>NZ_CP026802.1:0-4975028 GCF_002950395.1 Shigella sonnei
CAGCCCTTGAGCTGCCGTTTTTTTATTCTGTTAGTTGTGAAACTGAAGCGATTTAGTCACTATCGATCTCATCAAATATGGCTCGCTTTGAGATATTCCTCAAGTAAAAAAACACCTCTTCCTGCGATTTCTCACAAAAAAGATTCGTTGACAAAAAGTGACAAAATTATGAGATTCCCATCACACATTTTGACATCAGGAACGGTATGCTGAATTCACCAAGACGGGAAGACAAGAGGTAAAATTTATGACAATGAACATTACCAGCAAACAAATGGAAATTACTCCGGCCATCCGCCAACATGTCGCAGACCGTCTCGCCAAACTGGAAAAATGGCAAACACATCTGATTAATCCACATATCATTCTGTCCAAAGAGCCACAAGGGTTTGTTGCTGACGCCACAATCAATACACCTAACGGCGTTCTGGTTGCCAGTGGTAAACATGAAGATATGTACACTGCAATTAACGAATTGATCAACAAGCTGGAACGGCAGCTCAATAAACTGCAGCACAAAGGTGAAGCACGTCGTGCCGCAACATCGGTGAAAGACGCCAACTTCGTCGAAGAAGTTGAAGAAGAGTAGTCCTTTATATTGAGTGGATCGCCAACGCGCCTTCGGGCGCGTTTTTTGTTGACAGCGTGAAAACAGTACGGGTACTGTACTAAAGTCACTTAAGGAAACAAACATGAAACACACACCGTTTTTCTTCGCATTCTTTTTTACCTTCCCCTGAATGGGAGGCGTTTCGTCGTGTGAAACAGAATGCGAAGACGAACAATAAGGCCTCCCAAACCGGGGGGCCTTTTTTATTGATAACAAAAAAGGCAACACTATGACATCGGAAAATCCATTACTGGCGCTGCGAGAGAAAATCAGCGCGCTGGATGAAAAATTATTAGCATTACTGGCAGAGCGGCGCGAACTGGCCGTCGAGGTGGGAAAAGCCAAACTGCTCTCGCATCGCCCGGTACGAGATATTGATCGTGAACGCGATTTACTGGAAAGATTAATTACGCTCGGTAAAGCGCACCATCTGGACGCCCATTACATTACTCGCCTGTTCCAGCTCATCATTGAAGATTCCGTATTAACTCAGCAGGCTTTGCTCCAGCAACATCTCAATAAAATTAATCCGCACTCAGCACGCATCGCTTTTCTCGGCCCCAAAGGTTCTTATTCCCATCTTGCGGCGCGCCAGTATGCTGCCCGTCACTTTGAGCAATTCATTGAAAGTGGCTGCGCCAAATTTGCCGATATTTTTAATCAGGTGGAAACCGGCCAGGCCGACTATGCCGTCGTACCGATTGAAAATACCAGCTCCGGTGCCATAAACGACGTTTACGATCTGCTGCAACATACCAGCTTGTCGATTGTTGGCGAGATGACGTTAACTATCGACCATTGTTTGTTGGTCTCCGGCACGACTGATTTATCCACCATTAATACGGTCTACAGCCATCCGCAGCCATTCCAGCAATGCAGCAAATTCCTTAATCGTTATCCTCACTGGAAGATTGAATATACCGAAAGTACGTCTGCGGCAATGGAAAAGGTTGCACAGGCAAAATCACCGCATGTTGCTGCGTTGGGAAGCGAAGCTGGCGGCACTTTGTACGGTTTGCAGGTACTGGAGCGTATTGAAGCGAATCAGCAACAAAACTTCACCCGATTTGTGGTGTTGGCACGTAAAGCCATTAACATGTCTGACCAGGTTCCGGCGAAAACGACGTTGTTAATGGCGACCGGGCAACAAGCCGGTGCGCTGGTTGAAGCGTTGCTGGTGCTGCGCAACCACAATCTGATTATGACCCGTCTGGAATCACGCCCGATTCACGGTAATCCATGGGAAGAGATGTTTTATCTGGATATTCAGGCCAATCTTGAATCAGCGGAAATGCAAAAAGCATTGAAAGAGTTAGGGGAAATTACCCGTTCAATGAAGGTATTGGGCTGTTACCCAAGTGAGAACGTAGTGCCTGTTGATCCAACCTGATGAAAAGGTGCCGGATGATGTGAATCATCCGGCACTGGATTATTACTGGCGGTTGTCATTCGCCTGACGCAATAACACGCGGCTTTCACTCTGAAAACGCTGTGCGTAATCGCCGAACCAGTGCTCCACCTTGCGGAAACTGTCAATAAACGCCTGCTTATCGCCCTGCTCCAGCAACTCAATCGCCTCGCCGAAACGCTTATAGTAACGTTTGATTAACGCCAGATTACGCTCTGACGACATAATAATGTCGGCATAAAGCTGCGGATCCTGAGCAAACAGTCGCCCGACCATCGCCAGCTCAAGGCGGTAAATCGGCGAAGAGAGCGCCAGAAGTTGCTCAAGCTGAACATTTTCTTCTGCCAGATGCAGCCCATAAGCAAAAGTAGCAAAGTGGCGCAGAGCCTGAATAAACGCCATATTCTGATCGTGCTCGACAGCGCTAATACGATGCAGCCGAGCGCCCCAGACCTGAATTTGCTCCAGAAACCATTGGTATGCTTCCGGCTTACGTCCATCACACCAGACCACAACTTGCTTTGCCAGGCTACCGCTGTCCGGGCCGAACATCGGGTGTAACCCCAGTACCGGGCCATCGTGCGCCGCCAGCATGGCCTGTAATGGTCCATTTTTCACTGATGCCAGATCAACCAGAATACAATCTTTCGGTAAAGGCGGTAATTTGCCGATAACTTGCTCAGTAACGTGGATTGGCACACTAACAATCACCATTCCGGCATCGGCAACAATATCAGCCGCTCGATCCCAGTCATGTTGCTCCAGAATCCGCACCTGATAACCCGAGAGTGTCAGCATCTTCTCGAACAGGCGTCCCATCTGACCGCCACCGCCGACGATAACCACCGGACGCAGTGACGGACAAAGTGTTTTAAATCCTTTGTCGTTTTCACTGGAGTAAGATTCACGCATCACCCGACGCAAAACATCCTCAATCAGATCTGGCGGTACACCCAGAGCTTCCGCCTCTGCACGACGCGAGGCCAACATAGATGCCTCGCGCTCCGGAACATAAATAGGCAGTCCAAAGCGGCTTTTCACCTCGCCCACTTCAGCAACCAGTTCCAGACGCTTCGCTAATAAATTCAGCAGCGCTTTATCGACTTCATCAATTTGATCGCGTAATGCGGTCAATTCAGCAACCATAATAAACCTCTTAAGCCACGCGAGCCGTCAGCTGCCCGTTCAGATCCTGATGAATTTCACGCAGCAAGGCATCGGTCATTTCCCAGCTAATGCAGGCATCGGTTACGGATACACCGTATTTCATTTCACTGCGCGGTTGCTCAGAAGACTGATTGCCCTCGTGGATATTACTTTCGATCATCAGACCAATAATTGAGCGATTGCCATCTTTGATTTGAGCAACCACGGATTCTGCCACCGCAGGCTGACGGCGATAATCTTTATTGGAATTACCGTGGCTGCAATCTACCATCAGAGACGGGCGCAGTCCCGCCTGTTCCATCTCTTTTTCACATTGCGCAACATCCGCAGGGCTATAGTTCGGCGCTTTACCACCGCGCAGGATGACATGCCCGTCCGGATTCCCCTGAGTTTGTAGCAACGCAACCTGCCCTGCCTGGTTAATGCCAACAAAACGGTGCGGCTGGGCGGCGGCGCGCATAGCGTTAATTGCTGTTGCCAGACTGCCGTCGGTGCCGTTTTTAAAACCAACCGGCATGGAAAGCCCGGAGGCCATTTCACGGTGAGTTTGCGATTCCGTTGTACGAGCACCAATTGCTGACCAGCTAAACAGATCGCCCAGGTATTGCGGGCTATTCGGATCTAACGCTTCCGTCGCCAGTGGCAGTCCCATATTCACCAGCTCAAGCAGCAATTTACGCGCGATCTGCAGCCCGGCTTCTACATCAAAAGAGCCATCCATATGGGGATCGTTAATTAACCCTTTCCAGCCGACAGTGGTACGGGGTTTTTCAAAATAGACGCGCATTACCAGATAGAGGCTATCGCTGACCTCTGCGGCAAGGGCTTTAAATCGACGAGCATATTCCAGAGCAGTTTCCGGATCATGAATGGAACAAGGACCACAAACTACCAGCAGACGAGGATCGCGCCCGGCGATAATATCTGAAATGGTTTTACGCGAGTCAGCAATCTGGGCTTCTTGTTGCAGGCTCAATGGAAAAGCGGCCTTCAGTTGTTCCGGAGTCATTAAAACCTGTTCGTCGGTAATATGTACGTTATTCAGCGCGTCTTTTTGCATGATGGCGATCCTGTTTATGCTCGTTTGCGATAGTTGATCCTCAGCGAGGATGACGTAACGATAACACATAAAGTAAAGTTTTCAATCCATATTTCGTACATTTTTCTTTACACGAACAATTTGCTCGCGCTTTTGATGCTTATTTCGTACAAATAAATTTACACCTCCTTTAAAAACAATCCGCTATGCTTTGAAAAAGGAGAAAGAAATGATGAAAAAGTTTATCGCCCCCTTATTGGCTTTACTGGTTAGCGGATGTCAGATTGATCCTTATACTCACGCGCCAACCTTGACCAGCACCGACTGGTATGATGTCGGTATGGAAGATGCGATATCGGGCAGCGCCATAAAAGATGACGATGCATTTAGCGATTCACAGGCGGATCGCGGTCTATACCTTAAAGGATATGCCGAAGGACAAAAGAAAACTTGCCAGACCGATTTTACTTATGCCCGGGGACTTTCCGGTAAAAGCTTTCCTGCCAGCTGTAACAATGTTGAAAGTGCCAGCCAACTGCATGAAGTATGGCAAAAAGGGGCTGATGAAAATGCCAGCACAATACGATTAAATTAATTAAAACCCCACAAATAAATTAAACATAAGATTTTACTCATTGTGTTTTATTTCTCACATTGATGACGATCGCATGAAAAAATGATATTTTAATGAGCATTCTGAAAAAATATCGATGCATTTCGAGCGAAGATGGTGGGGATCCCTGAATGCGTTTTTCTCACCGACTGTTCTTACTTCTGATTCTCCTGCTGACGGGAGCACCAATACTCGCTCAGGAGCCTTCTGACGTTGCGAAAAACGTGCGTATGATGGTTTCCGGTATTGTCAGTTACACCCGCTGGCCTGCGCTATCAGGGCCACCAAAGTTATGTATCTTTTCATCTTCACGTTTTAGTACCGCCCTACAAGAGAATGCCGCGACATCTTTGCCTTATCTGCCTGTCATCATTCACACTCAACAAGAGGCGATGATTTCAGGCTGCAATGGTTTTTATTTTGGCAACGAGTCACCGACATTCCAGATGGAATTAACCGAACAATATCCGTCAAAGGCGTTATTATTAATTGCCGAACAAAATACCGAGTGCATTATTGGTAGCGCCTTTTGTCTGATCATCCACAATAATGACGTCAGATTTGCCGTAAACCTGGATGCCTTATCGCGTAGCGGTGTAAAGGTCAACCCGGATGTCTTAATGCTCGCACGGAAGAAAAATGATGGATAACGATAATTCTCTTAATAAGCGCCCCACGTTTAAAAGAGCATTACGCAACATCAGTATGAGGTGTACTGGCAATAGCGGACACTACCATTTGTTCTTTTTTTAAGCAGCCATCTGATGATATTTTTCCCTGAAGGCTGCCGGGGAGATATTCCCCAGACGAGAGTGACGACGCTGACGATTGTAGAAAATCTCAATGTATTCCCGTATTACTGAGATGGCTTCATCCCGGTTATTAAAACGATAGTGGCTCAGGCTCTCATTTTTCAGCGTTCCCCAGAAGCTTTCCATCGGAGCGTTGTCGTAACAGTTACCTTTACGCGACATTGATGTTTTCAGACCAAACTGCTCCTGTATGACCCGGTAATCGTATGCGCAGTACTGTGAACCTCGATCAGAGTGGTGGATTAGCCCGGCAGGTGGGCGCTGGCTCCTGAGCGCCATAAACAGGGCTTTACCTGTCAGCTCTTTTGTCATGCGCTCTCCCATGGCGTAGCCGACAATTTCGCACGTATAAACATCTTTGATGCCAGCGAGGTACAACCATCCCTCCTGTGTGGCAACATACGTCAGGTCCGCCACCCAGACCTGATTTGGTGCTGTAGGAGCGAACGTCTGGTTCAGCAGATTTGGCGCAACTGGCAGATTGTGGTTCGAGTTCGTAGTCGCTCTGAACTTGCGTTTCTGCTTACAGCGTAGCCTTAGCTCCTTACGAAGACGTGCCAGTCGGTCACGACCAACGATGATGCCATTCTCTGCCAGCTCCGTCTGGAGCCGCCGGGTTCCATATGTTTCGCGAGTGCGGATATGTGCCACCTTAATCTCCAGTTTTAGCCGCTCATCACTTTGTTTTCTGTCTGAGGGTTCATGCTGTACCCAGTTGTAATAACCGCTCCTGGATACACCAAATACCTGACACATCGCTTCAATGGGAAATTGTTGTCGCCATTGTTCGATTAACGCGTATTTTTCAGCGACTCCTGTGCAAAATACGCTGTTGCTTTTTTTAATATATCTCGCTCAAGGCGAGCTTCATTTAACGCCTTACGCAGTTGCAGAATTTCAGATTCCAGTTCAGCCACCGTGCGGGAACCAGGAGTACCGAGCCCTTTTCTGGCGGCGGTAACCCATTGTCCTAAAGTGCCTTCAGGAAGAGATAATCGGGAAGCGCCTTCACTGATCGAAAGTTGATTTTCAAGAACCGTTCTGACAGCTTCGGCTTTGAACTCTTTAGAGTAACGTTGGGTTTTTCTGCTCATTATTAGCTCCTTCTGATGCCATTCTATTTCAGGAAGGAGTGTCCGTTAAACTCAGGCTACCTCAGTATGACCAGCATATTTATCACTATGATGCTGATCTGGTTGCTGCTTTCCGTGACCTCGGTGCTGACCCTGAAACAGTACGCGCAAAAAAACCTGGCACTGACAGCAGCAACAATTGTCAGCGCCAGTGATATAAGACGGTAATTCGCCATTTGGATTGTCCGCTCCACCCAACATGTTGTTTCCTTAAGGTTCTCACACCAGAAAGGACATCAACATGCTGAGCAGAGAGGACTTTTACATGATAAAGCAAATGCGCCAGCAGGGCGCGTACATCGTCGATATTGCGACTCAGATTGGTTGCTCTGAACGGACGGTCAGACGCTACCTCAAATACCCTGAACCGCCAGCCAGAAAGACCCGCCACAAAATGGTTAAGCTGAAACCGTTTATGGATTACATCGACATGCGCCTGGCAGAGAATGTCTGGAATAGCGAGGTTATCTTCGCGGAGATTAAGGCAATGGGTTATACGGGCGGACGTTCCATGCTGCGTTACTACATCCAGCCCAAACGTAAAATGCGTCCGTCAAAAAGAACAGTTCGCTTCGAAACTCAGCCTGGATACCAGCTCCAGCATGACTGGGGCGAAGTTGAGGTGGAGGTTGCCGGGCAACGGTGCAAAGTTAACTTTGCGGTTAATACGCTGGGGTTCTCCCGCAGCTTCCATGTCTTCGCCGCACCAAAACAGGATGCTGAGCATACCTACGAATCACTGGTTCGCGCCTTCCGCTACTTCGGTGGTTGTGTGAAAACGGTGCTGGTTGATAACCAGAAGGCTGCGGTGCTGAAGAATAACAACGGGAAAGTCGTGTTCAACTCCGGATTCCTGTTGCTGGCTGACCACTATAACTTCCTGCCACGGGCATGCCGTCCACGCAGGGCCAGAACAAAAGGTAAGGTTGAGCGGATGGTGAAATACCTCAAGGAGAACTTCTTCGTCCGGTACCGCAGGTTCGACAGCTTCACTCATGTCAATCAACAACTGGAGCAATGGATAGCCGATGTGGCTGACAAACGGGAGCTTCGCCAGTTCAAAGAAACGCCGGAACAGCGCTTCGCGCTGGAGCAGGAACATCTGCAGCCGTTACCGGATACAGACTTCGATACCAGTTACTTCGATATCCGCCATGTGTCCTGGGACAGCTATATCGAGGTTGGTGGTAATCGTTACAGCGTTCCCGAAGCGCTGTGTGGTCAGCCGGTATCGATACGAATATCGCTGGATGACGAGTTGCGGATCTACAGTAATGAGAAACTGGTGGCCTCACATCGCCTCTGTTCAGCATCGTCTGGCTGGCAGACAGTGCCGGAGCATCACGCCCCGCTCTGGCAGCAGGTCAGTCAGGTGGAACATCGACCACTGAGTGCCTATGAGGAGCTGTTGTGATGCATGAACTGGAAGTCCTGCTGAGTCGCCTGAAAATGGAGCATCTGAGTTATCACGTTGAAAGCCTGCTGGAACAGGCAGCTAAAAAAGAGCTGAACTACCGGGAGTTCCTGTGCATGGCGCTACAGCAGGAATGGAACGGCAGGCATCAGCGCGGTATGGAGTCCAGGCTGAAGCAGGCTCGTCTGCCGTGGGTCAAAACGCTGGAGCAGTTCGACTTTACCTTCCAGCCGGGCATCGACCGTAAGGTTGTCCGGGAACTGGCTGGTCTGGCGTTCGTGGAGCGCAGCGAAAACGTGATCCTGCTGGGCCCTCCTGGTGTCGGAAAAACTCATCTGGCCATAGCTCTTGGCGTGAAAGCGGTGGATGCGGGACATCGGGTACTGTTTATGCCACTGGACAGACTGATCGCGACACTGATGAAAGCGAAACAGGAAAACCGGCTGGAGCGTCAGCTACAGCAACTGAGTTATGCCCGGGTGTTGATCCTGGATGAAATAGGCTATCTGCCGATGAACAGAGAGGAAGCCAGTCTGTTCTTCCGGCTACTGAACCGTCGATATGAAAAAGCGAGCATCATACTGACGTCAAACAAAGGGTTCGCAGACTGGGGAGAAATGTTCGGAGATCACGTACTGGCAACAGCGATCCTGGATCGGCTGCTACATCACTCAACCACGCTGAATATCAAAGGAGAGAGTTACCGGTTAAAAGAGAAACGTAAAGCTGGAGTGCTGACCAAAAACACAACGCCAATCAGTGATGATGAAATGGTGGAAAGCGGACAGCATCAGTAACGAAAGTATTTAGCGGGCATGAAAATGGCAAATAACGGTCAAACATCGTGGCGTTGACACAATGACTTACAGTCTGGAAGCAGCTGTCGTTTTTGCCGATGGCCCTGCAGCAACTGAAACACTGGCAGCGCTGGGCCAGCAAGGGCAATTTTCAACTGCAGAAGTACGTGATAAGCAGCAAAATATTCTGGCGTCCTGGCATTACACCCGTAAGGATCCAGGCGATACTTTCAGCAATTTCATAAGCCACTGGCTCTTCCCCGCCCCCATCATTCAGCCGATTCGTCACAATGGTGAAACCATTGGCGAAGTACGCTTAACCGCTCGCGACAGTTCAATCAGCCATTTTATCTGGTTTTCGCTCGCCGTACTGACCGGTTGTATTCTGCTGGCATCAGGCATCGCAATTACCCTCACCCGCCATTTGCACAATGGCCTGGTGGAAGCACTGAAAAATATCACCGATGTCGTACATGATGTGCGTTCCAACCGCAATTTTTCCCGACGAGTTTCGGAAGAACGTATCGCTGAGTTTCACCGCTTCGCTCTCGACTTCAACAGTCTGCTGGATGAAATGGAAGAGTGGCAGCTTCGTTTACAGGCTAAAAATGCGCAGCTTCTACGTACCGCGCTACATGACCCATTAACCGGGCTGGCTAACCGCGCAGCGTTTCGTAGCGGCATCAACACGTTGATGAACAATTCCGATGCCCGAAAAACGTCGGCGTTACTATTTCTTGATGGCGATAATTTCAAATACATCAATGATACCTGGGGTCATGCGACGGGCGATAGAGTCTTGATTGAAATCGCAAAACGGTTAGCTGAAGTTGGCGGGCTGCGACATAAAGCATACCGCCTGGGCGGCGATGAATTCGCTATGGTGCTCTATGATGTACAGTCAGAATCTGAAGTGCAGCAGATATGCTCAGCACTGACACAAATCTTTAATCTCCCGTTTGATCTTCATAATGGCCATCAGACCACCATGACATTAAGCATTGGTTACGCGATGACCATTGAGCACGCCTCTGCGGAAAAATTACAAGAGCTTGCCGATCACAATATGTATCAGGCCAAACACCAGCGTGCCGAAAAGCTGGTGAGATAACAAGGATATATCGATATGATAAAGCACCTGGTAGCACCCCTGATTTTCACCTCACTAATACTGACTGGCTGCCAGTCCCCTCAGGGAAAGTTTACTCCTGAGCAAGTCGCCGCTATGCAATCTTATGGATTTACTGAATCCGCCGGCGACTGGTCGCTGGGCTTATCAGATGCCATTCTGTTCGCAAAAAATGACTACAAATTGCTCCCGGAAAGCCAGCAACAGATCCAAACCATGGCAGCCAAATTGGCCTCGACAGGGCTAACACATGCCCGTATGGATGGACACACCGATAACTATGGTGAAGACAGTTACAACGAAGGCTTATCATTGAAACGGGCGAATGTCGTGGCCGATGCATGGGCTATTGGTGGACAAATTCCACGCAGCAATCTCACCACACAGGGTTTAGGAAAAAAATATCCCATAGCCAGTAACAAGACCGCCCAGGGCCGCGCCGAGAACCGCCGCGTCGCAGTGGTGATTACAACCCCTTAAAACACGAGCAAACAGACAAAAAAAGGGCCAGCCAATTGGCCAGCCCTTCTTAACAGGATGTCGCTTAAGCGAAATCTTAGTTAAGACGCTCTTTGATACGAGCAGCCTTACCAGTACGCTCACGCAGGTAGTACAGTTTAGCTTTACGAACAGCACCACGACGTTTGACAGAAATGCTGTCAACTACCGGAGAGTGAGTCTGGAAGACACGCTCAACGCCTTCGCCGTTGGAAATTTTACGAACAGTGAATGCAGAGTGCAGACCGCGGTTACGAATAGCGATAACCACGCCCTCGAATGCCTGCAGACGTTTTTTGGAACCTTCAACAACCCATACTTTCACTTCCACGGTATCACCCGGACGGAAGGAAGGTACGTCCTGCTTCATCTGCTCTTGTTCAAGTTGCTTAATAATATTGCTCATAATTTAATCTCTTATCCTGGGTAAACTGATATCTCGGGGGCTTACGCCATCCCATCATGTTTATGTTGCTGTTGTGCGTGTTCCGTTTTGAACTCCGCCAGCAACCTTGCTTGCTCTTCAGTCAGAGCCAGGTTTTCCAGAAGTTCAGGTCTTCTAAGCCAGGTACGGCCCAGCGACTGTTTCAAACGCCAGCGACGTATCTCGGCATGGTTGCCCGACAGTAACACTGGCGGAACTTCCATCCCTTCTAACACCTCAGGCCGCGTATAGTGCGGGCAATCCAGCAATCCTTCAGCAAAGGAATCTTCCGTTGCCGAGGCTTCATGTCCCAGTACTCCCGGAATAAACCGGGAAACGGAGTCAATCAGCGTCATTGCTGGTAACTCACCACCACTGAGAACGTAATCGCCGATTGACCATTCTTCGTCAATTTCGGTTTGGATCACGCGCTCATCTATACCTTCGTAGCGACCGCACACCAGAATCAATTTTTGATTCGTTGCCAGTTCGCTGACGCCCGCTTGATCAAGCTTGCGTCCCTGTGGTGACAGATAAATCACCTTTGCGCCTTCACCCGCCGCGGCTTTTGCTGCATGAATGGCGTCCCGCAAGGGTTGCACCATCATTAACATCCCCGGTCCGCCGCCGTAAGGACGATCGTCCACGGTACGGTGCCGGTCATGCGTGAAGTCGCGAGGACTCCAACTCTGGATGCTCAGCAGGCCATTTTTAACTGCCCGGCCAGTTACCCCGTAATCGGTAATTGCGCGGAACATTTCAGGAAACAGGCTAATTATGCCAATCCACATAGCGCCGTCTTTTACCGTTTATCCGGTGGTTTAAAAACCAGGATCCCAATCTACTTCGATTGAACGAGTAGTGAGATCGACTTTCTTGATAACCTGCCCATCGAGGAACGGTACGAGACGTTCCTTGATACCAAACGCATCTTTCAGGTTTGCCTTAATGACGAGAACGTCATTAGATCCGGTTTCCATCATATCGACGACTTTACCGAGATCGTAGCCTTCAGTGGTTACTACCTGGCAGCCCATCAGGTCTTTCCAGTAGTAGTCCCCCTCTTCAAGCTGAGGCAGCTGCGATGAATCCACGACAATTTCACAATTCGTCAGCAGGTTCGCCGCATCACGATCGTCAACGCCTTTCAGCTTGATGATCATGTCCTGATTGTGGTGCTTCCAGCTTTCCAGCTGGACTTGCTGCCACTGACCCGCCTTCTGGATAAACCAGGGCTGATAGTCAAAAATGCTTTCGGCGTCTTCGGTGGAAGAAAACACTCTGAGCCACCCACGAATACCGTAAGACGAACCCATTTTTCCCAAAACGATGGGATCAACAGGTGCTTGCGCGGTGAGTTGTTTGCTCATCATGACCACCGTGACAGATTAAGCTGCTTTGTTTACTTCTTTGATCAGCGCAGCAACGCGATCAGAAATAGTTGCGCCCTGGCCAACCCAGTGAGCGATGCGATCCAGATCCAGGCGAGTGCCTTCTTCTTTTTCGCTAGCGATTGGGTTGAAGAAACCAACGCGCTCGATGAAGCGACCGTTGCGTGCATTACGGCTGTCAGCGACAACAACCTGGTAGAACGGACGCTTTTTAGCGCCGTGACGTGCTAAACGAATAGTTACCATAACATCCTCTTGTGTGAATAAAACAACCGGACCCCATCGAGGAACGGAGTCCGGTGTCATATTAAAAGCCCGAAAATTTTACTCATTTTTGCGGGAATTGCAATCAACAGTTGCTAACTCTGCTGTAAAAGGCCGTCGGCGGTGCAGCCAGTTTGGTGCCGGAGTGCGCGCAGTCACCGGAGCGTACACGCAGTACGTGAGGATGACGAGCACATCCCGGTGCCAAAATGGCAAACAAGCCAGGCCGATTAGCGACCAGGGAAGCCTGGGGGCATCATACCCTTCATGCTTCTCATCATCTTCGCCATTCCGCCCTTCTTCATTTTCTTCATCATGCGCTGCATGTCGTCGAACTGCTTCAGAAGGCGGTTAACGTCCTGCACCTGCATACCGCAACCGGCAGCGATACGACGCTTACGCGAACCTTTGATAATTTCTGGCTTAGCGCGCTCTTTCATCGTCATCGAGTTGATGATGGCTTCCATACGCACCAGCACTTTATCGTCCATCTGCGACTTAACATTATCCGGGATCTGCCCCATGCCCGGCAGCTTGCCCATCAGGCTAGCCATGCCGCCCATATTTTTCATCTGGCGCAGCTGCTCAAGAAAATCGTTGAGATCGAAGCCGTCGCCTTTTTTCAGCTTGCTGGCTAATTTCTCTGCCTGCGCGCGGTCAACTTTGCTTTCGATATCTTCGATCAGCGACAGTACGTCGCCCATGCCGAGAATACGCGACGCGATGCGGTCCGGATGGAACGGCTCCAGCGCCTCAGTTTTCTCGCCAACACCGAGAAACTTGATCGGTTTGCCAGTGATGTGACGAATAGAGAGCGCCGCACCGCCGCGGGCATCGCCGTCCACTTTGGTCAACACTACGCCGGTAAGCGGTAACGCTTCATTGAATGCTTTTGCCGTATTGGCCGCATCCTGACCGGTCATGGCGTCAACCACAAACAGGGTTTCAACCGGGTTAATCGACGCATGGACTTGTTTGATCTCGTCCATCATCGCTTCGTCAACGTGCAGACGACCAGCGGTATCCACCAGCAGCACGTCGTAGAATTTCAGTTTGGCTTCTTTCAGCGCCGCGTTAACGATATCTACCGGCTTCTGACCAACATCAGAAGGGAAGAAATCAACGCCCACCTGCTCTGCCAGCGTCTCAAGCTGTTTGATTGCCGCCGGGCGATAAACGTCGGCAGAAACCACCAGCACTTTCTTCTTGTGCTTCTCGCGCAGGAACTTACCGAGTTTACCAACGCTGGTTGTTTTACCGGCACCTTGCAGGCCCGCCATCAGCACGACCGCAGGCGGTTGCGCCGCCAGGTTCAGGGTCTGGTTCTCTTCGCCCATCGCCGCAACCAGTTCGTTACGGACGATTTTGACGAACTCCTGCCCCGGCGTCAGGCTCTTATTAACTTCATGACCAACCGCTTTCTCTTTTACGCGATTGATAAACTCACGCACTACCGGCAGAGCGACATCCGCCTCCAGCAGCGCCATGCGCACTTCGCGCAGCGTATCTTTTACGTTGTCTTCAGTGAGGCGTCCACGGCCACTGATATTGCGCAGCGTGCGCGACAAACGATCGGTTAAATTATCAAACATTGTCTCTCGCCTGGGGTGGAAACGGTTGGCCGCAATCGCGACACATCATCAGTATTTTGCCGCAGTATAACATGAAGGCGTCTTTGTTGTTATGCAACGGTTGGAGCAGCGTTCACCTGACGCTATACTGCTTCTCTTTCTTATTGCTCAAACTGTCGACATCACTATGCCCGTTTTTGCTCTGCTCGCGCTTGTCGCCTACTCCGTCAGTCTTGCGCTGATTGTTCCCGGTCTGCTGCAAAAAAACGGCGGCTGGCGGCGCATGGCTATTATTTCTGCGGTCATTGCGCTGGTCTGCCACGCAATCGCTCTGGAAGCCCGCATCCTGCCCGACGGTGATAGCGGACAAAACCTCAGCCTGCTGAACGTTGGTTCATTGGTCAGTTTGATGATCTGTACGGTAATGACCATTGTGGCTTCTCGCAATCGTGGCTGGTTGCTGCTACCCATTGTCTATGCCTTTGCGCTTATCAACCTGGCGCTGGCGACCTTCATGCCCAATGAATACATCACCCATCTGGAAGCAACGCCTGGGATGCTGGTGCACATTGGCTTATCGCTCTTTTCCTATGCCACGCTAATTATCGCCGCCCTGTACGCGCTGCAACTGGCGTGGATTGATTACCAACTGAAGAACAAGAAGCTGGCATTTAACCAGGAAATGCCGCCATTGATGAGTATCGAGCGTAAAATGTTCCACATCACGCAGATTGGCGTGGTGCTGCTAACGCTCACGCTTTGCACTGGCCTGTTCTACATGCACAACCTATTTAGCATGGAAAATATCGACAAGGCTGTGCTCTCTATCGTGGCGTGGTTTGTCTATATTGTGCTGCTGTGGGGACATTACCATGAAGGATGGCGTGGACGCCGCGTCGTCTGGTTTAACGTTGCGGGCGCGGTAATTCTGACACTGGCCTACTTCGGCAGCCGAATTGTCCAGCAGTTAATCAGCTAAACCCAGAAAAGGAGTTTCCCCTGGAACACATTTCTACTACTACGTTGATCATTATTCTGATCATCATGGTGGTCATTTCAGCCTATTTTTCCGGGTCCGAAACCGGAATGATGACCCTCAACCGCTATCGTCTGCGACATATGGCGAAACAGGGTAATCGCTCGGCCAAACGCGTCGAAAAATTGCTGCGTAAGCCAGACCGCCTGATAAGCCTGGTGTTAATCGGCAATAACCTGGTCAATATTCTTGCCTCCGCGCTCGGCACTATTGTTGGGATGCGTTTGTACGGCGATGCGGGCGTGGCAATTGCGACTGGTGTGCTGACTTTTGTCGTACTGGTATTTGCTGAGGTATTGCCGAAAACCATTGCCGCGCTGTACCCGGAAAAAGTCGCT
The DNA here is from genome assembly GCF_002950395.1 of Shigella sonnei. Taxonomy (NCBI): domain Bacteria; kingdom Pseudomonadati; phylum Pseudomonadota; class Gammaproteobacteria; order Enterobacterales; family Enterobacteriaceae; genus Shigella; species Shigella sonnei. The sequence goes on from NZ_CP026802.1 coordinate 15,645, forward strand.
TATCCGAGTAGTTTTCTGCTGGCTCCGCTGCAAATTTTGATGATGCCGCTGGTCTGGTTGCTGAATGCTATCACCCGTATGCTGATGCGCATGATGGGTATCAAAACCGATATCGTGGTTAGCGGCTCTTTGAGCAAAGAAGAGTTGCGCACTATCGTGCACGAATCACGCTCACAAATTTCCCGTCGCAATCAGGATATGCTGCTGTCGGTGCTCGATCTGGAAAAAATGACCGTTGATGACATCATGGTGCCGCGCAGTGAAATTATCGGTATTGATATCAACGATGACTGGAAATCGATTCTGCGCCAACTCTCCCACTCACCTCACGGGCGCATCGTGCTCTACCGTGATTCGCTGGACGACGCCATCAGTATGCTGCGAGTACGTGAAGCCTGGCGGTTGATGTCGGAGAAAAAAGAGTTCACCAAAGAAACCATGCTGCGCGCCGCGGACGAGATCTATTTTGTGCCGGAAGGTACGCCGCTCAGCACGCAGTTGGTAAAGTTTCAGCGCAACAAAAAGAAAGTCGGCCTGGTCGTCAACGAGTATGGAGACATTCAGGGGCTGGTGACGGTTGAAGATATTCTGGAAGAGATTGTCGGCGATTTCACTACGTCGATGTCGCCAACACTTGCCGAAGAGGTCACGCCGCAAAACGACGGTTCGGTGATTATCGATGGCACCGCCAACGTGCGGGAAATCAACAAAGCCTTTAATTGGCATCTACCGGAAGATGATGCCCGCACGGTTAATGGCGTCATTCTTGAGGCACTGGAAGAGATCCCTGTCGCAGGCACCCGCGTGCGTATTGGCGAGTACGATATAGATATTCTCGACGTACAGGACAATATGATTAAGCAGGTAAAAGTTTTTCCTGTGAAACCGCTGCGCGAGAGTGTGGCGGAGTAACGAAAACGGCCCTGCATTCGCATGCAGGGCCGTGAATTATTACGAAAACAGAAATTACGCTTTTGCTTTCGCTACAGTTACCATCGCCGCACGAATCGTACGACCATTCAGCGTATAACCCTTCTGCATAATGCCCAGTACGTTACCTGGCGCAACGTCATCAGATTCCACCATTGCGATAGCCTGATGCACATTCGGGTCCAGCGGCACGTTAGTTTCGGCGATCACTTCAACACCAAACTTACGCACAACATCCAGCATCGACTTCAGCGTCAGCTCAATGCCTTCAACCATCGCAGACATATCCGGGTTAGCTTTATCAGCCACTTCCAGCGCACGATCCAGGCTATCAATCACCGGCAGCAATTCGTTGATGAATTTCTCCAGCGCGAATTTGTGGGCTTTTTCAATATCCAGTTCAGTACGTCGACGCAGGTTTTCCATTTCGGCTTTTACACGCAAAATGCCGTCACGTTCACGGGTCTGGGCTTCAGCCAGCTGAGCTTCGAGATTCGCAATTTTTTCATCGCGCGGATCCACCTGCTCAGCAGAAGCTTCTGGCTCAACTGCCTCAATCTCTTCGTGCTGATCCATGATAATTTCTTCCGGGGCTTGCCCCTCAGGCGTTTTCTGTTCTTTACTACTCATGAATTTCTCCGCGTTTTTTTCGCATTCATCTCGCTAACTTCGCTTATTATGGGGATCAGTTTCAGGGTTTCAAGGGAAGCACTCACATTGTCATCAATCTTCGCAACAAGGACCTCGGAAAAATGAATAATCATTTCAAGTGTATTGGCATTGTGGGACACCCACGGCACCCCACTGCACTGACAACACATGAAATGCTCTACCGCTGGCTGTGCACAAAAGGTTACGAGGTCATCGTTGAGCAACAAATCGCTCACGAACTGCAACTGAAGAATGTGAAAACTGGCACGCTCGCGGAGATTGGGCAACTAGCTGATCTCGCGGTAGTCGTTGGTGGCGACGGTAATATGCTGGGCGCGGCACGCACACTCGCCCGTTACGATATTAAAGTTATTGGAATCAACCGTGGCAACCTGGGTTTCCTGACTGACCTTGACCCCGATAACGCCCAGCAACAGTTAGCCGATGTGCTGGAAGGCCACTACATCAGCGAGAAACGTTTTTTGCTGGAAGCGCAAGTCTGTCAGCAAGATTGCCAGAAACGCATCAGCACCGCGATAAATGAAGTGGTGCTTCATCCAGGCAAAGTGGCGCATATGATTGAGTTCGAAGTGTATATCGACGAGATCTTTGCGTTTTCTCAGCGATCTGATGGACTAATTATTTCGACGCCAACAGGCTCCACCGCCTATTCCCTCTCTGCAGGCGGTCCTATTCTGACCCCCTCTCTGGATGCGATTACCCTGGTGCCCATGTTCCCGCATACGTTGTCAGCACGACCACTGGTCATAAACAGCAGCAGCACGATCCGTCTGCGTTTTTCGCATCGCCGTAACGACCTGGAAATCAGTTGCGACAGCCAGATAGCACTGCCGATTCAGGAAGGTGAAGATGTCCTGATTCGTCGCTGTGATTACCATCTGAATCTGATTCATCCGAAAGATTACAGTTATTTCAACACATTAAGCACCAAGCTCGGCTGGTCAAAAAAATTATTCTAATTTTACGCCAGCCTCTTTACTGTATATAAAACCAGTTTATACTGTACACAATAACAGTAATGGTTTTTCATACAGGAAAACGACTATGTTGGCACAACTGACCATCAGCAACTTTGCTATCGTTCGTGAGCTTGAGATTGATTTTCATAGCGGCATGACCGTAATAACTGGCGAGACCGGCGCGGGTAAATCTATTGCAATAGATGCCCTCGGTCTTTGTCTCGGTGGTCGCGCTGAAGCCGACATGGTGCGTACCGGCGCTGCTCGCGCTGACCTGTGCGCCCGTTTTTCTCTGAAAGATACGCCAGCGGCTCTGCGCTGGCTGGAAGAAAACCAGCTTGAAGACGGGCATGAATGTTTGCTTCGTCGCGTGATCAGCAGCGATGGTCGCTCCCGTGGTTTCATCAACGGTACAGCTGTTCCTCTGTCACAACTGCGCGAACTGGGTCAGTTGCTGATTCAGATCCATGGTCAGCACGCTCATCAATTACTCACCAAACCTGAGCACCAAAAATTCCTGCTTGATGGCTATGCCAATGAAACCTCTCTACTGCAGGAAATGACCGCACGTTATCAGTTGTGGCATCAAAGCTGCCGTGACCTCGCGCATCATCAACAGTTAAGTCAGGAACGCGCCGCCCGTGCGGAACTGCTGCAATACCAATTAAAAGAACTTAACGAATTTAATCCGCAGCCCGGAGAGTTTGAACAAATCGACGAAGAGTACAAACGTCTGGCGAACAGCGGTCAATTGCTGACCACCAGCCAGAATGCATTGGCATTAATGGCCGACGGTGAAGACGCAAACCTGCAAAGTCAGCTTTACACGGCTAAACAACTGGTGAGCGAATTGATTGGCATGGACAGCAAACTGTCCGGCGTACTTGATATGCTGGAAGAAGCTACCATCCAGATTGCTGAAGCCAGCGATGAACTGCGCCACTACTGCGATCGTCTGGATCTCGATCCCAACCGACTATTTGAACTTGAACAGCGCATCTCAAAACAGATTTCGCTGGCACGTAAACATCACGTCAGCCCTGAGGCATTGCCACAGTATTACCAGTCGCTACTGGAAGAACAGCAGCAACTGGACGATCAGGCCGACTCACAAGAAACGCTTGCGCTGGCGGTAACGAAACATCATCAGCAGGCACTGGAAATCGCGCGCGCATTACACCAACAACGCCAGCAATATGCAGAAGAACTTGCACAGCTGATCACCGACAGTATGCATGCGCTCTCAATGCCGCATGGGCAGTTTACGATCGATGTTAAATTTGACGAGCATCACCTGGGCGCTGACGGTGCCGATCGTATTGAGTTTCGGGTAACCACCAACCCAGGTCAGCCAATGCAGCCTATTGCCAAAGTCGCATCCGGTGGTGAATTGTCCCGCATCGCACTGGCAATCCAGGTCATCACGGCGCGTAAAATGGAAACCCCGGCACTGATTTTTGATGAAGTGGATGTAGGGATTAGCGGTCCAACAGCGGCAGTTGTCGGCAAACTGCTGCGTCAACTCGGCGAATCAACTCAGGTGATGTGTGTTACCCACCTGCCACAAGTCGCGGGATGTGGTCATCAACACTATTTTGTCAGCAAAGAAACCGATGGTGCGATGACAGAAACGCATATGCAATCCCTGAATAAAAAAGCGCGGTTACAAGAGCTGGCGCGCCTGCTTGGTGGCAGTGAAGTCACACGTAATACACTAGCGAATGCGAAAGAACTGCTTGCAGCGTAAACTTTTTTCCTGCTTCACGGTTAGAGTAAACAGCAAAACGCCGTAAGACCGGAAAGCAAAAGGTTTTAAAGTGATGAAAGGTCTATTATCATCGGCATATTACAGATGAGCCACGTACTGCTCGGGCCCGAAAAGGAATCAAATCACTATGCGCTGTAAAACGCTGACTGCTGCAGCAGCAGTACTATTGATGTTGACCGCAGGCTGTTCCACTCTGGAGCGAGTGGTTTACCGTCCTGACATCAACCAGGGGAACTATCTGACCGCTAACGACGTATCCAAAATACGTGTTGGCATGACGCAACAACAAGTTGCGTACGCATTGGGTACACCGCTGATGTCCGATCCATTTGGTACGAATACCTGGTTCTATGTCTTCCGCCAGCAACCAGGTCATGAAGGTGTAACGCAGCAAACGCTGACGCTGACCTTTAACAGTAGCGGTGTGTTGACCAATATTGATAACAAACCTGCGCTGAGTGGTAACTAATAATAAAGTTGCTCTCAAAGACGTTAAAAAAGGTGCTCAATGAGCTAATGCCAGTCAGTTAAGCAACTGACTGGCTCTTTTTCGGGGCTGTGGGGTATTTCCAGGGCCTCTCCTTTACCACTCTCGGGAAGGCCCTTTCCCTTCTCGTCGGTAATTTCACAAGTTGTCCCATACTTGCAAGATCGCGCATCAGCTCCGGTATACGTCCCGGTGAAGCGCCCTGCAATGTCATCAGCATTCTCATCACCATTCCGCATGATTCTGAGAAACTCAGTTGATTCGGCCAGTAACCTTTCAGATGTTCCGCCATTTTAATCATCTGATATCTCACCAGATTATAAGCCAGTAAGACACCCCACAGCTCTTGCTCCACAAGCTCCGGCTTTTTACTTCTCAGCGTCAGCCTGCTCAGTTGCATCGTCTGTTTTATCTCCCTGTATCCCAGTTCGATTTCCCAGCGATGACTGTACAGATCCGCCATTTCTCCTCCGGGGAAGCGCATGGCGTCCGTCATCGACGTCAGCAGATGGCAGACTTTTCCTTTGCGCGTCACGGTCAGCAGGCGGGCTGTCACTTCATTTCCCAGTCCCGGCCACTTTTTTCGTGCCTGCGGGCTGGTTTTCAGCTTCACCAGATGATCGCCTTTACCCAGTTTTCTGAGCTCTTCATATTGCGCTCCCTTTCTGAGAGGTATCATCCAGTGGCGGTGTTCTCCCGCCAGGCTCCAGGCATTTAACAGTCCCAGTGAGTAATAACCTTTATCCATTAACGTCAGAGTGTTATCGCCGGTTTGTTCTATAAGTTGCTCAGCAAGCTCATTTTCGCTGTTCTTCATCGTGCCGAAGGCTGCAGCCGTCAGCAGATGGCTGGTCAGTTCCATCTGGCAGACCATTTTGACCTGCGGGTAGAGCGCCGGGTTCCCGGCATGTGTCTGGCGGGGGAAGGCTGCATCGTTCTCTGGTGTATCCGGTGTGCGCCAGAACACACCATCGATGGCCAGCAGGGTCAGGCCGCACCAGTGCGGATGCGGCGTGGCGTTATGCCAGAGCTGCGCTGTTTTCGTGAACACGCGGCGGACAGCCTCACTTCCCAGGCGCTGGCGGGCCTGAATAACGGCACTGGGGGCAACGAAGGGGCGATTGCCCGGCAGCATGATGTCCAGGCGATTCACAATCTGGTGAAGAGGTTCTTTACGCTCAAGCGCCATGCCAACAATACACCAGACCATCATTTCGAGGGGAAGACGGCGCTTGCGTAGCGTTACAGTACCTGATTCGGCAAGGCAACGAGAGATGAGTTCGGGGTCGAGGTAATCCCCCAGAGAAGTCAGTGGGTTACGCAGAGAATCGTAACGGGATACCAGATCAAGAGCCTGTCCAATGTGCATAAAAAAATCCGGAAACAAGTGAGCGTTTCCGGATTCTTACACAGCCACTGGATCGGTCAACTGATCCTTAACTGATCGGCATTAGCTCAATGAGCACCTTTTTTCTGTCTGTTATTTATTCGCTGATTTTTCTGCTCGTTGCCTGCGAAGCTCTTTCGGATCGGCAATGAGAGGGCGATAAATCTCCACCCGATCGCCATCATGCACACTATCGCTTAGTTTTGCCGGACGGCTGTAAATGCCGACTTTGTTTTTAGTTAAATCGATATCGGTACGCAATTCCAGCAAGCCACTGGCGCGAATAGCTTCTTCAACCGTCGCGCCCTCCTGCAGCGTCACGCGCTGCAGGTACTGCTTCTCAGGTAGCGCATAAGCCACCTCAACGGCAATTTTACCTAGCACTGTAAACCTCTTTCGCACGAACCGTAAAAGCCTGGACCATATTAGACGCCAGCTCTTTAAACACGCGACCAAAGGCGAGTTCAATCAACTTATTGGTAAACTCAAAGTCGAGATGAAACTCGATACGACACGCCTCCTGGCTCAGCGGCGTAAACTTCCATCCACCAATCAATTTCTTGAACGGCCCATCCACCAGATTCATAAGAATACTTTGGTTACTGGTCAACTGGTTGCGGGTAGTAAACGTTTTGCTGATCCCAGCCTTAGAGACATCTACCGCCGCAGTCATCTGCCCAGGAGTGGACTCCAGAATCCGACTTCCGGTACAACCCGGCAAAAACTGAGGATAAGACTGAACGTCATTCACTAACTGATACATTTGCTCCGCGCTGTAGGGTACCAGTGCGGTCCGGCTAATCTGAGGCATAACTATTTCCATCAACAAAAATCCAACAAATAATATCATTTATCCTGCTGTAAAAAAAAACGCTATCCCGGCGCTGGGTAACATCGGGTTCATGCTAAGATAGAGCCTTGTCCCCCGCAGGATTGATATGGGGTGTTTTCGATTTCAGATTACCGATGATTCACGACGCTTATGACGAAGAAAAAAGCACATAAACCTGGTTCAGCGACCATCGCGCTTAACAAGCGCGCCCGTCACGAATACTTTATCGAAGAAGAGTTCGAAGCGGGACTTGCCCTGCAAGGCTGGGAAGTTAAATCCCTGCGCGCAGGAAAAGCCAATATCAGCGACAGCTACGTCCTTCTGCGTGACGGAGAGGCATTTCTGTTTGGCGCTAACATCACGCCAATGGCCGTGGCCTCCACGCATGTGGTGTGCGATCCTACCCGTACCCGCAAGTTACTTCTCAACCAGCGCGAACTGGACTCATTGTACGGTCGCGTCAATCGAGAAGGCTATACCGTAGTGGCGCTCTCCCTGTACTGGAAAAATGCCTGGTGCAAAGTGAAAATCGGCGTCGCCAAAGGTAAAAAACAGCACGATAAACGTTCAGATATCAAAGAACGCGAATGGCAGGTGGATAAAGCACGTATCATGAAAAACGCCCACCGTTAAACCTGCACTCCAATTATTGACCAGTTCCTCACCGCGCCTCCCTCTCCGGCGGCGCGAATGAACATCTTATTGGCTATCACATCCGACACAAATGTTGCCATCCCATTGCTTAATCGAATAAAAATCAGGCTACATGGGTGCTAAATCTTTAACGATAACGCCATTGAGGCTGGTCATGGCGCTCATAAATCTGGTATACTTACCTTTACACATTGGGGCTGATTCTGGATTCGACGGGATTTGCGAAACCCAAGGTGCATGCCGAGGGGCGGTTGGCCTCGTAAAAAGCCGCAAAAAATAGTCGCAAACGACGAAAACTACGCTTTAGCAGCTTAATAACCTGCTTAGAGCCCTCTCTCCCTAGCCTCCGCTCTTAGGACGGGGATCAAGAGAGGTCAAACCCAAAAGAGATCGCGTGGAAGCCCTGCCTGGGGTTGAAGCGTTAAAACTTAATCAGGCTAGTTTGTTAGTGGCGTGTCCGTCCGCAGCTGGCAAGCGAATGTAAAGACTGACTAAGCATGTAGTACCGAGGATGTAGGAATTTCGGACGCGGGTTCAACTCCCGCCAGCTCCACCACTTTTGACAGGACTGCAACCGGACAGAGACTATAAAAACAGTCACTTACGGACACTGACCAGACAGTAAGCGGACCAGAAAAAGACAAAAATATACACGCAAAATGCACGTGCATTTCAAAAAAGCCTCTGATTATGAAGTCAGAGGCTTTTCTAGTTGTAAATAAGGGTAACAATTTAACACGATGCAGCTTACCAATTACGTAACATCAAACGCTCTAATTGTTCCCAAATCCTCCAGACCACTCAGCTCCTCTTTCATTTCACGCTGACGGCGATAAATCTCATCGTTGCGATCGACCTGCGCCTGCACCATTGCTGCCGCCAGTTCTTCCAGTTCCGGCATCGACAGTTTCACCTGCTGATTATCGGCATCACCCCACGCCATATGCGTTTGTGCTGTGACAGATTTTGCCAGCATGACTACCGGGGACAGGCGGCCCAGTGAGTCGGGGCCAGCATTCCAGATACGACCATTCCATTCAAACGTGAACGGCTTCGCCTCCTGTTCTGTGCGCCATGCTTCAATTTCCTGACGTCTGGCCTCTCTGGCCGCTTCCAGCATTTCTGGTGTCACAGTGAATGGGGCTATCTCACCCCATTTGCCACTTTGCAGTTCCTGCCAGATTTGCTGACCCGTCGGTGCGACATCATCAGCGGTGGCTGTGTAGGGGACTGCCAGGTCCCTGTCGTCAAAAAAAACGTCACAGTCTACTGCGCCACTTTCGGTATAACGGGGATTAATGATTTTTTTAATTTCCACGGTGCATTCCTCACGATGTGCGAATAAAAAGCCCGGGCATTGCGCCAGAGACATGAGCATCCGGCACCCCGGACAGGGCGCTATATGACCCCGGTAATGAATGCTCTGAACATCCCGTAATGAAAAATTGTGGGGATGCTATATACGTTCCGGTGGGAGTACTGGGCACTGAAATCCCCACCGGTCCCAGTCGTGAGCCTCTGTATGACTGCCCCCTGACAAGTCTGATGACTTTATCACCGTCAGCTTCTCCCTGGTACGCAGCAATAATCAGCCCGCCAATGTCAGGGTCTCCCCATCTGTTGCAGACAGAGCTCGCCACGATTCTGTAAATAATATCTTCTGTGGTTATATTTATTTTCACCCAGCCAGTCAGTCTGGATATGGGCCAGTAGCAGTAGCGGGTGTGATAAATGGGGCCGTTAATGCCGTAAAAAGTAAGGGATTTGGCTCTGTACCTCGGTTCTGTTGTCTCAGGGCGTGCATCAGTCCACCGGATGCTGAGCACCCCTTCAAACCGTGTGTCGGGTATGATGATGTCGTAGGGGCCAGCAACGGAATATTCACCTGGCAGCGCATTCCTTACCCAGGCCAGGAAATCACTCTTAGTGTCAAAACGGATAACATCTTCAGGCAGAAAAGCACACCCAAAGCCGAATGCGCCGGGTATCGCCAGACGGCCTTTTGTCCGGTCGTAAATGTCGCTCTGTGCTTCCATCGTGGCCGCACTTTTCAGCCCCAGATTATCCCGGGACTTCTGTTGTGCCTTTTCGCCTGCTGCTGCGATTTCAGACAGATGGTTAGCCGTTTTCAGAGTGCCGGTCAGCGCAGCATCAATGTCATTTTTGGCCTGCTCTGCTGCGCGGGCATAACCTGCGGCTGCCGCCACATCCTGCGCCGTCTGCTGTGCGTTTCCGGCTGCGGCCCCGGCGCTCTGCTGCGCCTGCGCCACCATTTCCTCAAAGCGTTTGACGACATCCGGTTTCAGGTCGCCCTCATCAGGAGCAATCAGAAAGTCATTCAGCGTGCCGGGCTTTGAGTCGTCGTATACAGCAATGTCGCCAACACAGTACTCGTCGCGCCAGTCCCGTTTCAGATACACGCAATATTTTCCGACCTGTGCCTCAAACGAATATTCACCGTTATTTCCGGTCACTACATCAGCCCTGGTACGCATCACCACTTCTGAGGTGTTTACACGGGATTTCAGAATAATCTGGCATCCGGACATGGGGATGCCTGCGCCATCAGTCAGCGCACCTGATATCACTACAGACATAGTTTTTCTCGCGATAAATTAAATCAGGAAGAACCTTCCGGAGAGACGGACCATTCAATGGCGTTATATGAGGATTTATCAGTGATGGTGCTGAAATCCATCGCCTGCAGCGATTTCGCGTAAATACGGTACGCTTTCAGTTTTTCCCGGTCTTCGTCGCTGATTAGCCCCAGCAGCAGGTCTTCTTCCCATTCCCCTGTCCGGGCACTGACCTGAGCCAGAAGGGCATCACGCTCATCTTCCGCTTTGAGTCTGTAGTCAAAGACAAATTCATCATTGCGGTAAAACCAGTAACCCGGCGCGGTAATGCGGCGGTTGGCGGTAATATCAGGAACTTCAATAACACTGGCGTTACGGGGTTCAATGCCTGTCACATCCTTACCGACCCACACCACGCGCCCGTCTCCGGTGTAAACCATTTTTATGGTGTCACTGGCAAAGTTCTTCTGTTCTTCATACCAGTTTTTGCCGTCTTCCGAAAAAAGCCAGGTGACATCATACTGTTTTGTCAGCTGATATTATTCCGCGGTTTTCGGATTACCTGCCGTAATATTTTTTAAATGCAACATTGTTAAATACTCGCTACGTTATACCAGGTGCCATTAATCAGTTTTTGCAGCGGTCGGTAATACACGCCGTTGACGTTATCCGCTGAGTTACGGCCGGTATCCGATATCGATATCCCTGACAGCCCGTGTCCCGAAGGTGAGCGAAATGTCCACGAAACGGTGTTACTGCCGGGGGTGTAATACATTTCATAACCATACCGCACATCCTGCACGCCACCATTTCGCTGCTGGTAACGGGCATCAAAGTTTCCGTAGTCTGACGGTGTTACCCGTCCTGTAACGTTTACAGCTTTATTACTCTGGATACTGCCACTCTGAAAACGCAACACATGCACGCTATTGGCATAAACATCCAGCAGGCCATCACCATTCTGTTTGAATCCGGTGTCATTATCACCAAGAACAATTGAATTCCCCCCCAGGGCGTTCTGAACGCCGATACCCAGCGCACCATTGACCTGCGAACCACCGCCAACAGACACTTTATGCGACATGGATATTTCACCCGTCCGCAGATTAATGGTGAACGGGCGCAGGGGACCAATATCGCCATTTTCCCCCTGACCTTCACTGGTGGGAATAAGGTGCAGGCACTCTTCCGAACGACGAAAAATCAGGCCAAAAGCTTCGTTGAAAATCCTCAGCGCATTAACACCACGGATTTTCAGCTCTCCGGTCATGGTGTCGCCATCACGCTGAACGGCATTTTTTGCCTTATCCACCGTGGGTTTTAATCCGAGGTTTTCAACAGCCTCATCCCTGTCTTCCACATCCGAAAGGTTATTTTTTATCAGCAATGCCTCTTCGTTAATTGCACCGCCCACCAGCAATAATATAGCCTTATATAGCTGGTCGTGTTCTTCTTTATTCAGTTCTATCCCGGCCTTCTCAATGACACCACAGATTTCCTCCTGAATGGCATTCCACATGGCACTGTTCAGCCAGGTAGCAAGACGTCCTGTGCGAAGATTTCCGTCAGTAAATCCGTTCTTACCCGGACCAAACTTATCTTTTACCGCAGTCAGCGTATCAATCCTGTGCATCTTCATCCTCATCTGGATAGGAAAATAAAACGACGGTGTGTGACGGACATAATTTATTAATCACGCACTCCGCAACCGTATCCCCCCACGTCCGGATCGGTGTGTTGCAGGCGTCCGTGCATGTCTGCCACTGAGCACCGGCATCCATCGGCAACGTCACACGCCAGAAATAACGCCAGCGATCTCCCCATTCCGGATCGGGGCTTGCATCCAAGTGCTGGAACTGTTCGATCGTTACGCCGGTATATCCCAGCGCCTCAAGCTGATCCAGGAAGAACTGCTCATTTATGCCACCAGCCACATTGGCTTTTGCTTCAAGACGTTGCTGACGCTGGCGTAATGTCTGGGTTCCGACAGGGGAACAGGAATCAGGTAAACCATACAATTCTTCATAACGTTCAATCAGCTCTGTGGACTGACCGGGATCGATTTCAATCACCAGTTCATCAGCCCGCTGGTGAACACGCACAAGCGATGGTGCCAGACCGTCAAGTACACCGTCGGTATCTGACCATGCAGGCCCCGGCGGCATCAGTCCGTACAGCAGCTTTGTATAATCATCCTGTAACGAATCCATTATTTACTCCTTGCCGGGTCATAAGCCTGCCAGGTGATCTCGCCGAGCACCGGAAGCTCGGTCTCCCCCAGGTCAATATCCGATGAAGGGACGATTAACCGGTGGGCCACTTCACCAGCAGACAAACTGATGGCCTCACTGATTCTGGACAGATACATACGCCCCTCTGGCACACCATCCCGTAACATCAGTGCATTCAGCTCTGCTTTTATTGCAGTCCTGATCTGCGGTGTGTCTTTCGATAATGCAATCGTCATCGGGATGACTTTTTCTGTGGCACCGAATACATACAATCCGCTTCCGGCAACAGGTGCCAGAGGAAGGATGTGGTCCCTGACTGCGTTAATCACGCTTTCATCCGGGGCCGGGCGTTCCGGATCGTTTGTCGCCACCATCACGCCAACCGTTCCAGTGCCTTTCCAGTGTCTGAAAGTCCATGCACGGTTAATACCCTGAACTTCTTTCGCCCAGATAACATAATCAGGGTCTGCGCCCCCGGTGATGCTGCCAACTTACTGATTTAGTGTATGATGGTGTTTTTGAGGTGCTCCAGTGGCTTCTGTTTCTATCAGCTGTCCCTCCTGTTCAGCTACTGACGGGGTGGTGCGTAACGGCAAAAGCACTGCCGGACATCAGCGCTATCTCTGCTCTCACTGCCGTAAAACATGGCAACTGCAGTTCACTTACACCGCTTCTCAACCCGGTACGCACCAGAAAATCATTGATATGGCCATGAATGGCGTTGGATGCCGGGCAACTGCACGCATTATGGGCGTTGGCCTCAACACGATTTTACGTCACTTAAAAAACTCAGGCCGCAGTCGGTAACCTCGCGCATACAGCCGGGCAGTGACGTCATCGTCTGCGCGGAAATGGACGAACAGTGGGGCTATGTCGGGGCTAAATCGCGCCAGCGCTGGCTGTTTTACGCGTATGACAGTCTCCGGAAGACGGTTGTTGCGCACGTATTCGGTGAACGCACTATGGCGACGCTGGGGCGTCTTATGAGCCTGCTGTCACCCTTTGACGTGGTGATATGGATGACGGATGGCTGGCCGCTGTATGAATCCCGCCTGAAGGGAAAGCTGCACGTAATCAGCAAGCGATATACGCAGCGAATTGAGCGGCATAACCTGAATCTGAGGCAGCACCTGGCACGGCTGGGACGGAAGTCGCTGTCGTTCTCAAAATCGGTGGAGCTGCATGACAAAGTCATCGGGCATTATCTGAACATAAAACACTATCAATAAGTTGGAGTCATTACCTGCGCCCCCCTGTGGAATGTAGTAATAACGTTCCATAACGCGGGCACGCCATATTTCCAGATTTTCAATATCTTCACCGTCTGTAATGGTGTCAGCGTACCCTGTGGACGGCAGACCACTGACGGGTGTTCCCAGTTGCATGGCAATACCATCATCCGTATTCCCCGCCGATCCCGGTTCGTCTGCCACAACAGGCACCCGGAGAAGACCATCGGCTGCGGTCACCGTCGCCGTCGTGGTAAAGGTCACCTGATTATCACGCTGGATCTGCGTTCCCGCTGGCAATACCGGCGTCCCCTCTACGCCATCCCAGCGCACAAATCCCCGGGCTGCCACCGCTTCTTTTCGCGGGCAGCGTTTGATTCTGGCGTGCCGGTACAGCCAGTCTTCATCACACACGTCCGGTAACAGATTTCTGGCAAGATAATCGATATACCCGTACAACGTGTGTACGGCTGCAGCCTGTACACGGGCATACACTTCCGCATCCATACGACGAAGCAGCGTATCCTGCTCAAAGCGGGTTAATAAATCGCTCCGGATCATAGAAATAAGTTGCGGGAGGCCGGGGCGATAAAACTGACTGTCAGCCATTCAGTTCACTCCAGATATCATCAAAAATAATGTTGTGAATATTGCCGTCACGCTGGTAAATGGTAATGGCAAGTGCCAGCGAGTCTGTCCCGGTCCGGACAGCGTTAATATCAAGACGGGAAGCAACACCATCCTCCACCATCCACGCCAGCGCCTCACGGACATAATCTCTGGCAAGCTGCGGGGTTTTATTTGTCAGCTTGCTGCGTCGCAACAGATACAAACGCGACCCCGTGCGATCATTCTGAACCGCAGGCCAGGTATCCCCCCACCATCCAAATATCCGTGGTGCATCATCACGCCCGGCACGCCGCCATGTAAAAAGCGAAATAATCACAGCACGCGTCAGAAGGTCGATCGAAGCCCCGGTCGACACGGGTCGCCCGTTAACATTAATCATCATGATTTTCAGCCCATCGGTTGATCCGGCGTGTCAGTGATCCCGCCACCATCACCATTTTCGGTATGTTTGTGGGCATTGTAGGCCTGCCGCATTTGCTGCATGCTGAGTCCGCCACTGTCGCAATTGTCAGTAATATCGGCGGTGGATTCGACTGGCATTTCAAAGCGCGCTTTAGGCGCGTTTTTAAAAATTATGGCCTTCCCGGCCCCGTCCACCACAATACCGGAACGGGTCAGGACAACGGACTGTCCCAGATCGTCATAAAGCGCCACTTCCCCACGTTTCAGTCCTTTCAGCCGGTAACGTCTGTCAGCCACGACCACAACCACACCATGAGAACGATCGCCCGCCGGAAATAAAGCAACGCCCTCAGCACCGTTCTGTGCGGCAGATGTAAAACCATAAGGTTCAAGGTGCTCAACGTGTTGTTTCTGATCTCCGGCTATCATTTTCAACCCTACAGACTGACACTTTCTGGCGGAATCCACCGCCGTGATGACAGCCCGGGAAATCAGATTACGAAGAGAAAACCCGTTCATCAGAAATCCTCCTCAACATTTTTTTCTTCCTGGCGGTAACAGGCTCGGGGAGATAAGCATCTGCCGGGCCAACCCGTAATTCAGTCGTCGTGCCCCGGTCGTCCTGGTTATAGGTAACTTCTGCGATCACCAGTTCATCATTATCAAAATTATTCAGCGGGTCGAAAACGATGACAGATAACCCCGGACGCCATAACGCGCCACTGCCCTGCCGCCAGCCCTGAACCGTATATGTTGTCTCACGGGTAAGCGCAGCCCGTTGGCGCGCTTCAAATTCACAACGGGCCTTACAGGTTGCTGTCGTTGCTGTGCCTGACTGCTGAATCAACAAAGGGCGATAACGGGTCACGCCACTGTCCTGAATGGTCTGACGTATTGCGGCAATGGTGGCCTCACCAAAATCATCGTCGTTGCCCGGGCGCTGCCCACTGACCTGATATTCAGAAAACCGCTCTCTGATGCTTCTTTCCGTGTCACAGGAAAGAATATTCTCTCCCAGCACCAGCGCCGTCGCCGCTTTACCTGTTCCGGGTTTTCCCAGAACCAGTCGCCCGCATTCATCGTCATAAGCCAGCGTCTGAACCTGCCCCAGTAACCGGTTAAGACAATCGGCAACGGTTTCGCCGTGTTCCGGCTGGGCATCAATCACCGCTGTCTGCGGCACGCCAGCATCAACAACGGTGATGCCAAATGGCGCAGCCAGTTCACTGACTATTCTGAGCAGGTTTTTTTCCGCTCTGCTGGAGTGGCAAAGCAGAGCAGTCAACCAGATCGGCTGTTTTGCTTCGCCCGACAATTCCCATGCTGACGCTGCTGGCGTCATAACGAAGCGGTAGTGCCTCCACATATCCGGTGAGCACAGGCTCATCCCCGATAAGCACTTCAACCAGCTCACCATTTTTTATCCGGGGTTGATAATCCCGGCTTCCGGGCCAGCGGGTGGTAATGGCAACATTAAAATCCCGGGCAATACGGTTAATGCCCGCACTGATACGGACGGATGTCCAGCCGCCCCATTCGCGACCGGAAACCCGAAGTAAAACGGTATCATTCATCTGACGGGTACCCTTAATGCCCTGACCGGAACAAAGCCCGGATGAGAGATGGCATTTCGATCCAGGATATCAGTTTCACGGGACGCATCGTCGTACCATGACGCAGCCAGAACAAGCGCAGGCAGAACTTCCGCTGGCGTTCGCTCTGCGGTTTCCTCCGTCTGAACCAGACGCGCCTGAATATCCCGGTTCAGTTCTGTACGTAATGACGTCAGCTGAAAAAACAGCCTGTCATCCGCCGTACGCCTGAGCTCCTGTTCAATCGCCGCGTTCAGCGATTCGCGTATGATGGTGAGATTTTCCCGCGTGGGTGGTTGCGCTCTCTCATCCTGTCCTGTGCTGGCTGCCACGCTGTCAAGTGCCGGATGAGAAACGTGAATAATATCGGACTGACGTTCAGTGGAACCACCAACAGCCACAACCGCCTGCTGATTTTTCACCAGGCTTCCGGGTTGTGGCAGTGAAGTGACCGCCCTTGTGGCTTCGCTGATTGCCGTCGTCCGGATGACAGCAGCCACAAGGTTTGTCTGCTGTTTTTGCCTGATAACCGATGCGGAATCTGTGGGCCACACCGCACGCGGTGCCAGTCCTGGGTCCAGCGTAATGCCGGACATTGTCGTTATGGACTGCACCAGATCCTGTGTGTTATCCACCAGCCGGGTTCCGGCCCGCCAGGTATCCTGCAACGTATGCACAAAATCACTGGCAACCGACGGCGGCATCAGAATGACGGATAAATCGCCCTGCAGTAGTCTCGCTCCGGCAGAAACAGCCGAATTAACCATTTTGAAAGCTGTCTGAACGGTTCCCAGCATATCGGTCGTCCGGGCAATAACATCGTTCTGAATAAAGTCCGGTATTCCCGCGAGATCAAAATCGCCGAACATGTCTTCAATCAACTCATCCAGGAATACGGACGACTCCTCCAGTTTTCTGGCGGTTGCAGCTCCGGCGACCGGAAATGACAGTTCCCCGCTCTCAACAAACTGAAATGAAACCCGGCACATACGGCCTTCAGTGCCGGAGTGAGAAACGGTCACCTGCCCGTCAATACAGCCCTGCATTTCACCGAACTGCGGATGGATCAGCGTCCCCGGCCCGGCGGTTTCAATCGCTGTAATCAGCCTGTCGCGCTGCTCTGCGTAATCATCACCAACGAGATACGCATTAATCGTCAGCCGTCGCGTGGCACGCCCGAGATCTTCCGTGTACGGTTTGTCACGGTTTGGGTATTCATGGACCTGAACGCGGCGTCCGAACGAACCCTCGTCGCTCTCCACCGAAAACGGAACGCCACGAAATGAAGCGTCGTAAAGATTATCGCGCCAATTGATACCTGAAGATGCAGAAAAGAGTGAAGAAAGAGAAGGTAAAGAAGGTAAGTCCATACTGTCTCCACTATAAAAAAACCGCCAATTTCTGGCGGCTTATATATTAATCATCATTAATATCTTTCATATTCAATTTGCAATTTTCGTAGGTCACTCCCGACTCGCCATTAACATTAACTCCAGCTCTGATATTCCCGTTTTCTTTTACATCTACAAAAAACTGGCCTCTTGGCATCTTGAACGCAAATGTAAAACCAACAGTATCTGAATCAAAATCATCATCTTTATATATTGGGATCAAAAATGTCATCGTCGCTGGTGATGCATTGTTTGCAAAATCAAATACACCTATACTTTTGCCGAATTCATAAGAAGCTTTTCTCAATATAATCGCACCGCTGGCAGAAGGGGATGGGCACGATATCCTCAGTTGTCTGAATCCATCTGTATCCAAGTCAACGTCATTATCTGCAGATGTTTTAACGGGTAATGACTCCAACTTATTGATAGTGTTTTATGTTCAGATAATGCCCGATGACTTTGTCATGCAGCTCCACCGATTTTGAGAACGACAGCGACTTCCGTCCCAGCCGTGCCAGGTGCTGCCTCAGATTCAGGTTATGCCGCTCAATTCGCTGCGTATATCGCTTGCTGATTACGTGCAGCTTTCCCTTCAGGCGGGATTCATACAGCGGCCAGCCATCCGTCATCCATATCACCACGTCAAAGGGTGACAGCAGGCTCATAAGACGCCCCAGCGTCGCCATAGTGCGTTCACCGAATACGTGCGCAACAACCGTCTTCCGGAGACTGTCATACGCGTAAAACAGCCAGCGCTGGCGCGATTTAGCCCCGACATAGCCCCACTGTTCGTCCATTTCCGCGCAGACGATGACGTCACTGCCCGGCTGTATGCGCGAGGTTACCGACTGCGGCCTGAGTTTTTTAAGTGACGTAAAATCGTGTTGAGGCCAACGCCCATAATGCGTGCAGTTGCCCGGCATCCAACGCCATTCATGGCCATATCAATGATTTTCTGGTGCGTACCGGGTTGAGAAGCGGTGTAAGTGAACTGCAGTTGCCATGTTTTACGGCAGTGAGAGCAGAGATAGCGCTGATGTCCGGCAGTGCTTTTGCCGTTACGCACCACCCCGTCAGTAGCTGAACAGGAGGGACAGCTGATAGAAACAGAAGCCACTGGAGCACCTCAAAAACACCATCATACACTAAATCAGTAAGTTGGCAGCATCACCGTTTTAACGTTACTAATAAATCGTGAAACAATCTCCTCATTTGTTAGTATTTTCGCCTGAGCACAGCAAGAGGTTAATATTGCAACCGTCATTAAAAATGGCTTTATCACAAAACAAACTCCATTGTTAGCATGTTACGCGATAATTTTGCCTCATCTTTCACCACAAAAAAAGAACTCACCTTTTAAATGGAGAATACCCAACATCATGGGTGATTTTCATAAAGGGATCGCCTGTTTTCGGCAAATCGATAACGCGCATTCCAGGCGGCGCGTTGTCAAACGTCACCTTAAGTTCGCTGCGGGTTGCCGGTGAAGATGCAAGGCTTAACAGCTGATTCCTTTCCAGTGATACATTCGGGGTGTAGCGTTTATCGGGAGATAAATACCCATCACCACGTGGCATCTGCCATCCGGTCATGTCATAGACAAAATCATGGAACTGTTTGCCCCACTCGTCGAACTTATCATTCAGACCAAATCCACTGTTCAGTGCATCAGCCACAAAATTTTTAACAAGCCAGGGATGTGCTTTTTCAAACTCCTGCGCCATCATGCCCAGTTCAAGCAATCCACCAATCAGACTGATCTTTCCGAGGCCCTTTAATTTCAGCCCTGTTTTTCCTGCCGCCGTTGTCCATTGATTCTGGGCGACTGTTGCCGCACGAATACTTGCCACCGCCTTCACACCAATATACAGGGCAGAAACCGTTGCTATTGTTTTTACTGCCTGTTCCCATCCCCCCATTGCTCTGACAACCTGATCAACCTCCTGCCAGACTTTTTTCACAACCGGACCGACCGTTTCCCAGTTATCAATTATGAGATATGCACCACCGACGAGAAGCGCAATTAATCCCTTTGCCGGCGTCATATTCATCACGCTACCCATGATTTTTGTTATGCGTGTCAATGTGCCAATCGCCACGCCCATCGTCAGTAATGCCGCACCAGTTTTCGCGATGGTTTTTACGACCTCAGGATTTTCTCTGACAAACGTGCGCACTTCTTCCAGAAAAGGCTTCATCTCTTTTATGCCTTCATTGAGTGAAGGCAGGAAGGTTTCCCCCAGCGTGGAAGAAATCGCATTGATCTGGTTCTGCAGCAGCAACAACTGATTTTCTGTCGTCGCGGCACGGGCGGCATATTCTTTCTGCATTGAGCCGCCATACTGCTGCGCATCCGCCACACGATTAAAGTTGGTTCGCAACAAATCCAGATTCGTGAGCAGCGGCGCAATGGCCCCCAGGGATTCCTTCCCGAACAGCGCTTTCAGCACAGCAGCCTGTTTTTCTTTCGGCACTTTTGCCAGAGAATCCAGTACGTGCAGCATGGCCCCGCGGGCGTCTTTCTGCATATCCGCCGCCAGTTTTTTCGGGCTAATGCGCAACGAGCGGAGCACTTTTTTCTGCGATTTGGTGGCAGAATCCCTCGCTGTCAGCGACAACATAAAATTCTTTATCCCCGTCGCAGCAATTTCTGACTCCACCCCCATTCCGGCAATGGTTGCCCCCATTGCGGCAATCTCTCCGGAGGCCACACCCGCAACACTGCCTAAAGGGCCAATACGGGTCACAACATCAGAAATCTTTTTCGCACTTGCAGGACCGGTATTACCAAGATAGTTAATCTTATCCGCAAGCCCTGCCACCTCTCCCTGTGTCAGTTTAAAGGCAGTGCGCCACTGCGCCATCATCTGACCGGATTCTTCTGCCGTGGTGTCAAAGGCCACGCCCATCTTCACGGCATCGTCAGTAAACTGCATCAGCTCGTCACGGGCGATACCAGCCTGACCACCCGCCGCCACAATTTCGGCGATACCTTCCGCCGACATGGGCAGTTCTGTTGACAGGTCGCGCACCTGCTCCGTCATTGCCTTAAACGCTTCCGGCGTATCCAGACCATCCACCACTTTCCGGACATCCGCCATTTTTGATTCAAGGGCAATGGCAGATTTGACCGGGAGCGCCAGCGCCCCCAGTACTGCGGTTCCGGCACCCGCTGCGCCCAGTAACAGGCTGGCAAACTCCTTTTTAAAACCTTTCAGCTGGCGCTGCATTCCCTTCAGCGGTGCCGATACCTTATCCACGGCAGTGATGATCGCCTTCAGCTGAAAACTGTCAGCCATGCTTCATCTCCTCGTTAATGCGGACGGCCTCGGCTTCCAGTTCTGTAAACTGCGAAACAGCCCCCCGTCGCAGCTCCAGTGGATTCAGTTTCCAGAACCAGGCAACATTGTAGAGTCGTTTCCGGAGGTGCTTCCCGTCTCCGACTGGGTAAAAAAACGCAGGATCTGCATGCTGGTCTTAAAAATATCCAGTTTTGCCATCTGCGCCGCCGATGAACGCGGGATCCCCGCCAGCAACGGGATATATTTCAGTGCCACCTGGCTGTCCAGTTTAATACTGCCTTCACCGGAAATAATGAAAGGAAAACCCAGCGCCTCGATTTCGTCATACGTGGGCTCGCGCAACTCCAGCACATGCAGCATTTCGTTATGCGCTGTCACCGGTTTTTTTAAAACTATTTCTGTAACGTTCATTGCCATTACTGATACCCTCCCTCTTCGCCGTGGAATTCAAGATCTGCCGTGCCTTCTTCGGCATTATGATTAGCCTCTCCGTGCAGCCATGCCGCCGAAAGCACATACACCATGCCGTTTGCCAGCTCAGCGGTAATCGTCATCTGGTCTGAGGTGGTAATTTTGTCGACCGGAAAGTTTTTGGGCACTTTAAACGTGCCCTTAACGTAAGGTGACCGCCAGGTCTCCTTGTAATCCACATCCCCTGCCATGCCGACGATGTCATCCCGGACATTGGTGTTCATCGGCACTTCAATGCCACCTGTCAGCGATAACTGCTGACCATCCACTTTAAAAAAACAGGTTCCGGCGATCTTTGCCATTATGCTGACTCCTCTGAATACTGAAGACGGAACTGGTTAACCACCGCAAAGACACGTAACTGATTAACATAATCCGGCGGGAACAGCGTATTCAGTCGGTTCGGGTTATCTGCATCACGCTCAACTATCAGATACTGTTTAAACAGATCGTAATTTTCCACAATACCGGCACGCTCCATCTGACGATATGTCGCCAGAAGTTCCCCTTTGATAACGGCAGGAGTGACAATCGCCTGCCCCGGACCAAAACGGGTACCATCATTTGCCAGCTTGTGACGTCCGTACTTGCTTGTGATGACCGATTTCAGTTTGCGAAGAACATATGCACTGGTATGCAGAGTTTCACTGTCCAGATAGCTGTTGTCTGCCACGCCATACGCATTCTTTTTGTAGGTGGTTACGGAACGCTGGATCTGCAACGTGCCGCCTTCCACATAAGCCGTCGCCACGCCGTGAGATAAAAGGGTCTGCTGCTCTGTCATGATGAATCGCTTACCTTTCGGTGCCGGAAGCATCCCCACCAGCTCCCCCGTCTGTGTCGGACGGGCAGGATCATTCCGGATAAATACCGCTTCACGGGCAAGGCGACTGGCAACCAGTTCATCGACAGGCGACTGGGTTTCTTTTTCGTAACCGGCAAGCGTGATATGTTGCTGATTATGCATATCTCCGGCACCAACCAGCTCTGACAGCGTTCCCAGTTTTGCGGTATAGACATGCCCGTATAACTGGCGCGCATAACTCCAGCGACCGCTGCTGTCATTCATTTCGGTCATCATCATATTGATGGAGGCGGCATCGTTGAACGGCAGACCGATAAAGTCGAATGCCTCATCGCCCATAGCAGCAACAGCGGCGGTAAGATCAGGCGCTCCGCTACCGGCAGCACCGACTTCCGTCACCACCCGAAGCCCTGCTGGCAGAATCTCACCACCACCAGAACCATAATAATTCAGACAGACCGGTAACTCATTACCATACAGCCCCTTATGACGGGCAGTCAGCGTCACCACACCTGCATCAGATGACGCCGTAAACGGCAGGGTGATAACCCCGTTTACCGCTTCCTTAATCGCGGTGGCAACCGCAGTGGCATCATCGCCATTCACCACAGGCACCTGTACACGGGAGCGCCCGACATACAGACTCAGGGTGCCGCTTTCCTCTGCTTCTCCGGCAACCGTCACCCTGACCGTCGCCGCCGCCCCTCTGGCTTCCGGTACTGCAATAACATACAGTTCACCGAAAGGATCTGTCTGACGGTAGACTTCCACCATACGCGCCAGCTGGCTCCCCGCCCCACAAATCTGGCGGGCATAATCTGCCGATGGCATCAGCACCAGGCTGTTAACCTCAATGGCTGCATCGTTGCTGGCATGCCCGATCAGTAATGCAGGCGCGCTGGTCACCGCTGTATTTGCCGCAGAATTGTTCATCTCGGCGTAGAACAACGGCACCAGCGTATTCGACGGAACAGTATTAAAACTTATCGTCATGATTTTTTAGCCTTATCCTTGAGGTGTACTGGCAATAGCGGACACTACCATTTGTTCTTTTTTTAAGCAGCCATCTGATGATATTTTTCCCTGAAGGCTGCCGGGGAGATATTCCCCAGACGAGAGTGACGACGCTGACGATTGTAGAAAATCTCAATGTATTCCCGTATTACTGAGATGGCTTCATCCCGGTTATTAAAACGATAGTGGCTCAGGCTCTCATTTTTCAGCGTTCCCCAGAAGCTTTCCATCGGAGCGTTGTCGTAACAGTTACCTTTACGCGACATTGATGTTTTCAGACCAAACTGCTCCTGTATGACCCGGTAATCGTATGCGCAGTACTGTGAACCTCGATCAGAGTGGTGGATTAGCCCGGCAGGTGGGCGCTGGCTCCTGAGCGCCATAAACAGGGCTTTACCTGTCAGCTCTTTTGTCATGCGCTCTCCCATGGCGTAGCCGACAATTTCGCACGTATAAACATCTTTGATGCCAGCGAGGTACAACCATCCCTCCTGTGTGGCAACATACGTCAGGTCCGCCACCCAGACCTGATTTGGTGCTGTAGGAGCGAACGTCTGGTTCAGCAGATTTGGCGCAACTGGCAGATTGTGGTTCGAGTTCGTAGTCGCTCTGAACTTGCGTTTCTGCTTACAGCGTAGCCTTAGCTCCTTACGAAGACGTGCCAGTCGGTCACGACCAACGATGATGCCATTCTCTGCCAGCTCCGTCTGGAGCCGCCGGGTTCCATATGTTTCGCGAGTGCGGATATGTGCCACCTTAATCTCCAGTTTTAGCCGCTCATCACTTTGTTTTCTGTCTGAGGGTTCATGCTGTACCCAGTTGTAATAACCGCTCCTGGATACACCAAATACCTGACACATCGCTTCAATGGGAAATTGTTGTCGCCATTGTTCGATTAACGCGTATTTTTCAGCGACTCCTGTGCAAAATACGCTGTTGCTTTTTTTAATATATCTCGCTCAAGGCGAGCTTCATTTAACGCCTTACGCAGTTGCAGAATTTCAGATTCCAGTTCAGCCACCGTGCGGGAACCAGGAGTACCGAGCCCTTTTCTGGCGGCGGTAACCCATTGTCCTAAAGTGCCTTCAGGAAGAGATAATCGGGAAGCGCCTTCACTGATCGAAAGTTGATTTTCAAGAACCGTTCTGACAGCTTCGGCTTTGAACTCTTTAGAGTAACGTTGGGTTTTTCTGCTCATTATTAGCTCCTTCTGATGCCATTCTATTTCAGGAAGGAGCGTCCGTTAAACTCAGGCTACCTCAGTCTTTCAGGACGTACCCAATAGAAAGGCCGGTTAACGAACCGGCCTTCATGTGTGCATGTGCACGTTTTGCGAGGGGATCATCATCAATAAGCAACCGTCCCCTGACGTAAAGCCCGACATCGTCTTCCTTCATTTCGGTGTAAACACCGATGGGTTCATCCATGCGGTGCTGCCAGAGCAGCGCAGGTAACGCTTTTCTGTCACTCCACGCCCGCAGGGAAGCAGCAAATGCCCCGGACATCACCACATCATCGTGGCTGTCCTTTACACCAAAGACGGAGCCATACCCTTCAAACTCACCGGAGTCACTGACAGATTTCAGACTCAGCGGTACATCAAGACGTTGTTTCGTCTGCATTGGCGTTATCCTTCTGCTTACCGGCCTTACTGCCATCGGAGGGTTTCGTGGTCATGTTCATCGGTGTGAGATAGACATCACCACCGGGACTAATGCCAGTCAGTTAAGCAACTGACTGGCTCTTTTTCGGGGCTGTGGGGTATTTCCAGGGCCTCTCCTTTACCACTCTCGGGAAGGCCCTTTCCCTTCTCGTCGGTAATTTCACAAGTTGTCCCATACTTGCAAGATCGCGCATCAGCTCCGGTATACGTCCCGGTGAAGCGCCCTGCAATGTCATCAGCATTCTCATCACCATTCCGCATGATTCTGAGAAACTCAGTTGATTCGGCCAGTAACCTTTCAGATGTTCCGCCATTTTAATCATCTGATATCTCACCAGATTATAAGCCAGTAAGACACCCCACAGCTCTTGCTCCACAAGCTCCGGCTTTTTACTTCTCAGCGTCAGCCTGCTCAGTTGCATCGTCTGTTTTATCTCCCTGTATCCCAGTTCGATTTCCCAGCGATGACTGTACAGATCCGCCATTTCTCCTCCGGGGAAGCGCATGGCGTCCGTCATCGACGTCAGCAGATGGCAGACTTTTCCTTTGCGCGTCACGGTCAGCAGGCGGGCTGTCACTTCATTTCCCAGTCCCGGCCACTTTTTTCGTGCCTGCGGGCTGGTTTTCAGCTTCACCAGATGATCGCCTTTACCCAGTTTTCTGAGCTCTTCATATTGCGCTCCCTTTCTGAGAGGTATCATCCAGTGGCGGTGTTCTCCCGCCAGGCTCCAGGCATTTAACAGTCCCAGTGAGTAATAACCTTTATCCATTAACGTCAGAGTGTTATCGCCGGTTTGTTCTATAAGTTGCTCAGCAAGCTCATTTTCGCTGTTCTTCATCGTGCCGAAGGCTGCAGCCGTCAGCAGATGGCTGGTCAGTTCCATCTGGCAGACCATTTTGACCTGCGGGTAGAGCGCCGGGTTCCCGGCATGTGTCTGGCGGGGGAAGGCTGCATCGTTCTCTGGTGTATCCGGTGTGCGCCAGAACACACCATCGATGGCCAGCAGGGTCAGGCCGCACCAGTGCGGATGCGGCGTGGCGTTATGCCAGAGCTGCGCTGTTTTCGTGAACACGCGGCGGACAGCCTCACTTCCCAGGCGCTGGCGGGCCTGAATAACGGCACTGGGGGCAACGAAGGGGCGATTGCCCGGCAGCATGATGTCCAGGCGATTCACAATCTGGTGAAGAGGTTCTTTACGCTCAAGCGCCATGCCAACAATACACCAGACCATCATTTCGAGGGGAAGACGGCGCTTGCGTAGCGTTACAGTACCTGATTCGGCAAGGCAACGAGAGATGAGTTCGGGGTCGAGGTAATCCCCCAGAGAAGTCAGTGGGTTACGCAGAGAATCGTAACGGGATACCAGATCAAGAGCCTGTCCAATGTGCATAAAAAAATCCGGAAACAAGTGAGCGTTTCCGGATTCTTACACAGCCACTGGATCGGTCAACTGATCCTTAACTGATCGGCATTACAGCTCAAGGGCTGCCGTTTTGTGTTTCAGGTTTCTGTTATGTATTGCTGCTGTTTGCGGCGATGATTTTCGCTACTTTTTCAGCTTGCGCATTCATCTGCATCTGACGGTATGCATTTTCCATCAGTGGCAGCGCATCACGCGTAGCCTGGGTATCCGGGTAGTCGCGCAACATGCCTTCTACGCGGTTAACGACGGCAACCCATGCACCACGTTCTGTATAGTACTCGGCAACGGAGTATTCATATTTCGCCAGACGATCTTTCAGGAATACCAGACGTTTGGTGGCATCGGTAGTGTACTGACTGTTCGGATAGCCGCGCACCAGTTTGGAAAAGTCACTAAACGCAGCTCGTGCATGTTGAGGATCGCGATCGCTACGGTCAACGCCAAAGAACCCTTGCAGCGCACTGTCATCCAGCGCCATATTGGTCAGGCCACGCATGTACATGACATAATCGATATTCGGATGGGTCGGGTTAAGGCGAATAAAACGATCGATGGCAGCCTGTGCTAACGGCAAATCGGCGTTTTTATAGTAGGCGTAGATGAGATCCAGCTGCACCTGCTGCGAATACGGACCAAACGGATAGCGATTATCTAACGCTTCCAGTTGCGTTATTGCCTGTCTCCAGTTACCGTCCTGCAGCTTTTGTTGTGCAGTCGCGTAAATTTCATTTGGCGGATTATCAGGTACTTCTTCCTTTGACCCCGAGCAACCCGCCAAAAACAGGCTTAGTGTGGCGGCTGCCACCAGATATTTCATGCGCGTCATGACGTTTTGACTTTCCTCAAAATGTAATACGGGAGATTCTCTGTTCCTGCTCCCGGTTAAGACCAGCTACAATAGCACACTATATTAAACGGCAAAGCCGTAAAACCCCAACGATAAACGAAGAAGCAGTATATATGGCACAACGAGTACAGCTCACTGCAACGGTGTCCGAAAACCAACTCGGTCAACGCTTAGATCAGGCTTTGGCCGAAATGTTCCCGGATTATTCACGTTCGCGGATAAAAGAATGGATCCTCGACCAGCGCGTGCTGGTTAACGGCAAAGTTTGTGATAAGCCGAAAGAAAAAGTATTGGGTGGCGAGCAGGTTGCCATCAACGCTGAGATTGAAGAAGAAGCGCGTTTTGAACCGCAGGATATCCCGCTGGATATCGTCTATGAAGATGAAGATATCATTGTCATTAATAAACCGCGCGACCTAGTAGTACATCCTGGCGCGGGTAACCCGGATGGCACGGTACTGAATGCGTTGCTTCATTATTATCCGCCCATTGCCGATGTACCGCGTGCGGGCATCGTCCATCGTCTGGATAAAGACACCACCGGCCTGATGGTTGTGGCAAAAACCGTTCCGGCTCAGACGCGTTTAGTCGAATCTTTGCAACGGCGTGAAATTACTCGTGAGTATGAAGCGGTGGCGATTGGTCATATGACCGCTGGCGGTACAGTAGATGAACCCATCAGCCGCCACCCGACCAAACGTACTCACATGGCGGTGCATCCGATGGGCAAACCGGCGGTGACTCACTATCGCATCATGGAACACTTCCGTGTGCACACGCGTCTGCGGTTGCGTCTGGAAACTGGACGTACGCACCAGATCCGCGTGCATATGGCCCATATCACTCATCCGCTGGTGGGCGATCCGGTTTATGGTGGCCGTCCGCGTCCGCCAAAAGGTGCTTCGGAAGCATTTATCTCCACGCTGCGTAAGTTTGACCGCCAGGCGCTTCATGCAACCATGCTGCGTCTTTATCACCCGATCTCTGGCATCGAAATGGAATGGCATGCGCCTATTCCACAAGATATGGTGGAGCTGATTGAGGTGATGCGCGCCGATTTCGAAGAGCATAAGGATGAAGTGGACTGGTTATGAGTAAGCTGATTGTCCCGCAGTGGCCACTGCCAAAAGGTGTTGCGGCCTGTAGCTCCACTCGTATCGGCGGCGTGAGCTTGCCCCCGTATGACTCACTCAACCTCGGTGCCCATTGTGGCGATAACCCGGATCACGTTGAGGAGAATCGCAAGCGACTTTTTGCTGCGGGCAATTTGCCTTCTAAACCGGTCTGGCTTGAGCAGGTACACGGCAAAGATGTGCTTAAGCTTACTGGCGAACCTTATGCCTCAAAACGAGCAGATGCCTCTTATAGCAATACGCCTGGCACGGTTTGCGCAGTGATGACTGCCGACTGCCTCCCTGTGCTGTTTTGCAATCGAGCGGGAACGGAAGTCGCCGCCGTTCATGCTGGCTGGCGTGGACTGTGCGCAGGCGTGCTGGAAGAGACGGTTTCCTGTTTTGCTGATAAACCTGAAAACATTCTCGCCTGGTTAGGGCCGGCAATTGGTCCACGCGCGTTCGAAGTGGGGGCGGAGGTTCGCGAGGCGTTTATGGCAGTAGACGCTAAAGCAAGTGCAGCTTTCATTCAGCATGGTGATAAGTATCTGGCGGATATTTATCAGCTTGCCCGGCAGCGTCTGGCGAACGTGGGTGTTGAGCAAATTTTCGGCGGCGACCGTTGTACATATACGGAAAATGAGACTTTCTTCTCTTATCGTCGCGACAAGACCACCGGTCGTATGGCAAGTTTCATTTGGCTGATATAACCTAAAGAATCAAGACGATCCGGTACGCGTGATTTTCTTTTCACATTAATCTGGTCAATAACCTTGAATAATTGAGGGATGACCTCATTTAATCTCCAGTAGCAACTTTGATCCGTTATGGGAGGAGTTATGCGTCTGGATCGTCTTACTAATAAATTCCAGCTTGCTCTTGCCGATGCCCAATCACTTGCACTCGGGCACGACAACCAATTCATCGAACCACTTCATTTAATGAGCGCCCTGCTGAATCAGGAAGGGGGTTCGGTTAGTCCTTTATTAACATCCGCTGGCATAAATGCTGGCCAGTTGCGCACAGATATCAATCAGGCATTAAATCGTTTACCGCAGGTTGAAGGTACTGGTGGTGATGTCCAGCCATCACAGGATCTGGTGCGCGTTCTTAATCTTTGCGACAAGCTGGCGCAAAAACGAGGTGATAACTTTATCTCGTCAGAACTGTTCGTTCTGGCGGCACTTGAGTCTCGCGGCACGCTGGCCGACATCCTGAAAGCAGCAGGGGCGACCACCGCCAACATTACTCAAGCGATTGAACAAATGCGTGGAGGTGAAAGCGTGAACGATCAAGGTGCTGAAGACCAACGTCAGGCTTTGAAAAAATATACCATCGACCTTACCGAACGAGCCGAACAGGGCAAACTCGATCCGGTGATTGGTCGTGATGAAGAAATTCGCCGTACCATTCAGGTGCTGCAACGTCGTACTAAAAATAACCCGGTACTGATTGGTGAACCCGGCGTCGGTAAAACTGCCATCGTTGAAGGTCTGGCGCAGCGTATTATCAACGGCGAAGTGCCGGAAGGATTGAAAGGCCGCCGCGTACTGGCGCTGGATATGGGCGCGCTGGTGGCTGGGGCGAAATATCGCGGTGAGTTTGAAGAACGTTTAAAAGGCGTGCTTAACGATCTTGCCAAACAGGAAGGCAACGTCATCCTGTTTATCGACGAATTACATACCATGGTCGGCGCGGGTAAAGCCGATGGCGCAATGGACGCCGGAAACATGCTGAAACCGGCGCTGGCGCGTGGTGAATTGCACTGCGTAGGTGCCACGACGCTTGACGAATATCGCCAGTACATTGAAAAAGATGCTGCGCTGGAACGTCGTTTCCAGAAAGTGTTTGTTGCCGAGCCTTCTGTTGAAGATACCATTGCGATTCTGCGTGGCCTGAAAGAACGTTACGAATTGCACCACCATGTGCAAATTACTGACCCGGCAATTGTTGCAGCGGCGACGTTGTCTCATCGCTACATTGCTGACCGTCAGCTGCCGGATAAAGCCATCGACCTGATCGATGAAGCAGCATCCAGCATTCGTATGCAGATTGACTCAAAACCAGAAGAACTCGACCGACTCGATCGTCGTATCATCCAGCTCAAACTGGAACAACAGGCGTTAATGAAAGAGTCTGATGAAGCCAGTAAAAAACGCTTGGATATGCTCAACGAAGAACTGAGCGACAAAGAACGTCAGTACTCCGAGTTAGAAGAAGAGTGGAAAGCAGAGAAGGCATCGCTTTCTGGTACGCAGACCATTAAAGCGGAACTGGAACAGGCGAAAATCGCTATTGAACAGGCTCGCCGTGTGGGGGACCTGGCGCGGATGTCTGAACTGCAATACGGCAAAATCCCGGAACTGGAAAAGCAACTGGAAGCCGCAACGCAGCTCGAAGGCAAAACTATGCGTCTGTTGCGTAATAAAGTGACCGACGCCGAAATTGCTGAAGTGCTGGCGCGTTGGACGGGGATTCCGGTTTCTCGCATGATGGAAAGCGAGCGCGAAAAACTGCTGCGTATGGAGCAAGAACTGCACCATCGCGTCATTGGTCAGAACGAAGCGGTTGATGCGGTATCTAACGCTATTCGCCGTAGCCGTGCGGGGTTGGCGGATCCAAATCGCCCGATTGGTTCATTCCTGTTCCTCGGCCCAACGGGTGTGGGGAAAACTGAGCTTTGTAAGGCGCTGGCGAACTTTATGTTTGATAGCGACGAGGCGATGGTCCGTATCGATATGTCCGAGTTTATGGAGAAACACTCGGTGTCTCGTCTGGTTGGTGCGCCTCCGGGATATGTCGGTTATGAAGAAGGTGGCTACCTGACCGAAGCTGTGCGTCGTCGTCCGTATTCCGTCATCCTGCTGGATGAAGTGGAAAAAGCGCATCCGGATGTCTTCAACATTCTGTTGCAGGTACTGGATGATGGTCGTCTGACTGACGGGCAGGGGAGAACGGTCGACTTCCGTAATACGGTTGTCATTATGACCTCTAACCTCGGTTCCGATTTGATTCAGGAACGCTTCGGTGAACTGGATTATGCGCACATGAAAGAGCTGGTGCTCGGTGTGGTAAGCCATAACTTCCGTCCGGAATTCATTAACCGTATTGATGAAGTGGTGGTCTTCCATCCGCTGGGTGAACAGCACATTGCCTCGATTGCGCAGATTCAGTTGAAACGTCTGTACAAACGTCTGGAAGAACGTGGTTATGAAATCCACATTTCTGACGAGGCGCTGAAACTGCTGAGCGAGAACGGTTACGATCCAGTCTATGGTGCACGTCCTTTGAAACGTGCTATCCAGCAGCAGATCGAAAACCCGCTGGCACAGCAAATACTGTCTGGTGAATTGGTTCCGGGTAAAGTGATTCGCCTGGAAGTTAATGAAGACCGGATTGTCGCTGTCCAGTAATGATAAAACGAGCCCTTCGGGGCTCGTTTTTGTCTATAAGTTAGACGGAAAAGACTATATTTAAGATGTTTTGCCTGAAAAATGAGCGAACGATAAAGTTTTTATATTTTTCGCTTGTCAGGCCGGAATAACTCCCTATAATGCGCCACCACTGACACGGAACAACGGCAAACACGCCGCCGGGTCGGCGGGGTTCTCCTGAGAATTCCGGCAGAGAAAGCAAAAATAAATGCTTGACTCTGTAGCGGGAAAGCGTATTATGCACACCCCGCGCCGCTGAGAAAAAGCGAAGCGGCACTGCTCTTTAACAATTTATCAGACAATTTGTGTGGGCACTCGAAGATACGGATTCTTAACGTCGCAAGACGAAAAATGAATACCAAGTCTCAAGAGTGAACACGTAATTCATTACGAAGTTTAATTCTTTGAGCATCAAACTTTTAAATTGAAGAGTTTGATCATGGCTCAGATTGAACGCTGGCGGCAGGCCTAACACATGCAAGTCGAACGGTAACAGGAAACAGCTTGCTGTTTCGCTGACGAGTGGCGGACGGGTGAGTAATGTCTGGGAAACTGCCTGATGGAGGGGGATAACTACTGGAAACGGTAGCTAATACCGCATAATGTCGCAAGACTAAAGAGGGGGACCTTCGGGCCTCTTGCCATCGGATGTGCCCAGATGGGATTAGCTAGTAGGTGGGGTAACGGCTCACCTAGGCGACGATCCCTAGCTGGTCTGAGAGGATGACCAGCCACACTGGAACTGAGACACGGTCCAGACTCCTACGGGAGGCAGCAGTGGGGAATATTGCACAATGGGCGCAAGCCTGATGCAGCCATGCCGCGTGTATGAAGAAGGCCTTCGGGTTGTAAAGTACTTTCAGCGGGGAGGAAGGGAGTAAAGTTAATACCTTTACTCATTGACGTTACCCGCAGAAGAAGCACCGGCTAACTCCGTGCCAGCAGCCGCGGTAATACGGAGGGTGCAAGCGTTAATCGGAATTACTGGGCGTAAAGCGCACGCAGGCGGTTTGTTAAGTCAGATGTGAAATCCCCGGGCTCAACCTGGGAACTGCATCTGATACTGGCAAGCTTGAGTCTCGTAGAGGGGGGTAGAATTCCAGGTGTAGCGGTGAAATGCGTAGAGATCTGGAGGAATACCGGTGGCGAAGGCGGCCCCCTGGACGAAGACTGACGCTCAGGTGCGAAAGCGTGGGGAGCAAACAGGATTAGATACCCTGGTAGTCCACGCCGTAAACGATGTCGACTTGGAGGTTGTGCCCTTGAGGCGTGGCTTCCGGAGCTAACGCGTTAAGTCGACCGCCTGGGGAGTACGGCCGCAAGGTTAAAACTCAAATGAATTGACGGGGGCCCGCACAAGCGGTGGAGCATGTGGTTTAATTCGATGCAACGCGAAGAACCTTACCTGGTCTTGACATCCACGGAAGTTTTCAGAGATGAGAATGTGCCTTCGGGAACCGTGAGACAGGTGCTGCATGGCTGTCGTCAGCTCGTGTTGTGAAATGTTGGGTTAAGTCCCGCAACGAGCGCAACCCTTATCCTTTGTTGCCAGCGGTCCGGCCGGGAACTCAAAGGAGACTGCCAGTGATAAACTGGAGGAAGGTGGGGATGACGTCAAGTCATCATGGCCCTTACGACCAGGGCTACACACGTGCTACAATGGCGCATACAAAGAGAAGCGACCTCGCGAGAGCAAGCGGACCTCATAAAGTGCGTCGTAGTCCGGATTGGAGTCTGCAACTCGACTCCATGAAGTCGGAATCGCTAGTAATCGTGGATCAGAATGCCACGGTGAATACGTTCCCGGGCCTTGTACACACCGCCCGTCACACCATGGGAGTGGGTTGCAAAAGAAGTAGGTAGCTTAACCTTCGGGAGGGCGCTTACCACTTTGTGATTCATGACTGGGGTGAAGTCGTAACAAGGTAACCGTAGGGGAACCTGCGGTTGGATCACCTCCTTACCTTAAAGAAGCGTACTTTGCAGTGCTCACACAGATTGTCTGATAGAAAGTGAAAAGCAAGGCGTCTTGCGAAGCAGACTGATACGTCCCCTTCGTCTAGAGGCCCAGGACACCGCCCTTTCACGGCGGTAACAGGGGTTCGAATCCCCTAGGGGACGCCACTTGCTGGTTTGTGAGTGAAAGTCACCTGCCTTAATATCTCAAAACTCATCTTCGGGTGATGTTTGAGATATTTGCTCTTTAAAAATCTGGATCAAGCTGAAAATTGAAACACTGAACAACGAAAGTTGTTCGTGAGTCTCTCAAATTTTCGCAACACGATGATGAATCGAAAGAAACATCTTCGGGTTGTGAGGTTAAGCGACTAAGCGTACACGGTGGATGCCCTGGCAGTCAGAGGCGATGAAGGACGTGCTAATCTGCGATAAGCGTCGGTAAGGTGATATGAACCGTTATAACCGGCGATTTCCGAATGGGGAAACCCAGTGTGATTCGTCACACTATCATTAACTGAATCCATAGGTTAATGAGGCGAACCGGGGGAACTGAAACATCTAAGTACCCCGAGGAAAAGAAATCAACCGAGATTCCCCCAGTAGCGGCGAGCGGACGGGGAGCAGCCCAGAGCCTGAATCAGTGTGTGTGTTAGTGGAAGCGTCTGGAAAGGCGTGCGATACAGGGTGACAGCCCCGTACACAAAAATGCACATATTGTGAGCTTGATGAGTAGGGCGGGACACGTGGTATCCTGTCTGAATATGGGGGGACCATCCTCCAAGGCTAAATACTCCTGACTGACCGATAGTGAACCAGTACCGTGAGGGAAAGGCGAAAAGAACCCCGGCGAGGGGAGTGAAAAAGAACCTGAAACCGTGTACGTACAAGCAGTGGGAGCACGCTTAGGCGTGTGACTGCGTACCTTTTGTATAATGGGTCAGCGACTTATATTCTGTAGCAAGGTTAACCGAATAGGGGAGCCGAAGGGAAACCGAGTCTTAACTGGGCGTTAAGTTGCAGGGTATAGACCCGAAACCCGGTGATCTAGCCATGGGCAGGTTGAAGGTTGGGTAACACTAACTGGAGGACCGAACCGACTAATGTTGAAAAATTAGCGGATGACTTGTGGCTGGGGGTGAAAGGCCAATCAAACCGGGAGATAGCTGGTTCTCCCCGAAAGCTATTTAGGTAGCGCCTCGTGAATTCATCTCCGGGGGTAGAGCACTGTTTCGGCAAGGGGGTCATCCCGACTTACCAACCCGATGCAAACTGCGAATACCGAAGAATGTTATCACGGGAGACACACGGCGGGTGCTAACGTCCGTCGTGAAGAGGGAAACAACCCAGACCGCCAGCTAAGGTCCCAAAGTCATGGTTAAGTGGGAAACGATGTGGGAAGGCCCAGACAGCCAGGATGTTGGCTTAGAAGCAGCCATCATTTAAAGAAAGCGTAATAGCTCACTGGTCGAGTCGGCCTGCGCGGAAGATGTAACGGGGCTAAACCATGCACCGAAGCTGCGGCAGCGACGCTTATGCGTTGTTGGGTAGGGGAGCGTTCTGTAAGCCTGCGAAGGTGTGCTGTGAGGCATGCTGGAGGTATCAGAAGTGCGAATGCTGACATAAGTAACGATAAAGCGGGTGAAAAGCCCGCTCGCCGGAAGACCAAGGGTTCCTGTCCAACGTTAATCGGGGCAGGGTGAGTCGACCCCTAAGGCGAGGCCGAAAGGCGTAGTCGATGGGAAACAGGTTAATATTCCTGTACTTGGTGTTACTGCGAAGGGGGGACGGAGAAGGCTATGTTGGCCGGGCGACGGTTGTCCCGGTTTAAGCGTGTAGGCTGGTTTTCCAGGCAAATCCGGAAAATCAAGGCTGAGGCGTGATGACGAGGCACTACGGTGCTGAAGCAACAAATGCCCTGCTTCCAGGAAAAGCCTCTAAGCATCAGGTAACATCAAATCGTACCCCAAACCGACACAGGTGGTCAGGTAGAGAATACCAAGGCGCTTGAGAGAACTCGGGTGAAGGAACTAGGCAAAATGGTGCCGTAACTTCGGGAGAAGGCACGCTGATATGTAGGTGAAGTCCCTCGCGGATGGAGCTGAAATCAGTCGAAGATACCAGCTGGCTGCAACTGTTTATTAAAAACACAGCACTGTGCAAACACGAAAGTGGACGTATACGGTGTGACGCCTGCCCGGTGCCGGAAGGTTAATTGATGGGGTCAGCGCAAGCGAAGCTCTTGATCGAAGCCCCGGTAAACGGCGGCCGTAACTATAACGGTCCTAAGGTAGCGAAATTCCTTGTCGGGTAAGTTCCGACCTGCACGAATGGCGTAATGATGGCCAGGCTGTCTCCACCCGAGACTCAGTGAAATTGAACTCGCTGTGAAGATGCAGTGTACCCGCGGCAAGACGGAAAGACCCCGTGAACCTTTACTATAGCTTGACACTGAACATTGAGCCTTGATGTGTAGGATAGGTGGGAGGCTTTGAAGTGTGGACGCCAGTCTGCATGGAGTCGACCTTGAAATACCACCCTTTAATGTTTGATGTTCTAACGTGGACCCGTGATCCGGGTTGCGGACAGTGTCTGGTGGGTAGTTTGACTGGGGCGGTCTCCTCCTAAAGAGTAACGGAGGAGCACGAAGGTTGGCTAATCCTGGTCGGACATCAGGAGGTTAGTGCAATGGCATAAGCCAGCTTGACTGCGAGCGTGACGGCGCGAGCAGGTGCGAAAGCAGGTCATAGTGATCCGGTGGTTCTGAATGGAAGGGCCATCGCTCAACGGATAAAAGGTACTCCGGGGATAACAGGCTGATACCGCCCAAGAGTTCATATCGACGGCGGTGTTTGGCACCTCGATGTCGGCTCATCACATCCTGGGGCTGAAGTAGGTCCCAAGGGTATGGCTGTTCGCCATTTAAAGTGGTACGCGAGCTGGGTTTAGAACGTCGTGAGACAGTTCGGTCCCTATCTGCCGTGGGCGCTGGAGAACTGAGGGGGGCTGCTCCTAGTACGAGAGGACCGGAGTGGACGCATCACTGGTGTTCGGGTTGTCATGCCAATGGCACTGCCCGGTAGCTAAATGCGGAAGAGATAAGTGCTGAAAGCATCTAAGCACGAAACTTGCCCCGAGATGAGTTCTCCCTGACCCTTTAAGGGTCCTGAAGGAACGTTGAAGACGACGACGTTGATAGGCCGGGTGTGTAAGCGCAGCGATGCGTTGAGCTAACCGGTACTAATGAACCGTGAGGCTTAACCTTACAACGCCGAAGATGTTTTGGCGGATGAGAGAAGATTTTCAGCCTGATACAGATTAAATCAGAACGCAGAAGCGGTCTGATAAAACAGAATTTGCCTGGCGGCCGTAGCGCGGTGGTCCCACCTGACCCCATGCCGAACTCAGAAGTGAAACGCCGTAGCGCCGATGGTAGTGTGGGGTCTCCCCATGCGAGAGTAGGGAACTGCCAGGCATCAAATTAAGCGAAAGGCCATCCTGACGGATGGCCTTTTTGCATTGGCGCAGAAAAAAATGCCTGATGCGACACTGCGCGTCTTATACTCCCACATATGCCAGATTCAGCAACGGATACGGTTTCCCCAACTTGCCCACTTCCATACGTGTCCTCCTTACCAGAAATTTATCCTTAAGCTCCTCAATAACCATTTTCCTGCTAACTAAATTCATGGTTAAGGTTGCACAATGATATGCAACAAATGTATAACATTTCCTTTACCAAAAAAAATAAACAAAAGCGACCGACAAAAGCATCGGATTACGGCAGGAGACATAATGGCATGGCTGAAAGTACTGTAACGGCAGACAGCAAACTGACAAGTAGTGATACTCGTCGCCGCATTTGGGCAATTGTGGGGGCCTCTTCAGGTAATCTGGTCGAGTGGTTCGATTTCTATGTCTACTCGTTCTGTTCACTCTACTTCGCCCACATCTTCTTCCCTTCCGGGAACACGACGACTCAACTACTACAAACAGCAGGTGTTTTTGCTGCGGGATTCCTGATGCGCCCAATAGGCGGTTGGCTATTTGGCCGCATAGCCGATAAACATGGTCGCAAAAAATCGATGCTGCTATCGGTGTGTATGATGTGTTTCGGCTCACTGGTAATCGCCTGTTTGCCTGGTTATGAAACAATCGGTACGTGGGCTCCGGCATTATTGCTTCTCGCGCGTTTATTTCAGGGATTATCCGTTGGCGGAGAATATGGCACCAGCGCCACCTATATGAGTGAAGTTGCCGTTGAAGGGCGCAAAGGTTTTTACGCATCATTTCAGTATGTGACGTTGATCGGCGGACAACTGCTAGCCCTACTGGTTGTCGTGGTTTTACAACACACCATGGAAGACGCTGCACTCAGAGAGTGGGGATGGCGTATTCCTTTCGCGTTAGGAGCTGTGTTAGCTGTTGTGGCGTTGTGGTTACGTCGTCAGTTAGATGAAACTTCGCAACAAGAAACGCGCGCTTTAAAAGAAGCTGGATCTCTGAAAGGATTATGGCGCAATCGCCGTGCATTCATCATGGTTCTCGGTTTTACCGCTGCGGGCTCCCTTTGTTTCTATACCTTCACTACTTATATGCAGAAGTATCTGGTAAATACTGCGGGAATGCATGTCAACGTGGCGAGTGGCATTATGACTGCCGCATTGTTTGTATTCATGCTTATTCAACCACTCATTGGCGCGCTGTCGGATAAGATTGGTCGCCGTACCTCAATGTTATGTTTCGGTTCGCTGGCAGCCATTTTTACCGTTCCTATTCTCTCAGCATTGCAAAACGTTTCCTCGCCTTATGCCGCTTTTGGTCTGGTGATGTGTGCCCTGCTGATAGTGAGTTTTTATACATCAATCAGTGGAATACTGAAGGCTGAGATGTTCCCGGCACAGGTTCGCGCATTAGGCGTTGGCCTGTCATATGCGGTCGCTAATGCTATATTTGGTGGTTCGGCGGAGTACGTAGCGTTGTCGCTGAAATCAATAGGAATGGAAACAGCCTTCTTCTGGTATGTGACCTTGATGGCCGTGGTGGCGTTTCTGGTTTCTTTGATGCTACATCGCAAAGGGAAGGGGATGCGTCTTTAGTGACGGGTCAGTTGCCAGACGGTATAGCCGGTGCTTGCACCGGCGACATCCCAGGCCAAATCCTTCCAGCTCCAGCCGCTCCCTTCGGGGCGGCTATCCCAAAGCTCTTTTGACGCCCCCAAACTGACAGAGAACATCAATCCAAACATGGCACTGCGATCCCGGCTCATCCCCTGATGCTGTGAATATTCATTTCCGGCGGCGGAAAGCATCGCCGAGGCGATAAAGTGTTGAGCTTTATCCTGCCCGCTCCAGCTATCGTTAGCCATATGGCTGCATCCAGAAAGTAACAATAGCGAACAGACAAAAAGAATACGCAAAACGTGGCCTCCAAAAAACAAACCCCGTACAGGACGGGGTTGTGATTACAGGATGCGGCTAATTAATCGGTCGATGCGGATACGGCGCAAACGGCGGATGAGTTTACGAACCTTCACCGGATAATCGGCAATACTTTGCAGATCGCGATAGTGCTTAACGATGGTGGTATGCTCGCGGATCAGCTCCAGTTCTTTCTCTCGCTGCGGCGCAAGCTTCAGTTGTGGATCGTGGATCAAAATGGCGTTTTCCAGATCCAGACGCCAGGCGCGCGGGTTCAGGTTATTACCGGTGATCAACATCCACTTATCATCAACCCACATCCCTTTCAGGTGATAGGTGTTGTCGTCATCTTTCCATAACCGAACCACTAGCTGGTCAGTATTGACGTAATACTGCAAACGGCTCAGGAAACGACGCAGATTGATCTCATAGAGATAAGGCAATGCGCCAATTATCTTGAAAGGTTCATCTTCCGGAATGTAGAAGTCGTTCGCGGTTTTATCACCAACAATAATTTCGACCTTTTT
Organism: Shigella sonnei; assembly: GCF_002950395.1. NCBI lineage: Bacteria > Pseudomonadati > Pseudomonadota > Gammaproteobacteria > Enterobacterales > Enterobacteriaceae > Shigella > Shigella sonnei. Next base: position 55,363 of record NZ_CP026802.1, read on the forward strand.
CCCTTCGCGCAGCAACTGGATAATATTGCGCACAAGGATTGCTGGCAGGTTGAAGTATGGCGTACAGATGGTTAGTTTCTGCTCGGCACAAGGCATAAGATGGAAAATGGTCTTGTTCAACAGACTCGATTTCCCCAGCCCCACTAGCGGCGTTACGGAAAGCTGATCGTTGTCGGCATCGCCCTGGAAATGATAAGCGGCATCACGCAGCTCCTGGCGGAACAGACGAATATCGTTCTTGATTTCCGGGCTTTTTGGCCGATTAACATCATCCAGACGATTAACGCCGCGGCCATTCATAATATTCTGTGTAACCCATTCAAACATAATGTCTGACATCTTACGGTTACGGATAAGATGATAACGGTCGTAGCGATATTTATCGTGCTGATGCAGGTAAACATCGTTCAGGCTGGCACCGCTATAAAGTACGCTATCGTCGATGATAAAGCCTTTAAAGTGCAGAACACCAAGGGCTTCACGGGTATTGATTGGAACGCCATAAACCGGAACATCTACGCCCGAATTTTCCTGCGCCATGCGGCAGTACCAGTCAGCGTTAGTGTTAGATGCCGCAGCGCCAATGCGTCCACGTTGTGCACGATGCCAGTCGACCAGCACCCGCACATCCAGTTCCGGACGCTGCCTTTTAGCTTCATACAACGCGTTCAGAATGCCTTTGCCACCGTCATCCTGTTCGAGATACAGGGCGACAATGCAAATGCGCTGCTTCGCGCTGGCTATTTTTTCCAGCAGCGTCTCCCGGAAGTCGGCGGGAGCGTAAAAGAAATCGACATCATCAACTGATTGAGAAATCTTGGGTAGTTGGGCAAGGTGTTGTTGATGTTTATTACGCTTAAATTTTGACAACATCACAGTGCATTTCTTCTCTGTTCATTGAAGGGTCCTCTGTGCAATGCAGACGACATAAGCGGGCAATAATAACACCAGTCCCGATTAAGTGGTCAACATTTCCAGTACCTTACTCATGATTCCTCGCGTTGGGCAAGATTTAGCGTAAGCCCAACGATCCCCTCTTCGAGCTGGATATCAACGTTAAACCCGAGCTTGCGGGCTAGCGCCACCATGCCACGATTGTTTGGCATCGTAATACCATTCAGACGTTGTAGTCCGTGATCTCGCGTATAGGTAATCAACTTTTCCATTAAGCGTCGACCTAAGCCTAACCCTTTGAGATCCGAGCGAACCAGCACAGCAAATTCGGCATCGATGTTATCAGGATCGGAAATCGCACGCGTGACGCCGAGGATCTCTTCCGTTTGATCAATACGTCGTACCGCTACAAACGCCATTTCCCGATCGTAGTCGATCTGTGTCATGTTGGCTAAATCTTCATGGGTAAATTCGTTGATCTCGCTAAAGTAGCGGTAATAAAGATCTTCTTTGGTGACTCGCGAAATGAATTGCTGAAGTTGTGGCTCATCTTCTGGCAAAATCGGGCGGAACAAGCAGCGTTCACCGTTTTTCAATTCTACCCATTCTTCCAGCTGATGCGGATAAGGGCGCACTGCCAGCCGACTCTCGTTATCGCCTTCAAACGGCGAGATATCCAGCGTGACATCCAGCGCGGTAAATTCACTGCCAGAAGCCAGCAAAGGATGAATATCCAGACGCTGAATTTCCGGGCAATCGACAATCAAGTTGGAAACCTGCACCAGAAGCTGGCTCAAGCCTGCAACATCCAATGGGCGTAGCGCACTGCGCGCACGAATCTTTTTACTTTTGATCCCCTGAATAACCAGATAGCGGGCCAGGTTCATGTTCAGCGGCGGCAGTGCGACGACGGCTTGATCTTCAGGACGCCACTCCACACCGCCTTCACCCAGCATGATCAACGGCCCGAAAACCGGATCGTGCTCAACCACAACCCGCAACTCCTGAGCGCCAGCACGGTTAGCCATACTTTGCACCAACAGGCCGTGGACCCGCGCCTGTGGCCAGGCCATTTTTACGCGATCGAAAATAGCGTTCGCCGCTTGCTGGACTTCATTGGCTGTACGCAGGTAAAGCATGACGCCCTGAACTTCCGATTTATGTGGAATATCCGGCGAACGCAATTTCAGCGCCACCGGATAACCAATCTGTTCGGCAATATGCACCGCTTCGGTGCTATCGCTGGCAATCCAGGTAGGGAGCGTGTTCATGCCATACGCTTGCAGGATGGGCTGAACTTCATGGGTATCGAGCGACGTAGCCCCTTCGGCAATCGCCTGTTGCAACAGAAGATGCGCTTCTGCGGTATTGGAAGTCAGATTGCTGGGCAACGTCGGCGTTTCGCGTAGTTGCTTCTGATTACGCCGGTACTCCACCATATGCATAAAAGCAGTGATGGTTCCTTCCGGGGTACGGTAGGTCGGCAGCCCGGCTTCGCTGAATAAACGTCGTGCCTCTTGCGAGGAGTGCTCGCCGCACCAGTTCGTCAGCAAAGAGACATATTTGCTGCGGGGATGATGCTTTACCGCTTCAATTAATACTTGCGCGCTTTCTGTTGCGGGAGCAGCGGCGCTGGGCGAATGAATAACCATCAGCGCATCAAAATCCTGGCTGTGGAGCAGAATGTCCAGCGTTTTGACATAATGCTCGCTGCTGGCGTCATCGCGCAGATCGAGAGGGTTAGAGACTGCCACATGTTCTGGCAATGCATCGCGCAATTTCTGGCAGGTTTCTTCGCTTAGCGTTGCCAGCTTGCCATTGCGTGACCATAAGGCATCCAGCGCCAGCGCGGCAGGCGCAGCACCGTTGCTGATAATCATCAACCGGTCGCCACGCAGCGGGCGCATATGGCTAAGGGTTTCCACCGCCGAAAACAGTTCGTGGGTATCCTGTACCCGCAACAAACCGGCACGCTGAATAGCCGCATCCCATGCCGGGTCCATTCCTGCCGTCGTGTTGAGCAGTCGCTGTGCCGCCGGGCTACGTCCGCTTTTAATCACCAGAATCGGTTTATTACGCGAGGCACTACGGGCTGCCGAAACAAAGCGTCGCGCGTCGCTTAACTGTTCGAGATAGAGCAGGATGGCGCTGGTTTTACTGTCGCGCGCCAGATAGTCGAGCAATTCATCAACGTCGATATCCAGGCTGTCGCCGAGCGCAATAAAGTAGGAAAAGCCCATCTCACGCTGTTGCGCCCAGTCGAGGATGGTGTTGGAGACGGCTGCCGATTGTGAAATAAACGCCAGCTTGCCGCGTTTAATCGGCACAGGCGAAAAGCTGGCATTCAGACCTTGCCAGGGAGCCAGTAAACCCAGACTGTTTGGTCCAAGCAGGCGCATGTTATGGCGCAGGGCGCAGGCGCGGAGATCTTCGTGTTGCGATGCCGGGGCGGAAAGAATAATGCAGGTTTTACAGCCTTTCTCGCCGAGCTCTTCCAGAAGAGCAAGATTACGGCTGGCATTGGTACATAAAACCGCAAGGTCGGGTGTAAAGGGCAAGCTGGCAATATCCGGCCAGGCCAACACACCCAACACCGCTTTCCAGGCTGGCGTCACCGGGAGTACCGGTCCGTTAAAGCTTCCCGCCAGCAGGTTACGCATCATCAGGTAACCTGCGCGATTGGGTTTCATCGACGCGCCAATTACCGCTATCGATTTTGGTCGCAGTAGTGCTTCCAGTCCTCGCTGACTCATACCGGTCTCCCGCAGAAGTGACCGAATGATTTTAAACGCTTTCTAACTGTTCTGCTGTGATGCTACCCAGATGTTGCGTTTTTCCTGCCAGATAGCGTGTTTTAAAGCGGGTAAAATGCTCGCCTAACCCTGCTGCCGCCCCGGTATCGCCGGCCATATCTAACAGTGCGATGGCTACCTCGGCAGTACAATATTGGCCTGCAGCCTGGGCTTCACGCAGGCGATAGGCAGAAAGCCGGGAAAGATCGACGGAAATGACGGGAAGATTATCCAGATACGGACTTTTACGAAACATCTTGCGAGCTTCCGGCCAGGTACCATCGAGCATGATAAACAGCGGTGGCTTACCGGCAGGTGGTGTGAAGATCACTTCCCGTTGCTCATCAGCATACGAGGCGGGAAAGACCACCATTGGCTGATAATCCGGGTTTTGTACCAGATCCAGCAAATCCTGCGAGGGTTCGGTACGCGACCATTGAAACGCAACGGTATCAGGCAAAATATCAGCAATCAGACGCCCGGTATTACTGGGCTTCATTGGCTCGGTGTCGAACATCAGCAAACAGAAGCGACTTTTTGCTTGTGCTGGGGTAATTGTCGAACAGAGACATAATTTCTCTGGCAAAAGACAGCGTTGGCAGCGATGAACGCGATTACCGCGGGCAAGAAAAGGACGTGTTGCGCGCGCAATACGCTCGGCGCGTAACTGGAGAACAGCGTTTTCGGTCATAAGAGAGCGTCGAAAAAACGCCATTGTCGCAGAGGAGAAAACGGGGCACAAGATGCACCCCGGTAAGATTAAAGAGATTCGTTCAGCCAGCTATCGAACGGCGCTTTCGGTACTGCGCCATTAAGCATGTCGACAACCTGACCGTTTTTGAAAATCATGATCGTCGGTATACTACGAATTCCAAAGCGACTGCTCAATTCACGTTCAGCTTCGGTATTCACTTTCACAAAGCGCACTTTACCGCTACGCTCTTGCGCGACATCTTCAAAAATTGGTGCGAAATTACGGCAGGGGCCGCACCACGGTGCCCAGAAGTCGATCACCACAGGTAGATCATCCTTCAGCAATTTGTCGAGTGTTTCACCGGTCGCATTAATCACCTCTCCGTCAAACAAGTCGTGACCGCAGCGTCCGCATTTTGCCGCATCTTCGATCCGATCGTCGGGAATGCGATTGATGGCCTGACAATGGGTACAAACGGTATTCATAACTAACCTCGGGATGAGTAAGGAGACTTATCGGCAACGACGCCGGTATGTTTCTAATATGTTACATATTATCGGGGACATTGTTCCAGACAACAATCTGTTTTATTCAATAGGTATGATAGTCGCAGGCTTTGGTACGAAATCATGGCGAACCGCGCGGACTTCGGGTAATCTGCGCGCTTCGCGCAGCGCTGGTGGAGAAAAGCATGAACGATGAAATGAAAGGTAAAAGCGGCAAGGTCAAAGTGATGTATGTCCGCAGTGATGATGATTCTGATAAACGTACCCACAACCCGCGTACCGGGAAAGGGGGCGGGCGTCCAGGAAAATCTCGTGCTGACGGTGGCCGTCGCCCCGCCCGCGATGACAAACAGAGTCAGCCCCGTGACCGCAAGTGGGAAGATTCGCCGTGGCGCACGGTTTCCCGCGCGCCGGGTGATGAGACGCCGGAAAAGGCCGATCACGGTGGCATCAGTGGTAAAAGTTTTATTGATCCGGAAGTGTTGCGTCGTCAGCGTGCGGAAGAAACCCGCGTCTACGGCGAAAATGCCTGTCAGGCACTGTTCCAGAGCCGTCCGGAAGCAATTGTTCGCGCCTGGTTTATCCAGAGCGTAACGCCACGTTTTAAAGAAGCCTTGCGCTGGATGGCGGCAAACCGCAAAGCGTACCATGTGGTGGATGAAGCTGAATTGACAAAAGCGTCAGGCACGGAACATCACGGCGGCGTTTGCTTCCTGATCAAAAAGCGTAACGGTACAACCGTGCAGCAGTGGGTAAGCCAGGCAGGCGCGCAGGATTGCGTTCTGGCACTGGAAAATGAATCTAACCCGCATAACCTGGGTGGCATGATGCGCAGCTGCGCGCACTTCGGCGTGAAAGGTGTCGTGGTGCAGGATGCGGCACTGCTGGAGTCGGGGGCGGCTATCCGTACCGCAGAAGGCGGCGCAGAGCACGTTCAGCCGATTACTGGCGACAACATTGTTAACGTGCTGGATGATTTCCGTCAGGCAGGTTACACCGTAGTGACCACTTCCAGCGAGCAGGGTAAACCGCTGTTCAAAACTAGTCTGCCAGCGAAAATGGTACTGGTGCTGGGTCAGGAATATGAAGGGTTACCGGATGCCGCACGCGATCCGAACGATCTGCGCGTGAAGATTGACGGTACGGGCAACGTTGCCGGGCTGAATATCTCTGTCGCAACCGGCGTTTTGCTTGGTGAATGGTGGCGTCAGAATAAAGCCTGATAAATCAGCCGGGTGGCAACTCTGCCATCCGGCATTTCCCCGCAAATTTACTCACTCTCTGCCGGTAATACTGGCATCCAGTCAATCGGCGTCTCGCCACGTTGTTCCAGCCACTGATTTGCCAGCACAAAATGGTTGCAGCCAAAGAATCCACGATGCGCCGAAAGCGGCGACGGATGCGGTGCTTTCAGTACATGATGGCGTTGCTTATCTATAATCGCCCCTTTCTTTTGCGCATGTGATCCCCACAACAAAAACACCACGCCTTCGCGGTGCTGGTTAATCAGGCTGATGACTTTATCAGTAAACGTCTCCCAACCGAGGCTGGCGTGGGAATGCGCCTGACCTGCGCGAACCGTCAACACAGTATTGAGCAGCAGAACGCCCTGACGCGCCCAGCTTTCGAGATAGCCATGATTAGGGCGGGTGAAGCCCGGAATAGTATTTTCCAGCTCTTTATACATATTCAATAATGACGGAGGAATGGCAATGCCGGGACGAACGGAAAATGCCAGACCATGCGCCTGTCCCGGTCCGTGATAAGGATCCTGGCCGAGAATCACCACTTTAACGTCACCCAACTCGGTAAAGCGGAACGCGTTAAAGACATCTTTTTGTGGTGGATAGATAGTGACGCCGGACTGCCGCTCGCTGGCGACGGTCTGAAGGGTATTAAGAAAATAAGGTTGTTGCTTCTCTTCAGCCAGCACGTCATGCCAGGTTAATTCGTTAGCCATCTCGCTCTCCTGCGAATCTTCAATCCGCCTAGCTTAACTGCTTCTTTCTACAGAACAAAATCATGCTCATTTTTTAGACTTAAACGAGTGCAAAAAAATGTAAATTGGTAAAATTTCACACCCGCATAAGTTGATGTAAAACAATAAAATCCATTTACGACCACAATCGATGTGTGGTTTTTATTGATTTAAATCAAAGAATCAAGGGTGGTTGAGGAGTATATATACACTCAAGCAACAATGGTTTTACCAATTGGCCGCGACAGGCTGAACAAATCAAATAATTTTGCCGGGGAGGCATCACATGATTACAGGTATCCAGATTACTAAAGCCGCTAACGACGATCTGCTGAACTCTTTCTGGCTGCTGGACAGCGAAAAAGGCGAAGCACGTTGCATCGTTGCAAAAGCAGGTTATGCAGAAGATGAAGTGGTTGCAGTAAGCAAACTGGGTGACATTGAATACCGTGAAGTTCCAGTAGAAGTGAAACCAGAAGTTCGCGTTGAAGGTGGTCAACACCTGAACGTTAACGTTCTGCGTCGTGAAACTCTGGAAGATGCAGTTAAGCATCCGGAAAAATATCCGCAGCTGACCATCCGTGTATCCGGTTATGCAGTTCGCTTTAACTCTCTGACTCCGGAACAGCAGCGCGACGTTATCGCTCGTACCTTTACTGAAAGCCTGTAAGGCTTAAGTAGCAAGTTACTAAGCGGAAGAGGGCGACCTCTTCCGCTTTTTTTCGTTAATAGAAAATGCGTACCGCGCAATAGACCAGTAACAGGGCAAGCACGATATTTAACTGGCGACCATACTGGCGAAACAATCGCTGAAACAGATGCCCCGCCAGCGCCCAGCACACATTGCCAAACGTCCCAATCATCGCCAGCAAAACGCTGACGCCAACTACCCAGCTTAGCGCCTGTGTTTGCGGCAGAACAAACGTCGACAGTGCCGTAACACCGTACAAAATGATTTTGACGTTCACAAACTGCAAAGCAAAGCTGGCCCAAAAGCTGATTGGTTTTGCCTGAAGTCCGTCTTCCTTTGTTGGGCTGGTGGCGATTTTCCACGCCAGCCAGACAATATATGCCGCCCCCGCCCAACTCAAAAGGTGTACCGCTGCCGGGTCAATCACTGCCAGTGAAAATGAAATGCCCGCACACAGTAACATCACAATCAAAAATCCCAGACTCATCCCTGCCAGCACGCGGGTACTTTGACGAAATCCATGCGACGTAGCAGAGCTAAGGGCGAGAATATTGTTCGGTCCTGGCGTCATAGCGGTAATCAGGGTGTAAGTCCAAAAAGCACTTAAAAGGGTCGGTGTCACTTGTTATCTCCTCTGTTTTGGTAGACAGTACCCGACACGGAACATTTAAAAAAATGAATGTTTTTATATTCTAGATTCGATATTTTCGATAGGTTTGGGGTTATGGATCTGCGCCGTTTTATTACGCTTAAAACCGTGGTGGAAGAGGGTTCCTTTTTGCGAGCTTCGCAAAAATTGTGCTGTACACAATCGACGGTGACTTTTCATATTCAGCAGCTTGAGCAGGAGTTTTCAGTCCAGTTATTTGAGAAAATTGGCCGACGGATGTGCCTTACCCGCGAAGGAAAAAAGTTGCTGCCGCACATTTATGAACTTACCCGAGTGATGGATACGCTTCGTGAGGCTGCCAAAAAGGAGTCAGATCCGGACGGGGAACTACGCGTTGTTTCGGGCGAAACGTTGCTCTCTTACCGAATGCCGCAGGTGTTGCAGCGTTTTCGGCAACGCGCACCAAAAGTGCGTTTATCGTTGCAGTCGCTGAACTGTTACGTGATCCGTGATGCGCTACTGAATGATGAGGCCGATGTCGGCGTCTTTTATCGCGTAGGGAATGATGATGCCCTGAACCGACGAGAGTTGGGTGAACAATCGCTGGTGCTGGTGGCTTCACCACAAATTGTAGATGTCGATTTTACTGAGCCGGGAAGACATAACGCCTGTAGCTTTATTATCAATGAACCACAATGTGTCTTCCGGCAGATATTTGAGAGCACGCTGCGTCAGCGGCGGATCACGGTGGAAAACACCATTGAGCTTATAAGTATCGAAAGCATCAAGCGTTGTGTCGCGGCGAATATCGGAGTCAGCTACCTGCCGCGTTTTGCGGTGGCAAAAGAGTTGGAGTGCGGAGAATTAATTGAATTGCCTTTTGGCGAACAGTCGCAGACCATTACGGCCATGTGCGCACACCATGCTGGAAAAGCGGTTAGCCCGGCGATGCACACTTTTATTCAGTGTGTTGAAGAGAGTTTTGTGGCTGGATAAAAATAATGTCGGGATTAAACCCGGCATTTAACTTGTCGACAAAGTGCGCTTTATTCATGCCGGATGCGGCGTGAACGCCTTATCCGGCCTACAAGATCGTGCAAATTCAATATATTGCATGAGCCACGTAGGCCTGATAAGCGTAGCGCATCAGGCAGTTTTGCGTTTGCCAGCACTTTTAATACCAGGCTTAAACCCGGCATTGAGATTACTCTTCTGTCGTTTGCGGTGGCACGCCCGTTCCGCTTGGTTTACGGCGCTTACCAATATTTTTGGTGTCGCGATGGCGTTTTTTCACCCGCGGTTTCTCTTTCTCTTTAGCTTTTTTCTTCTCGGCGCGTTTTGCCAGTACTTTCTTCGATGGCTTGCCGGTCTGCTTCTCGCTTGGCGCACGCGTTTTCGGGCGTAACTCATCAATAACGCGAGCTTTAATCGGCTCTTCAATGTAACGGCCAACCTTGCCCAGCAGCAAATGGTCATGGGCTTCCACCAGCGAAATTGCGGTGCCTTTACGACCGGCGCGCGCGGTACGTCCGATACGGTGCAAATAAGTATCGCCACTGCGCGGCATATCGAAGTTAAAGACGTGGCTGACGTCAGGAATGTCGATACCGCGCGCGGCAACATCGGTTGCAACCAGTACGTTTACGCGACCTTCGGTCAAACGCTTGATCGCTTCGTTACGCTTGCCTTGTACCATCTCACCTTCGAGATAGCAGTTGTTGATGCCCGCTTCGCGCAGCCAGTTTGCCAGCTCATGCACACGTTCACGCTTACGCACAAACACAATTGAGCGGGTCGCTTCCGGCTGTTTTAACAGATGCACCAGCAATGCGGTTTTATGTTCCAGGTCATCGGCGCGGTAATACCACTGATGAATTTTTTTGCGCTCACGGGTGGACGGATTGGCAGAAACCTCCACCGGATCTTCCAGCAGACGCTCGGCAAAGTCCTGAATCGCATCGCCTTCCAGCGTTGCCGAAAAGAGCAGGGTCTGTTTACGCCAGCGCGTTTCGCCAGCAATATGTTCGATATCCTGAGCGAAGCCCATATCCAGCATACGGTCTGCTTCGTCGAGGATCAGCGTTTCAACCGCGCGGCAATCGAAGTTCTCTTCTTTTATGTATTGCAGCAGACGTCCGGTCGTGGCGACCACGATGTCCTGATTTTCGCTGAACACTTCCGCGTGGTTCATATAGGCTACGCCGCCGGTGATGGTGGCGATATCCAGATGCGTATGTTTCGCCAGTTCGCGGGCATGATCGGCCACCTGCATCGCCAGCTCGCGAGTTGGGGTGAGGATCAAAATACGCGGCGGACCGGATTTCTTACGTGGGAAATCGAGCAGGTGCTGCAACGCTGGCAGCAGATACGCCGCCGTTTTACCGGTGCCTGTCGGCGCAGAACCGAGTACATCACGGCCATCGAGCGCAGGCGGAATGGCGGCAGCCTGAATGGCGGTCGGGCGAGTGAAACCTTTATCCTGGAGGGCTTCCAGCAGGCTTTCGTCGAGTTCAAGTTCGGAAAAAGTCGTTACAGTCATGTTCTACCTCTGTGTGGGGCGCTGATTATAGACGTTACGGCTGCAATCTTCATCTGTTTGTATGGATATCGCTTCTCGGGTATTGTTCTCACCCGGTGCTATCGCCGTTTTTCCTGCAAGGTTTTATTTTCATGTCACAGTCTACATCCGTGCTTCGTCGTAATGGATTTACTTTTAAACAGTTTTTTGTTGCTCACGATCGCTGTGCGATGAAAGTGGGAACGGATGGCATTTTGCTGGGCGCATGGGCACCGGTGGCTGGGGTGAAACGTTGCCTTGATATCGGCGCGGGTAGCGGGTTGCTGGCACTGATGCTGGCGCAGCGAACCAGTGACAGCGTGATAATTGATGCCGTTGAGCTGGAAAGTGAAGCTGCCGCGCAGGCGCAGGAAAATATCAACCAGTCCCCGTGGGCAGAGCGGATTAACGTCCATACGGCGGATATTCAGCAGTGGCTCACACAGCAGACAGTACGCTTCGATTTAATCATCAGTAACCCACCTTACTATCAGCAGGGAGTAGAGTGCGCGACACCTCAACGGGAACAGGCTCGCTATACCACTACGCTTGATCACCCATCGCTGCTGACCTGTGCGGCGGAGTGCATTACCGAAGAGGGATTTTTCTGCGTGGTGCTGCCAGAGCAGGTTGGTAATGGTTTTACTGAACTGGCATTAAGCATGGGCTGGCATTTACGTTTGCGGACGGATGTGGCGGAAAACGAAGCGCGACTGCCGCATCGGGTGCTGCTGGCATTCTCCCCGCAGGCGGGAGAATGCTTTAGCGATCGCTTAGTCATTCGTGGGCCAGACCAGAACTATTCCGAAGCGTATACGGCGCTGACCCAGGCTTTTTATCTGTTTATGTAATGATTGCCGGGGGGAAGGATCGATGGACCGGAATGCGTGAGCAGTTCCGGGTAATCCAGCGTAAAATGCAGGCCACGACTCTCCTTGCGCATCATCGCACAGCGAACAATCAACTCGGCAACCTGTACCAGATTACGCAGCTCCAGCAAATTATTCGACACGCGGAAGTGGGCGTAATATTCGTCTATTTCCTGTTGCAACATATTGATACGCCGCAGGGCGCGCTCAAGACGTTTTGTTGTGCGCACAATGCCGACGTAATCCCACATAAACAGCCGTAGCTCGTGCCAGTTATGCTGAATTACTACCCGTTCGTCAGGGTTCTCAACGCGGCTTTCATCCCACGGTGGTAACGTACTGACGCCGTGGGCATCAGGCATACGTCTGGTGATATCTTCTGCCGCCGACCAGCCATAGACCAGACACTCCAGCAATGAATTCGAGGCCATGCGGTTAGCGCCGTGTAAGCCGGTATAACTCACCTCGCCAATGGCATACAAGCCCTCGACGTCCGTACGCCCATGATCATCAACCATTACACCACCGCAGGTATAGTGTGCAGCAGGCACAATCGGTACCGGTTCTTGTGTGAGATCAATCCCCAGCCCGAGCAATTTTTCATAAATCATCGGGAAATGCTGGCGAATAAAATCGGCGGGCTTATGGCTGATGTCGAGGAACATACAATCTGCGCCGAGGCGTTTCATTTCATGGTCAATGGCGCGGGCGACAATATCGCGCGGGGCCAGTTCGCCGCGCTCATCAAAATCGGGCATAAAACGCGTGCCATCCGGGCGCTTGAGATAAGCGCCTTCGCCGCGCAGTGCTTCCGTTAACAGGAAATTGCGTGCCTGTGGGTGATACAGTGCGGTAGGGGGGAACTGATTAAATTCGAGATTGGCAACCCGACTGAGGTGTACTGGCAATAGCGGACACTACCATTTGTTCTTTTTTTAAGCAGCCATCTGATGATATTTTTCCCTGAAGGCTGCCGGGGAGATATTCCCCAGACGAGAGTGACGACGCTGACGATTGTAGAAAATCTCAATGTATTCCCGTATTACTGAGATGGCTTCATCCCGGTTATTAAAACGATAGTGGCTCAGGCTCTCATTTTTCAGCGTTCCCCAGAAGCTTTCCATCGGAGCGTTGTCGTAACAGTTACCTTTACGCGACATTGATGTTTTCAGACCAGACTGCTCCTGTATGACCCGGTAATCGTATGCGCAGTACTGTGAACCTCGATCAGAGTGGTGGATTAGCCCGGCAGGTGGGCGCTGGCTCCTGAGCGCCATAAACAGGGCTTTACCTGTCAGCTCTTTTGTCATGCGCTCTCCCATGGCGTAGCCGACAATTTCGCACGTATAAACATCTTTGATGCCAGCGAGGTACAACCATCCCTCCTGTGTGGCAACATACGTCAGGTCCGCCACCCAGACCTGATTTGGTGCTGTAGGAGTGAACGTCTGGTTCAGCAGATTTGGCGCAACTGGCAGATTGTGGTTCGAGTTCGTAGTCGCTCTGAACTTGCGTTTCTGCTTACAGCGTAGCCTTAGCTCCTTACGAAGACGTGCCAGTCGGTCACGACCAACGATGATGCCATTCTCTGCCAGCTCCGTCTGGAGCCGCCGGGTTCCATATGTTTCGCGAGTGCGGATATGTGCCACCTTAATCTCCAGTTTTAGCCGCTCATCACTTTGTTTTCTGTCTGAGGGTTCATGCTGTACCCAGTTGTAATAACCGCTCCTGGATACACCAAATACCTGACACATCGCTTCAATGGGAAATTGTTGTCGCCATTGTTCGATTAACGCGGTAATGACTCCAACTTATTGATAGTGTTTTATGTTCAGATAATGCCCGATGACTTTGTCATGCAGCTCCACCGATTTTGAGAACGACAGCGACTTCCGTCCCGGCCGTGCCAGGTGCTGCCTCAGATTCAGGTTATGCCGCTCAATTCGCTGCGTATATCGCTTGCTGATTACGTGCAGCTTTCCCTTCAGGCGGGATTCATACAGCGGCCAGCCATCCGTCATCCATATCACCACGTCAAAGGGTGACAGCAGGCTCATAAGACGCCCCAGCGTCGCCATAGTGCGTTCACCGAATACGTGCGCAACAACCGTCTTCCGGAGACTGTCATACGCGTAAAACAGCCAGCGCTGGCGCGATTTAGCCCCGACATAGCCCCACTGTTCGTCCATTTCCGCGCAGACGATGACGTCACTGCCCGGCTGTATGCGCGAGGTTACCGACTGCGGCCTGAGTTTTTTAAGTGACGTAAAATCGTGTTGAGGCCAACGCCCATAATGCGTGCAGTTGCCCGGCATCCAACGCCATTCATGGCCATATCAATGATTTTCTGGTGCGTACCGGGTTGAGAAGCGGTGTAAGTGAACTGCAGTTGCCATGTTTTACGGCAGTGAGAGCAGAGATAGCGCTGATGTCCGGCAGTGCTTTTGCCGTTACGCACCACCCCGTCAGTAGCTGAACAGGAGGGACAGCTGATAGAAACAGAAGCCACTGGAGCACCTCAAAAACACCATCATACACTAAATCAGTAAGTTGGCAGCATCACCGATTAACGCGTATTTTTCAGCGACTCCTGTGCAAAATACGCTGTTGCTTTTTTTAATATATCTCGCTCAAGGCGAGCTTCATTTAACGCCTTACGCAGTTGCAGAATTTCAGATTCCAGTTCAGCCACCGTGCGGGAACCAGGAGTACCGAGCCCTTTTCTGGCGGCGGTAACCCATTGTCCTAAAGTGCCTTCAGGAAGAGATAATCGGGAAGCGCCTTCACTGATCGAAAGTTGATTTTCAAGAACCGTTCTGACAGCTTCGGCTTTGAACTCTTTAGAGTAACGTTGGGTTTTTCTGCTCATTATTAGCTCCTTCTGATGCCATTCTATTTCAGGAAGGAGTGTCCGTTAAACTCAGGCTACCTCATACAGCCCGCGCGCCACGCCATAGCAATGCCATCGCCAGAAGAAATATCCGGATTGGTGGTGTACTGATACACCTTCGACGCACCGCCGGTTGCCAGTACCACTGCTTTTGCGTGGCAGGTTTCCACCGTTTCTTTATTTCGGTTCCATACCCACGCGCCTACAACCCGTCGCGTGCCCGGCAGGCCAATTTTGTCAGAGACAATCAGATCAACTGCGTTGCTGCGCTCCAGCACACGAATATTCGGATGGTTCTGCGCCTTGCTCACCAGCGTGGATTGTACTTCTCTACCGGTGGCGTCGGCGGCATGAAGAATACGACGGTGACTATGTCCACCTTCACGGGTCAGATGGTAGCTTTCTTCGCCATTCGGTTGAACGTGGGTATCAAACAAAACCCCCTGGTCAATTAACCATTGCACACAGGAACGAGCATTGCTGGCGACAAATTCAACTGCATGGCGATCGCAAATACCAGCCCCGGCAATCAATGTGTCTTCCACATGCGAGTCAATGCTGTCAGTTTCATCAAACACGGCGGCAATACCGCCCTGGGCATAAAATGTTGAACCTTCCGTTACCGGGCCTTTACTTAGAACGATGACCTGATGCTGGTCAGCCAGGCGTAGCGCCAGTGAAAGTCCGGCTGCGCCGCTACCAATAATCAACACGTCACATGAATGTTCAGGGAGAGTATTCATTTTCTTTGTTTAATTTACTAAACATTGTTTGGTCAGCATAGCATCATGTTGTGCGAATAAACACCTGCTATTTTAATATTTGTTACAGTGGCTAAACACGTTGACGCAGGGCGGCGAGAAAAAGAGAAGTTACTGGCTGGTGGAGGATTAGGTGGTGAAATAAAAAGGCCGTTGGGTTACTCTTCAGGCAGTTAAATGGGCATTTCTACACAGATAATGCGATGTTCAGATTCTGTAGACTTATAATGATAGATAATGATCCGTCTACAGCATGACAAACAAAAACAGATGCGTTACGGAACTTTACAAAAACGAGACACTCTAACCCTTTGCTTGCTCAAATTGCAGCTAATGGAGTGGCGTTTCGATAGCGCGTGGAAATTTGGTTTGGGGAGACTTTACCTCGGATGAGCGAGCAGTTAACGGACCAGGTCCTGGTTGAACGGGTCCAGAAGGGAGATCAGAAAGCCTTTAACTTACTGGTAGTGCGCTATCAGCATAAAGTGGCGAGTCTGGTTTCCCGCTATGTGCCGTCGGGTGATGTTCCCGATGTGGTACAAGAAGCTTTTATTAAAGCCTATCGTGCGCTGGATTCGTTCCGGGGAGATAGCGCTTTTTATACATGGCTGTATCGGATTGCTGTAAATACAGCGAAAAATTACCTGGTTGCTCAGGGGCGTCGTCCACCTTCCAGTGATGTGGATGCCATTGAAGCTGAAAACTTCGAAAGTGGCGGCGCGTTGAAAGAAATTTCGAACCCTGAGAACTTAATGTTGTCAGAAGAACTGAGACAGATAGTTTTCCGAACTATTGAGTCCCTCCCGGAAGATTTGCGCATGGCAATAACCTTGCGGGAGCTGGATGGCCTGAGCTATGAAGAGATAGCCGCTATCATGGATTGTCCGGTAGGTACGGTGCGTTCACGTATCTTCCGAGCGAGGGAAGCTATTGATAACAAAGTTCAACCGCTTATCAGGCGTTGACGATAGCGGGATACTGGATAAGGGTATTAGGCATGCAGAAAGAACAACTTTCCGCTTTAATGGATGGCGAAACGCTGGATAGTGAGCTGCTTAACGAACTGGCTCATAACCCAGAAATGCAGAAAACCTGGGAAAGCTATCACTTAATCCGTGATTCAATGCGGGGTGATACTCCCGAGGTGCTCCATTTCGATATCTCTTCACGCGTGATGGCCGCCATTGAAGAAGAGCCAGTACGTCAACCGGCGACATTGATCCCGGAAGCCCAGCCTGCGCCGCATCAATGGCACAAAATGCCATTCTGGCAGAAAGTACGTCCGTGGGCGGCACAGCTTACCCAAATGGGCGTAGCAGCATGCGTATCGCTTGCAGTTATCGTTGGCGTCCAGCACTATAATGGACAATCTGAAACGTCCCAGCAGCCCGAAACGCCGGTATTTAATACACTGCCGATGATGGGTAAAGCCAGCCCGGTAAGCCTGGGAGTACCTTCTGAAGCGACCGCAAACAATGGTCAACAGCAGCAGGTACAGGAGCAGCGTCGTCGCATTAATGCAATGTTGCAGGATTACGAACTGCAACGCCGACTCCACTCTGAACAGCTTCAGTTTGAGCAGGCGCA
The DNA here is from genome assembly GCF_002950395.1 of Shigella sonnei. NCBI lineage: Bacteria > Pseudomonadati > Pseudomonadota > Gammaproteobacteria > Enterobacterales > Enterobacteriaceae > Shigella > Shigella sonnei. The sequence goes on from NZ_CP026802.1 coordinate 72,192, forward strand.
AACCCAGCAAGCCGCTGTACAGGTGCCAGGACTTCAAACTTTAGGAACGCAATCGCAGTAATGAAGCAACTTTGGTTTGCCATGTCATTAGTGACAGGTAGCCTGTTATTCTCTGCTAACGCCTCGGCCACTCCCGCGTCCGGGGCGTTATTACAGCAGATGAACCTGGCCAGTCAGTCACTGAATTACGAGCTGTCATTCATCAGCATCAATAAACAGGGTGTTGAGTCTCTGCGTTATCGACATGCACGCCTCGATAACCGTCCTCTTGCACAATTGTTGCAAATGGATGGCCCGCGCCGGGAAGTGGTACAGCGCGGCAATGAAATCAGCTATTTTGAACCGGGACTTGAACCGTTCACGCTTAATGGCGATTACATTGTTGATTCTCTGCCATCGCTTATCTATACCGATTTCAAACGCCTTTCTCCTTACTACGACTTTATCTCCGTCGGGCGCACGCGTATTGCTGATCGTCTTTGCGAAGTCATTCGCGTGGTTGCCCGAGATGGTACACGCTACAGCTACATCGTGTGGATGGACACTGAATCGAAATTACCGATGAGGGTTGATCTCCTTGATCGCGATGGTGAAACGCTGGAACAATTTCGCGTGATTTCTTTTAACGTCAATCAGGATATCAGCAGCAGTATGCAGACGCTGGCGAAGGCAAATTTGCCGCCGTTGCTTTCTGTTCCTGTAGGTGAAAAAGCTAAATTCAGCTGGACGCCAACCTGGTTGCCACAGGGTTTTAGCGAAGTTTCCAGTAGTCGACGTCCGCTACCGACGATGGACAACATGCCTATCGAATCACGTCTCTATTCCGACGGATTATTCAGCTTCTCGGTAAACGTTAACCGCGCTACGCCATCGAGCACCGATCAGATGTTGCGCACCGGACGCAGAACCGTCAGTACAAGCGTACGTGATAACGCCGAAATCACCATTGTCGGTGAACTGCCGCCGCAAACGGCGAAACGCATTGCCGAGAATATTAAGTTCGGGGCAGCGCAATGATCAAAGAGTGGGCTACCGTCGTCTCCTGGCAAAACGGGCAGGCGCTGGTCAGTTGTGATGTTAAAGCCTCATGCAGCAGCTGCGCTTCACGCGCCGGTTGCGGTAGCCGCGTGTTGAATAAACTTGGCCCGCAAACCACGCATACCATTGTCGTACCCTGTGATGAACCGTTAGTGCCGGGGCAAAAAGTGGAATTGGGGATCGCCGAAGGCAGCCTGCTTAGCTCCGCATTACTGGTTTATATGTCGCCGCTGGTGGGATTATTCCTTATCGCTTCGCTATTTCAGCTACTCTTTGCTTCTGACGTTGCAGCATTATGTGGTGCGATCCTTGGCGGTATTGGCGGGTTTCTGATTGCGCGCGGTTACTCGCGTAAGTTTGCTGCCCGGGCAGAATGGCAACCGATCATATTAAGCGTGGCATTGCCGCCTGACCTTGTGCGATTTGAAACATCTTCGGAAGACGCGAGCCAGTGATTTCACTGGCTTTGTTGCATTTTGCATAACAAATGCGAGGACGTTTCCAGATACCACAATCCATACGGTATGAACATTTCCTCGCCTCAATGTTGTAGTGTAGAATGCGGCGTTTCTATTAATACAGACGTTAAGCTCAGAACAGCGACTTCTAAAAGCCTGGTTAACCGGGCATTAAGGCACAATAATCATACTTTATGAAGAATATACGTAACTTTTCGATCATAGCTCACATTGACCACGGTAAATCGACGCTGTCTGACCGTATTATCCAGATCTGCGGTGGCCTGTCTGACCGTGAAATGGAGGCGCAGGTTCTCGATTCCATGGATCTTGAGCGTGAGCGTGGCATTACCATCAAAGCGCAAAGCGTGACGCTGGACTACAAAGCGTCTGACGGCGAAACCTATCAGCTTAACTTTATCGACACCCCGGGCCACGTAGACTTCTCCTATGAAGTTTCCCGTTCGCTGGCTGCCTGTGAAGGTGCATTGCTGGTGGTCGACGCCGGGCAGGGCGTGGAAGCGCAAACCCTGGCAAACTGCTACACCGCCATGGAAATGGATCTCGAAGTGGTGCCAGTACTGAACAAGATTGACCTGCCGGCAGCCGATCCTGAACGCGTGGCGGAAGAAATTGAAGATATCGTCGGCATCGACGCCACTGACGCGGTGCGCTGTTCAGCGAAAACCGGCGTTGGCGTGCAGGACGTTCTCGAACGTCTGGTGCGCGACATTCCGCCGCCGGAAGGCGATCCGGAAGGCCCGTTGCAGGCACTAATTATCGACTCATGGTTCGACAACTACCTGGGCGTTGTTTCACTTATCCGTATTAAAAACGGCACCCTGCGTAAGGGCGACAAAGTGAAAGTCATGAGTACCGGGCAGACCTATAACGCCGACCGTCTGGGCATCTTCACGCCGAAACAGGTTGACCGCACTGAACTGAAATGTGGCGAAGTAGGCTGGCTGGTATGTGCGATTAAAGATATCCACGGCGCTCCAGTCGGCGATACCTTAACGCTGGCGCGTAATCCGGCAGAAAAGGCGCTGCCTGGCTTTAAGAAAGTCAAACCGCAGGTATACGCCGGTCTGTTCCCGGTAAGTTCCGACGACTATGAAGCCTTCCGTGACGCGCTGGGTAAACTCAGCCTGAATGATGCCTCACTGTTCTATGAGCCGGAAAGCTCCAGCGCGCTGGGCTTTGGTTTCCGCTGCGGCTTCCTTGGCCTGCTGCACATGGAGATCATCCAGGAACGTCTGGAACGTGAATACGATCTGGATCTGATCACCACTGCGCCGACCGTAGTGTATGAAGTTGAAACCACGTCAAGGGAAGTTATCTACGTCGACAGCCCATCCAAGCTGCCTGCGGTAAATAACATTTACGAACTGCGCGAGCCGATTGCAGAGTGTCACATGCTGCTGCCGCAGGCATATCTCGGCAACGTTATTACGCTGTGCGTAGAAAAACGCGGCGTGCAGACCAATATGGTTTACCACGGTAATCAGGTGGCGCTGACGTACGAGATCCCGATGGCGGAAGTGGTGCTCGACTTCTTCGATCGCCTGAAATCTACCTCGCGTGGTTATGCGTCTCTGGATTACAACTTCAAACGCTTCCAGGCGTCCGACATGGTACGTGTAGACGTATTAATCAACGGTGAACGTGTTGATGCGTTGGCGCTGATCACCCACCGTGATAATTCGCAAAACCGCGGTCGCGAGTTGGTGGAGAAGATGAAAGATCTGATCCCACGCCAGCAGTTTGATATCGCCATTCAGGCAGCGATTGGTACGCACATTATTGCGCGATCCACCGTGAAACAGCTGCGTAAAAACGTACTGGCTAAATGTTATGGCGGCGATATCAGCCGTAAGAAAAAGCTGCTGCAGAAGCAGAAAGAAGGTAAGAAACGCATGAAGCAGATCGGTAACGTCGAGCTGCCGCAGGAAGCGTTCCTCGCCATTCTGCACGTCGGCAAAGACAACAAATAACCCTTAGGAGTTGGCATGGCGAATATGTTTGCCCTGATTCTGGTGATTGCCACACTGGTGACGGGCATTTTATGGTGCGTGGATAAATTCTTTTTCGCACCTAAACGGCGGGAACGTCAGGCAGCGGCGCAGGCGGCTGCCGGTGACTCACTGGATAAAGCAACGTTGAAAAAGGTTGCACCGAAGCCTGGCTGGCTGGAAACCGGAGCTTCTGTTTTTCCGGTGCTGGCTATCGTATTGATTGTACGTTCGTTTATTTATGAACCGTTCCAGATCCCGTCAGGTTCGATGATGCCGACTCTGTTAATCGGTGATTTTATTCTGGTAGAGAAGTTTGCTTATGGCATTAAAGATCCTATCTACCAGAAAACGCTGATCGAAACCGGTCATCCGAAACGCGGCGATATCGTGGTCTTTAAATATCCGGAAGATCCAAAGCTTGATTACATCAAGCGCGCGGTGGGTTTACCGGGCGATAAAGTCACTTACGATCCGGTCTCAAAAGAGCTGACGATTCAACCGGGATGCAGTTCCGGCCAGGCGTGTGAAAACGCGCTGCCGGTCACCTACTCAAACGTGGAACCGAGCGATTTCGTTCAGACCTTCTCACGCCGTAATGGTGGGGAAGCGACCAGCGGATTCTTTGAAGTGCCGAAAAACGAAACCAAAGAAAATGGAATTCGTCTTTCCGAGCGTAAAGAGACACTGGGTGATGTGACGCACCGAATTCTGACAGTGCCGATTGCGCAGGACCAGGTGGGGATGTATTACCAGCAGCCAGGGCAACAACTGGCAACCTGGATTGTTCCGCCGGGACAATACTTCATGATGGGCGACAACCGCGACAACAGCGCGGACAGCCGTTACTGGGGCTTTGTGCCTGAAGCGAATCTGGTCGGTCGGGCAACGGCTATCTGGATGAGTTTCGATAAGCAAGAAGGCGAATGGCCGACAGGTGTGCGCTTAAGTCGCATTGGCGGCATCCATTAATAGCCCATCTTCGTTCACGTTGTCGCCGTTATGGCGACAACGTGAATTATTTATGAGATAAATCTCCCGTGGCTAACGACATCCCCCGTCGTTGTGTATAGAATATTCCCCGAAGTTTAAGGTTGGCACCTCCAGGTTGCCACGGCACACGAAACAGCGTTGGTCCCCATATACCGGTAAACTGAAACTGCAGCGAAGCAGTTAGCAGAGCCATGTATATCAGGTCTGTTTCGTGTGCTGAATTGTTGACGCATTTATTTATTGGTATCGCATGAACCCCATCGTAATTAATCGGCTTCAACGGAAGCTGGGCTACACTTTTAATCATCAGGAACTGTTGCAGCAGGCATTAACTCATCGTAGTGCCAGCAGCAAACATAACGAGCGTTTAGAATTTTTAGGCGACTCTATTCTGAGCTACGTTATCGCCAATGCGCTTTATCACCGTTTCCCTCGTGTGGATGAAGGCGATATGAGCCGGATGCGCGCCACGCTGGTCCGTGGCAATACGCTGGCGGAACTGGCGCGCGAATTTGAGTTAGGCGAGTGCTTACGTTTAGGGCCAGGTGAACTTAAAAGCGGTGGATTTCGTCGTGAGTCAATTCTCGCCGATACCGTCGAAGCATTAATTGGTGGCGTATTCCTCGACAGTGATATTCAAACCGTCGAGAAATTAATCCTCAACTGGTATCAAACTCGTTTGGACGAAATTAGCCCAGGCGATAAACAAAAAGATCCGAAAACGCGCTTGCAAGAATATTTGCAGGGTCGCCATCTGCCGCTGCCGACTTATCTGGTAGTCCAGGTACGTGGCGAAGCGCACGATCAGGAATTTACTATCCACTGCCAGGTCAGCGGCCTGAGTGAACCGGTGGTTGGCACAGGTTCAAGCCGTCGTAAGGCTGAGCAGGCTGCCGCCGAACAGGCGTTGAAAAAACTGGAGCTGGAATGAGCATCGATAAAAGTTACTGCGGATTTATTGCCATCGTCGGACGTCCGAACGTTGGCAAATCCACATTGTTGAACAAACTGCTGGGGCAGAAGATCTCCATCACCTCCCGCAAAGCGCAAACAACTCGTCACCGCATTGTGGGGATCCATACTGAAGGCGCGTATCAGGCGATCTACGTTGATACCCCTGGCCTGCATATGGAAGAAAAACGCGCTATTAACCGCCTGATGAACAAAGCGGCGAGCAGCTCTATTGGCGACGTTGAGCTGGTGATTTTTGTCGTTGAAGGCACCCGCTGGACGCCGGACGACGAAATGGTGCTCAACAAACTGCGCGATGGCAAAGCGCCGGTGATCCTCGCGGTGAACAAAGTGGATAACGTGCAGGAAAAAGCCGATCTGCTGCCGCACTTACAGTTCCTGGCAAGTCAGATGAACTTCCTCGATATCGTGCCGATCTCTGCTGAAACCGGGCTGAATGTCGACACTATCGCAGCAATCGTGCGTAAGCATCTGCCTGAAGCGACCCATCACTTCCCGGAAGATTACATCACCGATCGCTCACAGCGTTTTATGGCGTCTGAAATCATCCGCGAAAAACTGATGCGTTTCCTCGGCGCTGAACTGCCGTACTCCGTGACCGTGGAGATCGAACGTTTCGTCTCTAACGAACGCGGTGGTTATGACATCAATGGTTTGATTCTCGTTGAGCGTGAAGGGCAGAAGAAGATGGTTATTGGCAACAAAGGGGCCAAGATCAAAACCATCGGGATTGAAGCGCGTAAAGACATGCAGGAAATGTTCGAAGCGCCTGTCCACCTTGAACTGTGGGTAAAAGTGAAATCCGGTTGGGCCGACGACGAACGCGCACTGCGCAGTCTCGGTTACGTTGACGATCTTTAAGAGTCACTCCGATGGAAGGCTGGCAGCGCGCATTTGTCCTGCATAGTCGCCCGTGGAGCGAAACCAGCCTGATGCTGGACGTCTTCACGGAGGAATCGGGTCGCGTGCGTCTGGTTGCCAAAGGCGCACGCTCTAAACGCTCTACTCTGAAAGGTGCATTACAGCCTTTCACCCCTCTCTTGCTACGTTTCGGCGGGCGTGGCGAAGTCAAAACGCTGCGCAGTGCTGAAGCTGTCTCGCTGGCGCTGCCATTAAGCGGTATCACGCTTTACAGCGGTCTGTACATCAACGAACTTCTCTCCCGCGTACTGGAATACGAGACGCGCTTCTCTGAACTCTTTTTCGATTACTTGCACTGCATTCAGTCTCTTGCAGGTGCCACTGGTACGCCAGAACCCGCGCTGCGCCGCTTTGAACTGGCACTTCTCGGGCATCTGGGCTATGGCGTCAATTTTACCCATTGCGCGGGTAGCGGCGAGCCGGTAGATGACACCATGACGTATCGTTATCGCGAAGAAAAAGGGTTTATCGCAAGCGTCGTTATCGACAATAAAACGTTCACCGGAAGGCAGTTAAAAGCGTTAAACGCGCGGGAATTTCCTGACGCAGACACACTACGCGCCGCGAAACGCTTTACCCGCATGGCGCTTAAGCCGTATCTTGGCGGTAAACCATTAAAGAGCAGGGAACTGTTCCGGCAGTTTATGCCTAAGCGAACGGTGAAAACACATTATGAATGATGAGGATTGTCATGGCTGAATTACTGTTAGGCGTCAACATTGACCATATTGCAACGCTGCGTAACGCACGCGGTACTGCTTACCCGGATCCGGTGCAGGCGGCGTTTATTGCCGAGCAGGCGGGAGCGGACGGCATTACCGTGCATTTACGTGAAGATCGCCGCCACATTACTGACCGCGATGTGCGCATCCTGCGGCAGACGCTGGATACCCGAATGAATCTGGAGATGGCAGTGACCGAAGAGATGCTGGCGATCGCCGTTGAGACGAAGCCACATTTTTGCTGCCTGGTACCGGAAAAGCGTCAGGAAGTAACAACCGAAGGCGGCCTGGACGTTGCAGGGCAGCGTGAAAAAATGCGCGATGCCTGCAAACGTCTGACAGATGCCGGGATTCAGATTTCTCTCTTTATCGACGCCGATGAAGAGCAGATCAAAGCTGCGGCAGAGGTTGGCGCACCGTTTATCGAGATCCACACCGGTTGCTATGCTGATGCCAAAACTGACGCCGAACAGGCGCAAGAGCTGGTGCGTATCGCCAAAGCCGCGACCTTTGCCGCTAGTCTCGGTCTGAAAGTTAACGCCGGACACGGTCTGACCTATCACAACGTGAAAGCCATTGCCGCCATCCCTGAGATGCATGAACTGAATATCGGTCATGCCATTATTGGCCGTGCAGTGATGACCGGACTGAAAGATGCGGTGGCAGAAATGAAGCGTCTGATGCTGGAAGCGCGTGGCTAATGGCAATATTAGGTTTAGGCACGGATATCGTAGAGATCGCTCGCATAGAAGCAGTGATCGCCCGATCCGGTGAGCGCCTGGCACGCCGCGTATTAAGCGATAACGAATGGGCAATCTGGAAAACGCACCACCAGCCGGTGCGTTTTCTGGCGAAGCGTTTTGCTGTGAAAGAAGCCGCAGCAAAAGCGTTTGGCACCGGGATCCGCAATGGTCTGGCGTTTAATCAATTTGAAGTATTCAATGATGAGCTCGGCAAACCACGGCTACGGCTATGGGGTGAGGCATTAAAACTGGCGGAAAAGCTCGGCGTTGTAAATATGCATGTAACGCTGGCAGATGAACGCCACTATGCTTGTGCCACGGTAATTATTGAAAGTTAAAATAATACCGTTCTCTTTAAAAAGTAAAACCCCCGAACTGGTAAGGAACGGGGGTTTTACTTTTTAACTTTAATTTTGTGCAGCATGCACCCTCAACAACAGCGATTATGGATCAGTGTACTTATCTTTTACAAGCAACTTGCAATCTTTAGCATAAAAACTCAAGCCTTTACGAAGAAAGCAATACTGAACGGCTGCATTCCTTGTTTAAGGAAAAACGAATGACTGATTGCCGATACCTGATTAAACGGGTCATCAAAATCATCATTGCTGTTTTACAGCTGATCCTTCTGTTCTTATAACACAAGGAAACGTACTTAAGGTGCGTCCGGTGAACCAATCGGACGCGCCTTTAATAACTATAAATAAGTGTCTTGGCAGATACTATATAAATTAACTTAGTGAATGATTATGCTAATGTCATCAATTAAATAAATATAATGGCGTTAAGGCTTCCCAGTAATATAATTAATACTCTACTTCCAGAGTAGAATATTAAATTTTATCCGCGTGGTGCATCAGCACAAATTTATCCCACAACTGTTCTTCTGTCTCGACATGCGCCGGATCTTTCACAATAGTATTGGGGATCGGGCACACCTTCTGGCAGGTTGGTGTCTCGTAGTGCCCTACGCATTCGGTACACTTATCGCTGTTAATCTCGTAGATATGATCTCCCATTGAAATCGCCTCATTCGGGCATTCGGGTTCACACATATCACAATTAATACAGCGTTTAGTAATTAGTAAAGACATTTCAATGGATTACCGTTAAATCATTTTAAAATCAGTAAGTTGTATCGAGTTTGTATGCTTTACTGTCATTAACTTACTGTATGTTGATCCAGTGTATTTAACCTTGATAAACTCAGTCCAGCAACACAAAACCGCAACACATTGCATTTTGTCCCGTAGAAAAGACTTGTATGTGTGAGCTTGTTTTCTGCGCCTACGCAGATAAGGATTGAGAATGCCGCGCACTGTAACACATAATCCGGATAGCCCCAATAATGACGATGTTTTAGCCGCATCTGAAAAATGGGACGCCTGTAAACCCCCCTATACCAGCGCACACATGAAAATCTGTGTTGCTGCCGCCAAAATCATCCTCGCTGCTTCCGGCGTGGCTCGCCGTTCCAAATACGAAAAAGAGAACTATCTCCGTATCGATTTCAGCAAAGCCGGTAAGGTTACATTTTACGCCGAGTTTCCAAAAAAGATGGGCCTCAAAGGTAAAAAGCTCGGCGAGTGGCCGGAGCTCGCTATCCAGCTGGCGCGCGAAAAAGCACTAGGTATGGCTGACGGTGGACTGCGGGCAGAGTCCGTACATGCAGCGCTGGAAATGTACCGGGATGACCTCAAAGCCAAAGTAGCCCGGCAGAAGCTGAGCCCGGACAGTTTCACAACCTACGGGGTGCGTATCGACCGGATTAAAGCAACGTTCGGCGAGCGTGAGGTGTTCAGCGACGTAACATACAATCGGCTGGTGGAAGTGCTGGACGAGTGGATCGCCACTCGCTCGAACAATAACGCCCTGGAGTTGTTTGCCGAGCTCCGTCGGTTCTGGAAGTTCTGCGCACCTACTCTTTGCAACGGCCGCAATGTTGCCGCCAGTCTGCCAGATGATTATGTTTCCTCCCGCGTACAGAAACCTACCCCCACACGGCTTTTTACCGATATTGAATCAATCGCCCGACTCTGGCTCAATGTTGCTGCCTGCACCTCTGTACACCAGAAGAATGCTGTTCGCTTCATGATCATCACTGGTGTTCGTCCGATTAATGTCCATAACCTGCGCTGGGACTACGTTTACGAGGAGGCTGGTGAAATTGTTTATCCGGAAGGGGTTATCGGCATGCGAGGGGCTATGAAAACACAAAAGGCTTTCCGCCTGCCGATAACGCCTGAGATCCGGCGGATTATCGACGAGCAGAAAGCCTGGCGTGATTCAGTTCCTGAGTGCAACAGGGATTATGTATTTTTGCAGCCACGTGATCCAATGCAGCCATTTTCAAAACGATCACTGGATAAGCTGGTGAAAACATACAGCCCGGACGGGGCTGTAAAAGGAATAAAACATGATGGGACTGTTAAAGGGAAAGACGGTGCATTTAATACGATGTGCCGTAAATTCCTTAAGAGCAATGTTATTGCCTTGATCGATAGGAATTAAAACCCCAAAAAGATTAAAAAAACACCACAAAACGGATGTTTCTTCAACACCACTTTTGCTCATATGAACGGAACCGACGATTAAACTGGATGGCTCTGATTGATTCAGGGTATGAATGGCGGTTTTTTGCTCCGTTTCCCTCAAAATGGACGCAACTTTCCCTCTGCGGCTCTCAGCCGCACCACCGCATCCGGGCCAGCGGCTCATGCATCAGGACCTGCTCTGCCAGACGGTAGCCCCGCTTCAGCCCCGTAAAACGCATCTGACTCCCGCACAGCACGCACTTCAGCGGGTCAACCTTCAGTAACCTCTGATACATCCCTCTCCAGGTGATTTGCATCGCCGTTTTTCTCACTGTCTCCGTTATGATGTACACCACTTCTTCCAGTAACCGCCGTTTCGCCGGACTCAAAAAACCGTAGTACCTCACCATACGGAACCCCTTATCCGCCACATGCCAGGAGAACCTTTCCATGAACTCATCTCCACTCATCAACAGGTATTCTTCCCGTTTTGTTCGGTGACTGTTGTAACGCAGACCGATTTCATCCTGACCGGCATAATGCTCCAGACGACTCATCGGCACCGGTGGCTTTTTCAGGTAAGAGCCAAAGTACACCGCCACATGGGGGGCATTATCCATCACCCGGGATACGTTGACATTCCAGCCACGGCGGTAATGCGTGTCCAGGAAGCGATTCCATTCCCGTTTACTGCTTCCTTCTGCTGCCAGCGCATCCGGCATCACCAGGTCAGGGTATTTCCGTGACAGCAACCGTGTTATCCGGTAGCGCCACATGCTCATCACCTTACGGGCGTAAAAATGAAGATTTTTCCAGGTGTGGCCCGACGTCACACCACCGGCAGTTGTCGATAAATGGATATGCGGATGCCACTGCTGGTCACGCCCCCATGTGTGGATCACCGTGAATATCCCCGGCTCCACATCTGCCTGATGGCAGATTTCCAGTATCACATCCGCTGCAATGCGGCTCATCTCTGTCAGTAACCACCGGTTGTGGAACACCAGGGACCAGTACTGGCAGGGAAGTGTGAACACAATATGCTGCCACGGGCAGTCGGGGACCAGGCTCAGCAGATACTGTATCCACTGTGCGCCAGCCTTCACCCCGCAGTGCGGGCAGGAGCGGCTTTTACACCGGAAGCAGACCTTTTTTGTATGGCAACAGTCCGGTGATGAACAGCACCACTGTGTATACCCCATCAGTGTGGTCCCGCACGCCATGATTTTGGTCACCGACTCAATCACCACCGGACGTACTGCCCTTTCCGGCTGCTTCTCCAGCCAGTTAAGCCAGTGGTTTCCCTGCTGAAAGATATCGGCAAAACGGGGAAGCATCAGAAGGGCGGGGCGACTCCGTCCGGCCAGTGAACCGTGCCACACTCCGGGCAGTACATACCGCCGGCGCTGATACCGGAAAGAATGGTCGCAAATTCCCGCTCCGTGCAGCGGGCGATTTCCGGATACCCTTCGTCATCAACACGTACAAACCAGAAGACCAGCTTTTTGTTTCCCGCATCCACAAAGAACGGAATATTCAGGTCTGCGCAGCATTCAACGGCATCGTCAAAACTATCAAAGCGCAGAACTTCTGCGTCTTCTTCGTCAAAAAAATCATCTTCGTGAAGCTTCACGACATAGCGGGGAAGTTTGCTTCTTTGAGAGGCGGGTTTACGTTGTCAGCGCCAGTGATATAAGACGGTAATTCGCCATTTGGATTGTCCGCTCCACCCAACATGTTGTTTCCTTAAGGTTCTCACACCAGAAAGGACATCAACATGCTGAGCAGAGAGGACTTTTACATGATAAAGCAAATGCGCCAGCAGGGCGCGTACATCGTCGATATTGCGACTCAGATTGGTTGCTCTGAACGGACGGTCAGACGCTACCTCAAATACCCTGAACCGCCAGCCAGAAAGACTCGCCACAAAATGGTTAAGCTGAAACCGTTTATGGATTACATCGACATGCGCCTGGCAGAGAATGTCTGGAATAGCGAGGTTATCTTCGCGGAGATTAAGGCAATGGGTTATACGGGCGGACGTTCCATGCTGCGTTACTACATCCAGCCCAAACGTAAAATGCGTCCGTCAAAAAGAACAGTTCGCTTCGAAACTCAGCCTGGATACCAGCTCCAGCATGACTGGGGCGAAGTTGAGGTGGAGGTTGCCGGGCAACGGTGCAAAGTTAACTTTGCGGTTAATACGCTGGGGTTCTCCCGCAGCTTCCATGTCTTCGCCGCACCAAAACAGGATGCTGAGCATACCTACGAATCACTGGTTCGCGCCTTCCGCTACTTCGGTGGTTGTGTGAAAACGGTGCTGGTTGATAACCAGAAGGCTGCGGTGCTGAAGAATAACAACGGGAAAGTCGTGTTCAACTCCGGATTCCTGTTGCTGGCTGACCACTATAACTTCCTGCCACGGGCATGCCGTCCACGCAGGGCCAGAACAAAAGGTAAGGTTGAGCGGATGGTGAAATACCTCAAGGAGAACTTCTTCGTCCGGTACCGCAGGTTCGACAGCTTCACTCATGTCAATCAACAACTGGAGCAATGGATAGCCGATGTGGCTGACAAACGGGAGCTTCGCCAGTTCAAAGAAACGCCGGAACAGCGCTTCGCGCTGGAGCAGGAACATCTGCAGCCGTTACCGGATACAGACTTCGATACCAGTTACTTCGATATCCGCCATGTGTCCTGGGACAGCTATATCGAGGTTGGTGGTAATCGTTACAGCGTTCCCGAAGCGCTGTGTGGTCAGCCGGTATCGATACGAATATCGCTGGATGACGAGTTGCGGATCTACAGTAATGAGAAACTGGTGGCCTCACATCGCCTCTGTTCAGCATCGTCTGGCTGGCAGACAGTGCCGGAGCATCACGCCCCGCTCTGGCAGCAGGTCAGTCAGGTGGAACATCGACCACTGAGTGCCTATGAGGAGCTGTTGTGATGCATGAACTGGAAGTCCTGCTGAGTCGCCTGAAAATGGAGCATCTGAGTTATCACGTTGAAAGCCTGCTGGAACAGGCAGCTAAAAAAGAGCTGAACTACCGGGAGTTCCTGTGCATGGCGCTACAGCAGGAATGGAACGGCAGGCATCAGCGCGGTATGGAGTCCAGGCTGAAGCAGGCTCGTCTGCCGTGGGTCAAAACGCTGGAGCAGTTCGACTTTACCTTCCAGCCGGGCATCGACCGTAAGGTTGTCCGGGAACTGGCTGGTCTGGCGTTCGTGGAGCGCAGCGAAAACGTGATCCTGCTGGGCCCTCCTGGTGTCGGAAAAACTCATCTGGCCATAGCTCTTGGCGTGAAAGCGGTGGATGCGGGACATCGGGTACTGTTTATGCCACTGGACAGACTGATCGCGACACTGATGAAAGCGAAACAGGAAAACCGGCTGGAGCGTCAGCTACAGCAACTGAGTTATGCCCGGGTGTTGATCCTGGATGAAATAGGCTATCTGCCGATGAACAGAGAGGAAGCCAGTCTGTTCTTCCGGCTACTGAACCGTCGATATGAAAAAGCGAGCATCATACTGACGTCAAACAAAGGGTTCGCAGACTGGGGAGAAATGTTCGGAGATCACGTACTGGCAACAGCGATCCTGGATCGGCTGCTACATCACTCAACCACGCTGAATATCAAAGGAGAGAGTTACCGGTTAAAAGAGAAACGTAAAGCTGGAGTGCTGACCAAAAACACAACGCCAATCAGTGATGATGAAATGGTGGAAAGCGGACAGCATCAGTAACGAAAGTATTTAGCGGGCATGAAAATGGCAAATAACGGTCAAACATCGTGGCGTTGACAACGTTTACGGGGTTTAGCTGAACGGGCCATATAACCACCTGAAAGACAATGACATTGCCTGTTTTTATAACGGTAATTGCAGACCATGACAAGCCGCAGCCGTCAGGCTGCCTACTCGATGTTGAGTATATTGGGCAAGACATGTCTTTTTAGGAAAGTACTGCCGAATTAGCCCATTTGTATTCTCATTTGTTCCCCGCTGCCAAGGACTCTGAGGATCGCAGAAGTAAACTTTAACGCCGGTGCTGACAGTAAATTCTAGATGTCTGAACCGCCCCGGAAATCCTGGAGACTAAACTCCCTGAGAAAGAGGTAAACAGGATGACTAAAAATACTCGTTTTTCCCCCGAAGTCCGTCAGCGGGCGATTCGTATGGTTCTGGAAAGTCAGGATGAATATGACTCACAGTGGGCGGCAATTTGTTCCATTGCCCCAAAGATTGGCTGTACGCCGGAGACTCTGCGTGTCTGGGTTCGCCAGCATGAGCGGGATACCGGGGGCGGTGATGGTGGGCTCACCACCGCTGAACGTCAGCGTCTGAAAGAGCTGGAGCGTGAAAATCGTGAACTGCGCCGCAGTAACGATATCCTTCGCCAGGCTTCCGCTTATTTTGCGAAGGCGGAGTTTGACCGCCTCTGGAAAAAATGATGCTACTGCTGGATAAGCTGCGTGAGCAGTACGGGGTCGGACCGCTATGCAGCGAACTGCATATTGCCCCGTCAACGTATTACCACTGTCAGCAACAGCGACATCATCCGGATAAACGCAGTGCCCGTGCGCAGCGCGATGACTGGCTGAAGAAAGAGATACAGCGCGTATACGATGAAAATCACAAGGTATACGGTGTAAAGTCTGGCGTCAGTTGTTACGGGAAGGTATCAGAGTGGCCAGATGCACTGTGGCACGTCTCATGGCGGTTATGGGACTTGCCGGTGTTCTCCGGGGTAAAAAGGTCCGTACGACCATCAGCCGGAAAGCCGTTGCCGCAGGCGACCGCGTAAACCGTCAGTTCGTGGCAGAACGACCTGACCAGCTGTGGGTGGCTGATTTTACTTACGTCAGCACATGGCAGGGCTTCGTCTATGTGGCGTTCATCATTGATGTGTTTGCCGGATACATTGTGGGGTGGCGGGTCTCATCGTCCATGGAGACGACATTCGTGCTGGATGCACTGGAGCAGGCGTTATGGGCCCGTCGACCGTCCGGCACGGTCCATCACAGTGATAAAGGTTCTCAGTATGTATCGCTGGCCTACACACAGCGGCTTAAGGAAGCCGGATTACTGGCATCAACAGGAAGTACAGGCGACTCGTATGACAACGCGATGGCGGAGAGCATCAATGGTCTTTACAAAGCGGAGGTAATACACCGTAAGAGCTGGAAAAACCGTGCAGAAGTGGAACTGGCCACACTCACGTGGGTGGACTGGTATAACAATCGACGATTGCTGGAAAGGCTGGGCCATACTCCTCCGGCAGAAGCAGAAAAAGCTTATTATGCTTCCATCGGAAACGATGATCTGGCAGCCTGAGTTCACAGATAAAACACTCTCCAGGAAACCCGGGGCGGTTCAGCGTTAAGTGTTCAGGGTACTTCTGCGCCCGTCAAAAAGAAATCGTTTTTTTCTAAATTCACTCGTCTGAATATGCTTCGCCTGGTTCGTGCAGTGATCCCGGTTGCTGTTCTGATGATGTTGTTCCCTGAGTTAGCTATGGCTGCTGGTAAAGGCACGGACCTGATGGCTAAAGGTCAGGAAACGGTTAAGGCGACCTTCGGTAAGGACTCCAGTATCGTTAAATGGGTTGTTCTGGCTGAAGTTCTGGTCGGTGCAGTCATGTACATGATGACCAAAAACGTCAAGTTCCTGGTCGGCTTTGCCATACTCTCTGTATTTATTGCAGTAGGTATGTCTGTTGCCGGATTCTGACAGGAAATAAAACGATGTTGGGAGACGAGAATAAACTTAAGAAATATCGTTTCCCGGAAACACTGACCAACCAGAGCCGCTGGTTTGGCCTGCCACTGGATGAACTGATCCCCGCAGCAATCTGTGTTGGCTGGGGTATCACAACATCGAAATATCTGTTCGGTATTGGTGCAGCGGTTCTGGTTTATTTCGGGATTAAAAAACTGAAAAAAGGGCGGGGCAGTTCCTGGTTACGTGACCTGATTTACTGGTATATGCCAACAGCCCTGCTGCGCGGTATTTTTCATAATGTTCCCGATTCGTGTTTCCGGCAGTGGATTAAATAGAACTGATACCAGGATTGTTATATGGAACACGGTGCCCGTTTAAGTACCAGTCGTGTAATGGCCATCGCCTTTATATTTATGTCAGTGCTTATTGTTCTCAGCCTCTCTGTTAACCTCATTCAGGGGGTGAATAACTACCGTCTTCAGAATGAGCAACGCACTGCCGTGACCCCAATGGGATTTAATGTGCCCTTTGCCGTGTCACACCTACCGTAACCAGCTGGCGTTTATCGATATTTTCTTCCGGGGAATGAATAACACCAACTACAACATGGCGGTCTGTGGCACCTCCGGGGCCGGTAAAACCGGGCTGATACAGCCACTTATCCGCAGCGTGCTGGACTCCGGGGGCTTTGCCGTGGTGTTCGACATGGGGGATGGCTACAAGTCCCTGTGTGAGAACATGGGGGGCGTATATCTGGACGGTGAAACCCTGCGTTTTAACCCGTTTGCGAACATCACCGATATCGACCAGTCAGCGGAGCGTGTCCGTGACCAGTTGTCAGTGATGGCCAGCCCCAACGGTAACCTGGATGAAGTGCATGAAGGTCTGCTGCTGCAGGCGGTCAGGGCCTCCTGGCTGGCCAAAGAGAACAGGGCACGTATTGATGACGTGGTGGATTTCCTGAAAAACGCCAGTGACAGCGAGCAGTATGCCGGGTCACCGACTATCCGCAGCCGTCTGGACGAAATGATTGTGCTGCTTGACCAGTACACTGCCAACGGCACTTACGGCCAGTATTTTAACTCTGATGAGCCGTCCCTGCGGGATGACGCAAAAATGGTGGTGCTGGAGCTGGGCGGACTGGAAGACCGTCCGTCACTGCTGGTTGCGGTGATGTTCTCCCTGATTATCTACATCGAGAACAGGATGTACCGCACGCCGCGTAACCTCAAGAAACTGAACGTCATTGATGAAGGCTGGCGTCTGCTGGACTTCAAAAATCACAAGGTCGGTGAGTTTATTGAGAAAGGTTACCGTACCGCCCGTCGTCATACCGGTGCTTATATCACCATCACACAGAACATCGTCGACTTTGACTCTGACAAGGCCTCCAGTGCGGCCCGTGCGGCATGGGGTAACTCCTCCTACAAAATTATCCTCAAACAGAGTGCGAAGGAGTTCGCAAAATACAACCAGCTGTATCCGGACCAGTTCCAGCCACTGCAGCGCGACATGATTGGTAAGTTTGGTGCGGCCAAAGACCAGTGGTTCAGTTCCTTCCTGCTGCAGGTGGAAAACCATTCCTCCTGGCACCGCCTGTTTGTGGACCCGTTAAGCCGCGCCATGTACAGCTCTGACGGCCCGGATTTTGAGTTTGTGCAGCAGAAACGTAAAGAGGGGCTGAGTATTCATGAGGCGGTGTGGCAGCTGGCGTGGAAGAAGTCAGGGCCGGAGATGGCTTCGCTGGAAGCCTGGCTGGAAGAACATGAGAAATACAGGAGTGTTGCATGACCACAACGCAAAAAACGACTGATGTTACAGCCCCCCGACGCAGCCACTGGTGGTGGACGGTGCCGGGATGCCTGGCAATGGTGTTACTGAACGCAGCCGTCAGTTACGGCATTGTCAGACTGAACGCACCGATGACTGCCGCCTTCAACATGAAACAGACTGTGGATGCATTTTTTGACAGCGCCAGTCAGAAACAACTGTCAGAAGCACAGTCAAAAGCCCTTTCAGCGCGTTTTAACACGGCACTGGAAGCCAGCCTGCAGGCGTGGCAGCAGAAACACCACGCGGTCATTCTGGTGTCGCCTGCCGTGGTACAGGGGGCTCCGGATATCACCCGGGAAATCCAGCAGGATATTGCCCGGCGAATGAGAGCGGAACCATGAGATGCCGGGGGCTGATTGCCCTGCTGATATGGGGGCAGAGTGTGGCCGCCGCCGATCTTGGCACCTGGGGTGATCTGTGGCCGGTAAAGGAGCCGGACATGCTGACGGTGATCATGCAGCGCCTGACGGCACTGGAGCAGTCCGGTGAGATGGGCCGGAAAATGGATGCCTTTAAGGAGCGGGTGATCCGCAACAGTCTGCGGCCCCCTGCCGTGCCCGGTATCGGACGCACGGAGAAATACAGCAGCCGGTTGTTTGACCCGTCCGTCAGACTGGCTGCGGATATCCGGGATAACGAAGGGCGGGTGGCCGGCTTTGAGTCAGCCTACGTGGCCCTGTCGCGTATGAAGCAGCATGTGCAGGTGTACACCGATAACCGTCAGGGCTGGACGGATGCCATCAACAATGCCGTACAGAAAGGAACTGCCCACGATGTGTTTGAGCCGAAACCGGACCGGGAGGTCATGAATGCAGAGCGGCTGTTCAGTACGGCGCGGGAGCTGCGGGACGTGGCGGCAGGCCGTGCCGTTCTCCGTCAGGCGGGGCTGGCCGGGGGAGACAGTCCTGCACGGTTTATTGCTCCGGGACGTAAATATCCGCAACCGTATGTGGCACTGCCGGCGTTTGACCGTAACGGCAAGTCCGCCGGTATCTGGCTGAACCCGCTGACCACGGATGACGGAAACGGGCTGCGGGGATTCAGCGGTGAAGGTCGGGTAAAAGGCAGCGGGGATGCGCAGTTCGTGGCCCTGCAGGGCAGCCGTAACGGAGAAAGCCTGCTGGCTGATAATATGCAGGATGGCGTCCGGATTGCCCGTGATAATCCTGACAGTGGTGTGGTGGTAAGCATTGCCGGTGAAGGCCGTCCGTGGAATCCCGGTGCCATCACCGATGGCCGCGTGTGGGGGGATATCCCGGACAACAGCGTCCAGCCGGGAGCCGGAAATGGCGAACCGGTCACGGCAGAGGTACTGGCACAGCGGCAGGCTGAAGAGGCCATCCGCCGTGAAACGGAACGTCGCGCAGATGAAATTGTCCGTAAAATGGCAGAGAACAAACCTGACCTGCCGGACGGCAAAACAGAGCTGGCTGTCAGGGAAATTGCCGGGCAGGAGCGTGACCGGGCTGCCATAACTGAACGGGAAGCCGCGCTGCCGGAGAGTGTGCTGCGTGAATCACAACGGGAGCGGGAAGCGGTCCGGGAGGTTGCCCGGGAAAATCTGCTGCAGGAGCGTCTGCAGCAGATGGAGCGGGATATGGTTCGTGACCTGCAGAAAGAGAAAACCCCGGGCGGAGACTGATACAGGAAGACAAACACTGATGACAACGGATAACACGAACACGACACGTAACGATTCACTGGCTGCACGGACCGATACCTGGTTGCAGTCATTTCTGGTCTGGTCACCCGGACAGCGGGATATCATCAAAACGGTGGCACTGGTGCTGATGGTACTGGACCACATCAATCTGATATTCCAGCTGAAGCAGGAATGGATGTTTCTGGCCGGGCGAGGAGCCTTTCCGCTTTTTGCCCTGGTGTGGGGGCTGAATCTGTCCCGTCATGCGCATATCCGGCAACCGGCCATTAACCGGCTGTGGGGATGGGGAATTATTGCCCAGTTCGCATATTATCTGGCAGGCTTTCCCTGGTATGAGGGGAATATCCTGTTTGCCTTTGCAGTGGCGGCACAGGTGCTGACGTGGTGTGAAACGCGCAGTGGGTGGCGTACAGCAGCGGCCATTCTTCTGATGGCCCTGTTGGGGGCCTTTGTCCGGCACCAGTTACGGCATTGCCGGGCTGCTGATGCTGGCAGTCAGCCACCGACTGTACCGGGCGGAAGACAGAGCGGAACGTCTGGCGCTGGTCGCCTGCCTGCTGGCTGTTATTCCGGCGCTTAACCTTGCCACCAGTGATGCAGCGGCGGTGGCCGGTCTTGTGATGACGGTGCTGACCGTTGGTCTGGTGTCGTGTGCAGGAAAATCATTACCCCGTTTCTGGCCCGGGGATTTTTTCCCGGTATTCTACGCCTGTCATCTGGCTGTGCTGGGCGTTCTGGCGCTGTGACGGGTGTGGTATCTTTGACCGTAACAGGATGATTCGTCAGAGGCAGAACACAGCATGACAGAGCAGAAGCGACCGGTACTGACACTGAAGCGGAAAACGGAAGGGGAGACGCCTGTCCGCAGCCGGAAAACCATCATCAATGTCACCACGCCACCAAAGTGGAAGGTGAAAAAGCAGAAGCTGGCCGAGAAAGCAGCCCGGGAAGCAGAGCTGGCGGCAAAAAAAGCGCAGGCCAGACAGGCACTGTCCATTTATCTGAACCTGCCCACGCTGGATGAGGCCGTGAATACCCTGAAACCCTGGTGGCCGGGATTATTTGACGGTGACACCCCCCGGCTTCTGGCCTGCGGTATCCGGGACGTGTTACTGGAAGACGTGGCGCAGCGGAATATCCCGCTCTCGCATAAAAAACTGCGCAGGGCGCTGAAGGCCATCACCCGTTCAGAAAGCTATCTGTGTGCCATGAAAGCCGGTGCCTGCCGGTATGACACGGAAGGGTATGTGACGGAGCATATTTCTCAGGAGGAGGAAGCGTATGCGGCAGCGCGTCTGGATAAAATCCGCCGCCAGAACCGGATAAAGGCAGAACTTCAGGCCGTGCTTGATGAGAAATAAAAAAAAGCCTCCATCAGAGAGGAGGCAGGGAAATAAGGCTTAAAAGGAAATAACTTCCGCTTCCGAAAGGAAGCCAGTCCACTGAATTATTTATCACAATAATACTGACAACTAAAGGGGGACAAGAAAATGAATGGATTCAGAAACAGTTCACGGAACGGCCAGGTCTGGCGTTACCAGCGTGCCGGCGGGCGGGCCGTTATTCTGGAAGTCAGTGGACGCTGGATGGAAGCGGCAGAAGCATGGCGACGGGCTGCCTGTGTTGCGCCCAGGACAGACTGGCAGCAGTTTGCCCGAAAAAGGGCTGAACACTGCCACCGGCGCTGCCGGGGAAGGGTGTAACGAAAAAAGCAGCCTTCATTACTCCAGGAGTCAGAAGGCTGAAAGGAGTTTATGAGATTTGCTTTTTTTAATATCCGGTCGGGCAGTATGACCGGACAGTTCTGAGTAGCACAGAGTTTTTTCCGTATTAAGTCGTGATTTTATATTTTGTGATTAATTTCACAAAATAAGGTGTTATTCAGTGTGTGCTGCAATATTCAGGATGCCTGAAATACAGATGCTATTTATCTGATATGGAGAATAACATGAGGAAATAGTAAGGCAGTATGACTTTCCGTGAGACAGATGCTGGCCAACGTGGGATATTTAACGCGGGTTAACATTGAGGTGTACTGGCAATAGCGGACACTACCATTTGTTCTTTTTTTAAGCAGCCATCTGATGATATTTTTCCCTGAAGGCTGCCGGGGAGATATTCCCCAGACGAGAGTGACGACGCTGACGATTGTAGAAAATCTCAATGTATTCCCGTATTACTGAGATGGCTTCATCCCGGTTATTAAAACGATAGTGGCTCAGGCTCTCATTTTTCAGCGTTCCCCAGAAGCTTTCCATCGGAGCGTTGTCGTAACAGTTACCTTTACGCGACATTGATGTTTTCAGACCAAACTGCTCCTGTATGACCCGGTAATCGTATGCGCAGTACTGTGAACCTCGATCAGAGTGGTGGATTAGCCCGGCAGGTGGGCGCTGGCTCCTGAGCGCCATAAACAGGGCTTTACCTGTCAGCTCTTTTGTCATGCGCTCTCCCATGGCGTAGCCGACAATTTCGCACGTATAAACATCTTTGATGCCAGCGAGGTACAACCATCCCTCCTGTGTGGCAACATACGTCAGGTCCGCCACCCAGACCTGATTTGGTGCTGTAGGAGCGAACGTCTGGTTCAGCAGATTTGGCGCAACTGGCAGATTGTGGTTCGAGTTCGTAGTCGCTCTGAACTTGCGTTTCTGCTTACAGCGTAGCCTTAGCTCCTTACGAAGACGTGCCAGTCGGTCACGACCAACGATGATGCCATTCTCTGCCAGCTCCGTCTGGAGCCGCCGGGTTCCATATGTTTCGCGAGTGCGGATATGTGCCACCTTAATCTCCAGTTTTAGCCGCTCATCACTTTGTTTTCTGTCTGAGGGTTCATGCTGTACCCAGTTGTAATAACCGCTCCTGGATACACCAAATACCTGACACATCGCTTCAATGGGAAATTGTTGTCGCCATTGTTCGATTAACGCGTATTTTTCAGCGACTCCTGTGCAAAATACGCTGTTGCTTTTTTTAATATATCTCGCTCAAGGCGAGCTTCATTTAACGCCTTACGTAGTTGCAGAATTTCAGATTCCAGTTCAGCCACCGTGCGGGAACCAGGAGTACCGAGCCCTTTTCTGGCGGCGGTAACCCATTGTCCTAAAGTGCCTTCAGGAAGAGATAATCGGGAAGCGCCTTCACTGATCGAAAGTTGATTTTCAAGAACCGTTCTGACAGCTTCGGCTTTGAACTCTTTAGAGTAACGTTGGGTTTTTCTGCTCATTATTAGCTCCTTCTGATGCCATTCTATTTCAGGAAGGAGTGTCCGTTAAACTCAGGCTACCTCACATCGTTGTCAGAGCCGCATGGGTGAGCTGTTGCTACACCCCGGTATTTCCACCACGGAGGCCAGCATGAACAACAATAACACATTGTACGTCGGGTTAGATGTTCACAAAGAATCGATTACTGTCGCTTATGCTATCAATTCAGAACCTGTTGAACTGATGGGTAAAATTGGCACATCACCTACTGATATTCAGAATCTTTGTAAACGTCTCAGGTCAAAGTCATCGCAGGTCAGTATCGTTTATGAAGCGGGGCCCTGTGGTTATGGACTTTATCGTCGGCTGGTGAAATCCGGTTTTGACTGCATGGTCTGCGCCCCCTCACTTATCCCGAAAAAACCGGGGGAGCGGGTTAAAACCGATCGCCGTGATGCCATCAGACTTGTGCGTTCACTGCGTGCAGGAGATCTTTCTGCTGTCTACGTACCCGGCATTGAAGATGAGGCATTCCGGGATTTGGCCCGGGCATGGGCATCTGCCCGCGATGATTTACGGCATGCAAGGCAACGTCTGAAATCGTTTCTTCTGGTTCATGGGGTCCATTATGTCGGGCGAGCAGATTGGGGCCCTGCACACCGACGCTGGCTCAGCAAATACTCATTCGAAAGTCCCTGGCGACAATTAGCTTTTGACGAACACCGTCGTACAATAGAAGACCGGCAGGCACAATGTGAACGGCTGGAATCCGCCCTGAAGGAGGCCGTTACCGAATGGAGGCTGTATCCGGTAGTAGAGGCGCTGCAAGCCATGCGAGGGATTCAGTTTATTACTGCGGTTGGATTAATTTCTGAACTGGGTGATCTGACCCGTTTTGAACATCCACGACAACTGATGTCATGGTTTGGTATCACGCCATCAGAATATTCATCGGGTGGAAGCAGACATCAGGGCAGCATTACCAAAGCCGGAAACAGCTATGCCAGAAAGCTATTGGTCGAGGCAGCGTGGAGTTACCGTCATCCGGCACGCATCAGTCCGGCAATACAAAAAAGGCAGGAAAATTTACCCCGCCCCGTCATTGACAGAGCATGGGATGCTCAACTCAGGCTTTGTAAGAGGTATCGAAAACTTCAGGCCAAAGGAAAGAATGTCAATATTACAATTGTTGCTGTTGCACGTGAGCTGGCGGGTTTTATCTGGGATATGGGCCGAATAGCAATGTCTGTCGCACAACAACCACAATGTCACAAATAAAAAATGAGAATAACCAGTTCCCTGAAGGCGACGTAGCCCGGTACAAGAGTAACGCACGTTAGCGCTTGGCGACGGCGGAACAAAGCTGATTCGCGACGTAAGAAAGTGGCAGGCTCATATGACGGACCTCTGTAATGCGGTATCCAACCCGCGAATATCAGCGTGATTCACCGTCGGATTTACTGCTACGTCGCCCTCAGGGAATTAAACCTAAAAAGAAAATCGTCAAAATTAGAGATTCCGGTTTGACACGGAAAGTCATATCAGCAGCCTGGGTAATGACTCCAACTTATTGATAGTGTTTTATGTTCAGATAATGCCCGATGACTTTGTCATGCAGCTCCACCGATTTTGAGAACGACAGCGACTTCCGTCCCAGCCGTGCCAGGTGCTGCCTCAGATTCAGGTTATGCCGCTCAATTCGCTGCGTATATCGCTTGCTGATTACGTGCAGCTTTCCCTTCAGGCGGGATTCATACAGCGGCCAGCCATCCGTCATCCATATCACCACGTCAAAGGGTGACAGCAGGCTCATAAGACGCCCCAGCGTCGCCATAGTGCGTTCACCGAATACGTGCGCAACAACCGTCTTCCGGAGACTGTCATACGCGTAAAACAGCCAGCGCTGGCGCGATTTAGCCCCGACATAGCCCCACTGTTCGTCCATTTCCGCGCAGACGATGACGTCACTGCCCGGCTGTATGCGCGAGGTTACCGACTGCGGCCTGAGTTTTTTAAGTGACGTAAAATCGTGTTGAGGCCAACGCCCATAATGCGTGCAGTTGCCCGGCATCCAACGCCATTCATGGCCATATCAATGATTTTCTGGTGCGTACCGGGTTGAGAAGCGGTGTAAGTGAACTGCAGTTGCCATGTTTTACGGCAGTGAGAGCAGAGATAGCGCTGATGTCCGGCAGTGCTTTTGCCGTTACGCACCACCCCGTCAGTAGCTGAACAGGAGGGACAGCTGATAGAAACAGAAGCCACTGGAGCACCTCAAAAACACCATCATACACTAAATCAGTAAGTTGGCAGCATCACCAGCAGCCTGAACCGTCTGGTCAGAATCTGACGAATTAGACAAAGTGGTGTCCACCAAATAAGTAGTGGGAACCAAAGTGTCAGATATGCAGAAAAATGTGACTCCCGGCAGGCGAAAAGGCTGCCCTAATTATCCTCCCGAATTTAAACAGCAGCTCGTTGCTGCCTCCTGTGAACCCGGGATATCCATCTCAAAACTTGCTCTTGAAAAAATGGCATTAACGCCAATCTGTTGTTCAAATGGCGACAACAATGGCGCGAGGGAAAGCTGCTATTACCTTCTTCAGAGAGCCCCCAGCTACTTCCTGTGACTCTCGATGCAGCTGCCGAACAGCCAGAATCGCTCGCAGAGGACCCGAAAACCCTCAGTATCAGCAGTGAGGTAACGTTCCGGCACGGGACGCTCCGCTTCAATGGCAATGTCAGCGAAAAGCTCCTGACTCTGCTGATACAGGAACTGAAGCGATGATCCCGTTACCTTCCGGGATCAAAATTTGGCTGGTTGCCGGTATCACCGATATGAGAAATGGCTTCAACGGCCTGGCTGCGAAAGTACAGACGGCGCTGAAAGACGATCCCATGTCCGGCCATGTTTTCATTTTCCGGGGCCGCAGCGGCAGTCAGGTTAAACTGCTGTGGTCCACCAGTGACGGACTGTGCCTCCTGACCAAACGGCTGGAGCGTGGGCGCTTCGCCTGGCCGTCAGCCCGTGATGGCAAAGTGTTCCTTACACAGGCGCAGCTGGCGATGCTGCTGGAAGGTATCGACTGGCGACAGCCTAAGCGGCTGCTGACCTCCCTGACCATGCTGTAAATCTCTTTATCCTGGTTGTCACAGAATAAGCCCGGTAAAATACGGGCTTATGAACGACATCTCTTCTGACGACATCTTCCTGCTGAAACAGCGCCTGGCCGAACAGGAAGCGCTGATCCACGCCCTGCAGGAAAAGCTTAGCAACCGGGAGTGCGTATTCCGCTCTATTCGATCACGGATTGGCATCGAAGTTCGATCAGCGATTCGCATCCATTCGATCAACCGGGAACTTAACTTTTTCTACCGCTTTTTAACTCGTTTTTTCGCTGCTTTCCACTGTAGGGGGATTTTTCCTCAGGGACTCTCCCTGAAGGACCACTCTGTGTGAGTTATGTACCAGTCTGTCCAGGATGGCATCTGCTGTTGTTGGGTTCTCCATCAGACCATGCCATTTATCTACCGGGAACTGGCTTACCACTATCGTGCTGCTTTGTCCGTAACGATCCTCTGTGATCTCCAGAAGGTCATTACACTGGGCGTTACTTAACTGTTCCAGCCCCAGATCGTCCAGGATTAGAACCTGTATTTTTTGCAACTGTTTCAGATATTTCAGCCAACTGCCATCAACACGTCCCTGAGCCAACTGTTCCAGTAATCGCCCGGTTCTACAGTACCGGACGCTGTATTTCTGTCGACATGCCTGTTCGCCCAGCGCATTGGCTATCCAGCTCTTACCGCATCCTGTCGGACCGGTTATCAGTAGGTTTTTCCTGTGGATTATGTAGTGGCCGTTCAGCAGTTCCCTCATCTGTTCAGCCCGCAGACCTCTTGAGGCCGGATAACGCAGCCCTTCCGGTGTTGCCTGATATTTCAGGCAGGCATTTTTTCTCAACCGTGCCACACGACTGTTTTCTCTGCTCAGAAGCTCGTCATCAACCAGCAGTGTCAGCCTTTCCTCGAACGACAGTTCGTCGTAAGTCTGAGGCGTTTCCCGTTGCCGTATCAGGCTCCCGGCCATCGCCGGGAGTTTCAGTTGGGTCAGTTTGTTTAACAGATTATCACTCATACGGTTGTTCCTTCTGTCAGTGGTAGTAGCCAGGACCACGCAGGTTTTCATGCTCTGAAGCATATGCCGGATGTTGTTCGCCCTGGCGGGATAACGGAAGCTCAACGTTATCCCGATGATGACGCAGCAGATTGTCGATAAAGCGTCTGTCCGGGGCGTTATAGTGCAGGGCAACGTAACAGGCCTTTTCCAGCCGTTCCGGGCCGTATTTTTTCTGAAGTGCCAGCAGACCCAGGACTGCACGGTAAGCCAGCTCCGGATGGGGTTTGGCTTTCAGCATGGATTCAACCACCCGGCCTGTGGACGGACCTGTACGGTTTCCCTGCTCGATAAGGCGTTCCGGTGTCCATGTCCCATGCCGCCGGTGGCGTTCTGGCATGTGAAGCGGATTGGTTGTGTGTTTATATTCATGTGTGCTGCGCGGATGTTGCGCCACACACTGCCCCTTGTGCCAGAGCTGTACCACCGACTGCCCCACCTTCAGTGACAGACGCTGACCGACCAGTTCGTGTGGAACGGAGTACCAGTGACGGGCATATTCAACGTGGTAGTCAGGGCCAACCTTCACGGCTTTGTATTCCGTGTATTCATAAGGCTCCAGAGGCAGCGGAGAGAGTGCTGGTGCATCCAGCATGCGGAAGCGTTCTGCGCGGGTTTGATTACCGTATCCCTTCATTGGTCGGTTATTCATGTCCGTCAGCAACTCCCGAAGGCGTGCATTCAGCGCCCTGAGCGTGTGGAAGGTTTCATTACGGATGCGGGCAAGAAGCCATAGCTCGACGATGAGGACGCCGTTTTCTGCTTTTGGTTTATCTTTAGGTTTGCGCGGGCGGGCCGGGATAATAACCGTGCCATAGTGCTCAGCCAGCGCCTGATAACTGTCGTTGATGACAGGCTCATAGCGATCGGCTTTTTTCACTGCGCTTCTGAGGTTATCGGGGATGAGCAGCTTCGGTACGCCGCCCAGGAAGGTCAGGCAACGGCTGTGGGCATTTAACCATGACATCATGTCCTGACCTTCGCACGCTTCAACATAGGTATAGTTGGACGCCCCCATTACAGCCACGAAGATTGCCACGCGGCGTATCTCTCCGGTGTCCGGATTAATAACAGGGACCGTAGGACCACAGAAGTCGATAAAGAGCTTTTCGCCAGCACGATGCTCCTGTCGCATGGAGAGGCGTCGCGTTTTTTTCCACTTCCGGTAGCAACGGCAGAAGTGTGAGTATCCCATCGCTTTGTCACCCGCCTGTGCCTTGTATTCCATCCACAACAGTTGGCGCGTCACGCCAGGTTTTCTCATTTCCGTATCGAAGTACAGCATGTCAGGCATAACAAGCTCTGACGCAGAGGTGTCTTTGGGCGGGAAAATGAGTTTCTCCAGCGTGTCATGGGATATATCCGCAGGTAATGGCCATGACAGAGAAGAGGCTTTGAAGCGGGCAAGAACCTCAAAAACGGTTGAGGCGCTGATGTGTAACGTCAGTCCGATACAACGGTTAGTCAGCTTCTTATCGAACTTGAGCTGAAGGATCTTAAAACAAGTTTCCATAGTGCTCCTGGATTTTCTCTTTTTGGACATTGACGTCTCCACTGGTTTAAACACGGCAATGGAGACTGTGGTGAAAAGAGTTAATTCCCGGAGTGACTGGCGAATTCCAATCAATGATCGGAAGTATGCCAAATCGTGATCGATTGTGATGCCAAACTGTGATCGGAGATGGATGCCAAATCATGATCGATTCGAATGCCAAACTGCGATCGATTCAGATGCCATTTTGCACGGGAGCGCGAAATAGACCATCTGCAGGCGCAGCTGGATAAACTCCGCCGGATGAACTTCGGCAGTCGTTCCGAAAAAGTCTCCCGCCGTATCGCACAAATGGAAGCCGATCTGAACCGGCTTCAGAAAGAGAGCGATACGCTGACTGGTAGGGTGTATGACCCGGCAGTACAGCGTCCGTTGCGTCAGACCCGCACCCGTAAGCCGTTCCCTGAATCACTACCCCGTGACGAAAAGCGACTGTTGCCTGCGGCGCCGTGCTGCCCGAACTGCGGCGGTTCACTGAGCTATCTGGGCGAGGATACCGCCGAACAGCTGGAGTTGATGCGTAGCGCCTTCCGGGTTATCCGGACGGTACGGGAAAAACATGCCTGTACTCAGTGCGATGCCATCGTGCAGGCACCTGCACCTTCGCGGCCCATCGAGCGGGGTATCGCCGGACCGGGGCTGCTGGCCCGCGTGCTGACCTCGAAGTATGCAGAGCACACCCCGCTGTATCGCCAGTCAGAAATATACGGCCGGCAAGGTGTGGAGCTGAGCCGTTCACTGCTGTCGGGCTGGGTGGATGCATGCTGCCGGCTGCTGTCTCCGATGGAAGAGGCGCTTCATGGCTATGTGCTGACTGACGGTAAGCTCCATGTTGATGACACGCCTGTCCCGGTGCTGTTGCCAGGCAATAAGAAAACGAAGACCGGGCGGTTGTGGGCGTATGTTCGTGACGACCGTAACGCCGGGTCAACGCTGGCGCCGGCGGTGTGGTTCGCTTACAGCCCGGACAGAAAAGGCATCCATCCGCAGACCCATCTTGCGGGGTTCAGTGGTGTACGGCAGGCGGATGCATACGCCGGGTTCAACGAGCTGTACCGGGATGGCCGGATAACGGAAGCCGCCTGTTGGGCTCACGCCCGCCGTAAAATCCACGATGTGCACGTTCGCACCCCGTCAGCCCTGACGGAGGAAGCGCTGAAACGGATCGGCGAACTGTACGCCATCGAGGCAGAGATAAGGGGAATGACGGCGGAACAGCGCCTTGCCGAACGTCAGTTGAAAACGAAACCGCTGCTGAAATCCCTGGAAAGCTGGCTGCGTGAAAAGATGAAAACCCTGTCGCGACACTCAGAACTGGCGAAAGCGTTCGCATACGCCCTGAACCAGTGGCCGGCGCTGACGTACTATGCAGATGATGGCTGGGCTGAGGCGGACAATAACATCGCTGAAAATGCGTTGCGGATGGTCAGTCTGGGCCGCAAAAACTACCTGTTCTTCGGTTCGGATCATGGAGGAGAGCGGGGAGCGCTGCTGTACAGCCTGATCGGGACGTGCAAACTGAACGGAGTGGAGCCAGAAAGCTACCTCCGCTATGTCCTTGACGTCATAGCCGACTGGCCGATAAACCGGGTCGGCGAACTGCTCCCCTGGCGCGTAGCACTGCCGACTGAATAACACATTCCCGTCAATACGGTTCTTGCTGCACGCTTACAAACAAAATGGGTTGGCTAAAGCTCTGAGAGAGATTGGCCGTATAGAACGAACACTGTTTATGCTGGACTGGTTTCGGGATCCGGCATTGCGGCGACGTGTCCAGGCCGGGCTGAACAAAGGAGAAGCCCGTAATGCTCTGGCCCGTGCTGTATTCATGCATCGATTGGGGGAGATTAGAGATCGGAAACCGGAAAATCAAAGTTATCGCGCCAGTGGATTGACTTTATTGACGGCGGCTATTTCCTTATGGAACACAGTTTACATGGAAAGAGCGGTTGATGCTCTGAAGCGTAAGGGCATGAAAATAAATGCTCAACTATTATCGCATTTATCACCATTAGGTTGGGAACATATCAATCTGACAGGCGATTATATCTGGAAAAACAGCCGGATACCGACTTCAGGTAAGTTTCGTCGTTTGAGATCAGTTAAGATCGACAAGGTCAAAAAACAACCTTAACGTACAATAATTTTCGATATCCAAACTGACCCCAAGTATAAAAAACAGCCTGTCACGGTATAAAAATCGACCATGCAGAAATTATGCTGGTTATTTTACCGCTGCTGGTCCCTCATTCAGTGACTGCCCCAGGGGTTTTCATGCTCTCCTTATAGTACAATAATTTCCATATCCAAACTCACCCCTACTTTGACTTTTATCATAGTCAAAACCTCTTAACGTGAGTTTTCGTTCCACTGAGCGTCAGCCCTCTAAAACTACTGAATAATCAGTTAGAAAACAAACAATCGGAAAAATCTGGGGTTCCGGCCTAGAACCCCATGAACAGGCATAGCTGTGATTTCATTTAATTATTGGCACAAATCAGTTGATCGTACAATGCTGTGCCTGTCTCGTTTTCTGGAGATTCCTCAGCCTCATGGAGCGGCGTAACAGGCGTACCGGCAGGACAGAGATGTTTGCTTTTCCTAGTCCGGCCAGTTTAGTGGAATAACGGAGTTTTTATCCCATGTTTTTTCCCCCCGATCACGACTTTTTCAAATCAATGCTCAGAATACGTTCTTTAGCTCCTTCCACAAACACATCAGGATCCCAATCGCGGTTAAAGCCTTCTTTGATGCCAATGTAAAGGGTATCCATATCGTCCGACAACACCATCTGGTTTGGGTAGACCGGCATGTTAAATTCACGGGTGATGCTGTATTTGGTGGCATCCACTACGCTGATGGTGCCGCTAGTGAAGTTGGTGACATACAGTTCGTTATATTTCGGATTGTATTTCACCGCGTTAGCTCCGGCTCCTGTGTGCACATAGCCAAGCTGTTTACCGTCGCGTAAGTCAAAAATATAGAGTCCATCTTTTGTACCGGAACGATCGTCATGGTCGAATACCACCACAAAGGCACGGTCAGAAGCGGAGTCCACCGCCAGATTCTGCACACTTGTGATTTGTGGTCTCGGATCTTTCAACGGGATGGTACGCAGCAGCGTCTGATTTTTCGCATCAATTTCGTTGATGTAATCTCTTCCGCCAACGTAGATTTTCTGTGTTTTTTCATCCATCGTCAGACCATACGCTGTACCTTTGTAAGCATCCTTAACCTCGCCTTTTAAGGCAAGCGTCGTCCCGTCGAGCATTAACAGCTTATGCAGAGGCTTCATGCCCTCGGCCGTTTTCAGCATATTGCTATAACTCACAAACAGGGTATCGGAATCCTGGCTGTAAACCATATGGCGAAAATGCTCAAAACGCGAATCTGCAGCGTTTGCCGCTTTAAAACTTAACCTGTCGCTGGTTCTTACCAGTTTGCCGGTTGGGGTGTCAAACATACTGATACGCAGGGACGCTGACTGGGTGTGTCCGATATAGAGCTGATGTTTATCCTGATTTATCGCCAGCGAAAATGCCCGGTATGGCATCGTGTATTTATTTTCGACTTTCAGCGAATCTGAATTAAACGAATACAGATAGCCTTTATTGGCTTCACGATTTACACGATCGGTGACTGCTGCAAACACCTTTTTACTGGCATTATCAAACGCCAGTTCATAGACGCCTTCATCAGGGGACTGAAGGTAATTCGTTTTCAGGGCAAATCGCGAAAGTTCGCGTTCAGGTGGATCGATAGCCATGGCCATCGTGGGTAAAAATAGTGAAATTAACAGGTATAGCGGTGCTTTGGATAAAGTGAAAATATTCATTTTTCGTTCCTGCAATAAAATTGACATAAGAGAGAAAACGTATTGTCTGAACCTAGCGGAAATTGTCATCAGAAACGAATGTCCCCGCCAAATATCCATGTTCTGCCACGCGCGGAATTGGCTGGGTGGGTCTCGTCACCAAGACCTGGCATCATGTTGAGCTTATTCAGCGCCTCCGAATAATCTCTGTTCATCAGGTTTTGTACCGAAAGTTTCAGTGTTAGGTTGCGGTTGTACTCGTAAGTACCATAGAGATCGATAATCGTTGGGATCTGCGGCAAATCCTGTTTGATTATTGCGCCGGTATGTTCGTCCTGCTCAAAATCAGGCGACAGGCGACGAGCCTTGCCTGTGTATTTTATGATAGTGCCCAGGGTCAACGCGTTATCGAAGAAGCGAACACCAGTATCCAGCGTCATGTATTTTCTGGGCAGTTCGGTCATATCCCCTGCGCCAAAGTAGGTGCTGGCGATGGAGGTTGGCTGGTCTGTTTGCTGCTGGCTGAAAGAGAGTCGGCCAAAAGCAAAACCTGCATCATAATCCATCTCCAGTTCGAAGCCCTTTGCGATAACGTCGCTTGCCGAGTTAACGTAGATGTACATATTGTCGCTGTATTCATCGCTAATGCCCTCCCAGTCATTGCCAATCACCTCAGGCATACTGCATTTACGACCTCCAGAACAAACCAGATAAGACTCGCTGTAGATGTAGTTCTGGATCCTGCTGCGGTACGCCAGAGCCTTAAAGCGCAGGGCATCCTGTTCGACCAGTAAATCTCTGGTATCAATGTTAAAACCCGCCTGCCAGGTTTCTGCACGTTCAGGCTTCAGGAATGGGTTCATGGATGCGCCTCCTGAATTAGAGAAGAACATCTCCTGGATGTTCGGGGCGCGCATGGATTTGCTGTAGCCAATGAACGGCTGAAGCCATGGTGTTACCTGAGCAGAAAGCTGAACTGAAGGGTTGAAGCCACCCTCTTTATCGTCAATATCGTAGCTACCCTGTGGCACGCAGATAACGCGTGAATCGCAGGCGGGCTTGTACCCTGTGATCCTGTTACGTGTGTAGTTGAGATTGAAATCTGCCTCCCAGATGCCGCGCGTAACCTTCAGCCCGGTATACAGCGCTGAAATATCCTGCTGGCCGGAGGGTGCGAACGGATTGTTCTCGATCGATTCCTGATTCGCTTTCGGGTCGCCCGCCGCTGAGTGAATGGTCCGGTCATAGCGGGTACGCATCAGTTTGCTGCCCAGCATAAACTCCAGGTCATTGTCCGCGACAGTGAACCGGCTGGTATTGTTGATATCCAGCGCGTCAGAACGATTTTGCGCTGAGGTTTTGTAGAAAGTATACAGCGAGCCATCACGATACTTTTGATTACCGCGACTGGTACTGGCCGTTACGTTAAAGTCAATTAATTCAGAAAAAGGGGTGTAATGATATTTAATGTAATAGTCGTCACTGGTTATATCACGACGTGTAAATTTATTTTCATAGGTTCGAGCGGAAAGTTCGAAGCTGTTAAATTCGTCTGGTCTGATATCCATTTTATACAGTTGGGATTTGGGGTTCTGCTTCATATATTTATCATAACCAAACTCTTTGCTGTTAATTCCAGAACCATTTGAGAAATTAGAGTACACAGAACTGCCGCTCACAGCAGCCATAACGCCAATGCTTCCCGTATCCGTAAAAGCGTCGCTTTTTCCACCAAGGGCGATCATTCCGCTGCGTCCCAGCCCATTACTACCGACAGAGAAACGTGAACGAAGGCCATATGTATTACCGTTAAATATTACATCGTCAACGCCAATAGTACGCATATTTGCACTACCGGCAAGGGCGTTGATCCCTTCAGAGCCACTGCTGTCACCGCGTGTAACATCAACTGCTACCAGTAAGTTAGGATCTATAAGTACGCCAGCCATATTGTTAGTTGAACCATGCGTCGTTGTTCCGGAGGTAGAGGTTCCGTAAAAACTCTGGGTAATACCATCGACCATAGTGTTTACACGACCAAATCCGCTCATGCCTCGAATATTCACACTGATTGCTCCCTGACCAGGATCTATTTGAGTATAAGTACCAGGCATACTACGCACTGTTGCGTCAAGTGATTGCAGGTTTTTGTCCGTTGTCCGGGAACTGGTCGCGCCTGTTTTCTCGAGAGCTTCCTGCTCACTGGTCGTCTTCCCGACAGAAACGCTGAGCGGACTGAATTCTGCCGCTCCTTTTTTGTCGGAATTAGTTTTTTCACTGATGGATTGTGAGTAAGCACCGCAGCTGAGCAATAATATGCCTGAGCCGATAGCCAGTTTTATAACGTTCATAAATTTCCTTGGGTATAATATTAATAAAGATAAGTATAACTATTTGTTTATTAATTATGTTCTACTGTCTTTTTGATTTTTTCGACAGTGGAAAAGTTTGATAAAATGTTCAGCATAAAAATGAAAATTAAATTTCAGTTAAATGAACTTGAACGGCCAATTATCCCTTTACTCCTTCAACTTAAAGGTAATCGGCATTTTTACTTTAAATAATCCTCCCTCCAATATTTCAGGCGGTGGTTTGGGAAGTGGTTGAGCGCGTTCTAAAACAGCAATAGCTTCGCGGTCAAGAGAAAGGGTTCCTGAAGAGATTTCCAAGAAACTACTGACAATAGTGCCTTCCGTGTTTACGGTAAAAGTCACGACGGCTGTGCCGGTTCGTGCACGTTTTCTGGCATCGCCAGGGTAACGTTTATAACGGTTTAGGTGGCCTTTTACTCTGCTTTCCCAAGATGCCTCAGAATTATCTCGCTTTGTTGAGTCACTGTTAAAAGGCGCAGCAATACGGGACGATTCGACCAGAGCCTGAGGTGCAGCATTACTGGAAACGGCTGTGGGGTTGCTGTCGCTGGTTTGAGCCTTTATCTTACGAGGTGGACGTGTCTTTTTCTTTTCTCCATCGGATGACTTTTTCTTCCTAGTTATTTCAATGGTTGCATCACTGTCTTCAGTGACAGGACGTTGTTGTCTGTCCTCAGTTTGTTGCTTTTCTTCTGTCACTGCGGACTCCTGTTGAGCGATTCCCACCGGAAGCGAAAGTGGAGAAGAAGGAGCCTCTATAATTTCTGCCCATTGCAGCATGATCGCCGGTGCAGGAGACATAGCGGGCTGAACTTCGGAAAAACGCCAGATAAACGCAAGGAAAATCAGTCCATGAAGCAGTAGAGAACAGATAAACCAGCTGCTCCATTTTACCGACTGTGAGAAGTGGAGAATATTCATCATCCATGGTTTACCTTTTTGTTGTATCTGGCGCTACAAACCACACGTAGTCAGCATGATCTACTGTGATGTTCATTCCTTTTTCTGCAAGCATCAACACCACTGGATGGGTGCCGGTGGCAAGATCTTCCATGTGTAACGGTACGCCCATGCTTTTTGACGCGTGATAACCACCTGCAATCAACAACGACGGTACCGGGGCACTCAGAAGCTGGCGGGCCATGTAGCGATCCCGCTGCTGCTGAATAGAGAGCATTGACGTCAGTTGCTGGCTTTCAAGGTTGCCTTCATGCATAGATATGATGGTTTCACGCAGAGCTTCTTGTACCACAGGTGCAGTGGATTTTTTTCCTTTAGGAAATTCGTTTTTTTTGTACAGTGCCAACATCTGCTCCCGGCCAATGTTGGCATTGAGCAGCGGGTAAGGCCCACGTAATAGCTGCATGACGATGTCGCCATACATCTCCCAGGACCACCCTTTTTGCCAGTTAAGTAGTTCCTGAACACGGCTATCTCGAACCACAGGATTATCTTTCAGCCAACATTTAACTTGGTTAACTCGGGGCTGTTGCTCTGACGTCAACATCTCAAGCAACACACTCCCCTGTGGTCGCTGGATGAGCAAATTTTGAATAAGCCAAAGCTCAATCTGATGATGCTCGGCATTATCGTGTTTTTCACCAATAATAAGATGTCGAGCGGTAGCAAGATCCGCCAAAAGCTCGCTGCTAGAAATAATTTTGCCACTGTGCAAATCGTAAATCTGCCCGTCAGTCAGGAAAGCTTTCTGCCCTGGCGCATCCTGCTTTATGGTGACATTCTGTCTGCAGGCTCCCAGACTAACACTAGCTAACGTTATCATAGAAATAAGGATGAACTTTCTCATATTCCCATCTGAAACAATATGTTTCCATATATTTATTGACAAAACATTAATTATGATAAAACATCAAAGAATGAATGTAAATGATTATCATTACCAACAAAAAGAATGCACTAGCGAGTGATGTTTACCAGCCGATATTATGGGGTCCGCTTGGAAAACGGATCTATGGTCACTCCCGTTTTTGCAACACCGATTTTGACGATAAGTGGGCTTGCTTGAATCTATCCGGAGTCTGAATGGGATTTCATTCCCGCGCCCCGATGAGTTCCGCGCCTGATGTACATGTCGAAGAAAACGGCCGGCGGGGGGAATACGGCGCGCTACCTGGGTCGTTATCGGGGGGTGAGGGCCAATGGAACGAAAACGTACGTTAATGTGTGCGTATCAGCCACATACTGTGCGAAAGTTTCCGGCGTGAAGTTCCTGTGCGTGTATTTCGCAATGCTCTTGCCAATAGCCCGACATTCAGGCGGTGAAAGCGGAACGGGAAGCGATGCGTTGTACATTTCGACACGCTGAATCACGGCATCAAGCCACTGTGAGAATTCGGGCCAGCCCTGACGAATCGCCCTGTAAGCCCATTTGCGCGTCATTTCGAACAGGTGGCAGTTTCGCCCCATCCCGTAATGTTTATCGATGCTACGGCGCGCTGAGGCGCTCAAATCGAGATAATCAGCCAGTTCATCGAGGGTATAGGCTTCCTCTCGCCACTCCATCACCTGCCATTCCAGGTGGAACGGATTTTTACAAATCAGTCCGCTGTAGTTCACATCAGCACAAAGTTTCTCACACAGCGAACGTTCAATCGCAGCGGCGTATTTCAGCGCCTTAACCGAGCTGTCCGGCGCGGTTCTCACGGCGATATTGAGCGCGTAGAGCAGGTGAGCATGACCGTTCACAGGATTTTTTACGGTGATGTTCGGCGCGGGAGCGTTCCGGTCGCTCCAGTCAATCGCTGCCCCCTCGCGATCAACGTCAAAAACCAGCCAGAACTGCGCATGAGGCTGGTTCTGCCGGATCTGGACATGATTTCAGGGGCGTTTGTTTTTCAGTCGCTTACACTACACCCAACGGCAAATCCTGTCGAACCTTCCCGAAAACCCGATCCATTTACCATAACTCCCGTTGTACGTGCCCTCTCAGACGCTCTCTGACGCAAAAAACTCAAAAAGACAAGAAAAAACAGGGTAAACATAAAAAATGCGTCAGAATCGTTTTTAGCGCGTTGCATAACTATGCACGAAAGCGACCCGCGATCGGTTTTGTGTGTTCTGAATACCGAACGGGTCAAAATGACACGTTTTCTCTCCCTCAATGGAGCGTTCTATACAGAGATTTTTGTTCCCCTATCCATTATTCTGATTACCGGGTTTCCAAGCTGAAAACAGGACTTTTCTGCGACCAGTTTTTGCGAATATAGTCACATAAACCACCGATTGAGTGACAGTTACTGAAACAACTATTTCGACACAAAATCTCGTCTATTCAACATCATGCAAATTTGTCAGTGACTGAATTTAGTGACAGAACCCTCTGGAATTCTGCCGTGTAACCACTTATATGCAGACCTGCCCCGTTGCTCTGGGCTTTCAGGCTGCGATGAGTGATGAGCGATGATTTCCATACAGATGATATATCGACTGGAATTGATTGCCTGCAATTAGATTTAGTTTTATTGTGTGGATCGTTTTAGTTAGTGGGGATGAATTTCCGATAAATTAACCAATGGAAAGGAGATGATATGAATAAAAAGATAACTGGATTATTAATAATTAGTCTGGCGTCAATTTTCTTAATTGATTGCACCCAGTGCCATTAACATCTATCTACACAAAAATAGAGGAAAACAATTTTGATATATCAAATAATTACAAGCAGCTCCATTCTTTTTATTGTTTGGGGGATTACATCTATAATAATTAGAACAAAGAATTATTTTTCTAAGAAGAAAACAGACCTTAATATAAGCTTTTTTATAGCTTCCCTATTTCTATAACAATCCTTTTATTTTGCCGAGGTATATTATAAATATAACATAATACATCTATATGGGGTGTACATATCCCCACATAAAAACACATACTCTCATTAACACGGGAAGAAACTATGTTTTCCAATTCTCACTACATGTACATAATCGTTCTTGTACTATGGTTTAGTATTCTCAAGTACTTACAGAGAAAGAATAGCATATTACATCCTTTATTTTCACTAATCCTGACACCACTAACCATTTTAATCATTAGACTTATGATAGATTTAACATACAACCAATAAATTATAAACAAAATAAAAATAGGGAACATTATATGCTTTATAAAATTTTCACATTAAACACAAAGATAAAAACAACTATCATTACAATATGTGCATTATCATATAATCTTACAGCGCAAGCTTCCCCGTCATACAGACCTCGTGATCGAGTTAATAAGACTATGATAGAACTACAAACTAACGGAGTAGAACGGCAACTTTTAGATAATTCTTGTGGCATAAGTTCTGGGGTATTTAAATAAAATATAAGACAGGCTGTCTATCTTACAGACAGCCTTTTTATAATAACAGAAAGAATATATATCATACTTAACGGAAGAGATAATATGAAAACAGTACCCGTATAAACAGCAAGCAATCCCATTTTTCCAGGTGTATCAGCAAAAAAACCGCTGTTCTAGAAATCAGGCCGGGTAAATTTCAGAGCTGTATCTTCAATATACCATTTTGCAACCGGATACAAAACCATTCCGCAGAGAGAAATACACCAGAACAGTAATCTGTATTTAAAATCATAATCCCATGACATATACAGCATATATCCTCCCGTCACCCATCCCCACCACATATTATTAAAATAATATTTTCTGTTCATCTGCCAGTTTTCCTTTCTTTTGCACTTTTGTCAGTGTACTGATGCATGACAACATAACCACAGCATGATAATAATAATCAATAACAATAAGCTGTGTCACGTTTACATCATGGAACGGAGGTGCTCCTGTGACTTTTGAGCAGAAAAAAGCCCGGGCCATTGCCCTGATGGACAGCAAAAAGATGTGGCGGAGCAATTATGCCCCTCCTCTTCTGCGTATTCTCTGGCGGCTGGGTATCCGGCTTCCGCCATTACCCTTTATGCCGTTCTGGCAGGTCACGGTGCTGACGGGGGGCTTATGGGGCATTTCCTGGGGATGTGCAATGTGGTTTATCTACTGGGGGCCGTCAGGAATGGTGGCAGGTGAGGCCATTATTATAAGTATCACGGGGGGTTTTTTGTCCGGACTGCTCATGGCCTCTTTCCACTGGTGGCGCAGGAAAGTTAACCGACTGCCACCATGGGATGATGTGTAAACCGTGCACAGGCGTGTTCTTACGGAGCGGCACTTTCATTTATCTGTACGCGAACCTCCATTCCTGCATCGTGACAGGCCTGCAGCCACTGCGCCACTTCCAGCGGATCGCCCTCCCGGCGTACCACCCAGCCTTCTTTATTCCATAACTGCAGACAGGTGCTGCCGTCGAGACGCACCACAAAATCCCCACGGCAGGCCTGATACGTTATGCCGTTCAGCTCCACCGCCAGATCAGTGGCAGAAGTGCCGCCTGCGGGCAGACCTGCTGCCGGGACCAGCGGCAGTACGACGACTTCTGCCGCACGCTGTTCTGCCCGGATGCGGTCCTGTTCTGCCAGCAGCAGAGGCTGTGCCACGGCCCGGCCGGCGTCCGTCAGCTCCACTGCCAGCTGCAGGTTCGGAGCGCGCAGGGTACGCAGCCAGCCGGCATCCTCCAGACGACGGCAGGAGGCGCGCAGGTTTGGCCCGTAGACCGGGGCTTCCCCGCTTTGCTCCAGCACCCGTTCTATGTCCCGCGTCAGCACGGGTCCTGGCCGTTTTTCATCAAGGGCAGCCAGCACAATCAGCACTCTCCGCTGCAGTGGCGACGGTCGGCGGCTCTGAGTCATTTCCAGTCATCCTCCGGCCAGATGAGCTTTCTGAGGCGCTGATGGTCGGCGTCAATGATCTCCTGTCTCTTTATGGCATTCATTGAGGTATAGCCATTTATGGCCAGTTCATGCCAGAAGATCAGCACGGCTCCGGCTTTGGCTGACTCGCAGAGATAAGTTACGCCGTGGCTGTCCAGATTGCATTCCCGGATGCGTTTTTCCGCAAACCGGGTCAGTTGTTCATAGCTGAGTGAAAACGTCATTTCCTGATCCATCCTGCACGTTCCATCTGATAATGTTCTGACAGGTAAAAATCATTGAACCGCCCCGGGAATCCTGGAGACTAAACTTCCTGAGAAAGAGGTAAACAGGATGACTAAAAATACTCGTTTTTCCCCCGAAGTCCGTCAACGGGCAGTCCGTATGGTTCTGGAAAGTCAGGGCGAATATGACTCACAATGGGCGACAATTTGTTCCATTGCTCCAAAGATTGGCTGTACGCCGGAGACTCTGCGTGTCCGGGTTCGCCAGCATGAGCGGGATACCGGGGGCGGTGATGGAGGGCTCACCACCGCTGAACGTCAGCGTCTGAAAGAGCTGGAGCGTGAAAATCGTGAACTGCGCCGCAGTAACGATATCCTTCGCCAGGCTTCCGCTTATTTTGCGAAGGCGGAGTTTGACCGCCTCTGGAAAAAATGATGCCACTGCTGGATAAGCTGCGTGAGCAGTACGGGGTCGGACCGCTATGCAGCGAACTGCATATTGCCCCGTCAACGTATTACCACTGTCAGCAACAGCGACATCATCCGGATAAACGCAGTGCCCGTGCGCAGCGCGATGACTGGCTGAAGAAAGAGATACAGCGCGTATACGATGAAAATCACAAGGTATACGGTGTAAAGTCTGGCGTCAGTTGTTACGGGAAGGTATCAGAGTGGCCAGATGCACTGTGGCACGTCTCATGGCGGTTATGGGACTTGCCGGTGTTCTCCGGGGTAAAAAGGTCCGTACGACCATCAGCCGGAAAGCCGTTGCCGCAGGCGACCGCGTAAACCGTCAGTTCGTGGCAGAACGACCTGACCAGCTGTGGGTGGCTGATTTTACTTACGTCAGCACATGGCAGGGCTTCGTCTATGTGGCGTTCATCATTGATGTGTTTGCCGGATACATCGTGGGGTGGCGGGTCTCATCGTCCATGGAAACGACATTCGTGCTGGATGCACTGGAGCAGGCGTTATGGGCCCGTCGACCGTCCGGCACGGTCCATCACAGTGATAAAGGTTCTCAGTATGTATCGCTGGCCTACACACAGCGGCTTAAGGAAGCCGGATTACTGGCATCAACAGGAAGTACAGGCGACTCGTATGACAACGCGATGGCGGAGAGCATCAATGGTCTTTACAAAGCGGAGGTAATACACCGTAAGAGCTGGAAAAACCGTGCAGAAGTGGAACTGGCCACACTCACGTGGGTGGACTGGTATAACAATCGACGATTGCTGGAAAGGCTGGGCCATACTCCTCCGGCAGAAGCAGAAAAAGCTTATTATGCTTCCATCGGAAACGATGATCTGGCAGCCTGAGTTCACAGATAAAACACTCTCCAGGAAACCCGGGGCGGTTCAACCTTCACGATAAAAAACTTTTCATTAAAGGTAAAGCGGATCAATATCCGGCACTTCATTCTCTGATATCTCCGACCCGCATTAATCTGAAAGAAATAGAAATTCACTGGCGTGAAGTGCTACGTCTGGCGACCTCAATAAAACAGGGAACAGTGACAGCATCCCTGATGCTGAGAAAACTTGCCAGTTACCCCAAACAAAAGTAAGGCAGTATGACTTTCCGTGAGACAGATGCTGGCCAACGTGGGATATTTAACGCGGGTTAACATCGTTGTCAGAGCCGCATGGGTGAGCTGTTGTTACACCCCGGTATTTCCACCACGGAGGCCAGCATGAACAACAATAACACATTGTACGTCGGGTTAGATGTTCACAAAGAATCGATTACTGTCGCTTATGCTATCAATTCAGAACCTGTTGAACTGATGGGTAAAATTGGCACATCACCTACTGATATTCAGAATCTTTGTAAACGTCTCAGGTCAAAGTCATCGCAGGTCAGTATCGTTTATGAAGCGGGGCCCTGTGGTTATGGACTTTATCGTCGGCTGGTGAAATCCGGTTTTGACTGCATGGTCTGCGCCCCCTCACTTATCCCGAAAAAACCGGGGGAGCGGGTTAAAACCGATCGCCGTGATGCCATCAGACTTGTGCGTTCACTGCGTGCAGGAGATCTTTCTGCTGTCTACGTACCCGGCATTGAAGATGAGGCATTCCGGGATTTGGCCCGGGCATGGGCATCTGCCCGCGATGATTTACGGCATGCAAGGCAACGTCTGAAATCGTTTCTTCTGGTTCATGGGGTCCATTATGTCGGGCGAGCAGATTGGGGCCCTGCACACCGACGCTGGCTCAGCAAATACTCATTCGAAAGTCCCTGGCGACAATTAGCTTTTGACGAACACCGTCGTACAATAGAAGATCGGCAGGCACAATGTGAACGGCTGGAATCCGCCCTGAAGGAGGCCGTTACCGAATGGAGGCTGTATCCGGTAGTAGAGGCGCTGCAAGCCATGCGAGGGATTCAGTTTATTACTGCGGTTGGATTAATTTCTGAACTGGGTGATCTGACCCGTTTTGAACATCCACGACAACTGATGTCATGGTTTGGTATCACGCCATCAGAATATTCATCGGGTGGAAGCAGACATCAGGGCAGCATTACCAAAGCCGGAAACAGCTATGCCAGAAAGCTATTGGTCGAGGCAGCGTGGAGTTACCGTCATCCGGCACGCATCAGTCCGGCAATACAAAAAAGGCAGGAAAATTTACCCCGCCCCGTCATTGACAGAGCATGGGATGCTCAACTCAGGCTTTGTAAGAGGTATCGAAAACTTCAGGCCAAAGGAAAGAATGTCAATATTACAATTGTTGCTGTTGCACGTGAGCTGGCGGGTTTTATCTGGGATATGGGCCGAATAGCAATGTCTGTCGCACAACAACCACAATGTCACAAATAAAAAATGAGAATAACCAGTTCCCTGAAGGCGACGTAGCCCGGTACAAGAGTAACCCACGTTAGCGCTTGGCGACGGCGGAACAAAGCTGATTCGCGACGTAAGAAAGTGGCAGGCTCATATGACGGACCTCTGTAATGCGGTATCCAACCCGCGAATATCAGCGTGATTCACCGTCGGATTTACTGCTACGTCGCCCTCAGGGAATTAAACCTAAAAAGAAAATCGTCAAAATTAGAGATTCCGGTTTGACACGGAAAGTCATATCAGCCGAACCGTCTGGTCAGAATCTGACGAATTAGACAAAGTGGTGTCCACCAAATAAGTAGTGGGAACCAAAGTGTCAGATATGCAGAAAAATGTGACTCCCGGCAGGCGAAAAGGCTGCCCTAATTATCCTCCCGAATTTAAACAGCAGCTCGTTGCTGCCTCCTGTGAACCCGGGATATCCATCTCAAAACTTGCTCTTGAAAATGGCATTAACGCCAATCTGTTGTTCAAATGGCGACAACAATGGCGCGAGGGAAAGCTGCTTGAGGTAGCCTGAGTTTAACGGACACTCCTTCCTGAAATAGAATGGCATCAGAAGGAGCTAATAATGAGCAGAAAAACCCAACGTTACTCTAAAGAGTTCAAAGCCGAAGCTGTCAGAACGGTTCTTGAAAATCAACTTTCGATCAGTGAAGGCGCTTCCCGATTATCTCTTCCTGAAGGCACTTTAGGACAATGGGTTACCGCCGCCAGAAAAGGGCTCGGTACTCCTGGTTCCCGCACGGTGGCTGAACTGGAATCTGAAATTCTGCAACTGCGTAAGGCGTTAAATGAAGCTCGCCTTGAGCGAGATATATTAAAAAAAGCAACAGCGTATTTTGCACAGGAGTCGCTGAAAAATACGCGTTAATCGAACAATGGCGACAACAATTTCCCATTGAAGCGATGTGTCAGGTATTTGGTGTATCCAGGAGCGGTTATTACAACTGGGTACAGCATGAACCCTCAGACAGAAAACAAAGTGATGAGCGGCTAAAACTGGAGATTAAGGTGGCACATATCCGCACTCGCGAAACATATGGAACCCGGCGGCTCCAGACGGAGCTGGCAGAGAATGGCATCATCGTTGGTCGTGACCGACTGGCACGTCTTCGTAAGGAGCTAAGGCTACGCTGTAAGCAGAAACGCAAGTTCAGAGCGACTACGAACTCGAACCACAATCTGCCAGTTGCGCCAAATCTGCTGAACCAGACGTTCGCTCCTACAGCACCAAATCAGGTCTGGGTGGCGGACCTGACGTATGTTGCCACACAGGAGGGATGGTTGTACCTCGCTGGCATCAAAGATGTTTATACGTGCGAAATTGTCGGCTACGCCATGGGAGAGCGCATGACAAAAGAGCTG
This sequence comes from Shigella sonnei, assembly GCF_002950395.1. Classification (NCBI taxonomy): domain Bacteria; kingdom Pseudomonadati; phylum Pseudomonadota; class Gammaproteobacteria; order Enterobacterales; family Enterobacteriaceae; genus Shigella; species Shigella sonnei. The sequence continues at coordinate 117,149 of NZ_CP026802.1, forward strand.
ACAGGTAAAGCCCTGTTTATGGCGCTCAGGAGCCAGCGCCCACCTGCCGGGCTAATCCACCACTCTGATCGAGGTTCACAGTACTGCGCATACGATTACCGGGTCATACAGGAGCAGTCTGGTCTGAAAACATCAATGTCGCGTAAAGGTAACTGTTACGACAACGCTCCGATGGAAAGCTTCTGGGGAACGCTGAAAAATGAGAGCCTGAGCCACTATCGTTTTAATAACCGGGATGAAGCCATCTCAGTAATACGGGAATACATTGAGATTTTCTACAATCGTCAGCGTCGTCACTCTCGTCTGGGGAATATCTCCCCGGCAGCCTTCAGGGAAAAATATCATCAGATGGCTGCTTAAAAAAAGAACAAATGGTAGTGTCCGCTATTGCCAGTACACCTCAGCTATTACCTTCTTCAGAGAGCCCCCAGCTACTTCCTGTGACTCTCGATGCAGCTGCCGAACAGCCAGAATCGCTCGCAGAGGACCCGAAAACCCTCAGTATCAGCTGTGAGGTAACGTTCCGGCACGGGACGCTCCGCTTCAATGGCAATGTCAGCGAAAAGCTCCTGACTCTGCTGATACAGGAACTGAAGCGATGATCCCGTTACCTTCCGGGATCAAAATTTGGCTGGTTGCCGGTATCACCGATATGAGAAATGGCTTCAACGGCCTGGCTGCGAAAGTACAGACGGCGCTGAAAGACGATCCCATGTCCGGCCATGTTTTCATTTTCCGGGGCCGCAGCGGCAGTCAGGTTAAACTGCTGTGGTCCACCAGTGACGGACTGTGCCTCCTGACCAAACGGCTGGAGCGTGGGCGCTTCGCCTGGCCGTCAGCCCGTGATGGCAAAGTGTTCCTTACACAGGCGCAGCTGGCGATGCTGCTGGAAGGTATCGACTGGCGACAGCCTAAGCGGCTGCTGACCTCCCTGACCATGCTGTAAATCTCTTTATCCTGGTTGTCACAGAATAAGCCCGGTAAAATACGGGCTTATGAACGACATCTCTTCTGACGACATCTTCCTGCTGAAACAGCGCCTTGCCGAACGTCAGTTGAAAACGAAACCGCTGCTGAAATCCCTGGAAAGCTGGCTGCGTGAAAAGATGAAAACCCTGTCGCGACACTCAGAACTGGCGAAAGCGTTCGCATATGCCCTGAACCAGTGGCCGGCGCTGACGTACTATGCAGATGATGGCTGGGCTGAGGCGGACAATAACATCGCTGAAAATGCGTTGCGGATGGTCAGTCTGGGCCGCAAAAACTACCTGTTCTTCGGTTCGGATCATGGAGGAGAGCGGGGAGCGCTGCTGTACAGCCTGATCGGGACGTGCAAACTGAACGGAGTGGAGCCAGAAAGCTACCTCCGCTATGTCCTTGACGTCATAGCCGACTGGCCGATAAACCGGGTCGGCGAACTGCTCCCCTGGCGCGTAGCACTGCCGACTGAATAACACATTCCCGTCAATACGGTTCTTGCTGCACGCTTACGGTAAACACCCCGGAAGTGGTGATGCACACTGTTGCTGATGTGATGACAGGAAACGATGGTGAATACTGTTTCCATGCGCGGACTGGAAAATATGGTGTGTATCTGAAACCGGGCTGGCACAACGAGTACAACGTTGGCGACATTGCTGTATATGAGGACTCAAAGCCCGGCACGCTGAATGACTTTCTGATTGCTCCTGATGAGGGCGACCTGAAACCGGATGTCGTCAAACGCTTTGAGGAAATGGTGGCGCAGGCGCAGCAGAGCGCCGGGGCCGCAGCCGGAAACGCACAGCAGACGGCGCAGGATGTGGCGGCAGCCGCAGGTTATGCCCGCGCAGCAGAGCAGGCCAAAAATGACATTGATGCTGCGCTGACCGGCACTCTGAAAACGGCTAACCATCTGTCTGAAATCGCAGCAGCAGGCGAAAAGGCACAACAGAAGTCCCGGGATAATCTGGGGCTGAAAAGTGCGGCCACGATGGAAGCACAGAGCGACATTTACGACCGGACAAAAGGCCGTCTGGCGATACCCGGCGCATTCGGCTTTGGGTGTGCTTTTCTGCCTGAAGATGTTATCCGTTTTGACACTAAGAGTGATTTCCTGGCCTGGGTAAGGAATGCGCTGCCAGGTGAATATTCCGTTGCTGGCCCCTACGACATCATCATACCCGACACACGGTTTGAAGGGGTGCTCAGCATCCGGTGGACTGATGCACGCCCTGAGACAACAGAACCGAGGTACAGAGCCAAATCCCTTACTTTTTACGGCATTAACGGCCCCATTTATCACACCCGCTACTGCTACTGGCCCATATCCAGACTGACTGGCTGGGTGAAAATAAATATAACCACAGAAGATATTATTTACAGAATCGTGGCGAGCTCTGTCTGCAACAGATGGGGAGACCCTGACATTGGCGGGCTGATTATTGCTGCGTACCAGGGAGAAGCTGACGGTGATAAAGTCATCAGACTTGTCAGGGGGCAGTCATACAGAGGCTCACGACTGGGACCGGTGGGGATTTCAGTGCCCAGTACTCCCACCGGAACGTATATAGCATCCCCACAATTTTTCATTACGGGATGTTCAGAGCATTCATTACCGGGGTCATATAGCGCCCTGTCCGGGGTGCCGGATGCTCATGTCTCTGGCGCAATGCCCGGGCTTTTTATTCGCACATCGTGAGGAATGCACCGTGGAAATTAAAAAAATCATTAATCCCCGTTATACCGAAAGTGGCGCAGTAGACTGTGACGTTTTTTTTGACGACAGGGACCAGGCAGTCCCCTACACAGCCACCGCTGATGATGTCGCACCGACGGGTCAGCGAATCTGGCAGGAACTGCAAAGTGGCAAATGGGGTGAGATAGCCCCATTCACTGTGACACCAGAAATGCTGGAAGCGGCCAGAGAGGCCAGACGTCAGGAAATTGAAGCATGGCGCACAGAACAGGAGGCGAAGCCGTTCACGTTTGAATGGAACGGTCGTATCTGGAATGCTGGCCCCAACTCACTGGGCCGCCTGTCCCCGGTAGTCATGCTGGCAAAATCTGTCACAGCACAAACACATATGGCGTGGAGCGATGCCGATAATCAGCAGGTGAAACTGTCGATGCCGGAACTGGAAGAACTGGCGGCAGCAATGGTGCAGGCGCAGGTCGATCGCAACGATGAGATTTATCGCCGTCAGCGTGAAATGAAAGAGGAGCTGAGCGGTCTGGATGATTTGGCTTCAATTCGGGCGTTTGACGTTGAGTAATGAATAAGCCGCAACTGGCGGAATCACAGAAGACCGCTTTGCTTACCGAAGCGGAGTCTGTCATCCGGCCGCGGGGGCGTGCTGTCAGGCTGAACAGGGAAACGGATGAATCCGGGGAGGCCCGGGGGCGGGCCTCTGTTTTTCCGGAGTCAGTCCGGTCTGTGGTTTATGCGATGTGATTATGAATGGTGCAGTTGTGAGCCGTTTTCAGACAATCGCAGGGCCAGTACCTCGTCAGTCAGCTGACGGTAAATCTGCTGTTCAGTCTCACGCATCACCTGTGCACCGGCTTCCCTCTCCGCATCCGCATCACCGCTCAGACCTGATGCTTTCAGCCGGTCAGCCACCCTCTGAGGGTACTCATTCTCCAGCATCTCATATTTCTGCTCTTCTGCCAGCGCCCAGCGGTCAGCTTCCGTACGCTTCAGTACAGCATGCCATGGTCCCCAGAGGGAGAACCAGTCCGTAAATTCATTCTCTTCACGGCTTCTGACCATGGCTTCGGCAGTGCGGAGGTCATTTGCTGTCACTCCCGACACGCCATAGAAACGCATTTCCTTCACGGCAGTGGAGAGCTGAAGTTTCTCTGCGAGCATGGTCTGGAAGGCCAGGTAGACTTCTATCTCATCCACAAAATGGAGAGTTCTGACTTTATCCCGGGCAATGTCCTCCAGAATTTCGAGGCGGAACATTTCCCTGCCCAGGGAGAGCAGAGCGCCGGTATCATTATCGAAAAGGCCTTCTGATGCCTGATGGACCAGGAGGGTTTTCCGGAGATTGTTCCATGTGAGCGCGACACGGTCCTCACAGCTCTCAGTGGCATCAGCAGCAACAGTGAAAGACTGCTGTCGAAGCTCCGCAGAGGCACTGAGTTTTTCCAGCCATGCAGCGACCTGTTCACGGAATCCGGAGGTATTGCGTGCAGAGACGGTATCGGAAAGGCGGTCAAGGAACGCGGAGAATGCCCGGGAATTCTCCTCGGTGGAAAAAGAAGTCCATTGTGTAGAAACCTCCCGACGATCTGCTTCAGGAAACCAGGCTGCCACAGTTTCGGGAAGAGGGGGGATCTGAAAGTTCTGCCCCCCTTCAGTGATGACTCTGATATGGCGCGAATGTAAATTTTGCGGCAACATCTGGCGTAAAAACAGTCTGTTTTGGTCTGACAGGGAAATACGAAACTGAGGCCCGTTAAAATTTGGAACCGAAGTTTGCTGTATTAAGAATAGCAGAGTTTGATCTGATAAGGGGTTATTTGCAATCTCAATAGTTATATGAGGATCTAAACGAAAAAGATTTGTCGGGATTGTAGTTATTTGGTTGTTTTCAAAATAAAAAAATCTTCTCATGATAATATTTTCTTGGATGTTTGGTAAGTTGCTTAATCTATTGCTATATGCAAAAAGAAGTTGCAGTCTCCTAGGTAAAGGGGGCAGTTCAGTAAGATGGTTGTGCGCAACCTTAAGTATCTTAAGATTAGAAGGCAGAGATGGAAGAGTTTGCAGTTCGTTGTTCCTAACCTCAAGTTTTTTTAAATTCAAGGGTAATGAAGGCAGTGTGGATAACCTATTATACTCTGCGCTTAGTGATTTGATGGTGTCTGGTAATAACGGCAGATTCTCTAATTGATTTTCGGACACATCCAAAGTTATTAGATAATGTGGTAATGCAGATATATGTGTTAAGAAATTATCTCTTGCAATAAGTTCTTTAATATTTTCAGGTAAATCAGTAAGGATGGTTAATTTATTACAGCTCACATCAAGCTTTTTAATGCAAGCAGGGAGTACAGGTAACGAGGAAAGCGCCAAGGCTCGCAGGTCCAGTTTATGCCCCTTAGAGGTAAGACATGCACGAAGTCTTCTTACCGCCTCAGTACGCTGTTCTTCCGGTAACCCCTGTTTCTCCCAATCATCCCATTCGGACAAATAATGGTTGGGGGATGTAATTGTGCTGATATGTGGAAATAAACAGGATGAAATATTTCTGAGCATATTAATTTCTCGCATATGGATATGGAATTAGATTGTGAATAAATTGTATTTAATGTATCTCTCCTAATGAGGAGGGTGATTCAGAATATTCGCCATAAGGGAATGAGTGTTATATCATGCTTTCTACCCTGGTAAGTATATTTGCTTTTTTCGTATATTTGGTTCATCTTTTTTTGATGTTTTACATATTCACAATGCAGAGGATTTATACCAGAAGACATTAGTCTTGAGTAAGATACTACAACATCTCCAACTATTTTAGCCAGCCTGACTACTTGACTTGGTAATATTTGTTGCTAATAATCATGTATAAAATAAGCTTATATACATAGTAACTTCAGCAAAGGATTTAGTAATGATCCAAATCATATCTCAATGTACTGTTTTTTTCTTTAAAAAAACAGTACATTCTACTTTATAATGACTGTGTATTCCCATGGAAGGAGATCACCCAATTCTCCCCCCGACTTTTGACGCAGTGTCTTGTTAACAGGGGGATTTACCATGCTTATTGGCTATGTACGCGTATCAACAAATGACCAGAATACCGATCTACAACGTAATGCGTTGAACTGTGCAGGATGCGAGCTGATTTTTGAAGACAAGATAAGTGGCACAAAGTCCGAAAGGCCGGGGCTGAAAAAACTGCTCAGGACATTATCGGCAGGCGACACACTGGTTGTCTGGAAGCTGGATCGGCTGGGGCGCAGTATGCGGCATCTTGTCGTGCTGGTGGAGGAGTTGCGCGAACGAGGCATCAACTTTCGTAGTCTGACTGATTCAATTGATACCAGCACACCAATGGGACGCTTTTTCTTCCATGTGATGGGTGCCCTGGCTGAAATGGAACGTGAACTGATTGTTGAACGAACAAAAGCAGGACTGGAAGCTGCTCGCGCACAGGGACGAATTGGCGGTCGCCGTCCCAAACTTTCACCAGAATAATGGGCGCAGGCCGGGCGACTAATTGCATCAGGAGTTTCTCGCCAGAAGGTGGCGATCATCTATGATGTTGGCGAATCGACTTTTTTGTATAAGAGGTTTCCAGCCAGGGTTATATAAAACCGCAGACACGGCGTATACAAGAACGTGCTACGGTTGACTGAAAAGTTAATGTGGTATGTCACAGGCCTTTTGCGCCGTAAAGCCCCGTCCTTTAGGGCGCGGAGGACGTTAAAGAAAGTGGTGTTCTTTGTGTTGCTGAACTTATGCAAAATTTTTTTGCACCATAAATCCAACAACACATTCAATAACACATTGCTGTATCACTATGAAAATAAATGTGTTTTTATTTGATTTCACACATATCACAATTGATGCATTTTTTAGTGATTAACAACGCCATAAGGAAACTCTCAAAACAACACAAACCGGGCGGGCATTGTACGCGCATTCTTTACTCAGACCAGTTTTTTCACCAGCGCTTCACTATGACGAATACGTTCTGGTGCCAGTTCCAGATCCTGCTGAATCAGCGCAATGAACAGCAAATCCGTTAACATTCCCTGAGCGTGACAAGCAGAGATTGAAGCACTGTTTGTCGCTTGTTCTTCGGCAATGGTATACAGGCAATGAGAAGCACGCTGTTGCAGGGCATTCGGAGTAAAGCCGGTAATCGCCAGCACTTTTCCGCCCACTCGCAGCATCTCATCTGCCGCCAGGTTTAACTCGCGTCGTACACCGGTGTAGGAAATGGCTAATAACAGATCGTCAGGGGACGACGCCTGTACTGTTGCGAGTAGCGCATGCATATCGCGCACTGCGGCAGCATTGAAGCCAATCTTCATCAGCTTCCAGGCAAAGTTTTGCGCCACCAGACCCGAAGCGCCAATACCGGTCAGAATTATCCGCCGCGCAGAGCGCAACATTGTTACGCATTCATGCAGTTTCTCTTCACTATTAACGTTTAGCGTTGCGTACATAGCGGCAGTATTTTCTTTAATCAGTTTTTCGCCGACCAGCCGTAACGGATCATCACCGCGGATTTGGTTATGAATGGGCACGGAGGGCGATTCCGGCTGGCTTGCCAGCGCTTCACTCAACGCCAACTTAAGCGCCGGAAAACCTTTATAGCCGAGTTTTTGCGCGAACTTCACGACGCTGGACTGACTGACTCCGGCTTCGTTGGCCAGTTGCTGAGAGCTTAAATGGCGCGCCGTATCAGGTTGTAGCAGCAGATAATCCGCCAGTTTTTTATCACTCTGGGCAAGCCCCTGGTAACGCTGACGGATACGAAGTAAGCCGTTCATATCTTTCCTCGCGATGAAATAGTGGCGACAACAGGCAATATGAGACACACGCGAGTGAATTTTATATTCCATTGCCGCTAATTGCCATGAATTAAAAATTCCAGTTAGCCATGATGCGGTCGATTGTTGCCGGAAAAGTGATGATCTATCTGTTAGGCTATGTAGTAGCGAAAATTAATCAGGATGTTTCAGTCCAGAGGAGTATGGTTTGGCAACTCACGAGCGTCGTGTGGTGTTTTTTGACTTAGATGGAACATTGCATCAGCAGGATATGTTCGGCAGTTTTCTGCGCTATTTACTGCGTCGCCAACCGCTGAATGCGTTACTTGTCCTGCCGTTGTTACCGATTATAGCCATTGCGTTATTGATAAAAGGTCGTGCGGCACGCTGGCCGATGAGTCTGCTTCTGTGGGGGTGCACTTTTGGTCACAGCGAAGCACGTTTACAGACGTTGCAGGCCGATTTCGTGCGCTGGTTTCGCGACAATGTTACCGCCTTTCCGCTGGTTCAGGAGCGATTAACCACCTACCTGTTAAGTTCCGATGCTGATATCTGGTTGATTACCGGCTCTCCGCAGCCGCTGGTTGAAGCGGTTTATTTCGATACGCCCTGGCTGCCGCGGGTTAATCTTATCGCCAGCCAAATTCAGCGTGGCTATGGTGGTTGGGTATTGACGATGCGTTGTCTGGGACATGAAAAGGTCGCACAACTGGAGCGCAAAATCGGCACTCCGCTGCGGCTGTACAGTGGCTATAGCGACAGTAATCAGGACAATCCGCTGCTTTATTTCTGTCAGCATCGTTGGCGAGTAACCCCGCGCGGTGAACTCCAGCAACTGGAATAGAGTAAAGCATAGCGTCCGTGTATAATGCGCCGCGCTTTTATAACCGGAGTTTTCTTTTTGTCTGAAGTCGAATTTAGCCACGAATACTGGATGCGTCACGCGCTGACGCTGGCGAAACGTGCCTGGGATGAGCGGGAAGTGCCGGTCGGCGCGGTATTAGTGCATAACAATCGGGTAATCGGCGAAGGCTGGAACCGCCCGATTGGTCGCCATGATCCCACCGCACATGCAGAAATCATGGCCCTGCGGCAGGGTGGTCTGGTGATGCAAAATTATCGTCTGATCGACGCCACGTTGTATGTCACGCTTGAACCATGTGTAATGTGTGCCGGAGCGATGATCCACAGTCGCATTGGTCGCGTGGTCTTTGGTGCGCGTGACGCGAAAACTGGCGCTGCGGGATCTTTAATGGATGTGCTGCATCATCCGGGTATGAATCACCGAGTGGAAATTACGGAAGGAATACTGGCGGATGAGTGCGCGGCGTTGCTCAGTGACTTCTTTCGCATGCGCCGCCAGGAAATTAAAGCGCAGAAAAAAGCGCAACCCTCGACGGATTAATTTTGTTTCTCTTCACTCCCTTTCCTGGAAAACAGCAGAGAGGGAGAATGGGTCAAATAGTTTGATGACGACTGGGAAAGAAACGAGAGAAAAGGAAATTTCTCTTTGCCCAACTCCGTAGGCGATACCGCCGGATAATCCTGCGCCAGTTGCATCGCCGCTTCTGTAGCCTGCTTCTCTTTCTCTTGCAGATAACCCACCAGGCTAATCTGATACTTACGAATATTTTCGACATAAGCGTAGGCTTCATGTCCACGAGCGTAGCCGTAAGTCAGCTTGCTGTAATAGGGTTTCTGGCTAAGTAAAGGCAGACGCTGTTTTACGTCAGCCCAACTGTCAGGATTCCCTTTGGTTTTTGCCGTCAGGGCGCGGGCATCCAGCATATGCGCATAGCCCATATTGTACGCAGCGAGGGCAAACCAGATCCGCTCGTTCTCCGGCACACTTTCCGGCACTTTACTCATCATATCCTGCAAATAACGCACGCCACCGCTGATGCTCTGTTCGGCATCGGTACGATCCGTAATGCCGAGGCTTTGCGCGGTATTTTTGGTTAACATCATCATGCCGCGCACACCCGTCGGTGAAGTGGCCTGTGCATCCCAGTGCGATTCCTGATAAGCAATAGCGGCCAGCAAACGCCAGTCAATTTCTTCGGCGTATTTCTCAAACAGGGGCTTTAACTGCGGCAGTACCGCATCGACGGCGCGTAAAAATGTGCGCGTATCGACGTAATCAAAATCATCGCCATGCCCCAGGTATTTCTCTTCAATGCGTGCCAGCGTACAGTCTTCATTCATTTCGTTGAAGAAGTCGAGCAGGGCGGCGGAAAGGGTATTATCGCCATCTAACGGGCTAAACCAAGTCACCGGTTGTTCATCGGTGATATCGAGCGCTACGGCGAGCTCCGGGTGAACGCGCTGAAACAGGCTGATGGCGACAGAATCAGCAATGGTGTAATCGAGTTTTCCTTCGATGACATCTTCCATTAATTCCGCAGAGCCTTTTTTGTCGTCTACCTTCCAGCTTAATTCCGGGAATTTTGTGTCTTTCAGGGTTTGGAGATCGTTAACCACCACGTGACCCGGTGCAACGGTGAGTTGCTCCGCCGTCAGGTTGCCCAGTGTGCGCGGGCGATACTGACTCACTTTATAAACCAGTTGTTGTGACACGGAATAATAGGTAGGGCCAGGCTGATAATTTTTTACCCGCTCACTGTTATAGACCAGTCCTGCCGCCAGCAGGTCGGCGTTACCATTATCGAGGTCGTCAAACAGCTGGCTGATATTCTGCCGCACGGTCACTTTCAGTTTTACACCGAGGTAATCGGCAAACTGTTTCGCCAGTTCGTAATCCAGGCCAAAAGGTTTCCCGTTGATTTCGTTATAAGTCAGGGGAGTATGAATGGTGCTCACACGCAACTCTCCCCGCGCTTGAATGGCGGCGATACGGTTGTCGGCTTTACCAAACCAGGGAATGGATGGCCAGAGAGCGACCGCGAGCAGCAGTGCCAGAATGCCGATGAACAGATAATTAATCTTTAATTTTTTCAATTAGTTAATTCTCTGTGTCGTGCGCGTCCCAGCTTGAAAAAACGTAATAATAGTGAAAGGTTTACTCATAAATGAGCGGCATTTTGCGTAAACCTGCGCCAGATGGCAACTTATTACAGCCATTGGCGGCACGCGTTGCTAATTCACGATGGTGATTTTATTTCCACGCAAACGGTTTCGTCAGCGCATCAGATTCTTTATAATGACGCCCGTTTCCCCCCCTTGGGTACACCGAAAGCTTAGAAGACGAGAGACTTATGATGGAAATTCTGCGTGGTTCGCCTGCACTGTCGGCATTCCGAATCAACAAACTGCTGGCACGTTTTCAGGCTGCCAGGCTCCCGGTTCACAATATTTACGCCGAGTATGTCCATTTTGCTGACCTCAATGCGCCGTTAAACGATGATGAGCACGCACAACTTGAACGCCTGCTGAAATATGGCCCGGCACTCGCCAGCCACGCCCCGCAAGGCAAACTCCTGCTGGTGACCCCGCGTCCTGGCACCATCTCTCCCTGGTCTTCGAAAGCGACCGATATTGCCCATAACTGCGGGCTACAACAGGTAAACCGCCTTGAGCGCGGCGTTGCTTACTATATAGAAGCCGGTACGCTGACCAATGAACAATGGCAGCAGGTTACCGCTGAACTGCACGACCGCATGATGGAAACGGTCTTTTTTGCTTTAGATGATGCAGAGCAGTTGTTTGCCCACCATCAACCGACTCCGGTTACCAGCGTTGATTTGCTGGGGCAGGGCCGTCAGGCGCTGATCGACGCTAACCTGCGTCTTGGCCTGGCTCTGGCGGAAGATGAAATTGACTATCTGCAGGATGCTTTCACAAAGCTTGGTCGTAACCCGAACGACATCGAGCTGTATATGTTCGCTCAGGCGAACTCTGAGCACTGCCGCCACAAAATTTTTAATGCCGACTGGATTATCGACGGTGAACAGCAGCCGAAATCGCTGTTCAAGATGATCAAAAATACTTTCGAAACCACGCCAGATCACGTTCTCTCTGCTTATAAAGATAACGCCGCCGTAATGGAAGGTTCTGAAGTGGGCCGCTACTTTGCTGACCACGAAACGGGCCGCTACGATTTCCATCAGGAACCGGCGCATATTCTGATGAAAGTCGAAACTCACAACCACCCGACGGCGATTTCTCCGTGGCCGGGCGCGGCGACGGGTTCCGGCGGCGAAATTCGTGATGAAGGCGCCACCGGACGCGGTGCGAAGCCGAAGGCTGGTCTGGTTGGTTTCTCCGTTTCCAACCTGCGAATTCCTGGCTTCGAACAGCCGTGGGAAGAAGATTTCGGTAAGCCTGAGCGCATTGTCACCGCGCTGGACATCATGACCGAAGGCCCGCTGGGCGGCGCGGCGTTTAACAACGAATTTGGTCGTCCGGCACTGAATGGCTACTTCCGTACTTATGAAGAAAAAGTGAACAGCCACAACGGCGAAGAGCTGCGCGGTTATCACAAACCGATCATGCTGGCGGGCGGGATCGGCAACATTCGCGCCGATCACGTACAAAAAGGCGAGATCAACGTCGGTGCGAAGCTGGTCGTTCTCGGCGGCCCGGCAATGAACATCGGTCTTGGCGGCGGAGCGGCGTCTTCCATGGCGTCAGGTCAGTCTGATGCCGACCTCGACTTTGCTTCCGTACAGCGCGACAACCCGGAGATGGAGCGTCGCTGCCAGGAAGTGATCGACCGTTGCTGGCAGCTTGGTGATGCCAACCCAATCCTGTTTATCCACGACGTCGGCGCTGGCGGTCTTTCTAACGCGATGCCGGAACTGGTGAGCGACGGCGGGCGCGGCGGTAAATTTGAACTGCGCGATATTCTAAGCGACGAACCGGGCATGAGCCCGCTGGAAATCTGGTGTAACGAATCCCAGGAACGCTACGTGCTGGCGGTTGCTGCCGATCAATTACCGCTGTTTGACGAACTGTGTAAGCGTGAGCGCGCACCCTACGCGGTGATTGGTGAAGCGACCGAAGAACTGCATCTTTCTCTGCACGATCGTCATTTTGATAATCAGCCGATCGATCTGCCGCTGGACGTCCTGCTTGGTAAAACGCCGAAGATGACCCGCGATGTACAAACGCTGAAAGCGAAGGGCGATGCGCTGGTCCGTGAAGGGATCACCATTGCAGACGCGGTGAAACGCGTACTGCATCTGCCGACCGTGGCAGAGAAAACCTTCCTGGTGACCATCGGCGACCGCAGCGTAACCGGCATGGTAGCGCGCGATCAGATGGTGGGGCCGTGGCAGGTGCCGGTCGCTAACTGCGCGGTCACTACCGCCAGCCTCGACAGCTACTACGGTGAAGCGATGGCGATTGGCGAGCGTGCGCCGGTTGCACTGCTGGATTTCGCCGCCTCTGCCCGTCTGGCGGTCGGTGAAGCGTTAACCAATATTGCCGCAACACAGATTGGCGATATCAAACGCATTAAACTTTCCGCCAACTGGATGGCGGCGGCAGGCCACCCTGGTGAAGATGCGGGCCTGTATGAAGCCGTTAAAGCCGTGGGCGAAGAGCTTTGTCCGGCGCTGGGCCTGACGATCCCGGTGGGTAAAGACTCTATGTCGATGAAAACCCGCTGGCAGGAAGGTAACGAAGAGCGCGAAATGACGTCGCCGCTGTCGCTGGTGATTTCTGCATTTGCCCGCGTGGAAGATGTGCGTCACACCATCACGCCACAGCTTTCTACCGAAGATAACACACTGCTGCTGATTGATTTGGGCAAAGGCAATAACGCGCTGGGCGCAACGGCGCTGGCGCAGGTTTATCGTCAGCTTGGCGACAAACCGGCAGATGTACGCGACGTCGCGCAACTGAAAGGCTTCTATGACGCGATTCAGGCGCTGGTTGCACAGCGTAAGCTGCTCGCATACCACGACCGCTCTGATGGCGGCCTGCTGGTAACGCTGGCGGAAATGGCCTTTGCTGGTCATTGCGGCATTAACGCGGATATTGCCTCTCTGGGCGACGATCGCCTGGCGGCGTTGTTTAACGAAGAACTGGGTGCGGTGATTCAGGTTCGTGCCGCTGACCGTGAAGCGGTCGAGTCCGTACTGGCACAGCATGGGCTTGCTGATTGTGTCCATTATGTAGGGCAGGCGGTTTCCGGTGACCGTTTTGTGATTACCGCCAACGGGCAGACTGTATTCAGCGAAAGCCGCACCACGTTGCGTGTCTGGTGGGCAGAAACTACCTGGCAGATGCAGCGCCTGCGTGACAACCCGGAGTGTGCTGACCAGGAGCACCAGGCGAAATCAAACGACGCCGATCCGGGCCTGAATGTGAAACTGTCGTTCGATATCAACGAAGATGTGGCAGCACCGTATATTGCCACTGGCGCACGTCCGAAAGTTGCTGTGCTGCGTGAGCAGGGCGTGAACTCGCATGTTGAAATGGCGGCAGCTTTCCACCGTGCAGGCTTTGATGCTATCGACGTGCATATGAGTGACCTGCTGACCGGACGCACGGGCCTGGAAGATTTCCACGCCCTGGTCGCGTGCGGTGGTTTCTCCTACGGTGATGTGCTGGGTGCCGGTGAAGGTTGGGCGAAGTCAATCCTGTTCAATGACCGTGTACGCGATGAGTTTGCAACCTTCTTCCACCGTCCGCAAACGCTGGCGCTGGGGGTATGTAACGGTTGCCAGATGATGTCTAACCTGCGTGAACTGATCCCGGGGAGCGAGTTGTGGCCACGTTTTGTGCGTAACACCTCCGATCGCTTTGAAGCGCGTTTCAGCCTGGTTGAAGTAACCCAAAGCCCGTCTCTGCTGTTGCAGGGGATGGTGGGCTCGCAAATGCCGATTGCTGTCTCTCATGGTGAAGGGCGCGTGGAAGTGCGTGATGCGGCGCATCTGGCGGCACTGGAAAGCAAAGGGCTGGTGGCACTGCGCTATGTCGATAACTTCGGCAAAGTCACTGAAACCTACCCGGCTAACCCGAACGGTTCACCGAACGGTATTACGGCGGTTACGACTGAAAGTGGTCGAGTCACCATTATGATGCCGCACCCGGAACGTGTTTTCCGTACTGTCAGCAACTCCTGGCATCCGGAAAACTGGGGCGAGGATGGCCCATGGATGCGCATTTTCCGCAATGCGCGTAAGCAGTTGGGGTAAGTCATCAGTTCATTGGTTTTGCAGCCCGGATGCGGCATTAAGCACCAACCACTATCATAAGCTCCCAACTCCGGGAGCTTTTTTGTGTCTGTAAATCACGACAATGGGTGGTTTACCGTGTCGCTTTCTGGCGACACTTAAATGATTGATTTTATTGTAATCTAATAAGTTTATCTTAAGTTGTCTCTTTTTAGCGACACAGTGGCTGATTTACATTCAAATAGCGAAGAAGCCATAAATCCCTCAAAGCAACGTATAATCAGTACGTTACCAAACTATTTTCTTTATTGGCACAGTTACTGCATAATAGTAAGCAGTGGCTCATTCACCGACTTATGTCAGCCCCTTCGGGACGTGCTACATAAAATTCGAATGACGCACAACAAGGTGCCTGCCGTCCAACTTCTGATATCAGCGTAGCTATATCAACCATCGGGCGAAACGTCGAGTTAGGCACCGCCTTATTCCATAACAAAGCCGGGTAATTCCCGGCTTTGTTGTATCTGAACTTCCCCTCGGTTAGCATCAGGCTATTCGCGTCTGACGAGAGTAACACCTTGAAACGCTGGCCCGTTTTTCCCCGCTCATTACGACAACTGGTAATGCTGGCATTTTTGCTAATTCTACTACCCCTGTTGGTGCTGGCATGGCAAGCCTGGCAAAGCCTGAATGCGCTTAGCGATCAGGCGGCGCTGGTTAACCGCACTACGCTTATTGATGCCCGGCGTAGTGAAGCGATGACCAACGCGGCGCTGGAGATGGAGCGTAGCTACCGTCAGTATTGCGTGCTGGACGACCCTACGCTTGCGAAGGTTTATCAAAGCCAGCGCAAGCGTTACAGCGAAATGCTCGATGCCCACGCAGGCGTACTGCCAGACGATAAACTTTACCAGGCATTGCGTCAGGATTTGAACAATCTGGCCCAACTTCAGTGTAACAACAGTGGTCCCGATGCTGCCGCCGCCGCGCGTCTTGAAGCCTTTGCCAGTGCCAATACCGAAATGGTGCAGGCCACGCGCACAGTGGTGTTCTCTCGTGGGCAGCAACTTCAGCGTGAAATCGCCGAACGTGGGCAATATTTTGGTTGGCAATCGCTGGTGCTATTTCTGGTGAGTCTGGTGATGGTGCTACTTTTCACGCGGATGATTATCGGGCCGGTGAAAAATATCGAGCGCATGATCAACCGTCTGGGGGAAGGGCGTTCTCTGGGCAATAGCGTTTCGTTCAGTGGACCGAGCGAGTTACGCTCGGTTGGGCAACGTATTCTTTGGTTAAGTGAGCGCCTGTCATGGCTGGAATCCCAACGCCATCAATTTTTAAGACATTTATCTCATGAATTAAAAACGCCACTGGCGAGTATGCGCGAGGGCACTGAATTACTGGCTGACCAGGTTGTCGGGCCGCTTACGCCAGAGCAAAAAGAGGTGGTGAGCATTCTTGATAGCAGCAGCCGCAATTTGCAAAAACTGATCGAACAACTGCTTGATTACAACCGTAAACAGGCGGACAGTGCGGTGGAACTGGAGAATGTTGAATTAGCACCGCTGGTGGAGACAGTGGTTTCTGCTCATAGCCTGCCCGCACGGGCTAAAATGATGCATACCGACGTCGATCTCAAAGCAACAGCTTGCCTGGCGGAGCCAATGCTGCTGATGAGCGTACTGGATAATCTTTACTCCAATGCGGTGCACTACGGGGCTGAATCCGGTAACATTTGCCTTCGCAGCAGTTCACATGGTGCGCGGGTTTATATTGATGTCATCAATACAGGCACGCCCATTCCGCAAGAGGAACGCGCCATGATCTTCGAACCCTTTTTTCAGGGAAGCCACCAGCGAAAAGGGGCGGTGAAGGGCAGCGGTCTGGGATTAAGCATTGCCAGGGATTGTATTCGCCGTATGCAAGGGGAACTGTATCTGGTCGACGAGAGCGGGCAAGACGTTTGTTTCCGCATTGAATTACCGTCGTCGAAAAACACGAAATAATGCTAACAGCCTATCCTATCAGGCTATTTTATTTGTCAGTTCGGCCCCGGGCAGTGCTCGAAATCTTCACGTACGATATGTACGCTCCGGTTTCTCCGCGCTGTCCATGTCCAGACTGTCTGCAACAATTACGCCCACTGGGATAGGCTTTAAGTCTGGTGAATATGCGACACATTTTTCAACGATTATTGCCCCGACGGCTGTGGCTGGCAGGGCTGCCATGTCTGGCATTGCTGGGTTGCGTGCAGAATCACAATAAGCCAGCCATTGATACGCCAGCAGAAGAAAAAATTCCGGTTTATCAACTGGCTGACTATCTTTCTACTGAATGTAGCGACATCTGGGCGCTGCAAGGTAAATCAACCGAAACCAATCCGCTTTACTGGCTGCGGGCGATGGATTGTGCTGATCGTTTAATGCCTGCGCAGTCGCGTCAGCAAGCTCGCCAATATGACGACGGCAGCTGGCAAAATACCTTTAAACAAGGGATTTTGCTCGCCGACGCCAAAATTACGCCGTATGAGCGCCGCCAGCTGGTCGCGCGTATTGAAGCGTTAAGTACCGAGATCCCGGCACAGGTTCGCCCACTGTATCAACTCTGGCGCGACGGTCAGGCGCTGCAACTGCAACTGGCGGAAGAGCGCCAACGTTACAGTAAACTCCAGCAGTCCAGCGACAGCGAGCTGGATACATTGCGCCAGCAACATCACGTTCTACAGCAGCAACTGGAACTCACCACCCGCAAGCTGGAAAACCTGACCGATATTGAACGCCAGCTCTCGACCCGCAAACCGACTGGAAATTTCTCGCCGGATACGCCGCACGAGAGTGAAAAGCCCGCGCCATCCACCCATGAGGTCACTCCTGATGAGCCATAAACCTGCGCATTTATTATTGGTCGATGACGATCCGGGATTGCTGAAACTGCTTGGCCTGCGCCTGACCAGCGAAGGCTACAGTGTGGTCACGGCGGAAAGTGGCGCTGAAGGATTACGGGTACTGAATCGCGAAAAAGTAGATTTAGTTATCAGCGACCTGCGGATGGATGAAATGGACGGTATGCAGCTATTTGCTGAAATCCAGAAAGTGCAGCCGGGAATGCCAGTAATTATTCTTACTGCGCATGGTTCTATCCCCGATGCCGTTGCTGCAACACAGCAGGGCGTTTTTAGTTTCCTCACCAAGCCTGTCGATAAAGATGCGCTATATCAGGCAATTGACGATGCGCTGGAGCAATCCGCGCCAGCCACCGATGAACGCTGGCGCGAGGCAATTGTCACCCGCAGCCCGCTGATGCTGCGTTTGCTGGAACAGGCGCGGCTGGTGGCGCAATCAGACGTCAGCGTTTTGATTAACGGTCAGAGCGGCACCGGGAAAGAGATTTTCGCCCAGGCTATCCACAACGCCAGCCCGCGCAACAGCAAACCATTTATTGCTATTAACTGTGGCGCATTGCCCGAGCAATTGCTGGAGTCGGAGCTGTTTGGTCATGCGCGTGGCGCGTTTACTGGCGCTGTCAGCAATCGCGAAGGTTTATTCCAGGCGGCGGAAGGCGGAACGCTATTTCTCGATGAAATTGGCGATATGCCTGCGCCGTTACAGGTCAAACTGCTGCGCGTGTTGCAGGAGCGTAAAGTGCGCCCGCTGGGCAGTAACCGCGATATTGATATCAATGTGCGGATTATTTCTGCCACTCACCGTGATCTGCCAAAAGCGATGGCGCGCGGGGAATTCCGCGAAGATCTCTATTACCGCCTCAACGTTGTCAGCCTGAAAATTCCGGCACTGGCGGAGCGCACAGAAGACATTCCGCTACTGGCAAATCACCTGTTGCGCCAGGCGGCAGAGCGACATAAACCGTTTGTCCGCGCGTTCTCTACCGATGCGATGAAACGCCTGATGACCGCGAGCTGGCCGGGTAATGTGCGCCAGTTGGTCAACGTGATTGAACAGTGCGTGGCGCTGACCTCATCTCCGGTGATTAGTGATGCGCTGGTGGAGCAGGCGCTGGAGGGTGAAAATACGGCGCTGCCAACCTTTGTTGAGGCACGTAATCAGTTTGAACTCAACTATTTGCGTAAGCTGCTGCAAATCACCAAAGGCAACGTCACCCACGCGGCGAGAATGGCGGGGCGCAACCGGACAGAATTTTATAAACTGCTTTCCCGACACGAGCTGGATGCAAACGATTTCAAGGAATGAATTGGCGTTATGTGTTACGTTTAGCAGATCAAAAGACAGGCGACCTTTTCAAGGAATAGCATGAAAAAGATTGATGCGATTATAAAACCCTTCAAGCTGGACGATGTCCGCGAAGCACTGGCCGAAGTCGGTATTACCGGCATGACGGTGACCGAAGTGAAAGGCTTTGGTCGCCAGAAAGGCCATACCGAGCTGTACCGCGGCGCGGAGTATATGGTGGATTTTCTGCCGAAAGTGAAAATTGAGATTGTCGTACCGGACGACATTGTCGATACCTGTGTCGATACCATTATTCGCACGGCGCAAACCGGCAAAATCGGTGACGGTAAAATCTTCGTCTTTGACGTGGCACGGGTCATTCGCATCCGTACCGGTGAAGAGGACGACGCGGCAATTTAAACCGCGTCAAGGGTTGCCGGATGTTTCCATCCGGCAACATCAAATTACAGCACCTTATGCGGGCCAAAGCATTCGTAATGAATGTTTTCCTGCTTCACGCCCAGATCCACTAACTGTTTCGCGGTAAACTGCATGAAGCCAACCGGGCCGCAGAGATAGAACTGCATTGTCGGATCGCTGAACGCACCTTCCAGTTTGCTCAAATCCATCAGACCTTCGCTATCAAACTGACCTTTAGCGCGATCGGCTTCGCTCGGCTGACGATGCCAGGTGTGCGCGGTAAAGCGCGGCAGTGACTGCCCCAGTTCCTTAACTTCATCGGCAAAGGCGTGAACATCGCCATTTTCTGCCGCATGGAACCAGTTCACTTGTGCTGTGTGGCCTGCTTTTGCCAGCGTGTCGAGCATTGCCAGCATTGGCGTTTGACCAACACCGGCAGAGATTAACGTCACTGGTGTGTCATCTGCGACAGCCATAAAGAAATCACCTGCCGGAGCGACCAGTTTCACGACATCGCCAACATTGGCGTGATTGTGCAACCAGTTGGATACCTGCCCACCCTCTTCGCGTTTCACCGCAATACGATAGCCTTTGCCATCCGGTTTGCGAGTCAAAGAGTACTGACGAATTTCCTGATGCGGGAAACCTTCCGGCTTCAGCCAGACGCCGAGATATTGCCCCGGACGGTATTCTGCCACTGCGCCACCGTCGACCGGCTCCAGTTCGAAGCTGGTGATAAGCGCGCTGCGCGGTGTTTTAGCCACAATGCGGAAATCGCGAGTACCTTCCCAACCACCGGCTTTGCTGGCGTTTTCGTTATAGATTTCCGCCTCGCGATTGATAAATACATTAGCCAGTACACCATAGGCTTTACCCCACGCGTCCAGCACTTCCTGCCCCGGGCTGAACATTTCGTCCAGCGTTGCCAACAGGTGTTCACCGACGATGTTGTACTGTTCCGGTTTGATCTGGAAGCTGGTGTGCTTCTGCGCGATTTTTTCTACCGCTGGCAGCAGCGCAGGCAGGTTTTCAATATTACTGGCGTAGGCGGCAATAGCGTTAAACAGGGCTTCACGTTGATCGCCATTACGCTGGTTACTCATGTTAAAAATTTCTTTGAGTTCTGGGTTATGAGTAAACATACGGTCGTAGAAATGGGCGGTTAACTTTGGCCCCGTTTCCACCAGTAAAGGGATGGTGGCTTTTACTGTAGCGATGGTTTGAGCGTCAAGCATATGGTCTTCCTTTTTTTGCATCTTAATTGATGTATCTCAAATGCATCTTATAAAAAATAGCCCTGCAATGTAAATGGTTCTTTGGTGTTTTTCAGAAAGAATGTGATGAAGTGAAAAATTTGCATCACAAACCTGAAAAGAAATCCGTTTCCGGTTGCAAGCTCTTTATTCTCCAAAGCCTTGCGTAGCCTGAAGGTAATCGTTTGCGTAAATTCCTTTGTCAAGACCTGTTATCGCACAATGATTCGGTTATACTGTTCGCCGTTGTCCAACAGGACCGCCTATAAAGGCCAAAAATTTTATTGTTAGCTGAGTCAGGAGATGCGGATGTTAAAGCGTGAAATGAACATTGCCGATTATGATGCCGAACTGTGGCAGGCTATGGAGCAGGAAAAAGTACGTCAGGAAGAGCACATCGAACTGATCGCCTCCGAAAACTACACCAGCCCGCGCGTAATGCAGGCGCAGGGTTCTCAGCTGACCAACAAATATGCTGAAGGTTATCCGGGCAAACGCTACTACGGCGGTTGCGAGTATGTTGATATCGTTGAACAACTGGCGATCGATCGTGCGAAAGAACTGTTCGGCGCTGACTACGCTAACGTCCAGCCGCACTCCGGCTCCCAGGCTAACTTTGCGGTCTACACCGCGCTGCTGGAACCAGGTGATACCGTTCTGGGTATGAACCTGGCGCATGGCGGTCACCTGACTCACGGTTCTCCGGTTAACTTCTCCGGTAAACTGTACAACATCGTTCCTTACGGTATCGATGCT
The DNA here is from genome assembly GCF_002950395.1 of Shigella sonnei. NCBI lineage: Bacteria > Pseudomonadati > Pseudomonadota > Gammaproteobacteria > Enterobacterales > Enterobacteriaceae > Shigella > Shigella sonnei. Next base: position 138,341 of record NZ_CP026802.1, read on the forward strand.
ACCGGTCATATCGACTACGCCGATCTGGAAAAACAAGCCAAAGAACACAAGCCGAAAATGATTATCGGTGGTTTCTCTGCATATTCCGGCGTGGTTGACTGGGCGAAAATGCGTGAAATCGCTGACAGCATCGGTGCTTACCTGTTCGTTGATATGGCGCACGTTGCGGGCCTGGTTGCTGCTGGCGTCTACCCGAACCCGGTTCCTCATGCTCACGTTGTTACTACCACCACTCACAAAACCCTGGCGGGTCCGCGCGGCGGCCTGATCCTGGCGAAAGGTGGTAGCGAAGAGCTGTACAAAAAACTGAACTCTGCCGTTTTCCCTGGTGGTCAGGGCGGTCCGTTGATGCACGTAATCGCCGGTAAAGCGGTTGCTCTGAAAGAAGCGATGGAGCCTGAGTTCAAAACTTACCAGCAGCAGGTCGCGAAAAACGCTAAAGCGATGGTAGAAGTGTTCCTTGAGCGCGGCTACAAAGTGGTTTCCGGCGGCACTGATAACCACCTGTTCCTGGTTGATCTGGTTGATAAAAACCTGACCGGTAAAGAAGCAGACGCCGCTCTGGGCCGTGCTAACATCACCGTCAACAAAAACAGCGTACCGAACGATCCGAAGAGCCCGTTTGTGACCTCCGGTATTCGCGTGGGTACTCCGGCGATTACGCGTCGCGGCTTCAAAGAAGCAGAAGCGAAAGAACTGGCTGGCTGGATGTGTGACGTGCTGGACAGCATCAATGATGAAGCCGTTATCGAGCGCATCAAAGGTAAAGTTCTCGACATCTGCGCACGTTTCCCGGTTTACGCATAAGCGAAACGGTGATTTGCTGTCAATGTGCTCGTTGTTCATGCCGGATGCGGCGTGAACGCCTTATCCGGCCTACAAAACTTTGCAAATTCAATATATTGCAATATCCGTGTAGGCCTGATAAGCGTAGCGCATCAGGCAATCTTAGGTATGTGATCATCAAGGCTTCCTTCGGGAAGCCTTTCTACGTTATTGCGCCATCAAATCTGTCGTAACTGCGCCTCAACATACAAATAGCCAATCCCCAACACCTGTTGTGCGCGGCTTAATTGCCCAAAGCCAATTTGCGTTGCTTTCACGCTCGGCCCTTCGTCGCGGTCGAACGGGTTAAATCCCGTCTGGCGAATAATGGTATTAAGCCAGTGCTCACCAAAGGCACAACTGCGACCGTACAACCAAATCTGATTAATATTGAGGATGTTGAGGAAGTTATACAGACTCAAACCAATGGCATTGGCACTGCGATCAACCCAACTGGTGATCCACGGTTCTCCACTCTACCAGGCAGCGATTAACTGCGCTGTAGTCAGTTTTTCCGGATCAAGCTGAGTATTAACCGGTTGTGATTTTAGCCATACCCGCGCCTGTTTTTTTAATGCACTTAACGAGGCGACGGTTTCCAGGCAGCCGTAACGTCCACAGTCGCAGACGACGCCATCCGGATTAACGATGGTGTGACCAATCTGTCCGCTACCATACAAACTGCCGCGATAAATTTGCTCGTTAATCACGAACGACGAGCCAATGCCGTAATCAACGTTGATCACGCAGAAATCCCGTTTCTGCGAATTATTTTGCCATTTCTCCGCCAGCGCCAGCATCACGCAGTCATTATCGACCATCACCCGAATGCCGAGCTTCTCTTCCAGCAGATACTTCACCTCAACCGGCGTTGTCCACGGCGCTTGCGGCATGGTTTGCGACACGCCGGTCACCGGATCAACCTGACCGTGGATTGCCAGCGCCAGATTGATGGTGCGGTCCGGCCACAATTTACGGTGGCGATGCCAGCATTTTTCGATTTCGGACAGCAGCGCCTGCGGCGTCGGTGCATCAATCTGTAAATACTCAAATTCACCTTTCGGACTTAAACAAGCATTAGCAACCTGACACTCAATACTGGTGGGCGTCACGTTCAGGCACAGCGTCCAGTCACCTTCCGGCGCAATCAGCCATGTACCGCTACTATGCCCGCGCGTCTGGCTTTCATCGTCGATATTCACCACCCGTTTTTCGCTTTCCAGTTCCTGCAAAATATTACTGACTGCCGGAATCGAAATTTGCGCCAGCCGGGCCAGCGTTGATTTATTGGCGCGCTTTTGCCGGTACAGCAGTTCCAGAATCACGCATTTGTTATGGTGGCGAATCTGTTGATTGTTAATGCAGGCTCTCATCTTCACTAAACCTTGTTTAGTTAATTGCGTGATTATTCCGCGAAAACATTGCCAGATTGTTCAATACACTGCCACAAATCTTTTAATTCAGTATGTCTTGTTAATATTGAGGGCACCATGACTCCAGTAAAAGTGTGGCAAGAGCGCGTTGAGATCCCGACCTATGAAACCGGGCCGCAGGATATACATCCCATGTTCCTGGAAAATCGCGTTTATCAGGGATCGTCCGGCGCGGTTTATCCCTACGGCGTGACCGATACGCTGAGCGAGCAGAAAACCCTGAAATCCTGGCAGGCGGTGTGGCTGGAAAACGACTACATCAAAGTGATGATCCTGCCGGAACTGGGCGGTCGGGTGCATCGCGCGTGGGATAAAGTGAAACAGCGCGATTTTGTTTATCACAATGAAGTCATTAAACCTGCGCTGGTGGGGCTGCTGGGGCCGTGGATTTCCGGTGGGATTGAGTTTAACTGGCCGCAACATCATCGCCCGACCACCTTTATGCCCGTTGATTTCACCCTCGAAGCCCATGAAGACGGTGCACAGACGGTGTGGGTAGGCGAAACGGAGCCGATGCATGGTTTACAGGTGATGACAGGTTTCACCCTGCGCCCTGGGCGGCGCTGGAAATCGCCAGCCGCGTCTATAACGGCAACGCCACGCCGCGTCATTTCTTGTGGTGGGCCAACCCGGCAGTGAAAGGGGGTGAAGGGCATCAGAGCGTTTTCCCACCGGATTTGACTGCGGTGTTTGATCACGGCAAACGGGCCGTCTCCGCTTTCCCCATCGCTACCGGCACTTACTACAAAGTGGACTACTCCGCTGGAGTGGACATTTCTCGCTATAAAAATGTGCCCGTTCCAACCTCATATATGGCCGAAAAATCGCAGTACGATTTTGTCGGCGCGTGGTGTCACGATGAAGATGGCGGTTTGCTGCACGTTGCCAACCACCATATTGCGCCAGGTAAAAAACAGTGGAGTTGGGGACACAGTGAATTTGGCCAGGCGTGGGATAAGAGTCTGACCGACAATAACGGCCCGTATATCGAACTGATGACCGGTATTTTTGCCGATAACCAGCCCGATTTTACCTGGCTTGATGCTTACGAAGAGAAGCGTTTTGAGCAGTATTTCCTGCCTTATCATTCTCTGGGCATGGTGCAAAATGCCTCCCGCGATGCGGTGATAAAACTCCAGCGTAGTGAGCAGGGGATTGAGTGGGGGCTGTATGCCATCTCTCCGTTGAACGGATACCGCCTGGCGATCCACGAAATCGGCAAATGCAACGCGTTACTTGATGATGCCGTGGCACTGATGCCTGCGACCGCCATCCAGGGCGTGTTGCACGGTATCAATCCTGATAGGCTGACCATTGAGCTTTCCGATGCCGACGGCAATATTGTACTGAGTTATCAGGAACATCAGCCGCAAGCGTTGCCGTTACCGGACGTCGCCAAAGCGCCACTGGCAGCACAAGACATTACCAGTACAGATGAAGCCTGGTTTATCGGTCAGCATCTGGAGCAATATCATCACGCCAGCCGTTCACCGTTCGATTACTACCTGCGCGGCGTGGCGCTGGACCCGCTGGATTATCGCTGTAACCTGGCGCTGGCGATGCTGGAATATAACCGCGCAGATTTCCCGCAAGCGGTGGCGTATGCCAGTCAGGCGCTGAAACGCGCACATGCGCTGAACAAAAACCCGCAGTGTGGACAAGCAAGTTTGATTCGCGCCAGTGCTTACGAACGTCAGGGACAATATCAACAAGCCGAAGAGGATTTCTGGCGTGCGGTCTGGAGCGGCAACAGCAAAGCCGGTGGCTATTATGGCCTGGCACGACTGGCGGCGCGTAATGGTAACTTCGACGCTGGTCTGGATTTTTGCCAACAAAGTCTTCGCGCCTGCCCAACCAATCAGGAAGTGCTTTGCCTGCATAATCTGCTGCTGGTGTTAAGTGGTCGTCAGGACAACGCGCGTTTGCAGCGCGCGAAACTGCTGCGTGATTATCCGCTGAACGCCATTCTGTGGTGGCTGAACTGGTTCGATGGTCGTAGCGAATCAGCCCTCGCGCAGTGGCGCGGTCTGTGTCAGGGACGCGACGTTAACGCCCTGATGACCGCCGGGCAACTGATTAACTGGGGAATGCCCACTCTGGCGACAGAGATGCTGAACGCACTGGACTGTCAGCGCACGTTATCGCTTTATCTACAAGCCAGCTTGCTGCCGAAAGCCGAACGCGGCGAACTGGTCGCAAAAGCCATTGATGTCTTCCCGCAGTTTGTCCGTTTCCCGAATACGCTGGAAGAAGTGGCGGCGCTGGAGAGTATTGAAGAGTGCTGGTTTGCCCGTCATTTACTGGCCTGCTTCTACTACAACAAGCGCAGCTACAACAAAGCCATTACTTTATGGCAACGTTGCGTAGAGATGTCGCCGGAGTTTGCCGATGGCTGGCGCGGGTTGGCGATCCATGCGTGGAATAAGCAACACGATTATGAACTGGCCGCGCGTTATCTTGATAATGCTTATCAGCTTGCGCCGCAGGATGCACGTCTGCTTTTCGAACGGGATTTGCTGGATAAGTTAAGTGGAGCCACACCGGAGAAACGACTGGCGCGTCTGGAAAATAATCTGGAAATTGCGCTGAAACGCGACGACATGACCGCAGAACTGCTCAATTTGTGGCATCTCACGGGTCAGGCAGACAAAGCGGCGGACATTCTCGCCACGCGCAAATTCCACCCGTGGGAAGGCGGGGAAGGGAAGGTCACCAGTCAGTTTATCCTCAACCAGTTATTACGCGCCTGGCAGCATCTTGATGCCAGACAGCCGCAGCAGGCCTGCGAACTGCTTCATGCCGCGCTGCATTATCCGGAGAATTTAAGCGAAGGCCGTTTACCGGGGCAAACTGATAACGACATCTGGTTCTGGCAGGCGATATGCGCCAACGCGCAGGGCGATGAAACTGAAGCGACGCGTTGTTTACGTCTGGCGGCGACCGGCGATCGCACCATTAACATCCACAGTTATTACAACGATCAGCCGGTTGATTATCTCTTCTGGCAAGGAATGGCGCTGCGACTGCTGGGCGAACAACAAATCGCACAGCAACTGTTTAGTGAAATGAAACAGTGGGCGCAAGAGATGGCGAAAACCAGTATTGAGGCGGATTTCTTTGCTGTTTCACAACCTGACCTGTTGTCGCTGTATGGCGATTTACAACAGCAGCATAAAGAAAAATGCCTGATGGTGGCGATGCTGGCGTCCGCGGGACTCGGGGAGGTTGCGCAATATGAATCTGCTCGCGCTGAATTGACGGCGATTAATCCGGCCTGGCCGAAAGCGGCATTATTCACCACCGTGATGCCTTTTATTTTTAACTACGTTCACTAAACCCTATTAACTGTAATATTTGAGCGGCACGCGCTGCCGCTCATCACAAAATAATTAGAATAAGCCGTTGTTAATAAAAACTCTACAGGAGGCACTATGCCTAAAAAAATGAGAACAACCCGTAATCTATTATTAATGGCTACGCTATTAGGTAGCGCACTATTTGCCAGGGCTGCGGATAAAGAAATGACCATTGGTGCAATATACCTTGATACCCTGGGATATTACGCTGGAGTGCGTCAGGGCGTTCAGGATGCGGCAAAAGATTCTTCAGTACAGGTACAGTTAATTGAAACTAACGCCCAGGGTGATATTTCGAAAGAAAGTACCTTTGTTGATACCCTCGTGGCGCGTAATGTCGATGCCATTATTTTATCGGCAGTGTCTGAAAATGGCAGTAGCCGTACCGTTCGTCGCGCCAGTGAAGCGGGTATTCCGGTGATTTGCTACAACACCTGTATTAATCAAAAGGGTGTCGATAAATATGTCTCGGCGTATCTGGTCGGCGATCCACTGGAATTTGGTAAAAAACTGGGTAACGCTGCCGCCGATTATTTTATTGCCAATAAAATTGACCAGCCGAAAATTGCCGTCATCAATTGCGAAGCCTTTGAAGTTTGTGTGCAGCGACGTAAAGGATTTGAAGAAGTATTAAAATCCCGCGTTCCCGGCGCGCAAATTGTCGCTAATCAGGAAGGGACTGTTTTAAATAAAGCGATTTCCGTTGGTGAAAAACTGATTATCTCCACGCCGGATCTCAACGCCATTATGGGGGAGTCGGGCGGTGCGACACTCGGCGCGGTAAAAGCGGTACGTAATCAAAATCAGGCCGGAAAAATTGCTGTTTTCGGTTCGGATATGACAACCGAAATTGCTCAGGAGCTGGAAAACAATCAGGTGCTGAAAGCGGTAGTGGATATTTCCGGTAAGAAAATGGGCAATGCTGTTTTCGCGCAAACATTGAAGGTTATCAATAAACAAGCCGACGGTGAAAAAGTGATTCAGGTGCCAATCGATCTCTATACCAAAACGGAAGATGGTAAACAGTGGCTGGCAACGCACGTTGATGGTCTGCCCTAATCGCTGATTCGCAGAGGTCCCTATGTTCACGGCAACAGAGGCAGTCCCGGTAGCAAAAGTGGTGGCAGGAAATAAGCGTTACCCCGGCGTCGTTGCGCTGGATAACGTTAACTTCACGCTCAATAAAGGCGAAGTTCGTGCGCTGTTAGGTAAAAACGGCGCGGGCAAATCGACTCTCATTCGAATGCTTACCGGCAGCGAACGCCCGGATAGCGGTGATATCTGGATTGGCGAGACGCGACTGGAAGGTGACGAAGCTACGTTGACTCGCCGTGCCGCTGAACTGGGGGTTCGTGCGGTTTATCAGGAATTAAGTCTGGTGGAAGGGCTGACGGTGGCAGAAAACCTCTGCCTTGGTCAATGGCCTCGCCGCAACGGCATGATTGATTACCTGCAAATGGCGCAGGATGCCCAACGTTGCTTACAGGCGCTGGGCGTTGACGTTAGTCCTGAACAACTTGTTTCAACGCTAAGCCCGGCGCAAAAGCAACTGGTGGAAATTGCACGGGTGATGAAGGGCGAGCCGCGCGTGGTCATTCTTGATGAACCCACCAGCTCGCTTGCCAGTGCAGAAGTTGAACTGGTGATCAGTGCGGTGAAAAAGATGTCGGCACTGGGCGTGGCGGTGATTTATGTCAGCCACCGGATGGAAGAAATCCGCCGCATTGCCTCCTGTGCCACCGTTATGCGCGATGGTCAGGTGGCGGGCGATGTGATGCTCGAAAACACCTCCACGCATCATATTGTGTCGCTAATGCTAGGGCGTGATCACGTTGATATTGCGCCGGTTGCCCCTCAGGAAATTGTGGATCAGGCCGTACTGGAAGTCCGTGCGTTACGCCATAAGCCCAAGCTGGAGGATATCAGCTTTACGTTACGTCGCGGCGAAGTGCTTGGCATTGCTGGCCTGCTGGGGGCAGGGCGCAGTGAATTGCTGAAGGCGATTGTTGGGCTGGAGACGTATGAACAGGGCGAAATTGTTATCAACGGCGAGAAAATCACGCGCCCCGATTACGGCGACATGCTGAAACGCGGCATTGGCTATACGCCAGAAAACCGCAAAGAAGCGGGGATCATTCCCTGGTTGGGCGTTGACGAAAATACAGTGCTGACCAATCGGCAAAAAATCAGCGCCAACGGAGTGCTGCAATGGTCCACCATCCGCCGCCTGACCGAAGAGGTGATGCAGCGGATGACGGTCAAGGCCGCTAGTAGCGAAACGCCCATCGGCACGCTTTCTGGTGGCAATCAGCAAAAAGTGGTGATCGGTCGTTGGGTCTATGCCGCCAGCCAGATTTTGTTGCTCGACGAGCCAACGCGCGGCGTCGATATCGAAGCCAAACAGCAGATTTACCGTATTGTCCGTGAGCTGGCTGCCGAAGGAAAAAGCGTGGTGTTTATCTCCAGTGAAGTGGAGGAGTTGCCGCTGGTGTGTGACCGCATCCTGTTATTACAGCACGGCACGTTCTCGCAGGAGTTTCACTCGCCGGTCAATGTGGATGAGCTGATGTCCGCCATTCTGTCTGTGCACTGATGAATTTTACCGAGGAACCTGAAGATGTCTGCTTCGTCATTACCATTGCCGCAGGGCAAGAGCGTCTCGCTCAAACAATTTGTCAGTCGCCATATTAATGAGATCGGTTTGCTGGTGGTGATTGCCATTCTTTATCTGGTCTTCTCCCTGAACGCGCCTGGCTTTATCTCATTGAATAACCAGATGAACGTGCTGCGCGATGCCGCCACCATTGGGATTGCCGCCTGGGCGATGACGCTGATTATTATCTCCGGTGAAATTGATGTCAGCGTTGGGCCGATGGTGGCTTTTGTCTCGGTGTGCCTGGCATTTTTGCTGCAATTTGAAGTTCCGTTGGCGATTGCTTGTCTGCTGGTGTTGCTGTTAGGCGCGCTGATGGGAACGCTCGCCGGGGTGCTGCGCGGCGTGTTTAACGTACCAAGTTTCGTTGCCACACTGGGGCTGTGGAGCGCCCTGCGCGGAATGGGGCTGTTTATGACCAACGCACTGCCAGTGCCGATTGACGAAAACGAGGTGCTGGACTGGCTGGGCGGACAATTTCTCGGTGTGCCAGTATCCGCGCTGATCATGATGGTGTTGTTTGCGCTGTTTGTGTTCATTAGCCGAAAAACCGCCTTCGGGCGCTCGGTTTTTGCCGTTGGCGGTAATGCCACGGCGGCGCAGTTGTGCGGTATTAACGTTCGTCGGGTGCGCATTCTTATCTTTACCCTTTCGGGATTATTAGCGGCGGTGACCGGCATTTTGCTGGCGGCACGCCTCGGTTCCGGTAACGCAGGTGCCGCAAACGGTCTGGAGTTTGACGTCATCGCCGCGGTCGTGGTCGGCGGTACGGCACTTTCCGGCGGTCGCGGTTCCCTGTTCGGTACATTGCTTGGTGTGCTGGTGATTACGCTAATCGGTAACGGTCTGGTGCTGCTCGGTATTAACTCCTTTTTCCAGCAGGTGGTACGCGGCGTCATCATCGTGGTGGCGGTGCTGGCGAATATCTTGCTGACCCAGCGAAGCAGTAAAGCGAAACGCTAAACCTTAACGCCCCTGGCGCGGGTGCGGCAGGGATGAAAATTAATCGTATTGTTAATGAGGGATTTATGAAAACGATGCTGGCAGCTTATTTACCAGGAAATTCAACCGTCGATCTGCGGGAAGTTGCGGTGCCGACGCCGGGGATTAACCAGGTACTGATCAAAATGAAATCCTCCGGGATTTGCGGAAGCGATGTCCACTATATCTATCATCAACACTGTGCCACGGCGGCGGCACCCGATAAACCGTTATACCAGGGATTTATCAACGGTCATGAACCGTGCGGGCAGATTGTGGCGATGGGGCAAGGCTGCCGCCATTTTAAAGAGGGCGACCGCGTGCTGGTGTATCACATTTCTGGCTGTGGTTTTTGCCCGAACTGCCGCCGCGGCTTTCCTATCTCTTGTACTGGCAAAGGAAAAGCGGCTTACGGCTGGCAGCGTGACGGCGGTCATGCCGAATATCTGCTGGCGGAAGAAAAAGATCTGATCCTCCTGCCGGATGCGCTGAGCTACGAAGATGGTGCGTTTATCAGTTGCGGCGTTGGCACGGCCTATGAAGGGATTTTGCGCGGCGAAGTTTCCGGCAGCGATAACGTGCTGGTGGTCGGTCTGGGGCCGGTCGGCATGATGGCGATGATGCTGGCGAAAGGTCGCGGTGCAAAACGGATCATCGGCGTTGATATGCTGCCGGAACGTCTGGCGATGGCAAAACAGTTAGGGGTGATGGATCACGGCTATTTAGCAACCACCGAAGGTCTGCCGCAGATTATCGCCGAACTCACCCACGGTGGCGCGGATGTTGCGCTCGATTGTTCTGGTAATGCCGCAGGTCGCTTGCTGGCACTGCAATCCACCGCTGACTGGGGACGGGTGGTTTACATTGGTGAAACCGGAAAAGTGGAATTCGAGGTCAGCGCCGATCTGATGCACCATCAACGGCGGATTATCGGCTCCTGGGTGACCAGTCTGTTCCATATGGAAAAATGCGCCCACGATTTGACTGACTGGAAGCTGTGGCCGCGTAACGCCATTACCCATCGCTTCTCGCTGGAACAGGCAGGTGATGCCTATGCGCTGATGGCGAGCGGCAAATGCGGGAAAGTTGTGATTAACTTCCCGGATTAAGGAGTTAGCGGATGACCATCTATACCTTATCCCACGGGTCGCTAAAGCTGGACGTTTCTGACCAGGGCGGCGTAATCGAAGGCTTCTGGCGCGATACGACGCCGCTCTTACGTCCTGGTAAAAAAAGCGGTGTGGCAACCGATGCCTCATGTTTTCCGCTGGTGCCATTTGCAAACCGGGTGAGCGGCAACCGTTTTGTCTGGCAGGGGCGTGAGTATCAACTGCAACCGAATGTTGAGTGGGATGCGCACTATCTACACGGCGATGGCTGGCTGGGCGAGTGGCAATGTGTCTCGCACAGCGATGATAGTTTGTGTCTGGTGTATGAACATCGCAGCGGTGTCTATCACTATCGGGTAAGTCAGGCGTTTCATTTAACGGCGGATACGCTGACGGTGACGCTCTCTGTCACCAATCAAGGGGCAGAGACGCTGCCATTTGGTACCGGCTGGCATCCTTATTTTCCGTTGTCACCACAAACGCGGATTCAGGCGCAGGCGAGCGGTTACTGGCTGGAACGGGAGCAGTGGCTGGCGGGTGAGTTTTGCGAGCAGCTACCGCAGGAACTGGATTTTAACCAGCTCGCGCCGTTGCCGCGCCAGTGGGTGAACAATGGTTTTGCCGGATGGAATGGTCAGGCCCGCATCGAGCAGCCGCAGGAAGGTTATGCCATCATCATGGAAACGACGCCACCTGCACCGTGTTATTTCATCTTTGTTTCCGACCCTGCGTTTGATAAAGGATATGCGTTTGATTTCTTCTGTCTGGAACCGATGAGCCATGCGCCGGATGATCATCATCGCCCGGAAGGGGGTGATCTCATTGCGCTAGCACCAGGGGAATCAACAACTTCAGAGATGTCGTTGCGGGTAGAGTGGCTGTAATTTATTAAATGCCGGATAAGGCGTTCACGCCGCATCCGGCATCTTTCCTAACGCCGATCGAGAGAAATTGCCCCCGGCCCGGTAATTGCCAATAGCAAGAACGCGCCAGCGATACTGACATTCTTCCAGAAATTAATCATATTTGGCCCAACCGCATCGCCGGTCATATCCCAGTAATGGTGACCAATCACCGCCGTACCCAGCGTGTAGAAAATAAACAGCACCGCCAGCGGACGGGTGAAAAAGCCAAGCACGATTAATATCGCGGCGGGCACTTCCATAACTACCGCAATAATCGCTGCCAGCATCGGCATTGGCGCGCCCAACGAGGCCATATATTGGACCGTACCGTCAAAGCCCATCATTTTGGGAAAACCAAAAATAATGAAAATTAAGACCACGGCGATACGGGCAATTAATAACAAAACGGGGCGGGCAGCTCCAAAATCAAAATAACGTAGTGGGTAATGACTCCAACTTATTGATAGTGTTTTATGTTCAGATAATGCCCGATGACTTTGTCATGCAGCTCCACCGATTTTGAGAACGACAGCGACTTCCGTCCCAGCCGTGCCAGGTGCTGCCTCAGATTCAGGTTATGCCGCTCAATTCGCTGCGTATATCGCTTGCTGATTACGTGCAGCTTTCCCTTCAGGCGGGATTCATACAGCGGCCAGCCATCCGTCATCCATATCACCACGTCAAAGGGTGACAGCAGGCTCATAAGACGCCCCAGCGTCGCCATAGTGCGTTCACCGAATACGTGCGCAACAACCGTCTTCCGGAGACTGTCATACGCGTAAAACAGCCAGCGCTGGCGCGATTTAGCCCCGACATAGCCCCACTGTTCGTCCATTTCCGCGCAGACGATGACGTCACTGCCCGGCTGTATGCGCGAGGTTACCGACTGCGGCCTGAGTTTTTTAAGTGACGTAAAATCGTGTTGAGGCCAACGCCCATAATGCGTGCAGTTGCCCGGCATCCAACGCCATTCATGGCCATATCAATGATTTTCTGGTGCGTACCGGGTTGAGAAGCGGTGTAAGTGAACTGCAGTTGCCATGTTTTACGGCAGTGAGAGCAGAGATAGCGCTGATGTCCGGCAGTGCTTTTGCCGTTACGCACCCCCCCGTCAGTAGCTGAACAGGAGGGACAGCTGATAGAAACAGAAGCCACTGGAGCACCTCAAAAACACCATCATACACTAAATCAGTAAGTTGGCAGCATCACCAACGTAGTGTGTTCATAACCAATCCCTTTGCAAGATAATGTGATTTAAACGTAATACACACTCTTGCACCTCGCCACGCCCCAGGCGTTGAGATATTCGCTAATTATCCTGGTTACAGTGATTTAAGCGCGATGTTCTCATCTATCAGCAGTTTCGCATCAAACGTTTTGCCGCTCTGGATCCATTTGCGAATTGGGCGAATCTCACGCCCCTGATTCAGCGTGACCGCACCGATAAGCACGCCGTTTTGCAGATTAAACCAAATCGCCTTCTGAGTTTCCGGGTTGCCACGACAAAGCCAGTCATCGCCACGCATATCGCCAATAAACTGTAAGTTATCACTGTACTGATCGCTCCAGAACCACGGCGGCGGCAGTAGCGGTAGCGGTAGCCCTAACATTGCGGCAGCGGCAATTTGCGCCTGGTTATTGGCGTTTTCCCAGCTTTCGCAGCGGTGTAGTGCACCATTATCAAGACGAGTGATTGCCACATCGCCACCGGCAAAGATCGCGGGATCGCAGGTGCGGCAAGCCTCATCAATGACAATGCCATTGGCAGTATCAAGGTTGGCCTCGCGAGCCAGTTGCTCGTTGGCGCTGATACCAATACCGTAAATCACCACATCAGCCTGAAGCGTTTCCCCACTTTGCAGCGTCAGTTCTACTTTTTCACCATCGACCACATGTTCAATGGCATTATTGAGCAGAATGCGCACACCAGCCTGCTGGTGGCGCTGTAAAAGATAGCGTTGCACGGGCGGTGGTGCATTACGGCCCATGACGGTTGCCGCCAGTTCAATCACTGTCACCTTACATCTGCGCTGCGTGGCGCTGGCAGCCAGTTCCAGACCAATAGTTCCGGCACCGACAATCACGACTGACCGTTCGGGCTGCAGAACTTCTCGCAGTCTGGCGGCATCACCGGCATGGCGTAGGGTAAAGCAGCGTTCTCCCAGTGCATCAAGCAACGGCAGCGGTCGAGCTGCCGCGCCGATTGCTATAAAAAGCTGATCCCAGTGCCAGCTTTCGCCGTTGGTTAACACTAACTCTCGTGTGTCGCGACCCAGCGTTTTGATGGTTACACCGGAATGCAGATGAACATTGTTTTCCTGCCACCAGTTAGCGGGTAACACCTGCTGTAACTGCGGGGAATCTTCCAGCAACATGGATTTCGAGAGTGGAGGTCGTTCATAAGGAAGATGTCGCTCATCGGAAAACAGATGCAGCTCACCGGTGAACCCTTGCTGGCGTAGCGAGGCCGCAGCCATTGCCGCCGCTTGCCCGCCACCGACAATAATGATCGTTTTTTCTTTCATCGTGCTTCCTTAAAGATCCAGCCCAGCCGCTACGTGGCGAATGCCGCGAATCGCTAAACCCGCATCAGCGTTGATCATCACACCGCTTAATGCGCGATTATTGCGCCGCGATGCCAACATCACATACGGCCCCGTAAAATCCGCCGGTTGCGGGAAAAATTGCAGCGGTAAAATGGCGGCAATTTTCTCCGGCGTCAGAGACTGCATTATCGAGGTTTCACTTTGCCCGAGCGCCTGTGGGCCGCGCAGGTCGCTGGCCATACCACACGGGCCGACGCCATTCACCCGCACTTTCGGTGCCAGTTCATAAGCCAGTTGGCGAATAAGTCCGGTTGCGGCATGTTTACTGGCGGTGTACAGCGGGCCACCGCCGCCAGGATACCTGGCGGCATTTGACAGTGTGAAAATCATGCTGCCTTCACTGGCGATTAACGCCGGAGCGCAGGCTTTTGCGCCCAGCAGGTAACCGAGTACGTTGACGTTAAACAGCTCGTGGAAGCCGGTTTCGAGCGTCTCTGCGGGAGTATTAACCAGTGAGGCATTGTGATCCCAGATGCCTGCATTGCCGATAAAACAATCCAGCTTGCCGGAACGAGTCAGGATCTGATCGACCGCGCGTTGATAATCGGCATAACAGGTCACGTTACCTTCCACCGCCAGAATATGTTCGCCAAATCGCTGACGCAGACTGGCGACTTTTGCCGCCGACAGTTCCAGCGTGGCAACTTGCGCGCCTTCTTCGATAAATCGCTCGACCAGCGCCAGCCCTAATCCCGATCCGCCGCCGGTAATAAAAATGGACTCGTTATGCAGATCGCTCATGGCTGCGCCTCCGGTAAGTCGATGAAAATGTCACCACCTTCAACGTGTACTGGATAAGTGGTGAGCGGATCGGTGGCGGGCAGGCATAACGCTTTCCCCGTTTTCAGGCAAAAACTGGCGGCGTGTAGCGGGCACTCCACCGTGGCGTCATCTTCCAGATACCCTTCTGACATCGACGCATTACCATGGCTGCAACGATCGTTAATGGCATAAAACTCGCCGCCAACGTTGAACAGGGCGATGACGGGCGAGGTATCGATCCGGAGAGCCTCACCCTCCGGCACATCCGCAACGGGACACGCATAAATTCGATTCATCAGAACAGTACACTCAGGTTATGGGAAGTGATTACCGCTTGATCCAGGACGATATCCCGTTCCAGCAAGCGCCAGTTGTCATCTTCCAGACGGCGAACTTTGTCGAAACGCGTTCCAACATAGAATGTTTCATCGCGCTCTTTTTGTGCCCGATAAAGCAGATAATTTACCCGCACAGCAAATACGTTTGGGATGTCGGTTTCGCTTATCTGGCAGTTGCTGATTAAGTGACGGGTGCGTGACGGCGGCTCTTCTGCCCAGGCCATGCCCGTTTCCAGACGGGCGATTCGCCGCTCCAGCTGGTCTTTGGTGTCATTAAAAATCCAGGTTGTCGGTGGCTGGACGCCTTTGCGGCGGTCGCGTGTTTGCGCGTTAACTGTGGTGCGCATGGTGTAACGAATCTCTTTGTCGAGCTGCTCCAGCCAGTCACGAAATTTCCAGTCGTCCAGTAAGCTGGCTTCGTGAAAGAGAAACTGGCTAATGCGGTGATGTAACTCTAGTGAAACTTGCGCACTCATTTCATCACCTCCTGCTGGTAAGCGGCGGTTTTATCGAGCACTTCCTGCCAGCTTTCGCTACTCAGAAGATCGGCCCAGCGTTGGTACATTCCACGAGCGGCAGTTTCTGAAAAGATATAGTTAGTAATGCCAGGAATGCCGTCGTCGCGGCGCTTTTCCTGACCAAGCCCCATTTCCAGACACAGTTTGCTGTTGCGGGCGCGGTGGCCTTTAAGCAATTTCTGGATTTCACACCAGTTCTCCGAGTCATCCTGCTCGAGAAAACCAGCAGGACCAAAAGCACGAGTGGCGCTGTTTTCAAAAGCGGCTTTAACTTCATCGGAGGCGGCTTTGTCAGTAATACAGAACGCCCACACTTCAACTTGATCAGGGCCGCGCGGATGCCAGACGCGGAGCGTGGCAGTGCCGTTGAGCCATGAAAGCGTGGGGAAAATATTGTTATGACCCGCCAGGCGCAGGGCGCGAACTTCACCTAAACGTTGTTCTGCTTCGGCATAGGTTTCGCGGTAATAGCTTGAAACTGCGCCATCGACCCAGACATTAGCATCCGGTTTTTCAGTAAAGAAGAAACCGCTACCGTGACCGTCCTGACCAAATTGCAGCGCATCTTTGGCGGTTTCCCACACCGGGCGGGCGGTTTGTCCATCACCGAGGCGCTTATCGCTGCCATCATCTTTCGCCCCTAATACCTGAACGGCAGAAGCATGGCTGAACAGAGCATGATACTGGTCACTGGCGAACTGCTCTGCCGGGAATTTCCAGTTACAGTTGATCACCCACTTTTGTACGCCGCCGACAATTTCGGTGCCGCCTTCGCGACGATCCAGCATGCCATCCAGATACCAGGCAATGTCACCCAGGTAATCACGCAGGCCCGGTGCGCTGGTATCCCAGTTGCCAAAAATCAGCCCTTTATAACTCTCCACACAAGGAACTTCGTTTAGTCCCCAGTGGGATTTACACAACCCTTGTGGGTAGGCGCGAGGTTCCAGCGGTACATCGATCAACTCGCCGTTAATGCCATAAGACCAGCCGTGATACGGACAGGTAAAGGCGCGAGTGTTGCCGCAATCTGCATAACTCACACGCATGGCCCGGTGGCGGCATTGGTTGAGAAACGCCTTAATGCTGCCGTCTTTCTGACGCACTACGACAACCGCATCTTCCCCCATGTAGGTGTTAAAGAAATCACCAGGTTTTGGGATCTGGCTTTCGTGGGCGAGAAATAACCAGCAACGGCCGAAAATACGTTCAAGCTCCAGTTGGTAAATATCTGGGTCGGTATAAATACGCGGAGTGACCCGACCATTTTGGGTATCAATCAGTTGGTAAATGTTTAAATCTGAGGGTGTGGTCATATTTTTTAATCCTGAAAGATAAGATGTATTGACCTTCTATTTTTGTGTCATAAGGATGTTGCTGGTTGGTTGCTAATATGTGAAATAGTTAATTTCTACCAGCTGAGACGTTTTTTCGATAACAAGGGGAAGGTGATGGAACTACGGCATTTACGCTATTTCGTCGCAGTGGCGCAGGCACTGAACTTTACCCGTGCGGCGGAAAAACTGCATACCTCACAGCCTTCGTTAAGCAGCCAGATCCGCGATCTTGAAAACTGTGTCGGTGTTCCGTTACTGGTGAGGGATAAGCGCAAAGTCGCGTTGACGGCGGCGGGAGAATGTTTTCTCCAGGACGCGCTGGCAATCCTCGAACAAGCGGAAAATGCCAAATTACGGGCGCGGAAAATTGTTCAGGAAGACAGACAATTAACCATTGGCTTTGTGCCATCGGCGGAAGTGAATTTATTGCCAAAAGTATTACCAATGTTTCGTCTCAGACAGCCAGACACCTTGATTGAGCTGGTGAGTTTAATCACCACGCAACAGGAGGAAAAAATTCGCCGTGGTGAACTCGACGTCGGCTTAATGCGCCATCCTGTTTATAGCCCGGAGATTGATTATCTGGAGCTTTTTGACGAACCATTAGTGGTGGTGTTACCGGTTGATCACCCTTTAGCACATGAAAAAGAGATCACCGCCGCGCAACTGGATGGCGTGAATTTCGTCAGTACCGATCCGGCGTATTCCGGTTCGCTTGCGCCGATCGTTAAAGCGTGGTTTGCGCAAGAAAACAGCCAGCCAAATATCGTCCAGGTGGCAACGAATATTCTGGTGACCATGAATCTGGTGGGCATGGGGCTGGGCGTCACTTTGATACCCGGTTATATGAATAATTTTAATACCGGGCAGGTTGTTTTTCGTCCCATTGCCGGAAATGTGCCTTCCATTGCTTTACTGATGGCGTGGAAGAAAGGGGAGATGAAGCCGGCATTACGCGATTTCATCGCCATTGTGCAGGAACGTTTGGCAAGCGTAACGGCATAATTACGCATTATTTTTGCAACATGCGTCGCGGATCGCAGTTTTTTAGTGCTTGTGAACTGGCGTTACAGACATCGGGAAGCAGGCTCGAATATTCTTATTTTTCAACTTGCACCAACATTCGATTAACCCCAGACTAACGCCTCCTGACGGGAGGGACTCATGGTTTTGCAATCCACGCGCTGGTTGGCGCTCGGCTATTTCACATACTTTTTTAGTTACGGCATTTTTCTACCTTTCTGGAGCGTCTGGCTTAAAGGGATTGGTTTAACGCCAGAAACCATCGGCCTGTTATTGGGGGCAGGTCTGGTTGCCCGTTTTCTCGGGAGTTTGCTCATCGCGCCCCGCGTCAGCGATCCTTCCCGCCTGATTTCCGCCTTGCGCGTGCTGGCACTGCTGACACTTCTCTTTGCTGTCGCCTTCTGGGCGGGGGCGCACGTAGCGTGGCTGATGCTGGTGATGATTGGCTTTAACCTCTTTTTCTCACCGCTGGTACCGTTGACCGATGCACTGGCGAATACGTGGCAAAAGCAGTTCCCGCTTGATTACGGCAAAGTGCGACTGTGGGGCTCGGTGGCGTTTGTCATTGGCTCGGCGCTGACGGGCAAACTGGTCACTATGTTTGATTATCGGGTGATCCTCGCGCTGTTGACGTTGGGCGTGGCATCCATGCTGCTCGGCTTTCTCATCCGTCCGACGATTCAGCCACAAGGGGCAAGTCGCCAGCAGGAGAGCACCGGTTGGTCTGCGTGGTTGGCGCTGGTTCGCCAGAACTGGCGCTTTCTGGCCTGCGTTTGTTTATTGCAGGGGGCACATTCGGCCTATTACGGTTTTAGCGCCATTTACTGGCAGGCAGCTGGCTACTCGGCCTCGGCGGTGGGGTATTTGTGGTCGCTGGGCGTGGTGGCGGAAGTCATTATCTTTGCGCTGAGTAATAAACTTTTCCGCCGTTGTAGTGCTCGCGATATGCTGTTGATCTCGGCGATTTGCGGCGTAGTGCGCTGGGGCATTATGGGAGCAACTACGGCGTTGCCGTGGTTGATAGTGGTGCAAATTTTGCATTGCGGCACCTTCACGGTCTGCCACCTGGCCGCCATGCGCTATATTGCTGTTCGCCAGGGTAGCGAAGTCATCCGTTTACAGGCGGTTTACTCTGCCGTCGCGATGGGCGGCAGTATCGCTATCATGACCGTTTTCGCCGGTTTCCTGTATCAATATCTGGGCCACGGCGTGTTCTGGGTAATGGCGCTGGTGGCGCTTCCGGCAATGTTTTTGCGCCCGAAAGTTGTTCCCTCATGCTGATTCGAGCATTTTGCGGATCTGCTCCTGTTGATGTGTTGTCAGCGTCAGGTCCGTATAGATCAGCGGTGGTGAAAAGAGCGGTAATGGCATGGTATAAGGCGCAATAATCAGTGCCGCGCCACGCGGAGCGCCTGTCTGCAAAAATGCCTTTACCGACATATGCTTAATGTTGAGCGGCAGTAACGTTAGTTCGCGTAACTGCTGCTCAATCTGCGCTTCTCGCTCGCTATCATTCCCGGTCAGTAGAATAATCTGTTTTTCATGCAGATCGTTTTCCTGCATTAGCCAGGCACCGAAAATCACCGCGACCAGACCGCTTTCCTCATCAGAAAGATGGACGCCGTATTCACTTTCAAATCCGGCCAGCGCCGCGCGGGTGGTGCGCACCAGGCGTGGGTACAGTCTGGCGAACTCTTCCGGCAGGGTATTATCAATACCGATGGCAAACAAACTGCGATTTAACGCCTGGGCGAGGTGGGTATAAAGCTGATCGCATAACCCCTGTTCATCATAAAAACGAACATTTCCCAGCTCACGAAAATGGTTTACCAGACGTTTGATAGACTGACGCAATTGTCTGTCTCGCTGATGCGCATCACGCAATGGATCGGGAACCCGCAACATGGAAAAAAGTAATGCCATAAACAGTGGCTCATCAGGCGGTACAGGCTGGAGCGCCCGACGCTGCCAGTGGCGTCCAATTTCCTGCGCTACCTGAAATTCAAGGCAGGATTCCGCCCAGCGACGTTGGAGCGGATTAAACTGAGGCGTAATTCCAGCGTGGTGTTGCAGCAAACAATATTGCAGATACAGACACAGGAAATGAATATCGCGCGTTTCAAAGCGTTTTTGCAGCCGTCGGGAGCAGAGATTCACTAACGCTTGTAGATTGGTATCGTCGTAAAAGTTACGCGCAATTCCGCGCCGCTTCAGTTCACTCTTCAGGGCGGGGGTGAATTGGCTGGTAATAAATGACGGACACAGACGGAAACCACGTCGTAGCCAGTGAAATAAACACAAACGTTGGTTAAGCACTGTACCTTCAACCCGGTAGCTACCGTCATAACCAGTCGTCAGTGTGAGTTGATGATAGCGCAGGATCTCCCGTCCTGTTTCGCTGATATCAAGACTGGCAATATCATCATCCACACCATTAAGCTCGCTGAAGGTTGCCATGGTGGCGGTCAACCCCGGCTGAAAGAGCGTCAGCAAGATCTGGCAGCGGCGCTGGGGAGCCGAAAGGACAGATGGTGGAGCAAGCGTAGGCATCATCTGTAGATCTCCCATAAGCATAATTGATAAGAATAGCTAAAGTTTGCTCAGGGAGATGGCGAAGGGAATGCTAATCATCAGAAATGTTGGCAAGCGTCACAGAATTTTTCTCATCTTAAACTGTTCTGACCAGTGGATTAGCATGTCTTAAGGTGGTTTTGTGAATGATTATCGTGCTAGCGATCATGGGTTAGTTCTGCGGATTCAACGCGCTAAGGATAAAGTCCACCATCTGTTCGCGATAAACATCGCCGTGACGATCGGAAAAAGCATCAATGTGTTCGCCATCCGGGATTAGGATCAACCGTTTTGTCTCTTTTGCCAGGCTATACAACTTTTCGCTGTGCTGCCATGGGATAACGTGATCAGCTTTACCGTGAATGAGTAAAAGCGGGATCGGGCTGACGCTGGCGATATAATTTTCGCCGCTGTAACTCTCATCAAGTAAGTAGCCACTGCCGGGGATCATCTGATTGGCGATGGTTGCATAAGAGGCAAATGTGGAGTCGAGGATCACCGCACGTATGCCTTCACGATCATCCTGACCAATAACAGCAAGAATATTCGCCCCGCCAATACTCTGCCCGAACAGCACCAGCCGTTGTGGGTTTACATCACTGCGATGGCGCACCACATTGATGGCACTTTGCGTATCGTCCAGCAATCCGGCCTGGGACGGCGTGCCTTTTGATTTACCAAACCCGCGATAATCAAACATAAAAACGTTGAAATTACGCTCGGGTAACCAACTGACCAGCGGCCAGTGGGCGGACATATTTCCGGCATTGCCGTGAGCATGAATGATGGTTGCGATGGCATTGTCAGCAGGGCCCGTCGAAGAAGGAATAAACCAGCCTTGCAGACGAGTACCGTCCTTAGCCGTAAATTCGACGGATTCCGCCGACCAGGGGTCGGGACCGTAAATTTTATCGTCAGGATAATAGAAGAAGTTGATGGCAACGCGCGGCACTAAATAAACGCAGAAGGCAACAACAAAGAGAATAAACAGAATTTTGAGAACGCGTTTGTTCACTGGCAGCGCCATAACCTTTCCTTGTGACTTCTTTATCATCCATTAATCGGGGAAAGATGGTGGGAGAGTGACGAAAGAAAGTAAAGCGGTGAGGAAGTATTTCAGAATAGCGCCTGAAAGGCGAGGGCGGGTGAGTGACATCACCCGCCTGAGTCATTAACGCTTCAGAGCGTCGCTTAACTCGTCACGCATGTTCGCCAGCATGGCTTTCACAACGCGCGGG
This sequence comes from Shigella sonnei, assembly GCF_002950395.1. Lineage (NCBI taxonomy): Bacteria > Pseudomonadati > Pseudomonadota > Gammaproteobacteria > Enterobacterales > Enterobacteriaceae > Shigella > Shigella sonnei. Next base: position 159,996 of record NZ_CP026802.1, read on the forward strand.
TTACCAGCAACGATGTTACCGGTCAGCATGTAGTTATGACCACCGGTGAAGTCGCTGACGATGCCGCCTGCTTCACGAACCAGCAGCTCGCCTGCCGCGAAATCCCACGGACGCAGACCGATTTCAAAGAAACCGTCAACACGACCCGCAGCGACGTAAGCCAGATCCAGCGCCGCAGAACCGGTACGACGGAAGTCTGCACATTCGTTGAACAGTTTGCCGACGATGTTGATGTAGGTAGTGGCGTACTGTTTTGCTTTGAACGGGAAGCCGGTCGCCAGAATGGTACCGTCGAGATCGCGAGCGGTGCTACCGCGCAGACGGTAGCCGTTCAGCTGTGCGCCCTGACCGCGAGTGGCGGTGAACAGTTCGTTACGCATAGGATCGTATACCACAGCAACTTCGGTGCGGCCTTTGATACGAACGGCGATAGATACCGCGAAGTGCGGCAGACGTTTGATAAAGTTGGTAGTGCCATCCAGTGGATCGATAACCCATTGAACATCCTGATCAGTACCTTCAAGTTCACCGCTTTCTTCGGTGATGATGGTGTGCTGTGAGTAAGATTTACGAATCGTGTCGATAATCACCGCTTCGGCAGCTTTATCTACGTTGGTCACGAAATCGTTACTGCCTTTCTGGCTCGCTTCTACAGCGTCCGGGGTTTCATAGTTTTTGGCAATTAAATTACCCGCCTTGCGCGCTGCGCGCACGGCGATGTTCAGCATCGGATGCATCGGTCTCTCTCACTGGATGTTAAAGAACGGGAAAACGGCGCAGAGTATAGCAGCGAGATCGGCATCTGTCTTCGTTTTATGATAAGATGCGTGAATAATCTTTAGATGAAGAAAGACAATGCTGCAAAATATTCGAATTGTGCTGGTGGAGACGTCACACACCGGCAATATGGGTTCTGTTGCCCGTGCCATGAAAACAATGGGATTAACCAATCTGTGGCTGGTTAATCCACTGGTGAAACCCGACTCCCAGGCGATTGCCCTGGCAGCAGGGGCCAGCGATGTGATTGGTAATGCTCACATCGTCGATACGCTCGACGAAGCGTTAGCCGGTTGTAGCCTGGTGGTGGGCACCAGCGCACGCTCCCGCACGCTGCCGTGGCCGATGCTCGACCCGCGCGAATGCGGTCTGAAAAGCGTCGCTGAAGCGGCAAATACCCCGGTGGCGCTGGTGTTTGGTCGTGAGCGCGTCGGCTTGACCAATGAAGAGTTGCAGAAATGCCATTATCATGTCGCGATTGCGGCAAACCCGGAATACAGTTCGCTGAACTTGGCAATGGCGGTTCAGGTTATTGCCTATGAAGTGCGTATGGCCTGGCTGGCAACTCAGGAAAATGGCGAGCAGGTCGAGCATGAAGAGACGCCGTATCCGCTGGTCGATGATCTGGAGCGTTTTTATGGTCATCTGGAACAAACGCTGCTGGCAACCGGTTTTATCCGTGAAAACCATCCGGGGCAGGTGATGAATAAATTGCGCCGTCTGTTTACCCGTGCGCGCCCGGAAAGCCAGGAATTGAATATCCTGCGCGGGATTCTGGCTTCTATAGAGCAGCAGAATAAAGGTAATAAGGCCTGAGGGCTAAGCCAGATAAATGCACGGACGGTCCCCTCGCCCCTTCGGGGAGAGGGTTAGGGTGAGGGGAAGAGGCCAGCGCTAATGCGAATAATTGCCCTCAACCCGCCCATGGTCTGGAAGGACAACAGGTACAAACGCCACGATAAAAAAATGGCACTGAAGGTTAAATACCCGACTAAATCAGTCAAGTAAATAGTTGACCAATTTACTCGGGAATGTCAGACTTGACCCTGCTATGCAATACCCCCACTTTTACAATAAAAAACCCCGGGCAGGGGCGAGTTTGAGGTGAAGTAAGACATGAGACTGACATCTAAAGGGCGCTATGCCGTGACCGCAATGCTTGACGTTGCGCTCAACTCTGAAGCGGGCCCGGTACCGTTGGCTGATATTTCCGAACGTCAGGGAATTTCCCTTTCTTATCTGGAACAACTGTTTTCCCGTCTGCGTAAAAATGGTCTGGTTTCCAGCGTACGTGGACCAGGCGGTGGTTATCTGTTAGGCAAAGATGCCAGCAGCATCGCCGTTGGCGAAGTGATTAGCGCCGTTGACGAATCTGTAGATGCTACCCGTTGTCAGGGTAAAGGCGGTTGCCAGGGCGGCGATAAATGCCTGACCCACGCGCTGTGGCGTGATTTGAGCGACCGTCTCACCGGTTTTCTCAACAACATTACTTTAGGCGAACTGGTTAATAACCAGGAAGTGCTGGATGTGTCTGGTCGTCAGCATACTCACGACGCGCCACGCACCCGCATACAAGACGCGATCGACGTTAAGTTACGCGCTTAATTTAACCGTCCTGTTTCGTGTTGCATCTGCGTTGACTGCACATACTCACTCCGGTCACTTACTTATGTAAGCTCCCGGAGATTCGTAAGTTTGTCAACTTGCTGAAACCCGAAACAGTTAGGTTAAAGATAACAAGATATTAGAATCAGGCCGGGGCGTATCGCGCTCCGTAAACACGGTCGTACATCCAGCCGGTAGCCTGGTTCCTTGCATTGAGTGATGTACGGAGTTTATAGAGCAATGAAATTACCGATTTATCTCGACTACTCCGCAACCACGCCGGTGGACCCGCGTGTTGCCGAGAAAATGATGCAGTTTATGACGATGGACGGAACCTTTGGTAACCCGGCCTCCCGTTCTCACCGTTTCGGCTGGCAGGCTGAAGAAGCGGTAGATATCGCCCGTAATCAGATTGCCGATCTGGTCGGCGCTGATCCGCGTGAAATCGTCTTTACCTCTGGTGCAACCGAATCTGACAACCTGGCGATCAAAGGTGCAGCCAACTTTTATCAGAAAAAAGGCAAGCACATCATCACCAGCAAAACCGAACACAAAGCGGTACTGGATACCTGCCGTCAGCTGGAGCGCGAAGGTTTTGAAGTCACCTACCTGGCACCGCAGCGTAACGGCATTATCGATCTGAAAGAACTTGAAGCAGCGATGCGTGATGACACCATCCTTGTTTCCATCATGCACGTAAATAACGAAATCGGCGTGGTGCAGGATATCGCGGCTATCGGCGAAATGTGCCGTGCTCGTGGCATTATCTATCACGTTGATGCAACCCAGAGCGTGGGCAAACTGCCTATCGACCTGAGCCAGTTGAAAGTTGACCTGATGTCTTTCTCCGGTCACAAAATCTATGGCCCGAAAGGTATCGGTGCGCTGTATGTACGTCGTAAACCGCGCGTACGCATCGAAGCGCAAATGCACGGCGGCGGTCACGAGCGCGGTATGCGTTCCGGCACTCTGCCTGTTCACCAGATCGTCGGAATGGGCGAGGCCTATCGCATCGCAAAAGAAGAGATGGCGACCGAGATGGAACGTCTGCGCGGCCTGCGTAACCGTCTGTGGAACGGCATCAAAGATATCGAAGAAGTTTACCTGAACGGTGACCTGGAACACGGTGCGCCGAACATTCTCAACGTCAGCTTCAACTACGTTGAAGGTGAGTCGCTGATTATGGCGCTGAAAGACCTCGCAGTTTCTTCAGGTTCCGCCTGTACGTCAGCAAGCCTCGAACCGTCCTACGTGCTGCGCGCGCTGGGGCTGAACGACGAGCTGGCACATAGCTCTATCCGTTTCTCTTTAGGTCGTTTTACTACTGAAGAAGAGATCGACTACACCATCGAGTTAGTTCGTAAATCCATCGGTCGTCTGCGTGACCTTTCTCCGCTGTGGGAAATGTACAAGCAGGGCGTGGATCTGAACAGCATCGAATGGGCTCATCATTAATCGGTATCGGAATCAGGAGAATTTATAATGGCTTACAGCGAAAAAGTTATCGACCATTACGAGAATCCGCGTAACGTGGGTTCCTTTGACAACAACGACGAGAACGTCGGCAGCGGCATGGTGGGGGCACCGGCCTGTGGCGACGTGATGAAGTTGCAGATTAAAGTCAACGATGAAGGTATCATTGAAGACGCGCGTTTTAAAACTTACGGCTGCGGTTCTGCTATCGCTTCCAGCTCCCTGGTCACCGAATGGGTGAAAGGGAAGTCTCTCGACGAAGCGCAGGCGATCAAAAATACCGATATTGCTGAAGAACTTGAACTGCCGCCGGTGAAAATTCACTGTTCTATTCTGGCAGAAGACGCGATCAAAGCCGCCATTGCGGACTATAAAAGCAAACGTGAAGCAAAATAAGAGTTGAGGTTTGGTTATGTCGATTACACTGAGCGACAGTGCAGCAGCGCGAGTAAATACCTTTCTGGCTAACCGCGGCAAAGGGTTTGGCCTGCGTCTGGGCGTGAGAACCTCCGGATGTTCAGGTATGGCTTATGTACTGGAATTTGTTGACGAACCGACGCCGGAAGACATCGTGTTTGAAGACAAAGGCGTGAAAGTCGTGGTCGATGGCAAAAGCCTGCAATTTCTGGACGGTACGCAGCTGGACTTCGTAAAAGAAGGCCTGAACGAAGGGTTTAAATTCACCAACCCGAACGTCAAAGATGAGTGTGGTTGCGGCGAAAGCTTCCACGTTTGATGCGCATACCGATAACCCCACCGTGGTCGCCTGCGCGTGGGGTTTGTTTTACCTGATTCGCCGTTATCGCGGCGGATCGCAGCCCTGAGAATGTTATGGATTACTTCACCTTCTTTGGCTTGCCTGCCCGTTATCAACTCGATACCCAGGCGCTGAGCCTGCGTTTTCAGGATCTACAACGTCAGTATCATCCTGATAAATTCGCCAGCGGAAGCCAGGCGGAACAACTCGCCGCCGTACAGCAATCTGCAACCATTAACCAGGCCTGGCAAACGCTGCGTCATCCGTTAATGCGCGCGGAATATTTGCTTTCTTTACACGGTTTTGATCTCGCCAGCGAGCAGCATACTGTGCGCGACACCGCGTTCCTGATGGAACAGTTGGAGCTGCGCGAAGAGCTGGACGAGATCGAACAGGCGAAAGATGAAGCGCGGCTGGAAAGCTTTATCAAACGTGTGAAAAAGATGTTTGATACCCGCCATCAGTTGATGGTTGAACAGTTAGACAACGAGGCGTGGGACGCGGCGGCGGATACCGTGCGTAAGCTGCGTTTTCTCGATAAACTGCGGAGCAGTGCCGAACAACTCGAAGAAAAACTGCTCGATTTTTAATTTCTGGAAGCTAAACATGGCCTTATTACAAATTAGTGAACCTGGTTTGAGTGCTGCGCCGCATCAGCGTCGTCTGGCGGCTGGTATTGACCTGGGCACAACCAACTCGCTGGTGGCGACAGTGCGCAGCGGTCAGGCCGAAACGTTAGCCGACCATGAAGGCCGTCACCTGCTGCCATCTGTTGTTCACTATCAACAGCAAGGGCATTCGGTGGGTTATGACGCGCGTACTAACGCAGCGCTTGACACCGCCAACACCATTAGTTCTGTTAAACGCCTGATGGGGCGCTCGCTGGCTGATATCCAGCAACGCTATCCGCATCTGCCTTATCAATTCCAGGCCAGCGAAAACGGCCTGCCGATGATTGAAACGGCGGCGGGGCTGCTGAACCCGGTGCGCGTTTCTGCGGACATCCTCAAAGCACTGGCGGCGCGGGCAACTGAAGCCCTGGCAGGCGAGCTGGATGGTGTAGTTATCACCGTTCCGGCGTACTTTGACGATGCCCAGCGTCAGGGCACCAAAGACGCGGCGCGTCTGGCGGGGTTGCATGTTCTGCGCTTACTTAACGAACCGACCGCTGCGGCTATCGCCTACGGGCTGGATTCCGGTCAGGAAGGCGTGATCGCTGTTTATGACCTCGGTGGCGGGACGTTTGATATTTCCATTCTGCGCTTAAGTCGCGGCGTGTTTGAAGTGCTGGCAACCGGCGGTGATTCCGCGCTCGGCGGCGATGATTTCGACCATCTGCTGGCGGATTACATTCGCGAGCAGGCGGGCATTCCTGATCGTAGCGATAACCGCGTTCAGCGTGAACTGCTGGATGCCGCCATTGCAGCCAAAATCGCGCTGAGCGATGCGGACTCCGTGACCGTTAACGTTGCGGGCTGGCAGGGCGAAATCAGCCGTGAACAATTCAATGAACTGATCGCGCCACTGGTAAAACGAACCTTACTGGCTTGTCGTCGCGCGCTTAAAGACGCGGGTGTAGAAGCTGACGAAGTGCTGGAAGTGGTGATGGTGGGCGGTTCTACTCGCGTGCCGCTGGTGCGTGAACGGGTAGGCGAATTTTTCGGTCGTCCACCGCTGACTTCCATCGACCCGGATAAAGTCGTCGCTATTGGCGCGGCGATTCAGGCGGATATTCTGGTGGGTAACAAGCCAGACAGCGAAATGCTGCTGCTTGATGTGATCCCACTGTCGCTGGGCCTCGAAACGATGGGCGGCCTGGTGGAGAAAGTGATTCCGCGTAATACCACTATTCCGGTGGCCCGCGCTCAGGATTTCACCACCTTTAAAGATGGTCAGACGGCGATGTCTATCCATGTAATGCAGGGTGAGCGCGAACTGGTGCAGGACTGCCGCTCACTGGCGCGTTTTGCGCTGCGTGGTATTCCGGCGCTACCGGCTGGTGGTGCGCATATTCGCGTGACGTTCCAGGTCGATGCCGACGGTCTTTTGAGCGTGACGGCGATGGAGAAATCCACCGGCGTTGAGGCGTCTATTCAGGTCAAACCGTCTTACGGTCTGACCGATAGCGAAATCGCTTCGATGATCAAAGACTCAATGAGCTATGCCGAGCAGGACGTAAAAGCCCGAATGCTGGCAGAACAAAAAGTAGAAGCGGCGCGTGTGCTGGAAAGTCTGCACGGCGCGCTGGCTGCTGATGCCGCGCTGTTAAGCGCCGCAGAACGTCAGGTCATTGACGATGCTGCCGCTCACCTGAGTGAAGTGGCGCAGGGCGATGACGTTGACGCCATCGAACAAGCGATTAAAAACGTAGACAAACAAACCCAGGATTTCGCCGCTCGCCGCATGGACCAGTCGGTTCGTCGTGCGCTGAAAGGCCATTCCGTGGACGAGGTTTAATATGCCAAAGATTGTTATTTTGCCTCATCAGGATCTCTGTCCTGATGGCGCTGTTCTGGAAGCTAATAGCGGTGAAACCATTCTCGACGCAGCTCTGCGTAACGGTATCGAGATTGAACACGCCTGTGAAAAATCCTGTGCTTGCACCACCTGCCACTGCATCGTTCGTGAAGGTTTTGACTCGCTGCCAGAAAGCTCAGAGCAGGAAGACGACATGCTGGACAAAGCCTGGGGACTGGAGCCCGAAAGCCGTTTAAGCTGCCAGGCACGCGTTACCGACGAAGATTTAGTAGTCGAAATCCCGCGTTACACTATCAACCATGCGCGTGAGCATTAACAGAGGTTAGTATGGGACTTAAGTGGACCGATAGCCGCGAAATTGGCGAAGCACTGTACGATGCGTATCCTGATCTTGATCCGAAAACGGTTCGATTCACCGATATGCATCAGTGGATTTGCGATCTGGAAGATTTCGACGACGACCCGCAGGCATCCAACGAGAAAATCCTCGAAGCGATTTTGTTAGTCTGGCTGGACGAGGCCGAATAATTTCCGCGTCATGCTTCACGCCGCAGATGCGTTGGCTGCGCTCGTTCACCCCAGTCACATAGTTATCTATGCTCCTGGGGCTTCACTCACTTGCCGCCTTTCTGCAACGCGAATCATTTAGCGGAAAAATCCTGGGGCTGCCAACTGGCGGCCCTTTTACAAAGAAGGATAACTAAAATGACAGAAGCGATGAAGATTACCCTCTCTACCCAACCTGCCGACGCGCGCTGGGGAGAAAAAGCAACTTACAGCATTAATAATGACGGCATTACCCTGCATTTGAACGGGGCAGACGATCTGGGGCTGATCCAGCGTGCGGCGCGCAAGATTGACGGTCTGGGCATCAAGCATGTTCAGTTAAGCGGTGAAGGCTGGGATGCGGATCGCTGCTGGGCATTCTGGCAAGGTTACAAAGCCCCGAAAGGCACGCGTAAAGTGGAGTGGCCGGATCTGGACGATGCCCAGCGCCAGGAACTGGATAACCGCCTGATGATCATCGACTGGGTGCGTGACACCATCAACGCACCGGCAGAAGAATTGGGACCATCGCAACTGGCACAGCGTGCTGTTGATCTGATCAGCAACGTCGCGGGCGATCGTGTGACTTATCGGATCACCAAAGGCGAAGATCTGCGTGAGCAAGGTTATATGGGGCTGCACACCGTCGGACGCGGTTCAGAACGTTCTCCGGTATTGCTGGCGCTGGATTACAACCCAACTGGCGATAAAGAAGCGCCAGTGTACGCGTGCCTGGTAGGTAAAGGTATCACTTTTGACTCCGGCGGCTACAGCATCAAACAGACTGCGTTTATGGACTCGATGAAGTCGGACATGGGCGGCGCGGCAACGGTTACCGGGGCGCTGGCATTTGCCATTACGCGCGGACTGAACAAGCGCGTGAAGCTGTTCCTCTGCTGTGCGGATAACCTGATTAGCGGCAATGCGTTCAAGCTGGGCGATATCATCACCTATCGCAACGGTAAAAAAGTTGAAGTGATGAACACTGATGCCGAAGGGCGTCTGGTGCTTGCCGATGGTCTGATTGATGCCAGTGCGCAGAAACCGGAAATGATCATTGATGCGGCGACCCTCACCGGGGCGGCGAAAACTGCGCTGGGTAATGATTATCACGCGCTGTTCAGTTTTGACGATGCGCTTGCCGGTCGTTTGCTGGCGAGTGCCTCACAAGAGAACGAACCATTCTGGCGTCTGCCGCTGGCGGAATTCCACCGCAGCCAGCTGCCGTCTAACTTTGCCGAACTGAACAATACCGGAAGCGCGGCGTATCCGGCAGGCGCGAGCACGGCGGCGGGCTTCCTGTCGCACTTTGTTGAGAACTATCAGCAAGGCTGGCTGCATATCGACTGCTCGGCGACTTACCGTAAAGCGCCGGTTGAACAGTGGTCTGCGGGCGCTACGGGACTTGGTGTGCGCACGATAGCTAATCTGTTAACGGCGTAAACTAATATGCCGGATGCGGCGTAAACGCCTTATCCGGCCTACAAATTCTGCAAATTCAACAAATTGCGAATCCCTTGTAGGCCTGATAAGCGTAGCGCATCAGGCATTTGCGCCCCGAACGTTGAATGAATTGTGGTTCTTATGTCCGAAACAAAAAACGAACTTGAAGACCTGCTGGAAAAAGCAGCAACCGAACCGGCGCACCGCCCGGCCTTTTTCCGTACTCTACTGGAATCCACCGTCTGGGTGCCTGGTACGGCGGCGCAGGGCGAGGCTGTGGTTGAAGATAGTGCGCTTGATTTACAGCACTGGGAAAAAGAAGACGGCACCAGCGTCATTCCTTTTTTCACCTCGTTAGAAGCGCTTCAACAGGCGGTTGAAGACGAACAGGCATTTGTCGTAATGCCCGTTCGCACATTGTTTGAGATGACCCTTGGCGAAACGCTCTTCCTTAATGCCAAACTGCCGACCGGTAAAGAATTTATGCCGCGTGAAATCAGTTTGTTGATTGGTGAAGAGGGAAATCCGCTGAGCAGCCAGGAAATCCTGGAAGGCGGTGAATCGCTGATATTATCGGAAGTCGCAGAGCCGCCAGCACAAATGATTGATTCACTCACCACCTTATTTAAAACCATTAAGCCGGTGAAGCGTGCTTTTATTTGTTCAATTAAAGAGAACGAAGAGGCACAGCCTAATTTACTTATTGGCATTGAAGCCGATGGTGATATCGAAGAAATTATTCAGGCGACGGGAAGTGTAGCGACCGATACATTACCTGGCGATGAACCAATCGATATTTGTCAGGTGAAAAAAGGGGAAAAAGGAATTAGCCACTTTATTACCGAACATATTGTGCCATTCTATGAACGTCGCTGGGGTGGTTTTTTGCGTGACTTTAAACAAAACCGGATAATCTAAAATATGCCGCCCTAAAGGGCGGCATTCGGGCTTACTTGCTGCTCTGAAGGTTGTTAACCACCAGTAAATTGTCGCCGGAGAGACTCCGGTTATTATTTACTTGGGAAAACAGCGCACCAGAAACAATAAGTACGATACAGAAGCACCGTATCTTCATTGTGCGGTCCATGCGAAGACCGCATCACGACAGCACCACTGGCGATATTGCCGCGATAGCAAGCGCTGAGACGCGCTTGCTCTAACGGTCGCGGAACATCCTTTCCTTAAGCCAGCGCCCGCTTGCGAGACGGCGGAAAGGGCCGCAGTGGATAATACACTAACAGAACAATAATAACTCTCTTTTGCTTGACAAAAAGAGAGTTACTGGCGAGTATTGTCTCCGCTGAGACGCGCTTGCATTACTACGGTAATACAACCTGCTGGAAAGGCCGCGAACCAGACCAGCAATAAAAAACCGCCAAATTCGGCGGTTTTTTATTGCCTGTAAAATACTTATTTCACTGGCTCAACCGGTAAATCTGCCCGCGCGCCCCATTCACTCCATGCGCCGTCGTACAGTTTCACGTTTGGCACATCCAGCGTCGCGAGTGCTAACAAAACCACGGCTGCCGTTACACCAGAGCCGCAGCTGACGATAATTGGTTTGTCGTAGCTGACGCCGCGACCAAAAAATATCGCATCCAGTTCATCGGTCGTTTTTAGTTCGCCTTCGCGCACCAGTTCCGTCCACGGAACATTCAGTGCTCCGGGAATATGTCCGCGACGTAAACCTGGGCGAGGTTCATCAACTTCTGCGTTAAAACGTGCAGCCGGGCGGGCATCAATAATTTGCGCCGTATTTTCATGGCTTGCCAATAATACATCGGTTACTTTCACCACGGCTTCAGGATTAAACGCGGCGTTAAACTCTCCTTCCGGCAGCTCTACTGCACCTTCTTCTAACAGCAGATCATCGCGCTGCCAGCCTGCAAGTCCACCCCCCAGAATCGACACTTTCTCTACACCAAAGGTGCGCAGCATCCACCATGCTCGTGGGGCTGAGAAAAGATTACCTTCGTCATAGACAATCAGGTGCTTATCCTGGTTAACGCCTAATTCACGCATCGCCACGGCGAACGTTTCCGGGCGCGGCAGCATGTGCGGAAGCGGGGAAGTGTGATCAGAAAGCGCTTCGATATCAAAAAACACTGCGCCGGGAATATGTCCATTCAGATACTCCTGAGCAACGTTACGATCTTCCTGTCCAGGCGACGCCATGCGGGCATCGATAATCTGAATTTCCGGGTCATCAATATGTTCGGCGAGCCAGTCGGCTCCTACAAACCATGTCGTGGACATAGGCATCTCCATTTTTGCCGGGGTTAGGCTAAATTGTCGGATGTTTAGTGAAAAGCGACAAGCGAAAGAGGCTGATTTGGCTGTCTGAGCCACAATTCTCACTAAAATTCGGATTGTATGGGCGTGATACTGAATTACATAACGTAAATTCTCACGCATAATAATTATTCGACGTTGCTAACGGGCCATTGTGGCAGGGATGAAAAATGAAAAAGTTACGCGTAGCCGCCTGCATGCTAATGCTGGCGCTGGCAGGGTGCGACAACAACGATAACGCGCCAACAGCGGTGAAAAAAGATGCGCCTTCTGAAGTTACTAAAGCGGCCTCTTCAGAAAACGCGAGTTCAGCAAAACTCTCCGTGCCGGAGAGACAAAAACTGGCCCAACAGAGTGCCGGTAAGGTGCTGACATTGCTGGATCTCTCTGAAGTCCAACTTGATGGTGCAGCCACGCTGGTGCTGACGTTCTCCATCCCTCTCGACCCGGATCAGGATTTCTCACGCGTTATTCATGTCGTCGATAAAAAAAGCGGCAAAGTGGATGGTGCCTGGGAGCTGTCAGATAATCTTAAAGAGCTACGTTTACGCCACCTCGAACCGAAACGTGATTTGATCGTTACTATTGGCAAGGAGGTCAAAGCACTCAACAACGCAACCTTCAGTAAAGATTACGAAAAAACTATAACTACCCGCGACATCCAACCCAGCGTCGGTTTTGCCAGCCGTGGTTCGCTGCTGCCTGGCAAAGTCGTTGAAGGGCTGCCGGTAATGGCGCTCAACGTTAATAATGTCGATGTTAACTTCTTCCGCGTTAAGCCAGAATCTCTGCCAGCATTCATTAGCCAATGGGAATACCGCAATTCGCTGGCGAACTGGCAGTCAGACAAACTGCTGCAGATGGCGGATCTGGTCTACACCGGACGGTTTGATCTCAATCCTGCGCGTAACACCCGTGAAAAATTATTGCTGCCGCTGGGCGATATCAAACCGCTTCAGCAGGCGGGCGTGTATCTGGCTGTGATGAATCAGGCTGGACGTTACGATTACAGTAATCCCGCGACGCTGTTTACGTTAAGTGATATCGGCGTTTCAGCTCACCGTTATCACAATCGTCTGGATATCTTTACCCAAAGTCTGGAAAACGGCGCGGCCCAGCAAGGAATTGAAGTCTCTTTATTAAATGAGAAAGGACAGACTCTGACTCAGGCAACCAGTGACGCTCAGGGGCATGTGCAGCTGGAAAATGATAAAAATGCGGCATTACTGCTGGCACGTAAAGACGGTCAGACAACGCTACTCGATTTAAAACTTCCGGCGCTGGACTTAGCAGAATTTAACATTGCTGGCGCGCCAGGCTATAGCAAACAGTTTTTCATGTTTGGCCCACGCGATCTTTATCGCCCAGGTGAAACGGTAATCCTCAATGGTTTACTGCGCGATGCAGACGGTAAAGCATTGCCCGATCAACCCATCAAGTTAGACGTGATTAAACCTGACGGGCAGGTACTCAGGAACGTCGTTAGTCAGCCGGAGAATGGCCTCTACCACTTTACCTGGCCACTCGATAGCAATGCGGCAACCGGTATGTGGCATATTCGCGCCAACACGGGCGATAACCAGTACCGGATGTGGGATTTCCACGTCGAAGATTTTATGCCAGAGCGTATGGCGCTGAATCTGACCGGTGAGAAAACCCCGCTTACGCCGAATGATGAAGTGAAATTCTCCGTGGTGGGATACTACCTGTACGGTGCGCCTGCTAATGGTAATACTTTGCAAGGGCAACTTTTCCTGCGCCCACTGCGTGAGGCTGTGTCAGCCTTACCTGGTTTTGAATTCGGCGATATAGCTGCCGAAAACCTTTCCCGCACGCTGGATGAAGTTCAGTTGACGCTGGATGATAAAGGGCGCGGCGAAGTTTCTACAGAAAGCCAGTGGAAGGAAACGCATTCCCCATTGCAGGTTATTTTCCAGGGCAGTTTGCTGGAATCGGGCGGTCGCCCGGTGACGCGCCGCGCTGAGCAGGCTATCTGGCCTGCCGATGCATTGCCGGGGCTCCGTCCGCAGTTCGCCTTGAAATCGGTTTACGATTATCGCACTGACAGCACGGTGAAACAGCCCATTGTTGATGAAGGCAGTAACGCCGCTTTTGACATCGTTTATAGCGATGCGCAAGGCGTGAAAAAAGCCGTGTCGGGCTTGCAGGTGCGCCTGATTCGCGAACGCCGCGATTACTACTGGAACTGGTCAGAAGATGAAGGCTGGCAGTCACAGTTTGATCAAAAAGATCTGATCGAAAATGAACAAACTCTGGATCTTCAGGCGGATGAAACCGGTAAGGTCAGTTTCCCGGTAGAGTGGGGCGCTTATCGTCTGGAAGTCAAAGCGCCGAATGAAGCGGTCAGTAGCGTGCGTTTTTGGGCTGGCTATAGCTGGCAGGACAACAGCGACGGGAGCGGCGCAGTGCGACCCGACCGTGTCACGCTGAAACTAGATAAAGCCAGTTATCGCCCCGGCGATACCATTAAGTTGCATATTGCCGCGCCAACGGCGGGTAAAGGTTATGCGATGGTCGAGTCCAGTGAAGGGCCGCTGTGGTGGCAAGAGATTGATGTTCCGGCTCAAGGGCTGGATCTGACGATTCCGGTCGATAAAACCTGGAATCGTCATGATCTTTATTTGAGTACGCTGGTGGTGCGTCCTGGCGATAAATCTCGCTCCGCGACGCCAAAACGCGCGGTTGGTGTGTTGCATCTGCCGCTTGGTGATGAAAACCGTCGCCTCGATCTGGCGCTGGAAACACCAGCAAAAATGCGTCCCAATCAACCATTAACCGTGAAAATTAAAGCCAGCACTAAAAATGGCGAGAAGCCTAAACAGGTGAATGTGCTGGTGTCTGCCGTTGATAGTGGTGTGCTGAATATTACTGACTACGTTACGCCAGATCCGTGGCAGGCGTTCTTTGGTCAGAAACGCTATGGCGCAGACATTTACGATATTTACGGTCAGGTTATTGAAGGTCAGGGGCGTCTGGCAGCTCTGCGTTTCGGTGGCGATGGTGATGAGCTGAAACGTGGTGGTAAACCGCCGGTCAATCACGTCAATATTGTCGCGCAGCAGGCGCTGTCGGTAACGCTCAACGAACAGGGCGAAGGCTCGGTTACACTGCCGATTGGCGATTTTAACGGTGAATTGCGCGTCATGGCGCAAGCCTGGACGGCAGATGATTTCGGTAGCAACGAAAGCAAAGTGATAGTTGCCGCACCGGTGATTGCTGAACTGAACATGCCGCGCTTTATGGCGAGTGGCGATACCTCGCGTCTGACGCTGGATATCACTAATCTTACCGATAAACCGCAAAAACTGAACGTTGCCCTGACCGCCAGTGGTTTGCTTGAACTGGTCAGCGATTCACCCGCAGCCGTTGAATTAGCGCCAGGTGTGCGTACTACGCTGTTTATCCCGGTGCGAGCATTGCCGGGTTATGGCGATGGAGAAATTCAGGCCACCATTAGCGGGTTAGCGTTACCGGGTGAAACCGTTGCCGATCAGCATAAGCAGTGGAAAATCGGCGTCCGTCCGGCGTTCCCGGCACAAACGGTTAATTACGGTACGGCGTTACAGCCTGGTGAGACATGGGCGATTCCGGCGGATGGATTGCAAAACTTCTCGCCTGTTACGCTGGAAGGGCAATTGTTGTTGAGCGGCAAACCACCGCTGAACATTGCACGTTATATCAAAGAGTTAAAAGCGTATCCGTACGGCTGTCTTGAGCAAACCGCCAGCGGCCTGTTCCCGTCACTTTATACCAACGCAGCCCAACTGCAGGCGTTGGGCATCAAAGGCGACAGTGATGAGAAACGCCGTGCATCGGTCGATATCGGCATTTCCCGTTTGCTGCAAATGCAACGTGATAACGGCGGCTTTGCGCTGTGGGATAAAAACGGTGACGAAGAGTACTGGCTGACGGCTTACGTGATGGATTTCCTGGTCCGCGCAGGCGAACAGGGTTACAGCGTGCCGACAGACGCCATTAACCGGGGTAATGAGCGTCTGCTGCGCTATTTACAAGATCCGGGCATGATGTCGATCCCGTACGCGGATAATCTCAAAGCCAGTAAATTCGCCGTTCAGTCTTACGCTGCGCTGGTGCTGGCCCGTCAGCAAAAAGCACCACTGGGTGCGCTGCGTGAAATCTGGGAGCATCGTGCAGATGCCGCTTCTGGTTTACCGCTGCTGCAACTTGGCATTGCGCTGAAAACCATGGGTGATGCGACGCGTGGTGAAGAAGCGATTGCGCTGGCGCTGAAAACGCCGAGAAATAGTGATGAGCGGATATGGCTGGGTGATTACGGTAGTCCACTGCGCGACAACGCGTTAATGCTCTCCTTGCTGGAAGAAAATAAACTGCTACCCGATGAGCAGTACACTTTGCTGAACACACTTTCGCAGCAGGCGTTTGGTGAACGCTGGCTATCGACGCAGGAAAGTAACGCGTTGTTCCTGGCTGCCCGTACGATTCAGGATTTACCGGGTAAATGGCAGGCGCAAACCTCTTTCTCAGCTGAGCCGCTGACAGGCGAGAAAGCGCAAAACAGCAATCTGAATAGCGATCAACTTGTCACCTTGCAGGTGAGCAACAGTGGCGATCAGCCGTTATGGTTGCGTATGGATGCCAGCGGTTATCCGCAATCCGCACCTTTACCGGCGAACAATGTGCTGCAAATCGAGCGTCATATTCTTGGTACTGATGGTAAGAGCAAATCGCTGGACTCGTTACGTAGCGGCGATCTGGTGCTGGTGTGGTTGCAGGTAAAAGCCAGTAACAGCGTGCCGGATGCGTTAGTCGTGGATCTGCTGCCTGTGGGTCTGGAACTGGAAAACCAGAATCTGGCGAACGGTAGCGCCAGCCTGGAGCAAAGTGGTGGCGAAGTGCAGAACTTACTGAACCAGATGCAGCAGGCGAGTATTAAGCACATTGAGTTCCGTGACGATCGCTTTGTGGCGGCGGTTGCCGTTGATGAATACCAACCGGTAACGCTGGTGTATCTGGCGCGGGCGGTGACGCCGGGAACGTATCAGGTACCGCAACCGATGGTGGAATCAATGTATGTTCCCCAATGGCGGGCGACCGGCGCGGCTGAAGATCTGCTGATTGTCCGACCGTAAATGCCTCGCTTGTTAACCAAACGCGGCTGCTGGATAACGCTGGCAGCTGCGCCATTTCTCCTTTTTCTTGCAGCGTGGGGAGCAGATAAACTCTGGCCTCTACCGCTGCATGAAGTCAATCCCGCACGAGTGGTCGTGGCGCAGGATGGTACGCCGCTCTGGCGCTTCGCCGATGCTGACGGCATCTGGCGTTATCCGGTAACAATCGAAGATGTTTCTCCACGTTACCTTGAAGCGCTGATCAATTATGAAGATCGCTGGTTCTGGAAGCATCCGGGGGTGAATCCATTCTCGGTGGCGCGCGCAGCATGGCAAGATCTCACTTCGGGACGGGTTATTTCCGGTGGCAGCACGCTCACTATGCAGGTTGCTCGTCTGCTTGATCCTCACCCCAAAACATTTGGCGGCAAAATTCGCCAGCTCTGGCGCGCGTTGCAACTGGAATGGCATCTGTCTAAGCGTGAAATTCTGACCTTGTATCTTAACCGCGCTCCGTTTGGCGGTACGTTGCAGGGGATCGGTGCGGCAAGTTGGGCTTATCTCGGAAAGTCGCCTGCGAATTTAAGCTATTCCGAGGCGGCAATGCTGGCGGTTTTGCCGCAAGCGCCCAGCCGTCTTCGCCCGGATCGTTGGCCGGAGCGTGCCGAAGCCGCGCGTAATAAAGTGCTCGAACGGATGGCTGCGCAAGGTGTGTGGTCCCGTGAGCAGGTAAAAGAGTCAAGGGAAGAACCCATCTGGCTGGCACCCCGACAAATGCCGCAACTGGCACCGCTGTTTTCGCGCATGATGCTCGGTAAAAGCAAAAGCGACAAAATCGTTACTACGCTGGATGCCGGTCTTCAACGACGTCTGGAAGAACTGGCGCAAAACTGGAAAGGGCGGTTGCCACCGCGCAGCTCACTGGCGATGATCGTGGTTGATCATACCGATATGCGTGTTCGCGGCTGGGTGGGATCGGTTGATCTCAACGATGATTCACGCTTTGGTCATGTTGATATGGTCAATGCGATCCGATCGCCAGGATCGGTGCTCAAACCGTTTGTTTATGGTCTGGCGCTGGATGAAGGCTTGATCCACCCGGCATCACTGCTGCAAGACGTCCCCCGGCGCACCGGTGATTATCGACCAGGTAACTTTGATAGCGGTTTTCATGGCCCGATCAGCATGAGCGAGGCGCTGGTGCGCTCGCTGAACTTACCTGCTGTGCAGGTGCTGGAAGCCTATGGACCGAAACGGTTTGCGGCAAAGTTACGCAATGTTGGATTGCCGTTATATTTGCCCAACGGCGCTGCGCCGAATCTTTCACTCATTCTCGGCGGCGCTGGTGCAAAACTGGAAGATATGGCGGCAGCGTATACCGCGTTTGCTCGCCACGGCAAGGCAGGCAAATTGCGCTTACAGCCTGACGATCCGCTGCTTGAACGGCCTTTAATGTCGTCGGGGGCGGCGTGGATCATTCGCCGGATTATGGCTGATGAAGCGCAACCCTTGCCGGATAGTGCCTTGCCGCGCGTCGCCCCACTGGCATGGAAAACGGGCACCAGCTATGGCTATCGTGACGCCTGGGCGATTGGGGTTAACGCTCGCTATGTCATTGGGATCTGGACTGGCAGACCTGACGGCACGCCCGTTGTTGGTCAGTTTGGCTTTGCCAGTGCCGTACCATTGTTGAATCAGGTCAATAATATCTTACTGTCGCGCAGTGCGAATCTGCCGGAAGACCCGCGCCCGAACTCAGTCACTCGTGGCGTTATCTGCTGGCCGGGCGGACAGTCTTTGCCGGAAGGTGACGGTAACTGTCGCCGCCGCCTGGCAACCTGGCTGCTGGATGGCAGCCAGCCGCCAACGCTGTTACTGTCAGAGCAGGAAGGGATTAATGGCATTCGCTTCCCCATCTGGCTGGATGACAAAGGGCAGCGCGTCGCCGCTGACTGCCCGCAGGCGAAGCAAGAAATGGTAAATGTCTGGCCGCTACCGCTGGAACCCTGGCTGCCCGCATCAGAACGTCGCGCTGTGCGCTTACCACCGGCCTCGACAATTTGCCCGCCATACGGTCACGATGCCCAGCTCCCTCTGCAGCTGACAGGCGTTCGCGATGGCGCGATTATTAAACGTTTACCGGGCGCAGCGGAAGCGACTTTGCCGTTGCAATCAAGTGGAGGGGCAGGTGAACGCTGGTGGTTTCTGAATGGCGAACCGTTAACTGAACGCGGGCGCAACGTGACCCTGCATTTGACGGATAAAGGTGATTATCAATTGCTGGTGATGGATGACGTGGGGCAAATCGCGACAGTGAAATTTGTCATGCAATAGTCTGTTTTGTCCCTGATTGTTGCTAAAACTCATTTTATTTTAAAAAAATGTTACCTTCATCAATAGTCAACGGCCCTGTTGCTCATTATAATCCGCGCCATCTCGTACGCTGGTACAGACAACAACAGAACAATTTACAGAGGTAAAAATGGCTATTGAACGTACTTTTTCCATCATCAAACCGAACGCGGTAGCAAAAAACGTCATTGGTAATATCTTTGCGCGCTTTGAAGCTGCAGGGTTCAAAATTGTCGGCACCAAAATGCTGCACCTGACCGTTGAACAGGCTCGTGGCTTTTATGCTGAACACGATGGAAAACCGTTCTTTGATGGTCTGGTTGAATTCATGACCTCTGGCCCGATCGTGGTTTCCGTGCTGGAAGGTGAAAACGCCGTTCAGCGTCACCGCGATCTGCTGGGCGCGACCAATCCGGCAAACGCACTGGCCGGTACTCTGCGCGCTGATTACGCTGACAGCCTGACCGAAAACGGTACCCACGGTTCTGATTCCGTCGAATCTGCCGCTCGCGAAATCGCTTATTTCTTCGGCGAAGGCGAAGTGTGCCCGCGCACCCGTTAATAATTTCGTAAATGCCGCGTGCAAACGTGGCATCCGTGCGCCAGAATTTGTACAATGCAGCGCCCCCGGACGAGCAGCCGCTCACCGGGGCGTTTCTTTTTTCAACCCTCCAGGGGCCATAACGTGTAATAACGAGGCCGGAATAGCATATGTCTGAACAATTAGTCACACCTGAAAACGTCACCACGAAAGATGGAAAAATCAACCTGCTGGATCTCAACCGTCAGCAGATGCGGGAGTTTTTTAAAGATTTAGGTGAAAAACCCTTCCGCGCCGATCAGGTGATGAAGTGGATGTATCACTATTGCTGCGACAACTTTGATGAGATGACCGACATCAACAAAGTGTTGCGCGGCAAACTGAAAGAGGTGGCGGAGATCCGCGCACCGGAAGTGGTTGAAGAACAGCGTTCATCCGACGGCACCATTAAATGGGCGATCGCCGTTGGCGATCAGCGCGTCGAAACGGTGTATATCCCGGAAGACGACCGTGCCACGCTCTGCGTCTCTTCGCAGGTGGGGTGTGCGCTGGAGTGTAAATTCTGTTCCACCGCCCAGCAGGGCTTTAACCGCAACCTGCGGGTGTCGGAAATTATCGGCCAGGTGTGGCGGGCGGCGAAAATCGTCGGCGCAGCAAAAGTCACCGGTCAGCGGCCAATCACTAACGTAGTGATGATGGGCATGGGCGAGCCGCTGCTCAACCTGAACAACGTCGTTCCGGCGATGGAAATCATGCTTGATGATTTCGGTTTTGGCCTGTCTAAACGTCGCGTCACGCTTTCTACTTCCGGTGTAGTTCCGGCGCTGGATAAACTGGGCGATATGATCGACGTTGCACTGGCAATTTCCCTGCACGCGCCGAACGACGAAATTCGTGACGAAATTGTGCCGATCAACAAAAAGTACAATATCGAAACGTTCCTTGCTGCGGTGCGCCGTTATCTGGAGAAATCCAACGCCAATCAGGGCCGAGTCACTATTGAATACGTGATGCTTGACCACGTTAACGACGGCACTGAACACGCGCACCAACTGGCGGAACTGCTGAAAGATACGCCGTGTAAGATCAACCTGATCCCGTGGAACCCGTTCCCGGGTGCGCCGTATGGACGCAGCTCGAACAGCCGTATCGACCGTTTCTCAAAAGTGCTGATGAGCTACGGTTTCACCACTATTGTGCGTAAAACTCGTGGTGATGATATTGATGCTGCCTGTGGTCAGTTGGCGGGCGATGTTATCGACCGTACGAAACGTACCCTGCGTAAACGGATGCAGGGTGAAGCCATCGACATTAAAGCGGTCTGATAGCCATTACGCCACGGTTACTTTATGTACCGTGGCGTAATGTTTTATGAATGAAGTATTAAGTTGCAATTGTCTGGTCAATATTAACGGTGCGTTTTTGCTGACTTTAAGGCAGTATGTAACGATGCAACAGTAAGTTAGCCTTAGTGAATGTGGGCTTTGTCACGAGCACACAGACGGTCTTATACTGTATGATAACGGTTAACTTAACGGATGTTTCGCGGTGTGGGTGAGCATGATGGTTCACCGGCATCTCAATTCTCATTTAAACGTACCTGCAGCGAATGAATACTGAAGCCACGCACGACCAAAATGAAGCACTTACTACCGGCGCTCGCCTGCGTAATGCTCGCGAACAACTAGGACTTAGTCAGCAGGCCGTTGCCGAGCGACTTTGCCTGAAGGTTTCCACGGTACGCGACATTGAAGAAGATAAGGCACCCGCCGATCTTGCTTCAACATTCCTGCGCGGATATATCCGCTCTTATGCGCGTCTGGTACATATTCCAGAAGAAGAACTGCTGCCAGGGCTGGAAAAGCAGGCTCCACTACGGGCTGCAAAAGTTGCGCCAATGCAGAGTTTTTCCCTCGGTAAACGCCGCAAAAAACGTGATGGCTGGCTGATGACCTTCACCTGGCTGGTGTTGTTTGTGGTTATCGGCCTGAGCGGTGCCTGGTGGTGGCAAGACCACAAAGCTCAGCAGGAAGAGATCACCACTATGGCCGATCAATCTTCGGCAGAACTGAGCAGTAATAGCGAGCAGGGGCAGAGTGTCCCGTTAAATACGTCGACAACTACAGACCCGGCTACAACGTCCACGCCGCCAGCGTCTGTGGATACTACCGCAACCAACACGCAAACACCTGCCGTAACTGCGCCAGCACCAGCTGTTGATCCGCAACAGAATGCGGTTGTTTCGCCTTCGCAGGCAAATGTTGATACCGCCGCGACCCCGGTACCAACGGCAGCAACAACGCCAGATGGTGCTGCGCCGTTGCCAACCGATCAGGCTGGCGTGACCACGCCGGCGGCTGATCCGAATGCGCTGGTGATGAACTTTACTGCCGATTGCTGGCTGGAGGTCACTGATGCTACCGGTAAAAAATTGTTTAGCGGGATGCAGCGTAAAGACGGTAATTTGAATTTAACCGGCCAGGCACCGTATAAACTGAAAATTGGTGCGCCAGCCGCAGTACAGATCCAGTATCAAGGGAAACCTGTCGATCTGAGTCGTTTTATCAGAACTAACCAGGTTGCGCGTCTGACCCTCAATGCCGAACAATCACCGGCGCAGTAACAGACGGGTAACGCGGGAGATTTTTCATGCATAACCAGGCTCCAATTCAACGTAGAAAATCAACACGTATTTACGTTGGGAATGTGCCGATTGGCGATGGTGCTCCCATCGCCGTACAGTCCATGACCAATACGCGTACGACAGATGTCGAAGCAACGGTCAATCAAATCAAGGCGCTGGAACGCGTTGGCGCTGATATCGTCCGTGTCTCCGTACCGACGATGGACGCGGCAGAAGCGTTCAAACTCATCAAACAGCGGGTTAACGTGCCGCTGGTGGCTGACATCCACTTCGACTATCGCATTGCGCTGAAAGTAGCGGAATACGGCGTCGATTGTCTGCGTATTAACCCTGGCAATATCGGTAATGAAGAGCGTATTCGCATGGTGGTTGACTGTGCGCGCGATAAAAACATTCCGATCCGTATTGGCGTTAACGCCGGATCGCTGGAAAAAGATCTGCAAGAAAAGTATGGCGAACCGACGCCGCAGGCGTTGCTGGAATCCGCCATGCGTCATGTTGATCATCTCGATCGCCTGAACTTCGATCAGTTCAAAGTCAGCGTGAAAGCGTCTGACGTCTTCCTCGCTGTTGAGTCTTATCGTTTGCTGGCAAAACAGATCGATCAGCCGCTGCATCTGGGGATCACCGAAGCCGGTGGTGCACGCAGCGGGGCAGTAAAATCCGCCATTGGTTTAGGTCTGCTGCTGTCGGAAGGCATCGGCGACACGCTGCGCGTATCGCTGGCGGCCGATCCGGTCGAAGAGATCAAAGTCGGTTTCGATATTTTGAAATCGCTGCGTATCCGTTCGCGAGGGATTAACTTCATCGCCTGCCCGACCTGTTCGCGTCAGGAATTTGATGTTATCGGTACGGTTAACGCGCTGGAGCAACGCCTGGAAGATATCATCACTCCGATGGACGTTTCGATTATCGGCTGCGTGGTGAATGGCCCAGGTGAGGCGCTGGTTTCTACACTCGGCGTCACCGGCGGCAACAAGAAAAGCGGCCTCTATGAAGATGGCGTGCGCAAAGACCGTCTGGACAACAACGATATGATCGACCAGCTGGAAGCACGCATTCGTGCGAAAGCCAGTCAGCTGGACGAAGCGCGTCGAATTGACGTTCAGCAGGTTGAAAAATAATAACGTGATGGGAAGCGCCTCGCTTCCCGTGTATGATTGAACCCGCATGGCTCCCGAAACATTGAGGGAAGCGTTGAGGGTTCATTTTTATATTCAGAAAGAGAATAAACGTGGCAAAAAACATTCAAGCCATTCGCGGCATGAACGATTACCTGCCTGGCGAAACGGCCATCTGGCAGCGCATTGAAGGCACACTGAAAAACGTGCTCGGCAGCTACGGTTACAGTGAAATCCGCTTGCCGATTGTAGAGCAGACCCCGCTATTCAAACGTGCGATTGGTGAAGTCACCGACGTGGTTGAAAAAGAGATGTACACCTTTGAGGATCGCAATGGCGACAGCCTGACTCTGCGCCCTGAAGGGACGGCGGGCTGTGTACGCGCCGGCATCGAGCATGGTCTTCTGTACAATCAGGAACAGCGTCTGTGGTATATCGGGCCGATGTTCCGTCACGAGCGTCCGCAGAAAGGGCGTTATCGTCAGTTCCATCAGTTGGGCTGCGAAGTTTTCGGTCTGCAAGGTCCGGATATCGACGCTGAACTGATTATGCTCACTGCCCGCTGGTGGCGTGCGCTGGGTATCTTCGAACACGTAACTCTTGAGCTGAACTCTATTGGTTCGCTGGAAGCACGCGCCAATTACCGCGATGCGCTGGTGGCATTCCTTGAGCAGCATAAAGAAAAGCTGGACGAAGACTGCAAACGCCGCATGTACACTAACCCGCTGCGCGTGCTGGATTCAAAAAATCCGGAAGTGCAGGCGCTTCTCAACGACGCTCCGGCATTAGGTGATTATCTGGACGAGGAATCTCGTGAGCATTTTGCCGGTCTGTGCAAACTGCTTGAGAGCGCGGGGATCGCTTACACCGTAAACCAGCGTCTGGTGCGTGGTCTGGATTACTATAACCGTACCGTTTTCGAGTGGGTGACTAACAGCCTCGGCTCCCAGGGCACCGTGTGTGCAGGCGGTCGTTATGACGGTCTGGTGGAACAACTGGGCGGTCGTGCAACACCGGCAGTCGGTTTTGCGATGGGCCTCGAACGTCTTGTATTGTTAGTACAGGCCGTTAATCCGGAATTTAAAGCCGATCCTGTTGTCGATATATACCTGGTGGCTTCAGGTGCTGATACACAATCTGCGGCTATGGCATTAGCTGAGCGTCTGCGTGATGAATTACCGGGCGTGAAATTGATGACCAACCACGGCGGCGGCAACTTTAAGAAACAGTTTGCCCGTGCTGATAAATGGGGTGCCCGCGTTGCTGTGGTGCTGGGTGAGTCTGAAGTGGCTAACGGCACAGCAGTAGTGAAGGATTTGCGCTCTGGTGAGCAAACGGCAGTTGCGCAGGATAGCGTAGCCGCGCATTTGCGCACGTTACTGGGTTAAGGAAGGAGAAGGACAGCGTGGAAATTTACGAGAACGAAAACGACCAGGTAGAAGCGGTTAAACGCTTTTTTGCTGAAAATGGCAAAGCACTGGCTGTTGGGGTGATTTTGGGCGTTGGCGCACTGATTGGCTGGCGCTACTGGAACAGCCATCAGGTTGATTCTGCACGCTCCGCTTCTCTTGCCTATCAAAATGCGGTTACCGCAGTGAGCGAAGGCAAACCGGATAGCATCCCGGCGGCGGAAAAATTTGCTGCTGAAAATAAAAATACTTATGGTGCGCTGGCTTCTTTGGAACTTGCGCAGCAATTTGTTGACAAAAATGAACTAGAGAAAGCTGCCGCCCAGTTACAACAGGGGCTGGCAGACACGAGTGATGAAAATCTCAAAGCCGTGATAAATCTGCGTCTTGCTCGCGTTCAGGTACAGCTCAAGCAGGCTGATGCCGCGCTGAAAACCCTTGATACCATCAAAGGTGAAGGGTGGGCTGCCATTGTTGCCGACCTGCGTGGTAAAGCATTGTTGAGCAAAGGTGATAAGCAAGGTGCGCGTAGTGCATGGGAAGCAGGCGTGAAAAGCGATGTTACTCCGGCACTGAGCGAAATGATGCAGATGAAAATTAATAATTTGTCCATCTGAGAGGGACCCGATGCAATTGCGTAAATTACTGCTGCCAGGACTGCTTTCCGTTACCCTTTTAAGCGGCTGTTCGCTGTTTAACAGCGAAGAAGATGTGGTAAAGATGTCCCCATTGCCAACCGTTGAAAACCAGTTTACGCCGACCACGGCGTGGAGCACTTCCGTTGGTAGCGGCATTGGCAACTTCTATTCCAATCTTCATCCGGCACTGGCGGACAACGTTGTCTATGCAGCGGACCGCGCTGGTTTGGTAAAAGCGCTGAATGCGGATGATGGCAAAGAAATCTGGTCTGTCAGCCTGGCCGAGAAAGATGGCTGGTTCTCTAAAGAGCCTGCATTACTTTCTGGCGGTGTGACCGTGTCTGGTGGGCATGTCTACATTGGCAGCGAAAAGGCGCAGGTTTACGCGCTGAATACCAGCGATGGTACTGTGGCATGGCAAACTAAAGTCGCGGGTGAAGCACTTTCTCGCCCGGTGGTCAGCGACGGTCTGGTGTTAATCCACACTAGTAACGGTCAGTTACAAGCGCTGAACGAAGCTGACGGCGCTGTCAAATGGACAGTTAACCTCGATATGCCTTCGCTCTCTTTGCGTGGCGAGTCTGCGCCGGCAACGGCTTTTGGTGCGGCCGTCGTGGGGGGCGATAATGGTCGCGTCAGCGCAGTGCTGATGGAACAGGGCCAGATGATTTGGCAGCAGCGTATTTCCCAGGCGACCGGTTCTACCGAAATTGACCGTCTGAGCGATGTTGACACGACTCCCGTCGTTGTTAACGGCGTTGTTTTCGCTCTGGCCTATAATGGTAACCTGACGGCGCTTGATCTGCGCAGTGGTCAGATTATGTGGAAACGCGAACTGGGTTCGGTGAATGATTTCATCGTCGACGGCAATCGCATCTATCTGGTCGATCAAAATGACCGGGTGATGGCGTTGACCATTGATGGCGGCGTTACGCTGTGGACACAAAGCGATCTGCTGCATCGCCTGCTGACTTCGCCGGTGCTGTATAATGGCAACCTGGTGGTAGGTGACAGTGAAGGTTATCTGCACTGGATTAACGTCGAAGATGGTCGTTTCGTTGCCCAGCAAAAAGTTGATAGTTCCGGTTTCCAGACTGAACCGGTTGCCGCTGACGGCAAACTGCTGATCCAGGCAAAAGACGGAACCGTGTACTCTATTACACGTTAATCGTCTCTGTCGTTCACTTTGAAAACGGCTCCTGGACAGGGGCCGTTTTCCTGTTTTTAACAACGACGCGAATATAGCGTGCGTTGTCTGATGATTTATAAAAATGAGGCTTTAAACATGGTACCTGTGGTCGCGCTTGTCGGGCGCCCTAACGTAGGAAAATCCACGTTATTTAACCGTCTAACTCGCACCCGAGATGCGCTGGTTGCGGATTTCCCGGGTCTGACTCGTGACCGTAAGTACGGTCGTGCGGAAATTGAAGGCCGTGAGTTTATCTGTATTGATACCGGCGGGATTGATGGCACAGAAGACGGTGTAGAAACCCGCATGGCGGAACAGTCGCTGCTGGCGATTGAAGAAGCGGACGTCGTACTGTTTATGGTGGATGCGCGCGCGGGCTTGATGCCGGCAGATGAAGCGATTGCCAAACATCTGCGCTCTCGTGAAAAACCGACCTTCCTGGTGGCAAACAAAACTGACGGTCTGGATCCCGATCAGGCAGTGGTTGATTTCTACTCGCTTGGTTTAGGTGAAATCTACCCGATCGCCGCATCTCACGGTCGTGGCGTATTAAGTCTGCTGGAGCGTGTGCTGCTGCCGTGGATGGAAGATCTCGCACCGCAAGAGGAAGTCGACGAAGACGCTGAATACTGGGCGCAATTTGAAGCGGAAGAGAACGGCGAAGAAGAAGAGGAAGACGACTTCGACCCGCAAAGTCTGCCGATCAAACTGGCGATTGTGGGTCGTCCGAACGTAGGTAAGTCTACACTCACTAACCGTATTCTTGGTGAAGAGCGCGTTGTTGTTTATGACATGCCTGGCACGACGCGTGACAGTATCTACATTCCAATGGAACGCGATGGACGTGAGTATGTGCTCATTGACACCGCTGGCGTACGTAAACGCGGCAAAATCACCGATGCTGTAGAGAAATTCTCCGTAATCAAAACGTTGCAGGCCATTGAAGATACCAACGTGGTGATGTTAGTGATTGATGCGCGCGAAGGTATTTCCGATCAGGATCTCTCGCTGCTGGGCTTTATTCTCAATAGTGGGCGCTCACTTGTCATTGTGGTGAATAAGTGGGATGGCCTGAGCCAGGAAGTGAAAGAGCAGGTGAAAGAAACGCTGGACTTCCGTCTGGGCTTTATCGATTTTGCTCGTGTGCACTTTATCTCTGCCTTGCACGGCAGTGGTGTTGGTAACTTGTTTGAATCAGTACGTGAAGCGTATGACAGCTCCACCCGTCGTGTGGGGACCTCTATGCTGACGCGCATCATGACGATGGCTGTTGAAGATCACCAACCGCCGCTGGTACGCGGTCGTCGTGTGAAGCTGAAATATGCCCACGCTGGTGGTTATAACCCGCCGATTGTGGTGATTCACGGTAATCAGGTGAAAGACCTGCCTGATTCCTACAAGCGCTACTTGATGAACTACTTCCGCAAATCGCTGGACGTAATGGGATCGCCGATTCGTATTCAGTTCAAAGAAGGGGAAAACCCGTATGCGAACAAGCGTAACACCCTGACGCCAACCCAGATGCGTAAACGTAAGCGTCTGATGAAGCACATCAAGAAAAATAAATAATTATCCGTAAGTATTTTATCTGCCATTCCCTCTATGAATGTAGAGGGATGGCTACCGGAGGAATTCATATGGAACTGCATTGTCCACAATGTCAGCATGTGCTTGATCAGGATAACGGCCATGCGCGTTGCCCATCCTGCGGGGAAATTATTGAAATGAAAGCTCTTTGTCCAGACTGCCATCAACCGTTGCAGGTGTTAAAAGCCTGCGGTGCAGTAGATTACTTCTGTCAGCACGGGCATGGCTTGATATCGAAAAAACGCGTTGAATTCGTGCTGGCTTAATGCACCTTTTTACGCGATTTTTTTACTGGCTGGATGTTTTTAACTTCACTTTCTATCCAGCCGTCTTCCAGACGTGTGGTTAGCATTTCACCCGCTTTAACTTGCTTCACTTTTTTCAGTACATTGCCGTCAGTAGCAGTAGTAACGCTGTATCCACGCGCCAGCGTTGACAGTGGGCTTACGGCTTCGAGGTGCGTTACTGCATTACCGAAACGTTCACGCGTGGCGCTAAGCTGTACGCGCAGGGTTTCTGCTAAACGATATTCCAGTTGCTGAATGCGCGTTTGCGCGCGATGAATCTTCGGCTGTGGATTTTGCTGATTCAGCCGCTGTGTTAACCGCTGCTGCTGTTGCCCGGTACGCTTAAGTTGATTTTCCAGCGCAAAGCTCATCCGCTTTTGCAGGCGCTCAAGCATGGTTTGCTGGCGTGCCAGCCGGAGCTGCGGATGCTGTTGCTGTAATCGGTGATGGATCTGCGTAAAGCGACGCGTGCGGTTGGCGAGATAATAATCCATCGCCATCTCCAGCCGTTGACGGGTCGATTGCACCTGGCGCAGTAACTCTTGCTGATTACGGCTCACTACTTCAGCGGCGGCAGACGGCGTTGGCGCACGCAGATCGGCAACAAAATCGGCAATGGTCACATCCGTCTCATGCCCGACGGCGCTGACGACCGGAATGCGGCTGGCAAAAATCGCCCGCGCTACGCGTTCGTCGTTAAAACTCCATAAATCTTCCAGCGAACCGCCGCCGCGCCCAACGATCAACACGTCGCACTCATTGCGCTGATTCGCCAGTTCAATGGCGCGAACAATTTGCCCCGGTGCGTCATCGCCCTGAACGGCGGTGGGGTAGATGATCACCGGTAGAGAAGGATCGCGACGTTTTAACACATGCAAAATATCATGTAGCGCAGCACCGGTTTTTGAGGTGATCACACCAACGCAATGCGCAGGGGAGGGAAGTGGTTTTTTGTATTGCTGATCGAACAAACCTTCAGCCTGCAACTTCGCTTTGAGCTGTTCGTACTTCTGTTGCAGCAGCCCTTCACCGGCCGGCTGCATACTCTCAACGATTATCTGGTAGTCACCGCGCGGCTCGTAGAGCGTAATATTGGCGCGAACTAAAACTTGTTGTCCATGCTGTGGACGGAAGGTCACCCGGCGGTTGCTGTTGCGGAACATCGCGCAGCGTACCTGGGCGGTGTCGTCTTTGAGTGTAAAGTACCAGTGACCGGAAGCCGGTTGTGTGAAATTAGAGATTTCGCCGCTGATCCAAACCTGTCCCATCTCATGCTCAAGCAGCAGACGAACCGTTTGATTCAGGCGACTAACGGTAAAAATTGCAGGGGATTGAGAAGGTAACATGTGAGCGAGATCAAATTCTAAATCAGCAGGTTATTCAGTCGATAGTAACCCGCCCTTCGGGGATAGCAAGCATTTTTTGCAAAAAGGGGTAGATGCAATCGGTTACGCTCTGTATAATGCCGCGGCAATATTTATTAACCACTCTGGTCGAGATATTGCCCATGCTACGTATCGCTAAAGAAGCTCTGACGTTTGACGACGTTCTCCTCGTTCCTGCTCATTCTACCGTTCTGCCGAATACTGCTGACCTCAGCACCCAGCTGACGAAAACTATTCGTCTGAATATCCCTATGCTTTCCGCAGCAATGGATACCGTAACGGAAGCGCGCCTGGCTATTGCTCTGGCTCAGGAAGGCGGTATCGGCTTTATCCACAAAAACATGTCCATTGAACGCCAGGCAGAAGAAGTTCGCCGTGTGAAAAAACACGAATCTGGTGTGGTGACTGATCCGCAGACTGTTCTGCCAACCACGACGCTGCGCGAAGTGAAAGAACTGACCGAGCGTAACGGTTTTGCGGGCTATCCGGTCGTTACCGAAGAAAACGAACTGGTGGGTATTATCACCGGTCGTGACGTGCGTTTTGTTACCGACCTGAACCAGCCGGTTAGCGTTTACATGACGCCGAAAGAGCGTCTGGTCACCGTGCGTGAAGGTGAAGCCCGTGAAGTGGTGCTGGCAAAAATGCACGAAAAACGCGTTGAAAAAGCGCTGGTGGTTGATGACGAATTCCACCTGATCGGCATGATCACCGTGAAAGACTTCCAGAAAGCGGAACGTAAACCGAACGCCTGTAAAGACGAGCAAGGCCGTCTGCGTGTTGGTGCTGCAGTTGGCGCAGGTGCGGGTAACGAAGAGCGTGTTGACGCGCTGGTTGCCGCTGGCGTTGACGTTCTGCTGATCGACTCCTCCCACGGTCACTCAGAAGGCGTTTTGCAGCGTATCCGTGAAACCCGTGCTAAATATCCGGATCTGCAAATCATCGGCGGCAACGTGGCAACAGCTGCAGGTGCACGCGCTTTGGCAGAAGCTGGTTGCAGCGCGGTTAAAGTCGGTATCGGCCCTGGTTCTATCTGTACGACTCGTATCGTTACTGGCGTAGGTGTTCCGCAGATCACTGCCGTTGCTGACGCAGTTGAAGCCCTGGAAGGCACCGGTATTCCGGTTATCGCAGATGGTGGTATTCGCTTCTCCGGCGACATCGCCAAAGCTATCGCCGCTGGCGCAAGCGCGGTGATGGTAGGTTCCATGCTGGCGGGTACTGAAGAATCTCCGGGTGAAATCGAACTCTACCAGGGCCGTTCTTACAAATCTTACCGTGGTATGGGTTCCCTGGGCGCGATGTCCAAAGGTTCCTCTGACCGTTATTTCCAGAGCGATAACGCTGCCGACAAACTGGTGCCGGAAGGTATCGAAGGTCGCGTAGCTTATAAAGGTCGCCTGAAAGAGATCATTCACCAGCAGATGGGCGGCCTGCGCTCCTGTATGGGTCTGACCGGCTGTGGTACTATCGACGAACTGCGTACTAAAGCGGAGTTTGTACGTATCAGCGGTGCGGGCATTCAGGAAAGCCACGTTCACGACGTGACCATTACTAAAGAGTCCCCGAACTACCGTCTGGGCTCCTGATTCTCTTCGCCCGACTTCATGTCGGGCGATTTATATTATCTGTTTCACTTGCCTCGGAATAAGCGTCAATGACGGAAAACATTCATAAGCATCGCATCCTCATTCTGGACTTCGGTTCTCAGTACACTCAACTGGTTGCGCGCCGCGTGCGTGAGCTGGGTGTTTACTGCGAACTGTGGGCGTGGGATGTGACAGAAGCACAAATTCGTGACTTCAATCCAAGCGGCATTATTCTTTCCGGCGGCCCGGAAAGTACTACTGAAGAAAACAGCCCGCGTGCGCCGCAGTATGTCTTTGAAGCAGGCGTACCGGTATTCGGCGTTTGCTATGGCATGCAGACCATGGCAATGCAGTTGGGCGGTCACGTTGAAGCCTCTAACGAACGTGAATTTGGCTACGCGCAGGTTGAAGTCGTAAACGACAGTGCACTGGTTCGCGGTATCGAAGATGCGCTGACCGCAGACGGTAAACCGCTGCTCGATGTCTGGATGAGCCACGGCGATAAAGTTACCGCTATCCCGTCCGACTTCGTCACCGTAGCCAGCACCGAAAGCTGCCCGTTTGCCATTATGGCTAACGAAGAAAAACGCTTCTATGGCGTACAGTTCCACCCGGAAGTGACTCACACCCGCCAGGGTATGCGCATGCTGGAGCGTTTTGTGCGTGATATCTGCCAGTGTGAAGCCCTGTGGACGCCAGCGAAAATTATCGACGATGCTGTAGCCCGCATCCGTGAGCAGGTAGGCGACGATAAAGTCATCCTCGGCCTCTCTGGTGGCGTGGATTCCTCCGTAACCGCAATGCTACTGCACCGCGCTATCGGTAAAAACCTGACTTGCGTATTCGTCGACAACGGCCTGCTGCGTCTCAACGAAGCAGAGCAGGTTCTGGATATGTTTGGCGATCACTTTGGTCTGAACATTGTTCACGTTCCGGCAGAAGATCGCTTCCTGTCAGCGCTGGCTGGCGAAAACGATCCGGAAGCAAAACGTAAAATCATCGGTCGCGTTTTCGTTGAAGTATTCGATGAAGAAGCGCTGAAACTGGAAGACGTGAAGTGGCTGGCGCAGGGCACCATCTACCCTGACGTTATCGAATCTGCGGCGTCTGCAACCGGTAAAGCACACGTCATCAAATCTCACCACAACGTGGGCGGCCTGCCGAAAGAGATGAAGATGGGCCTGGTTGAACCGCTGAAAGAGCTGTTCAAAGACGAAGTGCGTAAGATTGGTCTGGAGCTGGGCCTGCCGTACGACATGTTGTACCGTCACCCATTCCCGGGACCAGGCCTTGGCGTTCGTGTGCTGGGTGAAGTGAAGAAAGAGTACTGTGACCTGCTGCGCCGTGCTGACGCCATCTTCATTGAAGAACTGCGTAAAGCGGACCTGTACGACAAAGTCAGCCAGGCGTTCACTGTGTTCCTGCCGGTACGTTCCGTTGGCGTAATGGGCGATGGTCGTAAGTATGACTGGGTTGTCTCTCTGCGTGCTGTCGAAACCATCGACTTTATGACCGCACACTGGGCGCGTCTGCCGTACGATTTCCTCGGTCGCGTTTCCAACCGCATTATCAATGAAGTGAACGGTATTTCCCGCGTGGTGTATGACATCAGCGGCAAGCCGCCAGCTACCATTGAGTGGGAATGATTTTAATCCCTGCACTATGAATGAACAAAACCCTCTGTTACTACAGAGGGTTTTTTATCTTCAAGAATCATAGGCTTGAAGTTACTAACATCGATTAATTAAACCAGCTGTCCGATTTGTTCTCTTCTGCTTTGCCCACGCTTTTCATCAGATCGCGACCGCCTTCAGTCATATTTCTGTTGGCGTCAGCTTCAGATTGCACCACATCGGTTTGCGCAGCTTTGTGCTTCAGTTCCTGATCGATAAATTCGTTTTCTCGCTTAACGCGGGCTTCTTCTTTCGCCAGCGTCAGTTTTTGTTTCTGAATCTCTAAGCTGCGTAGCTCATCTTCATAACTTTGATCGCGTTTTTTGTCCGCAGTGGCTTCGGCGTCCAGTTTATCCTGACGAGCTTTCTTATTTGCCGCTGCCGTTGCCGCTCTTTTGTTAGCGGCGGCCTGGGCATTTGCGCGACGTTGCTTCTCTTGCTGGATTTCCCTGTTGCGCTCCGCGACCCATTCGTCATGCTGCCTTTGCTCTTCATTTTTACCTTGCTGTTCCGCTTCTGCGACAGCAGAGAGTTGATCCTGCAATGATGAGGCGATAGCCGGATAGCTTAAGGAGGCTAAGATGGCGCAAAGAAAAACTTTCTTCATGACTCCTCCTGATTATTAGCTCTTTTCAGGACATTTAGTATTTGGCTGAATACGCGTTTCGTTATACGTTGTGGTAATAACAACGGCTAAACCTGTCGTAAACTGGCACTCTTTACCCACCTGGGTGGAGGTATACACTTTGGTGCCTTCCTTATATGTTAAAGAAACACCTTCCACTAAGGTTTTATCATTCACCATAGAACCCGCTGCCGCGCCTACAGCTCCGCCGCCAACTGCCCCTGCCGTCGTTCCGGAATTGCTGCCAGAACCGACGTTGTGGCCGATAACACCGCCAGCGACTGCGCCAATAAGCGCGCCGAAGGCTTGTGCGTTCCGTTTATTTTGGGAGTTGTCTACGGCAACTTTTGCGGGAAGAATGGAAATAATATTAACGGTTTTAGTTTCTTGTTTGGTATTCAGTTGATCGGTTTGATAAACATCGGCGGCATGATCGTCAGCATTTGACTGGCATCCTGCCAGAGTGAATGACGCTAACATTGCCACAGGCAGAAGACATTTTTTAAATTTCATCACTATTCCTTGTTATACACATTACGAAAAATAAGACATTTAAGATCATCAAAAGAGGAAAGTAAATGTATTGCGTATAAAGGGATAGATTAAATTTATTAAAATTCACGCAGGGAATAATTTATAAAAATATATCATTACAACATATATATTAATTTTATATTTATTCCGCAGCCAAACAGGATAAACATCAGTCAGGACAAAGACGTAAAATTTAAGATGAAAGAATATCTGCCGCTTTGATAATCCCAAAGAGCAAAAGCATCCGACAGCGAAGTGCCGTTATGTTCTGTGAAAGTGAAGAAGGTAACCGCTAACGTTGTACCGGTGATTCGACGGAGAGTGTGGATTGCTGAGCTTCTTTTTTGCTCTGATGGTGCTGCCAGGCACCGACGGACGAGTAGATAAAACGGCCAAAGAAGAAGATAAAGCTGATGAGCAGTACGATACGGGTCATGCGACTGTTAAATCGGTGTCGTTTTCGCATACTGGTTGCCTGACTCACAAAAGGTTCCTTGAAGTATGTCCCACGCTGTGGACGGTACTTACATTAAGGCACAACAGGACAAAATGGTCAATTCTTCGTTATGTAAAAAAACGTCAGTGGATACATATTTTAATGTTATGGAAGTTAATTTAATTATTTACAATGATGATGTAATAATGATGAATTAACATGATAAACGTAATAATTCATTAATCAGGGTTATTTTGTTTGATATATATCAATTGGAACTTTCATATGACACTTAGAATCAATGCTCTCTATAGTGATGAATAATCATCATTCGAAGTCAGGTGGGATGCCTGTCTGAATACACCTCCTTCAGGATGTGGGGGATTCTGCTGAGCATCTATGAAACTGAATGCAACTTATATAAAAATGCGTGATAAATGGTGGGGGCTTCCGCTGTTCCTGCCTTCTTTAATCTTGCCCATTTTCGCCCACATTAATACTTTCGCGCATATTTCTTCCGGTGAGGTTTTTCTCTTTTATCTGCCTCTGGCACTGATGATCAGCATGATGATGTTTTTCAGCTGGGCGGCATTGCCAGGGATCGCCTTAGGGATTTTTGTCCGCAAATATGCAGAGCTGGGTTTTTACGAAACGCTATCATTAACGGCTAATTTTATTATCATTATCATTCTCTGTTGGGGCGGTTACAGGGTCTTTACTCCCCGGCGTAACAACGTTTCACATGGTGATACCCGTTTAATTTCCCAGCGTATATTCTGGCAGATTGTGTTTCCTGCAACGCTGTTTCTGATACTTTTCCAGTTTGCTGCATTTGTAGGATTACTGGCGAGCAGAGAAAATCTGGTCGGTGTCATGCCTTTTAACCTCGGGACTTTAATCAATTATCAGGCCTTACTGGTGGGTAATCTGATCGGTGTCCCGCTGTGCTACTTCATCATTCGGGTAGTGCGAAATCCATTTTATTTACGTAGCTATTATTCGCAATTAAAACAGCAGGTTGATGCCAAAGTCACCAAAAAAGAGTTCGCGCTCTGGCTACTGGCATTAGGTGCTTTATTGTTGCTGTTATGCATGCCGTTAAATGAAAAAAGCACAATTTTTAGCACCAATTATACCTTGTCATTATTGCTGCCCCTGATGATGTGGGGAGCGATGCGCTATGGTTATAAGCTGATTTCGCTGCTCTGGGCGGTCGTGTTGATGATCAGCATCCACAGCTATCAAAATTACATTCCCATTTATCCTGGCTATACCACGCAGCTGACCATAACCTCCTCCAGTTATCTGGTATTCTCTTTTATTGTCAATTATATGGCTGTACTGGCAACCCGTCAGAGAGCGGTAGTCAGACGCATTCAGCGGCTTGCGTATATGGACCCGGTGGTTCATCTGCCAAATGTTCGCGCCCTGAATCGCGCGTTGCGTGATGCTCCCTGGTCTGCGCTTTGTTATTTACGCATCCCTGGCATGGAAATGCTGGTTAAGAACTATGGCATCATGCTGCGGATTCAATACAAGCAAAAACTTTCTCACTGGCTGTCACCCTTGCTGGAACCGGGTGAAGATGTTTATCAGCTTTCGGGTAACGATCTCGCGCTGCGACTGAATACAGAATCGCACCAGGAGCGCATTACCGCACTGGATAGTCATCTCAAGCAATTTCGTTTCTTTTGGGATGGGATGCCGATGCAACCGCAGATTGGCGTCAGTTACTGCTATGTGCGCTCGCCAGTGAATCATATCTACCTGCTGCTGGGAGAGCTAAATACGGTCGCCGAACTTTCCATCGTGACCAACGCCCCGGAAAATATGCAGCGTCGCGGGGCAATGTATTTGCAACGCGAATTGAAAGATAAAGTCGCGATGATGAATCGACTACAGCAGGCGCTGGAACACAACCATTTTTTCCTGATGGCCCAGCCGATTACCGGTATGCGTGGTGATGTTTACCATGAAATTCTTCTGCGCATGAAAGGTGAGAATGATGAACTGATCGTCCCCGATAGCTTCTTGCCGGTCGCGCACGAATTTGGTTTATCGTCGAGTATCGACATGTGGGTCATTGAGCATACGCTGCAATTTATGGCTGAAAACAGAGCGAAGATGCCCGCTCACCGTTTTGCTATTAATCTGTCTCCAACCTCGGTATGTCAGGCTCGTTTTCCTGTTGAAGTCAGTCAGTTGCTGGCTAAATATCAGATTGAAGCGTGGCAACTTATTTTTGAAGTCACCGAAAGTAATGCTCTGACCAATGTTAAGCAGGCGCAAATCACCTTGCAGCATCTTCAGGAATTAGGCTGCCAGATTGCGATTGATGATTTCGGCACCGGCTACGCCAGCTATGCACGGCTTAAAAATGTGAATGCCGATCTGCTTAAAATTGACGGCAGCTTTATCCGCAATATTGTGTCAAATAGTCTGGATTATCAGATTGTGGCGTCGATTTGCCATCTGGCGCGAATGAAGAAAATGCGGGTAGTGGCAGAGTACGTTGAAAACGAAGAGATCCGCGAGGCGGTGCTCTCTTTGGGGATCGATTATATGCAGGGTTATCTTATTGGTAAGCCGCAGCCGTTAATTGATACGTTGAATGAAATCGAACCCATTCGCGAAAGTGCCTGAATAATGCGGGCCGACATTTCTCGTCGGCCCGCAAAGCATTAAGCGGCGATTTCAGGTGTACTTTCTTCTTCAAT
Organism: Shigella sonnei; assembly: GCF_002950395.1. Classification (NCBI taxonomy): domain Bacteria; kingdom Pseudomonadati; phylum Pseudomonadota; class Gammaproteobacteria; order Enterobacterales; family Enterobacteriaceae; genus Shigella; species Shigella sonnei. The sequence goes on from NZ_CP026802.1 coordinate 197,205, forward strand.
TTTCAACCGCCAGCCAGCCACGCCTTCCCAGTATTCTTGCTCCTTTTCCAGATCAAGCAGTACCAACGCATTCTGACTAAACCAGTCATGCGGGAAACGCAGTGTCCAGTGACTGTCATCAGTAATCAGTGTCAATGTTGGCGGTGTGGTGGTTGCCTGACGTTGATTGTTGAGTAATACGCCAAGGCGCAATAGCTGAATCAGTGGCAGGAACTGTTTCTTCTTAAACAAGGTAAAGCGCGGCAGATCGTCGAGTTTAATCGCTTTACGGTGATAGCGCACCAGTGTCGCCATCATCAGCTGCTGTTCCTGATTAAAACCCGGCAAGTCACTGTTTTGCAGAATATAAGCGGAGTGGCGATGCAAACCGCTGTGGTTGATATTCAACCCGACCTCATGCAGCATGGCGGCCCATCGCAGTAGCGCCTCCAGTTGCGGATGCGCCAGCTTCGGTTGCTGTTCCCGCCACTGTTCGTACATTTGCATAGTGGTATCCAGCACCCGTCGGGCCTGTTCGCTGTCGATGTGATACTGGTTGGCGAGGCTGCTGGCGGTGCGACTACGCACATCCTGATGACGGAAACGTCCTTCCATTTCGTACAGTACGCCTTCGCGTAACGCCCCGTCAGAAAGGCGCAGTTCACGGATGGCTAAAGCATCAAACACACCGCATAAAATCGCCAGTCCAGGAACGAAGACTGTTTTCCGCTCTTCGGAAAGACCCGGTAAACTCAGCGATGCGAAATTACGGTGACGTAAAACTTCTTTTACCAGTTTTTCCAGACGTTCCGGGGTAATTATCCCGTCTTTCTCGCCCATTTCCATTAACACTTCATGGGCGGCTTTTATGGTACCGGAAGCGCCCATTGCCACGTTCCAGCCCTGAATACGGAATTGCCAGGTTAAAGTTTCCAGTTTTTGTGCTGCCGCCATACGAGCGCGCTGAAAATTCTCTTTATTGATGACCCCGCCAGGGAAGTAAAGCTGGGCAAAGCTGACACAACCCATCCGGCGGCTTTCAACGAGAATCGGTTCGAAATTTTCACCAATCACCAGTTCCGTAGATCCGCCGCCAATATCAATAACCAGTTTGCGACCTTTCTCCGGTTGGGTATGTTCCACGCCCATAAAAATCAGACGGGCTTCTTCATTACCGGAAATAATTTCAATCGGGTAGGGAATGACCTTTTCCGCGCGTTTCAGAAAGTCAGTGGCGTTCAGCGCCTGACGCAGCGTATGGGTGCCGACTATACAGACGCTGGCAGGAGAAAACCCTTGTAGCCGTTCGGCAAACAGCGACAGACAGTTCAAACCGCGCGTCATTGCCTCTTCACTCAACATATTATCTGGCCCCAGGCCGTCCGCCAGATGCACCCGCTGTTTCAGGCGGCCAATAATCTGCATGGCACCATCTACCACACGGGCTATGACCATGTGAAAACTGTTTGAACCAAGATCGACCGCAGCAAACTCCTGCGGACGAGGGGATTTATCGTGTATTGGCATAGGGTTATTCAGGTTGTTCGAGTGATTTGATGTAGTCATAAATCGCCAACTGCGCCCGTACTTTGCGGCGATTGCCGCGGGGAACGTAGCGATTACTGAGTTCTTTATCGATATAACGAGCTTTGACCGTATCGCTGAACAATATGTCGATGATGTCCAGCACCCGCTGCTTCAGGCGCGGATCGAGCAGCGGTGTCGCCACTTCAATACGATAATCAATATTGCGCGTCATCCAGTCGGCGGAAGAAAGGTAGACCTTTTTATCGCCGCCATTTTCAAAAATATAAACCCGGTCATGTTCAAGGTAACGGTCAACAATACTGATGGCACGAATGTTGTCGCTAATGCCTTCCAGATTGGGGATCAGCGAACACATTCCGCGAACCAGCAGATTAACCGGTACGCCGGAGCTGGAGGCCGCATACAGACGATCAACCAGGCCTTTATCGACAAGGTTATTTAGCTTCAGGGTGATACCACTGGGCAGCCCTTGCTGCGCGTTGGCGATTTCGCGGTCTACCATTTCATATAACAGACGGCGAGAGTTTTGCGGTGACACCATTAAATAATCAAATGTCACCGGGCGGTATGGGTTTTCAATAAAGTTAAATACCCGCCGTACTTCGTTGGTGATACGCGCATCTGCGGTCAGCAACGAATAGTCAGTATAAAGACGCGCGGTTTTTTCGTTAAAGTTCCCGGTCCCGATGTGTGCGTAACGGACCACTTCACCGTTTTCTTTACGTGAAATCAGGAACAGTTTGGCGTGAATTTTCAGCCCCGGCGCAGAGAAGATAACGTGCACGCCTGCTTCGGTCAGGCGCTTCGCCCAGTGAATGTTGGCTTCTTCGTCGAAACGCGCCTGTAACTCAACCACCACGGTCACTTTCTTGCCGTTGTGCGCAGCGTGGATCATCGAGTCGATGATACGTGAATCTTTTGCCACACGGTAAATGTTAATTTTAATCGCCAGTACGCTCGGGTCGAACGAAGCCTGACGCAGCAGTTCCAGCACATGCTCAAAGGTGTGATAAGGATAATAGAGCAACACATCGCGTTCGCGAATGGCATCAAAACCATTGCGGAACTGGGCTTTATCAAACCAAATATGGCGTAAACGCGGCAGTGGTTTGTTCACCAGATTGGCTTTGCCGACATTGGGGAAATTAATAAAGTCTTTAAAATTATGATAACGACCGCCGGGGACGATGGAGTCGTAGCGGGAAATAGTCAGTTTTTCGCGTAACACTTCAACCAGCGCATTGGGCATATCGCGCTGATAAACAAAACGCACCGGCTCAGCAGTTAAACGCTGCTTGAGACTGGAAGACATCAACTCCATCAGGCTGGCTTCCATCTCATGCACTAAATCGTATTCGGCATCGCGGGTCATCTTCATTGAATAGGCATTCAGCGCGTCATAATCAAAGAAGCCTTTGAAAATATCATCAAGGCAGTAACGCAGAATGTTATCCAGAAGAATCATCGGCTTGCGTCGACGCGGTGCTTCTGGCGGTAAATTCACAAAGCGCGGCACTTTATCTGATGGGATCTCCAGCAGCGCGTAACGGATGGTATCGCCACGGATAATTTCCACCGCCAGATAGGTGTAATCATCTTTCAGGAACTGCACTAAGTCAGTGTCAGGATTGATTAAAATCGGCGTAATGTGCTGACGCAGATACTGCTTAAAATAATGACGCAGCCAGTTTTGTTGATTGACGGAGAGCTGGCGTTCATTAATCAGGAAGATCTGGTTACGCGCCATCTCCAGCAGCAGCTCGTTGTAGAGGCCGTCGAATTCCTGATCGGCTTTCAGCACCCGGGACTGAATTTTGCCCAGTAAATGGCGGGAATGAGAGTTGGAGCCTTGTTCTTCGCTAATAATGATGCGTCGCTTCAGTTCAGCGAAGCGGACTTTATAGAACTCATCAAGGTTATTGGAATAGATCCCCAGGAAACGCATCCTTTCAATCAGCGGGTTAGATTTGTCCGCCGCTTCCTGAAGCACGCGTTCATTGAACGATAACCAACTGAGCTCTTTTTCGATGTATAGCTTTTCCTGACCCATTACCACTTTTACTCCGTTTTATTCACGGGACACTGCCTGGATATTATGGCGAGCAATATTGGCAGATGTCCAACTATGCCAGAAAAGGGGGAAAAAAACTGCTGGAGCTTGCGATTTACAGGTGAATTGAAAAACGCCAGCGGCAGAGCTGGCGCTTTAACTACGGGGCATTACTCGTCGGCAGCGTAGCCCTGCGGCGGCAGACGTTGACCATCCAGCCACGCGGCGTTTTCGTGCATTTTCAGACGACCATCGGCAAACCAGCTAATCACCAGTGGATAAATAGCGTGTTCCTGGGTTTGCACGCGGGCGGTGATGTCATCTTCCGTATCACCAGCAAATACCGGGACTTTCGCCTGTAAAATAACCGGGCCACCGTCCAGTTCATCGGTGACGAAATGCACCGATGTACCGTGCTCTTCATCACCATTTTCCAGCGCCTGACGATGGGTGTGTAATCCGGGATATTTCGGCAGCAGAGAAGGGTGAATGTTCAGCAAACGCCCGGCATAGTGGGAGACAAACGCCGGGCTGAGAATGCGCATAAAACCAGCCAGCACGACCACATCGGGTGCGTACATGTCGATTTCATGAATCAACTCCCGGTCATAGGCTTCACGACTGTCAAACGCGCTGGCGATGAGCGTATGCGTTGCAATACCCGCCTGGCGGGCGCGTTCAAGGCCGAACGCGTCGGCCTTATTGCTGAAAACTGCCCGTATGGTGCCTTTAATTTTGTTGGTTTTACAGGCGTCAATAATTGCCTGTAAATTACTTCCGTTGCCGGAAATAAGCACCACAATATTCATTATTCGATAACCACGCGTTGTTCGGAATCAGAGGCTTTGATGATACCGATTTTCCACGCGTTTTCACCGTTGGCATTTAGCAGGGCGAGGGCTTTGTCCACTTCCGGAGCAGGCAGGGCGATAATCATCCCGACGCCGCAGTTGAAGGTGCGATACATTTCATGGCGCTCAACGTTACCAGCCGTTTGCAGCCAGTTGAACACTTCCGGCCACTGCCAGGAAGATTCATCAATCACTGCCTGAGTATTATCTGGCAATACGCGCGGAATGTTTTCCCAGAAGCCGCCGCCGGTCAGGTGCGCAATGGCATGCACATCGACCTTTTCAATCAACTCCAGCACTGACTTCACGTAAATGCGGGTCGGTGCCAGCAGATGATCGGCTAATGGCTTACCATCAAGTTCGGTGGTTTGCGGATCACAACCGCTGACTTCAAGAATTTTGCGCACCAGCGAATAGCCGTTCGAGTGCGGACCGCTGGAACCGAGTGCAATCAGCACATCGCCGTCGCTGACTTTAGAGCCGTCGATGATTTCTGATTTTTCTACCACGCCAACGCAGAAACCCGCGACATCGTAATCCTCACCGTGATACATCCCCGGCATTTCTGCCGTTTCGCCACCCACCAGTGAACAGCCCGATTGCAGACATCCTTCCGCGATACCGCTGATCACCGCTGAAGCGGTATCAACATCCAGTTTTCCGGTTGCGTAATAGTCGAGGAAAAACAGCGGTTCTGCACCTTGCACCACCAGGTCATTAACGCACATGGCGACCAGATCAATACCAATGGTGTCGTGACGTTTTAAGTCCATTGCCAGACGCAGCTTGGTACCTACGCCGTCAGTGCCGGAAACCAGCACGGGTTCACGATATTTTTGCGGCAATGCACACAGCGCACCGAAGCCGCCCAGACCGCCCATCACTTCCGGACGACGCGTTTTCTTCACTACGCCTTTGATTCTTCCAACCAGAGCATTACCCGCGTCAATATCAACACCGGCATCTTTGTAGCTAAGAGAGGTTTTATCGGTCACTGCTTGGGTCCCCACGCGTTACTTGCGGTAGAAAAATAAAATTCGGCGCAATTCTAACAGGGAAAGCAAACGTTTTCGAGACTGCTTTGCACAACCTTTTTGCACGTCTTTTCCCCAGACGCGCGGCGAAAGAAGACTTGTGCCAGGGCAAAGGTTAGTTTTCGGATGGAATAATCTTCTTTCATAACCATTTGAATATAAAATAACTTTATCTCAAACCGTTATCATTTTGACTAAAGTCAACGAAAAGAATATTGCCGCCTTGAAGAAAGGAGGTATAATCCGTCGATTTTTTTTGTGGCTGCCCCTCAAAGGAGAAAGAGTATGAAGATCGTGGAAGTCAAACACCCACTCGTCAAACACAAGCTGGGACTGATGCGTGAGCAAGATATCAGCACCAAGCGCTTTCGCGAACTCGCTTCCGAAGTGGGTAGCCTGCTGACTTACGAAGCGACCGCCGACCTCGAAACGGAAAAAGTAACTATCGAAGGCTGGAACGGCCCGGTAGAAATCGACCAGATCAAAGGTAAGAAAATTACCGTTGTGCCAATTCTGCGTGCCGGTCTGGGGATGATGGACGGTGTGCTGGAAAATGTTCCGAGCGCGCGCATCAGCGTTGTCGGTATGTACCGTAATGAAGAAACGCTGGAGCCGGTACCGTACTTCCAGAAACTGGTTTCTAACATCGATGAGCGTATGGCGCTGATCGTTGACCCAATGCTGGCAACCGGTGGTTCCGTTATCGCGACCATCGACCTGCTGAAAAAAGCGGGCTGCAGCAGCATCAAAGTTCTGGTGCTGGTAGCTGCGCCAGAAGGTATCGCTGCGCTGGAAAAAGCGCACCCGGACGTCGAACTGTATACCGCATCGATTGACCAGGGACTGAACGAGCACGGATACATTATTCCGGGCCTCGGCGATGCCGGTGACAAAATCTTTGGTACGAAATAAAGAATAAAAATAATTAAAGCCGACTTTAAGAGTCGGCTTTTTTTTGAGTAAAGCGCCTATAACACATAATACAGAGGATAATACTATGACGCGCCGTGCTATCGGGGTGAGTGAAAGACCGCCACTTTTACAGACAATCCCGCTTAGTTTGCAACATTTGTTCGCCATGTTTGGTGCAACCGTCCTGGTGCCCGTCTTATTTCATATTAACCCGGCGACTGTACTGTTATTTAACGGTATTGGAACGCTGCTGTATCTCTTCATCTGTAAAGGGAAAATTCCGGCTTATCTTGGTTCCAGCTTTGCCTTTATTTCACCGGTATTGTTACTGTTGCCGTTAGGGTATGAAGTCGCGCTGGGCGGCTTTATTATGTGCGGCGTGCTGTTCTGCCTGGTTTCTTTTATCGTGAAGAAAGCGGGGACCGGCTGGCTGGACGTGCTGTTTCCACCTGCGGCAATGGGCGCAATCGTTGCCGTCATCGGTCTGGAGCTGGCGGGCGTAGCTGCCGGTATGGCGGGTTTACTCCCGGCTGAAGGGCAAACGCCAGACTCCAAAACCATCATCATCTCTATTACCACCCTGGCGGTCACGGTTTTAGGTTCCGTGCTGTTCCGTGGTTTCCTGGCAATTATCCCGATTTTAATTGGCGTGCTGGTGGGGTACGCGCTCTCTTTCGCAATGGGAATTGTCGATACCACGCCGATTATTAATGCTCACTGGTTTGCGCTGCCAACCCTCTATACGCCGCGCTTCGAGTGGTTTGCCATTCTGACTATTCTGCCAGCGGCGTTAGTGGTTATTGCCGAACACGTAGGGCACCTGGTAGTAACGGCTAATATCGTCAAAAAAGATCTGCTGCGCGATCCAGGTCTGCACCGTTCGATGTTTGCTAACGGCCTGTCGACTGTGATCTCCGGCTTCTTTGGCTCTACGCCAAATACCACTTACGGAGAAAACATTGGCGTGATGGCGATCACCCGTGTTTACAGTACCTGGGTTATCGGTGGGGCGGCGATTTTCGCTATCCTGCTTTCCTGCGTCGGTAAACTGGCTGCCGCTATCCAGATGATCCCATTGCCGGTGATGGGCGGCGTTTCGCTGCTGCTTTATGGTGTCATCGGTGCTTCCGGTATTCGTGTTTTGATCGAATCAAAAGTGGATTACAACAAAGCACAGAACCTGATCCTGACTTCCGTGATTTTGATCATCGGTGTCAGTGGCGCGAAGGTAAACATTGGCGCGGCGGAGCTGAAAGGTATGGCGCTGGCGACCATCGTCGGTATCGGCTTAAGTTTGATCTTCAAACTGATTAGTGTGCTGCGCCCTGAAGAAGTGGTGCTGGACGCAGAAGACGCGGATATAACAGACAAATAATGTACCGACCGGGCAGTGTTGCTGCCCGGTTCAAACATCATGGGATTCTGTGGTAAACTTCTCGCGATTTTGTGAAATCCTGGTTGAGGTATCTCTGAACACACCGGCACAGCTCTCTTTGCCACTTTATCTTCCTGACGACGAAACCTTTGCAAGTTTCTGGCCGGGGGATAACTCCTCTTTACTGGCTGCGCTGCAAAACGTGCTGCGTCAGGAACATAGCGGTTACATCTATCTCTGGGCACGCGAAGGCGCGGGGCGCAGCCATCTGCTGCACGCGGCTTGCGCGGAATTGTCGCAGCGTGGCGATGCGGTGGGCTATGTCCCGCTGGATAAACGCACCTGGTTTGTTCCGGAAGTGCTCGACGGTATGGAGCATTTGTCGCTGGTCTGTATCGACAACATTGAGTGTATTGCAGGCGATGAGTTGTGGGAGATGGCGATTTTCGATCTCTACAATCGAATTCTGGAATCGGGCAAAACACGATTGTTGATCACCGGCGATCGTCCACCGCGGCAGTTGAATCTGGGATTACCGGATCTCGCGTCGCGACTCGACTGGGGGCAGATCTACAAATTGCAGCCACTTTCTGATGAAGATAAGTTGCAGGCGCTACAGTTACGCGCGCGTTTGCGTGGTTTTGAACTGCCGGAAGATGTGGGGCGTTTCTTGCTGAAGCGGCTCGACAGAGAAATGCGCACGCTATTTATGACGTTGGATCAGTTGGATCGTGCGTCGATTACCGCGCAACGTAAGCTGACCATTCCGTTTGTGAAAGAAATTCTGAAGTTGTAGATAAGGTGTTTATTGTCGGATGCGGCGCGAACGCCTTATCCGAACTACGCGAAGTTAATCCATAGTATTCGTAGGCCGGATAAGACATGGCAAGCGTCGCATCCGGCAATGTGCTTCAACTAGCGATGGGGCACATCTTAACCCACGATTTCCAGTACCTGCTCCGGTGGACGACCAATCCGCGCTTTGCCATTCGCGACCACAATCGGGCGCTCCATCAGCTTCGGATTATCCACCATTGCCTGAATCAGCGCCTCTTCGCTAAGCGAACTGTCAGCCAGGTTCAGTTCTTTATAAAGATCCTCTTTCTGGCGCATCAATTCACGGGCGCTATTCATCCCCAGCATTTTCAGCAAATCGCGCAGCGTTGCCGCATCGGCGGGTGTCTCAAGGTAGAGTACCACTTCTGGCTCCACGCCGTTTTTTTTCAGCAGGTTCAGCGTTTCCCGGCTCTTTGAACAGCGTGGGTTATGGTAGATTTTTACCTGTTTGGTCATTGTTCTTCCTTTAATGCGAATTACATCTTGGTATAAGGCTTAAAGCGTTCCTGCAGCTGGCGCAACTGGTCGATGCGCGCATCGTAACGCGCTTGTTGCTGGCTGCCTAATTTCACCTGCGAACTGGCGCTACTCAACAGCGAAATGGCCTGATCGAGTCGTCCGGCGAGCGCATAACCTTCTGCTCGCGCAGCCAGCTCCTGATCGCGGTTATTTAGCGCGGCTTCCGCCTGTGCCAGTAAATCCCAGCCGTTGCTGTCATCTTTATTATTAAAGGTGTAGCGATTCAGAATATTGGCCGCTTCTTGTGGTTGACCGCCTTGCAGATAAGCGTTTGCCAGGTTGAGCTGCAACACCGGATTGGTGCGCAAATCACGGGCATTTTTCAGGCGATTGATTGCCTCATTGGCTTTGTTTTGCCCAAGATCGATATCGGTAGCCAGATCGAGATACCATGCGTTGCCAGGTTCTGCCGCCAGTAACGGTTGCAGCGTTTTACGCGCCTCGTCGTATTTATTGGCTTCCATCGCCTGTAAAGCACGACCATATTGCGCCGCTCGTTGCTGACGAACGTTTCCTTTCGCCCATTCATCCAGCAAATCACTGGTGAGCTGGTTACGTCCGGAATTATACATCCCCAGTGTGCGCGCTTTCGCCAGATAGAAATCTTCCGACGACTGCACCACCATCGGGCGCATCTGATTAGCACGGTTGCGGGCATCTGCCAGACGACTTTCCGGCAACGGGTGAGTCAATAAAATTTCCGGCGGGCGCGAGGAGTAACGCGCCTGATCGAGTAATTTTTCGAGGAAGGTTGGCATCGCCTGCGGATCGAATCCCGAGCGTTGCAGCACCTGAATACCAATGCGGTCCGCTTCCTGTTCATTTTGCTGGGTGAAACTGATCATCCCCTGACGCGTTCCCGCCAGTGTACCGGTCAGCGCCGCCATCCCCGCCTGCGGACTGGCCATCGCCAGTAAAATAGAACCTAACGCGCCGACCCAGGTCAGCGGCGCGCTGCGCTGCTGATCTTCCATCGCTCGCGCCAGGTGACGTTGGGTGACGTGGGAGATTTCGTGCGCCATAACTGAAGCCAGTTGACTTTCGTTATCGGAATAACGGAACAGGGCAGAGTGCAGCACCACGTTGCCGCCAAAGAAAGCAAAGGCGTTAATTTCGTCGTTGTTGATCAGAAAAAAATGAAACGGTGTCTTAACCGAATTGGCATGCGAAACCAGACGCATCCCCAGCGAATTAATATATTGCGTTAACAGCGGGTCATTAATTAACGGCGCGCTGCCGCGTAGCTGGCGGACATAATAGTCGCCCATCTGCATTTCCTGACCAATGGAAAGCGTGCTTCCTGCGGAGGTTCCCATATCCGGCAAGGTGTCTGCGCTGTCGGCAAACGCCGGGGCTACCTGACCAATGGTCATAGCAGCAATGAGGGTTGCAACCAGGTTTTTTTTCAACTGCCTGAACATAACCTCTATCCTGTATTTCTGAAGATAGTCATTTGACCGATACTGTGAAATATTGTTCCCACCGCGCCGCCTTTGAGTGTAACGGCGAAGATTAGCCCACTCAAATGACTTTTCAGTTTCCTGAATCCGTCATAAAAAGCGAAGTCTTTTTTGTGACATTTCGATACAATTGCGGATCGCAATCCCGCTCTTGAGGTTCAGGGAAGGTCTTTATGCTCGAAATGTTGATGCAATGGTATCGCCGCCGTTTTAGCGACCCGGAAGCGATTGCCTTGCTGGTTATTTTAGTTGCCGGATTTGGCATTATCTTTTTCTTTAGTGGCCTGCTTGCTCCGTTGCTGGTGGCTATTGTGCTGGCCTATTTGCTGGAATGGCCAACCGTGCGCCTGCAATCTATTGGCTGCTCCCGCCGCTGGGCGACGTCGATTGTATTGGTGGTTTTCGTCGGTATATTGCTACTGATGGCGTTCGTGGTACTGCCTATCGCCTGGCAACAGGGCATCTACTTGATCCGCGATATGCCGGGGATGCTCAATAAGCTTTCTGACTTTGCCGCCACGTTGCCGCGCCGCTATCCGGCATTAATGGACGCGGGCATTATTGATGCAATGGCCGAAAATATGCGCAGTCGGATGCTGACCATGGGCGATTCGGTGGTGAAAATTTCCCTCGCCTCGCTGGTCGGTTTGCTGACCATTGCCGTCTATCTGGTGCTGGTACCATTGATGGTCTTCTTCCTGCTGAAAGACAAAGAGCAGATGCTGAACGCCGTTCGTCGGGTGCTGCCGCGCAACCGTGGACTGGCAGGACAGGTGTGGAAGGAGATGAATCAACAAATCACCAACTATATCCGCGGCAAAGTGCTGGAGATGATCGTGGTGGGGATCGCCACTTGGCTGGGGTTCTTGCTCTTTGGGCTGAACTATTCGCTGCTGCTGGCGGTGCTGGTCGGCTTCTCGGTACTTATTCCGTACATTGGCGCATTTGTGGTGACCATTCCGGTGGTTGGCGTGGCGCTATTCCAGTTTGGTGCAGGCACGGAATTCTGGAGCTGCTTCGCAGTGTATCTGATTATTCAGGCGCTGGACGGTAATCTGTTAGTACCGGTGTTGTTCTCCGAAGCGGTTAACCTGCATCCGCTGGTGATTATTTTATCGGTGGTGATCTTCGGTGGTTTGTGGGGATTCTGGGGCGTATTCTTCGCTATTCCATTGGCGACGCTGATCAAAGCCGTGATCCACGCCTGGCCCGATGGGCAAATAGCGCAAGAATAATCTTCAGCCCGACGAACTGTTTCGCCGGGCTGATTTTTCAGGATTCCTGACGTAAATAAATAGCCCGATAACACATACTCACCAGCACTGCACCGCCGATAATATTACCCAGCATCACCGGGAGCAGATTGGCGGTAATAAAATGGCTTACCGTCAGTGCCGGAAAATTGTCTGCGCTACTGTGCGCCAGTTGCCAGAAGGGGGGGGCCCCTATTAAGTTGTCAAGCATGTTATGACCCCTGCGGGGTATAAAAAGTCCCGTCGCGCATCATGGCGAACAGAACGTCGCAGCGTCGTCTCGCCAGGGCGATAAGCGCCTGATTGTGTCGTTTTCCCTGACTCATTTTGCGGGTGTAGTAAGCCCTGGAGAGCGGATCCCTGAGCGCGGCGAAGGCCGACAGGAACAACGCCCGTTTGAGAGCTTTATTACCCCGTCGCGAGGGATGCTCACCGCGTATTGACGAGCCGGATCGCCGAGTTACCGGCGCAAGGCCAGCATAAGCAGCGAGATGTGCGGCAGAGGCGAAGGCGCGGCAGGCGACCTCGGTGAGGAGTCTGGCTGCGGTCCTGACACCGACTCCGGGCATACTGGTCAGGACCGGGTAAAGAGGGTGAGCAAGAACTCGCTGTTCTACCTCAAGCGCCACCTCGTCTCTTTGCTTACGCAGCGTGATGAGCTGGAGTGCCAGACGTGGCAGTACTACGGCAGCGGCATTCGTGCCGGGAACGACGACGGTTTGTTCGGCCAGTGCCTGAGCTATGTCTGCTGCAAGGCGTTTACCCAGACGAGGCGCAAGTTTGCAGAGCTGGGCTGCCAGCTTCTTCTCACCCAGCGAAGCCCAGCGAAGCGAGTTTTTCTGGTGAGGGATATCGCTGGAGAAGATCGAGTACCGCCGGGTGCTCAAGTCTCGGACCGAGAACGCGCTCCAGTGCCGGATGTATCTGGGTCAGAAGGCCGCGGATACGGTTGCTGGCCTGCGTTGTCTGTGCGGCAAGATCATCATCGAAGCCGCAGAGCATGGAGAGTTCGGCGATTTGCTCGTCAGCCAGTTTCAGCGTGCGTAGCGCGTGAGGCAGGGTACGGGCAGCTTCGGCAATGATGGCAGCGTCACGAGCATCAGTTTTAGCTTCACCGGCGTGTAAGTCGGCTATGCGGCGCATGGCCAGTCCAGGGAGGTATCCGACAAGGACTCCTTCTGAGCGGGCAACGGCGACAGGTAACGCACCGATGGTAGCTGGCTGATCAACAACCAGCAGTATCTGACCATGTTGTTTCAGGTCAGATATTAGCGACCTGAGTTTGTTTTCGTCGTTGGGTAATGCTTTATCGAACAGGCGTTTACCTGAACGATTAATGGCAACAGCGTGATGCGTATCTTTACCGACATCAACGCCGATAAAGACCTGGACGGATTCGTAATCGCTGGATTCGGTCATTCTGTCTCCCTTGTATATGGGTTAACCAGATAACCACGGGGAGCAGGTACCGGCATCCACGTTACAGACGGTCCCGGCAAAAGTGCCTGACCTGACCCCTATTAGCGGTTACCAGCGCCCCACCAGACCCGGTGACATCACCCCCCGGATCATGGACGACTGGGGGCAGTAATCATGCCGGGTCTGGCTGGCTAACACCCCATTATAAGGGGTACGAATAAAGTAACGGGGCGAAATGGCGAATGGCAATGGCGAACGGAATCACAAACAAATTGGCGATACAGTGCTCAAACCCACTGGCGACAAACAGGGTGATGGGCAAAATCATGGCGACGATTTTGTCGCATAATGAACGCCCGCAATAACTCATCCACAGCGCCAGACAAACCATCAGATTGCACATAATGCCGAGGCTGACAGATTCAGTAAATGTATGATGCATTTTGCCCTCGGCGCAGTGTAAAACCGCGACTCCCCACATCGCGTTTTCACTCATCACCAGCCCGGAAAACCAGATTAACAAACTGAAACAGGCAATACCTGCCAGATTACCGCAGGCCACCAGAAGTGCGTTAATCAGCCAAGTTCGCCAACTAATAACGCCCCGACTTTTTGCCATCACCGTCATTACCGACGAGGTGAACAGGCTGGTGCCACAAACCGCCAGCAAAATAAAGCCGAGTGTAAAGCAAAGGCCGCCCACCAGATGGGTTAATGCCTGTGAAGACGGGGCATCGGCGATAACGGAAAGGTAAAAAGTAAATCCAATCGCCATAAACACGCCAGCGGACATCGCCATTAAAAAGACCGACACTTTGCTGCGGGCAATTTTATGGGCAGTAATCCGTTCAGCGATTGCCGCTTTTCTGGCGCTCAACTGCAAGTCGAAAGAGAGTTTGTTTCTCATGCATACTCCTGCAAAAGCAGATTACAACACCTCGCGAACCGAGAGCCCCAGACGCTGCATTCGTGACAGCAGCGTGGTGCGCTTCATCCCTAATCGTGTCGCCGCGCCACGGGGCCCGGCAACAATGCCATTGGTTTCTCGCAATACCTGAACAATGCGCTGACGTTCTTCTTCGTCATTCTCTGGCGTCGTCGGGTGCAGCAACTGCGCCATTGAACTGCGAAGCGCTGAATCTTCATTTAGCGTCGGCAGTAAATGGCTTTGTCGGACATTAAGATGTAAATTCAGACTGTTACCGCGAGTCAGCAGTACCGCTCGCTCAATCACGTTTTCCAGCTCGCGCACGTTGCCCGGCCAGTCCCACGACATCAACTGGCGTAGCGCCTCGGTCGGGATGGCGTCAATTGAACGATTCATATGGCGCGCCATTTTTTGCGTGAAATGCTTTGCTAAAAGAGGGATATCTTCCGGACGGTCGCGTAGCGGCGGCAATTCCAGTGGGAAGACATTCAGGCGATAAAAGAGATCGCTGCGAAACTGGCGATCTTCAACCATTTGCCACAAATCACGGTTGGTGGCGGCAATGACTCTGACATTCACCGGGATCGTTCTACTCCCGCCGAGACGCTCAATCTCCCGCTCCTGCAATACGCGCAGCAGTTTAGGCTGAAGTTCTAACGGCAGATCGCCAATTTCATCAAGAAACAACGTGCCGCCATCGGCAATTTCAAAACGACCACGATGGGTATTAATCGCACCAGTAAACGCCCCTTTGTCATGACCGAATAACTCACTTTCCAGAAGACTGGCGGGGATGGCAGCGCAGTTGATTTTGACCAGCGGCTTGTCGCGTCGCGGGCTAAGTTGATGGATCGCTCTGGCGATCACCTCTTTGCCGGTTCCGGTTTCACCACAAATCAACACTGTACTGTCGCTCTTCGCCACAATATCTACCTGCTGGAGCAGGTCTTCCATTGCCTGGCTTTGATAGATAATGTCACCGACGCCCAGATTCGAAAGGAGCTGCTCGCTAAGCTGGTGGTTTTCTTGCTGCAAACTTTCCTGCAAATCGGTCATGCTACGCCAGGCATCGGCATTGCCAACGGCAATAGCGATGCGATCGGCTATGTGTTGTAGTAGCTGACAGTTTTCCTCACTAAAGAGAGTGGAAGAGGTATGCGCCAGCAACAATGCACCCGGTGTATGGTTGCCAAAGGTAAGCGGTATAAGGAGCGCAGATTCGCAGCCGTTAGATGCAAGTAAGAGTAATAACGGGTCGCGTTGCCAGAGAAACAGATCGTCTGCACGGTGCGTCAAGGTCGGTTGTCGGGTTTGTAGCGTTTGTGTCAGCAATACACTGTCGCCAGGCATATTGCGTGGCAGACACGCACAATGTGAGGCAGAAAGATCGCTGCACCACAGGCTAAACTTCTCGTTCTTTCGATGATCGCCCAGTACCATACTGACTGAAGCCAGACCGAAAAAATGATGGATCTCACGAGCGACGTCAGCGATCAGATCGTCGAGATCAAGATGTGACAGCACTGCATTAGTAATATCAACCAGTACCCGATGATGATCGCGATCTTTCTCCAGCAAACGCAGCGCCACCTGCTGTTCTTCATCATTGAGCCATGATTGCAGAACCGGGGTGATTATCCGCGCCAGCCAGTTAAACAGTGTGCAATCCTGGGGAGTAAAACGGCAGCCGTGGGTGCGAATAAAGCGTAGCTCCGCCATTCCACTACTGCCGAGAAGGACGGCGTGACGCGAATAATCGACCATCTCGCCCTGATACTCTGTTGTTGCCGTCACATCGCTGCCATCATCATGGTAGCGGTAATAGAAGTTGCTTTTGAGAACATGCAGTTCAATAAGTTGTACCGGGCTGAACGGCGGCGGCAGCGGGATGAAGGCGCGTAATAAAGACGCCTTACCGTGTTTCTGCGCTAACCGCTCCGCGAGCATTCCGTTTACCGCTTCAATTGTTATTCCTTGCGGCGGGGCAAACATCGCCTCGTCTGACATAGCCATCAACAGTCCTTATTAATGAGAAATCCTTCTCACGCAATTTTTCTGGCCATCAGATAGATGGCCGGTTCCTGCACAATTTCATCCAACAGATGAATGAATTGAATGCTACGCGCCTGCCACACAGACGTCGCGTCATCCGCCAGTGGCGCGAATGCCCGGGTCAACAGGGCGGTGTGGCTGGCGTCAATAACAATCTCACCAAAAGTCATCACCCCCAGCATCTTACGTCGGGCTTGCTCCTCTTCGACCAGTGCAAGCCAATCTTCGTATTCCGTCAGTGGGCAGGGGAAGGCGACATTCAGACAATCAATCACGCCAACGTGATGACCGATAGCCAGCGAGTAATACATTACCTGAGAGCTGTGTTCCGGCATCTCGTCGCTACTGGCGACAAACTTTTTTCGCAGCGTCCAGAAAACAATTTCCCCGCACTCTTCAGTCATGTAACCCCCGGAGTACGCGAAAGAGTTGCTGAACGATACTATTGAGACGTGGATCGTCGGCATCGCGCAACCAGGTGTTAACCCGATTTCCTGTAGGATCGTCGCTTAAATGGCGCAGGAGCCGATCGCAAATTTCTCGCCCCTGACGATAGCCCGCCAGCCGCCGCGCTTCTCGCTCAATGGCGATACGCTGTGATGGCGGGATCTGCGGCCACAACGGTTGCATAGTCACCCCGGTGGGATCGCGATAATCCACCGCGTGAATCTTCTGTTGCAGCAAACCGAGCGCCACGGCGAAACCGTGAATGGTGGCGGCCGGTGTTGGCGGGCAGCCGGGGATCCAAACATCAATGGGGACAATGGTGTCGCTGCCGCCCCAGACGCTGTAGAGATCGTGGAAAATACCGCCGCCGACACCGCACGCGCCGTAGGAAACACAAATTTTATGATCGGGGGCAGACTCATACGCCCGAAGTGCAGGCATACGCATCGCCCGGGTGACTGCGCCTGTAAATAACAAAATATCGGCGTGACGCGGTGATGAAATAACCTTAATGCCAAAACGTTCTGCGTCGAATACTGGTGTGATGGCGGCAAAAATTTCGATTTCACAGGCGTTGCAGCCGCCGCAATCGACGCGATAAACGTAAGCCGAGCGACGGATATCCTGTAGCAAATGCTGCTTCATCTTTTGCGTTTGCTCGTCCAGCGTGATGGGCTGGCTGACATGTTGTGTAAGCACTGGACTCATAGCTGCTCCTTAGCCACCAGCGGTACATCTGTATCGTCGTTGAGCAGCGTCGCGCGTTGTTTGCACTCCGGGCAGACGCTCGCTTGCGCCCATAACATTTCGCGGTTTTGTGGCGCATTTTGTTGCTGTGCCAACAATTCAGCAGCCAGTGCGACGGTTTTTTGCGGGGCAAACGGGCGTTCGCAACGGCTGCAACGTTGTAGATGGAACGTCGCGCGGGTATAGAGATCGGCTTTATTGGTGACGGTCAGTTCAAAGTTATTGGTAAGCTGGATGGCTCTGGTCGGGCACACTTCTTCACAACGTCCGCAGTAAATACAACGCCTCAGATAGAGCTGCCAGGTGCGCGAATTTTGCTGGTCGTCGGTCTGGATAGTCAGCGCATTTGCCGGACAAGCACAGGCGCCGCAGGCAATACATTGGCTGGGCATCAGGTCCGGTTTCCCGCGAAAGCCTGGGCTGACCTCCAGTGGCGCGAAGGGATATTTCACCGTCGCGGTTCCGGCGCGCATAATAGTTTTCAGTAACTTCAGCATCTTCTGTCCTTACTTCAGCGGCGAACGGTTACGATCAATGCCGTAGCGTTCGATCTCTTTATACGGCACGGTTTTTGACTGGCGCTTGCGCACATCTACCAGCGTCACACGGTCGGTACAGGAGTAGCAGGGATCAAGGCTACCGATAATCAGCGGTGCGTCAGAAACGGTATTGCCGCGCAGCATGTAACGCAACACCGGCCAGTTGGCGTAGGTGGCGGCACGGCAGCGCCAGCGGAACAATTTTTGGTTATCACCGAGCATGCTCCAGTGCACGTCTTCACCGCGTGGCGCTTCAACAAAGCCCAGCGCGAATGCGTGAGGTTTATAGCTAAAGCCTTCGGTCAGCAGTGGGGTATCCGGCATGTTGTCGAGGGCAAATTCCAGCATTGCCAGCGAATCAAACGTCTCTTTGACACGGACCATCACGCGGGAGAAAACATCGCCGCCGGTAAAGGTAAACAGTGTTTTTGGAATATTGCCGTAGTCGGCGTAGGGGTGATCAAAGCGCAAATCACGGGCAAAACCACTGCCGCGGATCAGCGGCCCTACAGGGCTATAATCACGGGCGATTTGTCGGTCGAGAATGCCAATGCCCTGAGTGCGTTGTTCCATATTCGGCGTGGCAAGCAGCATCTCTACCAGCTCCGACACGTCGGCGCGCATCTCGCGCACCAGTTTCAGCGTTTGCAGACGTTGCTCTTTGAGAATATCGCGGCGAACACCACCAATCAGATTCAGACCGTAGGTTTTACGCGACCCGGTCAGCAATTCCGCCATTGTCATCGACTTTTCCCGCACGCGGAAAAATTGCATAAAGCCGGTATCAAATCCAACAAAATGGCAGGAGAGGCCAAGGTTGAGCAAATGACTGTGCAGACGTTCGACTTCCAGCAGAATCGAGCGAATAGTATGCGCTCGTTGCGGCACCTCAATCCCCAGTGCATTTTCAACCGAGTTGGTATAGGCCACACTGTGGGCAAAACCGCAAATCCCACACACGCGATCCGATAAGAAGGTCACTTCGTTGTAGCCCATCCGCGTTTCTGCCAGTTTCTCCATGCCGCGATGGACATAAAACAGGCGGTAATCAGCATCGACAATTTGCTCGCCATCCACAAACAAGCGGAAGTGACCCGGTTCATCGGAGGTGATATGCAGCGGGCCAATAGGGATCACCCGCGCATCGCTATTGCCCTCATTGATAAACGGATACGTTTCGGTATCAGTCGTCGGTTCAGGGCGCAGTCGATAATCCATCGCATCTTTGCGCAGCGGATGCATATCTTCCGGCCAGTCATCGGGCAACACCAGGCGACGCTGATCCGGCAGGCCAACCGGAATCAGCCCGTACATATCGCGAATTTCTCGCTCGCCCCAGACCGCGGCAGGGACGCGCGGTGTGACTGACGGAAACTCCCGACTGTCGGCATCGACCAGTGCCTTCACCACGATCCAGCATTTTTCGGCCCCTTCCATTGAAAGGGCATAATAAACCGCGTAATGACCGTTAAGTGTCCGCTCGTCGTTGCCAAACAGGACTGGAAGCCAGCCATCATGTTGATAATAAAGATAATGTACAACGTCAGGCAGCAGATTGATTTTCACCGTAATGGTGACCTGTTCAGGCGTTTGTCGCTCTTCATCCAGCACCGCGCCGGGGAACTGCGTTTTCAGGGCGGCGAGAATCGCTTCGCCACGATTTGACGATGAATTAACGTTCACTGTGTTTCTCCGAAACAGATGCGGTGCCTGAAGGCAAAAAATCATGCCAGGTGCTACGTTGTGCAGGCAGGTCGTGCGTCCCTGAGAGGACTATAGTGGAAGCGCCCGCCAGGATCCTGATGACAGGTTGTGGAATATGCGTTCCCATCGCCAGCATCATGACCAGCAGAATCACCATTGGCGAGGTGGTCAACCAGCCGAGATCACCCCGGTTAACGGCCTGCGGCGGTTTCGCCATTAACACCCGCGCTGCCATCCGTACCAGGCCCGCCAGCACCAGCGTTAACAGCAATAACAGCAGGACGATAATCAGCAGGTGATTACGTGCCAGTCCGGCGGTAATGGTCATAAATTCGCTAAGAAAAATGTTGAAGGGCGGCATCCCTGCCAGCGCCAGCGCACCGCCGCCAAACAGCACGGCGGTAAATGGCATGATTTTGAGCATCCCACAGACGACGTTGAGATCGCGCGTGCCGTACTTGAGCAGTACATTGCCGGAACCGCAGAACAGCAGCGTTTTTGCCAGACTGTGGTTTAAGATGTGCAGCAGCGCGGCAAAAATTCCCAGCGGCCCGCCAATGCCTAGCGCCACCGCGACCAGCCCCATGTTCTCCACGCTGGAGTACGCCAGCAGACGCTTAATGTCCCGCTGTACCAGAATGAAAAATGCCGCCACGGCAACCGACAACATGCCGAAGATGAGCAACAACCGGTTGGGGAAATCGCTGCCGATGGCTTGGCAAATAATGATGTAATAGCGAATCAGCACCAACAGCGCGCAGTTCAGCAATACGGCGGAGAGCAGGGCGCTGACCGGACTCGGCGCTTCACTGTGAGCATCCGGCAGCCAGGCGTGCATGGGAAATAGCCCGGTTTTGGTACCAAAGCCAATTAGCACAAACACAAAGGCCAACAGCATTAATGTTGGGTCAAGCAAGGACGATTGCTTAAGAACCTCGCTCCAGAATATCGCCATTTCTGCCTGCGGCATAACGCTGGCGGCGTTGGCGTATACCAGCACGGTACCGAACAGACCAAAAGCGACACCAACAGTACAAATAATGATGTACTTCCATGCTGATTCCAGCGATGAACGCTGACCGTAAATGCCTACCAGAAACGCCGAGCTTAAGGTGGTGGCTTCGATCGCCGCCCACATCACAATCAGGTTATTGCTGGTAACAACCAGCAGCATGGTGAACAAAAACAGATGGAAGAAACCGTAGTAATCGCACAGCGTAACGGGTGAAAGCTCGCCGTGTGCCACTTCATGACGCATGTAGCCAATCGAGTAAACACCGGTGAGAAAGCCAATCACACCAAGAATGGCGAGGAACAAACCGCCCAGACCATCAATATGAAGCCACAGTCCCGCAGCGAATATTTCTCCTGCATCAGCGGCAGTTTGGACCACCCAGAGTGCCAGAATCAGCAGCAGTGTGATCCCTAAGCTATGTAATACAGTCACCGTACAAGTCGCAGAGAGCCCCCGTTTCCGGCAGGCAAAACAGAGCAGCGAAAAAAGCAGCGGCGTGAGCAGGAGTAAAGCGAACATCACAGAATAACTCATCTCATTATCCCTTCAGCGCGGTCAAGTTGTTCACGTCCAGCGTGCCGTGGGTACGCCATATTTTTCTTGCCAGTAACACCATCACAATGACGGCGAAGATGGCGTCGGTAGCGATACCTATTTCCACCAGTTCCGGTGCTCGCCAGGCAAGAAGCGCCAGCACCAGATGGGAGCCGTTTTCCATCAGGCAGTAACCAAAAATTTGCCGCAGGATATTGCGCTGGCTGACAATGCACAGCAGGCCAAGCAGAAAATGACCTAACGCTACCGCCAGCGCCGGTTTCAGCCCGGTAGCCATCGGTAGCTTCACGGGCTGAACGACAAATGCGCAAAGCAGGACAATTAACGCCGCGAGCAGTGCCATCATTGCCGGACCGAATAACGCTTTTTCCGGGATGTTCTGGGGAATATTTCGTGCAGCGTAAGTCATGATTAACGGTACCAGCAGCACTTTGGTGATAAAGGCGCTGGCGGACCAGATCAGCAGTTGCTCTGCGGCGAACAGGCACGAGAGAGTGGCGAAAATAGACACCAGCACCAGCGACTGGCAGGCGTAAAATCCGCATGACAGGCGATAGCTTTTGACGCTAATCACAAACAGCGATGTCAGCATCATCAGTCCCGCCAGATTATTTACGATCATAGAACCGGTCATTCATCATCTCCTTACTGCAACCAGGTCGCGGCGATTACGCTGGAAATCAGCGACATCACAATCAGTACAATCAACACCAGGCGCATTGACCCTGGCAGCGGTGCGGCATCGGCGACGGCCTCGCTCGGTTTGCCCGGCACGACGCGACCAAACCAGCGAATAAACCAGGCGAAACTGGCGACCGATTCAATCATCAGCAGAATCATGGCGGGCAGCAGGATCCAGTACTCCACTGACAACGCAAAACCGACGGCAAACAGCGGGAATTTACTGAAGAAGCCGTTGAACGGCGGCACACCGGTAATCGCCAGCGCTGCCACGCAGAAACCCACGCTTGGCAACGGCAGGGTGTGCAATACGCCACGCAGACGCGGCAACAAGCGCGTGCCGCAGCTGTAACTCAGCGCACCTGCTACAAGGAAAAACAGGCTTTTAGCGAACGCGTGGTTGACGATGTAGGCGATGCTACCCTCCAGCGCCAGCCGCGAGCCGAAGATGGAGAGCGACAAGCCGAAGAACATCCAGCCAAGTTGAGTGATGGTCGACCAGGCCAGCAACCGCTTCATATCCTGCTGTGGCAAATACATCAGAAAGCCATAAAGAATGGTGACCAGCGCCATGACCATGCCAACGCCGCCAATCACATGCGGGATATTGCCGCCGTCGATAATGGCGCGGGCAAAAATGTAAACGCCCACTTTCACCATCGATGCGGCGTGGAGATAGGCACTGATCGGTGTTGGCGCTTCCATTGCATCCGGTAGCCACGCTTGCATCGGTAGCTGGGCCGATTTCCCCCACGCGGCAAACAGGATGCCGCCATAAACCAGATAACGTGCGTCGCCGTGTAACTCGCTCATCGCGCTAAGCGCAAACGTTCCGGTCTGCAAAAACAGCGTGGCGGCGGCAAGATACAACCCCAACGAGCCGATATGAGTGATAAGTAACGCTTTTAGTGCTGAAAGCTGTGCTTTATCGCTCTGGTAATAACTGATCAACGCCCAGGAGCAGCCGCCCGTAATTTCAAAAAACAACAACTGACCGAGCAGCGTCGAGGAGAGTACCAGTCCCGCCATCGCGCCGATAAACACCAGCAAAAATGCGTAATAACGATTCGTGCCGTTATGCGGGTGTTCGCGATTTTTATCCGTCAGATAACCCGTGGAGTAGATCGTGACCAGCAAACCGAGAAACACCACCACAAACAGAATCAGCGTACTCATGCGATCAATGACCAAGCCAAACAATGCCACATCCCCCACGTTGACCAACGTCAACGTGACGGCAACTTTATCGGCCTGATAAAACGCGGAGATCAGCGACAACATGCACAGCGTGGTCAGTGCGGCGAACAAAACCCCCATTCGGCGGCCCGACGTTGTGGCGAAAACGAAACGACCAGTGCGCCGATAAAAGGCAGCATTAACGTCGTCAGAGCAAGATTTTCCATATTCCGTCAGTGCTCCTTACAGACCGGTTAACCAGAAGACCCATGCAAGCGCAGCAAGGCTGAAGCCAAGCCAGGTCACATGGTGAATGAGTAAAAAACGCCCGCGTGCCAGCGTGTTTTCTGCGATTGAGGCCAGTACAAAAATCAGCAAAACCTTGAGCAGCGTAACGACAAGTGAAGTCAGCAGGCAGGCGAGAGAAAGTTCTTGCGCGCGCCCAAAGGGCAGAAACAGGGCCACAAACAGTGCTGCCATCACGACCTGTTTCAGCCCCAGCCCCCATTTCGCTAGCGCCAGCCCGGCACCGGAATATTCGGTCAGCGGGCCTTCCTGTAATTCCTGTTCTGCTTCAGCAACATCAAAGGGAATTTTTCCCATCTCAATGAAGCAGGCAAAACCACAGGCCAGTAACGCCAGTACGGTGGTTAGCGGCGAGTTCCAGCCCGTTGCCAGCGTATTGCTGATCATCTCGATATGCGTGGAACCTGCTATCAGCGCCAATACCAGCAGTGAGAGAATGAGCATGGGTTCGACCAGAATGCCGAGCGTCAACTCGCGACTGGCACCGACTCCCGCAAACGGGCTTCCGGTATCCAGCCCTGAAAGAGCAAAGAAAAAACGAAACAGGGCAAGAAGATAGATAAGGGTGATCAGATCGCCGCCGCCCGCAAAAGGGGAAACGGTAATAAATAGTGGTAGGGCCATCGCCAGCACCAGCATGCTGCTGATTAATACCCACGGCATCAGGCGGAACATCAGACCTGAAGATGTCGGCGCATCTTCCTGGCGTTTAAACAGTTTGTGGATATCGCGATAATCCTGCCAGATCCCCGGCCCGCGGCGGGAGTGCATACGCGCGCGTATCTGCCGGGAAATACCCGTAAAAAGTGGGGTTAGCATCAGCAGAATCACGGCCTGTGCTAACGCAAAAATGACCAGATATCCGTCGCAAAGAGTTTGTCTCATGGTGATTTCCTTAGACGGCAATAGCGATTAGCAGCACAACCAGTGCGGCGACCACATACAGGCAATAGAGACGAAAGTCGCCGCTTTGCAGATGCTGTATTTCTTTGGCCAGCCGTTGGGTGGCGCTCACGATGGGGCGGATCACCCGCTCATCCCAGAAGGGTTCTGTGCTCTGAGCCCTGGCGGTGACGTGCGCAAGACCTTTATTTAGCCTCAGCGTAGGGTCGAGCTGTTGTCGTAGACGAAATAGCGCAGAAAAGACCACACGCAGCGGCTGCATCACGCCATTGCCTGACGGGGCCATCGCATTTTCCCAGCCGTAGCCGCATGCCCAGGCATCTCCTGTGCGACGAAACGCTGCGCGGCGCGAACGACACCACAGCCAGTAAAGGCCAGGCAGCAAAGGCATCGCCAGTAGTAACAGCAACAGTAATGAAGGAGTGACCCGTGTATGAAACGTGCCGGGTACAAGTGCTATTCCGCTGGCGACAGTGACGGGAGGGGTATTGGTAAACGCATGGGCAATGTGCATTATCTTCGGTGCCAGCCAACTGGCACTAAGCGCAATTAATACGCAGAGTGCCGCGAGCAGTAGCATGGCGACGATCATCGTATTTGGCACTTCCTGTGCCTCTTCAGCGTGTGTGCTGCGCGGCGCACCACAGAAAGTAATACCGTACATTTTGACGAAGCACACTACTGCCAGCCCACCAGTGACTGCCAGCATTACCATAGCAATAGGACCCGCAAGTTGTAGCGCTACGGCTTCCACACGACTTAGTGAGAATAGCGACTGCCAGGTGTACCATTCGCTGATAAAACCATTCAGCGGAGGAATGGCTGATATCGCCAGGCAACCAATCAGGCATGCTGCGGCTGTCCACGGCATCCGTTTCGCCAGTGCCCCCATTTTTTCCATGTCGTGGGTATGCAAACGCGAAATAATCGCACCCGCGCCGAGAAATAGCAGCCCTTTGAAAAGCGCATGGTTGAGCAGATGAAACAGTGCGCCGAGCAGTCCAACCACGGTGAGCAGCGGGTCGTGCAGTGACAGACCGACCATCGCCACACCGACCGCCAGCAAAATAATGCCGACGTTTTCGACGGTACTCCAGGCCAGCAGCCGTTTGATATCCTGTTCCGCCAGTGCATACAGCACGCCCAGGAGCGCGGAGATTGCGCCGATCGCCATCACCAGAATGCCCCACCACAGCGGCAAACCCGTTTGCGCCAGCAGATCCATCGCCACTTTCAGGATGCCGAAAATACCGATTTTGACCATTACGCCAGACATCAACGCTGAAGCGTGCGATGGTGCGGCAGGGTGAGCGCGCGGCAACCAGCTGTGCAACGGCATCATCCCGGCTTTCGCGCCAAAACCGAAAAAGGCCAGCAGGAACACCGCCGACGCCAGCCCCGGAGAAAGTGAAAGCGTGCGGAAACTGGCAAAATCGAGGCTGCCGCTTTCGCGCCCCATCAGCAAGAAGGCGATCATTATCAGCACCGATCCGGCGTGGGCGATAAAAAAGTAGAGCATGCCAGCGTTGATCGACGTTTTATCCTGCCTGGCAATGACCAGAAACCAGGAAGACAGCGACATCATTTCAAACAGCACGATGAACCAAAAAGCGTTGTCCATCACCAGCAGGGCAACCATCGATGCGATGAAAATATTCATAAAGAAGCCCATCGCCGCCGCGCCTTTGCCCTCGTATTCGCGCATATAAGTCAATGAATAGAGAGAACAAACCACCACCAGCAAGGAGATAACCAGCACCATAAATGCCGAGAGGCTATCCATTCGCAGGGTTAAATCGGCAAATTCAAAAGGCGTGGCAAAACGGGCGACTAAAGTTACGCCTGCATGTAATTGCGTAATTCCGCTGATGATGCCAATCACGCCGCCTACCAGCGATGTGATGCCGGAAAGCTTAATAGCCAGTCTGTCCAGACCGAGTAAAAACAGCGAAGCCAGACTGGCAAACAGATAGAGGATCAGCGACCAGGTTAATAATTGCAGGGCATCCATTAGCGTTGCTCCTGAGTGAGGGAAAGGGGATCCTCCCCGCCATTGGCAAACCAGCTTGCGGCAAGGCGCTGTTTTTCTTTCATCTGGCGTTGCAGGCTATCGTCGGTGATCAGCCGTAACGCCTGATTCGGGCAAGCGCGAACGCAGGCCGGACCTTCTGGCAAGAAATCACACAGGTCGCATTTCACCGCGACGGTCTGGACACCCGGTTCCCAGCGCAGCAACGCATGTTGGGGCGGCACGTTTTCTTCGCCGTCTTTGAGTGAGCCCTCAGCCTGAAAAACATATTGCGCAGGGGCATTCACCGGACGGCTTCCTGAAGCGCTGATTGCGCCAAATGGGCAGACCACGGCGCAAAGCTTGCAGCCAATACAGAGGCTTTCGTTGAGTTGGATCGCATCATCCCTCTGAGAGATGGCATTGACCGGGCAGACCTGCAGGCAAGGGGCTTCCTCACAGTGATGACACACGACAGGGGCAGTGAGTGTTGACGTCTTCGCCAGGGCCAGGCGCGGGTGTTGCTGTAAACCTTGCGTTTTATGCACGTCCGAACAGGCAGCGAGACAGGTATTACATCCTGTACACCACAGTGGTTCGGCCACCACAAAGCGGTTCATGTCGGCTCCTTGAAAATGATATGAAACATTGCATTTCATATTGCATAAAGGATGCCATTCTGATTAACTCAATATATTCAATAAGTTATGTATTAACTGGATTCTGAACGGTACAAAAATGATGGTCATTAACGTTCAGCAAAAAATGGATTCGACACCCGTGTCGCAGGGGAAAGCGAGAATGTGATCTTGATCACGAGAAGTGAGGTATGCTGGCCGCAAGCGCAGCCAGCACGGAATGGAGCAAAGTAATCAGGCGTGTTCTTTCAGCCAGTTCAGCACAACGTCGTGGTGATTGCTGGTTTTGAAATCGTCAAAGACATGTTCGATTTTGCCATCAGCGTCAATCAGGAAGCTGATGCGATGAATGCCATCGTAGGTTTTGCCCATGAAGGACTTTTCACCCCAGACGCCGAATTGTTCGCACACCTGGTGGTCCTCATCAGACAGGAGCGTAAAGTTAAGCAGCTCTTTTTCCGCAAAACGGGAGAGTTTTTCGGGTTTATCGGTGCTGATACCCAGCACATCAACGCCCGCTTTTTTCAACTCATCCATGTTATCGCGTAAGCCGCAGGCCTGTACGGTACAGCCGGGGGTCATGGCTTTCGGGTAGAAATAAACCAGAACACGCTGTCCCTGGAAGTCGGTCAAATTAACTTGTTCTCCGTCTTGATCCGGCAAGCTAAATTTCGGTGCGATATCACCGGCTTTCAGTGGATTCATTACTTAACTCCATCCTGTTCATCATGTTGGGAATAATTGACGACGTTAATACTGCCTTGTGCATTGAGTTCTGTACATAGGGCTTTGAACGCTTGCTCAATATTTGCTGCGTCCGCAGATGCGGGGCTGTGGGCGGTTATCTGAATATGCAACTGCGCAGCCCGTTCATTTTCAGCAGGTTGCGTGCGCGACACCAGCTCCGCAATGTTCATATGATGCGCGTCGAAAAGTGCTGTGAAGCGTTCAATTAAATGCGGGGAGTCTGCCACATCGACCTGAACCCAGACAGATGCTGGCATTGGCGGACGCGGACGCGCCGTCGTGCGCTTCATCACGATTAAAAGATCCAGCTCGGCACCTTTCAACGGTAACGTTGATTCAATCAGAGTAATGGCATTCCATGAACCGGAAAGCAGCATGATAAACGTGAACTCTTCTCCCAGCATCGCCAGGCGACTGTCTTCAATATTACAGCCGCAACTACTGACATGACGGGTGATGGTGTTCACAATTCCAGGGCGATCGGCACCCAATGCAGTGATCACCAGATAATGTTGCGATGACAGTGTCAAACTGGTTATTCCTTTAAGGGGTGAGTTGTTCTTAAGGAAAGCATAAAAAAAACATGCATACAACAATCAGAACGGTTCTGTCTGCTTGCTTTTAATGCCATACCAAACGTACCATTGAGACACTTGTTTGCACAGAGGATGGCCCATGTTCACGGGAAGTATTGTCGCGATTGTTACTCCGATGGATGAAAAAGGTAATGTCTGTCGGGCTAGCTTGAAAAAACTGATTGATTATCATGTCGCCAGCGGTACTTCGGCGATCGTTTCTGTTGGCACCACTGGCGAGTCCGCTACCTTAAATCATGACGAACATGCTGATGTGGTGATGATGACGCTGGAGCTGGCTGATGGGCGCATTCCGGTAATTGCCGGGACCGGCGCTAACGCTACTGCGGAAGCCATTAGCCTGACGCAGCGCTTCAATGACAGTGGTATCGTCGGCTGCCTGACGGTAACCCCTTACTACAATCGTCCGTCGCAAGAAGGTTTGTATCAGCATTTCAAAGCCATCGCTGAGCATACTGACCTGCCGCAAATTCTGTATAATGTGCCGTCCCGTACTGGCTGCGATCTGCTCCCGGAAACGGTGGGCCGTCTGGCGAAAGTAAAAAATATTATCGGAATCAAAGAGGCAACAGGGAACTTAACGCGTGTAAACCAGATCAAAGAGCTGGTTTCAGATGATTTTGTTCTGCTGAGCGGCGATGATGCGAGCGCGCTGGACTTCATGCAATTAGGCGGTCATGGGGTTATTTCCGTTACGGCTAACGTCGCAGCGCGTGATATGGCCCAGATGTGCAAACTGGCAGCAGAAGGGCATTTTGCCGAGGCACGCGTTATTAATCAGCGTCTGATGCCATTACACAACAAACTATTTGTCGAACCCAATCCAATCCCGGTGAAATGGGCATGTAAGGAACTGGGTCTTGTGGCGACCGATACGCTGCGCCTGCCAATGACACCAATCACCGACAGTGGTCGTGAGACGGTCAGAGCGGCGCTTAAGCATGCCGGTTTGCTGTAAAGTTTAGGGAGATTTGATGGCTTACTCTGTTCAAAAGTCGCGCCTGGCAAAGGTTGCGGGTGTTTCGCTTGTTTTATTACTCGCTGCCTGTAGTTCTGACTCACGCTATAAGCGTCAGGTCAGTGGTGATGAAGCCTACCTGGAAGCGGCACCGCTTGCGGAGCTTCATGCCCCGGCTGGAATGATTTTGCCGGTGACCTCCGGTGATTATGCAATCCCGGTGACCAACGGTAGTGGTGCTGTCGGTAAGGCGCTGGACATTCGTCCACCAGCCCAGCCGCTGGCACTGGTTTCTGGCGCGCGTACCCAGTTCACGGGCGATACCGCTTCATTGCTGGTGGAAAATGGTCGTGGCAATACTCTGTGGCCGCAGGTGGTTAGCGTGCTGCAGGCGAAAAACTACACCATCACCCAACGTGATGATGCTGGTCAGACACTGACCACCGATTGGGTACAATGGAACCGTCTGGACGAAGACGAGCAGTATCGTGGTCGTTATCAAATCTCTGTTAAGCCGCAGGGTTATCAGCAGGCGGTTACGGTTAAACTGTTGAACCTGGAACAGGCGGGCAAACCGGTTGCAGACGCGGCTTCCATGCAGCGTTACAGCACGGAGATGATGAACGTTATTTCCGCCGGTCTGGATAAATCTGCCACTGACGCCGCGAACGCTGCGCAAAATCGTGCCTCCACCACTATGGACGTACAAAGTGCAGCTGATGACACCGGTTTACCAATGCTGGTCGTACGCGGGCCGTTCAATGTGGTTTGGCAACGTCTGCCAGCGGCGCTGGAAAAAGTGGGCATGAAAGTGACCGACAGCACCCGTTCGCAGGGCAACATGGCCGTAACTTATAAGCCGCTGTCTGACAGCGACTGGCAGGAACTGGGCGCGAGCGATCCAGGCCTGGCATCCGGTGACTATAAACTGCAGGTTGGCGATTTAGATAACCGCAGCAGCCTACAGTTCATCGATCCGAAAGGTCATACTCTGACTCAGAGTCAGAACGACGCGCTGGTAGCTGTCTTCCAGGCTGCGTTTAGCAAGTAAAAATACAGGGCTGGAATCATCCGGCCCTTTTTTCTGATATGATACGCAAACGTGTGCGTCGGCAGGAAAACGCGATTTTAGCGGTAATTCGCACGAAATTTGTTTGTCGGACGTAGTTCGGATAAGGCGTTCACGCCGCATCCGACAAAACATCCGGCACACCAGACAGCAAAAGATTTTAAAACGTTAATTCACACCCAGGAGTGATAAAGATGCAAAAGCAAGCTGAGTTGTATCGTGGTAAAGCGAAAACCGTATACAGCACGGAAAACCCGGACCTGTTGGTGCTCGAATTCCGCAATGATACGTCAGCAGGGGATGGCGCGCGCATTGAGCAGTTTGATCGCAAAGGTATGTTGAACAACAAGTTCAACTACTTCATTATGAGCAAACTGGCTGAAGCGGGTATCCCGACTCAAATGGAGCGTCTGCTCTCCGATACCGAATGTCTGGTGAAAAAGCTGGATATGGTGCCGGTTGAGTGTGTCGTGCGTAACCGTGCTGCGGGCTCTCTGGTGAAACGTCTTGGAATCGAAGAAGGTATTGAGCTGAACCCGCCGCTGTTCGATCTGTTCCTGAAAAACGATGCCATGCACGATCCGATGGTCAACGAATCTTACTGCGAAACCTTTGGCTGGGTGAGCAAAGAGAACCTGGCGCGTATGAAAGAGCTGACCTACAAAGCGAACGACGTGCTGAAAAAACTGTTCGATGATGCTGGTCTGATTCTGGTCGACTTCAAGCTGGAGTTTGGTCTGTACAAAGGTGAAGTGGTACTGGGCGATGAGTTCTCCCCGGACGGCAGCCGCCTGTGGGACAAAGAAACACTGGAGAAAATGGACAAAGACCGTTTCCGCCAGAGCCTCGGTGGCCTGATCGAAGCCTATGAAGCCGTCGCCCGCCGCCTGGGTGTACAGCTGGACTGATTTTTCTGTTCATCATCTTGCCGTGCAGCTGGCACGGCAAGACAACCGCTCTCGGAATATATGCATTGAACGCTCATTCCTCCGCCATTTCATCCCGCTTTCCTGTGGTAATCTTCCTCTGAACCACCTACGATCATTTCTATAATGAATATATTGTTGAGGTATCTATGCGTTGGCAAGGGCGACGTGAAAGTGACAATGTCGAAGACAGGCGTAACAGCTCCGGCGGTCCGTCAATGGGCGGTCCCGGTTTTCGCCTGCCAAGCGGTAAAGGCGGGCTGATTTTACTGATAGTCGTGCTGGTTGCAGGCTACTATGGTGTTGATTTAACCGGGTTGATGACCGGACAGCCGGTTTCCCAACAGCAATCAACACGGT
Source organism: Shigella sonnei (assembly GCF_002950395.1). Classification (NCBI taxonomy): domain Bacteria; kingdom Pseudomonadati; phylum Pseudomonadota; class Gammaproteobacteria; order Enterobacterales; family Enterobacteriaceae; genus Shigella; species Shigella sonnei. Next base: position 228,797 of record NZ_CP026802.1, read on the forward strand.
CAATTAGCCCAAATGAAGACGAAGCCGCAAAATTCACCTCGGTGATTCTGGCAACCACGGAAGACACCTGGGGACAGCAATTCGAGAAGATGGGTAAAACCTATCAGCAACCGAAGCTGGTCATGTATCGTGGAATGACGCGTACCGGCTGCGGGGCGGGCCAGTCCATTATGGGACCGTTCTATTGCCCGGCGGATGGCACGGTTTATATCGATCTCTCCTTCTATGATGACATGAAAGACAAACTCGGCGCGGATGGCGATTTTGCCCAGGGGTACGTTATCGCCCATGAAGTCGGTCATCATGTGCAGAAATTGTTAGGCATCGAGCCGAAAGTTCGTCAACTGCAACAAAACGCGACGCAGGCGGAAGTAAACCGCTTATCTGTGCGTATGGAACTCCAGGCCGACTGTTTTGCCGGTGTCTGGGGGCATAACATGCAGCAGCAAGGCGATCTGGAAGAGGCGCTGAACGCGGCGCAGGCCATCGGCGATGACCGTTTACAACAGCAAAGTCAGGGGCGAGTAGTACCAGACAGTTTCACTCATGGTACTTCTCAGCAACGCTACAGCTGGTTTAAACGTGGTTTCGACAGCGGCGATCCGGCACAATGCAATACTTTTGGTAAAAGCATTTAACTTCCGGGGCAAGGATGGCTGAACTGACTGCGCTTCACACATTAACAGCGCAAATGAAACGTGAAGGGATCCGCCGCTTGCTGGTGTTGAGCGGGGAAGAGGGTTGGTGTTTTGATCATGCGCTTAAGTTGCGTGATGCCTTACCTGGCGACTGGCTGTGGATTTCGCCGCAGCCAGATGCTGAAAACCACTGTTCTCCCTCGGCGCTACAAACTTTACTTGGGCGCGAGTTCCGGCATGCGGTATTCGACGCCCGCCACGGCTTTGATGCCGCTGCCTTTGCGGCACTTAGCGGAACGTTGAAAGCGGGAAGCTGGCTGGTTTTGTTACTCCCTGTATGGGAAGAGTGGGAAAACCAACCTGATGCCGACTCGCTGCGCTGGAGTGATTGCCCTGACCCTATTGCGACGCCGCATTTTGTCCAGCATCTCAAACGCGTACTTACGGCGGATAACGACGCTATTCTCTGGCGGCAAAACCAGCCGTTCTCGTTGGCGCATTTTACCCCCCGTACTGACTGGCACCCCGCGACCGGCGCACCACAACCAGAACAACAGCAACTCTTACAGCAGCTACTGACCATGCCGCCGGGCGTGGCAGCGGTAACGGCTGCGCGTGGGCGCGGTAAGTCCGCGCTGGCAGGGCAACTCATTTCTCGTATTGCGGGCAGTGCGATTGTCACCGCGCCCGCAAAAGCGGCAACGGATGTACTGGCACAATTTGCGGGCGAGAAGTTTCGCTTTATTGCGCCGGATGCCTTGTTAGCCAGCGATGAGCAAGCCGACTGGCTGGTGGTCGATGAAGCCGCAGCCATACCTGCGCCGTTGTTGCATCAACTGGTATCGCGTTTTCCTCGAACGTTGTTAACCACTACGGTGCAGGGCTACGAAGGTACCGGACGTGGTTTTTTGCTGAAATTTTGCGCTCGCTTTCCGCATTTACACCGTTTTGAACTGCAACAGCCGATCCGCTGGGCACAGGGATGCCCGCTGGAAAAAATGGTTAGTGAGGCACTGGTTTTTAACGATGAAAACTTCACCCATACACCACAAGGCAATATCGTCATTTCCGCATTTGAACAAACGTTATGGCGAAGCGATCCAGAAACGCCGTTAAAGGTTTATCAGTTATTGTCTGGTGCGCACTACCGGACCTCGCCGCTGGATTTACGCCGGATGATGGATGCACCAGGGCAACATTTTTTACAGGCGGCTGGCGAAAACGAGATTGCCGGGGCGTTGTGGCTGGTGGATGAGGGCGGATTATCTCAAGAACTCAGTCAGGCGGTATGGGCAGGTTTTCGTCGCCCGCGGGGTAATCTGGTGGCCCAGTCGCTGGCGGCGCACGGCAGCAATCCACTGGCGGCGACATTGCGCGGACGGCGGGGCAGCCGGATTGCAGTCCATCCGGCGCGTCAGCGCGAAGGCGTTGGGCAACAGCTCATTGCCAGCGCTTTGCAATATAGGCCTGGCCTCGACTATCTTTCGGTGAGTTTTGGTTACACCGGGGAGTTATGGCGTTTCTGGCAACGCTGCGGTTTTGTGCTGGTGCGAATGGGTAATCATCGTGAAGCCAGCAGCGGTTGCTATACGGCGATGGCACTGTTACCGATGAGTGATGCGGGTAAACAGCTGGCTGAACGTGAGCATTACCGTTTACGTCGCGATGCGCAAGCTCTCGCGCAGTGGAATGGCGAAACGCTTCCTGTTGATCCACTAAACAATGCCGTCCTTTCTGACGACGACTGGCTTGAACTGGCCGGTTTTGCTTTCGCTCATCGTCCGCTATTAACGTCGTTAGGTTGCTTATTGCGTCTGCTACAAACCAGTGAACTGGCATTACCGGCGCTGCGTGGGCGTTTACAGAAAAACACCAGTGACGCGCAGTTATGTACCACACTTAAACTTTCAGGCCGCAAGATGTTACTGGTTCGCCAGCGGGAAGAGGCCGCGCAGGCGCTGTTCGCACTTAATGAGGTTCGCACTGAGCGTCTGCGCGATCGCATAACGCAATGGCAATTTTTTCACTGACTCCTTCAATTTTCTCCCATGGTCATTGTGAGTCAGCGGCGTAAAATTAATGACATCAGTTAAGGAGTTCGCCATGAAACATGACCATTTTGTTGTTCAAAGCCCGGATAAACCTGCGCAACAGTTGTTACTGCTTTTCCACGGTGTCGGGGATAACCCGGTGGCAATGGGGGAAATAGGCAGCTGGTTTGCGCCGCTATTTCCTGATGCGCTGGTGGTGAGTGTCGGAGGCGCGGAGCCGAGCGGTAATCCGGCGGGGCGTCAGTGGTTTTCGGTGCAGGGTATTACGGAAGATAATCGCCAGGCGCGTGTGGATGCCATCATGCCGACGTTTATTGAGATGGTGCGCTACTGGCAGAAACAGAGCGGAGTAGGGGCTAACGCCACAGCGCTAATCGGTTTCTCTCAAGGCGCGATTATGGCGCTGGAGAGCATTAAAGCCGAACCGGGCCTTGCTTCACGCGTCATTGCTTTTAACGGACGCTATGCGAGCCTGCCGGAAACTGCGTCTACAGCCACGACAATTCACCTGATTCATGGCGGTGAAGATCCGGTTATCGATCTGGCGCATGCGGTTGCGGCGCAGGAAGCGTTAATCAGTGCCGGTGGTGACGTGACGCTGGATATCGTGGAGGATTTAGGCCATGCGATCGACAATCGCAGTATGCAATTTGCCCTGGATCACTTGCGTTATACCATTCCGAAACATTATTTCGACGAAGCGCTAAGTGGCGGTAAGCCTGGCGATGATGATGTGATTGAAATGATGTAAAAGACAGATTACCTGGCCTGATAAGACGCGTGAGCGTCGCATCAGGCATCGTTCACCATTGCCGGATGCGGCGTTAACGCCTTATCCGGCCTACGGTTGAGCACTCAGCTTACTTCTTCGGTTGATCCTTTTTCGGCCAGTCGTCGTCATCGTCCCACTTATCGTTGAAATCACGATGCGGGGGAAGCTCCGGCTTGTTGGCGAGAAATTTCTTGTGGTCGACGCGCTTGAGATCTTTAATCACGTTCAGCAGGACGCCTACCAAAAAGACAATCACCAGAATCCACCAATATTTAGCCAGCCAGTCCATGCTTATTTCCTCTTGCAGAACCACTCATCAGGCGACGAGCTGTTCCATGATACGTTGATACATACGGGCAAGTAGCTGCAGGTCGGCAGCGTTCACACATTCATTAATTTTATGAATAGTGGCATTGACCGGCCCGAGTTCCACCACCTGCGCCCCCATGCGAGCAATAAAGCGCCCGTCGGACGTTCCGCCTGTGGTCAGTAGCTGCGGTTTAATTTCATTATAGTGCTCAACCGCGTTAACGACCGCATCCACCAGTTTACCGCGCGCGGTCAAAAATGGCTGCCCGGAAAGCCACCAATCCACCGTATAGCGCAGTTGATGTTTTTCAAGCAGGGCAAGCACCTGCGCTTTGATCATCTCATCAGTCAGTTCGGTGCTGAAGCGGAAGTTAAACTGCACAAACAGTTCACCCGGAATAACGTTGTTACTGCCCGTTCCCGCCTGAATATTGGCAATCTGCATACTGGTCGCCGGGAAGAATTCATTGCCCTGATCCCACTCAATAGCCACTAATTCATTAAGGAAAGGTGCTGCGCGATGTACTGGATTGTCAGCCAGATGTGGGTAGGCCACATGCCCCTGCACGCCATGAATGGTAAGGTTGCAGGTTAACGATCCGCGACGACCATTTTTCACCACATCACCAACCACTTCGATACTCGACGGTTCGCCGACCAGACAGTAATCGAGACGCTCATTACGCGCCATTAACGCTTCGACGACTTTTACCGTACCGTTGTGGGCACTGGCTTCTTCATCAGAGGTGATCAGAAATGCCAGTCGTCCCGTATGGTTGGGATGTTGTGCGACAAAACGTTCTGCTGCTACCACCATCGCCGCCAGCGAGCCTTTCATATCTGCCGCACCGCGCCCGAATAACATGCCATCACGAATGGTGGGTTCAAACGGCGGATTGATCCAACGATCGGCGTCGCCAGGCGGCACCACGTCGGTATGCCCGGCAAAGGCCAATGTTTCACCTTGCCCACGCCATGCCCAAAAATTCTGCGTATCGGCAAAGTCCATGCGTTCAACGGTAAAACCGATCGCCTGCAAACGATCAATCAACAAAGCCTGGCATCCTGCGTCATCAGGACTCAGGGAAGGGCGGCGAATAAGCTGTTGTGTCAGCTCAATAACCGGGCACGACATAGACTACACCTCATGGAAAAATTGCTGATAACTGGAATCACTGAAACCCAGCAGCATAGGCTTACCGGGCGCGCAGAGCAATGGACGTTTGATAATTGCAGGCATTTCAGTCATTAATGCCGCCGCTGAGGCCGCATCGGTGATTTTATTGCGGGTGGTTTCGTCCAGTTTACGCCAGGTTGTACCACGGGTGTTGAGTAACGCCTCCCAACCTAATTCGTTGATAAAACCGTTCAATAATTCGCTGTCCAGCCCATCGACGCGGTAATCATGAAAACGATAGTCGATGTTATTGGCTTCCAGCCAACGGCGAGCCTTTTTAATGGTGTCACAATTTTTGATACCGTAAAGTGTAACCATAATGAATCCTTTTTCGATTTATGAGAATAAATACTCATTTAAGGGTGAAAACATTTTGCCTGCAAATGATTATCAGGAAATATAACATTATCGAAGTATTCAAATTAACAACTATTAAATAATATTAAACATTTTTAACGTAAACATTAAGAATATTCATCTTGTTATCTGTCTGTATTTTAACCTGAATTAAATCAGTATTAGATGCCGTATGAATATCTCGAAATGTTGCTGTGTATCACATACAAATCATCACCGCAGGACCATAGTATTTACATAAGATTTGTCCCCCCGGAGGTAGTCATCGCAGCAATCGAGTAAATTAGCTTCACCACGGTATATTGTTTCCGTAGAATACCCATAATTATAAGAGAGGTTGTTATGATTGAACGTGAACTGGGGAACTGGAAAGACTTTATCGAAGTTATGCTTCGTAAGTAATTCCTGAGACAAAGTATAAACAGCAAGAACCCGCTGAGCAGGTTCTTAATCGGAAAGTTGAAAAAGGCGACACATTGGCATGTCGCCTTTTTTATTGCTTATTCCGGGCGCGGCTTTAGCGGGAAGCGGCGGCGCACCAGCACAAAGAACAGCGGCACGAAGTAAATAGCCAGAATAGTGGCTGAAATCATCCCGCCCATTACGCCAGTACCCACCGCATGCTGACCACCGGAACCGGCACCCGTGCTGGTTGCCATTGGCAATACGCCGAAGATAAATGCCAGCGAGGTCATCAGAATCGGGCGTAAACGCTGACGGCAGGCGTGGAGCGTCGCTTCAAACAGGTCGTGGCCTTTTTGGTTCATCTCGTTAGCAAACTCGACGATCAGGATGGCGTTTTTCGCCGATAAACCAATGACCGTTAACAGGCCCACCTGGAAGTAAACGTCGTTTTCCAGCCCGCGCATCCAGGTTGCCAGCAGCGCGCCGATTACCCCCAGCGGCACGACCAGCATTACCGAGAACGGCACCGACCAGCTTTCATACAACGCAGCCAGACACAGGAATACCACCAGCAAGGAAATGGCGTACAGCGCCGGAGCCTGCGCGCCGGAAAGTCGCTCCTGATACGACATCGCCGTCCACTCCAGACCAAAGCCGTTTGGCAGCTGCTTCACTAACGATTCCATAATATCCATCGCCGTACCGGTACTGACCCCCGGTGCGGCTTCCCCAACAATCTCAACCGCAGAATAACCGTTATAGCGTTCCAGACGCGGCGAGCCTGTTTCCCAGCGTGAGGTCGCGAAAGCAGAGAAGGGCACCATGCCGCCATCTTTATTTCGGACATACCAGAGATTGATGTCATCTGGCAGCATGCGATACGGCGCAGCTGCCTGCACATAGACTTTCTTCACGCGACCGCGATCCATAAAGTCATTCACATAGCTCGAACCCCAGGCGGTTTGCAGTGTGTCGTTAATATCGTCGATAGCAACGCCCAGCGCCTGAGCTTTACGCTGGTCGATATCAATCTGCAACTGCGGACTGTCGTCGAGGCCGTTATGGCGCACACGGGTTAGCTCCGGGTTTTCCGCCGCCAGCGCCAGCAACTGGTTACGTGCTGCCATCAGCGCATCGTGACCTGCTCCAGCGTGGTCCTGCAACTCCATATCAAAACCCGCAGAACTACCAAGACCGCTAATTGCTGGCGGGCTGCTGGCGATAACGCGAGCTTCTTTAATCTTGTTAAACGCCTTTGTTGCACGCTCGATAATGGCAAACGAGGTGCCGGTCTTACTGTCGCGTTCGCTCCAGTCTTTCAGGCGGATAAACATTCGCGCCACGTTTTGCCCGTTACCCCCAGGGCCAGAACCAACGGTGGCAAACACCGACATGATGTTGTCTTTTTCATGGGTGAAGTAATATTTCTCGATTTGCTCAACGACTTTCAGGGTCTGTTGTTGGGTTGAACCGCTGGGCAATTGTACCGAGGTAGTAAACATGCCACGGTCTTCCAGCGGTAAGAACGACGTCGGCAAACGCAGGAACAGGAACACCATGCCGCCAAGCAGCAGGACATAAATCACAATCCAGCGCAGGCTGCGGTGGAGAATTTTCGCCACCCCTTTTTCGTAGCGTTCGGCGTTGCGGTTAAACATCTGGTTAAACCAGGCAAAAAAGCCTTTTTGCCCGTGATGCTCACCTTTTTTCAGTGGCTTAAGTAGTGTGGCACACAGAGCCGGAGTGAGGATCATCGCTACCAGTACTGACAGCACCATCGCCGCAACAATGGTAATAGAGAACTGGCGATAGATGGCACCGGTGGTGCCGCCGAAGAAGGCCATTGGTACAAATACCGCCGAAAGCACCATCGCAATCCCGACCAGTGCCCCCTGGATCTGCCCCATCGATTTACGTGTGGCTTCGCGAGGAGTGAGTCCTTCCTCACTCATAATACGTTCGACGTTTTCCACCACCACGATTGCGTCATCCACCAGCAGACCGATCGCCAGTACCATCGCGAACATGGTTAAGGTGTTGACGCTGTAACCGAAGGCGTAAAGTACGGAGAAGGTTCCCATCAACACCACCGGCACGGCGATAGTGGGTATCAGCGTGGCGCGGAAGTTTTGCAGGAACAGATACATAACGAGGAAAACCAGGGCGATAGCTTCCAGCAGCGTTTTCACCACGTCTTCAATGGAGGCTTTAACAAACGAGGTGGTTTCATACGCCACCTTGTATTCCAGTCCGTGCGGGAAGTACTGCGCCAGCTCGTCGAGACGATTGAGCACCAGCTCCGCTGTCGCCATTTCGTTTGCGCCGGAGGCCAGTTTTACCCCCAGCCCGGAGGCTGGCTTACCATTGAAGCGGCTAAGATAATCGTATTTCTCCGCCCCCATTTCGACGGTGGCGACATCGCCCAGCCTTACCTCTGAGCCGTCTTGATTCACCCGCAAGGTGATATCGCGGAACTGTTCTGGTGTTTGCAGCAGTGACTGGGCGTTAATGGTGGCGTTGAGCGCCTGCTTATCGACGGAAGGTGTACCACCAAGTTGCCCAACCGCAATCTGCGCGTTCTGTGACTCAATGGCATCAGTGACATCTTTAGCCGTCATCTGGAAACTGTTGAGTTTCGCCGGGTCCAGCCAGATACGCATGGAATATTGCGAACCATAGGCATCGATATCCCCGACGCCATTCACGCGGCTTAACGGGTCCTGAATATTACTGGCAACATAATCGGCAATATCCTGTTTATCCATCGAACCATCGGTAGAGACGAAAGCAATGGTCAGAATATTGGTATCGCCGGTTTTACGCACCGTCACGCCCTGATTTTGCACCGCCTGCGGTAACTTTCGCATGGCTGATTGCAGCTGGTTTTGTACTTGCTGCACGGCTTCGTCCGGATCGGTGCCTGCTTTAAAACTTAAAGTGACAGATGCCTGACCGATGCCACTGCTCTGAGATGACATATACATGAGATTATCGAGGCCGGTCATATTTTGCTCGATAACCTGGGTCACGGTGTTTTCCAGCGTCTGGGCCGATGCGCCGGGATAGTTAGCGGTCACTCGCACATTCGGTGGCGCGAGATCGGGGTATTGTTCAACGGGCAATGAAAAAATCGCCAGGGTCCCTGTCAGACACAACAGGATTGCCAGCACCCAGGCAAAAATGGGGCGATCAATAAAGAAATTCGCCATTAAAAGAGGACCTCGTGTTTCTGCGTATCGTTGTAGGCTTGACTTGCTTCACTGTAGCGGCAAGGTACGAGCCAATCGTGGAGAAAAAAAGGAGTTAATGTAAATTATCATGCCCTTTTATACTGAACCTTAAGTGCAAGTATTCTTTGGTCAGTAGGAGGCATTACATCAACTGACTTTCCTCACCCTCCGCAGAGCGAAAGCTAATACTCACTAACGTGCCGCCGCCGGAAGGTTGTGAAAAAGTCAGCGTCCCACCCAGCCGTTCCGCGCGTTCGCGCATGATATTCAGACCATAATGACCTTCGGGTTCTTTCGGTTCACCGATACCAATCCCGTTATCACGGATATAAACCGTGTGATTGCCGTCCGGCGCGGTGACGCAACTGACGGCGATTTCGCTGGCGTTGGCGTGCTTCATCGCATTCAGCACCGCTTCGCGAATAATTTGCAACAAATGCACCTGCATTTGCGCATCCAGCGCCAGGGTTGGCAGACGGCAGTCGAGGGTCAGTTTGGCGCTGGTTTGATTTTGTAACGTATCCAGCATTTCCCTCAACGCGGAGGGGAGATCCGCCTGCTGCAGCGTCAGGCGGAAAGTAGTCAACAGCTCGCGTAACTGCCGATAAGCATCATTCAACGCCTGGGAAAAATCGGCCATGATACTTTGTGCGGTGGCGTTATCTTCCGGTATCGAACGCTTCAGTAACGTCAACTGGATACGTAAGTAAGAAAGTACCTGAGCCAGCGAGTCGTGCAATTCGCGGGCGATGGTTGCACGTTCTTCCATCAACAATAACTGCTGAAAATGCTTTTGCGCCTGATTAAAGTACAAACCGCGTCCCAGCATCGACGAAACGCTGTTAAGCAGCGGTTCTGATGATGAAACGTGACTATTTTGCCAGTGCAGTTCGCCGTAAACCGTCTCTTGCATTGTCACCGGTAAAATCTGCATCGGCAATTCCGGGTTTGGTTGCCCTTCGCTAATCCGCCAGTTTTCACCGACATTTAACTCCAGATATTCAGCCGCTTCATTGTCGCGAACAATCTGCAAAATATGGCGGAAACAATGCACATCAATCTGGCTTGTGTTCAGCGCCTGCGAACATTGATACAACACCTCCAGACGACGCTTGGCCTCGTGGAGATCGCGGGTCTTTTCTTCTACTGACGCCTCCAGCGAAAGGTACAATTTATGCAGCTCGCTCGACATCTGGTTAAAGGTTTTTGCAAGCAGACCAAGCTCATTCGGCAGACTGGTATCCAGCGGCGGCGAGTCGAACTGCCCGTGTTCAATACGTTGACTGGCGGTAACCAGCTGATTCAGCGGGGCAACCACCTGATGGCGTATACGGCGCAAAGTAAAAAAGACCAGCGTGAAAATACCGATACCGCCAGCCAGGGAAATCGCCACCACCAGCAGCATTTTGCGTTCAGCGTAGTGCTGTAAAGCCAGCACGAACAGGTCTATCTGATTAACATAATTATTAATATTGGCCTGATACCACGGCAAATCGCCCTTGCTGAGCCGATTATTCATCTCCAGCCAGTTGGCATTCAGATGCGCATAGCGAGTTTTTACTGCTTCTGGCACATACCAGACGTTGAGATTGGTTAATACCGATGAATGCAGTGCCTGCTGAAACAACTGGCGATGTGCATTGAGTTGTGGACTGCCACTTTGCAAGTCGTAGCCCAGGCGGTAACTCTGCATACGCAGCGATCCGGCAATATTGATAGCCTCAGCGTCGCGCAAACTGCTCGCCAGAGTTAGCAGAGCGATACCCGTGGAAAGAATCGACAGCAGCACAATGTAAAAAAAGGCCCGGGCCAGACTGGCCGAGACGGGTCGTTTAACAATCACACGCGTCTTCTCCACAAAAAATCATTAATGTTCCAGTTCGCTAAAACGCAATTTAGTCAGTGATGGGATTATTTGATCTGCCACAGTTTATAGCGAAATAGTTACTTATTCTGGGCACATGAACATTGCCGATTCCCCTGTAAGTCGGGTAATAACAACACTCATATAAAGAATAAGGTTTTTACAACCAAAAAAGAAGGTCGTTATGAATCGTTTTATTATGGCCAACAGTCAGCAATGTCTGGGTTGTCATGCTTGTGAAATCGCCTGTGTCATGGCTCACAATGATGAGCAACATGTCCTGAGCCAACACCATTTTCATCCCCGAATTACGGTTATCAAACATCAGCAGCAACGTAGTGCAGTGACCTGTCACCATTGTGAAGATGCGCCCTGCGCCCGTAGCTGCCCTAATGGCGCAATCAGCCACGTTGATGACAGCATTCAGGTCAATCAGCAAAAGTGTATTGGCTGTAAATCCTGCGTGGTGGCCTGTCCGTTTGGTACGATGCAAATCGTCCTGACACCCGTCGCGGCAGGAAAAGTAAAAGCCACGGCGCATAAATGCGACCTTTGTGCAGGGCGCGAAAACGGTCCTGCCTGTGTCGAGAATTGCCCGGCGGACGCGCTGCAACTGGTCACTGACGTCGCACTCTCCGGCATGGCGAAATCCCGCCGCTTGCGCACCGCACGTCAGGAGCATCAACCGTGGCATGCCAGTACCGCTGCACAAGAAATGCCGGTAATGAGTAAAGTCGAACAAATGCAGGCAACGCCCGCGCGTGGCGAGCCGGATAAACTGGCGATTGAAGCGCGCAAAACCGGTTTTGATGAAATTTATCTGCCATTCCGTGCCGATCAGGCACAACGGGAAGCCTCGCGCTGCCTTAAATGCGGCGAGCACAGCGTTTGTGAATGGACCTGCCCGCTGCATAACCATATTCCGCAGTGGATTGAACTGGTGAAAGCCGGAAACATCGACGCCGCCGTCGAGCTTTCTCACCTGACCAACACCCTGCCGGAAATTACCGGACGCGTTTGTCCGCAGGACCGTTTGTGTGAAGGTGCCTGTACTATTCGCGATGAGCACGGCGCGGTAACTATCGGCAACATTGAACGCTACATTTCAGATCAGGCGTTGGCGAAAGGTTGGCGTCCTGACTTAAGCCATGTCACCAAAGTGGACAAGCGGGTGGCGATTATCGGTGCGGGTCCGGCAGGGCTGGCCTGTGCGGATGTTCTGACCCGCAATGGCGTGGCGGTGACGGTGTACGATCGCCATCCAGAAATTGGTGGCTTGCTCACTTTCGGCATTCCTTCTTTCAAACTGGATAAATCCCTGCTGGCACGCCGTCGGGAAATCTTCAGCGCGATGGGGATTCACTTCGAACTCAATTGTGAAGTGGGTAAAGATGTCTCTTTGGATTCGCTTTTGGAACAATACGACGCGGTCTTCGTTGGCGTAGGCACTTACCGTTCCATGAAAGCGGGTTTACCCAATGAAGATGCGCCGGGCGTTTATGACGCGCTGCCGTTCCTCATCGCCAACACTAAACAGGTGATGGGACTCGAAGAGCTACCGGAAGAGCCGTTTATCAATACCGCCGGACTCAACGTCGTGGTACTGGGCGGCGGCGACACCGCGATGGACTGTGTGCGTACCGCGCTGCGCCACGGCGCGAGTAACGTCACCTGCGCTTATCGTCGTGATGAAGCTAACATGCCAGGCTCGAAGAAAGAGGTGAAGAACGCCCGCGAAGAGGGGGCCAACTTCGAATTTAACGTCCAGCCGGTGGCGCTTGAGCTGAATGAGCAAGGTCACGTTTGCGGAATTCGTTTCCTGCGCACGCGTCTTGGCGAGCCGGATGCCCAGGGGCGCCGGCGACTTGTACCGATTGAGGGCAGTGAATTTGTCATGCCAGCCGATGCGGTGATTATGGCGTTTGGCTTCAATCCACACGGGATGCCGTGGCTGGAGTCGCACGGTGTAACGGTAGACAAATGGGGCCGCATCATCGCGGATGTGGAAAGCCAGTACCGTTACCAGACCACCAATCCGAAAATCTTCGCCGGTGGCGACGCCGTGCGTGGTGCGGATCTGGTGGTTACCGCAATGGCAGAAGGACGTCATGCGGCACAGGGGATTATTGACTGGCTGGGGGTAAAATCAGTCAAATCTCACTGATAGCCTGCGCAGACAAACCCGACTTCACAGCGTAATATAATTGTTCATTTCGCGCTGTGGAGTCGGTATGACGCAACAAATCACCCTCATTAAAGACAAAATTCTCTCCGATAACTATTTCACCCTGCACAACATTACTTACGATCTCACGCGCAAAGATGGCTAAGTTATCCGCCATAAACGTGAAGTTTACGATCGCGGTAATGGTGCGACGATCCTCCTGTACAACGCGAAGAAAAAGACCGTGGTTCTGATTCGTCAGTTCCGTGTCGCTACCTGGGTTAATGGCAATGAAAGCGGGCAGCTGATTGAAACCTGCGCCGGGCTGCTGGATAACGACGAACCGGAAGTGTGCATTCGTAAAGAAGCGATTGAAGAGACGGGCTATGAAGTGGGCGAAGTGCGCAAATTATTTGAACTGTATATGTCGCCTGGCGGTGTGACTGAGCTAATCCACTTTTTTATCGCCGAATACAGTGACAATCAGCGCGCTAACGCCGGTGGCGGTGTTGAAGATGAAGATATTGAAGTGCTCGAGCTGCCGTTCAGCCAGGCGCTGGAGATGATCAAAACCGGCGAGATACGTGACGGTAAGACGGTGTTATTGCTTAACTATTTGCAAACGTCACATTTAATGGACTGAAAAATAACAATAATATTTCGTTGTTTATTATTGGCTCAATCCGACAAATCTGATTGAGCCGCGCTACCTGCGCAACGAAGATACGACTTGTGCTGTTTGTTTGAACTTCTGGGGTCGTACCGTCCATGCGCTATCGCATTTTCCTTCTCTTTTTTTTCGCTTTGTTGCCGACGTCTTTGGTGTGGGCGGCACTAGCGCAACGGGCGTTTTCCGACTGGCAGGTCACCTGTAATAACCAAAACTTCTGCGTGGCGCGCAATACGGGCGATCATAATGGACTGGTGATGACCCTGAGCCGCAGCGCCGGGGCGCATACCGATGCCGTTTTACGTATTGAGCGCGGCGGGTTGAAGTCGCCGGATGCGTCTGAAGGAGAGATAGCGCCACGGCTGCTGTTAGATGGTGAGCCGTTGGCGTTAAGTGGTGACAAGTGGCGGATTTCACCATGGTTATTAGTAACCGATGATACGGCAACCATCACCGCGTTTTTGCAGATGATTCAGGAAGGGAAGGCGATCACCTTACGCGACGGCAATCAGACCATTTCTCTGAGTGGCTTAAAAGCGGCGTTGTTGTTTATTGATGCTCAGCAAAAGCGCGTTGGCAGTGAAACCGCGTGGATCAAGAAAGGGGACGAACCGCCGCTCAGCGTACCGCCCGCGCCTGCGCTGAAAGAGGTCGCGGTGGTTAACCCAACGCCGACGCCACTCTCACTCGAAGAACGCAACGATTTGCTGGATTATGGAAACTGGCGGATGAATGGTCTGCGCTGCTCGCTTGATCCGTTACGTCGTGAGGTGAATGTCACTGCGCTGACTGATGATAAAGCGCTGATGATGATCAGCTGTGAGGCAGGGGCCTATAACACCATTGATTTGGCATGGATTGTGTCGCGTAAAAAGCCGCTAGCCTCGCGCCCGGTTCGGTTGCGTTTGCCGTTCAACAACGGGCAGGAGACGAATGAACTGGAACTGATGAACGCAACATTTGATGAGAAATCGCGTGAACTGGTGACCTTAGCGAAAGGGCGCGGATTAAGCGATTGTGGCATTCAGGCGCGCTGGCGCTTTGACGGTCAGCGTTTTCGCCTGGTGCGTTACGCCGCAGAACCCACCTGCGATAACTGGCATGGGCCAGACGCCTGGCCCACGTTGTGGATCACCCGTTAAACAAAATGGCGGGGACATGTAGGCCGGATAAGACGCTGTAGGCCGGATAAGACGCGTCAGCGTCGCATCCGGCAATCAGCATCCGGCGATCACTATCAGGCACCTTTCACTCCCAGCACCTTATGCGCTTTTGCCACAATATTCTCGGCGGTAAAGCCAAAGAACGGGAACAGCTTATCCGCCGGAGCAGATTCCCCATAACCCGTCATCCCGACAATTGCCCCTTTCAGACCAACATACTTGTACCAGTAATCGGCAATACCTGCTTCCACCGCCACGCGAGCCGCAACGTTAGAAGGCAACACCGACTCCCGATATTCCTCATCCTGGGCGTCGAAAATATCGGTCGAGGGCAGGGAAACCACGCGAACATTGCGACCTTCTCCTGCTAATTTCTCCGCAGCTTGCAGGGTGATTTCCATCTCTGAACCGGTGGCAATCAGAATAATATCTGGCTTACCGCCGCTGTCTTTCAGCACATAACCGCCACGAGTAATCTCTTTAACCTGATCCGGCGTACGTTCCACCTGGGCCAGATTCTGCCTTGAGAGGATCAGTGCCGTCGGTCCGTTGTGGCGCTCAACCGCCAGCTTCCAGCCCACCGCCGCTTCCACCTGATCGCACGGTCGCCAGGTGCTGAAATTTGGCGTTAAGCGCAGGCTGGCCAGTTGCTCAACAGCCTGGTGCGTCGGACCATCTTCGCCCAGGCCAATTGAGTCGTGGGTATAAACCATAATCTGCCGCGCTTTCATCAGTGCCGCCATCCGCGCGGCGTTACGGGCGTATTCAACAAACATCAGGAACGTCGCGGTATACGGCACAAAGCCGCCGTGGTGCGCGATGCCGTTGGCGATAGCGGTCATGCCAAATTCACGCACCCCGTAGTGAATGTAGTTGCCCGCCGGATCTTCCTTCAGCGAAACAGAACCTTTCCAGATGGTCAGGTTGCTGGGAGCCAGATCCGCCGAACCGCCGAGCAGCTCCGGTAGCAAGGGGCCATAAGCGTTAAGCGTATTTTGCGAAGCCTTACGGGTGGCGATTTTCGCCGGATTCGCCTGCAACTCATTGATATACTTCTGAGTCGTTTTCTCCCAGTCCTTCGGTAAACCACCGCTCATCCGACGGGTAAACTCTTCTGCCAGTTGCGGATGAGCCTTTTTATAGGCGGCAAACTTCTCATTCCACCTCTGCTGCGCTTTTTCGCCTTTTTCGCGGGCATCCCAGGCGTGATAAATATCTTTAGGGATCTCAAATGGCGGATGGTGCCAGCCCAGTTTTTGCCGTGCCAGCGCCACTTCTTCTTCCCCCAGCGGTGCGCCGTGCGCCTCTTCCTTACCTGCTTTATTCGGCGATCCAAAGCCAATCACCGTACGACAGATAATCAGCGACGGCTTATCTTTCACGCTTTGCGCTTCAAGGATCGCTTCCTTCACCGCCTGCGGATCGTGACCGTCGATTTCATGGATCACATGCCAGTGATAGGCTTCAAAACGTTTTGCCGTATCGTCGGTAAACCAGCCTTCTGTTTCACCGTCGATGGAAATACCGTTGTGATCGTAAAAACCAATCAGCTTGCCCAGTCCCAGCGTGCCTGCCAGCGAACAGACTTCGTGGGAAATACCTTCCATCAGGCAGCCGTCGCCCATAAACACATAGGTGAAGTGATCGACGATCTCATGGTCTGGCTGGTTAAACTGCGCCGCCAGTGTACGCTCTGCTATCGCCAGCCCGACGGCGTTCGCCAAACCTTGTCCAAGTGGACCGGTGGTGGTTTCAACGCCTGGCGTATAACCAATCTCCGGGTGGCCTGGGGTTTTCGAATGCAGTTGACGAAAGTTCTTCAGCTCTTCCAGCGGCAGGTCGTAACCGGTCAGATGCAGCAAACTGTAGAGCAGCATCGACGCGTGACCGTTGGAAAGAATAAAGCGGTCGCGATCATACCAGGTTGGGTCGGTAGGGTTATGTTTAAGAAAATCGTTCCACAGCACTTCGGCAATATCAGCCATGCCCATCGGCGCGCCGGGATGACCAGAATTGGCTTTTTGTACCGCATCCATACTGAGTGCGCGAATCGCATTGGCAAGGTCTTTTCGGGACATATAACACTCCGTGGCTGGTTTATAGTTTGGCGGCAAGAAGATCTTCCAGTTTGCGTTGATCAACGGCGAACAGACGAATGCCTTCAGACAGTTTTTCTACCGCCATCGCATACTGATTGTGCTCCCAACGGAACTCCGCTTCGCTCATGGGAGCTGGGCGTGGGAACGTCTGAGAAGGTGGGATTAATTTACGTACCACTGGCGAAACTTTTTCCTGCAGCTCCTTCAGCAAATTCGGTGCGATAGTCAGTCGATCGCAGCCGGTTAAGGCGAGGATTTGTTCGGTGCGACGGAAGCTCGCGCCCATCACAATGGTTTCATAGTGGTGTTGCTTATAGTAGTCGTAGATATTGCGCACCGATTTAACGCCCGGATCTTCTTCCACCACATACGGGTCCATCGGCTTGCGTGCCTGATACCAGTCATAAATACGCCCGACAAACGGCGAAATCAGAAAAACGCCTGCTTCCGCACAGGCCCGTGCCTGTGCAAAAGAAAACAGCAGCGTCAGGTTGCAGTTAATACCTTCTTTTTCCAGCTCTTCTGCCGCGCGAATTCCTTCCCAGGTCGAAGCCAGCTTGATCAGAATGCGTGATTTCTCAACGCCTTGTTGCTGATACAAGTCCACCAGATGGCGCGCCTTCTCAATACTCTTTTCTTTATCAAAAGAGAGGCGTGCATCAACTTCTGTTGACACGCGACCGGGTACGATTTTGAGGATTTCAGCACCGAAATTGACCGCCAGTTTGTCACACGCTGCGACCACCTGTTGTTCCTGGGTCTTGCCATTTTTTTTACCCCAGGCGATAGCATCGTCTATTAAATGCTCATATTGTGATAATCCGGCAGCCTTGAGTAACAGCGAAGGATTGGTGGTGGCATCCTGGGGATGATAATGGCGAATGGACTCAATATCGCCGCTGTCTGCCACGACAGTGGTGAACTGTTTGATGCCGTCTAACTCGTTCATAGGAAATACTCCTTGAAAAGTAAAGTGTTAGATGAGTGCGTTAATTCACACTTCTGAGAAATTTCGCTAAACGCATCAAAAAAGCATAGCAGACAGGCATGGTATTGCTGGATTAAGCAGGTAACATCAGTGTTATAGGATTATTACCAAAACATTATATTAATGGTGAGAGTTTGGACTTGCTCAAAGTCTGTAGACTCCGGCAAGGTAATAATGTGCGCCACGTTGTGGGCAGGGGGTGTTGCCCACACACTTTATTTGTGAACGTTACGTGAAAGGAACAACCAAATGGATGACCAGTTAAAACAAAGTGCACTTGATTTCCATGAATTTCCAGTTCCAGGGAAAATCCAGGTTTCTCCAACCAAGCCTCTGGCAACGCAGCGCGATCTGGCGCTGGCCTACTCACCCGGCGTTGCCGCACCTTGTCTTGAAATCGAAAAAGACCCGTTAAAAGCCTACAAATATACCGCCCGCGGTAACCTGGTGGCGGTGATCTCTAACGGTACGGCGGTGCTGGGGTTAGGCAACATTGGCGCGCTGGCTGGCAAACCGGTGATGGAAGGCAAGGGCGTTCTGTTTAAGAAATTCGCCGGGATTGATGTATTTGACATTGAAGTTGATGAACTCGACCCGGACAAATTTATTGAAGTTGTCGCTGCGCTCGAACCGACCTTCGGCGGAATCAACCTCGAAGACATTAAAGCGCCAGAATGTTTCTATATTGAACAGAAACTGCGCGAGCGGATGAATATTCCGGTATTCCACGACGATCAGCACGGCACGGCAATCATCAGCACTGCCGCCATCCTCAACGGCTTGCGCGTGGTGGAGAAAAACATCTCCGACGTGCGGATGGTGGTTTCCGGCGCGGGTGCCGCAGCAATCGCCTGTATGAATCTGCTGGTAGCGCTGGGTCTGCAAAAACATAACATCGTGGTTTGCGATTCAAAAGGCGTTATCTATCAAGGCCGTGAGCCAAACATGGCGGAAACCAAAGCCGCATATGCGGTGGTGGATGACGGCAAACGTACCCTCGATGATGTGATTGAAGGTGCGGATATTTTCCTGGGCTGTTCCGGCCCGAAAGTGCTGACCCAGGAAATGGTGAAGAAAATGGCTCGGGCACCAATGATTCTGGCGCTGGCGAATCCGGAACCGGAAATTCTGCCGCCGCTGGCGAAAGAAGTGCGTCCGGATGCCATCATCTGCACCGGTCGTTCTGACTATCCAAACCAGGTCAACAACGTCCTTTGCTTCCCGTTCATCTTCCGTGGCGCGCTGGACGTTGGCGCAACCGCCATCAACGAAGAGATGAAACTGGCGGCGGTACGCGCGATTGC
The DNA here is from genome assembly GCF_002950395.1 of Shigella sonnei. Lineage (NCBI taxonomy): Bacteria > Pseudomonadati > Pseudomonadota > Gammaproteobacteria > Enterobacterales > Enterobacteriaceae > Shigella > Shigella sonnei. The sequence goes on from NZ_CP026802.1 coordinate 247,988, forward strand.
AGAACTGGCCCATGCGGAACAGAGCGAAGTGGTGGCTTCAGCGTATGGCGATCAGGATCTGAGCTTTGGTCCGGAATACATCATTCCAAAACCGTTTGATCCGCGCTTGATCGTTAAGATCGCTCCTGCGGTCGCGAAAGCGGCGATGGAGTCGGGCGTGGCGACGCGTCCGATTGCTGATTTCGACGTCTACATCGACAAGCTGACTGAGTTCGTTTACAAAACCAACCTGTTTATGAAGCCGATTTTCTCCCAGGCTCGCAAAGCGCCGAAGCGCGTAGTTCTGCCGGAAGGGGAAGAGGCGCGCGTTCTGCATGCCACTCAGGAACTGGTAACGCTGGGACTGGCGAAACCGATCCTTATCGGTCGTCCGAACGTGATCGAAATGCGCATTCAGAAACTGGGCTTGCAGATCAAAGCGGGCGTTGATTTTGAGATCGTCAATAACGAATCCGATCCGCGCTTTAAAGAGTACTGGACCGAATACTTCCAGATCATGAAGCGTCGCGGCGTCACTCAGGAACAGGCGCAGCGGGCGCTGATCAGTAACCCGACAGTGATCGGCGCGATCATGGTTCAGCGTGGCGAAGCCGATGCAATGATTTGCGGTACGGTGGGTGATTATCATGAACATTTTAGCGTGGTGAAAAATGTCTTTGGTTATCGCGATGGCGTTCACACCGCAGGTGCAATGAACGCGCTGCTGCTGCCGAGTGGTAACACCTTTATTGCCGATACCTACGTCAATGACGAACCAGACGCAGAAGAGCTGGCGGAGATCACCTTGATGGCGGCAGAAACTGTCCGTCGTTTCGGTATTGAACCGCGCGTTGCTCTGTTGTCGCACTCCAACTTTGGTTCTTCTGACTGCCCGTCGTCGAGCAAAATGCGTCAGGCGCTGGAACTGGTCAGGGAACGTGCGCCAGAACTGATGATTGATGGTGAAATGCACGGCGATGCGGCGCTGGTGGAAGCGATTCGCAACGACCGTATGCCGGACAGCCCTTTGAAAGGTTCTGCCAATATTCTGGTGATGCCGAACATGGAAGCTGCCCGCATTAGTTACAACTTACTGCGCGTTTCCAGCTCGGAAGGTGTGACTGTCGGTCCGGTGCTGATGGGCGTGGCGAAACCGGTTCACGTGTTAACGCCGATCGCATCGGTGCGTCGTATCGTCAACATGGTGGCGCTGGCCGTGGTTGAAGCGCAAACCCAACCGCTGTAATTCTTTTTTAACTCTCACGCTTACCCTGAATATTCAGGGTAAGCGGTTTGGCTGCAATATATTAGTAAAGCTTATTACTGAGTTTGCGAATAATAAAAAAAAGCAGTCTATATAATATCTCGATATTATTTTATTTATATTCATGCGTTGCATATGAAAGTTTATGCACCACAGCGAATATCTCTCCATTCTTAGTGATCTACCTCACCTTTTAAACGCGCTTGCCGAATTTTGTTATTTACTCTGACGAAAAATTGTCACGATACACGAAAGTTTTTCACAGGCGGCGACTCATGGATAAAGAACGCATCATTCAGGAATTTGTGCCCGGCAAACAGGTCACACTGGCGCATCTCATCGCGCATCCCGGTGAGGAACTGGCGAAGAAAATCGGCGTTCCGGATGCGGGCGCAATTGGCATTATGACGCTAACTCCCGGCGAAACGGCGATGATCGTCGGTGATTTAGCGCTGAAAGCCGCTGATGTGCATATCGGTTTTCTCGACCGCTTCAGCGGTGCATTGGTGATTTATGGCTCGGTGGGCGCAGTAGAAGAAGCGTTATCACAAACCGTCAGCGGTTTAGGTCGCTTATTAAATTATACGCTTTGTGAAATGACCAAAAGTTAATACGAGGCATTCATGAAACGAATTGCGTTTGTGGGTAGCGTCGGGGCAGGAAAAACAACGTTATTTAATGCGTTGCAGGGGAATTATACCCTCGCCAGAAAAACACAGGCCGTGGAATTTAATGATAAGGGCGATATTGATACGCCGGGTGAATATTTTAGCCATCCCCGCTGGTATCACGCCTTAATTACCACGCTACAGGATGTAGACATGCTGATCTATGTCCATGGCGCAAATGACCCGGAAAGTCGGTTGCCTGCCGGGTTGCTGGATATTGGCGTCAGCAAACGGCAAATCGCCGTCATCAGTAAAACGGACATGCCAGATGCTGACGTCGCCGCAACGCGAAAGTTATTGCTTGAGACGGGTTTCGAAGAGCCGATTTTCGAGCTAAACAGCCACGACCCGCAAAGCGTGCAGCAACTGGTGGATTATCTGGCATCTCTCACCAAACAGGAGGAAGCAGGTGAAAAAACTCATCACAGCGAATGATATTCGTGAAGCACACGCGCGCGGCGAACAGGCAATGTCCGTGGTTCTGCGCGCCAGCATTATTACCCCGGAAGCCCGTAAAGTGGCGGATCTACTGGGTTTTACCATCACCGAATGTGATGAATCGATCCCGGTAACGGCGTCCGTGCCCGCCAGCGTGCCAGCCGACAAAACCGAAAGCCAGCGCATCCGCGAAACCATCATTGCCCAGCTGCCGGAAGGCCAGTTTACCGAAAGCCTGGTCGCACAGCTGATGGAAAAAGTGATGAAGGAAAAACAGTCGCTGGAGCAGGGCGCAATGCAGCCGAGCTTCAAATCGGTGACCGGCAAAGGCGGCATCAAAGTGATTGATGGCAGCAGCGTCAAGTTTGGTCGTTTTGATGGCGCACAACCGCATTGCGTGGGCTTGACTGATCTTGTGACCGGAGACGACGGCAGCAGCATGGCCGCCGGTTTTATGCAGTGGGAGAACGCATTCTTCCCGTGGACCCTGAACTACGACGAAATCGACATGGTGCTGGAAGGGGAGCTCCATGTTCGCCACGAAGGCGAAACCATGATCGCCAAAGCAGGCGACGTGATGTTTATCCCGAAAGGCTCCAGCATCGAATTTGGTACGACATCCAGCGTGAAATTCCTGTATGTCGCCTGGCCGGCTAACTGGCAATCCCTATGAAAGATTTCATCACCGAAGCATGGCTAAGAGCGAACCATACGCTCAGCGAAGGCGCAGAGATCCATCTCCCTGCGGACAGTCGCCTGACGCCCTCTGCCCGGGAGTTGCTGGAAAGCCGCCATCTGCGCATCAAGTTTATTGACGAGCAGGGCCGCCTGTTTGTTGACGATGAACAGCAGCAGCCGCAGCCCGTTCATGGGCTGACCAGTAGCGATGAACATCCGCAGGCGTGCTGCGAACTGTGCCGCCAGCCGGTGGCAAAAAAGCCGGATACGCTGACTCACCTGTCGGCGGAAAAAATGGTCGCCAAAAGCGATCCGCGTCTGGGTTTTCGCGCGGTTCTCGACAGCACCATTGCGCTGGCAGTGTGGCTGCAAATTGAACTGGCGGAACCGTGGCAGCCGTGGCTGGCGGATATCCGTTCGCGTCTTGGCAACATTATGCGCGCCGATGCGCTGGGGGAACCGCTGGGCTGCCAGGCGATTGTCGGGCTTTCTGACGAAGATCTGCATCGACTTTCTCACCAGCCGCTGCGCTATCTCGACCACGATCATCTGGTGCCGGAAGCCAGCCACGGGCGCGATGCGGCGTTGCTCAATCTGCTACGTACCAAAGTGCGGGAAACCGAAACCGTAGCGGCGCAGGTGTTTATCACCCGCAGCTTTGAAGTATTACGCCCGGACATCTTGCAGGCGCTGAACCGCCTTTCGAGCACGGTCTACGTAATGATGATCCTGAGCGTAACGAAGCCGCCGCTAACGGTGAAGCAGATCCAACAACGACTGGGGGAAACGCAATGATTATTGAACGTTGTCGTGAACTGGCGTTGCGAGCGCCCGCCAGAGTGGTTTTTCCGGATGCGTTAGATCAACGTGTGCTGAAAGCTGCGCAATATTTACATCAACAAGGTCTGGCAACGCCCATTCTGGTCGCTAATCCGTTTGAACTTCGTCAGTTTGCGCTCAGTCACGGCGTGGCGATGGACGGGCTACAGGTGATTGATCCGCATGGCAACCTCGCAATGCGGGAAGAATTTGCTCATCGCTGGCTGGCCCGCGCGGGCGAAAAAACGCCGCCGGATGCGCTGGAAAAACTTACCGATCCGCTGATGTTCGCCGCAGCAATGGTCAGCGCCGGTAAAGCGGATGTCTGTATCGCGGGCAACCTCTCTTCCACGGCGAATGTGCTGCGTGCCGGATTACGTATTATCGGCTTGCAGCCAGGCTGTAAAACGCTCTCATCCATTTTCCTGATGCTGCCACAGTACAGCGGTCCGGCGTTGGGCTTTGCCGATTGCAGCGTGGTGCCACAGCCGACGGCGGCGCAACTGGCGGATATCGCGCTTGCCAGTGCCGAAACCTGGCGCGCCCTCACCGGAGAAGAGCCGCGCGTGGCGATGCTGTCGTTTTCCAGTAACGGTAGCGCCCGTCACCCCTGCGTTGCCAACGTCCAGCAGGCGACAGAAATCGTCCGTGAGCGCGCACCAAAGCTGGTGGTTGATGGCGAGTTGCAGTTTGACGCCGCCTTCGTGCCGGAAGTGGCGGCGCAAAAAGCGCCTGCCAGCCCGCTACAGGGCAAAGCCAATGTGATGGTTTTTCCGTCGCTGGAAGCCGGAAATATTGGCTACAAAATCGCACAACGACTCGGCGGATATCGTGCCGTCGGGCCATTGATACAAGGACTTGCCGCGCCGATGCACGATCTCTCTCGTGGTTGTAGCGTGCAGGAAATTATCGAGCTGGCGCTGGTGGCAGCTGTGCCGCGTCAGACAGAAGTGAACCGCGAAAGCAGTTTACAAACACTGGTTGAATGAACGGTCCCGTTCTGGACCCTGATAAAGAGGAAAGCACAATGGAAGCATTAGGAATGATCGAAACCCGGGGCCTGGTTGCACTGATTGAGGCTTCTGACGCGATGGTTAAAGCTGCGCGCGTCAAGCTGGTTGGTGTTAAGCAGATTGGCGGCGGCCTGTGTACTGCCATGGTTCGTGGTGATGTTGCAGCCTGTAAAGCCGCGACCGATGCAGGTGCCGCAGCGGCACAGCGTATCGGCGAGCTGGTATCTGTACACGTTATCCCGCGTCCGCACGGCGACCTGGAAGAAGTCTTCCCGATCGGCCTGAAAGGCGATAGCAGCAACCTGTAATCACCCTGTGTGACGTCGATTCGGGCGTCACGCTCTCTCCTTTTTCATTTTACCTTCTGCGGAGGGTAGGGGGAGCTTTTACCTGAAATACGCCACGGAGGCGGGTATGAAACTGGCAGTCGTCACTGGACAAATTGTTTGTACCGTACGCCATCACGGACTGGCGCATGACAAATTGCTGATGGTGGAAATGATTGATCCACAAGGTAATCCTGACGGGCAATGCGCCGTCGCCATCGACAATATTGGCGCGGGAACCGGGGAGTGGGTGTTACTGGTGAGTGGCAGTTCCGCCCGCCAGGCGCATAAAAGCGAAACGTCACCGGTCGATCTGTGCGTGATTGGCATTGTCGATGAGGTGGTGTCTGGCGGTCAGGTAATTTTCCACAAATAAGGCAGAACATCATGAATCAACAGGATATTGAACAGGTGGTGAAAGCGGTACTGCTGAAAATGCAAAGCAGTGACACGCCGCCCGCCGCCGTTCATGAGATGGGCGTTTTCGCGTCCCTGGATGACGCCGTTGCGGCAGCCAAAGTCGCCCAGCAAGGGTTAAAAAGCGTGGCAATGCGCCAGTTAGCCATTGCTGCCATTCGTGAGGCAGGCGAAAAACACGCCAGAGATTTAGCGGAACTTGCCGTCAGTGAAACCGGCATGGGCCGCGTTGAAGATAAATTTGCCAAAAACGTCGCTCAGGCGCGCGGCACGCCAGGCGTTGAGTGTCTCTCTCCGCAGGTGCTGACCGGCGACAACGGCCTGACTTTAATTGAAAACGCGCCCTGGGGCGTGGTGGCTTCGGTAACTCCGTCCACTAACCCGGCGGCAACCGTAATTAATAACGCCATCAGCCTGATTGCCGCGGGCAACAGCGTCATTTTTGCCCCGCATCCGGCGGCGAAAAAAGTCTCCCAGCGGGCGATCACGCTGCTCAACCAGGCGATTGTTGCCGCAGGCGGGCCGGAAAACTTACTGGTTACTGTGGCAAATCCGGATATCGAAACCGCGCAGCGTTTGTTCAAGTTTCCGGGCATCGGCCTTCTGGTGGTGACCGGCGGCGAAGCGGTAGTAGAAGCGGCGCGTAAACACACCAATAAACGTCTGATTGCCGCAGGCGCTGGCAACCCGCCGGTAGTGGTGGATGAAACCGCCGACCTCGCCCGTGCCGCTCAGTCCATCGTCAAAGGCGCTTCTTTCGATAACAACATCATTTGTGCCGACGAAAAGGTACTGATTGTTGTTGATAGCGTAGCCGATGAACTGATGCGTCTGATGGAAGGCCAGCACGCGGTGAAACTGACCGCAGAACAGGCGCAGCAGCTGCAACCGGTGTTGCTGAAAAATATCGACGAGCGCGGAAAAGGCACCGTCAGCCGTGACTGGGTTGGTCGCGATGCGGCGAAAATCGCGGCGGCAATCGGCCTGAACGTGCCGCAAGAAACGCGTTTGCTGTTTGTGGAAACCACTGCAGAACATCCGTTTGCCGTGACCGAACTGATGATGCCGGTGCTGCCCGTCGTGCGCGTCGCCAACGTGGCGGATGCCATTGCGCTGGCGGTGAAACTGGAAGGCGGTTGCCACCACACGGCGGCAATGCACTCGCGCAACATCGAAAACATGAACCAGATGGCGAATGCTATTGATACCAGCATTTTCGTTAAGAACGGACCGCGCATTGCCGGGCTGGGGCTGGGCGGGGAAGGCTGGACCACCATGACCATCACCACGCCAACCGGTGAAGGGGTAACTAGCGTGCGTACGTTTGTCCGTCTGCGTCGCTGTGTATTAGTCGATGCGTTTCGCATTGTTTAAGGAGTAACAGATGGCGCACGACGAACAATGGCTCACCCCACGTCTGCAAACGGCGGCAACGCTGTGTAACCAGACGCCCGCCGCGACGGAATCTCCGCTGTGGCTGGGGGTGGATCTGGGCACCTGCGATGTGGTGTCGATGGTTGTCGACCGCGACGGTCAGTCGGTGGCGGTATGCCTCGACTGGGCCGATGTGGTCCGCGACGGCATCGTCTGGGATTTCTTCGGCGCTGTCACCATTGTTCGTCGCCATCTCGACACGCTCGAGCAGCAATTCGGTCGCCGTTTTAGCCATGCGGCGACTTCATTTCCTCCAGGTACGGACCCGCGTATTTCCATCAACGTGCTGGAGTCTGCTGGACTGGAAGTGAGCCATGTGCTGGATGAGCCAACCGCAGTTGCGGATCTGCTGCAACTGGACAACGCCGGTGTAGTGGATATCGGCGGCGGCACTACCGGCATTGCCATCGTGAAAAAGGGCAAGGTGACGTACTCGGCGGATGAAGCAACCGGCGGACATCACATCTCTCTGACTCTCGCCGGAAATCGCCGTATTTCGCTGGAAGAGGCGGAGCAGTACAAGCGCGGTCACGGTGAAGAGATTTGGCCTACGGTGAAACCGGTGTACGAAAAAATGGCGGACATTGTCGCCCGGCATATTGAAGGGCAGGGCATTACTGATTTATGGCTGGCGGGCGGCTCTTGTATGCAACCGGGCGTGGCGGAACTGTTTCGCAAACAATTCCCGGCGTTACAGGTGCATTTACCGCAGCACAGTTTGTTTATGACCCCGCTGGCGATCGCCAGTAGTGGGCGAGAGAAAGCGGAGGGGCTATATGCAAAATGAATTGCAGACCGCGCTCTTTCAGGCGTTCGATACCCTGAATCTGCAACGGGTAAAAACATTTAGCGTTCCACCGGTGACGCTTTGCGGTCCGGGCTCGGTGAGCAGTTGCGGACAGCAAGCGCAAACGCGTGGGCTGAAACATCTGTTCGTGATGGCAGACAGCTTTTTGCATCAGGCAGGGATGACCGCCGGGCTGACGCGCAGCCTGGCTGTTAAAGGCATCGCCATGACGCTCTGGCCATGTCCGGTGGGCGAACCGTGCATCACCGACGTGTGTGCAGCCGTGGCGCAGTTGCGTGAGTCAGGCTGTGATGGGGTGATCGCATTTGGCGGCGGCTCGGTGCTGGATGCGGCGAAAGCCGTGGCGTTGCTGGTGACGAACCCGGATAGCACGCTGGCAGAGATGTCAGAAACCAGCGTTCTGCAACCGCGCTTGCCGCTGATTGCCATTCCAACGACCGCCGGAACCGGCTCTGAAACCACCAATGTAACGGTGATTATCGACGCGGTGAGCGGGCGCAAGCAGGTGTTAGCCCATGCCTCGCTGATGCCGGATGTGGCGATTCTCGACGCCGCGTTGACCGAAGGTGTGCCGTCGCATGTCACGGCGATGACCGGCATTGATGCGTTAACCCATGCCATTGAAGCATACAGCGCCCTGAACGCTACACCGTTTACCGACAGTCTGGCGATTGGTGCCATTGCGATGATTGGCAAATCGCTGCCGAAAGCGGTGGGCTACGGTCACGACCTTGCCGCGCGCGAGAGCATGTTGCTGGCTTCATGTATGGCGGGAATGGCGTTTTCCAGTGCGGGTCTTGGGTTGTGCCACGCGATGGCGCATCAGCCGGGCGCGGCGCTGCATATTCCACACGGTCTGGCGAACGCCATGTTGCTGCCAACGGTGATGGAATTTAACCGGATGGTTTGTCGTGAACGCTTTAGTCAGATTGGTCGGGCACTGCGAACTAAAAAATCCGACGATCGTGACGCTATTAACGCGGTAAGTGAGCTGATTGCGGAAGTTGGGATTGGTAAACGACTGGGCGATGTTGGTGCGACATCTGCGCATTACGGCGCATGGGCGCAGGCCGCGCTGGAAGATATTTGTCTGCGCAGTAACCCGCGTACCGCCAGCCTGGAACAGATTGTCGGACTGTACGCGGCGGCGCAATAAATGCCGGATGCGACGCTTGCCGCGTCTTATCCAGCCTACGGGATTGCACATGTAGGGCGGATAAGGCGTTCACGCCGCATCCGCCAGTGGCGCGGTGCAATTGCCGGATGCGATGCTTGCCGCGTCTTATCCGGCCTACGGGATTGCACATGTAGGGCGGATAAGGCGTTCACGCCGCATCCGCCAGTGGCGCGGTGCAATTGCCGGATGCGACGCTTGCCGCGTCTGATCCGGCCTTCGGGATTGCACATGTAGGGCGGATAAGGCGTTTACGCCGCATCCGCCAATAAATAACAACTAACAGGGAGTAAAGGCGATGGGAATTAACGAAATCATCATGTACATCATGATGTTCTTTATGCTGATAGCTGCCGTAGACAGGATCCTGTCGCAGTTCGGCGGTTCTGCTCGTTTCCTCGGTAAGTTCGGTAAAAGTATCGAAGGATCAGGCGGTCAGTTCGAAGAAGGCTTTATGGCAATGGGCGCTCTGGGTCTGGCGATGGTCGGTATGACCGCGCTGGCACCGGTACTGGCTCACGTACTCGGGCCGGTAATTATCCCGGTTTACGAAATGCTCGGCGCAAACCCGTCAATGTTCGCCGGAACGCTGCTGGCGTGCGATATGGGCGGCTTCTTCCTCGCCAAAGAGCTGGCGGGCGGCGACGTAGCAGCGTGGCTATACTCTGGGTTAATTCTTGGGTCGATGATGGGGCCAACGATTGTGTTTTCCATTCCGGTGGCGCTCGGCATTATCGAACCTTCTGACCGTCGTTATCTGGCGCTCGGCGTGCTGGCGGGCATTGTGACCATTCCGATTGGCTGTATTGCTGGTGGTCTGGTTGCTATGTACTCCGGTGTGCAGATCAACGGTCAGCCGGTGGAATTCACTTTCGCCCTGATCCTGATGAACATGATCCCGGTGATCATTGTTGCGATTCTGGTGGCGCTGGGGCTGAAATTCATCCCGGAAAAAATGATCAACGGCTTCCAGATCTTCGCCAAATTCCTCGTTGCATTGATCACCCTCGGTCTTGCTGCCGCGGTAGTTAAGTTTCTGCTTGGCTGGGAACTGATCCCCGGTCTGGACCCTATCTTTATGGCCCCTGGCGATAAACCCGGTGAAGTGATGCGCGCCATTGAAGTTATCGGTTCTATCTCCTGCGTTCTGTTAGGGGCGTATCCAATGGTGCTGCTGCTGACCCGCTGGTTTGAAAAACCGCTGATGAGCGTCGGTAAAGTGCTGAATATGAACAACATCGCGGCAGCCGGCATGGTGGCAACGCTTGCCAACAACATCCCGATGTTCGGCATGATGAAGCAGATGGATACCCGCGGCAAAGTCATCAACTGCGCCTTCGCCGTTTCCGCTGCTTTCGCCCTGGGCGACCACTTAGGCTTCGCCGCTGCCAACATGAACGCCATGATCTTCCCGATGATTGTCGGCAAGTTGATCGGCGGCGTAACGGCGATTGGCGTGGCGATGATGCTGGTGCCAAAAGAAGACGCGACCACGGCTAAAACCGAAGCGGAGGCACAATCGTGAACACTCGCCAGCTATTGAGCGTCGGTATCGATATCGGCACCACCACCACCCAGGTGATTTTCTCCCACCTGGAGCTGGTTAACCGTGCGGCGGTGTCGCAGGTGCCGCGCTACGAATTCATTAAACGCGAAATTAGCTGGCAAAGCCCGGTGTTCTTTACCCCTGTCGATAAACAGGGTGGTTTAAAAGAAGCGGAACTGAAAACCTTAATCCTCGAGCAATATCAGGCTGCGGGCATTGCGCCGGAAAGCGTTGATTCTGGTGCCATCATCATCACCGGTGAAAGCGCGAAAACCCGCAATGCTCGTCCGGCGGTGATGGTGCTCTCCCAGTCGCTGGGCGATTTTGTCGTTGCCAGCGCCGGGCCGCACCTCGAATCCGTCATTGCCGGTCACGGTGCCGGGGCACAAACCCTTTCTGAACAACGGCTGTGTCGGGTACTGAATATTGACATCGGCGGTGGCACTGCGAACTACGCCCTGTTCGATGCCGGAAAAATCAGCGGCACTGCCTGCCTCAACGTCGGTGGTCGCCTGCTGGAAACCGACAGCCAGGGGCGCGTGGTTTACGCTCATAAACCGGGGCAGATGATTGTGGATGAGTGCTTCGGCGCAGGCACCGACGCCCGTTCGCTGACCGGCGCGCAGCTGGTGCAGGTTACCCGGCGGATGGCAGAACTGATTGTCGAAGTGATTGACGGAACGCTCTCGCCGCTCGCGCAGGCATTGATGCAAACCGGTTTGCTGCCCGCAGGTGTTACGCCCGAAATCATTACGCTTTCTGGCGGCGTGGGCGAATGTTATCGCCACCAGCCCGCCGACCCGTTCTGTTTTGCCGATATTGGCCCGCTGCTGGCAACGGCGCTGCATGACCATCCGCGCCTGCGTGAGATGAACGTACAGTTTCCGGCGCAAACCGTGCGCGCCACGGTGATTGGCGCGGGCGCGCATACCCTTTCGCTCTCTGGCAGCACAATCTGGCTTGAGGGCGTACAACTGCCGCTGCGCAATTTGCCGGTGGCGATCCCGATTGATGAAACGGATCTGGTGAGTGCCTGGCAACAGGCGCTGCTTCAGCTGGATCTTGATCCCAAAACTGACGCGTACGTGCTGGCGCTTCCCGCCTCGCTGCCTGTGCGTTACGCCGCGGTACTGACGGTCATCAACGCGCTGGTCGATTTCGTCGCGCGTTTTCCAAATCCGCATCCCCTGCTGGTGGTGGCCGGGCAGGACTTTGGTAAAGCTCTGGGCATGTTGTTGCGCCCACAGCTACAACAACTCCCGTTGGCAGTCATTGACGAAGTGATTGTCCGCGCGGGGGACTATATCGACATTGGTACGCCTCTTTTTGGCGGATCGGTTGTGCCGGTGACGGTGAAATCACTCGCATTTCCTTCCTGAGGGAACGACTTATGAAACTAAAGACCACATTGTTCGGCAATGTATATCAGTTTAAGGATGTAAAAGAGGTGCTGGCTAAAGCCAACGAACTGCGTTCGGGGGATGTGCTGGCGGGCGTTGCAGCGGCAAGCTCACAGGAGCGCGTGGCGGCAAAGCAGGTGTTGTCGGAAATGACCGTAGCGGACATCCGCAATAATCCGGTGATTGCCTATGAAGATGACTGCGTGACGCGGCTGATTCAGGACGATGTTAACGAAACGGCCTACAACCAGATTAAAAACAGGAGCATCAGCGAACTGCGTGAGTATGTGCTGAGCGATGAAACCAGCGTGGACGACATTGCCTTTACCCGCAAAGGGCTGACCTCGGAAGTGGTCGCGGCGGTAGCGAAGATTTGCTCCAACGCGGACCTGATCTACGGCGCGAAGAAAATGCCGGTAATCAAAAAGGCCAATACCACCATCGGTATTCCGGGCACCTTCAGCGCCCGTTTGCAGCCAAATGACACCCGTGACGACGTGCAAAGTATCGCTGCACAAATCTACGAAGGGCTTTCCTTCGGGGTGGGCGATGCGGTGATCGGCGTTAACCCGGTAACTGACGACGTGGAAAACTTAAGCCGCGTGTTGGACACCATTTACGGCGTGATCGACAAATTCAACATCCCAACTCAGGGCTGCGTACTGGCGCACGTCACCACCCAGATCGAAGCGATTCGTCGCGGCGCGCCTGGCGGACTGATTTTCCAGAGTATCTGTGGCAGCGAAAAAGGGCTGAAAGAGTTTGGCGTGGAACTGGCGATGCTCGACGAAGCGCGCGCAGTGGGTGCTGAGTTCAACCGTATCGCCGGGGAAAACTGCCTCTACTTCGAAACCGGGCAAGGTTCGGCGCTGTCTGCTGGCGCTAACTTCGGCGCAGACCAGGTGACGATGGAAGCACGTAACTATGGGCTGGCGCGTCATTACGATCCGTTTATCGTCAACACCGTGGTCGGCTTTATTGGGCCGGAGTATCTCTACAACGACCGCCAGATTATCCGTGCTGGCTTAGAAGATCACTTTATGGGCAAGCTGAGCGGCATCTCTATGGGCTGTGACTGCTGTTACACCAACCACGCTGACGCTGACCAGAACCTCAACGAAAACCTGATGATCCTGCTCGCCACCGCAGGCTGCAACTACATCATGGGGATGCCGCTGGGCGATGACATCATGCTCAACTATCAGACCACCGCATTCCACGACACTGCCACTGTGCGTCAGTTACTCAACCTGCGCCCGTCACCGGAGTTTGAACGCTGGCTGGAAAGCATGGGCATTATGGCAAACGGTCGCCTGACCAAACGGGCGGGCGATCCGTCACTGTTCTTCTGATGACGCGGAGATAACACATCATGGATCAAAAACAGATTGAAGAAATTGTACGCAGCGTGATGGCGTCAATGGGACAAGCGGCCCCCGCGCCGTCAGAAGCAAAGTGCGCCACCACTAACTGTGCGGCACCGGTGACCTCGGAAAGCTGCGCGCTGGATTTAGGTTCTGCGGAAGCAAAAGCGTGGATTGGTGTTGAAAACCCGCATCGCGCAGACGTATTAACAGAACTGCGCCGCAGCACCGTGGCCCGCGTTTGTACCGGTCGTACCGGTCCGCGTCCACGTACGCAGGCGCTGCTGCGTTTCCTGGCCGATCACTCTCGTTCGAAAGATACCGTACTGAAAGAAGTGCCGGAAGAGTGGGTGAAAGCGCAGGGCTTGCTGGAAGTACGCTCCGAAATTAGCGACAAAAATCTCTACCTGACTCGCCCGGATATGGGCCGCCGCCTGTGTGCAGAAGCTGTTGAAGCGCTGAAAGCACAGTGTGTTGCTAATCCGGACGTACAGGTCGTTATTTCTGATGGCCTGTCAACTGATGCCATCACCGTGAACTACGAAGAGATCCTGCCGCCGCTGATGGCGGGCCTGAAACAGGCCGGGCTGAAAGTCGGCACGCCATTCTTTGTTCGTTATGGTCGCGTGAAGATTGAAGATCAGATCGGTGAGATCCTCGGCGCGAAAGTGGTGATCCTGCTGGTGGGGGAACGTCCGGGGTTGGGTCAGTCAGAAAGCCTCTCCTGTTACGCCGTTTACTCGCCGCGTATGGCGACCACCGTTGAGGCCGATCGCACCTGCATCTCTAACATTCACCAGGGCGGCACGCCGCCGGTTGAAGCCGCAGCCGTCATTGTGGATTTGGCGAAACGTATGCTGGAGCAGAAAGCATCCGGCATCAACATGACCCGATAAGGAGGCATCATGCCAGCTTTAGATTTGATTCGACCGTCGGTAACCGCCATGCGGGTGATTGCCTCCGTTAACGCTGAATTTGCGCGTGAACTAAAATTGCCGCCGCATATTCGTAGCCTCGGGCTGATTTCTGCTGATTCCGATGACGTCACCTACATTGCGGCTGACGAAGCGACCAAGCAGGCGATGGTCGAAGTGGTATATGGCCGCTCGCTGTATGCGGGAGCAGCACACGGACCGTCACCGACTGCCGGTGAAGTGCTGATTATGCTTGGTGGGCCAAACCCGGCGGAAGTGCGTGCTGGTCTGGATGCGATGGTTGCGCATATTGAAAATGGCGCTGCTTTCCAGTGGGCTAATGACGCAGAAAACACCGCATTCCTGGCACATGTAGTTTCGCGTACCGGTTCTTATCTTTCATCAACCGCCGGGATCACGCTTGGCGATCCGATGGCGTATCTGGTGGCACCGCCGCTGGAAGCGACCTACGGCATTGATGCAGCGTTGAAATCTGCCGACGTACAGCTGGTGACCTATGTCCCGCCACCGTCTGAAACCAACTACTCGGCAGCATTTTTAACCGGTAGCCAGGCCGCGTGTAAAGCAGCCTGTAACGCCTTTACCGATGCAGTGCTGGAAATCGCGCGTAATCCAATCCAGCGTGCGTAACGGAGGTTGCCGATGATCAATGCACTGGGATTGCTGGAAGTGGACGGCATGGTCGCCGCGATAGATGCAGCGGATGCCATGCTCAAAGCAGCTAACGTTCGTCTGCTCAGTCACGAAGTGCTTGACCCTGGTCGCTTAACGCTGGTGGTGGAAGGCGATCTGGCGGCGTGTCGTGCGGCGCTGGACGCAGGTTGTGCTGCCGCGATGCGTACCGGGCGTGTCATCAGCCGCAAGGAGATCGGTCGGCCAGACGATGACACCCAGTGGCTGGTTACTGGCTTTAACCGCCAGCCGAAGCAACCCGTAAAGGAACCCGACGCGCCAGTTATCGTCGCGGAATCTGCTGACGAGTTGTTGGCGCTGTTAACATCAGTACGTCAGGGAATGACGGCAGGAGAAGTGGCTGCCCACTTTGGCTGGCCGCTGGAAAAAGCCAGAAATGCGCTCGAACAGCTCTTTTCTGCCGGGACGTTACGTAAACGCAGTAGTCGTTATCGTCTCAAGCCCCATTAACCTGTCGGAGGTGCCGGGTGTCCTACAACACCCGGCATTAACATCATGAAAAAGACCCGTACAGCCAATTTGCACCATCTTTATCATGAACCCTTACCCGAAAACCTGAAGCTCACGCCGAAGGTCGAAGTGGATAATGTTCATCAACGACAGACAACGGATGTCTATGAACATGCTTTGACGATTACCGCCTGGCAGCAGATTTACGATCAGCTGCATCCGGGCAAGTTTCATGGTGAATTTACGGAAATTCTGCTCGATGATATTCAGGTTTTTCGTGAATACACCGGTCTGGCGCTGCGTCAGTCGTGCCTGGTCTGGCCGAACTCGTTCTGGTTTGGCATTCCGGCGACGCGCGGTGAGCAGGGATTTATCGGTTCGCAATGTCTGGGAAGCGCAGAAATAGCGACGCGCCCCGGTGGAACCGAGTTTGAATTAAGTACGCCGGACGATTATACGATCCTGGGCGTAGTGCTGTCTGAAGATGTCATCACCCGTCAGGCTAACTTTTTGCACAATCCGGATCGGGTATTACATATGCTGCGTAGCCAGTCGGCGCTGGAAGTGAAAGAGCAGCATAAAGCCGCGCTGTGGGGCTTTGTCCAACAGGCGCTGGCGACGTTTTGCGAGAACCCGGAAAATCTCCATCAGCCTGCAGTGCGAAAAGTGCTGGGGGATAATTTGCTAATGGCGATGGGGGCGATGCTGGAAGACGCGCAACCAATGGTGACGGCGGAAAGCATCAGTCATCAGAGTTACCGTAGATTACTTTCCCGCGCCCGTGAATATGTGCTGGAAAATATGTCTGAGCTGGTGACGGTGCTGGACTTGTGTAATCAACTGCATGTCAGTCGCCGCACGCTACAAAACGCGTTTCACGCTATTTTAGGCATTGGCCCAAACGCGTGGCTGAAACGCATTCGCCTGAACGCCGTACGCCGCGAACTGATAAGCCCGTGGTCGCAAAGCACAACGGTAAAAGACGCCGCCATGCAGTGGGGATTCTGGCATCTGGGGCAATTTGCCACGGATTACCAGCAGCTGTTTGCCGAGAAGCCGTCGTTGACGTTGCATCAGCGGATGCGGGAATGGGGGTGAGGGAGTTACACCCAATCCCTGACCTTAATAAACTCACTTAACGCCGCTTCTGGGCTGCCATCTTTTGGCTGATAATCATACTCCCAGCGTACCAGTGGCGGCATTGACATCAGGATCGACTCGGTGCGCCCGCCAGTTTGCAGGCCAAACAGAGTGCCGCGATCCCAGACCAGATTGAACTCGACATAACGACCGCGACGGTAGAGCTGAAAATTGCGCTCGCGCTCGCCGTAGGCCATCGCTTTACGTCGCTCTACAATTGGTAAATAAGCGTCGGTGTAGCCTTTGCCTACCGCCTGCATAAAGGCAAAACAGTGGTCGAAATCTGGCGTGTTCAGATCATCAAAGAACAGCCCGCCAATACCGCGCTGTTCGTTGCGATGTTTGAGGTAGAAGTAATCGTCGCACCACTTTTTGTAACGGGGATAAACGTCTTCACCAAATGGCAGGCACAGGTCACGGGCGGTGCGGTGCCAGTGAATGGCGTCTTCTTCAAAACCATAGAAAGGGGTTAAATCGAAGCCGCCGCCAAACCACCAGACGGGCTCTGCACCCGGTTTTTCGGCAATAAAAAAACGCACATTCGCGTGGCTGGTGGGAACATACGGGTTATGCGGATGCACTACCAGTGAAACGCCCATCGCCTCGAAACTGCGCCCGGCAAGTTCCGGGCGATGAGCGGTGGCGGAAGCAGGCATCGCCTCGCCGTGGACGTGAGAAAAGTTGACGCCTGCCTGTTCGAAAACACCACCATTACGCAACACCCGACTACGCCCGCCGCCGCCAGCTTCGCGCTGCCAACTATCTTCGACAAATTCTGCGCCATCGACGGCGGTCAGCTGCTGACAAATCGTATCCTGAAGGTTGAGCAGAAACTGTTTAACCTGGTGTGCGTCGGGTTTCATAACTTATCGCTTTTTCGAATGTGCTTTCTGGTTGTCGAACCAGTGGAAATAACTGATCACGCCTTCAGCAATCGCTGTGGCGATTTTCTGACGAAACGCCGCCGTGCCTAACAGCCGCTCTTCTTCCGGGTTGGTGATAAACGAGGTTTCCACCAGCACCGAAGGAACCGACGGCGATTTCAACACCACAAACGCGGCTTGTTCGGTGTTGCGGCTGTGCAGTTTATGCACCGGCTTAATCTTTTTCAGAATATGCGAGCCAAGCGTCAGGCTGTTTTTAATAGTATCGGTTTGCACCAGATCAAACAGCACTTGCTGCAATAGGTGATCCTTGTCAGTCGCCTTTTTACCGGCAACTTCATCGGCGCGGTTTTCGCGTTCAGACAGGTATTTCGCCATTGCGCTACTTGCCCCACGGTTAGAGAGGGCAAATACCGAAGCACCGGCAGCTTTCGGGTTGGTAAAGCCATCGGCATGAATTGACATAAACAGATCTGCGCCATGTTTATGGGCGATTTCAACGCGATCGTAAAGTGGGATAAACGTATCGCCAGAACGCGTTAAACGCGCATCAATCCCATGATTACGCAAAATGGAACGGACGTTTTTAGCAATCGCCAGCACCACATGTTTTTCTTTCGAACCGTTGCGTCCGATCGCTCCGGTATCAATTCCGCCGTGGCCTGGATCGAGAACAACGACACGTTTGCCGCCAGATTTTTTGGCTTTCGGCTTGCTGTGTCCGTTGCTGGTTTTTAAAGGTTCGTCTTTGGCGATGGCTTGCGACATTCCTGGCAACGTCAGGGCAGCCAAACCGGCTTTCAGCACCTGGCGGCGCGAAGTGAGTGTTTTTAGTGGTTTAAAAGTGCTCATACGGCCTGAGTTGTAATAATAAAGTTCCAGATGTTATATCGTATCGCGTAATCCGTTACGACGGTTTGATGTTGAGAATTGTTTTACTTTTCATTTCAATAGTTGACAACTCCCCATTATGCCACTTTTTCAACCGATTTTCGTCAGATATTGGCTAATTCGACCGTTCACGCCATAATCAGCCTTTTAACCCGCAAAAAGGTAACGAATACCATGGAGATACGCGTATTTCGCCAGGAAGATTTCGAAGAGGTCATCACCCTTTGGGAGCGTTGCGACTTGCTGCGTCCGTGGAACGATCCGGAAATGGACATCGAGCGTAAGATGAACCATGACGTCAGTTTGTTTTTGGTCGCTGAGGTAAACGGTGAAGTGGTCGGAACGGTGATGGGCGGTTATGACGGGCATCGCGGGTCTGCTTATTATCTTGGCGTGCATCCAGAGTTTCGTGGGCGTGGGATTGCCAATGCGTTGCTTAATCGGCTGGAGAAAAAGCTGATTGCTCGTGGCTGCCCGAAAATTCAGATCAATGTGCCGGAAGATAACGACATGGTGCTCGGAATGTATGAACGCCTGGGATATGAACACGCCGACGTGCTGAGTCTGGGTAAGCGTTTGATTGAAGATGAAGAGTACTGAGTTCCATCCTGTCCATTATGATGCGCACGGACGCCTGCGTTTACCCTTGCTCTTCTGGCTTGTGCTATTGCTTCAGGCGCGAACCTGGGTGCTGTTTGTCATTGCCGGTGCGTCGCGCGAGCAGGGTACTGCGCTGCTAAATCTGTTTTATCCCGATCACGATAATTTCTGGCTGGGGCTGATTCCAGGCATTCCGGCGGTGCTGGCGTTTTTGTTGAGCGGTCGGCGGGCTACATTTCCTCGCACTTGGCATGTGCTCTATTTTCTGTTGCTGTTGGCGCAGGTGGTTTTACTTTGCTGGCAACCGTGGCTGTGGCTGAACGGTGAATCCGTTAGCGGTATCGGTCTGGCGCTGGTAGTGGCGGATATTGTGGCGTTAATCTGGCTGCTGACCAATCGACGTTTACGCGCTTGTTTTAATGAAGAAAAAGAATAACGGCACTTTTTGGTGAATTTGCACTCCAAGCAACGTTATTGAATAACCAAAGGAAGTGACATGAAATCGCTGCGTTTAATGTTATGCGCTATGCCGTTGATGCTGACCGGCTGTTCCACGATGTCGTCAGTTAACTGGTCGGCCGCTAACCCGTGGAACTGGTTTGGATCGTCCACCAAAGTGAGCGAGCAGGGCGTGGGTGAATTAACGGCGTCCACACCACTGCAAGAACAAGCCATTGCTGATGCGCTTGATGGCGATTATCGCCTGCGCAGCGGAATGAAAACCGCGAACGGCAACGTGGTGCGCTTTTTTGAAGTGATGAAAGGCGACAACGTGGCGATGGTGATTAACGGCGATCAAGGCACGATCAGTCGCATTGACGTGCTGGATAGCGATATTCCTGCTGACACCGGTGTTAAAATCGGTACACCGTTTAGCGACCTTTACAGCAAAGCATTTGGCAATTGCCAAAAAGCTGATGGTGATGATAATCGTGCCGTCGAATGTAAAGCCGAAGGCAGTCAACATATTAGCTACCAGTTCAGCGGGGAATGGCGTGGTCCTGAAGGGTTAATGCCTTCGGACGATACCCTGAAAAACTGGAAAGTCAGTAAAATTATCTGGCGGCGTTAATTTGCGTCTGAACAAACCGCCGCCGCGAAAAAACACGTAAAATAGCGCTCAACAATGCCACGGATTGCGTGGCATTCTTATTTTCAGGAGGAACAATGTCTCAGGTTCAGAGTGGCATTTTGCCAGAACATTGCCGCGCGGCGATTTGGATCGAAGCCAACGTGAAAGGGGAAGTTGACGCCCTGCGTGCGGCCAGTAAAACATTTGCCGACAAACTGGCAACTTTTGAAGCGAAATTCCCGGACGCGCATCTTGGTGCGGTGGTTGCCTTTGGTAACAACACCTGGCGCGCTCTGAGCGGCGGCGTTGGGGCAGAAGAGCTGAAAGATTTTCCGGGCTACGGTAAAGGCCTTGCGCCGACCACCCAGTTCGATGTGTTGATCCACATTCTTTCTCTGCGTCACGACGTAAACTTCTCTGTCGCCCAGGCGGCGATGGAAGCCTTTGGTGACTGCATTGAAGTGAAAGAAGAGATCCACGGCTTCCGTTGGGTGGAAGAGCGTGACCTGAGCGGCTTTGTTGACGGTACAGAAAACCCGGCGGGTGAAGAGACGCGTCGCGAAGTGGCGGTTATCAAAGACGGCGTGGATGCCGGCGGCAGCTATGTGTTTGTGCAGCGTTGGGAGCACAACCTGAAGCAGCTCAACCGGATGAGCGTTCACGATCAGGAGATGATGATCGGGCGCACCAAAGAGGCCAACGAAGAGATTGACGGCGACGAACGTCCGGAAACCTCTCACCTCACCCGCGTTGATCTGAAAGAAGATGGCAAAGGGCTGAAGATTGTTCGCCAGAGCCTGCCGTACGGCACCGCCAGTGGCACTCACGGTCTGTACTTCTGCGCCTACTGCGCGCGTCTGCATAACATTGAGCAGCAACTGCTGAGCATGTTTGGCGATACCGATGGTAAGCGTGATGCGATGTTGCGTTTCACCAAACCGGTAACCGGCGGCTATTACTTCGCGCCGTCGCTGGACAAGTTAATGGCGTTGTAAGCGTTTCTGATTCGATGATTAAAGGCCAGCCAGTAACAAAACTGACTGGCCTTTTTATTACTTTTGCTTCAACGCCGCATACACCTGATCAACTACCCAACCATAAGTTGCAATCGGTAACTGACCGCTTTCGAACATATTGGGATTTTTTTGTGGATCGGCAACTGGCGAATGGGGCTTGTTGCTTAACATCACAATCGCCATATGATTGACCGGATCGATAACGGTTACTGTCCCGGTCCAGCCAGTGTGACCGTAGGTTTGCGGGCTTGCCAGCGTGCCAAACGTCGGCGTCATGGTGGCATTACCATTCACGCGCCAGCCGAGGCCAAAAGTGGCATCTTCCTTAGAGCTGGTGGTGAACATCTTCACCGTTTCCGCACTGAACAGCTGCACATCGCCATAGCCCCCGCCGTTCAGCATCGTTTGCATTAACACCGCAATATCGCCGGTATTGGAAAACAAACCTGCGTGCCCGGAAACGCCGCCCATCGAATAAAAGGCTTTTTCATCGTGCACCTGACCCCAGAGAGTGGAGGTGCGGATATTCGGGAAATGGATCACGCCATCGCGGGTATTGCCGTTCAATTCCGTGGCGGCAATTTGTTGCGGTTTAAAGCCTTTCAGCAGCGGGTTAAATACCGTATGTGTCAGGCCGAGCGGGCGATAAATCGACTCTTCAACATAGCGGTCAAGCGGCTGACCGGTAACCGACTCGACGATAAATCCAAGCAGCATATAATCGACATCGCTGTAGATATGTTTGCTGCCGGGCTGATATTCCAGCGGCGTGCGCTTGATCATCTCCAGCGTCTGGCCTTTATCCTGGGAATATAACGCGCCCGCGACCGCTTTATTCGGGTATTGCGGATCTGCCGGGAAACCGCCGCTGTGATGCAGCAGGTCAGAAATCCGCAGGGTGTTTTTGCCTTTAATGGTGTCATTTGGACTATCGGCAAACCCCGGAATATATTTCGCAATCCGATCGTCAGGATGCAGTTTGCCTTCGCTCATCAGCTTTTGCAGGGCGAAGTTCGTGGCGTACATTTTGGTGTTTGAGGCCAGGTCATACAGCGTCCCGGTGGTGGCTTTGACAGGCTGTTCCATCAACACGCTGCCATCGTACTTTTTCGCCGCTCCCCAGGCTTTGCGATACACAATCTGATTATCTTTAATGATCAGCAGGTTTACGCCGGGATAACCGACATCAATTTGCTGGCTAATCCAGCGATCCATCTGGTTAAGCCGTTCGACGTTAAACCCTGCTTTCTCTGGCGAGCTTTCTGTCAGAACAGGGTATTTTGCGGCGCTGACGCTACAACTAACAGCCAGCAGAGAAAGATAGAGCATTGTCCGTTTCATGATATCAGTCCAGATTGACGTTACGGCAGCCAAAGAGCGTGGTGAAAATAAACCCGCAAACCCATGCCACCAGAATCCCGCCAGCATAAACCGCCATGGCCGGAAGGATGCCTTGTGCGGAAGTCATCAGCGGCAGCGCTACCAGACCAGACGGCCCAAAGGCGCTGTTTAAGCCCATCGGCAGACCCCATCAGGCTATCAGGCCGATAAACAAACCGCCCGCCGCGCCGCCTAAACAGGCGGTAACAAACGGCTTCATGCGGGGCAGGGTGACACCGTAAATCAGCGGTTCACCAACGCCCAGCAGGCCGGGAATAATCGCCCCGCGTACCTGACTGCGTAGCGCACTGTGCGGTTGCGCCCGCCAGTAGAGTGCCAGCGCCGCGCCCACCTGGCCCGCGCCTGCCATTGAAAGGATGGGAAATAAGCTGTTGAATCCCTGGCTGTCCATTAACGCGAGGTAAACAGGAATAAAGCCCTGATGCACGCCAAATACCACGGCGATCAGGAACAGCCCGGCTAAAACCGCACAACCGAACGGATTACTGTTCAGGTGCATAAACAGCCATGACATACCTTCGAATAACCAGCCACCCAGCGGCATAATGATCAGGTACGCAAGCGTAGCGGTGATCAGCAGGGTGATTAACGAGGTCAGCAGCATGTCGAGATCGTCCGACATAAAGCGGCGCACCATGCCTTCAATGCGGGCGCAGGCCCACGCGGCAATCAGCACGCCGATAATATTGCCGCGCGGATCGATGGGCAGACCAAAGAAATCGTGAAAACCGGCGTAGTAACCGGTGGTTGCAGCGGGGTTATAACCGAGCAAAAAGAGTGCGGCAATAATTGCGCCATTGACGCCCGTGCCGCCAAATGCCTGGGCGGCGTTATAGCCCACCAGAATCACCAGGAAAGTGAACAAACCTTTGCTGAACACCTTCATAAAATTCAGCGCGTCGGGTAGCGTGCCCTGAGCATCTGCCGGAACGTGCATCACCGTGGCAATTAACGTCGCTATCCCCAGCAGCAGACCGGCGGCAATAAAACCGGGGATCAGCGGCGTGAAGATGGTGGCGAATTTGGCGAGAAATTGTTGCACGCCGGAGGTTTGTTTGGCTTTTAACTGACGTTTGTTCTGGGCGGCGATTTCTGCGGCATCCTGTACCGGTGCCTCGCCCAGCAGCTCGCTCATCGCTTTTGCGGCACGATGCGCTTTACCAGGCCCAAAAACGACCTGCACCTGGTCGCTGGTCAAAATGACGCCCTTCACGCCTTCCAGCGTTTTGATATTGGGATCAACCAGTGAACTGTCATGTACACCCAGACGCAGGCGCGTCATACAGTTACCACAACTGGCGATATTTCCCAGTCCGCCGACACGGGTAAGAATGGTGTTCAGAAGTTCACTGCTGATCTCTTTGGCCATGGGTTATTCCTTGTCTAAAACCTGACGAATAAAGCCGCCGTGTTGATCCAGGCGTTTTTTAGCTTCTGCGGCATCGAGATTTTTCAGCACCATCACAATGGCCGTTTTACAGTTGCGCTCGCAGGCAATTAACGCCGCTTCCGCTTGTTCGGCATTACATCCGGTGGCGTTTTTAACGATATTGACCTGGCGCACATGCAGTTTTTCGTTGGTGGCGACCACATCGACCATCAGGTTGCCGAACACTTTGCCGGATTTAATCATCAGCCCGGTGGAAAGCATATTGAGCACCAGTTTCTGCGCTGTGCCTGCTTTCATTCGCGAAGAACCAGTGACCACTTCGGCACCTACAATCGGTGTAATGGCAAACTCGGCGGTGGTGGAAACGGCACTCCCCGGATTACAGGAAATTCCCACTGTGCGGCAACCGAGCTGGCGGGCGTATTCCAGTCCGGCAATCACATACGGCGTACGACCGCTGGCGGCAATACCGACCACCACATCCTGTGCCGTTAAATTTATATTTTTCAGATCGTTAATGCCGCCTTCTCGGCTATCTTCCGTGCCTTCCACCGCGTGCTGAATGGCATATTCGCCGCCAGCAATCAAACCAACCACCAGACCCGGTTTCACGCCGTAGGTGGGCGGACATTCGCTGGCATCCAGAATCCCCAGACGACCGGATGTTCCCGCACCGAGATAAATCAGACGACCGCCGCCGCTTACCTGGGCGTGGATAACATCGATCGCCGCGGCGATATCCGGCAGGACGCGCTCAACGGCAAGCGGTACGGTTTTATCTTCATCGTTGATAATCCGGCACATTTCCAGCGTCGATACGCGGTCAATTTCAGCCGAGGCGGTGTTCGAGCCTTCAGTAATCATCTTTTCAAGTTGCATCGGTGGTGACCTTACTATTTACGATCAAATAATTGCAGATGTATGGAATCATATATCCCGAATTGACAGACTTAAAGGAATCATTGAGTCTACACTTGCAGAGTGTGAAGAGCGTCATAAGAACTTAAGCGGAATTTTTGCTGCCAGCCCGGGAGAGTGGAAGATGTTGTACCTGACGAAAATACGCAATGCGGAAAGTGAATTTACCGAGAACGAGCAAAAAATTGCTGACTTTCTGCGGGCCAACGTGAGTGAGCTGAAATCCGTCTCTTCGCGCAAGATGGCGAAACAGCTCGGCATCAGTCAGTCGAGCATTGTGAAATTTGCCCAGAAGCTCGGCGCGCAAGGATTTACTGAATTGCGTATGGCGTTAATTGGCGAATACAGTGCCAGCCGGGAGAAAACGAATGCCACGGCGCTGCACCTGCACAGTTCGATTACCAGTGATGATTCGCTGGAAGTGATTGCCCGCAAACTGAATCGCGAAAAAGAGCTGGCGCTGGAGCAAACCTGTGCGTTGTTCGACTACGCTCGGCTGCAAAAAATCATTGAGGTCATCAGTAAAGCACCGTTTATCCAGATAACGGGCCTGGGCGGGTCGGCGCTGGTGGGGCGCGATCTGTCGTTCAAACTGATGAAAATTGGCTATCGCGTGGCCTATGAAGCCGACACACACGTACAAGCCACCGTTTCCCAGGCGTTGAAAAAAGGCGATGTACAAATCGCTATCTCTTACAGCGGCAGTAAAAAAGAGATTGTCTTGTGCGCAGAAGCGGCACGAAAGCAGGGGGCAACGGTGATTGCCATTACTTCTCTGGCTGACTCTCCGCTGCGGCGGCTGGCGCATTTCACGCTCGATACCGTTTCCGGTGAAACCGAATGGCGTAGCTCGTCGATGTCTACCCGCACGGCGCAAAATTCTGTTACCGATTTACTGTTTGTTGGTCTTGTGCAACTCAATGATGTGGAGTCATTGAAAATGATTCAGCGCAGCAGTGAGCTAACACAACGCCTGAAATGATGCATAAAGCAGCGACTGGATTGAGATTTTCCTGAATTAGTGAGCTGATCCGCAGCAATATTTTGTTTATCCTGTATTTTCAGAGGGAATGGAGTGTAACGCTCTGTATTAACAAGGAGAGCATTAAAATGGGTAAACTCACGGGCAAGACAGCACTGATTACGGGCGCATTGCAGGGAATTGGCGAAGGAATTGCCAGAACTTTTGCGCGTCATGGCGCAAACCTAATCTTGCTGGATATCTCCCCTGAGATCGAAAAGCTGGCGGACGAACTGTGTGGTCGTGGTCATCGCTGTACGGCGGTTGTCGCCGATGTGCGTGACCCGGCGTCGGTAGCCGCAGCTATCAAACGCGCGAAGGAAAAAGAAGGGCGCATTGATATCCTGGTGAATAACGCAGGCGTTTGTCGTCTGGGCAGTTTCCTCGATATGAGCGATGACGATCGCGATTTCCATATTGACATCAATATTAAAGGCGTATGGAACGTCACGAAGGCGGTGCTGCCGGAGATGATTGCCCGCAAAGATGGTCGCATTGTGATGATGTCTTCAGTCACTGGTGATATGGTGGCCGATCCTGGCGAAACGGCGTACGCCTTAACGAAAGCGGCGATTGTTGGCCTGACAAAATCGCTGGCGGTGGAGTACGCGCAGTCTGGTATTCGCGTTAACGCCATTTGCCCGGGATACGTGCGCACACCAATGGCGGAAAGCATTGCCCGCCAGTCGAACCCGGAAGATCCAGAGTCGGTGCTGACTGAAATGGCGAAAGCAATCCCGCTGCGTCGCCTCGCCGATCCGCTGGAAGTCGGCGAACTGGCGGCCTTCCTCGCATCGGATGAATCCAGCTATTTAACCGGTACACAGAATGTGATTGATGGCGGCAGCACACTGCCGGAGACGGTTAGCGTCGGTATCTGATTCACCTCTGTTTCCTCCCTGCATTTGTGGGGAGGATTTCGTTTTAAACCCGGTTCTTATTCCCTTTTCAACTTCCAAATCACCAAACGGTATATAAAACCGTTACTCCTTTCACGTCCGTTATAAATATGATGGCTATTAGAAAGTCATTAAATTTATAAGGGTGCGCAATGGCCGTTAACTTACTGAAAAAGAACTCACTCGCGCTGGTCGCTTCTCTGCTGCTGGCGGGCCATGTACAGGCAACGGAACTGCTGAACAGTTCTTATGACGTCTCCCGCGAGCTGTTTGCCGCCCTGAACCCGCCGTTTGAGCAACAATGGACCAAAGAAAACGGCGGCGACAAACTGACAATAAAACAATCTCATGCCGGGTCATCAAAACAGGCGCTGGCAATTTTGCAGGGCTTAAAAGCAGACGTTGTCACTTATAACCAGGTGACTGACGTACAAATCCTGCATGACAAAGGCAAGCTGATCCCGGCGGACTGGCAAACGCGCCTGCCAAATAATAGCTCGCCATTCTACTCCACCATGGGCTTCCTGGTGCGTAAGGGCAACCCGAAGAATATCCACGACTGGAACGACCTGGTGCGCTCCGATGTGAAGCTGATTTTCCCGAACCCGAAAACGTCGGGTAACGCGCGTTACACCTATCTGGCGGCATGGGGCGCAGCGGATAAAGCTGACGGTGGCGATAAAGCCAAAACCGAACAGTTTATGACCCAGTTCCTGAAAAACGTTGAAGTGTTCGATACTGGCGGTCGTGGCGCGACCACCACTTTTGCCGAGCGCGGCCTGGGCGATGTGCTGATCAGCTTCGAGTCGGAAGTGAACAACATCCGTAAACAGTATGAAGCGCAGGGTTTTGAAGTGGTGATTCCGAAAACCAACATTCTGGCGGAATTCCCGGTGGCGTGGGTTGATAAAAACGTGCAGGCCAACGGTACGGAAAAAGCCGCCAAAGCCTACCTTAACTGGCTCTACAGCCCGCAGGCGCAAACCATCATCACCGACTATTACTACCGCGTGAATAACCCGGAAGTCATGGATAAACTGAAAGACAAATTCCCGCAGACCGAGCTGTTCCGCGTGGAAGACAAATTTGGCTCCTGGCCGGAAGTGATGAAAACCCACTTCACCAGCGGCGGCGAGTTAGACAAGCTGTTAGCGGCGGGGCGTAATTAATGTTTGCAGTTTCATCAAGACGCGTGCTGCCGGGCTTTACCTTAAGCCTCGGCACCAGTCTGCTGTTTGTGTGCCTGATTTTGCTGCTGCCGCTCTCCGCGCTGGTGATGCAGCTGGCTCAGATGAGCTGGGCGCAGTACTGGGAGGTGATCACCAACCCGCAGGTAGTAGCGGCCTACAAAGTAACGCTGCTGTCAGCGTTTGTGGCATCGATTTTTAACGGCGTTTTTGGCCTGCTGATGGCGTGGATCTTAACCCGCTATCGCTTTCCGGGCCGCACGCTGCTTGATGCGCTGATGGATTTACCCTTTGCGCTGCCAACGGCAGTCGCCGGTTTAACGCTAGCCTCGCTCTTTTCTGTAAACGGTTTTTACGGTGAATGGCTGGCGAAGTTTGATATCAAAGTCACCTATACCTGGCTGGGGATTGCGGTGGCGATGGCCTTTACCAGCATTCCGTTTGTGGTACGTACCGTGCAGCCGGTGCTGGAAGAGTTAGGCCCGGAATATGAAGAAGCGGCAGAAACGCTTGGCGCAACGCGCTGGCAGAGTTTCTGCAAAGTGGTGCTGCCGGAACTTTCTCCGGCGCTGGTGGCGGGCGTGGCGCTGTCGTTTACCCGTAGTCTTGGTGAATTTGGCGCGGTGATTTTTATCGCCGGAAATATCGCGTGGAAGACGGAAGTGACGTCGCTGATGATTTTTGTGCGCTTACAGGAGTTTGATTACCCGGCAGCGAGCGCGATTGCTTCGGTGATCCTCGCGGCATCTCTGCTGCTGCTGTTCTCAATTAACACTCTGCAAAGTCGCTTTGGTCGGCGTGTGGTAGGTCATTAATGGCGGAAGTTACCCAATTGAAGCGTTATGACGCGCGCCCGATTAACTGGGGCAAATGGTTTCTGATTGGCATCGGGATGCTGGTATCGGCGTTCATCCTGCTGGTGCCGATGATTTATATCTTCGTACAGGCGTTCAGCAAAGGGCTGATGCCGGTTTTACAGAATCTGGCCGATCCGGACATGCTGCACGCCATCTGGCTGACGGTGATGATCGCGCTGATTGCCGTACCGGTAAACCTGGTGTTCGGCATTCTGCTGGCCTGGCTGGTGACGCGCTTTAACTTCCCTGGACGCCAGTTACTGCTGACGCTACTGGACATTCCGTTTGCCGTATCGCCGGTGGTTGCCGGTCTGGTGTATCTGCTGTTCTACGGCTCTAACGGCCCGCTGGGCGGCTGGCTGGATGAACATAATCTGCAAATTATGTTCTCCTGGCCCGGAATGGTGCTGGTCACCATCTTTGTGACGTGTCCGTTTGTGGTGCGCGAGCTGGTGCCGGTGATGTTAAGCCAGGGCAGCCAGGAAGACGAAGCGGCGATTTTGCTTGGCGCGTCTGGCTGGCAGATGTTTCGCCGCGTCACATTGCCGAACATTCGCTGGGCGCTGCTTTATGGCGTGGTGTTGACCAACGCCCGCGCAATTGGCGAGTTTGGCGCGGTGTCGGTGGTTTCCGGCTCGATTCGCGGCGAAACCCTGTCGCTGCCGTTACAGATTGAATTGCTGGAGCAGGACTACAACACCGTCGGCTCCTTTACCGCTGCGGCACTGTTAACGCTGATGGCGATTATCACCCTGTTTTTAAAAAGTATGTTGCAGTGGCGCCTGGAGAATCAGGAAAAACGCGCACAGCAGGAGGAACATCATGAGCATTGAGATTGCCAATATTAAGAAGTCGTTTGGTCGCACCCAGGTGCTGAACGATATCTCACTGGATATTCCTTCAGGTCAGATGGTCGCGTTGCTGGGGCCGTCCGGTTCCGGGAAAACCACGCTGCTGCGCATTATCGCCGGGCTGGAGCATCAAACCAGCGGGCATATTCGCTTCCACGGCACCGACGTCAGCCGCCTGCACGCGCGCGATCGCAAGGTCGGTTTCGTGTTCCAGCATTACGCGCTGTTCCGCCATATGACGGTATTCGACAA
Organism: Shigella sonnei; assembly: GCF_002950395.1. Lineage (NCBI taxonomy): Bacteria > Pseudomonadati > Pseudomonadota > Gammaproteobacteria > Enterobacterales > Enterobacteriaceae > Shigella > Shigella sonnei. The sequence continues at coordinate 277,773 of NZ_CP026802.1, forward strand.
TATCGCTTTTGGCCTGACGGTGCTGCCGCGTCGCGATCGCCCGAATGCCGCAGCCATCAAAGCGAAAGTGACAAAATTGCTGGAGATGGTGCAGCTTGCTCATCTGGCGGATCGTTATCCGGCACAGCTTTCCGGCGGCCAGAAACAGCGCGTGGCGCTGGCGCGCGCGCTGGCTGTAGAACCGCAAATTCTGCTGCTTGATGAACCGTTTGGCGCGCTGGATGCGCAGGTGCGTAAAGAGCTGCGTCGCTGGCTGCGTCAACTGCATGAAGAGCTGAAATTCACCAGCGTGTTCGTGACCCACGACCAGGAAGAAGCGACGGAAGTAGCTGATCGTGTAGTGGTGATGAGCCAGGGCAATATTGAACAGGCTGATGCGCCGGAGCAGGTATGGCGCGAACCAGCGACCCGTTTTGTGCTCGAATTTATGGGCGAAGTGAACCGCCTGCAGGGAACCATTCGCGGCGGGCAGTTCCATGTTGGCGCACATCGCTGGCCGCTGGGCTACACACCTGCTTATCAGGGGCCGGTGGATCTCTTCCTGCGCCCGTGGGAAGTGGATATCAGCCGCCGTACCAGTCTCGATTCGCCGCTGCCGGTACAGGTACTGGAAGCCAGCCCGAAAGGTCACTACACCCAATTAGTGGTGCAGCCGCTGGGGTGGTACAACGAACCGCTGACGGTCGTGATGCATGGCGACGATGCCCCGCAGCGTGGCGAGCGTTTATTCGTTGGTCTGCAACATGCGCGGCTGTATAACGGCGACGAGCGTATCGAAACCCGCGATGAGGAACTTGCTCTCGCACAAAGCGCCTGATAGGTTGAGTGAATGTTAAACGCCCGGAGGCGCTTCCCGCGATCCGGGCTTTTTAATGGCAAGGTTTGTAACCTGTAGACCTGATAAGACGCGCAAGCGTCGCATCAGGCAACACCACGTATGGATAGAGATCGTGAGTACATTAGAACAAACAATAGGCAATACGCCTCTGGTGAAGTTGCAGCGAATGGGGCCGGATAACGGCAGTGAAGTGTGGTTAAAACTGGAAGGCAATAACCCGGCAGGTTCGGTGAAAGATCGTGCGGCACTTTCGATGATCGTCGAGGCGGAAAAGCGCGGGGAAATTAAACCGGGTGATGTCTTAATCGAAGCCACCAGTGGTAACACCGGCATTGCGCTGGCAATGATTGCCGCGCTGAAAGGCTATCGCATGAAATTGCTGATGCCCGACAACATGAGCCAGGAACGCCGTGCGGCGATGCGTGCTTATGGTGCGGAACTGATTCTTGTCACCAAAGAGCAGGGCATGGAAGGTGCGCGCGATCTGGCGCTGGAGATGGCGAATCGTGGCGAAGGAAAGCTGCTCGATCAGTTCAATAATCCCGATAACCCTTACGCCCATTACACCACTACCGGGCCGGAAATCTGGCAGCAAACCGGCGGGCGCATTACCCATTTTGTCTCCAGCATGGGAACAACCGGCACTATCACCGGCGTTTCACGCTTTATGCGCGAACAATCCAAACCAGTAACGATTGTTGGCCTGCAGCCGGAAGAAGGCAGCAGTATTCCCGGCATTCGCCGCTGGCCTGCGGAATATCTGCCGGGGATTTTCAACGCTTCTCTGGTGGATGAGGTGCTGGATATTCATCAGCGCGATGCAGAAAACACCATGCGCGAACTGGCAGTGCGGGAAGGAATATTCTGTGGCGTCAGCTCCGGCGGCGCGGTTGCCGGAGCACTGCGGGTGGCAAAAGCTAACCCTGGTGCGGTGGTGGTAGCGATCATCTGCGATCGTGGCGATCGCTACCTTTCCACCGGGGTGTTTGGGGAAGAGCATTTTAGTCAGGGGGCGGGGATTTAAGATTATTGCGCAGGCACCGTTTTATCCGTCTGCGCAATTAAGGCATGTAAAAAAGGCTGTGCGTTCTCATCGCTCTTACCGGGGATCTTCACAATATACGGCTTCCCGGTAATCGATGACGACGAAGCAACCTTATCAATAAACTGCTCGGCAGTGTCAATGCGGTTACGGGTATTGCCGAGCTTCAGACGCAGATGAGAAACCGCTTCATCGCAGGTATGTTCATCACCGTTGCGCACAAATATCAAATCCTTTTTCTGTGCTAATCCCTCCAGCATGGCGTTGATGCGGGCTTCTTCATGAACAGTTAACTTCGCGTAAGCGGGGAGTGTCATTAGTAGTGTAATGACCAGACAAATGATTTTCTTCATTGAATTACCTTATCCTTGTTTTGTGATAGCCGATTTGACTGCCAGAATCAGGTAAAGTTTCGGTTGGAATACGATGAGGATCATCGGCAAGGAGAAAAAATTAAATGAGTAGTTTGTTGTTGTTTAACGATAAGAGTAGGGCGCTGCAGGCGGATATCGTCGCCGTGCAGTCGCAGGTAGTGTACGGCAGCGTAGGCAACAGCATTGCGGTGCCTGCTATAAAACAGAACGGCTTGAATGTCTTTGCCGTGCCGACGGTATTGCTGAGCAATACGCCGCATTATGACACTTTCTACGGTGGTGCGATTCCGGACGAATGGTTTAGCGGCTATTTGCGTGCGCTTCAGGAGCGTGATGCGCTGCGCCAACTTCGTGCTGTAACCACGGGCTATATGGGAACGGCATCGCAAATCAAAATCCTTGCCGAGTGGCTGACTGCGCTACGCAAAGACCATCCTGACCTATTGATCATGGTCGATCCGGTGATTGGCGATATTGATAGCGGAATTTATGTCAAACCTGACCTTCCCGAGGCGTATCGACAATATTTACTGCCGCTGGCGCAAGGAATTACCCCCAATATCTTTGAGCTGGAAATCCTGACCGGTAAAAATTGCCGCGATCTCGACAGTGCCATTGCTGCCGCAAAAAGTCTGCTTTCAGACACATTAAAATGGGTGGTGATTACCAGCGCCTCCGGTAATGAAGAAAATCAGGAGATGCAGGTGGTGGTGGTCAGTGCCGACAGCGTGAATGTCATTTCCCATTCACGGGTAAAAACCGACCTGAAAGGGACTGGCGACCTGTTTTGTGCTCAGCTTATCAGTGGTTTGCTGAAAGGGAAGGCGTTAAACGATGCGGTGCACCGTGCGGGGTTGCGCGTACTGGAAGTGATGCGCTACACCCAGCAGCATGAGAGCGATGAATTGATTTTGCCGCCGCTGGCGGAAGCATAAAAAATGGCGCCGATGGGCGTAATGCCAGTCAGTTAAGCAACTGACTGGCTCTTTTTCGGGGCTGTGGGGTATTTCCAGGGCCTCTCCTTTACCACTCTCGGGAAGGCCCTTTCCCTTCTCGTCGGTAATTTCACAAGTTGTCCCATACTTGCAAGATCGCGCATCAGCTCCGGTATACGTCCCGGTGAAGCGCCCTGCAATGTCATCAGCATTCTCATCACCATTCCGCATGATTCTGAGAAACTCAGTTGATTCGGCCAGTAACCTTTCAGATGTTCCGCCATTTTAATCATCTGATATCTCACCAGATTATAAGCCAGTAAGACACCCCACAGCTCTTGCTCCACAAGCTCCGGCTTTTTACTTCTCAGCGTCAGCCTGCTCAGTTGCATCGTCTGTTTTATCTCCCTGTATCCCAGTTCGATTTCCCAGCGATGACTGTACAGATCCGCCATTTCTCCTCCGGGGAAGCGCATGGCGTCCGTCATCGACGTCAGCAGATGGCAGACTTTTCCTTTGCGCGTCACGGTCAGCAGGCGGGCTGTCACTTCATTTCCCAGTCCCGGCCACTTTTTTCGTGCCTGCGGGCTGGTTTTCAGCTTCACCAGATGATCGCCTTTACCCAGTTTTCTGAGCTCTTCATATTGCGCTCCCTTTCTGAGAGGTATCATCCAGTGGCGGTGTTCTCCCGCCAGGCTCCAGGCATTTAACAGTCCCAGTGAGTAATAACCTTTATCCATTAACGTCAGAGTGTTATCGCCGGTTTGTTCTATAAGTTGCTCAGCAAGCTCATTTTCGCTGTTCTTCATCGTGCCGAAGGCTGCAGCCGTCAGCAGATGGCTGGTCAGTTCCATCTGGCAGACCATTTTGACCTGCGGGTAGAGCGCCGGGTTCCCGGCATGTGTCTGGCGGGGGAAGGCTGCATCGTTCTCTGGTGTATCCGGTGTGCGCCAGAACACACCATCGATGGCCAGCAGGGTCAGGCCGCACCAGTGCGGATGCGGCGTGGCGTTATGCCAGAGCTGCGCTGTTTTCGTGAACACGCGGCGGACAGCCTCACTTCCCAGGCGCTGGCGGGCCTGAATAACGGCACTGGGGGCAACGAAGGGGCGATTGCCCGGCAGCATGATGTCCAGGCGATTCACAATCTGGTGAAGAGGTTCTTTACGCTCAAGCGCCATGCCAACAATACACCAGACCATCATTTCGAGGGGAAGACGGCGCTTGCGTAGCGTTACAGTACCTGATTCGGCAAGGCAACGAGAGATGAGTTCGGGGTCGAGGTAATCCCCCAGAGAAGTCAGTGGGTTACGCAGAGAATCGTAACGGGATACCAGATCAAGAGCCTGTCCAATGTGCATAAAAAAATCCGGAAACAAGTGAGCGTTTCCGGATTCTTACACAGCCACTGGATCGGTCAACTGATCCTTAACTGATCGGCATTACGCCGATGGGCGCCATTTTTCACTGCGGCAAGAATTACTTCTTGATGCGGATAACCGGGGTTTCACCCACGGTTACGCTACCGGACAGTTTGATCAGTTCTTTGATTTCGTCCATGTTGGAGATAACAACCGGAGTCAGGGTAGACTTGGCTTTCTCTTCCAGCAGCGGCAGATCAAATTCAATGACAGTATCGCCAACTTTCACGCGCTGACCTTCTTCAGCAATACGCTTGAAGCCTTCGCCTTTCAGTTCAACGGTGTCGATACCGAAGTGGACGAACAGTTCAACGCCGCTATCAGATTCGATAGAGAACGCGTGATTGGTTTCAAAGATTTTACCAATGGTACCGTCTACAGGCGCGACCATTTTGTTACCCGTTGGTTTGATAGCAATACCATCACCAACGATTTTTTCCGCAAAAACGACATCCGGCACGTCTTCGATATTGACGATCTCGCCAGAGAGCGGAGCAATGATCTCAATAGTTCCGGTATCCTTCTTGTCGTCGGAAACCAGAGATTTCAGTTTATCGAACAAACCCATGATCTTCTCCTAAGCAGTAAATTGGGCCGCATCTCGTGGATTAGCAGATTGTTTTTTCTTCAATGAACTTGTTAACCAGCGTCATTAACTCGTCCGTTGTCGGTTGAGCAAGAGCCTGCTCTGCTAACACCTTCGCATCTTCGAAGTTCGTGTTACGGATAATCTTCTTAATGCGCGGGATAGAAATGGCGCTCATAGAGAATTCGTCCAGACCCATCCCCAGCAACAGAAGTGTAGCACGTTCATCGCCAGCAAGCTCACCACACATGCCAGTCCATTTGCCTTCAGCATGAGAAGCATCAATAACTTGCTTGATCAAGTTCAGCACGGACGGTGACATTGGCTGGTAAAGGTGTGAAATCATATCATTACCACGGTCAACTGCCAGAGTGTACTGCGTTAAATCATTGGTGCCGATACTAAAGAAATCAACTTCTTTGGCTAAATGACGTGCAATTGTTGCGGCAGCCGGTGTTTCCACCATTACGCCGATTTCAATTGACTCGTCAAACGCTTTACCTTCGTCGCGCAGTTCCTGTTTGTAGATTTCGATCTCTTTGCGCAGTGCACGCACTTCTTCAACAGAGATGATCATCGGGAACATAATGCGCAATTTACCGAAAGCCGAGGCACGCAGGATAGCGCGGAGCTGATCGCGCAGGATCTCTTTACGATCCATCGCGATACGGATAGCGCGCCAGCCGAGGAACGGGTTCTCTTCTTTCGGGAAGTTCATGTATGGCAGCTCTTTGTCGCCGCCGATGTCCATGGTACGAACGATAACCGCCTGCGAGCCACACGCTTCAGCCACTGCTTTGTAAGCAGCAAACTGTTCTTCTTCAGTGGGCAGCGCGTCGCGGTCCATGAACAGGAACTCAGTACGATACAGACCAACGCCTTCAGCGCCGTTACGCTCTGCACCTTCAACGTCACGAACCGTACCAATGTTAGCGCATACTTCTACCTGGTGACCGTCCAGCGTAATAGCTGGCAGATCTTTCAGTTTAGCAAGCTCTGCTTTTTCAGAAGCCACTTGCTCCTGAACAGCGCGCATTTTATCAATAACTTCGTTGGTTGGATTGACGTAAACCTGATTATTTACGGCATCCAGAATCAGATAGTCGTCATTTTTCACCTGAGAGGTGACGCTACCGGTACCCACGATAGCAGGCAGTTCCAGAGAACGCGCCATGATAGAGGTGTGGGAAGTACGGCCACCCGCGTCGGTGATGAAACCCAGCACCTTCTTCAGGTTCAGCTGTGCGGTTTCGGACGGCGTCAGGTCAGCGGCAACCAGAATGACTTCATCCTGAATGGCGCTCAGGTCGATAATCTTCAGGCCCAGGATGTTGCGCAGCAGGCGCTTACCGATATCACGTACGTCAGCCGCACGTTCTTTCAGGTATTCATCATCCAGCTCTTCCAGGGCAGAAGCCTGACCTTCGATAACTTCATGAGCAGCTGCGTCAGCTGTCATGTGTTTATCTTTAATCAGGGCTATGATTTCCTGCTCCAGCTCCTCATCTTCGAGCAGCATAATATGCCCTTCAAAGATGGCTTCTTTTTCTTCACCGAACGTTTCACCAGCTTTCGTTTTGATCGTTTCCAGCTGGGCTGATGCCTTGGCACGACCGCTCAGAAAACGTTCAACTTCCTGATCAACCTGGTCGGCAGAAATTTTTTTCCGGTCAATGACAATTTCGTCTTCTTTCAGAAGCAGAGCTTTACCGAAAGCGATACCCGGGGATGCTAAAATGCCTGAAATCATAACCCTACCTTACTTGTGACTGATTTTTAAAAGAACCCGGGAAATTACTCGAGTTCCGCCATCAGTTTAACCAGATGTTCAACCGCTTTCTGCTCGTCTTCGCCTTCTGCGGAGATAGTCACAACGGTACCTTGAGTCAGGCCCAGAGTCTGCAGTTTAAACAGGCTTTTCGCGCTGGCGCTTTTGCCGTTGGAAGTCACAGTAATTTCAGAAGTGAAGCCCTTAGCTTCTTTTACAAACTGGGCAGCAGGGCGGGTGTGCAGACCGTTCGGAGCGGTAATGGTAACTTCTTGCTGGAACATTGTATTTCCCCAACTTATAGGTTTAGTGTTGTGGAACTAAAGTCTAGCCTGGCGGTTCGACTTTAGCCTGTATTGTTAGCGCCAGTTTTTAACAGACGCGACGCACGAAGAGCGCAATACAGTCCATTGCTGGCGGGTGTTGACCGCTGACGTTTCGTACGTCATTAAACATTATGCCGTTAAAGGAAGAATTGAACCAAATCATAAAATCGATTCAGCTTTGGCTTTTCCTGTAACGATTAATTTCGCGCATCAAAATAATTAGTCTGGTTAAATACCAGTTCCGACAGGCTGAATCAATGCCAGGAGGGGCGAAAGTTTGAAGCAGGCCACAAAAAAGCACCTAAAAAGGTGCTTTTTTACGCATTTTTAACAAGCTGGCATTACTGTTGCAATTCTTTCTCAGTGAAGAGATCGGCAAACAATGCGGTGCTTAAATAACGCTCACCCGATGATGGTAGAATAACCACAATATTCTTATTGGTAAAGCTTTCATCTTCTTGTAGTTTCAACGCCGCGGCAACAGCTGCTCCAGAAGAGATACCTGCAAGAATACCTTCTTCTTCCATTAGACGACGGGCGGTAGAAATGGCTTCTTCATTGGTGATGCCAATGACTTTATCGACCAGCTTGAGATCGAGGTTAGCCGGGATAAAACCAGCGCCAATACCCTGAATTTTATGCGGGCCAGGTTTAATCTCTTCACCTGCCAGCGCCTGGGCGATAACTGGAGAATCGGTTGGCTCAACGGCGACAGAGATAAGATCGGTCTTGCCTTTGGTGCCTTTAATGTAGCGGCTGACGCCAGTCAGCGTACCGCCAGTCCCAACGCCAGCAATAAATACATCAACCTGACCGTCGGTATCTTCCCAGATCTCCGGACCGGTGGTTTTTTCGTGAATTTCAGGGTTTGCCGGATTGCTGAATTGTTGCAGCAGCAGGTATTTCTCTGGATTGCTGGCGACAATTTCTTCTGCTTTTTGGATTGCGCCTTTCATGCCTTTAGCACCTTCCGTCAGCACCAGGTTTGCACCTAACGCTTTCAGCAGCTTGCGGCGTTCAATACTCATGGTTTCTGGCATGGTCAGGGTGAGTTTGTAACCGCGAGCGGCAGCTACATAGGCCAGTGCAATCCCGGTATTACCGCTGGTCGGTTCAACCAGTTCAACGCCTGGTTTCAGCACGCCGCGCTTTTCGGCATCCCAAATCATGTTGGCACCGATACGGCACTTAACGCTGAAGCTGGGGTTACGAGATTCCACCTTCGCCAGAATGCGTCCGTTACCGATGCGATTCAGGCGAACCAGCGGCGTGTGACCGATAGTCAGCGAGTTATCTTCAAAAATCTTACTCATGGCCTGTCCTTAACTGTATGAAATTGGGATACAACAGGTAGCATACCCGCTCAGAGAATATGCGGAAGTAAGGATTTAGCATATCTATATACAGAAGGGAAATAATGACATGCAAGATGGAATAAGGGGCGGCATAAGCCACCCCTGTTTCACACAAACGGTTTACAAAATAACCGGTAGATTGTTACCGCCACATCGCGTGTTTATCGCGATAGCAATCGACCCACATCGCCGTCGCGCCACAAACGGCAACGGGCATGATGAACAGATTAAGCAGCGGGATCATCGTAAACAGGCTGGTTAAAGCACCAAACTGCATATTGGTGATTTTGCGTGTGCGCAGGGCGGTGCGCATCTCTTTAAACGGCACTTTGTGGTTATCGAAGGGGTAATCGCAATACTGGATGGCTAACATCCAGGCGCTAAACAGGAACCACAGTACCGGCGCGACGGTTTGCCCAATACCAGGGATGAAGTAAAGAATTAGTAATACAATTGCGCGCGGCAGATACCAGGCAAATTTTTGCCATTCGCGTTTCATGATTCGCGGCACATCTTTCATGATACCGAAAATCCCGGTATCTGGCGGTGTAGCGCCAGTCAATCGTGCTTCCAGTTGTTCAGCCAATAAACCGTTAAACGGAGCGGCAATCCAGTTAGCAATCGTGGAGAAGAAATAGCCAAACACTAACAGCACAGAGATGACAGCCAGAGGCCACAACAGATAACTCAGCCATTGTAGCCAGTCCGGAACGTAACTCATGAGAGTCGGGATCCAGACATCGAGCTGTGTAAAGAGCCACCAGAATGCGCCCCCCATCAACAAAATATTGACCAGCAGCGGTAAAATAACGAAACGCCGAATCCCAGGTTGCGAGACGAGCTTCCAGCCTTGCGCAAAATAGTAAAAACCGCTGCGTGGGGCAGATGTGAATGATGAAACCATAATCAGGATGAGCTCCTTTTGACCAATCCCAGGAAAATTCTGCGTATTTTACCGGGTAATTGCGCAATGGACAGTTAGGATATGTTCGAAAAAACAGCAAAAAGCACGATTTCATCTATCTTTGTGCTGTGAAAGTTAATAGTGCACTTGCACTTGAGGTAATCGGCAAATACTCTTAGTGAGTAAATGTTTGCCGTGGTGGCAAGGTGTTAGAACAACAGAGAATATAATGATGCAGGATTTGCGTCTGATATTAATCATTGTTGGCGCGATCGCCATAATCGCTTTACTGGTACATGGTTTCTGGACCAGCCGTAAAGAACGATCTTCTATGTTCCGCGATCGGCCATTAAAACGAATGAAGTCAAAACGTGACGACGATTCTTATGACGAGGATGTCGAAGATGATGAGGGCGTTGGTGAGGTTCGTGTTCACCGCGTGAATCATGCCCCGGCTAACGCTCAGGAGCATGAGGCTGCTCGTCCGTCGCCGCAACACCAGTACCAACCGCCTTATGCGTCTGCGCAGCCGCGTCAACCGATCCAGCAGCCGCCTGAAGCGCAGGTACCGCCGCAACATGCTCCGCGTCCAGCGCAGCCGATGCAGCAGCCTGCCTATCAGCCGCAGCCTGAACAGCCGTTGCAGCAGCCAGTTTCGCCACAGGTCGCGCCAGCGCCGCAGCCTGTGCATTCAGCACCGCAACCGGCACAACAGGCTTTCCAGCCTGCAGAACCCGTAGCGGCACCACAGCCTGAGCCTGTAGCGGAACCGGCTCCAGTTATGGATAAACCGAAGCGCAAAGAAGCGGTGATTATCATGAACGTCGCGGCGCATCACGGTAGCGAGCTAAACGGTGAACTGCTTCTTAACAGCATTCAACAAGCGGGCTTCATTTTTGGCGATATGAATATTTACCATCGTCATCTTAGCCCGGATGGCAGCGGCCCGGCGTTATTCAGCCTGGCGAATATGGTGAAACCGGGAACCTTTGATCCTGAAATGAAGGATTTCACTACTCCGGGTGTCACTATCTTTATGCAGGTACCGTCTTACGGTGACGAGCTGCAGAACTTCAAGCTGATGCTGCAATCTGCGCAGCATATTGCCGATGAAGTGGGCGGTGTCGTGCTTGACGATCAGCGCCGTATGATGACTCCGCAGAAATTGCGCGAGTACCAGGACATCATCCGCGAAGTCAAAGACGCCAACGCCTGATACACTTAAGGCAAATTAACTCCTCTTCGAACCCCCGCTTGTCGGGGGTTTTTAGCATTGATGGTGCGATATGGAATCAATCGAACAACAACTGACAGAACTGCGAACGACGCTTCGCCATCATGAATATCTTTATCATGTGATGGATGCGCCGGAAATTCCCGACGCTGAATACGACAGGCTGATGCGCGAACTGCGCGAGCTGGAAACCAAACATCCAGAACTGATTACGCCTGATTCGCCTACCCAACGTGTAGGTGCTGCGCCGCTGGCGGCTTTCAGCCAGATACGCCATGAAGTACCAATGCTGTCACTGGATAACGTTTTTGATGAAGAAAGCTTTCTTGCTTTCAACAAACGTGTGCAGGACCGTCTGAAAAACAACGAGAAAGTCACCTGGTGCTGTGAGCTGAAGCTGGATGGCCTTGCCGTCAGTATTCTGTATGAAAATGGCGTTTTAGTCAGTGCCGCGACCCGTGGCGATGGCACCACCGGGGAAGATATCACGTCTAATGTGCGTACTATTCGCGCCATTCCGCTGAAGCTGCACGGAGAGAATATCCCGGCGCGTCTGGAAGTGCGTGGTGAAGTGTTCCTGCCGCAGGCGGGGTTCGAAAAGATTAACGAAGATGCGCGACGCACGGGCGGGAAAGTTTTTGCTAACCCACGTAATGCGGCAGCTGGTTCACTGCGTCAGCTTGATCCGCGTATTACAGCGAAGCGACCGCTCACTTTTTTCTGCTATGGCGTTGGTGTTCTGGAAGGTGGCGAGCTGCCGGATACTCATCTTGGCCGTTTACTGCAATTTAAAAAGTGGGGGTTGCCGGTCAGCGATCGGGTAACGCTTTGTGAATCGGCGGAAGAAGTGCTGGCGTTCTATCACAAAGTGGAAGAAGACCGCCCGACGCTGGGCTTTGATATCGACGGCGTGGTGATTAAGGTCAACTCACTGGAACAGCAGGAGCAGCTTGGCTTTGTCGCGCGTGCCCCGCGCTGGGCGGTAGCGTTTAAATTCCCGGCGCAGGAGCAGATGACCTTTGTGCGTGACGTCGAGTTTCAGGTTGGGCGTACTGGCGCGATTACGCCTGTTGCGCGTCTGGAACCTGTCCATGTTGCTGGCGTGCTGGTGAGTAACGCAACCTTACACAATGCGGATGAAATCGAACGTCTTGGTTTACGCATTGGCGATAAAGTGGTGATTCGCCGCGCTGGCGACGTGATCCCGCAGGTGGTTAACGTCGTGCTTTCTGAACGCCCGGAAGATACCCGTGAGGTTGTATTCCCGACGCATTGTCCGGTATGTGGTTCTGACGTTGAGCGTGTGGAAGGTGAAGCGGTTGCCCGCTGTACCGGTGGCCTGATTTGCGGTGCGCAGCGTAAAGAGTCGCTGAAACACTTTGTTTCCCGCCGTGCGATGGATGTTGACGGAATGGGCGACAAAATCATCGATCAGCTGGTTGAAAAAGAATATGTCCACACTCCGGCAGATCTGTTCAAACTCACCGCAGGCAAACTGACCGGACTGGAGCGTATGGGGCCAAAATCGGCACAAAACGTGGTTAACGCGCTGGAAAAAGCGAAAGAAACCACCTTTGCTCGCTTCCTCTATGCACTTGGCATCCGTGAAGTCGGCGAGGCCACCGCAGCAGGTCTGGCGGCATATTTCGGCACGCTGGAAGTGCTGGAAGCCGCTTCGATTGAAGAGCTGCAAAAGGTGCCTGATGTTGGCATTGTCGTTGCATCCCACGTTCACAACTTCTTTGCCGAAGAAAGCAACCGCAATGTCATCAGCGAGCTGTTGGCGGAAGGTGTTCACTGGCCTGCGCCGATCGTTATCAACGCGGAAGAGATTGACAGCCCGTTTGCTGGTAAAACCGTGGTGCTTACGGGCAGCTTAAGCCAGATGTCGCGTGATGACGCTAAAGCTCGACTGGTCGAACTGGGCGCGAAAGTCGCGGGCAGCGTGTCGAAGAAAACCGATCTGGTGATAGCGGGTGAAGCTGCAGGATCTAAACTGGCGAAGGCGCAGGAACTGGGCATTGAAGTCATCGACGAAGCGGAAATGCTGCGTTTGCTGGGTAGCTGAGATGGAAAAAGAGCAGCTGATTGAAATAGCCAATACGATAATGCCGTTTGGCAAATACAAAGGGCGTCGCTTAATCGACCTGCCGGAGGAGTATCTGCTGTGGTTTGCCCGCAAAGATGAGTTCCCGGCAGGGAAGCTCGGTGAGCTAATGCAAATCACGCTGCTGATTAAAACCGAGGGGCTGACGCAACTGGTCCAGCCCCTGAAGCGTCCGCTTTAAGCTTTATCGGCGCTGCTTTCCTGCTGCGCCTGTAACTGTTCGGTCTGGCGTTTGTATCGACGCGCCAGCACCGCACAGACCATCAATTGGATCTGATGGAAAATCATCAGGGGCAGCACCATCATACCGATCACCGATGTGGGGAACAGAATGTTTGCCATCGGGATGCCATTTGCCAGACTCTTTTTCGAACCACAAAAGACGATAGTAATTTCATCTGCCTTATTGAAGCCCAGTCGGCGTGCCATAAAGACGTTAACTACAATCACGATAGCCAGAAGAACGCAGCTGACCACCACGATAAACAGCAATGATCCCCAGCCAACTTTATGCCAGATACCATTAACGACGGCTTCGCTGAACGCTGTATAAACCACCAACAGAATGGACGTCTGGTCAGTTTTCGCAATCCATTTTTTATTGCGCGACACCCAGTCACCAATCCACGGCCGGGAAAGATGCCCCAACACAAACGGCAGCAGCAGTTGCAGCATAATTTTACCGACCTGCTCAAGGCTGCCCCCTGCACCGTGAACATTCATCACCAGACCAACTAGCAATGGTGAAAGGAAAATCCCCAGCAGGCTGGATGCTGACGCAGAACAAACCGCCGCCGCGACGTTACCGCCCGCCATTGACGTGAAGGCGATTGCAGACTGCACGGTAGCCGGGAGAATGCACAAGTAGAGAAAACCGGAGTAGAGCATCGGGTCGACATTTACCGGTTTCCACCAGGCAAACAGTACACCCAGAATCGGAAACAGCACGAAGGTGCTGCACATTACCCACAAATGCAGTCGCCAGTGACCACCGCCAGCAATAATCGCCTCACGCGACAACTTCGCGCCGTGCATAAAGAACAGCAGGGCAATAGCTGCGGTGGTCAGATTTTCAAAGAAGGGGACGAAATCGCCTCTGGCCGGAAAGAAAGAGGCCAGCAACACCACCGTGATCAGGGTTAAGGTGAAAGGATCGAGGATACGAAAAAGTTTCATAAAGACTCCAGATGATCGATGGTTCTATTGTGCTTCTTCCAGTTTGAGAAATAAAATTGATTTATTGCATCCATTCATGAAGAAAACAGATGAATTATTCTTTAAAACAATTAAAGGTTTTCGTCACAGTAGCGCAGGAGAAAAGTTTTAGTCGTGCAGGAGAGCGTATCGGCTTGAGCCAGTCGGCAGTAAGTCACAGTGTGAAGGAGCTGGAAAATCATACTGGTGTTCGCCTGCTGGACAGAACCACGCGTGAAGTGGTGCTTACAGATGCAGGGCAGCAGTTGGCTTTGCGTCTTGAGCGACTGCTGGATGAACTTAACAGCACGTTGCGCGATACCGGGCGTATGGGGCAACAACTGAGCGGAAAAGTTCGGGTCGCTGCCAGCCAGACCATTTCCGCGCATCTTATTCCGCAATGCATTGCTGAAAGCCATCGCCGCTATCCAGATATTCAGTTTGTCCTGCACGATCGTCCGCAGCAGTGGGTGATGGAAAGTATTCGCCAGGGAGATGTCGATTTTTGCATCGTCATCGATCCAGGCCCAGTGGGCGATCTGCAATGTGAAGCGATTCTTTCCGAGCCTTTCTTTCTGCTTTGCCATCGCGATAGCGCTTTGGCCGTGGAAGATTATGTACCCTGGCAGGCATTACAGGGAGCGAAATTGGTGTTGCAGGATTACGCGTCAGGCAGCCGACCGCTGATTGACGCAGCGCTGGCGCGCAATGGTATTCAGGCGAATATTGTGCAGGAGATTGGACATCCGGCGACGCTGTTCCCGATGGTAGCCGCAGGCATCGGCATCAGTATTCTTCCCGCACTGGCGCTACCATTGCCTGAAGGTAGCCCACTGGTGGTAAAGCGCATTACGCCGGTTGTTGAACGCCAGTTGATGCTGGTGCGCAGGAAGAACCGTTCACTTTCCACCGCCGCTGAAGCGTTATGGGACGTGGTACGAGACCAGGGCAATGCGCTAATGGCTGGTTGGGAAGGGGCTCCGTTGTATCAGATATAGATATCGATATGAGTCGTATTTTCAACAGGATTTAGAAGGGATACATTCAGAGACAAACGCTGCTCTTTCTCCTGCGCCTTTTCTGCCTGCTGTCTCTGCAACTGCGCCAGTTGTGTTTCCAGTAGGGTGATTTGCTGTTGAATCAATTCGGCCTGTTTTTGTTTGTCTTCAGCACTGCCGCTAGTGTCTACAATCTCTTTAATTTGTTGAGTGAGTTTGATGATTTGCTGACTTATCCGCGCGATTTTTGAAGCAACATCGCTACCTTGTGATGCCCTGTTACTACTCTGTGTTTGTATGGAAGGAATTGAAGTTGAAGAGATAGTGGCCATTGTTCAGTCCTCGTCACTGTACGAGGTAATATCGGCAGAAGAACAAGGAACTTGAGAAGAAAAATCAATCTTACAAATCGCAGATAGCAAAAAAGCGCCTTTAGGGCGCTTTTTTACATTGGTGGGTCGTGCAGGATGACTCGCTTCGCTCGCCCTTCGGGCCGTCGCCGCGAGCGGCTCCGTTGTTTCGCTGCGCTCAACTCAAACCTGCTGCAGGTTCGAATCTTTGAGTATCGCAGATAGCAAAAAAGCGCCTTTAGGGCGCTTTTTTACATTGGTGGGTCGTGCAGGATTCGAACCTGCGACCAATTGATTAAAAGTCAACTGCTCTACCAACTGAGCTAACGACCCGAAGTGGTGGGTGATGACGGGATCGAACCGCCGACCCCCTCCTTGTAAGGGAGGTGCTCTCCCAGCTGAGCTAATCACCCACTTCGGTACTTCACATTTTTACAAGAAATTTAGCTGGCGAGAAATTGGTGGGTGATGACGGGATCGAACCGCCGACCCCCTCCTTGTAAGGGAGGTGCTCTCCCAGCTGAGCTAATCACCCACTTCTCAATTTCTTGCTACACGGCGGAGACTACATAAAGTAGTTGGTGGGTGATGACGGGATCGAACCGCCGACCCCCTCCTTGTAAGGGAGGTGCTCTCCCAGCTGAGCTAATCACCCCCGCTGTGTGGAGCCGCATTATAGGGAGAGTTCAAAATGAGTCAACGCATTTTCTAAAGAAATTGTTCGTTCGTCGTAAATTTAAGCAAGATGATCGCAAAACAGACCGTGTTGCGCAATTTGTCAACGAAAACAATAATGCGTAAGGTAGAAACCCGAACTACATTGAGGAATCAGGCGGGAGTGATAGAATATCGCCCACTCAATTTTTCCAGGATTTGCCGGTTGTCGGCATCTTTCTAAACGTAAGGCCATTTCATGAAAATCAAAACTCGCTTCGCGCCAAGCCCAACAGGCTATCTGCACGTTGGCGGCGCGCGTACTGCTCTTTACTCCTGGCTTTTTGCACGTAACCACGGCGGTGAGTTCGTGCTGCGTATTGAAGACACCGATCTTGAGCGTTCCACGCCGGAAGCTATCGAAGCCATTATGGATGGCATGAACTGGCTGAGCCTGGAGTGGGATGAAGGTCCGTACTACCAGACCAAACGTTTTGATCGCTACAACGCGGTGATCGATCAGATGCTGGAAGAGGGCACTGCTTATAAATGCTATTGCTCTAAAGAGCGCCTGGAAGCGCTGCGCGAAGAGCAAATGGCGAAAGGTGAGAAGCCGCGTTATGACGGTCGCTGCCGCCACAGCCATGAGCATCATGCTGATGATGAACCGTGTGTTGTACGTTTTGCTAACCCGCAGGAAGGTTCTGTTGTTTTTGACGATCAGATCCGTGGTCCGATCGAGTTCAGCAACCAGGAACTGGACGATCTTATTATCCGCCGTACCGATGGTTCCCCAACCTATAACTTCTGTGTGGTTGTCGATGACTGGGATATGGAAATCACCCACGTTATCCGTGGCGAAGACCATATCAACAACACGCCGCGCCAGATCAACATTCTTAAGGCCCTGAAAGCGCCGGTGCCGGTTTACGCGCACGTTTCTATGATCAATGGCGATGACGGTAAAAAACTGTCCAAACGTCACGGGGCAGTCAGCGTAATGCAGTATCGTGATGACGGTTATTTGCCAGAAGCACTGCTGAACTATCTGGTGCGTCTGGGCTGGTCCCACGGCGATCAGGAAATCTTCACTCGTGAAGAGATGATCAAATACTTCACTTTGAATGCCGTCAGCAAATCTGCCAGTGCGTTCAACACCGACAAGCTGCTGTGGCTGAACCATCACTACATTAACGCGCTGCCGCCGGAGTATGTTGCTACTCACTTACAGTGGCACATTGAGCAGGAAAATATCGATACCCGTAACGGCCCGCAGCTGGCTGATCTGGTGAAACTGCTGGGCGAACGCTGCAAGACGCTGAAAGAGATGGCACAGAGCTGCCGTTATTTCTACGAAGATTTTGCTGAGTTCGATGCCGATGCGGCGAAAAAACATCTGCGTCCGGTAGCGCGTCAGCCGCTGGAAGTGGTTCGTGACAAACTGGCCGCGATTACTGACTGGACCGCTGAAAACGTTCATCACGCTATTCAGGCGACGGCGGATGAGCTGGAAGTGGGTATGGGTAAAGTTGGTATGCCGCTGCGTGTCGCCGTAACCGGGGCGGGGCAGTCTCCAGCACTGGATGTTACCGTTCACGCAATTGGTAAGACCCGCAGTATCGAGCGTATCAACAAAGCGCTGGATTTTATTGCTGAACGCGAAAATCAGCAGTAATTAGCGTGTAAAAAGATAAACGGCAGGAGATAATATCCTGCCGTTTTTTATTTATGCTGATTCGTCAATATCGAGACGGGCGAGGAAATTGCGAATTCCTTCACGTGACAAAAATTGCGCGACTTTTCCCTGCTCAATGTCTGTCATATTATCTATCGCGTTGATGATTTGTCGATACGCCGGGGCGCGTGCTCCAGGAGCGTATTCAGCAATTCTCTCTTCAGCTTCCATCAACATTGGTGTGTTATGGAAGGCTGGCGTGTTCTGAATAAACTCGCAAACTTGCGTATCGACCAGAATAAGTCTGGCACGACCGCCTTTCACGCCGGGAAATTTTTCCGTTTTCCAGCCTTTTTCTCTGATCCAACGGTTAACAGTTTGTTTAGCCACACCGAGGCATTCAGCCAGTTCTTCGGTGGTCATTTTATTGCGTAATCTTTTCATATTATTTGCTATCGCGAATCCCTAAGCGTTGTAACAATCCGATAATCCCTTCCCGCAGAAGCAAGGATGTAAACTGTTTTTGTTCAACTGGCGTCATCTCTTTCGCCAGTGTCACCAGCAATACTTCAAGCGGCGCATCACCAGAAAGGGCAGGCGCTTCTCCCTGACCTTCTGGACGTTCAGCATTGCGAATATATTCACGAACCTGTTCATTGACGTGAACCAGTCGGGCTTTGCCACCCTGGACGCCAGGTTTTGGTGACGTTGTCCAGCCCTCCTTGCGTACCCATTTATTAATGGTCTGGCGGCTATAGCCGGTCAGTCTGGCAAGTTCATCTGGTGTCATCCTCTCCTTGAACATAACAATTCCCTGAATGTATGTGGGTCTATTAGTAGTTCATTTTATAACACCACTTTACAGGAAACCGTGACATGAATAACTACTGAATGCGAGCGGTTTTCCAAAATTGTTCATTTGCCTGATTTTTCAGCGATTGAAACTACACGTTGCAATTTGCCGTTGACACATTCGGGCGGAATTCATATGATGCCGCCCGTCAACTCGACAAGCTTTACGTGACGGGGCTATAGCTCAGCTGGGAGAGCGCTTGCATGGCATGCAAGAGGTCAGCGGTTCGATCCCGCTTAGCTCCACCAAATTTTGCACCCAGCAAATTTGGTACGTAAACGCATCGTGGGGCTATAGCTCAGCTGGGAGAGCGCTTGCATGGCATGCAAGAGGTCAGCGGTTCGATCCCGCTTAGCTCCACCAAATTTCCAACCCTCGCTGCAAAGCGGGGGTTTTTTGTCTCTGCTTTTTGCCGCTTTTGTAATACAGTCTACGTCCGGGTTAGTGCCGCCTGGTGAAAGCATCATTGGATGAAAAATCGGCAACAGGCTGGCCCCCTGTTTGCTTCGCGATGCGAATAAACTTATTATTTGTGTGCCTGAAAACCCCGATCAGTGAGAGTAGTGTACTCATGTTTGTGGAGCATAACCTGATAAAAAATATCAAGATATTCACACTAGCGTTTACGCTCACCGTGGTACTTATTCAGCTATCCCGTTTTATTTCGCCACTTGCCATTATCCATTCCAGTTATATCTTTCTGGCGTGGATGCCACTGTGCGTAATGCTGTCAATCTTGTTTATCTTTGGCTGGCGCGGTGTCGTTCCCGTTTTATGCGGGATGTTTTGCACCAATCTGTGGAACTTTCATCTCTCTTTTTTACAGACTGCGGTCATGCTCGGTAGCCAGACGTTTGTCGTGTTGTGTGCCTGCGCAATATTACGCTGGCAGCTGGGGACGCGTTGGCGTTATGGATTGACCAGCCGATATGTCTGGCAACGTCTGTTCTGGCTTGGTTTGGTGACGCCGATCGGCATCAAATGCAGCATGTATCTTGTGGGGAGCTTCTTTGATTTCCCGCTAAAGATATCCACCTTTTTCGGCGATGCGGATGCCATTTTCACGGTCGTTGATTTGCTAAGCCTTTTCACCGCTGTGCTTATTTACAACATGCTTTTCTACTATCTCACTCGCATGATTGTAAGTCCCCACTTTGCGCAGATATTGTGGCGCAGGGATATCGCGCCGTCGTTGGGCAAAGAGAAACGCGCATTTACCTTAAGCTGGCTGGCAGCGTTAAGCGTGCTTCTACTTCTGTTGTGCACACCTTATGAAAACGACTTTATTGCCGGTTACCTGGTACCCGTTTTCTTCATCATCTTTACCCTCGGGGTCGGTAAGCTTCGCTATCCGTTTTTAAATCTCACCTGGGCTGTTTCAACGCTTTGCCTTCTGAATTACAACCAGAACTTTTTGCAAGGGGTGGAAACCGAATATTCGCTGGCATTTATTCTTGCGGTGCTGATTTCCTTTAGCGTTTGCCTGCTCTATATGGTGCGCATTTATCATCGCAGTGAATGGCTTAATCGCCGCTGGCATTTGCAGGCGCTGACCGATCCGTTAACGCTCCTGCCCAACTTCCGTGCGTTGGAACAAGCGCCGGAGCAAGAGGCGGGCAAGAGTTTTGCTGCCTGCGCATTGATAATCTTGAGTTTATGAGTCGTCATTACGGCTTAATGATGCGCGTTCACTGTATCCGATCAATTTACCGTACGCTGCTGCCGTTGATGCAGGAAAACGAAAAGTTATATCAATTGCCGGGTAGTGAACTGCTGTTAGTGCTGAGCGGGCCGGAAACGGAAGGGCGACTCCAGCATATGGTTAACATCCTGAATAGTCGGCAAATTCACTGGAACAATACCGGGCTGGATATGGGCTATGGTGCTGCCTGGGGGCGTTTTGATGGAAATCAGGAAACCCTGCAACCCTTGTTGGGGCAGTTAAGCTGGCTGGCGGAGCAATCCTGCGCACATCATCATGTGCTGGCGCTGGATAGCAGAGAGGAGATGGTTTCCGGGCAGACCACTAAACAGGTGCTATTGCTGAATACCATTCGCACGGCGTTAGATCAGGGTGATTTGCTGCTCTACGCCCAGCCAATTCGCAACAAAGAGGGTGAAGGTTATGATGAGATCCTCGCGCGACTGAAATATGACGGCGGCATTATGACCCCGGATAAGTTTCTGCCCCTTATTGCTCAGTTTAACCTTAGCGCGCGTTTTGATTTGCAAGTGCTGGAATCCTTGTTGAAGTGGCTGGCAACACACCCTTGCGACAAAAAAGGACCGCGCTTTTCAGTCAATTTAATGCCGCTCACGCTGCTGCAAAAGAATATTGCCGGGCGGATTATTCGTCTGTTTAAGCGTTATCACATCTCCCCGCAGGCGGTCATTCTTGAGATCACCGAGGAGCAGGCGTTTTCTAACGCAGAAAGCAGCATGTACAACATCGAGCAGCTGCATAAGTTTGGTTTCCGGATTGCGATTGATGACTTTGGCACCGGATATGCCAACTACGAACGGTTAAAGCGTTTGCAGGCTGATATCATCAAAATTGATGGCGTCTTTGTGAAAGATATTGTCACGAATACGCTGGATGCGATGATTGTGAGATCAATTACCGATCTGGCGAAAGCGAAGTCATTGAGTGTGGTCGCGGAGTTTGTCGAGACGCAACAGCAGCAGGCGCTATTGCATAAGCTCGGGGTGCAATATCTGCAAGGGTATTTGATTGGTCGCCCGCAGCCATTAGCTGATTAACAGGCGTAAAAAAGCCGGGGAATGATCCCCGGCTTTTTTATGTATGGTTTTACAGCACCAGTGCTGCGATTGACGCAGACAGCACACTCACCAGGGTAGAGCCGTAAACCAGTTTCAGACCGAAGCGAGAAACCACGTTACCTTGCTCTTCATTCAGGCCTTTAACTGCACCTGCGATAATCCCGATTGAAGAGAAGTTAGCGAAGGAAACCAGGAACACAGAGATGATGCCTTCAGCACGCGGAGAGAGCGTGGAAGCAATTTTCTGCAGATCCATCATCGCAACGAACTCGTTGGAAACCAGTTTGGTCGCCATGATACTGCCCACTTGCAGTGCTTCACTGGAAGGAACACCCATCACCCATGCAATCGGATAGAAGATGTAGCCCAGGATGCCCTGGAAGGAGATGCTGTAGCCAAACCAGCCAGTAACGGTGGCAAACAGTGCGTTCAGCGCGGCGATCAGGGCGATAAAGCCGATCAGCATCGCGGCAACGATAATGGCAACTTTGAAACCTGCCAGAATGTATTCACCCAGCATTTCGAAGAAGCTCTGACCTTCGTGCAGGTTGGACATCTGGATGTTTTCTTCACTGGCATCAACACGGTAAGGATTGATCAGCGACAGCACGATAAAGGTGCTGAACATGTTCAGTACCAGCGCAGCAACGACGTATTTCGGTTCCAGCATGGTCATGTATGCACCAACGATGGACATCGACACGGTGGACATTGCCGTGGCAGCCATGGTGTACATACGATTACGGGAGATTTTGCCGAGGATATCTTTATAGGCAATAAAGTTTTCAGACTGACCCAGAATCAGGGAGCTGACGGCGTTAAAGGATTCCAGTTTGCCCATACCGTTGACTTTGGAGAGCAGGAAACCAATTGCGCGGATAATCACCGGCAACACGCGAATGTGCTGGAGAATACCGATCAGTGCAGAGATAAAGACGATTGGGCACAGCACTTTCAGGAAGAAGAATGCCAGGCCTTGATCATTCATGCTACCAAAGACGAAGTTAGTCCCTTCGTTGGCAAATCTGAGCAGTTTTTCGAACATTTCGGAGAAGCCTTTCACGAAGCCTAAACCAACGTCGGAGTTCAGGAAGAACCACGCCAGTAACACTTCGATAACAAGCAGTTGAATAACATAACGGATACGAATTTTTTTGCGGTCGCTGCTTACCAGCAGTGCGAGAATCGCAACAACGGCAAGTGCCAGTACAAAATGAAGGACGCGGTCCATATTTGCTCCAAATATGAGGCAGGTTAAATTTCCGTGCACATTCTATGTAACATGGTTAAGGAAAACGAGATCTGACACACACTATAATGACGTCCTGTGACAGGCTTCAAAAATAGTGATCTGTCATACATTTCTGCTATGTTGTGTATGGAAGCTGAAAGTTATGTAAATGTGCTAACATTAAACATAACCATAACATTCAAGTCATCAATCTTTTCGTAGTCATAATCCTGGTCTATCAGAGAAATCACCACAATCCATTTAAATGAATTTGATAATCATTCTCGTTTATCATAGCATGAAACATAGCAAAGGCTATGTTTTAGAGGCACAAGATGACGAACTATCGCGTTGAGAGTAGCAGCGGACGGGCGGCGCGCAAGATGAGGCTCGCATTAATGGGACCTGCGTTCATTGCGGCGATTGGTTATATCGATCCCGGTAACTTTGCGACCAATATTCAGGCGGGTGCCAGCTTCGGCTATCAGCTACTGTGGGTTGTCGTTTGGGCCAACCTGATGGCGATGCTGATTCAGATCCTCTCTGCCAAACTAGGGATTGCCACCGGAAAAAATCTGGCGGAGCAGATTCGTGATCACTATCCGCGTCCCGTAGTGTGGTTCTATTGGGTTCAGGCAGAAATTATTGCGATGGCAACCGACCTGGCGGAATTTATTGGTGCGGCGATCGGTTTTAAACTCATTCTTGGTGTCTCGTTGTTGCAGGGCGCGGTGCTGACGGGGATCGCGACTTTCCTGATTTTAATGCTGCAACGTCGCGGGCAAAAACCACTGGAGAAAGTGATTGGCGGGTTACTGTTGTTTGTTGCCGCGGCTTACATTGTCGAGTTGATTTTCTCCCAGCCTAACCTGGCGCAGCTGGGTAAAGGAATGGTGATCCCGAGTTTACCTACTTCGGAGGCGGTCTTCCTGGCAGCAGGCGTGTTAGGGGCGACGATTATGCCGCATGTGATTTATTTGCACTCTTCGCTCACTCAGCATTTACATGGCGGTTCGCGTCAACAACGTTATTCCGCCACCAAATGGGATGTGGCTATCGCCATGACGATTGCCGGTTTTGTCAATCTGGCGATGATGGCTACAGCTGCGGCGGCGTTCCACTTTTCTGGTCATACTGGTGTTGCCGATCTTGATGAGGCTTATCTGACGCTGCAACCGCTGTTAAGCCATGCTGCGGCAACGGTCTTTGGGTTAAGTCTGGTTGCTGCCGGACTGTCCTCAACGGTGGTGGGGACACTGGCGGGGCAGGTGGTGATGCAGGGATTCATTCGCTTCCATATCCCGCTGTGGGTGCGTCGTACAGTCACCATGTTGCCGTCATTTATTGTCATTCTGATGGGATTAGATCCGACACGGATTCTGGTTATGAGTCAGGTGCTGTTAAGTTTTGGTATCGCCCTGGCGCTGGTTCCACTGCTGATTTTCACCAGTGACAGCAAGTTGATGGGCGATCTGGTGAACAGCAAACGCGTAAAACAGACAGGCTGGGTGATTGTAGTGCTGGTCGTGGCGCTGAATATCTGGTTGTTGGTGGGGACGGCGCTGGGATTGTAGTTGAATGAGCGTCGCATCTGGCACTATTGGCGGATGCGGCGTAAACGCCTTATCCGCCCTACGCGTTAAAGAGCCGGTTTGTAGGCCTGATAAGACGCGCTAGCGTCGCATCAGGCATTGTGCTCCATTGGAGGACGCGTTTAATGGCGGTGCCCATGTCCGCGGCCTTTTCCGCGATGATCGTCACGATCGCGCCAGCCTTCACGATAGCCACGCTCATATGCTTTACGCTTATCCCAGCCACGATGATAGCCATTATCATGACGCCACCAGCGGTTTTTGCGCCATTCATAATTGCGATGCCAGTAATCACGATCTCGCCAGTGACCACCGTCCCAGTAATTACCGTAATGATCGCGATCGCCAATTTGTAATTTGATCGATGGCAGTAGGGTGATTTCACCTGCATTTGCTGCAAGCGGGGTAAATGCCATCAGGGCGGCCGCCAGAAACAGTGACCTGAACATTGTTATTCTCCTTCACGATCGAAGCCGTCAGCGGCCTGTTAACGCAATATTACGGGGAGGTAAAGCCCCGTATCATCGCCATAACTCTTAAATCATAAAGGAGAGCATTTTTTGCTAAACATTATCGTGGGGTGGCTGTTGCTTCGGACGATTGACCATCATCATCGGCTTACCTGCTAATAACAGCCATGCCGGAAGCATGACGATACAGAGCAGCGGTAGCAATGTGGTATTGGGTACAACGACTGCCGCCATAAAAAGACTTAACCAGCCATCGCGTGTTACCACCAGCACGATGCCGAGAATAGCGCAGGAAACGGTTATTGCCGCTGGAACGGCGGGAACGTGCTCATGCAGCATCAACCCTAATGCCACGCCGACAAACACTGCCGGGAAGATTCGCCCACCGCGAAAGCCACTGGCGGCAGCAACGACCAGGGCGGCAAGTTTAATTACCGCCAGCAAAAAGTAATCGCTGGTGCTGAAAGCCTGATTTGCCACCATCTGCTGCATCTCATCCAGCCCTTTAAACAGCGAAACTGGTCCACCAATAACCCCCAGAATTCCGAGAATAAATCCGCCAATACCCAGCACGAGCACCGGATTTTTCATTTGATTCATCATCGCGTGCAACCGTGGTAAGCACCATACGGCGACCATCCCTGCTGCGATGGCAATCGCCGCGACAATTGCACCGCTGAGAATATCGGTCATTTCCATCTGTCCGTAATGCGCAATGGGCAGTGAAAAATGGGGATGGAAAAATAATCCGGTAGTAAGTGCACCAGCTGCTGCCGCCATTAACGGCGCAAAAAGACGATCCCATAGCGGAACTTCACTACTGCCATTTAAGGTTTGCGAAAATATCAACGCCGCCGCAACAGGTGTACCAAACAGCGCGCCGATGGTTCCGGCAGAGGCTAAAATAGTCCACTCCATTCGGTTGACGCGCGGTAACAGACGAGCGCCAATGGCGACGGCAAGGGCGATATTGACGGTCATGATCGGATGTTCCGGCCCCAGGCTGACGCCGCCAGCAAGACCGAGAATTAATGCTACGATAAGTCCTGGTAGCGCAGAGGGCGGAACTGGTGCGCCGATCAGCGGTTCACAGGCGGGGTCTGGTCCGGCATGACCCTGGCTGAAACGGATAACCAACCCCACCGCAATACCCGTTAGCGTTAATACACCGATGATCCAGATAGGTGAATCCTGGGCTATCCCCAGAGTTCCCGGCAGTCGTTGCCAGAGCAAATTCTGTAATACCGAGGCGATTTTCATCACCACAATCAGAATAAGACTGGACGCAATCCCAATTGCCACGGCGGGGAGCGATAATAACAACATGGTTCTGGCTCGCGGATGGAGCATGTTCTATTCCTTATGCGGGGTCAGATACTTAGTTTGCCCAGCTTGCAAAAAGGCATCGCTGCAATTGGTGCTGAAACGATAAAGTAAATGTGTGACCCAGATCGATATTTACAGGGAGCCTGCCTTTCCGGCGTTGTTGTTATGCCCCCAGGTATTTACAGTGTGAGAAAGAATTATTTTGACTTTAGCGGAGCAGTTGAAGAATGACAAAGTATGCATTAGTCGGTGATGTGGGCGGCACCAACGCACGTCTTGCTCTGTGTGATATTGCCAGTGGTGAAATCTCGCAGGCTAAGACCTATTCAGGGCTTGATTACCCCAGCCTCGAAGCGGTCATTCGCGTTTATCTTGAAGAACATAAGGTCGAGGTGAAAGACGGCTGTATTGCCATCGCTTGCCCAATTACCGGTGACTGGGTGGCAATGACCAACCATACCTGGGCGTTCTCAATTGCCGAAATGAAAAAGAATCTCGGTTTTAGCCATCTGGAAATTATTAACGATTTTACCGCTGTATCGATGGCGATCCCGATGCTGAAAAAAGAGCATCTGATTCAGTTTGGTGGCGCAGAACCGGTCGAAGGTAAACCTATTGCGGTTTACGGTGCCGGAACAGGGCTTGGGGTTGCGCATCTGGTCCATGTCGATAAGCGTTGGGTAAGCTTGCCGGGCGAAGGCGGTCACGTTGATTTTGCGCCGAATAGTGAAGAAGAGGCCATTATCCTCGAAATATTGCGTGCGGAAATTGGTCATGTTTCGGCGGAACGCGTGCTTTCTGGTCCTGGGCTGGTGAATTTGTATCGCGCAATTGTTAAAGCCGACAACCGCCTGCCAGAAAATCTCAAGCCAAAAGATATTACCGAACGCGCGCTGGCTGACAGCTGCACCGATTGCCGCCGTGCGTTGTCGCTGTTTTGCGTCATTATGGGCCGTTTTGGCGGCAATCTGGCATTAACGCTGGGAACCTTTGGTGGGGTTTATATTGCTGGCGGTATCGTGCCGCGCTTCCTTGAGTTCTTCAAAGCCTCTGGTTTCCGTGCCGCATTTGAAGATAAAGGGCGCTTTAAAGAATATGTCCATGATATTCCGGTGTATCTCATCGTCCATGACAATCCGGGTCTTCTCGGTTCCGGTGCACATTTACGCCAGACCTTAGGGCACATTCTGTAAATCCTTTCTGTTATATCGGGAGGTAACTCTCCCGATAATCTTTTAAATCATACAGTTAATTCAATTTTTCTTTGTGTCCCCCTCACAAGGCCGACCTGCGTCACACTTCCGTACAGCGGGATTAATTCTCCAGTAAATGCATTATTTGTCTGGTAACGGCGATTTGTTTTGCACGTTCATAATTTCACTCGTCAACTATCACTGAACGAGGAATTAACGATGAGTAAGAAACTAATTGCCTTATGTGCCTGCCCAATGGGCCTGGCTCACACCTTTATGGCCGCTCAGGCGCTGGAAGAAGCGGCGGTAGAAGCAGGTTATGAAGTGAAAATTGAAACCCAGGGCGCGGACGGTATCCAGAATCGCCTGACGGCGCAGGATATCGCCGAAGCAACCATCATCATCCACTCCGTGGCAGTTACCCCGGAAGATAATGAGCGTTTCGAATCACGCGACGTTTATGAAATCACTTTGCAGGACGCAATTAAAAACGCTGCGGGCATCATCAAAGAAATCGAAGAGATGATTGCCTCTGAACAACAGTAATATTCGACAGGGATAATTGTTATGGCCATTAAAAAACGCAGTGCAACCGTTGTGCCTGGCGCATCCGGTGCGGCAGCGGCAGTTAAGAATCCGCAGGCCTCTAAAAGCAGCTTCTGGGGTGAACTCCCGCAGCATGTGATGTTAGGGATTTCACGCATGGTGCCGACCTTAATTATGGGCGGTGTGATCCTCGCTTTCAGCCAGCTGATTGCTTATAGCTGGCTTAAAATTCCTGCTGAGATCGGCATCATGGATGCTCTTAATAGCGGGAAATTCTCCGGTTTCGACCTCTCCTTACTGAAATTTGCCTGGCTGTCGCAGTCCTTCGGCGGCGTGTTGTTTGGTTTTGCCATTCCGATGTTTGCTGCTTTTGTGGCGAACTCTATCGGTGGCAAACTGGCGTTCCCGGCTGGTTTTATCGGCGGCTTGATGTCTACCCAGCCGACGCAACTGCTGAACTTCGATCCCAGCACTATGCAATGGGCGACCTCTTCGCCGGTGCCGTCCACCTTCATTGGTGCGCTGATTATTTCTATCGTCGCGGGTTACCTTGTGAAGTGGATGAACCAGAAAATCCAGTTACCGGATTTCCTGTTAGCGTTCAAAACCACATTTTTGCTACCGATTCTTTCCGCCATTTTTGTCATGCTGGCGATGTACTACGTCATTACCCCCTTTGGCGGCTGGATCAACGGCGGTATCCGTACCGTGCTGACTGCCGCAGGTGAGAAGGGCGCGCTGATGTACGCAATGGGGATCGCCGCGGCGACCGCAATCGACCTTGGTGGCCCGATCAACAAAGCCGCAGGTTTTGTTGCCTTCAGCTTTACCACTGACCACGTATTACCGGTCACTGCACGTTCTATCGCTATCGTTATTCCGCCGATAGGTCTGGGTCTGGCGACCATTATCGACCGTCGTTTAACCGGCAAACGCCTGTTCAACGCTCAACTTTATCCGCAGGGTAAGACCGCGATGTTCCTTGCCTTTATGGGGATTAGTGAGGGTGCGATTCCGTTTGCGCTGGAAAGCCCCATCACCGCCATTCCGTCGTATATGGTCGGCGCGATTGTCGGCTCAACCGCCGCTGTCTGGCTGGGCGCAGTGCAATGGTTCCCGGAATCCGCTATTTGGGCATGGCCGCTGGTCACTAACCTGGGCGTCTATATGGCGGGGATCGCGCTGGGGGCAGTCATAACTGCGCTGATGGTGGTGTTCCTGCGTCTGATGATGTTCCGTAAAGGTAAATTGTTAATCGATAGCCTGTAAGAAGGAAAATCCAGATGACATTACTCGCTTCGCTGCGCGACTGGCTTAAGGCGCAACAACTGGATGCAGTGCTTCTCTCCTCACGGCAGAACAAACAGCCGCATCTGGGGATCTCCACCGGATCAGGCTATGTGGTTATTAGCCGTGAAAGTGCGCACATTCTGGTAGATTCGCGCTATTTCGTTGAGGTGGAAGCCCGTGCGCAAGGCTACCAGCTGCATTTGCTTGACGCGACGAACACGCTTACCACTATCGTCAATCAAATCATTGCCGATGAGCAGTTGCAAACGCTCGGTTTTGAAGGCCAGCAGGTGAGTTGGGAAACCGCGCACCGCTGGAAGTCTGAACTCAATGCGAAACTGGTTAGCGCCACGCCGGATGTGCTGCGGCAAATCAAAACGCCAGAGGAGGTGGAGATAATCCGCCTCGCCTGTGGGATTGCCGATCGCGGAGCGGAGCATATTCGCCGCTTTATTCAGGCGGGGATGAGCGAGCGCGAGATAGCCGCTGAACTGGAGTGGTTTATGCGCCAGCAGGGCGCAGAAAAAGCCTCTTTTGACACCATTGTCGCCAGCGGCTGGCGTGGGGCGCTGCCGCACGGCAAAGCCAGCGACAAGATTGTTGCAGCAGGCGAGTTTGTCACTCTTGATTTTGGTGCGCTCTATCAGGGGTACTGCTCTGATATGACGCGCACCTTGCTGGTGAATGGCGAAGGGGTAATTGCCGAATCTCACCCGCTGTTTAACGTCTATCAGATTGTCCTGCAAGCACAGCTGGCGGCAATCTCCGCGATTCGCCCTGGCGTACGCTGCTAACAGGTTGACGACGCCGCGCGCCGGGTGATTACCGAGGCAGGATTTGGCGACTATTTTGGTCACAACACCGGTCATGCTATCGGTATTGAAGTACACGAAGATCCACGCTTTTCACCGCGGGATACCACGACGCTACAGCCAGGCATGTTACTGACCGTGGAGCCGGGGATTTATTTGCCAGGGCAAGGGGGCGTGCGCATCGAAGATGTTGTGCTGGTTACCCCGCAAGGCGCAGAAGTGCTCTACGCCATGCCGAAAACAGTGTTGCTCACGGGAGAGGCATAATGGATTTATCGCTATTAAAAGCGTTGAGCGAGGCAGATGCGATCGCCTCCTCGGAACAGGAAGTGCGGCAGATCCTACTGGAAGAAGCGGATCGCCTGCAAAAAGAAGTACGATTTGATGGTCTGGGATCGGTGCTGATCCGCCTCAATGAATCGACAGGTCCGAAGGTGATGATCTGTGCGCATATGGACGAAGTGGGATTTATGGTGCGCAGCATCTCCCGCGAAGGGGCAATTGATGTGCTGCCGGTTGGCAACGTGCGCATGGCTGCCCGCCAGCTGCAGCCGGTGCGCATCACCACCCGTGAAGAGTGCAAAATTCCAGGCCTGCTTGACGGCGACCGGCAGGGGAATGACGTCAGCGCCATGCGCGTGGACATTGGTGCGCGCTCGTATGACGAAGTGATGCAGGCGGGAATTCGTCCAGGCGATCGCGTCACCTTTGATACAACTTTTCAGGTTCTCCCTCACCAGCGGGTGATGGGGAAAGCCTTTGATGACCGCCTCGGTTGCTATCTGCTGGTGACGTTACTACGTGAGCTGCACGACGCCGAACTGCCTGCGGAAGTGTGGCTGGTGGCAAGTTCCAGCGAAGAGGTGGGATTACGCGGCGGGCAAACTGCTACCCGCGCGGTGTCGCCGGACGTCGCCATTGTGCTTGATACCGCCTGCTGGGCGAAAAACTTTGATTATGGCGCGGCTAACCATCGTCAGATTGGTAACGGGCCGATGCTGGTGTTAAGCGATAAATCGCTGATTGCGCCGCCAAAACTTACCGCGTGGATTGAAACCGTGTCGGCAGAAATTGGCGTTCCGTTGCAGGCGGATATGTTCAGTAACGGCGGCACGGACGGTGGAGCGGTGCACTTAACCGATACTGGCGTACCCACAGTGGTAATGGGGCCTGCCACCCGCCACGGACATTGCGCGGCATCGATTGCCGATTGCCGCGACATTTTGCAGATGGAGCAACTTTTATCTGCCCTTATTCAACGTCTTACGCGTGAGACGGTTGTTCAACTGACGGATTTCAGATGATCTCCTGATTAACCCGGAGCGGTTATGTTAACGATTCAATTTCTCTGTCCTTTGCCTAACGGTCTACATGCTCGTCCGGCGTGGGAACTTAAAGAACAGTGCAGCCAGTGGCAAAGCGAAATCACCTTTATCAACCATCGCCAGAACGCAAAGGCCGATGCTAAAAGCTCGCTGGCGTTGATTGGAACTGGCACCTTATTTAATGACAGTTGCAGCCTGAACATTAGCGGCAGCGATGAAGAGCAGGCGCGGCGCGTGCTGGAAGAGTACATCCTGGTGCGCTTTATCGACAGCGACAGCGTTCAGCCGACGCAGGCAGAACTGACGGCGCATCCGCTGCCGCGTTCATTAAGCCGCCTTAACCCGGATTTACTGTACGGCAATGTGCTGGCAAGCGGCGTCGGCGTGGGTACGCTGACCCTGTTACAAAGCGACAGCCTCGACAGTTATCGGGCAATCCCCGCCAGTGCGCAAGATTCCACCCGGCTGGAGCACAGCCTGGCAACGCTTGCCGAGCAACTGAACCAGCAATTGCGTGAGCGTGACGGCGAAAGCAAAACTATCCTCAGCGCTCATTTGTCGCTGATTCAGGATGATGAATTTGCAGGCAATATCCGTCGCCTGATGACAGAACAGCATCAGGGACTGGGGGCGGCGATCATCAGCAATATGGAGCAGGTTTGCGCCAAACTATCTGCTTCTGCCAGCGATTATCTGCGCGAGCGGGTCAGCGACATTCGCGATATCAGCGAACAGTTGCTGCATATCACCTAGCCGGAACTGAAGCCGCGCAACAATCTGGTGCTGGAAAAACCGACCATTCTGGTGGCTGAAGATTTAACCCCAAGCCAGTTTTTGAGCCTTGATTTGAAAAATCTTGCGGGCATGATTCTGGAGAAAACCGGGCGCACCTCGCATACACTGATTCTGGCCCGTGCCTCGGCGATCCCGGTACTGAGTGGCTTGCCGCTGGATGCGATTGCCCGTTATGCCGGGCAACCTGCAGTGCTTGACGCCCAGTGCGGCGTGCTGGCGATTAACCCGAATGACGCGGTGAGCGGTTATTATCAGGTCGCGCAGACGCTGGCGGATAAACGCCAAAAACAACAGGCGCAGGCTGCCGCGCAGCTGGCCTATTCCCGTGATAACAAGCGTATTGATATTGCGGCGAATATCGGCACCGCTCTGGAAGCGCCAGGCGCGTTTGCCAACGGCGCGGAAGGTGTCGGGCTGTTCCGTACCGAAATGCTCTATATGGATCGCGACAGCGCGCCGGACGAGCAGGAGCAATTTGAAGCCTACCAGCAGGTGCTACTGGCGGCGGGCGACAAGCCGATTATCTTCCGCACGATGGACATCGGCGGCGATAAAAGCATTCCTTATCTGAATATTCCCCAGGAAGAGAACCCGTTCCTCGGCTATCGCGCGGTACGTATTTACCCGGAATTTGCTGGCCTGTTCCGCACTCAACTGCGGGCCATTTTGCGCGCCGCCAGTTTCGGCAACGCCCAGTTGATGATCCCGATGGTTCACAGCCTCGATCAGATCTTATGGGTGAAAGGCGAGATCCAAAAAGCGATCGTTGAGCTTAAGCGCGATGGCCTGCGTCATGCAGAGACGATTACGCTTGGGATCATGGTGGAAGTGCCGTCGGTGTGCTACATCATCGACCACTTCTCCGATGAGGTCGATTTCTTCAGTATCGGCTCCAACGATATGACCCAGTATCTGTATGCGGTCGATCGTAATAACCCGCGCGTATCGCCGCTATATAACCCGATTACGCCATCGTTCCTGCGCATGTTGCAGCAAATAGTTACCACTGCGCATCAGCGGGGCAAATGGGTAGGCATTTGCGGTGAACTGGGCGGTGAAAGCCGTTATCTGCCGCTACTGCTTGGGCTGGGCCTGGATGAGCTGAGTATGAGTAGCCCGCGTATTCCGGCGGTGAAAAGCCAGCTTCGTCAACTGGATAGCGAGGCGTGTCGGGAACTGGCGCGTCAGGCATGTGAATGCCGCAGTGCGCAGGAAATTGAAGCGTTACTCACCGCCTTTACGCCGGAAGAAGACGTTCGCCCACTGCTGGCGCTGGAGAATATCTTTGTTGATCAGGATTTTAGCAATAAAGAGCAGGCGATCCAGTTCCTGTGCGGCAACCTCGGCGTTAACGGGCGCACTGAACATCCGTTTGAGCTGGAAGAAGATGTCTGGCAGCGGGAAGAGATTGTTACCACCGGCGTTGGTTTTGGCGTAGCGATCCCGCACACCAAATCTCAGTGGATCCGTCATTCCAGTATCAGCATTGCCCGGCTGGCGAAACCGGTTGACTGGCAGTCAGAAATGGGCGAAGTTGAACTGGTGATCATGCTGACGCTGGGTGCTAACGAAGGGATGAATCATGTGAAAGTCTTCTCGCAGCTGGCGCGTAAACTGGTGAATAAAAACTTCCGCCAGTCGTTGTTTGCCGCGCAAGATGCACAAAGTATCCTGACGCTGCTGGAAACAGAATTAACCTTCTGACGTTAGCCCTGAAAACGGGCGCTGTACTCTCCCGGCGTCAGACCAAACTGACGCCGGAAAACGCGACAAAAATAGTCGCTATCCGGAAAACCGCAACGCTGTGCCACTTCATGAATTGACAGATGATATTTCTGCAAAATCATCCTCGCCTTCGCCATTCGCACCCAACGCACATACTCGATAAAACGCATCGTTCCATGCTGAGCAAACAGTTTTGACAGATGATTGGGCGTGATATTAAAAAACTGCGCCACGCTCTCGCGGGTGAGCGGCTGGGCATAATTATCCTGAACCCAGTTACAAATGCTGTGATAGAGAAAATCGCCGCGCGGTTGCGAATTACCCGGCGGCATATTCACCACGTTGCGGCAAAGATGCAGCAAACTTAACACCAGTGGCTGAATGATATTCTGCTCCAGCGGCGAACGGCTAAGATGGGTGAGGGCGGTAAGCATCGCTTCACCTTCACCGCGTTGCAGGCTGGGAAGCTGGATCTGGCGAGCAGGATGCAACAACGACGTGGTGCGGCTATCGTAAAACGATAACCCAAGCCAGGTCGGTGCGAACACCAGGCTTAACAGCATCACCGGTTTGTTGTTGATCGGTAAATTAGCCGCGCGTGCCGGAATAAACAGCATTTCTCCTTCCACCATTCGCTGCTGCTTTGCTTCCAGCAGGTTGCCGTATTCGCCGCGCAGCACGATATCCAGACGGGGAAAATCAATACATAAACTGCCCACCGGTAACGAGGCAGGCTGGCTGGCAAACCAGACGCGCCCCAGTAGTTGCGGGTTAAGCACCAGGCCGCTGAACAGATCGGCGAAAAATTGTTGATCGGCGGGCAAGCCTGGTGCTTTCATGAAAGTTCCCGATTAAAGATGCATTAACTGGCGAAATTCTTTCACTTTGCTGCGGCTGACCGGCACTTCAAAATCCAGATCTTTCAGTCGCAGAATGTAGGTGTTATTAAACCACGGTTCGATTTCGCGTATTTTGTTCAGATTGACACAAAATGAGCGATGGCAGCGGAAAAAATGCGACGGCGGCAGTTTGCTGCAAAATTCGGTAATGTTCATCGGCATTACGTAGGATTCACGCCGCGTATAGACAAAGGTCATTTTCTCGTGCGCTTCGGCGTAATAGATATCGTTAATTGGCGTGACGATTATTCGCTCATCTTTCACCAGATTAATGGTGTCATTCTCACGCGTTACCGTCGCGGCAGGCGTACTGCTGGTCTGCTGTTGTTGCCAGGCCGCTTCCAGTTTTTGCAGCATCCCGGTAATACGTGACTCCTGATACGGTTTGAGAATGTAGTCAAACGCCTCCAGTTCAAACGCTTCTACCGCATGTTCTTTCCACGCGGTGATGAACACAATAAACGGTTTATGGGCGAACTGGCTGATGTTTTGCGCCAGCAACACGCCATCCAGCGACGGAATATTGATATCCAGAAAAATGGCGTCGACGCGGTTATGCTGCAAAAACTTCAACACGTCCAGACCGTCGTCAAAGGTGCCGACAATCTCCATCTGGCTGTGCTCTTTAATTAGCCAGCTCAGTTCCTGTTGTGCCAGGAATTCGTCTTCAACAATGATGACTTTCACAATATCACTCCGGCTCAAAGCAATAACGTAGCCTGTGAGGCGACTGGGGTGCGTTGGTTAGGAATGTAAAACGCAATTTCCGTCCCCGGCTCCAGGCGGCGGATATGCAGCCCCTCGCCATACAATAACTTCACGCGATGATGGACATTCAGCAGGCCAATTTTATTGCCCGGCATTTCATTCGCTTCGACCCGCTCAATCACCTTTGGATCGATGCCGTGCCCGGTATCTCGCACCGCAATGCGTACCCGATTTCCGCACTCTGCAACGCTGATGGTGACAACGCCTTTACCTTTGCAAGGCTGAATACCGTGGACAATGGCGTTCTCCACCAACGGCTGGATCAGCAGGCTGGGAATGCAGCAATTCACCTCTTCATCAATATCATAGATAACCGTCAGCTTGTCACCAAAGCGGGCCTGCTCAATGGCAATATAGTCTTTAATTTGATACAGCTCTTTTTTGATATCGATTTGCTCATCGTCTTTTAATTCAATGTTATAGCGCAGATAACGCGACAGATTAAAGATCAACTGGCGAGCGGTATCCGGATTCAGACGGATTGACGATGAAATAGCGTTCAGAGCGTTAAACAGAAAATGGGGATTAATTTTGCTTTGCAGGGCGCGAAGCTCTGCCTTATTTGCCATTTCACGTAGCTGCTCGGCGCGTGAAACCTCCAGTTGCGTGGAGATGATTTGCGACAGACCGACCGCCATTTCCTGTAATGACGAGGTGATCTGATGCGCGTGGCAGTAGTAAATTTTCAGCGTTCCGGTCACGACCCCTTTCTCCCACAATGGGATCACCAGCATGGAATGAATCTCTGGTGTGCGGTGGGCTTCATCATTGTTTTTAATGATGATTTTTCCGTAATTCATCGCCTGACGGGTAGTCGGGCTAATGAAGTCATCGCCATTCTGATAGTTATGTTCACCCACGCCAACATAGGCCAGCACATGATCGGTATTAGTAATCGCCACCGCATCGGCGTGAATGTCATCGCGGATAATTTCGCAGACCTTGCGTAATGACTCGCTATTGACATGGCGAAACAGCGGTAGCGTTTTGTTGGCGATATCCAGCGCCAGCTTGGCCTGCCGCGCGGCGCTGGCCTCTTTTTCGCCCTCAACGCTTTGCACCAGAAGCACAATAAAGCCGATACAGACGCTACCGAGGATCATTGGAATGCCGATTTTAGAGACGATATCGATCCCCAACGCGGTAGTTGGTGCCCAGACAATTACCAGAATCATGGTCAACGTCTCACACAACATGCCGCCGAGAATACCGACGCGCCAGCGCTGTGCTTTGGGGATTTTCAGGTTTATCCAGCCTGATATACAACCCGCCAGAATGCTGGTGATAAAGCAGGGGATCGCCGTCACGCCGCCGATATCAATTAAATACCGGTGAATACCCGCAATCACGCCGGTAATGATGCCTACCCACGGGCCAAACAGAATCCCGTCGGACATCACCGCGATAATACGTACGTTCACCAGCGAGCCTTCTACGGGAACGCCGGACCAGGTGCTGAACAGGGCGAACAGCGAGAAAATGGCGGTAACGGCGAGCAATTCTTTTGGGGAGTGCGCCGACTTGTGCAACAGTTCGCGAAACAGGCGGATACGGATGAGAAAGAACAGGCAGATAAGCATTAACGCTGCCCGATCGAAGACCGCCAGCAGCATGTTGAATATTTCGTGCACGGGTGACTCTGAATAAGGATTAAACCTCTATGATAGGTAACCTGAAGGCTGATGACCAGCAGGCCGTTTTTGAGGAAAAACCATAAATTTAAAAGGGGATTGAAAGATAAATGGTGTATTAGCAATGTATCTCTTGATAATGCACTTCTGGCTGGTAAATTTATTGAAATTATAATGTTAATAAAATTGGTGGTAATTTTCTTGTTAGCGTAGAAAAATTTCCTGTTTTTGAAGTGGAGTTCCTCATTTAAAGCCATTGATAAAAATGTTCTAAAACGCTGGACAGACAGAAATTAATCAGGCTATTTTCAAAACAGCCACCATTGTGGCAGCGTCGCTCGGACGGTCCGGGCGCTAACGTTAATCTGAGGAAATTATGGCTGACACTCGCCCTGAACGTCGCTTTACGCGCATTGATCGTCTCCCGCCCTACGTTTTTAACATCACCGCTGAACTGAAAATGGCTGCGCGTCGGCGCGGCGAAGATATTATCGATTTCAGCATGGGTAACCCGGACGGTGCGACTCCGCCGCATATCGTCGAAAAATTATGTACTGTGGCCCAGCGCCCGGACACGCATGGTTACTCCACTTCACGCGGCATTCCGCGGTTACGTCGCGCCATTTCCCGCTGGTATCAGGATCGCTACGACGTTGAAATCGACCCGGAATCAGAAGCCATCGTCACTATTGGTTCGAAAGAGGGCCTGGCGCATCTGATGCTGGCGACGCTGGATCATGGTGACACGGTGCTGGTGCCGAATCCAAGTTACCCGATCCATATTTATGGCGCGGTGATTGCCGGGGCGCAGGTACGCTCAGTGCCGCTGGTGGAAGGTGTCGATTTCTTCAACGAACTGGAGCGCGCCATTCGTGAAAGTTATCCGAAACCGAAGATGATGATCCTCGGCTTCCCGTCGAACCCAACCGCGCAATGCGTGGAACTGGAGTTCTTCGAAAAGGTTGTGGCGCTGGCGAAACGCTACGATGTGCTGGTGGTCCATGACCTGGCCTATGCCGATATCGTCTACGATGGCTGGAAAGCGCCGTCAATTATGCAGGTGCCGGGTGCACGCGATGTGGCGGTCGAGTTCTTTACGCTGTCGAAAAGCTACAACATGGCGGGCTGGCGTATCGGCTTTATGGTCGGCAACAAAACGCTGGTCAGTGCCCTGGCGCGAATCAAAAGCTATCACGATTACGGCACTTTTACGCCGTTGCAGGTGGCGGCGATTGCGGCACTCGAGGGCGATCAACAGTGCGTGCGCGACATTACCGAACAGTACAAACGCCGCCGTGATGTATTGGTTAAAGGGCTGCATGAAGCGGGCTGGATGGTCGAAATGCCGAAGGCTTCGATGTATGTCTGGGCGAAAATCCCGGAACCATATGCGGCCATGGGATCGCTGGAATTTGCCAAGAAGCTCCTTAACGAAGCGAAGGTTTGTGTCTCGCCGGGGATTGGCTTTGGCGACTATGGTGATACGCATGTTCGCTTTGCACTGATTGAAAACCGCGACCGTATTCGTCAGGCCATCAGAGGGATTAAAGCGATGTTCCGTGCCGACGGTTTACTACCCGCCAGCAGCAAACATATTCACGAAAACGCGGAATAAACACCGTCGTCAGAAATGCAAACAGGAGCCTGATGGCTCCTGTTTTTCATTGCACAGTTTGCTTTTAGATCATCAGGGCAAAAGTACCGGCCCAAACGATGACCATAAAAGAAATGCCCATAAAGAAATATTTCACTTTACATCTCTCCGCGTAATTACTGTTACGCCTGAATGACTTCATTACACCTGATACAGTGAGTTGACACCGGGCAAAGCGACCTTAAAAGCCCTGTATTTTACCGTGGGCATCACCCCAGAATTCTGAGCTAAACTGCTCAAGACGGCGTTAATGTACGCCTAAAACTGAAACGAGACAAGAGGCATTTTCTTATTTACTTTTAGTAACTTACAAGTGTCTCATATCGGCGACAGTTTAATTTCTGACGGTAATAATTAGATATTCAGCGAAGGAAAAAACCTTAAGAAAAAAGCCATAAAAACCATGAGGTTATTATGGCCGATTTGAGGAGGGAAAGAGTAAGAGCAGTTTGTTAAATGTACAACGACGATTCTCCCACCGGGCGCGTTTTAAAGCGACGGTGGATCCAGAGGTACTGCTCCGGTGCGCGCATGATCTCTTTCTCGATAATCTTGTTCATATAGGCAGCGGCTTGATTTTCATCTGTCGGGTAGCCTTCCATCTCTGGGGTGATGAACAAACGATATCCGCTGTAATCCGCTTTTCTTACCATCGTTACGGTCAACATGGCTGCGCCAGAGAGACGGGAGAGAACATAGGTGCCATTGGTTGTGGCGACATTTTCCACCGCAAAGAACGGCGCGAAGGAGCTGCCTTTACGACCATAATCCTGATCGGGAGCAAACCATACCGCTTCACCTTTCTTCAGTGCACCGACAATGCCGCGCAGATTATTTCTGCCGATCATCGCTTTGTTAGAGCGCATGCGCCCACGGGTCTGCACCCATTCCATCAGCTGATTATTATGTGGACGATAGGTAGCCATCATTGGTTGGCACAGTCCCATCACGCGGCCGCCCAGTTCCAGCGACATAAAATGGACGCCGACAACCATTACGCCGCGATTTTGCATTTGTGCGCGTTTAGGGTTATCCAACCCTTCAACATCAAACCATTTACGTACGCGACTGTCGGGCCAGAACCATGCCATGCCGGTTTCTACCAGCGCCATGCCGAGTGAACGAAAGTTTTCGGCAATCATCTTCTCGCGTTCTTCCGCAGAATGCTGCGGGAAACAAAGTTCCAGGTTTTTACGGGCGATAGATTCACGACGTTTCAGGAATGGTCGCGCCATTGCGCCAATACGCGTGCCGAGAAAGCAGAGAACAGGATAAGGAAGCTGTACCCAAAGCCAGAGTACACCAAGCCCAAACCATGTGAGCCAGTAGCGAGGATGTAGAAACTCGCGGGAAAATTTGCATTGTGGAAACATAGTTACCTTCTGTAGATACGAATTGTTGTATCGCAGAAGATTCCATGTCGACAGCGGTACACTCAATTGGTTGGGCCATCATGTACGACAATGGTTCCTGTAAAGAGTGTAAAGACTAGTCAGGACATAACCACGAGGAGCATGAATGCGGTGGCTCTACTTTATCACTGGCTGACTGCTTTCAGCTACTGATTATTAATCGTGCAAAGTAAAAAATTTTCCGCACGCAATAGCGTTGCATTTAACGTGCTGTTTTCATTGATGCTTAGCAAAAATTGCCAGAGGTTAAGGATTGTCTTACTATTAAAGTGACTGAAGTTACAGGTTTTTTAGCGCGGCAGGAGGTTGAGCTATGATTTATTTATGGATGTTTCTCGCCCTGTGTATTGTCTGCGTAAGCGGCTACATCGGTCAGGTACTGAACGTGGTATCGGCGGTCTCTTCTTTCTTCGGCATGGTGATCCTCGCTGCACTCATTTATTACTTCACCATGTGGTTAACTGGCGGTAATGAACTGGTGACGGGGATATTTATGTTTCTTGCCCCGGCTTGTGGCTTGATGATTCGCTTTATGGTGGGGTATGGCAGGCGATAGTGGGTCAGGATGGCTCATTTGGGCAGGTGTTCACATCAGCATCAGACATGATTGTTCACCTGCCATGTGACAGACGCTATCGCACAGGATGAATAAGATAATTCGCCTTTGTCGGATAAGTAGGCGTGATTTCTTCTGTGAGGTTTAATGGTGGCGCATCTTCTCTCATCTTAAACAAAATCGCCTGTGATGGCTGAAGTTTTGTAGAGTGTGTGGTTGTCATCGCTGATGTTTTTTCAGTCTCTTTATAGCTCCTCTCACTTACACCACCAGAAATGGAAAATGCAAAAACATTGCATGCCATAATAGAGACCAATAAAAATAAGCTGAAAAGTATTAAGTTTACTTTCATAGAAAGTTATCCTGAAAATGGTTCACTGAGAACCATACGATGTTATGGCTGTATTTACATATAATTAATCAATATTTACATCAATATAATAAATGACATCTCTTTGTGGTATATAAGAATAGTTCTCTGCGACAGGAAGCATATTCCTACAACTGTAAGACTAAATGCCGCTTTGCGATAATAACTACAATTGTAAGATAACCCTTTCAAAATGACCGTTGCTCTCTGATTTCTCATTTCATGCTCACCCAATATGATGGCGGCGTTTTCTAAAACTGTTAAAGAATGAGGTAAGTATGAAACGTTTAATTATGGCTACGATGGTCACAGCAATTCTGGCATCTTCAACTGTATGGGCTGCTGATAATGCACCGGTAGCGGCACAACAGCAAACTCAGCAAACCCAGAAAACGGCAGCAGCAGAGCGTATCTCTGAACAAGGTTTATATGCGATGCGTGACGTGCAGGTAGCGCGCCTGGCTCTGTTTCATGGCGATCCGGAAAAGGCAAAAGAACTGACCAATGAAGCTTCCGCTTTGCTGTCAGATGACAGTACCGAATGGGCAAAGTTCGCTAAGCCAGGTAAAAAGACCAATCTCAATGATGACCAATATATTGTCATTAATGCATCTGTCGGAATTTCTGAGAGTTATGTAGCAACACCCGAAAAAGAAGCCGCGATAAAAATTGCCAATGAAAAAATGGCGAAAGGGGATAAAAAGGGCGCAATGGAAGAGCTTCGCCTGGCCGGTGTTGGCGTAATGGAAAACCAATATCTGATGCCGCTTAAACAGACTCGTAATGCACTTGCTGATGCGCAGAAACTGCTTGATAAAAAGCAATACTACGAGGCAAACCTGGCGCTTAAAGGTGCGGAAGATGGAATCATCGTCGATAGCGAAGCACTGTTTGTGAACTAATGCTGACAGGCAGTATATTGAGGTAAAGGATTTAACTCCCTCCAGCCGACAATTTTTTATGACCACAATACGACAGGTTGTGGTCATAAAATTATTTGGCGCTCGCGGTTCTATAAACACGCATTTTATTTTCCTCAAAGTAAACCGCAATAATCCAGTGTCATCACAAATCATTTATTATGTTATGCTTTATGGTACGCTTTAAAAAGCGTAATCATACTCTTACTTGTAAATCACCGGCGCTTCTTACAGTTGTAAGAATAACATCACAAATGTCGCGACTCTCTCTGATTACCACGAATAAATATTTATCATATTCTTCTTTTCGTCCTCACTACTTACCATGCAGAAAGGAATTGGAAGTGGCGATGAAATAATTTTCAGTACTTGATACAGGAATTTAAAAATATCGAGTGCCGCTACGAAGATATTTTGCAGATTATTTATAGAGGGCGTTATGCCTTAAATAAACGCTAAATTAACACATATTTAATTAACTAATAGGTATTGCTATGTCAACTCCACTTCAAGGAATTAAAGTTCTCGATTTCACCGGTGTG
This sequence comes from Shigella sonnei, assembly GCF_002950395.1. Taxonomy (NCBI): domain Bacteria; kingdom Pseudomonadati; phylum Pseudomonadota; class Gammaproteobacteria; order Enterobacterales; family Enterobacteriaceae; genus Shigella; species Shigella sonnei. The sequence goes on from NZ_CP026802.1 coordinate 320,225, forward strand.
CAATCTGGCCCATCTTGTACTCAAATGCTGGCCTGGTTTGGCGCTGACGTTATTAAAATTGAACGTCCCGGCGTTGGTGACGTAACGCGTCACCAACTGCGAGATATTCCTGATATCGATGCGCTTTACTTCACCATGCTTAACAGTAACAAACGTTCTATTGAGTTAAATACCAAAACAGCGGAAGGCAAAGAGGTAATGGAAAAGCTGATCCGCGAAGCTGATATCTTAGTCGAGAACTTTCATCCAGGGGCCATTGATCACATGGGCTTCACCTGGGAGCATATTCAAGAAATCAATCCACGTCTGATTTTTGGTTCGATCAAAGGGTTTGATGAGTGTTCGCCTTATGTGAATGTAAAAGCCTATGAAAACGTTGCTCAGGCAGCGGGTGGCGCGGCATCCACTACGGGTTTTTGGGATGGTCCGCCGCTGGTAAGCGCTGCAGCGTTGGGTGACAGCAACACCGGAATGCATTTGCTGATCGGTTTACTTGCTGCTTTGCTGCATCGCGAAAAAACGGGGCGTGGGCAACGAGTCACCATGTCAATGCAGGATGCCGTATTGAACCTTTGCCGCGTGAAATTACGTGACCAGCAGCGTCTCGATAAATTGGGTTATCTGGAAGAATACCCGCAGTATCCGAATGGTACATTTGGTGATGCAGTTCCCCGCGGTGGTAATGCAGGTGGTGGCGGTCAGCCTGGCTGGATCCTGAAATGTAAAGGCTGGGAAACCGATCCTAACGCCTATATTTATTTCACTATTCAGGAGCAAAACTGGGAAAACACCTGTAAAGCCATCGGCAAACCAGAATGGATTACCGATTCGGCATACAGTACAGCCCATGCCCGACAGCCACATATTTTCGATATTTTTGCTGAAATCGAAAAATACACTGTCACTATTGATAAACATGAAGCGGTGGCCTATTTGACTCAGTTTGATATTCCTTGTGCACCGGTTTTAAGTATGAAAGAAATTTCACTTGATCCCTCTTTGCGCCAAAGTGGCAGTGTTGTTGAAGTGGAACAACCGTTGCGTGGAAAATATCTGACCGTTGGTTGTCCAATGAAATTCTCTGCCTTTACGCCGGATATTAAAGCTGCGCCGCTATTAGGTGAACATACCGCTGCTGTATTGCAGGAGCTGGGTTATAGCGACGATGAAATTGCTGCAATGAAGCAAAACCACGCCATCTGATATTAACGGGGGCTTCTGGCTCCCAATTTATAAAAATTTCGAGGTTATTAATCATGTCAGATCAACTTCAAATGACAGATGGTATGCATATCATCGTTGAAGCATTAAAACAGAATAATATTGACACTATTTATGGTGTTGTAGGTATTCCTGTGACGGATATGGCACGCCATGCCCAGGCGGAAGGCATTCGTTATATTGGTTTTCGTCATGAGCAGTCGGCAGGCTATGCCGCTGCGGCAAGCGGTTTTCTTACCCAAAAACCGGGGATCTGCCTGACAGTTTCTGCGCCAGGATTCCTCAATGGTTTGACCGCATTGGCCAACGCAACGGTAAATGGTTTTCCGATGATCATGATTAGCGGCTCCAGCGACCGCGCGATCGTCGACCTACAGCAAGGTGATTATGAAGAGCTGGACCAAATGAATGCGGCAAAACCGTATGCCAAAGCAGCATTTCGCGTTAATCAGCCGCAGGATCTTGGCATTGCATTGGCACGCGCTATCCGGGTCTCTGTATCGGGTCGCCCTGGCGGAGTTTATCTTGATTTGCCAGCAAATGTCCTGGCCGCGACGATGGAAAAAGACGAAGCGTTAACCACGATTGTTAAAGTTGAAAATCCGTCGCCAGCATTATTGCCATGCCCGAAGTCAGTCACTAGCGCAATTTCGCTTTTAGCAAAAGCTGAACGGCCATTAATTATCCTTGGCAAAGGCGCGGCGTATTCACAAGCTGATGAACAGCTTCGTGAATTTATTGAAAGTGCTCAGATTCCATTCCTGCCAATGTCTATGGCGAAAGGGATCCTTGAAGATACGCATCCACTTTCTGCGGCAGCTGCGCGTTCGTTTGCCCTGGCAAATGCTGACGTTGTCATGCTTGTTGGTGCACGACTGAATTGGTTATTGGCACACGGTAAAAAAGGATGGGCGGCAGATACACAGTTTATTCAACTGGATATTGAACCGCAGGAAATTGACAGCAACCGCCCCATTGCTGTGCCAGTCGTTGGTGATATTGCATCCAGTATGCAAGGTATGCTGGCAGAACTGAAACAAAACACATTTACGACTCCACTGGTATGGCGCGATATTTTAAATATCCACAAGCAGCAAAATGCACAAAAAATGCATGAAAAATTAAGTACAGATACTCAACCATTAAATTACTTTAATGCATTAAGTGCTGTGCGCGACGTATTGCGCGAGAACCAGGATATTTATTTAGTTAATGAAGGTGCAAATACCCTGGATAATGCACGAAATATTATTGATATGTATAAACCACGTCGTCGTCTGGATTGTGGTACCTGGGGTGTCATGGGCATCGGTATGGGCTATGCCATCGGTGCTAGCGTGACTTCTGGTTCTCCGGTTGTCGCCATTGAAGGTGATAGTGCTTTTGGTTTCAGTGGGATGGAAATTGAAACGATTTGTCGATATAACCTGCCGGTGACGATCGTTATTTTTAATAATGGCGGCATCTACAGAGGAGACGGTGTTGATCTCAGTGGCGCTGGTGCACCATCACCAACGGATCTGTTGCACCATGCAAGGTATGACAAATTAATGGATGCGTTTCGTGGCGTTGGCTATAACGTCACCACGACAGATGAACTTCGTCATGCTTTAACCACCGGTATTCAGTCGCGCAAACCGACCATTATTAATGTGGTCATCGACCCTGCTGCAGGAACTGAAAGTGGCCATATTACCAAACTTAACCCAAAACAAGTCGCTGGTAATTAAATACTGACATCGTCTCCTCTTGCCAACTCATTATGCGATGGTGAGGGGACCCTTATCGGAAATACTATTATGCTAACATTTTTTATTGGCGATTTATTGCCTATTATCGTAATCATGCTGTTGGGTTATTTTAGCGGCAGACGAGAAACTTTTTCAGAAGATCAAGCCCGCGCATTTAATAAACTGGTATTAAACTACGCTCTTCCTGCGGCTCTATTTGTTTCTATTACCCGGGCAAACAGGGAAATGATTTTTGCGGACACTCGTCTGACCCTTGTATCACTTGTGGTTATTGTCGGATGTTTCTTTTTCTCCTGGTTTGGTTGCTACAAATTTTTTAAACGTACCCATGCAGAAGCCGCTGTATGTGCATTAATTGCGGGTTCACCTACCATTGGATTCCTGGGGTTTGCAGTTCTCGATCCTATTTATGGTGATTCCGTATCAACAGGTTTAGTGGTAGCAATTATTTCTATTATTGTTAACGCAATTACTATTCCTATTGGTCTGTATTTGCTGAATCCTTCCTCAGGAGCGGATGGTAAGAAGAATAGTAATCTGAGCGCATTAATTTCTGCGGCAAAGGAGCCAGTAGTATGGGCACCTGTTCTGGCAACGATCCTGGTGCTGGTTGGGGTAAAAATTCCGGCAGCATGGGACCCGACCTTTAATCTGATTGCGAAGGCTAACTCAGGGGTAGCGGTATTCGCTGCGGGGTTGACTCTGGCTGCACATAAATTCGAGTTCAGTGCCGAAATTGCTTATAACACCTTCCTGAAGTTGATTCTGATGCCACTGGCGCTGCTTCTCGTTGGTATGGCATGTCATTTGAACAGCGAACATTTGCAGATGATGGTACTGGCAGGCGCATTACCGCCGGCATTCTCCGGAATCATTATTGCCAGCCGGTTTAATGTCTACACCCGTACTGGTACAGCGTCATTGGCTGTGAGCGTACTGGGCTTTGTCGTCACGGCTCCCTTGTGGATTTATGTCAGTCGACTGGTTTCATAATTAATCATGTTATTGATTTTACATAAATGCCGAAGTGTCTTTTCACCTTCGGCTTTTTTCAAGGCATAAGCAAATGACAAATAATGAAAGCAAAGGGCCGTTTGAAGGCTTATTAGTTATCGATATGACACATGTCCTTAATGGACCTTTCGGAACTCAACTTCTTTGTAATATGGGCGCAAGGGTAATTAAAGTTGAGCCACCAGGTCATGGTGATGATACCCGCACATTTGGTCCCTATGTGGATGGACAGTCACTCTATTACAGTTTTATTAATCATGGCAAAGAGAGTGTGGTTCTTGATTTAAAGAATGATCACGATAAAAGTATATTTATAAATATGCTCAAACAAGCTGATGTATTAGCTGAGAATTTTCGCCCAGGTACAATGGAAAAACTGGGGTTTTCATGGGAAAGGTTACAAGAAATCAACCCGCGCCTCATATATGCTTCATCGTCAGGTTTCGGACATACCGGTCCGCTAAAAGATGCTCCTGCCTACGATACCATCATTCAGGCAATGAGTGGGATAATGATGGAAACAGGGTACCCTGATGCTCCGCCAGTGCGTGTTGGTACCTCTCTTGCGGATCTATGCGGCGGTGTCTATTTATTCAGCGGAATAGTGAGTGCACTTTATGGCCGCGAAAAGAGCCAGAGAGGGGCGCATGTCGATATAGCGATGTTTGATGCCACGCTGAGTTTTCTGGAGCATGGTCTGATGGCATATATTGCGACAGGGAAGTCACCACAACGCCTGGGAAATCGCCATCCCTACATGGCACCTTTTGATGTTTTCGATACTCAGGATAAGCCGATTACGATTTGTTGTGGTAATGACAAGCTTTTTTCTGCGTTATGCCAGGCACTGGAGCTTACGGAACTGGTTAATGATCCCCGATTTAGCAGCAATATTTTACGCGTACAAAACCAGGCTATTCTTAAACAATATATTGAGCGAACGTTAAAAACGCAGGCAGCTGAAGTTTGGTTAGCCAAAATACATGAAGTTGGTGTGCCCGTCGCGCCGTTATTAAGTGTGGCTGAGGCCATTAATTTGCCACAAACTCAGGCGAGAAATATGTTGATTGAAGCCGGAGGAATAATGATGCCGGGTAATCCGATAAAAATCAGCGGCTGCGCGGACCCGCATGTTATGCCGGGAGCGGCAACGCTCGACCAGCATGGGGAACAAATTCGCCAGGAGTTCTCATCATAAATGTAAGATGTGCTGGTAAATAGCTCCCACATTAGAACATTGTGGGAGCCGCTATTTAGTTATTTTTCTGACAGAAAACAGCAATCTCCTGGTCCAGCTCTGCAATGTGTTCTTTTACAGAGTTCAGCAACTGAAGAATTTCAGGCTTACTGTCATCTGAAACAGGTGTTATTTCTAACTGATGGCTAATATTAATCAACTTTTGCAAATTCAGGATGTTAGCCGCACCGTGGATGCGATGAATACACTGATGGAAAGTTCTGTTATCGCCAGCTTCTAGTGCTTGAAACGCAGCGGGTAGATCTTTATGCGTTTCATGCTGGAAAGTCATGAGAATCTCCTGCATCAGTTGTAGATCGTTCGCCGTATTATTTTTCAGGGCTTCGATATCAAGGTGGCGATACTGAGGTGCAATATGCGCAACCTGGTGTAACTGACTTAAATGTGTTTTCAGTACATCCAGGGTCAACGGTTTGAACAAACATAAGTTCATGCCGCAACTTAACCCTTTTTCACGTTCGTTAGCCTGTGCGTTGGCTGTAAGCCCCCAGATGGGTAAGGAAGAATTTTGCTCACGGAGTTTGCGAGTCAACTCAAAACCATCCATATTCGGCATATTAACGTCAGTAATAAGCAGATCATAATGTTGCATACTGACTTTGTGTAGCGCTTGCACACCATCAGTGGCTTCATCAACATCATATCCTAATAGATTTAGCTGGCGTTTGAGTAATAGCCTGTTGGTCGGATGATCATCCGCGATTAATATGCTCAACTTTTCAGGTAGTGTGATGGGGTGTTCTGCTTTTGCCTCGACAGTCGCCACTTGCTGGCTAATTTCTACCGGGATTGTGATCGTAAATGTTGTTCCTATGCCTGGATGACTTTCTAATGACAAATCGCCCTGCATATTTTTAATTAATTCTTTGCAGATCATTAAGCCTAAGCCAGATCCTGTTTGCTGGCGACCTGCACTTGTTTGGCTGTAGCGTTTAAAGAGTTGTTGTTGTTCTTCCTGCGATAATCCACTTCCAGAATCCATAATCGTCATTTTGATAACAGCGTGGTTGTCATCAATGTGAACCAGGGAGGTCGTAATTTTTACTGCCCCCTCGGTGGTAAATTTGAGAGCATTGCTCAGTAAATTTGATAAGACCTGCTTAAACGCCTGAGGGTCGATCTTAACCAGGTAATGATCAGGAAATGTACTGCTGCAAATTAATGCGATCGATTTGCTTGCAGCAATCGCACCGAAAGAGTGACAAGTGTTCTGGACTAAAGTAGGGATATCGACCCATTGTGGTTGAAGTTGATAGTTACCCGATTCAATTTTGTCGACATCAAGGATTTCACCAATTAAGCCGAGGAGTGATTGTCCGGTGGAGTAGGCAAGTGAAATCGCCTCCACCCGTTGCTCCTTGCTAAGACCAGAACCCGACAGAAGTTCCAGGAAGCCCATAATGGAGCTTATTGGTGTTCTTATTTCGTGACTCATTGTTGCCAGAAACTGACTTTTTGCGACAGTTGCATTGATCGCTTTATTTCTCTCTACTTCGAGTGCATGAATTAAATCACGCGTCTCTGTAATATCTTGCCAACCACAAATATAAACAGCATGATCGCTGGCTGGCAGATTGCATAATGTATGCCAGTGATTAATGCATCTTTTCTCGATGCCATTATCAATTTCAAAAACCTGTGTGTATATTGTTCGATTTTCTTTCGTTTCTGCTGTGACTTCATGCGCATTAGAAAAAACATCTTTAAAGGGGAGTCACTGTTTTCTAATGGTAACATTGCATTTTTGTAGTAATCCGCAGTGAAATAATGTTCAAAAGCACTATTATGACTAATGACATTACCTTGCCAGTTTACAACATAAGTTGGATTCGGTAAGGAATCCGAGAGTGCTTTTCGGAATGATATTTGGTTTTCTAAATCACCCTGAATGACTTTACGACGACGAACTGAGCGTAACAGGTAGAATCCCCATAAAAGGCTACTGCCAACTAATAAAACGGATAATGTCGTAACAATATAAAATTGCTCGCTATAGAGGTCCCATGTGTCAATGGTCACATTGGGCATTTTAATCCATTTTTCGGTCAGGCGCAGAACTTCGCTTGGGGGATTGCATTCAGTGCTTTATTAATAATATCCTTAAGTTCCGGTTCTCCGCGAGGAAAAGCGAACGAAAGCGATGCATTCGGAACGCCGGGAATAAGAAAATGATAAAGTTCATTAGGATAGTAATGGTCGATCATGTAACGTGAATTTAACTGTGTCGCGACCAGAGCATCAAGTTCGCCTTCCTTGACCTTGTGAAATGCAGCGCTGGCGTTATCGACTTTTATCCACTCTACCTCCGGATACATCTCTTTTAATTGCGAATGAAGCTCATAATAATATGGAATGGCAACTTTCATTCCTTTTTTTAATGTTTGTTCACTGTCAGGCGCTTTTTGCATGACAAAAACGTAAGGCGTTGTTATGAAGGCTTCAGCAAATAAAACATTATTTTCTCTATCTTCACTATAAATAGCACCGGGTAATATATCCCATCCGCCGGGATTCAGCTGTGTTCCAGCATGGATATTGTGTGAAACGGTGATCGGAGAAAAATTTAAACCTGTTTGCAAAGTAATAATATTAAGAATATCCCCCATAACGCCCCGAACCGAGCCATTTTCATCCGTCATAGAATAGGGAGGGGAGTAAGGATTTTCCAGCACCTTTAAATCGGGATGCTGCTTAATCCATTGTTTTTCATGTTCAGTGAGTTCTAATGGTTTGTTCAGAAAGGCCAGGTTTCCTGTATCAAGCCAATTTTGTGATACTTCATAGCGAACTTCATTTGTCAAAGCATCAACAAATCGATTGAGTACTTCATTAAGAACGACAGATTCTTTTCTGGTCAAGAAAAAATTATATTGACGCGGTGAGTTATAATATTTCACTACATTTAAGGAGTGAGTGAAATAGCGGGAAATCATACTGCTGGTAATGATGTTACTACCAATAAAGTAATCATTCTGTCCGGCTGAGACGGATGCTAATGCCTGATATAAATTTGTAAAAGAGATAATTGTTGCTTTTGGAAATGATTGATGAATTACCTCGTCAGGGGGATAATTTGCTACTCGAGCAATATTTACTGGTTTTGATGAGGTAAGCGGTCGCATTGAATCGTGAAGGGTGGTTACCAGCGCCGGAAAGGTAATTATCAGTGGTTTGGTTGCAGCAATGTCATCATTAAGAGGCGGCGAAGCTACTAAATGTGATAACACTATATCGACTTCACCTTCTTCCAGCGCGTCCATTGCTTTTTGATGATCGGCGTATTCCCGGAGTGTTAATTTGATATTTAACGTTCTTTTTAAAAGATTTAAATAATCAGCATTAATACCACGAACTCGTTGCTGCGAATCGGTATGCAACAACGTAGCCGTTTGGGACTTATGTACTGCAATCACAAGATTTTTTTTGCTCGCTAACCAACGTAATTCCTTGTTGCTCAGACGTACTGGATCAAGTATGACACGGTTGTTACTACTGATGCCACGATATTCGATGTAATCTTCGTCTGCGAAACTTATGGTCGACCAAAGACCACAACAGAGAAGAAAAATATAGGGTAAAAACTTCATGTGGTTAGCCGATTTTGTTACGTTGTGCGAATGTGTAAAGATCCATCAGTGATTTACATTCTAATTTTTCCATCAGGCGACTTTTATAAGTGCTGACAGTTTTGTTGCTGATGAACATTTTTTCCGCAATGTCATTATTATCCTTGCCATCAAGAATATACCGCATGACACTAATTTCTTGTTTCGATAAGGAGTCGAGTTTTTGCTGGTCGGACGTTAAACTTCCAACAAACCGGTTGAGAGAGAAGGGGAAATAGCAGTAGCCATTTTTTGCAGCTTCAATAGCCGCAATGATATTGTTCATGCCTTCTTTTTTACTCACGAAACCATTAGCGCCAGCATCAGCACAATGTTTCCCGTAAAAATGGTCATTTTTAGCGGAGACGATAATAATAATTCCGCTATATTGGCGCTTCCTCAGCGTTTCTAACACCAGGATACCGTTAACTCCGGGGATATCGACATCAATGATGACGATATCAGGCTTAAGTGTTTCCACCCGCTGAACGGCGCTTCCGCCTTCAGTTAACTCCGCTAAGATTTCAATATCGTTTTTGATCAATAAATTACGAATTGCTGCGATAGCAAGAGGATGGTCATCAATAATTATTGCGTTCATAGATTATTCCCTTTGCAATGAAGCATCTCCCTTCTCCCTGTAGTAATACAGACATAAGGCGTCATCTCATTTTCTCAATAAAAATAAGAAAATCTGAGCTTCCTTTAAGATAATTCGACAAGTATACCATATAAATAGTCGGCATAAATGAAATGTCAACAATAAAATCAGGGATTATACCGATGATTTATAGTTTCAAGTTAGCACTATAAGTCTTCTCACTAATCCTACAGGCGTAAGAATTGTATTGCAAAAGCCACGGTTTAGTCCTCTGTTGTTTTTTTTGCACCTCATTTAAATTAGGCCTCCAACGTTCCTGGGATAATGTGCAACACATGCACTGTGTTTGATATGAAGAATGAATACTCTTTTCATTCAATTCATAAATTTCATCTATGCGAAATGAGAGATAATAGTGGAACAGATTAATTCAAATAAAAAACAGTCTAACAGAAAAAAATACTTTTCTTTATTGGTGATAGTTTTATTTATTGCGTTTTCAGGTGCCTATGCCTATTGGTCAATGGAATTAGAAGACATGATTAGTACAGATGACGCCTATGTCACGGGGAATGCAGATCCAATTTCTGCACAAGTCTCAGGTAGTGTCACTGTAGTTAATCATAAAGATACGAACTACGTTCGACAGGGTGACATTTTAGTTTCACTGGATAAAACTGATGCCACTATCGCACTCAATAAAGCTAAAAATAATCTGGCAAATATTGTTCGGCAAACGAATAAACTGTACTTACAGGATAAACAATACAGTGCCGAAGTCGCTTCAGCACGTATTCAGTATCAACAATCCTTAGAAGATTATAACCGTCGTGTGCCTTTAGCGAAGCAGGGGGTTATTTCAAAAGAAACGCTGGAGCATACCAAAGATACGTTAATAAGTAGCAAAGCGGCACTGAATGCCGCTATCCAGGCTTATAAAGCGAATAAAGCTTTAGTAATGAACACACCATTAAACCGTCAGCCACAAGTAGTTGAAGCGGCGGATGCAACCAAAGAAGCCTGGTTGGCGCTTAAACGTACGGATATAAGGAGTCCGGTTACTGGCTATATTGCCCAGCGAAGTGTTCAGGTCGGCGAAACAGTGAGTCCCGGACAATCGTTAATGGCTGTCGTACCGGCACGTCAAATGTGGGTTAATGCCAACTTTAAAGAAACACAACTCACGGATGTACGGATTGGTCAATCAGTCAATATTATCAGCGATCTTTATGGTGAAAATGTTGTGTTTCATGGTCGGGTGACAGGGATCAATATGGGAACCGGCAATGCGTTCTCCTTATTACCTGCACAAAATGCGACAGGGAACTGGATCAAAATCGTTCAGCGTGTACCGGTTGAAGTTTCTCTTGATCCAAAAGAACTCATGGAACACCCCTTGCGCATTGGTTTATCGATGACTGCAACTATTGATACGAAGGACGAAGACATTGCTGAGATGCCTGAGCTGGCTTCAACCGTGACCTCCATGCCGGCTTATACCAGTAAGGCTTTAGTTATCGATACCAGTCCGATAGAAAAAGAAATTAGCAACATTATTTCGCATAATGGACAACTTTAATGGCAATCACTAAATCAACTCCGGCACCATTAACCGGTGGGACGTTATGGTGCGTCACTATTGCATTGTCATTAGCGACATTTATGCAAATGTTGGATTCCACTATTTCTAACGTCGCAATACCGACAATATCTGGCTTTCTGGGAGCATCAACAGACGAAGGCACCTGGGTTATCACCTCGTTTGGTGTAGCAAATGCCATTGCGATCCCTGTTACTGGCAGGTTGGCACAAAGAATAGGCGAATTAAGATTATTTTTACTTTCAGTAACCTTTTTTTCGCTGTCTTCATTAATGTGTAGCCTATCGACCAATCTTGATGTGCTGATATTTTTTAGAGTCGTTCAGGGGTTAATGGCGGGGCCGTTAATTCCACTGTCACAGAGTTTATTATTAAGGAATTATCCGCCAGAAAAAAGAACATTTGCTCTGGCATTATGGTCAATGACCGTGATTATCGCTCCGATATGTGGGCCGATATTGGGCGGTTATATTTGTGATAACTTTAGCTGGGGTTGGATATTTTTAATCAATGTCCCTATGGGGATTATCGTCCTGACATTATGCTTAACCTTACTTAAAGGAAGAGAAACTGAGACTTCACCGGTCAAAATGAATCTACCAGGACTGACCCTGTTAGTGCTCGGTGTTGGTGGCTTGCAAATTATGCTTGATAAAGGGCGCGATCTGGATTGGTTCAACTCGAGTACAATAATAATATTAACAGTAGTATCAGTTATTTCTCTGATCTCTTTAGTCATTTGGGAGTCGACCTCAGAGAACCCGATTCTTGATCTCAGTTTGTTTAAGTCCCGTAACTTCACCATTGGTATTGTGAGTATCACATGCGCGTATTTATTTTACTCTGGAGCGATCGTCCTTATGCCGCAGTTACTCCAGGAAACGATGGGGTATAATGCGATATGGGCCGGACTTGCTTATGCGCCCATCGGCATCATGCCACTATTAATTTCACCTTTGATAGGACGTTATGGCAACAAAATAGACATGCGGTTGTTAGTGACATTTAGTTTTTTGATGTATGCGGTTTGCTATTACTGGCGTTCTGTGACATTTATGCCAACGATTGATTTTACAGGCATCATTTTGCCGCAGTTTTTTCAGGGATTCGCCGTTGCCTGTTTCTTTTTACCCTTAACAACGATTTCGTTTTCAGGCTTGCCAGATAATAAATTTGCCAATGCCTCGAGTATGAGTAATTTTTTTCGTACCTTGTCAGGATCAGTTGGTACGTCGTTGACAATGACGCTGTGGGGACGACGCGAATCGTTACACCATAGTCAGTTGACAGCAACCATCGATCAATTTAACCCCGTGTTTAATTCATCGTCACAAATTATGGATAAATATTATGGTTCGCTTTCAGGAGTTCTTAATGAAATTAATAATGAAATAACCCAGCAGTCACTTTCTATTTCTGCAAATGAGATTTTCCGTATGGCGGCTATTGCTTTTATCTTACTTACGGTTTTGGTTTGGTTTGCGAAACCGCCGTTTACAGCGAAAGGCGTTGGGTGATGATAAAAGGAGGGGGTTATAGCGGGTAAGACCGGGGATCTTAAGTCTGCGCCATCGGCAGCATCGCTCACCCAGGGAAAGGATTGCGATGCTGCGTTGAAACGTTATTAACGGCCTTTTGCCAGATATTGATTCATCTCTTCTTCCGGCACCATTCCACCTCCCGTCGCCCACACCAGATGAGTGGTATTACGCAGTTGTTCTGCGCTGAAACCGTGCATCTGTTGGTAACTTACTGATGCACATACGCGCTGAGGTCCGGCCATACCCGCCAGTGCCGAAGGTTCAAGACGAATACCTTCTTCCTGCGCCAGCCAGCCAAGCATGTCATACATGGTTTGATCGCTAAGGGTATAGAAGCCATCCAGCAGACGCTCCATTGCCCGCCCGACAAAGCCTGATGCGCGACCAACTGCAAGGCCATCCGCTGCGGTAAGGTTGTCGATACCAATATCCTGAACAGAAATCTGATCGTGTAATCCTGTATGGACGCCTAACAACATACAAGGGGAGTGCGTTGGTTCGGCAAAAAAGCAGTGAACATGATCGCCAAACGCCAGTTTAAGCCCGAATGCGACGCCACCAGGACCACCGCCAACACCACACGGCAGATAGACAAACAGAGGGTTATCAGCATCGACGATACGGCCTTGCTGGGCAAATTGCGCTTTAAGACGCTGGCCAGCGACGGAATACCCAAGGAACAACGTGCGGGAATTTTCGTCATCAATAAAGAAACAGTTCGGGTCAGACTGCGCTGCTTTACGTCCTTCCTCGACGGCAACACCATAATCTTGCTCATATTCCACGACCGTAACGCCATGGCTGCGCAGTTTCGCTTTTTTCCATGCCCGGGCATCAGCAGACATATGAACTGTCACCTTAAAGCCAATGCGGGCGCTCATAATGCCGATTGATAACCCCAGATTTCCGGTTGAGCCCACAGCAATGCTGTATTGGCTAAAGAACTGTTTAAACTCCGGAGAAAGCAGTTTGCTGTAGTCATCATCAAGCGTCAGCAACCCCGCTTCCAGAGCCAGTTTTTCTGCGTGTGCCAGGACTTCATAAATCCCGCCGCGTGCTTTTATGGAGCCGGAAATGGGCAAATGGCTATCTTTTTTCAGTAACAGTTGCCCGCTGATCGGTTGCTGATATTCTTTTTCCAGCCGTTTTTGCATAGCTGGAATGGCAACCAGTTCTGATTCAATAATCCCCCCAGTGGCAGCAGTTTCAGCAAATGCTTTTGCCAGATAGGGTGCAAAACGGGATAAGCGCGCATGGGCGTCCTGAACATCCTGTTCGGTCAGGCCAACATAAGGTAAACCTTCAGCCAATGAGGTCGTGCCAGGATTAAACCAGGTGGTTTCTTTAAGAGCAACCAGATCCTTTACCAACGGATACTGGGCGATGAGCGAGTTCATTTTAGCGTTTTCCATAGTACGTCTCTTTGCGCTTAGATGATAAATGACAGCAGGAATGTGCCCGCCAGAGCGACGACTGAAGCGATAAATGTCGCTGTCGTATAGTATTTAAATGTTTCATTGAGCGTAGCGCCGCAATATTGCTTCACTAGCCAGAAAAGCGAGTCCGTAACGATCGTGCAGCCAATTGCACCTGAACCGATAGCAATCGCAATAATTTCCGGGCTGATGTCGGGATACAGCGGCAGCACAATGATCCATATTTATATTTTCTTCTCCAGGTTGGCGATGCCAGTTGGCATGTTTTACTTACTTGCCTATATGGTTACTCGTTGGCGAGAACAGAGGCGGAATTGGGGACAATTGTCCGGGAATTATTGTTATTTTTTATTGTATTGCTGTGTCAGGTGATAGGGCGTTGGATCTCGCCAGTGACGTCTGTTTCTGCTACAGTGCCCGTTTTACGGCAAACGGCTTGGGTATGGCTTCATTAAAGGATGTCGCACGCCTGGCGGGAGTGTCGATGATGACAGTCTCCCGGGTGATGCATAATGCAGAATCTGTGCGTCCTGCAACGCGTGACCGCGTATTGCAGGCAATCCAGACCCTGAATTATGTTCCTGATCTTTCCGCCCGTAAGATGCGCGCTCAAGGACGTAAGCCGTCGACTCTCGCCGTGCTGGCGCAGGACACGGCTACCACTCCTTTCTCTGTTGATATTCTGCTTGCCATTGAGCAAACCGCCAGCGAGTTCGGCTGGAATAGTTTTTTAATCAATATTTTTTCTGAAGATGACGCTGCCCGCGCGGCACGTCAGCTGCTTGCCCACCGTCCGGATGGCATTATCTATACTACAATGGGGCTGCGACATATCACGCTGCCTGAGTCTCTGTATGGTGAAAATATTGTATTGGCGAACTGTGTGGCGGATGACCCAGCGTTACCCAGTTATATCCCTGATGATTACACTGCACAATATGAATCAACACAGCATTTGCTCGCGGCGGGCTATCGTCAACCGTTATGCTTCTGGCTACCGGAAAGTGCGTTGGCAACAGGGTATCGTCGGCAGGGATTTGAGCAGGCCTGGCGTGATGCTGGACGAGATCTGGCTGAGGTGAAACAATTTCACATGGCAACAGGTGATGATCACTACACCGATCTCGCAAGTTTACTCAATGCCCACTTCAAATCGGGCAAACCAGATTTTGATGTTCTGATATGTGGTAACGATCGTGCAGCCTTTGTCGCTTATCAGGTTCTCCTGGCGAAGGGGGTACGTATCCCGCAGGATGTCGCCGTAATGGGCTTTGATAATCTGGTTGGCGTCGGGCATCTGTTTTTACCGCCGCTGACCACAATTCAGCTTCCACATGACATTATCGGGCGGGAAGCTGCATTGCATATTATTGAAGGTCGTGAAGGGGGAAGAGTGACGCGGATCCCTTGTCCGCTGTTGATCCGTTGTTCCACCTGATATTATGTTAACCCAGTAGCCAGAGTGCTCCATGTTGCAGCACAGCCACTCCGTGGGAGGCATAAAGCGACAGTTCCCGTTCTTCTGGCTGCGGATAGATTCGACTACTCATCACCGCTTCCCCGTCGTTAATAAATACTTCCACGGATGATGTATCGATAAATATCCTTAGGGCGAGCGTGTCACGCTGCGGGAGGGGAATACTACGGTAGCCGTCTAAATTCTCGTGTGGGTAATACCGCCACAAAACAAGTCGCTCAGATTGGTTATCAATATACAGCCGCATTCCAGTGCCGAGCTGTAATCCGTAATGTTCGGCATCACTGTTCTTCAGCGCCCACTGCAACTGAATCTCAACTGCTTGCGCGTTTTCCTGCAAAACATATTTATTGCTGATTGTGCGGGGAGAGACAGATTGATGCTGCTGGCGTAACGACTCAGCTTCGTGAACCGGGCGTTGTAGAAGTTTGCCATTGCTCTCTGATAGCTCGCGCGCCAGCGTCATGCAGCCTGCCCATCCTTCACGTTTTGAGGGCATTGGCGATTCCCACATATCCATCCAGCCGATAACAATACGCCGACCATCCTTCGCTAAAAAGCTTTGTGGTGCATAAAAGTCATGCCCGTTATCAAGTTCAGTAAAATGCCCGGATTGTGCAAAAAGTCGTCCTGGCGACCACATTCCGGGTATTACGCCACTTTGAAAGCGATTTCGGTAACTGTATCCCTCGGCATTCATTCCCTGCGGGGAAAACATCAGATAATGCTGATCGCCAAGGCTGAAAAAGTCCGGACATTCCCACATATAGCTTTCACCCGCATCAGCGTGGGCCAGTACGCGATCGAAGGTCCATTCACGCAATGAACTGCCGCGATAAAGCAGGATCTGCCCCGTGTTGCCTGGATCTTTCGCCCCGACTACCATCCACCATGTGTCGGCTTCACGCCACACTTTAGGATCGCGGAAGTGCATGATTCCTTCTGGTGGAGTGAGGATCACACCCTGTTTCTCGAAATGAATACCATCCCGACTGGTAGCCAGACATTGTACTTCGCGAATTGCATCGTCATTACCTGCACAATCGAGCCAGACGTGTCCGGTGTAGATAAGTGAGAGGACACCATTGTCATCGACAGCACTACCTGAAAAACACCCGTCTTTGTCATTATCGTCTCCTGGCGCTAGCGCAATAGGCTCATGCTGCCAGTGGATCATATCGTCGCTGGTGGCATGTCCCCAGTGCATTGGTCCCCAGTGTTCGCTCATCGGGTGATGTTGATAAAACGCGTGATAACGATCGTTAAACCAGATCAGGCCGTTTGGATCGTTCATCCATCCGGCAGGTGGCGCGAGGTGAAAATGGGGATAGAAAGTGTTACCCCGGTGCTCATGAAGTTTTGCTAGTGCGTTTTGCGCCGCATGCAATCGAGATTGCGTCATTTTAATCATCCTGGTTAAGCAAATTTGGTGAATTGTTAACGTTAACTTTTATAAAAATATAGTCCCTTACTTTCATAAATGCGATGAATATCACAAATGTTAACGTTAACTATGACGTTTTGTGATCGAATATGCATGTTTTAGTAAATCCATGACGATTTTGCGAGAAAGAGGTTTATCACTATGCGTAACTCAGATGAATTTAAGGGAAAAAAATGTCAGCCAAAGTATTAATGCCAGTCAGTTAAGCAACTGACTGGCTCTTTTTCGGGGCTGTGGGGTATTTCCAGGGCCTCTCCTTTACCACTCTCGGGAAGGCCCTTTCCCTTCTCGTCGGTAATTTCACAAGTTGTCCCATACTTGCAAGATCGCGCATCAGCTCCGGTATACGTCCCGGTGAAGCGCCCTGCAATGTCATCAGCATTCTCATCACCATTCCGCATGATTCTGAGAAACTCAGTTGATTCGGCCAGTAACCTTTCAGATGTTCCGCCATTTTAATCATCTGATATCTCACCAGATTATAAGCCAGTAAGACACCCCACAGCTCTTGCTCCACAAGCTCCGGCTTTTTACTTCTCAGCGTCAGCCTGCTCAGTTGCATCGTCTGTTTTATCTCCCTGTATCCCAGTTCGATTTCCCAGCGATGACTGTACAGATCCGCCATTTCTCCTCCGGGGAAGCGCATGGCGTCCGTCATCGACGTCAGCAGATGGCAGACTTTTCCTTTGCGCGTCACGGTCAGCAGGCGGGCTGTCACTTCATTTCCCAGTCCCGGCCACTTTTTTCGTGCCTGCGGGCTGGTTTTCAGCTTCACCAGATGATCGCCTTTACCCAGTTTTCTGAGCTCTTCATATTGCGCTCCCTTTCTGAGAGGTATCATCCAGTGGCGGTGTTCTCCCGCCAGGCTCCAGGCATTTAACAGTCCCAGTGAGTAATAACCTTTATCCATTAACGTCAGAGTGTTATCGCCGGTTTGTTCTATAAGTTGCTCAGCAAGCTCATTTTCGCTGTTCTTCATCGTGCCGAAGGCTGCAGCCGTCAGCAGATGGCTGGTCAGTTCCATCTGGCAGACCATTTTGACCTGCGGGTAGAGCGCCGGGTTCCCGGCATGTGTCTGGCGGGGGAAGGCTGCATCGTTCTCTGGTGTATCCGGTGTGCGCCAGAACACACCATCGATGGCCAGCAGGGTCAGGCCGCACCAGTGCGGATGCGGCGTGGCGTTATGCCAGAGCTGCGCTGTTTTCGTGAACACGCGGCGGACAGCCTCACTTCCCAGGCGCTGGCGGGCCTGAATAACGGCACTGGGGGCAACGAAGGGGCGATTGCCCGGCAGCATGATGTCCAGGCGATTCACAATCTGGTGAAGAGGTTCTTTACGCTCAAGCGCCATGCCAACAATACACCAGACCATCATTTCGAGGGGAAGACGGCGCTTGCGTAGCGTTACAGTACCTGATTCGGCAAGGCAACGAGAGATGAGTTCGGGGTCGAGGTAATCCCCCAGAGAAGTCAGTGGGTTACGCAGAGAATCGTAACGGGATACCAGATCAAGAGCCTGTCCAATGTGCATAAAAAAATCCGGAAACAAGTGAGCGTTTCCGGATTCTTACACAGCCACTGGATCGGTCAACTGATCCTTAACTGATCGGCATTACAGCCAAAGTATGGGTTTTAGGGGATGCGGTCGTAGATCTCTTGCCAGAATCAGACGGGCGCCTACTGCCTTGTCCTGGCGGCGCGCCAGCTAACGTTGCGGTGGGAATCGCCAGATTAGGCGGAATAAGTGGATTTATAGGTCGGGTCGGTGATGATCCTTTTGGGGCGTTAATGCAAAGAACGCTGCTAACTGAGGGAGTCGATATCACGTATCTGAAGCAAGATGAATGGCACCGGACATCCACGGTGCTTGTCGATCTGAACGATCAAGGGGAACGTTCATTTACGTTTATGGTCCGCCCCAGTGCCGATCTTTTTTTAGAGACGACAGACTTGCCCTGCTGGCGACATGGCGAATGGTTACATCTCTGTTCAATTGCGTTGTCTGCCGAGCCTTCGCGTACCAGCGCATTTACTGCGATGACGGCGATCCGGCATGCCGGAGGTTTTGTCAGCTTCGATCCTAATATTCGTGAAGATCTATGGCAAGACGAGCATTTGCTCCGCTTGTGTTTGCGGCAGGCGCTACAACTGGCGGATGTCGTCAAGCTCTCGGAAGAAGAATGGCTGAAGTGGCACACTGAATTTGGCCACCTGAACAGAGGTGATATGCTCACCTCAGAACAACACAGGTGCTCCAATGAAAAAAAGAAATTTTAGCGCAGAGTTTAAACGCGAATCCGCTCAACTGGTTGTTGACCAGAAATACACGGTGGCAGATGCCGCCAAAGCTATGGATGTTGGCCTTTCCACAATGACAAGATGGGTCAAACAACTGCGTGATGAGCGTCAGGGCAAAACACCAAAAGCCTCTCCGATAACACCAGAACAAATCGAAATACGTAAGCTGAGGAAAAAGCTACAACGCATTGAAATGGAGAATGAAATATTAAAAAAGGCTACCGCGCTCTTGATGTCAGACTCCCTGAACAGTTCTCGATAATCGGGAAACTCAGAGCGCATTATCCTGTGGTCACACTCTGCCATGTGTTCGGGGTTCATCGCAGCAGCTACAGATACTGGAAAAACCGTCCTGAAAAACCAGACGGCAGACGGGCTGTATTACGCAGTCAGGTACTTGAGCTACATGGCATCAGCCACGGTTCGGCCGGAGCAAGAAGCATCGCCACAATGGCAACCCGGAGAGGCTACCAGATGGGACGCTGGCTTGCTGGCAGGCTCATGAAAGAGCTGGGGCTGGTCAGCTGTCAGCAGCCGACTCACCGGTATAAACGTGGTGGTCATGAACATGTTGCTATCCCTAACTACCTTGAAAGGCAGTTCGCCGTGACCGAGCCAAATCAGGTGTGGTGCGGTGATGTGACCTATATCTGGACGGGTAAGCGCTGGGCGTACCTCGCCGTTGTTCTCGACCTGTTCGCAAGAAAACCAGTGGGCTGTGCCATGTCGTTCTCGCCGGACAGCAGGCTCACCATGAAAGCGCTGGAAATGGCATGGGAAACCCGTGGTAAGCCCGGCGGGGTGATGTTCCACAGCGATCAGGGCAGTCATTATACGAGCAGGCAGTTCCGGCAGTTATTGTGGCGATACCAGATCAGACAGAGTATGAGCCGGCGCGGAAACTGCTGGGATAACAGCCCAATGGAACGCTTCTTCAGGAGTCTGAAGAACGAATGGATGCCGGTGGTGGGTTACGTAAGCTTCAGCGAGGCAGCTCACGCCATAACGGACTATATCGTTGGATATTACAGCGCACTAAGACCGCACGAATATAACGGTGGGTTACCCCCAAACGAATCGGAAAATCGATACTGGAAAAACTCTAACTCGGTGGCCAGTTTTTGTTGACCACTTCAGGCGACTTATCAGTGGAAAAACACAGAACGATCAGGATATATGCGCCCTGGCAAAAGAGTATGAGATCGCCATGCTGTTGGTGACTAAAGGTGCAGAAGGGGTGGTGGTCTGTTATCGAGGACAAGTTCACCATTTTGCTGGAATGTCTGTGAATTGTGTCGATAGCACGGGGGCGGGAGATGCGTTCGTTGCCGGGTTACTCACAGGTCTGTCCTCTACGGGATTATCTACAGATGAGAGAGAAATGCGACGAATTATCGATCTCGCTCAACGTTGCGGAGCGCTTGCAGGGTGATGCTGCCAACTTACTGATTTAGTGTATGATGGTGTTTTTGAGGTGCTCCAGTGGCTTCTGTTTCTATCAGCTGTCCCTCCTGTTCAGCTACTGACGGGGTGGTGCGTAACGGCAAAAGCACTGCCGGACATCAGCGCTATCTCTGCTCTCACTGCCGTAAAACATGGCAACTGCAGTTCACTTACACCGCTTCTCAACCCGGTACGCACCAGAAAATCATTGATATGGCCATGAATGGCGTTGGATGCCGGGCAACTGCACGCATTATGGGCGTTGGCCTCAACACGATTTTACGTCACTTAAAAAACTCAGGCCGCAGTCGGTAACCTCGCGCATACAGCCGGGCAGTGACGTCATCGTCTGCGCGGAAATGGACGAACAGTGGGGCTATGTCGGGGCTAAATCGCGCCAGCGCTGGCTGTTTTACGCGTATGACAGTCTCCGGAAGACGGTTGTTGCGCACGTATTCGGTGAACGCACTATGGCGACGCTGGGGCGTCTTATGAGCCTGCTGTCACCCTTTGACGTGGTGATATGGATGACGGATGGCTGGCCGCTGTATGAATCCCGCCTGAAGGGAAAGCTGCACGTAATCAGCAAGCGATATACGCAGCGAATTGAGCGGCATAACCTGAATCTGAGGCAGCACCTGGCACGGCTGGGACGGAAGTCGCTGTCGTTCTCAAAATCGGTGGAGCTGCATGACAAAGTCATCGGGCATTATCTGAACATAAAACACTATCAATAAGTTGGAGTCATTACCAAAAGACAGTAAGTCAGTATATGAAAACCGCATGATATCATCAGATAAAAATCGATCGTAAAGCGAAATATTCATACCAGAATAAACGAGTCGAGGTAAATTATATTACCTCGATAAATTAACTAAAACTTGCCCGCTATATACTATCTCATTCAGTATCATCACGCGCGGTCTGTGCATATGTCACTACCGCACCTAATGTATTAATTTTCTTTTCAACATAGATAATATTATCGTACTCATAATTGCCATACGGATAGCAAATGCGAATATTCTCATGTAGATCGGGGTCATCCACCTCAGCTCCAGAACAACTTTTTGAACTACCGGAAGTATACCGATACGGTGCAACATAAGACGATGTCTCTCCAGGCAAAAAATAAGTTAGTGTTGTAAGGGGTATAATCAGAAAAAATCCAGAAAATATGCATATCCCTGCATAAACCTTAAGGTATGCTGACAGACTCTTCCAGCCGCTTTGTTTTACTATCCCCTTCTTAACCCAAAACAGAGATAACAGAAAAGCTATTCCCATGCTAAACAGAATGTAATAGTGGGATATACTCTGATTAAGAAACGTGACCCTGTAGATATCTGCCCGCCACCAGAAGAAAAGGAAAATAAAGATCAGCCCTGAAACTGTCATGCAAATCAAATAAGGATACGAATCTTTTTTCATGTTTAGCGCCCATAAAATTTTTCCTGCCCCGGACAAATTTATCATCCATTTTTTGCACAGAAAATAGCTCATTACTTACTGCACAATAATACACAAAATTGCGTAAATTTTTTGCATGGATTTTAGCTCTTTCAGCCGACGTTTAAGGGGTAAAGAGCATTTCCTAAAAGCAACTGACCAACCCAACAGAATGGGCTACCGCTTACGTTGAGAGCAAAAAAGTGTATAGCAGCAATGAACAGCATCCTCGCACTGACGGGGATTTCTTTTATCTGAGCTCGCTACGGCGAGTTTTGTTTTATGGAGACAAGAAATGTCAGATTTGGCTATGAAGGTTTTGAAATGGCAATCAACTGGCGATGTCGGCATCAGTAGCGCAACTCTTGCCTCAATCGCATGTGGCCTGAAAAAGAATATCTATGGTCATCACTTCGGCGCTCCCCATGACGCAGCAGACTTTCGGCGATGCGTTGCACTTGTTGAGCAGATTCCAGAAATCAGAGATTCATTCGACAAGGTTGCAAAGCGCGTTCCGGCATTCAAAGGAATCCTCAACGAATGGGATTCACTCGTTGCTCTGTTGAAGTCTGAAATGAAGACGTACGGGAACAAAGCACCAGAGACTTACAGAAGAATCAGCGAGCTACGCAAGGACTAACCCGCCTCACACTCGATGAGGCCTGTTCATTTCTCAAGATATCCAGACCTACCATTGCTGCATCAATGCGGCTTTTTATTGCCTGATTTGCAGGTTCGATTCCATATTCGGAGATAGCACTCATGCAACACGAACTACAACCTGATTCACTGGTTGATTTGAAATTCATCATGGCTGATACTGGCTTCGGTAAGACCTTCATCTATGACCGGATTAAGTCCGGCGACCTGCCTAAAGCCAAAGTTATCCACGGACGAGCAAGATGGTTATATCGTGACCATTGTGAATTCAAAAATAAGCTCTTAAGCCGCGCCAATGGGTAAAATAGCGGGTAAAATATTTTTCAAATCTAAAAAACAGCATTCCAATCAATCCCCTGCCGCCTCAAGTAGATGTCTGCAGGGGACACCAGATACCCTTCAAACGAAATCTACCTTCACCCCGTAAAAGATGGGTTTGGCAGCACACTTGCCTTATATCTACTCATTTTTACTGCAACAGGTTGAAATCTCAGCACTGTCAGAAAGCGCTGATGACTAAACAGCCCTGGGCCGGGCGATGTAACCATCACACAGAATCCTGATAGCGAAATATGGCGTGACTCG
Organism: Shigella sonnei; assembly: GCF_002950395.1. NCBI lineage: Bacteria > Pseudomonadati > Pseudomonadota > Gammaproteobacteria > Enterobacterales > Enterobacteriaceae > Shigella > Shigella sonnei. The sequence continues at coordinate 343,608 of NZ_CP026802.1, forward strand.
ATACTTCACTCCGCAATGCATTCCTTGATGAATTCGCAGGACCGTGATACACGGGACAGGTCGCTGAATGACGACAATGTCCTGGAAATCAGCGAACCGCGCATCTGAAGTACATTTGAGCGACTGTACCAGAACATGAATGAGGCGTTTGGATTAGGTGATTATTAGCCGGGCTAAGCACTTTAGTATTATTATTTTCCGGTTGAGGGATAGGGAGATATCGACAACAACCGGAAAAGTTTACGTCTATATTGCTGAAGGTACAGGCGTTTCCATAACTATTTGCTCGCGTTTTTTACTCAGGAAGAAAATGCCAAATAGCAACATTAGGCAGACAATACCCGAAATTGCGAAGAAAACTGTCTGGTAGCCTGCGTGGTCAAAGAGTATCCCAGTCGGCGTTGAAAGCAGCACAATCCCAAGCGAACTGGCAATTTGAAAACCAATCAGAAAGATCGTCGACGACAGGCGCTTATCAAAATTTGCCACGCTGTATTTGAAGACGGATATGACACAAAGTGGAACCTCAATGGCATGTAACAGCTTCACTAATGAAATAATCCAGGGGTTAACGAACAGCGCGCAGGAAAGGATACGCAACGCCATAATCACAACACCGATAAGTAATGCATTTTTTGGCCCTACCCGATTCACAAAGAAAGGAATAATCGCCATGCATAGCGCTTCGAGTACCACCTGGAATGAGTTGAGATAACCATACAGGCGCGTTCCTACATCGTGTGATTCGAATAAACCTGCATAAAAGACAGGAAAAAGTTGTTGATCAAAAATGTTATAGAAAGACCACGTCCCCACAATAAATATGACGAAAACCCAGAAGTTTCGATCCTTGAAAACTGCGATAAAATCCTCTTTTTTTACCCCTCCCGCATCCGCCGCTACGCACTGGTGATCCTTATCTTTAAAACACATGTTGATCATCATAAATACAGCGCCAAATAGCGAGACCAACCAGAAGTTGATATGGGGACTGATACTAAAAAATATGCCGGCAAAGAACGCGCCAATAGCATAGCCAAAAGATCCCCAGGCGCGCGCTGTTCCATATTCGAAATGAAAATTTCGCGCCATTTTTTCGGTGAAGCTGTCAAGCAAACCGCATCCCGCCAGATACCCCAGGCCAAAAAAGAGCGCTCCCAGAATTAGACCTACAGAAAAATTGCTTTGCAGTAACGGTTCATAAACGTAAATCATAAACGGTCCGGTCAAGACCAGGATGAAACTCATACACCAGATGAGCGGTTTCTTCAGACCGAGTTTATCCTGAACGATGCCGTAGAACATCATAAATAGAATGCTGGTAAACTGGTTGACCGAATAAAGTGTACCTAATTCCGTCCCTGTCAATCCTAGATGTCCTTTCAGCCAAATAGCGTATAACGACCACCACAGCGACCAGGAAATAAAAAAGAGAAATGAGTAACTGGATGCAAAACGATAGTACGCATTTCTGAATGGAATATTCAGTGCCATAATTACCTACCTGTCGTTAAAAAATTCACGTCCTATTTAGAGATAAGAGCGACTTCGCCGTTTACTTCTCACTATTCCAGTTCTTGTCGACATGGCAGCGCTGTCATTGCCCCTTTCGCCGTTACTGCAAGCGGGTAATGACTCCAACTTATTGATAGTGTTTTATGTTCAGATAATGCCCGATGACTTTGTCATGCAGCTCCACCGATTTTGAGAACGACAGCGACTTCCGTCCCAGCCGTGTCAGGTGCTGCCTCAGATTCAGGTTATGCCGCTCAATTCGCTGCGTATATCGCTTGCTGATTACGTGCAGCTTTCCCTTCAGGCGGGATTCATACAGCGGCCAGCCATCCGTCATCCATATCACCACGTCAAAGGGTGACAGCAGGCTCATAAGACGCCCCAGCGTCGCCATAGTGCGTTCACCGAATACGTGCGCAACAACCGTCTTCCGGAGACTGTCATACGCGTAAAACAGCCAGCGCTGGCGCGATTTAGCCCCGACATAGCCCCACTGTTCGTCCATTTCCGCGCAGACGATGACGTCACTGCCCGGCTGTATGCGCGAGGTTACCGACTGCGGCCTGAGTTTTTTAAGTGACGTAAAATCGTGTTGAGGCCAACGCCCATAATGCGTGCAGTTGCCCGGCATCCAACGCCATTCATGGCCATATTGTCAACGCCACGATGTTTGACCGTTATTTGCCATTTTCATGCCCGCTAAATACTTTCGTTACTGATGCTGTCCGCTTTCCACCATTTCATCATCACTGATTGGCGTTGTGTTTTTGGTCAGCACTCCAGCTTTACGTTTCTCTTTTAACCGGTAACTCTCTCCTTTGATATTCAGCGTGGTTGAGTGATGTAGCAGCCGATCCAGGATCGCTGTTGCCAGTACGTGATCTCCGAACATTTCTCCCCAGTCTGCGAACCCTTTGTTTGACGTCAGTATGATGCTCGCTTTTTCATATCGACGGTTCAGTAGCCGGAAGAACAGACTGGCTTCCTCTCTGTTCATCGGCAGATAGCCTATTTCATCCAGGATCAACACCCGGGCATAACTCAGTTGCTGTAGCTGACGCTCCAGCCGGTTTTCCTGTTTCGCTTTCATCAGTGTCGCGATCAGTCTGTCCAGTGGCATAAACAGTACCCGATGTCCCGCATCCACCGCTTTCACGCCAAGAGCTATGGCCAGATGAGTTTTTCCGACACCAGGAGGGCCCAGCAGGATCACGTTTTCGCTGCGCTCCACGAACGCCAGACCAGCCAGTTCCCGGACAACCTTACGGTCGATGCCCGGCTGGAAGGTAAAGTCGAACTGCTCCAGCGTTTTGACCCACGGCAGACGAGCCTGCTTCAGCCTGGACTCCATACCGCGCTGATGCCTGCCGTTCCATTCCTGCTGTAGCGCCATGCACAGGAACTCCCGGTAGTTCAGCTCTTTTTTAGCTGCCTGTTCCAGCAGGCTTTCAACGTGATAACTCAGATGCTCCATTTTCAGGCGACTCAGCAGGACTTCCAGTTCATGCATCACAACAGCTCCTCATAGGCACTCAGTGGTCGATGTTCCACCTGACTGACCTGCTGCCAGAGCGGGGCGTGATGCTCCGGCACTGTCTGCCAGCCAGACGATGCTGAACAGAGGCGATGTGAGGCCACCAGTTTCTCATTACTGTAGATCCGCAACTCGTCATCCAGCGATATTCGTATCGATACCGGCTGACCACACAGCGCTTCGGGAACGCTGTAACGATTACCACCAACCTCGATATAGCTGTCCCAGGACACATGGCGGATATCGAAGTAACTGGTATCGAAGTCTGTATCCGGTAACGGCTGCAGATGTTCCTGCTCCAGCGCGAAGCGCTGTTCCGGCGTTTCTTTGAACTGGCGAAGCTCCCGTTTGTCAGCCACATCGGCTATCCATTGCTCCAGTTGTTGATTGACATGAGTGAAGCTGTCGAACCTGCGGTACCGGACGAAGAAGTTCTCCTTGAGGTATTTCACCATCCGCTCAACCTTACCTTTTGTTCTGGCCCTGCGTGGACGGCATGCCCGTGGCAGGAAGTTATAGTGGTCAGCCAGCAACAGGAATCCGGAGTTGAACACGACTTTCCCGTTGTTATTCTTCAGCACCGCAGCCTTCTGGTTATCAACCAGCACCGTTTTCACACAACCACCGAAGTAGCGGAAGGCGCGAACCAGTGATTCGTAGGTATGCTCAGCATCCTGTTTTGGTGCGGCGAAGACATGGAAGCTGCGGGAGAACCCCAGCGTATTAACCGCAAAGTTAACTTTGCACCGTTGCCCGGCAACCTCCACCTCAACTTCGCCCCAGTCATGCTGGAGCTGGTATCCAGGCTGAGTTTCGAAGCGAACTGTTCTTTTTGACGGACGCATTTTACGTTTGGGCTGGATGTAGTAACGCAGCATGGAACGTCCGCCCGTATAACCCATTGCCTTAATCTCCGCGAAGATAACCTCGCTATTCCAGACATTCTCTGCCAGGCGCATGTCGATGTAATCCATAAACGGTTTCAGCTTAACCATTTTGTGGCGGGTCTTTCTGGCTGGCGGTTCAGGGTATTTGAGGTAGCGTCTGACCGTCCGTTCAGAGCAACCAATCTGAGTCGCAATATCGACGATGTACGCGCCCTGCTGGCGCATTTGCTTTATCATGTAAAAGTCCTCTCTGCTCAGCATGTTGATGTCCTTTCTGGTGTGAGAACCTTAAGGAAACAACATGTTGGGTGGAGCGGACAATCCAAATGGCGAATTACCGTCTTATATCACTGGCGCTGACAATATCAATGATTTTCTGGTGCGTACCGGGTTGAGAAGCGGTGTAAGTGAACTGCAGTTGCCATGTTTTACGGCAGTGAGAGCAGAGATAGCGCTGATGTCCGGCAGTGCTTTTGCCGTTACGCACCACCCCGTCAGTAGCTGAACAGGAGGGACAGCTGATAGAAACAGAAGCCACTGGAGCACCTCAAAAACACCATCATACACTAAATCAGTAAGTTGGCAGCATCACCGAAGTGGTAAAGAAGATAATAAAGAATAATATTTAGGGTTATAGGTCTTAGCCCATTTTAAATGGAAGGCAGACATGCAGCCATGCATACTTCGCATGGCAACATAATTATTTAGACAAACTATCTAATTTTTGCGTCGCTTTTTGTGTTAGGTCGCTGTAACTGATAAACCCTACGTTAGCACCTACAATTAACACTAAGAACACTAAGCTGCATATGGATAGAGTGGCAGATTTATGCTTATGGAAAACAAAATATGCTACTATTGCACTTAATATGAAGGAAATGAATAGAAATATAGATGTTGATGTTTTTAGATATTTTTCAGGAAATAATGGGTGAGCAATAATGTATACAAGATTAAGTAGTATATAAATTGCTACCGGAATGAAAATCATGCTCCAGTGTGTATCTTTTTTGGGAGGGATTGGCTGCAAATAATCAGACACCGTTTTTCCATCAGTTTCAAGAAGAATTACTAGATCTCTTACTTCACCACTGACTTGAGTGCCATCCTTAGTAGTAATGTTAATCATTTTTTCCCTCCAAATACGATGCCCTCTACGTCTTTGGAAGCTTTTTGTGATGACCACTCCTCTGAATCAGGTGATTTAATTAAAAATATTGTATCTCCATCAAAAATCGTATTTGTTCCGTAAAAATTCACATTTGATAGATCACCACCAAAAACCCTCTGCCCACTCGAGGTAATTGCCTCACCTAATTTAGTAAAATTACCAGCAATAGATGATTTTCTTTTTCCACTTCTATTCAAAGTGGCTTTAATTACACCACCACCATCCTTAGAGTTAAATAATTGAATGTCCACTCCAGCAGTTGGTTGTATATATTTTGAAAGCTCTTTCTTGAACTTGTTAATATATTTATCTTTGTTTTCTTTGTTGGTCATTGGTTAGATCCATAGTTCTGGCTGTGATTAGGTGAAAGTATACAAGGTTTTTAAAGCGAAGATCACTGTTTTGGCTTCAAGATAGTTTTGATTTATCGTAATCAATCCGCCATAATCCTCTCATCGGAGCCTGAACAACTCCGGTGACTTCTGCGCATTTAAGGGGACTTAAATGCGACCACAATCTGAACTCATCACCTTGTCACAGATGCAGAAATGCACCTGCGATTTTCTGCATTCTGCGGTTTCCGTTAGGGAGGCCGTATGACTCTGCCAGTAGACGGCATCAAACTCCATCGCGGTAACTTCGCGGCCATCGGCCAGCAGATTCAGCCATTGCTGGATGCCGGGCAATGCTTACGCCTGCAGGTTAAGCCGTGGCGCGAGAAGCGCAGCCTGTCGCAGAACGCGCTCAGCCACATGTGGTACACGGAGATCAGCGAATATCTCATCGCCCGCGGCAAGACCTTCGCTACGCCTGAGTGGGTCAAAGACGCGATGAAGCACACCTATCTCGGCTACGAAAGCAAAGACCGTGTAGATGTCGTGTCCGGCGAGGTCACCACCGTCCAATCCCTCCGCCATACGTCAGAGCTGGAAACCGGCGAGATGTACATCTTCCTGTGCAAAGTCGAAGCCTGGGCGATGAATATCGGCTGCCACCTGACAATTCCGCAGAGCTGTGAATACCAGCAGCTGCGCGATAAGCAGGAGGCGTAATGGCTACACCGCTTATTCGTGTCATGAACGGGCACATCTACAGAGTATCAAATCGTCGTAAGCGTAAGCCTGAGCTGAAGCCATCCGAAATACCAACACTGCTCGGATATACCGCTAGCCTGGTTGATAAAAAATGGTTGCGACTGGCAGCAAGGAGGAATCATGGCTGATTTGAGAAAAGCAGCGCGTGGTCGGGAATGCCAGGTAAGAATCCCTGGCGTATGTAATGGCAATCCTGAAACGTCAGTACTGGCACATATCCGGCTGGCTGGATTGTGCGGTACCGGTATCAAACCGCCAGACCTGATTGCCACCATTGCATGTTCTGCCTGTCACGACGAAATCGACCGCCGCACATATTTTGTCGATGCTGAGTATGCAAAAGAATGCGCGCTGGAAGGTATGGCGAGAACGCAGGTTATCTGGCTGAAAGAGGGGGTTATTAAGGCGTGAATACCTACAGCATCACATTACCCTGGCCTCCGAGCAATAACCGCTATTACCGCCATAATCGCGGGCGCACACACATCAGCGCAGAAGGGCAGGCATACCGCGATAACGTCACCCGAATCATTAAAAACGCAATGCTGGATATCGGCCTGGCTATGCCAGTGAAAATCCGTATTGAGTGCCACATGCCGGATCGCCGTCGCCGTGACCTGGATAATCTGCAAAAAGCCGCTTTTGACGCACTCACCAAAGCAGGTTTCTGGCTGGATGATGCTCAGGTCGTTGATTACCGCGTTGTGAAGATGCCTGTTACCAAAGGTGGGAGGCTGGAACTGACCATCACCGAAATGGGGAATGAATGATGTTTGAGTTTTATATGGCAGAACTTCTTCGCCACCGCTGGGGGCATCTGCGCTTATATCGTTTCCCCGGTTCTGTTTTGACCGATTACCGAATACTGAAGAATTACGCCAAAACCCTGACAGGAGCAGGAGTATGAAGTCAGAGATAACAATCAACTAATACTGTTTTGTTGATTTTTGCTTGTAATTGGCGTTCTGGTCTGATTTTTGTGGAGTAAGTTGATGCGTGATATTCAGATGGTTCTTGAGCGTTGGGGAGCGTGGGCGGCTAATAATCATGAAGATGTGACCTGGTCGTCCATTGCCGCCGGTTTTAAGGGATTAATTACTTCAAAAGTAAAATCTCGCCCGCAATGTTGTGACGATGACGCGATGATTATTTGCGGGTGCATGGCCCGTCTGAAAAAGAACAACAGCGATTTGCACGATTTATTAGTAGATTATTATGTAGTCGGTATGACATTCATGTCACTGGCAGGTAAGCATTGCTGCTCTGATGGTTATATCGGGAAAAGGTTACAGAAGGCTGAGGGCATAATTGAAGGGATGTTAATGGCATTAGATATCCGGTTAGAGATGGATATCGTTGTTAATAACTCTAATTAATATGCCAATTGTTTACTAAAAATTATTAAAAATGGGGCGTTGCAACGCCCCCAAAAATAAAGGGTAATATATAACAGAAGGTTTATATAGTTAGAAGCAAGGTTGTGCTCCTAAAGGAAGTGGCTTGAGGGAGCCACTTATATGTTGGGGAGGCAAAGCCTCCCGCAACATATCTTTTAGTAATCAAATTAGAACTGGTAAACCATACCTACAGCAACGATATCATCGGTAGCAACGCCAGATGCTTTCGTGAAATCGCTCTTATCAATCAGGTTGATTTTGTAATCAACAAAAGTGGACATATTTTTGTTGAAGTAATAGGTTGCACCTACATCAATATATTCAACCAGGTCCTGATCACCCCACGCACCCAAGTCTTTTCCTTTAGATTGCAGGTAAGCAACGGACGGACGCAGACCGAAGTCGAACTGATATTGTGCAACTACTTCGAAGTTTTGTGCTTTGTTGGCAATATGGTTATTACCAAAAACAGTCATGTTCTGGGTTTCAGAATAGGTGGTAGCCAGATAGATGTTGTTCGCATCATATTTCAGACCAGCTGCCCATACTTCAGCATTTTGACCAGATGCATTCAGGCTGTTGTTACCGTAGATAACCTGATTATTAGTGCGGTCAGATTTAGCATAGGTTGCACCTACACCGAATCCTTCATACTCATAAGTAGTGGAGAAACCGAAACCATCACCATTAGCTTCAGTTACGTCAGTGCGGTCATTTTTACCCTGATACTGAGCAGCAAAGTTCAGACCATCAACCAGACCAAAGAAGTCGTTGTTACGATAAGTTGCAACACCAGTGGTGCGACCAGTCATGAACACATCTGTTTGAGTCCAAGTGTCACCACCGAATTCTGGCAGGACGTCAGTCCACGCACCGATGTCGTATGCTACACCGTAGTTACGGCCGTAATCGATGGAGCCGTAGTCACCGAATTTCAGGCCAGCGAAGGCAAGACGGGTTTTATCTTTGGAGGAACCTTGAGATTCAGCGCGGTTGCCTTTGAATTCATATTCCCACTGACCGAAACCAGTCAGTTGATCGTTGATTTGGGTTTCACCTTTGAAGCCAAGACGGGCATAAGTAGTATCACCATCATCTGCATCATTAGAGGAGAAGTAGTGCTTAGCATTAACTTTCCCGTACAGATCCAGCTTGTTACTGTCTTTATTATAAATTTCAGCTGCCTGAGCAGACATCGCCATCAGTACTGATGCAGCTACAGCAGAAATTGCCACTGTTAATTTTTTCATCGTGAGCCCTTTTTTTGAACTATTATTAAAAAATGATGTCACTGCGCGATAAATATTCATCTAATCAATGTGATTATTTCAAGATGTAAGTTTTGGTTTCTCGTTTGATTTGTGAAGTAGATCTCTATTTTTATCTGAACTTTTTTCTATCGAATCCTATTCATGGCTCTTGGCTGAATAAAAATAAATCTATTAGCCAATTTATATTAACGGCTGTTATTTATAAGTGCTCTATAATTTGAAGGTTCAATTTAAACCGGCTAAAAATAACACTGGAAATTATTTGTTGGTTATTTGTTGGGATTTGCTTATGTATTTGTAGTGGTGTTTTCAATACTCGGTAGCATTCTCGCAAATATCATTTAGTGGTTTACGTACGTAAAAAATTGGGGTAATGACTCCAACTTATTGATAGTGTTTTATGTTCAGATAATGCCCGATGACTTTGTCATGCAGCTCCACCGATTTTGAGAACGACAGCGACTTCCGTCCCAGCCGTGCCAGGTGCTGCCTCAGATTCAGGTTATGCCGCTCAATTCGCTGCGTATATCGCTTGCTGATTACGTGCAGCTTTCCCTTCAGGCGGGATTCATACAGCGGCCAGCCATCCGTCATCCATATCACCACGTCAAAGGGTGACAGCAGGCTCATAAGACGCCCCAGCGTCGCCATAGTGCGTTCACCGAATACGTGCGCAACAACCGTCTTCCGGAGACTGTCATACGCGTAAAACAGCGAGCGCTGGCGCGATTTAGCCCCGACATAGCCCCACTGTTCGTCCATTTCCGCGCAGACGATGACGTCACTGCCCGGCTGTATGCGCGAGGTTACCGACTGCGGCCTGAGTTTTTTAAGTGACGTAAAATCGTGTTGAGGCCAACGCCCATAATGCGTGCAGTTGCCCGGCATCCAACGCCATTCATGGCCATATCAATGATTTTCTGGTGCGTACCGGGTTGAGAAGCGGTGTAAGTGAACTGCAGTTGCCATGTTTTACGGCAGTGAGAGCAGAGATAGCGCTGATGTCCGGCAGTGCTTTTGCCGTTACGCACCACCCCGTCAGTAGCTGAACAGGAGGGACAGCTGATAGAAACAGAAGCCACTGGAGCACCTCAAAAACACCATCATACACTAAATCAGTAAGTTGGCAGCATCACCAAAATTGGTTATGCTGTTAAGAGTGGTTACTTCGTCACACAGCTTAAACCCGCCGTCGAGCGGGTTTTTCCATTTTTTGAGTCTCGATATTAGCTGATAACCCAATACCTGAGTTATTCACTGACTCCGAGTCTGTTACGTTTCGTAGTATTCCCTCAATTTACACCCGCTTTGTCTGCGAGGTGGGGTTATGAAATCCATGGATAAGTTAACAACGGGTGTCGCCTATGGCACCTCAGCAGGTAGTGCCGGGTACTGGTTTTTACAGCTGCTAGATAAAGTCACGCCCTCACAGTGGGCGGCAATTGGAGTGCTGGGTAGCCTGGTATTTGGCCTGCTGACGTACCTGACAAACCTTTATTTCAAGATTAAAGAAGATAAGCGCAAGGCTGCGAGAGGTGGATAATGCCTCCATCATTACGAAAAGCTGTTGCTGCTGCTATTGGTGGCGGGGCTATTGCTATAGCATCTGTGTTAATCACTGGCCCAGGTGGTAACGATGGTCTGGAAGGTGTGAGACATAATCCTTACAAAGACATAGTTGGTGTATGGACTGTATGTTACGGGCATACAGGAAAAGACATCATTCCCGGTAAAACGTATACCGAAGCAGAGTGCAAAGCCCTCCTGAATAAAGACCTTGCCACTGTCGCCAGACAAATTAACCCGTACATCAAAGTCGATATACCGGAAACAACGCGCTGCGCTCTTTACTCGTTCGTCTACAACGTGGGTGCTGGCAATTTCAGAACATCGACGCTTCTTCGCAAAATAAACCAGGGTGATATTAAAGGCGCATGTGATCAGCTACGGCGCTGGACATACGCTGGCGGTAATCAATGGAAAGGACTGATGACTCGCCGTGAGATTGAGCGTGAAGTCTGTTTGTGGGGGAAACAATGAGCAGAGTAACCGCGATTATCTCCGCTCTGGTTATCTGCATCATCGTCTGCCTGTCATTGGCTGTTAATCATTACCGTGATAACGCAATCGCCTACAAAGAGCAGCGCGATAACAAGGCCAGTGAACTGGAGAAGGCGAACGCCACCATCGCTGACATGCGGAAGCGTCAACGTGATGTAGCAGAACTCGACGCAAGATACATAAAGGAGCTTGCTGATGCTAACGCGACTATCGAAAGTCTCCGTGCTGATGTTTCTGCTGGGCGTAAGCGCCTGCAAGTCGCCGCCACCTGTGCAAAGTCAACGACCGGAGCCAGCGGCATGGGCGATGGAGAAAGCCCAGGACTTACAGCAGATGCTGAACTCAATTATTACCGTCTCCGAAGTGGAATCGACAAGATAACCGCGCAGGTTAACTACCTGCAGGAATACATCAGGACGCAATGCCTGAAATAATTTTTTTGCAAATCACAAAGTCCATTTAATGAGCCTCGCGATGCGGGGCTTTTTGCAATAAATGCGTACCGCAACGCATGTTTTTTACACCGAACCTGCCCCTTTGGAATGGGCCTTTGAGGATACCAGTTAGTGCTGGCGAGCCTCGGTGGGCTGGTTTCCTGTGCGGCAAAGGTTCATTTCAAAGAGTAGGTACACGCTATGAAATCATTAACCCTCTTCAATCAACCAATTCGTATCGGTGAAGATGGCATGATCTGCCTCACTGATATGTGGAAAGCCAGTGGTAAAAGTGAATCTGAATCGCCTTACCACTACCTGCGAAACAAGCAGACCAAAGAGTTCTTAGCCGAGCTGGAGAAAAACCACGAATCTGTGGTTTTTACTGAGCGCGGTGTACACGGTGGAACATATGGCGGGAAGTTTGTTGCTTACGATTATGCGGCTTGGTTAAACCCCGGGTTCAAGTACGCGGCCTATAAAGTCCTCGATGACTACTTCACCGGAGAACTTCAGCATCGCAACAGCTTAAGTGCGCAGCTCAACATGAAATGTCATGAATTTGACCAGAAGAAAGACATGGCGAGCTTCTGCGGACAAGGGCTGGCAGCATGGCGCTATACGAAGCCAGTGTTGGTCGCTGAGATTAACTCCCTGGCTAACCAGCTGCAGATTACGATCCCCGGGCTTCCGGGATGAGTGATCATGTTATTGAATGCGCCTCCAGAGCGGGGCGCGACTTCTCAGAGTTCATGAAAGGCGAGAAGGGCATGATGGAAGCATTGGCCTCGGTGGATGAGTTTGGCGAGCAGCTGCGCCTCAACGGCTGTGTCAATCATCACTTTGTTAGCTACATGATGCGGAACTCGATCATGCAGGCATTCATGGACATGGCAAAAGCCGAGAGGAAAGAAGAGCGCCGGCGTAAGCGAGCGGAAGCAAAAGCGAAGTAGCCATTACAAAGCCCATTTACGGGTGGGCTTGATAATGAAACCGGAATTTATTCTGGGCCACCAGTTAACGGCAGTACCACGAAACAACCCAAGCCAGTAAGTGGGGAAATAACACCGGCAGCCACTGAAAGATGAACCTCCTGCCTTATGGCAAAAAAGATTCTTTGTGGTGGCGGACTGATGGAAAGACATCCCAATTTCAGCCAAACATTGAAGGAGTTGTTATGTCAGCAGAAGGTTTCAATAACCCATCAAAATTCCGGGATGAGTGGGATAGCAGCGTAAAGAGTAAGTGATGCCATCACAAAAGCCATTCCCTACAGAGTGGCTTTGATAATGGCTTATACCCTACACGGGATAACTTAACTGATATCCCTTTTAAAGGATAAAGGTATTCAAGCCTGACACATCATGCGCTGTATCGTTAGACTGGCCCCCTGAATCTCCAGACAACCAGTATCACTTAAATAAGTGATAGTCTTAATACTAGTTTTTAGACTAGTCATTGGAGTACAGATGATTGATGTCTTAGGGCCGGAGAAACGCAGACGGCGTACCACACAGGAAAAGATCGCAATTGTTCAGCAGAGCTTTGAACCGGGGATGACGGTCTCCCTCGTTGCCCGGCAACATGGTGTAGCAGCCAGCCAGTTATTTCTCTGGCGTAAGCAATACCAGGAAGGAAGTCTTACTGCTGTGGCCGCCGGAGAACAGGTTGTTCCTGCCTCTGAACTTGCTGCCGCCATGAAGCAGATTAAAGAACTCCAGCGCCTGCTCGGCAAGAAAACGATGGAAAATGAACTCCTCAAAGAAGCCGTTGAATATGGACGGGCAAAAAAGTGGATAGCGCACGCGCCCTTATTGCCCGGGGATGGGGAGTAAGCTTAGTCAGCCGTTGTCTCCGGGTGTCGCGTGCGCAGTTGCACGTCATTCTCAGACGAACCGATGACTGGATGGATGGCCGCCGCAGTCGTCACACTGATGATACGGATGTGCTTCTCCGTATACACCATGTTATCGGAGAGCTGCCCACGTATGGTTATCGTCGGGTATGGGCGCTGCTTCGCAGACAGGCAGAACTTGATGGTATGCCTGCGATCAATGCCAAACGTGTTTACCGGATCATGCGCCAGAATGCGCTGTTGCTTGAGCGAAAACCTGCTGTACCGCCATCGAAACGGGCACATACAGGCAGAGTGGCCGTGAAAGAAAGCAATCAGCGATGGTGCTCTGACGGGTTCGAGTTCTGCTGTGATAACGGAGAGAGACTGCGTGTCACGTTCGCGCTGGACTGCTGTGATCGTGAGGCACTGCACTGGGCGGTGACTACCGGCGGCTTCAACAGTGAAACAGTACAGGACGTCATGCTGGGAGCGGTGGAACGCCGCTTCGGCAACGATCTTCCGTCGTCTCCAGTGGAGTGGCTGACGGATAATGGTTCATGCTACCGGGCTAATGAAACACGCCAGTTCGCCCGGATGTTGGGACTTGAACCGAAGAACACGGCGGTGCGGAGTCCGGAGAGTAACGGAATAGCAGAGAGCTTCGTGAAAACGATAAAGCGTGACTACATCAGTATCATGCCCAAACCAGACGGGTTAACGGCAGCAAAGAACCTTGCAGAGGCGTTCGAGCATTATAACGAATGGCATCCGCATAGTGCGCTGGGTTATCGCTCGCCACGGGAATATCTGCGGCAGCGGGCTTGTAATGGGTTAAGTGATAACAGATGTCTGGAAATATAGGGGCAAATCCAATCGTCGCCGTATTCCCGTATTAACAGAGACCGTAGCCCGACGGGGAACTCCTTCTGCGCGAGTGTGCGGGAATAATCAAAAACGATGCACACCGGGGTTACCGGGTACACATATTTCATCATGCCAGCGAGTCCGGTTCTGGCACGGAAGAAACCGGACGTTATGATTTAGTGCGGAAATATTTGTGTAGTGTTCTGTATGTTCTCAGTAAAGAGTAATGAATTATCAAAGGTATAGTAATACCTTTTGTTTTCGTGGATATTTGTAATCCATCTGAAAACCCCTGCTGTAGCAAGATTTTTCCTGTATTCGTAAAATGATAACTCTCCTGATTTGAATCCTTTTAAGGTGGCTTCTATAAGGCATTTATTTTTTGAAAATCTTACATTTACAACCTTACCCTGTCCTTTTATTAAAACCGTATTATCGTTTTCAAGAACAAGATGAATATTCTCTGTGGCTAAATAGTAAATGTAATGTGAGACATTGTGACGTTTTAGTTCAGAATAAAACCAGTGATAGTTTAAATTATTTCGCACTTTATCGAATATTTGTTTAAAAATGGCAACCTGAGCCATTGTAGTACCTTCCATGTGATATGAGGGGGCGTAGTCTGCACGATTATCTAAATTGCTTCAATCTGGTCTAACCTGTTTTCTGAGCAATTCAGTAATGTCACTCTTTTCTTTGTTTGCTTCAGGCGAAACTCTTTTTTCTGAGCACAGTCTCCGGCGGCAGGCTTCAATGACCCAGGCTGAGAAATTCCCGGACCCTTTTTGAACAAGAGCGATGTTAATTTGTTCAATCATTTGGTTAGGAAAGCGGATGTTGCGGGTTGTTGTTCTGCGGGTTCTGTTCTTCGTTGACATGAGGTTGCCCTGTATTCAGTGTCGCTGATTTGTATTGTCTGAAGTTGTTTTTACGTTAAGTTGATGCAGATCAATTAATACGATACCTGCGTCATAATTGATTATTTGACGTGGTTTGATGGCGTAGATGCACGTTGTGACATGTAGATGATAATTATTATCATTTTGCGGGTCCTTTCCGGCGATCCGACAGGTTACGGGGCGGAAGGCGCGCGGGTTTTCGCTATTTATGACAATTTTCCGGTTTAAGGCGTTTCCGTTCTTCTTCGCCGTAACCTAATGTTTTTATTTAAAACACCCCCTGAAAAGAAAGGAAACGACAGGTGCTGAAAACGGGCTTTTTGGCCTCTGTCGTTTCCTTTCTCTGTTTTTGTCCGTGGAATGAACAATGGAAGTCAACAAAAAGCAGCTGGCTGACATTTTCGGTGCGAGTATCCGTACCATTCAGAACTGGCAGGAACAGGGAATGCCCGTTCTGCGAGGCGGTGGCAAGGGTAATGAGGTGCTTTATGACTCTGCCGCCGTTATAAGATGGTATGCCGAAAGGGATGCTGAAATTGAGAACGAAAAGCTGCGCCGGGAAGTTGAAGAACTGCGGCAGGCCAGCGAGACAGATCTCCAGCCAGGGACTATTGAGTACGAACGCCATCGACTTACGCGTGCGCAGGCCGACGCACAGGAGCTGAAAAATGCCAGAGACTCCGCTGAAGTGGTGGAAACCGCATTCTGTACTTTCGTGCTGTCGCGGATCGCAGGTGAAATTGCCAGTATTCTCGACGGGATCCCCCTGTCGGTGCAGCGGCGTTTTCCGGAACTGGAAAACCGACATGTTGATTTCCTGAAACGGGATATCATCAAAGCCATGAACAAAGCAGCCGCGCTGGATGAACTGATACCGGGGTTGCTGAGTGAATATATCGAACAGTCAGGTTAACAGGCTGCGGCATTTTGTCCGCGCCGGGCTTCGCTCACTGTTCAGGCCGGAGCCACAGACCGCCGTTGAATGGGCGGATGCTAATTACTATCTCCCGAAAGAATCCGCATACCAGGAAGGGCGCTGGGAAACACTGCCCTTTCAGCGGGCCATCATGAATGCGATGGGCAGCGACTACATCCGTGAGGTGAATGTGGTGAAGTCTGCCCGTGTCGGTTATTCCAAAATGCTGCTGGGTGTTTATGCCTACTTTATAGAGCATAAGCAGCGCAACACACTTATCTGGTTGCCGACGGATGGTGATGCCGAGAACTTTATGAAAACCCACGTTGAGCCGACCATCCGCGATATTCCGTCGCTGCTGGCGCTGGCTCCGTGGTATGGCAAAAAGCACCGGGATAACACGCTCACTATGAAGCGTTTTTCCAATGGTCGTGGCTTCTGGTGCCTGGGCGGTAAAGCGGCAAAAAACTACCGTGAAAAGTCGGTGGATGTGGCGGGTTATGATGAACTTGCTGCCTTTGATGAGGATATTGAACAGGAAGGCTCTCCGACGTTCCTTGGCGACAAACGTATTGAAGGCTCGGTCTGGCCAAAGTCCATCCGTGGCTCCACGCCCAAAGTGAGAGGCACCTGCCAGATTGAGCGTGCAGCCAGTGAATCCCCGCATTTTATGCGTTTTCATGTTGCCTGCCCGCACTGCGGGGAGGAGCAGTATCTTAAATTTGGCGACAAAGAGACGCCGTTTGGCCTCAAATGGACGCCGGATGACCCCTCCAGCGTGTTTTATCTCTGCGAGCATAATGCCTGCGTCATCCGCCAGCAGGAGCTGGACTTTACTGATGCCCGTTATATCTGCGAAAAGACCGGGATCTGGACCCGTGATGGCATTCTCTGGTTTTCGTCATCCGGTGAAGAGATTGAGCCACCTGACAGTGTGACCTTTCACATCTGGACAGCGTACAGCCCGTTCACCACCTGGGTGCAGATTGTCAAAGACTGGATGAAAACGAAAGGGGATACGGGAAAACGTAAAACCTTCGTAAACACCACGCTCGGTGAGACGTGGGAGGCGAAAATTGGCGAACGTCCGGATGCTGAAGTGATGGCAGAGCGGAAAGAGCATTATTCAGCGCCCGTTCCTGACCGTGTGGCTTACCTGACCGCCGGTATCGACTCCCAGCTGGATCGCTACGAAATGCGCGTATGGGGATGGGGGCCGGGTGAGGAAAGCTGGCTGATTGATCGGCAGATTATTATGGGCCGCCACGACGATGAACAGACGCTGCTGCGTGTGGATGAGGCCATCAATAAAACCTATACCCGCCGGAATGGTGCAGAAATGTCGATATCCCGTATCTGCTGGGATATTGGCGGGATTGACCCGACCATTGTGTATGAACGCTCGAAAAAGCATGGGCTGTTCCGGGTGATCCCCATTAAAGGGGCATCCGTCTACGGTAAGCCGGTGGCCAGCATGCCTCGTAAGCGAAACAAAAACGGGGTTTACCTTACCGAAATCGGTACGGATACCGCGAAAGAGCAGATTTATAACCGCTTCACACTGACGCCGGAAGGGGATGAACCGCTTCCCGGTGCCGTTCACTTCCCGAATAACCCGGATATTTTTGATCTGACCGAAGCGCAGCAGCTGACTGCTGAAGAGCAGGTCGAAAAATGGGTGGATGGCAGGAAAAAAATACTGTGGGACAGCAAAAAGCGACGCAATGAGGCGCTCGACTGCTTCGTTTATGCGCTGGCGGCGCTGCGCATCAGTATTTCCCGCTGGCAGCTGGATCTCAGTGCACTGCTGGCGAGCCTGCAGGAAGAGGATGGTGCAGCAACCAACAAGAAAACACTGGCAGATTACGCCCGTGCCTTATCCGGAGAGGATGAATGACGCGACAGGAAGAACTTGCCGCTGCCCGTGCGGCACTGCATGACCTGATGACAGGTAAACGGGTGGCAACGGTACAGAAAGACGGACGGCGAGTGGAGTTTACGGCCACTTCCGTGTCTGACCTGAAAAAATACATTGCGGAGCTGGAGGTGCAGACCGGCATGACACAGCGACGCAGGGGACCTGCAGGATTTTATGTATGAAAACGCCCACCATTCCCACCCTTCTGGGACCGGACGGCATGACATCGCTGCGTGAATATGCCGGTTATCACGGCGGTGGCAGCGGATTTGGTGGGCAGTTGCGGGCGTGGAACCCACCGGGTGAAAGTGTGGATGCAGCCCTGCTGCCCAACTTTACCCGTGGCAATGCCCGCGCAGACGATCTGGTACGCAATAACGGCTATGCTGCCAACGCCATCCAGCTGCATCAGGATCATATCGTCGGGTCTTTTTTCCGGCTCAGTCATCGCCCAAGCTGGCGCTATCTGGGCATCGGGGAGGAAGACGCCCGTGCCTTTTCCCGCGAGGTTGAAGCGGCATGGAAAGAGTTTGCCGAGGATGACTGCTGCTGCATTGACGTTGAGCGAAAACGCACGTTTACCATGATGATTCGGGAAGGTGTGGCCATGCACGCCTTTAACGGTGAACTGTTCGTTCAGGCCACCTGGGATACCAGTTCGTCGCGGCTTTTCCGGACACAGTTCCGGATGGTCAGCCCGAAGCGCATCAGCAACCCGAACAATACCGGCGACAGCCGGAACTGCCGTGCCGGTGTGCAGATTAA
This sequence comes from Shigella sonnei, assembly GCF_002950395.1. Classification (NCBI taxonomy): domain Bacteria; kingdom Pseudomonadati; phylum Pseudomonadota; class Gammaproteobacteria; order Enterobacterales; family Enterobacteriaceae; genus Shigella; species Shigella sonnei. The sequence goes on from NZ_CP026802.1 coordinate 362,171, forward strand.
TGACAGCGGTGCGGCGCTGGGATATTACGTCAGCGAGGACGGCTATCCTGGCTGGATGCCGCAGAAATGGACATGGATACCCCGTGAGTTACCCGGCGGGCGCGCCTCGTTCATTCACGTTTTTGAACCCGTGGAGGACGGGCAGACCCGCGGTGCAAATGTGTTTTACAGCGTAATGGAGCAGATGAAGATGCTCGACACGCTGCAGAACACGCAGCTGCAGAGCGCCATTGTGAAGGCGATGTATGCCGCCACCATTGAAAGTGAGCTGGATACGCAGTCAGCGATGGATTTTATTCTGGGCGCGAACAGTAAGGAGCAGCGGGAAAGGCTGACGGGCTGGATTGGTGAAATTGCCGCGTATTACGCCGCAGCACCGGTCCGTCTGGGAGGCGCAAAAGTGCCGCACCTGATGCCGGGGGACTCACTGAACCTGCAGACGGCTCAGGACACGGATAACGGCTACTCCGTGTTTGAGCAGTCACTGTTGCGGTATATCGCTGCCGGGCTGGGTGTCTCGTATGAGCAACTTTCCCGGAATTACGCCCAGATGAGCTACTCCACGGCACGGGCCAGTGCGAACGAGTCGTGGGCGTACTTTATGGGGCGGCGAAAATTCGTCGCATCCCGTCAGGCGAGCCAGATGTTTCTGTGCTGGCTGGAAGAGGCCATCGTTCGCCGCGTGGTGACGTTACCTTCAAAAGCGCGCTTCAGCTTTCAGGAAGCCCGCAGTGCCTGGGGGAACTGCGACTGGATAGGCTCCGGTCGTATGGCCATCGATGGTCTGAAAGAAGTTCAGGAAGCGGTGATGCTGATAGAAGCCGGACTGAGCACCTACGAGAAAGAGTGCGCGAAACGCGGTGACGACTATCAGGAAATTTTTGCCCAGCAGGTCCGTGAAACGATGGAGCGCCGCGCAGCTGGTCTTAAACCGCCCGCCTGGGCGGCTGCGGCATTTGAATCCGGGCTGCGACAATCAACAGAGGAGGAGAAGAGTGACAGCAGAGCTGCGTAATCTCCCGCATATTGCCAGCATGGCTTTTAATGAGCCGCTGATGCTTGAACCCGCCTATGCGCGGGTTTTCTTTTGTGCGCTTGCAGGCCAGCTTGGGATCAGCTGCCTGACGGATGCAGTATCCGGCGACAGCCTGACTGCCGGAGAGGCACCCGCGGCGCTGGCGTTATCCGGTGATGATGACGGACCACGACAGGCCCGCAGTTATCAGGTAATGAACGGCATCGCCGTGCTGCCGGTGTCCGGCACGCTGGTCAGCCGGACGCGGGCGCTGCAGCCGTACTCGGGGATGACCGGTTACAACGGCATTATCGCCTGTCTGCAACAGGCTGCCAGCGACCCGATGGTGGACGGCATTCTGCTCGATATGGACACACCGGGCGGAATGGTGGCGGGAGCATTTGACTGCGCTGACATCATCGCCCGTGTGCGTGACATAAAGCCGGTATGGGCGCTGGCCAATGACATGAACTGCAGCGCAGGTCAGCTGCTTGCCAGTGCCGCCTCCCGGCGTCTGGTCACGCAGACCGCCCGGACAGGCTCCATCGGCGTCATGATGGCTCACAGTAATTACGGCGCTGCACTGGAGAAACAGGGCGTGGAAATCACGCTGATTTACAGCGGCAGCCATAAGGTGGATGGCAACCCCTACAGCCATCTACCGGATGATGTCCGGGAAACATTGCAGTCCCGGATGGATGCAACCCGCCGGATGTTTGCACAGAAGGTGTCGGCATATACCGGCCTGTCCGTGCAGGCTGTGCTGGATACCGAGGCTGCAGTGTACAGCGGTCAGGAGGCCATTGATGCCGGACTGGCTGATGAACTTGTTAACAGTACCGATGCGATCACCGTCATGCGTGATGCACTGGATGCACGTAAATCCCGTCTCTCAGGAGGGCGAATGACCAAAGAGACTCAATCAACAACTGTTTCAGCCACTGCTTCGCAGGCTGACGTTACTGGCGTGGTGCAAGCGACGGAGGGCGAGAACGCCAGCGCGGCGCAGCCGGACGTGAACGCGCAGATCACCGCAGCGGTTGCGGCAGAAAACAGTCGCATTATGGGGATCCTCAACTGTGAGGAGGCTCACGGACGCGAAGAACAGGCACGCGTGCTGGCCGAAACCCCCGGTATGACCGTGGAAACGGCCCGCCGTATTCTGGCCGCAGCACCACAGAGTGCACAGACGCGCAGTGACACTGCGCTGGATCGTCTGATGCAGGGGGCACCGGCACCGCTGGCTGCAGGTAACCCGGCATCTGATGCCGTTAACGATTTGCTGAACACACCAGTGTAAGGGATGTTTATGACGAGCAAAGAAACCTTTACCCATTACCAGCCGCTGGGCAATAGTGACCCGGCTCATACCGCAACCGCGCCCGGCGGATTGAGTGCGAAAGCGCCTGCAATGACCCCGCTGATGCTGGACACCTCCACCCGTAAGCTGGTTGCGTGGGATGGCACCACCGACGGTGCTGCCGTTGGCATTCTTGCGGTTGCTGCTGACCAGACCAGCACCACACTGACGTTCTACAAGTCCGGCACGTTCCGTTATGAGGATGTGCTCTGGCCGGAGGCTGCCAGCGACGAGACGAAAAAACGGACCGTGTTTGCCGGAACGGCAATCAGCATCGTTTAACTTTACCCTTCATCACTAAAGGCCGCCTGTGCGGCTTTTTTTACGGGATTTTTTTATGTCGATGTACACAACCGCCCAGCTGCTGGCGGCAAATGAGCAGAAATTTAAGTTTGATCCGCTGTTTCTGCGTCTCTTTTTCCGTGAGAGCTATCCCTTCACTACGGAGAAAGTCTATCTCTCACAAATTCCGGGACTGGTAAACATGGCGCTGTACGTTTCGCCGATTGTTTCCGGTGAGGTTATCCGTTCCCGTGGCGGCTCCACCTCTGAATTTACGCCGGGATATGTCAAACCCAAGCATGAGGTGAATCCGCAGATGACCCTGCGTCGCCTGCCGGATGAAGATCCGCAGAATCTGGCGGACCCGGCTTACCGCCGCCGTCGCATCATCATGCAGAACATGCGTGACGAAGAGCTGGCCATTGCTCAGGTCGAAGAGATGCAGGCAGTTTCTGCCGTGCTCAAGGGCAAATACACCATGACCGGTGAAGCCTTCGATCCGGTTGAGGTGGATATGGGCCGCAGTGCGGCGAACAACATCACACAGTCCGGCGTCACGGAGTGGAGCAAGCGTGACAAGTCCACGTATGACCCGACCGACGATATCGAAGCCTACGCGCTGAACGCCAGCGGTGTGGTGAATATCATCGTGTTTGACCCGAAAGGCTGGGCGCTGTTCCGTTCCTTCAAAGCCGTCAAGGAGAAGCTGGATACCCGTCGCGGCTCTCATTCCGAGCTGGAGACAGCGGTAAAAGACCTGGGCAAAGCGGTGTCCTATAAGGGAATGTATGGCGATGTGGCCATCGTCGTGTATTCCGGACAGTACGTGGAAAACGGCGTCAAAAAGAACTTCCTGCCGGACAACACGATGGTGCTGGGGAACACTCAGGCTCGCGGTCTGCGCACCTATGGCTGCATTCAGGATGCGGACGCACAGCGCGAAGGCATTAACGCCTCTGCCCGTTACCCGAAAAACTGGGTGACCACCGGCGATCCGGCGCGTGAGTTCACCATGATTCAGTCAGCACCGCTGATGCTGCTGGCTGATCCTGATGAGTTCGTGTCCGTTCAACTGGCGTAATCATGGCCCTTCGGGGCCATTTTCTCTCTGTGGAGGAGTTCATGACGAAAGATGAACTGATTGCCCGTCTTCAGGAGCTGGGTGAGCAATTGAACCGCGATGTCAGTTTGACGGGAACGAAAGAAGAACTGGCGCTTCGTGTGGCAGAGCTGGAAGAAGAGCTTGATGACACGGATGAAACTGCCGGTCAGGACACCCCTCTCAGCCGGGAAAATGTGCTGACCGGGCATGAAAATGAGGTGGTATCAGCGCAGCCGGATACCGTGATTCAGGATACGGCTGAACTGGTCACGGTCGTGGCACTGGTGACGCTGCATACTGATGCACTTCACGCCACGCGGGATAAACCTGTGGCATTTGTGCTGCCGGGAACGGCGTTTCGTGTCTCTGCCGGTGTGGCAGCCGAAATGACAGAGCGCGGCCTGGCCAGAATGCAATAACGGGAGGCGCTGTGGCTGATTTCGATAACCTGTTCGATGCTGCCATTGCCCGCGCCGATGAAACGATACGCGGGTACATGGGAACGTCAGCCACCATGACATCCGGTGAGCAGTCAGGTGCGGTGATACGTGGTGTTTTTGATGACCCTGAAAATATCAGCTATGCCGGACAGGGCGTGCGCGTTGAAGGCTCCAGCCCGTCCCTGTTTGTCCGGACTGATGAGGTGCGGCAGCTGCGGCGTGGAGACACGCTGACCATCGGTGAGGAAAATTTCTGGGTAGATCGGGTTTCGCCGGATGATGGCGGAAGTTGTCATCTCTGGCTTGGACGGGGCGTACCGCCTGCCGTTAACCGTCGCCGCTGAAAGGGGGATGTATGGCCATAAAAGGTCTTGAGCAGGCCGTTGAAAACCTCAGCCGTATCAGCAAAACGGCGGTGCCCGGTGCCGCCGCAATGGCCATTAACCGCGTTGCTTCATCCGCGATATCGCAGTCTGCGTCACAGGTTGCCCGTGAGACAAAGGTACGCCGGAAACTGGTAAAGGAAAGGGCCAGGCTGAAAAGGGCCACGGTCAAAAATCCGCAGGCCAGAATCAAAGTTAACCGGGGGGATTTGCCCGTAATCAAGCTGGGTAATGCGCGGGTTGTCCTGTCCCGCCGCAGGCGTCATAAAAAGGGGCAGCGTTCATCCCTGAAAGGTGGCGGCAGCGTGCTTGTGGTGGGTAACCGTCGTATTCCCGGCGCGTTTATTCAGCAACTGAAAAACGGCCGGTGGCATGTTATGCAGCGTGTGGCCGGGAAAAACCGTTACCCCATTGATGTGGTGAAAATCCCGATGGCGGTGCCGCTGACCACGGCGTTTAAACAGAATATTGAACGGATACGGCGTGAACGTCTTCCGAAAGAGCTGGGCTATGCGCTGCAGCATCAACTGAGAATGGTAATAAAGCGATGAAACATACTGAACTCCGTGCAGCCGTACTGGATGCACTGGAGAAGCATGACACCGGGGCGACGCTTTTTGATGGTCGCCCCGCTGTTTTTGATGAGGAAGATTTTCCGGCAATTGCCGTTTATCTCACCGGCGCTGAATACACGGGCGAAGAGCTGGACAGCGATACCTGGCAGGCGGAGCTGCATATTGAAGTTTTCCTGCCTGCTCAGGTGCCGGATTCAGAGCTGGATTCGTGGATGGAGTCCCGGATTTATCCGGTGATGAGCGATATCCCGGCACTGTCAGATTTGATCACCAGTATGGTGGCCAGCGGCTATGACTACCGGCGCGACGATGATGCGGGCCTGTGGAGTTCAGCCGATCTGACTTATGTCATTATCTATGAAATGTGAGGACGCTATGCCTGTACCAAATCCTACAATGCCGGTGAAAGGTGCCGGGACCACCCTGTGGGTTTATAAGGGGAGCGGTGACCCTTATGCGAACCCGCTTTCAGACGTTGACTGGTCGCGTCTGGCAAAAGTTAAAGACCTGACGCCCGGCGAACTGACCGCTGAGTCCTATGACGACAGCTATCTCGATGATGAAGATGCAGACTGGACTGCGACCGGGCAGGGGCAGAAATCTGCCGGAGATACCAGCTTCACGCTGGCGTGGATGCCCGGAGAGCAGGGGCAGCAGGCGCTGCTGGCGTGGTTTAATGAAGGTGATACCCGTGCCTATAAAATCCGCTTCCCGAACGGCACGGTCGATGTGTTCCGTGGCTGGGTCAGCAGTATCGGTAAGGCGGTGACGGCGAAGGAGGTGATTACCCGCACGGTGAAGGTCACCAATGTGGGACGTCCGTCGATGGCAGAAGATCGCAGCACGGTGACGGCGACGACCGGCATGACGGTGACACCCGCCAGTGCTTCCGTAGTGAAAGGGCAGAGCACCACGCTGACCGTGGCATTCCAGCCGGATGGCGCAACCGACAAGAGCTTCCGTGCGGTGTCTGCGGATAAAACAAAAGCCACCGTGTCGGTCAGTGGTATGACCATCACCGTGAAAGGTGTTGCTGCAGGCAAGGTCAACATTCCGGTCGTATCTGGTAATGGTGAGTTTGCTGCGGTTGCAGAAATCAACGTCACCGCCAGTTAATCCGGAGAGTCAGCGATGTTCCTGAAAACCGAATCATTTGAACATAACGGTGTGACCGTCACGCTTTCTGAACTGTCAGCCCTGCAGCGTATTGAGCATCTCGACCTGATGAAACGGCAGGCAGAACAGGCGGAGTCAGACAGCAACCGGAAGTTTACTGTGGAAGACGCCATCAGAACCGGCGCTTTTGTGGTTGCGATGTCCCTGTGGCATAACCATCCGAAGAAGACGCAGATGCCGTCCATGAATGAAGCCGTTAAACAGATTGAGCAGGAAGTGCTTACCACCTGGCCCACAGAGGCAATTTCTCATGCTGAAAACGTGGTGTACCGGCTGTCCGGTATGTATGAGTTTGTGGTGAATGATGCTCCTGAACAGGCAGAGGACGCCGGGCCTGCAGAGCCTGTTTCTGCGGGAAAGTGTTCGACGGTGAGCTGAGTTTTGCCCTGAAACTGGCGCGTGAGATGGGGCGACCCGACTGGCGCGCCATGCTTGCCGGGATGTCATCCACGGAGTATGCCGACTGGCACCGCTTTTACAGTACCCATTATTTTCATGATGTTCTGCTGGATATGCACTTTTCCGGGCTGACGTACACCGTGCTCAGCCTGTTTTTCAGCGATCCGGAGATGCATCCGCTGGATTTCAGTCTGCTGAACCGGCGCGAGGCTGACGAAGAGCCTGAAGATGATGTGCTGATGCAGAAAGCGGCAGGGCTTGCCGGAGGTGTCCGCTTTGGCCCGGACGGGAATGAAGTTATCCCCGCTTCCCCGGATGTGGCGGACATGACGGAGGATGACGTAATGCTGATGACAGTATCAGAAGGGATCGCAGGAGGAGTCCGGTATGGCTGAACCGGTAGGCGATCTGGTCGTTGATTTGAGTCTGGATGCGGCCAGATTTGACGAGCAGATGGCCAGAGTCAGGCGTCATTTTTCCGGTACGGAAAGTGATGCGAAAAAAACAGCGGCAGTCGTTGAACAGTCGCTGAGCCGACAGGCGCTGGCTGCACAGAAAGCGGGGATTTCCGTCGGGCAGTATAAAGCCGCCATGCGTATGCTGCCTGCACAGTTCACCGACGTGGCCACGCAGCTTGCAGGGGGGCAGAATCCCTGGCTGATCCTGCTGCAACAGGGTGGTCAGGTTAAGGACTCCTTCGGCGGGATGATCCCCATGTTCAGGGGGCTTGCCGGCGCGATCACCCTGCCGATGGTGGGGGCCACCTCGCTGGCGGTGGCGACCGGTGCGCTGGCGTATGCCTGGTATCAGGGCAACTCAACCCTGTCCGATTTCAACAAAACGCTGGTCCTTTCCGGTAATCAGGCGGGACTGACGGCAGATCGTATGCTGGTCCTGTCCAGAGCCGGGCAGGCGGCAGGGCTGACGTTTAACCAGACCAGCGAGTCACTCAGCGCACTGGTTAAGGCGGGGGTAAGCGGTGAGGCTCAGATTGCGTCCATCAGCCAGAGTGTGGCGCGTTTCTCCTCTGCATCCGGCGTGGAGGTGGACAAGGTCGCTGAAGCCTTCGGGAAGCTGACCACAGACCCGACGTCGGGGCTGACGGCGATGGCACGCCAGTTCCATAACGTGACGGCGGAGCAGATTGCGTATGTTGCTCAGTTGCAGCGTTCCGGCGATGAAGCCGGGGCATTGCAGGCGGCGAACGAGGCCGCAACGAAAGGGTTTGATGACCAGACCCGCCGCCTGAAAGAGAACATGGGCACGCTGGAGACCTGGGCAGACAGGACTGCACGTGCATTCAAATCCATGTGGGATGCGGTGCTGGATATTGGTCGTCCTGATACCGCGCAGGAGATGCTGATTAAGGCAGAGGCTGCGTTTAAGAAAGCAGACGACATCTGGAATCTGCGCAAGGATGATTATTTCGTTAACGATGAAGCACGGGCGCGTTACTGGGATGATCGTGAAAAAAAAACGCCTGGAGCGGGATGCAGCCCAAAAGAGGGTAGATCAACAGCGTCAACAGGACAAAAATGCGCAGCAGCAGAGCGATACCGAAGCGTCACGGCTGAAATATACCGAAGAGGCGCAGAAGGCTTACGAACGGCTGCAGACGCCGCTGGAGAAATATACCGCCCGTCAGGAAGAACTGAACAAGGCACTGAAAGACGGAAAAATCCTGCAGGCAGATTACAACACGCTGATGGCGGCGGCGAAAAAGGATTATGAAGCGACGCTGAAAAAGCCGAAACAGTCCGGCGTGAAGGTGTATGCGGGCGATCGTCAGGAAGACAGTGCTCATGCGGCCCTGCTGACGCTTCAGGCAGAACTCCGGACGCTGGAGAAGCATGCCGGAGCGAATGAGAAAATCAGCCAGCAGCGCCGGGATTTGTGGAAGGCAGAAAGTCAGTTCGCGGTACTGGAGGAGGCGGCACAACGTCGCCAGCTGTCCGCACAGGAGAAATCCCTGCTGGCGCATAAAGACGAGACGCTGGAGTACAAACGCCAGCTGGCTGCACTTGGTGACAAGGTTACGTATCAGGAGCACCTGAATGCGCTGGCGCAGCAGGCGGATAAATTCGCACAGCAGCAACGGGCAAAACGGGCAGCCATTGATGCGAAAAACCGGGGGCTGACTGACCGGCAGGCAGCGCGGGAAGCCACGGAACAGCGCCTGAAGGAACAGTATGGCGATAATCCTCTGGCGCTGAATAACGTCATGTCAGAGCAGAAAAAGACCTGGGCGGCTGAAGACCAGCTTCGCGGGAGCTGGATGGCAGGCCTGAAGTCCGGCTGGAGTGAGTGGGAAGAGAGCGCCACGGACAGTATGTCACAGGTTAAAAGTGCAGCCACGCAGACCTTTGATGGTATTGCACAGAATATGGCGGCGATGCTGACCGGCAGTGAACAGAACTGGCGCAGCTTCACCCGCTCCGTGCTGTCCATGATGACAGAAATTCTGCTTAAGCAGGCAATGGTGGGGATTGTCGGGAGTATCGGCAGCGCCATTGGCGGGGCTGTTGGTGGCGGCGCATCCGCGTCAGGTGGTACAGCCATTCAGGCCGCTGCGGCGAAATTCCATTTTGCAACCGGGGGATTTACGGGAACCGGCGGCAAATATGAGCCAGCGGGGATTGTTCACCGTGGTGAATTTGTCTTCACGAAGGAGGCAACCAGCCGGATTGGCGTGGGGAATCTCTACCGGCTGATGCGCGGCTATGCGGAAGGTGGTTATGTGGGCGGTGCCGGAAGTCCGGCGCAGATGCGGCGGGCTGAAGGCATTAATTTTAATCAGAACAATCACGTGGTGATTCAGAACGACGGTACGAATGGTCTGCCAGGTCCACAGATGATGAAGGCCGTGTATGACATGGCCCGCAAGGGTGCCCGTGATGAAATTCAGACACAGATGCGTGATGGTGGCCTGTTCTCCGGAGGTGGACGATGAAAACCTTCCGCTGGAAAGTGAAACCCGGTATGGATGTGGCTTCGGCCCCTTCTGTAAGAAAGGTGCGCTTTGGTGATGGCTATTCCCAGCGAGCGCCTGCCGGGCTGAATGCCAACCTGAAAACGTACAGCGTGACGCTTTCTGTCCCCCGTGAGGAGGCCATGGTACTGGAGTCGTTTCTGGAAGAGCACGGGGGCTGGAAAGCCTTTCTGTGGACGCCGCCTTATGAGTGGCGGCAGATAAAGGTGACCTGCGCAAAATGGTCGTCGCGGGTCAGTATGCTGCGTGTTGAGTTCAGCGCAGAGTTTGAACAGGTGGTGAACTGATGCAGGATATCCGGCAGGAAACACTGAATGAATGCACCCGTGCGGAGCAGTCGGCCAGCGTGGTGCTCTGGGAAATCGATCTGACAGAGGTCGGTGGAGAACGTTATTTTTTCTGTAATGAGCAGAACGAAAAAGGTGAGCCGGTCACCTGGCAGGGGCGACAGTATCAGCCGTATCCCATTCAGGGGAGTGGTTTTGAACTGAATGGCAAAGGCACCAGTACGCGCCCCACGCTGATGGTTTCTAACCTGTACGGTATGGTCACCGGGATGGCGGAAGATCTACAGAGTCTGGTCGGCGGAACGGTGGTCCGGCGTAAGGTTTACGCCCGTTTTCTGGATGCGGTGAACTTCGTCAACGGAAACAGTGACGCCGATCCGGAGCAGGAGGTGATCAGCCGCTGGCGCATTGAGCAGTGCAGCGAACTGAGCGCGGTGAGTGCCTCTTTTGTACTGTCCACGCCGACGGAAACAGATGGCGCTGTTTTTCCGGGACGTATCATGCTGGCCAACACCTGCACCTGGACCTATCGCGGCGATGAGTGCGGTTATCACGGTCCGGCGGTCGCGGATGAATATGACCAGCCAACGTCCGACATCACGAAGGATAAATGCAGCAAATGCCTGAGTGGCTGTAAGTTTCGCAATAACGTCGGCAACTTTGGCGGCTTCCTTTCCATTAACAAACTTTCGCAGTAAATCCCATGACAGAGACAGAATCAGCGATTCTGGCGCACGCCCGGCGATGTGCTCCAGCGGAGTCGTGCGGCTTCGTGGTAAGAACGCCGGAGGGGGAAAGATATTTCCCCTGCGTGAATATCTCCGGTGAGCCGGAGGCGTATTTCCGTATGTCGCCGGAAGACTGGCTGCAGGCAGAGATGCAGGGTGAGATTGTGGCACTGGTCCACAGCCACCCCGGTGGTCTGCCCTGGCTGAGTGAGGCCGACCGGCGGCTGCAGGTGCAGAGTGATTTGCCGTGGTGGCTGGTCTGCCGGGGGGCGATTCACAAGTTCCGCTGTGTGCCACATCTTACCGGGCGGCGCTTTGAGCACGGGGTGACGGACTGTTACACGCTGTTCCGGGATGCTTACCATCTGGCGGGGATTGAGATGCCGGATTTTCATCGTGAGGATGACTGGTGGCGTCACGGTCAGAATCTCTATCTGGATAATCTGGAGGCCACAGGGCTGTATCAGGTGCCGTTGTCAGCGGCGCAGCCGGGCGATGTGCTGCTGTGCTGTTTTGGTTCATCGGTGCCGAATCATGCCGCCATTTACTGTGGTGACGGCGAGCTGCTGCACCATATTCCTGAACAACTGAGCAAACGAGAGAGGTATACCGACAAATGGCAGCGACGCACACACTCCCTCTGGCGTCACCGGGCATGGCACGCATCTGCCTTTACGGGGATTTGCAACGATTTGGCCGCCGCATCGACCTTCGTGTGAAAACGGGTGCCGAAGCCATCCGGGCGATGGCCACACAGCTCCCTGCGTTTCGTCAGAAGCTGAGCGACGGCTGGTATCAGGTGCGTATTGCCGGGCAGGATGTTAGCACGTCCGGATTAACGGCGCAGTTACATGAGGCTCTGCCTGACGGCGCTGTGATTCATATTGTTCCCAGAGTCGCCGGGGCCAAGTCAGGTGGTGTATTCCAGATTGTCCTGGGAGCAGCCGCCATTGCCGGATCATTCTTTACCGCCGGAGCCACCCTTGCAGCATGGGGGGCTGCCATTGGTGCCGGTGGTATGACCGGCATTCTGTTTTCTCTCGGTGCCAGTATGGTGCTCGGCGGTGTGGCTCAGATGCTGGCACCGAAAGCCAGAACTCCCCGCACACAGACAACGGATAACGGTAAGCAGAACATCTATTTCTCCTCACTGGATAACATGGTTGCCCAGGGCAATGTTATGCCTGTTCTGTATGGTGAAATGCGCGTGGGGTCACGTGTGGTATCTCAGGAGATCAGCACGGCAGACGAAGGGGACGGTGGTCAGGTTGTGGTGATTGGTCGCTGATGCAAAATGTTTTATGTGAAATCGCCTCCGGGCGGTTTTATCGTTTATGGAGCATGACGAATGGGTAAAGGCAGCAGTAAGGGGCATACCCCGCGCGAAGCGAAGGACAACCTGAAGTCCACGCAGCTGCTGAGTGTGATCGATGCCATCAGCGAAGGGCCGGTTGAAGGTCCGGTGGATGGATTAAAAAGCGTGCTGCTGAACAGTACGCCGGTGCTGGACAGTGAGGGGAATACCAACATCTCCGGCGTCACGGTGGTGTTCCGGGCAGGTGAGCAGGAGCAGTCACCGCCGGAGGGATTTGAATCCTCCGGCTCCGAGACGGTGCTGGGTACGGAAGTGAAATATGACACGCCGATCACCCGGACCATCACGTCGGCAAACATTGACCGACTGCGTTTTACCTTCGGTGTACAGGCACTGGTGGAAACCACCTCAAAGGGAGACAGGAATCCGTCTGAAGTTCGCCTGCTGGTTCAGATACAGCGTAACGGTGGCTGGGTGACGGAAAAAGACATCACCATTAAGGGCAAAACCACCTCGCAGTATCTGGCCTCGGTGGTGGTGGATAACCTGCCGCCGCGCCCGTTTAATATCCGGATGCGCAGAATGACGCCGGACAGCACCACAGACCAGCTGCAGAACAAAACGCTCTGGTCGTCATACACCGAAATCATCGATGTGAAACAGTGCTACCCGAACACGGCACTGGTCGGCGTACAGGTGGATTCGGAGCAGTTCGGCAGCCAGCAGGTGAGCCGTAATTATCATCTTCGCGGGCGCATTCTGCAGGTGCCGTCGAACTATAATCCGCAGACGCGGCAATACAGCGGTATCTGGGACGGAACGTTAAAACCGGCATACAGCAACAACATGGCCTGGTGTCTGTGGGATATGCTGACCCATCCGCGCTATGGCATGGGGAAACGTCTTGGTGCGGCAGATGTGGATAAATGGGCGCTGTATGTCATCGGCCAGTACTGTGACCAGTCGGTGCCGGACGGCTTTGGCAGCACGGAGCCGCGCATCACCTGTAATGCCTGGCTGACCACACAGCGCAAGGCGTGGGATGTGCTCAGTGATTTCTGCTCGGCGATGCGCTGTATGCCGGTATGGAACGGGCAGACGCTGACGTTCGTGCAGGACCGACAGTCGGATAAGGTGTGGGCCTATAACCGCAGTAATGTGGTGATGCCGGATGATGGCGCGCCGTTCCGCTACAGTTTCAGCGCCCTGAAAGACCGCCATAATGCCGTTGAGGTGAACTGGATTGACCCGGATAACGGCTGGGAGACGGCGACAGAGCTTGTGGAGGATACGCAGGCCATTGTCCGTTACGGTCGTAACGTCACGAAGATGGATGCCTTTGGCTGTACCAGCCGGGGGCAGGCACACCGCGCCGGGCTGTGGCTGATTAAAACGGAACTGCTGGAGACGCAGACCGTGGATTTCAGCGTGGGTGCTGAAGGGCTTCGTCATGTACCGGGCGATGTCATTGAAATCTGCGATGATGACTATGCCGGTATCCGCACCGGCGGGCGCGTGCTGGCGGTGAACAGCCAGACCCGGACGCTGACGCTCGACCGTGAAATCACGCTGCCATCCTCCGGCACCACGCTGATAAGCCTGGTTGACGGGCAGGGGAATCCGGTCAGCGTGGAGGTCCAGTCCGTCACCGACGGCGTGAAGGTAAAAGTGAGCCGTGTTCCTGACGGTGTTGCTGAATACAGCGTGTGGGGGCTGAAGCTGCCGACGCTGCACCAGCGATTGTTCCGCTGCGTGAGTATCCGTGAGAACGACGACGGCACGTATGCCATCACCGCCGTGCAGCATGTGCCGGAAAAAGAAGCCATCGTGGATAACGGGGCGCACTTTGACGGCGACCAGAGCGGCACGGTGAATGGTGTCACGCCGCCAGCGGTGCAGCACCTGACTGCCGAAGTCACCGCAGACAGCGGGGAATATCAGGTGCTGGCGCGCTGGGACACGCCGAAGGTGGTGAAGGGCGTGAGCTTCCTGCTCCGTCTGACCGTAACAGCGGATGACGGCAGTGAGCGGCTGGTCAGCACGGCCCGGACGACGGAAACCACTTACCGCTTCACACAACTGGCGCTGGGGAACTACAGGCTGACAGTCCGGGCAGTAAATGCGTGGGGCAGCAGGGCGATCCGGCGTCGGTATCGTTCCGGATTGCCGCACCGGCAGCGCTGTCGCGGATTGAGCTGACGCCGGGCTATTTTCAGATAACCGCCACGCCGCATCTTGCGGTTTATGATCCGACGGTACAGTTTGAGTTCTGGTTCTCGGAAAAGCGGATTGCGGATATCAGGCAGGTTGAAACCACAGCACGCTATCTTGGCACGGCGCTGTACTGGATAGCCGCCAGTATCAATATCAAACCGGGCCATGATTATTACTTTTATATCCGCAGTGTGAACACCGTTGGCAAATCGGCATTCGTGGAGGCTGTTGGTCAGCCGAGTGATGATGCATCCGGTTATCTGGATTTTTTCAAAGGCGAGATAGGGAAAACCCATCTGGCTCAGGAGCTGTGGACGCAGATTGATAACGGTCAGCTTGCGCCTGACCTGGCTGAAATCAGGACGTCCATTACGGATGTCAGCAATGAAATCACGCAGACCGTCAATAAGAAACTGGAAGACCAGAGTGCGGCAATTCAGCAGATACAGAAGGTTCAGGTTGATACAAATAATAACCTGAACAGCATGTGGGCTGTGAAGCTGCAGCAGATGCAGGACGGACGCCTTTATATCGCGGGTATTGGTGCCGGTATTGAGAACACCCCTGACGGCATGCAGAGTCAGGTGCTGCTGGCGGCGGACAGGATTGCGATGGTTAATCCTGCGAATGGCAACACAAAACCGATGTTTGTTGGTCAGGGCGATCAGATATTCATGAACGACGTGTTCCTGAAACGCCTGACGGCCCCCACCATTACCAGCGGTGGAAATCCATCGGCATTTTCCCTGACTCCGGACGGAAAGCTGACCGCTAAAAATGCGGATATCAGTGGCAGTGTGAATGCGAACGCCGGGACGCTCAACAATGTCACGGTAAATGAAAACTGTACGATTAAGGGCATGCTGGAGGCGACTCAGGTCAGAGGTGACTTCGTTAAAGCTGTATCCAAATCATTTCCGAAACAGGCTGGTACGTGGGGTAACACGGAAACACCAAACGGGACGGTTACAGTCACCATAAGCGATGATCATAACTTTGACCGCCAGATTATTATTCCGCCCATTATTTTTAACGGTATAGCGTATGACGATCCGGGGAGCGGAAATAACCCAGGAGGCACGCGATACACGGGTTATGGTTTTGAAGTTCGCAAAAACGGCGTATTAATCGCATCCAGAGAAACTAAAGGTGCCATTCCCGGTAGTTACAGTGCAGTTATTGATATGCCTAGTGGTGGTGGTAGCGTCACTCTGGAGTTTAAGATTTTCCAGAAAGGCAATCAGGGGGCAGGCAATATCACCGACTGTACGGTGATTGTGACCAAAAAAGCGGCTTCCGGCATCAGTATTCGTTGAAATATTTATAACCCCAATAAATGGCGTCAGGAATGACGCCTTTTTTATTGCAGAAAAGCGAGAGGTAATTATGCGTAAAGTTTGTGCAGCCATTTTGTCCGCAGCCATTTGCCTGGCCGTATCCGGTGCGCCTGCATGGGCGTCTGAACATCAGTCCACGCTGAGCGCGGGGTATCTTCATGCCCGGACCAACGTTCCCGGCAGTGATGATCTGAACGGGATTAACGTGAAATACCGTTATGAGTTTACGGATACGCTGGGGCTGGTGACGTCATTCAGCTATGCAGGAGACAAGAATCGCCAGCTGACCCGTTACAGCGATACCCGCTGGCATGAAGATTCCGTGCGTAACCGCTGGTTCAGCGTGATGGCGGGGCCGTCTGTGCGCGTGAATGAATGGTTCAGCGCGTATGCGATGGCGGGTGTGGCTTACAGCCGTGTGTCGACTTTTTCCGGGGATTATATCCGCGTAACTGACAATAAGGGGAAAACGCACGATGTGCTGACCGGAAGTGATGACGGTCGCCACAGCAACACGTCTCTGGCGCACTGACGGTTTCATCGTGGGTGTCGGTTATAAATTCTGATTAGCCAGGTAACACAGTGTTATGACAGCCCGCCGGTTCAGGCGGGCTTTTTTGTGGGGTGAATATGGCAGTAAAGATTTCAGGTGTACTGAAAGACGGCACAGGAAAACCGGTACAGAACTGCACAATCCAGCTGAAAGCAAAACGTAACAGCACCACGGTGGTGGTGAACACGCTGGCCTCAGAAAATCCGGATGAAGCCGGGCGTTACAGCATGGACGTTGAGTACGGTCAGTACAGCGTTATTCTGTTGGTGGAAGGATTCCCGCCGTCACATGCCGGGACCATCACCGTGTATGAAGATTCCCGACCCGGTACGCTGAATGATTTTCTCGGTGCCATGACGGAGGATGATGCCCGTCCGGAGGCACTGCGCCGTTTTGAGCTGATGGTGGAAGAGGTGGCGCGTAACGCGTCCGCGGTGGCACAGAACACGGCAGCCGCGAAGAAATCAGCCAGCGATGCCAGCACATCAGCCCGTGAGGCGGCAACCCATGCGACTGATGCTGCAGATTCAGCACGTGCAGCCAGCACGTCAGCCGGACAGGCCGCTTCGTCGGCTCAGTCAGCGTCTTCCAGCGCAGGAACGGCATCAACAAAGGCCACTGAAGCCTCAAAAAGTGCTGCCGCTGCAGAGTCCTCAAAAAGCGCGGCGGCTACCAGTGCCGGTGCGGCGAAAACGTTAGAAACGAATGCGGCAGCGTCACAACAATCAGCAGCCACTTCTGCATCCACCGCGACCACGAAAGCGTCAGAAGCTGCCACCTCAGCCCGGGATGCGTCGGCTTCAAAAGAGGCGGCAAAATCATCAGAAACGAACGCATCATCAAGCGCCAGTAGCGCAGCTTCCTCGGCGACGGCGGCTGCAAATTCTGCGAAGGCGGCCAAAACGTCCGAGACGAACGCCAGGTCTTCTGAAACGGCAGCGGGACAGAGTGCCTCAGCTGCGGCAGGCTCAAAAACAGCGGCTGCGTCGTCTGCCAGCGCCGCGTCAACAAGTGCCGGGCAGGCCTCAGCCAGTGCCACCGCCGCCGGAAAATCGGCAGAAAGCGCCGCATCATCCGCTTCAACAGCCACAACGAAGGCTGGCGAAGCCACTGAGCAGGCCACGGCAGCAGCGAGGTCAGCTTCCGCAGCGAAGACATCCGAAACGAACGCGAAAGCGTCGGAAACCCGTGCAGAATCCTCAAAAACGGCTGCCGCATCGTCCGCCAGTTCGGCGGCGTCATCGGCATCATCGGCGTCTGCTTCAAAAGATGAGGCGACCAGACAGGCGTCAGCAGCGAAGGGCAGCGCCACGACGGCATCCACGAAGGCGACAGAGGCTGCTGGTAGTGCGACGGCAGCAGCTCAGAGCAAAAGTACGGCGGAATCTGCAGCAACGCGCGCTGAGACAGCGGCAAAACGGGCAGAGGATATTGCATCCGCCGTGGCGCTTGAGGATGCGAGCACGACGAAAAAGGGGATAGTACAGCTCAGTAGTGCGACTAACAGCACTTCCGAGTCACTGGCGGCAACACCAAAAGCCGTTAAGGCCGCGTATGACCTGGCTAACGGGAAATACACCGCACAGGATGCAACGACAGCACAGAAAGGGATAATCCAGCTAAGCAGCGCGACCAACAGCACGTCTGAAACGCTGGCGGCAACGCCAAAGGCAGTAAAAGCAGCCAATGACAATGCTGAGAAACGTCTGCAGAAAGATCAGAACGGTGCGGATATCCCTGGCAAAGACACCTTTACGAAAAATATTGGTGCCTGCCGTGCCTTCGGTGGGTCAGTAAGCACAACAACAGGAAACTGGACGACTGCACAGTTTATCGAGTGGCTGGATTCTCAGGGAGCATTTAACCATCCATACTGGATGTGCAAGGGTTCCTGGTCTTATGGCAATAATAAAATCATTACTGATACTGGCTGCGGTAATATTCATCTCGCCGGAGCTGTCATTGAAGTAATGGGGATAAAGTCAGCGATGACGATCCGCATTACCACTCCGACCACATCCAGCGGTGGCGGAACAACCAACGCCCAGTTTACCTATATTAATCACGGAACAGATTATTCACCTGGCTGGCGAAGGGACTATAACTCCAGAAATAAGCCAACGGCATCAGAGATCGGGGCGCTACCGTCAGGTGGAACAGCAGTATCATCAGTTAATCTGGCTTCAAAAGGTCGGGTAGCCGCGCTGACAGACAATACGCAGGGGGCAGCAGGTCTTGAGTTATACGAGGTGTATAACAACGGATATCCAACAGCGTATGGAAATATCATTCACCTGAAAGGGATGACAGCCGTTGGCGAAGGTGAGTTACTCATCGGCTGGAGTGGTACAAGCGGTGCTCATGCTCCGGCATTTATTCGTTCACGACGGGATACGACCGACGCAAACTGGTCGCCGTGGGCGCAGCTTTACACCTCGGCTCATCCTCCTGCAGAGTTTTATCCAGTCGGTGCACCAATCCCGTGGCCATCAGATACCGTTCCGTCTGGTTATGCCCTGATGCAGGGGCAGACTTTTGACAAATCTGCTTACCCGAAACTTGCAGCCGCTTATCCGTCAGGCGTGATCCCTGATATGCGTGGCTGGACGATTAAGGGCAAGCCCGCCAGTGGTCGTGCCGTATTGTCTCAGGAACAGGATGGCATTAAATCGCACACCCACAGCGCCAGCGCATCCAGTACGGATTTGGGGACGAAAACCACATCGTCGTTTGATTACGGCACTAAATCCACGAATAACACCGGGGCGCATACGCACAGTCTGAGCGGCTCTACAAGTTCAGCTGGGGCCCACCAACATAGTCAGACTGGGCCCAGAACGAATAGCGGGAGTCAACCTACTGGAATGTTTCCGGCAGGGAGTACTCAAGTTAGCGGGACTAATCAGGTTGGTATCAGTGGCTCATTAACCAGTGGCACCTCCCAATGGGTAGGTAAATCATCTTCAGAAGGAAACCATACACACTCACTGTCCGGCACAGCAGCATCTGCGGGTGCACACGCGCATACTGTCGGTATTGGTGCTCATACGCACTCTGTTGCGATTGGTTCACATGGACACACCATCACCGTTAACGCTGCTGGTAACGCGGAAAACACCGTCAAAAACATCGCATTTAACTATATTGTGAGGCTCGCATAATGGCATTCAGAATGAGTGAACAAGCACGGACCATAAAAATTTATAACCTGCTGGCCGGAACTAATGAATTTATTGGTGAAGGTGACGCATATATTCCGCCTCATACAGGTCTGCCTGCAAACATCGTGGCATCTCGTTGAAGATCATCGGGGTAAAACGGTTTATGACGTGGCTTCCGGCGACGCGTTATTTATTTCTGAACTCGGCTCATTACCGGAAAATGTCACCTGGTTATCCCCGGAAGGGGAGTTTCAGAAGTGGAACGGCACAGCCTGGGTGAAGGATACGGAAGCAGAAAAACTGTTCCGGATCCGGGAGGCGGAAGAAACAAAAAACAGCCTGATGCAGGTAGCCAGTGAGCATATAGCGCCGCTTCAGGATGCTGTGGATCTGGAGATCGCAACGGAGAAAGAAACCTTGTTGCTGGAAGCCTGGAAAAAGTATCGGGTGTTGCTGAACCGTGTTGATACATCAACTGCACCGGATATTGAATGGCCAGTAGCACCTATAGGGTAAATTCGTAATGATTACCTAAATACGTTATTCTTTTGTTAAAAAAGTGATTTTGCTATAGGTAGGGAGTATGTTCTTGGATTAAGAATAAAAAATCGCCATGAAAGAGCTTCATGGCGAGTACATAAACGTACAAAATGTGATGAAAGTAGAGTGGCGTAAGCCACTATATTAAGATATGACAATAGCGAAGAAAAGTAAATAACATTTTATGGACGTTTAATTGTTAATTATAAAAACTAGAGTGCCCGATATTGTTTATCTTGCTTTAAAATAATGTACTCAAACCAAATTTTTGAGCTAAAAGCTCAAATAATATAAATGCAATAATAATGTTTAATAAGACAATTAGCTTGCTTTGTATTTTCATTTCGGAATACTGTTAAGTAACTTTGATGACCCTAACAATAGATCGGAATTTTCTTAGAGTCAATGGTCACTGTTTTTGCTTGCAAAGCAAATGTTTTGGTGGTTATAAGTTGTCTTAATATAGTCACGCATGCAACTTGTTCCATGCGGAGATTAAAGATTGGAATATAACGCGAAGATGGAATTAAATTACATTTGCAATAATCAATTTATTATTACTCAATAATTACCGATATTATTATTGTAAATTAATCATTAGAGTGCAAAAAGAAATGTAACGGCAAAATAAGAGGACGATAGCTGAGAAAAAAGCGTGCTTTCCCAATCTGGGGCAAATCACGTCTGAATGACACCTGAAAACAGGTGGTAGCCTCAAGAAGGCTGGTGATGCTGCCAACTTACTGATTTAGTGTATGATGGTGTTTTTGAGGTGCTCCAGTGGCTTCTGTTTCTATCAGCTGTCCCTCCTGTTCAGCTACTGACGGGGTGGTGCGTAACGGCAAAAGCACTGCCGGACATCAGCGCTATCTCTGCTCTCACTGCCGTAAAACATGGCAACTGCAGTTCACTTACACCGCTTCTCAACCCGGTACGCACCAGAAAATCATTGATATGGCCATGAATGGCGTTGGATGCCGGGCAACAGCACGCATTATGGGCGTTGGCCTCAACACGATTTTACGTCACTTAAAAAACTCAGGCCGCAGTCGGTAACCTCGCGCATACAGCCGGGCAGTGACGTCATCGTCTGCGCGGAAATGGACGAACAGTGGGGCTATGTCGGGGCTAAATCGCGCCAGCGCTGGCTGTTTTACGCGTATGACAGTCTCCGGAAGACGGTTGTTGCGCACGTATTCGGTGAACGCACTATGGCGACGCTGGGGCGTCTTATGAGCCTGCTGTCACCCTTTGACGTGGTGATATGGATGACGGATGGCTGGCCGCTGTATGAATCCCGCCTGAAGGGAAAGCTGCACGTAATCAGCAAGCGATATACGCAGCGAATTGAGCGGCATAACCTGAATCTGAGGCAGCACCTGGCACGGCTGGGACGGAAGTCGCTGTCGTTCTCAAAATCGGTGGAGCTGCATGACAAAGTCATCGGGCATTATCTGAACATAAAACACTATCAATAAGTTGGAGTCATTACCAATTGGGTGGATGATATGGCAACTACATGTTCAGTTATATTGATTTTGGAGTCCTTTGATGTTTATTTCGGAAAAGAGAGTGTGTTTCTGGAGAGAGGTTCATCTGTACTTGTCGACTCTAGCTCTAGAGATTTTTTCCTGACATATCCTGAAAGAGTGATAGTGGCGGATTTTGGCGCTGAGTTTATTAGTCGCTATTTGAAAGCTAATAACTTAAGGGATATTTCTGATTGTAGGGAATATCCATCTTATTTAAAAATAAACTTTGCTGACTTCAGTTTAATTAAAGGATTAATTAGTTGGGCTAATCACTGTGCTGAATACATAGAAATTTTTGATGAGTCTATTGCTTTTACATGTCTCTCTGCATTTTCTTCTGAAAAACAATTTGGAGTATTTCTGTTTGGATGTTTGAAAAGCACAGGGCTAAAGTTAAAACGATTATTCATACGGATTTATCTGCACCATGGCGTCTTAAGGATATATCATCAAGATTATATCTCAGCGAAAGTTTACTAAAGATGAAATTGAAAGAAGAGGGGGTATCATTCAGTAAGATCATACTTGATGAGAGGATGCAAATGGCTGAATATTTACTCAGCACTCGTTGTTATCCTATTAGTAAAGTAGCTAAGGTCTGTGGTTATGCCAGTGTCTCATACTTTACTTATGTATTTAGACGTTATTTTGGTGTTTCTCCAAGTCAATACTCTCAGAGGAGTTCAGAAAGTAAAATTCTTACTCACCAGGGAATCTGATCATTGTTCTTGCCCCCTTATTTCCAGACAGGGGGTGTATCTTAAGTTAACGTTACCCGCTGACGTCGATATTCTCGCGGAGAGCGATAACCCAGCGCACTGTGCGGATGGTTTTCATTGTAATGTTCGATCGCCACTGCAAGATTATGCAATGCCGTTCTTACATTCGGTTTCGGCATGAACGCGATGTAGTCTTCCTTCATCGTTTTCACGAACCTTTCTGCCATTCCATTACTCTGAGGACTGCTGATTGCCGTTGTGCAGGGCTCCAGATTCAACTCTCTGGCGAACTGCCGTGTTTCATGCGCTCTATACGCTGAACCGTTATCTGTCAGCCACTGGATGGACTGTTCCGGTACTTTATCGCCAAAGCGTTTTTCTATCGCTCCTAACATGACATCCTGCACTGTCGCTTTATCGTAACCTCCCGTGCTTGCGGCCCAGTCTATGGCTTCACGATCGCAACAGTCCAGGGCGAACGTAACACGCAGTTTTGAATCGCCACGGGTTTAACAGACACCTCAGAGTCATTTAAGATGGCTTAAAGAGAGGTGCCCATGAGCGGTAAGCGTTATCCCGAAGAGTTTAAAACTGAAGCAGTCAAACAGGTTGTTGATCGCGGTTATTCTGTTGCCAGCGTTGCAACACGTCTCGATATCACTACCCACAGCCTTTATGCCTGGATAAAGAAGTACGGTCCGGATTACTCCACTTTTTCATCAAGCCAATCCGCCCACCACTGCATCATTTCTCTGCGCTTATCGAGATACTGAGCATGGTTGTAAATACCGCGCACAGATCCGCCGTTGGCATGTGCCAGCTGCACTTCAATAGCGTCAGCAGGCCATTCGTGCTCGTTCATAATCGTGCTGAATTCATGCCTGAATCCGTGACCGCTTTCCAGACCTTCATAGCCGATTTGTTTGATCACAAGCAATACCGCGTTCTCGCAGATTGGCTTCTTCTTATCGTTGCGCCCGGCAAAAACAAACTCTGAGACTGGTTTGGTGATTGAGCTTAGCGTAGTGAGAAGTTCAACCACCTGGTCTGACATCGGGACCACATGAATTTTGCGTCCCTTCATCACACTGGCGTCGATGGTGATAATCCTGTTTTCAAAATCGACGTTCTTCCATAGCATGGAACGAAGCTCTTTTGTTCTTAGGGCTGTGTAGCGTAAAACTTTGGTCGCAATGAGCGATACGATACTTCCTGAAAATGTTGCCAGTGCTTTGTTGAATGCAGGCATCTGGTCTGCTGGAAGGAACGGGAAGTTCTTCTTGCGGTATCCTTTCATGGCGTCTGCAAGGTCAGGTGCCGGGTTATATTTAGCCCTTCCGGTGACAATAGCGTAACGAAAAACCTC
The DNA here is from genome assembly GCF_002950395.1 of Shigella sonnei. Classification (NCBI taxonomy): domain Bacteria; kingdom Pseudomonadati; phylum Pseudomonadota; class Gammaproteobacteria; order Enterobacterales; family Enterobacteriaceae; genus Shigella; species Shigella sonnei. The sequence goes on from NZ_CP026802.1 coordinate 385,644, forward strand.
GCCGCATCTTCTGCGGGCTTTGTTGGCTCGCTCCATTGCACCGCGATCTTCAAATCTGCGGATTACTTCCAGCAGTTGCATCGGCTCAATATCCTGAATCTCAAGACCGCCGATGATGGGTAAAATGTCGTCATCAAACATTTTGGCAAGTTCAGTTGCATAGCCTACTGACCAGACTTGCTTCTTGTGCTCGTACCATTCCTTGTAAATCGCACTAAATGAATTGTTGTTAGACGAAGCCTTTTTCGCCTTTACCGGAACGATGCCAACCGAGATGTCTTTCCTCGCAGTCCATGCCTTATCCCTTGCTTCCTGCAAAGTCATAAGCGGATATTTTCCGACGGTCAGGATTTTCTCCTTACCGTCAATCTTGTAGCGAAGCTGCCATACCTTTTTCCCGGATACAGGAACATAAAGGTACAGGCCATTACCATCGAGAAGGCGGTATGGTTTTTCTTTCGGCTTTGCTGCTTCAATCTGCTTAACGGTGAGCATGGGTAAAAATCCGGTGGGTAAAATTATTTTATCCACTTTTTACCCGTCATGGAGTGCGGCTGTCAACGATCTGACGCGAACCATGACGAACCGTGAATATACGGAAGGCTTGATATTCAGGGGATTTTGCGGACTGGTACGGATGGGAGCGAACTGATAAATGGTGTCCCCTGCAGGAATCGAACCTGCAATTAGCCCTTAGGAGGGGCTCGTTATATCCATTTAACTAAGAGGACAATGCGGCATGAGTATACCCGCTAATGGAGTGCGGGGTAAGTACGCTGCCGCTTGATTGCTTAAACCCTCGCCATTTATGCCGGGTTTTTATCATTTTTCTTAATGTTTTCCGCACGTTCTGCTTTTTGGCGTGCTTCTGCTTTACGCTTGTTGCTCATGTCGTTACGAATCTGTGCATGACTCATTAACGCGAAGATAAAGGTGCCGCCGCAGATGTTCCCCGCTAAAGTAGGTAGTGCGAAGGGCCAGATGAAATCGCTCCAGTGCAGCGTACCGTTAAACACCAGATAGAGGATTTCAACAGAACCGACCACGATATGGGTGGTGTCACCTAGGGCAATAAGCCAGGTCATCAATATAATCACCACAATCTTTGCCGCACCTGCTGCAGGAAACATCCATACCATAGTGGCGATCAGCCAGCCGGAAATGATCGCGTTGGCAAACATCTCGCTGGGGGTGTTCTTCATCACATCCATGCCGATTTTGACAAATGCATCGCGAGTTTCTTCATTGAAGATAGGCATATATTCAAATGCCCACGCAGCAATACCAGTCCCGAGAATATTACCCAGCAGCACGACTCCCCATAACCGCATAAGTAAGCCAACGTTGCTCATTGTCGGTTTTTGCATGACGGGTAGTACCGCAGTCACGGTGTTTTCGGTAAATAATTGCTGGCGGGCCATTATGACGATAATAAAACCAAAGGTATAACCGAGATTCTCCAGTAAGAAGCTGCCCGGCACACCTTCCAGTTCGACATGAAATATCCCTTTTGCCAGTAACGAAGCGCCCATCGACAGACCCGCCGCAATGGCTGACCACAGTAGCGCCATTGCGTCGCGTTCCAGCTCTTTTTCACCATCCTGGCGGATATGCTCATGAATTGCCATCGCCCGGGAGGGGAGTCGGTCTTCATCTATTTCTATTTTTTTGCCGCGCTCTTTTTCTTCGCTCTCAACTTCAATTTCGTCGCTGTGTTGATCAATTTTGTCGTTGTCCATGGTCTCTTCTCTTGAATTAGCACGTATAGCTAAAGCGTAGCGGCTTTTTTGCTCGCAACTGGCGGGAGTTACTCTGAAAATGTAGAAAAGGCTGCGTTTGCCTTTTTCTGTTTCTATAGAATCAAGTAGCCTACAGGGCGGCGATTACCAGGCTATGATCAAATCAGCAAATCAGGGCGTCTGGACATCAGTTGACGTGCTGTTACAATCGCCCACACCTAAACAGGCGGATACGGTATCGTTCCGTCATGGATGGCAAACTGCATAAGCCATAAAAAAACAGGGAGACATTTATGAAGCTTCGCCTGTCGGCGCTTGCTCTGGGAACTACGCTTCTGGTGGGGTGTGCGAGTTCCGGTACAGATCAGCAAGGGCGTTCTGACCCGTTAGAAGGGTTCAACCGCACCATGTACAACTTCAACTTCAACGTATTAGACCCGTATATTGTTCGACCGGTCGCTGTCGCCTGGCGTGATTATGTTCCGCAACCGGCGCGTAATGGTTTGAGCAACTTTACTGGCAACCTTGAAGAACCTGCGGTGATGGTTAACTACTTCTTGCAGGGCGACCCTTATCAGGGGATGGTCCACTTTACCCGCTTTTTCCTGAACACCATTTTGGGGATGGGCGGCTTTATTGATGTTGCAGGGATGGCGAACCCGAAACTGCAACGGACTGAACCTCACCGCTTCGGTAGTACGCTTGGTCATTATGGCGTGGGTTATGGGCCTTACGTTCAGTTACCGTTCTACGGTAGCTTCACGCTGCGTGATGACGGTGGTGATATGGCGGATGGTCTTTACCCGGTTCTTTCCTGGCTGACCTGGCCGATGTCTGTGGGTAAATGGACGCTTGAAGGGATCGAAACCCGCGCTCAGCTGCTGGATTCCGATGGTCTGCTGCGTCAGTCGTCCGATCCTTATATTATGGTGCGCGAAGCGTACTTCCAGCGTCATGATTTCATCGCTAATGGCGGCGAACTCAAACCGCAGGAAAATCCGAACGCACAAGCGATTCAGGATGATTTAAAAGATATTGATTCTGAATAAGAAACAAATAAAAAAGGTGAGTCGCAAAACTCACCTTTTTTGTTGTTATCCCTCAATTACCACAAGTAAAAGGAGATAAACCGACAATGACCCGGACGTAATGATGTAAAAATACTGATGTTCGTCACTGACTATTTCCGATATTCAGGCGTTGAAAAATCAAAAAACTGGAAAAATAATTTTAAATATCATCAAAATTAACACCTGGCGCAGATAGTTGATTAATTTCATTTTGATATTTCGCCTGGCGATTTTGAAGTCTTTTTTCAACGTTATCTTCGAGATCCTTAAAGTCTTTGTATTTATTTTCAGGATGGTCAACGTCAACTTTGTTAGCGAATAAATTAGAAATTATTTCTTTTACATTGTCGCGTCTAAATTTTGCATCGTCCACTTGAAAATTATATCTTATTGCTCGACCTAAACGTTTAAAAACTTCGTTAGGTTCTCTCAGTCTTTCCCCGTTGAGCTCGTTTACAACCTGATGATCGGAACCTGTTGCAAATGATTCTGCCATGATAGCTTTACTGCTTTCAAACCACGCTGAAGCATTGCTGAAGCATTCCTGGCTTTTTCACTACAATATTGGGTGAGACTATCACCATTAATACGAATTCCTCTTTGAATGTGGTAGTCGTCCTGATCGTAGTAACCGAGAGATAAGTAATCATTTCCGTTTTTATTTTTAATTACAATAGCGAGAGAGTTGCCTTTTTTATCTTTACCGTACCAGGTAAATAAGTCCGTTGGTTCGCTATTCCCGCTCTCATCAAATTCCGTTACCGTATGTCTGAGTTTGTGTGATATCTTATCGAAGATAAAACCAGGATCTCCATCATATATTTCTTTTAATGCGCTGAAGATCATTTCCTTGTTATTGATATCATGAGTCTTCTCAACTATGTTGTCATTAATGATAGTACGGACGAGTTCTTTGTCTTTATAGTTCGCAGGTAATTCTATTGGTTCTTGGTTGTCGATACCAATAGTAATATGGTCTGTATCATTGGAGCCAATATCAATATAAGTAACTGAGGAATTATTAATATTAAATCTTAAGGATCGTCGTTTACTCGTATGGCGTTTTTTATAAGCTCAAGTAGATGTTTAATACAGGTGCTTATTCCTTCCTTACCATTAAAAAGGTTTTTGAGCTCTTGTACTAATCCATTAACTTCATCATTGTTATTTTCATTAATGGATTCTGGGTAAGTTGCGCTGGTATTGTTGATTGAAATAGATGGTAGCATGATTTTATTCCATTTTGATTGATTTGTTACAAATATATATTACCTAATGGGTGATGCTGCCAACTTACTGATTTAGTGTATGATGGTGTTTTTGAGGTGCTCCAGTGGCTTCTGTTTCTATCAGCTGTCCCTCCTGTTCAGCTACTGACGGGGTGGTGCGTAACGGCAAAAGCACTGCCGGACATCAGCGCTATCTCTGCTCTCACTGCCGTAAAACATGGCAACTGCAGTTCACTTACACCGCTTCTCAACCCGGTACGCACCAGAAAATCATTGATATGGCCATGAATGGCGTTGGATGCCGGGCAACAGCACGCATTATGGGCGTTGGCCTCAACACGATTTTACGTCACTTAAAAAACTCAGGCCGCAGTCGGTAACCTCGCGCATACAGCCGGGCAGTGACGTCATCGTCTGCGCGGAAATGGACGAACAGTGGGGCTATGTCGGGGCTAAATCGCGCCAGCGCTGGCTGTTTTACGCGTATGACAGTCTCCGGAAGACGGTTGTTGCGCACGTATTCGGTGAACGCACTATGGCGACGCTGGGGCGTCTTATGAGCCTGCTGTCACCCTTTGACGTGGTGATATGGATGACGGATGGCTGGCCGCTGTATGAATCCCGCCTGAAGGGAAAGCTGCACGTAATCAGCAAGCGATATACGCAGCGAATTGAGCGGCATAACCTGAATCTGAGGCAGCACCTGGCACGGCTGGGACGGAAGTCGCTGTCGTTCTCAAAATCGGTGGAGCTGCATGACAAAGTCATCGGGCATTATCTGAACATAAAACACTATCAATAAGTTGGAGTCATTACCTACCTAATGAAATAGACTATCAAAAAACGCTCATTTATTTAGAACCTATCTTTAATTTGAGTGTATGAGCGCACAATAGCCAGGGGGTGCCCCTATTAAGTTGTCAAGCATGTTATGACCCCTGCGGGGTATAAAAAGTCCCGTCGCGCATCATGGCGAACAGAACGTCGCAGCGTCGTCTCGCCAGGGCGATAAGCGCCTGATTGTGTCGTTTTCCCTGACTCATTTTGCGGGTGTAGTAAGCCCTGGAGAGCGGATCCCTGAGCGCGGCGAAGGCCGACAGGAACAACGCCCGTTTGAGAGCTTTATTACCCCGTCGCGAGGGATGCTCACCGCGTATTGACGAGCCGGATCGCCGAGTTACCGGCGCAAGGCCAGCATAAGCAGCGAGATGTGCGGCAGAGGCGAAGGCGCGGCAGGCGACCTCGGTGAGGAGTCTGGCTGCGGTCCTGACACCGACTCCGGGCATACTGGTCAGGACCGGGTAAAGAGGGTGAGCAAGAACTCGCTGTTCTACCTCAAGCGCCACCTCGTCTCTTTGCTTACGCAGCGTGATGAGCTGGAGTGCCAGACGTGGCAGTACTACGGCAGCGGCATTCGTGCCGGGAACGACGACGGTTTGTTCGGCCAGTGCCTGAGCTATGTCTGCTGCAAGGCGTTTACCCAGACGAGGCGCAAGTTTGCAGAGCTGGGCTGCCAGCTTCTTCTCACCCAGCGAAGCCCAGCGAAGCGAGTTTTTCTGGTGAGGGATATCGCTGGAGAAGATCGAGTACCGCCGGGTGCTCAAGTCTCGGACCGAGAACGCGCTCCAGTGCCGGATGTATCTGGGTCAGAAGGCCGCGGATACGGTTGCTGGCCTGCGTTGTCTGTGCGGCAAGATCATCATCGAAGCCGCAGAGCATGGAGAGTTCGGCGATTTGCTCGTCAGCCAGTTTCAGCGTGCGTAGCGCGTGAGGCAGGGTACGGGCAGCTTCGGCAATGATGGCAGCGTCACGAGCATCAGTTTTAGCTTCACCGGCGTGTAAGTCGGCTATGCGGCGCATGGCCAGTCCAGGGAGGTATCCGACAAGGACTCCTTCTGAGCGGGCAACGGCGACAGGTAACGCACCGATGGTAGCTGGCTGATCAACAACCAGCAGTATCTGACCATGTTGTTTCAGGTCAGATATTAGCGACCTGAGTTTGTTTTCGTCGTTGGGTAATGCTTTATCGAACAGGCGTTTACCTGAACGATTAATGGCAACAGCGTGATGCGTATCTTTACCGACATCAACGCCGATAAAGACCTGGACGGATTCGTAATCGCTGGATTCGGTCATTCTGTCTCCCTTGTATATGGGTTAACCAGATAACCACGGGGAGCAGGTACCGGCATCCACGTTACAGACGGTCCCGGCAAAAGTGCCTGACCTGACCCCTATTAGCGGTTACCAGCGCCCCACCAGACCCGGTGACATCACCCCCCGGATCATGGACGACTGGGGGCAGTAATCATGCCGGGTCTGGCTGGCTAACACCCCATTATAAGGGGTACGAATAAAGTAACGGGGAGTATCCTGGAAATGCAGAAAAGTAAACTCTTTGAGAAGGACGAGCAGAACGCCTGAAAATATGCCTTTCCCTTCAGGTTTGTCTGTGGATACCGCTTATTGATTTGAAAGGGCAAGCTGCCAACAGGCTGTTTGCAAAACTCAGGAGGTAAGCAATGAGGACACTACTTTCGGTGAAGTGGGGGAGTTAAAGTCACCTGCTATGCAGGTGACTTTATCCAGGCGAACGCGTTATCAGAACGCGTAGTTAAAGTTAGTACCGAACAGCCAGGCTTTACCTTCAGACTCGAACTGGTATGGGCCTTCGTTAATTTTCACGCTCTGACCGTGCATATAAGAAACACCAACGTCGACTGAAGCATCTTTATTAAATGCGTAAGTCGTACCTGCACTCAGCCAGAAACGGTCCTGGTCCGGAATGGAGATAGAACGATTCTGAGCCGGAACTGGGCTGTCATCAAAGGCGATACCGGTACGGAAGGTCCAGTTATCATCGTAGTAATAAGTGGTACCCAACGCGATGCGGTAAGCATCTTTAAAGCCTTCATGTTTCTGGAACAGCGTGTCGCCACTGGTTGAGGTCGCTTTCAGCTGCTGGAACTGACTCCAGCTGATGTAAGCCAGGCTATAGTGAATCGCCCACTGTGGATCAACACGGTTATAACCTGACACTTCCCACATTTCAGGCAGGTTCAGCGTCAGATAACCCGATTGCGTTGCGCCACCTGTCGCGGTAGGAATTGGCAAACCGTAGTTATTAAACGCACGATTAAGATCGCTGCTGTAGTTACCTTTGAAGTCAATTTTCACTTCAGAACGGTAGGTCAGTGCATAGCGGTTATTTTTATCCAGTTCATACAGGATTCCGGCGTTCCAGCCAAAGCCCCACTGGTTACCGTTCAGATGAGCGATTTTGGTATTACTGTCGATACCGTTGGCGGTAGCTGCCAATGCTTGCCCTTGAGGAGTTTGCCCGGCAGGAGATTGCATAATCTGACCAGCAACCAACTGCCCCAGATCGCCTGCGAAACGTTCAATTTTCGCGCGAGCGTAGACGGCGTTGAAACCAAGACCAAAGCTCCATGCATTATTTAAGCGATACGCACCGCTTAAGTTCAGGTTCATGGTTTCAAGGTCAGTTGTACCCCCGACAGAGCCGCCTGCATAAGTATCATTAAACTCTGTTGCCAGACCATAGTTAGAGGTAATAGAAGCGCCCCAACCAAATTGGTCGTTAATCGGTGCAACAAAGTGCATGTTCGGAACCCATGCCGTAGGCGCGATGTTATCGGCTTTCAGGCTACGACCAGACGGAGACGTTCCGCTGATATTCACATCCGGGTCAATATAAACCGCACCCGCAGAAAATGTCGGGCGGTCAAACATGGTAATCAATGCGGGGTTACGGCTAACGTTACCTGCATCATCGGCAATTGCGCCTTCCCCTGAATAAGCCCGGCCCAGGCCAGAGGAAGAAAATTCGTTTAACTGAAAGCCTGCCGACCAGGCCTGGGTGGAGATAAGTGCCACTGCGACTGCGAGAGCAGACTTTGTAAACAGGGTTTTCTGGCTCATGACCATAACCTCAATGATTTATTTTTATACAAACTATGTTACGTGCTGTAACAGGAGCGCGAAGTGTAGGGTCTGAGGTACATCTTAGAAATCAGACCAGTGGCGAGAGTATAGGTCGGACCAGCTGGAATGCTGCAAGTATGTTTCCATCTTTTTTCAAATATGATCTAAGAAACGCGATCCAGCTGGCAAAATTTGGAGGTTGCGCACTCGCGGATTCGGGTGAATTTTGTTTTAGATCATTTTTAAGTGTGATTTCGGTCACTTATCCGATTTTGCAGAATTAACAACTGGAGCAGCACTTTCCGGAAGCGTAAAATATCCACAACGTTTATCTGGCACCTTGGGTGCACATACAGAGGAAATCAACGATGAGTAAATGTAGTGCTGATGAAACCCCGGTTTGCTGCTGTATGGATGTTGGCACCATTATGGACAACTCCGACTGCACCGCGTCTTACAGCCGCGTGTTTGCAAACCGCGCAGAAGCAGAACAAACGCTGGCGGCGCTGACTGAAAAAGCCCGTAGCGTGGAATCCGAACCGTGCAAAATCTCCCCGACTTTCACTGAAGAGTCTGACGGTGTGCGCCTGGATATCGATTTCACTTTTGCCTGCGAAGCTGAAATGCTGATCTTCCAGCTGGGTCTGCGTTAATTCCTCTCGGGTACGTTCGCCCCTGTCAGTTGCTGGCAGGGGCGTTTTCTTTTCTTTCTCCTGTCTTCACTGTGTCATAGCTCCCACTTTCCTTTTTCTCCGCTTGGCTAAATGTAAAAAAATAGTTAAGACTATGATCAGGTCAGACCACTTTATTTATTTTTTTACAGGGGAGTGTTATGGGTCAGGTTTTACCGCTGGTTACCCGCCAGGGCGATCGTATCGCCATTGTTAGCGGTTTACGTACGCCTTTTGCCCGCCAGGCGACGGCTTTTCATGGCATTCCCGCGGTTGATTTAGGGAAGATGGTGGTAGGCGAACTGCTGGCACGCAGCGAGATCCCCGCTGAAGTGATTGAACAGCTGGTCTTTGGTCAGGTCGTACAAATGCCTGAAGCCCCCAACATTGCGCGTGAAATTGTTCTCGGTACCGGAATGAATGTGCATACCGATGCTTACAGCGTCAGCCGCGCTTGCGCTACCAGTTTCCAGGCGGTTGCAAACGTCGCAGAAAGCCTGATGGCGGGAACTATCCGAGCGGGGATTGCCGGTGGGGCAGATTCCTCTTCCGTATTGCCAATTGGCGTCAGTAAAAAACTGGCGCGCGTGCTGGTTGATGTCAACAAAGCTCGAACCATGAGCCAGCGCCTGAAACTCTTCTCTCGCCTGCGTTTGCGCGACTTAATGCCCGTACCGCCTGCGGTAGCAGAATATTCTACTGGCTTGCGGATGGGCGACACCGCCGAACAAATGGCGAAAACCTACGGCATCACCCGAGAACAGCAAGATGCATTAGCGCACCGTTCGCATCAGCGTGCCGCTCAGGCATGGTCAGACGGAAAACTCAAAGAAGAGGTGATGACTGCCTTTATCCCTCCTTATAAACAACCGCTTGTCGAAGACAACAATATTCGCGGTAATTCCTCGCTTGCCGATTACGCAAAGCTGCGCCCGGCGTTTGATCGCAAACACGGAACGGTAACGGCGGCAAACAGTACGCCGCTGACCGATGGCGCGGCAGCGGTGATCCTGATGACTGAATCCCGGGCGAAAGAATTAGGGCTGGTGCCGCTGGGGTATCTGCGCAGCTACGCATTTACTGCGATTGATGTCTGGCAGGACATGTTGCTCGGTCCAGCCTGGTCAACACCGCTGGCGCTGGAACGTGCCGGTTTGACGATGAGCGAACTGACATTGATCGATATGCACGAAGCCTTTGCAGCTCAGACACTGGCGAATATTCAGTTGCTGGGTAGTGAACGTTTTGCTCGTGAAGTACTGGGGCGTGCACATGCCACTGGCGAAGTGGACGATAGCAAATTTAACGTGCTTGGCGGTTCGATTGCTTACGGGCATCCCTTCGCGGCGACCGGCGCGCGGATGATTACCCAGACATTGCATGAACTTCGCCGTCGCGGCGGTGGATTTGGTTTAGTTACCGCCTGTGCTGCCGGTGGGCTTGGCGCGGCAATGGTTCTGGAGGCGGAATAATGGAAATGGCATCAGCGTTTACTCTTAATGTTCGTCTGGACAACATTGCTATCATCACCATCGATGTACCGGATGAGAAAATGAATACCCTGAAGGCGGAATTTGCCTCGCAGGTGCGCGCCATTATTAAGCAACTCCGTGAAAACAAAGAGTTGCGCGGCGTGGTGTTTATCTCCGCGAAACCGGACAATTTTATCGCCGGAGCAGACATCAACATGATTGGCAACTGCAAAACGGCGCAAGAAGCGGAAGCACTGGCGCGGCAGGGCCAACAGTTGATGGCGGAGATTCATGCTTTGCCCATTCCGGTTATCGCGGCTATTCATGGCGCTTGCCTGGGCGGTGGGCTGGAGCTGGCGCTGGCGTGCCACGGTCGCGTTTGTACTGACGATCCTAAAACGGTGCTCGGTTTGCCTGAAGTACAACTTGGATTGTTACCCGGTTCAGGCGGCACCCAGCGTTTACCGCGTCTGATAGGCGTCAGTACAGCATTAGAGATGATTCTCACCGGAAAACAACTTCGGGCGAAACAGGCATTAAAGCTGGGGCTGGTGGATGACGTTGTTCCGCACTCCATTTTGCTGGAAGCCGCTGTTGAGCTGGCGAAGAAGGATCGCCCATCTTCCCGCCCTCTACCTGTACGCGAGCGTATTCTGGCGGGGCCGTTAGGTCGTGCGCTGCTGTTCAAAATGGTCGGCAAGAAAACAGAACACAAAACTCAAGGCAATTATCCGGCGACAGAACGCATCCTGGAGGTTGTTGAAACGGGATTAGCGCAGGGCACCAGCAGCGGCTATGACGCTGAAGCTCGCGCCTTTGGCGAACTGGCGATGACGCCGCAATCGCAAGCTTTGCGTAGTATCTTTTTTGCCAGTACGGACGTGAAGAAAGATCCCGGTAGTGATGCACCGCCTGCGCCATTAAACAGCGTGGGAATTTTAGGTGGTGGCTTGATGGGCGGCGGTATTGCTTATGTCACTGCTTGTAAAGCGGGGCTTCCGGTCAGAATTAAAGATATCAACCCGCAGGGCATAAATCATGCGCTGAAGTACAGTTGGGATCAGCTGGAGGGCAAAGTTCGCCGTCGTCATCTCAAAGCCAGCGAACGTGACAAACAGCTGGCATTAATCTCCGGAACGACGGACTATCGCGGCTTTGCCCATCGCGATCTGATTATTGAAGCGGTGTTTGAAAATCTCGAATTAAAACAACAGATGGTGGCGGAAGTGGAGCAAAATTGCGCCGCTCATACCATTTTTGCTTCGAACACGTCATCTTTACCGATTGGTGATATCGCCGCTCACGCCGCGCGACCTGAGCAAGTTATTGGCCTGCATTTCTTCAGTCCTGTGGAAAAAATGCCGCTGGTAGAGATTATTCCTCATGCGGGTACATCGGCGCAAACCATCGCCACTACGGTAAAACTGGCGAAAAAACAGGGCAAAACGCCCATTGTCGTGCGTGACAAAGCCGGGTTTTACGTCAATCGCATCTTAGCGCCTTACATTAATGAAGCTATCCGCATGCTGACCGAAGGTGAACGGGTAGAGCACATTGATGCCGCGCTAGTGAAATTTGGTTTTCCGGTAGGCCCAATCCAACTTTTGGATGAGGTAGGAATCGACACCGGGACTAAAATTATTCCTGTACTGGAAGCCGCTTATGGAGAACGTTTTAGCGCGCCTGCAAATGTTGTTTCTTCAATTTTGAACGACGATCGCAAAGGCAGAAAAAATGGTCGGGGTTTCTATCTTTATGGTCAGAAAGGGCGTAAAAGCAAAAAACAGGTCGATCCCGCCATTTACCCGCTCATTGGCGCACAAGGGCAGGGGCGACTCTCCGCACCGCAGGTTGCTGAACGGTGTGTGATGTTGATGCTGAATGAAGCAGTACGTTGTGTTGATGAGCAGGTTATCCGTAGCGTGCGTGACGGGGATATTGGCGCGGTATTTGGCATTGGTTTTCCGCCATTTCTCGGTGGACCGTTCCGCTATATCGATTCTCTCGGCGCGGGCGAAGTGGTTGCAATAATGCAACGACTGGCCACGCAGTATGGTTCCCGTTTTACCCCTTGCGAGCGTTTGGTCGAGATGGGCGCGCGTGGGGAAAGTTTTTGGAAAACAACTGCAACTGACCTTCAATAAGAAGGTCAAAGCTATATGAATCCGCGCTGAATGGCGGAGTGTTGGTCAAAATGTAAACGCATATTGACTATACTTACGCCATTGAGGTAAAAAACAGCGTTTCATTCGGTGAATGGATAAGGCACAATGCCGGCCACCGTTTTCTTTCTCTGGTTTCAGATGAAAGAAAACGGACGAATCTGGTTAACAAAAGCGGTGCAATATGCAAGTTTTTATCATGCGTCACGGCGACGCAGCCCTTGATGCCGCCAGTGATTCGGTTCGTCCTCTGACCACTAATGGTTGTGACGAATCTCGCCTGATGGCGAACTGGCTGAAAGGTCAAAAAGTGGAAATCGAACGCGTTCTGGTGAGCCCGTTCCTGCGAGCCGAGCAAACACTGGAAGAAGTAGGGGATTGTCTGAACCTGCCTTCCAGTGCAGAAGTTCTGCCGGAGTTAACGCCCTGCGGCGATGTTGGTCTGGTCAGTGCCTATTTGCAGGCGTTGACCAATGAAGGTGTTGCTTCGGTACTGGTGATCTCTCACTTACCGTTAGTCGGGTATCTGGTTGCCGAGTTATGTCCGGGCGAAACGCCGCCTATGTTTACCACCTCGGCCATTGCCAGCGTAACGCTTGATGAAAGCGGAAACGGCACATTCAACTGGCAGATGAGCCCGTGTAATCTGAAGATGGCAAAAGCTATCTGATGAGTTCCAAATTATGCCCAATGAGGTAGATTCATTGGGCATAATTGCTCATCAGGCAGCGGATATCTGTCAATCTCACTACTATCGAAGACTCTCCCCATCTATAAATAAAACACTTTCTACTTTCATTCGGAAATTATTCTTCTGCGCGTATCTTGATTTTGCCCAAAGTTACATGTTGAAATGAATAATGTCTGTTTGACACTCATTGTCATTTATTAATACAGATAATAGAGAAAATAGAGTTGAATAATCAGGCAGGATGTAATTGAAACTTGATTAAATTCTGGCTATAGTGTTTATATATTATATTGTCAAAAGTGGATAAATGCCAATCGCATTATATGTTCATTGTTTGTTTTTTAAGCTGTTGATATTCATTATTGATATACTTTCTATTTTTTCTAAATACTTATTCCGTATTTTTTAAGGATGTCCTTAAGATAACCTTTCTTCTGTCAATATATTAATTAAATCTACATTTACTCTTTAGTAAAATTAAATTGCATCAGGGGTGTGGAAACATCACTATGCGGCCCCACACCAACGAATACAATTTTCTACGACCTGTTCTTTTTGGATCGCATGCCGTATTCAATGGCTGGGTATAAACATTGGTTATTGACTGAATCAATGTATTGCAATGTTTATATTTTTAATTATTTATAGTTTAAGGACAAATAATGAGTAAGTTTGTTAAAACAGCTATTGCTGCGGCAATGGTGATGGGCGTGTTCACCTCTACGGCAACAATCGCTGCGGGTAACAACGGTACTGCACGTTTTTACGGCACCATTGAAGACTCAGTGTGTTCTATCGTTCCGGACGATCACAAACTGGAAGTTGATATGGGTGATATCGGTGCCGAAAAACTGAAAAATAACGGCACCACCACGCCGAAAAGTTTCCAGATTCGTCTGCAAGATTGCGTATTTGATACTCAGGAAACAATGACCACTACCTTTACTGGTACCGTTTCTTCTGCAAATAGCGGCAATTATTACACCATTTTCAATACCGATACCTGTGCGGCATTTAACAATGTTAGCCTGGCGATCGGTGACTCTCTGGGTACCTCTTACAAAAGCGGCATGGGTATTGACCAGAAAATAGTGAAAGACACTTCTACCAATAAAGGCAAAGCGAAGCAGACACTGAACTTTAAAGCCTGGCTGGTCGGCGCAGCTGATGCGCCAGATCTGGGTAATTTCGAAGCAAATACCACCTTCCAGATTACTTACCTGTAAGGCATACCCCCATAGCGACACTGCTATGGGGGATTTAAATGGATTTTGACCGAACAAGAATAAAAACGGATAGAAACGTGTATGCCTGACCATTCTCTTTTTCGATTACGGATTCTTCCGTGGTGCATTGCGCTGGCAATGTCAGGGAGTTATAGCAGTGTCTGGGCTGAAGACGACATTCAGTTTGATTCCCGTTTTCTGGAATTAAAAGGCGACACAAAAATTGATCTGAAGCGTTTTTCCAGCCAGGGATATGTTGAGCCCGGAAAATACAATTTACAGGTTCAACTAAATAAACAGCCATTGGCGGAAGAGTACGATATTTACTGGTATGCTGGTGAAGATGACGCGAGCAAAAGCTATGCTTGTCTGACACCGGAACTGGTAGCGCAGTTTGGTTTAAAAGAAGACGTGGCGAAAAATCTGCAATGGAGCCACGATGCTAAATGCCTGAAATCCGGTCAACTGGAAGGCATGGAAATTAAGGCTGATTTAAGCCAGTCCGCATTAGTCATTTCACTGCCACAGGCTTACCTCGAATATACTTATCCCGACTGGGATCCGCCTTCACGTTGGGATGACGGCATCTCCGGGATCGTCGCGGACTACAGCATCAACGCACAAACCCGGCACGAAGAAAATGGCGGTGATGATAGTAACGAGATCAGCGGCAACGGGACGGTCGGGGTTAACCTGGGGCCGTGGCGTATGCGTGCTGACTGGCAGACTAACTATCAACATACTCGCAGTAATGATGACGATGAATTCAGCGGCGATGAAACTCAAAAAAAATGGGAGTGGAGTCGCTACTATGCCTAGCGGGCGTTACCATCATTAAAAGCCAAACTGGCGCTGGGCGAGGATTACCTCAGATCCGATATTTTTGATGGTTTTAACTATGTTGGTGGCAGTGTCAGTACTGACGATCAAATGTTGCCTCCCAATCTGCGCGGCTACGCGCCAGACATTTCCGGCGTGGCACACACCACAGCAAAAGTGACCGTCAGCCAGATGGGGCGTGTGATTTACGAAACGCAGGTTCCGGCTGGACCGTTTCGTATTCAGGATCTTGGTGATTCTGTCTCCGGTACGTTGCATATTCGCATTGAAGAACAGAACGGCCAGGTGCAGGAATATGACATCAGCACCGCCTCGATGCCATACCTCACTCGTCCAGGTCAGGTTCGCTATAAGATCATGATGGGCCGTCCGCAAGAGTGGGGACACCATGTCGAGGGTGAATTTTTTTCTGGTGCTGAAGCTTCCTGGGGGATCGCTAACGGCTGGTCGTTATATGGCGGCGCACTGGGAGATGAAAACTATCAGTCTGCGGCGCTTGGCGTCGGTCGCGATTTGTCTACATTCGGCGCGGTCGCGTTTGATGTTACTCACTCGCACACCAAACTGGATAAAGACACCGCTTATGGCAAAGGTTCGCTGGACGGTAACTCCTTCCGTGTGAGTTATTCCAAAGACTTTGACCAGCTCAACAGCCGCGTTACTTTTGCTGGATATCGCTTCTCGGAAGAGAACTTTATGACCATGAGCGAGTATCTGGATGCCAGTGACAGCGGAATGGTACGCACGGGCAACGACAAAGAGATGTACACTGCCACTTATAACCAGAACTTCCGCGATGCGGGTGTTTCGGTTTATCTCAACTATACCCGCCATACCTACTGGGATCGCGAGGAGCAGACAAACTACAACATCATGCTCTCGCACTATTTCAATATGGGCAGTATTCGTAATGTCAGCATCTCGATGACTGGCTACCGTTACGAGTATGACAACCAGGCCGACAAAGGCATGTACATTTCGCTCAGTATGCCGTGGGGTGACAACAGTACCGTTAGCTATAACGGTAACTATGGCAGTGGGACGGACAGCAGTCAGGTCGGTTATTTCAGCCGTGTCGATGACGCGACTCACTATCAGTTGAACGTCGGCACCAGTGACAAACACACCAGCGTTGACGGCTATTACAGCCATGATGGTTCGCTGGCGCAGGTTGACCTCAGTGCGAACTACCATGAAGGGCAATACACCTCTGCGGGCTTGTCGTTACAGGGCGGCGCAACGCTTACTGCCCACGGTGGCGCACTTCACCGTACCCAGAATATGGGCGGGACACGCTTGTTGATTGATGCCGATGGCGTTGCCGATGTTCCGGTAGAAGGTAACGGTGCTGCTGTTTATACCAATATGTTTGGTAAAGCCGTCGTTTCTGACGTCAATAACTATTACCGCAATCAGGCGTATATCGACCTCAACAAACTGCCGGAAAACGCCGAAGCAACCCAGTCGGTGGTACAAGCCACGCTAACTGAAGGGGCGATTGGCTACCGCAAATTTGCCGTCATCAGTGGTCAAAAAGCGATGGCGGTGCTGCGTTTACAAGACGGCAGCCATCCTCCGTTTGGCGCAGAAGTAAAAAATGATAACGAGCAGACAGTGGGCCTTGTCGATGATGACGGCAATGTTTATCTGGCTGGGGTGAAACCTGGCGAACACATGAGTGTGTTCTGGAGTGGTGTTGCGCATTGCGATATCAACCTGCCGGACCCGCTGCCTGCCGATCTGTTTAACGGCTTGTTACTGCCATGCCAGCATAAAGGCAACGTCGCGCCGGTTGTTCCTGATGACATAAAGCCTGTCATTCAGGAGCAGACGCAACAGGTGACACCCACCAATCCCCCTGTTTCTGTTTCAGCTAACCAATAACGTGATTAAGGAATGATCCATGTCTGATTTACTTTGCTCTGCCAAATTGGGTGCTACGACGCTAGCGTTACTGCTTAGCGCTGCTAGTTTGTCGCCCAGGCTTCTGTAACGCCAGATCGTACCCGTTTGATATTTAATGAAAGCGACAAATCAATCAGCGTGACGTTGCGCAATAACGATCCGAAACTGCCTTATCTGGCCCAAAGCTGGATCGAAGATGAAAAGGGTAACAAGATCAGTTCACCGTTAACTGTTCTGCCACCGGTGCAACGCATCGATTCAATGATGAACGGGCAGGTAAAAGTGCAGGGAATGCCGGATATCAACAAATTGCCTGCCGATCGTGAAAGCCTGTTCTACTTCAACGTGCGTGAGATCCCGCCAAAATCAAACAAAGCCAACACGCTGCAAATAGCACTACAAACGCGTATTAAGTTGTTCTGGCGACCGAAGGCGCTGGAGAACGTCAGCATGAAAAACCCCTGGCAATATAAGGTTACTTTAACCCGCAACGGTCAGGAATTTACCGTCAATAACCCGACGCCGTATTACGTCATTTTCAGTAATGCCAGCACACAGAAAAATGGCAATCCTGCAGCCGGTTTCTCGCCAATAGTGATGTCGCCGAAAACCTCTGCACCGCTGAATGTGAAGATGGGTAGCGTGCCGGTACTGACCTATGTCAACGACTATGGCGCTCGGATGCCGCTCTTTTTCACTTGCAACGGTAACAGTTGCCAGGTCGATGAAGAGCAGAGCCGCAAAGGCTGAGGCCGGGAGAGCCAGTATGAAAGGATCTTGTTCTGTCTGGGCGGTAACTGGGTTACTGATATGTTGTGTTGGTAGCGGCTTTGCAGTTGCAGCGAGTAAGTCAGTAAGTATGAATTTACGGGTGCTTGTCGATGCCCCTCCTCCTTGTACGGTAAATGGTGCGGCAGTTGAGTTTGGTAATGTATTCATTAATAAGATCAATGGGGTTGATTATAAACGTCCCATTGACTACTCGCTTGTTTGTAACAATCTGGCAATGGATGACCTGCGTCTACAGATGCAGGCGACAACGGTCGTGATTAACGGTGAAACAGTTATCAGCACGGGTATTCCTGGGTTTGGTATTCGGGTTCAGAAAAGTAGTGATCACACAATACTCGACTTAACCTCTGGCTCATGGTTGCCATTTAATTTTTCCTCGGGAGTTCCCGTTCTGGAAGCTGTGCCGGTGAAACAGAGTGGTACAACGTTAGCGGCAGCTGAATTTAACGCCAGTGCCACAATTGTGGTGGATTACCAATGAAACGGATCTCGCTTATTTTGCTGTGGGGCTTTTGCTCGATGGCACTCTCAAACGTCTCTTTTCACGGTTATTTAGTGCAGCCGCCTAACTGCACGATTAGCAACGCTCAAACCATTGAAATAACTTTTCAGGATGTGCTTATTGATGACATTAATGGCAGCAATTATGAGCAAACCGTGCCGTATTCCATTACCTGCGATACGGCGGTTCGCGACCCATTAATGGAAATGACCTTGAGCTGGAGTGGCACACTAAGCGATTTTGATAATGCTGCAGTAAGCAGCAATATCACTGGTTTAGGCATTCAGCTCAAACAGGCAGGGCAGAGTTTTACGATCAATACGCCACTTATGGTGAATGAAACCGATTTACCGGTGTTAACGGCTGTGCCAGTAAAAAAGAGTGGTGTCGTTCTGCCAGAGGCGGACTTTGAGGCCTGGGCCACGTTACAGGTAGATTACCAATGAAGAAAAAGCGTACGTTGTTTTTTATTAGTAGCCTGATGTTGCTGGGCAGTGGAACCACAATAGCAGGAGATAATTTGCACTTTACCGGCAATTTAATCAGTAAATCGTGTACGCCAGTGATTAATGGTAGCCAGTTGGCAGAAGTACATTTTCCTGCCATTGCCGCCAGCGATTTAATGAACCTTGGGCAGTCAGAGCGAGTGCCATTGGTGTTTCAATTGAAAGATTGTCATAGTTCTACATTGTTTAATGTCAAAGTAACGTTGACAGGAACAGAAGATAGTGCTCTACCCGGCTTTCTGGCCTTTGACTCCTCGTCATCAGCATCCGGCGCTGGGATTGGTATTGAAACTGCGGCAGGCACATCGGTGCCAATCAACAATACAACAGGCGTCACGCTCCCGCTGAATCAGGGAAATAACAGCCTAAATTTTAATACCTGGTTACAGGCAAAGAGCGGGCGAGATGTAACGTCCGGAGACTTTAGTGCCACAGTGACGGCAACCTTTGAGTATTTCTGAAATGAAAAAATGGACCATAATTTTCGCGAGCCTAATGCTGCTCGTTCTGAGTGTTGTCGGCGCATCTAAGAGTTATGCTGGAGATAAACTTATGAGTGCGAGTTTTGACAGTGTGAGAGTTTATTATGCCATGGACAAGGTAACCGGTGCTGTAGCGAGCAGTGTTTTCAATGTTACGGTGATAACGCCAAAGGAGGTTACATATGGGAAATATGATTCTTTTGCGTATAAAGGCGATACGTTGCGGGTTATTTCCTGGTCTGGGTCGGGTTCAGCTCCAACTTTGGTACTGACTGACTTTGATACAATTAATAACTCAAATTGCCCTGGCATAGATACGAAAATTTTTCGTTGTGCATATATGACGTTTAAAATTACCGTTGCATCTGATGATTATGGTTGCCCTTGGATCGCATCCTTTTATTCCTATACAGATTTACCCGGATTTGGAAGCTATACGGCCCCTACAGTGCATAACACAATATGCCCAACGATACCGGTCACTTCATACGATATCTCCTGGAGTGAAAATTATGTCAGCCATAATAAGGCGTTACGAATTCAGTCCACGGGGTCAACAGTGACCACCACGCTTTCGACCTACCTGATGGAAGGCGGCAGACTCTGTGATGGCAGTAATTTTTCTGATAATGATGGCAGAGGAGCATACTGCCGCGCGGTATCAGAATTGTTAACCTTTACCTCTTACGGTTGTGATAAATCAACGGTAACGGTTACGCCAACTCGTCATCCGGTAACGGATAAAGTACTACACGATATTGTGGTGAATGTGAATACCAGTAGTGGGCAACCGATTGATTCGACGTGTCGTTTTCAGTATGTATTGAATGAACTGTAGTTCGTAGTATTGCTCTGATGCGTCTTATCAGGCCTACGAAGTGAATTGCAATTTATTGAATTATCACATATTTGTAGGCCGGATAAGGCGTTTACGCTGCTCCGGCATTTGCTGCCAGCATTCAGGGCAACTCCGGCGGCAACCACTCTTCCACTTCAATCAACACCAACAAAGCCGCATCACCGCCGTACTCTTTCGGTGCCTGGTGAAATGCCATCACATGCGGATGTTGTGCCAGCCACAGCGGTGTTTGTTGCTTCAAAATATGCTTCCCGTGCCCATGCATCACGCAGGCACAAAACACATGTTCGCGGCGACAGGCGGCAATCAACGCGCCCAGTTCCTGCTTGGCCTGCAGCTGCGTCAGACCGTGTAAATCCAAAAACAATTCCGGTGAATAATCGCCGCGGCGCAGTTTCTTCGCCTCAAAATGGCTGACATCCGGGCGAACATATTTCACCGGACCTTCGGTATTTAATAACGGCTGAAACTCATCGGAGAAATAATGGCTGGCATCAGCCTGCTCCTGGATCAAGCGTTTCACCGGCACTTCGCTGATTTTTTTACGCTGCGGTCGGTGGACAATCGTGTCCTGCTTAATCTTGCGAGTCCCCGCCATCAACTGGCGAAACAGAGCCTGGTCCTCCTCGCTAAGTGTTGTTTTCTTTTTCATTTATCTGTCTCTATTTCTAATTTTCCTACAGTTTACCCGACTCGTAGCACAATCGATCGTTTTAAACGTATTTTTCCTCACTCACCGCGCGTGAATGCTGATTTATCGTCATCTTCATGGCAAACTAGCCGCCGAAATTATTGCGATCATGCCCTGGAGGAATACGTGGATAAAATTTTCGTTGATGAAGCAGTAAATGAGCTGCAAACCATTCAGGACATGTTGCGCTGGTCGGTAAGCCGCTTCAGCGCGGCAAATATCTGGTACGGTCACGGCACCGATAACCCGTGGGATGAAGCCGTACAGCTGGTGTTACCATCGCTCTACCTGCCGCTGGATATCCCGGAAGATATGCGCACCGCGCGTCTGACCTCCAGCGAAAAACACCGTATTGTTGAACGCGTGATCCGCCGCGTCAACGAGCGCATTCCGGTGGCTTACCTGACCAACAAAGCCTGGTTCTGCGGTCATGAATTTTACGTCGATGAACGCGTGCTGGTGCCGCGCTCGCCGATTGGTGAACTGATCAACAATAAATTTGCCGGACTCATTAGCAAGCAACCGCAGCATATTTTAGATATGTGTACCGGTAGCGGCTGCATCGCCATTGCCTGTGCTTATGCCTTCCCGGAAGCGGAAGTCGACGCGGTAGATATCTCTCCCGACGCGCTGGCGGTTGCCGAACAGAACATCGAAGAACACGGTCTGATCCACAACGTCATTCCGATTCGTTCCGATCTGTTCCGTGATTTGCCGAAAGTGCAGTACGATCTGATTGTCACTAACCCGCCGTATGTCGACGCGGAAGATATGTCCGACCTGCCAAACGAATACCGTCACGAGCCGGAACTGGGCCTGGCATCTGGCACCGACGGCCTTAAACTGACGCGTCGCATTCTTGGAAACGCGGCAGATTACCTTGCTGATGATGGCGTGTTGATTTGTGAAGTCGGCAACAGCATGGTACATCTTATGGAACAATATCCGGATGTTCCGTTCACCTGGCTGGAGTTTGATAACGGCGGCGATGGTGTGTTTATGCTCACCAAAGAGCAGCTGCTGGCGGCCCGTGAATATTTCGCGATTTATAAAGATTAAGTAAACACGCAAACACAACAATAACGGAGCCGTGATGGCTGGAAACACAATTGGACAACTCTTTCGCGTAACCACCTTCGGCGAATCGCATGGGCTGGCGCTCGGCTGCATCGTCGATGGTGTTCCGCCAGGCATTCCGCTGACGGAAGCGGACCTGCAACATGACCTCGACCGTCGTCGCCCTGGGACATCGCGCTATACCACCCAGCGCCGCGAGCCGGATCAGGTCAAAATTCTCTCCGGTGTTTTTGAAGGCGTTACTACTGGCACCAGCATTGGCTTGTTGATCGAAAACACTGACCAGCGCTCTCAGGATTACAGCGCAATTAAAGACGTTTTCCGCCCAGGCCATGCTGATTACACCTACGAACAAAAATACGGTCTGCGCGATTATCGCGGCGGTGGACGTTCTTCCGCCCGCGAAACCGCCATGCGCGTGGCGGCAGGGGCGATTGCCAAAAAATATCTCGCCGAGAAATTTGGTATTGAAATCCGCGGCTGCTTGACCCAGATGGGCGACATTCCGCTGGAAATCAAAGACTGGTCGCTGGTTGAACAAAATCCGTTCTTCTGCCCGGACCCGGACAAAATCGACGCGTTAGATGAACTGATGCGCGCGCTGAAAAAAGAGGGCGACTCCATCGGCGCGAAAGTCACCGTTGTTGCCAGTGGTGTCCCCGCCGGACTTGGCGAGCCGGTCTTTGACCGCCTGGATGCCGACATCGCCCATGCGCTGATGAGCATCAACGCGGTGAAAGGCGTGGAAATTGGCGACGGTTTTGACGTAGTGGCGCTGCGCGGCAGCCAGAACCGCGACGAAATCACCAAAGACGGTTTCCAGAGCAACCATGCGGGCGGCATTCTCGGCGGTATCAGCAGCGGGCAGCAAATCATTGCTCATATGGCGCTGAAACCGACCTCCAGCATTACCGTGCCGGGGCGCACTATTAACCGCTTTGGCGAAGAAGTTGAGATGATCACCAAAGGCCGTCACGATCCCTGTGTCGGGATCCGTGCAGTGCCGATCGCTGAAGCGATGCTGGCGATCGTTTTAATGGATCACCTGTTACGGCAGCGGGCGCAAAATGCCGATGTGAAGACTGATATTCCACGCTGGTAAAAAATGAACAAAACCGCGATTGCGCTGCTGGCTCTGCTTGCCAGTAGCGCTAGCCTGGCAGCGACGCCGTGGCAAAAAATAACCCAACCTGTGCCGGGTAGCGCACAATCGATAGGCAGTTTTTCTAATGGCTGTATTGTCGGCGCTGACACGTTGCCGATACAGTCCGAACATTATCAGGTCATGCGTACCGATCAGCGTCGCTATTTCGGTCACCCGGATCTGGTGATGTTTATCCAGCGTCTGAGTAGCCAGGTGAGCAATCTGGGCATGGGTACGGTGCTGATTGGCGATATGGGGATGCCCGCTGGTGGGCGTTTCAACGGCGGTCATGCCAGCCACCAGACCGGACTGGATGTCGATATCTTTCTGCAACTGCCGAAAACTCGCTGGACCTCCGCGCAGCTCTTGCGCCCGCAAGCACTGGACTTAGTTTCCCGCGACGGTAAACACGTTGTCTCCACGCTGTGGAAGCCAGAAATTTTCAGCTTGATCAAACTCGCTGCCCAGGACAAAGACGTCACGCGCATTTTTGTTAATCCGGCGATTAAACAACAACTTTGCCTTGATGCGGGCACCGATCGCGACTGGTTGCGCAAAGTGCGACCCTGGTTCCAGCATCGCGCGCATATGCATGTACGATTACGTTGCCCTGCCGATAGTCTGGAGTGTGAAGATCAACCTTTACCGCCATCAGGCGATGGTTGCGGGGCAGAACTGCAAAGCTGGTTTGCACCTCTAAAACCGGGAACAACAAAGCCTGAGAAGAAGACACCGCCTCCGTTGCCGCCTTCCTGCCAGGCGCTACTGGATGAGCACGTGATCTAATGGAAACGTTTAATAGCCTGTTTATGGTTTCCCCGCTGTTGCTGGGAGTTCTCTTTTTTGTCGCCATGCTGGCGGGATTTATCGACTCGATTGCCGGTGGCGGTGGGTTACTCACCATTCCGGCATTGATGGCTGCGGGAATGTCTCCCGCTAACGCGCTGGCAACCAATAAACTGCAAGCCTGCGGCGGCTCTATTTCCGCCACTATCTACTTTATTCGCCGCAAAGTGGTTAGTTTAAGCGATCAGAAACTCAATATTGCCATGACCTTTGTCGGCTCAATGAGCGGCGCACTGTTGGTACAGTACGTTCAGGCTGATGTCTTACGGCAGATTTTGCCCATTCTGGTGATTTGTATCGGCCTCTATTTCTTGCTGATGCCAAAGCTGGGTGAAGAAGATCGCCAGCGCCGGATGTACGGTTTACCCTTCGCGTTAATTGCCGGTGGCTGCGTCGGTTTTTATGACGGATTCTTTGGCCCGGCTGCCGGATCGTTTTACGCGCTGGCCTTCGTTACGCTGTGCGGATTCAACCTCGCCAAAGCCACGGCTCACGCCAAATTACTCAACGCAACGTCAAACATTGGCGGTCTGCTGCTGTTTATTCTCGGCGGCAAAGTGATTTGGGCGACGGGCTTTGTCATGCTGGTGGGGCAGTTCCTCGGCGCGCGCATGGGTTCACGGCTGGTGTTGAGCAAAGGACAAAAGCTGATCCGCCCGATGATTGTTATCGTCTCGGCGGTGATGAGTGCCAAATTACTTTACGATAGCCACGGACAGGAGATCCTCCACTGGTTGGGGATGAACTAATGAACAGTACACACCACTATGAGCAGTTGATTGAAATTTTTAATAGCTGCTTTGCCGATGAATTTAATACCCGTCTGATTAAAGGCGACGACGAACCGATCTATCTTCCTGCTGATGCGGAAGTACCGTATAACCGAATTGTCTTTGCCCACGGCTTTTATGCCAGCGCAATTCATGAGATTTCGCACTGGTGTATTGCCGGAAAAGCGCGCCGTGAGCTGGTTGATTTCGGCTACTGGTATTGCCCGGATGGGCGTGATGCCCAAACGCAAAGCCAGTTTGAAGATGTTGAAGTGAAGCCGCAGGCACTCGACTGGTTGTTCTGTGTGGCGGCGGGATATCCGTTTAACGTCAGTTGCGACAATCTGGAAGGCGACTTCGAACCGGATCGTGTTGTGTTTCAACGGCGGGTACATGCGCAGGTGATGGATTATCTGACAAATGGCATTCCCGAGCGTCCGGCACGCTTCATTAAAGCACTACAAAATTATTATCACACGCCGGAACTTACGGCGGAACAGTTCCCGTGGCCGGAAGCGCTCAACTGAAGCCGGTGCCACGTTTTACAATGAGGAAAGAAGATGATCGCGGAGTTTGAATCACGCATTCTGGCATTAATCGACGGCATGGTTGACCATGCCAGTGATGATGAGTTGTTTGCCAGTGGGTATTTGCGTGGCCACCTGACATTAGCCATCGCAGAACTGGAAAGTGGTGATGACCACTCCGCTCAGGCGGTGCATACGACCGTTAGCCAGAGTCTGGAAAAAGCCATTGGTGCCGGTGAATTGTCGCCGCGTGACCAGGCGCTGGTGACCGATATGTGGGAAAACCTGTTTCAGCAGGCGTCACAGCAGTAAGTTGCGGCGTCTGGAGCACCATGCCTGATGCGACGCTTATCGCGTCTTATCAGGCCTACACGTCACACGTAGGTCGGATAAGGCGTTCACGCCGCATCCGGCAAACACTGCGAGAGCAGATTACCCCGCCTTAACCGCTTTACCCTTCAACAATTTCCGCACCCATAACCGATTCGGGTTTAACGCCGTCAGCGTACTGGCATCCATCGGAATCGGTTCGTCGCTCATCTGCGCCGCCAGAATCTCGGCACACAGCGGGGCAGAACACAAACCGCGAGAACCTAAAGCCGCAAACATAAAGAGATCGTCAAAAACCGGCGCGCTTACCGCCTCATCTTTCTGCTCCGCCAACGACGCATATTCCACGAGTGTTGCCTCATAATCGGGAACATTGCCTACCATTGGCAGATGATCGCGGGTGGCACAACGCACACCGCAGCGCGCCTCTTTATCACTGACATCAACCTCTTTTGCCCACTGTGCCTGCGGGAAACAATCAATCAACCGCTGGCGATTCTGCTGCTGATCGTCCTCACTGTACGCCGTATCTTCGCTGCCGCGATGATAACTGGCACCAATACAATGATGTTGATTCGCCGGATTTTGTGGCGTGAGATAACCGTCATAGCACAGCACCTGCTTCAGCTCTGCCAGTTCCGGCGTTGTCGGAATATGGCTGACCTGCCCGGCAACCGAATACACCGGGAGAGTCGACGTTTGGCTGAAACGGCTGATTTGATGCCCGTTCGCCAGTACCACTACGCTGTGTGTTGCTTGCTGATCTCCTGCAAAATTCAACAACCAACAGTCATCCTTACGGGATAAATTCTGTAACTGATATTGATAATAAATCTGCAAACCCTGCTGTTGCGCCAGTTCCAGCACATTACGGGTCAGTTCTGCTGGGCACAGCCAACCACCTTGCGGATAAGTAATGCCGCTGCAATTTGTCGCAACGCCCGTAATTTGTTCAACCGCATTTGCCTCAACGGCTACAGCCAGTTCTGCGGGTAAATCCATTGACAACATCTGTGCGATTTTATGCTGGCTTTTCTCATCCCAGCCTAACTGCGTGACGCCGCACCAGTCATGATCAAATTTAACGGGTAATTGGTCGTAAAACCGACGAGCAAAAGTAAACGCATTAGAGAAAAAGCGGTTTAGCGCCTCATCGTGTTTGCTTAATAACGGATACAGCGCCCCCTGGCGATTGCCGGAAGCACCCAGCGCGGGGGCTTCATCCGCGCAATAAAGCGCTACCTGCCAGCCGCGCCGTAATAACGCCAGCGACAACAACGCGCTGGCAATACCACCGCCGATAATCGCTACTTCCCGTTTGCTGCTGCCCGTACGATTAAACCACGGCGTGGAGCAGGGGAGTGGTAATGTCTGTTCCATCACCCCACAAAGCATTTCCCGTTTGCGCCCAAAGCCCTTACGTTTTTGCATCGTGAATCCGGCTTCCTGCAAACCGCGGCGGACAAAACCGGCAGACGTAAATGTCGCCAGCGTGCCGCCTGGACGCGCCAACCTTGCCATGGCGTTAAACAGATTTTGCGTCCACATATCCGGGTTTTTAGCTGGCGCAAAGCCGTCCAGAAACCAGGCATCTACTTTTTGATTTAGCGAATCGTCCAGTTGGCTGGTCAGTTCGTTAATATCGCCAAACCATAAATCCAGCGTCACGCGGCCTTCATTGAGCAATAAACGATGGCAACCGGGCAAGGGCATTGGCCACTGCGCCTGAAGTTGTTCTGCCCACGGAGCCAGTTCCGGCCAGTGTTGATGCGCTAAGGCTAAATCCGCACGGGTGAGGGGAAATTTCTCAAAACTAATGAAATGTAAGCGTTGTAATTGCGCTTGCGGATGCGCTTCGCGAAACTGATCAAATGCCTGCCATAGCGTCAGGAAGTTTAATCCGGTGCCGAAGCCGCTCTCTGCTACCACAAACAGAGGATGTGGATGCTCAGGAAAGCGTACCTCTAATTGGTTGCCTCCCAGAAAAACATAACGCGTCTCTTCCAGCCCGTTATCGTTGGAAAAATAGACATCGTCAAAATCTCGGGAAACAGGTGTACCCTCAGCATTAAATTCGAGGTTGGCAGGTTGTATGGAGTAGTGTTTCACGTAAGTTACTCGTCTTACAGGCGGTGGCTCGATCTTAGCGATGTGTGTAAGGCTGCGCAAATTTCTCTATTAAATGGCTGATCGGACTTGTTCGGCGTACAAGTGTACGCTATTGTGCATTCGAAACTTACTCTATGTGCGACTTACAGAGGTATTGAATGAAACGTGCAGTGATTACTGGCCTGGGCATTGTTTCCAGCATCGGTAATAACCAGCAGGAAGTCCTGGCATCTCTGCGTGAAGGACGTTCAGGGATCACTTTCTCTCAGGAGCTGAAGGATTCCGGCATGCGTAGCCACGTCTGGGGCAACGTAAAACTGGATACCACTGGCCTCATTGACCGCAAAGTTGTGCGCTTTATGAGCGACGCATCCATTTATGCATTCCTTTCTATGGAGCAGGCAATCGCAGATGCGGGCCTTTCTCCGGAAGCTTACCAGAATAACCCGCGCGTTGGCCTGATTGCAGGTTCTGGCGGCGGTTCCCCGCGTTTCCAGGTATTCGGCGCTGACGCAATGCGCGGCCCGCGCGGCCTGAAAGCGGTTGGCCCGTATGTGGTCACCAAAGCGATGGCATCCGGCGTTTCTGCCTGCCTCGCCACGCCGTTTAAAATTCATGGCGTTAACTACTCCATCAGCTCCGCGTGTGCGACTTCCGCACACTGTATCGGTAACGCAGTAGAGCAGATCCAACTGGGCAAACAGGACATCGTGTTTGCTGGCGGCGGCGAAGAGCTGTGCTGGGAAATGGCCTGCGAATTCGACGCGATGGGTGCGCTGTCTACTAAATACAACGACACCCCGGAAAAAGCCTCCCGTACTTACGACGCTCACCGTGACGGTTTCGTTATCGCTGGCGGCGGCGGTATGGTAGTGGTTGAAGAGCTGGAACACGCGCTGGCGCGTGGTGCTCACATCTATGCTGAAATCGTTGGCTACGGCGCAACCTCTGATGGTGCAGACATGGTTGCTCCGTCTGGCGAAGGCGCAGTACGTTGTATGCAGATGGCGATGCATGGCGTTGATACCCCAATCGATTACCTGAACTCTCACGGTACTTCGACTCCGGTTGGCGACGTGAAAGAGCTGGCAGCTATCCGTGAAGTGTTCGGCGATAAGAGCCCGGCGATTTCTGCAACCAAAGCCATGACCGGTCACTCACTGGGCGCTGCGGGTGTGCAGGAAGCTATCTACTCTCTGCTGATGCTGGAACACGGCTTTATCGCCCCGAGCATCAACATTGAAGAGCTGGACGAGCAGGCTGCGGGTCTGAACATCGTGACCGAAACGACCGATCGCGAACTGACCACTGTTATGTCTAACAGCTTCGGCTTCGGCGGCACCAACGCCACGCTGGTAATGCGCAAGCTGAAAGATTAATTCGCAGTAGGCCGGAGTAGGTCGGATAAGACGCGCCAGCGTCGCATCCGACGTTACGCGCCAATGCGGCCTCCGGCACTAACGCAAAAGGGAACCTGATGGTTCCCTTTTTCACATCATTGACAATCGCCACCAGTTCCAGGCAAACTTCCCGCTTTGTCGATTTCCTTCTGAAAAGACGTACGCGTTAAATCCTGCCAACGCACCGTAACCCTGAAACCAGAGAGATGAGACGGGGATACTCCTCGCCTTGCGCTGCATTCTGGAGTAATGCATGACTGCTGTAAGCCAAACCGAAACACGATCTTCTGCCAATTTTTCGCTCTTCCGCATCGCTTTTGCGGTTTTTCTCACCTACATGACCGTAGGGCTGCCGTTGCCGGTTATCCCGCTGTTTGTTCATCATGAACTGGGCTATGGCAATACCATGGTCGGCATTGCCGTCGGGATTCAGTTTCTGGCTACGGTGCTGACGCGTGGCTATGCCGGGCGACTGGCCGATCAATATGGCGCAAAACGTTCGGCGCTTCAGGGGATGTTAGCTTGTGGTCTGGCTGGCGGCGCGTTGCTGCTGGCGGCGATTTTGCCTGTCTCCGCACCGTTCAAATTTGCCCTGTTGGTCATCGGGCGTTTGATTCTTGGGTTTGGTGAAAGCCAGTTACTGACAGGCGCTCTGACCTGGGGGTTAGGCATCGTAGGGCCAAAACACTCTGGCAAAGTGATGTCATGGAATGGAATGGCGATTTACGGTGCCCTCGCTGTTGGTGCTCCGCTTGGCCTGTTGATTCATAGCCATTACGGTTTTGCCGCACTGGCGATCACCACAATGGTATTACCCTTACTGGCGTGGGCCTGTAACGGCACAGTGCGCAAAGTACCGGCCCTGGCGGGAGAACGTCCATCGCTGTGGAGCGTTGTCGGGTTTATCTGGAAACCAGGGTTAGGGCTGGCACTACAAGGCGTTGGTTTTGCGGTTATCGGGACTTTCGTTTCGCTCTACTTTGCCAGCAAAGGATGGGCGATGGCGGGCTTTACTCTTACCGAGTTTGGCGGCGCATTTGTCGTGATGCGCGTCATGTTTGGCTGGATGCCGGACCGTTTTGGCGGCGTGAAAGTGGCGATTGTCTCTCTGCTTGTAGAAACGGTGGGCTTGTTGCTGCTCTGGCAAGCCCCAGGTGCGTGGGTCGCATTAGCGGGCGCGGCGTTAACCGGAGCCGGATGTTCGCTTATCTTTCCTGCGCTGGGCGTGGAGGTGGTTAAACGCGTCCCCTCACAAGTTCGCGGCACCGCACTGGGCGGTTACGCCGCGTTTCAGGATATCGCCCTCGGCGTCTCCGGGCCGCTGGCGGGAATGCTGGCGACCACGTTTGGTTACTCTTCGGTATTTCTTGCCGGGGCGATCTCTGCGGTGCTGGGAATTATTGTCACGATACTGTCATTTCGTCGGGGCTAACGAACCAGCCAGACCAGCATCAGGATAATCGCGACTAACAGTATCCACAGCGCGGGACGCGTTGCCATATTTTGCAACGTGTCCATCATCGGTGGAAAAGGATTAAGCAGCGGTTGCATATCACGCGGATCAATCCCTTTAACCCGCCGTTGATAAAGCTGATTAAGAATATCCTCGGCCTGGGCAGAAGAAAGCGATGATTGCGCAGAAAGACCATATTTTTGCTGGATATACGCCGATAACGCTGCCAGTTCACTGGCATCTAAAGGTTGTTTTAGCGCCATCTGTAGTGATTCCAGCGTCGGCGTATTTTGCTGGCTTAACGTCTGGCGCGCCTGCAACCAGGTCACCAGATGGTTAAACAGTTTCGCTGGAATTAACTCGCCATCGTTCACCCCGGAAAGTTCCAGCATCGATTGCCAGATCTGTTTGCTGGGTTCCCCCGTTGCCGCCGCAAGTTTGGTCACCAGCTGTTTTAGCGCATTGTGCTCCGCCGGTAATAAAGGACGGTCGGTCGCCTCGCGCTGCTGTGGTTGCGGAATAACCATCTTCCCTTCCTGCAACAGGGTGAGAATGGTTTTTAATTGCTCCGGTGAGAGCTGATTCAGCGGCGTCTGACCAAAGTTATGACGGATATAATCCGTGACCGCCTGACGATTATTCCCCAGACGTAAATACTCCCTAATTGCGCTAAAAGCTGGCGGGCAGAATGGCTTTTTTGCGCGGCCAGCAGACGTTGCGCCAGATTATGCTCAGCGGCAGGGAAGTGACGCGAAAGCAGCGGTGAATCTCCCGACAGACCAATATCGTGCCTGATACCCGCCCACAGTTCTGCTCTTTGTTGTTGCGTCAGTGAGGTCACTTTCGTCATTAAGCTTTCCAGCGAAGTACGTTGCTGACTGGATAAAGGCTGATTGCCCGCGCCAGACGGCAGGTTATCTCCCTGACCTGGTGGTTGCCCAGGAGGAGGGCCGGAAATAGGTTGTATCATTACGTATCCTTATACCTGAAATCTTCGCAAGTATGCCTGGCCGCGAGATTATGGCACACTTGTCCGGTTAACTCTCGTCTCATACAGGTAACACAAACGTGAAAATCCTTGTTGATGAAAATATGCCTTATGCCCGCGACTTATTTAGCCGTTTGGGTGAGGTGACCGCGGTTCCCGGGCGTCCAATCCCCGTCGCTCAACTGGCAGACGCGGATGCGCTGATGGTGCGTTCGGTCACGAAAGTGAATGAATCTTTGCTGGCAGGAAAACCCATTAAATTTGTTGGCACTGCCACTGCGGGGACCGACCATGTCGATGAAGCATGGTTGAAGCAGGCGGGAATTGGTTTTTCCGCTGCACCTGGCTGTAATGCGATTGCGGTGGTGGAATATGTTTTCTCCTCACTACTGATGCTTGCCGAACGCGATGGATTTTCACTGCACGACCGTACGGTGGGGATCGTGGGCGTTGGTAACGTTGGACGTCGATTGCAGGCGCGACTGGAAGCGTTAGGGATTAAAACATTGCTTTGCGATCCGCCTCGCGCTGACCGTGGGGATGAGGGTGATTTCCGCTCGCTGGATGAATTAGTTCAGCATGCGGATATTCTGACTTTCCATACGCCACTCTTCAAAGATGGGCCGTACAAAACGCTGCATCTGGCGGATGAAAAACTGATCCGTAGCCTGAAGCCGGGAGCGATTCTGATTAACGCCTGCCGTGGCGCAGTCGTCGATAATACTGCGTTGCTGACCTGCCTGAATGAAGGCCAGAAGTTAAGCGTAGTGCTGGATGTCTGGGAAGGCGAACCGGAACTTAACGTGGAGTTGCTGACAAAAGTGGATATCGGCACGCCGCATATCGCAGGTTATACCCTGGAAGGTAAAGCA
Source organism: Shigella sonnei (assembly GCF_002950395.1). Classification (NCBI taxonomy): domain Bacteria; kingdom Pseudomonadati; phylum Pseudomonadota; class Gammaproteobacteria; order Enterobacterales; family Enterobacteriaceae; genus Shigella; species Shigella sonnei. The sequence continues at coordinate 417,942 of NZ_CP026802.1, forward strand.
CGCGGTACTACGCAAGTGTTTGAAGCCTATAGCAAGTTTATTGGGCATGAACAGCACGTTGCGCTGGATACATTACTGCCCGCGCCAGAGTTTGGTCGCATTACGCTGCATGGCCCGCTCGATCAACCGACGCTGAAAAGGCTGGTGCATTTGGTGTATGATGTGCGCCGCGATGACGCACCGCTGCGTAAAGTCGCCGGGATACCGGGTGAGTTCGATAAACTGCGCAAAAACTATCTTGAGCGCCGTGAATGGTCATCTCTGTATGTAATTTGTGATGACGCCAGTGCGGCATCATTGCTGTGTAAACTGGGTTTTAACGCCGTTCATCATCCGGCACGTTAATCTCTTCTTCATGCTCTCTGCTGTAACATTGGCAGGGAGCTTTGCTATTTCTGGAGTAAACCACCATGTCTGAAGGCTGGAACATTGCCGTCCTGGGCGCAACTGGCGCTGTGGGCGAAGCCCTGCTTGAAACGCTGGCTGAACGTCAGTTCCCGGTTGGGGAAATTTATGCACTGGCACGTAACGAAAGCGCAGGCGAACAACTGCGCTTTGGTGGTAAAACAATCACTGTGCAGGATGCCGCTGAATTCGACTGGACGCAGGCGCAGCTGGCATTTTTTGTCGCAGGCAAAGAAGCTACCGCTGCCTGGGTTGAAGAAGCGACCAACTCAGGTTGCCTGGTGATCGACAGCAGCGGACTGTTTGCTCTCGAACCCGACGTACCGCTGGTGGTGCCGGAAGTAAACCCGTTTGTACTGACCGATTACCGCAACCGGAATGTCATCGCCGTACCAGACAGTCTGACCAGCCAGCTGCTGGCGGCACTGAAACCGTTAATCGATCAGGGCGGTTTGTCGCGTATCAGTGTTACCAGCCTGATTTCAGCCTCCGCCCAGGGCAAAAAAGCGGTCGATGCGTTAGCGGGGCAGAGTGCGAAATTGCTCAACGGCATTCCGATTGACGAAGAAGATTTCTTCGGTCGTCAACTGGCGTTCAATATGCTGCCGTTGTTGCCGGATAGCGAAGGTAGCGTGCGTGAAGAACGTCGTATCGTTGACGAAGTACGCAAAATCCTGCAGGACGAAGGGCTGATGATTTCGGCAAGCGTCGTCCAGGCACCGGTATTCTACGGTCATGCCCAGATGGTCAACTTTGAAGCACTGCGTCCGCTGGCGGCAGAAGAAGCGCGTGATGCGTTTGCTCAGGGCGAAGATATTGTGCTCTCTGAAGAGAACGAATTCCCGACTCAGGTAGGGGATGCTTCGGGTACGCCGCATCTTTCTGTTGGCTGCGTGCGTAATGACTACGGTATGCCGGAGCAAGTCCAGTTCTGGTCGGTGGCCGATAACGTTCGCTTTGGCGGCGCGCTGATGGCAGTAAAAATCGCCGAGAAACTGGTGCAGGAGTATCTGTACTAATGTCCGACCAGCAACAACTGCCAGTTTATAAAATTGCGCTGGGCATTGAGTACGACGGCAGTAAGTATTACGGCTGGCAACGGCAGAATGAAGTCCGCAGTGTGCAGGAGAAGCTGGAAAAGGCGCTCTCCCAGGTGGCGAACGAACCCATCACCGTCTTCTGCGCCGGGCGTACTGACGCAGGGGTACACGGTACCGGGCAGGTGGTGCATTTCGAAACAACCGCGCAGCGCAAAGACGCGGCGTGGACCTTGGGCGTAAATGCGAATTTACCTGGTGACATCGCCGTGCGTTGGGTTAAAGCTGTACCTGATGATTTTCATGCCCGATTTAGCGCCACGGCTCGCCGTTATCGCTACATCATCTACAATCATCGGCTGCGCCCGGCGGTATTGAGTAAAGGGGTAACCCATTTTTACGAACCGCTGGACGCTGAACGGATGCATCGGGCTGCGCAATGCTTGCTGGGCGAGAATGATTTCACCTCGTTCCGTGCGGTGCAGTGCCAGTCCCGAACCCCGTGGCGCAACGTTATGCATATTAATGTCACGCGTCACGGTCCTTATGTGGTGGTAGATATCAAAGCGAATGCCTTTGTACATCATATGGTCAGGAATATTGTCGGCAGCCTGATGGAAGTCGGTGCCCACAACCAGCCGGAGAGATGGATAGCAGAGTTGCTGGCGGCAAAGGACAGAACGCTGGCGGCAGCAACGGCAAAAGCGGAAGGGCTGTATCTGGTCGCGGTGGATTACCCTGACCGGTATGATCTTCCAAAACCGCCAATGGGCCCGCTATTTCTGGCGGACTAACGAGAATAATGCTCGGAACATTTCAGGCTGTAGCCAACGTAGTTACAGCCTGAAAGATGACGAGTACAAGGCATAGGCAAATATGGACCTGATTTATTTCCTCATCGATTTTATCCTGCACATTGACGTGCATCTGGCAGAGCTGGTCGCGGAGTACGGCGTCTGGGTTTATGCCATTCTGTTTTTGATTCTGTTCTGCGAAACGGGGCTGGTGGTAACGCCATTCCTGCCTGGTGATTCGCTGCTGTTTGTTGCTGGTGCATTGGCGTCGCTGGAAACTAACGATCTCAATGTCCATATGATGGTGGTGCTTATGTTGATTGCCGCTATTGTCGGTGATGCAGTAAACTATACCATTGGACGGTTATTTGGTGACAAACTGTTCAGTAACCCGGATTCGAAAATCTTTCGTCGCAGTTATCTTGATAAGACTCATCAGTTTTACGAGAGACATGGCGGCAAAACGATTATTCTCGCCCGTTTTGTACCGATCGTCAGAACGTTCGCGCCGTTTGTTGCGGGAATGGGCCACATGTCGTACCGTCATTTCGCCGCTTATAACGTGATCGGCGCACTGTTGTGGGTACTGATTTTTACCTACGCGGGTTATTTCTTCGGCACGCTCCCCTTCATTCAGAGCAACCTTAAGCTGATGATTGTTGGCATTATTTTTGTTTCAATATTGCCTGGGGTTTTCGAATTTATTCGTCACAAACGCGCTGCGGCACGCGCCGCAAAATAAAAAGTAACTCCGCGGTTCGACCACTTTTTTATCCAAAGTTTCGGGCTGTTATGTTTTAATGTGCAACATTCATGGTCTGTTGGGGGCAAAAATGGCATTATGCGTCCCCAAAGATAAAACTGGCATCGAACCAGGTTCAGACAGAAAGGTCCCTAATGAGCTGGATTGAACGAATTAAAAGCAACATTACTCCCACCCGCAAGGCGAGCATTCCTGAAGGGGTGTGGACTAAGTGTGATAGCTGCGGTCAGGTTTTATACCGCGCTGAGCTGGAACGTAATCTTGAGGTCTGTCCGAAGTGTGACCATCACATGCGTATGACAGCGCGTAATCGCCTGCATAGCCTGTTAGATGAAGGAAGCCTTGTGGAGCTGGGTAGCGAGCTTGAGCCGAAAGATGTGCTGAAGTTTCGTGACTCCAAGAAGTATAAAGACCGTCTGGCTTCTGCGCAGAAAGAAACCGGCGAAAAAGATGCGCTGGTGGTGATGAAAGGCACTCTGTATGGAATGCCGGTTGTCGCTGCGGCATTCGAGTTCGCCTTTATGGGCGGTTCAATGGGGTCTGTTGTGGGTGCACGTTTCGTGCGTGCCGTTGAGCAGGCGCTGGAAGATAACTGCCCGCTGATCTGCTTCTCCGCCTCTGGTGGCGCACGTATGCAGGAAGCACTGATGTCGCTGATGCAGATGGCGAAAACCTCTGCGGCACTGGCAAAAATGCAGGAGCGCGGCTTGCCGTACATCTCCGTGCTGACCGACCCGACGATGGGCGGTGTTTCTGCAAGTTTCGCCATGCTGGGCGATCTCAACATCGCTGAACCGAAAGCGTTAATTGGCTTTGCCGGTCCGCGTGTTATCGAACAGACCGTTCGCGAAAAACTGCCGCCAGGATTCCAGCGCAGTGAATTCCTGATCGAGAAAGGCGCCATCGACATGATCGTCCATCGTCCGGAAATGCGCCTGAAACTGGCGAGCATTCTGGCGAAGTTGATGAATCTGCCAGCGCCGAATCCTGAAGCGCCGCGTGAAGGCGTAGTGGTACCCCCGGTACCGGATCAGGAACCTGAGGCCTGATAACTGATAAGGGCAGGGCCACTGGCTCTGCCCTTTTGCTATTCTCACCGTAACGAATCAGCGGATACCATGATTATCAAACGCACTCCTCAAGCCGCGTCGCCTCTGGCTTCGTGGCTTTCTTATCTGGAAAACCTGCACAGTAAAACTATCGATCTCGGCCTTGAGCGCGTGAGCCAGGTCGCGGCGCGTCTTGGCGTCCTGAAACCAGCGCCATTTGTGTTTACCGTTGCGGGTACGAATGGCAAAGGCACCACCTGCCGTACGCTGGAGTCGATTCTGATGGCGGCAGGGTACAAAGTGGGCGTCTACAGTTCACCGCATCTGGTGCGTTATACCGAGCGCGTACGTGTGCAGGGGCAGGAATTGCCGGAATCGGCCCACACCGCCTCTTTTGCGGAGATTGAATCGGCACGCGGTGATATTTCCCTGACCTATTTCGAGTACGGTACGCTGTCGGCGTTGTGGCTGTTCAAACAGGCACAACTTGACGTAGTGATTCTGGAAGTAGGGCTGGGCGGTCGTCTGGACGCAACCAATATTGTCGATGCCGATGTGGCTGTAGTAACCAGCATTGCGCTGGATCATACCGACTGGCTGGGACCAGATCGCGAAAGTATTGGTCGCGAGAAAGCAGGCATCTTTCGCAGCGCAAAACCGGCAATTGTCGGTGAGCCGGAAATGCCTTCTACCATTGCTGATGTGGCGCAGGAAAAAGGTGCACTGTTACAACGTCGGGGCGTTGAGTGGAACTATTCCGTCACCGATCATGACTGGGCGTTTAGCGATGCTCACGGCACGCTGGAAAATCTGCCGTTGCCGCTTGTCCCGCAACCGAATGCCGCAACAGCGCTGGCGGCACTGCGTGCCAGCGGGCTGGAAGTCAGTGAAAATGCCATTCGCGACGGGATTGCCAGCGCAATTTTGCCGGGACGTTTCCAGATTGTGAGCGAGTCGCCACGCGTTATTTTTGATGTCGCGCATAATCCACATGCGGCGGAATATCTCACCGGGCGTATGAAAGCGCTACCGAAAAACGGGCGCGTGCTGGCGGTTATCGGTATGCTACATGATAAAGATATTGCCGGAACTCTGGCCTGGTTGAAAAGCGTGGTTGATGACTGGTATTGTGCGCCACTGGAAGGGCCGCGCGGTGCCACGGCAGAACAACTGCTTGAGCATTTGGGTAACGGCAAATCATTTGATAGCGTTGCGCAGGCATGGGATGCCGCAATGGCGGACGCTAAAGCGGAAGACACCGTGCTGGTGTGTGGTTCTTTCCACACGGTCGCACATGTCATGGAAGTGATTGACGCGAGGAGAAGCGGTGGCAAGTAAGTTTCAGAATCGGTTAGTGGGCACGATCGTGCTGGTGGCGCTGGGGGTGATTGTACTTCCAGGGCTGCTGGACGGGCAGAAAAAACATTATCAGGATGAGTTTGCGGCTATCCCGCTGGTTCCAAAAGCGGGCGATCGCGATGAGCCTGATATGATGCCAGCCGCCACCCAGGCGTTGCCGACGCAGCCGCCGGAAGGCGCAGCGGAAGAGGTGCGGGCAGGTGATGCCGCAGCACCGTCGCTCGATCCGGCCACTATTGCAGCCAATAACACCGAGTTTGAACCGGAACCTGCACCGGTCGCCCCACCGAAGCCGAAACCGGTGGAGCCGCCTAAACCGAAGGTTGAAGCACCACCTGCGCCGAAGCCAGAACCGAAGCCGGTCGTGGAAGAAAAAGCAGCGCCAACGGGTAAAGCCTATGTTGTGCAACTGGGTGCGCTGAAAAATGCCGATAAAGTGAATGAGATTGTCGGTAAGCTGCGCGGTGCCGGTTATCGGGTTTATACGTCGCCATCCACGCCAGTGCAGGGTAAAATTACCCGTATTCTGGTTGGGCCGGATGCCTCGAAAGATAAGCTGAAAGGTTCGCTGGGTGAGTTGAAGCAACTTTCTGGCTTAAGTGGCGTGGTAATGGGCTATACGCCGAATTAATACAGTCTTGCCTGATGCGACGCTGGCGCGTCTTATCAGGCCTGGGCAGTGTTAGAACCGTAGGTCGGATAAGGCGTTTACGCCGCATCCGACACGCATTGCACGATGCCGCAAAGGCATAAAAAGTCGATGGCGTTGAATATTTTTTCAGCGCCATTTTTATTGATGCGTGGGAAGGAAATCCCTACGCAAACGTTTTCTTTTTCTGTTAGAATGCGCCCCGAACAGGATGACAGGGCGTAAAATCGTGGGACACATATGGTCTGGATTGATTACGCCATAATCGCGGTGATTGCTTTTTCCTCTCTGGTTAGCCTGATCCGCGGCTTTGTTCGTGAAGCGTTATCGCTGGTGACATGGGGTTGTGCTTTCTTTGTTGCCAGTCATTACTACACTTACCTGTCAGTCTGGTTTACGGGCTTTGAAGACGAACTGGTTCGAAATGGAATTGCCATCGCGGTACTGTTTATCGCTACCCTGATTGTTGGTGCTATCGTGAACTTCGTGATAGGCCAGTTGGTGGAGAAAACGGGGTTGTCAGGCACCGATCGGGTGCTGGGCGTCTGTTTCGGTGCGTTGCGCGGTGTGTTGATTGTTGCCGCCATTCTCTTCTTTCTCGACTCCTTTACCGGGGTGTCGAAAAGCGAAGACTGGAGCAAATCACAGCTGATCCCGCAGTTCAGTTTTATCATCAGATGGTTTTTTGATTATCTGCAAAGCTCGTCAAGTTTCTTGCCCAGAGCGTAAGTGCTCTGAGATGTGGCTTAACGAGGAAAAAGACGTATGTGCGGTATTGTCGGTATCGCCGGTGTTATGCCGGTTAACCAGTCGATTTATGATGCCTTAACGGTGCTTCAGCATCGCGGTCAGGATGCCGCCGGCATCATCACCATAGATGCCAATAACTGCTTCCGTTTGCGTAAAGCGAACGGGCTGGTGAGCGATGTATTTGAAGCTCGCCATATGCAGCGTTTGCAGGGCAATATGGGCATTGGTCATGTGCGTTACCCTACGGCTGGCAGCTCCAGCGCCTCTGAAGCGCAGCCGTTTTACGTTAACTCCCCGTATGGCATTACGCTTGCCCACAACGGCAATCTGACCAACGCTCACGAGTTGCGTAAAAAACTGTTTGAAGAAAAACGCCGCCACATCAACACCACTTCCGACTCGGAAATTCTGCTTAATATCTTCGCTAGCGAGCTGGACAACTTCCGCCACTACCCGCTGGAAGCCGACAATATTTTCGCTGCCATTGCTGCCACAAACCGCTTAATCCGCGGCGCATATGCCTGTGTGGCGATGATTATCGGCCACGGTATGGTTGCTTTCCGCGATCCAAACGGGATTCGTCCGCTGGTACTGGGAAAACGTGATATTGACGAGAACCGTACAGAATATATGGTCGCTTCCGAAAGCGTAGCGCTCGATACGCTGGGCTTTGATTTCCTGCGTGACGTCGCGCCGGGCGAAGCGATTTACATCACTGAAGAAGGGCAGTTGTTTACCCGTCAATGTGCTGACAATCCGGTCAGCAATCCGTGCCTGTTTGAGTATGTATACTTTGCTCGCCCGGACTCGTTCATCGACAAAATTTCCGTTTACAGCGCGCGTGTGAATATGGGCACGAAACTGGGCGAGAAAATTGCCCGCGAATGGGAAGATCTGGATATCGACGTGGTGATCCCGATCCCAGAAACCTCGTGTGATATCGCGCTGGAAATTGCTCGTATTCTGGGCAAACCGTACCGCCAGGGCTTCGTTAAAAACCGCTATGTTGGCCGCACCTTTATCATGCCGGGCCAGCAGCTGCGTCGTAAGTCCGTGCGCCGTAAACTGAATGCCAACCGCGCCGAGTTCCGCGATAAAAACGTCCTGCTGGTCGACGACTCCATCGTCCGTGGCACCACTTCTGAGCAGATTATCGAGATGGCACGCGAAGCCGGAGCGAAGAAAGTGTACCTCGCTTCTGCGGCACCGGAAATTCGCTTCCCGAACGTTTATGGTATTGATATGCCGAGCGCCACGGAACTGATCGCTCACGGTCGCGAAGTTGATGAAATTCGCCAGATCATCGGTGCTGACGGGTTGATTTTCCAGGATCTGAACGATCTGATCGACGCCGTTCGCGCTGAAAATCCGGATATCCAGCAGTTTGAATGCTCGGTGTTCAACGGCGTCTACGTCACCAAAGATGTTGATCAGGGCTACCTCGATTTCCTCGATACGTTACGTAATGATGACGCCAAAGCAGTGCAACGTCAGAACGAAGTGGAAAATCTCGAAATGCATAACGAAGGATGATGCCTTCGCTGAGGGTGCCGGTCTGGCACCCTGACTTGCAACTCCCGCCGAAATACTGCAAAGTCTGCCTGCAAGTCTGACAGGGCAACTATTTATGAAACGACTCATTGTAGGCATCAGCGGTGCCAGCGGCGCGATTTATGGCGTGCGCTTATTACAGGTTCTGCGCGATGTCACAGATATCGAAACGCATCTGGTGATGAGCCAGGCGGCGCGCCAGACCTTATCCCTCGAAACGGATTTTTCCCTGCGCGAAGTGCAGGCATTAGCTGATGTCACGCACGATGCGCGCGATATTTCCGCCAGCATCTCTTCCGGTTCTTTCCAGACGCTGGGGATGGTGATTTTACCCTGTTCAATCAAAACCCTTTCCGGCATTGTCCATAGCTATACTGATGGCTTACTGACCCGTGCGGCAGATGTGGTGCTGAAAGAGCGTCGCCCGTTGGTGCTCTGCGTGCGTGAAACACCATTGCACTTAGGCCATCTGCGTTTAATGACTCAGGCGGCAGAAATCGGTGCGGTGATTATGCCTCCCGTTCCGGCGTTTTATCATCGCCCGCAATCCCTTGATGATGTGATAAATCAGACGGTTAATCGTGTTCTTGACCAGTTTGCAATAACCCTTCCTGAAGATCTCTTTGCCCGCTGGCAGGGCGCATAACTCCGCTGTTGCCCTGTTTCAGGGCAATTTTGCAACCGCGATCAAATCCTCGACATTTTGTTTCTGCCATTCAATCGAAACGCTGCGATTCAACCGCTATACCTGCTATCTTCAACTTCAGGACAATAATGCAACGTCTTATTAACATATTTAACGTTGAATGTTACTGTTGTCGTCAAGATGGCATAAGACCTGCATGAAAGAGCCTGCAAACACACAACACAATACACAACATAAAAAAGCCATTTTCACTTGAGGGTTATGTATGAAGAAGTCGATTCTCGCTCTGTCTTTGTTAGTCGGTCTCTCCGCAGCGGCTTCCAGCTATGCGGCGCTACCGGAGACGGTACGTATCGGAACCGATACCACCTATGCGCCGTTCTCGTCGAAAGATGCTAAAGGTGATTTTGTTGGCTTTGATATCGATCTCGGTAACGAGATGTGCAAACGGATGCAGGTGAAATGTACCTGGGTTGCCAGTGACTTTGACGCGCTGATCCCCTCACTGAAAGCGAAAAAAATCGACGCCATTATTTCGTCGCTTTCCATTACCGATAAACGTCAGCAGGAGATTGCCTTCTCCGACAAGCTGTACGCCGCAGATTCTCGTTTGATTGCTGCCAAAGGTTCACCGATTCAGCCAACGCTGGATTCACTGAAAGGTAAACATGTTGGTGTGCTGCAGGGATCAACCCAGGAAGCTTACGCTAACGAGACCTGGCGTAGCAAAGGCGTGGATGTGGTGGCCTATGCCAACCAGGATTTGGTCTATTCCGATCTGGCTGCAGGACGTCTGGATGCTGCGTTACAAGATGAAGTTGCTGCCAGCGAAGGATTCCTCAAGCAACCTGCTGGTAAAGCTTTCGCCTTTGCTGGCTCATCAGTAAAAGACAAAAAATACTTCGGTGATGGCACCGGTGTAGGGCTACGTAAAGATGATGCTGAACTGACGGCTGCCTTCAATAAGGCGCTTGGCGAGCTGCGTCAGGACGGCACCTACGACAAGATGGCGAAAAAGTATTTCGACTTTAATGTCTACGGTGACTGATACGTCGCTGGGAAGCTGTACCTGATGGAATGATCATCATGGTGCACGCCAGGTTTGTTGCACTATCGTGGTGCATTGAAATGCATACTTAAGCATTTTTAATGAAAAATAATACGTCTAACGGGGCGGAATATTTTGCCTTGATGGTCAATTTTATGGCACGATAAGTGTAACAAACCTGTAAATATTCCCTATAAAAAGACTGTCAGTTGAGGACATTATGAAAAAACTGGTGCTATCGCTCTCTCTGGTTCTGGCCTTCTCCAGCGCAACTGCGGCATTTGCTGCGATTCCGCAAAACATCCGCATCGGTACCGACCCGACCTATGCGCCATTTGAATCAAAAAATTCACAAGGCGAACTGGTTGGCTTCGATATCGATCTGGCAAAGGAATTATGCAAACGCATCAATACGCAATGTACGTTTGTCGAAAATCCGCTGGATGCGTTAATCCCGTCCTTAAAAGCGAAGAAGATTGACGCCATCATGTCATCGCTTTCCATTACGGAAAAACGTCAGCAAGAAATAGCCTTCACCGACAAACTGTACGCTGCCGATTCTCGTTTGGTGGTGGCGAAAAATTCTGACATTCAGCCGACAGTCGAGTCGCTGAAAGGCAAACGGGTAGGCGTATTGCAGGGCACCACCCAGGAGACGTTCGGTAATGAACATTGGGCACCAAAAGGCATTGAAATCGTCTCGTATCAGGGGCAGGACAACATTTATTCTGACCTGACTGCCGGACGTATTGATGCCGCGTTCCAGGATGAGGTCGCTGCCAGCGAAGGTTTCCTCAAACAACCTGTCGGTAAAGATTACAAATTCGGTGGCCCGTCTGTTAAAGATGAAAAACTGTTTGGCGTAGGGACCGGCATGGGCCTGCGTAAAGAAGATAACGAACTGCGCGAAGCACTGAACAAAGCCTTTGCCGAAATGCGCGCTGACGGTACTTACGAGAAATTAGCGAAAAAGTACTTCGATTTTGATGTTTATGGTGGCTAATCGCCATCGGTGAAAGAAAGCCCGCTCCCTTCGGGTAACCGGAGGGAGACAAGAGGCGGTAATTCACCACACACGACAGGACAGGCAGCATGTTGTATGGGTTTTCAGGTGTTATTTTACAGGGTGCGCTCGTCACGCTGGAGCTGGCTATCAGCTCTGTAGTGCTCGCTGTAATCATCGGTTTAATTGGCGCTGGCGGTAAGCTCTCGCAAAATCGGCTTTCGGGGCTGATTTTCGAAGGGTACACCACGCTGATTCGTGGCGTGCCGGACTTAGTGTTGATGCTGCTGATTTTCTACGGTTTGCAGATTGCGCTAAACACGGTGACGGAGGCGATGGGCGTCGGGCAGATTGATATCGATCCGATGGTCGCTGGTATTATCACTCTCGGTTTTATCTACGGTGCTTATTTTACCGAAACGTTCCGTGGTGCTTTTATGGCAGTGCCGAAAGGACATATAGAGGCGGCGACGGCGTTCGGTTTTACTCGTGGGCAAGTGTTTCGGCGGATCATGTTTCCGGCGATGATGCGTTACGCCCTGCCAGGCATTGGCAACAACTGGCAGGTGATCCTCAAATCTACCGCACTGGTTTCGTTACTCGGCCTGGAAGATGTGGTCAAAGCCACCCAACTGGCAGGCAAAAGTACCTGGGAACCGTTCTATTTCGCCATCGTCTGTGGCGTGATTTACCTGGTTTTCACCACTGTTTCCAATGGTGTGCTGCTGTTCCTTGAGCGCCGCTACTCCGTGGGTGTGAAGAGGGCTGACCTGTGATCGAAATCTTACATGAATACTGGAAACCGCTGCTGTGGACCGACGGTTATCGCTTTACTGGTGTGGCGATCACTCTGTGGCTGCTTATTTTGTCGGTAGTGATAGGCGGAGTCCTGGCGCTGTTTCTGGCGATTGGTCGTGTCTCCAGTAATAAATACATCCAGTTTCCAATCTGGTTATTTACCTATATTTTTCGCGGTACGCCGCTGTATGTTCAGTTGCTGGTGTTCTATTCCGGCATGTACACGCTTGAGATTGTTAAGGGAACCGAATTCCTTAACGCTTTCTTCCGCAGTGGCCTGAACTGTACCGTGCTGGCGCTGACGCTTAACACCTGCGCTTACACTACCGAGATTTTTGCTGGGGCAATCCGTTCGGTTCCGCATGGGGAAATTGAAGCCGCCAGAGCCTATGGCTTCTCGACTTTTAAAATGTATCGTTGCATTATTTTGCCTTCTGCGCTGCGTATTGCGTTACCGGCATACAGCAACGAAGTGATCCTGATGCTGCACTCTACTGCGCTGGCGTTTACGGCCACTGTGCCGGATCTGCTGAAAATAGCCCGCGATATTAACGCCGCCACGTATCAACCTTTTACCGCCTTCGGCATTGCCGCGGTGCTCTATTTAATCATCTCTTATGTCCTGATCAGCCTCTTTCGCAGAGCGGAAAAACGCTGGTTGCAGCATGTGAAACCTTCTTCAACGCACTGAGAATACGATGTCCGAGAATAAATTAAACGTTATCGATTTGCACAAACGCTACGGCGAACATGAAGTGCTGAAAGGGGTCTCACTGCAAGCGAATGCCGGAGATGTAATAAGCATCATCGGATCGTCGGGATCGGGGAAAAGTACCTTTCTGCGCTGCATTAACTTCCTCGAAAAACCGAGTGAAGGGTCGATCGTGGTCAATGGCCAGACGATCAATCTGGTGCGCGACAAAGACGGTCAACTCAAAGTCGCCGATAAAAATCAACTGCGCTTACTGCGCACACGCCTGACGATGGTATTCCAGCACTTCAATCTCTGGAGCCATATGACGGTGCTGGAAAACGTCATGGAAGCGCCGATTCAGGTGTTGGGCCTGAGCAAGCAGGAAGCGCGCGAGCGGGCGGTGAAGTATCTGGCGAAAGTCGGGATAGACGAACGTGCGCAGGGGAAATATCCGGTGCATCTTTCCGGCGGTCAGCAACAGCGTGTTTCTATCGCGCGGGCGCTGGCGATGGAACCGGAAGTTTTACTGTTTGATGAACCTACCTCGGCGCTCGATCCTGAACTGGTAGGCGAAGTGTTACGTATTATGCAGCAACTGGCAGAAGAGGGGAAAACCATGGTGGTAGTGACTCACGAAATGGGCTTTGCTCGCCATGTTTCTACTCACGTCATTTTCCTCCATCAGGGGAAAATAGAAGAAGAGGGCGCGCCGGAGCAGTTATTTGGCAACCCGCAAAGCCCTCGTCTGCAACAGTTCCTTAAGGGATCGCTGAAATAATTTCCTCTCCGGTGGCTAACGCTGCCGGAGTATTTTCATGGGGAATTTGCGAGTCAGCTTCCGCTGAAATGTAAAAGTTGCAGTCCGCTAAAAATACTTCTGAATTCGCTGTCCAAAGATAAAAACTGCCTGCTGCATTGGGTGTTAATCGTGGTTATTGTCGCGTCATCTTAAATTTGAGGGGTGACGGAACGCCATGACAATATCGACAACTTCCACGCCGCATGATGCGGTATTTAAATCTTTTTTACGCCATCCAGACACCGCGCGGGATTTTATTGATATTCATCTTCCCGCGCCGCTGCGCAAACTGTGTGATTTAACGACGCTTAAACTAGAATCAAACAGTTTTATTGATGAAGACCTGCGGCAATATTATTCCGACCTCTTGTGGTCTGTGAAAACGCAGGAGGGAGTGGGTTATATTTATGTAGTGATAGAGCACCAAAGTAAGCTGGAAGAATTAATGGCTTTTCGCATGATGCGTTATTCCATTGCGGCAATGCAAAACCATCTTGATGCGGGCTATAAAGAGCTTCCATTGGTGATCCCGATGCTGTTTTATCATGGTTGCAGAAGTCCTTATCCTTATTCACTCTGCTGGCTTGATGAATTTGCCGAGCCTGCTATAGCCCGCAAAATATATTCATCAGCGTTTCCGTTGGTGGATATTACCGTGGTGCCGGATGACGAGATTATGCAACACCGCAAAATGGCGCTGTTGGAGTTAATTCAGAAACATATTCGTCAGCGCGATCTGTTGGGATTAGTCGACCAAATTGTTTCGCTGCTAGTTACAGGGAACACTAATGACAGACAGCTAAAAGCCCTGTTTAATTACGTATTACAAACAGGGGATGCCCAGCGTTTCCGTGCATTTATTGGTGAGATAACAGAACGCGCACCACAAGAAAAGGAGAAACTGATGACCATTGCTGACAGATTACGTGAAGAAGGCGCAATGCAGGGCAAACACGAAGAAGCCCTGCGTATTGCTCAGGAGATGCTGGATAGAGGTTTAGACAGAGAGTTAGTTATGATGGTGACCCGACTTTCACCAGACGATCTTATCGCGCAAAGCCACTAATCCTGTAACACCGGGAGTTAACTGGCGGATGTTTGCTGTAAACCACATCAGCGAACGACATCCGCCAGCGCCTCTTCTAAATCGTACCAGCGAAACGCAAAACCCGCTTCTTCCAGCCGTTTAGGCAGCGCGCGTTGTCCACCTAATACCAGTATTGAAGATTCGCCCATTAACAGCCGAATGGCGGTTGCGGGGACGCGCAAAATGGCCGGGCGATGCAGCGCTTGACCGAGCGCATGGGCAAATTGTTCATTGCGTACCGGGTAGGGCGAAACCATATTAAATGGCCCGCGCAGGTCGTTATCCAGCAGCCAGAGAATGCCGTTGACCATATCATCAATATGAATCCAGGCCAGATACTGCCGACCGGAACCAATCGGCCCGCCCAGGCCAAGACGAAACGGTGGCAGCATTTTACCGAGAATACCGCCGTCCGGTGCCAGTACCACGCCGGTTCGCAGCAGGCACACTCGCGTTTTGTCACTTTGCGCCCGGCAGGCAATCTCTTCCCAGCGGGCGCAGAGTTTATGAGTAAATTCGTTATGCGGCGGTTCCTCTTCGGTAACCACCACTTCACCTAAGTCGCCATAATAGCCCGTTGCCGAGCCGGAAATGAGTACCGACGGCGGCGTGTCGCTGGCATTAATCAAATCGACCAGTTTTTGCGTGATATTCCAGCGGCTTTGGCAGAGACGCTCTTTTTGCTCGTGAGTCCAGCGTTTATCAGCAATCGGTTCTCCGGCCAGGTTGATTACCGCATCAACGCCGTTGAGGTTGCTTTGATCGGCTAGCCCTTGCCATAGCGTCACCCGAGGGCCGAGAACGGAACTGGCTTTCTGTGGGTTACGCGTCACTACCGTGATTTGATGGCCCAGCTCCAGCAAACGCGGAATCAAATGGCGACCAATTAATCCCGTCCCTCCGGTGATCACTATGTTCATGCAGCCTCCCGATATGGCGGTTAACGCTGCCAGCTTAAGGTCATGGATACCGAATCGGCGTAGCGCAGCGCGTGCAGTTTATCGATCTCCACTTCAGCATACGTCACCCAGTGATGTTCACGTGCGATATCGAGCACATCCTGAGTTAATTTTTCCAACAAAGAGAAACGGTTATTCTCTACATGCTGAATAATGTTTTTCGTTACGGTGCGATAATTCAGCGCATCGTTGATATCTTCGCTAGTGCGCGCTTTATCGGCGGGGTAGTGGATCGTCACATTGATAACAATATCCTGACGGTTGTTAATTTCTTCTTCCTTAATTCCGATAAACGTACGTAAACGAAGGTTCTTTATACGAATAATAGCGGCAGGTTGTGCCATTGCAGGTTCTCCGTTGTTTTACTTAGGATGAAATAATACACGAGAACCTGTTTCTGTTAACTATCCGAACGCTCATCACCGAGTTGTGCTTTTAGCAGTGCCTGCCCGGTGGCAGGGCGCGAACGGATCCGCTCATGCCAGTTCTTGACTGCCGGATACATTGCGAGGTCAATTCGCTGGCGAGTCCAGGCATTAACCCACGGCCAGCAGGCAATATCCGCAATGCTGTAGTTCTCGCCTCCCAGCCAGGGCGAGTTTTCCAGCCGCTTGTTTAGTACATGGTAAAGACGCTGAGTTTCAACCTGATAACGTTCAATAGCGTAAGGAATGGTTTGGGGGGCTGCGTGATTAAAATGATGATTTTGCCCAAGCATCGGCCCCAGTCCGCCTACCTGCCAGAATAACCACTGTAATGTGGCGGCGCGCTCACGCGTTTCATGACTCAAAAAGAGTCCTGTTTTCTCAGCCAGATACAACAAAATGGCACCAGACTCAAAGAGGCTTAGCGGTTCGCCGCCATCGGCAGGAGAATGATCAACAATTGCCGGAATTTTGTTGTTGGGCGAAATGCGCAAAAATTCCGGACGAAACTGACCGCCTTTCCCCAGGTCTACCTTAATCAAGCGATAATCAAGCTCTGCTTCTTCGAGAAACAGCGTAATTTTGTGACCATTGGGTGTCGGGGCGAAATAGAGATCGATCATTGCAGCTCCGGTTGTTTAATCATCTGAACACCACAAGTATAGAAAGCGCGGCGACTTACGTGAGTATTCGTCACGTGACAGTGACAAAAAGGCTCTATAGTTTGATAGCCAGCCCCCTTTATTGCCGAGGACATAATGAGTAAACCCGCTATCACGCTTTGGTCAGATGCCCACTTTTTCTCCCCTTATGTGTTATCCGCCTGGGTGGCGTTGCAGGAAAAAGGCCTGTCGTTTCATATCAAGACCATCGACCTCGACAGCGGTGAACATTTGAAGCCGACGTGGCAAGGTTACGGTCAGACACGCCGTGTGCCGTTATTACAAATCGATGATTTTGAGTTGAGTGAATCTTCTGCCATTGCGGAGTATCTGGAAGATCGATTTGCGCCACCGACCTGGGAACGTATTTATCCGCTTGATTTAGAAAATCGTGCGCGTGCACGACGGATTCAGGCCTGGCTGCGCAGCGATCTGATGCCCATCCGCGAAGAGCGTCCGACGGATGTTGTCTTTGCGGGGGCGAAAAAAGCGCCACTAACGGCCGAGGGAAAAGCCAGTGCAGAGAAACTGTTCGCGATGGCAGAACATTTGTTAGCACTGGGTCAGCCGAATTTATTTGGTGAATGGTGCATTGCTGATACTGATCTGGCGCTAATGATTAACCGCCTGGTACTACATGGCGATGAGGTGCCAGAACGCCTGGTGGATTATGCGACATTCCAGTGGCAGCGAGCGTCTGTCCAGCGTTTTATTGCACTTTCGGCGAAGCAATCTGGCTGATAGCAACGACAGAATCCAGTATCATAGCTTACGTTTTTTCGACGAGGAGTGAGTGATGAAACTGATGTTTGCATCGGACATTCATGGGTCGTTACCGGCGACGGAACGTGTTCTGGAGTTGTTTGCCCAAAGCGGTGCCCAGTGGCTGGTGATCCTTGGCGACGTGTTGAATCACGGCCCGCGTAATGCTTTACCGGAGGGTTACGCGCCAGCCAAAGTCGCTGAACGGCTTAATGAAGTGGCACATAAGGTTATCGCTGTGCGCGGCAACTGCGACAGCGAAGTGGATCAAATGCTGCTGCATTTCCCGATAACCGCGCCGTGGCAACAGGTATTACTGGAAAAACAACGTCTGTTTTTGACGCATGGTCATCTTTTTGGCCCGGAAAATCTACCTGCTTTAAACCAGAACGATGTGCTGGTGTACGGTCATACCCATCTGCCAGTGGCAGAACAGCGGGGGGAGATTTTCCACTTCAACCCCGGCTCGGTGAGTATTCCGAAAGGCGGTAATCCGGCGAGTTATGGCATGCTGGATAATGACGTACTTAGTGTAATCGCACTCAATGATCAAAGTATCATTGCGCAGGTCGCGATTAATCCGTAATTTACCCACAATTCAAAATGCGCCGTAAGAGCGCCAGAAAAAGAAGGTTTCCTGATAATGGAACAGCGTCGTTTGGCAAGTACTGAATGGGTGGATATTGTCAATGAAGAGAACGAAGTCATTGCACAAGCCAGCCGGGAACAAATGCGGGCACAGTGTCTGCGTCATCGTGCAACTTACATCGTCGTGCATGATGGCATGGGCAAAATTCTGGTCCAGCGTCGTACCGAGACAAAAGACTTTTTACCCGGCATGTTAGATGCGACCGCAGGCGGTGTGGTTCAGGCCGATGAGCAACTGCTGGAATCCGCGCGTCGCGAAGCGGAAGAAGAGTTGGGCATTGCCGGTGTCCCCTTTGCCGAGCACGGGCAGTTCTATTTCGAAGATAAAAATTGCCGTGTCTGGGGCGCGTTGTTCAGCTGCGTCTCTCACGGTCCCTTCGCCCTACAGGAAGATGAAGTCAGTGAAGTTTGCTGGCTGACGCCGGAAGAAATCACCGCACGCTGCGATGAGTTCACTCCAGACTCGCTGAAAGCGCTGGCGTTGTGGATGAAGCGCAATGCCAAAAATGAAGCCGTAGAGACTGAAACGGCAGAATGAAAAAAGAGCCGCAATTGCGGCTCTTAACATTTTTAGTGGTAGCCCATCAACTGAGCGCCGATCACTACGACGCTGGACATAATAAACAGCAGTCCAAGTAGGGTCGCGCCCACCTTCAGCCAGTTACGGAAGTCCACCCTGCACACACCGAGAGTTGCCATTAACGAAGCTGAGGTTGGGTAAATGATGTGACTGAAGCCATCACCAAACTGGAATGCCAGCACGGTAACCTGACGGTTAACACCGACCAGATCGCCAAGCGGTGCCAGTAACGGCATGGTTAACGCCGCCTGACCAGAACCGGACGTCACGAAGAAATTAAATACCGCCTGGAAGAGCAACATAAACCAGGCCGCGACCGCGTTGTCCAGACCGCTAATGGCATTGGCAATGCTGTTGAGGATGGTATTTAACACGCTGGCATCACCCGCTTCACCATTACCGACCAGCAGCAAAATCCCTTTGGCGAAACCCACCAGCAGGGCAGGGGCGATCATCATTCGCGCCCCTTCGGTAAAGGATGAAGCCATGGTATTAACCGTCATGCCGTTAAGGCGGAAAACAACGCCGATGATGCCAATCACCAGACCCATGGTGAAGAACTGGCTGGCAATTTCTGGAATAAACCAGGCATTAACGATCACGCCCCAAATCACCCAGACCATTACGGCGGTCAGGACAATCAATACCAGCCAGTCACCAAAGGTAAACGGACGTTGTTCAACATCCGCCTGCTTTTCACGAAAGAAGCGGTCGGACTCATGCACGCGTGACAGAAGAGGATTCTTTTTCACTCGTGAGGCGTACACCATGGTAAAGATCAGGCCAATCATAGTGGCGATAACCCACACCACGATGCGCAACCCGGAGCCAGAAAGCACCGGAACGCCGGCAATCCCCTGAGCAACGACCACACAAAACGGGTTCATCCACGAACTGGCAAAACCGATTTGCGTGGCAATATAGGTCACCAGGACGGTGGTAATACTGTCATAGCCCAGCCGGACCATTAGCGGTGCGATGATAATGGCAAAGGCGACGGCCTCTTCTCCCATACCAAATACCGCGCCGCCAAGTGAAAACAGAATAAACAGCGCAGGAATAAAGAGAATTTCATTCCCGCGGGTATGGCGAATAAGCGCCAGGATACCGTTATCAATGGTTCCTGTACGCATCACAATGCCAAACGCGCCGCCAATCACCAGCATAAACATGATGATGCCAACAGCTGTCCCGTATTTCGATCCTGAGGTTAATCCTTCAAACGGGAAGTTCATCAGGCCCGGGCGTTCATCGCCCGTCGTGAACAGCTGTACGCGGTGATACTCAGGTTCGCCTGCTTCGTTAGTCAGAATGCGAAATGAGTGTGGATCTACGACTTTGCGTGTTTTTGTTTGACCATCAACCTGATACTGCACTTCCTGACTGTCAAACATCCCCACCGGAACTACCCAGGTGGCAAGGCTGGTTAAAATAGCAACAAAAAAGATAATCACCAACGTATCGGGCATTGCCCATCTTCTTGTTGGTTTGGATTCAGTGATTGCGGACATAGCGCAAATATTCCCTTGCACAAAACAAAGTGGTAAGTATGTAAAGTGAAATGGCGCAATTCATTGATGCAGCGCAGTTAAGCAAGATAATCAGAAAGGATTAATGCAGATTAAGAGAATAAAAAACCGGAAATAGTGATTATTTCCGGTTCAGATATCCGCAGCGCAAAGCTGCGGATGATGACGAGGTTACTGCTGCTGTGCAGACTGAATCGCAGTCAGCGCGATGGTGTAGACGATATCGTCAACCAGTGCGCCACGGGACAGGTCGTTAACCGGCTTGCGCATACCCTGCAGCATCGGCCCGATGGAGATCAGGTCGGCAGAACGCTGTACCGCTTTGTAGGTGGTGTTACCGGTGTTCAGATCCGGGAAGATAAACACGGTAGCGCGACCTGCAACCGGAGAGTTCGGCGCTTTGGATTTCGCAACGTCAGCCATTACCGCAGCGTCGTACTGCAGCGGACCGTCGATCATCAGGTCAGGACGTTTTTCCTGCGCCAGACGAGTTGCTTCGCGAACTTTTTCTACGTCGCTACCTGCACCAGAAGTACCGGTGGAGTAGGAGAGCATAGCAACGCGCGGTTCGATACCGAAGGCCGCAGCGGAATCAGCGGACTGAATCGCGATTTCTGCCAGCTGTTCAGCGGTCGGATCCGGGTTGATCGCACAGTCACCGTAAACGTAAACCTGTTCCGGCAGCAGCATGAAGAACACGGAAGATACCAGGGAGCTGCCCGGTGCAGTTTTGATCAGCTGCAGCGGCGGACGGATGGTGTTTGCGGTAGTGTGAACAGCACCGGAAACCAGACCATCAACTTCATCCTGTTCCAGCATCAGCGTACCGAGCACCACGTTGTCTTCCAGCTGTTCGCGGGCAACGGTTTCGGTCATGCCTTTGTTCTTACGCAGTTCGACCAGACGACCAACATAGCTTTCGCGAACCACTTCTGGATCAACGATTTCAATCCCTGCACCCAGTTCTACACCCTGAGACGCTGCAACACGGTTGATCTCTGCCGGATTACCCAGCAGTACGCAAGTTGCGATACCACGTTCAGCACAGATAGCGGCTGCTTTAACGGTACGCGGTTCGTCACCTTCCGGCAGTACGATACGTTTGCCCGCTTTGCGCGCAAGTTCAGTCAGCTGATAACGGAACGCAGGCGGAGACAGACGACGGCTGCGCTCAGAAGTGGCAGTCAGAGATTCGATCCAGTCAGCGTTGATGTAGTTAGCAACGTATTCCTGAACTTTCTCGATACGTTCGTGATCGTCAACCGGAACTTCCAGGTTGAAGCTCTGCAGGCTCAGAGAGGTCTGCCAGGTGTTGGTGTTCACCATAAATACCGGCAGGCCGGTAGCGAAAGCACGTTCGCACAGTTTAGAAATGCGCGCGTCCATTTCGTAGCCGCCAGTCAGCAGCAGGGCACCGATTTCTACGCCGTTCATGGCTGCCAGGCAAGCGGCCACCAGCACGTCAGGACGGTCTGCGGAAGTCACCAGCAGAGAACCGGCACGGAAGTGCTCCAGCATGTGCGGAATGCTGCGTGCGCAGAAAGTGACGGATTTAACGCGGCGAGTATTGATGTCGCCTTCGTTGATGATGGTCGCATTCAGGTGGCGAGCCATATCGATCGCACGAGTCGCGATCAGGTCAAAGCTCCACGGCACAGCGCCGAGAACCGGCAGAGGGCTGGATTCTTGCAGCTTCGCCGGATCAACATTGTTTACTTTAGCTTTGGAAGAGTCGTCGAAAATCTCGGACAGATCCGGGCGAGTACGACCCTGTTCATCAACCGGTGCGTTCAGTTTGTTAACGATAACGCCGGTGATGTTGGTGTTTTTGGCACCGCCGAAGCTGTTGCGGGTCAGTTCGATACGCTCTTTCAGCTGTTCCGGGGTGTCAGTGCCCTGAGACATAACGAAGACGATTTCCGCATTCAGCGTTTTAGCGATTTCGTAGTTCAGAGACTGGGCAAACTGGTGCTTACGTGTCGGGACCAGACCTTCAACCAGAACGACTTCAGCGTCTTTGGTGTTAGCGTGGTAGTTTGCGACGATCTCTTCCATCAGCACATCTTTCTGATTGCTGGAAAGCAGACCTTCAACGTAGCTCATTTTCAGCGGTTCAGCGGCCGTCGTGGTGGAAGAGTTCGCACGCACGATAGTCGTAGTCTGATCGGGCGCATCGCCACCGGTACGCGGCTGAGCGATAGGTTTGAAAACGCTCAGACGAACGCCTTTGCGTTCCATTGCACGGATCACGCCAAGGCTGACGCTGGTCAGACCGACGCTGGTTCCGGTAGGGATCAGCATAATAATACGGGACACGGTTTATCCTCTTTCGTTACCGCCGATTTGGCGGGTTACAAAACAGCACCGCCAGCTGAGCTGGCGGTGTGAAATCAGGCAGTCAGGCGGCTCGCGTCTTGCGCGATAACCAGTTCTTCGTTGGTTGGGATAACCACCGCAGGACGGGTACCTTCTTTGTTGATGAAACCAGATTTGCCGAAACGTGCAGCCAGGTTGCGTTCATGATCAACTTCAAAGCCCAGCACGCCCAGTTTGCCCAGAGACAGTTCACGAACCATCGCGGCATTTTCACCGATACCACCAGTGAATACAACAGCGTCCAGACGACCATCCATCAGCGCAGTGTAGGCACCGATGTATTTCGCCAGGCGGTGGCAGTAAACGTCCATTGCGCGCTTCGCGTCTTCTTTCGTCGCGTAGTTGTCTTCAACATAGCGGCAGTCGCTGGTCACTTCGGTCAGACCCAGCAGGCCAGACTCTTTGGTCAGCAGTTTGTTGATTGCGTCAACGCTCATGCCCAGGGTGTCGTGCAGGTGGAAGATGATCGCCGGATCGATATCACCAGAACGGGTACCCATGACCAGACCTTCCAGCGGGGTCAGGCCCATAGAGGTGTCAACGCATTTACCGTTGCGGATAGCAGAAACGGAACCACCGTTGCCCAGGTGGCAGGTGATGATGTTCAGTTCTTCTACCGGTTTGTTCAGCATTTTTGCCGCTTCCTGGGTTACATAGAAGTGGCTGGTGCCGTGCGCGCCGTAACGACGGATGCCGTGCTCTTTGTACAGGTTGTAAGGCAGGGCGTAGAGGTAAGACTCTTCCGGCATAGTCTGGTGGAACGCGGTGTCAAATACAGCAACGTTTTTGTCTTTCAGCTGTGGGAAAGATTTCAGAGCTTCTTCGATACCGATCAGGTGAGCCGGGTTGTGCAGCGGTGCAAAAGAAGCTGCATCTTTGATACCCTGAATAACAGACTCATCGATCACTACGGAGCTGGTATACTTTTCGCCGCCGTGTACGATACGGTGACCGATAGCAGTCAGCTGCGCAGACAGTTCTGGTTTTTGTGCCAGAATAGTATTAACGATAAAGTTGAGCGCTTCGCTGTGAGCGGCGCCTGCACCTAAAGCCGCTTCCTGTTTATTGCCGTCCATTTTCCATTTGATACGTGCTTCAGGCAGGTGGAAACATTCGGCTAAACCAGAAAGGTACTCTTCACCATTTACTGCATCGATGATGGCAAATTTCAGTGAAGAACTACCGCAGTTCAGAACCAGTACTAACTTACTCGACATGGAAGTACCTATAATTGATACGTGGCTAAAAAAACGTCAGGGAGCCATAGAGCGTAGCGCATGATGACACCGACATTTATGATTAACATCATGCACTGCAAATTTTTTTTGCATGATGGAAGAAATATCTTGAGTCTATGCCATTTTGCGTAATTTTCAGCCAATGGCATAATGTATATGAATTTGACGACTCAATGAATATGTACTACTTAGGCCTTCAGGCTGCTAAAGGATACCTGATAGTGGGTATGGAAGACAAAATGTTTTGAACGTTGTCCCGCTGAGTTGTGAATTTGCACAAATTTTTGAATCTTTATATGTGAAGTTGAGGTGAAGCATGTCAACGCCGGATAATCGTTCTGTTAATTTTTTTAGCTTGTTTCGCCGCGGACAGCATTACTCAAAGACGTGGCCACTGGAAAAACGCCTTGCCCCGGTCTTTGTCGAAAATCGCGTTATCAAGATGACGCGTTATGCGATCCGTTTTATGCCGCCGATCGCCGTATTTACTCTCTGCTGGCAGATTGCCCTGGGCGGTCAGCTTGGGCCGGCAGTTGCCACTGCACTGTTCGCCTTAAGTTTACCCATGCAGGGATTGTGGTGGCTGGGCAAGCGTTCTGTAACGCCATTACCCCCTGCAATCCTTAACTGGTTTTATGAAGTTCGCGGTAAATTGCAGGAGTCTGGACAGGTGTTGGCACCCGTTGAAGGCAAGCCTGATTACCAGGCATTAGCTGACACGCTTAAGCGCGCCTTCAAACAACTGGATAAAACTTTCCTTGATGATTTGTAATTGACCCCTGATTACGCATATAAAAGAAGGCATACTCAGCCTTCTTTTTTTTCACCGTAGTAGAGTGATACAGGAGTCAACAATGGAAATGACCAACGCGCAACGTCTTATTTTGTCTAATCAGTACAAGATGATGACTATGCTCGATCCGGCAAATGCTGAACGTTACCGTCGCCTGCAAACAATTATTGAGCGAGGTTACGGATTACAGATGCGTGAATTGGATCGCGAGTTTGGCGAGCTGAAAGAAGAAACCTGCCGCACTATCATCGACATTATGGAGATGTATCATGCGTTGCATGTTTCCTGGTCTAATTTGCAGGACCAGCAATCCATCGATGAACGTCGTGTCACCTTCCTCGGCTTTGACGCCGCCACTGAAGCACGTTACCTCGGTTATGTCCGCTTTATGGTTAATGTGGAAGGGCGCTATACCCATTTTGACGCCGGAACTCACGGTTTTAACGCCCAGACGCCAATGTGGGAAAAATATCAGCGCATGCTTAATGTGTGGCATGCCTGCCCGCGTCAGTACCATTTGAGCGCCAACGAAATTAATCAAATTATCAATGCCTGAGGAGGCCCGCGTGCGGTGCAAAGGTTTTCTGTTTGATCTTGATGGAACGCTGGTGGATTCCCTGCCTGCGGTAGAACGGGCGTGGAGCAACTGGGCCAGACGTCATGGGTTAGCGCCGGAAGAGGTGCTGGCTTTCATTCACGGTAAACAGGCGATCACCTCTCTGCGCCATTTTATGGCGGGCAAATCCGAGGCTGATATTGCCGCCGAGTTTACGCGTCTGGAGCACATCGAGGCCACGGAAACCGAAGGTATTACCCGCTTCCGGGGGCAATCGCCTTACTCAGTCATTTGAATAAAGCAGGTATTCCGTGGGCCATTGTGACTTCTGGCTCCATGCCGGTAGCGCGAGCGCGCCATAAAATAGCTGGGCTTCCCGCACCAGAGGTGTTTGTAACCGCTGAGCGAGTGAAGCGCGGAAAACCAGAACCTGATGCGTATCTGTTAGGCGCGCAGCTGCTGGGGCTTGCGCCGCAGGAGTGTGTGGTGGTGGAAGATGCTCCGCTGGCGTGCTTTCTGGCCTGGCGGCGGGTTGTCATGTCATTGCGGTTAACGCTCCGGCAGATACCCCGCGCCTGAATGAGGTCGATTTGGTCCTCCACAGTCTGGAGCAAATTACTGTGACCAAACAGCCAAATGGCGATGTTATTATTCAGTGAAACACCTGATCATGATTTAGCCCCGTCTCGTCGGGGCTTTTTTATGGCAGAATCAAGACATCTCCCTCAATTAACAAGGATAAGTTGTGAACGGTGAATTGATTTGGGTTCTTTCATTACTGGCCGTTGCCATTGTCTTGTTTGCGACGGGCAGAGTGCGTATGGATGCGGTCGCTTTGTTTGTTATTGTCGCGTTTGCATTAAGCGGAACGCTGACAGTCCCCGAAGTATTTTCCGGCTTTTCTGATCCTAACGTTGTCCTGATTGCCGCCTTGTTTATTATTGGCGATGGTTTGGTCCGTACCGGTGTTGCCACCGTAATGGGAACATGGCTGGTCAAAGTTGCGGGCAACAGTGAAATCAAAATGTTGGTTTTGTTGATGCTGACCGTCGCGGGGCTTGGCGCGTTTATGAGTTCAACCGGCGTTGTCGCTATCTTTATTCCCGTGGTGTTAAGCGTTGCCATGCGTATGCAAACTTCGCCGTCACGTCTGATGATGCCGTTGAGTTTTGCCGGGCTGATAAGCGGCATGATGACGCTGGTGGCGACGCCGCCGAACCTGGTAGTCAACAGTGAATTGCTGCGTGAAGGCTATCACGGCTTCAGTTTCTTTAGCGTAACACCTATTGGCCTGGTCGTGCTGGTGCTGGGTATTTTGTATATGTTAGTGATGCGTTTCATGCTGAAAGGGGATACCCAGACCCCGCAGCGCGAAGGCTGGACGCGTCGAACCTTTCGCGATCTTATCCGTGAATATCGACTGACCGGGCGTGCGCGACGTCTGGCTATTCGCCCCGGATCGCCAATGATTGGTCAACGGCTGGATGATCTCAAATTACGTGAGCGTTATGGCGCTAACGTCATCGGTGTTGAACGCTGGCGGCGTTTTCGTCGCGTTATCGTGAACGTTAATGGGGTTTCTGAATTTCGCGCGCGTGACGTTTTGCTTATTGATATGTCTGCGGCTGATGTCGATCTCCGGCAATTTTGTAGTGAGCAATTGCTGGAGCCGATGGTACTGCGCGGCGAGTATTTTTCTGACCAGGCCCTTGATGTGGGCATGGCAGAGATTTCATTAATTCCTGAGTCAGAACTGATTGGTAAATCGGTGCGCGAAATTGGTTTTCGTACCCGCTACGGACTGAATGTGGTGGGGCTAAAGCGCAATGGCGTGGCGCTGGAAGGTTCGCTGGCGGATGAGCCTCTGCTGCTGGGCGATATCATCCTGGTTGTGGGTAACTGGAAACTGATCGGTATGCTGGCCAAACAGGGCCGCGACTTCGTAGCGCTGAACTTACCGGAAGAGGTGAGTGAAGCATCGCCCGCGCACAGCCAGGCACCCCATGCCATTTTCTGTCTGGTGCTAATGGTGGCGTTAATGCTGACAGATGAAATTCCTAATCCTGTTGCCGCTATCATCGCCTGCCTGCTGATGGGGAAATTCCGCTGTATAGATGCTGAAAGCGCCTATAAATCCATTCACTGGCCGAGCATTATTTTGATCGTTGGGATGATGCCGTTTGCTGTGGCATTACAGAAAACGGGAGGTGTCGCGCTGGCGGTGAAAGGGCTGATGGACATTGGCGGTGGTTACGGGCCACATATGATGCTGGGGTGTTTGTTTGTCTTGTCGGCGGTTATTGGGCTATTTATCTCTAATACCGCGACGGCGGTGTTGATGGCTCCGATTGCGCTGGCTGCTGCCAAAACGATGGGGGTGTCGCCTTATCCATTCGCGATGGTCGTGGCGATGGCAGCATCCGCCGCCTTTATGACACCGGTTTCTTCACCTGTTAACACACTGGTTTTAGGTCCGGGAAATTACAGCTTCAGTGACTTTGTGAAGTTGGGGGTACCGTTCACCATTATCGTGATGGCGGTTTGTGTGGTGATGATCCCGATGCTGTTTCCGTTTTGACAAGAGCCTGATGTCGCATCCGGCGCTTATTGCCTGATGCGACGCAGACTCCGGCTGCTTACAGCGGTGAATCCTGGCTAATCTCATCGAGCGAAAGATGGAAGCTGGGAACAAATACTTCCATGAAGTAGTCCATCTCCTGGCTGCGACGCGCTTCAAGCGTCGCTTCCAGTCGCGTTTTTGCCAGCAAGAATTCATTATTTCCGGCCGCGAGTTCTTCCAGACATTTCAGATATGCACACAGTGCATCTGCCTGTTTCACCAGCGATTTTTCTTCATCGCTATATGCATGCTCGTCAATTAACGGCGCAAAGATATCCCGCAGCTCTTCCGGAACCATATCGACCAGTTTTTGCTGAGCGATTTTTTCAATAGCCTTGTACTCCTGAGCGATTTGCGAATTGAAGTATTTCACCGGAGTAGGGAGATCGCCGGTGAGCACTTCTGAGGCATCGTGGTACATCGCCAGTAAAGCGATACGTTCGGCGTTGACATTACCGCCAAATTTTCGATTTTTGATAGCTGCCAGCGCATGGGCGACCATCGCTACCTGCAAACTGTGTTCGGACACATTTTCCGTCCGCACGTTGCGCATTAGCGGCCAGCGGTTAATGAGTTTCAGGCGGGAGAGATGGGCAAAAAAATGGCTCTGTTTCATAGTGACCTTACGTATGATGACATCATCAGGTCATTGTGGCGGGATAACGCTGCCGGATGCAATCTCCGGCAGTGAAATTAAGATTACAGCTGATGATAACCAGAAAGGAAACGCGCGAACTTGCTCAAAGACAGCTCGATATCATCGACACGCGGTAGCGTGACAATGCGGAAGTGATCCGGCCACGGCCAGTTGAATGCCGTCCCTTGCACCAACAGAACTTTTTCCTGCAACAGGAAATCCAGCACCATTTTCTGATCGTCGTGAATGTTAAAGCGTTTGGCGTCGATTTTCGGGAACATATACAGCGCACCACGAGGTTTCACGCAGGAAACGCCCGGAATATCGTTGATCAGTTCCCACGCGCGGTTACGCTGCTCATAAAGACGACCGCCAGGGGTAATAAATTCACTGATGCTCTGATAACCACCCAGCGCGGTCTGAATGGCGTGTTGCGCAGGAACGTTAGCACACAGGCGCATTGAAGCCAGCATTTCCAGACCTTCGATGTAGCCTTTGGCGTGTTTTTTCGGCCCGTTCAACACCATCCACCCCTGACGGAAGCCTGCAACGCGGTACGTTTTCGACAGTCCGTTAAAGGTAATGGTCAGCAGGTCAGGTGCCAGTGGCGCAATTGAGTGATGCTCAGCATCGTCGTAGAGAATTTTGTCATAAATTTCATCGGCGAAGATAATGAGATTATGCTGACGTGCAATCTCCACAATCTCCATTAAAAGCTCTTTGGAATATACCGCGCCGGTTGGGTTATTTGGGTTGATAATAACGATCCCACGCGTACGAGGCGTAATTTTAGCGCGAATATCATCGAGGTCCGGGAACCAGTCAGAGGATTCATCGCAAAGATAATGCACCGCTTTACCGCTGGAAAGCGAAACCGCCGCGGTCCAGAGTGGGTAATCTGGTGCAGGAACCAACATTTCGTCCCCGCTGTTCAGCAATGCCTGCATTGCCTGAACGATAAGCTCCGATACACCATTGCCGATGTAAATATCTTCCACGGTAACATCACGCATGCCACGAGCCTGGTAGTGCTGCATGATGGCTTTACGCGCGGAGTAAAGCCCTTTGGAATCGCAATACCCTTGAGCGGTAGGCAGGTTGCGTATCACGTCAACGAGGATTTCATCTGGCGCGTCAAAACCGAATGGGGCTGGGTTGCCGATGTTCAGTTTCAGTACCTTGTTACCTTCTTCTTCCAGGCGTTTTGCTTCTTTCAGCACCGGACCACGGATGTCATAACAGACATTCTCTAATTTGCTGGATTTTTCAATGGGGGACATGAATCTTGACCTTTTTTGCTGTTATCGCCACTCCCTGCCGTGGAAGTCAGCTTAGAACAATGTACTCCCCCAGGACGGTGTTTTGAAGGTCTGCAGAATAAGATTTTGCCAGAGGGGAAGGCTCGATTGTGCTGTTAATAACTTAATAATGACAAAATAATGAGGTGTATATGCTTTGCATGCAATGTTATATAGTGAATTGTTCTGATTCTTAATTGCAAGTCTGGTTTTTTTATCTGTAAGATAATTGTGTGAAAATGCCTCATTTAAGAATTCACTAATGAAACGCGATGATGATATTTCCGCATTACGGAGAGTTTAACAGCGTGATGATTTCCGAGGTGTCGCAATGGGGGCAAGGTGTGAAACTATTGTTAAGCGGAATTAATGAATGAGGATGATGCTAATTAATTATTATTTAATATTCAAAAAGGTTTTGATGTGCTTATTAATAATAGAAGATTACTTTGCCTAACATAACATAACTTTGCATCAGATAATTCGCAATGACCCTTATAAATAAAAGGTTTTTGGGGTAAAATGCTCGCATAAATGACGGATCCCTGCTCTTGATGCCGCCTCACCATTGCTGTTTGTACGTGTTCGCGTATGACCAGCGATGCTGCACGAGAGTGGAACAAGGACTCACATTTACATTTATACAAACACGCGCATGTCATAAATAGAAAAGAGTGAGTAACTTAATAGATATGCGATCCCTGAAGATATATTCTGTGATCTACTTCAGGCATTATAACGGAACAATGTGAGTCGCTTTTTTAGTGCAACTCATATGCATTTTTACTTTCGTCCGGGTTCCGGATGAAACTGCCAGGGAGGCACATTACAAATGGAATTGCTTGTTTGTGTGTGCACAGCATTAACCAGCTCAGTATGAGCCGCCAGTAAGTGATAATATATGATAAGTGCAAATCGTCCGATAATTAACCTCGACCTCGATCTGCTGAGAACATTTGTTGCTGTTGCCGATCTGAACACTTTTGCTGCCGCAGCTGCCGCTGTGTGTCGTACTCAGTCCGCCGTAAGTCAGCAAATGCAGCGTCTGGAACAACTCGTTGGGAAAGAACTGTTCGCTCGTCACGGTCGCAACAAACTGTTAACTGAACATGGCATTCAACTTCTTGGTTACGCCAGGAAAATACTGCGTTTTAATGATGAGGCCTGCTCATCATTAATGTTCAGTAATCTTCAGGGCGTGTTAACTATCGGTGCTTCAGATGAATCTGCCGATACGATCTTACCTTTCCTGTTAAATCGCGTGAGTTCGGTTTATCCGAAATTAGCGCTGGATGTCCGCGTTAAACGTAATGCCTATATGGCAGAAATGCTGGAATCCCAGGAAGTGGATTTGATGGTAACCACCCATCGTCCTTCAGCGTTTAAGGCATTGAACCTGCGTACCTCGCCAACACACTGGTACTGCGCAGCGGAATACGTATTGCAAAAAGGCGAGCCGATCCCTCTTGTATTGCTGGATGATCCAAGTCCGTTTCGCGATATGGTGCTGGCGACGCTTAATAAAGCAGATATTCCATGGCGACTGGCTTATGTCGCCTCGACGCTTCCGGCCGTTCGTGCGGCAGTGAAAGCCGGTCTTGGCGTGACGGCAAGGCCGATTGAAATGATGAGCCCGGACCTGCGTGTGCTGAGTGGAGTAGATGGCTTACCGCCGCTACCTGATACCGAATATTTGCTGTGCTATGACCCGTCCAGTAATAATGAGCTGGCCCAGGTGATCTATCAGGCGATGGAGAGCTACCATAATCCGTGGCAATACAGCCCAATGTCTGCTCCGGAAGGGGATGATTCATTGTTGATTGAAAGGGATATCGAGTAATCGACGGACGATAGATAATTCCTGAGACAATAGTGTAAAAACGAGCCGCTGGGGGTGTTTTAAACCCCAGCGGCTTTTTTTTAGTAAAAATCCTTCCTCGCATAGTGCAGAACGTACAAAACTGTTCATTTTTCAATCACCAGAGATTCACGTCCCGAACGCACAAATAATCGCCTGAAAAAAATCACCTGCTACAATGATGTTAAAAATACGTAAATTTGTTGCTGCGTTTTTGTTATGGAATGACAAAAGCGTGTCACAGATCAAGAAAATACTCTCTTTTGGGGGGAGGAATCGACACAAATTCCTGTCAAAATAGACCCGTATTTTTTCCATTGCTTCACAACGGACACGATTCAACAACATCTAATTATCCTGGAGTCGTCAAGGATCTGGCGTGAAAGGGCATTAAATGCTAATGGTGTTGATATTATGTAAACTAATGTGAAGAAACTTTTGTTAAAGTTGACAAAAGGTTATAGAAAGGAGTAAAAGACCACATCAATTAGCTGTATAAAAGAATTTCTACAGTGATTGTAAGGTTTTTTTTATTCCTCCCCATGAATCGATGTGGCGTCCATCTGCCGTGAAGAGCAGTGAATCTGGCGCTACTTTTGATGAGTAAGCAATGAGTATGTCAACATCCACTGAAGTCATCGCTCATCACTGGGCATTCGCTATCTTTCTTATCGTTGCCATTGGCCTGTGTTGCCTGATGCTGGTAGGCGGTTGGTTTTTAGGCGGTCGCGCACGCGCGAGGTCGAAAAACGTGCCGTTTGAATCCGGTATCGACTCGGTCGGCTCCGCCCGCTTACGCCTGTCCGCCAAGTTTTATCTGGTGGCCATGTTCTTCGTTATCTTCGACGTTGAAGCGCTGTATCTGTTCGCATGGTCAACCTCTATCCGCGAAAGCGGCTGGGTAGGCTTTGTGGAAGCTGCAATTTTTATTTTTGTGTTACTGGCAGGTCTGGTTTATCTGGTGCGTATTGGCGCGCTGGACTGGACGCCCGCGCGTTCACGCCGCGAGCGTATGAACCCGGAAACGAACAGTATCGCTAATCGTCAACGCTAACCGCGAGGCATTAAGATGGATTATACGCTCACCCGCATAGATCCCAACGGTGAGAACGACCGTTACCCCCTGCAAAAGCAGGAGATCGTAACCGACCCTCTGGAGCAAGAAGTTAACAAAAACGTGTTTATGGGCAAGCTCAATGACATGGTTAACTGGGGTCGTAAAAACTCAATTTGGCCGTATAACTTCGGTCTTTCCTGCTGTTACGTTGAGATGGTGACTTCGTTTACCGCGGTGCATGACGTGGCGCGTTTTGGCGCAGAAGTATTGCGTGCTTCGCCGCGTCAGGCTGACCTGATGGTGGTTGCAGGAACCTGCTTTACCAAAATGGCACCGGTTATTCAGCGTCTGTATGACCAGATGCTGGAACCAAAATGGGTTATCTCAATGGGTGCCTGTGCCAACTCTGGTGGTATGTACGATATTTATTCCGTTGTGCAGGGCGTCGATAAATTCATCCCGGTTGATGTGTATATCCCGGGCTGCCCGCCGCGTCCTGAAGCGTACATGCAGGCACTGATGCTGTTGCAGGAATCTATCGGCAAAGAACGTCGTCCGCTCTCCTGGGTGGTTGGCGATCAGGGCGTTTATCGCGCCAATATGCAATCAGAGCGCGAACGCAAGCGCGGTGAACGCATTGCCGTAACCAACCTGCGTACACCTGACGAGATTTAATTTGCGCCTGTCGGCAAAGGGATTTTTCTTCGCTTATTCCTAAATCTATTTCGCGAAGCTTACTGCGCCGACAGTCACCACGGACCATTTGCAATGGTGAACAATATGACCGACTTAACCGCGCAAGAACCCGCCTGGCAGACCCGTGATCATCTTGATGATCCGGTGATTGGCGAACTGCGCAACCGTTTTGGGCCGGATGCCTTTACTGTTCAGGCGACTCGCACCGGGGTTCCCGTTGTGTGGATCAAGCGTGAACAATTACTGGAAGTTGGCGATTTCTTAAAGAAACTGCCGAAACCTTACGTCATGCTGTTTGACTTACACGGCATGGACGAACGTCTGCGCACACACCGCGAAGGGTTACCTGCCGCGGATTTTTCCGTTTTCTACCATCTGATTTCTATCGATCGTAACCGCGACATCATGCTGAAGGTGGCGCTGGCAGAAAACGACCTGCACGTACCGACCTTCACCAAACTGTTCCCGAACGCTAACTGGTATGAGCGTGAAACCTGGGATCTGTTTGGCATTACTTTCGACGGTCACCCGAACCTGCGCCGCATCATGATGCCGCAAACCTGGAAAGGTCACCCGCTGCGTAAAGATTACCCGGCGCGCGCTACCGAATTCTCGCCGTTTGAGCTGACCAAAGCCAAACAGGATCTGGAGATGGAAGCCCTGACCTTCAAACCGGAAGAGTGGGGGATGAAGCGCGGCACCGAAAACGAGGACTTCATGTTCCTCAACCTCGGTCCGAACCACCCGTCGGCGCACGGGGCTTTCCGTATCGTTTTACAACTCGACGGCGAAGAGATTGTCGACTGCGTACCAGACATCGGCTACCACCACCGTGGTGCGGAGAAAATGGGCGAGCGCCAGTCCTGGCACAGCTACATTCCGTATACCGACCGTATTGAATACCTCGGCGGCTGCGTTAACGAAATGCCTTACGTGCTGGCGGTAGAGAAACTGGCCGGGATCACCGTGCCGGATCGCGTTAACGTCATTCGCGTTATGCTCTCCGAACTGTTCCGTATCAACAGCCACCTGCTGTACATCTCGACCTTTATTCAGGACGTCGGCGCAATGACGCCCGTGTTCTTCGCCTTTACCGATCGTCAGAAAATTTACGATCTGGTGGAAGCGATCACGGGTTTCCGTATGCACCCGGCGTGGTTCCGTATTGGCGGCGTAGCGCACGACCTGCCGCGCGGCTGGGATCGCCTGCTGCGTGAGTTCCTCGACTGGATGCCGAAACGTCTGGCGTCTTACGAGAAAGCGGCGCTGCAAAATACCATTCTGAAAGGTCGTTCCCAGGGCGTTGCCGCCTATGGCGCGAAAGAGGCGCTGGAGTGGGGCACCACTGGCGCGGGCCTGCGTGCTACCGGGATCGACTTCGACGTGCGTAAGGCGCGTCCTTATTCTGGCTATGAAAACTTCGACTTTGAAATCCCGGTTGGTGGTGGTGTTTCTGACTGCTACACCCGCGTAATGCTGAAAGTGGAAGAGCTGCGCCAGAGTCTGCGCATTCTTGAGCAGTGCCTCAACAACATGCCGGAAGGCCCGTTCAAAGCGGATCACCCGCTGACCACGCCGCCGCCGAAAGAGCGCACGCTGCAACATATCGAAACCCTGATCACCCACTTCCTGCAAGTGTCGTGGGGGCCGGTGATGCCTGCCAATGAATCTTTCCAGATGATTGAGGCGACCAAGGGGATCAACAGTTACTACCTGACCAGCGACGGTAGCACCATGAGTTATCGCACTCGTATCCGCACGCCGAGTTATGCGCATTTGCAGCAAATTCCGGCGGCGATCCGCGGCAGCCTGGTGTCTGACCTGATTGTTTATCTGGGCAGTATCGATTTTGTTATGTCAGATGTGGACCGCTAATTATGCACGAGAATCAACAACCACAAACCGAGGCTTTTGAGCTGAGTGCGGCAGAGCGTGAAGCGATTGAGCACGAGATGCACCACTACGAAGACCCGCGTGCGGCGTCCATTGAAGCGCTGAAAATCGTTCAGAAGCAGCGTGGCTGGGTGCCGGATGGTGCGATCCACGCGATCGCCGATGTGCTGGGTATTCCGGCAAGCGACGTCGAAGGTGTGGCAACGTTCTACAGTCAGATCTTCCGCCAGCCGGTTGGTCGCCATGTGATCCGTTATTGCGACAGCGTGGTCTGTCATATCAACGGGTATCAGGGTATTCAGGCGGCGCTCGAGAAAAAGCTGAACATCAAACCAGGGCAAACGACATTTGATGGCCGCTTTACGCTGCTGCCAACTTGCTGCCTGGGGAACTGTGATAAAGGGCCAAACATGATGATCGATGAGGACACTCACGCGCATCTGACCCCGGAAGCGATCCCTGAACTGCTGGAGCGGTATAAATGAAAAACATTATCCGTACTCCCGAAACGCATCCGCTGACCTGGCGTCTGCGCGATGACAAACAGCCAGTGTGGCTGGACGAATACCGCAGCAAAAACGGTTACGAAGGGGCGCGTAAGGCGCTGACCGGGCTGTCTCCGGACGAAATCGTTAATCAGGTAAAAGACGCTGGTCTGAAAGGGCGCGGCGGAGCGGGCTTTTCGACTGGCCTGAAGTGGAGCCTGATGCCGAAAGACGAATCCATGAACATCCGTTACCTGCTGTGTAACGCCGATGAAATGGAGCCGGGCACCTATAAAGACCGCCTGTTGATGGAGCAACTGCCGCACCTGCTGGTGGAAGGTATGCTCATCTCCGCGTTTGCGCTGAAAGCTTACCGTGGCTACATCTTCCTGCGTGGCGAATATATCGAAGCGGCAGTAAATCTGCGCCGCGCCATTGCCGAAGCCACTGAAGCGGGCTTGCTTGGCAAAAACATTATGGGAACAGGTTTCGACTTCGAACTGTTCGTCCATACCGGGGCAGGGCGCTACATCTGCGGGGAAGAAACAGCGTTAATCAACTCCCTGGAAGGGCGTCGTGCTAACCCACGCTCGAAACCCCCCTTCCCGGCAACCTCCGGCGTATGGGGCAAACCGACCTGTGTCAACAACGTCGAAACCCTGTGTAACGTTCCGGCGATCCTCGCTAACGGCGTGGAGTGGTATCAGAACATCTCGAAAAGTAAAGATGCTGGCACCAAGCTGATGGGCTTCTCCGGTCGGGTGAAAAATCCGGGACTGTGGGAACTGCCGTTCGGCACCACCGCACGCGAGATCCTCGAAGATTACGCCGGTGGTATGCGTGATGGTCTGAAATTTAAAGCCTGGCAGCCAGGCGGCGCGGGGACTGACTTCCTGACCGAAGCGCACCTTGATCTGCCGATGGAATTCGAAAGTATCGGTAAAGCGGGCAGCCGTCTGGGTACGGCGCTGGCGATGGCGGTTGACCATGAGATCAACATGGTGTCGCTGGTGCGTAACCTGGAAGAGTTTTTCGCCCGTGAGTCCTGCGGCTGGTGTACGCCGTGCCGCGACGGTCTGCCGTGGAGCGTGAAAATTCTGCGTGCGCTGGAGCGTGGCGAAGGCCAGCCGGGCGATATCGAAACACTTGAGCAACTGTGTCGATTCTTAGGCCCGGGTAAAACTTTCTGTGCCCACGCACCTGGTGCAGTGGAGCCGTTACAGAGCGCCATCAAATATTTCCGCGAAGAATTTGAGGCGGGAATCAAACAGCCGTTCAGCAATACCCATTTGATTAATGGGATTCAGCCGAACCTGCTGAAAGAGCGCTGGTAACCGAATTTCGATTAACGCTCGGTCCCTGACCGAGAAAACTGGAAGCATGCTAATGGCTACAATTCATGTAGACGGCAAAGAATACGAGGTCAACGGAGCGGACAACCTGCTGGAAGCTTGTCTGTCTCTGGGCCTTGATATTCCTTACTTTTGCTGGCATCCGGCGCTGGGAAGCGTCGGTGCTTGCCGCCAGTGTGCGGTGAAGCAATACCAAAACGCGGAAGACACGCGTGGTCGCCTGGTGATGTCCTGTATGACACCGGCTTCCGATGGCACCTTTATTTCCATTGACGACGAAGAAGCGAAACAGTTCCGTGAAAGTGTGGTCGAGTGGTTAATGACCAACCACCCGCACGACTGTCCGGTATGTGAAGAAGGCGGTAACTGCCATCTTCAGGATATGACTGTGATGACCGGACACAGCTTCCGTCGCTACCGTTTCACCAAACGTACCCACCGTAATCAGGATTTGGGGCCATTCATCTCTCACGAAATGAACCGCTGCATCGCCTGCTACCGCTGTGTGCGTTACTACAAAGATTACGCTGACGGTACAGATCTGGGCGTTTACGGTGCGCACGACAACGTCTACTTCGGTCGCCCGGAAGACGGCACGCTGGAAAGCGAATTTTCCGGTAACCTGGTCGAAATTTGCCCGACCGGCGTATTTACCGACAAAACGCACTCCGAGCGTTACAACCGTAAATGGGATATGCAGTTTGCGCCGAGCATCTGCCAGCAATGTTCCATCGGCTGTAACATCAGCCCCGGTGAACGTTACGGCGAACTGCGTCGTATCGAAAACCGTTACAACGGTACGGTAAACCACTACTTCCTCTGCGACCGTGGTCGTTTCGGTTACGGTTACGTCAACCTGAAGGATCGTCCGCGTCAGCCAGTACAGCGTCGTGGCGATGATTTCATTACCCTCAACGCCGAACAGGCAATGCAGGGCGCGGCAGATATTCTGCGTCAGTCGAAGAAAGTGATCGGTATTGGTTCTCCGCGTGCCAGCGTGGAAAGCAACTTTGCGCTGCGTGAACTGGTGGGCGAAGAAAACTTCTACACCGGTATCGCTCACGGTGAGCAGGAACGTCTGCAACTGGCGCTGAAAGTGCTGCGTGAAGGCGGCATTTATACTCCGGCTCTGCGCGAAATCGAATCTTACGATGCGGTACTGGTGCTGGGCGAAGACGTTACCCAGACCGGCGCGCGCGTCGCGCTGGCAGTGCGTCAGGCTGTGAAAGGTAAAGCGCGCGAAATGGCGGCAGCACAGAAAGTGGCTGACTGGCAGATTGCGGCAATCCTCAACATCGGTCAACGTGCGAAGCATCCGCTGTTTGTTACCAACGTTGATGACACCCGTCTGGATGATATCGCGGCGTGGACTTACCGCGCACCGGTTGAAGATCAGGCGCGTTTAGGTTTTGCCATCGCCCATGCGCTGGATAACTCTGCGCCAGCGGTTGACGGTATCGAACCTGAGCTGCAAAGCAAAATCGACGTCATCGTGCAGGCACTGGCAGGTGCGAAGAAACCGTTGATTATCTCCGGGACGAACGCCGGTAGCATAGAGGTGATTCAGGCTGCGGCTAACGTCGCGAAAGCCCTGAAAGGTCGCGGCGCTGACGTTGGTATCACCATGATTGCCCGTTCCGTCAACAGCATGGGGCTGGGCATTATGGGTGGCGGTTCGCTTGAAGAAGCGTTGACCGAACTGGAAACCGGACGCGCCGACGCGGTGGTGGTGCTGGAAAACGATCTGCATCGTCACGCTTCCGCTACCCGCGTGAATGCTGCGCTGGCTAAAGCGCCGCTGGTGATGGTGGTTGATCATCAACGCACAGCGATTATGGAAAACGCCCATCTGGTACTTTCTGCTGCCAGTTTTGCTGAAAGCGACGGTACGGTGATCAACAACGAAGGCCGCGCCCAACGTTTCTTCCAGGTTTACGATCCTGCTTATTACGACAGCAAAACTGTCATGCTGGAAAGCTGGCGCTGGTTACACTCGCTGCACAGCACCCTGCTGAGCCGTGAAGTGGACTGGACGCAGCTCGACCATGTGATTGACGCTGTTGTGGCGAAAATCCCGGAACTGGCAGGTATCAAAGATGCTGCGCCGGATGCGACATTCCGTATTCGTGGGCAGAAACTGGCCCGTGAACCGCACCGTTACAGCGGTCGTACCGCCATGCGCGCCAATATCAGCGTTCATGAGCCGCGTCAGCCGCAGGATATTGACACCATGTTCACCTTCTCGATGGAAGGTAACAACCAGCCGACTGCGCACCGTTCGCAAGTGCCGTTTGCCTGGGCGCCGGGCTGGAACTCCCCGCAGGCGTGGAACAAATTCCAGGACGAAGTGGGCGGCAAACTGCGCTTTGGCGATCCGGGCGTGCGTCTGTTTGAAACCAGCGAAAATGGTCTGGATTACTTCACCAGCGTACCGGCACGCTTCCAGCCGCAGGACGGGAAATGGCGTATCGCGCCGTATTACCACCTGTTTGGCAGCGATGAATTGTCACAGCGTGCTCCGGTCTTCCAGAGCCGTATGCCGCAGCCGTACATCAAACTCAACCCAGCGGATGCCGCGAAGTTAGGTGTGAACGCAGGTACACACGTCTCCTTTAGTTACGATGGCAATACGGTCACGCTGCCGGTTGAAATCGCTGAAGGGCTGACGGCAGGGCAGGTGGGCTTGCCGATGAGTATGTCCGGTATTGCTCCGGTGCTGGCTGGCGCGCATCTTGAGGATCTCAAGGAGGCACAACAATGAGTTGGATATCACCGGAACTGATTGAGATCCTGCTGACCATCCTCAAAGCGGTGGTGATCCTGCTGGTGGTTGTCACCTGCGGGGCATTCATGAGCTTTGGCGAACGTCGCCTGCTGGGTCTGTTCCAGAACCGTTACGGACCTAACCGTGTTGGCTGGGGCGGTTCGCTCCAGCTGGTTGCGGACATGATCAAAATGTTCTTTAAAGAAGACTGGATCCCGAAATTCTCGGATCGCGTCATCTTTACCCTGGCACCGATGATTGCCTTTACCTCGCTGCTGCTGGCCTTTGCGATTGTGCCAGTCAGTCCGGGTTGGGTGGTTGCCGACCTGAACATCGGGATTTTGTTCTTCCTGATGATGGCAGGTCTGGCGGTTTACGCGGTGCTGTTTGCGGGCTGGTCAAGTAACAACAAATACTCGTTGCTGGGTGCGATGCGTGCTTCTGCGCAGACCCTGAGCTACGAAGTGTTCCTCGGGCTTTCCCTGATGGGCGTGGTGGCGCAGGCCGGTTCATTCAACATGACCGACATCGTCAACAGCCAGGCGCATGTGTGGAACGTTATCCCGCAATTCTTTGGTTTTATTACCTTTGCCATCGCGGGCGTGGCGGTATGTCACCGTCACCCGTTTGACCAGCCGGAAGCCGAGCAGGAACTGGCGGATGGTTACCACATTGAATATTCCGGTATGAAGTTCGGTCTGTTCTTCGTGGGTGAGTACATCGGGATTGTGACCATCTCTGCATTGATGGTGACGCTGTTCTTCGGTGGCTGGCAAGGCCCGTTGTTACCGCCATTCATCTGGTTCGCGCTGAAAACCGCGTTCTTTATGATGATGTTCATTTTGATTCGTGCGTCGTTACCGCGTCCGCGTTATGACCAGGTAATGTCCTTCGGCTGGAAAATCTGCCTGCCGCTGACGCTGATCAACTTGCTGGTAACGGCGGCTGTCATTCTCTGGCAGGCGCAATAAGGGGCAATAAGACCATGACCTTAAAAGAATTGTTAGTAGGTTTCGGCACCCAGGTTCGTAGTATCTGGATGATCGGCCTGCACGCGTTCGCCAAACGCGAAACGCGAATGTACCCGGAAGAGCCGATCTATCTGCCGCCCCGTTATCGTGGTCGTATCGTTCTGACCCGCGACCCGGACGGCGAAGAGCGTTGCGTAGCCTGTAACCTCTGCGCGGTAGCCTGCCCGGTCGGCTGTATCTCGCTGCAAAAAGCAGAAACCAAAGACGGTCGCTGGTATCCGGAATTTTTCCGCATCAACTTCTCACGCTGCATTTTCTGTGGTCTGTGCGAAGAAGCCTGTCCGACCACGGCGATTCAGTTAACCCCGGATTTCGAAATGGGGGAATACAAGCGCCAGGATCTGGTTTACGAAAAAGAGGATCTGCTGATCTCCGGTCCGGGCAAATACCCGGAATATAACTTCTACCGGATGGCAGGTATGGCAATCGACGGCAAAGATAAGGGCGAAGCAGAGAACGAAGCCAAGCCTATCGACGTCAAGAGCCTGTTACCGTAAGGAGAGGGGCAATGGAGTTCGCTTTTTATATCTGTGGCCTGATAGCCATACTTGCGACCTTGCGAGTGATCACCCATACCAATCCGGTACACGCACTGCTGTACCTGATTATTTCGCTGCTGGCGATTTCCGGGGTGTTCTTCTCACTGGGCGCTTACTTCGCCGGTGCGCTGGAAATTATCGTCTACGCGGGTGCCATTATGGTGCTGTTCGTGTTCGTGGTGATGATGCTCAACCTGGGCGGTTCAGAAATCGAACAGGAACGCCAGTGGCTGAAACCGCAGGTGTGGATTGGTCCGGCAATTTTGTCGGCCATCATGCTGGTGGTGATTGTTTACGCCATCCTCGGTGTTAACGATCAGGGTATCGACGGTACGCCAATCAGTGCTAAAGCAGTGGGTATTACGCTGTTCGGGCCTTACGTACTGGCGGTGGAACTGGCTTCTATGCTGCTGCTCGCAGGTCTGGTTGTGGCCTTCCACGTCGGTCGTGAAGAGCGTGCGGGTGAAGTGCTGAGCAATCGTAAAGACGACAGCGCGAAAAGAAAAACGGAGGAGCACGCATGATCCCCTTACAACATGGACTGATCCTCGCGGCAATCTTATTCATTCTTGGCTTAACCGGTCTGGTTATCCGTCGCAATCTGCTGTTTATGCTGATTGGTCTGGAAATCATGATTAACGCCTCCGCGCTGGCCTTTGTTGTCGCCGGAAGCTACTGGGGTCAGACCGACGGTCAGGTGATGTACATTCTCGCCATCAGCCTCGCGGCGGCAGAAGCGAGTATCGGCCTTGCGCTGCTGCTGCAACTTCACCGTCGTCGCCAGAACCTGAACATCGATTCAGTAAGTGAGATGCGCGGATGAACATGCTTGCCTTAACCATTATTTTGCCATTGATTGGCTTCGTCCTGCTGGCGTTCTCCCGTGGGCGCTGGTCTGAAAACGTTTCGGCGATCGTCGGCGTTGGCTCTGTGGGCCTGGCGGCGCTGGTAACCGCCTTTATCGGCGTTGATTTCTTCGCTAACGGCGAGCAGGCATACAGCCAGCCGCTGTGGACGTGGATGTCGGTAGGCGACTTTAACATCGGTTTTAACCTGGTGCTGGACGGCCTGTCGCTGACCATGCTCTCGGTGGTCACTGGTGTGGGTTTCCTTATTCACATGTACGCCTCCTGGTACATGCGCGGTGAAGAGGGCTACTCTCGCTTCTTCGCCTACACCAACCTGTTCATCGCCAGCATGGTAGTTCTGGTGCTTGCCGACAACCTGCTGCTGATGTACCTCGGCTGGGAAGGCGTGGGCCTGTGCTCCTATCTGCTGATCGGTTTCTATTACACCGATCCGAAGAATGGCGCAGCGGCAATGAAAGCGTTCGTCGTGACCCGTGTGGGTGACGTTTTCCTCGCTTTCGCACTGTTCATTCTTTACAACGAACTGGGCACCCTGAACTTCCGCGAAATGGTGGAACTGGCACCAGCGCACTTTGCTGACGGCAATAACATGCTGATGTGGGCGACGCTGATGCTGCTGGGCGGTGCGGTCGGTAAATCTGCGCAGTTGCCGTTGCAGACATGGCTTGCCGACGCGATGGCGGGCCCGACGCCTGTCTCCGCGCTGATCCACGCCGCAACCATGGTAACCGCGGGTGTCTACCTGATCGCCCGTACCCACGGCCTGTTCCTGATGACGCCGGAAATTCTGCATCTGGTGGGCATTGTCGGGGCGGTTACGCTGCTGCTGGCCGGTTTTGCCGCGCTGGTACAGACCGACATCAAACGTGTTCTCGCTTACTCTACCATGAGCCAGATTGGCTACATGTTCCTCGCGCTTGGCGTGCAGGCATGGGATGCGGCGATTTTCCACTTGATGACTCACGCGTTCTTTAAAGCGCTGCTGTTCCTGGCATCCGGTTCCGTCATTCTGGCCTGCCATCACGAACAGAACATCTTCAAGATGGGCGGTCTGCGTAAATCTATTCCGCTGGTTTATCTCTGCTTCCTGGTGGGCGGCGCAGCACTGTCGGCACTGCCGCTGGTCACTGCGGGCTTCTTCAGTAAGGATGAGATCCTCGCGGGTGCGATGGCGAATGGTCATATCAATCTGATGGTGGCAGGTCTGGTCGGTGCGTTTATGACCTCGCTCTACACCTTCCGTATGATTTTCATCGTCTTCCACGGAAAAGAACAAATTCACGCTCACGCCGTGAAAGGGGTAACTCACAGCCTGCCGCTGATTGTGCTGCTGATCCTTTCCACCTTCGTTGGCGCACTGATTGTACCGCCGCTGCAGGGCGTGCTTCCGCAAACGACGGAACTGGCGCACGGCAGCATGTTGACCCTGGAAATTACCTCTGGCGTGGTCGCGATTGTCGGCATTCTGCTGGCAGCTTGGCTGTGGCTGGGTAAACGTACTCTGGTGACCTCCATCGCCAACAGTGCGCCGGGCCGCCTGCTGAGTACCTGGTGGTACAACGCCTGGGGCTTTGACTGGCTGTACGACAAAGTGTTCGTCAGGCCGTTCCTGGGTATTGCCTGGTTGCTGAAACGCGATCCGCTGAACTCAATGATGAACATTCCGGCTGTCCTTTCCCGCTTTGCAGGTAAAGGTCTGCTGTTAAGTGAGAACGGCTATCTGCGCTGGTATGTGGCATCCATGAGCATCGGTGCGGTCGTGGTGCTGGCACTGTTGATGGTACTGCGTTGAGTTAAGGATTGTGGGATTGCCCCTGGGCATATAAGAACGTAGGTCGGATAAGCCGCCTTCGCGGTGCATCCGACACTACCCCCAGTCCGAAGAGAATTTTCTGTCGTGAGAATTCGTTGAAAATCCGGTCCTGACGGGACTTTTACAAGGAATAAAGATCGCCATGTTACTACCCTGGCTAATATTAATTCCCTTTATTGGCGGCTTCCTGTGCTGGCAGACCGAACGCTTTGGCGTCAAGGTGCCACGCTGGATCGCGCTGATCACCATGGGATTGACGCTGGCGCTGTCGCTGCAACTGTGGTTGCAGGGCGGTTATTCACTGACGCAATCCGCCGGAATTCCGCAGTGGCAGTCTGAATTCGACATGCCGTGGATCCCGCGTTTGGGTATCTCTATTCATCTCGC
This sequence comes from Shigella sonnei, assembly GCF_002950395.1. Lineage (NCBI taxonomy): Bacteria > Pseudomonadati > Pseudomonadota > Gammaproteobacteria > Enterobacterales > Enterobacteriaceae > Shigella > Shigella sonnei. The sequence goes on from NZ_CP026802.1 coordinate 462,201, forward strand.
CATTGACGGGCTGTCGCTGCTGATGGTCGTGCTGACCGGTCTGCTCGGTGTGCTGGCGGTACTATGTTCGTGGAAAGAGATCGAAAAATATCAGGGCTTCTTCCACCTCAACCTGATGTGGATCCTGGGCGGCGTTATCGGCGTGTTCCTTGCCATCGACATGTTCCTGTTCTTCTTCTTCTGGGAAATGATGCTGGTGCCGATGTACTTCCTGATCGCACTGTGGGGGCATAAAGCCTCTGACGGTAAAACGCGTATCACGGCGGCAACCAAGTTCTTCATTTACACCCAGGCGAGTGGTCTGGTGATGTTGATTGCCATCCTGGCGCTGGTTTTTGTTCACTACAATGCGACCGGCGTCTGGACCTTCAACTATGAAGAGCTGCTGAATACGCCAATGTCCAGTGGTGCGGAATACCTGTTAATGCTGGGCTTCTTCATCGCCTTCGCAGTCAAAATGCCGGTGGTTCCGCTGCATGGCTGGCTGCCGGATGCGCACTCCCAGGCTCCGACCGCCGGTTCCGTTGACCTCGCGGGGATCTTGCTGAAAACTGCCGCTTACGGTTTGCTGCGTTTCTCCCTGCCGCTGTTCCCGAACGCGTCGGCAGAGTTCGCGCCAATTGCTATGTGGCTGGGTGTTATCGGCATCTTCTACGGTGCGTGGATGGCCTTCGCCCAGACCGATATCAAACGTCTGATCGCCTACACCTCGGTTTCCCACATGGGCTTCGTGCTGATTGCTATCTACACCGGCAGCCAGTTGGCCTACCAGGGCGCGGTAATCCAGATGATTGCGCACGGCTTGTCGGCGGCGGGTCTGTTTATTCTTTGTGGTCAGCTTTATGAACGTATCCATACCCGCGACATGCGCATGATGGGCGGTCTGTGGAGCAAGATGAAATGGCTGCCAGCACTGTCGCTGTTCTTTGCGGTGGCAACGCTTGGGATGCCTGGCACCGGTAACTTCGTCGGCGAATTTATGATTCTGTTCGGCAGCTTCCAGGTTGTCCCGGTGATTACCGTTATCTCTACCTTTGGGCTGGTCTTTGCATCTGTTTATTCGCTGGCGATGTTGCATCGCGCTTACTTCGGTAAAGCGAAAAGCGAGATTGCCAGCCAGGAACTGCCAGGGATGTCGCTGCGTGAGCTGTTTATGATCCTGTTGCTGGTGGTGCTGCTGGTACTGCAGGGCTTCTATCCGCAGCCGATTCTGGATACCTCGCACTCCGCGATTGGCAATATCCAGCAGTGGTTTGTTAATTCCGTTACTACTACAAGGCCGTAAATCGCCATGACAATAACTCCACAAAACCTGATCGCACTGCTACCGTTGCTGATCGTCGGCTTGACGGTGGTGGTTGTGATGCTCTCCATTGCGTGGCGACGCAATCATTTCCTCAACGCTACGCTCTCGGTTATTGGGCTTAACGCGGCGCTGGTTTCGCTCTGGTTTGTCGGCCAGGCAGGCGCTATGGACGTTACGCCGCTGATGCGCGTTGATGGTTTCGCCATGCTTTACACCGGGCTGGTATTGTTGGCGAGCCTCGCCACCTGTACTTTCGCCTACCCGTGGCTTGAAGGCTATAACGACAACAAGGACGAGTTCTACCTGTTGGTGTTAATTGCCGCGCTGGGCGGGATCCTGCTGGCGAATGCCAACCATCTGGCGTCTCTGTTCCTCGGTATCGAACTGATCTCTTTGCCGCTGTTTGGCCTGGTCGGTTACGCTTTCCGCCAGAAACGTTCACTGGAAGCCAGTATCAAATACACCATCCTTTCTGCCGCAGCGTCTTCTTTCCTGCTGTTTGGTATGGCGCTGGTGTATGCGCAGTCTGGCGACCTGTCGTTTGTCGCGTTGGGTAAAAACCTTGGCGACGGTATGCTCAACGAGCCGCTGTTGCTGGCAGGTTTCGGCCTGATGATTGTTGGCCTCGGCTTCAAACTCTCTCTGGTGCCGTTCCACCTGTGGACGCCAGACGTATACCAGGGCGCGCCTGCGCCGGTTTCCACTTTCCTGGCGACGGCGAGCAAAATCGCTATCTTCGGTGTGGTGATGCGTCTGTTCCTCTACGCACCGATGGGTGACAGCGAAGCGATTCGCGTGGTGCTGGCGATTATCGCCTTTGCCTCCATCATCTTCGGTAACCTGATGGCGCTGAGCCAGACCAATATCAAACGTCTGCTCGGTTACTCATCTATCTCTCACCTCGGCTATCTGCTGGTGGCGCTGATTGCGCTGCAAACTGGCGAGATGTCGATGGAAGCGGTAGGGGTTTACCTGGCCGGTTATCTGTTTAGCAGCCTCGGCGCGTTCGGCGTGGTCAGCCTGATGTCCAGCCCGTATCGTGGCCCGGATGCTGATTCCCTGTACTCTTACCGCGGACTGTTCTGGCATCGCCCGATCCTCGCGGCGGTGATGACGGTGATGATGCTGTCTCTGGCCGGTATTCCGATGACGCTGGGCTTTATTGGTAAGTTCTACGTGCTGGCGGTCGGTGTCCAGGCACACTTGTGGTGGCTGGTGGGCGCCGTGGTTGTCGGTTCGGCAAGCGGCCTTTACTACTACCTGCGCGTGGCGGTGAGCCTGTACCTGCACGCCCCGGAACAACCGGGTCGCGATGCACCGTCAAACTGGCAGTACAGCGCAGGCGGTATCGTGGTGCTGATCTCTGCACTGTTGGTACTGGTGCTGGGTGTATGGCCACAACCGCTGATTAGCATTGTGCGGTTAGCAATGCCGCTGATGTAAGCTATCAGTTTGTAAGTCAGAAAGCCGCCGACATGTTCGGCGGTTTTTTTTGGTGCCCTGACACCATCACCCAACAATAACCGTCAGCGCATGATTCCCTTGTCGCAGCATACGTCGATACGCGCTAATCAGCTTTTCCATATCAGCATGATCGAAGCAAAGAGTTGCCCCTCTAACTCTTCTGAAAAGGTCACTCCCGGATAAATCTCCATTTCATTGAGTCGCTTAATGGAAAACTGTTTACGCAGCTCACTTCGATCCAGTGATTCCAGTCGGTCGATTGTCGCGGCTAACTCCTGATTCCAGGTCAATCCCAGGAAGCCATCTATGCCATCTTCGAGGCTGTGTTCACCAAGCACGGCACGACTCAGCGGATCATTCTTCGCGGGATCAAAAGCAGGGGTGCCTGTCAGCCCAAAGTGTAAAAAATCCCAGCGTTTATCAATATCCAGTCGGCGTAATCCTGAAAGCGTGTCATGTATATTATCCATCAAAGGTTTTTCAGTAGACTCAAGCAGTTGGTTAATCTTTTCTGAGTCAATTTCTGCAAAATAACCAATCATTCCCATTTATTTTTCCTCCATTGAATTTTATGTTTCGCATCTTAAAACAGACGAGGGAAAATAAAATGTACATGTCGCTGTTTCTGGACCCGCCTCGAGAAATTTTTATTATTTACTGTTGTGTAACAAGGTTATAACACCATCTGAGCCATTTTCTGATAATTCAATCTGTCTGCTGTATCACCGGGCAAGTGGTATTGTTTATTACGATAAAAAGCGGTGTCAGTAATCATTACGGCGGGAATATCGTGTTGCCAATAATTCAGGTGGTCAGAGAAATCAATACCGGGAATAAACCATGGGGCATTCATAGAATAAACAGATAAATCCCGGGATGATAACAATGCCGTTTTTACCTGACGAACGGCGTTGATATCCTGTATTCTGCCGACCAGGCAATAAAGTCCCCCCGATCGGGATAAAGCCAGGACATTGCGGGTAAGGGTAATCCTGGCTACCAGGCGCAGAGTCGTAATAGCCAATCGGGGACGCTCTGCGCGGTAACTCTGGCACCGCTACTGACAAAGAACTCTTTTATATACTCTACGGACCTATTCAGATTATCAATATTGTCGGCATTACGTGGATGCACAGTTTGTGTAAGATAACGAACTGTTTTTTCTAATTGCTCAGGACTGACGTGTCGGGGCGTTGGCGATAATGCAGTGACCCAGGGTTGGTAAAAATAATCAGAGGGAGTGAAATCAGAAACAATATAACAAAAGGAATTTTTTTCCATATATAAATTATCAATAAAAGACGTTATTTTATCATTATTTATAATGAGTTATGAGTGTTTGTTTTATTACGGTTGTTAGATCTATACAAAAAGTATCTTTTACAGTGGCTTCGCTATTTTAAAAAGGAATTCATATAAGGAAAAATATAATTATGTTATTTATTGGCAGATTGAGTTGACAGGGGGCAGAACTCTGAGGGTAAGAAAAGTCAGCAACAACAATCCACTACATCAACAGACCAGCAATCGCGTGCCGAGATACGCTGGAAATACCCGAAGATTGAACTGGCGGATGGTGTGACTGACATCAGTCAGTGATGACTGTTTAGCAAACTATGTTCGACCAGTCAGCATATTTGCTGACTGGTCGAATTAATTAACAATGATGTTAACTTACTCTTTTTCCTGATGCTCTATTTTTGCGTTGTGAGTGTTTTATTTCTAAGTCTCTATAATAATCATTGATATTTGCATCGCCATATTTATCTAAATAACAATTCCTGTTTACCAGTCGATGTTAAAAATCAATTTCGTACTGCTCTTCTGCTGAATATTTTTTAAATCTGTCAGCATAGTTTTTTAATAACGTATAGGGGGCGCTGTCAGAATTGCTTTCCCTTTGTTCAATCACTTCCTGGGCTGCCATGCACACAAACGCACCGCAACTTTGGCTTAAGTATTGCTGAAGAACGGCATGTAAAAATATTATCTCTGGTTCATTTAAATGAACTTTTATATTATTATTCGACATTTATCCCATGAGTTCAGAATTAAAACTATTAATGACACGCTTAAGTGAATTTTCTTTATCATGGCCGGTGATGCTGCCAACTTACTGATTTAGTGTATGATGGTGTTTTTGAGGTGCTCCAGTGGCTTCTGTTTCTATCAGCTGTCCCTCCTGTTCAGCTACTGACGGGGTGGTGCGTAACGGCAAAAGCACTGCCGGACATCAGCGCTATCTCTGCTCTCACTGCCGTAAAACATGGCAACTGCAGTTCACTTACACCGCTTCTCAACCCGGTACGCACCAGAAAATCATTGATATGGCCATGAATGGCGTTGGATGCCGGGCAACTGCACGCATTATGGGCGTTGGCCTCAACACGATTTTACGTCACTTAAAAAACTCAGGCCGCAGTCGGTAACCTCGCGCATACAGCCGGGCAGTGACGTCATCGTCTGCGCGGAAATGGACGAACAGTGGGGCTATGTCGGGGCTAAATCGCGCCAGCGCTGGCTGTTTTACGCGTATGACAGTCTCCGGAAGACGGTTGTTGCGCACGTATTCGGTGAACGCACTATGGCGACGCTGGGGCGTCTTATGAGCCTGCTGTCACCCTTTGACGTGGTGATATGGATGACGGATGGCTGGCCGCTGTATGAATCCCGCCTGAAGGGAAAGCTGCACGTAATCAGCAAGCGATATACGCAGCGAATTGAGCGGCATAACCTGAATCTGAGGCAGCACCTGGCACGGCTGGGACGGAAGTCGCTGTCGTTCTCAAAATCGGTGGAGCTGCATGACAAAGTCATCGGGCATTATCTGAACATAAAACACTATCAATAAGTTGGAGTCATTACCATCATGGCCTAGTGCACGCAATGAGTTGAATATGACGCATTTTATTTGTAGTTTATTATTTTTTTATTTACTATTTTCTGTAGCGAAACTAATATCCAGTGTCCGCCAGTATTTATGGGGAATAACTGGACTTCATTCGGCCATGATGGATCGCTCTTAATATTTTCATTGAGAGCGTCTTCCAGGTGAGTTCTGGTGGAGTAGGGGACGTAGAGACCAGTAGGATAATTGACTTGAGTATTTTTTGCATTAGCGGCGATCTTCTGAAGATAGCAAGCTATTTCATCTGTGGTTAATTGACGATTTTTATCCCAGAAGTTTGTACCATCACTCAGTTCATTATTCTCATCATTTAAAAGCACCTTTGAAAGCGACTGTTTTTCAGATATAAGAGGAATTTCATCACCGATAATTGTCATTAATTTCGAAGGGGAGAATAGCTTTTTGAACAGGAGAACATCTGAATTATCCGGACCAGTTGGTTTAAGGTGGGAGTTGGTTGCGGTATGTGCTAAATTATATAATTTTAAACAGGCATTTTTAATAAGTCGGATAATCGGGTAATGACTCCAACTTATTGATAGTGTTTTATGTTCAGATAATGCCCGATGACTTTGTCATGCAGCTCCACCGATTTTGAGAACGACAGCGACTTCCGTCCCAGCCGTGCCAGGTGCTGCCTCAGATTCAGGTTATGCCGCTCAATTCGCTGCGTATATCGCTTGCTGATTACGTGCAGCTTTCCCTTCAGGCGGGATTCATACAGCGGCCAGCCATCCGTCATCCATATCACCACGTCAAAGGGTGACAGCAGGCTCATAAGACGCCCCAGCGTCGCCATAGTGCGTTCACCGAATACGTGCGCAACAACCGTCTTCCGGAGACTGTCATACGCGTAAAACAGCCAGCGCTGGCGCGATTTAGCCCCGACATAGCCCCACTGTTCGTCCATTTCCGCGCAGACGATGACGTCACTGCCCGGCTGTATGCGCGAGGTTACCGACTGCGGCCTGAGTTTTTTAAGTGACGTAAAATCGTGTTGAGGCCAACGCCCATAATGCGTGCAGTTGCCCGGCATCCAACGCCATTCATGGCCATATCAATGATTTTCTGGTGCGTACCGGGTTGAGAAGCGGTGTAAGTGAACTGCAGTTGCCATGTTTTACGGCAGTGAGAGCAGAGATAGCGCTGATGTCCGGCAGTGCTTTTGCCGTTACGCACCACCCCGTCAGTAGCTGAACAGGAGGGACAGCTGATAGAAACAGAAGCCACTGGAGCACCTCAAAAACACCATCATACACTAAATCAGTAAGTTGGCAGCATCACCGCAGAGTTAAACGTTAAACACGGTGAAATCATTCGCCAGTTCAGTCGCCGGGAAAATTGACCTGCATTCACGTAACAGGTGTTGACAACCTTTGTCATCATAGCGCGAGCTGACGTGGGTAATGATTAGCTTGCCGACTCCAGCCTCACGGGCTAGTGTCGCAGCCTGGCGTGTAGAGCTATGGCCGCGACTATTGGCTTTGGCTTCCATGGTTATATCCAGCGTCGCTTCGTGCACCATGACATCGACACCTTTAGCCAGGTCAAGTGCGGCATCGCAGGGGCCGGTATCGCCGAAAATAGCGAGCGCTTTACCTGGCACTGGAGCAGCTAAGTAATCTGCGCCGTTAATCTGCCTTCCATCTTCCAGCGTGATTGTTTTGCCCGCTTTTAATTCCTGAAACAGTGGGCCAGGCGGCACGCCAGCAGCTTTTAATGCCTGGGCATTTAATGCACCCGGTTTATCATGTTCTTCAATACGATAGCCATAACATTCCAGTGGGTGTTCCATCGGATAAGCGGTCACTTTGCGCAGGCCATCATCGAGAATTTCGCCAGCGCCAATTTCGACAATTTCCAGCGGATAATCGGTCCATGAGCCGCTAATCCGCAGCGCGGTTTCCACAAATTCACGGATACCTTGCGGACCATAAATCGTTAAGGGTTGGATAATGCCTGACATAGAACGACTGCACAGCAAGCCGGGTAAACCAAAGAGATGATCGCCATGAAGGTGACTGATAAAAATCTTGTCCAGTTTCCCAGGGTTAAAGGCGGTATGCAGTAGCTGATGCTGGGTGCCTTCACCGCAGTCAAACAACCAAAGTCCGCTCTGGGTCGGATGTTGCAGGTTAAGCAATATTGCCGTGACATTGCGCGTGCGGGTTGGCACACCGGCTGAAGTACCTAAAAAAATTAATTCCATGAGTTCATCACGTTTCAAAAAATATTCCGGCTAGTATAAGGCATACATCTAAAAGGAGAGCATTATGATTGAATGGCAAGATCTGCATCACTCTGAATTATCGGTTTCCCAGCTTTATGCCTTATTACAACTGCGTTGCGCGGTGTTTGTTGTCGAGCAGAATTGCCCTTATCAGGATATCGATGGTGATGATTTGACGGGGGATAATCGCCATATTCTCGGTTGGAAAAATGATGAACTGGTGGCATATGCGAGGATTCTGAAAAGTGATGATGATCTTGAGCCGGTCGTTATTGGTCGGGTGATTGTCAGTGAAGCGTTGCGTGGCGAAAAAGTGGGGCAGCAACTGATGAGTAAAACCCTCGACACCTGCACGCATCACTGGCCTGATAAGCCTGTTTACCTCGGGGCGCAGGCGCATCTGCAAAACTTCTACCAGAGTTTCGGTTTTATCCCTGTGACGGAGGTCTATGAAGAAGATGGTATCCCACACATTGGGATGGCACGCGAGGTAATTCAGGCGTAATCAACAACCCTTGTCTATAGTTAGTGACAGGTTTTACGCAAATGGAGAACGAGAATGTCTAATCAGTTTGGTGATACACGTATCGATGACGACCTGACGCTGCTTAGTGAAACACTGGAAGAGGTGCTCCGCTCCTCTGGCGATCCCGCCGATCAGAAATATGTTGAGCTGAAAGCGCGTGCAGAAAAAGCGCTGGATGATGTGAAAAAAACGGGTTAGCCAGGCTTCAGACAGTTATTACTATCGGGCGAAGCAGGCAGTTTATCGTGCTGATGACTACGTCCACGAAAAACCCTGGCAAGGAATTGGTGTGGGCGCGGCCGTTGGGCTGGTACTAGGACTGTTGCTGGCACGCCGTTAAAACCTCCCTACACCGGGGTACTGCATTTTTTTTGTAGTACCCCGTATAATGTGAGGCTTTTAACAGGGAGAGGTCCGCGTGCAATCACTTACTACGGCGCTGGAAAATCTACTGCGCCATTTGTCGCAAGAGATTCCGGCGACACCCGGCATTCGGGTTATCGATATTCCTTTCCCTCTCAAAGACGCTTTTGATGCCTTGAGCTGGCTGGCCAGTCAGCAAACATACCCGCAATTCTACTGGCAACAACGTAATGGTGATGAAGAAGCTGCCGTCCTGGGCGCGATTACCCGTTTTACGTCGTTGGACCAGGCACAACGTTTTCTTCGCCAGCACCCGGAACACGCCGACTTACGCATTTGGGGGCTGAATGCGTTTGACCCGTCGCAGGGCAATTTACTTTTACCACGCCTGGAATGGCGACGCTGTGGCGGTAAAGCCACGCTGCGGCTGACGCTATTCAGCGAAAGCTCCCTTCAGCACGATGCGATTAAGGCAAGAGAATTTATCGCCACACTGGTGAGTATCAAGCCCTTGCCTGGGTTACATTTAACCACCACGCGAGAACAACACTGGCCGGACAAAACGGGCTGGACGCAATTAATCGAACTGGCAACGAAAACCATCGCCGAAGGTGAGCTCGACAAAGTGGTGCTCGCTCGGGCAACTGACCTGCATTTCGCAAGTCCGGTCAACGCGGCGGCGATGATGGCTGCCAGTCGTCGACTGAATCTGAATTGCTACCATTTTTACATGGCCTTTGATGGCGAAAATGCTTTTCTTGGCTCTTCACCGGAACGGTTATGGCGGCGGCGTGACAAAGCGCTGCGTACTGAAGCGCTGGCGGGAACGGTAGCAAATCATCCTGATGATAAGCAGGCGCAGCAGTTAGGTGAGTGGCTGATGGCGGATGATAAAAACCAGCGCGAGAATATGCTGGTGGTGGAAGATATCTGCCAACGGTTACAGGCCGATACCCAGACGCTGGATGTTTTACCGCCGCAGGTACTGCGTCTGCGTAAAGTGCAGCATCTTCGCCGCTGTATCTGGACTTCACTCAACAAAGCGGATAATGTGATCTGTTTACATCAGTTGCAGCCAACGGCAGCAGTTGCTGGCTTACCGCGCGATCTGGCGCGACAGTTTATCGCCCGTCACGAACCGTTCACCCGAGAATGGTACGCCGGTTCTGCGGGCTATCTCTCATTACAGCAAAGCGAATTCTGCGTTTCCCTGCGCTCAGCAAAAATTAGCGGCAATGTCGTGCGATTATATGCTGGCGCGGGCATTGTCCGTGGTTCCGACCCCGAGCAAGAGTGGCAGGAAATCGACAACAAAGCGGCAGGGCTGCGTACTTTATTACAGATGGAATAGTAATGAGTCGCATCATTACCGATTCATATCAATAATCTATTTTTGTAGCTCCTTATACTTAGCCGCAATATTGATACCGGACAAACTCATGTCAGTAAGCGCATTTAACCGACGCTGGGCGGCGGTCATTCTGGAAGCATTAACGCGTCACGGCGTCAGACACATCTGTATCGCCCCTGGCTCGCGTTCTACACCGTTAACGTTAGCGGCGGCGGAGAATTCCGCATTCATTCACCACACCCATTTCGATGAGCGTGGGTTGGGGCATCTGGCGCTGGGGCTGGCGAAAGTCAGCAAGCAGCCGGTGGCGGTGATTGTGACCTCCGGTACGGCGGTAGCAAATCTCTATCCGGCACTGATTGAAGCTGGGTTAACCGGAGAAAAACTGATCCTGTTAACCGCCGATCGCCCGCCGGAGCTGATTGACTGCGGCGCGAATCAGGCGATTCGTCAGCCGGGAATGTTCGCCTCTCACCCCACGCACAGTATTTCATTGCCGCGCCCGACCCAGGATATCCCCGCACGTTGGCTGGTTTCTACCATCGACCATGCTCTCGGTACGCTTCATTCTGGTGGAGTCCATATCAACTGCCCGTTTGCCGAACCGCTGTATGGCGAAATGGACGACACCGGGCTTAGCTGGCAACAGCGGCTGGGCGACTGGTGGCAGGACGACAAACCGTGGCTGCGTGAAGCGCCTCGTCTGGAAAGTGAAAAACAGCGCGACTGGTTCTTCTGGCGACAAAAACGCGGCGTGGTGGTTGCCGGGCGCATGAGTGCGGAAGAGGGCAAAAAAGTTGCACTGTGGGCGCAAACTCTTGGCTGGCCGCTGATTGGCGACGTGCTGTCGCAAACCGGACAGCCGCTGCCGTGTGCCGATCTCTGGTTAGGCAATGCCAAAGCGACCAGCGAACTGCAACAGGCGCAAATTGTGGTGCAACTGGGAAGCAGCCTGACGGGCAAACGGCTCCTGCAATGGCAGGCAAGCTGTGAACCCGAAGAGTACTGGATTGTGGATGACATCGAAGGGCGGCTTGATCCGGCGCACCATCGTGGACGCCGCTTAATTGCCAATATTGCCGACTGGCTGGAGCTGCATCCGGCAGAAAAACGCCAGCCCTGGTGCGTTGAAATCCCGCGCCTGGCGGAACAGGCAATGCAGGCGGTTATTGCCCGTCGCGATGCGTTTGGCGAAGCGCAACTGGCGCATCGCATCAGCGACTATCTGCCTGAACAGGGGCAATTGTTTGTCGGTAACAGCCTGGTGGTACGTCTGATTGATGCGCTTTCGCAACTTCCGGCAGGTTACCCGGTGTACAGCAACCGTGGGGCCAGCGGTATCGACGGGCTGCTCTCGACTGCCGCCGGCGTTCAGCGGGCAAGCGGCAAACCGACGCTGGCGATTGTGGGCGATCTCTCCGCACTTTACGATCTCAACGCGCTGGCGTTATTGCGTCAGGTTTCCGCGCCGCTGATATTAATTGTGGTGAACAACAACGGCGGGCAAATTTTCTCGCTGCTGCCAACGCCGAAAAGCGAGCGCGAGCGTTTCTATCTGATGCCGCAAAACGTCCATTTTGAGCACGCCGCCGCGATGTTCGAGCTGAAATATCATCGTCCGCAAAACTGGCAGGAACTTGAAACGGCACTTGCCGATGCCTGGCGCACGCCAACCACCACGGTAATTGAAATGGTGGTTAACGACACCGATGGTGCGCAAACGCTCCAGCAACTTCTGGCGCAGGTAAGCCATTTATGATCCTGCACGCGCAGGCAAAACACGGCAAACCAGGTTTACCCTGGCTGGTGTTTTTGCACGGTTTTTCCGGCGATTGCCACGAATGGCAAGAAGTGGGCGAGGCGTTTGCCGACTACTCACGGTTGTATGTTTATCTCCCAGGTCACGGTGGTTCGGCGGCGATTAGCGTCGATGGATTTGATGATGTCACCGACTTACTGCGTAAAACCCTGGTTAGTTACAACATCCTTAACTTCTGGTTGGTGGGGTACTCGCTTGGGGGACGGGTGGCGATGATGGCGGCTTGCCAGGGGATGCCGGGGCTTTGTGGGGTTGTTGTCGAAGGCGGGCATCCTGGGTTGCAAAATGCTGAACAACGCGCGGAACGTCAGCGTTCCGATCGCCAATGGGCGCAGCGTTTTCGCACAGAACCGTTAACGGCGGTATTTGCCGACTGGTATCAACAGCCTGTTTTTGCCTCGCTCAATGACGATCAACGCCGGGAGCTGGTGGCGCTGCGCAGTAACAATAATGGCGCAACCCTTGCCGCCATGCTGGAGGCGACTTCTCTCGCCGTCCAGCCTGATTTACGTGCTAACCTTAGCGCCCGCACATTTGCGTTTTATTATTTATGTGGTGAACGTGACAGCAAATTCCGCGCCTTGGCGGCGGAACTGGCTGCCGACTGCCATGTCATTCCTCGCGCCGGACATAACGCGCATCGGGAAAATCCCGCTGGCGTTATCGCAAGTCTGGCGCAGATCTTGCGTTTCTGACTAAAGGACACAATATGATTTATCCTGATGAAGCAATGCTTTACGCACCGGTTGAATGGCACGACTGCTCCGAAGGTTTTGAGGACATTCGTTATGAAAAATCCACCGACGGTATCGCAAAAATCACCATTAATCGTCCGCAGGTGCGCAATGCCTTCCGTCCTCTGACGGTAAAAGAGATGATCCAGGCACTGGCAGATGCGCGTTATGACGACAACGTCGGCGTGATCATTCTGACTGGCGCAGGCGATAAAGCGTTCTGCTCCGGTGGTGACCAGAAAGTGCGTGGTGATTACGGCGGCTATAAAGATGATTCCGGCGTACATCACCTGAACGTGCTGGACTTCCAGCGTCAGATCCGTACCTGTCCGAAACCGGTTGTCGCGATGGTGGCTGGCTACTCCATCGGCGGTGGTCACGTTCTGCACATGATGTGCGACCTGACTATCGCGGCAGATAATGCCATCTTCGGTCAGACTGGCCCGAAAGTCGGTTCCTTCGACGGCGGCTGGGGCGCTTCCTACATGGCTCGCATCGTCGGACAGAAAAAAGCGCGTGAAATCTGGTTCCTGTGCCGTCAGTACGATGCAAAACAGGCGCTGGATATGGGCCTTGTCAACACCGTGGTACCGCTGGCGGATCTGGAAAAAGAAACCGTCCGTTGGTGCCGCGAAATGCTGCAAAACAGCCCGATGGCGCTGCGCTGCCTGAAAGCTGCGCTGAACGCCGACTGTGACGGTCAGGCGGGTCTGCAGGAGCTGGCGGGCAACGCCACCATGCTGTTCTACATGACGGAAGAAGGTCAGGAAGGTCGCAACGCTTTCAACCAGAAACGTCAGCCTGATTTCAGCAAATTTAAACGGAATCCGTAATGCGTAGCGCGCAGGTATACCGCTGGCAGATCCCCATGGACGCGGGGATGGTTCTGCGCGACAGGCGGTTAAAAACCCGCGACGGGCTGTATGTTTGCCTGCGTGAAGGCGAGCGCGAAGGGTGGGGGGAGATCTCCCCACTGCCGGGCTTCAGTCAGGAAACCTGGGAAGAGGCGCAAATTGTGCTGCTTGCTTGGGTAAATAACTGGCTGGCAGGCGATGGCGAGCTACCGCAGATGCCTTCCGTTGCCTTTGGCGTAAGCTGTGCATTGGCGGAGCTGGCAGATACGCTCCCGCAGGCGGCCAATTACCGTGCGGCACCACTGTGTAATGGCGATCCTGACGATCTGATCCTCAAACTTGCTGATATGCCAGGCGAGAAAGTGGCGAAGGTCAAAGTGGGATTGTACGAAGCCGTGCGCGACGGCATGGTGGTTAATCTGTTGCTGGAGGCAATTCCGGATCTGCATTTGCGTCTTGACGCAAATCGCGCCTGGACACCGCTGAAAGGTCAGCAGTTTGCCAAATATGTTAACCCGGATTATCGCCACCGCATCGCGTTTCTCGAAGAGCCGTGCAAAACCCGCGATGATTCGCGAGCGTTTGCCCGTGAAACCGGCATTGCCATTGCCTGGGATGAAAGCCTGCGCGAGCCGGATTTTGCCTTTGTGGCTGAAGAGGGCGTGCGCGCGGTAGTTATCAAACCCACGCTCACGGGCAGTCTGGAAAAAGTACGCGAGCAGGTACAGGCGGCGCATGCGCTGGGGCTGACGGCGGTGATCAGTTCTTCCATTGAGTCGAGCTTAGGTCTAACGCAACTGGCGCGGATTGCTGCCTGGTTAACGCCAGACACCATTCCGGGACTGGACACGCTGGATCTGATGCAGGCGCAGCAGGTTCGTCGCTGGCCGGGGAGCCCACTGCCGTTAGTGGACGCTGATGTACTGGAGCAGTTGTTATGATCTTCTCTGACTGGCCGTGGCGTCACTGGCGGCAAGTGCGGGGAGAAGCCATCGCCTTACGTCTTAATGACGAGCAACTCAACTGGCGCGAGCTTTGTGCTCGCGTCGATGAGTTAGCTACGGGCTTTGCGGCGCAGGGTGTGGTTGAGGGCAGCGGCGTGATGTTGCGGGCGTGGAATACGCCGCAAACGCTGCTCGCCTGGCTGGCGTTACTGCAATGCGGGGCGCAGGTGTTGCCCGTGAACCCTCAGCTGCCGCAACCGTTGCTTGAAGAATTGCTGCCCAATCTGACGCTGCAATTTGCGCTGGTGCCGGATGGGGAAAACACGTTTCCGGCATTAACGTCGCTGCACATTCAGCGGGTTGAAGGCGCACATGCCGCTACGTGGCAGCCGACGCGTCTGTGCTCAATGACGTTGACCTCGGGTTCTACCGGTTTGCCGAAAGCCGCTGTCCATACTTATCAGGCCCATCTTGCCAGTGCGCAAGGTGTGTTATCGCTGATTCCGTTTGGCGATCACGATGACTGGTTGCTCTCTTTACCGCTGTTTCACGTCTCCGGTCAGGGAATTATGTGGCGCTGGTTATACGCTGGTGCGCGGATGACGGTGCGTGATAAACAGCCATTGGAGCAAATGCTGGCAGGCTGTACTCACGCTTCACTGGTGCCAACACAACTCTGGCGTTTGCTGGTTAACCGCAGTTCCGTTTCCCTGAAAGCGGTGTTACTTGGCGGCGCGGCTATCCCGGTCGAGTTGACGGAACAGGCGCGCGAGCAGGGGATTCGTTGCTTTTGCGGCTATGGTCTGACCGAGTTTGCCTCCACGGTGTGTGCGAAAGAAGCCGACGGCCTGGCAGACGTTGGTTCGCCGCTGCCGGGTCGGGAAGTGAAAATCGTTAATAATGAAGTGTGGCTGCGGGCTGCCAGTATGGCAGAAGGTTACTGGCGTAACGGGCAACTGGTTTCACTGGTTAATGACGAAGGCTGGTACGCTACGCGCGATCGCGGTGAGATGCATAATGGCAAGCTGACCATTGTCGGACGTTTAGACAATCTGTTCTTCAGTGGCGGAGAGGGTATTCAGCCGGAAGAAGTCGAGCGCGTAATTGCTGCACATCCTGCGGTTTTGCAGGTGTTTATCGTCCCCGTTGCCGACAAGGAGTTTGGTCATCGACCGGTAGCGGTGGTGGAGTATGACCAGCAAACCGTTGATCTTGGCGAATGGGTGAAAGATAAGCTGGCTCGTTTTCAACAACCGGTGCGCTGGCTAACTTTACCGCCGGAGCTGAAAAACGGCGGTATTAAAATTTCACGTCAGGCGTTAAAAGAGTGGGTGCAACGCCAGGATTAAGAAATCATTAGTTTCACTTCGCAATTTTGCCATTCCATTGCCGTTGATAATAGGTTTATCTGTTAATCTGTAAATTGATGTGAAAACTCTTAGCAAACAGGATAATGCAATGGAATGGCTGGTCAAAAAATCGTGCTGCAATAAACAAGATAACAGACATGTACTTATGCTCTGCGATGCTGGCGGCGCGATAAAAATGATCGCCGAAGTGAAGAGTGACTTCGCCGTGAAAGTGGGGGATTTACTCTCGCCTTTGCAGAATGCGCTTTATTGTATTAATCGTGAAAAGCTGCATACGGTGAAAGTCCTCTCGGCAAGCAGTTATAGCCCCGATGAGTGGGAACGGCAGTGTAAAGTGGCAGGGAAAACTCAGTAACGTTGTTTTGTCGTGGGCAGGAAAATCAGCATCAACCCGCTCATAATACAGGCTACTCCCAGTAGTGCTTTCAGCGAAAAAGTCCCTTCCCAGCCGGGAAGTACCATTGAAGCAATCCATACCAGCACATAACTCATACTGAGCAAGGCATAGGCTTTGCTTAGCGCAAGTTTATGTAGCGTTTTATACCAACAAAAAACGGAAAGCAGATAACCCAGCAGCCCGAGTAACAGTATCCGGGCATCCAGGCCAAAAGCTAACAGAGCCGCGATAAAATCCCATAAGTGCGTCATCGGCGGCAGATGACTCGCCGCAAAACCCAGGCTTAATTGCGCAACTGAGGCAATAATGACGCTGAATAATCCCCACATCAGGCCCATTACACCGTACTCCCGAGGATCACAATGCCGCCAATAATGAACGCCACCCCACACCAGTGACGCGGCGATACCGGTTCGTGCCACAGTTTTACTGCAGCCAGCGTCACCCAGACAAAATTCAGACTTAACATCGGGTAGGCAATGCCTACCGGTACGTTCTGCAAGACCAGCAGCCAGAGCACCATGGCAAGACCAAGACAAGCCAGCGCCAGTCCCAGCCACAGCACGATATGTTTGCGCCGTTTGTTTATCGCCACAAAGCAGGTTGCCTGTTTCTGACACAACTGCCCGGCAACGCTAAGCAAGCTGGCAAAGACTAATGTTAGCCAGATCATTTGGGACGATACTGAATCAGCACCAGACGCTCCTGACGATCGATGGCATCTGCGGGCGGAATGGCGAGACTGTTGATATCTTCATCGCGGTCAACCGAAAGCACGAGTGTAATAATCCCCTCCTGACGATGTTGATTAAGCCAGTTTGCGAACTCATCACCGCTGACAAATCTCCCTTTCGCATCCGGATAATTAAGGCCGTATTTCAACTCACCTGTCTGGCGATACATGATGATGTCATCGCGTTGCAGGCTCCATGCCAGACCTGCGGCAACACCGACGCTATCAGTAAGAATATAGCGGCTTGGCTGAAGTGATTCTTGTGTCATCTCGACAAAAAATTGCGGATGTTTTCCTTCCATGACTCTGTCAGGAATTGAAAATCCTACCAGCAACGCCAGCCCCAGCGGGCAAAGCGCGGCAAAAGACCAGGTCTTTTCGACGTTTGTTAAGGTGTACCAGCCGAAAAATGCCCATAGCGAAAAAATCGACCAGGCACAAAAGACTTTATAGCTCTCGAAGGTTTGCCACACCGGCGTGTTCATTGGTCCCCACGGGGAGACCACAAATGTGGCAATAATGCCAGTGAAGCCAAAAGCGATGTTAATCCAGCCATTAATCCGCAGCGCCAGAGGATTATTTTTTGCTGCCAGCAAAGCGTAATGCGCCATCAGCATTGCCAGAGATGCAAAGCAGGAAAGAATATAGGTGGGCAATTTACCTTTAGCGACGGAGAAAAACAGCAGCGGCATTATCGTCCAGCTCAACAAATAGACGGTTGCGGAATGCTTGCGGTTTTTCCAGCCTGTGTACAGTGCACCGGGGAGTAATCCCAGCCACGGCAGGCTACCGGCAATGATGACCGGCACGTAGTACCAGAACGGAGCTCTATGTTGGGCATCATCCAGTGCAAAGCGTTGAATATGCTCAACCCAGAAAAAATAGTGCCAGAAGTCAGGCTCCCGCTGCGCTATCGCCAGTCCCCAGGGGAGAACCGTCAGTACGCAACTGATAACCGCCAGCCAGCCGTAAATAAAGAGATCTTTCCAGCGTTTTTGCGTCGCTACCCATGGCAGCACGCTTAATACCGGCACGGCAAGGGCGAGAAAACCTTTGGTCATCACCCCCATGCCGCAGGTGATTCCCAGCAGTAAAAATCCTGCGCTTTTGCCTTTCCACGTCTGTGCCTGCATTGCCAGCCAGAAGCTGCACATTCCCGCCACCAGCCAGAATGCAATAAACGGATCGAGCACGGCATAAGTGCCGATGGCATAGACAATAAACAATGAGAGATAAATTACTGTGGCGAGTAGAGCCAGACGTTTATCGCGCCATAAGCGCAGAGTAAACCAGGTCACCAGCGCGGCAGTTAACAGGGTCGCAAAGATAACGCCTGCCCGCACACCAAAGTTATTCGCGCCAAATAGCCATTGCCCAATGCTGTTAATCCAGTATCCGGCAATGGGTTTTTCGAAATAACGTAGCCCTAACAGATGGGGCACAATCCAGTCGCCGGATGCCAGCATTTCTCGACTGATTTCCGCATAACGCGTTTCATCGGGTTGCCAGAGCAGACGCGTGCTGATCGGTAACAGGTAATAGCAGGCAATAAACGCGAAGAGGCCGATAAGGTAACGTACCGATTTCATCAGCGACTACCCGCAATTTGTTGGCAACCCAGCCAGCCTTCACGTCCGGCAATATTTCCGCGAACAACTTGTCCGAGCGGCAACGTCTCTGATAACAGTTCGCTTAAAGGGCAAAATGTCACGCCTTCCTGAGCTGCGCGTTTGAGGAGATCCACAAAATTATGCTGATAAGCGCAGCCTTCAACTTCTGCATGAATGGTATAAACCGGCGTGCCTTTATCTCGCAGGATGCGGTTGAGTAACCAACCGTTAAAATCTTCTGCTTTCACATCCCGACCAATCACTTCATCCCAGGTGGGTAAGGTCACCGGAATTTGCGCAGTGCCAGGGTTTCCTGATTCGAGCAGTGGACGGAACGGCATGGCCCCACGACAATCGCTGTTGTAGCGCAAATGGAACGCTTCTTTTGCTTCGATCACCTTCTGGTCGGCACGCCAGCCCGCAGCGGCAGAACAGGTTACCGGTTGACCGATAATCTCTTCCAGAGTGCGAAGACCGCGTGCAATATCGTCGATCATTGTTTGCCGATCCCAGTTACCGCTACGGGCTTGCCAGGCATGGTGATCCCAGGCGTGCAGGCCGACTTCGTGATGTTTAGCCGCTTCACGAATGATATCGGCATTGGCATGACCAATCTCTTTACCTGGCCAGGCCGTACCTGCCAGTAAAATATCCCAGCCATAAAGCGATGCCGCGTTTGAGCGCAGCATCTTCCACAAAAACTGTGGCTTCACCAGTCGCCAGAGATGGCGGCCCATATTGTCCGGGCCGACGCTGAAAAAAATGCTGGCCTGAATATTATGCTTACTCAAGATTTCCAGCAGACGTGGCACGCCTTCACGGGTGCCACGAAAGGTATCGACATCAATGCGTAAGCCGACTTTGGTCATGATGGTTTATCCGTAAGATCAACGGTGCGCAGGAAGAAATCCAGCGTTTCGTCGATGGTTTCCTGCATATCAATTTTCGGTTCCCAGTCCAGGCAGCGGCGGGCATTGCGGATGCTCGGTTTACGATGCTCTACGTCCTGATATCCTTTGCCGTAGTAGCTGCTACTTTCGACAACACGAAAGCCCGCAAACGGTGGGAAGTGATGGCGCAGCGGATGTTTTTCGAAGCTCGCCAGCAGCATCTCGCCCAGTTCCTCAATGCTCGCTTCGTTCTCAGGATTGCCAATGTTGATAATTTCGCCGTCGCAGCGATTTCCCGCATTTTCGATAATGCGGTACAACGCCTCGATACCGTCCCGGATATCAGTAAAGCAGCGTTTTTGTTTTCCGCCATCAATTAGCTTAATTGGTGAACCTTCTACCAGATTGAGAATGAGTTGCGTAATAGCGCGGGAGCTGCCAATTCGCGCTGCATTAAGGTTATCCAGTCGTGGTCCCATCCAGTTAAACGGGCGGAAGAGGGTGAACTGTAAACCCTCTTTTTCGCCATAGGCCCAGATCACCCGATCAAGTAATTGTTTTGACACCGAATAAATCCAGCGTGGTTTATTCACCGGGCCGACGATTAAATTAGAATGGTCCTCATCGAAGTATTTATCGCTACACATCCCATAAACTTCTGAAGTTGACGGGAAGATGATTCGCTTACGGTACTTAACGCAGTAGCGGATAATGCGCAGATTCTCTTCAAAATCGAGTTCAAATACGCGCAGCGGGTTGCGGGTATATTCAATCGGCGTGGCTATCGCCACCAGCGGCAAGACGACATCACATTTTTTGACGTGATACTCAATCCATTCGGAATGAATACTGATATCGCCTTCGACAAAGTGAAAATGCGGATGATTCAGAAAACGGCTTATCGCATCGCTGCCAATATCCAGACCGTAAACTTCATAATGATCTTCGCGCAGCAGGCGTTCTGTCAGATGGTTGCCAATAAAGCCATTCACCCCGAGGATGAGTACCCGGGTACGGCGTCGGGCGGTGCAGGCAGGCTGGCTATTCAAGCGTGAACCTTGCACCAGGCCCAGCATCTGCGCTAATTGCGAGCCCTGCATAGTAATGCCGTCGCCCGCCTGTCCGGTGACGATTTCCAGCGCGCCATCGCCACAGGCAATCAGCAGTGGCGCAACAGAAATCACGCTCCCCGGCTGTGCTTTGCTGGCATGAGGATGAACACGCGACGACCAGACGGTGAATTTCTGATTGCCAACATAGCTGAAGGCACCCGGCCACGGATCGGCAACGGCACGTACCATGTTGTGCAGTACGGATGCCGGTTTATGCCATTCAAGGAAACTGTCATCTGGCGTTCTGTGACCAAAACAGGTGGCTTCGTTTTCGCGCTGGGCAATTTCCAGAATATTACCGTGTTTAATGGCGGGTAATGTCTGTTCCAGTAGCTGGCGCGCGGCATGGCACAATTTATGATGCAGCGTAATAGCGATATCGTCTGGCGCAATGGCAACGCGCAGTTGCGCCACAATGGCCCCAGCATCGGCACGTTTTACCATTCGGTGCAATGTAACGCCCGTTTCCGTTTCACCGTTCACCAGCACCCAGTTCAGCGGCGCGCGACCACGATATTTTGGTAACAGCGAACCGTGCAGATTAAATGCACCTGCGGGAGCGAGCTGCAAAATCTCGTCGCAAATAAGATGGCGATAATAAAAAGAGAAAATCACCTCTGGTGAGAGTTGGGCAATGCGTTCCACCCACAGCGGATGATTAACGTTATCCGGCGCATAAACTGGAATGCCTCTTTCCGCCGCCAGACGAGCCACCGAACCATAAAAGGCTTTTTCAGCGGGATTATCGGTATGGGTAAAAATGGCGCTAATTTCGTAACCGGCAGCCAGCAGAGCTTCAATACCGAGGCATCCCATATCGTGGTAGGCAAAAACGACGGTTTTCATTATTCATTTTCCTTGCTGGATGGACGGATAACTTGCTGAACAAAATAGCGGGGGCGGGCGCGGACATCGGTGTAGATCCTGCCGATATATTCACCGAGCAATCCCATGCCGATAAACTGAGCGCCAATAAAAGTAAACAGCACGGCAAATAGCATAAAGACGCCTTCTGCCGCCCATTGTGGTCCGAAGGTCAGGCGTAAAATCACCAGCAGCACCGCAATGCTAAAACCTCCAATCGCAATAATGCTGCCGAGCAGACTCAGCATACGTAGCGGCGTTGTGGTAAGGCAGGTCACCAGGTCGTACATCAAATTAATCAGGCGCATAAAACTGTATTTGGATTCACCAAACTCACGCTCGGCATGATGTACTGGAATTTCAATGGCACGGCGGGCGAAGATATTCGCCAGAATCGGGATAAAGGTGCTACGTTCATGGCAGTGCAACATCGCATCGACAATATGACGGCGATAGGCGCGCAGCATACAACCGTAGTCACCCATCGCTTTGCCGGTGGTGCGCTGAATAAGCCTGTTAATCATCTTCGAAGCTGTTTTACGAAACCAGCTGTCCTGGCGGTTCTGGCGTACAGTCCCTACCACGTCGTAACCTTCATCGGCTTTTGCCACCAGGCGGGGGATTTCTTCTGGCGGATTCTGGAGATCGGCATCAAGGGTAATAATTAAGTCGCCAGTAACGTGACTGAATCCCGCCATAATCGCTGAATGTTGCCCGTAATTGCGGTTAAGCAAAATAGACACAATATGGCTGTTCTCCGCTTGTGAGGCTTCGACCAGCATATGCGCGGAATTATCGCTACTGCCGTCATCAATCAGCAGGATCTCATACTCTTTCCCCAACGATTCACAGGCTGTGGTGGTGCGCCTGATTAATTCCGGTAAGCTTTCCTGCTCGTTATAAACGGGAATAACCACCGAGACTTTCTTAACAGGGTGGATTTCAAACATGGCTTATTGTCCTGCGAGTTGCTGAAGGGCTGTGATGACACGGTCGGCATCGGCGGTAGTCATATCCGGGAACAGCGGCAAAGAACAGATGCGTTCGCTATTCCATTCGGTATTCGGTAACGACAGCGTGGGAAAACGCTCGCGATAATATTTTTGTGTGTGAGCGGCGCGGAAATGTAACCCGGTACCAATGCCTCTTTCTTTTAACGCTTCCATCAACGCATCGCGACTGATACCACAACGTTGTTCATCGACACGAATAATAAACAGATGCCAGGCGTGAACGTGCGGCCAGGCGGGAAGGCTTAATGGCTGAAAGGGGAGAGCTGCCAGTGCTTGCTGATATTGCTGGGCAATTTCGCGCCGACGGGTGTTGAGGTGCTCTAATTTTGCTAACTGTGTCAGGGCAATCGCGGCGTTAATATCGGTCAGATTGTACTTATAGCCCGGTGTTAAGACTTCAGCCTGCGGTGCACGGCCCCAGGTTTGTCTGTCATAGGCATCGACACCCAGACCGTGAAATTTCAGCATCCGTAGCTGGCGGGCAAGGTTTTCATTATCAGTTACAATCAGGCCACCTTCCGCACAGGTAATATTTTTAATGGCATGAAATGAAAAAATAGCGGTACCTTTTGCGCCAATATGTCGCCCTTTGTAATACGTACCGACGGCATGGGCAGCATCTTCGATAACTGCGATGCCGTAACGTTCGCCAATGGCGCGAATGGCGTCAATATCTGCTGGCGCACCGGCATAATGCACCGGAATGATGGCTTTAGTGCGTGGCGTAATGGCTGACTCGATCGCTTCAGGCGTGACCATCAGCGTATCGCGGTCGACATCCACCATTACCGGCGTTGCACCCAACAAGGAAATCATATTGAGGGTTGAAACCCAGGTCAGGGAAGGCGTAATCACTTCATCGCCCTTGCCAATTTCCAACGCCATTAGCGTGATATGCATTCCGGCGGTGGCT
Source organism: Shigella sonnei (assembly GCF_002950395.1). Lineage (NCBI taxonomy): Bacteria > Pseudomonadati > Pseudomonadota > Gammaproteobacteria > Enterobacterales > Enterobacteriaceae > Shigella > Shigella sonnei. Next base: position 485,602 of record NZ_CP026802.1, read on the forward strand.
GAACTGACCGCGATGGCATGCTGATTTCCCGTCAACTGGCAAAAGGCTTGCTCAAGCGCCTGATTCTTCGGACCGGTTGTGATCCAACCGGATTCGAGAACCTCTTTAACTGCAGCGAGTTCCTCCACGCCCATTGCTGGTCGCGAAAAAGGCAAAAATTCTGACATTGCTTTTCCTTCCGCCATTGAATACCTGTCCACTTATATTTGCTATAAAGAGTGTTGTGTATATTTTGCCATTTGGAGCGAAATTTTAAGGATAGAATATTAACTTAACCTTAAGAAACTAATATTAGACGTAAATATTGAAATTTTTATATTTTTTCTTATTTAGGCTTTGCATTTGGCAAAATTTTGAGGCATTTTGCCGACATCGTAGGATTTTTAATATTACACCAACTGCTAATTATCGCCAGAAATGTCGCTCAATTTCACGGTAATTGTCTGGTTGCGCTTGTCTATAGGTGGAGTTTACGTGTTAGCTTTTTGCCGCTCATCATTGAAGTCAAAAAAATATTTCATCATTTTACTGGCGCTCGCTGCAATTGCCGGACTGGGTACTCATGCCGCCTGGAGTAGCAATGGTTTGCCACGTATCGACAATAAAACATTGGCCAGACTGGCACAGCAGCACCCGGTTGTCGTTTTGTTTCGCCATGCTGAACGTTGCGATCGTTCAACCAATCAATGCTTGTCAGATAAAACAGGTATTACGGTTAAAGGTACCCAGGATGCCCGTGAACTGGGCAACGCTTTTAGCGCTGACATCCCTGATTTCGATCTTTATTCCAGTAATACCGTCCGGACCATTCAGTCGGCGACCTGGTTTTCCGCGGGTAAAAAACTGACGGTAGATAAACGACTTCTTCAGTGCGGTAATGAGATTTATAGTGCAATTAAGGACTTACAAAGCAAAGCGCCTGATAAAAATATCGTTATTTTCACCCATAATCATTGCCTGACATATATTGCTAAAAATAAGCGTGATGCGACATTTAAACCTGATTATCTGGATGGTTTAGTCATGCATGTGGAAAAAGGCAAAGTTTATCTGGATGGGGAATTCGTTAACCACTAAATTTTCAATCTGACAGCCAGTGATGGCTGTCATCATTGTTAAAGAAGACCTTTCAAACGTAACGTTTTTCGGGTGGCAACATTTAAATCATAATGCACCAGATCTTCAGGTTTTACCCACGCGTAGTCCTGAAACTCTTCGTTTATTTTCACTTCTCGGTTGGCAGAAACGCAGTCAAAAATCAGGTAAATCATATAAATCTCTTCCTTGCGACCATCTGCATACGTCTTGGTGCGAATATCATCGCTGAAGGTCCACGGCGTGATTTCTGTCAAAAGCAGCTGTTCTCCCAGTTCTTCGCGAATTTCGCGGCGTAGTGCCTCTTCAATTCGTTCGCCAGACTCCACGCCGCCACCCGAAAGCGCCCATTGACCGGGGAAAACGCCGCGATCGTCGGCCATTTTGCACAGCAAATAAGCACCATCATTTTGAATCAAAGGGCATACAATAGTCCGTTGTCGCACAGGGGTATTCCTTATAAATAAAAAGAAACCATGAGAATACGGTAACTCAGAAATATGTGAAAGTGACAGTAATCTCTTTTGCGATGATAACTGCACTTATTATTATTTTTGTGTGTATCGGTAAAGTGTGTTTATTTTTTCGGCGTTTAATTATTTAAGAAGTATTTAGTTACAATAAGTGACTAGATCCCTTTTTTCGCTCATTGAATCCTCTGTGCCAGGCAGTACAATCCCGCAGCTTTGGGAATTTTGATTAATTGCTTGTGGGAAAGGGGATAATGAAAAAAATTGCGCTAGCAGGTCTGGCCGGAATGCTGTTGGTTTCTGCATCGGTCAATGCAATGAGCATCAGCGGTCAGGCGGGTAAAGAATACACCAATATTGGTGTCGGTTTTGGGACTGAATCGACGGGCCTGGCGTTAAGCGGTAACTGGACACATAACGACGACGACGGTGACGTCGCTGGCGTGGGGCTGGGGTTGAATCTGCCTCTCGGGCCGTTAATGGCGACCGTTGGCGGAAAAGGCGTTTACACCAACCCGAATTACGGCGATGAAGGTTATGCCGCAGCGGTAGGAGGTGGTTTGCAGTGGAAAATTGGCAACAGCTTCCGTTTGTTTGGCGAGTATTACTACTCTCCGGATTCACTCTCCAGCGGTATTAAAAGTTATGAGGAAGCGAATGCTGGCGCGCGTTACACCATTATGCATCCAGTCAGTATTGAGGCGGGTTATCGCTACCTGAATCTGTCGGGTAAAGACGGTAACCGCGACAACGCCGTGGCTGACGGCCCGTATGTTGGGGTTAACGCCAGTTTCTGATCCCTTCCGGCGCGGCATTCTGTCGCGCCATTCAGTTTCTTACTACGCCTTATCTCCCTTTGCGTTATAGTGATTCGATAACAAAAGCAGGAGATAACCATGTTAAAAGTGGAAATGTTATCCACCGGGGATGAAGTGTTACACGGGCAAATCGTTGACACTAACGCTGCCTGGCTGGCCGATTTTTTCTTTCATCAGGGGTTGCCATTATCTCGCCGCAATACGGTGGGGGATAACCTTGATGACTTAGTCACCATTCTTCGCGAACGTAGTCAGCACGCCGATGTGCTGATCGTTAACGGCGGGCTGGGACCGACCAGTGATGATTTAAGTGCACTCGCCGCTGCGACAGCAAAAGGTGAAGGCCTGGTGCTGCATGAAGCCTGGCTCAAAGAGATGGAACGCTATTTCCACGAACGTGGACGAGTAATGGCACCGAGCAACCGTAAACAAGCGGAGCTGCCTGCCAGTGCTGAATTTATCAATAACCCGGTAGGCACCGCCTGTGGTTTTGCCGTGCGGCTTAATCGTTGCCTGATGTTCTTTACTCCCGGCGTACCGTCAGAATTTAAGGTGATGGTCGAGCACGAAATCCTGCCGCGCCTGCGCGAGCGTTTTTCTTTACCACAGTCGCCGGTTTGTCTGCGTTTAACTACCTTTGGTCGTTCGGAAAGCGATCTGGCACAAAGCCTGGACACTCTACAACTGCCGCCGGGTGTAACAATGGGCTATCGCTCCTCAATGCCGATCATCGAACTGAAACTCACCGGACCGGCAAGCGAGCAACAGGCGATGGAAAAACTGTGGCTGGACGTTAAACGTGTTGCCGGACAGAGCGTGATTTTCGAAGGCACCGAAGGACTGCCCGCGCAGATCAGTCGCGAATTGCAAAACCGCCAGTTCAGCCTGACGTTGAGCGAGCAATTCACCGGTGGTTTATTGGCTTTGCAACTTTCTCGCGCAGGTGCTCCATTGCTGGCGTGTGAAGTGGTTCCTTCACAGGAAGAAACCCTGGCGCAAACTGCGCACTGGATTACAGAACGGCGGGCCAACCATTTTGCCGGGCTGGCACTGGCTGTTTCGGGTTTCGAGAACGAGCATCTCAACTTTGCGCTAGCCACGCCAGACGGCACTTTCGCTCTGCGTGTGCGTTTCAGCACTACACGCTACAGCCTGGCTATCCGTCAGGAAGTGTGCGCAATGATGGCACTGAATATGCTGCGCCGTTGGTTAAACGGCCAGGATATCGCCAGTGAGCATGGCTGGATTGAGGTTGTTGAGTCCATGACCTTATCTGTCTGATTCCGCCACTCTGTGCCGGTTTACTGCACCGGCACATTCCCCCTCCGGCAAAACTTGTCCAACCTGTTGTACTCAATAAGAAAAAATCCGTGCACTGATTCACAAATTTGTGCGTAATTTCTCCAGTCCGCTGGACGAGGAGCGGGATTTGATGCGCTTCACAATTTTACTCCCCCTGAGCAACGAGACTGATTCCAGTATCTAAGACTGGAGTCCAGTATGTTGGAATCAAGCAAAGTTCCCGCCCTGACACGGGCTATTGATATTCTCAATTTGATTGCCCGCATTGGCCCCTGTAGTGCTGCGACGATCATTGACACATTGGGAATCCCTAAAAGCACGGCCTATTTGCTGCTTAATGAACTCAGGCGTCAGCGTTTTCTTAGCCTTGATCACCAGGAAAATTTTTGTTTGTGGACCAGGCTGGTGGAGCTTTCTGGTCATGCGTTAAGCAAGATGGATCTCCGGGAACTGGCTCGACCGCGTTTGACGCAACTGATGGATACCACCGGGCTGTTATGTCACCTGGGGATTATTGATAACGGCAGCGCTTATTACATTTTAAAAGTGGAGTCATCAGCCACTATCAGCGTGCGTTCCCATGAAGGAAAAAGCCTTTCGCTTTATCGCTCCGGAATAGGTAAATGCCTGCTTGCCTGGCAACCTGCAGCGGTACAGCAAAGTATTATCGAAGGGCTGGTCTGGGAGCAGGCGACACCCACAACGATTACTCATCCACAGCAACTTCACGAAGAACTGGCGCGTATTCGCCGTCAGGGCTGGAGCTATGACAACGGCGAAGATTACCCCGATGTCCGTTGTGTCGCTGCGCCGGTGTTTAACGCCAATAACGAGCTTACCGCTGCGATCTCGGTGGTCGGTACCCGCTTACAAATCAATGAAGAATACCGTGATTATCTGGCGGGCAAGGCCATTGCCTGCGCCAGGGATATTTCACGTCTGTTGGGATGGAAAAGTCCCTTTGACTTACAGGCCTCATAACAATGGAGAACATCATGACCCTACCAAAAATCAAACAGGTTCGCGCCTGGTTTACTGGCGGTGCGACAGCAGAAAAAGGTGCTGGCGGCGGTGATTATCACGACCAGGGGGCGAATCACTGGATTGACGATCATATTGCCACCCCGATGAGTAAATACCGCGATTACGAGCAGTCACGCCAGTCATTTGGCATTAACGTTCTTGGCACGTTGATTGTTGAAGTCGAAGCAGAAAACGGCCAGACCGGATTCGCTGTTTCGACAGCCGGTGAAATGGGCTGTTTTATTGTCGAAAAACATCTTAACCGTTTCATTGAGGGTAAATGTGTCAGTGATATCAAACTGATCCATGATCAAATGCTCAATGCCACCCTGTATTACTCCGGCTCTGGTGGCCTGGTGATGAACACGATTTCCTGTGTCGATCTGGCTCTGTGGGATCTGTTCGGCAAAGTGGTCGGGCTTCCGGTTTATAAACTTTTAGGCGGCGCAGTTCGTGATGAGATTCAGTTCTACGCCACAGGCGCGCGTCCGGATCTGGCAAAAGAGATGGGCTTTATCGGTGGCAAAATGCCGACGCACTGGGGGCCACATGATGGCGATGCGGGGATCCGCAAAGATGCCGTTATGGTCGCGGATATGCGTGAAAAATGCGGTGAGGATTTCTGGTTAATGCTCGACTGCTGGATGAGTCAGGACGTGAACTATGCCACCAAACTGGCCCACGCTTGCGCGCCCTATAACCTGAAATGGATCGAAGAGTGCCTGCCGCCACAGCAGTATGAAGGTTATCGCGAACTGAAACGCAACGCGCCAGTCGGAATGATGGTCACCAGCGGTGAGCACCACGGCACACTGCAATCTTTTCGTACGCTTTCAGAAACCGGTATCGACATTATGCAGCCGGATGTTGGCTGGTGCGGTGGTTTAACCACGCTGGTGGAAATTGCCGCAATCGCCAAATCCAGGGGGCAACTGGTGGTGCCGCACGGTTCGTCTGTTTACTCTCACCATGCGGTGATCACCTTCACCAATACGCCATTCAGCGAATTCCTGATGACCAGCCCGGATTGTTCAACGATGCGTCCGCAGTTTGACCCGATTCTGCTCAATGAGCCGGTTCCGGTGAATGGTCGTATTCATAAATCAGTGCTTGATAAACCCGGTTTTGGCGTCGAACTCAATCGTGACTGCAATTTGAAACGCCCCTACAGCCACTAATCACTCCGGGCGTTGCTGTGACAACGGTAACGCCCACATATTCTAAGGAGCTTTTTATGAGCACCGCTTTGCTTGACGCCGTGGTGAAGAAAAACCGTGTGCGTTTAATTCCGTTTATGTTGGCGCTGTATGTGCTGGCGTTTCTCGACCGTTCGAATATCGGTTTTGCCAAACAGACCTACCAGATTGATACCGGGTTGAGTAATGAAGCTTATGCGCTGGGAGCAGGCATTTTCTTTGTGGTATATGCGTTTCTGGGTGTTCCGGCGAATCTTTTGATGCGCAAACTGGGGGCCAGAACCTGGATTGGTACGACAACACTGCTGTGGGGATTTCTTTCGGCAGCCATGGCATGGGCCGATACTGAAGCGAAATTTCTGATAGTTCGCACTCTGCTTGGTGCTGCGGAGGCCGGATTTTTCCCTGGTATGATTTATCTCACCTCGCAATGGTTTCCGCAGCGTAATCGCGCCAGCATTATGGGGCTGTTCTATATGGGCGCACCGCTGGCGTTAACACTGGGATCACCGCTTTCCGGCGCGCTGTTGGAGATGCATGGATTTATGGGGCATCCCGGCTGGTTCTGGATGTTTGTGATTGAAGGATTGTTGGCAGTCGGTGCTGGGGTATTCACATTCTTTTGGCTTGATGACACACCGGAGCAGGCACGTTTTCTGAGTAAACAAGAAAAAACGTTGCTTATCAATCAACTGGCAAGTGAAGAACAACAGAAAGTGACTTCTCGGCTGAGCGATGCGCTGCGTAATGGCCGAGTCTGGCAACTAGCGATTATCTACCTGACCATTCAGGTGGCGGTTTACGGATTAATTTTCTTCCTGCCGACCCAGGTTGCGGCATTGCTGGGAACAAAAGTGGGCTTTACAGCGTCGGTGGTCACCGCCATTCCGTGGGTTGCGGCCTTGTTTGGGACCTGGCTTATTCCGCGCTATTCCGATAAAACCGGCGAACGGCGTAATGTCGCAGCGCTGACATTACTGGCGGCGGGCATTGGTATTGGTCTGTCCGGGCTGCTTTCTCCAGTAATGGCGATCGTAGCGCTGTGTGTTGCAGCTATCGGGTTTATTGCCGTGCAGCCGGTGTTCTGGACGATGCCGACACAACTGCTTTCCGGTACGGCGCTGGCTGCGGGGATTGGTTTTGTAAACCTGTTTGGTGCAGTGGGCGGGTTTATTGCCCCGATCCTGCGCGTGAAAGCAGAAACGTTATTTGCCAGCGATGCGGCAGGATTACTGACACTGGCAGCGGTGGCGGTCATCGGTTCGCTGATTATTTTCACTCTGCGTGTAAATCGTACTGTTGCGCAGACCGACGTGGCACATCATTAAATAGGTTAAGGAACACGATGAACGCATTATTAACCAATCCCTTTAAAGAACGTTTACGCAAGGGCGAAGTGCAAATTGGTCTGTGGTTAAGCTCGACTACTTCTTATATGGCAGAAATTGCCGCTACTTCCGGTTATGACTGGTTGCTGATTGACGGGGAGCACGCGCCAAACACCATTCAGGATCTTTATCACCAGCTACAGGCGGTAGCGCCCTATGCCAGCCAACCCGTGATCCGTCCGGTGGAAGGCAGTAAATCGCTGATTAAACAAGTTCTGGATATTGGCGCGCAAACTCTATTGATCCCGATGGTCGATACTGCCGATCAGGCTCGTCAGGTGGCGTCTGCCACGCGCTATCCTCCCTACGGTGAGCGTGGTGTTGGGGCCAGTGTGGCACGGGCTGCGCGCTGGGGACGCATTGAGAATTACATGGCGCAAGTCAACGATTCGCTTTGTCTGTTAGTGCAGGTGGAAAGTAAAACGGCACTGGATAACCTGGACGAGATCCTCGACGTCGAAGGGATTGATGGCGTGTTTATTGGACCAGCGGATCTTTCTGCGTCGTTGGGCTACCCGGATAACGCCGGGCACCCGGAAGTGCAGCGAATTATTGAAACCAGCATTCGGCGGATCCGTGCTGCGGGTAAAGCGGCTGGTTTTCTGGCTGTGGCTCCTGATATGGCGCAGCAATGCCTGGCGTGGGGAGCGAACTTTGTCGCTGTTGGCGTTGACACGATGCTCTACAGCGATGCCCTGGATCAACGACTGGCGATGTTTAAATCAGGCAAAAATGGGCCACGCATAAAAGGTAGTTATTGATATCAAAGGCCCATGGGGATCGGCTGTGGGCCTGTGTTAATTAGTGGTTATTCGCTGCCAGATCGGCTTCGCTTAGCTGGGTGGCCGCGAGCACCTGGTCACGATCAATGCCCTGTTCCAGCATGCGCAAAGCAATTTTAATGGCTTGTTCATGCATACCTTCCTGCCAGCCAATTTGGTGTCCTTCCTGCCGTAGCCGCTCAGCAATAGTCATCAATCTCTCCTTTTGTAGTGGTGAACGTTCGGAAATCTCCTCAATAAAACGGGTGAAACGGGAGGTATCGCCGCATTGCAGCAGATAATTAAACAGTGTTTGTAGCTGGCTGTCATTAGTGAAGCCTTTAACCAAAAGCGTGGTGATCCTGTCGACCATACCGATTAAATCGCGGTCGCGAATATGCTTTTGAATCAGTTCAAGCAGAGCTATACGCCGATGTTGCATGATCTCATCGTCAGGTACGATGGTGATATCCACCAACGGAAAAGCTTCGGTGTACAACTGCCGGGCAAGTTGCGGATCGTCAAACTCATCCAGCCAGTTAAGTGAGTACGGGTAGGGCGATGTTTCGCCATGATAAAACAGCAATGGCACCACCAGCGGAACTCTGTCATAGCCTTTATCCAGGTGACGCTGCATGGCGGCAGTGGCATAGCGCATTAGCCGAAAAGCCATATTCTTTTCTGCAGAGCTTTGATGTTCAATCACGCAGTAGATATAGCCGTCACCGTCGCTGGTTTCCACGGACCACAAAACATCCGAGTAGTAAGCGCGTAAACTTTTTTCAATAAAACTAGTGGGTTCCAGGCGTAAGGTTTGCAGGTTGCAAAGCTTGCGCAGTGGTTCTGGCAAATGTATTTCGAGAAAATCCCGTGCGGTTTCGGGTGTGAACATAAAGGTTTTAAATACCGCATCATGCGGGGAGGAGGTTGTTGATTCGGTCATGGTTGTCCGTCACCTGATATTTATGATGACGCGACATTACGGTTATCCCAGGCCTTTGACATCTGCCAGTTTCAGCCTTTGCGAGACGTTTTCAGAGGAATTTTCACTGCGTTGCAACGCATACATTGGGCACGGAATCGTGTACGCAAAAATGCCCGGTAACCACATGCTTACCGGGCATCAGAAAGGAGTTTAAGCCAGCGCCTGGGCCAGTAGCGTAATCGGATGTTCGCAGCGAAGACTTGTGGACATCTCAATCTGCCATTTACAGGTTTCGCAGTCGGTGACCACCAGATCTGCGCCGCTTTCTTCTATCTGGCGGAACAGTGGTGCGCCGATGGCTTGTGAGGTGGGGTAGTTCTCTTTTTTGAAACCGTAAGTACCCGCAATACCGCAGCACTGGGAATCCAGCACCGTTAACTCAAGCCCCGGGATTTTACGCAACAGCTCCAGGGTGTAGAGCGTCCAGCCCATTTTTTCCATATGGCACGGAGTGTGATAAACCACTTTCAGCGGCAGCGGTTTCAGCGGTAACGTTTTGCCTTCGTCCAGCTTGCGCCACAGCCAGCGGGTTGCCAGTTCGATATGATCGCGCAAGCCTTTGTTGTCGACATTCAGCACTTCCGGGTATTCGTCGCGCAGGGCAAATGTACAGGTTGAGGAGGTGGCAATCACCGGAATGCCTTTTACTCCCACAGCTTCGCGGATCGACTCTACATTCGTAATTGCCTGTTTGCGTGCTTTATCGGTAAAGCCGTTGGCGATTAGCGGTACGCCGCAGCATTTTTCTTTGCTGAGCAGTTGTACACCGATACCCATTGCGTTGAGCACTTTAATTAAATCTTTACCTAACTGCGGATGGTTGTAGTTAACGAAGCAGCCGTGAAAGAAAGCGACCTGGTCTTTATATTGTGCTTGCTGAGCCGCTATGCTGCGATACCAGCGACGGAACGTGCCGAAGGAGTATTTCGGTAGCGTGCGACGATGATCGATTTTTAACGCCGCATCAAGCAGCTGCCGCACCGGTTTCAGCGAGGTAGCGGTGTTGACGATTGGTGCGAACGGCGTGGAAACGCTACCCATCAGGTCGGTATGACTCAACACAAAATTACGCAGCGACGGGCGCGTGGTGTCATATTTTGCCCGCGCGCGCTGGATAATATCGCCAATCTTCACATCGGACGGGCAGGCGACTTCACAACGTTTGCAGTTGATGCAATATTTCAGCGCCTCGTCATACAGTGCGCCATCTTTCAAACGCAGACGCTCGCCATCCGGCCCGGCTTGTTTTGGCCCTGGATAACCGGGATTCACCCGGCTCACCGGGCAGGCGGTGGTGCAGACGGTGCACTTAATGCAGTTTTCGAAGCTGGTGTCGTTCATTGTTGGCCTCCTGCGCGTTGGGCAATCTGTTGAGCGGCATGTAAAGCACTGACGGCACAAACACCGCCGCCGCATCCCTGGGCGATGGGATCAAATCCGCCCAGCACCGAACCGATGGCAAACAGGTTCTCAATGGTTTGCCCTGCCTGCGACGGGCGTAGCGTCTCATCAGTGGTTACACCGAACTGCTGCCACGGTTGCGGCGCAAAAAAATCGCCCTTATACCATTCACCCCGCGTGGCGGTTTGTAGCACATCAAGGCCGAGAATCGGCTCGCGAATGCCGTTACGTTCCGCTACCAGTCCGCCACTAAAGAAACTGCCGCTGGCGAGAACCGCGAAACGTGGACGTAGCGGAATATCGGCGTGATTGCGGGTCCAGATTTCATTCACTACGCCATTTTTACAGGTCACTTTTTTCACTTCATCGCCCGGCATCCACACGCCACCCTGGCGCACAAACTGGCGCTGTAACTGGTTTTGCAGACGAATGCCCAGCACGGAAGGCGGCAGCGTTGGCAAAAGCATCAGTGAACAAGGTAGTTTTTCATTCAACCAACGCCACAGTTTGTCATCGGCCAGGCCGAAGCAGGCGGGCATCAGGATCATTTCGCAGGTATTGGCGACAGGAATAAGCGCATCAAGTAACAGCGGCCAGTTTTCTTCATTATCAAGGAAACGGGCGATATTCACCGCGCGAAATTCGGTGGCGTTATTGCGCAGGACATCCAGTTCCGGCAGCTCTATTTCTGCGGTTTCAACCGAAAGATCCAGTTCGCGCAACGAAGCCGCCGCAAGATGCGCCTGGAAATCCATCAGCCCGCTTATCCCCACTACACATATCTTCTTCGCGGGTAGCGGCCAGACGGGAACTTCTGGCGAACTTAACCAGGTTGCACGCAAAGTGCCGAGCGGGGTAACGCGCTGATGGGCCAGTTCCACGCTGCCCTGCAATTGCGCACCGCTTTCAGCGATCAATGCCTGCGCCTGGCAAGCGAGATCGAGCACGCGTTGTGGTTCGAGAAGACTGTAAGGATGGGCTGGTGCCTGCTGACGCAAAGATTCCAGTCCACTGTGAATGTCTGTCACCGGTTGACCATCAGGCAGATGGCTCAGCAAATCCAGCGAACCGGATGAGAAATGCAGCGCGCTTTGACCACGCGTGACAATGGCACAGCGCAGGCCGTGTTTTTGCAGTTGCAGGCCACAGAGTAATCCGGCGAGGCCGCCGCCCATAATGACAGTATCAAAGCGCATCTTTCTGCTCCTTCTCCAGACCACACAGTCCCTGATAAACCCAGCGGGTAAATTCGCTTTCGCGCAGTGCATCTCCCCAGGCGATGGGTTGCACGCCTTTCCAGCGTTCGTTAAGGAAGGTGGAAAGTTGCTCGATAGATTGCGCGGACGTCGTGACGTTAAAACGTTGCAGCAGTCCGGCAGCGCGGCAGGCGCAGAGTTCGCCCTGGCAGGTACCCATCCCCACACGGGTACGACGGCGTAAATCCAGCAGGCTATTAACGTTTAAATTTTCTACCGCGTACTGCACTTCACCCGCTGTTACCGCTTCGCACTCACATACCAGGCTACGGTGCAGACGACCTTCGCTCAGCCAGGCAGGCGTGCGATCGCCATGACGATAAACCGCAGAACCGCGCAGCGGGGCAGGCAGGGAGATGACTTTACGCAAGGTAACTTCAGCGGGTTCCTGTGAACCAGGAAGTGCCAGATCGGCGGTCGTACAGGGGCGCGTGTTGCCCAGTTTGCGGCACACGGCGTCGGTAGCCCATTCAGCCATCAGCCGATAGGTCATCAGTTTGCCACCGGTGATGGTGATAAATCCGTCCAGACCATCGCGTTCAGCATGGTCGAGCAGCACGATGCCACGGCTGACGTTACGTCCGCTCGGGTCGTCATCGCTGGCAACCAGCGGGCGCACGCCAGAATAGGCCCGCAAAATGCGCGTTTTCGCCATCACGGGGGCCAGTTTTTCCCCTTCACGCAGCAGAATATCAACCTCTTCTGCCGTCACTCGATTATCGTCAATCTCGTTGTAATCAATACGTAAAGAGGTGGTGCCAATCAGCGAAATGGTATCGCCAGGCACCAGAATATCGGCGTCGGAAGGTTTACGGCAGCGGTTGATCACATGCTGGTTAATGCGGTGATCCATGATCAGCAGCGATCCTTTCGCCGGGAACATGCGAATGCGCAGATCGGCATATTCGGCAATGTGTTGCCCCCAGATCCCGGCGGCATTAACCACGACAGGCGCATGAAGGGCCTGAGTTTCGCCGGTGAGATGGTTACGTACACGAACACCGCACACCGTCGCGCCTTCACGAATCAGTCCCGTGACTTCATGAGCGGTAAGGATAACGGCACCGTGTTCTTTGGCATCCAGCATGTTTGCTGCGGTCAGACGAAATGGATCAACGGTGCCATCCGGAACTTTCACCGCGCCAATCAATGCCGGGTTAACGGCAGGTTCGATAATGCGCGCTTGCTGCGGGTCTATAGCTTCTGCGCTGATCCCTGCTTCTTCGCAGGCGCGAATAAAAGTGGCCTGGAAGGAGAGGTCATCTTCCGGCAGGGTAATAAACAGGCCGTTGGTTGGTTCAACGCAGTGACGTGCAATGCGTTTCAGGATCTGGTTTTCACTAATGCATTCGCGGGCCGATTCCGCATCGGTTACCGCATAGCGCGCACCGCTGTGTAGCAGGCCGTGGTTACGCCCGGTGGCACCGGTTGCGATGTCGTGGCGCTCAACCAAAATCACGCGCAGCCCGCGCAGGGCACAGTCGCGGGCAATCCCGGCTCCCGTTGCGCCGCCGCCAATGATAATCACGTCACTTGATTGCGAGTCGCGAGTTTTCATTGTTATCCCTCTGAAGTTCGTTTTTTACCATTTAGCCATAGTAAAAACATGAATTGTTTGATTTCGCGCATATTCGCTCATGATTCGAAAGTGAAACGTGATTTCATGCGTCATTTTGAACATTTTGTAAATCTTATTTAATAATGTGTGCGGCAATTCACATTTAATTTATGAATGTTTTCTTAACATCGCGGCAACTCAAGAAACGGCAGGTTCTCTCACTGAATCAGGCTGTTAATCATAAATAAGACCACGGGCCACGGAGGCTATCAATGTTGAGTATTTTTAAACCAGCGCCACACAAAGCGCGCTTACCTGCCGCGGAGATCGATCCGACTTATCGTCGATTGCGCTGGCAAATTTTCCTGGGGATATTCTTTGGCTATGCGGCTTACTATTTGGTTCGTAAGAACTTTGCGCTTGCTATGCCTTATCTGGTTGAGCAGGGATTCTCACGCGGTGATTTAGGTTTTGCCCTTTCGGGGATCTCGATTGCTTATGGATTTTCGAAATTCATCATGGGTTCGGTATCGGATCGCTCGAATCCGCGCGTTTTCCTGCCCGCAGGTTTGATTCTGGCGGCGGCAGTGATGTTGTTTATGGGCTTTGTGCCATGGGCGACGTCGAGCATTGCGGTGATGTTTGTACTGTTGTTCCTCTGCGGTTGGTTCCAGGGGATGGGGTGGCCGCCGTGTGGTCGTACTATGGTGCACTGGTGGTCGCAGAAAGAACGTGGCGGCATTGTGTCAGTGTGGAACTGTGCGCACAACGTCGGTGGTGGTATTCCGCCGCTGCTGTTCCTGCTGGGGATGGCCTGGTTCAATGACTGGCATGCGGCGCTCTATATGCCTGCTTTCTGCGCCATTCTGGTGGCATTATTCGCCTTTGCGATGATGCGCGATACCCCGCAATCCTGTGGCTTGCCGCCGATCGAAGAGTACAAAAATGATTATCCGGACGACTATAACGAAAAAGCGGAACAGGAGCTGACGGCGAAGCAAATCTTCATGCAGTACGTACTGCCGAACAAACTGCTGTGGTATATCGCCATCGCCAACGTGTTCGTTTATCTGCTGCGTTACGGCATCCTCGACTGGTCACCGACTTATCTGAAAGAGGTTAAGCATTTCGCGCTGGATAAATCCTCCTGGGCCTACTTCCTTTATGAATATGCAGGTATTCCGGGCACTCTGCTGTGCGGCTGGATGTCGGATAAAGTCTTCCGTGGCAACCGTGGGGCAACCGGCGTTTTCTTTATGACACTGGTGACCATCGCGACTATCGTTTACTGGATGAACCCGGCAGGTAACCCAACCGTCGATATGATTTGTATGATTGTTATCGGCTTCCTGATCTACGGTCCTGTGATGCTGATCGGTCTGCATGCGCTGGAACTGGCACCGAAAAAAGCGGCAGGTACGGCAGCGGGCTTTACCGGGCTGTTTGGTTACCTGGGCGGTTCGGTGGCGGCGAGCGCGATTGTTGGCTACACCGTGGACTTCTTCGGCTGGGATGGCGGCTTTATGGTAATGATTGGCGGCAGCATTCTGGCGGTTATCTTGTTGATTGTTGTGATGATTGGCGAAAAACGTCGCCATGAACAATTACTGCAAAAACGCAACGGAGGCTAATGGCATGAAATTGAAGCTGAAAAACCTTAGCATGGCGATCATGATGAGCACTATAGTCATGGGAAGCAGTGCAATGGCGGCGGACAGCAACGAAAAAATAGTCATCGCCCATCGCGGTGCCAGTGGATATTTGCCGGAGCATACGCTGCCAGCAAAAGCGATGGCGTATGCGCAGGGAGCGGATTATCTGGAACAGGATTTGGTGATGACCAAAGACGACCATCTGGTTGTTCTGCATGACCATTATCTCGATCGTGTTACTGATGTTGCCGATCGTTTCCCGGATCGGGCGCGCAAAGACGGTCGTTACTACGCGATAGATTTCACGCTGGATGAAATTAAGTCGCTGAAATTTACCGAAGGTTTCGATATTGAAAACGGTAAAAAAGTACAGACTTATCCGGGGCGTTTCCCAATGGGTAAGTCCGACTTCCGGGGGCACACCTTTGAAGAAGAGATTGAATTTGTTCAGGGGTTAAATCACTCTACCGGGAAAAATATCGGTATCTATCCAGAAATCAAAGCGCCGTGGTTCCATCATCAGGAAGGGAAGGATATTGCGGCAAAAACGCTGGAAGTGCTGAAGAAATATGGTTACACCGGTAAGGACGATAAAGTTTATTTGCAATGTTTTGATGCTGATGAGCTGAAGCGTATTAAGAATGAGCTGGAACCTAAAATGGGCATGGATCTCAATCTGGTACAGCTGATTGCCTATACCGACTGGAATGAAACGCAGCAGAAACAGCCGGACGGAAGCTGGGTTAATTACAGCTATGACTGGATGTTTAAGCCAGGTGCCATGAAGCAAGTCGCGGAATATGCCGACGGTATCGGGCCGGATTACCATATGTTGATTGAGGAAACATCGCAGCCGGGTAATATCAAACTCACTGGCATGGTGCAAGATGCTCAGCAGAATAAACTGGTAGTGCATCCTTATACCGTGCGGTCGGATAAACTGCCTGAATACACTACTGATGTGAATCAGTTATATGATGCTCTGTATAACAAAGCGGGTGTAAATGGGCTGTTTACTGATTTCCCTGATAAGGCAGTAAAATTCCTTAATAAAGAGTAATGCTACTGCAGGATGGCGTTCATGCGCCATCCTGTCTCATATCAAATTTTTCCAATCGCCACTAATTGTTCCATGCACATTTGTAGTAAAAACAGTGGACTGCCTTCTACCGGCTTTTCTTTAGCCAACAACGAAATCTGTCGATAGAAGGTTGGTTCGTGAGGAACGGAACACAATTCACCTGCAATGGTTTTCAGCGTTAACTCTGGTAATAAGGCGATGCCTAATCCCTGTCGAATAAAATTCATCGCTGTATCCACCTGATTAAATTCACATTTTATCTGCTGGGCGCACTATTAGTGGTCGTGGCTGGTGGAATCTATGCGCTGCAAATGAAGGGCAAAAGCGGTGTCACACTAAATAGCTGCGCGGAATAGTAGATCACTTTGAGGGAACTTAGCCCGGATTGTGCGATCTGATCAATCGCCAAATCAAAACAAATCACCAACCGGACTGAGCAATGCCGATCATAGCACCAATTTCCCGTGACGAACGACGCCTGATGCAGAAAGCCATCCATAAAACACACGATAAAAATTATGCCCGCAGACTGACTGCCATGCTGATGCTGCACCGGGGCGACCGTGTCAGCGACGTTGCCAGAACGCTCTGCTGCGCCCGTTCCTCTGTTGGACGCTGGATTAACTGGTTCACGCAGTCGGGTGTTGAGGGACTGAAATCATTACCTGCCGGGCGTGCCCGTCGCTGGCCGTTTGAGCATATCTGCACACTGTTACGTGAGCTGGTAAAACATTCTCCCGGCGACTTTGGCTACCAGCGTTCACGCTGGAGTACAGAACTGCTGGCAATAAAAATCAATGAGATAACCGGTTGCCAGTTAAATGCCGGAACCGTTCGCCGCTGGTTGCCGTCTGCGGGGATTGTGTGGCGAAGGGCTGCGCCAACTCTGCGTATCCGTGACCCGCATAAAGATGAAAAGATGGCAGCAATCCATAAAGCACTGGACGAATGCAGCGCAGAGCATCCGGTCTTTTATGAAGATGAAGTGGATATCCATCTTAATCCCAAAATCGGTGCGGACTGGCAACTGCGCGGACAGCAAAAACGGGTGGTCACGCCGGGACAGAATGAAAAATATTATCTGGCCGGAGCGCTGCACAGCGGGACAGGTAAAGTCAGCTGTGTGGGCGGCAACAGCAAAAGTTCGGCGCTGTTCATCAGCCTGCTGAAGCGGCTTAAAGCGACATACCGTCGGGCGAAAACCATCACGCTGATCGTGGACAACTACATTATCCACAAAAGCCGGGAAACACAGAGCTGGCTGAAGGAGAACCCGAAGTTCAGGGTCATTTATCAGCCGGTTTACTCGCCATGGGTGAATCATGTTGAACGGCTATGGCAGGCACTTCACGACACAATAACGCGTAATCATCAGTGCAGCTCAATGTGGCAACTGTTGAAAAAAGTTCGCCATTTTATGGAAACCGTCAGCCCATTCCCCGGAGGCAAACATGGGCTGGCAAAAGTGTAGCGGTATTAAGCGCAGCTATTTAGTAGCGGCAAAAGAAATTCATTAATACGACACGTTTCATTAAGATTTTCCTCAGGTAACCACCTATAGTCATTGTCGTTAATAAAAATGACAGGCGATAGGGTATGGCAGTTTCAGCAAAGTACGACGAATTTAATCACTGGTGGGCAACAGAGGGCGACTGGGTTGAAGAGCCTAACTATCGCCGTAATGGTATGAGCGGGGTGCAATGCGTCGAGCGCAACGGCAAAAAGCTGTATGTAAAGCGCATGACGCATCATCTGTTTCATTCCGTACGTTATCCGTTCGGCCGACCAACGATTGTCCGTGAGGTTGCGGTAATTAAAGAACTGGAACGGGCCGGTGTCATCGTGCCGAAGATCGTTTTTGGTGAAGCGGTGAAAATTGAGGGTGAATGGCGCGCGTTGCTGGTGACTGAAGATATGGCGGGGTTCATCAGCATTGCTGACTGGTATGCCCGGCATGCAGTATCGCCCTATTCTGACGAAGTACGGCAAGCCATGTTGAAAGCAGTGGCGCTGGCGTTTAAGAAAATGCATAGCGTTAATCGTCAGCATGGCTGTTGTTATGTTCGCCATATCTATGTGAAAACAGAAGGTAAAGCAGAAGCTGGTTTTCTTGACCTGGAGAAAAGTCGTCGCCGCTTGCGTCGCAATAAAGCGATTAATCATGACTTCCGCCAGCTGGAAAATATCTGGAGCCAATCCCCAAAGCGGACTGGGAGCAGGTGAAAGCGTATTACTACGCCATGTAATCGTTGTAGGCCAGATAAGACGTATAAGCGTTGTATCTGGCACTACAACCAATTCACATCTCGATTTCAATATCGCCTTTTGCCCGGCAACAACAGGGCAAAATTTCCCCCGGCTGAATAAAGGCTAACGGTTCGGCAATCCAGTCCACCTGACCTGCGACCAGTCGGGTGCGACAGGAGCCGCAGTAACCTTCGCGGCACTGGTACTCAACCGCAACATTGTGGGATTCCAGCGCCGCCAGAAGGGAAGGGTGTTCATCCTGGCACAGCAGTTGTGTGCCAGTGATGCGCAGGGTAACGCGGGCCATCAGAGCTGGAAGTTACTCAAATCGTCGGTGTCCACTTCCGCGTCAATCTGCCCGACCAGATAAGAACTGACTTCCACTTCCTGCGGAGCAACCTGCACGTTATCAGACACCAGCCAGGTGTTGATCCACGGGATCGGGTTGGAGCGCGTCTGGAACGGCAGATCCAAACCGACTGCCTGCATGCGGATATTGGTGATGTATTCAACGTACTGGCAGAGAATATCTTTATTCAGACCAATCATCGAACCGTCACGGAACAGATAATCCGCCCAGTCTTTCTCTTGCTGTGCCGCCTGGACAAACAGGTCATAGCACTCCTGCTTACATTCTTCGGCAATTTCCGCCATCTCCGGATCATCCGCGCCGCTGCGCAGCAGATTCAGCATATGCTGAGTACCGGTCAGGTGCAGGGCTTCATCGCGGGCAATCAGGCGAATAATCTTGGCGTTACCTTCCATCAGTTCGCGTTCTGCAAAGGCAAAGGAACAAGCAAAGCTGACGTAGAAGCGGATCGCTTCCAGCGCGTTAACGCTCATCAGGCAGAGATACAGTTTTTTCTTCAGCTCGCGCAGGCTAACGGTTACGGTTTTACCGTTAACGGTGTGGGTGCCTTCGCCCAGAAGGTGCCAGTAGCTGGTCATTTCGATCAGTTCATCGTAATAGCTGGAGATCCCTTCCGCACGTTTCTGGATCTGCTCGTTGGTGACGATATCGTCAAACACAACAGACGGATCGTTAACGATATTACGAATGATATGAGTATAGGAACGGGAATGAATCGTTTCTGAGAACGCCCAGGTTTCGACCCAGGTTTCCAGTTCCGGAATAGAAATAAGCGGCAATAGCGCCACGTTCGGGCTACGACCCTGAATGGAATCCAGCAGCGTCTGATATTTCAGGTTGCTGATAAAGATGTGTTTTTCGTGCTCCGGCAGCGCCTGGTAATCTATACGGTCGCGGGAGACGTCAACTTCTTCCGGACGCCAGAAGAAAGAGAGCTGCTTTTCGATCAGCTTTTCGAAGATGTCATATTTTTGCTGATCGTAGCGAGCCACGTTGACCGGCTGACCAAAGAACATCGGTTCTTTGAGCTGATCATTTTTCGTCTGTGAAAAGGTGGTATATGCCATGAGTGTGTCCTGTTGGGAGTTTAATGCCGGATAAGGCATTTTACGCCGCATCCTGTGCCTGATGCGACGCTGGCGCGTCTTATCAGGCCTACAAATCCGAGCCGTAGGCCGGATAAGGCGTTCACGCTGCATCCGGCACCCGGAGCCTGATGCGACGCTGGCGCGTCTTATCAGGCCTACAAACCGAGCCGTAGGCCGGATAAGGCGTTTACGCCGCATCCGGCATCTCAATATCAGATCTTACATGCGCCGCTTTCGCAGCCATCGTCCTGGATTGACGGTACCAGATCGTCCTGCGCGTCTTCAGCGCCGTCACGGGTGTTCTGATAATACAGCGTTTTGACCCCGAATTTGTAGGCGGTGAGCAGGTCTTTCAGCAACTGCTGCATCGGCACTTTTCCTGACGGGAAACGTGACGGATCGTAGTTGGTGTTAGCAGAGATCGACTGATCGATAAATTTCTGCATGATACCTACCAGTTGCAGGTAGCCATCGTTACCCGGCATTTCCCACAGCAGCTCATAGGCGTCGTGCAGGTGCTCGTAGTCCGGCACCACCTGGCGCAAAATACCGTCTTTCGACGCTTTGATGCTGACGTAACCGCGCGGCGGTTCAATACCGTTAGTGGCGTTAGAGATCTGCGAAGAGGTCTCGGACGGCATCAGGGCAGAAAGCGTAGAGTTACGCAGGCCGTGCGTTTTGATTGATTCACGCAATGCTTCCCAGTCGTAATGCAGCGGCTCATTAGCGATGGTATCCAGATCTTTCTTATAGGTATCGATCGGCAGGATCCCTTTCGCGTAAGTGGTTTCGTTAAACCACGGGCACGCGCCTTGCTCTTTCGCCAGCTCATTAGAGGCTTTCAGCAGGTAATACTGAATGGCTTCGAAGGTTTTATGCGTCAGGTTGTTGGCGCTGCCGTCGGAGTAGCGTTTACCGTGCTTCGCCAGGTAGTAAGCGAAGTTGATCACACCAATACCCAGCGTACGACGACCCATCGCTCCACGTTTGGCGGCCGGGATCGGGTAATCCTGATAATCCAGCAGCGCGTCAAGTGCACGAACCGCCAGAATTGCCAGCTCTTCCAGTTCATCCAGGTTATTAATTGCGCCCAGGTTGAAAGCAGACAGCGTACACAGCGCGATTTCACCGTTCTCGTCGTTGACGTCGTTCAGCGGTTTGGTCGGCAGGGCTATCTCCAGGCACAGGTTAGACTGACGCACTGGCGCGATGGCCGGATCAAACGGGCTATGGGTATTGCAGTGGTCAACGTTCTGAATATAGATACGACCGGTAGACGCACGTTCCTGCATCATCAGCGAGAACAGCTCAACGGCTTTCACACGCTGCTTGCGGATGCTGTCGTCTTTCTCATATTTGGTATACAGACGTTCAAACTCTTCCTGATCGGCGAAGAACGCGTCGTACAGCCCCGGTACGTCGGACGGGCTGAACAGGGTGATATCTTCACCTTTCAGCAGACGGGTATACATCAGTTTGTTGATTTGTACCCCGTAGTCCATATGACGCACGCGGTTGCCTTCCACACCACGGTTGTTTTTCAACACCAGCAGGCTTTCCACTTCCAGATGCCACATCGGGTAGAACAGCGTTGCCGCACCGCCGCGCACACCGCCCTGAGAGCAGGATTTCACCGCTGTCTGGAAATGTTTGTAGAACGGAATGCAGCCGGTATGGAACGCTTCACCACCGCGAATCGGGCTACCCAGCGCACGAATACGCCCGGCGTTGATGCCGATCCCGGCACGCTGGGAAACGTATTTAACAATCGCGCTGGAGGTGGCGTTGATGGAATCCAGGCTGTCACCGCACTCGATCAGTACGCAGGAGCTGAACTGACGAGTCGGGGTACGCACGCCGGACATGATTGGCGTCGGCAGCGAAATTTTAAATGTGGAAACCGCGTCGTAAAAACGCTTCACATATTGCAGGCGCGTTTCACGCGGGTAGTTCGAGAACAGGCACGCGGCAACCAGAATATAAAGGAACTGGGCGCTCTCATAGATTTCGCCGGTCACGCGGTTCTGTACCAGATATTTGCCTTCCAGCTGCTTAACGGCAGCATAAGAGAAGGTCATATCACGGTCGTGATCGATAAACGTGTCCATCTGCTTGAACTCTTCTTCCGTGTAGTCTTCCAGCAGATGATTATCGTATTTGCCCATCTCGACCATTTTCACCACGTGGTCGTACAGCGCAGGCGGCTCAAACTGGCCGTAGGCTTTTTTACGCAGGTGGAAGATCGCCAGGCGCGCGGCGAGATACTGATAATCCGGCGCATCACGGGAGATCAGGTCTGCGGCAGCCTTGATAATGGTTTCGTGGATGTCAGAGGTCTTGATACCGTCATAAAACTGAATGTGGGAGCGCAGCTCGACCTGGGAAATCGAAACGTTATGCAGTCCTTCTGCCGCCCAATCCAGAACGCGATGGATTTTGTCGAGATTGATGCGCTCTGTGCTACCGTCGCGCTTTGTCACCAGCAGATTCTGATTCATGTATGTCGTACCTGTTTTTGGAATTCTTTCCGCAATAGTTTCATGCAGACTACCTGTAGTAAGGGAAGCTGCTTAGAACACTATATATAGGGGGTATGTTTGGGATTCACTGCAAGATAGTGTGAAAATGACCCTCTTGCAAGTGCATAACTTTGTGGATAACTCAGGAAGGAAAAAGTGGCTTTCGCGCACCTTAGGTCAGACAAGGTGTCCGGGAAAGTCAATGGGAAGAGAAAAATTTGTTAAAAATAACTGTTCGGCGATTTCTTGAACGGCAGAATAGGTTGGATAAATTGATATAGATGGTTTATTAATCTTTTTGTTAATGATTGCAAAAATTGATCTAAGCACGAGTCATCACATAATCTGATGTATCAGTTGTGGTCAATATATAAGCGAATGTAAGCGATTGTTGATGTCGAAATGGTTGTTTTCTATTCGGTTATTGTTAAATGCGAAGCCATTTTGTTAATTTACCTTATATTATAAGAAAATTATTCATTACTATAATTTAGTTTAAATATAACTGGTATCCCTTAAGGTTATTAACTTGAATTATGACGCACTGATATTATTCATCAAATAATAACAAAATAGCCATTGCATCGGGTTGGACAATTTACAAAAGAAAGATAACCCATATTGTATAATGCGTTTAAATATGCCGTCTTATATAAAATGATGGTCAGATTAATATGCGGATTATCTTTCTACGCAAGGAGTATTTATCTCTACTCCCGTCAATGATTGCATCTCTTTTCTCTGCTAACGGTGTCGCGGCGGCCATTGATTTATGCCAGGGATATGATATCAAAGCGAGTTGTCACGCCAGCAGGCAAAGCCTTTCAGGCATTACGCAGGACTGGAGTATCGCCGATGGGCAATGGCTGGTTTTTTCGGATATGACCAATAATGCCAGCGGTGGGGCCGTATTTTTGCAACAAGGAGCGGAATTTACATTATCACCAGAAAACGAAACTGGAATGACTCTGTTTGCCAATAACACCGTTACAGGAGAATATTATAACGGCGGGGCCATATTTGCTAAAGAAAACTCAACGCTGAATCTTACTGATGTCATTTTTTCCGGTAACGTCGCAGGCGGCTATGGTGGCGCAATCTATTCTTCTGGTACTAACGATACTGGTGCCGTCGATTTAAGTGTCACTAACGCCATGTTTCGCAATAATATCGCTAATGATGGCAAAGGTGGCGCAATTTATACCATTAATAATGACGTCTATTTAAGTGATGTTATTTTTGATAACAACCAGGCATATACATCAACAAGTTACAGTGATGGCGATGGCGGGGCAATCGATGTTACCGATAATAATAGCGACAGCAAGCATCCTCCAGGTTATACGATAATAAATAACACTGCCTTTACAAATAACACTGCCGAAGGTTATGGCGGGGCGATATATACCAATAGCGCGACGGCTCCCTATCTTATTGATATTTCTGTTGATGACAGCTACAGCCAGAACGGCGGCGTGTTAGTGGATGAGAACAACAGCGCAGCAGGCTATGGAGATGGTCCTTCCACTGCGGCGGGTGGCTTTATGTATCTCGGCTTAAGTGAAGTTACCTTTGATATTGCTGGATTTGCCCCTATATTTCCAGACATCTGTTATCACTTAACCCATTACAAGCCCGCTGCCGCAGATATTCCCGTGGCGAGCGATAACCCAGCGCACTATGCGGATGCCATTCGTTATAATGCTCGAACGCCTCTGCAAGGTTCTTTGCTGCCGTTAACCCGTCTGGTTTGGGCATGATACTGATGTAGTCACGCTTTATCGTTTTCACGAAGCTCTCTGCTATTCCGTTACTCTCCGGACTCCGCACCGCCGTGTTCTTCGGTTCAAGTCCCAACATCCGGGCGAACTGGCGTGTTTCATTAGCCCGGTAGCATGAACCATTATCCGTCAGCCACTCCACTGGAGACGACGGAAGATCGTTGCCGAAGCGGCGTTCCACCGCTCCCAGCATGACGTCCTGTACTGTTTCACTGTTGAAGCCGCCGGTAGTCACCGCCCAGTGCAGTGCCTCACGATCACAGCAGTCCAGCGCGAACGTGACACGCAGTCTCTCTCCGTTATCACAGCAGAACTCGAACCCGTCAGAGCACCATCGCTGATTACTTTCTTTCACGGCCACTCTGCCTGTATGTGCCCGTTTCGATGGCGGTACAGCAGGTTTTCGCTCAAGCAACAGCGCATTCTGGCGCATGATCCGGTAAACACGTTTGGCATTGATCGCAGGCATACCATCAAGTTCTGCCTGTCTGCGAAGCAGCGCCCATACCCGACGATAACCATACGTGGGCAGCTCTCCGATAACATGGTGTATACGGAGAAGCACATCCGTATCATCAGTGTGACGACTGCGGCGGCCATCCATCCAGTCATCGGTTCGTCTGAGAATGACGTGCAACTGCGCACGCGACACCCGGAGACAACGGCTGACTAAGCTTACTCCCCATCCCCGGGCAATAAGGGCGCGTGCGCTATCCACTTTTTTGCCCGTCCATATTCAACGGCTTCTTTGAGGAGTTCATTTTCCATCGTTTTCTTGCCGAGCAGGCGCTGGAGTTCTTTAATCTGCTTCATGGCGGCAGCAAGTTCAGAGGCAGGAACAACCTGTTCTCCGGCGGCCACAGCAGTAAGACTTCCTTCCTGGTATTGCTTACGCCAGAGAAATAACTGGCTGGCTGCTACACCATGTTGCCGGGCAACGAGGGAGACCGTCATCCCCGGTTCAAAGCTCTGCTGAACAATTGCGATCTTTTCCTGTGTGGTACGCCGTCTGCGTTTCTCCGGCCCTAAGACATCAATCATCTGTACTCCAATGACTAGTCTAAAAACTAGTATTAAGACTATCACTTATTTAAGTGATACTGGTTGTCTGGAGATTCAGGGGGCCAGTCTAATTGCCGACGGAAAAACGCTGGTTATTGGCAATACAGAGAATGACGGAGCTGTTGACTCTATTGCTGGTACCGGGTTGATCACCAAAACAGGTTCCGGCGATCTGGTACTTAATGCAGATAACAATGACTTTACTGGTGAGATGCAGATTGAAAACGGTGAAGTTACCCTGGGCCGCAGCAACTCCCTGATGAATGTCGGCGATACGCATTGCCAGGACGATCCGCAAGACTGCTACGGTCTGACGATAGGGAGTATTGATAAGTACCAGAATCAGGCAGAGCTAAACGTTGGCTCCACCCAACAAACCTTTGTGCACTCATTGACGGGCTTTCAGAATGGCACTTTAAATATCGATGCTGGTGGCAATGTTACTGTTAATCAAGGCAGTTTTGCTGGCACCATCGAAGGTGCTGGTCAGCTCACCATTGCGCAAAACGGCAGCTACGTGCTGTCGGGGGCGCAGTCGATGGCGCTAACCGGCGATATAGTCGTTGATGATGGTGCGGTGCTTTCGCTGGAAGGCGACGCGGCAGATCTCGCCGCTCTCCAGGACGATCCGCAGTCGATCGTGTTAAACGGCGGTGTGCTCGATCTCTCTGATTTCTCCACCTGGCAGAGCGGCACATCATACAATGATGGCCTTGAAGTCAGTGGCAGCAGCGGAACGGTTATCGGCAGTCAGGATGTGGTAGATCTTGCAGGTGGCGACAATTTGCATATCGGCGGCGACGGGAAAGATGGCGTCTACGTGGTGGTCGATGCGAGCGACGGGCAGGTAAGTCTGGCAAACAATAATAGTTATTTGGGCACAACACAAATCGCCTCCGGTACGCTGATGGTGAGCGACAACTCGCAGCTTGGAGATACCCACTATAACCGCCAGGTTATCTTTACCGATAAGCAACAAGAAAGCGTGATGGAGATTACTGCCAATGTCGATACTCGCTCTACGACGACTGAGCATGGGCGTGATATTGAAATGCGCGCCGACGGTGAAGTGGCAGTTGATGCGGGGGTAGACACGCAGTGGGGCGCACTGATGGCTGACAGCAGCGGGCAGCATCAGGATGAGGGTAGCACATTTACTAAAACGGGGGCGGGTACGCTGGAGCTGACCGCCAGCGGTACAACGCAGTCGGCAGTACGTGTCGAAGAAGGCACCCTGAAAGGCGATGTTGCGGATATCTTTCCTTATGCTTCGTCACTGTGGGTCGGTGATGGGGCGGCGTTCGTTACTGGCGCGGATCAGGATATTCAGTCTATCGATGCTACTTCCAGCGGCACTATCGATATCAGCGATGGTACGGTTTTGCGTCTGACCGGGCAGGATACTTCCGTCGCCCTTAATGCCTCATTGTTTAACGGCGATGGGACGCTGGTGAATGCTACCGATGGCGTGACGTTGACAGGTGAGCTTAATACCAACCTTGAAACTGACAGCCTGACCTATCTTGCCGACGTGACGGTTAATGGTGATCTGACCAATACGTCCGGTGCGGTTAGCCTGCAAAATGGCGTCGCTGGCGATACGCTGACGGTAAACGGTGATTATACCGGCGGCGGTACGCTACTGCTCGATAGCGAATTAAACGGCGATGACTCGGTAAGCGATCAATTGGTGATGAACGGTAATACTGCTGGCAATACCACGGTGGTGGTTAACTCTATTACAGGGATTGGTGAGCCGACATCGACAGGCATTAAAGTGGTTGATTTCGCAGCTGATCCCACGCAGTTTCAAAACAATGCGCAGTTCAGTCTGGCAGGCAGCGGCTACGTCAATATGGGAGCGTATGACTACACGCTGGTGGAAGATAACAACGACTGGTATCTGCGATCGCAAGAAGTAACGCCGCCATCGCCACCTAATCCCAACCCGACTCCCGATCCTGATCCCACACCGGATCCTGACCCAACCCCCGACCCGGCCCCTACGCCTGCTTACCAGCCGGTGCTGAATGCCAAAGTTGGCGGTTATCTCAATAACCTGCGGGCGGCAAATCAGGCGTTTATGATGGAGCGACGCGATCACGCTGGTGGCGATGGTCAGACGCTGAATTTACGTGTTATCGGCGGACGTTATCATTACACGGCGGCAGGGCAACTGGCTCAGCAGGAAGACACTTCTACGGTGCAGCTTAGCGGCGGCTTGTTTAGCGGGCGCTGGGGCACGGATGGCGAGTGGATGCTTGGGGCGGTTGGTAGCTACAGTGATAATCAGGGCGACAGCCGCTCGAATATGACCGGAACTCGCGCCGATAACCAGAACCACGGTTATGCCGTTGGGCTGACCTCAAGCTGGTATCAGCACGGTAATCAGAAGCAGGGGGCCTGGCTGGATAACTGGTTGCAGTACGCGTGGTTTAGCAATGATGTTTCTGAACATGAAGATGGCACAGATCATTACCATTCGTCGGGGATTATCGCCTCGCTGGAAGCCGGGTATCAGTGGTTACCGGGGCGTGGTGTGGTGATTGAACCGCAGGCGCAGGTGATTTATCAGGGCGTGCAGCAGGATGATTTTACCGCCGCTAACCATGCGCGCGTGTCACAATCGCAGGGGGATGATATTCAGACGCGGCTGGGTTTACACAGCGAATGGCGTACCGCGGTTGGTGTCACACCAACATTAGATCTGAATTATTATCACGATCCCCATGCGACGGAAATTGAAGAAGATGGCAGCACTATCAGTGACGATGCGGTGAAGCGACGGGGTGAAATAAAAGTGGGAGTCACGGGCAATATCAGTCAGCGAGTGTCCCTGCGCGGCAGCGTGGCGTGGCAGAAAGGGAGTGATGATTTTGCCCAGACGGCAGGGTTTTTGTCGATGACGGTGAAATGGTAATCGCTGTCTGACCATCACAATTGCCGGATGCGGCGTAAACGCCTTATCTGGCCTACGGAGAGCATTTGTAGGCCTGATAAGACGCTGCAAGCGTCGCATCAGGCATTGGCGCGGCCAAACATCAACCTCACTTATTCTGCGTGTGCAGCATATAGTTCACATCCACGCCGGGGCCGAGCTTAAAGGAATTAGTGATCGGGTTGTAATGTAGCCCGGTTATATGTCGCTCTTTTAAACTGGTCTGATCCACCCAGCCAAGCAGCTCTGCCGGTTTAATAAACTTCTTCACATCATGCGTACCTTTGGGCACCATGCGCAAAATATATTCCGCGCCAACCACCGCCATCAGCCATGACTTGCCGTTGCGGTTAAGCGTCGAGAAAAAGACATCGCCGCCTGGTTTCACCAGTTGCGCACAGGCTCTGACCACTGACTGCGGATCGGGTACGTGCTCCAGCATCTCCATGCAGGTCACCACATCATACTGCCCGGCATGTTTTGCCGCGTGCTCTTCCACGGTTTCCTGCACGTAATCCACCTGAATGCCGCTTTCCAGCGCGTGCAGCTTTGCCACCTGCAATGGCTCAAAGCCCATATCCAGACCGGTCACCGTCGCGCCTTCGCGCGCCATACTCTCGGCCAGAATGCCGCCGCCACAACCGACATCGAGCACCTTTTTGCCAAATAAACCGCCAGCACGCTCGGCAATATAGCCCAGACGCAGCGGGTTAATGCGGTGCAACGGTTTGAACTCACCTTCAAGATCCCACCAGCGGGAGGCGACGGCTTCAAATTTAGCGATCTCTTCGTGGTCTACGTTATGGTTTTCCGGCGATTTTTCGGCATTCATTGGCACTTCTACTCCGTAATTGGCAAGACAAACGAGTATATCAGGCATTGGATGTGAATAAAGCGTATAGGTTTACCTCAAACTGCGCGGCTGTGTTATAATTTGCGACCTTTGAATCCGGGATACAGTAGAGGGATAGCGGTTAGATGAGCGACCTTGCGAGAGAAATTACACCGGTCAACATTGAGGAAGAGCTGAAGAGCTCCTATCTGGATTATGCGATGTCGGTCATTGTTGGCCGTGCGCTGCCGGATGTCCGAGATGGCCTGAAGCCGGTACACCGTCGCGTACTTTACGCCATGAACGTACTAGGCAATGACTGGAACAAAGCCTATAAAAAATCTGCCCGTGTCGTTGGTGACGTAATCGGTAAATACCATCCCCATGGTGACTCGGCGGTTTATGACACGATCGTCCGTATGGCGCAGCCATTCTCGCTGCGTTACATGCTGGTAGACGGTCAGGGTAACTTCGGTTCCATCGACGGCGACTCTGCGGCGGCAATGCGTTATACGGAAATCCGTCTGGCGAAAATTGCCCATGAACTGATGGCCGATCTCGAAAAAGAGACGGTCGATTTCGTTGATAACTATGACGGCACGGAAAAAATTCCGGACGTCATGCCAACCAAAATTCCTAACCTGCTGGTGAACGGTTCTTCCGGTATCGCCGTAGGTATGGCAACCAACATCCCGCCGCACAACCTGACGGAAGTCATCAACGGTTGTCTGGCGTATATCGATGATGAAGACATCAGCATTGAAGGGCTGATGGAACACATCCCGGGGCCGGACTTCCCGACGGCGGCAATCATTAACGGTCGTCGCGGTATTGAAGAAGCTTACCGTACCGGTCGTGGCAAGGTGTACATCCGCGCCCGTGCTGAAGTGGAAGTCGACGCCAAAACCGGGCGTGAAACCATTATCGTCCACGAAATTCCGTATCAGGTAAACAAAGCGCGCCTGATCGAGAAGATTGCGGAACTGGTAAAAGAAAAACGCGTGGAAGGCATCAGCGCGCTGCGTGACGAGTCTGACAAAGACGGTATGCGCATCGTGATTGAAGTTAAACGCGATGCGGTCGGTGAAGTTGTGCTCAACAACCTCTACTCCCAGACCCAGTTGCAGGTTTCTTTCGGTATCAACATGGTGGCATTGCACCATGGTCAGCCGAAGATCATGAACCTGAAAGATATCATCGCGGCGTTTGTTCGTCACCGCCGTGAAGTGGTGACCCGTCGTACTATTTTCGAACTGCGTAAAGCTCGCGATCGTGCTCATATCCTTGAAGCACTAGCCGTGGCGCTGGCGAACATCGACCCGATCATCGAACTGATCCGTCATGCGCCGACGCCTGCAGAAGCGAAAACTGCGCTGGTGGCTAATCCGTGGCAGCTGGGCAACGTTGCCGCGATGCTGGAACGTGCTGGCGACGATGCTGCGCGTCCGGAATGGCTGGAGCCAGAGTTCGGCGTGCGTGATGGTCTGTACTACCTGACCGAACAGCAAGCTCAGGCGATTCTGGATCTGCGTTTGCAGAAACTGACCGGCCTTGAGCACGAAAAACTGCTCGACGAATACAAAGAGCTGCTGGATCAGATCGCGGAACTGTTGCGTATTCTTGGTAGCGCCGATCGTCTGATGGAAGTGATCCGTGAAGAGCTGGAGCTGGTTCGTGAACAGTTCGGTGACAAACGTCGTACTGAAATCACCGCCAACAGCGCAGACATCAACCTGGAAGATCTGATCACCCAGGAAGATGTGGTCGTGACGCTCTCTCACCAGGGCTATGTTAAATATCAGCCGCTTTCTGAATACGAAGCGCAGCGTCGTGGCGGGAAAGGTAAATCTGCCGCACGTATTAAAGAAGAAGACTTTATCGACCGACTGCTGGTGGCAAACACGCACGACCATATTCTGTGCTTCTCCAGCCGTGGTCGCGTCTATTCGATGAAAGTTTACCAGTTGCCGGAGGCCACTCGTGGCGCGCGCGGTCGTCCGATCGTCAACCTGCTGCCGCTGGAGCAGGACGAACGTATCACCGCGATCCTGCCAGTGACCGAGTTTGAAGAAGGCGTGAAAGTCTTCATGGCGACC
Organism: Shigella sonnei; assembly: GCF_002950395.1. Lineage (NCBI taxonomy): Bacteria > Pseudomonadati > Pseudomonadota > Gammaproteobacteria > Enterobacterales > Enterobacteriaceae > Shigella > Shigella sonnei. The sequence goes on from NZ_CP026802.1 coordinate 516,521, forward strand.
GCTAACGGTACTGTGAAGAAAACCGTCCTCACCGAATTCAACCGTCTGCGTACCGCCGGTAAAGTGGCGATCAAACTGGTTGAAGGCGATGAGCTGATCGGCGTTGACCTGACCAGCGGCGAAGACGAAGTAATGCTGTTCTCCGCCGAAGGTAAAGTGGTGCGCTTTAAAGAGTCTTCTGTCCGTGCGATGGGCTGCAACACCACCGGTGTTCGCGGTATTCGCTTAGGTGAAGGCGATAAAGTCGTCTCTCTGATCGTGCCTCGTGGCGATGGCGCAATCCTCACCGCAACGCAAAACGGTTACGGTAAACGTACCGCAGTGGCGGAATACCCAACCAAGTCGCGTGCGACGAAAGGGGTTATCTCCATCAAGGTTACCGAACGTAACGGTTTAGTGGTTGGCGCGGTACAGGTAGATGACTGCGACCAGATCATGATGATCACCGATGCCGGTACGCTGGTACGTACTCGCGTTTCAGAAATCAGCATCGTGGGCCGTAACACCCAGGGCGTGATCCTCATCCGTACTGCGGAAGATGAAAACGTAGTGGGTCTGCAACGTGTTGCTGAACCGGTTGACGAGGAAGATCTCGATACCATCGACGGCAGTGCCGCGGAAGGGGACGATGAAATCGCTCCGGAAGTGGACGTTGACGACGAGCCAGAAGAAGAATAATTTTACTTCTTCATGCCAAAAGGGAGCTATCTCCCTTGTTTGAATTGAAAAGTCCAGGCTGCAAAGTCTGGGCTTTTGTCGTATTAGGGCACGGTAAAGTTTGGCTGTGCCCGTAAAAAATGGCTGGCTATACACAAGGAATGTGGCAATGAGTGGTGAAAAAAAGCGAAAGGCTGGCGGTTCTATGGTCTTGTAGGTTTTGGCGCAATAGTACTGCTTTCCGCTGGTGTCTGGGCGTTGCAATATGCTGGCAGTGGGCCAGAAAAAACGTTGTCGCCGCTGGTGGTGCACAACAATCTGCAAATCGATCTCAATGAGCCGGACCTCTTTCTCGACAGCGACTCTCTGAGCCAGCTTCCCAAAGATCTCCTCACCATTCCGTTTCTCCACGATGTTCTGAGTGAAGATTTCGTTTTCTATTATCAGAATCATGCCGATCGTCTGGGCATTGAAGGCAGCATTCGTCGCATTGTCTATGAACACGATCTCACGCTGAAAGATAAACTCTTTTCGTCACTCTTAGATCAGCCCGCGCAGGCTGCGCTATGGCACGATAAACAAGGCCATCTTTCACATTACATGGTGCTGATCCAGCGCAGTGGTTTAAGCAAACTGCTGGAGCCATTGTTGTTTGCCGCTACCAGCGACAGCCAGTTAAGCAAAACGGAAATCAGTAGCATCAAGATAAATAGTGAAACTATTCCTGTTTATCAGTTGCGCTATAACGGCAATAACGCCCTGATGTTCGCGACTTATCAGGACAAGATGCTGGTGTTTTCCAGCACGGATATGTTGTTTAAAGATGATCAGCAGGATACCGAAGCCACGGCGATCGCAGGTGATTTGTTGAGCGGCAAAAAACGCTGGCAAGCAAGCTTTGGCCTGGAAGAGCGTGCTGCTGAAAAAACGCCAGTACGCCAGCGCATCGTGGTCAGCGCCAGGTTGCTGGGTTTTGGCTACCAGCGGTTAATGCCTTCTTTTGCTGGCGTACGCTTCGAAATGGGTAACGACGGCTGGCACAGTTTTGTGGCGTTAAATGATGAATCCGCCAGCGTAGATACCAGTTTCGATTTTACGCCGGTCTGGAACAGTATGCCTGCCGGGGCCAGCTTCTGTGTGGTGGTGCCGTATTCACACGGTATTGCCGAAGAGATGCTTTCGCACATCAGCCAGGAAAACGACAAGCTGAATGGGGCGTTAGACGGTGCCGCGGGGCTGTGCTGGTATGAAGACTCAAAATTGCAAACCCCGCTGTTTGTCGGTCAGTTTGATGGCACTGCCGAACAGGCGCAATTGCCAGGGAAACTGTTTACGCAAAATATTGGTGCGCACGAAAGCAAAGCGCCAGAAGGTGTTTTGCCGATAAGCCAGACTCAGCAGGGCGAAGCGCAAATCTGGCGTCGCGAAGTGAGTTCCCGATACGGTCAGTATCCGAAAGCGCAGGCGGCGCAACCCGATCAATTAATGTCGGATTATTTTTTCCGCGTGTCGCTGGCGATGCAAAACAAAACGCTGCTTTTCTCCCTCGATGACACGCTGGTTAATAACGCCCTGCAAACACTGAATAAAAACCGCCCGGCAATGGTGGATGTAATACCCACTGATGGCATCGTTCCGCTCTATATCAATCCACAAGGCGTGGCGAAACTGCTGCGTAACGAAACGTTGACCAGTCTGCCGAAGAATCTCGAACCGGTTTTTTATAACGCCGCACAGGTGATGCTGCCAACTTACTGATTTAGTGTATGATGGTGTTTTTGAGGTGCTCCAGTGGCTTCTGTTTCTATCAGCTGTCCCTCCTGTTCAGCTACTGACGGGGTGGTGCGTAACGGCAAAAGCACTGCCGGACATCAGCGCTATCTCTGCTCTCACTGCCGTAAAACATGGCAACTGCAGTTCACTTACACCGCTTCTCAACCCGGTACGCACCAGAAAATCATTGATATGGCCATGAATGGCGTTGGATGCCGGGCAACTGCACGCATTATGGGCGTTGGCCTCAACACGATTTTACGTCACTTAAAAAACTCAGGCCGCAGTCGGTAACCTCGCGCATACAGCCGGGCAGTGACGTCATCGTCTGCGCGGAAATGGACGAACAGTGGGGCTATGTCGGGGCTAAATCGCGCCAGCGCTGGCTGTTTTACGCGTATGACAGTCTCCGGAAGACGGTTGTTGCGCACGTATTCGGTGAACGCACTATGGCGACGCTGGGGCGTCTTATGAGCCTGCTGTCACCCTTTGACGTGGTGATATGGATGACGGATGGCTGGCCGCTGTATGAATCCCGCCTGAAGGGAAAGCTGCACGTAATCAGCAAGCGATATACGCAGCGAATTGAGCGGCATAACCTGAATCTGAGGCAGCACCTGGCACGGCTGGGACGGAAGTCGCTGTCGTTCTCAAAATCGGTGGAGCTGCATGACAAAGTCATCGGGCATTATCTGAACATAAAACACTATCAATAAGTTGGAGTCATTACCGGCGCTGAGATGCGCCAGACGCTGACGCTGCACAAAGGGGCGAATTATATTTCGCTGGCGCAGAACATTCAGCAATCTGGCTTGTTAAGCGCAGAACTGCAACAAAATGGGCAAGTGCAGGACAGCATTAGCACAAAACTGTCTTTTGTGGATAACAGCTGGCCCGTTGAACAGCAGAAAAATGTCATGCTCGGCGGTGGCGAGAACGCGCTGATGTTGCCCGAGCAGGCTAGCAATATCCGGCTACAAAGTAGCGAAACGCCGCAGGAGATTTTCCGCAACAATCTTGATGCGTTAGTCGATGGACCATGGGGTGGCGTGATCAACACCGGTAGCCGTCTGATCCCGCTCAGTCTCGCCTGGCGTTCGCTTGCCGATCATCAAAGTGCCGCCGCTAACGACATTCGTCAGATGATTCAGGATAACCGTCTGCGGCTGATGCAACTGGCGGGGCCCGGAGCGCGCTTTACCTGGTGGGGTGAAGATGGCAATGGTGACGCCTTCCTTACGGCATGGGCATGGTACGCCGACTGGCAGGCCAGCCAGGCGCTCGGCGTAACGCAACAACCGGAATACTGGCAGCATATGCTCGACAGTTATGCCGAGCAGGCGGATAACATGCCGTTATTGCATCGGGCGCTGGTGCTGGCGTGGGCACAGGAGATGAATCTGCCGTGCAAAACGTTGTTGAAAGGGTTGGATGAAGCTATCGCCCGGCGCGGAACTAAAGATGAAGATTTCTCTGAGGAAGACATCCGCGATATCAATGACAGCCTGATCCTCGATACACCGGAATCTCCACTGGCAGATGCGGTGGCAAACGTCTTAACCATGACGTTGCTGAAAAAAGCGCAGTTGAAGTCCACGGTGATGCCACAGGTTCAGCAATATGCGTGGGATAAAGCGGCAAACAGCAATCAGCCGCTGGCGCACACGGTTGTGCTGCTCAATAGCGGTGGTGACGCTACCCAGACGGCCGCTATTTTAAGTGGTTTGACCGCTGAGCAATCCACTATTGAGCGCGCGCTGGCCATGAACTGGCTGGCGAAATATATGGCGACAATGCCTCCAGTTGTTTTGCCTGCGCCTGCGGGCGCATGGGCTAAACATAAGTTAACTGGAGGGGGCGAAGACTGGCGTTGGGTTGGTCAGGGTGTGCCGGACATTCTCTCTTTTGGTGACGAATTATCGCCGCAAAATGTGCAGGTCCGCTGGCGTGAACCGGCAAAAACGGCTCAACAAAGTAACATTCCGGTGACCGTTGAACGCCAGTTGTATCGGCTTATCCCCGGTGAAGAAGAGATGAGCTTTACTCTGCAGCCGGTGACCAGCAATGAGATTGACAGCGATGCGCTGTATCTCGATGAAATTACGCTTACCAGCGAGCAGGATGCAGTTCTGCGCTATGGTCAGGTGGAAGTACCGCTCCCGCCGGGAGCCGACGTTGAGCGCACAACATGGGGCATTTCAGTCAATAAACCCAACGCCGCGAAACAGCAGGGGCAATTGCTGGAAAAAGCGCGTAATGAAATGGGCGAACTGGCCTATATGGTGCCGGTGAAAGAACTGACGGGAACGGTCACTTTCCGCCATTTGCTGCGCTTCTCGCAAAAAGGGCAATTCGTTCTGCCTCCTGCTCGTTATGTGCGTTCCTATGCACCTGCGCAGCAAAGTGTTGCGGCAGGGAGTGAATGGACCGGGATGCAGGTGAAATAAGTGAACTGGCGCAGAATCGTCTGGCTATTGGCGTTGGTTACTCTGCCAACGCTTGCGGAGGAGACGCCGTTACAACTGGTGCTGCGCGGTGCGCAGCACGATCAACTGTATCAGCTGTCGTCATCAGGCGTGACCAAAGTCTCAGCATTACCTGACTCGCTCACCACGCCGTTAGGGAGTTTGTGGAAACTGTATGTTTACGCCTGGCTGGAGGATACCCATCAACCGGAGCAGCCCTACCAGTGTCGCGGAAACTCCCCGGAAGAGGTTTATTGTTGTCAGGCTGGGGAGAGCATAACGCGCGATACCGCGCTGGTACGTTCCTGTGGGCTCTATTTTGCGCCGCAGCGGTTGCATATTGGCGCAGATGTGTGGGGGCAATACTGGCAACAGCGTCAGGCACCTGCGTGGTTAGCGTCTCTTACAACGCTGAAGCCAGAAACCTCGGTAACGGTTAAATCGCTGCTCGATTCATTAGCGACGTTACCTGCGCAAAACAAAGCTCAGGAAGTCTTACTGGATGTGGTGCTGGACGAGGCGAAAATCGGTGTCGCATCCATGCTCGGTAGTCGGGTACGGGTGAAAACCTGGAGCTGGTTTGCCGATGATAAACAGGAAATCCGCCAGGGTGGTTTTGCTGGCTGGTTAACCGATGGTACACCGCTGTGGGTTACTGGCAGTGGCACCAGCAAAACGGTACTAACCCGTTATGCGACGGTGCTTAATCGGGTTTTGCCAGTGCCGATGCAGGTTGCCAGTGGGCAATGTGTAGAGGTGGAGCTGTTTGCCCGCTATCCGCTGAAGAAAATCACAGCGGAAAAGAGTACGACGGCAGTAAAACCCGGCGTACTTAATGGGCGCTATCGTGTGACGTTTACTAATGGTAACCACATTACGTTTGTCAGCCACGGTGAGACGACCTTACTGAGCGAAAAGGGCAAACTGAAATTGCAGTCGCATCTCGATCGTGAAGAGTACGTTGCCAGAGTTCTGGATCGCGAGGCGAAAAGTACGCCACCTGAGGCAGCGAAAGCCATGACCGTGGCGATACGTACTTTTTTACAGCAAAACGCCAATCGGGAAGGTGATTGCCTGACCATCCCCGACAGCAGCGCCACGCAGCGTGTTTCTGCTTCGCCAGCGACCACGGGGGCGCGAACGATGACCGCTTGGACGCAGGATCTCATCTATGCAGGCGATCCGGTTCATTATCATGGCAGTCGCGCTACCGAAGGGACACTTTCCTGGCGGCAAGCCACGGCCCAGGCGGGGCAGGGGGAGCGTTACGACCAGATACTCGCGTTTGCTTATCCCGACAACAGCCTTAGCCGCTGGGGAGCTCCACGCTCAACCTGCCAGTTATTACCCAAAGCGAAAGCCTGGCTGGCGAAAAAAATGCCGCAGTGGCGGCGTATATTACAAGGCGAGACGGGGTACAACGAACCAGACGTGTTTGCGGTCTGTCGTTTAGTCTCAGGTTTCCCCTATACCGATCGGCAGCAGAAACGGCTGTTTATTCGTAACTTCTTTACGCTTCAGGATCGGCTGGATTTAACCCATGAGTATCTGCACCTGGCCTTTGATGGTTATCCCACCGGGCTTGATGAGAACTATATCGAAACGCTGACCCGACAATTATTAATGGACTAATGCTATGCGAAAGATTTTTCTTCCGTTGTTACTGGTGGCACTTTCGCCTGTCGCTCACAGTGAAGGTGTGCAGGAAGTCGAGATTGACGCACCGCTCTCTGGCTGGCATCCGGCAGAGGGCGAAGATGCCAGTTTTTCACAATCGATCAATTACCCGGCGTCGTCCGTCAACATGGCAGATGATCAAAATATCTCAGCGCAGATCCGCGGCAAAATAAAGAATTATGCTGCGGCGGGTAAAGTTCAGCAGGGCCGGCTGGTGGTCAACGGTGCCAGTATGCCGCAGAGAATTGAATCCGATGGTTCATTTGCACGCCCTTATATTTTCACTGAAGGCAGCAACAGCGTGCAGGTCATCAGCCCGGATGGGCAAAGCCGGCAAAAAATGCAGTTTTACTCAACGTCGGGTATAGGAACGATTCGTGCACGTTTACGGCTGGTTCTCTCGTGGGATACGGACAATACCGATCTCGATCTCCATGTTGTCACGCCCGATGGCGAACACGCCTGGTACGGTAACACCGTGCTGAAAAACAGTGGTGCACTGGATATGGATGTCACGACGGGGTACGGACCCGAGATTTTCGCCATGCCAGCACCAGTTCACGGGCGCTATCAGGTGTATATCAACTACTATGGTGGGCGCAGCGAAACGGAATTGACGACCGCCCAACTGACGCTGATCACCGATGAAGGATCGGTCAATGAGAAACAGGAAACATTTATTGTACCGATGCGTAATGCTGGCGAGCTGACGCTGGTGAAAAGTTTTGACTGGTGATTAATGGGGTTACCTTCGCCGTCGATGTTCAAGAAAACGCCCGATAACTTTCGCTATCGGGTGTTTTTATTGATTAATTCAACCGTTCAATCACCATCGCAATTCCCTGGCCGCCACCAATGCACAGTGTTGCCAGCCCCAGCGTTTTATCGCGTGCCTGCATGGCATGTAATAGTGTGACCAGAATACGAGCACCACTGGCACCGATAGGATGCCCGAGCGCGATGGCCCCGCCGTTGACATTCACTTTCTCAGAATCAAAGCCCAGGGTTTTCCCAACGGCGAGGAACTGTGCAGCAAATGCTTCATTAGCTTCGATGAGATCAATGTCTGCCAGTTGCAGCCCCGCCAGTTGTAACGCTTTTTGCGTGGCAGGTACTGGCCCCATACCCATCAATGCGGGAGGCACGCCACCGCTGGCATAACTTTTAATGCGAGCCAGGGGGGTAAGGCCTGCTGCCAGCGCCGCAGATTCTTCCATAATCACCAGAGCGGCAGCACCGTCGTTAATACCAGACGCGTTCCCAGCGGTGACTGTTCCTGCTTTATCGAAGGCCGGGCGCAATGCACCTAACGCTTCAGCCGTTGAATTCGCTTTCGGGAATTCGTCTTGACTGAAGACGAAGGTTTTCTTCCGAGTGACAACATTTACCGGGACGATTTCGGCTGTAAAAGCACCGGACTCAATTGCGGCTGCCGCTTTACGCTGTGAATGTAGCGCCAGTTCATCCTGCATTTCACGGGTAATTCCGTACTCTTTAGCCACGTTTTCGGCGGTAATCCCCATATGATAACCATGGGTGGCGCACATCAGGCCATCGCGCAGGATTACGTCATAAACCTGTCCGTCTCCAAGACGATAACCAGAGCGTGCTTTTGCATCGAGTAAGTAGGGCGCTAAACTCATATTTTCCATACCCCCCGCCACAATGCTCTTCGCCTGACCTGCCTGAATTGCCTGGGCGGCAAGCGCCACACTTTTAAGACCCGAACCACACACTTTATTGACCGTGAATCCGCACACCGTTTCTGCCAGCCCGCTTTTTAACAGTGCCTGACGTGCCGGATTTTGCCCCAACCCGGCTTGCAACACGTTACCCATAATCACTTCATCAATGTGTAGTGAATCGATTTTTGCACGTTCAATGGCGGCTTTAATTACTGTCGCCCCCAGGTCGATGGCGCTGGTGGAAGCGAGTGAACCGTTAAAACTACCGATAGCAGTACGTACCGCACTGACGATGACACAATTTTTCATTTTATATTCCTTCTGTCTGTAGGGTTGCCGTCAGAACAGCGTTAAACCAATGACGAAAATGACGCCGGAGAAGAGCAGGGCAGTGATGCAATAGCCCATGATGTCGCGGACACCGAGTCCGGCGATTGCCAGTGCTGGCAGCGCCCAGAATGGTTGTTCCATGTTCATCCATTGCTCGCCGTAGGCGATCGCCATTACCGATTTACCGAGATCAGCGCCCAGCGCCTGGGCTGCGGGTATCACGAAAGGTCCCTGAATAACCCAGTGACCGCCGCCAGACGGAACGGCGAAGTTAATCAGTGCAGAACTAAAAAAGGTCATTACCGGGAAGGTGTCTTTGTTCGCAACATTGATGAAGAATTCGGTAATGAGTCCACCCAGACCAGAATGCTCCATCATCAGTTGGATCCCAGCGTAGAAGGGGAATTGCACCAGAATACCGGCAGTACTGCGTGCTGCCGCGCTGATAGCACGCATATAAGCCATTGGCGTTTTATGTAGCAACAGACCCGCAATCATAAACATCAGGTTGACGGTATTGATGGTGATGTTGAAGCCATGTTCGCTGAAGTACATCGCCAGGTAAGCGATACCGAGTGCGCCGATGATCAACGTCAGAATGCGGCTTTCTTCCAGTCGCTCGGATGGTGGGGCATCTTTCGGTAGCTGCTTTTGAAAATCAGCCTCTTCCATGAGTAGTTCCGGATCGATACTCACCACGTCAGACGGTTTTGGCATCATCATGCGGGTGATAAATGGCATCACCACAATCAACGTCACAGTGATGAAAATGTTAAAACCACTGAACAGAGTATCGCCCACCGGGATCAGCCCGGCGATATGCTCAACCGGGTTGCCCGGTGTTGCAGCCAACAGAGGCATTGATCCAGAGAAGCCGCCACCCCAGGTGAGAAAACCAATGTAGGCGCAGGCAATGAGCAACGGATAATCAGAACCGGGGACTCGCCGGGCGACTTCACGGGCAAACATTGCGCCGACAACCAAACCAAATCCCCAGTTGATGACACAAGCGACTGAACCGAAGAAAGTGACCAGCATGACGCCCTGTACGGGCGTCTTTGCGGCGGAGGCGGCAGTACGCAGCAAACTTTTCACCGGAGCAGAGCTGGCAAGGGCATGACCGGTAACGATGATAAGCGCCATCTGCATACCAAACGCCAGCAAGTTCCAGAAACCGTCACCCCACATTTTCACCATGCTGATCGGCGTTTGTGGTGTTAACCAAAGCGCGATCACGAATGTTAGCAATGTCAGCAACATGGCAAAGATCAGTGGATCGGGAAGCCATCGGCTGACAAAACGCGTCATAAAACGCGATATGCGACCAATCATAAATCACCCCGTTGCGTATTCAGATCGGCGGCGACTTCAAACCGAGCTTCTGTTTTGGCACGCACGGTGGCTAAATCACACCCGTCGGCAATTTCGGTGAGCCACATTTTGCCGTCAATAAAACGAAAGACAGCCAGTTCAGTAACCAGCATATGCACCGCATGTTGCGCAGTGAGTGGCATGGTGCAGCTGCGCAAAATTTTTGCTGAACCATCTTTGGCGCAATGTTCCATGGCGATGATCACTTTGCGCGACCCGGTCACCAGATCCATCGCGCCACCCATACCGGGCACCATTTTCCCAGGCACTACCCAGTTCGCGAGGTTTGCTTCTTCGTCTACTTGCAAACCGCCGAGCACGCAGGCATCAATATGACCGCCACGGATTAGCGCAAATGACATGGCGCTATCAAACATGGCTGCACCGGGTAAAACACCGCACGGTTGCCCGCCAGCGTTCACCAGATCTGGATGCGCTGTCGTGACCGGGCCTAAACCGAGGAAGCCGTTTTCCGATTGCAGAGTGATATGAATACCCTCCGGTAAATAATTGGCGACCATTGTGGGTAAACCGATCCCTAAGTTAACGATGTCACCATCACGAAGCTCTTGCGCCACACGGCGCGCAATACGTTGTTTCGCATCCATTATTTGCTCTCCTGTGAAACGATGATGTGGTCGATAACGGCACCAGGGGTGACAATATGGTCAGGTTGCAGCTCGCCGGTTTCGACCAGTTCATCTGGCTCTACCAGCGTGATATCAGCCGCAAGGGCTATCAGGGGGTTAAAGTTGCGGGCGCTAAGTTGATAGGTCAGGTTGCCAAGTGTGTCGCAACGATGAGCGCGAATTAGCGCCAGGTCGGCGCGCAGTGGGCGTTCGAGCAGCCAGGTTTTACCGTCGAGTGTCAGTGTCTGTTTGCCTTCCTCTACGACGGTGCCGACACCCGTTGGGGTGAGAAAACCACCAAGTCCAGCTCCACCACAGCGAATTTGCTCGATTAGCGTACCTTGCGGCACCAGAACGACGTCCATCTCACCAGATATCATGCGCCGACCTGTTTCCGGGTTGGTGCCGATATGTGAAGCAATCACTTTGCGGACTCGACCATTGACGATGAGCGGACCGATGCCGGTATCAACAAACGCGGTATCATTGGCTATCAATGTCAGGTCGCGAACACCAGATTCCAGTAATGCTTCAACCAGGCGGGATGGAGTGCCAATCCCCATAAATCCGCCCACCATGATGGTCATGCCGTCACGAAAGAAGCCGGTGGCGTCTTGTAATGTCATCAATTTTGTTTTCATTTTTTATCCCTCTTGCATACACCGTTGTGGGTACAGTCAGGCAATAGCAAGGGGAGTGCCAGAATGAGATTATTGGATTTAGTTATTTAACTAATTGAATATGAAGGGATAAATTGGATGGGGATTTATAAGGAGAATGAGCGGCTATGCAGAAAATTGCGCACTGTGCAAATTTCTGCATAGCAAGTTTTGGTGTTATACATCCGCCGGATCGATACCGTATTCCTGGAGTTTATACATCAATGCACGGCGACTGATGCCCAGCATTAAAGCAGTGCGGGTTCGGTTTCCTTCTTGTTGTTCCAGCACTTCCATAATGATGCGTTTTTCGACGCGTTTAATTTCCTCTTTTAAATTACGCTCACCGACAGAGGCTGTTTTTACCTCGCCAGCATTACAGACTGGCTGACGAATCTGTGGCGGAAGATCCTCAGAAAAAATGATCGGGCCTGAATTCATCACGACGGCGCGTTCAATAACGTTAGAAAGCTCTCGAATATTTCCCGGCCATGACCAGGCGGTAAGCAGTGACATTGCCATCGGATCGATGTCGATAATATCGCGCTGATTCTCACTACTGAATTTTTGCAAAAAGTGATTAGCTAACAGGGAAATATCTTCCCGGCGATCGCGCAGAGGCGGCAGTATTAAATGAATAACGTTAAGGCGATAAAAGAGATCTTCACGGAAGGTGCCTTCTTTTACCATTGCCTGCAAGTCACGGTTGGTGGCAGCAATGATGCGGATATCAACTTTTATGGTCTGATGGCCGCCAATCCGTTCAAATTCCCGTTCCTGTAGAATGCGTAGTAATTTGGCTTGTAGTACCAGCGGCATTTCGCCAATTTCGTCGAGGAGCAGAGTACCTTCGTTGGCTCGTTCAAATAATCCCTGACGCAAGGTTTGTGCACCAGTAAATGCACCTTTTTCATGACCAAACAGTTCACTTTCGAGCAACGATTCCGGCAGCGCCGCGCAGTTGACTTTAATGAACGGCCCCTTTGCCCGCCGCGAATTGTAGTGAATCGCTCTGGCAATCAACTCTTTCCCGGTGCCGCTTTCACCGCTAATCAAGACGCTGGCCTGAGAAAGGGCAATTTTGGCGGTGTCTTTGCAGATGTCCATCATCGCCGGGCTGTTGGTGAGAATGTGCCCCCATTGCCAGCTGGCGCTCAGTGCCTGGTGCAGATGACGGATCTCTTTTTTCATTGACTGGAGTTGTAAAGCGCGCTGAACGATTAAATTCAACTCATCGAGATCAAACGGTTTAATAACATAGTCGAAGGCTCCGCAGCGTAGCGCTTCGACGGCGGTTTCCACTTCCGCATAGGCCGTCATCAGAATAACGGGTGTCCGGGTCTCATGGCTGCGCATCTCCTTTAGTGCCTTGATGCCGTCCATCTCTGGCATGCGGATATCCATCAACACCACATCAGGGTGAATATCGGCAAACAGGTGTAATGCTGTGCGTCCGTTGTTCGCACAATGTGTTTCGAATCCTTGTAGTGCAAAAGCGGTGCTCAGCATACGGCGAACATTATCTTCATCATCCACAATAAGGATGCGATTAATAGCAGTCATACAGTCTGATTTCCCTGCGGGTTGATCGGTAAAATAAGGCAGTATGACTTTCCGTGAGACAGATGCTGGCCAACGTGGGATATTTAACGTGGGTTAACATCGTTGTCAGAGCCGCATGGGTGAGCTGTTGCTACACCCCGGTATTTCCACCACGGAGGCCAGCATGAACAACAATAACACATTGTACGTCGGGTTAGATGTTCACAAAGAATCGATTACTGTCGCTTATGCTATCAATTCAGAACCTGTTGAACTGATGGGTAAAATTGGCACATCACCTACTGATATTCAGAATCTTTGTAAACGTCTCAGGTCAAAGTCATCGCAGGTCAGTATCGTTTATGAAGCGGGGCCCTGTGGTTATGGACTTTATCGTCGGCTGGTGAAATCCGGTTTTGACTGCATGGTCTGCGCCCCCTCACTTATCCCGAAAAAACCGGGGGAGCGGGTTAAAACCGATCGCCGTGATGCCATCAGACTTGTGCGTTCACTGCGTGCAGGAGATCTTTCTGCTGTCTACGTACCCGGCATTGAAGATGAGGCATTCCGGGATTTGGCCCGGGCATGGGCATCTGCCCGCGATGATTTACGGCATGCAAGGCAACGTCTGAAATCGTTTCTTCTGGTTCATGGGGTCCATTATGTCGGGCGAGCAGATTGGGGCCCTGCACACCGACGCTGGCTCAGCAAATACTCATTCGAAAGTCCCTGGCGACAATTAGCTTTTGACGAACACCGTCGTACAATAGAAGACCGGCAGGCACAATGTGAACGGCTGGAATCCGCCCTGAAGGAGGCCGTTACCGAATGGAGGCTGTATCCGGTAGTAGAGGCGCTGCAAGCCATGCGAGGGATTCAGTTTATTACTGCGGTTGGATTAATTTCTGAACTGGGTGATCTGACCCGTTTTGAACATCCACGACAACTGATGTCATGGTTTGGTATCACGCCATCAGAATATTCATCGGGTGGAAGCAGACATCAGGGCAGCATTACCAAAGCCGGAAACAGCTATGCCAGAAAGCTATTGGTCGAGGCAGCGTGGAGTTACCGTCATCCGGCACGCATCAGTCCGGCAATACAAAAAAGGCAGGAAAATTTACCCCGCCCCGTCATTGACAGAGCATGGGATGCTCAACTCAGGCTTTGTAAGAGGTATCGAAAACTTCAGGCCAAAGGAAAGAATGTCAATATTACAATTGTTGCTGTTGCACGTGAGCTGGCGGGTTTTATCTGGGATATGGGCCGAATAGCAATGTCTGTCGCACAACAACCACAATGTCACAAATAAAAAATGAGAATAACCAGTTCCCTGAAGGCGACGTAGCCCGGTACAAGAGTAACCCACGTTAGCGCTTGGCGACGGCGGAACAAAGCTGATTCGCGACGTAAGAAAGTGGCAGGCTCATATGACGGACCTCTGTAATGCGGTATCCAACCCGCGAATATCAGCGTGATTCACCGTCGGATTTACTGCTACGTCGCCCTCAGGGAATTAAACCTAAAAAGAAAATCGTCAAAATTAGAGATTCCGGTTTGACACGGAAAGTCATATCAGCGTGAAGGTTGCGCCGTAGCCCGGCAAACTGGCGACGCGAATATCACCCTGATGGGCATTAATGATGCGTTGACTTAACGCCAGACCAAGCCCGGTTCCTGAGGCTTTGGTGGTGAAAAAGGGATCGAAGATCTTTTTTTGCAGCGAGAGATCAATGCCACAGCCGTTGTCCTCTATCGAAATGGCCTGTTGTGAGTCGCTGTATTGCCAGGTTTGAATGCGAATTTTCCCTCGTGCGCTGATAGCCTGGACGGCATTGATCAGGATATTCAGTAGTACCTGTTTGAGCAGTTCACGATCGGCGTTAATCGGGCTTAATTCATTATCCAGTTCGCTTATGAAGTCGACCCGCGCTTGTACGCCGGCGGTTTGTACCAGTACCAGAGTTTCTTCAACCAATGCATTGAGGCTGACTTGTTGCCATTGACTGTGGCGTGGACGTGAAAATTCGAGCAATTGCTGAATAACTTTGTTAATTGAATCGATTTCTTTGAGTACTACGGACAGATATTCCTGATGTATTGGGTCACTGGTTTGTTGGCGCAAGATCTGTACATAACCACGAATAGCCGTTAACGGATTACGTACTTCATGCGCGACGCCAGCCATCAGCTCACCCAGTGTGGCGAGGCGTTCTGCTTGCGCCATGCGGCGCTGGGTTTCTTTGCGGGCAGTTAAATCAGAGAAAATCACCAAAGCACCTATCATTTCACCGTGCGTGTTATGAATACGACTGGTAGTGACACTGAGTTCAATGGTGCGGTCACGACCTGGAAAACTGATCTCCAGCGCCACATGTTCGGTGCCATGTTCCAGCGTATCCAGTACTGGACTGTAGAACTGAGTATTGTCGAACAACATGGAGTAAGGCTGCCCTACCAGTTCATGGCGTTGATAGCCAGTGATAACTTCTGCTGCTGGGTTCATGGTGGTTACATCACCCTGGCGGTCAATGGCAATGACGCCATCGGCAGCGTTTTCAATAATCAGATCGTTAAGTGTCCGCGTTTCACGCAGTGCCTGGGCGAGGTTATTAACACTCTGACTGATTTGCCCCATTTCACCGGGCAATTGTGGTAATCGAGTGGGAATATTTTGTGCCAGAGTCGAGAGGCCATCGGTGATGATATCAATATTGGCGCTCAGGCGACGGGAGAAAAGGACAATCAATAGCAGGCTTATCAGCAAATCGGCGGTGAGCACAATGATAATCCTCACATCCATTTTCCAGGCCTGGCGGCGAATATCTTCGGTTAATTCATTGGCCCAGATATAGCCGAGGATTTCACCATTACGCTCAATGGGGAGCATTGAATTCAAAATATCGCCGCGCACCTGCCTGCCTGAATAAACCAAAGGGGTATTTGTACGCATGACTTCGCGACCAGGGTGATCTGCGGCAATGGTAACGCCGACATTATTCTGATATAGCGCTGAAGGCGCGTAGGTGATTATCGCATCCAGCATTTTGTTGTAATAACCAGCACCTATGCCAGGGAAGGCGTGAGTGATATTTTCGGTAATGGGGGCAAGTTCTGCATTTAATGCGCGGATACGCTCCTCACGTGGTAAGTCGATGTAGAGATCATAGCGATCGCCTAGTGCCTGATTAAGCAGGTTGACCACGGCAGAAAGTTTTTTCTCTTTTTCAGATAAGACTGCTGAACGTCCTTCCGTTTCTACGATATAACCAATAGTAAGCGTTGGGACAATGACCATCAGGATTGCCATCAGGATCATTTGATTGCGTAAGCGGCGTGGATAAATCCACTTCATATAATGCATGCTGAAATCCACTAGTCTTGTCCGGTATATGACGATTATCAGAGGTTAAGGTGATGATTTCTCGGCGGTGTATCATATTCCAGAGAAGAGAGAACATTGCGGTAACACGCTTTTACCGCTACCTTAACCACACTCCATCGGTCACCTGAGGCGGAGCTTCGCCCCTTTGAAATACCTTGCTTCTTTTCGTACAACCCTGAAAGCCTCGCGCTACATGTTCAGAGCATTGGCGTTAGTGCTCTGGCTGTTGATTGCTTTTTCATCCGTTTTTTACATCGTTAATGCGTTACATCAGCGAGAATCGGAAATTCGTCAGGAATTTAATCTGAGTTCCGATCAGGCTCAGCGCTTTATTCAACGCACCTCTGATGTGATGAAAGAGCTGAAGTACATCGCCGAAAATCGCTTATCGGCAGAAAACGGTGTGCTTTCCCCGCGTGGACGAGAAACGCAGGCGGATGTGCCTGCGTTTGAACCGCTGTTTGCCGACTCCGATTGTTCCGCAATGAGTAACACCTGGCGAGGTTCTCTGGAGTCATTGGCGTGGTTTATGCGCTACTGGCGCGATAATTTTTCTGCGGCTTACGATCTAAACCGGGTATTTTTAATCGGCAGCGATAACCTCTGCATGGCCAATTTCGGTCTGCGTGATATGCCAGTGGAACGCGATACCGCGTTGAAAGCTTTGCATGAACGCATCAATAAATATCGAAATGCACCACAAGATGATAGCGGCAGTAACCTCTACTGGATCAGCGAAGGTCCGCGCCCTGGCGTCGGGTATTTTTACGCGTTGACGCCAGTTTATCTGGCGAACCGGTTGCAGGCGCTTTTGGGTGTCGAGCAGACCATCCGGATGGAGAACTTTTTCTTACCGGGTACGTTGCCGATGGGGGTTACCATTCTTGATGAAAATGGTCATACCCTGATTTCGCTTACCGGACCAGAAAGTAAAATTAAGGGCGATCCTCGCTGGATGCAGGAACGCTCCTGGTTTGGCTATACGGAAGGGTTCCGGGAGCTGGTGCTGAAGAAAAATCTGCCACCCTCATCGCTAAGCATCGTGTATTCGGTGCCGGTTGATAAGGTGCTGGAACGCATTCGCATGTTGATCCTTAACGCAATTTTGCTGAATGTGCTTGCCGGAGCTGCATTGTTTACTCTCGCACGGATGTACGAGCGACGTATTTTCATTCCGGCGGAAAGCGACGCCCTGCGACTGGAAGAACATGAGCAGTTCAATCGCAAGATTGTCGCCTCCGCGCCAGTGGGTATCTGCATTTTGCGTACCGCTGATGGCGTCAATATTTTAAGTAACGAACTGGCGCATACCTATCTCAATATGCTTACGCATGAGGACCGCCAACGACTGACGCAAATTATCTGTGGGCAGCAGGTCAATTTTGTTGATGTCCTGACCAGCAACAATACCAATCTGCAAATCAGCTTCGTCCATTCGCGCTATCGTAATGAAAACGTGGCCATTTGTGTGCTGGTGGATGTTTCTTCGCGCGTGAAGATGGAAGAGTCGTTGCAGGAGATGGCACAAGCAGCGGAACAGGCGAGCCAGTCAAAATCGATGTTCCTTGCCACCGTCAGTCATGAGCTGCGAACGCCGCTGTATGGCATTATCGGTAACCTGGATCTGTTGCAAACCAAAGAGTTACCGAAAGGCGTCGATCGGCTGGTGACGGCAATGAACAACTCTTCCAGCCTGTTGTTGAAAATTATCAGCGATATTCTCGATTTCTCGAAGATTGAATCGGAACAGTTGAAGATCGAACCGCGTGAGTTTTCACCGCGTGAAGTGATGAACCACATCACCGCCAACTATTTACCGCTGGTGGTACGCAAGCAGTTAGGCTTGTACTGCTTTATTGAACCGGATGTGCCAGTGGCCTTAAATGGCGACCCGATGCGTTTACAGCAGGTCATCTCCAACCTGTTGAGTAACGCCATAAAATTCACCGATACCGGCTGTATAGTTTTGCATGTCCGCGCTGATGGCGATTATCTCTCTATCCGTGTTCGCGATACCGGCGTGGGGATTCCGGCGAAAGAAGTGGTGCGCTTGTTTGATCCCTTCTTCCAGGTCGGAACGGGCGTACAGCGAAACTTCCAGGGGACCGGTCTGGGTCTGGCGATTTGTGAAAAACTGATCAGCATGATGGACGGCGATATCTCGGTAGATTCAGAACCGGGAATGGGCAGCCAGTTTACCGTGCGTATTCCGTTGTACGGCGCTCAGTACCCGCAGAAAAAAGGCGTGGAAGGGTTGAGTGGTAAACGCTGCTGGCTGGCGGTCCGCAATGCGTCGCTCTGTCAGTTCCTGGAAACCAGTTTGCAGCGCAGCGGCATCGTCGTTACAACATACGAAGGGCAGGAACCGACTCCCGAAGATGTGTTAATTACTGACGAGGTAGTGAGTAAAAAATGGCAGGGTAGAGCGGTAGTGACCTTCTGTCGTCGCCATATTGGTATTCCGCTGGAGAAAGCGCCAGGGGAGTGGGTACACAGTGTGGCTGCCCCGCATGAGCTACCGGCATTGTTGGCGCGTATTTATTTGATCGAGATGGAGAGCGACGATCCTGCTAACGCTCTGCCGTCGACGGACAAAGCGGTCAGCGATAATGACGATATGATGATTCTGGTCGTGGATGATCATCCGATTAACCGACGTCTGCTGGCAGATCAGTTGGGATCGTTGGGCTATCAATGTAAAACCGCGAATGATGGTGTCGATGCGCTTAATGTACTTAGCAAGAATCATATTGATATCGTGCTTAGCGACGTCAACATGCCAAATATGGATGGTTACCGCTTGACGCAACGCATTCGTCAGTTGGGACTGACGTTGCCGGTAATCGGAGTAACTGCTAATGCGTTGGCTGAAGAGAAGCAGCGGTGTCTGGAGTCCGGTATGGACAGCTGCCTGTCGAAGCCGGTAACGCTGGATGTGATAAAACAGACGCTGACGGTATATGCCGAGAGGGTCAGGAAATCGCGGGAATCGTAGGACGGATAAGGTGTTTATGCCGCATCTGGCATTCAGTGCAAATGCCAGATGCGACGCTGACGCGTCTTATCTGGCCTACTTTGATGTAATCTGTTGAAATAATGGGAATCGTAGGACGCATAAGGCGTTTACGCCGCATTCGGCAATCGGTGCAAATGCCAGATAAGACACTAACGCGTCTTATCTGGCCTACAGGTGATTAGTCTTTATCTGCCGGACTTAACGTCACTGAAGAGAGATAATTCAGCAGGGCGATATCGTTCTCGACACCCAGCTTCATCATCGCAGATTTCTTCTGGCTACTGATGGTTTTAATACTGCGGTTCAGCTTTTTAGCGATCTCGGTCACCAGGAAGCCTTCCGCAAACAGGCGCAGAACTTCACTCTCTTTTGGCGAGAGACGCTTGTCACCGTAACCACCAGCACTGATTTTTTCCAACAGGCGAGAAACGCTTTCCGGGGTAAATTTCTTCCCTTTCTGCAGCGCGGCGAGAGCTTTCGGCAGATCGGTCGGTGCACCTTGTTTCAGCACGATCCCTTCGATATCCAGATCCAATACCGCACTAAGAATCGCCGGGTTGTTGTTCATAGTCAGAACAATGATCGACAGGCTTGGGAAATGGCGCTTGATGTACTTGATTAAGGTAATGCCATCGCCGTACTTATCGCCAGGCATGGAGAGATCGGTAATCAACACATGCGCATCCAGTTTCGGCAGGTTGTTGATCAGTGCTGTAGAGTCTTCAAATTCGCCGACAACATTCACCCACTCAATTTGCTCAAGTGATTTGCGAATACCGAACAAGACTATCGGATGGTCATCGGCAATAATTACGTTCATATTGTTCATGTAATAGGCTACCTTGCTACAGCAAGCTCTTGACATAACTGTCAATGTCGCTGATGTATTTTTCTATTCCTGGAACATCCTTCTCACGAATCAGATGTTCCAGCGTTTCACATAACTGCTTGCCGGGTACCAGATTTAGCATGGCAAATACGCCTTTAAGACGATGAGCCGTTTGGGCTAACGCAGCAAAGTCACTGGTTGCTGCTTCAGTATACAGCCTCTTAACATCATCCGGTACTGTGTCTACAAAGAGCGCATAATAGCCGCTGGCATGGAGTTGCGCATTTTCATCTCCGCCCAGAGGCGATTCTGTCACCTCTTCCTGCGCCAGTTGCACTTCAATTAATTGTAAGACCGCTTCCTGCATAGCGTTGCTCATATTGAAGTTGACGCACAATTGACCAGGCCCAATTTCCCGTACGCCAGACTCATCATCGCTTAAAAGCAAGCCAGAGGCAGTAAGATTAGACGGATTATCCGTTAAAAAGATATCATAATCTTGACTAATTAATCTTTCATCGGGTGTGATACAGGTTGCACCCCAATTTTCTAACTGGCGAGTGACAATATTCCGAATTTCTGCCGAAGTAACATCCACCATTACGCAGACATCATCCAGTAAACGCTCTTCTTCCTCTTCAACTTCCGGGCCAGCGGCGAGCATTTTGATATGCACAGAGTAGCGTGTACCAAGCCCATCCCGCGTTTTGATGTTTAAATGACCGCCCAGTTTACGTGCCAGTTGATCGCTCAGCCAGAATGCCAGCGGGTCCGCCTTTCCATAACGATCGTTTTGGGTCTGGTTGATAAACGGGAAGTGCAAATTATCCATTTCATGAATACTTACGCCTTCTCCGGTGTCCAGAATGCGGAATGTCAGGCGGTCTTCAGAGGACTCATCCTGATCAACCTCAAGGGTGATTTTTCCCAATTGCGTTGAGGTCACGGCATATTGCATCAGTAGCAGCAAAATACGTCGTAAGGCATCGCGATCGCCGCGGCGCATATCGTGTGCTTTCAGATGATTGTTAATCAGCAGTTGCAGACCTTTACGCTTGATGGCAGGCAACACTGAAGGCACAACTTCATCAATTAAATCCTGCACGGAGAACAGCACCGTCTCACTTTTCCAGCTATCGTCCGCAAGCATGTTCGCTAACTGTATTTCATCGACCAGCCGCACCAGCACATCTGCCTGATTCGCCAGTTGTTTGCTTTCCGGGGCGTTGAGTTTAGCCGCGCTCTCCGCCAGGGACTGTGCAGGTTCTTTCAGCGCATCGCCAATGTTTTTCATAAAGGTCATCCGGCCCTGCTGGTTTTTCTCATACAGACGCTGCGCCTGCTTGAGTTTCTTGTTTACCAGCACTTCGCGATCCTGATCGCGAATAATGAAAATTTGTGTGCGCGGCGCGACCTGGCTGCGGAACATGCGGATCTCATACAGCTCGTTATTGATCGTCGCCTGAATAATCCCCTGATGCTGTTCCGCCATGGTGGTGATGTTTTGCAGATTCAAATGCGGCAGCAAATGATCGGCAATTTTGTTACTTATGACAGTGCGGTTCGATTCCTGATCGTGAACCAGCAGGCCGAGCGGCAGCAGTGAGACTATCTCTTCATTGATTGCCCGTAAAATGCGCAATTCGTTATTGACCGCCGTGTTGGGTAGACTTTCTGTACTGCGACTGGAGAAATGGCGGAATGTGGTATAGCCAAATAACGCCAGCGCCAGCAAACCGATGTTCAGCAGCAGTGGCAGCAGAATGTTTTGCAACGTATCCAGCAATAAGGTGCCATAAGGAACCTGCCAGACCAGGCGCATATCGGTAGAGTTGAGTGCCGAGGAGATTTCAATCTTCGTACTGTTAAAGTGGATACTGACGCTATCCGTTCCTTCTTTCTCATTATCATTGTCTCCCGTTGCCGTCGTGTCTGGCTCAAGGCGGAAACTGTCCAGCGGCATACCCGGTGGGATCAAATCATTAATCGGCAGATCAAAAGCCACGACCGTTGCCAGATGTCCCGGCTGGTTGAACGTGGTACGCAAGGTAAAGTAATGACCGTTCTGCCAGGCCAGGCGGCGCATGTTAGAAAAACTTTCGCGTTCATCGAGGGCGTTGGCCTGTTGCAACATTTCTGCACGACGTGAATCAACAATGTCACTGACGGTCGATTCTTTAAATCCGGAGGTGAGATCTTTGAGGGGCAGGGTTGAGATCAGTACCAGACTGTTATCCTGACCATTCAGGTAATACATCGACCACGGTACATTTTCTGCACCCCACAATGTATCCAGATAAGTGGACATCCGCTGAGTCATCTCAAGCGTTGAGTTGTCGTGAGAGCCAAAGATTAACGCTTCCGTTTTGCGGCGTGGTTTCTCCAGATAGTAGACATCCTGTTTCAGGCGCGTCTCTTGTAAACCTTCGCCGGAGGAGGGGGAGGTCGTCGCGGCAATGTTGTCGTAGATCTGCCAGGTCACGTAACGCCAGGTATCGACGCGCTTTTGGATTGCGTGGGTAATGTCGACAATCTGGTAACTTTTATCTTTCAGCCAGGCGTTAACGGCGCTTTGTACCATTACCCCCATCGTCACCAGTAACACAATGATCAACAGTAAAAAGAAGCGGGTAATGCTCCCCGGTAGGAGTGAAAAGCGGGTCGTGGCCGTTGTCTCTTTCTGACGCATTCGTGTTTATGACCTGTTAAAACTTCGCGAAGTGATAGGGCAGTATAAAGGGTACAGTGTGAAATTCCAGACTCTTACCTGATTGATGATTCTCTATTCTCCCGTGATATTTATCATCCTGCATTGGGGGAAATAGATGTACAAGCGCCATTTTGCTGTACAAATAACCTACAAAAAGCCCAACGAAATTAATTGCAAATAAACGAAGATTGCTGGAAATTATGCTGATGTTAATTATTTGTGAAATAGTTGACAAGAGTTATAGTTTTTCTGTGGTAGCACAGAATAATGAAAGTGTGTAAAGAAGGGTAAAAAAAACCGGATGCGAGGCATCCGGTTGAAATAGGGGTAAACAGACATTCAGAAATGAATGACGGTAATAAATAAAGTTAATGATGATAGCGGGAGATATTCTAGTTGCGAGTGAAGGTTTTGTTTTGACATTCAGTGCTGTCAAATACTTAAGAATAAGTTATTGATTTTAACCTTGAATTATTATTGCTTGATGGGTGATGCTGCCAACTTACTGATTTAGTGTATGATGGTGTTTTTGAGGTGCTCCAGTGGCTTCTGTTTCTATCAGCTGTCCCTCCTGTTCAGCTACTGACGGGGTGGTGCGTAACGGCAAAAGCACTGCCGGACATCAGCGCTATCTCTGCTCTCACTGCCGTAAAACATGGCAACTGCAGTTCACTTACACCGCTTCTCAACCCGGTACGCACCAGAAAATCATTGATATGGCCATGAATGGCGTTGGATGCCGGGCAACTGCACGCATTATGGGCGTTGGCCTCAACACGATTTTACGTCACTTAAAAAACTCAGGCCGCAGTCGGTAACCTCGCGCATACAGCCGGGCAGTGACGTCATCGTCTGCGCGGAAATGGACGAACAGTGGGGCTATGTCGGGGCTAAATCGCGCCAGCGCTGGCTGTTTTACGCGTATGACAGTCTCCGGAAGACGGTTGTTGCGCACGTATTCGGTGAACGCACTATGGCGACGCTGGGGCGTCTTATGAGCCTGCTGTCACCCTTTGACGTGGTGATATGGATGACGGATGGCTGGCCGCTGTATGAATCCCGCCTGAAGGGAAAGCTGCACGTAATCAGCAAGCGATATACGCAGCGAATTGAGCGGCATAACCTGAATCTGAGGCAGCACCTGGCACGGCTGGGACGGAAGTCGCTGTCGTTCTCAAAATCGGTGGAGCTGCATGACAAAGTCATCGGGCATTATCTGAACATAAAACACTATCAATAAGTTGGAGTCATTACCTGCTTGATGTTAGGTGCTTATTTCGCCATTCCGCAATAATCTTAAAAAGTTCCCTTGCATTTACATTTTGAAACATCTATAGCGATAAATGAAACATCTTAAAAGTTTTAGTATCATATTTGTGTTGGATTATTCTGCATTTTTGGGGAGAATGGACTTGCCGACTGATTAATGAGGGTTAATCAGTATGCAGTGGCATAAAAAAGCAAATAAAGGCATATAACAGAGGGTTAATAACATGAAAGTTAAAGTACTGTCCCTCCTGGTCCCAGCTCTGCTGGTAGCAGGCGCAGCAAACGCTGCTGAAGTTTACAACAAAGACGGCAACAAATTAGATCTGTACGGTAAAGTAGACGGCCTGCACTATTTCTCTGACAACAAGTCAGAAGACGGCGACCAGACCTATGTACGTCTTGGTTTCAAAGGCGTAACTCAGGTTACTGACCAGCTGACCGGTTACGGCCAGTGGGAATATCAGATCCAGGGCAATACCTCTGAAGACAACAAAGAAAACTCCTGGACCCGTGTGGCATTCGCAGGTCTGAAATTCCAGGATGTGGGTTCTTTCGACTACGGTCGTAACTACGGCGTTGTTTACGACGTAACTTCTTGGACCGACGTACTGCCAGAATTCGGTGGCGACACCTACGGTTCTGACAACTTCATGCAGCAGCGTGGTAACGGCTTCGCGACCTACCGTAACACTGACTTCTTCGGTCTGGTTGACGGCCTGAACTTTGCTGTTCAGTACCAGGGTAAAAACGGTAGCGTAAGCGGCGAAGGCATGACCAACAACGGTCGTGGTGCTCTGCGTCAGAACGGCGACGGCGTTGGCGGATCTATCACTTATGATTACGAAGGCTTCGGTATCGGTGGTGCGATCTCCAGCTCCAAACGTACTGATGATCAGAACAGCCCGCTGTACATCGGTAACGGCGACCGTGCTGAAACCTACACCGGTGGTCTGAAATACGACGCTAACAACATCTACCTGGCTGCTCAGTACACCCAGACCTATAACGCAACTCGCGTAGGTTCCCTGGGTTGGGCGAACAAAGCACAGAACTTTGAAGCTGTTGCTCAGTACCAGTTCGACTTCGGTCTGCGTCCGTCTGTAGCATACCTGCAGTCTAAAGGTAAAAACCTGGGTACCATCGCTGGTCGTAACTACGACGACGAAGATATCCTGAAATATGTTGATGTTGGTGCTACCTACTACTTCAACAAAAACATGTCCACCTACGTTGACTACAAAATCAACCTGCTGGACGACAACCAGTTCACTCGTGACGCTGGCATCAACACTGATAACATCGTAGCTCTGGGTCTGGTTTACCAGTTCTAATCTCGATTGATATCGAACAAAGGGCCTGCGGGCCCTTTTTTCATTGTTTTCAGCGTACAAACTCATTTTTTTGGTGTACTCTTGCGACCGTTCGCATGAGGATAATCACGTATGGAAATAAGCTTTACCCGCGTGGCACTGCTGGCTGCCGCGCTCTTCTTTGTTGGTTGCGATCAAAAACCACAACCCGCCAAAACCCACGCTACTGAAGTTACCGTTCTAGAAGGCAAAACCATGGGTACCTTCTGGCGTGCCAGCATCCCGGGCATTGATGCCAAACGCAGTGCCGAACTTAAAGAAAAGATTCAGACCCAGCTGGACGCCGACGATCAGCTGCTTTCGACCTATAAAAAAGATTCCGCGCTGATGCGCTTTAACGATTCGCAAAGTTTATCGCCGTGGCCGGTAAGTGAAGCGATGGCCGATATCGTCACCACCTCGCTGCGCATTGGCACGAAGACCGATGGCGCGATGGATATAACCGTCGGGCCGCTGGTGAATCTGTGGGGCTTTGGCCCGGAACAACAGTCGGTTCAAATTCCGAGCCAGGAACAGATCGATGCGATGAAAGCCAAAACCGGCTTACAGCACCTGACGGTCATTAATCAGTCGCATCAGCAATATCTGCAAAAAGACCTGCCGGATTTAAATGTCGATCTCTCCACCGTCGGTGAAGGTTATGCGGCGGATCACCTGGCACGCTTGATGGAGCAGGAAGGGATTTCCCGCTATCTGGTGTCGGTGGGCGGCGCGCTGAACAGCCGTGGTATGAACGGTGAAGGCCTGCCGTGGCGGGTAGCGATTCAAAAACCAACCGATAAAGAAAACGCGGTTCAGGCTGTGGTGGATATCAACGGTCATGGGATTAGCACCTCTGGCAGCTACCGTAACTATTACGAACTGGACGGCAAACGTCTTTCCCATGTTATCGATCCGCAAACCGGGCGTCCCATCGAACACAATCTGGTATCCGTGACGGTGATTGCTCCGACGGCGCTGGAAGCCGATGCCTGGGATACTGGCTTGATGGTACTCGGGCCGGAGAAAGCCAAAGAGGTTGTTCGCCGGGAAGGGCTGGCGGTTTATATGATCACCAAAGAAGGCGATAGCTTTAAAACCTGGATGTCACCACAGTTTAAAAGCTTCCTTATCAGCGAAAAAAATTAAAGCGCAAGATTGTTGGTTTTTGCGTGATGGTGACCGGGCAGACTAAAGGCTATCCTTAACCAGGGAGCTGATTATGAAAAACGCCACATGCTTAACTGACGATCAACGCTGGCAATCTGTCTTAGCCCGCGACCCGAATGCCGACGGCGAATTCGTTTTCGCCGTGCGCACCACGGGTATCTTTTGCCGTCCGTCTTGCCGCGCCAGACATGCCTTGCGGGAAAATGTCTCCTTCTACGCAAATGCCAGCGAGGCACTCGCCGCCGGATTTCGCCCCTGCAAACGTTGTCAGCCAGACAAAGCCAATCCCCGGCAACATCGGTTGGATAAAATCACCCACGCGTGTCGACTGCTGGAACAGGAAACGCCTGTAACGCTGGAAGCCTTAGCCGACCAGGTGGCGATGAGTCCATTTCATCTACATCGGTTGTTTAAAGCGACTACCGGAATGACGCCTAAAGCCTGGCAACAGGCCTGGCGCGCTCGCCGTTTGCGCGAATCGCTGGCGAAAGGGGAGAGCGTGACGACGTCTATTCTTAACGCCGGATTCCCCGACAGCAGCAGTTACTACCGCAAAGCCGATGAAACGCTGGGCATGACGGCTAAACAATTCCGTCACGGTGGCGAAAATCTGGCGGTGCGTTACGCGCTGGCTGATTGTGAGCTGGGTCGTTGCCTGGTGGCAGAAAGCGAGCGGGGGATTTGCGCGATATTGCTGGGCGATGATGACGCGACATTAATCAGCGAGTTGCAGCAGATGTTTCCCGCTGCCGACAACGCGCCTGCCGATCTGACGTTTCAGCAACATGTGCGTGAAGTGATCGCCAGCCTCAATCAACGCGATACGCCGCTGACGTTACCGCTGGACATTCGCGGCACTGCTTTTCAGCAACAAGTCTGGCAGGCACTGCGCACGATACCTTGTGGTGAAACCGTCAGTTATCAGCAACTGGCTAACGCCATCGGCAAACCGAAAGCGGTACGGGCCGTTGCCAGCGCCTGTGCCGCCAACAAGCTGGCTATCGTAATACCCTGTCATCGAGTGGTCCGTGGTGATGGCACACTTTCCGGTTACCGCTGGGGCGTGTCGCGTAAAGCGCAACTGCTGCGCCGCGAAGCTGAAAATGAGGAGAGGTAATGTTGGATCTGTTTGCCGATGCTGAACCGTGGCAAGAGCCACTGGCGGCTGGTGCGGTAATTTTACGGCGTTTTGCTTTTAACGCTGCGGAGCAACTGATCCGCGATATTAATGACGTTGCCAGCCAGTCGCCGTTTCGCCAGATGGTCACCCCCGGGGGATATACCATGTCGGTGGCGATGACCAACTGTGGGCATCTGGGCTGGACGACCCATCGGCAAGGTTATCTCTATTCGCCCATTGATCCGCAAACAAATAAACCGTGGCCCGCCATGCCACAAAGCTTTCATGATTTATGTCAACGTGCGGCTACGGCGGCGGGCTATCCAGATTTCCAGCCAGATGCTTGTCTTATCAACCGCTACGCTCCTGGCGCGAAACTGTCGCTGCATCAGGATAAAGACGAACCGGATCTGCGCGCGCCGATTGTTTCTGTTTCTCTTGGCTTACCCGCGATTTTTCAATTTGGTGGCCTGAAACGTAATGATCCGCTCAAACGTTTGTTGTTGGAACATGGCGATGTGGTGGTATGGGGCGGTGAATCGCGGCTGTTTTATCACGGCATTCAACCGCTGAAAGCGGGGTTTCATCCACTCACCGGCGACTGCCGTTACAACCTGACATTCCGTCAGGCAGGTAAAAAAGAATAAAAATAAGAATTATTATTGCTGTGCGCGCGAAGATGTTTAAACTGCGGGCTGTAATTCATTGTCCGGGTTTTCTGCATGGAACTTCTTGTACTTGTCTGGCGGCAGTATCGCTGGCCATTTATCAGTGTGATGGCGCTAAGCCTCGCCAGTGCGGCTTTAGGCATTGGCTTAATTGCTTTTATCAATCAGCGCCTTATCGAAACGGCGGATACCAGTCTGCTGGTGTTGCCGGAGTTTCTGGGATTATTGCTGCTGTTGATGGCAATCACTCTCGGATCGCAACTGGCGCTCACCACTTTGGGGCATCACTTCGTTTACCGACTGCGTAGTGAATTTATCAAGCGGATTCTCGATACCCACGTCGAGCGCATTGAACAACTCGGTAGCGCCTCGTTGCTGGCGGGATTAACCAGCGATGTGCGCAATATCACCATTGCTTTTGTGCGTCTGCCGGAACTGGTGCAGGGGATCATTCTCACTATCGGTTCAGCGGCGTATCTGTGGATGCTGTCGGGCAAAATGTTGCTGGTAACGGCTATCTGGATGGCGGTCACCATCTGGGGCGGTTTTGTGCTGGTGGCGCGGGTGTACAAACATATGGCGACCCTGCGTGAAACCGAAGATAAGCTGTACACGGATTTTCAAACCGTACTCGAAGGGCGCAAAGAGCTGACTCTGAACCGTGAACGCGCCGAGTATGTGTTTAACAACCTCTACATTCCTGATGCGCAAGAGTATCGCCATCATATTATCCGCGCAGACACCTTCCATCTTAGTGCCGTGAACTGGTCAAACATCATGATGCTGGGCGCTATCGGCCTGGTGTTCTGGATGGCGAACAGCCTCGGTTGGGCTGATACCAACGTTGCTGCGACCTATTCGTTGACGCTGTTATTCCTGCGTACGCCGCTGCTTTCGGCGGTTGGCGCATTGCCGACGCTGCTGACGGCGCAGGTGGCGTTTAACAAGCTGAACAAATTCGCGCTCGCGCCTTTCAAAGCAGAGTTTCCGCGCCCGCAGGCGTTTCCCAACTGGCAAACGCTGGAGCTGCGTAATGTGACGTTTAGCTATCAGGATAACGCGTTTTCCGTTGGGCCGATTAACCTCACCATTAAACGTGGCGAGCTGCTGTTTCTGATTGGTGGCAACGGTAGTGGAAAATCGACGCTGGCGATGTTGCTGACGGGCTTGTACCAGCCACAAAGCGGCGAAATCTTGCTGGATGGCAAACCTGTCAGCGGCGAACAACCGGAAGATTATCGCAAACTGTTTTCGGCAGTGTTTACCGATGTCTGGCTGTTTGATCAACTGCTGGGGCCGGAGGGGCAACCCGCTAACCCGCAACTGGTTGAGAAGTGGCTGGCGCAGCTGAAAATGGCTCATAAGCTTGAGTTAAGCAACGGGCGTATTGTTAACCTGAAGTTATCAAAAGGGCAGAAAAAACGCGTGGCGCTGTTGCTGGCGCTGGCAGAAGAACGCGATATTATCCTGCTGGATGAATGGGCGGCGGATCAGGATCCACACTTCCGTCGTGAGTTTTATCAGGTGTTGCTGCCGCTGATGCAGGAGATGGGTAAAACTATTTTCGCCATCAGTCATGATGATCATTACTTTATCCACGCCGACCGCCTGCTGGAAATGCGCAATGGGCAACTTAGCGAGCTGACGGGCGAAGAGCGCGATGCCGCTTCGCGTGATGCCGTTGCCCGGACGGCATAATATTACGACGCTGACCTGGCGGACTGCTGCCGCCAGGTCAATATTCTAAAAATCCCTTCATTTCTAATAACCCTATAATTAATCAACGAAATTATAATGTTTCTAAAATTAGAATATAATTTATAAACATTATTTAAATGTTGTTACTTTAGTGTTACCGTTGATGCCGCGCAAATCTCACCTGCAATAAAGCGACTAAAAGTAAGGCATTAACAAGATGAAAAAAGTGACTGCCATGCTCTTCTCGATGGCCGTGGGGCTTAATGCCGTTTCGATGGCGGCAAAAGCGAAAGCGTCCGAGGAGCAGGAAACTGATGTACTGTTGATTGGCGGCGGCATTATGAGCGCCACGTTGGGGACCTATTTACGCGAGCTGGAGCCTGAATGGTCGATGACCATGGTGGAGCGCCTGGAGGGTGTCGCGCAGGAGAGTTCGAACGGCTGGAACAACGCCGGAACCGGGCATTCTGCACTGATGGAACTGAACTACACCCCGCAAAACGCCGATGGCAGTATCAGTATTGAAAAAGCAGTCGCCATTAACGAAGCATTTCAGATTTCCCGCCAGTTCTGGGCGCACCAGGTCGAGCGCGGCGTGCTGCGTACTCCGCGTTCATTTATCAATACCGTTCCGCATATGAGCTTTGTCTGGGGCGAGGATAACGTTAATTTCCTGCGCGCCCGTTACGCCGCGTTGCAACAAAGCTCGCTGTTTCGCGGTATGCGTTACTCTGAAGATCACGCGCAGATCAAAGAGTGGGCACCGTTAGTGATGGAAGGGCGCGATCCGCAACAGAAAGTGGCAGCCACGCGTACGGAAATTGGTACCGATGTGAACTACGGCGAGATCACCCGCCAGTTAATTGCTTCCTTGCAGAAGAAATCTAACTTCTCGCTGCAACTCAGCAGCGAAGTCCGCGCCCTAAAGCGTAATGACGATAACACCTGGACCGTTACCGTTGCCGATCTGAAAAATGGCACTGCACAGAACATTCGTGCCAAATTTGTCTTTATCGGCGCGGGCGGTGCGGCGCTGAAGCTGTTACAGGAATCGGGGATTCCGGAAGCGAAAGACTACGCCGGTTTCCCGGTGGGCGGACAGTTCCTTGTTTCGGAAAACCCGGACGTGGTTAATCACCATCTGGCGAAGGTTTACGGTAAAGCATCCGTTGGCGCACCACCGATGTCGGTTCCGCATATCGATACCCGCGTTCTGGACGGTAAACGCGTAGTGCTGTTTGGGCCATTTGCCACCTTCTCAACCAAATTCCTCAAAAACGGTTCATTGTGGGATCTGATGAGTTCCACCACCACCTCTAACGTGATGCCGATGATGCACGTCGGGCTGGATAATTTCGATCTGGTGAAATACTTGGTGAGTCAGGTGATGTTGAGTGAAGAGGATCGTTTTGAAGCGTTGAAAGAGTACTATCCGCAGGCGAAAAAAGAGGACTGGCGTTTGTGGCAAGCGGGGCAGCGTGTGCAGATTATCAAGCGTGATGCCGATAAAGGTGGTGTACTGCGTCTGGGTACTGAAGTGGTCAGTGACCAGCAAGGGACCATTGCCGCGCTGCTGGGGGCATCGCCAGGGGCGTCAACCGCTGCGCCGATTATGTTGGATCTGCTGGAAAAAGTATTTGGCGATCGCGTTTCCAGCCCGCAATGGCAGGCTACGTTGAAAGCGATCGTTCCATCTTATGGACGCAAGCTGAACGGTGATGTAGCGGCAACAGAACGCGAGTTGCAGTACACCAGCGAAGTGCTGGGCCTGAAATACGACAAGCCGCAGGCAGCAGATAGTACGCCGAAACCGCAGTTGAAACCGCAACCCGTTCAAAAAGAAGTGGCGGATATTGCGTTGTAATGATGTGCCACATCCGGCATGGTATGCCGGATGTGGCGTAACCGCCTTATCCGACCTACGGGGTGGAGCACTTCACAGCGGTGTAGGCCTGATAAGACGCGTCAGCGTCGCATCAGGCAACCGGCTCGGGCGTTAGATGTCGGATGCGGCGTAACCGCCTTATCCAACCTACGGGGTGGAGCACTTCACAGCGGTGTAGGCCTGATAAGACGCGCCAGCGTCGCATCAGGCAACCGGCTTGGGCGTTAGATGTCGGATGCGGCGTGACCGCCTTATCCGACCTACGGGGTGACGCACTTCACAGCAGTTTAGCGAACTACCGCGTTGTCAATTTTCTCTTCCGCCTTCCAGACGCGGTACTTCACATCTACATTGTCTGGCGTATACACCACGATCGGCAGCTTGCTGTTGTAACGCAGCATTCCAGCATCGCCCAGATACGCGGTGACAAATTTCTTCTCTTTCTTGCCATCCGGGCAGG
The DNA here is from genome assembly GCF_002950395.1 of Shigella sonnei. NCBI lineage: Bacteria > Pseudomonadati > Pseudomonadota > Gammaproteobacteria > Enterobacterales > Enterobacteriaceae > Shigella > Shigella sonnei. The sequence continues at coordinate 548,868 of NZ_CP026802.1, forward strand.
CCATCATCGTGGAAACCGGCGAGCTAACTTTATCAAAGACATAATAATCATAGCCCCAGCCTTCCAGCGTTTTGTTTTCCAGCTTCCCGCCGAGACGATGCAAATTGCAATCGACTTCCAGCGTCTGACCGGTTAACAGTTCTACTTTCAGGGTAGATTCATCTTCTTGCGGGGTTAACTGAATCACCTGACGCTTCATCCCTTTTTCAGCTTGTGGATAAGGCGCGATTTTTTCCAGTGGCTGGACGCTTTCTGCCGCCCAGGCGGAAGTGGTGGCGAAAGCGGCAAACAATACTGCAGGTAGAATGGTCTTCATTTTTTTGCTTTCCTTCTTCATTTATAGGTTTTCACCGATGATGTCGCTGAAGGTTAACATATTCATCAGATTTATTAATTTGCTTTATGAATAACTTAAAGAACATTCAGACAATTTTACCTGCTCTTTTAGTGTTAAATTCTGATGAGGGAGCAAACCAGCAGAAATATCTCTGGTGAATTAATCGCTATATAAATATGTTTATAACCATTTGAAATGTGAGCAAAAGCCCGTTTTTGCCACGCTTCCCGCCACTCTTTTGATCCTGCTACAGGTTTTACCCCGATCGGGGTATGCATCTTTGACACATCCTTTAATATCTTAGCGGCTATAAAAATGGCTTATTAATTATGCGGTTTATTTGGTCGCTCTCAATTTTCAGAGCGCGTTAATGATGGAAGGTCAATGTGAAGATTGATGCATCCCGTCGGGGCATACTCACTGGTCGCTGGCGCAAAGCCAGTAACGGTATCCGTCCGCCCTGGTCCGGTGATGAATCTCATTTTCTGACCCATTGCACCCGTTGCGACGCCTGTATTAATGCTTGTGAAAACAACATTCTGCAACGCGGCGCGGGCGGCTATCCGAGCGTTAATTTCAAAAATAACGAGTGCAGCTTCTGTTACGCCTGCGCGCAGGCTTGCCCCGAATCGCTATTTTCTCCGCGCCACACCAGGGCCTGGGATTTGCAGTTCACCATTGGGGACGCGTGCCTGGCGTATCAGTCAGTTGAATGCCGCCGCTGTCAGGATAGCTGTGAGCCAATGGCAATTATCTTTCGCCCGACGCTCTCCGGGATCTACCAGCCGCAACTTAATAGCCAACTTTGCAACGGATGTGGAGCATGTGCAGCCAGCTGTCCGGTATCAGCCATAACTGCGGAGTATCTCCATGCACACTAACTGGCAAGTTTGCAGCCTGGTCGTGCAGGCCAAAAGCGAACGAATTTCAGACATCAGCACCCAACTGAACGCCTTTCCCGGCTGTGAAGTTGCTGTCAGCGACGCGCCGAGCGGTCAGTTGATTGTGGTGGTGGAAGCAGAAGACAGCGAAACGCTGATCCAAACCATTGAGTCAGTACGCAACGTAGAGGGCGTGCTGGCGGTGTCGCTGGTTTATCACCAGCAGGAAGAGCAAGGTGAGGAAACACCATGAAACTCAGTCGTCGTAGCTTTATGAAAGCTAACGCCGTTGCGGCCGCTGCGGCGGCTGCCGGTCTCAGCGTGCCGGGCGTTGCCCGCGCCGTTGTTGGTCAGCAGGAAGCCATTAAATGGGATAAAGCGCCGTGCCGTTTCTGCGGTACTGGTTGCGGCGTTCTGGTCGGAACGCAGCAGGGGCGTGTGGTGGCCTGTCAGGGCGACCCGGACGCACCGGTTAACCGTGGCCTGAACTGCATTAAGGGCTATTTCCTGCCCAAGATCATGTACGGTAAAGACCGTTTGACGCAGCCGCTGCTGCGTATGAAAAACGGTAAATATGACAAAGAAGGCGAATTTACCCCAATCACCTGGGATCAGGCCTTCGATGTGATGGAAGAGAAATTCAAAACCGCCCTGAAAGAAAAAGGGCCGGAATCGATCGGTATGTTCGGTTCTGGTCAGTGGACTATCTGGGAAGGTTATGCCGCGTCCAAGCTGTTTAAAGCGGGCTTCCGTTCGAACAACATCGACCCGAACGCGCGTCACTGTATGGCGTCGGCAGTAGTTGGCTTTATGCGTACCTTTGGTATGGATGAGCCGATGGGCTGCTATGACGACATCGAGCAGGCTGACGCGTTTGTGCTGTGGGGCGCAAACATGGCGGAGATGCACCCGATCCTCTGGTCGCGCATCACTAACCGTCGTCTCTCTAATCAGAACGTCACCGTGGCGGTGCTTTCTACCTACCAGCATCGTAGCTTCGAGCTGGCGGATAACGGCATCATCTTTACGCCACAGTCTGACCTGGTGATCCTGAACTACATCGCCAACTATATCATTCAAAACAATGCGATAAATCAGGACTTCTTCAGCAAACACGTTAACCTGCGCAAAGGGGCGACGGACATCGGCTACGGTTTACGTCCGACCCATCCGCTGGAAAAAGCAGCGAAGAATCCAGGTTCTGACGCCTCCGAACCGATGAGCTTTGAAGATTACAAAGCCTTCGTTGCCGAGTATACGCTGGAAAAAACCGCTGAAATGACCGGCGTGCCGAAAGACCAGTTAGAACAACTGGCGCAGCTGTATGCCGATCCGAACAAGAAAGTCATCTCCTACTGGACGATGGGCTTCAACCAGCATACTCGTGGCGTGTGGGCTAACAACCTGGTCTACAACCTGCACCTGCTGACCGGCAAAATTTCCCAGCCGGGTTGCGGTCCGTTCTCCCTGACCGGGCAACCTTCTGCGTGTGGTACTGCGCGTGAAGTGGGCACCTTTGCTCACCGTCTGCCTGCGGACATGGTGGTGACCAACGAGAAACACCGTGATATCTGCGAGAAGAAGTGGAATATCCCGAGCGGCACCATTCCGGCGAAAATCGGTCTGCACGCGGTGGCACAAGACCGTGCGCTGAAAGACGGCAAACTGAATGTTTACTGGACCATGTGTACCAACAACATGCAGGCCGGGCCGAACATCAATGAAGAGCGTATGCCGGGCTGGCGCGATCCGCGCAACTTCATCATCGTCTCCGATCCGTATCCGACAGTCAGTGCGCTGGCCGCCGACTTGATCCTGCCGACCGCAATGTGGGTAGAGAAAGAGGGTGCTTACGGTAACGCCGAACGCCGTACTCAGTTCTGGCGTCAGCAGGTACAGGCACCGGGCGAAGCGAAATCGGATCTCTGGCAGTTAGTCCAGTTCTCCCGCCGCTTCAAAACTGAAGAAGTGTGGCCGGAAGAGCTGCTAGCGAAGAAACCGGAACTGCGTGGCAAAACGCTGTACGAAGTGCTTTATGCCACACCGGAAGTGAGCAAATTCCCGGTATCCGAACTGGCGGAAGATCAGCTGAACGATGAATCCCGCGAGCTGGGCTTCTATCTGCAAAAAGGGCTGTTCGAAGAGTACGCATGGTTTGGTCGCGGTCACGGTCACGATCTCGCGCCGTTCGATGACTACCACAAAGCGCGCGGTCTGCGCTGGCCGGTGGTGAACGGTAAAGAAACGCAGTGGCGTTACAGCGAAGGTAACGACCCGTACGTGAAAGCGGGCGAAGGCTATAAGTTCTACGGTAAACCGGATGGTAAAGCGGTGATCTTCGCGCTGCCGTTCGAACCGGCGGCGGAAGCACCGGATGAAGAGTACGACCTGTGGCTCTCTACCGGACGCGTTCTGGAGCACTGGCACACTGGCAGTATGACTCGCCGTGTGCCGGAACTGCACCGCGCCTTCCCGGAAGCGGTCTTGTTTATTCACCCGCTGGATGCGAAAGCGCGCGATCTGCGCCGTGGCGACAAAGTGAAAGTGGTTTCTCGCCGTGGCGAAGTGATCTCGATTGTTGAAACGCGCGGTCGTAACCGTCCGCCACAGGGCCTGGTGTACATGCCGTTCTTCGACGCCGCACAGCTGGTTAACAAACTAACGCTGGACGCGACCGATCCGCTCTCGAAAGAGACGGACTTCAAGAAGTGCGCAGTCAAACTGGAGAAGGTGTAAGCCATTATGTCCCGGTCAGCGAAACCTCAAAATGGTCGCCGCCGCTTTCTGCGCGATGTTGTTCGCACAGCAGGCGGGCTGGCTGCCGTGGGTGTGGCGCTGGGGTTACAACAGCAAACCGCACGCGCATCTGGCGTGCGGTTGCGCCCGCCCGGAGCCATAAACGAGAACGCCTTTGCCAGTGCCTGTGTGCGTTGCGGTCAGTGTGTTCAGGCTTGCCCTTACGACACCTTAAAACTGGCGACGCTGGCTTCTGGCCTGTCGGCGGGCACGCCATATTTTGTCGCACGGGATATTCCTTGCGAAATGTGTGAGGACATTCCGTGCGCCAAAGTGTGCCCGAGTGGTGCGCTGGATCGTGAGATCGAATCGATCGACGACGCGCGGATGGGGCTGGCGGTGCTGGTGGACCAGGAAAACTGTCTCAACTTTCAGGGGCTGCGCTGCGATGTTTGTTATCGCGAATGCCCGAAAATTGATGAGGCCATCACCCTGGAGCTGGAGCGCAACACGCGTACCGGTAAGCACGCCCGCTTTCTGCCGACGGTTCACAGCGACGCCTGTACCGGCTGCGGTAAGTGCGAAAAAGTGTGCGTGCTGGAACAACCGGCAATCAAGGTGTTACCGCTGTCACTGGCGAAAGGGGAGTTAGGTCACCATTACCGCTTCGGCTGGCTGGAGGGGAACAATGGCAAATCGTAAACGTGACGCCGGGCGCGAGGCGCTGGTGAAAAAAGGCTGGTGGCGCAGTCACCGTTGGCTGGTGTTACGTCGCCTTTGTCAGTTCTTCGTGCTGGGGATGTTTTTGAGCGGTCCGTGGTTTGGTGTGTGGATCTTACACGGCAACTACAGCTGTAGCCTGTTATTCGACACCGTTCCGCTGACCGATCCGCTGATGACGCTGCAAAGTCTTGCCAGTGGTCATCTGCCTGCCACGGTGGCGTTGACCGGTGCGGTGATAATCACTGTGCTCTACGCCCTGGCAGGAAAGCGATTATTTTGCAGCTGGGTCTGCCCGCTGAACCCGATTACCGACTTAGCGAACTGGTTACGCAGGCGCTTTGACCTCAATCAGTCTGCGACGATCCCTCGCCACATTCGCTACGTGCTGTTGGTGGTCATTCTGCTGGGATCAGCCTTAACCGGCACGCTCATCTGGGAATGGATCAACCCCGTTTCCCTGATGGGGCGTAGCCTGGTAATGGGCTTCGGCAGCGGCGCGCTGCTTATTCTCGCGCTGTTTTTATTTGATCTACTGGTCGTTGAACACGGCTGGTGCGGGCACATTTGTCCGGTTGGCGCGCTGTATGGCGTGCTGGGTAGCAAAGGTGTGATTACCGTTGCGGCCAGCGATCGGCAGAAATGTAACCGCTGTATGGATTGTTTTCATGTTTGCCCGGAACCGCATGTGCTACGTGCCCCGGTGCTGGATGAACAAAGCCCGGTGCAGGTCACCAGCCGCGATTGCATGACGTGCGGTCGCTGCGTGGATGTCTGTTCTGAGGATGTATTTACAATAACTACACGATGGAGTTCGGGAGCGAAATCATGAAAAGCCATGACCTGAAGAAAGCGCTGTGTCAATGGACGGCGATGCTGGCCCTGGTGGTAAGCGGCGCGGTTTGGGCGGCTAATGGCGTCGATTTTAGCCAGTCGCCGGAAGTATCCGGGACGCAGGAAGGGGCCATTCGGATGCCAAAAGAGCAGGATCGGATGCCGCTGAACTATGTGAATCAGCCGCCAATGATCCCGCATAGCGTTGAAGGTTATCAGGTAACGACCAATACCAACCGCTGCTTGCAGTGCCACGGTGTCGAAAGCTATCGCACCACTGGCGCGCCGCGTATCAGTCCTACTCACTTTATGGACAGCGACGGCAAAGTGGGCGCGGAAGTGGCTCCGCGTCGTTATTTCTGTCTGCAATGTCACGTACCGCAGGCCGATACCGCGCCAATCGTGGGGAATACCTTTACCCCATCAAAAGGTTACGGGAAATAAGAGGTTATTATGGGAAATTCTGACCGTAAGCCTGGTCTGATTAAGCGCCTGTGGAAATGGTGGCGTACCCCCAGCCGTCTGGCGCTGGGAACGCTGCTGTTGATCGGTTTTGTCGGCGGCATCGTCTTCTGGGGCGGCTTTAACACCGGAATGGAAAAAGCCAATACCGAAGAGTTCTGCATTAGCTGCCACGAAATGCGTAACACGGTGTATCAGGAATACATGGATTCCGTGCACTACAACAACCGTAGCGGCGTCCGTGCGACCTGTCCGGATTGTCACGTTCCGCACGAGTTTGTGCCGAAGATGATACGCAAGCTCAAAGCAAGTAAAGAGCTGTATGGTAAAATTTTTGGCGTTATTGACACGCCGCAGAAATTTGAAGCTCATCGTCTGACAATGGCACAGAATGAGTGGCGGCGCATGAAGGACAATAACTCGCAGGAGTGCCGTAACTGTCACAACTTCGAGTATATGGATACAACCGCCCAGAAATCGGTTGCCGCGAAGATGCATGACCAGGCGGTGAAAGATGGGCAAACCTGTATTGATTGCCATAAAGGGATAGCGCACAAGCTGCCCGATATGCGTGAAGTCGAGCCAGGTTTTTAACAGGGTTATTGCGTGGGTATGCTTGAAGCCAGAGAGTTACTTTGTGAGCGGGATGAACGAACCTTATTTAGTGGCTTGTCATTTACGCTGAACGCAGGAGAGTGGGTACAAATCACCGGTAGCAACGGCGCGGGGAAGACAACGCTTCTCCGTTTGCTGACGGGGTTGTCTCGCCCTGACGCAGGCGAGGTTCTCTGGCAAGGGCAGCCCTTGCATCAGGTACGCGACAGCTACCATCAAAACCTGTTATGGATAGGCCATCAGCCGGGGATCAAAACCCGGCTGACGGCGTTAGAAAATCTGCACTTTTATCATCGCGATGGCGATACCGCACAATGTCTGGAAGCCCTGGCGCAGGCCGGGCTTGCCGGATTCGACGATATTCCGGTAAATCAACTTTCTGCCGGGCAACAACGCCGCGTCGCTTTAGCGCGTCTGTGGCTGACCCGTGCCACGTTATGGATCCTCGACGAGCCTTTTACCGCGATTGACGTTAACGGCGTCGATCGTCTGACCCAGCGTATGGCGCAGCATACGGAGCAGGGGGGGATTGTGATTCTGACTACCCACCAGCCGCTCAACGTTGCTGAAAGTAAAATTCGCCGCATTTCACTGACGCAAACGAGGGCCGCATGATGTTCTGGCGCATTTTCCGTCTTGAGCTGCGTGTAGCGTTTCGCCATAGCGCCGAAATCGCCAACCCGCTGTGGTTCTTCCTGATTGTAATTACCCTTTTTCCGCTCAGTATCGGTCCGGAGCCGCAACTGCTGGCGCGTATTGCACCGGGCATTATCTGGGTTGCTGCGCTGCTTTCATCCTTGCTGGCGCTGGAACGACTGTTCCGTGACGATTTGCAGGACGGCAGTCTTGAACAATTGATGTTGTTGCCGTTACCCTTGCCCGCCGTTGTGCTGGCGAAGGTGATGGCGCACTGGATGGTAACCGGTCTGCCGTTACTCATCCTTTCGCCACTGGTAGCAATGCTACTGGGAATGGATGTTTATGGCTGGCAAGTGATGGCGCTGACGCTGCTGCTGGGAACGCCTACGCTTGGCTTTCTCGGTGCACCGGGTGTGGCGTTGACAGTGGGACTTAAGCGCGGTGGTGTGCTGCTCAGCATACTGGTGTTACCGCTGACTATCCCATTACTCATCTTTGCCACCGCCGCGATGGACGCGGCTTCCATGCATTTGCCCGTTGACGGGTATCTGGCAATTTTAGGCGCGTTGCTGGCAGGCACCGCGACATTAAGTCCTTTTGCGACGGCGGCAGCGTTACGAATCAGCATTCAATAACGCTGGATTACTGATTTTTGTTCGAGTCTGGTATCGAAACTATGTGGAAAACACTGCATCAACTGGCGATCCCACCACGGCTGTATCAAATCTGTGGCTGGTTTATACCGTGGCTGGCAATTGCCAGTGTGGTCGTGCTTACCGTCGGCTGGATCTGGGGATTCGGCTTTGCTCCGGCTGATTATCAGCAGGGAAATAGCTACCGCATTATCTACCTGCATGTGCCTGCGGCGATCTGGTCGATGGGCATTTATGCATCAATGGCAGTGGCAGCGTTTATTGGCCTTGTCTGGCAGATGAAAATGGCCAACCTGGCGGTGGCGGCGATGGCCCCCATTGGTGCCGTGTTTACCTTTATTGCCCTGGTTACCGGCTCTGCATGGGGAAAACCGATGTGGGGCACCTGGTGGGTATGGGATGCACGTCTGACTTCTGAACTGGTGCTGCTGTTTTTGTATGTGGGTGTGATTGCCCTGTGGCACGCCTTCGACGACCGCCGTCTGGCGGGCCGTGCGGCAGGTATCCTGGTGCTGATTGGCGTGGTGAATCTGCCGATTATTCATTACTCCGTGGAGTGGTGGAACACCCTGCATCAGGGATCAACGCGGATGCAGCAAAGTATCGATCCGGCGATGCGTTCGCCGCTGCGCTGGTCGATTTTTGGCTTCCTGCTCCTGTCTGCCACGCTGACGCTGATGCGGATGCGTAATTTGATTTTGCTGATGGAAAAACGCCGTCCGTGGGTGAGTGAACTGATACTGAAAAGAGGCCGTAAATGACCCCTGCATTTGCTTCCTGGAATGAATTTTTCGCAATGGGCGGTTACGCCTTTTTTGTCTGGCTGGCGGTGGTGATGACCGTTATTCCGCTGGTGGTTTTGGTCGTGCACTCGGTGATGCAACATCGCGCAATTCTGCGTGGTGTGGCGCAACAGCGGGCGCGTGAGGCGCGTTTACGTGCTGCGCAACAGCAGGAGGCTGCATGAATATTCGCCGTAAAAACCGCTTGTGGATTGCCTGTGCCGTGTTGGCAGGGCTGGCGCTGACTATCGGTCTGGTGCTATATGCGCTGCGCTCGAATATCGATCTCTTTTATACGCCGGGGGAAATTCTCTACGGCAAGCGTGAAACTCAGCAAATGCCGGAAGTCGGTCAGCGTCTGCGCGTTGGCGGGATGGTGATGCTGGGTAGTGTGCAGCGCGATCCCAATTCGCTGAAAGTGACCTTCACTATTTACGATGCTGAAGGCTCAGTGGATGTCTCTTACGAAGGCATTTTGCCGGATCTGTTCCGTGAAGGGCAGGGCGTTGTGGTGCAGGGCGAGCTGGAAAAAGGCAATCATATCCTCGCGAAAGAAGTGCTGGCGAAACACGACGAAAACTACACGCCGCCAGAAGTTGAGAAAGCGATGGAAGCTAACCACCGTCGCCCGGCGAGTGTTTATAAGGACCCAGCATCATGATGCCGGAAATTGGAAACGGGCTGCTGTGTCTGGCGTTAGGGATTGCGCTGCTGCTGTCCGTGTATCCGCTATGGGGCGTGGCGCGCGGAGATGCGCGCATGATCGCGTCTTCCCGCTTGTTTGCCTGGCTGCTGTTTATGTCTGTGGCTGGCGCATTTCTGGTGCTGGTCAATGCTTTCGTGGTCAACGACTTTACCGTCACCTATGTTGCCAGCTACTCCAATACCCAGCTTCCGGTGTGGTATCGCGTGGCGGCTACCTGGGGCGCGCATGAAGGCTCGCTACTGCTGTGGGTGCTGCTGATGAGCGGCTGGACCTTTGCGGTGGCGATTTTTAGTCAGCGTATTCCGCTGGATATTGTGGCCCGCGTACTGGCGATAATGGGGATGGTCAGCGTCGGCTTTTTGCTGTTCATTCTCTTTACCTCTAACCCATTCTCACGCACGCTGCCGAACTTCCCGATTGAAGGGCGCGATCTTAACCCGCTGTTACAGGACCCGGGGCTGATCTTCCATCCGCCTCTGCTTTATATGGGGTACGTGGGTTTCTCGGTGGCGTTTGCTTTTGCCATTGCTTCTTTGCTGAGCGGGCGTCTGGACAGCACTTATGCGCGTTTTACTCGCCCGTGGACGCTGGCGGCGTGGATTTTCCTGACGCTCGGCATTGTGCTCGGTTCCGCATGGGCCTATTACGAACTCGGCTGGGGGGGCTGGTGGTTCTGGGATCCGGTAGAAAACGCCTCGTTTATGCCGTGGCTGGTGGGGACTGCGCTGATGCACTCACTGGCGGTCACTGAACAACGCGCCAGCTTCAAAGCGTGGACATTACTGCTGGCAATCAGTGCCTTCTCGTTGTGTCTGTTGGGGACTTTCCTCGTGCGTTCCGGCGTGCTGGTATCGGTACACGCGTTTGCGTCTGATCCGGCGCGCGGTATGTTTATCCTCGCCTTTATGGTGCTGGTGATTGGAGGTTCGCTGCTGCTGTTTGCCGCGCGTGGACACAAAGTTCGCTCACGCGTAAACAATGCGCTGTGGTCGCGGGAATCTCTGCTGTTAGCGAACAACGTTTTGCTGGTCGCCGCGATGCTGGTGGTGTTGCTGGGGACGCTGCTGCCGCTGGTGCACAAGCAACTGGGACTGGGCAGTATTTCGATTGGCGAACCGTTCTTCAACACCATGTTTACCTGGCTGATGGTGCCGTTTGCGCTACTGCTGGGTGTCGGTCCTCTGGTGCGCTGGGGGCGCGATCGCCCACGTAAAATCCGCAATTTATTGATTATCGCCTTCATCTCAACGCTGGTGCTGTCTCTGCTGTTGCCGTGGCTGTTTGAGAGCAAAGTTGTGGCGATGACGGTGCTCGGCCTGGCAATGGCCTGCTGGATTGCGGTGCTGGCAATTGCGGAAGCTGCGCTGCGTATTTCACGCGGCACGAAAACCACCTTCAGTTATTGGGGGATGGTGGCTGCTCACCTGGGGCTGGCAGTGACAATTGTTGGCATTGCTTTTAGCCAGAACTATAGCGTTGAGCGTGATGTGCGCATGAAGTCCGGCGATAGCGTCGATATTCATGAATATCGCTTCACCTTCCGTGATGTCAAAGAGGTGACTGGCCCGAACTGGCGTGGCGGTGTGGCGACTATCGGCGTAACGCGAGAGGGTAAACCGGAAACAGTGCTGTATGCGGAAAAACGTTATTACAACACTGCCGGGTCGATGATGACCGAAGCGGCGATTGACGGTGGCATCACGCGTGACCTGTACGCCGCGCTCGGTGAAGAGCTGGAAAACGGCGCGTGGGCTGTGCGTCTTTACTACAAACCATTTGTTCGCTGGATTTGGGCGGGCGGGCTGATGATGGCGTTGGGCGGACTGCTGTGTCTGTTTGATCCTCGCTATCGTAAGCGCGTGAGTCCGCAAAAAACTGCGCCGGAGGCTGTATGAAGCGCAAAGTATTGTTAATTCCGTTGATTATCTTCCTGGCGATTGCCGCGGCGCTGCTGTGGCAGCTGGCGCGTAATGCCGAAGGGGATGATCCGACCAATCTGGAATCGGCGCTCATTGGCAAGCCAGTGCCGAAGTTTCGCCTCGAATCACTGGACAATCCGGGGCAGTTTTATCAGGCGGATGTGCTGACTCAGGGCAAACCAGTGCTGCTTAACGTCTGGGCGACCTGGTGTCCGACCTGCCGTGCGGAACATCAATATCTGAATCAGCTTTCTGCGCAGGGCATCCGCGTAGTCGGCATGAACTATAAAGACGATCGCCAGAAGGCAATCAGCTGGCTGAAAGAGCTGGGCAATCCTTACGCGCTAAGCCTGTTTGATGGCGATGGCATGTTAGGGCTGGATCTCGGTGTCTATGGCGCGCCAGAAACGTTCCTTATTGACGGCAACGGCATCATTCGCTATCGCCATGCGGGCGATCTCAATCCTCGCGTCTGGGAAGAAGAGATCAAGCCGCTGTGGGAGAAATACAGTAAGGAGGCCGCACAATGAGGTTTTTATTGGGCATGCTGATGCTGATGATCTCCGGCTCAGCGCTGGCGACCATCGACGTGTTGCAGTTTAAAGATGAAGCACAGGAACAACAGTTCCGTCAGCTCACTGAAGAACTGCGCTGCCCGAAATGCCAGAACAACAGCATTGCCGATTCCAACTCGATGATTGCCACCGACCTGCGCCAGAAAGTGTATGAACTGATGCAGGAAGGTAAAAGTAAAAAAGAGATTGTCGATTATATGGTGGCGCGTTACGGCAACTTCGTCACTTACGATCCGCCGTTAACGCCGCTGACCGTGCTGCTGTGGGTGCTGCCAGTAGTAGCTATTGGCATTGGCGGTTGGGTCATATACGCCCGCTCGCGGCGTCGGGTACGCGTGGTGCCGGAAGCGTTTCCTGAACAAAGCGTGCCGGAAGGTAAGCGTGCCGGATATGTCGCTTATTTGCCGGGCATTGTGGTGGCGTTAATTGTGGCTGGCGTCAGCTACTACCAGACCGGAAATTATCAACAGGTGAAAATCTGGCAGCAGGCCACGGCACAGGCTCCGGCGTTGCTGGACAGGGCGCTGGATCCGAAAGCTGATCCGCTCAACGAAGAAGAGATGTCGCGCCTTGCGCTGGGGATGCGTACTCAACTGCAAAAAAATCCGGGAGATATAGACGGCTGGATTATGTTGGGCCGCGTTGGCATGGCGCTGGGTAACGCCAGTATCGCCACCGATGCATACGCTACTGCGTATCGCCTCGATCCGAAAAACAGTGATGCCGCACTGGGTTATGCTGAAGCGTTGACACGTTCATCTGATCCCAACGACAACCGCCTCGGCGGCGAACTGCTACGTCAGCTGGTGAGAACGGACCATAGCAATATCCGTGTGCTAAGCATGTATGCGTTTAATGCCTTTGAGCAGCAGCGATTTGGCGAAGCCGTTGCCGCGTGGGAGATGATGTTGAAACTCTTACCTGCCAACGATACTCGCCGTGCGGTGATTGAACGTAGTATCGCGCAGGCGATGCAACATTTGTCGCCGCAGGAGAGTAAATAAAAAGAGGCCCGATGGTGATGCCATCGGGCTATTTTTATTGTGCCCCGCGTTGTTGCAGGAACAGAATGGTGGCCGCCACGCGTGAGCGGACATTGAGTTTACGCAGCAGATTTCGAATATGAACTTTTACTGTCTGCTCGGAAATATTCAACACAGAGGCAATCTGTTTATTTGACAGCCCCTGTGCCAGCTCGTGCAGAACATCCAGCTCGCGCTCCGTCAGCACGCTGAAGGGATCTTCTTCCGCGCCAAACATTTCACGTTCACGTAAGTACTGATTGACGCGTTCGCTAAAGACTTTGCTGCCTTTCGCTCCGGCACGAATCGCTTCCAGCAACACTTCCGGGTCGCTGTCTTTCAGCAGATAACCGTCTGCGCCTGCGTCTATCAGCGCAAAGACATCGCTGGAGGCATCGGATACGGTCAGGATAATAATTTGCGCGGTAACGCCATCCCTGCGCAAGGCATTGAGGGTATCCAGGCCACTCATACCTTTCATATTGAGATCCAGCAAGATCACGTCGATATCCAGTCTATTCGCCAGATCGATCGCGCTCGCGCCGTCGCCCGCTTCGGCGACCACTTCAAAGCCAGGATCAAGCTCCAGTAACTGACGAACACCGCGTCGCATAAGTGGATGATCATCCACAATCATCACCTGAAAAGGCGTTGCTTCAGGCATAGTAGTCTCCTGAGGTTTTATTAGAATCATTATGTTTGAGCGTAGCGTTGGTAACGCTACCAGGCGCGTGAATGTTACCCCATTTTATGTATGGACATGTAGTGAAAACTACAACCTTGCCGTTCGCTTTGGCATCATTTTCATTATAAAGACGGAATTTTGCATCAGCTTCTCATCAAGAAAAACAACTAAAAAATCAATCACAATACTTGTGCATTTCTTTAAACAGTTTTTAAAAACTGACTCCGGGTATGGAGCTATGGGTATTTTCTGTACCCAATGCTTTTAACAGCAATTAATTTCATAGGATGAAAGCTCAATGCATCAATCTGGTTCTGTTTCTCTTTGTCGTTCCGCAATATCTGTTCTGGTGGCTACAGCGTTATATTCACCCATAGCATTGGCATCAACAGTTGAGTATGGTGAGACAGTTGATGGTGTTGGCCTGGAAAAAGATATCCAGCTGGTTTATGGGACCGCCAATAATACGAAAATCAATCCTGGCGGAGAACAGCATATAAAAGAATTTGGTGTAAGTAGTAATACTGAAATTAACGGCGGGTATCAGTACATTGAAATGAATGGCACTGCAGAATACTCAGTATTAAATGATGGTTATCAAATTGTTCAAATGGGTGGCGCGGTAAACCAGACTACGCTCAATAATGGAGTGCTACAGGTTTATGGCGCTAGACTGGCCCCTGAATCTCCAGACAACCAGTATCACTTATTTAAGTGATAGTCTTAATACTAGTTTTTAGACTAGTCATTGGAGAGCAGATGATTGATGTCTTAGGACCGGAGAAACGCAGACGGCGTACCACACAGGAAAAGATCGCAATTGTTCAGCAGAGCTTTGAACCGGGGATGACGGTCTCCCTCGTTGCCCGGCAACATGGTGTAGCAGCCAGCCAGTTATTTCTCTGGCGTAAGCAATACCAGGAAGGAAGTCTTACTGCTGTGGCCGCCGGAGAACAGGTTGTTCCTGCCTCTGAACTTGCTGCCGCCATGAAGCAGATTAAAGAACTCCAGCGCCTGCTCGGCAAGAAAACGATGGAAAATGAACTCCTCAAAGAAGCCGTTGAATATGGACGGGCAAAAAAGTGGATAGCGCACGCGCCCTTATTGCCCGGGGATGGGGAGTAAGCTTAGTCAGCCGTTGTCTCCGGGTGTCGCGTGCGCAGTTGCACGTCATTCTCAGACGAACCGATGACTGGATGGATGGCCGCCACAGTCGTCACACTGATGATACGGATGTGCTTCTCCGTATACACCATGTTATCGGAGAGCTGCCCACGTATGGTTATCGTCGGGTATGGGCGCTGCTTCGCAGACAGGCAGAACTTGATGGTATGCCTGCGATCAATGCCAAACGTGTTTACCGGATCATGCGCCAGAATGCGCTGTTGCTTGTGTCAACGCCACGATGTTTGACCGTTATTTGCCATTTTCATGCCCGCTAAATACTTTCGTTACTGATGCTGTCCGCTTTCCACCATTTCATCATCACTGATTGGCGTTGTGTTTTTGGTCAGCACTCCAGCTTTACGTTTCTCTTTTAACCGGTAACTCTCTCCTTTGATATTCAGCGTGGTTGAGTGATGTAGCAGCCGATCCAGGATCGCTGTTGCCAGTACGTGATCTCCGAACATTTCTCCCCAGTCTGCGAACCCTTTGTTTGACGTCAGTATGATGCTCGCTTTTTCATATCGACGGTTCAGTAGCCGGAAGAACAGACTGGCTTCCTCTCTGTTCATCGGCAGATAGCCTATTTCATCCAGGATCAACACCCGGGCATAACTCAGTTGCTGTAGCTGACGCTCCAGCCGGTTTTCCTGTTTCGCTTTCATCAGTGTCGCGATCAGTCTGTCCAGTGGCATAAACAGTACCCGATGTCCCGCATCCACCGCTTTCACGCCAAGAGCTATGGCCAGATGAGTTTTTCCGACACCAGGAGGGCCCAGCAGGATCACGTTTTCGCTGCGCTCCACGAACGCCAGACCAGCCAGTTCCCGGACAACCTTACGGTCGATGCCCGGCTGGAAGGTAAAGTCGAACTGCTCCAGCGTTTTGACCCACGGCAGACGAGCCTGCTTCAGCCTGGACTCCATACCGCGCTGATGCCTGCCGTTCCATTCCTGCTGTAGCGCCATGCACAGGAACTCCCGGTAGTTCAGCTCTTTTTTAGCTGCCTGTTCCAGCAGGCTTTCAACGTGATAACTCAGATGCTCCATTTTCAGGCGACTCAGCAGGACTTCCAGTTCATGCATCACAACAGCTCCTCATAGGCACTCAGTGGTCGATGTTCCACCTGACTGACCTGCTGCCAGAGCGGGGCGTGATGCTCCGGCACTGTCTGCCAGCCAGACGATGCTGAACAGAGGCGATGTGAGGCCACCAGTTTCTCATTACTGTAGATCCGCAACTCGTCATCCAGCGATATTCGTATCGATACCGGCTGACCACACAGCGCTTCGGGAACGCTGTAACGATTACCACCAACCTCGATATAGCTGTCCCAGGACACATGGCGGATATCGAAGTAACTGGTATCGAAGTCTGTATCCGGTAACGGCTGCAGATGTTCCTGCTCCAGCGCGAAGCGCTGTTCCGGCGTTTCTTTGAACTGGCGAAGCTCCCGTTTGTCAGCCACATCGGCTATCCATTGCTCCAGTTGTTGATTGACATGAGTGAAGCTGTCGAACCTGCGGTACCGGACGAAGAAGTTCTCCTTGAGGTATTTCACCATCCGCTCAACCTTACCTTTTGTTCTGGCCCTGCGTGGACGGCATGCCCGTGGCAGGAAGTTATAGTGGTCAGCCAGCAACAGGAATCCGGAGTTGAACACGACTTTCCCGTTGTTATTCTTCAGCACCGCAGCCTTCTGGTTATCAACCAGCACCGTTTTCACACAACCACCGAAGTAGCGGAAGGCGCGAACCAGTGATTCGTAGGTATGCTCAGCATCCTGTTTTGGTGCGGCGAAGACATGGAAGCTGCGGGAGAACCCCAGCGTATTAACCGCAAAGTTAACTTTGCACCGTTGCCCGGCAACCTCCACCTCAACTTCGCCCCAGTCATGCTGGAGCTGGTATCCAGGCTGAGTTTCGAAGCGAACTGTTCTTTTTGACGGACGCATTTTACGTTTGGGCTGGATGTAGTAACGCAGCATGGAACGTCCGCCCGTATAACACATTGCCTTAATCTCCGCGAAGATAACCTCGCTATTCCAGACATTCTCTGCCAGGCGCATGTCGATGTAATCCATAAACGGTTTCAGCTTAACCATTTTGTGGCGGGTCTTTCTGGCTGGCGGTTCAGGGTATTTGAGGTAGCGTCTGACCGTCCGTTCAGAGCAACCAATCTGAGTCGCAATATCGACGATGTACGCGCCCTGCTGGCGCATTTGCTTTATCATGTAAAAGTCCTCTCTGCTCAGCATGTTGATGTCCTTTCTGGTGTGAGAACCTTAAGGAAACAACATGTTGGGTGGAGCGGACAATCCAAATGGCGAATTACCGTCTTATATCACTGGCGCTGACACTTGAGCGAAAACCTGCTGTACCGCCATCGAAACGGGCACATACAGGCAGAGTGGCTGTGAAAGAAAGTAATCAGCGATGGTGCTCTGACGGGTTCGAGTTCCGCTGTGATAACGGAGAAAAACTGCGAGTCACGTTCGCGCTGGACTGCTGTGACCGTGAGGCACTGCACTGGGCGGTCACTACGGGCGGCTTCAACAGTGAAACAGTACAGGACGTCATGCTGGGAGCGGTGGAACGCCGCTTCGGCAACGAGCTTCCGGCGTCTCCAGTAGAGTGGCTGACGGATAATGGTTCATGCTACCGGGCTAATGAAACACGGCAGTTTGCCCGGATGTTGGGGCTTGAACCGAAGAGCACGGCGGTGCGGAGTCCGGAGAGTAACGGCATAGCAGAGAGCTTCGTGAAAACGATAAAGCGTGACTACATCAGTGTCATGCCCAAACCAGACGGGTTAACGGCAGCAAAGAACCTTGCAGAGGCGTTCGAGCATTATAACGAATGGCATCCGCATAGTGCACTGGGTTATCGCTCGCCACGGGAATATCTACGGCAGCAAGCCAGTAATGGGTTAAGTGATAACAGGTGTCTGGAAATATAGGGGCAAATCCAGGCGCGGCGAATGATCCCACGATTAAAGGCGGGCGCTTAATTGTTGAAAAAGATGGGATTGCCGTCTTTGCCGCTATCGAAAAGGGAGGATTACTGGAGGTTAAAGACGGGGGATTAGCATTTGCGGTAGATCAGAAAGCAGGCGGTGCTATTAAAACAACCACGCGGGTCATGGAGGTATTCGGAACAAACCGTCTCGGTCAGTTCGAAATCAAGAATGGTATTGCTAACAATATGCTGTTGGAAAACGGCGGAAGTTTGCGAGTTGAAGAAAATGACTTCGCTTATAATACCACTGTGGATAGTGGCGGCTTACTGGAGGTTATGGATGGCGGGACTGCAACTGGCGTTGATAAAAAAGCAGGCGGGAAATTAATTGTCTCAACGAATGCGCTGGAAGTGAGTGGTACAAACAGTAAAGGCCAATTTAGTATAAAGGATGGTGTGTCAAAAAATTATGAACTGGATGATGGCTCCGGGCTCATTGTTATGGAGGACACTCAGGCCATTGACACTATCCTTGATGAGCATGCCACTATGCAATCGCTGGGAAAGGATACTGGTACGAAAGTGCAGGCAAATGCTGTATATGATCTCGGTCGATCAGATCAGAATGGAAGTATCACGTATTCCTCTAAAGCCATCTCTGAAAATATGGTTATCAACAATGGCCGCGCTAATGTCTGGGCTGGCACAATGGTTAACGTGTCAGTCAGAGGGAATGATGGCATTCTTGAGGTCATGAAGCCGAAAATAAATTATGCACCCGCTATGTTGGTGGGTAAGGTAGTGGTTTCTGAGGGCGCTTCTTTTAGAACGCATGGTGCCGTGGATACCAGCCAAGCGGACGTTTCGCTCGAAAATAGCGCATGGACCATCATTGCCGATATCACTACGACGAACCAAAACACTCGCCTCAACTTAGCCAACCTTGCGATGTCCGGCGCAAATGTGATTATGATGGCTGAGCCAGTGACTCGTTCATCTGTGACGGCAAGTGCGGAAAATTTCATTACGTTGACCACCAATACCCTGTCGGGAAACGGCAATTTTATATGCGTACCGATATGGCTAATCATCAGAGCGATCAGCTCAACGTCATCGGTCAGGCAACAGGTGATTTCAAAATATTCGTGACGGACACGGGGGCCAGCCCGGCAGCAGGAGATAGCCTTACACTGGTAACGACGGGCGGCGGTGATGCTGCATTCACGTTGGGCAATGCCGGAGGCGTTGTTGATATCGGTACGTATGAATATACCTTGCTGGATAATGGCAACCATAGCTGGAGCCTCGCAGAGAATCGCGCGCAAATTACCCCTTCAACCACTGATGTGCTGAACATGGCAGCAGCACAACCGCTGGTATTTGATGCAGAACTGGACACCGTGCGTGAGCGTCTTGGTAGCGTAAAAGGCGTTAATTACGATACGGCGATGTGGAGTTCGGCAATTAACACCCGCAACAACGTGACCACTGATGCGGGAGCTGGCTTTGAGCAAACATTGACGGGCCTGACGCTCGGTATCGATAGCCGTTTCTCCCGTGAAGAAAGCAGCACAATTCGCGGCTTGTTCTTTGATTACTCTCATTCTGATATTGGTTTTGATCGCGGCGGCAAAGGCAATATTGATAGCTACACCCTGGGGGCTTATGCCGGTTGGGAGCATCAGAACGGTGCCTATGTTGATGGGGTGGTGAAAGTTGACCGTTTTGCCAACACCATCCATGGCAAGATGAGTAATGGGGCAACAGCGTTTGGCGATTACAATAGTAACGGCGCGGGTGCTCATGTTGAGAGCGGGTTCCGTTGGGTTGACGGATTGTGGAGTGTTAGCCCCTATCTCGCCTTTACCGGCTTTACCACAGATGGTCAGGACTACACGTTATCAAACGGCATGCGCGCGGATGTGGGAAATACCCGGATATTACGCGCTGAAGCGGGAACGGCGGTAAGCTATCACATGGACCTGCAAAACGGTACGACGTTGGAACCCTGGCTGAAAGCCGCCGTGCGTCAGGAATAGGCCGATTCTAACCATGTGAAAGTTAATGACGATGGCAAATTTAATAATGATGTGGCTGGAACCCGTGGCGTTTATCAGGCTGGGATAAGGTCATCGTTTACCCCGACGTTAAGCGGTCATTTGTCAGTCAGCTATGGCAATGGCGCAGGGGTAGAATCGCCGTGGAATACTCAGGCGGGAGTGGTCTGGACGTTCTGATAACAGAAAATAAACAGGCTGTGATGTGTCACGGTCTGTTTATCAAATTAATTGCAGATATAAAAAAACCAACCGTAAAGGTTGGTTTTTTCTTGGGATTTTTGGTCGGCACGAGAGGATTTGAACCTCCGACCCCCGACACCCCATGACGGTGCGCTACCAGGCTGCGCTACGTGCCGACTCGTGGCTGCTAATACTACCGTTTTCCACACCGATTGCAAGTAAGATATTTCGCTAACTGATTTATAATTAATCAGTTAGCGATAAAACGCTTCTCGTCTGTCAGCACTTGCAATAACAAACTTAACTGTGGTTTTTCATCTTTCACTCTTTCACCACGTAAGTTGTAAGTGCGGTATTTACCGTTATTGTTCAGCACCAGCGTCTTTTTCGGGGTGGTAATTGCCAGCGTATCGTTATCCGCTGCAGTAACCCAGTAATGACGGCGTTGAGGGTTGAACAAATCCTGACCTTGCGAATATTCGCTGGCAGGTGTGCTGACATGTAGCAGGCGTTGCATCAGCGTCGTCATCAGATCGGTATGATCAGTCAGCGCATTAATACGCTGCGCCGGCGTGCCTGGCCAGTGAATCACTAATGGCACCTGCAGATGACCGTGGGACCAGTCAAAGGTTTCTTCGTCTTCGCTCAGCGGAATACCCCGACCGGCAGTGATAATCACAACCGTATTGTCCAGTTTGCCAGAATCACGCAGTGCATTGAGCACGCGGTTGATCTGGTCATCGACATTGCCTGCCGCCCGGCTATATTTCCGTGCAAATGCCTGCTGATTGCTGTCGTCAATGTTAGTGCCATTGAAAGAAACCCACGAGAACCAGCGGTTATCTTCTTGTGCGTAGTGGCCCAGCCAGTTGATCCACTGCGTGGCGGTCTGCTCGTCGGATTGGGTGCGTACGCTCGGCATCGAGAAATCTGACAACAATGCCTGGCGATACAGCGGGCTGGTAAAGCCATCTGATGAGAATAACCCCAGCTGATAGCCTTGCTGATTAAGCGCAGTAATTAATGCCGCAGGCGTACGGGTCGACAGAATGCCGTCCATATAGCTCGGCGAGATACCATAGAACAGGCCAAAGATGCCGTTGTCTGTAGTGTTGCCGGAGCTCATATGGCGCGTGAACGAAATATTTTGCTCAGCAAAACCTGCCAGCGCAGGCATCTGCTTCTCGAAGCGTGAGTAGTTCAGGCCATCGACAGTAATCAACAGCACATTCTGCCCGGTGCCCATATCGCGATAGCGCAGTTCGCTTAACGGATACTGAACGGAAACGGCGTCTGGATTACCTTGCTCAATAAGACGGCGTTGATACTCCTGCGCATCAAGCAGACCATGCTTCTCAAGAAAACGTCGCGCCGTCATCGGGTACGAAAGCGGCAGGTTAGCGCGCTGCATGGTGATCGGGCGATAGAAGTTGGCATCGGCCCAGATATACACCACATGCGAGGCGATAAAGGCGATAAATAAGAATGCGGCCAGCGGGCGCGCGAAGCGTCGACGACGCGTCAGGCTGCGCAGCTTTTGCCAGCTCCACGTCGCAAACACCAGTTCAAGCAATAAAATAACCGGCACGCTGATGAACATCAGCTGCCAGTCGCGCGCCATCTCATTTTCGTCTGGGTTGATAACCAACTGCCAGACGATGGGATTAAGATGGAGATGGAAACGAGTAAAGACTTCGCTATCGATCAGTAATAGCGTCATTCCCGCCGTTGCCAGAATGACGGACAAAAACCTCATCAGCCTCTGGGAGCCGACGATAAAGGTCAGCGGGAAGAGGATCAGCAAGTAGGTGGCGAACACCAGGAAGCTGAAATGGCCGATAATGCTTACGTAGGAATAAATGCGACCAGCAAGCGTTGTCGGCCAGTCGGCGATAAACAGGTAACGGCTGCCAATGACGAGCGAAAGCAGAATATTGAACAGTGCAAACCAGTGCCCCCAACTGACCATCTGGGAGACTTTTTCACGGTAGCGCTGACGATGAGTTACCATAACCTGTTATCTGTTTCCCTTAGTGCGCTTTGTCTTCGTTGATAGAGGACTGTAAGGCGCGGGCAAAAGAGTTGGCAATTGCCTGGCGTTGGGCCGGGGCAATGCTGGTGTTGATAAGGTTAGTGACCATGTTGCCTAACACCATCAGGGAAAGGTCGGTCGGAGCCTTATGTTTTTCCAGTACGTTGAGCAGCTCTGCGAGCAATTGTTCAACCTGTTCATCACTGTAGCGGGAAATTTGTGGCATAAATCGAAATCAGTTAGTTGATGAAAGGGCAACATATTACCGTAGCAACGGTTTTTTTTCTGCTTTTTTATGCGTTAAATCATTCTCGTTACGCTGCCTTCTGTAAAATGACCGCCATCTTTTATTGCGTCGCTTAACCGGCGGTGGTTGAATACCGCCCGGTCTTAAAGGAGAGTTTATCATGAGTCTGGATATCAACCAGATTGCTCTGCACCAGCTTATCAAGCGTGATGAGCAGAACCTTGAGCTGGTGTTGCGCGATTCATTGCTGGAACCGACAGAAACCGTCGTTGAGATGGTGGCAGAACTGCATCGGGTCTATAGCGCCAAAAATAAAGCTTACGGCTTGTTTAGCGAAGAGAGTGAACTGGCGCAGACGCTGCGCTTACAGCGTCAGGGCGAAGAGGACTTTCTGGCATTTAGCCGCGCGGCAACTGGTCGCCTGCGTGACGAATTAGCGAAATATCCTTTTGCTGACGGTGGATTCGTGCTGTTTTGCCACTACCGTTATCTGGCGGTGGAGTATCTGCTGGTGGCAGTTCTGAGCAACCTGAGCAGTATGCGTGTTAACGAAAATCTCGACATCAACCCAACCCATTATCTTGATATCAATCATGCGGATATTGTTGCGCGTATCGATTTAACCGAATGGGAAACCAATCCAGAGTCCACCCGCTATCTCACTTTCCTGAAAGGGCGAGTAGGGCGCAAAGTGGCGGATTTCTTTATGGATTTCCTCGGGGCCAGCGAAGGATTGAACACGAAAGCGCAAAACCGTGGGCTGTTGCAAGCGGTTGATGATTTCACTGCCGAAGCACAACTGGATAAAGCAGAGCGACAGAACGTGCGCCAGCAGGTTTATAGCTACTGTAATGAGCAGCTGCAGGCAGGCGAAGAGATCGAACTGGAATCGCTGTCGAAAGAGCTGGCAGGCGTAAGCGAAGTGAGCTTCACGGAGTTTGCGGCTGAAAAAGGCTACGAACTGGAAGAGAGCTTCCCGGCAGACCGGAGCACACTGCGTCAGTTGACGAAGTTTGCCGGTAGCGGCGGTGGCTTGACTATTAACTTTGATGCGATGCTGTTAGGTGAACGCATCTTCTGGGAGCCGGCGACCGATACCCTGACCATTAAAGGCACGCCGCCGAATTTGCGCGACCAATTGCAGCGCCGGACGTCTGGCGGCAATTAATCGGTTTTGTGTTCTGAATGCCAGATGCGGCGTGAACGCCTTATCTGGCCTGCAAAAAATAGCAATACCGTAATCAGGCATAATCTGCAGATACAAAAAACCCCGCCGGAGCGGGGTTTTTTACAACTTATTCAGCAATTAAGCGCGAACGAAGTCGATGTGCTGCAGCTTCGGTTTGTACGGGTGACGCTGTACGTCCTGAGCTTTAACTTTGATTTCTTTACCGTCAACAACGATGGTCAGAACTTCGCTGTAGAATTCAGCTTTAGCTTGCATGTTCATGACTTTGTCGTGATCCAGCTCGATAGCCAGCGGCGCTTCTTTGCCACCGTAGATGATTGCCGGGAACTTGTTAGCGGCACGCAGGCGGCGGCTCGCACCCTTACCCTGCTCTTTACGTACTTCTGCGTTGATAGTAAACATTTCTTTCTCTCTTAAATTAATCCTGCTACAGGCGACCCAGCAACAGGTAAGTGATCTGCTTTGCGTATGCAAAAGCGGGTGAGATTCTATACTCAATCGCCTTATACATCAATCAAAACTACCATTAACCGCGTAATTCGTGCGCCCGACGAAAACGACCTTCGTAATCGAACACTTTTTCACGCACCTGCCAGTACTGGCCTTTCATGCGGGCGACGACAAAATCCGGGGGTCGCAATAAGGCTTGCTGGGCGAGGATATCGGCGGCGGTGATCCAGCGCAGCGGGATGCCCGGTGTGCGCGTATGCGGGCGGATAAAAAGCTGCTCGAAGGCGGTACGCTGGGCAGGTGTTTGCAGACGGAAACGCTCACTCACATCCGCACCGTCTTCATCGTAATAGGTGATTTTCAACCATTCGCCTTTCTCGTCGTGCCCATGCTGCAAAGACATGCCGCTACAGCGTAATACCAGCGCATCTTTCAGTCGTAGCGCCGCTTTTAACATATCATCCGGATCAACCAGTACCGTGTCACATTCGCGGCAGCGGCGAGCGGCAATATCATTTTCTGCGTTACATTGCGGGCAATTTTTAAAACGGAAACGGAAGTCACACTGTTCGCGATGACCGTCGTCATCTTCAAACCATCCCTGACAGCGGCGACCAAAGTGTTCAATCAATGTCCCGTCGGCGGTCGTTTTCCCCCAAAAGGTGTTGGCAAAACCGCAGGCAGGGCAGAAAACCTGTACCGGAACGTTGTCACTTTTGCCTTTCGGTGTACCAACTTCCGGCGCGTAGAGATCGTGAGGATTACCCGCATAATCAAGAATTAAACAATCAGTCTTGCCCGGAGCGAGACGCAGACCGCGCCCGACAATTTGTTGGTAAAGACTCACTGATTCGGTAGGGCGCAGAATGGCGATAAGATCGACGTGCGGGGCGTCAAATCCGGTGGTCAGTACCGCGACGTTGACCAGATAGCGAAAACGCTGGGCTTTAAAATTTTCAATTAACACATCGCGCTCAGCGCCGGGGGTGTCGCCAGTAATCAGTGCTGCATCTTCGGCAGGCAGTAATCCCACAATCTCTTTTGCGTGTTCGACCGTCGCGGCGAAAATCATCACTCCTTTACGCTTTTCGGCGAACTCCATAATCTGGCTGATGATGTGCGGGGTAATACGTTGCTGTTTTTTCAGCTCACGGTTGAGATCGGCTTCGCTGAACAGCCCGTTGCTCTGTGCCTGCAAGCGGCTGAAATCATATTGCACTACTGGCATATCCAGTCGTTCTGGCGGCGTCAGATAGCTGTGTTTAATCATATAACGCAGGGGCAGCTCATAAATGCAGTCACGGAAAAGGGCTTTCTCATCGCTGCGTACCATGCCGTGATAATGGAACTGGTAGATCCAACCTTTGCCCAATCGAAAAGGCGTGGCAGTCAGCCCCAGCAGGCGTAAGTGGGGATTCACTTTTGTCAGGTGAGTGAGGATTTGCTGATACTGGCTCTCTTCATCGTCACCAATACGGTGACATTCATCGACAATCAACAGCGAAAATTCACCCTGAAAGGCATCAATATTACGGGCGACCGACTGCACACTGCCAAATACCACTTTACCGTGGCTCTCTTTACGCTTCAGCCCGGCGGCAAAAATATCGGCTTCCAGCCCCAGCGCCTGATACTTTGCATGGTTTTGCGCCACCAGTTCTTTAACGTGTGCCAGCACCAGTACGCGACCACGAGCCAGCCGTGCCAGTTCCGCTATCACCAGGCTTTTACCTGCACCGGTGGGCAGCACGATAACGGCAGGGGTTTTATGACGACGAAAATGGTTGAGCGTGGCATCCACGGCTTCTTGCTGATATGGGCGAAGTGTAAAAATCATGGTCTCGCGTAGGTAGATTATTCTGCTAATAGTATGCCACGGATCTTTTTCCCTTGAGGGATGTTATTAGACCGCTATACTGGGCAGACAACAGTTCAGATATTCGGGTCATTACCCGACCTCCGTTTTTTACAGGCAAAATCACACACATGCGACTTGAT
Organism: Shigella sonnei; assembly: GCF_002950395.1. NCBI lineage: Bacteria > Pseudomonadati > Pseudomonadota > Gammaproteobacteria > Enterobacterales > Enterobacteriaceae > Shigella > Shigella sonnei. The sequence goes on from NZ_CP026802.1 coordinate 574,711, forward strand.
AAATTTATCGCACAGCAACTCGGCGTTAGCCGTGCTATTGCCGGGCGTGAAATCCGCGGCAATCGTGTCACCGTCGATGGCGAAATCGTCCGTAATGCAGCGTTCAAACTGCTTCCTGAACATGATGTCGCTTACGATGGCAACCCGCTGGCGCAGCAACACGGTCCACGTTACTTCATGCTCAATAAGCCTCAGGGTTATGTTTGCTCCACGGACGACCCTGATCACCCAACGGTGCTCTATTTTCTAGATGAACCGGTAGCGTGGAAACTGCACGCCGCAGGGCGGCTGGATATCGATACCACCGGTCTGGTACTAATGACAGATGATGGTCAGTGGTCGCACCGCATTACTTCTCCGCGCCATCATTGCGAGAAGACCTATCTGGTGACGCTGGTATCACCCGTAGCTGACGATACGGCAGAACAATTTGCTAAAGGCGTGCAGCTGCATAACGAAAAAGATCTCACTAAGCCGGCGGTGCTGGAAGTGATTACCCCAACGCAGGTTCGTCTGACCATCAGCGAAGGGCGTTATCATCAGGTGAAACGCATGTTCGCCGCCGTGGGTAACCATGTGGTTGAGCTGCATCGTGAACGTATTGGCGGCATTACGCTGGATGCTGATTTAGCCCCCGGTGAATATCGTCCGTTAACTGAAGAAGAAATTGCCAGCGTCGTCTAACTTTTCAATGACTTTCAGGAGCCCGTTGTGACCACCCGACAGCATTCGTCGTTTGCTATTGTTTTTATCCTTGGCCTGCTGGCCATGTTGATGCCGCTGTCGATTGATATGTATCTGCCCGCGCTACCGGTAATTTCAGCGCAGTTTGGCGTACCGGCGGGCAGTACGCAGATGACCCTGAGTACTTATATTCTGGGCTTTGCGTTGGGGCAGTTAATCTACGGGCCGATGGCAGACAGCTTCGGGCGTAAGCCGGTGGTTCTTGGCGGTACGCTGGTGTTTGCCGCCGCCGCGGTGGCGTGTGCGTTGGCACAAACCATCGATCAGCTGATTGTGATGCGTTTCTTCCACGGGCTGGCTGCGGCTGCGGCCAGCGTGGTTATCAACGCTTTGATGCGTGATATTTACCCGAAAGAAGAGTTCTCGCGGATGATGTCGTTTGTCATGCTGGTGACGACCATTGCACCGCTGATGGCACCGATAGTTGGCGGCTGGGTGCTGGTGTGGCTGAGCTGGCATTACATCTTCTGGATCCTCGCCAGCCTTTTCACATTCGTACCACTATTGGTAACTTTGCGGCGCTGTTCCGTCATAAGCGTGTCCTGAGTTATATGCTGGCCAGCGGTTTCAGCTTTGCCGGAATGTTCTCGTTCCTGAGCGCCGGACCGTTTGTCTACATTGAAATCAACCACGTTGCACCGGAAAACTTTGGTTATTACTTTGCGCTAAACATTGTTTTTCTGTTCGTGATGACCATCTTTAACAGCCGCTTCGTCCGCCGCATTGGCGCGTTAAATATGTTCCGCTCGGGGTTGTGGATACAATTTATTATGGCAGCGTGGATGGTCATCAGTGCGCTGCTGGGGCTGGGATTCTGGTCGCTGGTGGTTGGCGTTGCGGCGTTTGTGGGCTGCGTGTCTATGGTGTCATCCAATGCGATGGCGGTCATTCTTGATGAGTTTCCCCATATGGCGGGAACGGCATCTTCGCTGGCAGGAACCTTCCGTTTTGGCATAGGGGCAATTGTTGGCGCATTGCTTTCTCTTGCGACCTTTAACTCTGCATGGCCGATGATTTGGTCAATTGCATTCTGCGCAACCAGCTCCATTCTCTTCTGTCTGTACGCCAGTCGACCGAAAAAACGGTGATCTATTGCACAACGAGGAAGCTAAAAGGCTTCCTTTGTTGATGCATGTCAACCACAAATCTATCATTCCCCCGATATATGTTTATTTTATGTAAAATCAATTTATGTAAAAAGTCACATCATTGTAGTTAAAAAGGTTGAGTTAGATCGCAGAAACGGGTACATATAGCCCCGCAAACGTGACCACGCCCGCAGATATTACTTAAATCAGAGCCATAGAGGCCATGCAGGCGAGGCATCAATCTTTACGATCTGTATAAAGACGGATTGTTGATGATGTGTTAAAATTGATGTAAATAAATTGTGAAGTAAATGTGCTTCCGGGGAAAATAAGTGACTTCATTACAACTCTCAATCGTCCATCGTCTACCGCAGAACTTTCGCTGGTCTGCTGGTTTCGCAGGTTCGAAGGTTGAACCGATTCCGCAAAATGGACCGTGCGGTGACAACAGCCTGGTGGCGCTTAAATTGCTTAGCCCGGATGGTGATAATGCATGGTCGGTGATGTATAAACTAAGCCAGGCGTTAAGCGACATCGAAGTTCCATGTTCGGTGCTGGAGTGTGAAGGTGAGCCGTGCCTGTTTGTAAATCGCCAGGACGAGTTTGCTGCAACATGCCGATTGAAAAATTTTGGTGTGGCAATTGCCGAACCCTTTTCAAACTACAATCCTTTTTAAGCGTCAGCTCAACGCCAGTAGCTGACGCGTATACTCCTGCTGCGGTGCGGCAAACACGCGCGCGCACGGTCCTTGTTCCACTACTTCCCCTTGTCGCAGTACGATAACCTGATGACATAACGCGTGGACAACGTGCAAATCGTGGCTGATAAACAAATAGGCCAGTTGATGCTTTTGTTGCAATGATTTCAATAGCGTCAATATTTGCGCCTGTACCGTTTTGTCGAGTGATGATGTCGGTTCATCAAGTATGATCAGTGAGGGCTTAAGAATTAATGCCCTGGCAATCGCAATACGTTGTCGCTGACCACCAGAGAACTCCGCCGGATAACGGTGGCGTGTTTCAGGATCTAATCCCACTTCATGCATCACGGCTATCACTTGTTGTTCGCGTTGTGCGGCAGAAAGCGTCGGCTGGTGAACCCGTAAGCCTTCCTCAATAATCTGCAAAACGTTGAGTCGTGGGTTGAGCGAGGAGTTTGGATCCTGAAATACCACCTGAATACGATGACGAGTAGGTAACAGCTGGCGGCGATTTAAATCTTGCAGTGGCTGACCGTCAAAGACGATGCTGCCCTGAGAGGTAATCAGTCGCAGCAGCGCCAGTCCCGTCGTGCTTTTCCCGGAACCAGACTCGCCCACTAAACCCAGTGTTTCACCCGCCCGTAGCGTAAAACTGATGTTTTTCACCACCACATTATGATCCACAATGCGCTTCAAAATCCCTTTGCGAATGGGGAAGGCAACCTGAAGCTGTTCAACATCCAGCAACGTTGAGGCAGGTTCTGGCAACGGTACCGGATCGCCTGACGGTTCACTGTTGAGTAGCTTTTGTGTGTAAGGATGAGTGGGTGAGGCAAATAGCGTAGCGGCGTTATTTTGCTCGACACAGCGACCGTTTTGCATTACCGCCACGCGGTGGGCCAGTTTTCTGACAATGCTGAGGTTATGAGTAATAAACAGCATGCCCATATTCAGCTCGCCTTGCAGTTCGCGCAACAGCTGTAAAATCTGCGCCTGGACAGAGACGTCCAGTGCGGTGGTCGGTTCATCGGCAATTAATAATTCCGGTCGCGTTAACAGCGCCATCGCAATCATCACCCGCTGGCGTTCGCCGCCGGAGAGCTGATGCGGATAATCTGTCAGCCGTTTTGCCGCCTGGCGGATACCGACGCGATCAAGGCAGTTAAGAATTTCGCCACGAGCCGCTTCCCGACGCATCCCGCGGTGGAGTGAAAGCACTTCATAAAGCTGTTTTTCCAGGGTATGCAATGGATTTAACGACACCATCGGTTCCTGAAAAATCATGGCGATCTTATTACCGCGTACACCGCGCAACGTTTGATCGCTGGCATGAAGCAGCGATTCGCCATGAAAACGAATATCGCCGGAGAGATATTCAACCGGCGGGGAAGGGAGCAGGCGTAAAATTGACAGCGCGGTAACGCTTTTGCCTGAACCTGACTCACCCACCAGCGCCAGCGTTTCGCCAGCCTCAATCTGTAGTGAAACATCATTGACTACTGTACGTACGGTTTGCTGATGGCGAAAACCCACCGACAAATTTTCAATCGCTAACAGAGTTTGCGTCATGCTACACCGCCTTATTAGGATCAAATGCGTCGCGGACGGCTTCACCAATAAAGATCAGCAAAGACAATAATATCGCCACCGACAAGAAGGCGGTGATCCCAAGCCACGGGGCCTGAAGGTTATTTTTCCCTTGTAACAGCAGTTCACCGAGTGACGGTGAACCGAGCGGTAGACCGAAGCCGAGGAAATCGAGCGAGGTCAGGGTGGTTATCGAACTACATAAAATAAACGGTAAAAAGGTGAGGGTCGCGACCATGGCATTAGGCAACATATGACGCAGGATGATACTGCGATCGCTGACGCCAAGCGCCTGTGCCGCACGAATGTAGTCGAAATTACGAGTACGTAAAAACTCCGCCCGCACCACGCCGACCAGACTCATCCAGCCAAACAAGACAGTAATTGCCAGCAGCCACCAGAAGTTAGGCTGTACGACGCTGGAAAGTAAAATAATCAAAAACAGCGTCGGCATCCCCGACCATACTTCAATAAAGCGTTGTCCCCAGAGATCGACTTTACCGCCGTAATAGCCTTGTAGCGCCCCCGCCAGCACGCCCATCACGCTGGAACAGAGAGTCAGCATCAGGCCAAACAGAACCGAGATCCGCGTGCCATAGAGAATGCGTGCCAGCACATCGCCGCCGTTGGCATCCGTTCCCAGCCAGTTTTGCCGGGAGGGTGGAGAAGGGAAGGGCTTATCGGTAGCAAAGTTGATACTGGTAGCACCAAAGCGAATCGGTGCCCACAGTACCCAGCCGTTATTTTCCAGCCGTTGTTTCAGCCACGGGTCCTGATAATCAGCCTGACTTGCCAGCGGGCCGCCAAAATCGCTTTCGCTGTAGTTTTTCAACAACGGGAAATACCAACTGCCGTCATAACGCACCAGCAACGGTTTATCGTTAGCGATAAGTTCAGAACACAAACTCAAACCAAACAAAACGAGGAAAATCCATAACGACCAGTAGCCGCGACGGTTATGACGAAAACGCGCCCAACGGGCCTGATTGACGGGGCTGAGTCGCGACATTAACGTCCCTCAAAATCTATACGCGGATCAACCAGCGTATAGCTGATATCACTGACAATATTCAGCAGCAGGCCAATCAGGGTGAAAATATACAAGGTACCAAACATTACAGGATAATCGCGCGAGACGGTCGCTTCGTAGCCCAGTAAGCCAAGACCATTGAGTGAAAACATCACCTCAATCAGCAGCGAGCCGGTAAAAAACATGCTGATAAACGTCGCCGGAAAACCGGCAATCACCAGCAGCATGGCGTTGCGGAACACATGTTTCCAGAGAATGTTTTTCTCACTTACCCCTTTCGCACGCGCGGTCACCACGTATTGCTTGCGCACTTCATCAAGGAATGAGTTTTTGGTCAGCATGGTCAGCGCCGCAAAGCCACCAATCACTGTCGCCAGCACCGGTAGCGTGATATGCCACAGATAATCGGTGATTTTCTGATACCACGGCAGCGAATCAAAGTTAGCGGAAACCAGGCCGCGTAGAGGGAACAGGTCGAAATAGCTGCCGCCCGCGAAGAAGACAATCAGCAGGATGGCAAACAAAAAGGCCGGAATGGCGTAGCCGATGATGATAAATGCGCTACTCCAGACGTCAAAGCGACTCCCATTATAAACAGCTTTGCGAATGCCTAACGGAATCGACACCAGATAGATAATCAGCGTGCTCCACAATCCGAGGGTGATGGAAACCGGCAGACTGTCTTTAATCAGCGTCAGCACCGAGGCGCTGCGAAACAGGCTATCACCAAAATCAAAGCGGATGTAGTCCCAGAGCATTTTGAAGTAACGTTCGTGGATCGGCTTATCGAAACCGTAGCGATGAGTGATCTCAGCGATCACTTCTGGGTCTAATCCGCGTCCGCCACGGTAATTACTGTCGCTGATATTGCCGACACCCGTTTGCGCATGGCTGGCACGAACACCTTCACCGCCTGCGCCGGGTAATACTCCGGCATTACCAAACTCAATGGCGGCGATGGCCTGATCGACCGGACCGCCAGGCGCAATTTGCACGATGAAAAAGTTGATAGTGATAATAGCCCATAACGTTGGGATCACCAGCAACAGACGGCGAATCAGGTAAGCGCCCATCTACTCTCCCTGTTGTCTGGCTGACGGCAGTTTGGCCGCTTTATTAACGTCATACCACCAGGTATCGATACCCAGGCTGTAAACAGGGCGTACAGCGGGTTGGGAGAATTTATCCCACCAGGCGAGACGGTCTTCCGCCATGTACCACATTGGCAGCATGTAATAATTCCACGTTAATACGCGATCCAGTGCTCGCCCCAACGGCAGTAATTTTTCTTTATTTCCCTGCGCGGCAATAATTTGGTTGATCAGCGAGTCGATAACCGGGCTTTGCACGCCGGGGGCATTATAAGTGGAATTGATATATTCCGATGACCAGGAAATCTGTAAATCGGAACTGGGCCACGGCATCGCCCGCCATAGGCGCGGCATCATGTCATAGTCGCGACTGCGCATGCGGTTAGTGATTTGCGAGTTATCCACCTTGCGAATGTCCATATTGATACCCAGCCGTTGCAGGCTGTGCTGGAACGGCAATACCCACTGACTATTGCTGCTTGCGGGAAGCAATAATTCAAAGCTGAGCGGCTGACCCGTTGTGGCATTAACGCGTTGCTGACCCTTCAGCACCCAGCCCGTTTCGTTGAGAAGTTTGTCGGCTTTTAACAGGTTGTCACGATCGTAGCCATCGCCTTTAGATACCGGCGGCTGGTAGATTTGTGTGAAGACTTCTGGCGGTAGATCTTTTTTCATTGGTGCCAGAAGCACCAGCTCCGCGGCGTCGGGGTAATTTCTGGCCGCGTATTCGGTATTCTGAAAATAACTGTTCGTGCGACTCCAGGCGTTGTAAAACAACGCCTTGTTCATCCATTCAAAGTCAAAGGCGAGAGTGATTGCTTCCCGGACCCGGCGATCGCTGAATACCGGACGTTGGATATTAAACGCCAGCCAGCGCGTATCCTGGGCTGATTCGTTCTTTTGCTCATCTTTGATGATGTATTTTTTATCGAAATTTTTACCGGTATAACGCGTGGCCCAGTTTTTAGCGTCGTTTTCCATACGCAAATCAAAGGCACCTGCTTTAAACGCTTCAAAGGCGACATTATCATCGAGGTAATAATCGTAGCGAATGGTGTCGAAATTCCAGCGTCCACGGTTTACCGGTAAGTTTGCTGCCCAGTAATCTTTCACGCGGGAATAGACAATATTTTGCCCCATTTTCCAGGACGTAACGCGGTACGGACCACTGGCAAGCGGAGGCGTGGCGAGCGGGTCGCTAAGTTTGTGATCCTTCCAGTACTTTTCTGGAAATATCGGCAGCGAAAACAGACTCAGCATATCTTCTTTGCTGGGTTTAGCTAACTCAATGCGCACGGTTAACGGTGCAATGGCTTTGACGGTGGTGCCTTTGTAGACCAGACGAAATTGCGGCACGCCTTCGGTCATAAATTTTTGAAAAGTAAACTCTACATCGCGGGCAGTAATGGGCGAACCATCATGAAAACGGGCGCGCGGATTAATAGCGACCTCCACCCAGGAATAATCGTCAGCATAGCGTGCGCTTTCAGCAATCAGCGGGTAATAACTGCCTGGTTCGTCATCGGAAGTCGTAAATAGCGTGTCGTACAGCTGCTCGGTGCGTGCGCCCGGGTTGCCGCGCAGTGCATAGCGGTTGAAATTATCGAAGGTGCCGAGGGCTGACAACGTTATCTGCCCACCTTTTGGCGCGGCGGGGTTCACATAATCAAAATGGTTGAAATTAAACGCGTACCGGGGTTCGCCCAGCACGGCAAAGGCATAGCTTTCCTTGATAGCCTGCGCCTGCACACCAAAGGTGAACAGAGCGATAAACAGCAGCAGTATGCGCACAATCATCTGCAATGGATTTCCTTTTACTCATCATTAGCCGCAATCCGGCATGCTTTCACTATGAATAATAAGGGACGTAAGCACACCTTACCACTGCGGCGTATACGGTTTCTTCAGCCAGCGGACAAAATCGTCCAGCGGTAAAGGGCGACTAATCCAGTAGCCTTGCATGAAATTAACGCCGCGTTCGCTTAGCCATCGCGCCTGTTCCGGCGTTTCGACCCCTTCAGCAACCGTCAGCATATTGAGGCGTTTCGCCAGCGTCAGCACCGCGTCAAGTACGGGTGAAGTGATCGTTTCCGTACCGATGGCGTTGATAAATCCACGGTCAATTTTCAGATAATCGAGCGTAAAACGCTCAAGATAGATAAGCGCGCTGTGCCCGGTGCCGAAGTCATCAATAGCAATTTCTACGCCGACCGAGTGCAGCCAGGCGAAGAGTTGTGTGGCTTCTTGCTCTTTCAGCATATCGCGCTCGGTAATTTCCAGCACAATCTGGAAATGGTGTGCGGGCAGGGAAGTGAGCAGTTTCTGGATATCTGCTTTAAAGCTTTCGCTGTGCAGATGGTCCGGCGCAATGTTAATACCAAATTTGACGCCTACTGGCAGCACTTTTTCTAATTCTGCGGCATCGCGGGCAATTAACTCAAACAGGTGCTGAGTCAGCGGCACAATCATCTTTTGCGATTCGGCAAAGTTAATGAAGGCATCCGGGGGAATTTCTCCCGCGACAGGATGCCGCCAGCGTAGCAGTACTTCCAGGCCCGTTACTCGCAAAGCTTGTGTATCCACCACCGGTTGATACGCCACGTAAAATTGTTCGCGCTTGATGGCGGTCATGATTTCTCTGCCGGGGCGCATACGTACGCTCATCAGGTAATAGCAGAGCAGGCCAACGACAGTTCCACTCATGCCGCCCAGTAAAAATGCGTACCACACATCGTTCCATGTCCAGTCATCCGCATAAAGCCGAACGGTCAGAGGAATGCCCGCAATTTTAGTTTCACGGACCGGCATGTCGGTTAATTCATTAACGTTCATCAAACGTGAAGAAAAGGTAGATAGCGCAGTATTGCCAATAATGAGGGCGACGCCATCGTAATCTTCCTGCCGTGAACTATAAAAGAGAGAAGGCGTCAGGTTGAGATTCAGAGCGGCAAACACACCGCTATTTTTCAGCAAAGGGTTGCGATACCAGATGACGATTGCGGGTTTGTTCGGCACCATCGGCGTGCCGGGTAAGATCGCCATATCGACGTTTTTATTAATGTCGAGCGCCGGAATCAATTCATTGAGTGGAATGTCCATCTCACCAGTCGCAGATGAACAGAATGTTTTTTTATCTTTCACCAGCACAAACGTACGGACATTCATGCTAAACGCCGCGCGAGCGGTCAGTTCGGGGTTAGCCTGCTGGCAGGTATCTAAGGTCAGCGGCTGAAGCCGGTCAGTAGTGGATTTCAGGTCGGCAAAATAGGTATCGAGATACTTTTGTACGTCGATAATCAGTGTGTCGTATTTGACTTCGTGCTTATGCCAGGCCACTAAAAACTGAAGGCAGCTAACCAGTATCGCAATCATCACGCCTGCTACAATGCAGGTAAGCAGGAGCTTACGTCCAGAATTGGGAGCGCGTATGAACATGATTCCGTTAATTTCCTGAAATTACGACAACATTTAAAAGATAACAATGACCGGACTATAGCCTGGATCAAGACGCGGAAACATCATTTTCTCTGATGAATGAAAACAAAAAAGCACTGCCTAAGCAGTGCTTTCAGTTAACTCGTCAGGATAGCCAAGGGATTGCATCCAAACGGTTTATTAGCTGCGGCTGAGAACCCGGCGTGCTTCGTTGTAACGCTTCTTCCAGTACGGTTCATTCATGCTGGAAATAATAACACCACTGCTGGTGGAAGCATGGACAAACTGATTGTTGCCGATATAAATACCGACATGGCGTCCCGTTGAACCGGCACGGAACAGAACTAAATCACCCGTACGCAAATTACTGCGGGAAACAGATTTACCCATTTCCTGCTGTTCGTAAGTCGAACGCGGAAGTTCTAAGCCAAATTGCTCACGGAATGTACGTTGTACAAAACCAGAACAATCGATACCTTTTTTAGTGCTGCCGCCCAGACGATAACGTACGCCTTTCCAGTCAGCATACTGATCCATAATTCGCGATTTTACGTCGACATTACGAACCAGGTTTTCAAATTCATCCTGAGAAGCTTGCAGTGATGATGTTTCACTACCCACTGCACGTGTCTCAGGATGCATATTCTTTGCGGTGTTATTTGCACTACATGCAGAAAGCAGAACCGCTACTGCAATCGCGGGGATCCCGCGCAAGATATATCTCAAAATCGGTTGAGATTTGACCATGTTGTTTGTTTTCCCTTGAAGTCCTTAACGACAAATATCGTTATAAAAAAATGCCAAGCGGCACGAGACTAATTACCTGGGCATGTTGAAACAATTCCTTAAGGCCAAATCTGTGGACTAACGCACAAAATTATATGCTGTGAGGATAATCTACCGCCGAGGCAAAACGAGTTCGAGATTACCCGATTGGTGCGGTCTTGGCGAGCGGTTTTACATGATTTTTTATAAGAAAAAGTGATACAGAAAGTTAATAAGCGGGATTGGTCAATTAAAGTACGATTGAGTGAAACGCATGCAATCCATTCATTTACTTAGAGAATGATTTTTGCGCGCGATGGATGAAAGCACGGTGCGCATCATCAGGATTATCCTCACTATAAAAATAAGCCTGATGATGTTAATTACTGTGAGTTATTTGTTTTGGAAATGTTTGTTTTTTCCCGGTAGTGATTTGTCAAAAAAGGTGATTAATCGATCACTTAATGGCGTCAGCAACACCCAGGGCAAACCGATCAATATCACGGTCATCGAACCGACAATGATGTCAGTAAACCAGTGTGCGCCAATCATTACTCTGGGAAATGCAAAAACCACAAAAATAATAAGGGCGATAAGGCCTGCAACTTTGCCGAAATAACGCCACATGAATGCCGAAAAAATAAGCAGCATCATGCCGTGATCGCCGGGAAAGCTATCTCGTGAGGCATCTTTCGTGGGAACAGAGAGCAGTTCGCTGACGCGGTTAATATCGGTAAAAGTCAATGTTGGGCTGGCCCGTTTTACAGGAATTAATGCCTGACCCAGCTGGTTTAATACCACTGCAGTTAATAGCATGACCAGACCCATAATCACGATACGTCGTCTGCCAGGGGCGTTTTCTTTCAGCCAGAAACTCAGCATCAACATTCCCATCGCCAGCAGAGAACAACCGTCGAAAGCGCGATTGTTGGTCAATGCAACCAGCCACAAAAAGGCCTTACTTTCGACCAGTTTCTGATTAAAGAAATAAAAAATATCCGCATCAATCGGCAACCAGAATCCATGATTAACGGGAATATACCAGGAAAGAAACAGCGCGAGGCCGACAATATTCAACAACACTATTTGCGGCAAATTTTTAATCATATTTTCTCTAATTATCTTACTGAAAAACGCAGGCAACCTTACGCGGTAGTCGCTAAACGAAGCTTCAACAGCGCGCTCTGCAAAGCATTCCAGTCAGCTTCGCTGCTGGAAATCAGCTCAATACGGCTGTCCGGTGGCGCAACGTTTTGCGTTTCAATGTGCAGGTCATCGCCCTGACGGTTGATTCGTACCAGCCCTTCGGGAATACGCAGCACGCCTTTGACGCGTTCCACCGGTGCAAGTCGCGCCCATTCCAGAATGCCAATGGTGTCGAATACCGTATCAGCGTCGAATATCCAGCCGCAGGCCTGATATCCTTGCCCGCTGTTCAGACTGCGACGCCAGCGTTGATGCTCTGGCAGGCTTAACGCTGCTAACCCTTTTTTCACGACATGCTGATGAGAATGCGCGGCGCTGGCGGGCAACTCGGCTAAATTGCGACGCGGCAAATCCAGAAGATGACCGTCAACTTTCCCATGCTCACTGTGAATTAATTGTCGATCGCCACCATTTTGCTGCCACCAACGCTGTAGCGCTTGCTCACTTTCGGGCGTCGCACGGTCGGATTTATTGGCGACAATGATGTCTGCGGCAGCCAGCTGGTCACGGAAGTTTTCATTGCTGGCGCTTTTTTCGTCCAGCAGCAGGCGTGGATCGAGAATGCACAAGGTGGCGCGCAGATCTATCCACAGTTCATAGACTGGTGCGGTTAACAGATCGAGGATCTGTTTCGGATGGCCCAGCCCGGTCGGCTCTATCAACAAGCGGTCTGGTTTTCCCTGACGCAGTAAGGTATTCAACCCTACCTGCATGGGTAAACCATTAACGCAGCACATGCAGCCGCCGGGGATCTCTTTCAGCAATGCGCCGCTATCGGCGAGCAAAGCACCATCAATTCCGACTTCCCCAAATTCATTAACCAGTACCGCCCATTTTTCGTTGGGATCTTTATGGGCTAACAGATGAAGAATCGACGTGGTTTTCCCGCTGCCGAGAAAACCGGTGATGAGGTTGGTCCTGGTCACAACGGCTCCGCAATACTCTGGTAAGTTAACTGAGCGTTAATCCTGGCTAAAAAAGGCAGAAAAGAGAAGGGGAGAGCGGACGAAGGTGAGCTTCATCCGCTTTAACCGCAGAAATCGTTAAATTTTGAGGGTGTTTAATAGCGCCTGATGTGCGCCGAATTGTACGATTTGTTGCCAGGCTTGTTCGATGGCCTGCACAAAATGCGGGTTATCTGGCAGATCATCACCGAAAACTTCACGCAGGGAAAGCAGGGCGGTTACGCGTTGTTCACTGCTGCTGCCCGCAACAAGTTCGCGAATTTTATCGCTAAGCGGATCGCGAACATCAATGGCATTTCCGGCATCATCAACGCCGCTGACGTAACGCATCCAGCCAGCAACGCCTAATGCCAGCAACGACCAGTCCGTTTCACGCCCCAGATGTATGCGAATACCTGCCAGCATACGTTGCGGTAATTTCTGGCTGCCATCCATCGCGATTTGCCAGGTCTTATGTTTCAGCGACGGATTAGCAAAACGTGCAATTAACTTATCCGCATATTGTGTTAAATCGACATCTTTAATTTGCAGTGTCGGCGCTTGCTCATCCAGCATTAATGTTCTGGCAGCATGGCGAAATACGCGATCCTGCATGCAATCACTGATATGGACGAATCCTGAGAGGTAACCCAGATAAGCGAGAAAAGAGTGGCTGCCATTAAGCATACGCAGTTTCATCTCTTCCCATGGCAGGACATCATTCACCATTTGTACACCTGCGACTTCCCAGGCAGGACGCCCAGCGATGAAGTTATCTTCAACCACCCACTGGATAAACGGTTCGCAGCTAATCGCGCAGGGATCATTTACCCCCAGATGCTGGCTGATTTCTGCCAGTGATTCGTCGGTTGCAGCCGGAACAATGCGGTCGACCATGGTTCCCGGAAAACTGACGTGTTCTTTTATCCACCCGGCGAGTTCTGGCGAACATTTTTCTGCCATTCCCAGCACCGCGTTTTTCACCACATGGCCATTGTCGGGAATATTGTCGCAGGAGAGCACGGTAAACGGTGTAAGGCCGCGCTCACGGCGGCGTTTCAGTGCTTCGACGAGAATACCCGGTGCGGAGTGAGGTTCTTCAGGGGTTTGTAGATCGTGAATAATCCGCGGATTACTGGTGTCGAGTGCACCGGTGGCCGGGTCAATACAATAGCCTTTTTCGGTAATCGTCAGGGAAACAATTGCCACCTGTGGCTCGCAAAATTTCTCAATAATTGCCGCTAAGGAATCCAGTTTTGCATTAAGGCATTCGTGAACGGCACCGACAATTATCACCTGATTGCCGTCCGCACCTTTCTCCAGCACGGTATATAAATGGTTCTGTGCGCGGAGCTGGCTCATCAGTTGATCACCGCTGAACAAGCTGATTTCACAGATCCCCCAGTCGCCGCCCTGGGCATTCAGCACACGATCGGTCAGTAACGCCTGATGAGCGCGGTGAAAGGCGCCAAAGCCAAAATGAACGATACGTGATTGCAACTGCTGGCGATCGTAGCGTGGAGCGTGTACATGATGCGGGAGCGTAACGGAGGCAATTGTCTTCATAGGAGTCACGTCTTAGTAACGATAAATTAACAATGACAGTGTAAAGTTATATGACAGCAATTGAAATTGGTCTGGATTGTTAATGCGATGAAGTGTGAGGGCGATCAATCAACGAGTGAAAATTGAGGGCGTAAGGTGTTCAGGAAGCGCAAAATAGAAGATTGGTATAATAAATTAAAAAAGGGACAGCCTGAGCTATCCCTTTTCTGCATGCGGCTGAAGTTAGTCAGCACGCCCCATATAACGGCGTTCTTCGATATGGATACGAATTTTTTCGCCCGGGCTTAAGTATTCTGGTACCTGAATCACCAGACCAGTGCTCAATGTCGCCGGTTTGTTACGGGCGCTGGCAGATGCCCCTTTGATGCCTGGTGCGGTTTCAACGATTTCCAGATCAACGGTCTGCGGCAGCTCAAGCGCCAGCAGTTGACCGTCCCAGGTCAGCACCTGCATGTCCGGCATGCCGCCCTCTGGCATAAACAGCAACTCTTCTTCAATCTGATCTTTGGTGAAGGTATACGGGGTATAGTCTTCTTTATCCATAAAGACATATTCGTTGCCATCGACATAGGAGAAGTCAACGTAACGGCGGGTCAGCGTCACGGTGTCAACGATATCATCACCTTTGAAACGCTCTTCTACTTTCAGCCCGGTACGGACATCAGAAAAACGCATTTTGTACAGCGTAGCGGCACCGCGGGCAGTGGGCGACTGAATATCAATATCCTTAACCAGCAGCAGTTTGCCGTTGTAATTCAGTACCATACCTTTTTTAATTTCGTTCGCTCTTGGCATCGAAAAATTCCTGTAGTCGAAAATGTCAAAAATATCGCGACAAAGTACTCGCGACGGGCCTTTCGGGCAAGTGGTATTCGCACTTTTGCTGGTGCAAAAAAGGTGGTACTGTGCGCGCTCATCAATCCGGTGGTTAACCTTAAGAGAACAACGTATGGAATGCCGTCCGGGTTGCGGGGCGTGTTGCACTGCCCCTTCAATTTCCAGCCCTATTCCCGGTATGCCAGATGGCAAGCCCGCCAATACGCCCTGCATTCAGCTTGATGAACAGCAACGCTGTAAAATTTTCACCTCGCCACTGCGACCGAAAGTCTGTGCAGGCTTACAAGCCAGCGCTGAAATGTGCGGTAACTCGCGTCAGCAGGCCATGACCTGGCTTATCGATCTGGAAATGCTGACCGCGCCTTAAACATCTTTAATCCGCAGTAAGCAAAACAGAGTGGCGATAATCATCACCATCGCAAACCAGAACACAGCGTGATAATTCCAGATTTCGGCGACGATGCCCGCCACTGATCCTGCGATGATCCAGCCCACGCGCGAAGTGTTGGTATAGAGCGTGGTGGCTGAACCCGCCTGACCGGGCATCAGATCCTGAAAATAGAGCATCCCGATGCCGCCCAGAATGCCAATAAAAATAGCATTTAGCAGCTGCAAGCCCAACAGAATGACAGGTGAATGCGCCATCAGCATTCCTGCGTAAAAACAGACGCCACCCACGGCAGCAACGCGCATTAAGAAACGCTTACCCAGACGTTTGGCGAAATATCCGGCAATCAACATCGTCGGGATTTCCAGCCCGGCGGCGGTCCCCATCATCACATCGGCCAGTTTCTCGGGAAGATGCAGTTCGTTGATAATAAATAGCGGCATGTTGATGATGTACAGGCTGTTCGAGCCCCACATCAATGTACAAATGACAAACAGCAGTAGCGTATCGCGACGGTTACGGCGCGGCGCTTCAACCGTGCCGGTCGCCAGCGGAAGCTCTTTTTGCATCGACGGTAAAAACAGCCACACCATCACGCCGCAAACAATAAACGCTACCGCTGCGCTCAGATACATTACCGTAAAGCTGAAACCCATCGCTAACGCATAAGCCAGCGGTGGGCCAATGACCCATGCCAGTGAAACCTGAGCGCGTAAAAAAGAGCTGAACATCACCGCCTCACGTCCGGTTTTGTCGGCATGTTCACGGGCAAGGGCAAACATTTGCGGGTTAGCGGTCGAGCCAAAGCTGCTAAGAAAGACGCCAACGAATAGCAAAACAAAGTAGTTGCGATTCCAGGCAAAAAGGGTGCAGGCCAGCACGCCTAACAGGCAGCAAAAGACAATCAGCGATTTGCGATCGCCGCGCTTATCAGAGCGCCCAGCGAGAAACTGACTTACCAGAATCCCAATGACAGCGCTGCCGGTAAAGAAGAATCCCACCATCGCCGGACGGGCATGTACTTCATCGGTAAGGAAAATACTGAGTGTCGGGGTTTGCAGAGCACCCGCAATACCGGTGAGAAAGGCAACGATTAAAAACGCCGTCGAGGTCAGGTCAAACGATTTCGCGCTGGAGACTGCGGGGGAGTTATGCATGCAGGTCGATCACTGGAAGAGGAAGACGCGGAGTTTACGCTGCTTGTCAGAAAATAAACAGACAGCGAAATCAAAAGCGCCACGAATAATCAAAATGCCATTTCACTGTTGCTGATTGGCTGCTGACGCTGCTGAAATGAAATTGCTGATAACGGATTTTCCCATCAGCAATTAGGAAAAATGACAAAAAATTGTGCAGCACATCAAACTTTTGCTCATAACTTTACGGCTTTCCTTGCGTGCTGAAACAGAAGTATTATGCTTTCTTGAAACGTTTCAGCGCGATCTTGTCTTTAACCCTAAGCCAGGTTGGCGCTTTTTTTCTCATAGAGGCTGAATCGTTTCAATTCAGCAAGAGAGGAGAACTATGTTCCAGTTATCCGTACAGGACATCCATCCGGGCGAAAAGGCCGGAGACAAAGAAGAGGCGATTCGCCAGGTCGCTGCGGCGCTGGTGCAGGCCGGTAATGTAGCAGAAGGCTACGTCAATGGCATGCTGGCGCGCGAACAGCAAACCTCAACGTTCCTCGGCAATGGTATTGCTATTCCACACGGCACTACCGACACCCGCGATCAGGTGCTGAAAACCGGCGTTCAGGTATTTCAGTTCCCGGAAGGCGTCACCTGGGGTGACGGTCAGGTAGCGTACGTGGCAATCGGTATTGCTGCCAGCTCGGATGAACATCTGGGCCTGCTACGCCAGCTGACCCACGTACTGAGCGATGATTCCGTTGCTGAACAACTGAAGTCAGCAACAACAGCAGAAGAACTTCGCGCATTACTGATGGGCGAAAAGCAGAGTGAGCAGCTGAAGCTCGACAACGAAATGCTGACGCTGGATATCGTCGCCAGCGATCTGCTGACTCTTCAGGCGCTGAACGCTGCGCGTCTGAAAGAGGTGGGGGCAGTTGACGCCACTTTCGTCACCAAAGCCATCAATGAACAACCGCTGAATCTCGGACAGGGTATCTGGCTGAGCGATAGCGCCGAAGGCAATCTGCGTAGCGCGATTGCGGTAAGCCGTGCGGCAAATGCTTTTGATGTGGACGGCGAAACGGCAGCCATGCTGGTGAGTGTGGCGATGAATGACGATCAGCCCATCGCGGTTCTTAAGCGTCTCGCTGATTTATTGCTCGACAATAAAGCTGACCGCTTGCTGAAAGCGGATGCGGCAACGTTGCTGGCGCTGCTGACCAGCGATGATGCGCCGACCGACGACGTGTTAAGCGCGGAGTTTGTGGTGCGCAATGAACACGGCCTGCATGCTCGTCCAGGTACCATGCTGGTCAATACCATTAAACAATTTAACAGTGATATTACCGTGACAAACCTTGATGGCACCGGCAAACCGGCAAACGGACGTAGTCTGATGAAAGTTGTGGCACTTGGCGTTAAGAAAGGTCATCGCCTACGCTTTACCGCCCAGGGTGCAGATGCTGAACAGGCGCTGAAAGCCATTGGCGACGCTATCGCTGCTGGTCTTGGGGAGGGCGCATAATGAGCAGACGTGTTGCTACGATCACCCTTAATCCGGCTTATGACCTTGTTGGTTTCTGCCCGGAAATTGAACGCGGCGAAGTGAACCTGGTGAAAACCACCGGTCTGCATGCGGCGGGTAAAGGCATCAACGTGGCCAAAGTATTAAAAGACCTGGGAATTGATGTCACCGTTGGCGGCTTCCTGGGTAAAGACAATCAGGATGGTTTTCAGCAACTGTTCAGCGAGCTGGGCATTGCCAACCGTTTCCAGGTTGTACAGGGGCGCACCCGAATTAACGTTAAGCTGACGGAAAAAGACGGCGAAGTGACCGACTTCAACTTCTCGGGTTTTGAAGTCACCCTCGCCGACTGGGAACGCTTTGTGACTGATTCTCTGAGCTGGCTCGGTCAGTTCGATATGGTCTGTGTCAGCGGAAGCTTACCGTCAGGCGTCAGCCCGGAAGCGTTCACCGACTGGATGACTCGCCTGCGTAGTCAGTGTCCTTGCATTATCTTTGATAGTAGCCGTGAAGCGTTAGTAGCAGGTTTGAAAGCGGCACCGTGGCTGGTGAAACCTAACCGCCGCGAGTTGGAAATCTGGGCAGGCCGTAAACTGCCTGAAATGAAAGATGTGATTGAAGCTGCACATGCGCTACGTGAACAAGGTATTGCGCATGTTGTTATTTCACTGGGTGCCGAAGGCGCGCTTTGGGTTAATGCCTCCGGCGAATGGATCGCCAAACCACCGTCAGTCGATGTCGTAAGCACCGTTGGCGCAGGGGATTCTATGGTTGGTGGCCTGATTTATGGCTTGCTGATGCGTGAATCCAGTGAACACACACTGCGTCTGGCGACAGCTGTTGCAGCCCTGGCGGTAAGTCAAAGCAATGTGGGTATTACCGATCGTCCGCAGTTGGCCGCAATGATGGCGCGCGTCGACTTACAACCTTTTAACTGACAGCAGGAGAGGCATAATGAAAACGCTGCTGATTATTGACGCTAATCTCGGTCAGGCACGCGCCTATATGGCGAAGACCCTGCTGGGCGCGGCGGCGCGAAAAGCAAAACTGGAAATCATCGACAATCCGAACGACGCAGAAATGGCGATTGTTCTCGGTGATTCCATCCCGAATGACAGCGCGCTGAACGGTAAAAATGTCTGGCTGGGTGATATTTCCCGGGCAGTTGCGCACCCTGAGCTGTTCCTGAGTGAAGCCAAAGGCCATGCGAAACCTTACACTGCGCCGGTCGCTGCGACAGCACCGGTTGCTGCCAGCGGTCCGAAACGCGTAGTTGCGGTGACTGCTTGCCCGACTGGCGTAGCACACACCTTTATGGCGGCTGAAGCCATTGAAACCGAAGCGAAAAAACGTGGCTGGTGGGTGAAAGTTGAAACCCGTGGTTCTGTTGGCGCGGGCAATGCAATCACCCCTGAAGAAGTCGCAGCAGCGGATCTGGTGATTGTGGCGGCAGATATCGAAGTGGATCTGGCGAAATTTGCTGGTAAACCGATGTATCGCACCTCTACCGGTCTGGCGCTGAAGAAAACTGCGCAGGAACTGGATAAAGCGGTTGCTGAAGCAACGCCGTATGAACCAGCGGGCAAAGCTCAAACAGCGACCACTGAAGGTAAGAAAGAGAGTGCAGGCGCTTACCGTCACTTGCTGACGGGCGTCTCTTACATGCTGCCGATGGTTGTTGCAGGTGGTCTGTGTATCGCGCTTTCTTTTGCTTTTGGTATCGAAGCGTTTAAAGAGCCGGGTACGTTGGCAGCGGCGCTGATGCAGATTGGTGGTGGTTCAGCCTTTGCGCTGATGGTGCCGGTACTGGCAGGTTATATTGCCTTCTCCATTGCCGATCGTCCGGGCCTCACACCGGGTCTGATTGGCGGTATGCTGGCGGTCAGCACCGGTTCTGGCTTTATTGGCGGTATAATTGCTGGCTTCCTGGCTGGTTACATTGCGAAGTTAATCAGTACGCAATTGAAACTGCCACAGAGTATGGAGGCGCTGAAACCGATCCTGATCATTCCGCTAATTTCCAGTCTGGTGGTCGGTCTGGCGATGATCTACCTAATCGGTAAACCGGTTGCTGGCATTCTCGATGGGTTGACTCACTGGCTGCAGACCATGGGGACTGCGAATGCGGTTCTGCTGGGGGCGATCCTCGGTGGCATGATGTGTACTGACATGGGCGGTCCGGTAAACAAAGCAGCGTACGCATTCGGTGTGGGTCTGCTGAGTACTCAAACCTATGGCCCGATGGCGGCGATTATGGCGGCAGGTATGGTGCCACCGCTGGCAATGGGTCTGGCAACAATGGTGGCGCGTCGCAAATTCGACAAAGCGCAGCAGGAAGGTGGCAAAGCCGCTCTGGTACTTGGTCTGTGCTTTATTTCGGAAGGTGCAATTCCGTTTGCTGCTCGTGATCCGATGCGTGTGCTACCGTGCTGTATCGTTGGTGGGGCGCTGACTGGCGCAATCTCAATGGCGATTGGTGCGAAACTGATGGCACCACACGGTGGTCTGTTTGTTCTGCTGATCCCTGGCGCTATTACGCCGGTATTGGGTTACCTGGTAGCAATTATTGCCGGTACGCTGGTGGCGGGTTTGGCCTATGCCTTCCTGAAACGCCCGGAAACACAAATAGTAGAAAAAAACGCATAATTTATCTTCATTATCGGGGATGAGACATCTCTGCCCCGATGATGACAAACGCAAAATTGCCTGATGCGCTATGCTTATCAGACCTACATGAACCCTGCAATATATTGAATTTTTTGCGCTTTTGTAGGTCGGATAAGGCGTTTACGCCACATCCAGGATGAACAAAGCGCGCGTTGTCAACAATCTGGAGGGCAGAAACATCTCTGCCCTTTTTCTTGCCTGCCATATTGTGTGTTACACATCACAACTTTCTCTTTTGTTGCTGCATAAATAGACAAACTTTGTGACCGCCTTCATATCTGGCCGATTTCGTTTTTTCTGATCGATTTACATTACGTTAAATATGCTTATTATGAACATGTGTTTAAATCTGAACACGTGCTCTAATAGTCTTATTGACTGTAATGGCTATTTTACCCAATTTCTTCGTTGGCAATTTATTGCCAGGGGGCGTGCTATGCGCGAAAAGGACTACATAGTAATTATTGGTTCGGCGAATATTGATGTGGCTGGGTATTCACATCATCCATTGAATTATGCGGATTCGAATCCCGGAAAAATTAAATTTACCCCAGGTGGCGTGGGAAGGAATATCGCTCATAATCTGGCGTTACTGGGGAAAAATGCCTGGCTTTTAAGTGCAGTAGGTGGTGATTTTTATGGGCAATCATTACTGGCGCAAACTAATCAATCCGGTGTTTATGTCGATAAATGCTTAATTGTTCCGGGTGAGAATACATCCAGCTATTTATCACTGCTCGATAATACAGGAGAAATGCTTGTCGCGATAAATGATATGAGTATTAGTGACTGTATTTCTGCAGAATTTCTTGCCCAGCATCAGGAGTTTATTCGCGGTGCAAAGGTTATTGTCGCGGATTGCAACCTTAGTGAAGAGGCGCTGGTCTGGGTTCTGGAAAATAGCGGGGAAACGCCTGTATTTATTGATCCGGTATCGGCATGGAAATGCGTCAAAATCCGCGATCATCTGAGCAAAATCCATACGTTAAAACCTAACCGTCTTGAAGCCGAAACGTTGAGCGGAATTGCACTTTCCGGACGTGAAGATGTCGCAAAGGTCGCCGCCTGGTTTCATCAACACGGCCTGAACCGCTTGGTGCTGAGCATGGGAGGGGATGGCGTTTACTACAGTGATATCAACGGTGAAAGTGGGTGGTCGGCCCCTATTAAAACGAATGTCATCAATGTTACTGGGGCAGGCGACGCCATGATGGCGGGGCTGGCCTCCTGTTGGGTAGACGGTATGCCGTTTATCGATTCTGTTCGATTTGCGCAGGGATGTTCGTCAATGGCACTTGCCTGTGAATATACCAACAACCCTGAATTATCAATTGCCAATGTTAGATCGTTAGTGGAGAACACAGAATGTCTGAATTAACTCTGTCCCCTGAATTATTACAAATATCCGCTGAAGTACAGGATGCTTTAAAAAATAAAAAACCGGTTGTTGCGCTGGAATCGACCATAATTTCTCACGGAATGCCATTCCCACAAAATGCCCAAACCGCAATTGAAGTAGAAGAAACAATTCGTAAACAGGGCGCAGTACCAGCCACTATCGCCATTATTGGCGGTGTGATGAAAGTGGGCTTAAGTAAAGAAGAAATCGAATTGCTGGGCCGTGAAGGACATAACGTGACGAAAGTTAGTCGTCGTGATTTACCTTTTGTCGTTGCTGCAGGGAAAAATGGCGCGACTACCGTTGCATCAACCATGATTATTGCAGCACTGGCTGGGATTAAAGTTTTTGCAACCGGAGGTATTGGTGGTGTGCATCGCGGAGCGGAACATACCTTCGATATTTCTGCCGATTTACAGGAACTGGCAAATACCAATGTCACTGTTGTTTGTGCGGGGGCAAAATCTATTCTCGATTTAGGATTAACAACAGAATATTTAGAAACCTTCGGTGTACCGTTAATTGGTTATCAGACAAAAGCGCTGCCTGCGTTTTTCTGCCGAACCAGCCCATTTGAAGTCAGCATTCGTCTTGACAGTGCCCGCGAAATTGCTCGCGCGATGGCAGTGAAGTGGCAAACCGGTTTGAACGGCGGCCTGGTGGTAGCGAACCCGATCCCGGAACAGTTTGCGATGCCAGAAGAAACCATCAATGCAGCAATTGATCAAGCCGTTGCTGAAGCCGAAGAACAGGGTGTTATTGGGAAAGAGAGTACACCGTTCCTGCTGGCGCGTGTTGCGGAGCTAACCGGCGGTGATAGCCTGAAATCCAATATTCAACTGGTCTTTAATAACGCCATTCTGGCGAGCGAAATTGCCAAAGAATATCAGCGTCTCGTGGGTTAATTTCTGGCGGGCAGAAAGCCGTCGCCCGTACTCATCAAACATACCAAAACCTGGCGCTGACGCCGGGTTTACTGGCATGAAGGGAAAATCATTATGGATATAATGAGAAGTGTTGCGGGGATGGTGGTATTGCTGGCAATTGCCTTTGTGTTGTCGGTAAATAAAAAGAGCATCAGCTTGCGCACGGTTGGCGCTGCGCTGCTGCTGCAAATTGCCATTGGTGGCATCATGCTCTATTTTCCCCCGGGAAAATGGGCAGTAGAGCAGGCGGCATTAGGCGTCCATAAAGTGATGTCCTACAGTGACGCAGGAAGTGCCTTTATTTTTGGTTCGCTGGTCGGTCCCAAAATGGATGTTCTGTTTGACGGTGCGGGCTTTATCTTCGCCTTTCGCGTACTCCCGGCGATTATTTTCGTTACCGCGCTTATCAGCTTGCTGTACTACATTGGCGTAATGGGGCTGCTGATTCGTATTCTTGGCAGTATTTTTCAGAAAGCCCTCAACATCAGCAAAATCGAATCTTTTGTCGCAGTCACCACTATTTTCCTCGGGCAAAATGAGATCCCGGCGATCGTTAAACCTTTTATTGATCGCATGAATCGCAACGAGCTATTTACGGCTATTTGTAGCGGCATGGCGTCTATTGCGGGTTCGATGATGATTGGCTATGCCGGAATGGGCGTGCCGATTGACTATTTGTTAGCCGCTTCGCTGATGGCTATTCCTGGCGGTATCCTGTTTGCACGTATTCTTAGTCCGGCGACGGAACCTTCGCAAGTTACGTTTGAAAATCTGTCGTTTAGCGAAACACCGCCAAAAAGCATTATTGAAGCTGCGGCGAACGGTGCAATGACCGGGCTGAAAATCGCCGCCGGTGTGGCGACGGTGGTAATGGCATTTGTAGCGATCATTGCGCTGATCAACGGCATTATTGGTGGAGTTGGCGGCTGGTTTGGTTTTGCCAATGTCTCTCTGGAAAGCATTTTCGGCTATGTGCTGGCCCCGTTGGCATGGATTATGGGGGTGGACTGGAGTGATGCAAATCTTGCCGGAAGTTTGATTGGGCAGAAACTGGCGATTAATGAGTTTGTTGCTTATCTCAATTTCTCGCCCTATCTGCAAACGAGCGGCACGCTGGATGTCAAGACCATTGCCATTATCTCGTTCGCCCTCTGTGGGTTTGCAAACTTTGGTTCTATCGGTGTTGTCGTTGGAGCGTTTTCGGCTATTTCGCCAAAACGCGCGCCGGAAATCGCCCAGCTTGGTTTACGGGCGCTGGCGGCGGCGACGCTTTCCAACCTGATGAGCGCGACCATTGCCGGGTTCTTTATTGGTTTAGCTTGAGTTTCATTGCCGGATGTACGCCTTATTAAGCGTTGCATCCGGCAATCGTGCTATTGCCAATAATTTTTACTGCATCATCCCGGAGAATTTATTCTCCGGGTCCATCTCCAGCGCCAGTCCTGACAACTGCTTTCTGTTTTTAATTAGATACCCTTTCTTGCTTTTAATTAATAAACCGTCGTGAATGAATTGCGCGAGAACATATAAAAGATGTCGATAAGAAACGCCTAAATACTCTGCCGCTTGCGTATGCTTTTCGTGATAAAGATCACCTTCCTGCGAGAGTAATATAAATGCTGCCAGGCGATTCACTAACGGAAATGATTGATTCTGAGTTAAAGAAACAATATTACGATAATTTTTATGACTTAAGGTGACGCAGAGTTTTCGTAAAAATAGCGTGTCGTTTAATAACAGCGGGCGGTAATGTTTCATAGGGAGCGCAAGGCACCAACACTCTTCAATAGCCTGCACCGCACGCGGTTCATGGTCTTTGTCGATTAACTCAATCTCGCCAATAAAACAGGGGGCGGCAAAGAAATCGATCAGCGACACGCGACCATTAGCTAGCGTGGCGTAAAGCCTGGCGCGGCCTCGCGTCAGGTAAAACAGCCAGGACGGCTGTTGCCCTTCCTGCACAATGTAGTCACGCGCTAAAAAATGAAACAGCCGCGTATCGGCTGAAACATCCGTTAAAAAGCAATCCTTAAACGCGGATTCACTCATCAATTGCTGCTTAAGATCATTATTGTGGATTTCTTTCACGATGTTTATCCGCTATGAGATTTCTCATATTTAGCATTCGTACGCTGTTGTTAAGATTCAATCATCGGCCCGATCGAAATTTCGTTGCTGTAGAAAAAATAACGCAACTGGAAACAGAGGAAATAAACAATGGAAAAGAGAAAAATTATTCTGGATTGTGATCCGGGTCATGATGATGCTATTGCTATAATGATGGCGGCGAAACATCCGGCGATTGATTTATTAGGTATCACCATTGTTGCGGGTAATCAGACGCTTGATAAAACATTAATTAATGGCCTGAATGTTTGCCAGAAACTGGAGATTAATGTTCCGGTTTATGCGGGGATGCCGCAACCCATTATGCGTCAACAAATCGTTGCCGATAATATTCACGGTGAAACCGGACTGGATGGCCCGGTATTCGAGCCGCTGACCCGCCAGGCAGAAAGTACCCACGCGGTGAAATACATCATTGATACCCTTATGGCAAGCGATGGCGATATCACTCTGGTGCCGGTTGGTCCGCTTTCAAATATCGCGGTGGCAATGCGTATGCAACCCGCAATCCTGCCCAAAATCCGTGAAATTGTGCTAATGGGCGGCGCTTACGGTACAGGCAACTTCACCCCATCTGCCGAGTTCAATATCTTTGCCGACCCGGAAGCCGCACGCGTGGTGTTCACCTCCGGCGTTCCATTAGTGATGATGGGCCTCGATCTTACCAACCAGACCGTTTGCACCCCGGACGTAATTGCACGAATGGAAAGGGCAGGCGGCCCTGCCGGAGAGATGTTCAGCGACATCATGAACTTCACTCTCAAAACGCAGTTCGAAAACTACGGCCTGGCTGGCGGCCCGGTGCACGACGCCACCTGCATCGGTTATCTGATTAACCCTGATGGCATTAAAACCCAGGAGATGTACGTCGAAGTGGACGTCAACAGTGGCCCTTGCTATGGGCGTACCGTCTGCGACGAGCTGGGCGTTCTTGGCAAGCCCGCCAATACTAAAGTCGGCATCACTATTGATACCGACTGGTTCTGGGGATTAGTCGAAGAGTGCGTACGCGGCTACATAAAAACCCATTAAGTGTTGATAACAAGCCGGGACAGTATCGCAAGATGCAGGCCCGGCTATTTCTGATGGGCAGAAAGCCGTCGCCCAAAATGACATGAAGAGATAATCACTATGGATGTCATGAGAAGTGTTCTGGGAATGGTGGTACTGCTGGCAATTGCGTTTTTACTGTCAGTAAACAAGAAGAAGATCAGCCTGCGTACCGTTGGCGCGGCGTTAGTGTTACAGGTCGTGATTGGCGGGATTATGCTTTGGTTACCGCCAGGGCGTTGGGTCGCAGAAAAAGTCGCTTTTGGCGTCCACAAAGTGATGGCGTACAGCGACGCAGGTAGCGCATTTATCTTCGGTTCTCTGGTCGGACCGAAAATGGATACCTTATTTGATGGCGCAGGATTTATCTTTGGTTTCAGGGTATTACCGGCAATTATCTTCGTCACTGCACTGGTGAGTATTCTCTACTACATCGGTGTGATGGGGATCTTAATTCGCATTCTCGGCGGTATCTTCCAGAAAGCTTTAAATATCAGCAAGATCGAGTCATTCGTCGCGGTCACCACCATTTTCCTCGGGCAAAACGAAATTCCGGCGATCGTCAAACCCTTTATCGATCGTCTGAATCGCAATGAATTATTTACAGCGATTTGTAGTGGCATGGCCTCGATTGCTGGTTCGACAATGATTGGTTACGCCGCACTGGGCGTACCTGTGGAATATTTGCTGGCGGCATCGTTAATGGCGATCCCTGGCGGGATCTTGTTTGCCCGCCTGTTAAGCCCGGCTACGGAATCTTCACAGGTTTCTTTTAATAACCTCTCTTTCACCGAAACACCGCCAAAAAGCATTATTGAAGCCGCTGCGACAGGGGCAATGACCGGGCTGAAAATCGCCGCCGGTGTAGCGACAGTTGTTATGGCATTTGTTGCAATAATTGCGTTGATTAACGGTATTATCGGCGGTGTTGGCGGCTGGTTTGGTTTTGAACATGCTTCGCTGGAGTCGATTTTAGGTTACCTGTTGGCCCCATTGGCGTGGGTGATGGGGGTTGACTGGAGTGATGCAAATCTTGCCGGGAGTTTGATTGGGCAGAAGCTGGCGATCAATGAATTTGTCGCTTATCTCAATTTCTCGCCATATCTGCAAACGGGTGGCACTCTGGATGCTAAAACCGTGGCGATTATTTCTTTCGCGTTGTGCGGTTTCGCTAACTTTGGTTCTATCGGGGTGGTGGTGGGGGCGTTTTCTGCGGTTGCGCCACACCGTGCGCCGGAAATCGCCCAACTTGGTTTACGCGCGCTGGCGGCGGCGACACTTTCTAACCTGATGAGTGCTACTATTGCAGGATTCTTTATTGGTTTAGCGTAGTGCGCAATTTATGAGCCGGATAAGATGCGGTCAAGCGTCGAATCCGGCAACATTGTTACACCATTGGCACTAATGAAAGCGCGTTATCGGCAGACAGGGTAGGGTTGTTTAAGCTGCCGCTGGCGCGCGAAATTGCCGCGCAGGCTACCGCAAAACGGGCGCTGTCGCGGAAACTGTATCCTTCAAGAAAGCTATATACCAGGCCCGCCATAAAACCATCGTCAGCACCAAAACTGTCTACTGTCGTATGCGCTGGCGCGGTCAGCAAAAATTGTTCTCCATCCTTATCGCTGCAAAATACAGATTCATCTTTCAGATAAACAAAAATGCGTTTAACACCTTGTTGATGCAGCGAATTTACAGCTCTGATGCGATCGTTGTCGTCTTTAATCGGTTGCCCCCACAAAATTTCCAGTTCATTTTGTGTTGGTTTCAGAGTGTGGATCCGGCTGTACCAGTTTTTTACTTTGTTCGCTTTAAATTCGGAAACGGTATCGACAAACATCGGAATTTCATCAGCAATGGTAAAGACCCACTCCAGGGCTTCAGGTGTGAGATTACAATCAGCCAGCACCACACCAGCATGGCGAATCAAGTCCCGTGAAGTATTGAGCAGTTGAGGCGTTAGCTGTTGCAGAATATGTGTGTCATTGATTGCCAGGATAGTTTCTTCCTGCTTATTAGCGATAGCGAGATAAGTTGCAGTGCTGTGTCCATGCAGACGAATGCAGTTTGAAACGTTCACGCCCGCGCGGCGCGTTTCTTCCAGTAATGTCTCGCCGTAAAAATCGTTGCCAATAGCTGATATTAAATGCACATCCCGACCAAGCAGAGCCAGGTTATGCGCGATATTACGTCCGACGCCGCCTGCGGAACAGTGAACAGAACCTGGATGAGAGGCTGCTTGCGGGTAACGGATATCCGCCATTCCGCGAATATCCATATTGATTGCACCCACAACCACACAGTAATCCTGCTCGGTAAGGATATATCCTTTGCCTTTAATCAAACCCTTGCGCATCAAATCCATAATATGAGCGGCAACACGTGAGCGGCTGATTTGCAGAATATCGGCGATTTCATTCTGTTGAATCAGCGGGTTACGCCGTAAAATTTTAAGAATCTGCTTTTCCCTGTCGTTCATCGATCAGGCCACCGCTTTTTCAGTTTGTTGCGCTTTCAGCCAGGCGATCTCTTCTGCCCAGATATCCGGGTTGATGGTTTCAAGGATCAGCGGAATGCCGTCGAAACGGTCGTCTTGCATGATCCAGCGGAACGCATCATGACCGATATTGCCTTCACCGAGGCTATGATGGCGGTCAACGCGGCTGCCAAAGGTACTTTTCGCATCGTTAAGGTGCATCCCGCGCAGATACTTAAAGCCGACAATACGGGCAAAATCAGCGAACGTTTTTTCGCATTCGGCTGGAGTACGCAAATCATACCCGGCAGCGAAAGCATGGCAGGTATCAATGCAGACGCCGACGCGGGATTTATCTTCCACGCCGTCGATAATCGCCGCGAGATGTTCGAATTTAAACCCTAAGTTACTGCCCTGACCGGCGGTGTTTTCAATCACCGCTGTTACACCTTGAGTTTTATCCAGCGCAATGTTGATGGATTCGGCAATACGCGCAAGGCAATCCTCTTCTGAAATCTGCATCAGATGGCTGCCAGGGTGGAAGTTGAGCAAAGAAAGCCCCAGTTGTTCGCAACGCTGCATTTCATCTATAAAGGCATCGCGCGATTTTTCCAGAGCTTCAGTGACCGGATGTCCGAGGTTAATCAGATAACTGTCGTGGGGAAGAATTTGCGCCGATGTGTAGTGATATTTTTCACAGGCGGCTTTGAATTCATCGATGGTTTGCGTCGTGAGCGGTGCGGCACGCCACTGACGTTGGTTTTTGGTGAACAAGGCAAACGCGGTTGCGTCGATTTCGGCGGCGCGAATTGCGGCATTTGCCAGACCGCCAGCAGCACTAACGTGCGCTCCAATGTATTTCATGCGAGGACTCCTGTTAAACCCGCTGGAGGAAAACGGTAATGATAGCGGGTTAACAGGAGCAAGATGTAGTGGTTTATGCGATGACGCTTTGAATCACATAGTTAATCGCACCACCACCAACAATCAGCCAGGCAAACAGTACCAGTGCCATCAGCAGAGGTTTCGCCCCAGCTTTTTTCAGCGCGCTGACGTGAGTGGTCAGACCCAGCGCCGCCATCGCCATTGCCAGCAGGAAGGTATCCAGCGTTACCAGCATGTTCACCACGCTCTGCGGTAACAGGTGGAACGAGTTAAAGATGGCAACGACGATGAACAAGATGGCAAACCACGGAATAGTGATTTTGCTTTTCTCGCCGCTGTTCGCCCCAGACAGCTGTTTAACACGCGCCGCCAGCAGGATGAGGAACGGAGCCAGCATCATCACGCGCAGCATTTTGGAAATAACTGCTGCGTTTTCCGCATCCGGGCTGATGGCATGACCTGCCGCCACCACCTGCGCCACTTCGTGCACAGTAGAACCAATGTAGATACCGAAAGTTTCCGGACTAAACCATTGAGACATCAGCGGATATATCGCCGGGTAGAGGAAAATCGCGACGGTCCCGAAGATAACAACGGTTGCAACAGCCACGGTTACTTTACTGGCTTCCGCTTTCACTACCGACTCAGTCGCCAGTACCGCGGCAGCACCACAGATACTGCTACCGGCACCGATCAACCAGCTGGTGTGCTTATCCAGACCAAACACTTTCTGCCCCAGGAAGCAAGCCAGCAGGAAGGTACTGGACAGCGTCAACACGTCAATGATGATCCCACTGATACCGACATCGGCAATTTGCGAGAACGTCAGACGGAAGCCATAAAGAATGATACCCAGACGTAATAAATATTGCTTGGCAAACAGCACACCACCGTCACAGCTTTTCCAGATGTGCGGATAGATGGTGTTGCCTAAAACCATCCCCAACAAGATTGCGAGGGTGAGGGCACTAAACCCGGCACCCGCAACCGCGGGAATGGAACCACCCCACAGGGCGACCCCGGTGATAACTGCACTCAGGGCTAACCCCGGAATAAAATGCCACAGTGTACGATGTTGTTTCTGTAAGGTGATATTCGTCATAACCCTCTCCTTTAACCGGGCATAAGGTTACGACTAACTGGTTTAAAAATAAAATTGATTATATATTTATAATTAATCTTTATAAGTGGTAAGCGACTATGCACATCACCCTCCGGCAGTTGGAAGTTTTTGCAGAAGTATTGAAAAGTGGATCAACCACCCAGGCGTCGGTGATGCTGGCGTTGTCGCAATCAGCAGTGAGCGCAGCCTTGACCGACCTGGAAGGGCAGCTTGGCGTGCAACTGTTTGATCGCGTGGGGAAAAGACTGGTTGTTAATGAACACGGGCGGCTGCTCTATCCGCGTGCGTTGGCATTGCTTGAACAGGCGGTTGAAATCGAACAACTGTTTCGCGAAGACAACGGCGCGATTCGTATCTATGCCAGTAGTACCATCGGTAACTACATTCTGCCTGCAGTTATCGCCCGTTATCGCCATGATTATCCGCAGTTGCCGATTGAACTTAGCGTTGGGAACAGCCAGGACGTGATGCAAGCGGTGCTGGATTTCCGCGTTGATATTGGCTTTATTGAAGGACCGTGCCACAGCACTGAAATCATTTCTGAACCGTGGCTGGAAGACGAGCTGGTGGTTTTCGCCGCGCCGACTTCGCCGTTGGCTCGTGGTCCGGTCACCTTAGAACAGCTGGCCGCTGCGCCGTGGATCCTGCGTGAACGCGGTTCCGGCACGCGGGAGATTGTCGATTATCTGTTGCTGTCACATTTACCGAAGTTTGAGATGGCGATGGAATTAGGTAACTCCGAGGCAATCAAACATGCGGTGCGTCATGGGTTGGGAATTAGTTGCCTGTCGCGACGTGTGATTGAAGATCAATTGCAGGCAGGCACATTAAGTGAAGTTGCGGTCCCTCTCCCGCGCCTGATGCGTACGTTGTGGCGTATACATCATCGGCAAAAACACCTTTCCAACGCGCTACGGCGCTTTCTGGACTATTGCGATCCCGCGAATGTACCGCGTTAAGGTGCTGTACAAGAACATGCTGGTGCTGTGTCGATTTCGTGACGCAGCGCCCTCAGCATGCATTCGCCAGAAAAGAGATTGGCTGCTTTACTTATAATCCCTGGGCGATCATGAAGGTGTCTTATAACCGTGTATTTCTGCCGGAAGGATTGCCAATCGTCTGCTACAATCGCGCCTCATTTTTAAGATGGATAGCATTTTTGTATGGGTTCCGAAACTAAAACTACAGAAGCGCCGGGCTTACGCCGTGAATTAAAGGCGCGTCACCTGACGATGATTGCCATTGGCGGTTCCATCGGTACAGGTCTTTTTGTTGCCTCTGGCGCAACGATTTCTCAGGCAGGTCCGGGCGGGGCATTGCTCTCGTATATGCTGATTGGCCTGATGGTTTACTTCCTGATGACCAGTCTCGGTGAATTGGCTGCATATATGCCGGTTTCCGGTTCGTTTGCCACTTACGGTCAGAACTATGTTGAAGAAGGCTTTGGCTTCGCGCTGGGCTGGAACTACTGGTACAACTGGGCGGTGACTATTGCCGTTGACTTGGTTGCAGCACAGCTGGTCATGAGCTGGTGGTTCCCGGATACACCGGGCTGGATCTGGAGTGCGTTGTTCCTCGGCGTTATCTTCCTGCTGAACTACATCTCAGTTCGTGGCTTTGGTGAAGCGGAATACTGGTTTTCACTGATCAAAGTCACGACAGTTATTGTCTTTATCATCGTTGGCGTGCTGATGATTATCGGTATCTTCAAAGGCGCGCAGCCTGCGGGCTGGAGCAACTGGACAATCGGCGAAGCGCCGTTTGCTGGTGGTTTTGCGGCGATGATCGGCGTAGCTATGATTGTCGGCTTCTCTTTCCAGGGAACCGAGCTGATCGGTATTGCTGCAGGCGAGTCCGAAGATCCGGCGAAAAACATTCCACGCGCGGTACGTCAGGTATTCTGGCGAATCCTGTTGTTCTATGTGTTCGCGATCCTGATTATCAGCCTGATTATTCCGTATACCGATCCGAGCCTGCTGCGTAACGATGTTAAAGACATCAGCGTCAGTCCGTTCACCTTGGTGTTCCAGCACGCGGGTCTGCTCTCTGCGGCGGCGGTGATGAACGCAGTTATTCTGACGGCGGTGCTGTCAGCAGGTAACTCCGGTATGTATGCGTCTACTCGTATGCTGTACACCCTGGCGTGTGACGGTAAAGCGCCGCGCATTTTCGCTAAATTGTCGCGTGGTGGCGTGCCGCGTAATGCGCTGTATGCGACGACGGTGATTGCCGGTTTGTGCTTCCTGACCTCCATGTTTGGCAACCAGACGGTATACCTGTGGCTGCTGAACACCTCCGGGATGACGGGTTTTATCGCCTGGCTGGGGATTGCCATTAGCCACTATCGCTTCCGTCGCGGTTACGTATTGCAGGGACACGACATTAACGATCTGCCGTACCGTTCAGGTTTCTTCCCACTGGGGCCGATCTTCGCATTCATTCTGTGTCTGATTATCACTTTGGGCCAGAACTACGAAGCGTTCCTGAAAGATACCATTGACTGGGGCGGCGTAGCGGCAACGTATATTGGTATCCCGCTGTTCCTGATTATTTGGTTCGGCTACAAGCTGATTAAAGGAACTCACTTCGTACGCTACAGCGAAATGAAGTTCCCGCAGAACGATAAGAAATAAGTTTCCTCCCTTCCTTGCTAAGCCCTCTCAACCGAGAGGGCTTTTTCAATTCCATTTCCCTGACAAATCATGCGGATATAAAATTTAACATTTGGATTGATAACTGTTATCGTTTGCATTATCGTTACGCTACAATCAAAAAAGGCTGACAAATCAGAGGCTGGTCCGGCTTTCTGGGATGATCACCTGCATACAAATAAGTCCACCGCGATGCTGCCGTACGCAAGGGGACGTAAAGAAGATGTGAGCGATACCCATTTTATTTTCGTAGTTACCTCATGGAGATATGGAATGTTTAGGTTGAACCCTTTCGTACGGGTCGGGCTGTGTTTGTCCGCTATTTCTTGTGTATGGCCTGTGTTAGCGGTCGATGACGATGGCGAAACGATGGTTGTCACTGCATCTTCCGTTGAACAAAACCTTAAAGATGCACCCGCCAGTATCAGCGTCATTACCCAGGAAGATCTGCAGCGAAAACCGGTACAGAATCTGAAGGATGTCCTCAAAGAAGTGCCTGGCGTACAACTGACGAACGAAGGGGATAACCGTAAGGGCGTTAGTATTCGTGGTCTGGACAGCAGCTATACCCTGATTCTCGTCGACGGTAAACGCGTGAACTCCCGCAATGCCGTCTTCCGCCACAATGATTTCGATCTGAACTGGATCCCGGTCGATTCCATCGAACGTATTGAAGTGGTCCGTGGCCCGATGTCGTCGCTGTACGGTTCCGATGCGCTCGGCGGTGTAGTGAATATCATCACCAAAAAAATCGGTCAGAAATGGTCGGGTACCGTTACCGTCGATACCACCATTCAGGAACATCGCGATCGCGGTGATACCTATAACGGTCAGTTCTTTACCAGTGGACCATTAATTGATGGTGTGCTGGGAATGAAAGCTTACGGCAGCCTGGCAAAACGTGAAAAGGATGACCCGCAAAACTCAACGACCACCGATACCGGAGAAACGCCGCGTATTGAAGGATTCTCCAGCCGCGACGGCAATGTCGAATTTGCCTGGACACCGAATCAAAATCACGATTTTACTGCCGGATACGGTTTCGACCGTCAGGATCGTGATTCCGACTCGCTGGACAAAAACCGCCTGGAACGCCAGAACTACTCCGTCAGCCATAATGGGCGTTGGGATTACGGCACCAGCGAACTGAAATACTACGGTGAGAAAGTCGAGAACAAAAACCCTGGCAACAGCAGCCCGATAACTTCCGAAAGCAATACGGTCGACGGCAAATACACGTTGCCGCTGACGGCGATTAATCAGTTTCTCACGGTTGGCGGTGAATGGCGTCACGACAAACTTAGCGATGCGGTGAACCTGACCGGGGGAACCAGCTCCAAAACGTCTGCCAGCCAGTACGCGCTGTTTGTGGAAGATGAATGGCGGATCTTCGAGCCGCTGGCGCTGACGACCGGCGTGCGTATGGACGATCACGAAACCTACGGTGAACACTGGAGTCCGCGTGCCTACCTGGTTTATAACGCCACCGACACCGTAACGGTGAAAGGGGGCTGGGCGACGGCATTTAAAGCACCTTCTCTGTTGCAACTTAGCCCTGACTGGACGAGCAATTCCTGCCGTGGCGCATGTAAGATTGTGGGTAGCCCGGATCTGAAACCAGAAACCAGCGAAAGTTGGGAGCTGGGGCTTTACTACATGGGTGAAGAAGGCTGGCTGGAAGGGGTTGAATCCAGCGTTACCGTTTTCCGTAACGATGTGAAAGATCGTATCAGCATCAGCCGTACGTCTGACGTCAACGCTGCACCGGGCTACCAAAACTTTGTTGGTTTTGAGACGGGCGCTAACGGACGGCGCATACCGGTATTTAGCTACTACAACGTTAACAAAGCTCGTATTCAGGGCGTGGAAACCGAACTGAAAATTCCGTTCAACGATGAATGGAAACTGTCGATCAACTACACCTACAACGATGGTCGTGATGTCAGCAACGGCGAAAACAAACCGCTATCCGATCTGCCGTTCCATACTGCTAACGGTACGCTGGACTGGAAACCGCTGGCGCTGGAAGACTGGTCATTCTATGTTTCTGGTCACTATACCGGGCAGAAACGCGCCGACAGCGCGACGGCTAAAACACCGGGCGGTTATACCATCTGGAATACCGGCGCGGCCTGGCAGGTGACTAAAGACGTCAAACTGCGCGCAGGCGTGCTGAACCTTGGCGACAAGGATCTCAGTCGTGACGACTACAGCTATAACGAAGACGGACGTCGTTACTTTATGGCAGTGGATTATCGCTTCTGATGAGAAGATGCCCGGCGAACCGGGCGGACTTTCACTTCAGTAAATACTGCGCATGGAAGCGCAGGTGATCCTCTATAAAAGAGGCGATGAAGTAGTAACTGTGATCATATCCCGGCTGAATACGCAGCGTCATCGGCCACGCTTTCTGGCGCGCGGCTTCTGCCAATACCGCAGGTTGCAACTGGTCGGCAAGAAACTGATCATTATCGCCCTGATCGATAAGCGTCGGGATCGCATCCTGCGCGTTACTGGCATACATCAGCGCGCAACTATCCCATTCCAGCCATGCATTTTTGTCCTCACCTAAATAGGTGCTAAACGCTTTGATTCCCCACGGGACGCTGCACGGATTCACAATTGGCGCAAAGGCCGAAACGCTGGTGTATTTACCCGGATTTTTCAGCGCCATAATCAGCGCACCGTGACCACCCATTGAGTGACCGCTAATGGCGCAGCGGTCGCTGACATTAAATTGCGACTGAACCAGCGCCGGTAATTCATCGCGCAGATAATCATACATCCGGTAATGCGTCGCCCACGGCGGTTGCGTGGCATTAAGATAAAAGCCTGCGCCCTGGCCTAAATCGTAGCCATCGTCGTTGGCAACCTTTTCGCCGCGCGGGCTGGTGTCTGGCATCACCAGTACAATCCCCAGTTCTGCCGCCACGCGCTGGGCACCCGCCTTGGTGGTGAAGTTCTCGTCATTGCAGGTTAATCCGGAAAGCCAGTACAGCACTGGTGGCGGGGTGTGATCACGAGGGGGTGGGAGAAAGATACTGAACGTCATCGGGCAGTTTAAGGTACTGGAGTCGTGTCGCCAGCGTTGCTGCCAGCCTTCAAAACAGCGGTGCTCTTCGAGCATTTCCATGCGTGGCTCCTTGTTGTGTTGTTTGCAATTTCTTCATCATACCGTTTATTCAATGTGCTGTGAGTAACTTTCACTTCCGTATTTGCATAACGATGTTTTAACATCTGCTGATGAAAGTCAGCGGCAATTACAATAATTATCGCTGTGAATACTGGATTATGTGCGCCGCCTCACGCACAATAATCAGGCTGTAAATCAGCTTAATAACTTTGCCCCCACGCAGGGCGGAGGCGTCACACCTGCAGGAGAAATCATAAATGCCATCACTCAGTAAAGAAGCGGCCCTGGTTCATGAAGCGTTAGTTGCGCGAGGACTGGAAACACCGCTGCGCCCGCCCGTGCATGAAATGGATAACGAAACGCGCAAAAGCCTTATTGCTGGTCATATGACCGAAATCATGCAGCTGCTGAATCTCGACCTGGCTGATGACAGTTTGATGGAAACGCCGCATCGCATCGCTAAAATGTATGTCGATGAAATTTTCTCCGGTCTGGATTACGCCAACTTCCCGAAAATCACCCTCATTGAAAACAAAATGAAGGTCGATGAAATGGTCACCGTGCGCGATATCACTCTGACCAGTACCTGTGAACACCATTTTGTTACCATCGATGGCAAAGCGACGGTGGCTTATATCCCGAAAGATTCGGTGATCGGTCTGTCAAAAATTAACCGTATCGTGCAGTTCTTTGCCCAGCGTCCGCAGGTGCAGGAACGTCTGACGCAGCAAATTCTTATTGCGCTACAAACGCTGCTGGGCACCAATAACGTGGCTGTCTCCATTGATGCGGTGCATTACTGCGTGAAAGCGCGTGGCATCCGCGATGCAACCAGTGCCACAACAACGACCTCTCTTGGTGGATTGTTCAAATCCAGTCAGAATACGCGCCACGAGTTTCTGCGCGCTGTGCGTCATCACAACTGATTAAAAGGCAGGAACCATGGAGCGCAACGTAACGCTCGATTTTGTTCGCGGCGTCGCCATTCTGGGGATCCTGCTATTAAACATCAGCGCCTTTGGGCTACCAAAGGCGGCTTATCTCAATCCCGCCTGGTACGGCGCTATTACGCCGCAGGATGCATGGACCTGGGCATTTCTCGATCTCATCGGCCAGGTGAAATTCCTCACGCTTTTTGCGCTGCTGTTTGGTGCGGGCCTGCAAATGTTGCTGCCCCGTGGCAGACGCTGGATCCAGTCGCGGTTAACGCTGTTAGTCTTGCTGGGTTTTATTCACGGTTTATTGTTCTGGGACGGCGATATTCTGCTGGCTTACGGGCTGGTGGGCTTAATCTGCTGGCGGCTGGTGCGCGATGCGCCATCGGTAAAAAGCCTGTTTAATACAGGCGTCATGCTTTATCTGGTGGGGCTTGGCGTTTTGCTGTTATTGGGGCTGATTTCCGACAGCCAGACCAGCCGCACCTGGACGCCGGATGCATCGGCTATTTTGTATGAAAAATACTGGAAGCTTCACGGCGGCGTTGAAGCGATCAGTAATCGTGCCGATGGTGTTGGCAACAGTTTACTGGCACTGGGCGCACAGTATGGCTGGCAACTGGCAGGGATGATGCTCATTGGTGCGGCGCTGATGCGCAGCGGCTGGCTGAAAGGGCAGTTCAGCTTACGTCACTATCGTCGTACTGGTTTTGTGCTGGTGGCGATTGGGGTGACCATTAACCTTCCTGCCATCGCCCTGCAATGGCAGCTGGACTGGGCGTATCGCTGGTGTGCCTTCTTACTTCAAATGCCGCGGGAACTGAGTGCGCCGTTTCAGGCGATTGGCTATGCGTCGCTGTTTTATGGCTTCTGGCCGCAATTGAGCCGCTTTAAGCTGGTGCTTGCGATCGCCTGCGTCGGACGGATGGCGCTGACCAACTATCTATTGCAAACGCTGATTTGTACCATGCTTTTTTACCACCTCGGTTTGTTTATGCATTTTGACCGCCTGGAGCTGCTGGCGTTTGTTATTCCGGTATGGCTGGCGAATATCCTCTTCTCTGTTATCTGGCTGCGTTACTTCCGCCAGGGGCCGGTGGAATGGCTCTGGCGTCAGTTAACTTTGCGTGCTGCCGGAACGGCAATATCTAAAACATCAAGATAACGATCTGGATCACATTCGTTAACAAAACGGCTGTAACCGTTTCCATTGCTGTGACTCGATTCACGAAGTCCTGTATTCAGTGCTGACAAAATAGCCGCCAGCAAGCAGTCATTTACTGCAATCTCATAACAGGTAGTGAATATGATCACCATTCGTGATGTAGCGCGTTAGGCTGGCGTCTCTGTGGCAACGGTTTCCCGGGTGCTCAATAACAGCACGCTGGTCAGTGCCGACACGCGTGAAGCAGTAATGAAAGCCGTGAGTGAGCTGGATTATCGGCCAAACGCCAATGCCCAGGCGCTGGCAACTCAGGTTAGCGACACCATTGGCGTGGTGGTGATGGACGTTTCTGATGCGTTTTTCGGCGCGCTGGTAAAAGCGGTGGATCTAGTCGCTCAGCAGCATCAGAAATACGTGCTAATCGGCAATAGCTATCATGAAGCGGAAAAAGAGCGTCACGCCATTGAGGTGTTAATTCGCCAGCGTTGTAATGCGTTGATTGTTCACTCAAAAGCATTGAGTGACGATGAACTGGCGCAATTTATGGATAACATTCCCGGTATGGTGTTAATCAACCGCGTTGTGCCGGGGTACGCCCATCGTTGCGTTTGCCTGGATAATCTCAGCGGTGCCCGAATGGCGACGCGCATGTTGCTGAATAACGGTCATCAACGTATTGGTTATCTTTCTTCCAGTCACGGCATTGAAGATGACGCCATGCGTAAAGCAGGCTGGATGAGTGCGTTGAAAGAGCAGGATATTATTCCGCCGGAAAGCTGGATTGGCACTGGTACGCCGGACATGCCGGGCGGTGAGGCGGCGATGGTTGAACTGCTGGGGCGCAATCTACAACTTACCGCTATATTTGCTTATAACGACAATATGGCCGCTGGCGCACTGACAGCATTAAAAGATAATGGCATTGCGATTCCGTTACATCTCTCAATCATCGGTTTCGATGATATTCCCATCGCCCGTTACACCGACCCGCAATTAACGACCGTGCGTTATCCCATTGCTTCAATGGCTAAATTAGCCACCGAACTGGCCTTGCAGGGGGCAGCAGGCAATATTGATCCTCGTGCCAGCCACTGTTTTATGCCGACGTTAGTGCGTCGCCATTCTGTCGCAACGCGCCAGAATGCGGCGGCGATCACTAACTCAACAAATCAGGCGATGTAACCGCTTTCAATCTGTGAGTGATTTCACAGTATCTTAACAATGTGATAGCTATGATTGCACCGTTTTAACGTTGTAACCCGTATGTAACAGTGAATAATCACTTTCACCGAGGTAATAGCGTCATAACAACAATTAAAGCCGTTTTCTGGAGCGTTACCGGGCATGGAAGAACGAATTTAAAAAAGTGAGCTTCGGCGTTCAGTAACACTTCATTAACTCTACTGCCCCGCCGAGCATTTATCTCAAGCACTACCCTGCATAAGAAAAACCGGAGATACCATGAATAAGAAGGTGTTAACCCTGTCTGCTGTGATGGCCAGCATGTTATTCGGTGCCGCTGCACACGCTGCTGATACTCGCATTGGTGTAACAATCTATAAGTACGACGATAACTTTATGTCTGTAGTGCGCAAGGCTATTGAGCAAGATGCGAAAGCCGCGCCAGATGTTCAGCTGCTGATGAATGATTCTCAGAATGACCAGTCCAAGCAGAACGATCAGATCGACGTATTGCTGGCGAAAGGGGTGAAGGCACTGGCAATCAACCTGGTTGACCCGGCAGCTGCGGGTACGGTGATTGAGAAAGCGCGTGGGCAAAACGTGCCGGTGGTTTTCTTCAACAAAGAACCGTCTCGTAAGGCGCTGGATAGCTACGACAAAGCCTACTACGTTGGCACTGACTCCAAAGAGTCCGGCATTATTCAGGGCGATTTGATTGCTAAACACTGGGCGGCGAATCAGGGTTGGGATCTGAACAAAGACGGTCAGATTCAGTTCGTACTGCTGAAAGGTGAACCGGGCCATCCGGATGCAGAAGCACGTACCACTTACGTGATTAAAGAATTGAACGATAAAGGCATCAAAACTGAACAGTTACAGTTAGATACCGCAATGTGGGACACCGCTCAGGCGAAAGATAAGATGGACGCCTGGCTGTCTGGCCCGAACGCCAACAAAATCGAAGTGGTTATCGCCAACAACGATGCGATGGCAATGGGCGCGGTAGAAGCACTGAAAGCACACAACAAGTCCAGCATTCCGGTGTTTGGCGTCGATGCGCTGCCAGAAGCGCTGGCGCTGGTGAAATCCGGTGCACTGGCGGGCACAGTACTGAACGATGCTAACAACCAGGCGAAAGCGACCTTTGATCTGGCGAAAAACCTGGCCGATGGCAAAGGTGCGGCTGATGGCACCAACTGGAAAATCGACAACAAAGTGGTCCGCGTACCTTATGTTGGCGTAGATAAAGACAACCTGGCTGAATTCAGCAAGAAATAAGACTGATTGGGCGCAGTCGTTTACTGCGCCCTTATTGTATGGCCAACAAGGTAAAATTATATGGTCAGCTCAACGACTCCGTCTTCCGGGGAATACTTGTTGGAAATGAGCGGTATCAACAAGTCCTTTCCTGGTGTTAAGGCACTTGATAACGTTAATTTAAAATTCCGGCCACATTCTATCCATGCATTAATGGGGGAAAACGGTGCAGGAAAATCGACATTATTAAAATGCCTGTTTGGTATTTATCAAAAAGACTCCGGCACCATTTTATTCCAGGGTAAAGAGATCGATTTCCATTCCGCCAAAGAGGCACTGGAAAATGGTATTTCGATGGTACACCAGGAGTTAAACCTGGTATTACAACGTTCGGTGATGGATAACATGTGGCTGGGGCGATATCCCACCAAAGGCATGTTTGTCGATCAGGACAAAATGTACCGCGAAACCAAAGCGATTTTTGATGAACTGGATATTGATATCGATCCGCGTGCGCGCGTCGGCACATTATCCGTTTCGCAAATGCAGATGATCGAAATCGCCAAAGCGTTTTCCTATAACGCGAAAATTGTGATTATGGATGAACCGACTTCTTCGTTAACCGAAAAAGAGGTCAATCATCTGTTCACTATTATTCGTAAATTAAAAGAGCGCGGCTGCGGTATTGTTTATATCTCGCATAAAATGGAAGAAATCTTCCAGTTATGTGATGAAGTTACCGTATTGCGCGACGGTCAGTGGATCGCCACCGAACCGCTGGCAGGACTGACGATGGACAAGATCATCGCCATGATGGTTGGGCGTTCTCTTAATCAGCGTTTTCCTGACAAAGAAAACAAGCCGGGCGAAGTCATCCTCGAGGTGCGTAACCTAACGTCACTGCGCCAGCCGTCGATTCGCGATGTCTCGTTTGATCTGCATAAAGGGGAGATCCTCGGTATTGCCGGGCTGGTGGGGGCGAAACGTACCGATATTGTTGAGACGTTATTTGGTATTCGCGAGAAATCGGCTGGCACCATTACGTTGCACGGCAAACAGATCAATAACCATAATGCCAACGAAGCCATAAACCACGGATTTGCACTGGTAACTGAGGAGCGCCGCTCAACGGGAATTTATGCCTATCTGGATATTGGTTTTAACTCGTTAATTTCCAATATTCGCAACTACAAAAATAAAGTTGGTTTACTGGATAACTCGCGGATGAAAAGCGATACCCAGTGGGTGATTGATTCGATGCGGGTAAAAACGCCGGGTCATCGGACGCAAATTGGTTCGCTCTCCGGTGGTAATCAGCAAAAGGTGATTATTGGTCGCTGGCTACTAACGCAACCAGAAATATTAATGCTCGATGAACCGACGCGCGGTATTGATGTCGGGGCGAAGTTTGAAATTTATCAGTTAATTGCCGAACTGGCGAAGAAAGGCAAGGGGATTATTATTATCTCCTCTGAAATGCCTGAGTTGTTAGGGATAACAGACCGTATTCTGGTCATGAGCAATGGTCTCGTTTCCGGAATTGTCGATACAAAAACAACAACGCAAAACGAAATTCTGCGTCTTGCGTCTTTGCACCTTTAAGATTAGGGGCTTCCCATGAGTGCGTTAAATAAGAAAAGTTTTCTTACTTACCTGAAAGAGGGCGGTATTTACGTCGTTCTTTTAGTTTTGCTGGCGATTATTATTTTCCAGGACCCAACATTTTTAAGTCTGTTGAACTTAAGTAATATTCTCACCCAGTCATCGGTGCGTATTATTATCGCGCTCGGTGTGGCAGGGTTAATTGTCACCCAGGGGACCGATCTTTCTGCTGGTCGTCAGGTAGGGCTGGCGGCAGTGGTGGCTGCGACATTATTGCAGTCCATGGATAACGCCAACAAAGTGTTCCCGGAAATGGCGACGATGCCGATTGCGCTGGTTATTCTGATTGTCTGTGCCATTGGTGCGGTGATCGGTTTGATCAACGGTCTGATTATCGCTTATCTCAACGTGACGCCGTTCATTACCACGCTCGGCACGATGATCATCGTCTATGGCATCAACTCGCTCTATTACGACTTTGTCGGGGCGTCGCCAATTTCTGGTTTTGACAGTGGCTTCTCTACCTTTGCTCAGGGCTTTGTCGCGCTGGGGAGTTTCCGTCTCTCTTACATCACCTTCTACGCGTTGATTGCGGTGGCGTTCGTCTGGGTGTTGTGGAACAAAACCCGCTTCGGTAAGAACATTTTTGCCATTGGCGGTAACCCGGAAGCGGCAAAAGTATCTGGTGTCAACGTCGGCCTGAACCTGCTGATGATCTACGCGTTGTCTGGCGTGTTCTATGCCTTTGGCGGGATGTTAGAAGCCGGACGTATCGGCTCTGCCACCAACAACCTCGGCTTTATGTATGAGCTGGATGCTATCGCGGCGTGCGTGGTAGGCGGTGTATCGTTCAGCGGCGGTGTGGGGACGGTGATTGGCGTGGTGACCGGGGTGATTATTTTTACCGTCATCAACTATGGCCTGACGTATATCGGCGTAAACCCATACTGGCAGTACATCATCAAAGGGGCGATTATTATCTTCGCCGTAGCGCTGGATTCACTGAAATACGCGCGTAAGAAATGATGTGAATGTGGTCCGCATTCGGTCATAAACGCACATAACATCATGATCTGTGTGGTTTTGTAGGCCGGATAAGGCGTTCACGCCGCATCCGGCAACAGGAACCAAATGCCGGATGTGACGCGGGTTCTACAACGTTACCGGGTGTTCTTTCTCGCCTTTCTTAAACTTCACTTCCCCGAGCTCAATACAACCCACCGGGCAGACGTGACCACAAAGCAGACAACCCACACATTTCTCGGTATTACAATGCGGTGTGCGGGTTTTCTCGCTCCATTCCATCGCCTGGTGACCGCCGTCGTAACAGGAAATATAACAGCGTCCACAGCCAACACATTTGTCAAGATTGATACGGGGATAGACAATATAACTGCGGTCTAAATCTTCCGCCGGGACAATATTGTTATTCGCCAGACCTACCATCTCCTGCAACGAATCAAATCCCTGATCGGCGAGATAATGCGATAACCCGCTCGCCATATCTTCTACGATGCGATAGCCGTACTGCATAATGCCGGTGGTGACCTGTAACGTTGCTGCGCCGAGCAATAAAAACTCCGCCGCATCCTCCCAGGTTTCAATGCCGCCGATACCGCTGATTGGGAAATCGCGCAGTTCTGGATGGGTGCGCATTTGCTGAATGAAGCGCAGGGCGATCGGTTTTACCGCTTTACCGGAATATCCGGAAATACTTGATTTTCCGTTAACGATCGGCATACCGATTTTCTGATTAAGATCGATATTGGTGATGGATTTAACGGTGTTAATCGCCGCAATGCCATCTGCGCCGCCGCGCTTCGCCGCCAGCGCCACTTCGCACATATCACCGATATTCGGCGTCATCTTCGCCAGCATTGGCAGCGTGGAACCCCGTTTCACTGCCCGACAATATTTTTCTACCAGCTCCGGGCTTTGCCCGACATCGCTACCCATCGCATGAGAAGTCATTTGCGGACAGGAGAAGTTACACTCGATCATATCCGCGCCAGCTTCTTGCACCAGGCGCGCCAGCTCCTCCCATTGCTGCTCATTTTCCCCCA
The DNA here is from genome assembly GCF_002950395.1 of Shigella sonnei. Lineage (NCBI taxonomy): Bacteria > Pseudomonadati > Pseudomonadota > Gammaproteobacteria > Enterobacterales > Enterobacteriaceae > Shigella > Shigella sonnei. The sequence continues at coordinate 619,386 of NZ_CP026802.1, forward strand.
TGATCGAAGCGATCAATACTTTGTCCGGGTAATCTTCTTTCAGCCGACGCAGGGCGGCCAGATTCTCCTCCAGCGGATGCTCGGCAATCTGCTCCATATTTTTGAAGCCGATAAAACCGGTATCTTCTTTCACCAGATGATCAAAACGCGGCGAGACTTCGTTGGCGATAAAAAAGCCGATCGTTTTAAACACCACACCGCCCCAACCTGTGTCGTAGGCTTTGGCACACATCTCATAGCAGTTGCCTACCGGCGAAGAAGAGAGGCAGAACGGGTTGGGAAACTTCACGCCGCAAAAAGTAATCGAAAGATCTTTCGTTAACATGAGCAAGCTCCCTCTAAATAGTGATGAATCGCCTCGGCGGCTTCTTTCCCGGTTTTCACGGCATAGACCACGGTTTTGTCTCCCTCAACAATATCGCCAGCAGCAAAGACTTGCGGGTCGCGGGTCTGGTAATTTTGTGTTTTGATGGTGTTACGCTGCGGCTCTAACTCCGCAAAGGCATCTAGTCTGGCATGCTGACCGACGGCGAGAATAATTTTATCTGCCGCCATCGTCAGTTCGCCCGATAACCGTACATGCTTAAACGTGACTTTATTGCCTTCCACGGCTACTGGCGTGAATCCATCGATGATCGAAACGCCCAGCTCCCGGGCGCTGGTAAACTCTTTTTCGCTTGCCGGAAACTCATCTAACTCTTCACGCGCTACGCAAGTTACCGCCTGACAGCCGAGAACTTTCAGCGTGCTGGCTACGTCCATCGCGACATCACCGCCGCCGATAATTAATGCGCTTTGTGGAATGCTGATATCGCCTTGCGCCTGTCGTGCACGTTGCAAGAAGTCGACGGCAATCTCAACGTCACTATGCTCAAACAGCGGTAGCCCGGAACCGCTTGATAACCCCACGGTGACCAGTACCGCGCGGTTTTCTGCTTTCAGCTGCTCAAGGGTGAGTGTGTTACCGACTTCGTTGTTGCACTTAATGGTCACGCCCATTTTTTCAATACGGGCGATCTCTGCATCCAGTACTGATTGCGGTAACCGGAATTGCGGAATGCCGTTACGCAATCAGCCACCGGGTTGTGCTTCTTTCTCATAGATCGTGACGTCATAACCCTGGTTTGTCAGTGTCACACTGGCCTGCAATCCGGCAGGACCTGCGCCAATAATCGCGACTTTGCCGAGCGTTTTAGTACCGGGCTGATAAATTTCCATCCCGGTTTGTTGTTCAAAATCAGTAACAAAACGCTGTAAGCGGCCGATATCAATGGGAGCATCAACACCGGCACGGGTACAACCGCTTTGGCATAATTTCTCCGTCGGGCACACTCTGGCACAAACGGCACCGAGGGCATTATTTTCGCGAATTGTCTCGGCAGCGCCTTTAAAATTACGAAAGTAGATTGAGCGAATAAATTTCCCCGGATCGGTCTGTGCCGGGCAAGCCTGACTACAGGGAGCGTCATGACATAATAAACAGCGAGAGGCTTCTTTAATCGCCAGTAAAGGCGTAAAAGCCGGAGTGAGTTCATCCAGATAATTTTGTTGCGGCATGTGATCTTCCTTAATGCTATGAGTAATTAAGGCGAACGCTAAATAAATATTGCGTGCTGATATTAAGGCTAAGCGTGTGGGGAAATTTAAACTGTGAAAGGATTCACAAATAGCTGCGGTTCAGAATGTTATATCCGCAGCTTATTGAGTGAAGTAATAATTATTCTCAATAATTAACAGAAAAGAGAAAATATTAACGATAGAAAATAAGATAAACAATCATGCCGATAGATAAAATTCCGAAGCCGATATATGCCACCATATAAGCGAAAAAGAGTCCGGGATTTTTTGCTCGCCAGACATACACCGGTTCCGGTGCATTTTTAACCCGTTTATCAATCGCGCCTGCGCGCCAGCCTTTCCATGCTTCGCGGAAACAAAATATCGGGATAAGGAAAAAAACGGCAACGACAAAAAACTGCTGTACATCCATAACTACTTTCCTTGTTTCTTTTGTAATTCAAGTAACTGTTCGGGTGTGACGGCGGGATACCCCTGCGCATCTTCCGGCACCTGGTGCATAGCCGGAATAGGGACCAGCGGCCCTAAAAAACGCGGTTCACGTCTAAAAATATAAAGGTCAGCCAGCGCACCGAAACGGGCGGCAAATTCGCGAATACGTACTGACAGCATATCTTTCGGTGACGGTACGGCATAACACTGAGCCTGAATCCCCATATGCAGCGCAATAAATAATGCCCGCTCACAGTGGAAACGTTGGGTGATAATAATGAAATCATTAGTATCGAACACTTTGCGTGTACGCACGATGGAATCCAGCGTACGAAAGCCTGCGTAATCGAGAACAATATCTGATGGGTCGACACCAGCAGCGATTAAATCTTTGCGCATGGTCATCGGCTCATTATAACTTTGCAATGCGTTATCGCCGCTCAGTAATAGATAATTTACCTTACCGCTGTTATAGGCATTAATCGCTCCTTGAATGCGGTAGCGATAATACTGATTAATTACGCCAGTACGATAATATTTTGCTGTGCCGAGCACCACGCCGACCTGGCGGTAGGGGAGATCCTGCAATTCGTCGTAGATATAAGGCGCGGTTTTCCAGCTCATCCAGCGATCGAGGCCGAGCACAGTCAACAGCAGCAAGCCGATCAGGACTAACAGGCTGAGGAACACGCGCTTTAACATGCAGGAGACTCGATCTAAGGAAAATTTCCATCAGGCTACTTTACCCGCTGGTTTTGCGCAAGAAACGGCAAACTGTTTGCCGGGAATTTCGACACCAGGAGAGGGCTGGCAAGCCGGACAAGGCGTTCACGCCGCATCCGGCACCAGGCTTAAGCGAGAAGCACGCGGTCGATACTGTGACAGCCGAGAGCTTTCAGCGTTGCGGAGGTGGCATCCCACTGAATCAACGGCGCATCGGCTTTTTCTGCCAGAACCGCGCGCTGGATATCCGGGTAATCATAACCCTTGAGATTCAACAGAATTAACGCCCCCTGCAACGGTGGCAGAGTCGGGTTGAATGCGGCGTTTTCAGCGTAGCTGCCGCTGAAAATACGACCGTCTTTACATTCCAGCGCGACACCGCTTGGCGACTTACTGTAAGGCATGTGCGAACGGTTTGCCGCCGCAATCGCTGCCTGAGAAAGCGCATCACCCGTCAGCGCATAGCCGTGATCCTGTTCGTCCATCAGCAGCGTTTTAATCTCCAGATCTTTCGGCCCAAAGGCATCCGGCAGATAGTCACGCAGCGCGTGTGCCTCGCGGCCCGGCAGATGAATACGCAGATCCAGACCGCTGTTCAGTTCATTCATAAACTGACGGCAGTGACCACAAGGCGTATAGTTAACGGTGATGGCTGCAAGCGCTTTTTCACCACTCAACCAGGCGTGGCTGATCGCGCTTTGTTCGGCATGAACGGTTTGCTGCATTGTTGCACCAATAAATTCCATATTGGCACCGAAATACCAGGTTCCGCTCACACCGCGCGCAATTGCGCCAACATTAAAATTCGACAATGGCGTACGCGCACAGGCCGCCGCCAGTGGAAGTAGTGCGAATGCCAGCGCGTCTTCGTCCAGCCCCGTTGCGCTCTTCAGCGATGAGACTTGCTCCCCGGTCAACAAAGCGGGGAAGTACTTGTCTGCCAGAATAGGTTCCAGTGCAGATTGCAAGTTATCCGCAAGTTGGGCAAAAGCGGTTTGAAAACGTGGATGCATGGCGTTGCCTCATAATCATGTAATGGGATAACAGTTTACGAACCCGTTATGGCTTTATATGTGATCTGAATCTCATTAATTATGCAACGCGTGAAACTTACATCAAAAATGCGCGACGCATCGCAAATTTTAGCCCATTACTGCCAGAATAATCGGGAAAAGGAACGGTGCGATCAGCGAAGTAATTATCCCGCATAACACCAGCGCCAGCGAACTAAATGCACCTTCCTGATAATCCAGCTCGGCGCAGCGCGCCGTACCGAGGGCGTGCGAGGCTGTCCCCATTGCCAGACCGCGCGCAGCTTTGGTACGAATACGCATCGCATTAAGCAATGTATGGCCAAATACCGCGCCGAGGATGCCGACGAAAATCACGCAAACTGCGCTGATTGCCGGAATACCGCCAATACTGCCGCCAACCGCCATTGCAATAGGCGTGGTGACTGATTTCGGCAGGATTGACGCGGCGATTTCCGGTGAAGCGCCCATCAACAATGCCACGGAAGTCCCCGTCACCATCGCAACCACGCTGCCGATAAAACAGATGGTGATGATCGATTTCCAGCGCGCGCGGATCTGGTGTAGCTGCTCATATAAAGGATAGGCCAGCGCGACGACCGCCGGTTGCAGCAGATCGTTTAGCACTTCGCTACCTTTAAAGTAGCTGTCGTAAGAGATGCCGGTCAGCATTAAAAAAGGAATGATCACCACCATTGCTACCAGCAACGGGTTAAGCAGGGGAAACTTATACCGTGCCGCCAGTTTGCGGGCGGCAAAAAAGACAATCAACGTCAGCGGTAATGACCACCAGATATTCGCCATCATTCTTCTGATCCTTTCTGACCTACGACTTTACGTTCACCGTGTACCAGTTGTGAACTCCAGCTCACCACCAGAAAAACCACCAGCGTACTGACTGCACAGGAAACCACTACCGGGCCAAACTGTGCGCGGAGCAAATCAAAATATTGCATGACGCCTACGCCAATCGGCACAAACAATAGCGCCATATAGCGAATCAGTACGTAGCACCCCGGATTGACCCATTTTGCCGGAAGAATTTGCAAGGCCAGCAGGACAAACAGGATCAGCATCCCGATGATGCTGCCCGGAATGGTTACCGGTAGCAGGGAAGCAATGAAAATGCCTGCATACAGGCAGGCATAAATCAGGACGAAAGCGCGTAAATATTGCCAGATAATGTTCAGTGTCTTACTCATAATCAACACCCCAGATGAGATGGATTCATCATACAATTAATTCGTAAAACGTGCTACCGATCACATTAAGAAATCAGCGCTTATTTTTTCGCTCCCCGGCATTACGCAATGCGCAACGAACTCAGGCATACATCAAGCATAGAGAGGGATTACAGTTTGCAGCAATCCCTCTTTGCAGACCTTTAATCCGTTGACCATAGGCGCTAACATAGCGCCTCATTTTTTTCCGGGTGAAGATATGCGTGTGTTACTGGCTCCGATGGAGGGTGTGCTTGACTCTCTGGTGCGAGAATTGCTGACCGAAGTTAACGACTACGATCTGTGCATCACCGAGTTTGTCCGCGTGGTGGATCAACTGCTGCCGGTAAAAGTCTTTCATCGCATTTGCCCTGAGCTACAAAACGCCAGCCGGACACCATCCGGTACGCTGGTGCGCGTTCAGTTGTTAGGTCAGTTCCCACAATGGCTGGCAGAGAACGCCGCCCGTGCGGTGGAATTAGGTTCCTGGGGCGTGGATCTCAATTGCGGCTGCCCGTCGAAAGCGGTTAACGGCAGCGGCGGCGGGGCGACGTTACTCAAAGATCCTGAACTCATCTACCAGGGTGCAAAAGCGATGCGTGAAGCTGTACCGGCGCATTTGCCCGTCAGCGTGAAAGTGCGTCTGGGCTGGGACAGCGGTGAGAAGAAATTTGAAATCGCCGATGCGGTTCAACAGGCTGGTGCTACGGAGCTGGTGGTGCATGGACGGACAAAAGAGCAGGGTTACCGCGCGGAGCATATTGACTGGCAGGCGATTGGCGAGATTCGCCAGCGGCTGAATATTCCGGTGATTGCCAACGGCGAAATCTGGGACTGGCAGAGCGCGCAACAATGCATTGCGATCAGCGGCTGCGACGCAGTGATGATTGGTCGCGGGGCGCTCAATATTCCCAACCTGAGCCGGGTAGTAAAATATAACGAACCGCGAATGCCGTGGCCGGAGGTGGTTGCTTTGCTGCAAAAATATACCCGTCTGGAAAAGCAGGGCGATACCGGGTTATATCACGTTGCGCGGATTAAACAGTGGTTGAGTTATTTGCGTAAAGAATACGATGAAGCAACGGAATTATTTCAGCATGTTCGGGTGTTGAATAATTCCCCTGATATTGCAAGGGCTATTCAGGCAATTGATATCGAGAAACTCTAAAAAACCATAGTGATGTTTTTTGACAATGTGTTAGCTCTTTATCAATAGGCCGCACGGTTGTTTGGTGGCGTCAAAATTGCCGAGGCGTTCCCTGAAGGCCGGGGCAGCCCACATGGATGTGGGCTGAGGGCGCGTTTTACAGGGATGTTACCTCGCGCCCGACCCGGTAGCCGTAAGGGATAAGCCGAGGGCACCGCGCAGCGGCGATTTTGTTCGCCAGAGCCCGGGGGTGCAGGGGGCGGCGGCGATTGGCCGCCCCCTGCGCGCTCCTTGCGCCAGTGATTATATGAAGCAATGCACATGACAGGAGCGCAACAGGATGAGAGACTGAAATATTCTCGTTATTTTCGGACCTGATGACATTAATTAATTTTAAAATATCATCTTAAATACGCCAGTCACCACCAGTAGCCCAATCAGGAAAATAATCAATACAGCCCAGAGTATAATTTTCATTGGCGTTCCTTTATTTGTGAGTGCTGAATAAGTATAGGAAAAAACGAAGCCCTTTGCCGTTATCCATAAACGATTAAGATAAATCGGAAGATATCATTTACTTAGTCTATATTTTTCTGGGTATGTCGTTTTATTGCTACTGATGTATTGCCACGCGAAACTAAAAAATATATCGCAACACACGGTAATCTCCGCGCACCGTTTCTTACCTGATTATTCCCCCATGAATCGTGATTCCTTTTATCCAGCCATCGCCTGTTTTCCGCTGTTACTGATGCTGGCCGGGTGTGCGCCTATGCATGAAACCCGCCAGGCGTTAAGCCAGCAAACGCCCGCTGCACAAGTTGACACCGCATTACCCACGGCGCTGAAAAATGGTTGGCCAGACAGCCAATGGTGGCTGGAGTATCACGATAATCAGCTCACTTCATTAATTAACAATGCACTACAGAACGCACCGGATATGCAGGTGGCTGAACAGCGCATTCAGCTAGCTGAAGCCCAGGCGAAGGCAGTTGCCACTCAGGATGGTCCGCAGATCGACTTTTCGGCGGATATGGAGCGGCAAAAAATGTCGGCAGAAGGCTTAATGGGGCCGTTTGCTCTGAACGATCCGGCCGCAGGTACGACCGGCCCGTGGTACACCAACGGTACTTTTGGCTTAACGGCGGGCTGGCATCTCGATATCTGGGGAAAGAATCGGGCGGAGGTTACTGCCCGCCTGGGTACGGTTAAAGCACGGGCGGCGGAACGCGAGCAAACCCGCCAATTGCTGGCTGGCAGCGTAGCCCGCCTGTACTGGGAGTGGCAAACCCAGGCGGCGTTAAACACGGTCTTGCAGCAAATAGAAAAAGAGCAGAACACCATTATCGCGACTGATCGCCAGCTATATCAGAACGGGATTACTTCTTCAGTTGAAGGTGTGGAAACCGATATTAATGCCAGCAAAACCCGGCAGCAGCTCAACGATGTCGCGGGGAAAATGAAAATTATTGAGGCACGGTTAAGCGCACTTACAAATAACCAGACAAAGTCATTGAAGCTTAAACCGGTCGCGTTGCCGAAAGTGGCAAGCCAGCTTCCTGATGAACTGGGGTACTCCTTACTGGCCCGGCGGGCAGATTTGCAGGCGGCGCACTGGTACGTTGAGTCATCGCTAAGCACCATTGATGCGGCAAAAGCGGCATTTTATCCTGACATCAACCTGATGGCCTTCCTGCAACAGGATGCGTTGCACTTAAGCGATCTGTTCCGTCATTCCGCGCAGCAAATGGGCGTTACGGCAGGCCTGACGCTACCCATTTTCGATAGTGGTCGTCTTAACGCCAATCTCAATATCGCAAAAGCCGAAAGCAACTTGTCTATCGCCAGCTACAACAAAGCGGTGGTTGAAGCGGTGAATGACGTGGCGCGGGCAGCCAGTCAGGTTCAGACACTTGCGGAGAAAAACCAGCATCAGGCGCAAATTGAGCGCGATGCCTTGCGTGTGGTAGGTCTTGCGCAGGCGCGCTTTAACGCGGGCATCATTGCTGGTTCCCGCGTCAGCGAAGCCAGAATCCCCGCGCTGCGTGAGCGGGCCAATGGCCTGTTATTGCAAGGGCAGTGGCTGGATGCTTCTATTCAACTCACTGGTGCGTTGGGCGGGGGTTACAAACGCTGATGATATGCGCCTTCTATACTTAACGTTTATTCAGCGTTAAGTGGAGAACTTGATGGCACAGGTTGCGATTATTACCGCCTCCGATTCGGGGATCGGCAAAGAGTGCGCGTTATTACTGGCGCAGCAGGGGTTTGATATTGGCATTACCTGGCACTCAGATGAAGAAGGGGCAAAAGATACCGCGCGTGAGGTAGTTAGCCACGGCGTACGTGCGGAGATCGTGCAGCTGGAGCTCGGTAAACTGCCAGAAGGTGCGCAGGCGCTGGAGAAACTCATTCAACGGCTGGGGCGTATTGATGTGCTGGTGAATAATGCGGGCGCAATGACCAAAGCGCCGTTTCTTGATATGGCTTTCGATGAGTGGCGCAAGATTTTTACCGTTGATGTCGATGGTGCATTTTTATGCTCACAAATTGCGGCCCGCCAGATGGTGAAACAAGGGCAGGGCGGTCGTATCATCAACATTACGTCGGTACATGAACATACGCCGCTGCCGGATGCCAGCGCTTACACAGCCGCTAAACATGCGCTCGGCGGGTTAACCAAAACGATGGCGCTGGAGCTGGTCAGGCATAAGATTTTGGTGAACGCAGTCGCGCCTGGGGCGATCGCCACGCCAATGAATGGCATGGATGACAGCGACGTGAAGCCCGACGCGGAGCCTTCGATTCCTCTGCGGCGTTTTGGCGCAACGCATGAGATTGCCAGCCTGGTAGCGTGGCTGTGCTCAGAGGGCGCAAATTACACCACCGGGCAGTCGTTGATAGTGGATGGCGGCTTTATGTTGGCGAATCCGCAGTTCAACCCAGAATAGCGCAGTGAGGTGCGTGGTTATTTCAATGGGTAAAATTTTGGTAGGCATGATAAGACGCACAAGCGTCGCATCAGGCATGGTGCACCGGATGTCGGATGCGGCGCGAACGCCTTACCCAGGGCAATGGTTTTACGCCTGATGATCCGGCTTTTTCTTCCCGCGCCGTTTCAGCCACCAGCGCACGCCCACCACCAGAACCACGACCAGAATCAACCAGACCCAGTGCTTCAAATGCTGGTCGAGATTGTGCAACCACGGCGCAATCACCTGACCACCAGCGTAACCAATAGTGGTAAAAATCAACGCCCAGGCAAATGCGCCGAGAATATTCAGCGGCAGAAAGATTTTCGGCGGCAGCTGGCTGGCACCAATCAGCGTCGGGCCAATCACCCGAAAGCCATACATAAAGCGCGTACCAATGACAAACAGATACGGATGGCGTTGGATAAGTTTCTGCGCCCGCTCAATTTTATCCTGATGTTTCGAGAAACGGCGTAACAGCTTGCCGCCAAACCGCCGCCCGCACAGATAAAGCACCTGGTCGCCAATCATGCCGCCAAGCGCCACAGAAAGTACCACCAGCGGGAACTTTAATAGCCCCTGATGTGCCGCAACGCCTCCCAGCAAAGTCACGGTTTCACCTTCCGCCAGGCTACCGATCACCAGCGCGGCATAACCATATTGTGAGATGAGTGTATTGAGATCCATAGGCCAGTCTGTCTCCCTTTGGTTGCCTGTAAGCATACACCCTGGAAATCATTCACGCTGAAAAAGGACGTACATCAGACGGTGCAAATTACATGAGCGAACAAAAAATAATCACAAGCTGACTTATACTTGAACTGTCAGGTTCATGAACTCACAACAAGGGGGCGGTATGAGCCATGTCTGGGGACTGTTTTCCCATCCCGATCGTGAAATGCAGGTGATTAATCGCGAAAACGAAACGATTTCTCACCATTACACCCACCACGTTTTGCTGATGGCGGCGATTCCGGTGATTTGCGCCTTCATTGGCACTACACAGATTGGCTGGAATTTTGGCGATGGCACTATCCTGAAGTTATCCTGGTTTACCGGACTGGCGCTGGCTGTCCTGTTTTATGGCGTTATGCTGGCTGGGGTTGCGGTAATGGGGCGGGTCATCTGGTGGATGGCGCGTAATTATCCGCAGCGTCCGTCACTTGCGCACTGCATGGTCTTCGCGGGCTACGTTGCAACTCCGCTGTTTTTAAGCGGTCTGGTGGCGCTTTATCCACTGGTCTGGTTGTGTGCGCTGGTCGGCACGGTGGCGCTGTTTTACACCGGCTACCTGCTTTACCTTGGTATTCCGAGCTTCCTGAATATCAACAAAGAGGAAGGCCTTAGCTTCTCTAGTTCGACGCTGGCGATTGGCGTGCTGGTACTGGAAGTGCTGCTCGCCCTAACCGTTATACTATGGGGCTACGGTTATCGTTTGTTCTAGAAAGTTCTTTGACGTTGCATTGCTGGCGTAAATGTCAGCAATGCAGCATTTCCTCACGATTCTCCTTTGACGATCGCACTTTTTGCTCGTTATGATGGCGTCGCTAGCCTCAGTAAATCCTTACTCCGGCGGTGCGCAACCTGTGCGCGTGAACCACTATCTGAATGCTCATCATGCCGAAATTTCGAGTTTCTTTATTTAGCCTGGCCCTGATGCTGGCTGTGCCTTTGGCACCGCAGGCCGTTGCGAAAACGGCAGCCGCTACCACCGCTTCACAACCTGAAATTGCCTCCGGTAGCGCGATGATTGTTGATCTGAATACCAACAAAGTGATCTACTCGAACCACCCGGATCTGGTGCGTCCGATTGCGTCTATCAGCAAATTAATGACCGCGATGGTTGTGCTGGATGCACGACTGCCGCTGGATGAAAAACTAAAAGTGGATATCAGCCAGACGCCGGAGATGAAAGGGGTCTATTCGCGCGTACGACTGAATAGCGAAATCAGCCGTAAAGATATGCTGTTGCTGGCGCTGATGTCTTCAGAAAACCGCGCGGCGGCAAGCCTTGCACACCATTATCCCGGTGGTTACAAAGCCTTTATTAAGGCAATGAATGCGAAAGCGAAATCGCTCGGAATGAACAACACGCGCTTTGTTGAACCTACCGGATTGTCGGTGCATAACGTTTCAACTGCCCGTGACTTAACCAAACTGCTCATTGCCAGCAAACAATATCCGTTGATCGGGCAGTTAAGTACTACCCGGGAAGATATGGCAACCTTCTCTAACCCGACGTATACGCTGCCGTTCCGCAATACTAACCATCTGGTGTATCGCGATAACTGGAATATTCAGTTAACCAAAACCGGTTTTACCAATGCGGCGGGCCATTGTCTGGTGATGCGTACGGTTATCAATAATAAACCGGTGGCGCTGGTAGTGATGGATGCGTTTGGCAAATATACCCATTTTGCCGATGCCAGCCGCCTGCGTACCTGGATTGAAACCGGTAAAGTGATGCCTGTTCCAGCAGCAGCGTTGAGCTATAAAAAACAAAAAGCCGCCCAAATGGCGGCGGCGGGGCAGACGGCACAGAACGATTAAGTGAATGACGGATGGCGATACTATGCCATCCGTAATTTTTACTCCACTTCCTGCCAGTTTTTCCGCTTACTGGTTTTACCGATCCCCGGATTCATACTGTTGGTCGGATCGTTCTCGCGATAAAACTTCTGCAACGTCTCCGGTGCTTTATACAAATGACCGACGTTATGCTCGGCAGGGTATTGCGCGCCACGCTGCTGTAGCAGTTCCAGCATCTGTTCTTTCAACGCATGCACATCCACGCCTTTTTTCACTATGTAATCCTGATGGAAGACATAGCACATAAAATGGCCGTAATAGAGCTTGTGCACCAGCTGGCTGTCGATCTCCGGCGGTAAATGCTCATACCACTCGGTGTCGTTACGCCGCAGAGCGATATCCAACGCCAGAATGTCTTCGACTTCATCGGAATGCACCGCCTGATAACGAATTGCTGCGCCCGCAGCGGCGAAACGGTGTAAAAACGCTTTGCTGCCTTCCTCCGGCGTACAGACAAAGAAATCGCCTTCGGCCTGTTTGAAATAATCCACCAGCCACGATTTGGCTTCGCCCACGCCATCGCCCGCCATTTTTAACAGCAGATGATGCTCGTATTTATCGCGCCAGTTTTTCATGCGCGGCGGTAAATGGCTGGGGAACAGGTGACCGAATTTTTGCATCGCACGGTCAGTAAAATGCGGACGGAAGAATTTCACTTTCTCCAGCATCGCATCGGTGCGTCCCTTGAGATTAAAGAAGAACGGCATCTTGTCGGTGCCTAACTTATCAATCATCAGGAAGGTGTCTTTGCCGTATTTTTCCGCAATATCGTAGATATCCCGGTGTATATATTCCCCGGCAACCGGCAGATTTTCGAAGTTAGCCAGAATATGACGGCGGATTTCGGTCAGCACTTCCGGCTGGTTGGTGCCGATATAAAACACCTGCTGATTTTTTTCCGCTTCGAAGGTATCTAGACGTACAGCAAAGACCGCCAGCTTCCCGGCGCAACCAGAAGATTCAAATAACCGATCAGGATCGGCGTTATAACGTGCGGGCGTGTCGGCTTCAATATCACGAACGCGGTGGACATAGTCATAATCGTGGGCGTGACGACCATCGTGACGCACATCGTCATCTTTGATGCGATCATCATCCAGCTTGCTAAGGATCTGCTCCGGCGTTTCGCCCAGATCAATCCCCAGATGGTTCACCAGCGTCAGTTTGCCGTCTTCATTTATACGCGCGAATAACGACATTTCGGTATACGCCGGGCCACGTTGCACCAGCGAGCCGCCGGAGTTGTTACAAATACCGCCGATGACCGATGCGCCTATACACGATGATCCAATCACTGAGTGCGGTTCGCGTCCCAGCGGTTTGAGGGCTTTTTCCAGCGAATAGAGCGTGGTGCCCGGATAGGCCAGCACCTGTTCGCCCTTGCCAAGAACGTGCAGCTTGTCGAGACGCAGGGTGCTGATGATCACGATATCGCGATCATAGTCGTTACCGTTTGGCGTCGATCCTTCGGTCAGGCCTGTATTGGCAGCCTGCATCAGAATAATTTTGTCGGCGGTGACACAGGCTTTCAGCACCCGCCACAATTCCAGTAGTGAGCCAGGGAAAACGACAGCCAGCGCGTCGCCCTGACCAGAACGGAAGCCCTTGCGATAGCGGGCCGTTTTTGCGGGATCGGTGAGCAGGTGTGAATGACCGACCAGACGGGCAAGTTCATTCAAAAAGGCTTTATTATCAGTTGTTGTCATGGAAGACATTTTCCACTCCTTGTGGTGGCGAAAAAATATCACAAACTAGAATAGCGCCTTGTATGACAATTCAGCGAGTGAATATTTTGAAAATTCAGACAATAAACTGAGCATTCTTTTTCTCTCTCCATCATGCTTATGGCAAACTACGGTTTTTGCACCATTTTCGCTGCCTCGTCGGGCAACAGAGGAAGAAAAATCCATATGAAATGGCTATGTTCAGTAGGAATCGCGGTGAGTCTGGCCCTGCAGCCAGCACTGGCGGATGATTTATTCGGCAACCATCCATTAACGCCCGAAGCGCGGGATGCGTTCGTCACCGAACTGCTTAAGAAAATGACAGTTGATGAGAAAATTGGTCAGCTGCGCTTAATCAGCGTCGGTCCGGATAACCCGAAAGAGGCGATCCGCGAGATGATCAAAGACGGTCAGGTTGGGGCGATTTTCAACACCGTAACCCGTCAGGATATCCGCGCCATGCAGGATCAGGTGATGGAATTAAGCCGCCTGAAAATTCCTCTTTTCTTTGCTTACGACGTGCTGCACGGTCAGCGCACGGTGTTCCCGATTAGCCTCGGTCTGGCCTCGTCTTTTAACCTCGATGCAGTGAAAACGGTCGGACGTGTCTCTGCTTATGAAGCGGCAGATGATGGCCTGAATATGACCTGGGCACCGATGGTCGATGTCTCGCGCGATCCGCGCTGGGGACGTGCTTCCGAAGGTTTTGGCGAAGATACGTATCTCACCTCAACAATGGGTAAAACCATGGTGGAAGCGATGCAGGGTAAAAGCCCGGCAGATCGCTACTCGGTGATGACCAGCGTCAAACACTTTGCCGCATACGGCGCGGTAGAAGGCGGTAAAGAGTACAACACCGTCGATATGAGTCCGCAGCGCCTGTTTAATGATTATATGCCGCCGTACAAAGCGGGGCTGGACGCAGGCAGCGGCGCGGTGATGGTGGCGCTGAACTCGCTGAACGGCACGCCAGCCACCTCCGATTCCTGGCTGCTGAAAGATGTTCTGCGCGACCAGTGGGGCTTTAAAGGCATCACCGTTTCCGATCACGGTGCAATCAAAGAGCTGATTAAACATGGCACGGCGGCAGACCCGGAAGATGCGGTGCGCGTGGCGCTGAAATCCGGAATCAACATGAGTATGAGCGACGAGTATTACTCGAAGTATCTGCCTGGGTTGATCAAATCCGGCAAAGTGACGATGGAAGAGCTGGACGATGCTGCCCGCCATGTACTGAACGTTAAATATGATATGGGATTGTTTAACGACCCATACAGCCATTTGGGGCCGAAAGAGTCTGACCCGGTGGATACCAATGCCGAAAGCCGCCTGCACCGTAAAGAAGCGCGTGAAGTGGCGCGCGAAAGCCTGGTGTTGCTGAAAAACCGTCTCGAAACGTTACCGCTGAAAAAATCGGCCACCATTGCGGTGGTTGGGCCACTGGCGGACAGTAAACGTGACGTGATGGGCAGCTGGTCCGCAGCCGGTGTTGCCGATCAATCCGTGACCGTACTGACCGGGATTAAAAATGCCGTCGGTGAAAACGGTAAAGTGCTGTATGCCAAAGGGGCGAACGTTACCAGTGACAAAGGCATTATCGATTTCCTGAATCAGTATGAAGAAGCGGTCAAAGTCGATCCGCGCTCGCCGCAAGAGATGATTGATGAAGCGGTGCAGACGGCGAAACAATCTGATGTGGTGGTGGCTGTGGTCGGTGAAGCACAGGGGATGGCGCACGAGGCCTCCAGCCGTACCGATATCACTATTCCGCAAAGCCAACGTGACTTGATTGCGGCGCTGAAAGCCACCGGTAAACCGCTGGTGCTGGTGCTGATGAACGGGCGTCCGCTGGCGCTGGTGAAAGAAGATCAGCAGGCTGATGCGATTCTGGAAACCTGGTTTGCGGGGACTGAAGGCGGTAATGCAATTGCCGATGTATTGTTTGGCGATTACAACCCGTCCGGCAAGCTGCCAATGTCCTTCCCGCGTTCTGTCGGGCAGATCCCGGTGTACTACAGCCATCTGAATACCGGTCGTCCGTATAATGCCGACAAGCCGAACAAATACACTTCGCGTTATTTTGATGAAGCTAACGGGGCGCTTTATCCGTTCGGCTATGGTCTGAGCTATACCACTTTCACCGTCTCTGATGTGAAACTTTCTGCGCCGACCATGAAGCGTGACGGCAAAGTGACCGCCAGCGTGCAGGTGACGAACACCGGTAAACGCGAAGGGGCCACGGTAGTACAGATGTACTTGCAGGATGTGACGGCTTCCATGAGCCGTCCAGTGAAGCAGCTGAAAGGCTTTGAGAAAATCACCCTGAAACCGGGCGAAACTCAGACTGTCAGCTTCCCGATTGATATCGAGGCGCTGAAGTTCTGGAATCAACAGATGAAATATGACGCCGAACCTGGCAAGTTCAATGTCTTTATCGGCACTGATTCCGCACGCGTTAAGAAAGGCGAGTTTGAGTTGCTGTAATGCTTTAGTAAGGGCGCGACGTTTGCGCCCTTTGCCTGATGTTCATATCTTAACTTGCTGAATTTTCGACCTTTGTAGGCCGGATAAGGCGTTTACGCCGCATCCGGCAAGAAACGCCGGGCAAAATATGCCCTTTAAGTATTTATCTGATTCTGCAACTGAATCCTTCCGCTCAGGCTAACTCTGTCATTATCAACTATGCTTTTCTCTTAATTCGCTGAAAACAACAGTAAAAGAATGAGGAAAGCATCATGCCACTCTCAAAGGTCTGGGCAGGTTCACTGGTTATGTTGGCAGCCGTGAGCCTGCCGCTACAGGCGGCTTCCCCCGTTAAAGTCGGTTCAAAAATCGATACCGAAGGCGCGCTACTCGGCAACATCATCTTGCAGGTGCTGGAAAGCCACGGCGTACCGACGGTGAATAAAGTGCAACTCGGAACGACTCCTGTGGTGCGCGGGGCGATTACTTCCGGTGAACTGGATATCTATCCGGAATATACCGGTAATGGCGCTTTCTTCTTTAAAGATGAAAACGATGCGGCATGGAAAAACGCGCAGCAAGGTTACGAGAAAGTCAAAAAACTCGATGCAGAGCAAAACAAGTTAATCTGGCTGACGCCCGCACCAGCGAATAACACCTGGACCATCGCCGTGCGTCAGGATGTGGCAGAGAAAAACAAACTCACTTCGCTTGCCGACCTGAGTCGTTATCTGAAAGAGGGCGGCACCTTCAAACTGGCAGCCTCGGCAGAGTTTATCGAACGCGCCGATGCGTTACCCGCGTTTGAAAAAGCCTACGACTTTAAACTCGATCAGGATCAGTTACTGTCACTGGCTGGCGGCGACACGGCGGTAACGATTAAAGCCGCTGCCCAGCAAACTTCTGGCGTTAATGCCGCAATGGCTTACGGCACTGACGGTCCGGTCGCGGCGCTGGGGCTGCAAACCTTAAGCGATCCGAAAGGCGTGCAACCTATCTACGCGCCTGCACCAGTGGTGCGTGAGTCGGTGCTGAAAGAGTATCCGCAAATGGCACAGTGGCTACAGCCAGTCTTCGCCAGCCTCGATGCAAAAACATTGCAGCAACTGAATGCCAGCATTGCAGTGGAAGGACTGGATGCCAAAAAAGTGGCTGCCGACTACCTGAAACAAAAAGGGTGGACGAAGTAATTTCCCGTGACTTATCTACGTATTAATCCTGTTCTGGCGCTGCTGCTGTTGCTGACGGCAATCGCAGCGGCGCTGCCGTTTATCAGTTACGCGCCTAATCGTTTAGTCTCGGGTGAAGGGCGTCATCTCTGGCAACTGTGGCCGCAAACGATCTGGATGCTGGTGGGCGTTGGTTGCGCCTGGCTGACAGCCTGTTTTATTCCCGCTAAAAAAGGCAGCATTTTTGCACTCATTCTGGCGCAATTCGTCTTCGTATTGCTGGTGTGGGGAGCAGGAAAGGCGGCGACCCAACTGGCGCAAAATGGCAGTGCGCTGGCGCGTACCAGCCTCGGCAGTGGTTTCTGGCTGGCCGCGGCGCTGGCATTGCTGGCCTGTAGTGATGCCATCCGCCGAATCTCCACGCATCCGCTGTGGCGCTGGTTGTTGCATATGCAGATTGCCATTATTCCGCTGTGGTTGCTGTACTCCGGCACGCTTAACGATCTCTCACTAATGAAAGAATACGCCAACCGTCAGGATGTGTTTGACGACGCGCTGGCACAACATCTGACGTTGCTGTTTGGTGCGGTGCTGCCTGCGTTAGTGATTGGTGTGCCGTTGGGCATCTGGTGCTACTTTTCCACTGCTCGGCAGGGGGCAATTTTTTCTCTGCTCAATGTCATTCAGACCGTGCCTTCGGTGGCGCTCTTTGGCCTGTTGATTGCGCCGCTTGCCGCGCTGGTTACGGCCTTTCCGTGGCTGGGGACGCTCGGCATAGCAGGAACCGGAATGACACCCGCACTGATTGCGCTGGTGCTCTATGCCTTGCTGCCGCTGGTGCGCGGCGTGGTAGTCGGTTTGAACCAGATCCCGCGCGATGTGCTGGAGAGCGCCAGAGCGATGGGCATGAGCGGGGCGCAGCGATTCCTGCATGTTCAGTTACCACTGGCGTTACCGGTATTTCTGCGCAGCCTGCGGGTGGTGATGGTGCAAACTGTAGGTATGGCGGTGATTGCGGCGTTAATCGGCGCAGGCGGTTTTGGTGCGCTGGTTTTCCAGGGGCTGCTAAGCAGCGCCATTGATTTAGTGTTGCTGGGGGTGATCCCGGTAATTGTTCTGGCGGTGCTTACCGACGCGCTGTTCGATTTGCTTATCGCACTGCTGAAGGTGAAACGTAATGATTGAATTTGGCCATGTCAGCAAACTGTTCGGCGCACAAAAAGCCGTTAACGATCTCAATCTCAATTTTCAGGAAGGGAGTTTTTCGGTGCTGATTGGCACATCTGGCTCCGGCAAATCCACCACCCTGAAAATGATTAACCGCCTGGTGGAGCATGACAGCGGAGTGATCCGCTTTGCCGGAGAAGAAATTCGCTCGCTGCCAGTACTGGAGTTGCGCCGCCGGATGGGCTATGCCATTCAATCTATTGGCCTGTTCCCCCACTGGAGCGTGGCGCAAAACATCGCTACCGTGCCGCAATTACAAAAATGGTCGCGGGCGAGGATTGACGATCGTATCGACGAATTAATGGCGCTACTGGGGCTGGAGTCAAATTTACGTGAGCGTTATCCGCATCAGCTTTCCGGTGGTCAGCAGCAACGTGTGGGAGTGGCGCGCGCACTGGCTGCCGATCCGCAAGTCTTACTGATGGATGAACCTTTTGGCGCACTGGACCCGGTAACGCGCGGCGCGTTGCAACAAGAGATGACGCGCATTCACCGTTTGCTGGGGCGTACCATTGTGCTGGTCACTCATGATATTGATGAGGCGCTACGGCTGGCAGAACATCTGGTATTGATGGATCACGGTGAAGTGGTGCAGCAGGGCAATCCGCTGACGATGCTGACTCGTCCGGCAAACGATTTTGTCCGCCAGTTTTTTGGGCGCAGCGAACTGGGTGTGCGCCTGCTTTCGTTACGTAGTGTGGCGGATTACGTGCGTCGCGAAGAACGGGCAGAAGGTGAGGCACTGGCAGAAGAGATGACGCTACGCGATGCGCTCTCCCTGTTTGTCGCGCGGGGATGCGAGGTGCTGCCGGTGGTGAACACGCAGGGCCAGCCTTGCGGCACGCTGCATTTTCAGGATCTGCTGGAGGAGGCGTAAGCGTATGAAGATGTTGCGCGATCCGCTGTTCTGGCTCATTGCTTTGTTTGTGGCACTGATTTTCTGGCTGCCTTACAGCCAGCCGCTGTTTGCTGCCTTGTTCCCACAACTGCCACGACCCGTTTATCAGCAAGAAAGTTTTGCAGCTCTGGCACTGGCTCATTTCTGGCTGGTGGGAATTTCGAGTTTGTTTGCGGTGATCATTGGCACTGGTGCCGGAATTGCTGTCACTCGCCCGTGGGGCGCGGAATTTCGCCCACTGGTGGAAACTATTGCCGCCGTTGGACAGACTTTTCCGCCTGTCGCAGTGCTGGCGATTGCCGTTCCGGTGATCGGCTTTGGTCTGCAACCAGCGATTATCGCCTTGATCCTTTACGGTGTGCTGCCCGTCCTGCAGGCGACACTTGCCGGGCTGGGAGCGATTGATGCCAGCGTGACAGAAGTTGCGAAAGGTATGGGAATGAGTCGTGGTCAGCGACTGCGTAAGGTCGAGCTACCGCTGGCGGCTCCGGTGATTCTGGCGGGCGTGCGAACTTCGGTGATTATCAACATTGGTACGGCGACGATCGCCTCAACGGTAGGGGCCAGCACGCTGGGTACGCCCATCATCATCGGGCTTAGCGGATTTAATACCGCGTATGTGATCCAGGGGGCGTTACTGGTGGCACTGGCGGCGATCATCGCAGACCGCCTGTTTGAAAGGCTGGTGCAGGCGCTTAGCCAGCACGCAAAATAAAGGTATAACCTGCGAGCATGACGCCACCAATTCCGCCTAACGCCATAAACAGGAACAGGGCGATGACCCCAATTTTAGCTATGCGCATATTGCACTCCTTATGTTAACGAAAGGATTGTACAGTAAAGCGCATTTGTTAACGAATCATTAAATGCCGAGTGGGAAAATATCATGGCCTTGTTCTTGCCAACTGGTGAGTTGCTGCTGTTGGGCGGAGGTTCGATTTTCACCGCACCACACCAGCAATGTACGGCCTTCGAATAGTTCAGGGCGTAGTTGATTGAGCGAGTGGGCGAGGACATCAATGCGCCATCCTTGTTGACTGGCAATCCAGCCCTCCAGCCACAGACGGGTGGTATCCTGAATATTCCAGCCAACCACCAGCGCATCTTTACCCTGTTTTTTACGTGCCGAAGCCAGACAAATGGCGATGTAGTTGATCAGTACGCCGTCGAGGATCGCCAGCAGCGCCTGGAGAGTCGGTTGTTGGCACTGAAGCCGTCGGCGCAGAGGAATAAACAGATGTGTGGTGAGTGTCTGGGCGGGGTAATCCTGACCGCGCTCTTTGATCCACGTTCGCAGGCTATGCAGATTGCCGCTTTGCAGGTAGGTCAGTAATGTTTCTTGCTGATCGCGCCAGCCGTTCTGCACATCAACATTTTCATTACTGAGCAGCATTTTAACTTTGCTGACCTGCACGCCGTTGTCGATCCAGCGTTTGATCTCGCGGATCCGGTCAATATCGGCATCGTTGAACAGTCGATGACCGCCGTCTGTCCGTTGCGGTTTCAGCAACCCGTAACGCCTCTGCCACGCGCGTAACGTGACAGGGATTAAGGGTAAACTAACTGATTTTACAAGTTTTTATTTTACCCCACTTTCTTATGGGGCATACATGGGACACTTTCAGATAGTCTTTTGTTAAGGAGTTCTATCTGTTCGTGATTGTTGTCTTTCATCCATGCTCCGTAAACATTGAATACCATTTGTGCGTTTGTGTGGCCCATCTGGCTTGCGATAAAACTAGGATTAGCTCCAGCGGCAAGTGACCAGCATGCATAAGTATGCCTGGATTGGTACGATTTTCTGTGTCTCAGACCTGCGCGTTTTAAGATACTTGTCCATGACTCCCTGATGGAGTCAACCTTATAGTGCGGTCCGGAAAACTGCCGCTGTTTTATTACCTGAGGACTAAAAACAAAAGTGCATTTATGCACAGTACTTCTCCCATATTCCCTCTGCTTTACCTCTACAGAATGCTGTTTTCCAAGCATGGTCATTTCCGCTTGGCTTTTAAGAGCATCAATAGCTGGTTGAACTAGATGAATCGTTCTTCCGGTACCAGCATCAGTTTTTGGTGGAGTGAATTCGCCTAGTTTTGTATAATTCCGGCGGATGGTTATAGTCCTCGCTTTAAGGTCTATATCTTCCCAGGCCAGTGATACCAGCTCCCCGTGACGAATACCCGTGTATACAGCGATAATCCACAGGTTTTTTGTTTGTTGATGACGGCAAGCCTCAATAAAACGAATAAATTCGTCACGGGTGAGGGGATCTGGTTCTATCTTGGACTTTTTTAATGGTGTCAGACCGTTAAATGGATTTCCTGATGTATAACCATTATCTGTTGCAAATTGAAACATTCCAGCTATGGTTGTCATATAGTAGTTTACTGTGACCACTGAGCGTCCTTTTATGGAAGAAATTTTTCCGTTAGAAAGCTTTTGATAACCGGTCAACAGATCTCTCCTTACGAAAAGCAAATCCTCTTTTGTTACAGATGAAACCAGTCTTTTTTCACCTAACATTGGCAACTGAGGTGTACTGGCAATAGCGGACACTACCATTTGTTCTTTTTTTAAGCAGCCATCTGATGATATTTTTCCCCTGAAGGCTGCCGGGGAGATATTCCCCAGACGAGAGTGACGACGCTGACGATTGTAGAAAATCTCAATGTATTCCCGTATTACTGAGATGGCTTCATCCCGGTTATTAAAACGATAGTGGCTCAGGCTCTCATTTTTCAGCGTTCCCCAGAAGCTTTCCATCGGAGCGTTGTCGTAACAGTTACCTTTACGCGACATTGATGTTTTCAGACCAGACTGCTCCTGTATGACCCGGTAATCGTATGCGCAGTACTGTGAACCTCGATCAGAGTGGTGGATTAGCCCGGCAGGTGGGCGCTGGCTCCTGAGCGCCATAAACAGGGCTTTACCTGTCAGCTCTTTTGTCATGCGCTCTCCCATGGCGTAGCCGACAATTTCGCACGTATAAACATCTTTGATGCCAGCGAGGTACAACCATCCCTCCTGTGTGGCAACATACGTCAGGTCCGCCACCCAGACCTGATTTGGTGCTGTAGGAGCGAACGTCTGGTTCAGCAGATTTGGCGCAACTGGCAGATTGTGGTTCGAGTTCGTAGTCGCTCTGAACTTGCGTTTCTGCTTACAGCGTAGCCTTAGCTCCTTACGAAGACGTGCCAGTCGGTCACGACCAACGATGATGCCATTCTCTGCCAGCTCCGTCTGGAGCCGCCGGGTTCCATATGTTTCGCGAGTGCGGATATGTGCCACCTTAATCTCCAGTTTTAGCCGCTCATCACTTTGTTTTCTGTCTGAGGGTTCATGCTGTACCCAGTTGTAATAACCGCTCCTGGATACACCAAATACCTGACACATCGCTTCAATGGGAAATTGTTGTCGCCATTGTTCGATTAACGCGTATTTTTCAGCGACTCCTGTGCAAAATACGCTGTTGCTTTTTTTAATATATCTCGCTCAAGGCGAGCTTCATTTAACGCCTTACGCAGTTGCAGAATTTCAGATTCCAGTTCAGCCACCGTGCGGGAACCAGGAGTACCGAGCCCTTTTCTGGCGGCGGTAACCCATTGTCCTAAAGTGCCTTCAGGAAGAGATAATCGGGAAGCGCCTTCACTGATCGAAAGTTGATTTTCAAGAACCGTTCTGACAGCTTCGGCTTTGAACTCTTTAGAGTAACGTTGGGTTTTTCTGCTCATTATTAGCTCCTTCTGATGCCATTCTATTTCAGGAAGGAGTGTCCGTTAAACTCAGGCTACCTCACAGAGCGACATTTACGACCGGACAAAAGGCCGTCTGGCGATACCCGGCGCATTCGGCTTTGGGTGTGCTTTTCTGCCTGAAGATGTTATCCGTTTTGACACTAAGAGTGATTTCCTGGCCTGGGTAAGGAATGCGCTGCCAGGTGAATATTCCGTTGCTGGCCCCTACGACATCATCATACCCGACACACGGTTTGAAGGGGTGCTCAGCATCCGGTGGACTGATGCACGCCCTGAGACAACAGAACCGAGGTACAGAGCCAAATCCCTTACTTTTTACGGCATTAACGGCCCCATTTATCACACCCGCTACTGCTTGCAAAATGGCATCTGAATCGATCGCAGTTTGGCATTCGAATCGATCATGATTTGGCATCCATCTCCGATCACAGTTTGGCATCACAATCGATCACGATTTGGCATACTTCCGATCATTGATTGGAATTCGCCAGTCACTCCGGGAATTAACTCTTTTCACCACAGTCTCCATTGCCGTGTTTAAACCAGTGGAGACGTCAATGTCCAAAAAGAGAAAATCCAGGAGCACTATGGAAACTTGTTTTAAGATCCTTCAGCTCAAGTTCGATAAGAAGCTGACTAACCGTTGTATCGGACTGACGTTACACATCAGCGCCTCAACCGTTTTTGAGGTTCTTGCCCGCTTCAAAGCCTCTTCTCTGTCATGGCCATTACCTGCGGATATATCCCATGACACGCTGGAGAAACTCATTTTCCCGCCCAAAGACACCTCTGCGTCAGAGCTTGTTATGCCTGACATGCTGTACTTCGATACGGAAATGAGAAAACCTGGCGTGACGCGCCAACTGTTGTGGATGGAATACAAGGCACAGGCGGGTGACAAAGCGATGGGATACTCACACTTCTGCCGTTGCTACCGGAAGTGGAAAAAAACGCGACGCCTCTCCATGCGACAGGAGCATCGTGCTGGCGAAAAGCTCTTTATCGACTTCTGTGGTCCTACGGTCCCTGTTATTAATCCGGACACCGGAGAGATACGCCGCGTGGCAATCTTCGTGGCTGTAATGGGGGCGTCCAACTATACCTATGTTGAAGCGTGCGAAGGTCAGGACATGATGTCATGGTTAAATGCCCACAGCCGTTGCCTGACCTTCCTGGGCGGCGTACCGAAGCTGCTCATCCCCGATAACCTCAGAAGCGCAGTGAAAAAAGCCGATCGCTATGAGCCTGTCATCAACGACAGTTATCAGGCGCTGGCTGAGCACTATGGCACGGTTATTATCCCGGCCCGCCCGCGCAAACCTAAAGATAAACCAAAAGCAGAAAACGGCGTCCTCATCGTCGAGCGATGGCTTCTTGCCCGCATCCGTAATGAAACCTTCCACACGCTCAGGGCGCTGAATGCACGCCTTCGGGAGTTGCTGACGGACATGAATAACCGACCAATGAAGGGATACGGTAATCAAACCCGCGCAGAACGCTTCCGCATGCTGGATGCACCAGCACTCTCTCCGCTGCCTCTGGAGCCTTATGAATACACGGAATACAAAGCCGTGAAGGTTGGCCCTGACTACCACGTTGAATATGCCCGTCACTGGTACTCCGTTCCACACGAACTGGTCGGTCAGCGTCTGTCACTGAAGGTGGGGCAGTCGGTGGTACAGCTCTGGCACAAGGGGCAGTGTGTGGCGCAACATCCGCGCAGCACACATGAATATAAACACACAACCAATCCGCTTCACATGCCAGAACGCCACCGGCGGCATGGGACATGGACACCGGAACGCCTTATCGAGCAGGGAAACCGTACAGGTCCGTCCACAGGCCGGGTGGTTGAATCCATGCTGAAAGCCAAACCCCATCCGGAGCTGGCTTACCGTGCAGTCCTGGGTCTGCTGGCACTTCAGAAAAAATACGGCCCGGAACGGCTGGAAAAGGCCTGTTACGTTGCCCTGCACTATAACGCCCCGGACAGACGCTTTATCGACAATCTGCTGCGTCATCATCGGGATAACGTTGAGCTTCCGTTATCCCGCCAGGGCGAACAACATCCGGCATATGCTTCAGAGCATGAAAACCTGCGTGGTCCTGGCTACTACCACTGACAGAAGGAACAACCGTATGAGTGATAATCTGTTAAACAAACTGACCCAACTGAAACTCCCGGCGATGGCCGGGAGCCTGATACGGCAACGGGAAACGCCTCAGACTTACGACGAACTGTCGTTCGAGGAAAGGCTGACACTGCTGGTTGATGACGAGCTTCTGAGCAGAGAAAACAGTCGTGTGGCACGGTTGAGAAAAAATGCCTGCCTGAAATATCAGGCAACACCGGAAGGGCTGCGTTATCCGGCCTCAAGAGGTCTGCGGGCTGAACAGATGAGGGAACTGCTGAACGGCCACTACATAATCCACAGGAAAAACCTACTGATAACCGGTCCGACAGGATGCGGTAAGAGCTGGATAGCCAATGCGCTGGGCGAACAGGCATGTCGACAGAAATACAGCGTCCGGTACTGTAGAACCGGGCGATTACTGGAACAGTTGGCTCAGGGACGTGTTGATGGCAGTTGGCTGAAATATCTGAAACAGTTGCAAAAAATACAGGTTCTAATCCTGGACGATCTGGGGCTGGAACAGTTAAGTAACGCCCAGTGTAATGACCTTCTGGAGATCACAGAGGATCGTTACGGACAAAGCAGCACGATAGTGGTAAGCCAGTTCCCGGTAGATAAATGGCATGGTCTGATGGAGAACCCAACAACAGCAGATGCCATCCTGGACAGACTGGTACATAACTCACACAGAGTGGTCCTTCAGGGAGAGTCCCTGAGGAAAAATCCCCCTACAGTGGAAAGCAGCGAAAAAACGAGTTAAAAAGCGGTAGAAAAAGTTAAGTTCCCGGTTGATCGAATGGATGCGAATCGCTGATCGAACTTCGATGCCAATCCGTGATCGAATAGAGCGGAATACGCAACTGCTACTGGCCCATATCCAGACTGACTGGCTGGGTGAAAATAAATATAACCACAGAAGATATTATTTACAGAATCGTGGCGAGCTCTGTCTGCAACAGATGGGGAGACCCTGACATTGGCGGGCTGATTATTGCTGCGTACCAGGGAGAAGCTGACGGTGATAAAGTCATCAGACTTGTCAGGGGGCAGTCATACAGAGGCTCACGACTGGGACCGGTGGGGATTTCAGTGCCCAGTACTCCCACCGGAACGTATATAGCATCCCCACAATTTTTCATTACGGGATGTTCAGAGCATTCATTACCGGGGTCATATAGCGCCCTGTCCGGGGTGCCGGATGCTCATGTCTCTGGCGCAATGCCCGGGCTTTTTATTCGCACATCGTGAGGAATGCACCGTGGAAATTAAAAAAATCATTAATCCCCGTTATACCGAAAGTGGCGCAGTAGACTGTGACGTTTTTTTTGACGACAGGGACCAGGCAGTCCCCTACACAGCCACCGCTGATGATGTCGCACCGACGGGTCAGCGAATCTGGCAGGAACTGCAAAGTGGCAAATGGGGTGAGATAGCCCCATTCACTGTGACACCAGAAATGCTGGAAGCGGCCAGAGAGGCCAGACGTCAGGAAATTGAAGCATGGCGCACAGAACAGGAGGCGAAGCCGTTCACGTTTGAATGGAACGGTCGTATCTGGAATGCTGGCCCCAACTCACTGGGCCGCCTGTCCCCGGTAGTCATGCTGGCAAAATCTGTCACAGCACAAACGCATATGGCGTGGGGTGATGCCGATAATCAGTAGGTGAAACTGTCGATGCCGGAACTGGAAGAACTGGCGGCAGCAATGGTGCAGGCTGTTGTTGAACGCAATGACGAGATTTATCGCCGTCAGCGTGAAATGAAAGAGGAGCTGAGCAGTCTGGATGATTTGGCTTCAATTCGGGCGTTTGACGTTAAGTAATGAATAAGCCGCAACTGGCGGAATCACAGAAGACCGCTTTGCTTACCGAGGCGGAGTCTGTCATCCGGCCGCCGGGGTGTGCGGTCAGGCTGAACAGAGAAACGGATGAATCCGGGGAGGCCCGGGGCGGGCCTCTGTTTTTCCGGAGTCAGTCCGGTCTGTGGTTTATGCGATGTGATTATGAATGGTGCAGTTGTGAGCCGTTTTCAGACAATCGCAGGGCCAGTACCTCGTCAGTCAGCTGACGGTAAATCTGCTGTTCAGTCTCACGCATCACCTGTGCACCGGCTTCCCTCTCCGCATCCGCATCACCGCTCAGACCTGATGCTTTCAGCCGGTCAGCCACCCTCTGAGGGTACTCATTCTCCAGCATCTCATATTTCTGCTCTTCTGCCAGCGCCCAGCGGTCAGCTTCCGTACGCTTCAGTACAGCATGCCATGGTCCCCAGAGGGAGAACCAGTCCGTAAATTCATTCTCTTCACGGCTTCTGACCATGGCTTCGGCAGTGCGGAGGTCATTTGCTGTCACTCCCGACACGCCATAGAAACGCATTTCCTTCACGGCAGTGGAGAGCTGAAGTTTCTCTGCGAGCATGGTCTGGAAGGCCAGGTAGACTTCTATCTCATCCACAAAATGGAGAGTTCTGACTTTATCCCGGGCAATGTCCTCCAGAATTTCGAGGCGGAACATTTCCCTGCCCAGGGAGAGCAGAGCGCCGGTATCATTATCGAAAAGGCCTTCAGATGCCTGATGGACCAGGAGGGTTTTCCGGAGATTGTTCCATGTGAGCGCGACACGGTCCTCACAGCTCTCAGTGGCATCAGCAGCAACAGCGAAAGACTGCTGTCGAAGCTCCGCAGAGGCACTGAGTTTTTCCAGCCATGCAGCGACCTGTTCACGGAATCCGGAGGTATTGCGTGCAGAGACGGTATCGGAAAGGCGGTCAAGGAACGCGGAAAAGGTGTTGGCGTGCTCTTCATGTTCAAAAGCATGCCATATCTGTGATACATCAGATTGTTTGTTTTCCGGGAACCATGCTGTCACGGCATCAGCCAGGGGGCGATGGAGTGTATTCTGTTGTCCGTCACTCATGGAGAAGTAAATCCGTGGGCCGTGGTAGTCCGGTTGGGCGGTTTGTTGTAACAAAGTTTGCATTATTCTGGGAGATAGTTGATTTTCTCTAAGATTGACAACGCTATCAGAACTGAGGCCAAGTATGCTTTCCGGAATTGCCGTGATCCGGTTCTGATTAAGCCAGAATATTCTTATAATATGATCATCTCTTTCTGGAAAATCTGGTATTACTTCCAAAGCATTTCTGGCTGCATCAAGTAATTCCAATGACATTGGTAACCTCGGAAGTACAGACAGGTGATTGTCACTTACATTAATATATTCTAGTGACGCAGGTAATTCAGGAAGTGCGAACAAATGGTTATCACTCACATTTATATATTCCAGCGACACTGGTAATTCAGGAAGTGCAGATAATTGATTACTGCTTGCATTCAGCTCTTTCAATGCCCTTGGTAGCTCGGGGAGCATTGATAGTTGGTTATTGCTTACATTAATTTCATCAAGATTGTCAGGCAATCGTGGTAGAGATCTGAGACCTAAACAAGATAAGTCCAACGATGTTTCACTGTTCTCCAGACATAATTGGAGCCGGGTAAAAGCAGTTTCCCTGTTTTCTCCGGAAATGCTGTTTTTAGTCCATTCAACCCATTCGGAGAGATAATTATTGTGAACATTGTCGATTGATGTAGTTCTGTAAAAAGAGACGTTTCCAGTGGATAGGGGGGGATTATTTACAGGAAGCATAATAACCTCGCAGAAGGATATTCTGATAAAATGTGATACTGGGAAATAATAAGCTGAAATAAAATGTTTCAGGATTGAAATTTATTGTTTTCATTTTAAGGAAGAGATGTTGATTTAACTGTAAAAAAACGATACTATTTTCTTAGATGGTAAATGTCTCGCCTGTGCTATATTTTGTTTTTCGGTTAGTTAAATATCGTACGTTCATATTTGAACGTTCTGCCGGAATGCATTATCAATAGAGGTAAAGTCGCAACCCCAAATCGTAAAGGAAACCGTAGCACGTCTTAAGCAAGAACGTGCTGCGGTTGGATGCTATTTTTTCCCTGAAGCGGAAAACATTACTACAGTACCTTGAACCTTGGTTTTAACATTCTCGAAATGCTCTGAGAGTATATGTGTTAAGCCTTCTTCGGAATCTTTTGTGTTTGAAAAGATGCCTTTCTGATTGTAAATGCGCATCAGTTTTTGACCGAAGCTATTGTGCACAACTCCATCGCCAAGAATTGTGGCTCCGTATAGAGTTCCATCATCAGTTAAGGCCTGCGCCGCATTGCGTATTACACAGCTTTTTGTAGATATATTTCCAGGCAGGCAGTGAAGAAGGTAAAACATGGAAATGGAATCAAATTGACCATGTAACGCCGCGGGATAAGGTTCAAAAACATCATGGCTAATTTTATGTTTAATTTTTGATTCCCCAGCCCTTGTAGATGCCGCGTTCAGGCTAGCTTCGTTCAAATCCATTAAAGATATCAGACTACTCTCAGGTACGTGAGTAAGGTAAAACCCAGTTCCAACACCAATATCCAGATGGTTGTTACCTAAATGTTCCAGAAAGTGTGGAAGAAGGTGTTCCTTTGTAGGACATCCCCATGCAAGCCGATTTGATACTCCCAAAACCCACCAGTCATAAAGCTTTAGGGTAAGTGGTGTGTAAATTTTAGCCCCATCATCTGTGTTTTTTTTCATTAATTTCACCATATTATAGTTTTATTTGTGAATTAAATCAATTATGGCGATGAATTACAAGGGGTTAAATGCTGCCGCAGCATAGCGATATTGAAATAGCCTGGTATGCTTCGATACAGCAGGAGCCGAATGGCTGGAAGACCGTCACCACACAGTTCTACATCCAGGAATTCAGTGAGCATATTGCGCCACTTCAGGATGCTGTAGATCTGGAGATCGCAACGGAGGAAGAAAACTCGTTGCTGGAAGCCTGGAAGAAGTATCGGGTGTTGCTGAACCGTGTTGATACATCAACTGCACCTGATATTGAGTGGCCGGAAGAACCAGACACAATGTAAGGCAGTATGACTTTCCGTGAGACAGATGCTGGCCAACGTGGGATATTTAACGCGGGTTAACATCGTTGTCAGAGCCGCATGGGTGAGCTGTTGCTACACCCCGGTATTTCCACCACGGAGGCCAGCATGAACAACAATAACACATTGTACGTCGGGTTAGATGTTCACAAAGAATCGATTACTGTCGCTTATGCTATCAATTCAGAACCTGTTGAACTGATGGGTAAAATTGGCACATCACCTACTGATATTCAGAATCTTTGTAAACGTCTCAGGTCAAAGTCATCGCAGGTCAGTATCGTTTATGAAGCGGGGCCCTGTGGTTATGGACTTTATCGTCGGCTGGTGAAATCCGGTTTTGACTGCATGGTCTGCGCCCCCTCACTTATCCCGAAAAAACCGGGGGAGCGGGTTAAAACCGATCGCCGTGATGCCATCAGACTTGTGCGTTCACTGCGTGCAGGAGATCTTTCTGCTGTCTACGTACCCGGCATTGAAGATGAGGCATTCCGGGATTTGGCCCGGGCATGGGCATCTGCCCGCGATGATTTACGGCATGCAAGGCAACGTCTGAAATCGTTTCTTCTGGTTCATGGGGTCCATTATGTCGGGCGAGCAGATTGGGGCCCTGCACACCGACGCTGGCTCAGCAAATACTCATTCGAAAGTCCCTGGCGACAATTAGCTTTTGACGAACACCGTCGTACAATAGAAGATCGGCAGGCACAATGTGAACGGCTGGAATCCGCCCTGAAGGAGGCCGTTACCGAATGGAGGCTGTATCCGGTAGTAGAGGCGCTGCAAGCCATGCGAGGGATTCAGTTTATTACTGCGGTTGGATTAATTTCTGAACTGGGTGATCTGACCCGTTTTGAACATCCACGACAACTGATGTCATGGTTTGGTATCACGCCATCAGAATATTCATCGGGTGGAAGCAGACATCAGGGCAGCATTACCAAAGCCGGAAACAGCTATGCCAGAAAGCTATTGGTCGAGGCAGCGTGGAGTTACCGTCATCCGGCACGCATCAGTCCGGCAATACAAAAAAGGCAGGAAAATTTACCCCGCCCGTCATTGACAGAGCATGGGATGCTCAACTCAGGCTTTGTAAGAGGTATCGAAAACTTCAGGCCAAAGGAAAGAATGTCAATATTACAATTGTTGCTGTTGCACGTGAGCTGGCGGGTTTTATCTGGGATA
The DNA here is from genome assembly GCF_002950395.1 of Shigella sonnei. Classification (NCBI taxonomy): domain Bacteria; kingdom Pseudomonadati; phylum Pseudomonadota; class Gammaproteobacteria; order Enterobacterales; family Enterobacteriaceae; genus Shigella; species Shigella sonnei. The sequence goes on from NZ_CP026802.1 coordinate 650,606, forward strand.
TGGGCCGAATAGCAATGTCTGTCGCACAACAACCACAATGTCACAAATAAAAAATGAGAATAACCAGTTCCCTGAAGGCGACGTAGCCCGGTACAAGAGTAACGCACGTTAGCGCTTGGCGACGGCGGAACAAAGCTGATTCGCGACGTAAGAAAGTGGCAGGCTCATATGACGGACCTCTGTAATGCGGTATCCAACCCGCGAATATCAGCGTGATTCACCGTCGGATTTACTGCTACGTCGCCCTCAGGGAATTAAACCTAAAAAGAAAATCGTCAAAATTAGAGATTCCGGTTTGACACGGAAAGTCATATCAGCGAAAAAGAAAAACCGCAGACACGACGTATGCAGGACGTGCTGCGGTTGGCTGGTAAACTTTCGATAGTGCGAGTATTGAATGATTTCCAGCCGTTACCGATTTTACGTGTTTATTAGTGAACAAACGGTGATGCTGCCAACTTACTGATTTAGTGTATGATGGTGTTTTTGAGGTGCTCCAGTGGCTTCTGTTTCTATCAGCTGTCCCTCCTGTTCAGCTACTGACGGGGTGGTGCGTAACGGCAAAAGCACTGCCGGACATCAGCGCTATCTCTGCTCTCACTGCCGTAAAACATGGCAACTGCAGTTCACTTACACCGCTTCTCAACCCGGTACGCACCAGAAAATCATTGATATGGCCATGAATGGCGTTGGATGCCGGGCAACTGCACGCATTATGGGCGTTGGCCTCAACACGATTTTACGTCACTTAAAAAACTCAGGCCGCAGTCGGTAACCTCGCGCATACAGCCGGGCAGTGACGTCATCGTCTGCGCGGAAATGGACGAACAGTGGGGCTATGTCGGGGCTAAATCGCGCCAGCGCTGGCTGTTTTACGCGTATGACAGTCTCCGGAAGACGGTTGTTGCGCACGTATTCGGTGAACGCACTATGGCGACGCTGGGGCGTCTTATGAGCCTGCTGTCACCCTTTGACGTGGTGATATGGATGACGGATGGCTGGCCGCTGTATGAATCCCGCCTGAAGGGAAAGCTGCACGTAATCAGCAAGCGATATACGCAGCGAATTGAGCGGCATAACCTGAATCTGAGGCAGCACCTGGCACGGCTGGGACGGAAGTCGCTGTCGTTCTCAAAATCGGTGGAGCTGCATGACAAAGTCATCGGGCATTATCTGAACATAAAACACTATCAATAAGTTGGAGTCATTACCGAACAAACCACTCGTCAGCAGACTCCCAGGTATCTTTCAGAGTCTCCTGAACAAATGTTTTTGCAGAATCCTTATCTGCGGTGCGTGTAACAGAAAGGCCATCGTTGCTGGTGGCTTTTACGATCACCTCTACATCGTCATAACGTTTACTGATGCGTCGGGTTAATTCTTCCTTTAACGCATCCACAGCACCGTTTGGCATTTTAGTGATTTTTTCTTTAGCGATACAGATCTCAACACGCATAACACCCTCCTGTAACTGTGGTTATGTACAGGTGTTATTTTTATCTGTATGGATAACCAGTGTCAATTCCTGATATTGTTTATGGGGCATCAATGGGGCATGTATGGGACACTTTTTATCGGCGAAATTCGTCGAAGTTCGTCGACATGGTAAACGAATCATCTATCCAACCCTTGAAAAACGGCGCTCCTGGACGATCTTCGTCGATTTTTAAAAATGTTGCGTCACGCGCGTAACGTGACAGGGTTAATATCACAAAGCAACGCCACTTCACCAATTGTGTAAAGCGCCATCGTCTCACCCTTGCTCGCGAGGTCCCGGTTTAACTTTAGACGCAGTTTTGCGAACCAGGTAGTTTTGCCCGTTTTTTGTGCATCTATAGGGTGATTTTATTTTTGCCAGGCGATTTTGAGTGATCGTACTCACGAATTCTCATTTTTCTGCAAGAGTTCAAAGAAAGTTAAACGCAGGCAATGTATGTTACGCGTTTTAAAGGGAAGTGTGGTTTGCGGGTATGTACGATTTTAATCTGGTGTTGCTGCTGCTTCAGCAGATGTGCGTTTTTTTAGTCATTGCGTGGTTAATGAGTAAAACGCCATTATTCATACCGTTAATGCAGGTCACGGTTCGTCTGCCGCATAAATTTCTCTGCTACATCGTCTTTTCCATCTTCTGCATCATGGGCACCTGGTTTGGGTTGCACATTGACGATTCTATTGCCAATACCCGTGCGATAGGCGCGGTAATGGGCGGCTTACTCGGCGGTCCGGTCGTCGGTGGGCTGGTTGGTCTGACCGGCGGCTTACATCGATATTCGATGGGGGGCATGACCGCGCTAAGTTGCATGATCTCAACCATCGTTGAAGGATTGCTCGGCGGCCTGGTACACAGCATCCTGATCCGTCGCGGGCGCACTGATAAAGTCTTTAACCCCATTACCGCCGGTGCCGTCACGTTCGTCGCTGAAATGGTGCAAATGCTGATCATCCTGGCGATCGCCCGACCTTATGAAGATGCGGTGCGTCTGGTGAGTAATATTGCTGCGCCAATGATGGTCACCAATACCGTCGGCGCGGCGCTGTTTATGCGTATATTGCTCGATAAACGCGCGATGTTTGAAAAATACACTTCGGCTTTTTCTGCCACTGCGCTGAAAGTGGCAGCCTCGACGGAAGGCATTTTGCGACAGGGGTTTAACGAAGTGAACAGCATGAAAGTGGCTCAGGTGCTGTATCAGGAGCTGGATATTGGTGCAGTCGCGATTACCGATCGAGAGAAATTGCTGGCCTTTACCGGAATTGGTGACGACCACCATTTACCTGGCAAACCGATTTCTTCGCCTTACACCTTAAAAGCGATTGAAACCGGTGAAGTGGTCTACGCTGATGGCAACGAAGTACCTTATCGTTGCTCTTTGCATCCGCAATGCAAACTGGGGTCGACGCTGGTAATTCCGTTGCGTGGCGAAAATCAGCGCGTGATGGGCACCATCAAATTGTATGAAGCCAAAAACCGTTTATTCAGTTCAATAAACCGCACGCTGGGCGAGGGGATTGCGCAACTGCTTTCGGCGCAGATTCTTGCCGGGCAATATGAGCGGCAAAAAGCGATGCTCACCCAGTCAGAAATCAAACTGCTTCACGCCCAGGTGAATCCTCATTTTTTGTTTAATGCGCTTAACACCATTAAAGCGGTGATCCGCCGCGACAGCGAACAGGCCAGCCAGCTGGTGCAGTATCTTTCCACTTTTTTCCGCAAAAACTTAAAGCGGCCTTCGGAGTTTGTTACTCTCGCCGACGAAATTGAACATGTGAACGCTTATCTGCAAATTGAAAAGGCGCGCTTCCAGTCGCGGTTGCAGGTCAACATTGCTATTCCGCAAGAATTATCCCAGCAGCAATTGCCCGCGTTTACCCTGCAACCGATAGTGGAAAACGCCATTAAACATGGGACATCACAACTGCTGGATACAGGGCGAGTGGCAATCAGCGCCCGACGTGAGGGGCAACATTTGATGCTGGAGATCGAAGACAATGCCGGTTTGTATCAACCGGTAACCAATGCCAGTGGGCTGGGGATGAATCTGGTGGATAAGCGTTTACGTGAACGGTTTGGCGATGACTATGGAATAAGCGTCGCCTGTGAGCCTGATAGTTACACCCGAATAACGTTACGACTACCATGGAGGGACGAGGCATGATTAAAGTCTTAATTGTCGATGATGAACCGTTAGCACGGGAGAACCTGCGTGTATTTTTGCAGGAGCAGAGCGATATTGAAATCGTTGGAGAGTGTTCAAACGCCGTGGAAGGGATCGGCGCGGTGCATAAACTGCGCCCGGATGTGCTGTTTCTCGATATCCAGATGCCGCGCATCAGTGGTCTGGAAATGGTGGGGATGCTTGACCCGGAACATCGCCCGTATATTGTTTTTCTCACTGCGTTTGACGAATACGCTATTAAAGCCTTTGAAGAACATGCCTTTGATTATCTGCTGAAGCCAATTGATGAAGCGCGACTGGAGAAAACGCTGGCGCGATTGCGTCAGGAGCGCAGCAAGCAGGATGTTTCGCTGTTACCGGAAAATCAACAGGCGCTGAAATTTATCCCTTGTACGGGGCATAGTCGGATTTATTTGCTGCAAATGAAAGATGTGGCATTTGTCAGCAGTCGGATGAGCGGTGTCTACGTTACCAGCCACGAAGGGAAAGAGGGCTTTACCGAATTGACATTACGTACCCTGGAAAGTCGTACACCACTACTGCGCTGCCATCGTCAGTATCTGGTTAACCTCGCGCATTTACAGGAGATTCGTCTGGAAGATAACGGCCAGGCCGAGTTGATTTTGCGTAATGGCTTAACCGTGCCGGTCAGCCGCCGTTATCTGAAAAGCTTAAAAGAGGCGATTGGCCTGTAAAAGACTGCTAAAATGGCTTTTTGCCTCATCAACACCTGAAGGCCTCATGCTAAGTAACGATATTCTGCGCAGCGTGCGCTACATTTTGAAAGCCAATAATAATGACCTGGTGCGTATTCTGGCGCTGGGTAATGTCGAAGCCACCGCGGAACAGATCGCCGTCTGGCTACGTAAAGAAGACGAAGAGGGTTTTCAGCGTTGTCCGGACATTGTTTTGTCGTCATTCCTCAATGGCCTGATTTATGAAAAACGCGGCAAGGATGAGTCTGCTCCGGCACTGGAGCCGGAACGTCGCATTAATAACAACATCGTGCTGAAAAAATTACGCATCGCGTTTTCGCTGAAAACCGATGACATTCTGGCGATCCTCACCGAACAGCAGTTCCGCGTTTCGATGCCGGAAATTACAGCGATGATGCGCGCACCGGATCATAAAAACTTCCGCGAATGCGGCGATCAATTTTTACGTTATTTTCTGCGTGGACTGGCAGCGCGCCAGCATGTGAAGAAAAGCTAAGACGGGTATGGCGGCCATGCGAAACATGGCCGCCGACAGATTATTTCACTTCTTTAAAACCAGCGGCTTTCATCACCAGTTCCATTTGCGCCATAGTGATACCTTTTTTGGCATCTTCAGCAGAAACGTTGATTCCTGAAATACCCTGCAGGGCTTTAAAATCCACTTTTTCCATATCGATAGTCACGTTTTCCTGCGCGTAGGTATCGGTATAGGTTAATTTTTCTTCAACACCCGCGATGTTTTTGTATTTGGCGCTTAACGGCTCAAGTGTCTTGGCAGCATCTTCTTTGGTGGTTGCACCAATGGAGGCAAATTGAATTTTGGTTTCAGAAGATTGCTTAAGCACCTTGTCACCTTTGTAGACATAGGTAATGGCAATTTCAGTGCCGTTCAGATTGGCGCTGAATTTCTTCGATTCTTCTTTGTCACCGCAGCCAGCAAGAGAGAAAACCAGAACAGATGCAACAACGAGGGAAAACAGCTTATTGAAAGCCTTCATGTAAAACTCCATTTTATTTAATCAAGGAACTGGTGACTCTCACCAGGGGCTATATAGGATATGCCTAATACCGTGGCGTGAGCAGTCCGGAACTGGAGTAGAACTCTTAGTAAAAAGCACTATTTCATCCTTGTTGCTGAAGCATGGGGAATAATTGTTCGCAAAGTAAAACACCGTTATTCATTGCTTCTACCCGTGCCTCGCTTTCTGTATTACGAAATTGTCCCAACACATGTGCCAGCCGATAAAAACCGACCGCGGAGAGGTCATTCGCCAGCAACTCTGCCTGACTAATAGCGCTCTGTTCCTGATAGCGCCAGCCGTTATGGAGCAGTTGAATAAGTAACGCCTGGCAGCGCATCAGCAACTGATGAGCGGTAGACGGCACAGGCAAAACGCTGGCAGAAGGTAGCGGTGCCACAGGCGCAGTTTCTGCGTCCAGCGCCCAGGCGCGGGTTTTTGTCATCATCACCCGTGGTTCCAGTGTCAATTGCCCCTCTACAAAGCTGACAAAGCCAGAAACCAGACTCACGGGGTCGTCTGTTTGTTGCAAAAGCGCCGCCATGCGTTCAACGGCAAAAGGAGAACAGGCAGATGCCGGAAGGGATAACGTCAGGAGATTATCTTCACCTTCGCCGCTGATTACCTGCGCATCCAGCGTCTGGCGGCTGCTATCCCAACCGAGCGAAATACACTCAGCGACCGGCAGAATAAATAAGTTATCGACCTGATTAAGAGGCCGTATGCAGGCGGGGGGACGCTGGCGTAAATATTCCCGCAAAGCCACAATGCCCGGCTGGCGTAACGGCGCGCTCAACATTTGCCAGGCATCAGGCGACAGCGGCACAACGCTGCTTAAGCGGTTGCGGGTAGCTAACAGCAGCTCGCCATCGGCACTGCGTTTTGCTGCTTGTGAAACAATTTGCCCGCCCGCTAGTGCGCCAGCCTGAAAACTAAACAGCCGACGCGTAGCTGCCGGTGAGTTTTCCTGTTCACTTCGCGGCCAACTGCGCGAAAGGTGCAAAATACTGCCGGTGTCGGGATCGGTAAACCAGATGCGTAAACCATAATGCTCAATATCCTGCCAGCAACGCATACCTAAAGACACCAGCCGCAGATGATCAAGCTTTGCTTCTCCGGCAATGCCAGAGCCAACGACCGTGCGCCACGGCACAGGAGGAACTTCACCAATACTGTCGCGCCGGGCCATCTCTTGTGCGCAATTTAATCGACTGTTTAATGCCGCAAGCTGACGTAAGCATTCTCCGGCATGATAGTGGCTGGCGCGGGCGTGGAAGGCATCAACGCTGGCGCGCAGTTGCCGTAGCGATTCACTCACCCATCGCCAGCTGCAGCGTTCCGCTGCTTGCTGCGCGCGGCTGAAAGCGGCCTCGTAGTGAATAAGCGGCTGGCTGATGCCGCTCAGCCATAATGCCTGGCTTAGTTGTTGAACATATTGACGACACGTTTTGCCTTCTTCGCTGGCAAACGGATCGTCAGATGATGTGACGTGTTCGCTGCGCATCTGCCAGATTAAATGAGTCAATTCCGCTTGCTGCGCTTTTGCCTGGACAAAGGCCTGTACTGCCAGTACGACATGTTCGCAAAGTGTGCTTTCAATACAATCACAACGGGCGAAACGAATACTGCTGCGGGAATAAAAACGCATATCGCTCATCGGTAAGCGGGCAGAGGGAATTTCACCCGGCGCACAGAACAACTCAATGGTGATGCCTTTAGCGACCAGCGCCTGTGCGCGTTTGCGGGTAGCATCGGGAAGGGTAGCCAGTTCTTCCAGCCAGATTGCCGGATCCCACTCTTCTTCTTTTTCCGTAGACTGAGTGGTGGCACAAAGTCGTTGATAACTTAACACCAGCATCACGCGATGACGGCACATACCGTTGGCCCCGCAACTGCACTGAGCCTCTTTCAGTGCCTGGCCGTTCGCCAGCTGGGTACGGACACCGTCACTGAAGGTGGCGATTAAAGCGTCGTTCTCATGGCTGATCTCCGGGACGTTGCCATTTTCCAGTTCCTTAAGACTGCGCTTAACAAAACCGGCATTGCTTAACGCCGTCAGGGCCTGCGGTGTCAGTTCTAATAATTCCGGACGTAGTGAATTCATGACTGAAGATTCTCCGCAAGCCATGATGCCAGCTCGCCCGGCGTCATGGCGGCTATTTGTGCGCCGACATTAACCAGCGCCTGGGCCGTATCGCGGTCATAGCAAGGTGTTGCGGTGCTATCGAGCGCAGCCAGTCCCAGCACTTTGATGCCGCTCTGGACACACTTTTTCACCTGATGCGTCAGCAATGATGATGAACCCCCTTCGTAAAAATCGCTCACGAGGATAATGACGCTTTTTGCTGGTTGTTCAATAAGTTGCCGACCATACTCCACGGCACTGGCGATATTGGTCCCGCCGCCCAACTGTACTTTCATTAATAACTCTACCGGATCGGCAACGTCTGCCGTGAGATCAACCACGCTTGTGTCAAACGCCACCAGATGGGTACGAATGCCGGGTAACTGCCACAAACAGGCCGCCATCACCGCAGAGTGGATCACCGAGTCCACCATCGATCCGCTTTGATCAACCAGTAAGACCAGTTGCCATTGTTCGCTTTGGCGTTTAATGCGGCTGTTAAAGCGGGGGGATTCGATATACAACTTGCCGTGTTGCGGGTGCCAGTGTTGCAGGTTAGCGCGCAGAGTACTTTTGAAATCAAAGTTTCGCGCCAGTGGAATAAATGAGCGGCGACGGCGATCGCGGACACCAGAAAAAGCCTGACGAACTTCCTTTGCCAGTCGAGCCATAATTTCTTCAACAACCTGGCGCACTATCCGGCGGGCGGCAGCCAGTACTTCGGGATTCATCAGATGTTTGGTGTGCAAAACGGCGCGTAGCAGGCTTTCAGAAGGCTGCATACGTTCCAGCATGTCGAGATTCGTCACCACATCTTCAATGCCGTAGCGCAGTACGGCATCGCTTTCCAGCCGCTCAATCACCTGTTGCGGAAACAGCGTGTGAATACTGTTGATCCACTCAGGAGTGGTGAGATTTGAGCCACCTAATCCACCGGAGCGTTCACCACGCTGGAGCCGTTCAGGATCGCGCCCATACAGCCATTCCAGCGCGTGGTCTATCTGCCGGGCGTTGTCATCCAGCCCACAAAGCGTCGTTTCTGCCGCTTCGCCAAGAATTAATCGCCAGCGTTGTAGCTCACGGGTGGTCAGAAGATCGTTCAGTTCAGACATGGAAAACTCCCCAGTTTTGCAGCGATGCCAGTGCCTGCTGTTCGAGTTGTTGATGATGTGCAATGGCTTGCGGAGGACAATGCAACGGCATTTGCAGCGCTGAAACAGGAAGCTGCGCAAGCTGGTAATGCTCAAGCACCTGATGCGCCAGTGTCCCGCGTTCTCGTGGCGGTAGCCAGGCCATCGCCGCGCGCAAATCGGGCAGGGCGTTAATAAAATCGTCGTCACTCAGTTGATTTAAATGACTACTGAAACCGGCGATAAATGCTGGTTGGCAGGCCAGTTGATGACGGGCGAGCGCCAGCAAACCGTGCAGCGCCTCGCCGGATTGTGCCGGGGATAACTGCGCCAGCATCGTCAGCGCCGCTTCGGCACTGGCGTTGGGATGTTCCAGACGCATCAGTGCGCCAAGAGCCGCGCCGCGATCCAGCGCCGGGACATGAATCGCCTGACTGCGGCGCTCCAGTAAGGCTACCGCCGCAGAAAGAAAAACGCCGGGTAAATTAACGCCGCTATGTAGATCGCGCAGGATATGGCAAAGCGCCTGCCAGCTATGCAGGTGAGCGTGAAACTCCTTTTCATCTGGTCTGCCGTTAGATTCACACAGCCACAGCGTGCGATCGATAGCCGCGCATAACGTCGTTTGTAATATCTGCGCGCCTTGCATACCGCTAATTTCATCCAGCCGCCATAAGGCATATAGCACTTCCAGCGCCTGGCCCATTTCGGCAAATTGATTTTCCTGGGCGATTAATAATGTGAGTTGCTCCAGTAATTGTTGACTGAAGGACGCCAGACCCGCTAACGCCGCCTGGCTAAGACATGTGGTGATACTGCCGATTCCACCCGCGTCCAGCATATCGGCTTCTAATTTATGGCGTGCGGCTTCCTGGAGTGTGGCACCAAAGCAGGCGGCCTCAATCAATGCCGCATGCTGGCTAAGCGGGCGGGTTAATTTCCAGCGTTCTTCACCGTTGCCTGCAAGTGTCAGTGTGCTTCCCTGCTGGCGTACAATCCCTGGGATCTCCAGTATTGCCAGCCGATGTAACACCTGACTTTGCGCTAGCCCATTGGGGTTAAAGCGATTTAAGGTAAGCTCCGCCGGAAGAGAGATTGCGGTACGTTCCAGTTCGCAGGTGACATCTTTTGGCAGAGGCGGTTGTGGCGTAGAAGGGGCAAGTTTACCGAATCCGTCACCCGCTAATGTGTCTATCAACGTTAGCAGAATCGGATCGGTGTCGGGATGAATAACTCCGCGATAGCTCCACGGCAACGGCGCGTTCAGGGCTTCTTTAATCAGCGAGCCTGCTATGGCATCCAGCCAGTCAGTGCGTAACGGTAGTTTATGTCCGCGCAACTGTGCCAGCGCCATCGCATGCAGATGAGCGGCAGCCATATCCGCGGTCGAAGCAGGCAATTTGTGCTGGCGCAAACGGGTAAGAACCGTTTTTAGCAGTTGTTCTCCCGCCTGCTGTAAGCCCCACTGCCAGTACCAGCTTTGCCAGACCGGGGCAGGCATACCGGAAAGGTATCCTGCCAGCACATCAAGGCGCTTTTCACTGTAGGGGGTGAGATAACAACCTGTAACGGCATCTGCCAGCGAGGGCAATTCCGGCGTGTTAATGTCCTGCGGGCATTCGCGTCACATTTTTGCCAGTGCAGGAGCGTGCCAGCCACCGCAGACGACTAACACGTCGCCATTGTTTTGCTGCATCGCCCATCCAATCCAGCGGGCCATAAAGGCTTCGCGCTGACGATTGAGTGCATCGCCGGGGGAATCGCCCCGCAGTTGGGCAAAATAGTGCGCCAGTGCAGAGGGTAATGCAGTTTGCTGGCTTTCATCTTCGAACAAGTGATCCCACAGGGTGTCGCTGTTATCCATGCGGGTGGCACGCAGCAGCAAGGCCTGGCTTTCCTCTTGCGTATCAGGCGAATCGTCCACTTCTTCACTCTGCGCCCAGCAAGGCAAATCGATGAAGTAAGTTTGTGCCTGAATACGACGTGCGGCTTGTAGCGCCTGCCACTCCGGCGAAAATTCAGCAAATGGCGTCCAGGCACCACGCCCGGGGGCTGCACCGTCCTGATACTGGCAATAACTGTAAATAGCTACCGGAAGCTGGTGGGCTAAAAACAGTTCGTCTACCCGGTCATTAAAATCAGCCGGGCCTTCAATCAATACGTATCGTGGCCGCTGGCGGTGATGCTGCCAACTTACTGATTTAGTGTATGATGGTGTTTTTGAGGTGCTCCAGTGGCTTCTGTTTCTATCAGCTGTCCCTCCTGTTCAGCTACTGACGGGGTGGTGCGTAACGGCAAAAGCACTGCCGGACATCAGCGCTATCTCTGCTCTCACTGCCGTAAAACATGGCAACTGCAGTTCACTTACACCGCTTCTCAACCCGGTACGCACCAGAAAATCATTGATATGGCCATGAATGGCGTTGGATGCCGGGCAACTGCACGCATTATGGGCGTTGGCCTCAACACGATTTTACGTCACTTAAAAAACTCAGGCCGCAGTCGGTAACCTCGCGCATACAGCCGGGCAGTGACGTCATCGTCTGCGCGGAAATGGACGAACAGTGGGGCTATGTCGGGGCTAAATCGCGCCAGCGCTGGCTGTTTTACGCGTATGACAGTCTCCGGAAGACGGTTGTTGCGCACGTATTCGGTGAACGCACTATGGCGACGCTGGGGCGTCTTATGAGCCTGCTGTCACCCTTTGACGTGGTGATATGGATGACGGATGGCTGGCCGCTGTATGAATCCCGCCTGAAGGGAAAGCTGCACGTAATCAGCAAGCGATATACGCAGCGAATTGAGCGGCATAACCTGAATCTGAGGCAGCACCTGGCACGGCTGGGACGGAAGTCGCTGTCGTTCTCAAAATCGGTGGAGCTGCATGACAAAGTCATCGGGCATTATCTGAACATAAAACACTATCAATAAGTTGGAGTCATTACCTTCAATATCAATCTGTTGAAGGTGTATTATTACATCAGTAGCATATTCCAGACCGCCTTCCTGGACGATCTGATCCATAACATCCTCACGCACTTTATATCTTGTGCATTTCATTTCAAGTGCCGTGAGTACAGCCATTACTGGTGATGGTAACTGTGTTGTTTTCAGGCCGTCGATCTGACTGATCGCCTGGGCGACGGTGTTTTGCCATTCTAAAGAACAGGCGCTGAAGTCAAATGTGGCTGTTTTATTATCCCGTTGCGACACACTACAGGCTAAGCGACGTAATTGGGTCAATTTGTCTGCTTGCTGAACAGGAACTCCGGGAAAGCGGCGATGACTTAACGTGGTGTGTACAACTTCGGGCGGAAAAACGACAGCAATATCTTTCGCCAGCCACGGTAAAACAGCATCTGTATTTTTGTCAGGCGCACGGGTTTCTGCTACGAAAGAGGGTTGTTCCTGAATAATGGTGGATAAGTCCGCTACCTTGAGAGAGCCCGTTACCGTTTGGGAAGGTTGCAAAGAATTATCCTTCGCTTGCTCCACATACCCCTTCTTCACCTTCTCCGCAATCAGCTTAAGCTCCGCTTTTGCCGCTGCCGCAGCATCTGAAAAACTTTTTATCTGGCTTTGCCCTTTGGTGCCAACTTTTCCCCAACTGATATGCAACTCGTTTCCCTGTTGCTCAACTGCCCAGAATTTATGTGATTTTTCGTCCTGATAGATAAAGTGTCTCATTCTGCATCCCTGTAATTTTATCCAGTTGAATGCAGATGCTACCAGTATTTATGCGGGTTAGAGAGAGACAAAATCGCAAGAAAACAACTTTAGGAATTTATAAAGAAAAGGCGCTGTCGATGCAGCGCCTTGAAGGGGGATTATTTCACCTGATGGCCTGGTTTAGCACCAGCATCCGGGCTTAACAGGAAGATATCTTTCCCGCCAGGACCAGCAGCCATTACCATGCCTTCGGAGATACCAAAGCGCATTTTACGCGGTGCCAGGTTGGCCACCATAATGGTGTGACGCCCGATCAGTGCCTGCGGATCCGGGTAGGCAGAACGAATACCGGAGAAGACATTGCGTTTTTCACCGCCGAGATCCAGTGTCAGGCGCAGCAGTTTGTCAGAACCTTCAACAAACTCTGCGTTTTCGATCAGCGCCACGCGCAGGTCAACTTTTGCGAAGTCGTCAAAGGTGATGGTTTCCTGAATCGGATCATCTGCCAGTGGGCCAGTAACTGGCGCGGCAGCTGCTTTCACTTCTTCTTTAGACGCTTCCACCAGTGCTTCAACCTGCTTCATATCGATGCGGTTATACAGCGCTTTGAACGGATTCACTTTGTGGCCCAGCAGCGGTTGCTGGATACCATCCCAGGTCAGTTCTGTATTGAGGAATGCTTCTGCGCGCTCGGTCAGTTTCGGCAGTACCGGCTTCAGGTAAGTCATCAGCACGCGGAACAGGTTTATGCCCATTGAGCAAATTGCCTGCAGGTCGGCATCGCGGCCTTCCTGTTTTGCCACCACCCACGGAGCCTGCTCGTCGACATAGCGGTTAGCCAGATCAGCCAGCGCCATGATTTCGCGCACTGCTTTACCAAATTCGCGGCTTTCCCACGCTTCACCAATCACTTCAGCGGCATCAGTGAAGGTTTTGTACAACTGCGGGTCAGCCAGTTCGCTTGCCAGCACGCCGTCAAAACGCTTGTTGATAAAGCCCGCATTACGAGAGGCCAGGTTAACCACTTTGTTCACGATATCGGCATTCACACGCTGAACGAAATCCTCCAGGTTGAGATCGATATCATCAATGCGCGAAGAGAGTTTCGCAGTGTAGTAGTAACGCAGGCTGTCAGCGTCAAAATGATTCAGCCAGGTGCTGGCTTTAATAAAGGTGCCGCGAGACTTGGACATCTTTGCGCCGTTCACCGTCACATAGCCATGAACAAACAGGTTGGTCGGCTTGCGGAAGTTGCTGCCTTCCAGCATGGCAGGCCAGAACAGGCTGTGGAAGTAAACAATATCTTTACCGATGAAGTGGTACAGCTCGGCGGTGGAGTCTTTCTTCCAGTATTCATCGAAGCTTACGCTGTCGCTGCGCTTGTCGCACAGATTCTTGAAAGAACCCATGTAGCCAATCGGTGCGTCCAGCCAGACGTAGAAATATTTGCCCGGCGCGTTCGGAATTTCAAAACCAAAGTATGGCGCGTCGCGGGAGATATCCCACTGTTGCAGGCCGGATTCAAACCACTCCTGCATTTTATTTGCCACCTGCTCCTGCAACGCACCGCTGCGGGTCCATGCCTGCAACATTTCGCTGAAAGAGGGCAGATCAAAGAAGAAGTGTTCAGAATCACGCATTACCGGCGTAGCGCCAGAAACCACCGATTTCGGCTCGATCAATTCAGTCGGGCTGTAGGTCGCGCCGCAGACTTCGCAGTTATCGCCGTATTGATCCGGGGATTTACATTTCGGGCAGGTGCCTTTCACAAAACGGTCCGGCAGGAACATGCCTTTTTCCGGATCGTACAGCTGAGAGATGGTGCGGTTTTTAATAAAACCGTTCTCTTTCAGGCGAGAGTAGATAAGTTCTGACAACTGGCGGTTCTCTTCGCTGTGCGTCGAGTGATAGTTGTCATAGCTGATGTTAAAGCCTGCGAAATCAGTCTGATGCTCCTGACTCATTTCGCCAATCATCTGCTCCGGGGTGATACCAAGCTGCTGAGCTTTCAGCATGATCGGTGTACCGTGGGCATCGTCGGCGCAGATGAAGTTGACCTCGTGGCCGCGCATTCGCTGGTAACGGACCCAGACATCAGCCTGGATGTGCTCCAGCATATGGCCGAGGTGGATTGAGCCGTTAGCGTACGGCAGTGCGCACGTCACCAGAATTTTCTTCGCGACTTGAGTCATAGTAGGCATTACTTCTTAATAGTGAAAAGGGGTTAGATAGTACCAAATGGGAAAATGTTAAGTAAGTACTTCTCTATATTCTTCAGGTAAACTATCAGCTGATGGTTTATCTATACAAAAAAGGAGTCGGGATGAACGAACAATCCCAGGCCAAATCACCAGAAGCCTTGCGCGCAATGGTCGCCGGGACACTGGCCAATTTTCAGCACCCAACCCTGAAGCATAACCTCACCACGCTGAACGCGTTGCACCATGTCGCCTGGATGGACGACACGTTGCATGTGGAACTGGTTATGCCATTCGTCTGGCATAGCGCGTTTGAAGAGTTAAAAGAGCAATGTAGCGCCGAACTGCTGCGTATCACCGGGGCGAAAGCTATCGACTGGAAACTGTCGCACAATATCGCCACCTTAAAACGCGTGAAGAATCAGCCGGGTATTAATGGTGTGAAGAACATCATTGCGGTCAGTTCCGGTAAAGGCGGCGTGGGTAAATCCTCCACGGCGGTAAACCTGGCGCTGGCACTGGCGGCGGAAGGGGCGAAAGTCGGCATTCTGGACGCCGATATCTACGGCCCATCAATTCCCACCATGCTGGGCGCAGAAAATCAGCGTCCAACTTCGCCGGACGGTACCCATATGGCACCGATTATGTCTCATGGCCTGGCAACCAATTCAATTGGTTATCTGGTCACTGACGACAATGCGATGGTGTGGCGTGGACCGATGGCGAGCAAGGCGTTAATGCAGATGTTGCAGGAAACCTTGTGGCCGGATCTCGACTATCTGGTGCTTGATATGCCGCCAGGCACCGGTGACATTCAATTGACGCTGGCGCAAAACATTCCAGTAACTGGTGCAGTCGTGGTCACCACCCCGCAGGACATCGCTTTGATCGATGCGAAAAAAGGCATTGTGATGTTCGAGAAAGTCGAGGTTCCGGTGCTTGGTATTGTCGAGAACATGAGTGTGCATATTTGCAGTAACTGTGGTCACCATGAACCGATTTTCGGTACCGGTGGTGCAGAGAAACTGGCTGAAAAATACCACACACAGCTGCTGGGGCAGATGCCGTTACACATCTCCTTACGTGAGGATCTCGATAAAGGCACGCCAACGGTTATCAGCCGTCCGGAGAGCGAATTTACCGCTATCTACCGCCAGCTGGCTGACCGCGTTGCAGCTCAGCTCTACTGGCAGGGTGAAGTCATTCCAGGCGAGATTTCCTTCCGCGCGGTCTAACGCCTATTAACCATTCTGGTTATTCTTCATACACCGCAGAGATGTTACATTGATGCGGTGTATTAGTTTTTGCCGCATTAATGAACACTTATTTAATACTGCGAATATTCTGCGGACCTTCGTCCGAAACTCTACAAAGTCGATTGATCATACAGGCAATGCTTCATTATCATCCTTCGTGGCTGTGTAGTGGATGTACAGCTATAGTTTGTTATGCACTCATTCTATCCAGGCATAACCTTCAATGAATAAGTATTGGCTGTCAGGAATTATTTTTCTTGCCTATGGATTGGCTTCTCCCGCATTCTCTTCAGAGACTGCCACATTAGCGATTAATGGCAGGATCAGTCCCCCAACATGCAGTATGGCTATGGTTAATGGTCAACCTCAACCGCATTGTGGTCAGTTAACGTATAATGTTGACACCCGTCATCTGTTTTCTTCGCCCGTCAAAGGTGTAACGACAGAAGTGGTTGTTGCAGGTAGCGATAGCAAACGTCGAATCGTGTTAAATCGCTACGATTAATTTGGCAACCTGATTTTAATTGCATTTAGAAAGCCGAAATCATTTATATAAATGATTTCGGCTTTTTTATTGATATCAACAATACCATTTACATAAATCTACATTAATTGATAGATGCGATAAATAGTTAATACTCTTAAATATTTGTTGTATTTATATTGCAATGGTTAATTTGTTTCAAATAAATAAAACAATGTGTTTACATTGCGGTAACTTTTTTGATGTGAGAAATTTGTTTCCAAGAGATACAGACTCTTAACAACCAAAAAAAATTTTATTAAGGAACATATTATGAAACGTTCAATTATTGCTGCCGCTGTCTTTTCTTCTTTTTTTATGAGCGCTGGAGTATTTGCTGCAGACGTTGATACCGGAACATTAACTATTAAGGGGAATATTGCAGAATCTCCGTGTAAATTCGAAGCGGGTGGTGATTCAGTAAGTATTAATATGCCGACTGTACCAACCACTGTCTTTGAAGGTAAAGCTAAATATTCTACCTATGATGATGCAGTCGGTGTAACCAGCAGCATGTTAAAAATTAGCTGCCCGAAAGAAGTTGCTGGTGTAAAACTCTCGTTGATTACCAACGATAAAATAACCGGTAACGATAAGGCGATAGCCAGTAGCAACGATACCGTGGGTTACTATCTCTATTTAGGTGATAACAGCGATGTCCTGGATGTTTCTGCACCTTTTAACATTGAGAGTTATAAAACAGCGGAAGGTCAATATGCTATTCCGTTTAAAGCAAAATACCTGAAACTGACAGATAACTCAGTGCAATCAGGTGATGTGTTATCTTCTCTGGTTATGCGTGTGGCGCAGGATTAATAAATAAAATTGTAAGTTTCTCCAGGTAATAAACATGGCCGCTATCCCATGGCGGCCTTTTAATTTAAGAGGCATTAAAATGAAAGGATTATTATCTTTACTCATTTTTTCTATGGTCCTTCCTGCACATGCCGGAATTGTTATCTACGGGACGCGCATTATTTACCCGGCAGAAAATAAAGAAGTGATGGTGCAGTTGATGAACCAGGGAAACCGTTCTTCGCTGCTGCAGGCGTGGATTGATGATGGCGATACGTCATTACCACCAGAAAAAATTCAGGTTCCTTTCATGTTAACGCCACCAGTGGCAAAAATAGGGGCAAATTCCGGGCAGCAAGTAAAAATCAAAATTATGCCGAATAAACTGCCCACTAATAAAGAAAGCATTTTTTATCTGAATGTTCTGGATATTCCACCAAATAGTCCAGAGCAAGAAGGTAAGAATGCACTGAAGTTTGCGATGCAAAACAGAATTAAGTTGTTTTACCGACCAGCGGGTATTGCTCCGGTAAATAAAGCGACATTTAAAAAATTGCTGGTAAATCGCAGTGGCAATGGTTTGGTGATAAAAAATGACTCAGCTAATTGGGTGACGATTTCGGATGTCAAAGCTAATAATGTCAAAGTCAATTATGAAACTATTATGATTGCCCCCTTAGAAAGTCAGAGTGTTAATGTCAAAAGTAATAATGCAAATAACTGGCATCTGACCATTATCGATGACCATGGCAACTATATTAGTGACAAAATTTAATTGCAGGAGCTGCCTATGTTGAGAATGACCCCACTTGCATCAGCAATCGTAGCGTTATTGCTCGGCATTGAAGCTTATGCAGCTGAAGAAACCTTTGATACCCATTTTATGATAGGTGGAATGAAAGACCAGCAGGTTGCAAATATTCGTCTTGATGATAATCAACCCTTACCGGGGCAGTATGACATCGATATTTATGTCAATAAGCAATGGCGCGGGAAATATGAGATTATTGTTAAAGACAACCCGCAAGAAACATGTTTATCAAGAGAAGTTATCAAGCGGTTAGGCATTAATAGCGATAACTTCGCCAGCGGTAAGCAATGTTTAACATTTGAGCAACTTGTTCAGGGTGGGAGCTATACCTGGGATATCGGGGTTTTTCGTCTCGATTTCAGTGTCCCGCAGGCCTGGGTGGAAGAACTGGAAAGTGGCGGTGATGCTGCCAACTTACTGATTTAGTGTATGATGGTGTTTTTGAGGTGCTCCAGTGGCTTCTGTTTCTATCAGCTGTCCCTCCTGTTCAGCTACTGACGGGGTGGTGCGTAACGGCAAAAGCACTGCCGGACATCAGCGCTATCTCTGCTCTCACTGCCGTAAAACATGGCAACTGCAGTTCACTTACACCGCTTCTCAACCCGGTACGCACCAGAAAATCATTGATATGGCCATGAATGGCGTTGGATGCCGGGCAACTGCACGCATTATGGGCGTTGGCCTCAACACGATTTTACGTCACTTAAAAAACTCAGGCCGCAGTCGGTAACCTCGCGCATACAGCCGGGCAGTGACGTCATCGTCTGCGCGGAAATGGACGAACAGTGGGGCTATGTCGGGGCTAAATCGCGCCAGCGCTGGCTATTTTACGCGTATGACAGTCTCCGGAAGACGGTTGTTGCGCACGTATTCGGTGAACGCACTATGGCGACGCTGGGGCGTCTTATGAGCCTGCTGTCACCCTTTGACGTGGTGATATGGATGACGGATGGCTGGCCGCTGTATGAATCCCGCCTGAAGGGAAAGCTGCACGTAATCAGCAAGCGATATACGCAGCGAATTGAGCGGCATAACCTGAATCTGAGGCAGCACCTGGCACGGCTGGGACGGAAGTCGCTGTCGTTCTCAAAATCGGTGGAGCTGCATGACAAAGTCATCGGGCATTATCTGAACATAAAACACTATCAATAAGTTGGAGTCATTACCGAAAGTGGCTATGTTCCACCGGAAAACTGGGAGCGGGGTATTAATGCGTTTTATACCTCTTATTATGTGAGTCAGTATTACAGTGACTATAAAGCGTCGGGTAATAGTAAGAGTACATATGTACGTTTTAACAGCGGGTTAAATTTACTGGGGTGGCAACTGCATTCTGATGCCAGTTTCAGTAAAACAAATAACAATCCAGGGGTGTGGAAAAGCAATACCCTGTATCTGGAACGTGGATTTGCCCAACTTCTCGGCACGCTTCGCGTGGGTGATATGTACACATCAAGCGATATTTTTGATTCTGTTCGCTTCAGAGGTGTGCGGTTGTTTCGTGATATGCAGATGTTGCCTAACTCGAAACAAAATTTTACGCCACGGGTGCAGGGGATTGCTCAGAGTAACGCGCTGGTAACTATTGAACAGAATGGTTTTGTGGTTTATCAGAAAGAGGTTCCTCCTGGCCCGTTTGCGATTACAGATTTGCAGTTGGCCGGTGGTGGAGCAGATCTTGATGTCAGCGTGAAAGAGGCGGACGGTTCGGTAACCACCTATCTGGTGCCTTATGCAGCGGTGCCAAATATGCTGCAACCCGGCGTGTCGAAATATGATTTTGCGGCGGGTCGTAGCCATATTGAAGGGGCGAGCAAACATAGTGATTTTGTCCAGGCGGGTTATCAGTATGGTTTTAATAACTTATTGACGTTGTATGGTGGCTCGATGGTTGCGAATAATTATTACGCGTTCACTTTGGGGACTGGCTGGAATACACGCATTGGTGCCATTTCCGTCGATGCCACGAAGTCGCATAGTAAACAAGACAACGGCGATGTGTTTGACGGGCAAAGTTATCAAATTGCCTACAACAAATTTGTGAGCCAAACGTCGACGCGTTTTGGTCTGGCGGCCTGGCGTTATTCGTCGCGTGATTACCGGACATTTAACGATCACGTTTGGGCAAACAATAAAGATAATTATCGCCGTGATGAAAACGATGTCTATGACATTGCCGATTATTACCAGAATGATTTTGGTCGCAAAAATAGCTTTTCCGCCAATATGAGCCAGTCATTGCCAGAAGGTTGGGGGTCTGTGTCATTAAGTACGTTATGGCGAGATTACTGGGGGCGTAGCGGCAGTAGTAAGGATTATCAGTTGAGTTATTCCAACAACCTGCGACGGATAAGCTATACCCTCGCGGCAAGCCAGGCTTATGACGAGAATCATCATGAAGAGAAACGTTTTAATATTTTTATATCGATTCCCTTTGATTGGGGTGATGACGTTTCGACGCCTCGTCGGCAAATATATATGTCTAACTCAACGACGTTTGATGATCAGGGGTTTGCCTCAAATAATACGGGATTATCAGGAACAGTAGGGAGTCGGGATCAGTTCAATTATGGTGTCAACCTGAGTCATCAACATCAGGGAAATGAAACGACAGCTGGAGCGAATTTAACCTGGAACGCGCCGGTGGCAACAGTGAATGGCAGTTATAGTCAGTCGAGTACTTATCGACAGGCTGGAGCCAGTGTTTCAGGGGGCATTGTCGCCTGGTCGGGTGGCGTTAATCTGGCGAACCGTCTTTCCGAAACGTTTGCTGTGATGAATGCGCCAGGAATTAAAGATGCTTATGTCAATGGGCAAAAATATCGCACAACAAACCGTAATGGAGTGGTGGTATACGACGGAATGACACCTTATCGGGAAAATCACCTGATGCTGGATGTGTCGCAAAGCGATAGCGAAGCAGAATTACGTGGCAACCGGAAAATTGCCGCACCTTATCGCGGCGCGGTTGTACTGGTTAATTTTGATACCGATCAGCGCAAGCCCTGGTTTATAAAAGCGTTAAGAGCGGATGGGCAACCATTAACGTTTGGTTATGAAGTCAATGATATCCACGGTCATAATATTGGCGTTGTCGGCCAGGGAAGCCAGTTATTTATTCGCACCAATGAAATACCGCCATCGGTTAATGTAGCAATTGATAAGCAACAAGGACTTTCATGCACAATCACCTTCGGTAAAGAGATTGATGAAAGTAGAAATTATATTTGCCAGTAATAGTCAGGTGGTTCTATGGAAATTCGCATAATGCTATTTATATTAATGATGATGGTTATGCCTGTGAGCTATGCGGCATGTTATAGTGAGTTATCTGTTCAGCACAATTTGGTTGTTCAGGGGGATTTTGCACTTACTCAAACACAAATAGCGACATATGAGCATAATTTTAATGATTCGTCATGCGTGAGTACAAATACTATCACCCCTATGAGTTCGTCGGATATTATTGTTGGGCTTTATAACGATACCATAAAATTAAATTTACATTTTGAATGGACCAATAAAAACAACATCACGTTGTCAAATAATCAGACCAGTTTCACCAGTGGTTATTCAGTTACGGTGACACCTGCGGCCAGTAATGCAAAAGTGAATGTTTCTGCGGGGGGCGGCGGTTCAGTGATGATTAATGGTGTTGCGACATTATCCAGTGCTTCATCATCGACACGCGGGAGTGCCGCAGTACAATTTCTACTGTGTTTATTAGGTGGCAAGTCATGGGATGCATGTGTAAATAGCTACAGAAATGCATTGGCACAAAATGCTAATCTGACATTGTCATACAACCCGATAACCACAACCTGCAAACCGGACGATTTATTAATTACTTTAGACAGTATTCCCGTTTCACAATTACCAGCCACAGGTAACAAAGCAACAATAAATAGTAAACAAGGGGATATTATTCTGCGTTGTAAAAATTTATTAGGTCAACAAAATCAAACATCACGGAAAATGCAGGTGTATTTATCAAGTTCTGATTTGTTAGCCGGCAGTAACACGATCCTGAAAGGTGCAGAAAATAATGGAGTCGGATTTATGCTTGAAAGCAATGGTTCTCCAGTCACATTTTTAAATATCACTGATAACAGCAAAGGATACACAAATTTAAAAGAAATTGCGGCAAAGTCAAAACTTACAGATACAACGGTTTCAATTCCGATAACTGCCAGTTACTACGTCTACGATACAAACAAAGTTAAATCTGGCGCACTGGAGGCAACCGCATTAATCAACGTGAAATACGACTAATAACAAGCAAGACGAGCAAGTGGCTAATAATAAAAAATAACAAGGTGTCTGCATTTCCCCCTCATGATGAGGGGGCTTTTTTTAGCGATGATAAAAAATCTCACCGTCGTAGGCTTTAATGATTTTACCGTCGGTGTCGCTGATCAACACGTACGCGCCACCCATATAGGTCCAGTGCGTCCCGGCATCAGGCGCGGGCAGGTTACGTAACTGCCACTGCTTAATGTTGTACTCATCGGTGCGGTACATCTCTGGGACGGTATCACCTGGTTTGAAATGCTTAAAGTCAGCAATGAAACTACTTAACTCATACTTAGAAATTCCCGAGGTATTGGTCGAACCCGCGGTGGCTGGTGCGGCCCAGGCGGCACTGGTAACCAGCAAAAGCACACCCAGCAACATCTTATTTTTAATGGTCATAAACTCTCCACTTTGGGGATCTGTAATATCAGTCGCATATCTTTCCTGCCATACAATATAACTGACAAGCGATATTTTGTTAGTGATCCCATGATTTCGTAAAAAGTGTAAATGAAAGGATGCCCTAAAAGCATCCTTAGCGAGCAGAGAGTCAGCGGAAATAGCTGATTTAAGAATCATCCTGGGCTGAAGATAACATGCAAGCCTAAAGGATTGAGTTATCGCATTATGCCCATGAAGCCATGTACGCCCATATACACACCGACTAAGCCAATCAACAGACTGGAAAAATAGGGGGCGCGTTTAGCGAGAGTGTTAAATCCGCTCCAGCGTTTTGCGACCTGCTGAACGCTGATTGCTGCGCCAACGCCTACGGTGACAAGCGTTAACGCCAGGCCAATGCTGAAACTGACGACCAGTGTTGCGCCCAGTGTCAGGGCTTTCAACTGAATGCATATCAACAGCACGGTAATTGCTGCCGGGCAGGGGATAAGGCCACCGGTTAAGCCAAATAGCAAAATTTGCCAGTTGGTGACCTCTCTACCATCAAAGCGTCGTTTAATGTCATTGGCATGGGCTCGTGCATGGGCATCCTGATACTCGCCATGTTCGTGATGGTGATGATGTCCATGGTCGTGGTGATCTTCGTGATCGTGATGATGATGCTCATAATCATACTCGTGCATATTCTCCAGCCAGTTGCGTTCGCCGCGCCAGGTACGCCAGAACATCCAGAACGCGGTGCCAATAATGATCACTGCGGAAATCAGCTGGAGCCACGGTTCTGCTGATTGAGCAGTAAAGCGCTTGCTGATCACCATCCCGCCAAAGGCAATTAACCAGACCACTGCGGTATGCGAAATAGTTGCTGCCAGTCCGAGCATCACCGCTTGTTTAATGGTGCCTTTGATGGCGATGATAAACGCCGCCATCATCGTTTTTGAGTGCCCTGGTTCTAGGCCATGAAGCGCACCAAGTAAGATGGCGCTGGGGATGAAGAACCAGGCGTTTCCTTGCTGAAGAAGAGTTGTAAATTCGGTCATGATAATAATTCTTAGTATTAATTCGGCAATCTGATTCTACTCCCCCCAGTACCTGATACTACCCCCCAGTAGATTAATAGTGCTATGATATTTTCATATTCTTGTTAACCAGGTGTTGCCATGTCTCATACAATCCGTGATAAACAGAAACTGAAAGCGCGTGCCAGTAAGATTCAGGGCCAGGTCGTGGCGCTCAAGAAAATGCTCGACGAGCCGCATGAATGCGCTGCAGTTTTACAACAGATTGCTGCTATCCGTGGCGCGGTAAACGGTCTGATGCGGGAAGTGATTAAAGGTCATCTGACGGAACACATCGTTCACCAGGGGGATGAGCTAAAACGTGAAGAAGATCTGGATGTCGTTCTGAAGGTGCTGGATTCATATATCAAATAATTTATTAACGCGATTGTAAAACTGCCGTTTTTCCTCGTTTACAACGCGTGCGCTGGACATTACCATCCTCCTCTGCGATTTATCATCGCAACCAAACGACTCGGGGTGCCCTTCTGCGTGAAGGCTGAGAAATACCCGTATCACCTGATCTGGATAATGCCAGCGTAGGGAAGTCACGGACCACCAGGTCATTGCTTCTTCACGTTATGGCAGGAGCAAACTATGCAAGTCGACCTGCTGGGTTCAGCGCAATCTGCGCACGCGTTACACCTTTTTCACCAACATTCCCCTCTTGTGCACTGCATGACCAATGATGTGGTGCAAACCTTTACCGCTAATACCTTGCTGGCGCTCGGTGCATCGCCAGCGATGGTTATCGAAACCGAAGAGGCCAGTCAGTTTGCGGCTATCGCCAGTGCCTTGTTGATTAACGTTGGCACACTGACGCAGCCACGCGCTCAGGCGATGCGTGCTGCCGTTGAGCAAGCAAAAAGCTCTCAAACACCCTGGACGCTTGATCCAGTAGCGGTTGGTGCGCTCGATTATCGCCGCCATTTTTGTCATGAACTTTTATCTTTTAAACCGGCAGCGATACGTGGTAATGCTTCGGAAATCATGGCATTAGCTGGCATTGCTAATGGTGGACGGGGAGTGGATACCACTGACGCCGCAGCTAACGCGATACCCGCTGCACAAACACTGGCACGGGAAACTGGCGCAATCGTCGTGGTCACTGGCGAGGTGGATTATGTTACCGATGGCCATCGCGCCGTTGGCATTCACGGTGGCGATCCGTTAATGACCAAAGTGGTAGGAACTGGCTGTGCATTATCGGCGGTTGTCGCTGCCTGCTGTGCGTTACCAGGCGATACGCTGGAAAATGTCGCATCTGCCTGTCACTGGATGAAACAAGCCGGAGAGCGCGCAGTCGCCAGAAGCGAGGGGCTAGGCAGTTTTGTTCCACATTTCCTTGATGCGCTCTGGCAATTGACGCAGGAGGTGCAGGCATGAAACGAATTAACGCTCTGACGATTGCCGGTACTGATCCGAGTGGTGGTGCGGGGATTCAGGCCGATCTTAAAACCTTCTCGGCACTTGGCGCTTATGGTTGCTCAGTTATTACTGCACTGGTGGCGCAAAATACCCGTGGCGTACAGTCGGTGTATCGCATTGAGCCTGATTTTGTCGCCGCCCAGCTCGATTCGGTGTTCAGCGATGTGCGAATCGATACCACTAAAATCGGTATGTTGGCGGAAACCGATATTGTTGAAGCGGTGGCAGAACGGTTGCAACGTTATCAGATCCAAAACGTGGTACTCGACACCGTTATGCTGGCAAAAAGCGGCGACCCACTGCTTTCACCTTCGGCAGTTGCCACGCTACGCAGTCGATTATTGCCACAGGTTTCATTAATAACGCCAAACTTGCCCGAAGCAGCCGCCTTGCTCGACGCGCCACACGCGCGCACCGAACAGGAAATGCTGGAACAAGGGCGATCGCTGTTGGCGATGGGCTGTGGCGCAGTGCTAATGAAAGGTGGTCATCTGGATGATGAGCAAAGCCCGGACTGGCTGTTTACCCGCGAGGGTGAACAACGGTTTACCGCACCGCGCATTATGACCAAAAACACCCACGGTACTGGTTGTACACTCTCTGCGGCGTTGGCTGCACTACGCCCGCGCCATACAAACTGGGCTGACACCGTACAGGAGGCAAAAAGCTGGCTTTCATCGGCGTTAGC
Source organism: Shigella sonnei (assembly GCF_002950395.1). Taxonomy (NCBI): domain Bacteria; kingdom Pseudomonadati; phylum Pseudomonadota; class Gammaproteobacteria; order Enterobacterales; family Enterobacteriaceae; genus Shigella; species Shigella sonnei. Next base: position 676,394 of record NZ_CP026802.1, read on the forward strand.
CCAGGCCGACACGCTGGAAGTTGGTCACGGTATTGGTCCGGTTCACCACTTCCACGCCTGGTGGTGAGCACCGTACTATAGCTGCTTTGGTTATTGTCAGCCTTTGGCACTGACATTCAGGGATGAAACCAATGCAGCTAAGAATTACCAGTCGAAAAAAACTCACCGCTCTATTATGCGCTCTTGGGCTAATTTCCATCGTTGCAATTTATCCGCGTCAGACGGTGAATTTTTTCTATTCGACAGCAGTTCAGATTACAGACTACATCCACTTCTACGGTTATCGCCCGGTTAAATCTTTCGCTATTCGTATTCCTGCCAGTTACACCATTCACGGAATAGATGTTTCGCGCTGGCAGGAGCGGATCGACTGGCAGCGTGTGGCAAAAATGCGCGATAACGGTATTCGCTTACAATTTGCCTTTATTAAGGCGACGGAAGGCGAAAAGCTGGTGGACCCCTATTTTTCGCGTAACTGGCAACTAAGCCGCGAAAATGGCTTGCTGCGCGGGGCATATCATTATTTCTCCCCGTCGGTAGCAGCACCGGTTCAGGTGCGATTATTTCTGCAAACGGTAGATTTCTCACAAGGCGATTTCCCTGCGGTACTGGACGTAGAAGAGCGAGGAAAATTATCGGCAAAAGAATTACGCAAGAGGGTAAGTCAGTGGCTAAAAATGGTCGAAAAAAGTACGGGGAAAAAGCCGATTATTTACTCAGGAGCCGTTTTTTATCACACGAATCTGGCGGGCTATTTCAATGAATATCCGTGGTGGGTGGCTCACTACTATCAACGTCGTCCGGACAATGACGGCATGGCCTGGCGCTTCTGGCAGCATTCCGACCGTGGACAGGTAGATGGCATCAATGGTCCGGTGGATTTTAATGTGTTTAATGGCACGGTGGAGGAGTTGCAGGGATTCGTTGATGGGATTAAAGAAACGCCTTAAATAAGAAGCAGTGATATACTCCCACCAGACTCCCTGGCAGGAAAAAGACAAATGGAACAAGCGCATACCCAGCTGATTGCCCAACTGAACGAACGTATTTTAGCGGCGGATAACACGCCGCTTTATATTAAGTTTGCCGAAACGGTAAAAAATGCCGTGCGCAGCGGGGTGCTGGAGCATGGCAATATTTTGCCCGGTGAGCGTGATTTAAGTCAGTTAACCGGCGTTTCGCGCATTACGGTGCGCAAGGCGATGCAGGCGCTGGAAGAAGAGGGCGTGGTGACGCGTTCGCGCGGTTACGGCACGCAGATCAACAACATCTTCGAATACTCGTTGAAAGAAGCGCGAGGTTTTTCTCAGCAGGTGGTGTTGCGCGGGAAAAAGCCCGATACGCTATGGGTTAACAAGCGTGTCGTGAAATGTCCCGAAGAAGTCGCGCAGCAGCTGGCGGTCGAAGCAGGAAGTGATGTCTTTTTGCTTAAGCGTATTCGCTATGTCGATGAAGAAGCGGTATCGATTGAGGAATCGTGGGTTCCGGCGCATTTAATTCATGATGTTGATGCCATCGGGATTTCACTTTATGACTATTTCCGCAGCCAGCACATTTACCCACAACGTACGCGTTCCCGCGTTAGCGCCCGGATGCCGGATGCCGAGTTTCAGTCACATATTCAGTTAGATAGCAAAATACCGGTGCTGGTGATCAAGCAAGTGGCGCTTGACCAACAGCAACGGCCTATTGAGTACAGCATTAGCCACTGTCGCAGCGATCTATACGTTTTTGTGTGCGAGGAGTAGTTCCTCGCGCGTTGGCGCACAATCACCGCCCCGATGCCCGACAACCCACGACGCCACTGCATTGCCCAGTAATACGGCATCCGCCAGTGGCAGACCAGAGGCCAGCCCGGCAAGTACGCCACCTGCATGACTGTCGCCCGCCCCAATGGTGTCTACAACTTGCGTTGGAAATGCCGGAATGCAGCCAGAAGCGTCGTTGCTGAAATACCATGCGCCTTCTTTATCGAGACGAACGATCAACGGCGCGGCAAATTTCTCCTGCCATTGCTCGCCAAGTGTTGTTATCTCTGCGGATAAAGCAAAACGTTCGGCGGCAATCTCAGCCTCTTGACGATTGAGCGACACTAAAGGTCGACAGGCCATGATCCGCGCCAGTAATGCATCCGGGATATCGCCAATACGTGGGCCAAAATCGATAAACGGCGTCACGTCTTGCAGCTCTTCCAGCCATTCCACTAACAATTCGCCGCAGGGCGAGGCCAGTTGATAACCGGAAAAATAGAGCAGGCTGCCAGGCGCAACGGTTAATCGCGCCAGCCACTGGCGATTCCACTGATTTTCCACACCGCTGAATGACATAAAAGTGCGTTCGCCATCCGGCTCAACCAGCGCCAGACACCAGCCGTTATCACCTTCGGCGTTATCGATCAGGCTGATTAAGCCCTCTTTTGCCATCCGGTTGCGAATAATCTCCGCCCACACGCCCTGACCGAGCGGCAAGGCATTACCCGCTTCGATGCCGAGGCGCTTTAACGCCACGGCAATATTCAGTGCGCAGCCGCCAACGTTAACGCTCTGCTGTTTCAGTTCGATATCGCACCCACGCCAGGGGAGGGCATAAGCGTCGGCGATCACGTCAATGACCGCCGCGCCGACGACCATCACCGGCTGACGCGTGGTTAATTCAGGCAGCAGCGTGTGTAATCGAGCGCCGCTCATACCGCCTCCCGTTGTTGACGATATTTCGCCAGCGCTGTGGCATAGCGGTTGAAATCAAGCTGATTTACCGCATCCAGTTCCGCCTTTAACGCAGGATCGATAGCGTTAACGCCATGCAACGCGCCGCAAATTGCCGTCGCCATAGCACCGATGGTGTCTGTGTCGCCGCCAAGGTTAGCGCACAGGACGGCGCAGCGATTCGGGTCGGTTTGTGCTAGTTCAACCAGCGCAATGGCGCACGGAACGGACTCAATAGTGCTGGTACCTGCGCCAACGACCTGGTAAAGCTGTTCGCTGGCGGATTCGGTGCCGTCGGCATTGCGCACAATTTTCAGCGCAATCTCCAGCCGCGCCGCCAGTGAGGCGCTGAACGTAGTGATGCGTTTTTGCTGTGCATGTCGCGCAATTGAAGGCAGGGAATCAACAATCGCTGACCAGCTTTCTCCGTCAATGGCACGAGAAATCGCCCATGCGATGACTACCGCGCCTGCAACCGCCAGATCGGATTTATGGGTCGGGCTGGACGCCAGCGCTACATCATCAATAAAGGAATCAACATCACGCGCCGGAAGCAAACAACCTAATGGCGAGACGCGCATCGCTGCGCCGTTGGTCACGCCGTTGTTTTCCAGTTCAGCAACGGGTTTACCGTCGCGAATGGCGTTAAGCGCAATCTTCGAGGTCGGACCTAGTACGTTTTTGTTAAAGGCGTCGAAACGCAGCGCCCAGTCGAGAATATTACGCCCAATCAGATCCGGATCGATCTTGCCTTCACGTTCCAGTAACGCATCCGCCAGACACAGCGCCATCGAGGTATCGTCGGTGAATTCGGCGCGGTTAAAATAACAGGCCGCGTTATTCTCCTTTGGTCCAGGAAGAAAACGGTCAATCCAGCCAAAGTGTGCTTTAACGCGGCTGCGTGGCCAAAGCTCGGAGGGCATCCCCATCGCATCCCCTAACGCCTGCCCATAAAGAGCACCGAGAATACGTTCTGTTTTCATTTAACTTCCCCTTGTGTCAACGCAATATCGCGATCATCGACCTTGATAGCCGTAATTTCGTTGTCGGATTCGCGGAAAAAAATCATGAACAGCACGGCGATAATGGCAATCATCACCGCGCCGAAAGTCCACATCCCGGACCAGTTGAAAGTCAGTCCGTTTACCGGTTCCTGATAAGCGAACATCTTTTCCATCATCACACCGCCAAGACGATAGCCGAGCAAACTGCCGAAGCCCTGGCAGCAGAGCGTGATCAGCCCCTGCGCAGCGGTACGCATATGCACGGGGGCTTTTTTATCGACATAGATGTAAGCGGTAACGTAGTAAAAATCGTAACTTACGCCGTGAAGCAAAATACCGAGGAACAGTAACGCGTAGGTGAAATATTCATCCGTACTACCGTAAATAAAGAAGCCATAGCGGATCGCAGCGGTGACCAGACCAAGCAATAATACCTTTTTGATACCAAAGCGTTTAGTGAAAAACGGCAATGCCAGCATAAAGAAGATTTCAGAGAACTGGCCGAGCGTCATCCAGCCGGTGGCGTTTTTCATGCCAACTTCGGTCAGATAACCGTTGGCAAAGATGTAATAGAACGCCAGTGGCATCGCAAACAGGAATGAACAGAAGAAAAAGACGAGGAAGTTTTTATCGCGCAGCAGGATCAGCGCATCCAGGCCGAGCATGACTTTAATATCCATTTTGCCGGTGCTTTTTGGTGGCGTGTCGGGCAGGAAAAACGCAAACACACCGAGCAGAGCAGAACTTCCGGCGGTAATCAGCAGCGGGATGTTAGTCGGTGAGATATCGGCATACCCCAGTATTTGCGGCAAGAAACCACATGCCAGACCGGAGGCAATCCAGCCGATAGTGCCCATCACACGAATGCGCGGGAAATCACGCTCCACATCCGGCACGTTGGCAAAAGCGATGCTGTTAGTCAGCGCAATGGTCGGCATATAGGTTAGAGAGTAAGCCAGCAGTAACGGAAAGAACCCGGCAAAAGTGGTCTGTTGCGCAGCGAAATACATCAGCAGCGCGCCTGCGAACATCAATACCGCCAGCACTTTTTGCGCCGAGAAAAAGCGGTCAGTGATGGAGCCAACCAGAATTGGCGACAGGATCGCCGCAATGGCGGTACAGGCATACGACCAGCCAATTTCTCCGGCACTAAAACCGCTTTTACTTAACCACAACCACAATGGCACAAACCACGCGCCCCAGATAAACCATTCAACAAACATCATGAACGACAGCTTTGCTGTTGTTTTCATCTTTTAATTCCTTCATGACAGGTAATGTAAGGTACGCGATGACAATACCACTTAACAATACCTTTTAAATACCTTTGCGGTGAAAACTTGACCGCGCTAACATTTTTTCTGATGAATCGAGCCAACAGAAAACGCTGAAAAAACATCCAAAAGATGGAAAAACTCGCCCGTAACGACCAGGATTATGATTGCCCGCAAAAGGCGGGCCAGGACAATCCATAGCCGATATCCAATCGGAATTTACGGGAGCATAGTAATGACAGATATTGCGCAGTTGCTTGGCAAAGACGCCGACAACCTTTTACAGCACCGTTGTATGACAATTCCTTCTGACCAGCTTTATCTCCCCGGACATGACTACGTAGACCGCGTAATGATTGACAATAATCGCCCGCCAGCGGTGTTACGTAATATGCAGACGTTGTACAACACCGGGCGTCTGGCTGGCACAGGATATCTTTCTATTCTGCCGGTTGACCAGGGCGTTGAGCACTCTGCCGGAGCTTCATTTGCTGCTAACCCGCTCTACTTTGACCCGAAAAACATTGTTGAACTGGCGATCGAAGCGGGCTGTAACTGTGTGGCGTCAACTTACGGCGTGTTGGCGTCGGTATCGCGGCGCTATGCGCATCGCATTCCATTTCTCGTCAAACTTAATCACAACGAGACGCTAAGTTACCCGAATACCTACGATCAAACGCTGTATGCCAGCGTGGAGCAGGCCTTCAACATGGGCGCGGTGGCGGTTGGTACGACTATCTATTTTGGCTCGGAAGAGTCACGTCGCCAGATTGAAGAAATTTCTGCGGCCTTTGAACGCGCGCACGAGCTGGGCATGGTGACCGTGCTGTGGGCCTATTTGCGAAACTCCGCCTTTAAGAAAGATGGCGTTGATTACCATGTTTCCGCCGACCTGACCGGTCAGGCAAACCATCTGGCGGCAACCATCGGTGCAGATATCGTCAAACAAAAAATGGCGGAAAATAACGGCGGCTATAAAGCAATTAATTACGGTTACACCGACGATCGTGTTTATAGCAAATTGACCAGCGAAAACCCGATTGATCTGGTGCGTTATCAGTTAGCTAACTGCTATATGGGCCGGGCTGGGTTGATAAACTCCGGCGGTGCTGCGGGCGGTGAAACTGACCTCAGTGATGCAGTGCGTACTGCGGTTATCAACAAACGCGCTGGCGGAATGGGGCTGATTCTTGGACGTAAAGCGTTCAAGAAATCGATGGCTGACGGCGTGAAACTGATTAACGCCGTGCAGGACGTTTATCTCGATAGCAAAATTACTATTGCCTGATACGCCTCATACGAACAGCACCACCCCGTAGGACGGATAAGGCGTTTACACTGCATCCGGCAACCTATGCCTGATGCGACGCGGAAGCGTCTTATCATGCCTACATAGCACTGCCACGTATGTCGGAAAAGGCGTTTACACCGCATCCGGCATAAAAACACGCGCACTTTGCTACGGCTTCCCTATCGGGAGGCCGTTTTTTTGCCTTTCACTCCTCGAACAGTTTTCATATTGTCGTTTTGTGATCGTTATCTCGACATTTAAAAACAAATCATTTCATTATATTTTGAAATCGAAAACAAGCGACAGGATATGAAAATGTACGTGGTATCGACAAAGCAGATGCTGAACAACGCACAGCGCGGCGGTTATGCGGTTCCGGCATTCAATATTCACAATCTCGAAACGATGCAAGTGGTGGTGGAAACCGCTGCCAACCTGCATGCGCCGGTCATCATCGCCGGAACGCCTGGCACATTCACTTATGCTGGTACAGAAAATCTGTTGGCGCTGGTCAGCGCGATGGCGAAGCAATATCACCATCCACTGGCAATTCATCTCGACCATCACACGAAATTTGACGATATCGCTCAGAAGGTTCGTTCTGGCGTGCGCTCAGTCATGATTGACGCCTCGCATTTGCCTTTTGCGCAAAATATTTCACGGGTCAAAGAGGTGGTGGATTTTTGCCATCGCTTTGATGTCAGCGTCGAAGCGGAGCTGGGGCAACTTGGCGGCCAGGAAGATGATGTGCAAGTCAATGAAGCCGATGTTTTTTATACCAACCCCGCTCAGGCGCGTGAATTTGCCGAGGCAACCGGAATTGATTCCCTGGCGGTCGCCATCGGCACGGCTCATGGGATGTATGCCAGCGCACCGGCGCTTGATTTTTCTCGACTGGAGAACATTCGCCAGTGGGTGAACTTACCGCTGGTGCTGCATGGCGCGTCAGGGTTATCGACTAAGGATATTCAGCAAACCATCAAACTGGGGATATGCAAAATCAACGTTGCAACGGAGCTGAAAAATGCCTTCTCGCAGGCGTTAAAAAATTACCTGACCGAGCACCCTGAAGCGACCGATCCCCGGGATTATTTGCAGTCGGCTAAATCCGCAATGCGCGATGTGGTGAGCAAAGTGATTGCCGATTGTGGCTGCGAGGGCAGGGCATAACGCACCTGCCATTTAACAAGGAAAAAACATGAAAACGTTAATTGCCCGGCATAAAGCTGGTGAACATATCGGCATATGTTCAGTCTGTTCTGCCCATCCGTTGGTTATCGAAGCGGCGCTGGCATTTGATCGCAACAGCACGCGCAAAGTGCTGATTGAAGCAACGTCAAACCAGGTCAATCAATTTGGCGGTTATACCGGAATGACACCGGCAGACTTTCGCGAATTTGTTTTTACGATTGCCGATAAAGTCGGATTTGCACGCGAACGCATTATTCTCGGCGGCGATCATCTGGGGCCAAACTGCTGGCAGCAAGAAAATGCGGATGCGGCGATGGAAAAATCCGTCGAGCTGGTAAAAGCATATGTTCGTGCTGGCTTCAGTAAAATTCATCTTGATGCGTCAATGTCCTGCGCGGGGGATCCCATACCGTTAGCACCAGAAACGGTTGCGGAACGAGCTGCTTTGCTTTGCTGCGGAAAGTGTGGCGACAGATTGCCAGCGTGAGCAACTGAGCTATGTCATTGGCACTGAAGTTCCGGTTCCGGGCGGTGAGGCCAGCGCCATTCAGTCAGTACACATCACCCATGTTGAAGATGCCGCCAATACTTTACGTACGCATCAAAAGGCCTTTATTGCCCGTGGGCTGACAGAGGCGTTAACACGCGTGATTGCCATCGTGGTGCAGCCGGGCGTGGAATTTGATCACAGCAATATTATCCATTATCAGCCGCAGGAAGCGCAGCCGCTGGCGCAATGGATAGAAAACACCCGAATGGTTTATGAAGCACATTCTACCGATTACCAGACCCGGACGGCTTATTGGGAATTAGTCCGCGATCACTTTGCAATATTGAAAGTCGGTCCCGCATTAACCTTTGCTTTACGCGAGGCGATATTTGCACTGGCACAAATTGAGCAGGAACTTATCGCCCCTGAAAATCGCAGCGGTTGCCTGGCGGTAATTGAAGAAGTGATGCTCGACGAACCGCAATACTGGAAAAAAATATTATCGTACGGGTTTTAACGATTCATTACTGGATATTCGTTACAGCCTGTCGGATCGTATTCGTTATTACTGGCCGCATAGTCGGATTAAAAATAGCGTCGAAACGATGATGGTGAATCTTGAAGGCGTGGACATCCCACTGGGCATGATTAGTCAGTATCTTCCCAAACAATTTGAACGCATTCAGTCCGGGGAATTATCAGCAATACCGCATCAGCTGATTATGGATAAAATTTATGATGTTTTGCGCGCCTATCGCTACGGCTGTGCGGAATAAGGACGGTATATGACTAACCTGTTTGTTCGTAGCGGAATTTCTTTTGTCGATCGTAGCGAAGTTTTAACCCATATCGGTAATGAGATGCTCGCCAAAGGTGTGGTTCATGATACCTGGCCACAGGCATTAATTGCCAGAGAAGCAGAATTCCCTACCGGGATAATGCTTGAGCAGCACGCCATTGCAATACCGCATTGTGAGGCGATTCATGCTAAGTCGTCAGCCATTTATCTGTTAAGGCCAACAAATAAAGTTCATTTTCAGCAAGCGGATGATGATAACGACGTGGAGGTATCGTTGGTTATTGCGTTGATTGTGGAGAATCCGCAGCAGCAATTGAAACTTTTACGCTGTTTATTTGGCAAGTTACAACAGCCCGATATCGTCGAGACACTAATCACTCTTCCTGAAACCCAGTTAAAGGAATACTTCACAAAGTATGTTTTAGATTCAGACGAATAAATCCCTCTGTAACAATAAAAAGGACTATTTATGAAACGCAAGATTATTGTCGCTTGCGGAGGCGCGGTTGCGACCTCTACGATGGCGGCGGAAGAAATTAAAGAGTTGTGTCAGAATCATAGTATTCCTGTTGAATTAATCCAGTGTCGGGTTAATGAAATAGAAACCTATATGGATGGTGTGCATTTGATATGCACCACTGCCAAAGTGGATCGTAGTTTTGGCGATATTCCGTTAGTTCACGGCATGCCTTTTATTTCTGGTGTCGGTATCGAAGCATTACAAAATAAAATTCTGACTATCTTACAGGGGTGACCTATGTTTTCAGAAGTCATGCGTTATATTCTCGACCTCGGCCCTACGGTGATGCTTCCGATTGTCATCATTATTTTTTCTAAAATATTAGGCATGAAGGCAGGCGATTGCTTTAAAGCGGGTCTGCATATCGGGATTGGCTTTGTTGGCATTGGCCTTGTGATTGGCTTAATGCTGGATTCCATTGGTCCGGCGGCGAAAGCGATGGCGGAAAATTTCGACCTGAATCTGCATGTGGTCGATGTCGGCTGGCCGGGCTCTTCACCAATGACCTGGGCGTCGCAAATTGCGCTGGTGGCGATTCCGATTGCGATTCTGGTTAACGTGGCGATGTTACTGACCCGTATGACGCGGGTGGTAAATGTTGATATCTGGAATATCTGGCATATGACCTTCACCGGCGCGTTGCTGCATCTGGCAACCGGTTCATGGATGATAGGGATGGCAGGTGTGGTAATTCACGCGGCGTTTGTTTATAAGCTCGGCGACTGGTTTGCCCGCGATACCCGAAATTTCTTTGAGCTGGAAGGTATTGCTATTCCGCACGGTACGTCGGCGTATATGGGGCCGATTGCGGTGCTGGTCGATGCTATCATCGAGAAAATCCCAGGCGTTAACCGAATTAAATTTAGCGCCGACGATATTCAGCGCAAATTTGGTCCATTTGGCGAGCCTGTCACCGTGGGTTTTGTGATGGGGCTGATTATCGGCATCCTCGCGGGTTACGATGTCAAAGGTGTATTGCAGCTGGCGGTAAAAACGGCGGCAGTTATGCTGCTGATGCCACGGGTGATTAAACCCATCATGGATGGTTTAACGCCCATCGCTAAGCAGGCCCGTAGTCGTTTACAGGCGAAGTTCGGCGGTCAGGAGTTCCTGATTGGCCTGGATCCCGCATTACTGCTGGGGCATACGGCGGTGGTATCGGCAAGCCTGATTTTTATCCCGCTCACCATTTTAATTGCTGTTTGTGTTCCGGGTAATCAGGTACTGCCGTTTGGCGATCTTGCCACCATCGGCTTCTTCGTGGCGATGGCGGTCGCGGTGCATCGTGGAAATCTGTTCCGCACCTTAATCTCGGGTGTCATCATTATGAGCATCACCCTGTGGATCGCGACGCAAACTATTGGTTTGCACACCCAACTGGCGGCTAATGCTGGGGCGTTAAAAGCCGGGGGTATGGTGGCTTCAATGGATCAGGGCGGTTCTCCATTACCTGGTTACTGATTCAGGTTTTCTCCACGCAAAATATTCCCGGTTTCATTATTATCGGCGCAATTTATCTTACCGGTATTTTCATGACCTGGCGTAGAGCGCGTGGTTTTATTAAACAAGAGAAAACCGTTCTCGCAGAATAATTTTTACCTGAGGGGGAGGTTATCCCCCTTAACAATCAGGAGTTTTTATGAAATCAATGGTGAATGATACTGATGGTATCGTGCGCGTTGCAGAAAGCGTCATTCCTGAAATTAAACATCAGGATGAGGTGCGGGTAAAAATTGCCAGCTCGGGCTTATGTGGTTCCGATTTACCCAGGATATTTAAAAATGGTGCACATTATTATCCAATAACGTTAGGCCATGAATTTAGCGGCTATATTGATGCGGTGGGATCCGGTGTTGATGATTTACACCCTGGCGATGCGGTTGCCTGTGTGCCGTTATTACCCTGTTTTACTTATCCAGAGTGTTTGAAAGGGTTTTATTCCCAGTGCGCAAAATATGATTTTATTGGCTCGCGGCGTGATGGTGGATTTGCTGAATATATTGTCGTTAAGCGAAAAAATGTCTTTGCTCTACCCACGGATATGCCTATTGAGGATGGGGCTTTTATTGAGCCGATTACCGTTGGCCTGCATGCTTTTCATTTAGCGCAAGGTTGTGAGAATAAAAACGTTATTATTATTGGTGCCGGAACCATTGGCCTGCTGGCTATTCAGTGCGCTGTCGCGCTGGGAGCAAAGAGTGTGACGGCGATCGACATTAGCTCAGAAAAACTGGCATTGGCAAAATCTTTCGGTGCGATGCAAACATTTAACAGTAGCGAAATGAGCGCGCCGCAAATGCAGAGCGTTTTACGCGAACTGCGCTTTAATCAGCTTATCCTCGAGACGGCTGGCGTACCGCAAACTGTCGAACTGGCGGTAGAGATTGCCGGTCCTCATGCCCAACTGGCGCTGGTGGGCACGTTGCATCAGGATCTGCATTTAACATCGGCAACGTTTGGCAAAATATTGCGTAAAGAGCTGACGGTTATCGGCAGTTGGATGAACTATTCCAGCCCTTGGCCGGGGCAGGAGTGGGAAACGGCGAGCCGGTTGCTGACAGAACGTAAGTTAAGCCTGGAGCCATTAATCGCTCACCGTGGAAGCTTTGAAAGCTTCACCCAGGCGGTGCGTGACATCGCTCGTAATGCCATGCCGGGCAAAGTGTTGCTCATTCCATGAAACCGCGGGCCAGCGTGATGCTGGCCCGGTATTGTGCAAAACAGATCATTCACCAATGGTCCCCCTTCGTTTACACTAGCCACAATTGAATATGGGTAAATGACGATGAATTCATTCGAGCGAAGGAATAAGATCATCCAATTAGTGAATGAACAGGGAACCGTGCTTGTTCAGGATCTGGCGGGAGTATTTGCTGCCTCGGAAGCGACAATCCGTGCCGATTTGCGCTTTCTCGAACAAAAAGGCGTGGTTACGCGCTTTCATGGCGGTGCGGCGAAAATAATGTCCGGTAATAGTGAAACCGAGACCCAGGAAGTCGGGTTTAAAGAGCGATTTCAGCTCGCCAGCGCGCCAAAAAACAGAATAGCGCAGGCGGCAGTCAAAATGATCCATGAAGGGATGACCGTTATTCTCGACAGCGGAAGTACGACAATGCTTATCGCCGAAGGATTAATGACCGCTAAAAATATCACGGTGATTACCAACAGTCTCCCGGCAGCGTTTGCCCTTTCCGAAAATAAAGACATTACTCTGGTCGTCTGTGGTGGCACGGTCCGCCATAAAACGCGCTCGATGCATGGTTCCATTGCCGAGCGTTCATTGCAGGATATTAATGCCGATTTAATGTTTGTCGGTGCTGATGGTATTGATGCGGTTAATGGTATTACGACCTTTAATGAAGGTTATTCGATTAGCGGTGCGATGGTCACCGCCGCTAATAAAGTGATTGCCGTTCTCGATTCATCGAAATTTAACCGTCGCGGTTTTAATCAGGTACTGCCAATCGAAAAAATTGACATTATTATTACCGATGATGCTGTATCAGAGGTGGATAAACTGGCATTGCAGAAGACACGGGTAAAATTAATTACGGTGTAGTATTGTTCTGTATGCCGGATAAGGTATTTACACCGCATCCGGCATTTCGGATTCTCCCTGGTTCAAGAGAGAATAGTTTGATTAACGCAATAATAGACAATCTGGTGGTAATCGACAACGCAACGCCGCCGGAAGTATTTCAATATGAAAGTTTTGTCCGCTCAACGGTTCGCCATCAAGATTAAAAGTGATTTCGTGTGGGGCTTGTATATCAAACCACGACGAAGCGCCTTCGATAATATTCGGGTTATCTTCGTCAGATTTTAAGGTTGATACGAGAGCCGGAAGAATTTCATCGCCGGTAAAAATGCGCAGTTGCAGCAAGCCATCGTTAATTAACGCGTTCGGACACAATTGCTGACCGCCACCGGCCTGACGCCCGTTACCAATACCAATGACCAGGGCGTCACCTTGCCAGTGAAAGTTTTCACCGCGGATTTCACAACGGTCCGGTTGCAGAGTATCCATGCGCATTAAGCCATGAATGATGTAAGAGACGCCACCCAGCGCGGCTTTTAATTTTTCCGGCGTTTCTGTGGTAATACGCGTCCCAAATCCGCCTGTCGCCATATTAATAAAACAGGTTTGTTTGTTGACCTGCGCCATATCTATCGCAATGGCGTTACCGGCAATTGCCAGTTTCAGCGCCTTATCCAGTGCCTCAGGAATCCCTACACTGGTGGCAAAATCATTGGCGGTTCCTAATGGCAAAATTCCCAGCGCGGGTATGCCATCCCCCTCACACTGAATCAACGCCGTAGAAACTTCATTAATGGTGCCATCGCCACCACCGGCAATCACCGTTGCGACGCCCAACTTCCGGGCCTCCTCTACATATCGTGCGGCATCGCCTTTCTCCCAGGTGACCCGCACATGGATCGTCATTCCTTCCTCACGCAACAGCATAATTGCTTCGCGCAAGGGTAGATTGTCAGTACTTTTGCCATTAAGAATCAGTAAGCTGGCGGGAAATTCTGCCATGATCGTATGTGCCTTTATGATTGGTCTGTAGATAGTGTAGAGCAGAAAACAAAAGGTGGAGTCAGAACAGGATGAAAGTCGGAGGATAAAAAGTCAGTTCAAGTATGGAGGATTCAGTGGTTACCACCAGGAGCTTGCAATGGGGACAGCGAATACTAACGGCTGCCACCGATAAATTTCAAAAAAGAGCATATACCTAATATTCAACTAAACAGTGGCATCTTCAATATAATATATTAAAGCCCCCATGGAGTTACCCTGAAGGGCCTCAATGTCCGTAATTCCTACTTATGTAGGAAATGTTGTACAGAACATTTATTATAATCCTATTCAATTATAATAATCATGCCATTATTATATTTAAACACTAGAGAGTGTCGTTGGTATTTAATGGGGGAAGGTGAGATGAAAAAGATAGCTGCTATATCATTAATTAGTATTTTTCTTATATCTGGTTGTGCTGTGCATAATGATGAAACAAGTATCGGTAAATTTGGTCTTGCATATAAAAGTAATATTCAGCGTAAACTCGATAACCAATACTACACCGAAGCCGAAGCTTCTTTAGCTAGGGGCAGAATATCTGGTGCAGAAAATATAGTAAAAAATGATGCAGCCCATTTCTGTGTTACTCAGGGCAAAAAAATGCAGATAGTTGACCTGAAGACAGAAGGTGCAGGATTACATGGCGTCGCTCGTCTGACATTCAAATGTGGAGAGTGAGAATATTTTTTGGTAAGCATCAAACATGCGCGTTCTGGTTGTGCTTAGCCGGAACCTGTGCGAGCACGATGCCGTTACGTGAAAGGCATCGTGCTATGAAGGGAGATTCTATCGATGTGGTCAATGGAAGACGGTGACCAGGGATAGGGCTTATGCATAAAAAATAAGCCCGTGTAAGGGAGATTACACAGGCTAAGGAGGTGGTTCCTGGTACAGCTAGCATTTTATGGGTTATGTTTTTCAGCGAAACGGATGATAACCTTAATAAATGCAGCTGTATGTGATCGGTTTCTAAGAATTTTCCATCCGGGAAAAATAATCGAAATTAATCACTTACCGTGTGGGTTACGCGTGGTTTCCCCGGAGAAATTACGCATCAGCAGCGCGTAATTTAGCTCAAGATCCTGCGGGACCGGGAGCCACACAGTATAACCATCGCCTGGTGCGACCGGCATCGCTTCACCTTTGGCGTTTTCCATGTGCTCAAGGGTAAAGTTAATGTTGCCTTGCGGCGTCATCAGCTCAAGGCTGTCGCCAACGGAGAATTTATTTTTCACCGCTACCGCTGCGAGGTCCCCCTTGCGCTCACCGGTAAACTCACCAACAAACTGCTGGCGGTCAGAAACTGAATAACCGTATTCGTAGTTCTGATAATCGTCGTGAGTATGACGACGCAGGAAACCTTCGGTATAGCCACGATGCGCCAGACCTTCCAGAGTTTCCAGCAGGCTGGTATCGAACGGTTTGCCCGCAGCGGCATCATCGATAGCTTTACGATAAACCTGTGCGGTGCGTGCGCAATAGTAGAAAGATTTAGTACGGCCTTCGATTTTCAGCGAATGCACGCCCATTTTGGTCAGGCGTTCTACATGGGCGATGGCGCGCAGATCTTTCGAGTTCATGATGTAAGTGCCGTGCTCATCTTCAAACGCGGTCATATACTCGCCCGGACGCTGGGCTTCTTCGATCATAAACACTTTGTCGGTTGGCGCGCCGATACCTAGCGTCGGCTCAACATTTTGCACCGGAATCGGCTCGTACTTGTGTACGATGTTGCCAACGTCATCTTCTTTCCCATCCTGGACGTTGTACTCCCAGCGGCAGGCGTTGGTGCAGGTACCCTGGTTCGGATCGCGCTTGTTGATATAGCCAGAGAGCAGGCAGCGACCGGAGTAGGCCATGCACAGCGCACCGTGAACGAAGATCTCAATCTCCATATCCGGCACCTGATTGCGGATCTCTTCAATCTCTTCCAGCGACAGCTCGCGAGAGAGGATCACGCGGGTCAGGCCCATTTGCTGCCAGAATTTCACCGTCGCCCAGTTTACGGCGTTAGCCTGCACCGAGAGGTGGATCGGCATTTCAGGGAAGTGCTCACGCACCAGCATAATCAGCCCTGGATCGGACATAATCAGCGCATCCGGCCCATTTCCACCACCGGTTTCAGGTCACGGATAAAGGTTTTCAGCTTGGCGTTGTGCGGTGCAATGTTGACCACGACATAAAACTTTTTCCCCAGCGCGTGGGCTTCATTGATGCCGAGCTGAAGATTTTCGTGGTTGAATTCGTTGTTGCGCACACGCAGGGAGTAACGCGGCTGGCCCGCATAAACAGCATCTGCGCCATAAGCGAAAGCGTAACGCATATTTTTCAGCGTTCCCGCCGGGGAAAGGAGTTCCGGTTTAAACATAATTCTCTCGTTCTGATGACAGGTCAGCTCCGCTTCACCTGATGAAGCGGTTAGGGGAGTGCCCCCACTTTAAGGGCGGGCATTGTAGCGCTGTGGGGGGATCTGGTAAAGCGCCGGACGCCGACAACCCACGCCCGGCATCGTAATTACGTATTGTCTTTCACCGTCTGGCTTGTGCCATTGGCTTTAACGGAGGCAATTCCGGTTTCACGAGATTGCGCGGTGGCGTACATCTGGCTGGAGCCGATAATTTGATGATTGGCGGCTTTCAGATTGAAATAGAATTTGCCGTTACTTGCCGTTTTTTTCTCATAGCGTTCTTCTTGCGGGCTGTTGCTACGCACCGACGCGATGCCCTTTTCCGCAGAGGCTTTTGATGTATACAGCTCGCTGGTGAGGATAGTCTCACCATTGCCCGCTTTTAGCACAAACCGGAACTGATTATCACTGCTCTTACTGAGTTCAAACCAACCAGCCATAATGACTCCTTGATTGAAATTGCGTATCGAAAACAGCATCTAAAGGTGCTGTTTACCGATTAAAGTATGAGCGATTTTCTGATGCCTGCCAGGGCGGAGAGATAATGTCAGTTGGTAATGACTCCAACTTATTGATGGTGTTTTATGTTCAGATAATGCCCGATGACTTTGTCATGCAGCTCCACCGATTTTGAGAACGACAGCGACTTCCGTCCCAGCCGTGCCAGGTGCTGCCTCAGATTCAGGTTATGCCGCTCAATTCGCTGCGTATATCGCTTGCTGATTACGTGCAGCTTTCCCTTCAGGCGGGATTCATACAGCGGCCAGCCATCCGTCATCCATATCACCACGTCAAAGGGTGACAGCAGGCTCATAAGACGCCCCAGCGTCGCCATAGTGCGTTCACCGAATACGTGCGCAACAACCGTCTTCCGGAGACTGTCATACGCGTAAAACAGCCAGCGCTGGCGCGATTTAGCCCGACATAGCCCCACTGTTCGTCCATTTCCGCGCAGACGATGACGTCACTGCCGGCTGTATGCGCGAGGTTACCGACTGCGGCCTGAGTTTTTTAAGTGACGTAAAATCGTGTTGAGGCCAACGCCCATAATGCGTGCAGTTGCCCGGCATCCAACGCCATTCATGGCCATATCAATGATTTTCTGGTGCGTACCGGGTTGAGAAGCGGTGTAAGTGAACTGCAGTTGCCATGTTTTACGGCAGTGAGAGCAGAGATAGCGCTGATGTCCGGCAGTGCTTTTGCCGTTACGCACCACCCGTCAGTAGCTGAACAGGAGGGACAGCTGATAGAAACAGAAGCCACTGGAGCACCTCAAAAACACCATCATACACTAAATCAGTAAGTTGGCAGCATCACCATGTCAGTTTGCTGACCATGCGTGGGATAATGTTGCCGGATCTGGTCTGAACGCCATCTCCGGCTAACAAAGTCATGTCGCTAAAACTAAACGATGCGGCAGGCGTCGGCTTCCCAGCGGTAACCAACGCCGTAAACGGCGCGGATAAATGACTGTTCGGCGTCGAGAGATTCCAGCTTGCGGCGCAGGTTTTTAATGTGGCTGTCAATGGTGCGGTCGGTTACTACGCGGTAGTCGTCATAAAGATGATTGAGCAATTGCTCGCGGAGAACACTTTTCCTGGTTCATGAGAGAGCGTTTTCAACAGACGAAATTCCGCAGGCGTCAGGTCAAGCATTTTACCGCGCCATGAAGCCTGAAAACGACCTTCGTCGATAATCAACGGGCTTTCGGCATCCTGTTGCTGCAATTCGCGCTGCGGTTTGCAACGGCGCAAAATGGTTTTGACGCGCGCTACCACTTCCCGTGGGCTGTACGGCTTGCAGATGTAGTCATCTGCGCCAATCTCCAGTCCGAGCAGGCGGTCGATCTCTTCGATTTTTGCCGTCACCATCACGATAGGAATGTCAGAAAAACGACGAATTTCCCGGCACAGCGTCAAGCCATCGGTGCCAGGGAGCATCAGATCCAACAGGATCAGATCCGGTGGTGTCTGGCGCACATACGGCAGTACCTGATCGCCGTGGCTGATAAGCGTCGGCGCATAGCTCGCAGCACGCAGATAATCAATGAGCAACTGCCCCAGCTTCGGTTCATCTTCCACGATCAAAATACGCGGTGTGTTTTCGTCGATTGGTAACTCGGTCATACTTCTCTCTGTAAATCCCGTTCCAGCGGTAACTCTACTGTAATGCTTACCCCGCCAAAAGGCGAATGGGCAGCAATAATGCGGCCATTATGTGCTTCAACAATGTTCAGGCAAATCGCCAGCCCCAGCCCGGAACCACCGCTGGCGCGGTTGCGGGAACCTTCGGTGCGATAAAAACGTTCAAATAATTTTTGTAGCTGCTCGTCACTGACACCTGGCGCACTGTCGGCAAAGGTCAGGCGCACCGTTTTGTCGTGCTGCTCGGCAGAGATTTTCAGGCTGCCGCCGCTGTCAGTGTAGCGCAGGCTGTTTTCAAGTAAATTATTGAATAACTGCATTAAACGGTCGCGATCGCCAAATACGGTAATACTGTCTGGCAGGGAAAATTGCAGTTTCAGGCCACGGCTGGCGAATCGTTCGCGAAATGCGCCGCCCGCCACTTCCAGCAGTGGGATCAAATCTACCGGTGCTTTTTGATAGGCGAGGGCGCCTTCATCAGACATCGACAACTGATGGAGATCGTCAACCAGTTTGGTCAGTGTACCGACCTCCGCCTGTAAAGACGCCACCGTCTCCGGCGTGAATTTGCGCACGCCATCCTGAATAGCTTCCAGTTCACCGCGCAGCACCGCTAATGGCGTACGCAGTTCGTGAGAAATATCGGCCATAAAATCGCGCCGCATTTGCTGGTTTTTCTCCAGTGTGCTGGCAAGCTGGTTGAAGTCTTGCGCCAGTTTGCCCAGTTCATCTTCACTGGTGGGCGTTACGCGGGTAGTGAAATCGCCCGCCGCCAGTTTGTGCGTGCCATCGACAAGTCGTTTTACCGGTGCCAGTAAACCGCGCGCCAGCAGAAAAGTGGCAAGTGCCGCGAGTAACGTTGCCAGGGCGACAATCAACCAGCTGGTTTGCCGCTGTTGTTTATCGAAATTGATATCAGTATTGCGCGTTAACCGCTCAACGGGGGAGGCGATCACCGCGCCAACTTCCGCACCGTTGACCAGAATGGGTCGCCGTGTACCGTCAGGTGGAATCGGCGCTCGCGGACCAACCAGCACTTTGTTGTTTTGATCAACCACCCAGAACTGGGTACGCCAGCCGTGCGGTGGCATACCCGGGCCGGGTTTATCTTCCGAATTATCGTGTTCAAATGAACGCAGGATCTGAAAGACAAAGCGATCATTGTTGCGCAGGAAGCGCCAGTTGCCATGCTGCGCATACTGCTCGCCAAGCGCATCACTTAACAGTTGTAATCGCTGTTCATTACCATGCTTGATGTAATCAATAAAGCCACGCTCAAAACTGATACGCACCGCCCAGTGCATACTGATCAGCAAAACAATGCAGGTGGCGAAAATCGCCAGAAACAGTTTGCCGGTAATACCAGGTCGCCAGAACTTCATTGCGCGCTCCTTTTTCGCCGCGAAATAGCTACATTTTGATGCGTATCGTTCGGCACTCTGGCAAAGATGAACGCCGGAAGGGCGATGATAAACGCCATGCTAAGCCAGGTGTACATAAAGACGGTTTGTGTGGTGCCGCTGTCGACGCTGACATGCTGCGAACCAAAAAGTCCCAGCAACAGCCCGGCGATGGTGACGCCGATACTCATCGACAATTGCATAATCATCGACAGCAGACTGTTGCCGCTGCTCGCCAGATTGTCCGGGAGATCTTTCAGCGTCAGGGTGTTCATGGAGGAGAAACGGGTCGAGTTGACCATCCCTTGTAAAAACAGGACGAACGGCAAAACGTAGTACCAGCCCAACAGAGCGGTAGTCATAAACAACAGGGTGATCAGCGACAGACCCAGCGTGGTCGCTACCAGTACCCGACGATAACCAAAGCGATTCACCACCTGAACCACAATTCGCTTCATTCCCATGCTGCCAAGTACCATCGGGATCATCATCAGTCCGGCATGAAACGGCGAGAAACCGAGGCCAATTTGCAGGAAAACCGGTGTCATAAAGGGCAACATGCCACTGCCAATACGTCCGGCAAAGCTCCCCGCCAGGCCCAGCGAAAAGGTACGAGTGCGGAACAGTTTCAGACTGAACAGGGCGCGGTTGTTATTTCTGGCGTGCAGCAGATAAAGCACCAGTGCCACCACGCCAACTGCGACCAGGCCAGCAATCGCCAGCGGCGATAAACCTGTACCTTTACTGCCGTCCAGCGCCAGGGTTAATACAGCCATGCCAACCGCCAGCAATAAAAAGCCGGAAAGATCAAAGCGCCGCGTCTGCATGGTGTAGTTCGGCATTAACAGCAATGTGGCGATCGCACCGATAATCCCCACCGGAATGTTGATCAAAAAGATCCAGTGCCACGACGCGTACTCCACCAGCAGACCGCCGAGCGCCGGACCGAGCAGCGGACCGACCTGACCGGGTAACGTGACAAAGGTCATCGCCGCCATATATTGCTCGCGCGGTACGATTTTCATCACCGTCAACCTGCCGACCGGCACCATCATCGCACCGCCAACGCCCTGTAACGCGCGTGCCAGCAACAGTTCGTTCAGCGTGCCGGAAAGCGCGCAAAACAGTGAACCGAGAGTAAACAGCACGATGGCGGTAAAGAAAATATTGCGCACGCCGACTTTGTCCGCCAGCCAGCCGCTGGCGGGCAGCATCACCGCCACGGTCAGCACATAAGAGACAATGACCATGTGCATATGCAACGGACTTTCCCCGAGGCTTTGCGCCATTGAGGGAAGGGCGGTGTTAACGATGGTGGTGTCCAGCGACTGCATAAAGAAGCCGAAAGCCACAATCCACAATTGCCAGCGGGTGCTGTCGGGAAGTTCTGTCATTTACTCGGTTACCGTTTGTTTAGGTTTACGCGAAAAACGCAGCCGCAGACGGTCGAAAAAGAGATACACCACCGGCGTGGTATACAGCGTCAGAAGCTGGCTCATTACCAGTCCACCGACAATGGTGATCCCCAGGGGGTGCCGCAGCTCCGAGCCGTCACCGCCCGACAACACCAGCGGCAGCGCGCCAAACAGCGCCGCCAGGGTAGTCATCATAATCGGGCGAAAACGCAGCAGACAGGCCTGGAAAATAGCTTCCTGCGGCGTCAGGTTACCGTGCCGTTGGGCTTCGAGCGCAAAATCGACCATCATAATGGCGTTTTTCTTTACGATGCCGATTAATAGCATGATCCCTATCAGGGCTATTAGGCTGAACGGGGCATTGAACAGCTCCAGCGCCAGCAGCGCACCAACGCCCGCCGAGGGCAGGGTGGAGAGAATCGTCAGTGGGTGTACGTAACTCTCGTAAAGGATACCCAGCACGATATACACCGTGGCGATGGCGGCGATAATCAGGATCACCTGTGAGTTCATCGTCTCCTGGAACACCTGCGCTGTTCCGGCAAAACTGCCGCGCACCGTCGAAGGCACACCAAGCTGGGTCATTGCGCGATCGATCGCCGCACTGGCGTCCGAGAGCGATTTTCCGGTCGGCAGGTTGAACGAGATGGTCGAGGCCGCCGATAATCCCTGATGATTCACCGACAGCGGAGCGTTCGCCGGTTGCCATTTAGCGAAATACGACAGCGGGATCGCTTTGCCTTCGTTATTGATAACGAACATTTTTTCCAGCGCACTGATGTCCTGGGTATAGCGCGGATCCACTTCCATCACCACTTTATACTGGTTCATCGGCTGGTAAATGGTCGAGATTTGCCGCTGACCGAAGGCGTTATTTAACAGGCTGTTGGCGGCCTGCACGTCGATTCCCAGCCGTGCCATGGTGTCGCGGTCGTAAACCAGATTCATCTCCGCGCCGTTATCCTGCTGATCGGAGTTCACGTCCGCCAGTTCCGGCAACGTCGCCAGTTTTTTGCGGATTTTCGGCTCCCATTCGCGCAGTGCCGCCAGGTCGTCGGATAACAACGTGTACTGGTAGCTGGCGTTCGACTGACGCCCACCAACGCGAATATCCTGTACCGCCATCAGGAACAGATTCGCCCCCGGTTCTTTCGCCAGTTTTACGCGCAGACGGTCGATAATTTGCTGCGCCGTTTCGCTGCGTTCGTCGCGTGGCTTGAGGGTGATAAACATCATCCCGCTGTTCACTCGCGAACCGCCTGTAAAGCCGGTGACATTATCCACTGCCGGATCGTCACGGATAATTTTCATGAAATCCTGCAACTTACCGCGCATCGCCTGAAACGAAATACTCTGATCCGCCTGAATCCCGCCCATCAACACGCCAGTGTCCTGCTCCGGGAAGAAGGTTTTCGGGATCGAGATATACAGCCAGATATTCAGCGCAATGGTGCCAAGCAGCACCACGCCCACCAGACGGGTATGATTGAGCACCCATTTCAGTGACTTGCCGTAGCCTTGTTGCAGGGCTACCAACATGCGACCAAAACCACGCAGTCGCTTTTGCTCGCGCGGCTTGCTGGCTTTCAGCATCCAGCCACACATCATTGGCGTTAATGTCAGAGAAACCAGCAACGAAATACCAATGGCGACAGAAAGCGTCACGGCAAACTCGCGTAACAGTCGGCCCGGCAATCCGCCCATCAACAGCAGCGGCAGGAACACCGCCACCAGTGACAGACTCATCGACAGCACCGTAAAACCGACTTCGCGAGTACCTTGCAGTGCGGCTTGCAACGGTTTCATTCCCGCTTCCAGATGACGTGCAATGTTTTCCAGCACCACGATGGCGTCATCCACCACGAAACCAGTAGCGATGGTGAGCGCCATTAACGAAAGGTTATTGAGACTGAATCCGCACAGGTACATCGCCGCAAACGTACCAATCAGCGAAACCGGCACCGAAACGGCGGAATAATAGTGGCGCGACCCGAGCGCAGGAATAAAAACACCACCAGAATCACCAGCGCCACCGAGATAATCAGCGTTTGCTCGACTTCTTCCAGCGAGGCGCGAATGGTGGGGGAGCGATCCTGGGCAATTTGCAGATCAATCGCCGCCGGAATGGTTTCCTGCAACTCCGGTAATTTTGCCCGGATGCTGTCAACCGTCTGGATAATATTGGCTTCCGGCAGTTTGCGGATCATCAGTAAAATAGCCGGTTTGGCGTTGGTCATCCCGGCGTTGCGCACATCCTGCACTGAGTCGGTCACCGTCGCCACATCGCCCAGACGAACCGCGCCGCCGTTGTTGTAGTGAATAATCAACGGCTGATATTCAGCGGCGGTTTTTAGCTCATCATTGGTCTGGATCTGCCAGCGGTGAGTGCCATCTTCCAGCGCGCCCTGCGGTTTACGCACGTTGGCATTGCTGATGGCGGTGCGTACGTCGTCCAGCGACACGCCCTGATTAAACAGCGCCTGCGGATTCAGCCCGACGCGTACGGCGGGCAGTGAGCTGCCTCCGACATCGACATCACCAACACCGTCGATTTGCGAAATCGTCGGAGCCAGCTGCGTCGAGGCGAAATCGTACAGTTCACCCTGCGAATAAGTATCGGATGTCAGCGTGAGGATCATAATTGGCGCATCCGACGGGTTCGCTTTGCGATAGGTCGGACGGCTGGGCATCCCACTGGGCAGCAAACTTTGTGCAGCGTTGATCGCCGCCTGCACATCACGCGCTGCGCCGTTGATGTCCCGGTCAAAATCAAACTGCAAAATAATACGTGTGCTGCCGAGCGAACTGCTGGAGGTCATTTCGCTGACCCCGGCAATGCGCCCAAGCGAGCGCTCCAGCGGCGTGGCAACGGAAGACGCCATTGTTTCTGGTGACGCACCGGGCAGCGAGGCGCTGACCATAATCACCGGAAAATCGACCTGCGGCAGCGGGGCGACCGGCAGCATACGGAAGCCCAGTATGCCGCACAGGGTAATGGCGACCGACAGTAAAATCGTCGCCACCGGGCGGTAAATGAAGAGGGCAAAAAACTTCACTTACGCCTCCTCTTCATGGCGAGCAAAGCGACTTTTGGTCCACAATGCCAGGCGGTCGAACAGCAGATAAATCACCGGCGTGGTGAACAGCGTCAGCACCTGGCTGACAATCAGACCGCCGACCATGCCGATACCTAACGGACGACGCAGTTCCGCGCCGACCCCGGTACTCAACATCAGCGGCAGCGCGCCAAGCAGAGCCGCCAGGGTGGTCATCAGGATCGGACGAAAACGCAACAGACAAGCCTGGTAGATTGCATCGCGCGGCGACATGCCTTGCTCGCGCTCAGCAGCCAGCGCGAAGTCGATCATCATGATGGCGTTCTTCTTCACAATACCGATCAGCAAAATAATGCCGATAATCGCAATCACATCCAGTTCGCTACCGGCAATCATTAATGCCAGCAGCGCGCCGACCCCTGCGGTGGGTAGCGTCGAGAGAATGGTGATCGGGTGAATAAAGCTCTCGTACAGAATGCCGAGCACGATATACATCGCCACCACCGCCGCGACAATCAGCCAGACAGTGCTGCCCAGCGCCGACTGGAAGGCGAGGGTGCTGCCCTGGAATTGCGTGGTGATATCCACCGGCAGATTCAGCGTCTTTTCGGTGTCCATAATCTCCTGCACCGCATCGCCCAGCGAATAGTTATCCGGCACGTTAAAGGAGATGGTCGTTACCGGGAACTGATCCAGATGGTTGATGGAAAGCGGCGCAAAACGCTGTTCAACTTTGGCAATTGAGCTTAACGGCACCACGCCGCCGTCGCTACTGGTCAGGCGAATGGTATCCAGCGCCGCGAGGCCCGGGGTAATTTCGGTGTTGTGCTCCAGCACTACGCGATACTGGTTAGCCTGAGTATAAATAGTGGAAATCAGTCGCTGACCAAACGCGTTGTACAGGGCGTTATCGACATCCGCCATGCTGATCCCCAGACGGCTGGCGCTGTCGCGATCAACATTGACATACGCCACCAGCCCTTGGTCCTGCCAGTCGCTGGAGACATCAGAAAGCTGTGGCAGTTGCTGGAGTTTTTCCATCAACTGTGGCACCCAGGTACTGAGCGCATCCAGTGAGGTGGCCTGCAAGGTAAACTGGTACTGGGTGCGGCTGACCTGAGTATCAATAGTCAGATCCTGCGTTGGTTGCAGGAAGAGATCGACGCCCGGCACTTTATCTACCGCCGTTTGCAGACGGGCGATGACTTTTTGCACCCGATCATCACGTTCATCCAACGGTTTGAGGTTGATTTGTAAACGTGCACTATTCAGCGACGGGTTAGTGCCATCAACGCCAACAAATGAGGTCAGGCTTTGCACTGCCGGATCCTGCAAAATCACGTCCGCGACCTGGCGTTGTCGCTGGGCCATATTGGTAAAGGAGCTGGATTGCGGTGCCTGCAAAGTGCCCTGAATAATGCCATTGTCCTGTACCGGGAAGAAACCTTTCGGAATGAACACCCACAGCAGCACGCTAAGCAGCAGCGTGCTGAGTGCCACGCTTAAGGTCAGCCACGGATGATTCAGCACTTTCGCCAGTCCACGACCATAGGCGGCGATTATCCTGTCGAACATTTTTTCCGAGGCACGGGAGAAGCGGTTCTGTTTACGCAACGACTCCTGGCTGAGCATCCGCGCGCACATCATCGGTGTCAGGGTCAGCGACACCACCGCTGAGATCAAAATCGCTACCGCCAGGGTAATAGCAAATTCGCGGAACAGTCGCCCGACGATATCGCCCATAAACAGCAGTGGGATCAACACCGCAATCAGTGAGAAGGTCAGCGAGATAATGGTAAAGCCGATTTCACCTGCGCCCTTGAGCGCCGCCGCCAACGGTTTTTCGCCTTTTTCGATATAGCGGGAAATGTTTTCGATCACCACGATGGCGTCATCGACCACGAATCCGGTGGCGATAGTTAACGCCATCAGTGTCAGGTTATTGATTGAAAAATCGAGAAACACCATAACCGCGAAAGTGCCGATTAACGACAGCGGTACAGCAACACCGGGAATGATGGTCGCCGGAATATTGCGCAAAAACAGGTAGATAATCATGACTACCAGCGCGATAGCCATCATCAATTCAAACTGAGTATCATCGACGGATGCGCGGATATTGGTGGTGCGATCGGAAAGCACTGTCACCTTCACCGATTTCGGCAGACTCTCAGTGAGCTGTGGCAGCATCTGCCGAATGCTGTCGGCGGTGGAGATAATGTTAGCACCGGGCTGGCGCTGAACATTCATCACAATGGCCTGTTCTTTGTTCGCCCACGCGCCGAGCCAGCTGTTTTCTGCACCTTGCTCTACAGTTGCGACATCGCCCAGACGAATTGGCGCGCCGTTCTGGTAGGCGATGATTAGCTGGCGATACTCTTCGGCGGATTGCATCTGGTCGTTCGCGGAAAGCGTGACTGCACGGGAAGGGCCGTCGAGGCTACCTTTTGCCGAGTTAACGTTAGCGCCGGTAATGGCGGTGCGCACGGTTTCGCTGGTCAGGCCGAGGGCGGCAATCGCCTGAGCGTTAAGTTTGACGCGAACAGCCGGACGCTGACCGCCGGAAAGCGTCACCAGGCCGACGCCGGAAATCTGCGAGATTTTCTGCGCGACGCGGGTTTCCACCATATCTTCCACTTGCGTCATCGGCATGGCGGTTGAGGTGACGGCGAGCGTCATGATCGGCGGATCTGCCGGGTTCACTTTGCTGTAAACCGGCGGGTTAGGCAGATCGCTCGGCAACAAGTTGGTCGCAGCGTTAATCGCGGCCTGCACTTCCTGCTCGGCGACATCGAGCGGTAATGTTAGCTGGAACTGCAAAGTGATAACTGACGCACCGCCGGAACTTTGCGACGACATCTGTTTCAGGCCAGACATCTGCCCGAACTGGCGTTCGAGCGGCGCGGTAACGGCAGAGGTCATGACATCCGGGCTGGCACCTGGGTAGAGCGTGACCACCTGAATGGTCGGATAGTCCACTTCCGGCAGCGCCGAAACGGGCAGGGCGCGATAACCGATAATCCCGGCGAGTAAGATCGCCACCATCAGCAGCGTGGTGGCGACAGGACGCATAATAAACAGGCGCGACGGGCCGCCTGTGCTGCTCGGGGGTAACACCTGCATCAGGAGCGTGCTCCTTTTTTCGCGTATTCGCGGCTGGTGGCTTTCTCTTCCGGAGTGGTGGCGCTCTGGGCTTCCACCACTTCCACTTTCGCCCCTTCGGTCAGGCGATCAATGCCGTCTGTCACCACGCGATCGCCCGCAGAAATACCTGCACGGATCACCACTTTCTGACTGTCCTGAATGCCCGGCGTCACCAGATGTTTGCTGACCTTGTTTTCGCTATTCAGCACCCAGACAAAATGGCCTTCATTGCCCATTTGCAGGGCGGCTGTTGGGATCACTACGGCGTTTTGTTCGGTGTCGACTAACATGCGCGCGTTAACAAACTGATTGGGAAACAGCGCATCATCCTGATTATTAAAGCGTGCTTTCACTTTAATCGTACCGGTTGTGGCATCGATTTGGTTATCGAGGCTTAACAGCGTGCCTTCACTTAATTTCTTCGAATTGGTGCGATCCCAGGCTTCTACCACCAGCGGTTTTCCGGCTTTTTGCGCCTGCACTACAGTAGCGATATCGCTTTCCGGCAGGGTAAAGACTAAATCGATAGGATGCGTCTGGGTGATCACCACAATTCCGGTGGTATCACCACTGGAGATTTGGTTACCAACATCAACCTGCTTGAGACCAACGCGACCATCGACTGGTGCGGTGATGCGGCTCCAGTCGAGTTGCAACTGCGCGCTGGCGACGCTTGCTTCATCAGCCTTAATGGTGCCTTCGGTTTCACTGACCAGCGCCTGTTGGGCATCCAGCTCCTGACGGGAGACGAGATTGGTTTTTGCCAGTTGCTGATAACGCGCCAGATCACGGCGGGCGTTAGCAAGCGTGGCTTTATCTTTTGCCAGTTGGCCCTGGGTTTGTGCTAATGCAACTTTGAACTGGCTGGGGTCAATTTCTGCCAGTAAATCGCCTGCTTTGACCTGCTGGCCTTCCTGGAAATGTAACGCCATCAGTTGACCGTCCACGCGGCTGCGCACCGTAACAGTATTAGCGGCGATAATGGTGCCAAGCCCGGTGAGGTAACGCGGAACTGCCTGTTCTACGGCGGTCGCCGCCTGAACCGGGGCTAATGGGCCGGAACGCATACCACGGCGACCACCCGCTGGCGATTGCTGCGCTTGTTTCGTCGCCCCTGGGGCTGCACTCTGGGAGTCATTGCGGCCTTGCCAGAACCAGAATGCGGCGATGGCGGCGATAACCACCACGATTACCCAACGGGATTTATAACTGCCTTTCATCGTTAAGAGTTTCTCTTCCTGAAACGTTTCGCGGAATGATACTAGTGTAGCCAGCCAATAAGGGAGAAAAATGGAGGAATTATGAAACACTGTCGGGAATCGTCTGAATGACGGGCACATTTGCGAGCACGCATCCAGTAATAACACAGGAAACTATTTTATCTACGCGTTAGCGATAGACTGCTTGCATGGCGAAAGGAGGTAAGCCGCCGATTTCAGCGGGACGCTGAAACGGGAAAGCCCCTCCCGAGGAAGGGGCCATAAATAAGGAAAGGGTCATGATGAAGCTACTCATCATCGTGGTGCTCTTAGTCATTAGCTGGCCAGCTTACTAAGGCTACCAGGGCGGGGGAAACCCCGCTCTACCCTCACTCCTGAAAGTATGCCTTCACGATAAGATTGTCAATCTGCAGGCTTTGCAGTCTGCGATCCTGCCAGCAAATATTCTTTGCGAGACGTTACGCAATAATCACACTGGAAACTATTTTATCCGCAAGTCAGCGATAGACTGCATACAGGGCGAAAGGAGGTAAGCCGACGATTTCAGCGGGACGCTGAAACGGGAAAGCCCCTCCCGAGGAAGGGGCCTTAATAAGGAAAGGGTCATGATGAAGCTACTCATCATCGTGGTGCTCTTAGTCATAAGCTTCCCCGCTTACTAAGACTACCAGGGCGGGGGAAACCCCGCTCTACCCTCACTCCTGAAATTATGCCTTCACGATAAGATTGTCAATCCGCAGGCTTTGTAGTCTGCGATCCTGCCAGCAAATATTCTTTGCGAGTCGTTACGCAATAATCACAGATGAAACTATTTTGTTCACGCGTTAGCGATAGACTGCATTCAGGGCGAAAGGAGGTAAGCCGACGATTTCAGCGGGACGCTGAAACGGGAAACCCTCTCCCGGAGAAGAGGGCTTTTAATAAGGAAAGGGTTATGATGAAGCACGTCATCATACTGGTGATACTCTTAGTGATTAGCTTCCAGGCTTACTAAGAACACCAGGGGGAGGGGGAAACCTCTCCCTAACCCTCACTCCTGAAATTATGTCACTCCGCCCTTAGTGTCAATCGACGGCTCTCCGTTCTTGCGAGGCGAATAGCAAAATTTTCTGCGCCGACGGGCCTAATTCTGAAAGTTTCTTCGTTTGCTCTTATTTCATTATTGCAATCGGTATGATACCGGACCTCGATAATTCTCTAAGAAAGGATTTCTTATGAGCGAACAAATCACGTTTGCCACCAGCGATTTTGCCAGTAACCCGGAACCACGTTGCCCCTGCATTTTGCTGCTGGATGTTTCTGGCTCGATGAGCGGCAGACCTATTAATGAACTTAACGCCGGATTGGTTACCTTTCGTGATGAACTGCTTGCTGATCCGCTGGCTTTAAAAAGAGTGGAACTCGGCATTGTGACGTTCGGCCCGGTGCATGTGGAACAACCCTTTACCAGCGCCGCTAACTTTTTCCCGCCCATCCTGTTTGCCCAGGGGGATACGCCTATGGGGGCCGCCATTACCAAAGCCCTGGATATGGTTGAAGAGAGGAAACGTGAGTACCGCGCAAATGGTATTTCGTATTATCGCCCGTGGATTTTCCTGATCACCGATGGCGCTCCAACCGATGAGTGGCAGGCTGCCGCCAACAAAGTGTTTCAGGGGAAGAAGATAAGAAGTTTGCCTTCTTTTCCATCGGTGTTCAGGGGGCGGATATGAAGACTCTGGCACAAATCAGCGTTCGTCAGCCTTTGCCACTGCAGGGATTACAATTCCGTGAACTGTTTAGCTGGTTATCCAGTTCGCTGCGTTCGGTTTCCCGCTCCACGCCGGGAACGGAAGTTGTGCTGGAAGCGCCAAAAGGCTGGACGTCAGTGTGAGCTGGCGTCTGGTTTATGCATCCGCTGTTGGAACATCGCACATTAGTGCTGATTTGCCTTGTCAGGATGCCTGCCAGATGCAGGTTGTCTGGTTAAACGACCAGCAACCATTACTGGTGATGTTCCTTGCTGATGGCGCAGGTAGCGTTTCGCAGGGAGGAGAAGGCGCGACGCTCGCCGTCAATGAAGCGATGGCGTTTATGGTGCAAAAAGTACAGGACGGTGAATTGGGGCTTAATGATGTCCTCGCCACAAATATGGTACTGACTATTCGTCAACGACTTTTTGCCGAGGCAGAAGCCAAAGCATTAGCAGTTCGCGATTTTGCCTGCACGTTTCTGGGATTGATTTCATCGCCTGACGGCACCTTGATTATGCAGATTGGCGATGGCGGCGTGGTGGTAGATTTGGGTCACGGTCTGCAATTGCCTCTCACGCCGATGGTGGGTGAATATGCCAACATGACGCACTTCATTACCGACGAAGATGCCGTTTCCAGACTGGAAACTTTCACCAGCACTGGGCGTGCGCATAAAGTTGCAGCATTTACGGATGGTATTCAGCGGCTGGCGTTAAATATGCTGGATAATTCTCCTCATGTGCCTTTCTTTACCCCGTTTTTCAATGGACTGGCGTCAGCAACGCAGGAACAACTCGATTTATTACCTGAATTGTTAAAGCAGTTTTTGTCCAGCCCGGCGGTAAACGAGCGTACGGATGATGATAAAACGTTGGCACTGGCGCTGTGGTTACCATGAAACCCACTTTATATACTGCTACTGGTGAGTGCGTTACGCCAGGCCGTGAACTGGGCAAAGGCGGTGAAGGCGCGGTTTATGATATCAATGAGTTTGTCGATAGCGTCGCCAAGATTTATCACACGCCGCCACCCGCCTTAAAACAGGACAAACTTGCCTTTATGGCTGCGACAGCTGACGCGCAATTGTTGAATTATGTCGCCTGGCCGCAGGCAACGCTTCACGGTGGACGAGGCGGAAAAGTTATCGGTTTTATGATGCCAAAAGTTTCTGGTAAAGAACCGATTCATATGATCTATAGCCCGGCACATCGTCGTCAACGTTACCCTCATTGTGCGTGGGATTTTCTACTCTATGTTGCGCGCAATATTGCTTCATCTTTTGCTACGGTTCACGAGCACGGGCACGTCGTGGGTGACGTAAACCAGAACAGTTTTATGGTAGGTCGCGACAGCAAAGTGGTGTTGATTGATAGCGACTCCTTTCAGATTAACGCCAATGGCACACTGCATTTATGCGAAGTCGGCGTGTCGCATTTTACGCCGCCAGAGCTACAAACCTTGTCGTCATTTGTCGGCTTTGAACGCACAGAAAATCACGATAATTTTGGCCTTGCGTTGCTGATTTTTCACGTCTTGTTTGGTGGCCGGCATCCTTATTCTGGTGTGCCGCTTATCTCTGATGCGGGTAATGCGCTGGAGACGGATATTACCCATTTCCGTTATGCCTACGCGTCAGATAATCAGCGACGTGGTTTAAAACCGCCGCCACGATCGATTCCGCTATCGATGTTACCGAGTGATGTTGAAGCCATGTTTCAGCAGGCGTTTACGGAAAGTGGCGTGGCAACCGGGCGTCCGACGGCTAAAGCGTGGGTATCAGCACTGGATTCTCTACGCCAACAGTTAAAGAAATGTACCGTTTCGGCAATGCATGTTTATCCCGGTCATTTGGCTGACTGCCCATGGTGTGCGCTGGATAATCAAGGTGTTATCTATTTTATTGATCTCGGCGAAGAGGTCATTACCACCGGCGGGGATTTTGTGCTGGCAAAAGTCTGGGCGATGGTGATGGCGTCAGTAGCACCGCCAGCATTGCAACTGCCATTACCCGATCATTTCCAACCGACTGGCAGGCCGCTTCCTTTAGGCCTGTTACGGCGCGAATACATCATTCTGCTTGAGATCGCACTGTCAGCATTATCGCTGCTGCTTTGCGGCCTTCAGGCAGAACCGCGTTATATTATTTTGGTTCCTGTGCTGGCGGCTATCTGGATTATTGGCAGTTTGACAAGCAAAGCGTACAAAGCAGAAGTTCAGCAACGCCGTGAGGCATTTAATCGTGCGAAAATGGACTATGACCATTTAGTCCGCCAGATCCAGCAGGTAGGCGGCCTGGAAGGTTTTATCGCCAAACGGACGATGCTCGAAAAAATGAAGGACGAAATTCTCGGGTTACCGGAAGAAGAGAAACGCGCTCTGGCAGCACTTCATGACACTGCAAGGGAACGGCAGAAGCAGAAGTTTCTGGAGGGATTTTTTATTGATGTTGCCTCTATTCCCGGCGTTGGCCCTGCGCGTAAAGCGGCGTTACGGTCTTTTGGTATTGAAACAGCCGCAGATGTTACCCGTCGTGGCGTTAAGCAAGTGAAAGGGTTTGGCGACCATCTGACCCAGGCGGTTATCGACTGGAAAGCGAACTGTGAACGCCGTTTTGTGTTCAGGCCGAATGAAGCGATAACGCCAGCAGACAGACAAGCGGTAATGGCGAAAATGACCGCCAAACGACATCGGCTGGAATCGGCGTTGACAGTCGGCGCGACAGAGTTGCAGCGATTCCGCCTTCATGCTCCAGCACGGACCATGCCGTTGATGGAACCGTTACGTCAGGCAGCAGAAAAACTGGCTCAGGCGCAGGCAGATTTAAGCCGCTGCTGAGCCATTTTTCAATTAACGAAACACCACTTCCGCCCAGCGTGCCAGCCCGGCGGTGACGGAGCCAAAGTCATCGCCGCCTGCAATCGGAATGCCCGGCAACTGTTCTGCCAGCGCTTTTTTAATCTGCGGAGAACGGGCGCTACCGCCGGTCAGGTAGATAACGTCCGGTTTTTCCTGGGCGTTATCCAGGGCCAGTTGCACCTGTTCCAGAATCCGCGCCAGTGGCTGGCTGAGGGCGCTTTCCAGCCCTCGCTGGCTAATCAGCGTAGCCAGTTCATTGCTGATAAACGGCAGTGAGGCGCGGGTTTCCGCTACGCTTGAAAGAGCAATTTTGCACTCTTCTGCGCTACGCACCAGGCGATAGCTTAAACGCTGACGCCAGACTTTCTGTAACAGGGCCACTTTTTCCGGTTCGCGGGCATCGCGTACCAGATCGTTAAGCAGACGACCGTTGGCACTACTGTAGAAATCACTCTGCGCAGGTACGTCGTTGATGGCAACCGCATTCCACCACGGCAGGATCGGCAGGGCGATGCCTTTTTCGGTTTCGCCACCCATACCCAGCAGTGGCATCAGGTTTTTAAACGCCAGGGCGATATCCAGATCGTTACCGCCAATACGACAACCACTGTGACCCAGCAGACTGGCTTCACGATCGAGACGCGAACGCCACTGCGGCCCCATCAGCAGCAATGAACAGTCAGTCGTACCACCGCCGATATCCACCACCAGCACCCGTTTTTCTTCCTGCAAGGTGGCTTCGTAATCCAGCCCAGCCGCGATCGGCTCGTACTGGAATACCACGTCCCTGAATCCGGCACGCTTCGCCGCGCGTTCCAGAATCTCTTGCGCCTGGGCGTTTGCTTCATCGCCGCCCAGCCCCTGGAAGTTGATCGGGCGACCAATCACCGCCTGAGTAATCGCTTCTGGCAGCTGCGCCTGCGCCTGCTGGCGAATGTGCAACATCATTGCGCAGACCAGATCCTCAAACAGCGCTACCTGCTGCGGTTTTAAGCCGCTGGCACCGAGGAACGATTTTGGTGATTTCACAAACCACACTTCTTCTGGATCATCAATGTACTGTGCCAGTGAGGAAAGACCGAACTGCACGCTTTTCGCCGTAACATCGATATCTTCTTCGCGGTTATAACGAATCGCCCGACGTAACAGCGCCTGCGTTTCATCGTCGTCTGCCGGAACATCATGATGGCGGTACAGCCATTCGCTTACCGATTCACGCGTTGGCGCGCAAAGCATTGAAGGCAGCAGCGTGCTGTCGTTTTCCATTTTCAGTAATTGCGGTTTACCGTCACGCATGACCGCCACTGAACAGTTTGCTGTACCGTAATCAAAACCAATAAACACGAATTAATCCCCATGCCGGTGAAGAAGGGGCGTGACTTTAGCGAAATGTTGCTGTCGCGACAACCGGAATATGAAAGCAAAGCGTAACGTCTGAATAACGTTTATGCTGAAAGCGGATTAACAAGGAGATGCGATGTATACCCTGAACTGGCAGCCGCCGTATGACTGGTCGTGGATGTTGGGATTTCTCGCCGCCCGTGCGGTGAGCGGTGTGGAAACGGTCGCGGACAATTATTATGCCCGTAGTCTGGCGGTGGGCGAATATCGCGGCGTAGTGACTGCTATTCCGGATATAGCCCGCCATACTCTGCACATAAATTTAAGTGCAGGTTTAGAACCTGTTGCCGCAGAGTGTCTGGCGAAAATGAGCCGCCTGCTTGATCTGCAATGTAACCCGCAGATTGTTAACGGTGCGTTGGGAAAGTTAGGCGCGGGGCGGCCCGGATTGCGTTTACCCGGCTGTATTGATGCTTTTGAGCAGGGTGTGCGGGCGATTTTAGGCCAACTGGTGAGCGTGGCGATGGCGGCAAAATTGACTGCCAAAGTGGTACAGCTTTATGGCGAACGGCTGGATGATTTTCCGGAGTATATCTGCTTCCCCACGCCTCAGCGGCTGGCAGCAGCCGACCCGCAGGCATTAAAAGCGTTAGGCATGCCGTTGAAACGGGCAGAGGCACTGATTCATCTGGCAAATGCGGCGCTGGAGGGCAGCTTACCAATGACAATTCCGGGCGATGTGGAGCAGGCGATGAAAACGCTGCAAACTTTTCCGGGTATCGGGCGCTGGACGGCGAATTATTTTGCTTTGCGTGGCTGGCAGGCGAAAGATGTTTTTCTGCCGGATGATTATCTGATTAAACGGCGATTTCCGGGAATGACACCGGCACAAATCCGCCGTTATGCCGAGCGCTGGAAGCCCTGGCGTTCTTATGCGCTGTTGCATATCTGGTATACGGAAGGCTGGCAACCAGACGAAGCATGACGTTGGTCGCCGGATGCGGTGCGAGCGCCTTATCCGGTCTGGGGAATGAGCGATTTGTAGGCATGATAAGACGCGTTAGCGTCGCATCAGGCAATGGGCAAACGCTCTCTCAGTTAATCGCGAAATAACTGCTATTCACCAGCAAATCCAGCGGTTGGGCATCGGCAATCACATCACCATAAATCAGATCGACGCCGATGCCAGAAAGCGTATCCATCACTAAGGGTAAAACGACTGGCCCGGCGATGGTTTTCATCCCGAGTCGCTGAGCGTGCCCCTGAATAATCGTAATCAGCATCTCATCCATCAAATTACCCTGCACGTTGGCGCATAACTCACCATCAAGTAGCAGGTAATCTGCCATATTCGCTTTCAGCGAGTTGAAGATTTGCAGATCGCGGCCCACCTGGCTGAGCACTATCCGACATCCCGCCAGCTGCAGTTTTTGCACGCTTTCTGCGTGATCTAAAATCGCTTCAGCCGGAATAATCAGATGTAATAACCGTGGTGGTAGAGGGCTATTTTCCAGCTGCTCAAGCAGATCATTCACCAGCGTGGCGCTACTCAAACCGGCAACGGAAAGGGGGAGGGCGATGCTTATGCCTTTACTGGCAACCGCTTTGGCGGCCTGCTGGAAAAATTCGTGGAATACCCGTCGGTCAAGAGCATGGCTAAGTGCCGGATCGCTGAAGCTACGACGAAATGTTTGTTCATCAATAATTTCGCCTTCGCAACTCCAGAGCTTAAGCGAAATCAGCCACAAATTACGCGCTTCCGGGATCCGCGGCGAAGCGACACCGTGGGCGATCATCATCAACTGATTCTCTTTAATCATCCGCCACTGTTCATCAAGCGACATCGCCGCCCGTTCGCTATGTGCGGCAGCTTGCTGTGGTTCGTAAACCGTCACCCGGCCCCGTCCACCATTTTTGGAGGCATAACAGGCGATATCAGCCTGCGACATCACTTCTGCCGCCTGATGATTGTTGTCATCGATCAAGGTAATCCCGGCGCTGGCACCTACCCGATGTACCCGGCCTTCCCATATAAAGTGATAGTCATTCACAGCACTGATAATACGTGTAGCGATAAAACGAGCGCTTTCAACATTGCAGTCTGGCAGCAGCAGACCAAATTCATCACCGCCGAGCCGCGCCAGCACGTCACTGGAGCGCAGCATACTCAGCATCAACGACGCCAGTTCGCGCAGCAAAGCGTCGCCCGCCGCATGCCCGGCGCTGTCATTCACCGCTTTAAAGCGATCAAGATCGATAAACACCAGGGCATGTCGCTGATGCGTACTGTTTACCGTTTGCAGCAGGATACGCAGTTGTTTCTCAAAACTGGCGCGGTTGGCGAGATGCGTCAGTGCATCATGGGAGGCGCTGTAGCTCAGCTGGCGCAGCATTTTGCGTGATTCGGTGACGTCCTGAATCACCAGAACCGAACCAATATTGCTGCCGTCCAGAGTACTTAACGGCGTAATACTGTAATGCACGTCGTAACTGCCGCCGCTCCGACAGTGCAACACCACATCTTGTTCGATTGCGGAACGTGAGGTGTCGGCACTGTAAATGTTCTCCATTAATGGTCCGTTGTCGCCAAAAGTAATATGCAACACCGTCAGGAGCGGAACACCTAACGCTTCTTCCTGCGTCCAGCCGCTCATCTTCTCCGCCACTGGATTCATAAAGGTAATTTTCATCGCCATATCAATACAGACCACGGCTTCACCGATGGAATCAAGCGTAATGTGCAGGCGCTCTTTTTCCTGAAACAATGCCTCGTTAAGCTGTTTCACTTCGGTCATATCCATATTGATGCCGAGGAGACGTTCGACTTCGCCTTCTTTATTCAGTACCCGGTTGGCGAGGGCGCGGATATGGCGAATACCGTCTTTTACGGTAATGCGAAATTCCAGTTTAAAGGGCGAGCGTGATTGCAACGAATCACGAATCACTTTTTCGGCATGCTGGCGATCTTCCGGCAGCACGCACTCGTACCACACCTGCCAGTTCGGTTTGATATGTGGAGGAATTTCATACAGCTCGAACATCCGCTTATCCCAGCTAAAAACATTCGGCTTCAACTCCCACTCCCAGATGCCAATCCCGCCCGCTTCGTTAGCCAGCGTGATGCGCTCCATCAGTTGCTGATTGACCTGTTCGGTGCGTTTTAGCTCGTTAATGTCTTCAATCTGAGCGATAAAATAGAGCGGCGTGCCATCCGTGTGGCGCACCAGTGAGACGGCAAGCAACGCCCAGACAACATCGCCATTGCGGTTGTAGTAGCGTTTTTCCATTGAATAGGTGTTTATTTCACCGCTTATCAGCTTTTCAACCTGTTGGAGATCTTTATTGAGATCCTCCGGCCAGGTCAGTTGCTGAAAGGTGAGTCCGCGCAGCTCTTCCTGACTGTACCCGAGAAACTGGCAGAGCGCTTTGTTGGTTTGCAGCCATTGTCCCTCGGTGCCCACTAACGCCATACCGATAGCGGAATATTCCATCGCGTTCCGAAAGCGGGTTTCGCTTTCGGAAATGTGTTTGCGTTCCGCACGAAAGGCATACATCACCATGGTCATGATGTTGGCGGGCAGCAGGATCAGCAAAAACGGTAGCCACGGCATATGGCTCATCAGGTACGTACGCGGCGTAGCAAGCAGGGAGGGATCCGCGGCCATCATCAGCGACACCATCATCACCGTGGTAAGGAAGATCAAAAAGGCTTCCATTCGTGGCAGGCGCACGGCGCTCCACATCAACAGCACAATAATGAAAGTAAAAGGCCACGGCAGATACAGCATCGAAAGCCAGCTTAACGTCAGTGTGATGGCTAACGTGAGCAGCGACTCAAAAAGCAACCGTGGGTTGCGATGGCGCAGCAGATAGTGTGGTTTAAATAACAATCCCAGCGGCACCAGTGCCAGAGCGCCGATGGATTCTGACAGTACCCATATCAAAAATGCCCTGAGAGGATCGTCTCCGGGCGTCAGCAGGACAACCAGAACACCCCCCAACAGAGGCGGAACAATGGCGCTGCCGAGTGCCAGACGCAGCCAGTCAGCCAGATTTTGCAAGGGGTTATACCACGGCAGCAATTTACGTAGCAGCACTGCCCCGACCACGGCTTCAACAATATTGATGGTCGTCCAGGTCATGTTCAGCGAGCTGGTGGAAAAAAGCAGGATGGATGCGGCGATATTTCCCAGCGAACAGCTCAGCGCAATTCCCGGCCACATGCGCCCGGCATGGCGATAAAACGCCACCATCATGATGGACGTCGGGAACCACAGTGGGGCGAGTTGGGTGCCAAACTGCGAAAGCTCAAGCGAGAAAAGGGTAAAGATAAACGAGACTAAACCTAAACTGACCAGGTGAAGCAGCGGGTGGGGCAGGGCAATTAATACATGCTGTGATTGTTTGCTCATTACCGCTTTATCCGCAAGACCAGGTCGCCAGTATTCGTTTCTGTGTTTATGCTAGTACAAAAGTTTTACATTTTATATGCGAATTGCTCATAAAGTGACGTAAAGGCGGATAATTTGCGCAACTGCGTATAACATTTTTTACCTTACATAAAACTGATCAACGTAATTTGCCACCGGGAATTCTTTGTCAACAATTAACTCTGAGCGCGCGGCAACGCTATTCGACTGGTATCAGACGGATGAAATCCCTATAATTGCCGCGTTTGGCGCTTCGTCGCCCCCTTCCTAACATCCAGGTTAATCAGGTCGCTAAATATATGACTGATCAGTCTCATCAGTGCGTCATTATCGGTATCGCTGGCGCATCGGCTTCCGGCAAGAGTCTTATTGCCAGTACCCTTTATCGTGAATTACGTGAGCAAGTCGGTGATGAACACATCGGCGTAATTCCCGAAGACTGCTATTACAAAGATCAAAGCCATCTGTCGATGGAAGAACGCGTTAAGACCAACTACGACCATCCCAGCGCGATGGATCACAGCCTGCTGCTTGAGCATTTACAAGCGTTGAAACGCGGCTCGGCAATTGACCTGCCGGTTTACAGCTATGTTGAACATACGCGTATGAAAGAAACGGTGACGGTTGAGCCGAAGAAGGTCATCATTCTCGAAGGCATTTTGTTGCTGACGGATGCGCGTTTGCGTGACGAACTTAACTTCTCCATTTTCGTTGATACCCCGCTGGATATCTGCCTGATGCGCCGCATCAAGCGTGACGTTAACGAGCGTGGGCGTTCAATGGATTCCGTGATGGCGCAATATCAAAAAACCGTGCGCCCGATGTTCCTGCAATTCATTGAGCCTTCTAAACAATATGCGGACATTATCGTGCCGCGCGGCGGGAAAAACCGCATCGCGATCGATATATTGAAAGCGAAAATAAGTCAGTTCTTTGAATAAGCTTGATAAATTGTGTACCGTTCAGTGATAACCTGGTATGCCCTTGACGTAATTGGCGTTAAGGGAGTGATGCGCGAAAGGAGAAAATGCCATGCGTCTGTGTGACCGAGATATTGAAGCCTGGCTTGATGAAGGCCGTTTGTCGATCAACCCACGTCCGCCAGTGGAGCGTATTAACGGCGCGACGGTGGATGTACGCCTGGGCAATAAATTTCGTACCTTCCGTGGTCACACGGCAGCGTTTATCGATCTGAGCGGTCCCAAAGATGAAGTGAGCGCCGCGCTTGACCGCGTGATGAGCGATGAGATCGTTCTCGACGAGGGCGAGGCGTTCTATCTTCACCCAGGAGAGCTGGCGCTGGCGGTGACGCTGGAGTCGGTGACGCTGCCAGCCGATCTGGTGGGCTGGCTGGACGGGCGTTCCTCTTTGGCGCGTCTGGGGCTGATGGTGCACGTCACCGCGCACCGTATCGATCCGGGCTGGTCTGGTTGCATTGTGCTGGAGTTCTACAACTCCGGTAAGCTGCCGCTGGCGCTGCGTCCGGGCATGTTAATTGGTGCGCTGAGCTTTGAGCCGCTTTCCGGCCCGGCGGCGCGACCTTACAACCGCCGTGAAGATGCGAAATATCGCAACCAGCAGGGCGCGGTAGCCAGCCGAATCGATAAAGACTAATTCAGGCCCATTGAGGATACCATGAGACGATTTCTGACGACGCTGATGATACTCCTGGTCGTGCTGGTGGCCGGGTTATCTGCGTTAGTGTTGCTGGTGAATCCGAATGATTTCCGCGACTATATGGTCAAGCAAGTTGCTGCACGTAGCGGTTATCAATTGCAGCTCGACGGGCCACTGCGTTGGCACGTCTGGCCGCAGCTTAGTATCCTCTCCGGGCGAATGTCTCTCACCGCCCAGGGCGCAAGCCAGCCACTGGTTCGCGCCGACAACATGCGTCTGGACGTGGCGCTTTTACCACTACTGAGTCATCAACTGAGCGTTAAGCAGGTGATGCTAAAAGGGGCAGTGATCCAACTGACGCCGCAGACGGAAGCGGTGCGCAGTGAAGACGCTCCGGTTGCACCGCGCGACAATACCTTGCCGGATCTGTCAGACGATCGCGGATGGTCGTTTGATATATCCAGTCTTAAGGTGGCGGACAGCGTGCTGGTGTTCCAGCATGAAGATGACGAGCAGGTGACAATCCGCAATATCCGCCTGCAAATGGAACAAGATCCCCAACATCGTGGCTCATTTGAGTTCTCCGGGCGGGTTAATCGCGATCAGCGCGATCTCACAATATCCCTTAACGGTACGGTGGATGCTTCTGATTATCCGCATGATTTAACGGCGGCTATTGAACAAATTAACTGGCAGTTGCAGGGTGCCGATTTACCAAAACAAGGTATTCAGGGGCAGGGGAGTTTCCAGGCCCAGTGGCAGGAGTCACATAAACGCCTTTCATTTAACCAAATCAGCTTGACCGCCAATGACAGTACGCTGAGCGGGCAAGCACAGGTCACGCTGACAGAGAAACCGGAATGGCAGCTGAGACTGCAATTCCCGCAACTGAATCTTGACAACCTCATCCCGCTTAATGAAACCGCGAATGGTGAAAACGGTGCCGCGCAGCAGGGGCAGAGCCAATCAACGTTGCCGCGCCCGGTCATTTCTTCGCGTATTGATGAACCGGCCTATCAGGGACTGCAAGGCTTTACGGCTGATATTTTGTTGCAGGCCAGTAACGTGCGCTGGCGCGGAATGAATTTTACAGATGTTGCCACGCAAATGACCAACAAGTCGGGTTTGCTGGAAATTACTCAACTGCAGGGCAAACTTAACGGTGGACAGGTTTCACTGCCGGGCACGCTGGACGCGACATCAATAAATCCGCGGATAAACTTCCAGCCACGGCTGGAAAACGTTGAGATTGGTACCATTCTGAAGGCGTTTAACTATCCGATTTCGTTGACCGGAAAAATGTCACTGGCTGGTGATTTCTCCGGTGCTGACATAGATGCCGACGCATTCCGCCACAACTGGCAAGGACAGGCACATGTCGAAATGACCGACACGCGCATGGAAGGGATGAACTTCCAGCAGATGATTCAGCAAGCGGTAGAGCGTAATGGCGGTGATGTGAAGGCCGCTGAAAACTTTGATAACGTGACGCGGCTTGACCGCTTTACCACCGATTTGACGTTGAAGGATGGCGTCGTGACGTTAAACGACATGCAAGGTCAATCGCCTGTGCTGGCGCTGACAGGGGAAGGCATGTTGAATCTGGCAGATCAAACCTGCGATACCCAGTTTGATATTCGGGTCGTGGGTGGCTGGAACGGGGAAAGTAAACTGATTGATTTCCTGAAAGAAACGCCAGTACCGCTGCGGGTTTATGGCAACTGGCAGCAACTCAATTACAGCCTGCAAGTGGATCAGTTACTGCGCAAACATCTACAGGACGAAGCGAAACGTCGCCTGAATGACTGGGCCGAGCGGAATAAAGATTCCCGCAATGGCAAGGATGTGAAGAAGTTGCTGGAGAAGATGTAGGTTACCAGGTGACCAGTCCTGTAGGCCTGATAAGACGCGTAAAGCGTCGCATCAGGCGTTCGTG
This sequence comes from Shigella sonnei, assembly GCF_002950395.1. Lineage (NCBI taxonomy): Bacteria > Pseudomonadati > Pseudomonadota > Gammaproteobacteria > Enterobacterales > Enterobacteriaceae > Shigella > Shigella sonnei. The sequence continues at coordinate 718,952 of NZ_CP026802.1, forward strand.
GCGGCATCATTATATTCTGAATATGTAAGATCGAAGGCTGTTCCGTTCACTTGATGTTCCTCGCTACTATGGAACGCTCAAGCCGGTGAACGTGCCAGGGTGGCTCAATCGCCACCACCCTGGCAACCCGGGCTCCCGGCGGTAAATCGCCGCTGGCGCGGTTCCCTCATCTTATTCCTTTCGGCTATTGGGTAAAATGACCGATACCATCACACCTCGTACTCCAACTCGCCATCCTTATGCAGCGGAATAATCTGCACCTTCTGCACGCGATGGCTTTCCACCTGCAACGTTTTAAGCAAATAATCCCCCACCTGAACTTCTTCGCCAGGTTTTGGAATACGCTGTAAATATTCCATCAACAGCCCGGCAATGGTGTGATATTCACGTTTTTCATCCAGCGGCAGCGGCACATATTGCACCAGATCTTCCAGCGGCATATGACCATTCGCCGTCCAGGAACCGTCCGCATTCTTCTGAATATCATGGCGGGCGTCGATCTCTTCCACTTCGTTCGGTAAGTTACCGACAATGGTTTCAGTGACGTCACTTAATGTCACAATCCCTTCCACCGAGCCAAACTCATCCACCACAAAAGCAAAGTGCGTGCGGGCATTACGGAACTGCTCCAGGGCAGGTAACAACGGCAAGGTTTCCGGGAACACCAGCGGCTGGCGAATCAACACCCGCAGGTTGAGCGGTTCGCCGCGCAGAGACTGTTGTAGCAGGTCGATAACGTGAACAACACCGAGCAAATCTTCTGCGTCATCACCGTCGGTAACCACCAGCCGCGTATGCTGATTTCGCTCCAGCAACTGGCGGATTTCTTCTTCCGGCGCGTTGAGATCGATATGCTCAATATCGTGGCGCGACGTCATAATGCTGCTGACGGTACGCTGGTTAAGATTAAGTACCCGCTCAATCATCCGCCGTTCCTGCGGATTAAAGATCTGCTGGTTACCATGATCCACCAGCATGGACGCGGTTTCGGCGTCCAGTTCCGCATCTTCTTTTTGCCCGCTAAGCAGGCGCATTACCGCTTCGGTAGTCCGCTGGCGCAGCGTCTGGTTAGCGGAAAGAAAACGTCGCCGGTTAAAGATAGCCAACTGATTGAGCGCCTCGATCATCACCGAGAAACCAATGGCAGCGTACAGGTAGCCTTTCGGAATGACGAAGCCGAAACCTTCTGCCACCAGGCTAAAGCCAATCATCAACAGGAAGCTTAAGCAGAGAATAACGATCGTCGGGTGACTGTTAACAAATTGCGTTAACGGCTTGCTGGCCATCAACATCAGGCTGATAGCGATAACCACGGCGGCCATCATGACCAGTAAATGGTCGACCATCCCGACGGCGGTAATCACTGAGTCGAGTGAGAAAATGGCGTCCAGTACCACAATTTGCGTCACCACGCCCCAGAACTTCGCACCTTTGCGTTGTGTGGGATTATTGCTGTCTTTCCCTTCCAGCCGTTCGTTCAGCTCCATCGTGGCTTTGAACAACAGGAAGAAACCACCAAACAGCATGATTAAGTCGCGGGCGCTAAAGGTAAACGAGCGGAAGCTGAACAGCGGTTGAGTCAGGGTGACCAGCCAGGAGATTGACGCCAGCAGTAACAGGCGCATTAACATCGCCAGCAGCAGCCCGGTAACCCGTGCGCGGTCGCGCTGCCTCGGCGGTAGTTTTTCGGCGAGGATGGCAATAAAGACCAGGTTATCAATGCCGAGGACCAGTTCGATCACAATCAGCGTGATTAACCCGGCCCAGATAGACGGATCGGCAATCCATTCCATAGTAAGTACAAAACCTATTCGTTGTATGACAAATGTCACAATTCGATCATGGATAAATCGGGGCAAAAATGCAATGTTGCAGCACTATTTATCTCATATTATTTGAGGGTAATAACCTCACATTATCCCTGAATTAAAAGTGGTAATAATAAAACATTATTTAAGAAATATCGCATGTGGAGGCGCAATATTAAATATTGTCAACCTAAAGAAACTCCTAAAAACCATATTGAATGACACTTAATATAATTCTTAAAAATAGCCAATTGCCGAATTGTTACCTTGCCTGCTATTCCGTTAGCTGTAACACTTCCTCCTGCATTATTGGAGAGCCAATATTCAATTACCATAATGTCACCTTATATTCGGAAGTTAATTTCCGCAATAACCCTTTCTCATCAACGATTGTATGCAGAGAGGGTTTGAAAAATTAAGCTAAATCAGTGTATTGGTGGCTAAAAAGCCAGGGGCGGTAGCGTGTCTGGATGCCTGAAAGACCAGTCTGAATTATTCTGTCAATAGCCTGCGGATGAAATCAATTTTTTTAGGACTGATGCCAGTTAAATTTTTATTCAATTAACTGCAAGGTAAATGTGCATGGCGATATTGCTATTAATAGTGCACAGGATAATTACTCTGCCAAAGTGATAAATAAACAATGATGAAATCCAAAATGAAATTGATGCCATTATTGGTGTCAGTAACCTTGATAAGCGGTTGCACAGTACTTCCGGGCAGCAATATGTCGACGATGGGCAAAGACGTCATCAAACAGCAGGACGCTGATTTCGATCTCGACAAAATGGTGAATGTTTATCCGCTGACCCCGCGCCTGATTGACCAATTACGCCCACGCCCGAATGTAGCGCGCCCCAATATGACGCTGGAAAGCGAGATCGCGAATTACCAGTATCGCGTCGGGCCGGGCGACGTTCTGAATGTCACCGTCTGGGATCACCCGGAACTCACCACGCCAGCCGGTCAGTACCGCAGCTCCAGCGACACCGGCAACTGGGTACAGCCTGACGGCACTATGTTTTACCCGTATATCGGCAAGGTTCACGTAGTCGGGAAAACGCTCGCTGAAATCCGCAGTGATATTACCGGGCGCTTAGCGACGTACATCGCTGACCCGCAGGTGGACGTTAATATCGCCGCCTTCCGCTCACAAAAGGCCTATATCTCCGGTCAGGTGAATAAATCCGGTCAACAGGCGATCACCAACGTGCCACTGACTATTCTCGACGCCATCAACGCCGCAGGTGGCCTGACCGACACCGCTGACTGGCGCAACGTAGTGCTAACACACAATGGTCGTGAAGAACGCATTTCTTTGCAGGCGCTGATGCAAAACGGCGACCTCAATCAGAACCGACTGCTTTATCCCGGCGATATTCTCTACGTGCCGCGTAATGATGATCTGAAAGTATTTGTGATGGGTGAAGTGAAGAAACAGAGCACCCTGAAAATGGACTTTAGCGGCATGACCCTGACTGAAGCCCTGGGTAATGCTGAAGGTATCGACATGACCACCTCCAACGCCAGCGGCATCTTTGTCATTCGTCCGCTGAAAGGCGAGGGCGGGCGTAATGGCAAGATTGCCAATATCTACCAGCTGGATATGTCCGATGCCACGTCGCTGGTGATGGCGACAGAATTCCGCCTGCAACCTTATGACGTGGTGTATGTCACCACCGCCCCGGTTTCCCGCTGGAACCGTCTGATCAATCAGTTGTTGCCAACTATTAGCGGTGTCCGTTACATGACGGATACAGCCAGCGACATTCATAACTGGTAATCGTCATGTTTAACAACATATTAGTTGTCTGTGTCGGCAATATTTGCCGTTCCCCGACGGCGGAACGCTTACTGCAACGTTATCACCCGGAACTGAAAGTGGAGTCCGCTGGACTCGGCGCGCTGGTCGGTAAGGGCGCTGATCCTACCGCTATCAGCGTCGCCGCAGAACATCAACTGTCTCTGGAAGGCCACTGTGCACGACAAATCAGCCGCCGCCTGTGTCGCAACTATGACCTGATTTTGACCATGGAAAAGCGCCATATCGAACGCTTATGCGAGATGGCACCTGAGATGCGCGGCAAAGTGATGCTGTTTGGTCACTGGGATAACGAATGTGAAATCCCCGATCCGTATCGCAAAAGCCGGGAAACGTTTGCAGCGGTGTACACATTACTTGAACGGTCTGCCCGCCAGTGGGCGCAGGCATTGAACGCAGAGCAGGTATAAGAATGACAGAAAAAGTAAAACAACATGCCGCTCCGGTAACGGGCAGTGATGAAATCGATATTGGTCGCCTGGTCGGCACCGTCATTGAAGCGCGCTGGTGGGTGATTGGCATCACCGCTGTATTTGCCCTCTGTGCCGTGGTTTACACCTTCTTCGCAACGCCGATTTATAGTGCCGACGCACTGGTACAAATCGAGCAAAACAGCGGCAATTCGTTAGTGCAGGACATTGGTTCGGCATTAGCCAACAAACCGCCTGCATCGGACGCCGAGATCCAGTTGATTCGTTCGCGTCTGGTGCTTGGTAAAACGGTGGACGATCTCGACCTCGATATTGCAGTGAGCAAAAACACGTTCCCGATTTTCGGGGCGGGCTGGGAGCGACTGATGGGACGCCAGAACGAGACGGTGAAAGTGACTACCTTTAACCGCCCGAAAGAGATGGCGGGCCAGGTGTTTACGCTTAATGTGCTGGACAATAAAAACTACACCCTGAGCAGTGATGGCGGCTTTAGCGCCCGTGGGCAAGCGGGCCAGATGCTGAAAAAAGAAGGCGTCACGCTGATGGTTGAAGCCATTCACGCCCGCCCGGGCAGTGAGTTTACCGTCACCAAATACTCCACGTTGGGGATGATCAACCAACTGCAAAACAGCCTGACGGTAACGGAGAACGGCAAAGACGCAGGCGTACTGAGCCTGACTTATACCGGTGAAGATCGCGAACAGATCCGCGACATTCTTAACAGCATCGCCCGTAACTATCAGGAACAAAATATTGAGCGCAAATCGGCGGAAGCGTCGAAAAGCCTCGCTTTCCTCGCGCAACAGTTACCGGAAGTACGTAGCCGCCTCGATGTTGCCGAAAACAAACTGAATGCCTTCCGTCAGGATAAAGATTCTGTTGATCTGCCGCTGGAAGCGAAAGCGGTGCTCGATTCGATGGTGAACATCGACGCGCAGTTGAACGAACTGACCTTTAAAGAGGCGGAAATCTCCAAGCTGTACACCAAAGTTCACCCGGCGTACCGCACGCTGCTGGAGAAACGTCAGGCGCTGGAAGAAGAGAAAGCCAAACTTAACGGTCGCGTAACGGCGATGCCGAAAACCCAGCAGGAGATTGTGCGCCTGACCCGCGATGTCGAGTCTGGTCAGCAGGTCTATATGCAACTGCTGAATAAAGAGCAGGAGCTGAAAATCACCGAAGCCAGCACCGTCGGCGATGTGCGCATTGTTGACCCGGCAATCACCCAGCCTGGCGTGCTGAAACCGAAGAAAGGACTGATTATCCTCGGCGCAATTATCCTCGGCCTGATGCTCTCTATCGTGGGTGTGCTGCTGCGCTCGTTGTTTAATCGCGGCATCGAAAGCCCGCAGGTGCTGGAAGAACATGGTATCAGCGTCTATGCCAGCATCCCGCTGTCGGAATGGCAGAAAGCGCGCGATAGCGTCAAAACCATCAAAGGGATTAAACGCTATAAACAGAGCCAGCTACTGGCGGTGGGGAATCCAACCGATCTGGCGATTGAAGCCATCCGCAGTCTGCGTACCAGTCTGCACTTCGCGATGATGCAGGCGCAGAACAATGTGTTGATGATGACAGGGGTGAGCCCGTCAATCGGTAAAACCTTTGTCTGCGCCAACCTGGCGGCGGTGATCAGTCAGACCAATAAACGGGTGTTGTTGATCGACTGCGATATGCGCAAAGGCTACACCCACGAGCTGTTGGGTACCAATAACGTCAATGGCCTGTCGGAAATTCTGATTGGCCAGGGCGATATTACTACCGCAGCTAAACCGACCTCTATTGCCAAATTTGACCTGATCCCGCGCGGTCAGGTGCCGCCAAATCCTTCTGAACTGTTGATGAGCGAACGCTTTGCCGAATTGGTGAGCTGGGCGAGTAAAAACTACGACCTGGTGTTGATTGATACGCCGCCGATTCTGGCAGTGACCGATGCAGCAATTGTCGGGCGTCACGCTGGAACCACGTTAATGGTGGCGCGCTATGCGGTCAACACATTGAAAGAAGTGGAAACCAGTCTGAGCCGCTTTGAGCAAAACGGTATTCCGGTGAAAGGGGTGATTCTGAACTCCATCTTCCGCCGCGCCAGCGCGTATCAGGATTATGGCTATTACGAATACGAATATAAGTCGGATGCGAAATAACGACGCCTGCATTCGCACCGCCCCGTAGGCCGGATAAGGCGCTCACGCCGCATCCGGCAAGCAAACCAGCTCATAAGCCGGGAGAACAACCTATGAAAGAGAATCCGCTGATTTCAATCTATATGCCGACCTGGAACCGCCAACAACTGGCGATTCGGGCGATAAAATCGGTCCTGCGCCAGGACTACAGCAACTGGGAGATGATCATCGTGGATGATTGCTCCACCTCCTGGGAACAACTGCAACAGTACGTCACTGCCCTCAACGATCCGCGTATCACCTACATTCACAACGACATTAACAGCGGGGCGTGCGCGGTACGTAACCAGGCGATTATGCTGGCGCAAGGGGAATACATTACCGGGATCGATGACGATGACGAATGGACACCCAACCGTCTGAGCGTCTTCCTCGCCCATAAACAGCAACTGGTCACTCACGCCTTTTTGTACGCTAACGACTACGTATGCCAGGGAGAAGTTTATTCCCAACCGGCAAGCTTACCACTGTATCCCAAATCGCCGTACTCACGCCGCCTGTTCTATAAACGCAATATCATTGGCAATCAGGTCTTTACTTGGGCATGGCGTTTCAAAGAGTGTTTGTTCGATACCGAACTGAAAGCAGCACAGGATTACGACATCTTCCTGCGGATGGTGGTGGAGTACGGCGAACCGTGGAAAGTGGAAGAAGCGACGCAGATCCTGCATATCAATCACGGTGAAATGCAGATCACCTCGTCACCGAAAAAATTCTCCGGGTACTTCCACTTTTACCGAAAGCACAAAGATAAATTTGACCGTGCAAGCAAAAAATATCAGCTGTTTACCCTCTACCAGATCCGCAATAAACGTATGACCTGGCGCACTTTGCTGACGCTGCTGTCGGTGCGTAACGGCAAACGTCTGGCTGATGGTATTCGGGGGCGCTAAAGATGCTGGAAGATCTGCGTGCCAACAGCTGGAGTTTACGCCCGTGCTGCATGGTTCTTGCCTATCGTGTTGCTCATTTTTGTTCGGTGTGGCGCAAAAAGAACGTCCTCAACAATCTGTGGGCGGCCCCGCTGCTGGTGCTGTATCGCATTATCACCGAATGCTTTTTCGGTTATGAAATCCAGGCCGCCGCGACCATTGGCCGCCGCTTTACTATCCATCACGGTTACGCCGTAGTGATCAATAAAAACGTGGTAGCGGGGGATGATTTCACCATTCGCCACGGCGTCACTATCGGCAATCGTGGTGCCGATAACATGGCATGTCCACACATTGGCAACGGCGTCGAACTCGGTGCCAACGTCATTATTCTTGGTGATATCACGCTTGGTAACAACGTCACCGTGGGTGCGGGCAGCGTGGTGCTCGACTCTGTCCCGGACAACGCGCTGGTGGTGGGAGAAAAAGCGCGAGTGAAGGTAATTAAATGAATATTCTGCAATTTAATGTGCGACTGGCGGAAGGCGGGGCAGCAGGTGTGGCGTTAGATCTCCACCAGCGTGCGCTGCAACAGGGGCTGGCGTCACATTTTGTCTACGGTTACGGCAAAGGCGGCAAAGAGAGCGTCAGCCATCAGAACTATCCGCAGGTCATCAAACATACGCCGCGGATGACCGCGATGGCGAATATTGCCCTGTTTCGTCTGTTTAATCGCGATCTGTTTGGCAATTTCAATGAGTTATATCGCACCATTACTCGCACACCGGGTCCGGTGGTCCTGCATTTTCATGTGCTGCACAGCTACTGGCTAAATCTTAAGAGCGTGGTGCGCTTTTGCGAAAAAGTGAAAAACCATAAACCGGACGTCACTCTGGTCTGGACGCTGCACGACCACTGGAGTGTTACCGGACGCTGCGCCTTTACCGACGGTTGCGAAGGCTGGAAAACGGGCTGCCAGAAATGCCCGACCTTAAATAACTATCCGCCGGTGAAGATTGATCGCGCACACCAGCTGGTGGCGGGCAAACGCCAGTTATTCCGTGAGATGCTGGCGCTGGGCTGTCAGTTTATTTCCCCCAGCCAGCATGTGGCTGACGCTTTCAATAGCCTGTACGGTCCAGGGCGTTGCCGGATTATCAATAATGGTATTGATATGGCAACCGAAGCGATTCTGGCGGACTTGCCTCCGGTGCGCGAAACCCAGGGCAAGCCGAAAATCGCGGTGGTGGCGCATGACTTGCGTTACGACGGCAAGACTAACCAGCAACTGGTGCGTGAGATGATGGCGCTGGGCGACAAAATCGAACTGCATACCTTTGGTAAGTTCTCGCCGTTCACCGCTGGCAACGTGGTTAATCACGGCTTTGAAACTGACAAGCGCAAGTTGATGAGCGCGCTCAATCAGATGGATGCGCTGGTATTCAGTTCTCGCGTCGATAACTACCCGCTGATTTTGTGTGAGGCGTTATCAATTGGCGTGCCGGTGATTGCCACCCATAGCGACGCGGCACGGGAAGTGTTGCAAAAATCCGGCGGTAAAACCGTCGACGAAGAAGACGTGCTGCAACTGGTGCAGTTAAGCAAACCGGAAATCGCGCAGGCGATATTTGGTACCACGCTGGCTGAGTTCAGCCAACGCAGCCGCGCCACCTACAGTGGACAACAGATGCTGGAGGAGTATGTCAACTTCTATCAGAATCTGTAGCTACCTGCTGCTGCCGCTGATCTACCTGCTGGTTAACGTCAAAATCGCCCAGCTTGGCGAAAGTTTCCCCATCACCATCGTCACTTTTTTACCTGTCTTGTTACTGCTGTTTTTAGAACGCATCAGCGTTAAAAAATTGATGATTGCCTTAGGGATTGGTGCGGGACTCACGGCGTTTAACTATCTGTTTGGTCAGTCGCTGGATGCCAGTAAATACGTCACTTCAACCATGCTGTTTGTCTATATTGTGATCATTATTGGCATGGTGTGGAGTATTCGCTTTAAAACGATTTCGCCACACAACCATCGCAAGATATTACGTTTCTTTTATCTGGTGATCGGGCTGGTGGTGGCGCTGGCGGCGGTGGAGATGGCGCAAATTATCCTCACCGGTGGCAGCAGTATTATGGAGTCGATTTCGAAATATCTGATTTACAGCAACAGCTATGTACTGAATTTCATTAAATTCGGCGGCAAGCGCACGACAGCACTTTATTTCGAACCGGCATTTTTCGCTCTGGCATTAATCTCAATTTGGCTCAGCATCAAACAGTTTGGTATCAAAACGCCTAAAACCGATGCTATGATTCTCGCAGGGATAATATTATCCGGATCGTTTTCAGGGGTTATGACTTTTATCCTGTTTTATTTGCTGGAGTGGGCATTTCAATATCTGAATAAAGAGGCGATTAAGAAAAAGTTACCGTTGGCATTGATTTCTCTGGCTGTATTCCTGGTTGGTGTGGTAATCGCGTTTCCTTATATTTCCACCCGTCTGGGCGATTTAGGTACGGAAGGATCGTCATCGTATTATCGTATTGTCGGTCCGCTGGTGATGGTCGGTTATTCTTTGACCCATATTGACGGTGTAGTCAGATTTGGCTCACTTTATGAATACGTCGCATCATTCGGAATATTTAACGGTGCGGATGTCGGAAAAACCATAGACAATGGTTTGTATCTGCTGATTATTTATTTTTCCTGGTTCGCAGTGTTTTTATCGCTGTGGTACATGGGGAAAGTGATAAAAATGATGATCAACGCTTTTGGTGATAACCGCAATTTTCGCGTGCAATTATATCTTTTTACTCCGGTATCGCTGTTTTTTACCGGTTCGATATTTAGCCCGGAATATGCATTTTTAATCGTCTGTCCATTTATTTTGCGAAAAGCGTTAAATATTACGAGGTAAGAATAAGAACATGTTGCTTAGCATAATCACTGTCGCGTTTCGTAACCTCGAAGGGATAGTCAAAACACATGCCTCGCTGGCGCATCTGGCGCAGGCGGAAGATATCAGCTTCGAATGGATTGTTGTCGATGGCGGTTCCAATGACGGCACCCGTGAGTATCTGGAAAATCTCAATGGTATCTATAACCTACGCTTTGTCAGCGAGCCAGATAACGGTATCTACGACGCCATGAACAAAGGCATTACGATGGCACAAGGCAAGTTCGCGTTGTTTCTCAATTCGGGCGATATTTTTCATCAGGATGCCGCAAATTTTGTCCGTAAGTTAAAAATGCAAAAAGATAACATGATGATCACCGGCGATGCGCTGCTGGATTTTGGCGACGGGCATAAAATTAAACGTAGCGCCAAACCGGGCTGGTATATTTATCACAGCCTGCCCGCCAGTCATCAGGCGATATTTTTCCCTGTATCCGGCTTGAAAAAATGGCGTTATGACCTGGAATATAAAGTTTCTTCCGACTACGCGCTGGCAGCCAAAATGTATAAAGCCGGTTATGCATTTAAAAAACTCAATGGCCTGGTGTCTGAATTTTCCATGGGTGGGGTATCTACCACCAATAATATGGAATTGTGTGCTGACGCGAAAAAAGTCCAACGACAAATATTACATGTGCCTGGCTTTTGGGCTGAATTATCCTGGCATTTACGCCAACGTACTACCTCAAAGACGAAAGCCTTATATAACAAAGTCTGAATATAAGGAAAACCAATGCAAGATTTAAGCGGTTTCTCGGTGCCGAAAGGGTTCCGGGGCGGCAACGCTATTAAAGTGCAATTATGGTGGGCAGTACAGGCAACAATATTTGCCTGGTCGCCACAAGTATTGTATCGCTGGCGGGCTTTTTTATTACGTTTATTCGGAGCAAAAATAGGAAAAAACGTAGTTATTCGTCCGTCAGTAAAAATTACCTATCCGTGGAAATTAACCTTAGGTGATTACGCGTGGGTCGGCGATGACGTCAATTTATATACCCTCGGTGAAATAACCATTGGCGCACATTCGGTGATATCGCAAAAAAGTTATTTATGCACCGGTAGCCACGACCATGCAAGTCAACATTTCACCATTAACGCCACGCCTATTGTGATTGGCGAGAAATGCTGGCTGGCAACCGATGTCTTTGTTGCCCCAGGCGTCACAATCGGCGACGGCACCGTCGTGGGTGCACGAAGCAGTGTTTTTAAATCGCTTCCGGCAAATGTGGTTTGCCGGGGGAATCCCGCAGTGGTGATACGCGAACGCGTTGAAACTGAATAAATTCAAAAATACAGAGGAATAAGACATGTCAAAAGTCGCTCTCATCACCGGTGTAACCGGACAAGACGGTTCTTACCTGGCAGAGTTTCTGCTGGAAAAAGGTTACGAGGTGCATGGTATTAAGCGTCGCGCATCGTCATTCAACACCGAGCGCGTGGATCACATTTATCAGGATCCGCACACCTGCAACCCGAAATTCCATCTGCATTATGGCGACCTGAGTGATACCTCTAACCTGACGCGCATTTTGCGTGAAGTACAGCCGGATGAAGTGTACAACCTGGGCGCAATGAGCCACGTTGCGGTCTCTTTTGAGTCACCAGAATATACCGCTGACGTCGACGCGATGGGTACGCTGCGCCTGCTGGAGGCGATCCGCTTCCTCGGTCTGGAAAAGAAAACTCGTTTCTATCAGGCTTCCACCTCTGAACTGTATGGTCTGGTGCAGGAAATTCCGCAGAAAGAAACCACGCCGTTCTACCCGCGATCTCCGTATGCGGTCGCCAAACTGTACGCCTACTGGATCACCGTTAACTACCGCGAATCCTACGGCATGTACGCTTGTAACGGAATTCTCTTCAACCATGAATCCCCGCGCCGCGGCGAAACCTTCGTTACCCGCAAAATCACCCGCGCAATCGCCAACATCGCCCAGGGGCTGGAGTCGTGCCTGTACCTCGGCAATATGGATTCCCTGCGTGACTGGGGCCACGCCAAAGACTACGTAAAAATGCAGTGGATGATGCTGCAACAGGAACAGCCGGAAGATTTCGTTATCGCGACCGGCGTTCAGTACTCCGTGCGTCAGTTCGTGGAAATGGCAGCGGCACAGCTGGGCATCAAACTGCGCTTTGAAGGCACGGGTGTTGAAGAGAAGGGCATTGTGGTTTCCGTCACCGGGCATGACGCGCCGGGCGTTAAACCGGGTGATGTGATTATCGCCGTTGATCCGCGTTACTTCCGTCCGGCTGAAGTTGAAACGCTGCTCGGCGACCCGACCAAAGCGCACGAAAAACTGGGCTGGAAACCGGAAATCACCCTCAGAGAGATGGTGTCTGAAATGGTGGCTAATGACCTCGAAGCGGCGAAAAAACACTCTCTGCTGAAATCTCACGGCTACGACGTGGCGATCGCGCTGGAGTCATAAGCATGAGTAAACAACGCATTTTTATCGCTGGCCATCGTGGGATGGTCGGTTCTGCCATCAGGCGGCAGCTCGAACAGCGCGGTGATGTGGAACTGGTATTACGCACCCGCGACGAGCTGAACCTGCTGGACAGCCGCGCGGTGCATGATTTCTTTGCCAGCGAACGCATTGACCAGGTCTATCTGGCGGCGGCGAAAGTGGGCGGCATTGTTGCCAACAACACCTATCCGGCGGATTTCATCTACCAGAACATGATGATTGAGAGCAACATCATTCACGCCGCGCATCAGAACGACGTGAACAAACTGCTGTTTCTTGGATCGTCCTGTATCTACCCGAAACTGGCAAAACAGCCGATGGCAGAAAGCGAGTTATTGCAGGGCACGCTGGAGCCGACCAACGAGCCTTACGCCATTGCCAAAATCGCCGGGATCAAACTGTGCGAATCATACAACCGCCAGTACGGACGCGATTACCGCTCAGTCATGCCGACCAACCTGTATGGCCCGCATGACAACTTCCACCCGAGTAATTCGCATGTGATCCCTGCATTGCTGCGTCGCTTCCACGAGGCGACGGCACAGAATGCACCGGACGTGGTGGTATGGGGCAGCGGTACACCGATGCGTGAATTCCTGCACGTCGATGATATGGCGGCGGCGAGCATTCATGTCATGGAGCTGGCGCACGAAGTCTGGCTGGAGAACACCCAGCCGATGCTGTCGCACATTAACGTCGGCACGGGCGTTGACTGCACTATCCGCGAGCTGGCGCAAACCATCGCCAAAGTGGTGGGTTACAAAGGTCGGGTGGTTTTTGATGCCAGCAAACCGGATGGTACGCCGCGCAAACTGCTGGATGTGACGCGCCTGCATCAGCTTGGCTGGTATCACGAAATCTCACTGGAAGCGGGGCTTGCCAGCACTTACCAGTGGTTCCTTGAGAATCAAGACCGCTTTCGGGGGTAATGATGTTTTTACGTCAGGAAGACTTTGCCACGGTAGTGCGCTCCACCCCGCTTGTCTCTCTCGACTTTATTGTCGAGAACAGTCGCGGTGAGTTTCTGCTTGGCAAAAGAACCAACCGCCCGGCGCAGGGTTACTGGTTTGTGCCGGGAGGGCGCGTGCAGAAAGACGAAACGCTGGAAGCCGCATTCGAGCGGCTGACGATGGCGGAACTGGGGCTGCGTCTGCCGATAACAGCAGGCCAGTTTTACGGTGTCTGGCAGCACTTTTATGACGATAACTTCTCCGGCACGGATTTCACCACTCACTATGTGGTGCTCGGTTTTCGCTTCAGAGTCGCTGAAGAAGAGCTGATACTGCCGGATGAGCAGCATGACGATTACCGCTGGCTGACGCCGGACGCGCTGCTCGCCAGTAACGATGTTCACGCTAACAGCCGCGCCTATTTTCTCGCTGAGAAGCGTGCCGGAGTACCCGGATTATGAAAATACTGGTCTACGGCATTAACTACTCGCCGGAGTTAACCGGTATCGGCAAATACACCGGCGAGATGGTGGAATGGCTGGCGGCACAAGGTCATGAGGTGCGGGTTATTACCGCACCGCCTTACTACCCGCAGTGGCAGGTGGGCGAGAACTATTCCGCCTGGCGGTACAAACGAGAAGAGGGGGCCGCCACGGTGTGGCGCTGCCCGCTGTACGTGCCAAAACAGCCGAGCACCCTGAAACGCCTGTTACATCTCGGCAGTTTTGCCGTCAGCAGTTTCTTTCCTCTGATGGCGCAACGTCGCTGGAAGCCGGATCGCATTATCGGCGTGGTGCCAACGCTGTTTTGCACGCCGGGAATGCGCCTGCTGGCGAAACTTTCTGGTGCGCGTACCGTGCTGCATATTCAGGATTACGAAGTGGACGCCATGCTGGGGCTGGGCCTTGCCGGAAAAGGCAAAGGCAGCAAAGTGGCACAGCTGGCAACGGCGTTCGAACGTAGCGGACTGCATAACGTCGATAACGTCTCCACGATTTCGCGTTCGATGATGAATAAAGCCATCGAAAAAGGCGTGGCGGCGGAAAACGTCATCTTCTTCCCCAACTGGTCGGAAATTGCCCGTTTTCAGCATGTTGCAGATGCCGATGTTGACGCCCTTCGTAACCAGCTTGACCTGCCGGATAACAAAAAAATCATTCTTTACTCCGGCAATATTGGTGAAAAGCAGGGGCTGGAAAACGTTATTGAAGCTGCCGATCGTCTGCGCGATGAACCGCTGATTTTTGCCATTGTCGGGCAGGGCGGCGGCAAAGCGCGGCTGGAAAAAATGGCGCAGCAGCGTGGACTGCGCAACATGCAATTTTTCCCGCTGCAATCGTATGACGCTTTACCCGCACTGCTGAAGATGGGCGATTGCCATCTGGTGGTGCAAAAACGCGGCGCGGCAGATGCCGTATTGCCGTCGAAACTGACCAATATTCTGGCGGTAGGCGGTAACGCGGTGATTACCGCAGAGGCCCACACAGAACTGGGGCAGCTTTGCGAAACCTTTCCGGGCATTGCGGTTTGCGTAGAACCGGAATCGGTCGAGGCGCTGGTGGCGGGGATCCGTCAGGCGCTCCTGCTGCCCAAACACAACACGGTGGCACGTGAATATGCCGAACGCACACTCGATAAAGAGAACGTGTTACGTCAATTTATAAATGATATTCGGGGATAATTATGGCGCAGTCGAAACTCTATCCAGTTGTGATGGCAGGTGGCTCCGGTAGCCGCTTATGGCCGCTTTCCCGCGTACTTTACCCCAAGCAGTTTTTATGCCTGAAAGGCGATCTCACCATGCTGCAAACCACCATCTGCCGCCTGAACGGCGTGGAGTGCGAAAGCCCGGTGGTGATTTGCAATGAGCAGCACCGCTTTATTGTCGCGGAACAGCTGCGTCAACTGAACAAACTTACCGAGAACATTATTCTCGAACCGGCAGGGCGAAACACGGCACCTGCCATTGCGCTGGCGGCGCTGGCGGCAAAACGTCATAGCCCGGAGAGCGACCCGTTAATGCTGGTATTGGCGGCGGATCATGTGATTGCCGATGAAGACGCGTTCCGTGCCGCCGTGCGTAATGCCATGCCATATGCCGAAGCGGGCAAGCTGGTGACCTTCGGCATTGTGCCGGATCTACCAGAAACCGGTTATGGCTATATTCGTCGCGGTGAAGTGTCTGCGGGTGAGCAGGATACGGTGGCCTTTGAAGTGGCGCAGTTTGTCGAAAAACCGAATCTGGAAACCGCCCAGGCCTATGTGGCAAGCGGCGAATATTACTGGAACAGCGGCATGTTCCTGTTCCGCGCCGGACGCTATCTCGAAGAACTGAAAAAATATCGTCCGGATATTCTCGATGCCTGTGAAAAAGCGATGAGCGCCGTCGATCCGGATCTCGATTTTATTCGTGTGGATGAAGAAGCGTTTCTCGCCTGCCCGGAAGAGTCGGTGGATTACGCGGTCATGGAACGTACGGCAGATGCCGTTGTGGTGCCGATGGATGCGGGCTGGAGCGATGTCGGCTCCTGGTCCTCATTATGGGAAATTAGCGCCCACACCGCCGAGGGCAACGTTTGCCACGGCGATGTGATTAATCACAAAACTGAAAACAGCTATGTGTACGCCGAATCTGGCCTCGTAACCACCGTCGGGGTGAAAGATCTGGTAGTGGTGCAGACCAAAGATGCGGTGCTGATTGCCGACCGTAACGCGGTGCAGGATGTGAAAAAAGTGGTCGAGCAGATCAAAGCCGATGGTCGCCATGAGCATCGGGTGCATCGCGAAGTCTATCGCCCGTGGGGCAAATATGACTCTATCGACGCGGGCGACCGCTACCAGGTGAAACGCATCACCGTGAAACCGGGCGAGGGCTTGTCGGTACAGATGCACCATCACCGCGCGGAACACTGGGTGGTTGTCGCGGGAACGGCAAAAGTCACCATTGATGGTGATATCAAACTGCTTGGTGAAAACGAGTCCATTTATATTCCGCTGGGGGCGATGCATTGCCTGGAAAACCCGGGGAAAATTCCGCTCGATTTAATTGAAGTGCGCTCCGGCTCTTATCTCGAAGAGGATGATGTGGTGCGTTTCGCGGATCGCTACGGACGGGTGTAAACGTCGCATCAGGCAATGAATGCGAAACCGAGATGTAAATAACGACAAAAACAAAATTGGCCGTTTCGGTCAGGGCCAACTATTGCCTGAAAAAGGGTAACGACATGAAAAAATTAACCTGCTTTAAAGCCTATGATATTCGCGGGAAATTAGGCGAAGAACTGAATGAAGATATCGCCTGGCGCATTGGTCGCGCCTATGGCGAATTTCTCAAACCGAAAACCATTGTGTTAGGCGGTGATGTCCGCCTCACCAGCGAAACCTTAAAACTGGCGCTGGCGAGAGGTTTACAGGATGCGGGCGTCGATGTGCTGGATATTGGCATGTCCGGCACCGAAGAGATCTATTTCGCCACGTTCCATCTCGGCGTGGATGGCGGCATTGAAGTTACCGCCAGCCATAACCCGATGGATTACAACGGCATGAAACTGGTGCGCGAAGGGGCTCGCCCGATCAGCGGTGATACCGGACTGCGCGATGTCCAGCGTCTGGCAGAAGCCAACGACTTTCCTCCCGTTGATGAAACCAAACGCGGTCGCTATCAGCAAATCAATCTGCGTGACGCTTACGTTGATCACCTGTTCGGTTATATCAATGTCAAAAACCTCACGCCGCTCAAGCTGGTGATTAACTCCGGGAATGGCGCAGCGGGTCCGGTGGTGGACGCCATCGAAGCCCGCTTTAAAGCCCTTGGCGCACCCGTGGAATTAATCAAAGTGCACAACACGCCGGACGGCAATTTCCCCAACGGTATTCCTAACCCGCTACTGCCGGAATGCCGCGACGACACCCGCAATGCGGTCATCAAACACGGTGCGGATATGGGCATTGCTTTTGATGGCGATTTTGACCGCTGCTTCCTGTTTGACGAAAAAGGGCAGTTTATTGAGGGCTACTACATTGTCGGCCTGCTGGCAGAAGCATTCCTCGAAAAAAATCCCGGCGCGAAGATCATCCACGATCCGCGTCTCTCCTGGAACACCGTTGATGTGGTGACTGCCGCAGGCGGCACGCCGGTGATGTCGAAAACCGGACACGCCTTTATTAAAGAACGGATGCGCAAGGAAGACGCCATCTACGGTGGTGAAATGAGCGCCCACCATTACTTCCGTGATTTCGCTTACTGCGACAGCGGCATGATCCCGTGGCTGCTGGTCGCCGAACTGGTGTGCCTGAAAGGAAAAACGCTGGGCGAACTGGTGCGCGACCGGATGGCAGCGTTTCCGGCAAGCGGTGAGATCAACAGCAAACTGGCGCAACCCGTTGAGGCGATTAACCGCGTGGAACAGCATTTTAGCCGCGAGGCGCTGGCGGTGGATCGCACCGATGGCATCAGCATGACCTTTGCCGACTGGCGCTTTAACCTGCGCACCTCCAACACCGAACCGGTGGTGCGGTTGAATGTGGAATCTCGCGGTGATGTGCCGCTGATGGAAGAAAAGACAAAACTTATTCTTGAGTTACTGAACAAGTAATTCAGTAATTTCATATAAATAAGTTTTAAAAGACGGAAAAGGTGAGATATTCAGTGTGGTATAGCAAAGGTAATGCTATTCACCATCTCTATGAGTGAGTTAACATCTATACCACATTTAAGCCGCACACTCGGCGGTGACCACCCCCTGACAGGAGTAAACAATGTCAAAGCAACAGATCGGCGTAGTCGGTATGGCAGTGATGGGGCGCAACCTTGCGCTCAACATCGAAAGCCGTGGTTATACCGTCTCTATTTTCAACCGTTCCCGTGAAAAGACGGAAGAAGTGATTGCCGAAAATCCAGGCAAGAAACTGGTTCCTTACTATACGGTGAAAGAGTTTGTTGAATCTCTGGAAACGCCTCGTCGCATCCTGTTAATGGTGAAAGCAGGTGCAGGCACGGATGCTGCTATTGATTCGCTCAAACCATATCTCGATAAAGGCGACATCATCATCGATGGTGGTAACACCTTCTTCCAGGACACCATTCGTCGTAACCGTGAGCTTTCTGCCGAAGGCTTTAACTTCATCGGTACCGGTGTTTCCGGCGGAGAAGAGGGGGCGCTGAAAGGGCCGTCCATCATGCCTGGTGGCCAGAAAGAAGCCTATGAACTGGTTGCGCCGATCCTGACCAAAATCGCCGCCGTTGCTGAAGATGGCGAACCGTGCGTTACCTATATCGGTGCTGATGGCGCAGGCCATTATGTGAAGATGGTTCACAACGGTATTGAATACGGTGATATGCAACTGATTGCTGAAGCCTATTCTCTCCTGAAAGGCGGCCTGAATCTCTCTAACGAAGAACTGGCACAGACCTTTACCGAGTGGAATAACGGTGAACTGAGCAGCTACCTGATCGACATCACCAAAGATATCTTCACTAAAAAAGATGAAGACGGTAACTACCTGGTTGATGTGATCCTGGATGAAGCGGCTAACAAAGGTACCGGTAAATGGACCAGCCAGAGCGCGCTGGATCTCGGAGAACCGCTGTCGCTGATTACCGAGTCTGTGTTTGCACGTTATATCTCTTCTCTGAAAGATCAGCGCGTTGCCGCATCTAAAGTTCTCTCTGGTCCGCAAGCTCAGTCAGCAGGCGACAAGGCTGAGTTCATCGAAAAAGTTCGCCGTGCGCTGTATCTGGGCAAAATCGTTTCTTACGCTCAGGGCTTCTCTCAGCTGCGTGCTGCGTCTGAAGAATACAACTGGGATCTGAACTACGGCGAAATCGCGAAGATTTTCCGTGCTGGCTGCATCATCCGTGCGCAGTTCCTGCAGAAAATCACCGATGCATATGCCGAAAATCCGCAGATCGCTAACCTGCTGCTGGCTCCGTACTTCAAGCAAATTGCCGATGACTACCAGCAGGCGCTGCGTGATGTCGTTGCTTATGCAGTACAGAACGGTATCCCGGTTCCGACCTTCGCCGCTGCGGTTGCCTATTACGATAGCTACCGTGCCGCTGTTCTGCCTGCGAACCTGATCCAGGCACAGCGTGACTATTTCGGTGCACATACTTATAAGCGCATTGATAAAGAAGGTGTGTTCCATACTGAATGGCTGGATTAATCTGATTTAACCAACAGTAAAATTGAGGCCCGGCGTATATTGCACCGGGCTTTTTTTTTGCCATTTATCTTATAGACTAAATTTCACTGCTTAATATTAACTTAATAAATATCAGCTATTCTTATAAAGAAAATCTGAATTGTTTTTCGTAGCGTTGACCAGCTAATAACGTAGCGTTAAAACATTTAGCTCTTATCAGGATGCTAAAAACATCATGATTCACAGTTAAGTTAATTCTGAGAGCATGAAATGAAAATCACCATTTCCGGTACTGGCTATGTAGGCTTGTCAAACGGGCTTCTAATCGCACAAAATCATGAGGTTGTGGCATTAGATATTTTACCGTCACGCGTTGCTATGCTGAATGATCGGATATCTCCTATTGTTGATAAGGAAATTCAGCAGTTTTTGCAATCAGATAAAATACACTTTAATGCCACATTAGATAAAAATGAAGCCTACCGGGATGCTGATTATGTCATCATCGCCACTCCAACCGACTATGATCCTAAAACTAATTATTTCAATACATCCAGTGTAGAATCAGTAATTAAAGACGTAGTTGAGATAAATCCTTATGCGGTTATGGTCATCAAATCAACGGTTCCCGTTGGTTTTACCGAAGCGATGCATAAGAAATATCGTACTGAAAATATTATTTTCTCTCCGGAATTTCTCCGTGAAGGTAAAGCCCTTTACGATAATCTCCATCCTTCACGTATTGTCATCGGTGAGCGTTCAGAACGCGCAGAACGTTTTGCTGCGTTGTTACAGGAAGGCGCGATTAAGCAAAATATCCCGACCCTGTTCACCGATTCGACCGAAGCAGAAGCGATTAAACTTTTTGCAAACACCTACCTAGCGATGCGCGTGGCATACTTTAACGAACTGGATAGCTACGCAGAAAGTTTAGGTCTGAATACTCGCCAGATTATCGAAGGCGTTTGTCTCGATCCGCGTATTGGCAACCATTACAACAACCCGTCGTTTGGTTATGGTGGTTATTGCTTGCCGAAAGATACCAAGCAGTTACTGGCGAACTATCAGTCTGTGCCGAATAACCTGATCTCGGCAATTGTCGATGCAAACCGCACGCGTAAGGATTTTATTGCCGATGCCATTTTGTCACGCAAACCGCAAGTGGTGGGTATTTATCGTCTGATTATGAAGAGCGGTTCAGATAACTTCCGTGCGTCTTCTATTCAGGGGATTATGAAGCGTATCAAGGCGAAAGGCGTTGAAGTGATCATCTACGAGCCAGTGATGAAAGAAGACTCATTCTTCAACTCTCGGCTGGAACGTGATCTCGCCATCTTCAAACAACAAGCCGACGTCATTATCTCTAACCGAATGGCAGAAGAGCTTAAAGATGTGGCAGATAAGGTATACACCCGCGATCTCTTTGGCAGCGACTAACATCTTGTTATCAGGGCTATTTACGCCCTGATTGTCTTTTGTTACCTCCCCAATAATTCATTATTTTTATCACTTATCCTATAGCATTCACTAGGATTATCGCTAAACTATGCGGACTTGGAAATTTCCGTCAGTTAGGGTAATGATGAGAGTAGAAAATAATAATGTTTCTGGGCAAAACCATGACCCGGAACAGATTGATTTGATTGATTTACTAGTGCAGTTGTGGCGTGGCAAGATGACAATCATCATTTCCGTCATTGTGGCTATTGCCCTGGCTATTGGATATTTGGCAGTAGCGAAGGAGAAATGGACGTCAACAGCAATTATCACTCAGCCCGACGTGGGGCAAATTGCTGGCTATAACAATGCCATGAATGTTATCTATGGTCAGGCTGCACCGAAAGTATCGGATTTACAGGAGACGTTAATTGGTCGCTTCAGTTCTGCCTTCTCTGCATTAGCAGAAACGCTGGATAATCAGGAAGAACCAGAAAAACTTACCATCGAACCTTCTGTTAAGAACCAGCAATTACCATTGACTGTTTCTTATGTTGGGCAAACTGCAGAGGGAGCACAAATGAAGTTGGCCCAATACATTCAGCAAGTTGATGATAAAGTGAATCAAGAGCTAGAAAAGGATCTCAAAGACAACATTGCTCTGGGACGGAAAAACTTGCAGGACTCTTTAAGAACGCAGGAAGTAGTCGCGCAGGAGCAGAAAGATCTGCGTATCCGTCAGATTCAGGAAGCGTTGCAGTATGCGAATCAGGCGCAGGTGGCAAAGCCACAGGTTCAGCAGACTGAAGATGTGACACAAGATACGTTGTTCCTTTTGGGGAGCGAAGCGCTGGAGTCGATGATTAAGCATGAGGCGACCCGTCCGTTGGTGTTCTCACCAAACTACTATCAGACACGTCAAAACCTGTTGGATATTGAAAACTTAAAGGTTGATGATCTTGATATTCATGCTTACCGTTATGTGATGAAACCGACGTTACCTATTCGTCGCGATAGCCCGAAAAAGGCAATTACCTTGATTCTGGCGGTGCTGCTGGGCGGCATGGTTGGCGCGGGGATTGTGCTGGGGCGTAACGCTCTGCGTAATTATAACGCGAAGTAATCTTTGCAGCTTTAAAGAAAACGGGCAGGGTGGTGACACCTTGCCCTTTTTTTTTGCCGGATGCGACAACAACATCGCATCCGCTTACCCTGCAACTCACTGATGCCGTTTACGCAGGTTCTCAATTACCGTCGTTAAATCCAGATCCTGATCCTGCAACAGCACCAGCAGGTGATACATCAAGTCCGATGCCTCGTTGGTCAGCTCAAAGCGGTCATGTACCGTCGCTGCCAGTGCGGTTTCTACGCCTTCTTCGCCCACTTTCTGCGCAATGCGTTTGGTGCCGCTGGCATACAGTTTGGCGGTATAGGAGGTTTCCGGGTCGGCAGATTTGCGTTCGGCGAGCAGTTGTTCCAGTTGATACAGGAACAGCCATTGGTGAGCGGTGTCGCCGAAGCAGCTGCTGGTGCCTTTGTGGCAGGTTGGTCCGATAGGATTCGCCAGTACCAGTAGCGTGTCGTTGTCGCAGTCCGGCGCAATATTTACTACGTTGAGGAAATTGCCCGACGTTTCGCCTTTGGTCCACAGTCGCTGTTTAGTGCGCGAGAAGAAGGTGACTTTGCCGCTTTCGATGGTTTTGTCTAAGGCTTCCGGGTTCATATAGCCCAGCATTAACACTTCGCCGGATACCGCGTGTTGCACAATTACCGGCATTAGTCCGTCGGTTTTTTCCCAGTCCAGTTCGCGGCGTTGTTGTTCTGTTAACATATCCTGATCTCCACGCCCTGTGTTGCCAGGTACGCTTTTAATTCACCAATATTGATTATTTGTTTGTGGAATACGGAAGCAGCCAGCGCGCCGTCAACGTCGGCATCGCGGAAGGCTTCGAGGAAGTGTTCCATGGTGCCCGCGCCACCGGAGGCAATTAGCGGGACGTGGCAAACTTCACGCACTTTTTTCAGTTGTTCGAGATCGTAACCGTTACGCACGCCGTCCTGATTCATCATGTTGAGGACGATTTCTCCGGCTCCACGTTTTTGCACTTCCTGTACCCAGTCGAGTGTTTCCCACTGAGTGACGCGGGTGCGGCTTTCATCGCCGGTATATTGATTCACATGATATTTACCGGTTTCGCCGTCGTACCAGGTATCAATGCCGACCACAATGCATTGCACGCCAAAGCGATCCGCCAGGCGAGTAATTAAGGTTGGGTCTGCCAGCGCAGGGGAGTTGATGGAAATTTTATCCGCGCCAAAGGAAAGAATTTTCGCGGCATCTTCCAGAGACTTAATCCCACCCGCCACGCAGAACGGAATGTCGATCACTTCCGCCACGCGAGATACCCAGCTTTTATCTACCACACGGCCATCGCTGGAAGCGGTGATATCGTAGAACACCAGTTCGTCTGCACCTTCTTCGGCGTAGCGTTTTGCCAGCGGTACAATATCGCCAATAATTTCATGGTTGCGAAACTGTACGCCTTTCACCACCTGACCATCACGAACGTCGAGACATGGGATTATGCGTTTTGCCAGCATGCGATGGCCTCCTTCACGGTGAATTTACCTTCCAGTAATGCACGACCAACTATTACGCCGCGCACGCCAGTGCCTCGCAGGGCAGCAACATCGTTAATGTCGCCAATACCGCCGGAGGACTGAAATGCCACCTGCGGGTATCTGGCGCACACTTCTTCATATAAAGAGACGTTAGAGCCTGCCAGCGTGCCGTCGCGCGAGATATCGGTACACAGCACATGTTTCAGGCCGACAGGCAGATAGGTTTCCACCAGTTGTTCCAGTGAAACGCCCGAGTTCTCTTGCCAGCCGCTGACCGCCACCTGCTTGTTGCCTTGCTCGTCAATACGGACATCCAGCGCCAGCACTAAGGCATCGGCACCGAAACGTTCAAACCAGCCTTTCACCCTTTCTGGTGATTTCACCGCGGTGGAGCCAACCACCACGCGCGCAACGCCCGCTTCCAGTAACGCCGCCACGTCTTCTTCGCTACGCACACCGCCGCCAACCTGCACCGGAACGTTAACGCCCGCGACCAGGGTTTTAATCAGCGGGATTTGACGTTTTGCCGGATCTTTTGCCCCGGTCAGATCCACCAGATGCAGCACTTCGGCACCCTGCGCGGCGTAATCCTGTAAGCGCGGCAGCGGGTCGTTACCGTAATCGCGTTGTTTGCCGTAATCGCCCTGATGGAGACGCACCACGGTGCCGTCGATTAAATCTAATGCCGGAATAATCATCACATCTCCAGGAAGTTTTTCAGCAACTTAGCGCCAGCGGCACCAGAACGCTCCGGGTGGAACTGCACGCCGTAGAAGTTATCTTTTTGTACCGCCGCGGTGAACGGTTCGCCGTAATTACATTGGGCAATGGTCCACGGATTGACCGGCATTGCGTAACTGTGAACAAAGTAAAAGTACGCGCCGTCTTCAATCCCCTGAAACAGGCGGTTGCCTGCCTGCGGGTAAACGCGATTCCAGCCCATATGCGGCAGCGGCAGACCAAAGTCGGTCATTTTCGGCACGTCTTCGTCAATGATGCCCAGCAAGTCGACGCCGTTGCTCTCTTCGCTGCGCCGACCCAGCAGTTGCATCCCTAAGCAGATGCCCAGTACCGGTTGGGTACAGGCTTTGATGAGATCAAACAGCTCGCGCTCACGCACCTGATCCATCGCTGCTTGCGCAGTGCCAACGCCGGGTAAAAATAGTTTATCGGCCAGCAACACCACGTCCGGGTCACGGCTGACTTTTGGTTCATAACCGTGGCGCGCAATGGCTGACTTCACCGAGTTCAGATTGGCGCAGCCGGTATCAAGGATCACCACGTTCATTACAGCACTCCTTTCGACGAGGGCAGGGTGTCGCCTTCCACGCGGATGGCTTGGCGCAGGGTGCGACCAAAGGCTTTGAACAGGCTCTCTACACGGTGGTGATCGTTTTTACCTTTGGTTTTCAGGTGTAGCGTCACGCCCATGGTGTATGAGAGCGAACGGAAGAAGTGCTCGATCATCTCGGTGCTGAGATCGCCCACGCGCTGGTAGGTAAACTCGGCTTTGTATTCCAGGTGCGGGCGACCAGAGATATCCAGCGCGCAGCGGGCAAGGCATTCGTCCATCGGTAGCACAAAACCAAAGCGGCAAATACCGCGTTTGTCGCCAAGAGCCATTTTTAACGCTTCGCCCAGCGCCAGGCCGGTATCTTCGACGGTGTGGTGATCGTCGATATAGAGGTCGCCTTTGACGTTGATTTCCATACGGAAACCACCGTGGGTGGCGATCTGATCCAGCATGTGATCAAAGAAGCCAACACCGGTGTTAATCTTGCTGCCACCTTCGCGATCCAGCCACACCTGAACGTCAATCTGTGTCTCTTTGGTGTTGCGCACTACGTGAGCGTAACGGTCTCGTTTAGTGAGCTGCTCGCCAATCATTGGCCAGTTCAGGATTTCGCGGTCGTAGCGTAAACCATTAATGCCCATGTTTTCCGCCAGTTGAATGTCGGTCGCGCGATCGCCAATCACATAACTGTTAGCGCGATCCATCGCTTGCTCAGCCAGATAACGTTCCACCAGTTTTACTTTCGGCTTACGGCAGTCGCACTCATCGGCGGGCAGGTGCGGACAAATCAGCACTTCATCAAACTGTACGCCTTGCGAGGTGAAGATCTGCATCATCAGGTTGTGCGGGCCATCGAAATCCGCCTGCGGGAAACTTTGTGTTCCCAGACCATCCTGATTGGTGATCATTACCAGTTTGTAGCCCGCTTTTTGCAGCTTCAGCAGTTCCGGGATCACGCCTGGTTCAAAGGCGAGTTTGTCAAAACGGTCCACCTGAAAATCACTCGGCGGTTCGCTAATCAGGGTTCCATCGCGATCGATAAAAAGATACTTCTGACTCATCAAACTTGCTCCGCACGTAAGGCGTCAATGACGCGCTGGCTTTCTTCACGGGTTCCGACGGTAATTCGCAGGCAGCCGCTTAAAGAGGGTTGTTTATTCTGATCACGTAAGATAATGCCCTGATCCCACAAAGATTTAAACACTGCGCTGGAGGCTTTAAAGCGCGCCAGAATGTAGTTGGTTGCGGAGTCGAAAACCTGCTCTACGCAGGGGATCTCTTTCAGTGCGGCAATCAGGTATTCGCGTTCTGCAATAATTTGCGTCACTCGTTCGCGCATAGCGACGATTCCCTGCGGGCTTAACGCCTGGGCCGCAATGTCGGCAACCGGCGTCGAGAGCGGGTAGGGGGCGATCACTTTCATCAGCAGGTTGATGACTTCTTCGTTTGCCAGCGTAAATCCGCAACGAAGGCCCGCCAGAGCAAAAGCTTTCGACAGTGTGCGCAAAATAGCCAGGTGCGGATATTCCGTCAGCCAGCCAGCCAGCGATGCCTGCGGGCAAAACTCGATATAGGCTTCATCGGCAACCACAATGGCTTTTCCGCGGGTTAGCTCCAGCAGAGTGCGAAAATCCTGCGGATTGATCAGTTGCCCTGTCGGGTTGTTGGGGCTGCAAACATAGACCACTTTTACGCCGTCCAGCTTGTCGGAAATGCCCTGTAAGTCCAGTTGCCAGTTGTCCTGCGTCGGCACTGTGCGGCACTCGACGCCAATCGTTTCGGCGCTGACGCTGTACATGCCGTACGTTGGCGGGCAGTAGAGGATGGCGTCTTTACCCGGTTCGCAAAAAGCGCGAATCAGCAGTTCAATACCTTCGTCCGCGCCACGACTGACCAGCACCTGTTCCGGTTTTACGCCTGCATATTGCGCGTAATTTTCAATCACCGCTTTCGGCTGACATTCCGGGTAGCGGTTGAGCGTTTGCTGAGTAAGCTGAAACTCCACGGCAGTGGGGTATTCGTTGGCGTTCAGCCAGACGTCGCCATTACCGCCCAGACGACGCGCCGACTGATACGGCGTCAGGTTGCGGACGTTTTCACGCGCTAAATCGGTAATAGTCACGGTGCTCATGCTTGCTCCTTAAGGGCGTTAACACGCAAAGTAACGGCATTTTTATGGGCGGTCAGGCGCTCGGCGGCGGCCAATGTTTCAATGGTCGAAGCCAGCGCGGAGAAACCTTCTTTCGACAGTTCCTGCACGGTCATACGCTTCTGGAAATCTGCCAGCCCGAGGCTGGAACAGGTGGCGGTGTAACCGTAAGTCGGCAGAACGTGGTTGGTGCCGGAGGCGTAATCACCTGCCGATTCCGGTGACCAGTCACCAAGAAATACCGAACCGGCGCTGGTGATGCCATCGACCAGATCGCGGGCGTTGCGGGTCTGGATGATCAGGTGCTCCGGGCCGTACTGGTTGGAGATCTCTACGCACTGCGCTAAATCTTTAGTCACGATCAGGCGGCTGGCGTTCAGTGCCTGGCGGGCGGTTTCGGCACGCGGCAGTTCTGCTAACTGGCGTTCGACGGCTTCGGCAACTTGATGCGCCATATCAGCGTCAGGCGTCAGTAAAATCACCTGTGAGTCCGGGCCGTGTTCAGCCTGAGAAAGCAAATCAGAAGCCACGAAATCCGGCGTTGCGCCGCTGTCGGCAATGACCAACACTTCCGACGGGCCTGCGGGCATATCGATAGCCGCACCGTCCAGACGCTGGCTCACCTGACGTTTCGCTTCGGTGACAAAGGCGTTACCCGGCCCGAAGATTTTGTCCACTTTCGGCACAGATTCCGTACCAAACGCCAGCGCGGCAATGGCCTGTGCGCCGCCGACGTTAAACACGTCCTTCACACCGCACAGCTGCGCCGCATAAAGGATCTCATCGGCAATCGGCGGCGGTGAGCACAGCACCACTTTTTTACAGCCCGCAATACGCGCCGGAGTCGCCAGCATTAATACCGTTGAGAAGAGCGGGGCGGAGCCGCCAGGAATATACAACCCAACTGAAGCGACCGGGCGCGTGACCTGCTGGCAACGCACGCCTGGCTGCGTTTCTACATCTACCGGCGGCAGTTTTTGCGCAGTGTGGAAGGTTTCAATATTTTTTACTGCCACCGCCATCGCCTGTTTTAGCTCGTCGCTCAGGCGTTCGCTAGCGGCGGCAATCTCCTCAGCAGACACCTTCAGCGCGTTAACCGTGGTTTTATCAAACTTCGCGCTGTATTCCCGCAGGGCGTCATCACCGCGTGCTTTCACGTTATCGAGAATATCGTTAACAGTGCGGGTAATGCTTTCAGAAGCGGAGATCGCCGGGCGCATTAACAGCTGGCGTTGTTGCTCCGCAGTACAGCTATTCCAGTCAATGATTGTGTTAAAGCTCATGGCGATCACTCCATCATCTTCTCAATCGGCAGGACCAGAATTGAACTGGCACCCAGCGCTTTCAGTTTTTCCATCGTTTCCCAGAACAGGGTTTCGCTACTGACCATGTGCATCGCTACGCGTTGTTGGTCACCCGCCAGCGGCAGAATGGTTGGGCGTTCGGCACCTGGCAGCAGGGCGATGACTTCATCCAGACGTTCGGTCGGTGCGTGCATCATGATGTATTTTGATTCGCGCGCCTGGATCACACCCTGAATACGGGTCAGCAGTTTGTCGATCAGCTGCTGTTTGGATTCTTCCATTTCACCATCGCGCTGGATAAGGCAGGCTTTCGAGCGGTAGATAACTTCGACTTCGCGCAGGCCGTTTGCTTCCAGCGTGGCACCGGTGGAAACCAGATCGCAAATCGCATCCGCCAGTCCGGCACGCGGGGCGACTTCAACAGAACCGTTCAGTAAGCAGGATTTAAAAGAGATGCCTTTCTGGTCGAGATAACGCTTGAGCAGGTGAGGATAAGAGGTGGCGATACGTTTACCGTTTAAGGAGAGCGGGCCGTCCCAGGCTTCATCAACCGGCGTTGCCAGCGAAAGGCGGCAGCCGCCGAAATCCAGACGACGCAAGGTAAAGTAGCGCGGATCTTCACCCTGGGCGCGGCGGTTAAGCAGCTCTTCTTCCAGCACGTTTTCGCCGATAATCCCAAGGTCTACCACGCCATCCATTACCAGACCGGGAATGTCGTCGTCACGCACGCGCAGAATATCAATCGGCATGTTTTCTGCCATCGCGATCAGGCGCTGGGTGTGAAGATTAATTTTAATGCCACAGCGCGCCAGTAATTCGCGTGAGTCATCACTTAAACGGCCGGATTTCTGCATAGCTATGCGTAAACGAGTGTTGTCTGTCATTTTGTTATTCCTCTTTAAACCTGTCTGAACCGTTATCAACCGCGCAATAAAAAAGCCCCCGGAAGGTGATCTTCCGGGGGCTTTCTCATGCGTTCATGCACCACTGGAAGATCTGAATGTCTTCCAGCACACATCGCCTGAAAGACTAGTCAGGATGATGGTGATGATGGTGGTGTTTAAATTGAACGCGTGTCATAAAAGTCTCTGTGAATGTTTATTCAACTGATGTCTTTTAACCTAAACCACTTTCACGTTAGAAAGCAAGGGCTTTTTTATATATTTTATGGCAATGGATTTGTTTAATGAATGAGCGGGGAAAGGAGGGGGCTAAGAGGACTGTCCTCTAAGCTGACGGCACCAAAAATAGCGAAGCCTGGATTTTCGTCTCACTGACAATACCTTGATCTACAAACTAATTAATAAATAGTTAATTAACGCCCATCATTGTACAATAAACTGTACAAAAGAGGAGATTGACATGCGTACAATTAGCTACAGCGAAGCGCGTCAGAATTTGTCGGCAACAATGATGAAAGCCGTTGAAGATCATGCCCCGATCCTTATTACTCGTCAGAATGGAGAGGCTTGTGTTCTGATGTCACTCGAAGAATACAACTCGCTGGAAGAGACGGCTTATCTACTGCGCTCCCCCGCTAACGCCCGGAGATTGATGGACTCAATCGATAGCCTGAAATCAGGCAAAGGAACAGAAAAGGACATTATTGAGTGAAACTAATCTGGTCTGAGGAATCATGGGATGATTATCTGTACTGGCAGGAAACAGATAAGCGAATTGTTAAAAAGATCAATGAACTTATCAAAGATACCCGCAGAACGCCATTTGAAGGTAAGGGGAAGCCAGAACCCCTGAAACATAATTTGTCAGGTTTCTGGTCCCGACGCATTACAGAGGAGCACCGTCTGGTATACGCGGTTACCGACGATTCACTGCTCATTGCAGCATGTCGTTATCATTATTGAACAGATTCATTCATAGAATGAATTGTCAGTTTTGATACGCTAGCGTAGCCTTATAGATCTAAGGTGTATCAGGAGATAACGGATGAAAAAGGTCGCAATTGTCGGGTTAGGGTGGTTAGGCATGCCGCTGGCGATGTCACTTTCAGCGCGAGGCTGGCAAGTCACCGGGAGTAAAACCACACAAGATGGTGTCGAAGCGGCCCGAATGAGTGGCATTGATAGCTATCTGCTTCGCATGGAGCCTGAGTTAGTTTGCGATTCTGACGATCTGGATGCCCTGATGGATGCCGATGCGCTGGTCATTACGCTTCCGGCACGTCGTAGCGGCCCCGGCGATGAGTTCTATTTACAAGCGGTACAAGAGTTAGTGGATAGCGCGCTGGCCCATCGTATTCCTCGCATTATTTTTACCAGCTCAACGTCTGTCTATGGCGACGCGCAAGGCACGGTGAAAGAAACCACCCCGCGTAATCCGGTGACCAACAGTGGACGAGTATTAGAAGAACTCGAAGACTGGCTGCACAATTTACCCGGTACTTCGGTCGATATTCTGCGTCTTGCGGGGCTGGTCGGACCGGGACGTCATCCCGGACGCTTCTTTGCCGGAAAAACCGCGCCTGATGGTGAACATGGTGTTAATTTAGTCCATTTAGAAGATGTTATTGGCGCTATCACTCTGTTGTTACAGGCACCTAAAGGCGGACACATCTATAATATATGTGCGCCAGCTCACCCTGCGCGTAATGTTTTCTATCCGCAGATGGCCCGTTTACTGGGGCTGGAACCTCCGCAGTTCAGAAATAGTCTGGACAGCGGCAAAGGTAAGATTATTGATGGCAGTCGGATTTGTAATGAACTGGGATTTGAATACCAGTATCCCGATCCGCTGGTAATGCCGCTGGAGTAAACGATCACGCCAGCAGGACGCCGCATGCACTGCAAGGGGGCGTGTATGAAACAACTGCTGGATGTGTTGATGATCCTCGATGCCTTAGAAAAAGAAGGCAGTTTTGCGGCGGCGTCGGCTAAACTCTACAAGACGCCGTCCGCTCTGAGTTACACCGTTCACAAGCTGGAAAGCGACCTTAATATTCAATTACTTGATCGTAGCGGTCACCGCGCTAAATTCACCCGTACCGGAAAAATGTTATTAGAGAAGGGGCGGGAAGTTCTGCATACCGTGCGAGAACTGGAAAAGCAGGCGATCAAACTGCATGAAGGCTGGGAAAACGAGCTGGTGATTGGCGTGGACGACACGTTTCCTTTTTCTCTGCTTGCGCCACTGATTGAAGCTTTTTATCAACATCATAGCGTGACGCGCCTGAAGTTTATCAATGGCGTACTCGGTGGTTCCTGGGATGCCCTGACTCAGGGGCGAGCGGATATTATTGTTGGCGCGATGCATGAGCCACCATCTTCCAGTGAGTTTGGTTTCTCGCGGTTGGGCGATCTGGAACAAGTCTTTGCGGTCGCGCCTCATCATCCGTTAGCCCAGGAAGAAGAGCCGTTAAACCGTCGTATCATTAAGCGATATCGGGCGATTGTGGTGGGGGACACTGCGCAGGCAGGCGCTTCTACGGCCTCACAACTTCTCGACGAACAAGAAGCCATTACCGTTTTCGATTTTAAAACCAAGCTGGAGCTGCAAATTAGCGGCCTCGGCTGCGGCTATTTACCCCGTTATCTGGTGCAACGTTTTCTCGATAGTGGCGCGTTAATCGAGAAGAAAGTGGTCGCCCAAACTCTCTTTGAACCCGTCTGGATTGGCTGGAACGAACAGACCGCAGGGCTTGCCAGCGGCTGGTGGCGGGATGAAATTTTAGCAAATAGTGCGATCGCCGGTGTTTATGCAAAATCTGATGACGGAAAATCAGCCATTTAAAGAAAAATTATTATGACAAGCTTCTCATTCTCTTGTCATTTCCCCCCCATTTAGGCACAATGCGCCGCTGTCAAAAAATGACTAAAAACCGACGTTTCATCAGCGTCGGTTATTTTTTGCTTCAAACCAATCATTCATACCAAGAGGCCGGGCTTCGTACCGGATAGATATTTACTAAAAATCGACAGTTGTTGTCGCTGAGGAATCCAAAAAAATGGGGCAATTTTTTGCTTACGCGACGGTTATCACCGTAAAGGAGAATGACCATGTCGCATAACGTTACTCCAAACACCTCTCGCGTGGAATTGCGTAAAACGCTTACGTTAGTTCCGGTTGTAATGATGGGTCTTGCCTATATGCAGCCGATGACGCTGTTTGATACTTTTGGTATCGTTTCAGGCCTCACGGATGGTCATGTGCCGACAGCCTATGCGTTCGCATTGATTGCGATCCTGTTTACGGCTCTGAGCTACGGGAAGCTGGTTCGCCGCTATCCTTCTGCTGGCTCTGCATATACTTACGCCCAGAAATCCATTAGCCCGACTGTCGGCTTTATGGTGGGTTGGTCTTCTCTGCTCGACTATCTGTTCGCGCCGATGATCAACATTCTGCTGGCGAAAATCTATTTTGAAGCTCTGGTGCCTTCCATCCCATCGTGGATGTTTGTGGTGGCGCTGGTGGCCTTTATGACCGCCTTTAACCTGCGTAGTCTGAAATCCGTAGCGAACTTCAACACTGTAATCGTCGTGTTGCAGGTAGTGCTGATCGCGGTGATTCTGGGCATGGTTGTTTATGGCGTATTTGAAGGTGAAGGCGCTGGTACGCTGGCGAGCACTCGTCCGTTCTGGTCTGGCGATGCGCATGTTATTCCGATGATTACCGGGGCGACAATCCTGTGCTTTTCCTTTACCGGCTTTGACGGCATCAGCAACCTGTCGGAAGAAACCAAAGATGCAGAGCGCGTGATCCCGCGTGCGATTTTCCTGACCGCGCTGATTGGCGGCATGATCTTCATCTTTGCAACTTACTTCCTGCAGCTGTACTTCCCGGATATCTCTCGCTTTAAAGATCCGGATGCGTCACAGCCTGAAATCATGCTGTACGTTGCGGGTAAAGCGTTCCAGGTTGGCGCGCTGATCTTCTCCACCATTACCGTACTGGCGTCCGGTATGGCGGCGCATGCAGGCGTAGCGCGTCTGATGTACGTAATGGGTCGTGACGGCGTATTCCCGAAAAGCTTCTTCGGTTATGTACACCCGAAATGGCGTACTCCGGCGATGAACATCATCCTGGTTGGCGCGATTGCCCTGCTGGCAATCAACTTCGACCTGGTAATGGCTACAGCGCTGATTAACTTTGGTGCGTTGGTGGCGTTCACCTTCGTTAACCTGTCGGTCATCTCGCAGTTCTGGATCCGTGAGAAGCGTAATAAGACGCTGAAAGATCACTTCCAGTATCTGTTCCTGCCGATGTGTGGTGCGCTGACCGTTGGTGCGCTGTGGGTTAACCTGGAAGAAAGCTCAATGGTTCTGGGTCTGATTTGGGCTGCTATCGGTCTGATTTACCTGGCTTGCGTCACCAAGAGCTTCCGTAACCCAGTTCCGCAGTACGAAGACGTTGCATAATCATCTTTTCTAATAATCAACCGGAGTCGAATGAATATTTGGCTCCGGTTTTTTTATTTTTTTTTATCGAAATCCTCATTAATAACCATTTGTTCTAATTTAGAGAATTTGGTTATTGGTCTGCATTCCACCAGTCATGAATAATTTCCTCATTAACATTCATCTGGTTAATTAATTTATGTTTTCAATGATATTAAGCGGGCTAATTTGTGGTGCTCTGCTGGGATTTGTCATGCAGCGTGGGCGTTTTTGCCTGACAGGTGGTTTTCGCGATATGTATATCGCGAAAAATAATCGCATGTTTTACGCCTTGCTGATTGCAATTTCGGTACAAAGCGTGGGGGTTTTTGCGTTAATTCAGGCGGGCCTACTGACTTACGAAGCCGAGGCGTTCCCGTGGCTTGGTACTGTTATAGGTGGGTATATCTTCGGGCTGGGAATTGTTCTGGCGGGTGGATGTGCCACCGGGACCTGGTATCGCGCGGGTGAGGGATTGATCGGCAGTTGGATCGCGCTTTTCACTTATATGGTGATGAGTGCGGTGATGCGTTCTCCACATGCCAGTGGTTTAAATCAAACCTTGCAGCACTACAGTACTGAACATAACTCTATTGCTGAGACTTTTAATTTGTCTGTTTGGCCGTTGGTTGCCGTTTTGCTGGTGATAACGCTCTGGGTGGTGATGAAAGAGTTGAAGAAGCCAAAACTCAAAGTCGCGACCTTACCGCCGCGCCGAACTGGGATCGCTCATATTCTGTTTGAAAAACGCTGGCATCCCTTTGTCACTGCTGTACTCATCGGTTTGATTGCGCTTTTAGCCTGGCCCCTGAGTGAAGCAACCGGACGCATGTTTGGGTTAGGAATCACTTCCCCAACGGCCAATATTCTGCAATTTCTGGTCGCGGGTGACGTGAAATACATTAACTGGGGCGTTTTCCTGGTGTTAGGGATCTTCGTGGGGTCATTTATTGCAGCCAAAGCGAGCCGTGAGTTCCGCGTTCGCGCAGCTGATGCACAAACAACATTACGTAGCGGGTTAGGTGGTGTACTGATGGGCTTCGGTGCCAGTATTGCAGGTGGTTGCTTTATCGGTAATGGACTGGTTATGACTGCAATGATGACCTGGCAGGGCTGGATTGGCCTTGTATTTATGATTCTCGGAGTCTGGACTGCGTCCTGGCTTGTGTATGTTCGACCGCAGCGTAAGGCGCGACTGGCAACTGCTGCGGCAAATTAAGTAAGGTGTAAAGATGGCGATTAAAAAGCTGGATGTGGTGACGCAGGTCTGTCCGTTTCCACTCATAGAAGCAAAAGCAGCACTGGCAGAAATGGCCAGCGGCGATGAGTTGGTAATTGAGTTTGATTGCACCCAGGCAACTGAAGCAATCCCACAGTGGGCGGCAGAAGAAGGGCATGCCATCACCGATTATCAGCAGATTGGCGATGCAGCGTGGAGTATCACCGTTCAAAAAGCCTGACTCAACATTGACCTCCGCCGTACCAGCGGCGGAGGCTTCAAATTAGACGATCTCTTCCGCGTACTGCCAAAGCGCTTTTAACAGCGCCACTTTCTCTTTGTTATCGGCATATTGTTGTGCCAGCATCTGCAATTCATCTGCATAACCTTGTAAAAACTCGGGCGTGAAGACCTGGCGGCGGTGCTCCAGCCAGCGTTGCTGCTCGGCATAATCCAGCGTCCCCGGGAAGTTGCGTGCCCGATAATTGAACAACAGCTTTTCAATCCGTTTATCGACAAAAGTGATATCCAGTGCCGGTAAATTACGCGGCTCGGTTTCCAGCACAATTTTCATTGCTGCACGATCTGCGTCACTGAAAAAGCCGTTATAAAGCTGTGCATCCACGTTATCTGAAGGCGTAAACGGTTCGGCTTCCGCGAATATCGCCACCACTTTTTCGCGCACTTGCGGATTTTCACGCAGAATTTTCAGGTTATCGAGGCAATGCTGACGATTAATTCCCAGTCGGTCGGCATCTTCCGGGCGTAGCGTATTCGCCTGGGCCAGCACCGGACATTTATTGATATGCACCAGCTTAACCGGAACGGCGGCGTTATCGCCAAGATCGGCTTTTGCAGTATATAAACGCTCGCGCAATGTGTCGCTATCCAGTTCCAGTAATGGCGAAATGTCTCCTGCCAAATCCACCATAATTACGGCATTGCGATTTTCTGGATGCCACGCCAGCGGTGCCACCCAGCTGGTATTGCCGCGCCATGCCCCAAACATTCCGGAAACGTGAACCAGGGGTTTCATCTGCGGAACATCAATCAACGCCATCAGTTTGTGTTTATTACGATGGGTAAAGAGATAATCAAACAGACGTGGCTGACGCGTTTTTACCAGTTTCGCCATCGCAATAGTGGCGTACACATCAGCCATCGCATCGTGGGCGTTGCTATGTTCAATTCCATTCGCTTTGGTTAAATGCTCAAGGCGAAAGCTCGGTAGACCGTCATCATTTTCAGGCCAGTTTATTCCTTCCGGGCGCAGGGCATAACAGGCACGCATAACATCCAGCAAATCCCAGCGCGAGTTATCATGCTGCCAGCTCCAGGCGTAAGGATCGTAGAAATTACGATAAAAAACGTTGCGTGTGACTTCGTCGTCGAAACGCACATTGTTGTAGCCCAGAATACAGGTCTTCGGTACGGTAAAAAGCGAGTGAATACGGGCGGCAAACGCGGCTTCGTTTTCTCCTTTCGCCCGTGCTTCCTGCGGGGTAATACCGGTAATTAATACGGCTCCTGGCTGGGGTAAATAGTCATCAGCGGGCTTGCAGTAAAAGACTTCGGGTTCGCCGATGACATTGAATTCGCTATCGGTGCGAATGGCTGCGAACTGTGCAGGGCGATCTAACGCGGGGTGCGTGCCAAAGGTTTCGTAATCGTGAAACAAAAAGGTAGATTGTTGCTTACCGTCATTCATCATTAGGTTAAATCCGTTATTTCTGCTGTCTGCCAGAGTATCAAATATCACCGTGCTAATCAGCTTTAGCGCCACAATTTGGCAGCGAGTGGCAACAGATCATGTCAGATAAAAATGAGAGGGTAGTCACATTTTCTTGCACTTTATTCCAGCCAGTTCATAAGTATTTCCGTAAAAAGAACAGCTATTTGAAACTCCTGAGGGTTTGCTGTTGAAACGCCGTCTTATTATTGCTGCTTCTTTGTTCGTTTTTAACTTATCGTCTGGTTTTGCGGCGGAAAACATTCCTTTTTCACCTCAGCCTCCAGAGATTCATGCCGGGTCCTGGGTATTGATGGATTACACCACCGGTCAGATCCTCACCGCGGGTAATGAGCATCAACAGCGCAATCCCGCCAGCCTGACAAAGCTGATGACGGGTTATGTCGTGGATCGCGCTATCGATAGTCATCGCATTACGCCAGACGATATTGTCACCGTGGGGCGCGATGCGTGGGCGAAAGATAATCCGGTGTTTGTCGGTTCTTCACTGATGTTTTTGAAAGAGGGCGATCGCGTATCGGTACGTGATTTAAGCCGTGGTTTAATTGTGGATTCCGGAAATGACGCTTGTGTTGCTCTGGCTGACTATATTGCCGGTGGGCAACGGCAGTTTGTTGAAATGATGAACAACTATGCCGAGAAGCTGCATCTCAAGGATACGCATTTTGAAACAGTGCATGGTCTGGATGCACCTGGCCAGCATAGCTCGGCTTATGATTTAGCTGTGCTTTCTCGCGCTATCATCCACGGCGAGCCCGAGTTTTATCATATGTACAGTGAGAAAAGTCTCACCTGGAACGGTATCACCCAGCAAAACCGTAACGGGTTGTTGTGGGATAAAACCATGAATGTTGACGGCCTGAAAACGGGTCATACTTCTGGTGCCGGGTTTAATCTCATTGCTTCGGCTGTAGATGGGCAGCGTCGTCTCATTGCAGTGGTAATGGGGGCTGACAGTGCAAAAGGTCGTGAGGAAGAGGCAAGAAAATTACTGCGTTGGGGGCAACAAAACTTTACTACGGTGCAAATTTTGCACCGTGGGAAAAAGGTCGGAACGGAACGCATCTGGTATGGCGATAAAGAAAATATCGACCTAGGAACGGAACAAGAGTTCTGGATGGTGCTACCGAAAGCCGAAATTCCACATATCAAAGCCAAATATACCCTTGATGGTAAAGAGCTCACCGCGCCAATTAGCGCCCATCAGCGGGTAGGGGAAATTGAACTTTACGACCGTGATAAACAGGTGGCGCACTGGCCGCTGGTTACCCTGGAATCTGTCGGGGAAGGCGGCATGTTTTCCCGCCTGAGTGATTATTTCCACCATAAGGCCTGACCTTTCTTTTGCAGCAGACTGGCAGGAGTGCGAGTCTGCTCGCATAATCAACACTCATTCCTTGTGGTTTTAATATTGCAACTATGCTGTATATAAAAACAGTGTTAATGGAGGCGTCATGAACTACGAGATTACGCAGGAAGAGAAACGTACCGTTGCAGGTTTCCATCTCGTTGGCCCGTGGGAACAGACGGTAAAGAAAGGCTTTGAGCAGTTGATGATGTGGGTAGATAACAAAAATATTGTGCCGAAGGAGTGGGTTGCTGTCTATTACGACAATCCAGATGAAACACCCGCCGAAAAATTACGCTGCGACACCGTTGTGACGGTACCGAATAACTTTACGCTTCCCGAAAACAGTGAGGGCGTCATTCTGACAGAAATTTCAGGTGGTCAGTATGCGGTGGCGGTGGCTCGTGTAGTCGGTGATGATTTTGCTAAACCCTGGTATCAGTTCTTTAATAGCCTCTTGCAGGACAGTGCTTATGAAATGTTACCAAAGCCCTGCTTCGAGGTTTATTTGAACAATGGCGCGGAAGATGGGTACTGGGATATCGAAATGTATGTTGCGGTGCAGCCAAAACATCACTAATTCATCTCAGGGCGGTGTGTTAACGCGATGACCACTCTTTTTTTGAAAGCGAAAAGAGTAAGATGCGCCTTTCAATTTTTTCGCTCCTGCCGGGAAATTACACTGTTCCCGGTTTGTCCGTCGGATAATTCAGAGGCGCGCCTTCTGGCCGACAGATGAGTTATGAGCGCTTTTAATCTTCATTACGGAGTTTCTGCGTGCGTGCCGATAAGTCATTAAGCCCGTTTGAAATCCGGGTATACCGCCATTACCGCATAGTGCATGGTACTCGGGTCGCGCTGGCATTCCTGCTCACTTTTCTCATTATCCGCCTGTTTACTATCCCGGAAAGCACCTGGCCGCTGGTCACCATGGTGGTGATTATGGGGCCAATCTCGTTCTGGGGTAACGTTGTCCCTCGTGCCTTCGAACGTATTGGCGGTACGGTGTTGGGTTCGATTTTAGGTCTTATCGCTCTGCAACTGGAGTTAATTTCGTTACCGCTGATGTTAGTCTGGTGCGCGGCGGCGATGTTTCTTTGCGGTTGGCTGGCGCTGGGCAAGAAACCGTATCAAGGATTATTGATTGGGGTGACGCTGGCAATTGTTGTTGGTTCCCCGACAGGTGAAATTGATACGGCGTTATGGCGAAGCGGCGATGTGATCCTCGGCTCTTTACTGGCAATGTTGTTTACCGGTATCTGGCCACAACGGGCGTTCATCCACTGGCGCATTCAACTGGCGAAAAGTCTGACCGAGTATAATCGGGTCTATCAATCTGCATTCTCACCGAACTTACTCGAACGCCCACGTCTGGAAAGCCATCTACAAAAACTCCTGACCGATGCCGTGAAAATGCGTGGGCTGATTGCGCCCGCCAGCAAAGAAACCCGTATTCCAAAATCGATATATGAAGGTATCCAGACCATTAACCGCAATCTGGTTTGTATGCTGGAGTTGCAAATCAATGCGTACTGGGCCACGCGCCCCAGCCATTTCGTGTTATTGAACGCGCAAAAACTTCGTGATACCCAGCACATGATGCAGCAAATACTGCTGAGCTTTGTTCATGCGCTGTACGAAGGTAATCCGCAGCCGGTTTTTGCCAATACGGAAAAATTGAACGATGCTGTGGAAGAGCTGCGTCAGTTGCTCAATAACCACCATGACCTGAAGGTAGTGGAAACACCAATCTATGGTTATGTGTGGCTGAACATGGAAACGGCGCATCAGCTTGAGTTGCTATCGAATCTGATTTGCCGGGCCTTGCGCAAATAATTCCTGAACTTCAGAATCATCTTGCTGCTGCTTCGATTCAGCAAGGATAAAGGGTATGATAGTGAAAAGGGATAAAAGCATTGTCATCTGCGGCAGCTATGAGTAATGTTGGCCCTAACGAATAGCGGTTGCTTAAACGAATCTGACTCTCACATTATCAGGGGTATAAAAATGGAAACTACCAAGCCTTCATTCCAGGACGTACTGGAATTTGTTCGTCTGTTCCGTCGTAAGAACAAACTGCAACGTGAAATTCAGGACGTTGAGAAAAAGATCCGTGACAACCAGAAGCGCGTCCTGCTGCTGGACAACCTGAGCGATTACATCAAGCCTGGGATGAGCGTTGAAGCAATCCAGGGCATCATCGCCAGCATGAAAGGTGACTATGAAGATCGCGTTGACGATTACATCATCAAAAATGCCGAGCTCTCCAAAGAACGCCGCGATATCTCCAAAAAGCTGAAAGCTATGGGCGAAATGAAAAACGGCGAAGCGAAGTAATTCCTGTTTTATTCAATGAGGGTTGCCCGGCAACCCTCATTGCTCATTGATTCTTTTCTGTGTATCACCGTCATCATTCCCATCTGATAACCTGTCGAAATTAGCGACAGCCTTCTTCTGTATGCAGCAAGGCTAAAAGTTCTGCAACTCCATGGTTATTAACCGCACTGGTTACTAACACGTTGTGCGCTCCAGCTTCCCGTAACCAACATTTCACCAAAGATATTTGTTCCATGTTGGCTAAATCTGCTTTGGTTACTACTCCAATGACCGGGCGATTCATTGACGAGGTAAAGCCTGGCGAAAAAGGTGACCACGGTGCGTCCGCATTAAGCACCAGCGCGATAATGTCCGCTTCGCAGGCACTGACCAACAGTGCACTGTAGAGGCTGCGGTTTTCGAGGTATTCGCCTGGTGTATCAATGGTGGTCGGGGACCAGACGATTGCCTGCGTTTTCTGATAATGAATATTTTCGCCACGCAGACATTGCGTGAGTGACGTTTTTCCGCACTGGCTGGGGCCGATGAGCATCATACGTTGCATAACGTCAGGTCCGCGTAATGGGGCAGGCGGTAAAGCGCATCATTTCACCCAGCGTACGGGTAACCTGGCTAAGTGCATATTCGATCGCAGAAACATCACCAGTCAGCACTACGGCACCGGTAAAACGATCAAGAAAACCGATCTCTACAGCGCCTGATTTTGTGGCGATATCGCATGCGATGATAGATGCTTCGCTGGGGGTAATTGTCAGAATACCAATAGCGGAAATGGTGTCTGGTAAACCCAATTTCTTAAACAGATCCTTCCCTGGATTGGCGATGACATGTGCCAGCGTGACCTGCTTACCTGGGACATATTCCTGAATCATCCGTTCAGTTGTGTGCTGAGTTGTCATTATCCCTCCACCATCTGACGCCACATGGCTTCATGTGGACGGGCAATCACCGACCGATAGACCAACAAACCTTTTTCCCCCGCGCGCACGCTGGCGGCAGAGACCGCGTTATTAACATCTGAAATATCGCCAGCAACCACCATGTAGCATTTACCGCCAATGCCAAAAGCCATATGTACGCGAACAAGAATGACATTTGCAGCTTTGACAGCACAATCGGCAGCGTCAATGCAGGCGGCGACACTCCAGGTTTCGACTACGCCGACAGCCCGGTGCTGTTCAACATGGTTAAGTCCGCTGATTGCAGAAAGGAGGCTGGGATGAATATTCGGCAGGACAAGACTGTCGACCAGCATTTCACCAGCAAGGGACGCTCCGCTGTTGATGGCCTGTTGCACCGCGCCCACATCGCCACCGAGCATCAGCAGAAATTTTCCGGGGCATAGCGTTTTGCTGACCAGTAACTCAACGTTGGCGCTTTTCAGCATGGCGTCGCCGGTTTCCATCCCTTTCGCGATACTGCTAAGTTCTAAAATACCTACCGCTTTCGACATGGTTAACCTCTCACAAGCGTAATCGCGTTTTCTGTCACATCGCTGACCATGCCATCAATACTGGCATGAATGGGGGCACCTAATGTGCCGTGTGGAATTTGACCTACACATTGCCCATGAACGACGCGATCGCCTTTTTGTACACACGCAATTGCGCTGGCACCGATGTGCTGGCGTAACAATAACGTCACTTTTTCGGGCTGAGGCACCTGTTCAGACAATGGCGCATCCTGATACCACGGGGTTAAGCCAAGTCTGGTTACCAGCCGTTTTACGGGAATCAGTCGATAATTTGCCATGGGATCTGCAGGATTTAAGGCACCTTCGTAGCGGAGATTTTGTGCGCGTAATTCCTGCTTAAGCAGGCGGTTTATGCGCATTGGTGAAATTCCTACCGGACAGGCGACACTGGCGCAGACGTTGCACTCTGAACAGGTGAGCGCTGTCAGTAACAGTTGCGGCGTGGCGAGCTGTTGGTAGTTAACCGCACGTACTAATAAATGGGGTGCCAGTTCGTGACCGATTAAATGACGTGGGCAGAGATCGGTACACAAGCGGCATTGCTCACAAACAGTTTTCGCGACGGCAAGTACGCTGCGGTCATTCTGCATTCGACGTTGGATCAGTGAATGAGAGTTGGGTAAAACCAGCAAGCCGCCAGTGGTTTTGCTGACTGGTGTGTCGAGCGATGTGATCAAACTTCCCATCATCGGCCCGCCATTGATAAAACCAGGAGCATCCACTGTTGCGCCGCCCGCCAGCGCCAGGACTTCACGTAAAGACATGCCGATGGGGACGGTTACCGTTATTGGCTTCGCCACTGCACCATTAACGGTGAGTGTGCGGCGCGTCACTGGATACTGTTGCTCGACGGCTCTGGCAATATTAAGTACGGTTTGAACATTATTGACCACCACACCGACGCTAACGGGTAATGCAGCGGGTGGAACGCGGCGACCAGTTGCCATCCAGATGGTCAGCACTTCGTCTCCTGCGGGGTAAACGTCGGGCAAAATATGCAGGCGGATATCCGGTGGTAACAGTGGTGTGAGTGCGTTTATTGCCCGTTGATATTTTTCTTTCAGCGCGATGATTCCGCTACTGGCCCCGGTGGCTTTCATCGCATAGTGAACACCGCGAAGCAGGCGGCTGGCTTGCTGCGCCATTAACTGTTGATCTACTTTCAACATGGGTTCGCATTCCGCCGCATTCACCAGGAAAGTGTCAGCACGCGCTTGTAGCTTAATATGGGTTGGAAAACCTGCGCCGCCAGCACCCACGACACCTGCTGCTTGTACTCGCTCGCGGATGGTCTGGTCGTCGCAGGAGATTAATCCGACGTTCATAACAACTCCTCGAGCAGTTCTGCAATCGCGGAGGCATCAGCTGCACGCGGGTTGGTACGCAACGTTGCATCCGCCAGCGCCGCCTGAACCATATCTGGTATGCGTATTGACCATTCTGCTTTTTTTTCTTTCAGCGCATTGGCAAGAGTCGGCAGCGTACAGGTTGTATTAAGCTGCTCAATATGTTGAATAAGTGCATTCAGGCTGGCGGTGTCATTGGCGTTGTCCGGGCATAAATGGCACGTTTTCGCCAGCCGGGCATAGCGTTTGGCTGTGCGCGGATCGCCAGCATTAAAGCGGATAACTGCCGTGAGCAGGAGCGCATTCGCCAGTCCATGCGGCAGATGAAACTGTCCGCCGAGTTGATGAGCAATTGCATGGTTTAAACCGAGTCCGGCCTGGCTAAAGGCCATTCCTGCAAGCGTCGATGCATTATGCATTTTGCCACGGGTGGCAAGACAATCGCCTTTTTTCACTGCAGTGGGCAGGTATTGAAAAACAATTTGCACGGCTTTTTCGACCAGTGCATCCGTGAAGTCGCTGGCGCGAGGAGAAACATAAGCTTCAAGCGCATGGGTTAAAACATCCATCCCGGTATTGGCCGTTATCGCCGGTGGCACGCTGACGACCAAAGATGGATCAAGGATCGCGATATCCGGATAAAGTGCATTATCGAAAAGGGGATATTTAATCCCTTTCTCAGGATCGCTGATGACACAAGCACTGGTCACTTCGGAACCGATACCGCTGGTGGTAGGAATGGCTACGCAGGTTTCAATTTCAATGCCACACTGGCGACCGAACCAGACAATTGCTTTTGCGGCGTCCAGGGCAGAACCGCCGCCAAAACCGATAACTACATCCGGGCGTAAAGTCTGCATTTGCGCAATGCCTTTCACCACGGTCTGGATAGTTGGGGCGGGCGTTATTTCGCTAAAAATACTGAGACGATTACTGTCGGGCAGCGCCTG
This sequence comes from Shigella sonnei, assembly GCF_002950395.1. Lineage (NCBI taxonomy): Bacteria > Pseudomonadati > Pseudomonadota > Gammaproteobacteria > Enterobacterales > Enterobacteriaceae > Shigella > Shigella sonnei. The sequence continues at coordinate 763,207 of NZ_CP026802.1, forward strand.
ATGCAACGTGTCAATAAGTGGTGAGCGTGCCAGAAAGGCATCGCAAATAATCCAGATGTGTCTATGAGAGAAACGGCTAAGTACCTTGAGACTTCCTGGTCCGCTGTATAAACGCGTCTGCAGTGAAAAAGTATTCATTTCCGTTTCTCTAGCGAATTGAAAAGCCGCTGGTTAACACGCAGCGTCGTGAGCGGGCAAAAGTCCGTGCTGACGTTGTACCCTCTCCAGTCGGTGTTGCAATGGTAAAGGTCGTAAAGCCTTCGCCGCCGACGCCAATACCCGCCCAGGAGGGGCCGTTTTTGACAAATATTGAGGTTTGCATAACGCGCGCGGCAAGGTTGAGTCGTGAGACGTTCTGAGAGTGCATAATTGCCGTGTGGTGCAAGCCGTCTTCCACTTTCAGCGCCAGGGTTAGAGCGCTGTCAAAATCCTTGACCTTCACAATGGGCAGCATTGGCATTAGTTGCTCACAAGTAACCCAACTATCATCGGCGTCGACAACAGCAATCAGTAGGCGCGGCGCTTTTGCGGGCAAAGGGAGGCCTGCCGCTTCCAGCAAGGCTGATGGGCTTTTCCCAACCAGTTTTTTGTTGGCGCTACCGTCTGGCAGGCAAATTGCACGCAATTTCTCAGTTTGCTCATAGTTAAGAAGAAGTGCGCCAAAACTTTGCATCTGCTGAATTAAATAATCTGCCACTGATGCCACGACAATCAGGCTTTTTTCAGCAATACACGGCAGGTTGTAATCAAATGAAGCGCCGTTGATGATGTCCTCGGCGGCTTTCACAATATCCGCCGTTTCATCGACGATGCACGGAGGGTTACCCGCTCCGGCACCAATCACTTTCTTGCCACTTTTCATTCCCATGGCGACGATCCCCGGACCGCCGGTAATCGCCAGAACGCTGATTTTAGGGTGCGCCATCATCTGTTCGGTGGCAGCAAAGGTCGGTTCAGATACGGTAACGATCAAGTTATGAATGCCACTACAGCGAAACGCGATGTCTTCGATTGTGGTAATCAGTTTTAACGAAACGTTTTTGGCACCCGGGTGTGGACTGAAGTAGACGCTATTACCTGCTGCCAGCATGCTGATGCTGTTGTTAATGATGGTTTCCGTGGGGTTGGTGCTTGGCGTGACCGAGCCAATCACCCCAAACGGAGAGTACTCAAACAAAACCATGCCACCATCACCGGTTAGTGCTGTGGTGGTTAAATCTTCAATTCCTGGCGTGTTATCGAGTGCCGCTTTGTTTTTTAGGTACTTATCTTCTTTATTTCCCATCCCCGTTTCTTTGGCGCTTTCTTCTGCCAGTTCGGTAAGGCGGGGCATTAATTCTTCGCGAATGGCGCTGATAATGGCGCTACGGGTTTTAAGCGGGCACTGTTGAAAGCGTAAAAAGGCCTAGTGTGCTGCGCAGACCGCTTCATCGACAGTCTGGAAAATAGCGTTTCTTTGCGTTCGTGGTGTAGCGGGGACAAGTTGCTCACGCAGAATATTGCGGATCAGTGTTTCTAATTCAGAGTTATTCATTGGTTTACTCCCACGTTAATTGCCGCCATTGCGCTTTGGGCAATATCCATGTCTTGTTCAACGCTACCGCCGCTGATGCCAAGCCCGCCAAGCAATTTTCCGTCACGCCAGAGGGGGAAGCCGCCACCAAAAGTGACGACTTTTCCTTGCATATGGCTTTCGAGCCCGTAAAGCGGCGCGTCGGGTTGCACGGTATCAGCAAGCTTGTGGGTTGCCGTTTTCATCGCCACGGCGGTCCAGGCTTTTTTCGGTGCCAGTTCACTGCTGACCAACAGGGCATCAGGCATCCGCCAGGTAACACTTTCTGTTCCGTTGGCATCAACAATGCTGATGACAACGGGAATATGCAGTTCATCCGCGCGCATTGCCGCACTACGAATGAGCTGGTGAAGATCCTGAAAAGTGAGCGGCATTGTGCGTTCCTTCAATGCTGGTGTGTGGTTGGCTTCGTGATAACGTTTTGTGATTTCCTGAATCATCAGGTTTTGATGAGCAACGTTGTCTTCCACGCGGGCGAGGGCATACAGGCAATCGGAAAGTCGGTTGATATAGTGCAGCAAAACATTCCGGACGGTGGTTTCCGTTGTCAGTTCAACCAGCCGTCTTTCAGCCCGTCGAGCCACCGTGCGGGCGAAATGCATGCGGCTTGCGGCTTCACATCGACCAGGCAGAATGAAGCTGTGAACTGGGGGGACGGCGTTCATTGCACTATCGATCGCGTTTTCCAACGCGGCAATTTCTTCCGTACCGATGTAACGCTGTTGCGCTGACGGCTGTTCGCTTTCACTGGCGAGTTCGGCGCTAAACCAAAATATCTGTTGTTGAATGGCTTCCAGTAAGATGCGATGGCTTTCGATGGCGGTGGCGCAATAACACAGACTGAGTGTCGCGTTCAGTTCATCCAGCGTGCCATAGGTTTCGACACGTAGATGAGTTTTGCTGACGCGCTGTCCGGTAAATAAAGACGTACTTCCTGAATCACCTGTTCGGGTATAAATTGCCATCTTTTAGCTCCTTAGCGCGAAAGCGTATCGACAATGCCGACCACTGCCAGGTCGATGGCCTCGTTAGGGCCTGAAAACACATGTCTGGCGCTGGAACCACTGCTGAGGAGTACCAACTCACCAACGCCTGCGCCGACTGAATCAACGGCAACTTCGTCGCCGGTTAATGGCGTGAGAGGCAGTTCGCCGTCAGCACTGACCCGGCGAACCAGCAGCAGTTTTTTCCCGATCAGAGAAGGTGATTTTTGCGTGGATACTACCGCGCCAGTGACTCGAGCCAGATGCATAGGTTACTCCTGCCTGATTAACTGAATATTTCGGGTAATTGCCGCTTCACGAGCCAGTGCGGTCACACAACATTTCCGCTGTAACACCAGTATTCCCGAGCTTAACTGTGCGATATCGGCATAACTTAAAAGTCGATTATGATGAAGGTAGATCGGCTGCCCTTGTTCGTCGCACCAGCTTAGCGGTAGACGGGCGAGAGTCTTCAATTCGATGGCGTTCAGGAAATGACGCTGCAACGACAATTGAATGTGCATTCCCCAGGCTAACGCTTCGTGTATCTGGATAGATGCTCGATCTGACGTTTCGTTCTCCGCAAGTTGTCGCAGCAGCGGCAGATCGACATATCGGATTTGTAATGACGCATACTGATGAACGCTCTCTTGAACGCTGGCGTCTCGCAATTGAAAAACAGTCAGCACGAGTGTTTTTCCCGCACGTTGTTTAAGGCGAAAAACCACTTCGTCAACAATACGTTGCATCAGCATGTTATTCATGGCACTGACACCAGTGTGGCAAAAACGTCAGGGCTATCAGCGCCTGCGGCGTTGGCCTCATCGGTATCAATATGCATTTCAAGACGCATATCCGGAGAGACGCGAACAGCGACGTTTTCGAATATCAGTCGTCGCTCATCACCTTCAATGGCAACCGCCACTTTATCGCCATGCGTAACGCCATAAATCAGGGCATCCAGCGGAGACATATGAATATGCCGTTGCGCGACAATGACGCCAGATGTGATCTCCAGTTCCGCAAATGGGCTTATCAAACGAATCCCCGGAGTGCCGCTGAGATCGCCTGACATGCGTAGCGGGGCGGTGATCCCTAACGTTCTGGCGTCCGTCCGGGAAATTTCCACCTGGCTTGCATTGCGTAGCGGCCCCAACAAGCGAACGTTGTGCAATTTGCCTTTTGGTCCCTCCAGCGTAACAACCTGTTCAGCAGCGTATTGGCCAGGTTGCATTAACGGCTTTTTCTCGCTAATCGGTTGTTCAGGAAAAAGACGCAAATAATCCGCTGATGAAAGATGTATATGGCGACTGGAAACGCCCAGTGGGATAGGGCGCTCGCGCATCTCATCCAGAATCTGGCTCACTGTTTCCTGCAAGGTTTGTTTATCCACTGCTACTCCCCTCGCTTATTGGCGTACAGGCAAAGTGAGCGGGGCTCACCTTTTTGCCGCTGACATGCCGGGTCAAGACACAAATTACAACTGATAATCTCTGAGGTGACGGTTGTTGCTGGTGTTTTGCTTGTTTCAACCGTCACGGTCAATGCTTCAGTTGTGTGGGGCAGAATGCCGTCTCCCGGGCGGGCAATCACTTTGTGTGCGACAAGGCCATTTCGCTGTCCGGCGAAACTGGCTCCCGTCGCGATCGCCGCATTAACCGAGGCGACGTCACCGGTGATTTTGATGAGCGTCCAGCCTGAGCCATTGGTCTTCTCAAGGCCAACCAGCGTGATGGACGCGGCTTTTGCCATAGCGTCTGCGCAACTGATGGCGAGAGCCAGACCACTGGCTTCAAGTAATCCCAGTGATTGCTTCACGCTGTGCTCCTTAGCAAATGGGGTTATGCCGATTTAGGTAAAATAGCCTCAACATCACTGTGTGGGCGCGGGATGACATGGCAGGATTTCACTTCGCCAACGGCGCTTGCCGCAGCGCTCCCCGCATCAACGGCGGCCTTTACTGCGCCAACATCACCGCGGACCATCACCGTAATCAGACCCGAACCAATCTTTTCATAGCCAACCAGCTGCACGTTGGCGGATTTAACCATGGCATCTGCAGCTTCAATTGCGCCAACTAACCCTTTTGTTTCAACCAGTCCTAGTGCGTTGTTCATACAGCGTTTCTCCTGTGGATTATGAGTGGAATTCCCGGAAGGGAATTCCTTTTACCAGGCGGGCAGCGTTAGTGCCGATGCTGCGCCGGGTATGGTTATCTTGTTGATACGTCAGCGTAAACAGTGGCGCTGATGCCGGTAAGTTTTTGTAATGCACAATCAGTTCTTCCCGGTCGCAGGCAATGCCAACCAACAGGGGAGATTGACGAGCAGCCAGCCAGGCGCTATCGATAACTTCACCTGACGGAATGTGTTGAATGCGAAAGGGAATACCTTCCTCTTCAATGCCAAGAAGCACCTCATCCCATGTAGTGATACAGTCACCGATCTCCATGACAACGATGGCTGGTGCACGCTCTTTACTTTCCATGAATCGACTCCTTGTGCCAGGCGATGAGTAGCCCAGTAGCTACCGCGTTGCGCGGACCTTCGCTACCACGGATATTCCCCCGCCCGGCGACCAGTCGATAATGTGCCAGCGCGTCGGTGACCAATTGCGGTACTTCGAAATCCAGCGAAGAACCACCCACCAGAACGACGAACGGAATGTCGCGAATATTTCCGGCAGGGCTTACCTGACGTAGCGCGCGCAGGGCATTGGTTACGAAGACACGCTCTTTCGCACTGCGACGAACAGCGCGTACTTTTTCCAGCGTCAAATCACCGGGAATAGGCACCAGTTCGTCGGGTTTCACTACACAGACGCGGGCAAATACATGGGGGGATAGGGGAGTAGGGAAGAACTGAACGCTACCGTCTTCATGGCGTAAGTGGAACAGGCTTTCTACTTTTGCTAACGGGTACTTTTTGATTTCTTCTGCCAGATAACGATCATTTAAGCCCAGCTCACGAGCGATAATCATCGTTACCATGTCGCCCGCTCCCGCAAGGTGAGTGGCAACGATTTCCCCACTCTGATTGATGATGGAGGCATCGGTAGAGCCTGCACCTAAGTCCAGAATTGCCAGTGGACGTGTGGTTCCAGGGGTAGTCAAGGCCCCCTGAATGGCGGCTTCTGCTTCTGCGCCTCCGACCTGAACATCAACATGCAGTTTTTGCTTAATTTCACTGGCGATCATCGCCATTTGCAGACGGTCGGATTTCACCATAGAGGCAATACCCACAGCCTGTTCCAGTGAAAATTCACCTGCCAGACCACCGGTTACGCTGACGGGGACAGAGGTATCTATCGCCAGCAAATCCTGAATAAAAATTTCGTTGCTGGGTTTGTTGGTCAGTTCCGCCATGGTCTGGCGAACATGTTCCAGCATTCCGCCGATGTTGGTGCCTGGTTCTCCCGTCACGTTTTCCAGTTTTGGGCACTCACCGACCGCTTTCATAATGGCATCGGCACCAGCAGCTACATCAACGCGCGTTGTGCGCCCGGCAGAAAGCAGTTCGATATTTCCGGCGGGTATCGAACGGGCTTTAACGTCGCCAGAGGGCGTTTTCACTACCACTGCTGAACGGTTGCCGATTAGCGCCCGCGCGACAGGAACAATATTTTTAGTCTCTTCAGCATTGAGGGCGAATACGGTGGCAATCCCATACGGGTTAGACAGGGTTTCGATAACTTTCCCGGGAACGGCAACTTCAATTGCTGCCAGCATGCCGAGCGGAATACGATCGATGTAGAGGACTTCATCCACAATAGGTAAAGGAATTTCCAGGCGGTTATTGACCAGTACGCCATCGTCGCGTTGCAGAATAACGCCAGTCAGCTGATATCCGGCGCGTACGGAGGCGTTTATCATCGTCGCGATATCGGCAAAATCAAATGCCGATGACACCACCAGGATGTAAGGTGTGTCCGCCGGGCGTGTTAATAACTCTTGCGGAGTGATGGTGAACCCTACGCCCAGCCCCACTCCGCCCGGAGTTTTCGGGTTGTGACCGATCATGGTTGATTCGGTGATGATAGTTTCAGTGATGGTTTCCATCGCCACATCACCAATGACCGGAGTTGCTTCGTTGATACGAATAAGCGAAATATCGCTAACATTGATGCCGACTTTTTTCGTTGCCTGTGCGAGCGCCTCCTGAATACCATGGACGTTACGCAACGTACCTTTGATTCCGGTGGTTTCCTCCAGGGCGCTACTCACGAACGACAACTCTCCAGTTGCACTGAGCGTTGCCAGCGCAACCTCTGTTGATGAGTTGCCGATATCAATGCCTGCTATATATCGCATAGTTCGTCCTTAATCGTCGCCTTTCAGTTTTTTGCGCTCGACATAAAGTTCCGCAGCTTCACGGACAAATGCAGCACAAATTTTGGCCTGATAACGCTGTTCAAGATCGTCAGCAATGGCAATAAGTTCTTGCTTAGTTGAACGATAAGGGCGTAACGCATTGTAGATTTCGAGGATGCGATCATCTGGTACTGAGGTAAGCTCAGCGGCGCGTTCAAAATTCATCGCCAGACGATCGCGACCAGCATCTCTGGCAATCGCAGCCTGAATACGCAATGTTTCAGGGGTAATGCGCATATCCAGGGCGGTGACGTTATCGCTTAGCACATTTTCCAGAGTGAAATCGTCGAGCGTTTTATTGGTCGCTGTTTTAACCCATTCCGGATGTTTATTTGCCAGCGGGTAATCCGTCACTTTGGCGCTCAGTATTGATGCGTTGGGGACCGCAGAAACAGGAGCTGCATCCTGTAAACTGTTCATGCGGTTCAACACGTCCCTGACCATCGACTCAATTGCATCGGTATTCATGAAGGTTTCCTTTGTTAAAACGTCACGCGCAGTTCTTGCGGTTTTTTGCCAGTGACCACGTACTTCGTCTCTTTAATATGCAAAATGGCAGATTTGGCCTGGTATTTCGGCCGCGCCATTTGATCGTTGAGGGTCGGCACCGGTTGTGGAGACTCGCGCTTCGCATAACGCGCGGCGTTTTTGCCAATCTGACGATAAGTATCCAGCGTCAACAAAGGCGCTTGTGGGAAAAGTTCCAGGTTAGACAAGGGAGGAAGTCCCTGCTGGTGGATAACCGTTGTGCCTTTCGACTGAATACCGATAGCAATACCTGAACCACTAAGACGATCGCCTTCGACTGCTACGAATGCGACATCGGACGATTTAAAGCAGCGAATTACACGGGCTTTAATGCCTTCTTCTTCGATACCGGCAATCACTTCGCGCAAGATGTTTTTATGCGGAATACCGATGATATTGACGGTTTGCGCCAGGCCGAACGCCGGGCCTACAGCAATAATGACTTCATCTTGCTGAGTGCCTTGTTGGGCTTCGCCAATTTCGGTCAGAAAATTTCCGGTATCTGGCGCGGAAGGGACAGTTGCAGAGACAGGTGCGCGAAATGAAACGGACTTGTCGCTGGGTTGCATTTCTGCCAGCACGTCTTCGATAATCTGACGCAGTAATTTTTCGTTAATTTCCATTTCTCACCCTTAGTCAATTTCGTTGGGATCAAGTGCACCGGGAATATTTTTGATCTCTTCCCAGCGTTCCCCTTGCAGGCGGTAACCTGTAGCCGGTCCGGCGTAATCATTGACGTCATTGACCGCAGAGAGCACTTGTCCGTCATCGACGATGATGGCTGAGGTATGGAGATAATCGCCGGTCAGTTTTGCTTTTTGCATGTTGAGCATGTCCTGGGCGACATCGGTAAAACCGCCTTGCGCCAAGGCTTTCACCACTTCCAGGCTGTTCCGGTTTTTATTGATAATCTCCTGGGCGAACTTGATGTCTTCCACAATATTGCGCTCAGGCATATCTTTTGAACCGTGGGCATAGGTTGCCGCTTCGACTTCTTCATCGGTAATAGGCGGTAGTCCCATACCGGCAAAGACAGCCTGTAAAGCGCGAGCGGCTTTATTGCGGATAGCGATAACATCTTCTTCGCGTACTGGTCGCAGCCCACCATCAACCTTCAGGTCACGCTGAATGACGTTGTAATCATCGAAGTCTTCAGCATCTTCGTTTGAACCAGCAAACATGTTGTCGTAGTTCGGCACAGCGGAAAAACCGGAAGAGATAAAGTCGGTGCCTGGCAGAAATTGCATCAGGAAACGTGCGGTACGGCGCATATCCGAGTGGGTAAAGGTCTGGTCATTACTGGAGGCGCATTCCAGATCCAGCGATGAGCAAATTAAGTTTTCCGCTAATACTGCGCGGATGCCTGATGGCACAGCTGATGGAACACCGATGCAGCTTACCGAACCATTCTGCAGACCCTGAACGCCTGCGGCTTTGGTGATGTAAATGCAACGAGCCTCGAGGTAAAGCATTGATTTGCCTTCCGCGTAACCCATCTGTACTTCAGAGCCGGAGCCGGAAGTAAAGCGCATTTTTAAGCCACGAGAAGCATAGGATGACGCGAGAAACCCTTTTGACCACGGGGTATCATCACCATCGGTGAAAACAGGTTCTGTACCATAGACAGAAATTGTTTCGGCGTAACAGGTGTGGCCTAACATACCGAGTTTCAGTTCGGTGGCTTCTTCCAGTGAACACTGGGTCAAGACGCCCGGACGTCCCACCTGTGAGCCGACCAGCAGGGCGATGGCGTTGAACGGTGCATAGCGAGCAACGGCAACGGTGGTTTCCTGTTCATCAAACCCGCGCCATGCGCCTTCAGCTGCGTCGGCGGCAATTTGTACTGGGTTATCTTTGACGTTGGTGACGTGAGCCTGTTGTGATGGTGTTCGACGGGCGCGCATTTTCTGCATCGCCATCATCATCTCTACCACGTTCATCTGCGAAACCACTTCGACGATTTTTGCAGGCGTCATTGCTGTGGTAAGGGGAACGATATCGCTACGTTTGACATTTGGATCGCACAACATATTGGCAAGTTTTACCGAATCCATCGCGATGACTTCTTCGGCGCGCGCGAGATTGATGCCGTAGCGGGCGATAAAGTGGTCGATCAGGTCAAACTGGCTGGCGGGTTTTCCATCCAGTTCGGTAACGACGCCGTTAACAATTTTGATTGACGGTTTAGGATCGTTCGGGCTTTCCATCGCAATAAAGCCTTCTTCAATCCACTCTTTAACGAAACCGTCCTGGTTGACCGGGCGTTTTGCCAGTGCTTCAAATCTTTTCGATCTCATAAATCTGCCTCAGAGAATTCAGATGTAGGAAGGGTGATCGTTTTTCGGTGTATCGCCGAGAGTCGAAAGCACGGTTTTACCGATTTCGCGTGCGGAGATGACCGCCTGGCGGACTGCGCCGGAGTCACCCGAGATAATCAGAATGACTTCATTGCTGTAGCTGGTGCCTTGAGCTGGGGAGCTGTATGCCACAACATCCACATTGGCGGACTTCAGCGCGGTGTCGGCCATCAGAACACCCACAGCAGCCGGAGCGCCGACAATAACGCCGCAAGCCCGTCCCAGTGGTGCACCAAACGCTTTTTCCAGTGCATAGCTGGCGCGGGCGGTATATTGCAGTTCAAGATGTCCGGCTTCGTTGGCATAGACATCGCCAAAGGTCCGATCGAGTTCTTTCAGGGCGACTTCAATACCGCGTTTCACGTCGGAAACATCGTTGCCACCTAAGAGGATCAGTGAGCCGTGTCCGGCACCGCCTTTAGTATCGCGAGGAAGTTCAATGCTAATAACTTCAGTGTTGGTGGCTTTTACCGCTTCATCAGCGGCCATAATGTGTGGCCCTGCGCCAATACGCGCACCCAGAATGCCAATGGAACGATAGCGTTTTTCAAGTTTCATCGCGTCCAACAGGGCGCTATCAACGTTCGCAATGACCAGACCTACAGTGTCGCCAATAGCGGTGCCAACAAATTCTGTTAGCGTGCAGCTTTTTTCTGCCATAGCCGTCTATCGTATTTGATGAGTGGTTTTCGGGAGAACCTCATGCTCTGGCGTCGCTACGCGAGCGATGACCTGCGCCATGATCTGTTCGACCAGTTCATTGCTGCTCATGGGTTAATTCCCTTTGGTAAGATTTTTTCGACATCGGTATGTGGGCGGGGAATAACGTGTACGGCTTTTACTTCGCCGACGTTATGCGCAGCTGCGGCACCCGCGTCTGTTGCCGCTTTTACCGCCCCGACATCACCACGAACGATGACGGTCACCAGCCCGGAACCTATTTTTTCGTAGCCGACCAGCAAAACATTTGCCGACTTCACCATGGCGTCTGCGGCCTCTATGGCGGCAGTTAAGCCTTTGGTTTCTACCATTCCTAACGCTTCTTGTTGCATAAAGACCTCGCCTGGATTTTTTTGACGATATGACTATAAAAAAAAGCGAGGAAAAAGAATGGCTGACTTAATCGGCTAATGAGAGAAATTAATAGAGAACAAATATTATAAAATTGCTTTTATGAACTATATGTTGTTAATTTATTGGTTGTTTTGTGGATATTTCAATGTGAATTAATTGCGTTGGCTAGTGAGTTTAATCGCGAGTAATATTTGGTTGAGTTTAGTTCGAAGAAGGAACTGTGATATTTGTTTCAATTTTATTATGTCATGATGGCAATTTTTTATTGTAAAAGTTTGGTGGGAATTATTACTTTCAACACTGACTAACGCTGTGTTGCATGATTCGGTAATGACAATAATTTGTTATGTTAGCACGATTTTTACACGAGTCTGTCATGCATGTTGGCAATATTTTCTGCAGAGCAATTTTTTATAGTTGTGCTCGGTATATACAACAGTCAGCGCATAGTTGGCTGATAAAGAAAAACTCCGTAAAAAAGGTGTCACTATGAATGATTCACTCAAGGCGCAATGCGTTGCCGAGTTTTTGGGCACCGGACTGTTCCTCTTTTTTGGCATTGGTTGTTTGTGCGCCCTGAAAGTTGCCGGGGCAAGTCTGGGACTGTGGGAAATTTGTATCATTTGGGGGTTAGGGATTTCGCTTGCTGTTTACCTTACGGCAGGTATTTCCGGCGCTCATCTCAACCCGGCAGTTACCATTGCTCTGTGGCTGTTTGCCTCTTTCCCAGCCCGTAAAGTGCTGCCATTTTGTCTGGCGCAATTAGCGGGTGCCTTTGGTGGTGCAGTTCTGGCATATTCTCTATACAGTAGTCTGTTTACCGATTTTGAATCTGCTCACAATATGGTGCGTGGTAGCGCAGAAAGTTTACAACTCGCCAGTATCTTCAGTACTTATCCGGCAGCGGCGATTAATGTATGGCAAGCTGCGTTGGTCGAAGTGGTCATAACGTCCATGTTAATGGGGTTGATTATGGCGTTGACCGATGACGGTAATGGCGTACCCAAAGGACCGCTTGCACCTTTACTTATTGGTATTCTGGTTGCTGTTATTGGTGCTTCTACCGGACCATTAACCGGTTTTGCCATGAATCCAGCGCGTGATTTTGGACCTAAGATTTTCACCTGGCTTGCGGGGTGGGGAGAAATTGCGATGACTGGTGGACGCAATATTCCTTATTTCATTGTACCCATTATTGCACCGATCATTGGGGCATGTGTTGGTGCGGCGATTTATCGCTATCTCATTGCAAAGAATTTACCTGTCAATAGTGTTACACCTAAAGGAATTAGCGAATAACGAAATACTCTGGCAGTTATAAACATTTATTTTTTTACTGTTTGTGATCTGCTTTCCGAACTTATTAAAAAGTCTCCCGCTTCACGGAGGCTTTTGTTATTGTCCTTTGTGCTTCTCGTCAGTAAATCATCAGGGATGATGTGAAGATTAAATGTAAAACAATTGTTTTGCTATAACAATAAATTAACTGGGAGGTTTTATCATGATTTCTGCGGCGACACTTAATTCAGAACTCATTAATAAAATCGCGCAGGATTTTGCGCAGGCGACCAGCCTTGCGGTTGTCGTGGTCAATATTCACGGCGATGAAATTTCCGAGCTGTTTAACTTCACTCCATTTTGTCAGATGATGCGGCAACACCCTCAGCTAAGCACTCGATGTCGCATGAGCGATCGTTGTGGGGGCCTGGAAGCCTCTAAATCCGATCAGCCTTGTATTTATCGCTGTCATGCCGGATTAACCGATTTCTCTATTCCACTGGTAATCGCCGGACATTTAGTCGGTTTTGTATTGTGCGGGCAAGTTCGTCTGCGTAATGATGATGTCGATTTGGTCGATATTCTGAATGTCGATGATTGCTGGCAGGCAGATCCCGAATTACTTAATGAATTCCGCAAAGTTCCTGAGATGGATTACTCAAGAGTTATGGCCTCTGCTGATTTGTTGAAGTTGATTGTGGAAAATTGCCTCAAAAAACAACTCAATTTTGTGGTTATTAAAGAGAACAAATCTCGGTCAGATTCGGTGCGCCAGACTCGTGCGCCTAATCCCCACGACAATACAGTTATTTTTGCAAAGTTTTCCGTCAGACTTATCAGGTTACGCCGCAGGTGTATCGACAGCAAGTGAGTGAAAATGCGGCGATGGAAACGGTATAGAATAAATGCTAAAAAAAGGGAAGGTTTAAATAAACGCTGGAATGAATAATTAACGTTATTTACGTGTTATGGGAAAAGTGAAATCAGCTCATAACATACGCTGACAGGTGTGGCACATTTGTGCCTGGGAAGAGGGTGAAAATCCCTCGCAGCCCCCGCTGCTGTAATGCTGACAAACCCGAAAATGCCACTGATCGCGAGATTGGGAAGGTCGGGTGAGGATGACGCTAAGCCAGAAGACCAGTCTGTCAGTCAATACCAACAACTTCGGTGGGAAGTGGGTTGCCCGGAAGCGTCCGGTAGAGTACTGGCGCGTCTTTATACCCCTACCACCCTGAAAGGATCAGGGTATGGCGGCATCATTTAGTTCTTTCATCGCAGTGCCGACAGGCACCAGGGCTGCATTCAAGGTGTGGCAATATTGTTTCATGGCTTATCAACCAGACCGCCATTACAGGAAATTAAGTGGAGGGCGAGAGGCATGAAAACGATAAAACCCGAATCGATAGCTCTTTTTTGCCTCTTATCTGGAGATGTGGATCTGGCGAAACATCTGGCTGAAATATTGCCAATAACCTGTTTTGTTGGTGAGGACTGGCAGCAAGATTTCCAGCCTCTTGATGGTGGGCCTGTGCAATCGTTATCAGATGCGTATAGCGATTATTCAGTGCTGCTATTGATAGCAGCTGAAAGCGAGATATCCGTACCAGAATGGCTCGCTCATTCTGAGGGAACGACGGTAATTTTGATTGCAGAACACAATGCCCGTTTGCTGACTGGTCCGGCTGGTGGGGCTGTAGCATTAATCCATTATCTGAATGAAATCTGTCATTCCAGAGAAACCGCTGTCAATGACGCATTTTGTCGGACGTTAACACGAGGAAGTCTGGCTATTCCGCAATGCCATCTTCTTTCGTAATGGATTGAGAATGCTGGATTTTTAATTATATTACGCGCAGTATTAATCGCGTAAATGTTTTGCGGTCAGCAACGGTGGGGGATCCATTGTTCTGTTCAATGAATACCATCATACAATTGAATCAGGAGTCGGTATGATGATTTTGGTGACGGGGGGCGCACGGAGCGGGAAGAGTCGCCATGCAGAGGCGCTTATTGGGGACTCTTCGCAGGTTCTGTATATCGCCACCTCACAAATCCTTGATGATGAGATGGCTGCACGGATAGAACATCATCGGCAAGGCCGCCCGGCGCACTGGCACACAGTGGAGCGCTGGCAACATCTTGATGAATTAATTCATGCAGACATTAACCCGCATGAGGCTGTATTGCTGGAATGCGTTACCACCATGGTGACTAATCTGTTGTTTGATTATGGCGGCGATAAAGACCCTGATGAATGGGATTATCAGGCGATGGAACAGGCGATTAATGCTGAGATTCAGTCGTTGATTGCTGCCTGCCAACGTTGTCCCGCAAAGGTTGTATTAGTGACTAACGAAGTGGGAATGGGGATTGTGCCGGAGAGTCGTCTGGCACGACATTTTCGTGATATTGCCGGGCGGGTAAATCAGCAGCTGGCCGCTGCGGCAAATGAAGTATGGTTGGTGGTTTCGGGTATTGGAGTAAAAATCAAATGAGTAAATTATTTTGGGCGATGCTCTCTTTTATTACGCGTCTGCCTGTACCGCGTCGCTGGTCCCAGGGACTGGATTTCGAGCATTATTCTCGCGGTATTATTACTTTTCCTTTAATTGGATTATTGCTTGGCGCGATTAGCGGGCTGGTCTTCATGGTGCTGCAGGCATGGTGTGGCGTACCACTGGCGGCACTGTTTAGCGTACTTGTGCTGGCGCTGATGACCGGGGGATTCCACCTGGACGGCCTCGCCGATACCTGTGATGGCGTATTTTCTGCACGTAGCCGCGATCGCATGTTGGAAATCATGCGTGATAGCCGTTTAGGCACCCACGGCGGTCTGGCATTGATTTTTGTTGTACTGGCAAAGATTCTGGTATTAAGCGAGTTGGCTCTGCGTGGCGAACCGATCCTTGCATCGCTGGCGGCAGCATGTGCGGTCAGCCGCGGGACTGCCGCATTATTGATGTATCGTCATCGTTATGCCCGGGAAGAAGGACTTGGCAATGTGTTCATTGGCAAAATTGATGGGCGACAAACCTGCGTCACACTCGGCTTAGCCGCTATTTTTGCTGCCGTATTATTGCCGGGTATGCATGGTGTGGCTGCTATGGTGGTGACGATGGTGGCGATTTTCATCCTCGGTCAGCTTCTCAAACGTACGCTGGGCGGGCAAACCGGCGATACGCTGGGAGCTGCTATAGAGCTTGGTGAACTGGTCTTCCTGCTGGCACTGCTATAAAGAGACGTGACATGCAAACACTTGCCGATTTACTGAATACGATCCCTGCTATTGATCCTGCCGCTATGTCGCGTGCACAACGGCATATCGACGGGTTACTCAAACCTGTTGGTAGCCTGGGAAGGCTGGAGGCGCTTGCCATACAACTGGCAGGAATGCCGGGGTTGAATGGCGTTCCGCATGTGGGCAAAAAAGCGGTACTGGTCATGTGTGCCGATCACGGCGTCTGGGAGGAAGGGGTCGCTATTTCCCCAAAAGAAGTGACAGCCATTCAGGCTGAAAATATGACCCGCGGAACAACCGGCGTGTGTGTGCTGGCAGCACAAGCGGGCGCTAACGTCTACGTAATTGATGTTGGTATTGATACTGCTGAGCCTATCCCCGGGCTTATCAACATGCGTGTTGCTCGAGGTAGTGGCAATATTGCTTCAGCTCCGGCAATGAGTCGCCATCTGGCAGAAAAGTTGCTTTTGGACGTCATATGTTATACGCGGGAGCTGGCAAAAAACGGTGTTACGCTGTTTGGTGTAGGTGACCTGGGGATGGCAAACACGACACCGGCAGCGGCAATAGTCAGCACAATCACTGGCCGGGCTCCTGAAGAAGTGGTTGGGATTGGCGCAAACCTGCCGACAGATAAACTGGCTAATAAAATTGATGTTGTGCGCCGGGCGATTACGTTGAATCAACCAAATCCGCAGGATGGCGTTGATGTCCTGGCAAAAGTGGGTGGATTTGATTTGGTCGGAATGGCTGGCGTGATGTTAGGCGCTGCTTCCTGCGGTTTACCCGTGTTGCTGGATGGATTTCTTTCTTATGCTGCCGCGCTCGCAGCCTGCCAGATGTCTCCTGCAATCAAACCGTATCTCATTCCTTCTCACCTGTCGGCAGAAAAAGGGGCGCGTATTGCGCTGTCGCATTTGGGGCTGGAGCCTTATCTCAATATGGAGATGCGTTTAGGTGAGGGGAGTGGCGCAGCTCTGGCGATGCCCATCATCGAAGCTGCCTGTGCGATATATAACAACATGGGCGAACTTGCTGCCAGTAATATTGTTCTACCGGGGAATACGACTTCTGATTTGAACAGTTAAAAACGAAAAGTCTGATAAAAGCTATACTTAACGGATAGCTTTCGCGACTTAGGAAAGGGACATGATGCGTCGTGTAAATATTTTTTGCTCATTTGCTCTGCTTTTTGCCAGCCATAATAGCCTGGCGGTAACTTATCCATTACCTCCAGAGGGTAGCCGTTTAGTGGGGCAGTCGCTTACTGTAACTGTTCCTGATCACAATACCCAGCCGCTGGAGACTTTTGCCGCACAATACGGGCAAGGGTTAAGTAACATGCTGGAAGCGAACCCGGGCGCTGATGTTTTTTTGCCGAAGTCTGGCTCGCAACTCACCATTCCGCAGCAACTGATTTTGCCCGCCACTGTTCGTAAAGGGATTGTGGTTAACGTCGCTGAGATGCGTCTTTATTACTACCCACCAGACAGTAATACTGTGGAAGTCTTTCCTATTGGTATCGGCCAGGCTGGGCGAGAAACCCCGCGTAACTGGGTGACTACCGTTGAACGTAAACAAGAAGCTCCAACCTGGACGCCAACGCCGAACACTCGGCGCGAATATGCGAAACGAGGGGAGAGTTTGCCCGCATTTGTTCCTGCGGGCCCCGATAATCCCATGGGGCTGTACGCGATTTATATTGGCAGGTTGTATGCCATCCATGGTACCAATGCCAATTTTGGTATTGGGCTCCGGGTAAGTCAGGGCTGTATTCGTCTGCGCAATGACGATATCAAATATCTGTTTGATAATGTTCCTGTTGGGACGCGTGTGCAAATTATCGACCAGCCAGTAAAATACACCACTGAACCAGATGGCTCGAACTGGCTGGAAGTTCATGAGCCGTTGTCGCGCAATCGTGCAGAATATGAGTCTGACCGAAAAGTGCCATTGCCGGTAACCCCATCTTTGCGGGCGTTTATCAGCGGGCAAGAAGTTGATGTAAATCGCGCAAATGCTGCGTTGCAACGTCGATCGGGAATGCCTGTGCAAATTAGTTCTGGTTCAAGACAGATGTTTTAAGAGCGTTGGTAATTAGAAAGCAAAAAGCCTGCTAGAAAGCAGGCTTTTTTGAATTTGGCTCCTCTGACTGGACTCGAACCAGTGACATACGGATTAACAGTCCGCCGTTCTACCGACTGAACTACAGAGGAATCGTGTGAACGGGGCGCATATTAATGGCAGTGCATGGTGATGTCAAAGGGTGAAATGCATTTTTTTGTTTGTTTGCTGTCAATTTCAACAAAGTGGTGAGCTTTCAATCTTATTGGGTAATGAACCATCGTGGTGCATACCCTCCTTTTATAGGGCAGGGGAACGCGACAGCTGATTAAAGGAGCAAATGACGAATCTATCATAATCTCTTATTTGACAGTTGGTTAGCTTGTACATCAACGCCAAAATAAAACTGGCAAGCATCTTGCAATCTGGTTGTAAGTAATGGCGGCACTTGGGCCGATTCTTAAAAACCGGAGGCAACATGAACTTCAGACGCCTGAAATACTTCGTAAAAATTGTAGATATTGGTAGCCTGACCCAGGCTGCTGAAGTATTGCATATCGCACAACCAGCGCTCAGCCAGCAGGTTGCCACACTGGAAGGTGAGTTAAATCAACAACTTTTGATCCGTACAAAGCGGGGCGTTACGCCAACAGACGCCGGAAAAATTCTCTATACCCATGCGCGGGCCATTTTACGTCAGTGTGAACAGGCCCAACTGGCGGTGCATAACGTTGGTCAGGCATTATCGGGGCAAGTCTCGATTGGCTTTGCACCAGGAACCGCTGCGTCATCCATCACCATGCCCTTATTACAGGCGGTTCGCGCTGAATTTCCGGAGATCGTTATCTATCTTCATGAAAATAGTGGTGCAGTGCTTAACGAAAAATTGATAAATCACCAACTCGATATGGCGGTGATTTATGAGCATTCCCCTGTGGCTGGTGTATCCAGTCAGGCTTTGCTGAAAGAAGATCTTTTTCTGGTAGGAACTCAAGATTGCCCGGGGCAAAGCGTTGATGTGAATGCTATTGCGAAAATGAACCTCTTTCTCCCCAGTGATTACAGTGCTATTAGACTTCGTGTTGATGAGGCTTTTTCCTTACGGCGATTCACGGCAAAAGTCATTGGTGAAATTGAGTCTATTGCCACGCTTACCGCAGCGATTGCCAGCGGCATGGGCGTTGCAGTATTACCCGAATCGGCCGCGCGTTCGTTATGTGGCGCAGTAAATGGGTGGATGTCACGCATTACCACTCCTTCCATGAGTCTCTCTTTGTCATTAAATTTACCCGCCAGAGCGAACTTATCGCCACAGGCACAGGCAGTGAAAGAGTTGTTAATGTCAGTGATTAGTTCCCCAGTGATGGAAAAAAGGCAGTGGCAATTGGGTGATGCTGCCAACTTACTGATTTAGTGTATGATGGTGTTTTTGAGGTGCTCCAGTGGCTTCTGTTTCTATCAGCTGTCCCTCCTGTTCAGCTACTGACGGGGTGGTGCGTAACGGCAAAAGCACTGCCGGACATCAGCGCTATCTCTGCTCTCACTGCCGTAAAACATGGCAACTGCAGTTCACTTACACCGCTTCCCAACCCGGTACGCACCAGAAAATCATTGATATGGCCATGAATGGCGTTGGATGCCGGGCAACTGCACGCATTATGGGCGTTGGCCTCAACACGATTTTACGTCACTTAAAAAACTCAGGCCGCAGTCGGTAACCTCGCGCATACAGCCGGGCAGTGACGTCATCGTCTGCGCGGAAATGGACGAACAGTGGGGCTATGTCGGGGCTAAATCGCGCCAGCGCTGGCTGTTTTACGCGTATGACAGTCTCCGGAAGACGGTTGTTGCGCACGTATTCGGTGAACGCACTATGGCGACGCTGGGGCGTCTTATGAGCCTGCTGTCACCCTTTGACGTGGTGATATGGATGACGGATGGCTGGCCGCTGTATGAATCCCGCCTGAAGGGAAAGCTGCACGTAATCAGCAAGCGATATACGCAGCGAATTGAGCGGCATAACCTGAATCTGAGGCAGCACCTGGCACGGCTGGGACGGAAGTCGCTGTCGTTCTCAAAATCGGTGGAGCTGCATGACAAAGTCATCGGGCATTATCTGAACATAAAACACTATCAATAAGTTAGAGTCATTACCATGGCGCTTGAAGCACAATCTATTTTCTGGATAGTTTTCTTCTCCATAATGCTGGCAAACATTGCGCATGACATGGTGGTGTGTGTGCAACAACCGATGTTTACCGAAATGTTTGGTGCCAGTTATCGCTATAGTGGCGCTGGAGTCGGTTATCAGGTTGCCAGTGTGGTTGGCGGTGGATTTACACCTTTTATTGCCGCTGCACTCATCACTTACTTTGCCGGGAACTGGCATAGCGTCGCCATTTATTTGCTGGCTGGATGCCTGATTTCCGCAATGACCGCTTTGTTGATGAAAGACAGTCAACGCGCTTGATAGCCTGGCGAAGATCATCCGATCTTCGCCTTACACTTTTGTTTCACATTTCTGTGACATACTATCGGATGTGCGGTAATTGTATGGAACAGGAGACACACATGAATAATAAGGGCTCCGGTCTGACCCCAGCTCAGGCACTGGATAAACTCGACGCGCTGTATGAGCAATCTGTAGTCGCATTACGCAACGCCATTGGCAACTATATTACAAGTGGCGAATTACCTGATGAAAACGCCCGCAAACAAGGTCTTTTTGTCTATCCATCACTGACCGTAACCTGGGACGGTAGCACAACCAATCCCCCCAAAACGCGCGCATTTGGTCGTTTTACTCACGCAGGCAGCTACACCACCACGATTACTCGCCCTACTCTCTTTCGTTCGTATCTTAATGAACAACTTACGTTGCTGTATCAGGATTATGGTGCGCATATCTCTGTGCAACCCTCGCAGCATGAAATCCCTTATCCTTATGTCATCGATGGCTCTGAATTGACACTTGATCGCTCAATGAGCGCTGGGTTAACTCGCTACTTCCCGACAACAGAACTGGCGCAAATTGGCGATGAAACTGCAGACGGCATTTATCATCCAACGGAATTCTCCCCGCTATCGCATTTTGATGCGCGCCGCGTCGATTTTTCCCTCGCACGGTTGCGCCATTATACCGGTACGCCAGTTGAACATTTTCAGCCGTTCGTCTTGTTTACCAACTACACACGTTATGTGGATGAATTCGTTCGTTGGGGATGCAGCCAGATCCTCGATCCTGATAGTCCTTACATTGCCCTTTCTTGTGCTGGCGGGAACTGGATCACCGCCGAAACCGAAGCGCCAGAAGAAGCCATTTCCGACCTTGCATGGAAAAAACACCAGATGCCAGCATGGAATTTAATTACCGCCGATGCTCAGGGTATTACTCTGGTGAATATTGGCGTGGGACCATCAAATGCTAAAACCATCTGCGATCATCTGGCAGTGCTACGCCCGGATGTCTGGTTGATGATTGGTCACTGTGGCGGATTACGTGAAAGTCAGGCCATTGGCGATTATGTACTTGCACACGCTTATTTACGCGATGACCACGTTCTTGATGCGGTTCTGCCGCCCGATATTCCTATTCCGAGCATTGCTGAAGTGCAACGTGCGCTTTATGACGCCACCAAGCTGGTGAGCGGCAGGCCCGGTGAGGAAGTCAAACAGCGGCTACGTACTGGTACTGTGGTAACCACAGATGACAGGAACTGGGAATTACGTTACTCAGCTTCTGCACTTCGTTTTAACTTAAGCCGGGCCGTAGCAATTGATATGGAAAGTGCAACCATTGCCGCGCAAGGATATCGTTTCCGCGTGCCATACGGGACACTACTGTGTGTTTCAGATAAACCATTACATGGTGAGATTAAACTTCCCGGTCAGGCTAACCGTTTTTATGAAGGCGCTATTTCCGAACATCTGCAAATTGACATTCGGGCGATCGATTTGCTGCGCGCAGAAGGCGACCGACTGCATTCGCGTAAATTACGAACCTTTAATGAGCCGCCGTTCCGATAATAAGTTCTGAACCTTCTTATCAGAAATAGATGTGAAGGAGTAAGTAAGACACCTGGCAAATAGCCTGCAATAATCGTGGGCTGTTTGCTTCCTTGGGCGGATACGAGTTTTATTATCGTCTTAATGATTTCCACATATTAAAAGCAAGTATGCTTTCAAAACACAATTATAAAAAATCCCGCCAACAATATAAGTTTTTATAAAATTATGGCTTTAGAATATTTTTATTTCTAATAGACGAGATTTTTCCTGTTATGATATAATATGCCGAATTAACACATGTTAACGATTTACCAGTAATGTAAATAAATTTTCGAGGAGATCATTCCAGTGGGACGTAAATGGGCCAATATTGTTGCTAAAAAAACGGCTAAAGACGGTGCAACGTCTAAAATTTATGCAAAATTCGGTGTAGAAATCTATGCTGCTGCTAAACAAGGTGAACCCGATCCAGAATTAAACACATCTTTAAAATTCGTTATTGAACGTGCAAAGCAGGCACAAGTTCCAAAGCACGTTATTGATAAAGCAATTGATAAAGCCAAAGGCGGCGGAGATGAAACGTTCGTGCAGGGACGTTATGAAGGCTTTGGTCCTAATGGCTCAATGATTATCGCCGAGACATTGACTTCAAATGTTAACCGTACGATTGCTAACGTTCGCACAATTTTCAATAAAAAAGGCGGCAATATCGGAGCGGCAGGTTCTGTCAGCTATATGTTTGACAATGCTGGTGTGATTGTATTTAAAGGATCAGACCCTGACCATATTTTTGAAATTTTACTTGAAGCTGAAGTTGATGTTCGTGATGTGACTGAAGAAGAAGGTAACATTGTTATTTATACCGAACCTACTGACCTTCATAAAGGAATCGCGGCTCTAAAAGCAGCTGGAATCACTGAGTTCTCAACAACAGAATTAGAAATGATTGCTCAATCTGAAGTTGAGCTTTCCCCAGAAGATTTAGAAATCTTTGAAGGGCTTGTTGATGCCCTTGAAGATGACGACGATGTACAAAAAGTTTATCATAACGTCGCAAATCTCTAATTATCTTTTAAAGAAATCTGTCTTTACGGCAGATTTCTTTAATCTCATATAATTCTTATAAAAAATATAAGATTCAACTCGTCATATTGATTATACCCCCCCGTTCCCAGAGAAATAATATTTATTAAAATTCCAGTTCTTCTTTTTCTGATTACAGAAGGCAAAGTGGCAATTACGCATAGTTTCCCGATAAAGACGCGATAGCGACATCCCGCATAAGGCATTTTTCTCTTTATCTTTGTACGGTACTTCATGGAACAGAGTTTTTGACCTTGCGAATCGTGATGTCTGTTGGGGAGGGGCAATTTGCTCACTGAAGCGTGAGACTCGATTAAGCGCACGAAACACAGAAATCAAAAAACCCGGTCACTTTTTTACAAGGTAACCGGGTAAAAATAATTTTTATTTTTTAACTGTTTTGAGACTCATAGAGATGTCTCAAAACTAAAATTTGGCTCCTCTGACTGGACTCGAACCAGTGACATACGGATTAACAGTCCGCCGTTCTACCGACTGAACTACAGAGGAATCGTGAGAACGAGGCGAATATTAGCGATGCCCACCCACAATGTCAAAGCCTGTTTTTTAAATTTGAAATCGTTTGCTGAAATAATCTGCATTTTGTCGTTTATTCCGACACAACTGGCTTTTTTTCACACTTTTGCGGTTCGGATCGAGGGTATTTCCACAGCCAACGTCCAGTAACCATTCGCCAGTAAAACAGCACGGCCCGCACAGCCCAGTCGGCAAACATTCCCATCCAGACACCAACCACACCCCAGCCAAGCATGATGCCCAGCACATAACCGACGACAACCCGGCAACCCCACATGCTCAACATAGAAACCCACATGGCGTAACGGGCATCGCGAGCACCTTTAAATCCAGCGGGTAGCACCCATGAGGCGGACCAAATAGGCATAAATAAAGCATTTAGCCAAATCAGAATCACAACGACATGTTTAACCTGTGGATCCTGGGTGTAAAACGATGCCATAACCCCGGCAAAGGGAGCCGTTAGCCAGGCGATGGCCGTTAATCCAAGAGTGGAAAGCCAGAACACATGCCGCAACTGAATCTCTGCTTGCGCTATCTGCCCTACCCCCAACCTTCGGCCTGTAATGATCGTAGAAGCAGAGCCGAGCGCACTTCCGGGTAAGTTGATAAGAGCCGCAATTGAAAACGCGATAAAATTTCCGGCAATAACACTGGTCCCCATCCCGGCAACGAACATTTGGGTTAATAACCGACCACTGGTAAATAACACTGATTCGACACTCGCGGGAATACCAATCCCCATGACTTCCCAGATAATGCTAAAATTCAGCGGTTTAAAATAGCTCTTTAACGAAATCCTTAGCGCAGGATTAAAACCAATCGCCAGCACCCACAAAATTGCAACTGCGCCAATATAACGAGAAATGGTTAAACCCAGCCCTGCCCCGACAAATCCCAGTCCCGGCCAGGAGAAAAGGCCGTAAATCAATATGCCGCTAATAATAATATTAAGAATATTCAGGCTACCGTTAATCAATAGCGGTATTTTCGTATTCCCTGCACCACGAAGTGCCCCGCTACCAATAAGAGTGATGGCAGCTGCTGGATAACTGAGTACCGTCAGCTCCAGATAAGTCAACGCCAGTGCTTTAACTTCTGTCGTGGCATCACCCGCGACGAAATCAATAATTTGTTCGCCAAAATGATGAATAAGCGTTGCCAACAGTACGGCAAACAACGTCATGATCACCAATGACTGCCGCGTCGCCACCCTCGCTCGTCGTCGATCCCGCTTACCGAGACTAAATGCCACAACGACAGTAGTACCAAGATCGATAGCAGCAAAAAAAGCCATAATGACCATATTGAAGCTGTCCGCCAATCCCACGCCGGCCATCGCATCTTTTCCCAGCCAGCTGACCAGAAAAGTGCTCAGAACCCCCATCAACAGGACACAGGCATTCTCCATGAAGATAGGAACAGCAAGCGGGGTTATCTCGCGCCAGAACAACACTTTGTAGCTCTTGCGTTTAGCGTGCCAGCGAGTGCCGTGAACAACCTGGCGTAAAGCAGAGGAGATATTCAAAGCCGACCTTAATTGCAGAAAGTGAAACCACATTTCAAATAATGAGGGAGAATCAGCAAAGCTGCAAAGATTTTCGCCAACAAATTGTCTGCAAATGCAACAAACTGTTGATAGAAACGGCAAACAGTTGGGGAATTTAAAAATCGGGTTTGACAAAAGATTTTTCGCCGTTAAGATGTGCCTCAACAGCGATTCCTCTGTAGTTCAGTCGGTAGAACGGCGGACTGTTAATCCGTATGTCACTGGTTCGAGTCCAGTCAGAGGAGCCAAATTTCTGAAAAGCCCGCTTTTATAGCGGGCTTTTTGCTATATCTGATAATCAATTTCCTCTTCACTGTTTTCCATCACCTGCCGCTTGATATCCTCAACTGACAGTCCTGCATTACAAAGTTCCAGAAAGCGCCAGACATAGTTACGCTGAAGTTGTCCTCGCTTCAGTCCCAACCAGACAGTATTAGCATCGAAAAGATGCCGCGTATCCAGACGGATTAAATTCTCTTCCTCTTGTTCGCCGCTGGATTGTTCGGCAACTAATCCGATCCCAAGCCCAAGAGCAACATAGGTTTTAATGACATCAGAATCCTGCGCACTTAATACAATATCTGCCAGCAAACCTTTGCGGGCAAATGCGTCATCAATACGTGAGCGCCCCGTAATCCCCTGTCGGTAAGTGATTAACGGCCACTTCGCTATTGATTCCAGCGTCAATGGTGTAATTTGCGTTAAGGGATGATCGAGTGGAACAAGCAAACTATGGTGCCAACGAAACCACGGGAAGGCGACGAGCTGCGGGTCATTACTCAAACGCTCGCTGGCGATACCAATATCAGCTTCGCCATTTTGCAACAACGTCGCAATTTCCTGTGGCGTCCCCTGGATTAGCTCGAGCCGAACCTCCGGGAAAAGTTCGCGAAAAGCTTTAATGACCTCTGGCAAGCTATAACGTGCCTGAGTATGCGTCGTTGCAATAGTGAGAACGCCAGACGTATCGTTGGTAAACAGGTCTGCAAGCCGACGAACATTACTGGCTTCATTCAGAATACGTTCTGCAATGACCAGTAATGCTTTGCCCGGTTCAGTCATGCCCAGCAGTCGCTTACCTCGTCGAACAAATATTTCGATGCCAAGTTCATCCTCCAGTTCCCGAATATGACGGCTGACGCCGGACTGTGAGGTAAAAAGCATATTCGCAACCTCTGTCAGGTTGTAATCCTGACGTGCAGCCTCGCGGATTATCTTTAGTTGTTGGAAATTCACGGTAAACTCCGGGCAGTTCAGATTTCCCGTTATTGTTAAAGTCTAATGCCCGGCATAACAAATAATAAAAACCCGCATCTTATTCCATCCCGATATAACGCTTAGCTCACCAATTGCCAGGTAATGACTCCAACTTATTGATAGTGTTTTATGTTCAGATAATGCCCGATGACTTTGTCATGCAGCTCCACCGATTTTGAGAACGACAGCGACTTCCGTCCCAGCCGTGCCAGGTGCTGCCTCAGATTCAGGTTATGCCGCTCAATTCGCTGCGTATATCGCTTGCTGATTACGTGCAGCTTTCCCTTCAGGCGGGATTCATACAGCGGCCAGCCATCCGTCATCCATATCACCACGTCAAAGGGTGACAGCAGGCTCATAAGACGCCCCAGCGTCGCCATAGTGCGTTCACCGAATACGTGCGCAACAACCGTCTTCCGGAGACTGTCATACGCGTAAAACAGCCAGCGCTGGCGCGATTTAGCCCCGACATAGCCCCACTGTTCGTCCATTTCCGCGCAGACGATGACGTCACTGCCCGGCTGTATGCGCGAGGTTACCGACTGCGGCCTGAGTTTTTTAAGTGACGTAAAATCGTGTTGAGGCCAACGCCCATAATGCGTGCAGTTGCCCGGCATCCAACGCCATTCATGGCCATATCAATGATTTTCTGGTGCGTACCGGGTTGAGAAGCGGTGTAAGTGAACTGCAGTTGCCATGTTTTACGGCAGTGAGAGCAGAGATAGCGCTGATGTCCGGCAGTGCTTTTGCCGTTACGCACCACCCCGTCAGTAGCTGAACAGGAGGGACAGCTGATAGAAACAGAAGCCACTGGAGCACCTCAAAAACACCATCATACACTAAATCAGTAAGTTGGCAGCATCACCAAGCGCCATAAAGAAAGGAAATGCGCTCAACGTTCCGATTAACGCACCTGTGATATAAACCCTACGGCGACCAAAACGATCGGCAAGCCAGGCAAAACAGGGAATTGTCAGGCAGCTTAATCCACCTACCAGCAAACCAATATTAAGGAAAAGTTCGCGCGGTAGCCCCATATTCTGGGTTGAATAATTAAGTGCAAAGGCAGTAACGATGTACATCGTCAGCAATTCGCACAGTCGTAGCGCAATAATCTTCAGGAAAGCACCGGGATGTCGTAACAGCGCTTCGATAACCGGGATGCGTTTTTTCGCGGCAGCTTGATAATGTTGCTGTTGTTCAAATTCCGCGGACTCCTCCATGCCATTGCGCACCCACAATGCTCCCAGTACCAGTACGATGCTAAACAGGAAAGGAATGCGCCAGCCCCAGCTTAAAAACTGTTCGTCAGTCGTCATCATACTGATCAATGAAACCAGTCCGGTTGAAAGCAGTAAACCTACACCGTAGCCAACTTGTACACCGCTACTGTAAAAGGCTTTTTTATTTTTCGGTGCACTTTCAACGGAAAGCAACGCCGCGCCTCCCCATTCGCCGCCGACGGCAAATCCCTGAATGACACGCAGTGTCACCAGCAAAATAGGTGCCCACCACCCAATGGTCGAGAATGAAGGAAGAATACCAATCAAGGCTGTCGCGATGCCCATCATCCAGACGGTCAGCATTAACATGCGCTTACGTCCCAGTCGGTCGCCAAAGTGACCGAAAATGACACCGCCGAGCGGACGGAAAAGGAATCCGACGCCAAAGGTAGCAAATGCGGCGAGCGTTCCCATCGCCGGGCTTACTTGCGGGAAAAACTCGCGATTAAACACCAGTGCGGCGGTGATGCCATAGAGTAAAAAATCATACCAGTCGACGACGGCACCAGCGAAGCTGCCTAACGCAGCTCGTCGGGCGCGACTTAACGAAAGCGTCCCTTCATCGGGACGAGTGGAGATGAGCGTGGAGTCCATAATGATCCTGTTTGTACTGTCTTTTTATAATTAGTATGGAAAAGGTAACTCACATTGCCGTCGATCTATAAACGAACCTTATGAGACTACCTCGACAGAGCGCATCTGCAAATGATTTTATGGCTGATTAGCGGCAACATGAAAAATTCGATGGAAGATGAAAGCGCAGGAGTTGCTGGTGTTGTTTAAGGATTAAGCAGAGGACCCACAGGTTAGAGATATGAAACATAAAAGTCCGCATATGCACAAAATGGCACCCTGATGAGTCTGATAGACTGCATTGCATTATAACCAGTAGGGAGGCGAGGTTAGGTATGTTTTTAGCATCATTGTTGAGACGTATTGCATTTAGTTACTACGATTATAAAGCTTATAATTTCAATATTGAAAAAACAGACTTTGTTGTCATCCATATTCCCGATCAGATTGGCGATGCTATGGCCATCTTTCCTGTTATTCGGGCGCTTGAATTGCATAAAATTAAGCATCTTTTAATTGTAACGTCGACAATTAATTTAGAAGTCTTTAATGCGCTTAAACTTGAACAGACTAAATTAACATTAGTCACAATGACTATGCAGGATCACGCAACATTAAAAGAAATAAAAGATTTAGCAAAGAACATAACACAGCAATACGGTACGCCGGATCTTTGTATTGAGGGGATGCGTAAAAAGAACCTGAAAACGATGTTATTTATCAGTCAGTTGAAAGCAAAAACGAATTTTCAGGTTGTTGGTATAACCATGAATTGCTACTCCCCTTTGTGCAAGAACGCGTCCCGTATGGATCAGAAACTCCGGGCTCCCGTACCTATGACATGGGCATTTATGATGCGTGAGGCGGGTTTTCCAGCAGTCAGGCCAATATATGAATTGCCACTAAGTGAGGATGTACTCGATGAGGTGCGCGAGGAAATGCGATCGTTAGGATCTTACATTGCGTTCAATTTAGAAGGTAGCTCGCAGGAACGTACATTTTCATTATCGATTGCAGAAAATCTAATAGCAAAAATTCAAAGTGAAACAGATATACCAATAGTGATCGTTCATGGACCCAAAGGTGAAGATAAAGCCAGGGCATTAGTGGATTGTTATAATAATGTCTACCGTTTATCCTTACCACCCTCGATTAAACGTTCAGCAGCAATCATAAAAGATGCTTATATCGCAATAACTCCTGACACCTCAATATTACATATGGCAAGTGCCTATAATACCCCTGTTGTTGCAATTTATGCTGATTACAAAACGCGATGGCCCGCAATGGCCGATGTCTCGGAGTCAGTCGTCGTTGGGCAAAAAATTGACAATATAAGTCTGGATGAATTCGCAAAGGCATTAAAAAGTGTTTTGGCGAGAATATGAGACAGTACTTATGCATAGTAATGCCGATCTGTTATGAACGGTGGTGTCATCAATACTCTGAGGCTGGTCAATCATCACAGAAAACCAGCCTTTGAATCAAAGCAGTACTCACCGGATACGATCATAGTCACATCGAACGCAATTCTGGCGGTGCCGCATTTTTATTTATTCATTTTCTGTGAGAGAAGGGCAAGCTCTATAGAGGGAATGTAAAAAAGAGAGCTCCGAATGGAGCACTCTTTAAGAAATTATAACGGAAAATCAGAGGTTTTTATAACATGTCGCATAAGCAAACCCAAGCTTTTCAAATACGCTTTGATCACCTGTTGCCAGGGAAACTACGTATTGTTCGCTTGAGTTTGCGGGACTAGATGACCAATACATATTTGATTGAAAACCAGCTTCAGTCGTGTAATGCCCCATATCTCCCCATTCACTGTACAGTGACCCGATGCCTCGGGAACTACTGTGGTTTAAATAGTTTGCTCTGGGGAGCGTGTAGCCATTGCTGCTGCAAAAATTTTCAGCAAGGCTGTATATCATGAAAGCCTCGCCGGCGTTCACCCACCAACTCTTCACACGGATTTCGTATACATAGCTAGGGCCTCCTGATTTTGGTGTCGCCGTAATCCTTTCCGAATTGCTGCCGACATTTTTAAATGTCACTTTACCGGTAGCATCAACATCGACCCAGGAGGCAGAGCTTGAAAACTCATAATCAGCCGCCGTTTTTCCTGGGGCAAAGTTGTCATTATTCAACTGATAATACGCCCCGGTGAACCCCTGCGAAGGGAATGTAGTTGTCGGTAGGTCAGTACCATTGACTGATACTGTACCGCTCATTATTTTGTCTTCTGCGCGAGTGAATTGTATTGTGGTACTCAGACCAGCTTGATGAACACCATTCAATACAGGGATCAGCGTTGTGATACCCTCTCCGCCTCCTGTAACAGTGGCTTTGTACTCGCCTGAGAAATTTTTACTGTAGTCAATTGCACTAACTTGCACATAGGGCACGTTGGTACCTGACTGTACAAATTCCAGCCCTTCAGAAACTTTGATCGGATTGCCTGATATATCGTGCAGAACAAGATGTAGCTCAGCACTATCGGTAAAGTCTCCTTTCAATGATGACCGATTGTTCTTAAGGACTGACTTTGAGGCGTCTGCTGGGCCTGCCACCAGCGTTATATCTACTGTTTGCATTCCACCAGCGGTCGTGACTGCGCTTACCGTGACGCTACCTGTCATCGCTCCTTTCACGCTTGTTGTCGCGATTCCGTTTTGATCGGTCACCGCTGTTAATGACGTTAATGTGGCAGAGCCGCTTTTTAAGGCAAAGTACACAGTGAGACCTTCGATCAGGTTACCACTGCCATCCTCAACCGTTGCCTTTAAGGTACTTAAATCACTGTTGGTGGCGGCGATAGTCGATGGATCAGCGATAAAGCTAGTAACATGGGCGGTGCTTGAGTTGCCAGTGACTTTCACGGTTGTCTGTGTCTGTATTGTTACGCCGTTATGGAACGATGCAGTCACCGTATATGTACCGACTTTATTGCTGGTCAGAACGACTGGAGCCTGACCAGAAGAGTTAGTTCTCACTTTTCCGCCACTTAACGTCGCACCTTCTGGCGTTACGCTAAAGTTGATGACCTGACCCTCCACTGGAGTGCCATTTGCAGAAGTTAGCGTTGCCGTCAGAGTTGCACCTGTTGGGGAATTGACACCGATAAGCGGGCTGGACGCCGAGAGTGTCAGTTTTTCATCAATAGCCTCCAGTTGTTTCTCAAGTGAGGCTCCATTCGCCAGGGATGCTTTCACCATATACGAACCGTTTCTTTCGGGCGTCATGGAGACCTCGGCTATACCATGCGTATCAGTAGAGACAATATTTTGGCTGATGGTCATGTGCTCTGGTGGCTCTGCACTGAATGTTACAGATTCATTAAGAATCGGGTTGCCAAACTGGTCGTTGACGTGAGCTTTAACTGCTACGTCTTGTGCGACCATGACCTGACCTTCAGGTATCTCCAGACTGGTAATCGTTGCAGAATTAATATCTGCTTTTGCATTCAGTAATCGCGATATGACTTCAGTAGGTTTATCTGCCAGAGAGGCTGAAACTGTTTTCAGTCCGACTTCGGTGCTTGTCACAAGAATTTCAGTGAAACCCCGATCATCCGTTTCAACGCTGGTGCTGCTTAGCGTGACGGAGGTTCCGCGGAAATTAACTTTTATGCCTTCTACCGGGTTGCCGTTAGCGTCAGTGACGCTTGCAGTCATGGTCGCGCCCTCGGTCGTGCTGACGACGAATGAGTATACAGAGGTTAAGGAGGCTAGTGTTGCGGTACCAGCATCGGCAATCAAAGTCACCTGTTTCGTATCACTGACACCATAATTGTTCACGCTAACTGTCACGGGGTAGGTGCCGGATTTTGTACCGCTCAGTGTAACTTCAGCCTTGCCGTTGATGTCAGTAATGGCGGAACCGCCTTGTCCGAGAGTAAAGCTTGCGCTCACATCTGCCGGTAGCGTGAATGTCACCGCCTCATTGGCTAACGGGTTGCCGTTTCCATCAGTCACTGTTGCCTGCAGCCTGGTCATCCCGACGTTATTAGCGATAAAATTGTCCTCGGTAACGTTAAGATTAACCTGCGCAGTGAGCGTATCCGCAGTAAAGTTCACCACCAACTGCTCACTCTTACCGCCAGTTATCGATGCTGTAACAGTATGAGCGCCTGCTTTTGTACCTTTCAGCGTGACTTTCGCTTTGCCTTCAGCATCAGTAATCGCTTTACCGCCATCGCTCAGCGTGAAGTTCGCCTTAACATCTTCCGGCAGAGTAAATGTTACTTCAGTGTTGGCTATCGCATTGCCCTCTGTATCAGCGACTGTTGCTGTTAGTGTCGTGAGATCGTTATTGTCGGCAATCACCGGATCCTTCGAGGTTGCCAGCGTGATTTCGGCATTCGTGACGTTCGGCACATAGGTCACTGTTTGTTGCATCGAATCGCCATTTTCGAGGGTTGCCGTCACTTGATAAACCCCGGCTTTTGTAGCGGTAAAGCTTGCGTAAAAATTGCCGTCGTGGTTGGTAGTATATATAGCGTTATTACTGGGGGTCACGCCTTCACTTGGTGAAACGCTGAGGGTCACCTGATGCTGGGGGACACCGTTGCCGTAATTATCCTTCACCTCAATATACAGACTGGTTGTCTCGCCTGCGGAGACTGTATCAAAAAGTGCCTGTAGCCAGGTGAGATGTGCCGTAGACGCATCAGCGTTGACATTAATTGATGTGCTAAGCGTGGAGCTACCATTTTCCAGACTGGCCTCAACGGTATCCGGTCTCGCTCCTGATTCTATCGAGGAGCGGGTATTGGTATAAGTGACGGTAGCCTTACCCTGTTCGTTCGTTACGGCTTGGCCGCCATTCGTCATTTCGGCAGAGTTTGTTCTGCTGGTGAAGTTCACAGTCACACCTTTCACCGGAAAGCCATTATTATCAACGACTGTGGCGGTGATGGCGCTGCCGGAGCTGTTCTGCGGGGTACCGGCGATTATGCTGTCTGGGACAGGCGTCAACTCGATAATTTTTGCCGCCGCTGTGTCGCCAATAAAATGCACAGTTTTGTTGTCGCTGGCACCATTATTAGCCAGTGATGCAGTGACCGTCTGCTCACCAAAGGCAACGCCTGCGAGAGTGGCCTGCGCGATGCCAGACTCATTGGTATTACTTACTCCCGGGGTCAGGGTGAGTCCTGAAGAGGCTGAGCTGAATGTTACCGGAAGATTATTCACCTCATTGTCGAACTGATCTTTAACCGTTGCAGTTAGCGTTGCGCTATCGACGCCATTACCTGTGATCTCATCTTTTGATATCTGCAGGACAACCTGAGCCGAGGCTTTGTCCGCCACAAATGTTACCGGCTGCGAATCACTGGTATTGTTATTACCCAGCGTTGCGGTAACCGTATGCGTGCCCGCTTTTTTACCTTTCAGCGTGACATGCGCTTCCCCATTGGCCTGAGTGATGGCAATACCGTTATTTTCAAGGGTAAAGTTTGCCGCAACGTCCTGTGGCATGGTGAAGTTTACCGTTATCCCCGCCACCGGATGATTCGACGGATCTTTCACTGTTGCTGTCAGAGTTGTCTCATCCACGCCATTCCCAATGATTTCCGCTTTCGATGTTTGCAAAACGACAACCGCTCTGTCTTTATCCGCCACAAACGTCATTGGCTGTGCATCGCTGACATTGCTGTTAGCCAGACGAGCCATGATCATATGCGTGCCCGCTAACGTGCCGGTCAGGGAGGCGATTGCAACCCCGTTACTATCCGTCATGCCTTTTCCTCCGTTGCTAATCGAGAACTTACTTGCGACGTCGTTTGGCACAGAGAAGGTGATTTCTTTATCTTTTAGTGGGTTGCCATTTTTATCCTGCAAGGTTGCAGTCATATGTTGCGGAGCTGTGTTGGTGACGGTGATATCACCTGAAGGCACACTGAGGGTCAGGGCAGCAGTACTTTGATCACCGATAAAATTCACCTGTTGATTAGCCTGGGAACCAGAGCTCACAGAGGCCGTAACCCTATAATCACCATTTTTCAAACTGGTCAGCGTAGCTGTGGCGATCCCGTCGTGGCTATTCACTTCGGTTTGGCTCAGTTTCGCCTCTGCTGAATTAACATTGAAAGTGACCATGAC
Source organism: Shigella sonnei (assembly GCF_002950395.1). Taxonomy (NCBI): domain Bacteria; kingdom Pseudomonadati; phylum Pseudomonadota; class Gammaproteobacteria; order Enterobacterales; family Enterobacteriaceae; genus Shigella; species Shigella sonnei. Next base: position 797,065 of record NZ_CP026802.1, read on the forward strand.
GTCATTGAGCAGGTTGCCTTTTGCATCCCGGACGGTCGCGGTCATTGTGGCGCTGTCATTGCCGTCAGCAACCACTTCATTTTTCGACTTCTGCAGATCAACCTGCGCGGTACTCGAGTCGCCGACAAAACTGACGATTAACGTTTGTTTCACGCCATTTTCAAGGGTGACTTCAACCGTGTTGTCTTCCTGCTTACTACTTTTCAGATCAAAAGTCGCCAGACCATTAACATCCGTTTTTGCGGTGTTTTGATTGTTGAAGGAAGTTGCCGATCCGCTTAATACCGCAAACGTGACGGTATGATCATTGATTGGGTTGCTTCCTTCATCAGCGACATTGACCGAGACGGTGTTTGCTGCATTCTCATTGGCGAGTACACCATTATTGCTGGCAGATAATGTCGCAATTTTCGCTGACTGCGGGTTGGCGTCGATGATAAATCCAGCGGTATGCAAATCTTCATTCCAATAGCTTCGCAGTAAGTCCACTGCCTTTGGTATAGGCGGTATAGGTCGCCTTATAGACGCCATCTGCGGTTTCTTTCCAGTCTGTAGTGACTCCTGGTTTCACGTTGTCGATGCTGACTGCGTTATTCAGTTGCTGTTTTTGTTCCTTAACAGGTTTGTCATTTTCATCTCTCAGTTCTACCGTCACCTCGATAGGATTGCCGGAGAGATAACGGTCCTTATCAATCTTAATTGACGAGTGAGTTCGGGATGACGAAACAGAAATGATATTCACCACGGCGGGGGCTTTAGCCGCATCCACACCATTCAGCTGTGGCATCAGCGTCAGCGTGCCAGACATCGCTCCTGTGGTCAGGATCTGGGTATAGCTTCCGTCACCATTATCTTTCCAGTCAGAAAGGGTGATGTCCTGAACACCTTCGTGACGCGTCGAGAGCACCAGCCCGACAACAGGATTACCTGCTGCATCATGCGCAATAAAAGTCAGTGTGGCGGTTGAATGGGAATCCGCGTTCAATGTTTGGGTACTTAACGATACCGAGGAATCTTTCTGGCTTAGCGTAGGTGCCTGAACGACCACCATGCTCTGTTCACGATTCGACAAATTGCCTTTGACATCTTCGGCGGTGACTTCAATCGGCCAGGTGTTATCGGTTTCTGGCGTACTGGTGAACCGGTAAGCCGGCAGGGTAACCAGAATATCTTTACCCGTTGTGACCACTTTGCCACCGGCAGCTTCCAGTGCGGTGGCTTCGACGTTATAGCCTTTCAGGGCATATTTGGTTTGTAGCGACGAAACCAGTGATTTCACTTCTCCTGACTTCCCTGTCACGGGGTCTGTCAGGGTTAGGCGAACCAGTTCTTTTTTGCGATATTCCAGAACGATATTGTTGTTGCGATCCACCAGATCATAACGGCTGCCTGCAAGGCTACGCCGTGCAGCGACTTCATTCGGGTCAAGCTGTTTCTGCATTGCGCTGCCAGGTTGCCAGGTAAAATCGACGGCAAAACGGGTGTCATTTTCGCCCTGTTTACCCTGGCGTTGCTCCGCGCTGAAGGTCATCAGCGGGAAGGGGGTATAGTTAAGTCCAGCGGTTATGGCATGAGGATTACTTTGCCGATCGTCTTTATCGAACAGGGCCACTTCATCGCCATAATACTGTTCATAGACCAGTTTACCGCCAAGGTGCGGCCAGGCGGGTAGCCAGCTTTCTGCGCGTACATCCCAGCCATTGGCCGGGCGTGCTTTATAATCGTTGTCCAGTTCAGGTGCGCTGCGCCAGTTGGTCAGTCGCAAATAGCCGTTACTGCTTAATTTTAGATAGTCGCGCCAGTACTCCGCGCCAATGCCGGCGCGGGAGTGGTAACGGCTAAGATCGTGGTCGAAAAAGAAGTTGATGCCCGACATCCATGTGGGAGTGAAATGACGCCAACCTAAGCCGTTGTTAATCTGCGTACGCTCGTCAGTACGATGGAGAGTATGCTGACTGAAAAAGAGATTATCAGGCGTTTCATACCACGGATGGAGAAAATCGAACTGGGAGTTCTTCAGGCTAAAATCTTCATCCACGCCCAGCGTGATTCTTGCGGTACCGAAGCGGCTTAACCAGTCTGTCATTGCGCCTGAAGCCTGAGAAGAGGCCCATCCACGCGCCATATTTGCCGCTTGCTCGCTGTTCATATCTTCGGCGAGCAGAGACCCGATTTGCTGTGAAGTACTGGCTATCTGTTGCTCGAGGTTGTCACTGCTATTACCCGGCGGCGGGGTTAATTTTTTTTCACTAACTTGTGCCGGGACATCCAGTTCATCACCCTGGCGGACATTATCAAAACCTCGAGCAAACGTACGAAACTGGTTGAGTTTGCGTAACTCAGCCACCGAAATACCGAAACGTTCGGCAACGCTTTGGGCCGATTCCAGCGCTCCAAGGGTGTAGGGCACCGTATTGGCATTTGCAATGGCAATTTGTGCAGGAACTGGTTGTTGGGTTGCGGCGTTTACCACACCTTGTGCTGCCGCAGCCATAGGGAACGCAAGTTGAGTTATCAGACAGATACCCGCAGTTAAGCGGCGTAGTTTAATTCCCATCCCGCATAATATTTGTCGGTCATTTATTTCTTCTCCACTTCTCTTCTTCGTAGCCATGCTTACCTTCCCTGAACGAGCTAACATAAATGCGCCCTTTCTAGCACAGCGAAAAAATGTAAATACTGATAGCAATACGATTGAAAATTAATAACTTTTCGTTAGGCAGTTTTGGGTGTGAGTTGCAAGAGGGGAGACTACTGAATAACTCAAGTTTTATAATCGAGGGGAAAATGGTGATGGCGTTCATAGCAAAACGCCCTCAACCATAAAGGTCGAGGGCGCTTAAGGTGTTAAAAACCCGCTATCCGTTAAAAAACAATGTTCAACTAAGGTCAGTGACATTGCGCTAAAAAAGCGAATTTTTAGAATTTGGCTCCTCTGACTGGACTCGAACCAGTGACATACGGATTAACAGTCCGCCGTTCTACCGACTGAACTACAGAGGAATCGTGTGAACGGGGCACATATTACTTAGCGGTACCTTGTCTGTCAACACTAAATTTCATAAGTCATTTCAATTGGTTAATTAATCTGCAAAGTTGTTAATTAATGAACATTCGTCGCCGAAAACGAGTCTGTATCATTAGCGTGATGCAGTCTCTGCAAAGGATCTTGTTGATAAAATTGGCAGAAACGTTGCCACAATGAAGGGAAACGAGGAGCAAAAAGTTCTGGGGCGCTAAAGAAATATTCAGAAAGTACGGCAAAACATTCAGCAGGATCGCTGGCTGCATAAGCATCAATGCTCGCCGCATTCTCGCCAACCAATTCGATTTCTTCCTGAATGTTGTTCATTGCAGCATGAAGATCGTGTTCCCAGCCAGCAACCTCACGCAACGGAATAAAGGGAACTCCGCTGGCGCGATCGCCGTTACGGGTGTCCAGCTTATGAGCGACTTCATGAATAATCAGGTTAAAACCAGATGCATCAAAAGAATCTTGTATATCCAACCAGTTCAAAACGATAGGCCCTTGCTGCCAGCTCTGACCTGACTGAACAATACGTTGGTTATGCACCAGACCGATATCGTCTTCCCATTCATCATCGACCACAAATGGCGCAGGATAAATTAAGACTTCATGAAAACCATCCAGCCATTCCAGTCCTAACTCCAGAACGGGTAGGCAAAATAGAAGTGCTATCCGGCAGCTTCTTAATGAATCCAGTTCAAAGCCCTGTAAAGGAACAAGCCGCTTTTGCTGTAAAAAACGTTCGGCAAGAGTGACTAATTTGCTTTGTTCCTGTTCCGTCAGACCCGTTAAAAGGGGGATCGATAGTGCTTCCTGCCAGGGAAGGGCAGTTTGATGTGCTGATTCTTGTACTTTCCAGGGCCACTTAATCATCGTTTTGCTCGCAAACTCGTCACTTGAACAAAATTGCACGGACAGGGACTGTTAAAATGCCAAATTTCCTGGCATCATGGCAACCATCTGAACGGAGAGATGCCGGAGCGGCTGAACGGACCGGTCTCGAAAACCGGAGTAGGGGCAACTCTACCGGGGGTTCAAATCCCCCTCTCTCCGCCACTTTATCAATGACTTATCTCCTGACTTCCCGCCTTGCTTTTCCTAAACAGAACAATTGTAGAATATTCTTGAAGGGTTAGATCGTCACTGTTTTCTGTTCGATACTGTGACATTCAGCACTTGATTCGCTATGGATCTGACAGGAAGCTTTCGAGCGAAAATGTGCAGTTATTCAGTCGTTTTCTTATCGCTCACCATTATTCTTTTAGACATTCATCCTATGAAACTGCCGCAAAGTTGGTGGTGGGAACTGAAGTTGCGTAGAGAAGGGGTCAATAATTGAGTCAAAAAAGGAACGCGGCCGTCAGATTAAAGCCGCGGGACAAAGTCCATAATTTCCAAGAGTTGTTGAATTTCCCAGCTTTTTTGAAAGCCTTTGTATCATACTAACAAGTAAAAAAGGTTTAAATACCAAAATTAACCTGTATTTTTGATAAGTCTTACCATTGTACGATTTACACAGTTTCTGCTCCTCCTTGTTGATAGTAGAAAGGATGCATTGTGCACTTGCGTAAACATTTATGACGCGTTGATGTACATGGTTCACATTTCCTTGTCAGGGGATCGACTTATTTGCGGCGATGCATCATTCGTAACAGAGTATTATCTTTCTGAATGTAGTGATGAAAGAGTGCTGCGCCAGCGTGAGCTGCGATTAAAAAGTAACCTATATTTGCCTAGGTTTCGTGAATATTTTTTATCAGTGCTTTAATTTCGCTGTTTGGGGTAACAAAGGGAGACACATTGAAACCAAGGAAACTCCACGATTTTCCACTGTAAGCCATCAAAGCAATCCCCAGCAGAGGAAGTGCAAGGAAGGTTATATAAAGCATGATGTGCATTAGCGAAGCCGCTTTCATTTGCCAGGCAGGTGGCGGTGGTACAATAGAAGGATCACTATAACGGTGTTTTATAATCAGGCGTGAAAACATTAACACCCAAACGAATATACCCGCATTGTAATGTGTTTCTCGCATCAGCAGATAAGTACTACTACCTTTAGGAAACCAGCCACGGAGTTCCATCGCGGCATAGGTTATTGCAACGAAAAGCAGCGTTATCCAATGTAAATAAATTTGAGTTTTTGAGAATCGGTTCATTTTTGTAGCTCCTGTAATTTTTACAGTCAAGCTATCCCACGAACCTTAAAAATTCCTTATACAGATGTGGTTTTAAGAATTTGTTATTTAAAAAATTGATAGTGCACATTGTAACCAGCCAATATAAGCAATGGCGTGAGCACAGGTATCTTTCTCTGTTGGCCGTATTGTGTATGGAATCCGTTATTGGTTAACTCAATGCGGGTTAGCTTATTAATATACAGACACGTCATAGTGATGAGCGTGTCTGTAGCTAGCTTGCGTTCAGTGGCGTTTGTGGATGGACCAGTGGCAGTTATGATGACTTACTAAAGCGGCATCGAGGCGTTATCATGAGAATACTCAATGAGACATCATTTCCTCGACCACTTCTTCGCTACTCAACTGATATGGATAATACGTTGGCCAGTTTTCCATTTCATTTAATAAAAATTGCTGTGAATCATTACCCATAAAAATGTGAAAATGAGATGATTTTCGTGGTGCAATTATATGATCGCTAAATTGTATATATTTAGGGGCTTTGCTTTCAGGATCTTTACATTCGAATAAGTAACGAACGCCTTTCTTGCCTGATTTATAGGTGAGTATTTTGTATCCATCGTAATCATATTTACAGGATGTTGTTTCATTATTTCTATGGAATTCAACAATGCCGTCCTCAATGCCAATCATCTCGATATCTGTTGCATAACCTTTGTGATAATAATCTTTAATTTCAGCAAATGTTTTAATTTTATCTGCATCCGCTTTCTTCTGAAAGACGGGGTCAAGTTTGCCACTTTGCAGTAAAGGATAAACGGATTGCCAGACTCCATCCCAGTCACTGAGCGTTCGGTTTTGTACATTGGCATCATCAAAAACACCATTAGCAGCTTTTTGTTCGACCTCTGTTAAGGGTTTGCCGTGTGAGTGATGACCATGCGAAAAGGCAGGAGCGCTAACAATAAAGACACCTAAAGCAACAGCCAGTTTGTGAAGACGAATTGCCAAAACAGTTTCCTCCAGAGTCATTGTATATGATGTGTAATGTTATATTGTAACATATGGCAAAATGCAACAACTCTTAGGAGATGAGAGCATAGTTTTCTCAGGTGTACTTATCTATCTTATTGAAATAAAATGAATTATGTTGATAATTTGAGGTTGATGACAAACGAAACATAACCTGATGTGATCTGCGCAGGCCGGACAGGGCGCTCGCGCCACATCCGGCAGGGATAACGCGTACTTTGTCGGCAATATGAAGTTATACAGATAATTTGTTGTGAACCTGCTTGCGTAACCGCTTAAAAAGGGAACGCAACTTCTTATACCGTAAGGCTAAAAGCAGTACAGCCAGCCCAGCGTAGATGAGCGGCTGCGGTGAAATAATCTTCACTGACCACAGATAATGTATTGGGGCCAGGATCGCGACAAGATAGACGAAATTATGCAACTGTTGCCAGTGCTTGCCGAGTTTTCGCTGCATCGCCTGGGTTGAAGTAAACGCTAAAGCAAGCAAAATAACCCAGCTGATAATTCCTAACGTTAAATAAGGCCGGGTAATTAACTCCTTGCCTAATAACGCCAGATTATTCACGCCCAGCTCCAGCAATGCGTAACTGGTTAAATGCAGTGTCGCCCAGGCAAAGCACCATAAGCCTAACAGGCGGCGAGTGCGTATCAATAACGGCTGTTTTGCGTAGCGTGCCAGAGGTGTGATTAACAAGGTCGCCAGCAAAAATTTCAGTGCAGTGCGACCGGTAAAATGCTGAATATCTTTCACCGGATCGGCACCCAGTCCACCGTGATTGATCGCCCAGACCAGCCAGAGAAACGGCAACAATCCGGCAAGATGCAGGCTAACTTTCAGCCATGTCACCTGTTTTGCTGTCAGACGCATTCAGAAATTCTCCCGCAAATCCAGGCCACGATACAGCGATGCCACCTGGTCGGCGTAACCATTAAACAGTAGCGTTGGCTGGCGCTGAACATCGAGGATGCCGCCTGAACCAATAAATCGTTCGGTAGCCTGTGACCAGCGCGGGTGATCAACATGCGGATTAACGTTGGCGTAAAAACCGTATTCGTCAGGCGCTGCCAGATTCCAGGTGGTTGGCGGACGCTCGCGGGTCAGCTTAATACTGACTATCGATTTAATCCCTTTAAAGCCATATTTCCACGGCACAATCAGTCGTACCGGCGCGCCATTTTGTGGCGGTAACGCCTTGCCATAAACACCCACGGTCATCAGTGTGAGCGGATGCATTGCTTCGTCGAGACGCAATCCTTCGACATAAGGATATTTCAGCCCGCCGCCGATAAAGCGGTCCTGCTGGCCTGGCATTTGTTCCGGTGCATAAATTGTTTCGAAAGCGACATACTTCGCATTGCTGGTGGGTTCGGCAAGCGCCAGCAATTTGTGCAGCGGAAAACCAATCCACGGCACCACCATCGACCATGCCTCCACGCAGCGCATACGATAAATACGCTCTTCCAGCGGGAAGCGACGGGTTAAATCATCGTGATCGAGGGTCAATGGTTTTGCCACTTCGCCGCTGATTTTCAGTGTCCATGGATCGGTTTTCAGGCTACCAGCATTAGCGGCGGGATCGGCTTTATCCAGCCCGAATTCATAGAAGTTGTTATAACCGGAGACTTTATCTACTGGCGTCAGTGGCAGATTATTTTGCCAGGCGGTAGGCTTGCTGAACTCCAGCGGTTTTCCGGCGGGGGCGGGCGGGCGATCGTTCCCTTTAAACCAGCTAAGCAGATCGGCATGCGCAGCGTGAGGCAAAGAAAGTGCAGCTGCGCTGATGCCCAGTGCTTTTAACACCTGTCGACGCTTCATAAAGAATACCGACTCGGCCGTAACATCTGATTCTTTTAAAAATTGATTCTTTTTCATAAGCCATCACACTTTTTTGTCGTTAGCCAGCAAGAGCCGTTTACTGTTAATCTGTCAGGGAGTGTCCTCCCTAACAGTAGCAGAGATCTGCTTTTACATATTTATGCATTAACTGCCACGATAGGTTGAATACCCATATTGGCTAAGTAATAAAGGCACATGATAATGCTCGTTCACTTTATTAATATGAAATTCAACGGGGATCTCAGGGAAGAAACTTTCAAGATTTTGTTTCTTGAAATAGTCCCCGGTTTTAAATACGACACGGTAATCGCCCGTAGTTGCAGTTTGCTCGGGCCACAGTGCCTTAATTCGTCCATCCTTATCTGTTTTGGCGGTATTAAGTTGTAACCAGCCGTTGTCCGCTTTCTTTTCAAGAGTGACTGTCACGTCGGCAGCGGGTTTTCCGGTTTGCTGGTTCAAAATGTGCACGCTAAGAATGTTTTGTTGTGCGGCATAAACCAAAGAAGGTAATGAAAATGCTGCCGTTACTACGGAGAGTACTAAATAACGCTTTAACATGTTTATATCCTTGTCATGTGAATGAGTTTTGAGGATAGCGAAAAAGCGGCCAGGGTAACCTTACAGCAGCATTACAATTTTGTAATGAACTAGGCTGTTTCTATAACATATGATTTATGGCATATTATTTTCATGAAGATTTTACTTATTGAAGATAATCAAAGGACCCAGGAGTGGGTAACGCAGGGGCTTTCCGAAGCGGGTTATGTCATTGATGCCGTTTCTGATGGCAGAGATGGGCTTTATCTTGCGCTGAAGGATGATTATGCATTGATCATTCTGGATATTATGCTTCCGGGTATGGATGGCTGGCAGATCTTACAAACGTTAAGAACAGCAAAGCAAACCCCTGTTATTTGCCTTACTGCAAGGGATTCTGTCGATGACAGAGTCAGAGGGCTGGACAGTGGAGCAAATGATTATCTGGTAAAACCTTTTTCATTTTCTGAGTTGCTGGCAAGGGTTCGGGCACAATTAAGGCAACATCACGCTTTGAATTCAACATTAGAAATCAGTGGCTTAAGAATGGACTCTGTAAGTCAAAGTGTGAGCAGGAACAATATCAGTATTACACTGACGCGCAAGGAGTTTCAGTTACTTTGGCTACTGGCCTCCAGAGCTGGCGAAATTATACCCAGAACGGTTATTGCGAGTGAAATTTGGGGAATCAACTTTGATAGTGATACCAATACGGTGGATGTCGCCATTCGCAGGCTCCGCGCAAAAGTTGATGATCCTTTTCCTGAAAAGCTAATCGCCACAATCCGGGGGATGGGCTATTCATTCGTAGCGGTAAAAAAATAATGAAAAGATTATCTATAACCGTCCGTTTAACCTTGCTTTTTATATTGCTGCTGTCTGTTGCTGGCGCTGGAATTGTCTGGACTCTCTATAATGGCCTGGCAAGTGAGTTGAAATGGCGCGATGATACAACACTCATTAACCGGACAGCACAGATCAAGCAGTTGTTAATTGATGGGGTAAATCCAGATACGTTACCTGTATACTTTAACCGGATGATGGATGTTAGTCAGGATATCTTGATCATTCATGGTGATGGCATCAATAAAATTGTTAACCGGACAAATGTCAGTGATGACATGTTAAATAACATACCTGCTAGTGAGACAATCAGCGCAGCTGGCATTTACAGAAGCATTATTAATGATACTGAGATTGATGCTTTACGAATTAATATTGATGAAGTTTCGCCATCATTAACGGTTACTGTGGCTAAATTGGCTTCAGCCAGACATAACATGCTTGAACAGTATAAAATTAATAGCATTATAATTTGCATTGTCGCCATTGTACTTTGCTCAGTATTAAGTCCGCTGTTAATCAGAACGGGATTACGAGAGATCAAAAAGTTGAGTGGTGTAACGGAAGCGCTGAATTATAACGATAGCCGGGAGCCTGTTGAGGTTAGCGCATTACCGAGAGAACTAAAACCTCTTGGGCAGGCGTTGAATAAAATGCATCATGCTTTAGTCAAAGATTTTGAGCGTCTAAGTCAATTTGCTGACGATCTCGCTCATGAACTTAGAACGCCCATTAATGCATTACTGGGTCAGAATCAGGTTACGCTCAGTCAAACCAGAAGTATCGCTGAATATCAAAAAACAATTGCCGGTAACATTGAAGAGCTGGAAAATATTTCGCGGTTAACAGAGAACATACTGTTTCTTGCCCGGGCAGATAAAAACAATGTTTTGGTGAAACTGGACTCGCTTTCTCTCAATAAGGAAGTCGAAAATTTGTTGGATTATCTTGAATACCTTTCAGACGAGAAAGAGATTTGCTTTAAGGTCGAGTGCAATCAGCAAATCTTTGCGGATAAAATTTTACTGCAACGAATGTTATCGAATCTTATTGTTAATGCCATTAGATATTCACCAGAAAAATCGCGTATTCATATAACCAGTTTTCTTGATACCAACGGCTATCTTAATATTGATGTCGCCAGTCCTGGAACGAAAATTCATGAGCCTGAAAAACTCTTCCGTAGATTTTGGCGGGGAGATAATTCGCGTCATTCCGTAGGTCAGGGACTTGGTCTTTCTTTAGTCAAAGCGATTGCCGAATTACATGGGGGAAGTGCTACGTATCACTATCTCAATAAGCATAATGTGTTCCGGATTATGTTACCGCAAAGAAATTAACATAGGGCTTCAGTACGCCATAAATCAACCATGAAAAAACGCAGCCACGTCGTGAGTATTAACGTGGCTGCGATTGATTATGCGTTTACATTCAAACGTAACAGGGATTAATCCGCATAAGCTGCCAGCATTTCCTGCGCCGCCAGTTTACCCAACGCATTCGCTGCGAAAGGACTGTCGCCGGTGAGAACTTTACGGTCCTTATGTACTCGCCCGGTGATGTCGTCATTAATAATGTTCATGCCCATTTTCTTCAGCTCTTCGCCGAAGTACCAGGTGAGATGACCCGGCATATAGCCTATCTCTGGCGTTTGTTTGTCTGCGGCGTCTGGGAATGCGCAAATGGAATAACCATTCAGTGGGTTATCGCCGTGGCGAAGCGCCAGAAAAGCCGCCGGGCCGTGGCAAAGGGAGATAACAAAACGGTCATTTTTGATTGCCCACTGCAAAGCAGCAGCTACGTCCTGGCTTTCTGGTAAACCAATAAGTGCGCCATGACCACCAGGAACAAAGATTGCTGCATATTCGCTATCAGCGTTGAGGCTGGCGACAACATCCGCGAGTTTCTTCGGATTGCGGAACAACGATTTATGCTGCTCAAAGAATGGCATTACTTTTTCATCTTTGTGCGGCATAGCCCAGTATTCAAACTTGGTCATCAGACCGGAAATGGTCGCCACTTCGAATTCGAAACCAGCAGCATGGAGATGATACAACGGCAGCAACGTTTCAATCGGATGGTTACCGGTCGAGAACAGTTTTCCGTTATCGGTTGGCAAATAACGTTCGTCCGCGGCGATCACCAGAATTTTATGCTTACCGCGATACGGTTTTGGATAGTCCACGCCATCAAGATCAGAGACGGGACTGGTATATTGGCTAAGCGAATATTCTGAAGGGAAGAATGCATTATCTTCAGCAATATCGACCTGCGGATTTTTACTTGTTTGAACAGTCATAGTGTATTCCTTATTGTTGCTTAGTTAGGGTAGTCACTATATTTGCGACTGAGCTGGTCGCTATTTTTAACCAGTCTGGAAAATTGAGTCAATATATCGAAAGCGGTAGTCGGCGGGTGTAAGTATGTAATGATGATGCTGCACTGGTGTTGAATATTATTCACGCCAAATTTTCCTTATTGAGCAACGTCGTCGCAAGTGGCCTCAATGATTTTAGACCATTATCAAAGGTACGGGGCGGCGGGGAGAGATTTAGTGCTGTGAAATATTGTGGTACTGATGAATATTTATATCGCGGATTGGTAGAGAAAAGATTATTTCATGCACTATTTTTGCAAATATTTCTATATGGGAAGCGTGTTTGTTACGGATTAATTCATAAAGAAATGCATTTGGGTGTTGGTTTGAAGAGTCGCTGGTTGATGTTATTGTGCCAGGAGGGGCAGGGTAAGGTGCTGTATCGATATGCATTGGCAATTGCGTGTGCCGCAGATGGAGATGAAATGCCAATAAAAAAGCCTGAATTCGATGAGGGACGAACTCAGGCTAGTGTTTAGTTTTACAGTAACACGCCGCAGCACGTTGGCTGATTAGAACTGGTAGACTAAGCCCACACCAACAACGTCATCTGTTGCGATGCCATTGTTGTCATAGAAATCGTCATCTTTATCCAACAAGTTTATTTTATAGTCAACATATGTTGAGAAGTTCTTATTGAAATAGTAGGTCGCTCCAATTTCAACATAGTTGACCAGATCCTGATCAACATACTCTTGATGACCATTGTTGTTATAGTCGTTACCGCCGAGGTCTTTGCCTTTTGAATAAACATATGCAAGAGATGGGCGCAGACCAAAATCGAACTGATACTGTGCTACAGCTTCAAAGTTCTGGGTTTTATTTGCGATACCCACATTACCATATGGTGTCATATTGCGGGTTTCAGCATACATCATTGCAAGGGTAATGACTCCAACTTATTGATAGTGTTTTATGTTCAGATAATGCCCGATGACTTTGTCATGCAGCTCCACCGATTTTGAGAACGACAGCGACTTCCGTCCCAGCCGTGCCAGGTGCTGCCTCAGATTCAGGTTATGCCGCTCAATTCGCTGCGTATATCGCTTGCTGATTACGTGCAGCTTTCCCTTCAGGCGGGATTCATACAGCGGCCAGCCATCCGTCATCCATATCACCACGTCAAAGGGTGACAGCAGGCTCATAAGACGCCCCAGCGTCGCCATAGTGCGTTCACCGAATACGTGCGCAACAACCGTCTTCCGGAGACTGTCATACGCGTAAAACAGCCAGCGCTGGCGCGATTTAGCCCCGACATAGCCCCACTGTTCGTCCATTTCCGCGCAGACGATGACGTCACTGCCCGGCTGTATGCGCGAGGTTACCGACTGCGGCCTGAGTTTTTTAAGTGACGTAAAATCGTGTTGAGGCCAACGCCCATAATGCGTGCAGTTGCCCGGCATCCAACGCCATTCATGGCCATATCAATGATTTTCTGGTGCGTACCGGGTTGGGAAGCGGTGTAAGTGAACTGCAGTTGCCATGTTTTACGGCAGTGAGAGCAGAGATAGCGCTGATGTCCGGCAGTGCTTTTGCCGTTACGCACCACCCCGTCAGTAGCTGAACAGGAGGGACAGCTGATAGAAACAGAAGCCACTGGAGCACCTCAAAAACACCATCATATACTAAATCAGTAAGTTGGCAGCATCACCCATTGCAAGATAAACATTGTTGGCGTCGTATTTTGCACCAAATGTCCATGCTTCAGCTGTATCACCACCAGCAAATTTGCTGTATTCATTGTAGTGATACCCGCCAAGAGCTACTTGAGAATTGGTACGGTCAGAGTTTGAGTAAGCGGCACCTAAGCTCAAACCGAAGTCAAAGTCATATGAAGTGGAAAGACCAAAACCATCACCGTTCTGGAAGCGAACGTCTTCGTGACCATTTTTAGTACCTTCTTGATCTTCTCCTGCATTGCTGCCTTCGTTGTTACCTTGATACTGCAATGCAAAGTTCAGACCTTCCACCAGACCGAAGAAATCACTATTGCGGTAAGTAGCTACCCCATTTGCACGGCCTGCCATGAAGTTATCAGTCCAGGTATAGGAGTCGCCGCCGAATACAGGAAGCATATCTGTCCAGGCTTCAACGTCGTAAATCACACCATAGTTACGACCATAGTCAAAGGAGCCCATCTCGCCGAACTTCAGACCTGCAAAAGCAAGTTTGACATAAGTATTATCAGAACCTTCAGTGTCGCTAGCCTTTGTTTTGGTCAGTGCTTGACCATAACCAGTTAACTGATCTGTAATTTGGGTCTCACCTTTGAAGCCTAACTCGATGATAGTTTCATCGCCGTCATCGCCAGGGTTATCGGAAAAAGTATGACGAGCATCAACTTTTCCGTACAGATCCAGTTTATTGCCATTTTTATTATAAATTTCAGCCGCATTTGCTGCGCCAGCAACTAATAACGCTGGGACCAGCATTGCCAGAACTTTTCTTTTCATTATGTATTCCCTTGTGATTATAATCTTCATGAATATATCAATAAGTGCCGTTATCCAAAAAAAAAGCACATTTGGATACTATTCTATGAAGTTCATTTTATTTTAAAGATTGCGTGTAACAAATGTATTTAAAAGATTTCAAAATGTTTCTAATCTATTTAATATAATTCAGAATTATGAATTCTAAATATAAACATCCATGAAAATTATAAATGTATATCAATATGTTATGAGTTGAATGGAAAGATAGGGAGTATCAATGATTGTTGCGCCAAACGGCAGGCGTGATCACGCGCACATTAATGAAGGTATAAAAAAAGCCGGCATCATGCCGGCCCAAAAAATATAAACAAGACGATAAAAGGCTAATAACGGGGTTATCATGACACAGAAATCAAAAAAGGTATAATTGTATTCAGTGCTAATATATTGTTTGGGTGAATTAATAAAACTATTACCAAGGATATAAATAAATCTTTATTGCTGTTTTTCCAGTAATTATTGCCGTTGCGCAAAATTTATCTATTTGTTCAAAAAATGATTGAGTCTTGACTGGCTCATCCAATGTGGAAAAATGTGACTTTTATCACATAATAGTACTAAGTCTGAATTTTCCGGGTTATCTCAAAATGGAATACGGTTCGACAAAGATGGAAGAGAGACTCTCTCGCAGCCCTGGCGGCAAATTGGCTTTGTGGGCTTTCTATACATGGTGTGGCTATTTCGTCTGGGCAATGGCGCGTTACATCTGGGTGATGAGCCGGATCCCTGATGCCCCGGTGTCGGGATTTGAAAGCGATTTAGGCTCTACCGCGGGAAAGTGGTTAGGGGCACTGGTCGGATTTTTATTTATGGCTCTGGTCGGGGCATTGTTAGGCAGCATTGCCTGGTACACCCGACCTCGTCCCGCACGTAGCAGACGCTATGAATAAAAACTGCTAAGGTGGCGACTCTTTGGCAACGGAGCGCGTATGGACTTACAACACTGGCAGGCACAGTTCGAAAACTGGTTGAAAAACCATCATCAGCACCAGGACGCGGCACAGAAGCTGGCGGCAGATGACGATGTCGATATGCTGGTGATTTTAACCGCCTGTTATTTTCACGATATTGTGAGCCTGGCGAAAAATCATCCGCAAAGGCAGCGTTCTTCAATCCTGGCGGCAGAAGAGACGCGTCGCCTGCTCCGTGAAGAGTTCGAGCAATTTCCGGCGGAGAAAATCGAGGCCGTTTGTCATGCCATTGCCGCTCACAGTTTCAGCGCGCAAATCGCCCCTTAACAACGGAAGCTAAAATCGTCCAGGATGCGGATCGGCTGGAAGCCCTGGGGGCGATTGGCCTGGCGCGCGTGTTTGCCGTTTCAGGGGCATTGGGCGTGGCGCTGTTTGATGGTGAAGATCCGTTCGCACAGCATCGCCCGCTTGATGATAAACGCTACGCGCTGGATCATTTCCAGACTAAGTTGCTGAAGCTACCGCAAACCATGCAAACCGCAAGAGGCAAGCAGCTGGCGCAGCACAACGCGCATTTTTTAGTCGAGTTTATGGCGAAGCTCAGTGCCGAACTGGCGGGGGAGAATGAAGGTGTCGATCACAAGGTGATAGATGCGTTTTCACCCGCGGGATAAGCGCGTGGCCCTAAATGGCTGTAATTATGTTAACCTGTCGGCCATCTCAGATGGCCGGTTAAATCTATGCAGGAAAATATATCAGTAACCGATTCATACAGCACCGGGAATGCCGCACAGGCAATGCTGGAGAAACTGCTGCAAATTTATGATGTTAAAACGCTGGTGGCGCAGCTTAATGGTGTGGGTGAGAATCACTGGAGCGCGGCAATTTTAAAACGTGCGCTGGCGAATGACTCGGCATGGCACCGTTTAAGTGAGAAAGAGTTCGCCCATCTGCAAACGTTGTTACCCAAACCATCGGCACATCATCCGCATTATGCGTTTCGCTTTATCGATCTATTTGCCGGAATTGGCGGCATCCGTCGCGGTTTTGAATCGATTGGCGGACAATGCGTGTTTACCAGCGAATGGAACAAACATGCGGTACGCACTTATAAAGCCAACCATTATTGCGATCCGGCGACGCATCATTTTAATGAAGATATCCGCGACATCACCCTCAGCCATAAAGAAGGCGTGAGTGATGAGGCGGCGGCGGAACATATTCGTCAACACATTCCTGAACACGATGTTTTACTGGCCGGTTTCCCTTGTCAGCCATTTTCGCTGGCTGGCGTATCGAAAAAGAACTCGCTCGGGCGGGCGCACGGTTTTGCCTGCGATACCCAGGGCACGCTGTTTTTTGATGTGGTACGCATTATCGACGCGCGTCGTCCGGCGATGTTTGTGCTCGAAAACGTCAAAAACCTGAAAAGTCACGACCAGGGTAAAACGTTCCGCATCATCATGCAGACGCTGGACGAACTGGGCTATGACGTGGCTGATGCAGAAGATAACGGGCCGGACGATCCGAAAATCATCGATGGTAAACATTTTCTGCCGCAGCACCGTGAACGCATCGTGCTGGTGGGTTTTCGTCGCGATCTTAATCTGAAAGCCGATTTTACTCTGCGTGATATCAGCGAATGTTTCCCTGCACAGCGAGTGACGCTGGCGCAGCTGTTGGACCCGATGGTCGAGGCGAAATATATCCTGACGCCGGTGCTGTGGAAGTACCTCTATCGATATGCGAAAAAACATCAGGCGCGCGGTAACGGCTTCGGTTATGGAATGGTTTATCCGAACAATCCGCAAAGCGTCACGCGTACGCTGTCTGCGCGTTATTACAAAGATGGCGCGGAAATTTTAATCGATCGCGGCTGGGATATGGCCACGGGTGAGAAAGATTTTGACGATCCGCTGAATCAGCAACATCGTCCACGTCGGTTAACGCCTCGGGAATGCGCGCGCTTAATGGGTTTTGAAGCGCCGGGAGAAGCGAAATTCCGCATTCCGGTTTCGGACACTCAGGCCTATCGCCAGTTCGGTAACTCGGTGGTCGTGCCGGTCTTTGCCGCGGTGGCAAAACTGCTTGAGCCAAAAATCAAACAGGCGGTGGCGTTGCGTCAGCAAGAGGCACAACATGGCCGACGTTCACGATAAGGCCACTCGCAGCAAAAATATGCGCGCGATTGCCACGCGTGATACGGCGATTGAGAAGCGCCTCGCCAGTCTGTTAACCGGGCAGGGCCTGGCGTTTCGCGTTCAGGACGCCAGTCTGCCCGGAAGCCCGGATTTTGTCGTTGATGAATATCGCTGCGTGATATTTACCCATGGCTGCTTCTGGCATCATCATCACTGCTATCTGTTTAAAGTGCCTGCGACTCGAACCGAGTTCTGGCTGGAGAAGATAGGTAAAAATGTTGAACGCGATCGCCGCGATATCAGTCGTTTGCAGGAACTCGGCTGGCGCGTACTGATTGTCTGGGAGTGTGCATTACGTGGGCGCGAGAAGCTGACGGATGAAGCGCTTACCGAGCGTCTGGAAGAGTGGATCTGCGGCGAAGGTGCCAGCGCGCAGATCGACACGCAGGGGATTCATTTACTCGCTTGATGCGTCCTGAATAACTGGCGCAACTACGGGTTTTGCCGGGAAGAGATATTTTCCCAACGTGACCAGTACCACCGCGAAGACAATTACGCCGAGCGCCAGCCATTCAATCTTCGACAGCGTCTCTCCGCCCAGTCCCGTACCCAGCAAGACCGCGACCACCGGGTTAACGTAGGCGTAGCTGGTGGCGAGAGCCGGACTGACATTACGGATTAAATACATATAAGCGTTGATGGCGATAATCGAACCAAACAGCGCCAGATAGCCGACCGCAAGGAAGCCTGAAAGGGAAGGGAGCGCCGTCAGTTTTTCACCTGCAATCATCGACGCGATCATTAACACCACGCCTGCCGCCAGCATCTCAATCGCACCCGCCATCATCCCTACAGGTAAGGTAATGCGCGAGCCATAAACCGAGCCAAACGCCCAGCTAATCGAGCCGATTAAAATCAGAATCGCGCCCCACGGATTGCCGCTTAAATTTCCACCGCTATTGAGCATGATGATTCCGGCAAGCCCAATGGCGATACCCACCCATTCCAGTTTGCGCGTTTTAATGCCAAACAGGCGGCTGAAGCACCAGGGTAAAGAGGGGCACGGTTGCAACCACAACGGCGGCGATGCCGGAAGGAACATTTTGATGCTCGGCAACCGTCACCATGCCATTACCGACAGCCAGCAATAACAGGCCAATCAGCGCGGCATTGAGCAGCGGACGTAGCGGGGGGAGCTTGTGTCCGCGCAGTAGCAAAAATGCCATCAATAAAATACCGGCTGCCAGGAATCGAACGCCTGCCATCATTAACGGAGGCCAGCTTTCCACGCCAATCCGAATGACAAAATAGGTTGAGCCCCAAATGATATACAACGCAAACAGCGCGCCAAAAAGCGGTAACAACTGGCGGAAACGCATAATCCCTCACGGTGGAAATAAAAAGGTGGTTCATAGTAAACGTGAAAATCATTCTGCTGGCGAGAGATATAATTGCACTTGATTGTAAAAAAAATGTTGACCTGTGAAGCAAGTATCAGAGCTGCCGTTTTTGCTTCATACTTACACCCTTCAACAATAAAAATGAGAGGGAATGCTTTTGGCCGGGAGTAGTTTACTGACGTTGCTCGATGATATCGCCACACTACTGGACGATATCTCCGTGATGGGCAAACTGGCGGCGAAGAAAACCGCCGGTGTATTAGGGGATGACTTATCGCTCAATGCGCAACAAGTTTCAGGCGTGCGGGCCAACCGGGAACTTCCCGTGGTCTGGGGCGTGGCGAAAGGATCGCTGATTAATAAAGTGATTCTGGTGCCGCTGGCGCTGATCATCAGTGCGTTTATCCCGTGGGCGATTACGCCTCTGTTGATGATTGGTGGCGCGTTTCTCTGCTTTGAAGGAGTAGAGAAAGTGCTGCATATGCTGGAGGCGCGTAAACATAAAGAAGATCCGGCGCAGAGCCAGCAGCGTCTGGAGAAGCTGGCGGCGCAGGATCCGCTGAAGTTTGAAAAGGACAAAATAAAAGGGGCGATTCGTACCGATTTTATATTGTCTGCCGAAATCGTCGCCATCACGCTGGGGATTGTGGCCGAAGCGCCGTTGCTTAATCAGGTGCTGGTGCTTTCAGGCATCGCGCTGGTAGTGACCGTGGGCGTCTACGGTCTGGTAGGGGTTATCGTTAAGATTGATGACCTGGGGTATTGGCTGGCGGAAAAATCCAGCGCGCTGATGCAGGCATTAGGTAAAGGGTTATTGATCATTGCGCCCTGGTTGATGAAGGCGTTATCGATTGTCGGCACGCTGGCGATGTTCCTCGTCGGCGGCGGTATTGTGGTACATGGTATTGCGCCGCTGCATCACGCCATTGAACATTTCGCCGGGCAGCAAAGTGCAGTGGTGGCGATGATATTACCGACTGTTTTAAATCTGATTCTTGGATTTATCATCGGCGGCATCGTGGTGCTGGGAGTGAAAGCCGTAGCGAAAATGCGCGGTCAGGCACATTAATACTCGTACAGGCTATTATGCAAAATTCGCCATCTTCAACTAAGGTGAACAAGTTTCACTCGAAAAAAGGAGGCGAGTATGAGCTTTATGGTTAGTGAGGAAGTTACGGTTAAAGAGGGCGGCCCGCGGATGATTGTCACTGGATACTCCAGCGGTATGGTTGAGTGTCGTTGGTATGACGGTTACGGGGTCAAGCGGGAAGCTTTTCATGAAACCGAGCTTGTTCCGGGGGAGGGGAGTCGTTCTGCGGAAGAAGTTTGAAAGGGTATCATTAACACCAGGCCGGATCACTTCCGGCCTGGTGTGCCAATGCCTGCAATGAATGATAGTCGCGTCTTATCATGCCACCATTATAAAATTATCGCTGTTTTGCGGTACGCTATCGCCAGGTTATGCCAGAATCATAAAAAAGCAGGTTGGGAGTCGTCAGGGTGCAGCACGAGACAAAAATGGAAAACCAGAGCTGGTTGAAAAAACTCGCACGCCGCCTGGGGCCTGGTCATGTCGTTAATCTCTGCTTTATCGTGGTATTGCTTTTTTCCACCTTGCTGACCTGGCGTGAAGTGGTAGTGCTGGAAGATGCCTATATCTCCAGCCAGCGTAATCATCTGGAAAACGTAGCCAACGCGCTCGATAAGCATTTGCAGTATAACGTCGACAAACTGATCTTTTTGCGTAATGGCATGCGCGAAGCTCTCGTAGCGCCACTGGATTTCACTTCACTGCGTAATGCTGTAACCGAGTTCGAACAGCATCGCGACGAGCACGCCTGGCAAATTGAACTCAACCGACGACGCACCCTGTCAGTCAATGGCGTATCGGATGCATTAGTCAGCGAGGGGAATCTCCTGTCTCGCGAAAATGAAAGCCTCGACAATGAAATTACCGCTGCACTGGAAGTTGGTTACTTGCTGCGACTGGCGCACAACACCTCGTCGATGGTTGAACAGGCGATGTATGTCTCGCGTGCCGGATTTTACGTTTCGACGCAGCCGACCTTGTTTACGCGCAATGTACCAACGCGTTATTACGGCTATGTCACCCAACCCTGGTTTATCGGCCATTCGCAACGAGAAAATCGTCACCGCGCGGTACGCTGGTTTACTTCGCAACCGGAACACGCCAGCAATACTGAACCGCAGGTTACCGTCAGTGTTCCGGTAGACAGTAATAACTACTGGTATGGCGTGCTGGGGATGAGTATTCCCGTGCG
The DNA here is from genome assembly GCF_002950395.1 of Shigella sonnei. NCBI lineage: Bacteria > Pseudomonadati > Pseudomonadota > Gammaproteobacteria > Enterobacterales > Enterobacteriaceae > Shigella > Shigella sonnei. The sequence goes on from NZ_CP026802.1 coordinate 818,089, forward strand.
TACCATGCAGCAATTTTTAAGAAACGCCATCGATAAAAACCTCGATGGTGAGTATCAGCTCTATGACAGTAAGCTGAGATTTTTGACCTCTTCCAATCCTGACCATCCAACAGGGAATATTTTTGATCCTCGTGAACTGGCCTTGCTGGCGCAGGCGATGGAACATGACACGCGGGGCGGCATTCGTATGGACAGTCGCTATGTTAGCTGGGAACGTCTGGACCATTTCGACGGTGTGCTGGTGCGCGTCCATACGCTAAGCGAAGGCGTGCGCGGCGATTTCGGCAGTATCAGCATTGCATTAACCCTGCTGTGGGCGCTCTTTACCACCATGTTACTCATCTCCTGGTATGTGATTCGCCGGATGGTTAGCAACATGTATGTTCTGCAAAGCTCGTTGCAGTGGCAGGCGTGGCACGACACCTTAACCCGTTTATATAATCGTGGCGCACTGTTTGAAAAAGCCCGTCCGCTCGCGAAATTGTGTCAGACGCACCAACATCCTTTTTCTGTCATTCAGGTCGACCTTGACCATTTTAAAGCGATTAATGACCGCTTTGGTCATCAGGCGGGCGACCGTGTTCTTTCTCATGCTGCCGGATTAATTAGCAGTTCCTTGCGTGCGCAGGACGTTGCCGGGCGGGTCGGTGGTGAGGAGTTTTGTGTGATTCTGCCAGGCGCGAGTCTGACGGAGGCTGCGGAAGTCGCAGAACGTATTCGCCTGAAGTTAAATGAAAAAGAGATGTTGATTGCTAAGAGTACGACGATACGCATCAGTGCCTCGTTGGGGGTAAGTAGCAGCGAGGAAACCGGTGATTATGATTTTGAACAACTCCAGTCACTGGCTGACCGTCGGCTTTATCTCGCTAAACAGGCCGGGCGTAATCGGGTATGCGCGAGCGATAACGCTTAACGAGCGGAGAAAAAATGGTCCAGCCCTTCACGCCAGCCTTCCGGTCCTTCACGCTGCGTTCGCCAGACGCGGGTCGGATCCTCATCATGCAGATGCACCCCTTCACGGTTTAGCCCTTTCACAATCACCGCGTAATCCATTACCTCCAGTAAGGGCGCATCGTTTGGCCCATCGCCCAGGCCAAGTGTGGTTGGGCGTTTGCCTGATAATTGTTGATAGGTCGCGATAATCCAGTTGGCGGCCTGATCTTTTCCGGCAGAGGCATCCAGGACGTGCCAGAAGCGCGCACCCTGCATAAACTGTAAGCCCAGTTCGTTCAGACGAGCGGTAAATTGTGCCATACGCTCGTCACTGTCGCGCCAGATTAGCGTTACCGACGCCTCATGCAGCTGCGTCAGCGCCGCCTGGCTACGGCTTAATCCCGTCCATTCGGCGATGGTTGCATCGTCGACATCATCGAAAGTCGTGAATTTAAAATGTTCTTTCTCGCGTAGCGTATTTAAAACCTGGCTGATTTCGCCATGGCTAATACCTGAGATGATGCGTGGAAAACCGTCTATATCCTGCCATTGTTCAGCAAGCTGGATCACTGCGCCATTTTCGGCAATCAGTGGTAACCCTTGTAGCCCCAACGTTTTTTGCAAGTACAGCATTTCCGCTGAAGTTTTACTGCTACAGAGAATGACGGGAACATTCGCTTCGCGTAAACGGCTGAGCCAGAGGGCAGTCGGTTGCCAGTCATAACTATGACTGTCCAGCAGGGTGCCATCAAGATCGCTAAAAACCAGTAGTGGTTGTTGAATTGAAAACATGGTCGTGCAGTTCTCCCCTTACCAGGATGATTCTCAAAACAGCACAAATAATCAAAGATGATTTTTTCGGGAGCGATCCCGTTGACGCCAGAGCCACCAAGGGGTGACGCACGTCACATTTCTATTCATAAGTAGCGTTAATTATTCATATCGCGAATATTTTCTTGTCAGCGAAAAAAATTGCGGATAAGGTGATGAACACATCAGATTTCCTGGTGTAACGAATTTTTTAAGTGCTTCTTGCTTAAGCAAGTTTCATCCCGACCCCCTCAGGGTCGGGATTTTTTTATTGTGCATTCAACGATTCACTTCAGAGACGCTGAAGTCATGAATATCCAGTTCGAAGGCATCCGCCAATTCACGCCATGTATGATATTCACGTCCATCGACGCTAACGTGTTCAGAATCGTTCTGGCTGCGATGAACTTCGCTTTCGCTAATTTCATTGATCGCCGCCAGCAGGGCATCGACATCGACGCTGACCTCACGTTTTGCGGTATCGCTGTACTCTTTTGCGGTTTTCATCATCTTTCCTCGCAACCGTTACTCTGTTGTTGCCGCCAGTCGTTAAGTCCGCCTGGCATCTCTTAAGTATAGACCGTCGAGAAAATCAGCACTCGCGCGCGCCTGGAGCTGCCAGAAAAACGAAATTGTTCTACACTGGCACAAAGCCACAGGAGGAAAACGATGAAGGTGAATGATCGGGTAACAGTCAAAACGGATGGCGGTCCGCGTCGTCCTGGCGTGGTACTGGCAGTTGAGGAGTTTAGTGAAGGCACAATGTACCTGGTTTCGCTGGAAGACTACCCGCTCGGCATCTGGTTCTTTAATGAAGCAGGGCATCAGGACGGTATCTTTGTGGAGAAAGCAGAGTAATCTTATTCAGCCTGACTGGTGGGAAACCACCAGTCAGAATGTGTTAGCGCATGTTGACAAAAATACCATTAGTCACATTATCCGTCAGTCGGACGACATGGTAGATAACCTGTTTATTATGTGTTTTGATCTTACGTTTAATATTACCTTTATGCGATGAAACGGTCTTGGCTTTGATATTCATTTGGTCAGAGATTTGAATGGTTCCCTGACCTGCCATCCACATTCGCAACATACTCGATTCGGTTCGGCTCAATGATAACGTCGGCATATTTAAAAAAGAGGTTATCGTTGTCTCTTTTTTCAGAATATCGCCAAGGATATCGTCGAGAGATTCCGGTTTAATCGATTTAGAACTTATCAATAAATTTTTTCTGACCAATAGATATTCATCAAAATGAACATTGGCAATTGCCATAAAAACGATAAATAACGTATTGGGATGTTGATTAATGATGTGCTTGATGTGCTGACTGTTAGAAGCATCATGGATGAAACAGTCCTCATTAATAAACACCACTGAAGGGCGCTGTGAATCACAAGCTATGGCAAGGTCATCAACGGTTTCAATGTCGTTGATTTCTCTTTTTTTAACCCCTCTACTCAACAGATACCCGGTTAAACCTAGTCGGGTGTAACTACATAAATCCATAATAATCGTTGACATGGCATACCCTCACTCAATGCGTAACGATAATTCCCCTTACCTGAATATTTCATCATGACTAAACGGAACAACATGGGTCACCTAATGCGCCACTCTCGCGATTTTTCAGGCGGACTTACTATCCCGTAAAGTGTTGTATAATTTGCCTGGAATTGTCTTAAAGTAAATGTTGCGATATGTGAGTGAGCTTAAAACAAATATTTCGCCGCAGGAGTATCCTGGAAGATGTTCGTAGGTATTATTTTTCGGATAATCCTTAGGATAACATGATAAACGTTACGGAATTATATTAATGGCAATTCACTAATAATATCAGCCAGCAAATTAAACATCTCACTGAATAAATGTTCGCAAAAAGGTGCAATTAACGGCATTAATGCCGCCATTAAAGAGATACCGACAGTCAGAGTTAATGGAAATCCAATAACAAAAATGGATAATTGCGGGGCCATACGATTCAGTAAACCTAATGCCAGATTCAGGGTCAGCAGCAGAGTAATGAGCGGTAACGCCAGCATCAGCCCGTTAAGGAAAATCAAACTCCCCGCTTTGGTGAGTGCCAGAAACGCATTGCTGTTCAACGGTTCGCCACCAATTGGCAGGGTGTGAAAGGTATCGACCAGCAGTGAAATCAACCATAAATGACCGTTAAATGTCAGGAACAGCAGTAACGCCAGCATATCCATGATACGCGCTAAAACGGGCATATTGAGATGGCTGGCCGGATCGACAAACGTCGCAAATGACAGCCCCATTTGCAGACCGATAATTTCGCCAGCGGTTCGCACAGCGGCAAAGGCAAATTGCATGGTAAAACCAAGCGCAATGCCGATCAGGATCTGCTGCACGGCCAGCCACAGAGCAAAGAACGAAAAAACAGGAACATCGTTGGCAGGTAATGATGGGGCAATGACGAACGTGATCATCATTGCCAGCCCCAGTTTTACCCGTTTCGGCACGCTGCGTTCGCTCAGAATTGGTGCGGTAGAAATGAGCGCCAGCACGCGCAGTAACGGCCAGAAGTACAGGCTTAACCAGGAAAGCCATTGATCGCTTGTCACCTGCATCATTGTACGGCCTACCCGATGATATACGGCAGGTTAGTGAACAAGGTGCGGACGTAATCCAGCAACAGATTGAGCATCCACGGTCCGGCAATAATAATGGCAATAAATACGGCGATGATTTTTGGAATAAACGACAGCGTCATTTCGTTGATCTGCGTGGCGGCCTGCAAAATACTGATGATAAGGCCCGTGACCAGCGCCACCAGCAACAGCGGGGCAGCCAGTGCCAGCGCGACTTTCATCGCTTCAGTCCCCATCATCATGACCGATTCAGGTGTCATTTTGCCTCTCTAGCTGTAAAAGCTCTGCGCCAGCGAACCGACCAGCAATTGCCAGCCATCCACCAGTACAAACAGCATCAGTTTAAAGGGCAGAGCAATGGTGGCGGGGGGGACCATCATCATCCCCAATGCCATCAACACGCTGGCAATCACCAGGTCGATAATCAAAAAAGGAATGAAAATCGTGAAGCCTATCTGAAATGCGGTTTTCAATTCGCTGGTCACGTAGGCCGGGAGCAAAATGCGCATCGGCACGGCTTCAGGTCCCTGCAACGGGCCGGTATTCGCTAGTCTGGCAAACAACCCTAAATCTGCCTCACGGGTCTGACGCAGCATAAACTCACGTAGCGGCTGCGCCCCTTTTTCCAGCGCCTCCTGCATTGATATTTTCTCTTCGCTGAATGGCTGGTACGCATCGACATAAATTTTGTCGATCACCGATGACATAATAAAAAAGGTCAAAAATAGTGCCAGCCCCAGCAATACCTGGTTAGGTGGCGCGGAGGGCGTTCCCAGCGCGTTACGCAATAAACCAAAAACAATGATGATGCGGGTGAAACTGGTCATCATCAGTAAAATTGCCGGAATAAACGTCAACGAGGTGATGAACACCAGCGTCTGCACCGGGAGCGACCAGCTTTGTCCACCGCCAGGCAGCGGCTGGCTGGTGATACCCGGCAGTTGCGCGAAGGCGAGGGGCGTAACCAGCCAGAGAAGGACAGGTGCGACAGACAACAAACGACGCATCAGGATCTCCCACTACGCTTAAGCAAATTTTTCATGACCGACTGAAAATCGGTCTGCGGTATCTCTTCTGTTGGTGCTGAAGGGGGAAGTTTATGCAGCAGATTGATTTGCCCTGCGGTAACGCCGAGCACCAGCCGTGCATCTTCCACATCGACCACCACAACCCGTTCACGCGCGCCCAGCGAAGCACTGGCGCTAATTTTCAGACCGTTAACGCCAGTGCGTTTCGGGGCAAATCCCAACCGTTTTACCAGCCAGGCAGCAGCGAGGATCAGGGCAATAATGGCGATGAGTGCGCCGCTGACCTGCAGCAGTGGCGCAGCAGAAACCGGCGTGGAAGATTGCACAGTAGCGTGGTTATTCATCACTAACGGCTCAGGCGACGCATTCGCTCAGACGGAGTAATGATATCGGTGATCCGCACGCCATATTTATCGGCAACGACCACCACTTCGCCCTGGGCGATTAAATAACCGTTGATCAGAATATCCAGTGGTTCGCCCGCCAGACCGTCCAGCGCCACGACGGACCCTTGCGTCAGACGCAACAGCTCTTTGATGGTCATCCGCGTACGGCCCAGCTCGACGGTCAGCTTGACCGGAATATCCATTATCAGGTCGATATCCTGCAACGTTCCGCTGACATCACCACCGCCAAATTGCTGGAACACCGCGTCGGCAGCGCTTTTGCTGCTGGTTGATTTTTGTTCGCTCAACGCTTCAGCCCACAGATCGTCCATTGCGCCGTTGTTGTCATCGGCCGGATTATTTATGTCACTCATTTGGGCTGTTCCTCGTTCAGAGAATTTAAAATCGGGTTAATCAAATGTTCTATCCGTAACGCATACTGACCGTTGAGAGTGCCGTACTGACTGGTCAGCACCGGGACGCCGTCAACATGGGCGATGATGCCATCGGGTTTTTCTATCGGCAGGACGTCGCCGGGTTTCAGTTTTAAAATCTGCGACAGGCGTAGCGAGATATCGGCAAAGTTGGCGACCAGCTCCAGCTGTGAATGCTGCACCTGGCGCACCAGGTTATCGCGCCAGTTCTGATCTTCATTACGCGAGTTTTCCAGCGGCGGGTTAACCAACAATTCCCGTAGCGGCTCGATCATGCTGAATGGCAGACAGATATTAAATTCGCCGGTCAGGTTGCCAATCTCCACATGGAACGGCGTGTTAACCACAATGTCGTTCGGCGAGGTGGTGATATTGGTAAATTTCACCTGCATTTCCGAACGCACGTACTCAACTTCCAGCGGATTAATCGCCTTCCAGGCGTCGCTATAGCCTTCAAGCGCCAGCTTTAACATGCGGTTGATGACGCGCTGTTCGGTATGGGTAAACTCGCGACCTTCCACTTTGGTCGGGAAGCGTCCATTGCCGCCAAACAGGTTATCCACGGCGATAAACACCAGACTCGGTGAAAACACCACCAGCCCTGTGCCGCGCAGCGGTTTCAGATGGATAAGGTTCAGGTTGGTCGGCACCGGCAGGTTGCGGGCAAATTCATGGTACGGCTGAATGCGGATGGCCCCGACGGTTATATCCGGGCTACGACGCAGCAGGTTGAACAGCCCCATACGAAAATGGCGGGCAAAGCGCTCATTAATGATTTCCAGCGCCTGCAAACGTTCGCGCACAACCCGTCGTTGGGTATTCGGATCGTACGGACGAATGTCACTTTCGCCGCTAACACTGGCTGTCGGTTCGTCTTTGACTTCGCTGTCACCATTCAACAGCGCATCAATTTCAGCTTGAGAAAGAATACTATCGCCCATGTCGTTATCGCAGAATAAAAGCGGTATACATCACGTCGGTGACATCCTGTTTCGGTTGCCCGGCAACAAGCGGGGTGGAAAGCGTGGTTTTAATCTCGGCAATCAGGTTTTTCTTGCCTTCTTCTGTCGCCAGTACGGCAGCATCCTGACGCGAAAACAGTAACAGCAAACGGCTACGGACTTCCGGCAAATACTCACTCAGCCGCGAGCGGGTAGCTTCATCTTTGAGTCGCAGGGTTATACCGATATAAAGCACGCGATCCGCATCGCCCAAATTGACCGTAAAGGTATCCAGCGCATAGAAGACCGGTGAGGGCACGACGCGATGCTGCGCTTTGTCTTCAGCGGCAACCTGATGCGAATGCCAGTAGCTGTAACCTGCGCTGGCACAGGCCGCGAGGGTAATGAATACCAGAATCGGGAGCCAAAGCGATCGCTTGCTTTTCTTGCTTATCGCGTAATCAGTCATGTGTTGCGGTCTTCCTGTGTCGCTACTGCTTATCGGCTAATTATCCTGCGTCTTGAGCGCAACAAAGCGGGGAAAAGACGCGGATTACGGTGCTACCTCTGACGTTAGGCGAAAATATCAACGCCGCTGTTGCCTGTTACGCGCCCTTGTAAAGAGACGGGAACCGGAAGCGTATCGTCTTCTTCCCCCGCCAGAGGTTCATGGTTTACTGTGCGTTGGCTTTGCTGTTGTTGGGAAGCGGCCTGCTGCTGACCACTAAAGCTTTCGCCACTGATGTTGCTTTGCCCTAACTGAATGCCACTCTCGGCCAGCTGCGTACGCAGTACCGGCAGCGCTGCTTCCAGGGCGGCGCGTACGTGCTGATGCGGCGAAACCATCTGGATTTGCGCCTGGTTATCATCCACTTTGAGGGAGATTTGCACTTCACCTAAATCCTGCGGGTGCAGACGCAACTCTGCACTTTGTTGTCCCTGGCGGGTGAACAGCGAAATATGCTGGCTTAATGATTGTTGCCATTCGTGAGAACCCAGCGGTGCACTCAAGACAGGCGCGGCGACGGTGAGCAGTGGCTGTGTCTGGTGTGGAGTGATTAGCGGGCTGGCGGCAGCGGTCACCGGTGAAGGTGTGCTGATGACTTCCGCTTTACTCTGGGCTTCTGCTACCAGCGGTGTTAATGGCTGAGCTGGCGTGCCGGGGGCATCATCAGGCTGTGCTGTTGTGAGTTGCGCAGAAGTCAGTTTTGTGAAGAGCGTTGGTTTCTCTGCCGGTAACACGGTTGACGGCGCATCAGTCACTTTGGGCGTATTGTCAAAACCCGGCAACATCGCAAAAAGGGCGCTCAGGCTTGCGGTGAGGTCTTCATTCAGATCATCCGCTTTTTCGTCTTTTGTCGTATTTTTGTCAGCCACCGCAGCCAACGTCATCGTATGAGCGGTGGTTAACGGTGTCGATGTGGATTGTTCGACGTTGATGACAGGCAGTGTTTCATCCACAGGGATCAGTAAATCCGCTTGTTGCGCGTCGGAAACAATATCGCTGATCAGCAGCTCGCCTTTTGTCGTGGGCTTATCTGTTGCCACCAGCACCTGGGGGGCCGCTTTGTCGGTAGTTGTCTCGCTTGCTAATGCTTCGCTCAACAACGCGAGAAAATCTTGTGCAGCATCGCTGGCTTTGCCGCCAGGCAATGTGGTGGTGTCAACGTCGGCGGTAATCAAGGGCGCTAAGCGAATCATTCAGGTTTCCTCATGGCGGCGCGCTGGGCGAACTCATCCATCTTTTTCTGATCGAGGCGGTTTTCTGCAAGCAGTGCCGCCGTGGATTGCCGTTCCTGCAGTGTCTGCCAGGCCTGCAAACGTTGTTTCTTTTCTCGCCAGCTGTTCAGGGCAATGTCAACTTTCTGCGTCCACTGATTAAGTTGCTGGCGATGCTGAGTAATGGCTTTTTCCAGCGTCTGGATAAACTGCTGATAGTTGATCCAGCGGTTGCTGGTCATCCCGGCACTCATATCGCTGTTGAGGTTATTGCGATATTCATTCTGATAATCGATCAGCATTTTGAGCTGTTCTTCCGCCTGCTGACACCCGCGACGCATTTCACCCAGCAGGCGCGCGGCATCCTCTACCTCTTTTTCTGCCAGATCTTTCAGGGTCGCCAGCGCACCATGTTCTGCCATCTACCGTTATCTCCTGGGTTATGACACTGTCGGGAAAATACGCTCCAGCCCCTGGAGAGACGCTTCCCAGTCCGCACGTTCAAAAATGCCTTGTTGTAAATAGCCCTCCAGCTGCGGCCACAGGGCGATGGCTTTATCGAGCATCGGATCGCTGCCTTTGGCATACGCGCCGACGCTAACCAGATCGCGGTTACGCTGAAAACTCGACAACAGCTGTTTGAAGGTGCGCACTCGCGCGTAATGTTGCTCACTGATCAACGCCGTCATTGCGCGGCTGATCGACGCTTCAATATCGATAGCCGGATAGTGCCCGGCTTCCGCCAGTCGGCGAGACAGCACAATGTGACCGTCGAGGATCGCCCGTGCGGAGTCTGCAATGGGGTCCTGCTGGTCATCGCCTTCAGTAAGCACGGTATAAAACGCGGTAATCGAGCCGCCGCCGCTAATGCCATTTCCGGCACGCTCGACCAGTGCCGGTAATTTGGCAAACACCGACGGTGGATAACCTTTGGTGGCGGGTGGTTCGCCAATCGCCAGCGCAATTTCACGCTGGGCCATCGCGTAGCGGGTGAGGGAGTCCATAATCAGCAACACATGCTGACCACGATCGCGAAAATCTTCGGCAATGCGCGTGGCATAGGCGGCACCTTGCATTCGCAGAAGCGGAGAGACATCCGCCGGAGCGGCAATCACCACGGAGCGTGCACGCCCTTCAGCACCGAGGATATTCTCAATAAAATCTTTTACTTCGCGCCCACGTTCACCAATCAAACCCACGACAATGACATCGGCGCGGGTGTAACGTGCCATCATCCCCAGCAGCACACTTTTACCAACGCCGGACCCGGCAAACAGCCCCATACGCTGCCCACGCCCAACGGTAAGCAGGGCATTGATTGGGCGCACGCCGGTGTCCAGCACATGTTCAATCGGTGTACGTTGCAACGGGTTAAATGGCGGGGTAATCAGCGCACCGGTTTCCGTCGTATCGGGGGAGGGCAGGCCATCGAGCGGCTTACCGCTGCCGTCCAGAACGCGACCTAATAACGCCGGACCGAGCGGCAACTGCTTGCCGCTTTGCAGTCCTTCAGCCGAAATGTTTTTGGCATAAACCCGCGCGCCGGGCAGGACACCTTCCACTTCCTCCAGCGGCATTAAAAACAGCCGTTGACCGTTAAAGCCAACGACTTCGCTTTCTACTTCGTGCGTTTCGCTGCCGTTCTGGCGTTCAATGACACAGGTTGCGCCGAGCGGCAATTGTAATCCGGTGGCTTCCAGCACCAGCCCGGTAGCGCGGGTTAATCGCCCATAGCGACGTACCGCAGGCAACTGCGCCATTTTGGCTTCAAAGTTATCCAGCGTGGTTAGCCAGCGAGTCAGGCGCGTGGTCATTACACCACTCCTGGTGCTGCCAGACGGCAGAGTTCTTGCCAGCGAGTGGCGACACTGGCGTCGAGATCGCCTTCATCGGCGGAGACTTTACAGCCGCCAGGATGGAGTGTGGGATCGCCCCGCAAGCGCCAGCCATGCAAACTTAAGGTTGCGCCGAGCATATCATCCACACGTTGCAGATCATCCGGGTGCACGCGCAGCTGTGGTTTACCGCTGAATAACGGTTCTTGCTGCAACAACTGTTGGATCTGTTTGATCAGTGCCGAGTTATCCACTGTTGGCGTCTGACCGATCACCTGACGTGCCGCCTCCAGCGCCATCTGCATCAGGCGCGAAGCAATCACACTATCAAGCGCATCAAGGGTAGTTTGAAATTCGCTGACCAGTTGCTGCATCCGGGCATGAATTGGCGCTTGTTGAGACTTCGCCTCTGCCAGACCTTGCTCCAGCCCCTGGGCCAGTCCTTCCTGATAGCCCTGCTCATGACCTTGCTGGCGACCTTCGGCAATCCCCGCCTGATAACCTTGCTCATGGGCCTGCATTTGCAGTTGCGCCAGTTGCTGCTCAAGGCTAGGTTCGGCCTCTTCAATGATGGTTTCTTCCGGCTCGACCATGGGCACAAACTCTGCCTGTGGTGGCGCGAGATCGTCCGGCGTCCAGGTTTTCCACGGCAGATTATCAGACATAGGTATCCTCGCCGCTGCCAATTACCATCTCGCCAGTTTCGGCAAGGCGGCGCACAATCAGCAGAATCGCTTTCTGTTCGTTTTCCACCTGCGACAGACGCACCGGACCACGGTTGGCGAGATCGTCGCGCAGAATATCGGCGGCACGCTGCGACATATTGCGCAGGAATTTCTCGCGCAGTGGCTGCTCGGCCCCTTTCAGCGCGATCAACAGCGATTCGGAATCCACTTCCTGCAACAGACGCTGAATGCTGCGATCGTCGACATCCACCAGATTTTCGAACAGGAACATCTCGTCGATAATTTTTTGCGCCAGCTCGCCGTCGAATTCGCGCACGGCGGTAATAACGGCTTCTTCCTGCTGAGTTTTCATCAGGTTGATAATTTCGGCTGCCGTTCTCACGCCGCCCATTTTGCTGCGCTTGAGATTCTGACCGTCGAGCAAGCCATTCAGTACTTCGGTCAGTTCCGCCAGCGCGGCTGGCTGCACGCCGCCAAAGGTGGCGATACGCAACATCACGTCGTGGCGCAGACGTTCATCGAACAACGCCAGAATATCGGCGGCCTGCGCGCGCTTCAGATGCACCAGAATGGTGGCGATAATTTGCGGATGCTCATCGCGAATCAGATCGGCGGCACTCTGCGGCTCCATAAAGTTGAGCGTTTCAATACCGCTGGCGGTATCGCGAGTTTCGAGAATATCTTCCAGCAGGCTGGCGGCACGTTCCTCACCCAGAGCTTTGACCAATACCGAACGCAGATAATCGTTGGCGTTGATATTCAGTGCGGCAAACTGTTCAGCTTCTTGCTCAAACTCCGCCAGCACATAGGTTAGCTGCTTGTTGGAGATCTGCGTGACGTTCGCCATTGCAGCGCTCAGGGTTTGCACTTCGCGCTGGGAGAGGTGCTTGAACACCTCTGCCGCCCGGTCTTCGCCAATGGTCATCAGCAGGATGACGCTTTTATCGGTGCCTGTCAGGTTACTCATGATCGTTATTTATCCACTGGCGAATGACCAGCGCCACCACGCGCGGATCGTTATCAGACATTTCACGGATACGCTGGCTCATGACTTCTGCCCCCAGACGTTGGTTAGCGCGTCGTTGTTGGAGTTGTTCGTCTTTGCTCAGGCGGACTTCCACCGCATCTTCCACTTCCTCACGGGCCTGCGCCTGTTGCTGTACAGCTTTCATCGCCTCGGCGCGACGTGTTAACTGCGGGCGTACCGCTTTCCGCCACAGCAGCCACGCCACCAGCAGTACCAGCAACCAGCGACCGGCAGCCAGCAACTGATCGATAAACGCTTGCTGTTGCCAGAACGGCAGTTCTCCGCCGCTTTCGTCACTGCTATTGAACGGCGAGTTAACGACATTGAGCGAGTCACCGCGTTTTTCAGAAAAGCCCATCGCCTCGCGGGTCAGATCTTCAATTTGCTTCATCTGTTCGTTGCTGAGAGGCAATGGTTTACCGTCTGGCAAGGTTTTGTAATTCACCACTACCGCGACTGACAGACGTTGCACATCGCCCACGTTCATTTTGGTATGACGAATGGTGCGATCGACTTCGTAGTTACTGGTTTCATTCCGCTGTGTGCTACGCGGCCCGCTATTGCTGGTGGTGCTCGCCTGCTGCTGGCGGTTATTTTGATTTGCCGGAGGCGTGCTGATTGGCGCGTTATTCGCAGGTGCCGGTTGATTCGACAACGCCCCCGGTACGCCGCCCGGATAACCGGAACCGCTTTGCTCGCTCTCATTAAGCTGGCGTGAACGAAGCGCCGCATGAGATTCATCACCGTTAGGGCGATACTGTTCTTCCGTTTGTTCTTTACTGGCGAAGTCCAGTTGCGCCGTGACCTGGGCGTGAATATTACCGTTACCAACAATAGGCGACAGGATTGCTTCAATACGCCGCTGAATACGGCCTTCGACATCGCTGGCATATTTCAACTGAGCGTCATTAAGATCGCGCCCGCTGGTATTGGACTGGGTTAACAGATGTCCGCCCTGATCCACCAGCGTGACGTTTCCCGGCGGCAGACCAGCAACGGCGCTGGAAACCAGGTGCACAATGGCGCTAATTTGCCCTTCATCGAGTGCGCGGCCGGGTAACAGATTTACCGTCACCGATGCAGAAGGGGATTTTTGTTCACGGACGAATAAAGACGGTTTCGGCATTGCCAGATGTACGCGCGCCCCTTTTACCGGGCCGATAGTTTCGATGGTACGAGAAAGCTCGCCTTCCAGCGCCCGCTGATAATTCACCTGTTCGCTGAACTGGCTGATACCAAACTTTTCCTGATCAAGCAGTTCGAAACCGACCGCGCCGCCTTTGGGCAAACCTTGTTGTGCCAGGCGCAGACGCAGTTCGTGAACTTTATCTGCCGGAACTTCAATAGCGCCGCTGGCTTCGCTGAAGCAGTAAGGAATATTCATTTGCGTCAGTTGGCTGACAATTGCGCCACCATCCTGATCGGAAAGATTGCTGAATAATGTGCGGTAGTCGGGGGCTTTCGCCCACAGGATCAGTGCGACCATGACCGCCACTGCCGCGGAACCGGCAACAATCAATGGAATTTTCGGATTCGCACGCAGGCGATTAAGCCACTCAAGAGATTTTGTCTGGGCTGCAGTCGCATTCATCGCGCACCTCGTGGCTGATTATGGACGGCGTTATTGGCAAAGTGGAACAAGACTCACTCCCGGGTCAGCAAACTCGAAAAATTGACGCTGCCATTATTTGTGCTTTCGTTTTTTTCTATCCGCCAATAAACCCGTTTTTTTTGTTGCTATTTAGCGCCTTTGTCTTATTGACTTACTGGTAAGCTTTGCTACCAGAAATTATCCGGGAGATGAAAATGTCAGCGATACAGGGGATTGAAGGGGTTATCAGCCAGTTACAGGCTACGGCGATGAGTGCGCGTGCGCAGGAATCACTGCCACAACCGACCATTAGTTTTGCCGGGCAGCTGCACGCCGCGCTCGATCGCATAAGCGATACACAAACAGCCGCCCGCACGCAGGCAGAAAAATTCACTCTCGGTGAACCCGGCGTGGCGTTAAACGATGTGATGACCGATATGCAAAAAGCCTCAGTTTCTATGCAAATGGGGATTCAGGTGCGTAATAAGCTGGTGGCGGCTTATCAGGAAGTGATGTCCATGCAGGTGTAGGTTTTGTAACCTGTTGTTAATTACATCCGATCTCACCGCGTGGGGCATGGATGGGGCAAACTCACTCAATTTCTGGTTTAAAATGGATACCTGATCCTGAAAGTTTTCTGCCATCCACGATCCGTAAACGCGATAACATGTTTTGTCTTCGCTTTGCTCATAGGAAGAGTGAACTCTTTTGTTAGCCTGGGGTTCCTTCTGATCATTATTGTTCCTGCCTTTATCTCTTGCCACGCCAGAGCCCCCTGGATACACATACACCAGGATGAAAACGGTGAGTTGTGTTCAAACTGTAGTACAATTCTCTCCAGTATGAACAGGAAAGAATATGCTATGAACCCTTATATTTATCTTGGTGGCGCAATACTTGCAGAGGTCATTGGTACAACCTTAATGAAGTTTTCAGAGGGGTTTACACGGTTATGGCCCTCTGTTGGCACAATTATTTGCTATTGTGCATCATTTTGGTTATTAGCTCAGACACTGGCTTATATACCTACAGGGATTGCTTATGCTATCTGGTCAGGAGTCGGTATCGTTCTGATTAGTTTGCTTTCCTGGGGATTTTTTGGCCAACGACTGGACCTGCCAGCCATCATAGGCATGATGTTGATTTGTGCCGGTGTGTTAGTCATTAACTTGTTGTCACGAAGCGCACCGCATTAAAAAATAATCATCCTTGAGATAACAGGAATCTGATTTGTGCATATTATGGCTAATGTTCGGGGCAACTTTATAATTATGATTGCATTTGCGCGATCATTGCGCCTTTTTGCATAATGAGATCAATGCACATCAAATAAAATAACGATAGGTCACAACAAAGAGGTTTTTATGAAAAAACTTATCGTTTCAAGTGTATTGGCATTCATAACATTTTCTGCGCAGGCCGCAGCATTTCAGGTCACTAGTAATGAAATAAAAACAGGAGAGCAACTTACAACGTCTCATGTATTTTCTGGAGTTGGGTGTGAGGGGGTAATACATCGCCCTCATTAACCTGGTCTGGTGCTCCAGAAGGCACCAAAAGCTTTGCCGTAACTGTGTATGATCCAGATGCGCCTACAGGCAGCGGATGGTGGCACTGGACTGTTGCTAATATTCCAGCAACGGTAACATATTTGCCCGCTGATGCAGGAAGACGTGATGGTACAAAACTTCCGACTGGTGCTGTCCAAGGCCGAAATGATTTTGGCTATGCGGGATTTGGTGGAGCATGTCCTCCCAAAGGAGATAAACCCCATCATTACCAGTTTAAAATATGGGCTCTAAAAACTGATAAGATTCCTGTGGATTCTAATTCCAGCGGAGCGTTAGTTGGTTATATGCTTAATGCCAATAAAATTGCAACCGCTGAGATAATACCCGTTTATGAGGTAAAGTAGGATAAGAGTATGCTGGCAAAAGATAGGACTAACCTAAAGATTGAAGAAATACGGATGCATAAACATCATGAGATTCACAGGGTTAAGCCTCTTATGCCAGCTTCATGTCGTATCCGTCAGGGAAAAAAAGTTATCAATTGGGAGACGCATAGTCTAACTGTTGATAATAATCAGATAATATTATTTCCCTGTGGATATGAATCTTATATTGCGAATTACCCAGAAGCAGGTCTTTATCGGTAATGACTCCAACTTATTGATAGTGTTTTATGTTCAGATAATGCCCGATGACTTTGTCATGCAGCTCCACCGATTTTGAGAACGACAGCGACTTCCGTCCCAGCCGTGCCAGGTGCTGCCTCAGATTCAGGTTATGCCGCTCAATTCGCTGCGTATATCGCTTGCTGATTACGTGCAGCTTTCCCTTCAGGCGGGATTCATACAGCGGCCAGCCATCCGTCATCCATATCACCACGTCAAAGGGTGACAGCAGGCTCATAAGACGCCCCAGCGTCGCCATAGTGCGTTCACCGAATACGTGCGCAACAACCGTCTTCCGGAGACTGTCATACGCGTAAAACAGCCAGCGCTGGCGCGATTTAGCCCCGACATAGCCCCACTGTTCGTCCATTTCCGCGCAGACGATGACGTCACTGCCCGGCTGTATGCGCGAGGTTACCGACTGCGGCCTGAGTTTTTTAAGTGACGTAAAATCGTGTTGAGGCCAACGCCCATAATGCGTGCAGTTGCCCGGCATCCAACGCCATTCATGGCCATATCAATGATTTTCTGGTGCGTACCGGGTTGAGAAGCGGTGTAAGTGAACTGCAGTTGCCATGTTTTACGGCAGTGAGAGCAGAGATAGCGCTGATGTCCGGCAGTGCTTTTGCCGTTACGCACCACCCCGTCAGTAGCTGAACAGGAGGGACAGCTGATAGAAACAGAAGCCACTGGAGCACCTCAAAAACACCATCATACACTAAATCAGTAAGTTGGCAGCATTACCGTCTTTATCTTGCAGAAATGCTTTATTATCCCATTGATCTAATTGAAAAGTTCCAAAATCTTTATGCGATAACCGATCAAATTCGTAACACGACAGGTTTCTGCTTACCTCAGAATTCCGAGTTAATATATTGTTGGGAGCAACTAAAAACATCTATTTCCCGAGGCTTCTCAACGCAAATTCAGGAACACTTAGCAATGGGCGTTCTACTTTCATTAGGAGCACATCATGTTAATTGTTTACTTTTATCAGATAGTAAACAATCATTAATAAGTCGTTGTTATAACCTAATGCTATCCGAACCTGGAACAAAATGGACAGCAAACAAGGTAGCGAGATATCTCTACATTTCTGTTTCCACATTGCATCGCCGTCTGGCAAGCGAGGGAGTAAGTTTTCAAAGTATATTGGACGACGTGAGGTTAAATAATGCGTTGTCTGCTATACAAACGACAGTAAAACCCATCAGCGAGATTGCCAGGGAAAATGGTTACAAGTGTCCTTCTCGTTTTACTGAAAGGTTCCATAATCGTTTTAAGATAACACCAAGAGAGCTAAGAAAAGCGTCCAGAGAGTAAAAGTATTTTATGAAGGAGCAACAGCATCGATTTTTATTTTGGAAAATAAATACGGCATACTCAACCTATTGGAGCCTGAACAATCCGGTGACTTCTGCGCTAATCGGGGACGTTTATAAGCACATATAATTGATACTATCTTCCTCCATCACAATTTCAGAAATGCACGTGTGATTTTTTTGCATCCGGCGTTTGGACTATGTGGAGTTCAAGAGTGGGAAAGTTACAAGAGGTTGAGGGGATAATTAAAGGGATGCTTATGACATTAGATATCCGGATAGGTACGGATATCGTTGTTATTAAATCTAGTTCGTTATTATTAAATCTAGTTTATACGTTAAGATGCAGCTACAGCAGAAATTGCCACTGTTAATTTTTTCATCGTGAGCCCTTTTATTTGAACTATTATTTAAAAATGATGTCACTGCACTACAAATATTCATCCAATCAATGAGATTATTTCAAGATGTAAGTTTTAGTTTCTCATTTAAATTGTGAAGTAGATCCCTGGATTTGCCCCTATATTTCCAGACACCTGTTATCACTTAACCCATTACTGGCTTGCTGCCGTAGATATTCCCGTGGCGAGCGATAACCCAGTGCACTATGCGGATGCCATTCGTTATAATGCTCGAACGCCTCTGCAAGGTTCTTTGCTGCCGTTAACCCGTCTGGTTTGGGCATGACACTGATGTAGTCACGCTTTATCGTTTTCACGAAGCTCTCTGCTATGCCGTTACTCTCCGGACTCCGCACCGCCGTGCTCTTCGGTTCAAGCCCCAACATCCGGGCAAACTGCCGTGTTTCATTAGCCCGGTAGCATGAACCATTATCCGTCAGCCACTCTACTGGAGACGCCGGAAGCTCGTTGCCGAAGCGGCGTTCCACCGCTCCCAGCATGACGTCCTGTACTGTTTCACTGTTGAAGCCGCCCGTAGTGACCGCCCAGTGCAGTGCCTCACGGTCACAGCAGTCCAGCGCGAACGTGACTCGCAGTTTTTCTCCGTTATCACAGCGGAACTCGAACCCGTCAGAGCACCATCGCTGATTACTTTCTTTCACAGCCACTCTGCCTGTATGTGCCCGTTTCGATGGCGGTACAGCAGGTTTTCGCTCAAGCAACAGCGCATTCTGGCGCATGATCCGGTAAACACGTTTGGCATTGATCGCAGGCATACCATCAAGTTCTGCCTGTCTGCGAAGCAGCGCCCATACCCGACGATAACCATACGTGGGCAGCTCTCCGATAACATGGTGTATACGGAGAAGCACATCCGTATCATCAGTGTGATGACTGTGGCGGCCATCCATCCAGTCATCGGTTCGTCTGAGAATGACGTGCAACTGCGCACGCGACCCCCGGAGACAACGGCTGACTAAGCTTACTCCCCATCCCCGGGCAATAAGGGCGCGTGCGCTATCCACTTTTTTGCCCGTCCATATTCAACGGCTTCTTTGAGGAGTTCATTTTCCATCGTTTTCTTGCCGAGCAGGCGCTGGAGTTCTTTAATCTGCTTCATGGCGGCAGCAAGTTCAGAGGCAGGAACAACCTGTTCTCCGGCGGCGACAGCAGTAAGACTTCCTTCCTGGTATTGCTTACGCCAGAGAAATAACTGGCTGGCTGCTACACCATGTTGCCGGGCAACGAGGGAGACCGTCATCCCCGGTTCAAAGCTCTGCTGAACAATTGCGATCTTTTCCTGTGTGGTACGCCGTTTGCGTTTCTCCGGTCCTAAGACATCAATCATCTGCTCTCCAATGACTAGTCTAAAAACTAGTATTAAGACTATCACTTAAATAAGTGATACTGGTTGTCTGGAGATTCAGGGGGCCAGTCTAATCCCTATCTTTATCTGAACTGTTTCTATTGCACACAATGCATGACTATTTTGTGGGTGATGCTGCCAACTTACTGATTTAGTGTATGATGGTGTTTTTGAGGTGCTCCAGTGGCTTCTGTTTCTATCAGCTGTCCCTCCTGTTCAGCTACTGACGGGGTGGTGCGTAACGGCAAAAGCACTGCCGGACATCAGCGCTATCTCTGCTCTCACTGCCGTAAAACATGGCAACTGCAGTTCACTTACACCGCTTCTCAACCCGGTACGCACCAGAAAATCATTGATATGGCCATGAATGGCGTTGGATGCCGGGCAACTGCACGCATTATGGGCGTTGGCCTCAACACGATTTTACGTCACTTAAAAAACTCAGGCCGCAGTCGGTAACCTCGCGCATACAGCCGGGCAGTGACGTCATCGTCTGCGCGGAAATGGACGAACAGTGGGGCTATGTCGGGGCTAAATCGCGCCAGCGCTGGCTGTTTTACGCGTATGACAGTCTCCGGAAGACGGTTGTTGCGCACGTATTCGGTGAACGCACTATGGCGACGCTGGGGCGTCTTATGAGCCTGCTGTCACCCTTTGACGTGGTGATATGGATGACGGATGGCTGGCCGCTGTATGAATCCCGCCTGAAGGGAAAGCTGCACGTAATCAGCAAGCGATATACGCAGCGAATTGAGCGGCATAACCTGAATCTGAGGCAGCACCTGGCACGGCTGGGACGGAAGTCGCTGTCGTTCTCAAAATCGGTGGAGCTGCATGACAAAGTCATCGGGCATTATCTGAACATAAAACACTATCAATAAGTTGGAGTCATTACCTATTTTGTGAACGAATATAAATTTGGTAGTTAAATTATATTAAAGGTTGTTATTTATGATTGACTCATAATTTATTTATTTAATTTAAATAGCCTAGAAATAACCATGGAAATTATTTGCATGATGTTTGTTTAGATTTATTAATGTAATTGAGGTGGTTTTATTTAATACGCAATATAGCGCCGCTTGATATTAGTTCTATTTTTTTTGCGTAAGATAGATGAGACAAACTGAGACGCATAATGGTTTGCAAGGCTCTAATACTTTGATGTTGAGGATGTGATGGGGCATGTACGGGGCATAGTACAATGATGTCCATGCTGGTGTAGATAATCTCCAGGCTTATCCGGTGCGCCGTAAAACCCCGTCCTTCAGGGCAGGGATATAAGGCGTGGTTTTCCACCTAACCAGGTGTTTGCTGTTGTTCAATGTATTGGCGGATGACGGATATTGGCGCACCTCCGCAGCTACTGGCAAAATAGCCAACACTCCACAAAACGCCTTTGTAGTAATACCTGACTGCAATATCTGGTCGATCTCGTCGCAGTCACCTACCCGATACGCCTTTGAGGCTGTTTACCAGACTGGATATCGCCAGTTTGGGAGGATAGTTAATTAACAAATGGACGTGATCTGGTTCGCCATCCATTTCAACCAGTTCAGCTTCAAAATCAGCACATACATTTGAAAAGTAAGTGCGTAGTTTTTCTGTCGCGTCATAGTCAAAAATCTGACGTCGGTATTTGGTGACAAAGACCAGGTGAACATGCATCAGGAAAACACAATGCCTTCCACGCCGGATATCGGTTTCTTTTTTCACAGACCAAAGTATCATTTGGCCTGTGAAACGACTACAAGCATTTAAATTCCAGTTAAGACCCGGTGGTCAACAGGAGCGTGAAATGAGGCGCTTCGCAGGCGCATGTCGTTTCGTTTTCAATCGTGCTCTGGCACGTCAGAATGAGAATCATGAGGTCGGTAATAAATACATCCCTTACGGGAAAATGGCTTCCTGGCTGGTTGAGTGGAAAAATGCCACTGAAACGCAATGGCTTAAAGATGCCCCGTCACAGCCATTGCAACAGTCACTGAAAGACCTTGAGCGGGCTTACAAAAACTTCTTCCAGAATCGGGCTGCTTTTCCCCGATTCAAAAAGCGGGGACAGAATGATGTATTCCGCTACCCGCAGGGCGTTAAGCTCGATCAGGAAAACAGCCGTATTTTTCTGCCGAAACTGGGCTGGATGCGCTACCGGAACAGCCGTCAGGTCACGGGTGTTGTGAAAAATGTCACTGTCAGCCAGTCCTGCGGTAAGTGGTACATCAGTATTCAGACAGAAAGTGAAGTATCAACTCCGGTTCACCCTTCAGCATCAATGGTCGGGCTGGATGCTGGCGTGGCTAAACTCGCCACGCTGTCAGATGGCACAGTCTTTGAGCCTGTAAACAGTTTTCAGAAAAACCAGAAGAAGCTGGCGAGACTTCAGCGACAGTTAAGCCGCAAGGTCAAATTCAGCAACAACTGGCAGAAGCAGAAACGCAAAATACAGCGACTGCATTCCTGTATCGCAAATATCCGCAGGGACTACCTTCACAAAGTCACAACGACCGTCAGCAAAAACCACGCAATGATAGTCATTGAGGATTTGAAGGTCAGCAACATGTCAAAGTCAGCAGCGGGTACGGTCAGCCAGCCGGGGCGCAATGTCCGGGCAAAATCAGGTTTAAACCGTTCGATACTGGATCAGGGCTGGTATGAAATGCGCCGCCAGCTTGAGTACAAGCAGCTCTGGCGTGGCGGTCAGGTGCTTGCTGTTCCGCCAGCGTACACAAGCCAGCGTTGCGCGTGCTGTGGTCATACAGCGAAAGAAAACCGCCTGTCACAAAGTAAATTCAGATGCCAGGTATGTGGATATACAGTGAACGCCGATGTAAATGGCGCTCGTAACATTTTAGCGGCGGGGCACGCCGTTCTTGCCTGTGGAGAGATGGTGCAGTCAGGCCGCCCGTTGAAGCAGGAACCCACCGAAATGATTCAGGCGACAGCCTGAACGTAGCAGGGATCCTCGTCCTTCAGGGCGTGGAGGATGTCAACAAACAGGTTGAATTAACTCCGCGCCCTGGTTTTTGACATTACCTACCGCGCGCGATACCGGGTGCCAGGTGAACTGGTTTGCTGGCACACAGCCGTTGGTAGCAATTTCTGATGCTTCTTTACCGCCAATCTCTTGCCGCATCCATTCCTGTGCAGCTTCTGGCGACAGAACCAGCGGGCGGCGGTCATGAATGTCTACCAGACCCTGGTCTGCTGCAGCAGTGACAATTAAAAATCCTTCGGCTTCGTCACCACGCTCAAATGGTGTGCTACCTATCGCGGCCATAAAAATAGGTTGTCCATCAGCACGATAGATAAAAAAAGGCTGTTTTTTGTCGCCTTCTTTTTTCCACTCAAACCAGCCATCGGCAAAACAGATTGCCCGACCATGTTGCCAGAGCGGTTTAAACATGCGACTGGTTGCGGCAGTTTCTACGCGGGCGTTAATCAGCGGCGGTTTATCCCACCATCCGGGAGCATATCCCCAGAAAACCGGATCCAGATGAAGGTGTTCATCACGTTCACTGAGCAGAAGAACTTTGGTTCCCGGCGCGACGTTGTATCTGCCAATGGGTTCGGGATCGTAGGGAATATCGCGTTCAATATCTTCCGCGAGAAGCGCAAGGTAATCTTCACGCGTTTGGGATTGGGCAAAGCGTCCACACATAGAAACCTCCTGAGATCATACTGAAAAGAATAGGAGAGGGGGCGGGTAAAATCTATGTGTCAGAGGCAACAATGTTCCCGCTGTGGGCCACAGCGGGAATGAGGGATTACTTCTGAATTAAATAACGAATGGTCGGCCCGTCTTGCTGAATATCCAGCACCGTATAGCCGTGATTACGCGCATCCAGTGGAATATTATTGATCGACTGTGGACAGTCGCTCACCACTTCCAGGATTTCCCCTTTTTTTAACTGCGGCATCGCCTCAAGGGTTGCGACTGCCGGATAAGGGCAGGGTTCACCCACCATATCAAGGCGGTAATCAGGAACGATATTTTTCATGCGATCTCCTTAGCAGTCTGCGGTGCCGCACGGCGGAAGAAGCGTTTTTCCCAGCCGATAATCAACATCAGCGCAGTAAACAACAGCAAATATGTCACCAGCAGGCCACCCATCGGGCCAAAGGTTTTCAGCAGGTTGATTTTGTCCCAGTCGGTGGCCAGCGCCGGAGCGAAATCATCCCAGTAATACGCCAGAATCGTCGAGCCGATCACATTGCCCAGACCGACCCACCAGTAGTGCACCTGGCCTTCTACCGCGCGGTACATCCAGCCGGTTTCGCAGCCGCCTGCCAGCACGATGCCAAAACCAAACAGTAAACCACCAATTACCGCGTTTGGTCCCGCCCACATGATTTTGGGTTCAACGCCTAACTGTACGTAACTGAAGATCCCGATGGCACTCACCGCCATACCGATAATGATTGCTTTCGCCATATGGGTACGTCCGGTGATCCACATATCGCGGAACGCCGAAGTAAAGCAGATTTGCGCACGTTCAATCAGTAAACCAAAGCCGACGCCAAACAGCATTGCCAGCCCCAGTTTGGGTTGGTTCATCGCCGTGAGCAGCGCCCAGCCCAGCATGCCGAAAAAGACCAGCATCCCGAGACGAAAACGACGCCGCGCCTGATCCGGTTTTTGCGTCAGCGGTGAGGCGGCAGAAACTTTCTGCATTTTCACGGGAATACGGAAGATGGGCAGCAGGGTAAAGCGCGCGCCAAACCATGAACCAATGGCAGTGGCGATGGCAAAGAACCAGGCATGCAGCGAGAACTGAGGAATGCCGGTAAAGAACGCCGCCAGGTTACAGCCCATTGCCAGACGCGCGCCAAAACCGGCGATAATGCCGCCAATAATGGCCTGCATAATGCGGATACGGCTGCGCGGCATGCGCAGTTTGACATTGTTGGCCCACAGCGCTGCGGCAAAGCAGCCGCCAAACATGCCGAGGATCATCATCCCGTCGATGCGGGTTAATGGCGATCCTTCCAGATGGATAATTTTAAAATAACCCCACTCTTCAGCATGGACGCCAAACAGCTGCA
Source organism: Shigella sonnei (assembly GCF_002950395.1). Classification (NCBI taxonomy): domain Bacteria; kingdom Pseudomonadati; phylum Pseudomonadota; class Gammaproteobacteria; order Enterobacterales; family Enterobacteriaceae; genus Shigella; species Shigella sonnei. The sequence continues at coordinate 842,400 of NZ_CP026802.1, forward strand.
GGAGCTGACCGCCCCAACGGGTAAATTCACCCGTGACAGCCCAAAAGGTGCCAGTAATGCCAAAATAGTAAGTGGAGAGAATACCCGCCGCGATGACCGCAGGGATGGGTGCCCAGAATTTAATCAACCAGGCGTGTTTGAATTGCTGCCATGACATGAATGTAGCCTCTGAACTCAGAAGGTTTGAAACAAGAATCGCGAATCATACATCATGCAAATTTATTTTCGGGGTAATAATTCACAAAAATAATAGTTAGATCAAATTTCTCTCTGAACCTGGAAAGGCTGGCGACATCAGGGCTTTAATGCCACAATCCTCTTTTCTTCTCATGCAGGACGAATGATGAAAAAACTCGCAATTGCAGGTGCGCTCATGTTGCTGGCGGGCTGTGCCGAAGTCGAAAACTATAACAATGTCGTGAAAACCCCCGCGCCGGACTGGCTGGCGGGCTACTGGCAGACCAAAGGGCCGCAACGTGCGCTGGTCAGTCCGGAAGCGATAGGCAGCCTGATTGTCACTAAAGAGGGCGATACCCTGGATTGCCGTCAGTGGCAGCGGGTGATTGCCGTGCCGGGCAAGTTGACATTGATGTCTGATGATCTCACTAACGTTACCGTAAAACGTGAGCTGTACGAGGTTGAGCGTGACGGTAACACCATTGAGTACGATGGTATGACGATGGAGCGTGTGGATCGCCCGACGGCAGAGTGTGCCGCCGCGCTGGATAAAGCGCCGTTACCGACGCCACTGCCGTAATGAAATCTCCCCGGCTTGCCGCCGGGGATGAATTTAAATCACCTCTTCGATAACCCACACGCTGACGCTGCCGCCGTTGCAAAAGAAGGTCGCTTCGCCGTTTTCGTCGGTCACTACGCTCTCTTGCCGATTCCCCAGAAAATCACGCCAGGTTTTATTGCCGTAATTCTCTCCCAGATGAATGGTTTTTTCGCCATCATCCCCGTTCGACATGACCACCACGCAGCCGGGATATTCGTCAGTGCCACTGCGGCTAAAGGCAATGCAGTTCGGATGGTCGAAAAATAACGTCTGTACACCGTGGGCGAAACGCTGACGGGCGAGAATTAACTCATCAAGCTGTTCGATTATTGGCATATCTATCGGATAGGTTTGCCCGTCACCACCGACATCTTCGTAATGCGCACCGTAGAGGTCCGGATAGAACACCGAAGGAACGCCATTTTCCCGCAACAAAATTAGAGCATACGCCAGCGGTTTAAACCACGGTTCGACCGGCGCTTCGAGGGCTTGCAACGGTTGGGTGTCGTGATTGGCTACGAGGGTTACGGCGTGGAAAGGATCGGCTTCCACTAATGTACCCGTGAAAATCTGCGTCATGTCGTAGTCGCGTCCCATGCGCGATGCTTCATGGAATTTCATCTGCAGCGGCGCATCGAACAGCATGGTTTTGCCTTCCACCTGATCAATATACGTTTGCAGTTTATCGACTTCATGCGACCAGTACTCTGCCACAATAAACAGCGGCTTTGGCGCAACTTCCTGTACGTGTTCGATCCACTCTTTATAAAACCACGCCGGAATATGTTTAACCGCATCAAGACGAAAACCGTCGCATTGTGTTTGTTCCATCACCCAGCGCGCCCAGTATTTAATCTCTTCCGTCACGGCATGATTGCGGAAATCGATATTCTCACCCATCAGATAATCGAAATTACCGAGTTCATCATCAACCTGATCGTTCCAGCCTTCGCCGGTGTAGTCGTTAACAATTTTAAATATGCCATCTTCATCAGGATTTTCGATATGGTCGATACCGCTAAAACATTTGAAGTCCCAGATAAACTGCGAGTATTGCCCGGCACGGGCGGGGAAGGTGTAACGCGTCCAGCCTTCGCACTCAATGATTTCTTCATCAATTTGCGTACGGTCATCAGCATTTACACGCTGCACGCGAATAGCTTCTTTTTCATCCGCCCCCATTTTGTGGTTGACTACCACGTCCAGTAGCACCGCAATGTCATTACGTTTCAGAGCGTCAATGGCGGCCAGCAGTTGTGCTTTATCGCCATATTTAGTAGGGATGCTGCCTTTCTGATCAAACTCACCTAAATCAAATAAATCATAGGAGTCGTAGCCGACCGAATACCCGCCCGATGCGCCTTTATAGGCGGGCGGCAACCAGACCATATTGATACCAATATCATTAAAACCGTCGGCGCGCTCGGCCAGTTCAGGCCAGAGCTTACCGCCTTCCGGGTAATACCAGTGAAAACATTGTAACAGCGTGGGATTACGCATTCTTCGACTCCATTCAAGGGGAACATTAGAAGCGTAGCCGTAATCGGATTATTCGCGAGCCATCGGCTCGTTAAGATTCAAAAGAGGTTATCCTGCGGAGCCAGCACAAAGCCGCCCTGATCTCCATAGGCACTTAACACTGATTTTTGCACCGATGACTGACCGACCAGTTTCGCCAGTTCATCCATACGAATCTGTAATAACTGCTTTACCTTGCTTTCGTTGTCGAGAATCAGGCGCAGCATCGGGCGGAGCTGCTCCTGCATCGTGGTGGACGGGGCAACCTCTTCAGTCAGATGTGCAATCTCCTGCACCGCATTCACATACGCCATTTCGCTGGCGATGAGTTCGTCCCATTGTTCTTCCGTTGCCAGGCGTAACATGAGCTGGCTTTTATCGACGAGTTGTTGCCAGGCGAAATACAAATGCGGTGCATGGTTCATCAGACTGGGTCCTGAATCAAAGAAGGGGAGAGTAAAGACTCTTTCCAGGCATCGGCAATATTGCGCATTAATGCTTCCACTTCTTCGACTGCGGAGACATCGTTGCGTAAATTGGCTTGCAGCAAGCGCCTGACCATATAGCTATAAAGAGCAATCAAGTTTTGGGTTAGTTCGTCTTTGCTCTCTTCATCAAGACTCACCCGCAGCCCGTTCTCAATGATGTTGATCGCTTTTGACAAAGAGACGCCTTTGCCTTGCTGATTGTTGTCCTGCATAAACAGGCGCGCTCTAACCAGTGCGCTCAGCACTCCATCAAATAGCATGGTGACCAGCTGTTGCTGGCTGGCGCTCATTACGGCGCTTTCGACGCCAATTTGTGCATAGGCTTTTGAGCCGCTCGCGGTATACATGCTGACCTCCGTGATCAGGAATTACTCATTGCAGTAAATTGTTGGCTGAGATAGGTACTGGTGTTATTCAGTTTGCTCATCATGGTATCTAATTGCGTAAACTGTGCAGTGTAACGCGCCACGGTGTCATCAATGCTGGCACTGACGGATAGATACTGTTTGGTCAGTTTTTTCAGTGTGGCGTTAATACTGTCCTGTGCGCTATCAATAATGCCATCATCGGCAAGGTAACCTTTTACCTCGGTGGCAATTTTGGTGGTAATTCCTGTTTCTTTACCATCGCCTACCAGCAATTCACGTACGGATGCTGTATTTTCATTCAGGACTTTTTTGAGTTTATCATCATCAATTTTCAGCTTACCCGTCGTGCCGTCCTGCTTAATCCCGATCTCGTTTAATGTTTTGAAGGCACTGTCGCTGGCACCGTTTGCAAATTGTGCGCGGATGCCGCTTTGAATTGTACGTACAACGCTGTCTCCGAGAAGTGCACCATTATTTTTATCTTGTGCTTCAGCACCTGGGTCTACTTCTTTATATTTTGAGGTAGCCTGAGTTTAACGGACACTCCTTCCTGAAATAGAATGGCATCAGAAGGAGCTAATAATGAGCAGAAAAACCCAACGTTACTCTAAAGAGTTCAAAGCCGAAGCTGTCAGAACGGTTCTTGAAAATCAACTTTCGATCAGTGAAGGCGCTTCCCGATTATCTCTTCCTGAAGGCACTTTAGGACAATGGGTTACCGCCGCCAGAAAAGGGCTCGGTACTCCTGGTTCCCGCACGGTGGCTGAACTGGAATCTGAAATTCTGCAACTGCGTAAGGCGTTAAATGAAGCTCGCCTTGAGCGAGATATATTAAAAAAAGCAACAGCGTATTTTGCACAGGAGTCGCTGAAAAATACGCGTTAATCGAACAATGGCGACAACAATTTCCCATTGAAGCGATGTGTCAGGTATTTGGTGTATCCAGGAGCGGTTATTACAACTGGGTACAGCATGAACCCTCAGACAGAAAACAAAGTGATGAGCGGCTAAAACTGGAGATTAAGGTGGCACATATCCGCACTCGCGAAACATATGGAACCCGGCGGCTCCAGACGGAGCTGGCAGAGAATGGCATCATCGTTGGTCGTGACCGACTGGCACGTCTTCGTAAGGAGCTAAGGCTACGCTGTAAGCAGAAACGCAAGTTCAGAGCGACTACGAACTCGAACCACAATCTGCCAGTTGCGCCAAATCTGCTGAACCAGACGTTCGCTCCTACAGCACCAAATCAGGTCTGGGTGGCGGACCTGACGTATGTTGCCACACAGGAGGGATGGTTGTACCTCGCTGGCATCAAAGATGTTTATACGTGCGAAATTGTCGGCTACGCCATGGGAGAGCGCATGACAAAAGAGCTGACAGGTAAAGCCCTGTTTATGGCGCTCAGGAGCCAGCGCCCACCTGCCGGGCTAATCCACCACTCTGATCGAGGTTCACAGTACTGCGCATACGATTACCGGGTCATACAGGAGCAGTCTGGTCTGAAAACATCAATGTCGCGTAAAGGTAACTGTTACGACAACGCTCCGATGGAAAGCTTCTGGGGAACGCTGAAAAATGAGAGCCTGAGCCACTATCGTTTTAATAACCGGGATGAAGCCATCTCAGTAATACGGGAATACATTGAGATTTTCTACAATCGTCAGCGTCGTCACTCTCGTCTGGGGAATATCTCCCCGGCAGCCTTCAGGGAAAAATATCATCAGATGGCTGCTTAAAAAAAGAACAAATGGTAGTGTCCGCTATTGCCAGTACACCTCAGGGAGCTATTCTCGTTCTGGGCGTATTCCGCCTGCTGCGAAGAGAATAAGATTTTCATAAGGCGGATAGCGATACAGATGCCGCTATCCGCTTTTCACATCAGAACGTATATTCGACACCTGCTTTACGGGTGAAAAAAATCAATATAGCACTTCGGGTAATGACTCCAACTTATTGATAGTGTTTTATGTTCAGATAATGCCCGATGACTTTGTCATGCAGCTCCACCGATTTTGAGAACGACAGCGACTTCCGTCCCAGCCGTGCCAGGTGCTGCCTCAGATTCAGGTTATGCCGCTCAATTCGCTGCGTATATCGCTTGCTGATTACGTGCAGCTTTCCCTTCAGGCGGGATTCATACAGCGGCCAGCCATCCGTCATCCATATCACCACGTCAAAGGGTGACAGCAGGCTCATAAGACGCCCCAGCGTCGCCATAGTGCGTTCACCGAATACGTGCGCAACAACCGTCTTCCGGAGACTGTCATACGCGTAAAACAGCCAGCGCTGGCGCGATTTAGCCCCGACATAGCCCCACTGTTCGTCCATTTCCGCGCAGACGATGACGTCACTGCCCGGCTGTATGCGCGAGGTTACCGACTGCGGCCTGAGTTTTTTAAGTGACGTAAAATCGTGTTGAGGCCAACGCCCATAATGCGTGCAGTTGCCCGGCATCCAACGCCATTCATGGCCATATCAATGATTTTCTGGTGCGTACCGGGTTGAGAAGCGGTGTAAGTGAACTGCAGTTGCCATGTTTTACGGCAGTGAGAGCAGAGATAGCGCTGATGTCCGGCAGTGCTTTTGCCGTTACGCACCACCCCGTCAGTAGCTGAACAGGAGGGACAGCTGATAGAAACAGAAGCCACTGGAGCACCTCAAAAACACCATCATACACTAAATCAGTAAGTTGGCAGCATCACCGATTTTTAATTCAGCGAGACGATCTGCTTTGGTATTCCCATTGTGTTGTTTGATGCCCATACCACTCCTATATAGTACCCAGACTATGGGTCTATGGATTTTGTCATTTTGTTTAAATCAATGAATAATATCCTCTTATCATCATGATATTTGTATGGTGCAATCATGATGAGCTTCTCAGAGAATAATTCTCTATTACCGGGCAAAATCAGGAACACAGGAATTAATATATATTTAACATCCCCCTTACAAAGGTGAGTTTATATCGAGTTATTCCCTAAGTTGTCGTTACTTATTCCAATTCGTTACTATAAATATGGCAAAAATATTACAACAAACAGCGGTTAAAAAATTTGGTGAAGATTTTTTGTAATAATCCTAATTAGTTATGGGAATTTCGCTTGATGTATCTGCATAACAAAAACAATATGCGCCATTTTTGCATTACTAATAAGAAAAAGCAAAAAACATCGATATTCATTTTTGGTCAATGGGTTTTCTGGCCTATCGTTGTTATTGTGCTACTGGTTATCATTTTCATCTTGCCAGGATCGCACGTAATCACGTTATTCGGGGACTTTATCTGCGGGATATTACCCTTCAGGTAAGTCCTTTTCTCGCCAGCATATTGGAGCGTGATCAATATTGATCAGCTGTGAAGGGGGTGATGTGTAGTTGAACAAAAACTTACGTTATATCACTACTAATGAGATATCCGTCATCTGACACTGATGTCTTTAATTATTCTCGTGGTTCACTGTAGGCAATAAGCACAAAAGTGTAGGATGTTACAAGAATGATTAGGACTCGGTGAAATGAAAAATCCACGCAATTGCGTGGATTTTATATACTTTTGCGCTCTTCATGAGATTTAGCGAAACCTCATGAGACAATAAATTAATTAGACGTTGAAAAGGAAGTTCATCACATCGCCATCTTTAACGATGTAATCTTTACCTTCTGCACGCATTTTGCCTGCTTCTTTCGCGCCTTGTTCACCTTTGTAAGTGATGAAATCTTCAAACGAGATGGTTTGTGCACGGATAAAGCCTTTTTCAAAATCAGTATGGATTTTGCCCGCTGCCTGCGGCGCGGTTGCTCCAACCGGAATGGTCCATGCACGCACTTCTTTCACCCCAGCGGTGAAGTAAGTTTGCAGGTTCAGCAGCTTATAACCGACACGGATCACACGGTTCAGGCCCGGTTCTTCCAGCCCAAGCTCCTGCATAAACTCGTCACGTTCTTCGTCGTCCAGTTCGGCAATGTCTGCTTCAACAGCAGCACAAACCGGAACCACAACAGAACCTTCTTTCGCCGCGATTTCACGCACCTGGTCAAGATATGGGTTGTTTTCAAAACCGTCTTCGTTGACGTTGGCGATGTACATTGTTGGTTTCAGCGTCAGGAAGCTCAGGTAACGAATAGCCGCTTTCTCTTCAGCGCTTAAATCCAGCGCGCGCAGCATACCTGCGTTTTCCAGCTGGGGCAGGCATTTTTCTAGGACCGCCAGCTCAGCTTTCGCGTCTTTATCGCCACCTTTGGCTTTCTTCTGTACGCGATGAATCGCACGTTCGCAGGTGTCGAGGTCTGCCAGCGCCAGTTCGGTGTTGATAACTTCAATATCGTCAGCCGGGTTAACTTTGCCGGAAACGTGAATGATGTTGTCATTTTCAAAGCAGCGAACAACGTGACCGATCGCTTCGGTTTCACGGATGTTGGTCAGGAACTGGTTACCCAGACCTTCGCCTTTCGATGCGCCTTTTACCAGACCGGCGATATCGACAAATTCCATGGTCGTGGGAAGCGTACGTTGCGGTTTTACGATTTCAGCCAGTTGATCCAGGCGAGGGTCAGGCATTGGTACGACGCCTGTGTTCGGCTCAATGGTGCAGAATGGAAAGTTGGCCGCTTCAATACCGGCTTTGGTCAGCGCGTTGAACAGGGTAGATTTCCCGACGTTGGGCAAACCGACGATACCGCATTTGAATCCCATGATTTAAATCACCTTAATATCTTAATAATCAATCTGTTATTGCTAACAGATTGCAGAAATGGAAATAACTTTGCCTATTATACACGGCACTCGGCAAAAATGCCGCAGACAACGACTTATTGCGCTTTAAAGGCGTGCAATCGGTTCGTTGCTTTGGTCAAGCCATCTGTAAACCACATTTCAGTACAACGCGCCGCTTCGTCGATGGCTTCATCAATTAACTTCTGTTCACTAACAGGCGGTTTGCCTAACACAAAACCGACAACTTTATTTTTATCGCCAGGATGACCGATTCCGATGCGTAAACGGTGAAAGTTAGGGTTATTACCCAATTTACTGATGATGTCTTTCAGTCCATTGTGACCACCATGGCCACCGCCCAATTTAAATTTGGCGACGCCAGGAGGCAGATCCAGTTCGTCGTGGGCCACCAGAATTTCGTCCGGATTAATGCGGAAAAAACTGGCCATCGCCGCAACGGCTTTGCCGCTGAGATTCATAAATGTAGTCGGGACTAACAGGCGGACATCTTCGCCTCCAAGAGTGACTCGCGAAGTATAACCAAAGAATTTAGCCTCTTCGCGCAGCGGAGCGCGCAAACGCTCTGCCAGTAAGTCAACGAACCAGGCACCAGCATTATGTCGCGTTGCGGCGTATTCAGCACCGGGGTTCGCCAGGCCGACAATCAATTTAATCGTCACGTTTTTTGTCCTGAGTGTGTACATAACTGGCGCGTAGTTTACTGGTTGCGGCCCCGCTTGACAAAAAACTGCGTATCAAATGCAGATAACGTAATAATTGCCTGAGTGGACTATTAGAAAGTCAAGGTGTTCAGGCGTTTATTTGTAAAGTTTTGTTGAAATAAGGGTTGTAATTGTGATCACGCCCGCACATAACCCACAGGGTGTTGTCTATACTTTACACATAAGGAAGAGGGGTATTCCCTGTTACAACCCAGAAAGTTCCGGAGGTGACATATGAAACGCAAAAACGCTTCGTTACTCGGTAACGTGCTCATGGGGTTGGGGCTGGTGGTAATGGTGGTCGGCGTGGGGTATTCAATCCTCAACCAGTTACCACAGTTTAATATGCCCCAGTATTTCGCACATGGTGCAGTGCTAAGTATTTTCGTCGGTGCCATTCTCTGGCTGGCGGGTGCCCGTGTTGGCGGGCATGAACAGGTGTGCGACCGTTACTGGTGGGTTCGTCACTATGACAAACGTTGCCGCCGTAGCGATAATCGCCGTCATAGCTAACAAATAATGCAGTTTGCTGACCAGTCAGTTTGCGCTGACTGGTCAATCTCGTACTTATAAATCCGCCATCGCCGCGCGACGATTCGGGAAGAACGCGAGGCGTCCCGGGATCGGTTGAATGCCTGCGCGAGCCATAGTGCGCAGTGGCTGGAATTCCACGTTGCACACGCGCAGTTCACATCCTTCGGGCAGACGCTTCACAAAACGCTGGAACGCATCAAGACCACCAGCATCAAGTACCGGAACGGCATCCCACTTCAGAATCACAATCCGTTTGCCTTCAAGACGTGACTCCAGGTCCGTGAACAAGCCTTCAGCAGCAGCAAAAAACAGCGGGCCAATAACGCGCAGTACCAGAACATCGTCTGGAACATCTACGACTACCGGTGCCAGGCGAGTCATACGTGCGATACGACGCATAAACAGCAGCGATGCCAGCACGATCCCCACGCTGATGGCAATAACCATATCAAACAGCACGGTCAGCGACATGCACAGCAGCATGACAATGATGTCATCTTTCGGTGCATGACGCAGCAAGTCGACCACTTTATGCGCTTCACTCATGTTCCACGCCACCATCAACAGCAGGGCTGCCATAGCGGAAAGCGGCAGCCAGGAGAGCAGCGGTGCCAGTACCAGCAGGGCAAGAATAACCAGAATAGAGTGGATCACCGCCGAGATAGGGGAAGTTGCCCCGGCACGGACGTTAGCGGCAGAACGCGCGATGGCAGCTGTAGCGGTAATACCACCAAAGAACGGAGCGATAATATTCCCCAGTCCCTGTCCAACCAGTTCGCTGTTCGTCTTGTGTTTCGTCCCGGTCATACCATCCAGTACCACGGCGCAGAGCAGAGATTCGATTGCGCCGAGCATTGCCATTGAGAATGCCGCAGGCAGCAGTGTGCGAATAGAATCCCAGGTTAGCGTGAATTCTGAATTAGGCAGATCCCACGGCAGCACCAGTTGCGGCAGCAGTTGCGGAATACCGTTACCCTGAGAACCATCGGCCAGGACGTAGTGGAATTGCGAACCGATGGTAGCAACATGTCCGCCGAGCAGGTTAACAATCCCCATCACCGCGCAACCAGCCAGCAAGGCCGGAAGGTGACCGGGTAAACGAATGCCCAGACGCGGCCAAAAAACAAGAATACCTAGCGTCACAATGCCAATGGCAGCATCACCCACATTAATGGTCGGCAGCGCCATAAATAATGCGCCGACTTTTTGTAGATAATGTTCCGGGACATGGGCCATTTGCAGACCGAGAAAATCTTTAATCTGCATGGTACCGATGGTGATCCCGATACCCGAGGTGAAACCTAAGGTGACGGAAACCGGAATATACTCAATCAGGCGACCAAAGCGTGCCAGACCCATCAGAATCAAAAAGATCCCCGACAGCAAGGTCGCAACCAGCAGTCCTGCCAGTCCAAACTGTTGCGACACGGGATAGAGAATTACCACAAATGCCGCAGTCGGACCGGAAACGCTAAAGCGTGACCCACCCGTCAGAGCAATGACAATCCCCGCAACAGCTGCGGTATATAAACCGTACTGGGGTGCCACACCACTACCAATAGCCAACGCCATCGCCAGCGGGATAGCAATAATCCCGACGGTTATCCCGGCAATCAGGTCACGGGTAAACCGTGCGGCAGTATATTTTTCTTTCCAGCAAGCGTCGATCAGAGCGCGGAAAGGCATCACATGTGAGGAAAATATTTTGTTCACAATAATGTTTCATCCGTGAGCGCATCATCTGTCAACTAAATGGCAGGTGAAGGAGGCATAGGTCATACAAATGGATATTACAGACAAAAAAACCCGCCGCAGCGGGTCTTTGAGCGGGTTCGATTAGTGTTCGAACATGGCAGAGATCGATTCTTCGTTGCTGATACGACGAATCGCTTCGGCCAGCATACCTGACAGGGTCAGAGTACGCACGTTCGGCAGTGATTTGATTTCATCGCTCAGCGGAATGGTATCGCAGACAACGACTTCATCAATTACAGAGTTACGCAGGTTGTTCGCCGCGTTGCCAGAGAAGATCGGGTGAGTCGCGTACGCAAATACACGTTTAGCACCACGTTCTTTCAGAGCTTCAGCAGCTTTACACAGCGTACCGCCAGTGTCGATCATATCATCGACCAGTACGCAGTCACGACCTGCAACGTCACCGATGATATGCATCACCTGGGAAACGTTCGCACGCGGACGACGTTTGTCGATGATTGCCATATCGGTATCGTTCAGCAGCTTAGCGATAGCGCGGGCACGCACAACGCCGCCGATGTCCGGAGAAACCACAATTGGGTTATCCAGATTCAGCTGCAGCATGTCTTCCAGCAGGATCGGGCTACCAAATACGTTATCAACCGGAACGTCGAAGAAACCCTGAATCTGTTCAGCGTGCAGATCCACTGTCAGCACACGGTCAACACCGACGCTGGAGAGGAAGTCTGCAACCACTTTCGCAGTGATTGGTACACGAGCGGAACGGACGCGACGGTCCTGGCGCGCATAGCCAAAGTAGGGGATAACAGCGGTGATACGACCTGCGGAAGCACGACGCAGGGCATCAACCATAACGACTAATTCCATCAGGTTGTCGTTAGTAGGGGCACAAGTGGACTGGATGATGAAAATATCACCACCGCGTACATTTTCGTTGATTTGTACACTGACTTCGCCGTCGCTAAAGCGACCTACAGCGGCGTCGCCGAGTGAAGTGTACAGGCGGTTGGCAATACGTTGTGCTAGTTCCGGGGTGGCGTTACCAGCAAAAAGCTTCATATCAGGCACGAGAAGAACCTCAGGCATGCGTCCATTGGTGGAAAGAATCTGCCGAAAACTGTGCGGGCCAGGCATGATCCTTTCCAGGCGGTGTATTAAAGAGCGCGATGCAACGTCTGGAACAAGGTGACGTTGTCACCGAAACTCAGCTTGCCCGGCTTAAAGCATGGCTCTGTGCAATGGGGAAAGATTAACACCTTTCGCCACAAAGCCATTGAGCCATTCCGGGGCTTGCTCTAGCACCTGGCGGGCTTCAGACTCTGTATCAAATTCAGCAAAGACACAGGCCCCTGTCCCAGTCAGGCGCGACGGGGCGTATTCTAACAGCCAGGAAAGCACCGCATCAACCTCGCGAAAACGTTTTCTTGCGATAACCTCGCAATCATTGCTGAATTCACATTTTAGCAACGTTTCTATTGACCTTTTTGGCGTATTGCGCGGGAGTTCAGGATCTTTAAAAATCACTGGTGTCGGAATACTTACACCAGGGTGCGCCACCAGATACCACTTCTCTGGCGGATCCACCGGCGTTAGTATTTCACCAACGCCTTCGGCAAACGCGGCATGCCCCCGAACAAAGACAGGAACATCTGCGCCCAGCGTCAGCCCCATTTCCGCCAGCTCATCCATGCTTAGCCCGCATTGCCAGAGATGATTTAATGCCACCAGGACCGTCGCGGCATTGGATGAACCACCGCCGAGACCGCCGCCCATCGGCAAACGCTTGTCAATGCTGATATTCGCACCGCTTCCCGTCGGAAGACGCCCGCTGTCTGCCGCAGTTTTCATCAACAACCGCGCTGCGCGAACGATCAGGTTATCTTCATGTTCCACGCCTTCAACGGGCGTTAACAGACGAATATCCCCATCGTCACGAAGCTCAATGCTGATGGTGTCGCCGTAATCAAGAAACTGAAACAGCGTTTGCAGCGTGTGGTAACCATCCGCACGCTGACCGGTAATGTATAAAAACAGATTAAGTTTTGCCGGAGAGGGCCACTGTGTCCGCATTATTTCACTATCCAGTTATCCATTTTTAACTTGATGCGTTGACCACCGTCGGTGAGTTCCATATTGGCTGGCATCGCAGGTTGCGTTTTGGTGTCATAACCACCATAAACAACCTTCCAGTTTTTGCCATTCTGGCTGTAGGTAATTTCGCTCAGGCGGTACTGGTCGTCCAGTTTGTAGTCGGTTGCATCACCCGGTAAACCTAAAATCCATTGGCGCAAGCTGTTGAGCGGAATTGGCATTCCGGTCAATTTGCCAATCATCTCTTCGGCGTCATCGGCGGTATAACGCTGACCTTTATTGTCGACTAACTGCACGTTACCCGGTTGAGCATTCAGCTCCAGTTCCGTGCTGCCCAATGGGTTAGTGAGCAGCAGACGGTAGCGATCCTGGCCGGTTTGCTGCCAGAAAAAGCGGGCGTACACTTTTTGTTGGTCAGAAATATAAGCGAACGCGCCGCGAGTCTGATACTGATTAAGATTGCGCACGTCTTGCTGATGCTGACGCCATTGTGGCGAATCCGGGCTTTTGCCAGGACCTTTGGGCGTGGTAACGGAACAGGCAGTGAGCACAAGAGCAGCCAGCGGTAGCAGGCGGATAAGACGAAAATCGGGCAGGGGCATAGTGATGACAAGTCCTTGAGATACGTTGCAGTTATAACCCTTAATGCTAGCGTTACCGTCCGCTATCGTCTATGTTCAAGTTGTCTTAATTGCCAGAATCTAACGGCTTTCGGCAATTACTCCAAAAGGGGGCGCTCTCTTTTATTGATCTTACGCATCCTGTATGATGCAAGCAGACTAACCATATCAACGTTGGTATTATTTCCCGCAGACATGACCCTTTTAGCACTCGGTATCAACCATAAAACGGCACCTGTATCGCTGCGAGAACGTGTATCGTTTTCGCCGGATAAGCTCGATCAGGCGCTTGACAGCCTGCTTGCGCAGCCGATGGTGCAGGGCGGCGTGGTGCTGTCGACGTGCAACCGCACGGAACTTTATCTTAGCGTTGAAGAGCAGGATAACCTGCAAGAGGCGTTAATCCGCTGGCTTTGCGATTATCACAATCTTAATGAAGAAGATCTGCGTAAAAGCCTCTACTGGCATCAGGATAACGACGCGGTTAGCCATTTAATGCGTGTTGCCAGCGGCCTGGATTCACTGGTTCTTGGGGAGCCGCAGATCCTCGGTCAGGTTAAAAAAGCGTTTGCCGATTCGCAAAAAGGTCATATGAAGGCCAGCGAACTGGAACGCATGTTCCAGAAATCTTTCTCTGTAGCGAAACGCGTTCGCACTGAAACAGATATCGGTGCCAGTGCTGTGTCTGTCGCTTTTGCGGCTTGTACGCTGGCGCGGCAGATCTTTGAATCGCTCTCTACGGTCACAGTGTTGCTGGTAGGCGCGGGCGAAACCATCGAGCTGGTAGCGCGTCATCTGCGCGAACATAAAGTACAGAAGATGATTATCGCCAACCGCACTCGCGAACGTGCCCAAATTCTGGCAGATGAAGTTGGCGCGGAAGTGATTGCCCTGAGTGAGATCGACGAACGTCTGCGCGAAGCCGATATCATCATCAGTTCCACCGCCAGCCCGTTACCGATTATCGGGAAAGGCATGGTGGAGCGCGCATTAAAAAGTCGTCGTAACCAACCAATGCTGTTGGTGGATATTGCCGTTCCGCGCGATGTTGAGCCGGAAGTTGGCAAACTGGCGAATGCTTATCTTTATAGTGTGGACGATCTGCAAAGCATCATTTCGCACAACCTGGCGCAGCGTAAAGCCGCAGCGGTTGAGGCGGAAACTATTGTCGCTCAGGAAACCAGCGAATTTATGGCGTGGCTGCGAGCACAAAGCGCCAGCGAAACCATTCGCGAGTATCGCAGCCAGGCAGAGCACGTTCGCGATGAGTTAACCGCCAAAGCGTTAGCGGCCCTTGAGCAGGGCGGCGACGCGCAAGCCATTATGCAGGATCTGGCATGGAAACTGACTAACCGCTTGATCCATGCGCCAACGAAATCACTTCAACAGGCCGCCCGTGACGGGGATAACGAACGCCTGAATATTCTGCGCGACAGCCTCGGGCTGGAGTAGCAGTACATCATTTTCTTTTTTTACAGGGTGCATTTACGCCTATGAAGCCTTCTATCGTTGCCAAACTGGAAGCCCTGCATGAACGCCATGAAGAAGTTCAGGCGTTGCTGGGTGACGCGCAAACTATCGCCGACCAGGAACGTTTTCGCGCATTATCACGCGAATATGCGCAGTTAAGTGATGTTTCGCGCTGTTTTACCGACTGGCAACAGGTTCAGGAAGATATCGAAACCGCACAGATGATGCTCGATGATCCTGAAATGCGTGAGATGGCGCAGGATGAACTGCGCGAAGCTAAAGAAAAAAGCGAGCAACTGGAACAGCAATTACAGGTTCTGTTACTGCCAAAAGATCCTGATGACGAACGTAACGCCTTCCTCGAAGTCCGAGCCGGAACCGGCGGCGACGAAGCGGCGCTGTTCGCGGGCGATCTGTTCCGTATGTACAGCCGTTATGCCGAAGCCCGCCGCTGGCGGGTAGAAATCATGAGCGCCAGCGAGGGTGAACATGGTGGTTATAAAGAGATCATCGCCAAAATTAGCGGTGATGGTGTGTATGGTCGTCTGAAATTTGAATCCGGCGGTCATCGCGTGCAGCGTGTTCCTGCTACGGAATCGCAGGGTCGTATTCATACTTCTGCTTGTACCGTTGCGGTAATGCCAGAACTGCCTGACGCAGAACTGCCGGACATCAACCCAGCAGATTTACGCATTGATACTTTCCGCTCGTCAGGGGCGGGTGGTCAGCACGTTAACACCACCGATTCGGCAATTCGTATTACTCACTTGCCGACCGGGATTGTTGTTGAATGTCAGGACGAACGTTCACAACATAAAAACAAAGCTAAAGCACTTTCTGTACTTGGTGCTCGTATCCACGCTGCAGAAATGGCAAAACGGCAACAGGCCGAAGCGTCTACCCGTCGTAACCTGCTGGGGAGTGGCGATCGCAGCGACCGTAACCGTACTTACAACTTCCCGCAGGGGCGCGTTACCGATCACCGCATCAACCTGACGCTCTACCGTCTGGATGAAGTGATGGAAGGTAAGCTGGATATGCTGATTGAACCGATTATCCAGGAACATCAGGCCGACCAACTGGCGGCGTTGTCCGAGCAGGAATAATGGAATATCAATACTGGTTACGTGAAGCAATAAGCCAACTTCAGGCGAGCGAAAGCCCACGCCGTGACGCTGAAATCTTATTGGAGTATGTCACTGGCAGGGGGCGGACTTTTATTCTGGCCTTTGGTGAAACGCAGCTGACTGACGAACAATGTCAGCAACTTGATGCGCTACTGACACGTCGTCGCGATGGTGAACCCATTGCTCATTTAACCGGGGTGCGAGAATTCTGGTCGTTGCCGTTATTTGTTTCGCCAGCGACCTTAATTCCGCGCCCGGATACGGAGTGTCTGGTGGAGCAGGCACTGGCGCGGTTGCCTGAACAACCTTGCCGTATTCTCGATCTCGGGACGGGTACCGGGGCGATTGCGCTTGCGCTGGCTAGCGAGCGCCCGGACTGCGAAATTATCGCTGTAGATCGTATGCCTGATGCTGTCTCCCTGGCACAACGTAATGCCCAGCATCTGGCGATCAAAAATATCCACATTCTGCAAAGCGACTGGTTTAGCGCGCTAGCCGGGCAGCAGTTTGCGATGATTGTCAGCAATCCGCCGTATATTGACGAGCAGGACCCACATCTTCAACAAGGCGATGTCCGCTTTGAGCCGCTCACTGCGCTGGTTGCGGCAGACAGTGGAATGGCAGACATCGTGCATATCATCGAACAGTCGCGTAACGCGCTGGTATCCGGCGGCTTTCTGCTTCTGGAACATGGCTGGCAGCAGGGCGAAGCGGTGCGACAAGCATTTATCCTCGCGGGGTATCATGACGTCGAAACCTGCCGTGACTATGGTGATAACGAGCGCGTAACGCTCGGCCGCTATTATCAATGACAAGTTTTTCTACACTGCTTAGTGTTCATCTTATTAGTATCGCGCTTTCTGTTGGGCTATTAACCTTACGTTTCTGGCTACGTTATCAGAAGCATCCACAGGCATTTGCTCGCTGGACGCGCATTGTGCCGCCGGTTGTCGATACGGTGTTATTGTTAAGCGGCATTGCGTTGATGGCTAAAGCGCACATCCTGCCATTTTCCGGGCAGGCACAGTGGCTGACTGAAAAGCTGTTTGGAGTTATCATTTATATCGTTTTGGGTTTTATTGCACTCGATTATCGTCGTATGCACAGTCAGCAGGCGCGCATTATTGCCTTCCCGCTGGCGTTGGTGGTGCTGTACATCATCATTAAACTCGCCACCACAAAAGTACCGTTACTGGGGTAAGTCATGAGATCGTTAGCTGATTTCGAATTTAATAAAGCGCCATTGTGCGAAGGCATGATCCTGGCTTGCGAAGCAATCCGCCGCGATTTTCCCTCGCAAGATGTTTACGACGAACTGGAGCGTCTCGTTAGTCTGGCGAAGGAAGAAATCAGCCAGCTTCTGCCTTTAGAAGAGCAGCTGGAAAAACTGATCGCGCTGTTTTACGGCGACTGGGGATTTAAAGCCTCACGCGGCGTTTATCGTCTTTCCGATGCATTATGGCTGGACCAGGTGTTAAAGAATCGACAGGGCAGTGCGGTATCATTAGGTGCGGTTTTATTATGGGTCGCGAATCGTCTCGATTTGCCGCTGCTGCCGGTGATTTTCCCTACGCAGCTGATATTGCGCATTGAATGTCCGGATGGCGAAATTTGGCTGATTAATCCTTTTAACGGTGAATCGTTAAGCGAACATATGCTGGACGTATGGTTAAAGGGAAATATCAGCCCGTCGGCGGAACTGTTTTATGAAGACCTTGATGAAGCTGATAACATTGAGGTAATCCGCAAATTGTTGGATACACTCAAAGCCTCGTTGATGGAAGAAAATCAGATGGAGCTGGCGTTACGCACCAGCGAAGCTTTATTACAATTCAACCCGGAAGATCCCTATGAAATTCGCGATCGCGGGTTGATTTATGCGCAACTGGATTGCGAACACGTTGCGTTGAACGATTTAAGTTATTTCGTTGAACAGTGTCCGGAAGACCCGATCAGCGAAATGATCCGTGCGCAAATAAATAACATCGCGCATAAACATATTGTGCTGCATTAATTAATCGACATTTTACTCAAGATTAAGGCGATCCTATGAAACAAAAAGTGGTTAGCATTGGCGACATCAACGTAGCAAATGACCTGTCGTTCGTACTGTTTGGTGGTATGAACGTGCTGGAATCTCGCGATCTGGCGATGCGCATTTGCGAGCACTACGTAACCGTGACCCAGAAACTGGGTATCCCTTACGTGTTCAAAGCCTCTTTTGACAAAGCCAACCGCTCCTCCATCCACTCTTATCGTGGACCGGGCCTGGAAGAAGGGATGAAAATCTTCCAGGAGTTGAAGCAGACTTTTGGCGTGAAAATTATCACCGACGTTCACGAACCAAGTCAGGCACAGCCCGTTGCTGATGTCGTGGATGTGATTCAGTTGCCGGCGTTTCTTGCTCGCCAGACTGACCTGGTTGAAGCCATGGCGAAAACCGGTGCGGTAATTAACGTCAAGAAACCACAGTTTGTCAGCCCGGGACAGATGGGTAATATCGTTGATAAATTCAAAGAAGGCGGCAACGAAAAAGTGATTCTTTGCGATCGCGGTGCTAACTTCGGCTATGACAACCTGGTTGTCGATATGCTGGGCTTCAGCATTATGAAGAAAGTGTCTGGTAACTCGCCGGTGATTTTCGACGTGACCCACGCACTGCAATGCCGCGATCCGTTTGGCGCAGCTTCCGGTGGTCGTCGTGCTCAGGTGGCTGAGCTGGCACGAGCCGGTATGGCGGTAGGTCTGGCGGGGCTGTTTATTGAAGCGCATCCGGATCCGGAACATGCGAAATGTGATGGTCCATCCGCGCTGCCGCTGGCTAAACTGGAACCGTTCCTCAAGCAGATGAAAGCGATTGATGATCTGGTGAAAGGTTTCGAAGAACTGGATACCAGCAAGTAATCTTTTTTGCTTGAAAAATAAAGTCTTAGCGTTCTGCGTTAAGACTTTTTTCATGGGTGCCAGATACAAAAAAGGCCGCAGGCTGTTACCCCTGCGGCCGGTTTCGGGCGCATATTGCCATCACGGCAGCCTGACGCCCGTTTTCACCTTACTTCCGGTTACGCCACCAGCCGACAATCGCTGCGGTAATAATTCCCGCCAGGATCGGTGCTGCCAGGTCGTGCCAGAAAATCATGGCAAACTGCGCGAGCGTCATATAGCCGCCTTGTTGTAATGACAACATTTTGCGGCTATTCTTGAATTGTTCTGGTTCAAGATTAGCCCCCGTTCTGTTGTCAGGTTAAACCTCTCAACGTGCGGGGGTTTTCTCTTTCCAGCAACCAATGCCACCAGGGATAAAGCCCCCGCAACATTGCGCCTCACCGGATAACGCCGGCTTGATGTGGATACTACGTCTCAATTCATCTTCACTTCATCCCTGAAATGTTTGCAATGAAGAGTGCATTCCGGTTTTTCAACAGCTGTTACAGTCGTTTCATGAGTGCTCTGGATGATGCTTCCAGCTCGGGTTGCCAATATTTACTTGTGGAGGAGATAAAGACAAAAATGGCCGCAGGCTGTTACCCCTGCGGCCGGTTTCGGGCGCATATTGCCATCACGGCAGCCTGACGCCCGTTTTCACCTTACTTCCGGTTACGCCACCAGCCGACAATCGCTGCGGTAATAATCCCCGCCAGGATCGGTGCTGCCAGGTCGTGCCAGAAAATCATGGCAAACTTCGCGAGCGTCATATAGCCGCCTTGTTGTAATGACAACATTTTGCGGCTATTCTTGAATTGTTGATGGTTCAAGATTAGCCCCCGTTCTGTTGTCAGGTTTTACCTCTCAACGTGCGGGGGTTTTCTCTTTCCAGCAACCAATGCCACTAGGGATTAAGCCCCCGCAACATTGCGCCTCACCGGATAACGCCGGCTTGGTGTGGATACTACGACTCAATTCATCTTCACTTCATCCCTGAAATGTTTGCAATGAAGAGTGCATTCCGGTTTTTCAACAGCTGTTACAGTCGTTTCATGAGTGCTCTGGATGATGCTTCCAGCTCGGGTTGCCAATATTTACTTGTGGAAGAGATAAAGACAAAAATGGCCGCAGGCTGTTACCCCTGCGGCCGGTTTCGGGCGCATAT
Source organism: Shigella sonnei (assembly GCF_002950395.1). Lineage (NCBI taxonomy): Bacteria > Pseudomonadati > Pseudomonadota > Gammaproteobacteria > Enterobacterales > Enterobacteriaceae > Shigella > Shigella sonnei. Next base: position 862,642 of record NZ_CP026802.1, read on the forward strand.
TGCCATCACGGCAGCCTGACGCCCGTTTTCACCTTACTTCCGGTTACGCCACCAGCTGACAATCGCTGCGGTAATAATCCCCGCCAGGATCGGTGCTGCCAGGTCGTGCCAGAAAGTCATGGCAAACTGCGCGAGCGTCATATAGCCGCCTTGTTGTAATGACAACAAGGCGGCTATTCTTGAAGTGTCTGGTTTCAAGATTAGCCCCCGTTTTGTTGTCAGGTTTTACCTCTCAACGTGCGGGGGTTTTCTCTTTCCAGCAACCAATGCCACCAGGGATAAAGCCCCCGCAACATTGCGCCTCACCGGATAATTCCGGCTTGGTGTGGATACTACGTCTCAATTCATCTTCACTTCATCCCTGAAATGTTTGCAATAAAGAGTACATTCCGGCTTTTCAACAGCTGTTGCAGTGGTTTCGTGCAGGTTGTGGTACAGGCTCGCAATTCTGATTAACGAGCTGTCCAGGTAGTATGAAGAAATACAATAAGCAGGAATTTATCTTATCTCCCCGATTTCCGTCATCGGAGGAGATATAACTGTCAGGCAAATATCGTCATCAAATAGGCGGCAAACAGTGCCAGATGCGCTGCGCCATTGAGCACGTTAGTACGTCCGGTGGAGAAGGAGATATGGCACAGCACTAAAGAGGCCACCATCACCACCATTTCTGGCGCACCAAGTGCAAACTGTAATTCGTTACCCGTCATAAAGGCAATTAGCGTGACGACAGGTACGGTAAGCGAAATGGTTGCTAACACTGAACCAAAGAACAGATTCATCGCGCGCTGGACCTGGTTGTTCAACACTGCTTTTAACGCACCTAAACCTTCCGGCGACAGAATCAACAGAGCCACCAGGAAGCCAGTAAAGGCGACAGGGGCATTCATGCTGTCGAGCAATGTCTCCAGCGGGCTGGCATTCATTTTGGTGACTGCAATAACGGCAATCAGATGGATAATCAACCAGATAGCATGCCACACGCTGCTATGGGCAGACGGTTTACCGTGGTGCGGGTCGTCGTCATCACTGTCATCTTCGTGCTCGTAGACAAACAAACTTTGATGCGTTTTGGTCTGGATCAGCAAAAATACGCCATACATTGCCGCAGAAATTAATGCTACCAGTAACGCCTGACCGGTTGAAAAATTCGCCGCAGGCAGAGCCATTGGAAATACCAGTACGATTATCGCCAGGGGGAACAGCGCAATTAAATACTGCTTGATACCAAACAGATTCATATATTGGGTGGCAAACTTACGACCGCCCAACAATAATGAAAAGCCAACCAGCCCACCGGTAACAATCATAATGATTGAATAGAGCGTATCACGCATTAGCGTTGGCGCGGCGTCGCCGGTTGCCATTAAAGCTGAAATCAAACTGACTTCAAGAATAACCACTGAAAGGCTAAGAATAAGCGAACCGTAAGGTTCTCCCAGGCGATGGGCTAATACGTCCGCATGACGGACAACACTAAAGGCGCTACTTAAAATACCAATAAGCGCAAGAAGATTGATGGCAATGACCACTGGTAGTGTCTGGCTGCTTCCCCACAGGAACAGCACTACCAGCGCCAGAACCGGGAAAATAAGCGAAGTCTCCTTGTGGCGGGTTTTTACCGCCTCTTGAGCATTTGACATTATGGTTATCCCTTTGCAGATGAATTTATCGAAAATGTAAAAAATAGGTAGGAAAAATAACAGAAAGTGTCTGGATATCGGTAACATTTTACGAATTTTTACCCCGCTGTCGATTTTTTACTCATTGGGGCATAAAAATAAGTATTACGTTTAGACAATGTTTGTTTTAGCGTTTCTTAAGAACAGTCTGACATGAAAATTCTTATGTTTTGGCAAGAGTAGATATTGTTGACCACACTTAATGTTCAACTTTGTAAAAGGAGTCAACGATGCCGTATAAAACGAAAAGCGATCTGCCGGAAAGCGTAAAGCACGTTCTACCGTCTCATGCCCAGGATATCTATAAAGAAGCGTTCAACAGCGCATGGGATCAATATAAAGATAAAGAAGATCGGCGTGATGACGCCAGTCGCGAAGAAACCGCGCATAAAGTGGCCTGGGCTGCTGTGAAGCATGAATATGCCAAAGGGGATGATGATAAATGGCATAAAAAATCGTAAAACCGGTAGCTTAGTTAAAGCTATTCGTGCGGTGTTGCCTTGCAAGTGGTCCGTGGATTGCATATTGTCCCGTTAGTGGTTTCAAAATGAGCGGTAAAAATGTCCGGAAGACACCAAAAAGTTGTCGCAGGGAAGTATGCAGTGGCGGAGGTGTAAGGTGATAACGCGTGATTTCTTGATGAATGCCGATTGTAAAACGGCATTTGGTGCCATTGAAGAATCACTCTTATGGTCAGCAGAACAACGGGCGGCTTCGCTGGCGGCGACGCTGGCTTGTCGACCTAATGAGGGACCGGTGTGGATCTTCGGTTATGGATCGTTGATGTGGAATCCGGCACTGGAGTTTACCGAATTATGCACCGGTACACTGGTTGGATGGCATCGCGCGTTTTGCCTGCGCCTGACCGCCGGGCGCGGGACTGCGCACCAGCCGGGACGGATGCTTGCACTGAAAGAGGGCGGACGCACCACAGGCGTCGCCTATCGACTACCAGAAGAGACGCTGGAGCAGGAACTAACCCTGTTGTGGAAGCGCGAGATGATTACCGGCTGTTATCTGCCAACCTGGTGTCAGCTTGATCTTGATGATGGACGCACAGTAAACGCCATTGTGTTTATTATGGACCCGCGACATCCAGAATATGAATCTGACACTCGCGCTCAGGTCATCGCGCCGTTGATTGCGGCGGCGAGCGGTCCGCTGGGAACCAACGCACAATACCTGTTTTCACTGGAACAGGAGCTTATCAAACTGGGAATGCAGGACGATGGGCTGAATGATTTGCTGGTATCGGTAAAAAAACTGCTGGCGGAGAATTATCCGGATGGTGTGTTACGGCCGGGATTCGCCTGAGTAAACTTCCCTCATAGTGGGGCGTCAGACGCCCCCTCAAACATTAAAATGTGAGCACTTTATCGGCTGACAGCGTCCATTGCGCCAGTTCCACAAGAGTACCGATTTCCACCCCATCAATAAGAGGAAGTGTGCTAATCCCGCGCCCGTCGGTACAGGTTTTGCACAATTTCACCGGTACATTCTGAGCGGTAAGGATCTCCAGCATTTGCTGAATGTTGTAGCCTTCCCCTGGTTTTTGCCCGCGCAACCCGGCTGTGACCGCATCAGACATCAGGAACAGACGCAGATCCAGATTGCTCTCCTGCTCTCGTAACGCAATGGCCAGCCGCAAGCTGTTAAACAAGGATTCGCTCCCGTAAGGTGCGCCATTGGCAACGATCACGATTTTTTGCATTATTTACTCCTGTATTCAGGGAATTAGACACTCATCTTCTATCTTACTGCTTCTGCAGCGTCTGACCAATCGGTCACCTTTTTAAGGATTTTCCTGAAAGCGCGAGAAAATACGACAAAAGTTGCCAGTAATCGTTATTCTTTAAGGCTATGGTTTTTCATTATTACCGGAAGTTACCGACGTTTTGAGCCGTTTCGTTCCTCGCATTATCCCGTTTTATTTACTCTTGCTGGCGGCAGGCGGTACAGCTAACGCACAATCTACCTTCGAGCAAAAAGCGGCAAATCCCTTTGATAATAACAATGATGGTCTGCCGGATTTAGGCATGGCTCCCGAAAACCATGATGGGGAAAAACACTTTGCTGAAATTGTGAAAGATTTCGGCGAAACCAGTATGAATGATAACGGGCTGGATACTGGCGAGCAGGCAAAAGCTTTCGCATTGGGAAAAGTCCGCGACGCGCTTAGTCAACAGGTTAATCAGCACGTAGAGTCCTGGCTATCACCGTGGGGAAATGCCAGTGTTGACGTCAAAGTGGATAACGAAGGACATTTCACCGGCAGTCGTGGAAGCTGGTTTGTGCCGTTACAAGATAATGATCGTTATCTCACCTGGAGCCAGCTTGGTCTTACTCAGCAGGATGATGGGTTGGTGAGCAATGTGGGCGTTGGGCAACGCTGGGCGCGCGGCAACTGGCTGGTGGGTTATAACACTTTTTATGACAACTTGCTGGACGAAAATCTTCAGCGAGCGGGCTTTGGTGCCGAAGCGTGGGGCGAATATTTGCGACTATCGGCAAACTTTTATCAGCCGTTTGCTGCATGGCATGAACAGACAGCCACGCAGGAACAACGGATGGCGCGCGGGTATGACCTGACAGCCCGGATGCGCATGCCGTTCTATCAACACCTCAATACCAGTGTCAGGGTAGAACAGTATTTTGGTGAGCGTGTTGATTTGTTTAACTCTGGTACGGGTTATCACAATCCCGTCGCGTTGAGTCTGGGATTAAATTACACCCCTGTGCCATTAGTCACTGTGACGGCCCAGCATAAACAGGGTGAAAGTGGCGAAAATCAAAATAACCTCGGACTGAATCTTAATTACCGCTTTGGTGTGCCGCTCAAAAAACAACTTTCTGCGGGCGAGGTTGCCGAAAGTCAGTCGTTACGTGGTAGTCGCTATGATAATCCGCAGCGAAATAATCTACCGACTCTTGAGTACCGACAGCGAAAAACGTTAACGGTGTTTCTGGCGACACCGCCGTGGGATCTAAAACCTGGCGAAACAGTGCCGCTGAAATTACAAATCCGCAGTCGTTACGGTATTCGGCAACTGATTTGGCAGGGCGATACGCAGATATTAAGTTTGACGCCGGGCGCACAAGCCAACAGCGCGGAGGGCTGGACGCTGATCATGCCTGACTGGCAGAACGGGGAAGGGGCGAGCAATCACTGGCGATTGTCGGTGGTGGTGGAAGATAACCAGGGGCAGCGTGTCTCCTCCAATGAGATCACGCTAACGCTTGTCGAACCGTTCGATGCATTGTCAAACGACGAACTGCGCTGGGAACCGTAATCAGAAAATGCGCTCCTGATGCACCCATACCGCTGCTTCCACGCGAGACTTGAGCTTCATTTTCTTCAGCATGTGCTTGACGTGCACTTTTACTGTGCTTTCGGTGATATCCAGGCGGCGGGCAATCATCTTGTTCGGCAAACCCTGGGCAATCAGCTTGAGAATATCGCGCTCGCGTGGGGTTAACTGGTTAACATCGCGCTCAGTAGTGGCACGGTTAGCGCGCAAGCTGGCGGCCAGAACAGGCGTTAATGCTTCGCTTAATACCATTTCGCCAGCAGCTGCCTGATGCAATGCTTTCAGCAGATCTTCCGGTTCCATATCTTTTAACAGATAACCATCCGCGCCGCGTTTCAGTGCGGTGACCACATCTTCTTCATGGTTAGAGACGCTGAATACCACAATGCGCCCTGAGAGGGACTTTTCGCGCAGTTTATCCAGCGTTTCCAGACCGTTCATGCCGGGCATATTGAGATCTAACAGGATCAGATCGGGATCAAGAGATTCCGCCAGTTCAATACCCTGTTCGCCATTACTCGCTTCGCCAACCACGGTGATATCTGGTGCCATACTGATAAGCTGTTTTACGCCAGTTCGCAGCATCGGGTGATCGTCAATCAGCAGGATAGTAGCCGGTTCCTGATTACTCATGGGTATCTCCTTGGACGTCTGTGAAAGTTTTTTCGGGAATAAAGGTGACCACCACTTCGGTGCCACCTGATTCACGACGGCGGACGCGGCAATCGCCTCGTAAACTTTGCGCACGGTCGCGCATTATTATCATGCCGTAGTGATTGCTGCGGATGGCATTTTCAGGCACGCCGCAGCCGTTATCCTGGACGGTCAGTTTGACCTGATTATCGTTTTGCGCCACCGTCACCACGACTTCACTCGCTTGCGAATGTTTGAGGGCGTTACTTAATGCCTCACGGGCAATTTGCAACAAGTGGATTGCCTGATGCGAAGGCACCAGGCGAGGCGGCAATTGATAATCCAGCTTCACCGGGAAGCCAAATTTGGCGCTGTACTCTTCGCAACTCGCCTCCAGCGCCGGACGTAATCCAGGCTCGGTGAGCTGCAAGCGGAATGTGGTGAGCAATTCACGCAACTGCGCCCAGGATGCATTCAGTTCGTTACGGATCTGACTTAACAGTTCGCGGCTGCTTTCTGGCAGCGCATCGCCCTGCATCTGTAAACAACTCACCTGCATCTTCATGCAAGAGAGAGATTGGGCAATAGAATCATGCAGTTCGCGCGCAATGGTGGCACGCTCTTCCATCACGATCAACTGTTGCTGACGTTCCTGATGGCGATCCAGCGCCAGCGTGGCGGTGAGTTGTTCAACCAGGGTATCCAGCAGTTGTTGTTGATCATGGCTAAGATGACGCCCCTGCGGCAGGGTCGCCAGCAAAATACCGTACTGCGTATGAGAGTCAGCCAGCCGCCACTTCAGGGTCGTGCCGCGATCACCAACGGGTAATACGCCGCGCGGGCAGAGCTGGCAGCCTTTATCATCACAAGTCATATCTGGCTGGCAGGTAAACTCCTGATGATTCTCTTCATCATCAGTGTCATACACCCGCAATTCGATATCACGTAGCAGGGTTAAATTCTGTAAGCCGTTGAGTACAGGTGACAGGCGTTCACACAGCGGGGCGCGGGAATGCAAACGGCGGTTAGCCTGCCATAAAAAAGAGAGGATCTGATTTTTATGCTCCAGCCCGGCGGTTTTCTCCTGAACCCGCTGCTCAAGTACGGCATAACTTTCGGCCAGTTCTGCAGACATATTGTTCAATGCAGTTCCAAGCATCGCCATTTCGTTGCGCCCGCTGATGTTCGCGCGTTGGGTAAAATCGCGATGACTGACGGCACTCGCCATTGCCAGCAGTTGCCGCCACGGTTGTAGCAGTCGCGCCCGCAACCAGATAATAGTGAACACCAGTAAAAGTGCCATAAATACCGCCATTACCCGATGGACCAGTACCACTGTCTCAATGCGCATTTCCGTGGTGCGGTCAAAACCAGATACCAGCTGATCAAGCCCGGCAACAAACTGGCTGACATCCGCTGACACCGTTTCGCGGTTTTGTGCACGCATCAGTGCAGGGATCAGTTCATTACGCCAGTAATCTTGTAAACCCTGTAATTGCGCCAGTTGTTCGTCTCGTTCTGCTGCTCGAGTTAACTCGGCGCTAAATGCCGTTTGTTCCATCTCTTTAATTAAGGGCTTGTCTTTCTCACTTAATGGCACTGCCGCCAACAGACGGTAACTTTGCATGCGCAGCGATCCCGCTTTGTTGATCGCATGGGCGCTGCCCTGAACGCCTTGCACCAGCCAGCCAGAAACCGCCATCCCTGCCAGTCCAATAGCAGTAGAAAGCAACACAATAAGCGCAACCTGATTAACCAGGGTGAGCGGAGAGAGACAACGTTTAAGCATGCAAACCTCTTCCTTCAGGCTTTAAATGAGCAATAACCTTAATGAATGTGACGATACATTCTGGAATGGCAGTATTCTCGGCTATTGGCTGAAGTATACCCATACCCGGAAAGAGTTACTCCTTATTTGCCGTGTGGTTAGTCGCTTTACATCGGTAAGGGTAGGGATTTTACAGCACCGTGAAAAATCTCATAATTTTTATGAAATCACTGTACTCACTATGGGTAATGATAAATATCAATGATAGATAAAGTTATCTTATCGTTTGATTTACATCAAATTGCCTTTAGCTACAGACACTAAGGTGGCAGACATCGAAACGAGTATCAGAGGTGTCTATGAGTCACTCATCCGCCCCCGAAAGGGCTACTGGAGCTGTCATTACAGATTGGCGACCGGAAGATCCTGCGTTCTGGCAACAACGCGGTCAACGTATTGCCAGCCGTAACCTGTGGATTTCCGTTCCCTGTCTGCTGCTGGCGTTTTGCGTATGGATGTTGTTCAGCGCTGTTGCGGTGAACTTACCGAAAGTCGGTTTTAATTTTACGACCGATCAGCTATTTATGTTGACTGCGCTGCCTTCGGTTTCTGGCGCGTTATTACGTGTTCCATACTCCTTTATGGTTCCTATCTTCGGTGGTCGTCGCTGGACGGCGTTCAGCACCGGTATTCTGATTATTCCTTGCGTCTGGCTGGGTTTTGCCGTGCAGGATACCTCCACGCCTTATAGCGTCTTCATCATCATCTCTCTGCTATGCGGCTTTGCTGGCGCGAACTTCGCATCCAGTATGGCAAACATCAGCTTCTTCTTTCCGAAACAGAAGCAGGGTGGCGCGCTGGGTCTGAATGGTGGTCTGGGAAACATGGGCGTCAGCGTCATGCAGTTGGTTGCTCCGCTGGTGGTATCACTGTCGATTTTCGCAGTATTTGGTAGCCAGGGCGTCAAACAGCCGGATGGGACTGAGCTGTATCTGGCGAATGCGTCCTGGATATGGGTGCCGTTCCTTGCCATCTTCACCATTGCGGCGTGGTTTGGCATGAACGATCTTGCTACCTCGAAAGCCTCCATCAAGGAGCAGTTGCCGGTACTCAAACGGGGTCATCTGTGGATTATGAGCCTGCTGTATCTGGCAACCTTCGGCTCCTTTATCGGCTTCTCCGCGGGCTTTGCGATGCTGTCAAAAACGCAGTTCCCGGATGTTCAGATTCTGCAATACGCTTTCTTCGGGCCGTTTATTGGTGCGCTGGCGCGTTCTGCAGGTGGTGCATTATCTGACCGTCTGGGCGGAACTCGTGTCACGCTGGTGAACTTTATTCTGATGGCGATTTTCAGCGGCCTGCTGTTCCTGACCTTACCGACTGACGGGCAGGGCGGAAGCTTCATGGCGTTCTTCGCGGTCTTCCTGGCGCTGTTCCTGACAGCTGGGCTGGGTAGTGGTTCCACTTTCCAGATGATTTCAGTGATCTTCCGTAAACTGACAATGGATCGCGTGAAAGCAGAAGGGGGTTCTGACGAACGTGCGATGCGTGAAGCGGCAACCGACACGGCAGCGGCGCTGGGTTTCATCTCTGCGATTGGCGCTATTGGTGGCTTCTTTATCCCGAAAGCGTTTGGTAGCTCGCTGGCATTAACGGGTTCGCCAGTCGGCGCAATGAAGGTATTTTTGATTTTCTATATCGCCTGCGTAGTGATTACCTGGGCGGTATATGGTCGGCATTCTAAAAAATAAATCTTAATATTTGATTATCCTTTGCGCGGCATGATGTCGCGCTTTTTTTATGCGTCATTTAGTTACAACATACTCATATTATATGGCTTATTTCGCCGGATTTCATTAAGAGCCATTAATATGTTACCCATGGGGAATACTCCTTAATACCCATCTGCATAAAAATCTTAATAGTTTAAATAACTACAGGTATAAAACGTCTTAATTTACAGTCTGTTATGTGGTGGCTGTTAATTATCCTAAAGGGGTATCTTAGGAATTTACTTTATTTTTCATCCCCATCACTCTTGATCGTTATCAATTCCCACGCTGTTTCAGAGCGTTACCTTGCCCTTAAACATTAGCAATGTCGATTTATCAGAGGGCCGACAGGCTCCCACAGGAGAAAACCGATGAGTAAATTCCTGGACCGGTTTCGCTACTTCAAACAGAAGGGTGAAACCTTTGCCGATGGGCATGGCCAGCTTCTCAATACCAACCGTGACTGGGAGGATGGATATCGCCAGCGTTGGCAGCATGACAAAATCGTCCGCTCTACCCACGGGGTAAACTGCACCGGCTCCTGCAGCTGGAAAATCTACGTCAAAAACGGTCTGGTCACCTGGGAAACCCAGCAGACTGACTATCCGCGTACCCGTCCGGATCTGCCAAACCATGAACCTCGCGGCTGCCCGCGCGGTGCCAGCTACTCCTGGTATCTTTACAGTGCCAACCGCCTGAAATACCCGATGATGCGCAAACGCCTGATGAAAATGTGGCGTGAAGCGAAGGCGCTGCATAGCGATCCGGTTGAGGCATGGGCTTCTATCATTGAAGACGCCGATAAAGCGAAAAGCTTTAAGCAGGCGCGTGGACGCGGTGGATTTGTTCGTTCTTCCTGGCAGGAGGTGAACGAACTGATCGCCGCATCTAACGTTTACACCATCAAAAACTACGGCCCGGACCGTGTTGCTGGTTTCTCGCCAATTCCGGCAATGTCGATGGTTTCTTACGCATCGGGTGCACGCTATCTCTCGCTGATTGGCGGTACTTGCTTAAGCTTCTACGACTGGTACTGCGACCTGCCTCCTGCGTCTCCGCAAACCTGGGGCGAGCAAACTGACGTACCGGAATCTGCTGACTGGTATAACTCCAGCTACATCATCGCCTGGGGTTCAAACGTGCCGCAGACGCGTACCCCGGATGCTCACTTCTTTACTGAAGTGCGTTACAAAGGCACCAAAACTGTTGCCGTCACACCAGACTACGCTGAAATCGCCAAACTGTGCGATCTGTGGCTGGCACCGAAACAGGGCACCGATGCGGCAATGGCGCTGGCGATGGGCCACGTAATGCTGCGTGAATTCCACCTCGACAACCCAAGCCAGTATTTCACCGACTATGTGCGTCGCTACACCGACATGCCGATGCTGGTGATGCTGGAAGAACGCGACGGTTACTACGCTGCAGGTCGTATGCTGCGCGCTGCTGATCTGGTTGATGCGCTGGGCCAGGAAAACAATCCGGAATGGAAAACTGTCGCCTTTAATACCAATGGCGAAATGGTTGCGCCGAACGGTTCTATTGGCTTCCGCTGGGGCGAGAAGGGCAAATGGAATCTTGAGCAGCGCGACGGCAAAACTGGCGAAGAAACCGAGCTGCAACTGAGCCTGCTGGGTAGCCAGGATGAGATCGCTGAGGTAGGCTTCCCGTACTTTGGTGGCGACGGCACGGAACACTTCAACAAAGTGGAACTGGAAAACGTGCTGCTGCACAAACTGCCGGTGAAACGCCTGCAACTGGCTGATGGCAGCACCGCCCTGGTGAGCACCGTTTATGATCTGACGCTGGCAAACTACGGTCTGGAACGTGGCCTGAACGACGTTAACTGTGCAACCAGCTATGACGATGTGAAAGCTTATACCCCGGCCTGGGCCGAGCAGATTACCGGCGTTTCTCGCAGCCAGATTATTCGCATCGCCCGTGAATTTGCCGATAACGCTGATAAAACGCACGGTCGTTCGATGATTATCGTCGGTGCGGGGCTGAACCACTGGTATCACCTCGATATGAACTATCGTGGTCTGATCAACATGCTGATTTTCTGCGGCTGTGTCGGTCAGAGCGGGGGCGGCTGGGCGCACTATGTAGGTCAGGAAAAACTGCGTCCGCAAACCGGCTGGCAGCCGCTGGCGTTTGCCCTTGACTGGCAGCGTCCGGCGCGTCACATGAACAGCACTTCTTATTTCTATAACCACTCCAGCCAGTGGCGTTATGAAACCGTCACGGCGGAAGAGTTGCTGTCACCGATGGCGGACAAATCCCGCTATACCGGACACTTGATCGACTTTAACGTCCGTGCGGAACGCATGGGCTGGCTGCCGTCTGCACCGCAGTTAGGCACTAACCCGCTGACTATCGCTGGCGAAGCGGAAAAAGCCGGGATGAATCCGGTGGACTATACGGTGAAATCCCTGAAAGAGGGTTCCATCCGTTTTGCGGCAGAACAACCAGAAAACGGTAAAAACCACCCGCGCAACCTGTTCATCTGGCGTTCTAACCTGCTCGGTTCTTCCGGTAAAGGTCATGAGTTTATGCTCAAGTACCTGCTGGGGACGGAGCACGGTATCCAGGGTAAAGATCTGGGGCAACAGGGCGGCGTGAAGCCGGAAGAAGTGGACTGGCAGGACAATGGTCTGGAAGGCAAGCTGGATCTGGTGGTTACGCTGGACTTCCGTCTGTCGAGCACCTGTCTCTATTCCGACATCATTTTGCCGACGGCGACTTGGTACGAAAAAGACGACATGAATACTTCGGATATGCATCCGTTTATTCACCCGCTGTCTGCGGCGGTCGATCCGGCCTGGGAAGCGAAAAGCGACTGGGAAATCTACAAAGCCATCGCGAAGAAATTCTCCGAAGTGTGCGTCGGCCATCTGGGTAAAGAAACCGACATCGTCACGCTGCCTATCCAGCATGACTCTGCCGCTGAACTGGCGCAGCCGCTGGATGTGAAAGACTGGAAAAAAGGCGAGTGCGACCTGATCCCAGGTAAAACCGCGCCACACATTATGGTCGTAGAGCGCGATTATCCGGCGACTTACGAACGCTTTACCTCTATTGGCCCGTTGATGGAGAAAATCGGTAATGGCGGTAAAGGGATTGCCTGGAACACCCAGAGCGAGATGGATCTGCTGCGTAAGCTCAACTACACCAAAGCGGAAGGTCCGGCGAAAGGCCAGCCGATGCTGAACACCGCAATTGATGCGGCAGAGATGATCCTGACACTGGCACCGGAAACCAACGGTCAGGTAGCCGTGAAAGCCTGGGCTGCCCTGAGCGAATTTACCGGTCGTGACCATACGCATCTGGCGCTGAATAAAGAAGACGAGAAGATCCGCTTCCTCGATATTCAGGCACAGCCGCGCAAAATTATCTCCAGCCCGACCTGGTCTGGTCTGGAAGATGAACACGTTTCTTACAACGCCGGTTACACCAACGTTCACGAGCTGATCCCATGGCGTACGCTCTCTGGTCGTCAGCAACTGTATCAGGATCACCAGTGGATGCGTGATTTCGGTGAAAGCCTGCTGGTTTATCGTCCGCCGATCGACACCCGTTCGGTGAAAGAAGTGATAGGCCAGAAATCCAACGGCAACCCGGAAAAAGCGCTCAACTTCCTGACGCCGCACCAGAAGTGGGGTATCCACTCCACCTACAGCGACAACCTGCTGATGCTGACTTTAGGTCGCGGTGGTCCGGTGGTCTGGTTGAGTGAAGCCGATGCCAAAGATCTGGGTATCGCCGATAACGACTGGATTGAAGTATTCAACAGCAACGGTGCTCTGACTGCCCGTGCGGTTGTCAGCCAGCGTGTTCCGGCAGGGATGACCATGATGTACCACGCGCAGGAACGTATCGTTAACCTGCCTGGTTCGGAAATTACCCAACAGCGTGGTGGTATCCATAACTCGGTCACCCGTATCACGCCGAAACCGACGCATATGATCGGCGGCTATGCCCATCTGGCATACGGCTTTAACTACTACGGCACCGTAGGTTCTAACCGCGATGAGTTTGTTGTAGTGCGTAAGATGAAGAACATTGACTGGTTAGATGGCGAAGGCAATGACCAGGTACAGGAGAGCGTAAAATGAAAATTCGTTCACAAGTCGGCATGGTGCTGAATCTCGATAAGTGCATCGGCTGCCACACCTGTTCAGTTACCTGTAAAAACGTCTGGACCAGCCGTGAAGGCGTGGAATACGCGTGGTTCAACAACGTGGAAACCAAGCCGGGTCAGGGCTTCCCGACTGACTGGGAAAACCAGGAAAAATACAAAGGCGGCTGGATCCGTAAAATCAACGGCAAACTGCAGCCGCGCATGGGTAACCGTGCCATGTTGCTGGGTAAAATCTTCGCTAACCCGCATCTGCCGGGGATCGACGATTATTACGAGCCGTTCGATTTTGACTATCAGAACCTGCATACCGCGCCGGAAGGCAGCAAATCGCAGCCGATTGCCCGTCCGCGTTCGCTGATTACCGGGGAACGGATGGCGAAAATCGAAAAAGGGCCGAACTGGGAAGATGACCTGGGTGGTGAGTTTGACAAACTGGCGAAAGACAAGAACTTCGACAACATCCAGAAGGCGATGTATAGCCAGTTCGAAAACACCTTTATGATGTATTTGCCGCGCCTGTGCGAACACTGCCTGAACCCGGCATGTGTGGCGACCTGCCCGAGCGGTGCGATTTACAAGCGTGAAGAAGATGGCATCGTCCTGATCGACCAGGATAAATGCCGTGGCTGGCGTATGTGCATCACCGGATGCCCGTACAAAAAAATCTACTTCAACTGGAAGAGCGGTAAGTCTGAGAAGTGCATCTTCTGCTATCCGCGTATTGAAGCGGGTCAGCCGACCGTGTGCTCAGAAACCTGTGTCGGTCGTATCCGTTATCTTGGCGTGCTGCTGTACGATGCCGACGCGATTGAACGTGCAGCCAGCACCGAGAACGAGAAAGATCTTTACCAGCGTCAGCTGGAGGTGTTCCTCGATCCGAACGATCCGAAAGTCATCGAGCAGGCGATTAAAGACGGTATTCCGCTGAGCGTTATTGAAGCCGCACAGCAGTCGCCGGTTTATAAAATGGCAATGGAATGGAAACTGGCGCTGCCGCTGCATCCAGAATATCGCACACTGCCGATGGTCTGGTACGTGCCGCCTCTGTCTCCGATTCAGTCTGCAGCAGACGCGGGTGAGCTGGGTAGCAACGGCATTCTGCCAGACGTCGAAAGCTTGCGTATTCCGGTACAGTATCTGGCGAATCTGCTGACCGCCGGTGATACCAAACCGGTACTGCGCGCACTGAAACGTATGCTGGCGATGCGTCATTACAAACGTGCTGAAACCGTTGACGGTAAAGTTGATACCCGTGCGCTGGAAGAGGTCGGTCTGACCGAAGCCCAGGCACAGGAGATGTACCGTTATCTGGCGATTGCTAACTACGAAGATCGCTTTGTGGTGCCGAGTAGTCATCGTGAACTGGCACGGGAAGCCTTCCCGGAGAAAAATGGCTGCGGCTTTACCTTTGGTGATGGCTGCCACGGTTCAGATACCAAATTCAATCTGTTCAACAGCCGTCGTATTGATGCCATCGATGTGACCAGCAAAACGGAGCCGCATCCATGATCGAACTCGTGATTGTATCGCGTCTCCTTGAATATCCGGATGCTGCCTTATGGCAGCATCAACAAGAGATGTTTGAGGCGATTGCTGCGTCGAAAAATCTGTCGAAAGAAGATGCCCATGCGCTGGGCATTTTCCTGCGCGATTTAACGGCGATGGATCCGCTCGATGCCCAGGCCCAGTACAGCGAACTGTTCGACCGTGGCCGCGCCACGTCACTGTTGCTATTTGAACATGTTCACGGTGAATCCCGTGACCGCGGCCAGGCGATGGTGGACCTGCTGGCGCAGTACGAGCAGCACGGCTTGCAGTTAAACAGCCGCGAATTACCGGACCATCTGCCGCTGTATCTGGAGTACCTGTCGCAGCTGCCGCAAAGCGAAGCCGTGGAAGGTTTGAAAGATATCGCGCCGATTCTGGCATTGCTGAGCGCGCGTCTGCAACAGCGTGAAAGCCGTTATGCCGTGATGTTTGATCTGCTGCTGAAATTGGCCAATACCGCTATCGACAGCGACAAAGTGGCGGAAAAAATTGCCGACGAAGCGCGCGATGATACGCCGCAGGCGCTGGATGCTGTCTGGGAAGAAGAGCAGGTTAAATTCTTTGCTGACAAAGGCTGCGGTGATTCAGCAATCACTGCTCATCAGCGTCGCTTTGCCGGTGCCGTCGCGCCGCAATATCTGAATATCACCACCGGAGGACAGCACTAATGCAATTCCTGAATATGTTCTTCTTTGATATCTACCCGTACATAGCCGGGGCGGTCTTCCTGATTGGTAGCTGGCTGCGTTATGACTACGGGCAGTACACCTGGCGCGCGGCGTCCAGCCAGATGCTGGATCGCAAAGGGATGAACCTGGCGTCGAACCTGTTCCATATCGGTATTCTGGGGATTTTTGTTGGTCACTTCTTCGGTATGCTGACGCCGCACTGGATGTATGAAGCCTGGCTGCCGATTGAAGTGAAACAGAAAATGGCGATGTTTGCTGGTGGTGCCAGCGGCGTGCTGTGTCTGATTGGCGGCGTGCTGTTGCTGAAGCGTCGTCTGTTCAGCCCACGCGTGCGTGCAACCACTACCGGAGCGGATATCCTGATCCTGTCGCTGCTCGTTATCCAGTGCGCGCTGGGCCTGTTGACCATTCCGTTCTCCGCTCAGCATATGGACGGTAGCGAGATGATGAAACTGGTTGGCTGGGCGCAGTCGGTGGTGACCTTCCACGGTGGCGCTTCTCAACACCTCGATGGTGTGGCGTTTATCTTCCGTCTGCACCTGGTGCTGGGGATGACGTTATTCCTGCTGTTCCCGTTCTCGCGTCTGGTACACATCTGGAGCGTACCGGTGGAGTATCTGACACGTAAGTACCAGCTGGTGCGCGCTCGTCACTAAGCGAATTTTAGTTCACATAGACCCTGCTTCGGCGGGGTTTTTTTATGGGCACGGTGCGGGGTGAGTTGTCGGATGCGCTTCGCTTATCCGACCTACAGGGGAGGATATTGTAGGCCCGGTAAACGTGGTGCCATCGGGCAAAATTAGCTCGGAGTAACAGGTTTTGATTATTTAAGGAAGCGATGGTGGTGGGGGAAGGATTACTCAGCGCTGCGCGCTTCGCCCTTCGGGTCGTTGCCTGCGGCAACGCTCTCTCGCTGGCGCTCAAGTCGAACCTTGGTCGAAGCTTCTCATCCTTCCCCGCTTGGGCAGAATATTTAATTGCGGATTCGTTTGAGAGTTTACGGACTTTTGAAAAGTGATGGTGGTGGGGGAAGGATTCGAACCTTCGAAGTCGATGACGGCAGATTTACAGTCTGCTCCCTTTGGCCGCTCGGGAACCCCACCACGGGGTAATGCTTTTTACTGGCCTGCTCCCTTATCGGGAAGCGGGGCGCATCATATCAAATGACGCGCCGCTGTAAAGTGTTACGTTGAGAAAAATGAACTGGTTGCGTAATTTTCATCCGTAACGGATTAAAGGTAACCAGTTATTTTTGCTGGCGATTAAAGAATAATCGTCCGATTACCGTAAACAAAGACGCGCTGTGCCAGTACTTTGTATAGCGCACGACTTAAGACGTTTTTCTCGACGTCACGACCTGCGCGCATCATATCTTCAGCTGTGTAGGTATGATCGACATGAATAACGTCCTGCATGATGATTGGGCCTTCGTCCAGATTGTCATTCACATAGTGAGCGGTTGCGCCAATAATCTTCACACCACGTTCATAGGCCTGGTGATAAGGACGTGCGCCGATAAACGCAGGCAGGAATGAATGGTGAATATTGATGATTTTATTCGGGAAGCGTGCCACAAATTCCGGCGTTAATACCCGCATATACTTCGCCAGCACCACATAGTCAGGTTGATAAGCATCAATGGCTTCCGCCATCTTTTGATCGTGCTCGTTGCGGCTTAACCCTTCATGGCTTACCAGCTCAAACGGAATATCAAAACGCTCAACCAGAGAACGTAAAGTATCGTGGTTACCAATAACTGCCGCGATTTCGACATCCAGGCCGCCGTAATTGGCTTTCATCAACAAATCGCCAAGGCAATGCGCTTCTTTAGTGACCAGAATCACTATCCGGCGACGACCGGCAGGATTCAGCTCACGCACGGAGCCTTCTGGCAATGCGCTATCGAGATCCGCCAGCAGGGTGGAATCATTAAAAATCCCTTCCAGTTCCGTGCGCATAAAAAAGCGCCCGGTACGGTGATCAACAAATTCATTGTTCTGTACGATATTTAACTCGTGCTTGTAGCAAATATTGGTAATACGTGCGATCAGACCTTTTTGGTCCGGACAAATAGTACGCAGAACTTTACGTTGGAGTGAATGCATTGCTGGAAAAACCTTGTTGAGAGTGTTTGCTAAACCGTACCGTCAACCATTATTGGCCGCAGCACTTTTTAAATTTTTTACCTGAACCACAAGGGCAGGGATCGTTGCGACCAAACTGCGGACGTGTACCGTCAATATAGTACCATTGACCGTTTTCTTTCAAAAATCGCGAACGTTCAATTATTGCACCTGTTTTGCCACCTTCGGTAAATCGAGCAACAAAACTGACAAATCCGATATTGTCGGCGTCCTGCCAACAATGTTCAAATACGGTCAATCCCAACCATTCAGTATGCGCAAATCCGGCCATCAATTCGGCACGTAACGCCGCTGCTCCACAAGAGGGATGCCAGGTCTTTATTAAATAATCTGCGTCTTGCATCACAAAAGCGCAGTAACGCGAACGCATGAGATGTTCTGGATCAGGTGCAACCTTTTCACCAGACACATAAGGGTGGCAACATAGGCTATACTCGACAGCACTACCACAGGGACAAAGCTGAGACACAAATAATCTCCCTGGAAACAATAACGGCGTATTAACCGCCTGAGTAGCACTATGTTAACCGAGCAGTAGCGATGTGGCTACGATTGCATTCCAGGGGAATCTTGCGGGAATAATGAGAAAGATAAAAATAGGGCTGGCGCTGGGATCTGGCGCGGCGAGAGGTTGGTCGCATATTGGCGTTATTAATGCGCTAAAAAAAGTGGGTATTGAAATTGATATCGTTGCAGGATGTTCAATTGGTTCGCTGGTGGGCGCGGCCTATGCATGCGATCGATTATCTGCGCTGGAAGATTGGGTAACCTCTTTCAGTTATTGGGACGTTTTACGCCTGATGGACCTCTCCTGGCAGCGCGGTGGGTTACTGCGCGGCGAGCGTGTCTTCAATCAATATCGCGAAATAATGCCGGAAACAGAGATCGAAAATTGTTCCCGTCGCTTTGCGGCTGTTGCCACCAATTTAAGTACGGGGCGTGAATTATGGTTTACTGAAGGCGATCTCCATCTTGCTATTCGCGCATCATGCAGTATTCCAGGACTCATGGCACCCGTTGCACATAACGGCTACTGGCTGGTTGATGGGGCAGTAGTTAACCCAATTCCTATTTCTCTTACGCGTGCATTGGGGGCTGATATTGTGATAGCGGTCGACCTGCAGCACGATGCTCATTTGATGCAACAAGATCTGCTCTCCTTTAATGTCAGTGAAGAAAATAGCGAGAATGGTGATTCTCTACCGTGGCATGCGCGTCTGAAAGAAAGGTTAGGCAGCATAACGACACGTCGGGCTGTGACAGCGCCAACGGCAACAGAGATTATGACCACGTCTATCCAGGTGTTGGAGAACCGCCTTAAAAGGAACCGCATGGCAGGTGATCCGCCCGATATTCTGATTCAACCTGTTTGCCCGCAAATATCTACGCTTGATTTCCATCGCGCGCACGCTGCCATTGCGGCCGGACAGCTGGCAGTGGAAAGGAAAATGGACGAACTTTTGCCGTTGGTACGCACCAACATTTGACCAGAATTTTTATCTACACTTAAGTTAATTCTGACAGGCGCAGGTGGCAATAGCATGCCACTATTGAGTAAAGCCAGTCAGGGGAGAGAACATGACGCAGCCATTGGTCGGAAAACAGATTCTCATTGTTGAAGATGAGCAGGTATTTCGCTCGCTTCTGGATTCATGGTTTTCCTCATTGGGAGCGACAACGGTACTGGCGGCTGATGGGGTGGATGCCCTTGAGTTGCTGGGAGGTTTCACTCCAGACCTGATGATATGTGATATCGCGATGCCACGAATGAACGGGCTTAAACTGCTGGAGCATATACGTAACAGAGGCGACCAGACCCCAGTTCTGGTGATATCTGCCACTGAAAATATGGCAGATATTGCCAAAGCGTTACGTCTGGGCGTTGAAGATGTTTTGCTGAAACCAGTTAAAGATCTGAATCGCTTGCGCGAGATGGTTTTTGCCTGTCTCTATCCCAGCATGTTTAATTCGCGCGTTGAGGAAGAGGAAAGGCTTTTTCGCGACTGGGATGCAATGGTTGATAACCCTGCCGCAGCGGCGAAATTATTACAGGAACTACAACCGCCGGTTCAGCAGGTGATTTCCCATTGCCGGGTTAATTATCGTCAATTGGTTGCCGCGGACAAACCCGGCCTGGTGCTTGATATTGCCGCACTTTCGGAAAACGATCTGGCATTTTATTGCCTTGATGTCACCCGAGCTGGACATAATGGCGTACTTGCTGCCTTGTTATTACGCGCATTGTTTAACGGATTATTACAGGAACAGCTTGCACACCAAAATCAACGGTTGCCAGAGTTGGGCGCGTTATTGAAGCAGGTAAACCATTTACTCCGTCAGGCCAATCTGCCGGGGCAGTTTCCGCTATTAGTTGGCTATTATCATCGCGAACTGAAAAATCTCATTCTGGTTTCTGCGGGTCTGAATGCGACGTTAAATACCGGCGAACACCAGGTGCAAATCAGTAATGGTGTTCCGTTAGGCACTTTAGGTAACGCTTATTTGAATCAATTGAGCCAGCGATGCGATGCCTGGCAATGCCAAATATGGGGAACCGGTGGTCGACTGCGCTTGATGTTGTCTGCAGAATGAGCAAACGATAACGCGGGCTAAATTTGCATTACCTGCTAATGTCGGCTGGTGGTACTATCGTCGCCATTCGTATAAGTAATTGTCTTAATTATGCTAACTCGCCTCCTTTTCAGAACTTAGCCCCTTCGGGGTGCTGATATACTGGGATGCGATACAGAAATATGAACACGTTCAAAACACGAACAGTCCAGGAGAATTTAAATGGCTGCCATTAATACGAAAGTCAAAAAAGCCGTTATCCCCGTTGCGGGATTAGGAACCAGGATGTTGCCGGCGACGAAAGCCATCCCGAAAGAGATGCTGCCACTTGTCGATAAGCCATTAATTCAATACGTCGTGAATGAATGTATTGCGGCTGGCATTACTGAAATTGTGCTGGTTACACACTCATCTAAAAACTCTATTGAAAACCACTTTGATACCAGTTTTGAACTGGAAGCAATGCTGGAAAAACGTGTAAAACGTCAACTGCTTGATGAAGTGCAGTCTATTTGTCCACCGCACGTGACTATTATGCAAGTTCGTCAGGGTCTGGCGAAAGGCCTGGGACACGCGGTATTGTGTGCTCACCCGGTAGTGGGTGATGAACCGGTAGCTGTTATTTTGCCTGATGTTATTCTGGATGAATATGAATCCGATTTGTCACAGGATAACCTGGCAGAGATGATCCGCCGCTTTGATGAAACGGGTCATAGCCAGATCATGGTTGAACCGGTTGCTGATGTGACCGCATATGGCGTTGTGGATTGCAAAGGCGTTGAATTAGCGCCGGGTGAAAGCGTACCGATGGTTGGTGTGGTAGAAAAACCGAAAGCGGATGTTGCGCCGTCTAATCTCGCTATTGTGGGTCGTTACGTACTTAGCGCGGATATTTGGCCGTTGCTGGCAAAAACCCCTCCGGGAGCTGGTGATGAAATTCAGCTCACCGACGCAATTGATATGCTGATCGAAAAAGAAACGGTGGAAGCCTATCATATGAAAGGGAAGAGCCATGACTGCGGTAATAAATTAGGTTACATGCAGGCCTTCGTTGAATACGGTATTCGTCATAACACCCTTGGCACGGAATTTAAAGCCTGGCTTGAAGAAGAGATGGGCATTAAGAAGTAACATCCGTATCGGTGTTATCCACGAAACGGCGTTGAGCAATCGACGCCGTTTTTTTATAGCTTATTCTTATTAAATTGTCTTAAACCGGACAATAAAAAATCCCGCCGCTGGCGGGATTTTAAGCAAGTGCAATCTACAAAAGATTATTGCTTGATCAGGAAATCGTCGAGGGATTTACCTTGCTCATCCATTGCTTTTTTGATTACAGCTGGAGTACGGCCTTGGCCAGTCCAGGTTTTAGTTTCGCCGTTTTCGTCAACGTAGCTATATTTTGCCGGACGCTGAGCACGTTTAGCTTTGGTGCCAGATTTAACGGCAGCAAGGCTATTCAGCAGTTCGTTCGGGTCAATACCGTCAGCGATCAGCATTTCGCGATATTGCTGCAGCTTACGAGTGCGCTCTTCAACTTCAGCAGCAGCCGCGCTTTCTTCTTCGCGACGTTCGTTAACAACAACTTCTAATTTTTCCAGCATTTCTTCCAGCGTTTCAAGTGTACATTCTCTTGCCTGCGCACGAAGAGTACGGATGTTGTTCAGAATTTTAAGTGCTTCGCTCATTGTAGTAATCTCAAACTTATATTGGGGTGGTTTGTTGAGGTAATAATAGAGCCTTAAATTCAGTTGTGCAATAGCCAGGAATGTAAGGAATTCAAAATTGTTCTTTATTTTGTGCCGCCAATAAATATCTTTTCATAAAATTAGCCAGAAAAGACGCGGCATATAGCCCTATTTACACCGATGATTTCGCAGCACGTGAGGTTAAAACTTCCTGATTCATGTCACATTTTATGGGGAGATTATCGTAGGCTGACGACCTTTCAGTCTTCTGTATTAGTTGTGTTTACGAGAATTCCCTATTAAGCGAATGATGAAAAGTAGAACAGTCGCAATAAGAGCATGGACTTAGTATTGCACTATCTCCTGGAGGTCAACAGAGGGCTATTACTTGCGCAACAGGTTAAAGATTGTGAATAGTTACCAGTAGTCATTTACCCGCTTATAACAAGCGAGGCAGTTGTAATGATAGCTCAGAAGGATTATGCAAGGCTTCGTAAGGGAGAACGCATATACCCACTTCTGTGCATACTGTTGAGCTGAAAAACTGACGAATTATGATAAACTCCAGCCAACTTTATTTCATATCATTGAGGGCCTGTGGCTGATGGCACAGCTATATTTCTACTATTCCGCAATGAATGCGGGTAAGTCTACAGCATTGTTGCAATCTTCATACAATTACCAGGAACGCGGCATGCGCACTGTCGTATATACGGCAGAAATTGATGATCGCTTTGGTGCCGGGAAAGTCAGTTCGCGTATAGGTTTGTCATCGCCTGCAAAATTATTTAACCAAAATTCATCATTATTTGATGAGATTCGTGCGGAACATGAACAGCAGGCAATTCATTGCGTACTGGTTGATGAATGCCAGTTTTTAACCAGACAACAAGTATATGAATTATCGGAGGTTGTCGATCAACTCGATATACCCGTACTTTGTTATGGTTTACGTACCGATTTTCGAGGTGAATTATTTATTGGCAGCCAATACTTACTGGCATGGTCCGACAAACTGGTTGAATTAAAAACCATCTGTTTTTGTGGCCGTAAAGCAAGCATGGTGCTGCGTCTTGATCAAGCAGGCAGACCTTATAACGAAGGTGAGCAGGTGGTAATTGGTGGTAATGAACGATACGTTTCTGTATGCCGTAAACACTATAAAGAGGCGTTACAAGTCGGCTCATTAACGGCTATTCAGGAAAGGCATCGCCACGATTAATAAGAATTTCTTTACTGACAGGGTGAGCAGGGCACTTTTATCCTGTCAGTTCGTTTTACGCACTTCTTCCGGGCTATATACCCTTCTCGGCAGTTTTTTAACGCCGCTATACGCCTCACAGGGCTCTTAAGCACCGACGTTGACTTGTGACCTGTAAAGTACAATATCCCTGTGTTTAGGCGTTATACATCGTCGCAAATATGATGAAGGCTAATGCTGTCGGTTTATGGAAAAGTTGCTTTGGGTAAACAAAAAAACGGCCCCAGAAGGGGTAATGCCGATCAGTTAAGGATCAGTTGACCGATCCAGTGGCTGTGTAAGAATCCGGAAACGCTCACTTGTTTCCGGATTTTTTTATGCACATTGGACAGGCTCTTGATCTGGTATCCCGTTACGATTCTCTGCGTAACCCACTGACTTCTCTGGGGGATTACCTCGACCCCGAACTCATCTCTCGTTGCCTTGCCGAATCAGGTACTGTAACGCTACGCAAGCGCCGTCTTCCCCTCGAAATGATGGTCTGGTGTATTGTTGGCATGGCGCTTGAGCGTAAAGAACCTCTTCACCAGATTGTGAATCGCCTGGACATCATGCTGCCGGGCAATCGCCCCTTCGTTGCCCCCAGTGCCGTTATTCAGGCCCGCCAGCGCCTGGGAAGTGAGGCTGTCCGCCGCGTGTTCACGAAAACAGCGCAGCTCTGGCATAACGCCACGCCGCATCCGCACTGGTGCGGCCTGACCCTGCTGGCCATCGATGGTGTGTTCTGGCGCACACCGGATACACCAGAGAACGATGCAGCCTTCCCCCGCCAGACACATGCCGGGAACCCGGCGCTCTACCCGCAGGTCAAAATGGTCTGCCAGATGGAACTGACCAGCCATCTGCTGACGGCTGCAGCCTTCGGCACGATGAAGAACAGCGAAAATGAGCTTGCTGAGCAACTTATAGAACAAACCGGCGATAACACTCTGACGTTAATGGATAAAGGTTATTACTCACTGGGACTGTTAAATGCCTGGAGCCTGGCGGGAGAACACCGCCACTGGATGATACCTCTCAGAAAGGGAGCGCAATATGAAGAGCTCAGAAAACTGGGTAAAGGCGATCATCTGGTGAAGCTGAAAACCAGCCCGCAGGCACGAAAAAAGTGGCCGGGACTGGGAAATGAAGTGACAGCCCGCCTGCTGACCGTGACGCGCAAAGGAAAAGTCTGCCATCTGCTGACGTCGATGACGGACGCCATGCGCTTCCCCGGAGGAGAAATGGCGGATCTGTACAGTCATCGCTGGGAAATCGAACTGGGATACAGGGAGATAAAACAGACGATGCAACTGAGCAGGCTGACGCTGAGAAGTAAAAAGCCGGAGCTTGTGGAGCAAGAGCTGTGGGGTGTCTTACTGGCTTATAATCTGGTGAGATATCAGATGATTAAAATGGCGGAACATCTGAAAGGTTACTGGCCGAATCAACTGAGTTTCTCAGAATCATGCGGAATGGTGATGAGAATGCTGATGACATTGCAGGGCGCTTCACCGGGACGTATACCGGAGCTGATGCGCGATCTTGCAAGTATGGGACAACTTGTGAAATTACCGACGAGAAGGGAAAGGGCCTTCCCGAGAGTGGTAAAGGAGAGGCCCTGGAAATACCCCACAGCCCCGAAAAAGAGCCAGTCAGTTGCTTAACTGACTGGCATTACCCCAGAAGGGGCCGTTTATATTGCCAGACAGCGCTACTGATTAAGCGGATTTTTTCGCTTTTTTCTCAGCTTTAGCCGGAGCGGCTTCTTTTTTCGCTGCAGTTTCACCTTCTACATAATCACGACCGTAGTAGGTATCCAGCAGGATCTGTTTCAGCTCGGAGATCAGCGGGTAACGCGGGTTAGCGCCGGTGCACTGGTCATCGAATGCATCTTCAGACAGTTTATCCACGTTCGCCAGGAAGTCTGCTTCCTGAACGCCAGCTTCACGGATAGATTTCGGAATACCCAGTTCAGCTTTCAGCGTTTCCAGCCATGCCAGCAGTTTCTCGATCTTAGCAGCAGTACGGTCGCCCGGTGCGCTCAGACCCAAGTGGTCGGCAATTTCAGCATAACGACGGCGAGCCTGCGGACGGTCATACTGGCTGAATGCAGTCTGCTTGGTCGGGTTGTCGTTCGCATTGTAGCGAATAACGTTACAAATCAGCAGGGCGTTTGCCAGACCGTGCGGAATATGGAACTGGGAACCCAGTTTGTGCGCCATTGAGTGACATACACCCAGGAAGGCGTTCGCAAATGCGATACCCGCGATAGTTGCTGCACTGTGAACACGTTCACGCGCTACCGGATTTTTAGACCCTTCGTGGTAGGACGCTGGCAGATATTCTTTCAGCAGTTTCAGTGCCTGCAGAGCCTGACCATCAGAGAACTCAGATGCCAGTACAGAAACATAAGCTTCCATGGCGTGAGTTACTGCGTCCAGACCACCGAAAGCACACAGGGACTTCGGCATGTCCATAACCAGGTTGGCGTCGACAATCGCCATATCCGGAGTCAGCGCATAGTCTGCCAGCGGATATTTCTGACCAGTAGCGTCGTCAGTTACAACCGCAAACGGAGTGACTTCAGAACCTGTACCAGAAGTGGTGGTGACAGCGATCATTTTCGCTTTCACGCCCATTTTCGGGAACTTGTAGATACGTTTACGGATATCCATAAAGCGCAGCGCCAGCTCTTCGAAGTGAGTTTCCGGATGTTCGTACATAACCCACATAATCTTCGCGGCGTCCATCGGGGAACCACCACCCAGCGCGATAATCACGTCTGGTTTGAAGGAGTTTGCCAGTTCTGCACCTTTACGAACGATGCTCAGGGTCGGGTCCGCTTCTACTTCGAAGAAGACTTCAGTTTCAACGCCTGCTGCTTTCAGTACGGAAGTGATCTGATCAGCATAACCATTGTTGAACAGGAAGCGGTCAGTCACGATGAGCGCACGTTTGTGGCCATCAGTAATCACTTCATCCAGCGCGATTGGCAGGGAGCCACGGCGGAAGTAGATAGATTTCGGAAGTTTGTGCCACAACATGTTTTCAGCTCGCTTAGCAACGGTTTTCTTGTTGATCAGGTGTTTCGGACCAACGTTTTCAGAGATGGAGTTACCCCCCCAGGAACCACAACCCAGAGTCAGGGAAGGTGCGAGTTTGAAGTTATACAGGTCACCGATACCACCCTGAGACGCTGGGGTGTTAATCAGGATACGAGCCGTTTTCATTTTCTGACCGAAGTAAGAAACGCGAGCCGGTTGGTTATCCTGGTCAGTGTACAGGCAAGAGGTATGACCGATACCGCCCATAGCAACCAGTTTCTCTGCTTTTTCTACCGCGTCTTCGAAATCTTTAGCGCGGTACATTGCCAGAGTCGGGGACAGTTTTTCATGTGCGAACGGTTCGCTTTCATCAACAACGGTCACTTCACCGATCAGAATCTTGGTGTTTTCTGGTACAGAGAAGCCTGCCAGTTCAGCAATTTTATAGGCTGGCTGACCAACGATAGCCGCGTTCAGCGCACCGTTTTTCAGGATAACATCCTGAACAGCTTTCAGCTCTTTACCCTGCAACAGATAGCCGCCGTGGGTTGCAAAACGTTCACGTACAGCGTCATAAACAGAGTCAACAACAACAACAGACTGTTCAGAAGCACAGATTACGCCGTTGTCGAAGGTTTTGGACATCAGTACAGATGCAACTGCACGTTTGATATCAGCAGTTTCATCGATAACAACTGGAGTGTTGCCCGCGCCTACACCGATAGCTGGTTTACCGGAGCTGTATGCGGCTTTAACCATGCCCGGACCACCAGTCGCGAGGATCAGGTTGATGTCTGGGTGGTGCATCAGTGCGTTAGACAGTTCAACAGAAGGTTGATCGATCCAGCCGATCAGATCTTTCGGAGCACCGGCAGCGATAGCAGCCTGCAGAACGATATCAGCCGCTTTGTTGGTGGCATCTTTTGCACGCGGGTGCGGGGAGAAGATAATGGCGTTACGGGTCTTCAGACTGATCAGCGATTTGAAGATAGCAGTTGAAGTCGGGTTAGTGGTCGGAACGATACCGCAAATAATACCGATTGGTTCAGCGATAGTGATGGTACCAAAAGTGTCGTCTTCAGACAGAACACCACAGGTTTTTTCATCTTTATAGGCGTTGTAGATATATTCAGAAGCAAAGTGGTTTTTGATCACTTTATCTTCGACGATACCCATGCCGGATTCGGCAACGGCCATTTTCGCGAGTGGGATTCGAGCATCTGCAGCAGCCAGAGCGGCGGCGCGGAAGATTTTGTCTACTTGCTCTTGAGTGAAACTGGCATATTCACGCTGGGCTTTTTTTACACGCTCTACGAGTGCGTTAAGTTCAGCGACATTAGTAACAGCCATAATGCTCTCCTGATAATGTTAAACTTTTTTAGTAAATCATCTGCTCGAATACGAGAGTATAGTCAGTGCGGTGATGATTTGCTTAACCTATGAAAATCAAAAGCTTACTCGCGCTCACACTCACTGTGATTTACTAAAAGAGTTTAAACATTAGAGTTATTATCTCTAATGCGTCACTTCTAGGTGGCGTAAGCAAGATTACTCACTTCTGGGTACTGATTACGTGATCCAAATCAAATTTTTGCTAAGCTGACACCTTTCAGCATCGCTTTTCGCCATTATAGCTAACAGTTAATAAATTGTAGTATGATTTGGTGGCTACATTAGCATGTTTTGCACAACTAGATAACAATAACGAATGATAGCAATTTTAAGTAGTTAGGAGGTGAAAAATGCTGTCAAAAGGCGTATTGTCAGCGCGTCTTTTCAACCTTAATTTATGGCTAACATTATCCGGCTTTTGCTTCGGAGCTAACCGTGATTCAGACCTTTTTGGATTTTCCCGTTTACTTCAAATTTTTCATCGGGTTATTTGCGCTGGTCAACCCGGTAGGGATTATTCCCGTCTTTATCAGCATGACCAGTTATCAGACAGCGGCAGCGCGAAACAAAACTAACCTTACAGCCAACCTGTCTGTGGCCATTATCTTGTGGATCTCGCTTTTTCTCGGCGACACGATTCTGCAACTTTTTGGTATATCAATTGATTCGTTCCGTATCGCAGGGGGCATCCTGGTGGTGACGATAGCGATGTCGATGATCAGCGGCAAGCTTGGCGAGGATAAACAGAACAAGCAAGAAAAATCAGAAACCGCGGTACGTGAAAGCATTGGTGTGGTGCCATTGGCGTTGCCGTTGATGGCGGGGCCAGGGGCGATCAGTTCTACCATCGTCTGGGGTACGCGTTATCACAGCATTAGCTATCTGTTTGGTTTCTTTGTGGCTATTGCATTGTTCGCTTTATGTTGCTGGGGATTGTTCCGCATGGCACCGTGGCTGGTACGGGTTTTACGCCAGACCGGCATCAACGTGATTACGCGTATTATGGGGCTATTGCTGATGGCATTGGGGATTGAATTTATCGTTACTGGTATTAAGGGGATTTTCCCCGGCCTGCTTAATTAATTCCTTTCAAATGAAACGGAGCTGCCATGCTCCGTTTACTTCGTCATTATTTTTACTTTGTTCCCGCGCAGTTATCAAAAGCAAAAGGAATAGGTAAAAATATTCTTCTCAAATTACAGTTAGTTATAAGGATTTCCTTAACTGCTTCTCCTCACCATCATGTTATTTTCGCCACATCATAATCCTGGGCTTGCTGAAGAATAATTGAAATGATATTAGTAATTCCACTGCCTTTGGTAGAGGAAAGTGCTAAATAATAATCAATTGTTAAATTATTGTGCATTTCACTACTGGAACTGTAATCAGAAAAGATAGACATGCTTAGCCAATCTCTATTTGATTGAATTGAAAGATGTTTGTTAAGGCATGGATGCAAGCTATAGATTCTGATACGGTCAATAAAAGAGAATTGCTTAACAATTTTGCAAAATGTATTGGCGAGTAAGAACCGCATTTGGTACTTTCCGGGCAACCGCCAGACGATTCTTTATTGGTAATGAGAATAATTAACAATTAAAGAGCGTCGCGAAAGAATAATGTGTCTCGACAGGGGAGACACAGTACGAATCGACATAAGGTGATCGTCTGAATCACCAGAATAAATAAAGTCGGTGATAGTAATACGTAACGATAAAGTAACCTGACAGCAGAAAGTCTCCGAGCCTGTGCAGGGTCCCAATCCGGGATTACACATGCTGGTTAATACCAGTAATTATAATGAGGGAGTCCAAAAAACAATGACCAACATCACCAAGAGAAGTTTAGTAGCAGCTGGCGTTCTGGCTGCGCTAATGGCAGGGAATGTCGCGCTGGCAGCTGATGTACCCGCAGGCGTCACACTGGCGGAAAAACAAACACTGGTACGTAACAATGGTTCAGAAGTTCAGTCATTAGATCCGCACAAAATTGAAGGTGTTCCGGAGTCTAATATCAGCCGAGACCTGTTTGAAGGCTTACTGGTCAGCGATCTTGACGGTCATCCAGCACCTGGCGTCGCTGAATCCTGGGATAATAAAGACGCGAAAGTCTGGACCTTCCATTTGCGTAAAGATGCGAAATGGTCTGATAGCACGCCAGTCACAGCACAAGACTTTGTGTATAGCTGGCAACGTTCTGTTGATCCGAACACTGCTTCTCCGTATGCCAGTTATCTGCAATATGGGCATATCGCCGGTATTGATGAAATTCTTGAAGGGAAAAAACCGATTACCGATCTCGGCGTGAAAGCTATTGATGATCACACATTAGAAGTCACCTTAAGTGAACCCGTTCCGTACTTCTATAAATTACTTGTTCACCCATCAACTTCACCGGTGCCAAAAGCCGCTATCGAGAAATTCGGCGAAAAATGGACCCAGCCTGGTAATATCGTCACCAACGGTGCCTATACCTTAAAAGATTGGGTCGTAAACGAACGAATCGTTCTTGAACGCAGCCCGACCTACTGGAACAACGCGAAAACCGTTATTAACCAGGTAACCTATTTGCCTATTGCTTCTGAAGTTACCGATGTCAACCGCTACCGTAGTGGTGAAATCGACATGACGTATAACAACATGCCGATCGAATTGTTCCAGAAGCTGAAAAAAGAGATCCCGGACGAAGTTCACGTTGATCCATACCTGTGCACTTACTATTACGAAATTAACAACCAGAAACCGCCATTCAACGATGTGCGTGTGCGTACCGCACTGAAACTAGGTATGGACCGCGATATCATTGTTAATAAAGTGAAAGCGCAGGGCGACATGCCCGCCTATGGTTACACTCCACCGTATACTGATGGCGCAAAATTGACTCAGCCAGAATGGTTTGGCTGGAGCCAGGAAAAACGTAACGAAGAAGCGAAAAAACTGCTGGCTGAAGCGGGTTATACCGCAGACAAACCGTTGACCATCAACCTGCTGTATAACACCTCTGATCTGCATAAAAAGCTGGCGATTGCTGCCTCTTCATTGTGGAAGAAAAACATTGGTGTAAACGTCAAACTGGTTAACCAGGAGTGGAAAACGTTCCTCGACACCCGTCACCAGGGCACTTTTGATGTGGCCCGTGCAGGCTGGTGTGCAGACTACAACGAACCAACTTCCTTCCTGAACACCATGCTGTCGAACAGCTCGATGAATACCGCGCATTATAAGAGCCCGGCCTTTGACAGCATTATGGCGGAAACGCTGAAAGTGACTGACGAGGCGCAGCGCACAGCTCTGTACACTAAAGCAGAACAACAGCTGGATAAGGATTCGGCCATTGTTCCTGTTTATTACTACGTGAATGCGCGTCTGGTGAAACCGTGGGTTGGTGGCTATACCGGCAAAGATCCGCTGGATAATACCTACACCCGGAATATGTACATTGTGAAGCACTAATGGCAATACGTGGGGCAGGAGTGTCCTGCTCCACGGTGTCTGATTTTTATCGCATTACAGAAGGCACAGGCCAGAAGGTAGGGCAATGTTAAAATTTATTCTACGTCGCTGTCTGGAAGCGATTCCGACGCTATTTATTCTTATTACTATTTCGTTCTTTATGATGCGCCTCGCGCCGGGAAGCCCTTTTACCGGCGAACGTACTTTACCGCCGGAAGTGATGGCCAATATCGAAGCGAAATATCATCTTAATGATCCGATCATGACACAGTATTTCAGCTACCTGAAACAACTGGCGCACGGTGATTTCGGTCCATCGTTTAAATATAAAGATTATTCGGTCAATGACCTGGTTGCATCCAGTTTTCCCGTTTCTGCCAAACTGGGAGCCGCCGCATTTTTCCTTGCGGTAATACTGGGTGTTAGTGCTGGCGTTATTGTCGCATTAAAACAAAACACCAAATGGGACTATACCGTGATGGGGCTGGCAATGACCGGGGTTGTTATCCCCAGTTTTGTGGTTGCGCCATTATTAGTCATGATATTTGCGATCATTTTGCATTGGCTGCCGGGCGGTGGCTGGAATGGTGGGGCGCTTAAATTCATGATATTGCCGATGGTGGCGTTGTCACTCGCTTATATCGCCAGTATTGCGCGTATTACCCGAGGCTCTATGATTGAAGTATTACACTCCAACTTTATTCGTACTGCCCGGGCGAAAGGGTTACCTATGCGGCGGATCATTTTACGCCACGCATTAAAACCTGCTCTGTTACCCGTGCTCTCTTATATGGGCCCCGCATTTGTCGGCATTATTACCGGTTCTATGGTTATCGAAACCATTTATGGTTTGCCGGGGATTGGACAACTGTTCGTTAATGGCGCATTGAACCGTGACTATTCCTTAGTGTTAAGCCTGACCATCCTGGTTGGTGCTTTAACCATTTTGTTTAATGCCATTGTCGATGTGCTATATGCGGTTATCGACCCGAAAATCCGTTACTGATACTGGAGCTCGCGATGATGTTAAGTAAGAAAAACAGCGAGACGCTGGAAAATTTCAGTGAAAAGCTGGAGGTCGAAGGGCGCAGCTTGTGGCAGGACGCACGTCGACGTTTTATGCATAACCGTGCGGCGGTTGCCAGTCTGATAGTGCTGGTGCTGATCGCGTTATTTGTAATCCTGGCACCGATGCTTTCGCAGTTTGCCTATGACGATACTGACTGGGCGATGATGTCCAGCGCCCCGGATATGGAGTCCGGTCACTACTTTGGTACTGACTCATCCGGTCGCGACCTGCTTGTGCGCGTTGCGATTGGCGGGCGTATCTCACTCATGGTCGGTGTTGCTGCGGCACTGGTGGCAGTGGTCGTGGGGACACTTTACGGTTCGCTTTCCGGTTATCTGGGCGGTAAAGTGGATTCGGTAATGATGCGTCTGCTGGAAATCCTCAACTCCTTCCCATTCATGTTCTTCGTCATTTTGCTTGTGACCTTTTTCGGTCAAAACATCCTGCTGATTTTCGTGGCGATTGGCATGGTTTCCTGGCTGGATATGGCTCGTATTGTGCGTGGACAAACCCTGAGTCTGAAGCGCAAAGAGTTTATTGAGGCGGCACAAGTTGGCGGTGTATCGACATCGGGCATTGTTATTCGCCACATTGTGCCGAATGTACTCGGTGTGGTGGTGGTCTACGCATCACTTCTGGTGCCCAGCATGATCCTCTTTGAATCTTTCCTTAGCTTCCTGGGGTTGGGTACGCAAGAGCCGTTAAGCAGCTGGGGTGCATTGCTGAGTGATGGCGCGAACTCGATGGAAGTCTCTCCATGGTTATTGTTGTTCCCAGCGGGATTCCTCGTGGTGACGCTGTTTTGTTTCAACTTTATCGGCGATGGCTTGCGTGATGCTCTCGACCCGAAAGATCGTTAAGGAGTGCAGCCATGAGCGTAATTGAAACTGCAACTGTGCCGCTCGCACAACAACAGGCTGACGCACTGCTGAACGTGAAAGATTTGCGTGTCACCTTTAGTACCCCGGACGGCGATGTCACGGCGGTCAATGATTTGAATTTTTCTCTACGTGCCGGAGAAACGCTGGGCATTGTAGGTGAGTCTGGTTCGGGTAAATCGCAAACTGCATTTGCGTTGATGGGCCTGTTGGCTGCCAACGGACGTATTGGCGGATCGGCAACCTTCAATGGGCGTGAAATCCTCAATTTGCCAGAGCGTGAACTCAATAAACTGCGCGCTGAACAAATCTCAATGATTTTTCAGGACCCAATGACTTCGTTGAATCCCTATATGCGCGTCGGTGAGCAGTTGATGGAAGTGCTGATGCTGCATAAGAACATGAGCAAAGCTGAGGCGTTTGAAGAGTCGGTGCGGATGCTCGATGCGGTAAAAATGCCGGAAGCACGTAAACGCATGAAAATGTACCCGCACGAATTTTCTGGTGGCATGCGTCAGCGAGTTATGATTGCGATGGCATTGCTATGTCGACCTAAGCTGCTGATTGCGGATGAACCCACTACTGCGCTGGACGTCACCGTACAGGCGCAGATCATGACGCTATTAAATGAACTGAAGCGGGAATTTAATACCGCCATCATTATGATTACCCACGATCTTGGCGTGGTGGCGGGGATCTGCGACAAAGTGCTGGTAATGTACGCCGGGCGCACGATGGAATATGGCAACGCGCGCGATGTCTTTTATCAACCCGTTCATCCTTATTCTATCGGTTTGCTCAACGCGGTGCCGCGTCTCGATGCGGAAGGTGAAACAATGTTGACCATCCCTGGTAATCCGCCAAACCTGCTGCGATTACCGAAAGGTTGCCCGTTCCAGCCACGTTGTCCGCATGCGATGGAAATTTGTAGTAGCGCACCGCCGCTGGAAGAGTTTACGCCTGGCCGTCTGCGTGCTTGCTTTAAACCGGTGGAGGAACTGTTATGAATGCTGTAACCGAAGGAAGAAAAGTCCTCCTCGAAATCGCCGATCTGAAAGTGCACTTTGAAATCAAAGATGGCAAACAGTGGTTCTGGCAACCGCCGAAAACTCTCAAAGCCGTCGATGGTGTCACGCTTCGCCTGTATGAAGGGGAAACATTAGGTGTGGTAGGGGAATCGGGATGCGGTAAGTCCACCTTTGCTCGCGCCATCATTGGCCTGGTTAAAGCGACCGACGGTCATGTTGCCTGGTTAGGTAAAGAGTTGCTGGGCATGAAGCCCGATGAATGGCGTGCCGTTCGCAGTGATATTCAGATGATTTTCCAGGATCCGTTGGCATCGCTAAACCCGCGTATGACCATCGGCGAGATCATCGCTGAACCACTGCGTACTTATCATCCGAAAATGTCACGCCAGGAAGTTCGCGAGCGCGTGAAGGCGATGATGCTGAAAGTCGGGTTATTGCCTAACCTGATTAACCGCTATCCGCATGAGTTCTCCGGTGGGCAGTGCCAGCGTATCGGGATTGCTCGTGCTCTTATTCTTGAACCGAAGCTGATTATCTGCGATGAGCCGATTTCGGCGCTGGACGTGTCAATTCAGGCGCAGGTGGTCAACCTGCTCCAGCAGCTGCAACGTGAGATGGGATTGTCATTAATTTTTATCGCTCATGACCTGGCCGTGGTAAAACACATTTCCGATCGTGTGTTGGTGATGTATCTCGGCCATGCGGTAGAACTGGGGACCTATGATGAGGTCTACCACAATCCACTACATCCTTACACCAGGGCATTGATGTCGGCAGTCCCCATACCTGATCCGGATCTGGAGAAGAACAAAACCATCCAGTTACTGGAAGGGGAATTACCGTCGCCGATCAACCCGCCTTCCGGTTGTGTTTTCCGTACCTGTTGCCCGATTGCCGGTCCGGAGTGCGCCAAAACACGTCCTGTGCTGGAAGGGAGTTTCAGACACGCCGTTTCTTGCCTGAAAGTCGATCCGCTTTAAACACAATAAGGGCTGACAGTTGTCAGCCCTTTTTCACGCCGAAAGCGATTATTTATTCCCGCCAGATGATATGGCAAAGTTTGTGATCTTTTTCGCGGCATAACAGAATGCGGGCGAAAACATCGTTGATTTCACCATCCTCACTGTCCGCCAGACCAATCACCACTTCGGCAAAAAAGTCCGGGTTCAAATCGAAATCAACATGTTCCTGCCAGTCTTCCGCCGGATCGAATAACTCCGCGCCGCCGCGCTCTTCAAACTGAAGATTGAACAGCAGAACATCAGCTGGGTCGAGATTGTCGGCAGCCAGTTCGAGAAAAATATCGTAGGCCTGCTCAAGCGTTTCATCTTCAGTCAGGCGATTGTTTAGATCCATATCCATAGTCACTACCTGTTTAACCTCTGTTGGCGACGTTTTACAGCAACGGGCTGAAGAAGTAAAACAGTCGCTCGGCGACACGTTGCCATAATGGACGTTTTAGCCATAAACGGGCATCGAGCAGACGTGAACGCGAAATATAATCGTCCTGAACGGCGGCAAGGTCTGCACCAAAACCTTTATCGTCGATTGCCAGGGTAATCTCGAAATTCAGCCACAGACTACGCATATCAAGGTTAACGGTGCCAACCAGACTTAGTTCGCCATCGACCAGCACGCTCTTGGTATGCAGTAACCCGCCTTCAAACTGATAAATTTTAACCCCAGCAGCAAGCAGTTCCGTAAAGAATGCGCGACTGGCCCAGCCGACCAGCATCGAGTCATTTTTTCGCGGAAGGATAATACTGACATCCACCCCGCGCTGCGCCGCCGTGCAAATCGCATGAAGTAAATCATCGCTTGGCACAAAGTAGGGCGTTGTCATGATCAAATATTCACGCGCCGAATAAGCCGCAGTCAATAATGCCTGGTGAATGAGATCTTCCGGAAAGCCGGGGCCAGAAGCAATTGTGTGAATGGTGTGACCGCTGGCCTGTTCAAACGGCATAATATTGACATCTGGTGGTGGCGGCAGAATACGTTTTCCGGTTTCAATCTCCCAGTCGCAGGAATAAATAATCCCCATCGCGGTGGCGATGGGGCCTTCCATACGCGCCATCAGATCAATCCATTGCCCTACGCCCGCATCTTGTTTGAAGTAGCGAGGATCGACCATATTCATGCTGCCGGTGTACGCGATGTAATTATCGATCATGATCATCTTGCGATGTTGGCGCAGGTCCATACGGCGTAAAAACACACGCATCAGATTGACCTTTAAGGCTTCGACCACTTCAATACCGGCATTACGCATTAGCTCGGGCCACGGGCTGCGGAAAAAAGCCACACTCCCGGCGGAGTCGAGCATCAATCGGCAATGAATACCACGCCGTGCAGCCGCCATTAATGATTCAGCCACCTGGTCCGCCATGCCGCCGGGCTGCCAGATATAAAACACCATCTCAATATTATGGCGCGCGAGCTGGATGTCGCGGATTAACGCCTGCATCACATCATCTGACTCGGTCATCAGTTGTAGCTGATTCCCTTTGACCCCAGCGATCCCCTGACGACGCTCGCAAAGCTTGAATAATGGCGCAGCGACACTGCTATTTTCTTCGGCGAAGATATGCTTACAGGCTTTAAGGTCGTTAAGCCATTTTGCGGTGGAAGGCCACATCGCTCTGGCGCGCTCAGCGCGGCGTTTGCCTAAATGGAGCTCGCCAACGGCAAGATAGGCAATAATTCCGACTAACGGCAGAATGTAAATAATCAACAGCCAGGCCATCGCGGAGGGAACTGCGCGTCGTTTCATTAGAATGCGTAAAGTTACGCCTGCAATGAGCAACCAGTATCCCAGAATGGCCAACCAACTCACCAACGTATAAACGGTTGTCATAGATTAGAAATCCTTTTGAAAGCGCATTGTTATGAGTTTACGCATATGGATTCATCTGGCAAATAAAAACGCGGGAAAAGCACTGGTCAGCG
The DNA here is from genome assembly GCF_002950395.1 of Shigella sonnei. NCBI lineage: Bacteria > Pseudomonadati > Pseudomonadota > Gammaproteobacteria > Enterobacterales > Enterobacteriaceae > Shigella > Shigella sonnei. Next base: position 899,641 of record NZ_CP026802.1, read on the forward strand.
TCGGGGGTGGGGGTATAATGACCATTCTGTTATTGCATAGAGTAGTTAACATGAAGCGGAGTAGAACGGAAGTGGGGCGCTGGCGCATGCAGCGTCAGGCTAGCCGACGTAAATCGCGTTGGCTTGAGGGGCAATCGCGCCGAAATATGCGTATCCACAGCATCAGGAAGTGCATTCTAAACAAACAGCGTAACTCGTTATTGTTTGCGATCTACAATATCTAAATATACTGGGCACCATTGCGGTGCCCAATAAGTTTACTCTTTCGTCTTTAAACTCTATTTTTGCACTGATTCTTTACTGTCAGCTTTCGTTTCTTGTTCATCGTTATCGCTGAAAATGCCATGACCGGAGTTCAACAACATTGAAACGAGCATATCATTATTAATCTCTTCACCATTTAAAACTCGCGCCAGAATTTCGCTGCCAAACAGTTGCGGTGAGAGAATGATATCCGGATGTACCATCTTAATCTTATTCAGGTTTTTGCTATCACTGACGGCGAGAACTGTTTTGACATCACTGCTCATATCTTTTGCCGAGAGTACAACAAACGCGTTATCTGCATCGTTATCACTCAGCGCCAGAATGGCCCGGCAACGATCGATTCCCGCTTTCTTTAATACTGAACTGTCATTACTGTCACCGGGGATAACATCAGCGTTATCGCCTAAGCGTTGCTCAAGTTGCTTGATATCATCTTCAGGCAAGTTGCTGATAACCGTTACGTTTTGTCCGCGTTGATTCAGTTGCAGGATCGTATTGATGGCGAGAATCGAATGTCCGCAAACAATAAAATGATCTTTACGATGCATTGTATGATTGTTTCCTTTTACAAGTTTGTTGAATCCCCCGCGGATAAGCGGACCAAAAATTGAGGTCATAGATGTGGCAAAAACGGTAATGCCGGAAATAATGACCGAAATAGTGAACAATCGTGCTGATTCAGAAACAGGGACAATATCGCCATAGCCGACGGTTGACATGGTTTCTATCGAAAAATAGAACGCGGTCATCAAACTTTCTATTCGCGGATTAAAACCTTCGCTTAAATAAAGCGCACCGTAGGTTGAGTAAAACAGTAATGTCGTGAAACTAATAAATGCAAAAATTGTCCCGGCTGCGGCGCTACTGTGGGAGAAGTCTTTGCGCAGTATCAGCAAAAACACCAGCGTAAAAATGCAAAATCCAATACTAAATTTCAGCCAGGGATAAAAATGCAGGGTGTAAATTAGCGCTATCAACAACAAAATGATACTGATTGCCCATGCGAGCTTTGCCCGGAACAGTAAGCCAATGGAGTTCAGGACAAGAAAGACGCCGAGCATAAATAGTGGGGCGTTTGCCAGCAAGGAGAGATCCAACTCTGAAAATGCTTTGATATGGAAAATATCAAGCAAATTGACCGACATACCATAGATTGTTTTAAAAATAAGCAATCCATTTAAAAAGACGGCCAGCGCGAGAATGTCGTGCCGAAGGGTCACCCATAAATTTGTTGCTGTTTGTTTGAATGTAGCCCAGTGACTCACTGATACCTCTGTAACCACAATTTTGTTTAATTATCTTAGCGTGCACATTTTCTGAACATACATGCAGCGCGTGAATGTGTTAAACAATAGTAGATGACTTTATCCGCAGTAATCAAAGGATTTGAGCGAGCAACTGTACCTCAGGAAAGGTCATTTTTCCTGAATATGCTCACATCATATAAAGAAATACAGATAAAGTTATTATCTGCTTGTGGTAGTGAATGCACTGACCGGCTATAAGGAATGAGGTAGCCTGAGTTTAACGGACACTCCTTCCTGAAATAGAATGGCATCAGAAGGAGCTAATAATGAGCAGAAAAACCCAACGTTACTCTAAAGAGTTCAAAGCCGAAGCTGTCAGAACGGTTCCTGAAAATCAACTTTCGATCAGTGAAGGCGCTTCCCGATTATCTCTTCCTGAAGGCACTTTAGGACAATGGGTTACCGCCGCCAGAAAAGGGCTCGGTACTCCTGGTTCCCGCACGGTGGCTGAACTGGAATCTGAAATTCTGCAACTGCGTAAGGCGTTAAATGAAGCTCGCCTTGAGCGAGATATATTAAAAAAAGCAACAGCGTATTTTGCACAGGAGTCGCTGAAAAATACGCGTTAATCGAACAATGGCGACAACAATTTCCCATTGAAGCGATGTGTCAGGTATTTGGTGTATCCAGGAGCGGTTATTACAACTGGGTACAGCATGAACCCTCAGACAGAAAACAAAGTGATGAGCGGCTAAAACTGGAGATTAAGGTGGCACATATCCGCACTCGCGAAACATATGGAACCCGGCGGCTCCAGACGGAGCTGGCAGAGAATGGCATCATCGTTGGTCGTGACCGACTGGCACGTCTTCGTAAGGAGCTAAGGCTACGCTGTAAGCAGAAACGCAAGTTCAGAGCGACTACGAACTCGAACCACAATCTGCCAGTTGCGCCAAATCTGCTGAACCAGACGTTCGCTCCTACAGCACCAAATCAGGTCTGGGTGGCGGACCTGACGTATGTTGCCACACAGGAGGGATGGTTGTACCTCGCTGGCATCAAAGATGTTTATACGTGCGAAATTGTCGGCTACGCCATGGGAGAGCGCATGACAAAAGAGCTGACAGGTAAAGCCCTGTTTATGGCGCTCAGGAGCCAGCGCCCACCTGCCGGGCTAATCCACCACTCTGATCGAGGTTCACAGTACTGCGCATACGATTACCGGGTCATACAGGAGCAGTCTGGTCTGAAAACATCAATGTCGCGTAAAGGTAACTGTTACGACAACGCTCCGATGGAAAGCTTCTGGGGAACGCTGAAAAATGAGAGCCTGAGCCACTATCGTTTTAATAACCGGGATGAAGCCATCTCAGTAATACGGGAATACATTGAGATTTTCTACAATCGTCAGCGTCGTCACTCTCGTCTGGGGAATATCTCCCCGGCAGCCTTCAGGGAAAAATATCATCAGATGGCTGCTTAAAAAAAGAACAAATGGTAGTGTCCGCTATTGCCAGTACACCTCAAACTGATGTGATTAATGCCATTGTCAAACCGTTCTATGAACGTCAGATGAGTAAGTCAGATAATCCAATTGATAAAGTTGTAAGGTCAAAGGTGGAACCCACAGACCAAGCATTGACTGGTGACATGAACTCTTTAGCCGCTGTTTTATGGGCTATGGTTCAGGGCAAATCAAAAGATGTTCCACAGTTTTCACCTGAAGCATTAAATAATCTGAAAGGTCGAGTGGAAACATTCACACAAGATTTAAAGGTTATCAAACCGTCAGTAAATATTCAGCCTCAGACAATCAATATCACAACTCAGACGGTACTTGATGGAAAGGTTATTGATGAAAGAACCACATCGCATATTAATCGTATGCAGGAAGATACCTTGATTAGCTCAGCTTATCCAGAGGAATAAACAATGTTAGAGCTACTAATATTTATTGCCACACATGGCAATCTATTAATCTTTATCTAGTATGACGATTCAACTATGAATAGTCGAATGCTACGTGAAATCTTCTGAACAGATACCAACATCAAAAATTAGATTTCACGTAGCTCACGCTTAACAGAATAGGAATAACAACAATGTTTGACACAAAGCAAATTAGATACTCAGGTAAAGATGGTATCTATTTTCACCTTAGAGATAATGTGGAATCTTTTCTTGCCTTAACAGCTACTGAACAGATGGACTATGACTCACCGATGATGGTGACAACTCAGGCTATGCAATCGGGGCAAACTATCACTGATAATGTTCAGAGAGCACCTAAGACCATCTCTATTAGCGGTGTTGTAGTGGTTGATTCGACGGGTTCAGTTCTATTAACCAGACAGGGGCAACTTGTAGAAACCTTTATTTCTACGGTTGAACAATGGCGAGACCAGAAGCAAATCATCACTATTGTTTGTAGAGATGGAATAGCTATCACTGATAGTATCATTACTCAGTTTAAAGCGAGTAAAGAGCATACCATTGCTAACGGTCTTCGTATTCAGATGACCTTCCAAGGTGTAGAGTTTCGTTCAATCGTAGGTCAGACTGATGTTTCGGCTGCTACTGGAAAGACCGCTACCACGAATGATGGCGGTGCTACCAGTAAAAAGAACACCGGAAACACTACAACGAGCCTTGGAAGCCCTATGCTGACCTGTAAAGAGCTTTTTGGCTATTCGGCAAGTGAGTTATCAGATGAAGCGCTAAAAGCCCGTGTAACGAGCTCTAAGAGCGTTAGCGTTAAAAATGGTGAGAGCACCTTCTCAGATGCCGCTAATGAGCAAGCTTCAAAGGTGCTTAAGCCGGGTAATGCTCTGCGAAAGTACTCTGTGAACCCTAACAAGAAGGGCACTTATTGAGACATAAAAAGGGGCTTCATAGCCCCTGAAAATTACAGTTGATAAGCGTCAATATCCAGTAGCTCTTTATCAGCAATTTCAAAGATTGGTGACCCATCATTTAGCGGTAACGGGTTTGTAGGTATGGTGATTTCAGTGTCGTTCTGTAGCGTTACAGTTACCGAATCCTTACCCAATGTAAGCCCTTTTAGATGCTTGGACAAAATCAACTGACACTCGACACGACCCGCTTTAGTCATAAGGTCAATATCTTTAAGCTGGGGTAGTTCCTTATCAGTGAGTGAAGCCTTACGCCTCATGTTATCAATCGTGGTCTGTAGTTCTGTGCGCTTCTGGTTCAGTTCCTTAAGCTGAATTTTTAGTTCATCAATATCATCCATCTCAAGAAGTAGGGCGGTAGCTTTCTTGATTCTGGCTGTGACAATTTCAACCTCATGCTGTAACGCTGCAATCTTTCTCTCTGATTCTCCATCATTCCCCACGTCAATCATCCCCAGAAAATTATCAATCATCCATCGGTCAAACGGTTTACGCTTCAACGGTGGAACATCACAGCGACCGTCTAAGTGGTTATTGCACCTGTAGACCCCAGCATACTTATTCTTTGTTCCGGTAGGATGGACACTAGCCCCACACTGACACCTAAACAGACCTTTGAAGATGTTAATCGTTAGTGGGTTGTCACTTGCAGGTGTACGGCCTTTACGATTCTTGTCGAGAATCTCTTGAGCTTTATTGAACGTTGGTATATCTACAACACCTTCGTAGTAGTTCGGTATAGCGGGGCGGTCATTACGTTGTGATGCTGGTAACGTGCCTATTGTTGTCTCTGACCTTAGAATGGTGCGTACAGAGTGAACAGAGAACCCATTAGCATCTTTACGGCGACTAAACGACTTTATACCGTTGCTTTGAAGGTGACGTGCAATGTTATGCAGACTTTCACCATCTAGCAGCAGTTTGAATATCAATCTCACAGTCTCAGCGTGTTCATTGAGTTTAAAAGTCTCAGGGTCAATCCATCCAGGAACCATCTTTGTAAGACGTTGTTCACCAGCAAGGGCAAGTTTTGCACGTTGCCCCCATTTCTGAGAAACACGGAAAGACTTCTGCTTAGATTTCTGATGCGCTATGTAGGCTTTGACACGCTGGATGATGCTTATGCCAAGGTCATCGGCTAAAGCATCCTTTGTGTAGATAAGGCCATCTTGCAATGTGTGAATCTCTATCCCGTTGCCTAAGATGCGGTTCATCAAGGCTTCTGTTTCAAGATGCTCTAATCGGCCTATACGGTCGATACTCTCAACTAGCAGAATTGTACCTTCTGGAAACTCCCCAGCCTCAATACGGGCTAACATGTCACCAAACTGACCAGTAAGGTGTTTACCTTTGTAACCACTCAACCCTTCATCACTGAAAGACGCTACTATTTGAGCATCGCCATTCTTCTTCAGCCACTGCTTGAACAGGTCGTTTTGTCGTCTGGTTGAATCTGCACCTTCAGCGCCTTGTATGGCTGATGAGAATCTCAAGTATGTTATTACGGTTCTCACGGTGATAAACTCCCATGCAATTGATTATCATTTAAAGATGAACTTATAAACGTTATGGCTAATGCTACAATGCCGAATAGCTACAATACAATGACCCTTGATTTACCTCGCCGCTTCCCCTGGCCGACGTTACTTTCGGTCTGCATTCATGGTGCTGTTGTGGCGGGTCTGCTCTATACCTCGGTACATCAGGTTATTGAACTACCTGCGCCTGCGCAGCCAATTTCTGTCACGATGGTTGCGCCTGCTGATCTCGAACCGCCACAAGCCGTTCAGCCGCCACCGGAGCCGGTGGTAGAGCCAGAACCGGAACCTGAGCCGATCCCCGAACCGCCAAAAGAAGCACCGGTGGTCATTGAAAAGCCGAAGCCGAAACCTAAGCCAAAACCGAAGCCGGTGAAAAAGGTACAGGAGCAGCCAAAACGCGATGTCAAACCCGTAGAGTCGCGTCCGGCATCACCGTTTGAAAATACGGCACCCGCGCGCCCCACATCAAGTACGGCAACGGCTGCAACCAGCAAGCCGGTTACCAGTGTGGCTTCAGGACCACGCGCATTAAGCCGTAATCAGCCGCAGTATCCGGCACGAGCACAGGCATTGCGCATTGAAGGGCAGGTTAAAGTTAAATTTGACGTCACGCCGGATGGTCGCGTGGATAACGTACAAATCCTCTCAGCCAAGCCTGCGAACATGTTTGAGCGTGAGGTGAAAAATGCGATGCGCAGATGGCGTTATGAGCCGGGTAAGCCAGGCAGTGGGATTGTGGTGAATATCCTGTTTAAAATTAACGGCACCACCGAAATTCAGTAAGTAGAAAGTCAAAAGCCTCCGACCGGAGGCTTTTGACTATTACTCAACAGGTAAGGCGCGAGGTTTTCCTTCAGGATCAACCGCGACATACTTAAATAATGCTTCTGTCGCTTTATAGCGTTGCCCGATTGGTTCAGACGCTACTTTTTTCACCCACACTTCAATATTAATGCTGACCGATGTCGTCCCTTTCTGGACACAGCGTGCATAGCAGCACACCACATCGCCGACCGCAACCGGCCGTAAGAAAGTCATTCCTTCAACCCGCACAGTCACTACGCGACCGTGGGCAATTTCTTTTGCCAGAATAGCGCCGCCAATATCCATTTGTGACATTAACCAACCACCAAAGATGTCACCATTGGCATTGGTATCGGCGGGCATGGCTAAAGTACGTAAAACAAGATCGCCCTGAGGGACGTTATGTGTTGTAGACATGGTAAAACCGACTTAAAAGGAAAATCACAGGCGCGATGCTACTATGATTTTCCTGAGGAGAACAGAGGAGATACAGCGCCAGCCCCGAAGGACTGGCAGTCTGGTTAGGATTTATCTTCCTGCGGCATGTGGCGGTAGATATAGATACCGCTTAACAATGTGAAGATTAAGGTAAGGGCGGTCAGGCCAAAGACTTTAAAGTTGACCCAAATATTTTGCGGCAGCCAGAATGCGATGTAGATGTTTGCCAGACCGCAAAGGATAAAGAAAACAGCCCAGGCCAGATTTAGCTTCGACCATACCGGTTGCGGCAGCGTGAGTTCTTTACCCAGCATCCGCTGAATTAGCGGCTTTTTCATCACCCATTGGCTGACTAACAGGGCTCCCGCAAACAGAGCATAAATGACTGTAACCTTCCATTTAATAAACTCATCATTGTGGAAGAACAGCGTCAAGCCACCGAAGACGACCACCAGAACAAAAGTGATCAGGGCCATCTTCTCAACCTTACGAAAGCGAACCCAGCTATAGATAAGCACAATCGCCGTGGCGACGATCAGCGCCGCAGTAGCCGCATAGATGTCATAAATCTTGTAAAACGCGAAAAAGACAACCAGCGGTAAAAAATCAAGAAACTGCTTCATTTTACGATTCCGTAATCAAATGCTTAAGGTTATTGGCGAATCAACATATACAGGCGGAACAGATAGATGAGCAATATGGCTGAAATCAGGTTGCTCAAGGTGTTCGCCAGTACGGCACCAATTTCCGGGGTTAATGCGGCAAAAGAAGAGGCAAAAAGCAGCAACAGTGTTTTTGCCAGCAACCAGCTCAGTACTGCGGGTGCCACCAGACGCATATTCGCCCAAGTCAGCCGCATACTGCTACGCATCGAGGCAAAAATGCCCATTTTGTCCTGTACCAGCATCACCGGTGCCAGGGCCAGTAAAATGGCCATGATAATTCCCGGAACGACCACCAGCATGATGCCAATCTGTACTAAAAGGGTAGTCAGAAAAATCAGAATAAATAACTTGGGCAATATCGGCGCACTGGCACCAATAGCTCGCAGCGCACTGACTCTCTGACCCGCAGACACCAGCTGGATAATTAATATTACGCCTCCGGCGAGAATGGCGTTACCGATTAATCCTGAAAAAGTGGACGCCGCTGAAGCCTGCAGCAAAATTTGTTGTTGTTCCGGTGACATATTCTGAACCAGGTCGAACAACCCACTACTGCCGCTAACGGGCACGCCGTCATTGAGCTGCGCAAGCTGTGCATCACTGGGTGAGAAAACATGCCCTAACACCACTGTGATAAACGCACATAGCAACGATACCAACAGAATGGTCATAAATTGATTACGGAAGAAATTTCCGGTGTCACGGTATACGGACTGCGCCGTGATAGACATGCACTCTCCTTGAGTTTTATGCAGGTGTTAATTAGCGGGCAATTGTACCCTGGTTAAGCCTCGGGTGGCAGCATCAGGTCTTGTATGGAAAAGCATATCTTTGTAAAGCGGAGGTAATTGCTGGCCTTCAGGCGTGGGCAAACCGCGGCAAGTGGCGAACGAGTTAATATTTGCGTAGCGAAAATATCTAAAAATTGATTTAAATCACGTTAACCAGGATTCTCAATGCAACTTCTAAATTAATCCAGATCAATAAAGGGTGAATTATCATATGTAATGTGATCTATGTAGGATCATTTGTTACTCCAATGTAGGTATATTCGTCACGTTTTTATAACCATAACGACGGAGCGGATATGAAAAAGTTAACAGTGGCGGCTTTGGCAGTAACAACTCTTCTCTCTGGCAGTGCCTTTGCGCATGAAGCAGGCGAATTTTTTATGCGTGCAGGTTCTGCAACCGTACGTCCAACAGAAGGTGCTGGTGGTACGTTAGGAAGTCTGGGTGGATTCAGCGTGACCAATAACACGCAACTGGGCCTGACGTTTACTTATATGGCGACCGACAACATTGGTGTGGAATTACTGGCAGCGACGCCGTTCCGCCATAAAATCGGCACCCGGGCGACCGGCGATATTGCAACCGTTCATCATCTGCCGCCAACACTGATGGCGCAGTGGTATTTTGGTGATGCCGGCAGCAAATTCCGTCCTTATGTTGGGGCAGGTATTAACTACACCACCTTCTTTGATAATGGATTTAACGATCATGGCAAAGAGGCGGGGCTTTCCGATCTCAGTCTGAAAGATTACTGGGGAGCTGCCGGGCAGGTGGGGGTTGATTATCTGATTAACCGTGACTGGTTGGTTAACATGTCAGTGTGGTACATGGATATCGATACCACGGCTAAGTACAAATCTGGTGTTACTACCGTAAAAGACTCGGTACGACTGGATCCGTGGGTGTTTATGTTCTCTGCCGGGTACCGCTTTTAATTTTCTCTGCAAAACCTCTGCAAAACTGGTTATCAAATGACCAGTTTTTTCCACTCCTTACCGCGTACATCGTTGTAAATATCGGTCATTTTTTGATTCGAATGGCCTAGCAAAATTTTGGTATCAACCCCCTGCTCTCTGAACAATCGCTCTGATAAAGATCTCTGCTCATGGAAAGAGGGTGGGGTGCCATTAGCACGCCAGTTGTAATCCACAGAATCCCGGGCTTTTTTAAATGCAACGGTTAATGTTGCTGGCTTAACCATCCCGCCGCGCTTAGCTGTCCCTTTCGCGTGATGGTGGTGCAATAGCCACGGACTAAGAACGCAATCGCGGCAGGATGACACCACAGGACAGCGATCAAGAACTTCCTGTAATTCGTTCAACCATGCCCGTTCTTTTTTTGTCAAAGTTGCCATATCAGTTTTCCTTATACGGATTAATTTTATTGTGCAGTGTGTTGAACGACGCCCATACAACGTCGGTATACAATTCAGTAACTGGCTCAATTATTTTCCCGATTGCCCAGACAAAAATTAGAGGGGATATCGGTATCATCAATACGATAAACAGAATGAGAAACAAAAATTCTGTCGCCCTACTTTTTTGCGGATATTCTTTTCTGAATAATGTAGTCATTTCTTACCGCCCTTTCGGGCGGCCTCCCGACATTAATCGTTGTGGTAACTCATGGCTTCATTTGCAGCATCAACCGGATCAACCTCCCACCAGCAATAATTTGGTGCGTTTCCTTCAGGTGTCCACGGTTCTAATTCATTTTTTGCCACATTCTCGTCGCCAGTAATTTTAAAAATCTGCTCAGAGAATTTTTTCACCCACTCGTTATATTTTTCAGTGTTAATAATTTTCTGTGTATTTGACATAGATATACCTCCAGTTAAGGATTAAATTTTATTTACAGTGCCGGGTAATGACTCCAACTTATTGATAGTGTTTTATGTTCAGATAATGCCCGATGACTTTGTCATGCAGCTCCACCGATTTTGAGAACGACAGCGACTTCCGTCCCAGCCGTGCCAGGTGCTGCCTCAGATTCAGGTTATGCCGCTCAATTCGCTGCGTATATCGCTTGCTGATTACGTGCAGCTTTCCCTTCAGGCGGGATTCATACAGCGGCCAGCCATCCGTCATCCATATCACCACGTCAAAGGGTGACAGCAGGCTCATAAGACGCCCCAGCGTCGCCATAGTGCGTTCACCGAATACGTGCGCAACAACCGTCTTCCGGAGACTGTCATACGCGTAAAACAGCCAGCGCTGGCGCGATTTAGCCCCGACATAGCCCCACTGTTCGTCCATTTCCGCGCAGACGATGACGTCACTGCCCGGCTGTATGCGCGAGGTTACCGACTGCGGCCTGAGTTTTTTAAGTGACGTAAAATCGTGTTGAGGCCAACGCCCATAATGCGTGCAGTTGCCCGGCATCCAACGCCATTCATGGCCATATCAATGATTTTCTGGTGCGTACCGGGTTGAGAAGCGGTGTAAGTGAACTGCAGTTGCCATGTTTTACGGCAGTGAGAGCAGAGATAGCGCTGATGTCCGGCAGTGCTTTTGCTGTTACGCACCACCCCGTCAGTAGCTGAACAGGAGGGACAGCTGATAGAAACAGAAGCCACTGGAGCACCTCAAAAACACCATCATACACTAAATCAGTAAGTTGGCAGCATCACCACAGTGCTGAACTTAATTATTCAGATTTTGGATTATGCTTTCTCTTCACGAAGTTCCGATTGTTAATTTGGCTCACAACAGCACCTTCTGAAAATTACCCTGATAGAAAGCCAGTACACGCTGCATAGCTTCGCTCTTCCGGCACTCGCTACAGATTATGTTTTGACGCCTGTCGTAGCGGCGTATTTCTCCGTCTGGTAATGACCAGATAAGGTCAGGATCAACCACAGATGGTTTCTTCAGATTTGCCCTTGAGAGTTTTTTGCGGGCGTTTTGCCAGTCCTTACGCGCCTGTTCAGACGGGAATAACCCGTAACCAGAGTTGTATACATCGCCACTGGCAACCAGCTCTCTGGCGAGAACACTCATCAGATATCTTGTCGCACCTGTCTTGGCTTCCAGTTGCCGCAACGTCTCGCGACCGCTCAGACGTACAAGTTCAACAACCTGCCCTTTAATTTTTGAGGTAGCCTGAGTTTAACGGACACTCCTTCCTGAAATAGAATGGCATCAGAAGGAGCTAATAATGAGCAGAAAAACCCAACGTTACTCTAAAGAGTTCAAAGCCGAAGCTGTCAGAACGGTTCCTGAAAATCAACTTTCGATCAGTGAAGGCGCTTCCCGATTATCTCTTCCTGAAGGCACTTTAGGACAATGGGTTACCGCCGCCAGAAAAGGGCTCGGTACTCCTGGTTCCCGCACGGTGGCTGAACTGGAATCTGAAATTCTGCAACTGCGTAAGGCGTTAAATGAAGCTCGCCTTGAGCGAGATATATTAAAAAAAGCAACAGCGTATTTTGCACAGGAGTCGCTGAAAAATACGCGTTAATCGAACAATGGCGACAACAATTTCCCATTGAAGCGATGTGTCAGGTATTTGGTGTATCCAGGAGCGGTTATTACAACTGGGTACAGCATGAACCCTCAGACAGAAAACAAAGTGATGAGCGGCTAAAACTGGAGATTAAGGTGGCACATATCCGCACTCGCGAAACATATGGAACCCGGCGGCTCCAGACGGAGCTGGCAGAGAATGGCATCATCGTTGGTCGTGACCGACTGGCACGTCTTCGTAAGGAGCTAAGGCTACACTGTAAGCAGAAACGCAAGTTCAGAGCGACTACGAACTCGAACCACAATCTGCCAGTTGCGCCAAATCTGCTGAACCAGACGTTCGCTCCTACAGCACCAAATCAGGTCTGGGTGGCGGACCTGACGTATGTTGCCACACAGGAGGGATGGTTGTACCTCGCTGGCATCAAAGATGTTTATACGTGCGAAATTGTCGGCTACGCCATGGGAGAGCGCATGACAAAAGAGCTGACAGGTAAAGCCCTGTTTATGGCGCTCAGGAGCCAGCGCCCACCTGCCGGGCTAATCCACCACTCTGATCGAGGTTCACAGTACTGCGCATACGATTACCGGGTCATACAGGAGCAGTCTGGTCTGAAAACATCAATGTCGCGTAAAGGTAACTGTTACGACAACGCTCCGATGGAAAGCTTCTGGGGAACGCTGAAAAATGAGAGCCTGAGCCACTATCGTTTTAATAACCGGGATGAAGCCATCTCAGTAATACGGGAATACATTGAGATTTTCTACAATCGTCAGCGTCGTCACTCTCGTCTGGGGAATATCTCCCCGGCAGCCTTCAGGGAAAAATATCATCAGATGGCTGCTTAAAAAAAGAACAAATGGTAGTGTCCGCTATTGCCAGTACACCTCATCCATCACCGAAAAAAATTGGCTTTTACACCATTGGCGATAAAAGCATTTACCTGTATGACCTACGCCGCATGGATGAAATCATGGAGGCTCTTGATAATCGTTCGTCGATGGATTGGTGTGTTGCTGTTCATGATATGAATGCAGGGTTTGATGAAAAGATTTTGTTCCCCTCATCAGTTGAAAGCACTGCGGGTTAAGGAGTAACACATGACCACTATTACCAAAGAACGTATTGAATTGTTCATTAAAAACCCGCTTGAAAACGGGCTTACCCGTGGTGAACAAATGGAACTGGCACGGATTGCGCTGGCATCGCTGGAAGCAGAGCCGGTTGTGTTCTGGTTTGAAAAATATCAAGAAGGGGCTACGGCATGACGACTTTTACCAGAGAGCAGTTAATAGCTCACGCAGAGGAGACTATTGAAGCACAGAGACTGTGCATACCGGGCACAATCGACCATGACATCATCCGCACATATAAGATGGATATTGCTGTTCTGGAAATCGCACTGGTATCGCTGGCAGCAGAGCCAGCCGGTAAATTGCATGAATACAAACCAGTGGGATATCAGCGTCTGGTCGATGAGTTAACCATGCTGGTAAAGCAGTTAACCTGGCAACTGAGAAAAGCGAAGCCAGACTGCAAATTACCGGATAAGGCGATGAGTTATCTGGAGCGGAACGGACTGATAAGCGTGGAGGATATTTTACGATGACCTGGCCTGAAGCATTAACAACGGTAGGAATTGCGATGGCGGTGGCGCTGGTGGTGTATTCGATTTGCCGCTGGGGATAAAAACGGTTTGCGGGAAAAGGAGAGTTAAGTAGAATTGCAGCGGGTGCTTGAGGCTATCTGTCTCAGGCATGAACACCAAAAGGCAGATAGAGAAAAGCCCCAGTTAACATTACGCGTCCGGCAAGACGCTTAACATTAATCTGAGGCTCAATCTATGAACGGCAAATCTAGGTTAGCCTCTTACGTGCCGAAAGGCAAGGAGAAGCAGGCTATGAAGCAGCAAAAGGCGATGTTAATCGCCCTGATCGTCATCTGTTTAACCGTCATAGTGACGGCACTGGTAACGAGGAAAGACCTCTGCGAGGTACGAATTCGAACCGGCCAGACGGAGGTCGCTGTCTTCACAGCTTACGAACCTGAGGAGTAAGAGACCAGGCGGGGGAGAAATCCCTCGCCACCTCTGATGGGTCAGGCATCCTCAATGCACCCACACTTAACCCGCTTCGGCGGGTTTTTGTTTTTATTTTCAACGCGTTTGAAGTTTTAGATGGTGCCGGAATAGAATCAAAAATACTTAAGTAGCGCGCAGGGAGAAGAGGGATGGACCCCGAACAGGGGAGTGCTATTTATCTGGAAGGATTCTGTTGATGAAAATCGAAGAATTACGTGAAATTTTTAGTGAAGATGGCCTCTATACTGTGCGCGTTGAGAATGGCGCTATTGTCAGCCACTGCCGTATTAAATGTTTACAGTCTCAACAAAGGAAGAGTGGAGCTGCGTTAATTCATTTTGTGGATGGGCTTGTGACGGATGGTTTTATTTCGCGTGCAAATGAATTTGTCACATCGTTGCCGTCTCTGAAAGAAGCTGGGATTAAGGCTGGTTTTTCTGCTTTTGAAGATGAGTGAATTCATCTACAATTCAGCGCAGGGCTGAACCCCTGTTGAGTAACACTGTGCCACCGGAGAAAGCCGATGGCGCAAAATTCCAGACTACACAATTCTGATAATTCAGCCGTCTTTGCCAGCAGGCACGGGCGGCGCTCTCACGCATTTAAATCTGATTGGTACCAGCATCCCCCATGCACTGAAGAACAGGCCGAATGGCTCATTCAGTGTTACCGCAGGCGCGGATGCGAGGTTAAAAAAGCCCTTAGCCTCGACTACCGTCACTGGATAATCTCCGTCAGGCTCCCTTACTCCGAACGGCCAACGCGTCCGTCCCGCACATTCCAGCAACGGATCTGGAGGTAATGTGCGGGTATTACTTCGACCTGTTCTGGTACCGGAACTCGGTCTGGTTATCGTTAAGCCAGGCCGTGAATCAATGTCAGCATTCCATAACGGCAGAATACTGGTGGAGCCGGAACCAAAAAGCATGCGTAATCTGCCGTCCGGGGTCGTTCCTGCCGCTCGCCAGCCGCTGGTGGAAGACAAAACATTGCTGCCGTTTTTCAGTAACGCACGGGTGATTCGTGCTGCTGGTGGTGCTGGTGCATTGTCTGACTGGCTGTTGCGCCATATTAAATCCTGCCAGTGGCCACACGGCGATTATCATCACAGCGAAACCGTCATTCACCGTTATGGTACCGGCGCAATGGTGTTGTGCTGGCACTGCGACAACCAGCTGCGTGACCAGACATCCGAATCACTCGAGCAACTTGCTCATCAAAACCTGTCAGCATGGATGATTGACGTCATCGGTCACGCAATAAGCGGTACGCAGGAGCGTGAATTATCTCTGGCTGAATTATCCTGGTGGGCGGTCCGCAATCAGGTGGCGGACGCGCTACCGGAAGCGGTATTACGTCGTTCGCTGGGGTTGCGTGCGGAAAAAATTCGCTCTGTGTACAGTGAAAGCGACATCATACCGGGAGAGCAGACAGCCACCAGCATACTGAAGCAGCGCACAAAAAATATTGCGTTACTGCCTCACGTCCACCAGCAACAGAACCCACCACAGGAAAAGACGGTGGTCAGCATTGCCGTTGATCCGGAGTCACCGGCTCAGTATCTCCAGCGCCAGAAATCACAACGGGAAGAGATGCCTGTATACACGCGCTGGGTAAAAACGCAGAAATGCATGACGTGTGGCAATCAGGCAGATGATCCGCATCACATCATTGGTCATGGACTGGGAGGGATGGGAACAAAGGCTGATGATTTGTTTGTTATTCCGTTATGCCGTAAATGCCGTAACGAACTACATGCCGGAGTAAAAGATTTTGAAGAGAAACACGGCAGTCAGCTGTTGTTGCTGATTCGTTTTTTAATGCACGCGAGAAATTCGGGTGTTCTGAAGTGGAAAGCATAAATGACCGAGCGCATAGAATTTGTTTTACCTTACCCGCCGACGGTGAACACTTACTGGCGTCGTCGTGGCAGCACATATTTTGTATCAAAAGCCGGGGAGCGTTATCGCCGGGCAGTGGCGCTTATTGTTCGCCAGCAGCGGCTGAAATTAAGCCTGTCCGGAAGGTTGGCAATAAAAATTATTGCAGAACCACCGGATAAGCGCCGCCGTGACCTGGACAATATTCTGAAAGCGCCGCTGGATGCGCTGACGCATGCGGGGTTGCTAATGGACGATGAGCAGTTTGATGAAATCAATATCGTTCGTGCTCAGCCAGTATCTGGTGGACGTCTGGGGGTGAAGATTTATCCCATAATGCTTGAAGGGCAGGTCAAAAAATGAAACTGGAAGATTTACCGAAATACTACTCCCCAAAATCCCCCGGCCTGACTGATGCATCGGCCTCAACGTCGAAAGATGCGCTGAGTATCACTGATGTGATGGCCGCGCAGGGCATGACACAGAATCGGGCTGAGATGGGGGTTTCTGCGTTCCTTGGGAAAATGGGCATTAGTATGAATGACAGAGAGCGGGCAACAGAATTGCTGACAGAATATGCACTCAGTCGGTGTGATCGCGTGGCGGCGTTAAGAAAACTCCCGGCAGAAATAAAACCGGCAGTGATGCGTATTATGGCTTCGTATGCGTTTGAAGATTATGCCCGTAGCGCGGCGAGCAAAAAACAGTGCCCCTGCTGTCACGGAAAAAAATTTATTGAAAGCGAGGTTTTTACAAACAAGATCCAGTATCCGGATGGTAAGCCGCCGGTATGGGCAAAGTGTACGAAAGGTGTGTATCCGTCTTACTGGGAAGAATGGAAAAAAGTCAGGGAGGTGGTAAAAGTTGCCTGTCCGGAGTGTGGCGGAAAGGGTGAGGTTTCCACCGCCTGTAAGGATTGCCGTGGGCGTGGTGTCGCCATTCATCGTGAAGAGTCGGTAAAACGTGGTATGCCTGTTATCAGAGACTGCCAGCGTTGTGGTGGTCGTGGCTATGAAAGACTACCATCAACGGAGGCATTTAATGCTATATGCGAGGTGACAAACCAGATAACACGCGCGTCATGGGAAAAAACAGTTAAGAAATTTTATGATGCGCTGGTGACCCGGTTTGATATTGAAGAAGCATGGGCTGAGCGGCAGTTAAAAAAGGTAACTAGGTAACAAGGTTGATTTTTCCGGAATCTGTGGTAAATTCGTCATAACGATGGGCGTTTTATGCCTGACGTTAGAAGAGTTTCTACAACCCGCCGCCGAGCGGGTTTTTTATGACTGAAATCGCGTCAGTACAGTAAACGCGCTGGTGGCGGTGAATACCTGTCTTTCAGCTTGCTGGCTTTTTCGACAAGAGTTATTGGTGTGTCACGTTAACCGGAAAAGGAAAAGACATGCTAAAACAGCAGGATATGACAGAAACCGCCAGAGTGGTGTTTAATGAATTAAGCGTTACCGAACCGGCGACAGTCGGGGAGATAGCGCAGAATACTTACCTTTCACGCGAACGCTGCCAGTTAATACTGACCCAGCTGGTTATGGCGGGTCTGGCAGACTATCAGTTCGGTTGTTACAGACGCCTTCCGCAGTGAAGGCTTTTTTATTTGTGGTAAATGGGCGGCTGGTGGGTGTTAGGGGCACCCACCAGCCATCTGCTCATGCGTTGGGTTCACAAGCAAACCTCAGGCCCACTGCTTTGCGCAAAAGCAGAATGAGCCTATCAGAGACAGGCTTAATGATCCATGCTTAATACTGTAAAAATATCCAGTTGTGAGTTAATCAACGCCGACTGCCTGGAATTTATCCGGTCGTTACCCGAAAATTCTGTTGACCTGATAGTCACGGACCCGCCGTACTTTAAAGTGAAGCCTGAGGGCTGGGATAACCAGTGGAAGGGCGACGATGATTACCTGAAGTGGCTGGACCAGTGTCTGGCGCAGTTCTGGCGGGTGCTGAAACCTGCCGGAAGTCTTTACCTGTTCTGTGGTCATCGCCTGGCATCTGATATCGAAATCATGATGCGTGAACGCTTCAGTGTGCTGAACCATATTATCTGGGCGAAGCCGTCCGGACGCTGGAACGGATGCAACAAGGAAAGCCTGCGGGCGTATTTCCCCGCCACAGAGCGCATTCTGTTCGCGGAACATTATCAGGGGCCGTATCGTCCGAAAGATGCCGGGTATGCGGCGAAGGGCAGTGCACTGAAACAGCATGTGATGGCCCCGCTGATTTCTTACTTTCGTGATGCGCGAGCTGCCCTGGGGATAACGGCAAAACAGATTGCAGATGCCACAGGAAAGAAAAACATGGTGTCGCACTGGTTCAGTGCCGGTCAGTGGCAGTTGCCGAATGAAAGCGATTATCTGAAATTACAGGCGCTGTTTGCCCGGGTGGCAGAAGAGAAGCATCGGCGTGGTGAACTGGAAAAGCTCCACCACCAGCTGGTGGATACGTATACCTCACTGAACCGGCAGTATGCGGAGCTGCTGAGTGAATATAAACATCTGCGGCGGTATTTTGGCGTGACGGTGCAGGTGCCGTATACCGATGTGTGGACGCATAAACCGGTGCAGTTCTATCCCGGGAAACATCCGTGCGAAAAACCGGCAGAAATGCTGCAGCAGATAATCAGCGCTAGCAGTCGTCCGGGTGACCTGATTGCAGATTTTTTCATGGGGTTGGGTTCGACAGTGAAAGCGGCACTGGCGCTCGGGCGTCGTGCAATTGGCGTTGAGCTGGAGACTGAACGTTTTGAGCAGACGGTTCGGGAAGTACAGGATTTAGTCAGCCAGAACGGATGATATTGAAGAATTAATTACGCGTCGTTATTATGCGGCTCCCGGCCCTTTAGCTCAGTGGTGAGAGCGAGCGACTCATAATCGCCAGGTCGCTGGTTCAAATCCAGCAAGGGCCACCATCACATACCGCCATTAGCTCATCAGGAAAGAGCGCCAGCCTTCGAAGCTGGCTGCGCGGGGTTCAAGTCCCCGATGGCGGTCCATTATCTGCATCATGCGTTGTTAGCTCAGCCGGACAGAGCAATTGCCTTCTAAGCAATCGGTCACTGGTTCGAATCCAGTACAACGCGCCACACTTATTTTCCCTGGCTCGCTTTTGCGGGCCTTTTTTTTAAATGTCTCACAATTCAGACGGTTGACAGTTGTCTGTTTTGCGGGGAGTTTGTTAAAAGAAACTGGCATGGTGAATCCCCCTGTGCGGAGGGGCAATCAGCGAGTAGGTATATGGGATAATCGCGGATTCAGGTGCTGGTACTGAATTCACCGGGAGGCACCCGGCATCATGCAATGGCACATAGCGCCACTCTCCAGCCCTCTCCGGAGGGGCTTTTCTGTGCCGGATACATCACAGTTTCTGGAACCTTAGGTACTACAGTATCAGTCAGGGTGCTATATTTTCAGATGTGATGAAAGCCTGTCAGCAGGCAGGGCGTATCGGAAATGACCCAGTAGAGAAAACGTTGACTCAGATACCGGTGCTGAGTTACCGGGAAACCGGCATCACATGACCGCTATCCTTCCAGGCCCATCCGCTCCGGTGGGCCTTTTTACTGCAGAAAACAGGTTCCCCGTTAAATGCTATGTTGCTCACAATTCAGTAAGTTGACAGTTGCCTGTCAGACTGGGCATTTGTTAAAAAAATTTCGCATGGTGAATCCCCCTGAGCGGAGGGGCGACTGGTGACGGTATAATCTCTGATTATCAAAACGAGAATGACGCGGGTTTAGTGGCACCGGGCTGAACTCACCGGGAGGCACCCGGCACCATGTGCATGATGATACAGATACGCGGCTTTAGCCCCTCTCCGGAGGGGTTTTCTTGTGGGCAAAAAAAGCCCGCGCTGGGAGACGCGGGCGGCAAGGAATAAACAATAAAACGTGAAGTAATATTTCAGCTGGCGAATAATACCCCATAGTAATCACTCTGCGCAACTGCGCGGTCTTTTTCGAATTGCGGGCTGTCGTCTCTCTTCTGCCATTGTCCTGTAACTTCCGGACTTCAGCCCGCTCCTTATTTTACTCACAATATTATCCCGGCCGGGAGGATTCATGGCATTTAAACACTATGACGTGGTCAGGGCGGCATCGCCGTCAGACCTTGCGAAACGACTGACACAAAAACTGAAGGAGGGCTGGCAGCCGTTTGGTAGTCCGGTGGCCATAACCCCTTATACCCTGATGCAGGCGATTGCAGCAGAAGGTGATGTGGTCGTCAGTGGTGCAACTGAGCCGGAGTGGTACTACGTCATCGTACTGGCCGGGCAATCCAATGCCATGGCTTACGGTGAAGGTCTTCCGCTTCCGGATTCATACGATGCGCCCCATCCGCGCATTAAGCAACTGGCCCGTCGTAACACAGTGACTCCCGGTGGTGAAGTATGCGTATTTAACGACATCATTCCTGCTGACCATTGTCTGCATGATGTTCAGGATATGAGTACGATTAACCATCCCCGGGCTGACCTGAGCAAAGGGCAGTACGGCTGTGTCGGACAGGGCTTACATATTGCCAAAAAACTGCTTCCGTATATCCCTAATAATGCGGGGATCCTGCTGGTACCATGCTGTTGTGGTGGTTCGGCATTCACCCAGGGCACGGAGGGGACATTCAGCGAGTCCACGGGGGCCAGTCAGGATTCGGCTCGCTGGGGAGTGGGTAAGCCGTTATATCAGGATCTGCTTTTCCGCACGAAGGCAGCATTGCAGAAAAACCCGAAAAACGTTTTGCTGGCGATATGCTGGATGCAGGGGGAATTCGATATGACGAATGCCAGTTACGCCCAGCAGCCAGCAGCATTTCTTGCAATGGTACAGCAGTTCCGTGCTGACCTTGCCGGGCTGGCGGCGCAGTGTCACGGTGGAAGTCCGGCATCAGTCCCCTGGATTTGTGGCGACACGACATACGCGTGGAAACAAGAACACGGTACGCAATATGAAGTGGTATATGGTGCATATAAAGGTAAAGAATCCCAGCAGATTTATTTTGTTCCCTTTATGACCGATGGTAGCGGAGTTAATACACCGACAAACAACCCGTCAGAAGATCCTGATATTGCCGGGTCTGGTTATTACGGTTCGGCATCCCGAACGAACAAAAACTGGGTATCATCAAATCGCCCGACGCATTTCAGCTCATGGGCGCGTCGTGGCATTATTCCCGATCGTATGGCAACTGCTATTCTGAACGTAGCCGGTCGCACCTTAGCCTTCATTAGTGGTAAGGCACCGGAAATCAAACCCTCGCCCGGCGGCGACACGCCATCGGGGCCGTCTGAAGATGCATCCATACGCACAATCTCCCTGTTGCCGACAGCCGGAGACGCTGCTGCGCAGGGCTGGAGCATTAAGAATGGCGGAGTTCAGTTGTCAGATGGTGTATTTAAGATCACCAAGCAGAGCAATAAAGCCTGGTCCCTGACGCGCCCGGTGGATGACGCAGTCTCCCTGCTGACACGGGGTGGCAGACTGAGCTGTAAGTTTCGACTGTCAGGCGCACTGACCAACAACCAGTTCGGTCTGGGAATTTATCTGTATACCGATGTAGCGTTACCTGACGTCGTGGCGATGACCGGGACTGGTAACCCGTTCCTGATGTCGTTCTTCACCCAGACCACAGACGGCAAACTGAATCTGATGCATCACAAGAAAGCAGGAAACACAAAGTTGGGCGAGTTCGGGAATTACAGTAACGACTGGCTGACGCTGGAGCTGGTGTTCACCGCCGGCAGTGCCACGGTTACTCCGAAACTGAATGGAGTGGCTGGCCCGGCATTCCAGGTCATAAAAGACAGTCTGACACTGGGGCTGAATGCGCTGACGCTGACGGATATTACCAAAAATGCAGCGTATGGCGTTGAGATAGAAAGTCTGGTGCTGGAGATAAATGCACCGGCATCATCATAAAAAGTGAGCCAGCCAAATGGAAGGTATCGTTAAACTCACCGGTAGTGTCAGTGGGTCGTCTGAGATGCCTGCATGAGTTATCAGAGCCATCAGTACTTAACTGGTGGCTTTTTTTATTGTTGTCAGCTTCCGGATAACGGGAGACGGGGTATGTACCAGATGGAAAAAATCACAACAGGTGTGTCATACACCACGTCAGCGGTGGGAACGGGCTACTGGTTCCTGCAGTTGCTGGACAGGGTTTCCCCGTCTCAGTGGGCGGCAATAGGCGTGCTGGGGAGTCTGCTGTTTGGGCTGCTGACATATCTGACTAACCTGTATTTCAAAATCAGAGAGGACCGTCGTAAGGCTGCACGGGGAGAGTAATTCAATGACTCAAAACTATGAACTGATTGTGAAAGGGATCCGCAATTTTGAGAATAAAGTTACGGTAACTTTAGCGTTACGGGACAAAAAACGCTTTGACGGTGAAATTTTTGACCTGGACATCTCGCTGGACCGTGTTGAAGGTGCCGCGCTGGAGTTTTATGAGGCAGCAGCCAGAAGGAGCATCAGACAGGTCTTCTTGGATGTTGCTGCCGGGTTATGTGAAGGGGACGAGCTGTTGCCAGAAACGCGCCCCTGTTCAGAGGCGCGGTATACCATAAAAATTAACAGTTCTGATAACTCGATTACGGGTTGTTAGCTTTTTGCAGTTGGCTTTCCAGTATCTTTCATTGGTAGCATCCTGATAAATATCCATGAGCGCAAAAATCAAATACGGCCTGTCAGCTGCTGTTCTGGCGCTGATTGCAAAATGGCATCTGAATCGATCGCAGTTTGGCATTCGAATCGATCATGATTTGGCATCCATCTCCGATCACAGTTTGGCATCACAATCGATCACGATTTGGCATACTTCCGATCATTGATTGGAATTCGCCAGTCACTCCGGGAATTAACTCTTTTCACCACAGTCTCCATTGCCGTGTTTAAACCAGTGGAGACGTCAATGTCCAAAAAGAGAAAATCCAGGAGCACTATGGAAACTTGTTTTAAGATCCTTCAGCTCAAGTTCGATAAGAAGCTGACTAACTGAGGTGTACTGGCAATAGCGGACACTACCATTTGTTCTTTTTTTAAGCAGCCATCTGATGATATTTTTCCCTGAAGGCTGCCGGGGAGATATTCCCCAGACGAGAGTGACGACGCTGACGATTGTAGAAAATCTCAATGTATTCCCGTATTACTGAGATGGCTTCATCCCGGTTATTAAAACGATAGTGGCTCAGGCTCTCATTTTTCAGCGTTCCCCAGAAGCTTTCCATCGGAGCGTTGTCGTAACAGTTACCTTTACGCGACATTGATGTTTTCAGACCAGACTGCTCCTGTATGACCCGGTAATCGTATGCGCAGTACTGTGAACCTCGATCAGAGTGGTGGATTAGCCCGGCAGGTGGGCGCTGGCTCCTGAGCGCCATAAACAGGGCTTTACCTGTCAGCTCTTTTGTCATGCGCTCTCCCATGGCGTAGCCGACAATTTCGCACGTATAAACATCTTTGATGCCAGCGAGGTACAACCATCCCTCCTGTGTGGCAACATACGTCAGGTCCGCCACCCAGACCTGATTTGGTGCTGTAGGAGCGAACGTCTGGTTCAGCAGATTTGGCGCAACTGGCAGATTGTGGTTCGAGTTCGTAGTCGCTCTGAACTTGCGTTTCTGCTTACAGCGTAGCCTTAGCTCCTTACGAAGACGTGCCAGTCGGTCACGACCAACGATGATGCCATTCTCTGCCAGCTCCGTCTGGAGCCGCCGGGTTCCATATGTTTCGCGAGTGCGGATATGTGCCACCTTAATCTCCAGTTTTAGCCGCTCATCACTTTGTTTTCTGTCTGAGGGTTCATGCTGTACCCAGTTGTAATAACCGCTCCTGGATACACCAAATACCTGACACATCGCTTCAATGGGAAATTGTTGTCGCCATTGTTCGATTAACGCGTATTTTTCAGCGACTCCTGTGCAAAATACGCTGTTGCTTTTTTTAATATATCTCGCTCAAGGCGAGCTTCATTTAACGCCTTACGCAGTTGCAGAATTTCAGATTCCAGTTCAGCCACCGTGCGGGAACCAGGAGTACCGAGCCCTTTTCTGGCGGCGGTAACCCATTGTCCTAAAGTGCCTTCAGGAAGAGATAATCGGGAAGCGCCTTCACTGATCGAAAGTTGATTTTCAGGAACCGTTCTGACAGCTTCGGCTTTGAACTCTTTAGAGTAACGTTGGGTTTTTCTGCTCATTATTAGCTCCTTCTGATGCCATTCTATTTCAGGAAGGAGTGTCCGTTAAACTCAGGCTACCTCAGCCGGAAGAACAGACTGGCTTCCTCTCTGTTCATCGGCAGATAGCCTATTTCATCCAGGATCAACACCCGGGCATAACTCAGTTGCTGTAGCTGACGCTCCAGCCGGTTTTCCTGTTTCGCTTTCATCAGTGTCGCGATCAGTCTGTCCAGTGGCATAAACAGTACCCGATGTCCCGCATCCACCGCTTTCACGCCAAGAGCTATGGCCAGATGAGTTTTTCCGACACCAGGAGGGCCCAGCAGGATCACGTTTTCGCTGCGCTCCACGAACGCCAGACCAGCCAGTTCCCGGACAACCTTACGGTCGATGCCCGGCTGGAAGGTAAAGTCGAACTGCTCCAGCGTTTTGACCCACGGCAGACGAGCCTGCTTCAGCCTGGACTCCATACCGCGCTGATGCCTGCCGTTCCATTCCTGCTGTAGCGCCATGCACAGGAACTCCCGGTAGTTCAGCTCTTTTTTAGCTGCCTGTTCCAGCAGGCTTTCAACGTGATAACTCAGATGCTCCATTTTCAGGCGACTCAGCAGGACTTCCAGTTCATGCATCACAACAGCTCCTCATAGGCACTCAGTGGTCGATGTTCCACCTGACTGACCTGCTGCCAGAGCGGGGCGTGATGCTCCGGCACTGTCTGCCAGCCAGACGATGCTGAACAGAGGCGATGTGAGGCCACCAGTTTCTCATTACTGTAGATCCGCAACTCGTCATCCAGCGATATTCGTATCGATACCGGCTGACCACACAGCGCTTCGGGAACGCTGTAACGATTACCACCAACCTCGATATAGCTGTCCCAGGACACATGGCGGATATCGAAGTAACTGGTATCGAAGTCTGTATCCGGTAACGGCTGCAGATGTTCCTGCTCCAGCGCGAAGCGCTGTTCCGGCGTTTCTTTGAACTGGCGAAGCTCCCGTTTGTCAGCCACATCGGCTATCCATTGCTCCAGTTGTTGATTGACATGAGTGAAGCTGTCGAACCTGCGGTACCGGACGAAGAAGTTCTCCTTGAGGTATTTCACCATCCGCTCAACCTTACCTTTTGTTCTGGCCCTGCGTGGACGGCATGCCCGTGGCAGGAAGTTATAGTGGTCAGCCAGCAACAGGAATCCGGAGTTGAACACGACTTTCCCGTTGTTATTCTTCAGCACCGCAGCCTTCTGGTTATCAACCAGCACCGTTTTCACACAACCACCGAAGTAGCGGAAGGCGCGAACCAGTGATTCGTAGGTATGCTCAGCATCCTGTTTTGGTGCGGCGAAGACATGGAAGCTGCGGGAGAACCCCAGCGTATTAACCGCAAAGTTAACTTTGCACCGTTGCCCGGCAACCTCCACCTCAACTTCGCCCCAGTCATGCTGGAGCTGGTATCCAGGCTGAGTTTCGAAGCGAACTGTTCTTTTTGACGGACGCATTTTACGTTTGGGCTGGATGTAGTAACGCAGCATGGAACGTCCGCCCGTATAACCCATTGCCTTAATCTCCGCGAAGATAACCTCGCTATTCCAGACATTCTCTGCCAGGCGCATGTCGATGTAATCCATAAACGGTTTCAGCTTAACCATTTTGTGGCGGGTCTTTCTGGCTGGCGGTTCAGGGTATTTGAGGTAGCGTCTGACCGTCCGTTCAGAGCAACCAATCTGAGTCGCAATATCGACGATGTACGCGCCCTGCTGGCGCATTTGCTTTATCATGTAAAAGTCCTCTCTGCTCAGCATGTTGATGTCCTTTCTGGTGTGAGAACCTTAAGGAAACAACATGTTGGGTGGAGCGGACAATCCAAATGGCGAATTACCGTCTTATATCACTGGCGCTGACATCTCCGGATGACGGGGGCAGCTGTTATCTCTGGCTCAACCGTGGGCAACCACCCGCAGTTAACCGGCGACGATAAACGCAGGGTGAATTATGGCGATAAAAGGGCTTGATCAGGCGATTGACAATCTGAACCGGGTTCGTAAAAACGCCATTCCGGCTGCTTCTGCAATGACCATTAACCGCGTGGCCACAACGGCGATTAATCAGTCTTCGTCACAGGTTGCCCGGGAAACCAGGGTGAGACGGAAACTGGTAAAGGAACGGTCCAGACTGAAACGGGCGACGGTCAGAAATCCGAATGCCAGAATTATCGTTAACCGCGGTGATCTCCCTGTGATTAAGCTGGGGATCAGAATGCTGGGGCGTCGTCCGAACAGCATACTCAAAGCCGGTCAGCATCGTTATCAGCGGGCATTTATCCAGCGATTAAATAATGGGCGCTGGCATGTTATGCAACGTCTTCCCCAGGCCAGATATGAGGAGGGCAATGACGACAAGGGAAGGAAAAAGCGTAATCGCCTTCCCATTCAGGTGGTGAAAATCCCGATGGCGGCCCCACTGAAACAGGCATTTGATGAGAATGTTGACCGTATCCGGCGTGAACGCCTGCCTAAAGAACTGGCATACGCGCTGAAACAACAACTGAGGATTGCGATAAAACGATGAAACACACTGACATTCGTGCCGCAGTGCTGGATGCACTCGAGCAGCATGAACACGGGGCGACGCTGTTTGATGGTCGCCCCGTTGTTTTTGACGAAGAGGATTTTCCTGCGATCGCGGTTTATCTGACGGATGCAGAGTATACCGGTGAAGAGCTGGATGCAGATACCTGGCGGGCCACACTGCATATTGAGGTGTTTTTACCGGCACAGGTACCTGATTCGGAGCTCGATCAGTGGATGGAAAGCCGGATTTATCCGGCGATGACTGCGATCCCTGCACTGGCAGGACTGATTACCACGATGGTTACGCAGGGCTATGAGTATCGTCGTGATGACGATATGGCGTTATGGAGCTCTGCGGATCTGACTTATTCCATTACATACGAGATGTGAGGACGATATGGCAACACCAAATCCCCTGGAGCCGGTAAAAGGTGCCGGTACCACTCTGTGGGTTTACAACGGCAAGGCTGATGCTTATGCAAACCCGTTGTCAGACGATGACTGGCAGCGACTGGCTAAGGTGAAGGATCTGACGCCGGGCGAGATGACGGCTGAATCCTATGATGATAACTACCTGGATGATGAAGACGCGGACTGGAGCGCGACCGGGCAGGGGCAGAAATCTGCAGGTGATACCAGTTTTACGCTGGCCTGGAAACCGGGAGAGGAAGGCCAGAAAGGGCTTATAGGCTGGTTTGAAAGCGGCGATGTCCGGGCCTATAAAATCCGTTTTCCGAATGGCACGGTGGATGTGTTTCGTGGCTGGGTCAGCAGTATCGGTAAGGCCGTGACGGCGAAAGAAGTGATCACCCGCACGGTGAAAGTCACTAACGTGGGTAAACCTTCTGTAGCGGAAGAACGCAGCAAAATTACGCCGGTCAGTGCGATTAAGGTGACGCCGACATCCGGTACGGTGGCAAAAGGGAAAACAACCACCCTGACGGTTTCTTTTGAGCCGGAAAGTGCAACCGACAAGACGTTCAGAGCGGTTTCCGCCGATCCGTCGAAAGCCACCATTAGTGTGAAAGATATGACAATTACGGTAAACGGCGTGGCGACAGGTAAGGTGCAGATCCCTGTGGTGAGCGGAAATGGTCAGTTCGCCGCAGTGGCTGAAGTCACCGTTACTGAAGCGGGCGCTGCAGGGTAAACGGAGGTAATACATGTTTCTGAAAACAGAACAATTTGAATATAACGGTGTGTCTGTCACGCTTTCCGAATTGTCTGCGCTGCAGCGTATCGAGCATCTTGCCCTCCTGAAACGGCGTGCAGAACAGGCAGAATCCAGCGGCAACCTGCAGGTAAGCGTGGAAGATCTCGTCAGAACCGGCGCGTTTCTGGTGGCGATGTCCCTGTGGCATAACCATCCACAGAAAACGCAGTCACCGTCAATGAATGAGGCCGTGATGAAGATAGAGCAGGAAGTGCTCACCACCTGGCCTGCCGATGCCATTGCCCGGGCGGAAGACGTGGTGTTGTGCCTGTCCGGGATGATCGAAGCTGTTCGTCCGGATACTGATATTACTGAAGTGGCGAAAAATAACACGCTGACTGATGATGATTTTTCTGCGGGAAAGTCTTCGACGGCGAGCTGAACTTTGCCCTCAGACTGGCGCGTGAGATGGGGAGACCCGACTGGCGCGCCATGCTTGCCGGGATGACATCCACCGAATATGCCGACTGGCGCCGTTTTTACCGCACGCATTATTTTCAGGATACCCAGCTGGATATGCATTTTTCCGGGCTGACGTACGCTGTACTCAGCCTGTTTTTTTGCGATCCGGATATGCATCCCTCTGATTTCAGTCTGCTTGTCCCCCGGCATGAGGAAGAGCAGGTGGAGAGGCCGGATGAGGACAAAATGCTGATGCAGAAAGCGGCAGGACTTGCCGGAGGCGTCCGGTTCGGTGGGGACGGAGGGCGCGATATTTTATCGTCTGCGGATGTGGCGGATGTCATGGTGGATGATGCCGCATTAATGATGGCTTCAGCGGGGATTCCGGGAGGTGTGAGATATGTCCCAGCCGGTTGGTGATCTTGTTATTGACCTGAGTCTGGATGCTGTCCGTTTCGATGAGCAGATGAGCCGGGTAAGGCGTCATTTTTCAGGTCTGGATACCGACGCCAGAAAAACCGCCAGTGCTGTTGAACAGGGCCTGAGCCGCCAGGCGCTGGCTGCACAAAAAGCCGGGATTTCCGTCGGGCAGTATAAAGCGGCCATGCGAACCCTGCCCGCACAGTTTACGGATATCGCCACGCAGCTTGCCGGTGGTCAGAATCCCTGGCTGATCCTGCTGCAACAGGGCGGTCAGGTGAAGGACTCCTTCGGCGGGATGATCCCCATGTTCAGGGGGCTTGCCGATGCGATCACCCTGCCGATGGTCGGGGTCACCTCGCTGGCGGTGGCGACAGGTGCACTGGTGTACGCCTGGTACCAGGGAGATTCCACGCTTTCAGCGTTTAATAAAACCCTGGTTCTTTCCGGTAATCAGTCCGGACTGACTGCCGATCGTATGCTGACTCTCTCAAGAGCCGGGCAGGCAGCAGGGCTGACGTTTAACCAGGCGAGAGAGTCACTGGCAGCCCTGGTGAATGCCGGTGTGCGTGGTGGTGAACAGTTTGATGCCATCAACCAGAGTGTCGCGCGTTTTGCGTCTGCATCCGGTGTGGAGGTGGATAAAGTCGCTGAAGCCTTCGGGAAGCTGACCACTGACCCGACGTCGGGACTGATGGCGATGGCGCGCCAGTTCCGTAACGTGACGGCAGAGCAGATTGCGTATGTTGCACAGCTGCAGCGTTCCGGAGACGAGGCCGGGGCATTGCAGGCGGCGAACGATATCGCCACGAAAGGCTTTGATGAGCAGACCCGTCGCCTGAAAGAAAACATGGGAACACTGGAGACCTGGGCGGATAAAACAGGGAAGGCATTCAAATCGATGTGGGATGCCATTCTGGATATCGGTCGTCCGGAATCCTCAGCGGATATGCTCGCCAGTGCGCAGAAGGCATTTGATGAGGCGGATAAAAAATGGCAGTGGTACCAGAGTCGGAGCCAGCGCCGCGGTAAAACCTCCTCTTTCCGGGCCAACCTTCAGGGCGCATGGGATGACCGGGAAAATGCCCGTCTGGGTCTGGCAGCGGCAACGCTGCAGTCGGATATGGAAAAAGCCGGTGAACTGGCGGCAAGGGACAGGGCTGAGCGTGAGTCGTCACAGCTGAAGTATACCGGAGAGGCGCAGAAGGCGTATGAGCGCCTGCTGACGCCACTGGAGAAATATACCGCCCGGCAGGAAGAGCTGAATAAGGCCCTGAAAGACGGGAAAATCCTGCAGGCGGATTACAACACGCTGATGGCGTCGGCAAAAAAGGATTATGAGTCGACGCAGAAAAAGCCGTCCGGTGTGAAGGTGTCTGCCGGTGAGCGCCAGGAAGACCAGGCGCATGCAGCCCTGCTGGCGCTTGAAACTGAGCTCAGGACGCTGGAGAAGCACAGCGGTGCGAATGAAAAAATCAGCCAGCAGCGCCGTGATTTATGGAAAGCGGAAAATCAGTATGTGGTCCTGAAAGAGGCCGCCACGAAACGGCAGTTATCTGAGCAGGAAAAATCCCTGCTGGCCCATGAGAAAGAAACGCTGGAGTACAAACGCCAGCTGGCTGAGCTGGGCGACAAGATTGAACACCAGAAACGGCTGAATGAGCTGGCACAGCAGGCGGCGCGGTTTGAACAGCAGCAGAGCGCGAAGCAGGCGGCAATCAGCGCAAAAGCCCGCGGACTCACCGACCGTCAGGCGCAGCGGGAGTCGGAAGAGCAGCGCCTTCGTGAGGTGTACGGTGATAATCCGGCTGCGCTGGCGAAGGCCACATCTGCACTGAAGAACACCTGGTCTGCGGAGGAGCAGCTTCGTGGAAGCTGGATGGCCGGGATGAAGTCCGGCTGGGGCGAGTGGGCGGAAAGTGCGACGGACAGTTTTTCGCAGGTTAAAAACGCGGCCACGCAGACCTTTGACGGTATTGCACAGAATATGGCAGCGATGCTGATCGGCAGCGAACAGAACTGGCGTGGTTTCACCCGTTCTGTGCTGTCCATGCTGACAGAGATTTTTCTGAAGCAGGCGATGGTGGGGATAGTCGGGAGTATCGGCAGCGCCATTGGCGGTGCTTTCGGTGGTGGTGCGTCTGCCTCCACGGGGACGGCCATTCAGGCTGCGGCGGCGAACTTCCATTTCGCGACCGGGGGATTTACGGGGACGGGGGGTAAATATGAACCTGCGGGGATTGTTCATCGCGGGGAGTTTGTCTTCACGAAGGAGGCGACCAGCCGGATTGGTGTCGGCAATCTGTACCGCCTGATGCGGGGCTATGCGGAAGGTGGTTATGTCGGCGGTGCCGGAAGTCCGGCGCAGATGCGGCGGGCGGAAGGCATTAATTTTAATCAGAACAATCACGTGGTGATTCAGAACGACGGCCCCAACGGGCGGGCAGGGCCGCAGCTGATGAAAGCGGTGTATGAGATGGCCCGCAAGGGGGCACAGGATGAACTCCGGCTGCAGTTGCGTGATGGCGGTATGTTATCAGGGAGCGGTGGATGAAAACCTTTCGCTGGAAAGTGAAGCCGGATATGGAGGTGAACTCGCAGCCATCGGTGCGTGAAGTGCGTTTTGGTGACGGGTACTCACAGCGTATGGCGGCAGGGCTGAATGCTGACCTGAAAACATACAGGGTGACGCTTTCCGTGACCCGGGAGGAGGCCCGGCATCTGGAAGCGTTCCTGGCAGAGCACGGTGGCTGGAAGGCATTTTTGTGGAAGCCACCCTATGCATACCGGCAGATAAAGGTGACCTGTGCCGGGTGGTCTGCGCGGGTCGGGATGTTGCGCGTTGAGTTCAGCGCGGAGTTTAAGCAGGTGGTGAACTGATGCAGGATATTCGCGAAGAAAGTCTGAACGAGTCGGTTAAGTCAGAGCAGTCACCGCGGGTGGTACTCTGGGAAATCGACCTGACGGTACAGGGTGGTGAGCGGTATTTTTTCTGTAATGAGCTGAATGAAAAAGGGGAGCCGGTCACCTGGCAGGGGCGTAAGTATGAGGCATACCCGATTGACGGCAGCGGCTTTGAGATGAACGGCCGGGGCAGCAGTGCCAGACCGTCGCTGACGGTGTCCAATCTGTTCGGTCTGGTCACCGGGATGGCGGAAGACCTGCAGAGTCTGGTGGGGGCCACGGTGGTCCGCCGCCGGGTGTATGCCCGTTTTCTGGATGCGGTGAATTTCGTTGCGGGCAATCCGGAGGCGGACCCGGAGCAGGAGCTGAGTGACCGCTGGGTGGTGGAGCAGATGTCGCAGCTGACAGCCATGACGGCCTCGTTTGTGCTGGCTACACCGACCGAGACGGACGGGGCGCTGTTTCCCGGTCGCATCATGCTGGCGAACACCTGTATGTGGGATTACCGGGGAGATGAATGCGGGTATAACGGTCCTGCGGTGGCGGATGAGTTCGACAACCCCACCACGGATATCCGTAAGGACAGATGCAGCAAGTGCATGCGCGGGTGTGAACTGCGCAGGAATGTCGGCAATTTTGGCGGTTTCCTTTCCATTAATAAACTTTCGCAGTAAATCCCGGTTTATGACACAGACTGAATCAGCGATTCTGGCACATGCCCGGCGGTGTGCGCCTGCGGAGTCGTGCGGCTTCGTGATAAGCACGCCGGAGGGGGAGCGGTATATCCCTTGTGTGAATATTTCCGCAGAGCCGGAGGCGTATTTTCGTATCGCACCGGAAGACTGGCTGCGGGCAGAGATGCAGGGGGAGATTGTGGCACTGGTCCACAGTCATCCCGGTGGGCTGCCCTGGCTGAGCGAGGCTGACCGGCGGTTGCAGATAAAAAGCGCACTGCCCTGGTGGTTGGTCTGCCGGGGTGACATTCACAAATTCCGCTGTGTGCCACATCTGACAGGACGGCGCTTTGAGCACGGGGTGACGGACTGTTACACGCTGTTCCGGGATGCTTATCATCTGGCGGGGACTGAAATGCCGGATTTTCATCGCGAGGATGACTGGTGGCGCAACGGTCAGAACCTTTACCTGGACAATATGGCGGTCACCGGCTTTTACCGGGTGCCCCTGTCCTCTGCACAGGCGGGCGATATTCTGCTGTGCTGCTTTGGTGCTTCGGTACCGAACCATGCCGCCATTTACTGCGGCAACGGTGAGCTGCTTCACCATCTGCCTGAACAACTGAGTAAACGGGAGAGGTATTCCGAAAAATGGCAACGACGAACGCATTCAGTCTGGCGTCACCGCCACTGGCACGCATCTGCCTTCACGGGGATTTACAACGATTTGGCCGCCGCCTTAGCCTGTATGTGAACACGGCAGCGGAAGCCATTCGCGCCCTGTCGATGCAGATGCCGGGCTTTCGCCGTCAGATGAACGAAGGCTGGTACCAGATACGTATTGCCGGTTATGACACGGCACCGGAGGCGGTGTACGCCCGTCTTCACGAACAGCTGGGTGAGGGAACGGTCATCCACATTGTGCCGCGACTGGCCGGGGCCGGAAAGGGTGGACTGCAGATTGTGCTGGGGGCGGCAGCCATCGTGGGCTCTTTCTTCACTGCCGGGGCATCAATGGCGTTATGGGGTTCAGCCCTGGCAGCCGGTGGTTTTTCTGCCACCACGATGCTGTTTTCACTTGGAGCCAGCATGATTCTGGGCGGTGTGGCCCAGATGCTGGCCCCGAAGGCAAAAACACCGGATTACCGCGCAACGGATAACGGCAGACAGAACACGTACTTTTCCTCACTGGATAACATGATTGCCCAGGGGAACCCGATGCCGGTGCCTTACGGGGAAATGCTGGTTGGCTCCCGCCGTATATCCCAGGACATCAGCACCCGTGATGAAGGCGGGGGCGGAAAGGTCGTGGTTATCGGGCGGCAGGGGTAAAAAGAATAAAAAAATCCCGCAGTGATCGCGGACAGGAACTGCGGGAGAGTTACGAAGATTAAGTGTAAGGAATTATTCTTATATCACGACAAAAAAATTAACGCAGAGAAATTATACGCGCCACAGTCAGTTTGTGAAAATGTGAAGATATTCAGAATTTTTATGCCATTACCGGTTTTAACCAACAGGATTATCGGTGGGCATGAAAGAAAACCCCGGTATCTGCTGATACCGGGGTTTCTCTTTAGCATGGCAGAAATGTGTTTCATGCTTTTCGGGCGAAGGATATCCGACTTCTGTACGGAATGGCAAGTGGCGGTTAATTTATTCAGGGGAAGGCTGTATGGGAAAAGGTGGCGGTAAGGCACACACGCCTCGTGAGGCGAAGGATAATCTCAAATCCACGCAGATGATGAGCGTGATTGATGCGATTGGTGAGGGACTGATAGAAGGTCCGGTGAAGGGACTGCAGAGTATCCTGGTGAACAAAACCCCGCTGACGGACACGGACGGTAATCCCGTGATACACGGTGTGACGGCGGTCTGACGCGCCGGGGAGCAGGAGCAGACACCACCGGAAGGCTTTGAGTCCTCCGGTGCTGAAACCGGACTGGGCGTGGAAGTGACGAAGGCAAAACCGGTGACGCGCACCATTACGTCCGCGAACATTGACCGCCTGCGGGTTACCTTCGGGGTGCAGTCACTGGTGCAGACCACGTCAAAGGGTGACCGAAACCCGACATCCGTCCGCCTGCTGATTCAGTTACAGCGTAACGGTAACTGGGTGACAGAAAAGGATGTCACCATTAACGGCAAGACCACCTCGCAGTTTCTGGCGTCGGTGATTCTGGATAATCTGCCTCCCCGTCCTTTTAACATCCGGATGGTCCGGGAGACAGCGGACAGCACCACGGACCAGCTGCAGAATAAGACGCTGTGGTCGTCATACACCGAAATCATCGATGTGAAACAGTGCTACCCGAACACGGCCATTGTGGGGCTGCAGGTGGATGCGGAGCAGTTCGGCGGCCAGCAGATGACGGTGAACTACCATATCCGCGGTCGCATCATCCAGGTGCCGTCAAACTATGACCCGGAAAAACGCACGTACAGTGGTATCTGGGACGGTAGCCTGAAACCGGCATACAGCAACAATCCGGCCTGGTGTCTGTGGGACATGCTGACTCACCCGCGCTACGGCATGGGAAAACGTCTGGGGGCGGCGGATGTGGACAAGTGGGCGCTGTATGCCATCGGGCAGTACTGCGACCAGACGGTCCCGGATAGTTTCGGGGAGACCGAGCCGCGGATGACCTTCAATGCGTACCTGGCACAACAGCGTAAGGCATGGGACGTGCTCAGTGATTTCTGCTCGGCGATGCGCTGTATGCCGGTATGGAACGGCCAGACGCTGACGTTTGTTCAGGACCGCCCGTCGGATGTGGTGTGGCCGTACACCAACAGCGATGTGGTGGTGGATGATAACGGCGTGGGTTTCCGCTACAGCTTCAGTGCCCTGAAGGACCGGCACACGGCGGTGGAGGTGAATTATACCGACCCGCAGAACGGCTGGCAGACCTCCACGGAACTGGTGGAAGACCCGGAAGCCATACTGCGCTACGGACGCAACCTGCTGAAGATGGACGCGTTCGGCTGTACCAGCCGCGGTCAGGCCCACCGTGCCGGACTGTGGGTGATAAAGACCGAACTGCTGGAAACGCAGACGGTGGATTTCACGCTCGGGTCTCAGGGGCTGCGGCACACACCCGGTGACATCATTGAAATCTGTGATAACGACTATGCCGGGACCCTGACCGGCGGACGTGTCCTGTCCATTGATGCTGCCACCCGCACTCTGACGCTGGACCGTGAAGTGACACTTCCGGAGACCGGTGCCGCCACGGTGAACCTGATTAACGGCAGCGGTAA
The DNA here is from genome assembly GCF_002950395.1 of Shigella sonnei. Classification (NCBI taxonomy): domain Bacteria; kingdom Pseudomonadati; phylum Pseudomonadota; class Gammaproteobacteria; order Enterobacterales; family Enterobacteriaceae; genus Shigella; species Shigella sonnei. Next base: position 935,362 of record NZ_CP026802.1, read on the forward strand.
GCCGGTGAGTGTGGACATCACCGAACACCCCGCGCCGGACCGGATACAGGTCAGTACCCTGCCTGATGGTGTGGGGACTCTCCCTGCCGTCACTGCGCCGTCTCCTGTTCCGCTGTGTCTCCGTCCGGGAAAACACGGACGGCACCTTTGCCATCACGGCGGTGCAGCACGTACTGGAAAAAGAAGCCATCGTGGATAACGGTGCCCGCTTTGAGCCGCAGTCAGGTTCCCTGAACAGCGTCATCCCACCGGCAGTGCAGCACCTGACGGCCAGTATCTGGCGCAGGCGAAATGGGACACGCCGCGGGTGGTGAAGGGTGTGCGCTTCAGTCTGCGCCTGACCAGTGGTAAGGGAACGGATGCCAGACTGGTGACCACCGCCATCACCGCAGACACGGAGCACCGTTTCAGCGGCCTGCCGCTCGGGGAATACACCCTGACGGTGCGGGCGATAAACAGCTATGGCCAGCAGGGTGAACCTGCCACCACCACCTTCCGGATTGCCGCACCGGCAGCACCGTCGCGGATTGAGCTGACGCCGGGCTATTTTCAGATAACCGCAACGCCGCATCTTGCCGTTTATGACCCGACGGTACAGTTTGAGTTCTGGTTCTCGGAAAAGCGGATTGCGGATATCAGGCAGGTTGAAACCAGCGCCCGCTATCTTGGCACGGCGCTGTACTGGATAGCCGCCAGTATCAATATCAAACCGGGCCATGATTATTATTTTTACGTTCGCAGTGTGAACACCGTTGGCAAATCGGCATTCGTGGAGGCTGTCGGTCGGGCGAGCGATGATGCGGAAGGTTACTTGGATTTTTTCAAAGGAGAGATAGGGAAAACACATCTGGCTCAGGAGCTGTGGACGCAGATTGATAACGGTCAGCTTGCGCCTGACCTGGCTGAAATCAGGACGTCCATTACGGATGTCAGCAATGAAATCACGCAGACTGTCAATAAGAAACTGAAAGACCAGAGTGCGGCAATCCAGCAGATACAGAAGGTTCAGGTTGATACAAATAATAATCTGAACAGCATGTGGGCTGTGAAGCTGCAACAGATGAAGGACGGACGCCTTTATATTGCGGGTATCGGTGCCGGTATTGAGAATACGCCAGCAGGAATGCAGAGTCAGGTGCTGCTGGCGGCAGACAGGATTGCGATGATTAATCCTGCGAATGGCAACACAAAGCCGATGTTTGTTGGTCAGGGCGATCAGATATTCATGAACGACGTGTTCCTGAAACGCCTGACGGCTCCCACCATTACCAGCGGCGGTAATCCTCCGGCATTTTCCCTGACACCGGACGGAAAACTGACCGCTAAAAATGCAGATATCAGTGGCAGTGTGAATGCGAACGCCGGGACGCTCAACAATGTCACAATTAATGAGAACTGTCAGATTAAGGGGAAACTGTCAGCCAACCAGATTGAAGGCGATATAGTCAAAACAGTGGGTAAGGCTTTTCCGCGGGACTCCCGGGCACCGGAGCGGTGGCCATCAGGGACCATTACCGTCAGGATTTATGACGATCAGCCTTTTGACAGGCAAATTGTTATTCCGGCGGTGGCATTCAGCGGCGCTAAACATGAGCGGGAGAATAACGATATTTATTCGTCATGCCGCCTGATAGTACGGAAAAACGGTGCTGAAATTTATAACCGTACCGCGCTGGATAATACGCTGATTTACAGTGGTGTTATTGATATGCCAGCTGGTCGCGGCCACATGACGCTGGAGTTTTCGGTGTCAGCATGGCTGGTGAATAACTGGTATCCCACAGCAAGTATCAGCGATTTGCTGGTTGTGGTGATGAAGAAAGCCACCGCAGGCATCAGTATCAGCTGAATTTTATAACCCATATACGGGCGCCAGAAATGGCGCCTTTTTTATTGCAGAAAAGCGAGAGGTAATTATGCGTAAAGTTTGTGCAGCCATTTTGTCCGCAGCCATCTGTCTGTCCGTATCCGGTGCGCCTGCATGGGCGTCTGAACATCAGTCCACACTGAGCGCGGGGTATCTTCATGCCCGTACGAACGCTCCCGGCAGCGATAATCTGAACGGGATTAACGTGAAATACCGTTATGAGTTTACGGACGCGCTGGGGCTGATTACGTCCTTCAGTTATGCCAATGCTGAGGATGAGCAAAAAACGCACTACAGCGATACCCGCTGGCATGAAGATTCCGTGCGTAACCGCTGGTTCAGCGTGATGGCGGGGCCGTCTGTACGCGTGAATGAATGGTTCAGCGCGTATGCGATGGTGGGTGTGGCTTACAGCCGTGTGTCGACTTTCTCCGGGGATTATCTCCGCGTAACTGACAACAAGGGGAAAACGCACGATGTGCTGACCGGAAGTGATGACGGTCGCCACAGCAACACGTCTCTGGCGTGGGGGGCTGGCGTGCAGTTTAACCCGACCGAATCCGTGACCATTGACCTTGCTTATGAAGGTTCCGGTAGTGGTGACTGGCGAACGGATGCATTTATTGTTGGTATCGGATACCGTATCTGACAACAGACGCCGATTTATCTTCTGTAAATATTGTTATGATACGCAGGTTCATCCACCTTATGGGGTGAACTGCGTTTGAGGAAACGTAAAGTTACACTGTCCTGAAGCCCGTGGCGTCACTGCTGCGGGCTTTTTTTATTGGTGGAAAAGTATGACAGTAAAAATTTCTGGCGTGCTTAAAGATGGCACAGGAAAACCAGTACAGAACTGCACCATTGTGCTGAAGGCCAGACGAACCAGCAGCACGATGGTGGTGAACACGGTGGCCTCTGAAAATCCGGATGAAGCCGGACGTTACAGCATGGATGTTGAGCATGGTCAGTACAGCGTCACCCTGCTGGTTGAAGGTTTTCCGCCTTCACATGCCGGGACCATTACCGTCTATGAAGGTTCCAGACCAGGTACGCTGAATGATTTTCTCGGTGCCATGACGGAGGATGATGTCCGACCGGAGGCACTGCGCCGCTTTGAGCAGATGGTGGAAGAGGTGTCACGTAACGCCTCCGCGGTTGCACAGAATACGGCAGCCGCGAAAAAATCAGCCAGCGAGGCGGCAACTCATGCAACCGATGCTGCAGCCTCAGCACGTGCCGCCAGCACGTCAGCCGGACAGGCCGCGTCGTCGGCTCAGTCAGCGTCTTCCAGCGCAGGAACGGCATCGACAAAGGCCCGTGAAGCAGCAAAAAGTGCTGCTGCAGAGTCATCAAAAAGCGCGGCAGCTACCAGCGCCAGTGCCGCGAAAACGTCAGAAACGAATGCCGCAGCATCACAAAAATCGGCAGCCACTTCTGCATCCACAGCGACCACGAAGGCGTCAGAAGCTGCCACCTCGGCACGGGGTGCGGCGGCCTCAAAAGAGGCAGCGAAATCTTCAGAAACGAATGCATCATCAAGTGCCAGTAGTGCAGCTTCCTCGGCAACGGCGGCAGGAAATTCCGCGAAGGCGGCAAAAACGTCCGAGACGAACGCTAAGTCTTCTGAAACAGCAGCGGGACAGAGCGCCTCAGCTGCGGCAGGTTCAAAAACAGCGGCTGCATTATCTGCCAGTGCCGCGTCAACAAGTGCCGGGCAGGCCTCAGCCAGTGCCACCGCCGCCGGAAAATCGGCAGAAAGCGCCGCATCATCCGCTTCAACAGCCACAACGAAGGCTGGCAAAGCCACTGAGCAAGCCACTGCAGCAGCGAGGTCTGCTTCTGCAGCAAAAACCTCTGAAACAAATGCAAAGACTTCAGCAGACAATGCTGCTTCCTCTAAGGCAGCAGCCGCATCGTCAGCCAGTTCAGCGGCGTCATCGGCATCATCTGCGTCTGCTTCAAAAGATGAGGCGACCAGACAAGCGTCAGCAGCGAAAGGTAGTGCCACGACAGCAACAACGAAAGCATCAGAGGCGGCAGGCAGTGCGACGGCTGCATCTCAGAGCAAAGTTGCTGCTGAATCCGCGGCAACGCGCGCCGAGACAGCAGCAAAACGGGCAGAGGATATTGCATCCGCCGTGGCGCTGGAGGATGCGAGCACGACGAAAAAGGGGATAGTACAGCTCAGCAGTGCGACCAACAGCACTTCCGAGTCACTGGCGGCAACGCCAAAAGCGGTTAAGGCGGTAATGGGTGAAACGAACAAGAAAGCGCCCTTAAATAGTCCTGCACTGACCGGAACGCCAACAACACCAACTGCGCGACAGGGAACGAATAATACCCAAATCGCAAGCACGGCTTTCGTTATGGCTGCGATTGCCGCCCTTGTAGATTCGTCACCTGATGCACTGAACACGCTGAACGAGCTGGCTGCGGCGCTGGGCAACGACCCGAATTTTGCGACCACCATGACTAACGCGCTTGCGGGTAAGCAACCGAAAGATGCCACCCTGACGGCGCTGGCCGGACTTACTACTGCGGCAGGCAAGTTTCCGTATTTTACGGGGAATGATGTCGCCAGCCTGGCAACCCTGACAAAAGTCGGGCGGGATATTCTTGCGAAATCGACCGTTGCTGCCGTTATCGAATACCTCGGTTTACGAGAACTCGGCACAAGCGGGGAGAAAATACCGTTACTCAGTACAGCGAATACCTGGACTAATCGACAAACATTCAGCGGTGGCCTTTCTGGTGAACTATCCGGCAATGCTTCTACAGCTGCAAAATTAAAAACTGCCAGGAAAATAAGCAATGTGGCTTTTGATGGTTCCTCCGATATCACATTAAAAGCAAGTCATGTTGGTGCGTTTGCCTTAGGGAAAACAGGAAGCACCGTTGCGAATGATAAAGCAGTTGGATGGAACTGGAGTAGCGGAGCCTATAACGCAACTATTAGTGGTGCATCAACGTTAATTATTCATTTTTATATGGGAGAAGGAAGTTGTCCTGCAGCTCAGTTTCGGATTAATTATAAAAATGGCGGTATTTTTTATCGTTCAGCCCGTGATGGTTATGGTTTTGAAGCCGACTGGTCCGAATTTTACACCACCAGAAAACCTTCAGCAGGAGATGTTGGTGCACTGCCGTTATCTGGTGGTCAACTGAATGGTGCACTGGGTATCGGAACATCCAGTGCTCTTGGCGGTAATTCGATTGTATTGGGTGATAATGACACGGGCTTTAAACAAAAAGGCGATGGTAATCTGGATGTTTATGCTAATAACGTCCATGTTATGCGCTTTGTCTCCGGAAGCATTCAAAGTAATAAAACCATAAATATTACGGGACGTGTTAATCCCTCGGATTACGGTAACTTTGATTCCCGCTATGTGAGAGATGTCAGACTTGGCACACGAGTTGTTTAGACCATGAAGAAAGGCGTGATGTATGAAAAATCAGGCCATGTAATCACGGGGCTTGGTATTATCGGTGAAGTCGATGGTGATGATCCGGCAGTATTCAGACCAATACAAAAGTTAATTAACGGAACATGGTATAACGTATCGCAGGTATAATCATGCAGCATTTAAAAAACATTGTCGCAGGTAATCCAAAAACCGTTGAACAATACCAGCTAACAAAGAATTTTGATGTTATCTGGTTATGGTCCGAAGATGGAAAAAATTGGCATGAGGAATTAAAAAACTTTCAGGAGGATACAATAAAACTGGCTTACACAGTTGAGGGAATAATTATTGCTATAGACAAGGATGTATCAGCAATTAATCCAGAAGGTTTAAGTGTCGTTGAGTTGCCTGATATTACAGCAAATCGCCGGGCTGATATTTCGGGCAACTGGATGTTCAAAGATGGTGCGGTGATAAAGCGAACTTATACCGAGGAAGAGCAAAGGCAACAAGCGGAAAATGAAAAGCAGAGCCTGCTGCAGCTCGTCAGGGATAAAACCCAGCTGTGGGACTCTCAGCTACAGCTGGGCATCATTTCCGATGAGAATAAACAAAAATTAACCGAGTGGATGCTCTATGCGCAGAAGGTTGAATCCACAGACACCTCCAGCCTGCCAGTAACGTTTCCCGAACAACCAGAATGAGAGAAGGCCCGCTATCGGGCCTTAATTTTTATTCAGGCTTTTGTGGCCATTCAGGATTTGCCGTATCCACACGGCTGACCAGAACACTGTAGCGTTCCCATGCTTCCAGTCGTGTGCGTTCCTCGTCTGTTGCCATATTCAGCCTGACAGCGCGTTCCAGCGGCTGGATGACTGATTCAGCTTCGGAAAGCAATGCGGCCTTTTGTGATTCGGCCTGTTGTTGCAGTTCCTGTTCTGTATATTCCCTCTTTACTACTTTACCATCCAGAAACATCCATTTTCCGTTATTGTCTGCGTGACGATTTGCCGTAATATCAGGAACTTCAACTATGCTTAGCCCTTCAGGATTAATAGTTGAAACGTCTTTACTGACAGCAACGATGATGTTGTTCTCATCGTAAGCAATTTTTATGGTGTCTGGCTGAAAATTCTTTTGTTCCTCATACCAGTTTTTGCCATCTTCGCAAAAGAGCCATACCACGCCCGCTTTTTTAGTTAGCTGGTATTGTTCCGGTGTTTTCGGATTCCCGGCCTTAATATTTTTCAGGTGCATCATCTTAAACACTCCCCACGTTGTACCATATTCCCCCAATCAATTTCTGAATTGGCCTTCTGGCAACAGTGTCGACAATATCATCCGCATTGCTGTTAATTGCGGCTGTTAAAACATAACCTGACGCATCGCCAAAGCCGTAGTCGCGCCATACGTTTTTATATTCAATGCTGCCAAGACGAATATCCCGAACGACATGATTATGCAGCCATGTGCTTAACCAGTTGTTTTCCCACACTGAACCATAAATATCGCCACTAGACGCAACTTGCGCACCACTTCCCAGCGCAAATCCCCCATCTGTTTTAAAAATGAAATCACCACCACCATCTGAACCGTTATTAATATGAACACCATCACCACCGTTATCTTTCCACAAAAACATACGAATTCTTCCGTCTTCGTTGGCGAATGTAATGTGGTGGCGGTAATTACTTTTTAATCTAAAATTGCTGCCATTAGATTCAATATCTTTATAAAGATGTAATCCTAACTCATCAATATGTCCGATGCGCGAACCATTTGAATAGAAGCTAATAATACCATCTCCATCTTGCCTAAATCCGGTGTCGTTATCTCCCAGAACAATGGAGTTTTCACCCAGTGCGTTATCAGTAGCTCCAATAGCTAGACCTCCTTTAATTTTGGCCCCGTGGCTGACAGATATAGCACCTGTTCTCAGATTTATAGCGAATGGCCTTAATGGGCCGATATTACCGTTTTCGCCTTGTCCTTCAGCCGTCGGAATGAAATGAAGAAAATCTTCTGAACGACGGAAAATTAGACCGAAGGTATCATTGAAAATTCGCAGCGCATTCACCGTGCCAATTTTCAGTTCTCCGGTCATTTTATCGCCGGAACGCTGAACGGCGTTACCAGCCTTGTTTACCGTTTCCTGTAAACCGAGGTTTTAGATAATGGCGGTTTCTGGCCTGCATGGCATGATTTGTGCTTTTGGACGGGAGATTCAGCGTGCTGATTGGCTATGTAAGGGTATCAACAAATGACCAGAATACAGACCTGCAACGAAACGCTCTTGTTTGTGCAGGATATGAACAAATATTTGAAGATAAATTAAGCGGAACAAGGACAGGCCGACCTGGATTAAAACGTGCTTTAAAGCGCCTTCAAAAAGGTGACGCACTGGTTGTCTGAAAACTGGACTGACTGGGTCACTGTATGCGGCATCTTGTCGTGCTGGTGGTGGAAGCCTAGAAAAAGTATCGGGTGTTGCTGAACCGTGTTGATACATCAACTGCACCTGATATTGAGTGGCCTACGAACCCTGTCAGGGAGTAATCATTGGGATTATGCCGCAGCACGTCTTAAGCAAGAACGTGCTGCGGTTGGATGCTATTTTTTCCCTGAAGCGGAAAACATTACTACAGTACCTTGAACCCTGGTTTTAACATTCTCGAAATGCTCTGAGAGTATATGTGTTAAGCCTTCTTCGGAATCTTTTGTGTTTGAAAAGATGCCTTTCTGATTGTAAATGCGCATCAGTTTTTGACCGAAGCTATTGTGCACAACTCCATCGCCAAGAATTGTGGCTCCGTATAGAGTTCCATCGTCAGTTAAGGCCTGCGCCGCATTGCGTATTACACAGCTTTTTGTAGATATATTTCCAGGCAGGCAGTGAAGAAGGTAAAACATGGAAATGGAATCAAATTGACCATGTAACGCCGCGGGATAAGGTTCAAAAACATCATGGCTAATTTTATGTTTAATTTTTGATTCCCCAGCCCTTGTAGATGCCGCGTTCAGGCTAGCTTCGTTCAAATCCATTAAAGATATCAGACTACTCTCAGGTACGTGAGTAAGGTAAAACCCAGTTCCAACACCAATATCCAGATGGTTGTTACCTAAATGTTCCAGAAAGTGTGGAAGAAGGTGTTCCTTTGTAGGACATCCCCATGCAAGCCGATTTGATACTCCCAAAACCCACCAGTCATAAAGCTTTAGGGTAAGTGGTGTGTAAATTTTAGCCCCATCATCTGTGTTTGTTTTCATTGATTTCACCATGTTATAGTTTTATTTGTGAATTAAATCAATTATGGCGATGAATTACAAGGGGTTAAATGCTGCCGCAGCATAGCGATATTGAAATAGCCTAGTATGCTTCGATACAGCAGGAGCCGAATGGCTGGAAGACCGTCACCACACAGTTCTACATCCAGGAATTTAGTGAGTATATTGCGCCACTGCAGGATGCTGTAGATCTGGAAATCGCAACGGAGGAAGAAAGATCGTTGCTGGAGGCATGGAATAAATATCGGGTATTGTTGAATCGTGTTGATACATCAACTGCACCTGATATTGAGTGGCCTGCAAATCCTGTCAGGGAGTAATCATTGGGATTATGCCGCAGGTGATGCTGCCAACTTACTGATTTAGTGTATGATGGTGTTTTTGAGGTGCTCCAGTGGCTTCTGTTTCTATCAGCTGTCCCTCCTGTTCAGCTACTGACGGGGTGGTGCGTAACGGCAAAAGCACTGCCGGACATCAGCGCTATCTCTGCTCTCACTGCCGTAAAACATGGCAACTGCAGTTCACTTACACCGCTTCTCAACCCGGTACGCACCAGAAAATCATTGATATGGCCATGAATGGCGTTGGATGCCGGGCAACTGCACGCATTATGGGCGTTGGCCTCAACACGATTTTACGTCACTTAAAAAACTCAGGCCGCAGTCGGTAACCTCGCGCATACAGCCGGGCAGTGACGTCATCGTCTGCGCGGAAATGGACGAACAGTGGGGCTATGTCGGGGCTAAATCGCGCCAGCGCTGGCTGTTTTACGCGTATGACAGTCTCCGGAAGACGGTTGTTGCGCACGTATTCGGTGAACGCACTATGGCGACGCTGGGGCGTCTTATGAGCCTGCTGTCACCCTTTGACGTGGTGATATGGATGACGGATGGCTGGCCGCTGTATGAATCCCGCCTGAAGGGAAAGCTGCACGTAATCAGCAAGCGATATACGCAGCGAATTGAGCGGCATAACCTGAATCTGAGGCAGCACCTGGCACGGCTGGGACGGAAGTCGCTGTCGTTCTCAAAATCGGTGGAGCTGCATGACAAAGTCATCGGGCATTATCTGAACATAAAACACTATCAATAAGTTGGAGTCATTACCTATGCCGCAGACACGTCGTATGCAGGAACGTGCTGCGGTTAGTTTGTGAGCTTTCGATAGTGGTTGTTATTTTTGCCCTTATTTGTTCCGGAGGCCATGGTTCAATGGTCCGTCTGCCCCCTGTGGTGATGTCAGCAAAATCAGCCACTGCGCGAACCACAATAGCCCGGGAAGATGCTGAAGATCACCAGGTAAAGCTGTCAGCGCAGAAACTGGAAGAACTGCTCGCATCAATGGTTAAGGATGAGGTTGATCGCAATGATGGGATTTATTGACGTCAGCGAGAGCAGAAGGAAGAACTGAATAACCTGAATGATTTACGCTCAATCAGAGCGATGGCGATTAGCGGCAATCACGCTCGATAAAATTAACCTCGGTGATCATCCGGGGTTTTGCATTCATTAAAACCGCATCAACCTTTCCACCAATTGTTCTTTACGGGCAACGATCCACCCATGTTGCTCCAGATAAAATTTAAACCGTTCCAGAGTGCATACCATCGCATCGGCGGGGACTTTTTCTGTGAACTCGACCTGACCGTGTTTATCGAAGTGGATCAGTAATGCGCATCCATTATTTGGGGCGGGGGAGTTTTGTGCTGCAGGAGGACGTTTGTGGAGTTCTTCTTCCATTGCGTTAAATTTTTCAATGTAAGCTTCTTTTAGTCTGGCTGCTTTTTTGCCAGTAAATCCCATTACGAGGAACATGAAGCCGTCTTTTGTGATCAGGTAGCATCGTGATTCACGTTCTGCGCCGTTGCCAATTTCGACAGTCTGAACATCGGCCGAAAAGTTGGCTGATGTAAATTCGGGAGAGCAGTCGAGTGTGTCAATCTTAGCTAAAACGTGTTTATGTTGTTTATCGAAGTAGTCGGCAACAGCTTGAGAGGTGGTAACCAGGCGACCATCTTTGAAAAAGACTTTTGGTGACTCGTTAGAAAAAGTTATAGCTGTATTCATATGTGATGACTCCAATTAATTGGATGATCACCACCTCTGACGCCAATCAGGGAGGTGGTGAGACGTACAGGGTTGGCGTAACCGGTCATCACAAAACCCGGCGCGGATTTCTCCGCCCCTGCACGCCCCACCATAATGCGAATGTGGCAATGCTTAACGCAAAAAAAACCGCAAACGCGGCTATGCGTTGTGATGTTATCCGAGACGCCAATCCCGACAACCGATTTTGCGGTTGTGTGAGGAATATAGCCCCGGAGAACAAAAACTGTCAACGGGCAAAAAAATTTCCGTTATCAGGAATGTATAAAATTAAAGCGATCGAGCAAAAAATCCTTTCTGCAAAACTAAAAAAGATTTCAATAAAATCAGGCAGTTAAAAACACGGAAAAACGGTATAAAAAAGCGCCTCAAAATCCTGTTTTTTCTTTCAGATACAATGTCTTATTGCATTTTTTAAAACATGTCAGTGTGGTACATGGATATCGATACCATCGCCAATTATAAACTGGGCGGTGCACAGCAACATGATAGCGTACGCCTCGATCCGTGGGTGTTTATGTTCTCAGCAGGATATCGGGTAATGACTCCAACTTATTGATAGTGTTTTATGTTCAGATAATGCCCGATGACTTTGTCATGCAGCTCCACCGATTTTGAGAACGACAGCGACTTCCGTCCCAGCCGTGCCAGGTGCTGCCTCAGATTCAGGTTATGCCGCTCAATTCGCTGCGTATATCGCTTGCTGATTACGTGCAGCTTTCCCTTCAGGCGGGATTCATACAGCGGCCAGCCATCCGTCATCCATATCACCACGTCAAAGGGTGACAGCAGGCTCATAAGACGCCCCAGCGTCGCCATAGTGCGTTCACCGAATACGTGCGCAACAACCGTCTTCCGGAGACTGTCATACGCGTAAAACAGCCAGCGCTGGCGCGATTTAGCCCCGACATAGCCCCACTGTTCGTCCATTTCCGCGCAGACGATGACGTCACTGCCCGGCTGTATGCGCGAGGTTACCGACTGCGGCCTGAGTTTTTTAAGTGACGTAAAATCGTGTTGAGGCCAACGCCCATAATGCGTGCAGTTGCCCGGCATCCAACGCCATTCATGGCCATATCAATGATTTTCTGGTGCGTACCGGGTTGAGAAGCGGTGTAAGTGAACTGCAGTTGCCATGTTTTACGGCAGTGAGAGCAGAGATAGCGCTGATGTCCGGCAGTGCTTTTGCCGTTACGCACCACCCCGTCAGTAGCTGAACAGGAGGGACAGCTGATAGAAACAGAAGCCACTGGAGCACCTCAAAAACACCATCATACACTAAATCAGTAAGTTGGCAGCATCACCGGTAAGCGAAACGGTAAAAAGATAAATATTAAATGAATTTAGGATTTTTCCGGCTTCGTTAAAGAAAGTTAAAATGCCGCCAGCGGAACTGGCGGCTGGGGATTAACTGCGCGTCGCCACTTTCATCGGTTGTACAAAAACTTTCAGTGCCGCCAGCATTTTCTCTGGCTCATTAATATGTTGCTCGATGATTTTAACAATGGCTGAACCAGAAATCGCGCCCGCAGCTCCTGCATCAATCGCTGCTTTTACCTGATCCGGGGTGGAAATACCAAACCCCTGCAATGGAGGTGCAGCGTTGTACTCTTTCAGCTTCGCAACCAGATGATTGAGGGGTAACGCGGCGCGGTTTTCTGCGCCGGTCACGCCCGCTCGTGACAGCAAATAGGTGTAACCACGACCGTAAGAGGCTATCTGGCGCAGCAGGTCGTCATCGGCATTTGGCGGGCAGATGAAGATAGGTGCGACATTATGGCGCAACGCGGCCTGGCGGAAGGGCGCGGACTCTTCAATTGGCACATCGGCAACCAGCACCGAATCGACGCCGACTTTCTCGCACTGGGCATAAAACTCATCAATGCCTTTGTTAAACACCAGATTGGCATACATCAACAGGCCAATGGGAATGGTCGGGTGTTTCTGGCGAATCAGTGCCAGCATTTCAAAACATTGTGCCGGAGTCACACCTGCCGCAAAGGCGCGCAGAGTGGCGTTTTGAATCGTCGGGCCATCTGCCAGTGGGTCGGAGAAGGGGATGCCTAACTCCAGCGCGTCAGCACCGGCTTCAATTAGCGTATCGATAATTTTCAATGACTGCTCAATGCCCGGATCCCCGAGCGTGACGAAAGGAACGAATGCGCCTTCTTTGCGCTCCTTCAACTGGGCAAACAGAGATTCGTAGCGTTCCATCAGATTTCCCCTCGTGCTTTCAAAATATCGTGAACGGTGAAGATGTCTTTATCGCCGCGACCGGAAAGGTTAACCACCAGTAGCTGCTCTTTTTCCGGGTTTTCGCGCATCATTTTCAGCGCATGGGCCAGGGCGTGGGAGGATTCCAGCGCCGGGATGATCCCTTCGTGTAGGCACAGCGTCTTGAAGGCTTCAAGGGCTTCATCATCGGTAATAGACACGTAATCAGCGCGTCCAGTGCTGTTAAGATACGCGTGTTGTGGGCCGACAGACGGGAAATCCAATCCGGCGGAGATGGAGTAAGATTCTTCAATCTGCCCGTCTTCGGTTTGCATCATCGGCGCTTTCATACCGAAATAGATACCCACGCGACCATGTTTTAGCGGTGCGCCGTGCTCGCCAGTTTCGATACCGTGACCACCTGGCTCCACACCAATCAGGCCGACGTTGGTTTCATTGATGAAATCAGCAAACATGCCGATGGCATTCGAACCGCCGCCAACACAGGCGATAACGGCATCCGGCAGGCGACCTTCTCTTTCCAGAATCTGCGCTTTGGTTTCTTCGCCAATCATCCGCTGAAACTCACGCACAATGGTCGGATAAGGATGCGGGCCAGCTGCGGTGCCCAGCATATAGTGCGCGGTTTCGTAACTACCGGACCAGTCGCGCAGCGCCTCGTTACAGGCATCTTTCAGCGTCGCGGAACCGCTATGCACCGGGATCACTTCCGCACCCATTAAGCGCATACGAAAAACGTTAGGCGACTGGCGTTCAACGTCTTTGGCACCCATATAAATACGGCATTTCAGGCCGAGCAGGGCGCTGGCAAGGGCCGACGCCACGCCATGCTGACCGGCACCGGTTTCGGCGATGATTTCGGTTTTACCCATCCGCTTCGCCAGTAAAGCCTGACCGAGCACCTGGTTAGTTTTATGCGCGCCGCCGTGCAGCAAATCTTCGCGCTTCAGATACAGCGTGGTGTTCGTGCCAGCCGTAATGTTCTGGCATTTGGTCAGTGCGGTTGGACGCCCGGCATAGTTTTTCAGTAGGTCGTTGAACTGGGCCTGAAATTCAGGATCTTTTTGCGCGCTGACAAAAGCTTCTTCCAGCTGGCGCAGAGCAGGCATCAGGATTTGTGGCACGTACATGCCGCCAAACTCACCAAAATAGGGGTTAAGTAATGTTGTCATTGTTCCTTTCCTTAATATGCGCGCAGCGTCTGGAAAACCGAGGCCAAAAGACGTGCGTCTTTGATGCCCGGTTGCGACTCTACAGCAGAATTAAAATCAAGTCCGGCGCAGCCGGTTTGTGCCGCTTCCACGCAGTTATCTGCGCCTAAGCCCCCCGCCAGCAGAACGTTGCCAAGCGATTGACCATTTAATAGTGACCAGTCGAAACGTTGCCCGCTTCCACCCTGGCCGTTGTCTAAAACATATTTATCAACGTGCTGAAGCTCGCGGGCGGGCAGGGTTTCACCGACGCTTAATGCTTTCCAGATGGCAACGTGTGCTGGCAGAGCTTCACGCAGCGTATCGATATACAGCTGATCTTCATTACCATGCAGTTGCACTGCCGCCAGCGATAACACCTTAGCTTTGTCCACCACATCGGCAATATCGTGATTGCGGAACACGCCAACATACTGCAACGGTGCCGCAGCCATCACTTCCTGCGCCTGTTCAACGTTGACGCAACGCGGTGATGTCGCAACCAAAATCAACCCACCGTAAATCGCGCCCGCGTCATAAGCTGCTTTAGCATCTTGCCCACGCGTCAGACCACATACTTTATTCTCACCCAGCAACACCCGGCGCACGGCGGCGTGCAAATCGTCATGGGCCATCAACGCCGAACCAATCAGAAAACCGTTAGCGAAGTGGCTTAACTCGCGCACCTGAGCGTAAGTATTGATGCCGGATTCGCTGATTACCGTCACGTTGTGCCCCAGTTTCGGCGCAAGCTCGCGGGTACGGTTGAGATCAATCGACAAATCACGCAGATCGCGGTTGTTGATGCCAACGACCTTTGCCCCCAATGCAATGGCGCGCTCCAGTTCCTCTTCATTACTGACTTCGGTCAGCACCCCCATCTCCAGACTGTGAGCGACGGCTGCAAGCTGGCGATATTGGTCGTCATCCAGTACTGAAAGCATTAATAAGCAGGCATCGGCCTGGTAATAGCGCGCCAGATAGATCTGGTAAGGGTCGATAATGAAGTCTTTACATAAAATCGGCTGCGGGGCGATTTGGCTGACGATGGGGAGGAAATCAAAGCTCCCCTGAAAATATTTCTCATCAGTCAGCACCGAAATTGCCGAAGCGTAATGTTTATAAATGGAGGCAATGCGTGCCGGATCGAAATCATCACGGATCACGCCTTTTGACGGCGACGCTTTCTTGCACTCCAGAATAAACGCCGTGCGTGCACCCTGTAGCGCATCATAAAAATGTCGCGTGCTCGGCTGAACCTCATTCTGAAAACTGGCCAGCGGTTGCTGCTGTTTGCGGGTTTCTACCCAAATCGCCTTGTCTGCGACGATTTTCGCTAAAACGGTTTGCATCATTTACCCTCGTGCCGCCAGCGCGGTAACTCTGTCGTAAGCGGAACCACTGCGCAGTACCTCAAGAACGGTTTGCGCATTGGCTTGCAGATCTTCATGGCCATGCAGGCGCATTAACATGGCGACGTTCGCAGCGACGGCTGCTTCATGGGCGGCGTCGCCTTTACCTTGTAACAAGCGTGTTAAAATGTCACGGTTTTCTTCCGGTGTTCCGCCTGCCAGTTGCTCCTGGTGGTAGGGAGTCAGGCCAAAATCTTCAGCGGTCAATTGATAGCTCTTAATTTCGCCGTCATGCAGCTCGGCAACGATTGTCGGCGCGTGTAATGAAACTTCATCCATCCCGCCGCTGTGCACCACCGCCGCGCGTTGATACCCCAGCACGCGCAAGGTTTCGGCAATCGGCAGCACCAGTTCCGGACTATAAACACCAATTAACGCCAGCGGCGGATGCGCCGGGTTAATCAATGGCCCCAGCACATTGAACAGGGTGCGGGTTTTCAGTTGCTGGCGAACCGGCATCGCGTGGCGGAATCCGGTGTGATACTTCGGCGCAAAGAGGAAACAAACACCTAACTCATCCAGCGCCTGGCGCGATTTATCGGCGTTCATATCAAGATTAATACCGAACGCCGCCAGCAGATCGGACGAACCAGATTTACTGGAGACGCTACGGTTGCCGTGTTTCGCCACTTTCAGCCCACAGGC
The DNA here is from genome assembly GCF_002950395.1 of Shigella sonnei. NCBI lineage: Bacteria > Pseudomonadati > Pseudomonadota > Gammaproteobacteria > Enterobacterales > Enterobacteriaceae > Shigella > Shigella sonnei. Next base: position 951,511 of record NZ_CP026802.1, read on the forward strand.
CGCGGCGACAAACGCACTGGCGGTAGAAATATTGATACTGTTGCTGCCGTCACCGCCAGTACCGACGATATCAGCAAACAGATAATCTGGGCGCGGGAACGGCGCTGCGTTTTCCAGTAGCGCGGTTGCTGCCCCGGCGATCTCGTTCGGGTGCTCACCGCGAATTTTCATGCTCACCAGCGCCGCCGCCAGTTGTTCCGGCTTCAGCTCGCCACGCACCACCGCTGAAAACAGCTGGTGGCTTTCTTGTTGGCTAAGCGTCTGCGCCTGATACAGTTTTTCCAGAATCGGTTGCAGCGTGTTGGCTGGCTCTAGTTTCTGCTGCGCCCAGGCCAGCGTTTGTTCCAGCAGGCGAGCGCCCTGGGTGGTGAGAATGGATTCCGGATGGAACTGGAATCCACAAACGCGATCCGCATCGTGACGTACTGCCATCACCATGCCATTAAAATGGGCGTTGATGGTTAAACCGGCCGGAATGTTACTGCCAACCAGCGAGTGATAACGCGCCACCGGCAGCGGGTTTGTTAATCCGGCAAACATCGCCTGACCGTCATGTTCAATGCTCGACGCTTTACCGTGAAGAATTTCGCCCGCCTGACCGACATAGCCCCCGTAAGCTTCGACAATTGCCTGATGTCCGAGGCAAATGCCAATAATGGGCAGCTTGCCACGCAAGCGGGTGAGGAGTTCCGGCATACAACCGGCTTCGCTCGGCACACCGGGGCCAGGAGAAAGCATCAGTATCGGATTGCTCATCGTCGCCAGGCGTTCAATTAAGGTCTGCGCCGGAATATGGTTGCGGTAAATCACCACATTATGCCCATTGCTGCGCAACTGATCTGCCAGGTTGTACGTAAAAGAGTCGATATTATCGAGCAGCAGAATGTCAGCCATCAGAAAGTCTCCTGTGCATGATGCGCGGTGGCAATAGCGCGCAGTACAGCGCGGGCTTTATTACGGGTTTCGTCGGCTTCCGACTGCGGAATAGAATCAAGGACTACGCCAGCACCGGCTTGCACGGTGGCGATACCGTTTTCCACCAGCGCCGAGCGGATCACAATGCAGGTGTCGAGATCGCCATGCGCGGTGAAATAACCTACCGCGCCGCCGTAGCTGCCGCGGCGACGACCTTCCGCCTCGGCAATTAACTGCATGGCGCGTACTTTCGGCGCACCGCTTAACGTCCCCATATTCATACAGGCGCGGTAAGCGTGCAGGGCGTCGAGATCGTGGCGCAGCTCACCGACCACGCGGGAGACCAGGTGCATCACGTAAGAGTAACGGTCAACTTTGGTAAGATCGGCGACGTAGCTGCTGCCGGGGGTGCAAATGCGTGCCAGATCATTACGGGCGAGATCCACCAGCATCAGATGTTCAGAAAGCTCTTTATGATCGGTACGCATTTCCAGTTCGATGCGGCTGTCGAGGTCTCTGTCCAGCGAGCCATCGGCACGACGACCGCGTGGACGTGTTCCGGCAATCGGGTAGATCTCAATCTGGCGGCTGGTGGCGTCATACTTGAGCGAACTTTCCGGCGACGCGCCAAACAGGGTGAAATCATTATCCTGCATAAAAAACATGTACGGGCTGGGATTACTCTTTTTCAGCACGTAATAGGCCGCCAGCGGTGACGGGCAGGGCAGAGAGAAACGGCGAGATGGCACCACCTGGAAAATTTCTCCAGCGCGAATCGCTTTTTGCAACAAACGCACTACGCCACCGAACTCTTCATCGCTCTGATTACATTCACAACGCATATGCGGCACGGAAACCACCGGCAGCGGCGGCGCGGCTTCGGTCAGCTGCTGGCGAAGATCGTTCAGGCGAGCAGTGAGACGTTGTTTTTCTTCTTCATTCGGAGCAAACAGGCTGGCCTGAATGCGGGTGTTTTTTTTCTGATGGTCAATCACCATCAGCGTTTCAGCGAGATAAAAACAGAAATCAGGGCAGTTATTTTCCGCTGACAGTTGCGGTAAATCTTCAAATCCCGCCACAAGGTCATAAGAGAACAGGCCGCCGAAGAACATTGCTTCTCGTTCTTCCTTCGGTACATTCAACAGATTCTGCAATAAACGGAAAGCGTCAAAAACCGAAAGGGAGCATAAGCGGGCGTCTTCATCCAGCAGTGGACTGACAGGGGGGAAGCGCAGCACACGGCAGTTTGGTGATTGTTCATTTTCCACACCCGCAGGCAGGGCGTTATCCAGTAGTGCCAGCAGGGCTTCGCCGTTGCCGGAAAGTGCCTGAATTGTGACAGTGTCACCTAATGCTGTAATGCGCAGCGCACTGTCTACCAGTAGCAGGCTTTTTAAATCATCTTTGCTGTCGATATCTGCGGATTCCAGCAGCAGCGTTGCCGGACGATTCCCACACAACTGGTGAAAAAGCGCAGTCGGGTTGTCGCGATAAGCGCCTTCGCAGGTTAGCAGTTCGAGAGTCGGTTTTTGTGTTTGCATTGTTATTCTCTAATTTTGTTCAAAAAAAAGCCCGCTCATTAGGCGGGCTGGGTATCTGATTGCTTTACGCATGGTGAATACACTGCCCGTTTCAGGAAGTGCGCCACCAAGCTTTCAGTACGAAAATTGCTTTCATTGTCGATACCCTTTTTACGTGAACTTGCGTACTAGTTAACTAGTTCGATGATTAATTGTCAACAGCTGATTTCAGAATATTTGCCAGAACTGTTATGATGTCGGCGCAAAAAACATTATCCAGAACGGGAGTGCGCCTTGAGCGACACGAATTACGCAGTGATTTACGACCTGCACAGCCATACCACAGCTTCCGATGGCTGCCTGACGCCAGAAGTATTGGTGCACCGTGCAGTCGAGATGCGCGTCGGTACCCTGGCGATCACCGACCATGACAACACAGCTGCAATCGTGCCAGCAAGAGAGGAAATTTCACGTTCGGGACTGGCGCTGAATCTTATTCCCGGCGTGGAAATTTCCACGGTCTGGGAAAATCATGAAATTCATATTGTCGGGCTGAATATTGATATTACTCATCCGCTAATGTGTGAGTTCCTCGCGCAGCAGACAGAACGGCGCAATCAGCGGGCGCAACTGATTGCCGAAAGACTTGAAAAAGCGCAAATACCAGGGGCACTGGAAGGCGCGCGACGACTGGCGCAGGGCGGTGCGGTGACGCGCGGTCATTTTGCGCGTTTCCTTGTGGGGTGCGGCAAAGCCAGTTCAATGGCGGATGTCTTTAAAAAATATCTGGCGCGCGGGAAAACCGGATACGTTCCGCCACAGTGGTGTACAATAGAACAAGCTATTGATGTCATTCATCATTCTGGCGGTAAGGCGGTGCTAGCTCATCCTGGGCGGTACAATCTTAGTGCTAAATGGCTGAAAAGATTGGTTGCGCATTTTGCCGAACACCACGGTGACGCGATGGAAGTCGCGCAGTGCCAGCAATCGCCCAATGAACGTACCCAGCTGGCGGCCCTTGCGCGTCAGCATCATTTATGGGCATCACAAGGATCTGATTTTCATCAGCCATGCCCGTGGATCGAACTAGGTCGTAAACTCTGGCTGCCCGCAGGCGTTGAAGGCGTCTGGCAGCTATGGGAACAGCCGCAGAACACCACAGAGAGGGAATTATGAGCCAGTTTTTTTATATTCATCCTGATAACCCACAGCAACGTCTGATCAACCAGGCGGTGGAGATCGTGCGTAAAGGCGGGGTGATTGTTTATCCAACTGATTCCGGCTATGCGCTCGGCTGTAAAATTGAAGATAAAAACGCGATGGAGCGTATTTGTCGTATTCGCCAGCTGCCGGACGGTCACAACTTTACCCTGATGTGTCGCGATCTTTCTGAACTCTCGACCTATTCATTTGTTGATAACGTTGCGTTTCGTTTAATGAAAAACAACACGCCGGGCAACTATACCTTCATCCTGAAGGGGACGAAGGAAGTGCCACGCCGTCTGTTGCAGGAAAAACGCAAAACCATCGGTATGCGTGTGCCTTCTAACCCGATTGCGCAGGCGTTGCTTGAAGCACTGGGCGAACCGATGCTTTCCACTTCGCTAATGCTGCCAGGCAGCGAATTTACCGAATCCGATCCCGAAGAAATTAAAGACCGTCTGGAAAAACAGGTAGATTTGATTATTCACGGCGGCTATCTCGGGCAGAAACCGACAACGGTTATTGATCTTACCGATGATACGCCGGTCGTGGTGCGTGAAGGCGTAGGTGATGTGAAGCCTTTCTTATAACAAATTGCGTTCCACGGATGGAAGACTATGGCAGGGAAGTTTCGCTGCATTTTGCTGTTGATAGCAGGGCTATTTGTATCATCTCTAAGTTATGCAGAAAACACGGAGATCCCTTCTTATGAAGAAGGGATTTCGCTCTTTGATGTTGAAGCCACTCTGCAACCGGATGGGGTGCTCGACATCAAAGAAAATATTCATTTTCAGGCGCGAAATCAGCAGATTAAACACGGATTTTATCGTGATTTACCACGACTCTGGATGCAGCCTGATGGGGACGCTGCACTGCTGAACTATCATATTGTTGGCGTCACCCGTGATGGTATTCCTGAACCCTGGCATCATGACTGGCATATCGGGTTAATGAGTATTGTCGTGGGCGATAAACAACGTTTCTTGCCTCAAGGCGACTATCATTATCAAATTCATTATCAGGTTAAAAATGCTTTCCTGCGTGAGGGAGATTCAGATCTGTTAATCTGGAACGTGACTGGTAACCACTGGCCGTTTGAAATCTATAAGACCCGATTTTCACTCAAGTTCCCTGATATCGCGGGTAATCCATTTAGCGAAATCGATCTCTTTACTGGAGAAGAGGGCGACACATATCGAAATGGCCGCATCCTTGAGGACGGAAGAATTGTTTACCACTGATTTGTTCAGGCGTGGCCTTCTATTCTCTCTACATCAATGTCGGAGATGTATTCTTTTACTGGTATATGCCAGCGGGTTATTTTAGCGCTGTTTTCCTGACCGGTTATCTCACTGGCATGGGGTATATTTTTCTGCCAAAGTTTACACAAACTGGGCAGCAACGTTATGCCCACGGTGAAGCTATCGTTAACTATCTTGCGCGTAAAGAGGCAGCAACACACAGTGGGCGTCGGCGGAAAGGGGAAACACGGAAACTGGATTACGCGTTGCTAGGTTGGGCAGTCTCAGCAAACCTTGGAAGAGAATGGGTAGCACGTATCACCCCATCACTCACAGCGGCTGTTAGCGCCCCGGAAATTGCCCGTAGTGGCGTTTTGTTTTCATTACAGATGCACCTGAGTCTGGGGGCCAAAACCAGTTTGTTGGGGCGAAGTTATTCCGGTGGTGGTGCTGGTGGCGGCGCGGGTGGCGGAGGCGGTGGTGGCTGGTAATTAAGCTGATGTTAATCGAAACAAGCTTTAACCATAAAGATAGTGTAGTATGTTGCGCCTCAAAGCCAGGCCAGTTAAAACGTCGAGTCGTTTACTTAAGGCCTGAAGAGTTCAAACAGACTTTACTATCAGTGAGTCAGATGTAAGTTCTGACTCACTGTTGCACAAAAGCATATCAGACGCCTGGGAAGGCGACACCAAAAGGAAGCTCTATGAGCGAAAAATTACAGAAAGTGCTGGCCCGCGCTGGCCACGGCTCCCGCCGTGAAATCGAATCTATTATTGAAGCCGGTCGTGTGAGTGTTGATGGCAAAATTGCTAAACTCGGCGATCGCGTTGAAGTTACCCCTGGGCTGAAAATTCGTATCGATGGTCATCTGATTTCGGTACGTGAGTCCGCTGAACAAATTTGTCGCGTTCTGGCCTATTACAAACCGGAAGGTGAGTTGTGTACCCGTAACGATCCGGAAGGGCGTCCGACGGTGTTTGACCGTCTGCCAAAGCTGCGTGGCGCACGCTGGATTGCCGTAGGTCGTCTGGACGTTAACACCTGTGGTCTGCTGCTGTTCACCACCGATGGTGAACTGGCAAACCGTTTAATGCATCCAAGCCGTGAAGTTGAACGTGAATACGCCGTGCGTGTATTTGGTCAGGTTGACGACGCGAAACTGCGTGATTTGAGTCGTGGCGTGCAACTGGAAGATGGTCCGGCAGCTTTTAAAACCATCAAGTTCAGCGGCGGCGAAGGGATCAACCAGTGGTACAACGTGACTCTGACCGAAGGCCGTAACCGTGAAGTTCGTCGTCTGTGGGAAGCGGTTGGTGTGCAGGTGAGCCGCCTGATCCGTGTTCGTTACGGTGATATCCCACTGCCAAAAGGTCTGCCACGCGGTGGCTGGACGGAGCTGGACCTCGCCCAGACTAACTATCTGCGCGAACTGGTGGAGCTTCCGCCAGAAACCAGCTCTAAAGTCGCTGTAGAAAAAGACCGTCGTCGCATGAAGGCTAATCAGATTCGTCGTGCGGTGAAACGTCACAGTCAGGTGAGCGGCGGTCGTCGTTCTGGCGGGCGTAATAACGGTTAATCAAAGTATGCCGGACGTCATATCCGGCATTTTTACAGATTAATAATCAATCCCTATTTGCGCCTTAACACCGGCATCAAACGCATGTTTGATGGGGCGCAGCTCACTTACCGTATCCGCCAGTTCAAGAATATCCCGATGACAGCCTCGACCCGTGATAATCACCGTCTGTTGATGTGGACGTTCATTTAACGCCTGCACCACTTCTTCCAGTGGCAAATAGTCATACGCCACCATATACGTCAGTTCATCAAGCAAAACCATATCCAGTGAGGAATCAGCAAGCATCCGCTTTGCATGTTGCCAGACTTCGCGGCAGGCGGCGGTATCAGACTCGCGGTTTTGTGTATCCCAGGTAAAGCCCGTTGCCATCACCTGAAACTCAACGCCATGTGGCTCCAGCAGATTGCGTTCGCCATTAGGCCAGGTGCCTTTAATAAACTGCACGACGCCCACTTTTTTTTCCGTGACCAACTGCGCGTGTTGCCGTACCAAATGCCGCGGTGGTTTTGCCTTTTCCATTGCCGGTAAAGACGATGATAATACCGCGTTCATCCTGGGCCTGGGCCACACGAGCATCTACTTTTTCTTTCACTCGCTGCTGACGCTGTTGGTAGCGTTCATCACTCATTGGGAAATTCCTGGTTTACGGCCCGGTTGGGCGTCAAAGGTCATGCCGGTTTTACGGCGGCTGTCATCGCCCATCAGCCAGAGGTAGAGCGGCATGATATCAGCGGGTGTTTTAAGTTTCTGTGGATCTTCGGTCGGGAAGGCGCTTGCGCGCATTGCGGTGCGCGTACCGCCTGGGTTAATGCAGTTGACGCGCAGGCGCTGCTGATATTCATCGGCCAGTACCTGCATCATCCCTTCGGTGGCAAATTTCGACGCTGCATATGCACCCCAGTTGGCTCGTCCCTGACGTCCAACGCTTGATGAAGTAAAGACCAGTGAACCGGCGTCCGATTTGAGTAATAAAGGAAGCAGTGCCTGGGTGAGCATAAAGGTGGCATTAACGTTGACCTGCATGACGTCCTGCCAGACCTGCGGATTTTGTTCGCTCATTGGGCAAACATCGCCGAGCAATCCGGCATTATGCAAAACACCATCCAGACGCGGATAATTAACGACAATGCGCTGTGCCAGTTGTTGGCAATTTTCGGACGTGCAGGTCAGCAAATCGAGAATAAACCACTGTGGCTGACGCCCAGTTTCTTCGTTTATGTGGCTGGCTACCTGACGTAATTTTTCTTCATTACGGCCCAACAGAATCACTGTCGCACCATAGCGTGCATACGTCATCGCGGCTTCACGACCAATCCCATCGCTGGCTCCCGTCACCAGGATAATGCGATCATTGAGTAAATCTTGTTTTGGCTGGTAATGCATGGCTACTCCTCAACGACGTTGTCTGTCGCGCTGCCAGTGTACTTTATGACTTTGGGGCTTTATGCCTGAAACAGAAGGGCATTTCAATCAGCCTGGGGCGATAACACCGCAAAATGGATACTTTGTCATACTTTCGCTGCAATAACATCTCTGCGAGACGGCTTAACATGCCTGTTGTAAACTGTGAGCCAAAGCGTTGTTTAACCAAGGTGGGGACTCGTGGAATTGTTGTCTGAATATGGTTTGTTTTTGGCGAAAATCGTTACCGTTGTGCTAGCGATTGCGGCGATTGCCGCCATTATTGTCAATGTTGCTCAACGTAATAAACGCCAGCGTGGCGAGTTACGGGTCAACAATCTCAGCGAACAGTATAAGGAGATGAAAGAAGAACTGGCCGCGGCGCTGATGGACTCACATCAGCAAAAACAGTGGCACAAAGCGCAGAAGAAAAAGCACAAGCAAGAAGCGAAAGCAGCAAAAGCGAAAGCCAAACTGGGCGAGGTGGCAACTGACAGTAAACCTCGCGTCTGGGTGCTGGATTTTAAAGGCAGCATGGACGCCCATGAAGTGAACTCGCTACGTGAAGAGATAACGGCGGTACTCGCAGCATTCAAACCGCAGGATCAGGTTGTGCTCCGTCTGGAAAGCCCTGGTGGCATGGTGCATGGTTACGGGTTGGCGGCTTCGCAGCTGCAGCGTCTGCGTGATAAAAACATTCCTTTAACTGTTACGGTAGACAAAGTCGCTGCCAGCGGCGGTTACATGATGGCCTGTGTGGCGGACAAAATTGTTTCCGCACCGTTTGCTATTGTGGGTTCCATTGGGGTGGTGGCGCAAATGCCCAACTTTAACCGCTTCCTGAAAAGCAAAGATATTGATATCGAACTGCACACCGCCGGGCAGTATAAGCGCACGCTGACCTTGCTGGGTGAAAATACCGAAGAAGGGCGGGAGAAATTCCGCGAAGAGCTGAACGAAACGCATCAGTTATTTAAAGATTTTGTGAAGCGTATGCGTCCGTCTCTGGATATTGAACAGGTGGCAACGGGTGAACACTGGTACGGACAACAGGCGGTAGAGAAAGGCCTGGTTGATGAAATCAACACCAGTGATGAAGTTATTCTTAGCCTGATGGAAGGCCGTGAAGTGGTTAATGTACGCTATATGCAGCGTAAACGACTCATTGACCGATTCACCGGCAGCGCGGCAGAGAGCGCCGATCGATTGTTGCTACGCTGGTGGCAGCGGGGTCAAAAGCCATTGATGTAAAAGACAAACGCGAGGCTAAGACCTCGCGTTTTGCTTTAATCAACCAGATGATATTTTTCTGAAAGCACATGGGCCAGGTGTTTGAACATATTAAACACCGCGGTGCTTTTGGCTGTTGGCAATCCTTGTTCATCTAAAAAGTAGTCGCCGATAAATACCAGCACGCCATTACGCTGCGTGACGCCGGTGGCTTCAATCCCTGCGAGCGTATCCTCATGCTCACGAATGATTTTGTTGGCCTCTTTCAACAGCGTTTCGCGGTCGATGGGTTGTGTCTCTTTGTTCATTATTTACTCCTTAAACAAGGACATTAGTCTACGCCAGGCATGGCTTGCAGACAAATATACCACGCTGGTGGCAAGAGCGCCTTACTGGCAACTTTGGATTTTGCATGCTAATAAAGTTGCGTATCGGATTTTATCAGGTACAGTGTGACGCTTTCGTCAATCTGGCAATAGATTTGCTTGACATTCGACCAAAATTCCGTCGTGCTATAGCGCCTGTAGGCCAAGACCTGTTAACTCAGTCACCTGAATTTTCGTGAACAGAGTCACGACAAGGGGTTGATATCCGCAGAGAACGAGTCCATATCGGTAACTCGTTGCCAGTGGAAGGTTTATCAACGTGCGACGCATTCCTGGAAGAATCAAATTAGGTAAGGTGAATATGGGTAAAGCTCTTGTCATCGTTGAGTCCCCGGCAAAAGCCAAAACGATCAACAAGTATCTGGGTAGTGACTACGTGGTGAAATCCAGCGTCGGTCACATCCGCGATTTGCCGACCAGTGGCTCAGCTGCCAAAAAGAGTGCCGACTCTACCTCCACCAAGACGGCTAAAAAGCCTAAAAAGGATGAACGTGGCGCTCTCGTCAACCGTATGGGGGTTGACCCGTGGCACAATTGGGAGGCGCACTATGAAGTGTTGCCTGGTAAAGAGAAGGTCGTCTCTGAACTGAAACAACTGGCTGAAAAAGCCGACCACATCTATCTCGCAACCGACCTTGACCGCGAAGGGGAAGCCATTGCATGGCACCTGCGGGAAGTGATTGGGGGTGATGATGCGCGCTATAGCCGAGTGGTGTTTAACGAAATTACTAAAAACGCGATCCGCCAGGCATTTAACAAACCGGGTGAGCTGAATATTGATCGTGTTAATGCCCAGCAGGCGCGTCGCTTTATGGACCGCGTGGTGGGGTATATGGTTTCGCCGCTGCTATGGAAAAAGATCGCTCGTGGTCTGTCTGCCGGTCGTGTGCAGTCGGTGGCGGTTCGCCTGGTGGTCGAGCGTGAGCGTGAAATTAAAGCGTTCGTGCCGGAAGAGTTCTGGGAAGTCGATGCCAGCACGACCACGCCATCTGGTGAAGCGTTGGCGTTACAGGTGACTCATCAGAACGACAAACCGTTCCGTCCGGTCAACAAAGAACAAACTCAGGCTGCGGTAAGTCTGCTGGAAAAAGCGCGCTACAGCGTGCTGGAACGTGAAGACAAACCGACAACCAGTAAACCTGGCGCTCCTTTTATTACCTCTACGCTGCAACAAGCTGCCAGCACCCGTCTTGGATTTGGCGTGAAAAAAACCATGATGATGGCGCAGCGTTTGTATGAAGCAGGCTATATCACTTACATGCGTACCGACTCCACTAACCTGAGTCAGGACGCGGTAAATATGGTTCGTGGTTATATCAGCGATAATTTTGGTAAGAAATATCTGCCGGAAAGTCCGAATCAGTACGCCAGCAAAGAAAACTCACAGGAAGCGCACGAAGCGATTCGTCCTTCTGACGTCAATGTGATGGCGGAATCGCTGAAGGATATGGAAGCAGATGCGCAGAAACTGTACCAGTTAATCTGGCGTCAGTTCGTAGCCTGCCAGATGACCCCAGCGAAATATGACTCCACGACGCTGACCATTGGTGCGGGCGATTTCCGCCTGAAAGCACGCGGTCGTATTTTGCGTTTTGATGGCTGGACAAAAGTGATGCCTGCGTTGCGTAAAGGCGATGAAGATCGCATCTTACCAGCAGTTAATAAAGGCGATGCTCTGACGCTCGTTGAACTTACACCAGCCCAGCACTTTACCAAGCCGCCAGCCCGTTTCAGTGAAGCATCGCTGGTTAAAGAGCTGGAAAAACGCGGTATCGGTCGTCCGTCTACCTATGCGTCGATCATTTCGACCATTCAGGATCGTGGCTACGTGCGAGTAGAAAATCGTCGTTTCTATGCGGAAAAAATTGGCGAAATCGTCACCGATCGCCTTGAAGAAAATTTCCGCGAGTTAATGAACTACGACTTCACCGCACAGATGGAAAACAGCCTCGACCTGGTGGCAAATCACGAAGCAGAGTGGAAAGCTGTACTGGATCACTTCTTCTCGGATTTCACCCAGCAGTTAGATAAAGCTGAAAAAGATCCGGAAGAGGGTGGTATGCGCCCGAACCAGATGGTTCTGACCAGCATTGACTGCCCGACTTGTGGTCGCAAAATGGGGATTCGCACAGCGAGCACCGGGGTATTCCTTGGCTGTTCTGGTTATGCGCTGCCGCCGAAAGAGCGTTGCAAAACCACCATTAACCTGGTGCCGGAAAACGAAGTGCTGAACGTACTGGAAGGCGAAGACGCTGAAACCAACGCGCTGCGCGCAAAACGTCGTTGCCCGAAATGCGGCACGGCGATGGACAGCTATCTCATCGATCCGAAACGTAAGTTGCATGTCTGTGGTAATAACCCAACCTGCGACGGTTACGAGATCGAAGAGGGCGAATTCCGCATTAAAGGTTATGACGGCCCGATCGTTGAGTGTGAAAAATGTGGCTCTGAAATGCACCTGAAAATGGGGCGTTTCGGTAAATACATGGCCTGCACCAACGAAGAGTGTAAAAACACACGTAAGATTTTACGTAACGGCGAAGTGGCACCACCGAAAGAAGATCCGGTGCCATTACCTGAGCTGCCGTGCGAAAAATCAGATGCTTATTTCGTGCTGCGTGACGGCGCTGCGGGTGTTTTCCTGGCTGCCAACACTTTCCCGAAATCGCGTGAAACGCGTGCGCCACTGGTGGAAGAGCTTTATCGCTTCCGCGACCGTCTGCCGGAAAAACTGCGTTATCTGGCCGATGCGCCACAGCAGGATCCGGAAGGTAATAAGACCATGGTTCGCTTTAGCCGTAAAACCAAACAGCAATATGTCTCTTCGGAAAAAGACGGAAAGGCGACTGGCTGGTCAGCATTTTATGTTGATGGCAAATGGGTTGAAGGAAAAAAATAACCTTTAATTCTGTCAGGTTTTTATAAACAAAGGGTCGCGAAAGCGGCCCTTTTTTATTGCATATTATTTTTTCTTCACACCTATACACTAAGGCTATAAATGATATAGTGGTTATAGTTAGCACCTTTTTTATTATTAAATCGTATTAGTCACCCGCCAGGTGTGACGAAAAAACGATGTTCTGATGGCGTCTAAGTGGATGGTTTAACATGAAATTACAACAACTTCGCTATATTGTTGAGGTGGTCAATCATAACCTGAATGTCTCATCAACAGCGGAAGGACTTTACACATCACAACCCGGGATCAGTAAACAAGTCAGAATGCTGGAAGACGAGCTAGGCATTCAAATTTTTTCCCGAAGCGGCAAGCACCTGACGCAGGTAACGCCAGCAGGGCAAGAAATAATTCGTATCGCTCGCGAAGTCCTGTCGAAAGTCGATGCCATAAAATCGGTTGCCGGAGAGCACACCTGGCCGGATAAAGGCTCACTGTATATCGCCACCACGCATACCCAGGCACGCTACGCGTTACCAAACGTTATCAAAGGCTTTATTGAGCGTTATCCCCGCGTTTCTTTGCATATGCACCAGGGCTCGCCGACACAAATTGCTGATGCCGTCTCTAAAGGCAATGCTGATTTCGCTATCGCCACAGAAGCGCTGCATCTGTATGAAGATTTAGTGATGTTACCGTGCTACCACTGGAATCGGGCTATTGTAGTCACTCCGGATCACCCGCTGGCAGGCAAAAAAGCCATTACCATTGAAGAACTGGCGCAATATCCGTTGGTGACATATACCTTCGGCTTTACCGGACGTTCAGAACTGGATACTGCCTTTAACCGCGCAGGGTTAACGCCGCGTATCGTCTTCACGGCAACGGATGCTGACGTCATTAAAACTTACGTCCGGTTAGGGCTGGGGGTAGGGGTCATTGCCAGCATGGCGGTGGATCCGGTCGCCGATCCCGACCTTGTGCGTGTTGATGCTCACGATATCTTCAGCCACAGTACAACCAAAATTGGTTTTCGCCGTAGTACTTTCTTGCGCAGTTATATGTATGATTTCATTCAGCGTTTTGCACCGCATTTAACGCGTGATGTCGTTGATGCGGCTGTCGCATTGCGCTCTAATGAAGAAATTGAGGTCATGTTTAAAGATATAAAACTGCCGGAAAAATAATTTCTTGCGTTATTTTCGGCACCTTTTATGTAGCGAAGGTGCCGGAATATATTCTCTTTTGTTACTTATTTCTATACCGTGCACAATATTTTTATCCCTCATATTTATAGGGTAAATTACCTGTAAAGTAGTGTCTAATTACCCGCCTCGCAAACTCCAGTTTTCAAATATCTATTTCAGGTCAAAAGATTGAATTATTCACTGGAGACGATTCGTAAATTCGCTGGATTTTTGGGTAATGACTCCAACTTATTGATAGTGTTTTATGTTCAGATAATGCCCGATGACTTTGTCATGCAGCTCCACCGATTTTGAGAACGACAGCGACTTCCGTCCCAGCCGTGCCAGGTGCTGCCTCAGATTCAGGTTATGCCGCTCAATTCGCTGCGTATATCGCTTGCTGATTACGTGCAGCTTTCCCTTCAGGCGGGATTCATACAGCGGCCAGCCATCCGTCATCCATATCACCACGTCAAAGGGTGACAGCAGGCTCATAAGACGCCCCAGCGTCGCCATAGTGCGTTCACCGAATACGTGCGCAACAACCGTCTTCCGGAGACTGTCATACGCGTAAAACAGCCAGCGCTGGCGCGATTTAGCCCCGACATAGCCCCACTGTTCGTCCATTTCCGCGCAGACGATGACGTCACTGCCCGGCTGTATGCGCGAGGTTACCGACTGCGGCCTGAGTTTTTTAAGTGACGTAAAATCGTGTTGAGGCCAACGCCCATAATGCGTGCAGTTGCCCGGCATCCAACGCCATTCATGGCCATATCAATGATTTTCTGGTGCGTACCGGGTTGAGAAGCGGTGTAAGTGAACTGCAGTTGCCATGTTTTACGGCAGTGAGAGCAGAGATAGCGCTGATGTCCGGCAGTGCTTTTGCCGTTACGCACCACCCCGTCAGTAGCTGAACAGGAGGGACAGCTGATAGAAACAGAAGCCACTGGAGCACCTCAAAAACACCATCATACACTAAATCAGTAAGTTGGCAGCATCACCGATTTTTGACTAAAGTTTCTTTAGGATTTGTCTCATCGTATGATTAATTACACCAATCGTTCAACGTCTTGCTGATAAGTGATGGCGATTATATGAGGTTAGCAATGCCTTCTGGAAATCAGGAACCCCGCCGCGATCCTGAATTAAAACGTAAAGCCTGGCTGGCGGTTTTTCTTGGTTCTGCACTTTTCTGGGTGGTTGTCGCACTGCTGATTTGGAAAGTGTGGGGATAACTATGGTCGGTCAGGAGCAACTGGAGTCGTCACCATTATGCCAGCATAGTGACAATGAAACAGAAACGAAACGGGAATGTTCCGTCGTTATTCCAGACGACTGGCAACTAACATCGCAGCAGCAAGCCTTTATAGAACTGTTTGCTGAAGATGATCAGCCGAAACAATAATTATCATCATTCTTATTACCCATTTTTAATGAATTAAAGGGCTTTTAATACACCGCAGCAATAACAGCTTGAGTTATCTCAACACAAAATAATAACCGTTAAGGGTGTAGCCTATGATCAACACAAATATGAAATATTGGTCCTGGATGGGCGCGTTTTCTCTGTCGATGCTCTTCTGGGCCGAACTCCTCTGGATCATTACTCACTGATCCTTGACCCCGCTGCGGCGGGGTTGTCATTTGCTTTGCCACAAGGTTTCTCCTCTTTTATCAATTTGGGTTGTTATCAAATCGTTACGCGATGTTTGTGTTATCTTTAATATTCACCCTGAAGAGAATCAGGGCTTCGCAACCCTGTCATTAAGGAGGAGCTATGTCGTCAACCCTACGAGAAGCCAGTAAGGACACGTTGCAGGCCAAAGATAAAACTTACCACTACTACAGCCTGCCGCTTGCTGCTAAATCACTGGGCGATATCACCCGTCTACCCAAGTCACTCAAAGTTTTGCTCGAAAACCTGCTGCGCTGGCAGGATGGTAACTCGGTTACCGAAGAGGATATCCACGCGCTGGCAGGATGGCTGAAAAATGCCCATGCTGACCGTGAAATTGCCTACCGCCCGGCAAGGGTGTTGATGCAGGACTTTACCGGCGTACCTGCCGTTGTTGATCTGGCGGCAATGCGCGAAGCGGTTAAACGCCTCGGCGGCGATACTGCAAAGGTTAACCCGCTCTCACCGGTCGACCTGGTCATTGACCACTCGGTGACCGTCGATCGTTTTGGTGATGATGAGGCATTTGAAGAAAACGTACGCCTGGAAATGGAGCGCAACCACGAACGTTATGTGTTCCTGAAATGGGGAAAGCAAGCGTTCAGTCGGTTTAGCGTCGTGCCGCCAGGCACAGGCATTTGCCATCAGGTTAACCTCGAATATCTCGGCAAAGCAGTGTGGAGTGAATTGCAGGACGGTGAATGGATTGCTTATCCGGATACACTCGTTGGTACTGACTCGCACACCACTATGATCAACGGCCTTGGCGTGCTGGGGTGGGGCGTGGGTGGGATCGAAGCAGAAGCCGCAATGTTAGGCCAGCCGGTTTCCATGCTTATCCCGGACGTAGTGGGCTTTAAACTTACCGGTAAATTACGTGAAGGTATTACCGCCACAGACCTGGTTCTCACTGTTACCCAAATGCTGCGCAAACATGGCGTGGTGGAGAAATTCGTCGAATTTTATGGTGATGGTCTGGATTCACTACCGCTGGCGGATCGCGCCACCATTGCCAATATGTCGCCAGAATATGGTGCCACCTGTGGCTTCTTCCCAATCGATGCTGTAACCCTCGATTACATGCGTTTAAGCGGGCGCAGCGAAGATCAGGTTGAGTTGGTCGAAAAATATGCCAAAGCGCAGGGCATGTGGCGTAACCCGGGCGATGAACCGATTTTTACCAGTACGTTAGAACTGGATATGAATGACGTTGAAGCGAGCCTGGCAGGGCCAAAACGCCCACAGGATCGCGTTGCACTGCCCGATGTACCAAAAGTATTTGCCGCCAGTAACGAACTGGAAGTGAATGCCACGCATAAAGATCGCCAGCCGGTCGATTATGTTATGAACGGACATCAGTATCAGTTACCTGATGGCGCTGTGGTCATTGCTGCGATAACCTCGTGCACCAACACCTCTAACCCAAGTGTGCTGATGGCTGCAGGCTTGCTGGCGAAAAAAGCCGTAATTCTTGGCCTCAAGCGGCAACCGTGGGTCAAAGCGTCGCTGGCACCAGGCTCGAAAGTTGTTTCTGACTATCTGGCAAAAGCGAAACTGACACCGTTTCTCGACGAACTGGGGTTTAACCTTGTGGGATACGGTTGTACTACCTGTATTGGTAACTCTGGGCCGCTGCCCGATCCTATCGAAACGGCAATCAAAAAAGGCGATTTAACCGTCGGTGCAGTGCTGTCCGGCAACCGTAACTTTGAAGGCCGTATCCATCCGCTGGTTAAAACCAACTGGCTGGCCTCGCCGCCGCTGGTGGTTGCCTATGCGCTGGCGGGAAATATGAATATCAACCTGGCTTCTGAGCCTATTGGTCATGATCGTAAAGGCGATCCGGTTTATCTGAAAGATATCTGGCCATCGGCACAAGAAATTGCCCGTGCGGTAGAACAAGTCTCCACAGAAATGTTCCGCAAAGAGTACGCAGAAGTTTTTGAAGGCACAGCAGAGTGGAAGGAAATTAACGTCACACGATCCGATACCTACGGTTGGCAGGAGGACTCAACCTATATTCGCTTATCGCCTTTCTTTGATGAAATGCAGGCAACACCAGCACCAGTGGAAGATATTCACGGTGCGCGGATCCTCGCAATGCTGGGGGATTCAGTCACCACTGACCATATCTCTCCGGCGGGCAGTATTAAGCCCGACAGCCCAGCGGGTCGATATCTACAAGGTCGGGGTGTTGAGCGAAAAGACTTTAACTCCTACGGTTCGCGGCGTGGTAACCATGAAGTGATGATGCGCGGCACCTTCGCCAATATTCGCATCCGTAATGAAATGGTGCCTGGCGTTGAAGGGGGGATGACGCGGCATTTACCTGACAGCGACGTAGTCTCTATTTATGATGCTGCGATGCGCTATAAGCAGGAACAAACGCCGCTGGCGGTGATTGCCGGGAAAGAGTATGGTTCAGGCTCAAGCCGTGACTGGGCGGCAAAAGGTCCTCGTCTGCTTGGAATTCGTGTGGTGATTGCCGAATCGTTTGAACGAATTCACCGTTCGAATTTAATTGGCATGGGCATCCTGCCGCTGGAATTTCCGCAAGGCGTAACGCGTAAAACGTTAGGACTAACCGGGGAAGAGAAGATTGATATTGGCGATCTGCAAAATCTACAACCCGGTGCGACGGTTCCGGTGACGCTTACGCGCGCGGATGGTAGCCAGGAGGTCGTACCCTGCCGTTGTCGTATCGACACCGCGACGGAGTTGACCTACTACCAGAACGACGGCATTTTGCATTATGTCATTCGTAATATGCTGAAGTAACAAATATTTGCTTGCCGGTTATTTTGCTTCCGGCAAGCAAATTAATTCCACAATGCGAGAGGGTTATTTGTTCAGCAAATGACCCATTTTCTCGGCTTTGGTATTGAGATAATGTTCGTTATTGGGGTTACGACCTACAATCAATGGTACGCGTTCAACAATATTAATCCCTGCTTCGGTCAGAATTTCGACTTTTTTCGGGTTATTGGTTAACAAGCGGACTTCATTGACGCCAAGGAGTTTGAACATATCAGCGCAAAGAGTGAAGTCGCGCTCATCAGCGGCGAAGCCTAACTGATGGTTAGCCTCTACGGTATCGTAACCTTGATCCTGCAGTGCGTAAGCGCGGATTTTATTCAGCAGACCAATGTTACGACCTTCCTGACGGTGATACAGCAAAATACCACGGCCTTCCTCGGCAATTTGCGTCAATGCCGCTTCGAGCTGGAAGCCACAATCGCAGCGCAAGCTGAACAGGGCGTCACCGGTCAGACATTCGGAATGGACGCGCGCAAGTACCGGGGTATGCCCGGAAATATCGCCATAGACTAGCGCGACATGATCGTGTCCGGTTGCCAGTTCTTCAAATCCCACCATCAGGAAATCGCCCCATGGGGTTGGCAGTTTGGCTTCTGCCACACGTTTAAGCTGCATGAAATTCTCCAGATAATGCTGGTTCTGTATTGGCTTATTTTGCCATAACGAGAAGGGGTTCACCTAATCACGACGCGTCGATCGTTCACGGAATGGCACAAATCTGTCAATTTTTCCTGGAACTGGCGTTTTCAGTTATGATTGTGGGACTTATCAAAAAGGAGAGGCCATGCGTTCGATTGCCAGACGTACCGCAGTGGGAGCTGCACTATTGCTTGTCATGCCAGTAGCCGTATGGATTTCTGGCTGGCGTTGGCAACCTGGAGAACAAAGTTGGCTACTAAAAGCGGCTTTTTGGGTTACTGAAACTGTCACCCAGCCCTGGGGCGTCATTACACATTTGATTTTATTCGGCTGGTTTCTCTGGTGTCTGCGTTTTCGCATTAAGGCTGCCTTTGTATTATTTGCCATTCTGGCGGCCGTAATCATTGTGGGACAAGGCGTTAAATCCTGGATCAAAGACAAAGTCCAGGAACCACGACCTTTTGTTATCTGGCTGGAAAAAACACATCATATTCCGGTTGATGAGTTCTACACTTTAAAGCGAGCAGAACGCGGAAATCTAGTGAAAGAACAGTTGGCTGAAGAGAAAAATATCCCACAATATTTGCGTTCACACTGGCAGAAAGAGACGGGGTTTGCCTTTCCTTCCGGTCACACGATGTTTGCTGCCAGTTGGGCACTGCTGGCCGTTGGTTTGCTGTGGCCGCGTCGGCGAACGTTAACCATTGCTATCTTGCTGGTCTGGGCAACGGGAGTCATGGGAAGCCGCCTGCTGCTCGGGATGCATTGGCCACGCGATCTGGTAGTAGCTACGTTGATTTCGTGGGCGCTGGTGGCGGTGGCAACGTGGCTTGCGCAACGAATTTGTGGGCCATTAACACCACCTGCGGAAGAAAATCGCGAAATAGCGCAACGAGAACAAGAAAGTTAACGCTGGTTGATTTTCCGAATTTAGCCCTTAAATCATCAACAATGCGCGTGGATGCCATTTCGCAGACGGCGCGAAAATGGTACTTTAAAGGGCTATTGCGGTAAGTTGACCATAATTTATTCGCTTTAACCACATAACGGGAAGTAATGTGAAATATTTACTCATTTTCTTACTGGTGTTAGCGATCTTCGTGATTTCGGTCACGTTGGGTGCGCAGAACGATCAACAGGTGACGTTTAATTATCTGTTAGCGCAAGGGGAGTACCGTATTTCCACATTGCTGGCGGTATTGTTTGCTGCGGGGGTTGCTATCGGTTGGTTGATTTGTGGCCTGTTCTGGCTGCGAGTTCGTGTTTCCCTGGCGCGCGCTGAACGTAAAATAAAGCGACTGGAAAACCAGCTTTCACCCGCGACTGACGTGGCTGTAGTGCCGCACTCGTCAGCGGCGAAGGAATAACTTTCTATGCTGGAGTTGTTGTTTCTGCTTTTGCCTGTAGCCGCTGCCTATGGCTGGTATATGGGCCGCAGAAGTGCGCAACAAAACAAGCAAGATGAAGCCAACCGCTTGTCGCGTGATTACGTAGCGGGGGTTAACTTCCTGCTTAGTAATCAACAGGATAAAGCGGTAGACCTGTTTCTCGATATGCTTAAAGAGGATACAGGCACCGTTGAAGCCCACCTTACGCTCGGAAACCTGTTCCGTTCGCGTGGCGAAGTTGATCGCGCTATTCGCATCCATCAGACCCTAATGGAAAGCGCCTCACTGACCTATGAACAGCGTCTGTTGGCGATTCAACAACTGGGGCGTGATTACATGGCCGCCGGGTTATACGACCGCGCGGAAGACATGTTCAATCAGCTGACCGATGAAACTGACTTCCGCATTGGCGCGCTGCAACAGTTGCTACAAATCTACCAGGCTACCAGCGAGTGGCAGAAAGCAATTGATGTTGCCGAACGCCTGGTGAAGCTGGGTAAAGATAAACAGCGCGTCGAAATTGCCCATTTCTACTGTGAGTTAGCCCTGCAGCATATGGCCAGCGACGATCTCGATCGTGCCATGACCTTGCTAAAAAAAGGGGCGGCGGCAGATAAAAACAGCGCCCGCGTATCCATCATGATGGGACGCGTGTTTATGGCGAAAGGAGAATACGCCAAAGCCGTCGAAAGTTTGCAACGCGTGATATCCCAGGACAGAGAACTGGTCAGCGAAACGCTGGAAATGTTGCAAACCTGCTATCAGCAGTTGGGTAAAACTGCCGAATGGGCAGAATTCCTGCAACGCGCGGTGGAAGAGAACACCGGTGCCGATGCTGAATTGATGCTTGCTGATATCATCGAAGCGCGCGACGGTAGTGAGGCCGCACAGGTCTATATTACGCGCCAGCTTCAGCGTCATCCGACCATGCGTGTGTTCCATAAGTTAATGGATTACCACTTAAATGAAGCGGAAGAAGGGCGTGCCAAAGAGAGCCTGATGGTGCTGCGTGACATGGTTGGCGAAAAGGTACGTAGTAAGCCTCGTTATCGCTGCCAGAAATGTGGTTTTACCGCATACACCCTCTACTGGCATTGTCCGTCTTGTCGGGCCTGGTCAACCATTAAACCGATTCGCGGTCTTGATGGCCTGTAATTTTTAAAAAAATCCGACTTTAGTTACAACATACTAGTTATTGATGTTCCATTGTGCTCCGGCAACGACGGAGCAGAAAAAGCCTGCCAGGGGAAAAATCGCAACTGTTAATTTTTTATTTCCACGGGTAGAATGCTCGCCGTTTACCTGTTTCGCGCCACTTCCGGTGCCCATCATCAAGAAGGTCTGGTCATGACGTTAACTGCTTCATCTTCTTCCCGCGCTGTTACGAATTCTCCTGTGGTTGTTGCCCTTGATTATCATAATCGTGATGACGCGCTGTCCTTTGTCGACAAGATCGACCCACGCGATTGTCGTCTGAAGGTCGGCAAAGAGATGTTTACATTGTTTGGGCCACAGTTTGTGCGCGAACTTCAACAGCGTGGTTTTGATATCTTTCTTGACCTGAAATTCCACGATATTCCTAACACTGCAGCGCACGCTGTCGCTGCTGCAGCTGACTTAGGCGTGTGGATGGTGAATGTTCATGCCTCTGGTGGGGCGCGTATGATGACCGCAGCGCGTGAGGCACTGGTTCCGTTTGGCAAAGATGCACCGCTTTTGATTGCTGTGACAGTGTTGACCAGCATGGAAGCCAGCGACCTGGTCGATCTTGGCATGACACTGTCACCTGCAGATTATGCAGAACGTCTGGCGGCACTGACGCAAAAATGTGGCCTTGATGGTGTGGTGTGTTCTGCTCAGGAAGCTGTGCGCTTTAAACAGGTATTCGGTCAGGAGTTCAAACTGGTTACGCCGGGCATTCGTCCGCAGGGGAGTGAAGCTGGTGACCAGCGCCGCATTATGACGCCAGAACAGGCGTTGTCGGCTGGTGTTGATTATATGGTGATTGGTCGCCCGGTAACGCAATCGGTAGATCCAGCGCAGACGCTGAAAGCGATCAACGCCTCTTTACAGCGGAGTGCATGATGAGTGATTCCAACAGCCGTCTGGTCTACTCAACGGAAACCGGACGTATTGATGAGCCCAAAGCGGCCCCTGTACGCCCTAAAGGCGACGGTGTGGTGCGTATTCAGCGTCAGACCAGTGGACGTAAAGGTAAGGGCGTTTGCCTGATTACCGGTGTCGATCTCGATGATGCCGAACTGACAAAACTTGCAGCGGAACTGAAGAAAAAATGCGGCTGCGGCGGAGCAGTTAAAGATGGAGTTATTGAAATCCAGGGCGATAAGCGTGATTTATTAAAATCACTACTTGAAGCGAAAGGGATGAAGGTAAAACTCGCAGGCGGTTAACATAAAAAGCCACGGATATATCCGTGGCTTTCGAATATTTTACTGTGCGTATTATTCAGTTATTTCGTACTGAACAGAATCAAGCGTATTATAATTGCGAGTCGATAATCGACATTTATTTACGATTATTTACCGACCTGGTGACCAATAACACCACCGACAGCTGCACCACCTAATGTACCCAACGTACTGCCATCGGTCAGTACTGCACCGCCTAATGCCCCTGCACCCGCGCCGATTGCGGTGTTGCGGTCCCGTTTAGACCAGTTAGAACAGGCACTCAGAGACATTGCCAAAGTAATTGCCAGAACAGCCGCGGTCATTTTTTTGCTCGTTACAAACATAATACTCTCTCCTGAATTTATGATTCACGGAAGTAAGCTCTCTATAACTATAATAGCTAAGAATAAGCCTGGTGAAATTATTCCGTGAAATCTGCTCGCGCGCAGGGTTATATCACGCAGGTGATAATGACTTCCTGTTATATCGCTGATAATAATTTTATATCTTAAGCGTGTTAATAACAGGTAAATAGTCTTAATTATCAACCAGGAATCATCTTAGAGCGGATGATTTGCCAAACTGCAAATCATCCGTAGAGAAGGGAAATGGTTAAATGTCAACGACGTGAACGGTGAGTTTACTGTGCTCAAGATGCATCAGATCGCTGGCGCGTATTTTCGAATCGGTAATCACGCGATTGAATCGCTCAACGGGACCGATGGAGTATGAATGTACAGCACCAAATTTCGAGCTGTCAGTCAGGACTATCGCTTCGCACTCTTTTTCCAGCACGGCATTGACCACATCGGTACGCATCATATCGCGACCGGTGAATCCAGTTTCAGGTTGCCAGCCATCAATACCAATAAATGCTTTGCTGAAATGCACCTGTTGGATGCACTGGCGTGTCAACGGGCCAACCATACTTTCGCTTTTTTTCTGGTACACGCCACCGAGCAAAATGACTTCACAAGGCGCGTCTTTCAGCAAATGCGCGATGTAGCTGCTGACCGTGATGATAGTGACATTTTTCTTCTGCTCCCCCAGAGTCCGGGCGAGCAGGGCATTGCTGCTGCCATTTTCGATAAAGATGGTTTCGCCCGGTTGAACCAGTGACGCGGCAAACTCGGCGAGTTCACGCTTCAGCGTATAGTTGCTCATCATACGGGTTTCGACGTCATCACTATCAAGCGAAACTGCAAAGCCATGTGCACGGCGGAGGTAACTCAGTTTTTCGAGGGTGTTGAGATCCTGGCGAATGGTAACTTCAGAAACTCCAGTGGCTTTTGCCAGATCGGTTACGCTAACCTGACCCTGGTCAATGACCATCTGTAGAATAGTTTGTTGTCGGGAATTCATCGCTGTAATTCTTATAACGTTATAATACTAAATAAAAAAATACTGACGCGCCGGGCATCCTCAAATAGGAAAACCTGAAGGCACGATTGTTAAATCTCCCACGGTGCCTTCGGGATGTCTGGCGTAGATTCAGCAACCTGGCGCAAGAGTTCTGCTTTAAGTATCTCGAGATTATGGATCGCAGAGTGGTAATCGCCTGCCACAAGGATATCTAACACAATATCAATACGTTCGGCAACGCGCTGGGCATCAAATTCAGACATCAAGGACATCCTTATAGCAAAAGTGGAAAATGAATAATGCAAAAATTGCCGCTAAAAGAGAAGTGTTTAACAGCAACGGCTAATTATCATCCAGGAATACGATATATAATGACGGGATATAGCGCTAAGTATATATATTCATCTACTTATGCGCGCTTCAGATAGCGTTTATACCAGCGTTCGAAGGCGACGGCGGGCATCGGTTTGGCAAACAAAAATCCTTGCCGCTCATTGATCCCGTTCTTGGTTAAAAAAGCATCTTCCTTTGCACTCTCTACACCTTCGGCGATCACCTGAAGATTCAATGCCTGGGCCACAGCGACGATCGCCCGGACCAGTGACTGCGAGACAGGTTGTTTGTGAATATCTCGAACAAAAACCTGGTCAAGTTTGATGGCATCGATCGGAAAGCGCGCCAGTTGCGAAAGTGAAGAGTAGCCGGTACCAAAATCATCCAGATGCACTTGCGCACCTAGTTGGCTAAATTGTTGAATAACAGACAGTGCCAGTTCATCATTCTCAATCAGACAACTCTCTGTCAGTTCAACATCTATAGGGCAGTATTCAAAATTGAGTTCCTGGAGAACCTGTTTCAGGGCGGTGAAAATGGTTTGATCGGCGAGCTGACGTGCAGAAATATTTACCGCCACTCGCAGGTTTATGCCTTTATCCCGCCACTTTGCCACCTGGCGTACGACATCGAGAATCACCCAACGGCCTAAAGGCACAATTAGCCCTGACTCTTCGGCGTAGGAAATGAAGTCCAACGGTGGAATCAACCCACGTTCAGGTGACTGCCAACGTACTAGTGCTTCCAGACTGCGCACTTCGCCACGCCAGGTGATTTTCGGTTGATAGTGAATAACCAACTGATCGTTTTCCAGTGCTTTACGCAAGTTGGTATCCAGCCAGAGATATTCAAATACCCGCTGATTCATTTCTGGAGTAAAAACGCAAAATTGTCCTCGTCCGCCTTCCTTCGCTGTGTACATTGCTGTGTCGGCGTGACGAATAATAGTCGCGCTGTCCGAACCATGTTCGGGAGAGAGCGAAATACCTACTGAACAGCTGGTATAAACTTCAATTAAACCAATACGAAAGGGGAGGCGTAAGCGGGTCAAAATTCGTGATGCCATTGCTTCCAGCGCGCTTTGTGAGGTATTGGATGCCAGTACCAGAAACTCATCGCCACCTGGACGCGCCAACACCTGGTCATGTTCGAGACAGCTTAAAATAGCCAATGACACGTCGCGTAATAACTGGTCACCAAACAAATGCCCATAGGCGTCGTTGACCTTTTTAAAATTATCCAAATCAAGATACACAACCCCAACTTTATTGTTATCTGCCTGATTAATAGCGTGATCGATTAACTCCTGCATTGCGTTACGATTCGGCAGTCCGGTGATACTGTCGGTATTTGCCAGAATACGCAGTCGCTCCTGAGCGCGGCGCTCTTCGGTAATGTCGGTACCGGAACAGATTAAAAAAATCTCGTTTTTGCCACTGCCGCTGTGGACAAATTTATTTTATTGCGAAACAGAAACAGCCGCTGGCCTTTACGTGTTGGTATCCACAGTTCGACTTCATATGCATTGCCGCTTCGAAAAAATACACGGTTATTGCGCCTGGATGCCGCAGCTTCACGACGGCTCATAAACAGTTTAAACACGCTTTGGCCAATGACGTCGTGTTCTTTCAACCCAGTGTAATCTTCACATAACCGATTGAAGCGTTGGATATTCCCCCGGCTGTCGAGAATCACTATTGCGGAATGTGCTTCAGAAACTACCTGCTCAGCAAAGGAAAGCCCGTGTGATAAATCACGAGCAACTGCCGGTGTGTCATGCCATGCAGACGCGTTGCCAGCCCATTCCCGTTTATTGATTTTTCGTCCTACCAGATGCACAGAAAGATCGCTCTCATCGACGGTCAGACTCATCATCAGGCTGGAGGTGATGACCGTCATTTCCCTGATGCGAGCAGCCTGTTCGGCAGATAACTGCAAAGTACGATCAGGTTCTGTGGTTTCGGTGGTAGAAAAGCGCAAAACATCGCTGCTTTCCGTCAACCGCCAGTATGGATTGTGCGATCCGAGAAAGTTGTACAACGTTGTGGACTCCCTAACGGTTTTCATGATGCATATCCTCCGGTTAACTGCGGAGTCCGCGGTTAAATAAAAGGAACAACATGACTTACATGAAATTAACGGCGGCTAAACGCATTGTTTTTTTATATATTTATTTGTAATCCAGTTTTGGAAAAACGCCAGTTTTCAAACGAAAGTCAGTTAAAAAATCTGCCTGGATATAACGAAGGTAGAGCGGGGAAATAAACGGCCCATCCATGAGGAATGGGCCGTGAAAGGAGATTACGCGACCGGGCGCGCAATAATGCCGCGGGTTTCCATGCGGACTTCGGCAATGGTGACGTCAATAACGTCAGTTACTTTGTAAACCGTTTCACCTTTAATTTGTACAGTGCCGTTTTCCTGGCTGCAAACCAGTTCATCGCGCACAGCGTGTAAGAAAGGTGCCGGAATAAAGGCGATAGCGCCGTTATCAACCAAACGCACACGCATGCCGCCACGGCTGATATCGACAATTTCCGCCGCGAAACGGGTGCCGGTCCCGGCTTTATCTTTCAGGAAGCGTGCGTATAACCAGTCGCCAACATCACGTTCTGCCATCCGGTTGAGACGGCGACGTTCGGCCATTTGGACAGTGATTTCATCCTGCGGACGCGTCGCAGTTTCGCCTTTGATAACCGCTTTCAGCAGACGGTGGTTGATCATGTCGCCATATTTACGGATCGGCGAAGTCCAGGTGGCGTATGCTTCCAGACCGAGGCCAAAGTGAGGACCGGGTTCAGTGCTAATTTCAGCAAATGACTGGAAGCGACGAATGCGGCTGTCGAGGAAACCAGTTGGTTGCGCATCCAGTTCACGACGCAGTTTGCAGAAACCGTCCAGCGTGAGCACTTCTTCGGCATCGACATGCAGACCGTGCGTTTTCAGCAACGCTGCCAGCGCGTCGGCATTCGCCGGATCAAAGCCCATATGCACGTTATAGATGCCAAAACCGAGCTTATCGCGCAGAACGCGGGCCGCACAAATGTTAGCGGCAATCATCGCTTCTTCGACGATACGGTTGGCAATGCGACGAGGCTCGGCGACGATATCCAGCACTTCACCTTTTTCACCGAGAATAAAGCGGTAATCCGGGCGATCTTTAAACACCAGTGCGTGGTTATGACGCCACTCGCCGCGGCGTTGGCAAATTTGCGCTAGCAAACGGACTTGTTCGGCAATTGCTTCACTTTCAGGCTGCCAGTCACCGGTATTTTCCAGCCAGTCAGAAACCTGGTCATACACCAGCTTCGCTTTGGATTCGATGGTGGCGGCAAAGAATTCGATATTATCTTCAATGGTGCCATCAGCGGAGAGCGTCATGCGGCATGCCAGTACCGGGCGGACTTCATTGGCGCGCAGTGAGCAGAGATCGTCAGAAAGCTCGCGAGGAAGCATAGGGATGTTGAAGCCAGGCAGATAGTTGGTGAATGCGCGAATTTTCGCGGCTTTGTCCAGCTTGCTGCCTTCAGCAATCCACGCGGTTGGATCGGCAATCGCCACAATCAGCTGAAGTTTGTCATCCGGCAACGCCTTAGCGAAAAGGGCGTCATCCATATCTTCTGTGCTGGCACTGTCGATGGTGACAAAATCCAGCGCGGTCAGATCTTCACGAACCAGACCTTCATCGAGCATTTCGGTAGCGACGCCGTCTGGTGCTTCTTTTTCCAGATTATGGCGCGCAAGGGTAACCCACCACGGTACAAAGTGGTCGTCACCAAAAGTGATGTATTGTGTCAGTTCAGCATAGAAAGAACGATCGCCTTTCAGCGGATGACGGCGCATTTCGGCAACCGCCCAGTCGCCTTCTTTAAACTCGTGGTTCAGGCCACGGGCTGCGCGGCAAGGAATGGCGTCTTTTAAGAGTGGATGATCAGGAACGATGGCCAGACGGTCATTTTTGCCCTGAACTTTACCCACGAAACGAGTCAGGAACGGTTCAACCAGTTCTTCTGGCTCTGCGGATTCACGTTCTTTTTCACTGTGGATCACCGCGATAATTCGGTCGCCATGCATGACTTTTTTCATCTGCGGCGGCGGAATGAAATAACTTTTTTGCGCGTCGACTTCCAGGAAGCCAAAGCCTTTTTCTGTGGCTTTTACCACCCCTTCAGCGCGTGGCGTCTGGGAATGCAGTTGCTGTTTAAGCTGCGCTAGCAGCGGGTTGTCCTGAAACATAATTGTCTATTTTGGTGGCCATTAGAGCGGCTGACAGTTTTACGCGAATCTGTCTGACGCGGCAAGGTTAATATGTCTCACCCAACGCGATTTTTAAGCGATTTATCCAGCCACACAGCCCGCTCCATACCAGCAGATTAATAATCTGCGTTGATGATTTTTCGTGTTCGAGTAAAGGGCTGAACTGGGCGGCGCTAAAGCGATCGGGTGCTCGGGTCAGCCATTGTATCGCCTGAACGGTAGCGTGCTCAACAGAATGACGGTCAGCCCATTGGTTAATTTCATTTTCGCCCTTGCGCAGAAGGGGGCTGATTTTTTATATTCATTTGATGAATCCATACAGGCGGCAAAACAAGCAGGACTGCCATTTATCCGCGCGCATAACAACGCCGCAAGCTTATTATCCGGCTGTGTATTAACCCGTGTACTGTTTAACAACCTTTCGAGAAGGGAAAGTGAAATAGGGTGGAGAGAGAGTGTTTCGGCCAGTTGGCAAAGTTCTGCTGTTGAACTTTTTGTGTACTCTTCAGGTAGTTTTTCCACCTCATAGCTGCTTCGCCAGCGTATTGATTCATCAGCAAACAGTGACGCGTCGGCGTAGTTTTGTATTTCCAGACCGGGTAACCAGCGTACCGGGTGCCCGAGATAAGCCTGAAATGTCGCAATGGTCCGCGCCTGAAAGCCAATAAAACCAATGATTTGGTTAATGATCACACAGTCCCAGGCAGTAAGACCGACGTCATTCAGATGCTGGCGCGATCGGTTGTCGATAATAGAAGGCGAGCTAGCCAGTTGGCGGGCATATTGCGTGATTTGTGCCAACCTATGATTGCTTTCCCTGGAGGAATCAGGCCCGGGGAGCGGCGTAAGTCGCGCCGAATAGTAGTTACATAACCGCTGGACGCCGCAAACCTGAGCAACCGTCAGGGCCGTAGACAAGCGTTCATAAGCGGTGAAGGTCTGTGAACGGGTCACGGTAAGCTGGTCAGGGAACAATTCCACTGCAAGAACGCGCGCAGGGACCAGCCATGAAAGGAAGGGAGCCAGCGTTTCTTCATCAAGGATCACGTCGAGCAGAAAGGGATCGCTGACCTTTGCGGCTTCCGGGACCAGAGGCAGAACGTCATACTCCGCAGTACTGGATTGCGTTTCATGATACCAGTGGCTTTTGCCGGTGATGTGGCGTTGTTCCATGGGCGCTCCTTGGTCGTAAAGGAAATCGTTATCCTGACGCAAGGCGGGAAGGGGAGAAAGACGGATCGGCGATAACAAATATCAGAAAGGTATAACAGAGATAACGGGCGGCAGAACGCCGCCCAATATTTACCAACAGAATGATTATTTCAATTCGAGTTCGTTCATTGCAGCGATGCTGAAACCGCCGTCAACGTGGACCACTTCACCGGAGATACCGGCAGAGAGATCGGAGCACAGGAATGCCGCGGAGTTACCCACATCTTCAATAGTAACGGTACGGCGAATCGGGGTAACGGCTTCGCAATGAGCCAGCATTTTGCGGAAGTCTTTGATACCGGAAGCCGCCAGAGTACGGATCGGACCAGCAGAGATGGCGTTAACACGCACACCTTCCGGACCCATCGCGTTCGCCATATAGCGCACGTTCGCTTCCAGAGACGCTTTTGCCAGACCCATAACGTTGTAGTTCGGGATAGCGCGCTCAGCGCCAAGGTAGGAAAGGGTCAGCAGGGCAGAACCCGGATTCAGCATGGAGCGGCAAGCTTTTGCCATTGCAACGAAGCTGTAGGAGCTGATGTCGTGGGCAATTTTGAAGCCTTCACGGGTAACGGCGTTAACATAGTCACCATCCAGCTGATCGCCAGGTGCAAAACCAATAGAGTGTACGAAACCGTCAAATTTCGGCCAAACTTTCCCCAGTTCAGCGAACATGGTGTCGATGC
Source organism: Shigella sonnei (assembly GCF_002950395.1). Lineage (NCBI taxonomy): Bacteria > Pseudomonadati > Pseudomonadota > Gammaproteobacteria > Enterobacterales > Enterobacteriaceae > Shigella > Shigella sonnei. The sequence continues at coordinate 981,849 of NZ_CP026802.1, forward strand.
TGGCATCTTCTGCAACATCGCACTGCAGAACGATGTCAGAACCCAATTGAGCGGCAAATTCTTCTACGCGGCCTTTCAGTTTGTCGTTCTGGTAGGTGAATGCCAGTTCAGCTCCTTCGCGGTGCATCGCCTGAGCGATACCGTAGGCGATGGATAGTTTGCTGGCAACACCGGTTACCAGAATGCGCTTACCGGAAAGAAAACCCATAGCTTTAATCCTTATTGTTGATGCTTGTTGTGCCTGAAAATCAGGCGATTCGTCGTTTTAGTAAACAGTACGAACAGATAAACGGTTATTATAATCAACCTGGCTGTGAGTAGCTATAGTTGCCAGGTCCGACCGGAGCAGGCTGCGGCAGGGTGGGCGCTTTTCCCCTTACCCTAACCCTCTCCCCAGAGGGGCGAGGGGACCATATTGTGCAAATATTGTTACCCCAGCAACAAACAGGCTCATACAGCCCCTAACCCTTTTATGGCGATGGCTGGGATGGTTCAGACCTTGCCGAATATTCTCCAGCACTGTCTCCATGTTTTCACCACAACAGCTATTCGGCTCGGTCGGCCCCCTCGCCCTTTCAGGGTGAGGGTGATCGGCGGTTCAGTTCCTGCAGAATAATCTCCGGCACCGCCTCCTCATTACAATCAATCTCGTTATTCCAGAAACGCAGCACGGTCCAGCCCTGCGACTCAAGCCAGCTAGTGCGCCTGGTATCATAGGCAACTGCCAAATCATGCTGCCCACCATCCAGCTCAACGACTACGCGCGCCGAGCAGCAAGCAAAATCGAGAATGTAGCTCCCCACCGGATGTTGACGGCGAAATTTGAAATCACCAAAACGTCGGCTGCGAAGATATCGCCAGAGCTTTCGTTCCTGCAAAGTGAGATTGCGTCTTAAATCACGCGCATTTGATTTTATTTTATCCATCACCTCATTCTGACAAGATTTAATCTCTTGTCAGAATGAGGTGGATAATCTGGAAGGAGGATTCAGAAAATTAGCGATCTTTACGCCACGCATCCGCTGTCAATGCTTCGCCAAAGTGCCCGGCAATCAGCCGTTTGGTGAGTTCATGCAGCGGCGATGCCAGCACATCCGCGGTGCTGCCTCGCTCGACAACCTCGCCCTGATGCATCACCAGCACCTGGTCGCTAATGTGCTTCATCATTCCGATATGCTGGGTAACATAAATATACGAAATGCCCTGTTTTTCCTGTAACTCCAGCATCAGATTAATCAACTGCGAACGCATCGACATATCCAGTGAAGCGAGGGCTTCATCGGCAATAATGACTTTTGGGCGCAATATTAGCGCGCGCGCCAGACCCAGACGCTGTTTTTGTCCGGGTGCCAACATATGCGGATAGTAACTGACGTGATCCGGTAGCAGCCCAACCATACGCATCGTTTCAATAATCTGTTTGCGACGCTGTTCCGGTTCCAGGTCGGTGTTCAGGCGCAGTGGAAAATCCAGAATTTGCGAGATACGTTGACGGGGATTCAACGAGGTCGAAGGATCCTGAAAAATCATGCGAATACGCTGACTGCGGAAGGAATAATCGCCAAAATGCAGTGGATGATCGTCAATCAATAACTCGCCGCTGGTAGGCTCTATCATTCCCGCCAGCATTTTTGCCAGCGTGGATTTACCCGAACCATTCTCGCCAATAATCGCCAGTGTCTGGCCTTCACGTAGCGTAAAGCTCAAGGGTTTTACCGCTTCTACGGTCTGACGACGAAACCAGCCGGTCCGGTAGCGGAACGTTTTACTTAAATTACGCACTTCAAGCAGCGTTTCGATCATCTCACTCTTTCTCCATGTTCAGCGGGAAATGACAGGCATAGAGATGATTTTTCGCCCCCGTCAAACGTGGCGTCACAATGCATTCTCGTTGTGCATACGGGCAACGTGGCCCCAGACGACAACCAATCGGTAACTGTTCCAGCAGTGGGATAGCGCCGGGCAGCGTATTGAGGCGACTTTTATGCGGCATCGCGCTGCCGAAGTCTGGTATCGCGCGGATCAGCGCCTGGGTATAAGGATGATGTGGCATCGTCACCAACTCCTTACTCGGCGCGGTTTCCACTGTTTGACCGCAGTAAAGCACGTTAATTTTATCCGCCCATTGGCTAAGCATTTGTAAGTCATGGCTGATAAGCAAAATAGTGGTATTGCTGTTTTGGTTGAGACGCGTCAGCAGGCGAAAGATTTGCGCCTGGGTTGTTGGCTCCATTGAGTTGGTCGGTTCGTCAGCAATCAGCAGACGCGGTTGATTCGCCAGTGCAATGGCTATCATCACTTTCTGACATTCACCTTCGGTCAACTCATAGGGAAAACTGCGCATCGCATCTTTGTGATCTTTAATCCCCACGCGGTGCAGCAGTTCAATGGCACGGCGTTTGCGCCAGCCAAAACGCTGCCACCAACGGCCTTTATAGGTCCAGGCTGGGATGTTTTGCATCAACTGGCGACCCACACGTTCTGAAGGGTCAAGACACGACTGCGGTTCCTGGAAAATCATCGACACGTTATGGCCAACCAGTTTGCGCCGTTCGCGTGCGGAGAGACGCAGCAAATCGATATCATCAAAACGCATACGGTCAGCAGTAACACGCCAGTTATCTTTATTCACCCCACAAATCGCTTTCGCAATCAAACTCTTGCCGGAACCGGATTCACCAACAAGACCGCGGATTTCACCTTCGGTTAAGGTCATACTTACCCGGTCGACGGCTTTAACCCACTCATCACCGGTTTTAAATTCAATGGTCAGGTTACGAATATCGAGTAATGGCATTATTCCACCCCCGCAATAATCGCACGACGAACGCCATCACCAAGGAGGTTAACCAACAACACGCTAATCATAATTGCCGCACCTGGCAGCATGACAGTCCACGGGGCGACATAAATCAGTTCCAGCGCATCACCGAGCATCGCTCCCCATTCAGGCGAGGGGAGTTGTGCGCCGAGATCGAGAAAGCCCAGCGCGGCGATATCGAGAATTGCCATCGACAGTGCGCGGGTGATCTCGGTGACCAGCCCGGCGGTGATGTTTGGCATCACAGCAAACCAGAGAATATTCAGCGTTGATGCGCCATCCAGACGGGCGGCGATAACGTACTCTTTTTCCAGTTCGTCATGCACCATGCTGTAAATCGAACGTACCATACGCGGCAGCAATGCCAGCCAGACAGCAAACATAGCGTGGGACAAACTCGGTCCGGCAAACGCTACAACGATAATTGCCAACAGCAGCGAAGGGATCGCCAGTAAGGTATCCAGAATATGGTTAAGCACCGCTGAGCGGAGGCCGTGTGTCGCCCCGGCGAAGGTGCCCAGTACCAGGCCACAGATCGTCGCGGCAAGCGTCACCACAAATGCGCCACCCACGGTTGGCGCAGCTCCGCTCAGTAAACGGCTTAAAACATCGCGTCCGAGGTCGTCAGTCCCCAGGAAGAAAGAAACTTCGCCATAGCGCGACCATGATGGCGGCAATAATTGATAACCGAGAAATTGCTGGTCGATGCCGTAAGGCGCAAACCAGCCGCCAAAAATACACAGTACAGCCAGCCCCGCGCAGCCGTACAGGCCGACCATCGCAGAGGCGTCACTATAAAATTTGCGCCAGGCGGTACGCAGCGTGCCCGGCGGGCGCTTTTCGCTGTATACGCTATCGTAAGGCATACCATTCCTTATGTTTCAGAGGGTTAGCCATGGCACCCAAAATATCAGAAATCACGTTAACAATAATGACCAGTGAGCCACACACCATCACTCCGGCGGAAATGGCTGCGTAATCCTGCTGGCGGATGGCGTTAATTAACCAGCGCCCTAAACCCGGCCAGCTAAAAACCATTTCGGTGATCATCGCCAGCGTCAGCATGGTGGAAAACTGTAAGCCCAGGCGAGGAATAACCGGCGGTAACGCGTTATGCAGAACGTGGCGACGCAAAATAGTAAAGCGCGACAAACCGCGGGTCGCCGCCGCTTTTACATAGTTCTGGTCATACACTTCGATAGTGCTGATACGCATCAGGCGGATCACTTCAGTTGTTGGCGCAACCGACAGGGTGATCACGGGCAATATCATATGGCGGATTGCGCTCATGATCATTTCATCCCGCCATGGTGAGTCCGAAAGCCAGGCATCAATCAACGCAAAACCGGTAATCGGTTTCACTTCGTAGAGCAGATCGAAACGCCCTGAAACGGGCAACCAACCTAGCGTGAGTGAACAAAACAGCGTCAACAGAAGCGCCAGCCAGAACACCGGGATTGAAAAGCCCAGTAAGGCGATGGCGTTGATCAAGTTATCCTGCCACTTATGGCGCGTAATCCCGGCAATCATCCCCACGGGGATGCCAACAATCAGCGCAAAACCGAAGGCGAGGATGCACAGTTCCATCGTCGCCGGGAAGACCTCTTTTAACTGTTCGGCAATCGGTTGACCGTTAATGCTGGAAACACCAAAATCCCAGTGGATCAGGCCGTTAAACCAGAACACCCAGGCATTCCACAGTGACGCGCCTTGTAACGGCGCATGAGGGGTGAAATAGCTCAAGCTGAAGCCAACGAAGGTCAGCAGGAACAAGGTGACAATCAATAACAAAATGCGGCGTAAGGTGAAGATAATCATGGTTTTTTCACCTCATCCTGTTTCTCGCGATACACCCCAGCAAAGGAGGCGTTACCAAACGGGCTAAGTACCAGACCTTTGATATCGTACCGATAGGCCTGCAAACGCAATGACGACGCCAGCGGCAGAATAGGTAATTCCTGCGCCAGAATACTCTGCGCTTCGTCATAGGCTTCAATACGCGCCGCCAGCTGCTGCGAGGAGAGCGCCTTACGCAACACGCTGTCGAATTTCGGATCGCACCAGTGGGCGAGGTTGGTCTGTGAATGAATTGCCGCGCAGCTCAGTAAAGGACGGAAGAAACTGTCCGGGTCGTTACTGTCCGTCGCCCAACCGGATAACGTCAGATCATGGCTCATATCCATCAACCGCGCCTCCTGAAAGCGACCTTCTACCGGCACAATCACCACTTTTACGCCAACCTGCGCCATATCCGCCTGAATCAGTTCGGCAGTTTTCAGTGGACTGGGGTTCCACGCCTGCGAACGTGTGGGCACCCACAGTTTCAGCGTTAAGTTTTCCAGCCCCAACGCCTTCAACTGTTCGCGCGATTTCGCCGGATTGTATTCAGTAATTTTAGCCTCGTTGTCATAGGCCCACGAGGCGCGCGGTAAAATAGAGGCCGCCGTTTCAGCCGTACCATAATAGATGGATTGCATCAGGCGCTGGTTATTAATCGCCAGTGCCAGTGCATGGCGGACAGCGGGATTATTTAGCGGCGGTTTGGCGGTGTTAAATGCCAGATAGGCGACGTTCATCCCAGGACGCAGCGTTAAACGCAAGCGCGGGTCGTCACGCAAAATGGATAGCTGGCTGGCAGCAGGCCAGGCCAGAACGTCGCATTCCCCGGTCAGGAGTTTCGACAGACGTCCGGTGCCGCCGGAGCCTAAATCCACCACTACCTGCGGCATTAACGGTTTACCGCGCCAGAAGTCATCATGACGTTGTAGGCGAATAAATTGCCCGGCGCGGTATTCCGACAACTGATACGGACCGGTGCCGACCGGTTGACGGTCGAGTTGCTCCTGGCGATCTTCTTTCTCTAACTTCCGGGCATATTCTGCCGACATGACCGAAGCATAATGGGTTGCGAGGTGCCACAAAAAAGAAGCATCCGGCTGGGCGAGTCGGAACTCAACGGTATGATTATCCAGTTTGCGGACGCTTTTCACGTTATCGGCAAATTGCAGGCTGTCGAAGTAGGGGAAGTTGCTGCCGTTGACGTTATGCCACGGGTTGTTGCGGTCAAAAATTCGCTGGAAGGTAAACACCACATCGTCGGCATTCATTTTACGAGTGGGAGTAAACCAGTCGGTTTTTTGAAACGGAACATCGCGACGCAGGTGGAAGCGATAGGTCGCGCCGTTGTCGAGTACTTCCCAGCTTTCGGCAAGTTCCGGCATCAGGCGATAGGTATAGGGATCGACATCCAGCAGTCGATCATAAAACTGGGCGGCAAGGGTATCGACAATTAACCCACTGCTCGCTTTGGATGGGTTAAAGGTGTTGACTTGCCCGCTGACGCAATAGACAAAACCGCTGTCGCGGATATCAGCATGCGGGGGGGATTCAGGCGCGGCGATTGCCTGACCACTCACAAGTCCAGCAATCACCAAAAGAGACGATAATACCTGGCGCATAATATTAAGGGATTTTATGTAAAGAGGCTATCTTACTAATATTTAATGACATTTGCCATTACCGTTTGTGTTCAGGGGTCGTAATGAGGGCCGTGTGGTTGGTCGTTGAACAGGTGGCGTCGCCATCTGTTCAACATTCGTACCCGTGATTTCTCTATAACTATAACTCACAGAACAACTTAGCGAGGAGCAGAGCGGTACGATCGTGAGAAACCCATTAAAGCACGCTGCAGTGCGTGTCATTGTTAGCCGGATGCGGCGTGAACGCTTTATCCGGACAACGATACTGACCGATCGTCTGCAATTAAATAATTACTCATTACCCCATTGATTCAAAAACTCTGCGATCTCATCAATGCGTACGGGATTAATCCCCGCTTCAGCAGCCATTTCATGTTGGGCTTCTTCGCTGATCTCTTCATTGTTCATCAAACGGGTGAGCAGTAACTGGAAGTAGTGGGCCAGCGGTGTGCGTTCAGCCTCTGCGACAGGCTCTGCGCATTCGGTCGCGTACTCATCGGCAATATCAAAATATTTTAGCGGGATATCGTGGTTCATTATTTGCCCCTGGGGTTAATGCGCTAAGCATAAGGGCGGATGATAGCACTCGTGATCCGGGTCATACATCTTTTTATAGTTAATGGCGCGGCGCGTTACCCTCAGGCAGGATAATGCGCCGCGCATCCGGCTATTACGTTTCGCTCACCGGCGTTCTGTCACCTTCGTACAGCGGCACTTTGCGATAGCGGCGGATCAGATACCACAAATATGCGCCGCCTAACGAAGCCCATACCAGACCGAGTGTCAGTGACGTTGACTCTAGGTTAACCCACAGCACACCCACCGTCAGCGCGCCAACCAGCGGCATCAGCAAATAGTGGAAGTGATCCTTCCAGCTTTTATTCATTCCTTTACGCCGCCAGAAATGATTAAACACCGACAGATTCACGAAGGTAAACGCCACCAGAGCACCGAAGTTAATCAGTGCTGTCGCGGTGACTAAATCAAAGAACAGCGCCGACAGCGCGACAATCCCGACCATAATGACGTTGAGTGCCGGAGTCCGCCATTTTGGGTGCACATAGCCAAACACGCGCTCCGGAAACACATTGTCACGCCCCATCACATACAGCAGACGCGACACGCTGGCATGTGAAGCCAGGCCAGACGCTAATGTGTTCACAAACGTGGTGCAGAGGAAAATCGACTGAAAGAGCTTGCCGCCGACGTACAGCGCAATTTCAGGCAGTGCGGCGTCCGGGTCTTTAAAGCGGCTGATATCGGGAAAGAACAGCTGCATAAAGAACGACGCCGCGATAAAGATAACGCCGCCGTATACCGCCGTCAGGAAGATGGCTTTCGGGATCACGCGTGCGGCGTCCGGCGTCTCTTCCGAAAGCGTGGTCACCGCATCGAAACCGAGGAACGAGAAACAGACAATCGTCGCACCGGTAATAATCGGGATCAGGTGCGCGTTCTCGCTGATAAACGGCTGAAGTGACCAGACGGTGCCAACGCCTTCTCCTTTATGCAGTCCCTGAACCACCAGGAAGATAAACACCACCATGATGGAGATTTGCACCAGTACAAACAGGGTATTGAAGTTAGCGACCAGGTTGACGCTCTTCAGATTCGCGGCGGTTAAAATGGCGACGAAGGTTACCACCCACACCCACGGCGGCACTTCCGGGAAGAGGGCGGAGAGATAGATTTTCGCCAACAAAACGTTGATCATTGGCAAAAAGAGATAATCCAGCAGTGATGACCAGCCGACCATAAATCCGACGTGCGGGTTAATCGACTTTTGCGCGTAGGTATAGGCCGAACCGGCCTCCGGAAACTGGCGAACCAGTTTGCCGTAGCTGATAGCGGTAAACAGCACGCCCGCCAGCGCCAGCAAATAGGACGCCGGAACGTGACCGTCGCTAATGCCGGAGACAATACCAAAAGTATCAAATACGGTCATCGGCGTGAGATAGGCCAGACCCATCATTACCACCTGCCACAATTTCAGTGATTTTCGCAGACGGGTTTTGCCGGGTTGCGCAGCAATATTCAGTGGTGAATTAATAGCCATAATTGCTGCCTCCCCTGCGTAATAAGGTTTGCGGTCGTGTCGACCTGAAATCAAACCTGTTTAGCAAGGGAAGCAAAGGGGGCGGAGTCCAGTCAGTAGCAGGAGGGGCGCATACGCAGCCTCCCTCGCCATGCGGGGATTTAATCATCGGCATCATCTCATTTCCTCGTCACAGTCTTAATCGTTAACGGAAGCCCGTTGCCGCCTGCGCTCCATAACGCGACATCCGGGAAATGTCTGGATTACCAGCAAATGTCAGGCCTGGCTCCGCTCAGGCCGATGAAACAACCCCGCAAGGGGAATTACGCGTTTTTCAACATCCACTCAATTTCTGTTTCTGTGATGAGGCGCTCAAACTGCAACAGCTCATCATTTTTACAGGCGTGATACACATGGCAAAACCGTTTGCCTAAATAGCGGCGCAGGTGATCATTCTCGATAAACTCACCCAGGGCATCGCTCTGGCGAATCGGGAAGGGTAAGCCTTCCTGTTCCAGCCCGTTGCCTTCGACTTCTTCCTGCAACGGCAGCTCGTTATCAAGGCCATGCAAAATACCGGCAAAAATCGCTGCCATCACCAGATATGGGTTGGCATCGGCACCCGCCACGCGATATTCCACGCGGTGATTATGACGGTCGCCGCACGGAATACGCAGGGCGACGGTGCGGTTGTTATGGCCCCACGACGCCTGCGTCGGCACATACATTCCCGGCTGGAAGCGGCGATACGAGTTCACGTTTGGTGCCAGCAACGCCATCGACGACGGCATCAGGTCAATCATCCCGGCGAGCATCTTTTTCAGCAGCGGCGAATCTTCGCCTTCTGTGTCAGAAAGCACATTCTCGCCACGATTATTTTGCATACTGATATGGATATGCATCCCGCTGCCCGCGTGCTCTTCATACGGCTTCGCCATAAAAGTGGCGTGCATCTTATGCTTTCCTGCCATCAGACGCACCAGGCGTTTTAGTGCCAGCGCATCATCGCAGGCTTCCAGCACGTTATCAGTATGGTAAAGGTTGATTTCAAACTGACCCGGCGAGGCCTCAGCGACCGCGCCATCTGCCGGAATCAGCTGCAACTGCGCCAGTTCATCAATATCATTGAGCACGTCGGCGAAGTGGTTGAGGTTATCAACGGAGTAAACCTGGCTTTGTGTATTGCGGTCATCGGTGCCAGGCGCGCAGGGCGGTTGCAGATTCCCTTCAGCGTCGCGCTGGCGCAGCTGCTGCCACAGGCGGTTAAGAACGTTCCGCGGCTCAACGTCAAAGGGAGCGCCATCTTCATCGACCATGGTCAGGAGCATCTGACCGATAAACTCTGGATCGGCGGCAGAAGGAGTTAAGGAACCGAGAACAGGAACACAGGTACGATCCGGCTCGCCCATTTCCTGACCCAGACCTGCTTCTTCTACTACGTTGCCCAGAATATCCATTGCAAATACCGAGGCCGGGAAATAACACCCTTTCTCGAGCTTCTTCAGGCTTGAAACAGGGATACGTTTTCCACGGAAGCAACCATTCAAATCAGTAAGTAAAACATCAACATATTGCGTATTCGGGTAGCGCTCCAGGTAGCGTTTCACTTCCTGCGTAAAGGCGCTACCCCGCCTCTCTTCTGACTGCTGAACAAAGTTCTCTACTTCAACGATATTGGTTTCCATGATTCTTCGCCTTTGGTTTGTTTTCCGCTCGTTATCAAAGCGTAAAATATAATGACCACCATTCGAATCTGTATGCAAACTAAATGTTTGTCAAATGTTAAATTGAGTTTGCAAAAATGAAAACCCACTGCTAGATTGAAAAAATATTGAACATAAAGGTCATTTAAAGCGCAGTAATGGCGATAATTTAGTCCACTTTGTGAGATTGAGCATGGAAAATATAATGAACAATCCGGTTATCGGTGTCGTAATGTGCAGGAACAGGCTTAAGGGTCATGCGACCCAGACTCTGCAAGAAAAGTACCTGAATGCCATCATCCACGCAGGCGGCTTGCCAATTGCGCTACCACATGCGCTGGCGGAACCGTCGTTACTTGAACAACTTTTGCCGAAACTCGATGGCATTTATCTTCCTGGTAGTCCCAGCAATGTGCAGCCGCACCTATATGGTGAAAACGGCGATGAGCCTGACGCCGATCCCGGGCGTGATCTTCTGAGCATGGCGATAATTAATGCCGCACTCGAAAGGCGCATCCCCATTTTCGCCATCTGCCGGGGTTTACAAGAACTGGTGGTGGCAACCGGTGGTTCGTTGCATCGCAAGCTGTGCGAACAGCCTGAATTGCTGGAACATCGGGAAGATCCCGAACTGCCGGTGGAACAGCAATATGCACCGTCGCATGAAGTTCAGGTTGAAGAGGGGGGATTACTGTCTGCGTTGTTACCTGAATGTAGCAACTTTTGGGTAAACTCTCTACATGGACAAGGGGCGAAGGTCGTTAGCCCACGGTTGCGTGTTGAAGCTCGCTCGCCGGATGGCTTAGTTGAGGCGGTTAGCGTCATCAATCATCCTTTTGCGCTGGGCGTACAGTGGCACCCGGAATGGAACAGTAGCGAGTACGCGCTTTCGCGTATATTGTTCGAGGGCTTTATCACCGCTTGTCAGCACCATATCGCTGAAAAACAGCGACTCTGACCACTACAGTTTAAGGAAATGCAAATATGAGTGATGAGGGACTGGCGCCAGGAAAACGCTTGTCGGAAATCCGCCAGCAGCAGGGGCTTTCACAACGTCGTGCCGCCGAACTCTCCGGGCTGACTCACAGTGCTATCAGTACGATAGAACAAGATAAAGTCAGCCCTGCCATCAGTACGCTGCAAAAGCTGCTGAAGGTGTATGGTCTGTCACTCTCGGAATTCTTTTCCGAGCCGGAAAAACCTGATGAGCCGCAGGTCGTCATTAATCAGGACGACTTAATTGAGATGGGCAGTCAGGGTGTGTCAATGAAGCTGGTTCATAACGGTAACCCGAATCGCACGCTGGCGATGATCTTTGAAACGTACCAGCCGGGCACAACCACTGGGGAAAGAATTAAGCATCAGGGTGAGGAAATAGGCACAGTACTGGAAGGTGAAATTGTTCTGACGATTAATGGTCAGGATTACCACCTCGTCGCGGGGCAAAGTTATGCCATTAATACCGGCATCCCGCACAGTTTCAGTAATACGTCGGCAGGTATTTGCCGAATTATCAGCGCCCATACGCCCACCACGTTTTAATCTTTTTGTTCTGTAAGCCGGGTAAGCGCAATGCGCCCGGCAATCCATAAAGAATGTCGCCAGAAATAAACGGGCATGCGGCCCGGGGATCTCTGCGCCCTGACGTTCACAAACTGCATATATCTGATAGACGTGAAACAGGAGTCATAATGAATTTTCATCATCTGGCTTACTGGCAGGATAAAGCGTTAAGTCTCGCCATTGAAAACCGCTTATTTATTAACGGTGAATATACTGCTGCGGCGGAAAATGAAACCTTTGAAACCGTTGATCCGGTCACCCAGGCACCGCTGGCGAAAATTGCCCGCGGCAAGAGCGTCGATATCGACCATGCGGTGAGCGCAGCACGCGGCGTATTTGAACGCGGCGACTGGTCACTCTCTTCTCCGGCTAAACGTAAAGCGGTACTGAATAAACTCGCCGATTTAATGGAAGCCCACGCCGAAGAGCTGGCACTGCTGGAAACTCTCGACACCGGCAAACCGATTCGTCACAGTCTGCGTGATGATATTCCCGGCGCGGCGCGCGCCATTCGCTGGTACGCCGAAGCGATCGACAAAGTGTATGGCGAAGTGGCGACCACCAGTAGCCATGAGCTGGCGATGATCGTGCGTGAACCGGTCGGCGTGATTGCCGCCATCGTGCCGTGGAACTTCCCGCTGCTGCTGACTTGCTGGAAACTCGGCCCGGCGCTGGCGGCGGGAAACAGCGTGATTCTAAAACCGTCTGAAAAATCACCACTCAGTGCGATTCGTCTCGCCGGGCTGGCAAAAGAAGAAGCGGGGCTGCCGGATGGCGTGCTGAACGTAGTGAGCGGTTATGGTCATGAAGCCGGGCAGGCGCTTTCGCGTCATAACGATATCGATGCCATCGCCTTTACCGGCTCCACGCGTACGGGTAAACAACTGCTGAAAGACGCGGGTGATAGCAACATGAAACGCGTCTGGCTGGAAGCGGGCGGCAAAAGCGCCAACATCGTTTTCGCCGATTGTCCGGATCTGCAAAAAGCGGCAAGCGCCACCGCCGCAGGCATCTTCTACAACCAGGGCCAGGTGTGCATCGCCGGAACGCGTTTGTTACTGGAAGAGAGCATCGCCGATGAATTCTTAGCCCTGTTAAAACAGCAGGCGCAAAACTGGCAGCCGGGCCATCCACTTGATACCGTAACCACCATGGGCACCTTAATCGATTGCGCCCACGCCGACTCGGTCCATAGCTTTATTCGTGAAGGCGAAAGCAAAGGGCAACTGCTGCTGGATGGTCGTAACGCTGAGCTGGCTGCCGCCATCGGCCCGACCATCTTTGTGGATGTTGACCCGAATGCGTCCTTAAGCCGCGAAGAGATTTTCGGTCCGGTGCTGGTGGTCACGCGTTTCACATCAGAAGACCAGGCGCTACAGCTTGCCAACGACAGCCAGTACGGCCTTGGCGCGGCGGTATGGACGCGCGACCTCTCCCGCGCGCACCGTATGAGCCGCCGCCTGAAAGCCGGTTCCGTCTTCGTCAATAACTACAACGACGGCGATATGACCGTGCCGTTTGGCGGCTATAAGCAGAGCGGCAACGGTCGCGACAAATCCCTGCATGCCCTTGAAAAATTCACTGAACTGAAAACCATCTGGATAAGCCTGGAGGCCTGAAATGACCGAACATACCAGCAGTTACTACGCCGCCAGTGCGAATAAATATGCACCATTCGACACACTGAATGAGTCAATCACCTGCGACGTTTGCGTGGTTGGCGGCGGCTATACCGGGCTCTCCTCCGCGCTGCATCTGGCGGAAGCGGGCTTTGACGTAGTGGTTCTCGAAGCCTCACGCATCGGCTTTGGCGCAAGCGGGCGCAATGGCGGGCAGCTTGTGAACTCCTACAGCCGCGACATCGACGTGATCGAAAAAAGCTACGGCATGGACACCGCCCGTATGCTCGGCAGCATGATGTTCGAGGGTGGCGAGATCATCCGCGAACGTATCAAACGCTATCAGATTGACTGCGACTACCGCCCCGGCGGCCTGTTTGTGGCGATGAATGATAAACAGCTCGCCACACTCGAAGAGCAGAAAGAGAACTGGGAACGCTACGGCAATAAACAGCTGGAGCTGCTGGACGCTAACGCCATTCGCCGCGAGGTCGCCAGCGATCGCTACACTGGCGCACTGTTGGATCACAGCGGTGGGCATATTCACCCGCTAAACCTCGCCATTGGTGAAGCCGATGCCATCCGCCTGAACGGCGGGCGCGTGTATGAGCTTTCTGCCGTGACGCAGATCCAGCACACCACGCCAGCGGTGGTGCGCACTGCCAAAGGTCAGGTGACGGCGAAGTATGTGATTGTCGCCGGGAATGCGTATCTGGGCGATAAAGTAGAGCCGGAACTGGCGAAACGCAGCATGCCGTGCGGCACGCAGGTGATCACCACTGAACGGCTGTCGGAAGATTTAGCCCGTTCGCTGATCCCGAAAAACTACTGTGTGGAAGACTGTAATTATCTGCTTGATTACTACCGTCTTACCGCCGACAACCGTTTGCTGTACGGCGGCGGCGTGGTCTACGGCGCGCGCGACCCGGATGACGTTGAGCGTCTTGTTGTGCCGAAACTGCTGAAAACCTTCCCGCAACTGAAGGGCGTCAAAATCGACTACCGCTGGACGGGCAACTTCCTGCTGACCCTGTCGCGCATGCCGCAGTTTGGTCGCCTTGATACCAACATCTATTACATGCAGGGTTACAGCGGCCACGGCGTCACCTGTACTCATCTCGCCGGACGTTTGATTGCCGAACTGCTGCGCGGCGACGCCGAACGTTTCGATGCCTTCGCCAATCTGCCGTATTACCCGTTCCCCGGCGGGCGCACGCTGCGAGTACCGTTTACCGCGATGGGCGCAGCCTGGTACAGCCTGCGCGATCGTCTGGGCGTTTAATTTCCGATTAACAGTGAAGAGTCAAAAGGTGTGAAACATGAGCAACAATGAATTCCATCAGCGTCGTCTTTCTGCTACCCCACGCGGGGTTGGCGTGATGTGTAACTTCTTCGCCCAGTCGGCTGAAAACGCTACTCTGAAGGATGTTGAGGGCAACGAGTACATCGATTTCGCCGCAGGCATTGCGGTGCTGAATACCGGACATCGCCACCCTGATCTGGTCGCGGCGGTGGAGCAGCAACTGCAACAGTTTACCCACACCGCGTATCAGATTGTGCCGTATGAAAGCTACGTCACCCTGGCGGAGAAAATCAACGCCCTTGCCCCGGTGAGCGGGCAGGCCAAAACCGCGTTCTTCACTACCGGTGCGGAAGCGGTGGAAAACGCGGTGAAAATTGCTCGCGCCCATACCGGACGCCCTGGCGTGATTGCGTTTAGCGGTGGCTTCCACGGTCGTACATATATGACCATGGCGCTGACCGGAAAAGTTGCGCCGTACAAAATCGGCTTCGGCCCGTTCCCTGGTTCGGTGTATCACGTACCTTATCCGTCAGATTTACACGGCATTTCAACATAGGACTCCCTCGACGCCATCGAACGCTTGTTTAAATCAGACATCGAAGCGAAGCAGGTCGCGGCCATTATTTTCGAACCGGTGCAGGGCGAGGGCGGTTTCAACGTTGCGCCAAAAGAGCTGGTTGCCGCCATTCGCCGCCTGTGCGACGAGCACGGTATTGTGATGATTGCCGATGAAGTGCAAAGCGGCTTTGCGCGTACCGGTAAACTGTTTGCCATGGATCATTACGCCGATAAGCCGGACTTAATGACGATGGCGAAAAGCCTCGCGGGCGGGATGCCGCTTTCGGGCGTGGTCGGTAACGCGAATATTATGGACGCGCCCGCGCCGGGCGGGTTGGGTGGCACCTACGCCGGGAACCCGCTGGCGGTGGCTGCCGCGCACGCGGTGCTCAATATTATCAACAAAGAATCACTCTGCGAACGCGCGAATCAACTGGGCCAGCGTCTCAAAAACACGTTGATTGATGCCAAAGAAAGCGTTCCGGCCATTGCTGCGGTACGCGGCCTGGGGTCGATGATTGCGGCAGAGTTTAACGATCCGCAAACGGGCGAGCCGTCAGCGGCGATTGCACAGAAAATCCAGCAACGCGCGCTGGCGCAGGGGCTGCTCCTGCTGACCTGTGGCGCATACGGCAACGTGATTCGCTTCCTGTATCCGCTGACCATCCCGGATGCGCAATTCGATGCGGCAATGAAAATTTTGCAGGATGCGCTGAGCGATTAATAGCCCAACGCAATAATGTCTGATGCGCTGCGCTTATCAGGCCTGCAAACGACGTTGATTATGTATGCCGGATAAAGCGTTCACGCCGCATCCGGCGAATCGCATTGCCCAACTTCGCTAAATCTGGTGTTTTTTCAACAACGCGCGGAACTGATGGTAGGTTAACCCCAGCAATTCAGCTGCGCGCTTCTGGTTATATTTCCCCTTTTGCAAACTGAGTTGCAGCAACTCTTTTTCCTGCTGCATTTGAAACTCACGTAAATCCAGCGGCAGCGTCGGAAGCGAGGTGGTTTCTGAAACGGCGATAGCGTCTTCAGGCGGACGCCGTTTAAAGGGATCAATAATGATGTCATCAAGCGGATAATCGCTGGTGCCGTGGCGATACACTGAACGTTCCACCGCGTTTTTCAATTCACGAATATTTCCCGGCCAACGATAATTCAGCAATGTTTCTCTGGCGCGCTCCGTAAACCCCGGGAACAGAGGCAGCTTGATTTCCCGACACATCTGGATGGCAAAGTGTTCTGCCATCAACATTATGTCGCTTTCGCGCTCGCGCAGTGGTGGCAGTTGTACAACATCAAAAGCCAGTCGGTCGAGCAGGTCAGCGCGAAAAGTGCCTTCATTGACCATCGCCGGGAGATCGGCATTCGTCGCGCATACCAACCGCACATTCACCTGCAATGGCTGGCTGCCGCCAACGCGCTCCAGTTCACCGTACTCAATCACGCGCAATAATTTCTCCTGCACCATCATCGGTGCCGTAGCGAGTTCATCAAGAAATAGCGTACCGCCGTCGGCACGTTCAAATCTCCCTGGATGACGTTTTTGCGCACCGGTAAACGCCCCCGCTTCGTGACCAAACAGTTCGGAATCCAGCAGATTTTCATTTAACGCCGCGCAGTTAAGGGAAATAAACGGCCCTTGCCAACGGGAGGAGAGATAATGCAGGCGGCTGGCAATCAGCTCTTTACCGGTGCCGCGTTCGCCGATGATGAGCACCGGTTTGTCCAGCGGTGCGAGATGCGAAACCTGTTCCAGCACTTCGAGAAAGCTGTTCGCCTCACCAAGTAAATTATCTTTGTATTCGGCCATGATGAAATTCGCCACTTGTTAGTGTAATTCGCTAATTCATCCTGGCATGTTGCTGTTGATTCTTCAATCAGATCTTTATAAATCAAAAAGATAAAAAATTGGCACGCAAATTGTATTAACAGTTCAGCAGGACAATCCTGAACGCAGAAATCAAGAGGACAACATTATGGGTATTTTTTCTCGCTTTGCCGACATCGTGAATGCCAACATCAACGCTCTGTTAGAGAAAGCGGAAGATCCACAGAAACTGGTGCGTCTGATGATCCAGGAGATGGAAGATACACTGGTTGAAGTACGTTCTACTTCGGCGCGTGCGTTGGCAGAAAAGAAACAGCTGACTCGCCGTATTGAACAAGCGTCGGCGCGTGAAGTTGAATGGCAGGAAAAAGCCGAACTGGCGCTGCTGAAAGAGAGAGAGGATCTGGCACGTGCAGCGTTAATTGAAAAACAGAAACTGACCGATCTGATTAAGTCCCTGGAACATGAAGTGACGCTGGTGGACGATACGCTGGCACGCATGAAGAAAGAGATTGGCGAGCTGGAAAACAAATTGAGCGAAACACGCGCTCGCCAGCAGGCATTGATGTTACGTCATCAGGCGGCAAACTCGTCGCGCGATGTGCGTCGTCAGCTGGACAGTGGCAAACTGGATGAAGCAATGGCTCGTTTCGAATCTTTCGAACGTCGAATTGACCAGATGGAAGCGGAAGCAGAAAGCCACAGCTTCGGTAAACAAAAATCGCTGGACGATCAGTTTGCCGAACTGAAAGCCGATGATGCAATCAGCGAACAACTGGCACAATTAAAAGCCAAAATGAAGCAAGACAATCAATAATAACATCCAGGCGGCGTCCGAACGCGCCGCCGCTCATCGTCTAAGGAGTACTTATGAGCGCGCTATTTCTGGCTATTCCGTTAACCATTTTTGTGCTGTTTGTTTTACCGATCTGGTTATGGCTGCATTACAGCAATCGTTCTGGTCGCGATGAATTGTCGCAAAGTGAGCAGCAGCGATTAGCGCAACTGGCTGATGAAGCAAAACGGATGCGCGAACGTATTCAGGCGCTGGAATCTATTCTTGATGCAGAACATCCGAACTGGAGGGATCGCTAATGGCGGGCATTAATCTCAATAAAAAATTATGGCGTATTCCACAGCAGGGCATGGTCCGCGGCGTCTGCGCCGGGATTGCCAACTATTTTGATGTACCGGTAAAACTGGTGCGTATCCTGGTGGTGCTGTCGATTTTCTTCGGTCTGGCGCTGTTTACCCTGGTTGCTTACATCATTTTGTCATTTGCGCTTGATCCAATGCCGGACAACATGGCCTTTGGTGAGCAGCTACCTTCCAGCAGCGAATTGCTGGATGAAGTCGACCGTGAACTGGCGGCAAGTGAAACGCGTTTACGCGAGATGGAACGTTATGTCACTTCCGATACTTTCACGTTACGTAGCCGTTTCCGTCAACTGTGAGGAAAGTTATGAATACTCGCTGGCAACAGGCCGGGCAAAAGGTAAAGCCTGGTTTCAAATTAGCAGGCAAGCTGGTACTTCTTACCGCACTGCGCTATGGCCCGGCGGGTGTAGCGGGCTGGGCGATAAAATCAGTTGCTCGCCGACCGCTGAAAATGTTGCTGGCTGTGGCGCTGGAACCGCTGTTAAGTCGGGCTGCTAATAAACTGGCACAGCGTTATAAAAGGTGAGGGGAGTTTCGCAAAAATTGTTAAATCTCAGGCGTATAATGGATGGCAATTTTCATCCATAGAAGGACGCTTACATGTTTAAAAAAGGCTTACTTGCTCTGGCACTGGTGTTTTCACTGCCCGTTTTCGCCGCTGAACACTGGATCGATGTTCGTGTTCCAGAGCAGTATCAGCAAGAGCACGTTCAGGGGGCCATCAATATTCCCCTGAAGGAAGTGAAAGAGCGCATTGCCACCGCCGTTCCGGATAAAAACGACACCGTGAAAGTGTATTGCAATGCCGGACGCCAGTCAGGGCAAGCAAAAGAGATCCTTAGCGAGATGGGATATACCCACGTTGAGAACGCCGGTGGCCTGAAAGACATCGCAATGCCGAAGGTCAAAGGTTAAAAGAATTCACCATGAGCGGCGCTTATGCGCCGTTTTTTTTCTGTCACACCTTATTCACATCCCCATAGATTATTTGCGTCAGCTCACAAATACGCTTTTTCCCTGGTAAAAAATGATTTCCTGCGTGACTAAAACCCTTGTGCTCAATTGACAGTTTATTTTCTGCGGAGTAGTCTCTCGTTTCATGGGACCGCTACCACAAAAAGGCAACATGAAACAGAAAATTACGGATTACCTGGACGAAATCTACGGTGGAACATTTACCGCAACTCATTTACAGAAACTTGTAACGCGTCTTGAGAGTGCGAAACGATTAATTACACAGCGACGTAAAAAACACTGGGATGAAAGTGATGTCGTGTTAATTACCTATGCCGATCAATTTCACAGCAATGATTTAAAACCATTACCCACATTTAATCAGTTTTACCATCAATGGCTGCAAAGCATTTTTTCACATGTTCATTTATTACCTTTTTATCCATGTTCATCTGATGATGGGTTTTCGGTAATTGATTATCATCAGGTCGCCAGTGAAGCGGGGGAGTGGCAGGATATTCAGCAACTCGGTGAATGCAGTCATTTAATGTTTGATTTTGTCTGCAACCATATGTCGGCAAAAAGTGAATGGTTTAAAAACTATTTACAACAGCAGCCAGGTTTTGAAGATTTTTTTATTGCGGTTGATCCGCAAACCGATCTCAGCGCCGTCACTCGCCCGCGTGCGTTACCGTTATTAACGCCATTCCAGATGCGCGATCATTCAACGCGCCATTTATGGACCACCTTTAGTGACGATCAAATTGACCTGAATTACCGTAGCCCTGAAGTGTTGCTGGCGATGGTGGATGTTTTACTCTGTTACCTTGCGAAAGGTGCTGAGTATGTCCGCTTGGATGCCGTTGGCTTTATGTGGAAAGAGCCGGGAACAAGCTGCATCCATCTGGAAAAAACACATCTGATTATCAAACTGTTACGGTCGATTATTGATAACGTTGCGCCAGGTACAGTGATCATTACCGAGACCAATGTTCCGCATAAAGACAACATTGCTTACTTTGGCGCAGGCGATGACGAAGCACATATGGTGTACCAGTTCTCGCTGCCGCCACTGGTGCTGCATGCGGTGCAAAAACAGAACGTTGAGGCGCTTTGTGCGTGGGCGCAAAACCTGACACTACCTTCCAGCAACACCACCTGGTTTAACTTCCTCGCCTCTCACATATGGATGCGTTAAGCCGCCGTGAGAGTAGCGATGAAGAACGTTGCGCCAGGTTTATTCTCGCCCATGCGATTTTGTTAAGTTTCCCCGGTGTGCCAGCGATATATATTCAAAGTATTCTTGGCTCGCGTAATGATTACGCAGGTGTCGAAAAACTCGGATATAACCGTGCGATTAACCGTAAAAAATATCACAGTAAAGAGATAACCCGAGAACTGAACGATGAAGCTACATTAAGGCATGCGGTATATCATGAGTTGTCGCGTTTAATTACACTTCGTCGCAGCCATAACGAGTTTCATCCGGATAATAATTTTACCATCGATACGATTAATTCATCCGTAATGCGTATTCAAAGAAGTAACGCTGATGGTAATTGTCTGACTGGATTGTTTAATGTCAGTAAAAATATTCAGCATGTAAATATTACTAATCTGCATGGTCGGGATCTGATTAGTGAAGTTGATCTATTGGGTAATGAAATAACGCTGCGCCCCTGGCAGGTTATGTGGATTAAATAAAAAGGAACATCTCATGATTAAATCAAAAATCGTGCTGTTATCAGCACTGGTTTCCTGCGCCCTGATTTCAGGCTGTAAAGAAGAAAATAAAACCCATGTATCCATCGAATTTATGCATTCTTCGGTGGAGCAGGAGCGTCAGGCAGTTATCAGCAAATTGATTGCCCGTTTTGAAAAAGAAAACCCAGGTATCACCGTTAAACAAGTGCCCGTGGAAGAGGACGCTTATAACACCAAAGTCATCACCCTTTCACGTAGCGGCTCGCTGCCGGAAGTGATCGAAACCAGCCATGACTACGCCAAAGTTATGGATAAAGAGCAGCTTATCGATCGCAAGACGGTTGCCACGGTCATCAGCAACGTTGGTGAAGGCGCGTTTTACGATGGCGTACTGCGTATTGTGCGCACCGAAGATGGGAGTGCCTGGACCGGTGTTCCCGTCAGCGCCTGGATTGGCGGCATCTGGTATCGCAAAGATGTGCTGGCAAAAGCGGGGCTGGAGGAGCCGAAAAACTGGCAACAGCTACTGGACGTTGCACAGAAACTGAATGACCCGGCGAATAAAAAATACGGCATTGCGCTGCCTACAGCAGAAAGCGTGTTGACGGAACAATCCTTCTCCCAGTTTGCGTTATCCAACCAGGCTAACGTCTTTAACGCCGAAGGCAAAATCACCCTTGATACACCAGAGATGATGCAGGCACTGACCTATTACCGCGACCTTGCTGCCAACACTATGCCGGGTTCTAACGACATGCCGGGTTCTAACGACATCATGGAAGTGAAAGACGCCTTTATGAACGGCACCGCGCCGATGGCGATTTACTCCACCTATATCCTTCCGGCTGTAATTAAAGAAGGCGACCCGAAAAACGTCGGTTTCGTGGTGCCAACCGAGAAAAACTCTGCGGTCTACGGCATGTTGACCTCGCTGACCATTACCGCCGGGCAAAAGGCCGAAGAGACGGAAGCAGCAGAAAAATTTGTCACCTTTATGGAGCAGGCAGACAACATTGCCGACTGGGTGATGATGTCGCCAGGTGCTGCGCTGCCGGTGAATAAAGCGGTTGTCACTACCGCCACCTGGAAAGACAACGACGTTATTAAGGCGCTGGGTGAACTACCGAATCAGCTAATCGGTGAACTGCCAAATATTCAGGTCTTTGGCGCAGTAGGGGATAAAAACTTTACCCGCATGGGTGATGTGACGGGTTCTGGCGTGGTGAGCTCCATGGTGCATAACGTCACCGTGGGTAAAGCCGATCTCCCTGGCACGCTGCAAGCGAGCCAGAAAAAGCTGGATGAACTGATCGAACAGCACTAAACCCAGGACAGGAATCCGCAATGAACAGGCTTTTTTCAGGTCGTTCCGATATGCCCTTTGCGCTGCTGCTTCTCGCGCCCAGCTTATTACTGCTGGGTGGTCTGGTGGCCTGGCCAATGGTGTCGAATATCGAAATCAGTTTTTTACGTCTGCCGCTCAATCCCAACATCGAGTCAACCTTTGTTGGGGTGAGTAACTATGTGCGTATCCTCTCCGATCCCGGCTTCTGGCACTCGCTGTGGATGACGGTCTGGTATACCGCGCTGGTGGTGGCGGGCAGCACCGTGCTCGGGCTGGCAGTGGCGATGTTTTTCAACCGCGAGTTCCGCCTGCGCAAAACCGCGCGTTCGCTGGTGATCCTCTCCTACGTAACGCCGTCCATTTCGCTGGTGTTTGCCTGGAAATACATGTTCAACAACGGCTACGGCATTGTGAACTACCTCGGCGTCGATCTTCTGCATCTCTATGAGCAGGCACCGCTGTGGTTCGATAATCCGGGCAGTAGCTTTGTGCTGGTGGTGCTGTTCGCCATCTGGCGCTACTTCCCGTATGCCTTTATCTCGTTTCTGGCGATTTTGCAGACCATCGACAAATCGCTGTACGAAGCGGCAGAGATGGATGGCGCTAATGCCTGGCAGCGGTTTCGCATCGTCACGCTGCCCGCAATTATGCCGGTCCTGGCGACGGTGGTGACCCTGCGCACTATCTGGATGTTCTACATGTTTGCTGATGTTTATCTGCTGACCACCAAGGTCGATATTCTCGGCGTCTATCTCTACAAAACCGCCTTTGCCTTTAATGACTTAGGGAAAGCGGCGGCGATTTCGGTGGTGCTCTTCATCATTATTTTCGCTGTCATTCTGCTGACCAGGAAACGGGTGAACCTCAATGGCAACAAATAAACGCACACTCAGTCGCATCGGTTTTTACTGCGGGCTGGCGCTGTTTCTCATCATCACGCTGTTTCCATTTTTTGTGATGCTGATGACCTCGTTCAAGGGCGCGAAAGAGGCGATCTCACTGCATCCTACGCTGCTGCCGCAGCAGTGGACGCTGGAGCATTACGTCGACATTTTTAACCCGATGATTTTCCCGTTTGTCGACTACTTCCGTAACAGTCTGGTGGTGTCTGTGGTTTCATCCGTGGTGGCGGTATTCCTCGGCATTCTTGGGGCTTACGCGCTTTCCCGCCTGCGCTTTAAAGGTCGGATGACCATCAACGCCAGCTTTTACACGGTGTATATGTTCTCTGGCATTTTGCTGGTGGTGCCGCTGTTCAAAATCATCACCGCGCTGGGCATTTACGACACTGAGATGGCGCTGATCATCACCATGGTGACGCAAACTCTGCCCACCG
The DNA here is from genome assembly GCF_002950395.1 of Shigella sonnei. Taxonomy (NCBI): domain Bacteria; kingdom Pseudomonadati; phylum Pseudomonadota; class Gammaproteobacteria; order Enterobacterales; family Enterobacteriaceae; genus Shigella; species Shigella sonnei. The sequence continues at coordinate 1,005,264 of NZ_CP026802.1, forward strand.
CCGTGTTTATGCTGAAAAGCTACTTCGACACCATCCCCGATGAGATCGAAGAAGCGGCGATGATGGATGGCCTCAACCGTCTGCAAATTATCTTCCGCATCACCGTGCCGTTGGCGATGTCCGGGTTGATATCCGTGTTCGTCTACTGCTTTATGGTGGCGTGGAACGACTATCTGTTTGCGTCGATTTTCCTCTCCAGCGCCGGCAATTTCACCTTACCGGTGGGCCTGAACGCGCTGTTCAGTACGCCAGATTACATCTGGGGACGGATGATGGCGGCCTCACTGGTGACCGCATTGCCGGTGGTGATTATGTATGCGCTTTCGGAACGTTTTATTAAGAGTGGTTTGACCGCCGGTGGCGTGAAGGGCTAAAGCGGCCAGTTTCTTTACAAGGAGTTTTAAATGAAAAAGTTAGTAGCCACAGCACCGCGTGTTGCTGCGCTGGTTGAGTATGAAGATCGGGCGATTTTAGCTAATGAAGTGAAGGTCCGCGTGCGTTTCGGCGCACCGAAACACGGAACGGAAGTGGTCGACTTCCGCGCCGCCAGCCCGTTTATCGATGAAGACTTTAACGGCGAATGGCAGATGTTCACTCCGCGTCCGGCAGATGCGCCGCGCGGCATTGAGTTTGGCAAATTCCAGCTTGGAAACATGGTGGTTGGCGACATTATCGAGTGCGGCAGCGACGTTACCGACTACGCGGTGGGCGACAGCGTATGCGGCTACGGCCCGCTCTCCGAGACGGTCATCATTAACGCGGTGAATAACTACAAGCTGCGCAAAATGCCGGAAGGCAGCTCGTGGAAAAACGCCGTTTGTTACGACCCGGCGCAGTTTGCCATGAGCGGCGTGCGCGATGCCAACGTGCGCGTGGGTGATTTTGTTGTGGTGGTAGGGCTTGGCGCGATTGGTCAAATTGCCATTCAACTGGCTAAACGTGCTGGCGCGTCGGTCGTGATTGGCGTCGATCCTATCGCTCATCGCTGTGATATTGCCCGTCGCCACGGCGCGGATTTCTGCCTTAACCCCATTGGTACTGACGTAGGCAAAGAGATCAAAACGCTGACCGGCAAGCAGGGTGCCGATGTGATTATCGAAACCAGCGGCTATGCCGACGCGCTGCAATCGGCGTTCCGCGGTCTGGCCTACGGTGGCACCATCTCCTATGTTGCGTTTGCCAAACCATTTGCTGAAGGTTTTAACCTCGGACGCGAAGCGCATTTCAATAACGCCAAAATTGTTTTCTCCCGCGCGTGCAGCGAACCGAACCCGGATTATCCGCGCTGGAGCCGTAAGCGTATTGAAGAAACCTGCTGGGAACTGCTGATGAACGGTTATCTCAATTGCGAAGATTTAATCGACCCGGTAGTGACCTTTGCCAATAGCCCGGAAAGCTACATGCAGTATGTCGATCAGCATCCGGAACAGAGCATCAAAATGGGCGTTACGTTTTAATTCAAAGGAATGAAAAAATGAAAATAGGCACACAGAATCAGGCATTCTTTCCGGAAAACATTCTGGAGAAATTTCGTTATATCAAAGAGATGGGCTTCGATGGTTTTGAGATTGACGGCAAACTGCTGGTCAACAATCTCGAAGAAGTCAAAGCAGCAATCAAAGAAACCGGTTTACCGGTGACCACCGCCTGCGGTGGCTATGACGGTTGGATTGGCGACTTTATCGAAGAGCGTCGTCTTAATGGCTTAAAGCAGATCGAACGCATTCTCGAAGCGCTGGCAGAAGTGGGGGATAAAGGTATCGTCGTTCCGGCAGCGTGGGGCATGTTTACCTTCCGCTTACCGCCGATGACCTCGCCGCGTAGCCTGGACGGCGACCGCAAAATGGTGAGTGATTCCCTGCGCGTACTGGAACAGGTCGCCGCGCGTACCGGAACAGTGGTGTATCTCGAACCGTTAAACCGCTATCAGGATCATATGATCAACACCCTCGCCGATGCCCGCCGTTACATCGTCGAAAACGATCTTAAACATGTACAGATTATCGGCGATTTCTATCACATGAATATCGAAGAAGATAACCTGGCGCAGGCGCTGCATGACAACCGCGACCTGCTCGGTCATGTGCATATTGCGGATAACCATCGCTACCAGCCGGGCAGCGGCACCCTGGATTTCCACGCGCTGTTTGAACAGCTGCGCGCGGATAACTATCAGGGCTATGTAGTGTACGAAGGGCGTATCCGGGCGGAAGATCCTGCCCAGGCGTACCGTGATTCGTTGGCCTGGTTGCGTACCTGCTAAGAGGTCTTTGTGAAAAGTGCAATGACAAGCTCTCCGCTGCGGGTCGCGATAATAGGCGCAGGCCAGGTGGCGGATAAGGTTCATGCTTCGTACTACTGCACCCGCAACGATCTGGAACTGGTGGCTGTCTGTGACAGCCGCCTTTCCCAGGCGCAGGCGCTGGCAGAAAAATACGGGAATGCATCCGTGTGGGACGATCCGCAGGCCATGCTGCTGGCGGTGAAACCTGATGTGGTTAGCGTCTGCTCACCTAACCGTTTTCATTACGAACATACCCTGATGGCACTGGAAGCGGGCTGCCATGTGATGTGCGAAAAACCGCTCGCCATGACGCCAGAACAGGCGCGGGAAATGTGCGATACCGCGCGCAAACTGGGCAAGGTGCTGGCCTACGACTTTCACCATCGTTTTGCGCTCGATACGCAACAGCTGCGTGAACAGGTGACCAACGGCGTTTTGGGAGAGATTTACGTTACCACCGCCCGCGCCCTGCGTCGCTGCGGCGTTCCCGGCTGGGGTGTCTTTACCAATAAAGAACTGCAGGGTGGTGGCCCGCTGATCGACATCGGCATTCATATGCTGGATGCTGCGATGTATGTGCTGGGCTTTCCGGCGGTGAAAAGCGTGAATGCGCATAGCTTTCAAAAGATCGGCACGCAAAAGAGCTGTGGTCAATTTGGTGAGTGGGATCCGGCAACTTACAGCGTCGAAGATTCGCTGTTTGGCACCATTGAATTTCATAACGGCGGCATTCTGTGGCTGGAAACGTCATTTGCACTCAACATCCGCGAACAGTCGATTATGAACGTCAGCTTTTGTGGTGATAAAGCTGGTGCGACGCTGTTTCCAGCACATATCTACACCGATAACAACGGTGAATTAATGACGCTGATGCAACGGAAAATGGCAGACGACAACCGCCATTTGCGCAGCATGGAAGCCTTTATCAATCACGTACAGGGCAAGCCCGTGATGATAGCCGACGCCAAGCAGGGGTACATCATCCAGCAACTGGTGGCGGCGTTGTATCAATCCGCAGAAACAGGGACGCGTGTGGAATTATGACCAGGCCAGTAACGTTATCAGAACCCCATTTCAGCCAGCATACCCTGAACAAGTATGCATCGCTGATGGCGCAGGGGAACGGCTATCTTGGGCTTCGCGCCAGCCATGAAGAAGATTACACGCGCCAGACGCGAGGGATGTATCTGGCGGGGCTGTATCATCGGGCGGGAAAAGGTGAAATCAACGAACTGGTGAACCTGCCTGATGTCGTGGGGATGGAGATTGCCATAAATGGTGAGGTTTTCTCGTTATCCCGCGAAGCCTGGCAGCGTGAACTTGACTTTGCCAGTGGAGAATTACGCCGTAGCGTTGTCTGGCGTACCAGCAACGGCACAGGTTACACCATCGCCAGCCGTCGCTTTGTTTCGGCAGACCAACTGCCGCTCATTGTGCTGGAAATCACTATTACGCCACTGGACGCCGACGCGTCAGTGCTGATTTCAACAGGCATTGACGCCACGCAGACCAACCACGGTCGCCAGCATCTCGACGAAACCCAGGTGCGGGTGTTTGGTCAGCATTTGATGCAGGGGATCTACACCACCCAGGATGGACGCAGTGATGTGGCCATCAGCTGTTGCTGTAAGGTGAGCGGTGATGTGCAGCAATGCTATACCGCCAAAGAGCGCCGTTTACTGCAACATACCAGTGCGCAGCTTCATGCAGGCGAGACAGTGACGTTGCAAAAACTGGTGTGGATCGACTGGCGGGATGACAGGCAAGCCGTTTTAGACGAGTGGGGCAGCGCGTCGCTTCGCCAGCTTGAAATGTGCGCGCAGCAGAGTTACGACCAACTTCTTGCAGTATCAACAGAAAACTGGCGTCAATGGTGGCAGAAACGTCGTATCACGGTAAATGGCGGCGAAGCGCACGATCAGCAAGCGTTAGATTATGCGCTTTATCATCTGCGCATCATGACGCCTGCCCACGACGAGCGCAGCAGCATTGCGGCAAAAGGCTTAACCGGCGAAGGCTACAAAGGCCACGTTTTCTGGGATACAGAAGTATTTTTGTTACCGTTTCATCTGTTTAGCGATCCGACGGTTGCCCGAAGTTTACTGCGTTATCGCTGGCACAACTTGCCAGGCGCGCAGGAGAAAGCGCGACGCAACGGCTGGCAGGGCGCGCTATTTCCGTGGGAAAGCGCGCGCAGCGGCGAAGAAGAGACGCCGGAATTTGCCGCCATTAACATTCGCACCGGGCTGCGGCAAAAAGTGGCCTCGGCGCAGGCGGAACATCATCTGGTGGCCGATATCGCCTGGGCGGTTATTCAATACTGGCAGACCACGGGGGATGAAAGTTTCATTGCGCATGAAGGCATGGCGCTACTTCTGGAAACTGCAAAGTTCTGGATTAGCCGCGCGGTGAGGGTTAACGACCGTCTGGAAATTCATGATGTTATTGGGCCTGACGAATATACCGAACATGTCAATAATAACGCCTTCACCAGCTATATGGCGTATTACAACGTCCAGCAGGCGCTGAGTATTGCCCGCCAGTTTGGCTGTAGCGACGACGCGTTTATTCATCGTGCCGAAATGTTCCTTAAAGAACTGCGGCTGCCAGAAATTCAGCCCGACGGCGTTTTGCCGCAGGATGATTCGTTTATGGCTAAGCCGGCGATTAATCTTGCGAAATACAAAGCGGCGGCGGGGAAGCAAACCATTCTGCTGGATTATTCACGCGCAGAAGTGAACGAGATGCAAATCCTCAAACAAGCTGATGTGGTGATGCTCAATTACATGCTGCCGGAGCAGTTCTCAGCGGCATCGTGTCTTGCCAATCTGCAATTTTATGAACCGCGCACTATTCACGACTCGTCATTAAGTAAAGCAATCCACGGCATTGTTGCCGCACGCTGTGGCCTGCTGACCCAAAGTTATCAGTTCTGGCGCGAGGGGACTGAAATCGATCTTGGTGCTGATCCGCATAGTTGTGATGATGGTATCCATGCTGCCGCAACTGGCGCTATCTGGCTGGGGGCGATTCAGGGTTTTGCCGGGGTGAGCGTGCGTGACGGTGAATTGCATCTCAATCCGGCGTTACCTGAGCAGTGGCAACAGTTGTCTTTCCCTCTGTTCTGGCAGGGCTGCGAATTACAGGTCACTCTTGACGCGCAGCGTATTGCGATTCGAACTTCTGCCCCCGTTTCACTGCGTTTGAACGGTCAGCTTATATCCGTGGCTGAAGAATCTGTTTTCTGTTTGGGTGATTTTATTTTGCCCTTCAATGGGACCGCTGCCACACATCAGGAGGATGAATGAAACTGCAAGGGGTAATTTTCGATCTGGATGGTGTAATCACCGATACCGCGCATCTGCATTTCCAGGCGTGGCAGCAGATTGCCGCTGAAATTGGCATCAGCATTGATGCGCAGTTTAACGAATCCCTAAAAGGGATCAGCCGCGATGAGTCTCTGCGGCGCATTCTGCAACACGGGGGCAAAGAGGGCGACTTTAACTCGCAGGAGAGGGCGCAACTGGCGTATCGCAAAAATCTGCTCTATGTCCACTCATTGCGCGAGTTGACGGTCAACGCTGTTCTACCCGGCATTCGCTCTTTGCTGGCAGATCTCCGCGCACAACAGATCTCGGTAGGGCTGGCTTCTGTCTCCCTCAATGCGCCGACGATTTTAGATGCACTGGAGCTGCGTGAGTTTTTCACCTTCTGCGCGGATGCTTCCCAACTTAAAAACTCGAAACCGGATCCGGAAATCTTTCTCGCTGTCTGTGCCGGGCTGGGCGTGCCGCCGCAGGCATGTATCGGCATTGAAGATGCGCAGGCGGGCATTGACGCCATTAACGCCAGCGGTATGCGCTCGGTGGGGATCGGCGCGGGCATAACCGGGGCGCAATTACTATTGCCTTCAACGGACTCCCTGACCTGGTCGCGGTTATCGGCCTTCTGGCAAAACGTATAGCAAAGGAATCAACATGGCTCAGCTTTCGTTACAACATATTCAAAAAATCTACGATAACCAGGTGCATGTGGTGAAGGACTTCAACCTGGAAATTGCCGATAAAGAGTTCATCGTGTTTGTCGGTCCGTCAGGCTGCGGTAAGTCGACCACCCTGCGCATGATTGCCGGGCTTGAGGAGATCAGCGGCGGCGATCTGTTGATCGACGGCAAACGAATGAATGACGTTCCAGCCAAAGCACGCAATATAGCGATGGTGTTCCAGAACTACGCGTTGTATCCGCATATGACGGTTTACGACAACATGGCGTTTGGCCTGAAGATGCAAAAAATCGCCAAAGAGGTGATTGATGAGCGGGTGAACTGGGCGGCGCAAATTCTCGGCCTGCGTGAGTACCTGAAACGCAAGCCGGGCGCGCTTTCCGGCGGGCAACGCCAGCGTGTGGCGCTCGGGCGGGCGATTGTGCGCGAAGCGGGCGTGTTTTTAATGGATGAACCGCTCTCTAACCTTGATGCCAAGCTGCGCGTGCAAATGCGCGCAGAGATCAGCAAGCTGCACCAGAAGCTGAATACCACCATGATCTACGTGACCCACGATCAGACCGAAGCGATGACCATGGCGACGCGGATTGTGATTATGAAGGATGGGATTGTTCAGCAAGTTGGTGCGCCGAAAACGGTTTATAACCAACCAGCGAATATGTTTGTTGCCGGATTTATTGGATCATCGGCGATGGGTGATGCTGCCAACTTACTGATTTAGTGTATGATGGTGTTTTTGAGGTGCTCCAGTGGCTTCTGTTTCTATCAGCTGTCCCTCCTGTTCAGCTACTGACGGGGTGGTGCGTAACGGCAAAAGCACTGCCGGACATCAGCGCTATCTCTGCTCTCACTGCCGTAAAACATGGCAACTGCAGTTCACTTACACCGCTTCTCAACCCGGTACGCACCAGAAAATCATTGATATGGCCATGAATGGCGTTGGATGCCGGGCAACTGCACGCATTATGGGCGTTGGCCTCAACACGATTTTACGTCACTTAAAAAACTCAGGCCGCAGTCGGTAACCTCGCGCATACAGCCGGGCAGTGACGTCATCGTCTGCGCGGAAATGGACGAACAGTGGGGCTATGTCGGGGCTAAATCGCGCCAGCGCTGGCTGTTTTACGCGTATGACAGTCTCCGGAAGACGGTTGTTGCGCACGTATTCGGTGAACGCACTATGGCGACGCTGGGGCGTCTTATGAGCCTGCTGTCACCCTTTGACGTGGTGATATGGATGACGGATGGCTGGCCGCTGTATGAATCCCGCCTGAAGGGAAAGCTGCACGTAATCAGCAAGCGATATACGCAGCGAATTGAGCGGCATAACCTGAATCTGAGGCAGCACCTGGCACGGCTGGGACGGAAGTCGCTGTCGTTCTCAAAATCGGTGGAGCTGCATGACAAAGTCATCGGGCATTATCTGAACATAAAACACTATCAATAAGTTGGAGTCATTACCGGCTGGCGGAGCCTTCAGTCTATTTTAATGCCGCCAACGGGCCGTGGAGAATTGCTCTGGCCTATTATCAGGAAGGGCCGGTAGATTATAGCGCGGGTAAACGTGGAACGTGGTTTGATCGCCCGGAGCTGGAGGTGCATTATCAGTTCCTCGAAAACGATGATTTCAGTTTCGGCCTGACCGGCGGTTTCCGTAATTATGGTTATCACTACGTTGATGAACCGGGTAAAGACACGGCGAATATGCAGCGCTGGAAAATCGCGCCAGACTGGGATGTGAAACTGACTGACGATTTACGTTTCAACGGTTGGTTGTCGATGTATAAATTTGCCAACGATCTGAACACTACCGGTTACGCTGATACCCGTGTCGAAACGGAAACAGGTCTGCAATATACCTTCAACGAAACGGTTGCCTTGCGAGTGAACTATTATCTCGAGCGCGGCTTCAATATGGACGACAGCCGCAATAACGGTGAGTTTTCCACGCAAGAAATTCGCGCCTATTTGCCGCTGACGCTCGGCAACCACTCGGTGACGCCGTATACGCGCATTGGGCTGGATCGCTGGAGTAACTGGGACTGGCAGGATGATATTGAACGTGAAGGCCATGATTTTAACCGTGTAGGTTTATTTTACGGTTATGATTTCCAGAACGGACTTTCCGTTTCGCTGGAATACGCGTTTGAGTGGCAGGATCACGACGAAGGAGACAGTGATAAATTCCATTATGCAGGTGTCGGCGTAAATTACTCGTTCTGATAATGGGCTAAATTGCCGGATGCGGCGCGAGTACTTTATCCGATCTATAAATGTAGGCCGGATAAGATGCGCTAGCATCGCATCCGGCATTCAGGCAAGGTAGCTGGTATTTATTTCAGCGTCATATGCGTGGCAACGGTAATATTCTGTGGTGACGGTTTTCCAGAAATTAAGCGGAATAATAACTCGCAGCTTTGTTGACCTAACTCCTGCGTCGGAACATCGATGCCGCCCGGTGCAGGCGTTAATATAAACGACAGCGTTTCATTACTATAACCCACCACCGCTAACTGCTGCGGAATAGCAATATTTTTCTCTGCTGCCGCACGATAAATACTCATTAATTTCAGACTGTCAGTGGCAAACACCGCCTCAGGCAACGGTGACTGGCTTAATAATTCTCTCGCGGCTTGCAGTGCTGTTTCATGGGTATAACCACCGTCAACAATCCATTCATCACGCACTGCAATATTATGCGCAGCCAGGCTCTGCTTATAACCATTTACCCGATCCACTGAAACATGGACATCAAGCGGAGCATGCAGGCAGGCAATATTTTGATGCCCACTTTCAATTAATGCATCGGTCAACGCAATGCTGTCGCCAAAATTATCGGTATCGACAGAATAAACATGGGCATATTGACCTTCAACTTTGCCAATCACCACCACCGGAATATCGTATTTATCGAGTTGGGCAAAAAATGACTCATCCGCTGGCGAACTTAGCATAATAATGCCTTTAATCATTTTCTGCTTAATTTTGCTTTCACATTTTTGTAAGTCTTCTGCCGGGTTGTGCGACGTCTGCAATATCACGTCGAAACCTTCTTCTTCAGCTTTGGCGGTGATGGCATGCAAAACTTCAGAGAAAAACGGATTACCCGCCGTAGTTTTGGTCGAACGGGTAGAAATCACCATAATGGCATCAAAACCCGAAGAGGTCAGCGCGCGGGCTAGCTTGTTTGGCTGATACTGTAATTCTTCAATGGCCCGTAACACTTTTTCGCGCGCTTCCGGGGAGATATTAGTTTGCTTATTCAGCACGCGTGATACGGTGGATTTTGATACGCCTGCAACCCTGGCAATATCATAAATAGTAGGGGACATAGGTCAGGAACTCCGTCCGAACGTGAATGCTGCACATCTTATGGAGTTCGCCCGTCGATGACAACACGGGCAGTTGATAATCAATGGCCTGGCCCCCACATTCATATCCTTACGAATGATTTTTTTCTGGTCTTCAGAGCAGCACAGGACAGCAATGAAGCGACTTAAAAATGAACTTAATGCGCTGGTGAATCGGGGTGTCGACAGACATCTGCGCCTCGCCGTAACCGGACTAAGCCGCAGCGGCAAAACAGCGTTTATCACTGCGATGGTCAATCAGTTGCTCAATATTCACGCCGGAGCACGCTTGCCGCTGTTAAGCGCGGTGCGTGAAGAGCGCCTGCTGGGCGTAAAACGCATTCCTCAGCGTGACTTTGGCATTCCGCGCTTCACCTATGATGAAGGACTGGCGCAGTTATATGGCGATCCTCCCGCCTGGCCGACGCCTACGCGCGGCGTCAGTGAAATCCGCCTGGCGCTACGTTTTAAATCGAACGATTCGCTGCTACGCCACTTCAAAGACACCTCCACGCTGTATCTGGAGATTGTGGATTATCCCGGCGAATGGTTGCTCGACCTGCCGATGCTGGCGCAGGACTATTTAAGCTGGTCACGCCAGATGACGGGCTTACTCAATGGTCAGCGCGGCGAATGGTCGGTCAAATGGCGAATGATGTGCGAAGGGCTGGACCCGCTAGCACCTGCCGACGAAAACCGGCTGGCAGACATTGCCGCCGCGTGGACCGATTATCTCCACCACTGTAAACAGCAGGGGCTGCACTTTATTCAGCCAGGGCGCTTTGTCTTGCCAGGAGATATGGCAGGTGCGCCCGCGCTGCAATTCTTCCCGTGGCCGGATGTCGATACCTGGGGCGAGTCCAAACTGGCGCAGGCCGATAAGCACACCAATGCCGGAATGCTGCGCGAGCGGTTTAATTATTACTGCGAGAAGGTGGTGAAGGGGTTCTATAAGAATCATTTTCTGCGCTTTGACCGCCAGATTGTGCTGGTGGATTGCCTGCAACCTCTCAACAGTGGGCCACAGGCATTTAATGATATGCGTCTGGCACTGACGCAGCTGATGCAAAGTTTCCACTACGGGCAGCGCACGCTCTTTCGCCGCTTATTCTCGCCGGTTATCGACAAACTGCTGTTTGCCGCAACGAAAGCGGACCATGTAACGGTCGATCAGCACGCCAATATGGTTTCATTACTGCAACAACTGATTCAGGATGCCTGGCAAAATGCGGCGTTTGAAGGGATTAGTATGGATTGCCTGGGGCTGGCCTCGGTGCAGGCGACCACCAGCGGCATTATTGATGTCAACGGCGAGAAAATTCCGGCATTGCGCGGTAATCGGCTCAGCGATGGTGCGCCTCTCACCGTTTACCCCGGTGAAGTTCCTGCGCGTTTGCCCGGTCAGGCGTTCTGGGACAAGCAAGGGTTCCAGTTTGAAGCGTTTCGCCCGCAGGTGATGGATGTCGACAAACCGCTGCCGCATATTCGTCTTGATGCCGCGCTGGAATTTTTAATAGGAGATAAATTGCGATGACCGAACCGTTAAAACCACGTATTGATTTCGACGGTCCGCTGGAGGTCGATCAGAATCCAAAATTCAGGGCGCAGCAGACCTTTGACGAAAATCAGGCGCAAAATTTTGCCCCGGCCACGCTCGATGAAGCGCCTGAAGAAGAGGGGCAAGTTGAAGCGGTAATGGATGCAGCGTTACGTCCGAAACGCAGCCTGTGGCGCAAAATGGTGATGGGCGGGCTGGCTCTGTTTGGCGCAAGTGTTGTCGGGCAGGGTGTACAGTGGACAATGAATGCCTGGCAAACCCAGGACTGGGTAGCGCTGGGTGGATGTGCCGCTGGGGCATTGATTATCGGCGCTGGCGTAGGTTCTGTGGTAACAGAGTGGCAGTGCTTATGGTGCTTGCGACAGCGCGCCCATGAACGCGACGAAGCGCGTGATTTATTGCATAGCCACGGCACGGGCAAAGGCCGCGCATTTTGCGAAAAACTGGCGCAGCAGGCGGGTATTGATCAGTCGCATCCGGCGCTGCAACGCTGGTATGCCTCAATCCATGAAACGCAAAACGACCGTGAAGTGGTCAGCCTGTATGCGCATTTGGTCCAGCCAGTTTTAGATGCCCAGGCGCGGCGCGAAATCAGCCGTTCGGCGGCGGAATCAACGTTGATGATTGCGGTCAGCCCGCTGGCGTTGGTCGATATGGCGTTTATCGCCTGGCGCAATCTGCGTTTAATTAATCGCATCGCCACGCTGTATGGCATTGAACTGGGGTATTACAGCCGTTTGCGTCTGTTTAAGCTGGTATTGCTGAATATCGCTTTTGCCGGAGCCAGCGAACTGGTGCGCGAAGTGGGGATGGACTGGATGTCGCAAGATCTCGCTGCTCGTTTGTCTACCCGCGCAGCTCAGGGGATTGGTGCAGGACTTCTGACGGCACGACTCGGGATTAAAGCTATGGAGCTTTGCCGCCCGCTGCCGTGGATTGACGATGACAAACCTCGCCTCGGGGATTTCCGTCGTCAGCTTATCGGTCAGGTGAAAGAAACACTGCAAAAAGGCAAAACACCCAGCGAAAAATAATGCAATATCGGGTGATGCTGCCAACTTACTGATTTAGTGTATGATGGTGTTTTTGAGGTGCTCCAGTGGCTTCTGTTTCTATCAGCTGTCCCTCCTGTTCAGCTACTGACGGGGTGGTGCGTAACGGCAAAAGCACTGCCGGACATCAGCGCTATCTCTGCTCTCACTGCCGTAAAACATGGCAACTGCAGTTCACTTACACCGCTTCTCAACCCGGTACGCACCAGAAAATCATTGATATGGCCATGAATGGCGTTGGATGCCGGGCAACTGCACGCATTATGGGCGTTGGCCTCAACACGATTTTACGTCACTTAAAAAACTCAGGCCGCAGTCGGTAACCTCGCGCATACAGCCGGGCAGTGACGTCATCGTCTGCGCGGAAATGGACGAACAGTGGGGCTATGTCGGGGCTAAATCGCGCCAGCGCTGGCTGTTTTACGCGTATGACAGTCTCCGGAAGACGGTTGTTGCGCACGTATTCGGTGAACGCACTATGGCGACGCTGGGGCGTCTTATGAGCCTGCTGTCACCCTTTGACGTGGTGATATGGATGACGGATGGCTGGCCGCTGTATGAATCCCGCCTGAAGGGAAAGCTGCACGTAATCAGCAAGCGATATACGCAGCGAATTGAGCGGCATAACCTGAATCTGAGGCAGCACCTGGCACGGCTGGGACGGAAGTCGCTGTCGTTCTCAAAATCGGTGGAGCTGCATGACAAAGTCATCGGGCATTATCTGAACATAAAACACTATCAATAAGTTGGAGTCATTACCCAATATCGGGTGCTGACCGGATATCTTTACGCCGAAGTGCCCGTTTTTCCGTCTTTGTGTCAATGATTGTTGACAGAAACCTTCCTGCTATCCAAATAGTGTCATATCATCATATTAATTGTTCTTTTTTCAGGTGAAGGTTCCCATGCGTCTGGAAGTCTTTTGTGAAGACCGACTCGGTCTGACCCGCGAATTACTCGATCTACTCGTGCTAAGAGGCATTGATTTACGCGGTATTGAGATTGATCCCATTGGGCGAATCTACCTCAATTTTGCTGAACTGGAGTTTGAGAGTTTCAGCAGTCTGATGGCCGAAATACGCCGTATTGCGGGTGTTACCGATGTGCGTACTGTCCCGTGGATGCCTTCCGAACGTGAGCATCTGGCGTTGAGCGCGTTACTGGAGGCGTTGCCTGAACCTGTGCTCTCTGTCGATATGAAAAGCAAAGTGGATATGGCGAACCCGGCGAGCTGTCAGCTTTTTGGGCAAAAATTGGATCGCCTGCGCAACCATACCGCCGCACAATTGATTAACGGCTTTAATTTTTTACGTTGGCTGGAAAGCGAACCGCAAGATTCGCATAACGAGCATGTCGTTATTAATGGGCAGAATTTCCTGATGGAGATTACGCCTGTTTATCTTCAGGATGAAAATGATCAACACGTCCTGACCGGTGCGGTGGTGATGTTGCGATCAACGATTCGTATGGGCCGCCAGTTGCAAAATGTCGCCGCCCAGGACGTCAGCGCCTTCAGTCAAATTGTCGCCGTCAGCCCGAAAATGAAGCATGTTGTCGAACAGGCGCAGAAACTGGCGATGCTAAGCGCGCCGCTGCTGATTACGGGTGACACAGGTACAGGTAAAGATCTCTTTGCCTACGCCTGCCATCAGGCAAGCCCCAGAGCGGGCAAACCTTACCTGGCGCTGAACTGTGCGTCTATACCGGAAGATGCGGTCGAGAGTGAACTGTTTGGTCATGCTCCGGAAGGGAAGAAAGGATTCTTTGAGCAGGCGAACGGTGGTTCGGTGCTGTTGGATGAAATAGGGGAAATGTCACCACGGATGCAGGCGAAATTACTGCGTTTCCTTAATGATGGCACTTTCCGTCGGGTTGGCGAAGACCATGAGGTGCATGTCGATGTGCGGGTGATTTGCGTTACGCAGAAGAATCTGGTCGAACTGGTGCAAAAAGGCATGTTCCGTGAAGATCTCTATTATCGTCTGAACGTGTTGACGCTCAATCTGCCGCCGCTACGTGACTGTCCGCAGGACATCATGCCGTTAACTGAGCTGTTCGTCGCCCGCTTTGCCGACGAGCAGGGCGTGCAGCGTCCGAAACTGGCCGCTGACCTGAATACTGTACTTACGCGTTATGCGTGGCCGGGAAATGTGCGGCAGTTAAAGAACGCTATCTATCGCGCACTGACACAACTGGACGGTTATGAGCTGCGTCCACAGGATATTTTGTTGCCGGATTATGACGCCGCAACGGTAGCCGTGGGCGAAGATGCGATGGAAGGTTCGCTGGACGAAATCACCAGCCGTTTTGAACGCTCGGTATTAACCCAGCTTTATCGCAATTATCCCAGCACGCGCAAACTGGCAAAACGTCTCGGCGTTTCACATACCGCGATTGCCAATAAGTTGCGGGAATATGGTCTGAGTCAGAAGAAGAACGAAGAGTAAGCGCGAATATGCCTGATGGTGCAACACCATCAGGCATATTAACTTATGCTTTCAGTACAGCCAGAGCTGCTTCGTAATCCGGCTCGGTGGTGATTTCATCCACCAGCTGGCTGAAAATCACATTGTCATTTTCGTCAATAACCACAACGGCACGCGCTGCCAGACCTTTCAGTGGGCCATCAGCAATTGCCACACCGTAAGCTTGCAGAAATTCAGCGTTACGGAAAGTGGAGAGGGTGATAACGTTGTTCAGACCTTCTGCGCCGCAGAAACGAGACTGGGCGAACGGCAGATCGGCAGAGATACACAGCACAACGGTGTTGTCGATCTCAGTTGCCAGTTGGTTAAACTTGCGTACTGATGCGGCGCAAACATCGGTATCAATACTCGGGAAAATGTTCAGCACTTTGCGTTTACCCGCAAACTGACCGAGGGTGACGTCAGACAGATCTTTTGCCACGAGAGTAAAAGTCTGCGCTTTGCTACCCGCCTGCGGGATGGAATTGGCGACTGTAACCGGGTTGCCCTGGAAATGAACGGTTTGTGACATGATTATCTTTCCTGTTTACATATAGTTAACGTCACACCTAGTTTATGCTAACTGTCAATAACACAGCAAACGCTATTTGCGCTTAATCCGCAGACCACCGCGACAACAAGGAGTAAAGATGAGAACCGTTAAGGTATTTGAGGAAGCCTGGCCCTTACATACCCCGTTTGTGATTGCCCGGGGAAGTCGCAGTGAAGCGCGCGTGGTGGTGGTTGAACTGGAAGAAGAGGGTATTAAAGGCACCGGCGAATGCACGCCGTATCCGCGTTATGGAGAAAGTGATGCCTCGGTAATGGCGCAAATTATGAGCGTCGTGTCGCAATTAGAGAAAGGGCTGACACGGGAGGAGTTGCAAAAAATTCTCCCTGCCGGCGCAGCACGTAATGCGCTGGATTGTGCATTGTGGGATCTGGCCGCGCGAAAACAGCAGCAATCGCTGGCTGATTTGATCGGCATAACGCTTCCCGAGACAGTTATCACTGCACAGACGGTAGTCATCGGTACGCCTGATCAGATGGCCAATAGTGCATCAACACTCTGGCAGGCAGGCGCGAAATTACTGAAAGTGAAGCTGGATAACCATCTTATTAGTGAGCGGATGGTGGCAATTCGCACAGCTGTGCCCGATGCGACGCTGATCGTTGATGCAAATGAATCCTGGCGTGCAGAAGGGTTGGCGGCGCGTTGCCAGCTATTGGCGGATTTAGGCGTTGCGATGCTTGAACAACCCCTTCCTGCGCAGGACGATGCGGCGCTGGAGAATTTTATTCATCCGTTGCCGATTTGTGCTGATGAGAGTTGTCATACACGTAGCAATCTGAAGGCGCTGAAAGGGCGCTATGAGATGGTTAACATTAAGCTCGATAAAATCGGTGGTCTGACGGAAGCGCTGGCGCTGGCGACTGAAGCGCGTGCACAAGGTTTCAGTCTGATGCTGGGCTGCATGTTGTGTACCTCTCGTGCCATTAGCGCCGCTTTACCGCTGGTGCCGCAGGTCAGTTTCGCCGATCTTGACGGACCGACCTGGCTGGCGGTAGATGTGGAACCGGCGCTTCAGTTCACGACGGGCGAATTGCATCTTTAGGATGCCAGCGCAGCAAGTTTGCCATCGCAAAGAGATATTTTTCGCTGGCTTCGTCGGAGGAGATGGGCGGAAACTCTGCGGTGATGCAATGCAAGTTGAGATCTGCACACCAACTGCCGAAAGAGCCAGGCGTTTCATAACCGACGCTGGTTACCAGAGGCAATTCAAACGCCTGGGCCAGCCATTCGCCTAATTCGCTGTGTCTGGGATCTTCAATACAGGCCAGTGGATCGTGGAATGAGACCACCCAGGCAGGTTGAATGCGGTGTATAAGCTGGCACAGCGCCTGGGTTTCAGGTTCTGAGCCAGGTTTGTCACCTGTCAGTAATACGACATCACGTTCTTCAGCGGCGCTGTTCCAGCGATAAACCGTTTCACCTTCCTTCCAGTTCGCCGCCGGAAAGTTTCTGTTTAAATCCACACCATTAGCATTGGCCCGTAACCCCAGCTGGCAGCCGTCAGGATTCACACACAGCACCACATGATGGCGGCGCAAAGAAGGTGTCAACGTCCGCAGAGCACAGGAGAGCGTGACGACCGAAGAGTTTTCATCACCGTGAGTGCCAGCCAGAATCAAACCACTTTCGCGGCTGGCTGCAGGGGCAGGAAACCAGATTAACGGCGCGCCCAATAATGAACGTCCGTAATGTTCTGTTCCGGGCGGAAATGCGCCGCGTTCGGCGCGTGGGCGGGTTACGGTCATGATCGTCTCTGGTTCAGGAAGTATTACAGGCAGTGGGTGATGCTGCCAACTTACTGATTTAGTGTATGATGGTGTTTTTGAGGTGCTCCAGTGGCTTCTGTTTCTATCAGCTGTCCCTCCTGTTCAGCTACTGACGGGGTGGTGCGTAACGGCAAAAGCACTGCCGGACATCAGCGCTATCTCTGCTCTCACTGCCGTAAAACATGGCAACTGCAGTTCACTTACACCGCTTCTCAACCCGGTACGCACCAGAAAATCATTGATATGGCCATGAATGGCGTTGGATGCCGGGCAACTGCACGCATTATGGGCGTTGGCCTCAACACGATTTTACGTCACTTAAAAAACTCAGGCCGCAGTCGGTAACCTCGCGCATACAGCCGGGCAGTGACGTCATCGTCTGCGCGGAAATGGACGAACAGTGGGGCTATGTCGGGGCTAAATCGCGCCAGCGCTGGCTGTTTTACGCGTATGACAGTCTCCGGAAGACGGTTGTTGCGCACGTATTCGGTGAACGCACTATGGCGACGCTGGGGCGTCTTATGAGCCTGCTGTCACCCTTTGACGTGGTGATATGGATGACGGATGGCTGGCCGCTGTATGAATCCCGCCTGAAGGGAAAGCTGCACGTAATCAGCAAGCGATATACGCAGCGAATTGAGCGGCATAACCTGAATCTGAGGCAGCACCTGGCACGGCTGGGACGGAAGTCGCTGTCGTTCTCAAAATCGGTGGAGCTGCATGACAAAGTCATCGGGCATTATCTGAACATAAAACACTATCAATAAGTTGGAGTCATTACCCAGGCAGTGTTGTGCAAATTTTGCGGATTATCAAATCCTTTTCTTCAACGCTATGTCATCGATCTTGTATCACTTTTTTTGCCGGAAGTTGTTTGCATTTTTATTGATGTGCAGATATTAGAATTATGCTGACTTAGATGTAAGTCGTAATGTTATATACATGGCGTATTTTATTCTTACTGGTTCTACACATGTTAATCGCATCGGATTGATCAGTTCACCTTAATAAGTTTAATAAATCGTACTGCACATAGTACATTACGATGGTAACTATTTAATTGGTTTACATGAATAATGGCTTGTCACCATCAGTCACGGGTTGATTGATACCTATATTCTCACCAATGTGTTTCTCAGGTTTATCGATGATATCTGTGATTAATGCTGCGACACTCTTACGTGATACGATCGTACCTTTGAATGGTTCATTGCGTGAGGTAAGCTCATAATCAATAATATCTTCATCAGTCAGCCAGGCAGGGCGAAGAATTGTATATTCCAGTCCAGAAGCCTCAATTGCATCCGCAGCCCTGCGGAATGGTTTTAGGGGCTCACCAATAACTGCATTATTCCATTCGCCAAATTTTCCTGGAACTTCATCATAAATACCGAGGGAAAGAACAAAGATCAGACGTTTAACATCACAGGCTTTCATCGCAGCGATCACTGAATTTGCCTGAATATCTAAATCTTCCCCCGTAAGGTTGGCATACACAACGTCCTGTCCCTGCATGGCCTGCTTCAGTGCTGCATGATTCAGTACATCTCCCATAATAATCTTGCTATTAGTTGGATAGGGTTTGTGGATTTTTGCTGGCTGACGGGCAAATAAAGTTTGTTTAATGGTTTGTTTATCTGCCAGTTGATTAATCACATGGCGGGCTATCTGACCGCCAGCACCAAGAATCAGTACATTTTTCATAATATTTCTCATGAAACTTATCCCAGATGGGTGTTGAAAAAAGGAATAACTTTTTCCAGCGCCTCCTGAACTGCTTCCGGTTTGTCATACAGTTCATAATGTGAGAAATCGGGTAATGAAACTAACTGACGATCCTGCGAAACCATCGCCCGGCCATAGACTTCCAGTCCATCACGATAAGCACCGAAGGCACCGACTTTTTCACCAACTACTACCATCACCGGCTGAGTCAGTAACACTTCAGTAAATGCGAAGGCATCCCAGGCCAGCGTTTTCTGTGCATGTGAGAACAACATTTTTGTCGCACCTCCCGGTTGTTGCCCGCGTGGTGTTTTATAGTAGTCAGTTGCTTCATAAACATCGCGTTCGGTCAGTCCATGGGCTTTTGCTGCATCCAGGCTGGCGGGAAGTAATTCGTTGATCTGTAATTCTCCACCACGAGCCTCTTTGGTTCGTTGCGACGCCATTGCATTCAATGCGCCGGTAATGACTCCAACTTATTGATAGTGTTTTATGTTCAGATAATGCCCGATGACTTTGTCATGCAGCTCCACCGATTTTGAGAACGACAGCGACTTCCGTCCCAGCCGTGCCAGGTGCTGCCTCAGATTCAGGTTATGCCGCTCAATTCGCTGCGTATATCGCTTGCTGATTACGTGCAGCTTTCCCTTCAGGCGGGATTCATACAGCGGCCAGCCATCCGTCATCCATATCACCACGTCAAAGGGTGACAGCAGGCTCATAAGACGCCCCAGCGTCGCCATAGTGCGTTCACCGAATACGTGCGCAACAACCGTCTTCCGGAGACTGTCATACGCGTAAAACAGCCAGCGCTGGCGCGATTTAGCCCCGACATAGCCCCACTGTTCGTCCATTTCCGCGCAGACGATGACGTCACTGCCCGGCTGTATGCGCGAGGTTACCGACTGCGGCCTGAGTTTTTTAAGTGACGTAAAATCGTGTTGAGGCCAACGCCCATAATGCGTGCAGTTGCCCGGCATCCAACGCCATTCATGGCCATATCAATGATTTTCTGGTGCGTACCGGGTTGAGAAGCGGTGTAAGTGAACTGCAGTTGCCATGTTTTACGGCAGTGAGAGCAGAGATAGCGCTGATGTCCGGCAGTGCTTTTGCCGTTACGCACCACCCCGTCAGTAGCTGAACAGGAGGGACAGCTGATAGAAACAGAAGCCACTGGAGCACCTCAAAAACACCATCATACACTAAATCAGTAAGTTGGCAGCATCACCCAATGCGCCAATCGGATCGTAATTGCTGAAACCTTCCCGAAAAAGACGCCCGATATTAACACCCGTAATACTCACTACTGCTTTAATTCGTTTTTCTGTCAGCGCGGCATTAATGGCATAGCCACCACCCCCACACACTCCCAGCACGCCAATACGTTCAGCATTAACATATGGCAGAGTTACTGCATAATCGATAACACGGCTAATATCCTCTACGCGCTGTGTCGGATCTTCTATCCAGCGAGGCTCCCCACCAGATTCTCCCTGGAAACTGGCGTCATAAGCGAGAACGAGATAGCCTTTTTCAGCCAATGCCTTGCCATAGATATTGCCAGACGTCTGCTCCTTACAACTGCCAAAAGGATGGACGCTGATAATCGCCGGATACTGTTTTGACTCATCAAAATTTGGTGGAAACTGAATATTGGCAGCAATATGCCAGGTAGACTGGCCCCCTGAATCTCCAGACAACCAGTATCACTTAAATAAGTGATAGTCTTAATACTAGTTTTTAGACTAGTCATTGGAGTACAGATGATTGATGTCTTAGGGCCGGAGAAACGCAGACGGCGTACCACACAGGAAAAGATCGCAATTGTTCAGCAGAGCTTTGAACCGGGGATGACGGTCTCCCTCGTTGCCCGGCAACATGGTGTAGCAGCCAGCCAGTTATTTCTCTGGCGTAAGCAATACCAGGAAGGAAGTCTTACTGCTGTCGCCGCCGGAGAACAGGTTGTTCCTGCCTCTGAACTTGCTGCCGCCATGAAGCAGATTAAAGAACTCCAGCGCCTGCTCGGCAAGAAAACGATGGAAAATGAACTCCTCAAAGAAGCCGTTGAATATGGACGGGCAAAAAAGTGGATAGCGCACGCGCCCTTATTGCCCGGGGATGGGGAGTAAGCTTAGTCAGCCGTTGTCTCCGGGTGTCGCGTGCGCAGTTGCACGTCATTCTCAGACGAACCGATGACTGGATGGATGGCCGCCGCAGTCGTCACACTGATGATACGGATGTGCTTCTCCGTATACACCATGTTATCGGAGAGCTGCCCACGTATGGTTATCGTCGGGTATGGGCGCTGCTTCGCAGACAGGCAGAACTTGATGGTATGCCTGCGATCAATGCCAAACGTGTTTACCGGATCATGCGCCAGAATGCGCTGTTGCTTGAGCGAAAACCTGCTGTACCGCCATCGAAACGGGCACATACAGGCAGAGTGGCCGTGAAAGAAAGTAATCAGCGATGGTGCTCTGACGGGTTCGAGTTCTGCTGTGATAACGGAGAGAGACTGCGTGTCACGTTCGCGCTGGACTGCTGTGATCGTGAGGCACTGCACTGGGCGGTGACTACCGGCGGCTTCAACAGTGAAACAGTACAGGACGTCATGCTGGGAGCGGTGGAACGCCGCTTCGGCAACGATCTTCCGTCGTCTCCAGTGGAGTGGCTGACGGATAATGGTTCATGCTACCGGGCTAATGAAACACGCCAGTTCGCCCGGATGTTGGGACTTGAACCGAAGAACACGGCGGTGCGGAGTCCGGAGAGTAACGGAATAGCAGAGAGCTTCGTGAAAACGATAAAGCGTGACTACATCAGTATCATGCCCAAACCAGACGGGTTAACGGCAGCAAAGAACCTTGCAGAGGCGTTCGAGCATTATAACGAATGGCATCCGCATAGTGCGCTGGGTTATCGCTCGCCACGGGAATATCTGCGGCAGCGGGCTTGTAATGGGTTAAGTGATAACAGATGTCTGGAAATATAGGGGCAAATCCACCAGGCCATATCACTATTGCGGATTTGAATATGTTTCATTACAGAGTTTCCTCAAAGAACGGAGCTAATACTGAAATTGCTTCAGCCACATAGGCTTTGCCGTCATAAAGATCCATATGGTTTGCGCCTTCAACAATGTGATAGCGTTTATCTTGGCTTGATGCTCGATCGTACAGGTCGTCACTCATCCATTTGCTCCCTGCCTGGCTGCCCGCCACAATCTGCATCGGCTGAGTCAGGTACACTTCCGCCATATGGTAAGCATCAAAGGTAATAATCTGGTTAAGGCTGCGCAAAGTAGCGTAACCCGGTGCTGTTGGATACTGCGCGCGAGGGGTGTGGTAATACTCCCAGGCCTGACGCAGTTCTTCGTTCGGCGCATCGGACTCCTTCATTGGTGCCAGTGGCATAACGGCATATTCTCCGCTGCTAATATCGCTGGTTCGGGCGTTTGAACCCGCTTCAACGTATGGCAGGGCATCAATAGATTTCACATTGTTTTCCCAACCATTACGGAACATCGAACCAATATTGACCGCACTAACGGTACCGATGGCCTTGATGCGGCGATCCTGAATTGCAGCATTGGCTGTATATCCTGCACCGGCACAAATTCCCATCGCACCAATTCGGGTATTGTCGACATAAGAAAGCGTTGTCAGGTAATCAATCACGGCACTGATGTCTTCAGTACGAATGTATGGGTTTTCTAACTGACGCGGCTCGCCGCCACTTTCACCTTGATAAGATGCGTCATAAGCAATAGTGACAAATCCCTTTTCCGCCAGTTTTTTGGCATAGGTTCCGGCCGTTTGTTCTTTAACGCCCCCACCTGGGTGAGATACCACAATTGCCTGATACTGACGGGTTTCATCAAATTTTGGAGGGAAATAGATCACTGCAGACAAAGAGATGGTTGGATTATTGCTGTTAGTGAAGCTGACTTTATTATTCATCATTCCGTTCCTCATGGAGTTGTCGGTTCGTTTTAACGGTTGGTGATATCACTATAGATATTGATCATTAAGTTGATTAGACCCTAAATTATGATTAGACCTATCATTTAAATGATTAATAGATTGCATGGAGATACTGAATGAAGCGTGAAGAAATCGCTGATCTGATGGCGTTTGTCGTCGTTGCAGAGGAGCGTAGCTTCACTCGTGCAGCAGCCCGCCTGAGCATGGCGCAGTCAGCTTTAAGCCAGATAGTGCGTCGTATAGAAGAACGATTGGGATTGCGGCTTCTGACGCGAACCACGCGCAGCGTTGTTCCAACTGAAGCGGGCGAGCATCTTTTGTCTGTTCTTGGCCCTATGTTGCATGACATAGATTCAGCCCTGGCATCCCTGAGCGAGCTGCAGAACCGCCCATCCGGGACAATACGTATTACTACTGTAGAACATGCAGCCAAAACGATATTGTTACCAGCAATGCGCACATTCCTGAAATCGCATCCTGAAATTGATATTCAGCTCACCATTGATTATGGTTTGACCGATGTCGTTTCTGAACGTTTTGATGCAGGCGTCCGTCTGGGTGGGGAGATGGATAAAGATATGATCGCCATTCGAATCGGGCCAGATATACCAATGGCTATTGTTGGCTCACCGGATTATTTTTCTCGCCGAAGTGTTCCAACGTCAGTGTCACAATTAATAGATCATCAGGCAATTAATTTGTATCTTCCCACATCGGGTACAGCAAATCGCTGGAGATTAATACGCGGTGGACGTGAAGTTCGTGTTCGCATGGAAGGTCAGCTTTTACTGAATACGATAGACCTGATCATTGATGCTGCAATTGATGGGCATGGATTGGCGTATCTACCTTATGATCAGGTTGAGCGGGCTATTAAAGAAAAAAAACTGATACGTGTTTTGGATAAATTCACACCAGATTTACCCGGTTATCACCTGTACTATCCACACCGTCGACATGCTGGCTCGGCATTCTCATTATTTATAGATAGGCTGAAGTATAAAGGTGCTGTTTAGCACTACTTGCTGATACATTAATTTAATTTTTCTCTTAACGTATTCTCAGTTCCTTTCAACGTTTTGGTTATTTTTTATTCTTCGTACAATGGCGACAGATGCTGATTATGATACCGAAAACTGGTTTGAACGTGCGAAGCCTGAACGTAGTGTTCGGTGTTCTATGTGCTTTACCGCATTTTGTCGTCTATTATTTACACTAAATCTGATTTAATATATTGATACATAAAACATTTTATGCTCCCTGTGTCACTTTTTTGATGGAAGTTGTTTGCATTTCTTTAAGGCGAAACAAATAATTACGCATCAATTTTAATGTCGGTTAGAGGGAAACTTATGAAGCACTCTGTTTCAGTCACGTGTTGTGCGCTGTTGGTCAGCAGCATTTCTCTTTCGTATGCTGCAGAAGTTCCGAGCGGCACAGTACTGGCAGAGAAGCAGGAGCTGGTGCGCCACATTAAAGATGAGCCTGCGTCGCTGGATCCCGCTAAAGCCGTGGGCCTGCCAGAGATTCAGGTCATTCGCGATCTGTTTGAAGGACTGGTGAATCAGAACGAGAAAGGGGAGATTGTCCCCGGCGTTGCGACTCAGTGGAAAAGTAATGACAACCGTATCTGGACTTTTACCCTGCGCGATAACGCAAAATGGGCGGATGGCACACCGGTAACGGCGCAAGATTTTGTCTACAGCTGGCAGCGTCTGGTGGACCCGAAAACGCTATCGCCATTTGCATGGTTTGCCGCGCTGGCGGGAATCAACAACGCACAGGCGATTATTGATGGTAAAGCTACGCCAGACCAGCTTGGCGTCACCGCAGTTGATGCCCATACTTTGAAAATTCAGCTTGATAAACCGTTGCCGTGGTTTGTGAATTTAACCGCTAACTTTGCCTTCTTCCCGGTGCAAAAAGCCAACGTAGAAAGCGGTAAAGAGTGGACGAAACCCGGAAATCTGATCGGCAATGGCGCTTATGTTCTTAAAGATCGCGTAGTCAATGAAAAACTGGTCGTGGTACCGAATACCCATTATTGGGATAACGCCAAAACGGTACTGCAAAAAGTGACCTTCCTGCCAATTAATCAGGAATCCGCAGCCACTAAGCGTTACCTCGCGGGGGATATTGATATCACCGAATCCTTCCCGAAAAATATGTATCAGAAGCTGTTGAAGGATATTCCGGGGCAGGTTTATACGCCGCCGCAGCTCGGGACCTATTATTATGCGTTTAACACGCAAAAAGGGCCGACGGCAGATCAGCGCGTTCGTCTGGCATTAAGTATGACGATAGATCGCCGCCTGATGACCGAAAAAGTATTAGGGACGGGCGAAAAGCCAGCGTGGCATTTTACACCAGATGTTACCGCCGGATTTACGCCGGAACCTTCGCCGTTTGAACAAATGAGTCAGGAAGAACTGAATGCGCAGGCAAAAACTTTGTTGAGCGCAGCTGGTTATGGTCCGCAAAAACCGCTGAAGCTGACGCTTTTGTATAACACTTCAGAAAACCATCAAAAAATTGCGATTGCTGTAGCATCGATGTGGAAAAAGAACCTTGGCGTAGATGTTAAATTGCAAAATCAGGAATGGAAAACCTATATCGATAGCCGTAACACCGGCAATTTTGATGTTATCCGCGCCTCATGGGTGGGGGATTATAATGAACCCTCCACTTTCCTGACATTATTAACGTCAACGCATTCAGGAAATATTTCACGCTTTAACAATCCGGCATACGACAAAGTTCTGGCCCAGGCATCGACGGAAAATACCGTTAAAGCGCGTAATGCCGATTACAACGCGGCAGAAAAAATCCTCATGGAGCAAGCACCGATTGCACCAATTTATCAATATACCAATGGACGATTAATCAAGCCGTGGCTGAAAGGTTATCCCATTAATAACCCGGAAGATGTGGCGTACAGCCGGACTATGTATATTGTGAAGCATTGATGTGATGGGAACTGGCGTTACCCTTGTGGATAACGCCAGTGATGTCTGATTTAGCGCCCCTGTTCCGGCGGTGTAATGTTATCCATATACAGCGTCTGGCTGGGGAAGGCAAAGTCCGCGCCGTGTGACTGCACAATATCGATAATCTTCAAATAAACGTCTTGCTGTGCAGCAAGCCATTCAGCCCATACCGTGGTTTTGGTAAAGCAATAAACCATAATATTCAATGACGAGTCGGCAAACTGGTTGAAATAAACCAGTAAGGTTTGTCGCTGGTCGATGGCCGGGTGATTTTTCAGCATCTCACGTACGGCTTCGACAATAACGCCCACTTTTGCCGCATCCTCATAACGTAAACCAATGGTCGTGGTAATGCGGCGGTTGGTCATTCGTCCTGGGTTTTCTACGCTGATCGACGAAAACAGCGAGTTCGGTACGTACAATGGACGATTATCAAAGGTCGTAATTTTGGTAATTCGCCAGCCAATTTCCGCTACTGTACCTTCGATATTTCTGTCCGGTGAACGGATCCAGTCGCCAATACTGAAAGGACGGTCGAAATAGAGCATGATCCCGGAAAAGAAATTACTCAGAATATCTTTACCGGCCATACCGACAGCCAGACCACCAATACCACCAAAGGTCAGCAAGCCAGAAAGGCTCATGCCGAAATGTTCGCCATAAAGCAGAACAAGCACCACAATAATGGTGATTTTGATAATGCGCGACATAATCCGCGCACTGGTGATATCGCGACCTTTTTTAATCTGCTGTTTTTCAAACTGATTAATCAGCAAAAATAGCTTAATCGTCAGAATAACCGCAATCAGGGACGTACAGATAAAATCGATAACGTCTGGGGTGATAAATTTGAGTTTATAGTTTTCTATAACATAATTAATAATGCGGTGATGCTGCCAACTTACTGATTTAGTGTATGATGGTGTTTTTGAGGTGCTCCAGTGGCTTCTGTTTCTATCAGCTGTCCCTCCTGTTCAGCTACTGACGGGGTGGTGCGTAACGGCAAAAGCACTGCCGGACATCAGCGCTATCTCTGCTCTCACTGCCGTAAAACATGGCAACTGCAGTTCACTTACACCGCTTCTCAACCCGGTGCGCACCAGAAAATCATTGATATGGCCATGAATGGCGTTGGATGCCGGGCAACTGCACGCATTATGGGCGTTGGCCTCAACACGATTTTACGTCACTTAAAAAACTCAGGCCGCAGTCGGTAACCTCGCGCATACAGCCGGGCAGTGACGTCATCGTCTGCGCGGAAATGGACGAACAGTGGGGCTATGTCGGGGCTAAATCGCGCCAGCGCTGGCTGTTTTACGCGTATGACAGTCTCCGGAAGACGGTTGTTGCGCACGTATTCGGTGAACGCACTATGGCGACGCTGGGGCGTCTTATGAGCCTGCTGTCACCCTTTGACGTGGTGATATGGATGACGGATGGCTGGCCGCTGTATGAATCCCGCCTGAAGGGAAAGCTGCACGTAATCAGCAAGCGATATACGCAGCGAATTGAGCGGCATAACCTGAATCTGAGGCAGCACCTGGCACGGCTGGGACGGAAGTCGCTGTCGTTCTCAAAATCGGTGGAGCTGCATGACAAAGTCATCGGGCATTATCTGAACATAAAACACTATCAATAAGTTGGAGTCATTACCTTAATAATGCTACCAACAGCACTGATAATTATGGTGTAGATTAAAAATTGCACCGCATGGAATAAAAAACCTTTTCTTTTACGATTTCCGCGGCGAAACCAAAAGCTCATCAGAATCAATGCTGCGCAGCTACCGAAAATAATGACCAGATTAAGCGCATTATTTGTAAACAGTTCAGCGATCATTGTTTTATCAGGCTCCTCCAGATAATTGTCGTCATGCCGGAAACCCCTGGCGGGGCTATTTTACCGCGACAATTCATTCAGATCATCAATAGTCAGGGAAGGAAGTAGCAACATTAGCTAACTAATCAATGCGTTGATTGTAAATCCAGCTAAGAGGTGAGGTTTTCAGAGCAGACAACGGTGAAATGTCATGGTATTGTTACGTTTAGGTAACAAGAAATTTGTCTGCACAAGGATTACATCATGATTATGGCGAAACTGAAGTCAGCGAAAGGGAAAAAATTTCTCTTTGGTTTGTTGGCGGTTTTCATTATTGCGGCGTCGGTTGTGACTCGCGCGA
This sequence comes from Shigella sonnei, assembly GCF_002950395.1. Lineage (NCBI taxonomy): Bacteria > Pseudomonadati > Pseudomonadota > Gammaproteobacteria > Enterobacterales > Enterobacteriaceae > Shigella > Shigella sonnei. Next base: position 1,033,190 of record NZ_CP026802.1, read on the forward strand.
CTATCGGCGGCGTTATAGAACAGTACAATATTCCGCTGTCTGAGTGGACGACATCAATGTATGTGATTCAGTCATCGATGATTTTTGTTTATAGCCTGGTCTTTACTGTGTTGCTGGCAATCCCGTTGGGAATTTATTTCCTTGGCGGCGAAGAGCAGTAAGTAAAAAATAGGCCCGATAACTCGGGCCTTGTCAGTTATTGAAGAGTCGTTAATCGTCTTCTTCGTCATCCAGTTCAACGGGTGTCTGATACTGGTCAGGTTTAATGACCAACAGATCGCAGCGAAGATGATCAATCACCTGTTCCGCCGTGTTGCCGAGGAATGCTGCTGAAATACCGGTGCGTCCTACCGTGCCCAGAACCACAATCCCCGCCTGTAAGTGCTCCGCCAAATCAGGAATAACCTCTTCCGGCAGACCTTTTTCTACGTGCGTCATGTTTTCATTAATGCCGAATTTCTGCCGCAGAGCTTTCATTGCCAGCAAATGTTGCCCACGAATGGCATCGTTATAAACGCTCGGATCAAATTCCGGCAGTTCAATCGCGATATTAATTGGCGTTACTGGGTAAGCGCCAACCAGATGAACTTCGGTATGGTTGACTTGTTCTGCCAGTTCGATCGTCTCTTTGACCAGTTTTTCATTGAGCGCATTATGATACGGCTCTTCACTGGCGAGATTCACCGCCACCAGCGCCTTACCTCCTTCCGGCCACGGCTGGTCTTTCACCATCCACACCGGGCTTGGGCATTTGCGTAACAGATGCCAGTCCGTTGGCGTAAAAATCACCGCTTCCAGACGGTCATGTTGGTGCGCCATTTTTAGCACCAAATCGTGCCCGCCGCTGATCACTTCCTGAATGATGGCTTCGAAGGGACGGTTATGCCAGACCACTTTAATTTCAATGGGAACGCCAGCATTGAGATAATATTTTGCCTGCTCGTGGATCCAGGCTGTACGCTGGCTGATGACGCCCTGACGCATAGCGGTACGTTCGTCCGGGGAGAGCAGGGTGGTCATTTCGTATGAGAAGTCATAGATCGGCAAAAAGGCTTTAATTTTGCCACCAATCCGTTGATGTAAATAAACAGCTCGCCGCAATGCTGGTTGGTCGTCCTGGTTAGGATCGATAACAACGAGCATGTTCTGATACATAGCCATACAGGGTCTCCTTACAACAACTGTCAACGCAGTTTGTAATTAAAAGATTAACCCATATCTGGTGAATGAAACAGTGATGAACCTTCTGCCAGATCAATAAATCAGAAAAATTTAATGATATGACAGAAGGATAGTGAGTTATGCGGAAAAATCAGGCAACATTACGCGTATGACCAGCAAGCTGGGCCAGCGCATCGTTATTTTCGATGGTGATGTATTTACCTTTGACTGCCAGCATACCGCTTTTCTGGAAGCGACCTAGCAGACGGCTGATGGTTTCTACCGTCAGGCCCAGATAGTTACCGATATCGCCACGAGTCATCGTCAGGCGGAATTCACGAGGGGAGAAGCCGCGTTGGGCAAAACGACGGGACAGGTTGTAGATGAATGCAGCCAGACGTTCCTCGGCATTTTTCTTCGACAACAGCAAGATCATGTCCTGATCGCCTTTGATTTCACCGCTCATCAGACGCATCATCTGCTGACGCAGATTCGGCATTTTACCGGACAAATCGTCCAGCGTTTCGAACGGGATTTCACATACCATCGAGGTTTCCAGCGCCTGAGCGAAGCTCGGGTGATGGCCGCTGCCGATGGCGTCAAATCCCACCAGGTCGCCAGCTAAATGGAAACCAGTGATTTGCTCGTCGCCTTGCTCAGTGATGGTATAACTTTTAATCGTACCGGAGCGGATGGCATAAAGCGATTTAAGTTCATCACCAGCCTTAAACAGCGTCTGGCCTTTCTGAATAGGCTTCTTCCGCTCAATGATATTATCAAGCTGATCAAGCTCATGTTCGTTGAGTGTGAACGGGATGCAAAGCTGGCTGATGCTGCAATCCTGGCAATGGATAGCACAACCGCCAGACTGAATGCGCCGTATAATTCGCTTTTCCGGGATCATAGGTCTGCTCAAGCCGTAATTGATATTTGTCAATTTTAACATCTTTTTAGGGAGCAAGTAAGTCTAAGCAAACCTTAACAGCAGAGAATTCCGATATTAGATGTAAATATATGTCTATCTATTTGAAAACCCTTAAGTTGTTAAGGGTAACTTTACATAAAAGTGTGAACAAGCTGGCACAAATTGTTTAATGTTTACAGCAAAAGATAACCTTCGTGGCGCAATAACCACTCTTTTCGCTGAACTCCGCCTGCATATCCGGTCATGGTGCCGTTTCGGCCAATAACCCGATGGCAAGGTACGACGATGCTGATGGGATTCGATCCGTTTGCCGCACCAACGGCACGCGCCGCGCCAGGGCGGCCCAATTGTTCAGCCAGTTGGCCGTAATGCATTACCTGTCCGCAGGGGATAGTGCGTAGAGTTTTCCAGACTTCGCGCTGAAATGGCGTCCCCCCTGTGGCAGTGGGAAGCGTATCAATAATGCTAAGATTACCGGCAAAATAATCACGAAGCTTGTCGCTTAAACCGCCTGGGTTGGTGGCAGAAATGCGCTCATAGCCTTCTTTGCGATAATGGATGTCCAGCAGCTGCACCATGCGTTCGCTGTACTCTTCCCATTCAACCGCCCGCAGGCGAAATTGCTCATCGCAAATCACCCACAGTGGACCCAGTGGCGTGGCAATTTTTTCTTCAAGTAATCTCAGCATCCGTTCTCTCTTAAGACAAACGTGGGTAAATCCCCGGACCTATCGGCAGACCAACAAGATACCACGCCAGCAACATCAGCAGCCATACCACCAAAAAGATAAGCGGATAGGGCAAGACTAACGAATAGTAAGTACCCAGTTTCGCGTCTGGTTTGTAGCGTTGCAGGAATCCAAGAAACAGTGGAACAAAAGGAGATACCGGCGCTAAAGGCAATACGGATGAGTCGGCAATACGAAAGAGGATTTGCGCAAATGCCGGGTGAAAGCCAAGTAGCATAAACATTGGTACGAAAATGGGGGCCAGAATCGACCAGATTGCGGAACCGCTGGCAATAAACATGCATAAGAAAGAGGAAAGCAACGCCAGACCGACAAACGCCGGGATGCCGCTAAGCCCTGAACTTTCCAGTATATCGGTCAGCCCCACGGCGATGAATTTCCCTGAGGTGTACTGGCAATAGCGGACACTACCATTTGTTCTTTTTTTAAGCAGCCATCTGATGATATTTTTCCCTGAAGGCTGCCGGGGAGATATTCCCCAGACGAGAGTGACGACGCTGACGATTGTAGAAAATCTCAATGTATTCCCGTATTACTGAGATGGCTTCATCCCGGTTATTAAAACGATAGTGGCTCAGGCTCTCATTTTTCAGCGTTCCCCAGAAGCTTTCCATCGGAGCGTTGTCGTAACAGTTACCTTTACGCGACATTGATGTTTTCAGACCAGACTGCTCCTGTATGACCCGGTAATCGTATGCGCAGTACTGTGAACCTCGATCAGAGTGGTGGATTAGCCCGGCAGGTGGGCGCTGGCTCCTGAGCGCCATAAACAGGGCTTTACCTGTCAGCTCTTTTGTCATGCGCTCTCCCATGGCGTAGCCGACAATTTCGCACGTATAAACATCTTTGATGCCAGCGAGGTACAACCATCCCTCCTGTGTGGCAACATACGTCAGGTCCGCCACCCAGACCTGATTTGGTGCTGTAGGAGCGAACGTCTGGTTCAGCAGATTTGGCGCAACTGGCAGATTGTGGTTCGAGTTCGTAGTCGCTCTGAACTTGCGTTTCTGCTTACAGCGTAGCCTTAGCTCCTTACGAAGACGTGCCAGTCGGTCACGACCAACGATGATGCCATTCTCTGCCAGCTCCGTCTGGAGCCGCCGGGTTCCATATGTTTCGCGAGTGCGGATATGTGCCACCTTAATCTCCAGTTTTAGCCGCTCATCACTTTGTTTTCTGTCTGAGGGTTCATGCTGTACCCAGTTGTAATAACCGCTCCTGGATACACCAAATACCTGACACATCGCTTCAATGGGAAATTGTTGTCGCCATTGTTCGATTAACGCGTATTTTTCAGCGACTCCTGTGCAAAATACGCTGTTGCTTTTTTTAATATATCTCGCTCAAGGCGAGCTTCATTTAACGCCTTACGCAGTTGCAGAATTTCAGATTCCAGTTCAGCCACCGTGCGGGAACCAGGAGTACCGAGCCCTTTTCTGGCGGCGGTAACCCATTGTCCTAAAGTGCCTTCAGGAAGAGATAATCGGGAAGCGCCTTCACTGATCGAAAGTTGATTTTCAAGAACCGTTCTGACAGCTTCGGCTTTGAACTCTTTAGAGTAACGTTGGGTTTTTCTGCTCATTATTAGCTCCTTCTGATGCCATTCTATTTCAGGAAGGAGTGTCCGTTAAACTCAGGCTACCTCACCCCATGTTGCTCCAGTTAAACATGGCGACAAACTGGGCGAGGGGAAAAACCATCACGATAAATCCTGCCATCTCTTTCATCGGTTCAATCATTAACTGCGGTAAATCCGCCTGACGTCGAATTGTGCGGGTAGCGATGCCATAAGCCAGCGAGACAACAAAGAAAAAAAGAATGATCAGTGGCACGATACCTTTAATAAAGGGTGATGGCATCACGGTGTGATTAATCGGATCGCGCAATATCCCGTTTTCCGGGATCACCATCAGCGCAATCGCAGCAATAAAAAGTAGCGATACGACACCTGCTATGCGTAAACCAAAACGCTGACTTTCGGTCAATGTCTGCAGTTTCTCATCGCTGTTTCCCTGCCATTGACCTAACCGTGGCTCGATGATTTTGTCGGTTATCAGGCCGCCAACAATCGTCAGTACGACTACGGAGCTGGCCATAAAATACCAGTTATCAATTACACTGACGTGCATTTGCGGATTGAACGCAGCCGCCGCTTCCGTGCTGATCCCCGACAGCAACACGTCGGTTGTGACAATCAGTAAATTAGCCGTAAAGCCGCAACCTACGCCTGCAATGGCAGCCAGTAAACCTGCAACTGGATGCCTGCCCACCGCCAGAAAAATCAGCGCACCCATCGGTGGCATGATCACTAACGTCGCATCGGAAGAAATGTGGCTGAAAAAAGCAATAAACAGCACCATATAACTGGCGTAGCGGGCATTAACATGCGATGCCATTTTAACCATTAGCGCTGGCAGTAAGCCGACGCGCTCCGCCAGACCGGCACCTAAAACCAGCGCCAGGATCGCACCAAGTGGAGCAAAACCGCTAAAGTTTTTAATAACATTGGGTAAAGACCAGTGTAATCCTTCCACACTGAGCAGGTTTTTCACCACCACCGGCGTTCCATCGGTCGGGTTTTTCGCACTGACGCCAAAGGCCGACAAAATTGCCGTCGTCACCATGAGTACGATAATCAAATAGATAAAGAGCAAAAAAGGATGGAGAACCTTGTTACCAATTCTTTCGACCCAGCCATAGAGCTTCCCGGATTGGGAGGACGACGGTATGGATGACATACTCATGGGCATTCCTCGGTTGTTGTGTTTGCGTTGTTGTTGTTATTTTAAAGGTGACGGTGTCACGTTTTTCGGGATAGGGCAGTGATACGGTTGCGTGTCCGTTACTTGCTGATGCTCTTGTTGGCATTCTTGCAATAGCCCTGAATCAATGAAGAGATTGACTGTGGTTGCTGCCATAGTTTTCGCCGCCAGCAGCATTCCTTTATGAGCAATAGATGTTCGCCCCTGGCTAACCAGTTGCCACGTATGTAGCGGTGTACCGACGGCAAAACAGGGGCTGAAACACTGGGCAACAGGCAGTTTCCAACTAACGTCGCCGACATCAGTCGATGCCGCAAGCACGTTATCGGTGGCGGCATATGGAGCGACCTCATTCGCCAGTACCGTTTCACGATGACGTAGTGCAAAAGCCTTGCCGTTTTCGCCACCGGTTGCGGCGATATTATTCAGACTGTTTTGCCGATCGTTGGGGGTGAGCGTAGCCTGAATTTGTTTCGCAAAAGCCAGTTCTTCGGAGTTCCATTCCGGGGTACCAAAATGGGATAGGGCATGGTACATGGCATTTTCTAAGGTGCGATTCGGGAGATAACTGGAACAGGCTTTGTCGAAGCGGCATTCAACCGTGGTTTCGGTCATCAATGCCGCACCTTCGGCGATTTTGGCGACCCGATCATAAATATGCTGCACGTCGGTCATTTCGGGGGCGCGGATAAGATAAAGCACTTCTGCCTGCGCCTGGACCACGTTGGGCGAGATCCCGCCGCTATTTGTGATGGCATAGTGTACGCGCGCTTTTTCAATAATATGTTCGTTGAGGAAGTTGGTGCCAGTGGTCATCAACGTTACGGCATCAAGGGCGCTGCGTCCCAAATGAGGGGAATTCGCGGCATGTGCTGCGATCCCTTTAAAGCGCCATGATGCCTGAATGTTTGCCAGCGTGCGGGTATTGAACATACCGGCAAAGGCTTCCGGGTGCCAGGTGAGTGCCGCATCCACATCATCAAATACCCCCTCGCGGACCATGAACGTTTTACCCGAGCCGCCTTCTTCGCCAGGACAACCATAAAAGCGCACTGTGCCGCCTTGCCCATATTGTTCCAGCCATTTCTTGACGGCTATTGCAGCGGCAAAGGCGGCGGTTCCCCGCAAATTGTGTCCGCAACCGTGACCATTTTCACCGGGCGTCGCGGATGTAGGTTGCGCGCAACCAGCTTGCTGACTTAAACCTGCCAGGGCGTCATATTCTCCCAGCAGGGCGATAACCGGTTTGCCTTGACCAAACGAAGCAATAAAGGCATTTGGGATATTGCCTACGTTGCGGGTAACGGTGAAGCCTGCAGATTCCAGAGCCGAAGCCAGATGCTCCGCTGACCAGAACTCTTCAAAACGTGTTTCTGGATGATCCCAGATTTGATCGGCAATATCGGTATAACGTTGGCGATCGGCTTCAATCGCATCGTCGATAAAACGATAGATTTCCTGCATCAGATACCTCGCGTCCAGGGAAAATTGAGCGCGGTGCGCGCCAGCGTTTCGACGGCAATAGCGAGAACCTGCTCGTCAAAATCGAATTTTTCGTTGTGATGACCTGCCGCCAGCTGTGTGCCAAACACCACGTAGGAGGCTTGCCCTTGATGTTGCTGCACGCGGGCCATCATTAATGTGGCATCTTCGGAACCCGCAGGCGCTTCAACACGTTCAATGGCCTGATTGACCCCCGCGACCTGAGCCGCCTGACTTTGCAACCATGCGACCCATTGCGGCGAAGGAGAACTGGCGGTAGCTGCACCCATCAGACGAGTTTCAACGCCGACACCATACATGGTTGCTGCGCCCTGAATCGCTTGTTGTGCACGGTCAAAAACATATTGATTAATGACGTCGCTGGCCCCGCGTGTTTCCACTTTCAGCAACGCCGAGGCAGGAACAACGTTACGACCGCTTCCTGCCTGCATAACGCCCACGTTTACTCTGGAAGCTCCTTCGCTGTGCGGGGCGATTGCATGCAGTGCAAGAGTGGCTTGTGCTGCCGCCAACAAGGCATTGTGACCGTCTTCTGGTTTTGCGCCTGCGTGAGCGGCGGTACCGGTGAAGTGCGCGTCAAATTTGGTGGTTGCCATAAAATTATCACTGCCGCACACCACGGTGCCCGCAGGTACGCCAGTGCCAATGTGCACGGCAGTAAAATAATCAACATCATCTACGACACCTGCATCGACCATCGCCCGCGCGCCACGCGTACCTTCCTCTGCAGGCTGAAAAATCAGTTTGATGACGCCATGTAGTCCGGACTCGAATTGTTTAAGGGTATGCGCCAGCCCAAGCCCAATGGCGGTATGTCCATCATGACCACAGGCATGCATCATTCCGGCGTTACATGACGCAAAACCGTCGCGGTAGGGGCGATGGCTGACATCCTGCTCTTCACTGAGATCCAGCGCGTCCATATCGACACGGAAAGCCATCACCGGACCGGGGCGACCGGTATCCAGGGTGGCGACGATACCAGTGAAACCACCTTCAAAAACCGCAATCCATTGTGCTAGCGCACCCTGTTGACGAGCGCGCTCGAATTCGCGTTGTAGAGTGAGTTCATCAGGTAGTCCCATCCGGCTACTTTCATTAACTACTTCGCGGCCCAGCGCCAGTGAATAGCCGAGCTGCTGCAATTCTTCCGCAACAAGGGTGGCAGTGCGGAATTCCACCCAGCCAGACTCTGCATAGTGATGAAAATCACGTCGCCAGTGCGATAATTTTGGGGCAAGCGAATTAACAAATTGATTCAAAGACTCCATAACCTTTCCCGTCATCAGTAAAAAGTGTGACCCGGTTCACGTAGCGATAGTTTTTACTTATCACTAACTGATTTTTCACAGTTTTAACCGTTCATAAATTACCCTGACACAATCATCTGCATTAAAGTAGATGCCAGTTTCTTTGGTCTGATAAATAACGGTTATCGGTGGCGTCATGGCTTTTCAGGTAAAAATTCATCAAATTCGGGCTTTTGTTGAAGTGGCTCGTCAGGGCAGCATTCGCGGAGCGAGCCGAATGTTGAATATGTCGCAACCGGCACTGAGTAAATCTATTCAGGAGCTGGAAGAAGGATTAGCGGCGCAACTCTTTTTTCGCCGTAGTAAAGGCGTGACGTTAACTGATGCCGGTGAAAGTTTTTATCAGCACGCCAGTCTTATTCTTGAAGAGCTGCGCGCAGCCCAAGAGGATATTCGCCAACGACAAGGGCAACTGGCAGGGCAGATTAATATCGGCATGGGGGCCAGTATTTCCCGCAGTCTGATGCCAGCTGTCATATCTCGTTTTCATCAGCAGCATCCGCAGGTAAAAGTACGCATTATGGAAGGGCAACTGGTGTCGATGATTAATGAATTGCGTCAGGGAGAATTGGATTTCACCATCAATACCTATTATCAGGGACCGTACGACCACGAATTTACTTTTGAGAAATTACTGGAAAAGCAATTCGCGATCTTTTGCCGCCCGGGACACCCCGCCATTGGTGCCCGTTCGATCAAACAGTTACTGGATTACAGCTGGACAATGCCGACGCCACACGGCAGTTACTACAAACAGTTGAGTGAATTGCTTGACGATCAGGCGCAAACGCCACAGGTCGGTGTAGTCTGCGAGACGTTCTCAGCCTGTATCAGTCTGGTGGCAAAAAGCGATTTTCTCAGCATACTGCCTGAAGAAATGGGCTGCGATCCCTTGCACGGACAGGGGCTGGTGATGTTGCCGGTTAGCGAAATTTTACCGAAAGCGGCCTATTATTTGATTCAGCGGCGTGATAGTCGCCAGACACCACTGACCGCGTCATTAATCACGCAATTCCGGCGAGAATGCGGCTATCTGCAAAGTTAAAACTGCATAAAAAAATAGAGTCTGTCGACATCCGCCAGACTCTACAGTACACACAGCAGTGCATCCGCGTCTTAAATCCGGCATTGTCTCCTCTGCGCCGGTGACTGTGTTATAACGGTTTTAACCTTTAGTTGCCAATTTTCTTCAGTGACAGATTTCACGAAAATATAAGTTACATTATTAATATCGTGAATGAATAATCATGCATAAGCATTTTGCTTAAAATATCGGCAATATTTGGAACTTATTACTGGAATTTTGGGTAATACGTTGTTGGACCGACCCGGTCTGGTTATCATATCGCGCTCTTAATTGCGGGAGGATGTAACATGAACCTTGACGACAAATCGCTGTTTCTTGACGCCATGGAAGATGTCCAGCCGCTGAAACGTGCTACCGATGTCCACTGGCATCCAACGCGTAACCAACGTGCGCCGCAGCGTATCGACACGCTGCAGCTTGATAATTTCCTCACCACCGGATTTCTCGACATCATCCCACTAAGTCAGCCGCTGGAGTTTCGGCGGGAAGGGTTGCAACATGGGGTGCTGGATAAGCTGCGCAGTGGTAAATATCCGCAACAGGCGAGCCTGAATCTTTTGCGCCAGCCGGTGGAAGAGTGCCGCAAAATGATGTTCAGTTTCATTCAACAAGCCATGGCTGATGGTTTGCGTAACGTGCTGATTATTCATGGCAAAGGACGGGATGATAAATCGCATGCCAATATTGTCCGCAGCTATGTGGCGCGCTGGCTGACCGAATTTGATGATGTTCAGGCATATTGCACTGCGCTACCGCATCATGGCGGCAGCGGGGCGTGTTACGTCGCACTACGTAAAACGGCGCAGGCGAAGCAAGAAAACTGGGAGCGCCACGCTAAGCGCAGTCGTTGATCTCGAGACGCATCCGCGGCTTATGCCGCCAGCACGCGGTTGCGTCCATCATTTTTCGCCCGATACAAAGCATCATCAACGCGTTTAAACAGTTCATCGATGCTTTCATTTCCTTCGTGATGCGCCACACCAATGCTGACGGTAAAGCGTGGTAAGCCCGAAATACTCACTTTTGCCACGCTTACGCGGATAGTTTCAGCCAGCGAAAGCGCGGTATCCAGTGGGGTTCTTGGTAGCAATAAGACAAACTCTTCGCCTCCCCAACGAAACACCAAATCGCCTTTGCGAGCGCAACTTTCGAGGGTGCGGGCGAGGGCGCATAACACCTCATCACCTTTAGAATGCCCATAGAGATCGTTAATGTGTTTAAAACGATCGGTGTCGATGAGCAACAAGCTGTAATCCTGGGCGATGGCGAGATGCTGCATTTGGCCTGGCTCGGTAATGTGATAAAACTGTCGCCGATTCAGTAATCCGGTCATCGCGTCATGGTGGGCAGCATGTTCCAGCTGCTCCTCCAGCCGTTTTTGCTCAGTAATATCATGTACAATACATAACATGAGCTTGTCGCCATAAATTTCAATCGGCCCGGCGTAGGTCTGCACATGACGAGTCGAACCATCCGCCAGCTTATGAATAAAATTCAGAGGTTTATGACCACCGGGTAAATGCGAAATTTCATGCATGATAGGCATGACGCGACGCCCGAGCATATTTATTTCCCAGGTATGTTTCTGGCACATCGTTTCATGGTTATAACCATAGAAATTGAGCGCGGCGAGGTTAGCATCGACGATTTGGCCATCTCGTGAGGGGTCAATCAACAACATTGGTGCAGAGTTAGTCAGAAAAAAGCGCGCATAAAAACCTTGTTTTTTGCGCTGATAATTTGCCGAGCGACTGGCTTTTAAACCCAGCGTTGCCGACGCTTCGATACCTTCGAAAATAATCACCGGTTCTGCTTCTGTCAGCTTTCGCAAAACAAGCCGACAGTTTAATGCTGTTTCCTCTTCTTTACGCTGAACAGTGAGGATTTCGATAATATCGTGTTGGTTTTGCAGATCGGAGAGGTATTTCGGCAGTTCTTTTTGTGAGGAGACGGAATAGGGACCGGTTCGTAGCTGACTAAACGTGAGGTCTTGCATCAACAGTCGCGCCGCGCTATTGGCATAAATTAACTGTTCCTCAAAGGGCGAAACGATCCAGACAGGACTGGTGAGTAAGTCCAGGGTATTGAAGTTGTGCGTAATCATTGAGATCCCGTTATTTTTATCAATTTTTGTTGCTATCCGATCGCAAAAAAGCCACGTCATATGATCAGATAATTCTGATAATGATAGACGCTATTTAACACTTCACACGGTTTGTATACGGAAAAGCATTTTGCTTTTTGTATTCAATTTAGACAGAATTTTATTAATCATTTCAGGGTAATGGGGTGATGAGATGTTGCGTAACAGGGCCAGAAGGCTAGACTACAAAATAATGCGTTGATGATGGAGGCACTGTGGAAGCGATTAAGGGATCGGACGTTAATGTCCCGGATGCAGTATTTGCCTGGATGCTGGATGGTAGAGGCGGCGTTAAACCGCTGGAAAATACAGATGTGATTGATGAAGCGCATCCCTGCTGGCTCCACCTTAATTATGTACACCATGATAGCGCCCAATGGCTGGCGACAACACCGCTGCTTCCCAATAACGTACGTGATGCGCTGGCGGGCGAGAGCACGCGGCCCCGAGTCAGCCGTCTCGGTGAAGGCACGCTGATTACATTGCGCTGTATAAACGGCAGCACCGATGAACGCCCCGATCAACTGGTCGCCATGCGTGTATATATGGACGGGCGGTTAATTGTTTCGACCCGACAACGCAAAGTGCTGGCGCTGGACGATGTGGTGAGCGATCTGGAAGAGGGCACGGGTCCGACCGATTGCGGAGGGTGGCTGGTGGATGTGTGCGATGCGTTGACCGATCATTCCAGCGAATTTATCGAGCAGCTGCACGATAAAATTATCGACCTTGAAGATAATCTCCTTGATCAGCAAATTCCACCGCGTGGATTCCTGGCTCTGCTGCGCAAACAATTAATTGTGATGCGTCGCTATATGGCACCGCAACGTGATGTTTATGCTCGTCTTGCCAGTGAACGTTTGCCGTGGATGAGCGATGACCAACGCCGTCGGATGCAGGATATTGCCGATCGCCTTGGGCGCGGCCTTGACGAAATCGACGCCTGTATAGCACGGACTGGCGTGATGGCGGATGAAATCGCTCAGGTGATGCAGGAAAATTTAGCTCGTCGTACCTATACAATGTCGTTGATGGCAATGGTCTTTTTACCCAGTACCTTTCTGACCGGGTTATTTGGCGTCAACCTTGGTGGGATCCCTGGCGGCGGGTGGCAATTCGGATTTTCAATTTTTTGTATTCTGTTAGTTGTTCTTATTGGTGGTGTTGCTTTATGGTTGCACCGTAGTAAATGGTTGTAACAAAAGCAATTTTTCCGGCTGTCTGTATACAAAAACGCCGCAAAGTTTGAGCGAAGTCAATAAACTCTCTACCCATTCAGGGCAATATCTCCCTTGCAGGTGAATGCAACGTCAAGCGATGGGCGTTGCGCTCCATATTGTCTTACTTCCTTTTTTGAATTACTGCATAGCACAATTGATTCGTACGACGCCGACTTTGATGAGTCGGCTTTTTTTTGCCTGTTATTTATCAGCGTCTACCCTTTAAGAGTCCACCCAATGACCGGAGGGAAATATGACGACACTTATTTATTTGCAAATTCCTGTCCCTGAACCGATTCCTGGCGATCCTGTTCCAGTGCCCGATCCGATCCCTCGCCCGCAACCCATGCCTGACCCACCACCCGATGAAGAACCGATTAAATTGTCGCATCGTGAGCGTAGATCTGCGAGGATACGCGCCTGCTAACTTTGCGTCGATGACCACGAGAATAGATTGTGACCGCTTTTTCTACCCTGAATGTTTTGCCTCCCGCCCAACTCACGAACCTTAATGAGTTGGGTTATTTAACTATGACGCCGGTGCAGGCCGCCGCGCTTCCGGCGATCCTTGCCGGAAAAGATGTTCGCGTGCAGGCGAAAACCGGCAGCGGCAAAACGGCGGCTTTTGGCCTCGGCTTGTTACAGCAAATTGATGCGTCGCTATTTCAAACCCAGGCTTTAGTGCTGTGTCCTACGCGTGAACTGGCGGATCAGGTGGCAGGTGAATTGCGTCGGCTGGCGCGTTTTCTGCCAAATACCAAAATTTTGACGTTGTGCGGTGGTCAACCGTTCGGTATGCAGCGTGATTCGTTGCAACATGCGCCGCATATTATCGTGGCAACGCCGGGTCGTTTGCTGGATCACTTGCAAAAAGGCACGGTATCACTGGATGCGCTGAATACTTTGGTGATGGATGAGGCCGACCGCATGCTGGATATGGGATTTAGCGATGCCATTGATGATGTCATCCGTTTTGCGCCTGCATCTCGACAGACGCTTCTGTTTTCGGCAACCTGGCCGGAAGCCATTGCCGTAATCAGCGGACGAGTGCAACGCGATCCTTTGGCGATTGAAATTGACTCAACAGATGCTTTGCCACCCATTGAACAACAATTTTATGAGACATCCAGCAAAGGCAAAATTCCTCTGTTGCAACGGTTATTAAGCTTGCATCAGCCATCCTCTTGCGTGGTGTTTTGCAATACCAAAAAAGATTGCCAGGCTGTCTGCGACGCGCTGAATGAAGTAGGGCAAAGTGCATTGTCATTACACGGCGATTTGGAGCAACGCGATCGCGATCAGACCCTGGTACGTTTTGCTAACGGTAGCGCCCGTGTACTGGTTGCGACTGATGTTGCTGCGCGTGGTCTGGATATTAAATCGCTTGAGCTGGTGGTGAACTTTGAGCTGGCGTGGGACCCTGAAGTTCATGTACATCGCATCGGCCGTACAGCTCGTGCAGGAAATAGCGGTCTGGCGATCAGTTTCTGTGCTCCGGAAGAAGCACAGCGGGCCAATATCATTTCTGACATGTTGCAGATAAAACTTAACTGGCAAACGCCGCCAGCTAATAGTTCCATTGTGCCGCTGGAAGCAGAAATGGCAACGTTGTGTATCGATGGTGGGAAAAAAGCCAAAATGCGCCCGGGTGATGTATTAGGTGCACTGACAGGAGATATCGGGCTTGATGGCGCAGATATTGGCAAAATCGCCGTGCATCCGGCGCATGTCTATGTCGCGGTCCGTCAGGCTGTTGCTCATAAAGCATGGAAACAGTTACAGGGCGGGAAGATTAAAGGAAAAACGAGCCGGGTGCGGTTATTAAAATAATGAAATGTTGAATTGCCGGGTGCAAGAGTAAACATCTTATTCGGGATTGCCGGATGCGACGCTGGCCGCGTCTTATCCGGCCTCCATAAGAGTAGCCCGATACGCTTGCGCATCGGGCGCCATCCTGGTTATTTCACTTCAACCACATTCAGCCGTAACTCATCCAACTGATTTTCATCTTCTTCTGGCTGCCAGCCCGCCGGTTGTAGTGGGATCTCTTCGCGATCAAACGCCAGATCACCCCCGTTAACCACTTCAGAACCGTGGGTGATGCCTTTGAAATCGAACAGGTTGGTATCGCACAGATGCGACGGCACCACATTCTGCATCGCGCTGAACATCGTCTCGATACGCCCTGGATAACGTTTATCCCAGTCACGCAACATGTCAGCAATCACCTGACGTTGCAGGTTAGGCTGTGAACCGCACAGGTTGCACGGAATAATCGGGAACGCTTTTGCATCGGCAAATCGCTGAATATCTTTCTCGCGGCAGTAGGCCAGCGGACGAATAACGATATGTTTGCCATCATCGCTCATCAGTTTCGGAGGCATACCTTTCATCTTGCCGCCGTAGAACATATTTAAGAACAGCGTCTGCAGGATATCGTCACGATGGTGACCCAGCGCGATCTTCGTCGCCCCCAGTTCCGTTGCGGTACGATAAAGGATACCGCGACGAAGGCGAGAACACAGTGAGCAAGTGGTTTTGCCCTCTGGAATCTTCTCTTTCACGATACCGTAAGTGTTCTCTTCGACAATCTTGTACTCAACGCCCAGCTTTTCAAGATACTCGGGCAGAACGTGTTCCGGGAAGCCCGGTTGCTTTTGATCGAGGTTAACAGCCACCAGCGAAAAATTGATTGGCGCGCTTTGCTGCAAATTGCGCAGAATCTCCAGCATGGTATAGCTGTCTTTACCCCCGGAGAGGCAAACCATGATGCGATCGCCTTCTTCAATCATATTGAAGTCAGCAATGGCTTCGCCCACGTTACGACGCAGACGTTTTTGTAATTTGTTCAGGTTGTATTGTTCTTTCTTTGTAATTTGTTGATTTTCTTGCATTATTTCAGTTCTCTGGTACTAAATGGGGCAAATTGGGGGCAAACTTTGCAACTACGATAACCGCGCATTCAACATGGCTATCTGTTCGTCGTTCATGTCATCAATCCACATACCGTAAATTTCATACACCATTTGCGCAGTTTCATGCCCCATCTGGCTGGCTATAAATGCCGGGTTCGCTCCTGCCGTCAACAGCCAGCAGGCAAAAGTATGTCGCGTATGGTACGGATTACGGCGGCGAATACCAGCACGTTTTACTGCTGCATTCCATCTTGCACCCAAACTGCTTACCGAGTAATAAGGTTTCTGTTTTTCGTTACACACCCTGGGCATGAAAACAAAATGCAGTTTTTGCTTTTCAGTTCTGCCGTACTCCCGATGATAAAAAGTGATTTCGCTTTTGCGATGATGCCCGGTCAGTTTGTATTGCTCCTTCAGTGCTTCAAGAGCCGGCTGCAGTAATGTTACCGTCCGGATCCCGGCATTTGTTTTTGGGGGACCGAACATATCAAGTATCGTCAGGTTTCTTCTGACATTCACAATGAGGTGTACTGGCAATAGCGGACACTACCATTTGTTCTTTTTTTAAGCAGCCATCTGATGATATTTTTCCCTGAAGGCTGCCGGGGAGATATTCCCCAGACGAGAGTGACGACGCTGACGATTGTAGAAAATCTCAATGTATTCCCGTATTACTGAGATGGCTTCATCCCGGTTATTAAAACGATAGTGGCTCAGGCTCTCATTTTTCAGCGTTCCCCAGAAGCTTTCCATCGGAGCGTTGTCGTAACAGTTACCTTTACGCGACATTGATGTTTTCAGACCAGACTGCTCCTGTATGACCCGGTAATCGTATGCGCAGTACTGTGAACCTCGATCAGAGTGGTGGATTAGCCCGGCAGGTGGGCGCTGGCTCCTGAGCGCCATAAACAGGGCTTTACCTGTCAGCTCTTTTGTCATGCGCTCTCCCATGGCGTAGCCGACAATTTCGCACGTATAAACATCTTTGATGCCAGCGAGGTACAACCATCCCTCCTGTGTGGCAACATACGTCAGGTCCGCCACCCAGACCTGATTTGGTGCTGTAGGAGTGAACGTCTGGTTCAGCAGATTTGGCGCAACTGGCAGATTGTGGTTCGAGTTCGTAGTCGCTCTGAACTTGCGTTTCTGCTTACAGCGTAGCCTTAGCTCCTTACGAAGACGTGCCAGTCGGTCACGACCAACGATGATGCCATTCTCTGCCAGCTCCGTCTGGAGCCGCCGGGTTCCATATGTTTCGCGAGTGCGGATATGTGCCACCTTAATCTCCAGTTTTAGCCGCTCATCACTTTGTTTTCTGTCTGAGGGTTCATGCTGTACCCAGTTGTAATAACCGCTCCTGGATACACCAAATACCTGACACATCGCTTCAATGGGAAATTGTTGTCGCCATTGTTCGATTAACGCGTATTTTTCAGCGACTCCTGTGCAAAATACGCTGTTGCTTTTTTTAATATATCTCGCTCAAGGCGAGCTTCATTTAACGCCTTACGCAGTTGCAGAATTTCAGATTCCAGTTCAGCCACCGTGCGGGAACCAGGAGTACCGAGCCCTTTTCTGGCGGCGGTAACCCATTGTCCTAAAGTGCCTTCAGGAAGAGATAATCGGGAAGCGCCTTCACTGATCGAAAGTTGATTTTCAAGAACCGTTCTGACAGCTTCGGCTTTGAACTCTTTAGAGTAACGTTGGGTTTTTCTGCTCATTATTAGCTCCTTCTGATGCCATTCTATTTCAGGAAGGAGTGTCCGTTAAACTCAGGCTACCTCACAATTCCCTTCTCGAAATCCACATCCTCCCACGCCAGAGCTGCCAGTTCCCCGTGACGAAGCCCGGAGTAAACGGCAAATTTCCACAAGTTTTGGCTCTGTCCTTTTTCACTTTCCATTAATGCATTGAATTCTGTTTTAGATAACGGGTCAGGCTTTATTCTGTTTCGCTGTAATTTTTTTACTCCTTCAAATGGTTTGGTTGATATAAATCCCGACTGATACGCAAAACGTAACAACGAACAGAGCAGGGCGATATAGTTATCAACTGTGCGCACGGTTCTTCCTTTTTTGTTGGATCTTGGATTATCTAGGTAAAGCGTTTCTCCATGCAGCAGTTCATTCCGGTAGTTTAAGATATCGCTATAACGAATATGCGATATCGGGGTACTCTCACAAATTATTATCCTGAGTGTTTTTAATTGTGATTTCGTTTTCTTCATTGTGTTTGTTGTTAACTCTGTCTCTTTAATTTTTGTCCAGATATCACAAAGCTCCCCGAATGTTTTTATGACCCTCGTTGTCACCATTTTTGCCCCAGTGCTGGACTGGGGAAAACGTCTTAAATACTCAAATTCACCGGAACTGATTTCATGAACTATCAACGCTCTTAAATTCCCGGCCTTTTTAATGTTACTGTTAGTAATCTCCCAGCCTTTCAATGTTTCCCGACATCGTTTTCCTCGAAACATGAACCAGATGCGAATGTATTTACCTCGAATCTCGACACCTGTTGGTAATTTAGACATATCATGAGTCTTTGATAAACTGATTTATCTTCGGATAGTTGTACCAGATAATCCCTCGCTTACTGTCTGGCTTCCCTAAAGGAGATACTCGTTTGAAGTGGAAGCCTTCCACCCAACAGTTCTGGCGGTATGCTTCAATTTGTCTGGCACCCAGACCAGTGCGAAGCATCAGGCCGTATTCAACCATCCACTCTTCATTAAAGATTACTTGTGCCATCGCATCACCTCTGGCAGGCGCCAATGTTAGGCTGAAATTGACGCCCGATGTTGATTATTAATAATCAGCTATGAAGTTTTAATTTAGACTGGCCCCCTGAATCTCCAGACAACCAGTATCACTTAAATAAGTGATAGTCTTAATACTAGTTTTTAGACTAGTCATTGGAGTACAGATGATTGATGTCTTAGGGCCGGAGAAACGCAGACGGCGTACCACACAGGAAAAGATCGCAATTGTTCAGCAGAGCTTTGAACCGGGGATGACGGTCTCCCTCGTTGCCCGGCAACATGGTGTAGCAGCCAGCCAGTTATTTCTCTGGCGTAAGCAATACCAGGAAGGAAGTCTTACTGCTGTCGCCGCCGGAGAACAGGTTGTTCCTGCCTCTGAACTTGCTGCCGCCATGAAGCAGATTAAAGAACTCCAGCGCCTGCTCGGCAAGAAAACGATGGAAAATGAACTCCTCAAAGAAGCCGTTGAATATGGACGGGCAAAAAAGTGGATAGCGCACGCGCCCTTATTGCCCGGGGATGGGGAGTAAGCTTAGTCAGCCGTTGTCTCCGGGTGTCGCGTGCGCAGTTGCACGTCATTCTCAGACGAACCGATGACTGGATGGATGGCCGCCGCAGTCGTCACACTGATGATACGGATGTGCTTCTCCGTATACACCATGTTATCGGAGAGCTGCCCACGTATGGTTATCGTCGGGTATGGGCGCTGCTTCGCAGACAGGCAGAACTTGATGGTATGCCTGCGATCAATGCCAAACGTGTTTACCGGATCATGCGCCAGAATGCGCTGTTGCTTGAGCGAAAACCTGCTGTACCGCCATCGAAACGGGCACATACAGGCAGAGTGGCCGTGAAAGAAAGCAATCAGCGATGGTGCTCTGACGGGTTCGAGTTCTGCTGTGATAACGGAGAGAGACTGCGTGTCACGTTCGCGCTGGACTGCTGTGATCGTGAGGCACTGCACTGGGCGGTGACTACCGGCGGCTTCAACAGTGAAACAGTACAGGACGTCATGCTGGGAGCGGTGGAACGCCGCTTCGGCAACGATCTTCCGTCGTCTCCAGTGGAGTGGCTGACGGATAATGGTTCATGCTACCGGGCTAATGAAACACGCCAGTTCGCCCGGATGTTGGGACTTGAACCGAAGAACACGGCGGTGCGGAGTCCGGAGAGTAACGGAATAGCAGAGAGCTTCGTGAAAACGATAAAGCGTGACTACATCAGTATCATGCCCAAACCAGACGGGTTAACGGCAGCAAAGAACCTTGCAGAGGCGTTCGAGCATTATAACGAATGGCATCCGCATAGTGCGCTGGGTTATCGCTCGCCACGGGAATATCTGCGGCAGCGGGCTTGTAATGGGTTAAGTGATAACAGATGTCTGGAAATATAGGGGCAAATCCATAATTTGAATACAATGCAATTCACGAGGACTGAAGTTTCTCGCAATTAAAATTTATCAGTTTTACTTTCTGCTCTCTGGAAACGCCTGCTTCTTTTTCCCCTGAGAGCATTTTTTCGCATTCTGATTTCGTTAGTTTTGTCTTTGAGTATCTTGTCCAGCTGGCAGGAGAACCACCTTCCTTTTCAATAGTGGCTGTAATTTTATACATGAACACCTCCATTAATATTTTCAAAAACCGTGTCCAAAATGCACTTGGTTTTACACCGGAATATTCTCATCGTATCCTGCTTGTTGCGTTTCGTTTTGTGTTTGTGGATCCGGGAATGCATATTCAACGCCTTCCAGTTCAATCCATAGTGCATTACGACCAGCTTTGATTGTCGGCCAGTCCATACCTTTGATTCTTTCCCATGAGCGGGAGGTGAATGTTTTTTCCAGCAAATCAGCTTTTGCGCGTTTGGCGTCGTTACTGGTGCCCCCATGGTGCTTGTTGAACAACTCGATAATTTCATCAAGTGCGATTTCTTTTGCACGCTTTTCTTTTAGCCATGTCGGTGTACCGTCGTTGGCAAATAATTCACTGTTATCCCGTGAGGTATCGATGCCGAGGTGTTCACCTCCCAGGTTAAGAAACTCGATATGAGGAAGAAAGTTTTTAAATGTTGGGTTTGAAAATACCTGTCCATCAATACGGGTGGAGCGATCTTTTAGTATTCTGGCGGTGCGCCACACCTGACCGGTTTCTATGTTCATTTGCTTCTCCATCTGGATCAGGATGGAGGGTTCATAACCGGTTTCTGTTTCTGCTTTCATTTTTATACCGGTTTTTGCCAACTGGCGTTTGCCATCATCACCTTCGAAAAAGTCATACTCATATCCTGCACGCCCGCACATAATAATGTGCGCCTGACTGTTAACAAATCGATCGGTAAAGCGTCGCCACTCCTGTTTGAGCCACGCCCAGTCTGAAAATTCCAGTCCTCGTTTACGGTTTCGGCGTCTGGCATACTCGTCGCATAATCCGGTCCAGAAGTGACTGATGGAGTCGATGATCATTACGGAACCGCTGCTTTCCGCTTCATTAATGGCTTCAAGCAGATCAACAAACGAGCGGGTTTTTGCCGTAAATAATTCGATATTTTCCGCATCAAAGCGGGGTTTAACCCAGTCAGAGCCTGTTTCTGTGTCCAGAAACATTACCGGGCGGTTACCAGCTTCAATTCCCCGTTGCCGCATAAGCATTACCAGACCAATAGCCAGTTCGCTTGCTGTGTAGGTTTTGCCGTCGCCAGCAAACCCCATAATTCCTGCTTTTAGATAGGCCTGTGTGTTTATTGCTCGTTGAAAAAGCGCCATAGATTTTAGTCCTCCAAATCAATATCAACCTGGTGGTGGGCAATGGTTTCAGCCATGTACCGGATGTGTTCTGCCATGCGCTCCTGAAACTCAACATCATCATCAAATGCGTGGCTGATTGCCTGTTTATTGGCACCGTGGCGTTGCAAATGGTCGATGCAGAGCGATTCAAACAGGTGCTGAGGCAGACCTTTTTCCAGGTCGTCCGCCAGTTCCGTTTCTTTTTCTTCACGAACGATCTGCTGGTAGTGGCGAGCCCATGCCATTTCTTCAATACGATCAAAAATCGGGTAAGCGCTCATCACTGGTCACTCCAAAATTTTCAAGCTTGTTGGCAATCATCATTGCGATGTCAGGGATTGCAGGCGCATAGGCTATGCACGCAGGATTCGCACATAAACCGTAAACCGCCGCAATCAACACCTGTTTTTTCCAGTTGAGTTCATCTTCGCCAGTTTCATTATTGAGGTAGCCTGAGTTTAACGGACACTCCTTCCTGAAATAGAATGGCATCAGAAGGAGCTAATAATGAGCAGAAAAACCCAACGTTACTCTAAAGAGTTCAAAGCCGAAGCTGTCAGAACGGTTCCTGAAAATCAACTTTCGATCAGTGAAGGCGCTTCCCGATTATCTCTTCCTGAAGGCACTTTAGGACAATGGGTTACCGCCGCCAGAAAAGGGCTCGGTACTCCTGGTTCCCGCACGGTGGCTGAACTGGAATCTGAAATTCTGCAACTGCGTAAGGCGTTAAATGAAGCTCGCCTTGAGCGAGATATATTAAAAAAAGCAACAGCGTATTTTGCACAGGAGTCGCTGAAAAATACGCGTTAATCGAACAATGGCGACAACAATTTCCCATTGAAGCGATGTGTCAGGTATTTGGTGTATCCAGGAGCGGTTATTACAACTGGGTACAGCATGAACCCTCAGACAGAAAACAAAGTGATGAGCGGCTAAAACTGGAGATTAAGGTGGCACATATCCGCACTCGCGAAACATATGGAACCCGGCGGCTCCAGACGGAGCTGGCAGAGAATGGCATCATCGTTGGTCGTGACCGACTGGCACGTCTTCGTAAGGAGCTAAGGCTACGCTGTAAGCAGAAACGCAAGTTCAGAGCGACTACGAACTCGAACCACAATCTGCCAGTTGCGCCAAATCTGCTGAACCAGACGTTCGCTCCTACAGCACCAAATCAGGTCTGGGTGGCGGACCTGACGTATGTTGCCACACAGGAGGGATGGTTGTACCTCGCTGGCATCAAAGATGTTTATACGTGCGAAATTGTCGGCTACGCCATGGGAGAGCGCATGACAAAAGAGCTGACAGGTAAAGCCCTGTTTATGGCGCTCAGGAGCCAGCGCCCACCTGCCGGGCTAATCCACCACTCTGATCGAGGTTCACAGTACTGCGCATACGATTACCGGGTCATACAGGAGCAGTCTGGTCTGAAAACATCAATGTCGCGTAAAGGTAACTGTTACGACAACGCTCCGATGGAAAGCTTCTGGGGAACGCTGAAAAATGAGAGCCTGAGCCACTATCGTTTTAATAACCGGGATGAAGCCATCTCAGTAATACGGGAATACATTGAGATTTTCTACAATCGTCAGCGTCGTCACTCTCGTCTGGGGAATATATCCCCGGCAGCCTTCAGGGAAAAATATCATCAGATGGCTGCTTAAAAAAAGAACAAATGGTAGTGTCCGCTATTGCCAGTACACCTCAGTTCGCTCCTCCGGTTCGCTGTTCTGGTGCTGTTTATCTTCAGTCTGTCGCACTTTATTTTCCGTTTTTTTGACTTCATTTGAGGAGATATGATGACCGGGAATCCATTTCGAATCATTCGGGTCGCTAATCCCTTCAACAAATTCTCCGCGAGAGGCAGCCAGTAATTTGTCTGCATCGACAGGATTTTTGGGCGGAATGTTTTTCCGGGCTTCATGGAGTTCTGTCCGCAGTTTCTGATATTTCGCATCAACAGCATTTACCTGTGACTGAGCATCCAGCGGCTGCGTGTCCTGATGATGTTCAGTTGCATCCGGTTCCACTGTTTCAGCCGTTGCCTGTTCATCTGCCATTGCGCAAGATGGTTGCGGTTTTTCTTCATCATCCTGTTTTCCTTCTTCTGTTACACGCTGCGGCATCGGGGCAGAGGAGCGACCGCAGGCAATATCCACGATTTCCGGATCAGGGTTGGCATGATCGGTTTCAGTCAGTACCTTGTTCAGATATTCAGTGACGTGCGCGGGGATGACCTCGATCCCAATTGGTGCTTCTTTTACGGACGCAACCACGATGGCGCGGGAATAATCCAGCCCGCCAGGCATGGTGATGAATTTGTCGCGGAAAACAGAAAAGGGCGGTTTATTTTCAGCGATAATTTCCTCAATGCGTTTAGCGTGTGCCGGATGAAGGTTATAGATGTCCAGATCCATTGAACGGGCCAGTACGCCAGTGGCTACGTCGCGCGCCAGTGACGTCAGATCGTGTACGAAACCTTCGCCGCGATCGGTGAGGTTTCCGCCGCCAGCATTAGCACCGGAAGCCGTGCGAGTGATGTGTGAAACACGATTACCCTTCATCCACTCTTTTGTCAGCAGTCCTCGATCGGTGTAGTCAGCGTTCAGGTATGCTTCGAAAAAAGCAGTTATCAGTCCCAGGCTTGAATTACCAGGATTAGGGAAAACTTTGTCAGTGTCACGAACCAGTTTGTGGAGATCGCGAATTTCCAGCGGGTCGAGCAGGCTGGTTTTGTGGGAAACAGCCAGGGCAGTAACAGCCGGTAGTTCTTCAGCCCGAGCAATGTGTAATGCCTGGAGTCCGTCGCGTGAAACGTGCGTTACCGGTTTTTCGCTGCCGTGTTGAGCAAGCCAGCGAATGGGCAGTTCCTGACCGGAAACTGGCAGGAGCATGTTCTCCTCAATTTCTGTCATGTCTTCGCCGTTGACGTTGGTATTGTCAGTGCTGGCTGGTTTGTCCTGAACAGAGGGAGAAGATGCGATAAATACCATTGTGATGCCATCTTCCCCGCCTTTTTCGTAACGGTTGCAGAATTCCGTATCAAACACGCCTTCTGGTGGGAGGTCACCAACAACGGGCAAATTGACGCGAACAGGTTTTTTAAAGTCATCTTCATCGTAGCCAGCATCGTCAATCGCAACAGCACCACGGGAGATGGCAATGGATAATTTTTTCGCTTCAGCCCAGTAAAAACCGCCTTTAATACCGAGGCGTTTTCTTACTTTGTCATTTTTTGCTTCGTAATACTGAGGTGTACTGGCAATAGCGGACACTACCATTTGTTCTTTTTTTAAGCAGCCATCTGATGATATTTTTCCCTGAAGGCTGCCGGGGAGATATTCCCCAGACGAGAGTGACGACGCTGACGATTGTAGAAAATCTCAATGTATTCCCGTATTACTGAGATGGCTTCATCCCGGTTATTAAAACGATAGTGGCTCAGGCTCTCATTTTTCAGCGTTCCCCAGAAGCTTTCCATCGGAGCGTTGTCGTAACAGTTACCTTTACGCGACATTGATGTTTTCAGACCAGACTGCTCCTGTATGACCCGGTAATCGTATGCGCAGTACTGTGAACCTCGATCAGAGTGGTGGATTAGCCCGGCAGGTGGGCGCTGGCTCCTGAGCGCCATAAACAGGGCTTTACCTGTCAGCTCTTTTGTCATGCGCTCTCCCATGGCGTAGCCGACAATTTCGCACGTATAAACATCTTTGATGCCAGCGAGGTACAACCATCCCTCCTGTGTGGCAACATACGTCAGGTCCGCCACCCAGACCTGATTTGGTGCTGTAGGAGCGAACGTCTGGTTCAGCAGATTTGGCGCAACTGGCAGATTGTGGTTCGAGTTCGTAGTCGCTCTGAACTTGCGTTTCTGCTTACAGCGTAGCCTTAGCTCCTTACGAAGACGTGCCAGTCGGTCACGACCAACGATGATGCCATTCTCTGCCAGCTCCGTCTGGAGCCGCCGGGTTCCATATGTTTCGCGAGTGCGGATATGTGCCACCTTAATCTCCAGTTTTAGCCGCTCATCACTTTGTTTTCTGTCTGAGGGTTCATGCTGTACCCAGTTGTAATAACCGCTCCTGGATACACCAAATACCTGACACATCGCTTCAATGGGAAATTGTTGTCGCCATTGTTCGATTAACGCGTATTTTTCAGCGACTCCTGTGCAAAATACGCTGTTGCTTTTTTTAATATATCTCGCTCAAGGCGAGCTTCATTTAACGCCTTACGCAGTTGCAGAATTTCAGATTCCAGTTCAGCCACCGTGCGGGAACCAGGAGTACCGAGCCCTTTTCTGGCGGCGGTAACCCATTGTCCTAAAGTGCCTTCAGGAAGAGATAATCGGGAAGCGCCTTCACTGATCGAAAGTTGATTTTCAGGAACCGTTCTGACAGCTTCGGCTTTGAACTCTTTAGAGTAACGTTGGGTTTTTCTGCTCATTATTAGCTCCTTCTGATGCCATTCTATTTCAGGAAGGAGTGTCCGTTAAACTCAGGCTACCTCATACAGTGGGTAAACTTGTTTATCGGTGCTCATTGTTTTTTAACCTCAACTCAGATTAAAATTACTGCGAGTGATGAATAAATGTCCCAGGTTCTTCACTCAGGCCTGCACAGTGTGCAGGCTTTCTTTTTTTCAGATTTCACCTTTTAATTTCATTGCAATCAGAGTTGCCAGAAATTCGGCTTTTTTTTCTGCGGGCAGATTCTTTCCTATGTGCACCAGACACATTTTTTTTACACCATCGTTAAGTGTTTTAACGTTGCCTGATGGACCGTCGATATCAACCACAGTGAATGGGGTTTCTTTATTTTCTGTCTTAATCACGTAGCCAATACGCTTTCCTTCCAGATTAACCTCGTGAACAATGTCATCAGTAGTTACAACAGTGGCTTCATAACTGGTAATCATGTTTTTCTCCTTAATTAAGGTTGAGCGAACCCCTGCCATTGCTGGCATATAAGAATGAAACCGGATATTTATTACGGAACTGTTTTAAAGACCTGCCGGGATTTCGTTATTATCATGGTGAATAACTTTATCGACCGGATAACAGTCACCGGGAATTTTCTGTTTCGCTGCGGCAGTCATACATTCTTTCATTGAGCTGTATACGCCAGTAACCATGTCAACCGGTTCACCGGAAACAAGAAAAACCGTCAGAACGAGTGCAAATACTGTATTCATTGTGCACATCCTTTTGGCATCAGACGTAAACGAGCCAGCATTGAAACAATGCATATTTTATTTAATAGCTCCCGTTCGTGTTTTCTCTTGTTAATGGCATCTTCAGTAAATACAGGGTTACTGATAGTGACACCAATTTCAAAACAACCTTCAGACGTATTAACGTTTGGTAATAACGTCTCCATTATTGCGTCCTCAACAATGAATTTTGAGTAATTGTTCCACAGTCATATTTTTAATTGCGCCCCGGTTAACAAGAGTCCATCCCTGTTTTTCCAGATAAAACCGGAAAGTCTCCAGGGTACAGACCAGTGCGCCATCAGGAACGGTTTCGGTGAATTCGACATTGCCGAATTTGTCGAAGTGAACAACCAGAGTGCGACCATCACCCGGAATCATCTTGTCAGCAGGTGGGGTGTTATTCTGGCGCAGTTCGGCCTCCATGCGGTCGAACTCAGCAATGTAGGCTTCTTTGAATGCAGCGGCTTTTTTGCCAGTGAAGCCCATAACCAGGAAAACGAAGCCGTTTTTGGTGATTTGGTACATTGGGAGTTTGCGCCCGATTGAGTCGGTGTATTCGCTCGCTTCAAAATTGAGGGCAGTAAATTTATCTGAGCATTCAATATTTGCGATGGCACGTAACACATTGTCGTGTCGTTTGTGGAAGAACTCTGCAACCGCAACAGACGTAGTGACAGCGCGACCGTTTTCTACGGTTACACAAGGGTGAGAAAGGGTAGTAGCCATGATGGCAGCCTCCGCGATGAATTTGATTAACTCACCACCGGAGGTAGCAATCTCATGGGTGGTGAGACGTACAGGGTTGCTACAACCGGTCATCACGGAACCCGGCCAGTCTTGCGACTGCCCCGCACGCCCCACCATAATTTGAATGTGGCTGTGCATTACGCATAAAAAAACCGCCTGAGCGCGGTTATGCGCCGTGAATGACTTCGGGGTAGCAATCCCGGCACCCGTTTTATGAGGTGCAGGTGCACTATAATTCCACCCGTTCTGGTTTTCAATAGCTACATTCAACATTTTCTCTTTCCTTTCATCACCGAAGTGAACTTTGTTGATGCGGTGCCTGGTGCCTCCAGGTGACGTTAACCAGTTAACAATTAACGCCGGAATAAGGGATTTTCCTTACTGTTTTAACTGTTCCGCGTGCGCTGAGCCGCATTCACCGCATCACAAAATTCACTTTAAAAAGGGCGGACATCAGCCAGCAATTAAACCGATGCCGCCAACTGGTACTTCACACAGCAATGTCGTTATTTACAACCGGAGGCGCACTCCCACCATTTAAATTTAACAGACAAGACCGACTCTTTATGGATACCGGAAATGCGCCTTCGTGTTGTGCCCGGTTTTATTTCACCACCTCCGGGCTTTGGTGGTATCTTTACTGAAGTTCTCACACAACCAGTAAGGAAATGAATATGCCAACGTATCTCGCCAGAGTAGAACTATATAATGCTGAGCCAGAGGATTACGAAGGGCTTCATAAATATATGCTCTCACTAGGATTCAGGAGAACGATCCCCCATGGAGATGGTTCGTATAATCAACTCCCGGACGGAACTTATGTTTCCGAAAAGGGCGGTGATATTTATCAAATTCGCAGCCAGATATCTGACTATGCAGACCGACTATCCAGGTATCGCGCGTCTGTTTTTGTTTGCGAATTCAGTCAATGCGCATGGTATTTATACCCCGCCAAGACCCGGTGAATATCCTGTACGGCCTTCTGCTTTGTAGAAGGCTTCTTCGCTATCATAATCGCCAGATTCCAGCGCTTCTTTAGCCAGCCAGATGCGTGCCCCAGTGCCTGCATTTGGCTCCAGTTGCTGGAGGCGTTTTGCATCTTCTAAATAGCTGCGCTTAATACCGCTACACTTTTGCCAGCCCATGTTTGCCTCCGGGGAATGGGCTGACGGTTTCCATAAAATGGCGAACTTTTTTCAACAGTTGCCACATTGAGCTGCACTGATGATTACGCGTTATTGTGTCGTGAAGTGCCTGCCATAGCCGTTCAACATGATTCACCCATGGCGAGTAAACCGGCTGATAAATGACCCTGAACTTCGGGTTCTCCTTCAGCCAGCTCTGTGTTTCCCGGCTTTTGTGGATAATGTAGTTGTCCACGATCAGCGTGATGGTTTTCGCCCGACGGTATGTCGCTTTAAGCCGCTTCAGCAGGCTGATGAACAGCGCCGAACTTTTGCTGTTGCCGCCCACACAGCTGACTTTACCTGTCCCGCTGTGCAGCGCTCCGGCCAGATAATATTTTTCATTCTGTCCCGGCGTGACCACCCGTTTTTGCTGTCCGCGCAGTTGCCAGTCCGCACCGATTTTGGGATTAAGATGGATATCCACTTCATCTTCATAAAAGACCGGATGCTCTGCGCTGCATTCGTCCAGTGCTTTATGGATTGCTGCCATCTTTTCATCTTTATGCGGGTCACGGATACGCAGAGTTGGCGCAGCCCTTCGCCACACAATCCCCGCAGACGGCAACCAGCGGCGAACGGTTCCGGCATTTAACTGGCAACCGGTTATCTCATTGATTTTTATTGCCAGCAGTTCTGTACTCCAGCGTGAACGCTGGTAGCCAAAGTCGCCGGGAGAATGTTTTACCAGCTCACGTAACAGTGTGCAGATATGCTCAAACGGCCAGCGACGGGCACGCCCGGCAGGTAATGATTTCAGTCCCTCAACACCCGACTGCGTGAACCAGTTAATCCAGCGTCCAACAGAGGAACGGGCGCAGCAGAGCGTTCTGGCAACGTCGCTGACACGGTCGCCCCGGTGCAGCATCAGCATGGCAGTCAGTCTGCGGGCATAATTTTTATCGTGTGTTTTATGGATGGCTTTCTGCATCAGGCGTCGTTCGTCACGGGAAATTGGTGCTATGATCGGCATTGCTCAGTCCGGTTGGTGATTTGTTTTGATTTGGCGATTGATCAGATCGCACAATCCGGGCTAAGTTCCCTCAAAGTGATCTACTATTCCGCGCAGCTATTTAGGAGTAGAGCGATAACGTGTTTTAATTCTGTCTCGTTCATTTTACTCACCTGAATGTCTTCCCAACCAACGACGTGCGCCAGCTTCGGTTTTAAACGTTTTGCTTTTGGTATACGTCATGGCGGTGAATGTGCCGTCTTGATTGGGAAACACGCCACATACCAGAGATTCGTTGTTGCCAAGATCGATAGTATTCATGTTGACCCCATTTCCCCTTAACGCCGGGTGGCGGAACGTTTTATCTACTGCGCTTTGTATCAATCAACAACTGCCGTCATGTTCGTATGCCTCAGGCTGGCTACTTAGCCCTGTTCAGTGACTGGATAACTCGAGGTATTGTCCTGCCGTTCTCTGGTGGGGCGTTGTTTGGATATGCTTATTAAACACAATTTGTTTTCTTGTGTCAACACGCAATGTGTTTTATGGTGAGTGTCATATGATGATGCTACAAAAAAGCCCGCTGATAGCGGGCTGATTGGCATATTACTGTGATAGCAAGATCATTATTCCGGTGGGGGATTATCTTTAATCCTGCCTCTCAAATATTTTTCTACATACTCATCGATTTCTTTTAGCCGGACTTCAAATAGCTCAATCATTCGTTGTTGTTCTGAGCCCGGTAGCTGGTTAAACAACTCAAGAAGTTTTCGTTGGGATTCATTTAACCACAATTCAGAAGATTCCTGTTCTCCAAAGAGGAGCTCAGGAGGAGATATGCCAAGTGCCTTTCCCAATACGACAGCGTCATGTACTCCAACATTTCTGCTGCCCGCCTCATAGTTACCTATACGCGATTGCGTCCATCCGCAGATTTCAGCAAGTTTTCCTTGAGATAAACCAAGCTTCTGCCTGCGCTCTTTAAGACGCATTGCAATTTTGTCATTGAGCCTACTAGCGGCAATTTTTTCGTTTTCTTTTTCCATTGCATCCTTGTATCACGAATCGTGATTTACATAAAACACAAAACAGCTTGGCTATATAACACAAGGTGTGTTTAAAATTGTCATCGGAGGTTTTCAATGAACAAAATTTCAACATATCGAAAACAGCTTGGGCTGTCTCAAAGACAACTTGCTGTTCAGTTAGGGTGGATACAAAGCCGACTGGCAAATTACGAAGCAAATTTTCGTACCCCTGGACTAGAGGAGTGCAGAAAAATTGTTTCTACCCTTAATCGGCTTGGCGCTCATTGTGGACTTGACGATGTATTCCCCCCAGACGGTAAGCATAGCGAAAACAGCATAGGAGCGGTTGATTCATGAAAATCAGGCATGAGCACATCGAATCAGTGTTGTTAGCCCTGGCAGCCGAAAAAGGGCAGGCGTGGGTCGCTAACGCAATTACTGAAGAATATCTGCGCCAGGGGGGCGGCGAATTGCCCCTTGTACCAGGCAAGGACTGGAACAATCAGCAGAATATCTATCACCGTTGGTTGAAAGGTGAAACGAAAGCGCAAAGGGAAAAAATTCAGAAACTGATCCCTGCGGTTCTGGCAATTCTTCCGCGCGAGCTGCGTCACCGACTCTGCATCTTCGATACCCTGGAACGCCGTGCATTACTGGCGGCGCAGGAAGCGTTGAGTACGGCAATTGATGCGCATGATGATGCAGTCCAGGCCGTTTACCGGAAAGCGCATTTCAGCGGCGGCGGGTCTTCCGACGATTCTGTCATTGTTCATTAAGCAAAAGTTTCCATGCTGTTTGTGCTTATTCTAAGCAACCGGGCAGCATCATACGGGGCAATTATGGCCGCATTACCATACATGCAACTGTACATAGCTGATTACCTGGCTGACACCATGCATTTGTCAGCAGAGGAGCACGGCGCGTATTTGTTGCTGATGTTCAATTACTGGCAAACAGGAAAGCCAATACCCAAAAACAGGTTGGCAAAAATTGCCCGTCTGACTAACGAGCGATGGGTTGATGTTGAACCATCCTTGCGGGAGTTTTTTTGTGATAACGGCGACGAATGGATGCATCTTCGGATTGAGGAAGATCTGGCATCTGTCAGAGAAAAATTAACCAAAAAATCAGCCGCAGGAAAAGCATCTGTTCAGGCCAGAAGAAGCAGAAAGGAAGCAGATGTTCAAACAAAACAAGAGAGAAATTTAACAGGTGTTCAAACAGATGTTGGAGTGATGTTCGAACATGATGCCAACACAAAGGCAACTAATAAAGATACAGATAAAGATCTAAAAACAGATCTAACCCATCCCAAACCCTTCCCTTCCGGAAGGGAGTTTCGGGATTTTGTGGCTGGAGTGCTTGAGGGGAGATTATCTGGCGGTACTGCAGCGGAATTTTGTAATTCTGCGGTGGTTGCGTTGCAGGCTGCTGGCCTGGATGTCTGTCGTGAGTATCCGGTGCCAGAGCGTGGTGACGGTTGCGGAGGGCGGATTGATATCGTCGTGACTGACAGGAACGGTGTCCGGTGTGGGAGCGAGCTTGACCGAAATTCTCCGCGACAGAAATCACTGCTCAAAATCGGTGCTGTTGAAACCGGGATATGTGTCTTGCGGCGCAGTGATATCGCAAGGCACACCGAGCAGGGAATTCTGGTTATCGGTGGGGCTGTTCGCCAGAAAAAATTTGACCCGTTGTCAGTTGATCTGCCCGACTGGTTGCCAGAAACACTCTGGCATGAGTGGGTCCAGTTCAGGCAGGCATTGCGAAAACCGATTCGAACGGAGCAGGGCGCTAACGGGGCGATACGGGAACTGGAAAAATTCCGTCAGCAGGGTTTTACACCTGAGCAGGTGATTCGACACAGCATCGCCAATGAATACCAGGGTCTGTTCGCGCCGAAAGGTGTTCGGCCTGAGACGTTGCTCCGACAGGTTAACACCGTCTCGTTGCCGGACAGTGCGATCCCGCCAGGCTTCAGGGGGTAACAGACCATGAAAAATATTGCGACAGGAGGCGTTCTGGAGCGTATCCGCAGACTGACCCCACCACATGTAACCGCCCCATTCAGAACGGTTGCGGAGTGGCGCGAGTGGCAACTTGCTGAAGGCCAGAAACGTTGCGAGGAGATCAACCGCCTGAATCGTCAGTTGCGGGTGGAAAAAATCCTGAACCGCTCCGGCATCCAGCCGTTGCACCGGAAGTGTTCGTTTGCGAATTACCGGGCGCAGAACGACGGTCAGCGACATGCACTGAGTCAGGCGAAATCCATAGCTGACGAACTGATGACAGGCTGTACGAATTTTGTGTTCAGCGGTAAGCCCGGCACCGGAAAAAATCATCTTGCAGACGCGATTGGCAACCGGCTGATGGCGAAGGGGCGTAGCGTGATTATCGTCACCGTGTCCGATGTCATGAGCGTGTTGCATGAGAGCTACGACAACGGCAAATCCGGTGAAAAATTTTTACAGGAGCTTTGTGGTGTTGACCTGCTGGTCCTGGATGAAATTGGCATGCAGCGGGATACGAAAAACGAGCAGGTGGTACTGAACCAGATTGTTGATCGCCGGACGGCATCGTTACGCGGTGTGGGGATGCTGACAAATATTAACCATGCAGCGATGAATACACTTCTCGGCGAGCGGGTGATGGATCGCATGGTCATGAACGGCGGGCGCTGGGTGAATTTTAACTGGGAGAGCTGGCGTCCGAATGTTAGCCATTCGAGGGTTGTTAAGTAGTTTCAGGAGGATTTATGGCGAAACCTTTTACTCCCGAACAGCGGGAAGAACTGAAGACGCGAATTGTGGAACTCGTGCATCAGGACGGTCGGGTCACGATTCGGCAGTTGTCAGATGAAACAGGTATCAGTCGTGCGTCTGTCGGTCGCTTATGCATGGAACTGGTCGCAAGTGGTGATGTATATAATTCTGGCTACGGGGTATTTCCCTCTGAACAGGCTCATAAAGACTGGCAAAACGCCCGCAAAAAGCTATCGAGGGTAAAGGTGAAGAAACCGGTTGTGGTTGATCCTGACCTTATCTGGTCATTACCAGACGGAGAAATACGCCGCTACGACAGGCGCCTGAATATAATCTGTCGCGAGTGCCGGAAGAGCGAAGCTATGAGGTGTACTGGCAATAGCGGACACTACCATTTGTTCTTTTTTTAAGCAGCCATCTGATGATATTTTTCCCTGAAGGCTGCCGGGGAGATATTCCCCAGACGAGAGTGACGACGCTGACGATTGTAGAAAATCTCAATGTATTCCCGTATTACTGAGATGGCTTCATCCCGGTTATTAAAACGATAGTGGCTCAGGCTCTCATTTTTCAGCGTTCCCCAGAAGCTTTCCATCGGAGCGTTGTCGTAACAGTTACCTTTACGCGACATTGATGTTTTCAGACCAGACTGCTCCTGTATGACCCGGTAATCGTATGCGCAGTACTGTGAACCTCGATCAGAGTGGTGGATTAGCCCGGCAGGTGGGCGCTGGCTCCTGAGCGCCATAAACAGGGCTTTACCTGTCAGCTCTTTTGTCATGCGCTCTCCCATGGCGTAGCCGACAATTTCGCACGTATAAACATCTTTGATGCCAGCGAGGTACAACCATCCCTCCAGTGTGGCAACATACGTCAGGTCCGCCACCCAGACCTGATTTGGTGCTGTAGGAGCGAACGTCTGGTTCAGCAGATTTGGCGCAACTGGCAGATTGTGGTTCGAGTTCGTAGTCGCTCTGAACTTGCGTTTCTGCTTACAGCGTAGCCTTAGCTCCTTACGAAGACGTGCCAGTCGGTCACGACCAACGATGATGCCATTCTCTGCCAGCTCCGTCTGGAGCCGCCGGGTTCCATATGTTTCGCGAGTGCGGATATGTGCCACCTTAATCTCCAGTTTTAGCCGCTCATCACTTTGTTTTCTGTCTGAGGGTTCATGCTGTACCCAGTTGTAATAACCGCTCCTGGATACACCAAATACCTGACACATCGCTTCAATGGGAAATTGTTGTCGCCATTGTTCGATTAACGCGTATTTTTCAGCGACTCCTGTGCAAAATACGCTGTTGCTTTTTTTAATATATCTCGCTCAAGGCGAGCTTCATTTAACGCCTTACGCAGTTGCAGAATTTCAGATTCCAGTTCAGCCACCGTGCGGGAACCAGGAGTACCGAGCCCTTTTCTGGCGGCGGTAACCCATTGTCCTAAAGTGCCTTCAGGAAGAGATAATCGGGAAGCGCCTTCACTGATCGAAAGTTGATTTTCAAGAACCGTTCTGACAGCTTCGGCTTTGAACTCTTTAGAGTAACGTTGGGTTTTTCTGCTCATTATTAGCTCCTTCTGATGCCATTCTATTTCAGGAAGGAGTGTCCGTTAAACTCAGGCTACCTCACTATGCAGCGCGTGCTGGCGTTTTATCAGGGGAAATTTCAGGAGGCGGTACTGTGAGTAAAATTAGCTATCAGGCTTCAATTACCGCTGGTATTCGCATCAAAGGAGAGGAGCATGGAAATAAAACCAGAAGATGAGTTGGTAATGACTCCAACTTATTGATAGTGTTTTATGTTCAGATAATGCCCGATGACTTTGTCATGCAGCTCCACCGATTTTGAGAACGACAGCGACTTCCGTCCCAGCCGTGCCAGGTGCTGCCTCAGATTCAGGTTATGCCGCTCAATTCGCTGCGTATATCGCTTGCTGATTACGTGCAGCTTTCCCTTCAGGCGGGATTCATACAGCGGCCAGCCATCCGTCATCCATATCACCACGTCAAAGGGTGACAGCAGGCTCATAAGACGCCCCAGCGTCGCCATAGTGCGTTCACCGAATACGTGCGCAACAACCGTCTTCCGGAGACTGTCATACGCGTAAAACAGCCAGCGCTGGCGCGATTTAGCCCCGACATAGCCCCACTGTTCGTCCATTTCCGCGCAGACGATGACGTCACTGCCCGGCTGTATGCGCGAGGTTACCGACTGCGGCCTGAGTTTTTTAAGTGACGTAAAATCGTGTTGAGGCCAACGCCCATAATGCGTGCTGTTGCCCGGCATCCAACGCCATTCATGGCCATATCAATGATTTTCTGGTGCGTACCGGGTTGAGAAGCGGTGTAAGTGAACTGCAGTTGCCATGTTTTACGGCAGTGAGAGCAGAGATAGCGCTGATGTCCGGCAGTGCTTTTGCCGTTACGCACCACCCCGTCAGTAGCTGAACAGGAGGGACAGCTGATAGAAACAGAAGCCACTGGAGCACCTCAAAAACACCATCATACACTAAATCAGTAAGTTGGCAGCATCACCAAGATGAGTTAAGCAATATCGTTTTATTTCCGGTAAAAGAGGATGACCCACGTAATCAGGTTAATTTTCTTTATGAACCATCGGAAAGACCATATTGCCATCACGCCTCTGTCCGGGTTGACGAAAAAGAGCGTCAGGTCCGCTGTAAAATCTGCGGTGCGGTTGTGGAGCCGTTTGACTGGATGCTCTCTGTGGCAAAAAGAGAAACCAGACTGGCAGATGATGTAAGGCTATTGCGCCAGGAGGAACAGGAAAGGCGGAGAAATATAGAAAAGCTGATACAGATTGAGCGTAACGCGAAAGCGCGGATACGCAGGGCGACAAAATCCAGAACTGAATAATTAAATTTAGCACTGTTAAAAATTTAATCCTTAACCGGAGGGATTTCTGCACCCTCAAATCATCAGGAGACCGCTCGAAAGGGCGGTAATGAATGGTTACATTATTTAGAAAAAAATATCCGCGAAAGAGTAGAACAACAGAATTCCTGTTTCTCATTCTGTTTATCGTGTTGATGACACCGATATCCCCGCTAATTTTTGTCTGGATAATCGGAAAAATAATTGAGCCAGTTATTGAATTGTATAACGACGTGGTATGGGCGTCATTCAACACACTGCACAATAAAATTAATCCGTATAAGGAAAGCTGATATGGCACTGACGAAAAAACAACGTGCAGAACTGCGCATGAAGTTCGGTGGTCGCTGCGCTTATTGCGGCTGCGAACTTGGCGAAAAGTGGCATGCAGACCATGTAAAACCGGTCATTCGTTTTGATGGAAATATGCTTCACCAGGAACGTGACGATATATCCAACATGGTACCAGCATGCCACCCATGCAATCTGCACAAGCATTGCAGTAGCCTGGAAGATTATCGACGAATTATCAGTGATGGTCGTCGTGAATTCCTTGCGTCCGGGAAAGGCAAAGCGCTGGTTCGTATGGGATTGGTTGAAATGAAATCTGACCCGGTTGTGTTCTGGTTTGAAAAATATCAAGAAGGGGCTACGGCATGACCACTATTACCAAAGAGCGACTGCAATGGCTGGCTAACATTTCTGGCCGCGATGATATTGACGATATAGACGGCGGTGAAATTCGTGAACTGGCGCTTATCGCTCTGGCATCACTGGAAGCAGAGCCTGTAGCGGAATGCATTGTTGAAGATGGGGGCATGTGTATTGACGGGTTCGGTGAGTATGTGGGTCACTCGCTGCCTGATGGAATGCATGAGCTTTATGCTGCCCCGCGAATGCGACAACCTGATGGATGGAAAGCCGTAGCTGTAGCGTGGAAGGTGACGTTTACTCAAGTTGACCAGGAATCTAATACGTTCACTGCTATATATTTTGACAAAGCGGAAGTTGAGTGTTGGGTACGACTGCATAAAGCATGTGATTTTCGGGCAGATATAACACCGCTTTACGCAGCGCCGGCAGTGCCGGTTGCAGTAAACGACGACATGGCTTACGCATTCCATCACGCACTGTCAGATTCATCGCTTGGCTCTGATGAAATCGAAGAAATTAAAACCGGTTTGCGTGCTGCCTTTGCCAACGTCACTATCCAACCAGAGCCGATAGTGCCGGATGAAATCGGGCCAAACGATAGTAATACGTTTGATTATGTTGATGGCTGGAACGCCTGCCGCGCTGCCATGCTTAAGGGAGATAAATAATGATTAATCGAACCAAACTGGAGCACATTCTCGAATATGCCAGGCAGCAGAAATGTATTGGGCAACTTTGTAAAATTCCACCAGGAGATATGGTTGAAATCGTGGAAATGGCCATGCGTAAGGCTGGCAACTCTCCGGTAGCTCCGGCTGGCTGGATAAGCTGTAGTGATGCAGTTCCTGCTGAATATTGCGATGTGATTCTTCTCGATGATCTCGGGAATGTATTCCCCGGTTCCTGGGATAAGGTTTTTTGCCCCACTCGTGGCGGGAATAAGATGGCTTTTGTGGACAAAGACGGCGTTGAAGTAGAGAGCTCAACTCACTGGATGCCGCTACCGGAACCACCGCAGGAGGTGAATCAATGACCTGGCCTGAGGCATTCACCACGGTAGGAATTGCGATGGCGGTGGCGCTGGTGGTGTATTCGATTTGCCGTTGGGGTTAACAAACAAAAACCCCGGATTGATGGTCCGGGGTTTTTGAAGGAAACAAAACAGAAACAGCAATTGCCGTTACCTGTTGTTACCATGGCAAGTAAACGTATCTCAGGCGAGCGCATTGCGCCGTTCTGACGCAGATAAACTAGCCTGGATAGATGGTGCTGGCAATAAAAAATAGCGTTTTCTTATCGGTGTCGGTAAGATTGCTGCGGGTGCTTGAGGCTGTCTGCCTCGGGTATGTCACTGTAAGGCAGACAGAGAAAAGCCCCAGTTAACATTACGCGTCCTGCAAGACGCTTAACATTAATCTGAGGCCCAATCTATGTCTCACAAATGTAGGTTAGCCTCTTACGTGCCGAAAGGCAAGGAGAAGCAGGCTATGAAGCAGCAAAAGGCGATGTTAATCGCCCTGATCGTCATCTGTTTAACCGTCATTGTGACGGCACTGGTAACGAGGAAAGACCTCTGCGAGGTACGAATCCGAATCGGCCAGACGGAGGTCGCTGTTTTCGTAGACTACGAATCTAGAGAGTAAGAGTGACCAGGCGGGAGAGTAATCTCCCGCCACCTTTGATGTGTCAGGCATCCTCAACGCACCCGCACTTAACCCGTTTCGGCGGTTTTTTTGGTAATGACTCCAACTTATTGATAGTGTTTTATGTTCAGATAATGCCCGATGACTTTGTCATGCAGCTCCACCGATTTTGAGAACGACAGCGACTTCCGTCCCAGCCGTGCCAGGTGCTGCCTCAGATTCAGGTTATGCCGCTCAATTCGCTGCGTATATCGCTTGCTGATTACGTGCAGCTTTCCCTTCAGGCGGGATTCATACAGCGGCCAGCCATCCGTCATCCATATCACCACGTCAAAGGGTGACAGCAGGCTCATAAGACGCCCCAGCGTCGCCATAGTGCGTTCACCGAATACGTGCGCAACAACCGTCTTCCGGAGACTGTCATACGCGTAAAACAGCCAGCGCTGGCGCGATTTAGCCCCGACATAGCCCCACTGTTCGTCCATTTCCGCGCAGACGATGACGTCACTGCCCGGCTGTATGCGCGAGGTTACCGACTGCGGCCTGAGTTTTTTAAGTGACGTAAAATCGTGTTGAGGCCAACGCCCATAATGCGTGCAGTTGCCCGGCATCCAACGCCATTCATGGCCATATCAATGATTTTCTGGTGCGTACCGGGTTGGGAAGCGGTGTAAGTGAACTGCAGTTGCCATGTTTTACGGCAGTGAGAGCAGAGATAGCGCTGATGTCCGGCAGTGCTTTTGCCGTTACGCACCACCCCGTCAGTAGCTGAACAGGAGGGACAGCTGATAGAAACAGAAGCCACTGGAGCACCTCAAAAACACCATCATACACTAAATCAGTAAGTTGGCAGCATCACCTTTTGTCTCTATGTTGATATAACCGTTTGTACTTATAAACCTGGAGGCATCGTGGAAAAAATAAAGAAACTATTTAGTAGTAAATACGCAGTCATACGTCGTGATGACCTGTCAGTTATAGTCGAAATGGATTACTTCCCTGAAACCAAAAAATCAATGATGTATCGTAATGGTCGAAAGGCAATTTTTTTACCGATGAGGGTAAGTGACATTATGGGAAATGATAAACTGCTGGATGAATTGCGAGTCAGAGCATCCTGTTAGTATTGGCATTAATTCTGGTATACTACATAACGGGCTGAACACCCATTCTACTGCGCCAGCGGAGAACTACGATGGCGCATATACAACTGATCAAACAAACCTCTTCCGGATTACTTCTCCCGGCGACGCCGGAGAGTTGCGATTTTCTGCATCAAATCAAAACAGGTGAGTGGATACACGCAGACTTTAAGCGTGTGCGTAACTACGCATTCCACAAGCGTTTTTTCAAACTCCTGCAACTGGGATTCGATTACTGGACTCCGGTCGGTGGGGCGATCACGCCTCGCGAACGAGAACTGCTGTCTGGTTTCGTTGATTACCTGTGCGAATCAGTAGGTCGGGAACATACGCCAGCTCTGAGCGAAGCCGCAGAGCAATATCTGAATACAGTTGCGACACGCAGAACCCGGGATACGGCATTGCTAAAGTCGTTTGAGGCTTTTCGCGAGTGGGTAACCATTCAGGCTGGATTTTACACCGAACATTTTTATCCGGACGGTAGCCGCGGGCGTCGGGCAAAATCCATCGCTTTTGCGAATATGGACGAAACCGAGTTTCAGCAGGTTTATAAATCTGTTCTGAATGTGCTGTGGAACTGGATTCTGTTCCGTAAATTTTCCTCTCCGGAACAAGTCGAAAATGTGGCCGCGCAGCTGCTGGAGTTTGCGTAATGGTGGATTTACGTAAAGCGGCGCGGGGGCAGATGTGCACCGTCAGAATTCCTGGCTACTGCAATCACGATCCGGAAACGTCTGTGCTGGCGCATTACCGACTGGCGGGAACGTGCGGAACAGCGATA
Source organism: Shigella sonnei (assembly GCF_002950395.1). NCBI lineage: Bacteria > Pseudomonadati > Pseudomonadota > Gammaproteobacteria > Enterobacterales > Enterobacteriaceae > Shigella > Shigella sonnei. The sequence continues at coordinate 1,073,511 of NZ_CP026802.1, forward strand.
AAGCCACACGATATGCAGGCAGCGATTGCCTGTAGCTCGTGCCACGATTTAATCGACGGGCGGGTAAAAACCAGCGATTACACCAAAGAAGAATTACGCCTGATGCATGCAGAAGGTGTTTTTCGCACACAAGAAATCTGGAGAAAGGAGGGATATTTATGATTTACCCAACGAATACAGGAAAAAGCGGAGAACACCTTCGTCTCACCACGCTGGAAAGTGTCTGGATTCAGGGAAAACTACGTATGTGGGGGCGCTGGTCGTATATTGGTGGCGGTAAGACGGGGAATATGTTTAACCTGATGTTGACCTCTAAAAAGCTGACAAAAACGGCAATTAACGAGGCGCTCCGGAGGATGAAAAAAGCAGGTCTGAACAAGTCTGAACTTGAGGCTTTTTTGCGGGATATGATTAACGGTAAGCAAAAGAGCTGGCTGGCGCATTGTACTGATGCAGAGGCGTTATGTATTGATCGGGTCATAAGTGAGGTGCTGGCAGAGCATCCAGGATTGATTAGCGTCCTTCGGCAACGGTATGAGGGGCGGGGGATGACCAAACGCAAAATGGCTGAACTGCTGAATGATGCACACCCGAAATGGAGTTTAAGAACCTGTGAAAGACGCATTGAGCATTGGCTAAAGGTGGCAGAATTTATTTTGTACAAACCAATGGTTATGGCTTTTGGTATAGAGAAAAAAGTTATTGCTTTTTGACGTAAAAACTGCTTCAATTCTTGTACGCTTCGCAAAGCTGTACCGCGAGGCGAATAGCAGACATGGACATTTGAAAGAGCCCGCTTTATGCGGTTTTTTTTATACCTGAAAAACGGCACAGGACGTTAAACGTGCTGGTGGTCAGATGAGTTTGCAGATGTGATGACATATGGTTATTATTCTGCCTCCGGCCCTTTAGCTCAGTTGGTCAGAGCGAGCGACTCATAATCGCCAGGTCGCTGGTTCAAGTCCAGCAAGGGCCACCAACCACCACTAGCTCATCCGGATAGAGCATCAACCTTCTAAGTTGACGGTGCGAGGTTCGAGTCCTCGGTGGTGGGCCAGCGCCGACTTAGCTCAGCAGGCAGAGCAACTGACTTGTAATCAGTAGGTCACCAGTTCGATTCCGGTAGTCGGCACCATATGCGGGCATCGTATAATGGCTATTACCTCAGCCTTCCAAGCTGATGATGCGGGTTCGATTCCCGCTGCCCGCTCCAGTCAGAGTCTTTCAGTCTGCGATGATGGGAAATCCCGGAGTGACTGAAAGACGTTTAAGTTATGAATGATCGCCTTTTTTTGCAAAATTGCTGTGCAGAAATACTAACCTTCGGGCGTGCGATCATTCATAAGCACTCTGCTTTTATTCCGATTAACTGTGGGTGGTTTGTTGGATAGAGTGTGAGGTGTACTGGCAATAGCGGACACTACCATTTGTTCTTTTTTTAAGCAGCCATCTGATGATATTTTTCCCTGAAGGCTGCCGGGGAGATATTCCCCAGACGAGAGTGACGACGCTGACGATTGTAGAAAATCTCAATGTATTCCCGTATTACTGAGATGGCTTCATCCCGGTTATTAAAACGATAGTGGCTCAGGCTCTCATTTTTCAGCGTTCCCCAGAAGCTTTCCATCGGAGCGTTGTCGTAACAGTTACCTTTACGCGACATTGATGTTTTCAGACCAAACTGCTCCTGTATGACCCGGTAATCGTATGCGCAGTACTGTGAACCTCGATCAGAGTGGTGGATTAGCCCGGCAGGTGGGCGCTGGCTCCTGAGCGCCATAAACAGGGCTTTACCTGTCAGCTCTTTTGTCATGCGCTCTCCCATGGCGTAGCCGACAATTTCGCACGTATAAACATCTTTGATGCCAGCGAGGTACAACCATCCCTCCTGTGTGGCAACATACGTCAGGTCCGCCACCCAGACCTGATTTGGTGCTGTAGGAGCGAACGTCTGGTTCAGCAGATTTGGCGCAACTGGCAGATTGTGGTTCGAGTTCGTAGTCGCTCTGAACTTGCGTTTCTGCTTACAGCGTAGCCTTAGCTCCTTACGAAGACGTGCCAGTCGGTCACGACCAACGATGATGCCATTCTCTGCCAGCTCCGTCTGGAGCCGCCGGGTTCCATATGTTTCGCGAGTGCGGATATGTGCCACCTTAATCTCCAGTTTTAGCCGCTCATCACTTTGTTTTCTGTCTGAGGGTTCATGCTGTACTGAAGTGGCACACTGAATTTGGCCACCTGAACAGAGGTGATATGCTCACCTCAGAACAACACAGGTGCTCCAATGAAAAAAAGAAATTTTAGCGCAGAGTTTAAACGCGAATCCGCTCAACTGGTTGTTGACCAGAAATACACGGTGGCAGATGCCGCCAAAGCTATGGATGTTGGCCTTTCCACAATGACAAGATGGGTCAAACAACTGCGTGATGAGCGTCAGGGCAAAACACCAAAAGCCTCTCCGATAACACCAGAACAAATCGAAATACGTAAGCTGAGGAAAAAGCTACAACGCATTGAAATGGAGAATGAAATATTAAAAAAGGCTACCGCGCTCTTGATGTCAGACTCCCTGAACAGTTCTCGATAATCGGGAAACTCAGAGCGCATTATCCTGTGGTCACACTCTGCCATGTGTTCGGGGTTCATCGCAGCAGCTACAGATACTGGAAAAACCGTCCTGAAAAACCAGACGGCAGACGGGCTGTATTACGCAGTCAGGTACTTGAGCTACATGGCATCAGCCACGGTTCGGCCGGAGCAAGAAGCATCGCCACAATGGCAACCCGGAGAGGCTACCAGATGGGACGCTGGCTTGCTGGCAGGCTCATGAAAGAGCTGGGGCTGGTCAGCTGTCAGCAGCCGACTCACCGGTATAAACGTGGTGGTCATGAACATGTTGCTATCCCTAACTACCTTGAAAGGCAGTTCGCCGTGACCGAGCCAAATCAGGTGTGGTGCGGTGATGTGACCTATATCTGGACGGGTAAGCGCTGGGCGTACCTCGCCGTTGTTCTCGACCTGTTCGCAAGAAAACCAGTGGGCTGGGCCATGTCGTTCTCGCCGGACAGCAGGCTCACCATGAAAGCGCTGGAAATGGCATGGGAAACCCGTGGTAAGCCCGGCGGGGTGATGTTCCACAGCGATCAGGGCAGTCATTATACGAGCAGGCAGTTCCGGCAGTTATTGTGGCGATACCAGATCAGACAGAGTATGAGCCGGCGCGGAAACTGCTGGGATAACAGCCCAATGGAACGCTTCTTCAGGAGTCTGAAGAACGAATGGATGCCGGTGGTGGGTTACGTAAGCTTCAGCGAGGCAGCTCACGCCATAACGGACTATATCGTTGGATATTACAGCGCACTAAGACCGCACGAATATAACGGTGGGTTACCCCCAAACGAATCGGAAAATCGATACTGGAAAAACTCTAACTCGGTGGCCAGTTTTTGTTGACCACTTCATACCCAGTTGTAATAACCGCTCCTGGATACACCAAATACCTGACACATCGCTTCAATGGGAAATTGTTGTCGCCATTGTTCGATTAACGCGTATTTTTCAGCGACTCCTGTGCAAAATACGCTGTTGCTTTTTTTAATATATCTCGCTCAAGGCGAGCTTCATTTAACGCCTTACGCAGTTGCAGAATTTCAGATTCCAGTTCAGCCACCGTGCGGGAACCAGGAGTACCGAGCCCTTTTCTGGCGGCGGTAACCCATTGTCCTAAAGTGCCTTCAGGAAGAGATAATCGGGAAGCGCCTTCACTGATCGAAAGTTGATTTTCAGGAACCGTTCTGACAGCTTCGGCTTTGAACTCTTTAGAGTAACGTTGGGTTTTTCTGCTCATTATTAGCTCCTTCTGATGCCATTCTATTTTAGGAAGGAGTGTCCGTTAAACTCAGGCTACCTCAGTGCTTTCCTTACTGTATATATCGTTTCGCCCGCTTTTGCGTTTTTTTCTTTTCAAATCCCTTTCATTTCTCAGTGTAAAACTACGCCATCCGTTATTTGCGGAGGTGAGGCTATGAAATCCATGGACAAAATTTCAACGGGCATTGCCTACGGCACCTCCGCCGGCAGTGCCGGCTACTGGTTTTTGCAGTGGTTGGATCAGGTCAGTCCATCACAGTGGGCTGCGATTGGTGTGCTGGGAAGTCTGCTTCTGGGGCTTCTGACTTATCTGACGAATCTGTATTTCAAAATAAGAGAAGATAAGCGTAAGGCTGCGAGAGGTGAATAATGTCGCCATCATTACGCAAGGCTGTTGCAGTTGCTATTGGTGGCGGGGCTGTTGCTATAGCATCTGTGTTAATCACTGGCCCAGGTGGTAACGATGGTCTGGAAGGTGTCAGCTACATACCATACAAAGATATCATTGGTGTATGGACTGTATGTCACGGACACACCGGAAAAGACATCATGCCTGGTAAAACGTATACCGAAGCAGAATGCAAAGCTCTCCTGAATAAAGACCTTGCCACTGTCGCCAGACAAATTAACCCGTACATCAAAGTCGATATACCGGAAACAACGCGCGGCGCTCTTTACTCGTTCGTTTACAACGTGGGCGCTGGCAATTTCAGAACATCGACGCTTCTTCGCAAAATAAACCAGGGCTATATCAAAGGCGCATGTGACCAGCTACGTCGCTGGACATATGCTGGCGGTAAGCAATGGAAAGGGCTGATGACCCGTCGTGAGATTGAGCGTGAAGTCTGTTTGTGGGGGCAGCAATGAGCAGAGTCACCGCGATTATCTCCGCTCTGGTTATCTGCATCATCGTCCGCCTGTCATGGGCTGTTAATCATTACCGTGATAACGCCATTACCTACAAAGAGCAGCGCGACAAAAACGCAAGAGAACTGAAGCTGGCGAACGCAACCATTACTGACATGCAGCAGCGCCAGCGTGATGCTGATGCACTCGATGCTAAATACACGAAGGAGTTAGCTGATGCGAAAGCTGAAAATGATGCTCTTCGGCGCAAGCTTGATAATGGTGGTCGGGTGCTCGTCAAAGGAAAATGCCCTGTGCCATCCTCAGCCGAAACCTCCAGCGCCTCCGGCATGGGCAATGATGCCACCGTCGAACTCTCTCCAGTTGCTGGACGAAACGTTCTCGGTATCCGGGACGGAATTATCCGCGACCAAACAGCACTGAGAACGCTTCAGGAATACATCAGGACGCAATGCCTTCGATGATAGCGATAATTTTACTCATCATCCTTCACATCTGGCTCTGTAGACAGGGTGGTGCTCACTTCTGGAGTGAATCCAGATTAAACATCTCATTGCTGATGCTTGATATTGAGCATTTTGCGCGCGGTAAGGGGCTGCGTTGAGATAAGAGCCAGTCATTACAAATACCAGGATTTAGCCTCGCATTCGCGGGGCTTTTTATTGCCATTACAAAAGCCACTTCCTACAGAGTGGCTTTGATAATGGCTTATACCCTACACGGGATAACTTAACTGATATCCCTTTTAACGGATAAAGGTATTCAAGCCTGACACATCATGCGCTGTATCGTCGCCGTATTCCCGTATTAACCATGACCGTAGCCCGACGGGGAACTCCTTCTGCGCGAGTGTGCGGGAATAATCAAAAACGATGCACACCGGGTTTTTACCGCGTTTATGGTTCGCGGGTTTGTCCCTCATGCTCGCCAGTCCTGTGCGGGGGTGGAAGAAACAGGACACTTACACTGATTCTTGTGGGTACGATGCTATTCCTTTCTGGATTATCCCGATGTCATTCATGCAGGGCGCTGTATCAGACGTTCGTCATGGCTGTCAGGCTGACGGGTCCTCCCGGTGGGGTGGCCTGCCACGGGGCGGGAGCGGCGCGGAAAAAGGCTAGTTTTTGAAATTTCATTCGTCATCACCACTACTGTAATGGATTGATATTACAGTGGTTTTATTTTTATGGTGTCGATTTTGATTGTTTTTTGTTCATCACTAACACCGTTTGCCTAAAGTTGTTCGCAAGATGCATGTTTAAAACATTCTGGAGCGGGTATGGATCGAGAGTTAAAAAATCTGACGCTGAATATCAGTCAACTGGCGGCACTGTCAGGTGTACATCGCCAGACTGCTGCGGCAAGGCTGCAAAATCTACCCGTTGCAGGGGGCATGAAAGCAACCTCAAGCTTTATCGGGTGGTTGATATTGTGTCGGCATTTCTGGCATTACCACCGCCGGTTGCAGAAGGCGAAATGGACGCGCATGAGCGCAAAGCCTGGTATCAGTCTGAACGTGAGCGTCTTAAGTTCGAACAGGAAACGGCACAACTCATTCCGGCCAGTGATGTCAGACGGGAGTTTGCCATCTGGGCAAAAGCGGTCGTGCAGGTGCTGGAGACATTACCGGATATTCTTGAACGTGACTGCGGTCTGCAGCCTGCCGCTGTGAGCCGTGTTCAGTCCATTATTGATGATCTGCGCGATCAGATAGCCCTGCGGGTGACTGAAGCAGGTGCGGATGATGAGGAGGAATTACAGCAGGAGGAGTAATGCTGAATCAGGAAACCGCAAAGGCAGCACGAACCGATTCAGGTTATATCCTTCGCGCACCGAGACGAATGCGGGTTGCTGATGCCGTTGCTCAGTATATGCGGGTGCCCATGGGGGCAGGGAACTCAGTCCCGTGGGATCCGCTGGTGGCACCGTATGTTATTGAGCCGATGAACTGCCTGGCCTCGCGTGAATACGACGCAGTGATATTTGTTGGCCCGGCACGAACCGGCAAGACTATCGGCCTGATTGACGGCTGGGTGATTTACAACGTGATTTGCGATCCTGCTGATATGCTGATTATTCAGATGACGGAGGAAAAAGCCCGCGAACACTCCAAAAAACGACTCGCCAGAATGAGGTAGCCTGAGTTTAACGGACACTCCTTCCTGAAATAGAATGGCATCAGAAGGAGCTAATAATGAGCAGAAAAACCCAACGTTACTCTAAAGAGTTCAAAGCCGAAGCTGTCAGAACGGTTCCTGAAAATCAACTTTCGATCAGTGAAGGCGCTTCCCGATTATCTCTTCCTGAAGGCACTTTAGGACAATGGGTTACCGCCGCCAGAAAAGGGCTCGGTACTCCTGGTTCCCGCACGGTGGCTGAACTGGAATCTGAAATTCTGCAACTGCGTAAGGCGTTAAATGAAGCTCGCCTTGAGCGAGATATATTAAAAAAAGCAACAGCGTATTTTGCACAGGAGTCGCTGAAAAATACGCGTTAATCGAACAATGGCGACAACAATTTCCCATTGAAGCGATGTGTCAGGTATTTGGTGTATCCAGGAGCGGTTATTACAACTGGGTACAGCATGAACCCTCAGACAGAAAACAAAGTGATGAGCGGCTAAAACTGGAGATTAAGGTGGCACATATCCGCACTCGCGAAACATATGGAACCCGGCGGCTCCAGACGGAGCTGGCAGAGAATGGCATCATCGTTGGTCGTGACCGACTGGCACGTCTTCGTAAGGAGCTAAGGCTACGCTGTAAGCAGAAACGCAAGTTCAGAGCGACTACGAACTCGAACCACAATCTGCCAGTTGCGCCAAATCTGCTGAACCAGACGTTCGCTCCTACAGCACCAAATCAGGTCTGGGTGGCGGACCTGACGTATGTTGCCACACAGGAGGGATGGTTGTACCTCGCTGGCATCAAAGATGTTTATACGTGCGAAATTGTCGGCTACGCCATGGGAGAGCGCATGACAAAAGAGCTGACAGGTAAAGCCCTGTTTATGGCGCTCAGGAGCCAGCGCCCACCTGCCGGGCTAATCCACCACTCTGATCGAGGTTCACAGTACTGCGCATACGATTACCGGGTCATACAGGAGCAGTCTGGTCTGAAAACATCAATGTCGCGTAAAGGTAACTGTTACGACAACGCTCCGATGGAAAGCTTCTGGGGAACGCTGAAAAATGAGAGCCTGAGCCACTATCGTTTTAATAACCGGGATGAAGCCATCTCAGTAATACGGGAATACATTGAGATTTTCTACAATCGTCAGCGTCGTCACTCTCGTCTGGGGAATATCTCCCCGGCAGCCTTCAGGGAAAAATATCATCAGATGGCTGCTTAAAAAAAGAACAAATGGTAGTGTCCGCTATTGCCAGTACACCTCAGCCGTCTGGCGATACCCGGCGCATTCGGCTTTGGGTGTGCTTTTCTGCCTGAAGATGTTATCCGTTTTGACACTAAGAGTGATTTCCTGGCCTGGGTAAGGAATGCGCTGCCAGGTGAATATTCCGTTGCTGGCCCCTACGACATCATCATACCCGACACACGGTTTGAAGGGGGGCTCAGCATCCGGTGGACTGATGCACGCCCTGAGACAACAGAACCGAGGTACAGAGCCAAATCCCTTACTTTTTACGGCATTAACGGCCCCATTTATCACACCCGCTACTGCTACTGGCCCATATCCAGACTGACTGGCTGGGTGAAAATAAATATAACCACAGAAGGGTGATGCTGCCAACTTACTGATTTAGTGTATGATGGTGTTTTTGAGGTGCTCCAGTGGCTTCTGTTTCTATCAGCTGTCCCTCCTGTTCAGCTACTGACGGGGTGGTGCGTAACGGCAAAAGCACTGCCGGACATCAGCGCTATCTCTGCTCTCACTGCCGTAAAACATGGCAACTGCAGTTCACTTACACCGCTTCTCAACCCGGTACGCACCAGAAAATCATTGATATGGCCATGAATGGCGTTGGATGCCGGGCAACTGCACGCATTATGGGCGTTGGCCTCAACACGATTTTACGTCACTTAAAAAACTCAGGCCGCAGTCGGTAACCTCGCGCATACAGCCGGGCAGTGACGTCATCGTCTGCGCGGAAATGGACGAACAGTGGGGCTATGTCGGGGCTAAATCGCGCCAGCGCTGGCTGTTTTACGCGTATGACAGTCTCCGGAAGACGGTTGTTGCGCACGTATTCGGTGAACGCACTATGGCGACGCTGGGGCGTCTTATGAGCCTGCTGTCACCCTTTGACGTGGTGATATGGATGACGGATGGCTGGCCGCTGTATGAATCCCGCCTGAAGGGAAAGCTGCACGTAATCAGCAAGCGATATACGCAGCGAATTGAGCGGCATAACCTGAATCTGAGGCAGCACCTGGCACGGCTGGGACGGAAGTCGCTGTCGTTCTCAAAATCGGTGGAGCTGCATGACAAAGTCATCGGGCATTATCTGAACATAAAACACTATCAATAAGTTGGAGTCATTACCCCACAGAAGATATTATTTACAGAATCGTGGCGAGCTCTGTCTGCAACAGATGGGGAGACCCTGACATTGGCGGGCTGATTATTGCTGCGTACCAGGGAGAAGCTGACGGTGATAAAGTCATCAGACTTGTCAGGGGGCAGTCATACAGAGGCTCACGACTGGGACCGGTGGGGATTTCAGTGCCCAGTACTCCCACCGGAACGTATATAGCATCCCCACAATTTTTCATTACGGGATGTTCAGAGCATTCATTACCGGGGTCATATAGCGCCCTGTCCGGGGTGCCGGATGCTCATGTCTCTGGCGCAATGCCCGGGCTTTTTATTCGCACATCGTGAGGAATGCACCGTGGAAATTAAAAAAATCATTAATCCCCGTTATACCGAAAGTGGCGCAGTAGACTGTGACGTTTTTTTTGACGACAGGGACCAGGCAGTCCCCTACACAGCCACCGCTGATGATGTCGCACCGACGGGTCAGCGAATCTGGCAGGAACTGCAAAGTGGCAAATGGGGTGAGATAGCCCCATTCACTGTGACACCAGAAATGCTGGAAGCGGCCAGAGAGGCCAGACGTCAGGGAATTGAAGCATGGCGCACAGAACAGGAGGCGAAGCCGTTCACGTTTGAATGGAACGGTCGTATCTGGAATGCTGGCCCCAACTCACTGGGCCGCCTTTATCCGGTGGTAATGGCTGCGAAATCCGACATTGTACGGGACGTGATGACGTGGGGTGATGCCGATAATCAGCAGGTGAAACTGTCGATGCCGGAACTGGAAGAACTGGCGGCAGCAATGGCTCAGGCACAGGTTGAGCGCAATGACGAGATTTATCGCCGTCAGCGGGAGCTGAAGGAAGAGCTGAATAGTCTGAAGGATTTGAATTCGGTTAGGAATTTTATCGTGGAATAACAGAAGCTGCGGCACGTCGTATGCAGGAACGTGCCGCGGTTGGCTGGTAAACTTTCGATAGTGCGAGTATTGAATGATTTCTAGGCGTTATCGATTTTACGTATTTTTTGCATGATAGAATTCGTACCTCCTCCCAACGACCTTCCATGGCTTTCCGGACTTCTGTAGGCTGGCGGACGATGCTGTCCTCGGATGTTGTGCTAATTGGGTGATAACAGATCCTGTGTATGGGCGTTTCCCTTTGTGCGTGCGTTGATGCTGGTAACGGTAAACGTCATGATGAACACGACCGCGAATAAGACGACAATCGTCGGAGCTGGTGCGCTGTCGATAAAAAAGGACAGCCAGACACCAGTCATTGACACTATTACCGATATGCCAGTCGCCAGTAGGAGCGCAATATGAAAGCGTTGTGTCAGGAGTACTGCAATGGCGCCAGGCGCAATGAGCAGAGAAATAGAGAGAATGATACCTACTGCTTTCAGCGTCGCCACAATGGTCAGGGAAACCATGCACAGCAGCCCATAATGCAGCCATCTCGTATGCAAACCGCTTACCTGCGCCTGTTGATAATCAAAGCTGAACAGCAAAAAATCCCGCCATTTTGCGCTAATAACAAGTGTAACCAGCCCGGCAATAATCACCGTCTGGATTATATCGCCGATGGTTATCCCGAGCATGTCGCCGAAAAGAATATGGTCAAGATGTACGTCTGGTTTGATTGCAATATACAAGATCAGACCTGCGGCAAACATGCCAGAAAAAACAATCCCCATAACTGTATCTTGCTTGATTCGGCTGTTGTCTTTCAGGTATCCCGTCGCCACCGCGCAGAATACTCCGGCGACGAATGCCCCTGTAGCCAGAGGTAACCCCAGAATCCAGGTAAGCACGATGCCAGGAAAAACCGCATGACTCATCGCGTCACCCATCAGTGCCCAACCTTTCAGGACCAGAAAGACCGACAGCAGCGCACAGGGTATGGAAACTACCAGTGAAATCAGCAGTGCGTGACTCATAAAGGTGAACTGCAGTGGCTCCAGTAATAATGCCATCATGAGCGATCCTCCAGCGCTTTATGCGCACGCCGACGATTTGCCAAAAGTCCATGGGTGGGCGCAAATACAAATGCTAAAAGAAACAGCAGTGTCTGCGCCACCACGATGATTCCACCTGTCGCGCCGTCCAGAAAGTAACTGACCCACGCGCCGAGGAAACTGGTTACACTGCCAATAGTTACAGCAATTATGAGCAGGCGGGGAAAACGATCGGTTAACAACCATGCTGTTGCACCGGGAGTCACCACCAGACAGATCACCAGAAAGGCACCAACCGTTTGCAGCGCCGCAACGGTCGAAACCGACAGCAGGGTGAAGAAGAGGATTTTTAATCTGCCCGGATGTAATCCAATAGCACGGGCGTGATTCTCGTCGAAAAAGGTCACCATAAGATCTTTCCATTTGAAAAAAAGCACGATGATCGAGAGAATGCCAATGATAGTGAGTTGCAGGATATCCGCCGGATCGATTGCCAGAATATTGCCCAGGACGATGGTCTGAATGTTCACGGATGTCGGGTTCAATGACACCATAAACAGCCCCAGGCCAAAAAAGGACGAGAAGATCAGGCCGATGATGGCATCTTCTTTTAAGCGGGTGCGTTGGTTAAGAAACAGCATGCTGCCCGCTGCCAGTCCGCCGGAAAAGAAGGCTCCCAGAGAAAACGGAAGCCCCAGCATATATGCCCCCGCAACACCCGGGACAATAGAGTGCGACAGCGCATCGCCAATCAGCGACCAGCCTTTTAGCATCAGATAGCATGACAGGAAAGCGCAGAGACCGCCGACCATTGCCGAGACCCACATCGCATTGAGCATATATTCATAGCTGAAGGGTTCCAGTAGCACGTTCATCTTGCTTCCCTCTGCACCGCTGACGGTCGATGTGCCACAAAAGGGCGTTCATCGTCAGTAATAATGCTTTCTTCCGAGTCGTTAAGTGTGACATGGCGCAGTACGCCGCTAAAAGCCAGCTCCAGGTTCTCGGCTGTAAAAGTGGTGTCTGTCGGCCCGCTTGCCAGGACGGTGCCTTTGACCATGACCGTATAATCGCAAAATGTCGTGACTGAGCCGAGATTGTGCGTTGAGACAAGCATCGTTTTGCCTTCCGCGCGTAACTCCCTCAACAGGCTGATGATTTTCGCTTCGGTTTTCACATCAACGCCGGTAAAAGGTTCATCCAGCAGGATCACATCACCCTGCTGTGCAATCGCTCTCGCCAGAAAGACGCGTTTCTTTTGTCCACCGGAAAGCTCGCCGATTTGACGATGGCGAAAATCCACCATATCGACACGTTCCAGCGCATCGGTGACAATCTGACGATCCCTCTTTTTGGCTATACGCAACATACCCATATGCCCATAGCGGCCCATCATCACCACATCTTCCACCAGTACAGGAAATGACCAGTCAACCTCTTCTGACTGAGGGACGTAGGCAACCAGGTTTTTCTGTAGCGCCTGTCGCGTGGGAATACCCAGAACAGATATCTTTCCGCTGGTCAGACGCACAAATCCCATAATCGCTTTAAACAACGTCGATTTTCCGGAACCGTTTACCCCAACCAGAGCGGCAATAGATCCACTTGGTACTGTGAAGGATGCATCGCGCAGTGCTGTGTGCCCGTTACGCCAGGTGACAGTAACATCATTAACGACAATGCCTGCAGATTGCATCATTATTTCTCCCTTTTCCCGGCTTTAATTCCCTGTACCAGCGTACTGGTAGTAACCTTAAGAAGGTCGATATACGTAGGTACCGGGCCGTTTTCTGTGCTCAGGGAATCGACATAGAGCACACCGCCGTAGTGTGCGCCGGTTTCACGCGCAACCTGACGCGCTGGTTTATCGGAAATCGTACTCTCGCTAAAGACTGCCGGGATATGATTTTTCTTAACTATATCAACAACCTTACGTACCTGCTGCGGTGTTCCTTGTTGATCGGCATTAATCGGCCACAGATAAAGCTCTTTTAGCCCCAAATCGCGTGCGAGATAAGAAAAAGCCCCTTCACTGGTGACCATCCATCGCTGATTCTCAGGGAGTTCCGTAATCTGCTTACGCAGGGGGGCAAGGGTTTGGGTAATCTTGGCTTTATAAGTATCGGCATTACGTTGGTAGGTTTGTGCATTTGCCGGATCGTATTTTATCAACGCATCACGAATATTATCGACGTAAATCAGAGCATTATCTGGCGACATCCATGCATGGGGATTAGGTTTGCCCTCATAGGGTCCTTCGGTGATCCCTACTGGCGTCACACCCGAAGAGACAATTACTTCTGGAACCCCATTGAGATGCTGGTAAAAGCGTTGGAACCACAATTCCAGATTCATACCATTGGCGAGAATCAGTTGTGCCCCCTGCGCACGTTTAATATCGCCAGGGGTAGGCTGATACTCATGAATTTCTGCACCAGGCTTGGTTATGGATGAGACTTCTGCAGCATCTCCAGCCACGTTTTTGGCCATATCCGCGATGATGGTAAATGTTGTAATGACCTTGAATTTTTCAGTTGCACTTGCCTGAAATGCGATCGAGCAGGTGAGGGCGAGGCACCCCAAGAGCATGGTTACTTTTTTTATTGAGTGCATAATTTAGTACCTATAGTGAGCAAAATTAGAACAAACATAGCAACGGCTATGTTTTATAGCATAACCCATACAAAATGAAAATGATTATCATTAACAGCTTTGAGGCCTAAAACAGGGATTAGGTTGTTTCCTGCTGGCGACATGATATTGAGGAAAAAAGTAGAGCAGCTATTAGGCTTTGAAATGACTTTATGAGGAAAATTGTTGATGGCAAAAATGGGGCAAAACGCTGTAGAAGGGGCAAAAAAGGGGCAAAAAAAGAGTGGGTTATCGTAGCTTATTGTTGTCGCTGATAATGTTTAACATATTGAAAAATAAATAAAATACTTATGGGTCAGATAGTTGTGATTTTTGCCCTTACTTGTTCAGGTTGTATTGTTCTTTCTTACTAATTTCTTGATTTTGCGACATTTAAAAGCGACTCAATTCGTTATATGGCATCAGAAGAGTATGCGTCATGCCGGAACGCCCAGCATAAGAAATCTGATATAAAACTGTGGCGTGTATGGTACGGATTAGAGGGGAAAATGTCAGCACATTTGCGAAATGAATCAAAAAGCCCGCAGCAATGTGCGGGCGTTAGTGTCAGCGCACAACCAGCACGGAGCACTCTGCGTGACGCACTACAGCTGCGGCGTTGGAACCGAGCAGATAAGTGGTGATATCCGGTCGATGGGAAGCAATGATGATCATATGAGCGGGGATCTTCTTCGCCAATTCCAGAATGCGGTCTTTGGGCGAGCCTTCCTCAACATGGACATGCACTCTGTCGGTTGGCAGTTTAAATTTTTTAATGATCTCTTCCAGTTGCGATTTGGCTTCCGCTTTCAGGTCATCCATTGCCGGTAATTCTGCGGAATACGCTAAACCCAGAGAGGCATAGTAAGGCAGTGAAGGTATTACCGTCAGGAAATGAACCTCTGCATCGTCAATCTTTGCCTCTGCCTCAACGTGGCTAATCACGCGTTGAGTTAATTCTGAATCGGAAATATCGATAGGGACAAGAATCGTTCTGTTCATAAAACCTCCTGTTTTAGTATCCGCATAAAGTGTAACGCCAGATGACACTTTTTGTGTAATGACGGAGTTCACATTTTTAATTTAGATCAAAGGAGGAAGAATAAGCAGAAAAAGCCCGCCATAACAGCGGGCAGGAGGATTTAGAACTGATAAACCAGACCTAAAGCGACAATATCATCGGTAGAGATGCCGTTGGCAGCGTAGAAACTGTCATCTTCATCCAACAGGTTGATTTTATAGTCAACATAAGTGGACATGTTTTTATTGAAATAGTAAGTCGCGCCAACATCGGCGTATTTAACAAGATCTTTATCATCAACACCTGCCGGGTTGTCTGCACCATCGGCAGCGTGCAGGTCACGGCCTTTAGACATCAGGAAAGAGACTGCCGGACGCAGACCAAAATCAAACTGGTACTGTGCAGTGACTTCAAAGTTCTGGGTTTTGTTTGCAACAGCATAATCGCTGTCGCCAAACGGGGTCATATTACGCGTTTCTGAATACATGGTTGCCAGGTAAATATTGTTAGCATCGTATTTTAGCCCAGCAGTCCACGCGTCTGCTTTATCACCACCCGCCGCAGTATGGTTAACCTGGTCATTGGTGCGGTCAGATGAGGTGTATGCCGCACCAGCGCTAAAGCCCATGCCTAAATCATATGTTGTGGAAAGACCCCAGCCGTCACCATTTTCATGGCGAACATCACGTCCGTTGTTGGTGCCTTCCTGACCATTACTGGCACCTTCGTTGTTACCTTGATACTGCACCGCGAAGTTCAGACCATTTACCAGACCGAAGAAATCAGTATTACGATAAGTCGCGACGCCGTTGGCACGACCAGTCATAAAGTTGTCTGCATTGGTATAAGAGTCACCGCCAAATTCAGGCAGCATATCGGTCCAGCCTTCGATGTCGTACATTACGCCATAATTACGTCCGTAATCGAAAGAACCGTAATCTGCAAATTTCAGCCCGGCAAATGCCAGACGGGTCCATGACTGGTTTTTTGAAGATTCAGTGTTGTTTGCCTGAATATTGTATTCCCATTGACCGTAGCCAGTGAGTTGATCGTTAATTTGGGTTTCGCCTTTAAAACCCAGACGCGCATAGCTCTGATCGCCATCTTTCGCTGAATTATCAGAAAAATAATGCAGGCCATCAACTTTGCCATACAGATCTAATTTGTTGCCGTCTTTATTATAAACTTCGGCTGCATGTGCAGCACCTGCGGCGAGCAGGGCAGGAATTAAAAGTGCCAGTACTTTGCTTTTCATTGAATAAATCCTTTAGTTATTTTATTTGCCTTTTATCCCCATTCCGGGGAGTGAAAACATCCTAAAGGAGAAGTTCAGTTAGCCGATAAATATCATTTGTTACGCCTTAAGTAAAACCTTAATCAAATAATTCTTCTGAAATGATAATAAGTCTGGTGAATGTATCGAAGATAATACATACAAAATAAAAATTATACTTTTAATTTTCTATACGTTATTCTGCGCGGGTTATATGCCTTTATTGTCACAGATTTTATTTTCTGTTGGGCCATTGCATTGCCACTGATTTTCCAACATATAAAAAGACAAGCCCGAACAGTCGTCCGGGCTTTTTTTTAGAATTGGGTAATCCTTATCCAGAGCATTTAATCGGTGTTGCTTTTTTCCGCTTTTCCGGCCATTTGTGCCAGGAAGTCATAGCGTTTTTGCAAATCAGCTGCAGCATCTTTCCATAACTGTTCTGCCACTTCTGGCTGCTGCGAATTCAGACGACGGAAACGTTGCTCGTGAAGTAACGTTTCTTCCAGTGCTTCTGACGGCGGGCGTGAATCCAGCGCCAGCGGCAGTTTGCCTTCATCGGCACGACGAGGATCGAAGCGATATAGCGGCCAGAAGCCGGTAGCTGTGAGTTGGCGCATCTGGTCATGGCTGAGTGCCAGATCGTAACCATGCTCTTCACACGGGCTATAAGCAATGATCAGCGATGGTCCCGGATACGCTTCCGCTTCCTGAATCGCTTTCACCGTCTGGTTCAGCTGCGCGCCGAGAGAAATCTGCGCCACATAAACATGACCGTACATCATCATACTGACGCCAAGATCTTTACGCGCTTTACGTTTGCCGTGCTCGCCAAATTTAGTTACTGCACCCAGCGGTGTCGCTTTCGACGCCTGACCACCGGTGTTGGAATAGCATTGCGTATCCAGCACCAGAATGTTGACGTTTTCCGTCAAACTCAATACATGATCCAGACCGCCAAAGCCGATATCGTAAGCCCAGCCATCACCACCAATCAGCCAGATTGATTTTTCCACCAGTGCATCTGCATCACGTAGCAGTTCATGTGCTTCGGCAACATCGTTGAGTTGCTGGCGTAAAGCTGCGACCTGTTCTCGACGAACCTCTGGCGTAGCGTCTGATTTCAACGCCGTCAGTAATTCCGCCGGGATTTTATCGGCAAATTGATCCAGCAGACGCAGCACGCGGACACGGTGTTGATCGACCGTCAGGCGGAAACCAAGGCCAAATTCGGCATTATCTTCAAATAGAGAGTTCGCCCATGCCGGCCCACGACCGTTGGCATCGGTGGTATACGGTGTAGAGGGCAGGTTACCGCCATAAATTGAAGAACAGCCGGTGGCGTTAGCGATCAACATCCGGTCGCCATAGAGCTGAGTCAGCAATTTAATATACGGCGTCTCGCCACAACCGGAGCAAGCACCGGAATATTCAAACAGCGGTGTAATCAGCTGCGATGTACGAATATCAATACGTTCCAGTTTGCTACGGTCGATTTCTGGCAGGTTGAGGAAGAAATCGTAATTGATTTTCTCTTCTTCGACATGTTCCAGGCGCGACATCATATTGATGGCTTTAATCTCTGGATTCTGACGGTCTTTCGCCGGGCAAACTTCGACGCACAGGTTACAACCGGTGCAATCTTCCGGAGCCACCTGCAAGACATATTTCTGCCCGCGCATATCACGCGATTTCACATCCAGCGAATGCAGGCTGGCAGGGGCGTTTTCCATCGCTTCGGGTGGTACCACTTTTGCGCGAATAGCTGAGTGTGGGCAAGCTGCGACGCAGTGGTTACATTGGGTACAGAGTTCCTCTTTCCAGATGGGGATCTCTTCGGCGATATTGCGTTTTTCCCAGCGAGTGGTGCCCATCGGCCAGGTGCCGTCTGGCGGCAGCGCCGAAACGGGGAGGGCATCACCAAGCCCTGCGAGCATCGCTGCGGTTACGGTTTTCACGAAATCAGGGGCGGCATCGGAAACCACTGGCGGTCGATTGGCGCTGTGCGGATTTACCGGTTGCAACGGAACTTCTTCTACGGATTCACGCGCCAGCGCCAGAGCCTGCCAGTTGCGTTCCACCAGATCCTGGCCTTTGCTACTGTAACTTTTGGCAATCGCACCCTGCAATTCTGCGAGGGCGCTATCGCCAGGCAGAATTTGCGTCAGATGGAAAAAAGCCATCTGCATGACGGTATTAATACGGGCCGCCAGGCCACATTTGCGGGCGATTTTCGCCGCGTTAATCACATAGAAGCGCGCTTTTTTCTGGTTTAACACGGCCTGAACTTCTTGCGGCAAGCGCGACCACACTTCATCTGCGCTGTACGGCGTGTTGAGCAGGAAAATGCCGCCAGGTTTTAAACGCTCAGCCATCTGATATTTATCGATAAACTGCAACTGGTGGCAGCCAACAAAATCAGCCTGGGAAATGAGATAAGCGGAACGAATCGGCTGTTCGCTCACGCGAAGGTGAGAAACCGTCAGGCCGCCCGCTTTTTTGGAGTCGTAAACAAAATAGCCCTGTGCGTACCACGGCGTGGAATTACCGATAATCTTGATATTGTTTTTGGTCGCGGAAACGCTGCCATCACTACCAAGGCCATAAAACAAGGCTTCAAGTTTCGCCGAGTTTGGCTGGGTGTTTTCCGGCAACGGCAGGGACAGATTGGTTACATCATCGTAAATACCAACCGTAAAGCGCGCTTTCGGTTTAGCCGCGTTGAGCTCGGCAAATACCGCCAGTACACAGTCCGGGCCAAATTCTTTGGATGAAAGACCATAGCGCCCACCAATGACACGGGGCAGAGTTTCGCGCTTGCCATTATTAAAGGCTTCTGCCAGTGCGGTCATCACATCCAGATAGAGCGGTTCTGCCTGGGCACCGGGTTCTTTGGTTCTGTCCAGTACCGCCACGCTGCGTACGGATCCCGGTAGAGTTTGTAGCAAGTGTTTGGCTGAGAAGGGGCGGTACAGGCGAACTTTCAGCACGCCGACTTTTTCGCCACGGGTTAGCAATTCATCAACCACTTCTTCACAGGTGCCAATGGCTGAGCCCATCAGGATAATCACCCGTTCAGCTTGCGGATGCCCGTAATATTCAAACGGCTGATACTGACGACCTGTCGCGGCAGAGAAATCATTCATCGCCTGTTCAACATGGTCATAGACTGCGTTGTACCAGGGGTTGGTGGCTTCGCGAGACTGGAAATAAGTGTCAGGATTGGCGGACGTACCACGGATCACCGGATGTTCCGGGTTGAGCGCCCGGGCGCGATGAGCATCAATTTCGGCCTGCGGCATGAGATCAAGAATCGTGTCATCGGCCAGCGGGACAATTTTGTTGATTTCGTGGGACGTGCGGAAACCATCAAAGAAATGAATAAATGGCACGCGGCTTTTCAGCGTCGCGATGTGCGAAATGAGAGCAAAGTCTTGCGCTTCCTGGACGTTTGCCGCACACAACATCGCGCAACCCGTCTGGCGCACCGCCATGACGTCGGAATGATCGCCAAAAATAGAGAGTGCATGTGTGGCAACGGTACGTGCCGCTACATGCAGGACAAACGGTGTGAGTTCGCCTGCCAGTTTGTACAGTGTCGGGATCATCAGCAGCAAACCCTGCGATGACGTAAACGATGTTGAAAGGGCACCCGTCTGCAAAGCGCCATGCACGGTAGCGATAGCACCCGCTTCCGACTGCATTTCAACCACGCATGGTGTGTCTCCCCAAACGTTCTTCAAGCCGTTTCCGGCCCAGGCATCAGCCTGTTCTGCCATCGTGGAACTGGGGGTAATAGGGTAGATGGCGATAACTTCACTGGTGCGAAACGCCACCGAAGCAACCGCGCCATTACCATCAATAGTAATCATATGACACCCTTACATTGCGCAAATGAGGGGCGCACGAAATTGCTGCGCGCCCAGTAGTAATCCTTCAATTTTAGCAAATGGCTTTCTTCTGCATTTTCGCTTTTGTGTCCCCCACATCAGCGTAATGAATGTTTTGATCAAACAGAGGGCAAAAAAATAGCCATAAAAAAGTAAAAATGCGGGGCAACGCGCAGGACAGCTCTCGACGCCGCCCTCTGTGCTGCCTATTATTTATGGCGGTGTCGTTTGGCTTGAAGATCAGAGGAAGAAGAGATGCGAGCAGCGTTTTGGGTAGGGTGTGCCGCTTTATTGTTGTCGGCGTGTAGTAGTGAACCTGTTCAGCAGGCGACTGCGGCGCACGTAGCGCCAGGTTTAAAAGCGTCGATGTCCAGTAGTGGAGAAGCAAATTGTGCAATGATCGGCGGTTCGCTTTCTGTTGCCCGTCAACTGGATGGTACGGCGATTGGGATGTGTGCATTACCCAACGGCAAACGCTGTAGCGAACAGTCACTTGCCGCCGGGAGCTGTGGCAGCTATTAATTCATTAAATCCGCCAGCTTATAAGTTAATGTCTGTTTCGCGGTCGCCAGCGTTAACTGGTTCGCGGTCAGATCCACTTGTGCACCTTCTTTCAGCATTTCGCTAATGGTGTTATCGAGTTCATTAAGCTGCGGGTTAGCGCACATCATACGGGTCATTGCCAGCCCTTTGGCTGTCAGTTCACCATTAGACAGTTTGCCTTCACCGCTAAAGCGGTTACACATGCTGCCGGAAATCATCATTTTTTCACCAAAGCTGATTTCTGGCGGATTTTTATCGCTGGTCACGGGCTTACCGTTTACGCTTTCCAGCACAAAGCGATGATGCTGTAGCTGTTCTGGCGTAACAGCAATTTTGTCATTACTTACACATCCCGCCATCAGCAGGCTTAGCGCAACAAACGCGGCTACTTTCTTCATTGTGGTTCTCAATTACAGTTTCTGACTCAGGGCTATTTTAAGAATAGAAGATGAAAGGTCTTTGGGGATTATCTGAATAAGCTCCCCTGGAATGCAGGGGAGCGGCAAGATTAAACCAGTTCGTTCGGGCAGGTTTCGCCTTTTTCCAGATTGCTTAAGTTTTGCAGCGTAGTCTGAGAAATACTGGTCAGAGCTTCTGCTGTCAGGAATGCCTGGTGCCCGGTAAACAGCACGTTGTGGCAGGCAGACAGGCGACGGAATACGTCATCCTGGATCACGTCGTTGGATTTATCTTCAAAGAATAGATCGCGTTCGTTCTCATAGACGTCCATACCCAACGACCCAATTTTCTGATTTTTCAGCGCTTCAATTGCTGCCTGAGAATCAATCAATGCACCGCGACTGGTATTGACGATCATCACGCCATTTTTCATCTGATCGAAGGCGGCTTCGTTCAACAGATGGTAGTTTTCCGGTGTCAGCGGGCAGTGCAGAGAGATAACGTCTGATTCAGAGAACAGGGTTGGCAGATCGACATACTCCACACCGAGTTCCAGCGCCGCTGCACTTGGATACGGATCGAACGCCAGCAGACGCATACCAAAACCTTTCAGAATGCGCAGCATCGCCACACCGATTTTACCGGTACCGATAACGCCTGCCGTTTTGCCATACATAGTAAAGCCGGTCAGACCTTCCAGAGAGAAGTTAGCGTCACGGGTACGCTGATACGCGCGGTGAATACGGCGGTTCAGCGTCATCATCATACCGATGGCGTGTTCAGCAACGGCCTCTGGATCATAGGCTGGAACACGGACTACTTTCAGCCCCAGTTCTTTTGCCGCGTCAAGGTCGACGTTATTGAAACCGGCACAGCGCAGGGCGATATATTTAACGCCGTGCTTTTTCAGCTCTTCCAGCACCGGGCGGCTGCCGTCATCGTTTACGAAAATACATACCGCTTCGCAGCCATTGGCAGTTTTAGCGGTTTTTTCCGTCAGCAGAAAGTCAAAAAATTCCAGCTCAAAGCCAAAGGACTCGTTCACCTGTTGCAGGTACTTCTTGTCGTACTGTTTTGTGCTATAAACGGCGAGTTTCATAAGACTTTCTCCAGTGATGTTGAATCACATTTAAGCTACTAAAAATATTTTACAAAATTTCAAATATAATTGAAAGCTATGGCGATATTGAAAAATTCATCAACAACAATGCTTAGTGTAGGCGCAACCTTCAACTGAACGGTTAAACATGCCACAATACCCGTATTGAATGCTTAATTTTTCGCTAAATCAGGATATTAACTACCCATGCTGGGTAAATATAAAGCCGTTCTCGCGCTGTTATTACTGATTATTCTTGTGCCGTTGACGCTGCTGATGACGCTCGGGCTGTGGGTTCCCACGCTGGCGGGCATCTGGCTACCGCTCGGGACACGTATTGCATTAGATGAAAGCCCACGCATTACGCGTAAAGGTTTAATCATTCCCGATCTCCGTTATCTGGTGGGAGATTGTCAGCTTGCGCATATCACCAACGCCAGCCTTTCACATCCCAGCCGCTGGTTATTGAACGTCGGCATGGTAGAACTTGATTCTGCTTGTCTGGCGAAATTGCCGCAGACGGAGCAATCGCCAGCTGCTCCAAAAACCCTCGCGCAGTGGCAGTCCATGCTGCCTAACACCTGGATCAATATCGATAAACTGATTTTTTCTCCCTGGCAGGAATGGCAGGGAAAACTCTCTCTCGCATTAACCTCTGATATTCAGCAACTGCGTTATCAGGGCGAAAAAGTTAAATTTCAAGGCCAGCTGAAAGGGCAACAACTTACAGTCAGCGAACTGGATGTCATCGCGTTTGAAAATCAGCCGCCGGTTAAACTGGTGGGGGAATTTACTATGCCGCTCGTGCCGGATGGACTTCCTGTAAGTGGGCATGCTACTGCGACGTTAAACTTGCCGCAGGAACCGTCACTGGTGGATGCAGAGCTGGACTGGCAGGAAAATAGCGGGCAATTGATTGTGCTGGCACGGGATAACGGCGATCCGTTGCTCGATTTGCCGTGGCAAATTACTCGTCAACAATTGACCGTAAGCGATGGTCGCTGGAGTTGGCCGTATGCAGGTTTTCCTTTGAGTGGCCGACTGGGTGTCAAAGTCGACAACTGGCAGGCAGGGCTTGAGAACGCTCTGATCAGCGGACGACTGAGTGTGCTGACCCAGGGGCAAGCGGGTAAAGGCAACGCGGTGCTAAATTTTGGCCCAGGAAAATTAAGCATGGATAACAGCCAGCTGCCTCTGCAGCTGACCGGTGAAGCGAAACAGGCGGACCTCATTTTATATGCCCGCTTACCCGCGCAGCTAAGTGGAAGTCTGACTGACCCAACGCTGGCCTTTGAGCCAGGCGCGTTATTACGTTCGAAGGGAAGAGTCATCGATTCGCTGGACATCGATGAAATCCGCTGGCCTTTAGCGGGTGTAAAAGTCACCCAACGTGGTGTTGACGGACGTTTGCAGGCCATTTTGCAGGCGCATGAATATGAACTGGGCGATTTCGTGCTGCATATGGATGGGCTGGCGAATGATTTTCTCCCTGACGCGGGCCGCTGGCAGTGGCGCTACTGGGGAAAAGGCAGTTTTACACCGATAAATGCCACCTGGGATGTCGCAGGAAAAGGTGAATGGCATGACAGCACGATTACGCTGACCGACCTCTCCACCGGTTTCGACCAGTTACAATACGGTACGATGACGGTAGAAAAGCCGCGATTAATTCTCGACAAGCCCGTCGTCTGGGTACGTGACGCACAGCATCCCTCCTTCAGCGGCGCGCTGTCACTGGACGCCGGGCAAACGCTGTTCACTGGCGGCAGTGTGTTACCGCCATCAACCTTAAAATTTAGCGTCGATGGGCGCGATCCGACGTATTTCCTCTTTAAAGGCGATTTACATGCTGGTGAGATTGGCCCGGTTCGGGTAAATGGTCGCTGGGACGGTATTCGTCTGCGCGGTAACGCCTGGTGGCCAAAACAATCACTGACTGTATTCCAGCCGCTGGTGCCACCCGACTGGAAGATGAACTTACGCGATGGGGAACTGTATGCTCAGGTTGCATTTTCTGCTGCGCCTGAACAAGGATTCCGCGCGGGAGGACACGGCGTGTTGAAAGGCGGTAGTGCCTGGATGCCAGATAATCAGGTTAACGGTGTCGATTTTGTCCTGCCTTTCCGTTTTGCCGATGGAGCCTGGCATCTGGGGACTCGCGGCCCCGTTACGTTGCGAATTGCCGAAGTGATTAATCTGGTGACAGCGAAAAATATTACGGCTGATTTGCAAGGGCGTTATCCGTGGACTGAAGAAGAACCCTTGCTGTTGACTGATGTTAGCGTCGATGTGTTAGGCGGTAACGTACTGATGAAACAATTACGTATGCCGCAACATGACCCGGCGCTGTTGCGGCTGAATAATCTCTCATCCAGCGAACTGGTTAGCGCCGTCAATCCGAAACAATTCGCCATGTCCGGGGCATTTAGTGGTGCATTGCCGTTATGGCTAAACAACGAAAAATGGATAGTGAAAGATGGTTGGCTGGCAAATAGCGGGCCAATGACCTTGCGGCTGGATAAAGACACCGCAGATGCGGTGGTGAAAGACAATATGACTGCGGGTTCAGCAATTAACTGGTTGCGCTATATGGAAATTAGCCGGTCATCGACAAAAATTAACTTAGATAATCTCGGTTTATTAACCATGCAGGCCAACATTACAGGTACCAGTCGCGTTGATGGTAAAAGCGGTACGGTAAACCTTAATTACCATCATGAAGAGAATATTTTTACGCTGTGGCGCAGTTTACGCTTTGGCGATAATCTCCAGGCATGGTTGGAGCAGAACGCACGTCTGCCGGGAAATGACTGTCCGCAAGGAAAAGAGTGTGAGGAAAAACAATGAAAATTTTACTGGCTGCGTTGACGTCATCTTTTATGCTGGTTGGCTGTACGCCGCGTATTGAAGTCGCTGCGCCCAAGGAACCGATCACTATCAATATGAACGTTAAAATTGAGCATGAGATCATCATCAAGGCAGACAAAGATGTCGAAGAGCTGCTTGAAACTCGTAGCGATCTTTTCTGAGGCGATGATGAAGAAAACATTACTTCTTTGTGCGTTTCTTGTTGGGCTGGTAAGCAGCAATGTAATGGCATTGACTCTGGATGAAGCCAGAACTCAGGGGCGGGTAGGTGAAACATTTTATGGTTATCTGGTTGCGCTGAAAACGGATGCTGAAACAGAGAAATTAGTAACCGACATTAATGCCGAACGTAAAGCGAGTTACCAACAACTGGCAAAGCAAAATAATGTGTCGGTAGATGATATCGCGAAACTCGCCGGGCAAAAGCTCGTAGCTCGGGCCAAACCGGGGGAATATGTACAAGGGATAAACGGTAAATGGGTGCGAAAATTTTAATAGCAAAACCGCAATATCGGGATAACGCTACAGGAGAAAGCGATTGATCTATTTTCCTGAAACAAGGTGAATATTCAAAAACTCCTGTCAAATTGCCTTTTGCCCTGAAAAATGCATAGTCAAATATCTGTTTTAACTAATTGGCGTTGCAGTACACACAACGCGAATTAGTTAACGGAATTTACGTCGATACTCGCCTGGCGTCATCCCAAAGCGTTGCTTAAATACCGTTGAAAAATGACTCTGGTCAGAAAATCCCCAATGAAAGCCGATGCCTGCCAGTTTTTCATCATCTGCGGCATGGCGAATCGCATCTGCACAAAAATCGAGACGACGGTTACGAATATTGGATTTGCCCCTATATTTCCAGACATCTGTTATCACTTAACCCATTACAAGCCCGCTGCCGCAGATATTCCCGTGGCGAGCGATAACCCAGCGCACTATGCGGATGCCATTCGTTATAATGCTCGAACGCCTCTGCAAGGTTCTTTGCTGCCGTTAACCCGTCTGGTTTGGGCATGATACTGATGTAGTCACGCTTTATCGTTTTCACGAAGCTCTCTGCTATTCCGTTACTCTCCGGACTCCGCACCGCCGTGTTCTTCGGTTCAAGTCCCAACATCCGGGCGAACTGGCGTGTTTCATTAGCCCGGTAGCATGAACCATTATCCGTCAGCCACTCCACTGGAGACGACGGAAGATCGTTGCCGAAGCGGCGTTCCACCGCTCCCAGCATGACGTCCTGTACTGTTTCACTGTTGAAGCCGCCGGTAGTCACCGCCCAGTGCAGTGCCTCACGATCACAGCAGTCCAGCGCGAACGTGACACGCAGTCTCTCTCCGTTATCACAGCAGAACTCGAACCCGTCAGAGCACCATCGCTGATTGCTTTCTTTCACGGCCACTCTGCCTGTATGTGCCCGTTTCGATGGCGGTACAGCAGGTTTTCGCTCAAGCAACAGCGCATTCTGGCGCATGATCCGGTAAACACGTTTGGCATTGATCGCAGGCATACCATCAAGTTCTGCCTGTCTGCGAAGCAGCGCCCATACCCGACGATAACCATACGTGGGCAGCTCTCCGATAACATGGTGTATACGGAGAAGCACATCCGTATCATCAGTGTGACGACTGCGGCGGCCATCCATCCAGTCATCGGTTCGTCTGAGAATGACGTGCAACTGCGCACGCGACACCCGGAGACAACGGCTGACTAAGCTTACTCCCCATCCCCGGGCAATAAGGGCGCGTGCGCTATCCACTTTTTTGCCCGTCCATATTCAACGGCTTCTTTGAGGAGTTCATTTTCCATCGTTTTCTTGCCGAGCAGGCGCTGGAGTTCTTTAATCTGCTTCATGGCGGCAGCAAGTTCAGAGGCAGGAACAACCTGTTCTCCGGCGGCGACAGCAGTAAGACTTCCTTCCTGGTATTGCTTACGCCAGAGAAATAACTGGCTGGCTGCTACACCATGTTGCCGGGCAACGAGGGAGACCGTCATCCCCGGTTCAAAGCTCTGCTGAACAATTGCGATCTTTTCCTGTGTGGTACGCCGTCTGCGTTTCTCCGGCCCTAAGACATCAATCATCTGTACTCCAATGACTAGTCTAAAAACTAGTATTAAGACTATCACTTATTTAAGTGATACTGGTTGTCTGGAGATTCAGGGGGCCAGTCTAAATATATTGCGCGACTACCAAACCTTTATCGGCAAACATTCGGTACAAACTACGTACTGACATACCTGTCTCTCCGGCTATCCACTCCGGGCGTAATATCTCTTCGCGAATATTATCGTCTATCAACGTAACCACTTTTTGAAACTGACGTTCACGGCGAGGTTGAACAGATTCCCGCTGATGAAGTACCGGGCGCAGCAGACACACCATCGCCTGTAGCGCAGCTTCACTTTCTGTTTCAGAAAGTGCCGGATTATTCATGCTCTCCTGTAACAGGCGATGACTGAGTTGCACCATGGGTAAGTCAGCGTCCAGTCTTTCTGCGCAGACAGGTTTTTGATGGGGAAAATATTGTTCCAGCAGAGTGCGTGGCAAAAGTAATGAAATCTGTTTAGAAGACTCCTGCCAGTAAAGCGAACAGGGGCGTGAGGCATCGAGTAACGTAATATCGCCAGCGCCAATCTGCACCTGACGCTCATCCTGCTCCATTATTGCCTGACCACTAAGCTGAAAAACGGTGTAAAACCAGGCATCGTCGCTGCCTTTTACTTCCTGCCAGGTGAGGTAGCCTGAGTTTAACGGACACTCCTTCCTGAAATAGAATGGCATCAGAAGGAGCTAATAATGAGCAGAAAAACCCAACGTTACTCTAAAGAGTTCAAAGCTGAAGCTGTCAGAACGGTTCTTGAAAATCAACTTTCGATCAGTGAAGGCGCTTCCCGATTATCTCTTCCTGAAGGCACTTTAGGACAATGGGTTACCGCCGCCAGAAAAGGGCTCGGTACTCCTGGTTCCCGCACGGTGGCTGAACTGGAATCTGAAATTCTGCAACTGCGTAAGGCGTTAAATGAAGCTCGCCTTGAGCGAGATATATTAAAAAAAGCAACAGCGTATTTTGCACAGGAGTCGCTGAAAAATACGCGTTAATCGAACAATGGCGACAACAATTTCCCATTGAAGCGATGTGTCAGGTATTTGGTGTATCCAGGAGCGGTTATTACAACTGGGTACAGCATGAACCCTCAGACAGAAAACAAAGTGATGAGCGGCTAAAACTGGAGATTAAGGTGGCACATATCCGCACTCGCGAAACATATGGAACCCGGCGGCTCCAGACGGAGCTGGCAGAGAATGGCATCATCGTTGGTCGTGACCGACTGGCACGTCTTCGTAAGGAGCTAAGGCTACGCTGTAAGCAGAAACGCAAGTTCAGAGCGACTACGAACTCGAACCACAATCTGCCAGTTGCGCCAAATCTGCTGAACCAGACGTTCGCTCCTACAGCACCAAATCAGGTCTGGGTGGCGGACCTGACGTATGTTGCCACACAGGAGGGATGGTTGTACCTCGCTGGCATCAAAGATGTTTATACGTGCGAAATTGTCGGCTACGCCATGGGAGAGCGCATGACAAAAGAGCTGACAGGTAAAGCCCTGTTTATGGCGCTCAGGAGCCAGCGCCCACCTGCCGGGCTAATCCACCACTCTGATCGAGGTTCACAGTACTGCGCATACGATTACCGGGTCATACAGGAGCAGTCTGGTCTGAAAACATCAATGTCGCGTAAAGGTAACTGTTACGACAACGCTCCGATGGAAAGCTTCTGGGGAACGCTGAAAAATGAGAGCCTGAGCCACTATCGTTTTAATAACCGGGATGAAGCCATCTCAGTAATACGGGAATACATTGAGATTTTCTACAATCGTCAGCGTCGTCACTCTCGTCTGGGGAATATCTCCCCGGCAGCCTTCAGGGAAAAATATCATCAGATGGCTGCTTAAAAAAAGAACAAATGGTAGTGTCCGCTATTGCCAGTACACCTCACTTTTCGCGTTGTTAATTTTAGCAACGCTGATAAACCGTTTTCTGCTATGGCGGTTACCGGAGAGAAAAGGGGGTGAGGTTACATTACGTATTCGTACCTGGTGGGGCATCGTCATTTGTTTTTCACTGGTGATTTCAGGTCCACGCTGGATGACGTTGGCGTTTTTTGCGCTGATAAGTTTTCTGGCATTGAAAGAATATTGTATGCTTATATCCGTACATTTTCCGCGGTGGTTATATTGGGTTATTCCTCTTAACTATTTGCTTATCGGTTTTAATTGCTTTGAGCTGTTTCTGTTATTTATACCTTTGGCTGGGTTTCTGATATTAGCCACCTGGCGAGTTTTTGTGGGTGACCCCTCCGGTTTTCTGCATACCGTGAGCGCCATTTTTTGGGGCTGGATAATGACCGTTTTCGCCTTGAGTCATGCCGCCTGGTTATTAATGTTGCCATCCATGAATATCCAGGGCGGGGCCTTACTGGTGTTATTTCTTTTGGCATTAACCGCGTCAAACGATATTGCACAGTATTTATGGGGGAAATCCTGCGGCAGAAGAAAAGTGGTCCCCAAAGTCAGCCCGGGAAAAACGCTGGAAGGTCTGGTCGGCGGCGTAATCACCACCATGATAGCGTCGATGATCATTGGACCGTTACTGACACCGCTAAATACATTACAGGCAATATTAGCGGGTTTGTTAATTGGTATTAGTGGTTTTTGCGGCGATGTAGTGATGTCAGCCATCAAACGAGATGTTGGTGTTAAAGATAGCGGGAAACTATTACCTGGACATGGCGGAATCCTTGACAGGATTGACTCATTAATTTTCACCGCTCCGGTATTTTTTTATTTTATTCGTTACTGCTGTTACTGAAGGAAAATAGAGAAAATGGAAAATTCACGCATCTCTGGGGAACATTTTTTTACCACCAGTGATAATACAGCGTTGTTTTATCGGCACTGGCCCGCTTTACAGCCAGGGGCGAAAAAGGTCATCGTCTTATTTCATCGTGGCCATGAACATTCTGGTCGTCTACAACATATCGTTGATGAACTGGCGATGCCAGATACTGCTTTTTATGCATGGGATGCCCGGGGGCATGGAAAAACTTCGGGGCCGCGTGGTTATAGCCCATCTCTTGCGCGTTCAGTGCAGGATGTCGATGAATTTGTCCGTTTTGCTGCCAGCGACAGCCAGGTTGGACTGGAAGAGGTGGTTGTGATCGCGCAAAGCGTCGGCGCAGTGCTGGTTGCCACATGGGTTCATGATTATGCGCCTGCAATTCGCGGGCTGGTGCTGGCTTCTCCGGCCTTTAAGGTTAAATTGTATGTGCCGCTGGCACGTCCTGCGCTGACGCTATGGCATCGTCTGCGTGGTCTGTTTTTTATTAATTCCTATGTGAAAAGACGCTATTTGACCCACGATCGGCAACGGGTGGCGAGTTTCAATAATGATCCGCTGATCACACGGGCGATTGCCGTCAATATCTTGCTCGATCTCTATAAAACGTCTGAACGTATTATTAGAGATGCGGCGGCGATTACGCTCCCCACGCAACTTCTGATATCAGGCGATGACTATGTGGTGCATCGCCAACCGCAGATTGATTTTTATCAGAGATTACGTAGCCCTCTGAAAGAGCTGCATCTGCTGCCAGGCTTTTATCACGACACGTTGGGTGAAGAGAACAGGGCGCAGGCATTTGAAAAAATGCAAAGCTTTATTCGTCGTTTATATGCTAACAAGTCACAAAAATTTGATTATCAGCATGAAGACCGCACTGGACCATCAGCGGATCGCTGGCGCCTCCTTTCAGGTGGACCCGTGCCATTATCGCCGGTTGATTTGGCGTATCGCTTTATGCGTAAAGCGATGAAATTGTTCGGGACGCACTCTGCGGGCCTGCATCTCGGAATGAGCACTGGCTTTGATTCAGGCAGTTCGCTGGATTATGTCTATCAAAATCAACCGCAAGGCAGTAACGCATTCGGGCGCTTAATCGACAAAATCTACCTGAACAGTGTTGGCTGGCGCGGTATTCGCCAGCGCAAAACTCATTTACAAATACTGATTAAACAAGCCGTTGCCGATCTCCACGTCAAAGGTTTAGCCGTCCGCGTGGTTGACATTGCCGCAGGGCATGGGCGCTATGTACTGGATGCACTGGCAAACGAGCCTGCCGTAAGCGATATTTTATTACGTGATTACAGTGAGTTAAATGTTGCACAGGGGCAAGAGATGATTGCCCAACGGGGAATGTCTGGGCGGGTGCGTTTTGAACAGGGCGATGCGTTTAACCCGGAGGAACTCAGCGCGTTAACTCCGCGGCCTACGCTGGCGATTGTCTCTGGACTGTATGAGCTGTTTCCCGAAAATGAGCAGGTAAAAAACTCACTCGCAGGTCTTGCCAATGCCATCGAACCGGGTGGCATTCTCATCTACACCGGGCAGCCGTGGCACCCACAACTGGAGCTGATTGCCGGGGTGTTAACCAGTCATAAAGATGGTAAACTGTGGGTAATGCGCGTGCGTACGCAAGGGGAGATGGATTTGCTCGTGCATGATGCTGGATTTGATAAATGCACACAACGGATTGATGAGTGGGGCATTTTTACGGTTTCGATGGCGGTGCGTCGTGATAACTGAACGCCGGAACGTATTGCTACAAGGAGCTGGCTGGTTATTGTTGCTGGCCCCGTTTTTCTTCTTCACCTATGGATCTCTTAATCAGTTCACCGCGGTTCAGGACAGTAATAGCCATGATATTCCCAGTCAGGTATTCGGTTGGGAAACGGCGATCCCTTTTCTTCCCTGGACTATTGTTCCTTACTGGAGTCTGGATCTTTTATATGGATTTTCGCTGTTCGTTTGTAGCACGACATTCGAACAGCGCCGACTTGTCCACCGGCTTATTCTGGCAACGGTAATGGCCTGCTGCGGTTTTTTGCTCTATCCGCTGAAGTTTAGTTTTATCCGTCCTGAAGTGAGTGGGGTGACGGGATGGCTATTTTCGCAACTTGAACTGTTTGATCTGCCTTATAACCAGTCTCCTTCGCTGCATATTATTCTCTGCTGGCTACTTTGGCGTCACTTTCGTCAGCATCTGGCTGTGAGGTGGCGTAAAGTCTGCGGCGGATGGTTTTTACTCATCGCCATTTCGACGCTGACGACATGGCAGCATCATTTTATTGATGTCATCACAGGGCTGGCGGTAGGTATGTTGATTGACTGGATGGTGCCCGTCGACCGTCGGTGGAATTATCAGAAACCTGATCAACGTCGAATCAAAATAGCACTGCCATATGTCGTAGGCGCGTGCGCGTGCATTGTGTTGATGGAGCTAATGATGATGGTTCAGTTATGGTGGTCAGTCTGGTTATGTTGGCCAGTATTATCGCTACTCATTATTGGCCGTGGGTACGGTGGGCTTGGCGCGATAACAACAGGGAAAGATAGTCAGGGGAAACTCCCGCCCGCCGTTTACTGGCTGACATTGCCCTGGCGCATCGGGATGTGGCTATCTATGCGTTGGTTTTGTCGTCGCCTGGAGCCGGTGAGCAAAATGACTGCTGGTGTTTATTTAGGGGCGTTTCCACGACATATTCCGGCACAGAATGCGGTTCTGGACGTCACCTTTGAATTCCCTCGTGGACGAGCGACAAAAGATCGACTCTATTTCTGTGTACCGATGCTAGATCTGGTGGTTCCGGAAGAGGGGGAGCTCCGACAGGCCGTGGCGATGCTGGAAACATTACGCGAAGAGCAAGGCAGCGTTCTGGTCCATTGCGCACTGGGATTATCGCGCAGTGCGCTGGTAGTGGCGGCATGGCTGTTATGTTACGGATACTGTAAAACCGTTGATGAAGCGATTAGCTTTATTCGAGCCAGACGCTCGCATATTGTGCTTAAGGAAGATCACAAAGCGATGCTGAAATTATGGGAAAACAGGTAAGTGGATTGGGATGTGGACTGGACTACAGTCCACATCAAGATCGTGTCCGGTTATGCAGCAACAATGCTGTCGATGGCTGCTTTCGCGTCAGACTGCGCTTTCGCTGCCATTTCCGGACCGTATGCGATCCCTTCGGCGAAGACAAATTTCACATCAGTAATGCCGATAAAGCCGAGGAACGTGGACAGATACGGCGTCACCAGGTCCGTTGGTCCATCTTTGTGGATCCCACCGCGGCTGGTAATAACGATGGCTTTTTTACCCGTTACCAGACCTTCCGGACCGTTCTCGGTATAGCGGAAAGTAACGCCTGCGCGTGCAACCAGGTCAAAATAGTTTTTCAACTGAGTTGAGATGTTGAAGTTATACATCGGTGCCGCAATAACGATAACGTCGTGGGCTTTCAGCTCGGCAATCAGCTCATCGGAAAGCGCCAGAGCTTCCTGCTGACGCGGAGTCAGCGGCGCATCGCTCGGACGCAGTGCACCAACCAGTTCGCCATCCAGTACCGGAATCGGATTTGCAGCCAGGTCGCGAACGGTGATTTCATCAGCGGAGTGCTTTTCGCGCCATTGTTCAACAAAATAATCGGACAACTGATTAGACTGAGAGTACCCTGCCAGGATGCTGGATTTAAGAACTAATACCTTGCTCATGGTGTTTCCTTATAGATGTTTGAATGGGCGATGCCCCGTTGCTTGTTGACACTTTATTCACAATCCTGCCACAGAGATAGCGCAATAAATCGAAGCCTATGTTCGAATTTATTGAACAACGCATAGAAAGCCGTGATGTGGTACTCTATATCTATCATTTCAAAGAAAATTAATCAGGCAGACTACTGCCCACTAACGTTATGACAGAACAACAAAAATTGACCTTTACGGCCTTGCAGCAGCGGCTGGATTCGCTGATGCTGCGTGACAGACTGCGTTTTTCTCGCCGTCTGCACGGCGTGAAGAAGGTTAAAAATCCTGATGCACAACAGGCCATTTTCCAGGAGATGGCGAAAGAGATTGACCAGGCGGCAGGGAAAGTCCTGCTGCGTGAAGCGGCACGACCGGAAATTACTTATCCTGACAATTTACCGGTTAGTCAGAAAAAACAGGACATTCTCGAAGCGATTCGTGATCACCAGGTGGTGATCGTCGCCGGGGAAACGGGTTCTGGTAAAACGACTCAGTTACCGAAAATCTGTATGGAGCTGGGGCGCGGGATTAAAGGGCTGATCGGCCATACCCAGCCGCGTCGCCTGGCGGCAAGAACGGTGGCGAACCGTATTGCGGAAGAGCTGAAAACGGAGCCGGGCGGTTGCATCGGTTACAAAGTGCGTTTCAGCGATCACGTAAGTGATAACACGATGGTCAAGCTGATGACCGACGGTATCCTGCTGGCGGAGATCCAGCAAGACCGCCTGCTGATGCAGTACGACACCATCATTATTGACGAAGCGCACGAACGCAGCCTGAATATCGATTTTCTGCTCGGCTATTTGAAAGAGTTGCTGCCGCGGCGTCCTGACCTAAAAATCATTATCACTTCCGCGACTATCGACCCGGAACGCTTTTCGCGCCACTTTAATAATGCGCCGATTATCGAAGTCTCCGGTCGGACCTATCCGGTGGAAGTGCGCTATCGACCGATTGTTGAAGAAGCCGATGACACCGAGCGCGATCAGTTGCAGGCGATTTTTGACGCCGTAGACGAACTGAGTCAGGAAAGCCCTGGCGACATTCTGATCTTTATGAGTGGTGAGCGGGAAATTCGCGATACCGCCGATGCGCTGAACAAGCTGAACTTACGCCATACCGAAATCTTGCCGCTTTATGCGCGGCTTTCGAACAGCGAACAGAACCGCGTGTTCCAGTCGCACAGCGGACGGCGCATTGTGCTGGCGACCAACGTCGCGGAAACCTCGCTGACCGTACCGGGGATTAAATACGTCATCGACCCCGGTACAGCGCGTATCAGCCGCTACAGCTATCGCACCAAAGTGCAGCGTTTGCCGATTGAACCCATTTCGCAGGCGTCTGCCAATCAGCGTAAAGGCCGCTGTGGTCGTGTGTCCGAAGGGATCTGTATTCGTCTCTATTCCGAAGACGATTTCCTCTCGCGCCCGGAGTTTACCGATCCGGAGATTCTGCGTACCAACCTGGCCTCGGTTATTTTGCAGATGACCGCGCTGGGGCTGGGCGATATCGCTGCGTTCCCGTTTGTCGAAGCACCGGATAAACGCAATATCCAGGATGGCGTGCGTCTGCTCGAAGAACTGGGCGCGATCACCACGGATGAACAGGCCAGCGCCTATAAACTGACGCCGCTCGGTCGCCAGCTCTCGCAGTTGCCTGTCGACCCACGTCTGGCGCGTATGGTGCTGGAAGCGCAAAAACATGGCTGCGTGCGTGAGGCGATGATTATCACGTCCGCGCTCTCCATTCAGGATCCGCGCGAACGTCCGATGGACAAACAGCAGGCATCGGACGAAAAACATCGTCGCTTCCACGACAAAGAATCCGACTTCCTCGCGTTTGTAAATCTGTGGAATTATCTTGGCGAGCAGCAAAAGGCGCTTTCTTCCAACGCCTTCCGTCGCCTGTGTCGTACCGATTACCTCAACTATCTGCGCGTGCGCGAATGGCAGGATATCTACACCCAGTTGCGCCAGGTGGTGAAAGAACTTGGCATTCCGGTCAACAGCGAACCGGCGGAGTATCGTGAAATTCACATCGCCTTACTGACCGGTTTGCTTTCCCATATCGGCATGAAAGATGCCGATAAACAGGAATATACCGGTGCACGTAACGCGCGTTTCTCCATCTTCCCCGGTTCTGGTTTATTCAAAAAGCCGCCGAAATGGGTAATGGTGGCGGAACTGGTAGAAACCAGCCGCCTGTGGGGGCGCATTGCTGCGCGTATCGACCCGGAATGGGTAGAACCCGTTGCTCAGCATTTGATTAAACGCACCTACAGCGAACCGCACTGGGAACGGGCGCAGGGCGCGGTGATGGCAACGGAAAAAGTCACTGTTTATGGTTTGCCGATTGTTGCTGCGCGCAAGGTCAACTACAGCCAGATCGATTCGGCGTTATGTCGTGAACTCTTTATTCGCCACGCTCTGGTGGAAGGTGACTGGCAGACGCGTCACGCATTCTTCCGTGAAAACCTGAAACTGCGGGCCGAAGTGGAAGAGCTGGAACACAAATCACGTCGCCGCGATATTCTGGTTGATGACGAAACGCTGTTTGAGTTCTACGACCAGCGCATCAGCCACGATGTAATCTCCGCTCGTCACTTCGATAGCTGGTGGAAAAAAGTCAGCCGCGAAACGCCTGATTTGCTCAACTTTGAAAAGAGCATGTTGATCAAAGAAGGGGCGGAAAAAATCAGAAAGCTGGATTACCCGAACTTCTGGCATCAGGGCAATCTCAAGCTGCGTTTGAGCTATCAGTTTGAGCCAGGCGCGGACGCGGACGGTGTGACCGTACATATTCCGCTGCCGTTACTTAACCAGGTTGAGGAAAGCGGGTTTGAATGGCAGATCCCCGGTCTGCGCCGCGAATTGGTGATTGCTCTGATTAAATCGTTGCCGAAACCGGTACGCCGTAATTTTGTGCCTGCACCAAACTACGCCGAAGCGTTTTTAGGCCGCGTCACACCGCTGGAGTTACCGTTGCTCGACAGCCTTGAGCGCGAGTTACGGCGGATGACCGGCGTTACCGTTGACCGCGAAGACTGGCACTGGGATCAGGTGCCCGATCACCTGAAAATCACCTTCCGCGTGGTGGATGACAAAAACAAGAAGCTAAAAGAAGGGCGCTCGCTACAAGATCTGAAAGATGCGCTGAAAGGCAAAGTGCAGGAAACGCTGTCTGCGGTGGCGGATGACGGTATCGAGCAGAGCGGACTGCATATCTGGAGTTTTGGTCAGCTGCCGGAAAGCTACGAACAGAAGCGTGGCAACTACAAAGTGAAGGCGTGGCCAGCGCTAGTGGATGAACGCGACAGTGTGGCGATCAAACTGTTTGATAATCCGCTGGAGCAAAAACAGGTAATGTGGAACGGTCTTCGCCGTCTACTGCTGCTGAATATTCCCTCGCCGATCAAGTATTTACATGAGAAGTTACCAAACAAAGCCAAGCTGGGGCTGTACTTTAACCCGTATGGCAAAGTGCTGGAGCTGATCGACGATTGTATCTCCTGCGGTGTGGATAAATTGATCGACGCCAATGGTGGCCCGGTCTGGACGGAAGAAGGCTTTGCTGCGCTGCATGAAAAAGTGCGTGCCGAACTGAACGACACGGTGGTGGATATTGCGAAGCAGGTCGAGCAAATCCTTACGGCAGTGTTCAATATCAACAAACGTCTGAAGGGGCGGGTGGATATGACGATGGCGCTGGGGCTTTCTGACATTAAAGCGCAGATGGGCGGGCTGGTATATCGCGGTTTTGTCACTGGTAACGGCTTCAAACGGCTGGGCGACACGCTGCGATATTTGCAGGCGATTGAAAAACGGCTGGAAAAACTGGCGGTTGATCCACATCGCGACCGTGCTCAGATGCTGAAAGTCGAAAACGTCCAGCAGGCGTGGCAGCAATGGATCAACAAACTGCCGCCTGCACGTCGTGAGGATGAAGACGTGAAAGAGATCCGTTGGATGATAGAAGAGTTGCGTGTTAGTTACTTCGCTCAACAACTTGGTACGCCTTATCCGATTTCAGATAAGCGTATTTTGCAGGCGATGGAGCAGATTAGCGGTTAACCCTGCTATTTGCCTGATAAAGAAAAAACCCGGTAAGCATTTAGCGCCGGGTTTTTTATTAATTCTAAAACGGTAAGGGTAAAAATTCAGGAATTCAGAAAAATACAATTCTCTGCTGCAAGATGAATAATGTTTATCTACAGCATTTCCTTAAAAGATATGTCAGGCTTGCGGAGTGGCGGTTAAGGAAATACGACTTCCTCCTTTCAGAGTGCTCCGCTTCTCACTATTATCTCACGCAGTATTCTTAAGGGAACGATAAGGAGGAACCATGAACATTACCCCGTTTCCGACGCTTTCGCCGGCAACTATAGATGCCATAAATGTTATCGGACAGTGGCTGGCGCAGGATGATTTCTCCGGTGAGGTGCCGTATCAGGCCGATTGCGTGATCCTTGCAGGCAATGCGGTTATGCCGACTATCGACGCGGCATGTAAGATTGCTCGCGATCAGCAAATTCCTTTACTGATTAGTGGTGGTATCGGTCACTCGACAACTTTTTTGTATAGCGCCATCGCACAGCATCCGCACTACAACACTATCCGCACCACTGGCAGAGCAGAAGCGACCATCCAGGCGGATATCGCTCATCAGTTCTGGCACATTCCGCATGAAAAAATCTGGATTGAAGACCAGTCAACAAACTGCGGTGAAAACGCACGCTTTAGCATCGCGCTATTGAATCAGGCCGTAGAACGAGTTCATACGGCTATCGTTGTTCAGGACCCCACCATGCAGCGGCGCACGATGGCGACGTTCCGCCGTATGACTGGGGACAATCCCGATGCACCACGCTGGTTAAGTTATCCCGGATTCGTTCCTCAGTTAGGAAATAACGCAGACAGTGTAATCTTTATTAATCAGTTACAAGGATTATGGCCGGTTGAGCGTTATCTCTCACTACTCACTGGCGAGCTGCCGCGTTTACGCGATGATAGCGATGTGAGGTAGCCTGAGTTTAACGGACACTCCTTCCTGAAATAGAATGGCATCAGAAGGAGCTAATAATGAGCAGAAAAACCCAACGTTACTCTAAAGAGTTCAAAGCCGAAGCTGTCAGAACGGTTCTTGAAAATCAACTTTCGATCAGTGAAGGCGCTTCCCGATTATCTCTTCCTGAAGGCACTTTAGGACAATGGGTTACCGCCGCCAGAAAAGGGCTCGGTACTCCTGGTTCCCGCACGGTGGCTGAACTGGAATCTGAAATTCTGCAACTGCGTAAGGCGTTAAATGAAGCTCGCCTTGAGCGAGATATATTAAAAAAAGCAACAGCGTATTTTGCACAGGAGTCGCTGAAAAATACGCGTTAATCGAACAATGGCGACAACAATTTCCCATTGAAGCGATGTGTCAGGTATTTGGTGTATCCAGGAGCGGTTATTACAACTGGGTACAGCATGAACCCTCAGACAGAAAACAAAGTGATGAGCGGCTAAAACTGGAGATTAAGGTGGCACATATCCGCACTCGCGAAACATATGGAACCCGGCGGCTCCAGACGGAGCTGGCAGAGAATGGCATCATCGTTGGTCGTGACCGACTGGCACGTCTTCGTAAGGAGCTAAGGCTACGCTGTAAGCAGAAACGCAAGTTCAGAGCGACTACGAACTCGAACCACAATCTGCCAGTTGCGCCAAATCTGCTGAACCAGACGTTCACTCCTACAGCACCAAATCAGGTCTGGGTGGCGGACCTGACGTATGTTGCCACACAGGAGGGATGGTTGTACCTCGCTGGCATCAAAGATGTTTATACGTGCGAAATTGTCGGCTACGCCATGGGAGAGCGCATGACAAAAGAGCTGACAGGTAAAGCCCTGTTTATGGCGCTCAGGAGCCAGCGCCCACCTGCCGGGCTAATCCACCACTCTGATCGAGGTTCACAGTACTGCGCATACGATTACCGGGTCATACAGGAGCAGTCTGGTCTGAAAACATCAATGTCGCGTAAAGGTAACTGTTACGACAACGCTCCGATGGAAAGCTTCTGGGGAACGCTGAAAAATGAGAGCCTGAGCCACTATCGTTTTAATAACCGGGATGAAGCCATCTCAGTAATACGGGAATACATTGAGATTTTCTACAATCGTCAGCGTCGTCACTCTCGTCTGGGGAATATCTCCCCGGCAGCCTTCAGGGAAAAATATCATCAGATGGCTGCTTAAAAAAAGAACAAATGGTAGTGTCCGCTATTGCCAGTACACCTCAGAGACTATTTCTTCATCGGTATAACCAAATGACTCGTTATTGGTGGTTGCTTGTTTAAGTGCGTTATTCACCTCTTCGGCAGTCACTTTTTTTCCGAGAATCGATACCAGTTCAGTGACCGAACCTGTTTTCACCGGCACGCGTTGCGCATGACCTTTCAGTTTGCCGCTCAGTTCCGGGATCACCAGACCAATGGCTTTTGCCGCCCCCGTAGTGTGGGGAATGATATTTTCTGCCGCTGCGCGTGAAGCACGTAAATCTTTACCACGTGGGCCATCCACCAGTGACTGGGTGCCAGTATAGGCATGAATGGTCGTCATCGTGCCGACTTCTATCCCGAAACTGTCATGCAAGGCTTTGGCCATCGGCGCAAGACAGTTAGTGGTGCATGACGCCACGGAAACAATGGTGTCGTTGCCATCCAGAGTGTCGTCATTGACGTTATAAACGATAGTTTTCATTTCACCGGCAGGGGCGGAAATCAACACCTTCTTCGCACCAGCATCAAGATGTGCCTGCGATTTCTCGGCGGAGGTATAAAAGCCAGTACATTCGACAATGATTTCTGCACCTTTCGCTTTCCACGGAATATTTTTAGCCTCTTTTTCGGCGTAAACCGCGATACTTTTCCCATCAACGATAAGTGAATCTTCCGTAAAATCAACGCTCCAGGGGAATGGTCCGTAGTTTGAATCATGTTTCAGCAGGTAGGCGAGAATTTTTGGGGAAGTGAGATCATTAATAGCGACAACGTCTATGTTGCTTTTGACTTCAAGTAATCGACGCAACACCAGTCGACCGATACGACCAAAACCGTTAATACCAACTTTACTCATGGTTTTCTCCTGTCAGGAACATTCGGATGAAAATTGATCCTTTCCAGGCTTAGACCAGGATTGTGGGATGGGCAATCTCCATTCTTACAGTGAAACGTAACGTACTGAAAACGGGTGAACAATATTTAATGAAATTTTGAGAAAAGCCCGTTATGTTAACGGAAAATTATGTTAAAGCAGGAAATGTTATGGAAAATAAATACTCAAGGTTACAAATCAGCATTCACTGGCTGGTCTTTTTGCTGGTTATCGCAGCGTATTGCGCAATGGAGTTTCGTGGTTTCTTCCCACGTAGCGATCGGCCACTCATCAACATGATTCATGTTTCCTGCGGCATCTCAATTCTCGTGCTGATGGTCGTTCGTCTTTTGTTAAGGCTGAAATACCCAACCCCGCCGATTATACCTAAGCCAAAACCGATGATGACGGGACTGGCGCATTTGGGACATTTGGTGATGTATCTCCTGTTTATTGCGCTGCCAGTGATTGGTTTGGTGATGATGTATAACCGGGGCAACCCGTGGTTTGCGTTTGGTTTGACGATGCCTTACGCTTCAGAGGCCAATTTCGAACGGGTTGATAGCTTAAAGTCGTGGCATGAGACGCTGGCGAATCTGGGATATTTTGTCATCGGGTTGCACGCTGCGGCTGCACTGGCACACCACTATTTCTGGAAGGACAACACACTTCTACGCATGATGCCGCGTAAACGTTCCTGAAGGATATTTCAAGAAAATGCCTGTACTAAAACCGACCCGTGGTACAGGCGAAGAATACGGGTCTACATCGGAAGCGCCTATTATATTTATTTGTATGACAAATAAAACCATAATCCTTGCCCATACGTCCATCTGGCTTATTTTTAATCAATTCACCCGATCTTTGATCTCATCAACGGTATCAAAATAAACCAGCGTATAACGTTCAAATCGAACATAAGATTCGATAAACCATGGAGGTTATATGAAAAAACTGGCACTTATTTTGTTTATGGGAACGCTTGTTTCCTTTTATGCCGATGCCGGGCGCAAACCCTGTTCTGGTTCGAAAGGGGGGATCTCACACTGTACGGCAGGCGGCAAATTTGTCTGTAATGATGGTTCTATTAGTGCATCGAAAAAAACATGCACTAACTGAAGTGTAAAAGGGGTGCCATGAGAAAATGAATCTGCTAGTCAGATGCGCGGGGAAAATCCCCGCGCTTGCCCTTACCTGGACGTGCAGGCCATGAGCGCAGCAACCTCCTTATCACCGTCCCGGAACCGCAGTTCGTAGAGCGTTTGTCGGGTCAGGAGTGTGAATGTCAGAATCGTAATGCAGATAATGAGCAGACACACTACCAGAGGGTTGTGCTTCATAGCCTTTCTCCTTGCCGGATGGCGGGTAAGAGGCTAAGATCTGAATTGCTAGGTTCATTCGTTGGCCTCGGTTGATAGAAATATCGGTCGGGGCCTTCGTCTTTCTGATTCCCGGTTAGCCTGAAAACAGAAAGTCTCAGGCACCCGCAGGCATCCTATGAGGTTTCCTTAGGGACGAAAATAATCACTTCACGAAATTGCGTGCTGTTTTCCAGAATTTTTCGTCATTCGGGTTAGCCAGTTTAGCCATTCGTTACTCTCTTCATTCCAATAGCATTAATTTTCTCTGCAATAATTGTTGTAAAAATGTGACGCAAAGAGGTTTTTGGTCATAAGTAATTACCGTCAAGTGCCGATGACTTTCTATCAGGAGTAAACCTGGACGAGAGACAACGGTAATGAATACAACTCCCTCACAGCGATTAGGTTTTTTGCATCACATCAGGCTGGTTCCGTTATTTGCCTGCATTCTTGGCGGTATCTTAGTTCTATTCGCATTAAGTTCTGCTCTGGCTGGCTATTTCCTCTGGCAGGCCGATCGCGATCAGCGTGATGTTACTGCGGAGATTGAGATTCGGACCGGGTTAGCGAACAGTTCAGATTTTTTGCGTTCAGCCCGGATCAATATGATTCAGGCCGGGGCTGCGAGTTGTATTGCGGAAATGGAAGCAATGAAGCGAAATATTGCGCAAGCCGAATCGGAGATTAAACAGTCGCAGCAAGGGTATCGTGCTTATCAGAATCGGCCGGTGAAAACACCTGCTGATGAAGCCCTCGACACTGAATTAAATCAACGCTTTCAGGCTTATATCACGGGTATGCAACCTATGTTGAAATATGCCAAAAATGGCATGTTTGAAGCGATTATCAATCATGAAAGTGAGCAGATCCGACCGCTGGATAATGCTTATACCGATATTTTGAACAAAGCCGTTAAGATACGTAGCACCAGAGCCAACCAACTGGCGGAACTGGCCCATCAGCGCACCCG
Organism: Shigella sonnei; assembly: GCF_002950395.1. Classification (NCBI taxonomy): domain Bacteria; kingdom Pseudomonadati; phylum Pseudomonadota; class Gammaproteobacteria; order Enterobacterales; family Enterobacteriaceae; genus Shigella; species Shigella sonnei. The sequence continues at coordinate 1,116,526 of NZ_CP026802.1, forward strand.
CTTGGGTGGGATGTTCATGATTGGCGCGTTTGTGCTTGCCCTGGTCATGACGCTGATAACATTTATGGTGCTACGTCGGATCGTCATTCGTCCACTGCAACATGCCGCACAACGGATTGAAAAAATCGCTAGTGGCGATCTGACGATGAAGGATGAACCGGCGGGTCGTAATGAAATCGGTCGCTTAAATCGTCATTTACAGCAAATGCAGCATTCACTGGGGATGACAGTAGGGACTGTTCGACAGGGTGCGGAAGAGATTTATCGTGGCACCAGCGAAATTTCAGCTGGCAATGCGGACCTGTCATCTCGCACCGAAGAACAAGCGGCGGCTATCGAACAAACTGCCGCCAGCATGGAGCAACTCACTGCGACGGTGAAACAGAATGCGGATAACGCGCATCATGCCAGCAAACTGGCGCAAGAGGCTTCTATTAAAGCCAGCGATGGCGGGCAGACGGTTTCCGGTGTAGTAAAAACGATGGGCGCTATCTCCACGAGTTCGAAGAAAATTTCTGAGATCACCGCCGTCATCAACAGTATTGCTTTCCAGACGAATATTCTGGCACTGAATGCTGCCGTTGAAGCCGCGCGAGCGGGTGAGCAAGGGCGTGGATTTGCCGTTGTCGCCAGCGAAGTACGGACACTCGCAAGTCGCAGCGCTCAGGCGGCGAAAGAGATTGAAGGCTTGATCAGTGAATCAGTCAGGTTAATTGACCTGGGGTCGGATGAGGTGGCAACGGCCGGGAAAACCATGAGCACTATTGTTGATGCCGTCGCGAGTGTCACACATATCATGCAGGAAATCGCCGCCGCCTCGGATGAACAAAGTAGAGGCATAACGCAGGTTAGCCAGGCGATTTCTGAAATGGATAAGGTGACGCAACAGAATGCTTCTCTGGTAGAAGAGGCCTCAGCGGCGGCGGTGTCCCTTGAAGAACAGGCGGCACGATTAACTGAGGCGGTGGATGTATTCCGTCTGCACAAACATTCTGTGTCGGCAGAACCTCGCGGAGCGGGTGAACCAGTTAGTTTCGCTACGGTGTGAAAATGTTCAAGGAGGGATCGACAGATCCCTTCACCTTTCAGAACGGCATTGATTTTCGAATAGCGTTAATCATCAACTGGCAACCAGAAGAGAACGTCGCATCTACGCGGGTCAGTATTCCAATCGGTTCGCCTGCACCATGTCCCGGAACAGGCAGGGCCACCAGCGTGGCATGACGCAGGTCGTCTTTTACAGCGCCAGAAGGGACAAACCACACGTAATCGTATTCAACCGTAAGTTGACGAGATAGCGAAGCAGACAGCGTTTCGATACAACCCGAAGGAATTTTACAGCCCTGGCTCTGCACTAATGCATCTGAATGCTGGCGTGGCGCAGTGCCTTCTGGTGATACAACGACCGGCCATTCCAGCACCCGGCTTAGCGTTACGTTCTCCTGAAGTAGCGGGTGATTAGGGCGGACAACCAGCTTCAGCGATTCAAGAAACAGCAGTTCGTAATTAAGCCCGGTCATCAGTTCAGGATCTGACATCCGACCAATGCCGATATCGATTTCCCCGGTTTTTAAACCCGCCAGAATCATAGGGTTACTCATTGTCGCAACTTGCAAGGTCGTCTCTTTTTGTTGCTGATGAAACTGACCTATAACCGAAGGTAATATCCCCAGTGCCGCAGTAGGTAGTGCACCAACCCTGACGACATCATTATTAAGACCTTCTTTACGATGAAGCGACTGTCCGGCAGTGTTGATGGCGTCAAGAACTCTGACTGCATGCGTTAAAAATTGTTCGCCGGGTAAGGTAAGTTGCGCCCCCTGACGACCACGCTCAAACAAGCGAGCGCCCGTCAGCTGCTCCAGTTCATTCAATGTCTTAGAGAGCGCAGGTTGACTCAAATTAAGGGTTTCAGCCGCGCGCCCCAAAGTTCCTTGTTGTGCGACAGCTACGAATGTATGAAGGTGGCGCAAACGGATGCGCTGACTAAACAGACTATTTTTTTCCATAAGCGATGTTAAAAACGAAGCGGTGTCGCTGACAAGTGAAGTTGTTTGATTATGATAACTTGATTGCAAAATATTATTAACAATTAAAGCAATTATGTTACAGCAAAATGGATAATATTGATGTTTTCGCGGCGAGATCACAGTTTGTAAATTCTTCCCGCCAGAGTGAATGCGGTTACCTACACTCCAGATTACTGACCACTGGAGGCAGACACTATGGCGAACAGCATCACGGCGGATGAGATTCGGGAACAGTTTTCGCAGGCAATGTCAGCCATGTACCAGCAAGAAGTTCCGCAATATGGCACGCTGCTGGAACTGGTAGCTGATGTGAATCTGGCTGTGCTGGAAAACAATCCTCAACTGCACGAAAAAATGGTAAATGCAGACGAGCTGGCGCGACTGAATGTTGAACGTCATGGGGCGATTCGCGTTGGGACTGCACAAGAGCTTGCTACTCTTCGGCGGATGTTTGCCATTATGGGGATGTACCCGGTGAGCTATTACGATCTCTCGCAGGCAGGGGTGCCGGTACATTCGACAGCATTTCGGCCCATTGATGATGCTTCTCTGGCGCGTAATCCCTTCCGCGTTTTTACCTCCTTACTCCGCCTTGAGCTTATCGAGAACGAAATTTTGCGCCAGAAAGCGGCGGAGATTCTGCGTCAGCGCGATATCTTCACCCCACGTTGTCGACAACTGTTAGAGGAATATGAGCAGCAGGGCGGTTTTAACGAAACACAGGCACAGGAGTTTGTGCAGGAAGCCCTGGAAACGTTTCGCTGGCACCAGTCAGCAACGGTAGATGAAGAAACCTATCGCGCCTTGCACAACGAACATCGGTTGATTGCTGATGTGGTCTGTTTTCCTGGATGCCATATCAACCACCTGACGCCACGTACGCTGGATATTGACCGGGTGCAGTCGATGATGCCTGAATGCGGAATTGAACCCAAAATTCTCATCGAGGGGCCGCCGCGCCGCGAGGTACCGATTTTACTACGCCAGACCAGCTTTAAAGCACTGGAAGAGACGGTGTTGTTTGCGGGGCAGAAACAGGGCACGCATACCGCGCGCTTTGGTGAAATTGAGCAGCGTGGCGTGGCATTAACGCCGAAAGGGCGACAACTGTATGATGATCTTCTGCGTAACGCTGGAACCGGGCAGGATAATCTCACTCACCAAATGCATTTACAGGAAACCTTCCGCACTTTTCCTGACAGTGAGTTTTTAATGCGTCAGCAAGGGTTGGCATGGTTCCGGTACCGTCTGACGCCTTCGGGTGAGGCGCATCGTCAGGCGATTCATCCTGGAGACGATCCACAGCCCTTAATTGAACGTGGTTGGGTAGTGGCGCAACCCATCACCTATGAAGATTTCTTGCCCGTTAGCGCGGCGGGGATCTTCCAGTCAAATCTGGGTAATGAAACGCAGACACGCAGTCACGGTAATGCCAGTCGCGAAGCATTTGAGCAGGCGTTGGGTTGTCCGGTTTTGGATGAGTTCCAGCTTTACTAGGAAGCGGAAGAACGCAGTAAACGTCGCTGTGGTTTGCTTTAAATTCTGACCATCCGCCTTTGCAAAAATTTGCCTGATTTTACAAACGAATCAGGCTCATCCCATCGACATAAAAAAAATGCCGATTTATGCATATTCTCTCAGTTCAACAATTGGATTATTAATAAATATTGTCTAGAGTGAGCGGTCATAAATAAGCACTTTCTTGCCGCTGAAAACGACCAGCGCGGGACCATTCACAACACCAGAAGGACTCACTTTCAGGTATGGATCGTAGACGATTTATTAAAGGTTCAATGGCTATGGCCGCCGTGTGCGGTACCAGCGGCATTGCTTCTCTTTTTTCTCAGGCGGCATTCGCGGCAGATTCTGATATTGCCGACGGGCAAACCCAGCGTTTTGACTTCTCCATTCTACAGTCAATGGCGCACGACTTAGCGCAAACAGCGTGGCGTGGTGCGCCTCGTCCGTTACCTGACACGCTGGCGACAATGACGCCGCAGGCTTATAACAGTATTCAATACGACGCCGAAAAATCGCTCTGGCATAACGTTGAGAACCGTCAACTGGACGCTCAGTTCTTCCATATGGGAATGGGATTCCGTCGCCGCGTTCGTATGTTTTCTGTAGATCCAGCAACACATCTGGCGCGTGAAATTCACTTTCGCCCGGAGTTGTTCAAATACAACGATGCAGGTGTTGATACCAAACAATTAGAAGGGCAAAGCGATCTCGGCTTTGCCGGTTTTCGCGTGTTTAAAGCCCCCGAACTGGCGCGCCGTGATGTAGTATCATTTCTCGGCGCGAGTTATTTCCGCGCCGTTGATGATACATATCAATACGGTTTGTCGGCCCGCGGCCTGGCGATCGACACTTACACCGACAGTAAAGAAGAGTTCCCCGACTTTACCGCCTTCTGGTTTGATACGGTAAAACCGGGGGCAACTACCTTTACCGTTTATGCGTTGCTCGATAGCGCCAGTATTACTGGTGCCTATAAGTTCACTATCCATTGTGAGAAAAGTCAGGTGATTATGGATGTGGAAAATCACCTGTATGCGCGCAAAGACATTAAACAGCTGGGCATTGCGCCGATGACCAGTATGTTCAGCTGCGGTACTAATGAACGTCGGATGTGCGACACCATTCATCCGCAAATTCATGACTCTGATCGTCTGTCCATGTGGCGGGGCAACGGCGAGTGGATTTGCCGTCCGCTGAACAATCCGCAAAAATTGCAGTTCAATGCTTACACCGACAACAACCCGAAAGGGTTTGGTTTATTGCAACTGGATCGTGACTTCTCCCATTATCAGGACATTATGGGCTGGTATAACAAACGCCCAAGTTTGTGGGTGGAACCGCGTAACAAGTGGGGTAAGGGCACCATCGGCCTGATGGAAATCCCAACAACGGGCGAAACGCTGGATAACATTGTCTGCTTCTGGCAGCCAGAAAAAGCTGTAAAAGCAGGTGATGAGTTTGCATTCCAGTATCGTCTGTACTGGAGTGCGCAACCGCCTGTTCATTGCCCATTAGCGCGCGTTATGGCGACGCGTACCGGCATGGGCGGTTTCCCGGAAGGTTGGGCGCCAGGTGAACACTATCCCGAAAAATGGGCGCGTCGTTTTGCCGTCGATTTCGTTGGTGGTGATCTGAAAGCTGCCGCGCCAAAAGGCATTGAGCCGGTGATTACGCTTTCCAGTGGGGAAGCGAAGCAAATCGAAATTCTCTATATTGAACCCATCGATGGTTATCGTATTCAGTTTGACTGGTATCCGACTTCGGACTCTACTGATCCGGTCGATATGCGGATGTATCTACGTTGTCAGGGGGACGCTATCAGTGAAACATGGCTGTATCAGTATTTCCCGCCAGCGCCGGATAAACGTCAGTATGTTGACGACCGCGTGATGAGTTAATCGTTTTTTCTTCGGCACCTTCTTCGGGAGGTGCCGTCTGGTTAAACACGATCCCGCTCGCATTTTTCCCTAAGTTAAATGAGTAATCTGATGGTGTGTATTTCAGATACACCTTGTCAGCCACTAACAGGGAGTGCGTATGTTTCCAGAATACCGAGATTTAATATCCCGTCTGAAAAACGAAAATCCTCGCTTTATGTCCTTGTTCGATAAACACAATAAACTTGATCATGAAATTGCCAGAAAGGAAGGTTCCGACGGTCGAGGGTACAATGCGGAAGTGGTCCGCATGAAAAAACAAAAGCTACAGTTAAAAGATGAGATGCTCAAAATCCTGCAGCAGGAGAGCGTCAAAGAGGTGTAAACTTTCCTAAGCCGCCAGCCAGGCGGCTTTTTTAACAACAGCATGGATTGACTGGAGATAAGATGACTGAAACGATAAAAGTAAGCGAATCACTTGAATTACATGCTGTTGCGGAAAGTCACGTCACACCTCTTTATCAGTTAATCTGTAAAAATAAAACCTGGTTACAGCAGTCGCTAAACTGGCCGCAGTTCGTTCAGAGTGAAGAGGACACGCGAAAAACGGTGCAGGGTAATGTGATGTTGCATCAACGCGGCTATGCCAAAATGTTCATGATTTTCAAAGAAGATGAACTTATCGGCGTTATCTCGTTTAATCGTATTGAACCACTGAATAAAACTGCTGAAATCGGCTACTGGCTGGACGAATCTCATCAGGGGCAGGGGATCATTTCTCAGGCGCTGCAGGCATTGATTCATCATTACGCTCAGTCTGGTGAACTTAGACGCTTCGTGATCAAATGTCGGGTGGACAATCCGCAAAGCAACCAGGTCGCTTTGCGCAATGGTTTTATCCTTGAAGGTTGCCTGAAACAGGCTGAGTTCCTGAATGATGCCTATGATGATGTGAACTTATACGCGCGTATTATCGATTCATAATAACCCTGCCAGCGGCGTTCGCGTAATGCGCTCCTCGCCGTTAATGACTTTTGGACCACGGACATGAACCGTGTCGCCATCAAAGGCTTCAACGACGGCGTGGTCGGTTAACTCCACATGGTTTTCAATTATCACCGCACCTGAAATACGGCTCTCACCTTGTATTACAACGTGCTCGTCGAGCAGAATCGGTCCACCACGTACCACGGCATTTCCGCCAATCAAGACATGATGTTTTAACACACAATTACCTTCCACAATGGCATATTCCGCCACCTGCGAACTGTAATGAATCGTCGGAATGGCATCTTCTTCTATGCCAGCTTTCACCTGCGCGTGACCGTAGACTTTAGCGCAATCGCATAGCCAGACGTTGTTCTCTTCATTACCTTCAACACTGGCAAAATCAAAAACTTCGGCGCGATGTTCAATAAAAGCATACCGGACGACGGCATCGCCATAAATTTGTGCCTGGTGGACAATACGCGAGGCGCTAACCCTTGCGCGATCATAAATTTGGAGCAGGAGTTGATGGTCGGGCGTTAAGCCTTGTGCGGCGACGATCATAGAATGTTGATCAATTAAGGCGTGACCAAATATTCTACATTGCCCGTAAACTAATGAGTCACGAATGGTGACACTGTCACTTATATATGCACCCTGGCTGATTTCACTATTATCGATCCAGACGTTATCCGTTGCGTAAACCTCTCCCCACAGCACGCTGGTGCCGGTGATACGCGTATTACCAGAAATCACCGTTCCGCCGAACGCAATAGCATTCTGGTCGTAAATCCAGCAATTTCCTTCCTGTGCTAACACCGTTTCGCGATCGATCCAGCCGCCAGCGGTTCCTGCTATCACATCGTTAAAATCGCTAATGGCGATAATCTGCCGTAATAACACACTTTTTTTAGTGCCATCTTCCTGATAACTAAAGGCTCGCTGTTCTTCACTTAGACGATATTTGCGCATAGCGTTTTCTCACAGGTGACTTACTATAACCGTAGCAAATTCTGCGGCTCTGGCTATGCTCGAGAAAATTCCATAAAATGCATTTCAAATATACTTTATAAATTAAACAAAATGAGTAAGAAGATGCAGAGCGATAAAGTGCTCAATTTGCCGGCAGGCTACTTTGGTATTGTGTTGGGGACGATAGGGATGGGATTTGCCTGGCGCTATGCCAGCCAGGTTTGGCAGGTCAGCCACTGGTTAGGGGATGGGCTGGTGATTCTGGCGATGATCATCTGGGGATTATTAACTAGCGCATTTATTACCCGACTCATACGCTTTCCGCATAGCGTGCTGGCGGAAGTTCGCCATCCAGTGCTGAGCAGTTTTGTGAGTTTGTTTCCGGCAACGACGATGCTGGTGGCGATTGGTTTTGTTCCGTGGTTTCGCCCACTGGCGGTGTGCCTGTTCAGTTTTGGTGTCGTGGTTCAGTTGGCTTATGCCGCCTGGCAAACTGCGGGATTATGGCGCGGATCTCACCCTGAAGAAGCTACCACGCCTGGACTGTATCTGCCGACAGTTGCCAACAACTTTATCAGCGCAATGGCCTGTGGTGCGTTGGGCTACACCGACGCCGGTCTGGTGTTTTTAGGCGCAGGCGTTTTCTCATGGCTAAGTCTTGAACCGGTGATCTTGCAGCGTCTGCGCAGTTCGGGAGAATTACCCACGGCACTGCGGACATCACTCGGCATTCAGCTCGCTCCTGCGCTGGTGGCCTGTAGTGCCTGGTTGAGCGTCAACGGCGGCGAGGGTGATACGCTGGCGAAAATGCTTTTTGGTTATGGACTGCTGCAACTGCTGTTTATGCTACGTCTGATGCCATGGTATCTCTCCCAGCCATTTAATGCTTCATTCTGGAGTTTCTCGTTCGGCGTATCTGCACTGGCAACCACCGGTTTGCATCTGGGGAGTGGCAGCGAAAATGGATTTTTCCATACGCTGGCGGTACCGCTGTTTATCTTTACCAATTTTATTATTGCAATACTGCTCATCCGTACTTTTGCGCTTCTGATGCAGGGAAAATTGTTAGTCAGAACCGAGCGCGCCGTTTTAATGAAAGCAGAGGACAAAGAATGATCATTCGTGACGAAAACTATTTTACTGATAAATATGAATTAACCCGCACACACTCTGAAGTACTGGAAGCGGTGAAAGTGGTTAAACCGGGTAAAACGCTGGATCTGGGCTGTGGCAATGGTCGTAACAGTCTTTACCTGGCAGCCAATGGTTATGATGTTGACGCATGGGATAAAAATGCCATGAGTATCGCCAATGTAGAGCGCATTAAATCCATTGAAAATCTGGATAATTTACACACCCGAGTCGTTGATCTGAATAACCTCACATTTGATAGACAGTACGATTTTATTCTTTCGACTGTGGTACTGATGTTCCTTGAGGCTAAAACCATCCCAGGGCTGATTGCCAATATGCAACGTTGCACTAAACCTGGTGGTTACAACCTGATTGTGGCGGCGATGGATACCGCTGATTATCCATGTACCGTCGGCTTCCCGTTTGCCTTCAAAGAGGGAGAATTACGTCGATATTACGAAGGCTGGGAGAGGGTGAAATACAATGAAGACGTCGGCGAGCTGCACCGCACCGACGCCAACGGTAATCGTATTAAACTGCGTTTCGCCACGATGCTGGCACGTAAAAAATGACCCGCTAAGAATAAGGCGCGTGAAAATTCCCCACGCTGAGATGATTTACTGTTCTTCTTTTCGGTAAGCATATTTTTTATCGAAGGGATGTGAAATTAATCACAGTAGTCGAAGTTTTTTAGCAGCTTAACTTACTGAAATTTAACTACTGATGATTGACTTAGCCCCTTTTTCGGCATTGACTATGTCGTCTGAAAAGGGGCTGAAAAATTTATTTTCACCAACACTTTTTTTGCCACAACACGAAGCGGCGCTTTTTGCTATAACTTAAAAAGTAATATAATCATCTCAGGGGTGATGCTGCCAACTTACTGATTTAGTGTATGATGGTGTTTTTGAGGTGCTCCAGTGGCTTCTGTTTCTATCAGCTGTCCCTCCTGTTCAGCTACTGACGGGGTGGTGCGTAACGGCAAAAGCACTGCCGGACATCAGCGCTATCTCTGCTCTCACTGCCGTAAAACATGGCAAATGCAGTTCACTTACACCGCTTCTCAACCCGGTACGCACCAGAAAATCATTGATATGGCCATGAATGGCGTTGGATGCCGGGCAACTGCACGCATTATGGGCGTTGGCCTCAACACGATTTTACGTCACTTAAAAAACTCAGGCCGCAGTCGGTAACCTCGCGCATACAGCCGGGCAGTGACGTCATCGTCTGCGCGGAAATGGACGAACAGTGGGGCTATGTCGGGGCTAAATCGCGCCAGCGCTGGCTGTTTTACGCGTATGACAGTCTCCGGAAGACGGTTGTTGCGCACGTATTCGGTGAACGCACTATGGCGACGCTGGGGCGTCTTATGAGCCTGCTGTCACCCTTTGACGTGGTGATATGGATGACGGATGGCTGGCCGCTGTATGAATCCCGCCTGAAGGGAAAGCTGCACGTAATCAGCAAGCGATATACGCAGCGAATTGAGCGGCATAACCTGAATCTGAGGCAGCACCTGGCACGGCTGGGACGGAAGTCGCTGTCGTTCTCAAAATCGGTGGAGCTGCATGACAAAGTCATCGGGCATTATCTGAACATAAAACACTATCAATAAGTTGGAGTCATTACCCATCTCAGGAAACTATTCATGCGTACCACATCATTTGCGAAAGTTGCAGCTTTATGCGGCTTGTTGGCTCTGTCTGGTTGTGCCTCTAAAATCACCCAGCCAGATAAATATTCTGGTTTTTTAAACAATTACTCTGATTTAAAAGAAACAACCTCAGCAACAGGTAAACCTGTTTTACGTTGGGTAGACCCGAGTTTTGATCAAAGCAAATATGACAGCATCGTCTGGAACCCAATCACTTATTATCCGGTGCCAAAACCTTCTACCTAGGTAGGGCAGAAAGTTCTGGATAAAATTTTGAACTATACCAACACCGAAATGAAAGAAGCGATAGCGCAGCGTAAACCACTGGTTACCACCGCTGGGCCGCGTAGTCTGATTTTCCGTGGGGCCATTACCGGTGTAGATACCAGCAAAGAAGGGCTGCAATTCTATGAAGTGGTTCCTGTTGCATTAGTGGTTGCGGGGACGCAAATGGCTACAGGCCACCGTACCATGGATACTCGCCTCTATTTTGAAGGTGAGCTGATTGATGCAGCGACTAATAAACCGGTTATCAAAGTCGTTCGTCAGGGCGAAGGTAAAGACCTGAATAACGAAAGTACGCCAATGGCTTTCGAAAATATTAAACAAGTTATTGATGACATGGCGACCGATGCCACCATGTTTGACGTTAACAAAAAGTAGTTCCAGACGCGCCATCGTTAGATGGCGCTTTTTATCCGGTGCGCCGTAAAACCCCATCCTTCAGGGCGGGGATATAAGGCGCGGTTTTCCACCTGACCAGGTGTTTGCTGTTGTTCAATGTATTGGCGGATGACGGATATTGGCACACCTCCGCAGCTACTGGCAAAATAGCCAGGACTCCACAAAACGCCTTTGTAGTAATACCTGACTGCAATATCTGGTCGATCTCGTCGCAGTAACCTACCCGATACGCCTTTGAGGCTGTTTACCAGACTGGATATCGCCAGTTTGGGAGGTTAGTTAATTAACAAATGGACGTGATCTGGTTCGCCATCCATTTCAACCAGTTCAGCTTCAAAATAAGCACATACATTTGAAAAGTAAGTGCGTAGTTTTTCTGTCGCGTCAAAAAATCTGGCGTCGGTATCTAGTGACAAAGACCAGGTGAACATGCATCAGGAAAACACAATGCCTTCCACGCCGGATATCGGTTTCTTTTTTCACAGACCAAAGTATCATTTGACCTGTGAAACGATTACAGGCATTTAAATTCCAGTTAAGACCAGGTGGTCAACAGGAGTGTGAAATGAGGCGCTTCGCAGGCGCATGTCGTTTCGTTTTCAATCGTGCTCTGGCACGTCAGAATGAGAATCATGAGGCCGGTAATAAATACATCCCTTACGGGAAAATGGCTTCCTGGCTGGTTGAGTGGAAAAATGCCACTGAAACGCAATGGCTTAAAGATTCTCCCTCACAGCCATTGCAACAGTCACTGAAAGACCTTGAGCGGGCTTACAAAAACTTCTTCCGGAAGCGGGCTGCTTTTCCCCGATTCAAAAAGCGGGGACAGAATGATGCATTCCGCTACCCGCAGGGCGTTAAGCTCGATCAGGAAAACAGCCGTATTTTTCTGCCGAAACTGGGCTGGATGCGCTACCGGAATAGCCGTCAGGTCACGGGTGTTGTGAAAAATGTCACTGTCAGCCAGTCCTGCGGTACGTGGTACATCAGTATTCAGACAGAAAGTGAAGTATCCACTCCGGCTCACCCTTCAGCATCAATGGTCGGGCTGGATGCTGGCGTGGCTAAACTCGCCACGCTGTCAGATGGCACAGTCTTTGAGCCTGTAAACAGTTTTCAGAAAAACCAGAAGACGCTGGCGAGACTTCAGCGACAGTTAAGCCGCAAGGTCAAATTCAGCAACAACTGGCAGAAGCAGAAACGCAAAATACAGCGACTGCATTCCTGTATCGCAAATATCCGCAGGGACTACCTTCACAAAGTCACAACGGCCGTCAGCAAAAACCACGCAATGATAGTCATTGAGGATTTGAAGGTCAGCAACATGTCAAAGTCAGCAGCGGGTACGGTCAGCCAGCCGGGGCGCAATGTCCGGGCAAAATCAGGTTTAAACCGTTCGATACTGGATCAGGGCTGGTATGAAATGCACCGCCAGCTTGAGTACAAGCAGCTCTGGCGTGGCGGTCAGGTGCTTGCTGTTCCGCCAGCGTATACAAGCCAGCGTTGCGCGTACTGTGGTCATACAGCGAAAGAGAACCGCCTGTCACAAAGTAAATTCAGATGCCAGGTATGTGGATATACAGCGAACGCCGATGTAAATGGTGCTCGTAACATTTTAGCGGCGGGGCACGCCGTTCTTGCCTGTGGAGAGATGGTGCAGTCAGGCCGCCCGTTGAAGCAGGAACCCACCGAAATGATTCAGGCGACAGCCTGAACGTAGCAGGGATCCACGTCCTTCAGGGCGTGGAGGATGTCAATATCGGTTTCTGTCAGCGATTAAATTCAACACCACGTAACAAACGCCTCCGGCAATTAATCCCCAGAACGCAGAACCAATCCCGACCAGCGTCAATCCACTTGCCGTTACCAGAAATGCCACCACCGCCGCGTCGCGCTCACGCTCACGCTCATTATGCAGCGCCTGATACAAACTGCCGCCAATGGTACTCAACAGCGCCAGACCTGCCAGCATCTGGATCCAACTTACGGGCAGGGCAGCCATCTGAGGTAGCCTGAGTTTAACGGACACTCCTTCCTGAAATAGAATGGCATCAGAAGGAGCTAATAATGAGCAGAAAAACCCAACGTTACTCTAAAGAGTTCAAAGCCGAAGCTGTCAGAACGGTTCTTGAAAATCAACTTTCGATCAGTGAAGGCGCTTCCCGATTATCTCTTCCTGAAGGCACTTTAGGACAATGGGTTACCGCCGCCAGAAAAGGGCTCGGTACTCCTGGTTCCCGCACGGTGGCTGAACTGGAATCTGAAATTCTGCAACTGCGTAAGGCGTTAAATGAAGCTCGCCTTGAGCGAGATATATTAAAAAAAGCAACAGCGTATTTTGCACAGGAGTCGCTGAAAAATACGCGTTAATCGAACAATGGCGACAACAATTTCCCATTGAAGCGATGTGTCAGGTATTTGGTGTATCCAGGAGCGGTTATTACAACTGGGTACAGCATGAACCCTCAGACAGAAAACAAAGTGATGAGCGGCTAAAACTGGAGATTAAGGTGGCACATATCCGCACTCGCGAAACATATGGAACCCGGCGGCTCCAGACGGAGCTGGCAGAGAATGGCATCATCGTTGGTCGTGACCGACTGGCACGTCTTCGTAAGGAGCTAAGGCTACGCTGTAAGCAGAAACGCAAGTTCAGAGCGACTACGAACTCGAACCACAATCTGCCAGTTGCGCCAAATCTGCTGAACCAGACGTTCGCTCCTACAGCACCAAATCAGGTCTGGGTGGCGGACCTGACGTATGTTGCCACACAGGAGGGATGGTTGTACCTCGCTGGCATCAAAGATGTTTATACGTGCGAAATTGTCGGCTACGCCATGGGAGAGCGCATGACAAAAGAGCTGACAGGTAAAGCCCTGTTTATGGCGCTCAGGAGCCAGCGCCCACCTGCCGGGCTAATCCACCACTCTGATCGAGGTTCACAGTACTGCGCATACGATTACCGGGTCATACAGGAGCAGTCTGGTCTGAAAACATCAATGTCGCGTAAAGGTAACTGTTACGACAACGCTCCGATGGAAAGCTTCTGGGGAACGCTGAAAAATGAGAGCCTGAGCCACTATCGTTTTAATAACCGGGATGAAGCCATCTCAGTAATACGGGAATACATTGAGATTTTCTACAATCGTCAGCGTCGTCACTCTCGTCTGGGGAATATCTCCCCGGCAGCCTTCAGGGAAAAATATCATCAGATGGCTGCTTAAAAAAAGAACAAATGGTAGTGTCCGCTATTGCCAGTACACCTCACTACCAAACAGACCTGCGAGCAAATAGAAAATGCCTGCAACGGCAGCTGCCAGCCAACGTTGATCTTTATCCGGATGCGCTTCCGGGCTTTGGCAAATAGCCGCGGTGATTGCCGCAATACCGACGGAATAAACGCCGAAAGGGGAAAAAACCAGTGCCAGCAATCCAGTAAATACAATTAATGGCGAAACAGGAGCCGAATATCCAGCTGCTTTCATTGCTGCGATACCCGGTGCGTTTTGCGATGCCATCGTCACCAGAAAAAGGGGGAGTGCAACGCTCAGGCTGTGAGCAAACGAAAAATCAGGGGTAATATAAGTGGGGAGAACGGGTTTAAAGACAACATCAGTTGTGACAACGTCACCTTGCGCGATAACGATCACGATCCCAATAATCATCGCGGCAATTACCGCATAGCGCGGCGCAACGGCCTTGGTTGCCAGCCATACCAGCAACATACTTCCACACAACGTAAATTGACCGTCCAGACTGGCAAACGCCTGTAAACCAAAGCGTAATAAAATCCCGGCAAGCATTGCCGCCGCAAGCGAGTGCGGAATAATGCGCATCAGACGAGCAAAGAGTCCCGTTATGCCGCAGAGGACTATTAACGCGTTGGTGACAATAAAAACGCCGATGGCTTCGTTAAGTGTTAGTCCCTGCAATCCGGTGACCAACAAAGCCGCGCCAGGCGTTGACCATGCGGTGAGAACAGGTACGCGATACCATAATGTCAGAGTCAGCGTACTGACGCCCATTGCCAGCCCCAGCGCCGTCATCCAGCCAGAGATTTGTGCAGTGGTGGCTCCGGCGACAATCGCTGCTTGCCAGATTATTGCCGCTGAACTGGCGTAGCCAATTAATACCGCCAGAAACCCCGCCAGTAGCGTGGGTGGAGGAATAGAAAACAGACGCATAGTCACCTCGTGCGTTATAGCGTACAGGCACCGTAGCATTTGTCCGTTATAACGCACAAGTGATAAACTTCCGTTTTGCCGGAGGAGTCGCATGGAAAATCTCGCTCGCTTTTTATCCACTACACTTAAACAACTACGCCAGCAGCGCGGCTGGAGTCTTTCGCGACTGGCAGAAGCGACGGGCGTTTCTAAAGCAATGTTAGGGCAGATTGAGCGTAATGAGTCCAGTCCGACGGTCGCGACATTATGGAAAATTGCCACCGGGTTGAACGTACCATTTTCAACATTTATTTCTCCGCCGCAGTCCGCTATGCCTTCAGTTTATGATCCACAACAGCAGGCGATGGTGATCACTTCGCTGTTTCCTTATGATCCACAACTCTGCTTTGAACACTTCTCGATTCAGATGGCATCTGGTGCAATAAGCGAATCGACGCCCCATGAGAAGGGGGTAATCGAACATGTCGTCGTCATTGATGGACAACTTGATCTGTGCGTTGATGGGGAATGGCAGACCCTTAATTGTGGGGAAGGCGTTCGATTTGCTGCAGACGTCACGCATATCTATCGTAATGGTGGGGAGCAAACCGTACATTTTCATTCCCTCATCCATTACCCGCGCAGTTAAGCGGGAAAACTATTTCGCAACGTCGCGCTTGTGGCTAAAATAGCCGCCATTTTTCAGCTACTGGATAAGAATGTGACCGTATCTTCTCATCGACTTGAACTGTTAAGCCCGGCACGCGATGCCGCCATTGCCCGCGAAGCTATTTTGCACGGTGCCGATGCTGTTTATATCGGCGGCCCTGGTTTTGGTGCCCGTCATAATGCCAGTAATAGCCTGAAAGATATTGCCGAGCTGGTGCCGTTTGCCCATCGTTATGGTGCAAAAATTTTCGTCACGCTTAACACCATTTTGCATGATGATGAGCTGGAACCCGCGCAACGGCTGATTACTGACCTCTACCAGACCGGTGTCGATGCGCTGATTGTTCAGGATATGGGGATTCTGGAACTTGATATTCCGCCGATTGAACTGCACGCCAGTACGCAGTGCGACATTCGTACAGTTGAAAAAGCGAAGTTCCTCTCTGATGTTGGCTTCACGCAGATTGTGCTGGCGCGAGAGCTGAATCTTGATCAGATCCGCGCGATTCACCAGGCTACGGACGCGACCATTGAATTCTTTATTCATGGGGCACTGTGCGTGGCCTATTCGGGTCAGTGCTACATTTCTCATGCGCAAACAGGGCGTAGCGCCAACCGTGGCGATTGCTCGCAGGCGTGCCGTTTGCCATACACATTGAAAGACGATCAGGGGCGGGTGGTTTCCTATGAAAAACATCTGCTGTCGATGAAAGATAACGATCAGACTGCTAACCTCGGCGCGCTGATTGATGCTGGCGTACGCTCCTTCAAGATTGAAGGGCGTTACAAAGATATGAGCTACGTGAAGAATATCACCGCCCATTATCGCCAGATGCTGGATGCCATTATTGAAGAACGTGGCGATCTGACGCGTGCTTCATCAGGTCGTACTGAACATTTCTTTGTTCCATCGACGGAAAAGACTTTCCACCGTGGTAGCACAGATTATTTTGTGAATGCCCGTAAAGGCGATATTGGCGCGTTCGATTCGCCGAAATTTATCGGCCTGCCGGTGGGTGAAGTATTGAAAGTGGCGAAAGATCATCTCAATGTTGCCGTCACCGAGCCACTGGCAAATGGTGATGGCCTGAACGTGATGATTAAACGTGAAGTCATCGGTTTTCGTGCCAATACGGTCGAGAAAACCGGAGAAAATCAGTACCGCGTCTGGCCCAATGAAATGCCAGCAGATTTGCACAAAATTCGTCCACATCACCCACTAAACCGTAATCTTGATCATAACTGGCAGCAGGCACTGACAAAAACCTCTAGCGAACGTCGGGTGGCGGTAGACATTGAACTGGGCGGCTGGCAGGAACAACTGATTCTGACCCTCACCAGTGAAGAGGGTGTCAGCATCACGCATACGCTGGACGGGCAGTTCGACGAAGCCAATAACGCCGAAAAAGCAATGAACAATCTGAAGGATGGTCTGGCAAAACTGGGGCAAACCCTCTATTACGCCCGCGATGTGCAAATTAATTTGCCGGGGGCGCTGTTTGTACCAAACAGTCTGTTAAACCAGTTCCGCCGTGAAGCTGCTGACATGCTGGATGCTGCGCGTCTTGCCAGTTACCAGCGCGGCAGCCGTAAACCGGTTGCTGATCCTGCGCCGGTTTTTCCGCAAACGCATCTGAGTTTCCTCGCGAACGTATACAACCAGAAAGCGCGTGAATTTTATCATCGCTATGGTGTGCAGCTGATTGACGCGGCGTATGAGGCACATGAAGAGAAGGGCGAAGTCCCGGTGATGATCACCAAGCATTGTCTGCGCTTTGCCTTTAATCTGTGCCCGAAACAGGCGAAAGGCAATATCAAAAGCTGGAAGGCGACGCCAATGCAACTGGTTAACGGCGATGAAGTATTAACGCTAAAGTTTGATTGCCGCCCATGCGAGATGCACGTCATTGGCAAAATCAAAAATCACATACTGAAAATGCCGTTACCGGGAAGCGTAGTGGCATCCGTAAGTCCGGATGAGCTGCTGAAAACATTGCCTAAGCGAAAAGGGTAAAACGCCAGTTTTCTGGTTACTCACAACTCATTGAATCTGCATGATATTGCCTGCCGGGTAAGGCGTCACGCCGCATCCGGCATCAAACGACTCAACGTTGTCCCGCTTCTGGTTTGCGCGATTTTTGCCAGTAAAAATGCTCGCGCAAACCTTCCGCCGACTCTTCCGCCACAGCACGCAATTCATCGCTGTCCGCTTCATGACGCAGCTGATGATCCACATTCTTTACCCACACAAATTCATGTCCTTTGTGCCCTGCCATGAGTTGTCCTGAGAACAGCGCACACGTTAATAAGACAACCGATAACGCCTTCGTAAACATCCTGCCACCTTTTTCTTACCTTTTGCCGCTATGATGCCGATCGTTTCTTGAGGTTATTATTCAGTTTTGCAAATTAGCGCAAAGAAATTCTGGAATCTTCCTTCCTGATTTTGCATTGCATTCTGCCGTTGCGGCGATTTAGTGCTATTTTCGAGCAAATTACACATAGGGGTAAACACTAATGTTTACTTTATTGATATACTCAGCGGCAGGGAGGCGATGTGAAACAAAGCGAGTTCAGACGTTGGCTCGAATCTCAGGGCGTCGATGTAGCGAATGGCCGCAACCATTTGAAACTCAGGTTTCATGGGAGGCGCAGTGTCATGCCGCGTCACTCCTGCGTAAAGCAATCCTGAAACAACTCGGTTTGAGTTAATCGCCAATTAAAAAGGTTAATGACATGCGAGAGACAGTCGAAATTATGCGTTATCCCGTCACTCTTACACCCGCGCCGGAAGGCGGTTATATGGTTTCTTTTGTGGATATCCCTGAAGCGTTGACGCAGGGCGAAACTGTCGCTGAAGCGATGGAAGCGGCAAAAGATGCTTTACTGACCGCATTTGATTTTTATTTTGAAGATAACGAGCTTATCCCGTTACCTTCGCCATTAAATAGTCATGATCACTTTATTGAAGTACCTTTGAGCGTCGCCTCTAAAGTATTGCTGTTAAATGCTTTTTTACAGTCAGAAATCACTCAGCAAGAGTTAGCCAGGCGAATTGGCAAACCTAAACAGGAGATTACTCGCCTATTTAACTTGCACCATGCGACAAAAATCGACGCCGTCCAGCTTGCGGCAAAGGCGCTTGGCAAAGAGTTATCGCTGGTGATGGTTTAATTACAGTTAACGAAAAGTTGTCATTTTTAACAACTGATATAGACTGCCGAATCATCTGCACATAATTACGATTCGATAATGAAAAAATACCAGCAGCTTGCAGAACAATTACGCGAGCAGATTGCGTCGGGTATCTGGCAACCCGGCGATCGTTTGCCTTCGTTGCGTGACCAGGTGGCGCTTTCAGGCATGAGCTTTATGACTGTCAGCCATGCCTATCAGTTGCTCGAAAGTCAGGGATATATTATCGCACGACCGCAGTCGGGTTATTACGTTGCGCCACAGGCAATAAAAATGCCGAAAGCGCCAGTCATTCCAGTCACTTGAGATGAAGCAGTCGATATCAACACTTATATTTTTGATATGTTGCAGGCCAGTCGCGAACCGTCGGTCGTTCCGTTTGCCTCGGCCTTTCCCGACCCGCGACTTTTCCCCCTCCAACAACTAAACCGCTCGCTGGCGCAGGTAAGCAAAACCGCCACAGCGATGAGCGTGATTGAAAACTTACCGCCAGGAAACGCAGAACTGCGTCAGGCTATTGCTCGTCGCTATGCCTTACAGGGCATCACCATTTCTCCTGATGAAATTGTCATTACTGCCGGGGCGTTAGAGGCATTAAACCTCAGTTTGCAAGCGGTAACTGAACCGGGCGATTGGGTGATAGTAGAGAATCCTTGTTTCTACGGTGCGTTGCAGGCGCTGGAGCGGCTACGGCTGAAGGCGTTATCGGTGGCGACGGATGTTAAAGAAGGGATCGATCTTCAGGCGCTGGAACTGGCGTTGCAGGATTATCCGGTGAAAGCGTGCTGGCTGATGACTAATAGCCAGAACCCACTCGGATTTACCTTAACGCCGCAAAAAAAAGCACAACTGGTGGCGTTACTCAATCAGTACAACGTAACGCTGATTGAAGATGACGTTTACAGCGAACTTTATTTTGGACGGGAAAAACCGCTGCCTGCGAAAGCGTGGGATCGCCACGATGGCGTTTTGCATTGCTCTTCGTTTTCGAAATGTCTGGTGCCTGGTTTTCGTATTGGTTGGGTCGCCGCCGGAAAACATGCACGTAAAATTCAACGCTTGCAGTTGATGAGTACGCTTTCCACCAGCTCACCGATGCAACTTGCGCTGGTGGATTACCTTTCCACGCGCCGATACGACGCCCATCTTCGTCGCCTGCGTCGCCAGCTTGCGGAACGTAAACAACGTGCCTGGCAGGCACTGCTGCGTTATCTGCCTGCGGAAGTTAAAATTCATCATAGTGACAGCGGTTATTTTCTCTGGCTGGAGCTCCCCGAGCCGTTAGATGCCGGCGAATTAAGCCTGGCGGCACTGACGCATCATATCAGTATTGCGCCGGGTAAAATGTTTTCTACCGGTGAAAACTGGTCACGTTTTTTTCGTTTTAATACCGCGTGGCAGTGGGGAGAACGTGAAGAACAGGCGGTAAAACAATTAGGCAAACTTATTCAAGAACGGCTGTAATAGCGTTTAATTTAATTCCTCTTAGATTGGGTAATATGAATTTCGAATAGCAGTCATATTTCCTAACCCCTTGTCTATACTCCAGAAGATAACCTTACAGACGGCATAATGCGCGGTAGCTCACAACCTGATTAAATTTTCTCAGGGACGAAGGTGTGCCTGCAAGCCGCCGTCTATGGTTAAACAAGGAGATATTTTTACGGCACGGCGGCTGAACAATTAATTACGACAGGAGTAAGACCTTATGAGCAAGACATTTGCCCGCAGCAGCCTGTGTGCGCTCACCATGACAATAATGACCGCTCACGCCGCCGAACCACCTACCAATTTAGATAAACCGGAAGGGCGACTGGATATTATCGCCTGGCCGGGATACATCGAACGCGGACAAACTGATAAACAATACGACTGGGTAACGCAATTTGAAAAAGAGACAGGCTGCGCGGTGAATGTGAAAACCGCCGCGACTTCCGATGAAATGGTCAGTCTGATGACCAAAGGGGGTTACGATCTGGTTACGGCATCCGGCGATGCCTCGCTGCGTTTGATTATGGGCAAACGCGTGCAGCCGATTAATACCGCCTTGATTCCCAACTGGAAAACGCTCGATCCGCGCGTGGTTAAAGGCGACTGGTTTAATGTTGGCGGCAAAGTTTACGGCACACCTTACCAATGGGGGCCGAACCTGCTGATGTACAACACTAAAACCTTCCCGACGCCGCCGGATAGCTGGCAAGTGGTTTTTGTTGAGCAAAATCTGCCGGACGGCAAGAGCAATAAAGGCCGCGTTCAGGCTTATGATGGCCCTATCTACATTGCGGACGCTGCGTTGTTCGTTAAAGCCACTCAGCCGCAGTTGGGCATCAGCGATCCGTATCAACTAACCGAAGAACAGTACCAGGCGGTGCTGAAAGTGCTGCGCGCTCAACACAGTTTGATCCATCGCTACTGGCATGACACTACCGTGCAAATGAGCGATTTCAAAAACGAGGGTGTGGTTGCTTCCAGTGCCTGGCCCTATCAGGCCAACGCCCTGAAAGCCGAAGGCCAGCCTGTTGCTACCGTTTTCCCGAAGGAGGGTGTTACCGGTTGGGCTGATACCACCATGCTGCATAGCGAAGCGAAACATCCGGTTTGCGCCTACAAATGGATGAACTGGTCATTAACGCCAAAAGTGCAGGGCGATGTGGCGGCCTGGTTTGGCTCGTTACCGGTAGTGCCGGAAGGGTGTAAAGCCAGTCCGTTATTAGGCGAAAAAGGTTGTGAAACCAACGGTTTTAACTATTTCGACAAAATCGCCTTCTGGAAAACGCCTATAGCAGAAGGGGGCAAGTTTGTTCCCTACAGTCGCTGGACGCAGGATTACATTGCCATTATGGGCGGTCGCTAACTTCGCTGGGGTGCTTTATGACGTACGCAGTGGAGTTTGACAACGTCTCGCGGTTGTACGGTGACGTGCGCGCAGTAGATGGCGTCAGTATTGCGATAAAAGATGGTGAGTTCTTCTCTATGCTGGGGCCGTCCGGCTCCGGCAAAACCACCTGCCTGCGCCTGATTGCTGGCTTCGAACAGCTTTCCGGCGGGGCTATCTCTATCTTTGGTAAACCCGCCAGCAATCTGCCACCGTGGGAGCGGGACGTGAATACTGTCTTTCAGGACTACGCGCTATTTCCGCATATGTCGATTCTTGACAATGTCGCCTATGGGCTGATGGTCAAAGGCGTGAATAAAAAGCAGCGGCACGCAATGGCGCAAGAGGCGCTGGAGAAAGTGGCGTTGGGGTTTGTACAGCAACGTAAACCGTCACAACTTTCTGGTGGTCAGCGCCAGCGGGTTGCTATCGCCAGAGCATTGGTGAATGAACCGCGCGTATTGCTGTTGGATGAACCGCTCGGCGCACTGGATCTCAAATTGCGTGAGCAGATGCAGCTGGAACTGAAAAAACTGCAACAGTCTCTCGGTATCACTTTTATCTTCGTTACCCACGATCAGGGCGAAGCGTTATCGATGTCCGATCGTGTGGCGGTTTTCAATAATGGACGCATTGAGCAGGTCGATTCCCCGCGCGATCTCTATATGCGCCCGCGCACGCCGTTTGTTGCCGGGTTCGTTGGTACATCGAATGTTTTTGATGGACTGATGGCAGAGAAACTTTGTGGCATGACGGGAAGCTTCGCCCTGCGACCGGAACATATCCGCCTCAACACCCCTGGTGAACTGCAGGCCAATGGCACGATCCAGGCGGTGCAATATCAGGGCGCGGCAACTCGTTTTGAACTGAAATTGAACGGCGGTGAAAAACTGCTTGTGAGTCAGGCCAATATGACAGGCGAAGAACTGCCTGCCACGCTCACGCCCGGACAACAGGTGATGGTTTCCTGGTCGCGTGATGTGATGGTGCCGCTGGTTGAGGAGAGGTGAATGGCGATGAATGTATTGCAATCACCTTCACGTCCAGGTCTGGGGCTGTTTTTACTGCTGCTTGGCCCGCTAATGTGGTTTGGCATTGTCTATTTCGGCTCGCTGCTGACACTGTTATGGCAGGGATTTTATACTTTTGACGATTTCACCATGTCGGTAACGCCGGAACTGACGCTGGCGAATATCCGTGCGCTGTTTAATCCGGCGAATTACGACATCATTCTCCGCACGCTGACTATGGCTGTGGCAGTCACTATCGCCAGCGCCATTCTGGCTTTTCCAATGGCGTGGTATATGGCGCGCTATACCAGCGGGAAAATGAAAGCGTTTTTATATTGCGGTAATGTTGCCGATGTGGGCGAGCTACATTGTTAAAGCCTATGCCTGGACGTTATTGCTGGCAAAAGATGGCGTGGCTCAGTGGTTTTTACAACATCTTGGGCTGGAACCACTGCTGACTGCGTTCCTTACATTACCTGCGGTGGGCGGAAATACGCTGTCAACTTCCGGGCTGGGGCGCTTTCTGGTGTTTCTCTATATCTGGTTGCCGTTCATGATCCTGCCCGTTCAGGCGGCGCTTGAGCGTTTGCCGCCGTCATTGTTGCAGGCGTCGGCTGATCTCGGCGCACGTCCACGACAAACCTTTCGCTATGTGGTGCTGCCGCTGGCAATCCCGGGTATTGCCGCTGGCTCTATCTTTACCTTCTCACTCACACTGGGCGATTTTATCGTCCCGCAGCTGGTTGGTCCTCCAGGATATTTTATCGGCAATATGGTTTATTCCCAGCAGGGGGCGATTGGCAATATGCCGATGGCGGCGGCATTCACCCTGGTGCCGATTATTCTCATCGCACTGTACCTGGCGTTCGTGAAACGTCTGGGAGCGTTCGATGCACTCTGAACGCGCACCGTTTTTCCTCAAACTGGCGGCCTGGGGCGGCGTTGTTTTCCTACATTTTCCCATCCTGATAATCGCCGCCTATGCGTTTAACACTGAAGATGCGGCGTTTAGTTTTCCACCGCAGGGCCTGACGCTGCGCTGGTTTAGCGTGGCAGCACAGCGTAGTGATATTCTTGATGCCGTGACACTGTCACTTAAAGTGGCGGCGCTGGCGACATTAATTGCGCTGGTGTTAGGGACGCTGGCAGCTGCCGCGCTGTGGCGACGAGACTTTTTCGGCAAAAACGCCATTTCGCTGTTACTGCTGCTGCCCATTGCGCTGCCGGGCAGCGTCACTGGTCTGGCGTTATTAACCGCCTTTAAAACCATCAATCTGGAGCCGGGATTTTTCACCATCGTGGTCGGTCATGCGACTTTTTGTGTAGTTGTGGTGTTTAACAATGTCATCGCCCGTTTTCGCCGCACCTCCTGGAGTCTGGTTGAGGCGTCAATGGATCTTGGGGCCAATGGCTGGCAAACCTTCCGCTACGTAGTGTTGCCGAATCTCAGTTCGGCGTTACTGGCAGGAGGAATGCTGGCGTTTGCCTTGTCGTTCGATGAAATCATCGTTACGACCTTTACGGCAGGTCATGAACGAACGTTACTGTTGTGGTTGCTCAATCAGCTTGGGCGACCGCGTGATGTACCGGTAACTAACGTGGTGGCACTGCTGGTTATGTTGGTAACAACCTTGCCGATCCTGGGGGCCTGGTGGCTAACCCGCGAAGGCGACAATGGTCAATAACCACTGATACAGGAATATGCTATGCAACATAAGTTACTGATTAACGGAGAACTGGTTAGCGGCGAAGGGGAAAAACAGCCTGTCTATAATCCGGCAACGGGGGACGTTTTACTGGAAATTGCCGAGGCATCCGCAGAGCAGGTCGATGCTGCTGTGCGCGCGGCAGATGCAGCATTTGCCGAATGGGGGCAAACCACGCCGAAAGTGCGTGCGGAATGTCTGCTGAAACTGGCTGATGTTATCGAAGAAAATGGTCAGGTTTTTGCCGAACTGGAGTCCCGTAATTGTGGCAAACCGCTGCATAGTGCGTTCAATGATGAAATCCCGGCGATTGTCGATGTTTTTCGCTTTTTCGCGGGTGCGGCGCGCTGTCTGAATGGTCTGGCGGCAGGTGAATATCTTGAAGGTCATACTTCGATGATCCGTCGCGATCCGTTGGGGGTCGTGGCTTCTATCGCACCGTGGAATTATCCGCTGATGATGGCCGCGTGGAAACTTGCTCCGGCGCTGGCGGCAGGGAACTGCGTAGTGCTTAAACCATCAGAAATTACCCCGCTGACCGCGTTGAAGTTGGCAGAGCTGGCGAAAGATATCTTCCCGGCAGGCGTGATTAACATACTGTTTGGCAGAGGCAAAACGGTGGGTGATCCGCTGACCGGTCATCCCAAAGTGCGGATGGTGTCGCTGACGGGCTCTATCGCCACCGGCGAGCACATCATCAGCCATACCGCGTCGTCCATTAAGCGTACTCATATGGAACTTGGTGGCAAAGCGCCAGTGATTGTTTTTGATGATGCGGATATTGAAGCAGTGGTCGAAGGTGTACGTACATTTGGCTATTACAATGCTGGACAGGATTGTACTGCGGCTTGTCGGATCTACGCGCAAAAAGGCATTTACGATACGCTGGTGGAAAAACTGGGTGCTGCGGTGGCAACGTTAAAATCTGGTGCGCCGGATGACGAGTCTACGGAGCTTGGACCTTTAAGCTCGCTGGCGCATCTCGAACGCGTCAGCAAGGCAGTAGAAGAGGCGAAAGCGACAGGGCACATCAAAGTGATCACTGGCGGTGAAAAGCGCAAGGGTAATGGCTATTACTATGCGCCGACGCTGCTGGCTGGCGCATTACAGGACGATGCCATCGTGCAAAAAGAGGTATTTGGTCCAGTAGTGAGTGTTACGCCCTTCGACAACGAAGAACAGGTGGTGAACTGGGCGAATGACAGCCAGTACGGACTTGCATCTTCGGTATGGACGAAAGATGTGGGCAGGGCGCATCGCGTCAGCGCACGGCTGCAATATGGTTGTACCTGGGTCAATACCCATTTCATGCTGGTAAGTGAAATGCCGCACGGTGGGCAGAAACTTTCTGGTTACGGCAAGGATATGTCACTTTATGGGCTGGAGGATTACACCGTCGTCCGCCACGTCATGGTTAAACATTAAGTTAGATGTTAGTGGCTGTTATAGGACGGCCACTATCGTTTTAGGTTCTGAGTTTAATGGCGGTTAAGTATTAGAATGATTACATTAATAACTAGCGTAAAAATTAGGCTAAATGTTTGATGGCGATTTTTCATCCTGTCACAGTTGATTAGCATAAGGCTTTAGAGTATCGTTATTAAACTAATAATTTATAAGTAGAAGTATTAACAATGAAAGTTCAATTGTACAAATTCACGGAAGATAAAAATAAAACCCTTACCTTCAGATGGACGAAAAAACACTTTGAGTTTTGTATGGATAATAAAATCTTTTGGTGATGCTGCCAACTTACTGATTTAGTGTATGATGGTGTTTTTGAGGTGCTCCAGTGGCTTCTGTTTCTATCAGCTGTCCCTCCTGTTCAGCTACTGACGGGGTGGTGCGTAACGGCAAAAGCACTGCCGGACATCAGCGCTATCTCTGCTCTCACTGCCGTAAAACATGGCAACTGCAGTTCACTTACACCGCTTCTCAACCCGGTACGCACCAGAAAATCATTGATATGGCCATGAATGGCGTTGGATGCCGGGCAACTGCACGCATTATGGGCGTTGGCCTCAACACGATTTTACGTCACTTAAAAAACTCAGGCCGCAGTCGGTAACCTCGCGCATACAGCCGGGCAGTGACGTCATCGTCTGCGCGGAAATGGACGAACAGTGGGGCTATGTCGGGGCTAAATCGCGCCAGCGCTGGCTGTTTTACGCGTATGACAGTCTCCGGAAGACGGTTGTTGCGCACGTATTCGGTGAACGCACTATGGCGACGCTGGGGCGTCTTATGAGCCTGCTGTCACCCTTTGACGTGGTGATATGGATGACGGATGGCTGGCCGCTGTATGAATCCCGCCTGAAGGGAAAGCTGCACGTAATCAGCAAGCGATATACGCAGCGAATTGAGCGGCATAACCTGAATCTGAGGCAGCACCTGGCACGGCTGGGACGGAAGTCGCTGTCGTTCTCAAAATCGGTGGAGCTGCATGACAAAGTCATCGGGCATTATCTGAACATAAAACACTATCAATAAGTTGGAGTCATTACCCATCAAATAAACCAGCCAAATCTCATAGAGATAAGAGTAAACAAACCAACAGCAGCAAAGACATTTATCAGTACTACAGTTCTACTGGAAACATTCATTTTTGCCACCTTTTATCATTGCCCCTATGTGTATAGTACGGGTTAAGAAAATCCGCAATAATACTCATTCTGAAGATGGATAAGGGCAAGTTGCTGTTTGATGATTTTTTCTCAAACTGGTGAAAAAACTTGATGCACGTCAAAAAATGACGCATATTTGCGCGCGTTTTATTCATCTGGCTGGACGCCCGTACATGTCTCTCTATCAACATATGCTTGTTTTTTATGCGGTTATGGCAGCAATCGCATTTCTTATCACCTGGTTTCTTTCTCACGATAAGAAACGCATCCGTTTCTTAAGCGCCTTTCTGGTGGGGGCAACATGGCCGATGAGTTTCCCGGTGGCGCTGTTGTTTTCACTGTTTTAAATCTTACTCACTGGCTTGACGGCACCACGCAGACTTATATCATTTGGATGAATCGATAAATTTCACAAGTGGTTAAGGAGAAAGTATGTCGCATCTGGATGAAGTCATCGCGCGCGTGGATGCCGCGATTGAAGAGAGCGTCATTGCCCATATGAACGAATTATTAATCGCCCTGAGCGATGACGCGGAGTTAAGTCGGGAAGATCGCTACACCCAGCAGCAGCGTTTGCGCACCGCTATTGCTCATCACGGTCGCAAGCATAAAGAAGATATGGAAGCGCGCCACGAACAGTTAACCAAAGGCGGCACCATCCTCTGATTAAAATGAGCGTCTGGCTACCAACCAGGCGCCAACCACAAGTAAAATTGCGCCACAAATTGGGCCGAACAACGCCCGTAGTGGTACGCCATGACTGCGGAAGATATCCAGCATCAGACCGCCAATTAGCTGGCTGGCGACCAGTACTGCAATAGTTGTCGCCGCTCCCACATTCTGATATCCGCTGATACTGGCGAAGACAAAAAACGATCCCAGCAAGCCGGGTATAAGTGTCCACCAGCGCACGCTGGACACCAGTTCGCCAAACCCCGCCATGCCTTGTTTAAACCATAAAATAGAAACAAAGAGCACAATCCCCACCAGTGAGTTCAGCAACATGGCGATGAGAATGGTAGAGGAGGTCTGGGTGATGCGCACCATCAGCGTGTTCTGGACTACCAGACCAATTCCGGCGGCAATCAAAAAAGCAAGGGTGAGCGACTGATTCATCCAATCGCGTCCGGTTCAGTGCGTTCGTCGAGTTGCAACTGCATAAATGTCAGATCCAGCCAGCGCCCAAATTTAGTGCCCACCTGCGGCATTTGTGCGGTGACGACAAATCCCAGCGAATGGTGCAGATGCAGCGAGGCCTGATTTTGCGATTCGATCCCGGCGACCATGACATGCTTCCCGCAATCCCGCGCTTCATCAATCAATCGGCTTAACAATTTACGCCCCAGACCTTTGCCCTGATGATCGGGATGGACATAAACCGAATGTTCCACGGTATGGCGAAAACCATCGAAACTACGCCAGTCGCCAAACGAGGCATATCCCGTCACTACGCCATCTTCTTCACTTACCAGCACCGGATAACCTGCTATGGTCCGCGCTTCAAACCAGGCAATGCGGTTATCTGCATCAACCGTTTGGTCATTCCAGATAGCCGCCGTATACAACACGGCGTGGTTATAAATTTCCGCAATGGCAGCACAATCGGCTTTGCGGGCAAAACGGATGGACATGTCTGACCTCGATAAAATAATGATGATGATGTTATCAATACTATCGAAAACAGCCCGAAGCAACGGATTCCTCGATGAAATTATTGCGTGTTGCAGAGGGGATGTGACGGCTGCAAACAAAACCAATCCCGTGAGCCTGCTACTATTGATGGATTCATGCCAAAAGCACAGGAGAGCATTATGGGGCAACAAAAGCAGCGTAATCGACGTTGGGTTCTGGCCTCGCGTCCACATGGCGCACCGGTTCCGGAGAATTTCCGTCTTGAAGAAGATGATGTCGCCACACCGGGTGAAGGACAGGTGTTACTGCGCACAGTTTATTTGTCCCTGGACCCGTATATGCGTGGACGTATGAGCGATGAGCCATCTTATTCACCGCCTGTTGATATTGGCGGCGTGATGGTCGGCGGCACGGTGAGCCGTGTTGTGGAGTCGAATCATCCTGATTATCAGCCTGGCGACTGGGTGCTGGGCTACAGTGGATGGCAGGACTATGACATATCCAGTGGTGATGATCTGGTGAAACTTGGCGATCATCCGCAAAATCCATCGTGGTCGCTGGGTGTGCTGGGGATGCCAGGCTTTACCGCTTATATGGGGCTGCTGGATATCGGTCAGCCTAAAGAGGGCGAAACGTTGGTGGTAGCTGCGGCGACAGGTCCTGTGGGAGCAACGGTGGGGCAAATCGGCAAACTTAAAGGTTGCAGGGTGGTGGGGGTTGCCGGTGGCGCGGAAAAATGCCGCCATGCTATCGAGGTGCTGGGCTTCGATGTTTGTCTTGATCACCACGCGGATGATTTTGCCGAACAACTGGTGAAAGCGTGCCCAAAAGGTATTGATATCTATTATGAAAACGTGGGCGGTAAGGTATTTGATGCAGTGCTACCATTACTTAATACATCTGCGCGCATTCCCGTTTGTGGCTTAGTGAGCAGCTATAACGCTACAGAGCTACCACCCGGTCCGGATCGTTTACCCCTGTTGATGGCAACGGTGCTGAAAAAACGTATTCGCTTGCAAGGGTTTATTATCGCTCAGGATTATGGTCACCGCATCCATGAGTTTCAGAAGGAGATGGGGCAATGGGTGAAAGAGGATAAAATCCACTACCACGAAGATATTACTGATGGTTTAGAGGGTAATGACTCCAACTTATTGATAGTGTTTTATGTTCAGATAATGCCCGATGACTTTGTCATGCAGCTCCACCGATTTTGAGAACGACAGCGACTTCCGTCCCAGCCGTGCCAGGTGCTGCCTCAGATTCAGGTTATGCCGCTCAATTCGCTGCGTATATCGCTTGCTGATTACGTGCAGCTTTCCCTTCAGGCGGGATTCATACAGCGGCCAGCCATCCGTCATCCATATCACCACGTCAAAGGGTGACAGCAGGCTCATAAGACGCCCCAGCGTCGCCATAGTGCGTTCACCGAATACGTGCGCAACAACCGTCTTCCGGAGACTGTCATACGCGTAAAACAGCCAGCGCTGGCGCGATTTAGCCCCGACATAGCCCCACTGTTCGTCCATTTCCGCGCAGACGATGACGTCACTGCCCGGCTGTATGCGCGAGGTTACCGACTGCGGCCTGAGTTTTTTAAGTGACGTAAAATCGTGTTGAGGCCAACGCCCATAATGCGTGCAGTTGCCCGGCATCCAACGCCATTCATGGCCATATCAATGATTTTCTGGTGCGTACCGGGTTGAGAAGCGGTGTAAGTGAACTGCAGTTGCCATGTTTTACGGCAGTGAGAGCAGAGATAGCGCTGATGTCCGGCAGTGCTTTTGCCGTTACGCACCACCCCGTCAGTAGCTGAACAGGAGGGACAGCTGATAGAAACAGAAGCCACTGGAGCACCTCAAAAACACCATCATACACTAAATCAGTAAGTTGGCAGCATCAACGGTTTAGAGAATGCGCCACAGACGTTTATCGGCCTGCTGAAGGGTAAAAACTTCGGCAAAGTGGTGATCCGCGTCGCGGGTGATGATTAAAGTTTCAACGGCGGCGTAAGCCGCCATAAAAATCCAGGCAAAAAGCTTATTTTCAGCTTTAATTAACTAACCACGTCATTGTTCTGCTGCTAATAACAACAAAGGTGGGTGGTTTATGATTATTCACTTTAATACACCAGGTGAACTCCTTCTGCCGTGCAGGCAGGGTTGGACAGAAAACACGCGAAGGAATTAAAATGCCTGGAACGGGAAAAATGAAACATGTCAGTTTGACTCTGCAGGTTGAGAACGACCTGAAACATCAGCTTAGTATTGGCGCATTAAAACCTGGCGCACGCCTGATTACTAAAAATCTGGCGGAGCAATTAGGTATGAGTATTACACCTGTGCGTGAAGCATTATTACGTCTGGTTTCGGTGAATGCGCTTTCTGTCGCACCTGCACAAGCATTTACAGTTCCGGAAGTGGGGAAACGTCAATTAGACGAAATCAATCGGATCCGCTACGAACTGGAATTAATGGCAGTTGCTCTGGCTGTTGAAAACTGAGGTGTACTGGCAATAGCGGACACTACCATTTGTTCTTTTTTTAAGCAGCCATCTGATGATATTTTTCCCTGAAGGCTGCCGGGGAGATATTCCCCAGACGAGAGTGACGACGCTGACGATTGTAGAAAATCTCAATGTATTCCCGTATTACTGAGATGGCTTCATCCCGGTTATTAAAACGATAGTGGCTCAGGCTCTCATTTTTCAGCGTTCCCCAGAAGCTTTCCATCGGAGCGTTGTCGTAACAGTTACCTTTACGCGACATTGATGTTTTCAGACCAGACTGCTCCTGTATGACCCGGTAATCGTATGCGCAGTACTGTGAACCTCGATCAGAGTGGTGGATTAGCCCGGCAGGTGGGCGCTGGCTCCTGAGCGCCATAAACAGGGCTTTACCTGTCAGCTCTTTTGTCATGCGCTCTCCCATGGCGTAGCCGACAATTTCGCACGTATAAACATCTTTGATGCCAGCGAGGTACAACCATCCCTCCTGTGTGGCAACATACGTCAGGTCCGCCACCCAGACCTGATTTGGTGCTGTAGGAGCGAACGTCTGGTTCAGCAGATTTGGCGCAACTGGCAGATTGTGGTTCGAGTTCGTAGTCGCTCTGAACTTGCGTTTCTGCTTACAGCGTAGCCTTAGCTCCTTACGAAGACGTGCCAGTCGGTCACGACCAACGATGATGCCATTCTCTGCCAGCTCCGTCTGGAGCCGCCGGGTTCCATATGTTTCGCGAGTGCGGATATGTGCCACCTTAATCTCCAGTTTTAGCCGCTCATCACTTTGTTTTCTGTCTGAGGGTTCATGCTGTACCCAGTTGTAATAACCGCTCCTGGATACACCAAATACCTGACACATCGCTTCAATGGGAAATTGTTGTCGCCATTGTTCGATTAACGCGTATTTTTCAGCGACTCCTGTGCAAAATACGCTGTTGCTTTTTTTAATATATCTCGCTCAAGGCGAGCTTCATTTAACGCCTTACGCAGTTGCAGAATTTCAGATTCCAGTTCAGCCACCGTGCGGGAACCAGGAGTACCGAGCCCTTTTCTGGCGGCGGTAACCCATTGTCCTAAAGTGCCTTCAGGAAGAGATAATCGGGAAGCGCCTTCACTGATCGAAAGTTGATTTTCAAGAACCGTTCTGACAGCTTCGGCTTTGAACTCTTTAGAGTAACGTTGGGTTTTTCTGCTCATTATTAGCTCCTTCTGATGCCATTCTATTTCAGGAAGGAGTGTCCGTTAAACTCAGGCTACCTCAAACCTCACCCCGCAAGACCTGACGGAACTCCAGGAATTGCTCGAGAAATTACAGCAGGCGCAAGAAAAGGGCGACATGGAACAAATCATTAATGTAAACAGGCTATTTCGCTTAGCGATTTATCATCGCTCAAATATGCCCATCCTGTGTGAGATGATTGAGCAACTGTGGGTCAGGATGGGGCCTGGTTTACATTATCTCTATGAAGCGATTAATCCAGCGGAATTACGGGAGCATATAGAAAACTATCATCTGTTACTCGCTGCGTTAAAAGCAAAAGACAAAGAGGGATGCAGACATTGTCTTGCTGAAATTATGCAACAAAATATTGCTATTTTATACCAGCAATACAATCGTTAAAGTAAATGCCCGGCAAATACCGGGCATCAAGGTAATTACTCAAATCTCCACGCAATATTCATGCCGACACCATAATTTCGTCCGGGCGAAGGTTCGTAATATCGCCCGTTTGACTCATTGACAATGACAGAACCAACGTATTCTTTATCGAATAAATTATCGACACGACCAAATAAATCCACAGTTAAATTGTGGTAATTGTATTTATACCCGGTGAATAAGCCGACGAGAGTATAAGACGGCGCTTTTGCCGTATTTTCATCATCTGCCATAATATCGCCCATATAACGCGCTTCCGTGCCTGCATACCAACCATCTTCCGGTACATAACCTATCGACGCAAAGCCCATATTACGGGCGATCCCTGGCATCCGATTACCGTTACAATCCTGTTCATTGCAAACATTGCTGCGATAGGTCGCATCAAGCCAGGTCCAGGACGCGTTTACGCGAAAATCTCCTGCGAAACGTTGATCCCATGCCAGTTCAGCGCCTTGACGACGGGTCTTTCCGGCATTTTTGTAAGTCGTACGCCCACCGCTACTGCTATCGACAACAATTTCATCATCAGTGTCGGTCTGAAACAATGCGAGACTAAGCAGCCCATCACCAATACGCGTTTTACTGCCGATCTCAATTGTATCGTTGGTGGATGGTTTTAAACCAAAGTTCATACCGCTTTGCCCATCAGCACGATAAGACAGCTCATTAATCGTCGGCGTTTCAAAACCTCGCCTGGCTGCCAGATAGATATTCCAGGCATCGGTCATTGCATATTTTAACGAACCGGCAGGTAGCCATTTATGATAACTGGCATCACCGCTGTCATCGCCGTTACCCGGAGTAACGTAATGGTCGTTGGAATCAAACCACACGGAGCTGTAGCGCACGCCAGCATCCAGCGACAGTTTTTCGCTCAGCTGCCACTGCGTCTGTAAATAGGGATCGATGTTCCACATCAGATTGCGTTCGTCGCGACGCAACTCACCTTTTTGCCCGTACTCCGGCATGCCGCTATTCAGGCGGAAGTTATTGTAGCCCTTGCGGTTTTCACTCATGTTTTCGTAGTTCAGGCCGGTAGTGAACGTGACCGGAACGCCCAGTTCACCACGGTGTGTCCAGCGGCTGTCTATCCCCTGGTAATGGCGTTGCAGGGTAATCACGCCGCCCGCATGTGACGGGTTAAGTTGTGGTGCCATGGGTATTGACTGGTACTGGGTCGTTTCTCGCTCTCCGGCATACATCATCACACTCATATCATCTTGCGCGCTCAGGCTACGCTCATAGCGCAACCCAGCCTGAGTTTGCTTGATGGTTTTTCGCGTGTCGTACTGTTCTGCACGAGGCGCTTGTTGTGGATTAGCCTTCCATTCTGCTTTGGTTAGCCCACCCGGGTCATCTGCTTTGATATCCACACTATTGAAAATCAGACTTAATTTGCTGGCTTCATCAATGCGTACGCCCAGTTTGGCATTGGCTAAATTTTTCTGTGCGCCACTATGGTCACGATAGCCGTGGGTCGTAAAACGCGTGGTTGAGACGGTGTAATCGACATCGCCAGGCTGTGTGCCGTCTCCCGTTGCGCCCGTTGCTTTCAGCCCATAGCGCCAGCTGCCAAAACTGCCGTAGTAACTACTGGCTTCAATGGTTGGTGGCTGTTGTCCGGTCTGGGTGGTGACATTCATTACCCCACCAGACGCGTTGCCATACAGGGCAGAGAAGGGGCCACGCAGCACTTCCACATTTTGCACACTGCTTAAATCGATGTTGGATGTTTGCCCTTGCCCGTCGGGCATGGTGGCGGGAATACCGTCCACATACAGGCGAATACCGCGAATACCGTAAGTGGAGCGGGAGCCAAATCCGCGAATCGACAGCTGTAAATCTTGCGCATAGTTCTGCCGGTTTTGTACCTGCAAACCAGGCACGTCGGTCAGTGATTCGGACAAGTTAATGCGCGGTGTTGCCAGGCGCATCTCCTCGCCATCCACCACGCTTACTGCTGCTGGGATATCCAGTTCTGAAACCACCTGCGGTGCGGCACTGACAATCATGGTCTGTTCATCAGCGGCAAAAACAACGGGGGAAAGGGCAAGTAGTGCGGGCAAAACGGTCTGTCGGACGGAAAAAATCTTCATGAAAAAAGCCAGGTTAAGAATGGGAAAACGCCGTTATGGTAATAAAATTGTAAATTCATGGAAAACGAAACGGCACGATACGTTAAGTAATTGAGAAAATTGTAGTCGTAACGGCAAGAAATGCTCCACATTTGAGAAAATAATGATTACCATTCCCATTTATAACAAGAGCGTAACGATGATTACGCTTAGCGAAGCATTGTGAAGCAGCAAAAATATCGGTTCATCAAAGGGAGTCGTCATGCATTTACGTCATCTGTTTTCATCGCGCCTGCGTGGTTCATTACTGTTAGGTTCATTGCTTGTTGCTTCATCATTCAGTACGCAGGCCGCAGAAGAAATGCTGCGTAAAGCGGTAGGTAAAGGTGCCTACGAAATGGCTTATAGCCAGCAAGAAAACGCGCTGTGGCTCGCCACTTCGCAAAGCCGCAAACTGGATAAAGGCGGCGTGGTTTATCGTCTTGATCCGGTCACTCTGGAAGTGACGCAGGCGATCCATAACGATCTCAAGCCGTTTGGTGTCACCATCAATAACACGACTCAGACACTGTGGTTTGGTAACACTGTAAACAGCGCGGTCACGGCGATAGATGCCAAAACGGGCGAGGTGAAAGGCCGTCTGGTGCTGGATGATCGTAAGCGTACGGAAGAGGTGCGCCCGCTGCAACCGCGTGAGCTGGTAGCTGACGATGCCACGAACACCGTTTACATCAGTGGTATTGGTAAAGAGAGCGTGATTTGGGTCGTTGATGGCGAGAATATCAAACTGAAAACCGCCATCCAGAACACCGGTAAAATGAGTACCGGTCTGGCGCTTGATAGCAAAGGCAAACGTCTTTACACCACTAACGCTGACGGCGAATTGATTACCATCGACACCGCCGACAATAAAATCCTCAGCCGTAAAAAGCTGCTGGATGACGGCAAAGAGCACTTCTTTATCAACATTAGCCTTGATACCGCCAGGCAGCGTGCATTTATCACCGATTCTAAAGCCGCAGAAGTGTTAGTGGTCGATACCCGTAATGGCAATATTCTGGCGAAGGTTGCAGCACCGGAATCACTGGCTGTGCTGTTTAACCCAGCGCGTAATGAAGCCTACGTAACGCATCGTCAGGCAGGTAAAGTCAGTGTGATTGACGCGAAAAGCTATAAAGTAGTGAAAACGTTCTATACGCCGACTCATCCAAACAGCCTGGCGCTGTCTGCCGATGGCAAAACGCTGTATGTCAGTGTGAAACAAAAATCCACTAAACAGCAGGAAGCTACCCAGCCAGACGATGTGATTCGTATTGCGCTGTAATAGATATGGCGAGGGTGAAAACGGAGAGACTTGCCTGACTTTTATCACGCCGCATGCGGCACACCTTCGTCAGTAATCTAAATTTGCCCGGCACGTAGCCGGGCAATTTTGCAATTAGC
Source organism: Shigella sonnei (assembly GCF_002950395.1). Lineage (NCBI taxonomy): Bacteria > Pseudomonadati > Pseudomonadota > Gammaproteobacteria > Enterobacterales > Enterobacteriaceae > Shigella > Shigella sonnei. The sequence goes on from NZ_CP026802.1 coordinate 1,152,946, forward strand.
TCGCCGTTTCAGGCTTAAACACAATTTCCTGTTTTTCTTCATCTTCCTCGACGACTGGCGCAGTGCTGTGAATTTCAGCAACGCGTTTGCGCACACCAAACCAGCCTATAACCAGCAGAATACCGATAATCGGCAGCGCCGCGATAGTATAAGTCCCGTTCGGGTAATCGAACGCCATCAGCACAAGGACACTCAGTAAAAACAGTAATGTCAGCCAGGAAGTGAAGGGCGCGCCAGGCAGTTTAAAACTGACATCCGCTGCTTTGCCTTCTTTAATCGCTTTACGCAGGCGCATCTGGCACACGATGATAAACGCCCATGAAGCGATGATTCCCAGCGACGCGAAGTTCAACACAATCTCAAATACGCGCGACGGCACCAGATAGTTGAGGAATACGCCGACGACATACACAACCAGTGTCGCCAGAATCCCGGCATACGGCACATGCTGACGACTCATTTTCGCCATAAAACTCGGTGCGGAACCGCCCATCGCCATCGAGCGCAGAATACGCCCGGTGCAGTACAGACCTGAGTTCAGGCTGGAGAGGGCAGCGGTCAGCACCACAATGTTCATAATGCTGCCGATATATGGCATACCCAGTTTAGAGAAAAACGTCACGAACGGACTTTGCCCCGCCTGATACGCGCTCCACGGCAATAACATAACCAGCAACACCACGGAGCCGACGTAAAACAGGCCAATACGCCAAATCACACTGTTAATGGCTTTAGGCACCATGGTCTGCGGATCTTTACATTCTCCGGCAGCTGTACCCACCATTTCAATGGAGGCAAAAGCAAACACTACGCCCTGAATCAACACCAGCGCAGGCAGCAAACCGTGGGGGAAGAAGCCGCCATTATCGGTGATTAAATGAAAGCCAGTGGTGTTGCCATCCAGCGGCTGACCACTACCGAGGAACACTGTACCCACGACCAAAAAGGTCACAATGGCGAGCACTTTAATAAGCGCAAACCAGAACTCCATCTCCGCAAACCATTTCACACCGATCATATTCATGGTGCCAACGATGGTAAGTGCAGCGAGCGCAAAGACCCACTGCGGCACGCCGCCAAACGCACCCCAGTAATGCATATACAGAGCGACGGCGGTAATATCAACAATCCCCGTCATCGCCCAGTTGATGAAGTACATCCAGCCAGCAACATAAGCGGCTTTCTCACCCAAAAACTCACGGGCATAAGAGACAAAACTGCCACTGGAAGGGCGGTGTAGCACCAGCTCACCCAATGCACGCAGAATAAAAAACGAAAACAAGCCACAAATTAAATAAACCAGTGCCAGTGCTGGACCCGCCATTTGCAGTCGGGCTCCTGCACCTAAAAACAAGCCGGTGCCAATCGCGCCGCCAATGGCGATCATCTGTACCTGGCGATTGCCCATCGCTTTGTGATACCCCTCTTCGTGGGCATTAAGCCAGCGGCGTTTCGCGGCGTGTTGATCTGAAGTGTCGGTGTCGTGTTTACTCATTGCTCTCCCTGATTGCTTTAATGAAAAAGTCATATAAGTTGCCATGAACAATGTTTATTCATCCTGGCGATGATAGTTATCACCATTATTCTTTATGGGTATAAAACTATCGGCGCAGCATCCTACCCGTTATCGATATACGATGCAAAACATCCCCTTACAATCCTGAAGGGGATTCATACAACTGACGAAAAAATGACAAATACTTTTGCTGGTTAACCTGTGTACTGTCCTACACTTAATCTTTAAAAGATTGTGAGGGGCATATGATTAAGGTGTATGGCGTACCCGGATGGGGCTCTACAATCAGTGAGCTGATGCTAACACTGGCTGATATTCCTTATCAGTTCGTTGATGTCAGTGGTTTTGACCACGAGGGAACTTCACGCGAGTTATTGAAAACCCTGAACCCGTTGTGTCAGATTCCGACACTGGCGCTGGAAAATGACGAGATTATGACGGAGACAGCGGCGATTGCATTGATGGTTCTCGATCGTCGCCCGGACCTTGCGCCACCGGTTGGGCGCGCCGAACGTCAGCAGTTTCAACGGCTATTGGTCTGGCTGGTTGCTAATGTCTATCCAACATTCACTTTCGCCGATTACCCTGAGCGTTGGGCTCCTGACGCACCTGAACAGTTAAAGAAGAATGTTATTGAATATCGTAAATCGCTTTATATCTGGCTGAATTCACAATTGACCGCTGAACCTTATGCGTTTGGTGAGCAACTAACGCTGGTGGACTGTTATCTTTGCACTATGCGCACATGGGGGGCTGGGCATGAATGGTTTCAGGATAATGCCACGAATATCAGTGCGATTGCTGATGCTGTATGTCAGTTACCGAAATTACAAGAAGTATTAAAAAGGAATGAAATTATTTGAGTGGGATACCAGAGGATTATGTTATTTATTATTCAGTAACTTTATCCACAATGATGGGCGTAATTAATTAAATTCATGTTATGTTTTTTGATTTATATCACTCTCCCCTTCAGTCAGCTTGTCTATTTCATTTCCTCTGAAAAGAAACTAACTATTCACATTGTGCAGATGTTTCACTTGTTATCACAGGTATTCTATAATCTCAAAAAGTTTTTAATGATGGATATGCTCGGAGTTGGAGATGCAATTAATATTAATGCAAATAAAAATATCCGGCAGGTATGCTAAAAGGATAAATGGCGTTCTCTGTATTTATTCGCAATTATCTATAGGACAAATATGGAGAGCTTGATGAGTCAGAGCTAAAACAGCAATTGATAAATAAATATGTTGATTTATTCAAGAAAATGGATGTATTTTAAATATTGATTCTTAATATAACCTAATCAATAGATTATCACGTGAGAGCTGCACATTATTGGCGGGGCCGGGGAAAACATCATTTTGGGAACAATGAATCAGGTACTCTTACCACTGAAGCAAGATCATCCGGGCACCAGGTGGTGGTGCAGTGCTTTGGAAATGGTCCTCTCGGGGGGAGTTGCCATTATTTTCTATGCTATTTGCTTATTATATTCATCAGGTGAATTTAATAAATTCCTAATTTGAAATATCCACTATTAAGCCAGTGTTTAACGACGTTAAGATGGCAATGTGCAGATCATGTTATCAGGGTGGGCGGTAGCGTATATTCCTTATACAAACCATCATTCATTTCAATGATTGTTATTGAATTATTTATTGTTGTGAATAAAAAGACATTATGAATATTGGTTTGACTTTGCATATCAGGTTTTTTATTACTCGCTGTAATGTACGAGCCTGTCGTGAATAACGTCGAGAACCCATCCGTTGCGTTTGTGATTATTTTGTTGACTAAACAGACACCCGTTTCTCTGAAGTAAAATCCCAGACTAAATCATCACATAACCATGACATTTTTCTGATATTCCCCGGTAACGCCAGATGTCGACTCGCTTATCTCATCCGCCCGACATGTTGTACATGCAATATGTGCGGATTATTATTCATTTTCACGGAGGTTGCTATGTCAACCGGATTACGTTTCACACTGGAAGTGGACGGCCTGCCACCGGATGCTTTTGCGGTGGTTTCCTTTCATTTGAACCAGTCACTCTCTTCGCTCTTTTCCCTCGATCTCTCTCTGGTCAGCCAGCAGTTTCTCTCCCTTGAATTTGCGCAGGTGCTGGACAAAATGGCCTACCTGACGGTATGGCAGGGCGATGACGTACAGCGCCGGGTGAAAGGTGTGGTGACCTGGTTTGAACTGGGGGAGAACGACAAAAACCAGATGCTGTACAGCATGAAGGTATGCCCACCGCTGTGGCGCATAGGGCTGCGCCAGAACTTCCGTATCTTCCAGAATGAGGACATCGAAAGCATCCTCGCGACGATCCTGAAGGAAAACGGTGTGACCGAGTGGAGTCCGCTGTTCAGCGAGCCGCATCCTTCCCGTGAGTTTTGTGTCCAGTACGGCGAAACTGATTACGATTTCCTGTGCCGGATGGCGGCGGAGGAAGGCATCTTCTTTTATGAGGAGCACGCGCAAAAAAGTACCGACCAGAGCCTGGTCCTGTGCGACACCGTGCGTTATCTGCCGGAGTCCTTTGAGATCCCCTGGAACCCGAACACCCGTACCGAGGTAAGTACCCTCTGCATCAGCCAGTTTCGCTACAGCGCACAAATCCGTCCTTCTTCCGTAGTGACCAAAGACTACACCTTTAAACGTCCCGGCTGGCCAGGGCGTTTTGATCAGGAAGGCCAGTACCAGGATTACCAGCGCACGCAGTATGAAGTGTATGACTACCCCGGACGTTTCAAGGGTGCCCACGGGCAGAACTTTGCCCGCTGGCAGATGGACGGCTGGCGAAACAACGCAGAAGTGGCGCGCGGAACAAGCCGTTCGCCGGAGATATGGCCGGGACGGCGAATTGTGCTGACGGGGCATCCGCAGGCGAACCTGAACCGGGAATGGCAGGTGGTGGCGAGCGATCTTCACGGCGAACAGCCGCAGGCGGTACCGGGACGCAGGGGTTCAGGCACCACGCTGGAGAACCATTTTGCGGTAATCCCGGCAGACAGAACATGGCGGCCACAGCCGTTGATGAAACCGCTGGTGGATGGCCCGCAGAGCGCCGTCGTGACGGGACCGGCAGGCGAGGAAATCTTCTGTGATGAACATGGCCGCGTGCGGGTGAAATTTAACTGGGACCGCTATAACCCGTCAAACCAGGACAGTTCATGCTGGATCCGTGTGGCACAGGCGTGGGCAGGCACCGGCTTTGGCAACCTGGCGATACCGCGTGTGGGTCAGGAGGTGATTGTGGACTTCCTCAACGGCGACCCGGACCAGCCGATTATTATGGGGCGTACCTACCACCAGGAAAACCGCACACCCGGCAGCCTGCCGGGGACGAAGACGCAGATGACCATTCGTTCGAAAACCTATAAGGGCAGCGGGTTTAATGAACTGAAGTTTGACGATGCGACAGGGAAAGAACAGGTCTACATCCACGCGCAGAAGAACATGAACACCGAGGTGCTGAATAACCGCACCACGGATGTGATAAACAACCATGCTGAAACCATTGGCAACAATCAGATGATTGCGGTTACCAACAATCAGATAGAGACGGTGGGCGTTAACCAGATAGAGACGGTGGGCAGTAACCAGATAATTAAAGTGGGTTCTGTTCAGGTGGAAACGATTGGACTTGTTCGTGCGCTGACGGTGGGCGTGGCGTATCAGACGACGGTAGGTGGCATTATGAACACCTCGGTGGCACTGATGCAGTCCTCGCAGATCGGTTTGCATAAATCGTTGAGGGTCGGGCTGGGTTATGACGTCAAAGTCGGAAATAACGTTACCTTCACCGTTGGTAAAACGAAAAAGGATGATACCGGGCAGACCGCGATTTACTCCGCCGGTGAGCATCTGGAGCTCTGCTGTGGTAAGGCAAGGCTGGTGCTGACGAAGGACGGACAAATTTTTCTCAACGGCACAAAAATTCATTTGCAGGGTAAGGAGCAGGTTAATGGTGACTCACTGTTGATTAACTGGAACTGTGCAGCCTCGAAATCCCCACCGAAGACCCCTGATGAAAAGCAGGATACGCCGGATATGAGAGAGTACTGATCCCGTACCTGTTCGGTATTCAGTAACAAACCAGCATTAAAAATAAACAGAAGAAGGAATTTGAATCATGAGCGGAAAACCAGCGGCGCGTCAGGGAGATATGACTCAGTATGGCGGTCCCATTGTCCAGGGTTCGGCAGGTGTAAGAATTGGCGCGCCCACCGGCGTGGCGTGCTCGGTGTGTCCGGGCGGGATGACTTCGGGCAACCCGGTAAATCCGCTGCTGGGGGCGAAGGTGCTGCCCGGCGAGACGGACCTTGCGCTGCCCGGCCCGCTGCCGTTCATTCTCTCCCGCACCTACAGCAGCTACCGGACGAAGACGCCTGCACCGGTGGGCGTTTTCGGCCCCGGCTGGAAAGCGCCTTCTGATATCCGCTTACAGCTACGTGATGACGGACTGATACTCAACGACAACGGCGGGCGGAGCATTCACTTTGAGCCGCTGCTGCCGGGGGAGGCGGTGTACAGCCGCAGTGAGTCAATGTGGCTGGTGCGCGGTGGTAAGGCAGCACAGCCGGACGGCCATACGCTGGCGCGGCTGTGGGGGGCGCTGCGCCGGATATCCGGTTAAGCCCGCATCTTTACCTGGCGACCAACAGCGCACAGGGGCCGTGGTGGATACTGGGGGGGGCTGAGCGGGTGCCGGGTGCTGAGGACGTACTGCCAGCGCCGCTGCCGCCGTACCGGGTGCTTACCGGGATGGCGGACGCTGACGTACCGGCGTGAGGCCGCCGGTGACCTGGCCGGGGAAATCACCGACGTGACGGACGGTGCCGGGCGGGAGTTCCGTCTGGTGCTGACCACGCAGGCGCAGCGTGCGGAAGAGGCCCGCACCTCTTCGCTATCTTCTTCTGACAGTTCCCGCCCTCTCTCAGCCTCAGCGTTCCCCGACACACTGCCTGGTACCGAATACGGCCCCGACAGGGGTATCCGCCTTTCGGCGGTGTGGTTGATGCACGACCCGGCATACCCGGAGAGCCTGCCCGCTGCGCCACTGGTGCGGTACACGTATACGGAAGCCGGTGAACTGCTGGCGGTATATGACCGCAGCAATACGCAGGTGCGCGCTTTCACGTATGACGCGCAGCACCCGGGCCGGATGGTGGCGCACCGTTACGCGGGAAGGCCGGAGATGCGCTACCGCTACGACGATACGGGGCGGGTGGTGGAGCAACTGAACCCGGCAGGGTTAAGCTACCGCTATCTTTATGAGCAGGACCGCATCACCGTCACCGACAGCCTGAACCGGCGTGAGGTGCTGCATACAGAAGGCGGGGCCGGGCTGAAACGGGTGGTGAAAAAAGAACTGGCGGACGGCAGCGTCACGCGCAGCGGGTATGACGCGGCAGGAAGGCTCACGGCGCAGACGGACGCGGCGGGACGGCGGACAGAGTACGGTCTGAATGTGGTGTCCGGCGATATCACGGACATCACCACACCGGACGGGCGGGAGACGAAATTTTACTATAACGACGGGAACCAGCTGACGGCGGTGGTGTACCCGGACGGGCTGGAGAGCCGCCGGGAATATGATGAACCGGGCAGGCTGGTATCGGAGACATCGCGCAGCGGGGAGACAGTACGCTACCGCTACGATGACGCGCACAGTGAGTTACCGGCGACGACAACGGATGCGACGGGCAGCACCCGGCAGATGACGTGGAGCCGCTACGGGCAGTTGCTGGCGTTCACTGACTGCTCGGGCTACCAGACCCGCTATGAATACGACCGCTTCGGCCAGATGACGGCGGTTCACCGCGAGGAAGGTATCAGCCTTTACCGCCACTATGACAACCGTGGCCGGTTAACCTCGGTGAAAGACGCACAGGGCCGTGAAACGCAGTATGAGTACAACGCCGCAGGCGACCTGACTGCCGTTATCACCCCGGACGGCAACCGGAGCGAGACACAGTACGATGCGTGGGGAAAGGCGGTCAGCACCACGCAGGGCGGGCTGACGCGCAGTATGGAGTACGATGCTGCCGGACGTGTCATCAGTCTGACTAACGAGAACGGCAGTCACAGCGACTTCAGCTACGATGCGCTGGACCGGCTGGTACAGCAGGGCGGCTTTGACGGGCGGACGCAACGTTATCATTATGACCTGACCGGAAAACTCACGCAGAGTGAGGATGAGGGGCTTGTCACCCTCTGGCACTACGATGCGTCGGACCGCATCACGCACCGGACGGTGAACGGCGACCCGGCAGAGCAGTGGCAGTATGACGGCCACGGCTGGCTGAGAGAAATCAGCCACCTGAGCGAAGGCCACCGTGTCGCTGTCCACTACGGCTACGACGATAAGGGCCGCCTGACGGGCGAACGGCAGACGGTGGAGAACCCGGAGACGGGGGAACTGCTGTGGCAGCATGAGACGAAACACGCCTACAACGAACAGGGGCTGGCAAACCGCGTCACGCCGGACAGCCTGCCGCCGGTGGAGTGGCTGACCTACGGCAGCGGTTACCTGGCGGGCATGAAGCTGGGCGGGACGCCGCTGGTCGAGTATACGCGGGACAGGCTGCACCGTGAGACGGTGCGCACCCTCGCACCGGACCTGGACATCCGCATCCCGTATGCCACCGACCCGGCGGGAAACCGCCTGCCGGACCCGGAGCTACACCCGGACAGCACGCTCACGGCGTGGCCGGATAACCGCATCGCAGAGGATGCGCACTATGTTTACCACTATGATGAATACGGCAGACTGACGGAGAAGACGGACCGCATCCCGACGGGTGTGATACGGACGGACGACGAGCGGACCCACCACTACGACAGCCAGCACCGCCTGGTGTTCCACACGCGGATACAGCATGGCGAGCCACTGGTCGAGAGCCGCTACCTCTACGACCCGCTGGGACGGCGAATGGCGAAACGGGTATGGCGGCGGGAGCGTGACCTGACGGGGTGGATGTCGCTGTCGCGTAAACCGGAGGAGACATGGTACGGCTGGGACGGCGACAGGCTGACGACGGTACAGACCGACACCACACGTATCCAGACGGTATACGAGCCGGGAAGCTTCACGCCGCTCATCCGGGTCGAGACAGAGAACGGCGAGCGGGAGAAAGCGCAGCGCCGCAGCCTGGCGGAGAAGCTGCAGCAGGAAGGGAGCGAGGACGGGCACGGCGTGGTATTTCCGGCTGAACTGGTGCGGCTGCTGGACAGACTGGAGGAAGAAATCCGGGCAGACCGCGTGAGCAGTGAAAGCCGGGTGTGGCTTGCGCAGTGCGGGCTGACGGTGGAGCAACTGGCCAGACAGGTGGAGCCGGAATACACACCAGTGCGAAACGTTCATCTTTACCACTGCGACCATCGGGGCCAGCCGCTGGCGCTCATCAGCGAAGACGGCGATACGGTGTGGAGCGGGGCGTATGATGAGTGGGGCAACCAGCTAAATGAGGAGAACCCGCATCATGTGTATCAGCCATACCGTCTGCCGGGGCAGCAGTATGATGAGGAGTCGGGGCTGTACTACAATCGTCACCGGTACTATGATCCGTTGCAGAGACGGTACATCACCCAGGACCCCATTGGGCTGAAAGGTGGGTGGAATCTGTATCAGTATCCGCTGAATCCGGTGAGCAGGATAGATCCGTTGGGGTTATTCTCATGTGAGAGTTGTAGTCATTTTATAGATGATATAAATAATAAACTGGATAACCTTCCGTTTAACCCGACAAAAATGTTTACAGCTAGTTTAAATACTGCTAATTCAGCAAGGCTGTATGCAAGTGGCATGACAAAATTCGGTATAAGTGTTGCTGCCGATGGAACGATCATTGCTGCCCCAGTCGGTGCAGCTTCTATGGCTTTAGGGGCGTGGAATATAAAATCTGCGACAGCTGCATATAACAGAGCAAATTTACAATTATCAGAATCACTTCAGGAAAATGGTAGAGATAGGTGTTGGAGAAATTTATTGGGTATTTTACCTTATGGTGAGCAGTTTGATGACCCTGGTGAACCATCAATATTAGACGTTTATGGTGAAAAGATTGAGAATATCAAAGATTCTCCAATGAAGTTTTTTGAAGAGCTTGGGACGCTGGGGTTGTAATGTGTATTTTTAATGATATTTTTATGTTTGTGTTTATTGTTAGTAGTATACTTGTAACCGTGCATTTTGTGTATTCTTTATTTTTTAAAAGTGGAAAGGTAAAAGATAAGGTAAACAAATGGATTAAAGTAATGTGTGATTTATTTTGGGGGATAGGATAGTGGTGTGATATGGATAAATATAAATTACAGTGGCTGGCATATTTCGACCTGACGCCGGAGTAGATAAAAAAACAGACAGGATTGGAGTATAGCAAGCGTCTGACAATCTCTCGGGACAGTAGTATGATGAAGAGGCGGGGTTGTACTATAACCGTAACCGGTACTACGATCCGCTAAAGGGCAAGTATATGACTCAGGGAAAGATCATCAGAAGTTCACTTTTTGTACTAAATAATTCGCATTTTATGTTTAAAAATTGAGATATTCCTCATTACCTGAAGCTGTTTTTTTATTGCTTATACATAATCAAATACTCCTTACATAATTAAGGAGAACAAAATGGAAATTAAAAAATTGATGGAACATTTTTTGAAGCAATATGGTGATTTTGAAAATGGCATTCCTGTTCACGATACCATTGCCAGAGTTGTATCCTGTATCAGTCCTGCAAAATTTCATGAGTGCTTTATTAACTGGATGCGTGACTGCCATTCTTCAGATGATAAAGACGTCATTGCAATTGATGGAAAAACGCTCCGGCACTCTTATGATAAGAGTCGTCGCAGGGGAGCGATTCATGTCATTAGTGCGTTCTCAACAATGTACAGTCTGGTCCTCGGGCAGATCAAGACGGATGAGAAATCCAATGAGATTACAGCCATTCCTGAACTTCTTAACATGCTGGATATTAAAGGAAAAATCATCACAACTGATGCGATGGGTTGCCAGAAAGATATTGCAGAGAAGATACAAAAACAGGGAGGTGATTATTTATTCGCTGTAAAAGGAAACCAGGGGCGGCTAAATAAAGCCTTTGAGGAAAAATTTCCGCTGAAAGAATTAAATAATCCAGAGCATGACAGTTACGCAATCAGTGAAAAGAGTCACGGCAGAGAAGAAATCCGTCTTCATATTGTTTGCGATGTCCCTGATGAACTTATTGATTTCACGTTTGAATGGAAAGGACTGAAGAAATTATGCGTGGCAGTCTCCTTTCGGTCAATAATAGCAGAACAAAAGAAAGAGCCAGAAATGACGGTCAGATATTATATCAGTTCTGCTGATTTAACTGCAGAAAAGTTCGCCACAGCAATCCGAAACCACTGGCACGTGGAGAATAAGCTGCACTGGCGTCTGGACGTGGTAATGAATGAAGACGACTGCAAAATAAGAAGAGGAAATGCAGCAGAATTATTTTCAGGGATACGGCACATTACTATTAATATTTTGACGAATGATAAGGTATTCAAGGCAGGGTTAAGACGTAAGATGCGAAAAGCAGCCATGGACAGAAACTATCTGGCGTCAGTCCTTGCGGGGAGCGGGCTTTCGTAATCTTGCCCTGCTGAAGAGTTTGAAAGGGCACGGATCCTTTCAAAAGAATACATTGAGAAATATATAAGCTAAAGATGATTAGCTGTATTTCATGATAATAATCTAATGAGGGATTTTTCTGAACATCAAATTGCATCGAAGTTAGTTAGAGTGCTGCGATTGTCTTGCACGTAATAAATTCAGAGAGAAAATATAGTTGTGGGTATGAGAAAATAACCAACCTAATGTAAATCAATTCAGATGAAGAGGAATAAACCATGAGCGGAAAACCGGCGGCGCGGCAGGGCGACATGACCCGCAAGGGACTGGATATTGTGCAGGGTTCAGCGGGTGTGCTGATAGGTGCGCCGACGGGAGTGGCCTGTTCGGTGTGTCCGGGAGGGATTACCTATGCTAACCCGGTGAACCCGGTGCTGGGTGCGAAGGTGCTGCCGGGCGAGACGGACCTTGCGCTGCCCTGCCCGCTGCCGTTTATTCTTTTCCGCGCCTACAGCAGCTACCGGACCAGAACACCCGCGCCGGTGGGGGTGTTTGGTCCCGGCTGGAAAGCGCCCTTCGATATCCGCTTACAGATACGCGATGAAGGCCTGATACTCAACGACAGCGGCGGCAGGAGCATTCACTTTGAGCCGCTGTTTCCCGGCGAGATAAGCTACAGCCGCAGCGAGTCACTCTGGCTGGCGCGGGGCGGAGTAGCGGCGCAGCACAGTTCGCAGCCGCTAAGCGCGCTCTGGCAGGTGCTGCCGGAAGATGTTCGCCTGAGTCCGCATGTGTACCTGGCGACAAACAGCCTTCAGGGGCCGTGGTGGATACTCAGCTGGCCGGAGCGGGTGCCGGGGGCGGACGAGGTGCTGCCGCCGGAGCCGCCCGCATACCGGGTGCTGACGGGCGTGGTGGACGGCTTCGGGCGGACGCTGGCCTTTCACCGGGCAGCGGAGGGTGACGTGGCGGGCGCGGTGACGGGGGTGATGGACGGCGCGGGCCGCCGTTTTCACCTGGTGCTGACCACACAGGCGCAGCGGGCGGAAGAGGCCCGTAAACCGCACACCGCTTCGTTATCTTCCCCTGACAGTCCCTGCCCTCTCTCAGCTCCTTCCTTCCCCGACACGCTGCCCGCCGGTACAGAGTACGGTGCCGATAACGGTATCCGGCTGGAGGCGGTATGGCTGACACACGACCCGGCATACCCGGATGAACAGCCGACTGCGCCGCTGGCGCGCTACACGTACACGGCCGGTGGTGAACTGCGGGCGGTGTATGACCGCAGCGGGATGCAGGTGCGCGGGTTTACTTATGATGCGGAGCACGCCGGGCGGATGGTGGCGCACCATTATGCGGGGAGGCCGGAGAGCTGCTACCGGTATGATGATACCGGTCGGGTGACGGAGCAGGTCAACCCGGAGGGGCTGGACTACCGCTTTGAGTACGGAGAGAGCCGGGTAATCATCACGGACAGCCTGAACCGGCGGGAGGTGCTGTACACGGAAGGCGAGGGTGGCCTGAAGCGGGTGGTGAAGAAGGAGCATGCCGACGGGAGCATCACCCGCAGCGAGTATGATGAGGCGGGGAGGCTGAAGGCGCAGACGGATGCGGCGGGACGGCGGACGGAGTACCGACTGCATATGGCGTCTGGAAAGCTGACTTCAGTGATACTGCCGGACGGCAGGACGGTACGGTATGGCTATAACAGCCAGCGGCAGGTGACGTCGGTGACGTACCCGGACGGGCTTCGCAGCAGCCGGGAGTATGATGAGAAGGGAAGGCTGGCGGAAGAGACCTCGCGCAACGGTAACATTACGCGCTGGTTTTATGATTCTTCCCGCAGTGGCCTGCCCTGTGCGGTGGAAGACGGAACCGGGGTGAGGCGGAGAATAACGCGAAACCGGTACGGTCAGCTTCAGGCGTTTACGGACTGCTCGGGGTACACGACGCGGTATGAGTATGACCGGTACGGTCAACAAATCGCCGTTCACCGGGAAGAAGGCATCAGCACTTACAGCAGTTATAACCCGCGCGGTCAACTGGTCAGTCAGAGGGATGCGCAGGGGCGTGAAACCCGTTATGAGTACAGCGCCGCAGGAGACCTCACCGCTATCGTTGCCCCGGACGGCAGCCGCAGTGAGATACAGTATGATGCGTGGGGAAAGGCCGTCAGCACCACGCAGGGCGGTCTGACGCGAAGCATGGGGTATGACGCCGCCGGGCGCATCACTGTGCTGACCAACGAGAACGGCAGCCAGTCCACGTTCCGGTATGACCCGGTCGACAGGCTGACGGAGCAGCGCGGCTTTGACGGCCGGACGCAACGTTACCAGTATGACCTGACCGGAAAACTCACGCAGAGTGAAGATGAGGGGCTTATCACCCTCTGGCATTACGATGCGTCGGACCGTATCACCCGGCGCACGGTGAACGGTGAACCGGCGGAGCAGTGGCAGTATGACGATCACGGCTGGCTGACAGAAATCAGCCACCTGAGTGAAGGCCACCGTGTGGCGGTCCACTACGGCTATGACGATAAAGGCCGTCTGACGGGCGAACGGCAGACGGTGGAGACCCCGGAGACGGGGGAGATGCTGTGGGAGCATGAGACGGGGCACGCGTACAGCGAACAGGGGCTGGCGACCCGTCAGGAGCCGGACGGCCTGCCGCCGGTGGAGTGGCTGACGTATGGCAGCGGTTATCTTGCGGGGATGAAGCTGGGCGGAACACCGCTGGTCGAGTACACGCGGGACCGGCTGCACCGTGAGACGGCCCGCAGCTTCGGCGGGGAGGCATATGAACTTGCCACCGCCTGGAATACCAGCGGCCAGCTCCGGAGCAGGCACCTGAACCTTCCGCAGCTTGACCGTGACTACGACTGGAACGACAACGGACAGCTAATCCGCATCAGTGGCCCGCAGGAGAGCCGGGAGTACCGTTACAGCGACACGGGGAGGCTGACGGGCGTCCACACCACGGCAGCGAACCTGGATATCGATATCCCGTATGCAACAGACCCGGCAGGAAACCGGCTGCCGGACCCGGAACTGCACCCGGACAGCACCCTCACGGCGTGGCCGGATAACCGCATCGCGGAAGATGCGCACTATGTCTATCGCTACGATGAATACGGCAGGCTGGCGGAGAAGACGGACCGTATCCCGGAAGGGGTTATCCGGATGCACGACGAGCGCACCCACCACTATCACTACGACAGCCAGCACCGCCTGGTGTTCTACACGCGGATACAGCACGGCGAACCACAGGTGGAGAGCCGGTACCTCTATGACCCGCTGGGCCGCCGGACGGGAAAACGGGTATGGCGGCGGGAGCGTGACCTGACGGGGTGGATGTCGCTGTCGCGTAAACCGGAGGAGACCTGGTACGGGTGGGACGGTGACAGGCTGACCACTGTACAGACCCAACAGACAAGAATCCAGACGGTATACCAGCCGGGAAGCTTCACGCCGCTCCTGAGAATCGAAACAGAGAATGGCGAACAGGCGAAGGCGCGGCACCGGAGCCTGGCGGAGGTGTTGCAGGAGGACACGGGGGTGACGCTTCCGGCGGAGCTGGCGGTGATGCTGGGGAGGCTGGAGCGGGAACTGCGTGCGGGTGCGGTGAGTGCGGAGAGTGAGGCATGGCTTGCGCAGTGCGGGCTGACGGTGGAGCAGATGGAAAGCCAGATGGAGGCGGAATACATCCCGGAGCGGAGGCTGCATCTTTACCACTGTGACCACCGGGGACTGCCGCAGGCGCTCATCAGCCCGGAAGGGGAAACGGCGTGGCGCGGGGAGTATGACGAGTGGGGGAACCAGCTTAATGAGGAGAACCCGCATCACCTGTACCAGCCGTACCGTTTGCCGGGGCAGCAGTATGATGAGGAGTCGGGACTGTATTACAACCGTCACCGGTACTACGATCCGTTGCAGGGGCGGTATATCACCCAGGATCCGATAGGGTTGAAGGGGGGAATAAATCTATACACGTATCCACTGGCACCAATACGTTACACTGATCCACTGGGGTTAGAACGAGTTATAAGTGTATATGGGCCTCCCGCTCCAGACCGGGCAGGTGCTGAAACTCCTCTTGTTCTTACTGATATGACTGGAGGAGTGACTATTTATTATGATCCTGAAACAGGTGATTCAATGACTTTTGATAGTAGCAATAGAATTGATCGTCGTTCTCAACGTGGTGCTGGTGATCCATATACAGGTGAAGTCGTTGGTTGTGAGACAAATGGATCAGGAATATCGGCAGCATATGGCACAACGAAGATCTATACTACAGATACTAGAGCAAGATGGCTACATGGTGGGGGATCATCGTTGCGCGATCCTTATGCTCCTCGACAAGGCTGGAAACCAACTATGGGATGTACCCGTGCACAGAATGAAGATGTAGATGAGTTGTGTAAGAAAGTGACAAGTTGGATGTATTCGCATCCTGGAGAGAGAATTAGATATGAACGTTTTAAGACACGTTAATGCGATTAACATGGGAGTGTGCATTCTAATTTTGGTTATTGGATGTGCAAATGCTAAAGTTCTTAAACGATGTATATTACCCGCTCCTGATGGTGGCGTAGAAAAACTATCAAAACCCAACTTACATGGAGTAATTAAAAAAGTTGATTTGAACACAAATGAAGCGGAAATTAAAATAAAAGAGGGTGCCCCTATTAAGTTGTCAAGCATGTTATGACCCCTGCGGGGTATAAAAAGTCCCGTCGCGCATCATGGCGAACAGAACGTCGCAGCGTCGTCTCGCCAGGGCGATAAGCGCCTGATTGTGTCGTTTTCCCTGACTCATTTTGCGGTGATGCTGCCAACTTACTGATTTAGTGTATGATGGTGTTTTTGAGGTGCTCCAGTGGCTTCTGTTTCTATCAGCTGTCCCTCCTGTTCAGCTACTGACGGGGTGGTGCGTAACGGCAAAAGCACTGCCGGACATCAGCGCTATCTCTGCTCTCACTGCCGTAAAACATGGCAACTGCAGTTCACTTACACCGCTTCTCAACCCGGTACGCACCAGAAAATCATTGATATGGCCATGAATGGCGTTGGATGCCGGGCAACAGCACGCATTATGGGCGTTGGCCTCAACACGATTTTACGTCACTTAAAAAACTCAGGCCGCAGTCGGTAACCTCGCGCATACAGCCGGGCAGTGACGTCATCGTCTGCGCGGAAATGGACGAACAGTGGGGCTATGTCGGGGCTAAATCGCGCCAGCGCTGGCTGTTTTACGCGTATGACAGTCTCCGGAAGACGGTTGTTGCGCACGTATTCGGTGAACGCACTATGGCGACGCTGGGGCGTCTTATGAGCCTGCTGTCACCCTTTGACGTGGTGATATGGATGACGGATGGCTGGCCGCTGTATGAATCCCGCCTGAAGGGAAAGCTGCACGTAATCAGCAAGCGATATACGCAGCGAATTGAGCGGCATAACCTGAATCTGAGGCAGCACCTGGCACGGCTGGGACGGAAGTCGCTGTCGTTCTCAAAATCGGTGGAGCTGCATGACAAAGTCATCGGGCATTATCTGAACATAAAACACTATCAATAAGTTGGAGTCATTACCCATTTTGCGGGTGTAGTAAGCCCTGGAGAGCGGATCCCTGAGCGCGGCGAAGGCCGACAGGAACAACGCCCGTTTGAGAGCTTTATTACCCCGTCGCGAGGGATGCTCACCGCGTATTGACGAGCCGGATCGCCGAGTTACCGGCGCAAGGCCAGCATAAGCAGCGAGATGTGCGGCAGAGGCGAAGGCGCGGCAGGCGACCTCGGTGAGGAGTCTGGCTGCGGTCCTGACACCGACTCCGGGCATACTGGTCAGGACCGGGTAAAGAGGGTGAGCAAGAACTCGCTGTTCTACCTCAAGCGCCACCTCGTCTCTTTGCTTACGCAGCGTGATGAGCTGGAGTGCCAGACGTGGCAGTACTACGGCAGCGGCATTCGTGCCGGGAACGACGACGGTTTGTTCGGCCAGTGCCTGAGCTATGTCTGCTGCAAGGCGTTTACCCAGACGAGGCGCAAGTTTGCAGAGCTGGGCTGCCAGCTTCTTCTCACCCAGCGAAGCCCAGCGAAGCGAGTTTTTCTGGTGAGGGATATCGCTGGAGAAGATCGAGTACCGCCGGGTGCTCAAGTCTCGGACCGAGAACGCGCTCCAGTGCCGGATGTATCTGGGTCAGAAGGCCGCGGATACGGTTGCTGGCCTGCGTTGTCTGTGCGGCAAGATCATCATCGAAGCCGCAGAGCATGGAGAGTTCGGCGATTTGCTCGTCAGCCAGTTTCAGCGTGCGTAGCGCGTGAGGTGCAAAATGGCATCTGAATCGATCGCAGTTTGGCATTCGAATCGATCATGATTTGGCATCCATCTCCGATCACAGTTTGGCATCACAATCGATCACGATTTGGCATACTTCCGATCATTGATTGGAATTCGCCAGTCACTCCGGGAATTAACTCTTTTCACCACAGTCTCCATTGCCGTGTTTAAACCAGTGGAGACGTCAATGTCCAAAAAGAGAAAATCCAGGAGCACTATGGAAACTTGTTTTAAGATCCTTCAGCTCAAGTTCGATAAGAAGCTGACTAACCGTTGTATCGGACTGACGTTACACATCAGCGCCTCAACCGTTTTTGAGGTTCTTGCCCGCTTCAAAGCCTCTTCTCTGTCATGGCCATTACCTGCGGATATATCCCATGACACGCTGGAGAAACTCATTTTCCCGCCCAAAGACACCTCTGCGTCAGAGCTTGTTATGCCTGACATGCTGTACTTCGATACGGAAATGAGAAAACCTGGCGTGACGCGCCAACTGTTGTGGATGGAATACAAGGCACAGGCGGGTGACAAAGCGATGGGATACTCACACTTCTGCCGTTGCTACCGGAAGTGGAAAAAAACGCGACGCCTCTCCATGCGACAGGAGCATCGTGCTGGCGAAAAGCTCTTTATCGACTTCTGTGGTCCTACGGTCCCTGTTATTAATCCGGACACCGGAGAGATACGCCGCGTGGCAATCTTCGTGGCTGTAATGGGGGCGTCCAACTATACCTATGTTGAAGCGTGCGAAGGTCAGGACATGATGTCATGGTTAAATGCCCACAGCCGTTGCCTGACCTTCCTGGGCGGCGTACCGAAGCTGCTCATCCCCGATAACCTCAGAAGCGCAGTGAAAAAAGCCGATCGCTATGAGCCTGTCATCAACGACAGTTATCAGGCGCTGGCTGAGCACTATGGCACGGTTATTATCCCGGCCCGCCCGCGCAAACCTAAAGATAAACCAAAAGCAGAAAACGGCGTCCTCATCGTCGAGCGATGGCTTCTTGCCCGCATCCGTAATGAAACCTTCCACACGCTCAGGGCGCTGAATGCACGCCTTCGGGAGTTGCTGACGGACATGAATAACCGACCAATGAAGGGATACGGTAATCAAACCCGCGCAGAACGCTTCCGCATGCTGGATGCACCAGCACTCTCTCCGCTGCCTCTGGAGCCTTATGAATACACGGAATACAAAGCCGTGAAGGTTGGCCCTGACTACCACGTTGAATATGCCCGTCACTGGTACTCCGTTCCACACGAACTGGTCGGTCAGCGTCTGTCACTGAAGGTGGGGCAGTCGGTGGTACAGCTCTGGCACAAGGGGCAGTGTGTGGCGCAACATCCGCGCAGCACACATGAATATAAACACACAACCAATCCGCTTCACATGCCAGAACGCCACCGGCGGCATGGGACATGGACACCGGAACGCCTTATCGAGCAGGGAAACCGTACAGGTCCGTCCACAGGCCGGGTGGTTGAATCCATGCTGAAAGCCAAACCCCATCCGGAGCTGGCTTACCGTGCAGTCCTGGGTCTGCTGGCACTTCAGAAAAAATACGGCCCGGAACGGCTGGAAAAGGCCTGTTACGTTGCCCTGCACTATAACGCCCCGGACAGACGCTTTATCGACAATCTGCTGCGTCATCATCGGGATAACGTTGAGCTTCCGTTATCCCGCCAGGGCGAACAACATCCGGCATATGCTTCAGAGCATGAAAACCTGCGTGGTCCTGGCTACTACCACTGACAGAAGGAACAACCGTATGAGTGATAATCTGTTAAACAAACTGACCCAACTGAAACTCCCGGCGATGGCCGGGAGCCTGATACGGCAACGGGAAACGCCTCAGACTTACGACGAACTGTCGTTCGAGGAAAGGCTGACACTGCTGGTTGATGACGAGCTTCTGAGCAGAGAAAACAGTCGTGTGGCACGGTTGAGAAAAAATGCCTGCCTGAAATATCAGGCAACACCGGAAGGGCTGCGTTATCCGGCCTCAAGAGGTCTGCGGGCTGAACAGATGAGGGAACTGCTGAACGGCCACTACATAATCCACAGGAAAAACCTACTGATAACCGGTCCGACAGGATGCGGTAAGAGCTGGATAGCCAATGCGCTGGGCGAACAGGCATGTCGACAGAAATACAGCGTCCGGTACTGTAGAACCGGGCGATTACTGGAACAGTTGGCTCAGGGACGTGTTGATGGCAGTTGGCTGAAATATCTGAAACAGTTGCAAAAAATACAGGTTCTAATCCTGGACGATCTGGGGCTGGAACAGTTAAGTAACGCCCAGTGTAATGACCTTCTGGAGATCACAGAGGATCGTTACGGACAAAGCAGCACGATAGTGGTAAGCCAGTTCCCGGTAGATAAATGGCATGGTCTGATGGAGAACCCAACAACAGCAGATGCCATCCTGGACAGACTGGTACATAACTCACACAGAGTGGTCCTTCAGGGAGAGTCCCTGAGGAAAAATCCCCCGACAGTGGAAAGCAGCGAAAAAACGAGTTAAAAAGCGGTAGAAAAAGTTAAGTTCCCGGTTGATCGAATGGATGCGAATCGCTGATCGAACTTCGATGCCAATCCGTGATCGAATAGAGCGGAATACGCACGTGAGGCAGGGTACGGGCAGCTTCGGCAATGATGGCAGCGTCACGAGCATCAGTTTTAGCTTCACCGGCGTGTAAGTCGGCTATGCGGCGCATGGCCAGTCCAGGGAGGTATCCGACAAGGACTCCTTCTGAGCGGGCAACGGCGACAGGTAACGCACCGATGGTAGCTGGCTGATCAACAACCAGCAGTATCTGACCATGTTGTTTCAGGTCAGATATTAGCGACCTGAGTTTGTTTTCGTCGTTGGGTAATGCTTTATCGAACAGGCGTTTACCTGAACGATTAATGGCAACAGCGTGATGCGTATCTTTACCGACATCAACGCCGATAAAGACCTGGACGGATTCGTAATCGCTGGATTCGGTCATTCTGTCTCCCTTGTATATGGGTTAACCAGATAACCACGGGGAGCAGGTACCGGCATCCACGTTACAGACGGTCCCGGCAAAAGTGCCTGACCTGACCCCTATTAGCGGTTACCAGCGCCCCACCAGACCCGGTGACATCACCCCCCGGATCATGGACGACTGGGGGCAGTAATCATGCCGGGTCTGGCTGGCTAACACCCCATTATAAGGGGGGTGATGCTGCCAACTTACTGATTTAGTGTATGATGGTGTTTTTGAGGTGCTCCAGTGGCTTCTGTTTCTATCAGCTGTCCCTCCTGTTCAGCTACTGACGGGGTGGTGCGTAACGGCAAAAGCACTGCCGGACATCAGCGCTATCTCTGCTCTCACTGCCGTAAAACATGGCAACTGCAGTTCACTTACACCGCTTCTCAACCCGGTACGCACCAGAAAATCATTGATATGGCCATGAATGGCGTTGGATGCCGGGCAACTGCACGCATTATGGGCGTTGGCCTCAACACGATTTTACGTCACTTAAAAAACTCAGGCCGCAGTCGGTAACCTCGCGCATACAGCCGGGCAGTGACGTCATCGTCTGCGCGGAAATGGACGAACAGTGGGGCTATGTCGGGGCTAAATCGCGCCAGCGCTGGCTGTTTTACGCGTATGACAGTCTCCGGAAGACGGTTGTTGCGCACGTATTCGGTGAACGCACTATGGCGACGCTGGGGCGTCTTATGAGCCTGCTGTCACCCTTTGACGTGGTGATATGGATGACGGATGGCTGGCCGCTGTATGAATCCCGCCTGAAGGGAAAGCTGCACGTAATCAGCAAGCGATATACGCAGCGAATTGAGCGGCATAACCTGAATTTGAGGCAGCACCTGGCACGGCTGGGACGGAAGTCGCTGTCGTTCTCAAAATCGGTGGAGCTGCATGACAAAGTCATCGGGCATTATCTGAACATAAAACACTATCAATAAGTTGAAGTCATTACCTATAAGGGGTACGAATAAAGTAACGGGGGGCAGTGAGTTTTATTTTTAATGAGGAAACATTGTATTTTACTGTTTTTGGTGGGGATTTTATTATGGATGATTTAAAAATAGTAAAAAATACGGAAGCATGGGTATGGTATAAAAATTGCGATAGTAAAAATAAAAAAGTGGCAGTTGAACTTCTTCAAATCTACGAATTGCATCAATGAAAAATATAGTTAAATAGAGGAGGTTATTAATAGCAGGAAAAGCATCACGTGATGCTGATTTTTTGCACTAAATAATTCGCGCTAATGTTCAATAGTTAATATATCCCTCATCAGGGAAAGATCACGGTGTGCCGTAGGCACAAAGATGCAAAACGGGACGTTTTGCATGTAACATGTAATAAGCATAAGCTTGTGAAGAGATGGTGGCAGGCCAGGGAAAGATCATCAGAAGTTCACTTTTTGTACTAAATAATTCGCATTTTATGTTTAAAAATTGAGATATTCCTTATTACCTGAAGCTGTTTTTTATTGCTTATACATGATCAAATACTTCTTACATAATTAAGGAGAACAAAATGGAACTTAAAAAATTGATGGAACATATTTCTATTATCCCCGATTACAGACAAGCCTGGAAAGTGGAACATAAATTATCGGATATTCTACTGTTGACTATTTGTGCCGTTATTTCTGGTGCAGAGGGTTGGGAAGATATAGAGGATTTTGGGGAAACACATCTCGATTTTTTGAAGCAATATGGTGATTTTGAAAATGGCATTCCTGTTCACGATACCATTGCCAGAGTTGTATCCTGTATCAGTCCTGCAAAATTTCACGAGTGCTTTATTAACTGGATGCGTGACTGCCATTCTACAGATGATAAAGACGTCATTGCAATTGATGGAAAAACGCTCCGGCACTCTTATGACAAGAGTCGCCGCAGGGGAGCGATTCATGTCATTAGTGCGTTCTCAACAATGCACAGTCTGGTCATCGGACAGATCAAGACGGATGAGAAATCTAATGAGATTACAGCTATCCCAGAACTTCTTAACATGCTGGATATTAAAGGAAAAATCATCACAACTGATGCGATGGGTTGCCAGAAAGATATTGCAGAGAAGATACAAAAACAGGGAGGTGATTATTTATTCGCGGTAAAAGGAAACCAGGGGCGGCTAAATAAAGCCTTTGAGAAAAAATTTCCGCTGACAGAATTAAATAATCCAGCGCATGACAGTTCCGCAATGAGTGAAAAGAGTCACGGCAGAGAAGAAATCCGTCTTCATATTGTTTGCGATGTCCCTGATGAACTTATTGATTTCACGTTTGAATGGAAAGGGCTGAAAAAATTATGCGTGGCAGTCTCCTTTCGCTCAATAATAGCAGAGCAAAAGAAAGAGCCCGAAATGATGGTCAGATATTATATCAGTTCTGCTGATTTAACCGCTGAGAAGTTTGCGACAGCGATTCGAAATCACTGGCACGTGGAGAATAATCTGCACTGGCGTCTGGACGTGGTAATGAATGAAGACGACTGCAAAATAAGAAGAGGAAATGCAGCAGAATTATTTTCAGGGATACGGCACATTGCTATTAATGTTTTGACGAATGATAAGGTATTCAAGGCAGGGTTAAGACGTAAGATGCGAAAAGCAGCCATGGACAGAAACTATCTCGCGTCAGTCCTTGCGGGGAGCGGACTTTCGTAATCTTGCCCTGAGGAGTTCACTTTTTGTACTAAATAATTCGCATTTTATGTTTAAAAATTGAGATATTCCTTATTACCTGAAGCTGTTTTTTATTGCTTATACATGATCAAATACTCCTTACATAATTAAGGAGAACAAAATGGAACTTAAAAAATTGATGGAACATATTTCTATTATCCCCGATTAAAAACAAGCCTGGAAAGTGGAACATAAATTATCGGATATTCTACTGTTGACTATTTGTGCCGTTATTTCTGGTGCAGAAGGCTGGGAAGATATAGAGGATTTTGGGGAAACACATCTCGATTTTTTAAAACAATATGGTGATTTTGAAAATGGTATTCCTGTTCACGATACCATCGCCAGAGTTGTATCCTGTATCAGTCCTGCAAAATTTCACGAGTGCTTTATTAACTGGATGCGTGACTGCCATTCTTCAGATGATAAAGACGTCATTGCAATTGATGGAAAAACGCTCCGGCACTCTTATGACAAGAGTGCCGCAGGGGAGCAATTCATGTCATTAGTGCGTTCTCAACAATGCACAGTCTGATTCTCGGGCAGATTAAGACGGATGAGAAATCCAATGAGATTACAGCCATTCCTGAACTTCTTAACATGCTGGATATTAAAGGAAAAATCATCACAACTGATGCGATGGGTTGCCAGAAAGATATTGCAGAGAAGATACAAAAACAGGGAGGTGATTATTTATTCGCGGTAAAAGGAAACCAGGGGCGGCTAAATAAAGCCTTTGAGGAAAAATTTCCGCTGAAAGAATTAAATAATCCAGAGAATGACAGTTACGCAATTAGTGAAAAGAGTCACGGCAGAGAAGAAATCCGTCTTCATATTGTTTGCGATGTCCCTGATGAACTTATTGATTTCACGTTTGAATGGAAAGGGCTGAAGAAATTATGCGTGGCAGTCTCCTTTCGGTCCATAATAGCAGAACAAAAGAAAGAGCCAGAAATGACGGTCAGATATTATATCAGTTCTGCTGATTTAACCGCAGAGAAGTTCGCCACAGCAATCCGAAACCACTGGCACGTGGAGAATAAGCTGCATTGGCGTCTGGACGTGGTAATGAATGAAGACGACTGCAAAATAAGAAGAGGAAATGCAGCAGAATTATTTTCAGGGATACGGCACATTGCTATTAATATTTTGACGAATGATAAGGTATTCAAGGCAGGGTTAAGACGTAAGATGCGAAAAGCAGCCATGGGCAGAAACTACCTGGCGTCAGTCCTTACGGGGAGCGGGCTTTCGTAATCTTGCCCTGGGCATTATTGTCGTATAAACGCTTTACCGGACACATGACATTCACAATGTGTGTTAATTTTACTGACATCTTTCAAAAGGAGCGTAATCATGCCGCACATCGACATTAAATGCTTTCCGCGTGAACTGGACGAACAACAAAAAGCAGCACTTGCTGCAGATATTACCGACGTTATTATTCGCCATCTGAACAGTAAAGATAGCTCGATAAGCATTGCTCTACAGCAGATTCAACCAGAATCTTGGCAAGCTATCTGGGATGCCGAAATCGAGCCCCAAATGGAGGCTTTGATAAAGAAACCCGGTTACAGCATGTAATGCTTAACCTGCCGTAACACGCTTGCCGCTAGTAACAAACGTGCCAGCACCTAAATGATGCAACGTATTGAGCTTATCATCATCAAACTGCCAGCGGCCTTCGACAAATACCCGTGCGTCTGCCGCTGCTGATACCACCTCGCCAAACAGCGTGTCGTATTTTTGTTGCGCAGAAGTCGCAGGTAGCAGGCGGCACTCCATCCACGCCAGGCATTTCTCTTCAACAAGTGGCAAACCAAGCACCGGACCTTTCACCACCGGAATGCCATAGCAATTAAATTTATCTTCTTCACGCACCGACACACTTCCCACCGCCCACGTCCAGTTAGTTGCTGCAACGCCCGGGATAACGATGCCAAACTTACCGTTACGTTCAATCAACTCCCTGGTCCATGTCGATTTATCTACCACAATTGCCACGCGTGGAGGTTCAAACTCCACCGGCATTGACCAGGCTGCAGCCATAATGTTACGCCGCTGGGATTGCTCATCGAAACTGGTGATCAAGACAGTTGGGCCATGATTTAACAGACGGCTGGCATGGTGTAATTCTATGGGGATGAATCGGCTCATGGTATCGCCTCGCGAAGAAGGTTTTTTTAAGCGTAGTCCGTAACGCAATAAGTAACGAAATTAACGGGATTGGCGATTTGCAAACGTGATGCATGTCCGCGATCGCACAAAATAGCCGGTGCGGCGTCTATTCCAGGTTATAAGTTGAGAAAACCACTAAGGGAAACGCCTGATGACGCCCATTCTGAATCACTATTTTGCCCGTATTAACTGGTCGGGAGCTGCTGCGGTCAATATTGATACGCTTCGTGCATTGCACCTGAAACACAATTGCACCATTCCGTTTGAAAACCTTGACGTTTTGCTGCCGAGGGAAATACAGCTTGATGATCAATCGCTGGAAGAGAAACTGGTGATAGCCCGTCGTGGCGGTTACTGTTTTGAGCAGAATGGCGTGTTTGAGCGGGTGTTACGCGAGCTGGGGTTTAACGTTCGCAGCTTGTTAGGGCGCGTAGTGTTATCAAATCCGCCAGCATTACCGCCGCGCACCCATCGTTTGCTGTTGGTGGAACTGGAAGGGGAAAAATGGATTGCTGATGTCGGTTTCGGTGGGCAGACGCTAACCGCGCCGATTCGTTTAGTTTCCGATCTCGTGCAGACCACGCCACACGGAGAGTATCGGTTGTTGCAGGAGGGTGATGATTGGGTGTTGCAGTTTAATCATCATCAGCATTGGCAGCCGATGTACCGCTTCGATCTCTGCGAGCAGCAACAAAGCGATTATGTGATGGGCAATTTCTGGTCGGCGCACTGGCCGCAGTCGCATTTTCGCCATCATTTGCTGATGTGCCGCCATTTGCCGGACGGCGGCAAGCTGACACTGACCAATTTTCATTTTACCCATTATGAAAATGGGCACGCGGTGGAGCAGCGAAATCTACCGGATGTGGCGTCGTTATATGCCGTGATGCAGGAACAGTTTGGTCTGGGCGTGGATGATGCGAAACATGGCTTTACTGTGGATGAGTTAGCGCTGGTGATGGCGGCGTTTGATACGCATCCGGAGGCGGGAAAATAATTTATGTCAGGTTGCCGGATGCGGCGTAAACGCCTTATCCGGCATACATTAGCCCGGTTGTAGACCTGACAGGCGAAGCGCATCAGGCAACGATTTCAGATTTCAATTGCCCATTCGGCATGAAACAAAATCACCGCTGTGCCTGAAATGGTGACTTTTTCCGGTTGGTTATCACGAATTGTCACCGTCACTTCAATCATGCCGTCACGCCCCAATGCGCGCCCCTGATGGCCTTTAACACACAACACGTTGCCATCGTGGGGCAATACGTTGTGATGTACCAACCATGCACCCATCGGGCCATTGGCATTGCCAGTCACCGGATCTTCCACAATACCAATCGCAGGCGAGAACATACGACCATCGGTTTCGTTTTTGCCTGGACGGATCTGGAACGGGAAGAAACCATTGCAGCCAATCTGTTTACTGATAGCGGTCAGCGCATTAAGGTCAGGCGAAAGAGCGTCGATATCCACTTCCGGCTTCAATGGGATCATCACTTTAGAATGCCCGGTCGTCGCGACCTGGATCGGCAAACCCGGCAGAATATCGTCTTCAGTAAGATGCAATGCGTTGATAATCGCCGCGCGTACTTCACCCTCCAGCGGCAGTTCAAAGCCCGGCGTACCTTGTTCCAGCGAAATACGATAATCATCGTTGTGCTTTTCGATAGTCACGCGATGTTTTCCTGCCAGCGATGTTTGCCAGATCGTGCAATTTCCTAAACCTAACACCTTCGCACGTACATAGTGCGCAGCTACTGTCGCGTGACCGCAAATCGGCACTTCAACCGTTGGCGTAAAGTAGCGGATGCGCACATCGCTGTCGTCGCTGTGCAGCAGAAAAGCAGTTTCCGAATGGCCTAACTCGCGGGCGATAAGCTGCATTTGTGCTTCGCTAAGATTATCGGCGGGGAAAACAACACCGGCAGAATTGCCGCGAAATGGTTGAGAGGTAAAAGCATCGACGTGGTACACCTGCGGTTTCATTAACGTTCTCCTGTGACTGGAGAACTATCATAGCCTGCAAGTGGCCGGAGAGCGAAGGGCTATCCGGCCAGGGTGAAATTATCGCCGCGAACGCACAATTTGATATCGACGAGTAAAGTACTCAAACGGCGCGCTCCACACATGCACCAGTCGGGTGAACGGGAAGAGCAGGAAGATGGTCATTCCCAACACCAGATGCAGGCGGAAGACGAACGCTACGCCGTTGAGCATCTCTGACGATCCACCACGGAAAGTGACAATGCTTTGCGCCCAACCCACCAGCTTCATCATTTCGCTACCATCAGGATACTGTGCTGAAAACGGTATGGTACTTAGCCCCAACAGACACTGGATCAGCAAAATGCTCATGATGATGATATCCGGCGTAGTGGAAGTGGCACGCACGCGCTGATTTGTCAGACTGCGCCACAGCAGTCCTGCGCCGCCAATCAACGTCA
Organism: Shigella sonnei; assembly: GCF_002950395.1. NCBI lineage: Bacteria > Pseudomonadati > Pseudomonadota > Gammaproteobacteria > Enterobacterales > Enterobacteriaceae > Shigella > Shigella sonnei. The sequence continues at coordinate 1,180,737 of NZ_CP026802.1, forward strand.
ACACACCGCAAATACCGCCGAGCACCATCGCCATGAGTTGTTTCGCTGCCACTGGCAAAAACCACGCGTACATCCAGTGCGGCGTTAACATGCCGAACAAGTGCCCGAAGAAAATCCCCAAAATGCCGATATGGAACAGATTCGACCATATCACCATCCCGCGTTTATCGAGCATTTGACTTGAGGAGGCGCGCCAGGTGTACTGCCCGTAGTCGTAGCGCAGCCAGCTGCCGAGGAAAAACACCGTCGCACAAATGTACGGGTAGATATCGTAAAAAAAGACGTTCAGATACTGAATCATTTCCCACCTCCCGCACTGATGTCGACATACTGCGGCGCGACATCCTGGCTAAAGCGTCGCTGATATTGATTAAGCGGCGAGCTGTCACACGCCGTGGCGTTATCTTCAATAAACTTCACCTGTTCCTCTTCCCACACTGCATCAAGCGCCTGGCGGGTGTCATCGCGCTCTTCGCTGTTTACTTGTTTTGTGACACTGTCACTTGAAAGTATACTTCCCGCCAGTTGCAGCAGAGCATCAAACAACGCGTACCACGGTGCCTCGCGTTGTTTTAAGCGACCGCCAAGCAGGGCGAGGATCGGCGCAACATTGAGCAATCCTTCTTTCGCCTGATCGTCAGGCAGTACGCTTAAATACTCCAGATACAGCGGTAGATAATCGGGCAGTTCCCGACAATCCAGCTGCAGGCCGACCTTTTCATACTCCGCCAGCAGGTCCACCATTGCCTGGCCGCGATCGCGGGACTCGGCATGAACATGTTCGAACAGCAGCAGCGACGTGGTGCGCCCGCGGTCAAACACTTCGCACCATTCGGCCTGTTTATCCAGCAGCGGCGCGTTAAGCAGGTTGTGGGTGAAATCCGTAAGCATCGGCGCGTCGCGGCGGATCAACGCCAGCGCGTCCTCCTTGCATTCCCACAACAGCTCATCCGGATACTCCATCAACAGGCCGATCACTTTGAGGATCTGCATTATTCGCCCTCCGCTTTGTCGCGCACTTCGGTGATGTTGATGGCATCGATACGGCTACTGTTGAACAGGTTGAATTTACTGTCCGAACCGTGGCAACCGTCGCCAAAGGTAAAACCGCAGCCGTTGCGTTCTGCGAAGGCATCGCCCGCCATTTCCCGATGGCTGGTCGGGATAACAAAACGATCTTCATAGTTGGCAATGGCGAGATAGCGATACATTTCTTCGACCTGGGCGACGCTCAGGCCTACTTCGTCGATGGCACGAGTATCAGTAACGCCTTCCACGGTTTGTGAACGCATATAGTGGCGCATCGCCATCATCCGTTTCAGCGCCCGCAGTACCGGACCGGTATCGCCGGCACTCAACATATTGGCGAGATATTGCACCGGAATACGCAGGCTTTCGATGGCGGGCAGCACGCCTTCGCTTTTCGGCAAACCGCCCGCATCTGCGTAGGACTGAATCGGCGACAGCGGAGGAACGTACCAGACCATTGGCAGGGTGCGATATTCAGGGTGCAGCGGTAGCGCCAGTTTCCAGTCCATCGCCATTTTGTAGACAGGCGAACGCTGGGCAGCTTCAATCACGTTTTGTGGAATACCTTGTTTCAGGGCTTCCTCGATCACTGAGGGATCGTGTGGATCGAGGAACACTTCGCACTGACGTTCATAGAGGTCAACTTCGCGCTCGGTGCTCGCCGCTTCCTCAATGCGGTCGGCGTCGTAAAGCAGCACGCCCAGATACCGGATGCGACCCACGCAGGTTTCTGAGCACACGGTGGGTTGGCCTGACTCAATTCGCGGATAACAGAAGATACATTTTTCTGACTTGCCGCTTTTCCAGTTGAAGTAGATTTTTTTGTACGGACAACCGCTAATGCACAAACGCCAGCCACGGCATTTATCCTGATCAATCAGCACAATGCCGTCTTCTTCGCGTTTGTAGATAGCGCCGCTTGGGCAGGTCGCCACGCAACTGGGATTGAGGCAGTGTTCGCACAGGCGCGGCAGGTACATCATGAAGGTGTTTTTAAACTGCCCGTACATCTCCTTTTGCATGGCCTCGAAGTTGCGGTCGCGGGCACGTTTTTCAAACTCGCCGCCCAGCAGTTCTTCCCAGTTTGGCCCCCAGATCACTTTGTCCATCCGCTTACCGTCAATCAGCGAACGCGGGCGAGCAGTAGGGATATGTTTGCCTTCCGGTGCGCTATGCAAATGTTCGTAGTCGAAGGTGAAAGGTTCGTAGTAATCATCAATCTGCGGCACCACCGGGTTGGCGAAGATTTTGGTTATTACGCCCATCTTGCTGCCCAGACGCGGGCGTATCTTGCCATTCACATCGCGGACCCAGCCGCCTTGCCACTCTTCCTGATCTTCCCAGTTTTTCGGATAACCAATGCCCGGTTTGGTTTCGACGTTGTTAAACCATGCGTACTCCATGCCTTCGCGTCCGGTCCAGACGTTTTTACAGGTCACCGAACAGGTATGGCAACCGATACATTTGTCGAGGTTAAGCACCATGCCGACTTGCGAACGTATTTTCATTTTTTCGCCTCCTGTACCTGATCGCGACCTTCATCATCCAGCCAGTTAACGTTCTTCATCTTGCGGATCATGATGAATTCGTCGCGGTTCGAGCCGACGGTGCCGTAGTAGTTAAAGCCCCAGGCCAGCTGCGCGTAACCGCCAATCATATGCGTCGGTTTCGGGCAAACACGGGTGACCGAGTTATGAATGCCGCCGCGCATGCCAGTTACTTCCGAACCAGGAATATTCATAATGCGTTCCTGGGCGTGATACATCATGGTCATACCCGGCGGTACACGTTGGCTGACCACCGCACGAGCCGTCAGCGCGCCGTTGGCGTTAAAGACTTCCACCCAGTCGTTATCGACAATGGTCAGTTCTCGGGCATCGGTTTCGCTGATCCAGACAATCGGTCCACCGCGAGAGAGCGTCAGCATTAGCAGGTTTTCACTGTAGGTTGAGTGAATGCCCCATTTCTGGTGCGGCGTCAGGAAGTTAAGTGCTTTTTCCGGGAAGCCGTTTGGCGGGATCTGGCGCATCTCACTGACGCTACGGGTGTCGATAGGCGGGCGATAAGCCACCAGGCTTTCACCAAAAGCACGCATCCACGGATGATCCTGATAGAGCTGCTGGCGTCCCGACAGCGTGCGCCACGGAATTAACTCATGAACGTTGGTGTATCCCGCATTATAGGAGACGTGATCGCTTTCCAGACCGGACCATGTGGGGCTGGAGATAATTTTACGCGGCTGCGCCTGAATATCGCGAAAGCGAATCTTCTCGTCCTCTTTGTGCAGCGCCAGATGGGTATGTTCGCGCCCGGTGATCTCGCCCAGCGCCTGCCACGCTTTGACTGCAACATGACCGTTGGTTTCCGGTGCCAGTGCCAGAATCACTTCTGAAGCGTCAATGGCGGTGTCAATCAGCGGACGCCCCTGTGCCGGGCCATCACGCTTGGTGTAATTGAGTTTGCCGAGGAAATCGATTTCATCCTGGGTATTCCACGAAATCCCTTTACCACCATTGCCAAGTTTGTCCATCAATGGCCCGAGCGAGGTAAAGCGTTCATACGTAGCAGGGTAGTCGCGCTCCACCGCCACAATATTCGGCGCGGTTTTGCCTGGAATCAGATCGCATTCGCCTTTGCGCCAGTCGAGCACTTCACACGGCTGTGAGAGCTCTGCCGGAGAGTCATGCAGTAGGGGTTGTAATACCACGTCGGTTTCTTTGCCAAGATGACCCACGCACACTTGCGAAAATGCTTTGGCGATACCTTTGTAGATTTCCCAGTCGCTGCGTGATTCCCACGCCGGATCGACCGCCGCAGAAAGCGGATGAATAAACGGATGCATATCCGAGGTGTTCATATCGTCTTTTTCGTACCAGGTGGCGGTGGGCAGAACGATATCGGAGAACAGGCAGGTACTGGACATGCGGAAGTCGAGCGTCACCAGCAGGTCGAGCTTGCCTTCAATCGCCGCAGTTTGCCACTCGACTTCTTCCGGTTTGATCCCGTCGCTGGCACCGAGTTCCTCGCCCTGAATCCCGCTTTCGGTCCCCAGCAGATACTTCTGCATATACTCGTGGCCTTTGCCGGAGGAGCCAAGCAGGTTAGAGCGCCAGACAAACAAATTACGCGGATGATTGCTGCCGCTATCTGGTTGTTCGCAGGCCATACGTAAATCGCCCGATTTCAGCGCCTGGGCGGTAAATTCTGTGGGGGATAATCCGGCCTTGTCGGCTTCAGCTTTAATCCCGAGCGGGTTACGCCCCAGCTGCGGCGCAGAAGGTAGCCAGCCCATGCGTTCGGCGCGAACGTTGAAATCAATCAGATGACCGCTGTACTTACTGGCATCGGCAAGCGGTGAAAGTAACTCCTGAGCAGAGACTTTTTCATAGCGCCATTGGCTGGAATGATTGTAGAAAAACGAGGTACTGTTCATCTGGCGCGGTGGGCGGTTCCAGTCGAGCGCAAAGGCCAGCGGCAACCAGCCGGTTTGTGGGCGCAGTTTTTCCTGACCGACATAGTGCGCCCAGCCGCCGCCGCTTTGCCCGACACAACCGCAGAAGATCAGCATATTGATCATCCCACGGTAGTTCATATCCATGTGATACCAGTGGTTGACGCCAGCGCCGAGGATAATCATTGAGCGTCCATGCGTTTTATGGGCGGTATCGGCAAATTCGCGGGCGATGGTTTCAATATACTGGCGCGGTACGCCGGTAATTTGCTCACCCCAGGCTGGGGTGTACGGTTTGATTTCAGCGTAATCTTTCGCGCTGTTTTCATCTTCCAGCCCGCGATCGAGGCCGTAATTCGCCAGCACCAAATCATAAACGCTGACCACCGGACAGGTGTTGCCATCGACTAACGTCAGGTTTTTAACGGGCAATTGGCGCACCAGCACCGGATTGTGTTTTACGCTGCGAAAATGCGGATTTTCAATGCCGCCAAAGTAGGGGAAGGCCACGCCTGCAACAGCGTCATGTTGACCGAGCAGGGTTAACGACAATTCGGTTTCCTTACCGGCGGCAATGGATTCCAGATTCCATTTGCCTTTTTCTCCCCAGCGGAAACCAATCGAACCATTCGGCACTACCAATTCACCTGCGGTATTAACCGCCACGGTTTTCCACTGCGGATTATTGCTTTCGCCTAGTCCATCTACCAGGTCAGACGCGCGGATCATGCGCCCGGGTACGTAGCTACCATCGTCGCGAGGTTCCAGCATTACCAGCATCGGCATGTCGCTATAGCGGCGGCAGTAGTTGATAAAGTAGTCGCTGGGATTATCGAGATGAAACTCTTTTAAAATCACATGGCCCATTGCCATCGCCAGGGCGCTATCAGTGCCTTGTTTCGGTGCCAGCCACTGGTCGCACAATTTGGCCACTTCAGAGTAGTCAGGGGTAATGGCGATAGTTTTGGTGCCTTTGTAACGTACTTCGGTAAAGAAGTGGGCGTCCGGCGTACGTGTCTGCGGTACGTTAGACCCCCAGGCGATGATGTAACTGGAGTTATACCAGTCGGCAGATTCCGGCACGTCGGTTTGTTCGCCCCAGGTCATCGGCGAGGCGGGCGGCAGGTCGCAATACCAGTCGTAGAAGCTTAAACAGGTGCCGCCTAACAGCGACAGATAACGCGTTCCGGCAGCGTATGACACCATCGACATCGCCGGGATCGGCGAGAAACCGGCAACGCGATCCGGACCATAGATTTTGATGGTCCAGACGTTAGCGGCGGCAATCAGTTGGTTAAGTTCCTGCCAGTTGGAGCGGATAAACCCGCCGCGCCCACGCACTTGTTTGTAGCTTAAGCACTTTTGCGGATCGTTCATAATCGATGCCCACGCCAGTACCGGATCGCTGTGTTGCTTGAGAGCTTCACGCCACAGTTCAATCAGTCGTTTACGAATGAGCGGGTATTTCAGGCGGTTAGCGCTGTAGAGATACCAGGAGTAACTTGCGCCACGCGGGCAGCCGCGAGGTTCATGATTGGGCTGGTCAGGGCGAGTGCGCGGGTAGTCGGTCTGTTGGATTTCCCAGGTCACCAGACCATTTTTAACGTAGATTTTCCAGCTACAGGAGCCTGTACAGTTAACACCGTGGGTGGAACGCACGATTTTGTCGAACTGCCAACGCTGGCGATAGCTGTCCTCCCAGTCGCGGTTGCTATGCATCACCTGTCCGTGACCATCGGCAAAGGTTTCGCCCTTTTGTTTGAAGTAGCGAAAGCGATCCAAAAGTTTACTCATGACATGACTCCTGCTCCAGGAATGAATTGGGATCTGATGCCTTGTCGGATGCGACACGGTTGTACATCAGGCATCGATCTCTTATTTTTGGCTGAACTTCCGCCGACCATAAACCAGCCAGGTCAGCAGCACACAAACGATGTAGAAGATTAAAAACACTTTCATCGCGCCGACCGGAGAGCCGGTCATATTGAGCGACATGCCAAACGCCTGCGGAATAAAAAAGCCGCCCACTGCGCCAATGGCTGAGATAAAGCCCAGAGCCGCCGCCGTTTCGGTGATGGCTTCTTTCTGAGCTTGCTCATCACTACCGCCTTTCATCTTCACCCGATAAATGGTTATCTGGCGAAAGATGACGGCGATCATCTGGAAAGTAGAACCACTTCCCAGACCCGCAGTCAGAAACAGCCCCATAAATACGGCGTAAAAGGCGATGAAATTACCGGAGCCTGTGCCCGGTAAGGTAAGGAACAGCAGGGCACTGAAAATCGCCATAAAAATAAAGTTGATCAACGTCACCCGCACGCCGCCGAATTTATCGGAAATAGCACCACCAACCGACCGCGCGATGGCACCGATAAATGGGCCAAAGAACGCCAGGCGCAGAATATTCACATCCGGGAACTGGGTTTTTGCCAGCATGGCAAAACCCGCAGAAAAACCGATAAACGAACCGAAGGTGGCAAGGTAAAGCAGGCTCAGCAGCCAGAGATGCAGGCGTTGTAAGACAGGGAGCTGGTCGTCAATTGAGGCGCGTGAACTGGCGATATCATTCATCCCTGACCAGGCGGCGATCGTGGCAATCGCCAGTAGCGGTACCCAAATCCATGCGGCATTCGCCAGCGACATCACCGAACCGTCGGCCTGCGGTACGCCATTGACGCCGAGAAAGGCAAATACAGGTACAAAAATGACCAGCGGTGCAACCAGCTGCATTACACTTACACCTAAGTTTCCTAATCCGCCATTAATCCCAAGAGCGCTCCCTTGTTTGGCTTTTGGAAAGAAGAAACTGATATTGCCCATGCTCGAAGCAAAGTTTGCACCTGCAAAACCGCATAGCAAAGCGATAACGATAAATATCCCAAAAGGAGTATTCGGATTTTGCACGGCAATTCCGAGCCAGACGCAAGGAATAATCAGGATTGCAGTACTAAAAACCGTCCATCGGCGTCCACCGAATATAGGCACCATAAAGGAGTAGGGAACACGCAATAATGCGCCAGAAACGGAGGGTAATGCGGTTAATAAAAAGAGTTGATCGGTAGTAAAATTAAAACCGATTTTATTGAGATTAACGGTAACTGCGCTAAATAGCATCCAGACACAGAAGGCAAGAAGTAGACAACTGACTGATATCCAGAGGTTTCTTCGAGCAATATGTTTTCCTTTATTTTCCCAGAAGGCCGGATTTTCTGGTTTCCAGTCGCGTAAAAGATAACGACTATTTTTCTCATTTTGCAGTGCCATATTGTTCCTCACATGCACACATTGGTAATGAAAAAAGACAAAACAGGAGGTAAGGCGCAATAGCCAGTTATTAGAATTAAGGATGAATTGGGTGAAGTGCTGATTGAAAGAATAGATAAGAAAGCGTAACCGCGGGGCAGAATGGGGATTAAGTAGCCAGATATGTGTTACTAAATGTAACTAACAAGCTAACCTTCAAACGGGGTTAATCTTTGAACGTATGTCATGTTTCAACCCTTCAGATCGTGAATCTAAAGGGTTACATATTAACTATATTATCAACAAGACCAGACACTTATAGAATTAGTGATGATTTATTCACTAAAAAGGCCATGAACTGGAGGAAAACGATCTGTCCAGAAGGTCTATCGGTTCCTCTCTTATTGCCTGATTGTAATAATCGTTATTACAGTAAGTATTGTTTATTTCATCTAAGGTCATGTTTTTAACTTTTATATTCCTCTGGTTTACAACTTCCTCTGTCTTGTAAGTGTGTATATTATATGGGGTATATGCTATTTTTAATAGGATAGTGAAACAATTCGTTATCCACATCTATTCCGTCAGAGTGAACTTCAAATGCACCAGGCGAAAGAATTGCCAGGCCAGTATTAAGCTTAAGTGTTGGGGAAAACAAATTAAATAACATGAGCTGCATAGTAGGGCAATTGTTCTTCCAGAAACATTTAAAAAATTTAAGTTTTTGCTCTGTTTTATTATGGGAAATAAAGTTCCAATATCGGATGTATTATTAGTATCAATATGGGTTATTTTATTGTTGTCCAGTCTTAAACTTTTAATAGATGGAAGACAAGTCAGGAAATCAAGATTTATATTTTTCAACTGGTTGTTAGCAGCGTTTAATGTCTGAACATTGCAGAAGTTGCTATAGAATATTTTAATTTCAGAAAGCAGGTTTTTGTTAATAAGTAACGTATTCAAGTTGGGAAATAAGACATTGTGTAAACTTGTTAGTTTATTATGGGATAGATCCAGCAGTAAGAGTTAATTTTTATTACCTGCAACAATATCAGATAATTGATTATGGCTGAGATTCAGGTATTGCAGACATTCGCAAGATTCTAATTGCACAAACTCTAAATAGCTGCGCTTAATACCGCTACACTTTTGCCAGCCCATGTTTGCCTCCGGGGAATGGGCTGACGGTTTCCATAAAATGGCGAACTTTTTTCAACAGTTGCCACATTGAGCTGCACTGATGATTACGCGTTATTGTGTCGTGAAGTGCCTGCCATAGCCGTTCAACATGATTCACCCATGGCGAGTAAACCGGCTGATAAATGACCCTGAACTTCGGGTTCTCCTTCAGCCAGCTCTGTGTTTCCCGGCTTTTGTGGATAATGTAGTTGTCCACGATCAGCGTGATGGTTTTCGCCCGACGGTATGTCGCTTTAAGCCGCTTCAGCAGGCTGATGAACAGCGCCGAACTTTTGCTGTTGCCGCCCACACAGCTGACTTTACCTGTCCCGCTGTGCAGCGCTCCGGCCAGATAATATTTTTCATTCTGTCCCGGCGTGACCACCCGTTTTTGCTGTCCGCGCAGTTGCCAGTCCGCACCGATTTTGGGATTAAGATGGATATCCACTTCATCTTCATAAAAGACCGGATGCTCTGCGCTGCATTCGTCCAGTGCTTTATGGATTGCTGCCATCTTTTCATCTTTATGCGGGTCACGGATACGCAGAGTTGGCGCAGCCCTTCGCCACACAATCCCCGCAGACGGCAACCAGCGGCGAACGGTTCCGGCATTTAACTGGCAACCGGTTATCTCATTGATTTTTATTGCCAGCAGTTCTGTACTCCAGCGTGAACGCTGGTAGCCAAAGTCGCCGGGAGAATGTTTTACCAGCTCACGTAACAGTGTGCAGATATGCTCAAACGGCCAGCGACGGGCACGCCCGGCAGGTAATGATTTCAGTCCCTCAACACCCGACTGCGTGAACCAGTTAATCCAGCGTCCAACAGAGGAACGGGCGCAGCAGAGCGTTCTGGCAACGTCGCTGACACGGTCGCCCCGGTGCAGCATCAGCATGGCAGTCAGTCTGCGGGCATAATTTTTATCGTGTGTTTTATGGATGGCTTTCTGCATCAGGCGTCGTTCGTCACGGGAAATTGGTGCTATGATCGGCATTGCTCAGTCCGGTTGGTGATTTGTTTTGATTTGGCGATTGATCAGATCGCACAATCCGGGCTAAGTTCCCTCAAAGTGATCTACTATTCCGCGCAGCTATTTAGTTGATTATGTGCCGCACTAAAATAAGTAACTGATGAAAGCCTATCTATATCAATATTTCTGAGAGCATTATTATTCATAGATATATGTGTAATACTTACATTTCTGCCTTGAGGAAAATTTATTGACTCAAGAGCATTACTATTCAGACTTAGCTTTACGAGTCTATCGTAGTTGGTTGCATCAAAATGTGTGAGTTGGTTATTATCAAGATTGATAGATGTGAAGTTTTGCAGCCCTGGTGGTTGAGTGGTTAAATTAAGTCCTGATAAATCAATGGTCACTTCATTAGTGTCATCAATTATATTTCTTACTGCAGTCCAGTACTGCATTTGTGCAAGTGGATCATTGTTGATGCCGTTAACTAATACATGCCAAAGATGTTTTGATGATATTAGTTGATCAATGTCATTGGTTGGCAGTAAATTGTTATTGCTTAAGTTTAAATATTCCAGTTTTGTAGTGTTTTTGGCGTTTAAATGTGCAATATGGTTGTCGTTTAAAGTGATTGTTTTCATCCTGGGATGATTGTGTAATATAAGGTCAGTGATCATATTGTGATGGGCACTTAACTCAATCAGAGATTCTTGCCGGGAGACATCCAGCGATGCTAGCTTGTTATAATCAAGATTAAGAAATTTCAGTTTATAACTATCAGAAATATTAATTTTTGTCAGTTTGTTATTTTGCGCTTCCAGATTAACCAATGAATGCTGATTTTTTAAATCTAAACTTTCCAGATTGTTATGATCAATATAAATGTTTTCCAGTTTTGATTCTTTTGGAAAGGTTATCGTGTTAATTTTATTAACGCTGAGGTTGATATTAACGAGACTGGCATTGTCAGCTAAGTCAAGACAAGTTAGACAATTGTTTTCCAGATTTAACGTATTAACTGTCGAGGGGATAGGCGGTAATTCACTCAAATCAAGATATGACAAATCAAGAGATGCCATGTTCGAATTGTAAGCTTCTTTAATTCGCTCCACGGCAATTGCTCTTTCTTCACCATTATTAACCGATTTATTACCCCATTGTTCTAGTCGTTCACAAAAATTGCTGGAGATGGTTTCTTTGTTAGGTAATGCGTTATTAAGTTGATAACTGGCATTATTTTTTACACAAGCTGTATTAATATTGGTCATAATCACTCATCAATAAATATTATAGTAAGATGTCCCCGGAGGATATGGAATAATATTAATTGAGGTGAATGACCAGAAATATCAAAAATTGCTCATTTTTACTTAAGGAGTCATACAGCAGCACTTAAATCAAAAACCAGCCCAGAGAAGGGCTGGTCAGGAGAGGACGTTAGAACTGATAGGTAATGCCCGTAGCGACGATGTTATCGGTCCGAATATCTACGGCACGGGTAAAGTCGCTTTCATCAATCAGGTTGATTTTATAATCAACATAGGTCGACATATTTTTGTTGAAGAAATACGTCGCACCAACGTCGATATACTCAATCATGTCCTGGTCGCCGTAGCGGCCCAGATCTCTGCCTTTCGATTTCAGGTAAGCGAGTGATGGGCGCAAGCCGAAGTCGAATTGATATTGCGCCACCACTTCAAAACTTTGTGCTTTGTTAGAGATATAACCATCCCCATAGGTGGTCATGTTTAATGTTTCAGCGTAATTAGCTGCAAAGTAGATGTTGTTGGCATCATACTTTATACCTGTGGCCCATAGTTCTGCATTCTTACCGGAGGCATTGAGAGGATTAGCAGCGGCTCTTTCCTGCGCATTTGTCCGATCGGATTTGGTATATACCGCACCGATACCAAAGCCATCATAAACATAAGTTGAGGAGATACCGAAACCGTCACCGTTGGCACGCGTGTAGTCAGCACCATAAAGATGACTGTTGTCAGTACGTTCATTTTTGCCTTGATATTGCGCGGCAAAGTTCAGCCCTTCAATTAAGCCAAAGAAATCGTAGTTGCGATAGGTTGCTAGACCGGTGGTACGGTATGTCATGAAGACATCTTTCTGACTCCAGGTATCGCCACCAAATTCTGGCAACATATCGGTCCATGAACCAATGTCGTAGCCGACACCGTAGTTACGACCATAGTCCAGAGAGCCAAATTCACTAATTTTTAAACCAGCATAGGCCAGACGGGTCTTGTTGCCGCGCGAGCCGTTGGCTTCATCGTTATAGCCTTTAAAATCATATTCCCAGTGACCAAAACCAATCATTTGATCATTGATTTGCGTTTCTCCTTTAAAGCCGAGACGGGCATAAGTTTTATCACCATCGTCACGCTTATCATCAGTAAAATAACGTAGAGCGGTAACCTTGCCATAAAGGTCGAGTTTATTACCATCCTTGTTATAGACTTCGGCAGCGTGTGCTACGTTCGCAGCTAACAAACCAGTTACAACCACCGCAACTATTTTTAATTTCATTTAACAGAATCCTTTTAATTATCGTTAAACGTATTTTCTAAACGAATTTTAAACGGCGTCATTTATAAATGACATACTGTTTTTAAAATAGAATGGTGATTAAAAACAATGAGAAAAATAGATGAAATAATATTATTTATCGATATGTGATCGAAGTCGAAATGAGATATAAGGTGAATTACTGGTATTTGAAATTTATTTTTTAATATTGTCGGAATTTATCTGATTAACTGCCGGGCCGTAGACCCGGCAATTATTTTAACCACGACGTGTCGCCAGCCAGCAGAGCAGGGAACCGCCGCAGACCATTAGCGCGCCTTGCCAGAACGAGAACGACAGCGGGGCGCTGAGCAGCACGGCTGCAAGCGCTGAGGAAAGTACAGGCGTAAAATACGAGCCTACCGCCATTATGGTGACATTGCCATGCAATATACCGACATTCCATGCAGCATAAGCAAATCCTAAGGTAAATGCCGCAGAGATGAGTTTAATCATGACGGGCGTGCTAAATACCATTTCTGGTTGTGGCGTGAGAAAATAGTAAATCCACAGACATGCTCCCGTTAGCAGGACAAAAACGGTAATTCCGTTAAATCCGCGTGCGTATTTATTCGTTACTGTGCAATAGGCTGCCCAGATAAACGCACCAATAAACGCCAGGAAATAACTCAATGGGCTGGTGGTGATATTATTGATGATTTCATCATAATGTAACCCATTCTCACCGCCTAACACCCAGCAGACGCCGACCAGGGCTAATAATAATCCTGGTACAATCAGCCAGTTGGTTTTCTGACCATTAAACAGAATGGCAAAGAGAATTGTCAGGCTGGGCCACAGATAGTTCACCATACCCACTTCAATCGCCTGATGACGGGTCGCCGCATACCCTAAGGAAAGCGCCAGACAGATTTCATAGCTGACGAATAACAGACTCCCGGCGAGTAAATAGCCTTTCGGAATCTGCCGAATACGCGGAAATCCAACCGTGAAGATTAACAGCAGCCCGCTTAATGAATAGATAGCAGCTGCGCCGCCGACCGGACCGAGCCCCTCGCTGACACCGCGAATCAATCCTACCATCGTGCTCCACAGGACGATCGCTATTAGCCCTATGAGCGTTGCTTTTTGTCGTGTCATGCTCGCTGTTTTGTCTCTCTTGCCGTTAAAAATTAAGCTGAATTTTATAGCATTTTTTTAACTGGCCTGTCAGGCAGTGGTGCGTTTTTCTACCGCTATTGAGGTAGGTTAATTTGCGCAGGCGGATTATTTTGTGGCATACACGTGTTCTTTTTGATTTCGCGCAAAAAGATTCAGAATTTTACTGTTAGTTTCCTCGCGCAGTAATACCCCTGAAAAAAGAGGAAAGCAATGGACGTCAGTCGCAGACAATTTTTTAAAATCTGCGCGGGCGGTATGGCTGGAACAACGGTAGCGGCATTGGGCTTTGCCCCGAAGCAAGCACTGGCTCAGGCGCGAAACTACAAATTATTACGCGCTAAAGAGATCCGTAACACCTGCACATACTGTTCCGTAGGTTGCGGGCTATTGATGTATAGCCTGGGTGATGGCGCGAAAAACGCCAGAGAAGCGATTTATCACATTGAAGGTGACCCGGATCATCCGGTAAGCCGTGGTGCGCTGTGCCCAAAAGGGGCCGGTTTGCTGGATTACGTCAACAGCGAAAACCGTCTGCGCTACCCGGAATATCGTGCGCCAGGTTCTGACAAATGGCAGCGCATTAGCTGGGAAGAAGCATTCTCCCGTATTGCGAAGCTGATGAAAGCTGACCGTGACGCTAACTTTATTGAAAAGAACGAGCAGGGCGTAACGGTAAACCGTTGGCTTTCTACCGGTATGCTGTGTGCCTCCGGTGCCAGCAACGAAACCGGGATGCTGACCCAGAAATTTGCCCGCTCCCTCGGGATGCTGGCGGTAGACAACCAGGCGCGCGTCTGACACGGACCAACGGTAGCAAGTCTTGCTCCAACATTTGGTCGCGGTGCGATGACCAACCACTGGGTGGATATCAAAAACGCTAACGTCGTAATGGTAATGGGCGGTAACGCTGCTGAAGCGCATCCCGTCGGTTTCCGCTGGGCGATGGAAGCGAAAAACAACAACGATGCAACCTTGATCGTTGTCGATCCTCGTTTTACGCGTACCGCTTCTGTGGCGGATATTTACGCACCTATTCGTTCCGGTACGGACATTACGTTCCTGTCTGGCGTTTTGCGCTACCTGATCGAAAACAACAAAATCAACGCCGAATACGTTAAACATTACACCAACGCCAGCCTGCTGGTGCGTGATGATTTTGCTTTCGAAGACGGCCTGTTCAGCGGCTACGACGCTGAAAAACGCCAGTATGATAAGTCGTCCTGGAACTATCAGTTCGATGAAAACGGCTATGCAAAACGCGATGAAACACTGACTCATCCGCGCTGTGTGTGGAACCTGCTGAAAGCGCACGTTTCCCGCTACACGCCGGACGTCGTTGAAAACATCTGCGGTACGCCAAAAGCCGACTTCCTGAAAGTGTGTGAAGTGCTGGCCTCCACCAGCGCACCGGATCGCACAACCACCTTCCTGTACGCGCTGGGCTGGACGCAGCACACCGTGGGTGCGCAGAACATCCGTACTATGGCGATGATCCAGTTGCTGCTCGGTAACATGGGTATGGCCGGTGGCGGCGTGAACGCATTGCGTGGTCACTCCAACATTCAGGGGCTGACTGACTTAGGTCTGCTCTCTACCAGCCTGCCAGGTTATCTGACGCTTCCGTCAGAAAAACAGGTTGATTTGCAGTCGTATCTGGAAGCGAACACGCCGAAAGCGACGCTGGCTGATCAGGTGAACTACTGGAGCAACTATCCGAAGTTCTTCGTTAGCCTGATGAAATCTTTCTATGGCGATGCCGCGCAGAAAGAGAACAACTGGGGCTATGACTGGCTGCCGAAGTGGGACCAGACCTACGACGTCATCAAGTATTTCAACATGATGGACGAAGGCAAAGTCACCGGTTACTTCTGCCAGGGCTTTAACCCGGTTGCGTCCTTCCCGGACAAAAACAAAGTGGTGAGCTGCCTGAGCAAGCTGAAGTACATGGTGGTTATCGATCCGCTGGTGACTGAAACCTCTACCTTCTGGCAGAACCACGGCGAGTCGAACGATGTCGATCCGGCGTCTATTCAGACTGAAGTATTCCGTCTGCCTTCGACCTGCTTTGCCGAAGAAGATGGTTCTATCGCTAACTCCGGTCGCTGGTTGCAGTGGCACTGGAAAGGTCAGGACGCGCCGGGCGAAGCGCGTAACGACGGCGAAATTCTGGCGGGTATCTACCATCATCTGCGCGAGCTGTACCAGGCCGAAGGTGGTAAAGGCGTAGAACCGCTGATGAAGATGAGCTGGAACTACAAGCAGCCGCACGAACCGCAATCTGACGAAGTGGCGAAAGAGAATAACGGCTATGCGCTGGAAGATCTCTATGACGCTAATGGCGTGCTGATTGCGAAGAAAGGTCAGTTGCTGAGTAGCTTTGCGCATCTGCGTGATGACGGTACAACCGCATCTTCTTGCTGGATCTACACCGGTAGCTGGACAGAGCAGGGCAACCAGATGGCTAACCGCGATAACTCCGACCCATCCGGTCTGGGGAATACGCTGGGATGGGCCTGGGCGTGGCCGCTCAACCGTCGCGTGCTCTACAACCGTGCTTCGGCGGATATCAATGGTAAACCGTGGGATCCGAAACGGATGCTGATCCAGTGGAACGGCAGCAAGTGGACGGGTAACGATATTCCGGACTTCGGCAATGCCGCACCGGGTACGCCAACCGGGCCGTTTATCATGCAGCCGGAAGGGATGGGACGCCTGTTTGCCATCAACAAAATGGCGGAAGGTCCGTTCCCGGAACACTACGAGCCGATTGAAACGCCGCTGGGCACTAACCCGCTGCATCCGAACGTGGTGTCTAACCCGGTTGTTCGTCTGTATGAACAAGACGCGCTGCGGATGGGTAAAAAAGAGCAGTTCCCGTATGTGGGTACGACCTATCGTCTGACCGAGCACTTCCACACCTGGACCAAGCACGCATTGCTCAACGCAATTGCTCAGCCGGAACAGTTTGTGGAAATCAGCGAAACGCTGGCGGCGGCGAAAGGCATTAATAATGGCGATCGTGTCACTGTCTCAAGCAAGCGTGGCTTTATCCGCGCGGTGGCGGTGGTAACGCGCCGTCTGAAACCGCTGAATGTAAACGGTCAGCAGGTTGAAACGGTGGGTATTCCAATCCACTGGGGCTTTGAGGGTGTCGCGCGTAAAGGTTATATCGCTAACACTCTGACGCCGAATGTCGGTGATGCAAACTCGCAAACGCCGGAATATAAAGCGTTCTTAGTCAACATCGAGAAGGCGTAAGGGGGCGAACAGATGGCTATGGAAACGCAGGATATTATCAAAAGGTCCGCAACTAACTCCATCACGCCGCCTTCTCAGGTGCGTGATTACAAAGCAGAAGTCGCAAAACTTATCGACGTTTCCACCTGTATCGGCTGTAAAGCCTGTCAGGTGGCGTGTTCGGAGTGGAACGACATCCGTGATGAAGTGGGGCACTGCGTCGGGGTTTACGATAACCCCGCCGATCTGAGCGCCAAGTCCTGGACGGTGATGCGCTTTAGCGAAACCGAACAGAACGGCAAGCTGGAGTGGCTGATCCGTAAAGACGGCTGTATGCACTGTGAAGATCCCGGCTGCCTGAAGGCGTGCCCGTCTGCTGGTGCAATCATTCAGTACGCTAACGGGATTGTCGATTTCCAGTCGGAAAACTGCATCGGCTGTGGTTACTGCATTGCCGGGTGTCCGTTTAATATTCCGCGCCTCAACAAAGAGGATAACCGGGTATATAAATGCACGCTCTGCGTCGATCGCGTCAGCGTCGGCCAGGAACCGGCTTGTGTGAAAACCTGTCCGACCGGGGCTATCCACTTCGGCACCAAGAAGGAGATGCTGGAGCTGGCGGAAGAGCGCGTGGCGAAACTGAAAGCGCGTGGTTACGAACATGCTGGCGTCTACAACCCGAAAGGGGTCGGTGGTACGCACGTTATGTACGTGCTGCATCACGCCGATCAGCCGGAGCTGTATTACGGTCTGCCGAAAGATCCGAAGATCGACACCTCGGTAAGCCTGTGGAAAGGCGCGTTGAAACCGCTGGCAGCGGCTGGCTTTATTGCCACTTTTGCCGGGTTGATTTTCCACTACATCGGTATTGGCCCGAATAAGGAAGTGGACGATGACGAGGAGGATCATCATGAGTAAGTCGAAAATGATTGTGCGCACCAAATTTATTGATCGCGCCTGTCACTGGACCGTGGTGATTTGCTTCTTCCTGGTGGCGCTGTCCGGGATTTCGTTCTTCTTCCCGACGCTGCAATGGCTGACGCAAACCTTCGGTACGCCGCAGATGGGACGCATTTTGCACCCGTTCTTCGGCATTGCGATTTTCGTCGCACTGATGTTTATGTTTGTGCGTTTTGTGCATCACAACATCCCGGATAAGAAAGATATTCCGTGGCTGTTGAACATTGTCGAAGTATTAAAAGGCAATGAGCACAAAGTGGCGGATGTTGGTAAGTACAACGCCGGGCAAAAGATGATGTTCTGGTCGATCATGAGCATGATTTTCGTGCTGCTGGTGACCGGGGTGATTATCTGGCGTCCGTACTTTGCGCAGTACTTCCCGATGCAGGTTGTTCGCTACAGCCTGCTGATCCACGCGGCTGCGGGTATCATCCTGATCCACGCCATCCTGATCCATATGTATATGGCATTCTGGGTGAAAGGGTCGATTAAAGGGATGATCGAAGGGAAGGTGAGCCGTCGCTGGGCGAAGAAACACCATCCGCGCTGGTATCGTGAAATCGAGAAGGCAGAAGCGAAAAAAGAGAGTGAAGAAGGGATATAATCTCTTTTGAACTTTAAGCTGAAAATGGCGCTGTAAAAGGCGCCATTTTCATATTGTAGACAACGTGGGCTTTGTTCATCCCGGATGCGTCGTGAATGCCTTATCCGGCATGAAAACCCTTCAAATACAATAGATTGAAGTGAACGTGTAGGCCTGATAAGCGTAGCGCATCAGGCAATGTTGCGTTTGTCATCAGTTTCAAATGGCGCTTTATAAGGTGCCATTTTTTATTGCGTAACCAGACGGCGTAATCGCGACACATCCACCGTTTTTTCTGCCTCTGCCAGACTCCAGGCGTTTTGCAGATTCAGCCACATTTGCGGCGAACTGCCGATCACCACGGAAAGTTTAATTGCCATTTCTGGCGTCAAAGCTGCTTTTCCGGTCAGCAATCGGCTTGCCGTTGAGGGCGCAATTTCCATTGCTCTGGCAAACTCGCGCAGGCTGACATTAAGTTCGTCCAGTGATTCCTGAATAATGTCCCCCGGGCGGGGATGATTGGCCATTTTCATTAGTGTCTTTACTCTCAGTAGCGTTCCTTCTCTGGGAACACTATCATTATTGTTCCTTCCTACGCAACAATAATCCATTTAGCCATTTCATGTTGGAGAGTGTGCGATGCTGCGACCCGAACATGGGAGTCGCAGCAAAGACCTCTTAGTGACGGAAATCAATCACCATACGGCCACGGATTTTGCCTTCTTCCATCTCGGTAAAGATGGTGTTGATGTCCGCTAACGGACGCAGGGCGACTTTCGGCACCACTTTGCCTTCGGCGGCAAACTGGAAGGCTTCGGTTAGATCCTGGCGCGTGCCGACCAGCGAACCGACCACTTCAATGCCATCCAGCACAAGACGTGGGATATCCAGGCTCATAGACTCCGGCGGCAGACCGACAGCCACAACACGACCGCCTGCACGGACAGCATCAACTGCCGAGTTAAACGCAGCTTTAGCTACTGCTGTTACCACCGCAGAGTGAGCGCCACCGGTTTTCTCCTGCACAATTTTGGCGGCGTCTTCGGTGCGTGAGTTAATCGCTAAATCTGCACCCATTTCGGTTGCCAGTTTTAACTGCTCATCATTGACATCAATGGCGATCACTTTGGCGTTAAAGACATTCTTTGCGTATTGCAGGGCGAGGTTACCCAGACCGCCAAGACCGTAGATAGCAATCCACTGCCCGGGACGAATTTTTGACAGCTTAACGGCTTTGTAGGTGGTGACCCCCGCACAGGTAATGCTGCTGGCCGCCGCCGAGTCCAGACCATCTGGCACTTTTACCGCGTAATCGGCGACCACGATGCACTCTTCCGCCATCAACGCTGTATCCGGCATTTTTAACTGAACGGCAGAGCGTTTCGTTACCACTGTTACAGTATTCGCAATGACCGCATCCTTCGTAGAACCACGCCACGCTGGCACGATCGCCTGGTTTTAATGAGGTGACACCTGGACCCACTTCTGCCACCACACCGATGCCTTCATGGCCCAGAATTACGTCGGTTTTGTCACCAAAATCGCCATTCTTAACATGAAGATCGGTATGACATACACCACAACACTCCATTTTCAGCAGGGCTTCGCCATGTTTCAGTGAGCGCAGTGTTTTATCCGTAACGTCAACATGATGATCCTTCGTAACAACTGCAGCCTTCATAGTTCCTCCTTTTCGGATGATGTTCTGCATAGCAGGTGAGGCAAATGAGATTTATTCGCCACTACCCAGTATGGATGAGATCTGAAAAAGGGAGAGGAAAATTGCCCGGTAGCCTTCACTACCGGGCGCAGGCTTAGATGGAGGTACGGCGGTAGTCGCGGTATTCGGCTTGCCAGAAATTATCGTCAATGGCTTGTTGCAAAGCTTCGGCAGAGGTTTTCACCGCCACGCCTTGCTGCTGCGCCATTTTGCCAACCGCAAACGCAATTGCACGGGAGACTTTCTGAATATCTTTTAGTTCCGGTAGTACCAGACCTTCGCCGTTCAGCACCAGCGGCGAATACTGTGCAAGCGTTTCACTTGCCGACATCAGCATCTCATCGGTGATACGTGACGCGCCGGAAGCAATAACCCCCAGGCCGATGCCCGGGAAAATAAAGGCGTTGTTACACTGGGCGATAGGGTAGATTTTATCTTTCCATACCACTGGATTAAACGGGCTGCCCGTGGCGACCAGCGCGTTACCTTCGGTCCAGGCGATAATGTCCTGCGGTGTGGCTTCCACGCGTGACGTCGGGTTAGACAGCGGCATCACGATCGGACGCGGACAGTGTTTATGCATCTCACGGATGATCTCTTCCGTAAACAGCCCGGTCTGTCCTGAGACGCCAATCAGAATATCTGGTTTTACATTGCGCACCACATCCAGCAGTGACAGCACATCGCTGTCGGTATCCCAGTCACTGAGGTTTTCGCGTTTCTGCACCAGTTTGGTCTGGAAAGGCAGCAGGTTCGGCATCTTGTCCGTCAGCAGGCCAAAGCGATCGACCATAAAGACTTTCTGCCGCGCCGCTTCCTCGCTTAATCCTTCGCGCTGGGTCTGGGCGATGATCATTTCGGCAATGCCGCATCCCGCTGAACCTGCGCCAAGGAAGACGATTTTTTTCTCGCTTAACTGACCACCTGCCGCTCGGCTTGCTGCGATCAGTGTGCCGACTGTTACCGCCGCAGTGCCCTGAATGTCATCGTTAAAAGAACAAATTTCATTGCGATAGCGGTTAAGTAACGGCATCGCATTTTTTTGAGCAAAGTCTTCAAACTGCAACAGCACGTCTGGCCAGCGTTGTTTCACAGCCTGGATAAATTCATCAACGAATTCATAGTATTCGTCGTCAGTGATACGCGGATTACGCCAGCCCATATACAGCGGATCGTTAAGCAGTTGTTGGTTGTTCGTTCCGACATCCAGCACCACCGGAAGGGTATACGCCGGGCTGATGCCGCCACAGGCGGTATAGAGCGACAGTTTACCGATCGGAATGCCCATCCCGCCGATGCCCTGGTCACCAAGCCCCAGAATACGTTCACCGTCAGTCACCACAATCACTTTGATATTATGGTTCGGTACGTTTTGCAGAATATCGTCCATATTGTGGCGGTTCTGGTAAGAGATAAACACGCCGCGTGAACGGCGGTAGATCTCAGAAAAACGCTCACAGGCTGCGCCGACGGTTGGGGTATAAATAACAGGCATCATCTCATCAAGATGATTGTTTACCAGACGGTAGAAGAGGGTTTCGTTGGTGTCCTGGATGTTACGCAGGTAGATGTGTTTGTCGATTTCGGTTTTGAATCCCTGATACTGGATCCATGCTCGTTCCGCTTGTTCTTCGATGGTTTCGACCACTTCCGGCAGTAACCCCAGCAGGTTGAAGTTACGGCGTTCTTCCATGCTGAAGGCACTGCCTTTATTCAACAACGGAAATTCCAGCAGTACAGGGCCAGCGTAAGGGATATAAAGCGAACGCTGTTTTTTTGTTTTTGGTTCCATGTCACTCACTCTTTTTTGAATATCCATCCCTGGCACGCTTTTATCGTCTTTGCTTTACCGCCAGGGCGTCGGCCCCAAGTATAAAGCAGATAAAAACAAAAACACCATTGCGCAGGCAATGGTGTTTAATCGTCATTGAGGACTGATGGTTATGAATTACTTTTCAGCGGGGCGTTTTCTGCCGGTTGGGTTATTTACCACGCTGGATTTGTCACCTTCGGTAACTATTTTGCGCTGGTTAGAAATTTTATGGTCCAGTCCAAGAATATGACGTGCCTGACGGTTCGATTTCATTTTAACTCCTCAATCCTGTTGCTAGTTTTAAGGACAACATCGCCGTAGCGAAGAAACACGTGCTAAACCCCTAAATTAGGTTGCCGATCAAGCATAGCACCTTAAAGCGTAGGGTGCTGGCCACTGACCACATAATTGATCGTTTGCTGGTAGATATCACTGAGGATGTCGTTATCAGAAGCTTCCACCCATTTGGTCAGCTCCATGAGAATGTCATCTTCAGTGACAACACCTTGCTCTGCCCGAAGGCCTTGCTCAATGGCATTAACCAGAGCGGGTTCTGCTGTTGAATTTTCTGCCTGATAATAAGTAAACATAGTGATTCTCCGTGTCTGTGTATTTATGGTGTCTGCTACGGATCGCAGATTTATAAAGCACATTCAGCATGGCAAATATTTGCCGCTTCGTTGTTAAGATTAGTCCTGGTTGATGATTTTTATATTTTAACTCCATGATATTGATATGTATTATTATTGTGGTGAGTTGATTGATATTGATGCAATATCTCTTGAGATATATATTCCCGGTTATCTATTGTGGGAATTTAATTTAAGTGCAGAAGTAATATTTTCGCCGTATTTTATTCGGAATATCCTGCTTATCCTCGTGCTGTTTCTCACGTAGTCTATAATTTCCTTTTTAAGCCCACAGGAGAGCAACAATGACAATCCATAAGAAAGGTCAGGCACACTGGGAAGGCGATATCAAACGCGGGAAGGGAACAGTATCCACCCAGAGTGGCGTGCTGAACCAACAGCCGTATGGATTTAACACGCGTTTTGAAGGCGAAAAAGGAACCAACCCTGAAGAACTGATTGGCGCAGCGCATGCCGCATGTTTCTCAATGGCGCTTTCATTAATGCTGGGGGAAGCGGGATTCACGCCAACATCGATTGATACCACCGCCGATGTGTCGCTGGATAAAGTGGATGCCGATTTTGCGATTACGAAAATCGCACTGAAGAGTGAAGTTGCGGTGCCGGGTATTGATGCCTCTACCTTTGACGGCATCATCCAGAAAGCAAAAGCAGGATGCCCGGTTTCTCAGGTACTGAAAGCGGAAATTACGCTGGATTACCAGTTGAAATCGTAAAGCATTGCCGGATGACGCGTCAGGCGCGTGAATGCCTGATGCGTTGTTAGCATCTCTACAGCGCCCGCCAGCACCGGAGCTCACGTCCGTCCTCCCTTATTGCTAATGATTGCCGGACTTCACATCCGTGGGTTGCCAGAGGGCAACGTTCGTAGAAAAAACAGCCTTGTGGCAACGTGCGGTTTCCCGGCAGATCCGTTTTACATAATGCCCATTCTTCCTCCAGCGGTTTATCAATGGCGGGGAGGGAATCCAGCAATAATCGGGTGTATGGATGTGCAGGTGCCGTCAGCACCTGCTGCGCGTCGCCCAGTTCTACAATCTGCCCGAGATACATCACCGCCACCCGATCGCTCATATGACGTATCACCGAGACATTGTGTGAAATCAGCACATAAGTCAGCCCGTGATTTTCCTGTAGCGTTACCAGTAAATTGAGGATCTGCGCCTGCACGGAGATATCCAGCGCCGAGGTTGGCTCATCAAGCACAATCACGTCAGGCTGCGAAGAGAGTGCTCTGGCAATGGCAATGGCGATGCGTTGCCGCTGCCCGCCGGAGAACGCATGAGGCAGGCGGTCGAGATACTCCGGACGAATACCCACCTGCACAGCCAACTCCTTTGCCAACGCTCGCCGCTGTTGTTCACTACTACGCTTAGCTATCCAGAGCGGTTCTGTGATGATGCGCCACACCGATAAGCGCGGATTAAGCGAAGAGAGCGGGTCCTGAAACACCATCTGCATAATGCGTTGTGATCCTGAACGGATGTATTGCCCGTGGCTCGGTTGCAGCATACCCATTAAAAGCTGTGCGAGGGTGCTTTTGCCGCAGCCTGACTCACCGACGATCCCTAAGGTTTCACCACGGCGGATCTGTAAATCAATACCATTAATCGCATGAACATGTTCCGTAGTTTTACCAAGCCAGCTTTTACGGGCCGGGAAATTGATATGGACGTCGCGTAACGTTAATAACGTGTCAGATACTTATGACCTCCTGCTGCGGATACCAACAGGCGCAGCGCTGGTTGTTGTCACCACACGCTGTCAGCGCCGGGACGTTTTCACACTGTGCACCTGCCGCATAGCAACGATCGCGAAAAGCGCAGCCGTCAGGCAAATGGGTGAGGTTTGGTACCGTCCCTGGAATGGCGGGTAATGGCTGGCGTGGTACTCCATGTTCTGGTGCGCATTGCAGCAAACCAATGGTATACGGATGCCGGGGATGATGGATAACGTCTGCCGTCACGCCGCTTTCAATTACGCTTCCGGCATACATCACGTAAACGCTATCGCACAGTTGCGACACCACGGCCATATCATGGCTGATGAACAGTACCGCAGTTCCACTGGCGCGAGCTTTATGTTTAAGCAAACGCAGTACCTGCAACTGTACCGTGACGTCCAGCGCCGTAGTCGGTTCGTCGGCAATAATCAATTGCGGCTCGCAGGAGAATGCCAGCGCAATCATTACCCGCTGGCGCATACCACCTGAAAGCTCAAACGGATAGCGCGACATAACTTCCACGGCATCCGGGATTTGCATCTCTTCCAGCAGGGTAATCGCTTTAGCTCTGGCTTCCCGACGACTTATTGGTTGATGATGGCGGATCACGTCCATCATCTGAAGACCTATTCGACGTGTCGGATTGAGGGCGGTCATCGGTTCCTGAAAGATCATCGCCACTCGTGCGCCGCGCCACTGACGAAGCTGTTTCTCCCGAGCGTTAAGAACATCGTCTCCCAGCAGTGAAATCTGCCCCCGATGTACGCAATAACTGCCCGTCGGTAGCAGACGCATAATCAGCATTGCGGTGACTGATTTACCTGAGCCGGATTCTCCCACCAGACCGACAATTTCACCGCGGTTAATCTGCAAGGACACATTGTTGAGCACGTGAACATAACCGTTAAAACCGGGGAAACTCAAATGCAGCTGTTGAATGTCCAGAACGGGTTGGGTCATGACTGCTTTCCTCCTGCTTTCGGGTCAAGCAGATCGCGAATACCATCACCAAAGAGATTAAACCCGACGGCGGTAAGCAAAATCGCTGCCCCCGGAAATGCGCAATACCACCACTGATCGAGTACATAGTTGCGACCATTAGCTACCATCGCGCCCCATTCAGCACTCGGTTGTTGAGCACCCAGGCCAATAAATCCCAACGTGGCGGCCATTAAAATCGCGCTACCGATATCCAGCGATGCCTGCACGATCAGCGGCGGCAGGGAGTTACGTAAAATATGCCAGCTGATCAGATGCCAACGCGACGCACCAAAGGTTTTCGCCGCCTGAACATAGGTATACTGGCGTACAACTAATGCTTGCCCCCGCGCCAGGCGCACATAAAAGGGAATTCGCACAATAGCAATCGCCAGCATGGCGTTAAATAAACTCGGCCCGAGAGCGGCAGCCAGTGCCATTGTCAGTACCAACGAAGGAATCGACAGCATAATGTCCATGATGCGCATGATGATGGCGTCTGCGCGTCCGCCAAGCACACCGGATAGACATCCGAGTAGCGAACCAATCATACCCGCAATGGCAACCACGACTAATCCGGCGAGAATTGATTGCTGACTGCCGACCAGTACGCGGCTGAACAGATCGCGTCCCACTTCATCGGTGCCAAACCAGTGCGCCGCAGAAGGCGGCAAAAGGCGGGCGGTTAAATCAATGGCGTTGGGATCATGCGTCGCAAGCCACGGTGAAAAAATCATCATCAATAGCATTAATACAATGATGACTGCGCCGGTCACGGTGAGCGGACTGCCTTTCAGCATCCATACCAGTTTTGCACCGTTAAATCGCGTTTGTTTTTGTGGGCGTACGGCGGACGTTTCCTCGCTTAGCATCATTCACCACCTCCACGTCCGATACGCGGATCAATCCACAAATAGAGCAAATCCACCACCAGGTTGACCAGCACATAAGCAAATGAAACCACGACGGCAAAGCCCATCACTGCCGGGAAGTCGAGCGCCTGTATTGATGTTACTACCCATGCACCCATTCCGGGCCAGGCAAAAACGGTTTCGGTGAGCACTGCGCCATACAACAAATCGCCCAGCGCCAGACCCAATACGGTAATCGATGGGATCAACGCATTGGGTAGCGCATAACATAAAACGATATACCAGCCGGGCAAGCCGCTGGCCCGGGCGGTACGAATGTAGTCTTCACTCAATTGTTCCAGCATCGCTGAGCGGATCTGGCGAGCGACAATTCCCAGGTGAACGAACGCCAGCGTTAATGCCGGTAAGATGAGATGTTGCAACGCATTGAAGAAGACTTCACCGTTGCCTTCAAGCAGCGCATCGAGCAGATAAAAGCCGGTAACGTGCGTTGGTGGATCCAGCCAGTCATCAAGCCTTCCGCCGCCGGGAAGAATTTGCAGATGACCATAAAACAGCACAATGACGCCCAGTCCAAGCCAGAACGCAGGTGTGGAGATTCCGGTAATGGCCATTATTCGCACCAGATGATCCAGCCAGCGATTTCGCCAGACTGCAGAGAGTATGCCCAGCGGGATGCCAATCAGGAGTGCCAGCAGCAGGGCACAAAAAGCCAGTTCCAGCGTCGCCGGGAAAAATATACGCAACTCTTCCAGCACCGGACGCCCGGTACGAATGGATGTTCCCAGGTCACCATGAAACAGGTCGCTGAAGTAGCGGTAAAACTGTACATACAGTGGCTGGTCCAGTCCCAGTTGCTGGCGAATATTTTCCACGATAGCATCGCTGGCGCGGTCACCCGCCAGTAACCGCGCCGGATCGCCAGGGATCAGATGCGAGATAATAAACGTAATCACGCAGACGCCCGCCACCACGAGCACCAGCCCCCAGCAGCGTTGGCGTAAAATACTCCAGAAGGTCACGTTATTTACTCATGGTATTGATATTGAAGACCTGTTCCAGCATGGGATTGAACACAAAGCCTTTCACCTCTTTGTTCATCGCCAGTTGGTAGTTTTTCTGGAACAGGTACACATAAGCAGCGTCATCAATGACGATTTTCTGTGCCTGCTGGTAGTCCCGGGTACGCTGCGTCTGGTCGGTGGTCGCAAGCGCATTGCGCAGTAACTTATCGACCTCACTGTTTTCATAGAACGAGCGGTTACCCGGCAGACCTTTTTTGTCTGACTCAAACCAGTAATTCATAAACATATACGGGTCGGCAAAATCCGGACTCCAGTTGCCAATCGCAATGTCGTAATCACCTTTACCCACTCTGTCGCGCATGGTGGCGTTCGCCAGCTTTTCCAGCTTCACATTGATGCCCAGCTTGTTGAGACTGGATTGTGTCGCCAGAGCAATAGGCTCCCAGTTCGGATCGTTATCGGAGTAGAGAAACGTCAGGCTGGTGGGTTTGCTCGTCACTTTATCCCATTCGGCTTTGGCTTTCGTTTCGTCATGGTTGTATTGCATTGCCGTCGCATCGTAGCCCCACATGCCTTCCGGAATCGGGCCGCGCATCTGTTTTCCGTTACCACTCAGAATGCCGTTAACCATGCCCTGATAATCGGTAGACCAGGAAATGGCCCGACGCAGATCCGCCTGATTAAGAGGCGCTTTGCTGTTATTCAGATACAGATAGGTAACGCGCAGTGACGGATACTCTGCCACATTGACTTTATTTTCCTGCTTCAGGGCGTTGAGTTGATCCACCGGCAGCGCATCGGCAATGTCAATGTCGCCACGGGAGAGCTGCAGGCGACGGGAGGCACTTTCACCGATAATTTTTACCGATACTCGCTTAAAGTTCGGTTTATTGCCGGGGTAATGCGGATTTGGCACCAGAACTAATTGCTGACCTTTTTGCCAGCTTTTCAGCATAAATGGTCCGGAACCGGCGGTATTTTGCGCGAGGAAGCCGCGAGCATCATCCGCTGCATGTTCCTTTAAGACCGCCGGATTGATAATGGATGCACCGTCATTCGCTAGCGTGTAGAGGAACGGTGCGAATGGTTGGCTAAGGGTAAACTTCACCGTATGTTCGTCGGGAGTATCAATCTTTAAATCTTTGGGAAATGCTTCTGCTGGCCCCTGGCCGATTTTTAGTAACCGCTCAAAAGAGAGTTTTACTGCTTCGGCAGTGACAGGTGTGCCATCGGCAAATTTAGCATTGTCCTTCAGGGTGAACGTCCACTCTTTTTGATCGTCAGACGCTTTCCAGCTACTTGCCAGATCGCCTTCAACGTCGGTTGAGCCTTTATCACCGTCCGTTTTGTACTGAACCAGCCGCTGATAAGACGGGTAGGTCACTGTCCAGTCGTTATTATCTATTGTTACCGCCGGGTCGAGGGTTTGTGGATCGGCGGCCTTACCAATCACCAGCATATCTTTCGGTACGGCGGCGTGCGCAACCGGGAAAGTTGTGGCAAGGACGAGCGCGAGCAATGTGGGACGAAACGATATCGATCTCTTCATGACAGTTTCCTGATTAACTGACGTGCTGTGTGCCAGGGGATATAAAACAAGAGAATTGATCAGCGAGCAGAGGGTAACTCGCTGCCTGGGGTAATTCGAAGTGCCACCATTCGCTGGAGATACCGACAAAACCGCCACCAGTCATTATCGCATTCAGCAACAGGCGATTGCGCTGAGCGGCGGGCGGGACGGAAGGGTGATAGGCATGGGAGCGCTCGTGCATTTCATCGAACCCTGCGCCCATATCCAGGATGTTCCCGTGCTCATCACGAAGCGTCAGGTCGATCGCCGTGCCACGGCTGTGATTAGAACCGACCGTCACATCAACAACATATTGCGGGTCTGGGCAGGCTTGCCACAACATCGCCTGTGCTTGTTGTGGGCGATACGCATCGTAAATCACCAGTTGTAAGCCTGACAGCTGGGCGATACTGATACTTTTCGCCAGCGCGGTAATCGCATCCTTGTGTAACAGACAACGCGCTTGCTGGTAAATAGCTTTACCTGTGATGTTATCAGCGCAGGCGTATTTCAATTCGATCTCCAGATCAGGGAAGATCACGGCTAAATCAACCAGTTCGGTGGTATCCGACATAAACGGTTCCTGTATTAAGACAAAAATTGCTGCGCTTTCCGCTTATGCAGATCTCATGCCATGCCGGGATAAGCGCCAGAATGCTGGCTTAAAGTTATATTTTTTAACTTTTGATCAACATTTGTGCAGCGTAGTGCAGTTTTGGTGCAAGAGGGGAAGTTAAGGAAGGAATCTCCCGGAATCGTAGCTGAAATCACAGTATTTAAGTGACAGTGTCACGTTAAATGAAAACCCGCGAGTGCGGGCGAGAGGAATTTGTCAGATTTTCAGCGGTAACACGCTGCTCATCCAGCCTGGAATTTCCTCGGCGGGTAGGGGGCGGGAAAAGAAATATCCCTGAATAACGCGACAGTGGATCTTGCGTAGCATCTCAAATTGCTCTTTGGTTTCGACGCCTTCCGCCACGACGGTTAAATTGAGGCTTTGCCCAATGCTGGTAATGGCTTCAAGTAAGGCAAGGATGCGTTTTTCCGTCAGACAACGATCGACAAAACTTTTGTCAATTTTGATTTCCGTTACCGGAAGACTGACTAAGCGGGATAATCCGGAAAAGCCCGTGCCAAAATCATCTACCGATAAGCCCACGCCCATATCGCGCAGGATCTGAATGCGCTTAAAGATTTCGGTATCGTGTTCCATCATCATGCTTTCCGTGATTTCTACCGTCAGCTGGTGGCCGTCAATACCCCAGGCTTGCATTGCATCAGACACCTGATTAGGCAGCTGATTACTGCGAAAGTGCAGCGCCGACAAGTTCACGGATAACGCCGGGATATGAATATTCTGGCTACGCCATTCTGCTAACTGACGGCAAGCTTCCGCGATGACCCAGCGCCCAATATTTTCGATTTCACCAATCTCTTCTGCGAGAGGAATAAACCGTGAAGGGGGTACATGACCATGCTGGGGATCGTGCCAGCGAGCAAGGGCTTCGATGCCGTACAGTTCACCCGTTTCTGCGAAGATTTGCGGCTGGTAAACCAGTTTCAGTTGGTTATTGCTAATCGCTTCTTTCAGCGCTGCGCCTAAAACCAAACGCTCTTTTACCATTTCGTTCATCGCCGGGCTGAAGAACTGCCAGCCGTTACCGCCATTCTTGCGAATATAATCCATTGCATTGTGAGCAGTGGAGAGCAGGTAATCGCGGTTTTTACCCACGTCGTAGCTGATGCCAATACTCAAGGTTAGCGGGAATGGTTTATCGTCAATCATTATCGGCTTGCTGACCACATTCCGTAGCTCATCGGCGATTTGGGTAATGTTACTGACGTCGTTTTCCAGGCTCACGAGGACAAACTGCGTACCTTCGATACGACAGAGATACTGATCCGGTTTGAGTTTTTCACGAAAGCGATTGACCACTTCCAGCAATGCCTGATCGGCCCACGCATAGCCAAGGCTATCAATCACATCCTGAATATGGTCAACACCGATGAGATACACCACCGGAGAGACGGCTTTGTCGACAAGGTCATCGAGGTAATTGTGCAGGTTATTGCGATTTGGCAGACCGGTCATCGGATCAAATTGGATGAGTTGTTCAATATGCTGACGGCTTTTTTCCTGTTCCAGCGCCAGCGCGGCCATATGCTGGCTGATATCTGCCACGCGTTCGATAAAGGCGCTGGTTTCTGCTCCTGACGAGGTTTTAATTTGCAGGATCCCCGCAGGCGCACCATCACGCTGACGAATGGTCGCTGACCAGCTTTGCGCATTTTGAACTTCTGCACCGTGCGAAGATGACGCCCAGTGTATCGGCATCCCGTTGCGCAGTGCGAACAGCGAAACATGCGATTCGTTGAGAACAGATTCGATGTTACGACAAATGATTTCCCCCATTTCATGAAATGGCGGGCTGCTGCACATGGCGGCGAGAATATTGCCTTCAAGCTGGCGGATCTGCCGTTCTTCGGTGATATCCGAGAAGGTCATTACCAGGTTCTGCAGATGCGCGAGCACGTCATAAACCGGGCTGATAGAGGCTTTAATCCAGATTTTTTCACCGGTGCGTGTCAACAGCAGAAATTCGTCCTGATCGCGGGCGGTTTTCCATAGCAACTGTTGTAAACGAATGCGGTTATCGGCAGGGAATTCAGGAATGTTCAGGAGTGTATCGGGCTGCATACCGCTGGCTTCGCTAATGCAGTAACCAAACATTTCGGTAAATGCGCGATTGCACTGCACAATATGGCGTTCCGGATCGAGGACAATCACCGGTCGGTCGAGATGGTCAACGGCAATAATCAATTGTCGGGTCTGTTCTTTTTGCGCCATTTCTACGCTGGCATCCCGTACCAGCGCCAGGTAATAAACTTTCCCCTCGGCGCTCACTTTCGATAGCGCAAAACGGGTCCAGATTTTACTGCCGTCTTTTTTCTCCAGCTGCAGCTCCCGACTCATCCCCTCGACGCGCGCTTTACCACCTTCACGGTTATGACGAATGTATTCAGGATGCGCAGGACGCAAATCCCGCGGAATCAGCATATCAATGTTATTGCCAATGACTTCTTCACGTTTGTACCCCCAGAGCTTCTCTGCGGCGGGGTTGAAAAACATCACTTCATCATTTTCGTTAATTAACACCGCGCCCATCATATTTTGTTCAAGGGCGGGGAAAAAAATGCCATCGGCGGCATTTTCCGCATCGGTTAGCTTCATGATTACCTCTGCATCCTGGCGCATCTAAAGACTGGCTTTCCAGAGTTCAACACGGTTTCTACCTCGTCTTTTGGCGATATACAGAGCTTCATCGGCTATTTGAATGAGGCGCTCATAGTCAGGATGACCATTAAACATGGCGGCACCGATGGAAAGTGAGAGGGCAATATCCTC
This sequence comes from Shigella sonnei, assembly GCF_002950395.1. Taxonomy (NCBI): domain Bacteria; kingdom Pseudomonadati; phylum Pseudomonadota; class Gammaproteobacteria; order Enterobacterales; family Enterobacteriaceae; genus Shigella; species Shigella sonnei. The sequence continues at coordinate 1,212,848 of NZ_CP026802.1, forward strand.
GCCGTTTGCGGCTTTCAGTTTGGTTTTCTCCACCCGACTGCGAATACGTTCTGCGGTACGTAACGTTTCGTTTTCAGAAGCTTCAGTCAAAACAATGATAAATTCATCGCCCCCGTAGCGAAAAACATAATCACTACTGTGGACGTTGTCATAAAAGGCCTGAGAGACTTTACGCAGAATTTCATCGCCAGTGTTATGGCCCCACGTATCGTTGATCTCTTTGAATTTATCAACGTCAATAATCAGCACTGACAGCGGTGTACCGGTCCGGTTGGCATGGGCAATTTCGCGTTTGAAGATAGTCGGCAGGAAACGGCGGTTAAGTAATTTCGTTAGTACATCCATACCGACTTCGTGGCGCGATACTTCTTCAAACAATTCACGCAGCAAGGTAATAATCTGCGATACGGTATTTCTTATCTGTAATAAAAATTTCACCCGCAGACTTCTGTTATTCAAATTCCTGGTGTTACGCATGGTTTGATTGAAAATACCGTCGAAATCCTGAATGAGACGGGAGATATGGCCTACTTCGGCAATGCCACTAAAATAATGTCGACCTTTATGGTTAAACCACAGGCCAAAATCAGCCTGGCTTAATGGCAAACTACTGCCTAAATCAGAATCCAGCAGGATTTTATAGATAATATCTATTTCCCATGAAAGTATTGAGGCTATTTGCCGTTCTTTTTCTTCTTCGGCGTTTTCCAGTAACGAGAAGATACGATAATTTTCATCTTCCTTTGAGGCACTACTGTCACTAAAGGTAAACGCGCGGGTCATCACTTCCATCGCGATATCAATACTGTTAATCGAGAAATGATAGACCTGAAGTTTTTCTGCGGCGGAATAATCCGAAGAGAAGATTACCGGATAGAGGATTTTTTTCAGCACCCGAAACCCCATCTCGACAATTTCTACCGGAATTCCTATGCGGGCATGCACTTCCGCGACGGTATGCTGGATTTGTATTAGCCTTTCGACATCGTCAACCTGGGCAGAAAGCACGTTAATAATCCAGCGTTCCATCGCACTTTTCAACTGCCGCTCAACTTGTTCATTACTCAAGAATTCTTCGGCATGCGGGTCGATGCGGACAATTCGATAAAACTCGATACTCAGATAATGAGCATGCGCAACGGCAATTTCCGCGGCTTTAGCACGAATGAGTGGATCTGCCTGTTCGACAAGTCCGGTCCACTCATCTTTCATTCTTTTAAAATACATCTCCATAATTCACACCCTTATAAGGCTGGGAAATCAGACGGAATCAAAACGCAACGTGCGAGATTGACTAACTGCACCATATTCTCCTGAAATATGAAGATATACTGAAAAGAAATAAGCGACTTAGGACAGTTTCAATCTACGCTACTGTTCTTCAGAAGAGTATAGCCCATCGTAATTATTTTTCGGTGACAGCGAATATCGTATGGTTTTTCATATTCATACATTTTTATTAGGGATTTATAGCTGTTTAACTAAGTGTGGTTAATTGCGTGGTTAATTTGACTTATGTAAGCATGATTACTAGTGGGATATTTCACAAGGTGTAACAAGCCGGTGGGTAAAGCACCGGCTTGTTACAAAGTAAGCATGGGAGTTTAACTGCCCCAACGACTTTGCAGATAGCTGACCGCTTGTTGAGTCTGCGGTTTATTCAGATAGTCCTCACGGAACAAGATGGTGCCGCTAATTTCTGGTACCGCATCGTTAAGATCGAGCTGCTTTTTCAGTTCCGGTACGCCGCCGTTAATCATCCAGTCTGGCTCTATCTTTGAAGGTTCACCCACTTTATAGAAGGCGATACCGATATACAGGCGGGTCCTGGTCGGTTTAACGACATCCGCCCACCATTTTGCCAACACGTCATAACGCGCGGCACTCCGTGAGAACGGCCAGTAAATTTGGGGAGCAATGTAATCCAGCAATCCTTGTTCCACCCATCGACGGGTGTCAGCGTAGGATTCGTCATAGGCTGCCGCGCCTCGGGTATCGGAACCGAGCGGATCGTGTGATCGGTTACGCCACACGCCTGCCGGGCTAACGCCAAATTCGACTCCCGGCTTAATGCTTTTAATGGTGTGCGATACTTTTGCAATTAACTGCTGAGTATTGTTGCGCCGCCAGTCTGCTTTTGACGCAAATGCGCCTCCGTATTTGCGGTACGTTTCGTTATCATTTAGCCGTGAACCCGGTGACTCAGTATAGAAATAGTCGTCAAACTGCACGCCATCTACCGGATAGCGGGAAACCACTTCTGCGACTATTGATGTGATCCAGTCCTGAACCTCAGGGATGCCCGGGTCGAGGACAAAGCGATCGCCAGACGTTCTGATCCAGTCACGGTGTTGCACATAGACGCTCGCCGGTTGTTGAGACAGAGTGCTATTCAGTTCCCTGATAGTACCGGGCTTCGTATTAACCGATACGCGATAGGGGTTAAACCAGGCGTGTACTTTCATCCCACGCTTGTGGGCTTCGTCGAGCATAAATTGCAGCGGATCGTAACCCGGATTTTCACCAATCTTACCGGTCATAAGATCGGACCATGGCAAAATTTTCGATGGCCACAGGGCGGTACCGTCCGGCTTAACCTGGAAAAAGACCGTGTTTATACCGAGACGTTGCAGATGATCCAGTTTGTCGATCATCGCCTGTTGTTGTACACGGGCCCGGCTGGTGGGGTTACTAATGTTAACCGAGGAAACCGGTGGCCAGTCGAGGCGAGACACCGTGGCCAGCCAGATGCCACGCATCGGTTGTGACGATTGTTGCGTCGTGGCTGGTGGCTTTGAACCTGCTGGTGGTGTCACCATGGACTCTGGAGGCGTGCTTTTACAACTACACAGTAAAAGTGCCAGTGCAACCAGTATCGCTGGTCTTCTAATCGCTAATTTCTCGTTTCGGGAGCAGATATCCATATATGCTGGTTTCCGGTAAACAGATGTGCGCTCATTCTCGTACTTATCCCGGTTAAGTCAATACGACAGCGAGCACGAAAAAGGGAGCGATGAATTATCGCTCCCTTGTCTTATAACCATTCAGACATGGTTAGTGTTTCTTGTCATTCATCACAATATAGTGTGGTGAACGTGCACGCGGGTGCAGGAAGAAGTGACCTTTTGGTGCGTTCTGACTGTTGATTGGCTCCAGAGTGACGCCGGTATTCGCTTTGCCTTTACGATCATGAACAGCATAGAGAATAAAGGGCAGGGCAAGTACCACCAGGAAACTAACGACCAGTAATTCAACATACATATCGGTAGAGTCACCCTGGATGTTATCCGGCGGCAGGAAGGAAACAATAAACGCCATAATTGAAGTCAGCAGACCGACAATAGCCACGACCAGTTTCACCCCTTTACCACCAGGGATATTAAATGTGCGTTTTAAGTCAGGATGTTTAAGAACCAACACAATGTAGCCAATAAACAGCATGAAATAAGCACACAGATAAATCACCACCGTCAGCGCCAGTGCGATCAGGAAGGACATGTTGTTACCGCCACCGGTATTGGTGAGGATGATCAACGCGATAGAAGTAATCACCAGCTGTGAAATGACCAGCGTTACCGGTACGCCATTTTTGTTCATTTTAGCGAATGCCGCTGGCAGCAGGTTTTTCTGCGCTGTGACATACATCCCGCGAGAAGGACCAACAATCCAGGAGGCGATTTCCGCCAGAACACCCAGCAACAGCAGTGCGGAGATCACGCGAACCGTCCACTCAATTTCCGGTGCCACATGGGACATCAGAACGGTAAAGGTTTGCATTACCCCTGCGGAGAGGTTGATTTCATTACCCGGAATGACCATCGCAATAGACAAACCACCAACAGAGCTTAAGCAGATTGCCGCTACCATCAGCAGTAACATAGCCAACGGATAGTCGCGCCCTGGGTTGCTCATTTCATTGACGTGGGTTGCGGATGCTTCTACGCCCATATAACTCAAAATGAAGGCAACAAATACAACCAGGGTGCCCACTTTAGAGAAGTCAGGGAAGAAGGTCTTTGAATCCATTTCGATAGCAACGGGGGCACCGGAGTGCAGATAAATAGCCGCTAATGCGATCAAAATAAATGCAGGTAACAGGATACCGGCGAAGAAGCCAACTTTAGCAATTCGTGCCGTGTATTTCGTGCCACCAAACTGCGTTAATGCCAGCGCCCAAAGAATGATGAGTGCTGCAATAGTTTTGGTAATGGGGTCTTCATTCAGCGCTGGCCATTTCAGGATGTAGGAGAGTGCCCCTAACACGAAATAGAGCATCGGAATAAAACCAATGGCGATTTGCAGATAGCCAAATGAGATCGCTGCAAATCCCCATCTCGGCCCCAGAGTATTTGATACCCAGGCGAAGACACCACCTTCTTCCCAGCCGTCGACGGTGGCCATTTCCGCAGCACAAAGTCCCACGGGAATAAACCATAAAATCCCGCCTAATAGCAGGAAGAAGACTAATGAAAAGCCCGATGTTGCGAAGGTAGGGTATTCATAAACAGCCATTACCATCGATGCCGTTATGGCAAAAAAGCCGAGTAATGTGAGCTGCTTAGCTTTACCTGTCTGTACTGATGTAGCCATATTATCCCCCTAAAACGGTATTCCTGTCGGAACCGCACCTGTTTTGTTCTGAAGCGTATTCAGAACAATATTTTCCGTTGCTAATGCCAGTGAACAGACTTTGGAAATTATCCCGAAACGGGTTCGTTTCGGGACACCGTTACCGTTAAACGTTATCAGGTATGTTTAAAGCTGTTCTGCTGGGCAATACCCTGCAGTTTCGGGTGATCGCTGAGATATTTCAGGGAGGCTTTGTAGTCTTCCAGCAACAGTTCAGCAAAGTCCATTTCGAAGCCGCGACGACACATAATGCGCATCACCACGATGTCGGTGGCTTCACCGCCGAGAGTGAAGGCCGGAACCTGCCAGCCGCGCAGACGCAGACGTTCAGAGAGGTCGTACAGGGTGTATCCCGGATCTTCACCCTCTTTCAGTTTGAAGCAAACCGCCGGGATGCCTTCGTCCGGGCGACCGGCACAGATGAACTCATACGGCCCCAGTTTGGCGATCTCATCCGCCAGATAGGCAGCGACCTGGTAGGAAGCATTCTGTACTTTGGTATAGCCTTCACGACCAAGGCGCAGGAATTCATAGTACTGTGCAATCACCTGACCCGCCGGGCGGGAGAAGTTGATGGCAAAAGTACCAATCTGACCACCGAGGTAGTCAACGTTGAACACCAGTTCCTGCGGCAGCGCTTCTTCGTCACGCCAGATAACCCAGCCGCAGCCCAGCGGAGCCAGACCGAATTTGTGGCCTGAAGCACTGATCGATTTCACACGCGGCAGGCGGAAGTCCCAGACGATATCCGGGGCGACGAACGGTGCCAGGAAGCCACCGCTGGCGGCGTCGATGTGCATGTCGATGTCGATACCGGTGTCGGCCTGGAATTTATCCAGTGCATCGTGCAGCGGTTGCGGGAACTCATAGTTACCGGTGTAGGTCACGCCGAAAGTCGGCACCACGCCGATGGTATTTTCGTCGCAGGCTTCAATCATGCGTTTCGGGTCCATAAACAACTGACCGGGGCGCATAGGGATCTCACGCAGCTCCACATCCCAGTAGCGGGCGAATTTATGCCAGCAGATTTGTACCGGACCGCACACCAGGTTTGGTTTATCCGTTGGTTTGCCTGCAGCTTCCATACGCTTGCGCCAACGCCATTTCATCGCCATCCCGCCGAGCATACAGGCCTCGGAAGAACCAATGGTGTTGGTGCCAACGGCCTGACCATTTTTCGGCGCAGGCGCATGCCACAGATCGGCAACCATATTTACGCAACGCAGGTCGATGGCTGCGGATTGCGGATATTCTTCTTTGTCGATCCAGTTTTTGTTAATGGATAAATCCATCAATTTGTGGACATTTTCGTCGTCCCAGGTCTGGCAGAAAGTGGCCAGGTTCTGACGAGCGTTGCCATCAAGATATAATTCGTCATTGATAATCTGGAATGCGACATCGTCGCGCATTTCGTGCAGCGGAAAACGTTTTGATTCTGCGATAGTGGAAATAGACTTCGCACCAAAACGTGAATCGAGTAGTTCCGACCTTAAATCCGTTACTTGCTTCTTATCCATTTTAAACTCCTTAAAATGATTGGATCGCATTAAAAAAGTAGGATTTATCGATAAAGTAAGCAAGTGCAAAGGACTCGTGTTTAAATAACAAAATCCTAATGTTATTTATCGTGAGATATTACGAGAATAATATTTTTTCATTGAAAAACAATATAATATGAAATTCTTGGGTGGTGGTAAGGTGTTTTATGCTGTTATTTTTATGCGCATTCTGTGCCTCCTGAATTTTCACGTAAAAATCAGACCTTAAAATATCACTATTAGTACCTGGTTATTATTTTGAACGCATTTATAAAATTATTACATAAAAATGGCGAATATTGCTAAAATCCCCGCCAACGATGTGTTGACGGGGCTGTTATTATTTTGGCAATAATACTCCAGTATAAGTATTTACCGGATGAGAAAGATATTGTTTAACGGCAGTGTTAACATTCTCTACCGTCATTTGTTTCAACAATTGCTCCTGCTCAGTCCATGCTGCAGGATCGTCATATTGAATAAGACTATTTACAATAGTGTTCGCTAATTGTTGAACGCTACGCTGTTGGATATCGAGGCTGCGCTGAACGTTTTGCTGGTATTCATTCAGTTCTTGCTCACTGATCCCTTTAGCCAGACGCTTAACCATCACTTCATTCGCTAACGTTAACAGTTCATCATGTCGTTCTGGTTGACAAGTAAAAGCCAGCAAATGACTGATATCTTTGGCCTGAGGATCAACCGAGAGGCGAGAAGAAACGCTGTATGCTCCAGATGCCTGTTCACGAATATTAACGCGTAGATCTTTTGCCAGTGCGACGTTAAAAGCATCGAGCGCCATACGCGTCGCCAGATTAACAGGTGTCCGGGAATCATAACGCTTCCACTGTGAAACCTGTGCCACAGGTTCATTTTGTTCTTTTACAGTAACCGATGCGTTGTCCGTCGCGCGAGTTAATGGTTTACCTGCGGCTAATGGCGAATCAGAGTGTTTGATTGATCCTAAGTAACGCGTAATTAACGCCACGAGTTTGTCTTCTGAGACATTACCGACAATGACAAACGTGATATCCGCTGGAGATGAAAACAACTGGCGATCGGCAGCCAGCGCATCTGCGGCAGTAAACTGTACAATCTGATTTTCTTGCAGTAATTTCGTGCGGTCATCAGCATAGCGCGTCTCATACATCTGCTGGGCGAATTTCTCCGCTGGACGCTGGTCGAGCGTTTTCAACGCCTGAATTTGAGCATTTTGTAGCGATGCCCAAATATTGTCGTTAATCGTGCTGTGGGTGATTCGCTGGTTAATCAACTGAAAACCAGGTTCAGGGTTATTAGTCCGCGCGCTAACGGAGAGCAACGTATTCATGCCACTGACTTTACTGCTCATGGTTACCGAATTTTCCGCACTCCAGCGTTTCAGGCTGGAAGAGGAGAGCTCACCAACGCCGCTTCCGCTTACTGCTTTATTTGCCAGCGCGATAAGTGATTTTTGCTGCGCAGGGAAACTTAAATCGCCTTTATTAGATACGGCAGTAATTTGTAGCTTTTGCTCTTCACCCGCGGATTTTGCCAGAATAACCCTGGCACCATTGGAAAGTGTTAATGATGTCAGATTCTCAGCCAGCGTTTCTTTGCTGCTAATTTCCGCCTGTGGGTCAGCGTCTACTGTTAACGATAAATTTCTGCCTGGGAAGATGTAAGCCGCCAGCTTTTTGTTGGCGTACTCTTTTTCCAGCGCCAGGATAGCCGCAAGAGACAATGCTTTTTTGGCGGCAAGCTCATTGTTTACCATTTGCTCCCAAAATGCGTCCTGGTTCTTTCTTAACTGCTGCCATTTTTCCGCCAGACTTTGCACGGTAATTTGCTGCCACAGACGTTTCGAAAGTTGATATGTCTCTTCCGGCGACAAGAACGGCGTATTATTTAATGAGCTGGATGCCAGGCGACTGGTCAGCATACGTAAATCACGTTCAGCTTGCTGATCAACCGCATTTTTCAGCCAGGTGAGGCGGGTAGATTTGACATCATCGAGTTCTTCAGCAGAAAAACCATGCTGATCAATGGTTGCCAACTCTGCCATTAATGCATTTGCAGCATCCTGCATATTATCGTCTCGTGCATTTACACGGAAAAACAGCGACTGATAATCGGGTGCAATTTTAACGCTGCGCGCAGTGCCGCCAGAAATAGTCTTCAACTCGCCCGACTGTATGCGTTCCTGCAGACGTTGATTGAACAGCTGAACTAACATGCTCCATTCAGCTTGTTCGACAAAGCTTTGCTCATCGTTCACTTGTACCATTGGCAGGCGATAATAGAGTGCGATGCCGTTCACTCGGTTTTCTTTATCATTAATGATATTAAAGCGCAGGTGGTTTTCGGCTTTTGTCGGCCAGACGCGATTTTCAGCTGCTTTGTTAGCCGGAAGCTTACTTAAATTATCCTTTATCAGCGCCAGCGCTTCTTTACTGTCGATATCGCCGACCACGATAAAGGTCATATTATTTGGTTGATACCAGCGTTGATAAAATTGGCGCAATTGTGCCGGTGTGACCGTGGCGACAGTATCCATCAGGCCGATAGGTTCACGGTCTAAATTACGGGTATTTGCCAGCAGGAAAGGGCGGCGCGCCTGAGAGGTGCGCCATTTCGCATCCTGATGGGCACGCCATTCCTCAGTAATTACGCCGCGTTCAGCGTCTACTTCGAGTATTTCAAAGGTTGCGGCATTACTCCATTCACTGAAGATTGCCATCACTTGTTGCAGATTTTGTTTCTGCGTAGTCGGCAGACTCACCTGATACAGCGTTTCGTCATAGCTGGTATAGGCATTAACATCGCGACCGAAACGCAGGCCCATTGACTCAAATGTTTCGATGACTTTATTACCCGGCCATGTTTTTGTGCCGTTAAACATCATATGTTCTACAAAATGAGCCACGCCGCGCTCATTGTCTTCTTCCTGCAATGAACCGGTATGAATTTGCAGCCATAAATTTACCTGATCCTTTGGTTGAGCATGCGGATAAATCATATATCGCAAGCCATTGTCCAGTTGCCCGGTAATTAACTTTTCATCCTGCGGTAAGGCGGCGGCAATCAGCCGCCCGGGGAGCAACAGAGTTGCCACTAACGTCAGTAAGAAACAGAGGTTTCTCATAATTATCTCCATGCGAAAACCGGGCGAATTTACCCGGTTAAGTAAAATCCGAACTATTAAAATTTCATGCTGACATCAAGCCAGAAAGTACGGCCACTGGCGTAGGTCGCCACACCGGTGTTCGTTGTATCAACAGCGGTTTTGCTATCCAGTACATTGAGAATATCGGCACTGATCGTCAGGTTTTGTTGTTTCAGAAATTGTGGCGTCCAGGACAAGCGGGTGTCCCAGGTCAGGCTGCTATCCAGTTTTTCGTCAACATACTGCTTGTAATCTGAATATTCGCTGATGTATTGCGCATTTGTCTTACCAAGGATAATGCGAGCTTTACGCGCTTCTTGCCAGGCCAGCGTATTCGCCCACACTAACCCGCTCGGTTGATGCGTGAAATCCATGTTTAAGGAGATCTTTAATGGGTTATTAAAATCTGCCACTGGAACACTATCGTAAGAGACCAGATTACCGTTATAAACCACCTGGTTATCACCGGTATTGCTCTCCTCATAACCATTGTTTAACGACAAGTTGCCCTTGCTCTTGATATAGCTAAAGACAATTTGTGGGTTAATATCTACTTGGCGGATATGCAGGGGTTCGGCCAGTTCAAAACTGAGGCTGAACGAATGCGTTTTGGTTTTGCCATCGTTGTTATATTCAGTAATGGTGGTTTTAGTCGCGCTGTCGGTACGACTGCTTTTGCTGATTTGATCATGCGCTTCACGGTAAACATAGTTTGCACGCGCAATAACGTTCTTACCGATTTTCTGCTGCAATCCCATTGCCAGTTCATCGTTATAAGGCGTTTTCAAATCCTGATAACGCGTCAGAGTTTTATTACCTGATACCGATTCCGTCCAGCTATTGCGGATATCACGTAATCCCATATCAAGAATATTCCCGCCATAGTAACGGTTATAACCGGCGGTAATCATTGAGGTTTGATCAGCAAAAATATCCCATTCCGTCATAAAGCGCGGGGAGATATTGTGGTTTGACAGATAGTTGTCATAGTCATAACGCACACCGGGCATTAACGACACATTCCGCCAGCTAATGTGCTCCGCCATATACAGCGTGTAGTTGTCAATTCCCAGGCTGCCTTTACCTTTATGGTAAATGGTATGGTTAGTTTTCTTTCCTGCAGCATTAATCACATAGGATTCAGACTGGTTATGGCGTTCAGTCCATGCATCGGAATAGATGTATTCCGCGCCGAAGTAGGGTTGATGCGAAACATCACCCACGGCGAATTTTTGCCAGTCCAGGCGTGTTTTGAAGGTGTAATTATCTACAGCCTGGGAAATGTGTCCTAATCCGCCACAGGTACAACGCCCTGTAATATCACCATATGTACATGAAAGTTCGGTGTACCAGATGTCATGATCGTGACGGGTATAATCACTAATATGATCCCAACCAACGGTGGTACGTAGTTTGGCCCATGCGAGTTGCGTATCCATATCCCATGCCAGACCATAGGATTTATTACCCATTTCGCGATCAGACTGCGGGAAGGTGCTGGTATTATAATCACGGCTGGAGCCGGTATATTTTAAGGTTAAATCGTGGGTAAAGCGGTCGCTGGCAAACCAGGTAAATTTGCTCAATGCAGTATCGATAACGTTTTTATACTGTGCCCGACCGGTGACAATGCCGTCATTCGAAACATAATCCGCGCGGGTGATATCAGACTGGCGGCGCGATAAACCGGCGGTAACGCCGAAGTTATCAGCGAGTTCCTGATTAAACGACAAGGTATAAAAGTTCTTTTTAAAATCTGGGGAGTAATAAGTACTTCCTGAAGAGCCTTGATTAAATGCGCTCTTGTTATTCTCATCGATATGCGATGTTAACCAGTCCGAACGCGTAGTGCGATAACCCAATTTCACCTTGCTATCATCAGCGTTGAAGCGTTTGATCTTTGCATCAATTACCCCGCCATTGAAGCGACCAAATTCAACCGGCACAAAACTGTCATAAAGCGTCACATTGTCCAGTAAGCTGACATCAAGATAATACCCCTGTGACATCCCGCTAATATTGGTTGCACTACTGGCATCGGACTCATTCGCTGGGTTCAGGTTATTAGTTGCACTAATACCGTCAATCAAATAGGCATTCTGGTAGGGCGACGCACCGTGAATAGAGATTTTCTCAGGGCGAATATCTCCCTGGTTCAACGAGGTACTTTGCGTTGAATCCATGCGTACCGCAGGGTTGGTTCTCAGCAGATCGCTGATATTGCCATTCCCGGTCGGTAAACGCTCGATGCTTTCACTGGTGTAATGCGTGTTGCCGTTTACGGGTACAGGGACAGGAGCATAGACCGTCATCTCTTCAAAAAAATGCATGTACATGTTTTTGTCATCGACGGCCTGCGCCACATCAGCGCCACATAAAATGACGCCAGGAATAAGAACTCGCTTCATTTATTTATATCTCCGTACAGCAGGGCTTTTATTGTTGTTATAAAACCGTGCTAATGTCACAAATATCATCAGCCAGGTTCCAGACACCGGGTTGATGTGTAACCATAATGACGCCGCTTGTGGGTAGTTTTTCACGCACTAAACGCAGTAAGCGTATAGCCTCTTGTTCCTCAAGATGAGAGGTAGTTTCGTCAAGAAATATCCATTTCGGACGTCGTAAAATTAATCGTGCCAGGGCGATACGTTGTTTTTCGCCGCTGGAAAGAATATCTCCCCAGCGATCGTGGTCATGAATACGCGCAGCCAATTTCCCCAGACCAACCTGATGCAGTACTTCGCTCAACGATTTATCGTCTACGGGCAGGGGAAGTGCTTTACAAATAATCTCTTTCAGTAAGCCGCTTTTGATTAACGGTGTTTGTGACACATACCAACTGTCAGCAGGAGAAGAAATATCACCTTTAAACCACGGCCAGCAGTGGGATAATGTTTTAAGCAGTGTGGTTTTTCCCGCACCAGAGTAGCCTTTCAGTAATAGCCATTTGCCTGGCGAAACATGAAAGTTCAAGTTCTCTAATATGATCTTATTATCAGGCGTACGAATACTCGCATTAGCCACTTGTACCGCATGTTGGCAATTTTTAGGCTTATTCGTAGGGCGCTGTTCAGTGAGTTGATGGAACTCATACAAGCGATCGATAACCGCAGCCAGTTCAGCAAGTTCGTCATATTTATAAATAAACCAGCTTAAATTGTTCGATACTAGCATAAATGCCTGGCGCGATTTCATCAGTCCGCCCAGATTGATCTGCCCGCTAATAAACTGCGGCAATAACAGAAAGTAGGGAAGAACGCTAAGCGAGCGCGAATAAATATTTTGCCAGTAATCAAGCCACCGCTGACGATTCATTAAACGATGCCAGTTCTCTTTAATGGTATGAAAATTGTCGCGCAACTCCTGGCGTTGTAGAGACTCAGCATTGCTTAGCGCAATCAGTTCTGTCTGCTTATTATGCTGCACAAGATTAGTTCGAAATGTCGCTTCGCTACGTTGTTTTTCCACATTAAGCGGACGAATACGTTTACCCACCTTATGGGTAAATAAAGTTCCACCGATCACAATGAGCACGACGGTATAGACCATATACCCCTGGATATTCCATTCTGTTCCACCAACAGTGAATGAGAGCGTACCCGCGCTTTGCCAAAGAATAACGGTAAAGGTGATCAGCATGCTAAGTGACTGGATGAAGCCAAATGAAAGACTGAGCGTTTTGCTGATCAGTAAGAGAATGTCTTCAGCGATACGTTGGTCAGGGTTATCTGTATTTTTATGCTCGCCGTAGATCTGCGTGAAGTAGTAGTTTTTATCTGCAAACCAGCGATTAAGGTAGTAATCTGTTAACCATTCGCGCCAGCGAATAGTCAGTAGTTTAATTAACCATGTTTTGTTTACGGATATTAATACAAAGATCCCCAGCAGGGCAGGGAACCAAAGAACAAGCTGCCAAAGCTTATCGGTTTCTTTCTGGCTTAGCGCATTGAAAAAATCATTATTCCAGTCGTTTAACCAGACCTGAATTTTAACCACGCCAAGGATCATTGCGAGGATAATAATGATTAACAACACTGAAGTTTTATTATTCTTACGCAGCCAAAAGGGCTTCAGCAGACAGAGATACTTTGCTATCAACATATAAAACGTAATGGGAATGGTTATCATTAGCGAAAATTGATTGTGCCATCCAATGATTATCTATGGCAATGATTTACTGATGAAATTTATTTAAGTATCATTTAACAATATGAAATATATAGAAATTTTTAATTTTCAGTGGTTATGGTTATGGTTATGCTATTGATAATCAAGGGTATTGCTAATGCCCTGACGCATACCACGTAAGCCAGGATTTTCGCAAGGGAAGATGATGATGACGAAACACCCGACAGGAATTTATGTCGGGTGCCTTGTTAAGGTCATAAGAAGGAGGCTAAGAATGGAGTTAAAAGAGAGCATTATTAATTATTCTCCATTTGTTTTGCAACATCCATAATGTGGTAAAGCGGTACTCTGTTCTTAGCTAACTCAACCATGGCGTTCATATAAGGTACCATGGTTGAAAAAAGGATTTTATAACCTTCGCAAAAATAAGAAACAGTCTCATTGTTTACTTTAGTAATACGATGCTTAGGACAACCGCCATTGCAGATAGGTTTATATGCACATTGCTGACATTTCGCTGAAATCCGTTTTTTTTGCGCTGTCAGTTGTACACTGTTCATCGTTTTGAGTTCAGATTTATTAATGTTTCCAATTTTGTACTGTGGATAGACAAAATGGTCGCATTCGTAAATGTCTCCATTACTTTCAACAACCAGATTATCCTTGCAGGACTCCTGGAAAATACAACTTGTATGCCCATTCCCCAAAAAACGGCTGACAAAGCTTTCAAACTGACGAATGAAAATTTCACCCACATCGTTTTTAACCCATTGCATAAAAATGGTTGACATAAACTTGCCATAAGCCGTGGGAGGCACAGAAAAATCAATGATACGGAATGTGTTCTCACTATGACCACTGAAATCAATATTCGGCGTCCCGGTTTCTAGCAATTCGATAAATTGCATATGTTTACTGCCGATAGATTTTAAAAAATGATAAACCTCAAGAGGGTAATGGACATTAACGTTATTAATGACGGTTAACGTATTAAACTCTACTTGATATGATTTCAGACGCTCGATGGCTGCTATCACTTTTGCAAAAGTACCGTTACCTGAATTACTGCGTCTGTAACGGTCATGTAACTCCTGGGGGCCATCGATCGAGATACCAACCAGAAATTCATGTTCTTTGAGAAAGGCACACCATTCATTATTCAATAAAATGCCATTCGTTTGTAATGCATTAAAAATACGTTTTTGGCCTGCATAGCGTTGTTGATAGTGAATAACTTTACGGAAAAAATCCAGGCCAGCCAGAGTGGGTTCACCGCCTTGCCAGGTAAAATAGACCTGATTGCCAGACGCTTCGATATATTGTTTGATGAACTCTTTCAGAGTGCTGTCATCCATCCATTTTTCATGAGTAAACTGCGACTCTTTTTCAAGGTAAAAACAGTAATCACATTTGAGATTACATTGAAAACTGGAGGGCTTGGCTGTAACGTGCATCGCTATCTCGCTCAATAAGGCGGCGGAAAAATCCGCCGCATGAAGGTTTAGTTATTTCGCTTCGCTTAGTGCTTTCTTGATATTGTTAAACTTCTCCTGATTTACCTCGCTAAGCGGTGGCTGGCTGCTGTCGATAAACTCTCTTACCACGCCTTGCATCTCTTTAACGACCTGCGGATTGGCGGCGGCAAGGTTATCTTTTTGCTGTAGATCCGTCAGTTTGTAGAGACCTAACTGATTGTTTTCTACTGTATAGACAAGCGAATAATCGTTATTTCTCACCGTATAAGAGAATTGGCTTAAGTCCTCAGTGTTGGGGTTATGCGGGTAATCGTCTGACTGATGGCGAACAAATTTGTGGTAATTATCCCAGAATGGAATATTTTCCTCATCAAACCAGTGAGAATAAGAGGTTATCCAGGTCAGATTTTTATGTGGCGCGCCTTGTTTCTTATCTTGCAACCAGGGCAGCAAGGAAACACCATCCAGCTTAAGGTCTTTTGGAATGCTGATATCGGCTGCATCAAGAGCTGTTGGGTAGAAATCCATTGCGGAAATCAGCTTGTCATAATTACCGGGTTGAAGTTTTCCTTTCCACCACATAAACATTGGGGTGTGAGTACCGCCAGGATAGGTCTGACTCTTATAGCCTTTTTGCGCCCCGTTCAGCGGCAGAGGACCATCGATAACCGCACCATTATCGGAGGTAAAGAGAATAATTGTATTGTCATACTGTCCGTTTTTCTTCAGTTGTTCGAGAATGCGTTTTACACCCTGATCAACAGAATAAACGGAAGCGTAGTAGTTATCTGCTGTTTGACTACCGGTATTAAATTGCTTCTGATATTGATCCGGTGCAGGATTATCATTTGGTAGGTGCGGAGCATTATAAGCCAGGTAAAGCATAAAAGGCTGGTCAAGTGTTTTGGCACGATCAACAACGCCAATTGCCTCATCGGTTAACTGATCGCTGATATAACCTTTTGCGGGGACACGTTCACGATTTTTGAACAGTGAAGGGGAGTTGTAATATGCCGTTCCTGCAGCGTGGAATCCCATAAAGTAATCAAAGCCACGGTTTTGAGGTTGCCATTCTTCCGCAGAAAATGTGGTGAAGTTGTCATGATAGTCACGCGTTTGTTTATCTTCCGGTACCGGCACATTACTGATTTTTGACAAGTGCCATTTACCTACTGCTGCAGTGTAATAACCATGATTCTGGAATAATTCAGGCAAGAAAGTTTCTGTTAGCGGAATACCATCCTGAGCATCGGTATTGGAATAGACACCAAAGCGGGCGGGAGCTCGACCGGTCATTATTGCGGCACGGGAGGGGCCGGAAACACCGTGTGCCACATAGCCGTTAGTAAAACGTACGCCTTCATCCATTAATGAAAGGAGCGTCGGCGTTGATTTTTGTGCAGCTTCAATGGCTTTATCTATCCCTATTTTGTAGGTATCGACAACTTCACGATTTTCCATTGTTTTTGGGTCAAAAGATCCCTTATCAAAAGGAAGTTGTCCATAACCAAGATCATCCATGGTTAGTACGATAATATTTGGCTTTCCTTTGGTACTGTATTCAGTCGGCGTAAAATCTGAGAAAGCAACGTTTGTTTTGGTTGCTTTCAGCTTTACATCATCTGCCGCATGAGCAGCAAATGCAGCCATACCAGATGCCAGTATCAAAGATATCGAGGTACTTACGACACTTTTCTTTAATGCAGACTTCATAAATGTTCCTCTTCTTATTGTACTTAATTCCGAAGTAATTTTACGAAGAGAAATAAGTGGATGTAAGTGAAGTTAGTCACATAAAGAGATAGCAGATTTAGCTAAAAAAAGGGAAATAACAGTCCATAAAGCGTTGACATTACTTTCTGTTCTATTAAGTAATTTCTCGCCGATAAACAACTAATTTATTGATATTTAATAAATTATTGCATTTTACTGACAAAATGCCGAATTGAGATCATAAATAATCTGCAACAGGTTATGCAAGTGCATAAATATGTGATGGATGTCACTTATTTATTTCAATAAATATATCGCCTAAAAACAACGCGGGGCAGGGAATGGCTGCCCCATTTAATTCTTACGCAGCGTGCGTGGTTGACTACTCGTTAGCAAATAATCAAATAGCTAAAGCACTCATCGTGTTGCCCGTATTCATACCCATGTGACTTTGACAACGGTACTCCTTAGAAACTCTCTTCGGACTGTTGCCGAAATGTTTGCGGAACGCATAAATAAAATAAGATGTACTGGCATAACCACATTGTTCGGCAATTTTATTGACTGAACCTTCTACGCGTATCAAATTTTTTGCGTGCTGCATTCTGGCATCTAATAGAATCTGTGAGAATGTCGTTTGCTCTTGCTTTAGTTTTTTCTTCAACAGGCTTTCACTGATGTACAGGCAGTCACAAATATCTTTCAGCTTCCATGGGTGCGCCAGCTTCATGTTGACAATATTTCTCACTTTTCCGGAAACGGATAGCACACCGTTAGTTAATAGTGTAATGAAACCTTTGCATGCGGCAAAAATAGACAGGCAAGAAAAAAGCAAAAGTTCTGAAAAATTATGATGATTGCGTTCTTCCGAGTTAAGATAAGCAATCATTTCATTAAGCAATCCAGTCGGTACATTTGAAGCACGTAAAAACTTCGCAGGAACAGGCACCGTCACTGTCTGGATGTTAGTGCATTGTAGATATTTTTTAATGGTATTTTCAGTAAATCCGATCTCTTTAAAATGCCGCTCATAAGGTTCAAAATGCGTACGAACAGCGTTATCTACCATCAGGATCTCGCCGTCAGAGAAGGCGTAATCTTTATCTAAAATGTTAGCGTTGAAGGCATGATGAATAAATATAACAGAACAAACGAGCGACATTTTATCTCCTTAAAACAATAAAGTTTTTATCGATACTTTTTTAACATTTCATATTTATAATTTGCTGTTTATTTTCAGTCTTGCAAACTATTGATAATGAAATGTGTAAGATCTCTTGCAATGCGACCCATTTCTGAAATACCCAGCTGATCAATTGCCGAAAAAATGGCTATCAACGTAAGGGTCAGTAATAAGACAACCACAATTACAGACATGATTTCTTTATAGTTGTCTCTTTGCGTGATTTTGTTTTTCACTGTGGTCGCATACATTTCAAATATGTTTATTTAGCGGATAACGTTAAAAATCGTTAATCAGTATGCTTAATATAACAGGCTGGAGAAAAGAGGAAATAGGACTGGCACTTCAGTACTGAGCGGAGTTTCTTACAGCTGTAGGCAGAGGTTTATATCTTATAGTGTGTGGTTTAATTTAATCAATGTGAGCAAATTGCGCGATAATAGTCAATGAGAAATTCTTCTGCTGTGCGGATGACAGCAGAAGAAATGAGGAGGCGAATTAATTTGATGGTTCTAATTCAACCGGAATACTTTTATAACCAGGAATGCCACTTAATGGATCGTGGTTATCAAGAGTTAGCATGTGATTCGATTCTGGAAAATAGGTCACCAGTGAGCGGTCAGCCATAGGGTAAATGACCACTTTTAATCTATCCATGCGGCGTGAGCTGCGCTTACCGTCTGGCGTAAGCGCAATAAGATTAACTCTTTCGCCGTTTTTTACACGGCAAATTTTAGCTTGTTTAGCACTCATAAAGACCACATCTCGTTGACCGAATACCCCTCGATAGCGATCATCCATACCATAAATCGTCGTGTTGTACTGATCGTGGCTACGTACTGTCGCCATGACCAGCTTACTGTTAAACGCTGAAGAGGGATCTTCTAACAGCCCTTTGCTGGTAATGAAATTAGCCTTACCTGACGGCGTCATCCAGCGCCTTTCAGCAGCTGCATTTATCAGGTGAAAACCTCCAGGATGTCGGATGCGCTGGTTATAGTCGGCGAACTCTGGTAACACAGCTTCAATGTCATTGCGAATGCGATCATAATCTTCCACCAGATACTCCCAGGCTACCACGCTGTGGGGTAGTGCTGCCTGCGCGATTCCCGCGACCACTGCACACTCTGATTTCAGCATTACACCGGCGGGTTTTAACACGCCACGCGAGGCATGAATCATCGACATTGAATCCTCAACGGTTACCGCCTGCGCACCGCTTTTTTGCATGTCAATCTCGCTACGCCCCAGAACCGGCAGAATATAGCTATGCCGTGCGGTCAGCAGATGAGAGCGGTTAAGCTTAGTGGCTACGTGTACCGCCAAATCTAATTGCGTTAACGGTACAGCGCTCGCTTCCCGATCTGGCATTGCCAGTGCAAAGTTGCCCCCCATGCAGATCAATGCTCGAGCCTGCCCCGTGCATATTGCTTGCATGCTGGCAATTGCAGCATGTCCAGGTGCATGAGGTGGGGTGAAGCCATAGCGCTCACCCAGGCGAGCCAGAAACTCTGCAGACGGTTTCTCGGTGATACCGACGGTTCGGTCGCCCTGTACATTAGAGTGACCTCGTAGTGGGCAGATACCCGCACCAGGCTTGCCAATGTTACCTTTCATCAACAGCAGATTGACCAGTTGCTGTACATTCTGGGTACCATGTTCGTGCTGAGTGATCCCCATTCCGTAACAGATAATGGTGCGATCGGCAGCGGCATATGCGTCAGCCAGTTCGGCGATTTGTGTCTGACTTAGTCCAGAAATACGTTCGATATCTTTCCACTCGGAATTGAGAACGTCACGGCGTAGCTCGTCAAAGCCGACGGTATGCGTTTGAATAAATTCGTCATCAAGCAATGAGGGCCGACCTGCGGCACTTGCAGCATCATCGCGCTCAATTAACAGGCGCATCATCCCCTTGAGCAACGCCATATCGCCACCAATGCGCACGTTGTAGTAGGCACTGGCCAACTGAGTCTCAGAGTTCGTCAGCATTTCAAACGGGTTTTGCGGTGCGGTAAATCGCTCCAGGCCACGTTCCTGTAGAGGATTGATGGCGATCATTTTCGCTCCCCGTTTCACTAAAGCGCGCAACGAAGTCAGCATGCGAGGGTGGTTTGTACCAGGGTTATGCCCAATGCAAATGACTAAATCGCACTTCTCAAAGTCTTCCAGCAACACGGTCCCTTTACCTACACCGATACTCGCTGCCAAACCCACGCTTGTCGGTTCATGGCACATGTTGGAGCAGTCGGGAAAGTTATTGCTCCCGTATTCACGGGCAAAAAGCTGATAAAGAAAGGCAGCTTCATTGGAAGTGCGGCCCGAAGTATAGAATTCAACCTGATTGGGATCACTATAGCTTTGAAGGCGTGCGCCAATTTCGTCGAAAGCTTGTTGCCAGCTTAATGGCTTGTAACAGTCGCTGACGGCATCATATTTCAAAGGCTGAGTGAGACGCCCTGCAGCCTCAAGCTCGTGATCTCCCCAGGTAAGTAATGATTGAACCGTATTCTCAGCAAAGAAAGAGGCATTTACCTGCTTATCCGTGACTTCCCAGGCGATTGCTTTTGCGCCGTTTTCACAAATGTCGAATGACGCACTGTGCTTAGGATCTGGCCATGCACAACCCGGACAGTCAAAGCCCTCTGGCTTATTCATGTCAAACATGGCAATAACATCATGGCGTATATCCATCTGCTTACGTACTGCATTCGCTACGGATTTAACAGCACCCCAACCACCTGCAGCACCCTGGTAGGATTCAATTTTTTTCTTCATCTACTTATCCTGTGTGGAAATGAATTATTAGGATTTGTAATAGCGATGATGCACAGTACATACAAAGGGATTATCGCCAACATGGATATATAAGAGTAGGGGACTACTCTCTTTCTATTTTTAATCTATTATCGTTAAACAATAGATTAAATACGATAAGTTAAGCATCATCTCTCATAGTGTTTAAATTAACATATTTTTCAATATAAAAAATAAGACTCTGGCTTCAATTGTGCGCGGATTTTCTTACAGGTGTAGGATAATAGCCTTCACAAAATAATTATCTGCGCAATTTTCGTGAATGGAGCGCATAGACTAAGGTCAAAATCACAATTATTCATAGATAAAAGTGACACCAATGACTGACTGGACGGTTCCGGCTGAAACCTTGTTTCCTGTTTGTCCATAGGTTGCGCTTAAACCCAGAGGTACTTTGCTTTTATTTACTGTCCCCAGGGAGTAATGCCGATCAGTTAAGGATCAGTTGACCGATCCAGTGGCTGTGTAAGAATCCGGAAACGCTCACTTGTTTCCGGATTTTTTTATGCACATTGGACAGGCTCTTGATCTGGTATCCCGTTACGATTCTCTGCGTAACCCACTGACTTCTCTGGGGGATTACCTCGACCCCGAACTCATCTCTCGTTGCCTTGCCGAATCAGGTACTGTAACGCTACGCAAGCGCCGTCTTCCCCTCGAAATGATGGTCTGGTGTATTGTTGGCATGGCGCTTGAGCGTAAAGAACCTCTTCACCAGATTGTGAATCGCCTGGACATCATGCTGCCGGGCAATCGCCCCTTCGTTGCCCCCAGTGCCGTTATTCAGGCCCGCCAGCGCCTGGGAAGTGAGGCTGTCCGCCGCGTGTTCACGAAAACAGCGCAGCTCTGGCATAACGCCACGCCGCATCCGCACTGGTGCGGCCTGACCCTGCTGGCCATCGATGGTGTGTTCTGGCGCACACCGGATACACCAGAGAACGATGCAGCCTTCCCCCGCCAGACACATGCCGGGAACCCGGCGCTCTACCCGCAGGTCAAAATGGTCTGCCAGATGGAACTGACCAGCCATCTGCTGACGGCTGCAGCCTTCGGCACGATGAAGAACAGCGAAAATGAGCTTGCTGAGCAACTTATAGAACAAACCGGCGATAACACTCTGACGTTAATGGATAAAGGTTATTACTCACTGGGACTGTTAAATGCCTGGAGCCTGGCGGGAGAACACCGCCACTGGATGATACCTCTCAGAAAGGGAGCGCAATATGAAGAGCTCAGAAAACTGGGTAAAGGCGATCATCTGGTGAAGCTGAAAACCAGCCCGCAGGCACGAAAAAAGTGGCCGGGACTGGGAAATGAAGTGACAGCCCGCCTGCTGACCGTGACGCGCAAAGGAAAAGTCTGCCATCTGCTGACGTCGATGACGGACGCCATGCGCTTCCCCGGAGGAGAAATGGCGGATCTGTACAGTCATCGCTGGGAAATCGAACTGGGATACAGGGAGATAAAACAGACGATGCAACTGAGCAGGCTGACGCTGAGAAGTAAAAAGCCGGAGCTTGTGGAGCAAGAGCTGTGGGGTGTCTTACTGGCTTATAATCTGGTGAGATATCAGATGATTAAAATGGCGGAACATCTGAAAGGTTACTGGCCGAATCAACTGAGTTTCTCAGAATCATGCGGAATGGTGATGAGAATGCTGATGACATTGCAGGGCGCTTCACCGGGACGTATACCGGAGCTGATGCGCGATCTTGCAAGTATGGGACAACTTGTGAAATTACCGACGAGAAGGGAAAGGGCCTTCCCGAGAGTGGTAAAGGAGAGGCCCTGGAAATACCCCACAGCCCCGAAAAAGAGCCAGTCAGTTGCTTAACTGACTGGCATTAGTCCCCAGGGAGACATTTTCTCCCGTAGCCAGTATTTTTCCATTACGCATTAGAGTGACACCCACTCCCGATGCTTTTGTTGCATCAGGTGCTGTGTTAGCAAACACTTGTCGGCTACTGTCAGTGGTGGCACCCGAAAGATAAAATGAGAGCTTTTGTTCGCTTGAGCAATATACGCCAAGGGGTATTTCTGCGCTTCCAGGAAAGTCCGGGAGATCCACAGTGACATTACGACTATCAACGGTGCAGCCGCCTGTTGGCATAACAACACTGTTATTTGAAATAATATTCCACGTAAAATTACGCGGATTTCCGCTTCCTAATGTTGCAATTTTATACATATGAATACGGGCAATGACTTCCCCCGCTTTTATGACAACTCCACCGGCCGCCCCAACTGGGGTAATATAGAGTTTTAACGGTAATGGCATCGGTGTCTTATCACCAATATCCAATACGTTGGTATTTGTCGTCAACGGGAAGGGGTAGGTCACATTATTCCAGTACAGCGATCCTTTATATGACTGTAGGGAGCCTGCGAAAGCTGAGCCTTGTACCAGGTTTATATGATCAGTGTCGTACCAGCCGCCGTAATCATTCCAGCAACTTATATGCTGAGACAAGTCTACAACCAGATTCTGGCCCGGCTGTATTACAGGGTCGAGATTAACATAAACAGAGGTTGTACCTGCTCCAATACTTGACCCGCCATCGACATTACAACTGAAGGCAAAAACTTTGCCTGCCATTAATAGAAGATAAATACCGAACAGGACCTTTATACTGATTGTTTTACCCATGATATATCCTAAGGTTAAAAATTGATTTAAAAAGAAGGCTAAGAAAATCGAATCGACGTTATTGCCAGGTGTAGATCACATTGATTAGCGCCTCGATCGTTCCCTAGCTTGCGTTTCCATTCACCGTGATAGCTCTTGCCTTAAGTGGAAACTGTGCATTACGAGTGATCTCATCAACAATAACCGTTTTGCTATCGCCATTTTTTAACGCAGCATCCTGGTCATCCCTCAGCTCTATCTGAATATTTTCGGCAGTACCTGGATTTGCCCCTATATTTCCAGACATCTGTTATTACTTAACCCATTACAAGCCCGCTGCCGCAGATATTCCCGTGGCGAGCGATAACCCAGCGCACTATGCGGATGCCATTCGTTATAATGCTCGAACGCCTCTGCAAGGTTCTTTGCTGCCGTTAACCCGTCTGGTTTGGGCATGATACTGATGTAGTCACGCTTTATCGTTTTCACGAAGCTCTCTGCTATTCCGTTACTCTCCGGACTCCGCACCGCCGTGTTCTTCGGTTCAAGTGTCAACGCCACGATGTTTGACCGTTATTTGCCATTTTCATGCCCGCTAAATACTTTCGTTACTGATGCTGTCCGCTTTCCACCATTTCATCATCACTGATTGGCGTTGTGTTTTTGGTCAGCACTCCATGGATTTGCCCCTATATTTCCAGACATCTGTTATCACTTAACCCATTACAAGCCCGCTGCCGCAGATATTCCCGTGGCGAGCGATAACCCAGCGCACTATGCGGATGCCATTCGTTATAATGCTCGAACGCCTCTGCAAGGTTCTTTGCTGCCGTTAACCCGTCTGGTTTGGGCATGATACTGATGTAGTCACGCTTTATCGTTTTCACGAAGCTCTCTGCTATTCCGTTACTCTCCGGACTCCGCACCGCCGTGTTCTTCGGTTCAAGTGTCAACGCCACGATGTTTGACCGTTATTTGCCATTTTCATGCCCGCTAAATACTTTCGTTACTGATGCTGTCCGCTTTCCACCATTTCATCATCACTGATTGGCGTTGTGTTTTTGGTCAGCACTCCATGGATTTGCCCCTATATTTCCAGACATCTGTTATCACTTAACCCATTACAAGCCCGCTGCCGCAGATATTCCCGTGGCGAGCGATAACCCAGCGCACTATGCGGATGCCATTCGTTATAATGCTCGAACGCCTCTGCAAGGTTCTTTGCTGCCGTTAACCCGTCTGGTTTGGGCATGATACTGATGTAGTCACGCTTTATCGTTTTCACGAAGCTCTCTGCTATTCCGTTACTCTCCGGACTCCGCACCGCCGTGTTCTTCGGTTCAAGTCCCAACATCCGGGCGAACTGGCGTGTTTCATTAGCCCGGTAGCATGAACCATTATCCGTCAGCCACTCCACTGGAGACGACGGAAGATCGTTGCCGAAGCGGCGTTCCACCGCTCCCAGCATGACGTCCTGTACTGTTTCACTGTTGAAGCCGCCGGTAGTCACCGCCCAGTGCAGTGCCTCACGATCACAGCAGTCCAGCGCGAACGTGACACGCAGTCTCTCTCCGTTATCACAGCAGAACTCGAACCCGTCAGAGCACCATCGCTGATTGCTTTCTTTCACGGCCACTCTGCCTGTATGTGCCCGTTTCGATGGCGGTACAGCAGGTTTTCGCTCAAGCAACAGCGCATTCTGGCGCATGATCCGGTAAACACGTTTGGCATTGATCGCAGGCATACCATCAAGTTCTGCCTGTCTGCGAAGCAGCGCCCATACCCGACGATAACCATACGTGGGCAGCTCTCCGATAACATGGTGTATACGGAGAAGCACATCCGTATCATCAGTGTGACGACTGCGGCGGCCATCCATCCAGTCATCGGTTCGTCTGAGAATGACGTGCAACTGCGCACGCGACACCCGGAGACAACGGCTGACTAAGCTTACTCCCCATCCCCGGGCAATAAGGGCGCGTGCGCTATCCACTTTTTTGCCCGTCCATATTCAACGGCTTCTTTGAGGAGTTCATTTTCCATCGTTTTCTTGCCGAGCAGGCGCTGGAGTTCTTTAATCTGCTTCATGGCGGCAGCAAGTTCAGAGGCAGGAACAACCTGTTCTCCGGCGGCGACAGCAGTAAGACTTCCTTCCTGGTATTGCTTACGCCAGAGAAATAACTGGCTGGCTGCTACACCATGTTGCCGGGCAACGAGGGAGACCGTCATCCCCGGTTCAAAGCTCTGCTGAACAATTGCGATCTTTTCCTGTGTGGTACGCCGTCTGCGTTTCTCCGGCCCTAAGACATCAATCATCTGTACTCCAATGACTAGTCTAAAAACTAGTATTAAGACTATCACTTATTTAAGTGATACTGGTTGTCTGGAGATTCAGGGGGCCAGTCTACTCCAGCTTTACGTTTCTCTTTTAACCGGTAACTCTCTCCTTTGATATTCAGCGTGGTTGAGTGATGTAGCAGCCGATCCAGGATCGCTGTTGCCAGTACGTGATCTCCGAACATTTCTCCCCAGTCTGCGAACCCTTTGTTTGACGTCAGTATGATGCTCGCTTTTTCATATCGACGGTTCAGTAGCCGGAAGAACAGACTGGCTTCCTCTCTGTTCATCGGCAGATAGCCTATTTCATCCAGGATCAACACCCGGGCATAACTCAGTTGCTGTAGCTGACGCTCCAGCCGGTTTTCCTGTTTCGCTTTCATCAGTGTCGCGATCAGTCTGTCCAGTGGCATAAACAGTACCCGATGTCCCGCATCCACCGCTTTCACGCCAAGAGCTATGGCCAGATGAGTTTTTCCGACACCAGGAGGGCCCAGCAGGATCACGTTTTCGCTGCGCTCCACGAACGCCAGACCAGCCAGTTCCCGGACAACCTTATGGTCGATGCCCGGCTGGAAGGTAAAGTCGAACTGCTCCAGCGTTTTGACCCACGGCAGACGAGCCTGCTTCAGCCTGGACTCCATACCGCGCTGATGCCTGCCGTTCCATTCCTGCTGTAGCGCCATGCACAGGAACTCCCGGTAGTTCAGCTCTTTTTTAGCTGCCTGTTCCAGCAGGCTTTCAACGTGATAACTCAGATGCTCCATTTTCAGGCGACTCAGCAGGACTTCCAGTTCATGCATCACAACAGCTCCTCATAGGCACTCAGTGGTCGATGTTCCACCTGACTGACCTGCTGCCAGAGCGGGGCGTGATGCTCCGGCACTGTCTGCCAGCCAGACGATGCTGAACAGAGGCGATGTGAGGCCACCAGTTTCTCATTACTGTAGATCCGCAACTCGTCATCCAGCGATATTCGTATCGATACCGGCTGACCACACAGCGCTTCGGGAACGCTGTAACGATTACCACCAACCTCGATATAGCTGTCCCAGGACACATGGCGGATATCGAAGTAACTGGTATCGAAGTCTGTATCCGGTAACGGCTGCAGATGTTCCTGCTCCAGCGCGAAGCGCTGTTCCGGCGTTTCTTTGAACTGGCGAAGCTCCCGTTTGTCAGCCACATCGGCTATCCATTGCTCCAGTTGTTGATTGACATGAGTGAAGCTGTCGAACCTGCGGTACCGGACGAAGAAGTTCTCCTTGAGGTATTTCACCATCCGCTCAACCTTACCTTGAGGTAGCCTGAGTTTAACGGACACTCCTTCCTGAAATAGAATGGCATCAGAAGGAGCTAATAATGAGCAGAAAAACCCAACGTTACTCTAAAGAGTTCAAAGCCGAAGCTGTCAGAACGGTTCTTGAAAATCAACTTTCGATCAGTGAAGGCGCTTCCCGATTATCTCTTTGAGGTGTACTGGCAATAGCGGACACTACCATTTGTTCTTTTTTTAAGCAGCCATCTGATGATATTTTTCCCTGAAGGCTGCCGGGGAGATATTCCCCAGACGAGAGTGACGACGCTGACGATTGTAGAAAATCTCAATGTATTCCCGTATTACTGAGATGGCTTCATCCCGGTTATTAAAACGATAGTGGCTCAGGCTCTCATTTTTCAGCGTTCCCCAGAAGCTTTCCATCGGAGCGTTGTCGTAACAGTTACCTTTACGCGACATTGATGTTTTCAGACCAAACTGCTCCTGTATGACCCGGTAATCGTATGCGCAGTACTGTGAACCTCGATCAGAGTGGTGGATTAGCCCGGCAGGTGGGCGCTGGCTCCTGAGCGCCATAAACAGGGCTTTACCTGTCAGCTCTTTTGTCATGCGCTCTCCCATGGCGTAGCCGACAATTTCGCACGTATAAACATCTTTGATGCCAGCGAGGTACAACCATCCCTCCTGTGTGTTTACCGGATCATGCGCCAGAATGCGCTGTTGCTTGAGCGAAAACCTGCTGTACCGCCATCGAAACGGGCACATACAGGCAGAGTGGCCGTGAAAGAAAGCAATCAGCGATGGTGCTCTGACGGGTTCGAGTTCTGCTGTGATAACGGAGAGAGACTGCGTGTCACGTTCGCGCTGGACTGCTGTGATCGTGAGGCACTGCACTGGGCGGTGACTACCGGCGGCTTCAACAGTGAAACAGTACAGGACGTCATGCTGGGAGCGGTGGAACGCCGCTTCGGCAACGATCTTCCGTCGTCTCCAGTGGAGTGGCTGACGGATAATGGTTCATGCTACCGGGCTAATGAAACACGCCAGTTCGCCCGGATGTTGGGACTTGAACCGAAGAACACGGCGGTGCGGAGTCCGGAGAGTAACGGAATAGCAGAGAGCTTCGTGAAAACGATAAAGCGTGACTACATCAGTATCATGCCCAAACCAGACGGGTTAACGGCAGCAAAGAACCTTGCAGAGGCGTTCGAGCATTATAACGAATGGCATCCGCATAGTGCGCTGGGTTATCGCTCGCCACGGGAATATCTGCGGCAGCGGGCTTGTAATGGGTTAAGTGATAACAGATGTCTGGAAATATAGGGGCAAATCCAGGCAATACCATGAATCACCGGAGCGAAACCATGTTGTCTATCGGGCAACATCGCTTCTGTTGAATTTATTTTGAGGCCACGAAAGTTCACACTATCAAAAATATCGCCATCGGTATAACTATCACCTACCGTTAACCGTGAGCGTAAGGGAATAATGTCACGTTCAGCCGACGTATTGATATGCTGCCATTTATTGCTGTCAGATGAATTGCTACTCCCACTGTTATAACTCCACGTTGAGTTATCGCGTAGTCGCCAACTACCAATGTTGATGCCACTCTGTAAATTCAAATATGCATAGTTTGATTTTCCTGCATTATGGTTACTACGATTATTAATAGAATTACCATTAAAACTATAGTTTAGAAGCCCTGCATTTATTCCTTCTTCCCACAGATCAGGAGAAACATAGCCGCGAGCCATTCTGCCAACATAAATTTGCGGAACGGAGAGTGACAGATGTTGCTGACCAACATCAAACTCAGTTGATGCGTCGGCCAAACGATCCTGAAGTGGTGTGCATGCGCTGTTGTCCGGCACATGTTTTTCTGCCGAATGTTCTTTATTGTCTAATAACGCTATTTTTTTTATACCAAGACTGACAAGAAGATCTGTACTCAGGCATGGGATGAGTTCTGCGTTATTATCATCTGCAATAAAAGTAATATCGGTAATGACTCCAACTTATTGATAGTGTTTTATGTTCAGATAATGCCCGATGACTTTGTCATGCAGCTCCACCGATTTTGAGAACGACAGCGACTTCCGTCCCAGCCGTGCCAGGTGCTGCCTCAAATTCAGGTTATGCCGCTCAATTCGCTGCGTATATCGCTTGCTGATTACGTGCAGCTTTCCCTTCAGGCGGGATTCATACAGCGGCCAGCCATCCGTCATCCATATCACCACGTCAAAGGGTGACAGCAGGCTCATAAGACGCCCCAGCGTCGCCATAGTGCGTTCACCGAATACGTGCGCAACAACCGTCTTCCGGAGACTGTCATACGCGTAAAACAGCGAGCGCTGGCGCGATTTAGCCCCGACATAGCCCCACTGTTCGTCCATTTCCGCGCAGACGATGACGTCACTGCCCGGCTGTATGCGCGAGGTTACCGACTGCGGCCTGAGTTTTTTAAGTGACGTAAAATCGTGTTGAGGCCAACGCCCATAATGCGTGCAGTTGCCCGGCATCCAACGCCATTCATGGCCATATCAATGATTTTCTGGTGCGTACCGGGTTGAGAAGCGGTGTAAGTGAACTGCAGTTGCCATGTTTTACGGCAGTGAGAGCAGAGATAGCGCTGATGTCCGGCAGTGCTTTTGCCGTTACGCACCACCCCGTCAGTAGCTGAACAGGAGGGACAGCTGATAGAAACAGAAGCCACTGGAGCACCTCAAAAACACCATCATACACTAAATCAGTAAGTTGGCAGCATCACCGTAATATCCCGACTAGTCATAAATTCGTCGTTCAAATAAATGTCGACCCGATATGTACCAGGTGGTGCCTCGCGTCCCTTAGTAAAGGCGGGTAATGACTCCAACTTATTGATAGTGTTTTATGTTCAGATAATGCCCGATGACTTTGTCATGCAGCTCCACCGATTTTGAGAACGACAGCGACTTCCGTCCCAGCCGTGCCAGGTGCTGCCTCAGATTCAGGTTATGCCGCTTAATTCGCTGCGTATATCGCTTGCTGATTACGTGCAGCTTTCCCTTCAGGCGGGATTCATACAGCGGCCAGCCATCCGTCATCCATATCACCACGTCAAAGGGTGACAGCAGGCTCATAAGACGCCCCAGCGTCGCCATAGTGCGTTCACCGAATACGTGCGCAACAACCGTCTTCCGGAGACTGTCATACGCGTAAAACAGCCAGCGCTGGCGCGATTTAGCCCCGACATAGCCCCACTGTTCGTCCATTTCCGCGCAGACGATGACGTCACTGCCCGGCTGTATGCGCGAGGTTACCGACTGCGGCCTGAGTTTTTTAAGTGACGTAAAATCGTGTTGAGGCCAACGCCCATAATGCGTGCAGTTGCCCGGCATCCAACGCCATTCATGGCCATATCAATGATTTTCTGGTGCGTACCGGGTTGAGAAGCGGTGTAAGTGAACTGCAGTTGCCATGTTTTACGGCAGTGAGAGCAGAGATAGCGCTGATGTCCGGCAGTGCTTTTGCCGTTACGCACCACCCCGTCAGTAGCTGAACAGGAGGGACAGCTGATAGAAACAGAAGCCACTGGAGCACCTCAAAAACACCATCATACACTAAATCAGTAAGTTGGCAGCATCACCGTAAAGGCGGATAAATCGACAGATTCAGCAAGATCATTGCTTAAAAACCGTGGATTAAAATAATACTCTGCGTCAACGGGAAATACCGCAGTTGCTAAGCCAAGGGCAATGGTAAGCCGTGCAAAGCGAGGCAGTATTAACACCTGATGCATACGATATGCCTTAAATGCGGCACGAAAGGCTGTCATTATTAATTCCGATTGAGTTTATTATTAATTAGGTCACTGGCTTACTGCATGGTTGCCTTAATACGCGGAGTTAATGCACCGTAATCATTGATCGTCTGAAAACTGATATCCCCGGTTGCAGCATGCGGGATATCCACCGATACTTCACCTTTTGGCGGCACCATGGTGTTTGGGAGATTGCTATTTCCTGCTTTCATATTTGTTACGGTAATGAAATAGGGCGTTGGATTAATAAGAGTGAGTTTGCTACCGCTACGACGAAACCGAAGCATTGCAGGCGCTTCTTCAGGTGCCATTGCCAGGTTCGTGGGGCGATAAAACATTTTTATGCGGCTAATAATTGCCAGCTGTAATGTATTCTCATTCTTCTGGTCTTTTTCCATAGCAGGAATAGCTTTAACATTCACCCAGAACAGGCTTTCACGGTCGCCTGGTAACTGATGATTAGTAGCGTTGATTATCCGCAGCGTATTC
This sequence comes from Shigella sonnei, assembly GCF_002950395.1. Taxonomy (NCBI): domain Bacteria; kingdom Pseudomonadati; phylum Pseudomonadota; class Gammaproteobacteria; order Enterobacterales; family Enterobacteriaceae; genus Shigella; species Shigella sonnei. The sequence goes on from NZ_CP026802.1 coordinate 1,244,012, forward strand.
CAGTGCGACAGCTGCGTTGGCAACGGTGCTATGGCAAGCAAAGAGCAATAAAAGTAACACTGTCGCCATAAAGGAAATAGAGTAGGGGGTACGCGTAGTTTGCATCTGATGCATTCTCCATGTGTTAAGAGGATAAGCGGGAAAACCGTTACATCAGACAATCGATTAATGTTGCTAATACATTGGCGAGTCGCCGGGTTTCCAGACTTAATGCGTTTGTAATAAATGTTGGTTCTCTTTTAATAGGAAAACCTTGCTACAAAGTAAATATTTTAAATAACAGTAAGTTTAACTACTGTTGTTTATTGATAGTTTAGATATTATGTGATTTTTCATAGCGCTCCAAATACAAACCACTCCTCATTAATAATGAGATTCACATTGGTGAATTGCTCGGGTGTGCGTAGCCATGCCACACACACCCTGTTTCAATTTCAGATGACGTATAGCCACCTTAAGATTGAATTATAGATATTGAACTTTGAAGGTCGCATCAGCGTTTGCAGTACCAGCTACGGACTGCCCGAGAGCAATATAACGAGCCTGGAATGGCAGTATATTCGTGCCACGATAACATCTTTAAATCACAAGGACACCTAATCTGAACGAATAACGACTACCAGAAAAGCACTTCGCATCACTCAGACATGATTTAACATAATATACATTATGCGCACAAACATAAACCAAGGGAGAATCCAGTCGTTGGCCGGTCATGATTGCTCATTAACAACGACCAAACCCCATATCTCACTTACTACCGTATTCTCGGCTTAACCGTCCATGCAACCTCAACACATTGGTTTCAACTGCCGTCACCACGTTCTCCGGAAAATCTGTCGGTAATGAAGTCTTCACGTTATCCAGTGCTGCCGGAATCATTCTGGCAAAGTCACTTAGGATTTCATGCATCTGCACTTCCGGGAATCTCAGCACCTTTGCTGTCGCCAAAAAATGTCGCGGATAAATTTTATCGATTGCCGTTTTTTTGCCTTTGGATGCGTTAAGCCCCATTGCCAGTTTGAGATCGCTGATGTTATTCCCGTACCGCCAAGGACCGGAAATGCTGAAATGATGTCGTAAAATGGCGTGAGTCGATAACTGCCGCCAGCCTGAATAAATACGGAGAAGTTTTTTGCATGGCCATCCGTTGCGCCAATCAACCACTGGAACACTTGAAACTTCATAAAATCATAGCGATCTTTCAGCGCCTCGCTGGACCCCATCAAAAACGCCATGATCCGCGCGATGCCTGGGCCTCCATCTGATTCATATTTCACCGATGAAGGTAAACCGAATGTCTGACACATATCCTCCTGTGGCAAGCGAAGTAAAACCGTTCGCTCAGTATTCCAACGCCTGTCAAAACGTTCGACCGCTAACGCGCGCACCCTTCCCGCTTTAATGATTTCTGCGTCCGGAACATTCAACCCAAGTTCTTTCGCCAGCAGCAGACAGTAATACTCATTATCAACGCTTTGGCTGAGATCGAGCGTCGCATTGGGCTGCCTGATTTCGCCAATCGGTAATTTAATGATGTGCGTCGTCGGCGTTATTCCTTTCGGAATGCACCAGTCATTGCCTATTCTGAGCAGTGCTGTCTTCTCCTGTGCGCCAGCAACCGAGATGCGAAAGTCATTTTCTTCTCTAATCATGCCTAGCGGGATATCTGCTTTATAAGCCGTTAATACTTCTTCAAGTCTGGCTTCAGTAAGCTTTTCCCATGCCATTATCGGACGCGTTACGGTTTCGTCTTCGGGTATTAACGTCACGGCACCAACGCTGTCTCGCCCTATTTCTGACAACAAATCAAACGGTTGTCTGGATTTGGCATGATAACGTTTAACGATCCGGTCACGTACAATCGGGCTATCGGGTAACAGGTTATCGAAGAAGTTAAATACGGCATCAGAGGTGATATTCCCCCTCTGCAATGGCAGCGAAAGTGACAACGGTCTGGCATAACGGCTGGCTAACCACTCCGGTGCATACTTAAAGGTGTGCGCGCCGTTGGCTAACTTCGTTAACTCGCCTACCCGCTGGTTGTTCATCCAAGTGACAAGTTTAGGCATTACCACTCCAGATCTTGCTGTTCTGTTGCTTCTGGCGAGGCATTTTTCGCGTCGCATAGCGTCATTGAGAGTTCAAGCGACTGTAAAATCTTAAAAAAGTTCCGAGGAAACTCCAATGCCCTTTATCGGTCACGTTGACGACACCGTGGGAACCGTCCTGAACGCCCACCAATGAATATTCTTTGTTATTAATCAGACCATTATTGGAAATATTGACTGTGCCATTACCGAAATACCCATTATAGAGTCTGCGTACCGTGATGACAGAGTCTTGATCCTGCACATTCAGGGTTCCGATACCGGTGGCATTGCCACCGATAATCGTATTTTCAGCCGTAATCAGCCCACCCTCGCGAATAGTCGCCTCCCCAGCTCCTTGATTACCAATTTGAAATTCAATTGAGGAATCATTATTTTTTATTAGCCACTCGCCACCCTTTTCAACGATAACCTTACCATTACTGTTCGCTTGATATCCTAAAATGGCGACTATTGAACTCGTGACGTAACCCTTATCCGTAATATTTAATGAGCCCGTACCGTAACTCCCTATTTCGAATAATTCGGTCGTCAGAACAGAGTCTTCTCCCTCAACATTGACCGTCCCGACGCCTCCTGTCGAGGAACCTAGTCTTAAATAGCCTCCATCAACGTGACCTTTCTGTTTAATATTCAGCGTCCCCGTTCCGGATTGACCCACATTTAAAGGCCTTGCATTATTTCCGCTATCATACAATCGCCAGGTGCCACCCAAAACATTAACGGTACCCTCCGAATCCTCATTAGCGCCAATGACGCTGGTAGTAATAGTGGTTAAGTAGGCATTACCGTCAGCCAAAATATTAAGAACTCCAGTGCCATACCAGCCAACCAGGTAGGCATCATAAGCAACATCAGTATCAATATTGGTAATCTGACCATTATCAACTTCCAGACTCGCACCAGACGCTGAACCGCTTAGTGCCAGCAAAACACCCAGCGTCAATCTACTGAATTTCGTTGTCAGTCCATAGGATTTACGCAAATTAACTGTTGATGTGCAACCGTGAAAATCAAAATAGCATAAATTGTGATCTATTCGTCGGAAATATGTGCAATGCCCACCTAAGGGGTAATGACTCCAACTTATTGATAGTGTTTTATGTTCAGATAATGCCCGATGACTTTGTCATGCAGCTCCACCGATTTTGAGAACGACAGCGACTTCCGTCCCAGCCGTGCCAGGTGCTGCCTCAGATTCAGGTTATGCCGCTCAATTCGCTGCGTATATCGCTTGCTGATTACGTGCAGCTTTCCCTTCAGGCGGGATTCATACAGCGGCCAGCCATCCGTCATCCATATCACCACGTCAAAGGGTGACAGCAGGCTCATAAGACGCCCCAGCGTCGCCATAGTGCGTTCACCGAATACGTGCGCAACAACCGTCTTCCGGAGACTGTCATACGCGTAAAACAGCCAGCGCTGGCGCGATTTAGCCCCGACATAGCCCCACTGTTCGTCCATTTCCGCGCAGACGATGACGTCACTGCCCGGCTGTATGCGCGAGGTTACCGACTGCGGCCTGAGTTTTTTAAGTGACGTAAAATCGTGTTGAGGCCAACGCCCATAATGCGTGCAGTTGCCCGGCATCCAACGCCATTCATGGCCATATCAATGATTTTCTGGTGCGTACCGGGTTGAGAAGCGGTGTAAGTGAACTGCAGTTGCCATGTTTTACGGCAGTGAGAGCAGAGATAGCGCTGATGTCCGGCAGTGCTTTTGCCGTTACGCACCACCCCGTCAGTAGCTGAACAGGAGGGACAGCTGATAGAAACAGAAGCCACTGGAGCACCTCAAAAACACCATCATACACTAAATCAGTAAGTTGGCAGCATCACCCACCTAAGGTTATGAACAAATTAAAAGCAGAAATACATTTGTTCAAAACTCACCTGCAAAACTGAACGGGGGAAATATGCAAACGAGTGATACCCGCGCGTTACCGCTACTTTGCGCCCGCTCGGTTTATAAACAGTATTCAGGGGTCAATGTCCTGAAAGGCATCGATTTTACGTTGCATCAAGGGGAGGTCCACGCCCTGCTCGGCGGCAATGGTGCCGGTAAATCGACGTTAATGAAGATTATTGCCGGTATTACCCCTGCTGATAGCGGTACGCTGGAGATTGGGGGCAACAACTACGTCAGATTAACGCCAGTTCATGCTCATCAGCTGGGTATTTATCTCGTTCCCCAGGAACCGCTGCTTTTCCCAAGCCTGTCGATAAAAGAAAACATCCTGTTTGGGCTGGCAAAAAAACAGCTCTCCATGCAGAAAATGAAGAACTTGCTGGCGGCGCTGGGCTGCTAGTTTGATCTGCATAGTCTGGCAGGATCGCTGGATGTCGCCGATCGCCAAATGGTGGAAATCCTCCGCGGCCTGATGCGCGACTCGCGGATTCTGATCCTCGATGAACCTACCGCCTCGCTTACCCCTGCGGAAACCGAACGCTTGTTTCGTCGCTTGCAAGAGCTGCTTGCTACTGGCGTGGGTATTGTTTTTATCTCGCATAAGCTGCCGGAAATTCGCCAGATTGCCGATCGAATTAGCGTGATGCGCGACGGAACCATCGCCTTAAGCGGCAAAACCAGCGAACTGTCTACCGATGACATTATTCAGGCCATCACGCCAGTGGTACGGGAAAAATCGCTCTCTGCCAGCCAAAAATTATGGCTGGAGTTACCTGGCAACCGCCCACAACATGCCGCCGGAACGTCGGTGCTGACACTAGAAAATCTGACCGGCGAAGGTTTCAGGAATGTCAGCCTGACGCTCAATGCCGGAGAAATTCTGGGTCTGGCCGGGCTGGTGGGGGCCGGACGCACAGAACTGGCCGAGACGCTCTATGGTCTGCGTACTTTGCGTGGCGGACGCATTATGCTGAATGGTAAAGAGATCAATAAATTATCCACTGGAGAACGTTTACTGCGCGGTCTGGTTTATCTGCCGGAAGATCGCCAGTCATCCGGACTGAATCTCGATGCTTCGCTGGCCTAGAACGTCTGCGCCCTTACTCATAACCTTCGTGGATTCTGGGCGAAAACCGCGAAAGATAATGCCACCCTGGAACGTTATCGTCGGGCGCTGAATATTAAATTTAACCAACCGGAACAAGCTGCACGGACATTATCCGGTGGCAACCAGCAAAAAATCCTGATTGCCAAATGCCTGGAAGCTTCGCCGCAAGCATTGATTGTCGATGAGCCGACGCGCGGCGTGGATGTCTCGGCCCGTAATGATATCTACCAGCTGTTGCGCAGCATCGCCGCACAGAATGTGGCAGTGCTGCTTATCTCCTCTGATCTGGAAGAGATCGAACTGATGGCAGATCGTGTGTATGTGATGCATCAGGGCGAAATTACCCACTCTGCACTGACCGGGCGCGATATTAATGTCGAGACTATTATGCGCGTTGCCTTCGGCGATAGTCAGCGTCAGGAGGCGTCATGCTGAAGTTTATTCAGAACAACCGTGAAATCACGGCACTGCTGGCGGTGGTGCTGCTGTTTGTATTACCCGGTTTTCTCGACCGCCAGTATTTAAGTGTGCAAACGCTGACCATGGTTTATAGCAGCGCGCAAATCCTGATCCTGCTGGCAATGGGCGCGACGCTGGTAATGCTTATGCGCAAAGTAGTAAGCGCGATGATATCTTGGATAATACTGAGCCGTGCCAGACAAAAATACGGCGCAGCCAGTGTTGTTGTGGACGAACAATCATGGTTATCTTCAGGCGTGAAAAAGTCGCCCTATTAAACGTGATTACGATCACATTCTCAAGACGCTACTTACAAATTACCTACAAGCTTACAACATTAACAGGCGCTGCATGTGGCATCTGTTAATGATAAAGGCACATAGGATGTTGTAACTAATATAGTGAAATAAGAAACCCGGTCAAAACCGGGTTCAGAAGTAACGGTGTTATTAGCACAACGGACGTACAGCTTCGCGCATCCCTTTTTCAAGAATCGCATCCAGGTCATTAGCAACCTGCTCGACCAGACCAGGCACTTGCGTCAGGTCCTGCTCCCAGTGGTCTTTTTCTGCCAACACAATCGCTACCAGTTCCTGGGTACCGATAACATGGTCACGATGCTGGCTCCAGAGTTGCTGATAACGTTCCAGCCAGTGTGCATCGTCCTGTACCGGATATGTTTCTCCGTTACGCTCACCACGATAGAACGCAATCAATGCCGCTAATGCGAAAGTAAGGCGCGCCGGAAGTGTGCCGTTTGCCTTCTGCCCTGCCAGCAGCTGCGGCAGGATGCGGGTGCGGAACTTGGTCATACCGTTGAGCGCGATAGACAGCAGCTGATGCTTATACGGGTTACGGAAACGCCCGGTGACTGCACTGGCGAAAGATTCCAGTTCATCACGAGGCAAATCCAGTACCGGAATAATTTCTTCGTAGATGGCTTTTTCAACGAATGCGCAAATTTCAGCATCGTTCATCGCTTCACCTACGGTATCCAGCCCTGCCTGGAACGCCACCGGCACCAGCGCGGTGTGCGCACCGTTGAGGATTGCCACTTTGCGTTCTTTATACGGTTTAATATCGTCAACAATCAGCACGTTGAGCGGATATTTGTCCAGGCGCAGCTCAGTCGCTAAGGATTTCGGCCCCTGAATCACAAACAGGTAAAAGTGTTCAGCGGTGTCGAGGAAACCATCGTGATAACCCAGTTCTTCTTCCAGTTTAGCCACTTCATCGCGCGGATAACCGGTAACGATACGGTCCACCAGCGTAGAACAGAAGCTGTTAGCCTGATCCAGCCATTGAATAAATGCTTCTGGCAGTGCCCACTCTTGCGCATAGCGCAGCACCAGTTCACGCAACGCGTCGCCATTGTAGTCGATCAACTCACACGGGATGATGATCCAACCTTTATCCAGCGCACCGTTGAAATGGCTAAAGCGTTCGAACAGCAGACGGGTCAGTTTTGCCGGATAGCTTATCGCTGGCGCGTCATCGAATTTATCGCCCGCATGGTAGCTGATCCCCGCTTCGGTGGTGTTAGAGAAAACAAAGCGCATTTCCGGGTTGTGCGCCAGTTTCAGGAATTCATCGTATTCACTGTAGACGCTGATTTCACGATTAACCGAGCGAATCAGACGCGCGTCGCTGACCGCTTCCCCCTTCTCATTCAGGCCACGGATAATGGTGGTATACAGACCATCCTGCGTGCTCAGTGACGGCGGGAATGAAGTTTCAATCGGACGAACAACGACCACGCCAGAATTCAGATCGGTGTGCTCATTCAGGAGATCGATTTGCCAGTCAACAAAGGCGCGCAGGAAGTTACCTTCACCAAACTGAATGATACGTTCTGGATACTGTGCACCGGGAAAATCGCGACGATTTAGTGTTTTCACAATGGGTTCCCTTCTGATTAGTCATACAACCTGTTTGAATTGGTACGACAGGTTAGCAAACTTTAATACGCCGAACCCCTGTTTTGATCAACTCCTGATGATTAATGAGCAGTTTTATGAGAAAAGTGTGGCGCGGATCATGGTTTAATCGAGGAAATACGCCTTTTCCTGGATCATAAAGTGGTAGAACACATTGCATTCAAATCGCGCGGAATGAATAAAGATGTCAGACAACTTCCTCACCGTAACGCATAGTGCTGGTACGGTTGCGCCCATCTTTCTTCGAGCGATACAGACACGTATCGGCTTCGACCATCAATTTATTAAAATCATCGGTCAGCGTTCGGTACGATGCGCGACCACTACCGACGCCAATACTTACCGTGAGATAAAGCGTTTTTTGTTGCCAGGTGAATGGTTGCAGTTCAACGCCTTTACGGATTTTTTCCGCCATTAGCAGACCATCGACAGGATTCACCGACGGCACTGCAACAGCAAATTCTTCGCCGCCCATGCGCGCCACCAGCCCCTTATCACCGACAATCTTCTGAATATGCCGGGCAAACACGCTTAACACTTTATCGCCACATTCATGTCCATAGTTATCGTTAATGCTTTTGAAATAGTCGATATCAAGCAGCATGACCGTCAGAGGCACGATCAACACGCCCGTTGAGAATTGCTCACTGAACCAGTCCGCAAGCAAAGGCCAGAAATCCAGACTATCAATACTGACCGAACCAATCGCCCCGACAATAGCGCATAATAATGCGGCAATCAGACAGTAATTAAATAGCCGTAAGGCACTTACTGGCTCATACTTATTTTTCCCCAGACGCTTATCCCGCACGACCAGTAAGGCGACGGTAACAATAAACATCATATTGGAGAAATTGATAACCAGTGAAACCAGTCCCCATTCGGTGGTTATGGCATCATAAACCAGCATCGCCACATAACTGATCGCATAGTAATGCAGTCGATTAAGCCAGACATAGCGGGCAAACCCCCCCGCCATTACGCCATTCAGCGGCCAGAAAAGAGAAAGTTCGTGAACCAGCCGTAACTCTGCACCAATAAAATAGAACAGCGTGGTTAGCGCAAAAATAGCGATGCTATTACGTAGCAGATGACCTTCCTGGAACAAACGGAAAGTTGAAATGGGGTGTACATGCATTAATTATCTGTCCATACAATTGCGGGTGGCAATTATCTCAACGTAATAAGTAAATTCTCATAAAGGATAGCATGTTCGCTAACAGCGGCGGCAAATAAAGGTACCCTGGGAATGCTATTTTATCGTTTTCCGCAATTCTCATGGCTGATTCATCTGTACAACCAGCCAGTGATAGATTACCGCCACGATATAACGTTGTTGTTCTTCGCTTAACGAAACACCCTGCGGAATGTTATGCCACTTAGCCAGACAACCGCGACAGCAGGTCGCGGTGGCGTGCTGAGCGATAAACACCGGATGCCCGCGCATGGGGGTTTGCTTACCGTCATTAGCCGGTAATGCCGGAGCAAGACGTTTAGCGACAAAATCCGCCGCATGTTGTTCGATGACTGGCGCGCCTTTCTCCAGGCAATACTGACGCTCTTTCATGCCCAGACGAAAGCGAGAGCGAAATTTTGAACGGGATAAACGCGCGAAGAGTGGATCGAGAGACTGCATTAATAAACCGAACGCCCTAACTGTTTCGTCAATTGTTCAAGGACGGCGATACCCGCAAGCGAGTTACCTGCATCATCCAGTTCCGGACTCCAGACTGCGATGGCCATTTCATGCGGAACAATCGCCACAATACCGCCACCAACGCCAGATTTCGCCGGTAGTCCCACCCGCCAGGCAAACTCCCCCGCGTTCTGGTACATACCACTGGTCGCCATCAGCGCGTTAATTTGCCGCGCCTGCATTGGCGTCACTACAGGTTCATCAATATGAATAGCTTTCCCCTGATTAGCCAGAAAGACAAACGTCCGAGCCAGCTCTACACAGCTCATTTTCAGAGCGCAGTAATGAAAGTAGTTTTGCAGAACGGTTGTCACGTCATGATGGAAATTGCCAAACGACTTCATCAGCCAGGCGATAGCCGCATTTCGCGCGGAATGTTCAAATTCGGAACGCGCTACCACCGTATCGTATGAAATATCAGACACACCGCTTAAGCCGCGCACGACTTCCAGCATACGTTGCCGTGGTGCGCTTAATCGCCCTTGCAACATATCGCAGACCACCAGCGCACCAGCATTAATAAACGGATTACGCGGAATACCCTGTTCCATTTCCAGTTGCACTAAAGAATTGAACGGTGATCCAGACGGATCTTTGCCGACGCGTTGCCAGATTTCCTCTTCGGAGTAATGACGCATGGCGACAACGAGACTCAGCACTTTGGAAATAGACTGAATGGAAAAACGTTCTTGCGCGTCTCCGGCCTGAAAAAGCTGTCCGTCAACGGTACAGATAGCAATGCCCAATCGGGAACCGTCTACTGTAGCCAGCGCCGGAATATAATCCGCGACTTTACCCTGACCAATGAGCGGCCGCACTTGCCGCAAGATGTTTTCTAAAATTGCATTATCCATGGCGACTGCCACTTTCTACTCCTGGACCGCAGGTCTGAAAAGACCTGCGAGTATATCAGAGCTGAATATGTCGCGTCAGATCCGGTCTTTCCACACCGTCTGGATATTACAGAATTCGTGTAAGCCGAAATGGGAAAGCTCACGACCAAAGCCACTCTTTTTCACGCCACCAAAGGCCACTCGCGCGTCGCTGGCACAATAACCATTGATAAACACCCCACCGCATTCCAGACGTGCCGCCATCTGTCTGGCCTGTGTTTCGTCGGTGGTAAAAATGGTCGCTGAAAGGCCGAACTCACTATCATTAGCCAGTTCCAGCGCATGTTCTGCATCTTTCGCAACGGTGATTGCCGCAACGGGGCCAAACATTTCTTCCCGAAACGCGGTCATTTCTGGGGTAACATTCGCCAGAACCGTTGGCGGATAGTAGTTACCTGCCCCAGCCATCTTTTCCCCGCCCAGTAACAAACGCGCACCCTGCGCCAGGGTTTTCTCTACCTGATGATGCAGCTCATCACGTAAATCAAAACGAGCCATTGGTCCGAGAGTGTTCTCTTCGTCACGGGGATCGCCCATTTTCAAGGCTGCCGCAGCTGCCACAAAACGTTCGGTAAATGCAGAAGCAATTCCCTCTTCGATAATAAAGCGTTTTGCCGCTGCACATACCTGTCCGGTATTCTGATAACGTCCGGCTACCGCCGCTTTAACCGCCAGTTCCAGATCGGCATCGTTAAGCACAATAAACGGATCCGAACCGCCCAGTTCCAGTACGCATTTTTTCAGTGCCGCTCCAGCCTGTGCGCCAATAGCCGCTCCAGCACGAACACTTCCGGTCACCGTGACAGCAGCAATGCGCGAGTCTTTAATCATCTGACTGACACCGTCGTTGTCGGCATTCAGCCAGCCATATACGCCTTGCGGGATTCCCGCATCTTTAAACACCTGGGCAATGAGCTGAGCACATCCCATCACATTCGGCGCATGTTTAAGTAAGTAGCCGTTACCTGCAAGAATGATGGGAACAGCGCCACGCATCACCTGCCATAACGGAAAATTCCACGGCATAATCGCCAGAATCGTCCCCAACGGTCGATACTCAATAACCGCCTGCTGATTTTCCACCAGTGTAGGTTCCGCCTTCAGCATTGCCGGACCATGTTCTGCATACCAGTCACACAAATTCGCCGATTTCGCCACTTCAGCGCGCGCCTGGTTGATTGGTTTGCCCATTTCGCGGGTGATCATTTGCGCCATTTCTTCGCTACGGGCGCGCAGAGCCTTACCGATATCACGCATTTTTTCAGCACGATAATCTATATTTGTCTCGCGCCAGTCGCGAAAGCCTGCTGCCGCCAGCTCAAGTGCGTTTTCGATATCGTTAGCGCCAGCCCACGGCAGCACAGAAAGTTGTTCACCCGTGGCAGGATTTATTGAAATTGCATGAGTTGCCGGAGTAATGGTCATCGGGGTATCTCCTTTATGAGTCATGGTATGAAGATACGCAGATTTACTCTTGCTTTAAAATGAATAATATTAAGCCACTTATTCACGAATCGAGAATGTTATGGATCTGACCCAACTGGAGATGTTCAACGCGGTTGCCGAAGCTGGCAGCATTACCCAGGCTGCAGCAAAAGTGCATCGCGTACCGTCGAATCTCACTACCCGTCTACGCCAGCTGGAAACAGAACTGGGGGTAGATCTGTTTATTCGCGAGAATCAGCGTTTACGTCTCTCTCCTGCCGGGCATAACTTTTTACGCTATAGCCAACAAATTCTCGCGTTAGTGGATGAAGCGCGGAGCGTTGTCGCTGGCGATGAGCCGCAAGGTTTATTTTCTCTTGGTTCGCTGGAAAGCACCGCAGCAGTGCGCATTCCGGCCACGCTGGCGGAATTCAACCATCGTTATCCCAAAATTCAGTTTTCACTTTCCACCGGCCCTTCCGGCACTATGCTGGAAGGAGTGCTGGAGGGAAAACTGAATGCGGCATTTATTGATGGGCCCATTAACCATACTGCCATTGACGGGATACCGGTATACCGCGAGGAGCTGATGATCGTCACGCCACAAGGTCATGCGCCAGTAATCCGCGCCAGTCAGGTTAACGGCAGTAACATTTATGCCTTCCGCACCAATTGTTCGTATCGTCGCCACTTCGAGAGCTGGTTTCATGCTGACGGTGCCGCTCCGGGAACTATTCACGAGATGGAGTCGTATCACGGGATGTTGGCCTGTGTGGTCGCAGGAGCAGGCATTGCGCTTATTCCACGCTCTATGCTGGAAAGTATGCCGGGGCATCACCAGGTTGAAGCGTGGCCGTTAGCTGAGCAATGGCGTTGGTTAACAACCTGGCTGGTCTGGCGTCGCGGTGCGAAAACGCGTCCGCTTGAGGCATTTATTCAACTACTGGATGTGTCTGACTCGGCAAAACAGAGTTACCAATGAACTATTTTGATAGTTCTTGCGGCTAATATGCTCTATATAGTGATGTTCCGATGACTTATGACTATATGGGGCAAATATGGTTACGCCAGTAAGCATCAGCAATTACATATCTCTTCCTGATGATTTTCCCGTTCGTAATATTGCACCACAGGTAAAAGAAGTTTTAAAGGACTTTATTGATGCGCTAAGTACAATAATATGTGATGAAGAGTGGCGCACGTCTTTAAACATCAACTCAGCCACAAAAAAGATATTTAATAACCTTGATAACTTATCATATATTCAGAGGACTTCTTTCCGGGGTAACGACACGCTATACAATGAAAAGGTTCAGTTTAAACTCACTTATCCCGTCAAGAATGGAAGACACAAAGAAAATATTGAATTTCAGGTAGTAATAAATTTAAGCCCTATTTATTTAGATAATTTTCGCCATGATGGAGAAATTAATATTTTTTGCGCTCCCAACCCAAAGCCTGTCACTATGGGGCGCGTATTTCAGACCGGCGTCGAGCGTGTGCTCTTTCTTTTTCTGAATGATTTTATTGAACAATTTCCAATGTTCAACCCTGGCGTTCCGATCAAAATAGCGCATACACCACATATTGAACCCCTGCCTCCGGATCACCATACCGCTGCAGATTACTTACGCCAGTTTGATTTGCTTGTCCTGAATTTTATCTCTCGCGGTAATTTTGTCATACTCCCCCGATTATGGAATAACTCTGAGGTTCACAGATGGTTCGTCAATAAAGATCCTAACTTGATCACCGCCATTCTCGACATAACGGACAGCGAATTAAAAGAGGATTTATTGCAAAGCCTGATGGATTCATTAGGTTCTAACAAACATGTACTACCCGAAGTCTGCATCTGCTTTTTATTCCTTTTAGCAGAACAAGAATCTCCTCATTTTCAGGACTTGTTTTTATTTTTCGCCAATATGTTATTGCACTATCACCAATTTATGAATCCCAATGAAAGTGATTTGAATGACGTGTTGATGCCAGCATCATTAAGTGATGATAAAATTATCAAGCATATGGCGCGCAGGACCCTCGAACTGTTTGTAAAAAATGAAACACCGCCAAAAGTTACTCACGAAGACCTGGTGAAAAACAGGCCTCGCTCCCCTGTCAGACCACCTATACCCGCAACCTCCAAAACGCCAGACCTCCCTGAACGTCATTAAACCGTGATGTTACCGACTCTCTGACGCGGAACAGAATCAGCGTCAGAGAAACGGAAAACGCGATCCAGATCACAAATACATTGTATTCACATCATTAACCGTTTTAAGATCATTTCATCACTTTTTCGCAACTCACCCGATAATCTGTTATGACAACAAACACTGTTTCCCGCAAAGTGGCGTGGCTACGGGTCGTTACGCTGGCAGTCGCCGCCTTCATCTTCAACACCACCGAATTTGTCCCTGTTGGCCTGCTCTCTGACATTGCGCAAAGTTTTCACATGCAAACCGCTCAGGTCGGCATCATGTTGACCATTTACGCATGGGTAGTAGCGCTAATGTCATTGCCTTTTATGTTAATGACCAGTCAGGTTGAACGGCGCAAATTACTGATCTGCCTGTTTGTGGTGTTTATTGCCAGCCACGTACTGTCGTTTTTATCGTGGAGCTTTACCGTTCTGGTGATCAGTCGCATTGGTGTGGCTTTTGCACATGCGATTTTCTGGTCGATTACGGCGTCTCTGGCGATCCGTATGGCTCCGGCCGGGAAGCGGGCACAGGCCTTGAGTTTAATTGCCACCGGTACAGCACTGGCGATGGTCTTAGGTTTACCTCTCGGGCGCATTGTGGGGCAGTATTTCGGTTGGCGAATGACCTTCTTCGCGATTGGTATTGGGGCGCTTATCACCCTTTTGTGCCTGATTAAGTTACTTCCCTTACTGCCCAGTGAGCATTCCGGTTCATTGAAAAGCCTCCCGCTATTGTTCCGCCGCCCGGCATTGATGAGCATTTATTTGTTAACTGTGGTGGTTGTCACCGCCCATTACACGGCATACAGCTATATCGAGCCTTTTGTGCAAAACATTGCGGGATTCAGCGCCAACTTTGCCACGGCATTACTGTTATTACTCGGTGGTGCGGGCATTATTGGCAGCGTGATTTTCGGTAAACTGGGTAATCAGTATGCGTCTGCGTTGGTGAGTACGGCGATTGCGCTGTTGCTGGTGTGTCTGGCACTGCTGCTACCTGCGGCGAACAGTGAAATACACCTCGGGGTGCTGAGTATTTTCTGGGGGATCGCGATGATGATCATCGGGCTTGGTATGCAGGTTAAAGTGCTGGCGCTGGCACCAGATGCTACCGACGTCGCGATGGCGCTATTCTCCGGCATATTTAATATTGGAATCGGGGCGGGTGCGTTGGTAGGTAATCAGGTGAGTTTGCACTGGTCAATGTCGATGATTGGTTATGTGGGCGCGGTGCCTGCTTTTGCCGCGTTAATATGGTCAATCATTATATTTCGCCGCTGGCCAGTGACACTCGAAGAACAGACGCAATAGTTGAAAGGCCCATTCGGGCCTTTTTTAATGGTACGTTTTAATGATTTCCAGGATGCCGTTAATAATAAACTGCACACCCATACATACCAGCAGGAATCCCATCAGACGGGAGATCGCTTCAATGCCACCCTTGCCCACCAGCCGCATAATTGCGCCGGAGCTGCGTAGGCTTCCCCACAAAATAACCGCCACCAGGAAAAAGATCAGCGGCGGCGCAACCATCAGTACCCAATCAGCGAAGGTTGAACTCTGACGCACTGTGGACGCCGAGCTAATAATCATCGCTATGGTTCCCGGACCAGCGGTACTTGGCATTGCTAGCGGCACAAAGGCAATATTGGCACTGGGTTCATCTTCCAGCTCTTCCGACTTGCTTTTCGCCTCCGGTGAATCAATCGCTTTCTGTTGCGGAAAGAGCATCCGAAAACCGATAAACGCGACGATTAAGCCGCCTGCAATTCGCAGACCGGGAATCGAAATGCCAAATGTATCCATCACCAGTTGCCCGGCGTAATACGCCACCATCATGATGGCAAATACGTACACCGAGGCCATCAACGACTGACGATTACGTTCGGCACTGTTCATGTTGCCTGCCAGGCCAAGAAATAGCGCGACAGTTGTTAATGGGTTAGCTAACGGCAGCAACACCACCAGCCCCAGGCCAATTGCTTTAAACAAATCTAACATTGGTGGTTGTTATCCTGTGTATCTGGGTTATCAGCGAAAAGTATAAGGGGTAAACAAGGATAAAGTGTCACTCTTTAGCTAACCTTGCATCGCATTGACCAAAACTTGAACCGATTTAGCAAAACGTGGCATCGGTCAATTCATTCATTTGACTTATACTTGCCTGGGCAATATTATCCTCTGCAACTAATTACTTGCCAGGGCAACTAATGTGAAAAGTACCAGCGATCTGTTCAATGAAATTATTCCATTGGGTCGCTTAATCCATATGGTTAATCAGAAGAAAGATCGTCTGCTTAACGAGTATCTGTCTCCGCTGGATATTACCGCGGCACAGTTTAAGGTGCTCTGCTCTATCCGCTGCGCGGCGTGTATTACTCCGGTTGAACTGAAAAAAGTGTTGTCGGTCGACCTGGGAGCACTGACCCGTATGCTGGATCGCCTGGTCTGTAAAGGCTGGGTTGAAAGGTTGCCGAACCCGAATGATAAGCGCGGCGTACTGGTAAAACTTACCACCAGCGGCGCGGCAATATGCGAACAATGCCATCAATTAGTTGGCCAGGACCTGCATCAAGAATTAACAAAAAACCTGACGGCGGACGAAGTTGCAACACTTGAGCATTTGCTTAAGAAAGTCCTGCCGTAAACAAAAAAGAGGTATGACGATGTCCAGACGCAATACTGACGCTATTACCATTCATAGCATTTTGGACTGGATCGAGGACAACCTGGAATCGCCACTGTCACTGGAGAAAGTGTCAGAGCGTTCGGGTTACTCCAAATGGCACCTGCAACGGATGTTTAAAAAAGAAACCGGTCATTCATTAGGCCAATACATCCGCAGCCGTAAGATGACGGAAATCGCGCAAAAGCTGAAGGAAAGTAACGAGCCGATACTCTATCTGGCAGAACGATATGGCTTCGAGTCGCAACAAACTCTGACCCGAACCTTCAAAAATTACTTTGATGTTCCGCCGCATAAATACCGGATGACCAATATGCAGGGCGAATCGCGCTTTTTACATCCATTAAATCATTACAATAGCTAGTTGATAACGTGACAACGTCACTGAGGCAATCATGAAACCACTTTCATCCGCAATAGCAGCTGCGCTTATTCTCTTTTCCGCGCAGGGCGTTGCGGAACAAACCACGCAGCCAGTTGTTACTTCTTGTGCCAATGTCGTGGTTGTTCCCCCATCGCAGGAACAACCACCGTTTGATTTAAATCACATGGGTACTGGCAGTGATAAGTCGGATGCGCTCGGCGTGCCCTATTATAATCAACACGCTATGTAGTTATTGTCAGGCTCTGATCACAGAGCCTGACATCTCCGTAATATCTTCCTCAAGTCTCAAATATTTTCGCCATTGTTGGCGATGAGATCCCGATACCAGTAAAACGACGCTTTACGTATCCGTTCCAGCGTTCCCTTCCCTTCGTTGTCTTTATCGACATAAATCATTCCGTAGCGCTTTTTCATTTCCCCTGTTCCGGCAGAAACCAGGTCAATGCAGCCCCACGGGGTGTAGCCAATTAAGTCAACACCATCTTCAACTACGGCTTTTTTCATTTCCCGAATATGGGAAGCAAAGTAATCAATGCGATAGTGATCGTTCACCGTGCCGTCAGCTTGTCTCTGGTCAACCGCACCAAATCCATTTTCGACAATAAACAGCGGCAACTGGAAATGATCCCAGAACCAGTTGAGTGAATAACGTAGCCCTGCCGGATCAATTTGCCATCCCCATTCGGATGTATCGATATAAGGGTTGCTGACCAAATCTCGTGGTTCAACATAATCCAGTTGCGGGTTATCGGGAGAAAATTGTGTCGTAAAAGACATGTAGTAGCTAAAACCGATAAAGTCGACACATCCACTGGCAAGAATCGCGTTATCTTCTGGTGTGATATCGAGGTTGAATCCTTTCCTGGCAAAGTAATTCAGCATATGTTGCGGATAATATCCACGAGCATGAACATCAGTAAACCAGTAACGACGATGCATCGCTTTCGTGGCCATCATCATATCGTTGGGTGCACACGTCAGAGGATAGATGGGGCACATGGCGATCATACAGCCAATGTTAAATTCAGGATTGATCGATTTTCCAGTCTGTACCGCCAGGGCACTGGCAACTAACTCGTAATGTACCGCCTGGTACATTATTTGTTCGCGCTCATTGATATCTTCCTCTGGCGAATACAAGATACCGGAATTAGTAAATGGACACAGGCTTTCGCTGAAATTCACCTGATTATTGATTTCGTTAAACGTCATCCAGTACTTTACTTTTTCTTTATAGCGCGTGAAGACCGTTGATGCGAAGCGGATAAAAAAGTCGATCAGCTTACGGTTTCGCCAGCCACCATATTTTGTCACCAGATGATAAGGCATCTCAAAATGCGAAAGCGTCACCACAGGTTCCATTCCTTGCTTCAGGCATTCATCGAACAGATCATCATAAAATTGTAAACCCTCTTCATTCGGCTCCTGTTCGTCACCTTGCGGAAAGATTCGTGTCCAGGCAATGGAAGTTCGAAAGCATTTGAATCCCATCTCGGCAAATAACTGAATATCTGTTTTATAGCGATGATAAAAATCAATTGCTTCATGATTGGGATAATTAAGCCCGTCGATAACGCCTTCTGTCACTTCACGCGGCACCCCGTGAGCGCCAGCAGTCATCACATCAGCGATACTGATGCCTTTTCCTCCTTCATTCCAGCCACCTTCCAACTGATGCGCGGCTACCGCGCCACCCCATAAAAAACCTTTTTTAAATCCTGACATACACAACTCCTTAACTAAAATAGATTACCACCAGACTTCCGCCTGGGTAATGACTCCAACTTATTGATAGTGTTTTATGTTCAGATAATGCCCGATGACTTTGTCATGCAGCTCCACCGATTTTGAGAACGACAGCGACTTCCGTCCCAGCCGTGCCAGGTGCTGCCTCAGATTCAGGTTATGCCGCTCAATTCGCTGCGTATATCGCTTGCTGATTACGTGCAGCTTTCCCTTCAGGCGGGATTCATACAGCGGCCAGCCATCCGTCATCCATATCACCACGTCAAAGGGTGACAGCAGGCTCATAAGACGCCCCAGCGTCGCCATAGTGCGTTCACCGAATACGTGCGCAACAACCGTCTTCCGGAGACTGTCATACGCGTAAAACAGCCAGCGCTGGCGCGATTTAGCCCCGACATAGCCCCACTGTTCGTCCATTTCCGCGCAGACGATGACGTCACTGCCCGGCTGTATGCGCGAGGTTACCGACTGCGGCCTGAGTTTTTTAAGTGACGTAAAATCGTGTTGAGGCCAACGCCCATAATGCGTGCTGTTGCCCGGCATCCAACGCCATTCATGGCCATATCAATGATTTTCTGGTGCGTACCGGGTTGAGAAGCGGTGTAAGTGAACTGCAGTTGCCATGTTTTACGGCAGTGAGAGCAGAGATAGCGCTGATGTCCGGCAGTGCTTTTGCCGTTACGCACCACCCCGTCAGTAGCTGAACAGGAGGGACAGCTGATAGAAACAGAAGCCACTGGAGCACCTCAAAAACACCATCATACACTAAATCAGTAAGTTGGCAGCATCACCTGAACGGAGATAATCCCTCACCTAACCGGCCCCTTGTTACAGTTGTGTACAAGGGGCCTGATTTTTATGACGGCGAAAAAAAACCGCCAGTAAACCGGCGGTGAATGCTTGCATGGATAGATTTGTGTTTTGCTTTTACGCTAACAGGCATTTTCCTGCACTGATAACGGATCGTTGACACAGTAGCATCAGTTTTCTCAATGAATGTTAAACGGAGCTTAAACTCGGTTAATCACATTTTGTTCGTCAATAAACATGCAGCGATTTCTTCCGGTTTGCTTACCCTCATACATTGCCCGGTCTGCTCTTCCAATGACCACATCCAGAGGCTCTTCAGGAAATGCGCGACTCACACCTGCTGTCACGGTAATGTTGATATGCCCTTCAGAATGTGTGATGGCATGGTTATCGACTAACTGGCAAATTCTGACACCTGCACGACATGCTTCTTCATCATTAGCCGCTTTAACAATAATGATAAATTCTTCGCCCCCGTAGCGATAAACCGTTTCGTAATCACGCGTCCAACTGGCTAAGTAAGTTGCCAGGGTGCGTAATACTACATCGCCGATTAAATGCCCGTAGGTATCATTAACCAATTTAAATCGGTCAATATCCAACAACATTAAATAAAGATTCAGAGGATCAGTGTTGCGTAACTGATGATCAAAGGATTCATCAAGAACCCGACGCCCCGGCAATCCCGTCAAAACATCCATATTGCTACGGATCGTCAGCAAATAAATTTTGTAATCGGTTAATGCCGCAGTAAAAGAAAGCAACCCCTCCTGAAAGGCGTCGAAATGCGCGTCCTGCCAGTGATTTTCAACAATAGCCAGCATTAATTCCCGACCACAGTTATGCATATGTTGATGGGCAGAATCCATTAGCCGAACGTAAGGTAATTCATCGTTATCGAGTGGCCCCAGATGATCAATCCACCGACCAAACTGGCACAGTCCATAAGAATGGTTATCCGTTATTTCTGGCTTACTGGCATCTCTCGCGACCACGCTGTGAAACATACTCACCAGCCACTGGTAGTGGGCATCGATAGCCTTATTGAGATTTAACAAGATGGCATCAATTTCCGTTGTCTTCTTGATCATTGCCACTCCTTTTTCACAGTTCCTTGTGCGCGCTATTCTAACGAGAGAAAAGCAAAATTACGTCAATATTTTCATAGAAATCCGAAGTTATGAGTCATCTCTGAGATAACATTGTGATTTAAAACAAAATCAGCGGATAAAAAAGTGTTTAATTCTGTAAATCACCTCTGCATTATCGTAAATAAAAGGATGACAAATAGCATAACCCAATACCCTAATGGCCCAGTAGTTCAGGCCATCAGGCTAATTTATTTTTATTTCTGCAAATGAGTGACCCGAACGACGGCCGGCGCGCTTTTCTTATCCAGACTGCCGCTAATGTTGATCATCTGGTCCGGCTGAACTTCTCGTCCATCAAAGACGGCCGCAGGAATAACAACATTAATTTCACCGCTCTTATCGCGAAAAACGTAACGGTCCTCTCCTTTGTGAGAAATCAAATTACCGCGTAGTGAAACCGAAGCGCCATCGTGCATGTTTTTTGCGAAATCAACGGTCATTTTTTTTGCATCATCGGTTCCGCGATAGCCATCTTCTATTGCATGAGGCGGCGGTGGCGCTGCATCCTGTTTTAAACCGCCCTGGTCATCTGCCAACGCATAAGGCATGACAAGAAAACTTGCTAATACAATGGACTGAAATTTCATACTAACTCCTTAATTGCGTTTGGTTTGACTTATTAAGTCTGGTTGCTATTTTTATAATTGCCAAATAAGAATACTGCCAATTGTTATAAGGCATTTAAAATCAGCCCACTAGCTGTCAAATATTCAGAGAATTTGACTCACTAAAGTTAAGAAGATTGAAGAGTCTTAAACATGTTTTCAGAATAATCGGATTTATATGTTTGAAAATTATTATATTGGACGAGCATACAGAAAAAGCAAATCACCTTTACATATAATAGCGTGGACAAAAAACAGTGAACATTAATAAAGATAAAATTGTACAACTCGCAGATACCGACACTATTGAAAACCTGACATCCGCGTTGAGTCAAAGACTTATCGCGGATCAATTACGCTTAACTACCGCCGAATCATGCACCGGCGGTAAGTTGGCTAGCGCCCTGTGTGCAGCTGAAGATACACCCAAATTTTACGGTGCAGGCTTTGTTACTTTCACCGATCAGGCAAAGATGAAAATCCTCAGCGTAAGCCAGCAGTCTCTTGAACGATATTCTGCGGTGAGTGAGAAAGTGGCAGCAGAAATGGCAACAGGTGCCATAGAGCGTGCGGATGCTGATGTCAGTATTGCCATTACCGGCTACGGCGGACCGGAGGGCGGTGAAGATGGTACGCCAGCGGGTACCGTCTGGTTCGCGTGGCATATTAAAGGCCAGAACTACACTGCGGTTATGCATTTTGCTGGCGACTGCGAAACGGTATTAGCTTTAGCGGTGAGGTTTGCCCTCGCCCAGCTGCTGCAATTACTGCTATAACCAGGCTGGCCTGGCGATATCCCCAGGCCAGCCATTGGTGGTGTTTATATGTTCAAGCCACGATGTTGCAGCATCGGCATAATCTGAGGAGCCTTACCGCGCCATTGTCGATGCAGGCGTTCCAGATCTTCGCTGTTACCTCTGGAAAGGATCGCCTCGCGAAAACGCTGCCCATTTTCACGCGTTAATCCGCCCTGCTCAACAAACCACTGGTAACCATCATCGGCCAACATTTGCGTCCACAGATAAGCGTAATAACCTGCAGCATATCCGCCACCAAAAATATGGGCGAAATAACTGCTGCGATAGCGTGGCGGTATAGCAGGAAGATCCATATTTTCCGCCACCAGCGCCCGCAATTCAAAATCATCGACATCCTGCATTGCTTCGTTTTCTTCCAGGCAATGCCAGCGCATATCGAGAAGTGCGGCGCTAAGCAGTTCGCTCATCTCATACCCTTTGTTGAACAGGCTGGCATTACGCATTTTCTGTTGCAGTTCGTCAGGCATTGCTGCCCCGCTCTGATAATGCCGGGCGTAGCGAGCGAATACCTGCGGATGCGTTGCCCAGTGTTCGTTGATTTGCGACGGAAATTCGACAAAATCACGCGGCGTGTTGGTGCCGGAAAGCGTGGCATAACGCTGGCGGGCAAAAAGGCCGTGCAGCGTATGACCAAATTCATGGAATAAGGTTATTACATCATCCCAGAGTAACAACGCAGGCTCACCGGCAGCGGGTTTCTGATAATTGCAGACGTTATAAATTACCGGATGCGTTTCATTAAGCGTTGATTGCTCAACAAAATTGCCCATCCATGCACCGCCGCTTTTTGAATCACGGGCGAAGAAATCACCGTAAAATAACGCCAGCCCCACGCCATTATGATCAAAAATTTCCCACACCCGAACGTCAGGATGGTAGACAGGAATATCAAAACGTTCGACAAACTTAATACCGAAGAGCTGATTCGCGGTCCAGAATACACCTTCATTCAACACCGTGTTTAATTCAAAATATGGCTTGAGCTGCGCTTCATCAAGATCAAATTTCTCCCGCCGTACCTGTTCCGCATAAAATGCCCAGTCCCACGGCTGCGCGCTAAACCCGCCCTGCTGCTTATCGATAACCGCCTGTATGGAGGCTAATTCATCGCTCGCACGTTGACGCGCCGCTGGAACAATTTCCCGCATAAAGTTGAGTGCTGCTTCTGGCGTTTTTGCCATCTGATCGGCGATTTTCCATGCGGCATAATGAGGAAAACCAAGCAGTTTCGCCTGCTGTGCGCGAATCTCTACCAGACGTTGAATGATAGCGCGGGTATCATTGCCATCATTTTTTTCCGCTCGCGTCCAGCCCGCAATAAACAGTTTTTCACGCGTCGCACGATCGCGCATTTCGGCAAGCGCCGGTTGTTGGGTGGTATTCAGCAGCGGAATCAGCCATTTGTTATCCAGACCTTTCTCGCGAGCCGCCTCTGCCGCCAGCGCAATCTCTTGCTCACTCATTCCTGCCAGCTGCGCGATATCGTTCACAACCAGACCGCCGGATTTATAAGCTGCCAGTAATCGCTGGTTAAACTGGCTGGTCAGGGTCGCAGCTTCTGTATTCAGTACTTTTAATTTTGCTTTATCAGCTTGCGCAAGTTTGGCTCCGGCAAGGACAAAACGTTGATGAATCACCTCCACCAGGCGGATGGATTCACTATCAAGCCCCAGGGATTCACGGCGCTGCCAGACAGCATCTACCCGCGCGAATAATTCACCGTTCAGATAGATATCATTAGCCAGTTCCGCCAGTTCAGCGGAAAACTGTTCATCAAGACGCTGTAATTCATCATTGGTATGCGCCGCAGTCATCGCAAAAAAGACGCTGGTAACGCGGGTAAGTAATTCTCCGCTTTGTTCCAGTGCCAGAATAGTATTGTTGAAATCAGGCGTTTGCGGGTTAAGCGCGATGGCAGCAATTTCTGCCCGCTTTTGCTGCATTCCCTCATCGAATGCCGGGCGATAGTGATGATTGGCAATTTGATCAAAATGGGGAGCCAGATACGGTAGTGTGCTTTGCACAAGGAAAGGATTCATTGTTGTCATTTTCTTCTCCTGAACGCGAGATGTTCCATAGCGTAGGCTTACTGATAACGGAGTGCAATCTTGCAAACCAGTATTACCCGCTCTTAAGCATCACGTGCTATGTTATTGACACACAAAAGCGTTGAGGAACAGTGAGATGATCGTTTTAGTAACTGGAGCAACGGCAGGTTTTGGTGAATGCATTACTCGTCGTTTTATTCAACAAGGGCATAAAGTTATCGCCACTGGCCGTCGCCAGGAGCGGTTGCAGGAGTTAAAAGACGAACTGGGAGATAATCTGTATATCGCCCAACTGGACGTTCGCAACCGCGCCGCTATTGAAGAGATGCTGGCATCGCTTCCTGCCGAGTGGTGCAATATTGATATCCTGGTAAATAATGCCGGCCTGGCGTTGGGCATGGAGCCTGCGCATAAAGCCAGCGTTGAAGACTGGGAAACGATGATTGATACCAACAACAAAGGCCTGGTATATATGACGCGCGCCGTCTTACCGGGTATGGTTGAACGTAATCATGGTCATATTATTAACATTGGCTCAACGGCAGGTAGCTGGCCGTATGCCGGTGGTAACGTTTACGGTGCGACGAAAGCGTTTGTTCGTCAGTTTAGCCTGAATCTGCGTACGGACCTGCATGGTACGGCGGTGCGCGTCACCGACATCGAACCGGGTCTGGTGGGTGGCACCGAGTTTTCCAATGTCCGCTTTAAAGGCGATGACGGTAAAGCGGAAAAAACCTATCAAAATACCGTTGCATTGACGCCAGAAGATGTCAGCGAAGCCGTCTGGTGGGTGTCAACGCTGCCTGCTCACGTCAATATCAATACCCTGGAAATGATGCCGGTTACCCAAAGCTATGCCGGACTGAATGTCCACCGTCAGTAATTTTTATACCCGGCGTAACTGCCGGGTTATTGCTTGTCACAAAAAAGTGGTAGACTCATGCAGTTAACTCACTCACAAGCAAGAACGAATGACCGTCGAAACGCAACTTAATCCCACACAGCCTGTCAATCAGCAAATTTATCGTATTCTTCGTCGCGACATTGTCCATTGCCTGATTGCACCAGGCACACCGTTGTCGGAAAAAGAAGTTTCTGTTCGTTTCAATGTGTCACGCCAGCCGGTTCGTGAAGCCTTTATTAAACTGGCGGAAAACGGCCTGATTCAAATTCGTCCGCAGCGTGGCAGCTACGTCAACAAAATTTCCATGGCCCAGGTGCGCAATGGCAGTTTTATCCGTCAGGCCATTGAGTGCGCGGTGGCGCGTCGGGCGGCGAGCATGATTACCGAAAGCCAGTGCTACCAACTGGAACAAAATCTTCACCAGCAACGCATTGCCATTGAGCGCAAGCAACTGGATGATTTTTTTGAACTTGATGACAACTTCCATCAACTCCTGACGCAGATTGCCGACTGTCAACTGGCGTGGGATACCATTGAGAACCTGAAAGCGACCGTTGATCGCGTGCGCTATATGAGTTTCGACCACGTTTCTCCACCAGAAATGCTGTTACGCCAGCATCTTGATATTTTCTCTGCCCTGCAAAAACGTGATGGCGATGCGGTAGAACGTGCAATGACGCAACATTTGCAGGAAATCAGCGAATCCGTGCGCCAGATCCGCCAGGAAAATAGCGACTGGTTTAGCGAAGAGTAATTCATTTCCTCTCATCCCATCCGGGGTGAGAGTCTTTTCCCCCGCCTTATGGCTCATGCATGTATCAAAAAAGATGTGAGCTTGATCAAAAACAAAAAATATTTCACTCGACAGGAGTATTTATATTGCGCCCGTTACGTGGGCTTCGACTGTAAATCAGAAAGGAGAAAATACCTATGACGACCTACGATCGTAACCGTAACGCAATCACCACTGGCAGCCGTGTTATGGTTAGCGGCACCGGTCACACTGGCAAGATCCTGTCGATTGATACTGAAGGTCTGACCGCTGAGCAAATCCGCCGCGGAAAAACCGTAGTTGTTGAAGGTTGTGAAGAGAAACTGGCACCTCTGGACCTGATTCGTCTCGGCATGAACTAAGCGTGTGAATGCCGCCGATGGCGGCATTGCTTTTTTTACTTCACGGAATATTTCGCCACGGTCGCTTTCGCGCCATGCGCTAATAAAGACAAGTACGCTTCCGTCACTTTTGCAGTAAACAAACTATTGTCTGGCAAATCATCACCAAAGATCGCCTTAATCGCCAGCAATGACTGGACGCGCGCTTTCCCTTCAGCACTACTTTGTACAGCCTTCTGAATAACAGGTAACAGTGGGTCACTGATTTCAATCGGATTTCCCTGTTCATCAACACCACCGACATAACGCATCCAACCCGCGACGCCCAGTGCCAGCAGATCGAACTTGCTGTCATGCGCCAGATGCCAGCGAACAGAATCCAACATCCGCTGTGGCAATTTCTGGCTGCCATCCATCGCAATCTGCCAGGTTCGATGACGTAACGCCGGGTTGCTATAGCGTTCAATTAATCGGTTAGCGTAATCTTGCAAATCAACGCCCTGCACTTTCAGCGTCGGCGCTTGTTCCTGCAACATCAAGCCATACGCCGCATAACGATAATGTTCATCTTCCATGCAGTCATTAATGTGCTGATATCCAGCAAGATAACCCAAATACGCCAGGAATGAATGACTGCCGTTGAGCATGCGCAACTTCATCTCTTCATAAGGCAGCACATCACTAACCAGTTCGGCTCCCGCTTTTTCCCATTCTGGACGTCCGGCAACAAAGTTATCTTCTATTACCCACTGGCGGAAAGGTTCACAGGCAACGCCCGCAGGATCGCCCACACCGGTAAGTTGTTCGATTTTCGCCAGCGTATCCTCTGTCACTGCGGGCACAATACGGTCCACCATTGTTGATGGGAAAGTCACGTTATCTTCGATCCATTGTGCCAGTTTTACATCAACAGCTTTCGCGTATGAAGTGACAACGTCACGCATAACATGACCGTTTTCTGGCATGTTGTCACATGACATGACGGTAAATGCGGGAAGTCCTGCCGCTTTACGGCGGGCCAGCGCCTCAACAATCACCCCTGTTGCTGTTTTCGGCTGGTGGGGATTTTGCACGTCGGCAGCGACCATCGGGTGATCGAGCATTAACTGTCCGGTCGCCGGAGAGTGGAAATACCCTTTTTCGGTGATTGTCAGAGAGACAATCGCGATTTGCGGTTCACACATCGCAGCCAACACGGTTTCTAAGCCATCCATCTGTACGTGCAAGGCTTTCTTAACGACGCCAACGACGCGAGCCGTCCACGCATCGGCCGACATTTCCGCAACGGTATAAAGATTATCTTGCTGTTGTAAATCGGCAATTTGCTGTTCGCCGCCGATTAAGTTGACCTCATAATATCCCCAGTCACTGAAATGTTCTGTAGCAAGAATATCGGCATACACGCCCTGATGCGCACGGTGAAATGCACCAAAGCCTAAATGAATAATTCTTGGGGCCAGGTTATTACGATCATAAACAGGGAGTGTCGCTTTTGCTGATAACAAATTATTTCCCATAACAATTCCTTAAATATAAATATGGCAAGCTATATGTTTTGTTATATGGGTAATGACTCCAACTTATTGATAGTGTTTTATGTTCAGATAATGCCCGATGACTTTGTCATGCAGCTCCACCGATTTTGAGAACGACAGCGACTTCCGTCCCAGCCGTGCCAGGTGCTGCCTCAGATTCAGGTTATGCCGCTCAATTCGCTGCGTATATCGCTTGCTGATTACGTGCAGCTTTCCCTTCAGGCGGGATTCATACAGCGGCCAGCCATCCGTCATCCATATCACCACGTCAAAGGGTGACAGCAGGCTCATAAGACGCCCCAGCGTCGCCATAGTGCGTTCACCGAATACGTGCGCAACAACCGTCTTCCGGAGACTGTCATACGCGTAAAACAGCCAGCGCTGGCGCGATTTAGCCCCGACATAGCCCCACTGTTCGTCCATTTCCGCGCAGACGATGACGTCACTGCCCGGCTGTATGCGCGAGGTTACCGACTGCGGCCTGAGTTTTTTAAGTGACGTAAAATCGTGTTGAGGCCAACGCCCATAATGCGTGCTGTTGCCCGGCATCCAACGCCATTCATGGCCATATCAATGATTTTCTGGTGCGTACCGGGTTGAGAAGCGGTGTAAGTGAACTGCAGTTGCCATGTTTTACGGCAGTGAGAGCAGAGATAGCGCTGATGTCCGGCAGTGCTTTTGCCGTTACGCACCACCCCGTCAGTAGCTGAACAGGAGGGACAGCTGATAGAAACAGAAGCCACTGGAGCACCTCAAAAACACCATCATACACTAAATCAGTAAGTTGGCAGCATCACCCCGCCACAGAACAATTATTGCTTTTGCCGTTGATGACAATAAAGTTTTTATCGCAGGCGTATACCACGGTGGGCAAATCTATGAAACCGATTTTTTATCCAGTGCACCGTAAAACCCCCATCCTTCAGGGCGTGGCGGATATCAAACTTTGGTCATTTTCTCTGGCTGATCTTTACCGGATAACCATCCCGAAGATCAATTAAGTGCTCCGGTTCAGAAGCAAACCATGCATAAGATCCCCACGCCAATTCTGGTATTGCCTTTTTAAAAGGCAGAGCACTTCTGTCCATAAATGCCGTAAGGAATGCAAGATTTTTCTCGCTGAACCCAGCGTCAATAGCCAAATGAGTGAGAGTAACTTTTCGTTCCCTGTTTATAGGCCCATCTGTCGCAACTACTTCAGTGAAAACTACAAGCATGTCCGAACCCGTTCGGTCCTCTCCCAAATCAATCAAAATAATATCTGGAAGTGCTTTTGAGGCATCAATATTCAGCCCCAATGCTTTTGCCAATACATCATCCTGAGCAACAACTTTATTCCCGGATTCAGACAACCAGAGCACAGTTGGATTCTTAAGAAAATTAGGAGCAAAAACTTCGATGACGGCCTTAGCTATTGTACTTGACGGGCCCGGAGCTAAAGTTCTCTTCTCTCCATTTGGGAAAGTGACGACTACGGCATCAGCAGCAATCACTGCCCCTGATTTCAATAAACGCAACCTAGCAAGAGCGGCTTTGTTCAAATGATTTTCTTGCCAGGAACTTATTGCACTCAGCAGCGAATCTCCTTCAAGCCCGGCATCAAAGAGTGCTGCAAAAGAGCGATTCAAACTGTAACGAGGACGAGAGGATGTGGTGGGTATACCTTTACGCTCAACAATTGCATTGCAAGGTATTAGGCCATTTTTTATAGTTTCATCACGTATTGGCTCACGCGTATTTTCCGCATACCATGCATCAGCAGGCCTTATCTTTTGTTTAGAGAAAGTCATCTTTACCCAGCTTTCTCTGGACGCATCATCAGTAAGAGCAGCCTGCGAATCTCCCATACTTACAACCTGGCTGGGCCTTATCCATCGCCCCAGCCCCTCAACCGCACCAGCATAAAACATGACAAAAATTGTTTTTGCAGCTATTTCCCGAATTAAATATCCACGATTCTCAGTCCCTTCAGGGAAAATTAATTGTAATCTTTCCCGGATAACATTCAATGGGGGAACAACAGGCAGATTCATGCAATCATCACTCCATAGAAACCAGCGATAGTTCTCTCAATAATCCGTCTGTGGACGCCAGCATCAATTAACGATTGAATCTCCATCACCTGCTCCAGAGAAGGCAACGGGATTGAATTCAATTCATAGGCCGAAACAGCAACACTTCCGCTTATACACCTGAACGCCCGATCGACAACATGCGAATTAAGTAGCATATCAATAACATCAGGGCGAACCGCAGAGAACAATCCGTTTGAATATACAATATTAATATGGTTTTCAACTACTACGCCACCAGTTTCATCTATAAATCCCTGAGGTAAAATTGCCGCTAAAATCCTTCTGTCCTGTTCCTTCGATGTTGTCCGCTGAACAAGCACACATTCAGATTTTGTCACAAGGAAACCCTGTTGTGGGGTTATATCGATATAGGGAACATGATTTTTTCTGTCTGCACTAAAACGAAAACCAGCTGAAGTTATTGATTCCGCCCAGACTAATGGGTAGCTATTTTTTCCTTTCGTCGTACGCAACTGCGACTTAAATCGATTCCAGACTAACTGACCTGTAGAGACTGAGTATCCCAGATCAGCTAAACGCGTAGACATCTGTTTTAATACATTAAGAAAACAGGCATCATCTTTAACGCGTGGCAAAAGCCACGTTGCTCCACCTTTTTCTATATCAACATTACCTATTTTCTCAATTTTTGCTTTGTTCAACCCCTTAGGGACAAGTGAGGATACCTGGGCCCGAACTTTATGTTCTCCCGCCTTGAATGCTGTCAACATTGTTTCCTGGAGAACATCGTCAAAGACCCCATCCCTGTCAGTGACGAAATCAAGGGCATACGGAGTAGTTTTTTCGGTCAAAAGGGTTCGCAGCGCGGTGAAATACTGCCCACCAAGAAAAGAAGTTGGCGTAAGAAATGCAATAACTCCTGTTTTCTCTTTAACCATGCGAACAGCTAAGTCGGTGAACAATCCATATAGATTTGCATGACCAAATAACGAACGAGAATATTTTTCTCTCGTTTTAATATCGAGAGTGACACGTCCGTAAGGCGGATTCCCTACCACAAGATCATAACCAGAAAATTTATCTTGCTGAAGCGCATCAGCAACAATAATTGTATCTTCAGGCAATCTACGTTTTACCTTTACACATAGTGGCATTAGTACAGATTCGAGCAATACCAAACTCATCCAAGCCGCAAATGGATCGATTTCTATCCCCTTTAAACGACGACTGATTCTCCTCAACATCCATTCAGGGGAAGACCCCTTGTCTTTTTTTAACATTCGAATGGCTACTGGTGCCAAAAATGCACCGCCACCACACGCAGGATCAATAACCGATGCATGAGAAAAATCAACACCAGACTTTTCAGCCAGGTCCAAGAGACGCGCTACCAAAGGTGGGGGGGTATAGTAAGCCCCCAATTCCGAACGGTAAGCGGATGGCAGCATTACCGTATAAATTGACCCAATCAGATATCCAGCGTCCTCCGCCGGAAATTGAGCAATAAGCTCACCTGTTCGTTCAGCGAGCTCGCGTGCATCACATGGAATGTCTTCTATGTAAACAGTGTGCGGTACTGCCCTCATTTTAATGCTGCTTTTTTGCTTTTTTGCAAGGGTATCCCAATATGCAGCTACGATGCTGAAGCAGTATGAGCGGGCATGCATCAACCTTGACTGCCCGGTTTTGTAATTGCCCGCATAACCTTTGGCCATGGCTTTACAAGTTTGATATCTTTCCAGATTAGAAAACTCATTATCTGTAAAAAAATCAAAATGTTGCACATTCATAATGTAAAATCCTAATGTATCAAACATGCGGGCCATAACATCTCATGGTGGCGCATAGCAAACTGGCCCGAAGAATATCACGCACCAAGTCGATCTCATAACCCGTTATGACAATAAATCTTTGTAGCTGAACTCACTTGGTGATTTGTCAATCATTCCTGGCCTCCAGTTCGTCCTGAATCTCTTTATCGAGTTCACCGTATTTGTTAGTCCTCATCACTCACGACTTGACTTCCAGAAATAACCTTGATTATTCGGGGCTATATTTTGTCACCCTGCGTATCCGCGCTTTCGCATTACGCTCAATCTGGATTAGCTTTTCTATATTTTTTCGCCTTTCCCGCTCCTCCTGGCGCAAGAGCCTTACATCATCTGCCAGTCTGGTTTCTCTTTTCGCCACAGAGAGCATCCAGTCAAATGGCTCCACAACTGCACCGCAAATTTTACAGCGGACCTGACGCTCTTTTTCGTCAACCCGGACAGAAGCGTGATGGCAATATGGTCTTTCCGATGGCTCATAAAGAAAATTAACCTGATTACGAGGGTTATCCTCTTTTACCGGAAATAAAACAATATTGCTTAACTCATCTTCTGGTTTTATTTCCATGCTCCTCTCCTTTGATGCGAATGCCAGCGGTAATTGAAGCCTGATAGCTAATTTCACTCACAGTACCGCCTCCTGAAAATCACCCTGATAGAAAGCCGGTACACGCTGCATAACTTCACTCTTCCGGCACTCGCGACAGATTATGTTCTGATGTCTGTCGTAGCGGCGTATTTCTCCGTCTGGTAATGACCAGATAAGGTCCGGATCAACCACAGATGGTTTCTTCAGCTTTGCCCTCGAGAGTTTTTTGCGGGCGTTTTGCCAGTCCTTACGAGCCTGTTCAGACGGGAATAACCCGTAGCCAGAGTTGTATACATCCCCACTGGCAACCAGCTCTCTGGCGAGAACGCTTATTAAATATCTTGTCGCCCCGGTTTTAGCTTCCAGTTGTCGTAACGTCTCGCGCCCACTCTGGCGTACGAGTTCAACAACCTGCCCCTTAATTTTTTCCCGCTCTTCCTGTGTAAATACTTTTGCCATAAGCGCCCCCGGCAATCACTTTTCCGACACAATACGACCGGAGGAATCGACAATCTGTCGAACAATATCCCGGTGCTTGTTCAGCTCCCGCAACGCGGCGCAGACACGCTCCCACTTCTGGACATGACTTTTCGCCCGACGCAGTTCGCGGTTTGCCATATGCAGCGATGGTAAAACCAGGTCATCCGCTTGCGTTTCGGTGAACGATGGCAACGACTGCACAATGTCCGCCACAGTTTCTGTTTTAATTTCTTCCTGTGTTGCAGCTTCCTGTACCGGTAACGCAACACCTGCTGGCTGAGGAAAGACTTTACCATCCGTTTCCGCTATGGATGCGGCTTTCGGCTCTGCCGGTAAATCAGCGCCCGGTATGCAGTACCGAAATTTACCGCCCTGATTCACGCGAATCAGACGCCCTTTGCTGATTGCCATGGCCAGCGATGAATTCGCCCGGCGGGAGGTAATCCCGAACATCAGTGCCAGCTCATCCGCCGTTTGTGGGCCATGTTGTTCAATCGCCTCAGTCAGCATTTGCGCTGTCACTTTCGGTACCGGTGACACTGGTTCACTTTCACCAGCCTGAATCAGCCACCACATCGAACCCTTGTTATCCGCTTCACCACGGCGCTTCAGTTTCCACAGTTCGTTGACCGCATCTTCACGGCTGATTCCAAGGCGGGACGCCACCACATGTGAAGAGGCTCTTTTCAGTGCTTTCAGTGCGTCAAATACAGTTTCCATTAAAACATCCTCCAACAAAAATTACTTCACAACTCCCGGAAAGCTGACATTTGAACGCCAGCTATCCCAGTTAAACGTCACCCACCGACAACCGTTCATGGTCATGCGGTCCATAATCCTCTCACCAAGAAGCGTGCTCATTGCGGCATGATTCAGGTTTGTTAACATCCCGACACTGCACAGTGATGCTGTCCGGCGATCAATTATCTGGTGCAATACCACCTGCTCGTTTTTCGTCTCCCGCTGAATGCCTATTTCATCCAGGACCAGCAAATCAACCCCGCAAAGCTCCTGTAAAAATTTTTCACCGGATTTGCCGTTGTCGTAGCTGTCATGCAACACGCTCATGACATCAGACTCGGTGACGATAATCACGCTGCGCCCCTTCGCCATCAGCCGGTTACCCATCGCCGCTGCAAGGTGATTTTTCCCGGTGCCGGTTTTACCGCTGAACACAAAATTCGTGCACCCGGTCATCAGTTCGTCAGCTATGGATTTGGCCTGGCTCAGCGCGTATTTTTGCCCGTCGTTCTGCACCTGATAATTCGCAAACGAGCATTTGCTGTGCAGAGGCTGGATGCCCGAACGATTCAGGATTTTTTCCACCCGCAACTGGCGATTCTGGCGGTTAATCTCCTCGCTGCGTTTTCGTCCTTCAGCAAGTTGCCATTCCCGCCACTCCTCCACCGTCCGGTACGGTGGAACCGCCCCCTGTGGTGCAAGTCTGTGAATACGTTCAAGAACCCCGGCTGCCGCAATGTTTTTCATGCCACATCACCCCCTGAATCCCGGCGGAATTTCGGTATCCGGTTCAGAAATATGATTCACACAACGCTGGTTGTTCGTGCCGCTTACCGGGAGCAACCAGGGGTTTTCAAAATTCCGGTCCGGCCCAAAAAACGTCGTCGCTCGCTGAACAAATTCCGTTCCCGCTTTCCCGGTCGCCGCCAGGTATCTCGCGTAACGCCTCACACCATCCAGCATGGTCTCTGGTGGCACCCCCTCGCGCAATCTGGCCTTCCAGGCACTGAATGCGGATTTCTTCGGGTTTGCCCCGGCACGCAACGGGTATTCCCGCCAGACCTGTTCGAACACATCCGGATAATCCACTCGTCCCACAGGCTGCCCGGTGTTTTCCGGGGCTACCCGATCGGCTTCCCGCTGAATGGCGGAATCGGCTTCAGGCTGCTGCAGTTGGAGTGATTGCTCCGGCCTTGCGGTCATCACCTGCTGCACAGCGCCCGAATCGGCTTTCAGCGCATACGCTGAATCGGCTTCCGGTGTCGAGCCTGCTGGCTGACCAGGATTGACGGTCTGAACATCCCCTGCCTGGTTCGTGGCGTTTTTTACGCCATGGACCATAGTGTTTTGATCTTCTTTATCTGTATCTTTATCTGTATCTGTCGTGACTCGTCGTGACATGTGCGTGACATTTCGTGACGCGCCGTGACAATCGCCATTTTGTTCCCGCTTTCTTTCCCTCTCTCGCTGCGCCCTCTTGCGCTCTGCAGGAGATTTTGCGGTTTGCGAAATATTGCCGTTGTCCTCTTTAAGCACCTGGCGTTTTTCCCATCCAGTGATTAAATCACCATCAAGTACCCGCCCCTGCATCGTCTGCAAAATTGAATCAATTACCTCTTCTGTCACGTCGAGCGCACTTGCCAAATCTTCTGTCGTGACATCAATGTGACCTCGCGTGACATTTCGTGACGCGCTCACCAGGAGGTGGATATACACTGCCATCACTGTTGCAATTGGCTGCCCTGACACCCTGGCAATTGTTCGCCACTTAGGGTCATTTGGCATGTCATGCCATAATCTGAGCCAGGCGTTAGCCATACTCACCTCTTCTGATACCGAATCTTTTTACTCACGAGTTGCCGGGAGCGATTCGATATGGCTATTGTCAGTCAATGTACTGCCACAGCATTTCCTGCCGGGCCACCACGGTTCATCTGATTGAAACCGGCGATTGCCACTGCGACAAAATCATCAGCGTCTCTCACCAGTCGTTCATGCGTCTCCACCAGTTCCCGAAAATAAGCTGAACTGTGGCTGCGCATTCGAGCCACCAGCGGAGGTGGCATTGCCCTTTCGATCGCAGGTAACAACGCCTGAATTTTTTCAACAGCGTCAGGGGTGTCTTTATCCAGCCAACGGAAAATCTTTTGGGTGTTGAGATAAAGCGTGTTGTGCTTGCTGTCGTTATGCAGAACCGGAAACGTCATTCCCAGTTCGAAATAAACCCTGGTTATTTCAGCTGCCGGAACTTTTTCACCGTCCGGATGCGCCCAGGCTTTCATCGCCATGCGGATGTGTTCATGCTTGATTTTCATGAATCAACCCCCGCCGATGGTTGTGTGTTAGCCTGAAACTCAGCAGGCAAGCCGTCAGTTGGGTTGGGGTAGGTTTTACTGTCAATCTCATGTGGGGTCACCACCCATCCCGTTGCTTCACACCAACGTAATATTTTTTCTCCTGTAAGTTTTGCACGCCCCGTTATAACGTGGCTGACCATCCCTTGGGATGCGCCAACAATCTCAGCAAATGAACTCTGGGTTATATGAAAATGATGCAAATATTCTCCAAGATTCATAATCCGCCCTATGTGATGTGTTACCAATGCATAATTAATAGCACTGTTATTTTTAAAAGTAAATAGTGATGCTATTTCAAAGTGATTAGCAATCTTATTAGAATTGGATGTATGAAAAGAAAATCATTGTCAGACACCGACCTCAACGCCGCCAGAAGACTGAAAGAAATCTGGATGGCAAAGAAATCTCAGTTGGGATTGACTCAGGAACGTGCGGCGGAAATTATGGGGTTTTCAACACAAGGGGCGGTAAGTCACTACCTAAATGGTCAAACCCCACTAAACCTTGAGGCTGTTCTAAAGTTTGCTGGCTTACTGAAAGTTCCCCCTGAGTCAATCAGGCCAGACATGGTAGATTTGCTGCAAATTGCAAGGATGTATTGTCGAGAACCACAGCAAGATAACATAGTCGCATTACCAGCAGACACAGAACAAACAGAGGATGAACTACCGTTTGCCGTAGAGCCGATGGAACGAGATTTAATCCATACGTTCAGAGCTTTTCCGAAAGAAGATCAAGAACACATGCTTCAGGAGATGAAAGATAAAAAAGAATCAATGGATCGTACGGTTGCGCGGTGGTTAGCTGCACAAAAAGGCCGTCGCGCCTAAATCAGAGGAGATATGTAAAATGAGTACAGTCCTTTCCCCAATGGTTTCAGAATTTGAGACAGTTGAGCAAGAAAATAGTTACAACGAATGGCTGCGGGCCAAAGTAGCAGCAAGCCTCGCGGATCCCCGCCCGGCGATTCCGCATGATGAGGTAATGGCGGAAATGGAACAAATTATTGCCCAAATTGCTGCTGCAACTCACAGAGGTGAATAATGTTACCCGTTTTATGGCTACCATCTGCTCGTGATGATTTGCGCCAGATCGTAGCCTACATAGCTAAAGAAAATCCCGCGGCAGCACGCAGAATGAAAATTCGAATTGAAACATCCGTTTTGCCGCTCACAGAGCATCCTTACCTGTATCCTCCAAGCGAGCGAGTTCTTGGTCTTCGTGAAATTGTAACTCATCCTAACTACATCATCCTTTACCGAGTAACAGCATCAAGCATAGAAGTAGTAAATATTGTGCATTCTCGAAGACAGTATCCAGGCAAAAACAGTTAATTATTCCCGCCGACAGAACCACCTTAGGGTGGTTTTTTCTTGCCCCAACAAAAAACAATAGCGATGCTATTTACATCAAAAAAAATAATGATGCTATTGTTTCAGGCGTCAACCCACCCCGCCCCACAGAATGCAGGGCAATACTTCGAGTTACCAGACAGTGGTCAGGGGTTAAGTAGCCAGCCCGAGGCGTAAGAACATGACGGCAGGGTTCAATCTTTAACTATGCAGCAGGTTTTTTGTTCCGCCACCCCGGCGTTAAGGGGAAATGAGGTCAGCATGGATACTATCGATCTTGGCAACAACGAATCTCTGGTGTGCGGCGTGTTCCCTAACCAGGATGGAACGTTTACCGCCATGACGTATACCAAAAGCAAAACGTTTAAAACCGAATCTGGCGCGCGTTGCTGGTTAGCCAGAAACACTGACTGATGAGGCTGACGATGGAATTTAAAGATTTACCGTCTGATGTACAGAAAACAGCAGCTCATACATTGCATTCTGTGCTGCGAGAAATCGGGAAAGATATTGCAAGCGAGCCAGCAAAAGATCTGGCCCGGAAAATCAAGACCGCTTTCGTTGAGCTTTATAATGTTGGCACTGACTCTGAAACTGTCGAGACCAAGACCGTAAGTTCACCAATATTCTCACTTGAGCCAAGCGTATTATCAGGTGAAATATGCACCGAGATTTCCAGCGAACTGCTTCCGGTAATACGAGAAGCAATTCGCCGTCGCGGTTTGGATGGAAGTTATGATCATGACGTTCTGCAAGTTCTCAGGACAATGGTGACTTCACTGGGGATTTGATCCCTGCGTCCTCTAAGCTTTTGATATAGCGGTCCTCCAAGAAGCGGTAAATTTTGTCGAAATCATCTTTTCCCTCTGGTTTATTCAGAGGATTACAGGACCCGTAAGTAGCGGCATACATTTCAACCGTTTGGTAATGACTCCAACTTATTGATAGTGTTTTATGTTCAGATAATGCCCGATGACTTTGTCATGCAGCTCCACCGATTTTGAGAACGACAGCGACTTCCGTCCCAGCCGTGCCAGGTGCTGCCTCAGATTCAGGTTATGCCGCTCAATTCGCTGCGTATATCGCTTGCTGATTACGTGCAGCTTTCCCTTCAGGCGGGATTCATACAGCGGCCAGCCATCCGTCATCCATATCACCACGTCAAAGGGTGACAGCAGGCTCATAAGACGCCCCAGCGTCGCCATAGTGCGTTCACCGAATACGTGCGCAACAACCGTCTTCCGGAGACTGTCATACGCGTAAAACAGCCAGCGCTGGCGCGATTTAGCCCCGACATAGCCCCACTGTTCGTCCATTTCCGCGCAGACGATGACGTCACTGCCCGGCTGTATGCGCGAGGTTACCGACTGCGGCCTGAGTTTTTTAAGTGACGTAAAATCGTGTTGAGGCCAACGCCCATAATGCGTGCAGTTGCCCGGCATCCAACGCCATTCATGGCCATATCAATGATTTTCTGGTGCGTACCGGGTTGAGAAGCGGTGTAAGTGAACTGCAGTTGCCATGTTTTACGGCAGTGAGAGCAGAGATAGCGCTGATGTCCGGCAGTGCTTTTGCCGTTACGCACCACCCCGTCAGTAGCTGAACAGGAGGGACAGCTGATAGAAACAGAAGCCACTGGAGCACCTCAAAAACACCATCATACACTAAATCAGTAAGTTGGCAGCATCACCCAACCGTTTTATCAAAAATATAAGAGACAAATTCTTCTTTAGTCATATAGATTTCCTTCTTGGTTATTCGGGATAAGAAGGATACCACCTCGCCTGACGTGGTTAAAAGCAGGCACACAACGCGAAATGACGCGGCGGTAAGTATGGCGGAGTTATTCCTTCCCCGTTGAGGACACCGGGTTGTCAGGTTGACCATACGCTTAAGTGACAACCACGCCACAACACTCCATGTTGATTGGTACCTTTGGCGGCATCAGTTTCATTGCTGGCTGATGTCCGCCCTTTTTAAAGTGAATTTTGTGATGCGGTGAATGCGGCTCAGCGCACGCGGCACAGTTAAAAAGCGATTAGTTCCCCCGTATCGGGTGGTTATGGGTTTCCCTGTATCCGGCGTTAATTGTTAACTGGTTAACGTCACCTGGAGGCACCAGGCACCGCATCAACAAAGTTCACTTCGGTGATGAAAGGAAAGAGAAAATGTTGAATGTAGCTATTGAAAACCAGAACGGGTGGAATTATAGTGCACCTGCACCTTATAAAACGGGTGCCGGGCGTGGAAACCCGAACGTTACTCGAGCGCATAGCCGCGCTGAAGCGGTTTTTTTTATGCGTAATGCACAGCTCCATTCAAATTATGGTGGGATGTGCAGGGCAGTCGCAAGACTGGCCGGGTTCTCGAGTGACCGGTATTTCCACCCCTGTACGTCTCACCACCCTTATGGTCGTGGAAAACCTCGGTGGTGAGTTAATTAACTTATCACTCGAGGATGCCATCATGGCTACTATCCCTGCCCTTTCTCACCCTGACGTAACCATCGAAAATGGTCGCGCTGTCACTACGTCTATTGCGATCGCAGAGTTCTTTGGCAAGCGTCACGACAATGTGTTACGTGCCATCGCAAATACTGAATGCTCACCTGAATTTAACGCCCTCAATTTTGAGGACGTCACCTACACTGACGCCAAAGGCGAAAAACGCCCGATGTACCAAATCACCAAAAACGGCTTCGTTTTCCTGGTGATGGGATTCACTGGCAAAAAAGCCGCTGCATTTAAAGAAGCCTACATTGCTGAGTTCGATCGCATGGAGGCCGAACTGCGCCAGAATAACACCCCACCCACTGACAAAATAATTCCAGGCGATGGCCGCACCCTGGTTGTTCACTTCGACGAACGCGGCAACATCAGATTCACCGAAACCGTTCCTGATGGCGCACGGGTCTGTACCATGGAGACTTTCCGGTTGGTAATGACTCCAACTTATTGATAGTGTTTTATGTTCAGATAATGCCCGATGACTTTGTCATGCAGCTCCACCGATTTTGAGAACGACAGCGACTTCCGTCCCAGCCGTGCCAGGTGCTGCCTCAGATTCAGGTTATGCCGCTCAATTCGCTGCGTATATCGCTTGCTGATTACGTGCAGCTTTCCCTTCAGGCGGGATTCATACAGCGGCCAGCCATCCGTCATCCATATCACCACGTCAAAGGGTGACAGCAGGCTCATAAGACGCCCCAGCGTCGCCATAGTGCGTTCACCGAATACGTGCGCAACAACCGTCTTCCGGAGACTGTCATACGCGTAAAACAGCGAGCGCTGGCGCGATTTAGCCCCGACATAGCCCCACTGTTCGTCCATTTCCGCGCAGACGATGACGTCACTGCCCGGCTGTATGCGCGAGGTTACCGACTGCGGCCTGAGTTTTTTAAGTGACGTAAAATCGTGTTGAGGCCAACGCCCATAATGCGTGCAGTTGCCCGGCATCCAACGCCATTCATGGCCATATCAATGATTTTCTGGTGCGTACCGGGTTGAGAAGCGGTGTAAGTGAACTGCAGTTGCCATGTTTTACGGCAGTGAGAGCAGAGATAGCGCTGATGTCCGGCAGTGCTTTTGCCGTTACGCACCACCCCGTCAGTAGCTGAACAGGAGGGACAGCTGATAGAAACAGAAGCCACTGGAGCACCTCAAAAACACCATCATACACTAAATCAGTAAGTTGGCAGCATCACCTTTCCGGTTTTATCTGGAAGAACAGGGATGGACTCTTGTTAACCGGGGCGCAATTAAAAATATGACTGTAGAGCAATTACTCAAAATTCATTGTTGAGGACGCGATAATGGAAACGTTATTACCAAACGTTAATACGACTGAAGGTTGTTTTGAAATTGGTGTCACTATCAGTAACACGGTATTTACTGAAGATGCCATTAACAAGAGAAAACACGAACGGGAGTCATTAAATAAAATATGCATTGTTTCAATGCTGGCTCGTTTGCGTCTGATGCAAAAAGGATGCTGGCGATGAATACAGCATTTGCACTCGTTCTGACCGTTATTCTTAATACGGGCGAACCAGCTGAACTGGTTACCGGAGTATACAACTCCATGAAAGAATGCGTGGCTGCTGCAGCTGAACAGAAAATTCCCGGTAACTGTTATCCGGTTGATAAAATCATTCACCAGGATAATAAAGAAGTCCCGGCAGGTCTTTAAAGCAGCCACGTAATAAATATCCGGTTTCATTTTTATATGCCAGCAATGGCAGGGATTTGTTCACCCTTAAATCTGTAATGAGGTTAAAACAAAATGAGTAAAGTCTTTATTTGCGCCGCCATTCCGGACGAAAAGGCAACAAAAGAAGAAGGCGCTAAACCTGTAGCCACTGCCATTGAAGCCGGCGACGAACGCCGCGCCCGCGCAAAATTTCACTGGCAATTCCTGGAACATTATCCGGCTGCTCAGGACTGCGCTTATAAATTTATTGTCTGCGAGGATAAACCTGGTATACCCCGCCCTGCCCTCGATTCCTGGGATGCTGAATATATGCAGGAAAACCGCTGGGATGAGGAGTCTGCTTCCTTTGTCCCGGTTGAGACTGAATCCGAACCGATGAACGTCACTTTTGACAAGCTGGCCCCTGAAGTACAGAACGCTGTCATGGTTAAGTTCGACACATGTGAAAACATCACCGTTGATATGGTGATTAGCGCGCAGGAACTGTTGCAGGAAGACATGGCAACATTCGACGGACATATCGTTGAAGCGTTGATGAAAATGCCAGAAGTTAACGCCATGTGTCCGGAGATTAAACTGCATGCCATCGGGTGGATTAAGCATAAATGTAAGCCTGGTGCAAAATGGCCAGAAATTCAGGCAGAGATGCGCATCTGGAAAAAATGTCGCGAAGGTGAACGCAAGGAAACCGGAAAATACACGTCTGTTGTTGATCTCGCCCGTGCCAGAGCCAATCAACAGCACACTGAAAATTCAACAGGAAAAATCAGCCCGGCCATTGCTGCCATTCATCGCGAATACAAGCAGACATGGAAAACACTGGATGACGAACTGGCCTACGCTCTCTGGCCTGGTGATGTGGATGCCGGAAACATTGACGGCAGCATCCATCGCTGGGCAAAAAATGAAGTTATCGACAACGACCGCGAAGACTGGAAGCGTATCTCGGCATCAATGCGCAAACAGCCTGATGCCCTTCGCTACGACCGCCAGACTATTTTTGGCCTTGTCCGTGAACGTCCGATCGACATTCACAAAGACCCTGTGGCACTGAACAAATACATTACTGAATACCTGACTACAAAGGGCGTGTTTGAAGATGAAGGAACAAATCAGAGCGCAACTGATACTTGAGGTGTACTGGCAATAGCGGACACTACCATTTGTTCTTTTTTTAAGCAGCCATCTGATGATATTTTTCCCTGAAGGCTGCCGGGGAGATATTCCCCAGACGAGAGTGACGACGCTGACGATTGTAGAAAATCTCAATGTATTCCCGTATTACTGAGATGGCTTCATCCCGGTTATTAAAACGATAGTGGCTCAGGCTCTCATTTTTCAGCGTTCCCCAGAAGCTTTCCATCGGAGCGTTGTCGTAACAGTTACCTTTACGCGACATTGATGTTTTCAGACCAGACTGCTCCTGTATGACCCGGTAATCGTATGCGCAGTACTGTGAACCTCGATCAGAGTGGTGGATTAGCCCGGCAGGTGGGCGCTGGCTCCTGAGCGCCATAAACAGGGCTTTACCTGTCAGCTCTTTTGTCATGCGCTCTCCCATGGCGTAGCCGACAATTTCGCACGTATAAACATCTTTGATGCCAGCGAGGTACAACCATCCCTCCTGTGTGGCAACATACGTCAGGTCCGCCACCCAGACCTGATTTGGTGCTGTAGGAGCGAACGTCTGGTTCAGCAGATTTGGCGCAACTGGCAGATTGTGGTTCGAGTTCGTAGTCGCTCTGAACTTGCGTTTCTGCTTACAGCGTAGCCTTAGCTCCTTACGAAGACGTGCCAGTCGGTCACGACCAACGATGATGCCATTCTCTGCCAGCTCCGTCTGGAGCCGCCGGGTTCCATATGTTTCGCGAGTGCGGATATGTGCCACCTTAATCTCCAGTTTTAGCCGCTCATCACTTTGTTTTCTGTCTGAGGGTTCATGCTGTACCCAGTTGTAATAACCGCTCCTGGATACACCAAATACCTGACACATCGCTTCAATGGGAAATTGTTGTCGCCATTGTTCGATTAACGCGTATTTTTCAGCGACTCCTGTGCAAAATACGCTGTTGCTTTTTTTAATATATCTCGCTCAAGGCGAGCTTCATTTAACGCCTTACGCAGTTGCAGAATTTCAGATTCCAGTTCAGCCACCGTGCGGGAACCAGGAGTACCGAGCCCTTTTCTGGCGGCGGTAACCCATTGTCCTAAAGTGCCTTCAGGAAGAGATAATCGGGAAGCGCCTTCACTGATCGAAAGTTGATTTTCAAGAACCGTTCTGACAGCTTCGGCTTTGAACTCTTTAGAGTAACGTTGGGTTTTTCTGCTCATTATTAGCTCCTTCTGATGCCATTCTATTTCAGGAAGGAGTGTCCGTTAAACTCAGGCTACCTCAATATGCCGACATTCTGCTGCCAGACCTGATGACCGTTGAGCAGGAAGATATTATTCCTAACGACTACGCCGGTAACATGGGATATCTCATTTTCCTCCAGCCTGTCACCAGCGAAAAATTCGAACGCAAACCGATTTACTGGATCCTGAGTGAAGTCGCGAAACGTCTTGGACCTGACGTCTATCAAAAGTTCACTGAAGGTCGCACGCAGGAACAATGGTTACAACATCTGTACGCCAAAATGCTTGCCAAAGATCCGGCGTTACCGTCTTACGACGAACTGAAAAAAATGGGTATCTATAAGCGTAAAGATCCCAATGGTCATTTTGTCGCCTACAAAGCATTTCGTGACGACCCCGAGGCAAATCCACTTAAAACGCCTTCCGGTAAGATTGAAATTTATTCCAGCAAGCTGGCGGAAATTGCCCGTACCTGGGAACTGGAAAAAGATGAAGTGATAAGCCCACTGCCAGTTTATGCCTCAACCTTTGAAGGCTGGGACTCCCCTGAACGTAGTACCTTCCCACTGCAACTGTTTGGTTTCCATTACAAATCCCGTACTCACTCGACCTACGGCAACATTGATGTCCTGAAGGCAGCCTGCCGTCAGGAAGTGTGGATCAACCCTATAGATGCACAGAAACGTGGGATTGCCACCGGCGATATGGTGCGGGTGTTTAACCATCGTGGCGAAGTTCGGCTACCAGCCAAAGTAACACCACGCATTCTCCCTGGGGTTAGCGCTATGGGCCAGGG
This sequence comes from Shigella sonnei, assembly GCF_002950395.1. Classification (NCBI taxonomy): domain Bacteria; kingdom Pseudomonadati; phylum Pseudomonadota; class Gammaproteobacteria; order Enterobacterales; family Enterobacteriaceae; genus Shigella; species Shigella sonnei. The sequence continues at coordinate 1,288,297 of NZ_CP026802.1, forward strand.
AGCCTGGCACGAGGCCAATATGTCTGGCGATAAAATCGACCATGGCGGCTGTGTGAATACGCTAACCACTCTGCGCCCTTCACCACTGGCGAAGGGAAACCCGCAGCACACTAATCTGGTCGAGATCGAAAAAATATAACCCACTACAACCATAAATTCTGGCATGACATTTTGTTTGAAAAGCAATAAGTGAGTAATGATGAAAATCCATACCACAGAGGCGCTCATGAAGGCTGAAATCAGCCGTAGAAGTCTGATGAAAACCTCCGCACTTGGCAGCCTTGCGCTGGCAAGCAGTGCTTTCACTCTGCCATTTTCCCAAATGGTTCGGGCGGCAGAGGCTCCGGTAGAAGAGAAAGCGGTCTGGAGTTCCTGCACCGTTAACTGCGGGAGCCGCTGTCTGTTACGTTTGCATGTGAAAGATGACACCGTGTACTGGGTGGAGTATGATACGACAGGTGACGACGTCTACGGTAATCATCAGGTTCGCGCGTGTTTACGCGGGCGCTCTATCCGCCGACGGATGAATCATCCTGATAGGTTGAAATATCCCATGAAGCGCGTCGGCAAGCGCGGTGAAGGTAAATTTGAACGGATAAGTTGGGACGAAGCCCTGGATACCATCAGTGATAATCTTCGGCGGATCCTAAAAGATTACGGCAATGAAGCTGTACATGTCCTGTACGGAACAGGTGTAGATGGCGGAAACATCACCAACTCAAACGTCCCGTACCGTCTGATGAACTCTTGCGGTGGTTTTCTCAGTCGCTATGGCAGCTACAGTACCGCACAGATCAGTGCCGCAATGAGTTATATGTTCGGTGCCAATGATGGCAACAGCCCGGATGATATCGCCAATACGAAACTGGTCGTTATGTTCGGAAATAACCCGGCAGAAACGCGGATGAGCGGTGGTGGTGTCACTTACTACGTCGAGCAAGCCCGCGAACGTTCAAACGCACGCATGATCGTCATCGATCCACGTTATAACGACACAGCTGCCGGGCGTGAAGATGAATGGCTGCCCATTCGCCCTGGCACCGATGGCGCACTGGCCTGTGCGATTGCCTGGGTACTGATTACTGAAAACATGGTCGATCAGCCATTTCTCGACAAATATTGTGTTGGTTACGATGAAAAAACGCTGCCCGCCAACGCACCACGTAACGCGCATTATAAAGCCTATATTCTGGGCGAAGGGCCTGACGGCATAGCTAAAACGCCGGAATGGGCAGCAAAAATCACCAGCATCCCGGCAGAAAAAATTATCCAGTTGGCACGAGAGATCGGTTCAGCAAAACCTGCTTATATTTGTCAGGGTTGGGGGCCACAACGACACTCCAACGGCGAACAAACATCCCGCGCTATTGCCATGCTTTCCGTTCTCACCGGTAACGTCGGCATAAACGGCGGCAACTCAGGCGTACGCGAAGGTAGCTGGGATCTGGGGGTAGAATGGTTCCCGATGCTCGAGAATCCTGTTAAAACGCAGATTTCCGTCTTTACATGGACTGATGCCATCGACCATGGTACGGAAATGACCGCGACCCGTGATGGTGTTCGTGGAAAAGAAAAACTGGATGTCCCCATCAAGTTTTTATGGTGCTACGCCAGTAACACATTGATCAATCAACATGGCGACATCAATCACACCCATGAGGTGCTTCAGGATGACAGCAAGTGCGAGATGATTGTTGGCATTGACCACTTCATGACGGCCTCGGCTAAGTATTGCGATATCCTGTTGCCCGACCTGATGCCAACAGAGCAAGAAGACCTTATCTCTCATGAATCTGCAGGGAATATGGGCTATGTGATCCTCGCCCAACCCGCAACCTCAGCAAAATTTGAACGCAAACCCATCTACTGGATGCTGAGTGAAGTCGCCAAACGCTTAGGACCAGACGTTTATCAAACCTTTACTGAAGGTCGCAGTCAGCATGAATGGATCAAATATCTCCATGCGAAAACGAAGGAACGTAACCCTGAGATGCCCGACTACGAGGAGATGAAAACGACCGGGATCTTTAAGAAAAAATGCCCGGAAGAACACTACGTCGCTTTCCGCGCATTCCGTGAAGATCCACAGGCAAACCCGTTGAAAACACCTTCGGGGAAAATCGAAATTTATTCTGAACGACTGGCGAAGATTGCGGATACCTGGGAATTGAAAAAAGATGAAGTTATTCATCCCCTTCCTGCGTATACCCCAGATTTTGATGGCTGGGACGATCCCCTGCGGAAAACCTATCCACTGCAGTTAACGGGCTTCCATTACAAAGCGCGTACCCACTCCAGCTACGGCAATATTGATGTGTTACAGCAGGCCTGCCCACAAGAGGTGTGGATCAACCCCATTGATGCTCAGGCACGCGGTATCCGTCATGGCGATACCGTGCGGGTATTTAACAATAATGGAGAAATGCTGATTGCCGCAAAAGTGACTCCGCGTATTCTGCCTGGCGTTACCGCCATCGGGCAAGGTGCTTGGCTTAAAGCGGATATGTTTGGTGACCGGGTCGATCACGGCGGCAGTATCAATATTCTGACCTCTCACCGCCCTTCACCGCTGGCAAAGGGAAACCCGTCGCACAGCAATCTTGTCCAGATCGAAAAGGTTTAAGGAGTAGCCCGTGACCACACAATATGGATTTTTTATCGATTCCAGCCGCTGTACTGGCTGTAAAACCTGCGAACTGGCGTGCAAAGATTTTAAAGATCTTGGCCCGGAAGTCAGTTTCCGCCGTATTTATGAATATGCTGGCGGCGACTGGCAGGAAGATAATGGCGTCTGGCACCAGAACGTGTTCGCTTATTATCTCTCCATCTCCTGTAACCATTGCGATGACCCCGCATGTACAAAAGTCTGCCCCAGCGGCGCAATGCATAAGCGTGAAGATGGCTTTGTGGTGGTTGATGAAGATGTTTGTATCGGCTGCCGCTACTGCCACATGGCTTGTCCGTACGGCGCGCCACAGTACAATGCTGAAAAAGGGCACATGACGAAGTGCGATGGTTGTTATTCGCGCGTCGCCGAGGGGAAACAACCCATATGTGTCGAATCCTGCCCGCTGCGTGCACTTGAGTTCGGTCCAATTGAAGAGCTGCGCCAGAAGCACGGCACTCTGGCTGCCGTCGCGCCACTGCCGCGCGCGCATTTCACAAAACCCAATATCGTTATCAAACCTAACGCCAACAGCCGCCCGACCAGCGATACCACTGGTTATCTGGCTAATCCGGAGGAAGTGTAAAATGGGAAATGGATGGCATGAGTGGCCACTGGTTATCTTTACCGTATTGGGTCAATGCGTAGTAGGCGCGCTGATTGTTAGCGGAATTGGCTGGTTCGCCGCCAAAAATGACGCAGACCGTCAGCGTATTGTCCGTGGCATGTTTTTCCTCTGGCTGTTGATGGGCATCGGGTTTATGGCCTCTGTCATGCACCTGGGATCGCCACTGCGGGCGTTTAACTCGCTGAATCGAATCGGAGCTTCTGGTCTGAGTAACGAGATTGCTGCCGGTTCCATATTTTTTGCCGTTGGCGGACTATGGTGGCTGGTGGCGGTCATCGGTAAAATGCCGCAAGCGTTGGGGAAACTCTGGTTACTTGTCAGCATGGCGCTCGGCGTCATTTTCGTCTGGATGATGACCTGCGTGTATCAAATCGACACTGTGCCAACCTGGCATAACGGTTACACTACGCTGGCTTTCTTCCTGACGGTATTGTTGAGCGGTCCAATACTTGCTGCCGCAATTCTGCGGGCAGCCCGCGTTACATTTAATACCACACCATTTGCCATCATTAGCGTTCTCGCGCTGATCGCTTGTGCCGGGGTGATTGTGCTGCAAGGTTTGTCTCTGGCGTCTATTCACTCATCCGTGCAACAAGCCAGCGCACTGGTACCAGATTACGCCTCCTTACAGGTCTGGCGTGTGGTATTGTTATGCGCAGGTCTTGGATGCTGGCTTTGTCCGCTCATTCGTCGCCGTGAACCTCACGTTGCCGGACTTGTTCTGGGGCTAATCCTCATACTTGTTGGTGAGATGATCGGGCGTGTGCTCTTTTATGGCCTGCACATGACAGTAGGAATGGCTATTGCAGGTTAACAAATTGGTGCGGGGCAACCCGCACATTTCAGGATGTTAGGAATGACCCATTTTTCACAGCAAGATAATTTTTCTGTCGCGGCGCGCGTGTTGGGCGCGCTGTTTTATTACGCTCCAGAGAGTGCGGAAGCCGCACCTCTGGTTGCGGTACTCACCAGTGACGGCTGGGAAACTCAGTGGCCTCTACCAGAAGCGTCATTAGCGCCGCTGGTGACGGCTTTTCAGACACAGTGTGAAGAGACTCACGCCCAGGCCTGGCAGCGTTTGTTTGTCGGCCCGTGGGCACTGCCGTCTCCGCCGTGGGGATCGGTCTGGCTGGATCGCGAATCTGTGCTGTTTGGCGATTCAACATTGGCACTTCGTCAGTGGATGCGCGAGAAAGGCATTCAGTTTGAAATGAAGCAAAACGAACCGGAAGATCATTTTGGTTCACTGCTGTTGATGGCTGCGTGGTTGGCGGAGAATGGTCGCCAGACAGAATGCGAAGAATTGCTGGCATGGCACCTTTTTCCGTGGTCAACACGTTTTCTTGATGTTTTTATCGAAAAAGCAGAACACCCTTTCTACCGTGCACTGGGTGAACTGGCTCGCTTAACGCTGGCGCAATGGCAATCACAACTGTTGATTCCTGTCGCGGTTAAACCACTCTTTCGATAGGATCACCGTAATATTGCCGGATGGTGACGATTACGCGCGATTCGGCAATAATAAGTTACAATGTCACGTTTTTTTATCTCTTAAAGCACGCACTGCTTTTGCGGTTGGCCTCTTTTGCCGCAAAATAGTCGCCCGTGTTTCATTGCCCATTTCTGCTCATGCATCATCTACACATCTATCCGGATCTGCGCACTATGTTCCGCCGTCTGCTTATCGCAACAGTCGTCGGTATTCTCGCGGCCTTTGCCGTTGCCGGGTTTCGTCATGCGATGCTGCTACTGGAGTGGTTGTTCCTCAATAATGACTCCGGCAGTCTGGTCAATGCAGCGACAAACCTTTCCCCCTGGCGACGGCTGCTAACTCCGGCGCTCGGCGGACTGGCGGCGGGTTTGTTGCTGATGGGCTGGCAGAAATTTACCCAACAACGCCCTCATGCGCCGACCGATTACATGGAAGCGTTGCAAACCGATGGACAGTTCGATTACGCAGCAAGCCTGGTTAAATCGCTTGCCTCGCTGCTGGTAGTAACCAGCGGCAGTGCAATTGGTCGCGAAGGTGCGATGATTCTTTTAGCTGCCCTTGCCGCCTCCTGTTTTGCCCAACGTTTTACGCCACGCCAGGAATGGAAATTATGGATCGCCTGTGGGGCCGCGGCGGGAATGGCTGCGGCCTATCGCGCCCCGCTTGCTGGCAGTTTATTTATAGCCGAAGTGCTGTTTGGCACTATGATGTTGGCCTCTCTCGGCCCGGTGATTATTTCCGCCGTCGTGGCGTTGCTGGTTAGCAATCTTATTAATCATAGCGACGCGTTACTCTACAGCGTACAACTCTCAGTAACGGTTCAGGCTAGTGACTATGCGCTGATTATCAGTACAGGTGTGCTGGCAGGTCTGTGTGGACCACTGTTGTTAACGTTAATGAACGCCTGTCATCGTGGATTTGTGAGTCTCAAACTTGCGCCGCCCTGGCAACTGGCACTAGGCGGGTTGATCGTGGGTCTGCTTTCCCTGTTCACACCTGCAGTGTGGGGCAACGGCTATAGCACCGTACAATCCTTTTTAACCGCCCCACCACTGTTAATGATCATTGCCGGGATCTTCCTTTGTAAACTGTGTGCCGTGCTGGCGAGTAGCGGTTCCGGCGCACCCGGTGGTGTCTTTACACCGACGCTATTTATCGGTCTTGCCATTGGCATGTTGTATGGTCGTAGCCTGGGATTATGGTTCCCTGATGGCGAAGAAATTACGCTTTTACTCGGATTGACCGGGATGGCGACACTGTTGGCGGCAACCACGCACGCGCCGATTATGTCGACGTTGATGATATGTGAAATGACCGGGGAGTATCAGCTACTCCCCGGTTTATTGATTGCCTGCGTCATTGCGTCGGTAATTTCGCGGACGTTACACCGTGACTCTATCTACCGCCAGCACACTGCGCAGCATAGCTAAGCGGATGTATTGCCCCAGTTCTCGCTGTTCGGCGCGCGGCAGATAAGGCAGTTCACCAATGAGCGGTGCCGGAAGTTTTTTACCCAGCACATCAATGACTTCCGCATAATGCGCCAGTCCTGGGTTGATTCGGTTAGCCACCCAGCCAATGAGCGGCAGCCCGTCGTTGGCAATCGCCTGAGCTGTTAGCAGTGCATGGTTAATGCAACCTTCCTGAATACCGACAACCATCAACACCGGCAACTGTTCCTGCACCACCCATTCAGAGAGTGGACGCAAATCATTCATCAGACTGCGCCAGCCGCCAGTCCCTTCTACCACGACATGATCGACTTTATCGGTCAGGTTTGCCAGGCCGTTTGAAATGAGGGTGTAATTGATTGGGCAACTGTGCGCCACGCTACTTTCTTCTTCGCTTAACGCGATAGGATTAACTGCTTCATAAGGCAGTTCGATGGTTGAAACACTCTGCAACACCAGGGCATCTTTATTACGCAGCCCTTCGGGTGTCTCTTTGCTCCCCTTCGCTACGGGTTTATATCCCGCAACTGTTTTTCCCTGGGAGGCTAACGCTTGTAGCAATGCGCGGGAAACCACCGTTTTCCCTACAGAAGTGTCTGTACCGGTAATAAAGAAACGCTCCAGCATCACTAACTCCACCGTTATGCTTCACAAATATAAACTAGGAAAATAATTAACCTTGAAAGTCTAAGTTATGCTTTCCTGGCCCAAATTGAGATAGCGCAAATTTTGGTAGAACAGTTAAAAAATGTTAACCCTGCAACAGACGAATCAACAAAGAACCGTTATACATCGCGTCTTTTACCAGCGCAGCGCCTGCCATCGTGCCCTGGTTAGAAAACTGAGTACTCTCAACGCTAATGTGCTGACTATACGCAGGAAGGGCCTGCTGACGTATGCTGTCCGAGATGACAGGGAAGAGGATATCTGCCGCTTTACTTAACGGTGAGCCAATCAGTATTTTTTGTGGGTTAAATAAATTCACCATGATGGCAAGAATGCGCCCGACATGCGCGCCCACCCCGGTAATGATGTCTTTTGCCAGTAGATCGCCGCGCAATGCCGCCTGACACAATGAGTCCACGGTTAACGGTTGCCCATGTAACATCGAGCTCATGGATTGATTGAGACGCAGCTGTGCCAGCTCAAGAATACTGTCCACACTGGCGATGGTTTCGAGGCAGCCGTGGTTCCCGCAATAACAGCGTTTACCATATGGGTCGACCTGTGTGTGGCCTATTTCCACGAGACTACTGCTGCCTGCGTGTAGCAGATGACCATCGGTAATGACGCCCGCCCCCACGTTGTGATCGATAACCACCTGAATCACATCGCGCGCCCCGCGTGAGGCACCAAACAAGGCCTCTGCCATCGTCCATGCGCTGATATCATGCTGAATATAAACCGGTACGCCGGTATGCTGCTCCAGCGCCTCGCCGAGCGGCATCTCTTTTACATCCTCGTAGAACGGCATGCGATGTACAATACCATTTTCCGTATCAATAATTCCCGGCAGGGTTATGGCAATCGAAGTTAGACGCTCAAGTTTTTTCTGGTGGCGGATAAAAAACTGATCGATATGGGAAATGATACGATCCAGCAATGGCAAGTCATCTTTTAACGCCAGTTCCTGCGACTCTTCCACCACCAGTTTGCTGCTCAGATCGCGCAGAGCAAGGAAAATCTCCCCGCGACTAATGCGCAGAGAAAGATAGTGCCAGGCTTCAGTTTCAACCACCAGCCCCACCGCCGGACGGCCACGGTTCCCCGCTTCTTTGATTTCCAGCTCTTGCACCAGGTGTGCTTCGAGCATCTCACGGACAATTTTAGTGATACTGGCAGGAGCCAGCTGCGCCAGACGGGAAAGATCGATACGCGAGACTGGACCAAGCTGATCAATCAGGCGATAAACCGCGCCCGCGTTGGTCTGCTTTATTTGATCAATGTGCCCAAGCTGGTTTTCAGCAACCACCGCATACTCCCTATATTTTCGCGCTCCGAAATAATCTGTAGGCTATGGTGAAGCACTTCAATACGTGTCGTCAAATTTTTACTTAGGCATGTGATTAACAGCACATTTTTCGGGCTTTTTCGCTGAAATTTCCCTCACCTGAGAGCATTCAGCAGATGAATACGAAAGTTACGCGAAGCTGGACTTTGTTCATGATGTTTCGGCCAGACCAACCACATTTCAGAAACCGCATCCTCTTCAGCAATCGGCACCCAGCGCATTTCGTTGAGCTGAACACGTTTAAATGAAGCAGGCAAAATTGAAACACCCAGACCGGCGGAAACCAGACCGATGATGGTCATTGCCTCGCCCACCTCCTGAGTGATGACGGGCGTCAAATGGTAACGTCGCATCAGCCCGAGAATATCGTCATACAGCCCTGTCCCGACGTGCGGATCAAAAAAGACGAAGGGTTCTTTCGCCAGTTCAGCCAGCGTTACATTCGGGTTATTTGCCAGGGGATGATCGTGCGGGATCATCGCCATAAGCGGTTCATGGACGATGACTGCGTGTTCAAGCGTCTCCGGTAACGCTGTGTTACGCAGCAATCCCATATCTAGCGTTCCTTCAATGAGCGGAGCGATTTGCTCACGAGTGTTCATTTCGCGGGTTTGTAAATGGACATCGGGATAATCACGGCGAAACAGCGATAACGTATCGGACACCGCCCGAATAAAAGGAGCGGACGAAGTAAAACCAATGCGCAACTCCCCCGCTTCACCCTGATGCAGTCTTTCAGCGCGAGCGGCAGCGTCATCTACCATAGACAGGATTTGCCGACTATCTGCAAGAAACTGTTTTCCTGCTGCCGTCAGCAATACACTGCGATTAGTTCGTGCCAGCAGTCGGGCACCAATTTGTTGCTCCAGTGCCTGAATCTGCTGACTTAGCGGTGGTTGCGAAATATTCAGGCGGGCAGCGGCGCGCCCGAAATGCAGCTCTTCCGCAACAGCAACAAAGTAACGCAGATGACGAAGTTCAATATTCATATTTAAAACATCTTATTTGAGATTATTAATATATTAGACAGAACAATTCGATTTTCCTAACCTATGTATAAGCCTGATCCACAGGCATATTTAGCAAGGATTTCAAGTGAGCCGTACTACAACTGTTGATGGCGCTCCGGCAAGCGACACTGACAAGCAAAGCATTTCTCAGCCAAATCAATTTATTAAACGCGGTACGCCGCAATTTATGCGCGTCACCCTGGCGCTGTTCTCTGCCGGACTGGCAACCTTTGCACTCCTCTATTGTGTGCAGCCTATCCTTCCGGTGCTTTCGCAGGAGTTTGGCTTAACCCCCGCGAACAGTAGTATTTCACTGTCCATTTCCACGGCGATGTTGGCTATTGGTTTGCTGTTTACTGGCCCCCTATCCGATGCCATTGGTCGCAAACCAGTGATGGTCACGGCGCTACTGTTGGCCTCCATTTGTACGTTACTTTCGACAATGATGACCAGCTGGCACGGCATTTTGATTATGCGCGCCTTGATTGGGCTTTCGTTAAGTGGCGTGGCAGCTGTTGGCATGACTTATCTTAGCGAGGAAATCCACCCCAGTTTCGTGGCCTTTTCGATGGGGTTGTATATCAGCGGCAACTCAATTGGCGGCATGAGCGGACGCTTAATTAGTGGTGTCTTCACGGACTTTTTCAACTGGCGAATTGCTCTGGCGGCAATCGGTTGTTTCGCGCTAGCCTCGGCGTTGATGTTCTGGAAAATCCTTCCGGAATCACGCCATTTTCGCCCGACTTCGCTGCGCCCTAAGACGTTATTTATCAACTTTCGTCTGCACTGGCGTGACCGGGGATTACCGTTATTGTTCGCAGAAGGCTTTTTGCTGATGGGGTCGTTCGTCACGCTGTTTAATTACATCGGCTATCGGTTGATGCTTTCCCCCTGGCATGTCAGTCAGGCCGTGGTTGGCTTATTATCGCTGGCTTATTTGACCGGTACATGGAGCTCACCCAAAGCCGGAACCATGACCACCCGCTACGGGCGCGGTCCGGTGATGTTGTTTTCGACGGGGGTTATGCTGTTTGGTTTACTGATGACCTTATTCAGCTCGCTGTGGCTGATCTTTGCCGGAATGTTACTCTTCTCAGCAGGATTCTTCGCAGCCCACTCAGTTGCCAGCAGCTGGATTGGCCCCCGCGCAAAACGCGCTAAAGGCCAGGCCTCCTCGCTGTATTTGTTCAGTTACTATCTGGGGTCGAGTATTGCCGGGACGCTGGGTGGTGTTTTCTGGCATAACTATGGCTGGAACGGCGTCGGCGCATTTATTGCTCTGATGCTGGTCATTGCTCTGCTGGTCGGGACGCGTTTGCATCGTCGTCTGCACGCCTGAAAAATAAGCCCGGACTGCGGTAACTACACGTCCGGACTTATTGCTTGCTCAAACCAACGTTAATAGCCATCCTAAAATAGACGAAGCGCCAGCCAATTCCCGCAGCGCGTCTAGCGTCATCAGGATTATAAGTACCCAAATAAACGGATTCATTTTGCTGTGTGTCATTTATTACTGATGCGCAGTTATTCTACCGCTTTGTAAGTAGTAAAATAGTTAACCCGATCAAGACTACTATTATTGGTAGCTAAATTTCCCTTAAGTCACAATACGTTATTATCAATGCTGTAATTTATTCAGCGTTTGTACATATCGTTACACGCTGAAACCAACCACTCACGGAAGTCTGCCTAGACTGGCCCCCTGAATCTCCAGACAACCAGTATCACTTAAATAAGTGATAGTCTTAATACTAGTTTTTAGACTAGTCATTGGAGTACAGATGATTGATGTCTTAGGGCCGGAGAAACGCAGACGGCGTACCACACAGGAAAAGATCGCAATTGTTCAGCAGAGCTTTGAACCGGGGATGACGGTCTCCCTCGTTGCCCGGCAACATGGTGTAGCAGCCAGCCAGTTATTTCTCTGGCGTAAGCAATACCAGGAAGGAAGTCTTACTGCTGTGGCCGCCGGAGAACAGGTTGTTCCTGCCTCTGAACTTGCTGCCGCCATGAAGCAGATTAAAGAACTCCAGCGCCTGCTCGGCAAGAAAACGATGGAAAATGAACTCCTCAAAGAAGCCGTTGAATATGGACGGGCAAAAAAGTGGATAGCGCACGCGCCCTTATTGCCCGGGGATGGGGAGTAAGCTTAGTCAGCCGTTGTCTCCGGGTGTCGCGTGCGCAGTTGCACGTCATTCTCAGACGAACCGATGACTGGATGGATGGCCGCCGCAGTCGTCACACTGATGATACGGATGTGCTTCTCCGTATACACCATGTTATCGGAGAGCTGCCCACGTATGGTTATCGTCGGGTATGGGCGCTGCTTCGCAGACAGGCAGAACTTGATGGTATGCCTGCGATCAATGCCAAACGTGTTTACCGGATCATGTGTCAGCGCCAGTGATATAAGACGGTAATTCGCCATTTGGATTGTCCGCTCCACCCAACATGTTGTTTCCTTAAGGTTCTCACACCAGAAAGGACATCAACATGCTGAGCAGAGAGGACTTTTACATGATAAAGCAAATGCGCCAGCAGGGCGCGTACATCGTCGATATTGCGACTCAGATTGGTTGCTCTGAACGGACGGTCAGACGCTACCTCAAATACCCTGAACCGCCAGCCAGAAAGACCCGCCACAAAATGGTTAAGCTGAAACCGTTTATGGATTACATCGACATGCGCCTGGCAGAGAATGTCTGGAATAGCGAGGTTATCTTCGCGGAGATTAAGGCAATGGGTTATACGGGCGGACGTTCCATGCTGCGTTACTACATCCAGCCCAAACGTAAAATGCGTCCGTCAAAAAGAACAGTTCGCTTCGAAACTCAGCCTGGATACCAGCTCCAGCATGACTGGGGCGAAGTTGAGGTGGAGGTTGCCGGGCAACGGTGCAAAGTTAACTTTGCGGTTAATACGCTGGGGTTCTCCCGCAGCTTCCATGTCTTCGCCGCACCAAAACAGGATGCTGAGCATACCTACGAATCACTGGTTCGCGCCTTCCGCTACTTCGGTGGTTGTGTGAAAACGGTGCTGGTTGATAACCAGAAGGCTGCGGTGCTGAAGAATAACAACGGGAAAGTCGTGTTCAACTCCGGATTCCTGTTGCTGGCTGACCACTATAACTTCCTGCCACGGGCATGCCGTCCACGCAGGGCCAGAACAAAAGGTAAGGTTGAGCGGATGGTGAAATACCTCAAGGAGAACTTCTTCGTCCGGTACCGCAGGTTCGACAGCTTCACTCATGTCAATCAACAACTGGAGCAATGGATAGCCGATGTGGCTGACAAACGGGAGCTTCGCCAGTTCAAAGAAACGCCGGAACAGCGCTTCGCGCTGGAGCAGGAACATCTGCAGCCGTTACCGGATACAGACTTCGATACCAGTTACTTCGATATCCGCCATGTGTCCTGGGACAGCTATATCGAGGTTGGTGGTAATCGTTACAGCGTTCCCGAAGCGCTGTGTGGTCAGCCGGTATCGATACGAATATCGCTGGATGACGAGTTGCGGATCTACAGTAATGAGAAACTGGTGGCCTCACATCGCCTCTGTTCAGCATCGTCTGGCTGGCAGACAGTGCCGGAGCATCACGCCCCGCTCTGGCAGCAGGTCAGTCAGGTGGAACATCGACCACTGAGTGCCTATGAGGAGCTGTTGTGATGCATGAACTGGAAGTCCTGCTGAGTCGCCTGAAAATGGAGCATCTGAGTTATCACGTTGAAAGCCTGCTGGAACAGGCAGCTAAAAAAGAGCTGAACTACCGGGAGTTCCTGTGCATGGCGCTACAGCAGGAATGGAACGGCAGGCATCAGCGCGGTATGGAGTCCAGGCTGAAGCAGGCTCGTCTGCCGTGGGTCAAAACGCTGGAGCAGTTCGACTTTACCTTCCAGCCGGGCATCGACCATAAGGTTGTCCGGGAACTGGCTGGTCTGGCGTTCGTGGAGCGCAGCGAAAACGTGATCCTGCTGGGCCCTCCTGGTGTCGGAAAAACTCATCTGGCCATAGCTCTTGGCGTGAAAGCGGTGGATGCGGGACATCGGGTACTGTTTATGCCACTGGACAGACTGATCGCGACACTGATGAAAGCGAAACAGGAAAACCGGCTGGAGCGTCAGCTACAGCAACTGAGTTATGCCCGGGTGTTGATCCTGGATGAAATAGGCTATCTGCCGATGAACAGAGAGGAAGCCAGTCTGTTCTTCCGGCTACTGAACCGTCGATATGAAAAAGCGAGCATCATACTGACGTCAAACAAAGGGTTCGCAGACTGGGGAGAAATGTTCGGAGATCACGTACTGGCAACAGCGATCCTGGATCGGCTGCTACATCACTCAACCACGCTGAATATCAAAGGAGAGAGTTACCGGTTAAAAGAGAAACGTAAAGCTGGAGTGCTGACCAAAAACACAACGCCAATCAGTGATGATGAAATGGTGGAAAGCGGACAGCATCAGTAACGAAAGTATTTAGCGGGCATGAAAATGGCAAATAACGGTCAAACATCGTGGCGTTGACATCATGCGCCAGAATGCGCTGTTGCTTGAGCGAAAACCTGCTGTACCGCCATCGAAACGGGCACATACAGGCAGAGTGGCCGTGAAAGAAAGTAATCAGCGATGGTGCTCTGACGGGTTCGAGTTCTGCTGTGATAACGGAGAGAGACTGCGTGTCACGTTCGCGCTGGACTGCTGTGATCGTGAGGCACTGCACTGGGCGGTGACTACCGGCGGCTTCAACAGTGAAACAGTACAGGACGTCATGCTGGGAGCGGTGGAACGCCGCTTCGGCAACGATCTTCCGTCGTCTCCAGTGGAGTGGCTGACGGATAATGGTTCATGCTACCGGGCTAATGAAACACGCCAGTTCGCCCGGATGTTGGGACTTGAACCGAAGAACACGGCGGTGCGGAGTCCGGAGAGTAACGGAATAGCAGAGAGCTTCGTGAAAACGATAAAGCGTGACTACATCAGTATCATGCCCAAACCAGACGGGTTAACGGCAGCAAAGAACCTTGCAGAGGCGTTCGAGCATTATAACGAATGGCATCCGCATAGTGCGCTAGGTTATCGCTCGCCACGGGAATATCTGCGGCAGCGGGCTTGTAATGGGTTAAGTGATAACAGATGTCTGGAAATATAGGGGCAAATCCACTGCCATTCCCAGGGATATAGTTATTTCAACGGCCCCGCGGTGGGGTTAAATGAAAAAACAAATTGAGGGTATGACAATGAAAAAGTATTAGCTCTGGTTGTTGCCGCTGCTATGGGTCTGTCTTCTGCCGCCTTTGCTGCAGAGACTGCGACCACACCTGCTCCGACTGCGACGACCACCAAAGCAGCGCCGGCGAAAACGACACATCATAAAAAACAGCATAAAGCAGCACCTGCCCAGAAAGCGCAGGCGGCTAAAAAGCATCATAAAAATACGAAAGCTGAACAGAAAGCCCCTGAACAAAAAGCGCAGGCAGCGAAGAAACACGCCGGGAAACACAGCCATCAGCAACCGGCAAAACCTGCTGCACAACCCGCAGCGTAAGTTTTCAACAGTAATGCTGGCGCGCCCCCTCGCGCCTGAAAATTACGGTGCTAAGCGGGTAACGTTTAGCACCGCCTTTAGCGGAGGGTAGTATGGTGGGCCGTTATCGCTTTGAGTTCATTCTTATCATCCTTATTTTATGCGCACTGATTGCCGCCCGTTTTTATCTTTCCTGACTGTAGTTATCTGATTTTACTCCCACTTTCATCCCGTCCCGTCTATAGTATTTATGAGGGTTTGCTTTTAATAATCATAATTACCCACCAGAGTGTGATATGCGTACAACCATTGCTGTAGTGTTGGGTGCAATTAGTTTGACGTCTGCTTTTGTGTTTGCAGATAAACCAGACGTTGCCAAATCGGCAAACGATGAGGTCAGCACCCTGTTTTTTGGTCATGATGATCGTGTGCCAGTGAATGACACGACCCAATCACCGTGGGATGCGGTTGGGCAACTGGAAACGGCCAGCGGCAATTTATGTACGGCGACGCTGATTGCACCCAATCTGGCATTAACGGCAGGACACTGTTTATTGACACCTCCAAAGGGTAAAGCCGATAAAGCAGTGGCGCTGCGTTTTGTGTCAAATAAAGGTCTTTGGCGCTATGAGATCCACGACATAGAAGGCCGCGTTGATCCGACACTGGGAAAGCGGTTAAAAGCAGATGGGGATGGTTGGATTGTACCTCCCGCAGCCGCGCCGTGGGACTTCGGATTGATTGTGCTACGTAATCCCCCTTCTGGCATTACACCGTTGCCGTTATTTGAGGGAGATAAAGCCGCGCTTACTGCCGCATTAAAATCGGCTGGCCGTAAAGTAACTCAGGCGGGATACCCTGAAGATCATCTCGATACGTTGTACAGTCATCAAAACTGTGAAGTGACTGGCTGGGCGCAAACGTCGGTGATGTCACATCAGTGCGATACCTTGCCGGGTGACAGCGGTTCGCCTCTGATGTTGCATACCAATGACGGCTGGCAATTAATTGGGGTGCAAAGTTCGGCTCCTGCCGCGAAAGATCGCTGGCGCGCCGATAACCGGGCCATTTCTGTTACCGGTTTTCGCGACAAGCTGGATCAACTGTCGCAAAAATAATGTTCAAACGCTGCCCGACTGTGCGGGCAGCGTGTTCATCAGGCAAGTTTCACCATGATCATTCCAGCCAACAGCAAGACCAGGCCAATCCAGCCTTTACGATTTAACCGTTGACCAAACAAGATCCAACCTGCGGCTAACGTGGCGGCAATACCAAACCCGCCCCACAATGCATAAGCGACAGACAAGTCGATCCCTTTAACGGCCTGAGAAAGCGCACTAAAGGCAGCCAGCACCGCCGCCAGGGAGAGCAAGCCAAATATTTTGCGACGAAAGCCGTCAGAAAATTTCAAAAAGACGTTAGCAACGATTTCCAGCACGATTGCCAATGCCAGCCAGGCGGCGTGAACCCATTCAAACTGCGCCATGGTTCACCTCCAGTTCAGGTTTACGCGCTTTACGGGTACCTGATTTTATCAACACAATCCCGGCGACCAGGGTGGTTAACCCGGCAATTTTCATCAGCGATAAACTTTCGTCGAATAACAAAACGCTAAACAAGGTAATAAATAAAATACCGATACCTTCCCACAGCGCATAAGCTACGCCTAAGGCGATCTTTTTAACGGCGAAAGAGAGAAATATATACGACAGAGAAATCATCACCAGCATTAAAATAAAGCCGCCATTTCCCTCACTGACGCTCGCCCATTTCATTGACAGCGTACCGGTAATTTCTGTAGCAATAGCCAGGCCTAATAAAATCCAATAAATATACATTGTCCTTCTCCTGCAAGAGAATTATTTTAATTTTCGCTTAATTCAGCGAAACCAAAGTAAAGTGGTCAAGCCCCGCGCATAGGGCAAGCTTAGGCAGAAGAAAGGACTAAAGCGCGTTGCGCCAGTGCTGCTCACCTACGAGCAAGATAGTGGATGAGGTACGAAGATGGGTAAATGTTGAAAATAACGTCCTGAACAAATTGTCCATAATATTACAATTATCCGCAGTGTTGCTTCTCGTCATCGCGGATGATAATTGTCCTCGGTAGTTGAACACGCCTGATTTGTATCATAGCTTAAGAATTAACTCAAAATATTTTCACTTCTTTACCTGAGCGGTTTGATTTTCGTTATGATGACGGAGCGAAAAAGACATTATTATTAGCAAAGGAAGAAAAAACGGGGACAAGCATGGCAAAGCCGATCATCACGCTCAATGGCCTAAAAATCGTCATTATGTTGGGAATGCTGGTCATTATTCTCTGCGGTATCCGTTTTGCCGCCGAGATCATCGTGCCGTTTATTCTCGCATTATTTATTGCTGTTATTCTTAACCCGCTGGTGCAACACATGGTCCGCTGGCGAGTGCCGCGTGTACTGGCGGTGTCGATTTTGATGACCATCATCGTGATGGCGATGGTGTTGCTATTAGCTTATCTGGGTTCCGCGCTCAACGAGTTGACGCGGACGTTACCGCAATATCGCAACTCTATTATGACGCCGCTGCAAGCTCTTGAGCCGTTGTTGCAACGCGTAGGGATTGACGTCTCAGTTGACCAGCTGGCGCATTACATTGATCCGAACGCGGCGATGACGTTGCTCACCAACTTATTGACGCAGTTATCTAATGCCATGTCATCAATATTTTTATTGCTGCTGACGGTGCTGTTTATGCTGCTCGAAGTGCCACAATTGCCCGGAAAATTTCAGCAAATGATGGCGCGTCCGGTTGAAGGGATGGCGGCGATTCAACGTGCAATTGACAGTGTTTCTCATTATCTGGTGCTGAAAACAGCCATCAGCATCATCACCGGCCTGGTCGCCTGGGCGATGCTCGCCGCACTCGATGTTCGCTTCGCTTTTGTCTGGGGATTGCTGGCCTTTGCGCTTAATTACATCCCTAATATTGGTTCAGTTCTCGCGGCAATCCCCCCTATCGCTCAGGTACTGGTGTTTAATGGCTTCTACGAAGCGTTGCTGGTGCTGGCGGGATATCTGCTGATTAATCTGGTCTTCGGCAATATTCTGGAGCCGCGCATCATGGGACGTGGGCTGGGGCTTTCCACATTGGTGGTATTTTTGTCGTTGATTTTTTGGGGATGGTTGTTAGGACCGGTGGGTATGCTGCTTTCCGTGCCGTTAACAATTATTGTCAAAATTGCGCTTGAACAAACAGCGGGAGGTCAAAGCATCGCCGTTCTGTTAAGCGATCTCAATAAAGAGTGACGGCCTCCGCAGAGGCCGTCAGGGTTACAGAGCTTTCAGGATTGCATCCACGCTGGCTTTGGCGTCACCAAACAGCATGTGGGTGTTTTCCTTGAAGAACAGCGGGTTTTGCACACCAGCATAGCCAGTGTTCATCGAACGTTTAAAGACAATCACGTTCTGCGCTTTCCACACTTCCAGCACAGGCATACCAGCAATAGGACTCTTCGGATCATCCTGCGCCGCCGGGTTAACCGTATCGTTAGCACCAATCACCAGTACGGTATCGGTATCAGCAAAGTCATCGTTGATCTCGTCCATTTCCAGCACGATGTCATACGGTACTTTTGCTTCAGCCAGCAATACGTTCATATGTCCAGGCAAACGCCCCGCAACCGGGTGGATACCGAAACGCACGTTGATACCACGAGCGCGCAGTTTCTCGGTAATTTCAGCGACAGGATATTGCGCCTGCGCGACTGCCATGCCGTACCCCGGAGTAATGATCACTGAATGGGAGTTTTTCAGCAGTTCCGCTGTCTCTTCTGCGGTGATTTCGCGGTGCTCGCCCACTTCCTGATCATCGCCAGTAGAAGAGCCGTCGGTGCCGAAACCACCCGCAATAACGCTGATAAAGGAACGGTTCATCGCCTTACACATAATGTAAGAAAGGATAGCCCCCGAAGAACCGACCAGCGCACCGGTCACAATCAGCAGGTCGTTGCTGAGCATAAAGCCCGCAGCCGCAGCCGCCCAGCCGGAGTACGAGTTCAGCATCGACACCACCACTGGCATATCTGCACCACCGATGGAGGCGACTAAATGCCAGCCGAATACCAGCGCAATGGCGGTCATTATTAGCAATGCCAGCACTTGCAGGCCGACGCTGTCCGTGCGAACAAATACAATCAGCAGCAGGAAGGAAACGACCAGAGCCGCCAGGTTCATTTTGTGACGGTTTGGCAGCATCAACGGTTTAGACGAAATCTTGCCACACAGTTTGCCGAACGCCACCACCGAACCCGTGAACGTTACCGCCCCGATGAAGATACCGAGGAACACTTCCGTCAGGTGAATATTGACCAGAATCGGTGCCATTCCCGCGTCATGATGCAGATAGCTGTTAAAGCCAACCAGCACTGCCGCCAGACCCACGAAGCTGTGCAGGATCGCCACCAGTTCTGGCATTTCGGTCATTTCAACTTTCTTCGCCAGACGGATACCAATTGCCCCACCAATGACCATCGCCAGCAAGATCCAGCCAACATTACCCGTATCCGGTCCAAAAATGGTTGCGATTAACGCAATCGCCATCCCGGCGATACCGAAGTTGTTACCCTGGCGAGACGTTTCATGTTTCGAAAGACCGGCCAGACTGAAGATAAACAGGATCGCGGCAACAATGTATGCAGCTGTAACTAATCCTCCAGACATATGTTACCCCTTAATTTTTGCGGAACATTTTCAGCATGCGCTGAGTCACGGTGAAGCCACCGAAAATATTAATGCTGGCTATAAGCACCGCGATAAAACTAAGGAAGCTAACCCAGCCGCCCTGGCCAATCTGCAACAGTGCTCCGACAACAATAATCCCTGAAATCGCGTTGGTGACCGACATCAACGGTGTATGCAGCGCGTGCGATACATTCCACACCACGTAATAACCGACAACGCAGGCCAGCGCGAAAACGGTGAAGTGCCCAAGAAACTCTTTCGGCGCAACGCTTGCCAGCCAACCGAAAAGGATGATTGCCAGCGCCATCAACGCGTATTTACGCCACGGTGAGCAGGCACATTTTTCCTCAGTTTTCACTTCCGGTGCCGCTTTTTGTGCCGCCTGCGGCTGAGCTGATACCTGAATCGGCGGTGCCGGCCAGGTAATTTCGCCCGCACGGATCACGGTCACGCCGCGAATCACCACATCATCAAAATCAACAGTGATATTGCCGTCTTTCTCTTTGCACAACAGTTTCAGCAGATTAACGAGGTTAGTACCGTAAAGCTGCGAGGATTGCGTCGGCAGACGGCCCGGAAGATCGGTATAACCAATCACTTTGACACCATTTTCCGTAGTGAAGATTTCACCCGGCACGGTGTATTCACAGTTGCCACCGTTTTGGGCTGCCAGGTCGACAATCACACTGCCCGCCTTCATGGAGTCAACCATTTCACGGGTAATTAGCTTCGGCGCTGGTTTGCCTGGAATAAGCGCGGTGGTGACAATGATATCGACCTCTTTTGCCTGGGCGGCAAAGAGTTCCATTTCCGCTTTAATGAACGCGTCCGACATCACTTTGGCATAGCCATCGCCGCTGCCCGCTTCCTCTTTAAAATCCAGCTCGAGGAATTCCGCGCCCATACTTTGAACTTGTTCTTTCACTTCCGGACGGGTGTCGAATGCACGCACAATCGCGCCGAGACTGTTTGCTGCGCCAATGGCGGCCAGACCTGCAACACCCGCACCAATCACCATCACTTTTGCCGGTGGCACTTTCCCGGCCGCAGTAATTTGCCCGGTAAAGAAGCGCCCAAATTCATGTGCCGCTTCAACAATGGCGCGATAACCGGCGATGTTCGCCATCGAGCTTAGTGCGTCCAGCGATTGTGCGCGTGAGATACGCGGCACAGAATCCATCGCCATCACGGTCACGTTACGTTCCGCAAGTTTTTGCATTAATTCCGGATTCTGCGCAGGCCAGATAAAACTCACCAGCGTTGTCCCAGGATTCAGTAACGCAATTTCATCATCTAACGGCGCATTGACCTTCAGAATGATCTCTGACTGCCAGACGCTATTCCCTTCTACAATTTCAGCGCCCGCTTGCACAAACGCTTTATCGTCAAAACTTGCCAGTTGACCCGCGCCGCTCTCTACCGCGACGGTAAAACCCAGTTTCAGCAGCTGTTCCACTGTTTTTGGCGTTGCTGCAACACGGGTTTCATTGGTTAACCGTTCTCTTGGTATGCCAATTCGCATGATATTCCCTTCCATCGGTTTTATTGATGATGGTTTGCCTGTGTCAGGAGCCACACAAGCCGCTCATGTACGAGCTAAATGTTACTCCGTTAAAATAAATTAGTAACAAACGCCCTATAACGTACTGAAAATTATGCCTGTGATCTAGCGCCAAAAATCAGTATTTCGGCGTGAACTCGCAAAATATTAACGATTCAGCCGTGATAGTGGGATAAACACCTTAGAACGCCGGATAAAGACTGATAATTGTCTTCGACGGTCGGGTAAAACGAGACATCGCCCCGGCACGATTCACTACTTAACATTAAATTAACTTATACAATTCAGTTGCTTCAGTAGTAATGATGCTGATACGGCTGTTTTTTAAGCATAGACGGTCATTTGAGCAGGATTAAAATTGGCTTAAGGAATGTGATATGAAAAATGACGCAGACAGTTACACCGTTTAAATGCAATAATCAGCCACGTTTCTCGTTAATAACAATACCAGTACCTGGTTTGCGCAAGGCGAAGGATTATTTTTATGAAGCTTAAGAACACCCTCCTGGCGTCGGCACTGCTTTCTGCTACGGCATTCTCCGTTAACGCAGCAACAGAACTGACACCGGAGCAAGCGGCAGCGGTTAAACCTTTTGACCGTGTAGTGGTTACCGGTCGTTTTAATGCTATTGGCGAAGCGGTGAAAGCCGTTTCTCGTCGCGCAGATAAAGAAGGTGCCGCCTCTTTTTATGTTGTCGACACTTCTGATTTTGGTAACAGCGGTAACTGGCGTGTGGTCGCTGACCTCTATAAAGCCGATGCTGAAAAAGCAGAAGAAACAAGTAATCGCGTAATTAACGGTGTTGTCGAACTGCCGAAAGATCAGGCTGTTCTGATTGAACCGTTTGACACGGTCACCGTCCAGGGCTTCTATCGTAGCCAGCCAGAAGTCAATGATGCCATCACCAAAGCGGCAAAAGCGAAAGGTGCCTACTCTTTCTACATCGTTCGTCAAATCGATGCCAACCAAGGCGGCAACCAGCGTATTACTGCATTCATCTATAAAAAAGATGCTAAGAAACGTATCGTCCAGAGCCCGGATGTGATCCCGGCAGATTCCGAAGCAGGACGTGCAGCTCTGGCTGCCGGTGGCGAAGCCGCGAAGAAAGTTGAGATCCTAGGTGTTGCGACTACCGCATCACCAAGTTCTGAAGTCGGTCGTTTCTTTGAAACCCAGTCATCAAAAGGCGGGCGTTACACCGTCATGCTCCCGGATGGCACTAAAGTCGAAGAACTGAACAAAGCGACCGCAGCGATGATGGTCCCGTTCGACAGCATCAAATTCTCTGGCAACTACGGCAACATGACCGAAGTCTCCTATCAGGTTGCGAAACGTGCCGCGAAGAAAGGTGCTAAGTATTACCACATCACCCGCCAGTGGCAGGAACGTGGTAATAACCTGACCGTCAGCGCAGATCTGTATAAATAACTATTCAGTTACTCCTATAAGGCGGCTTGATGCCGCCTTTCGCATTTTTAGTCACAAATTTCCCCGCGACCATTGCATGCAGACACATCTCTTCGTAAAATCCCGCGCTTCAGTGGCAAACTCCATTTTTATGCGTTTTGCCCTAATATTTATTCTTCTTATCACGTTTTAATCACTGGATATCGATGGAAAAGAAACTGGGACTGAGCGCACTCACCGCGCTGGTATTAAGCTCAATGCTGGGCGCGGGTGTTTTCAGTCTGCCGCAAAATATGGCGGCAGTTGCCAGCCCGGCAGCACTGCTCATCGGCTGGGGTATTACTGGCGCTGGCATTTTATTGCTGGCCTTTGCCATGCTGATCCTCACGCGCATTCGTCCCGAACTTGACGGCGGTATCTTTACCTATGCCCGCGAAGGGTTTGGCGAGCTAATCGGCTTTTGTTCCGCATGGGGATACTGGCTGTGCGCAGTCATCGCCAACGTCTCCTATCTGGTGATCGTTTTTTCCGCGTTAAGCTTTTTTACGGACACGCCGGAATTGCGCCTGTTCGGCGATGGTAATACCTGGCAATCGATCGTCGGTGCATCAGCTTTATTGTGGATTGTTCACTTTTTGATCCTGCGCGGGGTGCAAACCGCTGCCAGCATTAACCTGGTGGCGACACTGGCAAAATTGTTGCCGCTGGGTCTGTTTGTTGTGCTGGCGATGATGATGTTCAAACTGGATACCTTCAAGCTCGACTTCACCGGACTTGCACTTGGCGTACCCGTTTGGGAACAGGTGAAAAACACCATGCTGATCACCCTGTGGGTTTTCATTGGTGTGGAAGGTGCCGTGGTTGTTTCTGCGCGTGCGCGTAATAAACGTGATGTTGGCAAAGCGACACTGCTGGCGGTTCTCTCCGCTCTGGGCGTTTACTTGCTGGTAACGCTGCTTTCGCTGGGTGTGGTGGCACGTCCTGAACTGGCTGAAATTCGTAACCCGTCAATGGCCGGTCTGATGGTGGAAATGATGGGACCATGGGGCGAAATCATCATCGCTGCCGGTTTGATCGTTTCCGTTTGCGGCGCGTACTTAAGCTGGACCATCATGGCGGCAGAAGTTCCGTTCCTGGCTGCCACTCATAAAGCATTCCCACGCATTTTTGCGCGCCAGAACGCACAAGCTGCGCCATCCGCCTCACTGTGGTTGACCAACATCTGCGTGCAAATTTGTCTGGTACTCATCTGGCTGACCGGTTCCGATTACAACACGTTGCTGACCATCGCCTCAGAAATGATTCTGGTGCCCTATTTCCTGGTCGGCGCGTTCTTGCTGAAAATCGCAACCCGTCCACTGCATAAAGCGGTAGGTGTCGGTGCCTGCATTTATGGCTTATGGTTATTGTACGCCTCTGGTCCAATGCACTTGCTGTTATCCGTTGTTCTGTATGCGCCGGGGCTGCTGGTTTTCCTGTATGCGCGCAAAACGCATACACATGATAATGTACTGAACCGTCAGGAAATGGTGCTGATTGGCATGCTGTTAATTGCCTCAGTTCCGGCGACCTGGATGCTGGTGGGATAACGTTCATCCCATCGTTGGATAGCAAAGGAGATAACGATGGGTAAAGCCCAGCCCTTGCCAATATTAATTACTGGCGGAGGTCGTCGCATCGGCCTCGCCCTCGCCTGGCATTTCATTAATCAAAAGCAACCGGTGATTGTCAGCTATCGGACGCACTATCCAGCCATTGATGGACTGATTAAGGCAGGTGCGCAGTGTATTCAGGCTGATTTTTCGACCAACGACGGTGTGATGGCGTTTGCCGATGAAGTACTAAAAAGCCCCCATGGTCTGCGTGCTATTTTGCATAACGCCAGTGCGTGGATGGCGGAAAAACCGGGTGCGCCACTGGCCGACGTACTGGCTTGCATGATGCAGATCCACGTTAATACCCCATACCTGCTCAACCATGCGCTGGAAAGATTACTGCGTGGGCACGGACACGCCGCCAGCGATATCATTCACTTTACCGATTATGTGGTGGAGCGCGGTAGCGACAAGCATATTGCGTATGCTGCAAGCAAAGCGGCACTGGATAATATGACCCGCTCGTTTGCCCGCAAGCTGGCACCGGAAGTGAAAGTGAACTCTATTGCTCCATCGCTGATCCTGTTTAATGAACATGATGATGCCGAATATCGACAACAGGCGCTGAATAAATCACTGATGAAAACCGCGCCTGGCGAGAAAGAAGTGATCGACCTGGTCGATTACTTACTTACCAGTTGCTTTGTCACCGGACGCAGTTTCCCACTTGATGGCGGTCGTCATCTGCGTTAATGCAGCTTTATCCAGCATATAATCAACACCCATGCGCTTATCCCCCAACACGAAACAGAACCAACAAAAGCGGCGGGCAAGCGCATCATTCCGGTGAAATACCACAGCGACACCAGGTAAACAAAATAGGGAATAATCGACCACATACTAAAAATGATGGTTGCGCGTAAGGCTTCAATGCCGCGTTCGCTGGCAACAATATAATGCGCGATAAGCGCAAAGGTCGGGAAAAGTGGAATCAGCCCGGCGATATAATAATTTTTCGTTTTTGCTAAAACACCAATCAACAGCACTACCAGCGCACCGAGCGCGGCTTTGATTACCAGCCCCATTTTTTTACCTTAACACTTCCATAACAAGTCATCAGTAGAATACCTGATGAAAACTTGTTTAGAAACGATTGATAGTAAGTAAAAACAGCGCGGTGTATTGTGACGTTTTTATATCTACCGTGAATGTTATGAACACTATCGTATTTGTGGAAGATGATGCGGAAGTCGGTTCACTGATTGCCGCGTACCTGGCAAAACATGATATGCAGGTTACCGTAGAGCCGCGCGGCGACCAGGCCGAAGAAACCATTTTGCGAGAAAATCCGGATTTGGTGTTACTCGACATCATGCTACCAGGCAAGGACGGCATGACCATTTGTCGTGATTTACGCGCAAAGTGGTCTGGACCGATTGTTCTTCTAACCTCTCTCGATAGCGATATGAACCACATCCTGGCACTGGAAATGGGTGCCTGCGACTATATTCTCAAAACGACGCCCCCTGCTGTTTTGCTAGCGCGTTTACGTTTGCATTTGCGTCAGAATGAGCAAGCCACACTGACCAAAGGTCTTCAGGAAACGTCTCTGACTCCCTACAAAGCCCTGCATTTCGGCACGTTGACCATCGATCCCATCAACCGCGTAGTCACCCTGGCTAACACTGAAATCTCGCTCTCGACAGCTGATTTCGAATTATTGTGGGAATTAGCTACCCATGCCGGGCAAATCATGGACCGCGATGCATTGCTGAAAAATTTACGCGGCGTCAGTTATGACGGACTGGATCGTAGCGTGGACGTGGCTATTTCGCGGTTAAGAAAAAAACTGCTCGATAACGCCGCAGAACCTTATCGCATTAAAACTGTGCGTAACAAAGGCTATCTTTTTGCGCCTCATGCATGGGAATAAGCGATGAAAAAACTGTTTATCCAGTTTTACCTGTTATTGTTTGTCTGCTTCCTTGTGATGTCTCTGCTGGTTGGGCTGGTGTACAAATTTACCGCCGAACGCGCGGGCAAACAGTCGCTGGATGATTTGATGAACAGTTCACTGTATCTGATGCGCAGCGAATTGCGTGAGATCCCCCACACGACTGGGGTAAGACGCTGAAAGAGATGGATTTAAATCTCTCTTTCGATCTGCGTGTCGAGCCACTGAGTAAATACCATCTTGATGATATTTCCATGCACCGACTGCGTGGCGGCGAAATTGTCGCCCTGGACGATCAGTACACGTTTTTGCAGCGTATCCCGCGCAGCCACTACGTGCTGGCAGTTGGTCCTGTTCCTTATCTTTATTATCTCCATCAGATGCGATTGCTGGATATCGCCCTGATCACTTTTATTGCTATTTCCCTCGCCTTTCCGGTGTTTATCTGGATGCGTCCGCACTGGCAGGATATGTTAAAACTGGAAGCAGCGGCGCAACGATTTGGCGATGGGCATCTCAATGAACGTATCCACTTTGATGAGGGTTCGAGCTTTGAACGACTTGGTATCGCATTTAACC
Organism: Shigella sonnei; assembly: GCF_002950395.1. Lineage (NCBI taxonomy): Bacteria > Pseudomonadati > Pseudomonadota > Gammaproteobacteria > Enterobacterales > Enterobacteriaceae > Shigella > Shigella sonnei. Next base: position 1,314,889 of record NZ_CP026802.1, read on the forward strand.
AGATGGCGGACAATATCAACGCCTTGATTGCCAGCAAAAAACAGCTTATTGACGGTATCGCTCACGAACTGCGAACACCGTTAGTGCGCCTGCGTTATCGACTGGAGATGAGCGATAACCTGAGCGCCGCCGAATCCCAGGCGTTGAATCGTGATATCAGTCAACTTGAAGCTTTAATTGAAGAGCTGCTGACTTATGCCCGACTCGATCGCCCACAAAACGAGCTTCATCTTAGCGAACCAGACCTGCCGTTGTGGCTGTCAACGCATCTGGCAGACATTCAGGCAGTAACGCCCGATAAAACGGTACGGATTAAAACGCTCGCGCAAGGCCATTATGCGGCGTTGGATATGCGCTTAATGGAGCGCGTGCTGGATAATTTGCTCAATAACGCCCTGCGGTACTGCCATTCAACGGTTGAAACCAGCCTGCTACTGTCGGGGAATAGAGCGACATTAATTGTTGAGGATGATGGCCCAGGGATTGCCCCAGAAAACCGCGAACATATCTTTGAACCTTTTGTTCGCCTCGATCCCAGCCGGGATCGCTCAACCGGCGGCTGCGGGCTGGGGCTGGCAATTGTCCACTCTATAGCACTGGCAATGGGCGGTACGGTTAATTGTGACACCAGCGAACTGGGTGGTGCTCGCTTCTCGTTTAGCTGGCCGTTATGGCATAACATCCCGCAATTTACCTCTGCCTGACACTACGCGCACGATGGTCAAGTCACCACCACTGTGCTATAAAATAAGTATGTTGTAACTAAAGTGGTTAATATTATGGCGCGTTACGATCTCGTAGACCGACTCAACACTACCTTTCGCCAGATGGAACAAGAGCTGGCTGCATTTGCCGCTCATCTTGAGCAACACAAGCTATTGGTTGCCCGCGTGTTCTCTTTGCCGGAGGTAAAAAAAGAGGATGAGCATAATCCGCTTAATCGTATTGAGGTAAAACAACATCTCGGCAACGACGCGCAGTCGCTGGCGTTGCGTCATTTCCGCCATTTATTTATTCAACAACAGTCCGAAAATCGCAGCAGCAAGGCCGCTGTCCGTCTGCCTGGCGTGTTGTGTTACCAGGTCGATAACCTTTCGCAAGCAGCGTTGGTCAGTCATATTCAGCACATCAATAAACTCAAGACCACGTTCGAGCATATCGTCACGGTTGAATCAGAACTCCCCACCGCGGCACGTTTTGAATGGGTGCATCGTCATTTGCCGGGGCTGATCACCCTTAATGCTTACCGCACGCTCACCGTTCTGCACGACCCCGCCACTTTACGCTTTGGTTGGGCTAATAAACATATCATTAAGAATTTGCATCGTGATGAAGTCCTGGCACAGCTGGAAAAAAGCCTGAAATCACCACGCAGTGTCGCACCGTGGACGCGCGAGGAGTGGCAAAGAAAACTGGAGCGAGAGTATCAGGATATCGCTGCCCTGCCACAGAACGCGAAGTTAAAAATCAAACGTCCGGTGAAGGTGCAGCCGATTGCCCGCGTCTGGTACAAAGGAGATCAAAAACAAGTCCAACACGCCTGCCCTACACCGCTGATTGCACTGATTAATCGGGATAATGGCGCGGGCGTGCCGGACGTTGGTGAGTTGTTAAATTACGATGCCGACAATGTGCAGCACCGTTATAAACCACAGGCGCAGCCGCTTCGTTTGATCATTCCACGGCTGCACCTGTATGTTGCGGATTAACGCCCGGCTTTCATACTGCCGACCATCTGTTCTGGCCGTACCCAGCTGTCAAACTCGGCTTCGCTAAGATACCCCAGCGCAAGGGCCGCAGCTTTTAAGGTCAGCCCTTCTTTATGCGCTTTTTTGGCGATCTCCGCGGCTTTGTCATAACCAATGTGGGTGTTAAGCGCAGTCACCAGCATCAGCGATTCATTGAGTAATTGATTGATTCGCTCACGATTCGGTTCAATACCCACTGCGCAGTGTTTGTTAAAACTTTCCATGCCATCTGCCAGCAAGCGCACCGATTGCAGGAAATTGTGGATCACCATTGGACGGAAGACGTTCAGTTCAAAGTTACCGGAAGCGCCACCCATGTTGATCGCCACGTCGTTCCCCATTACCTGACAGCAGAGCATGGTTAATGCTTCACACTGGGTTGGGTTCACTTTCCCCGGCATGATTGAGCTGCCCGGCTCATTTTCCGGGATTGAGATTTCACCAATTCCGCAGCGCGGGCCAGAGGCCAGCCAGCGGACATCATTGGCGATTTTCATCAGTGACGCAGCCAACCCTTTCAACGCGCCGTGCGCCTGAACCAGGGCATCACAGGTCGCAAGCGCTTCAAATTTGTTCGGCGCGGTAACAAACGGTGCACAGGTAATGACTGCCAGTTCATCTGCTACGCGACGCGCATACTCCGGATGGGTATTTAGTCCAGTACCCACCGCTGTACCGCCGAGAGCCAGTTCCGCTACGTGAGGCAGGCTGTATTCGATATGTTTGAGATTATGCTCGAGCATCGCTACCCAGCCGGAAATCTCCTGCCCCAGTGTTAGCGGCGTGGCGTCCTGCAAGTGGGTTCGACCGATTTTGACGATATCGGCAAATGCACGCGATTTTTCACTCAGTGTCTGTGTCAGGGTTTTAACCTGCGGAATGAGTTGCTTGCGCAGCGCCAGCAGCGCCGCAACGTGCATCGCCGTCGGAAAGACATCGTTGGAACTTTGGCTTTTGTTCACGTCGTCGTTAGGGTGAACTTTACGTTCCATCCCGCGCACGCCGCCGAGTAATTCACTGGCCCGGTTAGCCAGCACTTCGTTCATGTTCATGTTACTTTGCGTGCCGGAGCCGGTCTGCCAGATAGCCAGCGGGAATTCGTCGTCATGCTGTCCTGCCAGTACTTCATCCGCCGCCTGCCGAATGGCGCTCGCTTTCTCTTCAGACAACAAGCCTAAATCTTCATTAACTTTTGCCGCTGCGCGCTTGGTTAGCGCCAGCGCATGAATCAGTGAGGTGGGCATTTTCTCCGTCGAAATGCGGAAATGCTCCAGCGAGCGTTGAGTTTGTGCGCCCCACAGCTTATCTGCCGGGACATCAATCGCCCCCATCGAATCTTTTTCGCTGCGTACTGTATTCATGGCCTGCTCCTCACCTGATTAATTTTTTCTTTCTGTTTTGCCTTCGTTAAGCAACTTTTAGCTCACTTATTATTTACTATTTGATAACAAATGTTTGGTCTTTCGTGCCATGTAAAAAAACCGCCCCGAAGGGCGGTAATGCCAGTCAGTTAAGCAACTGACTGGCTCTTTTTCGGGGCTGTGGGGTATTTCCAGGGCCTCTCCTTTACCACTCTCGGGAAGGCCCTTTCCCTTCTCGTCGGTAATTTCACAAGTTGTCCCATACTTGCAAGATCGCGCATCAGCTCCGGTATACGTCCCGGTGAAGCGCCCTGCAATGTCATCAGCATTCTCATCACCATTCCGCATGATTCTGAGAAACTCAGTTGATTCGGCCAGTAACCTTTCAGATGTTCCGCCATTTTAATCATCTGATATCTCACCAGATTATAAGCCAGTAAGACACCCCACAGCTCTTGCTCCACAAGCTCCGGCTTTTTACTTCTCAGCGTCAGCCTGCTCAGTTGCATCGTCTGTTTTATCTCCCTGTATCCCAGTTCGATTTCCCAGCGATGACTGTACAGATCCGCCATTTCTCCTCCGGGGAAGCGCATGGCGTCCGTCATCGACGTCAGCAGATGGCAGACTTTTCCTTTGCGCGTCACGGTCAGCAGGCGGGCTGTCACTTCATTTCCCAGTCCCGGCCACTTTTTTCGTGCCTGCGGGCTGGTTTTCAGCTTCACCAGATGATCGCCTTTACCCAGTTTTCTGAGCTCTTCATATTGCGCTCCCTTTCTGAGAGGTATCATCCAGTGGCGGTGTTCTCCCGCCAGGCTCCAGGCATTTAACAGTCCCAGTGAGTAATAACCTTTATCCATTAACGTCAGAGTGTTATCGCCGGTTTGTTCTATAAGTTGCTCAGCAAGCTCATTTTCGCTGTTCTTCATCGTGCCGAAGGCTGCAGCCGTCAGCAGATGGCTGGTCAGTTCCATCTGGCAGACCATTTTGACCTGCGGGTAGAGCGCCGGGTTCCCGGCATGTGTCTGGCGGGGGAAGGCTGCATCGTTCTCTGGTGTATCCGGTGTGCGCCAGAACACACCATCGATGGCCAGCAGGGTCAGGCCGCACCAGTGCGGATGCGGCGTGGCGTTATGCCAGAGCTGCGCTGTTTTCGTGAACACGCGGCGGACAGCCTCACTTCCCAGGCGCTGGCGGGCCTGAATAACGGCACTGGGGGCAACGAAGGGGCGATTGCCCGGCAGCATGATGTCCAGGCGATTCACAATCTGGTGAAGAGGTTCTTTACGCTCAAGCGCCATGCCAACAATACACCAGACCATCATTTCGAGGGGAAGACGGCGCTTGCGTAGCGTTACAGTACCTGATTCGGCAAGGCAACGAGAGATGAGTTCGGGGTCGAGGTAATCCCCCAGAGAAGTCAGTGGGTTACGCAGAGAATCGTAACGGGATACCAGATCAAGAGCCTGTCCAATGTGCATAAAAAAATCCGGAAACAAGTGAGCGTTTCCGGATTCTTACACAGCCACTGGATCGGTCAACTGATCCTTAACTGATCGGCATTACCCCGAAGGGCGGCTCTGTTTATTTCACACAGCGAGTGCACTGTGTGAGTTGTATCTGCTGGAAGAAGTCATTTCCTTTATCATCCACAAGGATAAACGCCGGGAAATCTTCCACTTCAATTTTCCAGATGGCTTCCATTCCCAGTTCCGGATATTCAACACATTCCAGGCTCTTAATACTTCCCTGCGCCAATACAGCGGCCGGACCACCGATACTGCCAAGGTAGAAGCCGCCGTGTTTTTTACAGGCATCCGTCACCTGCTGGCTGCGGTTGCCTTTCGCCAGCATGATCATACTTCCGCCCTGCGCTTGCAGTTGATCGACATAAGAATCCATCCGTCCGGCGGTCGTTGGGCCAAGAGAACCGGAGGCATAACCTTCCGGCGTTTTGGCCGGACCCGCGTAGTAAATCGGATGATCTTTAATGTACTGCGGCAGCCCTTCACCGTTATCCATCCGCTCTTTCAGTTTGGCGTGAGCAATATCACGACCGACGATAATCGTGCCGTTAAGCGATAAGCGTGTAGAAACGGGATACTGCGACAACTGTGCGAGGATCTCTTTCATCGGACGGTTAAGGTCAACGCGCACCGCTTCGCCTTCTCCCGCTTTACGCAGCTCTTCAGGGATATATTTACCTGGATTATGTTCCAGTTTTTCGATCCAGATCCCCTGACGGTTGATCTTCGCTTTGATATTACGGTCAGCAGAGCAGGAAACACCCATACCAACCGGACAGGATGCGCCGTGACGTGGCAGGCGAATCACGCGTATGTCGTGAGCGAAGTATTTACCACCAAACTGCGCACCCAGACCGAGATTTTGCGCTTCGATCAGCAATTCTTTTTCCAGTTCCACATCGCGGAATGCCTGACCGTGCTCATTCCCTTCCGTTGGCAGTTCGTCATAGTATTTAGCGGAAGCCAGTTTCACTGTTTTAAGGTTAGTTTCTGCAGAAGTTCCACCAATTACGAACGCAATATGATACGGAGGACAGGCCGCCGTACCCAGCGTGCGCATCTTCTCAACCAGGTAATTTTTCAGTTTCCCCGGCGTTAGTAACGCTTTGGTTTCCTGATAGAGATACGTCTTGTTTGCCGAACCACCACCTTTGGCGATACAGAGGAATTTGTACTCGTCGCCATCAACGGCATAAAGATCGATCTGCGCTGGCAGATTGGTGCCGGTATTCACCTCTTTATACATATCCAGCGGCGCGTTTTGCGAGTAGCGCAAATTATCTTCGATATAAGTGTTATAGACACCGCGCGCCAGCGCCGCTTCATCACAGCCACCGGTCCATACACGCTGCCCTTTTTTACCAACAATAATCGCAGTGCCGGTATCCTGACAGGTTGGCAGAACACCTTTCGCCGCGATGTCGGAGTTGCGCAGGAATTGCAGCGCCACATATTTATCATTTTCGCTGGCTTCCGGGTCACGCAGAATGTCGGCCACCTGTTGTTGGTGAGCCGGACGCAGCATAAATGACGCATCATGAAACGCCTGACGCGCCAACAGAGTTAACGCTTCGGGTGCGACTTTCAAAATCTCCTGCCCTTCAAATTCAGATACGCTAACGTGTTCGCTGGTTAGCAGGTAATACTCAGTATCATCTTTTTTGAGTGGAAAAGGAGCCTGATAATGAAAGGGTTTGTTTGACATTGTTCTCTCACTTACTGCCTGGTTTGGTTATGCTCTGGGCGGGTGTTCCGTTGCCCTGTTAAAAGCGAGTAACAATATCCTACACACTTTTTTAACAAAAACTGAGACTAGTACGACTTTTTGCGGCTCCAGGTTACTTCCCGTAGGATTCTTGCTTTAATAGTGGGATTAATTTCCACATTAAAACAGGGATTGATCATGCAAAAACTCATTAACTCAGTGCAAAACTATGCCTGGGGCAGCAAAACGGCGTTGACTGAACTTTATGGTATGGAAAATCCGTCCAGCCAGCCGATGGCCGAGCTGTGGATGGGCGCACATCCGAAAAGCAGTTCACGAGTGCAGAATGCCGCCGGAGATATCGTTTCACTGCGTGATGTGATTGAGAGTGATAAATCGACTCTGCTCGGAGAGGCCGTTGCCAAACGCTTTGGCGAACTGCCTTTCCTGTTCAAAGTATTATGCGCAGCACAGCCGCTCTCCATTCAGGTTCATCCAAACAAACGCAATTCTGAAATCGGTTTTGCCAAAGAAAATGCCGCAGGTATCCCGATGGATGCCGCCGAGCGTAACTATAAAGATCCTAACCACAAGCCGGAGCTGGTTTTTGCGCTGACGCCTTTCCTTGCGATGAACGCGTTTCGTGAGTTTTCCGAGATTGTCTCCCTACTCCAGCCAGTCGCAGGTGCACATCCGGCAATTGCTCACTTTTTACAACAGCCTAATGCCGAACGTTTAAGCGAACTGTTCGCCAGCCTGTTGAATATGCAGGGTGAAGAAAAATCCCGCGCGCTGGCGATTTTAAAATCGGCGCTCGACAGTCAGCAGGGTGAACCGTGGCAAACGATTCGTTTAATTTCTGAATTTTACCCGGAAGACAGTGGCCTGTTCTCCCCGCTGTTACTGAATGTGGTGAAATTGAATCCTGGCGAAGCGATGTTCCTGTTCGCTGAAACACCGCACGCTTACCTGCAAGGCGTGGCGCTGGAAGTGATGGCGAACTCCGATAACGTGCTGCGTGCGGGTCTGACGCCTAAGTACATTGATATTCCGGAACTGGTTGCCAATGTGAAATTCGAAGCCAAACCGGCTAACCAGTTGTTGACCCAGCCGGTGAAACAAGGTGCAGAACTGGACTTCCCGATTCCAGTGGATGATTTTGCCTTCTCGCTGCATGACCTTAGTGATAAAGAAACCACCATTAGCCAGCAGAGTGCCGCCATTTTGTTCTGCGTCGAAGGCGATGCAACGTTGTGGAAAGGTTCTCAGCAGTTACAGCTTAAACCGGGTGAATCAGCGTTTATTGCCGCCAACGAATCACCGGTGACTGTCAAAGGCCACGGCCGTTTAGCGCGTGTTTACAACAAGCTGTAAGAGCTTACTGAAAAAATTAACATCTCTTGCTAAGCTTATTAAAGGCTTATAACACCTTCAGGCGGCCAGTCCGCCTGATTTCATTTTATGGATAATCATTATGAATAAATCGCTGGTAGCGGTAGGCGTCATTGTTGCGCTAGGCGTAGTCTGGACAGGCGGCGCATGGTATACAGGCAAGAAGATTGAAACCCATCTCGAAGACATGGTCGCGCAGGCGAACGCGCAACTCAAACTGACAGCTCCTGAATCCAACCTGGAAGTGAGTTATCAAAACTATCATCGCGGCGTATTCAGCAGCCAGTTGCAACTGTTGGTGAAACCCATTGCCGGGAAAGAAAATCCGTGGATTAAAAGCGGTCAGAGCGTCATCTTCAACGAATCGGTTGATCATGGTCCCTTCCCGCTTGCCCAGCTTAAAAAACTGAACCTGATCCCGTCGATGGCATCAATTCAAACCACGCTGGTTAATAACGAAGTAAGCAAACCACTGTTTGATATGGCAAAAGGTGAAACGCCTTTTGAGATTAACTCGCGCATTGGTTACAGCGGTGATTCCAGTTCCGATATTTCGCTCAAGCCACTGAATTACGAGCAAAAGGATGAAAAAGTCGCCTTTAGCGGCGGCGAGTTCCAGTTAAATGCTGACAGAGACGGCAAAGCCATCTCCCTTTCCGGGGAGGCGCAAAGTGGTCGGATAGACGCAGTTAACGAATACAACCAGAAAGTGCAGTTGACCTTTAATAATCTGAAAACCGACGGTTCCAGCACGCTGGCAAGTTTTGGTGAGCGCGTAGGAAACCAAAAACTGTCACTGGAAAAAATGACCATTTCAGTGGAAGGCAAAGAACTGGCACTGCTGGAAGGCATGGAGATCAGCGGTAAATCGGATCTGGTCAATGACGGTAAAACGATCAATAGCCAACTGGATTACTCGCTAAACAGCCTGAAGGTACAGAATCAGGATCTGGGCAGCGGCAAGCTGACTTTAAAAGTCGGCCAGATTGATGGTGAAGCCTGGCATCAGTTTAGCCAGCAATATAACGCGCAAACTCAGGCGCTGCTGGCACAGCCAGAAATTGCCAACAATCCCGAACTTTATCAGGAGAAAGTGACGGAAGCCTTCTTTAGCGCCCTGCCGCTGATGTTGAAAGGCGATCCGGTGATTACTATCGCGCCGCTAAGCTGGAAAAACAGTCAGGGTGAAAGTGCGCTGAATCTGTCGCTGTTCCTGAAAGATCCGGCAACGACTAAAGAAGCGCCGCAAACGCTGGCGCAGGAAGTAGATCGTTCGGTTAAATCTCTGGATGCGAAACTGACCATTCCGGTGGATATGGCAACTGAGTTTATGACTCAGGTAGCGAAGCTGGAAGGTTATCAGGAAGATCAAGCGAAAAAACTGGCGAAACAGCAAGTTGAAGGTGCATCAGCAATGGGGCAGATGTTCCGTCTGACCACCTTGCAGGACAATACCATCACCACCAGCCTGCAATATACTAACGGTCAGATAACGTTAAACGGGCAGAAAATGCCACTGGAAGATTTCGTTGGTATGTTTGCGATGCCAGCTCTTAACGTTCCGGCTGTACCGGCAATTCCGCAGCAGTAATTCACGGCCAAAACGCCGGAGAATTTTCACTTCGGCGTTTTCATCTGAAAACAAACCAGAGATTGCCTGATGCGCTACGCTTATCAGGCCTACCTTTTCCTGCAACACTTTGAATTTATGAGTTTTTGTAGGCTGGATAAGGCGTTTACGCCGCATCCGGCATAAAAAACGCGCACTTTGTCAACAATCTGAAACGCCGGAGGTTTTTCTCTCCGGCGTTATTTCTGACTTCAGCATAAAGTCATACTGAATACTCATTTTCACATCCCAGTAATTCAGGCGATCGCCCAGCGTACTGCCATCGCGCTTTTCCCGCCCTTTATCGGCAGCAAGAAAGAAATTCATCCCTTGTAACGGCCCTTCGCTGACCCGATAGTTCATACCACCTAAGATACCCGCGCCTTCAATCCGCACATCTCGTTTACTGGATTCATAGCCGCGAGTCACAATCTGTGCAAATGTCAGTGTAAATTGCGGCGTTAAACGATAGTTGACGCCCAATTGCCAGGACTGCATTCCTTCACGGTTACGATCAAGACTTAATGAAAAGGGATAGCCAATGTCGGTATCCACCACGGCACCATTCATTGCATGGCGCAAATAACCACCACTGCCAAATACGCTTCCCCACGGCGCATTCCAGGTCAATTGTCCACTAACCAACGCCGTTTCATTGGGCTGGCTGGTATTACGACTTAAACCTTCGAGCTGCGCGTAAAAGCCGAGCAACTCCCCTTTCAACGTATAATTCGGGTCGAGCGGTATGCTTTTCTCGAGAATACTTTGTATCTGATTGGAAACATCTTTCTGTACCGATGCCCCCAGAGAATAGCGACTGGTATCATCATGCCAACTGGCGGCTAAAAAAGAACGTGCGCGATGTTTATCGTATTTTCCCGTCTGGCTGTTATACACCCCTTCATCACGAATACCGGTTGTTGAATCAGTCCATAAAAATACTCGTGAACGCCACATTCCCCACAGATCAATATTTGGTGTTAAAGCCCAATAACCTAATGCTCCTTCAGAAACTGTCGGTAATGTACGTTGCGAACTGCCAGCCATTAACGGAATACGATAAGGTAAGCTACCATAACTATAATCCGTCCCGAAGCGACCTGATTTAAGCAGGCTATTTTCACTGGGTTTTATTTTTACTGCCCCTAGGGCAAAGCCAAAACTTTTATCACCATCAAGATACCACCGGGTACTCATATCAGCACGAGCACCTAATTTATAAACATAATATGCCCCGCCTTCAACGCCAATAATATTGGAATAATAACCACTATTGAAATCGAGCAATCCTCCCTGTACCCATGCGTAAATATCTCTTCCCGCGCCAGCACTGGGCTTATCCGCCCTGCGCAATTCGTTTTTCAGTCTGATGCGTAGTCCCGCCTCATCGTCAGCCAGTTGCGCCGCATAAGCAGAGATAAGGCCAGAGGCAGCCGTCAGGCAAATAACGGCCATGGCCACTATTTTTCTCATAGTTGCACCTTTGATGTTCTGATTATTTTTATTGATTATTAATTAGTGATATCGCTGATTAATTGCTGCTGCACTTTTTTACGATTATCAATTTCAACCACGATTTCTTTGAATTTTTTATCCGTAAGCGGATAAAACCAGATAATAACGAATGCCAGTAGCATAAATCCGCAAGGTACTAAGGCAATTGATGTGCGGATGCCCATAATAACTTCCGGCGTTTGCACCTGATTGGCAATATATCCGCTTAACCCCAAAATAAAGGCAGGAATTGAACCTCCGATTGCCTGACCGCATTTACGGGTAAATGAGAATAGTGAATAGGTGAGCCCTTCAATTCGCACGCCGGTCAGGTATTCACCGTATTCTACGGTATCAGCTTCCAGTGCCCACATCACTGTCATAGTAACGCCCTGACCAATTGAAGCGATGGCCAACGCAACCAACGCCACCGGCAGTGACCAGACGGAAACCCAGAAGAATAGCAGATAACCGCAGGTTCCCAGCAAAGCGCCAATCAGGAAGGTATTCTTTTTACCGATCCTCGCGACCATCCCCGGCACAAGCGGTGCCGATGCCACAGTACCAACCAGGTTTTGCACCAGTACCAGCACAGTGAACAGCCCGGTATCATTTAACACATAGCGCACGTAGAACAACGACGAGGCGCTGACCGCAAAGGTCGAAATCAGCACACACAGCGCACCGATGCACAACATAAACAGCGGGCGATTCCGTTTCAGGGTTTGCAAACTGATCTTCAATGACGGCTGCGCAACGATACGTACCACATTCTCACGCGTCGATTTGAAGCAGATGAAGTAAAGCACCATTCCGGCAATCGCCAGCACAATCGTCCAGAAATGGTATACCGACACCATCTCTTCCGGGCTGGAGTTCTTAATGCTCGGCCCTATCAGAAATGCCAGGCAGACAAAGGTCAATGAAGCGGCAATCCCACGAGCCGCGCCCAGACGGGCGCGGGATTGTGGTTGTTGGGTCATCGCGGTAGCAAGTGAACCATAAGGAATATTCACCAGGCTGTAGCAAAGCCCGAGGCCCATGTAGGTCAAATATGCATACACTACTTTGCGGCTATGGCTCCAGTCGGTCGGTACCCAGAATACCAGCACGCTGAAGATCATTAACGGCGCAGTACCGAAGAGTAAAAACGGGCGGAATTTTCCCCAGCGGGTATTCACACTGTCCACCACTCGTCCGGCAAAGACGTCGGCGAAGGCATCGAATACCCGCACCAGTAACAGCATGGTGCCCGCCGCAGCGGCACCGACGCCAGCGACGTCGGTGTAGTAACTCAACAGGAAGAGCACCCCCATTGCGAAGGCGAAGTTATTGGCGACGTCACCGAGGCTGTAGCCGACGATGGTGGGCCAGGAGAGTTGTTGATTCATTGTTTGCCTCCCTGCTGCGGTTTTTCACCGAAGTTCATGCCAGTCCAGCGTTTTTGCAGCAGAAAAGCCGCCGACTTCGGTTTGCGGTCGCGGGTGAAGATCCCCTTCTTGTTACCGCCAACGCGCAATATGCCTTGCGAGGTCGCAAAATCGGCGAAATTCCATACCTGTTCACCGACGACGGCGCTGACGCGATCAAAGACGCGGTGATACATATCCAGCCATGCACACTGATACTCTTCACTCCACATGTCGGTGTACATTGAGTGCAGCCCGGCTAACGTATCCACGCCGTATTCGGTGATGATAATCGGCTGATGCAGTTTCTCCTGCCAGGCCAGAAGTTCTTTTTCCAGTACCTTCTCTGCCGTTTCCAAATCGCCGCTTTGGACATACCATCCGTAATAACGGTTCAGGCACAGCACATCAAAGAGATCGCTGATGGTATCGGTGTGAGCGTCGCAGAACATTACATTGACGCAGGTGATCGGACGCGTCGGGTCGAGTTTACGCGTTGCTTCCGCCAGTGGCGCGAAATATTCCCGTGCACCTTGCGGACGGGTATCCGGTTCGTTGGCAATACTCCACATCACCACGCTTGGGTGGTTTTTGTCACGCGCTATCAGCTCTTTAATCGCCTGTAAGTGCGCTTGCTGAGTTTCCCCGTTGACTGCCTCTTCGCTGTACAGTTCTTTCGGCTTGTTGCCCGCTTCGAAACCAATGCCTAAAGAGAGGTTAAAGCCGACAGCAGCAGTTTCATCAATCACCACGATGCCATGTTCATCTGCCCAGTCGAGCATCTCTTCAGCGTAAGGGTAATGCGAGGTACGGTAGGAGTTGGCCCCAATCCAGTCCATTAATGCGTGGTCGTGCACCATCAGCACGTTATCGAATCCTTTGCCACGCAAGTCCGCATCTTCATGACGACCAAAGCCAGTAAAGTAGAACGGTTTGTGGTTAATCAGGAACTGTTCGCCCTTCACTGCCACTGACCGGATGCCGACGCGAAGCGGGTAGATATCACACTCTGTCTGGCTTTTGGCTGTGACGCACAGTTCATAGAGATAACCTTCACCCGGTTGCCAGAGGTGCGGATTCACCACTTGCAAAGTCCCGCTAGTGCCTTGTCCAGTTGCAACCACCTGTTGATCCGCATCACGCAGTTCAACGCTGACATCACCATTGGCCACCACCTGCCAGTCAACAGACGCGTGGTTACAGTCTTGCGCGACATGCGTCACCACGGTGATATCGTCCACCCAGGTGTTCGGCGTGGTGTAGAGCATTACGCTGCGATGGATCCCGGCATAGTTAAAGAAATCATGGAAGTAAGACTGCTTTTTCTTGCCGTTTTCGTCGGTAATCACCATTCCCGGCGGGATAGTCTGCCAGTTCAGTTCGTTGTTCACACAAACGGTGATACGTACACTTTTCCCGGCAATAACATACGGCGTGACATCGGCTTCAAATGGCGTATAGCCGCCCTGATGCTCCATCACTTCCTGATTATTGACCCACACTTTGCCGTAATGAGTGACCGCATCGAAACGCAGCACGATACGCTGGCCTGCCCAACCTTTCGGTATAAAGACTTCGCGCTGATACCAGACGTTGCCCGCATAATTACGAATATCTGCATCGGCGAACTGATCGTTAAAACTGCCTGGCACAGCAATTGCCCGGCTTTCTTGTAACGCGCTTTCCCACCAACGCTGATCAATTCCACAGTTTTCGCGATCCAGACTGAATGCCCACAGGCCGTCGAGTTTTTTGATTTCACGGGTTGGGGTTTCTACAGGACGTAACATAAGGGACTCCTCATTAAGATAAAAATACTGGTCAACCTTTAATCTGATTAGTTAACCAATTCTGTGTTGCACACAGTTATCTGTGAGAAACCCATGGAAGAGAAATGGAAATAAAAAGAACTGACACCGCGATCAAAAAACCAAAAACTGCAATACCCACAGCGTGATATTGATCGCATTAATCTTTAAAACGGCGTTGACAGAAGCCATAAAATAAGCAACCGAACGTTCGTTCGAGCATATTGGGAACGATAAACTCTCATGACATATGGCTACGGTGAATATTTTTGGGGGGGAATTCTCCGATCCCGGCTAGATTGTATTTTGTACAGGGAAATTAAAGTATGAAACGCGGGCACAGTTATCACCAGCCCGCGAAATGAGAGGATCAGGATGCGGTTAAGATACCGCCAATCATCGCGCGTAATCCCTGAGCAAACGACGCTTCACGCGCCAGATCTTCCGCTTCGATATCGGCCAGTACACCGTAGGTCAGATCCAGCAGTAAACGTGAAGTCATTGACGTGTTGATGTCTGGGCTTATCTCGCCTTTTTGCTGGGCATCACGCATCCGCTGGGCAACAAATTCCGTGATCGTCATATGCTTATTTTTAAGCATGGCGGCGACCTGTGGGTTACGCATCCCTTCCGCCATAATTTCGACCACCAGCGCCCGTTGCCCAAAGGCTTCATGGGTGAGAGAGACAATAGACTCGACCATATAGTCAACAAAATGAATCCCTTTAATCGGTTCCCGGAAACGAGCCAGCGCCCTCTCCTGGTCCTGTAAGATAATCGCCTGAATCAAGGCTTCTTTGGAGATGAAATGGTGATAGAGCGTCCCGGGACTAATGGCGCAAGATTTACAGATGGCTTTCATCGAGGCACTGTGAAATCCATTTTCTGAAAAAATCTCTCTGGCAGCATTGAGGATCCGGGTCCGTGTCGGTTGTGCTTCAGTCTGCATGTTATCCATCATTAAACCATTATAGTTAGCGTGAATAACTAGTTTACCGCGTTGTCAGGTGAGCGCCTATCATTGCTGTTGAATAGTGCGAAGGCACACTCTATTCGTATACTTTTCACTCTGAAATTGGTTAACCAATAGCCGTGATTTGGCTGCCAGTTATTTAGCAGAGACGTTGATGAGTTTATCCCGGTAAACAACACGCACGGTTGTTTACCGGTCCGTTAGTGTATTAATTGAGCTCCTGTACCCCACCACCGGAGACGGTGAGAATTTGTCCGCTTACCCAGCTCGCAGCAGGCGAGCAAAGGAACAGCGCTGCGTTAGCAATATCTTGCGGTTGGCCCAGACGTCTGATCGGCGTGTGCTGTAACATTTTTTGTTCAATTTCTGGTGTAATAACGGATTTCAGGGCATCGGTTAATATTGCCCCCGGCGCAATGCCATTTACCCGAATATTTTTTTCACCCAGGTCAAACGCCATATTTCTGACCAGATGACTGGCTGCAGCTTTAGATGATGCATAGGAAGTCATGTTTATATTTTTATTTTCTGCCGCCATAGAAGTGATGGTCAGAATAACGCCACCGCCATTTTTTTCCATTTCTGGCGCAACAAGTTGTGACAGATGGAAAAAAGAAAACACATTCAGTTCATAAGCACGGCGAAAATCCGCCATTGGCATATCAAACGGTTTAGGTCCACCGCCACCGGCGTTGTTAACCAGAATATCAACTTTACCCAGCTTACTGATAGCAAAGTCTGCCAGTGCAGAGAGTTCCTGTTCGGAAGTAATATCACAACGGCAGGCAAATGCCTGACCACCCAGTTGTTGAATTTCGTCTACAACATGGTTAGCTGCGTCGGCGTTAATATCACTGACCACCACAGATGCGCCAGCTGTCGCGAATGTAATGGCGATTTCTTTACCAATACCTGCACCCGCACCTGTGATGATGGCGCATTTTCCGTCGAGTGAGGTGTACTGGCAATAGCGGACACTACCATTTGTTCTTTTTTTAAGCAGCCATCTGATGATATTTTTCCCTGAAGGCTGCCGGGGAGATATTCCCCAGACGAGAGTGACGACGCTGACGATTGTAGAAAATCTCAATGTATTCCCGTATTACTGAGATGGCTTCATCCCGGTTATTAAAACGATAGTGGCTCAGGCTCTCATTTTTCAGCGTTCCCCAGAAGCTTTCCATCGGAGCGTTGTCGTAACAGTTACCTTTACGCGACATTGATGTTTTCAGACCAAACTGCTCCTGTATGACCCGGTAATCGTATGCGCAGTACTGTGAACCTCGATCAGAGTGGTGGATTAGCCCGGCAGGTGGGCGCTGGCTCCTGAGCGCCATAAACAGGGCTTTACCTGTCAGCTCTTTTGTCATGCGCTCTCCCATGGCGTAGCCGACAATTTCGCACGTATAAACATCTTTGATGCCAGCGAGGTACAACCATCCCTCCTGTGTGGCAACATACGTCAGGTCCGCCACCCAGACCTGATTTGGTGCTGTAGGAGCGAACGTCTGGTTCAGCAGATTTGGCGCAACTGGCAGATTGTGGTTCGAGTTCGTAGTCGCTCTGAACTTGCGTTTCTGCTTACAGCGTAGCCTTAGCTCCTTACGAAGACGTGCCAGTCGGTCACGACCAACGATGATGCCATTCTCTGCCAGCTCCGTCTGGAGCCGCCGGGTTCCATATGTTTCGCGAGTGCGGATATGTGCCACCTTAATCTCCAGTTTTAGCCGCTCATCACTTTGTTTTCTGTCTGAGGGTTCATGCTGTACCCAGTTGTAATAACCGCTCCTGGATACACCAAATACCTGACACATCGCTTCAATGGGAAATTGTTGTCGCCATTGTTCGATTAACGCGTATTTTTCAGCGACTCCTGTGCAAAATACGCTGTTGCTTTTTTTAATATATCTCGCTCAAGGCGAGCTTCATTTAACGCCTTACGCAGTTGCAGAATTTCAGATTCCAGTTCAGCCACCGTGCGGGAACCAGGAGTACCGAGCCCTTTTCTGGCGGCGGTAACCCATTGTCCTAAAGTGCCTTCAGGAAGAGATAATCGGGAAGCGCCTTCACTGATCGAAAGTTGATTTTCAAGAACCGTTCTGACAGCTTCGGCTTTGAACTCTTTAGAGTAACGTTGGGTTTTTCTGCTCATTATTAGCTCCTTCTGATGCCATTCTATTTCAGGAAGGAGTGTCCGTTAAACTCAGGCTACCTCAGAGTCTCAAGTTGTCAGAATTAAACACATAAACCTCCTGTGAACTTCAGTAAAAATAAAAGGCACCGCCTGTGTGTAATGCCAGTCAGTTAAGCAACTGACTGGCTCTTTTTCGGGGCTGTGGGGTATTTCCAGGGCCTCTCCTTTACCACTCTCGGGAAGGCCCTTTCCCTTCTCGTCGGTAATTTCACAAGTTGTCCCATACTTGCAAGATCGCGCATCAGCTCCGGTATACGTCCCGGTGAAGCGCCCTGCAATGTCATCAGCATTCTCATCACCATTCCGCATGATTCTGAGAAACTCAGTTGATTCGGCCAGTAACCTTTCAGATGTTCCGCCATTTTAATCATCTGATATCTCACCAGATTATAAGCCAGTAAGACACCCCACAGCTCTTGCTCCACAAGCTCCGGCTTTTTACTTCTCAGCGTCAGCCTGCTCAGTTGCATCGTCTGTTTTATCTCCCTGTATCCCAGTTCGATTTCCCAGCGATGACTGTACAGATCCGCCATTTCTCCTCCGGGGAAGCGCATGGCGTCCGTCATCGACGTCAGCAGATGGCAGACTTTTCCTTTGCGCGTCACGGTCAGCAGGCGGGCTGTCACTTCATTTCCCAGTCCCGGCCACTTTTTTCGTGCCTGCGGGCTGGTTTTCAGCTTCACCAGATGATCGCCTTTACCCAGTTTTCTGAGCTCTTCATATTGCGCTCCCTTTCTGAGAGGTATCATCCAGTGGCGGTGTTCTCCCGCCAGGCTCCAGGCATTTAACAGTCCCAGTGAGTAATAACCTTTATCCATTAACGTCAGAGTGTTATCGCCGGTTTGTTCTATAAGTTGCTCAGCAAGCTCATTTTCGCTGTTCTTCATCGTGCCGAAGGCTGCAGCCGTCAGCAGATGGCTGGTCAGTTCCATCTGGCAGACCATTTTGACCTGCGGGTAGAGCGCCGGGTTCCCGGCATGTGTCTGGCGGGGGAAGGCTGCATCGTTCTCTAGTGTATCCGGTGTGCGCCAGAACACACCATCGATGGCCAGCAGGGTCAGGCCGCACCAGTGCGGATGCGGCGTGGCGTTATGCCAGAGCTGCGCTGTTTTCGTGAACACGCGGCGGACAGCCTCACTTCCCAGGCGCTGGCGGGCCTGAATAATGGCACTGGGGGCAACGAAGGGGCGATTGCCCGGCAGCATGATGTCCAGGCGATTCACAATCTGGTGAAGAGGTTCTTTACGCTCAAGCGCCATGCCAACAATACACCAGACCATCATTTCGAGGGGAAGACGGCGCTTGCGTAGCGTTACAGTACCTGATTCGGCAAGGCAACGAGAGATGAGTTCGGGGTCGAGGTAATCCCCCAGAGAAGTCAGTGGGTTACGCAGAGAATCGTAACGGGATACCAGATCAAGAGCCTGTCCAATGTGCATAAAAAAATCCGGAAACAAGTGAGCGTTTCCGGATTCTTACACAGCCACTGGATCGGTCAACTGATCCTTAACTGATCGGCATTACACCGCCTGTGTGCCACATTTTTTATCATTAACCTTGAGGAAAGGACACTACCAGGTATAGCAGATAAAGAGAGGATTATTTCGCTGCAATGAGCCGGGCGGGAATAATAAGATTGCGTGAATGCGTCTCTTCATGGGTGATTTTTTGCATCATGCGATCCGCAAGTGTGGTACCAAGTTCCCGCGCAGGCGTGCTGGCCCAGGTAACGGGTATATCATCAAGTGTGGTTGGTGTCGCATCGGTAAATGCCGCCAGCGAAACTTGTTGCTCAAAGTAACGATCGACTCCGCTTTCCCCGCTTTGCCGCCCTGCTTTCAGCAAACCAAACCATGCCCCCATCGCAATAGTTTCGTTATAGCAAACCACAGCACTGATGGTCGGGTTATGACGTAAAAGCGCCGTGATAGCTTCCGCGGCTTGCTTCTGGCTGGATGTGCACTCCAGCACCCAATCGCTGTGAAACGGCAGGCCAAATTTTAGTAGAGTTGCACAATAGCCTCCCACCCGTTCTGCCCGGGTTAATGAGGAACTTTGCCCTCCCAGCCAGGCGATCCGCTGATGCCCATTGCGAATGAGATGCTCCGTCAACAACTGTGCAGCCTGCATGTTGTCCGGGCGAACCGTATCAACATCATCAAGATAACTGGCACGGGAAGCGAAAATCACCGGGATAGCTTTTTCTTCTGCCATCCGTCGCAGGTCATCGCTGCTTCCTGCAGCCCCGGCAATTACCACACCATCGACACCCTGATTCAGTAACAGTGAAAACCGCTGTGCCAGCTGCTCGCCGTCTTTACCGCCGTGAAGCAAAAAAACCATCCGTCCCTGCGCTTCCAGAGCTTCCGTCAATCCGGCCGTCAATTCGGCGTAAAACGGCGCAGATAAATCACGGACGATCAAACCAATGACGCCGCTTTGCCCGCCGCGCAGCGCCGACGCCTGGCGATTGCGCACAAATCCCAGCTCTTCAATGGCGGCGTTAACGCGTTCTCCTGTGGCGGTAGAGATTCGCCCTTTGCCACTAAGCACCAGCGAAACGGTACTTACCGACACGCCCGCAGCCAGCGCAACATCATGAATGGTTATTTTTTTGGCGGTAGCCATGCAGATGACCTACTCCCTGATTATGTGACAGATAAAACGTTTTACCTTTTATTTATCTTATACCCGCTATTATCGTTGCGTAATGTGATTTATGCTTCACTAAAATTTGATAAAACGTTTTATCTTCTCGCGCAATTTACTGAATCCAGATTGTTCTCTACGAGGAGTCGTTTTATGACGGCGAAAACAGCACCGAAAGTCACGCTGTGGGAGTTCTTCCAGCAGTTAGGCAAAACCTTCATGTTACCCGTGGCATTATTGTCGTTCTGCGGCATTATGCTCGGCATTGGTAGTTCTCTTAGTAGCCACGATGTCATCACCCTGATCCCGGTCCTGGGCAACCCCGTGTTGCAGGCTATCTTTACCTGGATGAGTAAGATTGGCTCGTTTGCTTTTAGTTTCCTGCCAGTCATGTTCTGTATCGCCATCCCGCTGGGTCTGGCACGCGAAAACAAAGGCGTAGCGGCATTCGCTGGCTTCGTCGGTTATGCGGTAATGAACCTCGCGGTAAACTTCTGGTTGACCAATAAAGGCATTCTGCCAACCACGGACGCCGCGGTTCTGAAAGCCAATAACATCCAGAGCATTCTTGGGATCCAGTCGATCGACACCGGGATCCTCGGTGCGGTGATCGCCGGTATTATCGTCTGGATGCTGCATGAGCGATTCCATAATATCCGCCTGCCGGATGCGCTTGCATTCTTCGGCGGTACGCGCTTCGTACCAATCATCTCCTCGCTGGTGATGGGCCTTGTCGGCCTGGTGATTCCATTAGTCTGGCCGATTTTCGCGATGGGTATTAGCGGCTTGGGCCATATGATAAACAGCGCGGGTGATTTCGGACCGATGCTGTTTGGTACCGGTGAACGTCTGCTGTTGCCGTTTGGTCTGCATCACATTCTGGTGGCATTAATTCGCTTTACCGACGCAGGCGGCACGCAGGAAGTCTGCGGTCAAACCGTCAGCGGCGCATTGACCATCTTCCAGGCGCAATTGAGTTGCCCGACCACTCACGGTTTTTCTGAAAGCGCCACGCGTTTCCTTTCGCAAGGCAAAATGCCTGCGTTTCTCGGCGGTCTGCCAGGTGCAGCGTTAGCGATGTATCACTGCGCGCGCCCGGAAAATCGCCATAAAATTAAAGGGCTGCTGATTTCTGGCCTGATCGCCTGTGTCGTTGGCGGCACGACCGAACCGCTGGAATTCCTGTTCCTGTTCGTGGCGCCAGTTCTGTATGTCATCCACGCGCTGTTAACCGGCCTCGGCTTCACTGTCATGTCTGTGCTCGGCGTCACCATCGGTAATACCGACGGCAATATCATCGACTTCGTGGTGTTCGGTATTTTGCATGGTCTGTCAACCAAGTGGTACATGGTGCCAGTGGTGGCGGCAATCTGGTTTGTCGTTTACTACGTCATCTTCCGTTTCGCTATCACCCGCTTCAATCTGAAAACCCCGGGGCGCGATAGCGAAGTGGCCAGTTCAATCGAAAAAGCCGTTGCCGGTGCGCCGGGTAAATCAGGTTACAACGTTCCGGCAATCCTCGAAGCCTTAGGCGGTGCCGACAATATTGTTAGCCTCGATAACTGCATTACCCGTCTGCGTTTGTCTGTGAAAGATATGTCGCTTGTTAATGTGCAGGCACTGAAGGACAATCGGGCAATTGGCGTAGTACAACTTAATCAACATAACCTGCAGGTTGTTATCGGGCCACAAGTTCAGTCAGTAAAAGATGAAATGGCCGGTCTGATGCATACTGTCCAGGCATAAGGATAAGATATGTTCGATTTTTCAAAGGTCGTGGATCGTCATGGCACATGGTGTACACAGTGGGATTATGTCGCTGACCGTTTCGGCACTGCTGACCTGTTACCGTTCACGATTTCAGACATGGATTTTGCCACTGCCCCCTGCATTATCGAGGCGCTGAATCAGCGCCTGATGCACGGCGTATTTGGCTACAGCCGCTGGAAAAACGATGAGTTTCTCGCGGCTATTGCCCACTGGTTTTCCACCCAGCATTACACCGCAATTGATACGCAGACGGTGGTGTATGGCCCTTCTGTCATCTATATGGTTTCAGAACTGATTCGTCAGTGGTCTGAAACAGGTGAAGGCGTGGTGATCCACACGCCCGCCTATGACGCATTTTACAAGGCCATTGAAGGTAACCAGCGCACAGTAATGCCCGTTGCTTTAGAGAAGCAGGCTGACGGCTGGTTTTGCGATATGGGCAAGCTGGAAGCCGTTTTGGCGAAACCAGAATGTAAAATTATGCTCCTGTGTAGCCCACAGAATCCTACCGGGAAAGTGTGGACGTGCGATGAGCTGGAGATCATGGCTGACCTGTGCGAGCGTCATGATGTGCGGGTTATTTCCGATGAAATCCATATGGATATGGTCTGGGGCGAGCAGCCGCATATTCCCTGGAGTAATGTGGCGCGGGGAGACTGGGCGTTGCTGACGTCGGGATCGAAAAGTTTCAATATTCCCGCGCTGACCGGTGCTTACGGGATTATAGAAAATAGCAGCAGCCGTGATGCCTATTTATCGGCACTGAAAGGACGTGATGGGCTTTCTTCCCCTTCGGTACTGGCGTTAACTGCCCATATCGCCGCCTATCAGCAAGGTGCACCGTGGCTGGATGCCTTACGCGTCTATCTGAAAGATAACCTGACGTATATCTCAGATAAAATGAACGCCGCGTTTCCTGAACTCAACTGGCAGATCCCGCAATCCACTTATCTGGCCTGGCTTGATCTACGTCCGTTGAATATTGACGACAACGCGTTGCAAAAAGCGCTTATCGAGCAAGAAAAAGTCGCGATCATGCCGGGGTATACCTATGGTGAAGAAGGTCGTGGTTTTGTCCGTCTCAATGCCGGCTGCCCACGTTCGAAACTGGAAAAAGGTGTGGCTGGATTAATAAACGCCATCCGCGCTGTTCGCTAACCCCAATTGCGCAACGTAAAAAATCGTTGCGCAATCGTGGATTTTTACCCTGCTTTGTTTTTATAATGGTGCGCACTTTTATATCCAGAAAAAGAGTGCGACCATGATTGATACCACCCTGCCATTAACTGATATCCATCGCCACCTTGATGGCAACATTCGTCCCCAGACCATTCTTGAACTTGGCCGCCAGTATAATATCTCGCTTCCTGCACAATCCCTGGAAACACTGATTCCCCACGTTCAGGTCATTGCCAACGAACCCGATCTGGTGAGCTTTCTGACCAAACTTGACTGGGGCGTTAAAGTTCTCGCCTCTCTTGATGCCTGCCGCCGCGTGGCATTTGAAAACATTGAAGATGCAGCCCGTAACGGCCTGCACTATGTCGAGCTGCGTTTTTCACCAGGCTACATGGCAATGGCACATCAGCTGCCTGTAGCGGGTGTTGTCGAAGCGGTGATCGATGGCGTACGTGAAGGTTGCCGCACCTTTGGTGTGCAGGCGAAGCTTATCGGCATTATGAGCCGAACCTTCGGCGAAGCCGCCTGTCAGCAAGAGCTGGAGGCCTTTTTAGCCCACCGTGACCAGATTACCGCACTTGATTTAGCTGGTGATGAACTTGGATTCCCGGGAAGTCTGTTCCTTTCTCACTTCAACCGCGCGCGTGATGCGGGCTGGCATATTACCGTCCATGCAGGCGAAGCTGCCGGGCCGGAAAGCATCTGGCAGGCGATTCGTGAACTGGGTGCGGAGCGTATTGGACATGGCGTAAAAGCCATTGAAGATCGGGCGCTGATGGATTTTCTCGCCGAGCAACAAATTGGTATTGAATCCTGTCTGACCTCCAATATTCAGACCAGCACCGTAGCAGAGCTGGCTGCACATCCGCTGAAAACGTTCCTTGAGCATGGCATTCGTGCCAGCATTAACACTGACGATCCCGGCGTACAGGGAGTGGATATCATTCACGAATATACCGTTGCCGCGCCAGCTGCTGGGTTATCCCGTGAGCAAATCCGCCAGGCACAGATTAATGGTCTGGAAATGGCTTTCCTCAGCGCAGAGGAAAAACGCGCACTGCGAGAAAAAGTCGCCGCGAAGTAACAAAAATGGATGGTGCAATTTGCACCATCCATTTTTCACGCAAGGCACAACGTCGCGCGATGTTTGGCGGATTCGATGCCCAGCTCAATCAACTCCATTACCTGGATTGCCTAGCTTGCCGGAACCGGATTTTCACCATCGCCATTTAACGCATCACGAATCGCCGCATAGTAAGCCGGATAATTCCCAGGCACCGTCAACAGCGTTTCTTCGACACGTTCCTCACCTTCCACGCGGGTAAGTACGCCATCACGCATATCGTAGCCCCAGTCTTCCTGCGGCAGACGCTCGCCATTTTTCAGACGTTCTTCCTGTGGATCGAGGCCATATTTCACATAACTGCCTCGGGATCCATGCACGATATACCGTGCTGACTCAGCGGCTGCCAGCATGGTACCGTGTAAAATGACTCGCCGCTGTGGATAGGACAAGATGGCGTGGAAATAATCGGTCGACTGCGCTCCGGGCCGTAACTGTGCCAAATCTACCGTCATGCTGACCGGTAAACCAAATAGCGTAATGGCCTGATCAAGAAGATGCGGTGCTAAATCGTACCAGATACCGCTGCCTGGGCCGCCCTGTTCACGCCAACGATCGCGCACCTGCGGACGGAAGCGGTCAAAATGAGACTCAAAGTAAGCAACTTCACCCAGCACGCCTTCCGCGAGCAAACCTTTTAGCGTCAAGAAATCGCTATCCCAACGACGGTTATGGAATACAGACAGCACACGCCCCAGGCTTTTTGCCAGCGCATCCAGCTCTCGCGCTTGTGACAGTGTCACGGTAAAGGGTTTATCAACGACCACATGTTTACCCGCCTCAAGCGCCGCTTTGGCTAACGGGAAATGGGTATCGTTGGGTGTAGGAATGACAATCAGGTCTATGTTGGGATCGTTAAACAGATGCTTCGGCTCAGAGACAACCGTAACCGTTGGCCAGTCGGCTTTTACTTTTGTTTCATCACTGCTGGAGATTACCGCCAGTTCCAGCCCGGGCGTGCCCGCAATCAGGGGCGCATGGAAGGTTTTGCTCGCATAACCATACCCAATCAACCCAACACGGATGTTGTCGCTCATGTCATTGCCTCTCATTGAAGTATGATGGCTATTTGACACTATCCTTTACCCACGCTCAACAGTTTAATAACCTGCCAGCAATAAGGGATGTTGTTTAACTTAAGTCAAAAAAAATAGCGAATTTTCCAACGACAAAAGCTAAATATCGCAAAAACCTCAGTAAAAATCTTGCTGGAGCTATTATTGCTAAGTAACATTTACCCCCTGAAGTTAATGGATCAATCAAGAGAGATGTGGGCTGTAATGAATCGTCTTATTGAATTAACAGGTTGGATCGTTCTTGTCGTTTCAGTCATTCTTCTTGGCGTGGCGAGTCACATTGACAACTATCAGCCACCTGAACAGAGTGCTTCGGTACAACACAAGTAAGCTCTGCACTTGTGGAGCGACATGCTGCCCGTCCGGGTGCATGTTTTCACTTGTCGGATATTAAACCAGGAATTTATTATCTTGTTCGATGTTGTTGGTGATTGTCAGGGATAGTAAAGCGCGTTACTCTTTTCAGAGCAGTTTTTCATCCCTGAATATTTGCCATCAGCGCATTCTTATTATTGTAATAACACAAGCGTTCACTTTTGGTGAAATTTTATCATCACTCTACCCCTTTGGTATTAATTATTTTATGGACCTTTTATGACTGTTCAGGACTACTTATTAAAATTTCGCAAAATCAGTTCACTCGAAAGTCTGGAAAAACTCTACGACCATCTTAATTACACCCTGACGGACGATCAGGAACTGATCAATATGTATCGTGCTGCCGATCACCGTCGCGCAGAGCTGGTTTCTGGCGGGCGTTTGTTTGACCTCGGCCAGGTACCGAAGTCCGTCTGGCACTATGTCCAATAAAGAAAGTAGCGATCGGTTATAAAAGCCTTATAATAACGCCCCTAAAATTAGATTTGCCTGTTTGCGTCGCTATTCTGGAGAACCTATGACCACCACAACGCCACAACGTATTGGAGGCTGGTTGCTTGGCCCGTTGGCTTGGCTTTTAGTCGCTCTGTTGAGTACGACGCTGGCGTTGTTGCTGTATACCGCTGCGTTATCTTCTCCGCAAACATTTCAAACGCTCGGCGGACAAGCACTGACGACACAAATCTTATGGGGCGTTTCTTTTATTACCGCTATCGCCATGTGGTATTACACACTGTGGTTGACCATCGCTTTCTTTAAACGTCGGCGTTGTGTTCCTAAACACTATATTATCTGGCTGCTTATTTCCGTATTGCTGGCAGTAAAAGCATTCGCTTTTTCACCCGTGGAAGATGGCATAGCCGTTCGCCAGTTGCTGTTTACTTTGTTGGCAACCGCATTGATCGTCCCCTATTTCAAACGCTCGTCGCGGGTAAAAGCGACGTTTGTGAATCCGTAATAACCTTACAGTTAACCTGTTGTCGCCTGCTCTGGATTAACGGATAATAGGCGGCTTTTTTATTTCAGGCCGAAAAATGACTGACTACCTGTTACTGTTTGTCGGAACTGTACTGGTCAATAACTTTGTACTGGTCAAGTTTCTCGGTCTCTGTCCGTTTATGGGGGTTTCCAAAAAACTGGAAACCGCGATGGGCATGGGGCTGGCAACAACGTTTGTGATGACGCTGGCGTCTATTTGCGCCTGGCTTATCGATACGTGGATTTTGATCCCACTTAATCTGATTTACCTGCGCACCCTGGCATTTATTCTGGTGATTGCTGTGGTCGTGCAGTTCACCGAGATGGTGGTGCGCAAAACCAGCCCGGTGCTTTACCGTCTGCTGGGGATTTTTTTGCCGCTTATCACCACCAACTGTGCAGTGCTCGGCGTGGCGTTGCTGAATATCAATCTCGGGCACAATTTCTTGCAGTCGGCGCTGTACGGTTTTTCCGCCGCTGTCGGTTTCTCGCTGGTGATGGTGCTCTTCGCCGCCATCCGCGAACGCCTTGCTGTGGCTGATGTCCCGGCACCTTTTCGCGGTAATGCCATTGCGTTAATTACCGCAGGTCTTATGTCTCTGGCCTTTATGGGCTTTAATGGTTTGGTGAAGTTGTAATGAATGCTATCTGGATTGCCGTTGCCGCCGTGAGCCTGCTGGGCCTGGCGTTTGGCGCCATTCTGGGTTATGCCTCCCGCCGTTTTGCGGTGGAAGACGATCCGGTCGTTGAGAAAATTGACGAAATCTTACCGCAGAGCCAGTGTGGTCAGTGCGGTTATCCCGGCTGTCGCCCCTACGCGGAAGCCATCAGCTGTAACGGTGAAAAAATCAACCGTTGCGCCCCAGGTGGCGAAGCTGTGATGCTAAAAATTGCCGAGTTGCTTAATGTCGAGCCGCAGCCGCTGGATGGCGAAGCGCAAGAGCTAACGCCTGCGCGGATGGTGGCGGTTATTGATGAAAATAACTGTATTGGCTGCACTAAATGTATTCAGGCTTGTCCGGTAGACGCCATCGTTGGCGCTACCCGTGCCATGCATACGGTAATGAGTGATCTCTGTACGGGCTGCAATTTATGTGTTGATCCGTGCCCGACGCACTGCATCTCGTTGCAACCGGTCGCAGAAACACCTGACTCCTGGAAATGGGATCTGAACACCATTCCCGTGCGTATCATTCCCGTGGAACACCATGCTTAAGTTATTCTCTGCATTCAGAAAAAATAAAATCTGGGATTTCAACGGCGGCATCCATCCACCGGAGATGAAAACCCAGTCCAACGGTACACCCCTGCGCCAGGTACCACTGGCGCAGCGTTTTGTTATTCCACTGAAACAGCATATTGGCGCTGAAGGTGAGTTGTGCGTTAGCGTCGGCGATAAAGTATTGCGCGGCCAGCCGCTTACCCGTGGTCGCGGCAAAATGCTGCCTGTTCACGCGCCCACCTCGGGTACCGTTACGGCTATTGCGCCCCACTCTACGGCTCATCCTTCAGCTTTAGCTGAATTAAGCGTGATTATTGATGCCGATGGTGAAGACTGCTGGATCCCGCGCGACGGCTGGGCCGATTATCGCACTCGCAGTCGCGAAGAGTTAATCGAGCGCATACATCAGTTTGGTGTTGCCGGGCTGGGCGGTGCAGGATTCCCGACAGGCGTTAAATTGCAGGGTGGCGGAGATAAGATTGAAACGTTGATTATCAACGCGGCTGAGTGCGAGCCGTACATTACCGCCGATGACCGTTTGATGCAGGATTGCGCGGCTCAGGTCGTAGAGGGTATTCGCATTCTTGCGCATATTCTGCAGCCACGCGAAATTCTTATCGGCATTGAAGATAACAAACCGCAGGCGATTTCCATGCTGCGCGCGGTGCTGGCGGACTCTAACGATATTTCTCTGCGGGTGATTCCAACCAAATATCCTTCTGGCGGTGCTAAACAATTAACCTACATTCTGACCGGGAAGCAGGTTCCACATGGCGGGCGTTCATCCGATATCGGCGTATTAATGCAAAACGTCGGCACTGCTTATGCAGTGAAACGTGCCGTTATTGATGGCGAGCCGATTACCGAGCGTGTTGTAACCCTGACTGGCGAAGCAATCGCTCGCCCGGGCAACGTCTGGGCACGGCTGGGGACGCCAGTGCGTCATTTATTGAATGATGCCGGATTCTGCCCCTCTGCCGATCAAATGGTGATTATGGGTGGCCCGCTAATGGGCTTTACCTTGCCATGGCTGGATGTCCCGGTCGTAAAGATTACCAACTGTCTGTTGGCTCCCTCTGCCAATGAACTTGGCGAACCACAGGAAGAACAAAGCTGCATCCGGTGTAGCGCCTGTGCTGACGCCTGCCCTGCGGATCTTTTGCCGCAACAGTTGTACTGGTTCAGCAAAGGTCAGCAACACGATAAAGCTACCACGCATAACATTGCTGATTGCATTGAATGTGGGGCTTGCGCGTGGGTTTGCCCGAGCAATATTCCCCTGGTGCAATATTTCCGTCAGGAAAAAGCTGAAATTGCGGCTATTCGTCAGGAAGAAAAGCGCGCCGCAGAAGCCAAAGCGCGTTTCGAAGCGCGCCAGGCTCGTCTGGAGCGCGAAAAAGCGGCTCGCCTTGAACGACATAAGAGCGCAGCCGTTCAACCTGCAGCCAAAGATAAAGATGCGATTGCTGCCGCTCTGGCGCGGGTGAAAGAGAAACAGGCCCAGGCTACACAGCCTATTGTGATTAAAGCGGGCGAACGCCCGGATAACAGTGCAATTATTGCAGCACGGGAAGCCCGTAAAGCGCAAGCCAGAGCGAAACAGGCAGAACTGCAGCAAACTAACGACGCAGCAACCGTTGCTGATCCACGTAAAACTGCCGTTGAAGCAGCTATCGCCCGCGCCAAAGCGCGCAAGCTGGAACAGCAACAGGCTAATGCGGAACCAGAAGAACAGGTCGATCCGCGCAAAGCCGCCGTCGAAGCCGCTATTGCCCGTGCCAAAGCGCGCAAGCTGGAACAGCAACAGGCTAATGCGGAACCAGAAGAACAGGTCGATCCGCGCAAAGCCGCCGTCGAAGCCGCTATTGCCCGTGCCAAAGCGCGCAAGCTGGAACAGCAACAGACTAACGCAGAACCAGAAGAACAGGTTGATCCGCGCAAAGCCGCCGTCGAAGCCGCTATTGCCCGAGCCAAAGCGCGCAAACTGGAACAGCAACAGGCTAATGCGGAACCAGAAGAACAGGTTGATCCGCGCAAAGCCGCCGTCGAAGCCGCTATTGCCCGTGCCAAAGCGCGCAAGCTGGAACAGCAACAGACTAACGCAGAACCAGAAGAACAGGTTGATCCGCGCAAAGCGGCAGTTGCCGCGGCTATTGCCCGCGCTCAGGCCAAAAAAGCCGCCCAGCAGAAGGTTGTAAACGAGGACTAAATGGTATTCAGAATAGCTAGCTCCCCTTATACCCATAACCAGCGCCAGACATCGCGCATTATGCTGTTGGTGTTGCTCGCAGCCGTGCCAGGAATCGCAGCGCAACTGTGGTTTTTTGGTTGGGGTACTCTCGTTCAGATCCTGTTGGCATCGGTTAGTACTCTGTTAGCCGAAGCTCTCGTACTCAAACTACGCAAGCAGTCGGTAGCCGCAACGTTGAAAGATAACTCAGCATTGCTGACAGGCTTATTGCTGGCGGTAAGTATTCCCCCCCTCGCGCCATGGTGGATGGTCGTGCTGGGTACGGTGTTTGCGGTGATCATCGCTAAACAGTTGTATGGCGGTCTGGGGCAAAACCCGTTTAATCCGGCAATGATTGGTTATGTGGTCTTACTGATCTCCTTCCCGGTGCAGATGACCAGCTGGTTACCGCCACATGAAATTGCGGTCAACATCCCTGGTTTTATCGACGCCATACAGGTTATTTTCAGCGGGCATACCGCCAGTGGTGGTGATATGAACACACTACGCTTAGGTATTGATGGCATTAGTCAGGCGACACCGCTGGATACATTTAAAACCTCTGTCCGTGCCGGTCATTCGGTTGAACAGATTATGCAATATCCGATCTACAGCGGTATTCTGGCGGGCGCTGGTTGGCAATGGGTAAATCTCGCCTGGCTGGCTGGCGGCCTGTGGTTGCTATGGCAGAAAGCGATTCGCTGGCATATTCCCCTCAGCTTCTTAGTAACGCTGGCGTTATGCGCAACGTTGGGCTGGTTGTTCTCACCAGAAACACTGGCAGCACCGCAAATTCATCTGCTGTCTGGTGCGACCATGCTCGGCGCATTCTTTATTTTGACTGACCCGGTTACCGCTTCTACGACCAATCGTGGTCGTCTTATTTTCGGCGCGCTTGCGGGCTTATTAGTCTGGTTGATCCGCAGTTTCGGCGGCTATCCTGACGGCGTGGCTTTTGCCGTCCTGCTGGCGAACATCACGGTTCCTCTGATCGATTACTACACGCGTCCGCGCGTCTACGGCCATCGCAAAGGGTAAACCATGCTGAAAACTATCCGAAAACACGGCATTACGTTAGCGCTATTTGCAGCGGGTTCAACAGGGTTAACTGCGGCCATCAACCAGATGACCAAAACGACGATTGCTGAACAGGCCAGTCTGCAACAAAAGGCATTATTTGATCAGGTGCTGCCAGCCGAACGCTATAACAATACGCTGGCACAGAGTTGCTATCTGGTAACTGCGCCAGAGTTAGGTAAAGGTGAGCATCGGGTTTACATCGCCAAACAGGATGACAAACCGGTAGCCGCCGTTCTGGAAGCAACCGCGCCAGATGGCTATTCCGGTGCGATTCAGCTGCTGGTGGGAGCCGATTTTAACGGCACGGTACTTGGCACGCGCGTGACAGAGCACCACGAAACGCCAGGGCTTGGCGATAAAATCGAACTGCGCCTTTCTGACTGGATCACCCATTTTGCGGGTAAAAAAATCAGTGGTGCGGATGATGCGCACTGGGCGGTGAAGAAAGATGGTGGTGATTTCGACCAGTTCACCGGCGCGACGATTACTCCCCGCGCGGTGGTTAATGCGGTAAAACGCGCCGGATTGTACGCTCAGACGTTACCGGCACAACTTTCTCAACTTCCTGCCTGTGGAGAATAAAGCGTGAGCGAAATTAAAGACGTTATTGTTCAGGGGTTGTGGAAAAACAACTCTGCGCTGGTCCAGTTGCTCGGCCTTTGTCCTCTGTTGGCGGTCACGTCCACTGCCACTAACGCTCTGGGTTTAGGACTTGCGACTACGCTGGTACTGACGCTGACCAACCTGACCATTTCGACGCTGCGTCACTGGACGCCAGCCGAGATCCGCATTCCCATTTACGTGATGATCATCGCCTCGGTGGTCAGCGCTGTACAGATGCTGATCAACGCCTACGCCTTTGGCCTGTATCAATCATTAGGGATTTTTATTCCGCTGATTGTCACTAACTGTATCGTTGTGGGCCGCGCTGAAGCCTTCGCCGCCAAAAAAGGTCCGGCGCTTTCGGCACTGGACGGCTTTTCAATTGGTATGGGCGCAACCTGCGCCATGT
The DNA here is from genome assembly GCF_002950395.1 of Shigella sonnei. Taxonomy (NCBI): domain Bacteria; kingdom Pseudomonadati; phylum Pseudomonadota; class Gammaproteobacteria; order Enterobacterales; family Enterobacteriaceae; genus Shigella; species Shigella sonnei. The sequence goes on from NZ_CP026802.1 coordinate 1,346,802, forward strand.
TCGTGCTGGGTTCACTACGCGAAATTATCGGCAATGGCACATTGTTTGACGGTGCAGATGCGCTGTTAGGTAGCTGGGCAAAAGTATTACGCGTGGAGATTTTCCACACCGACTCCCCTTTCCTGCTGGCGATGCTGCCACCAGGTGCATTTATTGGCCTGGGACTGATGCTGGCAGGAAAATACCTGATTGATGAAAGAATGAAAAAGCGCCGTACTGAAGCAGCTGCCGAACGTGCATTGCCAAACGGTGAAACAGGGAATGTCTGATGAACAAAGCAAAACGCCTGGAGATCCTCACTCGCCTGCGTGAGAACAATCCTCATCCCACCACCGAGCTTAATTTCAGTTCGCCTTTTGAATTGCTGATTGCCGTACTGCTTTCCGCTCAGGCGACCGATGTCAGTGTTAATAAGGCGACGGCGAAACTTTACCCGGTGGCGAATACGCCTGCAGCGATGCTTGAACTGGGCGTTGAAGGGGTTAAAACCTATATCAAAACGATTGGGCTTTATAACAGCAAAGCAGAAAATATCATCAAAACCTGCCGTATCTTACTGGAGCAGCATAATGGCGAGGTTCCGGAAGATCGTGCTGCGCTTGAAGCCCTGCCCGGCGTAGGTCGTAAAACAGCCAACGTCGTATTAAACACTGCATTCGGCTGGCCGACTATTGCTGTCGACACGCACATTTTCCGCGTTTGTAATCGTACTCAATTTGCGCCGGGGAAAAACGTCGAACAGGTAGAAGAAAAGCTACTGAAAGTGGTTCCGGCAGAGTTTAAAGTCGACTGCCACCATTGGTTGATCCTGCACGGGCGTTATACCTGCATTGCCCGCAAGCCCCGCTGTGGCTCTTGTATTATTGAAGATCTTTGTGAATACAAAGAGAAAGTTGACATCTGAAGAAAAGGGGTAACACCGATTACCCCATTGATAACCTTTCTTTATCCTCTTTTAAAACATCTTTTTAACGTGAATGATGCCATTGCTTAGCGTTATCATCAGGTAATCCGTTTGCGGATAACCAAAAATGCAGGTTAATTGTTTTTTTAATAGCGAAATTTTCTATTCATTCGTGATCAAGATCACGATGCTGTCGCAATGTAAAAACATTGCAAGAATCAGGTTAAAATAATTTAAATTTACACACGCAACAAATATTGACCTACAAAACATTACACTGGCTATTTTTCAGAAACTGGACTATCTCACTAGTAAAAACGCCAAATAGCAGAACATATCGCCGTTAAGCCATCACCCCCCCTCTCAGTGCAGTGAAAAAATCTGCCATTACGTTTTTTGAAAAATTTAACGCTGGATAACATTTCCCGGAATGGTTGAATTCCCCGCCTCAGTTATATGTAACAGATTATTACAAAGGACTTGTCTGAAAGTGCAAGATAGTGAACATTACCTGCCGTTTCCCCTCCCACTATAACAATTGCGCGTATGTTTTTTAGACATAACGCGAGAAAGCCCCCCCGTTAATATGGGATGTAAAAAAAGAGGTAAAAGTGTCCACTGCAAACCAAAAACCAACTGAAAGCGTCAGTTTGAACGCTTTCAAACAACCGAAGGCGTTCTATCTCATCTTCTCGATTGAGTTATGGGAACGTTTTGGTTATTACGGCCTACAAGGAATTATGGCTGTTTACCTGGTTAAACAACTGGGTATGTCTGAAGCGGATTCAATCACCCTTTTCTCTTCCTTTAGTGCCCTGGTTTATGGTCTGGTCGCTATCGGCGGCTGGTTAGGTGACAAGGTACTGGGTACTAAACGCGTAATTATGCTCGGCGCTATTGTGCTGGCGATTGGTTATGCTCTGGTTGCCTGGTCTGGTCACGACGCCGGTATCGTTTATATGGGTATGGCGGCTATTGCGGTCGGTAACGGCCTGTTTAAAGCTAACCCATCTTCTCTGCTTTCTACATGCTATGAGAAAAACGACCCGCGTCTGGACGGTGCATTCACCATGTACTACATGTCCGTCAACATCGGCTCTTTCTTCTCTATGATTGCTACGCCGTGGCTGGCCGCGAAATACGGCTGGAGTGTTGCGTTTGCGTTGAGCGTTGTAGGCCTGCTGATCACTATCGTTAACTTCGCCTTCTGCCAACGCTGGGTTAAACAGTACGGTTCAAAACCAGACTTCGAGCCTATCAACTACCGTAACCTGCTGCTGACCATTATTGGTGTTGTGGCACTGATCGCTATCGCCACCTGGCTGCTGCACAATCAGGAAGTTGCGCGTATGGCGCTGGGCGTTGTTGCCTTCGGTATCGTGGTTATCTTCGGTAAAGAAGCCTTCGCGATGAAAGGTGCTGCGCGTCGTAAAATGATCGTTGCCTTCATCCTGATGCTCGAAGCCATTATCTTCTTCGTGCTGTACAGCCAGATGCCAACGTCACTGAACTTCTTTGCGATTCGTAACGTTGAGCACTCCATTCTGGGTCTGGCCGTAGAACCTGAGCAGTATCAGGCACTGAACCCGTTCTGGATCATCATCGGTAGTCCGATTCTGGCCGCTATCTATAACAAGATGGGCGATACCCTGCCGATGCCAACCAAGTTTGCAATCGGCATGGTGATGTGTTCTGGTGCGTTCCTGATTCTGCCGCTGGGTGCGAAATTCGCGTCTGACGCTGGTATCGTGTCTGTAAGCTGGCTGGTCGCAAGCTATGGCCTGCAGAGCATCGGGGAACTGATGATCTCTGGTCTGGGTCTGGCAATGGTTGCACAACTCGTTCCGCAGCGTCTGATGGGCTTCATTATGGGTAGCTGGTTCCTGACCACTGCCGGTGCAAACCTGATTGGTGGTTATGTTGCGGGTATGATGGCTGTGCCGGATAACGTTACCGACCCGCTGATGTCACTGGAAGTTTATGGTCGCGTATTCTTGCAGATTGGTGTCGCTACTGCCATTATTGCAGTACTGATGCTGCTGACCGCGCCTAAACTGCACCGTATGACGCAGGATGACGCTGCAGACAAAGCGGCGAAAGCTGCTGTAGCGTAAAATTCAGGGAAACTCTTTTACAAGCCGCTAACTTTTCGTTAGCGGCTTTTTTTTGTTCAGCAACGCACTACCATACTTTAAACCACAGACAAAAGGAGTTACCGATGAAATTGTTCTACAAACCGGGTGCCTGCTCTCTCGCTTCCCATATCACCCTGCGTGAGAGCGGAAAGGATTTTACCCTCGTCAGTGTGGATTTAATGAAAAAACGTCTCGAAAACGGTGTAATGCCGATCAGTTAAGGATCAGTTGACCGATCCAGTGGCTGTGTAAGAATCCGGAAACGCTCACTTGTTTCCGGTTTTTTTTATGCACATTGGACAGGCTCTTGATCTGGTATCCCGTTACGATTCTCTGCGTAACCCACTGACTTCTCTGGGGATTACCTCGACCCCGAACTCATCTCTCGTTGCCTTGCCGAATCAGGTACTGTAACGCTACGCAAGCGCCGTCTTCCCCTCGAAATGATGGTCTGGTGTATTGTTGGCATGGCGCTTGAGCGTAAAGAACCTCTTCACCAGATTGTGAATCGCCTGGACATCATGCTGCCGGGCAATCGCCCCTTCGTTGCCCCCAGTGCCGTTATTCAGGCCCGCCAGCGCCTGGGAAGTGAGGCTGTCCGCCGCGTGTTCACGAAAACAGCGCAGCTCTGGCATAACGCCACGCCGCATCCGCACTGGTGCGGCCTGACCCTGCTGGCCATCGATGGTGTGTTCTGGCGCACACCGGATACACCAGAGAACGATGCAGCCTTCCCCCGCCAGACACATGCCGGGAACCCGGCGCTCTACCCGCAGGTCAAAATGGTCTGCCAGATGGAACTGACCAGCCATCTGCTGACGGCTGCAGCCTTCGGCACGATGAAGAACAGCGAAAATGAGCTTGCTGAGCAACTTATAGAACAAACCGGCGATAACACTCTGACGTTAATGGATAAAGGTTATTACTCACTGGGACTGTTAAATGCCTGGAGCCTGGCGGGAGAACACCGCCACTGGATGATACCTCTCAGAAAGGGAGCGCAATATGAAGAGCTCAGAAAACTGGGTAAAGGCGATCATCTGGTGAAGCTGAAAACCAGCCCGCAGGCACGAAAAAAGTGGCCGGGACTGGGAAATGAAGTGACAGCCCGCCTGCTGACCGTGACGCGCAAAGGAAAAGTCTGCCATCTGCTGACGTCGATGACGGACGCCATGCGCTTCCCCGGAGGAGAAATGGCGGATCTGTACAGTCATCGCTGGGAAATCGAACTGGGATACAGGGAGATAAAACAGACGATGCAACTGAGCAGGCTGACGCTGAGAAGTAAAAAGCCGGAGCTTGTGGAGCAAGAGCTGTGGGGTGTCTTACTGGCTTATAATCTGGTGAGATATCAGATGATTAAAATGGCGGAACATCTGAAAGGTTACTGGCCGAATCAACTGAGTTTCTCAGAATCATGCGGAATGGTGATGAGAATGCTGATGACATTGCAGGGCGCTTCACCGGGACGTATACCGGAGCTGATGCGCGATCTTGCAAGTATGGGACAACTTGTGAAATTACCGACGAGAAGGGAAAGGGCCTTCCCGAGAGTGGTAAAGGAGAGGCCCTGGAAATACCCCACAGCCCCGAAAAAGAGCCAGTCAGTTGCTTAACTGACTGGCATTACTCGAAAACGGTGACGATTACTTTGCCGTTAACCCTAAGGGGCAGGTGCCAGCATTGCTGCTGGATGACGGTACTTTGCTGACGGAAGGCGTAGCGATTATGCAGTATCTTGCCGACAGCGTCCCCGACCGCCAGTTGCTGGCACCGGTAAACAGTATTTCCCGCTATAAAACCATCGAATGGCTGAATTACATCGCCACCGAGCTGCATAAAGGTTTCACACCTCTGTTTCGCCCAGATACACCGGAAGAGTACAAACCGACAGTTCGCGCGCAGCTGGATAAGAAGCTGCAATATGTGAACGAGGCACTGAAGGATGAGCACTGGATCTGCGGGCAAAGATTTACAATTGCTGATGCCTATCTGTTTACGGTTCTGCGCTGGGCATACGCGGTGAAACTGAATCTGGAAGGGTTAGAGCACATTGCGGCATTTATGCAACGTATGGCTGAACGTCCGGAAGTACAAGACGCGCTGTCAGCGGAAGGCTTAAAGTAATAGCCATCGGCCCACAGGTCGTTGTGGGCCGAAATGTGATATTTCAGAGCTTTGTTGCGCTGAAGTAATGTTCTGGTTTGGCAATACGATCCTGAGCAGCCACCACTTGCAGCTCATATTCCTGCATTGCTTTGGTGGTCACCATGATTTCGTAGACTGCAGCGGTCACATGTTCCAGGACCTCCTGCAGCGTTGCCCCCTGAAGCAGTTTCACCAGCAGTAAACCGCTCGTCACATCACCAACACCTACCGGCTGGCGCATACCAAAATCCACCAGTGGACGGCTGATATGCCAGGCTTCATCGGCGGTGACCAGCAGCATTTCAAAACGGTCACGGCTGTAGCCAGCTCGCGCCAGGTGTTTAACCAACACAATTTGTGGCCCTTGCGCAATGAGTTCGCGCGCTGCCAGAACCGCTTCTTCGACGTTATTTACCGCATGCTCACAGAGTATTTCCAGCTCAACCAGATTCGGCGCAATGATATCGCTGGCAGGCAAACCGTGCCGCACATGAAACTCTGCGACACCCGGTGCAACGATACAGCCTTTTTCCGGATGCCCCATTACCGGATCGCAAAAATATTTCGCCTGCGGATTCGCTGCTTTCACCTGACGGACGATACCGAGGATATGTTCACCCTGCTCCGCCGATCCCAGATAGCCACTTAACACGGCATCACAGGTGTGTAATTTATCAATAGCGGCAATGCCTTGCACAATTTCGGTTAAATGGCTGGGCGGCATCACGCAGCCAGTCCATTTGCCGTATTGGGTGTGATTAGAAAATTGAACGGTGTTCAGCGGCCAGACGTTCGCGCCCAGGCGGCGCATCGGAAACTCTGCCGCACTGTTACCCGCATGACCATAAACAACGTGAGACTGGATAGCGAGAATATTTTTCATCATGTTCCCTGTATAAAAACCAGGGGGAGTGATTTCTCACTCCCCCTTTCCACTTAATGCATTATTTCCAGCAAATCAGACAGTAATTCTTTTTGCCGCGACGCAGTAAGGTAAAACGACCAAACAGACGATCTTCTTCTTTAAAGAAGTATTCAGGATCGGACTGTTTTTCACCGTTAATGGTGATGGCATTGGAGGCGATAGTTTTACGCGCCTGACCACGGGAAGGTTGCAGTTCAGAATCGACCAGCGCCTGCATCAGGTCTGCGCCCTTTTCCATCTCAACCATCGGTACGCCGTCCTGCGCCAGCTGTTCGAAGTCCGCTTCACTCAGCGCACTCAAGGAACCGCTGAACAGGCATTCGGTAATACGTTTTGCCGCCTGCAAACCTTCTTCACCGTGAACCAGACGAGTCACCTGCTCCGCCAGTACATACTGGGCGCGCGGTGCTTTACCGCTGTTTTTATCTTCTTCTTCCAGGGCGTTGATCTCTTCAATGCTCATAAAGGTGAAGAACTTCAGGAAGCGGTAAACGTCGGCATCCGCAGTGTTGATCCAGAACTGGTAGAATTTGTACGGGCTGGTTTTCTTCGGATCCAACCAGACTGCGCCGCCTTCAGTTTTACCAAATTTGGTGCCGTCTGCTTTGGTGATCAGCGGAACGGTCAGGCCAAACACCTGATTCTGATGCAGACGACGGGTCAGGTCGATACCAGAAGTGATGTTACCCCACTGGTCAGAACCACCAATTTGCAGCACCACACCGTACTGTTTGTTCAGACAGGCGAAGTCATAACCCTGCAACAGGTTGTAGGAAAACTCAGTGAACGAAATCCCCTGATCTTCACGGTTGAGACGCTGCTTAACCGCTTCTTTGTTGATCATCTGGTTAACGGAGAAGTGTTTGCCAATATCGCGCAGGAAGGTCAGCACATTCATATTGCCGAACCAGTCATAGTTGTTCGCCGCGATAGCAGAGTTTTCTCCACAGTCGAAATCGAGGAACGGGGCAACCTGCTTGCGGATTTTGTCCACCCACTCCTGAACAGTTTCTTCGGTGTTCAGCTTACGCTCGGCAGCTTTGAAGCTCGGGTCGCCAATCAGACCCGTCGCGCCGCCTACCAGCGCAACCGGCTTGTGGCCCGCCTGCTGGAAGCGTTTCAGGCATAACAATGGAACAAGATGCCCCAAATGCAAGCTGTCAGCGGTAGGATCGAAGCCGCAATAGAGCGCGATCGGGCCTTGCGCCAGTCGCTCTGCTAACGCTTCCTCGTCCGTCACCTGGGCTACCAGCCCCCGCTCTTGCAATTGTTTAATCAAGTTACTGCTTGCCATCAAAATCTCCATGTATATAACGACTGCACCTTTGCCGGTACACGACTTTTCGCCAGATGCGAAAGAGACATAGAATAAAGTGCCAGAATCAGGAGTACCAGCGATTAAAGCAAGATTTTTGCATCTTTTCAGGGTGCAAGACGATCAATCTTCCACGCATCATTTTCACGCTGGTACAAAAAGCGGTCATGCAGGCGATGCTCACCGCCCTGCCAGAACTCAATCTGTTCAAGGCTGACGCGAAAACCGCCCCAAAAGCTCGGCAATGGCACTTCGCCCTGTTGAAACTTCTGCTTCAGCTCCAGGAATTTACTTTCAAGGATACCGCGGGCAGAAATGCGACTGGACTGCTTCGAAACCCATGCACCAATCTGGCTATCACGCGGGCGGCTATGAAAATATTTCATCACTTCGAGAGTCGAAAGTCGTTCCGCTTTACCGATCACCATCACCTGGCGCTCAAGGGTATGCCACGGGAACAGCAGGCTAACGCGCGGATTATTTTCAATTTGATGTGCTTTACGGCTGCCGAGGTTGGTGTAAAACACCATGCCTTTTTCGTCGTAATGTTTGAGTAAAACGATGCGTTGATAAGGCTGAGCATGTTCATCCACGGTAGCGACCACCATCGCGGTAGGGTCTGCCAGTTTGGCTTCACACGCCTGAGAGAGCCAACGTTCAAAAAGGGTTAATGGATCGGCGGGAAGATCGCGACGGCGTAACCCGCCTTTGGTGTATTCACGGCGCAGATGCGCGATTTGCTGCAATTCGTCGTTATCAGACATGGTTTTCTTTACGGATTGTCAGTGGGTGACGCTATTGTGCGCCGCCCCTGGAAAAATCTCAACGCTGTGGATTTTGTAACTGACAGTTATTCAATACGATGCGGTCGCGTTTATAGACAGTCGCTTCATCGCCTTTCGACCAGAAAACATAGATTCCGTCAGTGTAACGTGCACCAGACGCTGAAATGCCCTGTTTGAGATGCAGTAGTTGATTATCGTAAACAAAACTGACTTCCTGGCGCGGATTATTCAGTTTGACCGTCAACGGTTTTTCATCACACTGGTATTCCAGCGTAGCGGTTTGCATGTGCTCAACCAGTTGATTGAACGCGCTACAGCCGGTGAGAAGCACCGGCAAACAGATCAGTAACAGTTTTTTCATAGACATTTCCCGAAGACTTTCCTGGTCTGGAGGGCAATACGCCCTCCCTAACGTTTCAAGTGTAACGGCAGACGCGGTAAGAAAAATTCAGTTAACTCTGATATCACGGGTTAGCAGGGAAAATAGCCCCCAGTACCGTCTCCTGGCTTGCGCCAGTGACGGAAGGCAGATTTCCTGGTAATCCCGCCAGCGTCCGCCAGGCAAGCCAGGCGAATGCCAATGCTTCCATGTCATCGCCACTAATGCCAACGGCATCGGTGGTGGTGACTTCTGTGCCTGGCAGTAATGCCGCCAGACGCGCCATGAGTAGCGGGTTACGACTACCTCCACCACATACCATCAATCGTTCGCAGCCACCGCTCAACAAAACTTGTTCAGAAATGGTCACGGCGGTGAGTTCTGCCAGTGTGGCCTGAACATCACGGGGATCAACACCCGGAAAATGGCGTAAATGGCGCTCCAGCCAGCCGTAGTTAAAGTATTCGCGTCCGGTGCTTTTCGGTGCAGGTTGCGAGAAATATGGGTCGCTGAGCATATTTTGCAGCAGTGGGAGAATAACTTTACCCGCCCGTGCCCACTCGGCATCTTTATCGTAAGGTTTACCGGCCTGACGCCAGATCCAGGCATCCATCAGCATGTTACCAGGACCGGTATCGTAGCCGCCAACCGGCTGCCCAGGAATGAGCAGTGACAGATTGGCGATGCCGCCAATATTGAGCACCATTCGTCGCTCGGTTGGGTGAGCCAGCAAGGCATGATGGAACGCAGGTACCAGCGGTGCGCCTTGTCCTCCCAAGGCAATATCGCGACGGCGAAAATCACCGACAACCGTAATTCCGGTGCGTGCCACAATTTGATTGTTATCGCCAATCTGTAAAGTGTGTGGTGCCACGCCCGTCGGTTCATGCCAGACGGTTTGACCGTGACAGCCGATCGCAACTATATCTCTCGCCTGCAGGTTTTGTTCCTTAAGCAAGGCATTGACCGCATCAGCAAAAAGTCGCCCGAGTTGAGTATCAAGCTGTCCAAACTGCGAAAGTGTAAGCTGCTGGCCCTGGCAAATATCCAGTACAGCCTGTTTCAGAGACACCGGGATCGGCCAGCTCAAGCTTGCCAGCTGTGCGACCCGGTGTTCATCTATTGTCGCCAACACAACATCAACACCATCAAGGCTGGTGCCTGACATAACGCCAATAAAGCGGCCCGATTTCATAGTTCATCCTTTTTCAATCTGACGTTTGCGCACCACTCAAACATAAACTTTTCGTGGATACCATGCGGAATGACCGATTTTTACCGTTGGTAGTAAAACATTATCTTCAAATCAATAATCATCATGAATGTTTTGTTTATAATTGGTTGATCCTACTTTCATTATGATTTGCTCATATTTGGTAGAACATGTAACCATGGATTCACATATGCCATATACTTTGACCATGAGGGATGCTTGCGTGGCGTTTCATGGTGAACAGGAGATTTTTCAATGATTAAACGCGTATTGGTTGTTTCAATGGTAGGTCTGTCTCTTGTCGGTTGTGTTAATAACGACACCCTGTCAGGGGATGTTTATACCGCTTCTGAAGCGAAACAAGTACAGAATGTCAGCTATGGCACCATCGTTAACGTACGTCCGGTACAGATTCAGGGCGGTGATGATTCCAACGTTATCGGTGCAATTGGCGGTGCTGTTCTTGGTGGTTTCCTGGGGAATACTGTTGGTGGCGGAACCGGGCGTTCTCTGGCTACTGCAGCAGGCGCTGTTGCAGGTGGCGTAGCTGGTCAGGGCGTACAGAGTGCAATGAACAAAACGCAGGGTGTCGAGCTGGAAATTCGTAAAGACGATGGTAATACCATCATGGTGGTACAGAAACAAGGCAACACTCGTTTCTCTCCGGGCCAACGTGTCGTACTGGCCAGCAATGGCAGTCAGGTGACCGTTTCTCCGCGCTAAATAAGTTTGCGTGTGGTCAGGTTACTGACCACACGCCCCCTTCATTTCACCCTTTGGCCTGTAACTCAATGATATTATGCTCAAGTTTTGCGATGAGCGTAATCAGTTGCTCCAGTTCCTCTGCGGAGATGCCATGTAATATTTCCGCGCGGGTTTTGTTAATAACAGCTTCCATTTCGCTGATCAGTGGCTCTGCCTTTTCCGTCAGTTTAATACGTTTAGCCCGACGATCGCTGGCACAAGTTTGACGCGAAATTAACCCTTTTTCTTCCAGTTGGTCCAGAGTACGGACCAGTGATGGCTGCTCGATGCCAATCGCTTTTGCCAGTTGAATTTGCGACTGGTCTGGAGGTAACTGATGGATATTGTGTAACGTAACCCAATGGGTTTGTGTTAACTCCAGCGGTTTCAGGCGATGGTCTATCAGAGCACGCCATATGCGCACCAACCGTGCCAGATCAGAACCTAGTGGCGATTCCAATTTCATCTCCTTATAATTAGCTTGCTAAGATATTATGCGGCTTTTAGAATAGTGTGCAGCAATTGTATTGCTAAAACAAATGTATTGCTGCATTTGGTTACCGTCAGACATATTTTTCAGAAATTGCGCGTAAATTTTTCGCACTTAAAGAATATTTATTAATCTAACGCAATATATTCGGTCGTAAAGGAATCTACTTTGTGAAGTTTATGCTCAATGCAACAGGATTGCCCTTACAAGATCTGGTGTTCGGTGCGTCCGTCTATTTTCCTCCGTTTTTCAAAGCATTCGCGTTTGGATTCGTCATCTGGCTTGTCGTACACCGCCTGCTTCGTGGCTGGATCTACGCCGGTGACATCTGGCATCCCTTGTTAATGGATTTATCGCTGTTTGCGATTTGCGTTTGCCTTGCTCTGGCAATACTGATTGCGTGGTAACTATGTCAATTAAAACAATTAAGTATTTCTCAACAATCATTGTAGCGGTAGTTGCGGTTCTTGCCGGATGGTGGCTGTGGAATTATTACATGCAATCTCCGTGGACACGCGACGGGAAAATACGCGCAGAACAGGTTTCTATCACCCCACAGGTGTCGGGACGTATTGTTGAGCTGAATATAAAAGACAACCAGCTGGTTAACGCAGGGGATCTTCTGCTCACGATCGATAAAACGCCCTTTCAGATCGCCGAGCTGAACGCACAGGCTCAGCTGGCGAAAGCGCAATCTGACCTCGCAAAAGCCAATAACGAAGCGAATCGTCGTCGTCATCTCTCACAAAATTTTATTTCTGCCGAAGAACTCGATACCGCTAACCTCAATGTTAAAGCGATGCAGGCCAGTGTTAATGCCGCACAGGCCACGCTGAAACAGACACAATGGCAACTGGCGCAAACGGAAATTCGCGCCCCGGTGAGTGGACGGGTGACTAACCTCACTACCCGCATCGGCGATTACGCTGACACCGGGAAACCGCTTTTTGCCCTTGTCGACAGCCACTCGTTTTACGTCATTGGTTATTTTGAAGAAACCAAGTTGCGCCATATCCGCGAAGGTGCACCAGCACAAATTACCCTCTATAGTGATAACAAAACGTTACAGGGTCACGTTTCCAGTATCGGTCGGGCGATTTATGATCAGAGCGTTGAAAGTGACTCAAGCCTTATTCCGGATGTGAAACCTAACGTCCCCTGGGTTCGTCTCGCCCAACGCGTTCCCGTCCGCTTTGCGCTGGATAAAGTTCCAGGCGATGTCACGCTGGTGTCGGGCACCACCTGTAGCATTGCCGTAGGTCAATAATGAACGCATCGTAATGGTCCTTGCGCAATTTGCCCTGGTTCAGGGCCACGCTGGCGCAATGGCGTTATGCGTTACGCAATACCATTGCCATGTGTCTGGCGCTGACGGTTGCCTATTATTTGAATCTGGATGAACCCTATTGGGCGATGACCTCGGCTGCAGTGGTTAGCTTTCCCACCGTTGGCGGTGTCATCAGCAAAAGCCTCGGACGCATCGCTGGCAGTTTACTGGGAGCCATTGCGGCACTGCTTCTTGCCGGACATACGCTCAATGAGCCGTGGTTTTTTCTATTGAGCATGTCGGCGTGGCTTGGCTTTTGTACCTGGGCCTGTGCGCACTTCACGAATAACGTCGCGTATGCATTTCAACTGGCGGGCTACACGGCTGCCATCATCGCCTTTCCGATGGTTAATATTACTGAGGCCAGCCAGCTGTGGGATATCGCTCAGGCGCGCGTTTGCGAGGTGATAGTCGGTATTTTGTGCGGCGGCATGATGATGATGATCCTGCCTAGCAGTTCCGATGCTACTGCCCTTTTAACTGCATTGAAAAACATGCACGCCCGATTACTGGAACATGCCAGTTTACTCTGGCAGCCTGAAACAAACGATGCCATTCGTGCAGCACATGAGGGGGTGATTGGGCAGATACTGACCATGAATTTGCTGCGTATCCAGGCTTTCTGGAGCCACTATCGTTTTCGCCAGCAAAACGCGCGCCTTAATGCGCTACTCCACCAGCAATTACGTATGACCAGTGTCATCTCCAGCCTGCGACGTATGTTGCTCAACTGGCCCTCACCGCCAGGTGCCACGCGAGAAATTCTCGAACAATTGCTGACTGCGCTCGCCAGTTCGCAAACAGATGCTTACACCGTCGCACGTATTATCGCCCCGCTACGCCCGACCAACGTCGCCGACTACCGGCACGTCGCCTTCTGGCAGCGACTACGTTATTTTTGCCGCCTTTATCTGCAAAGTAGTCAGGAATTACATCGTCTGCAAAGCGGTGTAGATGATCATGCCAGACTCGCACGGACATCCGCTCTGGCTCGTCATACCGACAACGCCGAAGCTATGTGGAGCGGGCTGCGTACATTTTGTACGTTGATGATGATTGGCGCATGGAGTATTGCATCGCAATGGGATGCCGGTGCCAATGCATTAACGCTGGCAGCAATTAGCTGCGTACTCTACTCCGCCGTCGCAGCACCGTTTAAGTCGTTGTCACTGCTGATGCGCACGCTGGTGTTACTTTCGCTATTCAGCTTTGTGGTCAAATTTGGCCTGATGGTCCAGATTAGCGATCTGTGGCAATTTTTACTGTTTCTCTTTCCACTGCTGGCGACAATGCAGCTTCTTAAATTGCAGATGCCCAAATTTGCCGCACTGTGGGGGCAACTGATTGTTTTTATGGGTTCGTTTATCGCTGTCACTAATCCCCCGGTGTATGATTTTGCTGATTTTCTTAACGAGAATCTGGCAAAAATCGTTGGCGTTGCGCTGGCTTGGCTAGCGTTCGCCATTCTGCGTCCAGGATCGGATGCTCGTAAAAGCCGCCGCCATATTCGCGCGCTGCGCCGGGATTTTGTCGATCAGCTAAGCCGCCATCCAACACTGAGTGGAAGCGAATTTGAATCGCTCACTTATCATCACGTCAGTCAGTTGAGTAACAGCCAGGATGCGCTGGCTCGCCGTTGGTTATTACGCTGGGGTGTAGTGCTGCTGAACTGTTCTCATGTTGTCTGGCAATTGCGCGACTGGGAATCGCGTTCCGATCCGTTATCGCGAGTACGGGATAACTGTATTTCACTGTTGCGGGGAGTGATGAGTGAGCGTGGCGTTCAGCAAAAATCACTGGCGGCCACACTTGAAGAATTACAGCGGATTTGCGACAGCCTTGCCCGTCATCATCAACCTGCCGCCCGTGAGCTGGCGGCAATTGTCTGGCGGCTGTACTGCTCGCTTTCGCAACTTGAGCAAGCACCACCGCAAGGTACGCTGGCCTCGTAATTACTTAATTACACCACAGGCATAGCGTTCACCGCCACCGCCCAGCGGTTTAGGTTGATCGGACATATTATCGCCGCCAACGTGGACCATCAGCGCCTTGTCTTTGATTTCATCCAGTGATTTCAGACGAGGCGCGATGACGGCATCGGTAGCTTTGCCGTCATTATTGACGACCAGTGCAGGCAGATCGCCTAAATGCCCGGTACCTTCTGGCCCTTCATGTTTACCGGTATTTTGTGGATCAAGATGCCCGCCTGCGGATTCCGCGGCGCTGGCTTTGCCATCTTTGGTGGCTGGCTGGCAGCTTCCTTTGGCATGAATATGGAAGCCATGTTCACCGGGGGGTAATGCTTTCAGATCGGGTGAAAACTCCAGACCTTTATCGGTTTCAGTAATGGTGACGCTACCAATTGACTGCCCAACCCCTTGCGACGTGACGAGGTTCATCTCGACTTTTTCACTGGCAGCTTGTGCGCCGGTCGCAACAACCAGCGCCAGAATGGCCAGACTAAAACGTTTCATAGGACCTCCGTTCATTGTGCATTCCTGAATAAGTGTAAACCAGTGACACATTTTTGAACGGCGGCTATTCCTAAAAGTGCTTACGGTACGTCGTACCCCAGTGCCGCTTTACGGATACGAAACCATTGTTGACGGGTCATTTTCAGTGTTTCTGCTTCGACAGCTGCCCGTACGCGCTCAATTTTACCTGAGCCGATAATTGGCAGCGGCTGCGACGGTAAACGTAATACCCAGGCGTAAACCACCTGTTCAATCGAGCCCGCGTTTAACTCCTCCGCCACCACAGCCAGTTCATCACGCAGCGGCTGGAAATAATCATCATTAAACAGACGACCACCACCAAGGCAGGACCACGCCATCGGACGAACACGCAGTTGTTGTAGTTGGTCGAGCGTGCCATCCAGCAGTAACGGCTGATGCACCGGGGATATTTCCACCTGATTAGTGGCAAGGGTAAACGGCAGACGTGATTTCAACAGGGCAAATTGCGCAGGCGTAAAGTTCGATACGCCAAAATGACGCACTTTGCCGCTCTGATGCAGATGTTTGAACGCG
The DNA here is from genome assembly GCF_002950395.1 of Shigella sonnei. Taxonomy (NCBI): domain Bacteria; kingdom Pseudomonadati; phylum Pseudomonadota; class Gammaproteobacteria; order Enterobacterales; family Enterobacteriaceae; genus Shigella; species Shigella sonnei. The sequence continues at coordinate 1,362,196 of NZ_CP026802.1, forward strand.
TCCGCCACTTCATCGGCATCCATTAACGGGTCTGGTCGGTGGATTAACAGCAGATCCAGATGATCGGTCGCGAGATTAATTAGCGACTGTTCGGCGCTCTTAATGATGTGATCGCGGTCAGTGATGTAATGACCAATGACGTTTTCTTCACGCGCGGTCGTCGCGATACCGCATTTACTGACGATTTCCATCCGTTCACGCAGGTGAGGTGCCAGTTTCAGTGCCTCGCCAAACGCCGCTTCGCACTGATAGCCACCATAAATATCAGCATGGTCCACGGTGGTCACGCCGAGATCCAGATGCTCTTCAATAAAACTGACCAGCTGGCGGGCGGACATATTCCAGTCCATCAATCGCCAGTAGCCCATCACAAAACGGGAAAACTCCGGGCCTTGCGGCGCAATAGTAATACGCTGAACCATAATCGCTTCCTCTTATCAGATATGAGAGGAGTATACGCAAGATTAGGTTCAAAAGAGTGATGGTTGCTCCGGTTCGTCTGATGACGCTGGCTTATTTGCGCGTAATTTGCGCATTAATCGCTGCCGACAAAGGCGCAGCACCTCTTGTTTTTCGCCATCGCTCATTTTATTCCAGTTAAAACGCTCATCCCGACTACGAAAACAGCCGCGACAAAACCCGCGTTCGTCAGACTGGCAAATTCCCCGGCACGGGCTCTGGACGGGAAAGAACTCTAATTGCTCCGCCACTTCGCCCTCCTCAAATAAGATTATTACCATTATTGAAGCTGTTAATGTCCAAAGTAGCAACTTTGCTTGCACTAGACCGACTGGTCTACTACACTCCAACGCATGAACAAACACACCGAACATGATACTCGCGAACATCTCCTGGCGACGGGCGAGCAACTTTGCCTGCAACGTGGGTTCACCGGGATGGGGCTAAGCGAATTACTAAAAATCGCTGAAGTGCCGAAAGGGTCCTTCTATCACTACTTTCGCTCTAAAGAAGCGTTTGGCGTTGCTATGCTTGAGCGCCATTACGCCACATATCACCAGCGACTGACTGAGTTGCTGCAATCCGGCGAAGGTAACTACCGCGACCGCATACTGGCTTATTACCAGCAAACACTGAACCAGTTTTGCCAACATGGAACCATCAGTGGTTGCCTGACAGTAAAACTCTCTGCCGAAGTGTGCGATCTGTCAGAAGATATGCGTAGCGCGATGGATAAAGGCGCTCGCGGCGTGATTGCCCTGCTCTCTCAGGCGCTGGAAAATGGCCATGAGAACCACTGTTTAACCTTTTGTGGCGAACCGCTGCAACAGGCACAAGTGCTTTACGCACTATGGCTGGGTGCGAATCTGCAGGCCAAAATTTCGCGCAATTCCGAGCCACTGGAAAACGCGCTGGCACATGTAAAAACCATTATTGCGACGCCTGCCGTTTAGCAGGCATTTTTTATCACCAGACGACCGGGAGCCTTTATGTCATCTGAAAAACTGTATTCCCCACTGAAAGTGGGCGCAATAACTGCGGCAAACCGTATTTTTATGGCACCGCTGACGCGTCTGCGCAGTATTGAACCGGGTGACATCCCTACCCCGTTGATGGAGGAATACTATCGCCAACGTGCCAGTGCCGGTTTGATTATTAGCGAAGCCACGCAAATTTCTGCCCAGGCAAAAGGGTATGCTGGTGCACCTGGCATCCATAGTCCGGAACAAATTGCCGCATGGAAAAAAATTACCGCTGGCGTTCATGCTGAAAATGGTCATATGGCCGTACAGCTGTGGCACACTGGACGCATTTCTCACGCCAGCCTGCAACCTGGCGGTCAGGCACCGGTAGCGCCTTCAGCACTTAGCGCGGGAACACGTACTTCTCTGCGCGATGAAAATGGTCAGGCGATCCGTGTTGAAACATCCATGCCGCGTGCGCTTGAACTGGAAGAGATTCCAGGTATCGTCAATGATTTCCGTCAGGCCATTGCTAACGCGCGTGAAGCCGGTTTTGATCTGGTAGAGCTCCACTCTGCTCACGGTTATTTGCTGCATCAGTTCCTTTCCCCTTCTTCAAACCATCGTACCGATCAGTACGGCGGCAGCGTGGAAAATCGCGCACGTTTGGTACTGGAAGTGGTCGATGCCGGGATTGAAGAATGGGGTGCCGATCGCATTGGCATTCGCGTTTCGCCAATCGGTACTTTCCAGAACACGGATAACGGCCCGAATGAAGAAGCCGATGCACTGTATCTGATTGAACAACTGGGTAAACGCGGCATTGCTTATCTGCATATGTCAGAACCAGATTGGGCGGGAGGTGAACCGTATACTGATGCGTTCCGCGAAAAAGTACGCGCCCGTTTCCACGGTCCGATTATCGGCGCAGGTGCATACACGGTAGAAAAAGCCGAAACGCTGATTGGCAAAGGGTTAATTGATGCGGTGGCATTTGGTCGTGACTGGATTGCGAACCCGGATCTGGTCGCCCGCTTGCAGCGCAGAGCTGAGCTTAACCCACAGCGTGCCGAAAGTTTCTACGGTGGCGGCGCGGAAGGCTATACCGATTACCCGACGTTGTAATCCAACATTGCGAGCGGCGTAAAGCCGCCGCTATACTAAAACAACATTTTGAATCTGTTAGCCATTTTTAGGATAAAAAGATGCGTCTTCTTCATACCATGCTGCGCGTTGGCGATCTGCAACGCTCCATCGATTTTTATACCAAAGTGCTGGGCATGAAACTGCTGCGTACCAGCGAAAACCCGGAATACAAATACTCACTGGCGTTTGTTGGCTACGGCCCGGAAACCGAAGAAGCGGTGATTGAACTGACCTACAACTGGGGCGTGGATAAATACGAACTCGGCACTGCTTATGGTCACATCGCGCTTAGCGTAGATAACGCCGCTGAAGCGTGCGAAAAAATCCGTCAAAACGGGGGTAACGTGACCCGTGAAGCGGGTCCGGTAAAAGGCGGTACTACGGTTATCGCGTTTGTGGAAGATCCGGACGGTTACAAAATTGAGTTAATCGAAGAGAAAGACGCCGGTCGCGGTCTGGGCAACTAATCTCCTGCCGGGCGTGAACTCATCGCGCCCGCATCTTTACTGCATCGACAAGTAATATTTGTCATAATGCGCGCTGCAATTTATCCGTATTAAGAGAATCAGATGTCCGATAACGCTCAACTTACCGGTCTGTGCGACCGTTTTCGTGGTTTTTATCCTGTTGTGATCGATGTTGAAACAGCCGGATTTAACGCCAAAACCGATGCGCTGCTTGAGATTGCCGCCATCACCCTGAAAATGGATGAACAAGGCTGGCTGATGCCGGACACCACATTACATTTCCACGTCGAACCATTTGTCGGCGCAAATTTGCAGCCAGAGGCCCTCGCCTTCAACGGCATTGACCCGAACGATCCCGATCGCGGCGCGGTCAGCGAATACGAGGCGCTGCACGAAATTTTTAAAGTTGTACGTAAAGGTATTAAAGCGAGCGGCTGTAACCGCGCCATTATGGTGGCGCACAATGCCAATTTTGATCACAGCTTTATGATGGCCGCCGCAGAACGCGCCTCACTGAAACGTAACCCGTTCCACCCTTTCGCCACTTTTGACACTGCTGCACTGGCCGGGCTGGCACTCGGACAAACCGTATTGTCAAAGGCTTGCCAGACCGCTGGCATGGACTTCGACAGCACCCAGGCGCACTCCGCGCTGTACGACACCGAACGCACTGCTGTGCTGTTTTGTGAAATCGTCAACCGCTGGAAACGTCTGGGAGGCTGGCCGCTACCTGCCGCCGAAGAGGTGTAATCGAGTCGATGCCTGATGACATGCAATGATTCAGGCATCTATAGTGAGGCTATTCCACGCATCAAGCATGATATTCACGGGGAATAGCGTTAATGGCAGATAATCCAGACCCTTCATCGCTCCTGCCGGACGTGTTTTCACTGGCGACCCGCGACTGGTTTCTTCGCGCCTTTAAACAGCCGACCGCTGTCCAGTCGCAAACCTGGCATGTGGCGGCGCGAGGCGAACATGCGCTGGTGATTGCACCGACTGGCTCCGGGAAAACGCTGGCAGCATTTCTCTACGCCCTCGATCGGCTCTTCCGCGAAGGCGGCGAAGATACCCGCGAGGCGCATAAGCGTAAAACCTCACGCATCCTCTATATTTCACCGATAAAAGCCCTGGGCACCGACGTTCAGCGCAACTTGCAGATCCCGTTGAAGGGTATTGCCGATGAACGGCGGCGGCGCGGCGAAACGGAAGTCAATCTTCGCGTAGGGATCCGTACTGGCGATACGCCTGCACAGGAACGCAGCAAACTCACCCGTAATCCGCCGGATATTCTGATCACCACACCCGAATCACTCTATCTGATGCTGACCTCCCGCGCGCGCGAAACGCTACGCGGCGTCGAAACGGTAATTATTGATGAAGTCCACGCGGTAGCGGGCAGTAAACGTGGTGCGCATCTGGCGTTAAGTCTGGAGCGGCTCGATGCGCTGCTCCACACCTCAGCACAGCGAATTGGCCTTTCTGCCACTGTGCGCTCAGCCAGCGATGTGGCAGCATTTCTTGGTGGCAATCGCCCGGTTACGGTAGTCAACCCGCCCGCAATGCGCCATCCGCAGATACGAATTGTCGTACCGGTCGCCAATATGGATGATGTCTCATCGGTCGCCAGCAGCACCGGCGAAGACAGCCATGCCGGCCGGGAAGGCTCCATCTGGCCATATATTGAAACGGGTATCCTTGATGAAGTGTTGCGCCATCGCTCGACCATTGTCTTTACTAATTCACGTGGGCTGGCGGAAAAACTGACGGCACGATTAAATGAGCTTTACGCCGCACGCTTACAGCGTTCCCCGTCTATCGCCGTTGATGCGGCCCATTTCGAGTCGACCTCCGGCGCAACCTCTAACCGTGTACAAAGTAGCGACGTTTTTATTGCCCGCTCACACCACGGCTCCGTCTCTAAAGAACAACGAGCAATCACCGAGCAGGCGCTGAAATCGGGTGAGTTACGCTGCGTGGTCGCAACCTCCAGTCTCGAACTGGGGATTGATATGGGCGCAGTGGATCTGATGATTCAGGTGGCAACGCCGCTTTCTGTTGCCAGTGGGTTACAACGCATTGGTCGCGCCGGACATCAGGTTGGCGGTGTATCTAAAGGGCTGTTTTTCCCTCGTACCCGGCGTGACTTAGTCGATTCCGCAGTCATTGTAGAGTGTATGTTCGCAGGCAGGCTGGAAAACCTGACACCGCCGCATAATCCACTCGACGTCCTTGCGCAGCAAACCGTTGCCGCCGCGGCGATGGATGCATTACAGGTAGACGAATGGTACTCCCGCGTACGCCGTGCCGCACCGTGGAAAGATCTGCCAAGACGTGTTTTTGACGCTACGCTGGATATGCTTTCCGGGCGCTATCCCTCTGGCGATTTTTCTGCTTTTCGCCCCAAACTGGTCTGGAACCGGGAGACCGGGATATTGACCGCCCGACCTGGCGCTCAATTGTTGGCGGTTACCAGCGGTGGCACCATTCCGGATCGTGGCATGTATAGCGTGTTATTACCCGAAGGTGAAGAACAGGCCGGTTCGCGGCGGGTGGGTGAACTGGATGAGGAGATGGTATATGAGTCGCGGGTGAACGACATTATCACTCTCGGCGCTACCTCATGGCGGATCCAGCAAATCACCCGCGATCAGGTGATTGTGACTCCTGCTCCGGGTCGTTCTGCCCGGCTCCCCTTCTGGCGTGGTGAAGGTAACGGACGTCCGGCTGAATTAGGCGAGATGATCGGCGATTTTCTTCATTTGCTGGCGGATGGCGCGTTCTTTTCCGGGACTATTCCCCCGTGGCTGGCAGAAGAAAATACGATCGCCAATATTCAGGGGTTGATTGACGAGCAACGCAACGCGACGGGCATCGTTCCGGGGAGTCGCCATCTGGTCCTCGAACGGTGCCGTGATGAAATTGGCGACTGGCGTATTATTTTGCACTCTCCCTATGGAAGACGGGTGCATGAACCCTGGGCGCTGGCGATTGCCGGGCGAATACATGCCCTATGGGGCGCTGACGCGTCTGTGGTCGCCAGTGATGACGGCATTGTTGCGCGCATTCCTGACACTGATGGTAAATTGCCCGACGCCGCGATTTTTTTGTTTGAACCAGAAAAGTTGCTGCAAATTGTCCGCGAGGCGGTAGGCAGCTCGGCACTTTTCGCCGCCCGTTTTCGCGAATGCGCCGCGCGGGCATTATTAATGCCGGGGCGCACTCCGGGCCATCGCACCCCGCTTTGGCAACAACGGCTGCGCGCCAGTCAGTTGCTGGAAATCGCTCAGGGATATCCGGATTTTCCGGTCATTCTCGAAACCCTACGCGAATGTCTGCAAGATGTTTATGATCTTCCCGCACTGGAACGTTTGATGCGTCGCCTGAACGGTGGCGAAATTCAAATATCCGATGTAACGACCACTACGCCCTCGCCTTTCGCCACAAGTTTATTGTTCGGCTATGTCGCGGAATTTATGTACCAGAGCGACGCCCCGCTGGCAGAGCGCCGGGCATCCGTACTGTCGCTGGACAGCGAGTTACTGCGCAATCTACTCGGACAGGTCGATCCGGGGGAATTACTCGACCCGCAGGTCATTCGCCAGGTGGAAGAAGAGTTGCAACGACTGGCTCCTGGCAGAAGAGCGAAAGGTGAAGAAGGATTGTTCGACCTGCTGCGCGAACTGGGGCCAATGACCGTTGAAGACCTGGCGCAACGGCATACAGGCAGCAGTGAAGAGGTTGCGTCGTATCTGGAAAATCTTCTTGCAGTAAAACGAATCTTCCCAGCGATGATTAGCGGACAGGAGCGTCTTGCCTGTATGGATGATGCCGCCAGGCTGCGTGATGCCCTCGGCGTACGACTACCAGAGTCATTGCCAGAGATTTATTTACATAGAGTCAGTTACCCGCTTCGCGACCTCTTTCTGCGCTATCTCCGGGCTCATGCTCTGGTCACGGCTGAACAACTGGCTCATGAGTTTAGTCTCGGTATTGCCATTGTCGAAGAGCAGCTTCAGCAACTGCGTGAACAGGGTCTGGTGATGAATCTGCAACAAGACATCTGGGTGAGCGATGAAGTATTTCGTCGTCTGCGTTTGCGCTCGCTGCAAGCCGCCAGAGAAGCGACGCGTCCCGTTGCAGCCACGACCTATGCGCGATTGCTGCTGGAACGTCAGGGCGTATTACCCGCCACCGATGGTAGCCCGGCGCTCTTTGCCTCAACATCGCCAGGCGTTTATGAGGGCGTAGATGGCGTGATGCGGGTGATCGAACAGCTTGCCGGAGTCGGTTTACCCGCCTCACTCTGGGAAAGCCAGATCCTGCCTGCCCGCGTACGCGACTATTCGTCAGAAATGCTCGATGAATTACTGGCAACCGGTGCGGTTATCTGGTCGGGGCAAAAAAACTGGGTGAAGATGACGGCCTGGTGGCACTGCATCTACAGGAATATGCTGCAGAATCGTTCACTCCCGACGAAGCGGATCAGGCGAATCGTTCGGCGCTGCAACAAGCGATAGTCGCTGTTCTGGCTGACGGAGGAGCCTGGTTTGCACAACAAATCAGCCAACGGATACGCGACAAAATCGGCGAATCGGTTGATCTCTCTGCCCTGCAAGAGGCGTTATGGGCGCTGGTCTGGCAAGGCGTCATCACCAGCGACATTTGGGCACCGTTACGCGCCCTCACCCGCAGCAGTTCCAACGCACGCACCTCAACTCGCCGCAGTCACCGGGCTCGTCGTGGACGTCCTGTCTATGCGCAACCCGTCTCGCCGCTGGTATCTTACAACACACCAAATCTGGCTGGATGCTGGCGCTGGCGGAAAATATGCTCGACCGCTACGGCATCATCAGTCGTCAGGCGGTGATAGCCGAAAATATCCCTGGCGGGTTTCCATCGATGCAAACGCTTTGTCGAAGTATGGAAGACTCCGGGCGAATTATGCGAGGTCGTTTTGTAGAAGGTCTGGGTGGCGCGCAATTCGCTGAACGTCTGACTATTGACCGATTGCGCGATCTGGCGACACAAGCCACGCAAACGCGCCACTATACACCAGTGGCGCTCTCTGCCAACGATCCGGCTAATGTGTGGGGAAATCTTCTGCCCTGGCCTGCACATCCGGCAACGCTGGTTCCAACGCGTCGGGCGGGTGCGCTGGTGGTCGTTTCTGGCGGCAAATTGTTACTCTATCTGGCGCAAGGTGGCAAAAAAATGCTGGTCTGGCAGGAAAAAGAGGAATTACTCGCCCCAGAGGTTTTCCACGCGCTGACTACCGCACTGCGTCGCGAACCACGGCTGCGCTTTACGCTAACAGAAGTGAATGATCTACCGGTCCGGCAAACGCCGATGTTTACGCTGCTGCGTGAGGCGGGATTTTCAAGTTCGCCACAAGGGCTGGATTGGGGATAGAGAAAGGACTGACGGATGCCCGTTCGCATCCGTCAGTATTGCAGGACGGATTATTCCGCGTCCGGCTCTTCAGACTTGTATTTAGCGGCAGTTTCTTTGATCAGCTGCTGCAGTTCGCCACGCTGATACATTTCGATCACGATATCACAACCGCCGACCAGCTTGCCGTCAACCCACAGTTGCGGGAAGGTCGGCCAGTTAGCATATTTCGGCAGTTCCGCACGAATGTCCGGATTCTGCAGAATATCAACATAGGCAAAACGTTCGCCACATGCGGCAAGCGCCTGGACTGCCTGGGCAGAGAAACCGCAGCTCGGCAGTTTCGGTGAACCTTTCATGTACAGCAGGATCGGGTTTTCAGCAATCTGGCGTTGGATTTTTTCGATAGTGGTGCTCATTGTCTTGCTTCCTCAAACTTCTTTACGGCAGTAATCTGACATTGTAGCGGGTCAGTGCGGCATCGGAAAATAACATTTTCATCACGCTTTTGCTATTTTATCCCTTTGCTCTATTTGTTGCATTTCAAATATTCGTTTCTTCTCTGATGCCGGCAAACTGGCGTATTTATAACCATTTTTAGCTTTCACTGCTGCATTTTTTTGCGCTCGCCAACGAAACGTATTTTTTAACAATAAAAGCTATTAACTTTCTCTTCTTCTATGCATTAGAATCATCAAGTTTTGTAAATCAGACGCAGGCATGATAGACCTGCCTTAACAGAGGGACGCTCAGTGGCGCGGATAAACCGTATTTCGATCACGCTCTGTGCTTTACTTTTTACCACCCTGCCTTTAACGCCTATGGCCCATGCTTCAAAGCAAGCCAGGGAGAGTTCTGCTACCACTCATATCACCAAAAAAGCAGATAAAAAGAAAAGCACGGCAACCACCAAAAAGACCCAGAAAACAGCGAAAAAAGCCGCCAGTAAAAGTACGACCAAAAGCAAAACCGCTTCTTCCGTTAAAAAATCTTCCATTACCGCTTCTAAAAACGCCAAAACTCGCAGCAAACACGCCGTCAATAAAACGGCCTCAGCCAGCTTTACCGAAAAGTGTACCAAACGTAAGGGCTATAAATCGCATTGTGTGAAAGTCAAAAATGCCGCGTCAGGAACTCTTGCCGACGCGCACAAAGCGAAGGTGCAAAAAGCTACGAAAGTGGCAATGAATAAACTGATGCAGCAAATTGGTAAGCCATATCGTTGGGGTGGCAGCTCACCGCGTACCGGTTTTGATTGCAGCGGCCTGGTTTATTACGCTTATAAAGATTTGGTGAAAATTCGTATTCCGCGTACGGCGAATGAAATGTATCACCTGCGTGATGCAGCGCCAATCGAACGTAGTGAACTGAAAAACGGCGACCTGGTCTTTTTCCGTACTCAGGGACGCGGCACAGCCGATCATGTCGGCGTGTATGTCGGCAACGGCAAATTTATTCAGTCACCGCGCACAGGTCAGGAAATTCAAATCACTTCTCTCAGTGAAGACTACTGGCAGCGCCACTATGTTGGCGCTCGTCGGGTAATGACCCCAAAAACACTTCGCTAAAACTTTACCCTGTTGTTACGGCAACAGGGTAAGTTCATCTTTTGTCTCACCTTTTAATTTGCTACCCTATCCATACGCACAATAAGGCTATTGTACGTATGCAAATTAATAATAAAGGAGAGTAGCAATGTCATTCGAATTACCTGCACTACCATATGCTAAAGATGCTCTGGCACCGCACATTTCTGCGGAAACTATCGAGTATCACTACGGCAAGCATCATCAGACTTATGTCACTAACCTGAACAACCTGATTAAAGGTACCGCGTTTGAAGGTAAATCACTGGAAGAGATTATTCGCAGCTCTGAAGGTGGCGTATTCAACAACGCAGCTCAGGTCTGGAACCATACTTTCTACTGGAACTGCCTGGCACCGAACGCCGGTGGCGAACCGACTGGAAAAGTCGCTGAAGCTATCGCCGCATCTTTTGGCAGCTTTGCCGATTTCAAAGCGCAGTTTACTGATGCAGCGATCAAAAACTTTGGTTCTGGCTGGACCTGGCTGGTGAAAAACAGCGATGGCAAACTGGCTATCGTTTCAACCTCTAACGCGGGTACTCCGCTGACCACCGATGCGACTCCGCTGCTGACCGTTGATGTCTGGGAACACGCTTATTACATCGACTATCGCAATGCACGTCCTGGCTATCTGGAGCACTTCTGGGCGCTGGTGAACTGGGAATTCGTAGCGAAAAATCTCGCTGCATAATAACTGATGGCAAATGCAGCATTGCCTGATGCGCTTCGCTTACCATGCCAACGCGGATGAGGCGTTAACAGCGCATTCGGCAAGATAAATCGCACGTTGTCAGCAACTGTAACGCAGAAGGTTATCCTTCTGCGTTTTTGTTTAATTAGCTGTTGGCAACGCAAACTGTTTCAGGTTGTTTTCTGGCTGACATAAACACCAGCAATAATGCCAGTCCCGCGACAATCGCCCCCATCACCGGCACAAAGCTGTATCCCAGCCCAGCGGAAATTACCGCACCACCAGCCGCTGCTCCCAGCGCATTTCCAAGATTAAAGGCACCAATATTGACTGATGAAGACAGACCTGGCGCTTCACTGGCGACACGCATCACGCGCATCTGTAACGGCGGTACGACCGCAAAGGTTGCTGCGCCCCACACCACCATGCTAATAGCTGCGCCGAACTCATTGCGGGCCAGGAACGGGGTTGCCAGCATAATCACCATCAGCAGCAACAAAAAGCCTTTCAACGTGCCGTTAACTGAACGATCTGCCAGTTTGCCGCCGAGATAGTTACCGATAGAGAATCCGACACCAATCAGCACCAGCATTGCCGTGACGAACACCGGTGTTGCGTGGGTAATACTTTGCAGTACCGGAGAGATATAGGTGTAGAGAGTAAACATTGCGCCAGCTCCCAGTACCGTCGTCAGCAATGCAGACAGCACCTGCGGACGCATTAATACCGCCAGCTCTTTTTTCACTTCAGGTCGTGCCCCTGTACCACCTTTAGGTAATGAGAAGAACAGACTTACCATTGAAATCACTCCCAGCCCCGCCGTTGCCAGAAATGACATCCGCCAGCCGATGGTTTCACCCAACCAGGTCGCCGCCGGCACGCCACCGATATTTGCCAGGGTTAACCCCATAAACATAGTGGCAACTGCGCTGGCCTGTTTATGTTTTGGCACCACGCTTGCGGCCACGACTGAACCCAAACCAAAAAATGCTCCGTGATTCAGGCTGGTCAAAATGCGTGAAAGCATCAGGGTCATATAATCCGGCGCGATGGCGGAAAGTACGTTGCCGAGCGTGAAAATTGCCATCAGGAAAATCAACGCACTGCGGCGGGCACGATGAGAAAGTAGAAGCGTCATCAGCGGCGCGCCCACCATTACGCCAACTGCATAGGCACTGATTAACATTCCGGCAGCGGGAATCGAGACATCCACACCGCGCGCAATGACGGGCAACAAGCCCATTGGCGAGAACTCCGTTGTCCCGATACCAAACGCGCCAATCGCCAGCGCCAGCGCCAGCAACGGATAGTTAATTTTCATGCCTTATCTCCACCTCTTCGCGTCATTACGCGATATTCATTAAAGTGGCGAAAGCATGACAGCAATCACAAAAAAATGAAAATAACAAAAAGAGAAAGCACTTTTGCCATTTTGCTAACAAACAGGAAGGAGATGCGAGGGAGAACGCGCTCCCTCGAGAGGAAATCAGTGCAGCGCGGCAGTCAAACCCACGGCTACGATCAAACCGAGGACGATAATCGTTGTTACCAGTGAAAATTTAAGGTCGGTGCTCATCAAGTTTTCTCCTTTTTTATTACCACACAAAAAGTGATATTACGCATTTTTACACACTGTGATGAAAAAATCTCCCGTCATTTATAATGATAAGTGTTTTTACCACTTCCCCTTTTCGTCAAGATCGGCCAAAATTCCACGCTTACACTATTTGCGTACTGGCCATTGACCCCTTCCTGACGCTCCGTGTCGTTTTTCCGGCGTACCGCAACACTTTTGTTGTGCGTAAGGTGTGTAAAGGCAAACGTTTACCTTGCGATTTTGCAGGAGCTGAAGTTAGGGTCTGGAGTGAAATGGAATGGCAACAATAAAAGATGTAGCGAAACGAGCAAACGTTTCCACTACAACTGTGTCACACGTGATCAACAAAACACGTTTCGTCGCTGAAGAAACGCGCAACGCCGTGTGGGCAGCGATTAAAGAATTACACTACTCCCCTAGCGCGGTGGCGCGTAGCCTGAAGGTTAACCACACCAAGTCTATCGGTTTGCTGGCGACCAGCAGCGAAGCGGCCTATTTTGCCGAGATCATTGAAGCAGTTGAAAAAAATTGCTTCCAGAAAGGTTATACCCTGATTCTGGGCAATGCGTGGAACAATCTTGAGAAACAGCGGGCTTATCTGTCGATGATGGCGCAAAAACGCGTCGATGGTCTGCTGGTGATGTGTTCTGAGTACCCAGAGCCGTTGCTGGCGATGCTGGAAGAGTATCGCCATATCCCAATGGTGGTGATGGACTGGGGTGAAGCAAAAGCTGACTTCACCGATGCGGTCATTGATAACGCGTTCGAAGGCGGCTACATGGCCGGGCGTTATCTGATTGAACGCGGTCACCGCGAAATCGGCGTTATCCCCGGCCCGCTGGAACGTAACACTGGCGCAGGCCGCCTTGTCGGTTTTATGAAGGCGATGGAAGAAGCAATGATCAAGGTGCCGGAAAGCTGGATTGTGCAGGGTGACTTTGAACCTGAATCCGGTTATCGCGCCATGCAGCAAATCCTGTCGCAGCCGCATCGCCCTACTGCCGTCTTCTGTGGTGGCGATATCATGGCAATGGGCGCACTTTGTGCTGCTGATGAAATGGGGCTGCGCGTCCCGCAGGATGTTTCGCTAATTGGTTATGATAACGTGCGCAACGCCCGCTATTTTACGCCGGCGCTGACCACAATCCATCAGCCAAAAGATTCGCTGGGTGAAACAGCGTTCAACATGCTGTTGGATCGTATCGTCAACAAACGTGAAGAACCGCAGTCCATTGAAGTGCATCCGCGCTTGATTGAACGCCGCTCCGTGGCTGACGGCCCGTTCCGCGACTATCGTCGTTAATCACCCGTTGCGGGAGTCTCTTCCGGCTCCCGCAGCCACTCCTTATTCAGCGTCTCACTATCGCCGAGATACTCAAGCAACCAGGTTAACGCAGGCGACATATCATTTTGCTGCCATGTCAGACAACATGCCGAATCCGGAAAGGGGTTTTCCAGTTCAAGTGCTACCCACTTCCCCTCATTAAGCCACGGTTTGGCGAAATGTGTTGGCACCATCCCTATGCATAATCCTGCCGAGATACAGGTTGCCGATGATTCCCAGTCAGGCACGACAACTCTTTTTTGGTTATCCAGCAACCAGGTAATACGTTTAGGTAGCGTTCGCGAGGTGTCTTCGCGCACCAACGACGGCCAGTTGCGCAACGTATCATCGCTGAACGGGCCATCCATCAACGCCAGCGGGTGATGGCTGGCAACAACGCAACTCCAGCTTAGCATCCCCATATCCCGGAAGGCATAACGACCGCCTACCGGAATCGCGCGTGTTGCGCCAATCGCCAGTTCCACGCGCCCGTCGGAAAGCGCATCCCAGACACCGTTGAACACTTCCTGAAAGACAAGAAGTTCGACATCATCAAAATGGCGATAAAAATCAACGATCATCTGCCGTGTACGTTCTGGCCTGACAATATTATCCACTGCGATAGCTAACTGACCGCGCCAGCCGTTCGCTATCTGCTGACATTGCTGGCGGGTGATCTGCATTTTTTTGACAACAGAGCGCCCTTCTTTGAGAAACCACGCTCCAGCAGCGGTCAGCTCCACATCACGGTGCCGTCGTTCAAAGAGCGGCACCGCCAGCCACTCTTCCAGCTGACGCACGGTATAGCTGACCGCAGAAGGAACGCGATGCAGCTCCTGTGCCGCAGCGCTAAAACTACCATTACGCGCTACCGCATCAACAACTTCGAGTGAATATTCTGACCACATAGTCTGCCTGCAAAATTTTTGAAACCAATCATCAAATATTACCGTTTCACAACACTAATTTCACTCCCTACACTTTGCGGCGGTGTTTAATTGAGAGATTTAGAGAATATACATGCAACCTGGGAAAAGATTTTTAGTCTGGCTGGCGGGTTTGAGCGTACTCGGTTTTCTGGCAACCGATATGTATCTGCCTGCTTTCGCCGCCATACAGGCCGACCTGCAAACGCCTGCGTCTGCTGTCAGTGCCAGCCTTAGTCTGTTCCTTGCCGGTTTTGCCGCAGCCCAGCTTCTGTGGGGGCCGCTCTCCGACCGTTATGGTCGTAAACCGGTATTATTAATCGGTATGACAATTTTTGCGTTAGGTAGTCTGGGGATGCTGTGGGTAGAAAACGCCGCTACGCTGCTGGTATTGCGTTTTGTACAGGCTGTGGGTGTCTGCGCCGCGGCGGTTATCTGGCAAGCGTTAGTGACGGATTATTATCCTTCACAGAAAGTTAACCGAATTTTTGCGACCATCATACCGCTGGTGGGTCTATCTCCGGCCCTGGCTCCTCTGTTAGGAAGCTGGCTGCTGGTCCATTTTTCCTGGCAGGCGATTTTCGCCACCCTGTTTGCCATTACCGTGGTGCTGATTCTGCCTATTTTCTGGCTCAAACCCACGACGAAGGCCCGTAACAATAGTCAGGATGGTCTGACCTTTACCGACCTGCTACGTTCTAAAACCTATCGCGGCAACGTGCTGATATACGCGGCCTGTTCAGCCAGTTTTTTTGCATGGCTGACCGGTTCACCGTTCATCCTTAGTGAAATGGGCTACAGCCCGGCAGTTATTGGTTTAAGTTATGTCCCGCAAACTATCGCGTTTCTGATTGGTGGTTATGGCTGTCGCGCCGCGCTGCAGAAATGGCAAGGCAAGCAGTTATTACCGTGGTTGCTGGTGCTGTTTGCTGTCAGCGTCATTGCGACCTGGGCTGCGGGCTTCATTAGCCATGTGTCGCTGGTCGAAATCCTGATCCCATTCTGTGTGATGGCGATTGCCAATGGCGCGATCTACCCTATTGTTGTCGCCCAGGCGCTGCGTCCCTTCCCACACGCAACTGGTCGCGCCGCAGCGTTGCAGAACACTCTACAACTGGGTCTGTGCTTCCTCGCAAGTCTGGTAGTTTCCTGGCTTATTAGTATCAGCACGCCATTGCTCACCACCACCAGCGTGATGTTATCAACAGTAGTGCTGGTCGCGCTGGGTTACATGATGCAACGTTGTGAAGAAGCTGGCTGCCAGAATCATGGCAATGCCGAAGTCGCTCATAGCGAATCACACTGATCTATATCGATATACTTATACTTAGGCTGCTAACAAAATTTTGTTGTATGATTGAAATTAGCGGCCTATACTAATTTCGAGTTGTTAAAGCTACGATAAATATTATGTTTTTACGGGGACAGGATCGTTCCCGACTCACTATGGATGGTCATTTCGGCAAGGGTTCCTCCTTTCCCTCTGTTCTACGTCGGATTATAGACTCGCGGTTTTTTCTGCGAGATTTCTCACAAAGCCCAAAAAGCGTCTACGCTGTTTTAAGGTTCTGATCACCGACCAGTGATGGAGAAACTATGAGTTCATCGTGTATAGAAGAAGTCAGTGTACCGGATGACAACTGGTACCGTATCGCCAACGAATTACTTAGCCGTGCCGGTATAGCCATTAACGGTTCTGCCCCGGCGGATATTCGTGTGAAAAACCCCGATTTTTTTAAACGCGTTCTGCAAGAAGGCTCTTTGGGGTTAGGCGAAAGTTATATGGATGGCTGGTGGGAATGTGACCGACTGGATATGTTTTTTAGCAAAGTCTTACGCGCAGGTCTCGAGAACCAACTCCCCCATCATTTCAAAGACACGCTGCGTATTGCCGGCGCTCGTCTCTTCAATCTGCAGAGTAAAAAACGTGCCTGGATAGTCGGCAAGGAGCATTACGATTTGGGTAATGACTTGTTCAGCCGCATGCTTGATCCCTTCATGCAATATTCCTGCGCTTACTGGAAAGATGCCGATAATCTGGAATCTGCCCAGCAGGCGAAGCTCAAAATGATTTGTGAAAAATTGCAGTTAAAACCTGGGATGCGCGTACTGGATATTGGCTGCGGCTGGGGCGGACTGGCACACTACATGGCATCTAATTATGACGTAAGCGTGGTGGGCGTCACCATTTCTGCCGAACAGCAAAAAATGGCTCAGGAACGCTGTGAAGGCCTGGATGTCACCATTTTGCTGCAAGATTATCGTGACCTGAACGACCAGTTTGATCGTATTGTTTCTGTGGGGATGTTCGAGCACGTCGGACCGAAAAATTACGATACCTATTTTGCGGTGGTGGATCGTAATTTGAAACCGGAAGGCATATTCCTGCTCCATACTATCGGTTCGAAAAAAACCGATCTGAATGTTGATCCCTGGATTAATAAATATATTTTTCCGAACGGTTGCCTGCCCTCTGTACGCCAGATTGCTCAGTCCAGCGAACCCCACTTTGTGATGGAAGACTGGCATAACTTCGGTGCTGATTACGATACTACGTTGATGGCGTGGTATGAACGATTCCTCGCCGCATGGCCAGAAATTGCGGATAACTACAGTGAACGCTTTAAACGGATGTTTACCTATTATCTGAATGCCTGCGCAGGTGCTTTCCGCGCCCGTGATATTCAGCTCTGGCAGGTCGTGTTCTCACGCGGTGTTGAAAACGGCCTTCGAGTCGCTCGCTAAAGGCTATTCTATCGCCCCCTCTCCGGGGGCGATTTCAGATCAGGCTTCTGTACCTGGTTGATTCATGGCATTTTCTCGTGCCGCCAGCACACGTTCTACCGTATCTACCACTGCCTGAGTTTGTGGATCAATTTCAATGTTGACGCGTGCGCCGAGTTTTTTCTTCCCAAGAGTCGTGCGTTCCAGAGTTTCCGGAATTAAATGGACGCAAAAACGCGTTGGCGTGACTTCGCCGACGGTCAGGCTAATACCGTCGATGCCAATAAATCCTTTGTACAGGATATATTTCATCAACTGACTATCCTGGACTTTAAACCAGATCTGGCGATTATTTTCCGAGGTTAATATTTTCGCCACTTCAGCGGTGGTCATAATATGACCTGACATTAAGTGTCCGCCAATTTCATCGCTGAATTTTGCCGCACGCTCAACGTTTACCCAATCCCCCACTTTTAAATCGCCAAGATTGGTAATGCGTAACGTTTCTTTCATCAGGTCAAAACTGACATGGTTGCCGTTAATTTCCGTCACGGTCAGGCAGCAACCGTTATGCGCCACGGAAGCACCTGTTTCCAGGCCGTCCAGCATGTGGTCGGGTAACTCCACCACATGCGTACGAAAATTTGGTTTCTCGTCAATCGACACCAGTTTTGCGGTGCCCTGTACAATCCCCGTAAACATACTTACAACTCCTGAAATCAGTTAAGACATTCTGTTCAGCACAATAGCAGGTGGAAAACGCCCTTACCAGTGAAGGGGTAAGAATGACTATTTTTTCACTGGAGAATTAATAAATCCTCGCTACAATAGACTGAATTTCCCCTGCTTCTTCTTTTTGCTGCCCATTCAGGCGGCTTTTTAGTCTCTCATATAACTACAAATAAAAGGTGTTCACGTGCAGAAGTATATCAGTGAAGCGCGTCTGTTATTAGCATTAGCAATCCCGGTGATTCTCGCGCAAATCGCCCAAACTGCGATGGGTTTTGTCGATACCGTGATGGCGGGCGGCTATAGTGCCACCGACATGGCGGCGGTCGCTATCGGTACTTCTATCTGGCTTCCGGCGATCCTCTTTGGTCACGGACTGCTGCTGGCATTAACGCCGGTTATCGCGCAATTAAATGGTTCCGGTCGACGTGAGCGCATTGCGCATCAGGTGCGACAAGGTTTCTGGCTGGCAGGTTTTGTTTCCGTTCTCATTATGCTGGTGCTGTGGAATGCAGGTTACATTATCCGCTCCATGGAAAACATCGATCCGGCTCTGGCGGACAAAGCCGTGGGTTATCTGCGTGCGTTGTTGTGGGGCGCGCCAGGCTATCTTTTCTTCCAGGTTGCCCGTAACCAGTGTGAAGGTCTGGCAAAAACCAAGCCGGGTATGGTAATGGGCTTTATCGGCCTGCTGGTGAACATTCCGGTGAACTATATCTTTATTTATGGTCATTTCGGTATGCCTGAGCTCGGTGGCGTTGGTTGTGGCGTGGCTACTGCGGCGGTGTATTGGGTTATGTTCCTTGCCATGGTTTCTTACATTAAACGCGCCCGCTCCATGCGCGATATCCGTAACAAAAAAGGCACCGCAAAACCCGATCCTGCGGTTATGAAACGACTGATTCAACTCGGTTTGCCGATTGCGCTGGCACTATTCTTTGAAGTGACACTGTTTGCCGTCGTGGCTCTGTTAGTGTCTCCGCTCGGTATTGTTGATGTCGCAGGACACCAGATTGCCCTGAACTTTAGTTCACTAATGTTCGTGCTTCCAATGTCGCTGGCGGCAGCGGTAACTATCCGCGTAGGTTATCGTCTGGGTCAGGGCTCAACGCTGGATGCGCAAACCGCTGCTCGGACCGGGCTTATGGTGGGTGTCTGTATGGCAACCCTGACGGCCATTTTCACGGTTTCACTGCGGGAGCAAATCGCCCTGTTGTACAACGACAATCCCGAGGTTGTAACGCTGGCTGCGCATTTGATGTTGCTGGCGGCGGTATATCAGATTTCTGACTCAATCCAGGTGATTGGCAGTGGGATTTTGCGTGGTTATAAAGATACGCGTTCCATTTTCTATATCACCTTTACAGCTTACTGGGTGCTGGGCTTGCCAAGCGGCTATATTCTGGCACTGACCGATCTGGTCGTTGAACCTATGGGGCCAGCAGGCTTCTGGATAGGCTTTATTATCGGCCTGACATCGGCAGCCATTATGATGATGCTGCGTATGCGGTTCCTGCAACGTATGCCGTCAGCCATCATTCTGCAACGAGCGTCCCGCTAATAAAGACAAGGCGCAACCTTCACGGGTTGCGCCTGTGTTTTTACGCAGGCTGGAGCGTTGCGCCAATCCCGTCTTCGTCTGGCTGTAATTTCAGAGCGTTACACAGAGTTTGCCGACTGGCATCTGTTATCTCAACGCGTATATCCCCGTTAACTTCCCCTTTCACATTGATGAAGTCAGGTGAAATTTCTTTCGCACTGGTTTGCAGGCAAATCGCTCCCTCTCCGCGCAGGCGTTTCACTTTCAGTTGCACATGCGTTGCCGCACCAGTGATCAGCCACAGTTTTCCGCCATTCAGATTGATGTTACCAACAATGAAAGTGACGCTGTCACCTTTTACCGTACTGCCGTCGAGAATCAACACACCGCCCTGCTGTACAGTAATCGTTGATTGTTGCAGCTCTGCGCCATAACCAATAATCATTGAAGCGCCGTCCAGTAATGCAACACTCCCGGTCAGTTCAACCGGTGCGCGATCTTCCTCTACGACAAAATTTTCGTCCGCGCTGGTGGGTGACAACAGGATCACTGTTCCACCTTGTATTACCGCATTTTCCAGCGTACCGGCATGCACTTCAGCCCGCCCCCCCACATTCACCGACAGGTTTTGCGTCTTACCGGAACTGTAGAGCTGAAGGCCATCCGTCCCCAGACGATAAATGGATCCATTCTCAACAATAGTGTCAGAGTCTTCACCACCGAGATTATTCATGGTGCCACCAGCAAGCAACGTATCACTGGCTTTCCCGGCCAGCATAAAAACGCCGCCCTGATTAATCTCACAATTGCTGGCTTCTCCACTTGGATACACCAACAATTCACCACCTTCATCTACCACGACCGCTGAGGTTGTCCCATTAACCAACAGGCCGCCCTCTTGATCGAGAATGATTTTTTCCGCGCGATGTCCTTCCAGTACACGCAGGTTACCGCCATTTTCCAGCAACAAACCGCAGGCATAACCCTGATCAACGCTGAATTCACCTTCGGGATGGCGGCCATTAACCGTAGCGAGCGTAGAGAGACTAATTGCGCCTCCCTCGGACTGAACAATATCTGTGGCAATGGCACCGTCGCTGACCGATAGCGTGCCATTGTTACCGTACTGTGTGCATTTGGCGATCCCACCGGTTGCCACTTTCAACCAGCCAGCCCCCGTGACCACGGTATTTTCGGCTCTTCCGCCAGCTTCAACAATCAACTCGCCTTCAGTAAGTTGCGTCGCGCCAATGACCTCGCCGGTCTTAACAATTTGCACATTCCCGTCGCTCATCAAGTTTTTCGCATCAGATCCCATGATTTATTCCTTTGCTGCATCTGTGTGCCTTTATTGCTACCTAAGTGTAAAGGCTACGGAGGATTTATCCACGACAGATTTGAGATGGTGGCAAACAATTCTGTTTAAACTCTGATACACGAATTATTGGGTTGTATCAGATGTAAATGCGATCCTGAATAAAAATCGCCCTTGCAAATCAACAAAATATAGCCAATTTGCTTAAAAGCTCTGCAAACGGTCGAAATAGCGCAGAAAATTACGTTTTGCCTCTTGCCACCTTTCCACTCTGCCGCTAATATTTGTCCCCGTTGTCACCTACAACGTTGCGTTCATAGCTCAGTTGGTTAGAGCACCACCTTGACATGGTGGGGGTCGTTGGTTCGAGTCCAATTGAACGCACCATCCTGCGTCCGTAGCTCAGTTGGTTAGAGCACCACCTTGACATGGTGGGGGTCGGTGGTTCGAGTCCACTCGGACGCACCAGATTTTCTTAATCTGGTCTTTTCCTTTTTCCCTCTGTTTATTCTCTGTATCCAATACGTTAAAAGATTTACACTGTCTTCGTATGCGTTATCAGAAGGAGAATCGCTATGGCAACTTTGTTACAACTTCATTTTGCTTTTAATGGCCCATTTGGCGACGCAATGGCTGAGCAGCTTAAACCACTTGCTGAGTCGATTAATCAGGAACCTGGTTTTCTGTGGAAGGTATGGACAGAAAGTGAAAAGAACCACGAAGCCGGTGGGATCTACCTTTTCACTGATGAAAAAAGCGCCCTTGCCTATCTGGAAAAACATACTGCCCGACTGAAAAATCTCGGCGTTGAGGAAGTTGTCGCCAAAGTTTTCGATGTCAATGAGCCACTTAGTCAAATCAATCAGGCAAAACTCGCCTGACAGAATTTAATCAAGGGCGGTTAGCGCCCTTTTCATCCCTGTCTGAAATTTCTCAAATTCTAAAAATCTCAACCAAACTTATCTGATAACACTAAATTCGAAAGAATGCGTACAGGTAAGTAACAATGAAAAAAATTGCTATTGTGGGTGCCGGGCCTACGGGGATCTACACCTTATTCTCGCTTCTACAGCAACAAACTCCACTTTCTATTTCTATCTTCGAGCAGGCTGACGAGGCCGGTGTCGGGATGCCATACAGTGATGAGGAAAACTCAAAAATGATGCTGGCAAATATTGCCAGTATTGAAATACCGCCGATTAATTGTACGTATCTCGAATGGCTACAAAAGCAAGAAGCCAGCCATCTCCAGCGTTATGGCGTTAAAAAAGAAACCTTGCACGATCGTCAGTTTTTACCGCGAATTCTGCTGGGCGAATATTTCCGCGATCAATTTTTACGATTAGTAGACCAGGCACGACAGCAAAAATTTGCAGTGGCTGTTTATGAATCATGCCAGGTTACCGATCTGCAAATTACAAATGCTGGCGTCATGCTCGCTACAAATCAGGATTTACCCAGCGAGACGTTTGATTTAGCGGTGATTGCCACGGGTCACGTCTGGCCTGATGAAGAAGAAGCAACCAGAACGTATTTTCCCAGCCCGTGGTCAGGCCTGATGGAAGCAAAGGTCGATGCGTGTAACGTGGGTATTATGGGAACATCCTTGAGCGGACTGGATGCGGCAATGGCAGTGGCTATTCAGCATGGTTCGTTCATTGAAGATGATAAACAACACGTCGTTTTTCACCGCGATAACGCAAGTGAAAAGCTAAATATCACGTTGATGTCGCGCACGGGTATTTTACCCGAAGCCGATTTCTATTGCCCTATTCCCTACGAGCCCTTACACATCGTCACCGATCAGGCATTAAATGCTGAGATTCAAAAAGGCGAATATGGCCTTTTGGATCGGGTATTTAGATTGATAGTAGAGGAAATCAAGTTTGCTGATCCAGACTGGAGCCAACGCATAGCCTTAGAGAGCCTGAATGTCGATTCCTTTGCTCAAGCCTGGTTTGCCGAGCGCAAACAACGCGACCCATTTGACTGGGCAGAAAAAAATCTCCAGGAAGTCGAACGCAATAAACGAGAAAAACATACTGTTCCCTGGCGTTATGTCATTCTGCGCCTGCATGAAGCCGTACAGGAAATTGTTCCACATCTGAATGAACACGACCATAAACGGTTCAGTAAAGGCCTTGCCCGGGTTTTCATCGATAATTATGCGGCAATCCCTTCAGAGTCTATTCGTCGGCTGCTGGCCTTACGTGAAGCGGGGATCATTCATATTCTCGCCCTCGGTGAAGACTACAAAATGGAAATTAATGAGTCGCGCACCGTCCTGAAAACGGAAGACAACAGCTACTCGTTTGACGTTTTTATTGATGCCCGCGGACAGCGTCCGCTTAAAGTGAAAGATATTCCTTTCCCTGGGCTACGCGAGCAATTACAGAAAACAGGGGATGAAATCCCTGATGTTGGCGAAGATTATACGTTACAGCAACCCGAAGATATTCGTGGACGCGTAGCGTTCGGCGCGTTGCCCTGGTTGATGCACGACCAGCCTTTCGTTCAGGGACTTACGGCATGTGCAGAAATTGGTGAGGCGATGGCTCGGGCGGTCGTAAAGCCTGCATCCCGTGCTCGTCGGCGTCTTTCGTTTGATTAAAGGTAAAGCTATCAGCACTCAACAAACTGATGCTGTTCATTAAGACGATAGCGGACTCCGGTTCGAATATTGTTTTCACCTTCAATGGCGACGGCGAAGCGAACTCTTTCGCCGTCATGATATGCCAGTGCGGCGCTTCCCCCTGGCCCGAGAATAATTGAGTCGACCACGCCCGTGCTCACTACCGTTGAATTTTCACCGCTGGCAATGATGTGTACATTGTCGCCGCTGTTGGCAATTCTGGCGTTTGCGCCAAAGCTGGCGATTTGCACCAGGTCACCATTACTGGCGACATGACACCGTTCACCCAATGTACAAACGCGTACTCGCATTCCGGTATTCGCAATCCGACTACTATCTCCAGCGCTGCTTATCCGCGAAGAATTACCGGTTACAGCAACCCGTGCGCGTTCACCGGAGCTGCCAATGTGACTGTTAAAGCCGACACTTCCAATCCGCACGCTATAACCCATACTGGCAATTTGCGCGGCATACCCAGCGGTTACGATTCGGGCGTTATCCTCACAACAGCCGATGCGAGCATGATCGTCGCTGCGGGCAAACTGACTGCAAAATGGTATCTCTCCGGGGTCTGTGGCCAGTTTTTGCATAGAGGAAACTTCCTGATGCGCGAAGTTTTCATCCGCCAGCCATTTTTTCCACGCATACTCAACCAGACTCTCCGCCCAGTCCGTATATCCTTCCTCAATCAGTGCATGATGAATATCGGCATAACTACCGCCGCGTGGGAAATGGCGCAGGAACCAGCGATACATCACCGCTCCGATACGCCATTCTCGCAGGTCTGCTCGTGTAATGATCATTCGTTAGTGCCGGTGATAGCCATCGACCATGCTTTTAAAGGTTTCGTGTGGCGTACGCCCCGTGGTGCAAAGATAAAGATGTCCGAAGATAAAAAAGAGGCTTATAAATGCCAGAGCAAAATGCGCCTGCAATAACCAGTATCTTACGCCAGGAAACACATCTCCCACGGCTTGCGGATAGAGACACAACAGCCCCGTCAATAGTAACAACGGCAGCAATCCACACATGACACCAACATAGGCGACCTGCTGTAAGGGATTAAATTTAGACTGTGTTGTTGCCGGGAAAGGATGTTCTTCCCCCTGCATAATGCCAAACAAATAAAATCGTGTTTGTTTTGCCGCTCGTTCCAGCCACCCCTGACGACGAATGCGATAGTGGTGACCATTATCCCCAACGGCATTGATCAGCACAAAGCCGAGCCAGCATGCCAGTAACAAAAATCCGCAAACTTCATGCACCGCAACCAGACTTTTAACCGCAGTTGCGCCCACCATCGCAAAGTGATTTATCAGCCCACTTGCCAGCAACAATACAAAGAGTAACGCATTCGACCAGTGCCATAATCTGACCGCTTTGCTGTAAAGATAAACCTTCTCACCATGATCGGTGGCTGATTTCTTCACGCCACGAGCACGAAGCAAGGCGTGCAGCCCCAACACCAACCACATCCCAACCAGCAATACTCCGGCAATGATCAACCACACCGGCCAAAATTCGGGAGTGAACTGTGGCACATAGTTCGCTAACTGGCTCTGAAACTGTTCAGCATGTTGCGACGGGTTCATACATTTTCCTTTTTAATCAAATGTTGACCGAACCGGCGATACAGATGCGGTTTCCCGGCACCAAGTAGCTGATATTGATAGTATTTATTTTCCTGCAACCACGCCTGAATTTCTGGGCTATCTTCGCGACCAAAGATCAATGCGTGTTCCGGACAGGCGCTGACGCAAATGGGCGGAAAGCCTTTTGCCAGTCGGGACTCAGCGCAGAAATCACATTTATCTGCCACTTTAGTGACAGGGTTAAGGTAGCGAACCTGGTACGGACAAGCGCCAATGCAATAACTGCAGCCGATGCACTGCGATTTTTCTACCCGCACGATCCCCTGCTCATCACGCCACGACGCCCCTGTCGGGCATACGTCGATGCACGGAGCATCTTCGCAGTGCTGACATGACTGGCGAAAAAAGTGATACTGCGTTTCGTTGTCGTTATCGGTGACTGGAATGTGTGCTATCGATAAACGGCTTCCCTGAGCGGGGACGTGGTTAGTTTTACGGCATGCGCGGGCGCAAATATTACAGCCATTGCACCGTGACTCGTCATGAATCATGGCATACCGAACTTCCTTTTCTTGCCTCGTGTTCGCTAACAGAGAAGACGCAGAACCAGTAAAAAAGATTACTGTTCCCATCCCCAGAACAAATTTGCGTCGAGTGAAGGACATCTGATTATCCCCTAATGCAGTGGCTGCAACTGTCCACCCTATCCATGACATCTCCCTGAAATTTCAGGGGTTCTGAAACTGCTCTACCTCGAACCATTCGCATAAGCCATAAGCCTTGCCATAGGTCATAAATCGCTCGCTAAACAAGTACAACACCGCCGTCGATGACTCCACCTGCCGTATATCGGCATATTCAGGTGCAACATCCATCGCGGCGATCGCGGCTTCAATCTGCGCTTCCTGGAAGTAATATGGCGCTTGCATCAGCATGGCGACTTTGTAAGGACGAGGATACGTCTGGCACTCAAAACGAACGGCGTGTGCAATGGCGCGACAAATGTCCTGCTCCACAACTTGCAAAGACATCGCCGCGTAGTTTTCACTCATGGCCTGCGTTGAGTAATAGTAATCATCCTGACTTCCCGTCATACAAGCGATATCCGCGTAGTCTCCGTTCTGCTTAATGCTTTCCAGCAAAACTGACAGTTCCTCTTCTGCAACCGAATAGGGTGGCGAGAGAAACACGGTGCGCGCCACCAGCTGCCCAGCCGCAGAATGCTGGCGAATGAACTCAGCCAGGATTTCAGCAGGTTCCGGTTCGGTTACCGTATCAACGGGGTGACGCATCCCCTGCAACCATTGCCGCTTCGCCTCGTCAACTTCGCTGACTTTCGCTAACGGCAATTCATCCTGATGGTTCATCTTACCCATTCCTTACGCAGGCAGTAGATTGTGTGCTGCCAGATCGGCGGCAATATCTTCCAGCCCCAGACGCTGCAATGTTTCGCGGGTTGGACAACCAAGCTGTGGGTCCCAGCCCATTTCTTTGTAGAACATCGTGAGCGAAGCATGCATATCGTCACGATCCATTTTGTCAGTACCTTCAGTAAAGACCGGGATCTGCGGATCCTTGTCGAAAACCCAGGAACAGATAAGATCGTGTTCATTACGCATATCTTTGGTTTGCATCAGTTTTACCGTGTAGGCACGATGCAACGTAAAGATACGCTCTGCAGCTAAATCTAATTTTTCCTGAGTCATCTCTTCGCCGGTGATCGCTTTGAAGAATTTGGCTTCAAGCGCCAGATCGCCCCGGTAATTACGGCTTTTCAGCGGCGAAACGGTCATTGGCCAGACCCAGTTGCACAGGGTGACGGCGTTATGCAAACAGACCCGCAACAGCGACCACTTTGCATATTTAATTTTTGCGTCATTGATTGGCGTGTAGTTTTTGGTTTCATCGTAAGCATCTTCAGAACCAAAAAGTTCTTTCGCCACTTCACGTTGCAGTTTCAATGGCAAGCCGGAACCAATAAAGTTGATATGGGTATGCGTCATGCAGTCACGGTTGAACATACAGTTAACAATGGAACCGACCTGCGCTGACGCTTCATTGGCATGGTGAACCGGATAGCCAAACGGCGACCAGAGTTTATTTTTCGCGTAGCCCCAGTACTCTTCACCCAAATTCCAGCGTTCTGCGATGGCATATGAACCATCAGCCAGGTGACTCAGCTCACCCACACGATGCGCCAGACGGTAGTAAAAATCTTTAATGAAGTTAACGTCACCCGCTTCCAGTTGATCCCAGCGAATTTCCGCATACTCTTCAGCAGGCAGAACACGCTTGAACACACCTTTGCTGTAACAATAGGTAAAGTCGCGATGCAACTGCCCGTAGTTACACCATAGGCCGTAGTCATCGAACAGATTCAGACCCACCAGGTTACCAATCACACGACCATCGTCTTTATCTTCAAAATCTTTCGGACCGTTCGGGAAGATGGTGGTATGGACAAAGTTGGCTACACAAGTGTTACCACCTGTGCTGGGCACGCCAAACTCTTTCACCCGAGGAATATTCATTTGGGTCATACAACGGATCGGGCAAGAGTGGCAGCCACTCATTTTTACTGTGTATTTCTCTGCCGCCGGACCTAAGTCAAAAACGGATTTATAGGTACGAAAGCCGACCGTGTTCTGATTGCCTGGCGGAATTTCCCCCGTTTCAATCGGACCACCTTCAGCCGCGCCCCAAAACAGCCCTTTACGTGCTGTCCAACGTGACTTGGGATCTGAATACTCTGCCCACGATTGCGGCGTACTTGGCACGACATGGTTGTTATTCGCACCAATAAGTTCAGTCATCATGTAATCGTTGAGACGCTTCATCTCCTGACGATCGGCAATGTTGACCCCTTTCGTCCCTTCAACCGCAATCGCTTTCAGGTTTTTCGAACCCATTATTGCGCCAGTTCCCGCACCGCCGCTGTGGTTACGGCTATTCAACATGCCAGAGAGAGGAACAAGGTTTTCCCCAGCCTGACCAATAGCCGCCACACAGGTTTCCGGACTGGTCAATCGACAAATTTCTTCCGTCGTTGCGCGCGTCCCTTTTCCCCATAAGAAATCGGCTTTTTCCAGGCTAACTTTGTCATCTTTAATCTTCAGCCATACCGGTGATTTCGCCTTCCCTTCGATAATAATGACGTCGTATCCAGCGAATTTCATTTGCGCTGCAAAAAAGCCACCCATATGGGCATCGACGACTAAATTTCCTTTGGTAAAAGTAGAAAGTGAGGTGATATTTACGCGAGAACTACAGGGGGCACCAGATCCAGTTAATGGGCCGGTAGCAAAGACTAATTTATTCGCTTCATCGAAAGGTTTCGTGCCTGGCGGTACTTCGTCATACATAATTTTGTAGCCGAAGCCCATGCCACCGACAAAACTTTTAAACTTACTGGAATCTTCGAGGGTAATATTTCCTGTCGTGAGATTGACTCTTAATATATTACCTGTCCAACCGTTAGCCATGATTTTTTCCTTTGCAAGATTCACACAGTAATATCTTTCCACTCGATAATTTTTAACGCCCCTGTTGGGCAGGCGTTTGCGCATTCACCGCATAACACACATTTCGAGGATTTTTTACTTTCGGTATTTACGGTGGCCATCATCCACGGGCATGCCGTAGTACAGGCGCTACAGCCAATACAGCGTTTATGATCGACGGTAATACAGCCTTCTTTCTGCTGCCAGGTAATCGCACCAATCGGGCAGACGTTCATGCATTGCGGCTCTTTGCATTGACGGCAGGTGTCCGCGGTATAGTTGAGATCGCCATACAGGCCGCCGCCAGAGCCAACCCCGTTGTCGCCAAAGAAATAATTGCGATGGATTTTGATACGGGAGAAGAATGTCCCTACTGAGCCATCGTTGAAGTTGGTACAAGAGATTTCACAGCGGTGGCAACCCGTGCATCGCGCTCGCTGGGTCACCAGCACCCCTTTGGGTGTATTTATCAACCCTACTGTGCCGCTATCAATATCTTCCTGTTTGCAACCCAAAAGTGACAGTAACGCAGGGGCAATTGTTAGACCAGCAAGGCCTTTTCCTGATATACGCAAGAATTCTAATCGCGTTAAGCCAATATCTAATAGTGGACGATCAACCGGGTTCATTTATTTCGCATCCTCTTCGCAAACACAGTGCTGACAATTCAGCAGCCTGATATTAAGCATTCAACTAATACGCTGCTGACTCTGTCCCCAACACCAGATATTTTCCCTAACCCGATAGTGTATGAGAAAAGATTTAACGCCGATAAACCAATCCTTTATGGTTAGGAGAAAAAATAATGTGATTATTCTGAGCCCTTAACATTGATCGTTATCAATTAAAATTACAAAGCAAGAAATTATAAGTGAACTGATATTTATTATCAATTGAAATAAATTTAACTTAAGCGACAATTATTTGTGACGTTCATTGCAGAAAATAAAAATAATATTATCGTTATAGATTAAAATACATACCGCAATTCGTATAATTTCAGCAGTTGTTATTTAGAATGATTAACTGGACCGCAACTGAAGCAAGAATATCAGGATGAAGCTTACCGCCTCATCCTGAATGGTCATTTTACCAGTGCGTTAATGACGGTTTCCATCGCCTGCTTTTCCAGCTCACTGCGCTGAATGCGTTTATTGGCTAATGCAGTACGTAATACGCCTGCGATAACAATATGCTTTGGTTCCTGCCCCAGATCGCGCATTTCCAGCACAACTTTACCGACAACTCTGCACATTTCTCGGTACAGTTCATCCTCTTTTGTCCGATTTCCCATTCTTTATACCTATTTATCATGCCAACTATCAGCATATATCAATCTAACCAATTAAACAAAAATCAAACAAAATCAGACAAATAACGCGATAAATTATTTTAACTGTAGCAATTGAGCGATGATATATTTATACACCGGATGAACTTTCACTTATCCTCACACTGACAACTTCGGCACCAGACGTTGCGCAAACAGCGAAGTTTTTGCGTAACCTTTTCCCTGGAACGTTAAATCTTTGATAACAATTTATTGTCTAACAAGTTGTATATTTTTTGAAACGCTGTTTTTGTTTTCCTTTTGGATTAATTTCAGCGTATAATGCGCGCCAATTGACTCTTGAATGGTTTCAGCACTTTGGACTGTAGAACTCAACGACTCAAAAACAGGCACTCACGTTGGGCTGAGACACAAGCACACATTCCTCTGCACGCTTTTTCGATGTCACCTATCCTTAGAGCAAGGCACCACCACTTTCGTAATACCGGATTCGCTTTCCGGCAGTGCGCCCAGAAAGCAAGTTTCTCCCATCCTTCTCAACTTAAAGACTAAGACTGTCATGAAAAAGACCAAAATTGTTTGCACCATCGGACCGAAAACCGAATCTGAAGAGATGTTAGCTAAAATGCTGGACGCTGGCATGAACGTTATGCGTCTGAACTTCTCTCATGGTGACTATGCAGAACACGGTCAGCGCATTCAGAATCTGCGCAACGTGATGAGCAAAACTGGTAAAACCGCCGCTATCCTGCTTGATACCAAAGGTCCGGAAATCCGCACCATGAAACTGGAAGGCGGTAACGACGTTTCTCTGAAAGCGGGTCAGACCTTTACTTTCACCACTGATAAATCTGTTATCGGCAACAGCGAAATGGTTGCGGTAACGTATGAAGGTTTCACTACTGACCTGTCTGTTGGCAACACCGTACTGGTTGACGATGGTCTGATCGGTATGGAAGTTACTGCCATTGAAGGTAACAAAGTTATCTGTAAAGTGCTGAACAACGGCGACCTGGGCGAAAACAAAGGTGTGAACCTGCCTGGCGTTTCCATTGCCCTGCCAGCACTGGCTGAAAAAGACAAACAGGACCTGATCTTTGGTTGCGAACAAGGCGTAGACTTTGTTGCTGCTTCCTTTATTCGTAAGCGTTCTGACGTTATCGAAATCCGTGAGCACCTGAAAGCGCACGGCGGCGAAAACATCCACATCATCTCCAAAATCGAAAACCAGGAAGGCCTCAACAACTTCGACGAAATCCTCGAAGCCTCTGACGGCATCATGGTTGCGCGTGGCGACCTGGGTGTAGAAATTCCGGTAGAAGAAGTTATCTTCGCCCAGAAGATGATGATCGAAAAATGTATCCGTGCACGTAAAGTCGTTATCACTGCGACCCAGATGCTGGATTCCATGATCAAAAACCCACGCCCGACTCGCGCAGAAGCCGGTGACGTTGCAAACGCCATCCTCGACGGTACTGACGCAGTGATGCTGTCTGGTGAATCCGCAAAAGGTAAATACCCGCTGGAAGCGGTTTCTATCATGGCGACCATCTGCGAACGTACCGACCGCGTGATGAACAGCCGTCTCGAGTTCAACAATGACAACCGTAAACTGCGCATTACCGAAGCGGTATGCCGTGGTGCCGTTGAAACTGCTGAAAAACTGGATGCTCCGCTGATCGTGGTTGCTACCCAGGGCGGTAAATCTGCTCGCGCAGTACGTAAATACTTCCCGGATGCCACCATACTGGCACTGACCACCAACGAAAAAACGGCTCATCAGTTGGTACTGAGCAAAGGCGTTGTGCCGCAGCTGGTTAAAGAGATCACTTCTACTGATGATTTCTACCGTCTGGGTAAAGAACTGGCTCTGCAGAGCGGTCTGGCACACAAAGGTGACGTCGTAGTTATGGTTTCTGGTGCACTGGTACCGAGCGGCACTACTAACACCGCATCTGTTCACGTCCTGTAATATTGCTTTTGTGAATTAATTTGTATATCGAAGCGCCCTGATGGGCGCTTTTTTATTTAATCGATAACCAGAAGCAATAAAAAATCAAATCGGATTTCACTATATAATCTCACTTTATCTAAGATGAATCCGATGGAAGCATCCTGTTTTCTCTCAGTTTTTTTATCTAAAACCCAGCGTTCGATGCTTCTTTGAGCGAACGATCAAAAATAAGTGCCTTCCCATCAAAAAAATATTCTCAACATAAAAAACTTTGTGTAATACTTGTAACGCTACATGGAGATTAACTCAATCTAGAGGGTATTAATAATGAAAGCTACTAAACTGGTACTGGGCGCGGTAATCCTGGGTTCTACTCTGCTGGCAG
Source organism: Shigella sonnei (assembly GCF_002950395.1). NCBI lineage: Bacteria > Pseudomonadati > Pseudomonadota > Gammaproteobacteria > Enterobacterales > Enterobacteriaceae > Shigella > Shigella sonnei. The sequence goes on from NZ_CP026802.1 coordinate 1,394,407, forward strand.
GTTGCTCCAGCAACGCTAAAATCGATCAGCTGTCTTCTGACGTTCAGACTCTGAACGCTAAAGTTGACCAGCTGAGCAACGACGTGAACGCAATGCGTTCCGACGTTCAGGCTGCTAAAGATGACGCAGCTCGTGCTAACCAGCGTCTGGACAACATGGCTACTAAATACCGCAAGTAATAGTACCTGTGAAGTGAAAAATGGCGCACATTGTGCGCCATTTTTTTGTCTGCTATTTACCACTACTGCGTCGCGCGTAACATATTCCCTTGCTCTGGTTCACCATTCTGCGCTGACTCTACTGAAGGCGCATTGCTGGCTGCGGGAGTTGCTCCACTGCTCACCGAAACCGGATACCCTGCCCGACGATACAACGCTTTATCGACTAACTTCTGATCTACAGCCTTATTGTCTTTAAATTGCGTAAAGCCTGCTGGCAGTGTGTATGGCATTGTCTGAACGTTTTGCTGTTCTTCTGCTGATAGTGGTCGATGTACTTCAACATAACGCATCCCGTTAGGTTCCACGGAATATTTCACCGGTTCGTTGATCACTTTCACCGGCGTTCCCGTCCGCACGCTGGAGAACAAGGCTTTAATATCCGGTGCATTCATGCGAATACACCCTGAACTGACGCGCAAACCAACGCTGTCCGGCGCACTGGTGCCATGAATGAGGTATTCGCCATTACCATGCGCGAGGCGCAGTGCGTAACGTCCTAGCGGGTTATTTGGTCCGGCAGGAACGACTGGCGGTAATTTAATGCCACGCTCCAGCGAACGCTGACGAATGCCTGCCGTAGGCGTCCAGGTTGGGTTAGGGATTTTCTGCCCAACACGCGTTTCCATCACCGGCGTTTCCAGCCCCTGCAATCCAATACCTATTGGATAAACCTGCACAATATTTTCTCCCGGCGGATAATAATAAAGGCGCAGCTCTGCAAGGTTAACGATAATCCCCTGACGCGGTGCATCAGGTAATAACAGTTGTGAAGGAATAGTTATCGTCGTACCAGGTTTTGGCACCGGGACGATAGTGTTATTGGCTTCAAGGATCAACATTGCCGCAGTATCAAAACGTCGGGCAATAGCCTGAAGGTTTTTATCCCCTTCTTGCACCGTATACGTTTGATTTTGCCCAACCAGTCGGCTTCCGGTTGGTGGTAGCGGATAATCAACCGCCCAGGCAGCCTGGATGGCGCTAAAAGCGCCGATAAGCGTGAGTGTAAGCAAAGACGCGCGTTTCATTGTAAACCTCCTGTATTTGCCGGAGACTCACGCTGAAACGTCGGATGGCGCTTATGTTCACCTGAAACCAAAACACTCCTGTGCAGGTCAGTGTAAACATTGACCATCCGGCAATGTGAGCCAACCGGATGAAAGCTGTCCCTTTAGTTTAGCTAAGTGCAGCGGCTTTGGCGCGAATTGCGCGAATCATCGCTTCCAGACCTTGTGAACGAGATGGGGTGAGATGTTGGGTGAGTGCCATTTTTTCAAACCACGGACGCACATCGAAACTGACAATATCCTGCGGCGTCATCTGATCGTAGAGAATAAAGACTACCGCAATAAGCCCTTTCACAATCGCCGCATCGCTGTCGCCCTGCAATTCAATAATTCCGTGCGCATTCTGGCGCATGACAATCCACACCTGACTCTGGCAGCCCTGAATGCTATTTTGTGGGCTTCGGTCTTCGTCGCGTAATTCAGTCAGACGCTGGCCCAGCTCAATAATGTAGAGATATTTCTCTTCCCAGTTGGCGCAGCGTAAAAAATTACGCAGCAATTTTTCTTTATCCGGCAATAAAGCCATAGTGCCTCCCTGTTATCCCAGCAAACGGTGAATACGTTGCAGGCCGGTCACCAGACGATCCACTTCTTCATGGGTGTTATACATGGCCAGCGACGCCCGACACATCGCAGGGACGTTGTAATAGGCCATTAATGGCATAGCGCAGTGATGTCCGGTACGCACAGCAATGCCGTAATTATCGAGAAAACTGCCAACATCATAGGCGTGGTGTTTACCGAGATTAAAAGCAATAACGCCAAGCCTGTTTTGTGGGCCATAGAGAGTGAGATCCGGTACAGATTCCAGCTGTGATAGCGCATAATGCATCAGATTCTGTTCATACTCGGCTATGTTATTAAGCCCCAGCGCCGAAACATACTCCAGCGCCGCGCCAAGACCAATAATGCCCCCGGTATTGGGTGTACCGGCTTCAAACCGCCATGGTGCTTTGGTCCAGGTAGTGCCTTCACTCAGGCTGACGGTGGCGATCATAGAACCGCCCCCTTCCCACGGCGGCATCTCCTGCAACAAGGCTTCTTTCACATAAAGAATGCCAATTCCGGTGGGGCCATACAGTTTATGCCCGGAGAACACGTAAAAGTCGCAATCCAGCGCCTGAACATCCACCGGATGATGCATCACCGCCTGAGCGCCATCCACCAGCACTTTTGCGCCATGCTGGTGCGCAAGCGTGATTATTTCCGCCAGCGGATTTTCTGTTCCCAGCACGTTGGAGACATGAGTAATTGCCAGCAGGCGAGTTTTCTCATCAAACAGCGTAGGCAGCGTCTCCAGTTGCAGCGTACCGTCGGGGTTGAGAGGGATCACACGCAGCTCTGCGCCAACGCGTGCGCAAAGCATCTGCCAGGGAACAATGTTAGCGTGGTGCTCCATCTGACTGATGATGATGTTATCGCCCGCCCGCACGTTGCTGTTGCCCCAACTATTGGCGACCAGATTGATCCCTTCCGTCGTGCCGCGGACGAACACCAGCTCTTCCGCCGAACGGGCATTAATAAACAGCGATGCCCGCTTGCGCACGTTCTCCATTTTCTCGGTCGCCTGGGCGCTTAAGGTATGAATACCGCGATGCACCGCCGCGTAGCCGTGACGATAAAACTCAGCCTCGGCGTCAATCACCTGGCTTGGTTTCTGCGCACTGGCGGCGCTGTCGAGATAAGCCAGCGGCAAACCGTTCACCTCACGAGAAAGCACCGGAAAGTCGGCCCGCACTTTGTCGACGGAAAAAGTCATCTTGCACCTCCTGGCAGCCGTTGACCGATTCGGGCCAGCACCTGCTGTTTAAGCCCCTCATCACGCAGTGCTTCCGTCAGTTCGGCAGCAAAGGCGTAAATGATCATCTGCTGGGCATCCTGCTGATTGATCCCGCGCGAGCGCAGATAGAACATCTGTTCATCATCAATACGCCCCACCGTCGCGCCGTGGCTGCATTTCACATCATCTGCATAGATTTCCAGCTGCGGTTTTGTATCCACTTCCGCCATTTTGCCCATCAGCAGATTATTGTTGGTCATCTGACCATCCGTTTTGATGGCGTGCTGCGCGACGTTGATCAAACCGTTAAATACCGCGCGGCCTTTGTCGCTGACGATAGTTTTGTGCAACTGTCGGCTGTTACAAAAACCTTTATTGTGTTCCAGCCAGGTACGGGTATCACACACCTCGTTTTTCACCGGCATCGCCAGGCTATTGATCCGCAGCGTGCTGTTTTCGCCATTGAGTTGCGTACTGGTGTTGTGTCGTAACACTGCGCCACCCAGCAGGAAACTATGGCTAAATGCGGTGGCATCCTCAGCCAGCAACAAATCGTTATGAGCAAAGTGGTGACTGAGCGGGTTTTCAAACGCCAGCTTGATATGCTGCAAGTGGGCGTTCGCTGCGACATTGATAGTGAACCGTGCCCCGGTAAAATGACGAGCATCATTAAGGCTGACAAAATGTTCGATCACCGTTGCTTCGGCACCTTCCGCCAGATCCAGATGATGCCGGTAATGGGCAGTGTTCACCTCTTCACCTGCCACGCCCTGGGTGATATGCATTAACAGCAATGGCTTTGCCGGCCGTTGACCGCGCTTCACGGCGATATGCGTCACGCTTTGTGCCAGGCTTTCCGTCAAATGCAGAAACACTTCCGCCTGAATAGCGTCGGGTAACCCCTGACGGTCGTCGTTAATGCTCACTTCATATCCGCTGCCTTCAATTGCATCGCTCAGCGCGGGCACGTAACGTCCATCGACAAACACCAGCCGCACGGCGTCTAACGTTAACGCTAAGGCATCACGCTGCTGTGGGGATATATCTCCCGCAATGCTGACAAACTGACTATTGGTCAGCCCTTCCAGCGGCGTATATTTCCAGTTTTCATGTTTACGTGTCGGCAGTCCGGTACGCAGCAATTGTTGTAAATGCTGCTGTGCTTGCGGTGAGCGTTTTGTCCCTTCAGCTTCAAACAAGTGATGCCACTGTTGCAGCGCATTACTGCTGTTCGGTAAGCCAGCCATAACCCTGCTCCTCCAGTTGTTTGACCAACGTGAAATCGCCGGATTTCACAATTCGTCCCTGATATAGCACATGGACGTAATCAGGCTTGATGTAGTCGAGAATGCGTTGGTAGTGCGTAACAATGATGAATGAGCGCTTGCCGTCACGCAGCGAGTTCACGCCATCGGCAACCACTTTTAATGCGTCAATATCCAGCCCGGAGTCCGATTCATCAAGAATGCATAACTCCGGTTCCAGCACCGCCATTTGCAAAATATCGTTGCGCTTTTTCTCGCCGCCGGAAAAACCAACGTTTACCGAACGGGTTAATAAATCTTCCGGCATCTTCAGGAGAGCGATTTTCTCTTCCATCAAATCCTGAAAATCAAAGCGGTCGAGCGTTTCCTGGCCGCGATAGCTGCGCACCGCATTAAGTGCCGTTTGCAGGAAAAACTGGTTACTGACGCCGGGAATCTCCACCGGATACTGGAAGGCCATAAAGATGCCTTCGCCTGCACGATCTTCCGGCGACAGCGCAAGCAAATCTTTGCCTTTGAACTCAACCGTGCCGCCCGTCACTTCATAATCTTCTCGCCCGGCAAGCGTTGCCGATAAGGTACTTTTGCCCGAACCGTTTGGCCCCATAATGGCGTGAACTTCGCCGGGACGAACGTCGAGGCTTAATCCACGCAGGATAGCTTTATCTTCCACGCTGACGTGTAAATCTTTAATACTTAACATGTTTATTCCTTATCCGACGCTGTGTTCAAGACTGATGGCGAGGAGTTTTTGTGCTTCAACGGCAAATTCCAGCGGCAGTTCTGAGAACACGTCTTTGCAGAAACCGTTAACAATCATCGAGATGGCGTCTTCTTCGCTAATCCCGCGTTGCAGGCAGTAAAACAGTTGATCTTCACCAATACGTGATGTCGTTGCCTCGTGCTCCAGTTGTGCGCTGTTATTGCGACATTCGACATACGGGAAGGTATGCGCCCCACAATTAGCGCCAATCAGCATTGAGTCGCACTGAGTGAAATTGCGCGCATTGGTTGCCGTCGGCATGATTTTCACTAAGCCGCGATAACTGTTCTGACTATGTCCGGCAGAGATCCCTTTCGAGATAATGGTCGATTTGGTGTTTTTACCGATGTGGATCATCTTGGTGCCGGTATCCGCTTGCTGATGACCGCTGGTCAGCGCCACTGAGTAAAACTCACCAATGGAGTTATCGCCGCGCAAAATGCAGCTGGGATATTTCCACGTAATCGCTGACCCGGTTTCTGATTGCGTCCATGACATTTTGCTGTTTTCGCCTTCGCACAAAGCACGCTTGGTGACGAAATTGAGAATACCGCCGGTGTTGTTATCGCCAGGGAACCAGTTTTGTACCGTGGAATATTTCACCTCGGCGTTTTTATGGATGATGACTTCCACCACCGCCGCGTGTAACTGATAGCTGTCACGCACCGGAGCGGAACAGCCTTCAATGTAGCTGACGTAGCTGTCTTCGTCGGCCACCAGAATGGTGCGCTCAAACTGCCCGGTTTTTTCCGCGTTAATGCGAAAATAGGTGGAAAGTTCCATCGGGCAGCGCACGCCTTTAGGCACATAAATAAACGTACCGTCAGAGGCTACCGCCGCATTAAGCGCGGCAAAGAAGTTGTCATTTCCCGGCACCACAGTGCCGAGATATTTACGCACCAGTTCCGGATGATCGTGGATCGCCTCACCAAAGGAACAGAAAATAATTCCCTGCTCCGCCAGTTTTTCGCGATAAGTAGTGGCAACCGAAACAGAGTCGAAAATGGCATCCACCGCCACCTCTTTGCCTTCCCGCACGGGAACGCCCAACTGCTCAAACGCCGCCTCCACCTCTTTACTTAAAAAGGCGTTCGCGCCAGTTTGCTGCACCGCGCCAGGTTCAGACGCGCAAGTGTCGTCACAATTACCGCACGATGGTGCTGAGTAGTAACTGTAATCCTGATAATTCAGCTTGTCGTAGTGCGCTTTCAACCAGTGCGGTTCTTCCATCTCCAGCCATGCGCGATAGGCGTTTAGACGAAACTCCAGCATCCACTCCGGCTCATTACGCTTCGCCGAAATTGCGCGCACCACCTCTTCGTTTATCCCCTTTGCCAGCTCATCGGTGGCTAACTGGGTGAAGAATCCTTCTTTATAATTCAGCGGGCCGCCGGTCCAGGTTTTGACATCGTCAGTTGCTTCAGTATTACGAGACATAGTACCGCCTATACCCCAAAGCTTTCGCCACAGCCACATTCATTCTGGGCTTTAGGGTTGTGAAATTTGAATATCTGATTAAGTCCTTCACGAACGAAATCGACTTCCGTGCCATCAATAAACGGCATCGCTTGCAGCGGGACAAACAGCTTCGCGCCGTCGTGTTCAAACAGCAGATCGTCTTTGTCCGGCTCGCTAACACTGTCGAGCACATAGCCAAAGCCCGCGCAGCCCGTTTGCTTCACGCCTAAGCGCACGCCGACCATACCCGGCTGCTTTGCCACCAGCTCACGGATGTGTATCGCCGCTGCGGGTGTCAGCGTTAAGCCTTGCCAGGCGAAATCTTGTGGGTTAAAGGTTCCTGAATGCATGTCCATCGATTTACCTCACTTCATCGCTTTCAGCGTATAACAGCATGCTAGTGATAATGATTATCAGTTCAACCCAGCAAACGCAGGGGCTTTACCGTAAAACATGCTTTTTGCCTGCTTTTAATAAGCATAGACCCTGATGTGTGGGTTAACAGGCACGCTAAGAATTAGGTATCTCATTGTTAGATAATGGTTATTATCTAAGGAGCATTAAGGCTGTGATGAAAAAGAAAAAGTTGTATTGAAAATGACTATTTAAGAGATAGGTAAAAAAGTGCAGCGTTCAGAAATAAGAAAACCCTTAAGTCTGTGCGACACAGGCTTAAGGGTTTCTACCCCATCCGGCGCTTATCTCCGGCACTCTCAGTGGCTTAGCTCTTGAAGGGGCGATAAGAATAATCTCATAAAGCTAACCCGCCGTTTTAACACAAACTGCGATTAGTATTATTTTTGAACAATATCAGGCGGTAGATAAGCAGTATTAAGAAGGTCATCGAACCTGGACGGAGGTTAATCCAGGTCGATTTGGCGAACTTGCGGCATTAAGTCAGGATCAATGCACGCCCAGACGCCAGGCAAAGTAGATTTCTTCTTTTAATTCAGTAGAAGAGAGAGTAAGCAGGTCAGCAAATTCAAGTTCTAGTTGTTTCAGACGTTTGAGATATTGGGCAGGTGAAAGATTGCTCTGGTCACGGCGTAAAAATTCAATGGCCAGCTGGGTGGGATCAAGTTGAGTAGACATAGCATCCTCGCTTTTAGACAAGACGTGCACAGTATACCACCGTTTACTGTGCAGATAATGACCAAAAGCAATATGCGTCACACTTTTCTGGTGACAACGTCACAAAATGGCGGTCGTCAATCGTGACGAACAGCACAAACGCCCTTTCTCATCGAAGATTTCAATCTGCCAGACCTGGTGACGCGAACCGAGATGCAACGGTTTACATATGCCGCGCACCCGCCCTTCTCGTGCCGAGCGGACGTGATTAGCATTGATTTCCAGACCAACCACTTTTTGCTCACCTTCGGTACATAAATAACCGGCAACGGAACCGATACTTTCGGCCAGTACCACGGATGCTCCTCCATGCAGCAACCCGAAAGGCTGCTTTGTCCGCGAGTCTACTGGCATTGTCGCTTCAAGGGTGTCATCACCAATATGTTCAAAGCGAATATCCAGGAACCCCACCATGTTTCCTTCACCCATAGCATTCAGTGCTTCCAGGGTGATTTTCCGTTTCCATATCATTTAATAATCTCCAGTAAAGCCTGCACAGGATGGCGTACCCCCGTGCCTTCAACCCGTTTTACCTGGCTACGGCAGGAATATCCGGTCGCCAGACAGCGGTTACGCGGCAGTCGCTGCATAGCCTGATGCCAGGATAACTCATAGATCCCGAGCGAATTTTCATGGTTTTTCGCTTCATGTCCGTAAGTCCCTGCCATGCCGCAGCAACCCACGCTGACATTTTCCAGTTTCGCGCCAAAACGGGCAAATATCGCGGCCCATTGTGCTGGCGCGCCCGGCAAAGCGGTAACCTCGGTACAGTGACCAAAGAAATACCATGATTCACCGCTGACTGTAGCCACTGGATGTGACTCAAGTGCGCTTGCCAGCCATTCATTCGCAAGTAAGACGTTAAACTCGCCACGTTCCTCGCCCAGCGCCAGTTTATATTCATCGCGATAACAAAGTACCAGCGCCGGATCGACGCCCACCATTGGCATCCCAAGCTTAGCCATACGGTTGAGGAAATCCGCCGTCTTTTTCGCCGTCTTCGCAAAACGATTAAGAAAGCCTTTGATATGCTGGGCTTTGCCATTTGGCGAAAATGGCAGTAACACAGGCTGGAAACCTAATTTTTCAACCAGACGGACAAAATCCGCCACCACTTGCGCATCGTAATAGCTGGTAAAGGGGTCCTGCACCACCAACACCGTGCGCGCTTTCTGCTCTGCATTGAGAGCTTCAAGCTGTTCCAGCGTCATGTTTGCCGAGCGATGCCCCACCATTTGTTGTTGTAGCGAGGGGACCGACAGCAGTGGCAAATCAACCATGCCGATATGTTTTTCCGAGAGTTTGCGCACCAGCGGCTGGTTAATGAAGAAGTTAAAGGTTTTCGGCGCGCGTGCCATCAGCGGTGCGTAGCTCTCGACCGTAGCGACGAGGTGGTCGCGCAGCGGGCGTAAATAACGGGTGTGATAGAGCTGCAGGAAACGAGAGCGAAACTCCGGCACATCAATTTTGATGGGGCACTGGGTCGAACACGCTTTACAGGCCAGACAGCCCGACATCGCCTCTTTGACTTCGTGTGAGAAGTCATATTCGCCTTTATTCGCATGCCAGCTATTGCGCGTGCGGGCAATTAACGTCCGTAAACTGACGCCGGATTCAGGCAGTTCTTGTTCCAGTTTGAGTGGATCAACGCCGCGATCCGCCAACAAACGCAGCCATTCACGCACCAGCGTTGCGCGCCCTTTCGGTGAATGAATCCGGTTCTGGGTGATCTTCATCGACGGACACATCGGACTACGGGCATCAAAGTTGAAGCATAAACCGTTGCCGTTACACTCCATCGCACCGCGCCACTGCTGGCGTACCGCAATGGGGATCTGCCGATCGAATGTACCGCGCTTCACCGCGTCCACTTTCATCATCGGCGCATCGAGACCTTCTGGCGGGCAAATCTTCCCTGGGTTGAGTCGGTTATGCGGGTCAAATGCCGCTTTCACTTTGCGCAGTTCTGCAAAAAGTTCCTCACCGAAAAACGCCGGGCTGTATTCAGCGCGAAAACCTTTGCCGTGCTCGCCCCACAACAAACCACCGTATTTCGCAGTCAGCGCCACCACGTCATCAGAGATTTGCTTCATCAAAATCTCTTGTTGCGGATCGCACATATCCAGTGCCGGACGGACGTGCAAAACACCTGCGTCGACGTGACCGAACATACCGTAGCTTAAGCCGTGGCTGTCGAGCAGCGCGCGAAATTCAGCAATATAATCGGCCAGATGTTCCGGCGGTACGCAGGTATCCTCAGCAAACGGAATTGGCTTAGCGGCACCTTTGGCATTGCCAAGCAGACCAACGGCTTTTTTGCGCATTGCATAGATACGTTCAACCCCCGCCAGCTCGCGGCACACCTGCCAGCCAATCACACCTGCCTGTTGGCTGGCAATCAGCTCATCAAGCCGCACACAGAGTGCATTAACTCGCTCGTCAATCAGCGCCTCATCATCACCAGCAAATTCCACAATGTTCAGCCCGAGCATCTCTTTGTCAGGCACATCGGTAATCAACTCGCTGACGGAATGCCAGACAATATCTTCCCGCGCCAGATTCAGCACTTTTGAGTCCACCGTCTCTACCGAAAGCGCCCGCGCCTCAACCATAAACGGCGCGTTACGCAGCGCGGAGTCAAAAGAGTCATATTTGACGTTCACCAGACGGCGCACTTTAGGCAAGGGCGTAATATCCAGCCGCGCTTCGGTAATAAAGGCCAGCGTCCCTTCTGAACCCGTCAGAATGCGCGTCAGGTCGAACTCGGTCATCTCATCGTTAAAGACATGACGCAGATCGTAACCGGTAAGAAAGCGGTTAAGTTTGGGGAAGTTGTCGATGATTAACTGGCGTTGCAGACGGCAACGTTGATAAACCGTGTTATAAATTCGCCCGATTGTGGTATTGGTTTTACCCAGCGTTTCCGCCAGTTCGACGGGTAAAGGTTGCGTATCGAGAATATCGCCCCCCAACAACACCGCGCGTACGCCAAGTACGTGATCTGACGTTTTGCCATAGACCAGCGATCCCTGACCGGATGCATCGGTATTGATCATCCCGCCGAGCGTTGCCCGGTTGCTGGTCGAAAGTTCTGGTGCAAAAAAGTAGCCGAACGGTTTCAGGTACTGATTGAGTTGATCTTTTATCACCCCGGCCTCAACGCGCACCCAGCCCTCTTCAGGGTTAATTTCGATGATGCGGTTCATATGGCGGGACATATCAACAATAATCCCCTGGTTGAGCGCCTGACCGTTAGTGCCGGTGCCGCCGCCGCGGGGGGTAAAGATCAGCGATGAATAGCGTTCCTGCGCGGCAAGACGGGCGATCAGCGCCACATCTGCGGTTGAACGCGGAAATACCACCGCATCGGGGAGAAGTTGGTAAATACTGTTGTCGGTCGACATTGTCAGACGATCGGCATAACTTGTCGCCGTATCGCCGGTAAAACCTTGTTGCTCCAGCTCTTGCAAAAAATTAAGCACCAGTTGAACGACGCCGGGTGCCTGGGAAATCTGTGGAATCATTATATTGACCCTTTCCTGCGGTCTGTGATGTAGGTCGATACACTATTCTTTCAGGCGGCTGCAATAGCGCACTGAAAGGTGATGTTTATTTACTCTATGGATTTCGAGTTGCAGGAAGGCGGCAAGCGAGTGAACTCCAGGAGCTTACAATAGTAAGTGACTGGGGTGAACGAACGTAGCCGCAGCGCATGCAACTTGAAATACGACGAGTAAATCGTTTGCGTGTTGCCTGAGTTGTTGTACCACATTTTTTTCTAACACGCCCATCAGAATTAAGGGCAGAATCGGCCTGTTAAAAACCGCTGAAATTGCTCATCATTATGCAGGTGAGTTTCGCGTGTTCACGTCGCGTCGACGATTTGACGCACAAAAAAGGTGAAAAGTAGTTATGGTAAATGTTCGTCAGCCCAGGGATGTCGCACAAATTCTGCTTTCGGTGCTGTTTTTAGCCATCATGATTGTGGCATGTCTGTGGATTGTTCAACCCTTTATTCTCGGCTTTGCATGGGCCGGTACGGTGGTTATCGCCACCTGGCCGGTATTGTTACGTTTGCAAAAGATCATGTTTGGCCGCCGCTCTCTCGCCGTTCTGGTGATGACGCTGTTATTAGTGATGGTGTTTATCATCCCTATTGCTTTGCTGGTTAACAGTATCGTCGACGGCAGCGGCCCGCTAATTAAAGCCATTTCCAGCGGCGACATGACGTTACCCGATCTGGCGTGGCTTAATACCATTCCGGTGATTGGCGCGAAGCTGTATGCAGGCTGGCACAACTTGCTGGATATGGGGGGTACGGCGATCATGGCGAAAGTCCGCCCTTATATTGGCACCACCACCACCTGGTTCGTTGGGCAGGCGGCGCATATCGGGCGCTTTATGGTGCATTGTGCGCTGATGCTTCTCTTCAGTGCCCTGCTGTACTGGCGCGGTGAACAGGTGGCACAAGGCATTCGCCATTTTGCAACCCGTCTGGCAGGCGTTCGCGGAGATGCCGCCGTGCTGCTGGCGGCACAGGCTATCCGCGCGGTGGCGCTGGGTGTGGTGGTGACGGCGTTAGTACAGGCAGTGCTTGGCAGTATCGGCCTCGCCGTATCCGGCGTACCTTATGCAACGTTGCTAACGGTGTTAATGATCCTCTCCTGCCTTGTCCAGCTTGGCCCGTTGCCGGTACTGATTCCGGCGATTATCTGGCTCTACTGGACCGGCGATACCACCTGGGGAACGGTATTGTTAGTGTGGAGCGGTGTGGTTGGCACGCTGGATAACGTCATCCGCCCAATGTTAATTCGCATGGGTGCCGATTTACCGCTGATCCTGATCCTCTCTGGCGTTATTGGTGGTTTGATTGCTTTCGGGATGATCGGTCTGTTTATTGGTCCGGTTCTGTTAGCCGTTTCCTGGCGTCTGTTTGCCGCGTGGGTGGAAGAAGTCCCGCCGCCGACGGACCAACCGGAAGAAATTCTCGAAGAACTTGGCGAAATCGAGAAACCGAATAAGTAATTTCTCATCAGGCGGCTCTGCCGCCTGATTGTTAATCACCGCTAATTGATATTTGCTTGCTCTTCCCCATATTTTCCTGCTTACCGCCATTCAGCTGGTAGGTGATGCTGCCAACTTACTGATTTAGTGTATGATGGTGTTTTTGAGGTGCTCCAGTGGCTTCTGTTTCTATCAGCTGTCCCTCCTGTTCAGCTACTGACGGGGTGGTGCGTAACGGCAAAAGCACTGCCGGACATCAGCGCTATCTCTGCTCTCACTGCCGTAAAACATGGCAACTGCAGTTCACTTACACCGCTTCTCAACCCGGTACGCACCAGAAAATCATTGATATGGCCATGAATGGCGTTGGATGCCGGGCAACTGCACGCATTATGGGCGTTGACCTCAACACGATTTTACGTCACTTAAAAAACTCAGGCCGCAGTCGGTAACCTCGCGCATACAGCCGGGCAGTGACGTCATCGTCTGCGCGGAAATGGACGAACAGTGGGGCTATGTCGGGGCTAAATCGCGCCAGCGCTGGCTGTTTTACGCGTATGACAGTCTCCGGAAGACGGTTGTTGCGCACGTATTCGGTGAACGCACTATGGCGACGCTGGGGCGTCTTATGAGCCTGCTGTCACCCTTTGACGTGGTGATATGGATGACGGATGGCTGGCCGCTGTATGAATCCCGCCTGAAGGGAAAGCTGCACGTAATCAGCAAGCGATATACGCAGCGAATTGAGCGGCATAACCTGAATTTGAGGCAGCACCTGGCACGGCTGGGACGGAAGTCGCTGTCGTTCTCAAAATCGGTGGAGCTGCATGACAAAGTCATCGGGCATTATCTGAACATAAAACACTATCAATAAGTTGGAGTCATTACCCAGCTGGTAGTACCTGTCGCAAATTCTTTACAGTTTTTAAACTAATGAGACGAATCTGATCGACGCAAAAAGTCCGTATGCCTACTATTAGCTCACGGTTATAAATCAACATATTGATTTATAAGCATGGAAATCCCCTGAGTGAAACAACGAATTGCTGTGTGTAGTCTTTGCCCATCTCCCACGATGGGCTTTTTTTTAACATTTTTCCGCTTCGCTACCTCGCCCCTCACTCTTTCCAATAATGTTGCACAAGATACTGTGACTCTCTTCAAGCCGTCAGCAGGCTGATAATGTTATTTATATTTTATTGTTTATTTCATGCAGCCATTACACGATGAACGCTTATGAACTCCAGGCACTCCGCCATATTTTTGCCATGACTATTGATGAATGCGCGACCTGGATTGCCCAGACCGGTGACAGTGAAAGCTGGCGTCAGTGGGAAAATGGCAAATGCGCCATTCCTGATTGTGTAGTCGAGCAACTGTTGGCTATGCGTCAGCAACGAAAAAAACATCTTCATGCCATCATAGAGAAAATAAATAACCGCATCGGCAACAACACCATGCGTTTTTTCCCCGACTTAACCGCGTTTCAACAAGTCTACCCTGATGGCAATTTTATTGACTGGAAGATCTATCAATCGGTAGCCGCTGAATTATATGCACACGATCTGGAGCGGCTTTGTTAATTTTTCCACAGAAAGGAATTGTCGTTGTTACAACAATAATGAATGGATACTGACACAACATCGCTACACTTTTTAAAGCACCTTTGCTAAGTAGAACCTATGAAAAATCCCTATTACCCTACCGCACTTGGGTTGTATTTTAATTACCTGGTGCATGGTATGGGCGTCATTTTGATGAGCCTGAATATGGCCTCGCTGGAGACACTTTGGCAGACTAATGCCGCGGGTGTCTCGATAGTTATCTCATCGCTGGGCATTGGTCGATTAAGTGTCTTGCTTTTTGCAGGATTATTATCCGATCGCTTTGGTCGCCGCCCTTTTATCATGCTCGGGATGTGCTGCTATATGGCCTTCTTTTTTGGCATCCTGCAGACCAATAACATCATTATCGCTTATGTTTTTGGCTTTCTGGCGGGAATGGCAAACAGTTTTCTCGATGCAGGCACTTATCCCAGTTTGATGGAAGCTTTTCCACGCTCACCTGGGACAGCCAATATTTTAATTAAAGCATTTGTTTCCAGCGGACAATTTTTATTACCGCTAATCATTAGCCTGTTAGTGTGGGCTGAACTGTGGTTCGGTTGGTCCTTTATGATTGCTGCAGGCATTATGTTTATTAACGCTCTGTTTTTATACCGTTGTACGTTCCCACCCCATCCGGGTCGTCGCTTACCTGTCATAAAGAAAACCACCAGCTCTACGGAACATCGCTGTTCAATTATCGATTTAGCCAGTTATACCTTATATGGCTATATCTCAATGGCAACGTTTTATCTGGTTAGCCAGTGGCTGGCACAGTACGGACAATTTGTTGCAGGCATGTCATACACTATGTCGATCAAACTACTCAGTATCTACACCGTGGGTTCGCTGCTTTGTGTATTTATTACCGCTCCACTCATTCGTAATACCGTTCGCCCAACAACATTACTGATGCTGTACACCTTTATCTCATTTATTGCTCTGTTTACCGTCTGCCTGCATCCCACATTTTATGTGGTGATAATATTTGCTTTTGTCATTGGTTTTACCTCTGCTGGAGGTGTTGTGCAAATTGGCCTGACGTTAATGGCTGAACGTTTCCCTTACGCTAAAGGTAAAGCTACAGGGATCTATTACAGTGCGGGCAGTATTGCGACCTTTACTATTCCGTTGATTACGGCTCATCTGTCCCAAAGAAGTATTGCCGATATTATGTGGTTCGATACCGCCATCGCTGCCATCGGTTTTTTACTGGCACTGTTTATCGGCTTACGCAGCCGCAAAAAAACGCGGCATCACTCGCTAAAGGAAAATGTCGCTCCGGGTGGGTAATGCAATATTCTTTTCAGGTCATGCAAGATCTTACGGATAAATAACTCTTTCTGCGCTAACTAAGGAAAATCGCGATCAAAAACAAACTATGACATGCAATATTCCTGGAAACATAAACTTTATGCCATGTACCCAGGGAAAATCATCTTCAGTATAGTAATTATGTAAACCGTCGGAGAACAATACGTACGGTAACGAAATTATCTTTCAGCAAGGAGCTGTGAAAATGTCTCAAAATAAGGCTTTCAGCACGCCATTTATCCTGGCTGTTCTTTGTATTTACTTCAGCTATTTCCTGCACGGCATTAGTGTTATTACGCTTGCCCAAAATATGACATCTCTGGCAGAAAAGTTTTCCACTGACAACGCGGGCATTGCCTATTTAATTTCCGGTATCGGTTTGGGGCGATTGATCAGTATTTTATTCTTCGGTGTGATCTCCGATAAGTTTGGTCGTCGGGCGGTGATATTAATGGCAGTAATAATGTATCTGCTATTCTTCTTTGGTATTCCCGCTTGCCCGAATTTAACTCTCGCCTACGGTCTGGCAGTGTGCGTAGGTATCGCTAACTCAGCGCTGGATACGGGTGGCTACCCCGCGCTCATGGAATGCTTTCCGAAAGCCTCTGGTTCGGCGGTCATACTGGTTAAAGCGATGGTGTCATTTGGGCAAATGTTCTACCCAATGCTGGTGAGCTATATGTTGCTCAATAATATCTGGTACGGCTATGGGCTGATTATTCCGGGTATTCTGTTTGTACTGATCACGCTGATGCTGTTGAAAAGCAAATTCCCCAGCCAGTTGGTGGACGCCAGCGTAGCTAATGAATTACCGCAAATGAACAGCAAACCGTTAGTCTGGCTGGAAGGTGTTTCATCGGTACTGTTCGGTGTAGCCGCATTCTCGACCTTTTATGTGATTGTGGTGTGGATGCCCAAATATGCGATGGCTTTTGCTGGTATGTCAGAAGCTGAGGCATTAAAAACCATCTCTTATTACAGTATGGGCTCGTTGGTCTGTGTCTTTATTTTTGCCGCACTACTGAAAAAAATGGTCCGGCCCATCTGGGCTAATGTATTTAACTCTGCGCTGGCAACAATAACAGCTGCCATTATCTACCTGTACCCTTCTCCACTGGTGTGTAATGCCGGCGCCTTTGTTATCGGTTTCTCAGCAGCTGGCGGCATTTTACAGCTCGGTGTTTCGGTCATGTCAGAGTTTTTCCCCAAAAGCAAAGCCAAAGTCACCAGTATTTATATGATGATGGGTGGACTGGCTAACTTTGTTATTCCGCTGATTACCGGTTATCTGTCGAACATCGGCCTGCAATATATCATTGTTCTCGATTTTACTTTCGCGCTGCTGGCCCTGATTACCGCAATTATTGTTTTTAGCCGCTATTACCGCGTTTTTATTATTCCTGAGAATGATGTGCGGTTTGGCGAACGCAAATTTAGCACCCGGTTAAACACAATTAAGCATAGAGGTTAAAGGAGTTAATTATGGATGTTACCGCAAAATACGAATTGATTGGGTTGATGGCTTATCCTATCCGCCACAGTTTATCGCCTGAAATGCAGAATAAAGCCTTAGAAAAAGCGGGATTGCCATTTACCTATATGGCCTTCGAAGTGGATAACGATAGCTTTCCCGGAGCAATTGAAGGATTAAAAGCCCTCAAAATGCGCGGAACTGGTGTGTCGATGCCGAACAAACAACTGGCGTGTGAATATGTTGATGAATTAACGCCAGCAGCCAAACTGGTGGGTGCCATCAACACCATCGTTAATGATGATGGCTATCTGCGTGGCTATAACACCGACGGCACGGGCCATATTCGCGCCATTAAAGAGAGCGGTTTTGATATCAAAGGCAAAACGATGGTGCTGTTAGGGGCCGGAGGTGCCTCAACAGCGATTGGCGCGCAGGGGGCAATTGAAGGTTTAAAAGAAATTAAACTCTTTAACCGTCGGGATGAGTTCTTCGATAAAGCCCTCGCCTTCGCGCAGCGGGTTAACGAAAACACCGATTGTGTCGTCACGGTTACCGATCTCGCCGATCAGCAAGCCTTTGCTGAAGTCCTGGCTTCCGCCGACATTTTAACCAATGGCACAAAAGTAGGTATGAACCCCCTTGAGAATGAATCATTGGTTAATGATATCAGTCTGTTACATCCGGGACTGCTGGTCACTGAATGCGTGTATAACCCGCATATGACGAAGTTATTGCAGCAGGCACAACAAGCAGGTTGCAAAACGATTGATGGATACGGCATGTTGTTGTGGCAAGGGGCTGAACAGTTCACGTTATGGACTGGCAAAGATTTCCCTCTGGAATATGTTAAACAGGTCATGGGGTTCGGTGCCTGACAGGCTGACCGCGTGCAGAAAGGGTAAAAAATGAAAACCGTAACTGTAAAAGATCTCGTCATTGGTGCGGGCGCACCTAAAATCATCGTCTCGCTGATGGCGAAAGATATCGCCCGCGTGAAATCCGAAGCTCTCGCCTATCGTGAAGCGGACTTTGATATTCTGGAATGGCGTGTGGACCACTTTGCCGACCTCTCCAATGTGGAGTCTGTCATGGCGGCGGCAAAAATTCTCCGTGAAACCATGCCAGAAAAACCGCTGCTGTTTACCTTCCGCAGTGCCAAAGAAGGCGGCGAGCAGGCGATTTCCACCGAGGCTTATATTGCTCTCAATCGTGCAGCCATCGACAGCGGCCTGGTTGATATGATCGATCTGGAGTTATTTACCGGCGATGATCAGGTTAAAGAAACCGTCGCCTACGCCCACGCGCATGATGTGAAAGTTGTCATGTCCAACCATGACTTCCATAAAACGCCGGAAGCCGAAGAAATCATTGCCCGTCTGCGCAAAATGCAGTCCTTCGACGCCGATATTCCTAAGATTGCGCTGATGCCGCAAAGTACCAGCGATGTGCTGACGTTGCTTACCGCGACCCTGGAGATGCAGGAGCAGTATGCCGATCGTCCAATCATCACGATGTCGATGGCAAAAACTGGCGTAATTTCTCGTCTGGCTGGTGAAGTATTTGGCTCGGCGGCAACTTTTGGTGCGGTAAAAAAAGCCTCTGCACCAGGGCAAATCTCGGTAAATGATTTACGCACGGTATTAACTATTTTACACCAGGCATAAGCAATAATATTTCGGCGGGAACACCCTCCCCGCCGAACTTAAAAAATATATTTAACCGTATTTAATAAAAATATTTCGTGAGTCTCTGTGCGCTAATTCTCCATCTGGCGTAGGGAAAATCACATCTGAATCAGGAATTAACAATGAAACCTGTAAAACCACCTCGTATTAATGGACGAGTGCCGGTCCTGTCGGCACAGGAAGCGGTGAATTATATTCCCGACGAAGCAACACTTTGTGTGTTAGGCGCTGGCGGCGGTATTCTGGAAGCCACCACGTTAATTACAGCTCTTGCTGATAAATATAAACAGACTCAAACGCCACGTAATTTATCGATTATTAGTCCGACAGGGCTTGGCGATCGCGCCGACCGTGGTATTAGTCCTCTGGCGCAAGAAGGTCTGGTGAAATGGGCATTATGTGGTCACTGGGGACAATCGCCGCGTATTTCTGAACTCGCAGAACAAAATAAAATTATTGCTTATAACTATCCACAAGGTGTACTTACACAAACCTTACGCGCCGCCGCAGCCCACCAGCCTGGTATTATTAGTGATATTGGCATCGGGACATTTGTCGATCCACGCCAGCAAGGCGGCAAACTGAATGAAGTCACGAAAGAAGACCTGATTAAACTGGTCGAGTTTGATAACAAAGAATATCTCTATTACAAAGCGATTGCGCCAGATATCGCCTTCATTCGCGCGGTAATGACTCCAACTTATTGATAGTGTTTTATGTTCAGATAATGCCCGATGACTTTGTCATGCAGCTCCACCGATTTTGAGAACGACAGCGACTTCCGTCCCAGCCGTGCCAGGTGCTGCCTCAGATTCAGGTTATGCCGCTCAATTCGCTGCGTATATCGCTTGCTGATTACGTGCAGCTTTCCCTTCAGGCGGGATTCATACAGCGGCCAGCCATCCGTCATCCATATCACCACGTCAAAGGGTGACAGCAGGCTCATAAGACGCCCCAGCGTCGCCATAGTGCGTTCACCGAATACGTGCGCAACAACCGTCTTCCGGAGACTGTCATACGCGTAAAACAGCCAGCGCTGGCGCGATTTAGCCCCGACATAGCCCCACTGTTCGTCCATTTCCGCGCAGACGATGACGTCACTGCCCGGCTGTATGCGCGAGGTTACCGACTGCGGCCTGAGTTTTTTAAGTGACGTAAAATCGTGTTGAGGCCAACGCCCATAATGCGTGCAGTTGCCCGGCATCCAACGCCATTCATGGCCATATCAATGATTTTCTGGTGCGTACCGGGTTGAGAAGCGGTGTAAGTGAACTGCAGTTGCCATGTTTTACGGCAGTGAGAGCAGAGATAGCGCTGATGTCCGGCAGTGCTTTTGCCGTTACGCACCACCCCGTCAGTAGCTGAACAGGAGGGACAGCTGATAGAAACAGAAGCCACTGGAGCACCTCAAAAACACCATCATACACTAAATCAGTAAGTTGGCAGCATCACCCGGCGGCGGTACAGACGAAATTATGATTTACGTAGCAGGTCGGCAGATCCTGAAAGACTATCAGAACAAATAATCTGCAGGCGGCGCAGCTTTTTAACAAAGTGCGCCGCCAGATTTATCCGGCAAGACTTACCGGTTGAGGAAATTCAGATAAGATTTCTTGTTCCGCAAAACAATTTTTAAATTGCCTACGGTAATCGCTGGGCGAACAACCGACATGGCGCAAAAACAGTTTGGCAAAGTGATCGACATTTTCATAACCCACACGCCAGGAGATCTCTGCCTGTGATAATTCAGTATTAGTGAGTGACCATTTTGCTTCCGTCATACGCCGTTGAATAACATAGTTAATAGGGGAAATACGATACTCTTTGGTAAATTCATGGCAAATATAACTGACGCTGGCACGAAATTTTTTCGATAACTGTTCTAAAGTGATTTTTTCGCGATAATTATTATTCAGATAGAAAAGAATATCTTTTATCAGAACATCTTTTTTAATATACCCCTGCTCCGAACGATAAGCATTTTTAAAGTTTTCGTAGTAAAGAATTGCTAATGTATAGGCAAATGCATCCCATAACGAAGATGTTTGGCTATTTTTACTTTGCGGCAAAATCACACTTAGCTCATTAAATAAGGTTTTAATGACTTCTTTTCCCTGCCCTGCGGCAATTACCGGGCAAGAATGCGGTTGCAGTAGCTGATTTTCCTCAGCCCCCTGAAACTGAAAGCCGTACAGCGCACAGGTACACGTCGTTGCTGGATCGTTAACGTCAGAGGCCACCGCATGCAGCCTGCCACGTTCTATCACCACAATGTCATCGGCGTGCGCGACATATAACGAAGAATCGATGGTAAACCTTGCTACCCCTTTCTTGACGTAAATCAACTCGGTTTCATTGTCATGAACGTGGGTGATGCTGCCAACTTACTGATTTAGTGTATGATGGTGTTTTTGAGGTGCTCCAGTGGCTTCTGTTTCTATCAGCTGTCCCTCCTGTTCAGCTACTGACGGGGTGGTGCGTAACGGCAAAAGCACTGCCGGACATCAGCGCTATCTCTGCTCTCACTGCCGTAAAACATGGCAACTGCAGTTCACTTACACCGCTTCTCAACCCGGTACGCACCAGAAAATCATTGATATGGCCATGAATGGCGTTGGATGCCGGGCAACTGCACGCATTATGGGCGTTGGCCTCAACACGATTTTACGTCACTTAAAAAACTCAGGCCGCAGTCGGTAACCTCGCGCATACAGCCGGGCAGTGACGTCATCGTCTGCGCGGAAATGGACGAACAGTGGGGCTATGTCGGGGCTAAATCGCGCCAGCGCTGGCTGTTTTACGCGTATGACAGTCTCCGGAAGACGGTTGTTGCGCACGTATTCGGTGAACGCACTATGGCGACGCTGGGGCGTCTTATGAGCCTGCTGTCACCCTTTGACGTGGTGATATGGATGACGGATGGCTGGCCGCTGTATGAATCCCGCCTGAAGGGAAAGCTGCACGTAATCAGCAAGCGATATACGCAGCGAATTGAGCGGCATAACCTGAATCTGAGGCAGCACCTGGCACGGCTGGGACGGAAGTCGCTGTCGTTCTCAAAATCGGTGGAGCTGCATGACAAAGTCATCGGGCATTATCTGAACATAAAACACTATCAATAAGTTGGAGTCATTACCATGAACGTGATGTCCGGACTCCCATTTTGGATCATCGCTAAATGCAAAACGTGAAAGCCGTGGCGTTTTACCGACGACAAACAGCGTTTCACTGGCGTTATCAAAACAGCGTTGATACATGACAACCTCCCTATTCCATGAGCAAGCAAAAACAATATATGCCGGATAAAATACGGCGTGTATTGCGGTTATACAACCGCGTTTAGCGAGAGCTAAACAAGATTATTTACACTGAATGCAAGATTGTACGGTCATGGAATAACTATATTGCCGCAAATTGCACTTTTGTTTTAGCGATCGCATTTTTTTTGCAAGATTGTTGGCAAGGAAAACAGCTTGCTCCGTCGAAAACCCCGCACCGCTATCGCACACTATTTTCAGGCCATTTTTACCTTCCATCGGAGATGGTTCCGTATGCGACTCACAGGAGAAATCATGAAAATAATAACCTGCTTTAAGCTGGTGCCTGAAGAACAGGACATTGTTGTCACTCCAGAATACACCCTGAATTTCGACAATGCCGACGCCAAAATCAGCCAGTTCGATCTCAATGCCATTGAAGCTGCAAGCCAGCTTGCAACAGATGACGATGAGATAGCCGCGCTGACCATTGGTGGCTCATTGTTGCAGAACTCGAAAGTGCGCAAAGACGTGCTATCCCGCGGGCCGCACAGCCTGTATTTGGTGCAGGATGCGCAACTTGAACATGCACTGCCTCTCGATACCGCAAAGGCGCTGGCGGCAGCAGTTGAAAAGATCGGCTTCGATTTACTGATCTTTAGTGAAGGTTCCGGCGACCTTTATGCCCAGCAGGTTGGCTTGCTGGTCGGAGAAATTCTGCAACTTCCGGTGATTAATGCAGTGAGTGCTATTCAGCGTCAGGGCAATACACTGGTGATTGAACGCACGCTTGAAGATGATGTTGAAGTTATTGAGCTCTCTGTTCCAGCCGTGCTCTGCGTCACCTCCGATATTAACATGCCACGTATTCCTTCGATGAAAGCCATTCTCGGCGCGGGTAAAAAACCGGTAAATCAGTGGCAGGCAAGTGATATTGGCTGGAGCCAGAGCGCGCCACTTGCTGAACTGACCGGCATTCGCGTACCGCCGCAAACAGAACGTAAGCACATCATTCTCGATAACGATTCGCCGGAGGCCATTGCCGAGCTGGTGGAACATCTGAAGAAAGCCCTGGTGATGCTGCCAACTTACTGATTTAGTGTATGATGGTGTTTTTGAGGTGCTCCAGTGGCTTCTGTTTCTATCAGCTGTCCCTCCTGTTCAGCTACTGACGGGGTGGTGCGTAACGGCAAAAGCACTGCCGGACATCAGCGCTATCTCTGCTCTCACTGCCGTAAAACATGGCAACTGCAGTTCACTTACACCGCTTCTCAACCCGGTACGCACCAGAAAATCATTGATATGGCCATGAATGGCGTTGGATGCCGGGCAACTGCACGCATTATGGGCGTTGGCCTCAACACGATTTTACGTCACTTAAAAAACTCAGGCCGCAGTCGGTAACCTCGCGCATACAGCCGGGCAGTGACGTCATCGTCTGCGCGGAAATGGACGAACAGTGGGGCTATGTCGGGGCTAAATCGCGCCAGCGCTGGCTGTTTTACGCGTATGACAGTCTCCGGAAGACGGTTGTTGCGCACGTATTCGGTGAACGCACTATGGCGACGCTGGGGCGTCTTATGAGCCTGCTGTCACCCTTTGACGTGGTGATATGGATGACGGATGGCTGGCCGCTGTATGAATCCCGCCTGAAGGGAAAGCTGCACGTAATCAGCAAGCGATATACGCAGCGAATTGAGCGGCATAACCTGAATCTGAGGCAGCACCTGGCACGGCTGGGACGGAAGTCGCTGTCGTTCTCAAAATCGGTGGAGCTGCATGACAAAGTCATCGGGCATTATCTGAACATAAAACACTATCAATAAGTTGGAGTCATTACCGAAAGCCCTGAACTGAAGCCTACGGAGAAGAAACGATGAGTCAATTAAACAGCGTCTGGGTCTTTAGCGATAATCCTGAACGTTATGCTGAACTGTTTGGCGGCGCGCAGCAATGGGGCCAACAGGTGTATGCCATTGTACAAAATACCGACCAGGCGCAGGCAGTTATGCCTTATGGTCCAAAATGTATTTATGTTCTTGAGCAAAATGATGCGCTGCAACGTACTGAAAATTACGCCGAAAGCATTGCTGCCCTGCTGAAAGATAACCCCCCCGCTATGTTGCTGCTGGCCGCGACGAAACGTGGTAAAGCGCTGGCAGCACGGTTAAGTGTGCAACTGAATGCGGCGCTGGTGAACGATGCCACGGCAGTGGATATTGTCGATGGTCACATTTGCGCCGAACACCGGATGTATGGCGGGTTAGCGTTCGCTCAGGAAAAGATCAACAGCCCGCTGGCGATCATTACCCTTGCACCCGGTGTTCAGGAACCGTGCACCAGTGATACCTCTCATCAGTGCCCGACAGAAACGGTACCTTATGTTGCCCCGCGTCATGAAATTCTCTGTCGCGAACGCCGTGCGAAAGCGGCAAGCAGCGTGGACCTGAGCAAAGCAAAACGTGTGGTTGGCGTCGGTCGTGGTCTGGCAGCGCAGGATGACCTGAAAATGGTCCACGAACTGGCGGCGGTGCTGAATGCTGAAGTCGGCTGTTCACGTCCAATTGCCGAAGGCGAGAACTGGATGGAGCGTGAACGTTATATCGGTGTCTCCGGCGTGTTGCTGAAATCCGATCTCTACCTGACGCTGGGGATCTCCGGGCAGATCCAGCATATGGTTGGCGGCAACGGCGCAAAAGTGATTGTCGCCATCAATAAAGATAAAAATGCGCCAATCTTCAATTATGCCGACTACGGTCTGGTGGGCGATATCTACAAAGTCGTCCCTGCCCTGATTAGCCAGTTGAGCCGCTAATTCCCCTTTCAACCACATCTCCCGCTGTAAACGCAGCGGGAAGGGAGCATAACGCATGTCGGATGACAAATTTGATGCCATTGTGGTCGGTGCGGGCGTTGCTGGTAGCGTTGCCGCACTGGTCATGGCGCGAGCCGGGCTGGATGTCCTGGTGATAGAACGCGGCGACAGTGCCGGATGTAAAAACATGACCGGCGGGCGTCTTTATGCCCACACACTTGAAGCAATCATTCCAGGCTTTGCAGTATCAGCGCCGGTAGAACGCAAGGTCACACGCGAGAAAATCTCCTTCTTAACCGAAGAAAGCGCCGTTACCCTCGATTTTCACCGCGAGCAGCCAGATGTTCCGCAACACGCATCTTATACCGTATTGCGTAATCGTCTGGACCCGTGGTTGATGGAACAAGCCGAGCAGGCGGGCGCGCAGTTTATCCCAGGCGTTCGCGTCGATGCGCTGGTTCGTGAAGGAAACAAGGTAACTGGCGTGCAGGCTGGGGATGATATTCTCGAAGCGAATGTGGTGATTCTGGCTGATGGCGTTAACTCGATGCTTGGCCGCTCGCTGGGAATGGTTCCCGCTTCCGATCCGCATCATTACGCTGTTGGTGTTAAAGAGGTTATTGGCCTCACACCAGAACAGATCAACGATCGCTTTAATATTACGGGCGAGGAAGGTGCCGCCTAGCTGTTTGCCGGTTCCCCTTCTGACGGCCTGATGGGTGGCGGATTCCTCTATACCAACAACGATTCCGTATCGTTGGGGCTGGTTTGTGGATTGGGTGATATCGCCCATGCGCAAAAAAGCGTGCCGCAAATGCTGGAAGATTTTAAACAACACCCCGCCATTCGCCCACTAATTAGCGGCGGCAAACTGCTTGAATATTCCGCGCATATGGTGCCGGAAGGCGGTCTGGCGATGGTGCCGCAACTGGTTAACGAGGGCGTGATGATCGTTGGTGACGCCGCAGGCTTCTGTCTGAATTTGGGTTTTACGGTCCGCGGCATGGATTTAGCCATTGCATCGGCTCAGGCTGCCGCCACAACGGTGATCGCCGCCAAAGAACGCGAGGATTTCTCCGCCAGCAGTCTGGCGCAATACAAGCGTGAGCTGGAACAAAGCTGCGTCATGCGTGATATGCAGCATTTTCGCAAGATCCCGGCGCTGATGGAAAACCCGCGCCTGTTTAGCCAATACCCACGAATGGTAGCCGACATCATGAACGAGATGTTCACCATCGACGGCAAACCAAACCAGCCGGTACGAAAAATGATCATGGGACATGCGAAGAAAATTGGGCTGATCAACTTGCTGAAAGATGGCATTAAGGGAGCAACCGCGCTATGAGCCAGAACGCTACGGTTAACGTCGACATCAAATTAGGCGTCAATAAATTCCATGTTGATGAGGGCCACCCGCATATCATTCTGGCGGCAAATCCCGACATCAATGAATTCCGTAAATTAATGAAAGCCTGCCCTGCCGGACTTTATAAGCAGGATGACGCCGGCAACATTCATTTTGATTCTGCCGGTTGTCTGGAGTGCGGCACCTGTCGGGTGCTGTGCGGTAACACTATTCTCGAACAGTGGCAATATCCCGCAGGCACCTTCGGTATTGATTTTCGCTACGGCTAATCATGCATCCCACAGGCCCGCATCTCGGGCCTGATGTTCTGTTTCGAGAGTCCAACATGAAAGTGACATTAACGTTCAACGAACAACGTCGTGCGGCGTATCGTCAGCAAGGGCTATGGGGCGATGCTTCGCTGGCCGATTACTGGCAGCAGACCGCTCGTGCGATGCCAGACAAAATTGCCGTGGTCGATAATCATGGTGCATCGTACACCTATAGCGCGCTCGATCACGCCGCGAGCTGTCTGGCAAACTGGATGTTAGCGAAGGGTATTGAATCAGGCGATCGCATCGCATTTCAACTGCCAGGCTGGTGTGAATTTACCGTTATCTATCTTGCCTGCCTGAAAACCGGTGCGGTTTCCGTGCCGCTGTTGCCTTCCTGGCGGGAAGCAGAACTGGTGTGGGTGCTCAATAAGTGTCAGGCAAAAATATTCTTTGCACCGACGTTGTTTAAACAAACGCGTCCGGTAGATTTAATCCTGCCGCTGCAAAATCAGCTTCCACAACTACAACAAATTGTCGGCGTGGACAAACTGGCTCCCGCCACCTCTTCCCTCTCATTAAGTCAGATTATCGCCGACAATATCCCACTGACCACGGCGATAACGACCCACGGCGATGAATTAGCTGCGGTGCTGTTTACCTCCGGAACCGAGGGTCTGCCAAAGGGCGTAATGCTAACGCATAACAATATTCTCGCCAGTGAGCGGGCTTATTGCGCGCGGCTGAATCTGACCTGGCAGGATGTCTTTATGATGCCTGCGCCACTTGGTCACGCAACGGGATTTCTGCATGGCGTAACAGCACCATTTTTAATTGGTGCTCGCAGCGTGTTGTTAGATATTTTCACTCCTGATGCATGTCTCGCGCTGCTTGAGCAGCAGCGTTGCACCTGTATGCTCGGCGCAACGCCGTTTGTCTATGATCTTTTGAATTTACTAGAGAAACAACCCGCAGACCTTTCAGCGCTGCGCTTCTTTCTTTGCGGCGGTACCACAATCCCCAAAAAAGTGGCGCGCGAATGCCAGCAGCGCTGGCATTAAATTATTAAGTGTTTATGGTTCCACAGAAAGTTCGCCGCATGCGGTGGTGAATCTCGATGATCCTTTGTCGCGCTTTATGCACACCGATGGTTACGCTGCCGCAGGTGTAGAGATTAAAGTGGTCGATGACGCACGCAAGACCTTACCGCCAGGTTGCGAAGGTGAAGAAGCCTCGCGTGGCCCCAATGTGTTTATGGGGTATTTTGATGAACCTGAATTAACCGCCCGTGCGCTGGATGAAGAAGGCTGGTATTACAGCGGCGATCTCTGCCGTATGGATGAGGCTGGCTATATAAAAATTACGGTAATGACTCCAACTTATTGATAGTGTTTTATGTTCAGATAATGCCCGATGACTTTGTCATGCAGCTCCACCGATTTTGAGAACGACAGCGACTTCCGTCCCAGCCGTGCCAGGTGCTGCCTCAGATTCAGGTTATGCCGCTCAATTCGCTGCGTATATCGCTTGCTGATTACGTGCAGCTTTCCCTTCAGGCGGGATTCATACAGCGGCCAGCCATCCGTCATCCATATCACCACGTCAAAGGGTGACAGCAGGCTCATAAGACGCCCCAGCGTCGCCATAGTGCGTTCACCGAATACGTGCGCAACAACCGTCTTCCGGAGACTGTCATACGCGTAAAACAGCCAGCGCTGGCGCGATTTAGCCCCGACATAGCCCCACTGTTCGTCCATTTCCGCGCAGACGATGACGTCACTGCCCGGCTGTATGCGCGAGGTTACCGACTGCGGCCTGAGTTTTTTAAGTGACGTAAAATCGTGTTGAGGCCAACGCCCATAATGCGTGCAGTTGCCCGGCATCCAACGCCATTCATGGCCATATCAATGATTTTCTGGTGCGTACCGGGTTGAGAAGCGGTGTAAGTGAACTGCAGTTGCCATGTTTTACGGCAGTGAGAGCAGAGATAGCGCTGATGTCCGGCAGTGCTTTTGCCGTTACGCACCACACCGTCAGTAGCTGAACAGGAGGGACAGCTGATAGAAACAGAAGCCACTGGAGCACCTCAAAAACACCATCATACACTAAATCAGTAAGTTGGCAGCATCACCAAAATTACCGGACGCAAAAAAGATATTATTGTCCGCGGCGGCGAAAATATTAGCAGCCGTGAAGTAGAAGATATTTTATTGCAGCATCCTAAAATTCACGATGCCTGTGTGGTTGCAATGCCCGATGAACGTTTAGGTGAACGATCATGCGCTTATGTCGTGCTGAAAGCGCCGCATCATTCATTATCGCTGGAAGAGGTGGTGGCTTTTTTTAGCCGTAAACGGGTCGCAAAATATAAATATCCTGAACATATCGTGGTAATCGAAAAACTACCGCGTACTGCCTCAGGTAAAATACAAAAGTTTTTGTTAAGAAAAGATATTATGCGGCGGTTAACTCAGGATGTCTGTGAAGAGATTGAATAAGTTTCATCTTCGGGGATCACATAACCCCGGCGACTGAACGCCGCCGGGGATTTATTTTATTTCTTCAGTTCAGCCAAGCTTAACCAGG
The DNA here is from genome assembly GCF_002950395.1 of Shigella sonnei. NCBI lineage: Bacteria > Pseudomonadati > Pseudomonadota > Gammaproteobacteria > Enterobacterales > Enterobacteriaceae > Shigella > Shigella sonnei. Next base: position 1,423,445 of record NZ_CP026802.1, read on the forward strand.
TTTGCACCACGGTGTCCGGGTTCAGAGACAGGCTATCGATCCCCTCTTCCATCAACCATGCGGCAAAGTCTTCGTGGTCGGACGGACCCTGACCGCAAATCCCGACATATTTGCCCTGTTTCTTCGCGGCACGGATAGCCATCGACAGCAGTGCTTTCACCGCATCGTTGCGCTCATCGAACAATTCAGACACCACGCCGGAGTCACGGTCCAGACCGAGCGCCAGCTGCGTCATATCGTTTGAGCCAATTGAGAAGCCGTCGAAATATTCGAGGAACTGCTCGGCCAGCAAGGCGTTGGACGGGATTTCACACATCATGATGATTTTCAGCCCGTTCTCACCACGCTTCAGCCCCTGACGCGCCAGTTCCTCAACCACCGCTTTCGCCTGATCTACGGTACGCACGAACGGGATCATGATCTCAACGTTGGTCAGCCCCATGTCGTTGCGCACACGTTTCACTGCTTCGCACTCCAGCGCGAAGCAGTCGCGGAAGCTGTCGGAAACATAGCGTCCCGCGCCACGGAAGCCGAGCATCGGGTTCTCTTCATCTGGCTCGTAACGCTCACCACCGACCAGGTTGGCATATTCGTTCGATTTAAAATCAGAGAGACGGACAATGACGCGCTTCGGATAAAACGCGGCACCCAGCGTCGCGATCCCTTCAGTCAGACGACCAACGTAAAATTCACGCGGAGAATCAAAACCTTTCATCATCTCGCGGATTTCATTTTGCAACTGCGGTTCCTGATCGTCAAACTCAAGCAGTGCGCGTGGGTGGACGCCAATCATACGGTTGATGATAAATTCCAGACGCGCAAGGCCCACGCCTTCGTTCGGCAGGCAGGCGAAGTCGAAAGCACGGTCCGGGTTACCGACGTTCATCATCACTTTCAACGGCAGATCCGGCATCATTTCTACGCTGGAGCTTTTCACGCTAAATTCCAGCAACTCCGCATAGACGTAACCGGTATCACCTTCGGCACAAGAAACAGTGACGTTCTCACCGTCTTTCATCCGTTCTGTTGCATCACCACAGCCCACTACCGCCGGAATGCCCAGTTCACGAGCGATGATCGCCGCGTGACAGGTACGACCGCCACGGTTGGTGACGATGGCAGATGCTTTCTTCATGATCGGTTCCCAGTCCGGGTCGGTCATGTCAGTGACCAGCACGTCACCAGGTTCGATGCGGTTCATTTCGCTGATCTCATGGATGACTTTCACCGGACCCGCGCCGATGCGATGACCGATAGCACGGCCTTCGGCGATAATCTTACCCTGTGAATGCAGCGTATAACGCTCCATGACCTGACCGCGTGAGCGCACGGTTTCCGGACGCGCCTGCACAATGAACAGTTTGCCAGTGTGGCCATCTTTCGCCCACTCAATATCCATCGGGCGACCGTAGTGTTTCTCAATTTGTACGGCCTGTTTTGCCAGTTCCTGCACTTCTTCGTTGGTCAGCGAGAAGATGTCACGCTGTTCCTGCGGTACGTCTTCGATTTTAACCTGCTTGCCGTGCTCCTGGGTCGGCGCGTAAACCATGCGGATTTTTTTCGACCCCATGGTGCGACGCACGATAGCCGGGCGATTCGCCGCCAGTGTCGGTTTATGGACGTAAAACTCATCCGGGTTAACCGCACCCTGCACGACCATTTCCCCAAGGCCCCATGCGGAAGTGATAAACACCACCTGGTCAAAGCCGGATTCGGTATCAATGGAGAACATCACGCCAGAAGATGCGAGGTCGGAGCGCACCATCCGCTGAACACCGGCAGAGAGCGCCACGCCACGGTGATCGTAACCCTGGTGCACACGATAAGAGATGGCGCGATCGTTAAACAGAGAAGCAAATACATGCTTCACTGCCACGAGAACGGCGTCAAAACCCTGAACGTTGAGGAAGGTTTCCTGCTGACCGGCAAAAGAAGCGTCCGGCATATCTTCTGCGGTGGCGGAGGAGCGCACCGCAAAAGAGGCGTTTTCGTCATCGGCGGAAAGCTGTGCATAGGCTTCGCGGATGGCGTTTTCCAGCTCAGGCTGGAAGGGAGTGTCGATAATCCACTGGCGGATTTGCGCGCCCGCTTTCGCAAGCTGAGTAACATCGTCAATATCCGTTTTATCCAGCAGTTCATAAATGCGCTGGTTTACGCCGCTTTGGTCCAGAAACTGGTTAAACGCGTCGGCGGTTGTGGCGAAACCATTCGGAACGGAAACACCCATTCCGGAAAGGTTAGTAATCATTTCACCCAGGGAGGCATTTTTGCCCCCAACCCTGTCTACATCATTCATGCCGAGTTGGTTATACCAAAGCACCAGCGGTGACGAGCCATTGTTGGACATCGAACAATCCTTTTGTGATAAATGAACGGTTTGAGAAACACATTTCTGCGCATTTATCTTTGCATATTTAACCGGATGAAAAAAACGGTGAATCGTTCAAGCAAATATATTTTTTTACTTTTTAAGACTGATCCCAGCGTTGCGCAAATCTGCTCTCTTCGACAATTTCCACATAAACCATCGGTATAAACGAAACCATAAAAATGAAATGCTGTTTTCATAAAAAATAAAATTGAAGGTTCATTTTATAAACCAGACATAACGTCCTACGCTTCTGTGCGTTTTTAATTTATGCTTTCATAGAATTATGTCTGCATCACGGGAAGAACAAAATGGATAATGCTGTTGATCGCCACGTTTTTTATATTTCTGATGGTACGGCAATAACTGCGGAGGTATTAGGACACGCAGTAATGTCACAATTTCCCGTCACTATCAGCAGCATTACGCTGCCGTTTGTCGAAAATGAGAGCCGTGCACGGGCAGTGAAGGATCAGATTGACGCAATTTATCACCAGACAGGTGTGCGCCCGCTGGTCTTCTACTCCATCGTGTTGCCGGAGATTCGCGCCATCATCTTGCAAAGTGAAGGCTTTTGCCAGGATATCGTTCAGGCGCTGGTTGCCCCGCTACAACAAGAGATGAAACTGGATCCAACGCCGATTGCTCATCGTACCCATGGCCTTAACCCTAATAATCTCAATAAATATGATGCGCGCATTGCGGCGATTGATTACACCCTCGCCCACGATGACGGCATTTCGTTGCGCAATCTGGATCAGGCTCAGGTGATCCTGCTCGGTGTTTCTCGCTGTGGTAAAACCCCCACCAGTCTTTATCTGGCAATGCAATTTGGTATCCGCGCGGCAAACTACCCCTTTATTGCCGACGATATGGATAATCTGGTGCTACCCGCGTCGCTCAAACCGCTTCAGCATAAATTGTTCGGCCTGACTATCGACCCGGAACGTCTGGCGGCGATTCGCGAGGAACGTCGGGAGAACAGTCGCTATGCCTCGCTTCGTCAGTGCAGGATGGAAGTCGCGGAAGTGGAAGCGTTGTACCGTAAAAATCAGATCCCGTGGATTAACAGTACCAATTATTCGGTAGAAGAGATTGCCACCAAGATCCTCGATATCATGGGCCTTAGTCGCCGAATGTACTAGAGAACTAGTGCATTAGCTTATTTTTTTGTTATGATGCTAACCACCCGGCGAGGTGTGACACACCTCGCACTTGAAATCAGCAGCGATTGGTTTATCGTGATGCGCATCACTTCCCGGCAGTCCTGCCGTAGAAGCAACAAATTTCTGAGACTTGTAATGAACAGAACTGACGAACTCCGTACTGCGCGTATTGAGAGCCTGGTAACGCCCGCCGAACTCGCGCTACGGTATCCCGTAACGCCTGGCGCCGCCACCCATGTCACCGACTCCCGCCGCAGAATTGAAAAAATACTCAATGGTGAAGATAAGCGACTGTTGGTCATTATTGGCCCCTGCTCGATCCACGATCTCACCGCTGCAATGGAGTACGCCCCCCGTCTGCAGTCGCTGCGCAACCAGTACCAGTCACGGCTGGAAATCGTAATGCGCACCTATTTTGAAAAACCACGAACTGTTGTCGGCTGGAAAGGACTAATCTCCGATCCAGATTTAAACGGCAGCTATCGGGTAAATCACGGTCTGGAGCTGGCGCGCAAATTACTTTTACAGGTAAATGAGCTGGGCGTCCCAACCGCGACTGAGTTCCTCGATATGGTGACCGGTCAGTTTATTGCTGATTTAATCAGTTGGGGCGCGATTGGCGCACGTACTACCGAAAGTCAGATCCACCGTGAAATGGCTTCGGCACTCTCCTGTCCGGTAGGTTTTAAAAATGGTACCGATGGCAATACGCGGATTGCTGTGGATGCTATCCGCGCAGCCCGCGCCAGCCATATGTTCCTCTCGCCAGACAAAAATGGTCAGATGACCATCTATCAGACCAGCGGCAACCCGTATGGCCACATTATTATGCGTGGCGGCAAAAAACCGAATTATCATGCCGATGATATCGCCGCAGCCTGCGATACGCTGCACGAGTTTGATTTACCTGAACATCTGGTGGTGGATTTCAGCCACGGTAACTGCCAGAAGCAGCACCGTCGCCAGTTAGAAGTTTGTGAGGATATTTGTCAGCAAATCCGCAATGGCTCTACGGCGATTGCTGGAATTATGGCGGAAAGTTTCCTGCTCGAAGGAACGCAAAAAATCGTCGGCAGTCAGCCGCTCACTTACGGTCAATCCATTACCGACCCGTGTCTGGGCTGGGAAGATACCGAACGCCTGGTCGAAAAACTCGCCTCTGCGGTAGATACCCGCTTCTGAATGCGTGCCCATTCCTGACGGAATGGGCATTTCTGCGCAACTTGTTGTCTTCTCAACAAATTACTGCTTGCTCTGGCCTGCCATAATATTGATAATAAGAATCATTGTTATATCAATTATTATTAATCTTTATGCGTTATACGGATAGCAGAAAACTCACGCCTGAAACGGACGCCAATCACAAGGCCGCTTCCCCGCAGCCCATCCGGCGAATTACCAGCCAGACACTGTTAGGTCCGGATGGCAAACTGATTATCGATCATGACGGGCAAGAATATCTGCTCCGTAAAACTCAGGCTGGCAAGCTGCTGTTAACTAAGTAGCCTTTAACTCGAGCAGCTGACTTCCAGCCGTTTACCCCAGTCAGGTGGACGACTGACATAGTCATCATCTCTATCGCTGAAAGGATTTCGCAACGCCCCATGCAGGCGGTGCAATTCCGTCATATCACCCTTTTCTGCCGCTTCAATCGCCCGTTGCGCCAACCAGTTGCGCAATACCAGAGCGGGGTTAACGCTTTGCATCAACTGCTGACGCTCACTATCGCTAACCTCGTCTTGTTGCAAACGCCCCCGATAACGGGCAAACCAGCCATCAAATGCCGCACGATCAATAAACTCATCACGTAGCGGTGACGCCGTGCTGTGCTGCTCGGTCAGACTCAGCATGCGGAATGTGCGGGTATAATCGCTGCGCTCTCGCGCCATCAGACTGAATAATTCATTCAGTAGCGCGTTATCCTCTTTTTGCTCCGTGATGAAGCCCAGTTTCTGCCGCATCCGTTGTCCATAATGCGTCAACAAAACCTGCTGATAGCTGTCCAGGGCCTCATTCAGGGCATCTACGGCAACAAATGGTGACAATGTCTGCGCCAGACGCTGTAAATTCCACAACGCGACAGCAGGTTGATTATCAAAACTATAACGCCCTTGATGATCCGAGTGATTACAAATAAAACCGGGTTCGTAATCATCAAGAAAACCAAACGGCCCGTAATCAAGCGTCAGTCCCAGCAGCGACATGTTGTCGGTATTCATCACCCCATGTGCAAAGCCGACCGTCTGCCATTGGGCAATTAACGACGCGGTACGTGCGACAACATCGCTAAACCAGAGACGGTATTTGTCCTCATCATCTTCAAGATGTGACCAGTAATGACGAATAGCAAAGTCAGCTAACTGACGAACCTTTTCCGACTCGCGGCGGTAGTAAAAATGTTCGAAATGACCAAAGCGCAGATGACTTGGTGCCACACGCATCAGCATCGCGCCTGGCTCCGCCGTTTCCCGATACACTGGCGAATCGCTGGTGACGATACTTAACGCGCGGGTCGTCGGAATGCCCAGATAATGCATCGCCTCACTGGCGAGACTTTCTCGTATCGTCGAACGTAAAACCGCCCGTCCATCACCCATTCGCGAATAAGGCGTCAGGCCAGCACCTTTCAGATGCCAGTCCATTGTAGTGCCATCAGCAAGCAGTTGTTCGCCGAGTAAAATGCCGCGCCCATCACCCAGTTGGCCCGCCCAGACGCCGAACTGATGACCACTGTAAACCTGCGCCAGTGGTGACATACCAGGCAGTAGGGCTTCGCCGCCCCAGACACCTGCGCCATTTTTAAACAGCGACGATGGAATACTCAGCGTGTTAGCCAGTTCGGTATTATGCCAAATCAGCCGGGCATTATTTAAAGGCGTAGGGGAAAGTGCTGTATAGGTTTCTGGCAATTCATCGCGCCAGCGGGTAACAAAAGACAGGGTCATAGATCCTCCTGTTTGATAGTGTAGACGGTTACTCTCGTCTTAAACACCAGCAAACAGAAGGGTTATCGCTGAACCAACGTCGTTATCTGATTTATGGGAACGGCAGGCCACAGGCATCCCTGGAGAGCATGGAAATCGAAGGGGGTAATCTGTGCCAATATTTCTGCCGTATCAATGCCTCCCGCAATGATGCAATTGCAACAAGGGGAAATTTGCGCCTGGATCGCACGAATAAACGGTTCGAAGGAGCGGTGCGTGATTTGTTGCTGAATAAAACTTTTATCCAGCATGACGCGGGTGAAAAGACCATCAAAAACCGCTTTCATTGTGCTATTGCCTGCTCCCAAATTACCTAACACAAGGGGATACACTTGCGATAAGGATAAAAGACCGCGATTATCTTTTCCTTCATTGAGATGCGGGTAATTCTCATTAATCAACAGTTCAATAAACGGATATTTTAATAGTTCGCCTGCGTAATTATCCCTCTCTAATAATAATGTAGCCACTTGTGGCGTTAAATTAAGCCAGGCAAAGAGTTTATGTTGAATAAAAAAATGTTGGCATGATTTTAGTAATTCCAACTGCTCTGAAAATAATTGCCAATGTTGCTCCTCGGTAAGTTGCGCTATAACCCGACTCGTCGGGATACGCACCGTGCCATCTTCACTGGAGAAATGGGTAATTAACTCAACGCCGACAAGGACTTGCTGGTTATCTCTTATCGGCAGGAAATAGCAATCAGAATGATAAAGATTCTCCAAAAAAATCTTCATGGTAACCGTCCCTCTCGAAGGATGTTTTTCAGTATCCGGCTAAAAGGGATGAGGCCATAAGACATAACAATTACAGAAGGAGTAACTTTCATTTGTTCCATGTTAACCACTTTTTCAGGGGTCCTTTTTTTAGATTATCCTGATTATAAACGAATAATCCATTTACGGAATTTTTGTCTGCAAAATACTACTGTATTCAGGAGTAAATGGACGGCGATGTATCATCGCCGTCCATTTTTCGACATACTAAATAGCTGCGCTTAATACCGCTACACTTTTGCCAGCCCATGTTTGCCTCCGGGGAATGGGCTGACGGTTTCCATAAAATGGCGAACTTTTTTCAACAGTTGCCACATTGAGCTGCACTGATGATTACGCGTTATTGTGTCGTGAAGTGCCTGCCATAGCCGTTCAACATGATTCACCCATGGCGAGTAAACCGGCTGATAAATGACCCTGAACTTCGGGTTCTCCTTCAGCCAGCTCTGTGTTTCCCGGCTTTTGTGGATAATGTAGTTGTCCACGATCAGCGTGATGGTTTTCGCCCGACGGTATGTCGCTTTAAGCCGCTTCAGCAGGCTGATGAACAGCGCCGAACTTTTGCTGTTGCCGCCCACACAGCTGACTTTACCTGTCCCGCTGTGCAGCGCTCCGGCCAGATAATATTTTTCATTCTGTCCCGGCGTGACCACCCGTTTTTGCTGTCCGCGCAGTTGCCAGTCCGCACCGATTTTGGGATTAAGATGGATATCCACTTCATCTTCATAAAAGACCGGATGCTCTGCGCTGCATTCGTCCAGTGCTTTATGGATTGCTGCCATCTTTTCATCTTTATGCGGGTCACGGATACGCAGAGTTGGCGCAGCCCTTCGCCACACAATCCCCGCAGACGGCAACCAGCGGCGAACGGTTCCGGCATTTAACTGGCAACCGGTTATCTCATTGATTTTTATTGCCAGCAGTTCTGTACTCCAGCGTGAACGCTGGTAGCCAAAGTCGCCGGGAGAATGTTTTACCAGCTCACGTAACAGTGTGCAGATATGCTCAAACGGCCAGCGACGGGCACGCCCGGCAGGTAATGATTTCAGTCCCTCAACACCCGACTGCGTGAACCAGTTAATCCAGCGTCCAACAGAGGAACGGGCGCAGCAGAGCGTTCTGGCAACGTCGCTGACACGGTCGCCCCGGTGCAGCATCAGCATGGCAGTCAGTCTGCGGGCATAATTTTTATCGTGTGTTTTATGGATGGCTTTCTGCATCAGGCGTCGTTCGTCACGGGAAATTGGTGCTATGATCGGCATTGCTCAGTCCGGTTGGTGATTTGTTTTGATTTGGCGATTGATCAGATCGCACAATCCGGGCTAAGTTCCCTCAAAGTGATCTACTATTCCGCGCAGCTATTTAGATTCGTCTCGCCTGCCAGAAATTTTTCTGCCAATAGACATTATCAAGTGAGGAACGCATCACTCCCTTGCTGGTAGAGGCGTGGATAAATTGGTTGTTGGTATCGTAAATACCTACATGCAAACCATTTTGTCCGGAACCCGTTTTGAAAAAGACCAGGTCACCAGGCAGCAACTCGTCTTTATCAATTTGCGTGCCGATAGAGGCTTGTTCTTTGGTTTCTCGGGGCAGCTGCAAATCGAAACGATCGCGCATCGTTACAACCACAAATCCCGAACAGTCCACACCGCGCCGCGTCATGCCACCATAACGATACGGCGTGCCATGCCAGCTTTGTAGCTGGTCGTTCAAACCGGCAATAACGGTAATCGAATCAGAAAGTCTGGCATTTGGCGGCGGTGCTTTATGGTGGCTACACCCGGCCAGAAACAGTGCTGTGATCAAAATAAGGCAGAAACGCATTCCGTACGGTTCCTCTGTTTTTTATTCTTGCATTAATTTAGCGTCGTAATTACCCGATTTTCAAGATACTAATGAAATCAGATGGTCGAAATCAGCATTCTGTGACCTTCGATATCCAGACGGCGAAAATTCATCCCATAGGCCTGCGCCAGATTTGGCGGCGTGAGCACCTCTTCTCTGCGTCCACTGGCCAGCATTTTTCCACCTTTTAGCAACCACGCCCGATGCGCATGACGCAATGTGTGGTTGAGATCGTGACTGCTCATCACAATCGCCAGTCCTTGCTGACACAGAGCGCTCAGAATTTTGTCTAACGCACTTTGTTGCGCAACATCAAGACTGTTCATCGGCTCATCAAGAAGCAGCAATTGGCCTGCGGGATTGGCTTGTGGTGTGATTTGCAGCACCACCGCAGCAAGACGTACGCGTTGCCATTCACCGCCGGAAAGTTGATTGGTGCTACGTCCGAGTTTGTCATCAAGAGCCAGCGCCCCTGCGACATCATTCAGTAGTTCGGTACGCGTTTTATCGTGCTGATGCAGTGTCAGATAGTGCCAGACCGGCATTGCAAACGGCGGCGTCTGCTGTTGTGAAAGATAGGCGCGATGCAGCGCGAGTTTTGTTGCGGACCATGCTTCCAGTGGTTGCCCCGCGAACTGAATACTTCCCTTACCGCTGGTCATTCCGGCCATTCGTGCCAGTAAGGTACTCTTACCCGCGCCATTCGGCCCCACCAGGTGCAGGATCTCCCCAGCCCGAACCTCGCCAGAAAGTGGCCCCAGGCGGGTAGATTCCGCAACATCCTGTAACTGCATCACAATAGACATTATTTTGCCAACGCCAGTTTAATGCTTTCCATCACAATGGGGTCTTCCGGCGTCATATCCGGGGAAAAACGCTGGATGACCAATCCGTCCCTGCCAACTAAAAATTTCTCAAAATTCCATAAAATATCATCAGGGTACAGCGGTGCACGACCTTTGCTGACCATACGGGCATAGAATCCGCTCTCTTCCGGCGCGACTGCGGTCGGCGCTGCGGCAATCAATTTTTGATACAGCGGATGGCGTCCTTCGCCGTTAACTTCAATCTTACTGAACATCGGGAACGTCACCCCCCATGTGGTGGTACAGTAAGTTTTAATCTCTTCATCGCTGCCCGGTTCTTGTTCCAGAAACTGGTTGCACGGGAATCCCAGCACCACAAAACCTCGATCGGCCCAGGCTTTCTGAATATTCTCCAACTGCTCATATTGCGGCGTTAAGCCACACTTTGAGGCGACATTGACAATCAACAGCACATTACCGGCGTACTTCTCCAGCGTGGTCACTTCACCGTCGATATCTTTCACTACGGTCGTCAGAATGGAATCTTGCATCGTTTCTCCTGGGTGTGGTCAGTAAAAATCTTAGCTTTTAATCATAGACCGTCTTTTTGCGGCTAACGTCCTGCTTTTAACAATAACCAGATAAACACCGGCGCACCCAACGTTGCGGTGACCACGCCAATAGGCAGCTCTGCGGCAGCTAATGCCAGGCGCGCTACAATATCGGCCAGCAGCACTGCGCTCGCCCCTGCCAGCGCGCAGCCGGGAAGTAATACGCGATGATCGGTTAAACCACACAACCGAAGAATATGTGGGATCACCAGACCAATAAAGCCGATAGCACCCGCCAGCGCCACACTGACGCCAACCATCCAGCCGGTCGCTGCCACCAGCACATTGCGCCAGAACCACAGGGGTAAACCCAGTTGCCGCGCCGAGATCTCGCCAAGTGCTAACATATTCATCGGCCTGGACTGACAACAGATCCACAACAACACGGGGATCAATGCCAGCATCAGCCAGCTTTGCCGCCAGTCTACGCCGCCAAAACCGCCCATCATCCAGTACATCAGCTGACGTAAATCAACAGAGGTGGAAAAGTAGATAGCCCACGTCATTAGTGCGCTACAGATAATCCCTAATGCAACGCCAGCCAGCAATAACCGACTGGTCGAAAGATGACGACGGGCGAAACGTAAGAGTATTAAAGTGATGATAAGCGCGCCAGCAATCGCACACAGCCCTAGCGCCCAGTTGGGGAGTTGCCCTTGCCCAAGCAATACCGCGGCGATAAGCCCCACGCCTGCGCCGTTAGAGACGCCAAGTAGTCCAGGTTCTGCCAGAGGATTTTCAAACAACGCCTGCATTACAGCGCCGGATATAGCCAGCGCCGCACCAACCAGCAATACAGCCAGCGTACGTGGCAGGCGAATTTGCCAGACGAACAGTTCGCCACGAGGAGTAAACCAGTCACCTGGCGAAATCCATTGTTCACCGGCGCAAAGGCTTAAGAGAAGCGCCAGCAGCATCAAAACTGACAGGCATAATAACCAGCGAATATTTTGTCGCTGTTGTTGGCGGGCAAGTGTCAGCATGGTATCCGTTCTGCTGAAGTGTCATGGCGTTGATTTTACGGTGACTCTTCGACAGTGAAAAGAAAAAAGGCCGCAGAGCGGCCATAAACACAAACAAAAATCAATAAGTTAGGTAATTATCAAAGACTTACAGACACACAAAAACACAGCCAACCACAACAAATAACAGAGATGTGGTCAATTTGTGGATCATCAGCCAACAAATTTAGCAACAAATACAGCAACCGCCGCTGTGAAAATGGTTGTGCACACTGGCACAATAATGCCACTCCAACGCCACTTCGTATTATCATCAACCTTGTCAAACCGCCGATTCATCTCATCCATAATCTTGTCAAAGCGTTTATCCATCGCTTCGGTAAGCTCACCCTTCAGGCTGTTAATGTCTGATTTGAGCTGCTCTTTCAGGTTAGCTGTATCAGATTTAAGCTCACCTTTCAGATTCGCAATATCGCATTCAAGATCACCTTTCAGATGTGCTATGTCTGCTTTGAGTTCACCTTTCACCTCACCAACATCGGCTTTAGTTGAGAGGTTTGTAGTGCGTTCAGCAAGCGTCGCAAGGTCGTTTCTTGTTAGCGATAAATCACCTTCGAGCCGCTCAATTCGCCTTTCAAGTTTATCTGACATTCCGCCTCCACTACTGCCGCCATCGCCACCATGATAAAGCACATCACGCTCAGAATGCGACACACTACCTGCTGAATTACCGAAAAGATTTCTTGCTACATTACCCATTATCACCATCCTGCGCTTTGTCTTTCTCCAACCACTTCAGCACCGCAGACGTACGATAAAGGCTCAGGTAACCACAATTCAGGCAATGCAGCGTGTAATAAGTTTTGCGCATATCAGGTATGCTCTTAACATCACCCAAAAAAGCATAAGATACATAATGCTTTATGTTCTCTTTAATTAACTCACTCTGTTCCTCCAGGGGTAGATTGTTAAAATTTTCTGGTTTCTTATTTTTATCCCAGCAAAGATCCATACTTTCTGGAACAGATAATCGCGACGATCCACATGAAGGGCAGACACTGGAGACCCCCTTCTCAGACAAGAAACGGAAGAAGATTTCTGGCGTAATCTCCATCAGCCGCTCTTTATGTTTTTTGACACGACTCATCGACTTCTTATTGATTTCATCAGCTTCTTCTTTGCATTTATCTTCTATATATTTCGATAGTAAATAGTCATATAACTCTTTTTTTGTAGGTTTTTTTATTTCCATAGTTACATTCCTCCCAAGGGATTAAACCTCACCGCATCCTGCAAGTAATCCGGCGCAAGATGGGCATAAATCATCGTTGTCTGAATCTTTGCGTGCCCCAGAATTTTCTGGAGCGTCAGAATATTGCCGCCGTTCATCATGAAATGACTGGCGAAGGTGTGGCGCAGCGCATGAACAGCCTGGCCGTCAGGAACATCAGGTGCGACCGTTTTGATGACATCGCGAACCAATGAATAATCCAGCGTCGGAAACACCAGTTTCCCGCCCCGTTTTTTGATCTTTTCAAACAGGCTTTCAGAAATAGGAACGGTACGGTTTTTGCTGTTCTTCGTTTTTGAAAAAGTGATTCGACAATGAAGAACACGGCGCTGCTCCAGTGCCGCTACCTCGCCCCATCGCGCCCCGGTCGACAGAAGGATTTCGACGGCCAGCCGTTCATCGGGATTTTCAGCCAGTGCATCCAGCAACTGAACACATTCAGACTTACTCAGATATCCCATTTCACGCTCGTTAACCTTCATTCCTTTAAGGCCTTGAACGGGGTTATCGTTAAGAAAATGGCCGGATGAGATGAGTGCGGTAAACATCGCGCTTAACGCCCCAATCTCTCGATTTATGGTGCTGGGCTGTATCCCCTGCTCTATCCTGGACACACGTAGCTCGGTGAGCATCGTTGTATTAAGTTTATGCACGCACGGGTCATCCATTGCCTCACTCAAGCGCAGCAATTTAAGGCGCGTGTTATGCCCTGACTTCATTAGCTGGCCGTGGTATTTCCACCACAAGTCAATAAGCACTGACAGCGGACGGCGATCAATGGAGTTTCCTTTCCACTCATTGTTATGCTGTTGCGCCAGCACCCACCGCTCATATAAAACTGCATCCGATTTCGTTTTAAATTTTTTGCGAATGCGTTTGCCTTTACGCCCCTCAGGACGCATGTCAAGAAGATACCCTCCCGGAATTGATTTTATGCTCATTCGTGAAGCCCCAGCGTTACAAGACCACCATGCCCCCAGCGTTCCATGATTAGCCGGGCTGTGTGCCAGTCTTGCGGGATTTTTGAGAAGACGATGTGTTTTCTGGCCCATCAGGGGAGAGAGAAGGACTGATCTGCCCAGCAGCCTCATTTGTTTCGTTACTCATCAACCACGTAGTGTATTTTTTAAATTCCGGGTGCATTGTGATTTTCAGTAAAACCTCCGTTCCCACACCTCGAATACCAGTCTCGTATTGCTTAACCGTACCAACCGCAATACCTATTGAATCCGCGAACTTTGCCTGACTAAGCCCCTCAGATTCTCGAATTGCTTTTAGCTTCTTTGATATCTCTATTGACATGGTGTGCACCTGAATACTATATTGGTTATCAGTTGAGTACCACTTGACGCTACAAAGAGCCACAAATAGCACCAGATTGAATAGGTTATCACACCATGGCAAAAGTCCTTAACACATACGAACAAGCGGATTTTGAGCGTTTGGCGGCGTTCTACCCATACCGTAATGAACATGGGCTACCGGTACTTGAAGAAAGCCTAGAGGATTATGCGAAACGCACAAATCAAAGCATTCTCGCTGTAAGAAGGCAGGCTGATAGATCGGTAATTCCCGTTACTCAAGAAGGAAGAAACACAAAACGCAAAGTAAATCTCTTCGCAATTTTCCTGAAAACCATCAGAAACGCAGAGAAATACGTGCAGATGACAAAATAACGAGGTGTCATTTTATGCTGAAGCAACGCCGTAATTTTTGTACCGGAACAGAACGCCACGCTAACCGTTTCACTACCAGTGCATCACGCAGCAACATCCGCTACAGCCTGAGTGATACACACGCAACGCCGGATGGCTACCCAGTAAAACAAATCGGCGAGCACGCCTGGCTGATTGAGAAAGCTGGAATCGTGATCCACAAATGCCCACGCAATCCGTTTACCGGAAACCGCATTTTTGCACTGAGCTGTGGCGACAATCAGTTCGGGCAGGATTTCACATTGAGGTAGCCTGAGTTTAACGGACACTCCTTCCTGAAATAGAATGGCATCAGAAGGAGCTAATAATGAGCAGAAAAACCCAACGTTACTCTAAAGAGTTCAAAGCCGAAGCTGTCAGAACGGTTCTTGAAAATCAACTTTCGATCAGTGAAGGCGCTTCCCGATTATCTCTTCCTGAAGGCACTTTAGGACAATGGGTTACCGCCGCCAGAAAAGGGCTCGGTACTCCTGGTTCCCGCACGGTGGCTGAACTGGAATCTGAAATTCTGCAACTGCGTAAGGCGTTAAATGAAGCTCGCCTTGAGCGAGATATATTAAAAAAAGCAACAGCGTATTTTGCACAGGAGTCGCTGAAAAATACGCGTTAATCGAACAATGGCGACAACAATTTCCCATTGAAGCGATGTGTCAGGTATTTGGTGTATCCAGGAGCGGTTATTACAACTGGGTACAGCATGAACCCTCAGACAGAAAACAAAGTGATGAGCGGCTAAAACTGGAGATTAAGGTGGCACATATCCGCACTCGCGAAACATATGGAACCCGGCGGCTCCAGACGGAGCTGGCAGAGAATGGCATCATCGTTGGTCGTGACCGACTGGCACGTCTTCGTAAGGAGCTAAGGCTACGCTGTAAGCAGAAACGCAAGTTCAGAGCGACTACGAACTCGAACCACAATCTGCCAGTTGCGCCAAATCTGCTGAACCAGACGTTCGCTCCTACAGCACCAAATCAGGTCTGGGTGGCGGACCTGACGTATGTTGCCACACAGGAGGGATGGTTGTACCTCGCTGGCATCAAAGATGTTTATACGTGCGAAATTGTCGGCTACGCCATGGGAGAGCGCATGACAAAAGAGCTGACAGGTAAAGCCCTGTTTATGGCGCTCAGGAGCCAGCGCCCACCTGCCGGGCTAATCCACCACTCTGATCGAGGTTCACAGTACTGCGCATACGATTACCGGGTCATACAGGAGCAGTCTGGTCTGAAAACATCAATGTCGCGTAAAGGTAACTGTTACGACAACGCTCCGATGGAAAGCTTCTGGGGAACGCTGAAAAATGAGAGCCTGAGCCACTATCGTTTTAATAACCGGGATGAAGCCATCTCAGTAATACGGGAATACATTGAGATTTTCTACAATCGTCAGCGTCGTCACTCTCGTCTGGGGAATATCTCCCCGGCAGCCTTCAGGGAAAAATATCATCAGATGGCTGCTTAAAAAAAGAACAAATGGTAGTGTCCGCTATTGCCAGTACACCTCACATTATACGAAGCACTTCGCACGGTTGATCGTCTGCTTCGCGGGCAAAGTTTTATTAAACAGGCTGATTTATAACAGGTGCTTTATGACCAAAGACAATGCACAAGGTGTATTTATCCGTTTTATTGATTTTCGCGGTGAACTGTTATTACGTGCATCCGCTATTGACGGAGTGACTCCGGCGGGTAAAAACGGAGCCGACGAAGCCACTTACGTTTATCTGAACGGCACGCGACTGCTTGTGGAACTTCCGTACCAGACCGTACGAGAAATCATCAGCGAAGATGAAAAGGCACGCCAGGTTAATGGCGATGAACCCTATATCGAAATTATTTGTATGGATTCAGAAGCTGAAATACAGAAAGCAGATTAAAGGGCGTTGTGATGGGCAAAGAATATAAAACTCTCATTAACAAAGCACTTGAGCGTTTTTATTTTCGCTTAAGTGCATCAGGCGCTCATGCTGAACGTGCGGCCCGTGACTCATTGACCAGAGCAATCCGAAGTCTGTATGACGTGGCTTTTTACGCTGATGATCTGGATGCACTTAACGAACTTTCCGAGCTGATCTGTGCCGCAGAATGCGGGGAACATATTGAACCGTATAAGCTGGGAAATATCGCATGAGTATATTTATTTCATGGCTTGTTCTGATTATTTCGGTGGTCTGCGCCATTGGGATTATGCGAATTATTAATTCAGTAAAAAAGATTGAACGCTTTTTCACTGAAGAATAACCGCGCAAATAAGACCCCAGGTTAAATAAGAAAATGTGAAAACAATCCGCATTCGCGGAGGTATTCGCACACGCCAAGGAGGCGTAATGGCAATTAAGCATTTTCCTGTCGTTCGTTTCACCTCCAGAGGACGTGAATACGAAGTTGACGAACGCCTGATTACCACAATCGACAAACACCGTTCAGAAAAGGATGCACATCATATCTATCTCACTGACGGCACTTACTTCTGCGCCACCAACGTGGTGCAGGTGAATCTTATCAGACAGGTACAGGAGTCACGCAGATGACCATTCTGGACTACATCGCTGCCAATCCGGGTTGTAGCAGTGGAGAAATCGCCGCAGCACTGAATACACCAACCACAACCATTAATGCGGAGCTACGCCGTCTCTGGCGCAGCGGTTTAGTCACAAGAAAAGAGCGCAAAACAGGCGGTCGCTTTTCTTATCAGGTAAACCTGATGCCGTTTGGGTGTAGCAACCCACTAACCCAGATGTTCAACCAGCTACTGAGGGAAATCAGAGCATGAGCACCTCCAACTGCCGGAAACCACGTCGGGCTTCAGCAGCTCATCCGGCAGCAAAACAAACTCCATTAATTCCTGTTCCGGGCCTTTCCTGCACCTTGCGGCGGGAGGCCTTCGCACATCTGTAACAAGAGGATTGCCGCAATGATTCTCGCCAACGACTTTCTTGAATACCTGCTCAACACAGAGCGTGATCTTGCCGCTCGCGTGCGTGATCGTTATGACATGTACCTGAAATCCCTGCCTGTACCGCAGCTCGCTGACGGAAAGATTGTTATTGATGGTCGCTACATGATTGACAGCCACGAGGGAAATTACAGGCTTTACCGCATTGAAGGTGGCACCCCGTCCGTTATTGGCATTTACCAGCGCCCATCCTCTGCAATCGTCGATGTGATTGCCGACAGCATCCGCATCACACATCGCCATGCCGACACAGAAGACACCGTGCTGGAAATTCAGCGGCTGGCTACAGTCTGCCGCGACACCCTGAATGGCATGACGAAGTAAATCACTATGACGGCAGAGTACATCAGGGACTGGCAACAACCGCGCCACGCAGTGGGGCGTGAAGGAACGGGGATCCCCGCTCCTGAATCCGCGCTTTCCTCCTGGCTGGATGCCCACCGGGCAGAGAACGAGCGCCGCCAGGAAATGGCTGATGCGGCGTTCTCCGCCACGCCACTGGGCAACCTGATTAATAAAAGCCTGGACGCACAGGAAAAACAGGACAAAACCATCACACTGGCAGGAGACGCCAGAAAACAGGCACGCGGCGCGGTGGATGAAGCCATGGCCTCGCTGCGCCTGCTGCCGTCCTATCTGCGCGATCCGCTTATTCGCCACCTCTCCTTCCTGCGCAAAAAACAGGAAGCCGATCGCCGGAAAGGCAAAAAGAGCTGGCAGGCGGAACGCTATGCACGCGGAACCCTGCGCAAAATATTCGAACGTCTGGATCGCACTGACGGACACTGGCTGACACCGGGTTATCGCTCCCTTGCCGGACGTGAACGCCTGGACGATTTGCTTTACCTGCCGCAACTCAACAAACACCAGATACAGACGCTGGCCACCATGACGGCGGCGATGTTCAGCAGCACCTTCGAAAAACTCTGCGATGGTTTTGGCGCGACTGATGGCGAGCTGACCATGGATGTAACGCTGAAGGCGTATCAGATGCTGGCCCGCATGGCGTTACACTTACACGCCATGCCTCCGCATTATGACGCACTGACAACAGACAAAGACCGGAGGCACGAACCGGACACAGAACTGCTGCCGGGCGCAATCCTTCGCCTGACCTGTGCGGAATGGTGGAAACGCAAACTGTGGCTGTTACGTTGCGAGTGGAGAGAAGAACAACTTCGCGCCGCCTGTCTGGTTTCCAGAAAAACATCGCCCTATCTGAGCCAGGACGCGTTAAGCGAGTTTCGCGCACAGCGCGAGAAAACACGCGATTTCCTGAAAAGTTTCATGCTGGAAAATGAAGACGGGTTCACGATTGATCTCGAGACGGTGTATTACGCGGGAGTAAGTAACCCGGTTCACCGTAAGGCAGAAATGATGGCCACCATGAAGGGGCTGGAACTTCTGGCCGAAGCCCGTGGCGACAAAGCGGTGTTTCTGACTGTCACCTGCCCGTCAAAATACCACGCCACAACGGAGAACGGTCATCCGAATCCCAAATGGAACGGGGCCACAATGCGCGACTCCAGCGATTACCTGGTTAACACGTTTTTTGCGACGGTCCGCAAAAAACTGAACCGCGACGGCCTGCGCTGGTATGGCATCCGCACGGCGGAGCCTCACCATGACGGCACCGTGCACTGGCATATGATGGTCTTTGCTCATCCGGAAGAAATCGACACCATTGTGTCCCACACCCGCGATATTGCCATTCAGGAAGATCGTCACGAGCTGGGCGATGACATAACTCCGCGCTTTAAGGCGGAGTATGTAGACGGCTCAAAAGGCACGCCAACCAGCTACATCGCCACCTACATCGGGAAAAACCTGGACAGCCGCGCCGTGGATGGCATCGACCCGAAAACGGGCAAGCCACGCGTTGACCACGAAACCGGAAAATCAATGGCCGAGAGCGTGGAACGCGCCATCGGCTGGGCGCGCCTTCACCGGGTCCGCCAGTTCCAGTTCTTTGGCATCCCCTCCCGCCAGGTATGGCGTGAACTGCGCCGCCTTGCCAGCCAGATGGCACGCAACCCGGAAGGCCCGCAACGGCTGAAGGATGACGCAATGGATGCGGTTCTTGCCGCCGCTGATGCCGGATGTTTTGCCACCTACATAGAGAAACAGGGCGGCGTACTTGTTCCACGCAAAGACTACCTGATTCGCACCGCCTACGACCTCGCCGATGAGCTGAACGATTACGGCGAACAGAGCGTACAGATTTACGGGATCTGGTCACCACTCATCGGGGAATCCTCCCGTGTGTGCACGCATCCGGATAACTGGAAGCTGGTAAGACGCAAACCGGAAGCGGAAGACAGCGCCCGCGAAAATGGTTTTGACCTTCAGGGCGGCCCTGCCGCCCCTTGGACTCGTGGCAATAACTGTCCCCGTGTACAGGAAACGGACAACAACGGGACAGAACAGCCGGAAGAACGGCCAGCACCGTGGCCGCAGCTCCCTGACGGCGTTGATGTGGATGAATGGATGCGCTCACTGAAACGGCACGAACGCCGGGCGCTGATGCGTTCGCTTCGTGACAAACAGGCAAAAAACAGCAGTGATGAAATGCAGAGCTGGACACAGAGCCGCAAACAGCAGCGGCCTTTGCCTGATAACCACGAATTACTCGCTAAAGAATGGCGGGAGTCTGCTGAATCTCTCGGCCTGCATATCGGTGAACAACAGATGCAGCACCTGTTACGGGGCGGCAGTCTGTACGTTGACGACAGCATCATTGCACCGCAGGGATTTGAAATTGTACGCAAACCGGATACCCGCCCGGACAGCCGAATCACGCAGCTCTGGCAGCGCCTGAGCCGTAATCATGGCGTAAGCAGCACGGAGATCCGCCATAACCCGGTCGCCAGCTATCTGACACAGCTGGGGGCATCAGACCCTGAAGCCGCCGCACGCCTGGCATCCACACTTCAGCAGGACCAGAACACCATGAAAACACCCGTTACCGTGCTTTCTGACATGCTGCGCGCCATCCGCGACGCAGAGCACGCACAGAGAATCAGTGAAACCACTGAACGCGCCCGCCGCAAAGCAGACCTGCTGCGGGGTGGCCTGACCAGTGGAAACAAAAAACAGACAGAAACGGGACTCACGAATCCCGTAAATGAGCAAAAAACGCGCAGCGATATATGAAGCGCGCACAAAACAGGCAAAAACGGGATTTCAGAATCCCGTAAACGATTAATTAATCAACATAAGGAAAAGCGACATGAAAATTTGTATCGACGACGGCTCCACCAACATCAAGCTGGCATGGACTGAGAACGGCGAACGCCGCAACGCCATCAGCCCGAACAGCTTCAAGTCGGAATGGTCTGCGCCGTTCGGTGGCATGCAGCCCGCGAACTACATGCTTGATGGCGTGCGCTATGGTTTTGATCCGGTCAGCGATCGCTTTGTCCAGACAACCGACACGCAATACCAGTACAGCGATGTAAATGTCATTGCCATTCATCACGCGCTGGTCAAATCAGGCATCACGCCACAGGAGGTGGATGTGGTTGTCACCCTGCCACTGAGCGAGTATTTCGACACAAACGCACAGCCGGACATGGCCAACATCAACCGCAAAAAAGCGAACGTTATGCGCCCGGTGGAGTACCAGAACGGCGAAGCATTCACTATCCGTAACGTGCGGGTTATGCCTGAATCCATTCCGGCTGGCTTTAAGGCACTGGCTGACATGAGTCCGTTTGAATCCCTGCTGATTGTGGATTTGGGCGGAACCACGCTGGATGTGGCAAAGGTTCAGGGGCAACTGGCAGGTATCAGCCAGGTGTTTTGCGATCCACACGTAGGCGTTTCTCTGATGGCCGATGCCGTACTGTCGGTGATGGCCACTAACGGTATGCGCACCAGTCACCACATCGCCAATACCATTATCGAACATCGCCATGATGAAGCCTGGCTGCGCCAGCACATCCACAATGACGCGCATTACGCCAGCCTGATGGCGGTTATTCGTGAAAAGGAAGAAACACTGAAACAACGCGTGATCCGCGCGCTGGCGGGTTTTTCGGGTTACGGGCGGGTGATGGTTGTCGGTGGAGGGGCGGAGATTGTGGCACCCGCTATCCGCGAAGCCTGCGGAGTTAATGCGACTTTCATCGCGGACGGGGTGCCACAGTTTGCTCTGGTTAATGGGCTGTACGCAATGGACAAGGAGTAAACCAATGACGACACCAACCAGACGGATAAGTTTCTATCTGAAGCCTGCGGCCGTCAAGAACGAAAGCGAAGCATGCGCCTGGCTGGGCAGCCTTACACCAGAAGCCCGCAAAAGCGGCCAACGCGTGGCTTTTCTGGCCGGGCTGGCACTTCTGAAAATGAATCCAGCAGAGGCTTACCGACTGGCTGCATGGGCTGACGATGAGGCGTTATCGGTGACACAAACCAGGACAGAACGCCCCGTGCCACAGCCAGTACCAACCGCACAGATAACCAGTCAGATAGCAGGGAATATCCGGGCATTATTTCCTGAATGACGAATTTGACGGCTTTTAATTTTATCGGGGTGCACTGTCGCCCCGCACGAGGAAAACACGATGAAAAAATACGAATACATGCTAATGAAAGAAGCACTGCGGGCTGGTCTGGCTCCCTGTCCTGTATCCGTAGAAGCTGTTGTTGGGAACACGATTTTCCGAACGCTGCGAAATCGCGTATCCGTGAAGATGGTTCACCAACCACCCAAATCTACCAGCATGATCTATCTGCCGCTGCCCGAGGCTATCAAACTTATGCGTTCGCTGAAATTTGCGATTTGGATGCAGACACAAATCAACAAAGCGGTGCAAAACACCTTCGTTAAGAGACTAATACCGGAGCTTGCTGCCAGATGTGCAAAATGTACCAGACCCGCACTTCAATTTGATCTGTCATTGATTCAACAAGCTACGGAGGCAGAACTGTACCGCCTGTCACCTATCCGTGATGCTCACACGGAAGCATCAGAAATGTTCCGGCTCATGTTTCAATTTAATTTTGCCGTTCGACGCACACGCGTTCAGGTCAATCGCATGATGCAGGAGCAGGAAGAGTTAACACAGTACAAAGGGGGCAGCCAGTGAGTAATTCAGCACGACTACAGCTTGGTTTTTCACCGCTATCAAAAACCATCGTATTGGCAAAAATGCGTGACTTAGGAGACGGAACAAAACGCCGCGTAGGAAATGATCGCGGTCGCGATGTAACCAACGAGGCCGCTCAACTCGTTTGGCATCTAGTCATGGCAGAAGGCGGTGAAATTAATTGGGAGCTGGATGATGGTTCTCGTATGATTTTGAGGGCCGAGAAGAGTAAATAGCTCAAGGGGGATTAATGCTAAATGATGATGAAGAAGAGCTGCTTATGCAGGAATGGTCGCTCGGTGATTATGATAATGGTGAAAATGGGTGCCCGCATTGTGGCCGTTATCGTTTATGTATCTGCCAGAATGGAAAACACAGATGTGAAAAGTGCAATTGGTCTCCGGAACTTAATGACTACGTGCCGATCGAGTGGTAGAGGTAAGTCACACTAGGTGTTTTTTAGTTGATTTTATAAATGCACAATAGTGCACAAATTTGCACAATTTTTTTGAACGACTTTTTGCCCTTCCGGCCCGCGTGGCGGCTGGATCCGTCAAGGATCCGTGCATGCACAAAAAAACGCGTTTTTTCTGCGCGCAGGTGACGGGGAACAGCCCGCGTTTCAGGGGGTAAATAGCATTCCCTGAACGATGTCGCAGAGATACAACAGAATGGCTGTATTTCTCACGCTGAGCGTGAAAAAGACGTGAGGGCTTTTGATTTGATGGGGTGAAAGGTAAGGCCGTCAAAATCGCACTGAGACGGCGAGAATATGCAGTCAACGAGGTGGGATTGCGTAAGAGTCTGACTGTCGATGATGGCAATCAGCAGGAAAGCGTCGTGAAATTATCTGACTGATACAGGAGCTGGAGAGTCGGGGCATAAATTTTTTATGCCCCGGCGAAGCAGCAGACAAGCGAAGCGCGTCAGGATGTGGGCTGGGTGTCTAACAGTGCGTAAGGGTTAAAGCGGATCACCTCTTCGCCAAGCCAGTCATTGATGTGCTTCATGGCCTCCATGACGGGCATCAGCTCGTTAATTGCGTAAACCCGCGCGGCCTTCTCCACATCACCAAACGCACTTTTTTCGCCCGGCATCGCCCCCATCAGTTGCGGCGGAACGCGGTGCGCAGCCAGCACATCATCACGGGATGCCGCCTTAACATTCATGAACTCATCCTTTGCGGTGATCTGCTGGAACGGCAAAATTTGCACCCCCTCTTTGCCCCCGTTGGGCGCATGAATGAGCACGTTTTTAAACGCACCACCACCACGTGCCCCCTGTAGCGTTTCTTTCAGGGAGTCCATGCTTTCGCGGTTTACCTGCGCTGCACCGATGTAGATGATGCACCCGGCGTGGGATCCGTTGTCGTAGTACAGTTTTCTGAACATGTCCGCCGAATGAGAAAGGCTGGCCGAGAGTAATGCGCCAAGATATTCCGGCATGCCGTAGATTTCCTGGTTAATATCCGGATTCATCAGGTGGCACACTTTGCCAGGACGAAACTGAAACGCATCCTTGCCATCCTGCACATACCACCATGATTCAAGATCGCTTCCGCGTCGCATGTATTTCGCCAGGGCGTGCCGTAATTTAAGCGGTTCGCCGAGCATATTGCTCCGAAGCTCAAGGAATGCGTTACCGAACACAAACCAGTCCAGCGCCAGCGCCGAGAAATCCTGCCGGGAAAGCAGCGGGTGCGGAATATAGCAGCCGAGCAATACATTGCGCTTAAAGTAAAGCGCAGACTGATGCCAGGACGTTTGCCGGGCAGCTCTTGCCAGACCGTACCAGTCCACCGGGGTTTCATACCACCGCCCGTTATCAGCACAGTACATATTGTCCAGCAGGTCATGCCCGGTCAGGCGGTAAGGACCATCAAATGTGAATGCACTGAGCGACGATTCTTTCCTGAGCGCATCAGCGAGATCAATGCGTGAACTCATGCGCACTTTTTTATTTTTTCTGCTCATCAGAACTCCATAACCGTGAAACGCTCGTTTTCTCCTTCGCCGCCAATCGGTTCGTTAATGACAGCAAGCATGGTTGCCCACGCAAGGTCGCCGTGGCTGATCCCCCTCGCGCGGTCCGTTTCGTAAGTGATAAAACCGCCCGGTGTTTTCACCTTACGCACGGCGTTAAAGGCCGCAACCAGCTCGCGTTCGGCGCGATCGTATTCCCACCGCCCGGCACGCATTATTTGCAGCATTTTCAGTACCAGCGACCGTTTTGATGACAGCGTGAAGGTGTAAGGGATGGCGGCGGGAAAAAACCGTTTCACTATCTGATAGACGGCATCCCCGTGCCCGCCCGTCGCATCAATGCCGATGTGTTCCACGTTGTAGCGATACGTGAACTCTTCAATAACTCTGGCCTGCTCTTCAAATTCCAGCCCCTGAACGCGTCGCGTCTCCACCGTTCTGAAACGACCACCAGGAACAGCCGGAGGAACCACCACGGACACAGCGCCGCTGTCGCCGTTACCACTGCTGCCGTTTGCGTCATACCCAATCCATACCGGACGATTCCCCATCGGGCGGGGGGCAAAGGGTTTCCAGTCTTTCCAGTCGTCGTATCCGTCAACACCGCAGCCAATCAGGATATTCAGGTTAAATGCCGATTCCCCTTCGCGGACAAACTCACACATATAGAGATTGCGGAACTCGTCTTCGGTGTTTTCATCACGAATTTCATCAATATCGGTGTGTTTCCAGCCGTGATTAACCACATCTTCCAGCGTGACAATTTGCCGCCACGTCCGGTCAGGGCAGATAAGCCCGTTATGCAGCGTTTTCCAGTCCACAGAAAAACGCTGGCGTTTATGCGCGGCCTTTTTCTCGTTCCAGCGGTCGCCGTTCCAGTAGGCGTATGCCTCGTGCGTTTCGGTGGATGGCGTGGAGAAGCAGGTGCGCCGCAGTCCGCTGAGGGTTGCCATAGCGCCAGCCACCTTGCGCAGTTCAGCAAAGCGACTGACCCAGAAAAATTCATCAAAATAAAAATTGCCCGTGTAAGATTGCGCCGTCGCAGCAGAAGTGCCGAGAAAATGCATCTCTGCGCCGTTGGAGAGGATGATTTTATCGCCCCCTTTCAGCTCCACATCGACTTCAGCCGCGGCCTTCTGAATAATGCTTTTAAACTGGAACGCCTGACGACGCGACGCAGACAAAAAAATCTGGTTACGCTGGTAAGGTTGTGCCACATCGTCACGCAGCGCCATCAGCAGTGCTTCCTGTGCAAAATACCAGGTCGCCCCAATCTGTCGGGATTTCAGGATCATCCTGTTACGTATCCCGGCTTCCCTGCAAAGCGTCAGGGAGTCAAACCAGCCCCGCTGATGCCACTCCAGCCTGCTGATGATTTTTTCCCGCAGTGCGGCAATCTGTTCCGGCGTGAAATGATTTTTGAGTTTTTTCGCCCGGCCTTTCTTTCCTGTGGCCGTCGCATCCGGCTGGCCATCATGCAGTTTTTTAAGCTGCCGGGTCAGCAGGTCTATTTCCTTAAAGTCACCACCTGTTTTATTCTGTTTTTCAGTAAGCTGGATGAGGCGCGCATCGATGGACTGCGTGACACGCTGCACGGGTGGCGTTTCATCCCACTGGTCGCGTTTTTTCCACGCATAAATCGTGTTCGGGTTTATTCCCATCAGACGTGATATTTCTGCGGGCGGATAACCCTGCCAGTAAAGTTGCCGCGCACGCTGGCGCACAAAAGCGTCCTGAATCATTGCTCCCCCTGAGTAATTACAGGAAGATTACCCGCGCGCGAAACCGTTCTCCTTAACCCCCTGTTCTGGCCGTTTTCTTACAACAAAAGCCCTTTGTATCAGCCTGTTACGCTTTGCCATCATGACTGAAGAACCAGTCAGAGGGGCAAAAACTATGGCTAATGAAAAAAAGACATCCCGCAAAAAGTTTCGCGTGGCTGTCTCCGGATCAACTGTTGATGGCCGTGAAATCAGTCCGGTGCATCTGCGTGAAGCCGCCGAGAACTTCAACCCGGATGTTTACGCTGCCCGCGTGAACGTTGAGCACTATCTCTCGCCATGCCCGTCAAGCGAATTTTCCGCAATGGGCGATGTCACCGCACTGAGTACGGAAGACATTACGGAAGGTCCGCTGGCCGGACGTACTGCGCTGTATGCAGAAATCGAACCGACCGAGCGCATGAAGCAGCTTGTCGCGGACGGCAAGAAAATCTATTCCAGTATCGAACTGCACCCGCAGTTCTCCGTTAACGGGCGCGCCTATCTGGTCGGGCTGGCGATGACCGACACCCCGGCAAGCCTGGGCACTGAGCGCCTGAAATTCACGGCACAGCAACGTCAGGCGGTGATGACGTTCAACAGTATCCAGGGTGAAGCACCGCTTATCTCCGAAGCCATCGAGTCTGAAATCATCGAAATGGCAGAACAACGCCAGGAAGAAGGCACCCAGTGGTTTAACCGCGTAATGGGGATTATTGGTCGTGGCCGCAAAGCGGATGACGCCAGTTTCTCCCGTATTCAGGAAGCGGTGGAAAGCGTCGCAACGTCACAGGCCGACATTATCGACCGTTTTAATGCGCTGGAAACACGCCATCAGCAGGACAGCCAGAAAATCACTTTACTGACCACGGAGCTGACAGCACTGAAGGAAAAACTGCGCACGCAGGACGGCGATCCGCAGAACCGGTTCACCGCAACGGGCGCAGCCTCCGACCAGCTGGCTGACTTCTGATAAGACAAAGGAGCAAATTTTTTATGAATCTGGTGATGTCAGATATTACCCGCAACAAGCTGGGTTGCTATATGGCGCAGCAGGCGTCGCTTAACAATATCCCGGTTTCTGCACTGGTATCGCGATTTACCGTGGAACCTGCGGTGCAGCAACGTTTTGAAAACGCCTCAAAGGATAGCACCGAACTTACAAAAAAAATTAACGTGATCGGCGTGACCGACCAGAAAGGCGAAAAAATCCTCCTGGACACCACAGGACCGATTGCACGCACAAATACCAGTTATGACGGAACAAAACGCCGTAACCCGAATAACGTGGTTGATCTGAAAAACCGCAAATACCAGTGCGAACAGGTGAACTACGACACGTTTATTTCGTATCCGCAGCTTGATGCCTGGTCGGCACACAGCGATTTTCAGTCCCGCATCAGCGCACAGATTGCCCGACAGGTGGCACTTGACCGCATCATGATCGGTTTCAACGGCACATCTCACGCGGATGAGTCCAACTTCAGCACCAACAAGCTGCTTCAGGACGTTAACGTGGGGTGGCTGGAGCACATCAGAACCAATGCCAGCGAGCGCGTAATGAATGACGTGACGCTGACTTCCCGCAACATGGACAACACCGTGGCGCACGCGGGTAAATACGCGAACCCTGATGCACTGGTACAGGACGCGCGCTCATCTCTGCTGGATGAATGGCACAAGGAAGCTGACGACCTCGTGGTGATTATGGGGCGCAACCTGTTTAACTCGCTGCGTCTGCCAGTGCTGAACAGCATCAGCGGCCAGAATCCCAATGCGGAATTACTTGCCGGGCAGCTCATCCTGTCATCGCGCACCATTGGCGGGCTGGGTGTGTTCCTTGCACCGTTCTTCCCGGATGCAACGATGCTGATCACCTCATTCAACAACCTGTCGATTTACTGGCAGAAAGGTTCAATGCGTCGTCTGATGAAAGACGAACCGGAATACAACCGCATCGCCACCTACCAGTCCATCAATGACGCTTATGTCGTTGAAGACTATGGCAAGTGCGCGATGGTCACTGGCCTGAAGTTCGCCGACAGCTAATCAACTCACGGCGGGCATCATGCCCGCCTGTAACGGAGAGAAAAAATGATTACTCCTGCACAGCAACACTGGCAGAACGTGATGGCACAGCGCGCAGGCCGGGCGAATGAAGGTGTGGACCACGCCGCGCGTACCGCGCATGAAGAGGTGCTGTATCGTCTGCGTCTGGCACAGGCCCGGCTTAAGGGCGTACAGGCCAGAAGCGCGAAAGCCGACATCAAAAAAGCGTTGTTGCCGGACTTTTCCGGCTGGATTGAGGGAACGCTGGAGGCTGACGGCGGGCAACAGGACGAAGTGATTGCCACGCTGATGGTGTGGGCGATTGACTGCGGCGATCTTCCGCTTGCGCTGCGTATTGGTGCGTATGCGGTCCGTCACAACCTCATCATGCCGGATAACTTTGGCCGTACTGCTGCCACAGTGCTGACCGAAGAAATCTGCAATCCGGTACTGACGCAGGCCGGGACGGATGCCGACGCGGATTTGTCCGTCTTTATCGAACCACTGGACACACTTTGGGAAATTGTCGCCAACCAGGATATGCCGGACGAAGTGCGCGCCAAATTATGCAAGGCGTGCGCCTTTGCCCGCCGTGGCCTGAGCGATGCGGACAGCATGGCCTCATCACTGAAGCTGCTGCGCGAAGCGATGCATCTGAACCAGAACGCAGGTGTGAAACGCGAGATTGCAACCCTTTCCCGCGCCCTGAAAAAAGCCGATTCCGCAGCCGCACCAGAAGACGCCAGCGCACAGCAGGCGCAGGACGAAAGCAGCGAAAGTAAAAAGACAACGCGGAAGCCTGCAACACGAAAAACCACCGCGACGCAGAAGGCGAAGCGCGGTTAACGACTGACCCCGTCAGCGGGCGGCGTGCGCGGTGTTCCGGTTTGGCTCCGTGACCGTTTACACCGCGCACCCACCGCCCGATTTTTTCAGGAGTGAACCCCATGAGTATGGTTGCCAGAACTGAACCCGGACCCGCAGAGGACGACATCACCGACACCGAAGATGGCGATACCCGTATTTCAGCGGGTGCATTCTGGCCGGATATTGTGCTGCGCGAGCTGCGTCTGGCGGTACGACTGCCGGGCCGCGTGACCACCTCCCGCCTGCTGCATACCGCCACCGGGGCCGTGGCACACGTTACCCGCGAGCTGGAAGCATGGCAGCAGGAACAGCAGGCGGCTGGCCATCAGACGCTGGCCGATGTTCCGGCACCTGTAATTAACGGAGAAAGCGTCAATCTCTGGCACTGGCGCAATGCTGTTTATACCGCCACACGCGCCCTGATTCTGGAGCGTTACCGCGATGCGGACACAACGGACAAGGGCGACCGCCGGGCGGACGCACTGGATATACAGACATCGGATTTGTGGCGCGATGTGAGCTGGGCCATCTCTGACATTCTGTGCCGCCCGCGAATCTTTGCGGAGTTGTGCTGATGAAAGTGAAGACACTGGAAGGCGACACCGTGGATTCGCTCTGTTTCCGGTACTACGGCACGACGCAGGGCGTCACCGAAAAGGTGCTGGATGCCAACCCCGGACTCTGCCGACAGGTATTTCTGGAAGCCGGACAGGAGGTGGAAATGCCGGAGCCGGAGAAGAAAAAACAACGAGAGATGATACAGCTATGGTAACAGGTTTTTTTCAGCGGGTGAGTGACTGGATCACCTTCTGGGCATCAGTCACAGCCACCACAATAGGCGTGATGACCATCAGTGAAAAAATCGCCCTTGCCGGGTTGTTACTCGGTTCTCTGTCTGCATTACATGCCTGGCGACATCGCCGCCTGATGGAAACCGCCATGCAGCGTCGCAATGAACTCATCGCCAGTATCCTGGCGCAGTCAGACGCACGGCCACTTCACGACAGTGAGCGTCAGGCTCTGAACATTCTGCGGGATAACGATACACATGATAAAGCTGCCCGTTAAACGTTACGCCGTAGCCGCCATTGTGGCGCTGGGGTTCTCCATTGCCCCTCACAAACTCCGGACCAGCCCGGAAGCGCAAATCCGCATTGCCACATGGGAGGACTGTCGCGCAACGCCTTACCGGGATATTGCCGGGGTAATGACCGTGGGGTGCGGCTCGACCGGGCATGTGGAAAATCGTCTGTACACCGAAACGGAAGTCGCCGGGCGCTGGGTTAATGATATGCAACATGCAGAAAACTGCATAAATCAGAACTTCAGCGGCAACGCCATGCCACAGTCCGCGTTTGAGGCAATGACAGATGCCGCCTTTAATCTTGGATGCAGAAATCTTATGTGGTTCAGGGATAAGAACCGTAACTACCACCGCACCACTATCTGGAAACATGCACAGGCGCACAACTGGCCTGACATGTGCAACAGACTGACTGACTTCGTGAACAGCGGCGGCGAACGCTCACAGGGACTGGTTAACCGTCGTACTGATTTTCGTGCATGGTGCTTACGTGACACCGGAGGCCAGTCATGAAAGTGCGTTACATCCTGATGATGGCACTGACCGTCCTCACGCTGCTGACCATAACACTCTGGCAGACATTCAGACTGGGGCAGGAAGACGGACACAACCGTTATACACAGGCGCAACTGGACGATTACAGCCGGACCCTGAAAGAGGCCGGCACCATCATCAGCACCGCATCCGGTGTACTGCGTGACGTCATGACAGCGCGCCAGAACCGACAACAGGAAGGGGAAATCCGACGTGAACAGCTACGCAACGATATCACGACAGATGCATGTGCCCGCGCTGTTCCTGACGCTCGCTTTACTGAGCGGTTGCACCAGCACGCAGAACGCGTCCGCGCCGCCGCCGTCGTTCCGTTTCATCCCGGAAGGGCTGACCGCCCCCGTACTTCCCCCGCCGTTTCCGGTGACGCCATCATGGGGAAACATCGGGATATGGAGCGACAGCCTCATGGACGCACTGGAAACCTGTAACGCCGATAAGCGGGCCATTGAATTACTGGAACAGCGCAGGCTGCAACGACTGAACAACGAGGACAACAACCATGCTGAAAACTGATTCCCTGCGTGAAGCCATGACCCGTTCATGCCGGTGGTGTCATGCCAACCCGGAAAAATTCACCATTTTCGTGGAGAGCGGCAACATTGAAACGACCGGAGAAACCCCATCGTTTGTTTACCGCTATCAGATAGTGATGTTTGTCATGGATTACGCCGGAGAGCTGGACGACCTCACGCTGCCGCTGCTGGCGTGGTTATCCGAAAATCAGCCACAGTTGTTGCTCAATCCGGAGCGTAATCAGGACATCAAATTTTCCGCCGTTATCAATGACGATGACAGCGCCGATCTCCTGTTTACGCTCCCCCTGCGGGAACGCGTTCGCATCACGCGCAGCAGTCAGGGCACACCGCAGGCAGAACACCTGCCGGAGCCAAAACCCCGCCTGCCCTCTTCCGAAGGCGACTGGTCGCATGTATTCCAGGATGTGACGTGGGGGAAAGCGATGGATAAGGCATTCACCCGCGTGGATGAAACCTTTGAGGCTATCCGCGACAGCCTGAATCAGCAGGCCATTAATAACATCGCCAGAAAGCTGGCACAGGATTTACGCCGCGCCCAGCAGGCGCGTATCCGGTCACAGAAAGCGCCGGACGGGACCGCATGGACACCACGCAGACGCCGCGTAACCCGGATACAGGAGCGCATTCGCTTTATCTGGAATAACGAAGCACGCACGCTGAAAAACTGGCATCACGACACGGGGAAATACGGGCGAACCATCACCGGGTGGGATGAGGATAAAAACAATATCCGCACGTTTTACCGGGATGACATCGACCGTTTTCTGGAAATACGCACCCGGCGCATCAACCAGGACAGCACCAGGCGCGTCTCCATGTTCGTAAAACTGCGCACCGCCCGCTACCTGAAAGCCCGTGCAGATGCTTCCGGTGTGACGGTGGGTTACAGCGGCGTGGCCGCACGTATTGCACGCGTTCATCAGTTCGGTGAGCGCGATCAGGTTGCGCCGGGCATTTTCACCGATTACCCGGTACGTGAGCTGCTGGGTATCAGCCAGGCAGATGAGCGCCTGATTTATAACACGGTGCTGGGCCGGATTGCGGAGGCTGTACGATGAGCGCAGAACTCATGCGACTGCTGAGCAATATCATCCGCACCGGGATCATCTCTGAAGTTGATGAGGAATCCTGGTGCGTGCGCGTTCGCAGCGGCGAACTGGAAACAGGCTGGCTGCGCTGGAACACCACGCGCGCGGGAGACTTCAACGTGTGGTTTCCGCCATCACCAGGCGAACAGGTGGCAATTGCCTGCATCGGCGGCAACCCGGAAACCGCCATGATAATCGGCAGCCTGTGGAGTGATGCCATTCCGGCACCCGGCAAAAGCCTGAAAGAAATCGTGGTCAGCGCGCCGGACGGCGCGGTGTTCCGCTACGACGCGGACGCAGGCGCACTGAGCGCAAGCGGCATGAAAACGGCCACTTTGCAGGCATCCATCAGCGTGACACTGAACACGCCTGTCGTGGAATGCACAGACCTTCTGAGAACAGCGACGCTTGACGTCACAAAAGGGGGAACGATGAGCGGCAATATCACGCACAGCGGCGGCGATTTCACCTCAAACGGCATCACAGTGCATACGCATAAGCACGGTGGCGTTAAAGGTGGCAGCGATTCGACAGGAGGCCCGCAGTGACAACCCGCTACACAGGAATGAACCCGGACGGGACGGGAAACCTGAACGATATGGCGCACCTGAAACAGTCAGTCAGGGACATCCTGACCACCCCGCTGGCAAGCCGGGTTATGCGACGGGAATATGGCAGCCTTGTGCCTGATTTGATTGACGAACCCATGAATAACACCACGCGTCTGCAATGCATGAGTGCTACCGTGATTGCACTGACACGATGGGAACCACGCATTGCCCTGAACGCCATCGACGTTGTCTGGAAGGCAGGAGGCCACGCCGGGGTGACGCTGTCGGGCACTGTCATGCAGACCATGCAGAATGTTGAATTAACCATCACGCTGAGGGAGTAAATCATGCCTGCCGTTGACCTTTCCCAGTTACCGGAACCCGCCATCATCGCGGAGCCTGACTTTGAGGCAATTCTGGCTGACACAAAGGCCATGATGATTGCAGCTTATCCCGCCGAACAGCGTGAAGTCGTCTCCGCCGCACTGGAACTGGAATCGGAACCCCTGAACGTTATCGCTCAAACCATGTCGTTTCGTGAAATGCTGTTACGCCAGCGGGTCAATGAGGCCGCACGCGCCTGCATGTTGAGCCACAGCGCCGGAACAGACCTGGACAACCTCGCGGGCAATATGAACACAAAGCGCCTGGTTATCACTCCGGCAACGGATACCACCGACGTGGTGATGGAGAACGACACCTCGCTGAGACTGCGGGCGCAGCGGGCGTATGACGGCCTGAGTGTTGCAGGCCCGTCAGGCGCATACGAGTATTTTGCCCGCAGCGCCAGCGGTCTGGTGCGCGATGCGCGGGCCATCAGTCCGTCTCCGGCAAATGTGACGGTTTCCATCCTGTCCACTGAGGGCGACGGCACAGCAACGGAGGCGTTGCTTAATACCGTTCGCGCCGTTCTGAATGCAGAGGATACCCGCCCGGTGGCCGACCGCCTGACCGTACAGAGTGCCAGAATCGTGACATGGCGGCTGAATGCAAAACTGTACTTTTACCCCGGTCCGGAATCCGAACCTATTCTGGCTGCGGCTGAATCGTCGTTCAGGAAGTGGCTGGCTGAGCAGGGGCTTATCGGTCAGGACGTGGCGTTGTCCGCCATTGCTGCCGCACTGCATGTGCACGGTGTGCAACGCGTGGAGATAATCGAACCCACACAGAATATGGCCATCAGCGACATACAGGCGGCGCGCTGTGAGTCATTCACCATCAGCGAAGGTGGGCGTAATGAGTAATTCACTGTTACCACCATCAGCCAGCAATTTCATGCGTTGTGCCGAAGCCGTCGGAACACGCATTACAGACATTCCGGCAGACCTCAACACGCTGTGGTCGCCGGACACCTGCCCGGTGCATCTGCTGCCTTATCTCGCCTGGGCGTTTTCCGTTGACCGCTGGGATCGCAACTGGCCGGAAGAGACAAAGCGACAGGTGATTCGTGATGCATGGCTGATACACCGACACAAAGGAACCATCAGCGCCCTGCGACGGGC
This sequence comes from Shigella sonnei, assembly GCF_002950395.1. Classification (NCBI taxonomy): domain Bacteria; kingdom Pseudomonadati; phylum Pseudomonadota; class Gammaproteobacteria; order Enterobacterales; family Enterobacteriaceae; genus Shigella; species Shigella sonnei. Next base: position 1,457,994 of record NZ_CP026802.1, read on the forward strand.
CATTGAGCCGCTGGGATACCTCATTCGCGTGTCTGAGTGGTGGGAGTTCAACGGCGAACCCGGAACATTCAAGATTGATGTTGGCACGCTGGACAGTGGCGTGACGGAGGAAATGTATCTGGAAATGGAGCGGTTGATTGCTGATGCCCGCCCGGTCAGCCGCCACATGACAGGGCTGAATATCATTCAGGAGATTCAGGGAGATATTTTCGCGGCAGCAGCAACTTACGACGGTGAAGTCATTACCATTTATCCGGACGATTAAGCATGAGTACCACAACACGAAAATTTAAAACCATTATCACCGATACGGGTGCAAAAAAATTAGCGCAGGCAACCGCGCCAGATGGGAAACCTGTCCGCCTGACACATATGGCCGTGGGTGACGGCGGCGGTACTTTACCCACGCCAGACAGTAAGCAGACCCGTCTTGTGCATGAGGTGTGGCGACATACCGTTAATCGCGTCACCCTGGACGCAACACATCAGAACCACATTATTGCGGAGCTGGTTATTCCTCCTGAAACGGGCGGATTCTGGATCCGGGAAATTGGTGTGTTTGATGAGCACGGCGATTTGATCGCGGTAGGCAATACTGCCGAAAGTTACAAGCCAACCGTTGCCGAAGGATCCGGACGTGCACAAACATTTCGCACCATTCTGACCGTATCCAGCACTGCCACTGTGGCGCTTACCGTGGATAACACCATGGTGATGGCCACAGTGAATTACGTGGATGACAAACTGAAAGAGCATGAACAGTCACGACGTCACCCGGACGCCTCGCTGACCGCAAAAGGCCTTGTCCAGCTCAGCAACACCACCAACAGCACGTCTGAAACGCTGGCAGCGACACCAAAAGCCGTTAAGGCAGTAATGGATGAAACGAACAAGAAAGCCCCATTAAACAGCCCGGCACTGACCGGAACGCCAACAACACCAACTGCGCGACAGGGAACGAATAATACCCAAATCGCAAGCACGGCTTTCGTTATGGCTGCGATTGCCGCACTTGTAGACTCTTCGCCTGATGCACTGAACACACTGAACGAGCTGGCGGCGGCGCTGGGCAACGACCCGAATTTTGCGACCACCATGACTAACGCGCTTGCGGGTAAGCAACCGAAAGATGCCACTCTGACGGCGCTGGCGGGGCTTGCTACTGCGGCAGACAGGTTTCCGTATTTTACGGGGAATGATGTCGCCAGCCTGGCAACCCTGACAAAAGTCGGGCGGGATATTCTTGCGAAATCGACCGTTGCCGCCGTTATCGAATACCTCGGTTTACAGGAAACGGTAAATCAGGCTTCTGGCGCATTACAGAAAAACCAGAACGGCGCAGATATTCCGGGGAAAGATACCTTCACCAAAAATATTGGTGCCTGCCGCGCATATAGCTCATGGCTGAATATTGGTGGCGATAGTCAGGTCTGGACAACCGCGCAATTTATTTCGTGGCTGGAGAGTCAGGGAGCATTTAACCATCCTTACTGGATGTGCAAAGGCTCATGGGCTTATGCAAATAATAAGGTCATTACAGATACAGGTTGCGGAAATATTTGTCTTGCAGGTGCTGTGGTGGAAGTTATTGGCACTCGCGGCGCAATGACCATACGCGTTACCACGCCGAGCACGTCCAGCGGTGGCGGAATTACTAACGCTCAATTCACTTATATTAATCATGGTGATGCTTACGCTCCTGGCTGGCGACGAGACTACAACACGAAAAATCAACAACCTGCATTTGCTTTAGGGCAAACAGGAAGCACTGTCGGAAATGATAAAGCTGTTGGCTGGAACTGGAATAGCGGGGTCTATAACGCAAACATTGGTGGCGCATCGACATTAATCCTCCACTTCAATATGAATACGGGGAGCTGCCCTGCTGTACAGTTCCGCGTGAATTACAGGAACGGCGGTATTTTTTATCGTTCAGCGCGTGATGGTTATGGCTTTGAAGCTGACTGGTCAGAGTTTTACACCACAACCCGCAAACCCTCTGCGGGAGATGTTGGTGCATATACGCAGGCAGAATGTAACTCAAGGTTTATTACAGGTATTCGCCTTGGTGGTCTGTTATCTGTTCAGACATGGAATGGTCCCGGATGGTCTGACAGGTCAGGTTATGTTGTTACCGGTTCCGTTAACTCAAACAGAGATGAACTAATTGATACAACTCAGGCAAGGCCAATTCAGTATTGCATTAATGGGACGTGGTATAACGCGGGGAGTATTTAACGATGATGCACTTAAAAAACATTTCTGCTGGTAATCCTGAAACAAAAGAGCAATACCAGCTAACGAAACAATTTAACATCAAATGGCTTTATACAGAGGATGGGAAAAACTGGTATGAGGAACAAAAGAACTTTCAGCCTGATACGTTGAAAATGGTCTATGACCACAACGGCGTTATTATTTGTATTGAAAAGGATGTTTCAGCAATTAATCCGGAAGGCGCAAGCGTCGTTGAGGTTCCTGATATTACAGCAAATCGCCGGGCTGATATTTCAGGTAAATGGATGTTCAAAGATGGCGTAGTGATAAAGCGAACTTATACCGGGGAAGAGCAGAGGCAACAAGCGGAAAATGAAAAGCAAAGCCTGCTACAGCTCGTCAGGGATAAAACCCAGCTATGGGACTCACAGCTACGGCTGGGCATTATTTCCGACGAGAATAAACAAAAATTAACCGAGTGGATGCTCTATGCGCAGAAGGTCGAATCCACAGACACCTCCAGCCTGCCAGTAACGTTTCCCGAACAACCAGAATGAAACAAGGCCCGATATCGGGCCTTAATTTTTACTCAGGCTTTTGTGGCCATTCTGGCTTTGCCGTATCCACACGGCTGACCAGAACACTGTAGCGTTCCCATGCTTCCAGTCGTGTGCGTTCCTCGTCCGTCGCCATATTCAGCCTGACAGCGCGTTCCAGCGGCTGGATGACTGATTCAGCTTCGGAAAGCAATGCGGCCTTTTGTGATTCGGCCTGTTGTTGCTGTTCGTCAGCCGTATAAATCCGTTTAACCACAGCTCCGTCCTTAAACATCCACTTACCGGAATCATCAGCACGACGATTAGCTGTAATATCAGGAACCTCAACGACGCTATAACCTTCAGGGTTAAGCGTGGAGGCATCTTTGGTGATGGCGACAATAATATTATTTGCATCGTAAACAATCTTTATTGTGTCTGGCTGAAAGTTCTTCACTTCCTCATACCAGTTTTTTCCGTCCTCAGAGTAAAGCCAGATGACTCCGTGCTTCTTTGTTAACTCATACTGCTCCACTGTTTTAGCATTACCTGCTTTTATGTTCTTTAAGTGCATCATATTAAATACTCGCCACATTATACCAAGTGCCATTTATATACTTTTGCACTGGCCTGTAATGAACGCCTGCAATATTATCGGCAGAGTTTTTTCCGGTATCCTGTACGTTAATCCCCGTCAGTACATAGCCTGACGGGCACTGAAAATTCCATGTTTGCCAGTTGTTCACTCCATAATATTGCTGTGAACCAAGTCGAACATCTTTCACATATCTGGAATCAAAATTGCCATAGTTGCCGGGAATAACTTGCGAGCCGCAAAGCCAGTTCCCGTTATTATCCATGTACGCCTGACCATCGGTGCCATTGGCTGTCCTTGAGTTATTAATCATGTAGATGCCAAATTGCTTATTTCCCAGACCGCCAATCATAAATTTGCGGTCGGCATGGTCCTGACGGAGCAAAGCCTGAGCACCATCAGTGGATACCGCATTACGTCCCAAAATAACATTCTGGTCACGCATATGAATCCACATGCCGGTACTACTGTTAATTGCAAAACGGTTTGCAAATATATCCCCTGTAACATCAAGACCATGCCCCATGCTTATCCGGCCAGTTCTGAGATTAAGCGTAAAGGGGCGTAGTGGCCCTATATTACCATTTTCCCCTTCATTCTCTCGTGTAGGGATGATATGCAGGCATTCTTCAGAACGACGAAAAATGGCACCAAAAGATGAATTAAATATCCTCAGTGCATTGACTGTCGATATTTTCACTTCACTGCTGAAAAGGGCTTCAACAAGAACAGACAAAGCATTCCATTTAAGATTCATCAGGTCTTTAGGCCGGGTGCCAATGATGCGGTGTCTCCATTTGAAATATTCATTGCCGTTGTTGCCTGTTTCAAACCACATGTAGGAATCGGTGTCTGCATCCGAATTATTTTTAAACCCAATCTTTGCCCAGTCAGTATTTCGAATCCAGGCAAGGATTGAGTCGTTTTCAAAAGTAAGTCCACCGGACAACGTATCGCCATTTTTTTGCACGGCGTTACCAGCCTTGTTTACCGTTTCCTGTAAACCGAGGTTTTAGATAATGGCCGTTTCCGGCCTGCATGGCATGATTTGCGCTTTTGGACGGGAGATTCAGCGTGCTGATTGGCTATGTAAGGGTATCAACAAATGACCAGAATACAGACCTGCAACGAAACGCTCTTGTTTGTGCAGGATGTGAACAAATATTTGAAGATAAATTAAGCGGGACAAAGACAGACCGACCGGGATTAAAACGCGCTTTAAAGCGCCTTCAAAAAGGTGACACGCTGGTTGTCTGGAAACTGGATCGCCTCGGGCGAAGCATGAAACATCTGATTTCTCTCGTCGGGGAACTACGGGAGCGAGGAATTAATTTTCGCAGTCTGACCGACAGCATAGATACATCTTCTCCAATGGGGCGTTTTTTCTTCCACGTGATGGGTGCCCTGGCTGAAATGGAACGTGAATTAATTGTTGAACGTACACTGGCCGGACTGGCGGCAGCACGCGCACGGGGGCGCACAGGCGGACGTCGACCGAAGCTGACAAAAGAACAGCATGAGCAAATAGCAAGGCTGATCAAAAACGGGCACGACAGAAAACAACTGGCAATAATTTACGGCATTGGTATATCGACGATTTATCGTTACCACCCCGCAGGAGAATCAATCGGAACAATAGAGAAGAGTCAGGAAACAAAATAACCGCTAATCTGACCATTAGCGGTTTTTGTGTTAAATCAGAACAACCCTTTAACTGAACTGGCCGCGCTGTTAAGGGATGATGTTACCTTATCTTTGAAGCCGGACAGCATATCGCTGAACGATGAGGATTGCAGGCGCTCCCGCAAATCCTCATCACAGCGTTCAAGAGTCAGTGAAAATTCTATCTTTTTCGCCTTACCGTAGCGATCAAACTCGGAGCGGGTCGTATTCGTTTCGGTCAGGACATACATGCCGTAAATCTGCCCGACGCCATCAATCAGAGGCCAGGGTCGTCCTGTATACGCCTGCGTGGTCAGCAGCGACAGCGACACTTCGCCACCTGTAATTTCAGGATAAAGCACACCAGAAAGAACGATGCGCTCATCACCTGCACCGATATACTGCCAGCTTGCCGAACGGTTAACGCGTTCATTTTTCACATGCCGCCAGCTTTTGTTTTGCTGTAACTGCTGATGCGGCAATGTACGCAGCTCAAAAACAAACATGCCGTAGATCATCATCATGGCCATGACTCCTCAATCTTTATCGTAAAAACTGCCACGCCCGGCACGGGCGCGCCGTTCCATTTCTGCCCTGACCATTTCACCGACCAGTTTCGCCAGTTCGCGGGGATTCTGCGTAACAACGTTATGCAGATGAACATGAATTTCACCACCAAATCCGGAGGCAACAGGCTCCCGGTTACGGGAAGTTACAGGAACTGATGCCACTGGAGAGCGTATGGCCTCCGCCACCGGGCGGGAGCTGGCCGCAACAACAGGGACCAGCGCCGGAGGCAGCGGAGCCGGGACCACGGGTGTGATATTAATTGCGGGGGCAGGCTTACTGACCTGCGCAATCTTCCGCTCCTGCCACTCCCCACGAACAGCAAGTGCGCGGGGCAGGTTCTTAAAGACAATATCGCCGGGGCCAATGCGTTTTTTCGTCTCATCAACCAGCTTACCTGTGTTATCAGCAATTTTGCTGAGTCTGCGTAGCGTCCCGGTATTGCTGTCTGTGAGCGGTTTGTTGTCTTTGGGTTTATCACCTCCGGTGCCATTGCCATTTTCCACAGGCTTCGGCGGATTGATTTTCGCCAGGTCCCCCTGAAGCAAGGCAACCTTGTCCTGAAGAATGGCCGCACGCTGTGCGTCTTCGATTTTCTTGCGCGCCCTTTCCGCTTCATCCGGAAGGACGCCAAGTTTTTCAAGTATCCACGCCAGCGTATCCAGTAGCATTTTTGCAGGTGTCAGAACAAGTTGTAACGCACCGCCAAGAACGTTACCGAATATCTCGCCAGCACTGGCACATTTATCCAGCGTTTCCTTGCTGGACTCCATCGGTGACAGCAGCGATTTAAACCAGTTAAAGACCTGAATAATCCCATCGCGCACGACATCAAAAACAGGGCCAAACCGTTCAAAGGTTTCGCGCAACGGGGTCAGCCTTTCCATAATCCCGCTGAACACCCCGGCAAAAAATGCCCTGATGGGATCCCAGTATTTCCAGATAAGAACGGCAGCTCCGGCAAGCGCAGCCACGATAAGACTAACCGGACTGAACAGCGCCCCGATAGCGCCACCAAGTAAAGAAACGGAACCCGTCACCATTCCCCATAATGCAGGCAGAACCCTGACAACATTCATTGATTCGGTCAGGAGAGAAAAACCGAGACGCAACGTAGCCAGCTTCCCGTGAAGCACCCCAATAACCAGAGACAACGAACCAACCGTTGCTGTTGTCGCCAGCAGTGCGCCTCCCGCTATCAGTAACTGGCGCGTCAGTGCCGGGTGGGCCTGCGCCAGCGCCGTCACCTTTGAGACAACCCGCGTGAGCCACTGCGTGACAGAACGCAGCGGACCGTCAACCAGATCACTGATGCGAATACGCAGACCTTCCCATGCACTGCCGAGTGATTTCAGGTTGCCATCAAGGTTATTGGCCATAACCTTTGCCGTGCGTTCTGCCTCACCGCGCGCGCCTTCAAGTTCTTTTCTCAGTTTGGCTAAGAAGCCGTCACCTGCCGCATCAACGAGGCCCATAAATGATGTGAAAGCCTCTTCTCCGGCAATGTCCTTAAAGAACGATACCCGGTCAACCTCCCCGTATTTGCGGGTGGCTTTATAGAGATCGGCCAGCACATTCTCCATCGGGCGCATTTTGCCTTTGGCGTCAGCAACTGACACCCCCAGCTCTTTCAGTGCTTCTGCCGCTGCCTTTGGCGGTGATGACAGATTGGCCAGGCTTTTACGCAACGCTGTACCTGCATCACTCCCCCTGATACCCATCTTCGCCAGCACGCCCGCCATCGCTGCGGCCTGCTCCAGCGATATTCCCAGCTTACCCGCCACCGGACCTGCATATTTCATGGTTTCGCCCAGTGCGCGAAGGTCAGTGTTGGTACGGGTAAACGCTGCGGTAAGTGTGTCACCGACCCGGTCCATCTGGTCAGCAGAGAGGCCGAACTGCGTCAGGATATTGGAACCAATATCCGCCGTCTCGCCGAGGTCCATACCGCCAGCCGTTGCCATGCTCAGCACGCCGGGAAGCGCAGCCTGAATGGCCTGCGGTGTGAAACCAGCCATTGCAAGAAATGCCTGTCCACTGGCGGCATCGCCTGCGGTGAACTGCGTTTCAGAGCCAAGTTTTAACGCCTGCTCACGCAGCGCCTTAAACTGCGGGCTGTTTTTATCGATTCGCGTCAGTGCCTGAACACGGGACATCTCTTTCCCGAACCCGATAGCGGGCTGCAAAAAACGCCCGGCAGCATAGCCGCCCGCTGCCGCCGCACCTGTTGCCAGCGCACCACCTGTTTTCAGTTTTCCCGCTGTTTCCTGCGCGCGTGAATACCGCTCACGCGCCTGCGTTACACGCGCAAGCGCCCGCCGTTCGCGTTCAAGCTGGTTGTTGTATTGTCCGGTGCGTCTGATGGCCTGCTGGATGGTGTTATCGCTGCCTGTCAGGGAAATGCCGTGGCGTTTCAGCTCTCCGCCAAGTTCCCGCATTTTCTGAATTTCCCGTGTGCGCGATTCATTCAGGCGTTCAAGCCGGGTGCTTAACTGCTGCATCAGCTTTTGTTGTTTTTCGCTGAGCACTGTACCCGTGCGTTGTAACTGATTAAGGGCGTTAAGCTGGCGTCGTGCTTTCACGATGCCCGCATCCGCTTTACTGACAGCGTCACGGGCGCGCTCAAATGAACGCGCCTGACGCTCGAGATTTTTGATCGCCCCCTGCGTTCGCTGGATGGAGTCACCAAACTGCCCCATCAGGCGGCGGGCGTTTTCGGCAGGCCGGGTCAGCCTGTCAACGGCGCTGAAAGCGACCCGGATATCAAGAGTCTTCATTGTCTGCATTCCCGCTGCGAAGTGCCGCCCGCTCACGCCAGCTAACCACTTCGCCGGGCGTCATCATGAAGATTTCGGCGGGCGACCAGTTAAAAATGGCGGCAATATCCGCCACAAAGTCTTCTATGTGCTCAAAGCACACAACCGTGATCAGGCTTCCGTCGCCTGTTCGTTCTTCTCGCCAGAGTCCGCACCGCTCAAAAAATTTACGGCAACCACACATAACTGAATAAAGTCACGGGATGCCATTTTTTTGATCGTCACTTCATCCAGTCGCGGTGATGTCACGCGTGACAGCAGCGTAAACATGGATTCCGCTTTCAAATTCAGCACATCAGACAGCGACAAATCTCGCAGAGATCCAGCCTGCTCAATAGCCCCGGTGATCTCCACATACGTGATTTTTTCGCCGCCTCGCTCAATTGGTTGGGTAAGTTTTACGCCACGCTCACTGGTTTCTTTCACAGTGTCAGCAACGACCGTGTTTTCGGTATCGATGTTTTTCGTCTCTTTCATCAGGAAACTCCTTTCAGTCAGAGGCGACGCACTGCGCCGCCTGCATATTACTTATCAGCCAAGCCCGAGCGCGGAACGGATGCGATCGGGCACAATGTCCCTGCCGTCCTTCCGGTAAATGAAGTTCAGCAGGTCAATCTCCCACAACGGGCGATCGTTAACACTCAGCTTGTAGTAGGTGTTTTTAATGGCGTAAGTGTGTGATGTGGCTTCGCCCTGTTTGGCTTCCCCCATATCAATTTCCGTCACACGTCCGCGCATTTCGACTTCATACAGGTCGCTTTCAGCGTCGGTGTAGTATTCACCCGCAAAACGCAGCAGCGTACCGTCAATCGTGCCGCCATACTTAAGGAACAGCTCACGAACTGCGCCCCCCATGACAAAGCTCGCATCAAGCGCGGAGTCATCCAGGCCGAGATCAATACTTACCGCTCCCATCATGCCACCACCCCGGTAGCTGTCGGTTTTGCGCGTCAGCTTAGGCAGAGTGACGGACGTCACCTTACCCACTTCGTTTTCACCATCCACAAACAGCGTAAAAAAGCGAAGATGTTTTGGTACAGCCATCAGGCACCTCCCAGCACCGCAAATGCGGGACCAAAGAATTCATCAGTAAACGACTGGTAAAGCTCCATGTCTTCCAGCGGGGGAACAGGCGTATATTTGTAGCGAATACGCACGCGCCCCTGACGTAAATTCGTGGTGCCGTTATCCACCACGTCATACCAGCACGACGCCCCAATCAGTTTCCCGGCAGTAACCAGTGAATCCAGTTTTGCCCTGATGGCACCGATAACATCCTTCACGTTCGCAGGCGTCAGTGGACTGTCGATGGTTTCAAACTGCGCTTCCGCAATTGAATCAGCCAGCACCTGTGCGGTTCGGGTATACACCTCAAAGATGTAGGCGTTCGTTTCCGGTGTGCGGTTGCCCCAGAAGCGGAACCCGTTGCGACGAATAATGGTCGTGATTTCTTTGTTGTTGAGGCTGTTGGCATCACTGTCTTCGGCCTGCAACGACCAGAACACATGCCTGGACATCCCCAGCACATTTTTAACCGGAACGTTGGACAGCGATTTGTGCCAGCCCTGCTCATGGTCAATGTACGCACGAAGGCCGCACGCATAGGCAGGCGCGGGGAACGTTTCGTTTTTGCCACTTTTCGGGTTGTAGGCGATGAAGTCCGGCCATAAGAGCATCACCTCACGTTCGTTGAATTTCTGGCGGTAGGTAATTGCCTCAGCCATCGTGTTACAGTCATGACATGAGGCATACACAAACGCGCGCAGTTTACCCGCAATCACGCACAGGGATTTTGTCACCGCCTCCGTGTCCAGCTCCGGCGCGGCCAGAATACGCGGACGGTATCCGATGCTTTCATCCTGCTCTGCAACAAGCAGCGCATACATCCCCGTATAGCTGCCGTCAGATTCAGAACCACCGATAACCAGTTGATCCTGCGTTTTTCCGTCTTCTTCTTTGTGTTCAGCCACGCGAACGACGATCACCTTTGTGCTCACCTGGTCTGCGATGGCCTTAAGCGCACGATAAAGCGTCCCCGTTGTTCCGCATTTTCCCAGCACGTCATTGACGCGGGGCAGCAGTGTGGGCTTGTTCAGCGGGAACAGCTCCGCGTCCGCATCATCCGCCGTTGCCACGATACCGATAACGCTGGAATCAACATCGTTAATCGCTGTTACCAGGTCGGTATTTTCCGTAACACGGGCACCATGAAAACGAGTTTCACTCATAGCTTCAACCCCTTGTATCCGTTAAATGATTCGGCAACAATCATCACCCACCACGCGCGTAATCTCACCCCTGCGCCATTCTCCCGCCACGGCGACAACAAAAAGCAGTAACCCCCTCCGCACGCACATGCGACCATGCCACACAGGGAGGGAGCAGATGACCGACACCACCATGCAATTGCTCAGTCAGGGCACAGACCCCGTGAAAATGCCGGATTTTGATATTCTCGCGGAGGGTAAAACGCTGTCAGGCGTGGCAGAGCGCCTGATGAGCCTGTCACTGACCGACAACCGGGGATTTGAGGCGGACCAGCTCACCATCACGCTGGATGATGCGGATGGTCAGTTGCAGCTACCGCCACGGGGCGCGCGCCTGACGGTTCTCATTGGCTGGAAGGGAGAACCGCTGACAGAAAAAGGCACTTACATTGTTGATGAAATCGCTCACGAAGGACCGCCGGACAGGCTGACTGTTTCAGCCAGAAGCGCAGATTTTCGGGCTGAATTTAACGTTAAACGTGAGGTGTCCTGGCATGATGTGACCGTTGAGCGTGTGGTATCCGCCATCGCTCATCGGTATGGTCTGAAACCGCAAATCAGCGAAATGCTGATGGATATCGAAATCGACCACGCCGACCAGACCGAAGAAAGCGACATGTCCTTCCTTACGCGCATGGCGGAAATGCTGGGCGCAATCACCACGGTAAAAAGCGGTAATCTGTTATTCATCATGCCCGGTGGTGGCGTGAACGCACAGGGCCAGCCGTTGCCCTCGTTCGCCATCACACGCAGCAGCGGCGATCGCCATCAGTTCCGCATTGCTGACCGCGAAGCGTATACGGGGGTACGCGCTTACTGGCTTGATCTTAATTACGGGAAAAAGAAAAAAGTCAGCGTGAAACGCCGCAAACCGTCAAAACCAAAAAAGGAGAAAAGCAGCAGCCGGGAAGGCGACTATATGGAAGGTGCGGAAGGCAACGTGTTTGTGTTACGCAAAACTTATCAGAACGAGCAGGCAGCAAGACGTGCAGCGGCGGCAAAGTGGCAGCAGCTACAACGCGGAGCCGCATCATTCTCCATCACACTGGCGCATGGACGTGCAGAACTCTACCCCGAAATGCATGGCACGGTAACAGGATTTAAAAGCGAGATTGATAATCAGGACTGGATTATTGCAAAAGCCGAGCACACCATTGATAACAGCGGCTTTACCACGCAGCTTGAGCTTGAGGCAAAAATCCCGGAATGGATAGCAGAAACAGAGTGAGCAACTTAAATGTATTAACTCAGAACGGATCAACACACTCACAACATAGAGTCAATATAGCTGCTCGCTTTGTTCCAGCAAGGATGCCTATTTCTAAGGAAAAACAGAGCAGAAACATATGGTGTTTTCCTACCTGACATCAGGGGTGGTAGACTGGCCCCCTGAATCTCCAGACAACCAGTATCACTTAAATAAGTGATAGTCTTAATACTAGTTTTTAGACTAGTCATTGGAGTACAGATGATTGATGTCTTAGGGCCGGAGAAACGCAGACGGCGTACCACACAGGAAAAGATCGCAATTGTTCAGCAGAGCTTTGAACCGGGGATGACGGTCTCCCTCGTTGCCCGGCAACATGGTGTAGCAGCCAGCCAGTTATTTCTCTGGCGTAAGCAATACCAGGAAGGAAGTCTTACTGCTGTGGCCGCCGGAGAACAGGTTGTTCCTGCCTCTGAACTTGCTGCCGCCATGAAGCAGATTAAAGAACTCCAGCGCCTGCTCGGCAAGAAAACGATGGAAAATGAACTCCTCAAAGAAGCCGTTGAATATGGACGGGCAAAAAAGTGGATAGCGCACGCGCCCTTATTGCCCGGGGATGGGGAGTAAGCTTAGTCAGCCGTTGTCTCCGGGTGTCGCGTGCGCAGTTGCACGTCATTCTCAGACGAACCGATGACTGGATGGATGGCCGCCGCAGTCGTCACACTGATGATACGGATGTGCTTCTCCGTATACACCATGTTATCGGAGAGCTGCCCACGTATGGTTATCGTCGGGTATGGGCGTTGCTTCGCAGACAGGCAGAACTTGATGGTATGCCTGCGATCAATGCCAAACGTGTTTACCGGATCATGCGCCAGAATGCGCTGTTGCTTGAGCGAAAACCTGCTGTACCGCCATCGAAACGGGCACATACAGGCAGAGTGGCCGTGAAAGAAAGCAATCAGCGATGGTGCTCTGACGGGTTCGAGTTCTGCTGTGATAACGGAGAGAGACTGCGTGTCACGTTCGCGCTGGACTGCTGTGATCGTGAGGCACTGCACTGGGCGGTGACTACCGGCGGCTTCAACAGTGAAACAGTACAGGACGTCATGCTGGGAGCGGTGGAACGCCGCTTCGGCAACGATCTTCCGTCGTCTCCAGTGGAGTGGCTGACGGATAATGGTTCATGCTACCGGGCTAATGAAACACGCCAGTTCGCCCGGATGTTGGGACTTGAACCGAAGAACACGGCGGTGCGGAGTCCGGAGAGTAACGGAATAGCAGAGAGCTTCGTGAAAACGATAAAGCGTGACTACATCAGTATCATGCCCAAACCAGACGGGTTAACGGCAGCAAAGAACCTTGCAGAGGCGTTCGAGCATTATAACGAATGGCATCCGCATAGTGCGCTGGGTTATCGCTCGCCACGGGAATATCTGCGGCAGCGGGCTTGTAATGGGTTAAGTGATAACAGATGTCTGGAAATATAGGGGCAAATCCAGGTGGTAAGAATCATGCTTTGATAACCAATTGATAACTATTATTATATTAATCTAACACCATTGACATAGTTGAGGTTTGAATGAACAAAAAGCTGTATTTATTCCCAGACTCAAACATTTTTCTACAATGCAAGGACTTGACGCAGGTAAATTTTTCCGAGATTACTGCTTGTGATGAAGTATGTATCATTATTACAAGGCCCATTCAGCAAGAGATTGACCGCCAGAAAGGGCAAGGTAATTCCCGCCTATCCAAAAAAGCAAGGAAGGCTGCTAGCCTATTTAATCAAGTAGTTGATTCAACTGACATGACTCTTGTTATTCGTGAACGCTCGCCGCGAGTTTTTCTTACCATGGATCTAAGCCTGAAACCATGTGAACAGTTATCTGAACAATTGGATTATCAGGAGGCCGACGATCGTTTTGTTGGTATTGCGGCAGGGTATTGCGCTGACGATCCAGATTCGGAGGTGGCAATCATTACCAATGATAGCGGTCCACGTTTTTCAGCAATAAAACATAATATAATCTGCTATAAAGTGCCTTCTTCATGGTTGCTTCCTGCTGAGCCAGATGAAAAGGATAAACAAATTAAATTGCTGGAAGCTAAGCTGAAGCAATTCACTCAGTCTATGCCCGATTTCAGCATTAAAGTAGCCGATGACGAGCAATTAAATATTGTACTTCCTTATTATACAGCTTTATCTGAATATGAAGTTGATAATTTGCTTTGTCAACTAACGGATGCATTCCCATTGGTTACAAACTTTGACAATGAACAAACTACCCCACAATCACTAGAAAAAATCATCAAGTCATTTAGTCAACAGGAGTATTTCCCTGTATCAGCAGATGATATTTCTCTTTATAAAGAAAAACATTATCCACTTTGGAAAAAGCAGTGTGAAGAAATACTGAAAAACTGTCATACTCATATTAATCCGAAGGCAATAAATTACCCGCTGTCGTTTTTATTACAAAACACAGGTTATACTATCGCTGAACGTGCTGTGGTAACATTTACAGCAAAAGGAGATTTTCGTCTGTGTGGATTTAATTGGGAGATAATGGAAGAGCTGACTGAAAGCAAAAGGATTGACCTACCTTCAGCCCCTACCGCCCCCAAAGGAAAATGGCGTAGTGTATGTGGCGTAACAGAAAGAATGCCTTACGCTGGGGGAGCTTTGGAAACACCGCTATCCAGTATAATTTCAAAAGAAATTGGTCCTTTGTTATCTCTTACTCCAACAGAAAGGGATAAAAACGATTTTTATTATAAAGAAAAGAGAAATGAGCCAGTTCAAGTTGTATCGCTGGAATGCGAAGAGTGGCGTCATCAAGTCAAAGAAGAAATATTCCCGTTGTTCGTATATACAGCCAACAAACCAAAGAAAGTGAATGGTGCAATTGAGGTGAGAGTTGATGCAAATAACCTTACCAATCCGGTCATTAAAACATTTAAATTAAAAATAACTATAGAAGAACATAGTGCATTTTCAACCATAACAGAAATGGTGCAGACATACATTCAAGAGCAGAAGAAAAGACAGAAAAGTTCTATTAGCGCACAAATCAAAACATGAGGGTGTACTCAAATAATACAATGCTATAGTAAATCTATAAGTGCATAACTATTTCCTGATCTTTTCCCAAAATAGATGACAGGATAAAAAACATTCCAATCTTTTACAGGCTTTGGATAAATCGTATCAAAGCCTATTTCTTCAAGAGTTAAATCACCGCTTTTCGCTCGAAACGGACTGGCTGTTGGAGTATGAGCCAGAACAACTTAGAATAGCCCCTGCACTACGTTAAGGGAGGTCGCTATGTTCCGTTGTCCGCTTTGTGGCGCATCTGCCCGTATCCGCACCAGTCGTCCGGAAAATGATTCAAACACCGTGCGGCAAAAGTATTACCAGTGTAACAATCTGGAATGCGGCGTATGCTTCTCAACACTGGAAGCTTTCCATAAATTCACATCAAAACACGCCTCCGGCGTTCACTCTTCAGAAGATATCCCGTGGCATGATCTGCCAGCTTCACACAGGGGAAACAATCAGATGAGCTTGCCTTTACCTCAGAATTAACAGGCAGAATTGCCGGAGTAACAAAAAAGCGATAGATTACGCGCGGGTGCCTTTCGGCTGATGGTCGGAGGGAATACCCGAAGGCCAGATGTGGAAAGGCCCCGGAAAACATCTCTGTTTAACCGAGGCCCTAACCGCATTACCTTGACAAGTGAAAGGTTAGCGCCTCTCCGGAAAAGGAGCAAGTGCTATGTCGCAAAAATCGCTTACGACCATCACGTTCTGCGTGACGGCAATCCTCATCATCTGGATGTTGCACGGTTCGCTGTGTGAAATACGGATGAGCTTCTGGGGAGCGGAGTTTGCGGCGTTCTTACAGTGTAAGCAGTAAGGAAACCGCGACGGGGGAGCAATCCCCCGTCAATCGGTTGCCAGGGTAAGGCCGGATAAGGCACCCTATCTCACAGATATGAACAACAAACCCGCAGCGTAAAAACTGCGGGTTTTCTTTTTGGTGCCCTCACCGACTTGAAACAGTGATAAGACTATAAGACAAAGCCCGCAATGTAGCGGGCTTACTCCCCTCACCCTCCACTGAATGTGGACACACAGTGGAACGAAGCGGCATAAGATATTATAAATCAATCAGTTATTGAAAGAAAAAAGGCCGCAGAGCGGCCTTTTTAGTTAGATCAGATTACTCGTCTTTGGGCGAAGCGTTTTCGACCCGGCTTTTTAACTTCTGCCCGGGTCTGAAGGTCACCACGCGCCGTGCTGTAATGGGAATATCCTCGCCCGTTTTCGGGTTACGTCCCGGGCGTTGATTCTTATCACGCAGATCGAAGTTACCAAAACCAGAGAGTTTCACCTGTTCGCCGTTTTCCAGAGCGCGACGGATCTCTTCGAAAAACAGTTCAACCAGTTCTTTGGCATCCCGCTTGCTAAGCCCAAGCTTATCAAACAGATATTCTGACATTTCAGCTTTTGTAAGCGCCATAGGTTCAATCCCTCAATGATGCCTGGAATCGCTCTTTTAATGCCTCTACACATTTGGCGACGGTAGCGGCAATCTCCTCTTCTTCGAGTGTACGGCTGGTATCTTGCAGGATCAGGCTTATGGCGAGGCTCTTATACCCCTCCGCAACACCCTTACCGCGGTACACGTCAAATAAGTTTACGCCAACTACCTGATTTACGCCAACTTTCTTACATTCGGATAAAATATCCGCTGCGGGAACGTTTTCTGCGACCACCACCGCGATGTCACGACGGTTCGCCGGGAAGCGAGAAATCTCGCGCGCCTGAGGCACCACGCGGTCTGCGAGCTTGTTCCACTCCAGTTCGAACACCAGAGTGCGACCGTTAAGATCCAGTTTACGTTCCAGTTCAGGATGAACAACTCCAACAAAACCAATACGTTCCCCTTTCAGATAAATCGCTGCGGATTGCCCCGGATGCAGTGCCGGATTCGCTTCTGCACGGAACTCAACCTCATTCAGTTTACCGGTCAGGTCGAGAACGGATTCAAGATCGCCTTTCAAATCATAGAAATCAACGGTCTCTTTTGCCAGGTTCCAGTGCTCTTCGTAACGGTTACCGCAAATCACACCGGCTAACATCAGATCCTGACGAATGCCCAACGGTGCCTGAGTATCTGGTACGAAACGCAGACCGCTTTCGAAAATGCGCACACGGTTCTGCTGACGGTTCTGGTTGTACACCACGGTTGCCAGCAGGCCGGTCCACAGAGAAAGACGCATTGCTGACATTTCAACAGAGATCGGGCTTGGCAGCAGTAAGGCTTCAACGCCTGGATGGATCATCTGCTGCACTTTCGGATCAACGAAGCTGTAGGTGATCACTTCCTGATAGCCTTTGTCGTTGAGCAGCGTTTTCACGCGCTTGAGCGACAGGTCAGCTTCACGGTGAGTACCCATAATCAGGCTTGCCTGTACCGGCTCATCCGGGATGTTGTTGTAGCCGTAAACACGCGCGACTTCTTCAACCAGATCTTCTTCAATCTCCATATCGAAACGCCAGCTCGGCGCAACTGCCTGCCACTCGTCTTTGCCTTCGGTCACTTCGCAGCCGAGACGACGCAGAATGTCAGTTACCTGTTCATCAGCAATATGATGGCCGATCAGGCGATCCAGTTTGCTACGACGTAAAGTGATGGTTGCACGCTTCGGCAGCGTTGCTTCGTTGGTGATATCAATTACCGGACCAGCCTCACCACCGCAGATGTCGATCAGCAGACGGGTCGCACGTTCCATCGCTTTGTGCTGCAGTGCCGGATCAACGCCACGCTCATAACGGTGAGACGCATCAGTATGCAGGCCATGACGACGAGCACGACCGGTGATAGACAGCGGGCTGAAGAAAGCGCATTCCAGCAAGACGTTTTGCGTTTCGTCATTCACGCCAGAGTGTTCGCCACCAAAGATGCCGCCCATCGCCAGCGCCTTGTTGTGGTCGGCGATGACCAGAGTGTCAGCATTCAGCTTCGCTTCAGTGCCATCAAGCAGCACCAGCGTTTCGCCCTCTTTTGCCATCCGCACCACAATGCCGCCTTCAATGCGATCTTTATCGAAAGCGTGCATCGGCTGGCCCAGTTCGAGCAGTACATAGTTGGTGACGTCAACAACTGCATCGATAGAACGGATCCCGCAACGACGCAGTTTTTCTTTCATCCACAGCGGAGTTGGCGCTTTAACGTTAATGCCTTTTACCACACGGCCAAGATAGCGCGGGCAGGCTTCAGGCGCTTCGACTGTAATCGGCAACGTGTCGTCGATGGTCGCACCAACCGGAACGATTTCCGGTTCAACCAGCGGCAGCTGATTCAGCACGGCAACGTCACGCGCAACACCAATGATACCTAAGCAGTCGGCACGGTTTGGCGTTACGCTGATTTCGATGGTGTTGTCATCGAGTTTCAGGTATTCGCGGATGTCAGTGCCAATCGGCGCATCTGCAGGCAGTTCGATAATGCCGCTGTGATCGTCAGAAATTCCCAGTTCAGAGAAGGAGCACAGCATCCCTTCAGACGGTTCGCCACGCAGTTTCGCCGCTTTAATTTTGAAATCACCCGGCAGAACAGCACCAATGGTAGCTACCGCCACACGCAGGCCCTGACGGCAGTTTGGCGCACCACAGACGATGTCCAGCAGGCGATCGCCGCCGACATTCACTTTTGTCACACGCAGTTTGTCAGCGTTCGGATGCTGCGCACACTCAACCACTTCACCAACGACCACGCCGTGGAAGCTACCGGCAACCGGTTCTACACCGTCAACTTCCAGGCCCGCCATAGTGATTTGATTCGCCAGCGCATCGCTATCAATCGCCGGGTTCACCCATTCGCGTAACCACAGTTCACTGAATTTCATAATCTATTCCTGCCTTATTTAAACTGTTTGAGGAAACGCAGATCGTTTTCGAAGAATGAACGCAGGTCGGTGACGCCGTAACGCAACATAGTCAGACGCTCCATCCCCATCCCGAAGGCGAAACCAGAGTAAACTTCCGGGTCGATGCCAACGTTACGCAGCACGTTCGGATGCACCATCCCGCAACCCAGCACTTCCAGCCATTTACCGTTTTTACCCATGACGTCAACTTCTGCAGAAGGCTCGGTGAACGGGAAGTAGGAAGGACGGAAGCGAATCTGCAAATCTTCCTCAAAGAAGTTACGCAGGAAATCGTGCAGAGTGCCTTTCAGGTTGGTAAAGCTGATGTTGGTATCAACAATCAGACCTTCCATCTGATGGAACATCGGCGTGTGAGTCTGGTCGTAGTCGTTACGATAAACGCGGCCAGGCGCGATGATACGAATCGGTGGCTGCTGGGCTTTCATGGTGCGGATCTGTACGCCAGAGGTCTGGGTACGCAGCAGGCGGGTAGTGTCAAACCAGAAAGTGTCGTGGTCAGCGCGCGCCGGGTGGTGACCAGGAATGTTCAGAGCATCGAAGTTATGATAATCGTCTTCGATTTCCGGCCCGGTTGCCACGGTAAAGCCAAGCTCACCGAAGAAACTTTCGATACGGTCGATGGTACGGGTAACCGGATGCAGACCGCCGTTTTCAATGCGACGACCTAGCAGGGAGACATCAATCGTTTCCGCCGCCAGACGCGCATTCAGCGCTGCGCTTTCCAGTTCCGCTTTACGCGCATTCAGCGCCTGCTGAACCTGCTCTTTCGCTTCGTTGATAACCGCACCAGCTGCCGGACGCTCTTCTGGCGGCAGCTCACGCAGGGTCGTCATCTGAAGGGTTAAGTGCCCTTTTTTACCCAAATATTCGACGCGCACATTATCTAACGCGGCAACATCTGACGCCTGGCTAATGGCCGCCTTCGCACTGGCAACCAGTTCTGCGAGATGTGACATGGTTTTCCTCATTGTGTCAGTGGTGACACTGGTTCGTTGGACTTAGAGCCTATCCCATCAGGCTATTTTACTTGCCATTTTGGTCCCGGGCAGTGCTCGAAATTCTCACGTACTTAAATACGCTCCGGTTTCTCCGCGCTGGCCGTGTCCAGACTGGCTGCGACAATTACGCCTGATAGACTGGCTTTTTATTTTTCAAAACGCGCATACAAAAAAAGCCTCCACTGGGAGGCTTTCAGGCGCTGTTTTCCGTTTCTCTTCTCACGCGCTAGCCTCCTGGATTCAGGTGCTAAAGTAAAAAAAGAAGCGGAAAATAGCAGCATTCATTGCTTGCGTTACCTTTTGGTACTCTTCAAAAGACCTTTATTGAAAAGGCTACGGCGATAAAAGTCAATGTTTTGATGGCGTTGAAACGAAAAGAGGGAGACTAGCTCCCTCTTTCAACTGGCTTATGCCAGAGCTGCTTTCGCTTTTTCAACCAGAGCGGTGAACGCTACTTTGTCGAATACTGCGATATCAGCCAGGATCTTACGGTCGATTTCAACAGAGGCTTTTTTCAGGCCATTGATGAATTTGCTGTAAGAAATACCGTTCTGACGTGCTGCTGCGTTGATACGCGCAATCCACAGTTGACGGAACTGACGCTTACGTTGACGACGGTCACGGTAAGCATACTGACCAGCTTTGATAACAGCCTGGAAGGCAACGCGGTATACGCGAGAACGCGCACCGTAGTAGCCTTTAGCTTGTTTCAAAATTTTCTTGTGACGTGCGCGTGCAATAACACCACGTTTTACGCGAGCCATATGTGCTCTCCTGTATCTATATTCTAATTAAAAAGTTAAAAACGTTAACGGCTTATGCGTACGGCAGGCACGCGATTACCAGGCCCAGATCGCCTTTGGAAACCATGGCTTTCGGACGCAGGTGACGTTTACGTTTGGTCGCTTTTTTGGTCAGAATGTGACGCAGGTTAGCGTGCTTGTGCTTAAAACCACCTTTACCGGTTTTTTTGAAGCGCTTAGCAGCACCGCGTACGGTCTTAATTTTTGGCATTTTAATAACTTCCACTTCGCATTGTTAATAAACGAAACAAAGGCGAACAAAGCCTGTGAAGCCCGAAGGCTCCACAGACAGTGCTACTTGAAGGCCTTACTGTTTCTTCTTAGGAGCGAGCACCATGATCATCTGGCGGCCTTCGATCTTCGTTGGGAAGGATTCGACCACTGCCAGTTCTTGCAAATCGTCTTTCACGCGATTAAGCACTTCCATACCGATTTGCTGGTGCGCCATCTCACGACCGCGGAAACGCAGCGTGATTTTGGCTTTATCACCCTCTTCGAGAAAGCGAATCAGGCTGCGGAGTTTTACCTGATAGTCGCCTTCATCTGTACCAGGACGGAATTTAATTTCCTTAACCTGGATAACTTTTTGCTTTTTCTTCTGTTCCTTAGAAGACTTGCTCTTTTCATAGAGGAATTTGCCGTAATCCATTATACGACAAACCGGCGGCTCGGCGTTAGGGCTGATCTCGACTAAGTCTACTCCGGCTTCTTCTGCTTTCTCCAGAGCTTCTCTCAGACTCACAATACCAAGCTGCTCGCCTTCCAGACCTGTTAAGCGAACTTCCTGGGCGCGAATTTCGCCATTGATACGGTTAGGGCGCGCCGTTTGAACTCGTTTTCCGCCTTTAATACCTTATTCCTCCAATTGTTTAAGACTGCGGCTGCGAATCTCTTGTTGCAGCTTCTCGATCACTTCATTTACGTCCATGCTTCCCAGGTCTTTACCACGGCGGGTGCGAACGGCAACTTTGCCTGATTCCACCTCTTTATCACCACAGACCAGCATATATGGGACGCGACGCAAAGTGTGCTCGCGGATTTTAAAGCCAATCTTCTCATTTCTCAAGTCTGCTTTAACACGAATGCCCGCATTTGATAGTTTTTGCGTCAATTCGTTAACGTATTCAGACTGTGAATCGGTAATATTCATGATAACAACCTGAACTGGCGCAAGCCAGGTCGGGAAGAAACCAGCGAATTCTTCGGTCAGGATACCGATGAAACGTTCCATCGACCCCAGAATTGCGCGGTGAATCATTACCGGTACCTTACGCTCGTTGTCTTCGCCCACATAGGAGGCGCTCAAACGAGACGGCAAGGAGAAGTCCAGCTGTACTGTACCGCACTGCCATGCACGATCGAGGCAGTCATACAGGGTAAATTCAATTTTCGGACCGTAGAAAGCGCCTTCACCCAGTTGATATTCAAACGGGATGTTGTTTTCTTCCAGCGCAACCGCCAGGTCCGCCTCAGCACGATCCCACATTTCGTCGCTGCCAATACGTTTTTCAGGACGAGTGGAGAGTTTGACGACGATCTTCTCGAAGCCAAAAGTGCTGTACATATCATAGACTAAACGGATACATCCGTTAACTTCATCGCGAATTTGTTCTTCAGTACAGAAGATATGCGCGTCATCCTGGGTAAATCCACGCACGCGCATCAGGCCATGCAGCGAACCTGACGGCTCGTTACGGTGGCAGCTACCAAACTCGGCCATACGCAGCGGCAGATCGCGATAAGACTTCAGCCCCTGGTTGAAAATTTGTACGTGACCCGGGCAGTTCATCGGCTTAATGCAGTATTCACGGTTCTCAGAAGATGTGGTGAACATTGCATCTTTGTAGTTGTCCCAGTGACCGGTTTTTTCCCACAGGACACGGTCCATCATGAACGGACCTTTAACTTCCTGATACTGGTACTCTTTCAGTTTAGAACGAACAAACACTTCCAGTTCACGGAAGATGGTCCAGCCGTCGTTGTGCCAGAATACCATACCCGGCGCTTCTTCCTGCATATGGTACAGGTCGAGCTGTTTACCGATTTTACGGTGGTCGCGTTTCGCGGCTTCTTCCAGGCGCTGCAGGTAAGCGTTAAGTGCTTTTTTGTCTGCCCACGCCGTACCGTAAATACGTTGCAACATTTTGTTGTTGCTGTCGCCACGCCAGTAAGCCCCTGCCGTTTTCATTAGTTTGAAATGATGGCAGAAACGCATGTTCGGTACGTGCGGACCGCGGCACATATCGACATATTCTTCATGGAAGTACAGACCTGGCTTGTCATCATGGGCGATGTTTTCGTCAAGAATGGAGACTTTGTAGCTCTCCCCACGGTTGGCGAAAGTTTCACGCGCTTCGTGCCAGCTGACTTTCTTCTTAATGACGTCGTAGTTTTTCTCAGCAAGCTCATGCATCCGCTTCTCGAGTGCTTCGACATCTTCCTGGGTTAACGTGCGGTCAAGATCAACGTCGTAATAAAAACCGTTGTCAATAACCGGGCCGATTGCCATTTTGGTATGCGGCCAAAGTTGTTTAATCGCATGCCCTAACAGGTGCGCACAGGAGTGACGAATGATCTCCAGACCTTCTTCGTCTTTGGCGGTAATGATCGACAGTTGTGCGTCGTTTTCAATCAGATCGCAAGCATCAACCAGTTCGCCATTAACGCGCCCTGCGATACAGGCTTTCGCCAGACCTGGACCAATGTCCAGCGCAACATCCATGGGGCTTACAGCGTGGTCGTAATGGCGTTGGCTGCCATCAGGAAGAGTTATAACAGGCATTTTATATCCTTAATTTGCAGTGGTGACCCACACGAAAGATCACATACAAAGAAAAATTTGTTTATTAACAGTTCATTGCGAAACCATCTAGCCAACAAATGCTAAATTGGTTCGCAATCAGGTACACAAATGAAAGACATTAACCTCTCACCTTCCACCCGGTTGAACGATGTTAACACTAAAAAAAGGGAGATTGTACCTTTCCGTTTCACATTGATTCGATTCGCAATTCGTTTGTAGTGAGTACACCAGCAAAACGCTTAAAGAACCACTGATAACATCACGGTGCGTCTGAAAGGTTTACTGCGAGCGGATTTACAGCAGCATAAACTGAATCCAGCAAAGTTCGTTGCGTGATTTGGCGGTAGTATTTTAAACGCTCATGAGATTAATGACGAAGTGGTCATATCACAATGATAAAAGTGACACAATTCTTATAGCAATTTTTCGTGCACATTTCGTTCTGGCGATAATAATTAATCATCATCCTCAAAACCTCCAGACATATATAAGGCGAATAGATTATGAGTCAAAACGATATCATTATCAGAACCCATTATAAGTCTCCTCATAGATTGCACATCGATAGCGACATACCAACGCCTTCATCAGAGCCTATTAATCAATTTGCGCGCCAACTCATCACCCTACTTGATACCTCTGACTTAAGTTCGATGCTGTCATACTGTGTTACTCAGGAATTTACCGCAAACTGTCGAAAAATTTCACAAAATTGTTATTCCACTGCCCTTTTTATCATTAACTTTGCCACTTCACCCATCCATGCAGAAAATATACTCATTACATTACACTATAAAAAAGAAATCATTCCCTTATTTCTGGAAACCACGCCTATTAAGGCTAACCATTTGCGAAGCATACTGGATTATATTGAACAGGAACAGTTAACTGCCGAAGATCGTAACCATTGTATGAAACTGTCTAAAAAAATCCATAGAGAAAAAACTATACAACCAACAGTAAATCTCAATGGTAGTGCATTTTTTTCGCAATCTCCTTCTGACGCTATTTTTTGTCGCCATCTGTCATTGCAATACGCCCTTGATTCATTGAGAAATGGAAAAGGCAAAGTCAACCTGATTAAACACTACTCCTCCGTTGAATCCATACAGCAGCATGTCCCCTTAGTCCGGGACGCGGAGTTCAGAGCATTACTTCGCCATCCTCCTGCAGGGAGTCGCGTTATCGCGAGTAAGGATTTTGGCTTCGCTTTAGATATTTTCTTTTGTCGAATGATGGCAAACAATGTCAGTCATATGTCCGCGATTTTATATATAGACAATCATACTTTGTCAGTAAGGCTACGAATAAAGCAGTCAGTGTATGGACAATTAAATTATGTTGTGTCTGTTTACGACCCGAACGATACCAACGTTGCCGTCAGAGGCACCCACAGGGCAGCACGGGGCTTTCTCTCGCTTGATAAGTTCATCAGTTCAGCTCCCGATGCTCAGACCTGGGCTGATAGGTATGTTCGCAACTGTGCAATTGCTATTCTTCCTCTATTACCTGAGGGAGTTCCAGTTGCTATTTTAGCGGGTATCACGACACGAATGCCATTTGCCCCTATACATCCATCGGCAATGTTGTTAATAATGGCCACAGGCCAGACTCAATAGCTTATTACACTATTCAAACAGTTGCCCATACTCCCTGAAAAAGAAATCATTGAAATAATAACTGCGCAGAATAGCGTTGGTACACCTGCTTTATTTCTGGCTATGATGAACGGACAAACTGACAACGTAAAAATATTTATGCAAGAAATTCAGTCACTGGTATACAATCATATCATTCATGAAGATAATCTGGTTAAATTACTGCAAACTAAAAGTGCTAACGAAACACCTGGACTCTATATCTCCATGTTGTATGGATTCGATGAAATAATCGATATCTTTCTGAATGCATTAACCACTCCAATAGCACAAGAACTTTTAAACAAAAAAATGGTGATGAGTATTTTAGCCATGAAAATACATGATGGTGAGCCAGGATTATACGCCGCAATGGAAAATAATCACCCTTTGTGTGTCACACGGTTCCTCTCTAAAATTAATGGCATCGCCTTTAAATACAAGTTGAGCAAAGCTAACATCATGGATTTATTAAAAGGAGCTACAGCACAGGGAACCCCTGCATTATACATCGCCATGAGCAAGGGTAATGAAGACGTCGTGTTATCTTATATATCGACGCTGGGTGCTTTTGCAAAAAAACATTCTTTTAGTCAACATCAGTTATTTACACTATTGGCCGCTAAAAATCATGACAACATGTCAGCTGTTCATATAGCCATTCATCATAAGCATTATAAAACTGTAGAAACATATTATGCTGCTATAAATGTCATCAGCCAAAGCCTGAGTTTTAGTGCTGATGAAATAAAGACGTATTTATAACCAGCTATTTACGATATATATCGATACATAATTTTATTTTTTTCATAAAACGCAGAAACAGTGACCATGTGCACAACGCCACCCGACGGCTGTAATAACAAAAAATCCCTTGATGCCTATCCCTTTTGTTACACTCCGTTATCACGCACAAGAGATATGCAGGACACTGGTATGCCGACTAAACGCTTTGATAAAAAACACTGGAAGATGGTGGTGGTGCTACTGGCAATCTGTGGCGCTATGTTGTTGCTACGTTGGGCAGCAATGATTTGGGGCTGAGCAGTGACAAACGAAGACAGCCAGACCGCATAACACGGTCCGGCAGATAATTTTACATGCTGTAGCCCAGCGATAAGGTTGTCCGACGATCGGTATGTTCCGGTGCAGACTCTGGAGGTTCAGAGTTCCATGTGACGTTGTAAGCCACCTTCAGTCCAAAATGTTCATTAATAGCAACATTTAATGCGCTTTCGGAGTTCAGCGTTGTATCTTCCGCGCCAAAGACCGAAACACCCTGCGTAAATTTAGCGTTGTCAGTCAACTGCCATGCATAAGCCCCGGAGGCATAGCCCAGCGGCTGGGTTTCACTGGCATTGTCGGTATATTTGTCGTAACGCACACCTGGGCCGAATTCAAAGCGGAAACTGTGTACCGGGCCATTCAAAAACTGGCGACCATAACCCGCGGTCAACACATCGCGCTCTCGATAGCCGTTATAACGGTCTGTCAGCCAGCTTGCCTGACCAAATAAATAGTCATAATCAGTTAAATTAAAACGGCTACGCCCGCCCGCCGCATATTTTTCTGAAGAACGCTCATCATTAGAAGAAGTATTACTGGCGTTCCCCCACAGCGACCAGGCAGTGGTTTGTCCATACCAGGTCATGGTGGTGTCAGCCGTAAGTGAGGAGCTTTTCGTATTGCCTGATTGTGCAAGATATCCTGCGTTCAGATTACCTTCGAAAGGTTTTTTAGCGCTGGCAGGATCGTCCATGACAGTAAAAACGGAATCATCGGCAGCTGCATTCAGTGACGCAAACATGCCCCCCGCCAACATAACGATGGCAGGAACTGTCTTCAAAAGCTTCATTTATCAAGAGTCCGTACAACAAAAAAAGAGACCATCGCGGTCCCGGAAACTTTCTTAAGGATCAAAGATTAGCGTCCCTGGAAAGGTAACGAATTATAAAAAGGCGCGAATAACTTAGCAATGTATTCTTATTTCATTTTTTGAATAAGCATGTGGCGAAAACAGATTTTTATTTATATATATTTATCTGCAAAATTTTAAATAAAGCTCCAATAAATCATATTGTTAATTTCTTCACTTTCCGCTGATTCGGTGCCAGACTGAAATCAGCCTATAGGAGGAAATGATGGTACGTATCTATACGTTGACACTTGCGCCCTCTCTCGATAGCGCAACAATTACCCCGCAAATTTATCCCGAAGGAAAACTGCGCTGTACCGCACCGGTGTTCGAACCCGGGGGCGGCGGCATCAACGTCGCCCGCGCCATTGCCCATCTTGGAGGCAGTGCCACAGCGATCTTCCCGGCGGGTGGCGCGACCGGCGAACACCTGGTTTCACTGTTGGCGGATGAAAATGTCCCCGTCGCTACTGTAGAAGCCAAAGACTGGACCCGGCAGAATTTACATGTACATGTGGAAGCAAGCGGTGAGCAGTATCGTTTTGTTATGCCAGGCGCGGCATTAAATGAAGATGAGTTTCGCCAGCTTGAAGAGCAAGTTCTGGAAATTGAATCCGGGGCCATCCTGGTCATAAGCGGAAGCCTGCCGCCAGGTGTGAAGCTGGAAAAATTAACCCAACTGATTTCCGCTTCGCAAAAACAAGGGATCCGCTGCATCGTCGACAGTTCTGGCGAAGCGTTAAGTGCAGCACTGGCAATTGGTAACATCGAGTTGGTTAAGCCTAACCAAAAAGAACTCAGTGCGCTGGTGAATCGCGAACTCACCCAGCCGGACGATGTCCGCAAAGCCGCGCAGGAAATCGTTAATAGCGGCAAGGCCAAACGGGTTGTCGTTTCCCTTGGTCCACAAGGAGCGCTGGGTGTTGATAGTGAAAACTGCATTCAGGTGGTGCCACCACCGGTGAAAAGCCAGAGTACCGTTGGCGCTGGTGACAGCATGGTCGGCGCGATGACACTGAAACTGGCAGAAAATGCCTCTCTTGAAGAGATGGTCCGTTTTGGCGTAGCTGCGGGGAGTGCAGCCACACTCAATCAGGGAACACGTCTGTGCTCCCATGACGATACGCAAAAAATTTACGCTTACCTTTCCCGCTAACAAAAACATTCCCCCAGCATTGGGGGAATCACCACCAACCTGTCGGCAACGCGTTTCTCCGACTTTGCTCAAAAGTCATGTGATAACAAAGGGGTGAACTATGGCCAGTGGCGATCTTGTCCGTTATGTCATAACCGTCATGTTGCATGAGGATACATTGACTGAAATTAACGAGTTGAATAATTACCTGACTCGCGACGGTTTTTTGCTCACCATGACGGATGATGAGGGAAATATCCATGAGCTGGGGACTAACACTTTTGGACTTATCAGTACCCAAAGTGAAGAAGAAATTAGAGAACTGGTTTCGGGGCTTACCCAAAGTGCAACCGGCAAAGATCCTGAAATCACCATCACGACTTGGGAGGAATGGAATAGCAACAGAAAATAAATGGTTTTTGGGCAATAATCAGTCTGTGGTGTGCGTTAGCTCGTGTTTTTACACCGCATTCTTGCGCTAACCTTATGATCTGGCAGACAACATGGGAGAGACATCATGTGGCAGGCAATCAGTCGTCTTTTGAGCGAGCAGTTAGGTGAAGGCGAAATCGAACTGCGTAATGAACTGCCTGGCGGAGAAGTCCATGCCGCATGGCATTTGCGCTATGCAGGACATGACTTTTTCGTCAAATGTGATGAAAGGGAACTGCTTCCCGGTTTTACCGCCGAAGCCGACCAACTGGAGTTACTGTCGCGTAGTAAAACCGTCACCGTGCCTAAGGTTTGGGCAGTAGGCGCTGACCGTGACTACAGTTTTCTGGTGATGGATTATCTCCCACCTCGTCCGCTGGATGCGCATAGCGCATTTATTCTTGGTCAGCAAATTGCGCGTTTACATCAATGGAGTGACCAACCACAATTTGGCCTCGATTTTGATAACTCGCTCTCCACAACTCCACAGCCCAACACCTGGCAACGTCGCTGGTCAACGTTTTTTGCTGAACAACGGATTGGCTGGCAGTTGGAACTGGCAGCAGAGAAAGGGATCGCTTTCGGCAATATCGACGCCATCGTCGAGCATATTCAGCAGCGTCTGGCCTCGCATCAACTGCAGCCTTCTCTGTTGCACGGCGATTTATGGTCCGGCAACTGTGCGCTGGGTCCGGATGGCCCGTACATTTTCGACCCTGCCTGCTACTGGGGTGACCGAGAGTGCGACCTGGCGATGTTACCGCTGCATACTGAACAGCCGCCACAAATCTATGACGGCTATCAGTCAGTATCCCCGCTACCTGCCGATTTCCTTGAACGTCAACCGGTTTACCAACTCTACACGCTGTTAAATCGTGCAAGATTATTTGGCGGTCAGCATTTGGTTATTGCTCAGCAGTCATTGGATAGATTATTAGCAGCATGATATGGGTTGAGGATAATGGCCGCTCCGTGCGGCCTTTTGATTAAATAAACCCAAGCAGAGAAAAGAACACATAACCTGCAGCAATACAAATAACCGGCAGGATATATAGTGAGAAAAACTGCAGGAAAATAGTATGGTGCGGAACAACAATACGGGACTCAATTTGTTCACGCGTTAGCCCCTCTTCCCCTTTGGCTTTTTCCAGAATGAGTTGATCTTCAACACCTTCCCGCAAGAAGCGCGCCTGGCGACTCATCCGGGCACCGGAATCCTGCAACGCCAGTCCGACAAAAATCAGGATGAAAATCACCCAGAACATAACGTTCACGCCACCATTAAAATTAGGGGTCGGGGAGTTATACCAGAACAGATTCAAAAAAGGCGTATTCGCCTGCATCATATCGATCATGACATGAGTAAAGTCGAGCATGACCGCATTAATGCCTTCCTGGTTTTCCTGCCGGGTATTCATAAATTTCAGCAAAGAAATCAATGTGGAGATCAATGCAGGTATAAAAATCACCCAACCCAAAATCCTTTTCAAAACAGCAATGCGTCCAGCTTGTTGATACGTCATGAGTTCTCCTTGATTAAGACGCGTCGTTTCACTTAGTTTACCTGTAGATATCTGTTTTCGCCCATTCTTTAAAGGCGATATGATAGGCGCTTAATCATAAGCACGGCTTAATACCTTACACATAATGCTCTAAAGGAGAGGTTGTAATGTCAACCCCGCGTCAGATTCTTGCTGCAATTTTTGATATGGATGGATTACTTATCGACTCAGAACCTTTATGGGATCGAGCCGAACTGGATGTGATGGCAAGCCTGGGGGTGGATATCTCCCGTCGTAACGAGCTGCCGGACACCTTAGGTTTACGCATCGATATGGTGGTCGATCTTTGGTACGCCCGGCAACCGTGGAATGGGCCAAGCCGTCAGGAAGTAGTAGAACGGGTTATTGCCCGTGCCATTTCACTGGTTGAAGAGACACGTCCATTATTACCAGGCGTGCGCGAAGCTGTTGCGTTATGCAAAGAACAAGGTTTATTGGTGGGACTGGCCTCCGCGTCACCACTACATATGCTGGAAAAAGTGTTGACCATGTTTGACTTACGCGACAGTTTCGATGCCCTCGCCTCGGCTGAAAAACTGCCTTACAGCAAGCCGCATCCGCAAGTATATCTCGACTGCGCAGCAAAACTGGGCGTTGACCCACTGACCTGCGTGGCGCTGGAAGACTCGGTAAATGGCATGATCGCTTCTAAAGCAGCCCGCATGCGTTCCATCGTCGTTCCTGCGCCAGAAGCGCAAAATGATCCACGTTTTGTATTAGCAAACGTCAAACTCTCATCGCTGACAGAACTCACCGCAAAAGACCTTCTCGGTTAATGACCAGGGGCAGTGATCACGCTGCCCCTGGTTCTTTATCTGAATTTGCATTCAACTGACGGATTAATCGTCAATTTAAGAGAAAGAGTTACACCGTCACCACTTCCGTGCACTGTATAAAAATCCTATACTGTACGTATCGACAGTTTAGTGAGTTTTATCATGACGGCGGAAGGTCACCTTCTCTTTTCTATTGCTTGTGCGGTATTTGCCAAAAATGCCGAGCTGACGCCCGTGCTGGCACAGGGTGACTGGTGGCATATTGTCCCTTCCGCAATCCTGACGTGTTTGTTACCGGACATCGATCACCCAAAGTCGTTTCTTGGGCAGCGATTAAAATGGATATCAAAACCGATCGCCCGCGCTTTTGGGCATCGTGGTTTTACCCACAGTCTGCTGGCGGTATTTGCGCTGCTGGCAACCTTTTACCTTAAGGTTCCGGAAGGCTGGTTCATTCCGGCTGATGCGCTACAAGGAATGGTGCTGGGTTATTTGAGCCACATACTTGCCGATATGCTGACACCCGCCGGTGTTCCCCTGCTCTGGCCATGCCGCTGGCGTTTCCGCTTGCCTATCCTGGTTCCCCAAAAGGGCAACCAACTGGAACGTTTTATCTGCATGGCATTATTTGTCTGGTCGGTATGGATGCCCCATTCATTACCCGAGAACAGCGCTGTTCGTTGGTCATCGCAAATGATCAATACCTTGCAGATCCAGTTTCATCGGCTTATTAAGCATCAGGTTGAATACTAAAAAGGCAAAAATCACCTTTCTGGAATAAGCAATTCCATTTGAATATAAGAGCCAGCTCACAGTTCTGTTAATCTTGCGCCAACACTATGACTGCTACGCAGTGATAGAAATAATAAGATCAGGAGAACGGGGATGAACTTTCCATTAATTGCGAACATCGTGGTGTTCGTTGTACTGCTGTTTGCGCTGGCTCAGACCCGCCATAAACAGTGGAGTCTGGCGAAAAAAGTGCTGGTGGGTCTGGTGATGGGTGTGGTTTTTGGCCTTGCCCTGCATACCATTTATGGTTCTGACAGCCAGGTACTTAAAGATTCTGTACAGTGGTTTAACATCGTTGGTAACGGCTATGTTCAACTGCTGCAAATGATCGTTATGCCGTTAGTCTTCGCCTCTATTCTGAGCGCGGTTGCCCGTCTGCATAACGCATCTCAGTTAGGCAAAATCAGTTTTCTGACCATCGGTACGCTTTTGTTTACCACGCTGATTGCGGCGCTGGTCGGTGTGCTGGTCACCAACCTGTTTGGTTTGACGGCTGAAGGTCTGGTTCAGGGTGGTGCAGAAACTGCACGTCTGAACGCCATTGAAAGTAACTATGTTGGTAAAGTCTCTGATCTGAGCGTTCCGCAGCTGGTCTTGTCCTTTATCCCGAAAAACCCGTTTGCCGATCTTACCGGAGCCAATCCGACGTCAATTATCAGCGTGGTAATTTTTGCCGCATTCCTCGGCGTAGCTGCATTGAAACTGCTGAAGGATGATGCGCCGAAAGGTGAACGCGTCTTAGCCGCTATCGATACCCTACAAAGCTGGGTGATGAAACTGGTTCGCCTTGTCATGCAGTTGACCCCTTACGGCGTTCTGGCTCTAATGACCAAAGTGGTTGCAGGTTCTAACTTGCAAGACATCATCAAACTGGGAAGTTTCGTTGTCGCGTCCTACCTCGGTCTGCTGATTATGTTTGCAGTGCATGGCATTCTGCTGGGCATTAATGGCGTGAGTCCGCTGAAGTACTTCCGTAAGGTATGGCCTGTGCTGACGTTTGCCTTTACCAGCCGTTCCAGTGCTGCGTCTATCCCACTGAATGTGGAAGCACAAACGCGTCGTCTGGGCGTTCCTGAATCCATCGCCAGTTTCGCCGCCTCTTTCGGTGCAACCATTGGTCAGAACGGCTGCGCCGGTTTGTATCCGGCAATGCTGGCGGTGATGGTTGCGCCTACGGTTGGCATTAACCCGCTGGACCCGATGTGGATTGCGACGCTGGTCGGTATTGTTACCGTTAGTTCCGCAGGCGTTGCCGGTGTCGGTGGTGGTGCAACTTTCGCCGCACTGATTGTGCTGCCTGCGATGGGCCTGCCAGTAACCCTGGTGGCGCTGTTAATCTCCGTTGAACCGCTTATCGACATGGGCCGTACGGCGCTAAACGTTAGTGGCTCGATGACAGCTGGCACGCTGACCAGCCAGTGGCTGAAGCAAACCGATAAAGCCATTCTGGATAGCGAAGACGACGCCGAACTGGCACACCGTTAATTCTTATGCTGGCAACGGTCCGTTTTGTATAGGGGCCGTTGCTTTACTTTTTAAATGTTCCATCGCGGCGATGCATACTGACTCATATTTAAACAGATCGTCAGCGAAAAAAATGTCCAACTTATCAATACATTCCTGGCTCAATGAATGTGCCTGTAGTGAGAAGCTTAAAACCTCATACCCGAGACGTTTTCTAAGTGAACTATCTGGAATACTCATAATATCTTCAAGCACACCACTTCCCATTCCCGGAAGATTTAGTGGATTAAAAAGAAGATTGATATTAAGCATTGATATTATCGAAGGAAACTTTAGGAGACTCTCATTTTTTTTGAATCGCAGCAAAAATGCTCCCGGCAGGATGTATATAATTTTTTTCATAGTATATAGTCCTTAAATAATGAATAACCAACCTATTTTTTATATTGATCAAATTCGTCATTTTTTCGGGTCGGAATTCACAGGTAAAATCCATCCCAACAAAATTCTCATTAATATCTCTTATCCGAAACTCACTGCCATAAAGATTATTAATTATCACTCTATATTTAACATTGTCCTGCAGATACGTATCAAAACTAAGTGCTGGAGCTCCTGGCTTTGAGGCATCATAGTTAATGTTAGACATATAGGCAATCATACGATTGAAGTTCGACTCTGCTATTTCATCGCAGTCACATTGACCCGTTGATATAAAGAAAGTGAGTGCCGCCATGGTAGACTCAAGCCTTTCTTTAAAAGAGTCGAAAGCCAGGCTTTTAATATTTAAATCACCATAATTACTCTGTATTAAGTTTGTAGAAAACATCTCCCGCCCCATATTGTTAACAAAATTATTATCTCATTTAAATCTAAGTCACTTACAATATAAGTTTAAGAGCGACGCCACAGGATGAACTATCAAAAATAGCTCATCATGATTAGCAAAACTTAACCATTTTAAAATAAATAAACAATTAAAGAAAAAAGATCACTTATTTATAGCAATAGCTCGTCAAAGGCAGCTTTTTGTTACAGGTGGTTTGAATGAATGTAGCAACGAAATGCAGAATTTCAGGTCATGTAACTCCCGGCAAAACCGGGAAGTATGTAATCCTTACTCAGTCACTTCCCCTTCCTGGCGGATCTGATTTGCCCAACGTTGGGCAGATTCAGGCACAGTAAACGCCGGTGAGCGCAGAAATGACTCTCCCATCAGTACAAACGCAACATATTTGCCACGCAGCATCCAGACATCACGAAACGAATCCATCTTTATCGCATGTTCTGGCGGCGCGGGTTCCGTGCGTGGGACATAGCTAATAATCTGGCGGTTTTGCTGGCGGAGCGGTTTCTTCATTACTGGCTTCACTAAACGCATATTAAAAATTAGAAAAACTGTAGTTTAGCCGATTTAGCCCCTGTACGTCCCGCTTTGCGTGTATTTCATAACACCGTTTCCAGAATAGTCTCCGAAGCGGGATCTGGCTGGTGGTCTATAGTTAGAGAGTTTTTTGACCAAAACAGCGGCCCTTTCAGTAATAAATTAAGGAGACGAGTTCAATGTCGCAACATAACGAAAAGAACCTACATCAGCACCAGTCACCACTACACGATTCCAGCGAAGCGAAACCGGGGATGGACTCACTGGCACCTGAGGACGGATCTCATCGTCCAGCGGCTGAACCAACACCGCCAGGTGCACAACCTACCGCCCCTGGGAGCCTGAAAGCCCCTGATACACGTAACGAAAAACTTAATTCTCTGGAAGACGTACGCAAAGGCAGTGAAAATTATGCGCTGACCACTAATCAGGGCGTGCGCATCGCCGATGATCAAAACTCACTGCGTGCCGGTAACCGTGGTCCAACGCTGCTGGAAGATTTTATTCTGCGCGAGAAAATCACCCACTTTGACCATGAGCGCATCCCGGAACGTATTGTTCATGCACGCGGATCAGCAGCTCACGGTTATTTCCAGCCATATAAAAGCTTAAGCGATATCACCAAAGCGGATTTCCTCTCAGATCCGAACAAAATCACCCCAGTATTTGTTAGGTTCTCTACCGTTCAGGGTGGCGCTGGCTCTGCAGATACCGTGCGTGATATCCGTGGTTTTGCCACCAAGTTCTATACTGAAGAGGGTATTTTTGACCTCGTTGGCAATAACACGCCAATCTTCTTTATCCAGGATGCGCATAAATTCCCCGATTTTGTTCATGCGGTAAAACCAGAACCGCACTGGGCAATTCCACAAGGGCAAAGTGCCCACGATACTTTCTGGGATTATGTTTCTCTGCAACCTGAAACTCTGCACAACGTGATGTGGGCGATGTCGGATCGCGGCATCCCCCGCAGTTACCGCACCATGGAAGGCTTCGGTATTCACACCTTCCGCCTGATTAATGCCGAAGGGAAGGCAACGTTTGTACGTTTCCACTGGAAACCACTGGCAGGTAAAGCCTCACTCGTTTGGGATGAAGCACAAAAACTCACCGGACGTGACCCGGACTTCCACCGCCGCGAGTTGTGGGAAGCCATTGAAGCAGGCGATTTTCCGGAATACGAACTGGGCTTCCAGTTGATTCCTGAAGAAGATGAATTCAAGTTCGACTTCGATCTTCTCGATCCAACCAAACTGATCCCGGAAGAACTGGTGCCCGTTCAGCGTGTCGGCAAAATGGTGCTCAATCGCAATCCGGATAACTTCTTTGCCGAAAACGAACAAGCAGCATTCCATCCAGGTCATATTGTTCCTGGTCTGGACTTCACCAACGATCCGCTGTTGCAGGGACGTTTGTTCTCCTATACCGATACACAAATCAGTCGTCTTGGTGGGCCGAATTTCCATGAGATTCCGATTAACCGTCCGACCTGCCCTTACCACAACTTCCAGCGTGATGGCATGCATCGTATGGGGATCGACACTAACCCGGCGAATTACGAACCGAACTCGATCAACGATAACTGGCCGCGCGAAACACCGCCGGGACCGAAACGCGGCGGTTTTGAATCATATCAGGAACGCGTGGAAGGAAATAAAGTTCGTGAGCGCAGTCCATCGTTTGGCGAATATTATTCCCATCCGCGTCTGTTCTGGCTAAGTCAGACGCCATTCGAGCAGCGCCATATTGTCGATGGTTTCAGTTTTGAGTTAAGCAAAGTCGTTCGTCCGTATATTCGTGAGCGCGTTGTTGACCAGCTGGCGCATATTGATCTCACTCTGGCCCAGGCGGTGGCGAAAAATCTCGGTATCGAACTGACTGACGACCAGCTGAATATCACCCCACCTCCGGACGTCAACGGTCTGAAAAAGGATCCATCCTTAAGTTTGTACGCCATTCCTGACGGTGATGTGAAAGGTCGCGTGGTAGCGATTTTACTTAATGATGAAGTGAGATCGGCAGACCTTCTGGCCATTCTCAAGGCCCTGAAGGCCAAAGGCGTTCATGCCAAACTGCTCTACTCCCGAATGGGTGAAGTGACTGCGGATGACGGTACGGTGTTGCCTATAGCCGCTACCTTTGCCGGTGCACCTTCGCTGACGGTCGATGCGGTCATTGTCCCTTGCGGCAATATCGCGGATATCGCTGACAACGGCGATGCCAACTACTACCTGATGGAAGCCTACAAACACCTTAAACCGATTGCGCTGGCGGGAGACGCGCGCAAGTTTAAAGCAACAATCAAGGTCGCTGACCAGGGTGAAGAAGGGATTGTGGAAGCTGACAGCGCTGACGGTAGTTTTATGGATGAACTGCTAACGCTGATGGCAGCACACCGCGTGTGGTCACGCATTCCTAAGATTGACAAAATTCCTGCCTGATGGGAGGCGGCGCAATTGCGCCGCCTCAAATGATTTACATAGTGCGCTTTGTTTATGCCGGATGCGGCGTGAACGCCTTATCCGGCCTACAAAACTGTGCAAATTCAATATATTGCAGGAAACACGTAGGCCTGATAAGCGAAGCGCATCAGGCAGTTTTGCGTTTGTCAGCAGTCTCAAGCGGCGCAGTTACGCCGCCTTTGTAGGAATTAATCGCCGGATGCAAGGTTCACGCCGCATCTGGCAAACATCCTCACTTACACATCCCGATAACTCCCCAACCGATAACCACGCTGAGCGATAGCACCTTTCAACGACGCTGATGTCAACACATCCAGCTCCGTTAAGCGTGGGAAACAGTAAGCACTCTGACGGATAGTATTATCGATAAACGCCGGATGACACATCACCTCCAGCGAACGATCACCCCGATGGCTTGCGTCATCCAGCACTTGCAGGAACAGTGCCTCGCTAATCTCTTCACCATAAAACGCGCTACTGAATCCCTGAGAACTGCGCAGATTAGCCGGTAAATCACCAGAGTTAGATAGCGGCTGACGGTCGATGCGCAACGCAATCCCCTCTTCAGCCGCAAACCTGGCAACAATCGGGAAAATCTGCGGGAACATATGCACATGATGATGGCTATCAAGATGCGTAGGTTTGCGTCCAAATAGCTCAATGAAACGCAAATACTGACTGGCAAGCTCCTGAGTAATTTCTTCCAGCGGTAAAGCATCTTCTTCTGCCAACTGCCAGATCCATTTTCCCAGCACACCATCGCGGGTTAACCCCGGCATAGCTGTCAGTGGCTTGCCCATAGTAAGGACAAAGTACATCCCTATGGCCAGACTCGGTTCATCACGACTCAACTGCACCGCATGGTCAATAGCCTGCCCATTCACCAGCGCCGTCGTCGATGTGACAATCCCATTGCGACAGGCCTCGATAATGCCGTAGTTCTGACCTTTGCTTAAGCCAAAATCATCGGCATTAACAATCAGTAAGCGTTCCATAATCAGCCTCGGTTAATGTGCTTTTTTAAGCTCTGCGATGCAGTCGGCAAAATTTGGCAGCCATTTCTCGTGCGCCAGAATCATCTCGCGTGCCAGCAGCTCAGCATCGCGATCGGAATGCACCAACGGACTAAGGTTTAGCGCCAGTAACACATCGTTAAATTCTCCGCTAAGTGCGGCGTTGCTGGCAGCAATCTCGAAGCCTTTAATGGTGTGAATCAGCCCCATCACTTTATCATCGAAATGCGTAATGCGCGGATGTGGCGTCGCGCCATCGCGCCCCAGCTTACAGGTCATTTCTACCGCCCAGTCTGCCGGAATATTATCAATATGCCCATGATGCGGGATATTAACGTAATGTTCAGCTTGCTTGTCGTTGTAGATAGCGTTGATCACTTCGCACGCTGCATCAGAGTAATAAGCCCCACCGCGCTGTTCCAGTTCTTTCGGCTTAACTTTCAACTCCGGGTTTTTATACAGCTCAAAAAGTTGTTTCTCGACTTTCTGTACTACCTGCGCTCGTGCGCCGCCTTTGTAGTATTCGCCCATTTCAATAGCCAGCATCTCTTTTTGCTTGAAGTAATAAAGCAAATAAGAACACGGCAACAGATTCAGAGAACGAATTAAGCCTTCGCTAAATGGCAGATCGAAAATATTTTTAACGCCAGATGCTTTTAACTGCCCGGATGCCACACCATCAAGCAATTCGGCAAAGCGCGACTTGCCATTTACCAGCACATCCTTAATGAACACCATATGGTTGAGGCCGAACAAATCGATAGATAAATCATCGCTGTCTTTCAGCATCAGAACATCGTGAATAAACATCTTCATGCCGATCGGAATATTACACACGCCGATAAAGCGTTTAAATCCGGTATGACGATAAACGGCTTCAGTAACCATTCCCGCCGGGTTAGTGAAGTTAATCACCCATGCATTCGGACAAAGTTCTTCGACATCTTTTACGATGTCAAAAATCACCGGAATGGTACGCAGACCTTTAAACAGACCGCCCGCGCCGTTGGTTTCCTGGCCAAGATAACCATGACTTAATGGAATACGTTCATCCAGTTCGCGCGCCGGTAATTGGCCTACGCGCAGTTGGGTAGTAACGAAATCAGCATCTTTCAATGCTTCGCGGCGATCCAGCGTTTTATAAAGCTTCATCGGGACGCCAGCGTTATCAATCATCCGTTGGCAGAGTTCAAAAATGATATCCAGTTTCTCTTTACCATCTTCGACATCCACCAGCCATAATTCGCTGACCGGCAATTCGTGATAACGCTTAATAAATCCTTCCAGTAACTCCGGGGTATAGCTGCTCCCGCCACCAATAGTGACGACTTTTAATTTCTGGCTCATAATTTCTCCCTTCAGTACAGAATACTGATATCTGGCATATCTGCCCCCCCGGACATAAATAATCCAGCAACAGGACAGATATGTGAATTGTCAGGTATAACGACTTACTGATTAAATTCAGTCAATTTCTTACGATAGCTCTTAGGCGTAAAGGACGTTAATTTCTTAAACGTTTTAATAAACAAACTCGGGCTACTATAACCGGCCTCAAACGCAATATCCGTCACGGAATAGTTGGTCATTTCCAGTTGTTTTTTGGCAAAATTAATACGGATCTCATTAATAATCTGCATTGGTGTTTTGCCATAATATCGTTGAGTCGCTCGCGTCAAATATTCCTGTGATTTGGCTGACAACGTCACCATATTCTCCAGCGCCGATTCACTAAACTGCTCTTTATCATGCATCTTTTCTACCGTACTTTTCAGCCACTGCGGTACATCATCAATCACCTGTTCTTCGCGGTAATGACGTAAACGGTTAATGACATAAAAAGTAACCATCTCAACAAACTCTTCCAGCCCTGTTTCGCGGAAATTCAATGAAGAAATCACTGTTTCCACATAGGTGAGAAAAGCGTTATTGGTCCGGTATACCTGCGAAGCGACAAAGCAATAAGGCAACAACGGCAGGTAATGCTGCTCAAAAAAGCGTTTACTGATCCCAACGTTCAATATACGCGTGGCACCAAACTCATAAAAACTTTGATGGTGCGAACCTAACGGAATAAAAACAAAATCGCCCCGTTCCAGTAACACGCGCTTACCGTTAATCTCCTGGAAATAACGCCCGGTTAATACCAGAGTAAATTCATAATAGTCGTGCTGATGCAGCCCGCTGATACTCTCAGTTTTGTTATAGATAAACACATGGAAGTTTTTGCCATTAAACAACTGCTGTTCTCGGGCAGTGGCAATTTCCGGCGCGTTAATCACTGGCTGCATCATCGACTCCTTATGCCTTCAGTTTTTCATGAAGCTCAATTAATTCAGTAATCAGTTCACGCGCAAGCATGGACGTCATTAAATGATCCTGAGCGTGGACCAGCACCAGACTCACTTTCATCTTACCTTCGCCCGCATCGCCTTCAATCAGTTTCGTCTGTACCAGATGCGCTTCATTCAATGCCATCCGTGACTGATCCATCATGGCTTTTGCTGCAGCAAAATCGCCCTGCTTCGCCTGTTTCAGTGCCGCATACGCCAGGCTGCGCGCTTGTCCGGAGTTGATGATAAGCCCCATCACCACTTCTTCCAGCTCTTCAGCTTCCGTTTGCGTATCGGGAATGTTATCGAGATCCATCATACATCGTTCCTCTCTATTCTTACCGGCACGATTACCCGTACCGGCATCGATTAAAATTTCAGGGCGTTAGCGATATCTTCTTCGCGCTCTTCTTTATCAATCGCGTTTTGTGCTTTGTTAGCCACCACAACAAAGGGCAGATAAATTAACGTTGCGATACCAAGGTTGAAGAGTGCAACCAGCAATGCGGCGACGCTACCGTTGGTGTTAAAGAAGGCTCCCAGACCGGTTGGCATGGTCCACGGTGCAATATTGGTCACCGGAGGAATGATGCCCATGTAGTACGCTGCGAGGGTGATTGCCGCCAGAATCGGTTGTACCAGTACAAACGGGATAAACATCACCGGGTTCATGATAATTGGCAGACCAAACAGAATCGGTTCGTTAATCTGGAAGATGCCGGACGGCAGCGCCAGTTTTGCCACCTGACGATAATCAGCACGGCGAGAGGCGATAAAGATAGCCAGGATCAGGCCTAAAGTCGCACCACTGCCCCCAAGGAAAATAAAGGAGTCCAGCATCGGCTTGGCCCAGATATGGAAGGTCTTACCGGCTGCCAGCGCCGCTTCGACGGAACCATATTGCTGATAGGTCGCGATATTTTCCAGCGCCCACGGCGTCATAATGCCGTTGTCCAGTGCGGTCAGCGCCAGCGCGCCATGAATACCGAAGAACCAGAGCAGTGGAACAAAGATCACATAGGCCCAGCCCACCACGCTACCCAACGATGCCAGTGGGGTTGAGATGGTATCCATAATGATCTGATGGAAGTTGGTGCCCCAGGTATTCAACGCCCAGGCAATAATCCCCATCACGGAAAGAATAATAAAGCCGGGAATTAATGCCGAGAAGGAACGCGATACTGAAGCAGGTACGCTATCGGGCAATTTAATGACCCAATTGCGGCGGACAATAAAGGTAAACATTTCTGC
Source organism: Shigella sonnei (assembly GCF_002950395.1). NCBI lineage: Bacteria > Pseudomonadati > Pseudomonadota > Gammaproteobacteria > Enterobacterales > Enterobacteriaceae > Shigella > Shigella sonnei. The sequence goes on from NZ_CP026802.1 coordinate 1,499,581, forward strand.
CACCACCAGGCCAATAATAATCCCGGAGATGATATTCGCTCCACCTAACCAGTTTGCGCCAACCACATAGGCCTCACCGACACTATATGGGGTGACGGTCATAAATGCTGCAACGGATAACAACCCAGCCGCCAGCGCATCGACTTTACGCTCTTCTGCCAGCGCCATGCCAATAAAGAACGGTGCCATTAAAGACATTATCCCTAATGTTCCGTTATATACGTTGCCGCCAATACCTTTCAGGCCATTAAGTGTTTCAATGGTTGAGGCGTCGAGGCGAATACCTAAGGAATAAAAAAACGCCCCCTCCCCAAAGCTTAGAAAAACGTTGTTAATTAATACAAACATGGCCCCCGCAAGGGTTAACGGCATTAAGCGAATAAAGCCATTTTTGATTGCATTAACGTGTGGCTGCTTTCCTATTTTAACTGCAAAAGGGAGGAGTACCTTTTCAAGCGATGCAATAACATTACTCATAGAAAAATACCCTTAAAAACCGCAATTTAAATATTGCGGTATTGATTTATGAAATAACTCTTTGACGGGAAAATTTAAAATAAATTAATTTGCTGCGGCTTTTTTAATCGCTGCAACCGCAGCCTTAAGCACGCCTAAACCATCGACTTTGCCATAAAGCAGCGAGTCAATTACTTCAACCGGTTTGTTGGGTAACAAACGCTGGATTTCGGGCAACATATAAGCAATCTGCGGCCCTAATAACACGACATCGGCATTCTGACCTTTTTCACCAGCCAGTGTTTCCGGAAATGCTTCAATAATGACCGGAACTTCATATTTTTCTGCCTGTGCGCGCATTTTTGATACCAGTAAAGAGGTAGACATGCCCGCAGAACAAAACAGATAAATGTGTTTCTTTTCCATAAAACTGCCCTCATCGACGATTATCTGTCAGCCAGACACTCCGCAAGCCTTAACCTGCTTCCATGCTCTGGGTAACTTGCGAAACCAACATGACTTTTTTTGTGGCTGAAAGGAGTATACGGTATAGACCTGAGCAATAGTATTTCTTTGACCTTATAAATTGTTTCTCCTTGACCTGTGGTTATGACCCTCTTCACATTTCGGGCAAATAATTCGCGAAGATAATTAAGAACTCAGGCCAAAAAAAACCGGCGCAATGGCCGGTTTCCGTTGTTACTCAAGCTTTCAGACGAATTGATTACTTCGCAGCCTGTGGATCAGTGTCGTATTCAGCACAGGTCTGATAACCGGAGTTGATGACATGTCCGGTATCATCTAACGCGACAAAGTAGGTTTCTGCTTTACCATCACGTTGACCCAGGATGTAGGTCTGGCAAGTACCACGAGCATGGATCATGCTCACTTCAGACGAAGGTTTACCCGCAATTTGTGCAACCTGCGCCCGGCTCATGCCTTTTTTGACGTCTTTCACCACAGGCTGTACAAACTGGTCTTTAGTACGATCATAAGCCGTACAACCCGCCAGCATGGTTAATACCGCCGCTGCACTCAGAATTCCTGCCATATTCTTGTTCATATTCCGTCCTCTTGTTTATCAGCGTGTTAGATAAGCCTGGAATACATTGGGCGCTTTTTCAAGCCCGCGAACGAAACGGCTCCGCTTTCAGAGGATTCCTGTATGACGTTTTAACCACCATTCAGCCCGCTGTCGCTTGTCGTTTCAGTGGCAACGGGTTAGCTTTAAGGAAGTTTTGTCTTTTCTGTCTGGAGGGGTTCAATGACATTGCAACAACAAATAATAAAGGCGCTGGGCGCAAAACCGCAGATTAATGCTGAAGAGGAAATTCGTCGTAGTATCGATTTTCTGAAAAGCTACCTGCAAACTTATCCGTTCATTAAATCACTGGTGCTCGGGATCAGCGGCGGTCAGGACTCCACGCTTGCCGGAAAGCTGTGCCAGATGGCGATTAATGAGCTGCGCCTGGAAACCGGCAACGAATCACTGCAATTTATTGCCGTACGCCTGCCCTATGGTGTTCAGGCCGACGAACAAGATTGCCAGGATGCCATTGCCTTTATTCAACCGGATCGCGTATTAACCGTTAATATCAAGGGCGCGGTATTGGCCAGCGAACAGGCATTGCGGGAAGCAGACATTGAACTGAGCGATTTTGTCCGTGGCAATGAAAAAGCGCGTGAGCGGATGAAAGCACAATATAGCATTGCGGGTATGACCAGCGGTGTCGTGGTGGGCACCGATCATGCAGCAGAAGCCATTACCGGATTCTTCACTAAATATGGTGACGGCGGTACAGACATTAATCCGCTGTATCGTCTCAACAAACGTCAGGGTAAACAGTTACTGGCGGCATTAGGTTGCCCGGAACACCTTTATAAGAAAGCGCCAACGGCCGATCTGGAAGATGATCGCCCTTCTCTGCCAGATGAAGTGGCACTCGGCGTGACCTATGACAATATCGACGACTATCTGGAAGGGAAAAACGTACCTGAACAGGTCGCCAGAACAATAGAGAACTGGTATCTGAAAACCGAACATAAACGCCGTCCGCCAATTACCGTTTTCGATGATTTCTGGAAAAAGTAATAATTTGCACATAATGGTTTGTGCGAAAAAGAGTAATTTGTTCACGCCGGATGCGGCGTGAACGCCTTATTCGACCTACAAAACTATGCAAATTCAATATATTGCAGGAGTCGAATAGGCCTGACAGGCGTAGCACGTCAGACGGTGTAACCTTTGTCATCGACCCGCCTCTTTTTTAATCGCTCCCCGCCTGTTACACTGGATAGATAACCAGCATTCGGAGTCAACAGTGGTACGGCGTTTAACTTCTCCGCGGCTCGAATTTGAAGCTGCGGCAATTTATGAATATCCCGAACATTTACGTTCATTCCTTAATGACTTACCCACCCGACCAGGGGTGTATCTGTTTCATGGCGAAAGTGACACCATGCCGCTCTATATCGGCAAAAGCGTTAATATCCGCAGTCGGGTGCTTTCTCATTTACGCACCCCGGATGAAGCCGCCATGCTACGGCAATCCCGGCGAATTAGCTGGATCTGTACCGCAGGCGAAATCGGCGCTCTGCTCCTTGAAGCGCGATTAATCAAAGAACAACAGCCGCTGTTTAATAAACGGTTGCGCCGCAATCGCCAGCTCTGTGCCCTGCAATTAAATGAAAAGCGCGTCGATGTGGTGTATGCCAAAGAGGTGGATTTTTCACGAGCCCCCAACCTGTTTGGCCTGTTTGCCAATAGGCGCGCAGCTTTGCAAGCATTGCAGACCATCGCTGATGAACAAAAACTTTGTTATGGCCTGCTGGGACTGGAACCGTTAAGTCGCGGTCGTGCATGTTTTCGTTCAGCGCTAAAACGTTGCGCCGGAGCATGCTGCGGTAAAGAGAGCCATGAGGAACATGCGCTACGCTTGCGCCAGTCTCTGGAGCGTTTGCGGGTGGTGTGTTGGCCTTGGCAAGGTGCGGTGGCACTGAAAGAACAGCACCCGGAAATGACTCAATATCATATTATTCAAAACTGGCTGTGGCTGGGGGCGGTTAATTCGCTGGAAGAAGCGACAACGTTAATTCGGACACCCGCCGGGTTTGATCACGACGGTTATAAAATTCTTTGTAAGCCGCTGCTTTCCGGTAACTATGAAATTACTGAACTTGATCCGGCGAATGACCAGCGAGCCAGTTGATTTCACTGAACAACAGTTTACCTTGCGGTTGTAAAAGCCGCAGGGTGTGCCTGCCATCGAACCAGCACGCGCCCTGGTCGGTAGTGAGCAATTTATCGCCCAGTTGCCACGCCCCGTTAATCACAAACACCACCCCGCCGCGTGAGCCAAAGGTAGTAAACGTACGTTCGGCAATTCTGACTTTCGCCTTACAGACATCCAGGCGTGTCATGATGTTGAAATCCATCGACATCTGCCCTTCCGTCAGTTTCGCTTTTACCACCTGGTCCGCTGCAAAGGCAAAAGGCTGTAACGGTTTTAAGGTATGGTTAAAGCGGTCTGCGCTTTCAAGGAGCATCTCGCCGCCTTCCAGCAACGTCACTATCCTTTCCATGCCGGGAAACAAAGAAAACTCCCCATTCGCCGCGATGGATGCAATGCTGGCACGCCAGTAAAAATCACGTTTTGCCGGTGGGAAAGTGCAAATTTCGCGCGTTTCACCGGCAGCATTTCGCCACAGATTCACCGACATTTTACGCATATCAAAGTATTCCATACTCGCTCCCGGCCCGTTCTTTTCATTGTTATCGTTCAGGTAACCGTGGATGGTTATCGGCAACTCGGGTGATTTACGTTAGTGGTGATCAGGCTTTTTTTACAACTGTTTGAGAAGAGAAAAGAAAACCGCCGATCCTGTCCACCGCATTACTGCAAGGTAGTGGACAAGACCGGCGGTCTTAAGTTTTTTGGCTGAAAGATTATTCAGCAGTTGCAGGCATTTTACCTTTTGCCGCTGGGTAATGACTCCAACTTATTGATAGTGTTTTATGTTCAGATAATGCCCGATGACTTTGTCATGCAGCTCCACCGATTTTGAGAACGACAGCGACTTCCGTCCCAGCCGTGCCAGGTGCTGCCTCAGATTCAGGTTATGCCGCTCAATTCGCTGCGTATATCGCTTGCTGATTACGTGCAGCTTTCCCTTCAGGCGGGATTCATACAGCGGCCAGCCATCCGTCATCCATATCACCACGTCAAAGGGTGACAGCAGGCTCATAAGACGCCCCAGCGTCGCCATAGTGCGTTCACCGAATACGTGCGCAACAACCGTCTTCCGGAGACTGTCATACGCGTAAAACAGCCAGCGCTGGCGCGATTTAGCCCCGACATAGCCCCACTGTTCGTCCATTTCCGCGCAGACGATGACGTCACTGCCCGGCTGTATGCGCGAGGTTACCGACTGCGGCCTGAGTTTTTTAAGTGACGTAAAATCGTGTTGAGGCCAACGCCCATAATGCGTGCAGTTGCCCGGCATCCAACGCCATTCATGGCCATATCAATGATTTTCTGGTGCGTACCGGGTTGAGAAGCGGTGTAAGTGAACTGCAGTTGCCATGTTTTACGGCAGTGAGAGCAGAGATAGCGCTGATGTCCGGCAGTGCTTTTGCCGTTACGCACCACCCCGTCAGTAGCTGAACAGGAGGGACAGCTGATAGAAACAGAAGCCACTGGAGCACCTCAAAAACACCATCATACACTAAATCAGTAAGTTGGCAGCATCACCTTGCCGCTGGACGTTCTGTCAGACGCTTCTCAAAATTAGCATTAAATTGCTTTTTCTGTTCCGGCGTCAGGATGTTGTAAATTTTGTTCTGGGTTTCCATGTGCGCCAGCATGTTAGCTTTGCGCTGTTCTTCCATTTTTGCGATCTGCGCTTCAGCTTTTGCTTTATCGAAGGTATCGCTGGCAATGATGTCATGCATTGCGCGGCGTTCTTCCAGCGGCGGACGTTTCATCTGGTCACGCTGGCCTTTCATGATTTCGCGGATCTGCTGTTTCTGCGCGTCGGTCAGGTTCAGGTCTTTGAACATCATGTCCTGATGCGGACCGAACTTGCCTTTGTGGTGCATCATCGGCTTCGCGTCAGCCGGTGCTGCGGTAGTGGTGTCTGCGGCATGGGCCAGGTTAGCCGCGCCAAGAGCCAGGGTAGAGGCAACAAACAGTGCAGTTAATTTACGCATATTCTATATCCTTCCTTTCAGTTATTTATTACGGCTTTCTTAAGTAGCGTGCCGTGTTGACGAGATTAACTTTACTGACTTTAGCGTCAATTAATCAGAGCAACGGTAAAACAATGAAAGTGTAAAAAACACTTTTGCGCCAATTATGGAGAAAAAAAGAAAATTTGATGGAGAGTGATGAGAGAATATTACAACACAATGATTTTGCAGAGATTATGAAGAACTATACCGGATGACTGGTGATAAATAAAGCAAATAACCAGGATTAATCTGTATTAATTTATAAGAAAGCAACTTAATACCCGCAGAATGATTTCTGCGGGTAAGTATTAGCTTATTTTTTCGAGCATTAATCCCGCGCGTAATCCCAACGCTACCAACGGATTAGGGAATAACACATACTCTACATCATGGGTTACGGTAAAACGTTCCTCTCCGTCCTGCGCCAGCAATGTTCCTTTCTCAAACGGCATAAAATTCAGCGTGTCACTTGCCATATGCATTTCGAAGGACGGCGAGTGGCGAGTAATTTGCGAAACCACCCGATAACGGAGCGGCGGTGTTCTCACGATACCGACACTCTCACCAGATAGCAGCGCAGCAATTGCGCTGGCAGTTACTGCAAACTGGCGAAGATCGTTTTGCCCAAAGGGCAACGCTTTGCCAAGTTCCAGCGTACAGGCCAGCGCGCCAAAATGTCTGGCGCTGAAATGGGTAAACGTACCACCAGGCTCCTGATGGAACACCAGCGCCTCCAGCCCCGCCGCACCCAGCCACGTCAGAAATTTCTCGTCCCAGGGAATGTCGCGTTGCGGTAATACACCGAACTGAGGATGCAAGGAGCCACGAATTGCGGTATGTAGATCAAGGTGCCAACGCACAGATTCTTTGCCCTGGTCATAAAAATCTTCCAGGCACTGTTCCAGTTCGCGCGCCCGACAGGTTTCTCCGCTTTCAGCAAATAGCTGCCAACGACCGCCAAACATTCGGTTCATATCGCTATGGCAATAACGTTTCCCTTGCTTCAGCGCAGGAGGATCCCCGAGGATCACCAGCAACCGCCAACGTAACGGGATCTCGCCGTGAGATATCGCGCCAAGCAACGCGTCCAGCATTTCCACAGGTGCCGTCTCATTACCGTGGATCCCCGCAGAAATCACCAGCGCGCCTTGCGGTGGCGTTAATGGCGTCAGTTCCAGCACACCATCGCCCAGCCAGCGCCAGCGAACGCCGTTGATTTCTCGCTCGGTGATAACCGGTTTTTTACCCGTTAAGGTCAGAGCAAGAAAATTATCCATTGCCCCCTCCCTCGCGCTGGAACGGATAAACCGAACCGAGATTCAGTAATTGGCTCAATACATCCAGTGCTTCCCGCCCTTCGCGCAGCAATTGCGGGTCGGCCAGATCGGCAGCAGTAAGGCGATCGCGGTAGTAACGATCCACCCAGTCATTGAGCGCATTAAACAGCGTATCGTTCATCATCACCGCCGGATTCACCGCCCGGCGTTCTTCTTCTGTCAATACTACCCGCAACCGCAGGCACGCCGGGCCGCCGCCATTCGCCATGCTTTCACGTAAATCAAAGACTTTTAGTTCGCTAATCGGGTTGTCAGCGGCAAGGAGTTCATTGAGATAACCCCATACTCCGGCGTGTTCCCGACACTCCTGAGGCAGCACCAACATCATGGAACCATCATCGCGGCTCAACAGTTGGCTGTTAAACAGATAGGTAGACACCGCATCCGACACGGAAACCTGAGTTGCCGGAACTTCTATCGCCATAAAACCGTTCACCCGCGCCCGCAGGTTTGCCAGTAACTGTGACTGGCGAGCGAACGCCTGTTGGTGGCAAAACAGCACCTGGCGGTTACTTACGGCAATCACGTCATTATGAAAAACACCCTGGTCGATAACGTCCGGGTTTTGCTGGGCGAAAATCACCTGTTGGGGATTCACCTGATTAAGCCTTGCCACCGCCTCGCTGGCTTCGCGAGTCTGTCGCGCCGGATAACGGGAAGGCCGGGTATCATTGCCTTCTTCTCGCCCGTAGACAAAAAGTTGCATACCCGGCTCACCGTAATGACCGCCGAGACGATTGTGGTTTGCCGCCCCCTCATCACCGAGCAACGCTACCTGCGGCAACGCCGAATGGACGCTAAATTTCTCTTCGTCGTTAAAAATAGCTTTTAACAGCGATTCAGTGACGGGCGCTTCCAGCGAACGGTGAAATTTATTGTTCAGGTTGGCAACGGTGAGATGCACTTTGCCATCCAGCGTATCGGCAGATGGCGCGATCGTTGCCGCATTGGCTACCCACATTGGCGAAGCGGAGCTGACGCTGGAAAGCCAGTGCGGTGCCTGGCGTGCAACTTTTTCCAGTACCTGCTCATCGCTACCACTGAATCCCAACTGACGCAGCACCGGAATAAACGGACGCTCGTGCGGCGGGATCACGGCCTGGGGGAATCCCGCATCGGCAAGGGTTTTCATTTTCAGTAAGCCCTGTTTCGCCGCCAGTCGCGGGTTAGACACCTGAAAACGGTGACGGGTAGAGGCTTCATTACCAAACGACAGGCCAGCGTAATGATGCGTCAGCCCTACCAGCCCGTCGAAATTAACTTCCCAGGCGTTCATCGCACCACCTCATCGGAAAAATCCAGCCCGGGGTTAAGCGTTGCGGGCAAAGTTAACGAGTCCGACTCCAGGCTCGCCATAGGCCATGCGCAGTAATCTGCGGCATACCAGGCGCTGGGGCGATGGTTACCGGATGCACCAATGCCGCCGAATGGCGCGGTACTGGCAGCACCAGTAAGCGGTTTGTTCCAGTTAACAATCCCCACCCGCGCCTCCAGCAACAGTTGATCGAATTTTTCCCGCTCGGGGGAAACCAGACCGCAAGAGAGTCCGAAGCGAGTGTTATTCGCCATTAGAATCGCTTCCTCGAAAGAATCATAACGCCAGACGCGCAATAACGGTCCGAACACCTCTTCATCTGGTACGCCAGCAACGCCTGTCATTTCAATGATCCCCGGCGTCAGCAACGATGTCTCTGATTGTAATAAGCGCGGCGCAAGCAGGGTTCGTCCGCCCATCGCTTCCAGTTGCTGCTAGGCAGTAACCACCTGCTGTGCGGCCTGTTCAGAAATCAGCCCGCCAATAAACGGCTGCGGTTCGTCATCCCAGTTGCCCGGCGTTAATCGCTGGCTGACGGCAACCAGACGAGCAAGAAACGCATCGCCCTGTGCTCCGCTTTTGAGCAATAAACGGCGGGCGCAGGTGCAGCGTTGCCCGGCTGTGACAAACGCCGACTGAATGGTCAGATGGACAGCCGAGTCGATATCCGCCACCTCATCGATAATTAGCGGATTATTACCGCCCATCTCAAGGGCGAGAATTTTCTCCGGCTGACCGGAGAGCTGGCGATGCAGCTGGTAGCCGGTATTGGCGCTACCGGTAAACAGCAAACCGTCGAGATCCTCCAGCGCACTCAGCGCCTGACCCGTTTCACGCCCGCCCTGCACCAGGTTCAGCACGCCCGGCGGCAAGCCAGCCTGCTGCCATAAACGCATTACCGCTTCGCCACTCCACGGTGTCAGTTCGCTGGGTTTAAAGATAATGGTGTTACCTGCCAGCAATGCCGGAACGATATGTCCGTTCGGCAAATGACCAGGGAAATTATACGGCCCAAACACCGCCAGCACGCCGTGCGGGCGATGTCGCAGGCTCGCCGCACCGTCCGGCATTTCACTACGCTGCTCGCCGGTACGAACGTGATACGCCTTAATTGATATCGCGATTTTATTGATCATCGCCGTCACTTCGGTTGCCGCTTCCCAGCGCGGCTTACCCGTTTCTCTGGCAATAATCGCGGTTAATTCGGCTTTATTGCTTTCCAGCAATCCGGCAAAGCGTTCGACAACGACCTGACGTTCAGCCAATGAGAGCCGCGCCCAGCGCGGAAACGCCGCACGGGCTGCCCGACAAGCCTGTTCGACCTGAGCGGCATCGGCATCATTGCCTTGCCATAACACCTCGCCCGATACCGGATTACGCTTCACACGCGATGCGCCCTGGCCCGTTATCCAGTCACCGTTAATCCATAAAGTCATGCTGTTTTCTCCTCTGCGCACAGGCGCACCAGACGAACGCGATCCCCTGCGTGGCATTTGAGGGCATCCAGTTGTGCGGCGGTTAAAATCAAACGCTCGGTTGCCGGATCGGTACGCGCCAGCACCACGCGGAAATGGTGATAATTTTCATTGGCGACCAGGCAGGCCGGAAAATCGCCCTGCGCAGGCTGCCCTTCTGCCACTTCCACCAGCCGACTTTTACGGATGGCGCGCACGCGGTCGATGTCACACTCAAGCGTTGGCCCGCCGTCGAAGATGTCGATATAGTTGCGGTAACGAAAACCTTCTTTCTCCAGCACCGCGCGGGCAGGCGCGGTTTGCGGATGTACCTGACCGATGACGTCCTGGGCTTCCTGGGATAAAAAGTGGGTATAGATCGGATGTTTCGGCATCAGTTCTGCAATAAATGCCTTTTGCCCGGTGCCGCAGAGAAAATCGACGCGGCTAAAATCCATCGAAAAGAAGCGTTTACCGAGGCTTTGCCAGAACGGTGAATAGCCGTGTTCGTCAATCACCCCGCGCATTTCAGCAACCACTTTGTCATTAAACTTGTCGCGAAAAGCCGCCATAAACATAAAGCGCGATTTCGACAGCAAATAGCCGTTGCCCTCTTTGCGCCAGTCCGGGTCGAGAAACAGCGTGCACAGCTCGCTGCTGCCGGTGTGATCGTTACTAAGAAACAGCGTCGGCAATGCGTTATAGATATTCAGCTCTTTTGAGGCGTGAACCAACGTGCCGACCCGATAGTTGTACCAGGGATCGTTCAGCCCAACCGCCACCTCAATGGCGCAAATCCCCGCCACGGTGCCTGTCTCGCTATCTTCCAGCACGAACACATAGCCCTGCTCGCTTTTGGGCAGTTCGCCTTGCCAGGTTTTGATTGCCCTTTCGATACGCGCGGAAAGCGTGGCTTCATTGGCGGGAAGCGACGTCAGGCCGCCGCCCGTTTTGCTGGCAAGCTGCATCAGCGCCGAGACATCTGAGCGCTCAACGGGACGGATGACCATCATGATGAACCTCGGCTAACAAAGTGTTCGCAAGCAGCTGCAAAGCGATCCAGTCCGGTCGTCACCTCTTCTTCGCTGACATTGAGCGCAGGCGCAAAACGCACCACGTTGCCACCCGCAATCAGTACCATAACGCCTGCTTTCGCCGCCTCCTGAGAGATCTGTTTCGCTTGTCCGGCGTAATCGGCATTCAGTACACAGCCAATCAACAAACCTAAGCCGCGAACTTCACTGAACAAACCGTAGCGGTGATTAATGGTATTAAGACGCTCAACAAACCAGTCGTGACGCTGTTTAACGCCATTAAGCATCTCTGGTGTGTTGATGAGCTCCAGCACTTTGCCCGCCACCGCCGAGGCCAGCGGATTGCCGCCATAGGTGGTGCCATGAGTGCCAACGGTCATCACGCTGGCGCACTCTTCGGTTGTTAACAACGCACCGACCGGGAAACCGCCGCCCAGCGCTTTGGCGGTAGTTAACAGATCAGGTGTCACGCCGTAGTGCATATAGGCATACAGTTCCCCGGTGCGCCCGACGCCGGTTTGTACTTCATCAAAAATCAACAGCGCATTGTGGCGGTCACACAATTCACGCAGACCTTGTAAAAACGCGTTGCTGGCTGGCACCACACCGCCTTCCCCCTGGATGGGTTCGACAATCACCGCACAGGTGGCGTCGTCAATCAGCGCGCTGGCAGAGTTAATATCGTTATATGCAGCATGACGGATATCTGGTGGCAGTGGCGCAAAATCCTGTGAATAGGCTGGCTGCCCACCCGCACTGACAGTAAACAGCGTGCGACCATGAAACGCATTTTTAAACGCCACGATACCGCTCTTATGGCTGCCGTAGCGGTCGTGAGCGAATTTACGCGCCAGTTTTAGCGCCGCTTCGTTGGCTTCCGCACCGGAGTTACAAAAGAAGACGCGATCGGCAAACGTGGCGTCGATCAATTTTTTCGCCAGTCGCAGTACCGGCTCGTTGGTGTAACCGTTGCCGGTATGCCAGAACTTACTCGCCTGTTCGTTCAGCGCTTCACGCAGTTCCGGATGCGCATGGCCCAGCGCGTTCACCGCAATGCCACCCGCGAAGTCGATATACTCTTTCCCCTGCTGATCCCACAAGCGCGAACCTTCGCCACGTACCGGTATAAAGGGTGCCGGAGCGTAAACAGGTATCATCCATTCATCAAAGTTTTCACGCGTAATTGGCTGAGACATAGCGACCTCTACAGTAAATAATTCGCTATCTATATGTTAACAATAAGTAATGTTTGCGCTGTAAATGTAGATTGCAGGGTTCGTGCCAGCCAGTGATAAAAGTGCATAAACGGCGGAGGCTAACTGGAAATCAAGGAGTTATAACCAAACCATATGCATTTAAAGTGCATATAAAGTGAATACGTTTGCGATGTGGGTGAATAAAAAGAATAAAAAACGCAATGTTATGCAGAAGTAAAATATAATTCTGGAATTGTGATCATTGACGAAATTTACTGGAAATTACTGCGCCATTCTGACGCAGCGCGCACCAAAAGCGGGCATTTTTTGCGCCATCGTTGACATCATTAACAACCATCGATCAAATCACTTAACAACAGGCGGTAAGCAACGCGAAATTCTGCTACCATCCACGCACTCTTTATCTGAATAAATGGCAGCGACTATGAAATTTGTCTCTTTTAATATCAACGGCCTGCGCGCCAGACCTCACCAGCTTGAAGCCATCGTCGAAAAGCACCAACCGGATGTGATTGGCCTGCAGGAGACAAAAGTTCATGACGATATGTTTCCGCTCGAAGAGGTGGCGAAGCTCGGCTACAACGTGTTTTATCACGGGCAGAAAGGCCATTATGGCGTGGCGCTGCTGACCAAAGAGACGCCGATTGCCGTGCGTCGCGGCTTTCCCGGTGACGACGAAGAGGCGCAGCGGCGGATTATTATGGCGGAAATCCCCTCACTGCTGGGTAATGTCACCGTGATCAACGGTTACTTCCCGCAGGGTGAAAGCCGCGACCATCCGATAAAATTCCCGGCAAAAGCGCAGTTTTATCAGAATCTGCAAAACTACCTGGAAACCGAACTCAAACGTGATAATCCGGTACTGATTATGGGCGATATGAATATCAGCCCTACAGATCTGGATATCGGCATTGGCGAAGAAAACCGTAAGCGCTGGCTGCGTACCGGTAAATGCTCTTTCCTGCCGGAAGAGCGCGAATGGATGGACAGGCTGATGAGCTGGGGGTTGGTCGATACCTTCCGCCATGCTAATCCGCAAACAGCAGATCGTTTCTCATGGTTTGATTACCGCTCAAAAGGTTTTGACGATAACCGTGGTCTGCGCATCGACCTGCTGCTCGCCAGCCAACCGCTGGCAGAATGTTGCGTAGAAACCGGCATCGACTATGAAATTCGCAGCATGGAAAAACCGTCCGATCACGCCCCCGTCTGGGCGACCTTCCGCCGCTAATTTAGCAGCTCTCCTGGCTCAAACTGGGTCAGGAGAATTAACCTTGAGAAAAATCAACAAACTGTCAGTAATGATTTGTTGCCTGCCGTCCTTTGTTATACCGTCACTGCGTTTTTAGTTGTCTGACCACTTCTCTATTATCAAGTTTGATATAGGAAACTCCACGATGAATGCTGAGCGTAAATTTCTTTTCGCCTGTCTTATTTTTGCGCTGGTCATTTACGCTATCCACGCTTTCGGTTTATTCGATCTGCTCACCGATTTACCCCACTTACAGACACTCATTCGCCAGAGCGGATTGTTCGGTTATAGCCTCTATATTCTGTTATTCATCATTGCCACCCTCTTTGTGTTACCAGGAAGCATACTGGTGATCGCTGGAGGAATAGTTTTTGGCCCGCTCTTAGGGACACTACTCTCATTAATTGCCGCCACGCTGGCCTCCTCGTGCTCATTCCTGCTGGCGCGGTGGCTGGGACGTGATTTACTGCTGAAATACGTGGGCCATAGCCATACCTTCCAGGCCATTGAAAAAGGCATTGCGCGTAACGGTATTGATTTTCTTATTCTGACCCGCTTAATCCCGTTGTTTCCTTACAATATTCAAAATTACGCTTACGGATTAACCACCATCGCCTTCTGGCCTTATACCCTTATTTCGGCACTCACGACCCTGCCCGGTATTGTTATTTATACCGTGATGGCAAGCGATCTCGCCAATGAAGGCATTACGCTGCGCTTTATTTTACAACTCTGTCTGGCGGGCCTGGCGCTGTTTATTCTCGTCCAGCTCGCAAAACTCTACGCCCGACACAAACATGTGGATCTGTCTGCTTCGCGCCGCAGCCCGCTTACTCACCCAAAAAATGAAGGATAGAACGATGTCGCAACATTATTCAGTGTCATGGAAAAAAGGACTGGCTGCACTCTGCTTACTGGCTGTTGCCGGGCTTAGCGGCTGCGATCAAAAAGAGAATGCGGCGGCAAAAGTGGAATACGACGGACTTTCGAACAGCCAACCGCTGCGCGTCGATGCCAATAACCATACGGTAACCATGTTGGTGCAAATTAATGGTCGTTTCCTCACCGACGACACTCGTCACGGTATTGTGTTTAAAGATGGCTCCAACGGACATAAATCGCTGTTTATGGCTTATGCGACCCCGAAAGCATTTTATGAAGCCCTGAAAGAGGCAGGTGGTACGCCGGGCGAAAACATGACGATGGATAATAAAGAAACGACTCATGTCACAGGCAGCAAACTGGATATTTCGGTCAACTGGCAAGGGGCGGCAAAAGCGTATTCCTTCGATGAAGTGATTGTTGACAGTAATGGCAAGAAACTGGACATGCGCTTTGGCGGTAATTTAACGGCAGCAGAAGAGAAGAAAACGGGTTGCCTGGTGTGTCTGGATAGCTGCCCGGTCGGCATCGTCAGCAATGCAACATACACTTATGGTGCGGTGGAAAAACGCGGCGAAGTGAAATTCAAAGGCAATGCCTCAGTTCTCCCGGCGGATAACACGCTGGCAACGGTTACCTTTAAAATCACCGAATAAAGCCAGGATAAAGGATGATGAAGATGCAATCGCGTAAAATCTGGTACTACCGTATAACCCTCATCATCCTGTTGTTCGCTATGCTGCTCGCATGGGCGCTGCTTCCCGGCGTCCATGAGTTTATCAATCGCAGCGTTGCGGCGTTTGCCGCCGTGGACCAACAGGGTATAGAACGCTTTATTCAGTCTTACGGCGCACTGGCGGCAGTTGTCTCGTTCTTGTTGATGATTTTACAGGCCATTGCTGCACCGCTACCTGCGTTTTTGATCACCTTTGCCAATGCGTCGCTGTTTGGCGCGTTCTGGGGCGGCTTGCTGTCGTGGACCAGTTCGATGGCCGGCGCGGCGCTGTGCTTTTTTATCGCCAGAGTGATGGGCCGCGAAGTGGTGGAAAAATTAACCGGCAAAACCGTGCTTGACAGTATGGACGGCTTTTTCACTCGCTACGGCAAACACACCATCCTGGTCTGTCGGTTATTGCCTTTTGTCCCTTTCGATCCAATCAGCTATGCTGCCGATCTGACTTCAATACGTTTTCGCTCGTTTTTTATCGCCACCGGGCTTGGTCAATTACCGACGACTATTGTTTATTCCTGGGCGGGCAGCATGTTAACAGGCGGTACTTTCTGGTTTGTCACCGGACTGTTTATTCTGTTTGCCCTGACCGTGGTGATTTTTATGGCGAAGAAAATATGGCTTGAGCGCCAGAAGAGGAATGACTGATGGGTTTACCGCCGCTTAGCAAAATTCCTTTCATTTTACGTCCGCAGGCGTGGCTGCATCGTCGCCATTACGGCGAGGTGCTAAGCCCGATTCGCTGGTGGGGGCGGATCCCGTTTATCTTTTATTTGGTGTCAATGTTTGTTGGGTGGCTGGAGCGCAAACGCTCACCGCTCGATCCGGTAGTGCGATCGCTTGTCAGCGCGCGCATTGCGCAAATGTGCCTGTGTGAGTTTTGTGTGGATATCACCAGTATGAAAGTCGCCGAGCGTACCGGCAGCAGCGATAAACTGCTGGCAGTGGCTGACTGGCGGCAAAGCCCGCTCTTTAGCGATGAAGAACGGCTGGCGCTGGAGTACGCCGAAGCCGCAAGCGTCACACCGCCAACAGTCGATGATGCCCTGCGTACCCGACTGGCTGCGCATTTTGACGCTCAGGCGCTCACCGAACTGACGGCATTGATCGGCCTGCAAAACCTGTCGGCTCGTTTTAATTCTGCCATGGACATTCCCGCTCAGGGGCTGTGCCGTATTCCGGAAAAACGTTCTTAAGGAGAGAAGATGCGCCATTGTGGGTGGTTGCTGGGATTGTTATCGCTGTTTTCTTTGGCAACACATGCCAGTGACTGGCAGGAAATTAAAAATGAGGCCAAAGGGCAAACCGTCTGGTTTAACGCCTGGGGCGGCGATACCGCAATTAACCGCTATCTCGACTGGGTTAGCGGCGAGATGAAAACCCATTACGCTATAAACCTGAAGATTGTTCGTCTCGCGGATGCCGCAGACGCGGTGAAGCGCATTCAGACCGAAGCTGCTGCCGGTCGTAAAACGGGCGGC
This sequence comes from Shigella sonnei, assembly GCF_002950395.1. Lineage (NCBI taxonomy): Bacteria > Pseudomonadati > Pseudomonadota > Gammaproteobacteria > Enterobacterales > Enterobacteriaceae > Shigella > Shigella sonnei. The sequence goes on from NZ_CP026802.1 coordinate 1,515,969, forward strand.
TCGGTGGATCTGCTCTGGGTGAACGGCGAAAACTTCCGCACCTTAAAAGAGGCCAATTTATTACAAACGGGCTGGGCGGAGACTCTGCCCAACTGGCGCTATGTCGACACACAGCTGCCGGTGCGGGAAGATTTTTCAGTGCCGACACAAGGTGCGGAATCGCCCTGGGGCGGCGCACAACTGACGTTTATCGCCCGCCGCGATGTTACGCCACAGCCACCACAAACGCCGCAAGCCTTACTGGAGTTTGCTAAAGCCAATCCCGGCACGGTTACTTATCCGCGCCCACCGGACTTTAGCGGCACGGCGTTTCTTGAACAGTTGCTGATTATGCTGACGCCAGATCCCGCCGCATTAAAAGAAGCGCCGGACGATGCGACTTTCGCCCGTGTCACTGCGCCCTTGTGGCAATATCTTGATGCACTGCATCCGTATTTGTGGCGCGAAGGAAAGGATTTCCCGCCTTCGCCCGCGCGGATGGATGCTCTGCTGAAAGCCGGCACATTGCGCCTGTCGCTGACCTTTAACCCCGCGCATGCGCAGCAAAAAATCGCCAGCGGCGATTTGCCGGCAAGCAGTTACAGTTTTGGCTTTCGCGAGGGGATGATTGGCAACGTGCATTTCGTCACCATTCCAGCCAACGCGAATGCCAGTGCTGCGGCGAAGGTAGTTGCCAATTTCCTGCTCTCACCCGATGCGCAACTGCGTAAAGCAGATCCCGTTGTCTGGGGCGATCCTTCTGTTCTCGATCCGCAAAAACTGCCTGACGGGCAGCGCGAAATATTGCAATCAAGAATGCCGCAGGATCTGCCGCCGGTACTGGCTGAACCGCACGCAGGATGGGTGAATGCACTGGAACAAGAATGGTTACGCCGTTACGGTACGCATTAATCTTTTTGCTGTGGGCGATGGTGGCGGTGATTTATGCACCGCTGATCCCGGCAGCTCTCACGCTGATATCGCCTGCGTTGTCGTTGACACACTGGCAGGCGTTATTTGCCGATCCACAGTTACCGCATGCATTACTGGCAACGCTGGTATCGACAACCATCGCGGCGGTCGGGGCATTGTTGATTGCCCTGCTGGTGATTGTGGCGCTATGGCCTGGGCCGAAATGGCAGCGTATGTGCGCCCGTCTGCCGTGGCTGCTCGCCATTCCCCATGTGGCTTTTGCCACCAGCGCCCTGCTGCTCTTTGCTGACGGAGGGCTGCTATATGACTATTTCCCGTATTTCACTCCGCCAATGGACCGATTTGGCATCGGTCTGGGCCTCACCCTTGCAGTGAAAGAAAGCGCATTTCTGCTGTGGATCTTAGCGGCAGTATTGAGCGAAAAACGGCTGTTGCAGCAGGTCATTGTGCTGGATTCGCTGGGCTACAGCCGCTGGCAATGCCTGAACTGGCTGCTGTTGCCCTCCGTCGCGCCTTCGCTGGCAATGGCGATGCTGGCGATTGTTGCCTGGTCGCTTTCGGTCGTGGATGTGGCGATTATTCTTGGGCCAGGTAATCCACCGACGCTGGCAGTAATTAGCTGGCAGTGGTTAACTCAGGGCGACGCGGATCAACAAACGAAAGGCGCACTCGCCAGTCTGCTGCTGATGCTGTTACTCGCCGCCTACGTTTTGCTGAGCTATCTGCTATGGCGCAGCTGGCGGCGCACTATTCCCCGCGTAGATGGCATTCGCAATGCCTGCCACACCTTTATTACCAGGCACTACGCTGGCGAGTTTTTTACCCTTAACCGGTGTGCTGTGTGTGGTTCTGCTGGCGATCCTCGCGGATCAGTCGACGATCAATAGTGAAGCACTCATCAACAGTCTGACAATGGGGCTGGTAGCAACATTCATCGCTTTGCTCCTGTTACTGCTGTGGCTGGAATGGGGGCCACAGCGTCGCCAGTTGTGGCTATGGTTGCCCATTCTATTGCCCGATCTGCCACTGGTGGCGGGCCAGTACACGCTGGCGCTATGGCTGAACCTAGATGGAAGCTGGACGGCGGTGGTCTGGGGGCATCTGCTGTGGGTAATGCCGTGGATGCTGTTTATCCTGCAACCCGCCTGGCAGCGCATTGATTCACGGTTAATTTTGATTGCGCAAACACTGGGCTGGTCGCGGGCCAAAATCTTCTTTTACGTGAAATGCCCACTCATGTTGCGCCCTGTGCTGATTGCCTTCGCGGTGGGATTTTCAGTCAGTATTGCGCAGTATATGCCGACGCTGTGGCTGGGCGCGGGGCGTTTTCCGACGCTCACCACTGAGGCGGTGGCATTAAGCAGCGGCGGCAGCAACGGTATTCTCGCCGCCCAGGCTTTATGGCAACTGTTGTTACCGCTTATTATTTTTGCCCTGACCGCGTTAGTCGCAAAATGGGTAGGTTATGTCAGACAAGGACTCCGCTAATGCTCTGCGTGAAAAATGTTTCGCTACGTTTACCAGAAAGCCGCTTGCTGACAAACGTTAACTTTACGGTTGATAAAGGTGACATCGTCACGTTAATGGGGCCGTCTGGCTGTGGAAAATCCACTCTGTTTTCATGGATGATTGGTGCACTGGCTGGACAGTTTTCTTGTACAGGTGAGCTATGGCTCAATGAGCAACGGATTGACATGCTACCCACCGCACAGCGTCAGATTGGCATTCTTTTCCAGGATGCACTGTTATTTGACCAGTTCAGCGTCGGGCAAAATTTACTGCTGGCGCTACTGTCGACGCTCAAGGGGACTGCCAGGCGCAATGCCGTGAAAGACGCGCTTGATCGAGCGGGACTGGCTGAAACTTATCACCAGGACCCTGCGACATTATCAGGCGGTCAGCGAGCGCGGGTGGCCCTGCTGCGCGCCCTTCTCGCTCAGCCAAAAGCGTTACTCCTGGATGAGCCATTCAGCCGTCTTGATGTGGCTCTGCGCGATAATTTTCGCCAGTGGGTGTTCAGCGAAGTTCGCGAACTGGCGATCCCCGTCGTTCAGGTAACGCACGATCTCCAGGATGTTCCTGCTGATAGTTCTGTTCTGGATATGGCGCAGTGGTCAGAAAATTACAACAAACTGCGATAACGCAAAGTTTTTCTCAATGCGTCAGTTCAGAATGGCGCACTCAAAACTACAATGTCGGGATTTTCGATGAAACGTGTTTCTCAAATGACCGCGCTGGCAATGGCTTTAGGGCTGGCTTGCGCTTCTTCGTGGGCCGCTGAACTGGCGAAGCCTCTTACACTTGACCAGCTTCAACAACAAAATGGCAAAGCGATAGATACTCGCCCCAGCGCGTTTTATAACGGCTGGCCACAAACCTTAAATGGCCCTTCTGGTCATGAACCTGCCGCCTTAAACCTCTCTGCCAGCTGGCTCGACAAAATGAGCACCGAACAGCTCAACGCGTGGATCAAGCAACATAACCTGAAAGCCGATGCCCCGGTGGCGCTGTACGGTAATGACAAAGATGTCGACGCCGTCAAAACGCGACTGCAAAAAGCAGGTTTTACGCATATCTCCATTCTGAGTGACGCGCTAAGCGAACCTTCCCGTCTACAAAAACTGCCGCACTTTGAGCAGCTGGTTTATCCGCAATGGCTGCACGACCTGCAACAAGGTAAAGAGGTTACGGCGAAACCTGCCGGTGACTGGAAAGTCATTGAAGCGGCCTGGGGCGCTCCTAAGCTTTACCTTATCAGCCATATTCCCGGTGCTGACTACATCGATACCAACGAAGTGGAAAGCGAACCGCTGTGGAACAAAGTTTCTGATGAACAACTAAAAGCGATGCTGGCAAAACACGGCATTCGCCATGACACCACGGTCATTCTGTACGGGCGTGACGTATACGCTGGAGCGCGTGTGGCGCAAATTATGCTCTACGCAGGCGTGAAAGATGTGCGTCTGCTGGATGGCGGCTGGCAAACCTGGTCCGACGCGGGACTGCCTGTTGAGCGAGGAACGCCACCGAAAGTGAAAGCGGAACCGGATTTCGGCGTGAAGATCCCGGCACAACCGCAGTTGATGCTCGATATGGAACAGGCCCGTGGACTGCTGCATCGCCAGGATGCATCGCTGGTGAGCATTCGTTCGTGGCCAGAATTTATCGGTACGACCAGCGGTTACAGCTATATTAAACCAAAAGGTGAAATAGCCGGAGCACGTTGGGGACACGCTGGTAGCGACTCGACGCATATGGAAGATTTTCATAACCCGGATGGCACCATGCGCAGCGCCGATGATATTACCGCTATGTGGAAAGCGTGGAATATCAAACCAGAGCAGCAAGTTTCATTCTACTGCGGCACCGGCTGGCGCGCGTCCGAAACCTTTATGTACGCACGCGCCATGGGTTGGAAGAATGTTTCCGTGTATGACGGCGGCTGGTACGAATGGAGCAGCGATCCAAAAAATCCGGTAGCAACCGGTGAACGCGGCCCGGACAGTAGCAAATAACATTGCAATTACTGACGCTGGAGCGACTTCAGCGTCAGATACCCACTCCACACCCGCGTAAAGGTCGTCATCCAGCACAACGCACCGAAGATCCACGCAAACCACGCAAACCATGCAGGGAATAAACATCCCAGCACAAACAGTAAGATCGTTTCTGTGCCTTCGGTTAATCCCCCCAGATAGTAAAACGACTTATGTGCATAACCGGGGTTATCAATCTGATGTTTTGCTGCCAGTGCAGCAAAGGCGAGAAAACTGCTGCCCGTGCCGATAAACGCAAACAACAACCAGCCGCCTGCCAGCGCATTTTGCTCCGGTGCAGCAAGAATAAAGCCAAACGGCACCAGCGCGTAAAAGAGAAAATCGGGTAATGACTCCAACTTATTGATAGTGTTTTATGTTCAGATAATGCCCGATGACTTTGTCATGCAGCTCCACCGATTTTGAGAACGACAGCGACTTCCGTCCCAGCCGTGCCAGGTGCTGCCTCAGATTCAGGTTATGCCGCTCAATTCGCTGCGTATATCGCTTGCTGATTACGTGCAGCTTTCCCTTCAGGCGGGATTCATACAGCGGCCAGCCATCCGTCATCCATATCACCACGTCAAAGGGTGACAGCAGGCTCATAAGACGCCCCAGCGTCGCCATAGTGCGTTCACCGAATACGTGCGCAACAACCGTCTTCCGGAGACTGTCATACGCGTAAAACAGCCAGCGCTGGCGCGATTTAGCCCCGACATAGCCCCACTGTTCGTCCATTTCCGCGCAGACGATGACGTCACTGCCCGGCTGTATGCGCGAGGTTACCGACTGCGGCCTGAGTTTTTTAAGTGACGTAAAATCGTGTTGAGGCCAACGCCCATAATGCGTGCAGTTGCCCGGCATCCAACGCCATTCATGGCCATATCAATGATTTTCTGGTGCGTACCGGGTTGAGAAGCGGTGTAAGTGAACTGCAGTTGCCATGTTTTACGGCAGTGAGAGCAGAGATAGCGCTGATGTCCGGCAGTGCTTTTGCCGTTACGCACCACCCCGTCAGTAGCTGAACAGGAGGGACAGCTGATAGAAACAGAAGCCACTGGAGCACCTCAAAAACACCATCATACACTAAATCAGTAAGTTGGCAGCATCACCGAAAATCAAGAGAAATATCAAGAAAGCCGCCCGCGTCGGTAAGCTCTCTGCGCCGCGCCAGCGCACCGTCCAGACCATCAAGCAGCCTGTTCAACAAAATGACGACTAGCGCCGCCAGATACCAGCCCAGCGCCAGAAACGGCAGAGCCAGCACGCCGATGGCAAATCCCACTAATGTTAAACCATCTGGCGTAATGCCCGGTTTATCAAGAACCCGCACGCACTGATGCAACAACGGTTTAATCCGGGGATGAAGATGGCGGTCTAGCACAGGCACTCCTTAAATATAAAGCCTTTCTGATTGAGCAACAGTGCGGATATTATGGCATTTTTCGCTTATCTGCCCGTGTGTAATTTATGAAAATGATTGAAGTTGTTGCCGCCATCATTGAACGTGATGGCAAAATTTTACTCGCGCAACGCCCCGCCCAGAGCGATCAGGCGGGATTATGGGAGTTTGCCGATGGTAAAGTCGAGCTGGATGAAAGCCAGCAGCAGGCACTGGTGCGTGAGTTAAACGAAGAATTGGGCATCGAAGCAACTGTGGGTGAGTATGTTGCCAGCCATCAGCGAGAAGTTTCGGGCCGGATTATCCATCTTCATGCCTGGCACGTACCCGACTTCCACGGGACGTTACAGGCACATGAACATCAGGCGCTGGTCTGGTGCTCACCTGAAGAGGCGCTGCAATATCCGCTGGCCCCTGCTGACATTCCACTATTAGAGGCGTTTATGGCTTTACGCGCCGCCAGAGCAGCGGATTAGTGCTAAGGGTTTTGTCATCCCGCTGGCATTACAGCAGTATTCCTTCGGCTTTAATTACCGCCCCTTCAGAATAATTTTGATCCTGATAAACGCAGCACTGAGTACAGGGCTGCGCTGACTGCCCGCCTGAACTGAACACTTCTGGCGGTACGTTTACCTCCACGTCCGGACGATAATGCGGGTTAGCCAGTGCAATTAATGGAAATGCTAATACTACGGCGAACAATGCTCGACTCACAGGGAACTCCTTAACGTTATTGTCTCTGCAACTGATAACGGTAGCCGGGTGGCAAAACTTTAGCGTCTGAGTTATCGCATTTGGTTATGAGATTACTCTCGTTATTAATTTGCTTTCCCGGGTCATTTTTTTCTTGCTTACCGTCACATTCTTGATGGTATAGTCGAAAACTGCAAAAGCACATGACATAAACAACATAAGCACAATCGTATTAATATATAAGGGTTTTATATCTATGGATCAGACATATTCTCTGGAGTCATTCCTCAACCATGTCCAAAAGCGCGACCCGAATCAAACCGAGTTCGCGCAAGCCGTTCGTGAAGTAATGACCACACTCTGGCCTTTTCTTGAACAAAATCCAAAATATCGCCAGATGTCATTACTGGAGCGTCTGGTTGAACCGGAGCGCGTGATCCAGTTTCGCGTGGTATGGGTTGATGATCGCAACCAGATACAGGTCAACCGTGCATGGCGTGTGCAGTTCAGCTCTGCCATCGGCCCGTACAAAGGCGGTATGCGCTTCCATCCGTCAGTTAACCTTTCCATTCTCAAATTCCTCGGCTTTGAACAAACCTTCAAAAATGCCCTGACTACCCTGCCGATGGGCGGTGGTAAAGGCGGCAGCGATTTCGATCCGAAAGGAAAAAGCGAAGGTGAAGTGATGCGTTTTTGCCAGGCGCTGATGACCGAGCTTTATCGTCATCTGGGCGCGGATACCGACGTTCCGGCAGGTGATATCGGCGTTGGTGGTCGTGAAGTCGGCTTTATGGCGGGGATGATGAAAAAGCTCTCCAACAATACCGCCTGCGTCTTCACCGGTAAGGGCCTTTCATTTGGCGGTAGTCTTATTCGCCCGGAAGCTACCGGCTACGGTCTGGTTTATTTCACAGAAGCAATGTTAAAACGCCACGGTATGGGTTTTGAAGGGATGCGCGTTTCCGTTTCTGGCTCCGGCAACGTCGCCCAGTACGCTATCGAAAAAGCGATGGAATTTGGTGCTCGTGTGATCACTGCGTCAGACTCCAGCGGCACTGTAGTTGATGAAAGCGGATTCACGAAAGAGAAACTGGCACGTCTTATCGAAATCAAAGCCAGCCGCGATGGTCGAGTGGCAGATTACGCCAAAGAATTTGGTCTGGTCTATCTCGAAGGCCAACAGCCGTGGTCTGTACCGGTTGATATCGCCCTGCCTTGCGCCACCCAGAACGAACTGGATGTTGACGCCGCGCATCAGCTTATCGCCAATGGCGTTAAAGCCGTCGCTGAAGGGGCAAATATGCCGACCACCATCGAAGCGACTGAACTGTTCCAGCAGGCAGGCGTACTGTTTGCACCGGGTAAAGCGGCTAATGCTGGCGGTGTAGCAACGTCGGGCCTGGAAATGGCACAAAACGCTGCGCGCCTGGGCTGGAAAGCCGAGAAAGTTGACGCACGTTTGCATCACATCATGCTGGATATCCACCATGCCTGTGTTGAGCATGGTGGTGAAGGTGAGCAAACCAACTACGTGCAGGGCGCGAACATTGCCGGTTTTGTGAAGGTTGCCGATGCGATGCTGGCGCAGGGTGTGATTTAAGTTGTAAATGCCTGATGGCGCTACGCTTATCAGGCCTACAAATGGGCACAATTCATTGCAGTTACGCTCTAATGTAGGCCGGGCAAGCGCAGCGCCCCCGGCAAAATTTCAGGCGTTTATGAGTATTTAACGGATGATGCTCCCCAGGGAACATTTCTTATGGGCCAACGGCATTTCTTACTGTAGTGCTCCCAAAATTGCTTGTCGTAACGATAACACGCTTCAAGTTCAGCATCCGTTAACTTTCTGCGATAGCAGCAGATATGCCAGTAAAGAAACCCCATTAGACTATTTTTTTGATAATCTTCTTCGCTTTCGAACAACTCGTGCGCCTTTCGAGAAGCAAGCATTATATAATGCCAGGCCAGTTCTTCTTCAATTGTCCCGTTTTGAAAAGCTGTGCTTGATATCGAGGTCATCCATGATAATTCCGCCGCCCATATTAGCTTCGCCGAGGATTTACCGGAGCGATTATTAGCGCAATCAGAGATATAGTCTGAGGGAAAAACAGCAAATTTATTCAACAAGGCGATAACCTGCTCTGGGGCTTCCTCCATGTTTGCTTTAAAGGTATTGGCTCCATGGTCGCCAGAAAGAAAATGCTCCATTAAGGCACAATAACTTTCGCTATCTTCGATACCCCATTGATTCTCTAAAGACTCGCGTCTTTTACTGATGATATCGATCGAGTCAAAAGGAAGCACATGATATTGGAAGGTATCTTTACCAGGTTCAGGCTTTCGCGGCCAGAACTCTAGCGTTTCAGACCATTGCTTATGATAGAATCGATAAGGTGCGATCAATTGTAGCGCCTGTAACTTCTCGATACTGAGCGGCTCAATACCTTTAGCCTGATAATAATGCAGTTGTTCTTTTTTTGCTTTAAAACCGGCCCGAACAATAAGCCCCATCATAATTAATAGATAAAGAAAAGAGCATCCCGCGGTAATCAGGCCTCTTTCATTCAAACCGTTGGATGTTATCGCTGCGAACACAAACATTACAGCGACAACACATGTTAAATAAAACCCCCACTTACAAAGCAGCATGGCCTTATTTTCTTTAATCATCCGTTCAAAATTACTATTAAATATTTCCCAGCCATTAAAAGAATACTTCTCGCTCCCAGGATGGTTTTGTAATAAAACTTTTTTCATCACATTCCCTGTTATTACATACTTTAGAGGCGATAATTTTATCCATGCAAAAAAAATATCCAACGAATTTTCTTGATCCGCTGGATATTTCAGAATATGACTCGGGTGATGCTGCCAACTTACTGATTTAGTGTATGATGGTGTTTTTGAGGTGCTCCAGTGGCTTCTGTTTCTATCAGCTGTCCCTCCTGTTCAGCTACTGACGGGGTGGTGCGTAACGGCAAAAGCACTGCCGGACATCAGCGCTATCTCTGCTCTCACTGCCGTAAAACATGGCAACTGCAGTTCACTTACACCGCTTCTCAACCCGGTACGCACCAGAAAATCATTGATATGGCCATGAATGGCGTTGGATGCCGGGCAACTGCACGCATTATGGGCGTTGGCCTCAACACGATTTTACGTCACTTAAAAAACTCAGGCCGCAGTCGGTAACCTCGCGCATACAGCCGGGCAGTGACGTCATCGTCTGCGCGGAAATGGACGAACAGTGGGGCTATGTCGGGGCTAAATCGCGCCAGCGCTGGCTGTTTTACGCGTATGACAGTCTCCGGAAGACGGTTGTTGCGCACGTATTCGGTGAACGCACTATGGCGACGCTGGGGCGTCTTATGAGCCTGCTGTCACCCTTTGACGTGGTGATATGGATGACGGATGGCTGGCCGCTGTATGAATCCCGCCTGAAGGGAAAGCTGCACGTAATCAGCAAGCGATATACGCAGCGAATTGAGCGGCATAACCTGAATCTGAGGCAGCACCTGGCACGGCTGGGACGGAAGTCGCTGTCGTTCTCAAAATCGGTGGAGCTGCATGACAAAGTCATCGGGCATTATCTGAACATAAAACACTATCAATAAGTTGGAGTCATTACCTATGACTCGAATAGCACGAAAGATTCACTCGCTTACGCTATCGCCCCGCTTCCGACTTCATCTGCTGGCGGACTTTTTTTCGCACTACGTTTACGCGGTGCAGCCTTTTTCTTATCAGCACTGCCACCACTGCCCGGAGCCACAATGCCGCGAAACTGCCGCACCGGCGTACGTTTGGCTTGATCAATAAGCTGATATAGCGTCCCCACCAGCGGCTGCATAAAGTCCTGATAGCGACACTGCTTTTCGCTGATTTGCGTCAGCACCGATTCCCAGTGCGCGGTCATGTCCGGTCGCGTCGCCATTTCTGGCAGCGAATGGAATAACGCTTTTCCGGCGTCGGTAGAGTGGATATAGCGCCCTTTTTTGGTCAGAAAACCACGCTTGAACAGCAGTTCAATAATCCCGGCACGGGTTGCTTCTGTCCCCAGACCATCGGTCGCACGAAGGATCTTTTTCAGATCTTTGTCCTGCACAAAGCGCGCGATCCCGGTCATCGCCGAAAGCAGTGTTGCATCGGTAAAATGGCGCGGCGGCTGGGTTTGCCGCTCTACCACTTCACCTTTTTCACACAGCAACTCATCGCCTTTCGCCACCACAGGCAATGGCGTACCGTCGTTTTCTTCATCGCGCTCTTTGCTGCCTAACAGCGTGCGCCAGCCTGCTTCAGCAAGAAAACGCGCTTTAGCGACAAATTTGCCTTTGGCAATGTCCAGTTCGATAACACACTTGCGGAACACCACATCCGGGCAGAACTGCATCAAGTACTGACGGGCAATCAGGTTATAGACCTTCGCTTCGTTCTCCGTCAGGTTGATGGCTGAACTCCGTGCGGTCGGGATGATGGCGTGGTGTGCATCGACCTTTTTGTCATCCCAACAGCGGTTGCGTATATCTGGATCTACCACTGGCTGCAGCAACAGATCTGGTGCATGAACGCTGATGGCATTCATCACCGCGTGGCGTCCGGCAAAATGTTCTTCTGGCAAATAGCGACAATCGGAACGCGGATAAGTGATTAGCTTGTGCGTTTCGTACAGCTTCTGGCAGATATCAAGCACGTTCTGCGCGCTCAGACCAAAGCGTTTTGCCGCTTCAATCTGCAACGCCGAAAGCGAAAAAGGCAGCGGCGCGGATTCTGATTCCCGTTTATCGTTATAGCTGGTGACAATTGCTGGTTGACCACTAATGCGGTTAACCACATGCTCCGCCAGTGGACGATGTAACAAGCGCCCTTCTTCATCCTGGTACGGTTCACACGCTTCGCTCGGTTGCCAGATAGCGGTAAACCGCTCATCGGCAGGTGTCACGATATGTGCTTTGACTTCAAAGAAGTCTTTCGCCACGAAGTTTTCAATCTCTTCATCGCGGCGCACCACCAGCCCGAGCACGGGTGTCTGCACGCGTCCCACGGAAAGTACGCCCTGATAACCGGCATTGCGACCGAGAATGGTATACGCACGGGTCATATTGATGCCGTACAGCCAGTCGGCACGCGCTCGCGCCAGCGCAGAAACGCACAATGGCACAAACTCACTGTTGGACCGAAGACGGTCGAGCGCCCGCTCAACCGCCTGCGGGTTCAGGTCGTTTATCAAGCAACGCTGCACCTGCTGGCGCTTTTCCGGTGCCAGTTGCAGATAGTCCAGCACTTCATCCACCAGCAGTTGCCCTTCACGATCCGGGTCCCCGGCGTGAACGATTTCGCTGGCTTCATGCAGGAAGCGTTTGATGACGTTAAGTTGTTTGGTCACGGAGGGTCGGGGCTGTAATTGCCACTTTTCCGGGACAATCGGCAAATCCGCAAGATTCCAGCGCGCATAGCGGCTGTCGTAGGCGTCTGGCTGCGCCTGCTCAAGCAGGTGACCGATACACCAGGTCACCACCTGACCATTACCGCACTCGATAAAGCCATCGCCTTTCCGGTGCGGTTTGGGCAGGACATCAGCAATGGCGCGCGCCAGACTCGGTTTTTCGGCAATAAACAACCGCATTGAATTAACGAATCTCAACCATGGCACGACCGCCGCGCGCTGGCACCAGTTCGCCAATTGCCGTCAGTTCAATGCCAAACTCGGCGGCTGTAGCTTTGACCTCATTTTCTGCTTCCGGCATGACCGCCAGCAGCAAACCGCCAGAAGTTTGCGGATCGCACAGCAAATCGCGCACTTCACGCGGCATTTCACCCATCAGATGACCGTAGCTGGCAAAGTTACGTTCGGTGCCGCCAGGCACTGCGCCCAACTTAATGTACTCTTCAACCCCCGGCAATTTTGGGATCGCGTCATAGTCAACGCGCGCCTGCACACCTGCGCCCTGACACATTTCGCTCAAATGGCCCAGCAGACCAAAACCCGTAACGTCGGTCATCGCTTTTACGCCTTCGATGTTGGCAAAGGACGCGCCTGCGATGTTCATCCGGCACATCACTTCCGTCGCTAGTCCCTGATGTTCTGGTTTCAGCAGTGATTTTTTCTCAGCCGTGGTAAGAACGCCGATCCCCAGCGGTTTCGTCAGGAACAGTTTGCATCCGGCTTGTGCGGTACTGTTTTTCTTCACCCGCTCGGTCGGTACGATCCCCGTTACCGCCAGACCAAAAATCGGCTCCGGCGCATCGATGGAGTGACCGCCAGCCAGCGCAATACCCGCCTGACGGCATGCATAGCGTCCACCTTCGGTTACTTCGCGGGCAATTTCCGGGGAAAGTTTGTTAATCGGCCAGCCGAGGATCGCAATCGCCATAATCGGTTTGCCCCCCATCGCGAAGATATCGCTGATGGCGTTAGTCGCCGCAATGCGGCCAAAATCGAAAGGATTATCAACGATCGGCATAAAGAAGTCGGTGGTACTGATAACGCTGGTGCCATTGCCCAGATCGTACACCGCCGCATCGTCGCGGGTCTCATTACCCACAAGCAAATTCGGATCAACAAACTTCGCCTGCTCACTGTGCAGGATGGTTTCCAACACTTTTGGGGAAATTTTACAGCCGCAACCAGCTCCGTGGCTGTATTGGGTCAAACGAATCGAGTTCTCGCTCATGGACATCTCCTGTCAATGCAATCCGGGTATGGTAACCCTCATTCCGTGAAGTGATAAGTGAGAGTGTCTGAATTCCTGCGCCTTTGCTCACAATCCAGACAGTTTCGCGACAATTATCAGAAATAAGTTACAAACGGCGTCGGGTCCGGGACGTTAATCGACGTAGATGCTTTCAACTGCGGCGTGCCGAGGTAGAGAAAACCGACAATTTTATCCTGCTCACGGCAACCGAATGCTTCACGCACTACCGGACTTTCAGTTAATGCGCCACTGCGCCAGATGCCGCCAAATCCCTGGGCAACGGCTGCCATTTGCATCGCCATGACCGCGCATCCGGCAGACATTTCCTGTTCCCATCGCGGGACTTTATGATTTTCTTCGCATTTCGCCACCACCGTGATGATGAGCGGTGCGCGGAACGGCGCATTACGGGCTTTGTCGATAGCTTTGTCATCACTACCGGCAGCAATCGCCCCCTGTTCCAGTACGGCGCTGAAACGCTCGCGCCCTTCCCCTTCAATCACAAAAAAATGCCACGGTTGCATGGACTTATGGTCCGGCGCACGCATACCCGCACGCAGGATGTTTTGCAGTTGTTCACCCGTTGGCGCGGGTTCAGCCAGGCGGGAGGCGCTACGGCGATTGATCAATAGTTCGAGTGCATCCATTTGATTAACTCCTGTCGTGATATTTATTCACAAAATTAACACGAGAGTGGATTTTGTTACAGCACAGTCCGCAATTCCTGCTGACAAGTGCCGGTTGGGTCATTACGATAACCACATCTATTGCGCCTGTGACAGGTGTGACCTTAAGTTGGGAGAATACATGCGAACCCTTTGGCGATTTATTGCCGGATTTTTTAAATGGACGTGGCGTCTGCTGAATTTCGTCCGTGAAATGGTACTTAACCTGTTCTTTATTTTCCTCGTACTGGTTGGTGTGGGGATCTGGATGCAGGTCAGTGGTGGTGATTCGAAAGAAACGGCCAGTCGTGGCGCACTGCTGCTGGACATTTCTGGTGTGATCGTCGATAAACCCGACAGTTCTCAGCGGTTTAGTAAATTAAGCCGCCAGCTGCTTGGTGCCAGTTCCGATCGTCTGCAGGAAAACTCACTGTTTGATATCGTCAACACCATTCGCCAGGCGAAGGACGACCGCAATATCACCGGTATCGTGATGGATCTGAAAAACTTCGCAGGCGGCGACCAGCCGTCTATGCAGTACATCGGCAAAGCCCTGAAAGAGTTTCGTGACAGCGGGAAACCGGTTTATGCCGTTGGCGAGAACTACAGCCAGGGGCAATATTATCTCGCCAGTTTCGCCAATAAAATTTGGCTGTCACCGCAAGGCGTGGTGGATTTGCACGGTTTTGCTACCAACGGTCTGTACTACAAATCGTTGCTGGATAAGCTGAAAGTTTCCACCCATGTGTTCCGCGTGGGTACGTATAAATCTGCCGTTGAACCGTTTATTCGTGATGACATGTCACCGGCAGCCCGCGAAGCTGACAGCCGCTGGATTGGTGAGCTGTGGCAAAACTATCTGAATACTGTTGCCGCTAACCGGCAGATCCCTGCTCAGCAGGTATTCCCTGGCGCGCAAGGGTTGCTTGAGGGTTTAACCAAAACCGGTGGCGATACCGCGAAATATGCACTGGAAAACAAGCTGGTCGATGCACTGGCATCGAGTGCCGAAATCGAAAAAGCTCTAACCAAAGAGTTCGGCTGGAGTAAGACTGATAAAAATTATCGCGCCATCAGTTATTACGATTACGCATTGAAAACGCCGGCAGATACCGGTGACAGCATCGGTGTCGTCTTCGCTAATGGCGCAATTATGGATGGCGAGGAAACTCAGGGGAATGTTGGCGGTGATACCACTGCGGCACAAATCCGCGACGCTCGCCTTGACCCGAAAGTGAAAGCGATTGTCCTGCGTGTTAATAGCCCAGGCGGCAGCGTTACCGCGTCTGAAGTGATTCGCGCTGAACTGGCAGCAGCCCGGGCAGCGGGTAAGCCTGTGGTTGTATCGATGGGCGGCATGGCGGCATCTGGTGGTTACTGGATTTCCACGCCAGCTAATTACATTGTGGCTAACCCCAGCACCCTGACCGGTTCTATCGGTATCTTCGGCGTGATCACCACCGTAGAAAATAGTCTGGATTCGATTGGTGTTCATACTGATGGTGTCTCAACTTCACCGCTGGCGGATGTTTCTATCACCAGGGCACTGCCGCCGGAAGCGCAGCAGATGATGCAATTAAGCATTGAGAATGGCTATAAACGCTTTATCACGCTGGTTGCTGATGCGCGTCATTCGACGCCGGAGCAGATTGATAAAATCGCCCAGGGCCACGTCTGGACCGGTCAGGATGCAAAAGCTAACGGGCTGGTCGATAGTCTCGGGGATTTCGATGATGCGGTCGCCAAAGCAGCAGAGCTGGCAAAAGTGAAACAGTGGCATCTGGAATACTACGTTGATGAACCGACCTTCTTCGACAAAGTGATGGACAACATGTCTGGTTCTGTCCGGGCAATGTTGCCAGATGCGTTCCAGGCCATGTTACCTGCACCGCTTGCCTCGGTAGCCTCTACCGTTAAAAGTGAAAGCGACAAGCTGGCCGCGTTTAACGACCCACAAAACCGTTATGCGTTTTGCCTGACCTGCGCCAACGTGCGTTAAGTCTTGTACTGAGTGGCCGACAGATCGTCGGCCACATTATTTTTTACGTCGACGAATCCTCTTCCCGCTGTCTCGCCCCATATTTCCTTATCCGCATAGTATCAGGTGCGCTCCTCCTGCCTCACGTATATACTTTTGCTCTTTCGATATCATTCATATCAATATCATGCAAAAGAAATCAATTTACGTCGCCTACACGGGCGGGACCATCGGGATGCAGCGTTCCGAGCAGGGTTATATTCCGGTGTCAGGTCATCTACAACGCCAACTGGCGCTGATGCCGGAATTCCATCGCCCGGAGATGCCAGATTTCACCATTCATGAATATACGCCGCTGATGGATTCTTCTGATATGACGCCAGAAGACTGGCAGCATATTGCTGAAGATATTAAAGCGCACTATGACGACTATGATGGTTTTGTCATCCTGCACGGCACCGACACGATGGCGTATACTGCCTCTGCGCTGTCGTTCATGCTCGAGAATCTCGGTAAACCGGTCATTGTGACAGGGTCACAAATCCCGCTGGCTGAGTTACGCTCTGACGGACAAATTAATCTGCTGAATGCGTTGTACGTTGCGGCGAATTATCCGATCAACGAAGTAACGCTCTTTTTCAATAACCGATTGTATCGCGGCAACCGCACTACCAAAGCCCATGCCGATGGTTTTGATGCGTTTGCCTCTCCAAACCTTCCTCCGTTACTGGAAGCTGGTATCCATATTCGTCGTTTGAATACGCCACCCGCCCCGCACGGTGAAGGGGAATTAATCGTTCATCCAATCACGCCACAACCAATTGGCGTAGTGACGATTTATCCAGGGATTTCTGCTGACGTCGTGCGCAATTTTCTGCGCCAACCGGTGAAAGCATTGATTCTGCGCTCCTATGGCGTGGGTAATGCGCCACAAAACAAAGCCTTCCTGCAGGAATTACAAGAAGCCAGCGATCGCGGTATTGTGGTGGTCAACCTGACACAATGTATGTCCGGTAAAGTGAATATGGGTGGTTATGCCACCGGTAACGCCCTCGCCCATGCCGGCGTTATTGGCGGTGCAGATATGACTGTAGAAGCCACGCTAACCAAACTGCATTACCTGCTGAGCCAGGAACTGGATACTGAAACCATTCGCAAGGCCATGAGCCAAAACCTGCGCGGCGAACTGACGCCGGATGATTAAGGAGACTGTAATGCCCCCTCGCGCCCTGTTACTGGTCGATTTACAAAATGATTTCTGTGCTGGTGGCGCGCTCGCCGTGCCGGAAGGTGACAGTACGGTGGATGTCGCTAACCGCCTGATTGACTGGTGCCAGTCGCGCGGTGAAGCGGTTATCGCCAGTCAGGACTGGCACCCGGCGAATCACGGCAGTTTTGCCAGTCAGCACGGTGTAGAGCCTTATACGCCAGGCCAACTCGACGGTTTGCCACAAACCTTCTGGCCAGATCACTGTGTGCAGAACAGTGAAGGCGCACAATTACATCCGTTACTGAACCAAAAAGCGATCGCAGCGGTGTTCCATAAAGGCGAAAATCCTTTAGTTGACAGTTACAGTGCCTTTTTTGATAACGGCCGTCGGCAGAAAACCTCGCTCGATGACTGGTTACGCGATCATGAAATCGATGAATTGATCGTTATGGGCCTGGCTACTGACTATTGCGTGAAGTTTACCGTGCTGGACGCGTTACAGTTAGGTTATAAGGTAAATGTGATTACCGATGGTTGTCGTGGCGTGAATATCCAGCCCCAGGACAGTGCGCACGCGTTTATGGAGATGTCAGCAGCTGGGGCAACGCTATATACGCTGGCAGACTGGGAAGAGACACAGGGGTAATATTAGTTGAATTCATCTCTGGCCTACATTTCCTCAATGACATTGTAGGCCAGATAATACTTGTCAGTGTTGCATTTAACCTACTTGCAGCTAAAACACGACGTCCTAACAAGTATATTTGCCCTCCCTTAATAACAGGCTTAAATACTAGATAACTCATTCACTTAAACATAGCAATAGGCTTTGCTGAGATACCAAAATCTTCTTTTAACTGCTGTTTGCTCTTCATGACCATCTGACCATTTGTGTCAATTGTCATATGCTGTGCTTCGGTATTATGGCGAGCTTGCCACAGCATCACCAGTTGCAGGCAGTTCGCTTTTTGTTCCTCGGTCAACGCAACGCCATCGGGCCATTTCCCCAGTTCAACGGCGGTCGACAAACGCTGGTATACCTCAGGCGTCATGCTGTTGATAATGTCATCAAGATTCATAATTTTTCCGCTCCTGTGGAATAAGTTGCTGAATCGTTTTTTCAACCGTTGATTTCTTCGCCGTTTTCGCCATCAGTGAAGCGTAAAGAAGCAGAGTTAACACAATAACGTTCGCCCGTTGGCTGCGGCCCGTCAGGGAAGACATGCCCCAGATGGGCATCACAGTTACCGCAACGAATTTCTATGCGCTGCATTCCATGTGACAAGTCTTTGATATAACGAATGGATTCTTCACTCACCGGTTCGTAGAAACTGGGCCAACCACAGCCGGAATCATACTTGGTTTGGGAATGAAACAGCGGGGCATCGCAGATCAAACAGTGATATACGCCGTCACGCTTGTTATGCAGTAAACGACCCGTAAATGGCGGCTCTGTCCCATGATTCTGCGTCACGTAAAACTGCATCTCGGACAAATTTTTTTTCAGTTCTTCTGCCGAAGGTTTATTAGCCATTTGCTCACATCTCACTTTAATCGTGCTCACATTACGTGACTGATTCTAACAAAACATTAACACCAACTGGCAAAATTTTGTCCTAAACTTGATCTCGACGAAATGGCTGCACCTAAATCGTGATGAAAATCACATTTTTATCGTAATTGCCCTTTAAAATTCGGGGCGCCGACCCCATGTGGTTTCAAGCCCAAAGGAAGAGTGAGGCGAGTCAGTCGCGTAATGCTTAGGCACAGGATTGATTTGTCGCAATGATTGACACGATTCCGCTTGACGCTGCGTAAGGTTTTTGTAATTTTACAGGCAACCTTTTATTCACTAACAAATAGCTGGTGGAATATATGACTATCAAAGTAGGTATCAACGGTTTTGGCCGTATCGGTCGCATTGTTTTCCGTGCTGCTCAGAAACGTTCTGACATCGAGATCGTTGCAATCAACGACCTGTTAGACGCTGATTACATGGCATACATGCTGAAATATGACTCCACTCACGGCCGTTTCGACGGTACCGTTGAAGTGAAAGACGGTCATCTGATCGTTAACGGTAAAAAAATCCGTGTTACCGCTGAACGTGATCCGGCTAACCTGAAATGGGACGAAGTTGGTGTTGACGTTGTCGCTGAAGCAACTGGTCTGTTCCTGACTGACGAAACTGCTCGTAAACACATCACCGCTGGTGCGAAGAAAGTGGTTATGACTGGTCCGTCTAAAGACAACACTCCGATGTTCGTTAAAGGCGCTAACTTCGACAAATATGCTGGCCAGGACATCGTTTCCAACGCTTCCTGCACCACCAACTGCCTGGCTCCGCTGGCTAAAGTTATCAACGATAACTTCGGCATCATCGAAGGTCTGATGACCACCGTTCACGCTACTACCGCTACTCAGAAAACCGTTGATGGCCCGTCTCACAAAGACTGGCGCGGCGGCCGCGGCGCTTCCCAGAACATCATCCCGTCCTCTACCGGTGCTGCTAAAGCTGTAGGTAAAGTACTGCCAGAACTGAATGGCAAACTGACTGGTATGGCGTTCCGCGTTCCGACCCCGAACGTATCCGTAGTTGACCTGACCGTTCGTCTGGAAAAAGCTGCAACTTACGAGCAGATCAAAGCTGCCGTTAAAGCCGCTGCTGAAGGCGAAATGAAAGGCGTTCTGGGCTACACCGAAGATGACGTAGTATCTACCGATTTCAACGGCGAAGTTTGCACTTCCGTGTTCGATGCTAAAGCTGGTATCGCTCTGAACGACAACTTCGTGAAACTGGTATCCTGGTACGACAACGAAACCGGTTACTCCAACAAAGTTCTGGACCTGATCGCTCACATCTCCAAATAAGTTGAGATGAAACTGTGATCTAAAAAGAGCGACTTCGGTCGCTCTTTTTTTTACCTGATAAAATGAAGTTAAAGGACTGCGTCATGATTAAGAAAATTTTTGCCCTTCCGGTCATCGAACAAATCTCCCCTGTCCTCTCCCGTCGTAAACTGGATGAACTGGACCTCATTGTGGTCGATCATCCCCAAGTAAAAGCCTCTTTTGCATTACAGGGCGCACACCTTCTCTCGTGGAAACCTGCGGGTGAAGAAGAAGTTCTGTGGTTGAGCAACAACACACCGTTCAAAAATGGCGTCGCTATTCGCGGTGGCGTACCGGTTTGCTGGCCGTGGTTTGGTCCGGCGGCACAACAAGGTCTGCCTGCGCACGGTTTTGCCCGCAACCTGCCGTGGACGCTGAAATCACATAATGAAGATGCTGATGGCGTAGCGCTGACTTTTGAATTGACGCAAAGCGAAGAGACGAAAAAATTCTGTCCGCACGACTTTACGCTGTTAGCGCATTTCCGCGTGGGTAAAACCTGTGAAATCGATCTTGAATCACATGGCGAATTTGAAACCACCTCTGCCCTGCATACCTACTTTAACGTGGGTGATATCGCTAAGGTAAGCGTCAGTGGGCTGGGCGATCGCTTCATTGATAAAGTGAATGACGCGAAAGAAGATGTACTGACCGACGGTATTCAGACCTTCCCTGACCGTACCGATCGCGTGTATCTGAATCCGCAAGATTGCAGCGTGATTAATGATGAAGCGCTGAATCGTATTATCGCCGTAGGCCACCAGCATCATCTGAACGTTGTAGGCTGGAACCCGGGACCGGCGCTTTCAATTAGCATGGGCGATATGCCGGATGATGGCTACAAAACATTTGTTTGTGTAGAAACGGCTTACGCTTCAGAAACGCAAAAAGTCACCAAAGAGAAACCTGCACATCTGGCGCAATCCATTCGCGTTGCGAAACGTTAATTTGCGTTAATGTTGTGTGCCGGGTGCGATGCATCCGGCACGTATCAACATCACACCATATCCAGCGCAGTTTTTCCTTTTGGTGCCGGATACGCTTTATCCAGCATGGTTAATTCCGCTGACGAAAGTTCGACCTCAAGCACAGCCGCATTCTGTTGAACATGGGCAATCGTGGCCGCTTTTGGAATCGCCATCACACCCTGATGGCTGATTACCCACGCCAACAATACTTGTGCCGAGCTGATATTGTGAGCATGTGCAATTTCGTTGACTACCGCGTTTTTTAACAGTCCATTGCGCAACCGCCCGGCCTGGGCTAATGGACTGTAAGCCATCACCGGCATCTGCTGTTGCTGGCACCAGGGGAGTAGATCGTACTCAATCCCTCGTGAACCGAGATGGTAAAGCACCTGATTAGTGGCACACTGATTTCCCCCCGGCAGCTGCCAGAGTTCCTGCATATCAGCATAATCAAGGTTAGAAACGCCCCAGCGGCGGATTTTTCCCTGGGCGATCAATTTTTCCATCGCTGCAACAGTCTCTTCAAAAGCGAAACTGCCAGACCTGTGTAATAAGTAGAGATCGAGATAATCAGTATTGAGACGGCGTAAACTGGCTTCGCATGCATTTATCGCTTTTTGCCCGCCAGCATTCCACGGATAGACTTTAGAGACGAGAAAGACGTTATCACGCAGACCGGTTAATGCTTCCCCAACCACCTTTTCGGCACCGCCATCGGCATACATTTCGGCGGTATCAATGAGGGTTAAACCGAGCTCAATGCCCGCGCGTAGTGCAGCAACTTCTGTTTTGCGCTGACTGGCATCTTCGCCCATATACCATGTTCCCTGCCCTATGGCTGGCAGTGAGACATCGCCACTAAATTGAATCATTTTTTGTTGCATTGTTTCCTCCCAGGTATTGCACCACCGTAATGCAAAACAGGGCGTGACGCCCTGTTTTTATGCACAAAATGCCCTGGAAAGATGCATTATCAGAATTTGTAGGTGATCCCGGTAGAAATCAGGCCAGTCCAGGATTTATCCACCATCGGGCTGTCAGTAACTTCATCAGACAGACGGGTATAGCGCGCGGTACCGTAAACACTCCAGTCGCCGAGGAAGTTGTAGCTGGCGCTCAGCTCCAGGTAAGGGCTCCAGCTGTCGTTCGGGTTATAGCCACGCAGACCGCTGCGAGCGGACTCTTTGCGCGATACGCCATAATAGTATTCGTTCTGGTTTTCGCTGTTCCACTGCACACCGATACCCGGGGTCACTGTCAGGCCGCCGTTGGTGTAACGATACAACCAGGCCATATCCCAGACAATGCCGTTGCTGTTATCCAGGGTATCGCCAGCCAGGATGGTACGCAGGTAACCGTACTGGGTAAAGTGAGCATAAGACAGACCAGCCATCATGGTGCTCTTACGGTCATCCAGGTGACGCATTTGGTGATCGCCACTGTCTTTCGCTTTGAAGTAAAGCGGCGACCAATAAGCGGTAATTGAAAGTTTGTCCGTTGCGTCATTCCACAGGTAGTAACCACCACCTAAGCCACGGAACCAGAAGTTATCGCCTTCATAGTTGATTACCGGTACTGGGTAAACATCGGTATCGTAATCTTTATATGGGTGTTCAACGACACCGACGCCTGCGCCCAGGGAAAATTTACCTTCAGCGTGCGCTACGCCTGCAGACGTTGCGATAAGCACTCCAAGTGCCAGAAGTTTGAGTTTGGTCACAATTAATCATTCCTTAAACAAATGTTTAGCGGGCGACAAAGTTTACCCGTCAATACATCGAAACCCAACCTTTTTACGTTTTCATTTTTTAAAGTAACTGTTTAATTTTCCTGACGCGGATGACACCGCGCTTACAGCCAAATGAATTTAGCGTTACTGGCGAGCCTTGTCTTTACATTAATTATGCAAAATTTATGGATGAGTTGTTGATATGCCATTGAAATTAAGAAAGCCGTGCAGGCAAGTTTTCCATTTGCCATCTACGCTTAATTTTGAAGGTGTATCACCGGGCACGTTGTTCTCATCGTCGATAAAATGGCATGAGAGTTGCTGTGTTTTAGCAAGAGACGTCGTTCAGTTTACCTCTTCCGGGAGCCTCTACTATTCATATGAACGGCTCTTAACCTGTGCTAAAAAACGAAAGGACGCATAACTTCATCAATGGGAACATTTGCAAGTACTACTATCTTTATGATTTCTTAACTAATTTAGTTACAGATTTGTACCGTCATCATCTACTAACACCGATTCGCATATCACCTTAGTACCATTCCATTCATCCCTGTAGATACTTGTATCGATGCCTACACCTGGATGTAGCTCATAGCCAGTATCCTTCACAAACTTCTGGTACTTACATGATTCTCTACGCTCATAACAATGTACCCCACTGTAGACAAAGCCTGCGGAACCTTGCGGTACTATCCATGCACCATAGGACGCAAAGGTACTTGCATGTTCAATCACCTTGTATTCAAATTCACTACCCTTATAACGGCCTGTATACGCTTTTGAGGTACTGATCTTCCCAAAGGGTGGATTACCATAGGCAACATCATAGAAACGGTCTGGTGAGTACTGTAGTGCGTTACCAGTGATCCATTCTGCCTCTGGTAGTACCCTCTTCCCGATCATTACGTACTCAGGATTGAGTTCCACGCATGTAATATGCGTTGGTTTATTCCTTAAGTACTGGTAGTAGCTGAGGCGACCGATACCAGCACATAGTTCAATACAGTCACCAGTACAGTCAGCATCAAGTACAAAATCCCATGCTAAAATTTCAGGTGTGAAGAAGGCACCTGTAGCCCCTATCCCATCCCCCCTATAATTGGTGAATATGAATTCCCTATCTTCTTGTGTTAGGAGCTTATCTGAATGTATTAATTCCATCACTTTATTGTGATTAGCAGATTCCTTTTTACTTATCCTTGCCATAAGATACCTTTTTTAAAAATACGACGGGGTATTTATGGACAAGAAAGGAATATTTTTAATCATAGCGTTACTTATTTTTATTTTACTAATGTTGCTTTTATTCGCTAAGCTAAATTTTAATGTAAATACTGCCCTCGCTATATTATCATTAATTTTAACAGTGCTATCAGGTACGGACTTAGTCAAAAAGTACACTACGGTCAAATCGACAAATAAAAGCCCTATAGATATGTGGATGGTTTTCGGTATTGCTATCTCCGCTGTTTCTATGTATGGATTATATATAGACCCCCAACTATCACCTTTAGAAGGTTTAACTATTTGTATAGTATCACTTATACTTTTTGTTTCTGTTTTAGTTTCGGCTTTATTAAATTACAAAAAAATAAAGAAACCAGATGTTAGGGAAATAATAAAACAAAGCCATTCGGTTTTTAGAGAAAACGAAGAAACCATTACTATTACAACAACCATAAAAAAAGCCCCATAAGGGGCTTTTATATATTTCATAACACTCATAGAATAGGAGAGTAAATTTCCACCTCAGGGTAATAAGCTCTAAGGTAATTTATAAGACCTTCATAAGCATTAAGAAGAGATATTTTATGTGAAATCAAATCTTGTTCTATTATCAGTGCTTTATCGGATGGTAGCTCATCATAATTGAAATGACAAAGAAGATTATGATTCGCACCACCAAACACCTGAATGTTTCTATTATCGGAAATCGGCAAATGTCCAGATATGATAAAATCAATATTTTTATACGAATCAATAAAACTTTGGAAATGACCGTGGAGTAATTTATCATTTAAAGGATAGCTCGCTGGAAAATCCCTTAAAATACTATCAAACTGATCTCCAAAAATAAGAAGATTGATGTGAAAAGAATTAGGTAAAGTTTCAACTAATGAACGTACCCTCGCAAACGGTGTAAAGTGGAAGTAAGCGTTTAAAAAGTCCACATCTGACTGTCTTTTTTTATCTGAAAATAATGTATTATCGGTTGCACCCTGTATATAAGCCTCATGTTCACTTTTGATTTGATGCAATTTTTCTACTGTATAAGTGAATGGATCTCTATCAACAAGAATATGATCATTTGCACAAAGCAGGATAAGATTTTCATAAGAATTGTCATTTGCTAACAGGTCATCGCCCCTTGGTCCTTTTGGGCTTTTGGCTATTACATGAGCCATTTGTCCGATGTGAACCTGCTCTTTAAAAAGAGAAGTTCGGCAAATATTACATTGCCCAGCGGATAGTCCATACAATTTTTTTATTGCTGCTGTAGTAATTGCATCACTCATAAATCAAATCCTTAGATTGCTATTTTATTAACTCAAAACACATATTAAAGGAAAAATCTTTCAGCTTCCACCAACCATAATCAATAGCACTTGCAAAAGTTGTCCTAATGGAACTTGGATCACAATAATTCCAAAAGCATCAAGTACTGGTACTATGATCCAGTTATAGAGAATGATAAGGGTTAGTACAAAACCGAGGGCATTACGCCAGTGGAATGTTACCTTTTCAATCTCTTCTTTATTCGTTTCAATCTGCCCTTCTACATTCGTTTTCTTTACTTCCTGTTCAATAGTTTTCTTCTTAATGAAAAAATCCAATCCTGACTTCAGAAACTCAATCAATATACTAATCATTCAATAATCCCCACGGCATATACCCAAAAATGTTTACCCTTCACAAAGAGCTTTTTACTCTCAATTAGAAATACAGGCATCTTTTCACCCTGTAATTCCCATTCAAGTACTTCACCAACTTTGAAATCTTTCTTCTTCTCATAAATAACGTTCATATAGCTATCAATCTGATAATTACTTTTCTTAACGACCTTTTGAAATTTCTTATCAAGAAAACATTTGTTAATTGGCATACTATTACCATCTGGTGTCATGCCATTTAGCTTAATCTTGCTTATTAAATCACCATAATGTTGCTCAAAATTCATTGTCTACTTATCCTGAATGTTCCCTGAATACCGCTCATAATTACCCTTACACCATCATTGGCTTCCTTATAGAAGTCAATAGATAAGGCGACGTTGTTTCTTCTCACGTAAGCCAATTACACGTTTGGTTTTCTTCTTGGTATCTTTCTTTGCGGTATCAATTAATCGTTCTTTACCATTCTTACCCTTCACTACCTTATATCGTTCACTTAAAAGATTCTTTTTCAGTCCTGAAATGTTGCCCTGCTTAGTTAATCTTGTAGATGAAGTAGGTATAAACTTATCAATTGCCTTTGGCTGTACCAGTACTTGATAAAGGTACTTAGCCTGAATATCTTTAACCATGATGGTCGATGTAACTGAATTTCTCCCAACCTTTCTATAGAAGAAAAGGATGGAACGTTGAGTAAAGCCCACTGCCCCACGGTCAACGCTATTATTCAAATCACCCTGCATTCTTTGGGATAGTAGCTTGGAACGTTTAATTATTTCATTCTGGAATTGATTATTTAATCTAACTCCCTGCGTTTGTATATAGTTCCTTATACTACCAATCCCATTTATTCCACTTGCCATATATTTACCTCAATTCAAGTACTCCAATAGTTCCTGTACTATTCCGAGTAGTCTTTTTTTATCCTTTGCATTTGGTGATCTAATCTTACTCATCATTGCCAGATTCAAACATTCCGGTTTAAGCATCTGATGAAGGATCAGTATTGCCTCTACAATCATTACCTCTCGCATAGTTGCGAAGCACCATAGAATCGTTTTTGAGTACTGTTCACCATTTTCAATTTTGTTTTTAACGACATTGGAACTACTGAGGTACTCACGCCAGCCATTTTCCTTTGAAGTGGGCTTTAGCTTTCTCGCATCCTTAACCCGCTGATAGATTTGCTTAGCACCGACATAATTAGAACCATCCTCAAACTGAAAGATATAAACGAAACCAGCATATTCACCGGATAACATTTCCTCCTCGCTCCAATCATCCGAGTATTTCCATTCACTCATCATAAATATTCCTATAAATTCATTATAGGTATTTAGTAAATGAGCGATTTAAAAACACGATTAAAAGAATATGAAGGTACTAAAGAGTATCAGGCAAATTTGAAGTACTTCAGAAATGGGAAATTCTATCCATATGCTGATAGTTTAGGATGTAGTACTATTGTATATGGTCACTTAATTCAGGCGGGAGAAGATTTTAGTACTGGCATTACTGAAAGCGAAGCAGACAAGTTACTATCTCGCGATTTAGCCAAAACAATTATGCAGGTACAGACATTAGGGTTAAATCTTCCCGATGACTGGAATGATTTTATTATTATCATGACCTTCCAGTTAGGTATTGGCGGGGTGAAGAAATTCCGTAAGATGTTAGCAGCCCTGAAAGCACATGATTACCTTGAAGCAATTAAACAGGCTAAGTGTTCTCTATGGTACAGGCAGACACCAAACCGTGTGAATTCCATGATTGCAGTACTTAAAAACAAATAAAGAAAAGGCATAGTACGAATGACATACTATGCCTTTTTTTATGGTCGTTGTTTCTGCTGAAGAATTGCAATAATCCTTTCAATCTTAACATCAAGTTCATGGATTTGTGTTTCCAGTTTACTTAGTGTATCTCTCATCTTATCCTGATCATCCTCAATACGGGAAATACTACTTTCCAGTACAGCAATGGTAGTTTCAAGAGTAGCAACGCGAGTTAATAGATCATTCGTATCCTTTGTATTATCTCTAAAGATAGTATAAAGGAATACGCATCCAGAAATAACAAGAGCTAAAATAGCACCGATATCCATACTGAAATCCCTTTGTTGTTATTGTTATTGTTATTGTTATTGTTATTGTTATTGTTTTTGTATTAATACCCTGTAAATGTCGCCAATGCTATCTGGATACCATTATTCCCCATTGCCTGGCGGTAGGTTTTCTGGTTCTTTGAAACGTACTGTAGACTGAATGAAGTACTGGAATTACGCCTGATAACCAGACCAGAGTACCCAATTACTGTACCATCATCTGATATGTTCCCCGGACATTGTGACCAGCAGAACCAGGGATCAGCTACTGGAGACGTTACCGTAATGGCAGTACTGAGATCGGTAGCCGCAGGTGCTGTCAAAAATCCCCTGATACGTGGCATTGTTGCCGCTGATGCAGCAGACCAGATTAAAGTACCTTCTTCACTGAACACATCAAGAAAACCAGATGTGGGGGTAGCCGTGTGACTACTTGTCATGAACCTGCCCATGCCAGGCTGGAACATATAGGCACCAGGGAAACACCATGCCCCGTCTTTCTGTATCTGGAACCAGTACTGTGTTGTGTTCCTGTTAGCTACTACTGATGGCATAACGAAACCGAGCGATCCACCATTACCGAAGGCACAGGTAAAGCCTGTGTAGTATCCCGTATCAGTTAGATTTCCCATGGCCTTTACTGCACCCGTCATTATCGACTTGTTAGTACTATCTATAGTCAGTGCACCCGCTGAATTATATACCTCGAAACCTGCCATCTTACGCCGTCCACTTATATACGTTAAAAGTGTAGTTACCAGCTAACGGTGCATATGTTGGCAAATAAACCGCAGTAAATGACCCATTATTACAAAAGGCTGACCACTCATTAAAGGTATCACTGGCGGGGGCATAGTGTACAAACCAGCCTGTAGTTTTCATATTTGGTACTGATACAGTATAGGTCTGTGCAGAAGTAGCCTTGACAGTATAAGTACCCATAAAACGTATGTTATAATCAGTCAGATCTACTACTAATACACCCGCTGCATTCCAACATTGTAATCCCTGTGCCATAGCTCTTACTCCTGTAAATCCTTTTCTTCATTCCAATTGTTTCTTTTCCGCTAATACTGAATGGGTTAGTACTGGTACTATTGAAAGTACGTTCATTAGATTTCATTTATGTATCCTTTTGAAATGAGGTTACAGTTAATAATCCCTGAATTATTTATTACCATAAACCCATACGTACACGTAACGTATTATTATTGTCATAGATTTGAATAATATTATTACTGATTACCATTCTACCAGTACCACCCGTTCCATTGATTAGGATCGTACCTGCTTTATTGATTTGCCAGCCTGTTTTATTTGCTACGTAATTAGTACTTTGAATAGTATTTGAGATTTTGGCTGTAGTTATACAACCATCAACCACGTTTAATGTATTCACTGAGCCGGAGGCCAGTTTTAGATTGGTAATTGCCGCATCAGCGATGTAACCAGTACCGATACTTGCCGCCTGTATCATTGCCGTCTTCAAGTATGTAGTACCGTTGACTATGGCAAATGGTGCAGTACCACCTACAGTAGCAGTGTCAGTACCGGAGACTATGAACTTGTTCGCAGCGAAATAGATTGCTGAGTTGTTACTCGTTCCACTACTCGCAACAAGACGCATACCAGCTACCGTGCCATTAGCCTGTACTGATAGTGAGTACTGAGCATCTACAGTAGATTTATCGGCTTTAGTACTCATTGACTGGTTAACAGTGGCAATCTGTCCATTCACATCACTACGTAGCTGTGAGACTGCTGTAGTCTGAGCTTTGTTGTTATCCGTTACCGTCTGGGATAGTGTCTGGATACTGGCCTTGTTACCATTGGCAGTACTTTCAACGGTGCTAAGTTTCTGTGATAAGGAACTATTTACCCCAGTGATCTGAGTACTTAACGTTTTCTCACTGGCAGTGATTTTATCATTGGTACGTGCCTCTGATGCACTGATAACAGTACTGGTATTCTTATTGGCAATTTTGACCGCATCATTAATGGTACCAGTCAGGCGATCTTCTAAATCAAGAATCCCGTTAATTGCCTCTGCATCATCTTCGGTAAACTGGTACTTGGAGTTGATACTGATTGTTTGTTCTGGACAATATTGAATATCATCAGTACCAAACACATCAAAGAATCCCATCTTAACCTTATACTCACCATCAGTGATGTTTGGTATTGAATCAAATTCAGGTGCATAACTGGTGAATATACGTGTATTAGTACCATTAACAATACTGATAATCGCACCTGCATAATCACGTTCAGTAGATTTAGTCCATGAAGCAAACAAATTACCAAAACCACCCGTAAAGCTAACATCCTCTACTAAACCACACTGTTTATTCTCTACGGTTATTTTCACTTCCTCTGAATATGTACCATCATTAAATCCCTGTGCGATAATACCAATGGTAGGCTTACGTACTTTCAGACGGTTCATTTCAAGAGTGAAATTAAAGGCATTACTTTGCGTATAGAATGTATCTACTAATTTAGTACCGTCATAGATTTTAATAACGTAATACTTGAAGTACTCACTAAATGATCGGTTATTCACTCTGATATCTTTTTGTGAATCCCAGGCAATATTGAAATCTGGTGAGTCAGTTACATACGCTGATTCTGTTTTATTTGTCAGTACTACACGCGTTACCGCAGGTAGTGCAAAGTTGAATGTTGGAACAATGCCAGTTAGGGAAAGCTTCTTGGATACCAGCCCTAAGTTGTTGTAAGCCTCTACCGAAAAGTCGTAGCTTGCAGTATCAGACAATCCAAATAATTCATAATCAAGCTTCTGTACGCCAGTCTGCCCCGCATACGTCCAGGTACTGGAACCGTTAAGACGGTAGTAAACATAGTACCCACGCAGATACGGATCTGGTGAAGCATCCCAGGTAAGATCCACGATTGAACCAGAAGTAGTATTCCCCTTACGTACTGCCTGTAGGTTCGTTGGCGGTAGTACCTGTAGTTCAGGGAAGTTAATTACCCCACCAGGCGACCAGATACCCGGATCAATACCATCATACATTGCATCAGGTGCTTCTACTGCCGTGATGGTTACATAGCCAACGTTCTCTTGATCGGTGCTGATATCTTTATTGAGTACTTTAAATTTGCCTGAGATAGCGAGTTCTTCATTGCTGACATTGATCGCATCCCATACTTCGAGATCCCAACCTTCACTTGTGGTGAAGCTGATAGTACGCAGGGCATACTTAGCCTTGAGTACATCAACGTTAGCCATTTTTGCAATCACCTCTTGATCATATGACCATGAGTAATCGCGTGATAATGCTATGACCTGTCCATCATGCTGTACTGCTTCATCCGTAGTGATATCGGAAGGGATACGTACTACGTCAGTGGTGTACATCGATTCAGGGTTAGTAAACTTGCAATCGACTACGTTGAAGTAGTCAGTACCGCCAGAAGTAGAAACCTGTACCGCCCCTACCATGTTACGCTCATCAAATGAGGCTACGGATACCGATTTGCGGTCTGTGGTAATACAGATTTGTCCGGCATGTACATACATGATGCCGCCAAATGACTGACAGATATTTTCAATATTATCTTTATAGGTTTTTTGATAACTGATAGCACCATTAGCATAATATTCAAAAGCATCACAATATGCTGCGGTTTCTGCAAACGTATCGGTATTAATCAATGATGGATCAATACCCATACCATAGATTGAATTTGTTAAGTAATCATAGATAATTGAAGGAGGGTTACTACTTGCTTTATAAGTACCATCAACAAAATCATAAATCACCTGCCCTTTCATTTCTACAGTTAAAGCGAATTGATCATTAACAAGAATATTATTTTCTAATGAATCTTGAGTTTTTAAGATAACGGTACTGATACTAACAATACCCTTACCAAGAAATTTATTTGTCCATTTCGAACCAGCATATTTTGCAGCAAGAGTTTTAGTACTCGTATAGTCACCACCAAATCGTACTTCTAATTGCAAATAGTTCTGGTACTTCGCTGCAATACTTTCTTTAGGTACTACACCCTCTGCTGTAATCGGTACTGCAAGTACTGGCTCATTATCAATATAGATTTGCTCAATATGCTTTTCTACACCAGCATATGTGAAGTGGTCAACAAAAACTGGCCACCGAGTTAGAGTTTTTCCAGTATCGATTTTCCGATTCGTTTGGGGGTAACCCACCGTTATATTCGTGCGGTCTTAGTGCGCTGTAATATCCAACGATATAGTCCGTTATGGCGTGAGCTGCCTCGCTGAAGCTTACGTAACCCACCACCGGCATCCATTCGTTCTTCAGACTCCTGAAGAAGCGTTCCATTGGGCTGTTATCCCAGCAGTTTCCGCGCCGGCTCATACTCTGTCTGATCTGGTATCGCCACAATAACTGCCGGAACTGCCTGCTCGTATAATGACTGCCCTGATCGCTGTGGAACATCACCCCGCCGGGCTTACCACGGGTTTCCCATGCCATTTCCAGCGCTTTCATGGTGAGCCTGCTGTCCGGCGAGAACGACATGGCCCAGCCCACTGGTTTTCTTGCGAACAGGTCGAGAACAACGGCGAGGTACGCCCAGCGCTTACCCGTCCAGATATAGGTCACATCACCGCACCACACCTGATTTGGCTCGGTCACGGCGAACTGCCTTTCAAGGTAGTTAGGGATAGCAACATGTTCATGACCACCACGTTTATACCGGTGAGTCGGCTGCTGACAGCTGACCAGCCCCAGCTCTTTCATGAGCCTGCCAGCAAGCCAGCGTCCCATCTGGTAGCCTCTCCGGGTTGCCATTGTGGCGATGCTTCTTGCTCCGGCCGAACCGTGGCTGATGCCATGTAGCTCAAGTACCTGACTGCGTAATACAGCCCGTCTGCCGTCTGGTTTTTCAGGACGGTTTTTCCAGTATCTGTAGCTGCTGCGATGAACCCCGAACACATGGCAGAGTGTGACCACAGGATAATGCGCTCTGAGTTTCCCGATTATCGAGAACTGTTCAGGGAGTCTGACATCAAGAGCGCGGTAGCCTTTTTTAATATTTCATTCTCCATTTCAATGCGTTGTAGCTTTTTCCTCAGCTTACGTATTTCGATTTGTTCTGGTGTTATCGGAGAGGCTTTTGGTGTTTTGCCCTGACGCTCATCACGCAGTTGTTTGACCCATCTTGTCATTGTGGAAAGGCCAACATCCATAGCTTTGGCGGCATCTGCCACCGTGTATTTCTGGTCAACAACCAGTTGAGCGGATTCGCGTTTAAACTCTGCGCTAAAATTTCTTTTTTTCATTGGAGCACCTGTGTTGTTCTGAGGTGAGCATATCACCTCTGTTCAGGTGGCCAAATTCAGTGTGCCACTTCAATGCTACAGCCTGTTCTGAGAATAAGTACTGAGAATCAGAATTTGGTACGTTGTACCAGGCTACTATGCTTCCGGTTAGGATGAAGGAACCGCCTGATACACCATTTTTATGTGGTAGTTCTCCACCGTATATAACGGGTAATCCAGTAGTTGGTGAAGTACTTCTACTTAGTGAGTCTGCTACATCACCGTATCCAGAAACCCCGATTTGACCTAACATAGAACTTGCAACTAATGACAAAGATCCGGCTGCTGCACCCCAACCTATTGCTGCTAATGCTGTACCTCCTGAAAAGTACACAGCAGCCGCGACGACAACTGCCGTAATTATGGCTCCAAAAAAGCCCCCTAAACTCTTACCCATCTCTCTGTTTCCTTACTCTGTAATATGTTCCCTCTGTTGGTTTTGGTTGAAGTTCGAAACCATCATGATCAGCATTTACTCCAAGTACCCGACCAGATGCCACTACTGCCATAATTAATGGGTTGTCAGGATCTAACCAGATATCACCGTCTATAGTGGCTTGTACTGGCTTACAGTACGCTTCAACAATTTCCCCTGTATGGTTCCATCCTTCCTTGTTTAAACCTGCTATACCTTCTTTAATGCTCGAATACTGGCGATTAGTTAACTGTGTAGTACCATTAATTAAATCAATAAGGCGTAGTACTATAATGTTGCAATCGTTATCACCATACTTATATGGGTTATCAATTGAGTACTGAATAATACTCATTACTTCATTATGTAGATTTTTCATTACTTGTATTTCCAGTTCTGATTTTGATTAACTTGACCTAACAGACTAAAGTACTCATCATTTCTATAGTAAGATTGATATACTGAGTTGGCGGCAATTAATGCAGGTTGTCTGTCTAATTTCTTATAGACAGAATTCACATATATAGTCATTTCGTTTTGCTTCTGATTTGGATCAGTTACTGCCTGTACATAGTCAATAAACCCCGTAAACATGAGCATTGAATCAATTACAGTACTATCATATGGATTGAGAATTACTAACTTGATATTCATCTGTGCATCTTTCAAGAAACCACCAAGGGCAAGAGCACGAACCGAGGCGTTTACATTGCTAATTTTAAAATTGATAGCATCATTAGACATGCCCTTTTGTTCAGAATATGAAGGTAATGAACCACTGATAATGTCGGGGAAACTTATGTACTTATAACCATCCAGATCTATATCAATTAGTGAATCCGTCCAGTGAAAACCATTAGTACCTTTTGGTAGTACATCAAAACAAGTAACATTAACGCCTAAGCTCATAATTTCCATTAGTGTTAATCTTGTCTTGGTTGTACCTCTGACTAACTTCCAGTACTTAAGAAGATTAGCATTAGTATATATACCTGAGTCCATTAGATGATATTCTCCGTTGCTTTCAATGTAATATTCATGATGTTCCCAATAGGCAATGAATAATCATTGTCTGGATCTAATACAGCCTCGATCATGAGATTGTTATATTTGAGTGCTTCACTTGCCTGTACTGTATTTTGTAGAGCAGGGAAAATAGTAATTGAAGTACTGGTACGTTCTACGATTCGATATAGCTTATTGTGATTGGAAAACTGTACCCACTCACCCACAGCTAATGTGTTAGTACTGATAGGTACAACCATATTACCCGGTTTAGTGAGAGCAGTAGCGGTTACTGCACCAGTCTGTTTACCGTAATATGTACCTGCAAGCCCCAATGACATAGTGAAAGGTTTGCCCTGTGCATATTGAGCTAAAAAGCTATTCACTTCATTTAGTGATGCAGGATTAAAATTAAGGGTGAACTGAATTTGATAGTATTGAATTCCAGTACTTCTCATGATACGTTGACCTGTCCATGTTTG
Source organism: Shigella sonnei (assembly GCF_002950395.1). Lineage (NCBI taxonomy): Bacteria > Pseudomonadati > Pseudomonadota > Gammaproteobacteria > Enterobacterales > Enterobacteriaceae > Shigella > Shigella sonnei. The sequence goes on from NZ_CP026802.1 coordinate 1,550,878, forward strand.
ATTAGAATAGATCGGTTCAGTACTTTTAATTTGAAAGTTCGTTACTTTTATTTGATTTGAAAAGGATGCCATTTTGTTACCTCGAATATCTTCTTTCTTTATTTATTTAAAAACCTCGATTCGTATTTTTTTTAACAGGCTTGATTGGCAGGCTGCATCCGTCATCGTTGCTATGTTGTTATTTGCAGGCCAAATAGGCTATAACGCATATGATAAATGGAAAGAAAGTTCAGATGATGTTTTTAAGATGCGTGTAATCTTATTGAGCGAAATCAACAATAACCTTTTAGCTCTTGCTACTGGTGGCGATGAGTCTCAGGTGTTAGGCACATATGAAATATGTATTCCTCTTCCAACTGAAGATACAGAAGCTATTAAAAGAGTAGCAACTGCCGTTTCTTATTTGCATGATGATGTATATTATTCCCAATTAGAAAAATTAGCATCACTCCCAAAAAAAGAAGTAGATGCCATCGTAAAGAGTTATTATTCATTATCGAGATTACGTACTCTTTCAACACAGCTTGCATACAATATTAAATACTCACCACCTAAAGTTAAATTATTGCGGGAAGAGTATTACAATCTCTATACCCTTTCATCTTCTCTTTCACAATATTTGTCTTATCACACGGAAAATCCCTAACTGGGCTTTCTTATGTATTACGTTTTTGACTACTTCTCACAGCTTGAGAAACACTATTGGCGTGTTTCTTAAGCATCTCATTAAATTTCTTGTCATCATCAGCTACATCACCCTGGATGATCAATGGTGCGTTAACGGTAATATCACCTGAAGTACTTCCACCTTCTTGTTTATCCAAGAATGCTGTTAATTTCTTATTCGCTTCAGGCTGCACCACTCTCTCGCCCTGCTTAAGTACAAATGATTTGTTGTCATAACTTGCTGGTAGTTCATCTACCCCGCCATGGAACTGACCAGCAGCAGCACCCTTTGCAGTACTAATAATCGACATACCAAGTGAAAGTACTTGTGCATAGTTTGCCAATGAAGCTGGCCAAGGGGTAGCGAGTGCTTGGGCCAATGCTGACTGAATTGAAAGTACTGTCTGTGCAATGCTTATGCTCTTACTTAGGGTAAATGCAGCTTGTGCAGCCCCACTACTTTCCCCAAACGCATCAACCATGCCCTGTGATAGTGACTGTGCAGTACTTGAGAAGATACTTAACTGATCCTGTGCATTCTGGTTACTGATTTGGATGGCCTGTGCATTGTACTTTGCCGTGATCTCAGCTTTACGTTTCTCATAGTCCTCATGGCCTTTCAGCAACAACTCATTCTGCTGAAGTTCAGCATTCATAGCATCAGCGTTATCTTTCAACTTCTGATCGGTATCGTTATAGGCTAATGGATTACCACCATTGATACGCTGATTCTGTTGCTGTGCCAGATACCCCTTCTGATTGTCATTGAGTAGACCGGAACCAATAAGAGCATTGGTATCTTTCAGACCCTGATTAGGATCTTGATAACCAACCATTGAATTCAGTAAATCAGTACGTTGTTTAGCACCATATGCAGTAGCGTTCTTTAGCATTTCATCAGGATTGATACCGAGTACTTGAGCACTATCGGTGATGGTTTTAAGAAGTGCCTTTTGTTGTCTGTCGAACTGCTGTAGACGTACCTGAAAACCATCTTCCCCAACTTGAGCAAGAGCAGCTTCCAGATTACGTTGAGCCTGTAGGCGTTTTGCATCTGCCGCCTTTTGTGCCGCTTCTGCCTGTTTACGTTGTTGTTCTAACTTCTTCGCTGCATCTTCAGCTTCTTTTGCCTGATCAACCCATCCGCCAGTAGGAGCGGTAGCAACCGCAACATCGGACTTTAGGTTGTTTGCCAGTTCTTCTAAACGTGCCTTAGCCTGAGCGAACTCATTACCCTTGTTGCCCTTATCATCCATGATGCCAGTATTGAGTGCTGCACCCTGGTAGTTTAATGCCCCTGCTGTACGTAATTTTTCCCAGATATCCAACATATCCTGTAGAGAACCCTTGGAAGTTTTAATACGTTCATTCAGATCTTCAAACAAACCTGCCTCGTGAGGTTTTTGATTTGCAGCATCATAGACACTGTTCATGGCATTAACTAAAGGTGATAGGCCATCAGCAATAGTACCTTTAATGCTGGTAGTAAGTTTCCCAAGGTTTTTATCGAATTCAGCATATTTTTCAGCAGCATCATTAGTTACTTCAGCATTTTGTGACTGGATATAGGCTGTAGCTTGAGCCTCATTATTGAACTGCTGAAGAGTACTAATCATGTGGCTTGAGTCACTGGCTAACGTTTCCATTACGTTAACTATTTCACTCTGTGATTTACCTGCATCACGCATGGCGTAAAAGGTGTGGATCACAGCCTGCATACCACCATCAGCCTGTTTTAAGTACTTGTTATAGTCCTGTAGGTTGAGTCCATATTCTTTAAGATCATCGGATACACCACCGCCAGCACGAAAAGCATCACCGAGCTTATCCAAGGTATCCTTGTTGAAATCACCAAACTTATCAATCTCAAGACCGAGGCCACTAAACGCCGCTGATAGCTGTTGTAACTGAACCACGGACAATCCGGTACTCTTACTGATCTGGTTCATTTCACGCACATATTCACGTGATGATTCTACTAATGCTGCCAGGCCACCAATACCAATAGCCGCAGCACCCGCGATCCCGGTCATAGCAGTACCGAACCCGCCAGCCATACCAGTTATTCGGCCTGTGAACTCTTCAACAATGCCACCAGCAGTACTACCAAATTCCTCTAATGATTCAGTACCAGACCTTAAAGCACGCTGTAAACCGGAAGAATCACCCGTAATATCTACACGTATTCTATTATTATTTGCCATTCTTTTTCTTTCCTAATACCTGAGATTTAATTAACTCCCCTATAGATTTAATATCATTGGATTGAGCCTCTTTAGTTTTTAATTTTCTTTCTTCAGCTTTCTCTGAAGTACTCTTAGTACTATCACTAAGCACATCAAGAAAATCAAAATCCTGTACCTTGATACTTTTCCTTGCTTCTGGTGTTAGGTTGCCATTACTGATAGTGGTGTAGTAACACTGGTACGCATGTTTCATCATTTCAATCTGCGTACCGGATGGTTCTATAAAAGTATCGTAGATCATAAGCATATTGAGTACATCAGGATCTAAACTAAAGTATTCTTCAGGTGATAAGCCTCTTTTGTTAACCATCTTACAAAAGTACTTTAATTCGATATCACCTCTTACTTTTTTTCTACTTCATCTACAGGTTTCGCAGTATTGATTAAAGCAATAATTGCTGAGTAAATTTCATTCTGGATTACAAAATCAATAGAGTTAACATTAATTCGTCCATCAATATCTTCTTCTGCGAAGATAGGATCACCATTTTCATCTTTTACACATAGGATTAGAGTTTTAGCCACATCAGTGCATTTCTGGAAATCCTGACCATTTGGACGATGAATAAAGATGATTTCACCCATTACTTCATGTGGTTTTAATTCTGGTTGTAGTTTTTTCTTCAATTCGTTTAAATTCATTTTCATCTCCAATAAAAAAGGGAAAGTTGAGCACCTTCCCTTTATTTATTATTATTCGCCCGATTCTGGTTTTGGAGTAATCAGACCTGAATCAATTGCTTCACCATCAACTGCAAGGGTGAAAGTCTTAGTTACTACTTCATCTTTATCACCACCGATAGTGGTACTTGAAACAAAGCAGGTATAAATTACAAAGAAACCTTCTTTTTTAGTTGCATCGGTAAAATAGCTTAGTTTTACCTGACAACGTTTCTGATCGTCTGCAAGTTGTTCTAAATTCTGATGTACTGCATTATCTGGTAAGTAGTTAACTGCAAGAGAAATGTCCGGGATTGACTTAGTACCCAATAGCTTACGATCATAAGCATTATTGAATGTTTTTACGCTAATTACAGTACTTTCAAAGCCTGAAGTACTGAAGGTGTTTACCTCTGGTACTTCTACAAAGTCAGTAGCAACTGTTTTACCAGCACTTGAACCTACTTCTACAGTAAGGTTAGCACCGGAAAAAATATCCATAGCCATAGTTTTATATCCTTATAAGAAAATTTTATTGGAGTGAATCCGTTCACCCCGTTTATATTTATTTATTATTTAATAGCTGTTGTACTAAATCTTTTAGCTGATTAATTTCTTCTTGTTGGGCTTGAATAGCTCCCATCAAGTCCATCACTATTGGATTTAAATCAACACGTGGATGATCACGAGTGACAATCTCCCCTTCTATTTCAACTGTTTCTTCATCATGCTTAATGTACTGCGGAGCAGTCAACTCAGCATCTTCGGCGATAACACCAAACCTAACCCTTTCTTGTTCATCATCCTTGTAGATAAACGTTACTAAATCTTGTGACATTATCCGATCTAATGCTTCAACTGGATTTGCTGGAGTTATGTCTCTTTTAAACTCACGACCTGATGTACCTTGAGCTTGCATTACTAACCATCCAAACCATGTTGTACCGTTCCCGCCTCGTACTCTTAAAGTACCACCACCGTCTATCTGAAGCTGAGAGCGATTTGCCCCTGGGTATCTTTGCATGTGCAATAAAGGGGAATATTTTTCACTATAGTTAATACCTGAGTCACCTGGCCCTGCATACATACCGTTAAAGGTGATGGTATTGGCATCTGTCGGTCCCGAAACAGCGGTATTAGTCATCCATCCTGATTGAACATCAGTTAGGATCGTTCCAGTCGGCCCTTTTAGCCCCCATAGTTTATCCTCTGCACCATTTTCAGAAATAAAAAGGGTGAGATCAGCCTGTCCAGTCTGTCCCATCGTTTTACCAACCCGAAAACCACCAGATATTTCAGTTGATGTACCAATGTTGCATATCGAACGAATACGCCCTCCAGTTACATAACTACCAATTGCCGTAGAGGAAGGGGAAGAAGCAATAACATCCCATTGAGGACTAACTGAAGTACGACTACTCAGCAAGTTTTCAACCCAGCGTTTGGTAGTCGCGTCAGAATCAGAGACAGGATCTCCTGCTAAAGAAGTTGCACCCGTAGGACGAATCGCAGGCCATAACTCAGCCTGAGTCTTAACACCAGTACCGCCCTGCGGAATTGCTAATGCTTTCCAGCCAGTGAAAGCACCCGCAATATATGTAGCTGAACCCCATTGCCCTCCATCATAAACCACTAATGCAGCGGAAGAATCAGCGGATTTAATAGTTGTTAAATTACTACCTTGATTAAAGCGATCCACCTGAAAGTTTAGGCGAGCACTCAAAGCATCTGTAGCCCCTGTCCCCCCCTGACCTATACCTAAAGCAATCCATCCAGTACCAGTACTTGCACCCCATGCCCCGTTATCCTGAATTCGGATACGGTTAGTCAGGTCATTACTCATCAGATCGGTGTACGTAGCACCCTGAGTCAAACGGTTCACCTGTAGGTTAGTACGTGCTGTAGAGAGACTGGATAGATCAGAAAGGTTACTCGCTTTCTTCATGGAAGCGGAATCAAGGGAAGTAATACTGTCAGCTAAAGCCGTTACCTCTGCATCTACTTCATCCATTGAGTAAACAGCAAGGTTAATACGTGCTTCTTCCACGTCCCCCAGATCACTTAGATTACCTGCTATCGTAAGCTGGGCATCATCTGTAACCTTCCCTAAGCCAACATCAGTACTGGTAAGTACTACATCCTCACTGAGTACATGACCGTTGACCATACGTGTATCAGGTACTGAACCTGTATCTTCACTACTCAGTACTACATTTTCACTAAGTACATGACCGTTCACTGTACGCGTGTCAGGTACTGAACCTGTATCTTCACTACTCAGTACTATATCTTCACTGAGTACATGACCATTAACTGTCCGTGTATCTGGTACAGAGCCGGTATCAGTACTGGTAAGTACTACATCCTCACTTAGAGGCTTACCATTCACAGTACGTGTATCAGGTACTGAACCTGTATCTTCACTGTTCAGTACTAAATTGGCCGTGAGTGCATGGCCGTTGATGGTACGTGTAAGGGGTACGTATCGCCCGTCCATCTGTGTAGCGGTATATATGCGTGTCCAGGCGGTTGTAGCGTTCTTTGCATAGATACTTAGAGTACCCGTCTTTGTCATCGCAAGAGAACTTACAGTAGTGCCATCTACAAGCCCTACTCCCATCAGATCCGCCCCGGCAGGATTGCCTGCTTGAGATGATGGTACTTTGATGAAGCTGTTACCCGTAGGTACTGATGGTGAGTACTGAGGTACATCCGTAGTGTTCGAACCTAAACCGTAGTCCCCCTGATAGATTGGCGATAGTGCGTTAATGGTCATTGCACGTGCGATCACATCATGTGGGGCAAAACTGTATGCCTTGGTTACTACTGAACCTTTATCACCGTCCAACTTATAAGAGGTGATATAACCATTCACCATCGCATAAGTAATGGTATTTTCATCCTTATTCATCTGGTACTGAATGATGATCTGGAAAAGCTGCTGAGACTTAGCGGCATTATCCAAGAATTGATGTGTAGGATCATCAGGTAGGTAGTTAACTACAATATCAAATGGTGCTACTGATTTATCAGATAGTAGTACTGTCCTGTAATCACTATCATACGTTTCAAAATTATTTGCTTCTGAATTTATTGTTAAGGTTGGAAAAGTATTAATCTGTTTAATTACTACATTGCCTGCTCCCTGTGGTGTTCTGTTACCAATATCAGCATTATACTGTACTGATAATTCTCTTCCTGAGAAAATATCACTCATCCTTTATATCCTTTTAGTTATCTTGTCTTTTCCGTAACTTGAATATTTATCGTAAAGGATAGGGAAACCGAGCCAGTTATAGGATCTGTGACAATATCGGATTGTTCATAAGAACACGAAAGCATTATTAAACCTGCATCACTGAATGCTGAAGTTTTCTCTTTATCAAAAGTACTAATAATCTGATCATAAGTGATGGATGGGGCTGTATTACCTGATTCTGGTTTAGGGGAAATCAGATACTGAATTGCAAAGTTACCTGCCCGGCGTTCATTGCTGAAACTTAAACTCGTTAATGAGTAATCAAAAGCAATTTGTTCAAATACATCAACATCACGTGATACTGTCAGATTCTTAGTAGCATTGATAAGCTGCTTCATCGTATTCCGTACTTTTTGTACTAACATCATATTAGTAGTCCTCTGCAAATGAAGCACCAGCAGAAGTACGGAAATAGCAATTAACCATACCTGATAGATCATCTTCAATGTTATAGATTGTCTGGTTTACACCATCAATGATTAGTACTGTACCAATTGCCACGTTTGCGGTTATTAGATCGTCCTTTCTGATTGTTAGGTATGTTTCCACGCTTTCGATAAATCCACCTGCCGCCTCAATAGAAACGGGAAGTACTTCTACTATTCCTGTAAAAGTACTTCCCGTACAAGTTTGGATAGACTGACCGAAAGCATTTAGAAACGCATCACACTGCGTATCTTTAAATACTCTCATTATCTAATCCTTATTATTCTGCTTTACCAATAACGATATTTACGAAAGCTTCAGAGTGTGCAAGTGCGATATCTGAGTAATCCCATACGCGATATACGATAGTGTTACTTGAACGATAGGATGTATCGTCATAATCTACTTCCTGCCCTTCCCAATTAGCGAGAATTACATTGGAGAAATCGCCCATTAGAATAGTACCATCTGCTACGAATTCAGAAATCACTACACGTACTTCATCAGCAAGCCACATTTCAGTACTGCGATAACCTTCAACCATTGCTTTAGCAGCAGTGTTATCAAGTACTGCAATCTGACGTAGGGTACTTAGGGTTTTAGCGTTCATAACAGCTTTAACGCCACGCATATCAACGTTAGCCTGTGCCAGCTTCGCTACTGCACCCTGAACATCTTCAAGAGTAATAGAACCAGCAGTTTCAACATTGAACACCGGAGCAGCGGCAACTACTTTATCCATTACATTTTGCTCAAGACCCTGAGCGGCATACCGTAGTAGTTCACTTTGTACAAATGATTCAATATTTGGAGCCGTTAGAATTGCTTGTTTGGATAGTGGAATAGCACCACCAAAAGCTTTAGGGCTTAGGGTTACTTTAGTAAAGCTTGCAATAGAATCATCCTGTGCTTCTGCTTCACCATAGAATTTAAATACCGGAGATACACCAGCCGCTTTTGGAATACTTAGAGTACCGCGACCTGCAAGGCCAGAATAAACAGTGGTGTTTAGTTCACCAAGTGCAGAAATTTTTAGTAGTTCTGGAATGTATTGATCTTGTAGGTCATCAGCTACAACGCCAGCAGCGGTAGTAGTATTAGTACTTGGTACAGCCGCACGTACAAAACCATTAATACCACGTTCATATGCTTCAAGAGCAGATTTATCGCCAGTTTTAATGGCACGTACCATATCTTTTAATAGATTTTTATTATCCATTTCTTTGATTTCCTTATCATGAAGAGGATTTTGTTTAATGTCATTCAATTGACGTTTGAAATCTGAAATTGAAATTCCTGTTTCAATTGCTTCAGATACATCAATATTAAGTACTTTACCGAGTGCTTCTAATTCACGAACACGTTCAGTATCTTCTGTACTATTTATACTTTCTGGTTCTTCACCATGTACTTTATTGAGCAAATCAGGTCGAGTAGAGATAATTTCTAAAAGTTCTTCATCACTTAATTCTTGTTTGATTTCTTCTGCATATTCGACCGATGGCTCTACTAATGCCTCTTCAATTGTTTCATTTACTTCTTCAGTACTATCAACAATTGATTCCTTTTCGTTTTCTGGATTATCCATATCCATTTGACCCTCTTGAATTGTTTCACCTTCTTTATTTAGTGATTTCAATGCAAGTTGTGAGTCCATTGAACGACCTACCCCAACGGTAGGATCGGCAGGTACTGTTACTAATGAGATTTCATAAATTTCGTAGTTGGTAACATAGATATTATTACCATCAATTTGATAATCATTAATGTTATAGCCAATGCTAATATGGGTTAGTACGCCTTCCTGAATCATTTCCCATTCATCGTTGGCGGTACTGCTAATTCGTAATGTAGCTCTACCAACGCGATCAGCATCCACTCGTGCATCAACTACAGCACCAATAAGATCATCACGGTTATGGTTAAAGAGTACTGCCCCATTGTTATTAAGGCGGGTTAGGTCTGCGTTACTGGAACCACATAGAAGAATTTCGTTATAGATTTGACCGTTGATTTCACGTTCTACAGGGGTTTCTGAACAAAACGCTACTTCGATGGTACGCGATTCTGTATTAATCGCCTGTAGGGGTTTCGTTAGTTCCCTCTTCTGGTTTTTCATTTCCATCCTGGATTACTTCCTTGTTTTTATTTTCTTTATCCTTTTCTGCCTGTACCTCTGCTAATACCTTCACTGGATCACCGCCTAACTCAGCAATAACCTGTGTTTTAGATTTAATACCTGCTTCTAACTGGAGTAGTTCAGCCTGTATATCCTTTACAGGATCTAAACTAATTGGCTTTTGAGAAATATACCGAGCACAAATAAGATCATCAAAGCTCAAGAAACTTAGATTTAACTTATTGTTATTTAGCATTTCGTTCTTTAACCAGGCGATATAAATTGGTTTAAGTACTTTACTGATTAGTACATTAGTACGGGTACGGAATGTAGTTTGTTGTAATTTCTCAGTAAGTCGGCTTGCACTAAATGAAGCATTGGATGTATCAGATAATAAGGCTTGCTTTGTTATGTTCAGACCCATCGAGATCTGATTCATCAATTCATTGGTAAATTGATCAATCCCATCAACACCATTAGTAGGTGTAACAGTTTTAATATCCTGCCCTTCGGCTAACTCACCAATAAAGCCAGCTTCAAAATACTCTGTATATACTGGTGTAACTTCTTCTCGTTCATCAGCCCCTAACAGATCAGTACTGGTAGTGTCGTTATTATTGGTAATAAAAGCCATTGACGATGCAGATACACGTTTCGCAGTTAACGCAGCCTCAGTGAAGTTCTTGAGATCTTCCATTAATTTGGAAGTTGCAACCATGTCCGGCAATCCGCGTTCCTGGCCTTGTTGATCAGCAATAAAGTAGTGACAGATTTCCGCAGCGGGAATTACTTCATAATCGCCAGTGATATAAGTATAGGTAACAGGATCGAATTTACAGAAATAGTAATTAACTGGCTTATGCCATTTATCAAATTCAATACCATTACTAATATAATTACCATTACTCAAACGTTGATTATTTAACTGAAGCAAACGAACCGTATCGAGAATTTCTAACTTGATGGTATTATTAATATTGTGTATACGAATAAAGCATTCACCATCCTGGACCCTTACCTTCTCTGCGTTCTGCTGAAACAGGTCAAAACTTAATGAGCCATCAACACTAAAACGATCAGCATCATATGCCCAACGGTCAAAGAGCTTTTCCAAGGTTAGATTGATTCCGTTGATTTCTTCTTCAGTACCGTCAATCTCTACTGAAGGTTTAACGTACAGGCCATCAGAGCCTACAACGCCATCTACCGATAGGTTCATGTACTTACGACCAATAGGATTCTTAAGTACTGCATCACGTGAGAAAGCCCTGAAGGTAGGTAGTGCTTTCATCAGAAGGAAGTTGATATTGCTGCCTGAGTTTGAATTGAATCCGAAGTTCATTACTGATGTGTTGCGTACTGCCTGTAGATCTCGTTTTAAGGTACTTTGTTTTAAGGAACGTTCCTGTTTAATCTTCTTGGGTTTAGTTTCTGAATTTTTATTTTTCTTATTCCAGAACATTAGCGTGTACTCCCTGGCTTAGGCCTGAAAACCGTAATACTCTTGATTGGTTTACCGCCATTAGAGAAAGTACCGCCATTCATTTTCACAAATAGAGCATTAGCACGTTTTACATAGCGTTCCCGCATTGATTCAAGCGATGATAATGATTCACTTACAAGAGTCTTATTATTAATTGTTATTGAGTAATTAGCACCGCCTGCAATTTTATTAGCTATAACCTGATCAATTTCACTGATCATCTGTTTTAATTGGGAGTACTCAGAAGTATAAAGTAATGGATTAATGACTTCAGAAGTAAAAGTACTGGTTTGACCATTAGATATTTGAGTACAGAATAGTAATTCCTGTGCTGTACTCATATCTAATACAACCGTAAATTCTTTTGAAGTACTACCATTTAAATTATCTAATGAGGTACTTTTTCCAGATGATGTAAAACTAATAACAAGAATAGTAGCAGCGGGTACTAATACCGTTAGATCCATGGGATTCGATACCATGTAGATCTTTTCTGGTAGAAGTGTCATTTTTGATATCCTTATCTTTTACCGAACCAGTTTGATCCCATTCCAGTACGTCTATTCCGTTTTGGTTTTTGTACTGTTTCTGGTTTTGGTTCTTCTACTTTATTTATCTCGTATTTAGTGGTTTCCTGTGCTTTATAATCGCGTAACTTCCTGAATGGTTGAGTACCTAATTTTGATTGGGCATATGCTATGGCGATCATTCCATAACAGATTAGGTCTAAAGCCTCATTTCTTCTTTGACCTTTCTTTAATCGCCATACCAACTTACCACCAGCGGGTTTTAACTCCTCTGCTGAAAGTTGCTCAAAGAAATCTGATGGTAAGGTACTACTGAAGCGGAGCTTAACCGGGGCGTTATCTGCCTCACTGGATAGCATCAGGTTCAGGAGGCGGCGTATCGTGTTCTTCTGTTCATGTACGTTTAGGATCTGTAGTTTGTACCCCGCCTGAGTACTGGTCTTGAATAGTTCACCAGTAGTGGAGCTGCTACCCTTGATCGGATGATACTTACTCCAACGTGTAGTGAATTTTTTCACAGTATCCGTAGCGTTACCGTTCCCTGCATCAATGAACACAGCCAGTGTAGGTACTATGCGACCTGATACAGTACTGAAATCCTGACGGCAAAACTGATCTAAATCCTTCCAAGCTGGGGCTTCAATCTTCGTACAATCGTGGGAGTAGAAAAACTCATGCCCAAGTACATAAATGTTCTTTTCATCAAAACCTAAAAGCAGACTTTCCAGCCTATCACCCTGCTGATCAACTGAAATACACAACGCTAAGGTACTTTCAGGAATTTTATAAAGGTTAAATTCATCTTCTCGTAGGGATTCTAATTGGAGAATATCTAATTCTTTTTGATACTCATCTTCGAATGGCAAGCCCAATTCGTTATTGTAAAAGGTTTGAAGATTGAAGTTATATAGAGCATCAGCAAACTTTGAAACCATTTCAGTAATAGTATTCAGAGGTGAATACATTCTACTGATTTGATACCCTACTACACCCGGTTCCCCATCTGGATTAGTTGCAATCCATCGACCATTATCAACCATCTGATGCCGTGTATGTTCATCTATTCCCTCATTGCAATGAGGGCATAACAAACGAGTAGTAGTACTATCAGGAATGGATCTACCATTTTCTAATTGCTTAAATTCAAACGCTACTTGTTCCCATTCAAAAGTATATTCATGACCGCATGTGTGAGTAACAAAGTACCTACGTTTATCACTGAGGTTGTACTCAGCATTGATTAAATCGTCTTTATACAATGGCGTGGAAGATACAACCACCAGTGAGTCACTACCGAAGGTACTGGTACGTGCTTCTGCCAGTTTGATTGGGTTCCCTTCATCAGTGATTTCGCAGCTACTGACCTCATCTAACAGAACACAGCGTGTTGTGATACCGCGAAGGTTCCCCGGCGTGTTGAGGTTCAACCAATAGATAAAAGTACCGTTCACCATTTGTGTTTGTTTAGAGTTATTGGCGGCGTTCTTATCATTCTAGACTGGCCCCCTGAATCTCCAGACAACCAGTATCACTTAAATAAGTGATAGTCTTAATACTAGTTTTTAGACTAGTCATTGGAGTACAGATGATTGATGTCTTAGGGCCGGAGAAACGCAGACGGCGTACCACACAGGAAAAGATCGCAATTGTTCAGCAGAGCTTTGAACCGGGGATGACGGTCTCCCTCGTTGCCCGGCAACATGGTGTAGCAGCCAGCCAGTTATTTCTCTGGCGTAAGCAATACCAGGAAGGAAGTCTTACTGCTGTGGCCGCCGGAGAACAGGTTGTTCCTGCCTCTGAACTTGCTGCCGCCATGAAGCAGATTAAAGAACTCCAGAGCCTGCTCGGCAAGAAAACGATGGAAAATGAACTCCTCAAAGAAGCCGTTGAATATGGACGGGCAAAAAAGTGGATAGCGCACGCGCCCTTATTGCCCGGGGATGGGGAGTAAGCTTAGTCAGCCGTTGTCTCCGGGTGTCGCGTGCGCAGTTGCACGTCATTCTCAGACGAACCGATGACTGGATGGATGGCCGCCGCAGTCGTCACACTGATGATACGGATGTGCTTCTCCGTATACACCATGTTATCGGAGAGCTGCCCACGTATGGTTATCGTCGGGTATGGGCGCTGCTTCGCAGACAGGCAGAACTTGATGGTATGCCTGCGATCAATGCCAAACGTGTTTACCGGATCATGCGCCAGAATGCGCTGTTGCTTGAGCGAAAACCTGCTGTACCGCCATCGAAACGGGCACATACAGGCAGAGTGGCCGTGAAAGAAAGCAATCAGCGATGGTGCTCTGACGGGTTCGAGTTCTGCTGTGATAACGGAGAGAGACTGCGTGTCACGTTCGCGCTGGACTGCTGTGATCGTGAGGCACTGCACTGGGCGGTGACTACCGGCGGCTTCAACAGTGAAACAGTACAGGACGTCATGCTGGGAGCGGTGGAACGCCGCTTCGGCAACGATCTTCCGTCGTCTCCAGTGGAGTGGCTGACGGATAATGGTTCATGCTACCGGGCTAATGAAACACGCCAGTTCGCCCGGATGTTGGGACTTGAACCGAAGAACACGGCGGTGCGGAGTCCGGAGAGTAACGGAATAGCAGAGAGCTTCGTGAAAACGATAAAGCGTGACTACATCAGTATCATGCCCAAACCAGACGGGTTAACGGCAGCAAAGAACCTTGCAGAGGCGTTCGAGCATTATAACGAATGGCATCCGCATAGTGCGCTGGGTTATCGCTCGCCACGGGAATATCTGCGGCAGCGGGCTTGTAATGGGTTAAGTGATAACAGATGTCTGGAAATATAGGGGCAAATCCACATTCTTATCGGTTACTAACGGCTTTAGTACTGAACTGGTTTCAATAGCTGGAAGAAATTTACCATCCTTGAATTTCTTCACTTCTGATTCAGAACTACTACCAAAAGCAAAGTTACAGGGATCATTAGCCATTAGGTTAAATGCAATTGATTGTAGTACTGTAGTTTTCAAAAGCTGGGAACAAGATTGAAGTACAATCTTTTTAGTACTTCGCTCTTGAGCTATATCCATTGGTTCTTTTTGGAAACTAAACGGAACCCAATCAAGGCCCATATTCGGCCCGTCCACAAATTTAACTACACCATTACTAATCCACTCACTCGTTTTCTGTATCTTCGGCGGTTGTATCGTCGGTAGTACTTTCTTCAGTATCCTCGTTAATTTCTTCTTGTTTGTTTCCATCCTCTATTACTTCCATGTCATCGGGTAACTCAAATTCCATTGAGCCTAATTGGTATAATGTTTTATCAATATGCGTTCTTAATACATCGCGTAAATCCTTTGCATCTGATTGTGCAAATAATTCAAGATAAGTTTTTGATGGTATTGCACGCACTGCTGTTTTGACCTGGAATAGATATTCCGTTAGTACCTGTTCTATATATTCAGTACTGACCACCAGCCCATTCTTTTCTGCTAATTCTAATTCTGCTAACTGCCGTTCTGCTGAAAGCTTCTTCAAACGCTCTTGTTCAATTTGTTCTTTTGTATTAGTATCACGCAACGGCTTTAGTACATTATCTACAATCCAACTTCTTGCGTTTGAATCAGTGTCTGTCGGCATTCCCTTTTCTACCCAAGTTCGAACTGTAGATTCATCGTATCCGTACTGTCTCGCTAATGACCTTAATGAGATATCCATATTTGTTCCTTTTTATTTTATTTATAGGGTTTACAATGTCAGACCGTAACAATGATTTTTCTCTGTTAGTAAAATTGCTGAACGGATTTTTGAAGAAAGATGAGATAAAAAAAAGACTATATTCTTTCGTGAAAAAAGAAACTAATGATTGGGAAAAGTGGCTGCAAATAGAATTTGCTCATTATCTAACTTCAAAAAGGAAGTACGAGCTACATCGTGAAGTTACGATATACCTCGATCCAATAGATTATCCTGATAGTAAACTTGCTAAAGTAGATTTGATACTGCGTGAAAAATCCACACCCTCTGATGATTATATTTTTATTGAGTTTAAATGTACTAAAGGTGTAGTACCATTAGTTAGGGGCTTAAATGCTGACAAAAATAAAATTAGTGCTATAAGACAGTGTAACTACAAAATGCGTAATTATCTTGGTGTCGGATTTCATCTTTTTTGTGAACCAGATGATATCGAGTTTATGGAAAAGTACGTAACTGAAGAACTTAAAGGCTCTTACGCCGTGTTTAAATTATGCGAGTGTCCAGTAAGATATAATTGCCAATGTGAATTTAATGAAATTGGTGTGGTACTTTTTTAAATGCGGTGCGGGTATGATCATTTTGTTCACACACAATTGATTAAACCCGCTGCCGAAAACCCTCGATAGTACCGCCAGTATGGAGGGACCCATTGAATGCAATGGTTAATATACTTTGTAAGCTATATACAATGAATCATGAGTATCAAAGCCGCTTACATTTAATATCATCGTACAAAGTTCCTTCTTTGTTTAGATATCTCGAACCGTAATTATATCCATCATCAAATGCTTCATTGGTTATTACCAGTTCCCTGTAAAATTTCTCATCAGGTGCTGTTTCATAATGAAATGCACCATAAGGCGGCGGCATTTTACCGAGATATCTTGTAACGTAGAAACTCATGTCAGTACTAAATGAATCGTTATGAATATCCCAGCATTTAAAGTCTGGAATAGCTGCACTTGTTGTTAAAGGTAATAATAATAGCAATATCAATTTTTCCATAAGAGATACCAATGCAAATGATTTAATTGCATGATAACACCTACAAAGTCTCAATACCAATTAACAAGCGATATGGCTGATTTTGTTTCAATTACGTAAAATAATTTAAAATATCGTTAATTAAAACAATTGTGATGAAATGCTCACCTTGTAATTTGTTGCGTATTTGATGAAAGTACTTACCCTTCATCAAATACACATTTCTTTAGTACTTGCCCTTTACTTGATAAGCAAACTATAGAATTTTCTTGTCTGCTCAACTGCAACGACAAAACAGCCAATTGCAAAACATGCTCTCAACCCACCATCCCCGCCGTGTAATGACATTGCGGTAGTGAATATAAAATTAGTCACCAAGAAAGTAATAGCCATATACAAGATGAAATATAGAAATGAGAAAATGCGGCAAAGTATATTACTGCTTTTAATATCAAATATCTTTGCAAATACTTTCGTTAGTGGTGAAAAAAGCATAGCAATAAAACCAGGAACTACAGTTAGTAAGAATATCATTACTAACATTAAAGGTACTTTAACGTATTCATAACCACTAACACGAGTTAAAATAAGTACTCCGACGATACCTGTTATTAAGCCACCGATTAGTAGTTCTTTAGTTCCTGCAAACATTTCAGAGATATTATCGACTGTAATTTTCATTCTACTAACTATTCCTTCATAAAAAGTTCACTCCGATCTTATCACCGCATAAAGAAAAAGCCCTGTAGATTCTCACCATACAGCCTAAGCACTAAACTTTTCGGATTACTTCGATACTACCTGCCATTGTCCATCATGCCGGATGATCTCATACTGGTACTTACCATCACACCGTACATCAATACGTCCTGTACCATTCTCAGTACTATCCATAGTCACCATATCGCATGGGTACTTACCCTTGATTAGTGACTGTGCGAAATCCATAGCGTTCTGGTTCTCATTGTCCGTGTACTGTGGCTGGGGTGCATCCTCACCTGCAATGTTGAAGAGTACCCCAGCCAGTACTAACAAAATCACCATTACCTTTCCCATACGTACCCTATAGATTGTCGAGGATATGGGATGGTGAATTGACCCCTTCTAACCAATCGTGAACACTATCGGTCTGATGTGGTACTACCTTACTTACATGCTCTCTATAGGGATGTAGTTCAGCAATGCGGGAATCTCGTATGAGGCATCCAGTACTTGTATTGTCATCATGATAGATCTTGTTATAGATGCGACCGCAATCACTCTGGAACTGAGGACGGTAGTACTTCACCCCATTACGTGTTCCTGCATCAAACAGTACTACGGCCTTGTCATCTACATAGCCAACGTAAGCTTTATCCATGAAGCTGTGCGTAGTAGTACATCCAGTACTAAGGGCAATCAGTAACCCAATTAGTAATTTTTTCATTATTGTTATCCTATTAATTTTTCACATTGCTCAAAACGCATTGGCCTGAACTCTCCCTGTACCGCCCATACACCGGCCTCTCTGAGAATTGGGTAATACGTTTTATCTCTGACGGGTACGATCACCTTCTCGCAGTACTGGCGAATGCTTTTTATGAGTACTGGAAAGATCAGACGGTCAATGTTCTCTTCTGTGTACCTTCTATTTAATCGGGCAACCTCGAAATCACCTGTAACCAGAGGAATAGCAGAACCACCATGTACACCGAGATCATCAAGCCACTGCTGGTTATGTACTTTCATATCCCTTGTCATCTGCCGAAGGAATGGTAAGTACTCGTATGGTTCACCACGGCCAGTAGTAATCACACAATACAAACCGTTATCCCTGAACCATGCCGCCTTGCTTTCAATAAGCATTAGTTGCCCATGAAGTACTTCTTCTTCCCATAGGCCGATCTGCCTGATTCCCTCGCGTTCTACATGGCTGACCAACTCAACCCCCAGCAACTGACCACCCAAACTTGTTATCGGTATTGCCCAATTATCAATGTTCATAACTTTGCTCGTTACGCTTTAAGTTATTGATAATTGATCATTTTTAAAACATTGGCAATTAAATCGATCAATTTTATTGATCATTACAATAGAATTAATCATTCAAAGTGGTAAACAAAGGGGTGCTGGATTTTTGGGAAACTGACTGCAATACTGTACATATATACAGTAATACATAGAGGAGGGTAACAAATGAGCAAAGACGGCTATGATCCATCCATTACGCGAGGGGTTCAGAAGTTCTCACATAACGGTCGCTGGGCAACCGTGTGTTATTGGGGATCTGCACTAACAGAATTTCATTATGGGGATAGGGTATTCTTCCAGAATCAGTACAGGGAATACTGGTTAGGTACTATAGAGAGAGATTGTTTTGTACTTACCTGTGAAACACCACTAATAAGTGTTATTGATGGGTTAGCATATCTATCTGCTGAGTACCGGATGAATCAAAGCAGTGAAGAAGGTGATTGGTTCTGTGATCAGGGGGAACTACCCTTCTGAGGATACACGTACTGCTCACCCCAACAAAATAACAAACCCAACATGTGAGCAGTACGTGAACGGGTAGTGTACTTGATTGTGTTTCGGATGGTAAAGTATTTGCCCCTTTAATGCGTTCAGGAACTACTTTCGATGGATTGTAGAAAATTAAATATCGTTCTTTTATCGACCGTAGCAGTATTACTGGTTGTTGTAATTTTAGTACTAATAAAATCACTCTTTGTTGGTTCTGAAGGTTTCGAGTGGGGATCGGTTAGTGACTGGGTTAGTTCTATTGCCAATCTCATTATGGCTGGAGCAGCCCTATATGCAGCATGGAACGCTAAAAATTGGTTTCAAACTAAAATAAAGGAAAATGCTTTAAATCAAGTTACTAAGTTCTGGACTAATTGCGATCTTTTTTCGTTGGAGATGTTGAAAACATATGAAAATATATGCAACCTTAACAATACTGAACCAGATATAGAACCAAAAAATTTCGCACATTTAGTTAAAACTGAACGAGAAGTTATCGATCTATTAAACATTAAGTTAGCCTCATTAAAAAGCGAATTGCAATCACTTACCTTTTGGAAAGTATCGCCAAAAGATGAAGCTATATTCAATAATTATTTCTTCAGTAATCAAAT
This sequence comes from Shigella sonnei, assembly GCF_002950395.1. Lineage (NCBI taxonomy): Bacteria > Pseudomonadati > Pseudomonadota > Gammaproteobacteria > Enterobacterales > Enterobacteriaceae > Shigella > Shigella sonnei. Next base: position 1,570,094 of record NZ_CP026802.1, read on the forward strand.
TGCTTTAGGAACATTGAGGGAAGCGATAAGTTTTGATATAAATGACATTCATGATAGATATCATTACAATGTCAGCTATGGAAAGTTATTAGTAGATACATTTGATAGTTTAATAGAAGCACATGCAACCTTGAAAAAGGACATGAATAACTTATTCGTTTTCTCTAATTAGAGTCCACAACTCCCAATAGACGGTGGGGTATCCTCACCGCTATAACTAACATCTCAACATTAAGATTTATAAGGTCTTCATTAAAGTACTCCCCCTTTCGTACCTCCTATATAAATAGAGGAAGTAATATATATCACCATCGTAGGTGTTAAATTCCATTCTTATCATCTCGTAAACCCTATAGTGGGTTAGTAGTTCTAACCCTCAATCTATAGTGGCATCTAACATTTACCTTACATTCCAAAAAATATTATTCTTAAGTCTTTTTATCTTGCTTAAGTAATGCAATGAGTCTGTGAGAGTTAGGGATTTTATGTTCATTCCCCTCCACATCTAAAATAGTTATATCTTCTAAATGACAAATATCACATTCATTATCTATCGTGACTAAGTCTGAGCTTACCAATTCAAATTTTTTTCTTTGCTTTTCTTTAATAACAATGCTCTCTTTTGGAGATGAATGGCTCCTAATGCCTTTTTCATAATGGCAAAGCATCCCTTCCAAAACTGCATCACGCCTACCAACATTGATCACTATCACCTCGATTTTATAAGGTTCCTCATCAAAAGACTCGTAGACGAGGTCAGCTGTTATTTTTAGCCTTGATCTATCATGCCATGCTGCCCTACCGGAGAAGTATAAGGAAGTACATGCAATAATAAATGACAACGCCGAAAAAGCAATAGTTAACACATCTTTATATGTAGCTGCTATTGTTGTTATGCTCATTTTTCTCTCAACTTACATGTCTAATTTAAAGCATATTGTATTCATAACTTTTCAAGTATGTCGTATCAAGTCTAAAATAAATTCAAATTTTATTGCTGTCTTTAAACAACAGTGCTTTTAAACTTTCGACACTTAATACTTCGTTACCGCGATGTACCATTGCGTGACAGTTTGGACAAAGTGGAACCATATCAGTAATTGGATTTACCTCGTAATCCTCGCCTACTGTGTGTAGCGGTTTGATATGATGAACGTGTATAAAGCCCTTGGCGTGTTCACCATAGACTTTCTCAAAGTTAAACTCACAACACCCGCAGGAAGTACCATGATGGTCAATACAAGCCTGTCGTGCTTTTGGATCACGCTCGTAGGAGTTTACTGTAACTTGCTTTTTTGCACCCTCAGCGTAGTTTTCAGGTGAGGTAATTTCATCTGGAAATGGATTAGGTAAAAAGTCTGCATACCAAACTGTTCCTTCTTTCCGAAGGTAACGTTTTTCAAGTTTTGGAGTGAACCGTTTGATAACAGCTACATCTCTATTCTCATCGTTTCGTCCCTGCTCCATATCAAACGTGTAAAGCTCATAACCTTCAGCTATCAATTGAATGTGTTCAATAGCTTGAATATATCCAAGATTTTTTCTTTCCTTTCCCTCCACAACTTTGGTTTTCCACCGCTCCCTCAGAATGACTGATCTTTCTTGCTCTTTTTGTACATCCCATGCACCAAAGATAACCATTTTCTTGTCGTGGTTCACAAATGACCAACTCCAAGTCCAGTTACTACAAGTAGCACCATGCGACTGGATGAATTGTTTTCTGTTCATGGTATCCCTCTCTTAATTCCCTCTTTGTACACAAAAAATGCCTACTTGATCCAGTACTTTATGTAGCTATCCAATAGCATCATAGTAGTGGAAATGACCAGAGCGAGAGTTGTGGAACTGGCGGGGCATGTCGTACTTACCAATTCACTTTAGGTACTTCATTTGCTGTACTAACATCTATCGAGCAAAGCGAGTAGTAACGCCTTGCGGGTTTTCGAGTACTGGCGAGAAAAACGCAACGTTACTAACCAATACTACGAGGAGTTCACGACGAGTAGTATTCGTGACGCAAGTCACAGTTTCTTGGAATACTGATAGAGAAAGAAATACATGGAATGAAATGGAATGGATTTCGTATCTCTATACTTAGTTGCCGTATTGATGGTAAATAGCGGGTTTCAGGGGCTTTTTTTGCCGTATTACGGCATACATCCATGCCGTAATATGCCGTAATAAGTTACAATTAACGCAAGCCCTTTAAGTACTCGATGGTGATGCTGCCAACTTACTGATTTAGTGTATGATGGTGTTTTTGAGGTGCTCCAGTGGCTTCTGTTTCTATCAGCTGTCCCTCCTGTTCAGCTACTGACGGGGTGGTGCGTAACGGCAAAAGCACTGCCGGACATCAGCGCTATCTCTGCTCTCACTGCCGTAAAACATGGCAACTGCAGTTCACTTACACCGCTTCTCAACCCGGTACGCACCAGAAAATCATTGATATGGCCATGAATGGCGTTGGATGCCGGGCAACTGCACGCATTATGGGCGTTGGCCTCAACACGATTTTACGTCACTTAAAAAACTCAGGCCGCAGTCGGTAACCTCGCGCATACAGCCGGGCAGTGACGTCATCGTCTGCGCGGAAATGGACGAACAGTGGGGCTATGTCGGGGCTAAATCGCGCCAGCGCTCGCTGTTTTACGCGTATGACAGTCTCCGGAAGACGGTTGTTGCGCACGTATTCGGTGAACGCACTATGGCGACGCTGGGGCGTCTTATGAGCCTGCTGTCACCCTTTGACGTGGTGATATGGATGACGGATGGCTGGCCGCTGTATGAATCCCGCCTGAAGGGAAAGCTGCACGTAATCAGCAAGCGATATACGCAGCGAATTGAGCGGCATAACCTGAATTTGAGGCAGCACCTGGCACGGCTGGGACGGAAGTCGCTGTCGTTCTCAAAATCGGTGGAGCTGCATGACAAAGTCATCGGGCATTATCTGAACATAAAACACTATCAATAAGTTGGAGTCATTACCCGGCATTTTATCGCCGCAAGTGTCATTGTGCTGACATCTTCCTTCCTTATTTTTGAACTTGTCGCCAGCGACAGAGCAATGAGTGCCTATCTGCGCTATATCGTGCAGAAAGCAGACTCCTCCTTTCTTTATGATAAGTATCAGAATCAGAGTATTGCCGCGCATGTGATGCGCGCTCTCGCTGCTGAGCAGTCGGAAGTGTCGCCAGAACAGCGGCGCGCCATCTGCGAGGCTTTTGAGTCTGCCAATAATACCCATGGCTTAAACCTGACTGCCCATAAATACCCGGGCTTACGCGGCACACTACAAACCGCATCCACTGACTGCGACACAATTGTGGAAGCTGCAGCACTATTACCCGCTTTTGATCAGGCAGTGGAAGGCAACCGCCACCAGGATGATTACGGTTCAGGTCTTGGGATGGCCGAAGAGAAATTTCACTATTATCTCGATCTCAATGACCGCTATGTCTATTTTTATGAGCCGGTTAATGTTGAATACTTTGCGATGAATAACTGGTCCTTCCTGCAGTCAGGAAGTATTGGCATCGATCGCAAAGATATTGAAAAGGTATTTACCGGGCGTACCGTATTGTCGAGCATTTACCAGGATCAGCGTACTAAACAGAACGTGATGAGTTTGCTGACGCCGGTATATGTCGCAGGGCAGCTAAAAGGGATTGTGCTGCTGGATATTAACAAAAACAATTTGCGGAATATCTTTTACACTCATGACCGCCCTCTCCTCTGGCGTTTTCTCAATGTCACGCTAACCGATACCGATTCGGGGCGCGACATTATCATCAACCAGAGCGAAGATAATCTGTTCCAGTATGTCAGTTACGTCCATGACTTACCGGGCGGCATTCGTGTCTCGTTATCCATTGATATTCTTTACTTTATCACGTCTTCGTGGAAAAGCGTTCTGTTCTGGATTTTGACGGCGTTAATTTTGCTGAATATGGTCCGAATGCACTTCCGTTTATACCAAAATGTGTCGCGAGAAAATATTAGTGATGCGATGACTGGACTGTATAATCGCAAAATTTTAACCCCTGAACTGGAGCAGCGGTTGCAGAAACTGGTGCAATCCGGTTCTTCGGTGATGTTTATTGCAATTGACATGGACAAGTTAAAGCAAATAAATGACACCCTCGGTCATCAGGAGGGGGATTTAGCGATTACGTTATTAGCTCAGGCGATTAAACAATCGATTCGTAAAAGTGATTATGCCATCCGACTCGGTGGCGATGAATTCTGCATCATTCTTGTCGATTCGACGCCGCAAATTGCAGCACAACTGCCTGAACGTATCGAAAAACGTCTGCAACATATCGCGCCGCAGAAAGAAATCGGCTTCTCTTCCGGTATTTACGCGATGAAAGAAAACGATACGTTACATGATGCGTATAAAGCTTCCGATGAGCGTTTATATGTCAATAAGCAGAACAAAAACAGCCGTTCATGATAACCTTCTGTGGTTGTTTGCTTGTAATCTCAGGAGCGTGAAATGACTGAAATGGCTAAAGGAAGCGTGACGCATCAGCGGTTAATCGCTTTATTATCACAAGAAGGTGCTAACTTCCGCGTCGTTACCCATGAAGCGGTAGGTAAATGTGAAGCGGTGTCAGAAATTCGTGGCACCGCTTTAGGCCAGGGAGCTAAGGCACTGGTATGTAAAGTCAAAGGCAATGGCGTAAATCAACATGTTCTGGCGATCCTCGCTGCCGATCAACAGGCCGATCTGAGCCAACTTGCCAGCCATATAGGCGGATTACGCGCTTCGTTAGCCAGCCCTGCTGAAGTCGATGAACTCACAGGCTGTGTCTTCGGCGCGATCCCCCCTTTCAGCTTCCATCCAAAACTCAAACTGGTTGCCGACCCTCTACTCTTCGAACGATTTGATGAAATCGCCTTCAATGCAGGGATGCTGGATAAATCCGTTATTTTGAAAACCACGGATTATTTGCGCATTGCGCAACCAGAACTGCTCAATTTCCGCCGCACTGCGTAACTAGCCTGTCCGTTCAATAAGCAGAACGGACAAAACCAGCACAACAGCAATGGCAAAAAACGATGACGTGATAATCAGTGTCTCGACGAACATTTGATCGTTCATAGCATGCCCCCGGGAGATAGCTGTTTTCACGTTATTGTTAGCGTGCACAAATGGCAGTTTGATGACAATTCGCCTGATTTTTTATGCAAAAAACGTAAAGATTTTCTACTTCCTTCCTGCAGCAAACGTAAAGTAAGCAGGCTTATTATTTTTTGGCAAGGAAACCACGATGTTTGATGTCACTTTGCTGATCCTGCTCGGGTTAGCTGCGCTGGGCTTTATCAGTCATAACACCACTGTCGCCGTTTCAATTCTGGTGTTGATCATTGTCCGCGTCACACCGTTAAGCACCTTTTTCCCGTGGATTGAAAAACAGGGGCTAAGTATCGGGATAATCATTCTGACGATTGGCGTTATGGCCCCCATCGCCAGCGGGACGCTACCGCCCTCAACCTTGATTCACTCGTTTCTGAACTGGAAATCGCTGGTGGCAATTGCAGTAGGCGTGATTGTCTCCTGGCTGGGTGGGCGCGGCGTGACCTTAATGGGCAGCCAGCCGCAACTGGTCGCCGGGCTGCTGGTAGGCACTGTTTTAGGCGTGGCGCTGTTTCGCGGCGTACCGGTCGGCCCGCTTATTGCCGCGGGTCTGGTTTCGCTGATTGTGGGGAAACAGTAGTTAATCCCGCAATATATCGGCCTGGCGTTTGCCCCAGGCCTTTCTTAAACATAGTAATAAAGGCCGTTGTTGAATCATACCCCAGCGTATGAGCAACTTTCTGTACAGTATCGCCTTTCACTAATCCCTGAAGTGCCATAATCAGCTGTAACTGCTGACGCCACTGGCGAAAACTCAACCCCGTCTCTTTACTATCAGTCGCGCAAGATTGCGTTCACTCATCGCAAAAAAGCCAGCCCATTGCCCTAATGACCCCCACTCGACGGGCCCTTTCGCCATCATCTCCACCATCGTGCGGATTTTAGGATGAGAAGAAACGGGCAGGTGCAGCTGTTGTTGTGGCTGCTGAGGGAGTTCATCAAACAGGACCTGAATTAATCTGCGGGTCATCGGCTCAGCACGCTGAGTCGTCGTCCTGTTTGCCAGGGTTAAAATCAATTCCCGGCATAAGGGCGATATTTTCAATGTGCAACATGTTGTCGGCATTGTCACTGCGCTGGGTTCGATAAACAGAAAACAGAGTTCAGCGTTAGCTGTCACTTGATTGCTATGTTCCACCCCGCCCGGTATCCAAACCGCATATTGCGGCGGCACCATCCACAAAGCATTTTCCACCGTACAGGTAATTGCACCATGTAATGCTAGTATCAGCTGTCCTTTGCGGTGCTGATGTACAGGACTGGTTAACTCATCCGTTCCGGCGTGAATACAAAATGCGACCGCGGCTTCATGGTGTCGGTCGGGTTCATAGCCATTGAGATTCAACCTGTGCATCATTTTGTCCGAATTTAGCGATAATTTGTCATTTTAGCTTGATTCAACATAACAATAAAAACGGTAAGGTACAGCCTCGTTTGTAACAATGAGAAGCATATGACCTGTTCAACTTCATTAAGCGGCAAAAACAGGATTGTCCTTATCGCTGGCATTCTGATGATTGCCACAACATTACGCGTCACCTTTATCGGCGCAGCACCGTTACTGGATACGATTCGTTCCGCTTACTCGCTGACGACAGCGCAAACCGGCTTATTGACCACCCTGCCATTATTGGCCTTTGCGCTAATCTCACCTTTGGCCACCCCGGTAGCGCGACGTTTTGGTATGGAACGTAGCCTGTTTGCCGCGTTACTTTTGATCTGTGCTGGTATCGCAATTCGCTCTCTCCCTTCGCCTTACTTATTATTTGGCGGTACAGCGGTCATTGGCGGTGGGATTGCATTAGGCAATGTCTTACTGCCAGGATTAATTAAACGCGATTTCCCTCATTCCGTCGCCAGACTTACCGGCGCATATTCCCTGACAATGGGAGCTGCAGCGGCACTGGGATCGGCTATGATAGTGCCGCTGGCTTTGAACGGTTTTGGCTGGCAAGGCGCGTTGCTCATGCTGATGTGTTTTCCTCTGCTGGCTCTTTTTTTATGGCTGCCACAGTGGCGAAGCCAACAACATGCAAATTTGAGTACCTCGCGCGCCTTACATACTCGGGGTATCTGGCGTTCGCCGCTTGCCTGGCAGGTAACATTGTTTCTTGGGATCAACTCACTGATCTATTACGTGATTATTGGCTGGCTTCCGGCGATCCTCATCAGTCACGGCTATAGCGAAGCACAGGCGGGTTCACTGCATGGTTTGCTGCAACTAGCCACAGCAGCTCCCGGTTTGCTGATCCCTCTTTTCTTACATCATGTGAAAGATCAGCGTGGTATTGCAGCGTTCGTTGCCTTGATGTGCGCAGTGGGCGCTGTTGGGCTCTGCTTTATGCCAGCGCACGCGATCACCTGGACTCTGCTTTTCGGTTTTGGTTCCGGCGCAACAATGATACTGGGGTTGACGTTCATTGGTCTTCGGGCAAGTTCTGCGCATCAGGCGGCGGCACTCTCGGGGATGGCACAATCCGTCGGGTATTTGCTGGCAGCCTGTGGGCCGCCGCTAATGGGTAAAATACACGATGCTAACGGTGACTGGTCCGTACCACTGATGGGTGTTGCAATACTTTCACTACTGATGGCGATTTTCGGACTTTGCGCCGGGAGAGACAAAGAAATTCGCTAATATCCGGTGCTATAGTGACGTGACAAATCATGCGTGAAAGGGAGAACAAACACGATGAATATTCAGTGCAAACGCGTTTATGATCCGGCTGAACAGAGCGATGGTTATCGCGTACTGGTCGACCGCCTCTGGCCGCGCGGTATCAAAAAAACCGATTTAGCCCTTGATGAGTGGGATAAAGAAATCACGCCGTCAACGGAACTGCGCAAAGCCTTTCACGGCGAAGTCGTCGATTTTGCAACCTTTCGCGAGCAATATCTTGCAGAACTGGCGCAACACGAGCAAGAAGGAAAGCGGCTGGCGGACATCGCCAAAAAACAGCCGCTGACCCTGCTCTACGCAGCAAAAAACACCACGCAGAACCATGCGCTGGTGCTGGCCGACTGGCTACGTAGCTTGTGATTTTAGTACAGCATCCGGCGGTTATTTTTCACCAGCCGGATGGTCCCGTCGCCACAATGCCCATTCATCAATCGTTTCACCGCCCGGTAATTTGCAATTGTTGCTGACCCCTTGCGCTGTCGACACTGGAATGAGCGTCCCGCCCTTCTGCTGGCAATAGACCGACGCCGGATTTGCCATACCAATCTGCGGCGGTTTAGGTACTTCTGGCTGAGAAGAGGTTGAACAACCAGCCAGGACCAGCAAGCAAGGCAAAGCAAAACTGATAATTTTCATTTATTGATCTCACTCATTTATCTACGCTTAGAGTATCGCGGTATCGTTTTGTTTTGCAGCACTATTTTTATTACATTCACTCAAAACATATTACGTCTTGTTTCATCTTTGTTGGTGATGTTTTATCATGCCTGCAAAGATTAAATAATCAGCATTTACCCGCCGTATCCTGGAGTTGTTTCGTGTCAGATCAGATTATCGCCCGCGTCTCGCAATCCCTTGCCAAAGAACAGTCACTGGAAAGTCTGGTCCGACAGCTTCTGGAGATGCTGGAAATGGTCACTGATATGGAATCAACCTACCTGACCAAAGTGGATGTCGAAGCGCGCCTGCAGCATATTATGTTTGCCCGTAACAGCCAGAAAATGCACATCCCGGAGAATTTTACCGTCTCGTGGGATTACTCGTTATGCAAACGCGCCATTGATGAAAACTGCTTTTTCAGCGATGAAGTCCCTGACCGTTGGGGCGACTGTATTGCGGCACGCAATCTTGGCATCTCCACATTTCTGAGCACACCAATTCACTTACCGGATGGATCATTCTATGGCACGCTTTGCGCCGCCAGCAGTGAGAAGCGCCAGTGGAGTGAACGCGCGGAACAGGTTTTACAGTTATTCGCCGGACTGATTGCACAATATATTCAAAAAGAGGCACTGGTTGAACAGTTGCGCGAAGCCAATGCTGCGCTGATTGCGCAATCGTATACCGACTCGTTAACCGGGTTGCCGAATCCGCGGGCGATTTTTGAAAATCTGACGACGCTGTTTTCTCTCGCCCGGCATCTTAACCATAAGATAATGATCGCGTTTATCGATCTGGATAACTTCAAATTAATCAATGATCGTTTTGGTCATAATAGTGGCGATCTGTTTCTCATTCAGGTTGGCGAGCGCCTTAATACGCTCCAGCAAAATGGCGAAGTTATTGGTCGTCTCGGCGGTGATGAGTTTTTGGTTGTTTCACTAAACAACGAGAATGCGGATATTTCGTCGCTGCGAGAACGCATTCAGCAGCAAATACGTGGAGAATATCACTTAGGTGATGTTGATTTGTATTATCCCGGTGCCAGTCTTGGCATAGTAGAAGTCGATCCTGAAACAACCGATGCAGACAGTGCCCTGCATGCTGCCGATATTGCGATGTATCAGGAGAAAAAACACAAACAGAAAACACCTTTTGTCGCGCATTCAGCGCCACATTGCTGAGGCGTATTCACATCCTTTTGATTGGTGATAACATGCGAATCGGTATTATTTTTCCGGTTGTAATCTTTATTACAGCGGTCGTATTTTTAGCATGGTTTTTTATTGGCGGCTATGCTGCCCCGGGGGCATAAAGATGAAAAAAACAACGATTATTATGATGGGTGTGGCGATTATTGTCGTACTCGGCACTGAGCTGGGATGGTGGTAACGTCACCTCTAAAAAATAGCAAAGGCTGCCTGTGTGCAGCCTTTGTGCAATTTAAGCGTTAACTTTTAATCTTCCTGTAGATAAATAGCACGACAATCGCACCAATAACGGCAACCACGAAGCTGCCAAAATTGAAGCCATCGACTTTACCAAAGCCAAACAGCGTGCTGATCCATCCGCCGACTACGGCACCGACTATCCCCAGCAGGATAGTCATAAAGAATCCACCACCATCTTTACCTGGCATGATCCACTTCGCCAGAATACCGGCAATAAGCCCAAAAATAATCCATGACAGAATGCCCATTGTTTCCTCACTTATCTGTTTTGCATTAGCGGGTTAGTCGCTGATAAAAAGCATAGCACAACATCGGGAGGGCAAGATTTGTGACGAGCATCACGGAGGATTTTTTTGCGATGGCGCAGAAATTGCGCCATCAACGATCAGTGATAATTACCAACCACAAACATCATGTTCGTTTTCCGTGTCATAAGAACGCACGGTATTCACCAGATCTTTTATCACTTCAGCCGCCACTTCTGGCACCAGCAAAGTCATCGGCGTCTCTGTTTCATAATCGACAGAAACGCCATTACTGTTATTGGTGACGGTCACGGTATACGTTGCTTTGCCCATGATTCATTTCCCGTTATGAATGACTTTCCGTTGTTGCGCACCTTCCATCAGGACTTCAGGAGCCACGAAGAAGTCAATGTTGAAATAAGTATCGTCAGTCATGGCTTCAATGTTGTGCCACTTTTCTGGAGGGAACACCTCAAACTGCCCCGCTTCGATAAGGATCACCTGATCAGGCTCTGCACTGTGTTCATCAGCGTAGCCGAGATATTTGACCGCCCCATGCATAACGGAAAGGCGTGGGTAAACCCCCGGGCGCGTTCCTTTATCAAGATGACGTTCGAATATTCCGGCAGGCGCAGTTTGTTTATTCCAGAAAGGCGTTGAGCGCGTATGAATATAATTCTGTGGGATTTGCAGCATCCTTTTCCCTCCTTCGGTGAATGCGCTGAAAACGGTTTATTCCAGCCGTTTCAGGGTACGCCTGATAATTTGCATTTTAAATACCATTTATTGGTTACTTTTTAGCACCATATCAGAGAAAAATCAGGGAGGATTACAAGTGGGAAGCCCGCGACAACGCGGGCTGAATGTATCAGGATTGCAGCGTCGCCAGTCGGGCGGCGAAACCCACGAACATCAAACCAATCAGTGAGTTGCCAACTTTAGCCAGTTTCTTTTTGGTACGTATGTACTGCGTGACAAAAGCACCAGAAATAATCAGGAAGCTCAAATAGCAGAAACTCACCAGTTCCAGCGTCGTCGCCAGAATAAAGAATGAAATTCCCGTATGTGGGGCATTAACATCGATAAACTGTACGAAAAACGACACATAGAACAAAATGGCTTTCGGATTAGTCAGGCTCAAAATTAACGCGCGTTTAAAAATGGCCCCGTATTGGGGCTCATCGGATTTGGCCTCGTTATTTTTACCCTTCAGGGTCGCGTAGAGAATTTTACTCCCCAGATAGAGCAAATAAAACGCACCAAGATAACGTACAATGTTGAATAATATCGGGGTGGTCTTAATTAATGTCGCCACTCCAGCCCATGCCAGAAACATCAATACTGCATCGCCAATAAATACACCGCAGGCCGCAAGATAACCGCCTTTCATACCGCTACTGACGCTATTTTTGAGTACAAACAGGGTATTTGGCCCTGGCACCAACACAATAAAAATGGCCCCAACCAGATAGGTCCAGTAATTCAGAACCCCGTATTCAGCGAACACATTAACCTCTTTAATTATCTTTCGATCATGCGCGATTAAAGGTGAATATGCTAACCAATCTGTAGCGGCTTAGAAAGGAGAAAATCAGGTTTTAACCCGATATCAACCCGATAATTGAATAATTAATCAGGCATGCTCCAGTGAAAAATTCGGGTAGTGCTCGGCAAAATACTGGCGTAAAAATTCTATCGTTATCCGCACTTTCGCTGACGTCGCCAGCCTTGAAACATAAACGGCCCAGACGTTCGCTGGCTGGTAATATTCCGGTAGCACTTGCACTAAATGACCACTGGCAATGTTTTCGCTAACATCCCACCAGGAGCGCAGAGCAATCCCCTGCCCATCGAGACACCACTGATGGACAATTTCTCCATGATTAGACGACAGTGGGCCGGTGACTTTAATCGCATGGTGGCCTTCTTTATTGCGTAATTGCCAGACACCAAAAGGATGATCGCGCTCTTTAATGACCAGGCACGGCAATGCGGAAAGATCGGTTAAATGTTTCGGCGCGCCATGTTGCGCAATAAATTCCGGCGACGCGCAGAGAATGCGGTAATTAGTCGCCAGTTTGCGGGCGATTAAATTAGGGGCGATGTCATCGCCAATGCGAATATCGAGATCAACACCTTCATTGACCAAATCGACCAACCGGTCTTCCACATCAAAACGTAATTCCAGTTGCGGATACGCCTTAGCCAGCGCTGATAACGCCGGAGCCACCACCTGTCGTCCAAAACCAAAGCTGCTGATAATACGCAGCATCCCCTGCGGCACCTGACGCACGTCAGAAAGTTCGTCCATCATCTGACCGACATCCTGCAAAATCCGCTGCGCCCATTCATAAATCCGCTCTCCTTCTTCGGTAATGGTGACGCGGCGGGTGGTGCGGTGTAACAACACCACGTTTAGCGTTTGCTCCAGCAAGGCGATGCGCTTGCTGACGAACGCCGGTGAAACGCCCAGTTCTTCCGCCACGGCGGCAAAACCAGCCCGGCGAGCCACCAGCATAAAGACGCGCAAATCGTTCAGCAGCGGTAAATTATTCATGATTCGTGTTTTATGTTTCACCAGTTACGGGGATTAATTCCTTTTCAGTCAATTATAGGATGGTGATGTTGTCAATTTTGATGGTCAGGAAGTGAGAACCCAATGATGAAAACGATGCGTATTGCTGCGATCCCGGGAGATGGGATTGGCAAAGAAGTCCTTCCTGAAGGGATTCGCGTATTACAGGCTGCCGCTGAGCGCTGGGGCTTCGACTTGAGTTTTGAGCAAATGGAGTGGGCGAGCTGCGAGTATTACAGCCATCACGGTAAAATGATGCCGGACGACTGGCATGAGCAACTTAGCCGTTTCGACGCCATCTATTTTGGTGCCGTCGGCTGGCCGGATACCGTTCCGGACCATATTTCGTTGTGGGGTTCGCTGCTGAAATTTCGTCGTGAATTCGACCAGTACGTCAACCTGCGCCCGGTTCGTCTCTTTCCTGGCGTTCCCTGCCCGCTGGCGGGAAAACAGCCTGGCGACATCGATTTTTACGTGGTCAGGGAAAACACCGAAGGCGAATATTCCTCGCTCGGCGGTAGAGTGAATGAAGGTACAGAGCATGAAGTCGTCATTCAGGAATCGGTATTTACGCGTCGTGGTGTCGATCGCATTTTGCGTTATGCCTTCGAACTTGCGCAAAGCCGCCCACGTAAGACGCTAACTTCTGCCACTAAATCAAACGGTTTAGCCATCAGCATGCCGTACTGGGATGAGCGAGTGGAAGCAATGGCCGAGAATTACCCGGAGATCCGCTGGGACAAGCAGCATATTGATATTCTCTGCGCGCGTTTTGTGATGCAGCCGGAACGCTTCGATGTGGTGGTGGCGTCCAATTTGTTTGGCGATATCCTTTCCGATCTTGGCCCGGCCTGCACCGGCACCATTGGCATTGCCCCATCCGCCAACCTGAATCCGGAACGCACTTTCCCGTCGCTCTTCGAGCCTGTCCACGGTTCCGCGCCGGATATCTACGGGAAAAATATTGCTAACCCTATCGCCACAATTTGGGCCGGTGCGATGATGCTCGATTTTCTCGGCAATGGCGATGAGCGTTTCCAGCAAGCGCATAACGGTATTCTGGCAGCGATTGAAGAAGTGATTGCTCACGGGCCGAAAACACCGGATATGAAAGGCAGTGCCACCACGCCACAGGTTGCCGACGCGATTTGCAAAATTATTTTGCGTTAAGGTCAAACCAGTTTATTTGAACCGCGTCACTGACGCGGTTTTTTTATTCGTTCTTTGCAGTTAATAACCTGCGTCATTTCACCTTTTATTGTTTCCGTTTCGTGTTTTATGGCTTTCCGTATTCTTAATTGTTTAATTTATGTAACATGCAAATAATCAATTTGTTAAACACAACATACAACTCATTACCCTGCAAATAATTACAACTGGCAAAAGCCAGAGACGGGCTTTTATGCCCAGGAGATGACTCATGATGAGCAATGTTAAGAAAAAAGATGTGCCGCTGATAAGCATCAGCCTGGTGGCCATTCTTTTCATCGCAGCTGCATTAAGCCTTTTCCCACAACAATCGGCCGACGCGGCCAACACAATATACACTTTTGTTACGCGTACGTTAGGTTCCGCCGTACAGGTATTGGTTTTGCTGGCAATGGGACTGGTGATTTATTTAGCCACCAGTAAATACGGCAATATTCGTCTTGGCGAAGGAAAACCGGAATACAGCACGCTCTCCTGGCTGTTTATGTTTATTTGTGCCGGTTTAGGTTCTTCTACGCTTTATTGGGGGGTTGCTGAATGGGCCTATTATTATCAAACGCCTGGATTAAATATCGCACCACGTTCACAACAGGCACTCGAATTTAGCGTCCCTTACTCCTTCTTCCACTGGGGCATCAGCACCTGGGCAACTTATACGCTGGCCTCATTAATCATGGCTTATCACTTTCATGTGCGTAAAAACAAAGGTCTGAGTCTTTCCGGCATTATTGCCGCGATTACCGGCGTTCGCCCGCAAGGCCCATGGGGAAAACTGGTTGATTTGATGTTTCTGATCGCCACTGTCGGCGCACTGACTATTTCCCTTGTTGTCACCGCAGCAACCTTTACTCGTGGACTTTCCGCGCTGACCGGTTTACCCGATAACTTCACCGTGCAGGCATTTGTGATCCTGCTTTCCGGCGGCATTTTTTGCCTAAGCTCGTGGATTGGTATCAACAACGGTTTGCAACGTCTGAGCAAAATGGTTGGCTGGGGCGCGTTCCTGCTGCCATTACTGGTGCTGATTGTCGGTCCAACCGAATTTATTACCAACAGCATCATCAATGCCATCGGCCTGACCACGCAAAACTTCCTGCAAATGAGCTTATTCACCGATCCGCTTGGCGATGGTTCATTTACCCGCAACTGGACCGTTTTCTACTGGCTGTGGTGGATCTCATACACCCCTGGCGTAGCAATGTTTGTCACCCGCGTTTCCCGCGGTCGTAAGATTAAAGAAGTTATCTGGGGACTGATCCTCGGCAGCACCGTCGGTTGCTGGTTCTTCTTCGGCGTAATGGAAAGCTATGCCATTCATCAGTTTATCAATGGCGTAATCAACGTCCCACAGGTGCTGGAAACACTGGGCGGCGAAACAGCTGTACAGCAAGTTCTGATGTCGTTGCCAGCCGGTAAATTGTTCCTCGCCGCATACCTGGGCGTGATGATTATTTTCCTTGCCTCGCATATGGATGCAGTGGCCTACACCATGGCGGCGACCAGTACGCGTAATCTCCAGGAAGGTGACGATCCTGACCGTGGGCTGCGTCTTTTCTGGTGCGTGGTGATCACTCTGATCCCGCTTTCCATCTTGTTTACCGGTGCTTCGCTGGAAACGATGAAAACCACCGTCGTGCTCACAGCCCTTCCCTTCCTCGTCATTTTACTGGTGAAAGTCGGCGGATTTATTCGCTGGCTGAAACAGGATTATGCCGACATTCCGGCTCATCAAGTTGAACATTATCTCCCGCAGACACCGGTTGAAGCCCTGGAAAAAACACCAGTGCTCCCTGCGGGAACCGTATTCAAAGGCGACAACTGAGCGCCATCATCCTAACGATAAAGGTATCCCTATGAGCAATCTGAGCCCTGACTTTGTACTACCCGAAAATTTTTGCGCTAACCCGCAAGAGGCGTGGACCATTCCTGCCCGTTTTTATACCGATCAGAACGCGTTTGAACACGAAAAAGAGAACGTCTTCGCCAAAAGCTGGATTTGCGTCGCTCACAGCAGCGAACTGGCGAATGCCAATGATTATGTGACGCGTGAGATCATTGGCGAAAGCATCGTGCTGGTACGCGGTCGTGATAAGGTTTTGCGCGCGTTCTATAACGTGTGTCCGCACCGTGGTCATCAGTTGTTGAGCGGTGAAGGAAAAGCAAAAAATGTGATTACCTGCCCATATCACGCATGGGCATTCAAACTCGATGGCAATCTGGCCCATGCACGTAACTGCGAAAACGTCGCCAATTTCGATAGCGACAAAGCGCAACTGGTTCCGGTGCGTCTGGAAGAATATGCCGGATTCGTCTTCATCAACATGGACCCCAACGCCACCAGCGTAGAAGATCAGTTACCCGGTCTGGGCGCGAAAGTGCTGGAAGCCTGCCCGGAAGTCCACGATCTGAAACTGGCGGCCCGCTTTACCACCCGCACGCCTGCCAACTGGAAGAACATTGTCGATAACTATCTCGAGTGCTATCACTGTGGTCCGGCGCATCCAGGTTTCTCCGACTCCGTACAGGTTGATCGCTACTGGCACACCATGCACGGTAACTGGACGCTGCAATACGGTTTCGCCAAACCGTCCGAACAGTCGTTTAAATTTGAAGAGGGTACGGATGCGGCATTCCACGGTTTCTGGCTGTGGCCGTGCACGATGCTGAACGTCACCCCGATCAAAGGGATGATGACGGTCATTTATGAATTCCCGGTGGATTCTGAAACTACCCTGCAAAACTACGATATTTACTTCACCAATGAAGAGTTAACCGACGAGCAAAAATCGCTGATTGAGTGGTATCGCGATGTGTTCCGTCCGGAAGATTTACGTCTGGTTGAAAGCGTACAGAAAGGGCTGAAATCGCGTGGCTATCGTGGTCAGGGGCGCATCATGGCCGACAGTAGCGGTAGTGGCATTTCCGAACATGGTATCGCCCATTTCCATAATCTGCTGGCGCAGGTGTTTAAGGACTAATGACATCGGCGGCGGTATTTTCCGCCGCTGGGCTGATTTTTGATGGAGTACAGCAATGTCAGACTATCAAATGTTTGAAGTACAGGTGAGTCAGGTGGAACCGCTTACCGAACAGGTGAAACGCTTCACGCTGGTGGCAACCGATGGCAAACCGCTGCCTGCGTTCACCGGAGGAAGTCACATCATTGTGCAGATGAGCGATGGTGATAACCAGTACAGCAATGCGTATTCACTACTGAGTTCGCCGCATGACACCTCTTGTTATCAGATTGCCGTTCGGCTGGAGGAAAACTCGCGCGGCGGTTCCCGCTTTTTGCATCAGCAGGTAAAAGTGGGCGATCGGTTAACGATTTCAACGCCTAATAACCTGTTTGCGCTAATTCCCTCAGCCAGAAAGCATCTGTTTATCGCGGGCGGTATTAGTATCACCCCTTTCCTGTCGCACATGGCAGAGTTGCAACACAGCGACGTCGACTGGCAGCTACATTACTGCTCGCGAAATCCAGAAAGTTGCGCATTTCGTGATGAGCTAGTCCAGCATCCGCAGGCTGAGAAAGTCCATTTGCATCATTCATCAACCGGAACACGACTGGAATTAGCGCGATTATTGGCGGATATCGAACCTGGCACACACGTTTATACCTGTGGCCCCGAGGCGCTAAATGAAGCGGTAAGAAGTGAAGCTGCGCGTCTGGACATCGCCGCCGATACGCTGCACTTTGAGCAATTTGCTATCGAAGACAAAACCGGCGATGCCTTTACCCTGGTGCTTGCCCGTTCCGGAAAAGAGTTTGTGGTGCCGGAAGAGATGACTATTTTGCAGGTTATTGAAAATAATAAAGCCGCGAAAGTGGAATGTTTATGTCGTGAAGGGGTATGCGGAACCTGCGAAACAGCAATACTGGAAGGTGAAGCTGACCATCGGGATCAGTATTTTAGCGATGAAGAGCGTGCCAGCCAGCAAAGTATGTTGATCTGTTGTTCGCGTGCGAAGGGTAAACGCCTGGTGTTGGATTTGTAGTTTGCCAAAGCCGGATGTGGCGCTGAGCGCGCCCAGTCCGGCTTCGGAAGATTTTACTGCGGATATTCCTGCAATAAATTGTGTAATGCTTCCGCCATCAGCTCACCACGCCAGCCGGAAATCAGCTCCGGCAAATTGTTCTGCGGTTTCAGTTTCCAGTGCCAGTTCAGCAGTTGGTTGATTTGCCGACGCGATGCCAGCAATTCGGCGCTGATCTTATGCGTTTCGCTCACGTCAGTAATCAGCGACTTAATCGCTTTAAACGCTTTACGATAACCCGGCATGTCCATCAGGTTAAGCATCGGCTGCGGTAAGGCCTCTTCCGGCAATGTCTGCGCTTTTTCCACCAGCGCCAGCAGCGTTTTACCGTGAAAGCGGATTTCGCTACCGGATAAACCCAGGCTGTCCAGTTCGCCTAAACTTCCCGGCATATAACGCGCGACCGACCACAAATGCTCTTCACGCACGACAAAGTTCACCGCCAGATCACGCTCACGAGCCTTGCGCAGTCGCCAGTCGGCTAACAGTTGCAGACAGGCCAGTTGGCGTGTGCGTAATTGCCAGGCATTGGTGATATCACGCCAGGCATCTTCCGGCGCAACGACTTCCTGACGACGCATTTGCATCAGGCGGCATTCATCCAGCGCCGCAGGTAGCCAGCCGGAGGCCTCCGTTTCTACCATAAGCTTGGCGGTGATCGGTAACAGATACCAGACATCCGCCGCTGCGTATTCACACTGACGTTCGGTCAGCGGTCTGGCCAGCCAGTCGGTGCGCGATTCACTCTTGTCCAGCGTAACGCCGGAATACTCTTCCACCATGGAAGCGAAACCCCATGACATCGGGCGTCCGCAGAAGGCAGCAAGGATTTGCGTGTCAATCAGGGGTTGTGGTAATTCGCCAAAGACATTGAGGAACACTTCCAGATCTTCACTGCCTGCATGGAGAAATTTTGTGATGGACGGATCGCGCAGGATCGCTTTCAGCGGTGACCAGTCGGTGATCCCGAGAGGATCAATTAGCGCCAGATGCTCACCATCGAAAAGTTGAATCAACCCCAGCTGCGGGTAATAAGTGCGCGTACGAACAAATTCAGTATCCTGGGCTATCGCCGGAAAGACACGGACGGCTTCACACAAAGAAGCCAGCGCATCGTCCGTGGTAATCATTTGGTAATTCAAATTGTATTCTCTTTAGTGGGCGTCAAAAAAAACGCCGGATTAACCGGCGTCTGACGACTGACTTAACGCTCAGGCTTTATTGTCCACTTTGCCGCGCGCTTCGTCACGTAATTCTCGTCGCAAAATTTTTCCGACGTTAGATTTCGGTAACTCATCACGAAACTCCACCAGCTTCGGTACTTTGTAGCCCGTGAGCTGACGGCAGCAAAAGGTCACCAGTGACTCTTCGGTAAGCGATGGATCTTTTTTCACTACGAAGATTTTCACCGCTTCACCACTGGAGCCGGAAGGTACGCCAACAGCCGCGACTTCCTGTACGCCAGGATGCTGCATGACGACATCTTCAATCTCGTTGGGATAGACGTTAAAACCGGAAACCAGAATCATGTCTTTTTTACGATCGACAATGCGCAGGAACCCTTCTTCATCCATCACCGCGATGTCGCCGGTGTGTAACCAGCCATTTTTGATGATCTCATCGGTAGCATCGGGACGCTGCCAGTAACCCAGCATCACCTGCGGTCCTTTGACACAAAGCTCACCCGGTTGACCCGGTGGTACTTCATTATCGTCGTCATCCACCAGTTTGGCTTCCGTCGACGGCACCGGCAAACCGATGCTACCACTATGATAATCAATATCATATGGGTTAACGCTGACCAGCGGCGCACACTCGGTAAGACCATAGCCTTCCAGCAGATACTGTCCTGTCAGTTTCACCCAACGCTCTGCCACCACTTGCTGCACTGGCATCCCACCGCCTGCGGAAAGATGCAGACTGGAGAAATCCAGCTGCTGGAACTCTTTATTGTTCAGCAACGCATTGAACAAGGTGTTAACGCCAGTGATAGCGGTAAACGGATATTTCGCTAACTCTTTTACCAACCCTGGAATATCGCGCGGGTTAGTGATAAGCAGGTTCTGCCCACCCAGTTCGATAAACAGCAGGCAGTTAATGGTCAGGGCAAAAATGTGATACAGCGGCAGTGCCGTTACTACCAGTTCTTTACCTGGATGCAGCAACGGCCCATAGGTGGCGTTGACCTGTTCCAGGTTCGCCAGCATATTGCGGTGAGTCAGCATCGCGCCTTTCGCCACACCTGTGGTGCCGCCGGTGTATTGCAGGAAGGCTAAATCTTCCGGCACCAGTTCGGGTTTGACGTACTGCATCCGGTAGCCGTTATGCAGTGCGCTACGAAATGAAATGGCATCTGGCAGATGGTATTTCGGCACCAAACGCTTGATGTATTTAACAACGAAATTGACTACCGTGCCTTTTGCCGTAGATAGCTGATCGCCCATACGGGTCAGAATTACGTGCTGAACGGCGGTTTTATCAACCACTTTTTCCAGTGTGTGAGCAAAGTTAGACACGATAACAATCGCCGATGCGCCGCTATCGTTAAGCTGATGCTCAAGCTCACGCGGGGTATACAACGGGTTAACGTTTACGACGATCATCCCGGCACGCAAAATGCCAAACAGCGCCACCGGATATTGCAATAAATTAGGCATCATCAACGCAACGCGATCGCCTTTCTTCAGCCCCAACCCTTGTTGCAAATAAGCGGCAAACGCGCGACTGCGTTCTTCCAGCTTGCGGAAGGTCATTACCTCCCCCATATTCACAAACGCAGGCTGATCGGCGTAGCGGACGACCGACTGCTCAAACATATCTATCAGAGATTGATAACGGTCAGGGTTGATCTCCGTCGGAACATCCGCGGGATAACGGTTAAGCCAAACCTTCTTCAATTCTTCACCTCTAAAATGCGTGTTCGTCGTCATCGCAACCCCAAGTGATAAACATGTTGTTAACATAACATTAACTCATCTTACCAGCTTGATAATTAGACAACGAAAAGGTTGCGAAGCGCGTCACTATTTATTTTTATAGTTGCCGTATGAACGCAGAAACAGCGGACCAGCCGCTGTTTCTTTTTCTTTAAAAACAACTTGTTACTCGGTTACAATTGTTTCAACTCTTGCAGGGCCAGGATTATACCAACCCCATCCGCCGTAACCATAGGGCCAGCCGCGTCCACCATAAAACCATGGATCAATTGGCTGCGGCGGCATAATCACCTGTTGAGTGATATGCCAGCGTTTGTAACCTGTTACCTGCATAACCATAAATTTATATGGTGCATTATTTACTTTGCCATCCACTGTGCCAGTGATTGGCCCGACAACCGTCACCAGTTGTCCACGAAAATCGACCGGATCAAGAAAACCGTTCACATCGGCATAAATGCGCCCGCGTGAAGGTTCTCCCAAGGTTGGTCTTGCTCCGCTGTCCAGCGGTACGGTAGCAATTTCCAGGCGGGTTTTCCCTTGCTGGTTTTGTACCACAACCACTTTGCCGCCAAAGCGCGCCTCCTGACCAACATATAAATCTGGCGCATTCATCACGCGTACCAGATCTTGCTGTGGTGTTGGACTGCTGCCTTTAATGGCGTCCGGCACAGTGACACAACCGCTCAGCATTAGCGCAAACGTACCTGCCAGTATGCCTTTGATAACATTCTTTTGAACCGCCATGATGCGACTCCTTTTTTTCTCAGGGCATACTCTTAAGATTCATTCTTTGCCCGGAAGTTTCTTCCATGCGACGTTGTTACGTAAATAAACCGGTTCGGCATGTTCCACCGCCACCGTTTTACCCTCGGCAAACATCTGACACGCAATCGGCAGCATATCTTCCGCCGCTGGCAGTAAAACTTCTCCGTCGCGCAAAACCAGCCCGCTCTCTTTACGGAGATCCGGCCAGGCTTGCCAGCCCGTCCCTACCGTTACCCATTCGCCGGAAAGCTGTTGCATTCGTTCATGAACGAGTTCGGGTTTGAGTACGGCTTCGGTTTCTTCACCGCGCCAGATACCGTTTTCATCACGCTGATATTCGGCCCAGTAAACTTCGCCCATTCGCGCGTCAATGGCTGCCAGCACGCGGGTTGCGCCGTTTTTGCGCCACGCCCCCTGCGCCATCGTCATTAGCGTAGAGACACCAATCATCGGTAACTCCGCGCCAAGCGCCAGCCCTTGCGCAATACCAATACCAATGCGCACGCCAGTAAAGCTACCGGGGCCGCGCCCGTAAGCCAGAGCGTTTATGTCAGTCAGGGAAGTTCCGCTGGTGGTCAGGATATCCTGCACCATCGGTAAGATTCGTTGAGTATGTTCACGAGGGCAAAGCTCAAAATGAGCGTTGACATTACCGTCGTTCCACAGAGCGACAGAGCAGACCTCTGTCGCGGTATCGATAGCCAGAATTCGCATGGGTCTTCGTGCTTAGATCAATAAAAAGGCGCGCATCATACCATACTCCGTAACAAATTACCTGGAGGATGGTATCGCAAGGAAACGAACCGCACGGGCAATGTCACGGGTGCGTGGCGCGGGCGGCAGACTGGCGAGAAACGTCGCGCCGTAAGGACGCATCACCAGCCGATTGTCACAAATTACCAGCACGCCGCGATCGTCGGCGTCGCGAATCAGTCGCCCTACTCCCTGCTTGAGAGTAATGACCGCATCCGGCAGCTGCACTTCATCGAACGGGTCGCCACCGCGCAAACGACAATCTTCCATGCGCGCTTTTAACAGTAGATCATCCGGCGAGGTAAACGGCAATTTGTCGATAATTACCAATGACAATGTATCGCCACGCACGTCCACCCCTTCCCAGAAACTACTGGTTGCCACAAGAAGCGCGTTACCGGCGCTGACAAATTGCTGCAACAGTTGCCCTTTGCTGGTTTCCCCCTGCAACAAAACGGGAAGCGTCATGGTAGCGCGGAACTGCTCGGCCAGATCGCGCATCATGGCATGCGAGGTACAAAGCATAAAACAACGACCGTTGTTAGCTTCGATGATCGGTCGCAGCATTGCCGCCAGTTGCCGTGCACAACCCGGTTGATTGGTTTGCGGCAGGTTGCGCGGCACACAGAGTAACGCCTGGCGGCTGTAATCAAACGGGCTTGGCAATAGCAACGACTCCGCCTGTTCTATCCCAAGCCGCGAGGTGAAATGATGCAGATCGTCGTTCACCGACAGCGTTGCTGAGGTGAAGATCCAGCTACCGGGCTTTTGCGCCATTAACTCTTTGAATTTATCCGCCACGCTGAGCGGCGTGAGAGCCAGAGTAAAATGGCGCGAAGTGCATTCGTACCAGTAGCTGTAGCCCGGCTGATTGATCTCTTTTAGCCGCTTCAGCCGTGTGCGATACAACGTGGCGCGCTCAAATGCCGCATCCAGCAAGGCGGAACGCCCCAGTGACAGTTTCGCCACGTCATAACAAAGTTCCAGGGTGTCATCGAGCAGTAAAAATGCCCGCTGAATTTGCGGATTAGCTAACAGCTCACGCAGGTTACCGCGATAACCTGGCTCACCGAGTTGCAGACGAAAATCCTGTGCACTCTGGGCAAGACGATCAGCGCACTTTTGTAACTGCTGGGTGTCTTTTAATTCGGTGCGGTAGGCGATGGTGATGTCTTTTGCCAGGTCGAGCAGTTGTCGACTGGAGAGTGACTGACCAAAATACTGGCTGGCAATGTCCGGTAGCTGGTGGGCTTCGTCGAAGATCATGACGTCCGCTTCAGGGATCAACTCGCCAAATCCACTCTCTTTAACCACCATATCCGCCAGAAAGAGATGATGGTTTACCACCACCACATCGGCGTCCATCGCTTTTTTACGTGCTTTGACCACAAAGCAATCTTTATACATCGGGCAGTCGCTGCCAAGACAGTTGTCGTTGGTGCTGGTGACCAGCGGCCACGCCTGTGAATCTTCCGCCACGCTGACGCAGGTGCTGATATCACCATCGACTGTTTGATTAGACCAGGAGCGCAGCAGGATCACATCGCTTAAGATTTGTACCGGCAGATCGCCCCCCGCCAGCGCCTGCTGTTCGAGACGTTCGAGGCAGAGGTAGTTTGAGCGCCCTTTCAGCAGCGCCACGTTGCCCGTATATTTCAATGCCTTTGAGACTGTTGGCAAATCGCGGCTGTAGAGCTGATCCTGCAACGCTTTTGAGCCGGTCGAGATAATGACTTTCTTTTTCGCCCGCAGCGCAGGAGCCAGGTAAGCGTAGGTTTTGCCCGTACCGGTTCCTGCTTCCACCACCAGCGGCTGGCCTTTTTCTATCGCCTGGGTGACGGCTACCGCCATCTGTCGCTGTGGTTCTCGCGGCTTAAAGCCTGGTATCGCTTTCGCCAGCTGACCGTCTGGTGCAAAATCGTCCGTCACACTACCCCCTGTTGATTTGAACAGGGATTATGTCAGGATGAGGGCGCTTTCGCCAGTTGAAGTGGTGACGGCAACCTCACATTGTGGCAGTCTTTGCAGCACGAAAATGGAAGTATAATGAGGACAAAATGATGACTATCGTTCGTATCGATGCTGAAGCCCGCTGGTCTGATGTAGTAATCCACAACAACACGCTCTACTACACTGGTGTACCGGAAAACCTCGACGCCGATGCCTTTGAGCAAACCGCCAACACGCTGGCACAGATTGACGCCGTGCTGGAAAAACAGGGCAGCAATAAATCGAGCATTCTGGATGCCACCATTTTCCTGGCCGATAAAAACGACTTCGCGGCGATGAATAAAGCGTGGGATGCCTGGGTTGTCGCGGGTCATGCGCCAGTGCGCTGCACGGTACAAGCGGGTTTGATGAACCCGAAGTATAAAGTTGAAATTAAGATTGTGGCTGCGGTGTAAGCTTTATCGAAGCAAAATAAGTCAGACGATAATTTATCGATAATACTGGTCGGTTTTACATAAATCGACCAGAGAATAAGATATTACTGTTGATGCTTCTGCTAATTCATTATTTATATTTATAATTTCAATTTTATCTATAAAACTAACTATATAAATAAACATAACCATGCCGTTGTGTTCGCCCTTTGATTAGCAACTCTGGTTTTCTTTCTTAGCTGAACAATCTGGTTATAGCGTGCGGACTGACCGTTAATTTTCTCCTTCTTACTGGATAACACACCATGAGCTGCTACCTTTAAAACACCTGAATGTCAACAGGTTAACTCGTGCCATATCGTTATAATCCCTTTGATATTAGATGCAAATTAAGGTGATGCTGCCAACTTACTGATTTAGTGTATGATGGTGTTTTTGAGGTGCTCCAGTGGCTTCTGTTTCTATCAGCTGTCCCTCCTGTTCTGCTACTGACGGGGTGGTGCGTAACGGCAAAAGCACTGCCGGACATCAGCGCTATCTCTGCTCTCACTGCCGTAAAACATGGCAACTGCAGTTCACTTACACCGCTTCTCAACCCGGTACGCACCAGAAAATCATTGATATGGCCATGAATGGCGTTGGATGCCGGGCAACTGCACGCATTATGGGCGTTGGCCTCAACACGATTTTACGTCACTTAAAAAACTCAGGCCGCAGTCGGTAACCTCGCGCATACAGCCGGGCAGTGACGTCATCGTCTGCGCGGAAATGGACGAACAGTGGGGCTATGTCGGGGCTAAATCGCGCCAGCGCTGGCTGTTTTACGCGTATGACAGTCTCCGGAAGACGGTTGTTGCGCACGTATTCGGTGAACGCACTATGGCGACGCTGGGGCGTCTTATGAGCCTGCTGTCACCCTTTGACGTGGTGATATGGATGACGGATGGCTGGCCGCTGTATGAATCCCGCCTGAAGGGAAAGCTGCACGTAATCAGCAAGCGATATACGCAGCGAATTGAGCGGCATAACCTGAATCTGAGGCAGCACCTGGCACGGCTGGGACGGAAGTCGCTGTCGTTCTCAAAATCGGTGGAGCTGCATGACAAAGTCATCGGGCATTATCTGAACATAAAACACTATCAATAAGTTGGAGTCATTACCCAAATTAAGGTCATATATAGCCTTATCGATAACATGGTTAATTTTAAGGATAAGAATATGCCTGCTGTAATAGATAAAGCCCTGGATTTCATTGGTGCCATGGATGTATCAGCGCCAACACCAAGTTCGATGAATGAAAGCACGGCGAAGGGAATCTTTAAATATTTAAAAGAACTGGGAGTACCTGCGAGTGCCGCTGATATTACGGCGCGAGCTGACCAGGAAGGCTGGAACCCTGGGTTTACGGAAAAAATGGTTGGATGGGCAAAAAAAATGGAGTCAGGTGAACGCTCTGTGATTAAAAATCCTGAATACTTTTCAACATATATGCAGGAAGAACTAAAAGCACTGGTCTGAGTAAAATTTACATCAGCATAAATGGATCAGGACGCTTTTAATCACATATAAAAAGCGTCCTTTTTCTCACAATCAAATAATCATCGGCTTGTATAACGAAATCAATACGGATTAGTGTGTTACTCGTCTTCATCCTCAAAACGCGCCACGATTCGCTCGCCGGAATGGTTGGCACGCAGCTCTTCTGCCACCAACGCGATTGCCTGGCCGCTGCTCATCCCTTGTGCCATCAGTTCCTGGATCCGCTCGACAGCTTTTTGCTGCTGTTCATGGGTGAGTGAAGGTAAACCTGCAAACATTGTTAACTCCTGCTAAATTGTTGGCGCTAATTATTTCATGCTACCCGGCACATAGCCAGTAGAGTCAGGACTGATGAAGACGTTATCTCCCGCTGTGATTACTTTACCCTGGCGTCAGGACGCCGCTGAATTTTATTTCTCCCGCTTAAGCCACCTGCCGTGGGCGATGCTTTTACACTCCGGCTATGCCGATCATCCGTATAGCCGCTTTGATATTGTGGTCGCCGATCCGATTTGCACTTTAACCACTTTAGGTAAAGAAACCGTTGTTAGTGAAAGCGAAAAACGCACAACGACCACTGATGACCCGCTACAGGTGCTCCAGCAGGTGCTGGATCGCGCAGACATTCGCCCAACGCATAACGAAGATTTGCCATTTCAGGGCGGCGCACTGGGGTTGTTTGGCTACGATCTGGGCCGCCGTTTTGAGTCACTGCCAGAAATTGCGGAACAAGATATCGTTCTGCCGGATATGGCAGTGGGTATCTACGATTGGGCGCTCATTGTCGACCACCAGCGTCATACAGTTTCTTTGCTGAGTCATAATGATGTCAATGCCCGTCGGGCCTGGCTGGAAAGCCAGCAATTCTCGCCGCAGGAAGATTTCACGCTTACTTCCGACTGGCAATCCAATATGACCCGCGAGCAGTACGGCGAAAAATTTCGCCAGGTACAGGAATATCTGCACAGCGGTGATTGCTATCAGGTAAATCTCGCCCAGCGTTTTCATGCGACCTATTCTGGCGATGAATGGCAGGCATTCCTTCAGCTTAATCAGGCCAACCGCGCGCCATTTAGCGCTTTTTTACGTCTTGAACAGGGTGCAATTTTAAGCCTTTCGCCAGAGCGGTTTATTCTTTGTGATAATAGTGAAATCCAGACCCGCCCTATTAAAGGCACGCTACCACGCCTGCCCGATCCTCAGGAAGATAGCAAACAAGCAGAAAAACTGGCGAACTCAGCGAAAGATCGTGCCGAAAATCTGATGATTGTCGATTTAATGCGTAATGATATCGGTCGTGTTGCCGTAGCAGGTTCGGTAAAAGTACCAGAGCTGTTCGTGGTGGAACCCTTCCCTGCCGTGCATCATCTGGTCAGCACCATAACGGCACAACTACCAGAACAGTTACACGCCAGCGATCTGCTGCGCGCAGCTTTTCCTGGTGGCTCAATAACCGGGGCTCCGAAAGTACGGGCTATGGAAATTATCGACGAACTGGAACCGCAGCGACGTAATGCCTGGTGCGGCAGCATTGGCTATTTGAGCTTTTGCGGCAACATGGATACCAGCATTACTATCCGCACTCTGACTGCCATTAACGGACAAATATACTGCTCTGCGGGCGGTGGAATTGTCGCCGATAGCCAGGAAGAAGCGGAATATCAGGAAACTTTTGATAAAGTTAATAAGATATTACGCCAACTGGAGAAGTAAGACGTGGAATACCGTAGCCTGATGCTTGATGATTTTTTATCGCGCTTTCAACTTTTGCGCCCGCAAATTAACCGGGAAACCCTAAATCATCGTCAGGCTGCCGTGTTAATCCCCATCGTCCGTCGACCGCAACCGGGGTTGTTGCTGACTCAGCGTTCAATTCATCTGCGTAAACACGCTGGACAAGTGGCATTCCCTGGAGGTGCAGTCGATGACACGGACGCATCAGTTATCGCCGCCGCGCTGCGCGAAGCTGAAGAAGAGGTCGCTATACCGCCTTCCGCCGTTGAAGTTATCGGCGTGCTGCCGCCCGTCGATAGCGTAACTGGCTATCAGGTAACCCCAGTGGTCGGCATTATCCCGCCCGATCTGCCGTATCGCGCCAGTGAAGATGAAGTCTCGGCGGTGTTTGAAATGCCGCTCGCCCAGGCATTACATCTGGGTCGTTATCACCCTTTAGATATCTACCGCCGTGGCGATTCACATCGGGTATGGCTGTCCTGGTACGAACAGTATTTTGTATGGGGAATGACCGCAGGCATAATTCGTGAGCTGGCGCTGCAAATTGGTGTGAAACCCTGACTATACTTATCTTTACATCTACAAAACACTACTTGAGACAATCATCGCAATATTAGTTAAATCGCGGTTTTTGATTAGTTTAATTCATGTGAATAGTTAAGCCAGTCGCCGCGTTCCCTCTTACACTATGCGCTGTTATTAGTTCGTTACTGGAAGTCCAGTCACCTTGTCAGGAGTATTATCGTGATTAGTCTATTCGACATGTTTAAGGTGGGGATTGGTCCCTCATCTTCCCATACCGTAGGGCCTATGAAGGCAGGTAAACAGTTCGTCGATGATCTGGTCGAAAAAGGCTTACTGGATAGCGTTACTCGCGTTGCCGTGGACGTTTATGGTTCACTGTCGCTGACGGGTAAAGGCCACCACACCGATATCGCCATTATTATGGGTCTTGCAGGTAACGAACCTGCCACCGTGGATATCGACAGTATTCCCGGTTTTATTCGCGACGTAGAAGAGCGCGAACGTCTGCTGCTGGCACAGGGACGGCATGAAGTGGATTTCCCGCGCGACAACGGGATGCGTTTTCATAACGGCAACCTGCCGCTGCATGAAAACGGTATGCAAATCCACGCCTATAACGGCGATGAAGTCGTCTACAGCAAAACT
Organism: Shigella sonnei; assembly: GCF_002950395.1. Taxonomy (NCBI): domain Bacteria; kingdom Pseudomonadati; phylum Pseudomonadota; class Gammaproteobacteria; order Enterobacterales; family Enterobacteriaceae; genus Shigella; species Shigella sonnei. The sequence continues at coordinate 1,599,373 of NZ_CP026802.1, forward strand.
TATTATTCCATCGGCGGCGGTTTTATCGTCGATGAAGAACACTTTGGTCAGGATGCTGCCAACGAAGTGAGCGTGCCGTATCCGTTCAAATCTGCCACCGAACTGCTCGCGTACTGTAATGAAACCGGCTATTCGCTGTCTGGTCTCGCTATGCAGAACGAACTGGCGCTGCACAGCAAGAAAGAGATCGACGAGTATTTCGCGCATGTCTGGCAAACCATGCAGGCATGTATCGATCGCGGGATGAACACCGAAGGTGTACTGCCAGGCCCGCTGCGCGTGCCACGTCGTGCGTCTGCCCTGCGCCGGATGTTAGTTTCCAGCGATAAACTGTCTAACGATCCGATGAATGTCATTGACTGGGTAAACATGTTTGCGCTGGCAGTTAACGAAGAAAACGCCGCCGGTGGTCGTGTGGTAACTGCGCCAACCAACGGTGCCTGCGGTATCGTTCCGGCAGTGCTGGCTTACTATGACCACTTTATTGAATCGGTCAGCCCGGACATCTATACCCGTTACTTTATGGCAGCGGGCGCGATTGGTGCATTGTATAAAATGAACGCCTCTATTTCCGGTGCGGAAGTTGGTTGCCAGGGCGAAGTGGGTGTTGCCTGTTCAATGGCTGCTGCGGGTCTTGCAGAACTGCTGGGCGGTAGCCCGGAACAGGTTTGCGTGGCGGCGGAAATTGGCATGGAACACAACCTTGGTTTAACCTGCGACCCGGTTGCAGGGCAGGTTCAGGTGCCGTGCATTGAGCGTAATGCCATTGCCTCTGTGAAGGCGATTAACGCCGCACGGATGGCTCTGCGCCGCACCAGTGCACCGCGCGTCTCGCTGGATAAGGTCATCGAAACGATGTACGAAACTGGTAAGGACATGAACGCCAAATACCGCGAAACCTCACGCGGTGGTCTGGCAATCAAAGTCCAGTGTGACTAATACTTCTTACTCGCCCATCTGCAACGGATGGGCGAATTTATACCCGCTTTCTCGTCTGCTGTAATATTCCCCACTACACTTCCACTGTTGCGTCAGGCGTTTGTCGCCATACGCTTACAGGGTGGCCCGCATGCAAAAAGCACAACGGATCATTAAAACCTATCGCCGTAATCGAATGATTGTTTGTACGATTTGCGCACTCGTTACGCTCGCTTCGACCCTGAGCGTGCGATTTATTTCACAGCGTAACTTAAATCAACAACGGGTAGTACAATTCGCCAATCACGCTGTAGAGGAATTAGATAAAGTACTGCTTCCCCTACAGGCAGGTAGCGAAGTCTTGCTTCCGCTGATTGGTCTGCCCTGCTCTGTCGCCCATTTGCCATTACGTAAACAGGCGGCAAAACTCCAAACTGTGCGATCCATTGGCCTGGTGCAAGACGGAACACTCTATTGCTCCAGCATTTTTGGTTATCGCAATGTGCCCGTCGTGGACATTCTGGCTGAACTTCCTGCACCGCAACCACTTTTACGCCTGACGATCGACCGTGCCCTGATTAAAGGCAGTCCGGTTTTGATTCAATGGACGCCTGCAGCGGGCAGTAGCAATGCTGGGGTCATGGAGATGATTAACATCGACTTACTGACGGCAATGCTCCTTGAGCCACAACTGCCGCAAATCAGTAGCGCCAGCCTGACGGTGGACAAACGGCATTTGCTCTATGGTAATGGGCTGGTAGATTCCCTTCCGCAACCTGAAGACAATGAAAACTATCAGGTTTCTTCGCAACGCTTTCCTTTTACCATTAACGTTAATGGTCCGGGGGCTACGGCGCTGGCATGGCACTATCTTCCAACACAATTACCGCTGGCGGTGCTGCTAAGTTTACTGGTGGGCTACATCGCCTGGCTGGCGACCGCTTACCGGATGAGCTTTTCCCGCGAAATCAATCTGGGCCTGGCGCAACATGAGTTCGAATTGTTCTGTCAGCCTTTGCTTAATGCGCGCAGCCAGCAATGTATTGGTGTAGAGATTTTGCTGCGCTGGAACAATCCGCGTCAGGGCTGGATTTCACCGGATGTGTTTATTCCTATCGCGGAAGAACATCATTTAATTGTGCCACTGACCCGCTATGTGATGGCAGAAACCATTCGTCAGCGCCATGTTTTCCCGATGAGTAGTCAGTTTCATGTTGGCATTAACGTCGCACCCAGCCATTTTCGCCGTGGTGTGCTGATAAAAGATCTCAATCAGTACTGGTTTAGCGCTCACCCGATTCAGCAACTGATCCTCGAAATCACCGAACGCGATGCCTTACTGGATGTTGATTATCGGATTGCCCGCGAGCTACATCGTAAAAACGTCAAACTGGCGATTGATGACTTCGGCACCGGCAACAGTTCATTTTCCTGGCTTGAAACATTACGTCCTGACATGCTGAAAATTGATAAGTCATTTACCGCAGCTATAGGTTCTGACGCGGTTAACTCGACGGTGACCGATATCATCATCGCGCTGGGGCAAAGACTGAATATTGAACTGGTGGCGGAGGGCGTGGAAACGCAAGAACAGGCGAAGTATTTGCGCCGTCATGGCGTGCATATTTTGCAAGGGTATTTGTACGCACAGCCGATGCCGCTACGTGATTTTCCCAAATGGCTGGCGGGCAGCCAACCGCCGCCCGCCCGGCATAATGGACATATCACGCCCATTATGCCGTTACGTTAATGCTTACTCATCTTCATCGTGCGCCGGTTGCTCTTTAACAATGCGAACCAGATCAACACGATAATCATTGGCTTCAATGATGGTGATATGCAGTGGCCCTACATCAATCACATCGCCCACACGGGGAATGTGACCATTTGCCGAGATCACGAGGCCCGCGACCGTCGCGATATCATCGTCATCGGCAAGGTGCTCAACATCAAGCGCCTGCTGCAAGGCATGCAAATCTGTACCGCCTTTTACCAGCCAGCCGTCACCATCAGTAATGATTTCCGGCGTTTCGTCAGCGTCCGGGAATTCACCCGCAATGGCTTCCAGCACATCCAGCGGCGTGACCAGACCTTGTACCACACCAAACTCGTTGGTCACGATAACAAAGCTCCCGCGAGCACGACGCAGCACGCCCAACAGGTTGATCGGATCGAGGGTTTCCGGGACGATAATCGCCGGAGACGCCGAAGCAATCGCCGCCACATCAACGCCCTCTTCCAGCGCCACCAGCAGTTCTTTAGCACGTACAATACCGATGATTTCATCCAGTTCACCGCGACATACCGGGAACAGACTGTGCGGTGAAGAGAGCAGTTGCTCGCGGATTTCATCGACCCCGAGATTAGCGTCAACCCAGCTTATTTCACCGCGCGGCGTCATGATCCCGCGCAGAGAACGCGACGCAAGCGTCAGTACGCCGTTAATCATGTAACGTTCTTCTTCGGCAAATGCACCTTCCGGGATCGGCATCGGCATCGGGTTATCGGCATCGTGCTGAACATTGGCCTGACGTTTCCCGCCCATCAAACGCAGGATGGCATCGGCAGTACGCGCTCGCAGCGGCAAAGTCGACTGGTGGCGAATAAAGTTGCGACGCGCAATCTGGTTAAACACTTCGATGATGATCGAGAAGCCAATCGCGGCATACAGGTAACCTTTCGGAATGTGGAAACCGAAACCTTCTGCCACCAGACTCAGACCAATCATTAACAGGAAGCTCAGACAGAGCACCACCACCGTGGGGTGCTGGTTAACGAATCGCGTCAGCGGTTTGGATGCCAGCAACATAACCGCCATCGCAATCACTACCGCCGCCATCATCACCGGCAGATGGTTAACCATCCCTACTGCAGTAATTACCGCATCCAACGAGAAGACGGCGTCAAGGATGACAATCTGTGTGACGACCACCCAGAAACTGGCGTAGCCTTTACCGTGGCCGGAATCATGATCGCGGTTTTCCAGCCGTTCATGCAGTTCGGTTGTTGCTTTGAACAGCAAGAATATCCCCCCGAACAACATAATCAGGTCGCGTCCGGAGAAGGAGAAATCCATGACGGTAAATAGCGGTTTGGTCAGCGTGACCATCCATGAAATCAGCGACAGCAGCCCCAGACGCATAATCAGCGCCAGTGATAACCCCAGCAAACGCGCTTTATCGCGTTGTTTTGGCGGCAGTTTGTCAGCAAGAATGGCGATGAAGACCAGGTTATCGATACCCAGCACAATTTCGAGAACAACAAGCGTGAGTAGCCCCGCCCAAATTGAGGGGTCCATTAAGAATTCCATGACAAGCTCCTGCTTAAGGAATAGCTATTCGACGCCAGAAATAATGCAGGCGTAACGACAAAATGCAAACGAAAGGTGCGGCATAGAGTGCCAGAAAGGCAGGCGTTAAAAGGCCTGATGCTGAAATGACGTCGGTGACGATCCATACTGCGGGCTACTGCCCTATACTCCATGGTTGTTAAACGGGAGTTAAACATATCAGAGACGCCTCTGATTTGGCAAAGATTTACCTTCCTTTGCAAACGAATGTGACAAGGATATTTTACCTTTCGAAATTTCTGCTAATCGAAAGTTAAATTACGGATCTTCATCACATAAAATAATTTTTTCGATATCTAAAATAAATCGCGAAACGCAGGGGTTTTTGGTTGTAGCCCTTATCTGAATCGATTCGATTGTGGACGACGATTCAAAAATACATCTGGCACGTTGAGGTGTTAACGATAATAAAGGAGGTAGCAAGTGACCATTGCTATTGTTATAGGCACACATGGTTGGGCTGCAGAGCAGTTGCTTAAAACGGCAGAAATGCTGTTAGGCGAGCAGGAAAACGTCGGCTGGATCGATTTCGTTCCAGGTGAAAATGCCGAAACGCTGATTGAAAAGTACAACGCTCAGTTGGCAAAACTCGACACCACTAAAGGCGTGCTGTTTCTCGTTGATACATGGGGAGGCAGCCCGTTCAATGCTGCCAGCCGCATTGTCGTCGACAAAGAGCATTATGAAGTCATTGCAGGCGTTAACATTCCAATGCTCGTGGAAACGTTAATGGCTCGTGATGATGACCCAAGCTTTGATGAACTGGTTGCGCTGGCAGTAGAAACAGGCCGTGAAGGCGTGAAAGCACTGAAAGCCAAACCGGTTGAAAAAGCCGCGCCAGCACCCGCTGCCGCAGCACCAAAAGCGGCTCCAACTCCGGCAAAACCAATGGGGCCAAACGACTACATGGTTATTGGCCTTGCGCGTATCGACGACCGTCTGATTCACGGTCAGGTCGCCACCCGCTGGACCAAAGAAACCAATGTCTCCCGTATTATTGTTGTTAGTGATGAAGTGGCTGCGGATACCGTTCGTAAGACACTGCTCACCCAGGTTGCACCTCCGGGCGTAACAGCACACGTAGTTGATGTTGCCAAAATGATTCGCGTCTACAACAACCCGAAATATGCTGGCGAACGCGTAATGCTGTTATTTACCAACCCAACAGATGTAGAGCGTCTCGTTGAAGGCGGCGTGAAAATCACCTCTGTTAACGTCGGTGGTATGGCATTCCGTCAGGGTAAAACCCAGGTGAATAACGCGGTTTCGGTTGATGAAAAAGATATTGAGGCGTTCAAGAAACTGAATGCGCGCGGTATTGAGCTGGAAGTCCGTAAGGTTTCCACCGATCCGAAACTGAAAATGATGGATCTGATCAGCAAAATCGATAAGTAACGTATTGTGTTGATTATCACTCAGTTTTCACACTTAAGTCTTACGTAAACAGGAGAAGTACAATGGAGATTACCACTCTTCAAATTGTGCTGGTATTTATCGTAGCCTGTATCGCAGGTATGGGATCAATCCTCGATGAATTTCAGTTTCACCGTCCGCTAATCGCGTGTACCCTGGTGGGTATCGTTCTTGGGGATATGAAAACCGGTATTATTATCGGTGGTACGCTGGAAATGATCGCGCTGGGCTGGATGAACATCGGTGCTGCAGTTGCGCCTGACGCCGCTCTGGCTTCTATCATTTCTACCATTCTGGTTATCGCAGGTCATCAGAGCATTGGTGCAGGTATCGCACTGGCAATCCCTCTGGCCGCTGCGGGCCAGGTACTGACCATCATCGTTCGTACTATTACCGTTGCTTTCCAGCACGCTGCGGATAAGGCTGCTGATAACGGCAACCTGACAGCGATTTCCTGGATCCACGTTTCTTCTCTGTTCCTGCAAGCAATGCGTGTGGCTATTCCGGCCGTCATCGTTGCGCTGTCTGTTGGTACCAGCGAAGTACAGAACATGCTGAATGCGATTCCGGAAGTGGTGACCAATGGTCTGAATATCGCCGGTGGCATGATCGTGGTGGTTGGTTATGCGATGGTTATCAACATGATGCGTGCTGGCTACCTGATGCCGTTCTTCTACCTCGGCTTCGTAACCGCAGCATTCACCAACTTTAACCTGGTTGCTCTGGGTGTGATTGGTACTGTTATGGCAGTGCTCTACATCCAACTTAGCCCGAAATACAACCGCGTAGCCGGTGCGCCTGCTCAGGCAGCTGGTAACAACGATCTCGATAACGAACTGGACTAACAGGTGAGCGAAATGGTTGATACAACTCAAACTACCACCGAGAAAAAACTCACTCAAAGTGATATTCGTGGCGTCTTCCTGCGTTCTAACCTCTTCCAGGGTTCATGGAACTTCGAACGTATGCAGGCACTGGGTTTCTGCTTCTCTATGGTACCGGCAATTCGTCGCCTCTACCCTGAGAACAACGAAGCTCGTAAACAAGCTATTCGCCGTCACCTGGAGTTCTTTAACACCCAGCCGTTCGTGGCTGCGCCGATTCTCGGCGTAACCCTGGCGCTGGAAGAACAGCGTGCTAATGGCGCAGAGATCGACGACGGTGCTATCAACGGTATCAAAGTCGGTTTGATGGGGCCGCTGGCTGGTGTAGGCGACCCGATCTTCTGGGGAACCGTACGTCCGGTATTTGCAGCACTGGGTGCCGGTATCGCGATGAGCGGCAGCCTGTTAGGTCCGCTGCTGTTCTTCATCCTGTTTAACCTGGTGCGTCTGGCAACCCGTTACTACGGCGTAGCGTATGGTTACTCCAAAGGTATCGATATCGTTAAAGATATGGGTGGTGGCTTCCTGCAAAAACTGACGGAAGGGGCGTCTATCCTCGGCCTGTTTGTCATGGGGGCATTGGTTAACAAGTGGACACATGTCAACATCCCGCTGGTTGTCTCTCGCATTACTGACCAGACGGGCAAAGAACACGTTACTACTGTCCAGACTATTCTGGACCAGTTAATGCCAGGCCTGGTACCACTGCTGCTGACCTTTGCTTGTATGTGGCTACTGCGCAAAAAAGTTAACCCGCTGTGGATCATCGTTGGCTTCTTCGTCATCGGTATCGCTGGTTACGCTTGCGGCCTGCTGGGACTGTAAGACTGTTGTACACTACCGGGGCCTTTTGGCCCCGTTTTTTTATCTGGAGGATTAATGACAATCACGGACCTGGTACTGATTCTTTTCATCGCCGCACTCCTGGCCTTCGCGATCTACGATCAGTTCATCATGCCCCGCCGTAACGGCCCCACCCTGCTGGCAATTCCTTTGCTCCGGCGTGGTCGCATCGATAGCGTTATCTTCGTCGGATTGATTGTCATTCTTATCTATAACAACGTCACGAATCATGGTGCGTTAATAACGACATGGTTATTAAGCGCACTGGCTCTGATGGGTTTTTATATATTCTGGATCCGCGTTCCGAAGATCATCTTTAAACAAAAAGGTTTTTTCTTCGCCAATGTCTGGATTGAATATAGCCGAATCAAAGCGATGAACTTGTCGGAAGATGGCGTGTTGGTGATGCAATTAGAACAGCGTCGGCTGTTAATCCGCGTTCGAAATATCGACGATCTGGAAAAAATTTATAAGCTTCTCGTTTCAACTCAATAAGTTATGAATTTAGCCAAAGCTATGTTTAGTGTATTTTTAATAATCAGACATAGCTTAGGCTATATTACCTCTTCCCTTATTTGTTATTTATTTTAACGTTTCATTGATATATAAATCCAAATGAAAATCGTTATCAATAAAGCAATGAAATAATATATTCCAACAGTTGTTTTATATTCTCAAAATATGTTAAGGTTGCGCCCTCATTTGGGGAGTAGCCGATTTCCAGATTCCGGAAATGTACGTGTCAACATACTCGTTGCAAAACGTGGCACGTACGGACTGAATACTTTCAGTCAGGCGAGACCATATGCACATCAATCGCTATGCCTGCATGAACGCGAAAACCATCACGGCTTGTTGTTCATGTATGCATGTTTGCTGGGGGCGATGATGTGTTTTATGGATACCCCGGTCAGGACATTGTCATGAATATCACTGCTACTGTTCTTCTTGCGTTTGGTATGTCGATGGATGCATTTGCTGCATCAATCGGTAAAGGTGCCACCCTCCATAAACCGAAATTTTCTGAAGCATTGCGAACCGGCCTTATTTTTGGTGCCGTCGAAACCCTGACGCCGCTGATCGGCTGGGGAATGGGCATGTTAGCCAGCCGGTTTGTCCTTGAATGGAACCACTGGATTGCGTTTGTGCTGCTGATATTCCTCGGCGGGCGAATGATTATTGAGGGTTTTCGTGGCGCAGATGATGAAGATGAAGAGCCGCGCCGTCGACACGGTTTCTGGCTACTGGTAACCACCGCGATTGCCACCAGCCTGGATGCCATGGCTGTGGGTGTTGGTCTTGCTTTCCTGCAGGTCAACATTATCGCGACCGCATTGGCCATTGGTTGTGCAACCTTGATTATGTCAACATTAGGGATGATGGTTGGTCGCTTTATCGGCTCAATTATTGGGAAAAAAGCGGAAATTCTCGGCGGGCTGGTACTGATCGGCATCGGCGTCCAGATCCTCTGGACGCACTTCCACGGTTAATAAGAACGCTGCCAGAGGTGAATATTAAAGTCCGTCTGGCAGTCGAACACTTCTTTTGCTGCCAGTGTTTGCCAGACTTCTGGCTTCGCACGCCAGGTAAACGGCGTCATCTGCAATAATGCGACGGCTTCATCACCGCGAAGACGCATCGGATAACACAACTCCGCACTCTGCTGTAATGTAAAACCTTCCAGTTGTTCTGCATGAGGTGCATGAAGATGTACTTCATTGTAAATCAGCCCCTTCAGCTCCATCAAATGTCGCGGTCCCGGCGTGGCAGTAATGACCCAGCCGCCGGGCTTCACTACTCGTGCTAATTCTTCTGCTTTACACGGCGCGTAAATACGTATTATGGCGTCCATACTGGTATCGGAAAACGGCAAACGGTGGCTGGAAGCGACACAAAAAGTGACCTGCGGATAGCGTTTCGCCGCCGCTTTTATCGCTACCTTCGAAACATCCAGACCAAACGTGGTGATTTCGGGCAACGCATCGGCAAATGCGTGTGTGTAATACCCTTCACCACAGCCAATATCCAGCACCGCCGTGGCCTTATCATCAAGCCGTTCCCTCAGTTGGGCGACAATTGCATCACGCAGCGGCTGATAATGTCCGGCATCTAAGAATGCGCGGCGTGCTTGCATCATTTCCGCGCTGTCGCCCGGATCACGAGACCGTTTATGCTGAACGGACAGCAGATTGACATACCCTTCTTTCGCCATATCAAACTGATGTCGCTGGGGACAGATATAGCTGTTTTTTTCACGCGAAAGAGGCTGATGGCAAAGTGGACAGGAAAAAGACATGACAACTCCGGCAGGATACTAAAGGCCGCAAGTGTAACGCGAATCACGCGGCGGGCAAATATCCGAACGCCAGGAGCGAAGATAAAGCATAGTAAAAAGCCTCGCATTCGACGAGGCTTTATAGCGAGATTGAAGCGTATTCACACTTCAGATCAGTGGATTCGATCAGATAGCTGTTACGTTAACAGCTGCCGGACCTTTCTGGCCGTCCTGAATTTCGAACTCAACGTTCTGACCTTCAGCCAGAGTTTTGAAGCCATTACCCTGGATAGCGGAGAAGTGTACGAACACGTCTTTGCTGCCATCAGCCGGAGTAATGAAGCCAAAACCTTTAGACTCGTTGAACCACTTAACCTGACCTTTAATCTTTGCCATTTGAAAAATTCCTTAGATTGTTTTCTTCGCCCGCAGGCATAACATAGATAAAACTGACACATTACTGCATGAGGCACCAATATAAGGCTCGGCAGAGAAGCGGTATTCAACGTCAACGTGTTTACTCAGGACTTCTTTACTGAAAATGCCACACATAAACAGAACTGTACCTCGTTTAACCCGAAATCTGTTATCACATACAACGTTAATTATGGCAAGCCATTTTTAAACATGTCTCGATCAGACGCACAAATCTCGATACGTCTTCCACTTTTTTTGCACACTTATGCAACGGAATACGCGCCGATATATCATTGTGCTTAACCTTGCCAGTTCAGGCAGATACTTAAACTGGCGTATTTTCTAACATAGTTCAATAAGTTCAGTTGTTCCAGGCCAGTGGGAGAAGTTATTACATAGTGCGTGCAATATCACATTTTTTGCTATGCAATGAATAAAAAGTTATATCACTTTTTCTCATAAAACAGTCGGTTAACGGCTATCAATTACCCTAAAGAGAAGTCAATCCCCAAAGGGATTGAAAATTTAAAATAAGAAAAATTGATGAATGAGCAAAAAAATCAAGAGAGAAACGTTTCGCTAATAAATAATACCACGCTTAATCACAAATCCGATGTAAACATCCTAATAAATTAATGAGGAAAATATCTTTTTCTGATATCCCGTTACGCAAATAAATAATATGATAATTATTTGAAGTCAGACCAGAGTTTTAATTTGAAGCAGTTGCACCATGACAGTGCGTATAATCAGGATGAATTGAGTAACCCTTCAACGACGGGGTTACTCAAGATTGAGGAAGGATTATCGTTCGGCGACCAGGCGAATAATATCTTCGTCATCAACCGATTTTTGACTCTCAATGGTCTTTTTATCTGCTTTCTCTGGTTCGTTTGCTTCGCACAAACGACGTAACAGTGCATTTTGACGTTTTTGCTGATCCAGCAACGCCTCAAGCAGTTCAATCTGTTCGTTAGTCCGTGAACTGGCACGATTGATAAAAAACCACAAGATGAGCCCGATAAGAAGAACCACCACCGATACAACCAAAGACGCAATGTTCATCACGCCTGAATTTACAACTTCGTTCATTTCACCACCTCTGAGTAGAGGCGCTATTCTACCACTGCTGGAGAGGAAGAAAATCTAGTGCTGAAAAAATGATATCACCACGGGATAAACTGGTTAATGGCACAAATTCCGCTGAAAAATTGTACATCCTGATCGCACATCATGTTGAATACCTGCGCCCAAAGCAGCAAGCAAGCCAACACCACGACAACCAGAACGACCCATCGAAACTTTTTCACTCCAATCTCCGCTTCACCTACCTTATGTCATTAAACTAGCATGCGTTAGTTAAACAGCGCCTAACTATGTCGATATTCGTGCTTTTTCGGAATGAGTAGCTTGCTTCAGCGCATATTGCCGCTACGATTAAGCGAACATAAAAAGAGAAGAGGTTGTAATGCGATTCATCATTCGCACAGTTATGCTGATAGCACTGGTATGGATAGGATTATTACTCAGCGGATATGGCGTTTTGATTGGAAGCAAAGAGAATGCCGCAGGATTAGGTTTGCAATGTACCTATCTGACTGCCAGAGGCACCAGCACGGTACAATACTTGCACACTAAAAGTGGTTTCTTGGGGATAACAGATTGCCCACTGTTACGTAAAAGCAATATCGTGGTCGATAATGGTTAAGGGTAATAAACAACCAGATTCTCACTCATGAGTAAAATATTCTTATAGCAAGCGCGTTTAATATAACGCACCTTCAACTTTATTTTTCTCATGCTAAATAAAGAACCTGTCTGTTTGATATTCCGACAGGTTCTTACTCTCATCAGAACGGATAGTCGTGATAACCCATTTGGGCAGAAATTTTGCGCGCTGCGGTATGCAACATTGCGACATATTCCTGTAAACGCTCTTCAGAGAAACGCAACGTCGGGAAGGAGATGCTCAAACCGGCAATGACCACGCCAAAGCGATCAAATACCGGTACCGCAATGCATCGCAGCCCTTCTTCCTGCTCTTCGTTATCTTCGCCATACCCCTGCTCGCGCACCTGGTCCAGAACGGGTAATAACGCTTCTGTACTGGTGATGGTCCGCTCGGTACTGCGTTTATACTCCACGCCCTCAAGAATTTGCTTCACTTCATCGAGATCGCGCCATGCCAGCAGTACCTTACCAATCGCGGTGCTGTACAGCGGATTACGACGCCCAATCCGTGAATACATGCGCAAATTGTACATAGAGTCAATTTTGTGAATGTAAACAATACTGTCTTCGTCCAGTGCGCCGAGGTGGATAGTTTCTTTGGTCAGGCGGGAGATCTCACGCATCTGGATATCTGCGCTACGAATTAAATCGACGTTTTGTAACGCGCGAGCGCCCAGTTCAAACAATTTCAGGGTCAGGGAATATTTCTCCGACTCCCCTTCCTGCGCCACATAACCTAAGGTTTTCATGGTCTGTAAAAAGCGATAAACGGTGCTTTTTGACATCATGACGCGCTGCGACAGCTCGGTTATCCCTATTTCGCGCTCTTCACCCAGCGCCTGCAAAATGCCAAAAACTTTTAGCACGGAAGATACAGAATCAGGCTGTTTATCCAGATCTGCGTTAGCCATTTATCACCTCATTGCGAGTGTTTTATAAAAATCAGAACTGTTTTTTATTATAATTTCGCACCAGGGTGGTCGCAATCCATCTTTTGCCGGTTAGTTACAATTCTGCGACATCCACCGTGAATATCAGTGCTAGAATCATACCCCTGTTGATTATTCACCAAAGATATAAAATTCCTATGCCAAAAGTTCAGGCCGACGGCCTGCCATTGCCCCAGCGATACGGTGCGATATTAACCATTGTGATTGGCATTTCGATGGCTGTCCTTGACGGCGCAATCGCCAACGTCGCCCTGCCAACAATCGCCATATTGTTGCCGTCTCTTCTGCTGCCGGGCCGACAATTGCTGCAGCAATCCTCTCCATCGCATCCTGGAAATGGTTATTTTTAATCAACGTACCGTTAGGTATTATCGCCCTGCTTCTGGCGATGCGTTTTCTGCCACCCAATGGTTCTCGCGCCAGTAAACCCCGTTTCGACCTGCCCAGCGCCGTGATGAACGCGTTAACCTTCGGCCTGCTTATCACTGCGTTGAGTGGTTTCGCTCAGGGGCAATCGCTGACGTTAATTGCTGCGGAACTGGTGGTAATGGTTGTTGTTGGTATTTTCTTTATTCGCCGCCAGCTTTCTCTTCCCGTACCGCTGCTACCGGTGGATTTACTGCGTATCCCGCTGTTTTCACTTTCTATTTGCACATCTGTTTGCTCTTTCTGCGCACAAATGCTGGCAATGGTTTCCCTGCCCTTTTACCTGCAAACCGTGCTCGGGCGTAGTGAAGTCGAAACAGGTTTACTTCTGACACCGTGGCCGTTAGCAACGATGGTGATGGCTCCGTTGGCAGGCTATTTGATTGAACGCGTACATGCAGGATTGCTGGGTGCTCTAGGGTTGTTCATCATGGCTGCGGGGCTTTTTCCCCTGGTTCTGCTGCCCGCGTCACCTGCGGATATCAATATTATCTGGCCGATGATCTTATGTGGCGCTGGATTTGGCTTGTTCCAGTCACCCAATAACCACACCATTATTACCTCCGCTCCTCGCGAACGTAGCGGTGGAGCCAGTGGCATGTTAGGAACGGCTCGTCTACTGGGTCAGAGTAGCGGCGCGGCACTGGTGGCGCTGATGCTAAATCAGTTCGGTGATAATGGTACGCACGTTTCGCTGATGGCTGCGGCTATTCTGGCAGTGATTGCTGCCTGTGTCAGTGGTTTACGTATCACTCAGCCACGATCCAGGGCATAAAAAAAGCGCGTCGATCAGGACGCGCTTTTTAGTATTTACTTCATATTACTTCAGGTATTCACCCGTACGCAGAGCTTCAATTCGTTTATCCAGCGGCGGGTGAGTCATGAACAACTCACTGAGCGATTTCGACTTACCGTTAATGCAGAAAGCCATCATGCTGGTTGCTTCTTGCGGTTCATAGCTGGTTTTCAGGCGCTGCAGCGCGGCAATCATTTTCTCGCGACCAACCAGTTTTGCCGAACCGGCATCAGCATGGAATTCACGATGACGCGAGAACCACATGGTGATAATGCTCGCCAGAATACCAAACACCAGTTCCAGAACCGTTGCAACCGCAAAGTAGATCAGCGGGTTGCCGTTGCTCTCTTCACCTTCATCACGATTTCCGCCCATAAAACCCGCGGCAAGCTGCGCCAGAATACGGGAAATAAAGATAACGAAGGTGTTCACCACGCCCTGAATCAGCGTCATGGTGACCATATCACCATTGGCGATGTGGCTGATTTCGTGAGCAATTACCGCCTCGGCTTCATCCGGGCTCATGTTCTGCAGCAAACCGGTGCTGACAGCAACCAGAGAGGCATCACGGCGCGCACCGGTTGCAAAAGCGTTGATGTCCGGCGCATGGTAGATAGCCACTTGCGGCATAGCGATCCCTGCCTGACGAGCCTGGGTTGCTACAGTATTGACCAGCCAACGTTCCCTTTCGTTACGCGGTTGCTCGATCACTTCCCCGCCAACAGATCGTAATGCCATCCATTTGGACATCAGAAGCGAAACGAAGGAACCACCAAAACCGAACAGCAAGGCCATGATCATCAGCCCCTGAACGCTGCTCGACTGTATCCCTGTCAGGCTCAGTACCAGCCCGAAAACGACCATTACGGCCAGGTTCGTTAGCAGGAAGAGCGCGATTCGCATCATAATTTTCTTTTTACCTCAGTTTAACAAAACGCAATATGCGATACCCACATCGTATGGGTTACGCGACTATTTTCAAGTCTGGATAGTGCGTAAGTCACCAGAAAGACACAACTTTACATTTTGTAGCATCTGATTTACGGCATCTTGCCGCTGTTAAAAAATCAGGCACAATTTCTTGTGCCTGATTGATATTACTTGACGGGAGCGGGTTGTTCCGCGGGTCTGGCTTTTTCAAGCTTCGCCAGATCGAGTGCGATATTCACCGTCTCATCCAGATAAGGATCCGGCTCCTGGTAATCTTTCGGTAGATCATCCAGCTTCTTCAACTCCGGTTTACCTTCGCGTTTAAAGCGTTCGTTCAAACGCGCCAGACGCGTCGCATCATCTTCATTATTCTCTTTCTCACGCACAGCGTAGTTCAGAGAAACGATATTGCGCTTGTCCCTCATAGCGTTGAAGCGCGCGATATCCTTCATGATGTTCTGGAACTCAGGATCTTTCGCGATACGCGCATTATGTTCCTTCAGCAGCTCCGGCCCAAAGGCCGTTAAATCGCCTGATTTCACATAAGTCGCGGCATCAATGCTATCCCACGGCAGCGCGTTATCTTCGAATTTCTCACCCGTTTCCGTTTCTTCATTACCCGTCGGCATGATGATGTCTGGCGTTACGCCTTTACGTTGCGTACTGCCGCCGTTAACGCGATAGAATTTCTGGATCGTGTACTGCACAGAACCCAGCGCTGGCCATTCAGGACGTAACATCTGATCGTAAATACGGTTCAATGAACGGTATTGCTGAACGGTGCCTTTACCAAACGTCGGTTCACCCACAACCAGCGCACGACCGTAATCCTGCATTGCCGCGGCAAAGATTTCTGAAGCCGAAGCACTGAAACGGTCAACCAGTACCACCAGCGGGCCTTTATAGAACACCTGCCCGTCGGTATCGCTGTCTTCACGAACCTTGCCGTTGTTATCGCGGACCTGAACAATGGGACCCGCAGGAATAAACAGACCTGAGAGCGATACCGCTTCGGTCAACGCCCCACCGCCATTGCTACGCAGGTCGATGATCACACTGCTGACATTCTGTTTTTCCAGTTTCTGCAGTTGAACTTTGACATCGTCTGTCAAACCCACATAGAAGCCCGGAATATCCAGCACGCCGACTTTCTCTTTACCGACGGTCTTCACCGACATTTTAACCGCGCGGTCTTCGAGACGAATACGTTCACGGGTCAATGTTACAGTGCGGGTCTTGGTCCCTTTACCAGCAGGTAAAATTTCCAGACGAACTTTACTGCCCTTCGGCCCTTTAATTAAGGCAACCACATCATCAAGACGCCAGCCAATCACGTCAACCATCGGCTTGCCTGTTTGACCAACACCGACAATTTTGTCACCAACGCTGATAGCTTTACTCTTCGCTGCCGGACCACCTGCCACCATCGAATTGATAACGGTGTAGTCATCATCCATTTGCAGCACTGCGCCAATACCTTCCAGCGACAAACTCATTTCAGTGTTGAACTGTTCGGTATTACGCGGGGAAAGATAGTTGGTATGCGGGTCGATTTCACGCGCAAACGCCGTCATTGCCAGCGAGAAAACATCTTCGCTGTTGGTTTGCGCCAGACGACGAATGGCAAATTTGTAGCGGCGTGTCAGGGTTTCACGAATTTCTTTATCCGTTTTTCCTGCCAGCTTCAGGCTTAACTCGTCGAATTTGACTTTACTGTCCCACAGCGCGTTCAACTCAGCCTCGTTTTTCGGCCAGGGCGCTTTGCTGCGGTCAAGGTTATAAGTGTCGTTGCCGGTGAAATCCATCGGCTTTTCCAGTACCGACAAAGCGTACTGGTAACGCTCAAAACGGCGCTTTTGCGCCAGATTGTAGAGATCGTAGAAAACGTCGAGTTTGCCTGAACGCAGTTCATCGCCTAACTCGGTTTTCTTTTTCGCGAACTGTTCAACATCGCTTGCCAGCAGCACGTTGTGGCTGTAATCGAGCAGATTCAGGTAGCGGTCAAAGATTTTGGCCGAAAATGCCTGATCGAGGTCGAACTGGCGATAATGAGAACGGGTGAAGCGCGACGTTACGCGCTCACTTACCGTCGCATGCTGCGTCTCTTCCTTTAATACCGGAATTTGATCAGCACGCGTGATATCTTCTACAGCGAAGGTCTGGCCTGCTATTGCAAGCAGGCCAGCTAACGCGGTAAGCCTAAAAAACATGTTCATGCCTGGCCCGGCCTCCGTTTCAGAACACCAGGTGTTCTGCGCGCACAATCAAAGACATACCCGAATTCAGCTGGACGCGGACGCCATCTTTGGTGATTTCTAATACGGTGGCATCCATCGCGTTTTGACCCGCTTTCACCTTCAGGGCTTGTCCGACAGTCAGAGCTGAAATGTCAGAAACCGGGGTGTGCTGTTCTTCGCGAGGTGCTTTTACTGTTTTTGGCGCTTTCTCTACCGGCTTTTGCGCACGAGGTTTACGTTCAGCGCCTTCTTTGCGGCGTGGCGTGGTCGGACGTGGCTTGCGTTCGCGGCGCGGTGCGTCTTCTTTCTCACCAGCAGCTGCGGCAGCTTCGCGTTTTTTCGCTTGCTGTTCAGCACGCTGTGCCTGAACACGCGCTTTCGCTTCTTCAAGCTGCTTGCGAGCATGCTCTACATGTTGCTCGTCCAGCTCACCGCATGGGTTGCCGTCAAGATCGACACGCGTTGCGCCGGGTTTAACACCGTAAAGATAACGCCAGCTCGAAGTGTAGAGACGTAAAGCGGATCGTAATTGCGTTTTGCTCAGGTTCATTTCCCCGGCAACACGATCGACCAAATCCTGAAAAATACCGATTTTCAGCGGACGCGCTTCACCTTCCGCACTGAAACAGTGGGGAAAACGTTCGGCCAGAAACGCGATTACTTCTTTACTGCTATTCAACTTAGGTTGATTTTCCATGAAATTTCCTGATTACAACGGACGTAGCCAACAAGCGCAGGCATGAACAGGCGTCATTATAATGACGCTACCAGTAAATGCTACGTTATCCGTTGATTATCCTGCGACGCTCGCAAAGAATTTTTTGTAATCCGTCGTTGCAAGCACTTTTTCAAGCTGTGCCACAAGCTGACGTAAGCCTTGCTCGTCCTCGTCTGTAAAGCGACCGAAGACGGTACTATCGATGTCAAGAACACCAATAATCTGATTTTTCACCACCAGCGGCAGAACAATTTCAGAATTACTCGCCGCATCACAGGCAATATGCCCGTCAAACGCGTGAACATCCTCGATACGCTGCACTTGATTGCGGGCAACCGCAGTGCCGCACACCCCGCGCCCGACGGGTATCCGGACACAGGCAATTTTGCCCTGAAATGGTCCGAGTACCAGTGTATCGTCCTCAAGCAAATAAAAACCTGCCCAGTTTACGTCAGTGAGACGCTCGTATAACAACGCACTGGTGTTCGCAAGCGTTGCCAGAAAACTGGTTTCTCCCGCCATCAGCGCGTTAAAGTCGCGATTTAAATCCGCGTAAAATTCTGTTTTGTTCATTATATAATCACTTGTTTGTCTTACCTGGAACTGCCAGCCTATTAAAATAAGCATTAAATGCGTTAATGCTCAAGATCATTCCCATCATGGGTTAAGATTAATGTTAATTCTTATTACATTTGGCACGTCATGGCTCTTAACACACCACAAATTACGCCGACAAAAAAGATAACAGTGAGGGCAATCGGCGAGGAACTGCCGCGTGGTGATTACCAACGTTGCCCGCAATGTGACATGCTGTTTAGCCTGCCCGAGATAAATTCTCATCAGAGTGCCTATTGTCCGCGCTGTCAGGCAAAAATTCGCGACGGGCGCGACTGGTCGCTAACGCGCCTGGCGGCAATGGCTTTCACCATGCTGTTGCTGATGCCGTTTGCCTGGGGCGAACCGCTGTTGCATATCTGGCTGTTAGGTATTCGTATCGACGCCAACGTCATGCAAGGCATCTGGCAAATGACCAAACAGGGCGATACGATAACGGGGGCGATGGTCTTTTTCTGCGTTATTGGTGCCCCCCTCATTCTGGTGTCCTCCATAGCATATTTATGGTTTGGTAACCGACTGGGAATGAATTTACGTCCGGTACTGCTGATGCTTGAGCGTCTTAAAGAGTGGGTAATGCTGGATATCTACCTGGTCGGCATTGGCGTTGCTTCTATAAAGGTACAGGATTATGCCCATATCCAGGCGGGTGTCGGCTTGTTCTCTTTTGTGGCGTTGGTGATTTTAACGACGGTGACGTTGTCACATCTTAATGTTGAGGAGCTGTGGGAGCGATATTATCCGCAGCGCCCCGCTACGCGTAGGGACGAGAAACTTCGTGTCTGTCTTGGGTGCCATTTTACCGGCTATCCTGATCAGCGTGGTCGCTGCCCGCGTTGCCATATCCCGCTACGCCTGCGTCGTCGTCATAGTTTGCAAAAATGCTGGGCGGCGCTGTTAGCGTCAATCGTTTTGTTGTTACCAGCCAACCTATTGCCTATTTCTATCATTTATCTGAATGGTGGCCGGCAGGAAGATACGATTCTTTCCGGGATTATGTCGCTGGCAAGTAGCAACATTGCGGTCGCCGGAATCGTGTTTATCGCCAGTATTCTGGTACCGTTTACTAAAGTGATCGTCATGTTCACTTTACTGTTGAGCATTCATTTTAAATGCCAGCAAGGTTTACGCACACGCATTCTGTTACTGCGGATGGTGACCTGGATTGGACGCTGGTCGATGCTCGACCTGTTTGTCATATCTTTAACCATGTCGCTGATTAATCGCGATCAGATCCTCGCTTTTACTATGGGACCGGCTGCGTTTTATTTTGGCGCAGCCGTAATTTTGACTATTCTTGCTGTGGAATGGCTGGACAGCCGCTTACTTTGGGATGCACATGAGTCAGGAAACGCCCGCTTCGACGACTGAAGCGCAGATTAAAAATAAACGCCGTATCTCACCTTTCTGGCTGCTGCCTTTCATCGCGCTAATGATTGCCGGTTGGCTGATTTGGGACAGTTATCAGGACCGGGGTAATACCGTCACCATCGACTTTATGTCGGCGGATGGTATTGTCCCGGGCCGTACGCCTGTTCGTTATCAGGGCGTTGAAGTCGGAACAGTGCAGGATATCAGCCTCAGCGACGATCTTCGTAAGATTGAAGTCAAGGTCAGCATCAAGTCCGATATGAAAGATGCGCTGCGCGAAGAGACTCAGTTCTGGCTGGTGACGCCAAAAGCATCGTTGGCAGGTGTCTCCGGGCTGGACGCCCTCGTCGGTGGTAACTATATCGGCATGATGCCAGGTAAAGGTAAAGAGCAGGATCACTTTGTCGCACTCGATACCCAACCGAAATATCGACTGGACAATGGCGATCTGATGATCCACCTGCAAGCCCCCGATCTCGGTTCGCTGAACAGCGGTTCATTGGTCTATTTCCGCAAGATCCCTGTGGGAAAAGTCTACGACTATGCCATCAATCCCAACAAGCAAGGCGTGGTGATTGATGTCCTGATCGAGCGGCGTTTTACCGACCTGGTGAAAAAAGGTAGCCGTTTCTGGAACGTTTCCGGCGTTGATGCCAACGTCAGTATCAGTGGCGCGAAGGTGAAACTGGAAAGTCTGGCGGCACTGGTTAACGGTGCGATTGCCTTCGATTCACCTGAAGAGTCGAAACCTGCCGAGGCGGAAGATACCTTTGGTCTGTATGAAGACCTCGCCCATAGCCAGCGTGGCGTAATAATCAAACTGGAACTGCCGAGTGGGGCCGGATTAACCGCCGACTCGACGCCATTAATGTATCAGGGACTGGAAGTCGGACAGCTAACTAAACTGGATTTAAATCCTGGTGGTAAAGTCACTGGGGAAATGACAGTTAATCCCAGCGTCGTTACCCTGCTTCGTGAAAATACCCGCATCGAATTACTTAATCCGAAATTATCCCTTAGCGATGCCAATCTCAGCGCCCTGCTGACTGGCAAAACCTTCGAGTTGGTACCCGGCGATGGCGAGCCACGCAAAGAGTTCGTTGTTGTGCCAGGCGAAAAAGCACTGCTGCATGAACCTGATGTTCTGACGCTGACCCTGACCGCGCCGGAAAGTTACGGTATTGATGCTGGTCAGCCGCTCATTCTTCACGGCGTGCAGGTAGGCCAGGTTATTGATCGTAAACTCACCAGCAAAGGCGTTACCTTTACCGTCGCCATCGAGCCTCAGCATCGCGAACTGGTAAAAGGCGATAGCAAATTTGTCGTCAACAGCCGTGTCGACGTGAAGGTGGGGCTGGATGGCGTTGAGTTTCTTGGTGCCAGCGCCTCAGAATGGATTAACGGCGGGATACGTATTCTGCCAGGCGATAAAGGTGAGATGAAAGCCAGCTATCCACTGTATGCCAATCTGGAAAAAGCGCTGGAGAACAGCCTTAGCGATTTACCCACCACAACCGTGAGTTTGAGTGCAGAGACGCTGCCGGATGTGCAGGCAGGCTCGGTAGTGCTGTACCGTAAATTTGAAGTTGGTGAAGTGATTACCGTGCGTCCGCGAGCTAACGCGTTTGATATCGATCTGCATATTAAGCCGGAGTATCGCAACCTTCTGACCAGCAATAGCGTGTTCTGGGCAGAAGGCGGGGCGAAAGTTCAGCTGAATGGTAGTGGCCTGACCGTACAGGCATCCCCGCTCTCCAGAGCATTAAAGGGAGCCATTAGCTTCGATAACCTCAGCGGTGCCAGCGCCAGTCAGCGTAAAGGCGACAAACGAATTCTGTATGCTTCCGAAACAGCGGCCCGTGCGGTTGGTGGGCAGATTACGCTTCACGCTTTCGATGCCGGAAAACTGGCGGTCGGGATGCCAATTCGCTATCTCGGTATTGATATCGGGCAAATCCAGACGCTGGATCTGATTACCGCGCGCAATGAAGTACAGGCAAAGGCGGTGCTCTATCCGGAGTATGTCCAGACCTTCGCCCGCGGCGGTACGCGCTTCTCGGTGGTCACACCGCAAATTTCAGCCGCGGGCGTTGAGCATCTAGATACTATCCTCCAGCCGTATATCAATGTCGAACCAGGTCGGGGTAATCCTCGCCGTGACTTTGAGTTGCAAGAAGCTACTATTACTGATTCGCGTTACCTGGATGGCTTAAGCATTATTGTCGAAGCACCGGAAGCCGGTTCGTTAGGTATTGGTACGCCT
Source organism: Shigella sonnei (assembly GCF_002950395.1). Taxonomy (NCBI): domain Bacteria; kingdom Pseudomonadati; phylum Pseudomonadota; class Gammaproteobacteria; order Enterobacterales; family Enterobacteriaceae; genus Shigella; species Shigella sonnei. The sequence continues at coordinate 1,621,509 of NZ_CP026802.1, forward strand.
GTGCTGTTCCGTGGTCTGGAAGTAGGTACGGTTACCGGAATGACGCTGGGGACATTGTCAGATCGCGTGATGATTGCGATGCGCATCAGTAAACGCTATCAACACCTGGTGCGTAACAATTCCGTCTTCTGGTTGGCATCGGGTTACAGTCTGGACTTTGGTCTGACGGGCGGCGTAGTGAAAACCGGCACCTTTAACCAGTTTATCCGTGGCGGCATCGCCTTCGCCACGCCTCCGGGTACGCCACTGGCACCGAAAGCCCAGGAAGGCAAGCACTTCCTGTTGCAGGAAAGTGAACCGAAAGAGTGGCGTGAATGGGGTACTGCGCTTCCCAAATAATGCCCACTGCTCCGGCGTGCCTGCGCCGGAGCGTTTATGCTAAACTGCGCGCCTGTTTTTTTTGCCAGTGGTATATGCTCGTGGCCCAACACACCGTTTATTTCCCGGACGCCTTTCTGACGCAAATGCGCGAAGCGATGCCTTCGACGCTCTCTTTTGATGATTTTCTTGCCGCCTGTCAGCGCCCGTTGCGCCGCAGCATTCGCGTTAATACGCTGAAAATCTCCGTTGCTGATTTCCTGCAATTAACCGCTCCTTATGGCTGGACGCTTACGCCAATTCCGTGGTGTGAAGAAGGTTTCTGGATTGAACGCGACAATGAAGATGCATTGCCATTGGGTAGTACCGCCGAGCATTTAAGTGGCCTGTTTTATATTCAGGAAGCCAGTTCAATGTTGCCCGTCGCCGCCTTGTTTGCTGACGGTAATGCACCACAGCGGGTGATGGATGTCGCTGCCGCGCCTGGCTCCAAAACGACGCAAATTTCCGCGCGGATGAATAACGAAGGGGCAATTCTTGCCAATGAGTTTTCCGCCAGTCGGGTAAAAGTGTTACATGCCAATATCAGCCGCTGTGGTATCAGTAATGTTGCGCTCACACATTTTGATGGCCGCGTGTTTGGTGCGGCAGTGCCAGAAATGTTTGATGCCATTTTGCTGGACGCTCCCTGCTCCGGCGAAGGCGTGGTGCGTAAAGATCCCGATGCGCTAAAAAACTGGTCACCAGAAAGCAATCAGGAAATCGCAGCTACCCAACGGGAACTGATCGACAGCGCCTTTCATGCATTACGCCCTGGCGGTACGCTGGTTTACTCGACCTGTACCTTAAACCAGGAAGAAAACGAAGCCGTTTGCCTGTGGCTGAAAGAGACTTACCCCGACGCAGTAGAGTTTTTACCGCTTGGTGATCTCTTCCCTGGTGCAAACAAGGCGCTGACCGAGGAAGGCTTTTTGCATGTTTTCCCACAAATTTACGACTGCGAAGGCTTCTTCGTTGCTCGTCTGCGTAAAACTCAGGCGATTCCCGCCTTACCCGCCCCCAAATACAAAGTCGGTAATTTTCCGTTCAGCCCAGTGAAAGATCGCGAAGCTGGACAAATTCGTCAGGCGGCTGCAGGTGTTGGCTTAAACTGGGATGAAAACCTGCGCCTCTGGCAGCGTGACAAAGAACTGTGGTTGTTCCCGGTGGGCATTGAAGCCCTGATCGGTAAAGTCCGATTTTCTCGCTTGGGGATTAAACTTGCCGAAACGCACAACAAAGGTTATCGCTGGCAGCATGAAGCAGTTATTGCCCTTGCCACCCCCGACAATGTGAACGCTTTTGAACTGACACCGCAGGAAGCGGAGGAGTGGTATCGCGGGCGCGATGTTTACCCGCAAGCCGCGCCAGTGGCGGATGACGTGTTGGTTACTTTCCAGCATCAACCGATTGGTTTAGCCAAACGGATTGGTTCGCGATTGAAAAACAGCTATCCGCGTGAACTGGTGCGCGATGGGAAACTTTTTACCGGTAACGCCTGACAGCGCACAAAAAAAGCGCACTTTTTGACTGGCACATTCGGCTGCCTCAACTAGGCTGAAAAATGGTGCGATCGGACTGGTCGTACCACAACCGGCAGCTAAATGGAGAGCACGAAGATGAAAACCAGTGTGCGCATAGGCGCTTTTGAAATCGACGACGGCGAATTACACGGTGAATCGCCGGGTGATCGAACGTTAACCAGGTAATGACTCCAACTTATTGATAGTGTTTTATGTTCAGATAATGCCCGATGACTTTGTCATGCAGCTCCACCGATTTTGAGAACGACAGCGACTTCCGTCCCAGCCGTGCCAGGTGCTGCCTCAGATTCAGGTTATGCCGCTCAATTCGCTGCGTATATCGCTTGCTGATTACGTGCAGCTTTCCCTTCAGGCGGGATTCATACAGCGGCCAGCCATCCGTCATCCATATCACCACGTCAAAGGGTGACAGCAGGCTCATAAGACGCCCCAGCGTCGCCATAGTGCGTTCACCGAATACGTGCGCAACAACCGTCTTCCGGAGACTGTCATACGCGTAAAACAGCCAGCGCTGGCGCGATTTAGCCCCGACATAGCCCCACTGTTCGTCCATTTCCGCGCAGACGATGACGTCACTGCCCGGCTGTATGCGCGAGGTTACCGACTGCGGCCTGAGTTTTTTAAGTGACGTAAAATCGTGTTGAGGCCAACGCCCATAATGCGTGCAGTTGCCCGGCATCCAACGCCATTCATGGCCATATCAATGATTTTCTGGTGCGTACCGGGTTGAGAAGCGGTGTAAGTGAACTGCAGTTGCCATGTTTTACGGCAGTGAGAGCAGAGATAGCGCTGATGTCCGGCAGTGCTTTTGCCGTTACGCACCACCCCGTCAGTAGCAGAACAGGAGGGACAGCTGATAGAAACAGAAGCCACTGGAGCACCTCAAAAACACCATCATACACTAAATCAGTAAGTTGGCAGCATCACCCGTTAACCATTCCTTGTAAATCTGACCCCGATTTATGTATGCAACTCGATGCCTGGGATGCTGAAACCAGTATCCCTGCCCTGCTAAATGGCGAACACTCTGTCCTTTACCGTACCCGTTACGATCAACAATCTGATGCCTGGATTATGCGTCTTGCCTGATCCAAAAAGAACCCGTCGGGATGGCGGGTTATTTGTCCTGGTTATTCCCCCGTTGTAAAATCTCTCCTAAACTTAACGGTACGGCACCACACTTCGGGGATGAAATGTTCGCGCTGGTACTTTTTGTTTGCTACCTGGATGGCGGTTGTGAAGATATTGTTGTGGATGTCTACAACACGGAACAGCAGTGTCTTTATTCTATGAGCGATCAACGGATCCGCCATGGCGGTTGTTTTCCGATTGAGGATTTTATAGATGGTTTCTGGCGACCTGCACAGGAGTACGGTGATTTTTAATTATTGCAATTGCACAAGAGTCAGTTCGCCCCCAAAGACAGCACCGGTATCAATATAATGCAGGTTGCCAATATCCACGCGATGTCGCAACGGTGTATGACCAAACCAGAAATGATCAGCACCTGTAATTCCCTGCCCTTTTTGGCGTTCACCTAATCGCGAGCGGCTCCACAAGACCTGATGCAAATCAACGTCCTTTTGAGGTGTACTGGCAATAGCGGACACTACCATTTGTTCTTTTTTTAAGCAGCCATCTGATGATATTTTTCCCTGAAGGCTGCCGGGGAGATATTCCCCAGACGAGAGTGACGACGCTGACGATTGTAGAAAATCTCAATGTATTCCCGTATTACTGAGATGGCTTCATCCCGGTTATTAAAACGATAGTGGCTCAGGCTCTCATTTTTCAGCGTTCCCCAGAAGCTTTCCATCGGAGCGTTGTCGTAACAGTTACCTTTACGCGACATTGATGTTTTCAGACCAGACTGCTCCTGTATGACCCGGTAATCGTATGCGCAGTACTGTGAACCTCGATCAGAGTGGTGGATTAGCCCGGCAGGTGGGCGCTGGCTCCTGAGCGCCATAAACAGGGCTTTACCTGTCAGCTCTTTTGTCATGCGCTCTCCCATGGCGTAGCCGACAATTTCGCACGTATAAACATCTTTGATGCCAGCGAGGTACAACCATCCCTCCTGTGTGGCAACATACGTCAGGTCCGCCACCCAGACCTGATTTGGTGCTGTAGGAGTGAACGTCTGGTTCAGCAGATTTGGCGCAACTGGCAGATTGTGGTTCGAGTTCGTAGTCGCTCTGAACTTGCGTTTCTGCTTACAGCGTAGCCTTAGCTCCTTACGAAGACGTGCCAGTCGGTCACGACCAACGATGATGCCATTCTCTGCCAGCTCCGTCTGGAGCCGCCGGGTTCCATATGTTTCGCGAGTGCGGATATGTGCCACCTTAATCTCCAGTTTTAGCCGCTCATCACTTTGTTTTCTGTCTGAGGGTTCATGCTGTACCCAGTTGTAATAACCGCTCCTGGATACACCAAATACCTGACACATCGCTTCAATGGGAAATTGTTGTCGCCATTGTTCGATTAACGCGTATTTTTCAGCGACTCCTGTGCAAAATACGCTGTTGCTTTTTTTAATATATCTCGCTCAAGGCGAGCTTCATTTAACGCCTTACGCAGTTGCAGAATTTCAGATTCCAGTTCAGCCACCGTGCGGGAACCAGGAGTACCGAGCCCTTTTCTGGCGGCGGTAACCCATTGTCCTAAAGTGCCTTCAGGAAGAGATAATCGGGAAGCGCCTTCACTGATCGAAAGTTGATTTTCAAGAACCGTTCTGACAGCTTCGGCTTTGAACTCTTTAGAGTAACGTTGGGTTTTTCTGCTCATTATTAGCTCCTTCTGATGCCATTCTATTTCAGGAAGGAGTGTCCGTTAAACTCAGGCTACCTCATTTTGCCATTCATAAACATCATCTGGATAATCGGCATGAGCAATAACATGTTTGCCGGTACGACTGTGTACTTCAAGAATAAAGGGCAAATGCTGACATTTTTCCAGCGCCGTTTTCGCTTGTTTCTGTTGATTATCTGCCAGCGCAATAAACCAGTCGCCGCCATTCATCAACCACAAAGACATCTGCTGGGATGCCAGCGCATCCATCGCCATCTGTTCATGATTGCCTCTTACCGCACAAACCCAATGTTGTTCCAGTAACTGCAGACAACGTAAACTTTGCGGCCCACGATCGAGGTGATGCTGCCAACTTACTGATTTAGTGTATGATGGTGTTTTTGAGGTGCTCCAGTGGCTTCTGTTTCTATCAGCTGTCCCTCCTGTTCAGCTACTGACGGGGTGGTGCGTAACGGCAAAAGCACTGCCGGACATCAGCGCTATCTCTGCTCTCACTGCCGTAAAACATGGCAACTGCAGTTCACTTACACCGCTTCTCAACCCGGTACGCACCAGAAAATCATTGATATGGCCATGAATGGCGTTGGATGCCGGGCAACTGCACGCATTATGGGCGTTGGCCTCAACACGATTTTACGTCACTTAAAAAACTCAGGCCGCAGTCGGTAACCTCGCGCATACAGCCGGGCAGTGACGTCATCGTCTGCGCGGAAATGGACGAACAGTGGGGCTATGTCGGGGCTAAATCGCGCCAGCGCTGGCTGTTTTACGCGTATGACAGTCTCCGGAAGACGGTTGTTGCGCACGTATTCGGTGAACGCACTATGGCGACGCTGGGGCGTCTTATGAGCCTGCTGTCACCCTTTGACGTGGTGATATGGATGACGGATGGCTGGCCGCTGTATGAATCCCGCCTGAAGGGAAAGCTGCACGTAATCAGCAAGCGATATACGCAGCGAATTGAGCGGCATAACCTGAATTTGAGGCAGCACCTGGCACGGCTGGGACGGAAGTCGCTGTCGTTCTCAAAATCGGTGGAGCTGCATGACAAAGTCATCGGGCATTATCTGAACATAAAACACTATCAATAAGTTGGAGTCATTACCCACGATCGATAACGTCTCCCACTGAGATAAGTAAATCTCGCCACGGATCAAAACGACAATGCCATAATTTGCGGCGCAACTGCTCAAGACAACCGTGTATATCGCCAGAAAGCCAGATATGTCGCCATTGATGACCCGCAATTCTCTGATAAACGGGCGCAGGCTGTTTCATCAATATTTTCCTCCCGCGCTAAAGATCACATAATTTTAACAAGAATGTTAAAAAACGTTGGACTCAGACAGTAGAGTGTGTGTTATGGTTGACTATAAAGTCAGCGAAGGAAATGCTTCTGGCTTTTAACAGATAAAAAGAGACCGAACACGATTCCTGTTTTCGTCAACAAACAATAAAACCCTTTAAAATTAATGCGTTAAATAAATTTACGTTCATCTTTTAATCCCTGACACGTACCATTGCATATTAATACATTCAACCAGTTACCATTTTTTTCGAGTTTTTTAGAGAAATTTTCGGGAATATTTCAGGTCAATCCATGCAGACGCAAGCAATTCCTGTATTGAATAATTCCGTAGCAATTATGTAAAATCATCTCCGGCTGATTTTCATTCAAACTCGCGCTATCGAACATCCATCAGCCAGCCGTGGCACGTTCTTGCATACGACGTGCTACGGTTTCCTTTACGATTTGGGGTTGCGACTTTACCTCTATTGATAATGCATTCCGGCAGAACGTTCAAATATGAAGTACGATGTTTAACTAACCGAAAAACAAGAACAATACGGTGCAAGCAAGCTATGAGGTAGCCTGAGTTTAACGGACACTCCTTCCTGAAATAGAATGGCATCAGAAGGAGCTAATAATGAGCAGAAAAACCCAACGTTACTCTAAAGAGTTCAAAGCCGAAGCTGTCAGAACGGTTCTTGAAAATCAACTTTCGATCAGTGAAGGCGCTTCCCGATTATCTCTTCCTGAAGGCACTTTAGGACAATGGGTTACCGCCGCCAGAAAAGGGCTCGGTACTCCTGGTTCCCGCACGGTGGCTGAACTGGAATCTGAAATTCTGCAACTGCGTAAGGCGTTAAATGAAGCTCGCCTTGAGCGAGATATATTAAAAAAAGCAACAGCGTATTTTGCACAGGAGTCGCTGAAAAATACGCGTTAATCGAACAATGGCGACAACAATTTCCCATTGAAGCGATGTGTCAGGTATTTGGTGTATCCAGGAGCGGTTATTACAACTGGGTACAGCATGAACCCTCAGACAGAAAACAAAGTGATGAGCGGCTAAAACTGGAGATTAAGGTGGCACATATCCGCACTCGCGAAACATATGGAACCCGGCGGCTCCAGACGGAGCTGGCAGAGAATGGCATCATCGTTGGTCGTGACCGACTGGCACGTCTTCGTAAGGAGCTAAGGCTACGCTGTAAGCAGAAACGCAAGTTCAGAGCGACTACGAACTCGAACCACAATCTGCCAGTTGCGCCAAATCTGCTGAACCAGACGTTCGCTCCTACAGCACCAAATCAGGTCTGGGTGGCGGACCTGACGTATGTTGCCACACAGGAGGGATGGTTGTACCTCGCTGGCATCAAAGATGTTTATACGTGCGAAATTGTCGGCTACGCCATGGGAGAGCGCATGACAAAAGAGCTGACAGGTAAAGCCCTGTTTATGGCGCTCAGGAGCCAGCGCCCACCTGCCGGGCTAATCCACCACTCTGATCGAGGTTCACAGTACTGCGCATACGATTACCGGGTCATACAGGAGCAGTTTGGTCTGAAAACATCAATGTCGCGTAAAGGTAACTGTTACGACAACGCTCCGATGGAAAGCTTCTGGGGAACGCTGAAAAATGAGAGCCTGAGCCACTATCGTTTTAATAACCGGGATGAAGCCATCTCAGTAATACGGGAATACATTGAGATTTTCTACAATCGTCAGCGTCGTCACTCTCGTCTGGGGAATATCTCCCCGGCAGCCTTCAGGGAAAAATATCATCAGATGGCTGCTTAAAAAAAGAACAAATGGTAGTGTCCGCTATTGCCAGTACACCTCACTATTCACAGTTAACTGAAACAGTATCGTTTTTTTACAGCCAATTTTGTTTGTCCTTTTATAATAAAAAAGTGCTGAAGTTCATTTCATGGAATGAACTTCATAAAAACTCCTACTTATTTCTTTTAACAAAGCCATTTGTCCATCGGCTTTAACTGAATGTCCATCATGTTACCGATAAATAATAACTTTTCATTGTCCCAAAATTCTTTTTATAACACTATTTCCGGTACATATGCTGATTACTTTTCAGCATGGGATAAATGGGAAAAACAAGCGCTCCCCGGTGAAAATCGGAATGAAGCGGTCTCCCTACTTAAAGAATGTCTCATCAATCAGTTCAGTGAGCTTCAACTGAATCGTTTAAATCTGTCCTCGCTACCTGACAACTTACCACCTCAAATCACTGTTCTGGAAATTACTCAGAATGCCCTAATATCATTACCAGAATTGCCAGCATCGCTGGAATACCTTGACGCCTGTGACAATCACCTGTCAACACTTCCTGAATTACCCGCATCTCTGAAACATCTTGATGTAGATAACAACCAACTAACCATGCTTCCTGAATTGCCTGCATTGCTGGAATATATTAATGCAGATAACAATCAGCTAACCATGCTTCCTGAATTACCTACATCGCTGGAAGTGCTCTCAGTAAGAAATAACCAGCTGACATTTCTCCCTGAGTTACCTGAATCACTGGAAGCGCTCGATGTAAGTACTAATCTTCTGGAAAGCCTACCAGCCGTACCTGTAAGAAATCATCACTCAGAGGAAACCGAGATATTTTTCCGGTGCCGCGAGAATCGCATCACATACATTCCGGAAAATATACTTAGCCTTGATCCGACCTGCACTATCATCCTCGAAGACAATCCTCTGTCCTCACGGATCAGGGAGTCTCTGTCGCAACAAACCGCCCAACCGGACTACCACGGCCCACGGATTTACTTCTCCATGAGTGACGGACAACAGAATACACTCCATCGCCCCCTGGCTGATGCCGTGACAGCATGGTTCCCGGAAAACAAACAATCTGATGTATCACAGATATGGCATGCTTTTGAACATGAAGAGCACGCCAACACCTTTTCCGCGTTCCTTGACCGCCTTTCCGATACCGTCTCTGCACGCAATACCTCCGGATTCCGTGAACAGGTCGCTGCATGGCTGGAAAAACTCAGTGCCTCTGCGGAGCTTCGACAGCAGTCTTTCGCTGTTGCTGCTGATGCCACTGAGAGCTGTGAGGACCGTGTCGCGCTCACATGGAACAATCTCCGGAAAACCCTCCTGGTCCATCAGGCATCTGAAGGCCTTTTCGATAATGATACCGGCGCTCTGCTCTCCCTGGGCAGGGAAATGTTCCGCCTCGAAATTCTGGAGGACATTGCCCGGGATAAAGTCAGAACTCTCCATTTTGTGGATGAGATAGAAGTCTACCTGGCCTTCCAGACCATGCTCGCAGAGAAACTTCAGCTCTCCACTGCCGTGAAGGAAATGCGTTTCTATGGCGTGTCGGGAGTGACAGCAAATGACCTCCGCACTGCCGAAGCCATGGTCAGAAGCCGTGAAGAGAATGAATTTACGGACTGGTTCTCCCTCTGGGGACCATGGCATGCTGTACTGAAGCGTACGGAAGCTGACCGCTGGGCGCTGGCAGAAGAGCAGAAATATGAGATGCTGGAGAATGAGTACCCTCAGAGGGTGGCTGACCGGCTGAAAGCATCAGGTCTGAGCGGTGATGCGGATGCGGAGAGGGAAGCCGGTGCACAGGTGATGCGTGAGACTGAACAGCAGATTTACCGTCAGCTGACTGACGAGGTACTGGCCCTGCGATTGCCTGAAAACGGCTCACAACTGCACCATTCATAATCACATCGCATAAACCACAGACCGGACTGACTCCGGAAAAACAGAGGCCCGCCCCCGGGCCTCCCCGGATTCTGAGGTGTACTGGCAATAGCGGACACTACCATTTGTTCTTTTTTTAAGCAGCCATCTGATGATATTTTTCCCTGAAGGCTGCCGGGGAGATATTCCCCAGACGAGAGTGACGACGCTGACGATTGTAGAAAATCTCAATGTATTCCCGTATTACTGAGATGGCTTCATCCCGGTTATTAAAACGATAGTGGCTCAGGCTCTCATTTTTCAGCGTTCCCCAGAAGCTTTCCATCGGAGCGTTGTCGTAACAGTTACCTTTACGCGACATTGATGTTTTCAGACCAGACTGCTCCTGTATGACCCGGTAATCGTATGCGCAGTACTGTGAACCTCGATCAGAGTGGTGGATTAGCCCGGCAGGTGGGCGCTGGCTCCTGAGCGCCATAAACAGGGCTTTACCTGTCAGCTCTTTTGTCATGCGCTCTCCCATGGCGTAGCCGACAATTTCGCACGTATAAACATCTTTGATGCCAGCGAGGTACAACCATCCCTCCTGTGTGGCAACATACGTCAGGTCCGCCACCCAGACCTGATTTGGTGCTGTAGGAGTGAACGTCTGGTTCAGCAGATTTGGCGCAACTGGCAGATTGTGGTTCGAGTTCGTAGTCGCTCTGAACTTGCGTTTCTGCTTACAGCGTAGCCTTAGCTCCTTACGAAGACGTGCCAGTCGGTCACGACCAACGATGATGCCATTCTCTGCCAGCTCCGTCTGGAGCCGCCGGGTTCCATATGTTTCGCGAGTGCGGATATGTGCCACCTTAATCTCCAGTTTTAGCCGCTCATCACTTTGTTTTCTGTCTGAGGGTTCATGCTGTACCCAGTTGTAATAACCGCTCCTGGATACACCAAATACCTGACACATCGCTTCAATGGGAAATTGTTGTCGCCATTGTTCGATTAACGCGTATTTTTCAGCGACTCCTGTGCAAAATACGCTGTTGCTTTTTTTAATATATCTCGCTCAAGGCGAGCTTCATTTAACGCCTTACGCAGTTGCAGAATTTCAGATTCCAGTTCAGCCACCGTGCGGGAACCAGGAGTACCGAGCCCTTTTCTGGCGGCGGTAACCCATTGTCCTAAAGTGCCTTCAGGAAGAGATAATCGGGAAGCGCCTTCACTGATCGAAAGTTGATTTTCAAGAACCGTTCTGACAGCTTCGGCTTTGAACTCTTTAGAGTAACGTTGGGTTTTTCTGCTCATTATTAGCTCCTTCTGATGCCATTCTATTTCAGGAAGGAGTGTCCGTTAAACTCAGGCTACCTCAGGGATTAGCGACCCGAATGAACCGAAATGGATTCCCGGTCATCATATCTCCTCAAATGAAGTCAAAAAAACGGAAAATGAAGTGCGACAGACTGAAGATAAACAGCACCAGAACAGCGAACCGGAGGAGGGAACACCCTGCAATCAGACTGGCGAGGATAACTGCCCTGACTGTGGCGCGGTGATGGGAGACGCAACTTATCAGGAAACTTTTGACGAAAAAAAACCAGATGAAGCACAGGAAGAAGAGCCGAAGAAAACGGAAAAAGCTGATGATTTGTTACCGGAGAACGCTGGCAGCGATCAGCATAATGATAGCAATAATGAAACTGGCGAAGATGAACTCAACTGGAAAAGACAGGTGTTGATTGCGGCGGTTTACGGTTTATGTGCGAATCCTGCGTGCATAGCCTATGCGCCTGCAATCCCTGACATCGCAATGATGATTGCCAACAAGCTTGAAAATTTTGGAGTGACCAGTGATGAGCGCTTACCCGATTTTTGATCGTATTGAAGAAATGGCATGGGCTCGTCACTACCAGCAGATCGTTCGTGAAGAAAAAGAAACGGAACTGGCGGACGACCTGGAAAAAGGTCTGAGGTAGCCTGAGTTTAACGGACACTCCTTCCTGAAATAGAATGGCATCAGAAGGAGCTAATAATGAGCAGAAAAACCCAACGTTACTCTAAAGAGTTCAAAGCCGAAGCTGTCAGAACGGTTCTTGAAAATCAACTTTCGATCAGTGAAGGCGCTTCCCGATTATCTCTTCCTGAAGGCACTTTAGGACAATGGGTTACCGCCGCCAGAAAAGGGCTCGGTACTCCTGGTTCCCGCACGGTGGCTGAACTGGAATCTGAAATTCTGCAACTGCGTAAGGCGTTAAATGAAGCTCGCCTTGAGCGAGATATATTAAAAAAAGCAACAGCGTATTTTGCACAGGAGTCGCTGAAAAATACGCGTTAATCGAACAATGGCGACAACAATTTCCCATTGAAGCGATGTGTCAGGTATTTGGTGTATCCAGGAGCGGTTATTACAACTGGGTACAGCATGAACCCTCAGACAGAAAACAAAGTGATGAGCGGCTAAAACTGGAGATTAAGGTGGCACATATCCGCACTCGCGAAACATATGGAACCCGGCGGCTCCAGACGGAGCTGGCAGAGAATGGCATCATCGTTGGTCGTGACCGACTGGCACGTCTTCGTAAGGAGCTAAGGCTACGCTGTAAGCAGAAACGCAAGTTCAGAGCGACTACGAACTCGAACCACAATCTGCCAGTTGCGCCAAATCTGCTGAACCAGACGTTCGCTCCTACAGCACCAAATCAGGTCTGGGTGGCGGACCTGACGTATGTTGCCACACAGGAGGGATGGTTGTACCTCGCTGGCATCAAAGATGTTTATACGTGCGAAATTGTCGGCTACGCCATGGGAGAGCGCATGACAAAAGAGCTGACAGGTAAAGCCCTGTTTATGGCGCTCAGGAGCCAGCGCCCACCTGCCGGGCTAATCCACCACTCTGATCGAGGTTCACAGTACTGCGCATACGATTACCGGGTCATACAGGAGCAGTCTGGTCTGAAAACATCAATGTCGCGTAAAGGTAACTGTTACGACAACGCTCCGATGGAAAGCTTCTGGGGAACGCTGAAAAATGAGAGCCTGAGCCACTATCGTTTTAATAACCGGGATGAAGCCATCTCAGTAATACGGGAATACATTGAGATTTTCTACAATCGTCAGCGTCGTCACTCTCGTCTGGGGAATATCTCCCCGGCAGCCTTCAGGGAAAAATATCATCAGATGGCTGCTTAAAAAAAGAACAAATGGTAGTGTCCGCTATTGCCAGTACACCTCAGTCTGCCTCAGCACCTGTTTGAATCGCTCTGCATCGACCATTTGCAACGCCACGGTGCCAATAAACAGGCAATCAGCCACGCATTTGATGATGATGTTGAGTTTCAGGAGCGCATGGCAGAACACATCCGGTACATGGCTGAAACCATTGCCCACCACCAGGTTGATATTGATTTGGAGGACTAAAATCTATGGCGCTTTTTCAACGAGCAATAAACACACAGGCCTATCTAAAAGCAGGAATTATGGGGTTTGCTGGCGACGGCAAAACCTACACAGCAAGCGAACTGGCTATTGGTCTGGTAATGCTTATGCGGCAACGGGGAATTGAAGCTGGTAACCGCCCGGTAATGTTTCTGGACACAGAAACAGGCTCTGACTGGGTTAAACCCCGCTTTGATGCGGAAAATATCGAATTATTTACGGCAAAAACCCGCTCGTTTGTTGATCTGCTTGAAGCCATTAATGAAGCGGAAAGCAGCGGTTCCGTAATGATCATCGACTCCATCAGTCACTTCTGGACCGGATTATGCGACGAGTATGCCAGACGCCGAAACCGTAAACGAGGACTGGAATTTTCAGACTGGGCGTGGCTCAAACAGGAGTGGCGACGCTTTACCGATCGATTTGTTAACAGTCAGGCGCACATTATTATGTGCGGGCGTGCAGGATATGAGTATGACTTTTTCGAAGGTGATGATGGCAAACGCCAGTTGGCAAAAACCGGTATAAAAATGAAAGCAGAAACAGAAACCGGTTATGAACCCTCCATCCTGATCCAGATGGAGAAGCAAATGAACATAGAAACCGGTCAGGTGTGGCGCACCGCCAGAATACTAAAAGATCGCTCCACCCGTATTGATGGACAGGTATTTTCAAACCCAACATTTAAAAACTTTCTTCCTCATATCGAGTTTCTTAACCTGGGAGGTGAACACCTCGGCATCGATACCTCACGGGATAACAGTGAATTATTTGCCAACGACGGTACACCGACATGGCTAAAAGAAAAGCGTGCAAAAGAAATCGCACTTGATGAAATTATCGAGTTGCTCAACAAACACCATGGGGGCACCAGTAACGACGCCAAACGCGCAAAAGCTGATTTGCTGGAAAAAACATTCACCTCCCGCTCATGGGAAAGAATCAAAGGTATGGACTGGCCGACAATCAAAGCTGGTCGTAATGCACTATGGATTGAACTGGAAGGCGTTGAATATGCATTCCCGGATCCACAAACACAAAACGAAACGCAACAAGCAGGATACGATGAGAATATTCCGGTGTAAAACCAAGTGCATTTTGGACACGGTTTTTGAAAATATTAATGGAGGTGTTCATGTATAAAATTACAGCCACTATTGAAAAGGAAGGTGGTTCTCCTGCCAGCTGGACAAGATACTCAAAGAAAAAACTAACGAAATCAGAATGCGAAAAAATGCTCTCAGGGGAAAAAGAAGCAGGCGCTTCCAGAGAGCAGAAAGTAAAACTGATAAATTTTAATTGCGAGAAACTTCAGTCCTCGTGAATTTCATTATATCCAGATTAGAACTTCATAGCTGATTATTAAAAATCAACCACACCCGCCAGTATTCTGTATATTTACTGGCGGTCATATCGTGAGAGGTATGGCAATGAATCTTGTGACACTCAAAACGTGGGGAAAACTCAGATATCCGGATAACCCACCATCAATATCAACGCTGAGACGATGGGCAAGGAATGGAAACATTTATCCTGCACCTGAACTACACGGGAGGAGTTACAGGGTGGTTCCGGAGGCTTTCTATATCAACCCAAATAAGGTTGATACCGATATAACACACCATCAGCCTAATGGGCGACAAGGGAGAGACAGTCCGTTAATGGGTGATGCTGCCAACTTACTGATTTAGTGTATGATGGTGTTTTTGAGGTGCTCCAGTGGCTTCTGTTTCTATCAGCTGTCCCTCCTGTTCAGCTACTGACGGGGGGGTGCGTAACGGCAAAAGCACTGCCGGACATCAGCGCTATCTCTGCTCTCACTGCCGTAAAACATGGCAACTGCAGTTCACTTACACCGCTTCTCAACCCGGTACGCACCAGAAAATCATTGATATGGCCATGAATGGCGTTGGATGCCGGGCAACTGCACGCATTATGGGCGTTGGCCTCAACACGATTTTACGTCACTTAAAAAACTCAGGCCGCAGTCGGTAACCTCGCGCATACAGCCGGGCAGTGACGTCATCGTCTGCGCGGAAATGGACGAACAGTGGGGCTATGTCGGGGCTAAATCGCGCCAGCGCTGGCTGTTTTACGCGTATGACAGTCTCCGGAAGACGGTTGTTGCGCACGTATTCGGTGAACGCACTATGGCGACGCTGGGGCGTCTTATGAGCCTGCTGTCACCCTTTGACGTGGTGATATGGATGACGGATGGCTGGCCGCTGTATGAATCCCGCCTGAAGGGAAAGCTGCACGTAATCAGCAAGCGATATACGCAGCGAATTGAGCGGCATAACCTGAATCTGAGGCAGCACCTGGCACGGCTGGGACGGAAGTCGCTGTCGTTCTCAAAATCGGTGGAGCTGCATGACAAAGTCATCGGGCATTATCTGAACATAAAACACTATCAATAAGTTGGAGTCATTACCCGTTAATGGAGAAGTTAAAACATGCAGCGGAAAAAATACGATCCCAATTTGCCTAGAAACTTAACATATCGAAGGAGAGACAAAGCATATTACTGGCGCAACCCTCTGACGAAAGAAGAATTTACACTAGGTAAAATTTCAAGAAGAGATGCAGTAACGCAGGCAATTGAAGCAAATCATTATATATACAAAAACTACTCTCCCGCTGCCTTAATTGAAAAACTTAAAGGGTTCGACTCATTTACTATGGCAGACTGGATTGAACGTTACAAAACGATTCTTATAAGGAGAAAAGTGTCCAGAAATACTTATAAAATTCGGGCAAATCAACTGGAGACAATAAAAGAAAAATTGGGAGAGATTTTACTGACAGAAATAACCACTCGCCATATTGCCGAGTTTCTTGATTTGTGGATTGAAGGAGGGAAAAACACAATGGCAGGATCAATGCGTTCTGTGTTGTCTGATATGTTTCGCGAGGCCATTGTTGAAGGACGTATATCTCAAAATCCAGTCACGCCAACAAGAGCACCGAAAATAGTAGTTACAAGAGAACGACTGAAACTAAAGATATACAACTGCATCAGGGAGGCAGCAGATCAACTTCCGGCATGGTTCCCATTAGCTATGGATTTAGCCCTTGTAACAGGACAACGTCGCGAAGACATAACGAATATGCGGTTCAGTGATATTTATGATGATCGTCTCCACGTCAGGCAAATTAAGACAGGAATGATGATTGCTATCCCCCTGTCACTCAGCCTTCCTGTCGCTGGTCTACGGCTTGGTACAGTAGTTGAACGATGCCGCCTGGTAAGCCGGGGAGATTATCTAATCAGTGCCGGGATTAGAAAAAACAGCCCTGACGGCAGCATTCACCCGGATGGCCTGACAAAAAAATTTGTCGCAGCCAGAAAATTCACAGGTATCCAGTTCAGTGAAAACCCACCAACTTTTCACGAGATCAGAAGCCTGGCTGGACGATTGTACAAAGAAACATGTGGAGAAGAATTTGCTCAGCGTCTACTTGGCCACACATCGGAGAAGACAACAAAAATGTATCTTGATGAGAGAGAAAAAACGTACTTACTGCTCTGATTTTAACGTAAATGGATTGTTAAATGTATTTTGGTTGTGATATAACCAAAAAGACCGGAATACAGAAATTCGAGTAAATTTCGGGGAATTTCGGGGGAGACATTTGCAACTAATTGATTTCAAATGCAATTAAAAAAAGACCGAATACGATTCCTGTATTCGGTCCAGGGAAATGGCTCTTGGGAGAGAGCCGTGCGCTAAAAGTTGGCATTAATGCAGGCTTAGTTGCCTTGCCCTTTAAGAATAGATGACGACGCCAGGTTTTCCAGTTTGCGTGCAAAATGGTCAATAAAAAGCGCGGTGGTCATCAGCTTAAATGTTAAAAACCGCCCGTTCTGGTGAAAGAACTGAGGCGGTTTTTTTATTGGAAATCAAAAGGCTATTTTAGGTAATTAACAGAGTTTTTCAGCTCGTTCTATAAACGGTGCCAGACTCATTTTTTCGCCGGGATTGTTAGGATCATCAATCTGAATCACCGAAATGGGTTGGGCATTGGTCTTCCCACTGGCAACTTCCTTTTGTGCGATATCGTTTAAAGGATACTGCACGAGGGTACTCGGATTAATAACATACAAAGCATTACCCGGTCGGCAAGTCAGCATCACCTCTTCGCGATTAAACGCCCATTTGTCTTTACCCACTTCAAAACGACTGACGGTAATCACCTGCGGTGCAGCCAGCGCCGCTGCAGAACTGGTGAGTAACAGAAACGCCAGAATACTTTTTTTCATCATTTTCGTAATCCATCAAAAAGGTTCGAGAGTCGCAAGCAGGCTGATGATCACCAGCACTACCGCACCTATCGCCCATTCGAGTTTAGTCATCCACACAAACCAGGGTGCCGCACGATCTTCCTCCTGCCTCATGCGCGGTACAAGAACATAACGATTAGCCAGCGCAATGACCACCATAATCATCACCAGGATGGCTTTGAGCAATAAGAGTTGGCCCCAGTAAGTCGTAAGCGTGGGGGGAAATCCGGTAATCAACAATGCATTAAGCACGCCGCTTGCCAGTACGCCGATCACCGCAAA
Organism: Shigella sonnei; assembly: GCF_002950395.1. NCBI lineage: Bacteria > Pseudomonadati > Pseudomonadota > Gammaproteobacteria > Enterobacterales > Enterobacteriaceae > Shigella > Shigella sonnei. Next base: position 1,639,183 of record NZ_CP026802.1, read on the forward strand.
ATGCCCGCACCATGAAAAACACATCAGCGCCTGAATAGCCTGGTGTCGCCAACGGCCTTTGATGAGTTGCATACACCAGAGCACCGGCAGTAATCCCCCAAACCACGCCGCCGCACAAATCAGGTGAATCGCGTGATTAGTCTGATGGATTTTCGCCGTTACCCCTTCATTCAGTGTCGCATGCCCCATTCCCGCCAGCAGAATAAATTGCGCGGTAGTGAGCATAAACAGCAAACGTGGCATATTCCGCGGTTGCATAAGGGCGACGATCAACGTTACGAGGGCGAGAACAATTTGCCATAACCAGACGCCACCAAACTGCGTTTGCAAAACAGCCTGCCAAATGTTTGGCGAAAATACATCTGTCCATCCCGTTCCCATCAACCCGCCCTGAACGGCGAGCATTGCAGTGGCACTGATCAAACTCCAGACGGCAGCGTGCTGTTGTAAACGCAGAAAACGCTTCGCCAGCAAGCGACGAATCGTCAAGGGGGCCAGCCAGGCACCGTACATTGCGAAGCCAAAAACCAGCATCAGCGAGGTGAAATGGATAAATCGCAGCGCGATCCAGGTAAACGCCAGCATGATTTATTTCACGCTAAAGGTGTAGTGTCCTTTCGTTTTATGCCCGTCCACCGAAACAACATGCCAGTCAACGGTGTAGGTTCCGGGTTTCAGCGAATCGGCCAGTGGAACAATCAGTTGCTTTTGGTCCTGCTCATTTCGCTTCGCCGGTAATGTTTTAATATTTTCGTTTTTTGGCCCCGTGATTTTTGCACCACTGAATCCTGTTTCCACACCTTCCGAGAAGTTTAAAGTGATTGCCTGCGGTGCAGCTGTCACTTGCGCGTTTGCCGCAGGATACTGATGCGTTAAATGCGCATGTGCCCAGACGAAAGGTGTCACCAACGAAGTGGTCAGGATTGCCAGCGCGTAGCGAAGGGAGCGTGCAGTTGAAGCCATATTATCTATTCCTTTTTGTAATAACTTTTTTACAGAGCATAACCTTGTCTAATGTCTGAGTCGAGGATCATCAATTCCGGCTTGCCATCCTGGCTCACTCTTAGTAACTTTTGCCCGCGAATGATGAGGAGATTAAGAATGCTGAAGAATCTGGCTAAACTGGATCAAACAGAAATGGATAAAGTGAATGTCGATTTGGCGGCGGCCGGGGTGGCATTTAAAGAACGCTACAATATGCCGGTGATCGCTGAAGCGGTTGAACGTGAACAGCCTGAACATTTGCGCAGCTGGTTTCGCGAGCGGCTTATTGCCCACCGTTTGGCTTCGGTCAATCTGTCACGTTTACCTTACGAGCCCAAACTTAAATAAAACTTATACAGGGTTACACTTTCTTACATAACGCCTGCTAAATTATGAGTATTTTCTAAACCGCACCCATAATTTGCAGTCATTTTGAAAAGGAAGTCATTATGTCGTTCTGGAAAGTTGCAGCAGCGCAATATGAGCCTCGTAAAACCTCACTCACCGAACAAGTAGCTCATCATCTGGAGTTTGTGAGGGCCGCCGCCAGGCAACAATGTCAGCTGTTAGTTTTTCCATCGCTTTCTTTACTGGGGTGTGATTATTCGCGACGTGCCCTTCCTGCCCCACCCGATCTCTCACTGTTAGACCCGCTTTGTTATGCCGCAACGACCTGGCGAATGACCATCATTGCCGGCCTTCCCGTTGAATATAACGATCGCTTTATTCGTGGAATTGCGGTGTTCGCACCGTGGCGAAAAACGCCTGGGATCTACCATCAGAGTCATGGTGCATGTCTGGGCCGTCGTTCCAGAACCATCACGGTGGTCGATGAACAACCGGAAGGTATGGATATGGACCCGACCTGTTCACTGTTTACGACAGGGCAATGTCTGGGAGAACCCGACCTGCTGGCGTCGGCCCGTCGCTTACAATTTTTTTCACATCAGTACTCGATTGCTGTGCTGATGGCAAATGCCCGTGGTAACAGTGCACTATGGGATGAATATGGTCGTCTCATCGTTCGCGCCGATCGTGGTTCATTATTGTTAGTCGGTCAGCGTTCATCACAGGGTTGGCAAGGCGATATCATTCCATTACGCTAGGCTTTTTCGGCCTGGAGTATGCCATGTTGCGCATTATCGATACAGAAACCTGCGGTTTGCAGGGAGGGATCGTTGAGATTGCCTCTGTTGATGTCATTGACGGAAAAATCGTCAACCCCATGAGCCACCTGGTGCGCCCCGATCGTCCTATTAGTCCACAAGCGATGGCGATTCATCGCATCACCGAAGCCATGGTCGCCGATAAACCGTGGATTGAAGATGTGATCCCACACTATTACGGCAGTGAATGGTATGTCGCGCACAACGCCAGCTTTGACCGCCGCGTACTGCCTGAGATGCCCGGTGAGTGGATTTGCACCATGAAACTGGCCCGTCGCTTGTGGCCAGGAATCAAGTACAGCAATATGGCGTTATATAAAACACGGAAGCTCAATGTACAGACGCCGCCGGGCCTGCATCATCACCGCGCGTTGTATGACTGTTATATCACCGCCGCGTTGCTTATCGATATTATGAACACCTCCGGCTGGACGGCAGAACAGATGGCCGATATCACCGGACGTCCGTCGTTGATGACGACCTTCACCTTTGGCAAATACCGTGGCAAAGCGGTTTCCGACGTTGCCGAACGCGATCCGGGCTATCTGCGCTGGTTATTTAATAACCTGGACAGCATGAGCCCGGAGCTGCGTTTAACACTGAAACATTATCTGGAAAATACTTAATCCGCAGGCGTAGCGGGTAATGTTCCCTGCGCCAGCGCGACCAGAAAAGCATATTCCATCGCTACGCCTTCGTACGATTTAAAGCGGCCAGATTTACCGCCATGGCCTGAGTCCATGTCGGTACAGAGCAATAAAAGATGGTTATCGGTTTTCAGCTCGCGCAATTTAGCGACCCATTTTGCCGGTTCCCAATATTGCACCTGAGAATCGTGTAAACCGGTCGTTACCAGTAAATGCGGATAAGCCTGTGCGGTGACGTTGTCATACGGGCTGTAGCTTTTCATGTACTCGTAATATTGCGGATCCTGCGGGTTACCCCACTCTTCAAACTCACCAGTGGTAAGAGGAATTGATTCATCAAGCATCGTTGTTACAACATCAACAAACGGTACCTGGGCGATAACGCCGTGGAATAATTCCGGGCGTTGATTAATTGCAACGCCCATCAACATGCCCCCCGCACTCCCGCCCATCGCATAACAAAGCGAAGGAGAGCCATAGCCCAGTTTTAACAATGCATCGCAGGCATCAAGATAATCATTAAACGTATTTTTCTTCTTCAGAAATTTTCCGTCTTCGTACCATTGTTGCCCCAGCTCACCACCGCCGCGAACATGGACAATGGCGTAGACAAAGCCACGATCTAACAAACTCAAGCGGCTAAAACTGAAATCGGCATCAATACTTGCGCCGTAAGAACCATAGCCATACACCAGCAACGGGTTGTGTCCTTTGCGAAAATGTTTGCGATGGTAGACCAACGAAACCGGAACTTCGACGCCATCACGGGCGACTATCCACAGGTGTTCACTGCGGTAATTCGCCGCATCAAAACCAGGAACTTCCGTTTGTTTTAATACACGACGCTCATCGGTATCCATATCCAGTTCAAACAAAGTGTCTGGTGTGGTCATGGAAGAATAACCATAACGCAATCGCGCGGTTTCAGGTTCTGGATTGTAGGCAATCCAGGTCACATAGGCTGGATCATCAAAGGCAATACCAATGACTTCCCGGGTCTTGCGGTTAATTTGGCGCAAACTGGTTAACCCGCGCTGACGCTCTTCAACCACCAGCCAGTCGGTAAACAGCGTAAACCCTTCCAGCATGATGTTTTCGCATGGCGGAATTAACTCTTCCCACTGTTGCTCATCACGCATACGGGTACGGTATAAGCCAAAGTTTTTGCCGTGGCGGTTGGAACGCAGATAAAAACGATGCTGGTAGTGATCAAGGCTGTATTCGTGATCTTTGCGGCGCGGCAGAAAAACAAACGGCTCGGCATCGGCCATTTCCGCGTCCAGCAGGCGAACTTCACTGGTGGTGGCGCTGGCCAAATGAATGACTACATAGTGCTTCGAGGTCGTTTTATGCAGGCTGACGTAATAGGTATCGTCTTTTTCTTCGTAGATCAGTTTATCTTGCGATGCTGGCGTACCGATGGCGTGACGCCAGACCTGATAAGGCAGCAGCGTCACCGGATGCTTGCGAACATAGTAGAAAGTCCAGGAGTCATTTGCCCAGACAAAGCTGGGTTCAACGTTATCCAGCAGTTCCGGGTACCAGTTACCAGTTTCCAGATTACGAAAACGAATGCCGTACTGGCGTCGGGAAAGAAAATCTTCTGCCAGCGCCATAATGGTGTTATCGGGCGTAATCGCCATTCCGCCCATCGAATAAAACTCACTATGAGCTGCGCGCTTATTGGCATCGAGCAATATTTCCCACTCATCCCACTCTTCACTGAATGCCGATTGACGCTGGTAGATAGCATATTCACAGCCTGGTTCATAAATATGCCGATAGCGGTAGCCATTTTTGATGTAGGGCGCAGAAACTTCTCGTTGCGGAATGCGGTCGATGATTTCCTTTAAGATGCGATCCTGCAAGGCTTGTTGTGAGGCCATCACCCGATGACCGTAACTATTTTCTTGTTGCAGGTAGTCCAGGACTTCTGGCTGAGAACGCGTATCATCCCGCAGCCAGTAGTAATTATCGATGCGCGTATCGCCATGAAGCGTCATGGCGTGGGGAATGCGGGCGGCTTTTGGTAGCATGTTATTGTTCTTTCTGGTTGAAACATCTTATAAGGGTGGCAAAACTCACCGGGGATGCAAGCGAAACAGGGGAGTCATTGCTTAGATGATGACAGGTAATGGCACGGATATCGAATGTTATGCAGACAGAGAAACTCAGCCTGTTCAAATGGCTGTGCGGTTCTGGATAGCCCGAAATAGTCAACTTCAGGCTATCCAGAGAGCGGAATTATTCCGCCAAAGTGCGTTTTTGCTGTTCGAGATCGCGTTCAATGCCGTCACGAACATCCTGGGGGATTTTCAGCGCGTCACCCAGTGCATTCAGGTAACTGCGTTCCATAAAATGGTCAATATCAATAGCCGCGCAACTCAGGAAATAGATTTCCAGCGCCTCTTCTTCATTGCGGACCCCGGTAGCCAGGCGTTGTGGATCCAGCGGTTGTTCGATTGCCTGCTCAATGAGTACACGCCCCTGCTCTTCCACGCCGGCTTCACGCAATTGCTGGTCGATTGCCGCACGTTCTTTGGCATCAATATGACCATCACTTTTAGCGGCAAAGACCAGCGCAAGGATCAAACGTTCTGTACGCTCATCCAGCGGCGTACTTTGCGCGCCAAACTGCGGTTCGTCCTGATGCGCCGCGCGAATTTTATCTTTGTATTTATTCCACAGCACCGTACCCGCTACCGCTCCGCCGCCAACCAGTAACGCGTTGGTGCCATATTTCGTAAGAAGTTTACGTGCTGATTTATTTGCGACCAGCAGCCCAGCCAGTCCGCCTAATGCGCCTGGCACTAACAGTTTGCCCAATCCCTGATCCGCAGACGAGGAGGTAGAAGAACTGCTTTGCCCAAGCAGGGATTGCAGTTGATTTAACCAGTTAGCCATATTTGCTCCTCAATAACCATTTTTAGTGCCTGTAGCATAGCGGATGAGGATGTCAGAAAATGTATATCGAGACAAAAGATGCGCAAATAAGCGGGGCGGTAGGCCGTTATTCAAAGAAATTCGCGCCAGGTAAGGTATTTACTGTATATCAGGTGATAAGGGTATTTTAGGTGAAAGTAGTTTGTCGTTTTGAGTGGCATTGTTTGATGCTGATTGCCCGATGCGACGCTGTTGCGTCTTCTCAGGCCTACGATTGTGGTGCGTTCTGGGGCGGACAAGGCACTCGCGCCGCATCCACCAACGGTCAATCGAATTATCAGAAGCCATTAACGCCGCTGATATTCCGCCATTCCCGCTTTGCAGTCCACGCTGACCTGGTAATGAATATCGGCACTTTTACCACGCACGGTTAGCGGTACTGACCATTTATCATCTTTACCCTGAATGTCCTGCAAACTGACCCAAGCCACGGGATCGGCCTGACCGACAATTTTTTGATCATCTGCCCAACGCGCCACGCGATTTTGTTGATAATCACGTTTTACGCTCGCGGCAATTCCGGCAGCATCCAGACCTTCACACTTTGGGAAAGTGACCGACTTGCTGGTTTCATTATTGGCAGCGAAAACTGATGCGCAGGCAGAAACCAACAACAGCCCTAAAAACGCCCCTCTTTTTTTCATGTTTTTCTCCATAGCACAATGATTCAGGAGAAAGCATGGTACAAATTGTCAGGAGCGCAAGTTGCTTCAGGCCGCGTGTGAGGCATCTTCCTCTTCGGATTCAGCACCGACGACCTGTGGGGACGGTAATTTGCCGGTTTTCAGAATGGTGCTCAGCACATCTTTTTGTTCTGCCAGCCATAGCGAAAGGGCTTCACGTTGCTCGTCTTCCATTTGCACTGGAGAATTTGTCAGCCAGGTGTCAAGCAGATCCGCCGTATCAAGCATTTTGTCATAAGCATCGGCTTCCTTTTTGCTGGTAAACGACATTTTCTCTTCGCCCTCACGAATGACTACGTATTTAACTTCAACCGCCATTTGCAGCCTCTCATAATAACTGTGATTTTATACAGTATATTTCTTTTCGGTTGAGAAATCAACATCAGCAATAAAGACACACGCAAACGTTTTCGTTTATACTGCGCGCGGAATTAATCAGGGGATATTCGTTATGACGTTATTAGGCACTGCGCTGCGTCCGGCAGCAACTCGCGTGATGTTATTAGGCTCCGGTGAACTGGGTAAAGAAGTGGCAATCGAGTGTCAGCGTCTCGGCGTAGAGGTGATTGCCGTCGATCGCTATGCCGACGCACCAGCCATGCATGTCGCGCATCGCTCCCATGTCATTAATATGCTTGATGGTGATGCATTACGCCGTGTGGTTGAACTGGAAAAACCACATTATATCGTGCCGGAGATCGAAGCTATTGCCACCGATATGCTGATCCAACTTGAAGAGGAAGGACTGAATGTTGTCCCCTGCGCTCGCGCAACGAAATTAACGATGAATCGCGAGGGTATCCGTCGCCTGGCGGCAGAAGAGCTGCAGCTGCCCACTTCCACTTATCGTTTTGCCGATAGCGAAAGCCTTTTCCGCGAGGCGGTTGCTGACATTGGCTATCCCTGCATTGTAAAACCGGTGATGAGCTCTTCCGGCAAGGGGCAGACGTTTATTCGTTCTGCAGAGCAACTTGCTCAGGCATGGAAGTACGCTCAGCAAGGCGGTCGCGCCGGAGCGGGCCGCGTAATTGTTGAAGGCGTCGTTAAGTTTGACTTCGAAATTACCTTGCTAACCGTCAGCGCGGTGGATGGCGTCCATTTCTGTGCACCGGTAGGTCATCGCCAGGAAGATGGCGACTACCGTGAATCCTGGCAACCACAGCAAATGAGCCCGCTTGCCCTTGAACGTGCGCAGGAGATTGCCCGTAAAGTGGTGCTGGCACTGGGCGGTTATGGTCTGTTTGGTGTCGAGCTGTTTGTCTGTGGTGATGAGGTGATTTTCAGTGAGGTCTCCCCTCGTCCACATGATACCGGGATGGTGACGTTAATTTCTCAAGATCTTTCAGAGTTTGCCCTGCATGTACGTGCCTTCCTCGGACTTCCGGTTGGCGGGATCCGTCAGTATGGTCCTGCAGCTTCTGCCGTTATTCTGCCACAACTGACCAGTCAGAATGTCACGTTTGATAATGTGCAGAATGCCGTAGGCGCAGATTTGCAGATTCGTTTATTTGGTAAGCCGGAAATTGATGGCAGCCGTCGTCTGGGTGTTGCGCTGGCGACCGCTGAGAGTGTTGTTGACGCCATTGAACGCGCGAAGCACGCCGCCGGACAGGTAAAAGTACAGGGTTAAACCCGGCAAAAAAACGCTACAAAAATGCCCGATCGTAGATCGGGCGTTTTGACTTTTACAGCTTAGCGCCTTCTACAGCTTCACGCGCCAGCTTAGTAATGCGGTCGTAATCGCCCGCTTCCAGCGCATCTGCCGGAACCAGCCAGGAACCACCGATGCACAGCACGCTTTTCAGCGCCAGGTAGTCACGGTAGTTAGCCGGAGAAATACCACCCGTCGGGCAGAAACGGACCTGGGAGAACGGACCCGCGATCGCCTGCAGGGCTTTCACGCCGCCGTTAGCTTCAGCCGGGAAGAATTTGAACTCTTTCAAACCGTAGTCCATACCCAGCATCAGTTCGGAAACAGTGCTGATCCCCGGAATTAGAGGAATAGTCCCTTCGGTAGCAGCTTTCAGCAGCGGCTCGGTCAGACCCGGGCTAATTGCGAACTGTGCACCCGCTTCAGTGACTTCTGCCAGCTGCTGTGGATTCAGCACCGTACCGGCACCCACAATCGCTTCAGGCACTTCTTTGGCGATAGCACGGATAGCGTCAACTGCACACTCGGTACGCAGAGTCACTTCCAGAACGCGCACCCCACCAGCAACCAACGCTTTTGCCATCGGCACTGCGTGTTCCAGTTTTTTTACCACGATAACCGGTACAACCGGGCCGGTGGTCAGGATTGATTCTGCACTTGTTTTCCAGTTTTTCATCAGAGTTTTCTCTCGCCTGATTACAAATTTGTCGTCTTAAAAAGTGATACAGGTTGCGCCCTGTTCGGCACCGGACAGTTTTTCACGCAAGGCGCTGAATAATTCACGTCCTGTCCCCACGCGTGACGCGCTCAGGTCAGGAATGTGCGGTTCGCGAGCAGCCAGTTCCGCTTCGTCTACCAGCAGCGTCAGTTCGCCTGTCTGTCCATTCACACGAATGATGTCCCCGTCGCGCACTTTTGCCAGCAGCCCGCCATCGTAGGCTTCTGGTGTTACGTGGATAGCTGACGGCACTTTACCTGAAGCGCCGGAGAGTCGTCCATCGGTAACTAACGCAATTTTGAAACACCGGTCCAATAATACACCAAGTGGCGGCATGAGTTTATGTAATTCTGGCATTCCGTTCGCTTTTGGCCCCTGATGACGGACAACAACGACACAATCGCGGTCCAGCAAACCCGCTTCAAAGGCCGGCATAACGTCATGCTGGCTTTCAAAAACAACCGCTGGCGCTTCAATCACCTGGTTCTCAACCGGCACGGCAGAGGTTTTCATAACCGCACGGCCCAGGTTACCGCTTAACACTTTTGTCCCACCATGATGAGAGAAAGGTTGTTCGAAGGAAGCGATCACATTGCTGTCGAGTGATTTTTCCGCCCCTTCCCGCCAGTCCTGTTCACCATTATTCAGCCATGGTTCAAGGGTATAACGAGACAGACCAAAGCCTGCCACCGTATTGACATCTTCATGCAGCAGGCCTGCTTTGAGCAGTTCACGCACCAGAACCGGTACGCCACCTGCCGCCTGGAAGTGGTTAATATCGGCCGGACCGTTCGGGTAGAGACGTGCCATCAGCGGTACAACATCAGAAAGGTCAGAGAAGTCATCCCAGTTAATCTGAATACCGGCCGCGCGCGCCATCGCCACCAGGTGCATGGTGTGGTTAGTGGAACCACCGGTCGCCAGCAGTGCAACGATACCGTTCACCACCACTTTCTCATCGATCATCTTACCGATCGGCATCCATTCATTACCATTACCGGTCATGCGTGTAACCTGACGCGCAGCGGCAGCGGTCAAAGCATCGCGCAGCGGAGAATCCGGATGAACAAAAGAAGAGCCTGGCAACTGCATCCCCATAAATTCCACCACCATCTGGTTGGTGTTGGCAGTACCGTAGAAAGTACATGTTCCCGGCGCATGGTAAGACGCGGCTTCTGACTCCAGTAAGGCCATGCGGTCCACTTTACCTTCGGCATAAAGCTGGCGAATACGCACTTTTTCTTTATTTGGCAAACCGCTTGCCATCGGTCCAGACGGCACAAACACCGCAGGCAAATGACCAAGCGACAGGGCTGCCATCGTCAGACCCGGGACAATCTTGTCGCACACACCGAGGAACAGAGCACCATCAAACATGTTATGGGACAGCCCCACCGCCGCAGACATCGCTATCACTTCGCGGCTTAGCAGCGACAATTCCATTCCATCCTGCCCCTGGGTGACACCATCACACATCGCCGGAACACCGCCCGCAACCTGACCAACCGCATTCGCTTCATGCAGGGCTTTACGAATGATTTCTGGATAGTGTTCATAAGGCTGGTGCGCGGAGAGCATGTCGTTATAGGAGGTGATGATGGCGATATTGTTACGCAACATGCTTTTCAAAGAGGCTTTGTCTTCTGGCTGGCAGGCAGCGAAACCGTGTGCCAGGTTACCGCATGCCAACTGCGAACGATGAACGGTCGACGTTTTCGCTTGTTCTATCCGGGCGAGATAAGCAGAGCGAGTCTCGCGCGAACGTTCAATGATTCGATTTGTTACGCATAACAATTGTGGATTCATAAAGGCTCCTGAAATTGAGTTGTCAGAGCAGGATGATTCACAACGCGTTTCATTCAGAGGATTTATGAGTGAAACGCCTGTAACCGGAGCTCATAGGGCAAAAACGTTTCAGTCAGTGTAATAAAAAAAGCCTCGTGGGTGAATCCGCACGAGGCCTGAAAGTGTAAAAATTGTTCTACAATCTGTGCAAGATCATGTTACCGGTAAAATAACCATAAAGGATAAGCGCAGATATTACTCAAACTCATTCCAGGAACGACCATCACGGGTAATCATCGCCACCGAGGCAACGGGTCCCCAGGTTCCGGCCTGATACGGTTTCGGCGCATCATTGTCCATCGCCCACGCCTCAGTAATGGAGTCTACCCATTTCCAGGCTTCTTCCACTTCATCACGACGTACAAACAGTGCCTGAATACCACGCATGGTTTCCAGCAGCAGACGTTCATAGGCATCCGCCAGATGCGTCTGATTAAAGGTTTCTGAATAGCTCAGATCCAGCTTGGTGATTTGCAGGTTATGTTTGTGGTCAAGGCCAGGAACTTTATTCAGTACCTGGATATCCACGCCTTCATCAGGTTGCAGACGGATAGTCAGTTTATTCTGCGGCAGATCCTGCCACGACTCTTTAAACAGATTCAGTTCAGGTGTTTTGAAATAGACCACGACTTCAGAACATTTGGTCGGCAGACGTTTACCAGTACGCAGGTAGAATGGCACACCGGCCCAGCGCCAGTTATCAATGTCGACGCGGATCGCCACGAAGGTTTCTGTATTGCTGCTCTTGTTCGCGCCCTCTTCTTCCAGATATCCCGGCACTTTTTTGCCCTGGGCGAAGCCCGCAGTATATTGCCCGCGTACGGTTTTTTCGCGTACGTTGGAGCGGTCGATGCGGCGCAGGGACTTCAGTACTTTCACTTTTTCATCGCGGATGCTGTCTGCGCTCAGGTCAGATGGCGGAGACATCGCAATCATGCAGAGAATTTGTAGCAGGTGGTTCTGAATCATGTCACGCATCTGACCGGCTTTATCAAAATAGCCCCAGCGCCCTTCGATCCCCACTTCTTCTGCCACGGTAATCTCAACATGATCAATGGTGCGATTGTCCCAGTTATTCACAAACAGGGAGTTAGCAAAACGCAGCGCCAACAGGTTCAGCACCGTTTCTTTACCAAGATAGTGGTCGATACGGTAAACCTGGCACTCCTCGAAGTATTCGCCAACCTGATCATTGATTTCCTGCGAGGTCGCCAGCGACGTCCCCAGCGGTTTCTCCATGACTACGCGTGCCGGTTTAGCATTCAGTTTTGCCTCGCCAAGCCCTTTGCAAATTGCGCCAAAAGTGCTGGGCGGCATGGCAAAGTAGTTAATGGTGATACGATTTTTTTGATCCAGCATCGCGCCGAGACGGTTGAATGCAGCAGTGTCATTGACATCGAGATTACAAAAATCCAGACGTGCACTCAGGGTGTCCATAAACCTTCATCAATGGTTTCTTTCATGAAAGTTTCGAGCGCCTCGCGGACAACTTTGGTATATGCCGCTTTATCCCAGTCAGCACGCCCTACGCCGATAATCCGGGTGTCCGGGTTGAGCTGACCGGCTTTTTCCAGTTGATACAGGGAAGGCAGCAATTTACGACGCGCAAGGTCGCCTTTCGCGCCGAAAATGACCAGGTCACAGGCCTGGGTTGTTTGCGTTACCGCCATGTCATTCTCCTTAAGTTAACTAACCCGGTACTTAAGCCAGGGTATACTTGTAATTTTCTTACGGTGCACTGTACTGCTTTTACGAGCTTGCGAAAACTGTAAACGCTTATCCACCCGTGCGATTACGGGAAAAGCGCGCAAAGTGCGGCAAAACTGATAAAAAAATCATCGTTTTCCATTCGGTAAAAATCTGACACTGATCATGTTATGAAAAAAAATAACAACTTTTTTATCTGCTTTTGTCATTAACACGGCACACAGGCGTAATATCTGACAAAACTGCATTTCGATTTCTTTCAGTGCGGAAATCGTCATTACCCGTGAGTCTCTTTACATCATGAATATGCTGGAAAAAATCCAGTCTCAGCTGGAACATTTGAGCAAATCAGAGCGCAAAGTTGCCGAGGTCATTCTGGCTTCGCCCGATAACGCGATCCATTCGAGTATTGCTGCTATGGCACTGGAAGCCAATGTTAGCGAACCGACGGTGAATCGTTTCTGTCGCAGCATGGACACGCGCGGTTTTCCTGATTTTAAACTTCATCTGGCACAGAGTCTGGCGAATGGCACTCCCTATGTTAATCGCAATGTCAATGAAGATGACAGCGTTGAATCATACACAGGGAAAATATTTGAGTCCGCAATGGCAACGCTTGATCATGTCCGTCATTCACTGGATAAATCTGCCATCAACCGCGCCGTCGACTTGCTCACTCAGGCAAAAAAAATCGCCTTTTTCGGATTAGGCTCTTCAGCCGCCGTTGCCCACGATGCGATGAATAAGTTCTTTCGTTTTAATGTTCCGGTGGTGTACTCCGATGATATCGTGCTGCAACGCATGAGTTGTATGAATTGTAGCGACGGAGACGTGGTGGTGCTGATTTCTCACACTGGAAGAACAAAAAATCTGGTCGAGCTGGCGCAGCTGGCTCGCGAAAACGACGCAATGGTGATTGCCCTCACCTCTGCGGGTACCCCGCTCGCCCGGGAAGCAACGCTGGCAATTACCCTCGACGTACCGGAAGATACTGACATTTATATGCCCATGGTTTCTCGACTTGCACAGCTGACCGTGATAGATGTGCTGGCGACAGGATTTACTTTGCGACGCGGTGCAAAATTCAGAGATAACTTGAAGCGGGTCAAGGAAGCGCTGAAGGAATCGCGTTTTGATAAGCAGTTACTTAATTTAAGTGACGATCGCTAAAAACGACTGTCACTGTCCTAATCTTATACGACATCCGAATGAGATTAATTTATCGCCATCGCGGCGTTATTTCATTCGGATTTCATGTTCAAGCAACACCTGGTTGTTTCAGTCAACGGAGTATTACATGTCCAGAAGGCTTCGCAGAACAAAAATCGTTACCACGTTAGGCCCAGCAACAGATCGCGATAATAATCTTGAAAAAGTTATCGCGGCGGGTGCCAACGTTGTACGTATGAACTTTTCTCACGGCTCGCCTGAAGATCACAAAATGCGCGCGGATAAAGTTCGTGAGATTGCCGCAAAACTGGGGCGTCATGTGGCTATTCTGGGTGACCTCCAGGGGCCCAAAATCCGTGTATCCACCTTTAAAGAAGGCAAAGTTTTCCTCAATATTGGGGATAAATTCCTGCTCGACGCCAACCTGGGTAAAGGTGAAGGCGACAAAGAAAAAGTCGGTATCGACTACAAAGGCCTGCCTGCTGACGTCGTGCCTGGTGACATCCTGCTGCTGGACGATGGTCGCGTCCAGTTAAAAGTACTGGAAGTTCAGGGCATGAAAGTGTTCACCGAAGTCACCGTCGGTGGTCCCCTCTCCAACAATAAAGGTATCAACAAACTTGGCGGCGGTTTGTCGGCTGAAGCGCTGACCGAAAAAGACAAAGCAGACATTAAGACTGCGGCGTTGATTGGCGTAGATTACCTGGCTGTCTCCTTCCCACGCTGTGGCGAAGATCTGAACTATGCCCGTCGCCTGGCACGCGATGCAGGATGTGATGCGAAAATTGTTGCCAAGGTTGAACGTGCGGAAGCCGTTTGCAGCCAGGATGCAATGGATGACATCATCCTCGCCTCTGACGTGGTAATGGTTGCACGTGGCGACCTCGGTGTGGAAATTGGCGACCCGGAACTGGTCGGCATTCAGAAAGCGTTGATCCGTCGTGCGCGTCAGCTAAACCGAGCGGTAATCACGGCGACCCAGATGATGGAGTCAATGATTACTAACCCGATGCCGACGCGTGCAGAAGTCATGGACGTAGCAAACGCCGTTCTGGATGGTACTGACGCTGTGATGCTGTCTGCAGAAACTGCCGCAGGGCAGTATCCGTCAGAAACTGTTGCAGCCATGGCGCGCGTTTGCCTGGGTGCGGAAAAAATCCCGAGCATCAACGTTTCTAAACACCGTCTGGACGTTCAGTTCGACAATGTGGAAGAAGCTATTGCCATGTCAGCAATGTACGCAGCTAACCACCTGAAAGGCGTTACGGCGATTATTACCATGACCGAATCGGGTCGTACCGCGCTGATGACCTCCCGTATCAGCTCTGGTCTACCAATTTTCGCCATGTCGCGCCATGAACGTACGCTGAACCTGACTGCTCTCTATCGTGGCGTTACGCCGGTGCACTTTGATAGCGCTAATGACGGCGTAGCAGCTGCCAGCGAAGCGGTTAATCTGCTGCGCGATAAAGGTTACTTGATGTCTGGTGACCTGGTGATTGTCACCCAGGGCGACGTGATGAGTACCGTGGGTTCTACTAATACCACGCGTATTTTAACGGTAGAGTAATCTCACCTGCCCCGGCCGCTGATGGCCGGGGTATTTAGCAACACATAAATTAGGACTACTTATTCAATCCAATCATAATCACAGCCCCCTGTAAAATGAATACAGGGATAGCCTGAATGGAGATCTAAATAGCTTGCAAGACGTCGCATACCCGCTTCCTCTGCAACACTATGTCCAATAACTGCCATCGGTAAGCCACTATCTTTGGAGTATTGTGTCTGCACCCATGTTTTAATTGAATCGTTAATCGTAATATAATAATCAGCCTGATATTCCATATATTGTATTGGATCACAAAAACAGCCTGCCCCAATGCCAACAGTTCTGACTACTCTGGCTTTATCTCCATAAAATTGAATGCCAGGAAGATTATATATTTTCAAATTTTTGGCAAAACGTTTGGTAATGTTAATGGCACTGTCAGGGTCTATAGCATATACACAGTACATCTCATCAGAAGCAACAATATTTGTAACATCCAGTTCTAACTGCTGAGCCAAAGCCTTAGACATTCCGAACGTAGGCTCTCGATCCATGACATCATGGCAACGAATGATTACCAAATTATTTTTATGCAAAAACTCCTTTTTTTGCTCAATTATTTTTAAATAACTGAGTTCACCGCGAGTATAATCCATTATTTTTCTGGCCCATGAAAACTCAAGATCGTCACCCTCCAGATCAGCATAAGAATAAAATGTAGGCTCATGTGTAATAATGATATTGACACCTTCAAAAACAGCCTTTCTTAAAACATCCATTGAGGCAATCCAGCAGGTCCCAATTTTATTAATAAGTGTCGCCTCAGCACCAAAAATAATTTTATCAACAGTTGGTTGCGAAACAGCAACCATTGAATTTAAAAAACAATTAAGATCCGCGGCTGTTTTAATATGATGCATTCAACATCCTTCACAGGTTTCATCAGCAATAAAATAATTTCAACATTTCTGGGAAACGTTTTGCCCATGCAGACTCAGAGTGGGTATCACCTCCCCATAAATGATGGTAATGACTCCAACTTATTGATAGTGTTTTATGTTCAGATAATGCCCGATGACTTTGTCATGCAGCTCCACCGATTTTGAGAACGACAGCGACTTCCGTCCCAGCCGTGCCAGGTGCTGCCTCAGATTCAGGTTATGCCGCTCAATTCGCTGCGTATATCGCTTGCTGATTACGTGCAGCTTTCCCTTCAGGCGGGATTCATACAGCGGCCAGCCATCCGTCATCCATATCACCACGTCAAAGGGTGACAGCAGGCTCATAAGACGCCCCAGCGTCGCCATAGTGCGTTCACCGAATACGTGCGCAACAACCGTCTTCCGGAGACTGTCATACGCGTAAAACAGCCAGCGCTGGCGCGATTTAGCCCCGACATAGCCCCACTGTTCGTCCATTTCCGCGCAGACGATGACGTCACTGCCCGGCTGTATGCGCGAGGTTACCGACTGCGGCCTGAGTTTTTTAAGTGACGTAAAATCGTGTTGAGGCCAACGCCCATAATGCGTGCAGTTGCCCGGCATCCAACGCCATTCATGGCCATATCAATGATTTTCTGGTGCGTACCGGGTTGAGAAGCGGTGTAAGTGAACTGCAGTTGCCATGTTTTACGGCAGTGAGAGCAGAGATAGCGCTGATGTCCGGCAGTGCTTTTGCCGTTACGCACCACCCCGTCAGTAGCTGAACAGGAGGGACAGCTGATAGAAACAGAAGCCACTGGAGCACCTCAAAAACACCATCATACACTAAATCAGTAAGTTGGCAGCATCACCGACCCACGTGTAGAACTGTATTACCGCTTTAACCATGAAGAAGAATATTACCCTTCTCACCGTTTTATGCTTGTTGTTGATATGAAGACAGTAATGGTTTTTTCACAACGAGCTGAATCACTGGGGTTATACTCGAATAATCGCTTGCTTATCAATATAATTGCCGAACATATCCATAGTGATATATATCTAACCAAGTATCAGCAACAATATCCAGATGCCAATGCATTAATAAATACTTTGCATGAATCTGGCAATGATATGGTGCAGGATGAAAAACATTTGAGTGATAGCAAAAACCGTTAATATTTTCCTTTCATTGTGATCGTCTGTAGGCGATCACAATCTATTTGTCTTTTATAACGTCTAAACTTTTTTATGCAAAGGTGTATTTATGATTTTTTTTAACGATATAAAGCCCACTGGTTGGTTAAAGAATAAGATGGAATGGTATATGAACGGTCATATAGGAGAACTGGATAAATTAGTTCCCCATCTTATTACGGAGCATAAAATATATGGAAGAGATCGTATAACTCCACGCACTGTATCTGCTGAAGATGGCGTTATTAAAAAACAGAATAATCCCGATGATAACATGATGCAATATTATTGGTGGGATAGTGAAACTCAATCGAATTGGAAGGATGGATATTGCCGCAGTGCCTACTTGTTAGATAATAAAGAATGGCAGGAAAAAGCGAGCGATTTATGTTTGGAACTTATCGATACGCAAGATGATGATGGCTACATTGGAATTTATGATTCATCATTAAAATTTAACTGTAAAGCAGAAAACGGAGAGTTCTGGGCACAAGCTACTGCCTTGCGTTTTGTGCTTGGATGTTATGAGTCCACCCGTAATGAGAGTTTATTAACTTCTCTTACCCAAGCCGCACAATGCATTATGGCTGGCTACCCTAAAGAAACGTCACATCCTTTCGTTGTGGAACAGGGTTTTGCTGGACATAGCCACGGATTAACAATAACAGATGTTTTCTACCGCCTTTATGAAATAACCAATAACATTGAATATCTCTCATATTGCTTGTGGCTGTATGAAGATTATTCCGCAGGATGCGTGTCGGAGCAAGATCTGCAATATAAAAATGTCATAGACCCTGGTTACCTTCTTAAAGGTCATGGCGTACATACGTATGAGCATATTAGGGCATTAGCCATCGCAGCGAGCCAACGGCCGCAGTATCAAACTGCATTAGATATTTTTTTATCCCAGTTGAAATATTATCTTACACCATCTGGCGCTCCCATTGGTGATGAGTGGATTACAGGACGCACAGCTAATGCCACTTATACAGGCTATGAATATTGTTCTGTTCATGAACTATTTAGCACTTATGTTATGTTAATAAAACTGACCACTAATATTGGTCTGGCCGATGATGCTGAGTGGCTATTCTATAATGCTAGTTTTGGCATGCAGCATCCCATACTTCACGCGATAATGTACTGTAAGACTGATAATTGTTATGAAGCAAATGAAAGGAAACATCCTGACAGTAATCAGTTTAATACCAGATATAAATACTCCCCTACTCATGAGGAGGCTGCTGTCTGCTGCGTACCGAATACAGCAAGAACCATACCGGCTTTTGTCGAAAATATGTTTCAAGAAAATAACAATGGTTTTACTGCATTATTTTATGGCCCGTGTGAGTTTTATGGCACATTTAATAATGTTGCAATTAAAATTACACAATTAACTGAATACCCTCATGATTTAAGCGTAAAATGTCTCATTGAGCCTGAGTCATCTGTTCGTTTTGCTCTCAGTTTCCGTTACCCCGGCTGGGCAAAAATGATGATTATTAATGGTGTTACTTTTACTAAAAATGATACTCAAAACTCACTTATTATTTTAGATAGAACATGGCAACATCATGATGTGATTGACATTAAATTTATAGCTGATATACAGTTTAATACTGACTTATGTGGTGACACTTATATTTCCAGAGGTCCCGTTTTATATGCAATTGAGCTTGAGAGCGATATTTTAATCAAAAAAAACCTGCTGAACGGGAAATATTTTGACTCAGGATACATACCCTGTAGTAGAGCTGATGAATCTATCCAGTTCTCTTATGCTGATATGGAATCTTTTTCATATTCAACCTCACCAGAGGGCAAACAATACATTGAAGGCTGTTTTTATTTAAACAAGACTAAAATAGTCAGAAAACTTATACCATTTGGTCAAACCATTCTTCGCAAAGTAACTTTCTCCAATATAGAGAGTTAATATTTTCGAGTGTTATAATTAATTAAAGGGATTTCTATGTACCTTACTGATAATATTATCAAACTGTCGAATAAAATAGGTCAGCGTGTTTATACTGTTGTCTCTGAAATGTCGATTGAAGCATGGATAACAAAAGAACCGCAGCCTTTTGTTTATCGCCGTAGCGGCGCTTACCAGAAACTCACCATTGGCTCAGACTGGGGTCAACTGTTTGACTGTGCCTGGATGCGAGTTTATGGTAAACGTCCAGCAGATAAATTTAGACACAAACTCGTCGCTCTCGTTGATATCGGTGGCGAAGGTCTTATTGTGGATAAGAATGGTTCACCCATCTGCGGCATCACGAATAAAGCATCATCTTATGGCGTACCGCCAGATAAACCAGGTAAATGGGTGGTTGACCTTTCTCTCGTTAGTGAAAATGACGAGGTTGAGTTTTGGATTGATGCTGCCTGCAACGATTTATTTGGCTATGTTACTAATGGAGGGATTATTACTGATGTTCATATCGCGACACGTAATCAACTACTGAAATCCCTTTATTATGATATTGAGGTGCTTTTCGACTGGATTAATGATGGTCAGAAGTTTGAATCCATACATCCTAAAGGTATCACCCCAGAACAATTTATTGCCAAAAGAAGTGAGCGTACTGACGAAATCATAAGTACTCTCGAATATATTGATAATACGTTAATTACCTTTAGCAATGAAGAAATAATTAAATGTCAAATTGCAATCCAATCCATAATCAATAAAAACAATAATCCTTCAGAGTTCAGGATTATGGCTACTGGTCATGCCCATTTAGATATAGCGTGGATGTGGCCTTTAAGAGAAGGACGCAGAAAAGCAATAAGAACATTTGCCACCGCCCTTGCAAACATTGAAAAATATCCTGATTACATTTTTGGCGCTAGTCAGTACCAACTTTTTCACTGGATAAAAAAAGATTATCCCTATTTCTTCGAAAAGTTAAAAAAACAAATCGCCGCAGGCCGCTTTGAGTTACAAGGTTGCTTCTGGGTCGAATGCGATTTAAATCTGGTAAGTGGTGAATCGCTGATAAGGCAAATCATGCATGGGACACGATTCACACTGCAGAATTTTTCAAAAAAGATAAATTATGTCTGGCAACCGGATGTCTTTGGATTCCCCGCAACGCTTCCACAAATTCTCAAAAAATCAGGCATTAACTATATTGCATCGCAAAAGCTCTCACAAAACAAGATTAATAAATTTAATAATTACCTTTTCCGCTGGCAGGGCCTGGATGGCTCAGAAATTCTGATGCATAACTTTCCTGAAGACACTTATGATAGCCGAGCACGTGCTCGCTCTTTAGAATATATTGAACAAAACTATAATGAAAAAGAGATCTGTCCCTATGCGCTTATGGTGTATGGTGTATGGTGTCGGTGATGGCGGCGCTGGCCCCGGTGAGGAACATATAGAACGATTAACACGTATACGCAATATTGATGGCTTACCTCATGTTGATTTCAGCCGTGTTGATAAGTTCTTCACTTACGCCGACGCCTTTCGCGAAAGCTTGCCCATTATTTCAGGTGAACTTTATTTCGAGGCTCATCAAGGGTGCTTTACATCAGAGTCAGCAACTAAAGCTCATAATCGAAATATGGAAAATAAATTACATGATGCTGAATTTGGTGATGCTGCCAACTTACTGATTTAGTGTATGATGGTGTTTTTGAGGTGCTCCAGTGGCTTCTGTTTCTATCAGCTGTCCCTCCTGTTCAGCTACTGACGGGGTGGTGCGTAACGGCAAAAGCACTGCCGGACATCAGCGCTATCTCTGCTCTCACTGCCGTAAAACATGGCAACTGCAGTTCACTTACACCGCTTCTCAACCCGGTACGCACCAGAAAATCATTGATATGGCCATGAATGGCGTTGGATGCCGGGCAACTGCACGCATTATGGGCGTTGGCCTCAACACGATTTTACGTCACTTAAAAAACTCAGGCCGCAGTCGGTAACCTCGCGCATACAGCCGGGCAGTGACGTCATCGTCTGCGCGGAAATGGACGAACAGTGGGGCTATGTCGGGGCTAAATCGCGCCAGCGCTGGCTGTTTTACGCGTATGACAGTCTCCGGAAGACGGTTGTTGCGCACGTATTCGGTGAACGCACTATGGCGACGCTGGGGCGTCTTATGAGCCTGCTGTCACCCTTTGACGTGGTGATATGGATGACGGATGGCTGGCCGCTGTATGAATCCCGCCTGAAGGGAAAGCTGCACGTAATCAGCAAGCGATATACGCAGCGAATTGAGCGGCATAACCTGAATCTGAGGCAGCACCTGGCACGGCTGGGACGGAAGTCGCTGTCGTTCTCAAAATCGGTGGAGCTGCATGACAAAGTCATCGGGCATTATCTGAACATAAAACACTATCAATAAGTTGGAGTCATTACCGCTGAATTTTTTATAACTATTACTAATAATATGACATCAATTCTTCGCAGTGAGTTTGATGAAATATGGAAAGCGATGCTGACCTTGCAATTCCATGACATCCTTCCCGGCTCATGTATTTCAAGAGTTTATCATGAAACTGAAAAGGAATATCTTAAACTAGAAGCAAAAACCGAGAAAATTATTTCTGATGCGCAGTCTACTTTATTAAGTAAAATTGACACTTCTTCTTATAAAGATCCGCACATTTTGTTTAATACCACCTGTTTTGCTCGTAACGAATGGATCAATATAAACAACAACTGGCTCAAAGCACGAGTAAACTCTTATGGTTATGCTGTGATTGTTCCAAAGAATAAGATCGTAAATGGTCTGAAGGCAGAATCTCAAAGTATTGAAAATAATTACATTAAACTTCTTTTTTCAGAAAGCGGTGATTTAATTTCGCTATATGATAAAAGATATGGTAAAGAATACATTACTGAAAATATGCACAGTGAGATCCGTGCATACCACGAAGATGCAGGTTTTTTCGCGGCCTGGGATTTTGCTTCAAATTATCGTGATGGGGAATCATATGTTTTACTCGCTGAAAAAATGACAACTGTGATCAGCGGGCCTAAAACTACGATGACGCTGATTTATCACTACAATTCCTCTTATCTTCGTTTAGCCTTTACCCTGACACAGGATAGTCCACGCGTTGATGTCCAAACGTTTATTGATTGGCACGAACCTAATGTTTCTCTCAAAGTAAAATTCCCGGTGTCAGTACAAACATCTCTTGCACAATGTCAAATTCAGTTCGGTGTAATTGACAGACCAACGCATAGCGATGATTCGTTCGCTTTTGCCAAAGATGAAATACCAGCACATCACTGGGTCGACCTTTCTGATCGAGAAACTGGCATAGCTTTAATAGCAAAAAACAAATATGGCTATCGTGTCAAAGACCAGACGCTTGAATTAACTTTGCTGCGTTCGCAGCATAAACCTGGGGAAGTTGTTAAGACAGACAATTATGATAATTTCCTGATTAATAATTTTGCAGATATTGGTAAACAAAAATTCATATTCTCCTTATTTCCTCATCATGGAGATTACCGTGTGGGTGGTGTTATTAATCAAGCCTATATAATGAATCATCCCTTACAGGTCGTCCCTGTCAAACCGCACCCGGGTGAATTACCCCCTTCACTATCATTTTTTGCTATCGATACTAACAGCGTTATCATCGAAACAATAAAATTAGCTGAAGACGGCGACGGTATAATCGTAAGATTATATGAGAGTCATGGATTAGAAATTTCAGCCATGCTTTCGTGAGTATGTAATTATCACTACGTTCAATATGTCGATCTTCAAGAAAATAAGTTAGATGACAGTTTTTATTGCAATCAATATTGCAATCTTGAGTTCAAACCTTTTGAAATTATCACGCTACGATTAACTCAATAGCGTACTAACCTAAAAACTCAAAATAGTGGGAACACTCATTGAGATTTTTTATCGAGTACAGCCTCTCAATAATTTGAGAGGCTTTTTTTATTTGATAGGATAAAGATCTTTACGCTTATACGGTTGGATTTCGCCCGGTTTGCGAGTTTTCAGCAATTTTAATATCCAGGTGTATTGTTCTGGTCGCGGACCAACAAAAATCTCGACTTCTTCATTCATCCGCCGCGCAATCGTATGATCATCCGCCTCTAACAGATCATCCATCGGTGGGCGCACCTGAATCGTCAGACGGTGCGTCTTGCCATCATAAATCGGAAACAGCGGAACAACGCGCGCACGGCACACTTTCATCAAACGACCAATCGCGGGCAACGTCGCTTTATAGGTGGCAAAGAAATCCACAAATTCGCTGTGCTCTGGGCCATGATCCTGATCGGGTAAATAATATCCCCAGTACCCCTGACGTACCGACTGGATGAATGGTTTAATACCGTCATTTCTCGCATGCAGACGACCGCCAAAGCGACGACGCACCGTGTTCCAGACATAATCAAAAACCGGGTTGCCCTGATTATGGAACATCGCTGCCATTTTCTGCCCTTGCGAGGCCATCAGCATGGCAGGAATATCGACGGCCCAACCGTGCGGCACCAGAAAGATAACTTTCTCGTTATTACGCCTCATCTCTTCGATGATCTCCAGCCCTTGCCAGTCAACGCGCGGCTGAATTTTCTCCGGTCCGCGTATTGCCAACTCAGCCATCATTGCCATCGCTTGCGGCGCGGTGGCAAACATCTCATCAACAATCGCTTCGCGTTCAGCTTCACTACGTTCTGGAAAGCAGAGCGACAGATTGATTAACGCACGACGGCGTGAGCTTTTTCCCAGTCGTCCGGCAAAACGTCCCAGCCGTGCCAGAATGGGATCACGGAACTTTGGCGGCGTTAAAGCGATACCCGCCATCGCTGCTACACCCAGCCATGCTCCCCAGTAGCGCGGGTGGCGAAAGGATTTATCAAACTCAGGAATGTATTCGCTATTATTTTTTTTCGTTTCCATGCTTTTCCAGTTTCGGATAAGGCAAAAATCAATCTGGTGATAGTGTAGCGGCGCAACTTGCCCCGCACCAAATAAAAAAAGCCGATACTGACTGCGTACCGGCTGCGAATGGATGTTAATTAATCAAACCGTAGCTGCGGCACAATCTCTTTGGCCTGCGCCAGGAATTCGCGACGATCGGAGCCGGTCAGCCCTTCGGTACGCGGCAGTTTTGCCGTCAGCGGGTTTACGGCCTGCTGGTTTATCCATACTTCATAGTGCAGATGCGGCCCGGTTGAACGTCCGGTATTACCGGAAAGCGCGATACGGTCGCCACGTTTCACCTTCTGTCCCGGTTTCACCAGAATCTTGCGCAAGTGCATATAACGCGTGGTGTAGCTGCGACCATGACGAATAGCCACATAATAACCTGCTGCGCCACTGCGTTTGGCAACCACCACTTCACCGTCACCCACTGAAAGCACTGGCGTACCCTGCGGCATGGCGAAATCAACACCTCTGTGTGCTGCAACGCGACCGGTCACCGGATTAGTACGACGCGGGTTAAAGTTAGACGAGATACGGAACTGTTTCGCCGTCGGGAATCGCAAGAATCCTTTCGCCAGACCAGTACCGTTACGATCGTAGAATTTGCCATCTTCAGCGCGGATAGCGTAATAATCTTTACCTTCTGAACGCAAACGTACGCCCAGCAGCTGGCTTTGCTCACGTTTACCATCAAGCATTTCTCGAGACATTAACACCGCAAATTCATCGCCTTTTTTCAGTTTGCGGAAATCCATTTGCCACTGCATGGCTTTAATCACTGCGCTCACTTCGGCGCTGGTTAAACCGGCGTTTCTGGCGCTGGCAACAAAGCTCCCCCCGACGGTACCTTTCAGCAGATTGTTAACCCACTCTCCTTGCTGCATTTCGCTGGTCATTTTAAAACCGTTAGCGGCAGTACGGTCATAGGTTCGGGTTTCACGACGAGACACTTCCCAGGTGAGGCGCTGCAGTTCGCCGTCCGCGGTTAATGTCCAGGAGAGTTGTTGACCGATTTTCAGGTTACGCAATTCTTTGTCGGCCGCAGCCAGTTGGGTGATATCACCCATATCAATACCATACTGATTGAGAATGCTGCTTAGCGTATCGCCAGTGGAAACAACATATTCATGCACGCCCGCTTCACCGGCGATTTTGTCATCCAGTTCGTCCTGGGGAATGGCTTCATCTTCTTGTGCAGCTTGATCAATCGGCTCACTGGCTTCAGGTAAGAGCGAACGAATTTCGTTCTGTTCCAGCTCAATGGTTTTGACAATTGGCGTGGCATCGCGGTGATAAACATAGGGCCGCCAGACAGCGACGGCCAGAGTAAGAACGGTGAGCGACCCCAACATAACGCGGTGTGGTCGCGGTAAATTATTAAACGCCAGGGCGACAGAGCGGGCTATCTGTTGCACGTAATCACTTCCTCATTAATCTCCTTTCAGGCAGCTCGCATACTGGTTGGCTAATTGACTCAGGAATTCTGAATAGCTTGTTTTACCCAGTTTGATATTCGTCCCCAGGGGATCCAACGTTCCCATACGAACGGATGTCCCTCGTGCGACGCTCTCAACGACCGCTGGCCTGAACTGTGGCTCAGCAAAAACGCAGGTTGCTTTTTGCTCAACCAACTGTGTTCTTATTTCATGTAAACGCTGCGCGCCAGGTTGAATCTCAGGGTTAACGGTAAAATGACCAAGCGGTGTCAGTCCGAACTGTTTTTCGAAATAGCCGTAAGCATCGTGAAAAACGAAATAACCTTTCCCCTTGAGCGGCGCGAGCTCGTTACCAACCTGCGTTTCGGTTGAGGCTAATTGTGCCTCAAAATCCTTCAGGTTGGCGTCAAGTTTGGCTCGACTTTGCGGCATAAGTTCCACTAATTTTCCATGGATTGCAACCGCTGTAGCCCGCGCTATCTCTGGGGAAAGCCAAAGATGCATGTTGAAATCGCCGTGATGGTGATCTTCGTCACTTTTTTCCGCGTGGTCGTGATCATCATCATCGCCGTGAATACTTTTCATCAGTAGCGGTTTCACATCTTCAAGCTGCGCAATCGTTACCTGCTTCGCTCCTGGTAATTTGCTTACCGGTTTTTGCATAAACGCTTCCATCTCCGGGCCAACCCAAACGACTAAGTCCGCGTTCTGTAAGCGTTTTACATCCGATGGGCGCAGTGAATAATCATGTTCTGAAGCGCCGTCAGGAAGTAAAACCTCTGTTTCTGTTACCCCATCAGCAATGGCAGAAGCGATGAACCCAACGGGTTTAAGCGAAGCGACAACGGCGGCATCTGCGGCCTGTGTTGCACCTCCCCAGAGAGCGGCGGATAATGCTGCGAAAAGAAGCGTTTTTTTATGTAACATAATGCGACCAATCATCGTAATGAATATGAGAAGTGTGATATTATAACATTTCATGACTACTGCAAGACTAAAATTAACATGACAAGTCTGGTTTCCTTGGAAAATGTCTCGGTTTCTTTTGGCCAACGCCGCGTCCTCTCTGATGTGTCGCTGGAACTTAAACCTGGAAAAATTTTGACTTTACTTGGGCCAAATGGCGCAGGTAAGTCGACACTGGTACGGGTAGTGCTCGGGCTGGTAACACCCGATGAAGGGGTTATCAAGCGCAACGGAAAACTGCGCATCGGCTATGTACCGCAGAAGCTGTATCTCGACACCACGTTGCCACTGACCGTAAACCGTTTTTTACGCTTACGCCCTGGTACACATAAAGAAGATATTTTGCCTGCACTGAAACGTGTCCAGGCCGGGCACCTGATTAACGCACCGATGCAAAAGCTCTCTGGTGGCGAAACGCAGCGTGTACTGTTAGCGCGAGCATTGTTAAATCGCCCGCAATTATTAGTGCTGGATGAACCCACTCAAGGCGTGGATGTAAATGGCCAGGTGGCGTTATATGACCTTATTGACCAACTGCGTCGTGAACTGGATTGTGGCGTTTTAATGGTTTCTCACGATCTGCATCTGGTGATGGCAAAAACCGATGAAGTGCTGTGCCTGAATCACCACATTTGTTGTTCCGGCACACCGGAAGTTGTTTCCCTGCATCCGGAGTTTATTTCAATGTTTGGTCCTCGTGGTGCTGAACAACTGGGTATCTATCGCCATCATCATAACCATCGTCACGATTTACAGGGACGAATTGTTTTGCGTCGGGGAAATGATCGCTCATGATTGAATTATTATTTCCCGGTTGGTTAGCCGGGATCATGCTCGCCTGTGCCGCGGGTCCGCTGGGTTCGTTTGTAGTCTGGCGTCGTATGTCTTATTTCGGTGATACGCTGGCTCATGCCTCATTACTTGGTGTCGCGTTTGGTTTGTTGCTGGACGTGAATCCATTCTATGCGGTGATTGCCGTTACGCTGCTGCTGGCGGGCGGTCTGGTATGGCTGGAGAAGCGTCCACAGCTGGCGATCGACACGTTATTAGGGATTATGGCGCACAGTGCCCTGTCGCTGGGCCTGGTGGTCGTTAGTCTGATGTCTAATATTCGTGTTGATTTGATGGCTTACCTGTTCGGTGATTTGCTGGCAGTGACGCCAGAAGATCTCATCTCTATTGCGATTGGCGTGGTCATCGTGGTGGCTATTTTGTTCTGGCAATGGCGCAATTTGCTGTCGATGACGATTAGCCCGGATCTGGCGTTTGTTGATGGTGTGAAATTACAGCGCGTGAAATTGTTGTTGATGCTGGTGACGGCATTGACGATTGGTGTAGCGATGAAATTTGTCGGTGCGTTGATTATTACTTCGTTGCTGATTATTCCTGCAGCTACTGCGCGTCGCTTTGCCCGTACGCCGGAACAGATGGCTGGTGTCGCTGTTTTGGTGGGGATGGTGGCAGTAACTGGCGGTTTAACCTTTTCCGCGTTTTACGATACGCCGGCGGGTCCGTCGGTAGTGCTATGTGCTGCACTGTTATTTATTATCAGTATGATGAAAAAGCAGGCCAGCTAATCTGTCGCTGAACACATTTGTCGGATGCGGCGCGAGCGCCTTATCCGACCTACGGTTCGCTATCTCTGGTAGGCCGGATAAGACGCGAATAGCGTCGCATCAGGCACACTGCCAATGTCGGATGCGGTGCGAGCGACCAATCCGACTTACGGCATTTCTGGCGGCGTTATGCCAAAGTGATTCCACGCCCGCGTCGTCGCCATACGCCCACGCGGTGTACGCTGCAAAAAGCCTTGCTGAATCAGATAAGGCTCCAGCACATCCTCAATGGTTTCACGTTCTTCGCCAATGGCTGCCGCCAGGTTATCCAGACCTACCGGCCCACCAAAGAACTTATCGATTACCGCCAGCAACAATTTGCGGTCCATATAATCGAAACCTTCAGCATCGACATTCAACATATCCAGCGCCTGAGCAGCGATATCTGCCGAGATGGTGCCATCGTGCTTCACTTCGGCGAAATCACGCACTCGACGCAGCAGACGGTTGGCAATACGTGGCGTACCGCGAGCGCGACGAGCAACTTCCAGCGCGCCGTCATCACTCATCTCAAGCCCCATAAAGCGTGCGCTGCGACTGACGATATATTGCAGATCCGGCACCTGATAAAACTCCAGACGTTGCACAATACCAAAACGGTCGCGCAACGGTGATGTCAGCGAACCTGCGCGCGTGGTTGCACCAATCAGGGTAAACGGCGGCAAATCAATTTTAATGGAGCGTGCCGCCGGACCTTCACCAATCATGATATCCAGTTGGTAGTCTTCCATTGCCGGGTACAGCACTTCTTCAACAACTGGCGATAGACGGTGGATCTCATCAATAAACAGCACGTCATGCGGTTCAAGGTTAGTGAGCATCGCTGCCAGATCGCCCGCCTTTTCCAGCACCGGACCAGAAGTCGTGCGTAAATTAACGCCCATTTCATTGGCGACAATGTTGGCAAGCGTAGTTTTACCCAACCCCGGAGGACCAAAAATCAACAGATGATCGAGGGCATCGCCGCGCAGTTTCGCTGCTTTGATGAAAATCTCCATCTGTGAACGAACCTGCGGCTGACCAACATACTCTTCCAGTAATTTAGGGCGAATGGCGCGATCTGCCCCATCTTCCGGCAAAGTGGTACCGGCAGAAATCAGACGGTCTGCTTCAATCATCCTTTACCTCATAACGCGGCGCGTAGGGCTTCGCGAATTAATGTTTCACTGCTGGCGTCAGTGCGAGCGATTTTGCTCACCATGCGGCTTGCTTCTTGTGGTTTATAGCCCAGCGCCACCAGCGCGGCAACCGCTTCCTGTTCAGCATCGTCGGTTGCCGGGCTGGCAGGCGACGTGAGCACCAGATCGGCGGCTGGCGTAAAGAGATCGCCGTGCAAACCTTTAAATCGGTCTTTCATTTCGACAATTAAACGCTCGGCGGTTTTTTTACCAATGCCCGGCAGTTTCACCAGTGCTCCCACTTCTTCACGTTCAACGGCATTAACGAACTGCTGCGCTGACATTCCGGAGAGGATCGCCAGCGCCAACTTCGGGCCGACGCCGTTGGTTTTGATTAACTCTTTAAACAACGTGCGCTCTTGTTTATTGTTAAAACCGTACAGCAGTTGCGCGTCTTCACGCACCACAAAGTGGGTGAAAACGATCGCTTCCTGACCCGCTTCAGGGAGTTCATAAAAACAGGTCATCGGCATATGCACTTCATAGCCTACGCCGCCCACTTCAATTAACACCAGCGGGGGTTGTTTTTCAATGATGATGCCTCTGAGTCTGCCTATCACATGACGCTCCTGCGTAATGAATCAAAGATAATGCTGTATGATAAAAAAATGCTGGATAGATATCCAGCGAAGGATGAAGAAAACTTGCGAGGTGTCTCGATGAACTGAAAAATGGCACAGTATAATTTATTCTACAGGTTATATTGGAAGCAAATATTTTAATATTACATATTCAGTGAATAAATGCGTAATAAAAATATACATTGCGCCTCCTGAAAAAAAAATAAATTTTTTATGCTATTACGTATATTCGTATCTATTTCAATGGAATGACAACGTGAATATTAATTACCCTGCTGAATATGAAATTGGAGATATCGTCTTTACATGTATAGGTGCTGCCTTATTTGGTCAAATATCAGCTGCATCAAATTGCTGGAGTAATCACGTCGGGATCATTATCGGTCATAACGGTGAAGACTTCCTGGTTGCAGAAAGCCGGGTTCCCCTTTCAACCATCACCACGCTATCTCGTTTTATTAAACGTTCGTCTAATCAACGCTATGCTATAAAGCGATTAGACGCTGGGCTGACAGAACAACAAAAACAACGAATTGTTGAACAGGTTCCCTCCCGGCTACGCAAACTTTACCACACCGGTTTTAAATACGAATCTTCGCGCCAGTTCTGTTCAAAATTTGTTTTTGATATTTATAAAGAAGCGCTATGCATTCCGGTGGGTGAAATAGAAACGTTTGGAGAACTGTTAAATAGCAATCCGAATGCAAAACTCACTTTCTGGAAATTCTGGTTCTTAGGTTCTATTCCGTGGGAGCGTAAAACCGTCACGCCAGCCAGTTTGTGGCATCATCCGGGTCTGGTGTTGATTCACGCGGAGGGAGTTGAAACGCCTCAGCCTGAACTGACCGAGGCGGTATAACTTAACGCAGTCGCCCTCTCGCCAGGTTCAGCCGCGATTCGCTCATCTGCATTGCATTCTGGCTGACGTGACAATGGGTAATCGCGATAGCTAACGCATCGGCGGCATCCGCCTGTGGATTAGCGGGCAGTTTCAGCAAGGTGCGGACCATATGCTGCACCTGGCTTTTTTCGGCACTACCAATACCTACCACCGTTTGCTTTACCTGACGTGCCGCGTATTCAAATACCGGCAATTCCTGATTCACCGCCGCCACAATCGCCACGCCGCGCGCCTGCCCCAGTTTCAGAGCCGAGTCGGCATTTTTGGCCATAAAGACTTGTTCAATGGCGAAATAATCTGGCTGGAACTGGGTGATGATTTCCGTCACGCCCGCATAGATGAGCTTCAGACGAGACGGTAAATCATCCACTTTGGTGCGTATGCATCCGCTACCCAGGTAGGACAGTTGCCTGCCTACCTGGCGGATGACACCATAGCCGATCACGCGCGAACCCGGGTCAATGCCGAGAATAATAGCCATCACGCGTCTCCGTTTTGCTGTTTAGCAGGCCCCATCAGAGAGTTGCTGCAACCTCATCAGAGATTTCACCGTTATGGTAGACTTCCTGCACGTCGTCGCAATCTTCCAGCATATCGATCAGACGCATCAGTTTCGGTGCGGTTTCTGCATCCATATCAGCTTTGGTGGACGGGATCATGGAAACTTCCGCGCTGTCTGCTTTCAGACCTGCCGCTTCCAGAGCGTCGCGCACTTTACCCATTTCTTCCCATGCAGTGTAGACGTCAATCGCGCCGTCATCATAGGTCACAACGTCTTCAGCACCTGCTTCCAGTGCTGCTTCCATAATGGTGTCTTCATCGCCTTTCTCGAAGGAGATCACGCCTTTTTTGCTGAACAGATAGGCAACGGAACCATCAGTACCGAGGTTACCGCCACATTTGCTAAATGCATGACGCACTTCAGCAACGGTACGGTTGCGGTTGTCAGACAGACATTCAATCATGATTGCCGTGCCGCCAGGACCGTAACCTTCGTAGATGATGGTTTCCATGTTTGCATCATCATCACCGCCCACACCACGTGCAATTGCGCGGTTCAGTGTGTCACGGGTCATGTTGTTAGACAGTGCTTTATCCACCGCCGCACGCAGACGCGGGTTAGCGTCCGGATCGCCACCGCCCAGCTTAGCCGCGGTTACCAGCTCACGAATGATTTTAGTGAAGATTTTACCGCGCTTAGCATCCTGCGCAGCTTTACGATGTCTGGTGTTGGCCCATTTACTATGACCTGCCATAAAAATATCTCCAGATAGCCCTGCCTGTTCAGGCAGCGTTAATTACAAACTGTTCAATCGCCTGCCGGTTGCTCCAGGACTTAGTGAGCGCCGCGGCAGCAGGCGCATCAAGCCACTTGTAAGCCAGATGTTCAGTGAAGACTACCTGGCGTTCGTGCGGGAGCGCAAGACAGAACCATGATTCCGTATTACGCGTCACGCCCGGCGCATAGCGATGACGTAAATGTGAAAAAATTTCAAACTCTACCGTGCGCTGACAGTCAATTAAGGTCAGTTGTTCAGCGACAACATCAATGGTGACCTCTTCCTTTACTTCGCGCATGGCAGCTTGCGGCGCGGTTTCACCCTCTTCCACGCTGCCGGTTACCGACTGCCAGAAATCGGGATCGTCACGCCGCTGCAACATCAGCACCCGTTTCGTATCTTGTGCATAGATGACCACTAAGATCGAAACGGGACGCTTATACACTTTATCCTTCACGCTGCCTCTTCGTTGACTGCCTTCGCTCATCCCATTCACATAGTTATCTATGCTCATGGGAGTTCACTCAGTTGCCGCCTTGATGCAACGCGAATGATTTCGTGTATTTGAGTCATATCAGTTATTCTCAGCCTTCTTCACAACCTGAATGCTCAGCTCAGCCAGTACAGTCGGGTTAGCAAAGCTCGGTGCTTCAGTCATCAGACACGCTGCCGCCGTGGTTTTCGGGAAGGCGATAACGTCACGGATATTGTCGGTGCCAGTCAGCAGCATGGTCAGACGGTCAAGACCGAATGCCAGACCTGCGTGCGGCGGAGTACCGTATTTCAGGGCGTCGAGCAGGAAGCCGAATTTCTCGCGCTGTTCCTCTTCGTTGATACCCAGAATACCAAACACCGTCTGCTGCATATCACCATTATGGATACGTACTGAACCACCGCCCACTTCGTAACCATTGATGACCATATCGTAAGCGTTCGCCACCGCATTTTCCGGTGCAGCTTTCAGTTCTGCAGCAGTCATGTCTTTCGGTGAGGTGAACGGATGGTGCATTGCCGTCAGGCCGCCTTCACCGTCGTCTTCAAACATCGGGAAGTCGATAACCCACAGCGGTGCCCATTTGCTTTCGTCGGTCAGACCAAGGTCTTTACCCACTTTCAGGCGCAGTGCGCCCATCGCGTCGGCAACAATTTTCTTGTTGTCGGCACCGAAGAAAATCATATCGCCATCTTGCGCGGCAGTACGATCCAGGATGGCTTCGATGATTTCTGCATTAAGGAACTTCGCTACCGGGCTGTTGATACCTTCCAGACCTTTCGCGCGTTCGTTAACTTTGATGTAAGCCAGACCTTTCGCGCCGTAGATTTTAACGAAGTTACCGTATTCGTCGATCTGCTTACGGGTCAGCGATGCGCCACCCGGAACACGTAGAGCGGCAACACGGCCTTTCGGATCGTTCGCCGGCCCCGCAAATACTGCAAACTCAACAGATTTCAGCAGATCGGCAACGTCGGTCAGTTCCATCGGGTTACGCAGATCCGGTTTATCAGAACCATAACGGCGTTCTGCTTCCGCAAAGGTCATTACCGGGAAATCGCCCAGATCCACGCCCTTCACTTCCAGCCACAAATGACGCACCAGCGCTTCCATCACTTCACGCACTTGCGGCGCGGTCATGAAAGAAGTTTCCACATCGATCTGAGTAAATTCAGGCTGACGATCAGCGCGCAGGTCTTCGTCACGGAAGCATTTAACGATCTGATAGTAACGGTCAAAACCGGACATCATCAGCAGCTGTTTGAACAACTGTGGGGATTGCGGCAGTGCGTAGAATTTACCTTTGTGCACACGAGAAGGCACCAAGTAGTCACGCGCGCCTTCCGGCGTGGCTTTGGTCAGCATCGGAGTTTCGATGTCGAGGAAGCCGTGGTCATCCATAAAACGGCGCACCAGGCTGGTGATTTTAGCGCGGGTTTTCAGGCGCTGCGCCATTTCCGGGCGACGCAGGTCGAGGTAGCGGTATTTCAGACGCGCTTCTTCGGTGTTGACGTGGTTAGAGTCAAGCGGCAGAACATCTGCGCGGTTGATGATAGTCAGCGAGGACGCCAGCACTTCAATTTCGCCGGTCGCCATATCGCGGTTAATATTTTTTTCGTCACGCGCACGTACGGTGCCCGTAACCTGAATGCAGAACTCATTACGCAGTTCAGAGGCCAGCTTTAACGCGTCCGCACGATCCGGATCGAAAAATACCTGCACGATACCTTCGCGGTCGCGCATATCGATGAAGATCAGGCTACCAAGATCACGACGACGGTTGACCCAACCACACAGAGTCACCTGCTGCCCCACGTGGGACAAACGGAGCTGTCCACAATATTCTGTACGCATGAGATATCCCTTAACTTAGCTGCCGGCGGATGCCCCCTGCTGCGCAGGTGACCAAGTCGCAGCGTTAGCTGTATGTCACAACTGAATGAAAAAAGGCGGCTATTATACTGGAAATTCTGCCGCACCGTAAGAGCCTGGCCCGCGCTGTAACGCCTCGTTACCACTTTATATCGGGCCTGAAATCAGACTCTACGCCAGTTTGCTATAAAGGTGTTGCCCGAACTCATAAAAATTAACAAAATTTGTCGTTCCGCCATCGGCTAATCGCATTAAGGTGTGAGGCACGATTTTGTTTTTTCAGGAGTCAGCATGCTTGAACTTAATGCTAAAACCACTGCGTTGGTGGTGATCGATTTACAAGAAGGCATCTTACCTTTTGCCGGTGGTCCACATACTGCCGATGAGGTAGTTAATCGCGCCGGGAAGCTGGCGGCGAAATTTCGCGCCAGCGGTCAGCCCGTGTTTCTGGTGCGAGTTGGCTGGTCTGCCGATTACGCCGAAGCATTAAAACAGCCGGTTGATGCCCCCTCCCCCGCTAAAGTGTTGCCCGAAAACTGGTGGCAACATCCAGCTGCATTAGGTGCAACTGACAGTGATATCGAAATCATCAAACGTCAGTGGGGTGCGTTTTACGGTACGGATCTGGAGTTGCAACTGCGCCGCCGAGGTATCGATACAATAGTGTTATGTGGGATCTCGACCAATATCGGTGTTGAATCCACCGCCCGCAATGCCTGGGAACTTGGCTTTAATCTGGTGATTGCCGAAGACGCCTGTAGTGCCGCCAGCGCCGAGCAACACAATAACAGCATTAATCATATCTACCCGCGCATCGCCCGTGTGCGTAGCGTGGAAGAGATCCTTCACGCGTTATGATTTACATCGGTCTACCGCAATGGTCGCATCCTAAATGGGTGCGGTTGGGGATCACCAGCCTTGAAGAGTATGCCCGCCACTTTAACTGCGTGATACGGGATTTTTAAAAATCACTAAAGAACGCCCAAGAGCATGTGTTTTCTTTAGAATAATCAAAGCGTTGGATTGCCATGCCATATGAAAATCGGCAAAGTTCATATGTAACAAAGTGTCCCAATCATGCCCCAAAATGCCCCACAACAAATATTTTTGCCCCATGCATGCCCCAAAAAATCACTTTCCCTCACTCTTGACACTGTTTATCCATACAGTTAAAAATAATACTGTATAAAAACACAGTGTAGAGGGATTTTTATGCGTATTGAAATCTGCATAGCCAAAGAGAAAATGACTAAAATGCCAACCGGTGCTGTGGATGCGTTAAAGGAAGAATTAACCCGACGCATCAGTAAACGTTATGACGATGTAGAGGTGATCGTAAAAGCCACCAGCAACGATGGCCTTTCTGTTACGCGCACCGCCGATAAAGATTCAGCTAAAACTTTTGTTCAGGAAACTCTGAAAGATACCTGGGAGTCTGCTGACGAGTGGTTTGTTCACTAATTAGCACGTAAAATCAGTAACGGCTGGAAATCATTCAATACTCGCACTATCGGAAGTTCACCAGCCAGCCGCAGCACGTTCTTGCATACGACGTGTCTGCGGTCTCAACTCCGCCCGCCCCCGCCAATCATGATTGGGCAGTACCAGTACAGCACTAGCAAAGACAGGAAATTAGCAGTCTCAGCAAAACACCGACCAGACGGTGAGAAGACAAAAAGATACGCAAAGATGCCGCGGTTCCAGAAGAATAAAAAACCGCTAATGGACAGCCTCCTTAACACAGTTTTTTATATACATGATTCACTGATACCAGTGGCATTAATAGCTATTATATAGCTTCAGCTCCTTTTTTCATACCTTAAGGAAAAATTGCCCCCTCCCCCAAAAAGTATCGTTTTTTTACATTAAACCGATCCAGTTTAGGATAGTGTAAAGCAGAAGTTCTTCAATATATAACATATGGAGTTAATATGCTTACACAAACTATATATCCGCCTCCTCCAGAAGTTCCTGTCTACTGCTGAAGGGAACCAATAACATTGCAAAGCAGATAAAAAAGAATCCAACACCTCTCAACATAAAGAATACGCCCTGATATTTATGCTCCCGACAAATAACAATCACAGATTAATTTCAAATTCGTTCTCCACTTATTCAATCGACACTAGCCGTGCATATGAAAATTATCTAACCCATTGGACTGAATGGAAAAATAACCGCATACAAGAAGAACAACGAGACATCGCTTTTCAGCGACTAGTATCATGTCTACAAAACCAAGAGACGAACCTGGACTTGTCTGAATTAGGCCTGACAACATTACCTGAAATCCCCCGGGAATTAAATCAATTAATATAAGTAAAAATAATTTAAGCTTAATCTCCCCATTGCCTGCGTCCCTTACACAGCTTAATGTCAGCTATAACAGACTTATTGAACTGCCTGCTTTGCCTCAAGGACTTAAATTATTGAATGCGTCCCACAATCAACTAATCACACTACCCACACTCCCCATATCTTTGAAGGAGCTTCATGTCTCAAATAATCAATTATGTTCTCTTCCTGTTTTACCAGAACTACTGGAAACATTAGATGTATCATGTAATGGGCTGGCAGTTTTACCACCTTTACCATTTTCTTTACAAGAGATTAGCGCAATAGGGAATCTTCTTAGTGAACTCCCCCCTCTACCTCACAACATTCACTCCATATGGGCAATCGACAATATGTTAACCGATATTCCATACCTGCCGGAAAATTTAAGGAACGGTTATTTTGACATAAATCAGATAAGTCATATCCCGGAAAGCATTCTTAATCTGAGGAATGAATGTTCAATAGATATTAGTGATAACCCATTGTCATCCCATGCTCTGCAATCCCTGCAAAGATTAACCTCTTCGCCGGACTACCACGGCCCGCAGATTTACTTCTCCATGAGTGACGGACAACAGAATACACTCCATCGCCCCCTGGCTGATGCCGTGACAGCATGGTTCCCGGAAAACAAACAATCTGATGTATCACAGATATGGCATGCTTTTGAACATGAAGAGCATGCCAACACCTTTTCCGCGTTCCTTGACCGCCTTTCCGATACCGTCTCTGCACGCAATACCTCCGGATTCCGTGAACAGGTCGCTGCATGGCTGGAAAAACTCAGTGCCTCTGCGGAGCTTCGACAGCAGTCTTTCGCTGTTGCTGCTGATGCCACTGAGAGCTGTGAGGACCGTGTCGCGCTCACATGGAACAATCTCCGGAAAACCCTCCTGGTCCATCAGGCATCTGAAGGCCTTTTCGATAATGATACCGGCGCTCTGCTCTCCCTGGGCAGGGAAATGTTCCGCCTCGAAATTCTGGAGGACATTGCCCGGGATAAAGTCAGAACTCTCCATTTTGTGGATGAGATAGAAGTCTACCTGGCCTTCCAGACCATGCTCGCAGAGAAACTTCAGCTCTCCACTGCCGTGAAGGAAATGCGTTTCTATGGCGTGTCGGGAGTGACAGCAAATGACCTCCGCACTGCCGAAGCCATGGTCAGAAGCCGTGAAGAGAATGAATTTACGGACTGGTTCTCCCTCTGGGGACCATGGCATGCTGTACTGAAGCGTACGGAAGCTGACCGCTGGGCGCTGGCAGAAGAGCAGAAATATGAGATGCTGGAGAATGAGTACCCTCAGAGGGTGGCTGACCGGCTGAAAGCATCAGGTCTGAGCGGTGATGCGGATGCGGAGAGGGAAGCCGGTGCACAGGTGATGCGTGAGACTGAACAGCAGATTTACCGTCAGCTGACTGACGAGGTACTGGCCCTGCGATTGCCTGAAAACGGCTCACAACTGCACCATTCATAATCACATTGCATAAACCACAGACCGGACTGACTCCGGAAAAACAGAGGCCCGCCCCCGGGCCTCCCCGGATTCATCCGTTTCCCTGTTCAGCCTGACAGCACGCCCCCGCGGCCGGATGACAGACTCCGCTTCGGTAAGCAAAGCGGTCTTCTGTGATTCCGCCAGTTGCGGCTTATTCATTACTCAACGTCAAACGCCCGAATTGAAGCCAAATCATCCAGACCGCTCAGCTCCTCTTTCATTTCACGCTGACGGCGATAAATCTCATCGTTGCGATCGACCTGCGCCTGCACCATTGCTGCCGCCAGTTCTTCCAGTTCCGGCATCGACAGTTTCACCTGCTGATTATCGGCATCGCTCCACGCCATATGTGTTTGTGCTGTGACAGATTTTGCCAGCATGACTACCGGGGACAGGCGGCCCAGTGAGTCGGGACCAGCATTCCAGATACGACCGTTCCATTCAAACGTGAACGGCTTCGCCTCCTGTTCTGCGCGCCATGCTTCAATTTCCTGACGCCTGGCCTCTCTGGCCGCTTCCAGCATTTCTGGTGTCACAGTGAATGGGGCTATCTCACCCCATTTGCCACTTTGCAGTTCCTGCCAGATTTGCTGACCCGTCGGTGCGACATCATCAGCGGTGGCTGTGTAGGGGACTGCCTGGTCCCTGTCGTCAAAAAAAACGTCACAGTCTACTGCGCCACTTTCGGTATAACGGGGATTAATGATTTTTTTAATTTCCACGGTGCATTCCTCACGATGTGCGAATAAAAAGCCCGGGCATTGCGCCAGAGACATGTGCATCCGGCACCCCGGACAGGGCGCAATATGACCCCGGTAATGAATGCTCTGAACATCCCGTAATGAAAAATTGTGGGGATGCTATATACGTTCCGGTGGGAGTACTGGGCACTGAAATCCCCACCGGTCCCAGTCGTGAGCCTCTGTATGACTGCCCCCTGACAAGTCTGATGACTTTATCACCGTCAGCTTCTCCCTGGTACGCAGCAATAATCAGCCCGCCAATGTCAGGGTCTCCCCATCTGTTGCGGACAGAGCTCGCCACGATTCTGTAAATAATATCTTCTGTGGTTATATTTATTTTCACCCAGCCAGTCAGTCTGGATATGGGCCAGTAGCAGTAGCGGGTGTGATAAATGGGGCCGTTAATGCCGTAAAAAGTAAGGGATTTGGCTCTGTACCGCGGTTCTGTT
Source organism: Shigella sonnei (assembly GCF_002950395.1). NCBI lineage: Bacteria > Pseudomonadati > Pseudomonadota > Gammaproteobacteria > Enterobacterales > Enterobacteriaceae > Shigella > Shigella sonnei. Next base: position 1,678,634 of record NZ_CP026802.1, read on the forward strand.
GTCTCAGGGCGTGCATCAGTCCACCGGATGCTGAGCACCCCTTCAAACCGTGTGTCGGGTATGATGATGTCGTAGGGGCCAGCAACGGAATATTCACCTGGCAGCGCATTCCTTACCCAGGCCAGGAAATCACTCTTAGTGTCAAAACGGATAACATCTTCAGGCAGAAAAGCACACCCAAAGCCGAATGCGCCGGGTATCGCCAGACGGCCTTTTGTCCGGTCGTAAATGTCGCTCTGTGCTTCCATCGTGGCCGCACTTTTCAGCCCCAGATTATCCCGGGACTTCTGTTGTGCCTTTTCGCCTGCTGCTGCGATTTCAGACAGATGGTTAGCCGTTTTCAGAGTGCCGGTCAGCGCAGCATCAATGTCATTTTTGGCCTGTTCTGCTGCGCGGGCATAACCTGCGGCTGCCTGTGCACGCTGACCGGATAAGACGGCGTTTTTCCCCGTGCTTTTCACGTCTTCCGCAGTGGCCTTGAGGTGTACTGGCAATAGCGGACACTACCATTTGTTCTTTTTTTAAGCAGCCATCTGATGATATTTTTCCCTGAAGGCTGCCGGGGAGATATTCCCCAGACGAGAGTGACGACGCTGACGATTGTAGAAAATCTCAATGTATTCCCGTATTACTGAGATGGCTTCATCCCGGTTATTAAAACGATAGTGGCTCAGGCTCTCATTTTTCAGCGTTCCCCAGAAGCTTTCCATCGGAGCGTTGTCGTAACAGTTACCTTTACGCGACATTGATGTTTTCAGACCAGACTGCTCCTGTATGACCCGGTAATCGTATGCGCAGTACTGTGAACCTCGATCAGAGTGGTGGATTAGCCCGGCAGGTGGGCGCTGGCTCCTGAGCGCCATAAACAGGGCTTTACCTGTCAGCTCTTTTGTCATGCGCTCTCCCATGGCGTAGCCGACAATTTCGCACGTATAAACATCTTTGATGCCAGCGAGGTACAACCATCCCTCCTGTGTGGCAACATACGTCAGGTCCGCCACCCAGACCTGATTTGGTGCTGTAGGAGCGAACGTCTGGTTCAGCAGATTTGGCGCAACTGGCAGATTGTGGTTCGAGTTCGTAGTCGCTCTGAACTTGCGTTTCTGCTTACAGCGTAGCCTTAGCTCCTTACGAAGACGTGCCAGTCGGTCACGACCAACAATGATGCCATTCTCTGCCAGCTCCGTCTGGAGCCGCCGGGTTCCATATGTTTCGCGAGTGCGGATATGTGCCACCTTAATCTCCAGTTTTAGCCGCTCATCACTTTGTTTTCTGTCTGAGGGTTCATGCTGTACCCAGTTGTAATAACCGCTCCTGGATACACCAAATACCTGACACATCGCTTCAATGGGAAATTGTTGTCGCCCATTGTTCGATTAACGCGTATTTTTCAGCGACTCCTGTGCAAAATACGCTGTTGCTTTTTTTAATATATCTCGCTCAAGGCGAGCTTCATTTAACGCCTTACGCAGTTGCAGAATTTCAGATTCCAGTTCAGCCACCGTGCGGGAACCAGGAGTACCGAGCCCTTTTCTGGCGGCGGTAACCCATTGTCCTAAAGTGCCTTCAGGAAGAGATAATCGGGAAGCGCCTTCACTGATCGAAAGTTGATTTTCAGGAACCGTTCTGACAGCTTCGGCTTTGAACTCTTTAGAGTAACGTTGGGTTTTTCTGCTCATTATTAGCTCCTTCTGATGCCATTCTATTTCAGGAAGGAGTGTCCGTTAAACTCAGGCTACCTCACGGTTCTCTGGGAACGATTTACCGGCGTTTTTATAACGGACTGGATTTGCCCCTATATTTCCAGACATCTGTTATCACTTAACCCATTACAAGCCCGCTGCCGCAGATATTCCCGTGGCGAGCGATAACCCAGCGCACTATGCGGATGCCATTCGTTATAATGCTCGAACGCCTCTGCAAGGTTCTTTGCTGCCGTTAACCCGTCTGGTTTGGGCATGATACTGATGTAGTCACGCTTTATCGTTTTCACGAAGCTCTCTGCTATTCCGTTACTCTCCGGACTCCGCACCGCCGTGTTCTTCGGTTCAAGTCCCAACATCCGGGCGAACTGGCGTGTTTCATTAGCCCGGTAGCATGAACCATTATCCGTCAGCCACTCCACTGGAGACGACGGAAGATCGTTGCCGAAGCGGCGTTCCACCGCTCCCAGCATGACGTCCTGTACTGTTTCACTGTTGAAGCCGCCGGTAGTCACCGCCCAGTGCAGTGCCTCACGATCACAGCAGTCCAGCGCGAACGTGACACGCAGTCTCTCTCCGTTATCACAGCAGAACTCGAACCCGTCAGAGCACCATCGCTGATTGCTTTCTTTCACGGCCACTCTGCCTGTATGTGCCCGTTTCGATGGCGGTACAGCAGGTTTTCGCTCAAGCAACAGCGCATTCTGGCGCATGATCCGGTAAACACGTTTGGCATTGATCGCAGGCATACCATCAAGTTCTGCCTGTCTGCGAAGCAGCGCCCATACCCGACGATAACCATACGTGGGCAGCTCTCCGATAACATGGTGTATACGGAGAAGCACATCCGTATCATCAGTGTGACGACTGCGGCGGCCATCCATCCAGTCATCGGTTCGTCTGAGAATGACGTGCAACTGCGCACGCGACACCCGGAGACAACGGCTGACTAAGCTTACTCCCCATCCCCGGGCAATAAGGGCGCGTGCGCTATCCACTTTTTTGCCCGTCCATATTCAACGGCTTCTTTGAGGAGTTCATTTTCCATCGTTTTCTTGCCGAGCAGGCGCTGGAGTTCTTTAATCTGCTTCATGGCGGCAGCAAGTTCAGAGGCAGGAACAACCTGTTCTCCGGCGGCCACAGCAGTAAGACTTCCTTCCTGGTATTGCTTACGCCAGAGAAATAACTGGCTGGCTGCTACACCATGTTGTTTCCTTAAGGTTCTCACACCAGAAAGGACATCAACATGCTGAGCAGAGAGGACTTTTACATGATAAAGCAAATGCGCCAGCAGGGCGCGTACATCGTCGATATTGCGACTCAGATTGGTTGCTCTGAACGGACGGTCAGACGCTACCTCAAATACCCTGAACCGCCAGCCAGAAAGACCCGCCACAAAATGGTTAAGCTGAAACCGTTTATGGATTACATCGACATGCGCCTGGCAGAGAATGTCTGGAATAGCGAGGTTATCTTCGCGGAGATTAAGGCAATGGGTTATACGGGCGGACGTTCCATGCTGCGTTACTACATCCAGCCCAAACGTAAAATGCGTCCGTCAAAAAGAACAGTTCGCTTCGAAACTCAGCCTGGATACCAGCTCCAGCATGACTGGGGCGAAGTTGAGGTGGAGGTTGCCGGGCAACGGTGCAAAGTTAACTTTGCGGTTAATACGCTGGGGTTCTCCCGCAGCTTCCATGTCTTCGCCGCACCAAAACAGGATGCTGAGCATACCTACGAATCACTGGTTCGCGCCTTCCGCTACTTCGGTGGTTGTGTGAAAACGGTGCTGGTTGATAACCAGAAGGCTGCGGTGCTGAAGAATAACAACGGGAAAGTCGTGTTCAACTCCGGATTCCTGTTGCTGGCTGACCACTATAACTTCCTGCCACGGGCATGCCGTCCACGCAGGGCCAGAACAAAAGGTAAGGTTGAGCGGATGGTGAAATACCTCAAGGAGAACTTCTTCGTCCGGTACCGCAGGTTCGACAGCTTCACTCATGTCAATCAACAACTGGAGCAATGGATAGCCGATGTGGCTGACAAACGGGAGCTTCGCCAGTTCAAAGAAACGCCGGAACAGCGCTTCGCGCTGGAGCAGGAACATCTGCAGCCGTTACCGGATACAGACTTCGATACCAGTTACTTCGATATCCGCCATGTGTCCTGGGACAGCTATATCGAGGTTGGTGGTAATCGTTACAGCGTTCCCGAAGCGCTGTGTGGTCAGCCGGTATCGATACGAATATCGCTGGATGACGAGTTGCGGATCTACAGTAATGAGAAACTGGTGGCCTCACATCGCCTCTGTTCAGCATCGTCTGGCTGGCAGACAGTGCCGGAGCATCACGCCCCGCTCTGGCAGCAGGTCAGTCAGGTGGAACATCGACCACTGAGTGCCTATGAGGAGCTGTTGTGATGCATGAACTGGAAGTCCTGCTGAGTCGCCTGAAAATGGAGCATCTGAGTTATCACGTTGAAAGCCTGCTGGAACAGGCAGCTAAAAAAGAGCTGAACTACCGGGAGTTCCTGTGCATGGCGCTACAGCAGGAATGGAACGGCAGGCATCAGCGCGGTATGGAGTCCAGGCTGAAGCAGGCTCGTCTGCCGTGGGTCAAAACGCTGGAGCAGTTCGACTTTACCTTCCAGCCGGGCATCGACCGTAAGGTTGTCCGGGAACTGGCTGGTCTGGCGTTCGTGGAGCGCAGCGAAAACGTGATCCTGCTGGGCCCTCCTGGTGTCGGAAAAACTCATCTGGCCATAGCTCTTGGCGTGAAAGCGGTGGATGCGGGACATCGGGTACTGTTTATGCCACTGGACAGACTGATCGCGACACTGATGAAAGCGAAACAGGAAAACCGGCTGGAGCGTCAGCTACAGCAACTGAGTTATGCCCGGGTGTTGATCCTGGATGAAATAGGCTATCTGCCGATGAACAGAGAGGAAGCCAGTCTGTTCTTCCGGCTACTGAACCGTCGATATGAAAAAGCGAGCATCATACTGACGTCAAACAAAGGGTTCGCAGACTGGGGAGAAATGTTCGGAGATCACGTACTGGCAACAGCGATCCTGGATCGGCTGCTACATCACTCAACCACGCTGAATATCAAAGGAGAGAGTTACCGGTTAAAAGAGAAACGTAAAGCTGGAGTGCTGACCAAAAACACAACGCCAATCAGTGATGATGAAATGGTGGAAAGCGGACAGCATCAGTAACGAAAGTATTTAGCGGGCATGAAAATGGCAAATAACGGTCAAACATCGTGGCGTTGACACAATTGCGATCTTTTCCTGTGTGGTACGCCGTCTGCGTTTCTCCGGCCCTAAGACATCAATCATCTGTACTCCAATGACTAGTCTAAAAACTAGTATTAAGACTATCACTTATTTAAGTGATACTGGTTGTCTGGAGATTCAGGGGGCCAGTCTACGGACATTTTCTGCCTGTGGACCAGGAAAGTGCACGGGTGCTTTCCACTCCCATGAAGCCCGGCAATCCGCGCAGATACAGTAATAAACGAACTGACAGCAGTAAGATGGAGCGTTTCTTTTGAACAACCAGACAATGACTTTTACCCCTGAACAATTGCGTAAACACGCGCAGGAAATGCTGCGTCATGCTGAACAACTCGAAAAAACGGGCATAACAAAAGACGCTATCCGTAAAGATATGGTACCCGCGCTTCGGGAACTGATGCAGGCGAAGCATCGCGCACAGAAAGCAGTAGATGAGCTGGTGGACTGTGTGGCAGAGCTGGAAACCAGAGTCGGAAAGTTTGAAAAACTGGTGCAGGAGGTGCTGCGCTGATGCGCCATGAGTTTATTTTACCTTATCCGCCGACGGTGAATACTTACTGGCGACGTCGTGACAACACATATTTTGTATCAAAAGCCGGTGAGCGTTATCGCCGGGATGTGGCGCTTATTGTCCGTCAGCAGCGACTGAAATTAAGCCTGTCCGGAAGACTGGCGATAAAGATTATTGCAGAGCCACCGGATAAGCGCCGTCGTGACCTGGACAATATCCTGAAAGCACCACTGGATGCACTGACACATGCGGGAGTGTTAATGGACGATGAGCAGTTTGATGAAATCAATATCGTTCGTGGTCAGCCAGTATCTGGTGGACGTCTGGGGGTGAAGATTTACCCCATAATGCATGAAGAGCAGGTCAAAAAATGAAACTGGAAGATTTACCGAAATACTACTCCCCAAAATCCCCTTGCCTGACCGATGCATCGGCCTCAACGTCAAAAGATGCGCTGAGTATCACTGATGTGATGGCCGCGCAGGGCATGACACAGAATCGGGCTGAGATGGGGTTTTCTGCGTTCCTGGGGAAAATGGGCATCAGTATGAATGACAGGGCGCGGGCAACAGAATTACTGGCAGATTATGCACTCAGTCGGTGCGATCGTGTGGCGGCGTTGAGAAAACTTCCGGCAGAAATAAAACCGGTAGTGATGCGCATTATGGCTTCGTACGCTTTTGAGGATTATGCCCGCAGCGCAGCGAGTAAAAAGCAGTGCCCTTGTTGCTATGGGGAAAAATTTATTGAAAGCGTAGTTTTTACAAACAAGGTCCAGTATCCGGATGGTAAGCCGCCGGTATGGGCAAAGTGTACGAAAGGTGTGTATCCGTCTTACTGGGAAGAATGGAAAAAAGTCAGGGAGGTGGTAAAAGTTGCCTGTCCGGAGTGTGGCGGAAAGGGTGAGGTTTCCACCGCCTGTAAGGATTGCCGTGGGCGTGGTGTCGCCATTCATCGTGAAGAGTCGGTAAAACGTGGTATGCCTGTTATCAGAGACTGCCAGCGTTGTGGTGGTCGTGGCTATGAAAGACTACCATCAACGGAGGCATTTAATGCTATATGCGAGGTGACAAACCAGATAACACGCGCGTCATGGGAAAAAACAGTTAAGAAATTCTATGATGCGCTGGTGACCCGGTTTGATATTGAAGAAGCATGGGCTGAGCGGCAGTTAAAAAAGGTAACTAGGTTGATTTTTCCGGAATCTGTGGTAAATTCGTCATAACTATGGGCGTTTTATGCCTGACGTTAGAAGAGTTTCTACAACCCGCCGCCGAGCGGGTTTTTTATTGCGGAATTAATTACGGACCGTTATTATTCTGCTCCCGGCCCTTTAGCTCAGTGGTGAGAGCGAGCGACTCATAATCGCCAGGTCGCTGGTTCAAATCCAGCAAGGGCCACCATCACAAACCGCCATTAGCTTATCAGGAAGAGCAGACGACATGATAACAGGGTTGTTGGTGCGGGGGCGGGTCCCCGATGGCGGTCCATTATCGGTATTCAGCGTTGTTAGCTCAGCCGGACAGAGCAATTGCCTTCTAAGCAATCGGTCACTGGTTCGAATCCAGTACAGCGCGCCATATTCATTCTTCCAGATTCCTTCCGGCAGAGCCTTATACTGAAATATACCTGGCTCAGGATATTGTTGAAAATATTTTATGTTTGTCAAAAATAAAAGTTCTGTTAAGTATTGATTGAGTGTTTGTTATACGGTCTAATGGTTTTTTCAGCATTAAATATTTATCATTCATATGGTGTGGGTAGAGTGAATATTGATGAGGCGTCGGGGTGTTTCATCCTTAGGCAGCGTATTGATATAGTCAATGCAGCACGAGCAAAGGCCTTCAGCCGTTTGACAGTTTTGTTCTGTACTCCTGATCGTCTTTCGGGAAGAGACGTTATTATTCTGAATAGTGATGCTATACAGAGGGTTTGCGATGAGTTCATGGTTGCTAATTCAGAATTATTTGCTCTTGTTCAGGAGTACAACAGAATAGCCAGGACCTGTGGTATGGATGAACTTCGGATTACTCATCTGGGGTAGATACATATCTGGATTATCACCTGTTACGGTAAAAAGTGATTGCTTACTGTTTTTGTGAATGGCATTGCAGCAGCCGGATAATGTCAGTGCTGGCTGACGGTGTGCTGGTGGCGGGTGTGGTGGTTGTTGCTTTCCCGTTGCTGAAAAAGAAAACGCCAGACTGTTAGCCGGGTATCAGTTAGCGGGAGAAATTTTTAAATACTTCACAATTCAGGCGGTTGACTGTTGTCTGGTTTGCGGGGAGTTTGTTAAAAGAAACTGGCATGGTGAATCCCCCTGTGCGGAGGGGCAATCAGCGAGTAGGTATATGGGATAATCGCGGATTCAGGTGCTGGTACTGAATTCACCGGGAGGCACCCGGCACCATGCAATGGCACATAGCGCCACTCTCCAGCCCCTCTCCGGAGGGGCTGTTTATATTGATTTTGTCAGATGTGAGTAAACTCCTTATGGACTTTGTTGTTTTAGTCCATAAGGACATATTTGCAGAGTGCAACGGTTATTAAAGCATTCATTCAATACGTTATCTGTATTTGTAGGGCATTCCTGGCTATTTTTGATTGAATTCCAGAATGTTTTATTGAATGGTACTACGTTGTAAATGGTTACAGGTAGCACTTTGTTATTGAGCATGATGCCTGTGTGAGTCAGTGTAAATATACTTTCAGGAGGTAAGAAAGCATCCGATTGATACCAGATTATTAATTTTATTTTACTCCATATGACTGAAAAAGATATTCCGCATGATGGCTGGATAACTGTATCAATCACAATCCACTTCATTTAGTTTCCTTGTTTATGCCTTGCTGGTGATGTTCTGAAAAGTATAAATGATATTTTTGAATGTAAACCATAGAGCAGAATTATTTTTCTGATGTTGTTTATTGTTTATTTAAATGCAGGGTGGTTTATATCTCGTCTTGTAGTTTATCCATGCATATCTGCTTGATAATCAGGTTTTTATTTAAGGTATGGTTTTGTGTTTTTTCTGTATTACATGTCAGGTATTTTAAAGAATTATTTTTCAGATGGTGGAAAGAACCATGGCATTTAAACACTATGATGTTGTCAGGGCGGCGCCGCCGTCAGATCTTGCGGAAAAGCTGACACATAAACTGAAAGAGGGCTGGCAGCCGTTTGGTAGTCCGGTGGCCATAACCCCTTATACCCTGAGGTGTACTGGCAATAGCGGACACTACCATTTGTTCTTTTTTTAAGCAGCCATCTGATGATATTTTTCCCTGAAGGCTGCCGGGGAGATATTCCCCAGACGAGAGTGACGACGCTGACGATTGTAGAAAATCTCAATGTATTCCCGGTGATGCTGCCAACTTACTGATTTAGTATATGATGGTGTTTTTGAGGTGCTCCAGTGGCTTCTGTTTCTATCAGCTGTCCCTCCTGTTCAGCTACTGACGGGGTGGTGCGTAACGGCAAAAGCACTGCCGGACATCAGCGCTATCTCTGCTCTCACTGCCGTAAAACATGGCAACTGCAGTTCACTTACACCGCTTCCCAACCCGGTACGCACCAGAAAATCATTGATATGGCCATGAATGGCGTTGGATGCCGGGCAACTGCACGCATTATGGGCGTTGGCCTCAACACGATTTTACGTCACTTAAAAAACTCAGGCCGCAGTCGGTAACCTCGCGCATACAGCCGGGCAGTGACGTCATCGTCTGCGCGGAAATGGACGAACAGTGGGGCTATGTCGGGGCTAAATCGCGCCAGCGCTGGCTGTTTTACGCGTATGACAGTCTCCGGAAGACGGTTGTTGCGCACGTATTCGGTGAACGCACTATGGCGACGCTGGGGCGTCTTATGAGCCTGCTGTCACCCTTTGACGTGGTGATATGGATGACGGATGGCTGGCCGCTGTATGAATCCCGCCTGAAGGGAAAGCTGCACGTAATCAGCAAGCGATATACGCAGCGAATTGAGCGGCATAACCTGAATCTGAGGCAGCACCTGGCACGGCTGGGACGGAAGTCGCTGTCGTTCTCAAAATCGGTGGAGCTGCATGACAAAGTCATCGGGCATTATCTGAACATAAAACACTATCAATAAGTTGGAGTCATTACCTGTATTCCCGTATTACTGAGATGGCTTCATCCCGGTTATTAAAACGATAGTGGCTCAGGCTCTCATTTTTCAGCGTTCCCCAGAAGCTTTCCATCGGAGCGTTGTCGTAACAGTTACCTTTACGCGACATTGATGTTTTCAGACCAGACTGCTCCTGTATGACCCGGTAATCGTATGCGCAGTACTGTGAACCTCGATCAGAGTGGTGGATTAGCCCGGCAGGTGGGCGCTGGCTCCTGAGCGCCATAAACAGGGCTTTACCTGTCAGCTCTTTTGTCATGCGCTCTCCCATGGCGTAGCCGACAATTTCGCACGTATAAACATCTTTGATGCCAGCGAGGTACAACCATCCCTCCTGTGTGGCAACATACGTCAGGTCCGCCACCCAGACCTGATTTGGTGCTGTAGGAGCGAACGTCTGGTTCAGCAGATTTGGCGCAACTGGCAGATTGTGGTTCGAGTTCGTAGTCGCTCTGAACTTGCGTTTCTGCTTACAGCGTAGCCTTAGCTCCTTACGAAGACGTGCCAGTCGGTCACGACCAACGATGATGCCATTCTCTGCCAGCTCCGTCTGGAGCCGCCGGGTTCCATATGTTTCGCGAGTGCGGATATGTGCCACCTTAATCTCCAGTTTTAGCCGCTCATCACTTTGTTTTCTGTCTGAGGGTTCATGCTGTACCCAGTTGTAATAACCGCTCCTGGATACACCAAATACCTGACACATCGCTTCAATGGGAAATTGTTGTCGCCATTGTTCGATTAACGCGTATTTTTCAGCGACTCCTGTGCAAAATACGCTGTTGCTTTTTTTAATATATCTCGCTCAAGGCGAGCTTCATTTAACGCCTTACGCAGTTGCAGAATTTCAGATTCCAGTTCAGCCACCGTGCGGGAACCAGGAGTACCGAGCCCTTTTCTGGCGGCGGTAACCCATTGTCCTAAAGTGCCTTCAGGAAGAGATAATCGGGAAGCGCCTTCACTGATCGAAAGTTGATTTTCAAGAACCGTTCTGACAGCTTCGGCTTTGAACTCTTTAGAGTAACGTTGGGTTTTTCTGCTCATTATTAGCTCCTTCTGATGCCATTCTATTTCAGGAAGGAGTGTCCGTTAAACTCAGGCTACCTCACTAATCAGCTTAGCCAGTCTTGATTTCAGCAAATTAATCTCATTTTCTCTTGCTTTCATCAGTTTCTCTTTGGCAATTTCTTCAAGCTCAGCTTGTGATTTATCAGCAACAATTAGAGACAGTCGATGTGGTGCTCTGACAGCTCTTTCTGTACGAACAACTCTTTGACCTTCTGGTAAATCTGCAATCACTTTACCAATCTCTACAGGGTCATACCCCCAACCGTCACGGTCTAGTCGAGAGAAACAAGCATAAGAATTGGTTTGAAGCTCCATCGAAATAACCATTTCGTCAATTTCGTCTTCAAGCTTGGACTGAATTTTCTCGTAAACACTTCTCATTGCTTCTTGAGAGTCTTTAATAGCTTGGAAATATCGGCGTTGTAGCTTCAACTTCAAATCAAGTTCACACCGTTCGTTCATAGAAAAATCAATTTCAACTCTTGGAATCTCGAGTGGTTCTGGTGGAATATATGGACCTTTATTTACTTCGTGTGATTCCCGCCAAGCTCTATCAAAAGATTCACGCAAAGTTAATTCGTGAATATCAAGTGCACTTGGTCTGTGTTCGATAAGCATTTCATGTTCATTTCTAATCATTCGTTCACCCCTTAGTTTATTTGTTATTTCAATTTATAGAAGCACACTCAGCAATCAGAGGTGAAGAGTCTGACTGAACAAGAACCTGCCAAGTGTGCTTTTAAAAACTGAAAAAGCCCTAAACATTTCTGTGAAGGGCAAAGGATTCAATAATGAATGAACAAGAGTACTTTTTGAGATAGCCTCTCAGACTAACCTGAAAGGCCATGACGAAAAGCATTGCACCTTTCCAACTCAGAATATCCATCCATCGGATTATTGAAAGAAAAATAAGAGAGAATTGCTCTCCCATAATTAAAATTATGCCATGCTTAAGGTTATTTGTCAACAGCTTTTTAACAGGTTGATAACATCAATTCTTATTTACCGCATTGTTAATAATGCAACCAACAAATAAGCCAAGCAACGTCCAAGCAATTATTAAACCCATTAGTGAACCCTCACAGAATCCGTCACCAGAATATTATCACTGTACAGGATTGTCACAGCACCTTTCAAAAATTGCTCTGGGGAAATACTGTATATGTTCGTTTGCTCGATAACCAATCTTTTCATGTTGCTGTCTGTAATTGGTAGCATCATTCGAGGCTCGTTAAACTCCACCGACTGAATAAAGTCAGAGATGTTTTCTGCATTATCAGCCATCAGCTTTAGTAATTTATCAAAATTAATTGCGATACCTGCATCAATGAAGCTTTGCACCATCATAGCAGTGTCGTTATCAACCATAATTTGCATTGGGTAATTATTCATTTTTAAATCTCCTATGAAACACACCTCAGACCTCTTAAAATAGCCATTCTGAGGCCAGTAACCATGCGGGTTACAGAGGGAGTTGCACTGGCTGGTAAGGTAATTTATCAAATTAAGGTGCAACTCTGCCTGTAAAGTGCATTCTACCGTTTCTTAGATGGTTATTTTTAATTGTCTTTATTAATCAATGACTTAACGTAGAAATACTGTCTCCGTGAAATACCATATTTTTCTGTAATGTATCGCTGAGATTGACCAGCATTTATGGCCTGAGTGATATCATCACGGTTATAGCGGTTACCACGGGATTTATATTTGTCACCATCCACATCTTCTGAGGTATTGAAGTCTTCAATCAGCTTAATTGCATCGTGAAGGTCATCTTCTGAGGCATAATCGAAGGTATGGATAATCTCAAAATCACCAGTATCTGCTGGTGCATTCTTCCATCTGGAGAAGCGGGATTTTAATTGCTGGTGTGTGAAGGGTTCAGCATTACGAGTTAAATCTTTCCATGTTCCGTTATTCTCACGGACAAGGTGACCTCTATGGCGATAAAACGCATGATAATCAAATGTGCATAGCATTAAACCCCCAGCTTATCCGCCAGTTGATGAACCTTGGCACTCAACACCTGAATCATTGAGCAACCTGCCACTGCGGACTGTGCTTTGAGTAGTTCCAGTTGGCCCGTTGTGATTCTGATGGCCTTAGAACCCTCTGCAACGCCCTTGATAGCGTCAAACGGTGTAAGGGCTGTGTGTTCCTTCAGAATCTCACCAACAAGTGCTGTGTGGCTCATGGCTGGGTATTTGTCTTTGATTGCTGCCAGTCTGGAATATGCCTCTGGCAAAAGGCGTGTAACTGTGTGTCTCATTAAATTTTCCTTCTTAAAATCTTTGACTTATAACTAACTTTAACATATTTATAACATATTGTCAACAACTCATTTACATGTTAATATGGTTGTAGGGGGCTGATACAGGTCATTCCCTTTGATAAATAAGGGGAATTAATGGGCTTTCTTGAAACAATTGCTGAATCTCACAGATTCGCAAGCTTAGGTTGCTTTGTGTTTCTGGTGCTTCTTGTGTATCAGCTTTTAAAAATGATTATCGCCAGAAGTACACGATTCAATTTCAGCATTAAGCTTTTCAAATATGAAATCACAATTACGATTGATGATGGTAAAACAAACTAACGTTTTGTGATAATATTGGTGGCCTTTAAGTTGCTGGGGTCACCGTCTTTTAATCGTAGCTGGTGGATTGAATTCCAGATATCAAAATGATACAGCACTGCAAACCTCAAAGCGTCAATCTTTAAATCTGTCACACCATCGTAAAAGAAATAACCCCTCCCTTCTTTCTTTGGTCTAATCCGGTAAACTTCCCCGTGAGTATCCTTCATAAGATGACCTTCACGAGAAATGCTGTAACGCTTTAACAGGTAATCTTTGTATCTCTTTTCACCGTGATATTCTTTCATTACTTAATTCCTCCACCGGCAAAATACATCTTCGGTTTAATTTTTTGCTTCTTGTCATCCTGAGTTTGTTTCTTTTTCGGTGAAAGATAATAATCATCTTCACTGTCATCGAATGGGTCTAAACCCGATACTTTGTTCTTTTGTCTTGCAAGCTCGAATCTCTTTTTCTTCTCTGCCCTCTTAATGGCTTTTTCACGTTCATCCTCTTCATCATCGAAGGGGTCCAACTCATCATCAGTGGCGGGGCACTGTGTGTTTTTATGGTCACTATCAACACTCACATCAGTGATTTCTCTGTCTTGTTTAGAAGTCTTTTTAGAGCTTACTTCAAGGTCAGATTCATTCATAGAGAGAAAATCATTTAATTCATCCAAAGAAAGAAAGTCATCTTCTTTAATATCATCATTAAGTCCAGTCTCTTTATTCTTATCTGTAATATTATTATCTAATGTTTTATCTAATAACTTATCTCTCTAACACGGGTGACATTTTGTCACTACCCCCATGACATTTTGTCACTGGTAGTGGTGTCATTTTGTCTTACTGAGGCTGCAACTTCCTGTGATGTAGGTCTTACAAGTAATTCCGGCTTATCATCCAGTGTGAATACACGATAAGTGCTTTGACGCCCCTGATTCTTTTGCACCTGAATTAAACCGTGTTTCTCAAGTGTCTCAATGGCTCTGATTGCTGTTCTCTTTGATACACCAGCCATATAAGCGAGATGGTCAATACTTGGTGAATATGATTTGTATTTCTCTTCATAGAAGTCACAGCTATGGACCATGACCATATAAATCAATCTTGCTGCTGCGTTAATTTCTTCTGAAAGTTGAGAGATTCGCACATCAAATTTATAAAACTGATTTGGGTTATATTTAGACATTCATAAATTACCTCATACGTGAAAAGGCCAACCGGATAAAACCGATTAGCCTGTGTGATTAAAATATCTGGGGGATTGATGGACTGATAAAGAAGTCCATGCCTGAAACAGTACGATGATTAAAACGCTGAGGTATACCCTGAATGAGAGGTTAATATACGCCAACCATCTGACACCTCCCCAAGTGTTACCACTTCAAGACATGAACTTTTTTATCAGCCCATATAGAAACTATAACAGATGTGATTATAAATTGCAACAATTATTTCACAGAATGATTACTGATTGGTCATTTATTGTTCACAGGGATACTTCTTAACATCTGAATCACCTGTCTTGTAAATGACCATATTTATGAGAATTTTAGCTCAACCTTTGAGCAATCCTGTATGACGTGCTCAGAGGCATTCTGAGAGCATCTGCAATGTACTTAATGGGTTTTCCTTGCCTGTATAGTTTTATGAAGCTGTCGAGCGTCTCAGGTGGGTAAATGGTGGGTCTTCCTCTTAGTCCACCACGGTTAATGATGGTTAACGGTAGCAATGTATCAGCACAGCAAACCATCTGTGTAATTTCATGCTTACGTGGTTCTTTTTTAAAAACAACGACTGCACTTGGAAACGGTGACCTAATAGTAAGCCTGTTATGCCCTGCTGGTGGAAGGTATTTAACTGCACGATGAAGAATACGGATTTCATGACAGTGGTTATTGCTGTAAATGTGCCTAAGCCAGTAGCTGGTGTTGGCTCTATGCGGTATCAGGAAAGCTACTAAATCCGCTTCAGACGCTTTTAAGAGGAACGACGGAATATCGCTGTACGGCGGGTTACAGAAGACCTTTTCACTAACCCATGATTGACGGCTTATATCATCGGTGAATCGTGGTAACAGCGTGTCATGCTCAGTTGCAGCACCATCTAGACTGAAAATAAATTCACGGTGTAAGTTCTTAAATAACAAAAATGGAGTTCTCCAGTAATCAGAACCCCCATGATGCTTCCCGATTAAAATATGCTCAATTGACATAAGAAATAAAAATTTTTATTGCAATCACTCTTGACAAGGTTTACTCTCTTTTAAGAGATACTTAACAGGTTTTCTAAACGGATATCCTTTCTGGGATATCTATCTTTTATCTTAAAAGTTTTTACAGATACTTTAAAGATATCTGTATATATTCTGTACAGTAACTTTTCAGAGTCTGAAAATTTTTATAAAAAATGACTAGCCCTCTTTGAATCTCATCTTCCCCGAATCTTCGAAAATATCTGTCTAGTTGATTCGGTAGAATCTACCTCATGATGTATACGTGTTTAGTACCCGTCACACCAGCTATGTGACCCCCTTGGCAAAAAAGCCAAATATCAGCTACATCCATGTAACTATTCAGTAACTTATTTAGCAAGTCTGTAATAAGTTGCTCTAGAGATTCCTAGCTCTTCCTGAATCTGCAACCTCGTTTTACCTTGTGAAATAAGCATCTGTACAGCCTCTGAAGAAGCTTTTACAGGTCTTCCCATATGTACCCCTTCAGCTTTAGCACGTTCAATACCAGCCTTTCTACGCTCTGCTATCAAGCTTCTTTCAAGCTGTGCCAACGTTGACATAATGCCTAACATTGCTTCACCCATAGCGCTTGATAAGTCAAATCCTTCTCTAAGGCTGATAACTGTCACACCTTTAGCCTGTAGCGCTTTAACCGTTGATAACACATCAATTGTGTCACGTCCAAGACGGTCTACAGCTACCACAACTACGGTGTCACCTTCTCGTGCATAAGCTAACAAACTGCTGAAACCGTTTCTTAAAGAAGCTTTGACAGAACCACTGACAGCTTCATCAGCGAACCATTTAGCAATGTTGTACCCTGCCTCTTCAATTTGCATTTGCTGGTTAGTGATGGATTGGTCATCTGTACTCACCCTGCAATATCCAAGTATCGCCATAATGTTCCCCTTAGAAGTCTCAAAAGTTAGTCTCATAAGTTTAGCTGTCTCATAATCCAAAAACAACCTTTTGAGACTACTTGAGGGTGCATTCTACCGTTACGTTGAAAGTGTCTCAAAAGGACTTCCTTATGAGACTGGTTAATAGAGCGCTATGAAGATTCAGGAGGGTAACTATAACCATCACTTTCTAACTTTCACGTAGGAAATCGTTAAGTTTCTTGATAGTTACACCATGTGACCAACTATCTATATATCGTTATATAGTCCTGTATATAGCACTATATGTAGTGTCTGGAGAGGGACGACTAACACGATACAGTTTACCCTGAAAAGAGACTTCACAGATTCTTTATATATTTCAATAAGTTATGCTAAAAAGAGACTATACCGATACTGCATAGAATTTGTGTAGGATTGCATAGATACTTGGAAAAACACCGTTAAATTGCATAGTCATTCACCTGATATTGTCCTGTTTTTACAGGTAGTTGATTCGGATGTTCTAGGAATCATCCTCATAGTTGATTCGGTTAGTTGGGCTTGTACCAACCCCTAATCAACCTCATAGTGTATTTAGACCTTGATGATTTTAGACAGCCGCCCTGTTCATGCAGCACGTCCACACAGTGAAGCTATTCGCGACGCTCAACGAAAAAAACCTAAAGTTCCGGTACATGCTGTACTGACGGCGACAAATCCGCTGATTCGTTTTATCGGTAGTGATGATATGACGCAAAACCGGGAATTATTTCAGGTCTGGTTACAGAAATTAGCGCAGTGGCATCAGACCACTACGCCTTATCTTTTTTTACATACGCCAGACATTGCCCAGGCCCCGGAACTGGTACATACCCTGTGGGAAGACTTACGTAAAACGCTTCCAGAGATCGGAGCAGTTCCGGCTATTCCACAGCAATCTTCTCTTTTCTGAATTTGCCACCTATCATAGACAGGTGCCATCGGCCATTTTAAAGGGAGTTTGTATGGTAAGCGCGCTATATGCCGTTTTAAGTGCGTTGTTATTAATGAAGTTCTCTTTTGATGTCGTTCGCCTGCGAATGCAGTACCGCGTTGCCTATGGTGACGGTGGTTTTAGCGAACTGCAAAGCGCTATTCGCATTCATGGTAACGCGGTGGAATATATTCCCATCGCGATTGTGCTGATGCTGTTTATGGAAATGAATGGCGCAGAAACCTGGATGGTGCATATTTGCGGCATCGTTTTGCTTGCTGGTCGTCTGATGCATTATTACGGTTTTCATCACCGTCTGTTTCGCTGGCGACGTTCCGGCATGAGCGCCACCTGGTGTGCGCTGTTGCTGATGGTGCTGGCGAATCTTTGGTATATGCCCTGGGAGTTGGTTTTCTCCCTGCGTTAGCGCACAATACGCCACTTTCTTTTTCCCGGATTTTTACGTTATGTCTCACCGCGACACGCTATTTTCTGCCCCTATCGCCAGACTGGGCGACTGGACCTTTGATGAACGGGTAGCTGAAGTCTTCCCGGATATGATCCAGCGTTCCGTTCCCGGCTATTCCAATATTATTTCCATGATTGGTATGTTAGCCGAGCGCTTCGTTCAACCTGGTACGCAGGTTTACGATCTGGGTTGTTCTCTGGGCGCGGCGACGCTCTCGGTGCGTCGCAACATTCATCATGATAATTGCAAAATTATTGCCATCGACAACTCCCCGGCGATGATTGAACGCTGCAGTCGTCATATTGACGCCTATAAAGCCCCTACGCCAGTAGACGTCATTGAAGGTGATATTCGCGATATCGCCATTGAAAACGCATCGATGGTGGTGCTGAATTTTACCCTGCAATTCCTGGAACCTTCCGAGCGCCAGGCATTACTGGATAAAATTTATCAAGGACTGAACCCGGGCGGCGCGCTGGTGCTTTCGGAAAAATTCAGTTTCGAAGATGCCAAAGTTGGTGAACTGTTGTTCAACATGCACCACGACTTTAAACGTGCCAACGGTTACAGCGAACTGGAGATCAGCCAGAAGCGCAGCATGCTGGAAAACGTGATGCTGACCGATTCCGTGGAAACCCATAAAGCACGCCTGCATAAAGCCGGTTTTGAGCATAGCGAGCTGTGGTTCCAGTGCTTTAACTTTGGTTCACTGGTGGCATTAAAAGCAGAGGACGCTGCATGATCGACTTTGGTAACTTTTATTCTCTGATTGCCAAAAATCATCTTTCACACTGGCTCGAAACGCTGCCCGCGCAGATTGCTAACTGGCAGCGCGAGCAGCAGCACGGGCTGTTTAAGCAGTGGTCCAACGCGGTGGAATTTCTGCCTGAAATTAAACCGTATCGTCTGGATTTATTGCATAGCGTAACCGCCGAAAGCGAAGAGCCACTGAGCACCGGGCAAATTAAACGCATTGAAACGCTTATGCGGAACCTGATGCCATGGCGCAAAGGGCCGTTCTCACTGTATGGCGTCAACATCGATACCGAATGGCGTTCCGACTGGAAATGGGATCGTGTTCTGCCCCATCTTTCTGATTTAACCGGACGCACCATTCTGGATGTCGGCTGCGGCAGCGGTTATCACATGTGGCGCATGATTGGCGCAGGCGCGCACCTCGCGGTGGGGATCGACCCTACGCAACTGTTTCTGTGCCAGTTTGAAGCGGTGCGTAAACTACTGGGTAACGATCAGCGCGCACATTTGTTACCGTTAGGTATTGAACAGCTTCCGGCACTGAAAGCCTTTGATACCGTCTTTTCGATGGGCGTGCTTTACCATCGCCGTTCGCCGCTGGAGCATCTCTGGCAGTTGAAAGATCAACTGGTGAATGAGGGTGAACTGGTGCTGGAAACGCTGGTTATTGATGGCGATGAGAACACGGTGCTGGTACCAGGCGATCGTTACGCGCAAATGCGTAATGTCTATTTCATCCCTTCCGCGCTGGCGCTGAAAAACTGGCTGAAGAAGTGTGGTTTTGTAGATATCCGCATTGTGGATGTGTGCGTTACCACTACTGAAGAGCAGCGACGCACTGAATGGATGGTTACCGAATCTCTGTCCGATTTCCTCGACCCACATGATCCGAGTAAGACAGTTGAAGGTTATCCTGCGCCTAAACGCGCGGTGCTGATTGCGCGCAAGCCGTAAAGGTCTGGTATTACTGCCGGATGCGGCGTGAATGCCTTATCCGGCCTACAAACCCTTGCTAATTCAATCTATTGCAGGGACTATGTAGGCCTGATAAGCATAGCGCATCAGGCAGTTTTACGTTTGCATAACCTCAGCGCCCGTTTCCGGGCGCTATTCACTTCTTACGCCTGAACAGCAGGCTTATCAAATGCCGTTAACTTCGGTGCGTTACCCGTATATTTTTCGATATACACCAGCGCAGAGTTACCGGCACAGGCATTTGCCAGCTGCGAGCTGGGGATATCCGCCGTTAACACGTTCGCACTGCCGTTTTTACACAAGCCGTTTTCCAGATCTGGCCATGCACCTTCATGCACGCATACCACGCCTTTTTTGATCCCGTCAGTCACCACCGCGCCTGTCAAAATCTGACCACGTTTGTTCCAGACACGCACCAGATCGCCATTCGCAATACCAAATCGAGCAGCATCTTCGGTGTGAATAGTGATCGGTTCACGATCGGCAACCGCATATTTTTTACGCAGTTCCGCATAGTTAAGCTGACTGTGTAAACGGTGTGCCGGATGTGCGGTCAGAAGCTGCAACTGCTTCTCGTCGGCGGTACCCTTCCACTCATCAGGCGCAAGCCAGGTTGGGTGTGCCGGGCAATCCTTATAGCCAAATTTTTCCAGCGTTTTGGAGTAAATCTCAATTTTGCCACTTGGCGTACCCAGCGCATTTTTCACCGGATCGGCGCGGAAATCACCATAACGAACGTACTGTTCGTTCTTCTCGCTGCGGCGCATTTCGATCAGTTTATTTTGCTGCCAGAAGGCATTAAACATTGGCATAGTGACGCGTTGCGCACGGGCCCCTTTCTGAGCGGCATCATAGAAAAATTTCAGCCACGCCATTTCATCTTTACCTTCGGTATAGATCTCTTTTCCGCCAGGTTTGAGTAATTCCGCAAGATCGGCAAACACATCAAAATCGTTTCGCGCTTCAAATTGCGGAGCAACAGCCTGCTTCATCGGCACAATATGCTGGTTGCTGTAATCACCGGTCATCGTCAAGTCATTGCGCTCAAACGATGTGGTGATCGGTAATACGATATCTGCGTGTTTAGCAGCTGCGGTCCAGTAGCATTCAGAAACGACGATCATCTCCGGTTTCTGCCATGCTTTAATCAGACGATTAGTATCCTGGTGATGGGTAAAGTTACCGCCACCCGCCCACCAGATCATTTTGATATTCGGATACGTTTGCTCTTTACCGTTATGCTGATATTTGCCGCCAGGATTTTCCAGCGCATCGACGATACGGGCAACAGGAATCGCCCTCATTCCGCCATCATCAGCGGCCTCGCTGGCCTGTCCGGCAATCGCCGCAGACATTTCCGGCAGCACGCCGCCAACACGTGTCGGGTTGCCACCATTGGAGTAATGATAAGAGAAACCAAAACCGCCGCCCGGTGTACCAATCTGCCCTAACATCGCCGCCAGCGTCACCAGCATCCAGTGTTTCTGTTCACCATATTGCTGGCGCTGAATTCCCCAGCCTGCCATCAGCATTGTGCGATTCGCCGCCATCAGTTCAGCGAGTTTGACTATCTGCGCTTCCGGTACGCCAGTAATTTCCGCCGCCCAGGCCGCGCTCTTCGGCGTATTATCGCTCTTACCTCTCAGATACTCTTCAAACTGCGGATACCCGGTAGTGTATTTTTCAAGGAACACTTTATCGTGTTTGCCTTGTGTCATCAGGGTATGCGCAATCCCTAACATCAGTGCCACGTCGGTGCCCATATTCGGCGCGATCCAGGTGGCATTATCGCCAAAGAAGTCGATGGTTTCGGAGCGGATAGGATCAATGGCAATCACTGGTTTGCCAGATTTTTTCAGCTGATGGAAGTATTCCAGCCCTTGCTCATCGGTACTGCTCCAGGCAATTTTTAAGGTATTCAGCGGGTTCATCCCCCACAGCACCACAACCTGGCTGTTTTCCAGAATCAGCGGCCAGGAGGTCTGCTGTTCATACACCTCTACAGAACCGACCACATGCGGCATGATCACCTGTGCCGCCCCGGTTGAATAATCGCCGCTATGCCCGGAATAACCGCCCGCCAGGTTCATATAACGTTGCAGTAAGGTTTGCGCTTTATGCAACACGCCAGAAGAGCGCCAGCCGTATGATCCGGCAAAAATAGCCGATGGTCCGTTAGCTTTGCGAATGCGATCGTGTTGCTCATGAATCAGTTTTAATGCTTGTTCCCAGCTCACCTGTACATAGGTATCTTCGCCACGACCTTTCGTCGGTTGCAGTGGATTATCGAGATAGCTTTTTCTCACCATCGGATGCTGAATACGCGTCGTGGTGTGTACCTGATCCGCCGCCGTAGACTGTAAGGAATTCGGTATGGTTTTCGCCAGCGCGCCTGTTGAAGAAACAATCTTGCCGTCCTTCACTTCTACGTTCATCGCTCCCCAACGTCCCGCGGTGAGGATTTTACCGTCCTTCTCTTCTGCCCATGCGGGGAGCGGTGCTGCCGATGTCACCACCAGCGCTCCAGCGGCAATACCGCTGTGTTTAATAAATTCACGTCTTGTTAATGTCATAACTTCCTCCCTGATCAACGAGGATCACTGTTTCTCGGTAATATCTTTGGCGTTGTACTGGAAATACCGCGTTAAAATGTCCAGTTCGTTTTCGCTCATGCTGGTTCGTGCCCCCATTCCTTTGGCAATGGACGGCCACGCATTGACGGTGTAATGGTCGGCGGCAATAGGGGCATGACAACCAGCGCAATAGGTATCGTCAAGTTTTTCAGCGTATTGCCATAGCGGTTTACGGTCCGCTAATCCGGGATCGGTAAGCGCACCCTGTAAAGACGCCTGACGCCATTGATTGCCGTATTCGTCAGCCTGCCATTCCCCGTTTACCGTGAGCGCCTTGATACCTTCTTCACTTAATGTGGCTAGCGCCAGCCGTTGACCTGCCGCCAGGTAGAGCGTGTTTTCACTGCCCTGCATTTGATAACCCTGCAACAGAACGATCGGCTGTTTGCCACTGGCATCAACGACGGTGAGATCGGTACCAGGATTCACGGTAGCCAGCTCGCCTATGCGAGAAGTTTTGAAAGGATAAATATGTGCGCCATTAGTCACTGAAGTAGCGGCCTGACTTTCCAGCTCATGCGCCGCGTTGTCATCCATTTTTATTTCTGGCGGAAAATGGGCAATGCCTTTATGACAATCGATACAGGTTTCGCCGCCCTTTTGTGCTTTGTTATGCATTTTCTGCGCAGATTCACTTTGCGAGGCAATATCCATGGCATCAAAAGAATGGCAACTACGGCACGTTGCAGAGTCAGTTGCTTTTAATTCTTTCCATACTGTTTCGGCCATTTCCTGGCGATGAGTTTCGAACTTATCGTCACTGTCTATTTTGCCGCTAACAAATTCATGATAAATATCTTTAGATGCTTTTAATTTAGCAAATAAATAATCCATCCCTGACTTTGGAATATGGCAATCTGCACATTCCGCACGTATCCCTTTCTGGTTCGAAAAGTGGACAGTTCCCTGATATTCCTCAAAAGGTTTACTCATCGAGTGGCAGGAAAGGCAAAATGCTGTATCCGACGTTTTATGTAAGGCTTTTTGCGCCAGCAATAACCCGCCGCCACCAACCACAACCGCTATCAGCAAAAACAATAACCCAATGCGTTTTTTCCCTCGCATAGATTCCTCTAAATAAATTCCAGAACACCGAAATCATTGTATAATTAAATACACAACGAATTAACCGCTTGCATAACTCGGCACAACACTGCCTGAAATAATCGATAAAGAATATGATTTATTACAATGTAATCATTAATTGCTAAGGAATAACCCAGTTGCTATTTAGAATATATATTTATCAGTTTTAGCAATTTAAATCCCATAATCAATGTGAATATAAAAAATATTATTAGCACAACGCTATGTTCACTGTCACCCGCTCAACAGATCACGGTTATCGTTCGTTTTTTATACTGCTCAGGGATAAAAAAAGGCCCCTGTTGAAATTGCAGGGGCCTGGTACGAGCAAGCATCATATTGGGCGACATGATGCAACGGTAAAAATCATTTGGCCTGATGGCGTTCAATGATTCCTTTCATTTCAGCAACCGCCGCCCCGTCTACGATATAACGCGAATACTCGTCCGCGTGTTCATCTGATGACATGGACAATCCTTGATTACGATAACGCATCGGTGAGGCTTGCCACGCTCCCGCGGAGCTATGGACTTCC
The DNA here is from genome assembly GCF_002950395.1 of Shigella sonnei. Lineage (NCBI taxonomy): Bacteria > Pseudomonadati > Pseudomonadota > Gammaproteobacteria > Enterobacterales > Enterobacteriaceae > Shigella > Shigella sonnei. The sequence continues at coordinate 1,702,481 of NZ_CP026802.1, forward strand.
AGCACTCCGGCATCGAGGAAGTGGTGCAGGTTTTCTGCACGGACTCCTGCTCCGGCCATAATGATTGGAGCATCACGATGGGCAATAAGTTCCATAATTTTTGATAAACCTTGCAGTGCGTCTGATTTTTGCCCTGATGTCAGTACCCGGGCAATGCCCAATTCCGCAAGATTATTGAGTGTATATAAAGGGTTAGCGCACATATCGAAGGCGCGATGAAAAGTCACTGCCAGCGGACCGGCAGCAGCCATTATTTTTTCCATTCGTGGCATATCGACATTCCCGTCAACATCGAGAACGCCCGTCACCAGTCCAGGAAAACCTAATTCGCGGACCGTGCGCACATCCTCAAGAATGGCGGCAAACTCACCGTCGCTGTAGCAAAAATCACCACCGCGTGGGCGAATTATCGGATGCACAGGGATCGTCACCCGCTGGCGCACGGATTTCAGTACCCCCAACGACGGCGTTAAGCCCCCCTCTTTTGGGGCTGCGCATAATTCAACTCTGTCTGCGCCGTTTTGCTGCGCCGTTAGTGCACATTCCATGCTGTAACAGCAAATTTCCAGTAATGCCATTTTTGCTCCTTAATTACGCTGACTGCTCGCTGGCAACGATCTCTTCAATGGACCACGGATGAAACTTAATAGTTGTTTTGCCATCGGTGACCGCCAGCGTCGGATTCGGTAATCGCTCATGCTCACCTTTTGGTGAACTGGTTTTAACTGAGATCCCCGGTAGGCTGAGTCCTTCATCAGAAAGCAATGCCAGCGCACGGGCATTCAGCGTTTCTGGATCACCCAGCAGAACGATTTCAATATGTTCCCAACCTTCGTGTGGGTAACGTTTTTCCCCGGGCCACGGTAGCTCCACAATAGAAAACTGCCAGTGCGCAACCTGTACCGGTTCATGCAATTTAAACAGACAAATCGGTCTGCCATTGATCATATTTTCTGACAAAAGCTCGCCACACTGTTCAAACCCGCGACGCCAGCGTTCAGCAGTGGCGTTTTGATGGCAACGCAAAGAAATGTGATCGGCAGTCAGCGGAGTGATATTCAACCCCAGACGGAGGGAAAGTTCATCTAATGCGTGGGTAAATCGCGGTAAATCCGATGCAATATCCTGCAGCTCGTCGATAGATTGCCAGTTCGCCATAATCACTCTTCGTCTTTCAGTAAAAGCGTTAATTTACCCTGTTGCCCTGCGCCAACCAACCGCTGATTTCACGCCGCTTCTGATGCAATAGTGAAAACGGCAATACGCCACGCGCACGTTGCTGACGAAAACAGCCATTTGCAGTATACTCCCGCCCTAATTTCTTTAACTGGTGCGGGCAATTTTTGCTCGCTTCATCAATGTAAGGTATTCCGGTGAATATTCAGGCTCTTCTCTCAGAAAAAGTCCGTCAGGCCATGATTGCGGCAGGCGCGCCTGCGGATTGCGAACCGCAGGTTCGTCATTCAGCAAAAGTTCAGTTCGGCGACTATCAGGCTAACGGCATGATGGCAGTTGCTAAAAAACTGGGTATGACACCGCGACAATTAGCAGAGCAGGTGCTGACTCATCTGGATCTTAACGGTATCGCCAGCAAAGTTGAGATCGCCGGTCCAGGCTTTATCAACATTTTCCTTGATCCGGCATTCCTGGCTGAACATGTTCAGCAGGCGCTGGCGTCCGATCGTCTCGGTGTTTCTACGCCAGAAAAACAGACCATTGTGGTTGACTACTCTGCGCCAAACGTGGCGAAAGAGATGCATGTCGGTCACCTGCGCTCTACCATTATTGGTGACGCAGCAGTGCGTACTCTGGAGTTCCTCGGTCACAAAGTGATTCGCGCAAACCACGTCGGCGACTGGGGCACTCAGTTCGGTATGCTGATTGCATGGCTGGAAAAGCAGCAGCAGGAAAACGCCGGTGATGAAATGGAGCTGGCTGACCTTGAAGGTTTCTACCGCGATGCGAAAAAGCATTACGACGAAGATGAAGAGTTTGCCGAGCGTGCACGTAACTACGTGGTAAAACTGCAAAGCGGTGACGAATATTTCCGCGAGATGTGGCGCAAACTGGTCGACATCACCATGACGCAGAACCAGATCACCTACGATCGTCTCAACGTGACGCTGACCCGTGATGACGTGATGGGCGAAAGCCTCTACAACCCAATGCTGCCAGGAATTGTGGCGGATCTCAAAGCCAAAGGTCTGGCAGTAGAAAGCGAAGGGGCGACCGTCGTATTCCTTGATGAGTTTAAAAACAAGGAAGGCGAACCGATGGGCGTGATCATTCAGAAGAAAGATGGCGGCTATCTCTACACCACCACTGATATCGCCTGTGCGAAATATCGTTATGAAACACTGCATGCCGATCGCGTGCTGTATTACATCGACTCCCGTCAGCATCAACACCTGATGCAGGCATGGGCGATCGTCCGTAAAGCAGGCTATGTACCGGAATCCGTACCGCTGGAACACCACATGTTCGGCATGATGCTGGGTAAAGACGGCAAACCGTTCAAAACCCGCGCGGGTGGTACAGTGAAACTGGCCGATCTGCTGGATGAAGCCCTGGAACGTGCACGCCGTCTGGTGGCAGAAAAGAACCCGGATATGCCAGCTGACGAGCTGGAAAAACTGGCTAACGCGGTTGGTATTGGTGCGGTGAAATATGCGGATCTCTCCAAAAACCGCACCACGGACTACATCTTCGACTGGGACAACATGCTGGCGTTTGAGGGTAATACCGCGCCATACATGCAGTATGCTTACACGCGTGTATTGTCCGTGTTCCGTAAGGCAGAAATTAACGAAGAGCAACTGGCTGCAGCTCCGGTAATCATCCGTGAAGATCGTGAAGCGCAACTGGCAGCTCGCCTGCTGCAGTTTGAAGAAACCCTCACCGTGGTTGCCCGTGAAGGCACGCCGCATGTGATGTGTGCTTACCTGTACGATCTGGCTGGTCTGTTCTCTGGCTTCTACGAGCACTGCCCGATCCTCAGCGCAGAAAACGAAGAAGTGCGTAACAGCCGTCTGAAACTGGCACAACTGACAGCGAAGACGCTAAAGCTGGGTCTGGATACGCTGGGTATTGAGACAGTAGAGCGTATGTAATCGATTTTTCGTGAGAGTAAAGCCTGATCAGGGTTACCTGATCAGGCTTTTTTATTGCCATCTAAATGTATTCTGAAAATGGACATGCCATTGTTTTCTGACTGTTGGATAAGAGGCCAGAAGCGTAATATCCGGCCCCAGGGAAACGATAACGGTTGAATTTAAGGAATACCGCAGTGTTTAAATTTCTTGTATTAACATTAGGCATTATCTCTTGCCAGGCTTACGCAGAAGATACGGTTATAGAAAACGACCATGACATTTCAGCCATCAAAGATTGTTGGCAAAAAAATTCAGATGATGATACTGACATTAACGTGATCAAATCATGCCTGCGACAAGAATACAATCTCGTCGATGCGCAATTAAATAAAGCCTATGGTGAAGCTTATCGTTATATAGAACAAGTGCCACGCACAGGTGTAAAAAAACCTGATACCGAACAACTTAACTTGCTTAAAAAATCACAGCGAGCCTGGCTGGATTTTAGGGACAAAGAATGTGAATTAATCCTTTCAAATGAGGACGTTCAGGATTTAAGTGACCCTTATTCTGAATCAGAATGGCTCTCATGTATGATCATACAGACCAATACGCGAACTCGCCAGTTGCAGCTATACCGTAACTCTGAAGATTTTTATCCAAGCCCTTTGACAAGAGGATAATTCACATCTTTTTGGCATGTTTTGTTGCAAGCTATTCCTGATAAATAATTGCAACAAGACATCGAGCCTTTTTCACTGAGTTATTAAACATACTCGCGAGCGCGTAATTTTTTTGTCCTTCAGCGATAATTCACAATCACTTCATTACGTTGTACCTTTAGCGGTGGAATTAACCGCCCACCGCCTGGCACTTCCCAGATAAATCGCAACGGTTCTGCTGCCGCTATACCGGAAAAGGCCACGGTGGTTCCGCTCTGCCCCTCTAATTCGACACAACGAGATTGCGAACACAAGCGAACCCGCAGTCCTGAAGGTGTCGGGCCGATAAGCTGATAACGCCACGCTACCAGCGTCATCAATCCTGAAGCAGGTTGTCGCGTAGAAAGAGGCGCAGACGACATCGACTCACCGCGATGATTTAGCGTAATTCCTACACTACTTGCCTGCCACATCCCCTCCCCGGCGGCTTGCACCAGCAGCGGAAACAATAATATTGCTAATAAGGTTCTCATTATTTGCCGCCAATTGTCGCCGTCATGCGGATATGTCGGTTATCAGACAGTTCCAGATTCGACAGGACCACTAACTGCGGCAAGCTGCGGCGCAGGAAGCGAGACAATAATGGTCGCAGCGCGTGGTTCACCAACAATACTGGCGGCGCGCCCAGCATCTCCTGACGGGATAGCGCTTCCTGAGTTTGCGCCAGTAAACGATCCGCCAGCCCTGGCTCCAGTCCTCCCCCGCCCTGCAGCGCCTGTAGTAACAAACGTTCCAGCGGTGTATCGAGGCCAATAACATGGACTTCATCTTTGCCAGGAAACCACTGCTGGGTAATCGCCCGTCCCAACGCCACGCGCACGACGGCGGTTAATTCATGTGGATCGCTTTGGATGGGCGCATGTTCCGCCAGCGTTTCGAGAATGGTGCGCATATCGCGAATCGGTACTTTTTCATCGAGGAGATTTTGCAGCACTTTATGCAGTGTGGTGAGCGTGACGACGCCAGGAACGAGATCTTCCGTCAGCTTTGGCATCTCCTGGGCGACGCGATCCAACAGCTGTTGCGCCTCCTGACGACCAAACAGCTCTGCGGCATGCTGGCTAATGAGGTGGTTAAGATGCGTTGCTACCACCGTGCTGGCCTCAACCACTGTGTACCCCTGAATCTGCGCCTGTTCTTTTAGCGCACTTTCAATCCAGATAGCATTCAGGCCAAATGCCGGATCGACGGTCGCCTCACCAGGTAACGTCCCGGCAGCGGTTCCAGGGTTAATCGCCAGCCAGCGCCCCGGATAAGCATCACCACTGCCAATCTCCACGCCTTTCATCAAAATGCGATAGCGGGCAGGTTGCAGATCCATATTGTCGCGAATGTGCACCACTGGCGGCAGAAATCCCATCTCCTGGGCAAATTTCTTGCGGATACTGCGTATACGGCCCAACAACTCACCATCCTGCTGGAAATCGACCATCGGGATCAGTCGATAACCCACTTCCATTCCCAGAGAATCTTCCAGTTGTACATCGTTCCACGTCGCTTCGACAACGGTATTATTCTCTGCCATTTTTACCGGTTTGGGTTCGGCAGGCGCTTTTTGTTCGCGTCCGCGTATCCACCAGGCCAGCCCGAGCAATCCGGCAGTGAACAGCAAAAATACCAGGTTCGGCATTCCAGGCACCAGGCCGAGTAAACCGAGCACGGCGGCGCTTAACAACATAACGCTTGGGTTACTGAAAAGCTGATTCACCATCTGCTCGCCAACATCCTGATCGGTGCTGACACGCGTAACGATGACCCCCGCGGCGGTAGAAATCACCAGCGCCGGAATTTGTGCCACCAGACCGTCGCCAATGGTCAATAGCGTATAACTTTCCGCCGCGTGTCCCATGCTCATGCCATGTTGCAGCACGCCGACCAGCAACCCGCCGACAACGTTAATGACCATGATGAGGATCCCGGCGATGGCATCGCCGCGAACAAACTTACTTGCCCCGTCCATTGAGCCGTAAAAATCGGCTTCCTGAGTCACTTCGGAGCGGCGTTTTTTCGCCTCATCTTCACCAATCAATCCAGCGTTAAGGTCGGCGTCAATCGCCATCTGCTTACCCGGCATACCATCGAGAACAAAGCGCGCACCCACTTCTGCGATACGCCCGGCACCTTTGGTAATGACCATAAAGTTGATGATCACGAGAATGACAAACACCACGATACCGATAGCGAAATTGCCACCAACGAGGAAGTGACCGAACGCTTCGACCACCTTCCCTGCCGCCGCCGCGCCGGTATGCCCTTCCATCAAAATGATACGGGTTGAAGCCACGTTAAGTGCCAGACGCAACAACGTAGTAAACAACAGAATGGTCGGAAACGCAGCAAACTCAAGCGTGCGCTGGGTAAACATCGCCACCAGCAACACCATGATCGACAAGGCAATATTGAAGGTAAACAACAGGTCGAGTATGAATGCGGGCAGTGGCAGCACCATCATCGACAAGATCAACAGGATCAAAATCGGTCCGGCAAGGATCTGCCATTGTGTCGATTTCAGGTTTGCGGGCAGGCGCAGCATCGCGGCCAGATTACTCATGGGTCGGTTTCTCGTTAATAAAATCCAGGGCTTCCGGCACCGGAAGATGAGTAGGTTGTACAGGGCGCTGTCCACCAGCCAGACGCCAGCGTTTCAGTTGCCAGACCCAGGCCAGCACTTCCGCCACCGCGGCGTACAGTTGACCCGGGATTTGTTGACCAATCTCCGCATGTCGATACAGCGCTCGCGCCAGCGGCGGCGCTTCAAGCGTCGGGACGTTATTTTCAGCGCCAATTTCACGAATGCGCAGCGCGACCAGCCCTGCACCTTTAGCGACCACTTTCGGTGCGCTCATTTTGTTTTCGTCATACTGCAACGCTACCGAATAGTGGGTCGGGTTATTGACAATGACATCAGCTTTCGGCACATCGGCCATCATCCGACGCCGTGCAGCAGCTCGCTGCATCTGACGGATCCGCCCTTTAACATGAGGGTCACCTTCGCTTTGTTTGAACTCATCACGAATATCCTGCCGCGACATACGCAGCTTTTTCAGGTGGCTGAAGATTTGGAAAAAGACGTCAAATCCCACCATTGGAATGACACCAAGCACCACCAGCAGTGCGCATAGCCCAACCAGATCCATCGCATTACCCATGGCGGTAGTCGGAGACTCGGCCATTAAGCGCATCATCTGCGGCCAGTGATGCCAGAGATAAAACCCCGTCACGCTGCCAACCAGGATGGTTTTCAAAATTGCCTTAAGCAACTCCGCGCCAGTCTGTGCCGAGAACATCCGTTTAATGCCCGGTAGCGGGTTGAGTTTGGAAAACTTCGGCTGCAAGGATTTGCCGCTAAATACCAGCCCCCCCAGCATGACCGGAGAAATGAGCGCCACCAGCACCACGCCGCTAATCAGCGGCAGCAGCGCCAGCATGGCTTCTCTGATCAGCAGAATAATCTGCCCGAGGATCAGATTCGGGTCATTGAAAATGTAATGAACGCATCCCACACAATTAAACACGGAGCAGTATGATGGTTAAAAGGGTGAAACTGGCAGGTGTGGAGCCTCGCAGATTTCCGGCATCATAGTGCCCAATACGGGATGCATAAAGCTCCCTCAGACTGGAGACTCCACAAATGAAATATACACCGGTTGGCGTTGATATCGCAAAACATGTCATTCAGATTCACTTCATCAATGAGCACACAGGTGAAGTGGTTGATAAACAGTTGCGTAGACAGGATTTTCTGACGTTCTTCGGCAACCGTGAGCCATGCCTGATTGGTATGGAGGCCTGTGGAGGTTCTCAGCACTGGGCACGGGAACTGACAAAACTTGGTCATAAAGTCCGGTTGTTGCAGGCCCGCTTCGTTAAGGCATTCGTCATGGGCAATAAGAATGATGTGATGGATGCCCGGGCTATCTGGATGGCGGTTCAGCAGCCGGGTAAAGAAATCGCCGTAAAAACAGAAGAACAGCAGTCGGTACTGGTTCTGCACCGTACCCGCATGCAACTGGTGAAGTTCCGGACCGCACAAATTAATGCCCTGCACGGGACGTTACTGGAGTTTGGTGAAACCATCCACAAAGGCCGGGCAGCGATGGAGCGGGAGTTCCCCGAAGCACTGGAACGGATGAAAGAGAGACTGCCACCGTATCTCATTATGGTTCTGGAAAACCAGTACAACCGACTGAATGAGCTGGACTCACTGATAGGGTAATGACTCCAACTTATTGATAGTGTTTTATGTTCAGATAATGCCCGATGACTTTGTCATGCAGCTCCACCGATTTTGAGAACGACAGCGACTTCCGTCCCAGCCGTGCCAGGTGCTGCCTCAGATTCAGGTTATGCCGCTCAATTCGCTGCGTATATCGCTTGCTGATTACGTGCAGCTTTCCCTTCAGGCGGGATTCATACAGCGGCCAGCCATCCGTCATCCATATCACCACGTCAAAGGGTGACAGCAGGCTCATAAGACGCCCCAGCGTCGCCATAGTGCGTTCACCGAATACGTGCGCAACAACCGTCTTCCGGAGACTGTCATACGCGTAAAACAGCCAGCGCTGGCGCGATTTAGCCCCGACATAGCCCCACTGTTCGTCCATTTCCGCGCAGACGATGACGTCACTGCCCGGCTGTATGCGCGAGGTTACCGACTGCGGCCTGAGTTTTTTAAGTGACGTAAAATCGTGTTGAGGCCAACGCCCATAATGCGTGCAGTTGCCCGGCATCCAACGCCATTCATGGCCATATCAATGATTTTCTGGTGCGTACCGGGTTGAGAAGCGGTGTAAGTGAACTGCAGTTGCCATGTTTTACGGCAGTGAGAGCAGAGATAGCGCTGATGTCCGGCAGTGCTTTTGCCGTTACGCACCACCCCGTCAGTAGCTGAACAGGAGGGACAGCTGATAGAAACAGAAGCCACTGGAGCACCTCAAAAACACCATCATACACTAAATCAGTAAGTTGGCAGCATCACCCACTGATAGAGGATATTGAAAAACAGCTTACCAGCGTGGCGAGGCAGAATGAAACCTGTAAGCGGTTGCTGGATATTCCTGGCGTTGGACCACTTATTGCGACGGCAGCGGTGGCCACCATGGGGGAAGCATCAGCGTTTAAATCGGGGCGAGAGTTCGCCGCATATGTTGGTCTGGTTCCAAAACAAACTGGCTCCGGAGGGAAAGTACGTCTGCTGGGGATAAGCAAACGTGGTGACACTTATCTCAGGACATTATTTATCCACGGTGCAAGAGCGGTGGCATTAGTAGCTAAAGAGCCTGGCCCGTGGATAACCGAACTGAAAAAACGTCGTCCAGCCAGTGTGGCAATCGTCGCCATGGCAAACAAGCTGGCACGAACAGTATGGGCGATAACCGCCCATGACCGTAAGTATGACAGGAACCACGTCAGTATCAGACCATATTAATCGCTGATACCATTAAACAATGAACTCTTAACAAAAGGGTGAATGCTGAAAGGTTGCTATGGCGGCCAGAGTGATGACAAAGACAGGTAAGACCGTGACTCACTAAACCTGAACAGTATTTTGGGCTTGAAGTCCGCCGTGAAAATAAGGGGGGAGTCGGCGAATTACATAGGGGCTCGCAGCGTTACGGCTGCAATAAAGCCGGATATAAAGCTGCAACCTACCCGTCATGTCAAAACAATGGATGCCTTGCAAACGGGATGCGTTCATATAAATACTGTGATCAAAATGCAGCCCAGCGGAGAGCATGCCCGACAATCGACGGGCCAGCGACACACCGCCAAACCAGATAACACACACGCCCACTAACAAAATCAGCAACGAGGTCAGTTCACGGGAACGCGGGATTTGCCCCTCTTCCCGCGCTTTTTCTAGTCGGTGAGGTGTGGGGGCTTCTGTTTTGTCGTCGCTCTCGTCAGACACGTCGCCAATCCTGGAAAGAGTATTAAGCTTAAATGATGCCAGAGCGCAAAGCGTTCAATGGTTTGAGTAAGGGGCAAAACAGGCGGGATTTAGGGCTTTTGCTGCCACACATCAAGCATAGTGTGCGTTTGTCGGATGCGGCGTCATCGCCTTATCAGACCGCCTGATATGACGTGGTCACGCCACATCAGGCAATACAAATCAAAATCCAAGACTATCCAACAAATCGTCCACCTGATCCTGACTGGCTACCACGCCGACTTTGCTGGTATCGACCTGAGGTCCATTAAGCAAACTCTGGTTTTCACGTTTTGGACGCGACTCCTGTTCCGGGATGTTTTCCAACAGCACCATCAGCAACTGGCGTTCGATCTCCTGAATGACATCCATCATCCGCTTAATGACCAGCCCGGTGAGATCCTGAAAATCCTGCGCCATCATGATTTCCAGCAGTTGCGCGTTAGTAAAGCTGGTATGCGCGGGTACATCTGCCAGAAATTGTCGTGTATCTGTTACCAGTTCACGGGCATCGGCAAGGTCAATCGGATCGGCAAACCAGTCATCCCAACGTTGGGTTAACGCTTTTGCTGATTTCTCCATTTGATCCTGATGCGGTTGTGACGCCTCAACACTGTTCAGCGCCCGCTCCGCAGCCTGGGCGGTCATCTGCACAACATAGTACAAACGATCGCGCGCATCGGGGATGGCTTCCGCCGCTTCGGCAATGGCCTGATCCAGCCCCAGTTCCCGCAAACTGTCGCGCAGCATACGCGTCAGGCTGCCGATGCGCGCAATGATATCGCCAGCTGAATGCTCGTCAGCAGGTTTGATTGATGGTTGCATCATAGTCGCATCCTCACATGCCCAGTTTCTCAAAGATTTTGTTGAGTTTTTCCTCCAGCGTCGCGGCGGTAAATGGCTTCACCACATAGCCACTGGCCCCCGCTTGCGCCGCAGCAATGATGTTCTCTTTCTTCGCTTCTGCAGTCACCATTAACACTGGCAATGCCGACATCGCGCCATCCGCACGAATTGTTTTCAGCAATTCCAGGCCATCCATATTGGGCATGTTCCAGTCGGAGATAACAAATCCATAACCGCCTGCCTGCAACTTATTGAGAGCGTCGACGCCATCTTCCGCTTCCTCAACATTATTGAATCCCAGCTCTTTCAGCAGGTTACGCACTATGCGTCGCATGGTGGAAAAGTCATCCACAACCAAAAATTTAAGTTCTTTATCCGCCATTTCACACTCCTGATTTAAATACGTATCGCCTGTCCGGCACTAATTTTTGCCAACATTTGCTGGCTTACCTGGCTAAGATCGACCACTTCGCAGACACCACCCATATTGATGGCCTCGCGCGGCATGCCGAACACCACGCAACTTGCTTCGTTTTGCGCAAGGGTCCATGCCCCCGCCTGACGCATCGCCAACATTCCCGCCGCGCCGTCGTTGCCCATACCGGTCAGGATCACCCCAACCGCATTACGCCCCGCCTGTTTGGCGACAGAATGGAACAACACATCTACCGAAGGCCGATGACGGTTAACCGCCGGGCCGTCGTGAATTTTGATTTGATAATTTGCGCCACTACGCGCCAGTTCCATATGCCGATCGCCCGGCGCAATATAGGCATGCCCCGGCAAGACACGTTCTCCGTCTTCGGCTTCTTTAACCCCGATCTGGCAAAGCTTATTAAGTCTGTCGGCAAAAGAGCGGGTGAAACCGGGCGGCATATGTTGGGTAATTAACAATGCCGGGCTGGAAAGCGGCAACGGTTGCAGTACGTGACGAATTGCCTCAGTTCCACCCGTTGAAGCACCAATCGCAATCAGTTTTTCAGAACTCAACAACGGACCCGCCTTCAGCGTTGTCGGTGCTGACAATGGCTTATGTGCTGCAAGGCTCGCCTTTGCTGCCGTACGCACCTTTTCAGCAATCATTTCGCTATACGCCAGCATTCCTTCGCGAATACCCAGTTGCGGTTTGGTGACAAAATCTATTGCCCCCAGCTCCAGCGCGCGCAGCGTGACTTCTGATCCTTTGCCGGTCAAGGAAGAAACCATCACAACGGGCATTGGACGCAAACGCATTAATTTTTCGAGGAAATCCAGTCCGTCCATCCGCGGCATTTCAACATCCAGCGTCAGCACATCGGGATTGAATTTCTTAATCAAGTCACGCGCGACCAGCGGATCAGGCGCGGTCGCCACCATTTCCATGTCGCTATGGCTGTTGATGATTTCTGTCATGATCTGGCGCATCAGTGCCGAATCATCGACAGATAACACCCTGATTTTGCTCATCGTTAATCCTTACTTAGCGCATACACCGTCTGACCACGCAGCGTGAAGCGGCGCTCAAGGTGGCTAAAGTTTTCAGAGTGACCCGCAAACAGCAATCCGTCGGGTTTAAGGAGCGGAACAAAGCGGCGCAAAATCTCCTGCTGGGTATTTTGATCGAAGTAGATCATGACGTTACGACAGAAGATCGCATCAAACGGCCCCGGCACGGTGTACTGTTTCGCCAGTAGATTCAGCGGGGCAAAATCAACATAGTTCGCCAGCTCCTGACGCACGCGTACCAGCCCTTCATGCGGTCCCGTCCCTCGCATGAAATACCGTTGCAGTTGCTGCGGCGTCAGGTTTTTCAACTCTTCATGGCGATAAATACCGCTTCTGGCTTTTTCCAGCACTTCGGTGTCGATATCACTGGCAAACACTTTCCAGCGTCCGGGCGCGGTGCCCAATGTGTCAGCCAGCGTCATCGCAATGCTGTACGGCTCTTCGCCGGTCGAAGCCGCCGCGCTCCATACGCGATACTCGCCAGAACGGCGACGTGCGTGATCCGCGAGCAGAGGGAAATGGTGTGCCTCACGGAAAAATGCCGTCAGATTCGTGGTCAGCGAATTGATAAACGCCTGCCACTCACCGCTGTGCTGATTAGATTCCAGCAAGTTCAGATAATGACCGAAATCCGTCAGTCCCAGCGAACGCAAACGACGAACCAGTCGGTTGTAAACCATGTCGCGTTTATGGTCAGCCAGAACGATCCCGGCTCGTTGATAGATCAATTGACTTATCCGCCGAAAATGCGCGTCGGAAAGCGCCAGGCGCTCGGTCATCTGTAACAATAAAGACGTTTGCCCACAGGGCAGAGATGAAGTCATAGCGCCTTCTCAATCACTTCAGGATACCACTGGCGCAATTTGTAACTGCGCCGACTCATGTCGTGCTACTTCATGTTCTTCAAGGGTAAATACCGCCACACGCGACGAAAGATGGTCGGCCTGATTCGCCAGTTGTTCCGTTGCCACCGCCGCTTCTTCTACCAGCGAGGCGTTCTGCTGAGTCACCTGATCCATCTGGCTGACAGCCTGTGCAACCTGCTCAATCCCCCGCTGTTGTTCTTCCGACGCAGAGGCAATTTCTCCCATAATGTCGTTCACGCGGGTCACCGAACTGACAATATCGATCATGGTCGCGGCGGCGTTATTCACCAGTTTCGAACCCTGCTGGACACGATTGACTGACTCTTCGATCAGCCCTTTGATCTCTTTTGCTGCCTGCGCGCTACGGCTGGCAAGATTGCGCACTTCACCTGCCACTACCGCAAAACCACGCCCCTGCTCTCCGGCGCGAGCCGCTTCCACTGCCGCATTCAGGGCCAGAATATTGGTCTGGAAAGCAATTCCGTCGATAACGCTGATAATGTCGCCAATTTTTTGCGAGCTGGTGGCGATCTCCTGCATGGTGTGAGTCATGGTACTGACCTGAACACCGCCCGCCTGCGCCGTTGTCGCGGCATTTTTTGCCAGTTCCGACGCCTGTCGTGCGTTATCGGCGTTTTGCCCTACCGTGGCGGTTAATTGCTCCATACTGGCGGCCGTTTGTGCCAGCGATGCCGCCTGCTGTTCGGTACGACTTGAGAGATCGTTATTGCCTGCGACAATCTCCGCGATACCAATGTGCATCTCCTGGCTTCCCTTACGCACATCACTTACCGTCCCACGCAAAGCCTGCTGCATGGTCTTCAGACTGGCAAAAATGGCGGTGATCTCATTACGACCATATACCGCAATCGGACGCGCCAGATTACCCGCAGCAATGCTGTCAAAATGGCTACCGATAATGGCCAGTGGTTGAACAATCATCTTGCGCGTCCACCACAGCGCACTGCTGATGTAGATCGCCGCAACAATAATCATGCTGATAAACACCAGTGTCGAAATCTGATAGTTACGCTGGCTTTGCGCACTGGCGGCTTCCAGCACATGGTTGATCTCCAGCTGCCAGGCCTCAAAGTTAACGTCAAACGCATTCTGTGATCCCTGCACCGGCGCAGTGAGGAAATCCGAAAGTTGATTACTTTCAAGCCAGGTCGCCTGATGTTCGAGATCGTTGTGCCAGCGGGCAAAACTTTTCTCCGTCTCTTTTTGCAATGCCCTGACGTGCTCGTTGCCCGCAGTCATCGCCATAAAACTTTTAAACAGCGTGGTGGATTGCGTCAGACTGGCGCGCGCCGTCGTCATCAACGTTTTAATGTCATCCGCCGGATAGCTAAGTGCCGTCAGAGTGCCCGCTTTGTTCAGCGCGGTACTGGCCTGTAACATTACCGCCCGAGTTTGCGCTAATGCCGCACGTTGCTGATTGCTCTGCTCGACCTGATTCAGTCGTTGCAAATCGTCGCGAAATGCCCAAAAAGACATGCCGTTACTGCCAATCTGCAAGATCCCGCAGAGAATCAAAATTAAAAACAGCGTGGTCGAAATTCGAATACGATTAAACATCAACGCTCCCCATCAGGCGGCAATGACCGCGTTAGTAAATACTCGTCAAAATGTTTCCCAGTTTGGATCTTGTTCAGCAATTCGCAGTCGTGGCTGTGCCGGTGGTTGCTCACTGGCAGGACGGGATGGTGTTTGCGGTTTATTGGTGAGTGGGCTGGCTGCCAGACGGAACGCGGAAACCGCTTGCGTTAAACGACTCGCCTGTTCTTCCAGCGCAGCGGCGGCGGCAGCTGATTCCTGCACCAGCGATGCGTTCTGTTGCGTGACGCGATCCATTTCCGAAACCGCCAATGCGACTTGATCGATGCCACGGCTCTGTTCATCCGATGCCGATGCAATCTCGCCCATAATGTCAGTCACGCGAGTGACAGCATTGACGATATTGTTCATTGTTTCCCCGGCGCTTTCGACCAGCACCGAACCGGTATCAACGCGTGCGACGGAGTCTTCAATGAGGGCTTTGATCTCTTTTGCCGCCTGGGCGCTGCGACTGGCAAGATTACGCACTTCACCCGCCACCACGGCAAAACCACGGCCCTGTTCACCCGCACGCGCGGCTTCAACCGCGGCATTCAGCGCGAGGATATTAGTCTGGAAGGCAATACCGTCGATAACGCTGATAATGTCGGCAATTTTCTTCGAACTATCGGCGATCTCATGCATCGTTTTCACTACGCCATCCACCACTTTGCCGCCGTGCTGGGCGGTGTCGGAGGCACTTTGCGCCAGTTGCGAGGCCTGGCGGGCGTTATCGGCGTTTTGCTTCACTGTCGCGGTGAGCTGCTCCATGCTGGCGGCAGTTTCTTCCAGCGCGGATGCCTGCTGTTCAGTACGGGAGGAAAGATCGGTGTTGCCCGCCGCAATTTCACGGGTACCGGCATAGATGGCATCTGAACCTTCGCGGACATGAGTGACGGTGTCAGTCAAAGAGCGTTGCATATGTGAAACGCTCTGCGCCAGGTCGCCCATTTCACTGCGCCCGTCAATGGTCAGGGTATTCGCTAGGTTACCACCGGCGATTTCGCGAATGTGAGCAATAATTTTTGCCAGCGGAGTAAGCAACATACGGCGAATGCCGTACCACGCCACCAGCAGAATCAATACCACCACCAGCGCGATAACCGCCAGTTGCCACTGGGCAAATCGGTAATCATCTGCGTTGTCAGTGACGATATCGCGATACAGTTTTTCACTGCTGAGGGCGTACTGAGCAAACGCTTCGCCCATTGCATTTTGCATTCCCTGGGTTGGCTGAGCGAAATAAGCTCCAGTATTGCCATAATCTAGATAATCAATCAGTTCAGTTAACGCTGTGTAATAGTTTTTATATTTTTCATCAATATTACGACTGGTAGCGACCATTTCAGGTAACGGTGCCATGCTTTTGAATTTTTTATAATGCGTCGCTGCCTGCGCCAATGTTTTCCTGGCGCTATCGAGCAATTCAACTTTGGCGTTACTTTGTTGATTGGAGGAATCCATCATCATCCGCACCGCTGAACGACTCAGGTTAATGCGCGTTTGCAGCATTAAATCCCAGGTTGACGTCAGCTCGCCCTGCTGTTCCCGCAATTGATTGGAAACCACAAAGCTCTTCTGGCTATGGTGAAGGGAAGAAAAAAACAGACTGCCGGAAATAAGCTGTAACAGTGCGAATACCCCCAGCACCATTACCAACAGCGTGACTACGCGGATACGGTTAATCATAAGGCACCTTCCTGAAAACAAGTTGATCTCGTTATCGGCAAGAAGGGGGGAAACTTTATTGCTGATGCCACCCGCCGCGAAATTGAAATAAAAAACCCGATGCGCAGATCATCGGGTTCATTTCAATTGAGGAAATCGGGAGAATTACGCCACTTCTGACGCCGCGCTATCTAACAGCGCCATCTCTTCGCTGTTCAGCAGTTTTTCGATGTTCACCAGAATCAACATACGGTCGCCCAGTGCGCCCAGTCCAGTGAGATATTCTGTTGAAAGCGTCACGGCAAACTCTGGTGCCGGACGAATTTGCTCCGCCGTCAATGAAAGCACGTCTGAAACGCCGTCAACCACGATGCCGACCACCCGCTGTCCGAGATTCAGGACGATAACTACCGTGTTGTCGTTATAGTCCACATCCACCTGGCTGAACTTAATTCGTAAGTCAACAATCGGCACAATAACGCCGCGCAGATTCGTGACGCCTTTGATAAACGCTGGCGTGTTCGCAATCCGTGTTACCTGATCGTAGCCACGGATCTCCTGCACTTTCAGGATATCAATACCGTACTCTTCATCACCAAGGGTAAATACCAGAAATTCCTGGCCTGACGGCTCGCTGGCCAGCTTTGTTACATTCGTCATACCGGTCATATTGTTACCTTTTTACTCATTCAGGCGGCGGTGTTCGCCATACGTTGTTCGCGGTTTATCGCCTGCAAGGCGGAGACATCAACAATCAGTGCCACGCTGCCGTCGCCAAGAATGGTCGCAGCAGAAATGCCGGGGACTTTGCGATAGTTACTTTCAAGGTTTTTAACCACAACCTGGTGTTGACCAATTAATTGATCCACCAGCAAGGCGTAGCGGCGACCGCCACTTTGTAAGATCACAACAATTCCCTGGGTGGCTTCGGTTTTCGCGCCCGCGACGTTGAACACTTTCCACAGTTCGACGATGGGCAGATATTCACCCCGCACTTCCAGCACCCGCTCGCCGCCGGCCAGTGGATGGAGATCGGCTTCACGGGGTTGCAGTGATTCCATAACAGCATTCAGCGGCAGAATGAAAACTTCATCCCCAACGCGTACGGACATGCCGTCGAGGATGGCCAGCGTCAGCGGCAGTAAAATGCGGATCGTAGTGCCAGTCCCCTGCTTCGACTGGATTTCGACATGACCGCCCATCTCCTGGATATTACGTTTAACGACGTCCATGCCGACGCCGCGCCCGGAGACGTCGGTGACCTGCTCTGCCATGGAGAAGCCTGGTGCAAATATCAGCATCGCGACTTCGTCGTCGCTCATGTTTTCGCTGACAGTCAAACCTTGCGAGGCCGCTTTTGCCAGAATTCGCTCACGGTTTAGCCCCGCCCCATCGTCGGTCACTTCAATGCAAATGTTGCCGCCCTGATGTTCGGCAGACAGAATTAAATTTCCGACGCTGTTTTTACCTGCGGCGAGCCGTTTTTCTGGCAGTTCAATACCGTGATCGAGGCTATTGCGTACCAGGTGGGTCAGCGGGTCGATAATGCGTTCTATCAGGCTTTTGTCGAGTTCAGTAGAACTGCCCACCAGCGTCAGTTCTACCTGCTTGCCGAGTTTTCCCGCCAGATCACGCACCAGCCGGGGATAGCGACTAAAAACATATTCCATCGGCATCATGCGAATCGACATCACTGATTCCTGCAAATCACGGGCGTTACGTTGTAACTGCCCCATGCTGGTTATCAAATCACCATGATTAACCGGGTCCAGTTCGCTGGAACGCTGGGCAAGCATGGACTGGGTGATAACCAGCTCGCCGACGAGGTTAATTAATTGATCAACCTTTTCTACCGCTACACGGATGCTGGTGGATTCATTGCTGCGCGTCGTTTTTTCCCGCTCCACGCGGCCGGTTGGCGCTTGTTCGGCTGCCAGTTTAAGCACTGGTGGGGTGGATATTTTTGGCGAGACTTCTACTGTTTCAAAGGTAATCTGATCGGCTTCAATCACAAAACAGAGTACCGCTGTGATGTCATCTTCGGCGATGTCGCCCGGTAATATTGCCGAGAGCGAATCCGCCCCTTTCACCACGTCAGTTAACGTTGTCAGATGTCCCAGTTCTTCTTCCAGCAGGTCGACTTCCCCGGCCTTCAGGCGCGAAAGGATAATTCGTCGCGGCGACTGACTGCGACTCTGCTCATCTTGCGGTTCACTTTTGGCAACCACACTTAATCGGGTCACTGCGGATGGCGTTTCGCCTTTCGCTTCTAATGCCAGTTGACGCAAGGCCTGGCAGATATAATCGAAGCTGGCGGCATCCGGCTCTTGCGACTGTTTATAAGCGTCGAGCTGTTCTTGCATGATGTCCTTCGTTTCCAAAAACAGATTGATAATGTCGGTGTTGAGTTGCATCTCACCTCGTCTGGCTTCATCGAGCAGGTTTTCCATCAGATGCGTGGTTTCCTGCAAAACGCTGAAGCCAAAAGTTCCTGCCCCTCCTTTGATCGAGTGGGCAGCCCGAAAGATGGCATTCAATTGTTCGGCATCTGGCGCTTCCGGCTGCAAAACCAGCAGATGCTGCTCCATGTCAGCCAACAGTTCGTCCGCTTCATCAAAAAATGTCTGATAAAAATCGCTTATATCCATGCTCACGCTGTCACCTCGGTTCGGCTGATGGCATTGTGGGAACACTGACCTGTGGTGCAACCTCAGGTTTTTCCAGGGCGCTTACTGGCTCATTCTGGCTTTCGGCGTTTTCATGCAAAATGGCCTGTTCGGCTTGTTTGTTCAGTACCAGCAGGCTGATGCGACGGTTGACGGCATCATCAGGTCCGCGATCGCTTAAGCGCATCGTTGCCGCCATGCCGACGACACGTAACACTTTGCCGCTATCCAACCCTCCGACCATCAGTTCGCGGCGGGATGCATTGGCCCGATCGGCAGAAAGCTCCCAGTTGCTATATCCTTTCTCACCGCTGGCGTAGGGGAAATCATCGGTATGACCTGAAAGGCTAATACGGTTGGGAATACCGTTCAGTACAGGCGCAATGGCACGCAGAATGTCGCGCATATAGGGTTCGACATCGGCACTGCCGGTTCTAAACATCGGGCGATTCTGGCTATCGATGATCTGAATACGTAGACCTTCCTGGACCAGATCGATTTTGAGATGGGGACGTAACGCCCGCAGTTTCGGATCGGACTCTATCAACTGGTCGAGATCACCCCGCAATTTCCGCAATCGACTTTGCTCCATGCGTTTTTTCAGATCTTCGATGTTCGGCTGCTTATTCACTTCCCCCTGGCTTTGGGTGTAATCATCACCACCGCCGGGAATTGGGCTTTCACTATTAGAAATGCGATCGCCGCCCGTAACCGCAGTCGCCAGTGGAGTCCGGAAGTACTCCGCAATCTGAATCAGCTCTTTTGGGCTGGAGATGGAGATCAGCCACATCACCAGAAAAAAGGCCATCATCGCAGTCATAAAGTCGGCATAAGCAATCTTCCACGATCCATGTGCTGCCCCGTGGCTTTTGGCTTTGCGTCGTTTGACGACAATAATCGGATGCGCTTGATTCTTCATGCTTCCTCGGTTGTCGTCTGTTGTTGCGGATTTTTCACCGCACGCACATGCTCTTCCAGTTCAATAAACGACGGACGTTCGCTGGAATAGAGCGTTTTGCGACCAAACTCAACGGCGATAGGCGGTGCGTAACCGTTCAGATTAGAAAGCAGAGTGACTTTGACGCACTGCATCATTTTGCTGGTTTCGGCGCTTTTCTGACGTAAAACACTCGCTAATGGGGAAATAAATCCGTAAGCCAATAAAATGCCGAGGAAAGTCCCCACCATCGCATGTGCGATAAGCGCACCCAGCTCGGCGGCAGGACGATCGGCTGAACCTAACGCGTGAACGCCCCCCATTACAGCCGCGACAATACCAAACGCCGGAAGTGAGTCCCCGACCAGCGCCAGACTGTTCGCCGGGACTTCTGCCTCGCTTTCGTGCGTCTCAATCTCTTCATCCATCAGGGCTTCGATTTCGAAGGTGTTCATATGACCGCTGATAATCAGACGCAGATAATCGACGATAAAATCAAGCATGACGCTATCCGCGAGGATGCGTGGGTAGCTGGCGAAGATCTCGCTCTCACGGGGATTTTCAATATCACGTTCCAGCGAAAACATCCCCATCTGCCGCGATTTCGCCATCAACCGATAAAGCAGAGCCAGCAGATCCATATACATTGCTTTGGTGTATTTGGAGCGACGAAACAGCAACGGCAGCGCCTTCAGCGTGCCTTTAATCGCTTTGCCATTATTGCCGACGATAAACGACCCAATCCCTGCACCGGCAATAATCACCAGTTCAGCGGGTTGATAGAGTGCTCCAAGGCTTCCACCGGTCATCAAATAACCGCCGAAAACTGTACCGAGAACAACCAGGTAACCTAATAAGATAAGCACGACATCATCCTTCCACTGTTGACCATGACAGGATGTTCAGTCGTCAGGCGTTAACGCGCGATTGGGGCAAAAAAAGCAGCGGTACGTCGTTACCGCTGCTGGAATGTTGCGCCTCACCGTATCAGTTAAACAGCCTGTACTCTCTGTTCATCCAGCAGTTGTGGGATAATATCGGCAGGATTCTGGGAAAGTTTACGTCTTTTTACTGCCCGGGATGGCGGTTGACATAAGCTGCAGGCAAAGCTGCCAACAGGCTGGTGAGCGTGGGTAATAAAATTGCCGCCGCAGCAGTTGCAGCTGGAAAGTTGCAGTAATCCACTTTCAACAAACCGCACCAATGTCCAGGCACGGGTTAATGCCAGCAGTGGTCCTTCTTCTGCTTGTGGGCACTGTTCAAGGTATAAACGGTAGGCTTTGATCACCGCATCGACGCCATTACACAAACCGGTTTTCAGTAAAAACTGCCATGCATTACAGAACATCGAAGCATGAACGTTTTGTTCCCAGGTCATAAACCAGTCGGTTGAGAATGGCAGCATGCCTTTCGGCGGTGGGCTTCCGCGCAGTTCTTTATAAAGTTTTATCAGGCGTCCGCGACTTAACTGTGTTTCGCTTTCCAGCATCTGCAAACGAGCGCCCAGGGTAATCAATTCCATTGCCAGCTGAATATCCCGCGCTTCCTGAACAATGCTTTTTTCACTCATGATCAGGCCCTTTTCTTGCGCAGCGCTTCTTCAGGCTGATTAACATCATTCAGCAAGCGTGTTGAGAGCATGATGCCGGTATGAATTTGCTGGAGATCGTCAACGCGGGAATCTTGCGTCAACTGAGTAATCGTCTGGTGGCTGTCAAAACGGAAGTGACAAACCAGTTGATTGGTTTCTGCCAGCTTAACCATTTGCGGAAGAGTCAGTGCCGCTAACGTTGTCGCCATTTCTTCATTTATGCCGAGACGAAACATAGCGGACGCTTTGTCCTGAACAATCAAACGCTGTGCAAGTAGTAAATATGACAAGTTGATGTCATAAATGTGTTTCAGCAACTCGGAGGTATGCATTATTCCCACCCAGAATAACCAACTTTATTTTTATGCGGTTTCACCGCACCCCGTGATGTCGCCGGGAAGCCCCGGTAAAAAATAATTAGCATTAGAATAGTTGCGATAAGCTGCAATAAGCAGAACCACCTTTTTGGTTTAATATGTCCTTACAAATAGAAATGGGTCTTTACACTTATCTAAGATTTTTCCTAAATCGACGCAACTGTACTCGTCACTACACGCACATACAACGGAGGGGGGGCTGCGATTTTCAATAATGTGTGATGCAGATCACACAAAACACTCAATTACTTAACATAAATGTATAAGTCATACTTTTGTTTTGGGTGTATTTCAATATGTTAAAAAGTTTTTCGCTACGCTAGCAAGCAAAAATGAAACAGGAATAATCGAAATGGGATGTTGCGCACAGTTAAAATAAATCACCGTAAATAATCATCTGCTATAAATAATCACTTTCATGCAATACCAGATAAGCTATTTTTAAACAGACACTTACCGCACAACAAACTAATTAAATACAAAGAAAGGCAACAATCAACTTAATGTTAATGAAATGTTTTACATATATTAACCACTTGTTTAATGCGGAGAATCAGTACACTATTTTCTTATAATTACATTTGAAATTATATGATCACCGGGAGTGATTGATTAATTGTCTTTACTAATAATCAGACTAATATTTACCTGTTTGACCGAGTTGGGATTGCGTCGTTTCTCCATTAGGAGTAAAGCTTTAATGTCACCTGAAGTTCACAGAATAAGGAACAGGTTATGAGCTATAGCAATATTCTTGTCGCTGTTGCGGTTACACCGGAAAGTCAGCAACTGCTGGCAAAAGCGGTATCTATCGCCAGGCCAGTAAAGGGACACATCAGTTTAATTACTCTCGCTTCCGACCCGGAAATGTACAATCAATTAGCCGCGCCGATGCTTGAAGATTTACGCAGCGTGATGCAAGAAGAAACGCAAAGCTTTCTTGATAAGTTAATTCAGGATGCGGGGTATCCCGTTGACAAGACGTTTATTGCCTACGGTGAGTTAAGCGAACATATTCTGGAAGTATGTCACAAACATCATTTCGATTTGGTGATTTGCGGTAATCACAATCACAGTTTCTTTTCGCGAGCATCCTGCTCGGCGAAAAGAGTGATTGCCTCAAGTGAGGTCGATGTGCTGTTAGTTCCACTTACGGGAGATTAACCGCTCCTACGCAAGCTTTGGAAAGGTAGCAACTTTATCGCGCTGCTGGCTTTCCGCGCTTCGCGGAACTATCTGCTTTAGGTCGCTAATGAAGCACTCCTGCCAGTGGTTAATATCGTTTTTCACGATAACGTCCAGCATTTCTGCATGACGGGAAATACGTTCCGCCAGCGACATAGTCAATGCACGATCCAGCGCAGCTGCAACTTCGTCACGATCGTAGGGGTTAACAATTAACGCCGACGTTAACTCGTTTGCCGCTCCCGCAAATTGCGAAAGAACAAGAACGCCCGGGTTGGCTGGGTCCTGAGCAGCAACATACTCTTTTGCTACCAGGTTCATCCCGTCACGCAGTGGCGTCACTAAGCCCACGTCAGAGTAGCGGAATATTTTCATCAGTAATTTACGGTCAAAATGCTGATTCAAATAATAAAGCGGCGTCCAGCCTAATTGCCCGTATTTACCATTAATTCGTCCAGCTTCATTTTCGAGCTGATGACGAATATCCTGATAGGCTTGCACATCACCACGCGACGTTGGTGCAATCTGGGTATAACGAATTTTACCATGATGCTGCGGATATTTTTCCAGCAACGCTTCATAGGCGAGAAAACGCTCTGGCAAACCTTTGGAATAATCCAGCCGTTCGACAGAAAAGATATTTTGTACGTTTTTCAGTTCCGCTTTAAGTTGCGCCAGTTTTGGCGGCAGTGGCCCGGCAGCCTGTTTGGCTATTTCTTTCGGTTCAATGCCGATCGGGTAGACTTCTGTTCGAAATGCTTTGCCCCAGGCTGTATGGCTTTTTGCGCTACGTGTCGTGACGCGGGTCAGGTTAGAAAGACAATCCAGGAACGCCAGACGATCGTTTTCTGTCTGGAAACCCAGCAAATCATAATCACAAAGCTGTTCAAGCAAGGTGTCATATGTCGGCAGCGCGTTGAAGATTTCCGGTGTCGGGAAAGGAATATGCAGAAAGAAACCAATGCGATTATTCACTCCCCGTTTGCGTAATTCATGCGCAAATGGCAACAGGTGATAATCGTGGATCCAGATAATGTCATCGTCTTGCAACAGCGGCAGTAATTTATCTGCCAGCAACGCATTTACGCGTAGATAGCCGTCCCAGGCAGGACGCTGAAATTGCACCAGATCGAGCCGATAATGAAAAGCGGGCCAGAGAACGGCATTGGAGAATTGGTTGTAGTATTCGTCAAGGTCCTGTTCGCTGAGGTTAAAAGAGGCCCACGTAATGTTACCTTTTTTCACCTTTTTTAGCGGCTGATCCTCATTCCCTGTTTCACCACTCCAGCCAAACCACAGTCCGCCTGCGGCTTTCAGTGCCCCCAGTATGCCAACGGCAAGGCCACCGGCACTGGCGGCGTGCTCGTCTGGTGGTGCAATCCGGTTAGATACTACGACTAAACGACTCATAGTCATCACTCCTGTTATTTTCTCTTTTTTGTTGTAATGCGGTGGTTATCATTTCAAGCCAGCTCCAGACATCCGGCACACCCGCCAGTCGCCATGATGCCTGAGTTGCACCTGTGCCAATTTTTACTGACATTCCGCCCAGTCGGTTAACGACTGCGAAGCCAGATTCATCGGTTAAATCATCGCCCAGAAATACGGGCGTTCGCCCGATAAAGGGAGCTTCCTGCATAAAAGCTGCAATTGCCTCACCTTTACTGGTACCTCTCGGTTTGATCTCGACAACACACTTTCCCTGCTGTAACGCCATTTGTGGCCAGATCTGAGTAATACGTTGCGCTAATGTCATTAATGCGTCTTCATGCTGCGGAGCCTGACGATAATGCAGCGCAAAAGCCATCCCTTTCGCCTCCAGCTCCGCGCCGGGATACTGAGCGATGACTGTATGCAGTTGCACGCTAATATCACGCGCAATCGCATCCGGCAGATGAACGATATGTGTTTTACCATTGATGTCACGGCGCTCCGCCCCATGCACGCCCGCTAACGGGAAGCGATAAGGTTTTGCCAGTGCGTCAAGCTCCACCATTGAGCGCCCTGATATCAATGCCAATGCACCATCACTTGCGGTTGCCAGTAGCTGTAGTCCTTGCAGAATATTGTCAGGCACGACGACCTGATCGGGATGCGGTTTGATTTCCGCCAGCGTTCCATCAAGATCAAAAAACCAGGCATATTTCGCGGATAGTTCAGGGGTTTCGGTTAACGGTTCTGTCACCCGGCTCTCCTCCTTCTCTTTTCTTATTGTTTTGCGCAGAACGCGCTTTACAGACATGTAAGTATAGACAGTGTGACGGGGGTCGCCATTTGCAATGAAGAACAGCCAACCGTTGTGGCGGCTGGCTGTGGTGGGAAAAAACGTTAAATTGTTGTGGAAAAAAGCATCAGACAGTGCGTTTCGCTTTTTGCTTGTAACGGTCGAAGATCACCGCTGCCAGCAGGATTAAGCCGCGAACCACGTACTGCGCGAAAGGAGAAATATTAAGCAGGTTCATGGCGTTTTCCACGGTGCCTAAAATTAAGATACCCGCCACCACATATGAGATTTTTCCGATGCCACCTTTCAGAGAAACGCCACCTAAAACGCAGGCGGAGATAACAATAAGCTCATAACCAATCGACGTCATTGGCTGCCCACTAGTCATACGTGAAGCCAGAATAATTCCGGCTATCGCAGATACCAGGCCAGAGAGAACAAAGATAATAATTTTGGTGCGAACAACCGGTACACCCGCCAGACGCGCAGCCTCTTCGTTCCCGCCAATCGCCAGGGTGTTACGACCAAAGGTGGTTTTATTCAGCAACAAACCAAAGATAATCAGACACGCGACGGTGAGCCAGATTGGCGCAGGCAGACCGAACCAGTTAGCGTAACCAAGGGCAAAGAAGCTTTCATCTTCGATACCGACCGCTTTACCGTCTGAAATGATGTACGCCAGACCTCGAACAATCTGCATCGTTGCCAGTGTTGTGATCAGAGCATTTATTTTCAGTTTGGCGATAACAAAGCCATTGACCAGGCCACAGAGAATGCCAAGCAGCAACCCCGCTGCCACGCCAATCCACAGGCTTTCAGTCAGGTTGATAACCACCGCCGTGGTGACACCCGCACAGGCAATTACGGAGGCGACAGAAAGGTCAAAGTCACCGGAAGCAAGGCAGAACAACATGCCACACGCCACCATCCCCGACATGGAAATTGCCAGGCCCAACCCTTTCATATTAATGAAGGTGGCAAAATTTGGGACAAAAATGGCACAGGCGATAAAGAGCACCGCAAACACCACCAGCATGCCGTACTGATCCCAAATACGCCCGAAGCTGAATGACGACTTAGGTGCGCCAGAACCCGATGTAGAAACAGAAGACATCATACTCTCCTTACTCAGGCAACTGCCTGGCTGACTTTAGGCATCGCAAGGCTCAGTGCCTGACGCTCATCTGCCTGCTCGTGTAACAATTCACCGGCGATTTCACCTTCCCGCATCACCACAATCCGGTCGGCAACGCCGAGGACTTCAGGTAAGTCGCTGGAGGCAAACAGCACCGCCACACCCTGCGCCGCCAGCGCATAAATTACGTTATATATTTCGTGCTTAGCACCAACATCAATGCTGCGCGTAGGTTCATCCAGCAAAATGACCTTCATCTCTTCCGATAACCAGCGGCCCAGAATGGCTTTTTGCTGATTTCCGCCTGAGAGATTCATGATCAGTTGCTCAGCGCCCGGCGTTTTGATGTTGAGCGAACGAATGTGCTGATCGGCATTGTTTTCTTCCCAACCGTTGTTGATTACACAACCGCCGAGCACATGTTTGCGTCTGGCACTGATGTTGATATTGTCGCGAACGGAGTGCACGGGAATAATGCCTTCCGCTTTGCGATCTTCCGGGCAGAGCATCATGCCTGCGGCAATGGCGTGGCTCGGTTTACGAATATCGATCGGCTGTTGGTCGATATAAACCTGACCGGCGGTGATTTGCGTCCCGCCAAACAAGCCTTTCATTAATTCGCTACGCCCCGCCCCTACCAGACCAAACAGCCCAACAATTTCACCACTGCGAACCGCCAGACTTATTGGCGTACGCACGCCTGGTGCTTTCACAGCATCAAGACGCAGGCGCTCCTCGCCATAACTACGAGGTTGCCAGCCGTAGATATCGCCAATGTCGCGCCCGACCATCGCCTGCACCAGCGCGTCGTGGTCAACCTGCTGCATATCGGTAAAGGTTTTGACATAACGTCCATCTTTAAAGACAGTGATGGCATCGCTGAGGGCAAATATTTCTTCCATACGGTGAGAAACGTATAAGATCACCCGCCCCTCTTTTCGCAGTTCACGAATAACGCGGAAAAGATTGTCGATTTCGCGGGCAGAAAGGGAGCTGGTTGGCTCATCAAAGGCGATAATTTTAGCGTTACGCGCCAGCGCCTTGGCGATTTCAACCATCTGCCACTGACCAATGGAGAGATATTTCAGCGGCGTGTCCGGGTCAATATCCATACCAAGATGTTTAAGTTGTAAACCCGCCTCATAATTCAGCAATGAGCGATTCACAATGCCGCCTTTATGCGGCAGCTGGCCGAGATAGATGTTTTCCGCGACG
Organism: Shigella sonnei; assembly: GCF_002950395.1. NCBI lineage: Bacteria > Pseudomonadati > Pseudomonadota > Gammaproteobacteria > Enterobacterales > Enterobacteriaceae > Shigella > Shigella sonnei. The sequence continues at coordinate 1,730,015 of NZ_CP026802.1, forward strand.
GTCATTTCCGGCACGAGATGCAGTTCCTGGTAAATAATCGCCACACCCGCGTTAAGTGCTGCGGTCGTGTCGGAAAAGGACATTTCCTGCCCATTAATCACTACAGAACCCGTGGTTGGCGCATAGTTGCCGCTGAGGATTTTTAAGAGAGTTGATTTTCCTGCGCCATTTTCACCCATCAACGCATGAACCTGACCGGCATAGCAGTCAAAACTAATATCCGTCAGCGCCTTAACGCCGGGAAACGTTTTACCGATGCCGCGAAATGAGAGATACGGGGTAGACTGTTGCATAACGTCTCCGTGAATCACTGGTCGTTCACACCCCCTCTGCATCATGCAGAGGGGAATTTTTCCGGCAAATTACTTACCGCCTAAACCTTTTTTCTCCAGTTCTTCTTTAAAGTTGTCACGCGTGATCAGCACCACGTCGGTAACTTCGGTAAATTTTGGCGGTTCAACGTCTTTTGCTACCCAGTTGTAAAGCATTTCGCTGGATTTATAGCCATGTACGTCCGGGCTTGGCAGCAGGGAACCGTAGAAGCCGGTTGCCTGTGCTTTAGACAGTTCGCTCAACGCATCCACACCGTTAATGCCAATGCCGATGATATCGGCAGCTTTAAAGCCCTGACCTTCCGTCGCGCGTACGCCGCCCAGCACGGTGCTGTCGTTCATACCGACGATCAGCCAATGTTTAACTTCCGGATGTTGAACCAGCATTGAGTTGGCAGCGTCAAATGCCCCCGGGATGTCGTTAGATTTGGTAGGTACCTGATAAATTTGTTTTTCCGGGAATCCGGCCGCTTTCAGCGCATCCATAGAACCCGTTGTACGGCGACGTGCCGTATCCAGTTCGTTGGCGGTAATCGCCATCACCGCGCTTTCTTTGACATCCCAGCCACGTTTCTGCATCTCTTTATACAGTTCCTGACCCTGACGTTCGCCAATTTTAGTCGCCGCCATCATCACCAGCGGAACGGTATCCATTGGCTTACCTTTGGCGTTAACAAACTGGTCATCCACGGCAATGACTTTCATATCGTAGCCACGCGCTTTCGCGACGATGGCAGAGCCGAGTTTGGGGTCCGGAGTACAAATAACGAAACCTTTTGCGCCACTGGCAGCCAGGCTGTCGATCGCGTTCAATGTTTTTTCGCCATCCGGCACGGCAATCTTAATAACCTCAAACCCTAAATCCTTCCCGGCTTTATCGGCAAACTTCCATTCGGTCTGGAACCACGGCTCTTCCGGTTGCTTCACCAGAAAACCGAGCTTCAGGTTCTCCGCCATAGCGGATTGTGACATAACGGCTGCCAGACCAATGGCTGCCAGGGCTTTAGTAAATTTGTGCATGGTTCTCTCCAGCTTTAGTGTCGTTTTGTGTAGGGCAAAAACGAATGACTTTCGTTAAATTAATCGGAAAACAAAGCATTACCTTTTATCTAAAAGATAAGTGACCGTGTTGACATAGTTTTAGCGAGAAATTAATTCTCCATAGGAGAGCAATATCACATCGCAGAATTACAGTGAGAACGTGCATAAATTTAGCGGGAAAAGACATAAGGGAAAGCCAATTTGTCAGACAAATTGTCGAATGCACAGCAGATTAATCCATAAGATTAGCCTGGAAATCCTTGTTGTCTTTGGTACCCATGCGGGATGTCTTCTTTTTAACCAGTCAATAGGCCGCATTACCTGGCGTTGAGTTTTTGAAATGGTGTAATAACCGCAACTCAAAGATGTGGAAAATGCACGTCATTCATTTCGCCATTAATTATCACTGTGCTCATTAATTAACAGAACACGTATAATGAGAGCCATCTCGCAAAAATGAAAAAACGTTTTATAAAATCATCACTTCATCATGAATTCAAATTCATTGATTAATATCAACAAGATACAAAAAGCACTATCATTAAAATTCATTGCAGTTACATTGATTTCATCAATGAAATGTAAAAATATATAAACTTGATGATTTAAGCATTTTCTTATACCCGTTCAGACGTTATTCTTATTTCAGATCATCGTCAGAATTGACTCCACGATCACATTTCGGACCGGCAGAAAGGAATTATTCTGCAAACAGTAATTATGGTGTTTTGATTTATCTTGCACCTCTCCACTTCTGGATATAAGGATATTAGGTATGGCAACCGCTGGAATGCTTCTCAAACTCAACTCTCAAATGAACCGCGAGTTTTACGCATCCAATCTCTACCTTCACCTGAGTAACTGGTGTTCTGAACAGAGTCTGAACGGCACCGCCACTTTCCTTCGCGCCCAGGCACAGAGTAATGTGACCCAAATGATGCGCATGTTTAACTTTATGAAGAGTGTCGGCGCTACCCCCATCGTTAAAGCCATTGATGTTCCCGGTGAAAAACTGAACTCTCTGGAAGAACTGTTCCAAAAAACGATGGAAGAATACGAGCAACGTTCTAGTACGTTGGCACAGTTAGCCGATGAAGCGAAAGAACTGAATGATGATTCAACCGTCAATTTCCTGCGCGATCTGGAAAAAGAACAGCAGCATGATGGTCTGTTGCTGCAAACCATTCTTGATGAAGTGCGCAGTGCGAAACTTGCGGGTATGTGCCCTGTGCAGACCGACCAACATGTTCTGAATGTCGTGTCACACCAGCTGCATTGATCATCATCGGCGCTAATGCATTGCGCCGATGAAGGTTTTGAGAAACCGCTGCCTCATCTGTTTGAAGCAGCGGTTTTTTTAATGGGATTCACCCTGTGGGGTAAACTTGAGTTCAATAAGCGCGATGGCTTTTTGGATTGCCCGCATGGTGACCGGGTCTGCGGCGGCGGGATGGTTAGTAAAGTCGATATTCTTCAGCTGACTGGACATTTTTTCACGAACTTCAACGGGCGCGATTACATCGAGAACATCCAGAATTTGTTTGATAACCAACTGGCAAGCAACCACATCAGAAACCAGTTCCTGATCGGCATTCAGCGGCTGGGACATCGTAAACTCCTGATAGCATTTTGAAAGCCGTTATAGTAGCGGCTTCACATCTTCAGCGATAGTCACATCCACCGTCATCAGGACACAAAAAAACCTGCCGGAGCAGGTTTTTTGTTATCGGAACATATTGCCTGGCGGTACGTCTTTGAACGTCTTGCAATAGTTATTGAACATACTTTTCAGGATTTTGCGCAGTTTCATCGCGGCACTCCGACCATTTGTTATACAGGTGTTATTGTCTTTGCGCTTATAATATGACAACCATCACAAAAATCAATCTTTATGTGATACAAATCACATAAATACCCCTTTAATGTTATAAAAATGATAATCAAAAAACAGCCCCCCTATTTCTGACACCTACAGATGGCAAGAAATAGCGCCTGCCAGGCGTCTTTTCCGGCCATTGTCGCAGCGCTGTAACGCGTAAAATAGTGCTTTCTCTTACTCTTCTGGCTGGACCATGAGACTTCTGATTCTGACTCTTTCATTAATAACGCTGGCGGGGTGTACGGTTACTCGCCAAGCCCATGTGAGCGAAGTTGACGCGGCAACAGGTATTGTACGGTTGGTTTATGACCAGGCTTTTTTGCAGCATGCCCATACCGATCGTTATGTCAGTCGCGGGATCGCCGATCGCGCATGCCAGCAGGAAGGCTATACCCACGCGGTCCCCTTTGGTCAGCCAGTAGGCAACTGTAGCCTTTTTGCGGGTTCCTTATGTTTGAATACGGAATTCACTTTGTCATATCAGTGCCATCATTCCGCCTTCCCTGTCTTTCTCTAAATATTTTAATCAGCGAGGGGATCTTCGCTGATTAAAGAAATAGCGGTAATGCGTTTTATTCCCATTTGCGTATTCCGCTCTATTCGATCACGGATTGGCATCGAAGTTCGATCAGCGATTCGCATCCATTCGATCAACCGGGAACTTAACTTTTTCTACCGCTTTTTAACTCGTTTTTTCGCTGCTTTCCACTGTAGGGGGATTTTTCCTCAGGGACTCTCCCTGAAGGACCACTCTGTGTGAGTTATGTACCAGTCTGTCCAGGATGGCATCTGCTGTTGTTGGGTTCTCCATCAGACCATGCCATTTATCTACCGGGAACTGGCTTACCACTATCGTGCTGCTTTGTCCGTAACGATCCTCTGTGATCTCCAGAAGGTCATTACACTGGGCGTTACTTAACTGTTCCAGCCCCAGATCGTCCAGGATTAGAACCTGTATTTTTTGCAACTGTTTCAGATATTTCAGCCAACTGCCATCAACACGTCCCTGAGCCAACTGTTCCAGTAATCGCCCGGTTCTACAGTACCGGACGCTGTATTTCTGTCGACATGCCTGTTCGCCCAGCGCATTGGCTATCCAGCTCTTACCGCATCCTGTCGGACCGGTTATCAGTAGGTTTTTCCTGTGGATTATGTAGTGGCCGTTCAGCAGTTCCCTCATCTGTTCAGCCCGCAGACCTCTTGAGGCCGGATAACGCAGCCCTTCCGGTGTTGCCTGATATTTCAGGCAGGCATTTTTTCTCAACCGTGCCACACGACTGTTTTCTCTGCTCAGAAGCTCGTCATCAACCAGCAGTGTCAGCCTTTCCTCGAACGACAGTTCGTCGTAAGTCTGAGGCGTTTCCCGTTGCCGTATCAGGCTCCCGGCCATCGCCGGGAGTTTCAGTTGGGTCAGTTTGTTTAACAGATTATCACTCATACGGTTGTTCCTTCTGTCAGTGGTAGTAGCCAGGACCACGCAGGTTTTCATGCTCTGAAGCATATGCCGGATGTTGTTCGCCCTGGCGGGATAACGGAAGCTCAACGTTATCCCGATGATGACGCAGCAGATTGTCGATAAAGCGTCTGTCCGGGGCGTTATAGTGCAGGGCAACGTAACAGGCCTTTTCCAGCCGTTCCGGGCCGTATTTTTTCTGAAGTGCCAGCAGACCCAGGACTGCACGGTAAGCCAGCTCCGGATGGGGTTTGGCTTTCAGCATGGATTCAACCACCCGGCCTGTGGACGGACCTGTACGGTTTCCCTGCTCGATAAGGCGTTCCGGTGTCCATGTCCCATGCCGCCGGTGGCGTTCTGGCATGTGAAGCGGATTGGTTGTGTGTTTATATTCATGTGTGCTGCGCGGATGTTGCGCCACACACTGCCCCTTGTGCCAGAGCTGTACCACCGACTGCCCCACCTTCAGTGACAGACGCTGACCGACCAGTTCGTGTGGAACGGAGTACCAGTGACGGGCATATTCAACGTGGTAGTCAGGGCCAACCTTCACGGCTTTGTATTCCGTGTATTCATAAGGCTCCAGAGGCAGCGGAGAGAGTGCTGGTGCATCCAGCATGCGGAAGCGTTCTGCGCGGGTTTGATTACCGTATCCCTTCATTGGTCGGTTATTCATGTCCGTCAGCAACTCCCGAAGGCGTGCATTCAGCGCCCTGAGCGTGTGGAAGGTTTCATTACGGATGCGGGCAAGAAGCCATCGCTCGACGATGAGGACGCCGTTTTCTGCTTTTGGTTTATCTTTAGGTTTGCGCGGGCGGGCCGGGATAATAACCGTGCCATAGTGCTCAGCCAGCGCCTGATAACTGTCGTTGATGACAGGCTCATAGCGATCGGCTTTTTTCACTGCGCTTCTGAGGTTATCGGGGATGAGCAGCTTCGGTACGCCGCCCAGGAAGGTCAGGCAACGGCTGTGGGCATTTAACCATGACATCATGTCCTGACCTTCGCACGCTTCAACATAGGTATAGTTGGACGCCCCCATTACAGCCACGAAGATTGCCACGCGGCGTATCTCTCCGGTGTCCGGATTAATAACAGGGACCGTAGGACCACAGAAGTCGATAAAGAGCTTTTCGCCAGCACGATGCTCCTGTCGCATGGAGAGGCGTCGCGTTTTTTTCCACTTCCGGTAGCAACGGCAGAAGTGTGAGTATCCCATCGCTTTGTCACCCGCCTGTGCCTTGTATTCCATCCACAACAGTTGGCGCGTCACGCCAGGTTTTCTCATTTCCGTATCGAAGTACAGCATGTCAGGCATAACAAGCTCTGACGCAGAGGTGTCTTTGGGCGGGAAAATGAGTTTCTCCAGCGTGTCATGGGATATATCCGCAGGTAATGGCCATGACAGAGAAGAGGCTTTGAAGCGGGCAAGAACCTCAAAAACGGTTGAGGCGCTGATGTGTAACGTCAGTCCGATACAACGGTTAGTCAGCTTCTTATCGAACTTGAGCTGAAGGATCTTAAAACAAGTTTCCATAGTGCTCCTGGATTTTCTCTTTTTGGACATTGACGTCTCCACTGGTTTAAACACGGCAATGGAGACTGTGGTGAAAAGAGTTAATTCCCGGAGTGACTGGCGAATTCCAATCAATGATCGGAAGTATGCCAAATCGTGATCGATTGTGATGCCAAACTGTGATCGGAGATGGATGCCAAATCATGATCGATTCGAATGCCAAACTGCGATCGATTCAGATGCCATTTTGCACCCATTCGTATTTTTAATAATTGAAGTTTATATTTTACCTTTTGCAAATAATAAAATAACAAATTATAGTGACGCCACAGCAACAAATATAACCTTTGTGGAGCACTATCATGCTGAAACCAGAAATGATTGAAAAACTTAATGAGCAGATGAACCTGGAACTGTACTCTTCACTGCTTTATCAGCAAATGAGCGCCTGGTGCAGCTATCATACCTTCGAAGGTGCTGCCGCGTTCCTGCGCCGTCACGCCCAGGAAGAGATGACGCATATGCAGCGTCTGTTTGATTACCTGACTGATACCGGCAATTTACCGCGTATTAATACCGTTGAATCTCCGTTTGCTGAATATTCCTCACTTGATGAATTATTCCAGGAAACCTATAAACACGAACAATTAATCACCCAGAAAATTAACGAACTGGCTCATGCTGCAATGACCAATCAGGACTACCCAACATTTAATTTCCTGCAGTGGTATGTTTCTGAGCAGCATGAAGAAGAGAAACTGTTCAAATCGATTATTGATAAATTAAGCCTGGCAGGCAAAAGCGGCGAAGGTCTGTATTTTATCGACAAAGAACTCTCTACCCTCGACACACAAAACTAATGCTCTCCGGCGGCAGGTTTACTGCCGCCGTTTCAAATCAGTGACGGCAAATCTTACTCTGATCGGTCGAAAAACCGTCTTTCGAAGGTATAAATTTGCCTTTTGCTGCCAGAAACGCTACCAGCTCTCCCGCTGTCATCCCTTCTGCCGAGCAGGTGTGAAAACGTGCCTGTTCACCAAAACGCGCTTTAATCGCAGCTTCCAGACTGGCATGCGTATATTGCTCGCCTGATTCAATCATCATATTTAACACTTCATGACCGTGAATAGAGTCCATCGTTCCTCCTCAAAAAAAGCCTAGCGTAGCGATTGCCGCTTATGAAGACTTTGCGCCAGCGCAGGACTGAATGCTTTTTATTGTACATTTATATTTACACTATATGTAACGTCGGTTTGACGAAGCAGCCGTTATGCCTTAACCTGCGCCGCAGATATCACTCATAAAGATCGTCAGGACAGAAGAAAGCGTGAAAAACAGAACCCTGGGAAGTGTTTTTATCGTGGCGGGAACCACAATTGGCGCAGGCATGCTGGCAATGCCGCTGGCTGCGGCCGGTGTTGGTTTTAGCGTTACGTTAATCTTGTTGATTGGGCTTTGGGCGTTGATGTGCTACACGGCGCTATTACTGCTGGAGGTGTACCAGCATGTTCCGGCAGATACCGGTCTGGGCACGCTGGCAAAACGCTATCTGGGACGCTACGGTCAATGGCTGACGGGCTTCAGTATGATGTTCTTAATGTATGCTCTGACTGCGGCATACATCAGCGGTGTCGGTGAATTGTTGGCCTCCAGCATCAGCGACTGGACAGGTATTTCAATGTCGGCAACCGCTGGCGTGCTGTTGTTCACTTTTGTTGCCGGTGGCGTGGTTTGTGTTGGAACATCGCTGGTCGATTTATTTAACCGTTTTCTGTTCAGCGCCAAAATTATTTTTCTGGTGGTGATGCTGGTATTGCTGCTACCGCATATTCACAAAGTGAATCTTTTAACCCTGCCGTTGCAACAGGGGCTGGCTCTGTCAGCAATCCCGGTGATTTTTACCTCATTTGGTTTTCACGGTAGCGTGCCGAGTATTGTCAGCTATATGGATGGCAACGTTCGTAAGCTACGCTGGGTGTTTATAACCGGTAGTGCGATCCCCCTGGTGGCATATATTTTCTGGCAGGTGGCAACGCTTGGCAGCATTGATTCAACAACCTTTATGGGATTGCTGGCTAATCATGCTGGATTAAACGGGCTGTTACAGGCGTTACGCGAAATGGTGGCCTCTCCGCATGTTGAGCTGGCAGTGCATTTATTTGCTGATTTAGCCCTCGCCACGTCATTTCTCGGCGTTGCGTTAGGCTTATTTGATTATCTGGCTGATTTATTTCAGCGTTCAAATACCGTTGGTGGACGGTTGCAAACTGGTGCAATTACCTTTCTGCCGCCGTTGGCGTTTGCACTGTTTTATCCACGAGGATTTGTGATGGCGCTGGGTTACGCCGGTGTGGCGCTGGCGGTACTGGCATTGATTATCCCTTCGCTGTTGACCTGGCAAAGCAGAAAGCACAATCCTCAGGCGGGTTACCGGGTCAAAGGTGGTCGTCCGGCGCTGGTGGTGGTGTTTCTCTGTGGTATTGCTGTGATTGGCGTGCAATTTTTGATTGCGGCAGGGTTGTTACCAGAAGTGGGGTGATCAGATAGCCTCAAATTCCTTATTGGGTGCCAGAATTAACGCTGACACCCAATTTGGCCTCTTAATGCAGGCAGCACTGCTTAAATTTCTTACCACTACCGCACGGGCAAGGATCGTTACGCCCCGGTTTCTCTTCTGCTTTGATCGGTTGCTGAACAGCTTTTTCCTGCGGATGCGCCATCCAGTACGCATGTAGATCAAGCGCCGCCAGTCGAATGGCATCTACGCTCTCTTCAAACGCTTCTGGCGACATCTTTTCTACCCGCTCGAAGTTTTCCTCAGTACCGTGCAGCGCAATCGCCTCCAGCGCTGGTTTTAACGAATCGGGCAACGTTGACCAGTCAGAAAGTGCCACGCCCCGCATATAGCCAAAGCACCACTCCTCAACAATCGTCAGCTCGCTGCCATCAACTTCTCGCAAGCCGAATAACGGCTCAAACTGCTCCGGGAATTCGTTCAGACGCTCTGCGGTATCGGCCATATGTTGAAAAGCCAGGTTCATAAAGCGCGTCATCTCTTTCTCTGACGCCCAGCGCGGCACATAGTCAGCCCCACCCCACACGGCAACCAGCCACTGTTCCGGTTCAATCTCTTGCGGAGAACTCAACACCGCCGTCAATAAACCGTCCAGCTCCGCCACATCAAGGATGGCGTGGTTAGTGTTGTATTTGGTCAGAATATCGTCCAGCCATTCCAACTCACTTTCGTTTAACGGTCCCGTTTTCATACGCTTTTCCTTGTGGATCTCAACTCGCCAGCACCTATCTTACATGCCGGTCCGTATCAGAGATACTTTTTGAGTGGCTTTGCCGGTGATTAAAAATTAAGGAGGGTGTAACGACAAGTTGCAGGCACAAAAAAACCACCCGAAGGTGGTTTCACGACACTGCTTATTGCTTTGATTTTATTCTTATCTTTCCCATGGTACCCGGAGCGGGACTTGAACCCGCACAGCGCGAACGCCGAGGGATTTTAAATCCCTTGTGTCTACCGATTCCACCATCCGGGCTCGGGAAGAAAGTGGAGGCGCGTTCCGGAGTCGAACCGGACTAGACGGATTTGCAATCCGCTACATAACCGCTTTGTTAACGCGCCAAATTCTTCAGGCCTTTCAGCCAGACATCCGCTTGACGCCGATGTCTTTTAAACTGGAGCGGGAAACGAGACTCGAACTCGCGACCCCGACCTTGGCAAGGTCGTGCTCTACCAACTGAGCTATTCCCGCATTCATCAAGCAATCAGTTAATCACTTGATTTTATTATCGTCTGGCAATCAGTGCCGCCGTTCGATGCGTTGCATTCTACTTACCTGGCGCGATGAGTCAACGATATTTTTCACCACTTTTGATCGTTTGCTGAAAATTACGCCGAAACGATCACTGATCAAGCAAATCTGCACGCGCAGCGCTCAAATATTGCAACATTGACCACAGAGTCAGTACCGCAGCCACAAAGAAAAGTGCAATACCGGCGTACTCAACCCAAATGTTCGGACGCCACAGCAGCCATGCCAACGCCACCATCTGGGCAGTGGTTTTCACTTTCCCAATCCAGGAGACAGCCACGCTACTGCGTTTACCCAACTCCGCCATCCATTCGCGTAGCGCAGAAATAATAATTTCACGGGCGATCATCGTTGCTGCCGGTAAGGTCACCCACCAGCTGTGGTAATGCTCGGTTACCAGCACCATGGCGATAGCCACGAGAACTTTATCTGCTACAGGGTCAAGGAAAGCACCAAACCGGGTACTCTGGTTCCAGCGGCGTGCCAGAAAACCATCGAACCAGTCAGTCACCGCCGCGACGCAGAAAATGAGCGCGGCGGCAAACGGCGACCAGGTGACAGGCAGATAAAAGACCAATACAAAGAATGGGATAAGGATGACACGGAACAGTGTAAGCAACGTAGGGATATTAAATTGCATAATGACGGGTAACTATCTGTTGTCAGTAAGATTACCCCTATGTTGCTACAGAGACATCAATGTTTCAACGACCAGAAGATCTTTTCTGCCAGACCTTGCGAAATACCCGGCACTTTTGCAATTTCCTCGACGCTGGCGTTACGTAAACCTTGCAAACCGCCCATATATTTCAACAACATTTGCCGACGTTTTGGCCCGACGCCTTCAATGGTTTCCAGGGAACTGGTATTTTTGACCTTCGCCCGTTTTTTACGGTGCCCGCCAATCGCGTGATCATGTGATTCATCGCGAATATGCTGGATAACATGCAGCGCGGGAGAATCTGGCGGCAAACTGAATCCCTCACCTTCCGGCTCAAAGAACAGCGTTTCCAGCCCAGCCTTACGATCTGCTCCTTTGGCAACGCCAAGTAGCAGCGGATGATTTTTATCCCATGAGACATCCAGTTCGGCGAAGACATTTTTCGCCTGCGCAAGCTGGCCTTTGCCGCCGTCGATAAGGATCACATCCGGGATCTTACTGTCGTCAATGGCTTTACCATAACGCCGACGCAGCACCTGATTCATCGCCGCATAATCATCGCCCGGCGTGATGCCTGTAATGTTATAGCGCCGATACTCCGCACGCAGCGGGCCGTTAGCATCAAACACCACACAGGAAGCGACGGTTTGTTCGCCCATGGTATGGCTGATGTCAAAGCACTCCATCCGCTTCACTTCCGGCAATTTCAACACGCTGGCAAGCGCGGTCAGTCGCTGGTGAACGGTAGATTGCTGCGAAAGTTTGCTGGTTAAGGCCGTCGCCGCATTGGTGCGCGCGAGTTTCAGATAACGCGCCCTATCGCCGCGAGGTTTGGTTTGAACATTAATCTTGCGTCCCGCCAGTTCTGAAAGGGAATCGGCGAGCAGCGTTTTATCGCTAAGATTAAAATCGAGCAGGATCTCACCCGGTAAGGTGCGCATCTGGCTGCCTTGTAAATAGAACTGGCCTACGAAGGTTTCTACCACCTCGCTCAGTTCCGTACCGCCAGGCACTTTCGGGAAATAGCTGCGGCTGCCGAGCACTTTGCCCTGACGAATGAACAATACGTGGACACAAGCCATGCCCGCATCGAACGCCACACCAATAACGTCGAGGTCGTCGCCGGTATTGGAAACGAATTGTTTTTCGGTGACGCGTCGCACCGCCTGAATTTGGTCGCGAATACGTGCAGCTTCTTCAAACTCCAGATTCTGGCTGGCAGTTTCCATACGACTAATGAGTTGCGTAAGCACCTGATCATCTTTGCCAGACAAAAACAGGCGCACATACTCAACCTGCTGAGCGTATTCTTCTTCACTCACCAGTCCTTCAACGCACGGTCCCAGACAGCGCCCTATCTGATATTGCAGACACGGACGCGAGCGATTGCGATAAACACTATTTTCGCACTGGCGAATGGGGAAAATCTTTTGCAGTAGCGCCAGTGTTTCACGTACGGCATAGCCATTCGGGAACGGGCCGAAATATTCACCTTTGGCATGCTTCGCACCACGATGCATCGCCAGACGCGGGTGGGTATCGCCACTCAGGAAGATAAAAGGATAAGATTTATCATCGCGTAGCAAAACGTTGTAACGCGGCTGATAGAGTTTGATGTAGTTGTGTTCCAGCAACAGCGCTTCGGTTTCTGTATGCGTAACCGTTACATCAATTTGCTGGATCTGGGCGACCAGCGCTTCGGTTTTGCGCGAAGCGAGGTTGCTGCGGAAATAGCTGGAAAGCCGTTTTTTCAGGTCTTTCGCTTTGCCGACATAGATAACCGTACCACCAGCATCGTACATGCGATAAACGCCTGGCTGGCTGGTTACGGTTTTTAAAAACGCTTTTGCGTCAAACTGATCACTCACTGACTTGATAATGTCTCCGCATTACACAGACCATGGCGAATTGCCAGGTGAGTCAGCTCAACATCGCCATGAATGTTTAGTTTACTGAACATACGATAGCGGTAGCTGTTCACCGTTTTCGGACTGAGATTGAGCTGTTCTGAGATCTCATTGACCTTCTGGCCCTTGGTGATCATCAGCATAATCTGCAATTCACGTTCAGACAAACTGGCAAATGGGCTTTCTGTTTTTTCTGGTTCGATCTGGCTTAACGCCATTTGTTGAGCGATATCAGAAGCAATGTAACGCTGCCCTGAATAGACAGAACGAATCGCACTCACGACTTCCTGCGGAGCCGCGCCTTTGCTGAGGTAGCCCGCAGCACCGGCCTGCATGACTTTCGCTGGTAAAGGGTTTTCTGTATGGACGGTAAGCATGATGATTTTGACATCAGCTGTGGAACGCGCGATTTTACGCGTCGCCTCAAGACCGCCAATGCCCGGCATACTCATGTCCATTAGCACCACGTCAACGGCATTTGTCCGGCACCACTTAACGGCGTCTTCACCGCACGATGCCTCACCGACGACTTTTATACCCTTTATATCTTCCAGAATGCGTCGTATCCCTGCGCGCACCAGTTCGTGGTCATCAACAAGTAGAACGTTGATCAAAGGAATATCTCCAGAAATAGGGATAACGCTACTGATAGTTAGTCATTCGTATATTAGCGGTTTTTATTGCAACTTTGAAACGTTAAAAATGGTGGGTATTCGATTTTTCTCTCGTTTTTGTAAATTCGATTGTCCACAGTTATGGTCACGCCCGTCACCAACGGCTTCCGGGATCGTTTCACAGTAAGCCCGGCGATGAAATGTGACAAAAATTGACTTTATTCAGCAAAAATGAAAATCAGCCCGCTGAATATGTAACATTAATTAACCCGAACAATACGGGCAAAAAACATTCATGATAAAAATATTTATTGGTCATTATATTAACGCATTTAATAGCATTGTTGACGTCACGCTCAAAAAACAACCACTGCTATTTTTAGCAAAGCTTATGGTATACTCCGCCGCCTTAACATTTTTCACCGCAAATTTTCATTGCAACATGACGAGGAAAATAAATGAGTACGCCTGATTTTTCTACTGCCGAGAATAATCAAGAACTGGCAAATGAAGTCTCCTGCCTGAAAGCGATGCTGACGCTGATGCTACAGGCGATGGGACAAGCTGACGCGGGCCGCGTGATGTTAAAGATGGAAAAACAGCTTGCGCTGATCGAAGACGAAACCCAGGCTGCAGTATTTTCCAAAACGGTTAAGCAAATTAAACAAGCCTACCGTCAGTAATATAAAACCGGCTGAGAGCGTGCCTTTCAGCCGATTTTTGCATCTGGCACGCAGAAAGAAAAGCGATCAAATTAAGCCAGTAGCGGCCGCGTAACAGGCCACCTGGGTCTTATTTGGTGCATTGATTTTTTTCTGCATGTTTTTCTGATGGAAATTGACCGTATTCTCAGAGATTGACAAAATCATCGCTATCTCTGCTGATGTCTTCCCTTCCGCCGTCCATTTCAGAATTTCTTTTTCGCGCTTGCTGAAATTCATCTCTGGCGTCATCACTATTTCATCATTTAAACGCATCAGAGCCATCAGACTTTCGCGCACCAGTAACTGCATTTTTAATTGCAGTTCATCACTAAGAATGGGTATTTCGCGCGTGCTGCAACGGGAAAAGGACAAAAAGCCCAGCGCCCGATTTGGCAGCATTAAATACTGAGTGACACCGCGGCGTAAACCATGTGCGTGCGCGGCTTCCCATAATGGCTGTGCTTCGCTGAATAAGTCATCATTCCACATTAAATGGCCCTGACTAAAGTTTTCAGGGTTCAGCACAGGATCAATTGCGAGAAAATTTTTTGCCTGATAATAACTAACCCACGACTCAGGGTAATTGGTGTAGAAAGCCACTTTAGGTCGCGTGAATGGTACCGGGTGGCGAACACATAACGAATAGTAATCGTACTCCAGCTGCTGAGCCTGAAGCTCTATTTCATGGTAGACCTCTTCTGCGGCCTCCATCCTCTGAAAACGCAACAGCATCGTGCGACGCCAGCTGAAAAAATCCGTATCCTGCATAGTAAACCGCAACGCCCCTGAGAGTGAGTATCATTTATAATGATAATTCAAACTATCACATAAATAAGATTTATATATAATTTATATTATTCAGGCAATGAATTACTTTTGCAAGCCATCGCATTCTCTTATGTTATTAATGAGTTATGCTGATTTGTTAAGCAGTTTTATCACGCTTGAAATGGCGTCCCGCCCCGACAGGTGAATCGTCGGGGCTGATTTTTTCTTATTATTGCAGCAGAAACTTCTCGAGGAACTGGCGGGTGCGAGGCTGCTGGGGATCAGCAAATAACGCTTTTGCTGCCCCCTGCTCGACTATCCGCCCCTGGTCCATAAAAATCGCCCGGTCCGCAACATCCCGGGCAAAGCTCATTTCGTGCGTCACAATCACCATCGTGCGCTTTTCCTGCGCCAGCTGGCGGATTGTGTTCAGGACTTCGCCCACCAGCTCTGGATCCAGCGCTGACGTTGGCTCGTCAAACAAAATCACCTCAGGACGCATTGCCAGCGCACGCGCAATCGCTACACGCTGCTGTTGACCGCCAGACAAACGACGTGGATAGCTGGTTTCTTTACCGGCCAGCCCAACTTTCGCCAGCAGCTCGCGAGCGCGCGCCGTGGCCTCTTCTTTCGGTTCGCCTTTGACGATCACCGGCCCTTCAATAATGTTTTCCAGCACCGTACGATGCGGAAACAAATTAAAGTTCTGGAAGACAAACCCGACGTGCTGACGCAACTGGCGGATCAGCGATTTTTGCTGACTTAATGAACGTGCAGTATCAATAGTGATATCGCCAACGGTGATCGTTCCCGCTTCCGGTTGTTCCAGCAGATTTATGCTGCGTAGCAACGTGGTTTTGCCGGAACCACTCGGACCGATAATTGCCACCACTTCGCCAGGCTTTACCTCGAGGTCGATACCGTGCAGCACCGTCTGACCGTGAAATTTTTTCACCAGGTTCTTAACTTCAATGGCACTCATTTTGGTTCTCTCTCCTGGCGATTAAGTTGATTCTCAAAATGGTTCTGCAACGTCGATAATACTGTCGCCATGATCCAGTAGATGAGCGAAGCCGCCAGGTACATGGTGAACACCTCCAGCGTGCGCGAGGTAATCAACTGCGCCTGACGGAACAGCTCCGGCACCTGGATTGTCGCGGCCAGCGACGTATCCTTTACCAGGCTGATAAAGCTGTTCGACAGCGGCGGCAACGCCACCCGCGCCGCCTGTGGCAAAATCGCGCGACGCATAGTCTGCCATGGCGTCATACCAATACTGGCAGCTGCTTCCCACTGACCTTTATCAATAGAAGAAATGGCGGCGCGCAGTGTTTCGGCGGCATAGGCGGCAGTGTTCAGCGACAGACCAATCATTGCTGACGGAATGGGATCTAATTCGATACCAAACTGCGGCAGGCCGTAATAGATCATAAACAGTTGTGCGATGAGCGGTGTACCACGAAAAATAGAGATATAAAAACGCGCCAGCCAGCGCACGGGCCAGATTGGCGACAGGCGCATCAGCGCGAGAATAAACCCGAGCAGTAAGCCAAAAAACATGCCGCCGATACTGAGTTGCAGCGTATACCCAGCCCCTTTCAGCAGGAACGGCAAGGAATCAATAACCAGTTGTATACTTTCTTGCATGAGCGTTCCCGGAGCTAAACGTGGGGATGATAGGCGAACAGCGCAGGCGCACCGCCGGTATGAATAAACAGAATCGGCCCTTCATCTTTGAAGCGTTTCTGACTGATACAGCCAATCAGCCCCGCCATCGCTTTTCCGGTATACACAGGATCAAGCAGAATGCCTTCCAGCCGCGCCAGCAATTTCACTGCTTCCATGCCTTCGTCGTTCGGCACGCCGTAGCCAGGTGCAAAATAGTCATCCCAGAGTATAATTTCCGCTGATGCGGTCAGCTCCAGTTCTTTCGCAATCGCCTGTTGTAGGTTAACCACTTTCGGCAACTGATCGGCAACGGAACGCGACACGGTCACGCCAATCAGTTCGCTTTCAGGCATCAGGTGTTCCAGCCCAACAGCCAGTCCGGCGTGAGTTCCGGCACTGCCCGATGCGACTACCACCGACGAAATATTAACCGCCCCTTCACACTGTTGCGCGATTTCCAGCGCACTCTCCACATAACCTAGCGCGCCAAGAGCATTAGAACCGCCAACCGGAATGACATACGGGCGAAAGCCTTGTGCTTCGACTCGCGTCGCCAGCTCTTCCAGTTGGGCATTGGGATCGGTCAGTGCTTCGCACATTTCAATCTGGGTATTGAACAGATCCAGCAACAAGCGATTGCCGTTGGTTAAATAGTTTTCTGCGGTTGTGCCAATAGGATTTTCCAGCAGCGCCACACAGTGCAGACCGAGTTTCGCCGCAACTGCGGCAGTCTGCCGCACATGGTTAGACTGGATCACCCCGGCAGTAATCAGCGTATCGGCACCTTCGCGCAGAGCATCTGCCGCGAGAAATTCTAGCTTACGTAATTTATTGCCGCCCATTGCCATGGGGGTGACGTCATCCCGTTTGATGAAAATTTCCCGTCCTAGATAATCAGAAAAGCGCGGCAGATATTCGAGCGGCGTTGGCGCGCCGATAAACTCCAACCGTGGAAAACGGGTTAAATTATGCAGTGGCATAACAGCCTCCGATGTATGTTGTTGTGATTTTCTTATTATGCACGCTGAAAACGCGTAAATAAAAAAGGCGCTAAATAGCTGCGCGGAATAGTAGATCACTTTGAGGGAACTTAGCCCGGATTGTGCGATCTGATCAATCGCCAAATCAAAACAAATCACCAACCGGACTGAGCAATGCCGATCATAGCACCAATTTCCCGTGACGAACGACGCCTGATGCAGAAAGCCATCCATAAAACACACGATAAAAATTATGCCCGCAGACTGACTGCCATGCTGATGCTGCACCGGGGCGACCGTGTCAGCGACGTTGCCAGAACGCTCTGCTGCGCCCGTTCCTCTGTTGGACGCTGGATTAACTGGTTCACGCAGTCGGGTGTTGAGGGACTGAAATCATTACCTGCCGGGCGTGCCCGTCGCTGGCCGTTTGAGCATATCTGCACACTGTTACGTGAGCTGGTAAAACATTCTCCCGGCGACTTTGGCTACCAGCGTTCACGCTGGAGTACAGAACTGCTGGCAATAAAAATCAATGAGATAACCGGTTGCCAGTTAAATGCCGGAACCGTTCGCCGCTGGTTGCCGTCTGCGGGGATTGTGTGGCGAAGGGCTGCGCCAACTCTGCGTATCCGTGACCCGCATAAAGATGAAAAGATGGCAGCAATCCATAAAGCACTGGACGAATGCAGCGCAGAGCATCCGGTCTTTTATGAAGATGAAGTGGATATCCATCTTAATCCCAAAATCGGTGCGGACTGGCAACTGCGCGGACAGCAAAAACGGGTGGTCACGCCGGGACAGAATGAAAAATATTATCTGGCCGGAGCGCTGCACAGCGGGACAGGTAAAGTCAGCTGTGTGGGCGGCAACAGCAAAAGTTCGGCGCTGTTCATCAGCCTGCTGAAGCGGCTTAAAGCGACATACCGTCGGGCGAAAACCATCACGCTGATCGTGGACAACTACATTATCCACAAAAGCCGGGAAACACAGAGCTGGCTGAAGGAGAACCCGAAGTTCAGGGTCATTTATCAGCCGGTTTACTCGCCATGGGTGAATCATGTTGAACGGCTATGGCAGGCACTTCACGACACAATAACGCGTAATCATCAGTGCAGCTCAATGTGGCAACTGTTGAAAAAAGTTCGCCATTTTATGGAAACCGTCAGCCCATTCCCCGGAGGCAAACATGGGCTGGCAAAAGTGTAGCGGTATTAAGCGCAGCTATTTAGTGAAAGCGCCCTTTTTTGTCATTATGCTGATTATTTGGTCACATCAGCACCAAACCATTTTTCGGAAAGGGCTTGCAGAGTGCCATCTTTTTGCATTTCCGCAATTGCATCATTCACTGCTTTCAGCAGATCTTCATTTCCTTTACGCAGCGCCACGCCAGACTCCTGACGGGAAAATGCTTCACCGGTTACTGCCAGCGTATCGTTGGTTTTCTTCACCAGATCCAGCGCCGCCAGACGGTCAACGAGGATCGCATCGATACGGCCTACGCGCAGATCCTGATATTTGGTCGGGTCATCATCATAGGTACGCACATCGACACCCTGAACATTCTGCCGCAGCCACTCTTCATAGTTGGTGCCCAGACCGACACCCACTTTTTTGCCTTTCAGATCATCGGCTGTTTTAATGGTGCCTTCGTTACCTTTTTTCACCAGCGCCTGAATACCGGAAATGGTGTAAGGGGTAGAAAAATCGTATTTTTTCTTGCGCTCGTCAGAAATGGTGACCTGGTTAATCACCACATCAATGCGTTTAGAGTCCAGCGACGCCAGCATACCGTCCCATTTGGTCGGTTTTAGTGACGCCTCAACGCCAAGATGTTTTGCCAGCTGTTGGGCAAATTCCACTTCAAAACCGGTTAATTTGCCGTCATCCCCCTGAAAACTGAACGGCGGATAAGTTCCTTCCAGCCCTACCAGCAGCGTGCCGCGCTCTTTGACTTTATTAAGCAGACCTTCATCTGCAAAACTTTTAACGCTCATACCCGCAACCAGCGCCACGGCCATCACACCCATCAATGCCTGACGTCCCAGATGTGCTAATTTCATATTCACCCCGAATGTTGTTATGTCTGTTTGCAGTGTAGAGCCATTGTTTGTAAACACAAAAACAACTCCGCTACATCTTATTCTTATTTAATATATATCAGAAGCAGGCAGACTGGAGGATTTCTGCACAAGTCAGGTACACGTTTGACGCTGATAGTGTTGATACTTCCGTAACGCAATGCGGTAATTGTTGGTGCTGGTGGTGGGCAGCCACGGGGCGAGGATTTCATCAAGGAAACCGTCCTGCAGCTGATCGAGGGAAATATTTTGCTCGTGTAGATGATTACCCAAACGGCGCAGACGAACGACATATTCACGCACCGGGTAATGACTCCAACTTATTGATAGTGTTTTATGTTCAGATAATGCCCGATGACTTTGTCATGCAGCTCCACCGATTTTGAGAACGACAGCGACTTCCGTCCCAGCCGTGCCAGGTGCTGCCTCAGATTCAGGTTATGCCGCTCAATTCGCTGCGTATATCGCTTGCTGATTACGTGCAGCTTTCCCTTCAGGCGGGATTCATACAGCGGCCAGCCATCCGTCATCCATATCACCACGTCAAAGGGTGACAGCAGGCTCATAAGACGCCCCAGCGTCGCCATAGTGCGTTCACCGAATACGTGCGCAACAACCGTCTTCCGGAGACTGTCATACGCGTAAAACAGCCAGCGCTGGCGCGATTTAGCCCCGACATAGCCCCACTGTTCGTCCATTTCCGCGCAGACGATGACGTCACTGCCCGGCTGTATGCGCGAGGTTACCGACTGCGGCCTGAGTTTTTTAAGTGACGTAAAATCGTGTTGAGGCCAACGCCCATAATGCGTGCAGTTGCCCGGCATCCAACGCCATTCATGGCCATATCAATGATTTTCTGGTGCGTACCGGGTTGAGAAGCGGTGTAAGTGAACTGCAGTTGCCATGTTTTACGGCAGTGAGAGCAGAGATAGCGCTGATGTCCGGCAGTGCTTTTGCCGTTACGCACCACCCCGTCAGTAGCTGAACAGGAGGGACAGCTGATAGAAACAGAAGCCACTGGAGCACCTCAAAAACACCATCATACACTAAATCAGTAAGTTGGCAGCATCACCCACGCACCGTACCTGGGCTCATTTCAGTTTGCTCAAAAAGAAATTGCTTAAAGCCGATAATATCGAAAAAATCACTCTGCGTTTTGCAGTGTAAATCACCACAAAATCGGCACAATGCCGCCCATGATTTTTGTTCCACTTGCCAGCCATTTTCATCAAGCAGCATGTCCAGGCGGGAAATCTCGATTTTATTCACTATTTTGCCGTCGCGAACGAGGGTAATGCGGTCGAGTAATTTACGGCAATGCGCGCAATGAGTCTGGCTGTGTTTAAAGTCTTTAAGATAGCGGCTTAATGGCCGTCTTTTCAGGTGCTGCACCATCATTAAGAACTCCTGGTAGTCAAAATTAAAGTGCGGCATTTACTGACGTTATAACTTACCCAGTTTAGTGCGTAACCGTTTAATGGCCTGGCTGTGTAACTGACTGACCCGCGATTCCCCGACCTCCAGCACCGCGCCAATCTCTTTGAGATTCAGCTCTTCCTGGTAATAGAGGGTTAATACCAGTTTTTCGCGCTCCGGCAACGTTTCGATGGCTTCCATCACCCGCTGGCGCAGATTACTGTCCAGCAGTTGTTGTAGCGGGTTTTCTCGCTGATGATCATCAGTAACCAGTTCGATGCTATCGCCGTGCTCTTCGCGCCACTCATCGTAGGAGAAGAGCTGGCTGTTATTGGTGTCGAGCAACATTTGGCGATAATCGGCAATATCGATCCCTAAACGTTCCGCTACCTCAGTTTCCGTGGCGTTGCGGCCAAGTTCCTGCTCCAGTTGCCCTATTGCCTGTGCCACTTCACGCGCGTTGCGTCGCACGCTGCGCGGCACCCAGTCACGGCTGCGAAGTTCATCCAGCATAGCGCCACGGATACGCTGCACTGCGTAAGTTGTAAATGCCGTTCCTTGTAGGGCGTCATAGCGTTCGACGGCATTAAGTAACCCAATGCCGCCCGCCTGTAGCAGATCGTCAAGTTCCACGCTCGCGGGCAGTCGAACCTGCAGGCGCAATGCTTCGTGACGCACCAGCGGGACATAACGCTGCCACAGCGAGTGTTTATCCATTACACCTTCAGCGGTATAGAGTGAATTCACGATAAACAGCCCTGCGTTATATGAGTTATCGGCATGATTATCCGTTTCTGCAGGTTTTTTAATCGGACGATTAGTGGGTGAAATGAGGGGTTATTTAGGGGTTACCGGTAAATTGCGGACAGAAAAAACCCCGCCGGTGGCGGGGTTTGAGCGATAAGTGTAAATTAACGCAGCAGAGACAGTACGTTCTGCGTGGTCTGGTTAGCCTGTGCCAGAACAGAGGTACCCGCTTGTTGCAGGATCTGCGCACGAGACATGTTAGACACTTCGGTTGCGTAGTCAGCATCTTCTATACGGCTACGGGCAGAAGACAGGTCGTTTACGGTGTTGCCAAGGTTGGTGATGGCAGAGTCGAAACGGTTTTGTACTGCACCCAAAGAACTGCGCAACTTATCAACTTTTGCCAAAGCTTCGTCTAATTTGGATAATGGATTTGTGGTTGCTAAGGCTTTCAAATCTGAGGCACTGAGTTCAGCACCTTTGGTTGCCGTCTTATTCGTGATATTGGCTGTATAAACCTTATCATCTTCACGCATAATTGCCTGTGCAGAACCATCATTTTTTACTGCCCATTCAACTGCCTTACCATTAGGATCAGTAATAACAGACGTGTTACCTGTAGCGGCATCTACATTTACTGCAATGTAGGTGCCGTCTGATGTTTTAGCAGCAAATGAATTAGGTACAGGATTCCCTTGGGTATCTTGTACTTGGTGGACATCTAGGTTTTTTCCCCCAAAATAAACAGACATTGGTGCATCATTATAAGCTAATGCTTTACCCATTTTACCCGCAGCTAAATCAACTGATGTGGCAGAACCATTATCTTCAACAAATGCAGTTACACGACCACCAAAGTTTGCTAACTGAACATCCTTACCACCCACCTGAACTTTTTCATAACCTGTAGAGTTTTGTTTCAATAATGTAAAACCGTTCGTGTTGGTATTATTATCTTGACCAACAAAATAAGTCTGCCCTTCCACCTGTACTTGATAAACTTTTGTTCCTGCAGTACCGGTCGCATCAGTTGTATCCTTTGTATCTTGTACATTACCGGTACCAAAATAAGTTTCAACATCAGCATTTTTATAATTGCTACCGAATGCTTTAGCACCTCCCACACTACCATCAGTTGCATTTACCTTAGTTAAGTCAGGAGCGGCTTCGCTCTTAAGTGCAACCGCAGAGGACATTGGAACTTTTCCTAGTGCTACGCTAAAGTTATCAAGCCCCAAGGTTTTAGCATCAATTTTATCAAGGGCAATCTCAATGGTTTCACCATCGTTCGCACCTACTTGAATTTTCATAGTCTGATCAGAAGCCAGAACTTTTACACCATTAAATTGTGTCTGGTTAGAAACACGATCAATTTCACTAAGGCGTTGTGTAATTTCATCCTGAATTGAATTCAGGTCGGAGTCAGAGTTTGTACCATTAGTGGCCTGTACTGACAATTCACGAATACGCTGTAAGTTATTGTTGATTTCAGAAAGCGCACCTTCAGTGGTCTGCGCAACAGAAATACCATCATTCGCGTTACGGGAAGCCTGAGTCAGACCTTTAATATTTGCTGTAAAACGGTTAGCAATCGCCTGACCTGCTGCGTCATCTTTAGCACTGTTAATACGCAGGCCAGAAGAGAGACGTTCAATGGCGGAGCTCAGAGAAGACTGAGATTTGTTCAGGTTATTCTGGGTCAACAGCGACAGGCTGTTTGTATTAATGACTTGTGCCATGATCTTTTCCTTATCAATTACAACTTGATGTTATTGGGCTGTTGCCCACGGTTTCTCACCGTACCCCTTGTATCGGCACCTGAATTTCGAACTTTAGAAAATTTTAGTTTCTCTCCTGTTTTTTCTTAACGGCTGAAATATCCGTAATATACAACTCTACTCTGCGCATCATCTTCGTGAATCAACTATTAAACTTTGCGCACAAATTGCCGATAACCCGCTTATCTACTGTTTTCAATCAAAAGGAATTAGGTATGGCTTCATTTACATCTCTTGGCGTTGGTTCGAATCTGCCGCTGGATACATTGCTAAACAACCTGACCATCGCTGAAAAAAAACGCTTAAACCCAATTACTCAGCAACAGAGTGACAATACCGCACGTCTGACAGCCTATGGCACATTAAAAATGTGCATTAGAAAAATTCCAGACTGCAAATACTGCGTTAAATAAAGCCGATCTGTTCAAAAGCACTACCGTTACCAGTAGCAATGAAGACCTTTGAGGTAGCCTGAGTTTAACGGACACTCCTTCCTGAAATAGAATGGCATCAGAAGGAGCTAATAATGAGCAGAAAAACCCAACGTTACTCTAAAGAGTTCAAAGCCGAAGCTGTCAGAACGGTTCTTGAAAATCAACTTTCGATCAGTGAAGGCGCTTCCCGATTATCTCTTCCTGAAGGCACTTTAGGACAATGGGTTACCGCCGCCAGAAAAGGGCTCGGTACTCCTGGTTCCCGCACGGTGGCTGAACTGGAATCTGAAATTCTGCAACTGCGTAAGGCGTTAAATGAAGCTCGCCTTGAGCGAGATATATTAAAAAAAGCAACAGCGTATTTTGCACAGGAGTCGCTGAAAAATACGCGTTAATCGAACAATGGCGACAACAATTTCCCATTGAAGCGATGTGTCAGGTATTTGGTGTATCCAGGAGCGGTTATTACAACTGGGTACAGCATGAACCCTCAGACAGAAAACAAAGTGATGAGCGGCTAAAACTGGAGATTAAGGTGGCACATATCCGCACTCGCGAAACATATGGAACCCGGCGGCTCCAGACGGAGCTGGCAGAGAATGGCATCATCGTTGGTCGTGACCGACTGGCACGTCTTCGTAAGGAGCTAAGGCTACGCTGTAAGCAGAAACGCAAGTTCAGAGCGACTACGAACTCGAACCACAATCTGCCAGTTGCGCCAAATCTGCTGAACCAGACGTTCGCTCCTACAGCACCAAATCAGGTCTGGGTGGCGGACCTGACGTATGTTGCCACACAGGAGGGATGGTTGTACCTCGCTGGCATCAAAGATGTTTATACGTGCGAAATTGTCGGCTACGCCATGGGAGAGCGCATGACAAAAGAGCTGACAGGTAAAGCCCTGTTTATGGCGCTCAGGAGCCAGCGCCCACCTGCCGGGCTAATCCACCACTCTGATCGAGGTTCACAGTACTGCGCATACGATTACCGGGTCATACAGGAGCAGTCTGGTCTGAAAACATCAATGTCGCGTAAAGGTAACTGTTACGACAACGCTCCGATGGAAAGCTTCTGGGGAACGCTGAAAAATGAGAGCCTGAGCCACTATCGTTTTAATAACCGGGATGAAGCCATCTCAGTAATACGGGAATACATTGAGATTTTCTACAATCGTCAGCGTCGTCACTCTCGTCTGGGGAATATCTCCCCGGCAGCCTTCAGGGAAAAATATCATCAGATGGCTGCTTAAAAAAAGAACAAATGGTAGTGTCCGCTATTGCCAGTACACCTCATTTTGTCAGGGTGTTAAAGGTGTCAATGAGGGAGTTATATGAATCCACCCAGCCTTTAATTGCTTCGGTTGCTTTATCGTTGCTTTTTGTCACCGTGACCCGGACGTCAGTGACTTTTTTGGTCAAATCGAGAGTCACTCCCTGAGGAGCATCGGTAATTTTGTTACTTGAACGTTCAATATCGATACCGTTAACGTTTAGCTGTGCATTTTGCGCGTTAACCAGTTCCTTCATATTCCCGGTGTTGGTCTTGCTGTCATAAGCCAGCAGATCATTTAATTTACTGTCACCCTCAACAGATATGGTCATTTTATTGGCCAGACCTTCACTGGCGGTCAATACCAATTGATAGTTACCATCTTTGACTTTAACGATACTAGCGGAAATTCCACTATCGGCATCGTTAATGGCTTTGCTGATCTCATCCAATGACGTCTGATCTTTATTGAGCTTGATTTCCAGCGGCTCTTTACGACCGTCTTGGGTAATTTTTATTGTGCGTGTATCTGATGACTCATCACCCAGTGCATCTTTTGTTGATGCAATGATTGTCGGGGAATCAGTTCGTAAAGATTGCGCCTGCGCCAGTTGGGTTACGCTGATGGTATAGATACCGGGGGCAGCACCTGCTTCGGTGGAAACTTTAAGTGAGGTGTACTGGCAATAGCGGACACTACCATTTGTTCTTTTTTTAAGCAGCCATCTGATGATATTTTTCCCTGAAGGCTGCCGGGGAGATATTCCCCAGACGAGAGTGACGACGCTGACGATTGTAGAAAATCTCAATGTATTCCCGTATTACTGAGATGGCTTCATCCCGGTTATTAAAACGATAGTGGCTCAGGCTCTCATTTTTCAGCGTTCCCCAGAAGCTTTCCATCGGAGCGTTGTCGTAACAGTTACCTTTACGCGACATTGATGTTTTCAGACCAGACTGCTCCTGTATGACCCGGTAATCGTATGCGCAGTACTGTGAACCTCGATCAGAGTGGTGGATTAGCCCGGCAGGTGGGCGCTGGCTCCTGAGCGCCATAAACAGGGCTTTACCTGTCAGCTCTTTTGTCATGCGCTCTCCCATGGCGTAGCCGACAATTTCGCACGTATAAACATCTTTGATGCCAGCGAGGTACAACCATCCCTCCTGTGTGGCAACATACGTCAGGTCCGCCACCCAGACCTGATTTGGTGCTGTAGGAGCGAACGTCTGGTTCAGCAGATTTGGCGCAACTGGCAGATTGTGGTTCGAGTTCGTAGTCGCTCTGAACTTGCGTTTCTGCTTACAGCGTAGCCTTAGCTCCTTACGAAGACGTGCCAGTCGGTCACGACCAACGATGATGCCATTCTCTGCCAGCTCCGTCTGGAGCCGCCGGGTTCCATATGTTTCGCGAGTGCGGATATGTGCCACCTTAATCTCCAGTTTTAGCCGCTCATCACTTTGTTTTCTGTCTGAGGGTTCATGCTGTACCCAGTTGTAATAACCGCTCCTGGATACACCAAATACCTGACACATCGCTTCAATGGGAAATTGTTGTCGCCATTGTTCGATTAACGCGTATTTTTCAGCGACTCCTGTGCAAAATACGCTGTTGCTTTTTTTAATATATCTCGCTCAAGGCGAGCTTCATTTAACGCCTTACGCAGTTGCAGAATTTCAGATTCCAGTTCAGCCACCGTGCGGGAACCAGGAGTACCGAGCCCTTTTCTGGCGGCGGTAACCCATTGTCCTAAAGTGCCTTCAGGAAGAGATAATCGGGAAGCGCCTTCACTGATCGAAAGTTGATTTTCAAGAACCGTTCTGACAGCTTCGGCTTTGAACTCTTTAGAGTAACGTTGGGTTTTTCTGCTCATTATTAGCTCCTTCTGATGCCATTCTATTTCAGGAAGGAGTGTCCGTTAAACTCAGGCTACCTCACCCACCACCGCCACCAGGAAGCTGTGCAAATTAAAACCGCTGATGGAGCCGCCAATGCCAAACATGGTCGCCAGCCAGCCGCCGACCACCGCACCGACTATCCCGAGAATACAGGTCAGGAAAAATCCACCACCATCACGCCCCGGCATGATTAGCTTGGCGATAATGCCGGCTATCAGGCCAAAAATAATCCAAGCAATAATTCCCATGTTCAGGCCCTCGTTTCGATGAATCGGACGCAAGAAATGCTTACGTCAACGCTCTAAGTATAGGCAAGGGCGGGATCGATGCTGGGCGTATGTCGGCTGATTTAAGAACAACATGTAAAAAATATTCACGCATTTGTATTAAGTTTTGTTAACTGTGACCGATAAACCAAAGACAGTTTGTCAGTCAGGAGTTTTTCCGCGTGAGTCATTACCATGAGCAGTTCCTGAAACAAAATCCGTTAGCCGTCCTGGGCGTGTTACGCGATTTGCACAAAGCCGCAATTCCTTTGCGTCTCAGTTGGAATGGCGGGCAGCTGATCAGCAAAATACTGGCAATAACCCCGGATAAACTGGTGCTGGATTTCGGCAGTCAAGCCGAAGACAACATCGCTGTGCTAAAGGCACAGCACATTACCATTACCGCCGAAACTCAGGGTGCGAAAGTCGAGTTTACTGTTGAACAACTACAGCAGAGTGAATACTTGCAGCTTCCGGCATTTATCACCGTACCGCCTCCCACCTTATGGTTTGTACAACGACGCCGATATTTCCGCATCTCCGCCCCACTCCATCCGCCTTATTTTTGCCAGACCAAACTGGCGGATAACAGTACGTTACGTTTCCGCCTGTATGATTTGTCGTTAGGCGGCATGGGCGCATTACTGGAAACAGCAAAGCCTGCCGAATTACAAGAAGGCATGCGCTTCGCTCAGATTGAAGTCAACATGGGGCAATGGGGTGTTTTTCACTTTGACGCCCAGTTAATCTCTATCAGCGAGCGCAAAGTGATTGATGGCAAGAATGAAACCATCACCACTCCCCGTCTGAGCTTCCGTTTTCTTAACGTCAGCCCGACGGTGGAGCGGCAATTACAGCGGATTATTTTCTCTCTCGAGCGAGAAGCCCGGGAAAAAGCGGACAAAGTGCGCGACTGATTTACATCGCGTCCAGTGCCTGCTCAAGTTTGTAGATATAGCGCGGAGCCTGCGGCGCAGGGTGATTTCGCGCTACGTGTTCGAGGAACTCGTCAGCATCCAAATCGTTGATTTTGCTGATCGCCTTTTTCCGATCTGACGAGAAAGTCCGTAGCAGCGCACCTGCCCCGTTAGCGTATGACACCACCAGCGCATATTGCAGTACCTTCGGATCTTCAATGCCTGCCAGCGGGCCGGTTTCCAGAATATTCAGGTAAGCCGCCCCCATTGAAATATTACGCTCCGGATTTTTCAGCTCGCTGGTCGTCGGCTCACCACTCCAGCCCATACGGCGATAAACATCACGTCCGGAGGTTGAAGCTTTTAACTGCATCAAACCAATGGCATTCGATTTACTCACCGCATTCGGATTACCACCCGATTCGATAGCGATAATCGCCGTGATCAATTGTGGATCGACGCCCCAGGCTGCACCGGCTTTCTGGCTTATTGGCATCCACTGCATCGCACGTTGCACCGGAACTTTCGCGTTCCACGGCGGGTTCGTATAGTCATGCTTTGATGAACAACCCGCTAATAACACAATCAAAAAGGCAAACCATCTCAATTTCACTTCTTCTATCCTTATAGCCTGGAATCGCCGTTGAGGTGACAACGGCACACCTAAGCGGCATGATATACATTTCGTTTCTGTTGTCAGCAAGGAATTGCCATGTCTCTGTTTCACTTAATTGCCCCATCGGGTTACTGCATTAAACAGCACGCCGCGCTGCGTGGTATCCAGCGCCTTACCGACGAGGGGCATCAGGTCAATAACGTCGAGGTTATTGCCCGTCGTTGTGAGCGTTTTGCGGGTACGGAAACGGAGCGCCTGGAAGATCTCAATTCCCTTGCCAGACTGACCACCCCCAACACCATCGTGCTGGCTGTACGCGGCGGTTACGGTGCCAGTCGTTTACTGGCAGATATTGACTGGCAGGCACTGGTGGCTCGCCAACAACATGACCCGTTGCTCATTTGCGGGCATAGCGATTTTACCGCCATTCAGTGCGGTCTTCTGGCGCATGGCAATGTCATCACCTTTAGCGGCCCCATGCTGGTAGCAAACTTTGGCGCGGATGAACTGAACGCCTTTACCGAGCACCATTTCTGGCTGGCGTTACGCAATGAAACCTTCACCATTGAATGGCAAGGGGAAGGCCCGACATGTCGGGCCGAAGGCACGTTGTGGGGAGGCAATCTTGCGATGCTGATTTCACTGATCGGTACACCGTGGATGCCAAAAATTGAGAACGGTATTCTGGTGCTGGAAGATATTAACGAGCACCCTTTCCGGGACGAACGTATGCTGTTGCAGCTCTATCATGCGGGAATTTTGCCACGTCAGAAGGCGATCATTCTCGGTAGCTTTAGCGGCAGCACGCCCAATGATTATGACGCAGGTTACAACCTGGAGTCAGTGTACGCGTTTTTGCGTTCCCGCCTGTCGATTCCACTCATTACCGGCCTCGATTTTGGTCATGAACAACGCACGGTTACGCTGCCGTTGGGCGCACATGCCATTCTGAATAACACCCGGGAAGGCACTCAGTTGACGATTAGCGGTCATCCTGTTCTTAAAATGTAAAAAAATCACGCTTCAGGGCTAAGTAAAACGCTGTCTCTGCCGCTAATATGGTAGGGTTTATATAAGAGACAGCGTAATCAGGAGTAACCGACCGTTGGATGCCACAACAATAATTAGCCTTTTCATCTTAGGATCCATCCTTGTCACCAGCAGTATATTACTTAGTTCATTTTCTTCCCGTCTTGGCATTCCTATTCTGGTTATTTTTCTGGCGATCGGCATGCTGGCAGGAGTCGATGGCGTCGGCGGTATCCCGTTTGATAATTACCCCTTCGCCTACATGGTAAGTAACCTGGCACTGGCGATTATTTTGCTCGACGGCGGGATGCGCACTCAGGCCAGTTCCTTTCGTGTGGCGTTAGGACCGGCACTGTCGCTGGCGACGCTGGGCGTGCTTATCACCTCTGGTTTAACCGGCATGATGGCGGCGTGGCTGTTTAATCTTGATTTGATTGAAGGCTTATTAATCGGCGCTATCGTCGGCTCTACCGATGCTGCAGCGGTCTTTTCTCTGCTGGGTGGTAAGGGGCTTAACGAACGTGTTGGCTCGACGCTGGAAATTGAATCCGGCAGTAATGATCCAATGGCGGTCTTTCTGACGATTACCCTGATTGCGATGATCCAGCAACATGAAAGCAGTGTCAGTTGGATGTTCGTGGTCGATATTCTGCAGCAATTTGGCCTCGGGATTGTCATCGGACTTGGCGGTGGTTATTTACTGCTGCAAATGATTAATCGCATCGCCCTGCCTGCCGGATTATATCCATTGCTGGCATTAAGCGGCGGTATTTTAATTTTTGCTTTAACCACGGCGCTGGAAGGCAGCGGTATTCTGGCTGTTTATCTGTGCGGTTTTCTGCTGGGTAATCGGCCGATTCGCAACCGCTACGGCATCCTGCAAAATTTCGACGGCCTCGCCTGGCTGGCGCAAATCGCCATGTTCCTGGTGCTGGGGCTATTGGTTAACCCAAGCGATCTGCTGCCTATTGCCATTCCGGCGCTCATTTTGTCGGCATGGATGATATTCTTCGCCCGTCCCCTTTCGGTATTTGCTGGATTGCTCCCCTTCCGCGGTTTCAATCTGCGTGAGCGCGTGTTTATCAGCTGGGTAGGATTACGCGGCGCGGTGCCAATCATCCTGGCCGTGTTCCCGATGATGGCGGGGCTGGAGAATGCACGTCTGTTCTTTAATGTCGCCTTCTTTGTGGTTCTGGTTTCACTGCTCTTGCAGGGAACATCACTCTCGTGGGCGGCGAAAAAAGCCAAAGTGGTGGTTCCGCCCGTCGGACGTCCAGTGTCACGCGTTGGTCTGGATATTCATCCGGAAAATCCGTGGGAGCAGTTTGTTTATCAATTGAGTGCCGATAAATGGTGTGTAGGTGCGGCACTGCGCGATCTGCATATGCCAAAAGAGACGCGTATTGCGGCACTATTTCGTGATAACCAGTTGCTTCATCCTACCGGCAGCACCCGACTGCGCGAAGGCGATGTGTTGTGTGTAATTGGTCGGGAACGCGATCTCCCGGCGCTCGGTAAACTGTTCAGCCAGTCGCCACCGGTCGCGCTGGATCAACGCTTCTTTGGTGACTTCATTCTCGAAGCCAGCGCCAAATATGCTGATGTTGCGCTGATATATGGCCTGGAAGACGGGCGAGAATATCGTGATAAGCAGCAAACGCTGGGTGAAATTGTCCAGCAGTTGTTAGGCGCGGCACCGGTTGTCGGTGACCAGGTAGAGTTTGCCGGGATGATCTGGACGGTGGCCGAGAAAGAAGATAATGAAGTGTTGAAGATTGGCGTACGGGTGGCTGAAGAGGAAGCTGAATCTTAAATTTAATGAAGCATCTATCGCCGGTTGCGATGCTTTGCTGAACGCAGCCTGAGCCTGCAATTGTTTGTCGTCCATAATTTAACCTTCATTTGATGTTGAATTGAACATATCAAAATCAGGCAATTACACAAATCTATGTACAGGCTCCATCAAGGGTAAAGCGTGATTTATCTGAAGTCGAGTTCGAGTCAACAATGAAGCGTAAGCGTTTTATGTAGAACGCCTGTGCGGTGAGTTCAGGTTCCGGGGAAATAGTGTCCATCCTTTTAATGGACACTATCATGGGCAATGGCTCTGTCACATTAACAACTACAGTTGCTGACCAGCCGGATGGATGATTTTTTTTGCACCCAGAAGACGTTGCCTCCGATCCGGCTTACAACAAGTTACACCGTCACAACCGGGACGCGTAGCACCAGCGCGCACATCAACTCATAGCCCACCGTTCCGGCAGCGGCGGCGACATCATCAATTTTGATCTCCTTGCCCCACAGCTCAACCGGCGTACCAATACCCGCCTGCGGGCAAGGCGTTAAATCGACCGCTAGCATATCCATCGAGACGGTCCCCACCGTCATGGTGCGCACGCCGTCCACTAAAACAGGGGTACCGGTAGGCGCGTGGCGCGGATAACCGTCGGCGTACCCTGCGGCGACAATGCCGATTCGCTGTTCATCGCGCGCAGTATAGCGACCGCCGTAGCCCACACGCTCACCCGCTTTTAGCGTCTGGACACCAATAATCTCACTGCTTAGCGTCATCACCGGACGTAATCCGGTATTGGCGATATCACGCCACTGACCGGACGGCGAAGCGCCATACAAAATAATGCCAGGCCGAACCCAGTCAAAATGCGCTTCCGGGTGCCACAGAGTCGCCGCCGAATTGGACAACGAACGCCGACACTCCAGCCCTTCCGCCGCCTGCTCAATACGCGCCATCGCGCTGGAAATTCCATCAGGATGTTCCGCTTCGGCAAAATGCGACATCAGGGTCATCTCGCCAACATTCGCCATTGCCCGCAACTGCTGCCAGACGGTAAGCACGCGATCGGGCTGGAAGCCCAACCGATTCATCCCACTGTTCACTTTAAGATAAATATCCAACGGTGCTTTTAGCCGCGCATTTTGCAGTGCTTTGAGCTGCCAGTTGCTGTGTACGCAGGTGGTCAGGCGGTGCTGGTCATAAATCTCCAGATCCTGAGCATGGAAAAATCCTTCCAGCATCAGGATCGGCCCCTTCCAGCCGCGCTCACGTAACGTTATTGCCTCTTCCAGGTTAAGTAATGCAAAGCCATCGGTGGCCCGAGCGCGCTCCAGATACGCTCAATACCATGCCCGTAAGCGTTCGCTTTTACCACCGACCAGACGCGCGCGTGCGGCGCGGCCTGGCGGACAATGGACAGATTCTGTTTTAATGCCTGCAGATCGAGGCTGGCCTGTATCGGACGGGTCATCTCGTTTCCTTAGCTGTGTGCGCCATGTAAATGGCCCGGACGTGATGGCGTAAATCCACGGCTGTAGCGCGCTACGCTTAGATCCTCATATGGGATCGCTGGCGTGCGACCAGAGAGCAGATCGCTTAACAACTGACCGGAACCGCAAGCCATCGTCCAGCCGAGCGTGCCGTGACCGGTATTCAGCCACAGATTTTTAAAGCGTGTACGCCCGACAACCGGCGTACCGTCTGGCGTCATCGGGCGCAACCCCGTCCAGAAAGTCGCCTGCTCGACATGACCGCCGCGTGGATAGAGATCGCGAACCACCATTTCCAGCGTTTCACGACGCGGTTGCAACAGCTCGGTGTTAAAACCAACAATTTCCGCCATTCCGCCAACACGAATGCGGTTATCGAAACGGGTAATGGCGATTTTGTAGGTTTCATCAAGAATGGTGGATACTGGCGCACCATCTTCCTGCGCAATTGGAATAGTCAGCGAGTAGCCTTTCAGCGGATACACCGGAATATCAACAATGCCTTTGAGCATCGCCGTCGAGTAAGAACCAAACGCCATCACATACGCATCGGCCTTAATCACTTCATCGCCACACTTCACGCCGTAGATTTGCTCGCCGTCGCAAAGCAGTTGGTCAACGGGCGTATTAAAGCGGAATTTAACCCCCGCCTGCTCTGCCATCCGCGCCAGATTCTGGGTAAACAGCTGGCAGTCTCCGGTTTCATCATTGGGCAGTTGCAGACCACCCGTCAGTTTGTGCGCTACTTCTGCCAGCGCGGGCTCCACTTCCGCCAGGCGGCTGGATTCCAGCAGCTGATACGGTACGCCGGCATCTTCCAGCACGGCGATATCGCGGGTCGCATTTTCATACTGTTGTTCGGTACGGAACAGTTGCAGCGTCCCACCCTGACGCCCTTCATACTGAATATTGGTTTCGGCGCGCAATGCTTTCAGGCAATCACGGCTGTATTCCGCCAGACGCACCATCCGCCCTTTGTTTTCCATGTAGTGGCTGGTGTCGCAGTTACGTAACATTTGCCACATCCATTTCAACTGAAACTGCGTACCGTCGAGACGAACCGCCAGCGGCGCATGGCGCTGGAACATCCATTTGATCGCTTTTAAAGGCACACCTGGTGCCGCCCACGGTGCAGCATATCCGGGGGAGATTTGCCCGGCATTCGCGGCGCTGGTTTCCAGGGCGGCCCC
Source organism: Shigella sonnei (assembly GCF_002950395.1). Taxonomy (NCBI): domain Bacteria; kingdom Pseudomonadati; phylum Pseudomonadota; class Gammaproteobacteria; order Enterobacterales; family Enterobacteriaceae; genus Shigella; species Shigella sonnei. Next base: position 1,764,286 of record NZ_CP026802.1, read on the forward strand.
CGGCTCCCGATCAATGACGGTGACCTCATGTCCTGCCTGATTTAAGTACCAGGCGCTGGCAACGCCTACCACACCACTTCCCAGTATGACAACTCGCATAGCCACTCCGATAACGGTAGATACAGTAAAAGAATAATAATCTAATTACATCTTGATAACTCAGTTGAAAACATTATTCAACATACGGCTTTTTTATGGTGAGCTGGCTCACATCTCCCTGACTCTGCGGCAATATGGCGTCTTTAGTATCTCCTGCTGAACGCCCTTTTTATCCAGCATAAAATTCCGTTCAGAAGCGGATTAGTGGCACTCTGATAATAAGAAATCGCAAAGAAAAAAATTCTCCGGCGACGCGGTTTTTAACAGGTGTTCTATGCTTGAAATGAGGTGCTCCACACAGAGAGCGCCGACAACAATGAGGTGCGCGTATGGCGACGATCGATTCTATGAATAAGGACACCACACGTTTGAGCGATGGACCCGACTGGACGTTCGACCTGCTGGATGTTTATCTGGCAGAGATAGACCGGGTGGCGAAACTCTACCGGCTGGATACCTACCCGCACCAGATTGAAGTGATAACCTCAGAACAGATGATGGATGCCTACTCCAGCGTCGGCATGCCAATTAACTATCCGCACTGGTCATTCGGTAAAAAATTTATCGAGACTGAACGGCTGTATAAGCACGGTCAGCAAGGGCTGGCCTATGAAATCGTCATTAACTCTAACCCGTGTATCGCTTACCTGATGGAAGAGAACACCATTACCATGCAAGCGCTGGTGATGGCACACGCCTGCTATGGGCATAACTCTTTCTTTAAAAACAATTACTTATTCCGCAGTTGGACCGACGCCAGTTCGATTGTCGATTATCTGATTTTTGCCCGTAAATATATTACCGAGTGCGAAGAACGTTATGGCGTGGATGAAGTAGAACGGCTTCTGGACTCGTGCCACGCGCTGATGAACTACGGCGTGGACCGGTACAAACGCCCGCAAAAAATCTCGCTGCAAGAAGAGAAAGCCCGGCAGAAAAGTCGCGAAGAGTATCTGCAAAGTCAGGTCAATATGCTCTGGCGTACTCTGCCGAAGCGCGAGGAAGAGAAAACGGTTGCTGAAGCGCGCCGCTATCCGTCCGAACCACAAGAAAACCTGCTCTATTTTATGGAGAAAAATGCGCCACTGCTGGAATCATGGCAGCGTGAAATCCTGCGTATTGTGCGTAAGGTGAGCCAGTATTTTTATCCGCAAAAACAGACTCAGGTGATGAACGAAGGCTGGGCGACCTTCTGGCACTACACCATCCTTAACCATCTGTATGATGAAGGGAAAGTAACGGAACGTTTTATGCTGGAGTTTTTGCACAGCCACACCAATGTGGTCTTCCAGCCCCCCTATAACAGCCCGTGGTACAGCGGCATCAACCCGTATGCCCTCGGGTTCGCCATGTTCCAGGATATTAAACGGATTTGTCAGTCGCCAACGGAAGAAGACAAATACTGGTTCCCGGATATCGCCGGTTCCGACTGGCTGGAAACGCTGCATTTCGCGATGCGTGATTTCAAAGATGAAAGTTTTATCAGCCAGTTTCTGTCACCGAAAGTGATGCGTGATTTCCGCTTCTTCACCGTGCTGGATGATGATCGGCATAATTATCTGGAGATTTCCGCTATTCATAATGAAGAAGGTTATCGGGAGATGCGTAACCGGTTATCGTCGCAATATAACTTAAGTAATCTGGAGCCGAATATTCAGATCTGGAACGTGGATTTGCGCGGCGACCGTTCGCTGACGCTGCGTTATATTCCACATAATCGCGCACCGCTGGATCGGGGGCGCAAAGAAGTCCTGAAGCATGTGCATCGCCTGTGGGGATTTGATGTGATGCTCGAACAGCAAAACGAAGACGGCAGCATCGAGTTGCTGGAACGTTGCCCGCCAAGAATGGGAAATCTGTAAAAACAACAAAAAACCCCTCGTTTGAGGGGTTTGCTCTTTAAACGGAAGGGATTATCGCCCCTGAATGGCTAAATCACCCGGCAGATTTTTCTGCATCCGGTGCCAAATCTCGCCACTCTCATGCCCATAGCGACGCACTGTTTCGTACACCTGATCGTGCGCGCCTTCACTGCACAACGCCGACAGTTTGTGGTAGAAGCCCAGCGCCAGACTGCGCGCTTCCGGATTGGCGAAATAGTGACGACCAATGCGCGTATACAGCCCTTTCATCCCGTTAAGGATCAGACCGTAAATCGGGTTGCCGGAAGCAAACGCCAGGCCGCGGAATATGTTGTAATCCAGCTCGGCAAAGGCATCGGCGTGATCGGCCACTTCATTAGCGGTAGCCAGCACTTCCTGCGCTTTATCGGGATGCTGACGAAACGCGGTGCGAATAAAAATAGTGGAAATATTGGTACGCACCGACAGCAAATTATCAATAAGCTGCGGCACACTTTCGTGATCCAGTCGCGCCAGTGTTTCAAGGATATTTAAACCGGAAGTTTCCCAGAAATTATTCACCTTCGTCGGCTTGCCATGTTGAATGGTCAACCAGCCATCTCGTGCCAGACGCTGTAACACTTCACGTAACGTAGTACGCGTTACGCCAATTAATTCTGAAAGTTCACGTTCTGCGGGCAAAATAGTCCCGGGAGGGAAGCGGTTATTCCAGATACTTTCAATAATGTACTCTTCCGCGAAACCCGCCGGGCTTTGCGCCTTAATGACCATAGTGAGATTTCCATAACACAGCAAAACAAAGTTGGACTCATCATACCAGAGGGCTAACTACGCTGATAGCAGACAAAAAGAAGAAAAAGGGATCAAGGCTTCATTTTCCGCATCTCTTTCCCCTTGACTATCAAGACTTGCCTCACTCCTGCCTGACCGTTAAGCTTTGCGTTTAAACATAAAAACATCATTGATTATTTGTAAGGTAAGGGAAACCATCATGGAGATCTCCTGGGGCCGCGCGCTATGGCGCAATTTTTTGGGCCAGTCCCCCGACTGGTACAAACTCGCCCTCATCATTTTCTTAATCGTAAACCCGTTAATTTTCCTCATCAGCCCTTTCGTCGCGGGCTGGTTGCTGGTAGCGGAATTTATTTTCACTCTGGCGATGGCCCTGAAATGCTACCCGCTGCTCCCCGGTGGTCTGTTGGCTATCGAAGCGGTATTCATCGGCATGACCAGCGCGGAACACGTCCGTGAAGAGGTGGCGGCAAATCTTGAAGTCTTGCTGTTACTGATGTTTATGGTGGCGGGTATCTATTTTATGAAACAGCTATTGCTGTTCATATTTACCCGTTTGCTGTTAAGCATTCGCTCCAAAATGCTGCTGTCGCTCTCTTTTTGCGTGGCGGCGGCGTTCCTCTCCGCGTTCCTCGATGCCTTAACCGTCGTGGCGGTGGTGATCAGCGTTGCAGTCGGTTTTTATGGTATTTATCACCGCGTAGCCTCTTCCCGTACTGAAGATACCGACCTGCAAGACGATAGTCATATCGACAAGCATTACAAAGTGGTTCTGGAACAGTTCCGTGGCTTTCTGCGTAGCCTGATGATGCATGCCGGTGTCGGCACCGCATTAGGCGGCGTGATGACCATGGTGGGCGAACCACAGAACCTGATCATCGCTAAAGCGGCTGGCTGGCATTTTGGCGATTTCTTCCTGCGCATGTCGCCGGTGACCGTTCCGGTTCTGATTTGTGGCCTGTTAACCTGCCTGCTGGTGGAGAAGCTGCGTTGGTTTGGCTACGGTGAAACGCTGCCGGAGAAAGTCCGCGAAGTGCTGCAGCAGTTTGACGATCAAAGCCGCCACCAGCGTACCCGTCAGGATAAAATCCGTCTGATTGTCCAGGCGATTATTGGCGTCTGGTTGGTGACTGCGCTGGCGTTGCATCTGGCGGAAGTTGGTTTGATTGGTTTGTCAGTCATTATTCTGGCGACATCATTGATCGGTGTCACCGATGAGCATGCTATCGGTAAAGCCTTCACCGAATCTCTGCCATTCACCGCACTGTTGACGGTGTTTTTCTCGGTAGTCGCGGTGATTATCGACCAACAACTGTTTTCGCCGATTATTCAGTTTGTGTTGCAGGCATCGGAACATGCTCAGCTGTCGCTGTTCTATATATTCAACGGTCTGCTGTCATCCATTTCGGATAACGTCTTCGTGGGGACGATTTATATCAACGAAGCGAAAGCGGCAATGGAAAGTGGCGCTATCACGTTGAAGCAATACGAGCTGCTGGCGGTCGCCATTAATACCGGTACCAATCTGCCCTCTGTCGCTACGCCGAACGGTCAGGCTGCGTTCCTATTCCTGCTGACCTCTGCACTCGCGCCATTGATTCGCCTCTCTTATGGCCGCATGGTGTGGATGGCCCTGCCTTACACCCTCGTCCTGACACTCGTCGGACTGCTCTGCGTCGAGTTTACGCTTGCCCCTGTAACCGAATGGTTTATGCAAATGGGCTGGATAGCAACGCTTTGATAACAACTTACCGGGCATATAAATGCCCGGTTTGCCTTTTCGCCCGATAATTGTCCAATTGCGTCCTATTTTTGCTGCCTCCTGGTGGCGCAGCGAATGAATTGGTTTAAACTGCGCACTCTATGCATATTGCAGGGAAATGATTATGTTGCGATTTTTGAACCAATGTTCACAAGGCCGGGGCGCGTGGCTGTTGATGGCGTTTACTGCTCTGGCACTGGAACTGACGGCGCTGTGGTTCCAGCATGTGATGTTACTGAAACCTTGCGTGCTCTGTATTTATGAACGCTGCGCGTTATTCGGCGTTCTGGGTGCTGCGCTGATTGGCGCGATCGCCCCGAAAACTCCGCTGCGTTATGTAGCGATGGTTATCTGGTTGTATAGTGCGTTCCGCGGTGTGCAGTTAACTTACGAGCACACCATGCTTCAGCTCTATCCTTCGCCGTTTGCCACCTGTGATTTTATGGTTCGTTTCCCGGAATGGCTGCCGCTGGATAAATGGGTGCCGCAAGTGTTTGTCGCCTCTGGCGATTGCGCCGAGCGTCAGTGGGATTTTTTAGGTCTGGAAATGCCGCAGTGGCTGCTCGGTATTTTTATCGCTTACCTGATTGTCGCGGTGCTGGTGATGATTTCCCAGCCGTTTAAAGCGAAAAAACGTGATCTGTTCGGTCGCTAATCCATTCGGCGCTCCTGCGGGAGCGCTTTTTTCCTGCCGCTATATTTATTTGACCCGCAGTAAATCAGAACTTCGCGTTGTATAACGTGGTGAAAGCATGGCTCGCTTCATCTGCCATTGTTGTTGGATCCCCTGCCCGGCAAAATAGAGTGTTCCTCTGCCCTCTTTAGCATTCAGTGTATCCATTACCGTCATCAATTGCTCACTCCCGGGGCGCGGTGCGTTGTCATCGAATAAATTGAGCTGCGCGACTCCCTGACTGAAGAAATCCCCCTGCATCACGCCCGCTTTTTGGTAGCGATGGCCCGCTTGCCAGATGGCATCCAGAGATCGCGTAGCGGCGTTAATGATATCCCTGCTGTCCTGAGTGGGCGTCAGCAGTTTTACCGACGCGCTATTGCCGTAATAAGGTTCATTGAGCGCAAATGGTGACGTCTTAATAAATGTGGAGATAAACCGACAATATTGATGCTCACTGCGAAGTTTTTCCGCCGCCCGGGCAGCGTAACTACAAATGGCCTGCCGCATCGACGTATAATCCGTGATACGTTCACCAAACGAGCGGGAACAGATAATTTCCTGCTTTGTCGGTGCAAATTCTTCCAGTTGCAAACAGGGTTCACCGCGCAGTTCACGCACCGTTCTTTCGAGCACGACATTAAAATGTTTACGGATAAACCGGATATCTGTATCCGCCAAATCAAGAACGGTTTTGATCCCCATCGCGTCCAGTTTTTTGCTGATCCGCCGTCCAATCCCCCAGACGTCATCCACGGGGAGAGCAGACATTAATTTACGCTGGCGTTCCAGATTTGATAAATCCACCACCCGTTACTTTATTCGTACCCCTTATAATGGGGTGTTAGCCAGCCAGACCCGGCATGATTACTGCCCCCAGTCGTCCATGATCCGGGGGGTGATGTCACCGGGTCTGGTGGGGCGCTGGTAACCGCTAATAGGGGTCAGGTCAGGCACTTTTGCCGGGACCGTCTGTAACGTGGATGCCGGTACCTGCTCCCCGTGGTTATCTGGTTAACCCATATACAAGGGAGACAGAATGACCGAATCCAGCGATTACGAATCCGTCCAGGTCTTTATCGGCGTTGATGTCGGTAAAGATACGCATCACGCTGTTGCCATTAATCGTTCAGGTAAACGCCTGTTCGATAAAGCATTACCCAACGACGAAAACAAACTCAGGTCGCTAATATCTGACCTGAAACAACATGGTCAGATACTGCTGGTTGTTGATCAGCCAGCTACCATCGGTGCGTTACCTGTCGCCGTTGCCCGCTCAGAAGGAGTCCTTGTCGGATACCTCCCTGGACTGGCCATGCGCCGCATAGCCGACTTACACGCCGGTGAAGCTAAAACTGATGCTCGTGACGCTGCCATCATTGCCGAAGCTGCCCGTACCCTGCCTCACGCGCTACGCACGCTGAAACTGGCTGACGAGCAAATCGCCGAACTCTCCATGCTCTGCGGCTTCGATGATGATCTTGCCGCACAGACAACGCAGGCCAGCAACCGTATCCGCGGCCTTCTGACCCAGATACATCCGGCACTGGAGCGCGTTCTCGGTCCGAGACTTGAGCACCCGGCGGTACTCGATCTTCTCCAGCGATATCCCTCACCAGAAAAACTCGCTTCGCTGGGCTTCGCTGGGTGAGAAGAAGCTGGCAGCCCAGCTCTGCAAACTTGCGCCTCGTCTGGGTAAACGCCTTGCAGCAGACATAGCTCAGGCACTGGCCGAACAAACCGTCGTCGTTCCCGGCACGAATGCCGCTGCCGTAGTACTGCCACGTCTGGCACTCCAGCTCATCACGCTGCGTAAGCAAAGAGACGAGGTGGCGCTTGAGGTAGAACAGCGAGTTCTTGCTCACCCTCTTTACCCGGTCCTGACCAGTATGCCCGGAGTCGGTGTCAGGACCGCAGCCAGACTCCTCACCGAGGTCGCCTGCCGCGCCTTCGCCTCTGCCGCACATCTCGCTGCTTATGCTGGCCTTGCGCCGGTAACTCGGCGATCCGGCTCGTCAATACGCGGTGAGCATCCCTCGCGACGGGGTAATAAAGCTCTCAAACGGGCGTTGTTCCTGTCGGCCTTCGCCGCGCTCAGGGATCCGCTCTCCAGGGCTTACTACACCCGCAAAATGAGTCAGGGAAAACGACACAATCAGGCGCTTATCGCCCTGGCGAGACGACGCTGCGACGTTCTGTTCGCCATGATGCGCGACGGGACTTTTTATACCCCGCAGGGGTCATAACATGCTTGACAACTTAATAGGGGCACCCCCCGTCTGCCGCTGCCATTTTTTTGCCGCATGATTGGCAAGCTTAGCCAGCGTTTTGGTCTGGGCGATCCCCATACCAACAGTAAGATGGGTACGTTGTAGCACCGTTGCGCGAATTTCTCTGCCAAAATCAGTCAGATCGCGACAATTACGCACACCTGTCAGATCGCAGAATGCCTCATCAATACTGTAAATCTCGACGCGGGGCGATAGTTCTTCCAGCGTCGACATCACCCGATTGCTCATGTCTGCGTAAAGCTCATAATTGCTGCTAAAGCAAACCACACCACAGCGACGAAACAGATCTTTTTGTTTGAACCAGGGATCGCCCATTTTAACACCCAGCGCCTTTGCCTCAGCGTTTCGGGCGATAACGCAACCGTCATTATTCGATAGCACAACCACCGGTTTACCCCATAAATCAGGGCGAAACACCGTCTCACAGCTGGCATAAAACGCGTTTACATCACAGAGAGCAAACATCAGCGCATCGCCTTAACGACGTGGATCACCACACCAAAGACATCCAGCGTATCTTCGCTACTGATGGTAATGGGCGAGTACGCACTGTTCATGGGAATAAGCTGTACCGTCGGGCGTAGTTGCAATTTTTTCACCGTAAACTCGCCGTCAACAGCAGCGATGACAATATCACCATGGCTGGCGGTAATAGCGCTATCGACAATCAGTAAATCACCGTCACTAATTCCACCATCAATCATAGAATCACCACTTGCTTTGACGAAGTAAGTCGCGCTGGGATGCTGGATCAACAGTTGATTCAGATCGATGCGCTGTTCGACGTAATCTGCTGCCGGTGAAGGAAAGCCACACTGAACAAGATCGCTAAATAGCGGAAAAGTCACAATTTCGCGGAGATCCGCAGGCTTGATAAACAACATAATAATCTGCCTGAAGTTATACTGTTTTTATATACAGTAATCTGTTCTTGCCAGCAGATCAATACTGATTCAGGCTATCAATATTTGTCGCTGCATAGACTGCTGATTTTTCGTTCTCTTATCCTGTGCTCACGTGGCCTTCTGGCGACGACGCTCATCCAGCAGAAATGAAAAATATCACCCGGCAAAAAAATAGAATAGAAGCATTCGCCATAATGACATTAAACATTGTTTGATATTTATCATATTAATAGAAATAAAGACATTGACGCATCCCGCCCGGCTAACTATGAATTAGATGAAGTAAAATTTATTAATAGTTGTAAAACAGGAGTTTCATTACAATTTATATATTTAAAGAGGCGAATGATTATGACTGAAATCGTTGCAGATAAAACGGTAGAAGTAGTTAAAAACGCAATCGAAACCGCAGATGGAGCATTAGATCTTTATAATAAATATCTCGATCAGGTCATCCCCTGGCAGACCTTTGATGAAACCATAAAAGAGTTAAGTCGCTTTAAACAGGAGTATTCACAGGCAGCCTCCGTTTTAGTCGGCGATATTAAAACCTTACTTATGGATAGCCAGGATAAGTATTTTGAAGCAACCCAAACAGTGTATGAATGGTGTGGTGTTGCGACGCAATTGCTCGCTGCGTATATTTTGCTATTTGATGAGTACAATGAGAAGAAAGCATCCGCCCAGAAAGACATTCTCATTAAGGTACTGGATGACGGCATCACGAAGCTGAATGAAGCGCAAAAATCCCTGCTGGTAAGCTCACAAAGTTTCAACAACGCTTCCGGGAAACTGCTGGCGTTAGATAGCCAGTTAACCAATGATTTTTCAGAAAAAAGCAGCTATTTCCAGTCACAGGTAGATAAAATCAGGAAGGAAGCGTATGCCGGTGCCGCAGCCGGTGTCGTCGCCGGTCCATTTGGTTTAATCATTTCCTATTCTATTGCTGCGGGCGTAGTTGAAGGGAAACTGATCCCAGAATTGAAGAACAAGTTAAAATCTGTGCAGAGTTTCTTTACCACCCTGTCTAACACGGTTAAACAAGCGAATAAAGATATCGATGCCGCCAAATTGAAATTAACCACCGAAATAGCCGCCATCGGAGAGATAAAAACGGAAACTGAAACCACCAGATTCTACGTTGATTATGATGATTTAATGCTTTCTTTGCTAAAAGAAGCGGCCAAAAAAATGATTAACACCTGTAATGAGTATCAGAAAAAACACGGTAAAAAGACACTCTTTGAGGTACCTGAAGTCTGATCAGCGATTATTCTCTCCATGTACTCAAGGTATAAGGTTTATCACATTTAAAAACACAGACGTTTTTTAAAGATTGAGAGTTACCTGTTGATAATAAGGTATCGGGTAACTCTCATTATGACAGAGCGCTTTCAAAAACAGGGCTACGAAATGGCGAGCATCCAGACGTATATTAAGAAAGCCCCCATCAACATCTATTAAATTTATCACTGCGCCCAGTCAGGTTTATTTAAGATATGATCCTGCCAGTCAATCACTTCTGATTCTTTCACTGCGATATGACGCACAGAGATACGTTCACCATGCATTGCCGCTTTCGAACCAGTAAGTAGCGGATGCCACGCAGGTAAATCTTTACCTTCCGCCAGCAAACGATAAGCGCAGATCATTGGCAGCCATTCGAATGTTGGCAGATTTTCACGGGTTAATTTAATGCAGTCGGGTTCAAACTCGAAACGACGTTCGTAGTTCCGACATTGACAAGTTTTAATATTGAGCTGGCGACAGGCGACGTTAGTGAAGTAGATTTCGTCGGTGTCTTCATCCATCAGTTTATGCAGGCAACACTGACCGCAACCATCACACAACGACTCCCATTCCGCATCGCTCATTTCGTCCAGGGTTTTACTTTGCCAGAAAGGTACATCGCTCATCAGGTGTTCCGCCATTACGTTAAAACGCACCTTATAACCAGTCTGGCACAGCGATGCAAGTTTTGCCGCCGCTTTCAGGCGGCAAAAAGTATTACAAAACGCGAGTTGTCAAAGAATGCCCATCGAAAGTGACTGTCAGCTCATCACCGCTTTGCAACGGGCCGACGCCATCAGGCGTGCCTGTCAACACAACGTCACCGGCCTTGAGGGTAAAAAACTTGCTCATATAAGCGATCAACGGAACGATTTTATGGATCATGTCCGCAGTCGTACCTTGCTGGCGTTGTTCGCCGTTTACGCTCAGGCCCAGCGTTGTATTTTGTGGATCGCCGGTAAATTCCGCCGCGGGGATAAACCCGGAAAGCGGACAAGAGTTATCAAACGCTTTAGCCTTTTCCCACGGCTGCCCGGCTTTCTTCATTTTTCCCTGAACATCACGCAATGTCAGATCAAGCGCCACGCCGTAACCGGCAATGGCTTTGCGGACATGCTCTTCCGTTGCCTGACGCAGCGTCGCGCCAATCAACACCGCCAGTTCGACTTCATGATGAACTGAACCGAAATCGGATGGGATCGCCAATGGCTGCCGCAGATCGCACAGTGCCGTTTCTGGTTTAATAAACAGCACTGGCTCTTCGGGCACTGCGCTGCCCATCTCTTTAATATGTTTGGCATAGTTACTGCCAACACAGACTACTTTACTCACCGGATAATCCAGCAGCGCACCTTGCCAGTTGTGATGTTGATACATAACGTTCCCCTCACCTTATCGTGGATATGAAAACCCGCGCCGACAAAGATAATGCCACCGCCGGATATCGGTTATTTGTTAGTGTCGTCTGTTTTCTGCCCCATGACGGAAAGATGTTGCTTCAGCAAATCTTCAGGTGGTGGCGGTAACTGCAAATAGTAACCTTGCTCGGTTAATGCCAGTTTAACCTTTTCAATATCAGCATTGACCAGTTTCTTCCGCCCATCCAACGGCAGAATCATCGCTAACTGAGGCTGACCAAAACCTTTCATCAGTTCCTCAGGAACACGCGAAAAATCGTCTTTTTTTTCGACATATAAATAGGTCTGGTCACGCTTGCTGCTTCGATAAATCACACAAAACATACTTTTACTCTTTAAGATGCCAGGTTTTGGCATAAGCTAACATCAATGAAACCCGCGCCACAAGCCAACCAGCTGTAGATTTCTGCGGTTTGTTGAGTCCATGCCCCTTTATAAGTAATCCCCCCGGCAAAAAATGCCGCGCCGGGATTTTACCGAACGCAGAAAAGCCACTGGAATTCTCCCGTAAGGGATTGTTATATTATAACAGTTCATCGTACTCATTCTGAACAGGAGACTACCAATGAAAATCAAGAGCATCAGTAAGGCTGTATTGCTGCTTGCACTGCTAACCTCCACGAGCTTTGCTGCGGGTAAAAATGTCAATGTTGAGTTCAGCAAAGGCCATAGCAGCGCTCAGTACTCCGGCGAAATAAAGGGATACGATTACGATACATATACCTTCTATGCCAAAAAAGGTCAGAAAGTGCATGTGAGTATCTCTAATGAAGGCGCTGATACTTATCTCTTCGGGCCAGGAATCGATGATTCTGTTGATTTATCCAGATATTCCCCAGAACTCGATAGTCACGGACAATACTCACTCCCTGCTTCTGGCAAATATGAGCTGCGAGTGCTGCAAACTCGAAACGACGCCCGTAAAAACAAAACTAAAAAATATAACGTCGATATTCAAATTAAGTAAATGTCAACCGACGGGGACTATCCCCATCATAGACGTTAACGCCCCACTCCTCTCTGTCGCTCAAGAGGTTAATGACGAATAGCAGAGAACATAATGTAAACAAGGCATCACTCACGACACATAAATAACATCTTTGTGGTGGTTTGATTGATTTTTCCACTCCGCTTACCATCTACACCAAAATAACGATCATCACGACATAATTTTTCTTTAACATCGCAAAATACACCGTTAGCGAATGTAAATTCGCTGGGATCGTAGCCTTGTAATGATTGTAAGTTTTCAGCGGCTTTTTCGCCGAGATATTTCCTTGTTAACTCTGGGGAAATGCCATCTGAGTTCACACAAATATACGGGTCGCAAACAACGCCGCACGCCGGAGATTGAAGTCCGCCAGCGTCATGTCCAGACGCCATTGATGAGAACATCATCCCCACACCTGACAATCCGATATAAATAATACGCATCATATTCATAGCACATCCTGATAATCCAACCGTACAACACTTATGCTCATTTCGTCATCAATCCGTAATCAAAACCGCTGACCTGGACGAGTTACGATGACCTGACAGAAGTATCAGACGTCTTCTGCGGTTTCTATGATAGAGCAATTCTGTGGCGGATATTAAGATAACGGGTATCTGTTCTTTAATGATGCTGCAAAAAATGGAAAGTTAAGAAAGCCTGGCGTGGTGAAAAAATACACTTGCCTCAATGCTGGATATTTAAACAGGTCTGGAGATGCTGTCACGATTAGGGTGCGGAAAAAGGAAGCGTAAATAAGAAGAATCAAAAGTACGGCGGCAATGGGTTGATTGACAAGGGTATTTTTTAAGCTATGAATCAGCGCCATTTATCACAGAATAGACTTTTACTCTGAATAAATGGGAGGGTGACTTGCCTCAATATAATCCAGACTATAACATGCCTTATAGTCTTCGGAACATCATCGCGCGCTGGCGATGATTAATAGCTAATTGAGTAAGGCCAGGATGTCAAACACGCCAATCGAGCTTAAAGGCAGTAGCTTCACTTTATCTGTGGTTCATCTGCATGAGGCAGAACCTAAGGTTATCCATCAGGCGCTGGAAGACAAAATCGCTCAGGCCCCCGCATTTTTAAAACATGCCCCCGTTGTACTCAACGTCAGTGCACTGGAAGACCCGGTAAACTGGTCAGCGATGCATAAGGCGGTTTCGGCAACCGGTTTGCGGGTTATTGGCGTAAGTGGCTGCAAAGACGCGCAACTTAAAGCCGAAATTGAAAAAATGGGGCTGCCTATCCTGACGGAAGGAAAGGAAAAAGCGCCACGTCCAGCTCCCGCACCACAGGCTCCAGCGCAAAATACCACGCCGGTCACAAAAACGCGTTTAATAGATACCCCGGTGCGTTCCGGTCAGCGTATTTATGCTCCACAATGTGATCTGATTGTTACAAGCCACGTTAGCGCTGGGGCCGAATTGATTGCCGATGGGAACATTCATGTCTATGGCATGATGCGCGGTCGTGCGCTGGCAGGGGCAAGTGGTGACCGGGAAACGCAAATATTTTGTACGAACCTGATGGCGGAATTGGTGTCCATCGCAGGTGAATACTGGCTGAGTGATCAAATCCCAGCAGAATTTTATGGCAAAGCGGCGCGACTGCAGTTAGTCGAAAACGCTTTGACCGTTCAACCGTTAAATTGATCCCTTTTTAACAAGGAATTTCTATGGCACGCATTATTGTTGTTACTTCGGGCAAAGGGGGGGTTGGTAAGACAACCTCCAGCGCGGCCATCGCCACTGGTTTGGCCCAGAAGGGAAAGAAAACTGTCGTGATAGATTTTGATATCGGCCTGCGTAATCTCGACCTGATTATGGGTTGCGAACGCCGGGTCGTTTACGATTTCGTCAACGTCATTCAGGGCGATGCAACGCTAAATCAGGCGTTAATTAAAGATAAGCGTACTGAAAATCTCTATATTCTTCCGGCATCGCAAACACGCGATAAAGATGCCCTCACCCGTGAAGGGGTCGCCAAAGTTCTTGATGATCTGAAAGCGATGGATTTTGAATTTATCGTTTGTGACTCCCCGGCAGGGATTGAAACCGGTGCGTTAATGGCACTCTATTTTGCAGACGAAGCCATTATTACCACCAACCCGGAAGTCTCCTCAGTACGCGACTCTGACCGTATTTTAGGCATTCTGGCGTCGAAATCACGCCGCGCAGAAAATGGCGAAGAGCCTATTAAAGAGCACCTGCTGTTAACGCGCTATAACCCAGGCCGCGTAAGCAGAGGTGACATGCTGAGCATGGAAGATGTGCTGGAGATCCTGCGCATCAAACTCGTCGGCGTGATCCCAGAGGATCAATCAGTATTGCGCGCCTCTAACCAAGGTGAACCGGTCATTCTCGACATTAACGCCGATGCGGGTAAAGCCTACGCAGATACCGTAGAACGTCTGTTGGGAGAAGAACGTCCTTTCCGCTTCATTGAAGAAGAGAAGAAAGGCTTCCTCAAACGCTTGTTCGGAGGATAAGTTATGGCATTACTCGATTTCTTTCTCTCGCGGAAGAAAAACACAGCCAACATTGCAAAAGAACGGCTGCAGATTATTGTTGCTGAACGCCGTCGCAGCGATGCAGAACCGCATTATCTGCCGCAGTTGCGTAAAGATATTCTTGAGGTCATTTGTAAATACGTACAAATTGATCCTGAGATGGTAACCGTACAGCTTGAGCAAAAAGATGGCGATATTTCTATTCTTGAGCTGAACGTGACCTTACCGGAAGCAGAAGAGCTGAAATAAGCCCGCTGTAAAAACGCATTTATCTTCAAGGCAGAGTCATTTCTGCCTTGAGTTTTTCATCCCTCTCATCCACGTTGTGGTAAAGCGGCGAGTATTCTTGCTGATACTCCTCATTGCTATTTCCACCTCCCCCTTTACACCTTAAGGCTGTTCCCACGCACAGAACATAATGTTTATGCCTGGCTGAGTAAATAACCTTATTGTTAGTGTGGATACACTGGGGGATGATAACCCCGCAATTTCATTATTCATTGTTCTCCCATAGGATGAGGTTTCCCGCCGTAACTGGCGGGCTTTTTTTGCCCCAGAATTTTCCCTTTTAGCCCCCTGTAAACGAAAACTGCGCCGAAGCGCAGTTTAATCGTTGATGGTCAGAACGACCAGTTCACGATATATACTGCGGGTATCGACTGATTTCGATTCCATGCCATTGGATAAATGATAGTAGCGTCTAAGTGACCTAAGCTCTGCTGCAACATCAGCCCGCAGGCACCAGACCAGGGGATTCATCCTGAAGAGACAGCGCAGGTGTATTGTGTTCACCGCTCACCAAAGACATCATGATGAAATGATGATATCCCGCATAAGAAAGAGGCATTTTTTAAACGCAGTGCGCTGAAGTGTAGTTGGATAAAAAATCACTCTTTTCAGATAATACTGTCGTACGCTTATCTTTCGACAATGAGGCCGTCGGCAAAATAAAATGACTAATGTAATCGTTGCTGATGAATATCTTCTGCTCACATAAAAATCACACAATAATATTGATAAATCAGATTATCTTACCTTTACAACATTGCGTTAACAGTCAATGATACTTCTTGAATAAAAATATTGCCAATCAATGAGTTATTCCTCATTTAAGATTATTCTCATTCACGTAAAAAACATAATTCCTATCATCACAGCCACGCTCATTTTGAATTATCTGAATAATAGCGAGCGTTCTTTAGTTAAGCAGATCTTAATTGAAGACGAAATTATTGTGTGTGCAACTTACTTAATACCGGACATCTAAGTTGAAGAAAAAAATACTTGCCTTCGGGCTTATCTCAGCATTGTTCTGCTCCACGCCAGCGATGGCGGATATGAACCGCACCACGAAAGGTGCATTGCTAGGCGCAGGCGTTGGATTACTTACTGGCAATGGTGTTAATGGCGTACTGAAAGGTGCAGCTGTTGGCGCTGGTGTTGGTGCAGTAACAGAAAAAGGCCGCGACGGTAAAAATGCACGTAAAGGTGCAAAAGTGGGTGCCGCCGTTGGTGCTGTCACTGGCGTTCTGACCGGCAATGGCCTCGAAGGGGCGATTAAAGGTGCCGTGATTGGCGGTACGGGTGGTGCAATTCTGGGTAAAATGAAATAAGGAATGATGATGAAAAAATTTGCTTTACTGGCGGGCCTGTTTGTTTTCGCACCAATGACCTGGGCGCAGGACTACAATATTAAAAACGGTTTGCCGTCAGAAACCTATATTACTTGCGCAGAAGCCAACGAAATGGCAAAAACTGACAGCGCACAGGTTGCAGAAATTGTTGCGGTGATGGGTAATGCCAGCGTTGCCAGCCGTGATTTAAAAATTGAGCAATCTCCGGAACTGAGCGCCAAAGTGGTAGAAAAACTGAATCAGGTTTGCGCTAAAGACCCGCAAATGCTGTTGATCACGGCAATTGATGACACCATGCGTGCTATCGGCAAAAAATAATATTTAATATGTTACCGCGTCGATGAATTCGACGCGGTATTTTAGCTAACGGGGATCAGAACTTATATTTCAGGCCCACCATCACTGCGGTGTCATTGTAGCCATTATCACCCAGCTGCACGCCCACATTACCCCAGACACTGGCCGCCGGATGGATTTGCCCCTATATTTCCAGACACCTGTTATCACTTAACCCATTACTGGCTTGCTGCCGTAGATATTCCCGTGGCGAGCGATAACCCAGTGCACTATGCGGATGCCATTCGTTATAATGCTCGAACGCCTCTGCAAGGTTCTTTGCTGCCGTTAACCCGTCTGGTTTGGGCATGACACTGATGTAGTCACGCTTTATCGTTTTCACGAAGCTCTCTGCTATGCCGTTACTCTCCGGACTCCGCACCGCCGTGCTCTTCGGTTCAAGCCCCAACATCCGGGCAAACTGCCGTGTTTCATTAGCCCGGTAGCATGAACCATTATCCGTCAGCCACTCTACTGGAGACGCCGGAAGCTCGTTGCCGAAGCGGCGTTCCACCGCTCCCAGCATGACGTCCTGTACTGTTTCACTGTTGAAGCCGCCCGTAGTGACCGCCCAGTGCAGTGCCTCACGGTCACAGCAGTCCAGCGCGAACGTGACTCGCAGTTTTTCTCCGTTATCACAGCGGAACTCGAACCCGTCAGAGCACCATCGCTGATTACTTTCTTTCACAGCCACTCTGCCTGTATGTGCCCGTTTCGATGGCGGTACAGCAGGTTTTCGCTCAAGCAACAGCGCATTCTGGCGCATGATCCGGTAAACACGTTTGGCATTGATCGCAGGCATACCATCAAGTTCTGCCTGTCTGCGAAGCAGCGCCCATACCCGACGATAACCATACGTGGGCAGCTCTCCGATAACATGGTGTATACGGAGAAGCACATCCGTATCATCAGTGTGACGACTGTGGCGGCCATCCATCCAGTCATCGGTTCGTCTGAGAATGACGTGCAACTGCGCACGCGACACCCGGAGACAACGGCTGACTAAGCTTACTCCCCATCCCCGGGCAATAAGGGCGCGTGCGCTATCCACTTTTTTGCCCGTCCATATTCAACGGCTTCTTTGAGGAGTTCATTTTCCATCGTTTTCTTGCCGAGCAGGCGCTGGAGTTCTTTAATCTGCTTCATGGCGGCAGCAAGTTCAGAGGCAGGAACAACCTGTTCTCCGGCGGCCACAGCAGTAAGACTTCCTTCCTGGTATTGCTTACGCCAGAGAAATAACTGGCTGGCTGCTACACCATGTTGCCGGGCAACGAGGGAGACCGTCATCCCCGGTTCAAAGCTCTGCTGAACAATTGCGATCTTTTCCTGTGTGGTACGCCGTCTGCGTTTCTCCGGTCCTAAGACATCAATCATCTGCTCTCCAATGACTAGTCTAAAAACTAGTATTAAGACTATCACTTATTTAAGTGATACTGGTTATCTGGAGATTCAGGGGGCCAGTCTAAGTTCTAAGAGAGCACGGATTCCCTGTCATTAATAATGATATCCGTTAGTGTAGTCTTATGCATTTCAATGTACTGCAATATTTGCAGATAGAGATCAGAAAGAATCACACTGGTTTCATCTTTTAAACGCAAGCGTAAAGCCTGATCAATAATATGACTATCAACATACCCATGCGTCATGAACACCTCCCTCTCGAGATTTTTAAACAAAGCACATTGAAAAAATAAATCTCTCTGGGATTGAATTATTCATGTCAGCCTCGTAGAAATATTAACCTAATAAAATTATGCTGTGTATAGTCTAAAGCGACGGTAATGACTCCAACTTATTGATAGTGTTTTATGTTCAGATAATGCCCGATGACTTTGTCATGCAGCTCCACCGATTTTGAGAACGACAGCGACTTCCGTCCCAGCCGTGCCAGGTGCTGCCTCAGATTCAGGTTATGCCGCTCAATTCGCTGCGTATATCGCTTGCTGATTACGTGCAGCTTTCCCTTCAGGCGGGATTCATACAGCGGCCAGCCATCCGTCATCCATATCACCACGTCAAAGGGTGACAGCAGGCTCATAAGACGCCCCAGCGTCGCCATAGTGCGTTCACCGAATACGTGCGCAACAACCGTCTTCCGGAGACTGTCATACGCGTAAAACAGCCAGCGCTGGCGCGATTTAGCCCCGACATAGCCCCACTGTTCGTCCATTTCCGCGCAGACGATGACGTCACTGCCCGGCTGTATGCGCGAGGTTACCGACTGCGGCCTGAGTTTTTTAAGTGACGTAAAATCGTGTTGAGGCCAACGCCCATAATGCGTGCAGTTGCCCGGCATCCAACGCCATTCATGGCCATATCAATGATTTTCTGGTGCGTACCGGGTTGAGAAGCGGTGTAAGTGAACTGCAGTTGCCATGTTTTACGGCAGTGAGAGCAGAGATAGCGCTGATGTCCGGCAGTGCTTTTGCCGTTACGCACCACCCCGTCAGTAGCTGAACAGGAGGGACAGCTGATAGAAACAGAAGCCACTGGAGCACCTCAAAAACACCATCATACACTAAATCAGTAAGTTGGCAGCATCACCTGTTAATGCTTACCACCCTTATTTATCGTAGCCATATACGTGACGACGAACCTGTCAAAAAAATCGAAGAAATGGTTTCGATAGCAAATCGCAGGAACATGCAGTCTGACGTAACAGGGATCTTACTGTTTAATGGTTCTCATTTTTTCCAGCTTCTGGAAGGTCCGGAAGAACAGGTTAAAATGATATATCGGGCTATATGCCAGGATCCACGGCACTATAATATTGTTGAGCTGCTGTGCGATTACGCGCCTGCTCGCCGTTTTGGCAAAGCGGGAATGGAATTATTTGATTTGCGCCTGCACGAGCGAGATGACGTTTTACAGGCCGTATTCGACAAAGGCACATCAAAATTTCAGCTAACTTATGATGACAGAGCGCTACAATTTTTTCGTACTTTTGTCCTTGCAACCGAACAATCAACCTATTTCGAGATCCCTGCCGAAGACTCCTGGCTTTTTATCGCTGACGGATCTGATAAAGAACTTGATTCCTGTACCCTTTCACCAACTATAAACGACCACTTTGCCTTTCATCCCTTATCGCGGCGGATAATCGCTTTTGAAGCCATTGTGCAAAAAAATGAAGCCCATCAGCCATAGCGGTTGGGCAGCGTAAAGACGGGGAAATCTACACAGCGGATCTCAAAAGTAAGGCGCTTGCATTCGCGATGGCACACGCACTTGAGCTCGGTGATAAAATGATTTCAATCAATCTATTACCTATGACCCTGGTTAACGAACCTGACGCAGTCTCTTTTTTACTTGATGAAATAAAGGCCAATGCTCTGGTGCCTGAACAAATCATCGTTGAATTTACTGAAAGTGAAGTTATATCTCGGTTTGATGAGTTTGCAGAAGCGATTAAATCGCTTAAGGCTGCCGGTATCAGTGTAGCAATTGATCATTTTGGCGCAGGTTTTGCCGGTTTGTTACTCCTGTCACGCTTCCAGCCTGACAGAATTAAAATCAGTCAGGAATTGATTACCAATGTTCATAAAAGCGGGCCACGGCAGGCAATTATTCAAGCGATCATAAAATGCTGTACATCACTTGAAATTCAAGTCAGTGCTATGGGCGTGGCAACACCAGAAGAGTGGATGTGGCTTGAATCCGCAGGAATTGAGATGTTTCAGGGAGATCTGTTTGCTAAAGCTAAATTGAATGGTATCCCTTCCATAGCGTGGCCAGAGAAAAAATAATTTTCAGCACATTCTTTCACATGATTTCAGTAAATCATCGTGAAAATGAATACGTTATGTTTAAATTTAATCCACATTAAATATAATGTTTCATCCAATTTAGCTGAAATCTTATTTATACTTTGTACAATTTTAGCGTATATTGTACAAAGTATTATTGGGTCGTGTACAGGCGGCGGAGATTTATGACCGCAAGGAGGAATTGTGGCTTATTACAGCATTGGTGATGTTGCTGAACGTTGCGGGATTAATCCTGTCACTCTCCGGGCCTGGCAACGCCGCTACGGTTTGTTAAAACCACAGCGCAGTGAAGGCGGACACCGACTCTTTGATGAAGAAGACATACAACGCATCGAAGAGATCAAGCGTTGGATAAGTAATGGCGTCCCTGTAGGCAAAGTTAAAGCATTACTGGAAACCACCAGCCAGGATACGGAAGATGACTGGAACCGCCTGCAAGAAGAGATGATGTCAATTCTTCGTATGGCTAATCCTGCCAAACTACGCGCGAGAATTATTTCACTGGGTCGAGAGTACCCAGTAGATCAATTGATTAATCATGTTTACCTTCCTGTTCGCCAGCGTCTCGTGCTTGATCACAACACCTCCCGCATTATGAGCAGTATGTTTGACGGCGCATTAATTGAATATGCAGCAGCCTCACTTTTCGAAATGCGCCGTAAGCCCGGTAAAGAAGCCATTCTGATGGCGTGGAATGTTGAAGAGAGAGCACGATTGTGGCTGGAAGCATGGCGTTTATCATTGTCAGGATGGCACATTTCTGTTCTTGCTGATCCCATTGAATCGCCGCGCCCGGAACTGTTCCCGACGCAAACATTGATTGTCTGGACAGGCATGGCACCAACGAGAAGGCAAAACGAACTTTTACAACATTGGGGTGAGCAAGGTTATAAAGTCATCTTTCATGCCCCCTAATTTCACCTTTATCCCGCCCCTTAGACAGAATGTTATAATCTGAACCCACAACAGCATTTGTACCGGAGCTGGTCCGTTGCAAAATGCTCACCGGAAGAATTCAGGTAATCCCTCTATCACACTCTGTACATATCACAGCCAAAGGACAGACCAGATTGAAGTGGTAAAACCGATCGTGCACACTACGCAGTCTCACAACTAACAAGAGGTTATTATCCTGATGGATCAGGTCGTTGTTTTTCAAAAGATGTTTGAGCAAGTGAGAAAAGAGCAAAACTTCTCCTGGTTTTATTCAGAATTAAAACATCACCGTATTGCACATTACATTTATTATCTGGCTACGGATAACATCAGAATTATTACTCACGATGACACGGTTTTGTTATTAAGAGGAACCAGGAACCTGTTAAAAGTTAGTACGACCAAGAACCCTGCTAAAATAAAAGAGGCCGCATTGCTTCATATTTACGGAAAATCTACATTTCGGGAATACTGTTCAACACTGGCAGGCGCGGGCGTTTTCCGTTGGGTTACTGATGTTAATCATAACAAACGCAGTTACTACGCCATTGATAATACGCTTTTATATATTGAAGATGTAGAAAATAATAAACCATTAATCTAGCTAAAGTTGGATGCTTAAGAAATGCTTCATAATTCAGTAAGGCATTAGCATAATGGGAATAAAAGTACAGAGACTATCCCTATGGATGATAAATACTGTCCTTTTATTGCTACCCATAAATAATCACCAGGCCAATACTATCAAATTGATATTTGAAATGTGATCACTTGACTTTCTATACGTTATTTTATAACGGTTAATATATTTATAAAAACAACGGGTGTGCCATACGCCCGTTTCAATACTTAACGCACATGTGTTTTGGTTTAGTCATCATCCAGTTATATGTATTTTAGCCAGGAACAGGTTAAACCTTTCCTATATAACTCAAAAATTGAAACCTTATTCTCATGTCATGTTTATATTCATTATTATCGTTATATAAAAAGGCAACCATAATGTTTAGCAAATTGGCACCAAGTAGCATAAAGGCTATGTTTTAATTACAGGATGTTCAGTCATTTGAATGTATAACATTATAGCTAAACAAATCTAAAACGAAGTGAATAATTTATTGTTTTCACTAAATCTCATTTTGTTTAACATCCATTGAGATTCCTTGCTTTAAATTTTGTTTTATATAAGCAATCGTTTTAATTAATTTATTTTTTGAAGGGGTAATATACTCATATGCAAAATAAAGAAATGAACATCCAAATGAACTATATTAAATACCGTGGGATAAGACATAACAAATGAAGTGGGTAGTAATTGACACGGTAATTCAACCTACATGCGGCATATCTTTTTCAGCCATATGGGGTGATATGAAAATGATCATCTGGTATCAATCTACTATATTTCTTCCTCCTGGAAGTATATTTACACCGGTTAAGCTTGGTATTATCCTTAAGGAAAAAGAATATCCTATTACTATTTATAACATTGCACCATTCAACAAGAATTTATGGAGTTTACTCAAAAGCAGTCAAGAGTGTCCTCCAGGAGAAAGCAAAATAACAAATAAATGTTTACATAATAGTTGCATTATAAAAATATGCCCATATGGGCTCAAGTAATGGGCTTCATATAAATATGCTCGATATGCTATTAATAATATCCACATAAATAAAACAACGGGCGTGTTATACGCCCGTTTCAATATTTAACTCATGGAGAGATTACATGTTTTCGATGATCGCTTCACCAAACTCTGAACATTTCAGCAGCTTAGCGCCTTCCATCAGACGTTCAAAGTCATAAGTTACGGTTTTCGCGTTGATAGCACCTTCCATACCTTTAACAATTAAATCAGCCGCTTCAGTCCACCCCATATGGCGCAGCATCATCTCAGCGGAGAGGATGATAGAGCCTGGATTTACTTTGTCCTGACCGGCATATTTCGGCGCAGTACCGTGGGTGGCTTCAAACAGGGCGCATTCGTCACCGATGTTTGCGCCAGGGGCGATACCGATACCGCCAACCTGCGCTGCCAGGGCGTCAGAAATGTAGTCACCGTTCAGGTTCATACAGGCGATAACATCATATTCAGCCGGACGCAGCAGGATCTGTTGCAGGAATGCATCAGCAATCACGTCTTTAATGACGATCTCTTTGCCGGTGTTCGGGTTTTTAACTTTCAGCCACGGGCCGCCGTCGATCAGTTCACCGCCAAACTCTTCACGCGCCAGCTGGTAGCCCCAGTCTTTAAACGCGCCTTCGGTGAACTTCATGATGTTGCCTTTGTGCACCAGAGTCACAGAGTCACGATCGTTAGCAATTGCGTATTCGATCGCTGCACGAACCAGACGTTTGGTGCCTTCTTCCGAACACGGCTTAATACCGATACCACAATGTTCCGGGAAGCGAATTTTCTTCACCCCCATCTCTTCACGCAGGAATTTAATCACTTTCTCGGCGTCGGCAGAGTCTGCTTTCCATTCGATACCCGCATAAATGTCTTCCGAGTTTTCACGGAAGATAACCATATCGGTCAGTTCAGGGTGTTTAACCGGGCTTGGAGTGCCCTGATAGTAACGTACCGGACGCAGGCAGATGTAGAGATCCAGTTCCTGGCGCAGGGCAACGTTCAGAGAGCGAATACCGCCACCAACAGGAGTGGTCAGCGGACCTTTAATGGCAACGCGATATTCACGAATCAGATCAAGGGTTTCAGCAGGCAGCCAGACATCCTGACCATAAACCTGTGTGGATTTTTCACCGGTGTAAATTTCCATCCAGGAGATTTTACGCTCGCCTTTATAGGCTTTCTCGACTGCAGCGTCGACCACTTTCAGCATGGCTGGGGTTACATCTACACCGATTCCATCACCTTCAATGTAAGGGATAATCGGATTTTCAGGAACGTTGAGTTTGCCGTTTTGCAGGGTGATCTTCTTGCCTTGTGCCGGAACAACTACTTTACTTTCCATTCACCTCTCCTTCGAGCGCTACTGGTTTGCTCGTCTGCCACCACGTTGCATATGCGTTTGCGTCCTGCGATACGGATGCTTTAGAGCAATTTTTTGTTAATGATTTGTAATTGGCTTGTCAATGCTACCCTATTGTTTGCCGTCATGAAAGATGCGCGTTATTAGGCTATAATGCGGCAATTCATAATCTCTGAAAATACCATGCAAAAAACTTCTTTTAGAAATCACCAGGTTAAGCGATTCAGCTCGCAACGTTCTACTAGGCGTAAACCTGAAAACCAGCCCACGCGTGTGATCCTGTTCAATAAACCCTACGATGTTCTTCCGCAGTTCACCGATGAAGCCGGACGCAAAACATTAAAAGAATTCATCCCGGTTCAGGGCGTTTATGCAGCAGGTCGTCTTGACCGCGATAGCGAAGGGTTACTGGTGCTGACCAATAACGGCGCGTTGCAGGCGCGTTTAACCCAGCCGGGCAAACGCACCGGGAAAATCTATTATGTGCAGGTGGAAGGTATTCCCACACAAGACGCACTTGAAGCCTTGCGCAATGGCGTAACCTTAAATGATGGCCCTACCCTGCCCGCCGGCGCGGAGCTGGTTGACGAACCAGCGTGGTTATGGCCGCGGAATCCACCAATTCGTGAACGCAAAAGTATTCCCACCAGCTGGCTGAAGATCACCTTATATGAAGGACGTAATCGCCAGGTGCGCCGCATGACCGCCCATGTTGGTTTCCCCACGCTGCGACTGATTCGTTATGCGATGGGTGATTACACTTTGGATAACCTTGCCAATGGCGAATGGCGAGAAGCAACAGAATAAGGATGCACAATGTTTAAACCGCACGTTACCGTTGCTTGCGTAGTGCACGCAGAGGGTAAATTTTTAGTCGTTGAAGAGACGATTAATGGTAAAGCGTTATGGAACCAACCTGCCGGGCATCTGGAAGCCGATGAAACCTTAGTGGAAGCTGCCGCCCGTGAGCTATGGGAAGAAACCGGCATCAGCGCGCAACCGCAACACTTTATTCGTATGCATCAGTGGATTGCGCCAGATAAAACGCCGTTTTTGCGTTTCCTCTTTGCCATTGAGCTTGAGCAAATATGCCCGACCCAGCCTCATGACAGCGATATCGACTGCTGTCGTTGGGTCAGCGCCGAAGAAATTTTAAAGGCGTCAAATCTTCGTTCGCCGCTGGTGGCGGAAAGTATCCGTTGTTATCAAAGTGGGCAACGCTATCCGCTGGAGATGATTGGCGATTTTAACTGGCCTTTTACAAAGGGTGTCATCTAAAAGGCTGCGTGATAGAATACGCCGCCTTGAAGTTCAATGTCGTGAGTGATCCAATGTCTGAAACCGCAAAAAAAGTAATCGTCGGCATGTCCGGCGGTGTCGATTCCTCCGTTTCTGCCTGGCTGTTGCAACAACAGGGATATCAGGTTGAAGGCCTGTTTATGAAGAACTGGGAAGAAGACGACGGTGAGGAATATTGCACAGCGGCAGCGGATCTGGCTGATGCCCAGGCTGTCTGCGACAAGCTCGGCATTGAACTGCACACCGTTAACTTTGCTGCCGAGTACTGGGACAATGTCTTCGAACTGTTCCTTGCCGAATATAAAGCCGGTCGCACGCCGAATCCGGATATTCTGTGCAACAAAGAGATCAAATTTAAAGCTTTCCTCGAATTTGCCGCCGAAGATTTAGGTGCCGATTATATCGCTACCGGTCATTACGTACGTCGGGCCGATGTCGATGGCAAGAGCCGCCTGCTGCGTGGTCTGGACAGCAATAAAGACCAGAGCTACTTCCTTTATACGCTCAGCCATGAGCAGATTGCGCAAAGCCTGTTCCCGGTCGGCGAACTGGAAAAACCGCAGGTGCGTAAGATTGCTGAAGATCTTGGTCTGGTCACCGCGAAGAAAAAAGACTCTACCGGCATTTGCTTCATTGGCGAACGTAAATTCCGCGAGTTCCTGGGCCGTTATCTCCCGGGGCAACCGGGCAAAATCATTACCGTCGATGGCGATGAAATTGGTGAGCACCAGGGGCTGATGTATCACACTCTCGGTCAGCGTAAAGGTCTGGGTATCGGTGGCACCAAAGAAGGCACCGAAGAACCTTGGTATGTGGTGGACAAAGACGTCGAAAACAACATTCTGGTTGTCGCTCAGGGCCATGAACACCCGCGGCTGATGTCTGTCGGGTTGATTGCCCAGCAGTTGCACTGGGTCGATCGCGAACCATTCACCGGCACTATGCGTTGCACGGTAAAAACCCGCTATCGCCAGACCGATATCCCTTGCACCGTCAAGGCGCTGGACGATGATCGCATTGAAGTGATTTTCGATGAACCGGTTGCCGCCGTGACGCCGGGCCAGTCTGCCGTCTTCTATAACGGTGAAGTGTGCCTCGGTGGCGGTATTATTGAGCAGCGTCTGCCGCTGCCGGTCTGATTATTATCTTTACTTAAAACAAGGAAGCAGTGAACGTGGCAAAGAATTACTATGACATCACCCTCGCCCTGGCCGGTATTTGTCAGTCGGCACGCCTGGTGCAACAACTCGCTCACCAGGGGCATTGTGATGCCGATGCGCTACACGTCTCACTCAACAGTATTATTGATATGAACCCCAGCTCGACGCTGGCGGTTTTTGGCGGTAGCGAAGCCAACCTGCGCGTCGGGCTGGAAACCCTGCTCGGCGTGCTCAATGCCAGCAGTCGCCAGGGCTTAAACGCCGAATTAACCCGCTACACACTCAGCTTGATGGTGCTTGAGCGCAAACTCTCCTCAGCGAAAGGCGCGCTCGACACTCTGGGCAACCGGATCAACGGCCTGCAACGCCAGCTCGAACACTTCGATTTACAGTCCGAAACGCTGATGAGCGCGATGGCTGCTATCTATGTTGATGTGATCAGCCCGCTTGGCCCACGCATTCAGGTCACCGGTTCCCCTGCTGTACTGCAAAGCCCACAAGTGCAGGCGAAAGTTCGCGCAACCCTGCTGGCAGGCATTCGCGCCGCCGTGCTCTGGCACCAGGTCGGCGGCGGACGTCTGCAACTGATGTTTTCTCGTAATCGCCTGACCACTCAGGCAAAACAAATTCTTGCTCATTTAACCCCGGAGTTGTGATCTATGGAATTATCCTCACTGACCGCCGTTTCCCCTGTCGATGGACGCTACGGCGATAAAGTCAGCGCGCTGCGCGGGATTTTCAGCGAATATGGTTTGCTGAAATTCCGTGTACAAGTTGAAGTACGTTGGCTGCAAAAACTGGCCGCGCACGCAGCGATCAAGGAAGTTCCTGCTTTTGCTGCCGACGCAATCGGTTACCTTGATGCAATTGTCGCCAATTTCAGCGAAGAAGATGCCGCACGCATCAAAACCATCGAGCGTACCACTAACCACGACGTTAAAGCGGTTGAGTATTTCCTGAAAGAAAAAGTGGCGGAGATCCCGGAACTGCACGCGGTTTCTGAATTCATCCACTTTGCCTGTACTTCGGAAGATATCAATAACCTCTCCCACGCATTAATGCTGAAAACCGCGCGTGATGAAGTGATCCTGCCGTACTGGCGTCAACTGATTGATGGCATTAAAGATCTCGCCGTTCAGTACCGCGATATCCCGCTGCTGTCTCGTACCCACGGTCAGCCAGCCACGCCGTCAACCATCGGTAAAGAGATGGCAAACGTCGCCTACCGTATGGAGCGCCAGTACCGCCAGCTTAACCAGGTGGAGATCCTCGGCAAAATCAACGGCGCGGTCGGTAACTATAACGCCCACATCGCCGCTTACCCGGAAGTTGACTGGCATCAGTTCAGCGAAGAGTTCGTCACCTCGCTGGGTATTCAATGGAACCCGTACACTACCCAGATTGAACCGCACGACTACATCGCCGAGCTGTTTGATTGCGTTGCACGCTTCAACACCATTCTGATCGACTTTGATCGTGACGTCTGGGGTTATATCGCCCTTAACCACTTCAAACAGAAAACCATTGCTGGTGAGATTGGTTCTTCCACCATGCCGCATAAAGTTAACCCGATCGACTTCGAGAACTCCGAAGGGAATCTGGGCCTTTCCAACGCGGTATTACAGCATCTGGCAAGCAAACTGCCGGTTTCCCGCTGGCAGCGTGACCTGACCGACTCCACCGTGCTGCGTAACCTCGGCGTGGGTATCGGTTATGCGCTGATTGCGTATCAATCCACCCTGAAAGGCGTGAGCAAACTGGAAGTGAACCGTGACCATCTGCTGGATGAGCTGGATCACAACTGGGAAGTGCTGGCTGAGCCAATCCAGACAGTTATGCGTCGCTATGGCATCGAAAAACCGTACGAGAAGCTGAAAGAGCTGACTCGTGGTAAGCGCGTTGACGCCGAAGGCATGAAGCAGTTTATCGACGGTCTGGCGTTGCCAGAAGAAGAGAAAGCCCGCCTGAAAGCGATGACGCCGGCAAACTACATTGGTCGCGCCATCACCATGGTTGATGAGCTGAAATAAACTCGTATCAGTGCCGGATGGCGATGCTGTCCGGCCTGCTTATTAAGATTATCCGCTTTTTATTTTTTCACTTTACCTCCCCTCCCCGCTGGTTTATTTAATGTTTACCCCCATAACCACATAATCGCGTTACACTATTTTAATAATTAAGACAGGGAGAAATAAAAATGCGCGTACTGGTTGTTGAAGACAATGCGTTGTTACGTCACCACCTTAAAGTTCAGATTCAGGATGCTGGTCATCAGGTCGATGATGCAGAAGATGCCAAAGAAGCCGATTATTATCTCAATGAACATTTACCGGATATTGCGATTGTCGATCTCGGATTGCCAGACGAGGACGGTCTGTCACTGATTCGCCGCTGGCGTAGCAATGATGTTTCACTGCCGATTCTGGTATTAACCGCCCGTGAAAGCTGGCAGGACAAAGTCGAAGTATTAAGTGCTGGTGCTGATGATTACGTGACTAAACCATTTCATATTGAAGAGGTGATGGCGCGAATGCAGGCATTAATGCGGCGTAATAGCGGTCTGGCTTCACAGGTCATTTCGCTACCACCGTTTCAGGTTGATCTCTCTCGCCGTGAATTATCTATTAATGACGAAGTGATCAAACTGACCGCGTTCGAATACACCATTATGGAAACGTTGATACGCAATAATGGCAAAGTGGTGAGCAAAGATTCGTTAATGCTCCAACTCTATCCGGATGCGGAGCTGCGGGAAAGCCATACCATTGATGTACTGATGGGACGTCTGCGCAAAAAAATTCAGGCACAATATCCGCAAGAAGTGATTACTACCGTTCGCGGCCAGGGCTATTTGTTCGAATTGCGCTGATGAAAAAATTACTGCGTCTTTTTTTCCCGCTCTCGCTGCGGGTACGTTTTCTGTTGGCAACGGCTGCGGTAGTACTGGTGCTTTCGCTTGCCTACGGAATGGTCGCGCTGATCGGTTATAGCGTCAGTTTCGATAAAACTACGTTTCGGCTGTTACGTGGCGAGAGCAATCTGTTCTATACCCTTGCGAAGTGGGAAAACAATAAGTTGCATGTCGAGTTACCCGAAAATATCGACAAGCAAAGCCCCACCATGACGCTAATTTATGATGAGAACGGGCAGCTTTTATGGGCGCAACGTGACGTGCCCTGGCTGATGAAGATGATCCAGCCTGACTGGCTGAAATCGAATGGTTTTCATGAAATTGAAGCGGATGTTAACGATACCAGCCTCTTGCTGAGTGGAGATCATTCGATACAGCAACAGTTGCAGGAAGTGCGGGAAGATGATGACGACGCGGAGATGACCCACTCGGTGGCAGTAAACGTCTACCCGGCAACATCGCGGATGCCAAAATTAACCATTGTGGTGGTGGATACCATTCCGGTGGAGCTAAAAAGTTCCTATATGGTCTGGAGCTGGTTTATCTATGTGCTCTCAGCCAATCTGCTGTTAGTGATCCCGCTGCTGTGGGTCGCCGCCTGGTGGAGTTTACGCCCCATCGAAGCCCTGGCAAAAGAAGTCCGCGAACTGGAAGAACATAACCGCGAATTGCTCAATCCAGCCACAACGCGAGAACTGACCAGTCTGGTACGAAACCTGAACCGATTGTTAAAAAGTGAACGCGAACGTTACGACAAATACCGTACGACGCTCACCGACCTGACCCATAGTCTGAAAACGCCACTGGCGGTGCTGCAAAGTACGCTGCGTTCTCTGCGTAGTGAAAAGATGAGCGTCAGTGATGCTGAGCCGGTAATGCTGGAGCAAATCAGCCGCATTTCACAGCAAATTGGCTACTACCTGCATCGTGCCAGTATGCGCGGCGGGACATTGCTCAGCCGCGAGCTGCATCCGGTCGCCCCACTGCTGGACAATCTCACCTCAGCGCTGAACAAAGTGTATCAACGCAAAGGGGTCAATATCTCTCTCGATATTTCGCCAGAGATCAGCTTTGTCGGTGAGCAGAACGATTTTGTCGAGGTGATGGGCAACGTGCTGGATAATGCCTGTAAATATTGCCTCGAGTTTGTCGAAATTTCTGCAAGGCAAACCGACGAGCATCTCTATATTGTGGTCGAGGATGATGGCCCCGGTATTCCATTAAGCAAGCGAGAGGTCATTTTCGACCGTGGTCAACGGGTTGATACTTTACGCCCTGGGCAAGGTGTAGGGCTGGCGGTAGCCCGCGAAATCACCGAGCAATATGAGGGTAAAATCGTCGCCGGAGAGAGCATGCTGGGCGGTGCGCGGATGGAGGTGATTTTTGGTCGCCAGCATTCTGCGCCGAAAGATGAATAAATATGTCCATACTTCACGCATTACGTTAAGCATCCGTTATAATCGGTTGCAGATACCAGCCTGTGGATGCTTAACATGGAATACCAACTCACTCTTAACTGGCCCGATTTTCTTGAACGTCACTGGCAGAAACGCCCGGTGGTGTTAAAACGCGGCTTTAATAATTTTATTGACCCGATCTCTCCAGACGAGTTGGCGGGTCTGGCGATGGAAAGCGAAGTTGACAGTCGACTGGTCAGTCACCAGGATGGCAAATGGCAGGTCAGCCACGGCCCGTTCGAAAGCTACGATCATCTCGGTGAAACCAACTGGTCATTACTGGTACAGGCAGTGAACCACTGGCATGAGCCGACCGCCGCGCTGATGCGACCGTTCCGTGAACTACCGGACTGGCGTATTGATGATCTGATGATTTCTTTTTCTGTACCTGGCGGCGGCGTCGGCCCGCATCTCGATCAGTACGACGTGTTTATCATTCAGGGTACCGGACGTCGTCGCTGGCGAGTGGGCGAAAAGCTGCAAATGAAACAGCACTGCCCACATCCGGATCTGTTACAGGTCGATCCGTTCGAAGCCATCATCGATGAAGAGCTGGAGCCTGGTGATATTCTTTATATTCCGCCAGGATTCCCGCATGAAGGCTACGCGCTGGAAAATGCGATGAACTATTCCGTGGGCTTTCGCGCGCCAAATACGCGGGAACTGATTAGTGGATTTGCCGATTATGTGCTGCAACGTGAACTGGGCGGCAACTACTACAGCGATCCTGATGTTCCACCTCGCGCTCATCCTGCGGATGTTCTGCCTCAAGAGATGGATAAACTGCGTGAGATGATGCTCGAATTGATCAACCAGCCGGAACACTTTAAGCAATGGTTTGGCGAGTTTATATCCCAGTCACGTCATGAACTGGATATCGCGCCGCCAGAACCGCCTTATCAGCCAGATGAAATCTACGATGCGCTGAAACAAGGTGATGTGCTGGTGCGCCTGGGTGGTCTGCGCGTATTGCGCATTGGCGACGACGTGTATGCCAATGGTGAGAAGATCGATTCCCCGCACCGTCCGGCACTGGATGCACTCGCCAGCAACATTGCGCTGACTGCGGAGAATTTTGGCGATGCGCTGGAAGATCCGTCATTCCTCGCGATGCTCGCGGCGCTGGTCAATAGCGGGTATTGGTTCTTCGAAGGGTAAGTTTGGATTTAAGCCGGATGCGGCATCACATGCCGCATCCCTTTTCGCTTACTTCCGTTGCGCCGTTAACTCGGCAATACGGACGATCACCTGCACCGCTTTTTCCATACCTTCCAGAGTCACAAACTCATGCTTACCATGATAGTTGTAACCGCCAGTGAACAAGTTCGGGCACGGTAATCCCATAAACGACAACTGCGCGCCGTCGGTACCACCGCGGATCGGTTTCAGTTCCGGTTCAATATCGCAGTCACGCATCGCCTGCTGGGCGATATCGAGAATATGCGGATGCTCAACCACTTTCTCTCGCATATTGTAGTAACTGTCTTCAATCACCAGTTCAATGTAGCAATCAGGATGTAACCCTTTGCCCACTTTTTTGGCGATCTCCATCATTTTACGTTTACGCGCTTCAAACTGTTTACGGTCGAAATCACGGATGATGTAGTGCATATCGGCCCGTTCAACGGTGCCTTTCATGCTCGCCAGGTGATAGAAACCTTCATAGCCTTCTGTCATTTCCGGGCTTTCATCCGCCGGAACTTCCGCATGAATACGTGCCGCCAGCGACAGCGCATTTACCATCACTCCTTTCGCCGTGCCCGGATGAACATTGTTACCGACAATTTTGATATTGACCGATGCGGCGTTGAAGTTTTCAAACTCCAGTTCGCCTACGCCACCACCGTCAACAGTGTAAGCCCAGCGGGCATCGAAGGCATCAACATCAAAATGTTTCGCCCCTTTGCCCACTTCTTCATCCGGGGTAAAGGCGACGCGAATATCACCATGCGGAATGTTTTTCTGTTGCAATACCGCCAGCGCGGTCATGATTTCTGCAATACCTGCTTTGTCATCGGCACCTAACAAGGTTTTACCATCGGTGGTAATCAACGTCTGACCCAGTAGCTGATGCAGCACCGGGAACATAACCGGTGATAAAACTTCATCGCCGATACCCAGCGCAATATCGCCACCGCGATAGTTTTCAACAATTTGCGGATTAACATTTTTGCCGCTGCAATCCGGTGAGGTATCCACATGAGAAATAAAGCCAATCGCCGGGATATCGCCAGGGACGTTAGCCGGTAACGTCGCCATCAAAGTGCCCTTCTCACTTAAGGTCACATTGATAAGCCCCATTTCTTCGAGCTGCTCTTTCAGCAGATGCAATAACTTCCATTGGCCTTCCGTGCTGGGAACCTGTCTCACCCCTGCTTTTGATTGGGTATCCAGAGATACGTAGTTCAAAAATCGCTCAAGTAGTTTATCCATGTAGTCACCCTCACTTTTTGTGACAACATTATTAAGAAGCAAGAAAAGACAAATATTGCGTCAGGTCACTTTTACCCCTGCAAGCGGGAATATTTATCAGCATTACCTTAATGAATATAAAGCTAAGCCAGTAATTCACAACAAAGATTGGCGATTCAAGCGGTTTGCCGTAGAATTACCGCCCTCATTAAGAGTCACCAAGGTGGTTAACCACAAACCCCGCATCGGTAAGCCATCCGTTGCGTTTACATGGGACAGAGTAAAAAATTGAATAAACAACCGAGTTCGCTTTCACCGCTGGTGCAATTGGCGGGAATTCGCAAATGCTTTGATGGTAAAGAGGTCATTCCCCAGCTGGATCTGACTATCAACAATGGCGAGTTCCTCACGCTGCTTGGCCCTTCTGGCTGCGGTAAAACAACCGTTCTTCGCCTGATTGCAGGTCTGGAAACTGTTGATTCCGGACGCATCATGCTGGATAACGAGGACATCACCCACGTTCCGGCGGAAAACCGCTATGTGAACACTGTTTTCCAAAGCTACGCACTTTTCCCCCACATGACCGTGTTCGAAAATGTGGCCTTTGGGTTGCGCATGCAAAAAACCCCCGCTGCTGAAATTACGCCCCGCGTGATGGAAGCCCTGCGGATGGTGCAACTGGAAACCTTCGCTCAACGTAAACCGCATCAGCTCTCTGGTGGTCAACAGCAACGCGTCGCCATTGCTCGCGCGGTGGTTAACAAGCCTCGTCTGTTGTTGCTGGATGAGTCGCTCTCAGCGCTGGATTACAAACTGCGTAAGCAAATGCAGAACGAGCTGAAAGCGTTACAGCGTAAGCTTGGTATTACCTTCGTCTTTGTCACTCACGATCAGGAAGAAGCGCTCACCATGTCAGACAGGATTGTGGTGATGCGCGAGGGTCGTATTGAGCAAGATGGTACACCGCGCGAAATTTACGAAGAGCCGAAAAACCTGTTTGTTGCCGGCTTCATTGGCGAAATCAATATGTTTAACGCCACTGTCATCGAACGTCTCGACGAGCAGCGCGTACGCGCCAACGTTGAAGGCCGCGAATGTAATATCTACGTTAACTTCGCCGTTGAACCGGGGCAAAAACTGCATGTTCTGCTGCGCCCGGAAGACTTACGTGTTGAAGAGATTAACGACGACAACCACGCTGAAGGGCTGATTGGTTACGTTCGTGAGCGTAACTACAAAGGCATGACGCTGGAGTCGGTTGTTGAACTGGAAAATGGCAAGATGGTGATGGTCAGCGAATTCTTCAATGAAGACGACCCTGACTTTGACCACTCTCTCGACCAAAAAATGGCCATTAATTGGGTAGAAAGCTGGGAGGTCGTACTGGCTGATGAAGAACACAAGTAAGTTCCAGAATGTAGTGATTGTCACTATTGTCGGTTGGCTTGTGTTGTTTGTCTTTCTGCCCAACCTGATGATCATTGGCACCAGCTTTTTGACCCGCGACGACGCCAGTTTCGTCAAAATGGTCTTTACGCTGGATAACTACACGCGTCTGCTCGATCCGCTCTATTTTGAAGTGCTATTGCACTCGCTGAATATGGCGCTGATCGCCACCCTCGCCTGCCTGGTGCTGGGCTACCCGTTTGCCTGGTTTCTGGCGAAGCTGCCACACAAGGTGCGTCCGCTGCTGCTGTTTCTGCTGATTGTTCCCTTCTGGACCAACTCACTGATTCGCATCTACGGGCTGAAAATTTTCCTCAGCACCAAAGGCTATCTCAACGAGTTTTTGCTCTGGCTGGGCGTTATCGACACACCAATTCGTATCATGTTCACGCCCAGTGCGGTGATTATCGGTCTGGTTTACATTCTGCTACCGTTTATGGTGATGCCGCTGTACTCCAGTATCGAAAAACTGGATAAGCCGTTGCTTGAGGCGGCGCGCGATCTCGGTGCCAGCAAGTTACAGACTTTTATCCGTATCATTATTCCACTGACGATGCCGGGAATTATTGCCGGATGTCTGCTGGTGATGCTGCCAGCGATGGGCCTGTTCTATGTATCCGACCTGATGGGCGGTGCGAAAAACCTGCTGATCGGTAACGTCATCAAGGTCCAGTTCCTCAATATTCGTGACTGGCCGTTTGGTGCAGCCACCAGCATTACGCTGACTATCGTAATGGGCCTGATGTTGCTGGTTTACTGGCGCGCTTCTCGTCTGCTGAATAAAAAGGTGGAACTCGAATGATCGGTCGACTGCTTCGCGGCGGTTTTATGACCGCTATCTACGCGTACCTGTATATCCCAATCATTATTTTGATTGTGAACTCCTTTAACAGCTCGCGCTTTGGCATCAACTGGCAGGGTTTTACCACCAAATGGTATAGCCTGCTGATGAACAACGACAGCCTGTTACAGGCAGCGCAGCATTCACTAACAATGGCGGTGTTTTCGGCGACATTTGCTACGCTTATCGGTTCACTGACGGCAGTTGCGCTGTACCGTTATCGCTTTCGTGGTAAGCCGTTCGTTAGCGGAATGCTGTTTGTGGTGATGATGTCACCAGATATCGTGATGGCGATTTCTCTGCTGGTGCTGTTTATGCTGCTGGGTATTCAGCTTGGCTTCTGGTCGCTGCTGTTCTCGCATATCACCTTCTGCCTGCCGTTTGTGGTGGTGACGGTGTATTCGCGCCTGAAAGGTTTTGACGTGCGGATGCTGGAAGCGGCGAAAGATCTCGGTGCCAGTGAATTTACCATTCTGCGAAAAATCATTCTGCCACTGGCAATGCCAGCGGTGGCGGCGGGCTGGGTGTTAAGCTTTACCCTGTCGATGGACGATGTGGTAGTTTCTTCGTTCGTCACCGGACCAAGTTATGAAATTCTGCCGTTAAAAATTTATTCGATGGTCAAAGTCGGCGTATCGCCGGAAGTTAACGCGCTGGCAACCATATTACTGGTGCTGTCGCTGGTGATGGTTATTGCCAGCCAGCTTATTGCTCGTGATAAAACGAAAGGTAACACAGGGGACGTTAAATGAAAAAATGGTCACGCCACCTGCTCGCGGCGGGTGCTCTGGCACTGGGCATGAGCGCCGCTCACGCCGATGACAACAACACGCTGTATTTCTACAACTGGACCGAGTACGTGCCGCCAGGACTGCTTGAACAGTTCACCAAAGAAACCGGTATTAAGGCTATCTATTCGACTTACGAGTCGAACGAAACCATGTACGCCAAGCTGAAAACGTACAAAGACGGTGCCTATGACCTGGTG
This sequence comes from Shigella sonnei, assembly GCF_002950395.1. Taxonomy (NCBI): domain Bacteria; kingdom Pseudomonadati; phylum Pseudomonadota; class Gammaproteobacteria; order Enterobacterales; family Enterobacteriaceae; genus Shigella; species Shigella sonnei. Next base: position 1,801,074 of record NZ_CP026802.1, read on the forward strand.
GTTCCTTCAACCTATTACGTCGATAAAATGCGTAAAGAAGGGATGATCCAGAAGATCGACAAGTCGAAGTTAACGAACTTCAGCAATCTCGATCCAGACATGCTCAACAAGCCGTTTGACCCGAATAACGACTACTCCATTCCGTATATCTGGGGTGCGACGGCGATTGGCGTTAACGGTGATGCGGTGGATCCTAAATCTGTCACCAGTTGGGCAGATCTGTGGAAGCCAGAGTACAAAGGTAGCCTGCTGCTGACCGACGATGCCCGTGAAGTGTTCCAGATGGCGCTGCGCAAACTGGGCTACTCCGGTAACACCACCGATCCGAAAGAGATTGAAGCTGCATATAACGAGCTGAAAAAACTGATGCCAAACGTCGCAGCGTTTAACTCCGATAACCCGGCTAACCCGTACATGGAAGGCGAAGTTAACCTCGGCATGATCTGGAACGGCTCTGCTTTCGTTGCACGCCAGGCGGGTACGCCAATTGACGTGGTGTGGCCGAAAGAAGGCGGCATTTTCTGGATGGACAGCCTGGCGATCCCGGCAAATGCCAAAAACAAAGAAGGCGCGCTGAAATTGATCAACTTCCTGCTGCGCCCGGATGTGGCAAAACAGGTTGCCGAAACTATCGGTTATCCAACGCCAAACCTTGCGGCGCGTAAGCTGTTAAGCCCGGAAGTGGCGAACGATAAAACGCTCTACCCGGATGCTGAAACCATTAAAAATGGTGAATGGCAGAATGACGTTGGCGCAGCCAGCAGCATTTATGAAGAGTATTATCAGAAGCTGAAAGCAGGACGTTAATTCAGCAAACGGGCGGTGGTATTACCGCCCGTTTTTTAGTTAGCAAGGATGTGGCTAATGAGTCAGGACAGTAAAGTTTTATCCCGCTCTTTCGTCGGTATTGTGGTCCCCTTGTAGGCCTGATAAGCGTAGCGCATCAGGCAATGCTTCCTGCTTTATAATCCCTTCAGCAACTTTTCAACAAACTCAGGCACCACCTGGCTTGCCGGGCCGTAATATTTCTCGGCAAATTCATTACCGACCTGACTTGGTTCGAGATTCAGTTCCACGGTGTGCGCGCCATGCAGTTTCGCTTCGTGAACAAACCCAGCCGCCGGATAAACATGCCCGGAAGTACCAATGGCAATGAAAATATCAGCCATCGACAACGCCATATAAATTTCATCCATGCCGAGTGGCATTTCGCCAAACCAAACGACGTGCGGGCGCAAGGGTGCCGGGAACTGGCAACAATGGCATTTATCTTCTGGCGTAACGTCTCCGGTCCAGTCGAGAACCTGACCACTTTGCGAACAACGAACTTTCAGCAATTCCCCATGCATATGAATGACATTGGTATTACCTGCGCGTTCATGCAGGTTGTCTATATTCTGCGTTACCAGCAAAAAGCGATCGCCGAGGGCGTCTTGCAGTTTAGCCAGCGCAAGATGCGCGGCGTTAGGCTGAATTTCTGGCTGCTGCAGCTGTCGACGACGGGCGTTATAAAACGCTTGCACCAGTTCAGGATCGCGATCGAAACCTTCCGGCGTTGCCACATCTTCAACCCGATGTTCTTCCCACAGGCCATCTGCGGCGCGAAAGGTACGAATACCTGATTCCGCAGAAATTCCTGCCCCTGTCAGTACGAGTACTCTTGGTTTTTCCATTGCTTCCGGCACCACTTTATCTCTGAAAAAAATACGCTGACGCAAACGCTCGCGCAGGCGGCGTTTATTTTTACGAAAACGACTTAACCGATGACCCCGACGCGACAGCATAGCAACCTCTGTTGTTTAATCGGTTAGATGTAGGAAGGCCGCACCACGCATTCCTCCCGCATCACCGTGGCGCGCGCGTTCAATGCGCGGAACACGAGCTACAGGTAAGAGATGACGAGGCAGCCTGTCCGCCAGTTGCGTTGTGATTGCCGGGAAATTCGATAAGCCACCACCAATGACGACCAGGTCAGAGTCAACGATGGTCAGGATATTTCCCAGACAAACCGCTAATAAATCCAGATAACGCTCAACGTGCGCCCTTGCCTGCTCATCGCCTTGATCATAAAGCGCAATAATTTCGGGAGCCTGCAACGGTTGATGATAATAGTGTTGCCAGAGCCACGCAAAGCCCCGACCTGATAGATAATTTTCGATACAACCAATTTGACCACAGCCGCAGCGGCGTAACGGGAAATCCAGCCCCATCATGGTTAACGCATCAACCGGCAGACGCATATGGCCAAACTCGCCGGTAATGTAGCTTTTACCGGTAATCGGTTTACCGTTGAAAATCAGCCCGCCGCCAACGCCGGTGCCGAGAATTAACCCCATCACCAGTGGATATTGCGTAAATTCATCATCCCAGGCTTCTGAAAGGGCAAAACAGTTGGCATCGTTATCAAGGCGTACATCGCGATCAAGACGTGCGCTCAGGTCGGCACGCAGCGGTTTACCGCTGGCAGCGGGGACATTGGCGGCATACAGCGTACCATCTTCTGTTTCCGGCATTCCCGGAATACCGATGCCAACAGAACCTTTACAGCCAAAACGTTGGTCAGCTTCGGCTACCAGCTCGCATACTGCATCTAAAAATGCGTCATAGCTGTCACGCGGTGTCGGCACCCGCTTTTCCCACTGCAACTGCCGACCGCTATCAAACACGCCAAGCGCAATTTTTGTTCCACCAATATCAAACCCGTAATACATTGCCGCTCCTTGTTTTAATGTACTGCCTTTACTGGCCGCTAAGGACTCGCGCAGGGTCAATATTACTGGCGCGCCGCGCCGGATACCAACTTGCCAAAAGACTCAGCAACAATGCTGTGACCAGTACGTAGAAGACGTCCAGCCAGTGCAATTCCGATGGCAGGAAGTCAATAAAATAGATATCGCTGGAGAGGAACTGATGACCGATCAGCTTTTCAATCCGCTCAATAATCGGGGTAAGTTGCAGTGAAACAACTACGCCGATAATCACACCACACAGGCTACCGAACAGCCCTGCCAGCAATCCATACCAGACAAAGATGGCGCGAATTAAACCATCTTTCGCCCCCAGCGTTCTTAATACTGCGATATCGCCACTCTTGTCTTTCACCGCCATCACTAAGGTGGAGACGATGTTGAAACAGGCCACGCCAATCACCAGTACCATCGCCAGATACATAATGGCGCGGATCATCTGGATATCGCGATACATATAGCCGTAAGTACCAATCCAACTTTTAATATAAACATAGCTGTTGGTCACTTCACCCGCATCGCGTACCAGCTTATTGGCGTTGAAAACATCCGTCATTTTAAGGGCAATACCTGACACGCTGGAACCCATATCAAGATATTGTTGGGCATCCGCCAGCGGGATCATGGCAAAACTGTGATCGAGTTGACCACTCAACTGCAAAATACCGGCAATGTGCAAACGCACACGTTTTGGCTGCATCAGTTTATGCTCGGGATTCGAGTTGGGGATCATGATCGACACCCAATCGCCCTGCTTCACTTTCAGCGCATCCGCCACGCCTTTGCCGATGATAATTTGCTGTTCGCCCGCTTTAAAATTGCGCCAGGCATCCCCCTGAACAAACGAGGGTAATGCGCTCAGACGCTGTTCCTGTTGCGGGTTAACGCCCTTCACCTGAATTGCGCGCAGATTGGTACCACTTTCTACCAGTCCGGTGAAATTGATATACGGCGCAGCGGCGGCAATACCCGGCACTTTTTGCACGTTATCCAGTGCTTCCTGCCAGTTAGTCCATGGCTGATTTACCGCCTCAATTTCACCGTGCGGTACCACAGCAAGAATGCGGTTATTCAGTTCGCGTTCAAAGCCGTTCATCGCGCTTAAGCCGACGATCAATACCGCCACGCCGAGGGCAATGCCAATGGTAGAAATGACAGAGATTAGCGACACCATGCCGCCGCGTCGCCGTCCGCGACTAAAACGCAGGCCAATCAATAACGATAAAGGCATCGCCATTACTCCGCCCCCATCAGGCTCAGTTCCGCCGTCAGACGTCCATCACGCATTTCCAGTTGGCGGCTCATACGTTTCGCCAGTTGCAGGTCGTGAGTAACCACCAGGAAGGCGGTGCCCTGCAAGCGATTCAATTCCCCAAGCAACTGGAAGATGCTGTCGGCGTTACGCGCATCGAGGTTACCGGTAGGCTCATCCGCAAGTACCAGACGCGGATTATTGACCAGCGCACGGGCAATCGCCACACGCTGGCGTTCGCCGCCAGAAAGTTCAGATGGGCGGTGATTCGCACGATGCTCCAGCCCCACCGCTTTTAACATCTCCAGCGCACGGCTGTTGATTTCAGCGGGCTTTTTCTTGCCAATCAGCAGTGGCATAGCCACGTTTTCCAGGGCAGTAAAATCCGGCAGCAGGTGGTGAAACTGATAAATAAAGCCCAGCTTCTGGTTGCGCAGTTCTGCTTTCGCCGCCGAAGACAGTTTGCTCATCGGTTGACCGTTAAAGATCACATCGCCGGAGGTTGGTGTATCCAGCCCGCCCAGCAGGTGCAGCAAGGTACTTTTACCGGAACCAGAGCTACCGACGATCGCCATCATTTCACCTTCGCCGACGCTGAAACTGACATTGTGCAGTACATCGGTTTGCACACTGCCTTCCTGATAGCGTTTGCACAGGTTGTCGCATTGCAACAGGATCTTATTCATAACGTAAAGCCTCAGCGGGTTGAGTGGCGGCAGCGCGCCATGAAGGGTAAAGCGTAGACAGCAGCGCGATAGCCATCGCCACCAGCGCAATAACAATGACCTGTAAAGGTTCGATAGCGACCGGCAGCGCCGCGCCATCAAGCAGGACGCCGATTATCGGCATCAGATTATTTAACTGGCTGGCAAGCAGTGCGCCAAGCGCCGCTCCGAGGATCGCACCGATAATCCCGGCGCTGGCCCCTTGCACCATAAAGACCATCATGATTTGTCGCGGAGTTAAGCCTTGCGTTTGCAGGATCGCGACTTCGCCCTGCTTCTCCATTACCATCAGCCCTAGTGAGGTAATAATGTTAAACGCCGCAACGGCGACAATCAGGCTCAGCAGCAAGCCCATCATATTTTTTTCCATGCGTACGGCCTGGAACAGCTCGCCTTTACGGTCACGCCAGTCCTGCCATTTGCTGCCTTCAGGCAGTTTTTGCTGACTTAAAGAGTCAACTTTCAGCGGCTCATCCAGCCACAAACGCCAGCCGGTAATATTGCCTGCCGGATAACGCATCAGACGCGAGGCATCCTCAATATTCACCAGCATTTCATAGCCATCGACTTCACTGTTGGCGGCGAAAGTGCCAATCACATTGAACAGGCGCTGGCTTGGAATACGCCCCATCGGCGTGAACTGGCTGGCAGATGGTACCATCACGCGGATTTGATCACCGCGATTAACGCCTAGCTGTGAGGCAAGTTGTTCGCCGAGGATGACATTATATTTCCCCGGCTCGAGGTCAGTTTGTTTCACATTGACCAGATACGGCGTAAGTGGATCTTTTTGCGCCGGGTCGATACCGAGCATCACCCCGACCGCCACGCTGCGCGCGCTTTGCAGTACCACATCACCGGTAGTAATAGGTGCGACGCGATTAACGCCGTCCAGTTTGACTGCCGTTTCCGGGAGTTGCTGCGGGTTAAGAGAGCCATGCTCAGAAGAGAGAATTGCCTGTGGCATCAGGCCAAGGATGTTGTTTTGCAGCTCGCGCTCAAAGCCGTTCATCACTGACAATACTGTGACCAGCGCCATCACCCCGAGGGTAATGCCGATGGTAGAAAGCCAGGAGACGAAACGACCGAAGCGATCCGCTGCACGCCCACGCATGTAACGCAGGCCAATAAATAGAGCGACAGGTTGGTACATGAAATCCGTCTGGTTGCTGTAGCAAAGACACGAGTATATAAGCGAAAGCAAGATGGGTAAACGTCTGAACTGTAAGTGATCGTCAGGGCTAATCTGAAAAGCCCCCGTAAATCAATCGGCTAAATTGCCATGTTTTATCATCAATCTTGCCGCCTGATCTTAATCTGAAAAATCATCCAATACAGACAGATACCCATTACACCTCGGGTCATAACCCGCAGGATCAACCGCATGTAAATTAAAAAAGAGCGTGTTGTCCTGATGAAACAAAAAGAGCTATGGATTAACCAGATCAAAGGGTTATGTATTTGTCTGGTGGTGATTTATCACTCGGTCATTACCTTTTATCCGCATATGACCACTTTTCAGCATCCGTTATCGGAAGTCCTGAGCAAATGCTGGATCTATTTCAATCTTTACCTTGCACCCTTTCGTATGCCGGTTTTTTTCTTTATATCCGGCTATTTGATTCGCCGCTATATCGACAGCGTACCGTGGGGAAATTGTCTCGATAAACGGATCTGGAACATCTTCTGGGTGCTGGCGCTTTGGGGCGTGGTGCAGTGGCTGGCGTTAAGTGCGCTGAACCAGTGGCTGGCACCTGAGCGCGATTTAAGCAATGCCTCCAATGCCGCTTATGCCGATTCCACCGGTGAGTTCCTGCACGGGATGATCACCGCCAGCACCAGCTTGTGGTATCTGTATGCGTTAATTGTCTATTTCGTGGTATGTAAAATTTTTAGCCGTCTGGCGCTGCCACTATTCGCCTTGTTTGTACTGCTGAGTGTGGCGGTTAATTTCGTTCCCACGCCGTGGTGGGGAATGAACAGTGTGATCCGCAATTTGCCTTATTACAGCCTTGGCGCATGGTTTGGCGCAACAATAATGACCTGTGTTAAAGAGGTGCCGTTGCGCCGCCATCTGCTGATGGCTTCTTTGCTTACCGTTCTGGCGGTCGGTGCCTGGTTGTTTACTATCTCGCTGCTGTTGTCGCTGGTATCGATTGTGGTGATCATGAAGCTGTTTTATCAGTACGAGCAACGATTCGGTATGCGCTCCACCAGCCTGCTGAATGTGATTGGCTCCAACACCATTGCTATCTACACCACCCATCGCATTCTGGTTGAAATATTCAGCTTAACTCTGCTTGCGCAAATGAACGCAGCACGCTGGTCGCCGCAAGTCGAACTGACACTCCTGCTGGTTTATCCCTTTGTCAGTTTGTTCATCTGTACTGTTGCGGGCTTGCTGGTAAGAAAACTTTCACAGCGTGCATTCAGCGATCTGTTGTTCTCCCCGCCTTCACTGCCCGCTGCCGTCAGTTACTCTCGTTAAACCATCGCCCCAGCCGGGGCGATTCAATTTGCTAAACCATGTCGATTACGGATAATGAACAGCATTGCTTATCAGAGATATGCCCCCATATGTTGAGGCATATCCTAACGAGAATCTGACAACCGTTATGCCTGAACAATATCGTTATACACTGCCCGTCAAAGCGGGTGAGCAGCGTCTGCTGGGCGAGTTAACCGGCGCAGCCTGTGCAACGCTGGTAGCGGAAATTGCCGAACGTCACGCCGGTCCGGTGGTACTCATTGCACCAGATATGCAAAATGCTCTGCGTTTGCATGATGAAATCAGCCAGTTCACCGATCAGATGGTGATGAATCTGGCGGACTGGGAAACTCTTCCCTACGACAGTTTTTCGCCTCATCAGGACATTATCTCCTCGCGCCTTTCCACCCTTTACCAGCTACCGACGATGCAGCGTGGCGTACTGATTGTTCCGGTGAATACGCTTATGCAGCGCGTTTGCCCACACAGTTTTCTCCACGGTCATGCGCTGGTGATGAAAAAAGGTCAGCGCCTGTCACGAGATGCATTACGAACCCAACTGGACAGCGCCGGTTATCGCCATGTTGACCAGGTGATGGAGCACGGCGAATACGCCACGCGCGGCGCGTTGCTGGATCTCTTCCCGATGGGGAGTGAGCTGCCTTATCGTCTTGATTTCTTTGATGATGAAATCGACAGCCTGCGGGTGTTTGACGTCGACAGCCAGCGCACGCTGGAGGAAGTAGAAGCGATCAATCTGCTGCCCGCGCACGAATTTCCGACCGATAAAGCGGCAATTGAACTGTTCCGCAGCCAGTGGCGCGATACCTTCGAAGTGAAGCGCGATCCGGAACATATTTACCAGCAAGTGAGTAAAGGCACATTACCTGCCGGGATCGAGTACTGGCAGCCATTGTTCTTCAGCGAACCACTGCCGCCGCTGTTCAGTTATTTCCCTGCCAATACCTTGCTCGTGAATACTGGCGATCTGGAAACCAGTGCCGAACGTTTCCAGGCTGACACGCTGGCGCGTTTTGAGAATCGCGGCGTCGATCCGATGCGCCCGCTGTTGCCACCACAATCGCTCTGGCTGCGGGTGGACGAGCTCTTCTCAGAGCTGAAAAACTGGCCCCGGGTGCAGCTAAAAACTGAACATTTACCGACAAAAGCCGCGAATGCCAATTTAGGTTTCCAGAAACTGCCAGACCTGGCCGTTCAGGCACAACAAAAAGCGCCGCTGGATGCGCTGCGTAAGTTCCTCGAGACTTTCGACGGTCCGGTGGTGTTCTCGGTAGAAAGTGAAGGTCGCCGTGAAGCGCTGGGTGAACTGCTCGCACGAATTAAAATTGCTCCGCAACGCATTATGCGTCTTGATGAAGCCAGCGACCGTGGGCGTTATCTGATGATTGGCGCTGCCGAACATGGTTTTGTCGATAAGGTGCGTAATCTGGCGCTGATCTGCGAAAGCGATCTGCTCGGTGAACGTGTTGCCCGCCGTCGTCAGGATTCTCGCCGCACCATCAACCCCGATACACTGATCCGTAACCTTGCGGAGCTGCATATTGGTCAGCCGGTGGTCCATCTGGAGCACGGTGTCGGGCGCTATGCCGGAATGACCACGCTCGAAGCGGGCGGCATTACTGGCGAGTATTTGATGCTCACCTATGCCAACGACGCCAAACTGTATGTTCCGGTGTCGTCACTGCATCTGATTAGCCGTTACGCAGGTGGCGCGGAAGAAAACGCCCCGCTGCATAAACTTGGCGGCGATGCGTGGTCACGCGCGCGGCAGAAAGCGGCGGAAAAAGTGCGTGATGTGGCGGCGGAATTGCTGGATATCTACGCGCAACGCGCCGCCAAAGAGGGCTTCGCGTTTAAACACGATCGTGAGCAGTATCAGTTGTTCTGCGACAGCTTCCCGTTTGAAACCACGCCGGATCAGGCGCAGGCCATTAATGCGGTACTTAGCGACATGTGTCAGCCGCTGGCAATGGATCGTCTGGTGTGCGGCGATGTTGGCTTTGGTAAAACAGAAGTGGCGATGCGCGCCGCTTTCCTGGCAGTAGATAACCACAAGCAGGTGGCGGTGTTGGTGCCTACCACCCTTCTCGCGCAGCAGCATTACGACAACTTCCGCGACCGTTTCGCCAACTGGCCGGTACGTATCGAAATGATCTCCCGTTTCCGCAGCGCCAAAGAGCAGACGCAAATCCTTGCGGAAGTGGCGGAAGGGAAAATCGATATTCTGATCGGTACGCACAAACTGCTGCAAAGTGACGTCAAGTTTAAAGATTTAGGCCTGCTGATTGTCGATGAAGAACACCGCTTCGGGGTGCGTCATAAAGAGCGCATTAAAGCGATGCGCGCGAACGTGGATATTCTGACGCTTACTGCAACGCCGATCCCACGCACGCTGAATATGGCAATGAGCGGAATGCGTGACCTGTCGATTATCGCCACGCCGCCCGCCCGTCGTCTGGCAGTTAAAACCTTTGTCCGTGAGTATGACAGCCTGGTGGTCCGGGAGGCGATCCTGCGTGAAATTTTGCGCGGGGGGCAGGTTTATTATCTCTACAATGATGTGGAAAACATCCAGAAAGCTGCCGAACGGCTGGCAGAACTGGTGCCAGAAGCGCGGATCGCCATCGGTCACGGGCAGATGCGCGAGCGCGAACTGGAACGGGTGATGAATGATTTCCATCATCAACGTTTCAACGTGCTGGTTTGTACAACCATTATCGAAACCGGGATCGACATCCCGACAGCCAACACCATTATCATTGAACGCGCGGATCACTTCGGTCTGGCGCAGCTGCACCAGTTACGCGGTCGCGTCGGACGTTCGCATCATCAGGCATATGCATGGTTGCTGACACCGCATCCAAAAGCGATGACTACCGATGCACAAAAACGTCTTGAAGCGATTGCCTCGCTGGAAGATCTCGGGGCAGGTTTTGCGCTGGCAACGCACGATCTGGAGATTCGCGGCGCGGGTGAACTGCTTGGCGAAGAACAAAGCGGCTCAATGGAAACCATCGGTTTCTCGCTGTATATGGAGTTGCTGGAAAACGCCGTCGATGCACTGAAAGCCGGACGCGAGCCGTCGCTGGAAGATCTCACCAGCCAGCAAACAGAAGTCGAGCTGCGGATGCCGTCGCTATTGCCAGATGATTTCATTCCTGACGTGAATACGCGTTTGTCGTTCTATAAACGTATTGCCAGCGCCAAAACGGAAAACGAACTGGAAGAGATCAAAGTCGAGCTTATCGATCGCTTCGGCCTGCTGCCAGATCCGGCGCGTACCCTGCTGGATATTGCCCGTCTGCGCCAGCAAGCGCAGAAACTGGGGATCAGGAAGCTGGAAGGTAATGAGAAAGGCGGGGTGATCGAATTTGCCGAGAAGAATCACGTTAATCCGGCCTGGTTGATTGGTTTGCTGCAAAAACAGCCGCAGCATTACCGCCTTGATGGTCCGACGCGCCTGAAATTTATTCAGGATTTGAGTGAGCGGAAAACGCGTATCGAATGGGTACGCCAGTTTATGCGTGAACTGGAAGAGAACGCGATCGCTTAATGGTAAATCGGGGGCGTTTCTGCGCCCCCATCTGCAACATTTACAAATTCTTTGCACTTCCCTGCACTATCCGACACTGTCACCATCCATAATTCAGGCTTATCTGTTTATTACAATAACCTTATATTTATTATTGATTTTTGGTGATGATCAAAACGCGTTTTTCTCGCTGGCTAACGTTTTTTACGTTCGCCGCTGCCGTGGCGCTACCGGCAAAAGCCAACACCTAGCCGCTGCCGCCAGCGAGCAGTCGTCTGGTTGGCGAAAACAAATTTCATGTGGTGGAAAATGACGGTGGTTCTCTGGAAGCCATCGCCAAAAAATATAACGTCGGCTTTCTCGCTCTGTTACAGGCTAACCCCGGCGTTGATCCTTACGTACCGCGCGCGGGCAGCGTGTTAACGATCCCGTTGCAAACCCTACTTCCAGACGCGCCGCGCGAAGGCATTGTGATCAACATTGCGGAGCTGCGTCTCTATTACTACCCGCCGGGTAAAAATTCGGTAACCGTGTATCCAATAGGTATTGGTCAGTTAGGTGGTGACACGCTGACACCGACAATGGTGACCACCGTTTCAGACAAACGTGCAAACCCAACCTGGACGCCAACGGCAAACATCCGCGCCCGTTATAAAGCACAGGGAATTGAGTTGCCTACGGTAGTGCCGGCTGGACCGGATAACCCAATGGGCCATCATGCGATTCGTCTGGCGGCCTATGGCGGCGTTTATTTGCTTCACGGTACGAACGCCGATTTCGGCATTGGCATGCGGGTAAGTTCTGGCTGTATTCGTCTGCGGGATGACGATATCAAAACACTCTTTAGCCAGGTCACCCCAGGCACCAAAGTGAATATCATCAACACTCCGATAAAAGTCTCTGCCGAACCAAACGGTGCGCGTCTGGTTGAAGTACATCAGCCGCTGTCAGAGAAGATTGATGACGATCCGCAGCTGCTGCCAATTACGCTGAATAGCGCAATGCAATCATTTAAAGATGCAGCACAAACTGACGCTGAAGTGATGCAACATGTGATGGATGTCCGTTCCGGGATGCCGGTGGATGTCCGCCGTCATCAAGTGAGCCCACAAACTCTGTAAATCCTGGATAAAAAAAATCCCCGCGACACGGCATGTCGCGGGGAAAAAATCAGCAGTAGCAGGCATTAATGAGGGTTAATGCTTATTTATAAATTACTGCTGTTCCATGGAGGGTATTCGGACCGGTTACAGAAGTAATACGGAAAGATTTTGCGCCCATCTCATCCGCTTTTTGCGCCAGCTGCTCTTCCAGCGATCCCAGATTTGTCCCCGCGTTAGCACTGATAGTACCGACTTTTTGTTGGCCTTCTGGCGTTGACTGAACTTCGACAGCCGCAAAGTTGGCAAATGACATGGAGCTTAAAATCGCCGCAGCGATGAGGGTTTTTACGTTTTTCATAATAGTGGCCTTATGCAGATGAATGACGTCGCAAGAAATTACTTAACGATCGATAACTAAATGATAGATGTGATCTGGATCACATACAAGATATTTTTTATAACAATCATTAATTAATTTAAAAATCTTTAAATTTCAGTTAAATAGAAAGCAATTATTTTTATGGGATCTGGACTGGTGAACGGAGGTGATTATTTTTATAATAACCTTTCATTCACAGTCACCAGGTTCAACGGCATCATGGCAACTGACTCAACACAATGTGTAAAAAAAAGCCGTGGCCGCCCAAAAGTGTTCGACAGGGATGCCGCGCTTGATAAGGCCATGAAATTGTTCTGGCAACACGGTTATGAAGCGACTTCTCTTGCGGACCTCGTCGAAGCGACCGGAGCCAAAGCGCCCACGCTATACGCGGAATTTACCAACAAAGAGGGGTTATTTCGTGCCGTTCTCGACCGCTATATCGATCGTTTTGCCGCTAAGCATGAAGCACAGCTGTTTTGTGAAGAGAAAAGCGTGGAGTCTGCGCTGGCTGACTATTTTGCTGCCATCGCCAACTGCTTTACCAGCAAAGACACCCCGGCAGGCTGCTTCATGATCAACAACTGCACCACCCTCTCCCCAGATTCAGGAGATATCGCCAATACGTTGAAATCACGCCATGCGATGCAAGAGCGCACTTTGCAGCAGTTTTTATGTCAACGACAAGCGCGCGGGGAAATCCCGACCCACTGTGACGTGACACATCTGGCAGAATTCCTTAATTGTATTATTCAGGGGATGTCGATCAGCGCACGCGAAGGTGCATCGCTGGAAAAACTGATGCAGATTGCCGGAACGACTTTGCGTTTATGGCCCGAACTGGTGAAATAAGTCGCAAAAAAAGCCCCTCAGCCTGAGCGAATGAGGGGCCAAATTGCAGAGTACAGCCTTGTTATACTTTGTTATTCAAAATCAGTTGCCCGTTACTATCTAGCGGGATCTGCGTACCCGGATCGCGGTCCATGCGGATTTTGCCCTGCTGATCGCCAATCTTATAGGTCACATCATAACCGAGCATTTTTTCTGACTTGTCATACACCGTTTTACAACGCTGTTGCGTAGTCGTGTAAGTATCGCTTTCCTGGAGAGAGCCCTGGATCTGGTTACCGGCATATCCACCACCCAGCGCCCCCACAACAGTGGCGACATCTTTACCACGACCACCACCAAACTGATGCCCTATCACGCCGCCAGCAACAGCGCCGAGCACCGACCCGGTAATGCGATTTTCATCCTGCACCGGTCGACGATGGGTCACTGTGACGTTGCGACACTCCTGACGCGGTGTTTTAACCGTTTCCTTGATTGGGGTTGCAGAAACAACCTGAGCGTATTGCGGGCCCCGTTCAAACACGTTCAGACTGGCCACTGCCGCTACGCCCAGCGCAGCTGCGACACCAATCCCGATACCCGCCAACATTGATTTATTCACGGGAACACCTCCTTCTTTGCAGTTATGCCAATCATGCAAGCGAAGGAGAAAAGCAGCTATCAGACAGAAGATGAAAAGCGCGGGAATGGCTGGAAATACTTAAGGATTCGGAGAAGTCTGAAGGAATGCCTGATGCGACGCTTAACGCGTCTTATCAGGCCTACCGCTCGTACCATTTGTCCAGGGCGGATGAGGCGTTTATGCCACATCCGCCAGTGTACGTCGATTAATGCAACTTCAAACGCGGACGGATAACGCGGTTAATACTCCCCACCAGCATCATTAATCCGGTTTTAAAGTAACCATGCAGCGCAATCTGATGCATTCGGTATAGCGAGATATATACAAAGCGCGCAATTCGTCCTTCAATCATCATTGAGCCGCGCGTCAGGTTACCCATCAGGCTACCGACAGTGGAGAAGTTCGACAGCGATACCAGCGAACCATGATCTTTATACTGATAATTTTTCAGCGGTTTACCGTTCATCTGCGCCAGAATATTGTTCATTGCGCAGGTCGCCATCTGGTGTGCAGCCTGAGCACGCGGCGGAACAAAGCCCCCTTCCGGACGCGGGCATGACGCGCAGTCGCCAATAGCGTAAATGTCTGGATCGCGGGTGGTTTGCAGCGTCGGTTCCACCACCAGCTGGTTGATACGGTTGGTTTCAAGACCACCGATATCTTTCAGGAAGTCTGGCGCTTTGATCCCGGCTGCCCACACCATCAGATCAGCCTCAATATATTCACCATCTTTAGTGTGCAGGCCGCCTTCATCAGCACTGGTGACCATGGTTTGCGTCAGCACGCGAACGCCAAGTTTCGTTAGCTCGTTGTGGGCCGCAGCAGAGATACGTGGCGGTAATGCAGGCAAAATACGTTCTCCCGCTTCTACCAGCGTTACGTTCAGGGCTTCGTTGGTCAGGCCTTTGTAACCGTAGCTGTGCAGTTGCTTGACCGCATTGTGCAATTCAGCGGAGAGTTCTACACCCGTCGCGCCGCCGCCGACAATCGCAATGTTCACTTTACCATTCGCGCCCAGGTTGGCGGAGTATTTCAGGAACAGATTCAGCATCTCCTGGTGGAAGCGACGCGCCTGGTGCGGGTTATCGAGGAAAATGCAGTTCTCTTTGACACCTGGCGTATTGAAATCGTTAGAGGTGCTACCCAGCGCCATTACCAGGGTGTCATAGGCGATTTTACGTTCCGGAACCAGCAGTTCACCTTTCTCATCGCGCAGTTCTGCAATAGTGATTGTTTTCGCTTCACGATCAATATCAATGACGGAACCCAGCTGGAACTGGAAACCATGATTGCGCGCATGGGCCAGATAGCTCAACGCATCGACGCCTTCATCAAGCGAGCCAGTCGCCACTTCGTGCAGCAGCGGTTTCCACAGATGGCTGTGGTTACGATCGACCAGCGTAATTTTGGCTTTTTTCTTGCGTCCCAGCTTATGCCCCAGCTGTGTTGCCATTTCCAGCCCACCAGCACCGCCGCCGACAATCACAATTTTTTTCAATGGCGTAGTCAACGTGACCCCCTTAAATTTATTAACCAATTGTTAATTAATGGTTATAAACATAGCTCTTAATTAACAACAGGTTACAGCAATGAAAATGTTCTTCGCTATTGAGAATAACATGAATGGTGCATTGGTCATACCAAAATTGATGTTAATCAAGTTTTGTTGCTGAAAAGATAGGCGACTTTACCGGGTGAGATCAAAAAACAGAGTTTATTGTTTATTATTTGAGCAAGTCCGGAAGGGTGATATAGGGTGACGCGTATATCGAGGGCGTTTGGTCGTCCTGATAAGATGCGCAGCATCGCATCAGGCATTGATGCTCGACTGTCGGATGCGGCGTAAACGCCTTATCCGACTTACAGAATTCGGAGCGCATCAGGTACCGGCAAGGTTACCTGATGCGACGAGGGCATTTACCCGAGGGTTTTGAACGCCTTAATGCGCTGCAAATGCGGGGAGATATTCTTGAATTTGTGCGTCTGCTCTTCGTCCCAGACAATCTCGTAATAATGATGCAACTCTTCAGATGTCCGCTGGCTGTTAAGCGCTTCATCATTACGCGACAAAATCACCAGGCAACGATCGCGATTCTTCTCGCGGAAGTTGGTCACACACTTAGTGGCAATATCGGCATACTCTTCCGGGCGATCAATCTTGCCTTCCATGTTCTCATAAGGGAACAAATTAGGGTTGAAGATCACCTGGCGGATATCGCAAAGAAAACCAATCCGTTCCGCCCAGTATCCGCCCAGACCAACGCCGCAAATCAGCGGACGCTCGTCGACGTTCAGTTGCAACATTTTGTCCACTTCTTTGAGCAGATGCTGCATATCATGTTTCGGATGCCGCGTACTGTAGCTTATCAAGCGTACATCCGGGTCAATAAACTGCAATTGTAAGACTTTCTCGTGGTTACCCGGACTGTTAGAGTCAAAACCGTGTAAATAGATAATCATCGCTTCCTCACATAAGCCAGGGTTAGTGACCTGCTTTCTCTTCCTGCCAGCGTTCATGTAACTGATTCAGACGGGTGCTGATCGCCTTCCAGCGAGCCGAGTCCATCAGTTCCTGTCGCGAAAATGAACCTTTATGATACAAACGTGTAACACGTTCTGCCTTGATCGGTGACAGATTATCTAACACGCTGACGGCCCCTTTACGATTATTGCAGACCAGGATCATATCGCAACCTGCGTCCAGTGATGCCTGCCCGCGTTCGGCATAACTGCCCATAATCGCGGCACCTTCCATCGATAAATCGTCAGAGAAAATTACACCGTCAAAACACAGTTCCTGACGCAAAACGGTTTTCAGCCAGTAGGAAGAACCGCTCGCCGGACGCGGATCAACATCACTGTAGATCACATGCGCAGGCATAATGGCGTCGAGTTTATTTTCGCGGATTAAGGAACTGAAGACCGACATATCTTTAGCGCGAATCTCCGCTTGTGGACGTGGATCGCACGGTGTTTCTTTGTGTGAGTCTGCCGTTACTGCACCGTGTCCTGGGAAGTGTTTCCCGGTCGTTTTCATTCCGGCTTCATGCATACCATCAATAAACCGGCTGGCAATTGCCAGGGCTTTTTGTGGATCGGCATGATAAGAACGCTCGCCAATCGCCGCGCTGATATGCCCGACATCCAGCACTGGCGCAAAGCTGATATCAATATCCATAGCGATCATTTCGCTGGCCATCAGCCAACCCGCCTCTTGCGCCAGTTTGCCGCCCTCTTCCATTCCCAACAGCGCAGCAAAGGATTGTGCTGCCGGTAAGCGGGTAAAACCTTCGCGAAAACGCTGCACGCGTCCACCTTCCTGATCTACCGCCACCACCAGATGATTGCGCGATGCTGCGCGGATCTGGCGCACCAGTTCACGTAACTGGGCAGGATCATGATAGTTACGCGTAAAGAGAATCAGCCCTCCCACCAGCGGATGCGCCAGTATTTCACGCTCTTCCGCGTCCAGTTCGTAACCTTCGACATCCAACATTACTGGACCCACACTGCTCTCCTTATTGTTTTATTAATAGCTGCCGCCAGGTGTCATCGGCCAGCCTGATAAATTGTTGATCGCCGATTTGTCGCCAGCGGTACTCAAACCACCCTGCTTTGAGCATCAGCAGCCAGGGAAACCATCGCCTGACCTGACGCCATAATTGCGCCGGATAAATCTTCGCGCGAGTGGCATAGTCATTGACCAATTGCCGGTGCTGTTCAGTATTTTCCACCCACACCGCCGCCAGTTCCAGCGCGATATCACCATCTCCGGCATACTCCCAGTCGATGAGTTTTAACCCTGACGCGCTATGCACTAAATTTCCGGCGTGGACATCCATATGCAATGGACTTAAGCGTAAAGGCCGTGGTTCCCGCGCTTTGCGCAGACGTTTTAACATTCGCAGCCAACCCACAGTCCGCCGCGCCGGATCGCTTTGCTGCCAGTACAGTTCCAGTAAGGGCAACAGCGTTATTCGCCAGCCAAAACGTGGTTGTTGATGAAGATAATACAGCAAGCCTGCCAGTTCGTTGGTATCCGGCAAATACGTTTTTACCGCGCCGGGCAGATAGTCGACTACCATCCAGTCACGGAGATATAAATGCGGCTTCGGTGCAATGCTTGCGGGTAGTTGTGATAAAGCCCGATACTGGCGCAAGAACGCGGACTGCGGCGCATCAGGATCGTGCGGCTGACGCACAACAAAACGCTGGCCCTGATGTTCAATGAGAAAACTACCGCCACTAAGCCCACTATTAAACGTCGTGACGGGATGAAACTGCGGGAAAAAGCGCGACAGCAATTCGTCGCGCGTGATGGGATTATTGCTGCGAAACGGCACCTTTACCTGACCAGATAATTTCGCCCGTCTGCACCAGCATCAGCTGCATTTGTAGGGTCGGAGCGTTAACGTTGCCAGAGGCGCTGGAGTACAGCACGTAATGAGCGCCGACATTGCGGGCAATGCCTATGGCTTTACTACGGGTACCTAAACTGTCCTGCGGCGACAAACCTAACTGTTGCTTAGCCATCGACAGCTGCTGGGCGGAAACCAGGGTAAATTTCCCGTTATTAGCCAGCGCATTTCGCAGCGTTTCGGTCGCTTCTGCGGCATTCAGCGAACCGTTAGTACGGTTGTTAACGCTATCAACCAGCAGGACGCTACCCGCAGTCACCCCGTCAGCCCCAAGCATCTTACTGACCATCGGCTGCATTGCGCCATTCCAGTCATAATGGCGAATATGCGGCGCAGGCGGTGCCGTTTGATCTTCGTGCTCAATTGGGCCTGGCTGCTGCGGGATCGTCGGCACCGAGGGCACTGTGGGGACAGGCTGTTGTGGCTCGGCTGGTTGTTCCGGCGCTGGTTTCACTTCTTCTACCGGTGCAGGTTCACGTTGCCCCACACACCCGGCGAGAAACATCGCCAGCGCGGTAATCAAGGCGTAGCGACTCATTTTTGTCATCAAGATTCACCCCTTACAAATATAGATAAAGTCTGACTTTGTGCGCCCCCAGAAAATTGGCGCTGCCGTACAGCGTTACCGCCGAATGTGCGGGAATGCTAACGCTGCGTGGCCTTTCCAGAGGATGCATCTCCAGCCCTCTGGCGTCATACCAGTAAAAACGATAATGAACGGTAACGGGTTCTTGCCTTTCGTTATAAAGCGTTGAGGATGCTGAAGGTTGAATATCAGACGTCGAAAGGACGGGCTTTTCTGCACTGATGCCCGCAGCCAATAAAGATGACTCCATCACCAGCGATTGCTCATCATTCACCGGAATTTCCGGATGTGAACGACAGCCCACCAGCAGTAACAACGCCAGAGACACCAGCCCAAAGCATCCTTTTCTCATCGTTACAGACCTTTATGCGCCAGCATTGGTCCCAGCGGACGGCCACCCAACAAGTGCATATGGATGTGGTAAACCTCTTGTCCGCCATGGCGGTTGGTATTCATGATCAGACGATAGCCATCTTCGGCAATACCTTCTTGCTCAGCAATTTTTGCCGCTACGGTGATCATGCGTCCCAGCGCCTGCTCATGCTCAGCTGACACGTCGTTCACAGTCGGAATGAGGATATTCGGAATGATCAGAATATGCGTTGGCGCTTGCGGCGAAATATCGCGAAACGCCGTTACCAGATCATCCTGGTAGACGATATCGGAGGGGATCTCACGACGAATAATTTTGCTGAATATAGTTTCTTCTGCCACGACATTTTCCTTTTTCAAATAGCCATGCGTTGCGCCATGCTACGCCGCGCCACACTGCGAGTATAGAGTATGGTCGAGTTAAACCTGCTCTTTCAACCTTAACTCACGATTTCTTAAGCAAAAAATCGTTTTGCTGCCGTATATATCGCCATTATTCCCATTTCTGCCTGCGAATGCGCTGAAAAGACATTCTCTGTTTGGTTTACACGACAAATATGAATGCGCATATTTCTCATTTGCATTTACAAACAAAATTATTCGCACACTAAATATAACCGCTCATCACCCTCCTCCGGCATGAGCCTGACGACAACATAAACCAAGAGATTTCAAATGCTTTCAACACAATTTAACAGGGATAATCAATATCAAGCCATCACCAAACCGTCACTACTTGCCGGTTGCATAGCACTGGCACTATTACCTTCTGCCGCTTTTGCTGCACCAGCCACTGAAGAAACGGTGATTGTTGAGGGTTCAGCCACAGCTCCAGATGATGGCGAAAATGATTACAGCGTAACGTCTACCTCTGCGGGTACCAAAATGCAGATGACTCAACTTGATATTCCTCAGTCGGTCACTATTGTTAGCCAGCAGCGGATGGAAGATCAGCAGTTACAAACGCTGGGCGAAGTGATGGAAAACACGCTGGGGATCAGCAAAAGTCAGGCGGATTCCGATCGTGCTCTTTATTATTCCCGTGGATTCCAGATCGATAACTATATGGTTGATGGTATCCCCACCTATTTTGAATCGCGCTGGAATCTGGGCGACGCACTTTCTGATATGGCACTCTTTGAACGCGTAGAAGTAGTGCGTGGCGCGACAGGACTCATGACCGGGACGGGTAATCCATCTGCGGCAATTAATATGGTTCGAAAACACGCGACCAGTCGTGAATTTAAAGGCGATGTCTCGGCGGAATACGGTAGCTGGAACAAAGAACGGTATGTGGCGGATTTACAAAGCCCACTCACCGAAGACGGTAAAATCCGCGCGCGAATTGTCGGCGGCTACCAGAATAACGACTCATGGCTGGACCGCTACAACAGTGAAAAGACCTTCTTCTCGGGCATTGTCGATGCTGATTTAGGCGATCTTACGACGCTTTCAGCCGGTTACGAATATCAGCGCATTGATGTTAATAGCCCAACCTGGGGCGGTTTACCGCGCTGGAATACTGATGGCAGCAGCAACAGTTACGATCGTGCACGCAGTACCGCACCTGACTGGGCGTACAACGATAAAGAGATCAACAAGGTCTTTATGACCCTGAAGCAGCGGTTTGCTGATACCTGGCAAGCGACACTGAATGCCACCCACTCTGAAGTCGAATTTGACAGCAAAATGATGTATGTCGATGCCTATGTAAACAAAGCGGATGGTATGCTGGTTGGGCCATACAGTAATTATGGACCTGGCTTTGATTATGTCGGCGGCACCGGTTGGAACAGTGGCAAACGTAAAGTTGATGCGCTGGATTTGTTCGCTGACGGTAGTTATGAATTGTTTGGTCGTCAGCACAATCTAGTGTTTGGTGGCAGTTACAGCAAACAAAACAATCGTTACTTCAGTTCATGGGCCAACATCTTCCCGGATGAAATTGGCAGTTTCTACAACTTTAATGGCAATTTCCCACAAACCGACTGGTCACCACAGAGCCTGGCACAGGACGATACCACACATATGAAATCGTTATATGCTGCTACTCGAGTCACCCTTGCCGATCCGCTGCATCTGATCCTCGGCGCACGTTATACCAACTGGCGGGTTGATACGCTGACTTACAGCATGGAGAAAAACCACACCACGCCTTACGCTGGTCTGGTGTTTGACATCAATGACAACTGGTCGACCTACGCCAGCTATACCTCTATTTTCCAGCCGCAAAATGATCGTGACAGTTCAGGCAAATATCTGGCTCCAATCACCGGTAACAACTACGAGCTGGGTCTGAAATCGGACTGGATGAATAGCCGTCTGACCACCACGTTAGCCATCTTCCGTATTGAGCAGGATAATGTCGCTCAGTCCACCGGTACACCTATCCCCGGCAGCAACGGCGAAACCGCCTATAAAGCGGTGGATGGGACAGTCAGTAAAGGGGTGGAATTTGAACTCAACGGCGCAATTACCGACAACTGGCAGCTGACATTTGGCGCAACGCGCTATATTGCAGAGGATAACGAAGGAAACGCCGTTAATCCTAATCTGCCACGCACCACGGTTAAAATGTTCACCAGCTATCGGTTGCCTGTCATGCCAGAGTTGACAGTCGGCGGTGGTGTTAACTGGCAAAATCGCGTGTATACCGACACCGTGACACCGTATGGCACCTTCCGCGCCGAGCAAGGTAGCTACGCGCTGGTGGATCTCTTCACCCGCTACCAGGTGACGAAAAACTTCTCGTTACAGGGGAACGTCAATAACCTGTTCGACAAAACCTACGATACCAACATGGAAGGTTCTATCGTCTACGGCGCACCGCGTAATTTCAGCATTACCGGCACGTATCAATTCTGAATAACACCTGTAAAAAAGGCAGCCATCTGGCGGCCTTAGTCTCCCCAACGTCTTACGGATTAGTGGTTACGGATGTACTCATCCATCTCGGTTTTCAGGTTATCGGATTTAGTACCGAAAATCGCCTGAACACCAGAACCAGCAACCACTACGCCCGCTGCGCCCAGTTTCTTCAGGCCAGCCTGATCCACTTTAGACACATCAGCAACGCTGACGCGCAGACGGGTAATACATGCGTCGAGGTTAGTAATGTTTTCTTTACCACCAAATGCAGCAACCAGAGCCGGTGCCATTTCGCTGGTACCTGTTGCTTTTGCATCTTCAGTCGCGTCTTCACGACCCGGCGTTTTCAGATCCAGTGCTTTAATCAGCACGCGGAAGATGGTGTAGTAAACAATCGCATAACCGATACCGACGATCGGGAACAGCCACAGTTTGCTGCTGTTACCAGACAGAACGATAAAGTCGATCAGACCGTGCGAGAACGACGTACCGTCACGCATCCCCAGAAGAATACAGATTGGGAATGCCAGGCCTGCCAGAATCGCGTGGATGATGTACAGGATCGGCGCAACGAACATGAAGGAGAACTCGATCGGCTCGGTGATACCGGTCAGGAACGAGGTCAGCGCCGCGGAGATCATAATACCGCCCACTTTCGCGCGGTTTTCTGGTTTAGCAGAGTGCCAGATAGCAATTGCGGCAGCTGGCAGACCGTACATTTTGAACAGGAAGCCACCAGACAGTTTACCCGCAGTCGGGTCACCCGCCATATAACGCGGAATGTCGCCGTGGAAAACCTGACCTGCTGCGTTGGTGTATTCACCAATCTGCATCTGGAAAGGTACGTTCCAGATGTGGTGCAGACCAAACGGCACCAGGCAACGTTCGATGAAACCGTAAATGCCAAACGCAACTACCGGGTTCTGGTAAGCAGCCCACTGAGAGAAGGTCTGGATTGCAGAACCAATCGGCGGCCAAATGAAGGACAGCACAACGCCAGTAAAGATGGCAGCCAGGCCAGAAATGATCGGCACAAAGCGTTTACCGGCAAAGAAGCCAAGATACTCAGGCAGCTTAATACGGTAGAAACGGTTAAACATGTACGCTGCGATCGCACCGGAGATAATCCCTCCGAGTACGCCAGTATCCGCCAGGTGTTTAGAGGCGATTTCTTCAGCAGGTAAATGCAGTACCAGTGGCGCAACCACGGCCATGGTTTTAACCATGATGCCATAGGCAACAACTGCGGCCAGCGCGGATACGCCATCGTTATTGGTAAAGCCGAGGGCGACACCGATCGCAAAAATCAGTGGCATGTTTGCAAAGACGGAACCGCCTGCTTCTGCCATAACATGCGATACAACGGCGGGCAGCCAGCTGAAATTCGCGGAACCGACGCCCAGCAGAATACCTGCGATAGGCAGTACGGATA
Organism: Shigella sonnei; assembly: GCF_002950395.1. Classification (NCBI taxonomy): domain Bacteria; kingdom Pseudomonadati; phylum Pseudomonadota; class Gammaproteobacteria; order Enterobacterales; family Enterobacteriaceae; genus Shigella; species Shigella sonnei. The sequence continues at coordinate 1,824,471 of NZ_CP026802.1, forward strand.
CCGGCAGCATCAGCGATTTACCGACCTTTTGCAGGTTAGCAAATGCATTCTTAAACATAATTGAGAGTGCTCCTGAGTATGGGTGCTTTTTTTACGTTCTCACGCGTGGCAAGGGGGGAGAGCCTCGCCGTGTACAGGGCATCTAAGCGCCCTTTATTTATTACACAGAGTAAAATAATTCAGTGCCGATTTGTTTGACGGCTATCACGTTTCAACTTCAGATCATTGGAGAAGTTGCACATTTTGACAAAACATATGTCACAATATTTCAAACGTGGTTATTCACCGCCCAATTTTCGGCGGTGAACTTTACTCGTTTTAGCCATTAATTACGAGCTTTAAAAAAACTCATTCAACGGATGGATTGAAGGCGGGAAGCGTCGATGTGAAACAGACGGGCGAAGTTATCGGTGGTTACCTGCGCCAGTTCTTCAACGGCAACACCTTTCAACACAGCCATGTATTCTGCAACGTCACGAACCATCGCAGGTTGATTCTCTTTTCCTCGATGCGGTACCGGCGCAAGGTAAGGTGAGTCAGTTTCCACCAGTAACCGATCCAGGGGGACATAACGCGCAGCATCTCGAAGTTGCTCCGCATTACGGAAGGTCACAATGCCGGAAAAGGAGATGTAAAATCCGAGATCCAGTAATTTACCCGCCGTTTCTCTGTCCTCTGTAAAACAGTGTAGTACGCCACCGCAATCCGTCACTTTTTCTTCGCGCAGAATTGCCAGCGTATCGGCGCGGGCGTCACGGGTATGGACGATAACCGGCTTGTTCAGTTCACGACCAATCTGGATATGATGGATGAAGGACTCTTGCTGACGAACTTTAGTTTCCGGTGTGTAATAATAATCCAGCCCGGTTTCACCCAGCGCTACAACACCCTCTTCTGCCGCCAGACGGCGTAAATCTTCTACATCGTAGGGATCATTCTGGTTGAGTGGATGCACGCCACAAGAAAATACGACGTTGTCACGTTCGCCTACCAGATCCCGCATATGTAAATAACCCGGTAATGTTGTGGCGACTGCCAGACAAAATTTCACATCGCGTGCGGCGGCTTTCGCCAGAACGTCATCCACGTCCTTATGCAAAGATTCATAATCCAGACCATCGAGATGGCAGTGTGAGTCGACTAAAAACATGATGTCTCTCTTAAAGATGAGGAACCGGTAGCACAACGCCCGGTTGCAGGTAATGCTCAATACGCAGTAAAAGATCGGTGATGAGAAGCTCGCGGTTGATGCCTGTGACAGACATTAACTGTTCACGAATGTGGCAAACATCCCCCAGTATAGCCTGCAGGCGCGAGGGAGAAAGATGGTTTGCCAGTTCGACGACAAGGCCCGGCACATCAACATTGGTCACCTGCGCAGCACCATGATGGCGTTTTAGCGCATCCATCAGCAACGTTGCCAGCCAGTGTAAACGCGCCGGAGCTTGTTCATGATTAAGGGCCGCCAGCAGCGAATACCAGTCGCCCGATGGCACGCTATATGCCAATGCCTGACACAATGTTTCACGAGCCTGCCAGTTATCTCCCTGAAACAACGCCAGTGCCGCGCCAGGCGAACCGGCGCTTAAGCGCAATGCGGCAAGTAATGCATCCTGTGACATTGTCACTTCGCGTGAAAGCCAGGTCACGGCGTACTGTTCCGGCGGCGGCGCAAGGTAATGTAACCGACAACGACTACGTAATGTTGCCAGTAAACGTTCAGGCTCGCGGGTAGCCAGGAAAAACCAGGTTTCTGCTGGTGGCTCTTCAAGCGTTTTCAGCAATGCGTTAGCCGCGGCGTCGGTCAGTAAGGCAGCATCGGTTACCCAGACAACTTTCGCACCACCTAGGCGTGCGTGCTCATTCAGCTTTTCGGTGACCTCACGTACTGCATCAATGCCCAGCGTATTTTTCCCTTTTTCGGGAGCCAGGGTGTAGTAATCGGGATGCGTGCCAGCCTGCATCAACTGACATCCACGACAGTGACCGCAACTTTTGTGGCCCTGCGGTTGTTGGCAGAGTAAATAACGGCTCAGGGCGTAGATTAAAGCATCATCGCCCATGCCCGGTAACGCCTGAATGAGTAGCGCATGGTGACCTCTTCCGGCCTGATAGCTGGCTACCAGTTTTTCGAAATCAGGTCGTAACCATGGATACCATCTCATGCGTCCAACTCCTTCACCCAGTGGGTCACGGTAGTGCGGATTGCATCCATCACGGCCTCCAGCGGCTGGGTGGCATCAATGGTATGAATACTTTTATCTTGTGCAGCCAGTTCCAGATAGCGGGCGCGGGTGCGATTAAAGAAATCGAAAGACTCTTGCTCAATACGATCCAGCTCGCCGCGCGCACGCGCGCGTTTTAAGCCAACTTCCGGGGTAACATCGAGATAGAGCGTTAAGTCGGGGCGAAAATCCCCGAGAACAGCATCACGCAGTGTTGCCAGCATATGTTGGTCAATACCACGTCCTCCGCCCTGATACGCCTGAGTGGAGAGATCGTGGCGATCGCCAATCACCCAGGTGCCGTTAGCCAGAGCTGGTTTGATGACCGTTTCTACCAGTTGAACGCGCGCGGCATAAAACATCAGAACTTCGGCTTTATCGGTAATGACTTCATCGCCTACCGATTTGATATCCAGCACCAGGCTTCTTAACTTTTCGGCAAGTTGCGTACCGCCAGGTTCCCGAGTGAAAACCATGTCGCGGATACCCAGTTGCTCAAGCGTCTCAACCACCACATTACGCGCGGTAGTTTTGCCTGCGCCTTCCAGCCCCTCAATGACGATATACTTACTGCGCATTTTTTTCCTTAAGCACTTTCAGATAATCCTGCACAGACTTGTTATGGCTGGCAAGATTGGTATTAAACGTGTGACCACCTTTACCATCGGCCACAAAATAGAGATACGGCGTTTTTGCCGGATGCGCAGCAGCCTTCAGCGAATCCGCCCCCGGCGTAGCTATCGCACCCGGCGGCAAACCGGTAATGGTATAGGTGTTATACGCTGTCGGCGTTTCCAGGTCTGCACGAGAAAGTTTGCCATTATAACGCTCTCCCATCCCGTAAATCACGGTTGGGTCGGTCTGCAGGCGCATACCAATGCGTAAACGGTTGATAAATACCGAGGCAACCTGATCGCGTTCACTGGCAACGGCGGTTTCTTTTTCGATAATTGATGCCATCGTCACCAGCTGATTTTTATCTTTATAAGGCAGACCGTCCGCACGCCCTTCCCAGGCGCTATCGACCGCTTTCACCATTTTCTTGTGCGCTCGCTTGAGTAACGCGACATCGGTGGTATTGGCGGTATACATCCAGGTGTCTGGCCAGAACCAACCTTCAATCCACTCCGGGTTTTCCAGTTCAAGTGCCTGCGCTACGGTGGCGTACTTATCGTCACTCAGCGTGTGCTTGATATACGGAGCCTCACGCAATTGCTTGAGGTAGTCGCTCAGACGCATCCCTTCTACCAGTCGCAGCGGGAACTGTGCTTCTTTACCGCTTTCCAGCAATTTCAGCATCTCGCGCACGGTCATCTGCGGTGTAAAGCGGTAAGTCCCGGCTTTAAAGTGAGAAAGATCCGGTTCGATACGCAGCAACCATTGAAAAACCCGTGGGCGATTGATGATCTTATCGGCATAAAGCTGTTCACCAAGCGCCAGACGTCCGGTCCCTGGCTTCAGGGTAAATATCGTCTCTTCTTTGATAAGCAATTTGCTGTCGGCAAGATGGCGAACCTTCCAGACGCCCACACCAGCGGCGATACCCAGTACCACCAGCAATAACAAGATAATCAATAACACTTTTTTCATGACTAATTCGGGCGCTCACAAAGTGGGGCTAAATATTCATATAACGTTGCTGACGAAAAGGAGACATCGCCACAGGCACGTACGGGCATCACTGGCATTAACGCATTACAAATAACCATCTCATCTGCCTGCAACGCCTCTTCCAGAGAGGCTTGCACTTCGACAAGCTGATAAGAGGATTGTGCCAGCAAACGGATACAGAATTGTCGCATAATGCCGTTAACACCTGCCTGATCCAGACGCGGCGTATAAACTACATTGCCCTTCCGCCAGAACAAATTAGCCGCACAGCATTCCGTAACCCACCCTTCGCTGTCAAGGACCAGCGCCTCATCAGCGTTTGTCTGCTCAAGATGAGAGCGGATCAATACTTGCTCAAGCCGATTAAGATGTTTAATACCTGCAAGATGAGGATTGCGCCCCAGCCGCACCGGGCTTAGCGCCAACGTCATCCCTTCGTTACGCAAACGGTCGTAATGTGCAGGATAAACCGTAACGGAGAGAATCCGCGTTGCCGGTCCACTGTTCAATGTGCTGTACCCTCGCCCGCCACTACCGCGACTGATCACGACTTTCAGCACACCATTTTGCTGTTCTGCTGCCAGCGTTTTCATCTCTTGTTCAAGCTGAGGCCAGAAGTCACAGAAAATCATCAACCGCTGACAAGCATCCTGTAGTCGCTGGATATGCGCCGATAACAAACTGACTTTACCGTCGATAACTCTGGCGGTGGTAAAACAACCATCACCAAACTGCGTTGCCCGATCGCTTACTGCCAGCGATTCCTGCTTATGACCGTTAATTAAGAACATACCGGCTCCTTATCAGAGAATTGTTAGTGTGGCAGCATGTTCACTACGGAACAAGTCGGAATAAAAGCTAAGAAAAAAGGCCCGCAAGCGGACCTTTTATATGGGTGGGAAATGACAACTTAGATCTTTTTAAAGATCAAAGAACCATTAGTGCCACCGAAGCCGAAGGAGTTACACAGCGTGTATTCCATTCCGCTGACCTGACGTGCTTCATGCGGTACGAAATCCAGATCGCAACCTTCATCCGGGTTATCCAGGTTGATGGTTGGCGGAACAGCCTGATCGCGCAGCGCCAGGATGGAGTAGATAGATTCTACTGCACCCGCCGCACCTAACAGGTGACCGGTCATAGATTTCGTGGAGCTTACCAACACACGGCTTGCAGCTTCACCGAAGATGGTTTTCACCGCCTGCGCTTCAGCTTTATCGCCAGCCGGCGTAGAAGTACCGTGCGCGTTAACGTAGCCAATCTGACTCGCTTCAATGCCTGCATCACGCAGAGCATTTGCCATCGCCAGAGCTGCGCCTGCGCCATTTTCTGGCGGTGACGTCATATGATAAGCATCGCTGCTCATACCAAAGCCGACGAGTTCAGCGTAAATTTTCGCACCGCGTTTTTTCGCGTGTTCGTACTCTTCAAGTACCAGCATACCGGCACCATCGCCCAGTACGAAGCCATCACGCTCTTTATCCCACGGGCGGCTCGCCGCTTGCGGGTTATCATTGCGGGTAGATAATGCACGTGCCGCGCCAAAACCACCAACACCCAGCGGCGTACTGGCTTTCTCTGCGCCACCTGCAACCATCACGTCAGCATCGCCATACGCGATAATACGCGCAGCATGGCCAATGTTGTGCACGCCGGAAGTACAGGCGGTCGCGATAGAGATGCTTGGGCCACGCAGGCCATACATGATAGTCAGATGACCTGCCACCATGTTCACAATCGTTGACGGAACGAAGAATGGGCTGATCTTACGTGGACCACCGTTCATCAGAGATGTGTGGTTTTCTTCGATCAGTCCGAGGCCGCCAATCCCGGAGCCAATTGCGGCACCAATGCGGGTTGCGTTCTCTTCCGTTATATCAAGGCCAGAATCCTGCATGGCCTGAACGCCAGCGACAATTCCATATTGAATGAAGGCATCCATCTTGCGCTGTTCTTTGCGCGAGATAATGTCCTCACAGTTAAAATCCTTTACTAAGCCAGCAAATTTCGTTGCATAGGCGCTAGTATCGAAATGGTCGATTAGGCTGATGCCACTCTGACCGGCAAGCAGAGCTTTCCAGGTAGACTCTACGGTATTGCCGACAGGAGACAACATGCCCAGTCCGGTCACAACTACACGACGCTTAGACACGTTTGTCCTCCAGGGAGGGAAAAAATGATTCTAGTGGGACAAAAAGATAAAACTCAGGCGGTCGAACGACCGCCTGGAGATGTTCACTTACGCCTGGTGGCCGTTGATGTAATCAATGGCAGCCTGAACGGTGGTGATTTTCTCAGCTTCTTCGTCCGGAATCTCAGTATCAAACTCTTCTTCCAGAGCCATTACCAGCTCAACGGTGTCAAGAGAATCCGCGCCCAGGTCTTCAACGAAAGAAGCATTGTTGGTAACTTCTTCCTGCTTAACGCCCAGCTGTTCGCCGATAATTTTCTTAACGCGTTCTTCGATAGTGCTCATACTCTTAAATTTCCTATCAAAACTCGCTTTCGCGATGGTTTTCGTAGTGTATAAAATGTTGAAAAATTTGCAACTAAATCCCGGCAGGTCTTACCACGATTTTACGTTATTTTGAGGCCTTACCCCCCAATAACGCAAATCATTTTGCACTAATTATTACTCATAACCACGCAGACTGCGCGCAACATGAGCATTTTGTGCAAATCGCGGTCAGACCATGTACATCCCGCCGTTCACATGCAAAGTTTCACCCGTGATGTAAGCTGCTTCGTCGGATGCCAGGAATGCAACCGCGTTGGCGATTTCCTGTGCGCCGCCGAGGCGACCCGCAGGAACCTGCGCCAGGATACCCGCACGCTGGTCATCGCTCAGCGCACGTGTCATGTCCGTTTCAATAAAGCCCGGAGCAACAACGTTTACAGTAATACCGCGTGACGCAACTTCGCGCGCCAGTGATTTACTGAAGCCGATCAAGCCCGCTTTCGCCGCAGCGTAGTTGGCCTGACCGCCATTTCCCATGGTACCAACCACAGAACCGATAGTGATAATACGACCATGACGCTTTTTCATCATAGCGCGCATTACCGCTTTTGACAGACGGAAAACAGATGAAAGGTTGGTTTCGATAATATCGTTCCACTCTTCATCTTTCATTCGCATTAACAGGTTATCACGAGTGATACCGGCATTATTGACCAGGATATCCACTTCACCAAATTCTGCGCGAATTTTTTCCAGAACAGATTCGATAGATGCCGGGTCGGTCACATTCAACATCAGACCTTTGCCGTTGGCACCTAAATAATCGCTGATCGCCTGAGCGCCATTTTCACTGGTCGCAGTGCCAATAACTTTCGCGCCACGGGCTGCGAGCGTTTCAGCAATTGCGCGGCCAATTCCGCGGCTTGCACCGGTTACCAGTGCGATTTTTCCTTCAAAATTCATGATTTTCCTCTTTTAAAGCTCAAGCGCCGCTGCCATCGCTGAAGGTTCGTTCAGCGCCGAGGCGGTCAGGGTGTCGACAATGCGTTTCGTCAGGCCAGTAAGCACCTTGCCCGGGCCGACTTCATAGAGATGTTCTACGCCTTGCGCTGCCATGTACTCAACAGACTTCGTCCACTGAACCGGGTTATACAACTGACGTACCAGTGCGTCACGGATGGCATCACCATTGGTTTCGCATTTCACATCAACGTTATTCACAACAGAAACTGTTGGTGCGTTAAAGGTGATTTTCGCTAATTCTACTGCCAGTTTGTCGGCTGCTGGTTTCATCAGCGCACAGTGAGACGGTACGCTCACTGGTAACGGCAGAGCACGTTTTGCGCCCGCAGCTTTACAGGCAGCGCCAGCACGCTCAACCGCTTCTTTATGACCGGCAATAACCACCTGTCCCGGAGAGTTAAAGTTTACCGGAGAAACGACCTGACCTGCTGCAGCTTCTTCACACGCTTTCGCAATAGACGCATCATCCAGACCGATGATTGCCGCCATAGCGCCCGTACCTTCCGGTACGGCTTCTTGCATGAGCTTGCCGCGCATCTCAACCAGACGCACCGCATCAGCGAAATCAATCACACCAGCGCAAACCAGCGCGGAATATTCCCCCAGGCTGTGACCGGCCATCATTGCCGGTGCTTTACCGCCCTGCTGCTGCCATACGCGGTACAGCGCAACAGAGGCAGTCAACAGCGCTGGCTGGGTTTGCCAGGTTTTATTCAGTTCTTCAGCTGGCCCCTGCTGGGTCAGCGCCCACAGGTCGTAGCCCAGCGCCGCAGAAGCTTCAGCAAACGTTTCTTCGACAATTGGATAGCTCGCCGCCATATCAGCCAGCATTCCAACGGTTTGAGAACCCTGTCCAGGGAACACAAATGCAAATTGCGTCATGTTTTAATCCTTATCCTAGAAACGAACCAGCGCGGAGCCCCAGGTGAATCCACCGCCAAAGGCTTCAAGCAGAACCAACTGCCCCGGCTTAATGCGCCCGTCGCGTACAGCTTCATCCAGCGCGCACGGGACAGAGGCCGCAGAGGTATTACCGTGGCGATCCAGCGTCACCACGACATTGTCCATAGACATACCGAGTTTTTTCGCCGTTGCACTGATAATACGCAGGTTAGCCTGATGCGGAACCAGCCAGTCCAGTTGAGAACGGTCAAGATTATTTGCCGCCAGCGTCTCATCAACGATGTGCGCCAGTTCCGTTACCGCAACCTTGAAGACTTCGTTGCCCGCCATCGTCAGATGAATTGAATTCTCTGGATTCACACGGTCAGCATTAGGCAGCGTCAGCAACTCACCATAGCTACCGTCGGCATGCAGATGGGTGGAGATGATTCCCGGCTCTTCAGAGGCAGCCAGCACCGCAGCGCCCGCGCCATCGCCAAAAATAATAATAGTCCCACGATCGGTTGGATCGCAGGTGCGCGCCAGTACATCGGAACCGACGACCAGAGCATACTTCACCGCCCCAGATTTCACGTATTGATCGGCTACGCTTAATGCATAGGTGAAACCTGCGCAGGCTGCTGCAACGTCAAATGCCGGGCAACCTTTAATGCCCAGCATGCTTTGAATCTGACAAGCTGCGCTCGGGAAAGCGTGCGTAGCAGAAGTCGTTGCCACAACGATCAGGCCAATCTGGTCTTTCTCAATGCCCGCCATCTCAATTGCGCGTGTCGCCGCTTCAAAGCCCATGGTTGAAACGGTTTCGTTTGGCGCGGCAATGTGGCGTTCGCGGATACCGGTACGAGTGACAATCCACTCGTCAGAGGTGTCCACCATTTTTTCCAAATCGGCGTTTGTCCGCACTTGTTCGGGCAGATAGCTGCCAGTACCAATAATCTTCGTATACATGTACGCTCAGTCACTTTTCGGTTATATACCGTCACTTGCAAACTGCGAGTTCGCTGGCAGCGTCCTGCTACCGCAGAGTTCCGCTTTTGCCACCGTCCAGCAGCTCAAAACCAGCTGGGTATACAGATTCCAGGCGAGCGGCAATTCGCTGAGGAACTTGTCGCTGCACCGCCTGCACTGCCTGTTCAATCGCGACCGCAAAAGCTCGCTGATTGGCTGCACCATGACTTTTTATCACCGTGCCGCGCAATCCTAACAGACAGGCGCCGTTATACTGGTCGGGGTTGAGGTGACTGAATCGCCTCGTCAGGCTCTTTTGTAGCCAACGCTTTAATAACAGTAGCCACCACGACCGTTTTTTCCCTTCACCCTGAGATTTCAGCAGAGAAAGGAACATCCTGACAACACCTTCCATCGTCTTTAATGTGACATTTCCTGTAAAGCCGTCACAAACCAGCACATCTGTCTTGCCAGTTAACAACTCATTGGCTTCAAGATAGCCGATATAATTGATAGAAGGGATTGTTTTAAGCACCGCTGAGGCATCCCGAATACTGTCGAGACCCTTTACTTCTTCTTCACCAATATTGAGCAACGCCACGCGAGGATTGGGAATTTCCACCACCTCTTCAGCCAGAACTGAGCCCATAATGGCAAATTGCACCAACATTGTACTGTCACAATCGACGTTGGCCCCTAAGTCAAGGACCACCGTTTTGCCCTTTTGCTGATGTGGTAATACCGTCACCAGCGCCGGACGCTCAATCCCCTCCAGGGGCTTGAGTAATAATTTTGCCAGCCCCATCAGTGCCCCGGTATTACCGGCACTGACACAGGCTTGCGCTCGACCTTCTTTCACCAGCTCCAGGGCCACGCGCATTGAACTCCCACGACTGGCGCGGATAGCTTGCGAAGGCCGGGCATCACTGGCGATAACTGACTGCGCAGGAATAATCTGCAGACGCGAACGTTGTTCAAAGTCAGCTTTAGCAAGTAATGGCGTGATGGCGTCGGGATTGCCGACTAAAAGAAGAGTGAGTTGCGAATTAGAATTCAGTGCCTGCAATGCTGCAGGCACTGTCACGGAAGGGCCAAAATCCCCTCCCATGACATCTAACGCCAGGGTTAGACGTGTCAAGGTATCGTCGCCGCCCGGTTTGGTCTTTCCCCAGTTGCCTGGGGAAAATCCTCACTAAGCTTCATCACGCAGACGCGTGATTACTTAGCGATGACCTTGCGGCCGCGGTAGTAACCGTCGGCAGTGATGTGGTGACGCAGGTGTTTTTCACCAGAAGTTTTGTCTACAGACAGGCTGGTGACTGCGGTCAGCGCGTCATGGGAACGACGCATGCCACGTTTGGAACGGGTTGGTTTATTCTGTTGTACGGCCATGGACCTTACTCCTCAATTACGGTTTATCCCCGATCCAACGGGGAGCACCAATTACTTACGCTTTAAGCTGGCTAATACGGCAAATGGGTTTGGCTTTTGCACTTCTTCAGGCAGTTCACCAAAGACCATGTCCGCTTCGGACACTTCACAGTGTTCAGAATCATGCACCGGAACTACCGGCAAGGCGAGGATGATTTCATCTTCAACCATTGCAAGCAGATCGATTTCACCGAATTCGTTAACCTCAATCGGTTCATACGCTTCCGGCAGTGCTTCAGCCTGTTCGTCTGAACGCACAGGACTAAAACAATACGTTGTGTAGACCTGATGAGTAAACGGCTTCCCGCAACGCTGACACTCGAGCGTTACCGTCACCTTCGCATCGCCGTTTAACACTGCGAGACGTTGGTTATCGATAGCGAACGACATGGAGCATTCCACATCACTGTCCACACTGACTACGGATTCGGCGACGCGCTCAACCTGATCAGGGGTATAGATACCCTGGTAATCAAGGCGTTTTTGAGCCGTACGAACCGGATCGAGAGTCAGGGGTAATTTTACCTTTTGCATAGGGCGCGCATATTAACTTTGTAACGTCATAGAGTCAAAGAAAAAGGCAGCCTGTGGTTGCCTTTTGCCAATAATTCGCACACATTGCGGGTTACTGCTTTATTTTCGTTCAGTGCTGATAACGAACATCAACCTGCAAAACGAAGCGCATAGTTTAAAATGGCTATCATCAATACGCTATATCTGATGGAAAAAAATATGCCTAAACTTATTTTAGCCTCCACCTCGCCATGGCGTCGCGCTCTTCTGGAAAAACTGCAAATCTCTTTTGAATGTGCAGCACCAGAGGTCGACGAAACCCCACGCAGCGACGAATCACCGCGACAGTTGGTGCTTCGACTGGCACAAGAAAAAGCGCAATCTCTGGCGTCACGTTATCCGGATCATTTAATTATTGGTTCAGACCAGGTATGTGTTCTTGATGGCGAAATCACCGGTAAACCGTTAACGGAAGAAAATGCCTGTCTGCAATTACGCAAAGCCAGCGGCAATATCGTCACCTTCTATACTGGACTGGCGTTGTTTAATTCGGCGAATGGGCATCTACAAACAGAAGTGGAGCCTTTTGACGTCCATTTCCGTCACCTGAGCGAGGCGGAGATTGATAATTACGTGCGTAAGGAGCATCCCCTGCACTGCGCGGGTAGCTTTAAGAGTGAAGGATTTGGCATTACGCTGTTTGAGCGTTTAGAGGGACGTGACCCTAACACGCTGGTTGGTTTACCGCTAATCGCGCTGTGTCAGATGTTACGTCGGGAAGGGAAAAACCCGCTGATGGGATAGTTGTTTGCGCTGGATGCGGTTACGTCGCATCCGGCAATCGGTGCAGGCGGCCTGATGCGGCGTAAACGCCTTATCAGGCCAACCGCCCATTATCAGGCTTATATGCTTGTATTAGCGCGCGTTACGCAGCTTTTGCAAACAACGCTTCAAACCTTCATCCATCGGCGCTTCGATACGCATCACCTCACCGGTCCCCGGATGGGTAAACTTCAACGCTGCGGCGTGCAGGAACAGACGATTTAATCCCGTGCCTGCTTCAGTGAGCTGTCTGTCAAATTCACGGTCACCGTAGCGATCGTCAAAGGCAATCGGATGACCCGCATACTGTGTATGCACACGGATCTGATGAGTACGTCCGGTTACCGGGCTACAACGCACCAGGGTGGCAAATGCATAGCGTTCTTCCACTTTAAAGCGTGTTTCCGACGGTTTGCCTTCCTGACTGACACGCACGATACGTTCGCCGCTTTGCAGAATATTTTTCAATAACGGCGCTTGAACGCTCTTCACATGCGACTGCCACTGACCGCGCACCAGCGCCAGGTAATCTTTTTGCATTCCTTTTTCACGTAATTGCTCATGCAGAGAACGCAACGCCGAGCGTTTTTTCGCTATCAGCAACACACCTGAAGTGTCCCGGTCGAGACGATGAACCAGTTCAAGGAACCGCGCTTCCGGGCGCAACGCCCGCAAACCTTCGATAACGCCGAAGCTTAAACCACTGCCGCCATGTACCGCCGTACCGGAAGGTTTATTCAGCACCAGGATATGATCATCTTCATATAAGATGACGTCCGCCAGCGCCGCCACCTTTTGCAGATGTGGCGAAACCGCCTCTTCTTCCCGCTCAGCAACGCGAACCGGTGGGATACGCACCTCATCACCCGCTTCGAGTTTATATTCAGGCTTAATACGTTTTTTGTTCACCCGCACTTCGCCTTTACGCAAAATACGGTAAATCATACTTTTTGGTACGCCTTTCAATTGGGTACGCAAAAAGTTATCGATACGTTGCCCCGCTTCGTCAGCGGTGATAGCAACAATTTTTACGGATGGAGTCTCTGTTTTCATGGTGGGCGATTCTAATTAGCCAACAGGATTCGCGCCACTCATTTTTCTATGCTTATATTTAGTTTTGCACCTTATTACTTCACTACGTGATCACTTTATTGATGGTTATTAAACCAATCACCAGCAAGAAGTGAAAAAACTGTGAGTAAGCGGGTGATAAATGGTAAAAGTCATCTTGCTATAACAAGGCTTGCAGTGGAATAATGAGGCCGTTTCCGTGTCCATCCTTGTTAAAACAAGAAATTTTACGGAATAACCCATTTTGCCCGACCGATCATCCACGCAGCAATGGCGTAAGACGTATTGATCTTTCAGGCAGTTAGCGGGCTGCGGGTTGCAGTCCTTACCGGTAGATGGAAATATTTCTGGAGAGTAATACCCAGTCTGTTTCTTTGATAATTGCGCTGTTTTTCCGCATGAAAAACGGGCAACCGACACTCTGCGCCTCTTTGAGCTGACGATAACCGTGAGGTTGGCGACGCGACTAGACACGAGGCCATCGGTTCACACCCGGAAAGGCGTTACTTTGCCCGCAGCTTAGTCGTCAATGTAAGAATAATGAGTAAGTTACGATGAAAAGAATGTTAATCAACGCAACTCAGCAGGAAGAGTTGCGCGTTGCCCTTGTAGATGGGCAGCGTCTTTATGACCTGGATATCGAAAGTCCAGGGCACGAGCAGAAAAAGGCAAACATCTACAAAGGTAAAATCACCCGCATTGAACCGAGTCTGGAAGCTGCTTTTGTTGATTACGGCGCTGAACGTCACGGTTTCCTCCCACTAAAAGAAATTGCCCGCGAATATTTCCCTGCTAACTACAGTGCTCATGGTCGTCCCAACATTAAAGATGTGTTGCGTGAAGGTCAGGAAGTCATTGTTCAGATCGATAAAGAAGAGCGCGGCAACAAAGGCGCGGCATTAACCACCTTTATCAGTCTGGCGGGTAGCTATCTGGTTCTGATGCCAAATAACCCGCGCGCAGGTGGCATTTCTCGCCGTATCGAAGGCGATGACCGTACCGAATTAAAAGAAGCACTGGCAAGCCTTGAACTGCCGGAAGGCATGGGGCTTATCGTGCGCACCGCTGGCGTAGGCAAATCTGCTGAGGCGCTGCAATGGGATTTAAGCTTCCGCCTGAAACACTGGGAAGCCATCAAAAAAGCCGCTGAAAGCCGCCCGGCTCCGTTCCTGATTCATCAGGAGAGCAACGTAATCGTTCGCGCATTCCGCGATTACTTACGTCAGGACATCGGCGAAATCCTTATCGATAACCCGAAAGTGCTCGAACTGGCACGTCAGCATATCGCTGCATTAGGTCGCCCGGATTTCAGCAGCAAAATCAAACTGTATACCGGCGAGATCCCGCTGTTCAGCCACTACCAGATTGAGTCGCAGATCGAGTCCGCCTTCCAGCGTGAAGTCCGTCTGCCGTCCGGTGGTTCGATTGTTATCGACAGCACCGAAGCGTTAACGGCCATCGACATCAACTCCGCACGCGCGACCCGCGGCGGCGATATCGAAGAAACCGCGTTTAACACCAACCTCGAAGCTGCCGATGAGATTGCTCGTCAGCTGCGCCTGCGTGACCTCGGCGGCCTGATTGTTATCGACTTCATCGACATGACGCCTGTACGCCACCAGCGTGCGGTAGAAAACCGTCTGCGTGAAGCGGTGCGTCAGGACCGTGCGCGTATTCAAATCAGCCATATTTCTCGCTTTGGCCTGCTGGAAATGTCCCGCCAGCGCCTGAGCCCATCACTGGGTGAATCCAGCCATCACGTCTGCCCGCGCTGCTCCGGTACCGGTACCGTGCGTGACAACGAATCGCTGTCGCTCTCTATTCTGCGTTTGATCGAAGAAGAAGCGCTGAAAGAGAACACCCAGGAAGTTCACGCCATTGTTCCTGTGCCAATCGCTTCTTATCTGCTGAATGAAAAACGTTCTGCGGTGAATGCGATTGAAACGCGTCAGGACGGTGTTCGCTGCGTGATTGTGCCAAACGATCAGATGGAAACCCCGCACTACCACGTGTTGCGCGTGCGCAAAGGGGAAGAAACGCCGACCTTAAGCTACATGCTGCCGAAGCTGCATGAAGAAGCGATGGCGCTGCCGTCTGAAGAAGAGTTCGCTGAACGTAAGCGTCCTGAACAACCTGCACTGGCAACCTTTGCCATGCCGGATGTGCCGCCAGCGCCAACCCCAGCTGAACCTGCCGCGACTGTCGTAGCCCCAGCACCGAAAGCTGCAACGGCAACACCAGCAGCTCCTGCACAACCTGGGCTGTTAAGCCGCTTCTTCGGCGCACTGAAAGCGCTGTTCAGCGGTGGTGAAGAAGCCAAACCGACCGAGCAACCAACACCGAAAGCAGAAGCGAAACCGGAACGTCAACAGGATCGTCGCAAACCTCGTCAGAGCAACCGCCGTGACCGTAATGAGCGCCGCGACACCCGTAGTGAACGTACTGAAGGCAGCGATAATCGCGAAGAAAACCGTCGTAATCGTCGCCAGGCACAGCAGCAGACTGCCGAGACGCGTGAGAGCCGTCAGCAGGCTGAGGTAACGGAAAAAGCACGTACCACCGACGAGCAGCAAGCGCCGCGTCGTGAACGTAGCCGCCGCCGTAACGATGATAAACGTCAGGCGCAACAAGAAGCGAAGGCGCTGAATGTTGAAGAGCAATCTGTTCAGGAAACCGAACAGGAAGAACGTGTACGTCCGGTTCAGCCGCGTCGTAAACAGCGTCAGCTCAATCAGAAAGTGCGTTACGAGCAAAGCGTAGCCGAAGAAGCGGTAGTCGCACCGGTGGTTGAAGAAACTGCCGCTGCCGAACCAATTGTTCAGGAAGCTCCAGCTCCACGCACAGAACTGGTGAAAGTCCCGCTGCCAGTCGTAGCGCAAACTGCACCAGAACAGCAAGAAGAGAACAATGCTGATAACCGTGACAACGGTGGCATGCCGCGTCGTTCTCGCCGCTCGCCTCGTCACCTGCGCGTGAGTGGTCAGCGTCGTCGTCGCTATCGTGACGAGCGTTATCCAACCCAGTCGCCAATGCCGTTGACCGTAGCGTGCGCGTCTCCGGAACTGGCCTCTGGCAAAGTCTGGATCCGCTATCCAATTGTACGTCCGCAAGATGTACAAGTTGAAGAGCAGCGCGAACAGGAAGAAGTACAAGTGCAGCCGATGGTGACTGGGGTCCCTGTCGCCGCCGCTGTCGAACCTGTTGTTAGCGCACCGGTTGTTGAAGAAGTGGCTGAAGTTGTAGAAGCCCCCGTTCAGATTGCCGAACCGCAACCGGAAGTGGTTGAAACGACGCATCCTGAAGTGATTGCCGCCGCAGTAACTGAACAGCCGCAGGTGATTACCGAGTCTGATGTTGCCGTAGCCCAGGAAGTTGCAGAACACGCAGAACCGGTGGTTGAACCGCAGGAAGAGACGGCAGATATTGAAGAAGTTGCCGAAACTGCTGAGGTTGTGGTTGCTGAACCTGAAGTTGTTGCTCAACCTGCCGCGCCAGTCGTCGCTGAAGTCGCAGCAGAAGTTGAAACGGTAGCTGCGGTTGAACCTGAGGTCACCGTTGAGCATAACCACGCTACGGTGCCGATGACGCGCGCTCCGGCACCGGAATATGTTCCGGATGCACCGCGTCACAGTGACTGGCAGCGCCCTACTTTTGCCTTCGAAGGTAAAGGTGCCGCAGGTGGTCATACGGCAACACATCATGCCTCTGCCGCTCCTGCGCGTCCGCAACCTGTTGAGTAATAATTAGCTCAAGTAATCAAGCCCTGGTAACTGCCAGGGCTTTTTTATTTCATCTTTGAATCAACATATTAAAATTCATCGAATGGCATCCTTGCTAACCAACAATGCAAAATAGGCAAAAAAATGCCCGCCCCGGCGATCCCAGAGCAGGCAGACAAAACATACCCAGTTTCATGATATGTTTTAAAGCGAAATTATTTGTTGAGCTGGAAGAGCGACAATCCCTGCATATCGGTAAATGCTTTATACGATGCCTGCAATGCCGTTTGCTGCATGATGTAAGATGAAATAGTTGCATTCCAGTCCACATCAACCAGATCGCTCATCTGCTGCGTTTGCCCTAAAGCGCGATCGCTACCTAATGAATCCAGCGACTCCAGTTCGTTCAGCTGCGTGCCTAATTCCGCGCGAACGGTCAGCACATTGTTCAGCGAGTTTTTCAGTCCGCGGTTGGTTTTATCTAACGCCGCAGCGGCGGTTTCTTTATCCGCTTCGCTATCCGCGACCGGCGTTTTCAGGGCTGCGATGGCGCTATCCAGCATGGCAAAAAGATTGGTTTCAGAAGCGCTACCGTCTGGTTCCGCTACCGCGTTACTGGTAATACTGTCGAAAATTTTGTCGCCCGTATGTCCTATCACCATCGAACGCGAAGCATCGACCTGTTGCTTAATACTTTCTGTTCCGCCGACATAATCACCGTTAGCCTCACTAAACGGCGCAGTCTCTGTTTTATAACCGGCAAAAATGTAGCGCCCATTACCGTCAGTGGTGTTCGCCAGATTCAGCAACTGGTCACGAAGCCCCTGAATATCCGTAGCCAGCGAGGCCCGGTCATCGTCACTCAAGGTGCCATTGCTGGCGTAGACAATTTTTTCCTGAGCATTCTGGATAGCAGTGGTGACCTGGCTAAGTACACTCTCTTCCAGTGACACTTTTTGAGTGGCGAAAGTACGCGCCAGCGTGTACTGGCTGTTTTGCGCCTGTGCCTGGGAGAGAACAACCGCTTGTGATGCAGCAATGGGATCATCTGAAGGGTTAACGACTCGCTTACCCGTCGACATCTGTTCGCCGTACTTCATCCATTCTGCCTGAGAATTGGTGATACCACGCATGTTTTGCTGGTACATCATCTGGGTACTGAAACGCATTTTATCTCCCCTTAGCGAATGTTAATCAGCGCATCAAAAATCGCGTTTGCCGTCTGCAGAACCTGCGCATTCGCCAGGTAATACTGCTGAAAACGTTGCAGATTTCCGTACTCCTCATCGAGATTGACACCGGAAATCGACTGCTGCTGATTGGAAAGCTGCGTCACCACATTACCTTGCGTGGTGCTACTGGTTTTCAACGTCGCGGTTTTATTACCGATATCACTCACTAACGAGGCATAAGCGTCGTTAAAGGATTTCGCACCGCCCACCGTTTTACTGTTGCTTTGCAGATCCAGCAGGGCCTGACCGTTGCGGTTATCGCTATCACCCGCATCTTTTTCGCTCGCCATCGCTATTTTCGCTTCGTCGGTGATTAATACATCCATGTTGACGATGGCGTCACTTACTGGTTTCAGCGTGAAGCTGTCGTTAACGGCAGGCGTTCCTGTAAACGTCAACTCCAGACCATCAAATGCCACTTTACCGTTGGCATCCGGCGTCACCGTAAAAGTGGTATTGCTGGCAAGGCGGGTGACCTGCCACTGATTATTATCGAACGAGATTTTGTAATCTGTCGCCAGTACCACGGAGGCATCAGTTACCGTGGCACCGATCGCAACGTCACCTTTGTTTTTCGTGTTTTGCAGAACCGCGGGCTTACCGATAGTAAAGAAATCTTCACCAGCATCGCCGTTAGCATCAAATCCGGCTTTGTGTTGGGTGTTGAAAGCCTCGGCAAATGCCAGCGCCAGTTGTCCAAGCGTATTACGCGTCTGGTCCAGCTCCTGAGAACGGAATGTCAGAATGCCGCCCAGCGACCCGGTATTCAGTAATTTCTCCGGGATCTCAATATTGCCTGCCGTCCCATCAACATAAGCGACAGTCGTACGAGAAGGGTCAGCGCTGGAAGGAACTGCCGCCAGTTGCCGCGCCGTACTTCCCTGAACCAGTGAGTAACCATTGGCCACCGTGATGTTATAAGTGCCGCCATCCTGAACGCTGACTTCTACACCAACAATCTGGTTTAATTCGCTCACCAGTTGATCGCGTTGATCCAGCAGATTGTTAGGTGACGCCCCTGCCCCCACGCCTGTCAGGCGCGAGATTTGATCGTTCAGGCTGGCAATTTGTTTAGCGTAATTGTTGATCTGATCAACGCTGGCACCTATCGCGATATTGACCTGTTTGTCCTGGTCGCGCAGATATTGATCGGTGGTTTTAAACTGATTCACCAACCCTTCTGATTTCCCAATCAGCGCCTGGCGCGCTGCCGGGTCTTCCGCGTTACTCACCAGCGTTTGCAGGCTGGTGAAGAAATCCTGCATCTGTGTTGCCAGCGAAGAGGTACTGGTGGAGAGCATATTGTCGATTTTCGACATCTGCTCATAGCGGGCGGTCAGGCCGCTACTTTGCGTCTGCGCAGCACGTAACTGGTTGGTAATAAACGCATCATACTCACGCTGCACACCAGAAACGTAGACGCCATTGCCAACCCAGCCGCCAGCGCCCAACGTGCTATTGGCCTGCGCCATAATAGTGGTTTGGCGGGTATATCCGGCAACGTTATAGCTGGAGATATTATTACTTGCCGTATTTAACGCCGCCTGGGCCGCGTTCAGTCCGCTCATGGCGTTATTGATCAAGCTGGACATGGAGGTTCCTTATAAGCCTTCAATTACAGAGTATTATCGGCAGCGACCCGCCGGACTTGAGTTATTCAGAACAGATTATCAATGTTCATGCTGTAGGTTTTGCTCACCTTGTCGCTTATCGATTTCATCTGCTGGATCATGTTGGTGAGTTTACGGGCATAGTGAGGATCGGTAGCATACCCCGCGTCCTGTAGGGCCTGCGCCCCCTGCTCCGCACTCGCGGCTGTCGTCACGGCGGCGTAGCGCGGGTTACGTGTTAACAGCCCAACGTAATCCGACAATGCTTCCAGATACGAGCTGTAGACCCGAAATTTCGCTTTTACTTTCTTCGCTTCGCCATTTTCATATTCAGTCGTGGTGATTTCAGTAACTGGACCTTTCCAGTTGCCAGAGGCTTTGACGCCAAACAGGTTATAGCTCGGCTCGCCGTTTTCGCGGCGGATTTGCCGTTGCCCCCAACCAGACTCCAGCGCCGCCTGAGCGAGGATCAAATGATGTGGCACACCGCTTTGCTGGCTTGCCAGTTGGGCGGGCAGCGAGAGTTGCGCGAGGAATGCTTTACTGTCACCCGGCAGCGAATCATCGTAGTTACGTGGCACGGCCTTTTGCACCAGCTGCGAAAGCGCCTGATTTTGATAACGCACCACAGTTTCGAGCGGGAATTTCATCGGTGCTGCTGGCGTGGACTCCTCTGGCAATGGTTGTTCTGGCGTCATCTGTTTAACCATCATCTCTGCAAGCCCCAGACCTTTGCCCGCCGTCATCTGTTGGGCAATCTGCTGGTCATACATACTGGTATACAGGCGAGTGTGCTCGCTGCTGAACAGGCCATCTTTTGGTAAAGCGTCGCGCATGCTTTTCAACATCATCTGCACGAACATCCCTTCCACCTGACGGGCCACCGGACGGATATTTGCCGCCGGATCTTCGCCCGCTTTCGCCTTTAGTTCGTTGAGTGATTGCGCATCCCAGGCCGCACTTGCCAGTAGTTTGCTGTCGCTGATCATCAGATGATTTCCAGTTTTGCCCGCAGACATCCCGCACTTTGCATTGATTGCAGTATGGACATCAGATCCATCGGCGTAGCGCCCAGCGCATTGAGCGCGCGCACCACGTTATTGAGGCTGGCGCTGGAACGTACGCTTTGCAGCGAACCGCCGCTCTGGCGTAAATCGATCTGCGTTTGTGGAGTAACCACAGTCTGTCCACCACCAAACGGTGTATCTGGCTGGCTGACATTGGCCTGACGATTGACTGTTACTGAGAGATTTCCCTGCGCTACCGCGCAGCTGTCGAGGGTCACTTCGCGATTCATCACCACCGAACCGGTGCGCGAGTTAATCACTACTTTAGCGTCCTGCGGGGTGACATTAACCTGCATATTCTGGATATCTGCAAGGAAACGGACCTGGGAACTGTTGCCACTTGGTACGCGCACCTGAATAGTCCGCGCATCTAACGCGGTGGCGCTGCCATATCCACGCACGCGGTTGATGGTGTCAGCGATTTGCTGCGCCATGCTGAAATCTTCGTCGTTAAGTTGCAAATTAAGGGTATTCCCGACGCCAAACTGGCTGGGCAATTCACGTTCAATAACCGCACCATTGGTGATCCGTCCACCGTTCAGTTGGTTCACCTGAACACTGCTACCGCCAGCGGAGGCTCCTGCGCCGCCAACCAGAATATTGCCCTGCGCCAGCGCATACACCTGACTGTCAACGCCCTTAAGCGGCGTCATCAACAACGTACCTCCACGCAAGCTTTTGGCATTTCCCATGGAAGAAACCACCACATCGATGGTTTGCCCCTGACGTCCAAACGGAGGAAGTGACTCTGTCACCATTACCGCAGCGACGTTTTTTAGCTGCATATTGGTGCCCGTCGGAACGGTAATTCCCAGCTGTGAGAGCATGTTATTAAGCGTTTGTGTGGTAAACGGCGTCTGGGTTGTCTGGTCACCGGTGCCATCCAGCCCCACCACCAGACCATAGCCAATCAGTGAGTTTTGCCTTACCCCCTGAACACTGGTGAGATCGCGAATACGCTCAGCCTGAGCCGCCGTCGTAACCAGTAGAAGAATTAATGCAGAGAGAAATTTAATCACCACAGCCTCACTTACATTGGCGACAGGTTAAGGAAGAAACGCTGCAACCAGCCCATATTTTGCGCTTCGTTAATGTAGCCATTGCCTACGTATTCAATGCGCGCATCCGCCACCTGAGTAGACGGTACGGTATTGCTGCCGCTGATAGTGCGTGGATTAACCACGCCAGAGAAGCGAATAAATTCGGTACCCTGATTAATGGCAATCTGTTTTTCACCCACCACATGCAGGTTGCCGTTGACCAGTACCTGGTCAACCGTCACCGTCAACGTGCCGCTAAAGGTATTGCTGGCATTGGCCCCGCCCTTTCCGTTGAACGTGTTACCACCGGAGGCTTCGACATCGGCACGAGCGTTACCAAACAGCCCCTGCAAATAGCGCGGCACAGTATCAAAGCCAAAATTAGTTTTACCGTCACGGCTGGCATTCGCAGAGGAGCTTTTGCTGGCGCTGACGTTCTCCTGCAACACGATGGTCAGCGTATCGCCAATATTGCGTGGTCGACGATCTTCAAACAGCGGTTGATAGCCATAGTTAATCGGCTGAGCAGACTGGAAAATAGAACCGTTGGCGACGGGCGTCGGACCGGGAACCGGTTGTGCACTGGTCGCCCCCTGCACCAGCGGCGTGGAGGGTATCCAGGCGCAGCCGGTTAGTGAAAGCACCAACAAGCTGGAAATGGCATAAGTATGCGCAGCGTTTTTTTGCATGGCTATCATCTTCAAAAATCAGTAAACCGGTGAACCTGCCACCGGTTAAGCCTTAGAGTTGCGTCAGTTTTTGCAGCATCTGATCGGTGGTGGACACCGCTTTACTGTTGATTTCGTAAGCGCGTTGCACCTGAATCATATTGACCAGTTCTTCCGCCACGTTGACGTTAGACGTTTCAACATACCCTTGATACAGCAGTCCCGCGCCGTTCAGGCCCGGCGTGCTTTCGTTCGGTACACCAGAGGATTGCGTTTCGGTGTAGAGGTTTTCGCCAATGCTCTCCAGCCCGGTGTCATTCATAAAGGTGGTGAGATTGAGCTGCCCAACCTGAACCGGAGCTGCCTGGCCTTGTTGGGTTACGCTGACCACGCCATCACGACCGATGGTGATACTTAACGCATTCGCCGGAATGGTGATCGCTGGCTGCACCTGAAAACCACCAGCTGCCCGTTCTGATCCACCTGGAAAGAGCCGTCACGGGTATAGGCTGATGAACCATCTGGCAACATCACCTGGAAAAAGCCCTGCCCTTTAATCGCGACATCTTTGCTGTTGTTGGTCTGCGACAGGTTTCCCTGGCTGTGTAAGCGTTCAGTGGCGACCGGGCGTACCCCCGTGCCGATTTGTAATCCGGAGGGTAAGGTGGTTTGTTCGGAAGACTGTGCCCCCGGCTGGCGAATGGTTTGATAAAGCAGATCTTCAAACACCGCGCGCTGACGCTTAAAACCGTTAGTACTGACGTTTGCCAGGTTGTTGGCAATGACGTCCATATTGGTTTGCTGGGCGTCAAGGCCCGTTTTGGCGATCCATAATGAACTGATCATAAAATGTCCTGTAGTGGATTAGTGACAAAGTGCATATGTCTTCTTGCCGGATGCGGCGTAAACGCCTTATCCGGCCTACAAGTGCTCGCAAAATCGATAAATTGCGATTGCCCCCATAGACCCGATAAACTTGCGCATCGGGCAACTTATACTTGTCATGTATCCTTTCAATTAACTCATCGACAGCAGTTGGTTGGCACGGCCTGCGTTATCATCGACGCTGCTGATCACCTTCATCTGCATTTCAAAACGCCGCGCGCTGGCAATCATGTCGCTCATTGCCGCAACGGCATTGACGTTACTGCCTTCCAGAACCCCCGACATCACACGCAAGGTTGGATCTGCCTGCAGTACCGGCCCTCGCGTGGCCTGGGTTTCTGCGCTTAAACGAAAAATGCCGTCGTCACCGCGCTGCACTTCGCTGCCCGTGGCTTTCACCAGTTTCAGACGCCCTACTGGCGCAACTGTATTTGCCGGATCGCCCGGATTGAGCGCCGAGATTGTGCCATCGGCAGCAATAGTGATTTCCGCTCCTTCCGGCACAGCAATTGGCCCCGCCTCGCCTATCACCTGATGCCCCTGAATTGTCAGTTGCCCGGTGGGATCAACCTGAATGCTGCCATTACGCGTATACCCTTCGCTGCCGTCAGCGGTCTGCACGGCCAGCCAGCCATCCTGCTGCAACGCGACGTCCAGCGGGCGCGAGGTGTAATCCATTTTGCCGGGCGTCATATCTGCGCCCGGCGTTGACGCCGTGACCAACGTGCGCGTGGGCAGAGAAAGCCCTTCCACTGGCACCGCGCGTAAAGCATTCAACTGCGCGCGAAAACCGGGCGTTGAGGCATTGGCCAGATTACTGGCGGTTACCGCCTGTTGATTCAGTGTCTGGCTGGCTGCTCCCATCGCGGTATAAATTGCGTGATCCATTGAGCTATCCCGTCAGCGATTAGCGTAAGTTAACCAGCGTGTTGAGGATCTGGTCCTGAGTTTTGATGGTCTGGGCGTTAGACTGATAGTTACGCTGGGCAACGATCATATTGACCAGTTCTTTACTGAGATCGACATTGGACGCTTCCAACGCACCGTTGGTCAGGGTGCCAAAGTTGCCCGTCCCGGCTGTCCCCAACAGCGCCACGCCAGAAGATTGCGTCGCAGACCAGACGTTGTCGCCTTCGGATGCCAGACCTTCGTTGTTGGCAAAGTTCGCCAGTACAATCTGCCCCAGCAGTTGTGTTTGTTCGTTGGAATAGTTGCCGACAACCGTACCGTCATCATTGATTTGATAACTCACCAGATCGCCCGGTTTGTAGCCATTCTGGGTGGTTGCCACAATATTGTTAGCGCCGGTATTTTGCTGCATGGAGTTGAGGAAGCTCAGGCTAAACGTGGCGGGATCTGCGCCGTTAATTGCGCCAGTGGTAATATTCTCTGTTGGATTTGAGGTCAGAACGCCATTGGCATTAAACACCAGCTTCATTGCAGGCTCGGCTGTACCTGTTGGATCACTGCTATCCTGGGTGTAGACCTGCCAGTTATTATCCCCGGTCTTCACAAAGTAGACGCTCATGTCATGAGCATTACCCTGACTGTCGAAAACAGTCACCGAACCTTTTTTGTTATAGCTATCCGCATTGCTGGCGCTGAATGGCGTAACAGTAGGAAGCGGATCACTGGAATTCAGGTTGATCTGCATCGACGCCGTGGTGGTAGTTTTCGCTGCCATCAGGGTATTCGGGATCGAAATATTGGTCGGATTCGCCCCTTGCTGAATAGTCGGCGGCGTACCGGTTGCCGGGTAACCCGTCAGCTGTAAACCTTGCATATTCACCAGGTTACGGTTTTCATCCAGCTTAAATTGTCCGTTACGGCTGTAGAACACCGAACCGTTGCTGTCTACCAGACGGAAAAAACCGTTCTGGCTGATAGCAACGTCCAGACCTCGCCCGGTGTTGGTGGTCGTGCCATCGGTAAAGTCCTGAGTGATACCGGCAACTTTTACCCCCAGTCCCACTTTCGAACCGGCAAACATATCGGCAAAAGAGGCCGTGCCTGATTTAAAGCCGTAGGTGGCGGAGTTGGCGATATTGTTGCCAATAACATCGAGGTTGGTGGCGGCAGCGTTTAATCCGCTAACCGCTTGAGAAAAGGCCATGACTGACTCCTGAAATGTGAAGGCTTAAATTATCTGCCGTACTTCGTCGAGGGTGGTGGTGCCGTAAGTGCCGAGATCCAGCGTATTACCGCTGTTGCCGCGGATCACACCCTGCACCAGAGCAAACTGCAGCGGCTGGGCAACCAGTTGTGTACCACCGTTACTGGCGCTAATCGCTACATTGTAAGAACCGTTCGGCGCAGTGCTGCCATCAGTCAACGTACCGTCCCAGGTGAAACTGTGGACTCCGGCGGTCAGTTCACCAATATCAATGGTGCGCACAACCGCGCCATTTTTATCGGTGATGGTGGCCGTAACTTTGTCTGCCGCCTGTTGCAGCTCAACACCAAACGGCGTGGTCGTGGTCACAGCCCCTTCTTCACTGCCGGTTCCCGCAAGAACAGTGGTGCCGGGGATCATCACGCCGTGACCGATCAGGTTACTGGCCTGTAACGACTGGCTGTTATCAATCTGTCCGGAAATAGATCCGAGCGTGGTATTGAGTTTTTCAATCCCGCTGACCGTGCTGATTTGTGCCAATTGCGACGTCAGCTCGTTGTTTTCCATTGGATTGGTCGGGTCCTGGTTTTTCAGCTGCGCCACCAACAAAGTCAGAAAACTGCTTTGTAAGTCTGCGGCGTTGCTGCCCGTGAGCGAACTACTGCTGGTGGTACTGACGCCGGTATTTGTCGGATCGGTGGTGGTTACCGCAATGGACATAGCTTTCTCCTTTATTGACCGAGCGTAAGGGTTTTCAGCATCATGCTTTTCACCATGTTGAGCACTTCAACATTGGCCTGATAGCTGCGTGACGCCGACATGGTGTTAACCATCTCCCCGACGACATCAACGTTCGGCATTTTTACGTAGCCCTTTGCATCCGCCAGCGGATTACCCGGTTCATAAACCAGTTTGTCCGGGGCCTGACTTTCTATAACATCGGCAACCTTTACGCCGCCTGTCGCAGCACCTGGTGCAGCGTTAACCTGGAATACCACCTGTTTTGCCCGATATGGCTGTCCATCGGGACCGGTCACGCTATCAGCATTCGCCAGATTACTGGCCGCCACGTTCAAGCGCTGGGACTGGGCAGTTAACGCCGACCCGGCGATATCAAAAATATTCAGCAGTGCCATCCGTTAATTTCCGCTCTGTAAAACGTTCATCATGCCTTTGATTTGCCCGCTCAACGCGCTAAGGCTCATCTGGTATTGCAGGCTGTTATCGGCAAACTGGGTGCGTTCGCGATCCATATCGACGGTATTACCGTCAAGCGAAGGCTGGTCCGGAATACGGTATTGCAGTTCTGCGGTAGGAGGCGTCAGCGCCTGCGCCGGAATGTGTTGCGTTGAGGTCATCGTCAGTGCAACCACACTGGTTGCATCCCGTCCACGTTGCATGACTTTTTTAAGTTCACTGGCAAAATCGATATCGCGCGCCTGATAACCAGGGGTATCGGCATTGGCGATGTTTGCTGCCAGCACTTCCTGACGCTGGGCGCGCAGATTGAGCGCCTCTTGTTGAAAACGTAAGGCGGCGTCGAGCTTATCGAGCATATCTCCTCCGCAGGTATCAAAATTCTGCCATCAGCTTAAATGCCTTTACGCGCGCGTTATCGGCGGAATAAACGCAAAATGGGTCGCTATTTATGCCGTTGATGACCATTGCGGACAGGTACAATTCACGTTGTAGAAATGGCTGGGGGCGAAAATGCTGGCAATAAAACGTAGCGTGGCGATCATCTCGATACTATTCACTCCGTTAAGTGCGGCGAGTAATCTCACATCGCAATTGCAAACCTTTTTTAGCGCCCAGCTCGCGGGGGTAAGTGATGAGGTTCGTGTTTCTATTCGTACAGCGCCCAATCTACTACCGCCGTGCGAGCAGCCATTGCTTTCGATGAGCAATAATTCCCGCCTGTGGGGCAATGTGAATGTGTTGGCACGCTGCGGTAACGACAAACGATATTTACAGGTTAATGTACAGGCCACAGGAAATTATGTGGTTGCCGCGATGCCCATTGTGCGGGGAGGAAAGCTGGAAGCTGGCAATGTCAAACTAAAACGCGGACGGCAGGATACCCTGCCACCGCGTACGGTGCTGGATATCAATCAACTTGTTGATGCCGTTAGCCTGCGCGATCTATCACCCGATCAACCTATCCAGTTAACCCAGTTTCGCCAGGCATGGCGGGTAAAAGCGGGACAACGCGTCAACGTGATCGCCAGCGGTAACGGGTTTAGCGCCAACGCAGAAGGTCAGGCGCTGAACAATGCAGCCGTCACACAGAATGCGCGGGTGCGCATGGTATCGGGACTGGTGGTCAGCGGCGTTGTTGATGCAGATGGGAATATTCTTATAAACCAGTAAGCTGTTAAAGATTACCCGTCCCTTGCCGATAAATAAGCAACACATGATAAAAGCGCCCTCAATGAGGAATAAACCATGAGTATTGATCGCACTTCGCCTCTGAAGCCCGTAAGCACCGTTCAACCACGCGAAACCACTGACGCGTCGGTAACGAACACCCGGGCGGCAAAAACAACAGCCTCCACCAGCACCAGTGTGACGTTAAGCGACGCGCAAGCAAAACTGATGCAACCCGGCAGCAGTGATATCAATCTTGAACGTGTCGAAGCGTTAAAACTGGCGATTCGTAACGGTGAACTAAAAATGGACACCGGCAAAATTGCCGATGCGCTGATCAACGAAGCGCAGCAAGACTTGCAGAGTAACTGATCGTATGACACGTCTTGCAGAGATCCTCGACCAGATGTCCGCTGTGCTTAACGATCTCAAAACGGTAATGGATCAAGAACAGCAACATCTCTCTATGGGGCAGATCAACGGCAGCCAGTTGCAATGGATTACAGAACAAAAAAGCTCACTGCTGGCGACGCTGGATTACCTCGAACAGTTACGCAGGAAAGAACCCAATACAGCAAATAGCGTTGATATTAGTCAACGCTGGCAGGAAATTACTGTGAAAACGCAGCAACTACGCCAAATGAATCAACATAACGGCTGGTTACTGGAAGGACAGATTGAGCGCAATCAACAGGCGCTGGAAATGTTGAAACCGCATCAGGAACCGACGCTATATGGGGCGAACGGTCAGACCTCAACAACCCATCGCGGCGGTAAAAAGATTTCGATCTGAATATTATCTCCGGCCTGCACTGCAGGCCGGAATGCATTGTTACACCGTCCGGCGGGCAAATTCTTTAACTTTGAAGCCCAGTACCGCCAGTGCAGCGAAGTACGCGGCAATCCCCGCCAGCACGACCGCCATTAAACGCAGTAAGCGCCAAGGCATGGTACCCAATGACCACTCCGGCATGATATGTAACATACCTAAAAGCACGCCAGACATCACCAGTACCGCCACCACCAGACGCAACAGAAACGCCATCCAGCCGGGTTGCGGAGTAAAGATTTTCTGCTTACGCAACTGCCAGTAAAGCAGCGAAGCATTCAGACACGCCGCCAGACCAATAGAAAGTGACAGCCCGGCATGTTTCAACGGACCAATAAACGCCAGGTTCATCAATTGCGTTAAAATCAGCGTAACGATGGCAATTTTCACTGGCGTTTTAATGTCCTGGCGGGAATAAAAGCCAGGAGCCAACACTTTCACTACAATCAGGCCAATCAAACCCACCGAGTAGGCAATTAACGCCCGCTGGGTCATCAGCGCATCAAACGCGGTAAATTTACCGTACTGGAACAGCGAAACGGTTAACGGACCCGAAAGAATGCCCAACGCAACCGCACTCGGCAGCGCCAACAGGAAACAAAGACGCAACCCCCAGTCCATCAAACGGTTGTATTCATCATGATTGCCACTGGCAAAACTTTTCGACAGCGACGGCAGCAAAATGGTGCCAAGCGCCACGCCCAGCACACCGGAGGGAAACTCCATTAAGCGGTCGGCGTAATACATCCAAGACACCGAACCGGAAGCAAGAAACGAGGCAAAAATGGTGTTGATGATTAAGGAGATCTGGCTCACAGAGACGCCAAGGATCGCCGGTCCCATCTGTTTCACCACGCGCATTGCTCCGGCATCGTGGAAGTTAATGCGCGGCAGGACCAGCATGCCGATCTTCTTCAGGTGCGGTAGCTGATACACCAGCTGCAGGATGCCGCCGACCGTAACAGCCCACGCCAGCGCCAGCACCGGTGGGTTAAAGTACGGTGCGGCAAACAGCGCGAAACCAATCATGCTGATGTTAAGCAGTGTTGGCGCAAACGCCGGAATCGAGAAGCGGTTCCACGTATTCAGAATCGCTCCCACCAGCGACGCCAGGGAGATCAGCAAGATATAGGGAAAGGTAATCTTTAGTAGCTGGCTGGTCAGGGCAAATTTGTCAGCTGTGTCAGCGAAGCCTGGCGCGGTCACCATGATCACCCACGGTGCGGCGAGCATGCCAGCGACCGTCACAACCGCCAGCGCAAGTGTCAGCAGGCCAGAAACATAAGAGACAAAGACCCGCGTGGCGTCTTCACCCTGCTTACTTTTATATTCCGCCAGAATCGGTACAAATGCCTGGGAAAATGCCCCTTCGGCAAAGATACGGCGTAACAAGTTAGGAAGTTTAAAAGCGACGAAAAAGGCGTCGGTTGCCATCCCTGCGCCAAAGATTCTGGCGACAATTGCGTCTCGTGCGAAGCCAAGCACACGCGAAAACATGGTCATCGAGCTGACGGCGGCCAGCGATTTTAATAAATTCATCGGTGTTCTAATCCAGACCCACGGGCAAAACGCCTGCAAGGCAGGCGCTGAAAGAGGCGAATAGTCTACCTGGATTATGGTGAATTGCTACCGCCAGATGTTACAGGGTTTATTCACTCATCGCATCGCGCCAGATCTTGTCAACGATACGTTGCGCCAGCACTGCCTGTTCGCCGGCGGTTTGCAGAACTGTCTGATTTTGCACACATTCAATGAAGTGCCGCGCACAGCCGACAAATCCACGTTGCTCAAGAGTGCTCTGCCAACCAGGAATCGGTTTATGCACTACGCCCTGCCCGCGCTCCTCACGCCATTCGCGCATATCCGTAATGTCGATGAGCGCACCGTCAGTCACGGCCTGCACGGTTTCACGCTGACTTCCGGCACGGCGATGCATACAGGTGGTGATCTGCAAAGGATCGGCCGAAAAATGGTGCTCGGCAAACAGCATTTCGCCAGCGTCGTTAGTCAGTAGCGTACCGCCATCCAGAGAGGCTTTGCCGCCCGACAACCACAGCGCGGTATCCACCACATGCAGATAATCATCCAGCAACGTGAAATAAAGATCGTGTGGCCCGACACTATTGCTACGATGTTTATCCATTCTTAGCGAAGCTGCGGTAGCGAGTTGCGTTTTTAACTCACCGTAGAGTGGTGCGAAACGACGGTTAAAACCGACCATCAACGTCAGTTTTTTCCGCGCCGCCAGTTCCACCAGCCGTTCAGCATCGCGCAGATTTTCTGCCAGCGGTTTATCGACACAGACATGTACACCCGCATTGAGTAACGTACTGACCACGTCAAAGTGGCTGGCGGTGCTGGAATGCACAAAAACCGCATCGCAACTGGCGGCAAGGCTGGATAACGAATCGGCATAAGGAATGCGCCAGCTTTCACAAATTGGCAGGGCTTTCGCGCGCGTAGGCGACCAGGCTCCTTGTAACATCCAGTCAGACGCTGCCGCCAGCACCGGTAACCACGCTTTTTGCGCAATGCCGCCTAATCCCACAACGCCGATACGTAATTTTTTCACTTTAATCTCCCAGATGGGCCAGCAACGAATCAAGACGCTGTTTCAGTTCTGCCACTTCGATTTCCAGGGCTTCGACGCGGGCCTGTAAATCACCATCAACCGCGTTCGACATATCCGTTACCGCCGGCTGATCCTCTACCTCACCACTGAAAAGATGCATGTAGCGGCTTTCGCGTTTACCCGGTTCGCGGGCCAGACGCACCACAAAAGGACCATCTTCGCGATTTGCCAGTTGTTCCAGCGTCGACTCCACTTCCGCCATATCGCTGAATTCATACATTCGCGCGGCGCGGCTGCGCAGTTCACCCGGCGTCTGGGCACCACGCAATAACAACGTGGTGATTAACGCCACTTCCGCTGCGCTCAGTTTCAGATCGCCAAATTCTGAATTACAAAAACGTTGTTCATATTTGGTGACCCGATTACCAAAGCCACTCACCGTGCGCAGATAATGGCGTTTGACCAGATTATCCAGTTGCTCCTGCACTTCAGATTCACTCAGATTCATGACCGGTTCACGGTTCGTTTTCTGATTACAGGCCGTGACTACACCATTGACTGAGAGCGGGTATTGCTCCGGCGTGGTCACCTGCTTTTCCAGCAAGCAACCAATCACGCGAGCTTCAAGGGCAGTAAGTTGATATTTCATGAGATTCTCCTTAGCGGCCGGGCGTCCAGTCTGGGGTAGTTAATGCCGTCAGTACGTGATCGCGCCATTGTCCATCAATCAACAGATAGTCTTTCGCATAGCCTTCTTTTTCAAAACCCAGTCGCGCCAGTAAATCACCGCTGCGTTTATTGTGCGGCATATAATTAGCCATAATGCGATGAATATGTTGGGTGCGCTGCATATAACGAATGGCTGCGGTCAGGGCTTCAAACATGAGTCCTTTGCCCTGCCATTTTTGCCCAATCGAATAACCGAGATAGCAGGCATGAAAAGAGCCACGAACAACATTGGAAAAATTGGCAACGCCAATAATCTCTTTTTCGTCCGGGTCGAATAAGCCAAAGTAGAAAGCTGAACCTTGTTTATGAAATTCGTTAATCATCCCCAGCCTGGCCTGCCAGCCTGATGGATAACAGTGGCTTTCGTCGCGCACTGGCTCCCAGGGCTTGAGGAAATGGCGATTCTCTGCGTAATAATCCGCAAGACGCCAGGCATCACGATCATGCACCAGACGCACGACCAGTCGGTCTGTGGTTAAGCGCACTTTTGGCACGTTACTGCGATAGCCAAACATTCTATACCTACTCCTTCCCGTAACGTCTTTAATACGCTGTAAGTATTACTATACCTGCGCAACCAGACCCTGTGAAAAGTCCAAAATGCCATTTTCTGCATTATTCACATATTTGATAAAAACTCTCTATCAAAGCGACGTTTTGATAAAAAAATATTGTCCCCGAAGTGATGGGAAAAGTCTTAGCGGCAATGCAGAATAGAAAGTGCTCATCTTTTATTTCCCGGGAGGGGAAATGTCCCGCGTATCGCAGGCGAGGAACCTGGGTAAATATTTCCTGCTCATCGATAATATGCTGGTCGTGCTGGGGTTCTTTGTTGTCTTCCCGCTGATCTCTATCCGCTTCGTTGATCAAATGGGCTGGGCCGCCGTCATGGTCGGTATTGCTCTCGGTCTACGCCAGTTTATTCAGCAAGGTCTGGGTATTTTCGGCGGCGCAATTGCCGACCGCTTTGGTGCCAAACCGATGATTGTTACCGGTATGCTGATGCGCGCCGCCGGATTCGCCACAATGGGTATCGCCCACGAACCGTGGCTATTGTGGTTTTCATGCCTGCTCTCGGGACTCGGCGGCACGTTGTTTGATCCGCCGCGTTCGGCGCTGGTGGTGAAACTAATCCGTCCACAACAACGTTGTCGTTTTTTCTCGCTGTTGATGATGCAGGACAGTGCCGGTGCGGTCATTGGCGCATTGTTGGGGAGCTGGCTGTTGCAATACGACTTTCGCCTGGTCTGCGCCACAGGGGCCGTTTTGTTTGTGCTGTGTGCGGCGTTCAATGCGTGGTTGTTACCGGCATGGAAACTCTCCACCGTACGCACGCCCGTTCGCGAAGGCATGACCCGCGTGATGCGTGACAAGCGTTTTGTCACCTATGTCCTGACGCTGGCGGGTTACTACATGCTGGCTGTACAAGTGATGCTGATGCTGCCAATTATGGTCAACGACGTGGCTGGCGCGCCCTCTGCCGTTAAATGGATGTATGCCATTGAAGCGTGTCTGTCGTTAACGTTGCTCTACCCTATCGCCCGCTGGAGTGAAAAGCATT
Source organism: Shigella sonnei (assembly GCF_002950395.1). NCBI lineage: Bacteria > Pseudomonadati > Pseudomonadota > Gammaproteobacteria > Enterobacterales > Enterobacteriaceae > Shigella > Shigella sonnei. Next base: position 1,857,868 of record NZ_CP026802.1, read on the forward strand.
TTCGTCTGGAACACCGGTTGATGGCTGGGCTGTTGATAATGTCATTAAGCATGATGCCGGTGGGCATGGTCAGCGGTCTGCAACAACTTTTCACCCTGATTTGTCTGTTTTATATCGGGTCGATCATTGCCGAGCCTGCGCGTGAAACCTTAAGTGCTTTGCTGGCGGACGCAAGAGCTCGCGGCAGCTATATGGGGTTTAGCCGTCTGGGTCTGGCGATTGGCGGCGCTATTGGTTATATCGGTGGTGGCTGGCTGTTTGACCTGGGCAAATCGGCGCACCAGCCAGAGCTTCCGTGGATGATGCTGGGAATTATTGGCATCTTCACTTTCCTTGCGCTGGGTTGGCAGTTTAGTCAGAAACGCGCAACGCGTCGTTTGCTGGAACGCGACGCCTGATTTGATACTCCCCCCTGACTCCTCCATACTGAAAGTGAACTGACAGCCAAATGGAGGAGTCACGTGAAGCTATACATTTACGATCACTGCCCTTACTGCCTCAAAGCCCGCATGATTTTCGGCCTGAAAAATATCCCCGTCGAATTACATGTTCTGCTCAACGACGACGCAGAAACACCCACCCGGATGGTCGGTCAAAAACAGGTTCCCATTCTGCAAAAAGATGACAGCCGCTATATGCCAGAAAGCATGGATATCGTTCACTATGTCGATAAACTCGACGGCAAACCGTTACTGACCGGCAAACGTTCCCCTGCCATTGAAGAGTGGCTGCGCAAGGTCAATGGCTACGCCAACAAACTGCTGTTGCCGCGTTTTGCCAAATCGGCATTTGATGAGTTTTCTACTCCCGCCGCGCGCAAATATTTCGTCGACAAGAAAGAGGCCAGCGCGGGTAATTTTGCCGACCTGCTGGCCCACTCTGACGGTCTGATTAAGAATATCAGCGATGATTTGCGTGCGCTGGACAAACTGATCGTCAAACCGAACGCCGTGAATGGCGAACTTTCGGAAGATGATATTCAGCTATTTCCGCTACTGCGTAATCTGACGCTGGTAGCCGGAATCAACTGGCCAAGCCGCGTTGCTGATTACCGCGATAATATGGCGAAACAGACACAAATCAATTTGTTATCATCAATGGCGATTTAATCCTGACCCGCCGCGGCAGCCTGTATTCGCGGGTTGCCGCCGTTTTCAGTTTTTTCTGCTGGCGAGTTTATCGCTGGTGACACATGCTGCGTTGTGTCAGGATATTGACGCAGATTTCATGTCGAGGACTACCATGAACAAGTTTTTATTTGCCGCTGCATTGATCGTCAGTGGCCTGCTCGTTGGCTGTAATCAACTCACCCAATACACCATCACCGAACAAGAAATTAACCAGTCGCTTGCGAAACATAATAATTTCTCAAAAGATATCGGTTTACCCGGCGTGGCTGACGCCCATATTGTTCTGACAAACTTGATCAGCCAAATTGGTCGCGAAGAGCCGAATAAGGTTACCCTAACCGGAGACGCCAATCTGGACATGAACTCCCTGTTCGGTAGTCAGAAAGCGACCATGAAACTGAAGCTGAAAGCGCTGCCCGTGTTTGATAAAGAAAAAGGTGCGATCTTCCTGAAAGAGATGGAAGTGGTCGATGCGACGGTACAACCGGAAAAAATGCAAACGGTGATGCAAACGTTGCTTCCCTATTTGAACCAGGCATTACGCAATTACTTTAACCAGCAACCTGCTTACGTCCTGCGCGAAGATGGCAGTCAGGGCGAAGCAATGGCGAAAAAACTGGCGAAAGGCATTGAAGTGAAGCCAGGCGAAATTGTCATTCCGTTTACGGATTAATGACGAGGGCGCATTCGCGCCCTTTATTTTTCGTGCAAAGGAAAACGTTTCCGCTTATCCTTTGTGTCCGGCAAAAACATTCCTTCAGCCGGAGCATAGAGATTAATGACTGCACCATCCCAGGTATTAAAGATCCGCCGCCCAGACGACTGGCACCTTCACCTCCGCGATGGCGACATGTTAAAAACTGTCGTGCCGTATACCAGCGAAATTTATGGACGGGCTATCGTAATGCCCAATCTGGCTCCGCCCGTGACCACAGTTGAGGCTGCCGTGGCGTATCGCCAACGTATTCTTGACGCCGTACCTGCCGGGCACGATTTCACCCCATTGATAACCTGTTATTTAACAGATTCGCTGGATCCTAATGAGCTGGAGCGCGGATTTAATGAAGGCGTGTTCACCGCTGCAAAACTTTACCCGGCAAACGCAACCACTAACTCCAGCCACGGCGTGACGTCAATTGACGCAATCATGCCGGTACTTGAGCGCATGGAAAAAATCGGTATGCCGCTACTGGTGCATGGTGAAGTGACACATGCAGATATCGACATTTTTGATCGTGAAGCGCGCTTTATAGAAAGCGTGATGGAACCTCTGCGCCAGCGCCTGACTGCGCTGAAAGTCGTTTTTGAGCACATCACCACCAAAGATGCTGCCGACTATGTCCGTGACGGAAATGAACGGCTGGCTGCCACCATCACTCCGCAGCATCTGATGTTTAACCGCAACCATATGCTGGTTGGTGGCGTGCGTCCGCACCTGTATTGTTTACCCATCCTCAAACGCAATATTCACCAACAGGCATTGCGTGAACTGGTCGCCAGCGGTTTTAATCGAGTATTCCTCGGTACGGATTCTGCGCCACATGCACGTCATCGCAAAGAGAGCAGTTGCGGCTGCGCGGGCTGCTTCAACGCCCCAACCGCGCTGGGCAGTTACGCTACCGTCTTTGAAGAGATGAATGCTCTGCAGCACTTTGAAGCATTCTGTTCTGTAAACGGCCCGCAGTTCTATGGGTTGCCGGTCAACGACACATTCATCGAACTGGTACGTGAAGAGCAACAGGTTGCTGAAAGCATCGCACTGACTGATGACACCCTGGTGCCATTCCTCGCCGGGGAAACGGTACGCTGGTCCGTTAAACAATAAAAATCGTAGCTTCCTGTTGTCATTAGGTTATTTAACCTGTATAAATAACCAGTATATTCAACAGGGGGCTATTATGCGAATTGAAGTCACCATAGCGAAAACTTCTCCATTGCCAGCTGGGGCTATTGACGCCCTGGCTGGCGAACTTTCCCGCCGTATTCAGTATGCGTTTCCTGATAATGAAGGCCACGTATCGGTACGTTATGCCGCAGCGAATAATTTATCGGTTATTGGCGCAACAAAAGAAGATAAACAGCGCATTAGCGAAATTCTCCAGGAAACGTGGGAAAGCGCCGATGACTGGTTTGTCAGCGAATAATATGCAGTGATTTTTGTTTTTGCCGGGTCGCCCCGGCTTTTTTATTTTACTTACGAATTTTGAGTACAAAATTTCTACACTTCCTCAAAATAATTGCACAATATGCTAAAAAAATATGAATGACATGCTGTTTTATTGTTCATATAAATCTTAAAAGCAGAAATTTATCTGTTCCCCCCTTTAAAAATTCGGTGAATACCCTTACTTATTGGTATACTGAAGTTGCTTCAGATAAAAACGCATTGAACCTCGAATAACGTTGTCTAGTAACACGAATTAGGGGGCCATGATGGAAAAAAATAATGAAGTCATTCAGACTCATCCGCTCGTAGGGTGGGACATCAGCACCGTTGATAGCTATGATGCGCTGATGTTGCGTTTGCACTACCAGACCCCAAATAAGTCCGAGCAGGAAGGGACTGAAGTTGGTCAAACGCTCTGGTTAACCACTGATGTTGCCAGACAATTTATTTCGATATTAGAAGCAGGAATCGCCAAAATTGAATCCGGTGATTTCCAGGTAAACGAGTATCGGCGTCATTAACATGACATGACCATCCACCCAAAAGGCACCTCACCGGTGCCTTTACCATTTCTGGGTTGTATATCTGCATTCAGTTAATTACTCTGCTTAAACCATGAGAGCAGAGAGAAAAAAATGAAATACGATCTCATCATTATTGGCAGCGGTTCCGTAGGCGCTGCCGCCGGGTATTATGCAACCCGCGCCGGTTTAAACGTGCTAATGACCGACGCCCATATGCCACCGCATCAACACGGCAGCCACCACGGCGATACGCGATTAATTCGCCATGCTTATGGTGAAGGCGAAAAGTATGTCCCGCTGGTCCTCCGCGCGCAAACGCTGTGGGATGAACTTTCCCGCCACAACGAAGATGATCCCATTTTTGTACGCTCTGGTGTCATTAACCTCGGCCCGGCTGACTCCGCATTTCTCGCCAACGTCGCCCACAGCGCCGAACAGTGGCAACTCAACGTTGAAAAGCTCGATGCGCAAGGGATTATGGCCCGCTGGCCAGAAATACGCGTCCCGGACAACTACATCGGCTTATTTGAGACTGATTCCGGTTTTTTTGCGCAGCGAACTGGCGATTAAAACCTGGATCCAACTGGCGAAGGAAGCGGGCTGTGCGCAACTGTTCAACTGCCCGGTCACCGCAATTCGTCATGACGATGATGGCGTAACTATTGAAACGGTTGACGGTGAGTATCAGGCGAAAAAAGCGATTGTCTGCGCGGGAACATGGGTAAAAGACCTGCTCCCGGAGCAGCCTGTCCAGCCCGTACGTAAAGTATTTGCCTGGTATCAGGCCGATGGCCGCTATAGCGTGAAGAATAAATTCCCGGCGTTTACCGGTGAACTGCCCAATGGCGATCAATATTATGGTTTTCCGGCAGAAAACGACGCGTTGAAGATTGGCAAACATAACGGAGGCCAGGTTATCCATTCAGCGGATGAACGTGTTCCGTTTGCGGAAGTGGTCAGCGATGGTTCGGAAGCCTTCCCGTTCTTGCGCAATGTATTGCCGGGTATCGGTTGCTGCCTGTACGGCGCTGCCTGCACCTATGATAATTCGCCTGACGAAGATTTTATTATCGATACCCTACCCGGCCACGATAATACACTGCTCATTACCGGCCTGAGTGGGCACGGTTTTAAATTTGCGTCAGTTTTAGGGGAAATAGCTGCCGATTTTGCGCAAGACAAAAAAAGCGATTTTGATTTGACGCCATTCAGGCTTTCCCGCTTCCAATAATCATCATTACGGCCTCCAGAATGAGGCCGTTTTTACAGGAGTATTTAATGCGTCGGCTGTTGCACTATCTCATCAGGTAATGACTCCAACTTATTGATAGTGTTTTATGTTCAGATAATGCCCGATGACTTTGTCATGCAGCTCCACCGATTTTGAGAACGACAGCGACTTCCGTCCCAGCCGTGCCAGGTGCTGCCTCAGATTCAGGTTATGCCGCTCAATTCGCTGCGTATATCGCTTGCTGATTACGTGCAGCTTTCCCTTCAGGCGGGATTCATACAGCGGCCAGCCATCCGTCATCCATATCACCACGTCAAAGGGTGACAGCAGGCTCATAAGACGCCCCAGCGTCGCCATAGTGCGTTCACCGAATACGTGCGCAACAACCGTCTTCCGGAGACTGTCATACGCGTAAAACAGCCAGCGCTGGCGCGATTTAGCCCCGACATAGCCCCACTGTTCGTCCATTTCCGCGCAGACGATGACGTCACTGCCCGGCTGTATGCGCGAGGTTACCGACTGCGGCCTGAGTTTTTTAAGTGACGTAAAATCGTGTTGAGGCCAACGCCCATAATGCGTGCTGTTGCCCGGCATCCAACGCCATTCATGGCCATATCAATGATTTTCTGGTGCGTACCGGGTTGAGAAGCGGTGTAAGTGAACTGCAGTTGCCATGTTTTACGGCAGTGAGAGCAGAGATAGCGCTGATGTCCGGCAGTGCTTTTGCCGTTACGCACCACCCCGTCAGTAGCTGAACAGGAGGGACAGCTGATAGAAACAGAAGCCACTGGAGCACCTCAAAAACACCATCATACACTAAATCAGTAAGTTGGCAGCATCACCCTCTCGCAAATTCGTATTGGATGCACTTATGTCATTCACAAATACCCCTGAACGCTATGGTGTTATATCTGCGGCCTTCCATTGGCTAAGCGCAATTATTGTCTACGGCATGTTTGCTTTAGGTCTGTGGATGGTCACGCTCAGTTATTACGATGGCTGGTATCACAAAGCACCCGAACTGCATAAAAGCATCGGTATTTTGTTAATGATGGGGCTGGTTATTCGCGTTCTGTGGCGTGTCATATCTCCACCGCCGGGTCCGCTGCCGAGTTATTCGCCCATGACTCGTCTTGCCGCAAAGGCTGGACATCTCGCATTGTACCTATTGCTGTTCGCCATCGGCATCAGCGGCTATCTGATCTCAACTGCCGATGGTAAACCGATCAGCGTTTTTGGCTGGTTTGACGTCCCCGCGACCCTTGCCGACGCTGGCGCACAGGCAGACTTTGCCGGTGCCCTGCATTTTTGGCTCGCGTGGAGCGTCGTAGTACTGTCCGTTATGCACGGATTTATGGCCCTGAAGCATCATTTCATCGATAAAGACGACACTCTGAAGCGCATGCTGGGAAAGTCGTCATCTGACTATGGAGTATAAAAAATGAAAAAAAGCCTGCTTGGTTTAACCTTCGCGTCCCTGATGTTCTCTGCCGGTTCAGCGGTTGCCGCCGATTACAAAATTGACAAAGAAGGTCAGCACGCCTTTGTTAATTTCCGCATCCAGCACCTTGGCTATAGCTGGTTATACGGCACCTTTAAAGATTTCGACGGTACTTTTACCTTTGACGAAAAAAATCCGGCTGCCGATAAAGTGAATGTGACAATTAACACCACCAGCGTCGATACTAATCACGCCGAACGCGATAAACATCTTCGCAGTGCAGATTTCCTCAATACCGCAAAATATCCACAGGCAACATTCACCTCCACCAGCGTGAAGAAAGACGGTGACGAACTGGATATTACCGGCGATCTGACGCTGAATGGCGTAACCAAACCCGTCACGCTGGAAGCGAAATTAATTGGTCAGGGCGACGACCCATGGGGTGGTAAACGTGCAGGCTTCGAGGCCGAAGGCAAAATTAAGCTCAAGGACTTCAATATCAAGACAGATTTAGGTCCAGCTTCTCAGGAAGTGGATCTGATTATTTCAGTGGAAGGCGTACAGCAGAAGTAAGCGTGAAATGTTGCCGGATGGCACGCATCCGGCAATGATATTTATTCTGTTGGATCAGGAATGCCCAGTGTTGTATTCAGACGTCCACGAGACTTATTAAAGATCTTATTGCCATTTTCACGTCCTGCCCGACGGCGTCGCTGTTCTTCTGGCGGTAACGCGCTTTCTTCGCAGCAAATCTCACTACAACAACCTTTGTATTTTTCCGCGCATACTGGACACTGAATAAACAGCAGGTGGCAGCCATCATTTTTACAGTTGGTATGGCTGTCGCACGGCGCGCCGCACTGGTGGCAATGCGCGATAATCTCATCCGATATACGTTCGCCCATCCGCTCGTCAAAAACAAAATTTTTGCCAATAAAACGCACCGGCAAGCCCTGCTCGCGCGCCTTACGGGCGTATTCAATAATTCCGCCCTCGATATGCCAGACTTTGTTGAATCCGTTATGTTTCATCCAGGCACTGGCCTTTTCACAACGAATGCCGCCGGTGCAGTACATGACGATTTTTTTATCTTTATGTGCCTGCATCATCTCGACTGCTTTTGGCAGCTGCTCACGGAAGGTATCTGCCGGAATTTCGAGCGCGTTTTCAAAGTGCCCCACTTCATACTCATAGTGGTTACGCATGTCGATAAATAGTGCATCGGGATCGTCAAGCATGGCGTTCACTTCCGCCGCTTGCAGATACTCACCAACATTGCTGGCATCAAAGTGAGGATCGTCAATACCGTCGGCAACAATGCGATCGCGTACCTTCATGCGCAGTACCCAGAAGGATTTCCCGTCATCATCCAACGCGATATTCAGGCGTAAACCCTCTAAAGCCGGGTCGAAGGCATAGAGCTGCGCGCGAAATGTTTCAACATTGCTCGCAGGTACGCTGATTTGCGCGTTAATGCCCTCATGCGCCAGATACACTCGCCCAAAAACATTCAGCGCGGTAAACAGCTGATATAAAGCGTCACGGGTCGCCTTAGGATCGGCGATGTGGAAATACTTGTAAAACGAAATGGTGGTTCGCGGTTCGCTCTCAACCAACATTTTGGCTTTTAACGCGTCGTTGGAAATGCGGTTGTGTAACACTGGCATGGTGTACGGTTCCTGCGAGATGGGAAAGTAAAAATCCGCGGCATGATATAGCAATTATCGATAATTAACATCCACACATTTTACGCTACATTTGCGCATTAAAAATTATTTGTTATTTACAAGCGCGGCAATTTCGCCCAGTCTTCAGCCACAAATTTTGGTTGCGGGCGAAAAAATGCGACAATACATACAATTGCCCGAATAGGTTGAAAAACAGGATTGATATGACGAATCTACCCAAGTTCTCCACCGCACTGCTTCATCCGCGTTATTGGTTAACCTGGTTGGGTATTGGCGTACTTTGGTTAGTCGTGCAATTGCCCTACCCGGTTATCTACCGCCTCGGTTGTGGATTAGGAAAACTGGCGTTACGTTTTATGAAACGACGCGCAAAAATTGTGCATCGCAACCTGGAACTGTGCTTCCCGGAAATGAGCGAACAAGAACGCCGTAAAATGGTGGTGAAGAATTTCGAATCCGTTGGCATGGGACTGATGGAAACCGGTATGGCGTGGTTCTGGCCGGACCGCCGAATCGCCCGCTGGACGGAAGTGATCGGCATGGAACACATTCGTGACGTGCAGGCGCAAAAACGCGGCATCCTGTTAGTTGGCATCCATTTTCTGACACTGGAACTGGGCGCGCGGCAGTTTGGTATGCAGGAACCGGGGATTGGCGTTTACCGCCCGAACGATAATCCACTGATTGACTGGCTACAAACCTGGGGCCGTTTGCGCTCAAATAAATCGATGCTCGACCGCAAAGATTTAAAAGGCATGATTAAAGCCCTGAAAAAAGGCGAAGTGGTCTGGTACGCACCGGATCATGATTACGGCCCGCGCTCAAGCGTTTTCGTCCCGTTATTTGCCGTTGAGCAGGCTGCGACCACGACCGGAACCTGGATGCTGGCACGGATGTCCGGCGCATGTCTGGTGCCCTTCGTTCCACGCCGTAAGCCAGATGGCAAAGGGTATCAATTGATTATGCTGCCGCCAGAGTGTTCTCCGCCACTGGATGATGCCGAAACTACCGCCGCGTGGATGAACAAAGTGGTCGAAAAATGCATCATGATGGCACCAGAGCAGTATATGTGGTTACACCGTCGCTTTAAAACACGCCCGGAAGGCGTTCCTTCACGCTATTAAATCTCCCCTGCCGGATGCTTCAGAATGGCATCCGGCATTACCACAGCAAATCCCCCTGATTTAGCGATAAAAGCTCTCTGGATTGCGCCCCCTGGAAGTCGGGCGCATAATTAGTGTGCTTATCTTTTCTTCTTATGTTCACCGCGCCTGGCGCACCAACAGCGGATTGCTATGTCACCCTGTGGAAATGACACCCCTATAAACTGGAAACGAAACCTGATCGTCGCCTGGCTAGGCTGTTTTCTTACCGGTGCCGCCTTCAGTCTGGTAATGCCCTTCTTACCCCTCTACGTTGAGCAGCTTGGCGTTACCGGTCACTCCGCCCTGAATATGTGGTCCGGTATTGTCTTCAGTATAATACCTTCCTAAATACACTACCTGAGAGAAGAGATGAAAAGAGCTATCAGCTACATGAGGTTTTCAACTGAGAAGCAGATAAAAGGGGACTCTATACGAAGACAGTCTAAGCTGGTCACTGACTGGTTATCAAAGAACCCTGATTACTGAGGTGTACTGGCAATAGCGGACACTACCATTTGTTCTTTTTTTAAGCAGCCATCTGATGATATTTTTCCCTGAAGGCTGCCGGGGAGATATTCCCCAGACGAGAGTGACGACGCTGACGATTGTAGAAAATCTCAATGTATTCCCGTATTACTGAGATGGCTTCATCCCGGTTATTAAAACGATAGTGGCTCAGGCTCTCATTTTTCAGCGTTCCCCAGAAGCTTTCCATCGGAGCGTTGTCGTAACAGTTACCTTTACGCGACATTGATGTTTTCAGACCAGACTGCTCCTGTATGACCCGGTAATCGTATGCGCAGTACTGTGAACCTCGATCAGAGTGGTGGATTAGCCCGGCAGGTGGGCGCTGGCTCCTGAGCGCCATAAACAGGGCTTTACCTGTCAGCTCTTTTGTCATGCGCTCTCCCATGGCGTAGCCGACAATTTCGCACGTATAAACATCTTTGATGCCAGCGAGGTACAACCATCCCTCCTGTGTGGCAACATACGTCAGGTCCGCCACCCAGACCTGATTTGGTGCTGTAGGAGCGAACGTCTGGTTCAGCAGATTTGGCGCAACTGGCAGATTGTGGTTCGAGTTCGTAGTCGCTCTGAACTTGCGTTTCTGCTTACAGCGTAGCCTTAGCTCCTTACGAAGACGTGCCAGTCGGTCACTAGACTGGCCCCCTGAATCTCCAGACAACCAGTATCACTTAAATAAGTGATAGTCTTAATACTAGTTTTTAGACTAGTCATTGGAGTACAGATGATTGATGTCTTAGGGCCGGAGAAACGCAGACGGCGTACCACACAGGAAAAGATCGCAATTGTTCAGCAGAGCTTTGAACCGGGGATGACGGTCTCCCTCGTTGCCCGGCAACATGGTGTAGCAGCCAGCCAGTTATTTCTCTGGCGTAAGCAATACCAGGAAGGAAGTCTTACTGCTGTCGCCGCCGGAGAACAGGTTGTTCCTGCCTCTGAACTTGCTGCCGCCATGAAGCAGATTAAAGAACTCCAGCGCCTGCTCGGCAAGAAAACGATGGAAAATGAACTCCTCAAAGAAGCCGTTGAATATGGACGGGCAAAAAAGTGGATAGCGCACGCGCCCTTATTGCCCGGGGATGGGGAGTAAGCTTAGTCAGCCGTTGTCTCCGGGTGTCGCGTGCGCAGTTGCACGTCATTCTCAGACGAACCGATGACTGGATGGATGGCCGCCGCAGTCGTCACACTGATGATACGGATGTGCTTCTCCGTATACACCATGTTATCGGAGAGCTGCCCACGTATGGTTATCGTCGGGTATGGGCGCTGCTTCGCAGACAGGCAGAACTTGATGGTATGCCTGCGATCAATGCCAAACGTGTTTACCGGATCATGCGCCAGAATGCGCTGTTGCTTGAGCGAAAACCTGCTGTACCGCCATCGAAACGGGCACATACAGGCAGAGTGGCCGTGAAAGAAAGCAATCAGCGATGGTGCTCTGACGGGTTCGAGTTCTGCTGTGATAACGGAGAGAGACTGCGTGTCACGTTCGCGCTGGACTGCTGTGATCGTGAGGCACTGCACTGGGCGGTGACTACCGGCGGCTTCAACAGTGAAACAGTACAGGACGTCATGCTGGGAGCGGTGGAACGCCGCTTCGGCAACGATCTTCCGTCGTCTCCAGTGGAGTGGCTGACGGATAATGGTTCATGCTACCGGGCTAATGAAACACGCCAGTTCGCCCGGATGTTGGGACTTGAACCGAAGAACACGGCGGTGCGGAGTCCGGAGAGTAACGGAATAGCAGAGAGCTTCGTGAAAACGATAAAGCGTGACTACATCAGTATCATGCCCAAACCAGACGGGTTAACGGCAGCAAAGAACCTTGCAGAGGCGTTCGAGCATTATAACGAATGGCATCCGCATAGTGCGCTGGGTTATCGCTCGCCACGGGAATATCTGCGGCAGCGGGCTTGTAATGGGTTAAGTGATAACAGATGTCTGGAAATATAGGGGCAAATCCATTTACAGACACCTTCTAAGTTATTACAATACCTCTATCCTCGTTCTTCGGTTGTTACTCGTCTTTTTATTGAGTACCTTAGAAGATAGTGTAACTCTCACTAAGAACCCAAGAACATGTGACCCAGAGCGAAGCGACAAGGTTTTAGGTTAAAAAGCATACTCTGTTTTAACAGCTATATTTAATAAATAGCACGAATTGCTAAAGACAAAGGTATTGACAAACTGCTAGTACAAACTGCTAGTATTGAGACATAGCCCTTAATTAATAGATACTTTATAGGCTTTACTTAAACAGTCTGTTCAAACGGTCAACGGTCACTTCCTCTGGTTCTTCGTTCCTCTCTTCTTGGAAGATATCCTTTAAGACTTTTAAGTTATCTATTAAGACAGTCTATTAAGACTCCTACTTAATAAGGGACTTTCCTTCGGTTCTTTGTCCCTCTCTTCTTATCTTAGTGGTTCTTTACAGTAACTTCTAAGAATCTCTTAATACCCTTTATAGATACTGTGTCTCTGTATACAACGATATCTAATGAATCCTCCCAGAAGCTCTAGGAAGCTCTCTAAGCGAGTGTCAGTCTAAAAGGCATCTTATGCCACTTATACAGTTTAGCTCGTTACAGAGCGTTTTAGACCCCTTAAAATTGATTTCTAAGGTACTTCTTAGCCTACTTAATTTTTTTATAAAATAGACTACTGCAAAATGGCATCTGAATCGATCGCAGTTTGGCATTCGAATCGATCATGATTTGGCATCCATCTCCGATCACAGTTTGGCATCACAATCGATCACGATTTGGCATACTTCCGATCATTGATTGGAATTCGCCAGTCACTCCGGGAATTAACTCTTTTCACCACAGTCTCCATTGCCGTGTTTAAACCAGTGGAGACGTCAATGTCCAAAAAGAGAAAATCCAGGAGCACTATGGAAACTTGTTTTAAGATCCTTCAGCTCAAGTTCGATAAGAAGCTGACTAACCGTTGTATCGGACTGACGTTACACATCAGCGCCTCAACCGTTTTTGAGGTTCTTGCCCGCTTCAAAGCCTCTTCTCTGTCATGGCCATTACCTGCGGATATATCCCATGACACGCTGGAGAAACTCATTTTCCCGCCCAAAGACACCTCTGCGTCAGAGCTTGTTATGCCTGACATGCTGTACTTCGATACGGAAATGAGAAAACCTGGCGTGACGCGCCAACTGTTGTGGATGGAATACAAGGCACAGGCGGGTGACAAAGCGATGGGATACTCACACTTCTGCCGTTGCTACCGGAAGTGGAAAAAAACGCGACGCCTCTCCATGCGACAGGAGCATCGTGCTGGCGAAAAGCTCTTTATCGACTTCTGTGGTCCTACGGTCCCTGTTATTAATCCGGACACCGGAGAGATACGCCGCGTGGCAATCTTCGTGGCTGTAATGGGGGCGTCCAACTATACCTATGTTGAAGCGTGCGAAGGTCAGGACATGATGTCATGGTTAAATGCCCACAGCCGTTGCCTGACCTTCCTGGGCGGCGTACCGAAGCTGCTCATCCCCGATAACCTCAGAAGCGCAGTGAAAAAAGCCGATCGCTATGAGCCTGTCATCAACGACAGTTATCAGGCGCTGGCTGAGCACTATGGCACGGTTATTATCCCGGCCCGCCCGCGCAAACCTAAAGATAAACCAAAAGCAGAAAACGGCGTCCTCATCGTCGAGCGATGGCTTCTTGCCCGCATCCGTAATGAAACCTTCCACACGCTCAGGGCGCTGAATGCACGCCTTCGGGAGTTGCTGACGGACATGAATAACCGACCAATGAAGGGATACGGTAATCAAACCCGCGCAGAACGCTTCCGCATGCTGGATGCACCAGCACTCTCTCCGCTGCCTCTGGAGCCTTATGAATACACGGAATACAAAGCCGTGAAGGTTGGCCCTGACTACCACGTTGAATATGCCCGTCACTGGTACTCCGTTCCACACGAACTGGTCGGTCAGCGTCTGTCACTGAAGGTGGGGCAGTCGGTGGTACAGCTCTGGCACAAGGGGCAGTGTGTGGCGCAACATCCGCGCAGCACACATGAATATAAACACACAACCAATCCGCTTCACATGCCAGAACGCCACCGGCGGCATGGGACATGGACACCGGAACGCCTTATCGAGCAGGGAAACCGTACAGGTCCGTCCACAGGCCGGGTGGTTGAATCCATGCTGAAAGCCAAACCCCATCCGGAGCTGGCTTACCGTGCAGTCCTGGGTCTGCTGGCACTTCAGAAAAAATACGGCCCGGAACGGCTGGAAAAGGCCTGTTACGTTGCCCTGCACTATAACGCCCCGGACAGACGCTTTATCGACAATCTGCTGCGTCATCATCGGGATAACGTTGAGCTTCCGTTATCCCGCCAGGGCGAACAACATCCGGCATATGCTTCAGAGCATGAAAACCTGCGTGGTCCTGGCTACTACCACTGACAGAAGGAACAACCGTATGAGTGATAATCTGTTAAACAAACTGACCCAACTGAAACTCCCGGCGATGGCCGGGAGCCTGATACGGCAACGGGAAACGCCTCAGACTTACGACGAACTGTCGTTCGAGGAAAGGCTGACACTGCTGGTTGATGACGAGCTTCTGAGCAGAGAAAACAGTCGTGTGGCACGGTTGAGAAAAAATGCCTGCCTGAAATATCAGGCAACACCGGAAGGGCTGCGTTATCCGGCCTCAAGAGGTCTGCGGGCTGAACAGATGAGGGAACTGCTGAACGGCCACTACATAATCCACAGGAAAAACCTACTGATAACCGGTCCGACAGGATGCGGTAAGAGCTGGATAGCCAATGCGCTGGGCGAACAGGCATGTCGACAGAAATACAGCGTCCGGTACTGTAGAACCGGGCGATTACTGGAACAGTTGGCTCAGGGACGTGTTGATGGCAGTTGGCTGAAATATCTGAAACAGTTGCAAAAAATACAGGTTCTAATCCTGGACGATCTGGGGCTGGAACAGTTAAGTAACGCCCAGTGTAATGACCTTCTGGAGATCACAGAGGATCGTTACGGACAAAGCAGCACGATAGTGGTAAGCCAGTTCCCGGTAGATAAATGGCATGGTCTGATGGAGAACCCAACAACAGCAGATGCCATCCTGGACAGACTGGTACATAACTCACACAGAGTGGTCCTTCAGGGAGAGTCCCTGAGGAAAAATCCCCCTACAGTGGAAAGCAGCGAAAAAACGAGTTAAAAAGCGGTAGAAAAAGTTAAGTTCCCGGTTGATCGAATGGATGCGAATCGCTGATCGAACTTCGATGCCAATCCGTGATCGAATAGAGCGGAATACGCAGACTACCCCCCTTTATATATACCCCTACCCCGTTACTTTATTCGTACCCCTTATAATGGGGTGTTAGCCAGCCAGACCCGGCATGATTACTGCCCCCAGTCGTCCATGATCCGGGGGGTGATGTCACCGGGTCTGGTGGGGCGCTGGTAACCGCTAATAGGGGTCAGGTCAGGCACTTTTGCCGGGACCGTCTGTAACGTGGATGCCGGTACCTGCTCCCCGTGGTTATCTGGTTAACCCATATACAAGGGAGACAGAATGACCGAATCCAGCGATTACGAATCCGTCCAGGTCTTTATCGGCGTTGATGTCGGTAAAGATACGCATCACGCTGTTGCCATTAATCGTTCAGGTAAACGCCTGTTCGATAAAGCATTACCCAACGACGAAAACAAACTCAGGTCGCTAATATCTGACCTGAAACAACATGGTCAGATACTGCTGGTTGTTGATCAGCCAGCTACCATCGGTGCGTTACCTGTCGCCGTTGCCCGCTCAGAAGGAGTCCTTGTCGGATACCTCCCTGGACTGGCCATGCGCCGCATAGCCGACTTACACGCCGGTGAAGCTAAAACTGATGCTCGTGACGCTGCCATCATTGCCGAAGCTGCCCGTACCCTGCCTCACGCGCTACGCACGCTGAAACTGGCTGACGAGCAAATCGCCGAACTCTCCATGCTCTGCGGCTTCGATGATGATCTTGCCGCACAGACAACGCAGGCCAGCAACCGTATCCGCGGCCTTCTGACCCAGATACATCCGGCACTGGAGCGCGTTCTCGGTCCGAGACTTGAGCACCCGGCGGTACTCGATCTTCTCCAGCGATATCCCTCACCAGAAAAACTCGCTTCGCTGGGCTTCGCTGGGTGAGAAGAAGCTGGCAGCCCAGCTCTGCAAACTTGCGCCTCGTCTGGGTAAACGCCTTGCAGCAGACATAGCTCAGGCACTGGCCGAACAAACCGTCGTCGTTCCCGGCACGAATGCCGCTGCCGTAGTACTGCCACGTCTGGCACTCCAGCTCATCACGCTGCGTAAGCAAAGAGACGAGGTGGCGCTTGAGGTAGAACAGCGAGTTCTTGCTCACCCTCTTTACCCGGTCCTGACCAGTATGCCCGGAGTCGGTGTCAGGACCGCAGCCAGACTCCTCACCGAGGTCGCCTGCCGCGCCTTCGCCTCTGCCGCACATCTCGCTGCTTATGCTGGCCTTGCGCCGGTAACTCGGCGATCCGGCTCGTCAATACGCGGTGAGCATCCCTCGCGACGGGGTAATAAAGCTCTCAAACGGGCGTTGTTCCTGTCGGCCTTCGCCGCGCTCAGGGATCCGCTCTCCAGGGCTTACTACACCCGCAAAATGAGTCAGGGAAAACGACACAATCAGGCGCTTATCGCCCTGGCGAGACGACGCTGCGACGTTCTGTTCGCCATGATGCGCGACGGGACTTTTTATACCCCGCAGGGGTCATAACATGCTTGACAACTTAATAGGGGCACCCCCTTGAAGAATATCTGCTCAGGTACTTTCCAGCCTTAGATGTATGTGTTCTTAGTAGCCCTGTTTCAGCCTTACACCTCCCCTTGCAAAATCTACGAATATCACTTGACAGAAGCCCTAAAAGTATCTATGTGACCCACGACAAGAAACGTCCGTTTAATATCTACATAGAAGAGTCACTATAGCTATAGACAACAAACCTACCATTTGCTTTAATGTCTATAGACAAGACAAACTAACCGTTTAATGACTACCCAGAGGGATATCTATGTCACGAACCTTTGCTTACTGCCGTGTATCAGTAGAGACTTCCACCACAGAGAACCAGATTCAAGCCATTAAGAAGGCTGGCTATGATATTCCTAAGTCACGAGTTATAGAGGAGGTTGTCTCTGGTTCAGTGTCAGCTATGGATAGGGACGGATTTGCGAATCTGATCAACCATAAGCTAGAAGAAGGTGACACCCTTGTTGTTCTTAAACTTGACCGTCTGGGAAGGGATAACATCGACCTACAGAATACAGTGACCCTTCTTAATGATAAGGGTGTGAAGCTCATCTGTTTAGATTTACCCGTTAAAGACCTTTCAAGCTCAGAGGGTAAGTTGGTTCTACAGCTATTTAGTACCTTTGCAGAGTTTGAAAGAAACCGTATCAGAGAGCGCACTAAACAGGGTCTAGAGCGTGCTAGAGTTCAAGGTAAGGTACTTGGAAGACCTATAGCGAGTGACACAACTAGAGCGGTCTTAGAGTACAAGGAAAGGGGACTATCTCAGTCTCAGGTAGCTAAGGTTCTTAACCTCTCTGTAAGGACTGTTAGCAGACACTGGACCAAGACCCTGTAAGACCCTTAATAGACTACACAGCCTCCTTTATAGGGGGCTTTTTTGTACCTGTGACATAGCTATCAAGGCGCTATGTAGAGGTCTTTATAGCGTTGTATAGGCCAGTATACAGCACTTTTTAGGAATGGAGAGGGAAACGACTAGACATAACGCTAAGTTATCTATTCAGACTGCACAAGAATCTTTATTGATTTCAATAAGTTACCTTAATAGTATCTATTCATCTCTATACCAAATCTACACAGTCTTCTACCAATAATACTGTATAAACATACAGTAATAACCTGTATAGGCTCACTTATCAGGTAGTGCATTAAGATAGCATATATGAGCATTACATTTTTATTTTCGGCCATCGCCTCACCGTTTTGGGGTGGACTCGCCGACCGTAAAGGCCGAAAACTCATGCTATTACGCTCTGCCCTCGGCATGGGCATCGTGATGGTGTTGATGGGGCTGGCACAAAATATCTGGCAGTTTTTGATCCTGCGGGCGCTTCTTGGGTTACTTGGCGGATTTGTCCCCAACGCTAATGCTCTTATCGCCACACAAGTACCGCGTAATAAAAGCGGCTGGGCGCTGGGTACGCTCTCCACAGGCGGCGTTAGTGGTGCGTTGCTCGGCCCAATGGCTGGCGGCCTGCTCGCCGATAGCTACGGCTTACGTCCGGTATTCTTTATTACCGCCAGTGTGCTCATACTCTGCTTTTTCGTCACCCTGTTTTGCATCAGAGAAAAATTCCAGCCGATCAGCAAAAAAGAGATGCTGCACATGCGGGAAGTGGTGACATCACTTAAAAACCCGAAACTGGTACTCAGCCTGTTTGTCACTACGTTAATCATCCAGGTGGCGACGGGCTCAATTGCCCCCATTCTGACGCTGTATGTCCGCGAACTGGCGGGTAACGTCAGTAACGTCGCCTTTATCAGTGGCATGATCGCCTCGGTGCCAGGCGTGGCGGCTCTGCTAAGTGCACCACGACTCGGCAAACTTGGCGATCGAATCGGACCCGAAAAGATCCTGATTACGGCGCTGATCTTTTCTGTACTGCTGTTGATCCCAATGTCTTACGTTCAGACGCCATTGCAACTTGGGATTTTACGTTTTTTGCTCGGTGCCGCCGATGGTGCACTACTCCCCGCCGTACAGACACTGTTAGTTTATAACTCGAGCAACCAAATCGCCGGACGTATCTTCAGCTATAACCAATCGTTTCGTGATATTGGCAACGTTACCGGACCATTGATGGGAGCAGCGATTTCAGCGAACTACGGTTTCAGAGCGGTATTTCTCGTCACCGCTGGCGTAGTGTTATTCAACGCAGTCTATTCATGGAACAGTCTACGTCGTCGTCGAATACCCCAGGTATCGAACTGATTTTTCGCCTTTCATACTTGCAAAAGCGGAGAATCAGCTATCCTTTTCCCTGAAACCTCATCAACTCAAAGGGAGAATCGTGATGACCATGTACGCAACGCTTGAAGAAGCCATTGACGCTGCACGCGAAGAATTTCTTGCAGACAACCCCGGCATCGACGCCGAAGATGCGAATGTGCAACAGTTCAATGCCCAAAAATACGTTTTGCAGGACGGCGACATCATGTGGCAAGTTGAGTTTTTTGCCGACGAAGGGGAAGAAGGTGAATGTTTACCTATGCTTAGCGGTGAAGCCGCGCAAAGTGTTTTTGATGGCGACTATGATGAGATAGAGATCCGCCAGGAGTGGCAGGAAGAGAATACATTACATGAATGGGACGAGGGGGAATTTCAGCTTGAGCCACCGCTGGATACCGAGGAAGGACACGCTGCAGCTGATGAGTGGGATGAACGTTAATCACTCATACGGGCCATGATGAGTGTCGATCGGCAGCAGTAAAGTATCAAAAACCAGGGAGAATGGCAGATCAAGGATTGTGACATAACGCCAAGCGGAGTCACGCACATCCCATTGCACACCGGGATAATATTGGTTGCCGTGCCCCTGCCCCGGTATAGTGCGGCTAATGATGCTGCCACAGCCACTCAGCAAGGTCACCATGATGCTCACCACAATTAAACGCATTTGATACCTCTTCCGTAAAAAAATACCGGCATAACGCCGTAATGCCAGTCAGTTAAGCAACTGACTGGCTCTTTTTCGGGGCTGTGGGGTATTTCCAGGGCCTCTCCTTTACCACTCTCGGGAAGGCCCTTTCCCTTCTCGTCGGTAATTTCACAAGTTGTCCCATACTTGCAAGATCGCGCATCAGCTCCGGTATACGTCCCGGTGAAGCGCCCTGCAATGTCATCAGCATTCTCATCACCATTCCGCATGATTCTGAGAAACTCAGTTGATTCGGCCAGTAACCTTTCAGATGTTCCGCCATTTTAATCATCTGATATCTCACCAGATTATAAGCCAGTAAGACACCCCACAGCTCTTGCTCCACAAGCTCCGGCTTTTTACTTCTCAGCGTCAGCCTGCTCAGTTGCATCGTCTGTTTTATCTCCCTGTATCCCAGTTCGATTTCCCAGCGATGACTGTACAGATCCGCCATTTCTCCTCCGGGGAAGCGCATGGCGTCCGTCATCGACGTCAGCAGATGGCAGACTTTTCCTTTGCGCGTCACGGTCAGCAGGCGGGCTGTCACTTCATTTCCCAGTCCCGGCCACTTTTTTCGTGCCTGCGGGCTGGTTTTCAGCTTCACCAGATGATCGCCTTTACCCAGTTTTCTGAGCTCTTCATATTGCGCTCCCTTTCTGAGAGGTATCATCCAGTGGCGGTGTTCTCCCGCCAGGCTCCAGGCATTTAACAGTCCCAGTGAGTAATAACCTTTATCCATTAACGTCAGAGTGTTATCGCCGGTTTGTTCTATAAGTTGCTCAGCAAGCTCATTTTCGCTGTTCTTCATCGTGCCGAAGGCTGCAGCCGTCAGCAGATGGCTGGTCAGTTCCATCTGGCAGACCATTTTGACCTGCGGGTAGAGCGCCGGGTTCCCGGCATGTGTCTGGCGGGGGAAGGCTGCATCGTTCTCTGGTGTATCCGGTGTGCGCCAGAACACACCATCGATGGCCAGCAGGGTCAGGCCGCACCAGTGCGGATGCGGCGTGGCGTTATGCCAGAGCTGCGCTGTTTTCGTGAACACGCGGCGGACAGCCTCACTTCCCAGGCGCTGGCGGGCCTGAATAACGGCACTGGGGGCAACGAAGGGGCGATTGCCCGGCAGCATGATGTCCAGGCGATTCACAATCTGGTGAAGAGGTTCTTTACGCTCAAGCGCCATGCCAACAATACACCAGACCATCATTTCGAGGGGAAGACGGCGCTTGCGTAGCGTTACAGTACCTGATTCGGCAAGGCAACGAGAGATGAGTTCGGGGTCGAGGTAATCCCCCAGAGAAGTCAGTGGGTTACGCAGAGAATCGTAACGGGATACCAGATCAAGAGCCTGTCCAATGTGCATAAAAAAATCCGGAAACAAGTGAGCGTTTCCGGATTCTTACACAGCCACTGGATCGGTCAACTGATCCTTAACTGATCGGCATTACGGCATAACGCCGGTATTTTTATTGGCTCGTTGTTTTTGCCGGATGCGACGTGAACGCTTTACCTAACCCACAAAAGCTTGCAAAATCAATAAATTGCATGAACGATGTAGGCCTGATAAGCGTAGCGCATCAGGCAACTACATTTTTATTGCGAAGCCGCATCCGGTTTACGCAATGCCAGTGGATTGAGCTTTATCCCTTCGTAATAACTCACCCATGAAGAATATCTCTCAGGGGAATTCCAGACGCGGAAATGCAGACGGGCCATCGTCACCGGATCGCTTAGCAGCACAAGGCGACGATCGCGATTCAGCTTCTCTGGCGTCTCGTTCAGCGCCTGTTCAACGTGGCGGTCACGGGCGATTTCCAGCACCTTACTGGCGCGGTGACGCGCGGTCGCCATTGCGGTTGCCAGAGCGTTAAATGACGGGTTAAACACTGCGTGCATAAAGCCATCGTCAAGGGAGCGTTGGCGATTCATCTCAAGGAACCGATCGGTATCAACCAGCACCTGCGGCGGTGAATACTCTTCCGGGATCAGGAACAGTTTCCAGCGTTTGGTGCGCAGACCAACGGTGGCACGGCTGGAAATCACCGAAACAAACGGTGACAGGATCAACGAGAAGACAATCGGTGCCAGCCAGAACAGGAAACGCAGATCCAGCCACGCCATCCCAACAGCCCACACTAACCCTAACAGCAGCTGTGAGCCGTGGCGTTTGAACGCTTCACCCCAGGAAGTGGAGTCATCATCACGCTGCGGTGAATTCCACACCACTTCCCAGCCAAGGAACGCGCTGACGACGAAGACCGTATGGAACAGCATGCGTACCGGAGCCAGCAGCACGGAAAACAGCACTTCCAGCAGCAACGATAATGTAACGCGCCAGAAGCCGCCGTATTCTTTCGTTCCTTTGCACCAGATAAGCAAAATGCTCAATAACTTCGGCAGGAACAACAGCACCATGGTCGAAGCAAAAAGTGCAATCGCCAGCTCAGGACGCCACTGCGGCCACACCGGGAACAACTGCCGTGGTTGCAGGAAGTATTGCGGTTCGGTCAACGCATGTACTACCTGCAATGCAGTAGAGAGCGCGAGGAACATAAACCACAGCGGAGCGGAGAGATAAGACATCACGCCCGTCAGGAACACCGCACGGTGAACCGGGTGCATACCCTTCACCAGGAACAGACGGAAGTTCATCAGGTTACCGTGGCACCATCGGCGGTCACGTTTTAGCTCATCAAGCAAGTTAGGCGGCAATTCTTCATAAGAACCCGGGAGATCGTAAGCAATCCAGACCCCCCAACCTGCACGGCGCATCAACGCCGCTTCCACGAAGTCATGTGACAGGATTGAACCGGCAAAGGAACCTTCGCCCGGCAGCGGAGCCAGTGCGCAGTGCTCGATAAACGGTTTCACGCGGATAATCGCGTTATGTCCCCAGTAGTGCGACTCGCCAAGTTGCCAGAAGTGCAAACCGGCTGTAAATAGTGGCCCATACACGCGGGTCGCGAACTGCTGACAGCGCGCATACAGCGTATCCATACCGGACGCTTTCGGCGACGACTGAATGATCCCGGCGTTCGGGTTGGCTTCCATCAGGCGCACCAGCCCGCACAAACAATCACCGGTCATTACCGAGTCAGCATCCAGCACCACCATGTAGCTGTACTGGCTGCCCCAGCGACGGCAGAAGTCATCGATATTACCGCTTTTACGCTTCACGCGGCGACGGCGGCGGCGATAGAAAATCTGACCTTCGCCACCGACTTCAGCGATAAGCTCCATCCAGGCTTTTTGCTCTGCGACGCAGATATCCGGGTTATAACTGTCACTAAGAATGTAGACATCAAAGTGTTTGGCATTCCCGGTGGCTTTTACTGATTCCCACGTTGCACGCAGGCCAGCAAAAACACGGTTCACGTCTTCGTTACAGATAGGCATGATCAACGCCGTGCGATGCTCCGGGTTTAATGGTTCATCGCCAACTGTTGACGCAGATATACTGTATTTATCGCGACCAATAAGCAGTTGCAGGAAGCCCATTAACGCCGTCCAGAATCCGGCGGACACCCAACAGAACAGTACCGCAAAGAGGATCAGGATACCGGTTTGCAGCATATAAGGCAGAAGCTGCATAAAGGAAACCCACAAATCCTGACCAACCATATCCATAGGATTAATCAGCGCCCAACCCTGATAAGGAAGAATGGTCTTCATATACCAGGTCGCGACGACAGTTTGCGCGAGCGTCAGGATCAACAGAATGTAACGGCGGATGGTACCGACGGTACGCCACTTTTGCTCGCTCTCCTGCTCTTCTTTGGTCAAACGAGCCAGATAGCGCGGCGTGACATCGCGTCCACGCAGGCGATCCCAGAAACGGCCTACCGGGTTGGTACGCCACGGGTCGGGAAACATCGAGGAGCGTTTTGCTTCTGGCATCGCCTTCAGCTGATCGCGCCCTTCGTCGTCTTTAATTAACTGTCCATCAGCAAGTGAATCTGGCCAGGCTTGTTCCAGACGCGCCTTTACCGAGCCTTGCGGGGAATCATCCTCCCGCGCCCAGGTGCGGTGTTCGGCATCCAGCGCCTGATGAACGGCGCGGATATCAGTCTTCGGCAATGCCGCTTTCTCGCTTGCGGCGATGGGCATTGCGTCAATGTACTCAGTTGTCTTATTCATTGGCAGGTAACTGGTAGCTCCAGGTTTCACTCAACGTCTGATCGGCATTCACCAGCGCAGCACGCATTTCAGTGGTTTTCTTGGCATCTTTCACTTTCACACGCATCACCAGACGCCAGCCTTTGGTAACCGGGTTATAGCGCACCGTGCTTTCAACTATCTCACCATTATCACCAATGCTGGTTTGCGCTGTGACCGGGGTATCCTCTGGCAGTTTTTTCATCTCTGCGCCGGTAAAATCGACCACAAAGGCGATAGTACCGTCAGGCTGGCGAATCAGGTTCGACTGCTTCACATCCCCCGTTGAACGACGCGTTTGTTGCACCCATGCGTTATCTGGCGCATGCAGTTTGTCTTCATCACGGCTGAAGGTGATGGTGTATTTAAAGTTCATCTCTTTACCCGGCTCCGGCAGCTGATCCGGCGTCCAGTAAGCGACGATGTTATCGTTGGTTTCATCGTTGGTTGGAATTTCCACCAGCTCAACGCTGCCTTTACCCCACTCCCCTTTCGGAGTCACCCATGCGCTTGGACGAAGATCGTAACGATCATCGAGATCTTCAAAGCGGGAGAAATCACGACCGCGCTGCAACAGACCGAAGCCTTGCGGGTTTTCCATCGAGAAGCTGCTAACCGCTAAATGTTTCGGGTTATTCAACGGACGCCAGATCCATTCGCCATTACCGGCATGGATAGAGAGACCGTTAGAGTCGTGCAACTCCGGACGATAGTTATTTGCAGGCGACGGTTGGTTCGGCCCAAACAGGAACATACTGGTTAACGGTGCAACCCCCAGTTTGCCGACTTTATCGCGCAGATAGATTTTCGACTGCACATCCACAACCGTGTCACGCCCTGGCATAACCACGAATTTGTAAGCACCTGTCGCGCGCGGCGAGTCAAGCAATGCATAAATGGTTAAACGTTTATCAGTCGGTTTTGGACGCTCGATCCAGAACTCTTTGAAGCGTGGAAATTCTTCCCCCGATGGCAAGGCGGTATCAATTGCCAGGCCGCGGGCAGAAAGGCCATAAACCTGACCTGCACCAATCACGCGGAAATAGCTGGCCCCGAGCATGCTGACGATTTCATCGTTTTTATCTTTGCTGTTGATCGGGTAAAGCACTTTAAAACCGGCAAAACCAAGGTCTTTTACCGTGTCTTTGTCATGCTGAACATCGCCGAAAGTGAAATAATCCGGGCTGTATTTGATTCGTTTGACTGCGGTGGCAGTCACTTCATTTATTTTGACCGGGGTATCGAAGTACATACCCTGATGGTAGAACTCGAGTTTGAATGGGGTCTTCAGATTGTTCCAGTACGCTTTGTCATGATTAAACTGGATCTGCTGATAGTCCGCGTATTTCATATCGCGGAAAACGGAGGGCAAGTTGCTTTTGGGCGCCTCATAGCCTTTCCCGGCTAAGGATTGAGCTTGCTTTGCGACATCATCAATACTGAAAGCCCAGCTTGAAGATGTATACAGGGTTAACATTACTGCAGCACTCAACCAACGCATTTTCATCATTTGTAGTTTATGTTTCATAATTAGTAAGCACTTCCCCCTTTGTGTGCTTATATCGATCCGATCTATTTTAATGGATAACCAGCCATTCCGACAACAGAATCCCGGTATCGTTCAGCACGCTGGCTCATGGATTAAGCACCTGATTGCAACCGTTTTCACTTTCCGTGCTTCTCCTAAAGACAGAAGCATCGACTTCGTGTAGGGTTTGCCAGCAATTTTATTTATCAACCGTCTTACAGACGCTTCCATTCTGGTTAGTGGTAGCGATGATGCTATGCATAAAAACCTTGAAGCCTGCGCCTGGCGCGGTCAGGTCGGTGTCGCTATGGCAACAAGCCTAAAGGCATAACCCGACAGGGATAAGACGAAAAATCCGAGATTAGTTAACCATATATGAATCCAGTACCCGCGCAACGTGAATATTTCCTCGACTCCATCCGCGCCTGGCTGATGTTGTTAGGGATCCCTTTTCATATTTCTTTAATCTATTCGAGCCATACATGGCATGTGAATAGCGCCGAACCGTCATTGTGGCTGACCCTTTTTAATGACTTCATCCACTCGTTCCGCATGCAGGTATTTTTCGTTATATCCGGCTACTTTTCCTACATGCTTTTTTTACGCTATCCCTTGAAAAAATGGTGGAAAGTACGTGTCGAACGTGTAGGTATCCCGATGTTAACAGCCATCCCCTTACTGACATTGCCGCAATTTATTATGCTGCAATACGTCAAAGGGAAAGCGGAAAGTTGGCCTGGGCTGTCATTGTATGACAAATATAATACGTTGGCCTGGGAATTAATATCACACCTGTGGTTTTTACTGGTGTTAGTAGTCATGACGACGCTGTGCGTATGGATATTTAAACGCATCAGAAATAATTTAGAAAATTCTGATAAAACGAATAAAAAATTCTCGATGGTAAAACTATCGGTGATTTTTTTATGCCTCGGCATCGGCTATGCGGTAATAAGAAGAACGATTTTTATTGTGTATCCGCCCATTCTGAGTAATGGCATGTTCAATTTTATTGTCATGCAAACGCTATTTTATTTGCCGTTCTTTATCCTCGGTGCACTGGCTTTCATTTTCCCTCATCTTAAAGCCTTGTTTACCACGCCGTCTCGTGGCTGTACCCTTGCAGCAGCATTGGCATTTGTCGCTTATTTACTCAACCAGCGCTATGGCAGTGGCGATGCCTGGATGTACGAAACCGAGTCGGTGATCACCATGGTCCTCGGTCTGTGGATGGTGAATGTGGTCTTCTCCTTTGGCCACCGTTTGCTTAACTTCCAGTCAGCGCGGGTGACTTACTTTGTTAACGCATCGCTATTTATCTATCTGGTTCACCACCCGTTAACGCTGTTTTTCGGCGCATACATTACACCGCACATCACCTCCAACTGGCTTGGTTTTCTCTGTGGCCTGATATTCGTAGTAGGGATTGCGATAATTCTGTATGAAATTCATTTACGCATCCCGTTACTGAAGTTTTTGTTTTCTGGTAAACCGGTTGTTAAGCGTGAGAACGATAAAGCACCAGCCCGTTAAGCCACATTTACAATAACCATTCCACGGGCAATATCGACGCCAGTCTGACCATAACCCGCTTCCAGAAACTGGTGGCGGGTTCTTTTTTGAGAATAATCTCTTTCTTTGCATGACGATCAACCCAGTTGATCCGTCCCCACCTGTCCAGACGGAGCTGCCAGGCCGCATCATACTGGCTCTGAATAAAGCGTTTATCAATTAACTGTGCCAGCGTTTCGCTCTCTATCACGAAGCCCATTTCAGTATTGAGCAATGTTGAACGCGGATCGAAATTGAAAGAGCCGATAAACACCGTTTTACCATCGATGCTAAAAGTTTTAGCATGCAGGCTGGCTCCGGAATTACCGGTTATGCCGCGATCGTGTAACGTACTACTTTGTTCACGCGTCGGCTTGAGTTCATATAATTCCACGCCATAGCGGAGCAATTTTTTGCGCCAGCGCGCGTATCCGGCATGGACGACAGCAACATCGTTAGCGGCAAGAGAATTGGTTAGGATCGCAATCTTTACCCCTTTTCTCACCATCCGTAAGAGTTGCGCCACACCTGCGCGTGTCGGTACAAAATAGGAAGAGATAATATCGATGCGTTCACTGGGTGAGCCCATGATATCGGACAGGCGCTGCGGTAACAGTGAATGCCGTTTTGCCTTGCCCTCCCCTTTCGCCGGATCATCACTTAATAAACGTGTTTTCGCCCAGATAAGCGGCAACGTTCCATCAACCAGATGATTTATAAACGGACTGGATTCCATTTGGCGTAAGTAACGATGCGTCATGGCATCGTTATGCCAGGAGGCGGGTAACTCGATGCGATCCGCCATTTCACCTTCCGGGACATCCAGCACCTGCTGTAAGGGTGAAACCGATTTGCAATACCAGTAGCGGGCGAAATCATCGGCAACGTCCTCTACCACGGGTCCTATTGCCATAACATCTAAATCCGAAAAAAGTGGCTCTTCCCCTGCCCCAAAATAGGCATCACCAATATTTCGTCCTCCCACCAGGGTAACCACGCCATCGACAGTGAAACTTTTATTGTGCATACGGCGATTGAGACGGGAAAAGTCGGTGATATAACCAAGCGGACGCAGCAAGCGAAACGAGAAAGGATTAAAAAGCCGGACTTCAATGCGGGGATGGCTGTCAAGCAAGCGTAAAATATCGTCAAGTCCGGGCGTATTGTTGTCGTCCAGCAACAAACGGACGCGAACGCCACGCTTTGCTGCGGCTAACAGGGCGGAAAACAGTAACCGACCCGACATATCGTCCTGCCAGATGTAATACTGAACATCCAGCGTATGCTCTGCCATTTCGGCCAGACGATACCGGGCGGCAAACGCATCCAGACTTTTCTCCAGAGGGAAAAGACCACACTGACCGGGATGTTGCGAACACAGTGGCAGCACCGCGCTCGCCAGCCGGGGCAAATCATTCATCTCCTTGTTGGGTAAGGAGTCTTTCGTAGAGGTGGGCGTTTTCTTCATCATAACAGACAAAGTATACCTGTTCGGGTAAAGCGTGACGGGTAATAAATTCTGAAACGGTTTTAACTGCGATTTCAGCCGCTGCCGCACGAGGGTAACCATAAACCCCAGTACTGATTGCAGGAAAAGCCACTGACGTATAGCTGTTTGCCGCCACCAGTCGCAGGCTATTCAGATAGGCATCCTGCAAAAGCTGGTCTTCGTTTTGTTCACCACCACGCCAGACTGGCCCGACGGTGTGTACTACGGCTTTAGCGGGAAGATCGCCTGCAAGCGTAATAACGGCATGCCCCGTAGGGCAATCGCCCTGCTGTTGCCTGACTTTTAAACAGGCATCCAGCAGGGCCGGACCCGCTGCGCGATGAATGGCCCCATCGACGCCGCCGCCTCCCATTAATGACGGATTAGCCGCATTCACAATCACATCAACGGCCAGTTTGGTAATATCACCCTGCACAACATGAATACGCGTTTTCATAACGCCTCCTTACACCTTCTTGTTTCTTAAGTGTACAGCAGGCTTTTTGGTTAAATCGCATTTTTCTGCTCAGCAACGTGCGTTGTTCAGAAACTTAGTTATATTCGATGTTCATTACAGCCAGCTTTTTCTGTTTATCAAGATACTGCACTTTTACTGAGGCTATTTGCGCGTTTTTAACATTACCGCTCATTAACGCTTTGCTGGAATAGGTTTTGCCCGGAACAGAACCATTCTGTGGGCAGTTCATTTCTACGGGTGATGACTGGGTGCTGACGTCACATGCCGGTTCCACAATTTGGCCATAAAAATGGATCACACCCCCTTGCGCGGTGCTTCCTGCGATGGCAATAAAAGGAAAAAACAAACTGCCGAGCATAAGAGAGTTTAAAAAAGGTCTGAACATTTATTCTATTTCCTCAATGATTAGTCATCCTTGAGGGTTGTGTTATCCATACTTTCAGGTTGGCTGATTCGCAGCAGACCATTCTCTCCAGATTCATCTTATGCTCGATATTTCAACAAATTAAGACTTTTCTGAAGAGGGCGGCCATTGTTGTGATAAATGAAGTGCCTGTCCATCAGAAACAGTAACAACTATTTTCACCCGATCTTCCGGGGAAATATTTAAACTCAACTTCGTCAAAGCAATAGGTTGATTAGCAGGCAATGAGAGGGTCTTTTCTTGCTTCGTCTGACTTTGCCCTGAACTGCCTTCGCGCAGGGACAATATTTGTACTCTGCACAGACAAGATTGAGTAAGAGTGACTTCAGGAATAATGGTATACACATCCCCTTGCTGGGTCGTATTAAAGGTTATCTGGCTGGAAAGTGCCGCAAGGAGTAATAACGCATTCATATTCTTCTCCCGAAAAAAACAGGGCTTGCGCCCTGTTTCTGTAATACTGTCAACGCCACGATGTTTGACCGTTATTTGCCATTTTCATGCCCGCTAAATACTTTCGTTACTGATGCTGTCCGCTTTCCACCATTTCATCATCACTGATTGGCGTTGTGTTTTTGGTCAGCACTCCAGCTTTACGTTTCTCTTTTAACCGGTAACTCTCTCCTTTGATATTCAGCGTGGTTGAGTGATGTAGCAACCGATCCAGGATCGCTGTTGCCAGTACGTGATCTCCGAACATTTCTCCCCAGTCTGCGAACCCTTTGTTTGACGTCAGTATGATGCTCGCTTTTTCATATCGACGGTTCAGTAGCCGGAAGAACAGACTGGCTTCCTCTCTGTTCATCGGCAGATAGTCTATTTCATCCAGGATCAACACCCGGGCATAACTCAGTTGCTGTAGCTGACGCTCCAGCCGGTTTTCCTGTTTCGCTTTCATCAGTGTCGCGATCAGTCTGTCCAGTGGCATAAACAGTACCCGATGTCCCGCATCCACCGCTTTCACGCCAAGAGCTATGGCCAGATGAGTTTTTCCGACACCAGGAGGGCCCAGCAGGATCACGTTTTCGCTGCGCTCCACGAACGCCAGACCAGCCAGTTCCCGGACAACCTTACGGTCGATGCCCGGCTGGAAGGTAAAGTCGAACTGCTCCAGCGTTTTGACCCACGGCAGACGAGCCTGCTTCAGCCTGGACTCCATACCGCGCTGATGCCTGCCGTTCCATTCCTGCTGTAGCGCCATGCACAGGAACTCCCGGTAGTTCAGCTCTTTTTTAGCTGCCTGTTCCAGCAGGCTTTCAACGTGATAACTCAGATGCTCCATTTTCAGGCGACTCAGCAGGACTTCCAGTTCATGCATCACAACAGCTCCTCATAGGCACTCAGTGGTCGATGTTCCACCTGACTGACCTGCTGCCAGAGCGGGGCGTGATGCTCCGGCACTGTCTGCCAGCCAGACGATGCTGAACAGAGGCGATGTGAGGCCACCAGTTTCTCATTACTGTAGATCCGCAACTCGTCATCCAGCGATATTCGTATCGATACCGGCTGACCACACAGCGCTTCGGGAACGCTGTAACGATTACCACCAACCTCGATATAGCTGTCCCAGGACACATGGCGGATATCGAAGTAACTGGTATCGAAGTCTGTATCCGGTAACGGCTGCAGATGTTCCTGCTCCAGCGCGAAGCGCTGTTCCGGCGTTTCTTTGAACTGGCGAAGCTCCCGTTTGTCAGCCACATCGGCTATCCATTGCTCCAGTTGTTGATTGACATGAGTGAAGCTGTCGAACCTGCGGTACCGGACGAAGAAGTTCTCCTTGAGGTATTTCACCATCCGCTCAACCTTACCTTTTGTTCTGGCCCTGCGTGGACGGCATGCCCGTGGCAGGAAGTTATAGTGGTCAGCCAGCAACAGGAATCCGGAGTTGAACACGACTTTCCCGTTGTTATTCTTCAGCACCGCAGCCTTCTGGTTATCAACCAGCACCGTTTTCACACAACCACCGAAGTAGCGGAAGGCGCGAACCAGTGATTCGTAGGTATGCTCAGCATCCTGTTTTGGTGCGGCGAAGACATGGAAGCTGCGGGAGAACCCCAGCGTATTAACCGCAAAGTTAACTTTGCACCGTTGCCCGGCAACCTCCACCTCAACTTCGCCCCAGTCATGCTGGAGCTGGTATCCAGGCTGAGTTTCGAAGCGAACTGTTCTTTTTGACGGACGCATTTTACGTTTGGGCTGGATGTAGTAACGCAGCATGGAACGTCCGCCCGTATAACCCATTGCCTTAATCTCCGCGAAGATAACCTCGCTATTCCAGACATTCTCTGCCAGGCGCATGTCGATGTAATCCATAAACGGTTTCAGCTTAACCATTTTGTGGCGGGTCTTTCTGGCTGGCGGTTCAGGGTATTTGAGGTAGCGTCTGACCGTCCGTTCAGAGCAACCAATCTGAGTCGCAATATCGACGATGTACGCGCCCTGCTGGCGCATTTGCTTTATCATGTAAAAGTCCTCTCTGCTCAGCATGTTGATGTCCTTTCTGGTGTGAGAACCTTAAGGAAACAACATGTTGGGTGGAGCGGACAATCCAAATGGCGAATTACCGTCTTATATCACTGGCGCTGACAATACAAATGATGTATTAGTACTGATGAGCGGTCGCGTTGTTACCAAAGCCAACCTGAGTCACGTTGACGGAGGAGTTAGATGCAGTCTGGTCAACTGCAGCACCGTTGCCACCACCGAACTGTTTAACCGTCATTTCAGAATTTTTGCCGTTCCACTGATCAAGAGTAGCGCTGTTACCGAAGCCACGTTGGGTCAGATCGATTGAGCTGTCATCCGAGCCCTGACCAACATCTGCACCATTACCGCCGCCATGCTGGGTAATAGTCAAGTCAGAGTTACGGGCATCAGTTTGCAGAGCAAGTGCAGAGTTACCGCCACCGTACTGGTAAATGTTCAGCTCAGAATTTGGGCCGCTATTATTACCGCCACCACCATGGTTACCGCCGCCGTACTGAGGAACAACACCTGCCAGAGCGCTACCGGAGAATACGATTGCTGCAATTGCTGCTACTTTTAAAAGTTTCATGTAAAACCCCCATCGGATTGATTTAAAAGTCGAATGGAAATTAACGTTGTGTCACGCGAATAGCCATTTGCGACTGTCTCTGCACTACAATTGCCGTTTTTTGAGTACCATACTGTGTAATATTTGCTTTATTACCAGAACCTTTCTGGATAATCATCGCAGTATTACCATAAGCACCTTGCGAAATACTGGCATCGTTGGCACTGCCCGCCTGATCAATATATGCAAGGTTATAATCTCCTGTCTGGTCAATCTTTGCCCGGTTGCTACTACCTTCTTGCGCAACAACCGCCAAAAGTTTTGAGCCTCCCTGCCGTAACTGAGTACTATTATTAGTCCCAGCTTGACCAATTATGGCTGCCTGATTAAATGAAGACTTACTCAATTCATTTACCGCGAAGTTATATTCTGAATTAGCTAAATCATAACCTGCTGCGGCTGCAATCCCAGGCGCACCCAGTATTGTTAACATCATAAATAACAATTTGTTTTTCATGTTGTCACCCTGGACCTGGTCGTACATTTAAGAAATTAAATCATTTCAACTTGGTTGTTAACGCAACCTGTATTTTGTTAACGCTGCGTTACGATGGAAAGTATGTCTGCGGAAATATTTTTAATAACTCACCCGCGCGTTGTATTTTTCTTTTTTTGTTCATACCAAAGTATTAAAAGCCACGTAAATACGCTGTTATCTACGCAAAAAATATTTTGTTTTCTTTTAAATCTCCGTTTCCGCTATCAAAAATCACCAGACAGTCATTCTTCTTGCCCATCGCTGATTGCTGCGATATGTCTTGCGCACAAGCCGTGACAAACCTCGTCTTTTTGGAGTAAAAATTTGTCCACGGAGGTGTGGAGAAAAAACAACAACTTTTTACATGACGAAAGGACTACACCGAAATATTTTTTATATGCATTATTAGTAAGTTATCACCATTTGTATGATTTTTTAAAATTGTGCAATAAAAACCAAATGTACAACTTTTCTATCATTTCTAAACTTAATAAAACCTTAAGATTAACATTTTAATATAACGAGTTGCATTTAGTTACATGTTTAACACTTGATTTAAGATTTGTAATGGCTAGATTGAAATCAGATGTAATCCATTAGTTTTATATTTTACCCATTTAGGGCTGATTTATTACTACACACAGCAGTGCAACATCTGTCAGTACTTCTGGTGCTTCTATTTTAGAGGCAGCTGTCAGGTGTGCGATCAATAAAAAAAGCGGGGTTTCATCATGTTTAATGAAGTCCATAGTATTCATGGTCATACATTATTGTTGATCACTAAACCTTCTTTGCAGGCGACGGCTCTCTTGCAGCACCTTAAACAATCGCTGGCAATTACAGGAAAATTACATAATATTCAACGTTCTCTGGACGGGTAATGACTCCAACTTATTGATAGTGTTTTATGTTCAGATAATGCCCGATGACTTTGTCATGCAGCTCCACCGATTTTGAGAACGACAGCGACTTCCGTCCCAGCCGTGCCAGGTGCTGCCTCAGATTCAGGTTATGCCGCTCAATTCGCTGCGTATATCGCTTGCTGATTACGTGCAGCTTTCCCTTCAGGCGGGATTCATACAGCGGCCAGCCATCCGTCATCCATATCACCACGTCAAAGGGTGACAGCAGGCTCATAAGACGCCCCAGCGTCGCCATAGTGCGTTCACCGAATACGTGCGCAACAACCGTCTTCCGGAGACTGTCATACGCGTAAAACAGCCAGCGCTGGCGCGATTTAGCCCCGACATAGCCCCACTGTTCGTCCATTTCCGCGCAGACGATGACGTCACTGCCCGGCTGTATGCGCGAGGTTACCGACTGCGGCCTGAGTTTTTTAAGTGACGTAAAATCGTGTTGAGGCCAACGCCCATAATGCGTGCAGTTGCCCGGCATCCAACGCCATTCATGGCCATATCAATGATTTTCTGGTGCGTACCGGGTTGAGAAGCGGTGTAAGTGAACTGCAGTTGCCATGTTTTACGGCAGTGAGAGCAGAGATAGCGCTGATGTCCGGCAGTGCTTTTGCCGTTACGCACCACCCCGTCAGTAGCTGAACAGGAGGGACAGCTGATAGAAACAGAAGCCACTGGAGCACCTCAAAAACACCATCATACACTAAATCAGTAAGTTGGCAGCATCACCCTCTGGACGATATATCTTCAGGCTCTATTATTCTTCTGGATATGATGGAAGCGGATAAAAAGCTTATCCATTATTGGCAGGATACTTTGAGCAGGAAAAACAACAATATCAAAATATTGTTGCTAAATACGCCTGAAGATTACCCGTACCGCGACATTGAAAACTGGCCTCATATCAACGGCGTTTTTTATGCCATGGAGGATCAAGAACGTGTTGTCAATGGGTTGCAAGGCGTCCTGCGCGGCGAATGCTACTTTACGCAAAAGCTTGCCAGCTACTTGATTACGCATTCAGGTAACTATCGTTATAACAGCACGGAATCAGCCCTCCTTACTCATCGGGAAAAAGAGATCCTGAATAAACTGCGTATCGGCGCGTCTAATAACGAGATCGCTCGTTCGTTGTTCATCAGCGAAAATACGGTTAAAACGCATCTTTATAATCTTTTCAAGAAGATAGCCGTAAAAAACCGGACACAAGCGGTTTCCTGGGCAAACGATAACCTCAGGCGATAAAGCCATGAAACGTTATTTACGCTGGATTGTGGCGGCAGAATTTCTGTTCGCCGCAGGGAATCTTCACGCCGTTGAGGTAGAAGTCCCGGGATTGCTAACTGACCATACTGTTTCATCTATTGGCCATGATTTTTACCGAGCCTTTAGTGATAAATGGGAAAGTGACTATACGGGTAACTTAACGATTAATGAAAGGCCCAGTGCACGATGGGGAAGCTGGATCACTATAACGGTCAATCAGGACGTTATTTTCCAGACTTTTTTATTTCCGTTGAAAAAAGACTTCGAGAAAACTGTCGTCTTTGCACTGATTCAAACTGAAGAAGCACTAAATCGTCGCCAGATAAATCAGGCGTTATTAAGTACGGGCGATTTGGCGCATGATGAATTCTAAATAAAAAATTGTTCGGAGGCTGCAATGCGTGTCAAACATGCAGTAGTTCTACTCATGCTTATTTCGCCATTAAGTTGGGCTGGAACCATGACTTTCCAGTTCCGTAATCCAAACTTTGGTGGTAACCCAAATAATGGCGCTTTTTTATTAAATAGCGCTCAGGCCCAAAACTCTTATAAAGATCCGAGCTATAACGATGACTTTGGTATTGAAACACCCTCAGCGTTAGATAACTTTACTCAGGCCATCCAGTCACAAATTTTAGGTGGGCTACTGTCGAATATTAATACCGGTAAACCGGGCCGCATGGTGACCAACGATTATATTGTTGATATTGCTAACCGCGATGGTCAATTGCAGTTGAACGTGACAGATCGTAAAACCGGACAAACCTCGACCATCCAGGTTTCGGGTTTACAAAATAACTCAACCGATTTTTAAGCCCCAGCTTCATAAGGAAAATAATCATGCAGCGCTTATTTCTTTTGGTTGCCGTCATGTTACTGAGCGGATGCTTAACCGCCCCGCCTAAAGAAGCCGCCAGACCGACATTAATGCCTCAAGCTCAGAGCTACAAAGATTTGACCCATCTGCCAGCGCCGACGGGTAAGATCTTTGTTTCGGTATACAACATTCAGGACGAAACCGGGCAATTTAAACCCTACCCGGCAAGTAACTTCTCCACTGCTGTTCCGCAAAGCGCCACGGCAATGCTGGTCACGGCATTGAAAGATTCTCGCTGGTTTATACCGCTGGAGCGTCAGAGTTTACAAAACCTGCTTAACGAGCGCAAGATTATTCGTGCGGCACAAGAAAACGGCACAGTTGCCATTAATAACCGAATCCCGCTGCAATCTTTAACGGCGGCAAATATCATGGTTGAAGGTTCGATTATCGGTTATGAAAGCAACGTTAAATCGGGCGGTGTTGGGGCAAGATATTTTGGGATCGGTGCAGACACGCAATACCAGCTCGATCAGATTGCCGTGAACCTGCGTGTCGTCAATGTGAGTACCGGTGAGATCCTCTCCTCGGTGAACACCAGTAAGACGATACTTTCCTATGAAGTTCAGGCCGGGGTTTTCCGCTTTATTGACTACCAGCGCTTGCTGGAAGGGGAAGTGGGTTACACCTCAAACGAACCCGTTA
Organism: Shigella sonnei; assembly: GCF_002950395.1. Taxonomy (NCBI): domain Bacteria; kingdom Pseudomonadati; phylum Pseudomonadota; class Gammaproteobacteria; order Enterobacterales; family Enterobacteriaceae; genus Shigella; species Shigella sonnei. The sequence continues at coordinate 1,894,340 of NZ_CP026802.1, forward strand.
TGCTGTGTCTGATGTCGGCTATCGAAACAGGGGTCATTTTCCTGATTAATGATGGTATCGACCGTGGTCTGTGGGATTTGCAGAACAAAGCAGAACGGCAGAATGACATTCTGGTTAAATACCGCCATATGTCGGTTCCACCAGAATCCTGACAGATAAAAATGCCGGAATTAATAATCCGGCATTTTACTGTTTAAGCGAAAGCGTGAGTGCCCCTCACGCTTTATTTTTGATTTCCTGCTCACGGTGAGCCGTCTTTGCACTACGCGCCGCCAGCCACAGGCCGCTGTTTTTCATTGCGTAACCAAATACCAGCCCAAGCGCCAGCGAAGGTAACACCAGTTTCCAGTCACCCTGCCCGGCAAACGTCGCGCATGCGCCTATAAACGTCCCCGGAACAAATGAAAGCAGCAGCTGTTTGGCCTGAATACACATCAGAAACGCCACAATACCGGTTATGACATAACCGAGAATTTCCAGATGTGGTGCCAGTGCACTACCGTAAATAATGACCATCGCCCACACCACGCCACTAAGCAGGGTTGCAGCGGAGATCGCCAGCCCTTTCAGCCCACCTTGCGGGCAGGCAAAGTAGGCCGTACAGCCCAAGAAGCCCGCCCAGCTTAGTAAGCCCAGGGAAACAGCCACCCATCCCCAGATACCGGAGAGAATGCCTGTTGTGATTGCAATAGAGAGAAGTATGTTCATGCCGCGCATGATAGCAGAAAACGCGGCCATGAATGAGATCGAGCACACATTTTATGCAACAACAAATTATCTGTTGCAGTTATGAGTGACGATGATCACATTTACTCTTCAGAATCTTCTTCCAGCTCGTCCCACATTGCACTAATGGCATCACGGGTTAGCGGTGCCATGGTGCGCCAGAAAGGCGTGGTTGCATGGGCCTCCACTTTGCCGAGGAACGCACCACACCAGGGTAACAGATACTCACTGAACAGTGTTTCCAGTGCTTCGCTCTCATCTTCCGTTGACTGATCTTCCAGCCAGGAAGCCGCAAGCAGCAATGTGCCGATGTGATCGGCTGGCGTATCCGCCAGTGGCATCCCTCGTTCGGAAAGAAAAGCGCGCACTTCCGCTTCCGTTACGTCCTCAACCCATGCGCTACGATATGGCGGCACTGCACATTCATCGCCGATAAACAACGCATTGTAATCGGCAGAGACTTGCGCCATATCACAGCTTTTCTGTAAACGCGTCAGTAACTCATCCTGCTCCAGTGGCCAGTTCGCAGCCAGTTTCCCCTCACGAATCAGGGTAAACAGCGGCACCAGTAAAGGATCTTGCGGTTGGCGGTAATAGAGCGAACCCAGCACACGACAGAGGATAGAAAACTCGTTCATTAATATATTTCCATTACTAGTAATTAAAGGTCTGCAAATTCCGCAATCGGTGCCATACCGCGAGATTCAAGGAAGTTCAGTAAGCGGCGCGGAGAAACATTCAAAATGCGCTCTGGCGGAAAATCTACCGCGTCGAGGATTTTAAGACACTCTTCAAATTCCCCCATGGTAAACGCGGTGTGAGAATCCGAGCCTAATGCCACCCAACCTCCAGCATCACGTACCGCTGCGGCTACCGCACGACAGTTGTCTTCACTGCCCTTACGTGAGTGTAAAAATGAAGAATTATTGATTTCCAGCGCCACCTGATGTTTCGCGGCTGCTTCAGCAACGGCTTTCACATCTATTTCATATTTGGGATTTCCGGGATGGCTTATTATATGCACATTGCCGCTGGCGATAGTGGCGATCATCGCTTGTGTATTGGTCGCTTTGTCATGTGGTGCAAAAACCGGCTCATGAAAACCGGCAATAATCAGATCCAGCGAGTCAAACATTTTACCGCTGCAATCAATTTCACCATCAACATTTTTAATGTTAGCTTCGATGCCGCGCAGGATCCCTACCCCATCAACCACTCGCGGCCAGATACGCATGTTAATGAAGTGCCAGTGATGCGGAGCATCTTCCATATCCGGGCCATGATCGGTGATCGCAAAAAGTTTAATGCCCTTTTGTTTGGCCTGGGCAATGTAATCACTCAATGTGCTATATGCATGTGTGCTGGCAACGGTATGCATATGAAGGTCGACGGGATACATAACTCTCTCCTGTATTCAATTCCCGCCAAGGATAGCAGGAATCCTGATGCTTTATTAGTAGCCGCGTGCGCGGTCGACTTGCCCGCAGACCCTCTCCCCTTTTTCGAGCTGGGCAATGGTGCGAGAAATGTACTCCACAGCTTCAGCGGGACGGGTAATCGCGGCGACATGTGGTGTTATCGTCACGCGTGGATGTTGCCAGAGCGGACTTTCAGGCGGTAAGGGTTCACGATTAAAAACATCCAACATTGCGCCTTTAACTTTGCCGCTATCCAGCGCCGCGAGCAGGTCATCTTCCACAACATGAACACCACGCGCCAGGTTGAGGAGATACGCGCCATCCGGTAATTTTTCGAGTAATTGTTGATTAATAATGCCGACGGTTTCAGGGGTATTCGGTAACAAATTAATCAATACCCGACATTGGCTCAGAAATGCAGACAGTTCTTCCCGTCCGGCAAAGCTTTGCACGCCAGGCCACGATTTACGGGTTCGACTCCAGCAACGCAGCGGAAAGCGCCAGGTTTGCAGACTCTGAGCAACTTTACTGCCCAGTACGCCTGCGCCCAAAATGCCGATGGTAAAATCTTCCCGATGATATTCAGGCAGCGGTTGCCAATGCGAACTATTTTGCTGGATGCGATAATCGTCAAAACGTCGAAACCAATGCAGCACCTGACTGACAGCATATTCCTGCATTTGCTCGCCCATACCGGTATCTTCCAGGCGAAAAAGTGGAACAGAAGGGTTCAGCATTTCAGGGTGTGCCTGTAGCTTGCTCAAAATAGAATCAACACCGGCCCCGAGTGCGAACACCGCTTTAAGATCGCGCCCTGCCAGCATTTCAACAGGAGGATGCCAGACTAAAGCATAATCAGCAGAGTCATTATCTCCGCTTTTCCATGCTCTGACTCTTGCCTGAGGAATAGCTTTGCGCAGTGCCTCAATCCACCATTGGGTATCGAACGTTGGGTGATAAAAGATGATATCCATACTGACTCCCGAAAAGCGTTGTGCGAAATTTATTCGCACTTATCGTTATGATCTACAAAGGCCACCAGCATAACAAATCCGTGGTCGGTGGCAAAAAAAGCAGATTTCGCTTATTAAAACCACACATTGATTGAAGTTTGAATAAACGCGCGATTTTTTCAAAAAGTTTGTTGACCTCAGGTCATGATTTCCCTAAATTAGCGCCCGTTCCAGCAAGACAGGAACGACAATTTGGTGAGGTGTCCGAGTGGCTGAAGGAGCACGCCTGGAAAGTGTGTATACGGCAACGTATCGGGGGTTCGAATCCCCCCTCACCGCCATATTTAAAGAAGAGCTCGTACGAAAGTACGGGCTTTTTTTTCGTATATTGCACACACCGGGGGGATGAGAAGCCCCGACCGGGGTTCGACAACTGGCGACAGCCAGTTGGACAGACCGTGAACGCAGTGAGCGGGCTGCCCGCAGGGCGAGCGAAGCGAGTCAATCCCCCCTCACCGCCATCTTTAAAGAAGAGCTCGTACGAAGGTACGGGCTTTTTTTCGTATATTGCACACACCGGGGGATGAGAAGCCCCGACCGGGATACTTAGTTAATGCACCGGTTCACTCTTTGTCGCCGCGACTAATGGGCGAATTTTGTCACGAGTCTCCCAGACCGGAGGAATTTCCTCCAATTTAGTGACAGAAGCTCGTACAAAAGGCACCCGTGCAAGAGTCATAATTGTATCCAACCAACGGTCACGAATAATGCGATCCGCCCTTTCATGACTCGGGTCATCCAGCTCAATAACACAGACTATTTTATTGTTCTTCTTTGAAACCAGAACATAATCCATTGCCATGCCATTATAAATTGCAAAGAAACGCTTTCTTTCTTCTTCGCTAAACTCAGGTTGTTCTGGAAAGTTGATCAAGCGCCCCAGAGAGACCTGGCAATGGATATGACAATAATGTCCAAACCATTTTTCCAGATTATCGAAATACATTTTTTCACAACGCGTGATTAACCACTCTTTTCTTTCCAATAAAATACCTTCGGCAACCATTCCCTGAAATAACTCATCTCGCTCTTGCCAACGAGAGTCACGATAGGTTTTCTGCGGTATATAGCTCCTTGTCGACGCCTTAGCGGCAGGGGAAGTTGCAGATGAAGGGACGGGTTGCGATTTAGCGATGATTACCGATGAGGCAACTTTTCGGAGTGTCAATTTTCTGGCAACAGCAAAACCGGCGATAAATGCAATTGTCAAACAAGTTACAAAAGCCATAAAGCTCATAATTAATTTTCACCTATCCATGTTGATTATATTTCATTACCAATGTTACTCGCTGCAGCGTGTTACATGCCAACAATGCAACGATCAATATATAGTTAGTATCATGTTTTGATTATTACAACCATCCCTATTTAGCCATTGCGGCTTGCCTTCCACAAAAAAATAACAACACACAATATTAGCAAAGAATTAATTAAGATTAACCTTACATTTATAATATTATCCCTAAAGAATAAATCAGAGGAATATATTCGGTGTTAAACAGTCAGTCAAAGTATAGCCCATTGTTGATTAAACCTCATAAGCAAAATTGGCACCAGATCTCCTGTACAGGTTGAATGGCCGAAAAAAGATAGGCAGATGCTCATTTTTTTGGCTTCTGGAAGAAAAACTCTCCGCGCTGGCAGTATTACACTGGTCTGATGCTATGACGAAAAATGCCTGGTAAGAGTATCTAAACCAGACTCCAGTTCAGCTTATCAACACGCTCAAAGTCGCCCCCCTGAACGCTAACCTGAAGTGAAAATCTGTTGAAATAAAACAAAGCCCGGTTCGCCCGGGCTCTGCACCGATAACACACTTAACTGTAGGCATGCAGCGTACGTTGGCAAAGTGCCGAACGTACGCAGTCCTCTTTACCGAACCGGACGATCCCAACCATTTCATCTTCTTCGAAACGTTCCAGCGCGTCACTTAATCCGGAGCACACGCCGCGAGGCAAATCGCATTGCGTGATATCACCGTTGACGATAACCGTCACGTTCTCCCCGAGGCGGGTTAAAAACATTTTCATTTGCGCGGCAGTCACATTCTGCGCCTCGTCAAGAATGACGACTGCATTTTCAAAGGTACGTCCACGCATATAGGCGAACGGCGCAATTTCCACCTTCCCTATTTCCGGTCGCAGGCAGTACTGCATAAAGGAAGCCCCTAAGCGCCGGACCAGCACGTCGTAGACCGGGCGAAAATAGGGAGCAAACTTTTCTGCGATATCTCCAGGTAAGAAGCCAAGATCTTCATCGGCTTGCAGAACTGGACGGGTGACGATAATCCTGTCGACATCCTTATGTATCAGGGCCTCTGCCGCTTTTGCTGCGCTGATCCAGGTTTTTCCGCCCCCGGCTTCGCCCGTGGCGAATATCAGCTGCTTACTCTCAATAGCCTTCAGATAGTGCAATTGCGCTTCATTTCGCGCGAGGATGGGCGAAGTATCGCGACTGTCGCGGGCCATACCAATGGCTTCTACGCCGCCCATCTGCACAAGCGAGGTGACCGATTCTTCTTCACGCTGCTTATGGCTGCGCGAATCCCGTCTCAGCACACGTTTTGCCTCGCGACGAGCTTTGATCACTGCTTTTTGTCTTCCCATAGAGAGCACCTTGAGTTGTTTGTATTCATCACACGCGCCGTTGGCAGCGCGATTATGCGCACGAACATCAGAGGGTTGGCTTCCTTGTAAGCCATAGTTTGCTTTTGGATAAAATGCCGAAAAACGGCTACGCGCACCGTTTACGGCGTCGGTAACACATGAAAAGAAAGGATGAGGTTGAAAATGCAAAGTGACGAGATGACTACCGGAGGAGAAAACTCCGCGAGTGGTGGCGCGTTGATTATCTAAAACATGTCCAGTACAGGACGTTACCATCCGCGATCTCCATAGTGACTGACTATCACTGCCGGGAACTTCCGCTGCTACTTAATAAGTACAACAGATCTCGCATTTATTGCAACAATATATTTACTTATATTTAACTATAAAACACTATTTCAGTGACATTAGTTTCTACTGGAAAGATGACAGAGTGATGACAGTGATGAAAAAAGCTGTGTGCTTTCAGCAGGATTTGCATCAGGCATCAGTGCACGATCGCCGGATGCGGCGTGAACGCCTTATCCAGCCTACCAAACCCGCACTGATTGTAGGCATGATAAGACGCGCAAGCGTCGCATCAGGCATCTGCGCACAAATGCCTTATCCGCCTAAAAACATTAAACCCGCAATAACGCGCTTCCGAGATAATCGTTCGCGTCCTTCACTCCCGGCAGCGAAAAAAAATAACCGCCGCCGATAGGTTTAACGTATTCCTCCAGCGCTTCGCCATTGAGCCTTTTTTGTACTGTCAGGAAGCCTTTTTCCAGATCGTGTTGGTAGCAGACAAACAGCAACCCCATATCCAGTTGTCCGGAGTTGGTGACCCCCAACGAATAACTGTAGCCGCGACGCAGCATCAGGCTGGACTCACTCTCCGCCGTGCGGGGATTCGCCAGCCGGATATGGCTGTCCAGCGCAATCACCTTCCCTTCCGGGTCGCTGGCGTAATCAGGCACATCATGCTCATGCTGCATTCCCAGCGGCGCACCGGTTTGCTTATCACGGCCAAAAATCGTCTGCTGTTCTTTCAGCGGCGTTCTGTCCCAAAATTCCACTCGAAACTGAATCAAGCGTACTGCCTGATAGCTGCCACCGATTGTCCACGCAGGCTCCTGCTGATCTGCCGTTACCCACACCACTTTTTGCATCAACTTATCATTCTGGCTATCGGGATTGGCAGTGCCGTCTTTGAAACCCAGCAAATTAATCGGCGTCTCTTTGCCTTTACTACGCGACACGTGATCGGAAATAAACCCTTCCCGCTTCCAGCGCACACTGAGCAAATCCGGCGTGTGTTTGATGATATCGCGCAGCGCATGGATAACCGTGTCCTGGGTGTTGGCGCAAATCTGTAGCAACACATCACCATGACATAACGCCGCATCCAGCGAGTCGTTGGGGAAACGCGTCATCTTCTGCAGCTTTTTTGGCATCTGTGGCGCAAGGCCAAAGCGCTCATCAAACAATGAGTGACCCACCGATAACGTGATGGTGAGATTATCGGGCGCAATGTAGCCGCCAAGAATGCCGGAATCGAGTGGTGGCAGGCGCGGATTTGGCGTTTCTGGTGCTGCTCCGCCCTGAGTCAGAAAAGCAAAACGCTGAGTCAACAAGCGAAACAACCGCTCAAGATCGGCTTTATCGCTGGCAAGCACATCAAACGCCACCAGCATCATTGCGGCCTGTTGTGGCGTCAGGATCCCTGCCTGATGCTCACCATAAAACGGCTGTTTCTCATTGCGTGCATCCGGTGAAAGCGTGCCCGGTGCACTTTGCGTTTTTTGTGCATGAGCGACCGGACAACTTCCCGCCAGCGCCAGCGCACCAATCCCTTTCAGTAAACGTCGGCGTGACGGTTCATTCACGCCGTTTTCATCTTTATACTGCATAACGCTTAATCCAGTCCCAGCACACCGCGAAGTTGCGCCAGATCTTCCGCCAGCGCAGTAATCGGTCCTTTCAGTGCATTCCGGTCGGCATCGGTCAATTTGTCGTAGGTTTCAAAACCGTCTTTAGTACGGTATTTCGCCAGAATGGTATCGACCTTTTTAAAGTTGGCATCGACTTTTGCCAGCAGTTCCGGGTTGGCTTTTTGCAGTTGTGGACGCAGCAAATCGACAATTTTCTGCGAGCCTTCAACGTTAGCCTGGAAATCCCACAGATCGGTGTGGCTGTAGCGATCTTCTTCACCGCTAATTTTGCTGGCTGCCACTTCCTCAATCAGTCCGGCTGCGCCGCCGACCACTTTTGAAGGTGGGAAAGCCAGTTCACTGATGCGTTTTTGCAAATCGACCACATCTGTATAAAGCTGCTCAGCGTACTGATCCATCCCTTTGGTGGTGTTGTCGCCAAACAATGCTTTTTCCAGACGGTGGAAACCAGTGAATTTTGGGTCGGCGGCTTTTTGCTCGTAATCATCTTCACGGGCGTCAATGCTGCCATCCAGATCGGAGAACAGTTCAGCAATCGGTTCAATGCGCTCATAGTGCTGGCGCGTCGGCGCATACAGTGCTTTCGCTTTTTCGATATCGCCTGCTTTAATCGCGTCGGTAAAGGCTTTGGTGTCGGTCACCAGCTGCGTGGTTTCCGCCATGACATACGCTTTATATGCAGTAATTGCACCACCAAGACTTAACAGCGCATCACTTTGCGCCGCATCCGCCGTTGCCTCACCTTTGACGATCAACTTCCCTTTCGGGTTAGTCAGCAGACCGCAGGTCATATCGTATTCGCCAGGCTGTAAATTCGCCGTCATTTTCTGGCTAAAACCAGGGGCGATATTTTCCCGCTCTTCCACCACCATCACGCCTTTGAGGATCTCCCACTCCAGCGCCTTCTGGCTATGGTTCTGAATAATGAACTGTGTTTTCCCGGCGTTAACCGTAATGGTCATCGGTTCGCACTGCTTATCCGTCACGGTCACTTTGACCTGCGGCACATCAGCGGCGTTAGCCATAAAAGCAGAAGAAAACAGCGCAGCCACGCTCAACTGCAATGCGTTACGGCGGAAGTTAATGGTCATGACGAGACTATCCCTTTAAAGTATGTTGTAACTAAGCAAGAGTTTGCGTCGTATTTGTTACGCGGAGCGAGACGCTGTCGCCCCTGCGCGTGGTGGCAGAGCAAATGCCACCAGCGCCGGGATGAGATAAATAAACCAGACGGCGACTTCGCTGACGCTCGGTGCTTCCTGATAGCCAAAAATCCCTTCCATCAGCGTGCCAAACAGCGAGTGAGTTGAGAGCACTGCGCTCATATCGAAGGCGATTTCCTGAAAGTGGTTCCACAATCCGGCTTCATGAAATGCGCGAATGGCACCAGCAGCCAGCCCTGCGGCGACGAAGAGAATAAACAGGCTGGTCCATTTAAAAAATGCACCAAGATTGAGGCGAATACCGCCCCAGTAGAGCAGGAAGCCTAGCACCACGGCAGTAGCAAGACCGAGCATTGCACCCAGCGGCGGCCAGATCCCGACATCTTGTTGAAATGCCGCCAGCAGGAAAAAGACCGACTCCAGCCCTTCCCTTGCAACGGCAAAAAAGACCATCATCACCAGCGCCCAGCCATGATGATTTCCACGCTGCAATGCGCTATCGACTGCCTGCTCCAGTTGTACTTTGACGTTGCGCGACACTTTGCGCATCCAGAAAACCATCCAGGTAAGGATCACCACGGCGATCACCGCCACGATACCTTCAAACAGTTCCTGTTCTTTTTGCGGAAATTCGCCGGTGGTTTCGTTAATGAAGATACCCAAGCCCAGGCACAACGCAGCGGCAAGCAACACGCCAATCCACATCACGCCAATCCATCGGCCTCGCTGGGTACGCTTAAGATAGCTGGCAATCAAACTGACAATCAGCGCGGCTTCAAGTCCTTCGCGCAACATAATGAGAAACGGAACAAACATGCCACCCACCCTTAAACGTTTTTCTGAGTCAATCCATGCAAAGAAAAGTAAATCGCAGTGATAGCGATTATCATTACGGCAAAGAAAAATACAAGCGGAATGTTTATAAAATGATGTTGGAATGTAAACAAAGAGAGGTAATACCAGGGGATATAAACGATTATTCCAGGTACAAAGATGGGATTGTTTACAACGAGCCATGTGTTCTTGCCAGATGCCGCGTAAACGCCTTATCCAGCCGACAAAACTGTCCAGACTCAATGCATCACAGCTTCCATGTAAAACTGATAAGCGGGTGTATCAAGCAATTTCGTCCATCCGCGATTATCAAATCTAACTTTTTGCCCGGAACATAATAACAGCGCGGGTGTTGGTGGCGTCAAAATCGCTGAAACGTTCCCCGAAGGCCGGGGCAGCCCACATGGATGTGGGCTGAGGGCGCGTCTTACAGGACGTTACCTCGCGCCCGACCCGGTAGCCGAAGGGGATAAGCTGAAGGTACCGCGCAGCGGCGATTTTGTTCGCCAGAGCCCGGGGGTGCAGGGGGCGGCGGCGACTGGCCGCCCCCTGCGCGCTCCCTGCACCATTCAATTTATATGGCGAGGCACATTAAGGGAGCGCAACCCGCTGCTGAAGCCAAACAAAACCGCCGCAGGCTAAGTCCCTTAGTTTTCCTGCAACCGTGACGGCGGAGCCGAATGATAGTGCGCATCGGCCTCGGCAAAGCGTTTTTGCATCGCCGCTGACGGCGCTTTACCCAGCAAACTAAACACTACAATCCCGATACTGCCGAAGATGAAGCCCGGAATAATTTCGTACAGTCCCAGCCAGCCGAACTGCTTCCAGACGATAACTGTCAGCGCACCGATGATCATCCCCGCCAGCGCACCGTTGCGCGTCATGCGTGACCACATCACCGAGAACAGCACCACCGGACCAAACGCCGCGCCAAAGCCTGCCCACGCGTAGCTCACTAAGCCCAGCACGCGGTTTTCCGGGTTTGCCGCCAGCGCAATCGCCACCAGCGCCACCACCAGCACCATCACACGTCCTACCCACACCAGCTCTTTCTGGCTGGCCTGTTTACGCAGAAACGCTTTGTATAAATCTTCGGTAATCGCACTGGAGCACACCAGCAGCTGGCAACTTAAGGTTGACATTACCGCCGCCAGAATCGCCGACAGCAGAATCCCGGCAATCCACGGGTTAAACAGAATTTGCGCCAGTTCGATAAACACGCGTTCAGCGTTCTGGTTTACCGCACCTGCTACCGCCGGATGCTCGTTAAAGTAAGCGATACCAAAGAAGCCAACAGCCACCGCCCCTGCCAGGCAAAGGATCATCCAGGTCATACTGATACGACGCGCATGGACAATGCTGTGGTGAGAATCTGCCGCCATAAAACGCGCCAGGATGTGCGGCTGCCCGAAGTAACCCAGCCCCCAACCCATCAATGAGATAATGGCAACAAAGTTCAGCCCTTTGAGCATATCCACGTTTTCGATGCTCTTTTGTTTGATCACTTCCAGCGAGTCACCAAAGCCACCGACACTGATAATGACGATAACCGGCGTCAGGATCAGGGCAAAAATCATCAGGCTGGCCTGTACAGTGTCAGTCCAGCTCACCGCGAGGAAACCGCCAATAAAGGTGTAAAGGATCGTCGACGCAGCTCCCGCCAACAGAGCCGTTTCGTAACTCATGCCAAAGGTACTTTCAAACAGACGCGCGCCTGCCACAATGCCCGAAGCGCAATAAATGGTGAAGAACAGCAAAATAACCAGCGCGGAGATAATGCGCAAAATGCGGCTTTTATCTTCAAAACGCCCGGTGAAATAATCCGGCAATGTTAAGGCGTTATTATTGTATTCGGTATGCACACGCAACCGCCCGGCCACCAGCTTCCAGTTGATCCACGCGCCTAATGTCAGGCCAATGGCGATCCAGCTTTCGGAAATCCCGGAAAGAAAAACCGCGCCAGGCAACCCCATTAACAGCCAGCCGCTCATATCCGACGCACCCGCCGATAATGCCGTCACGAATGGCCCAAGACTACGACCGCCCAGAATATAGTCGTCAAAGTTTTTCGTTGATCGCCAGGCGATAAACCCAATCAATATCATGCCAAAGATATAGACACAAAATGTCACCAACATCGGTGTGCTAATAGCCATCTAAAGTCTCCAAAAAATTATTATCGGCAATGTCGAAACTTGCCGTTATATCTGCCACCGGAACGGGGTAACAGAGTTTATGTTTTACCAGGGCGACCGTATCCTGCCGGAAGCGCTGGTTATTCACAATCGATTTAACACACCATTTACATTAAATTTTAGTGCTCAGCGACACTATTTTTCATCAGGTTGCACTCTCTCACATTTTTTGCGGTTGCACCTTTCAAAAAGGTTAACTGCCGCAGAGAAAAAGTCTGAGTTATTTTTTAATCACTGTCATATCGATTTCTTTTATTAACATTTCATTCATTTTTAAGCTTGCTACGCAAGTCACATTTAACATGGTTGCACAAAGTTGCAACATCATGGATATTTCACGATAACGTTAAGTTGCACCTTTCAGAACAACAGGAGTAATGGCATGGGAACCACCACCATGGGGGTTAAGCTGGACGACGCGACGCGTGAGCGTATTAAGTCTGCCGCGACACGTATCGATCGCACACCACACTGGTTAATTAAGCAGGCGATTTTTTCTTATCTCGAACAACTGGAAAACAGCGATACTCTGCCGGAGCTACCTGCGCTGCTTTCTGGCGCGGCCAATGAGAGCGATGAAGCACCGACTCCGGCAGAGGAACCACACCAGCCATTCCTCGACTTTGCCGAGCAAATATTGCCCCAGTCGGTTTCCCGCGCCGCGATCACCGCGGCCTATCGCCGCCCGGAAACCGAAGCGGTTTCTATGCTGCTGGAACAAGCCCGCCTGCCGCAGCCAGTTGCTGAACAGGCGCACAAACTGGCGTATCAACTGGCCGATAAACTGCGTAATCAAAAAAATGCCAGTGGTCGTGCAGGAATGGTCCAGGGGTTATTGCAGGAGTTTTCGCTGTCATCGCAGGAAGGCGTGGCGCTGATGTGTCTGGCAGAAGCGTTGTTGCGTATTCCCGACAAAGCCACCCGCGACGCGTTAATTCGCGACAAAATCAGCAACGGTAACTGGCAGTCACACATTGGTCGTAGCCCGTCACTGTTTGTTAATGCCGCTACCTGGGGGCTGCTGTTTACTGGCAAACTGGTTTCCACCCATAACGAAGCCAGCCTCTCCCGCTCGCTGAACCGCATTATCGGTAAAAGCGGTGAACCGCTGATCCGCAAAGGTGTGGATATGGCGATGCGCCTGATGGGCGAGCAGTTCGTCACGGGTGAAACCATCGCGGAAGCGTTAGCCAATGCCCGCAAGCTGGAAGAGAAAGGTTTCCGTTACTCTTACGATATGCTGGGCGAAGCTGCACTGACTGCCGCAGACGCACAGGCGTATATGGTTTCCTATCAGCAGGCGATTCACGCCATTGGTAAAGCGTCTAACGGTCGTGGCATCTATGAAGGTCCGGGCATTTCAATCAAACTGTCGGCGCTGCATCCGCGCTACAGCCGCGCCCAGTATGACCGGGTAATGGAAGAGCTTTACCCGCGTCTGAAATCACTCACCCTGCTGGCGCGTCAGTATGATATTGGTATTAACATCGATGCCGAAGAGGCCGATCGTCTGGAGATCTCCCTCGATCTGCTGGAAAATCTCTGTTTCGAGCCGGAACTGGCAGGCTGGAACGGCATCGGTTTTGTTATTCAGGCTTATCAAAAACGCTGCCCGTTGGTGATCGATTACCTGGTTGATCTCGCCACCCGCAGCCGTCGCCGTCTGATGATTCGCCTGGTGAAAGGCGCGTACTGGGATAGTGAAATCAAGCGTGCGCAGATGGACGGCCTTGAAGGCTATCCGGTTTATACCCGCAAGGTGTATACCGACGTTTCTTATCTCGCCTGTGCGAAAAAGCTGCTGGCGGTGCCGAATCTAATCTACCCGCAGTTCGCGACGCACAACGCCCATACGCTGGCAGCGATTTATCAACTGGCAGGTCAGAACTACTATCCGGGTCAGTACGAGTTCCAGTGCCTGCATGGTATGGGCGAGCCACTGTACGAGCAGGTCACCGGGAAAGTTGCCGACGGTAAACTTAACCGACCGTGTCGTATTTATGCCCCGGTTGGCACACATGAAACGCTGCTGGCGTATCTGGTGCGTCGCCTGCTGGAAAACGGTGCTAACACCTCGTTTGTTAACCGTATTGCCGACACCTCTTTGCCACTGGATGAACTGGTCGCCGATCCGGTCACTGCTGTAGAAAAACTGGCGCAACAGGAAGGGCAAACTGGATTACCGCATCCGAAAATTCCCCTGCCGCGCGATCTTTACGGTCACGGGCGCGACAACTCGGCAGGGCTGGATCTCGCTAACGAACACCGTCTGGCCTCGCTCTCCTCTGCCCTGCTCAATAGTGCACTGCAAAAATGGCAGGCCTTGCCAATGCTGGAACAACCGGTAGCGGCAGGTGAGATGTCGCCCGTTATTAACCCTGCGGAACCGAAAGATATTGTGGGCTTTGTGCGTGAAGCCACGCCACGTGAAGTAGAACAGGCGCTGGAAAGTGCGGTTAATAACGCGCCAATCTGGTTTGCCACGCCTCCGGCTGAACGCGCGGCGATTTTGCATCGCGCTGCCGTGCTAATGGAAAGCCAGATGCAGCAACTGATTGGTATTCTGGTGCGTGAAGCCGGAAAAACCTTCAGTAACGCCATTGCCGAAGTGCGCGAAGCGGTCGATTTTCTCCACTACTACGCCGGACAGGTGCGGGATGATTTCGCTAACGAAACCCACCGTCCATTAGGGCCTGTGGTGTGTATCAGTCCGTGGAACTTCCCGCTGGCTATTTTCACCGGGCAGATCGCTGCCGCACTGGCGGCAGGTAACAGCGTGCTGGCAAAACCGGCAGAACAAACGCCGCTGATTGCCGCGCAAGGGATCGCCATTTTGCTGGAAGCGGGTGTACCCCCTGGCGTGGTGCAATTGCTGCCAGGTCAGGGGGAAACCGTGGGCGCGCAACTGACGGGTGATGATCGCGTGCGCGGGGTGATGTTTACCGGTTCAACCGAAGTCGCTACGTTACTGCAGCGCAATATCGCCAGCCGCCTGGACGCTCAGGGTCGCCCTATTCCGCTCATCGCTGAAACCGGCGGCATGAACGCGATGATTGTCGATTCTTCAGCACTGACCGAACAAGTCGTCGTGGATGTGCTGGCCTCGGCGTTCGACAGTGCGGGTCAGCGTTGTTCGGCACTGCGCGTGCTGTGCCTGCAAGATGAGATTGCCGACCACACGTTGAAAATGCTGCGCGGTGCAATGGCCGAATGCCGGATGGGTAATCCGGGTCGCCTGACCACCGATATCGGTCCGGTGATTGATAGCGAAGCGAAAGCCAATATTGAGCGCCATATTCAGACCATGCGTAGCAAAGGCCGTCCGGTGTTCCAGGCGGTGCGGGAAAACAGCGAAGATGCCCGTGAATGGCAAAGCGGCACCTTTGTCGCCCCGACGCTGATCGAACTGGATGACTTTGCCGAATTGCACAAAGAGGTCTTTGGTCCGGTGCTGCATGTGGTGCGTTACAACCGTAACCAGCTACCAGAGCTGATCGAGCAGATTAACGCTTCCGGCTATGGTCTGACGCTTGGTGTCCATACGCGTATTGATGAAACCATCGCCCAGGTCACTGGCTCGGCCCATGTTGGTAACCTGTATGTTAACCGTAATATGGTGGGCGCAGTGGTTGGTGTGCAGCCGTTCGGCGGCGAAGGGTTGTCCGGTACCGGGCCGAAAGCAGGCGGTCCGCTCTATCTCTACCGTCTGCTGGCGAATCGCCCGGAAAGTGCGCTGGCAGTGACGCTCGCGCGTCAGGATGCAGAGTATCCGGTCGATGCACAGTTGAAAGCCGCATTGACTCAGCCGCTAAATGCACTGCGGGAATGGGCAGCAAATCGTCCAGAATTGCAGGCGTTATGTACGCAATATGGCGAGCTGGCGCAGGCAGGAACACAACGATTGCTGCCGGGGCCGACGGGTGAACGCAACACCTGGACGCTGCTGCCGCGTGAGCGCGTGTTGTGTATTGCCGATGATGAGCAGGATGCGCTGACTCAGCTCGCCGCCGTGCTGGCGGTGGGCAGCCAGGTACTGTGGCCGGATGACGCGCTGCATCGTCAGCTAGTAAAGGCATTGCCATCGGCAGTCAGCGAACGTATTCAACTGGCGAAAGCGGAAAATATAACCGCTCAACCCTTTGATGCGGTGATCTTCCACGGTGATTCGGATCAGCTTCGCGCATTGTGTGAAGCCGTTGCTGCGCGGGATGGCGCAATTGTTTCGGTGCAGGGTTTTGCCCGTGGCGAAAGCAATATCCTTCTGGAACGGCTGTATATCGAACGTTCGCTGAGTGTGAATACCGCTGCCGCTGGCGGTAACGCCAGTTTAATGACGATCGGTTAAACAGGTAGCCGGAGGATGTTACAACCTCCTCCGGCATCTTTAACGTGGTCGAATCCCCTCAATAATAATCCGCTGCACGTTTTCAACCGTTTGATTGAAAAATATCTCATCGCGCAACGTCGCGCCTGTCACCGCCTCCACCTGAGGGGCGAAATCGGCGTAATGTTGAGTGGAAGCCCAAATCATGAAAATCAAATGCTGCGGATCAATCGGCGCGAGTTTGCCGCTTTTGACCCAACCGGCAATCAGCGCAGATTTCTCATCAATTAATGCCTTCAAATCGCCCGTCAGTTCATCCATTAACAGCGGCGCGCCTGCCAGCATCTCCATACAGAACAGGCGCGAAGCCTGCGGATAATCGCGGGAGACTTCCAGCTTCAGACGGATGTACTCTTTTATCGCCGCCAGCGGAGCGAAATCTTCACGAAACGCTTTTAACGGTGCCAGCCAGATATCGAGAATCTGCCGCAGCACGGCAATATACAGCGCCTCTTTTGACGGAAAGTAATACAGCAGATTGGTTTTTGAAACACCCGCCAACTCTGCGATCTGCTCCAGCCTTGTGCCGTGAAAACCGAATTGTGAAAAAGTGTCCAGTGCTGCGCTAAGAATCGCTTTTTTCTTCGCGCTTACTGCGCGCGAACGTTTACCCGTTGTTTTCACTGCGCCTTGCGTCATGCGCTCTCCCCTCTTGTAGATTGGCAACAGGATAGCAAAACCCCCGCCCGGCCTCGACCTTCTGCACTCTCATCGCGCACAGATGCATGTTTTATGTGCAACTGTTTTGACCGTTTAGTCCACTTTTTATCAGATATTTTAGATAACGTAATATTAACATATTAATAACATTAACTTTTTAAAAACTGGCATCCGCTTTGCAAACAAGCCAATACGCGGCTGAAAAGGATATGCAGGATGCAGCGCCCCGTCTGACTTTCACTTTACGAGACGAAGAGAGGTTGATGATGAAAATTGGCGTATTCGTACCTATTGGCAACAACGGCTGGCTCATTTCGACCCACGCGCCGCAGTACATGCCGACCTTTGAACTGAATAAAGCCATTGTGCAGAAAGCGGAGCATTACCATTTCGATTTCGCCCTGTCGATGATCAAACTGCGTGGCTTTGGCGGCAAAACTGAGTTCTGGGATCACAACCTTGAGTCGTTCACCTTGATGGCGGGTCTGGCAGCCGTGACCTCGCGCATTCAGATTTACGCCACTGCTGCCACCTTAACGTTACCTCCGGCAATCGTCGCCCGTATGGCCGCAACCATCGACTCCATCTCTGGCGGGCGTTTTGGCGTCAACCTCGTGACTGGCTGGCAAAAGCCCGTGTATGAGCAGATGGGTATCTGGCCTGGCGATGACTATTTCTCCCGTCGTTACGACTATCTCACCGAATATGTTCAGGTGCTGCGCGACCTGTGGGGCACGGGGAAAAGCGATTTTAAGGTGATGCTGCCAACTTACTGATTTAGTGTATGATGGTGTTTTTGAGGTGCTCCAGTGGCTTCTGTTTCTATCAGCTGTCCCTCCTGTTCAGCTACTGACGGGGTGGTGCGTAACGGCAAAAGCACTGCCGGACATCAGCGCTATCTCTGCTCTCACTGCCGTAAAACATGGCAAATGCAGTTCACTTACACCGCTTCTCAACCCGGTACGCACCAGAAAATCATTGATATGGCCATGAATGGCGTTGGATGCCGGGCAACTGCACGCATTATGGGCGTTGGCCTCAACACGATTTTACGTCACTTAAAAAACTCAGGCCGCAGTCGGTAACCTCGCGCATACAGCCGGGCAGTGACGTCATCGTCTGCGCGGAAATGGACGAACAGTGGGGCTATGTCGGGGCTAAATCGCGCCAGCGCTGGCTGTTTTACGCGTATGACAGTCTCCGGAAGACGGTTGTTGCGCACGTATTCGGTGAACGCACTATGGCGACGCTGGGGCGTCTTATGAGCCTGCTGTCACCCTTTGACGTGGTGATATGGATGACGGATGGCTGGCCGCTGTATGAATCCCGCCTGAAGGGAAAGCTGCACGTAATCAGCAAGCGATATACGCAGCGAATTGAGCGGCATAACCTGAATCTGAGGCAGCACCTGGCACGGCTGGGACGGAAGTCGCTGTCGTTCTCAAAATCGGTGGAGCTGCATGACAAAGTCATCGGGCATTATCTGAACATAAAACACTATCAATAAGTTGGAGTCATTACCCGATTTTAAAGGCGATTTTTTCACCATGAATGATTGTCGCGTCAGTCCGCAACCGAGTGTCCCCATGAAAGTGATCTGCGCCGGGCAAAGCGACGCTGGCATGGCGTTCTCCGCTCAGTATGCCGATTTCAACTTCTGTTTCGGCAAAGGCGTAAATACACCCACGGCTTTCGCCCCGACCGCTGTGCGGATGAAACAGGCCGCAGAGCAAACCGGGCGCGACGTTGGCTCTTATGTGTTGTTTATGGTGATTGCCGATGAAACCGACGATGCCGCTCGCGCCAAATGGGAACACTACAAAGCGGGCGCGGATGAAGAGGCGTTAAGCTGGCTAACCGAACAAAGTCAGAAAGATACCCGCTCCGGTACTGACACCAACGTCCGTCAGATGGCCGATCCCACTTCGGCGGTAAACATCAATATGGGGACATTAGTCGGTTCTTACGCCAGTGTCGCGCGCATGTTAGATGAAGTCGCAAGCGTGCCTGGTGCCGAAGGCGTGCTGTTGACCTTCGATGATTTTCTGTCGGGAATCGAAACCTTCGGCGAGCGCATTCAACCACTGATGCAGTGCCGCGCCCATCTCCCTGCGCTGACTCAGGAGGTGGCATGATGACGACCTTAACCGCTCGACCGGAAGCCATTACCTTCGATCCGCAGCAAAGTGCGCTGATCGTGGTGGATATGCAAAACGCTTATGCCACGCCAGGCGGCTACTTAGATCTCGCCGGGTTTGATGTCTCAACCACTCGCCCGGTCATTGCCAACATTCAAACCGCCGTGACCGCAGCGCGAGCGGCAGGGATGCTGATCATCTGGTTTCAAAATGGCTGGGATGAACAGTATGTCGAAGCTGGCGGACCCGGCTCACCGAATTTTCATAAATCGAACGCCCTGAAAACCATGCGTAAGCAGCCGCAGCTGCAGGGGAAATTGCTGGCGAAAGGCTCCTGGGATTATCAACTGGTGGATGAACTGGTGCCGCAGCCTGGCGATATTGTGCTGCCGAAGCCGCGCTACAGCGGTTTCTTCAATACGCCGCTGGACAGCATTTTGCGCAGCCGTGGAATACGCCATCTGGTTTTCACCGGTATCGCTACCAACGTCTGCGTCGAATCGACGCTACGCGATGGCTTTTTTCTGGAGTATTTCGGCGTGGTGCTGGAAGACGCAACACACCAGGCGGGGCCTGAATTTGCACAGAAAGCCGCGTTGTTCAATATCGAAACCTTTTTTGGCTGGGTCAGCGACGTCGAAACGTTCTGCGACGCGCTTTCTCCCACGTCCTTTGCTCGTATCGCTTAAGGAGTTTAACGATGCCAAAATCCGTAATTATTCCCGCTGGCAGCAGCGCACCGCTGGCCCCCTTCGTTCCCGGCACGCTGGCTGATGGCGTGGTGTATGTCTCCGGTACGCTGGCTTTTGATCAACATAATAACGGGTAATGACTCCAACTTATTGATAGTGTTTTATGTTCAGATAATGCCCGATGACTTTGTCATGCAGCTCCACCGATTTTGAGAACGACAGCGACTTCCGTCCCAGCCGTGCCAGGTGCTGCCTCAGATTCAGGTTATGCCGCTCAATTCGCTGCGTATATCGCTTGCTGATTACGTGCAGCTTTCCCTTCAGGCGGGATTCATACAGCGGCCAGCCATCCGTCATCCATATCACCACGTCAAAGGGTGACAGCAGGCTCATAAGACGCCCCAGCGTCGCCATAGTGCGTTCACCGAATACGTGCGCAACAACCGTCTTCCGGAGACTGTCATACGCGTAAAACAGCCAGCGCTGGCGCGATTTAGCCCCGACATAGCCCCACTGTTCGTCCATTTCCGCGCAGACGATGACGTCACTGCCCGGCTGTATGCGCGAGGTTACCGACTGCGGCCTGAGTTTTTTAAGTGACGTAAAATCGTGTTGAGGCCAACGCCCATAATGCGTGCAGTTGCCCGGCATCCAACGCCATTCATGGCCATATCAATGATTTTCTGGTGCGTACCGGGTTGAGAAGCGGTGTAAGTGAACTGCAGTTGCCATGTTTTACGGCAGTGAGAGCAGAGATAGCGCTGATGTCCGGCAGTGCTTTTGCCGTTACGCACCACCCCGTCAGTAGCTGAACAGGAGGGACAGCTGATAGAAACAGAAGCCACTGGAGCACCTCAAAAACACCATCATACACTAAATCAGTAAGTTGGCAGCATCACCTAATAACGTGCTGTTTGCCGATGACCCAAAGGCGCAAACCCGCCACGTTCTGGAAACTATCCGCAAGGTGATCGAGACGGCGGGTGGCACGATGGCGGATGTGACCTTCAACAGCATCTTTATTACCGACTGGAAAAATTACGCCGCGATTAACGAAATCTACGCCGAGTTTTTTCCGGGTGATAAACCGGCGCGATTCTGCATTCAGTGCGGACTGGTAAAACCTGACGCGCTGGTGGAAATCGCCACAATTGCGCATATCGCCAAGTGAGGCCGCGATGAAACTTTCACTCTCACCTCCCCCTTATGCTGATGCGCCCGTAGTGGTGTTGATTTCGGGTCTTGGCGGTAGCGGCAGTTACTGGTTACCGCAACTGGCGGTGCTGGAGCAGGAGTATCAGGTAGTCTGTTACGACCAGCGCGGCACCGGCAATAATCCCGACACGCTGGCAGAAGATTACAGTATCGCCCAGATGGCAGCGGAACTGCATCAGGCGCTGGTAGCCGCAGGGATTGAGCATTACGCGGTGGTCGGCCATGCGCTCGGTGCGCTGGTGGGAATGCAGCTGGCGCTGGATTATCCCGCGTCGGTAACTGTGCTGATCAGCGTTAACGGCTGGCTACGAATAAACGCCCATACGCGCCGCTGTTTTCAGGTTCGCGAACGATTACTGTATAGCGGCGGCGCGCAGGCATGGGTGGAAGCGCAGCCGTTGTTCCTCTATCCCGCCGACTGGATGGCGGCCCGCGCACCTTGCCTTGAGGCAGAAGACGCGCTGGCACTGGCGCATTTTCAGGGCAAAAATAATTTACTGCGTCGACTTAACGCCCTCAAACGCGCTGACTTTAGTCACCATGCGGATCGCATCCGCTGCCCGGTGCAAATCATCTGCGCCAGTGATGATCTGCTGGTGCCATCAGCATGTTCCAGTGAGCTTCATGCCGCCCTGCCCGATAGCCAGAAAATGGTGATGCGCTATGGCGGACACGCCTGCAACGTGACCGACCCCGAAACGTTTAATGCTCTGTTACTCAACGGGCTTGCCAGCCTGTTACATCACCGTGAAGCCGCCCTGTAAGGAATTGCTATGAACGAAGCCGTTAGCCCAGGTGCGCTTAGCACCCTGTTCACCGATGCCCGCACTCACAACGGCTGGCGGGAGACACCCGTCAGCGATGAGACGTTACGGGAGCTTTATGCCCCGATAAAATGGGGGCCGACATCAGCTAACTGTTCTCCGGCACGGATCGTGTTTATCCGCACTGTAGAAGGAAAAGAACGTCTGCACCCGGCGCTTTCCAGCGGCAATCTACAAAAAACCCTGACCGCGCCCGTCACCGCTATCGTTGCCTGGGACAGTGAATTTTATGAACGGTTACCACTACTGTTTCCCCACGGTGATGCCCGCAGTTGGTTTACCTCCAGCCCACAACTTGCCGAAGAAACAGCGTTTCGCAACAGCTCCATGCAGGCGGCCTATCTGATCGTCGCTTGCCGTGCGCTGGGACTGGATACCGGCCCGATGTCGGGTTTTGACCGTCAACACGTTGACGACGCCTTTTTTGCGGGCAGCACGCTGAAGAGCAATCTGCTGATTAATATCGGCTATGGCGATAGCAGCAAACTTTTTGCGCGCCTGCCACGTCTGTCCTTTGAAGAAGCCTGCGGGCTGTTGTAAGGAGCAAACTATGAACATAGTTGATCAACAAACCTTTCGCGATGCGATGTCCTGTATGGGCGCGGCGGTCAATATCATCACCACGGACGGTCCATCCGGGCGCGCCGGGTTCACCGCCAGCGCCGTCTGCAGCGTGACCGACACGCCGCCCACATTACTGGTGTGCCTGAATCGTGGGGCGTCCGTCTGGCCGGTATTCAATGAAAATCGAACGCTGTGTGTAAATACACTGAGCGCCGGGCAGGAGCCGCTTTCAAATCTTTTTGGCGGCAAAACGCCCATGGAACACCGCTTTGCCGCCGCCCGCTGGCAGACGGGTGTGACCGGATGCCCGCAACTGGAAGAGGCTCTGGTTTCGTTTGACTGCCGCATCAGCCAGGTGGTGAGCGTCGGCACCCACGACATTCTGTTTTGCGCCATCGAAGCGATTCATCGTCACACCACACCCTACGGGCTGGTGTGGTTCGATCGCAGTTATCACGCGCTGATGCGCCCTGCTTGTTAACCTCCTTAAGGAGACAGCTGATGGCAATGTTCGGTTTTCCTCACTGGCAGTTAAAATCGACCTCTACAGAGAGCGGCGTGGTCGCGCCGGATGAACGATTGCCGTTTGCTCAGACGGCAGTAATGGGCGTTCAACACGCGGTGGCGATGTTTGGCGCGACGGTGTTAATGCCGATTCTGATGGGGCTGGATCCCAATCTTTCCATTTTAATGTCGGGGATCGGCACGTTACTGTTTTTCTTTATTACCGGCGGGCGCGTCCCCAGTTATCTCGGCTCCAGCGCGGCTTTTGTCGGCGTGGTGATTGCCGCGACGGGCTTTAACGGTCAGGGCATTAACCCGAATATCAGCATCGCACTGGGCGGGATTATCGCCTGTGGGCTGGTTTATACCGTCATTGGCCTGGTGGTGATGAAAATTGGTACACGCTGGATTGAACGACTAATGCCGCCGGTGGTGACGGGTGCGGTGGTGATGGCGATTGGCCTGAACTTAGCGCCTATCGCAGTGAAAAGTGTATCGGCTTCGGCCTTTGATAGCTGGATGGCGGTAATGACGGTGCTGTGTATTGGGCTGGTGGCGGTGTTTACCCGTGGCATGATCCAGCGGTTATTGATTCTCGTAGGTTTAATTGTCGCCTGTCTGCTGTATGGCGTGATGACCAACGTTTTAGGGCTGGGAAAAGCCGTCGATTTTACTCTCGTCAGCCATGCTGCCTGGTTCGGTTTGCCACATTTTTCCACTCCTGCTTTTAATAGTCAGGCAATGATGCTGATTGCGCCCGTGGCGGTGATTCTGGTGGCGGAAAACTTAGGTCATCTCAAGGCGGTCGCCGGGATGACCGGACGCAATATGGACCCGTATATGGGGCGAGCATTCGTCGGTGATGGTCTGGCAACGATGCTTTCCGGCTCTGTCGGCGGTAGCGGCGTCACCACCTATGCTGAAAATATCGGTGTGATGGCCGTGACAAAAGTCTACTCGACGCTGGTGTTTGTTGCTGCTGCCGTCATCGCCATGCTGTTGGGCTTTTCGCCGAAATTTGGCGCGCTGATCCATACCATTCCGGCCGCGGTGATTGGTGGTGCATCAATTGTTGTGTTCGGGCTGATTGCCGTCGCAGGCGCAAGGATCTGGGTACAAAACCGTGTCGATTTAAGCCAGAACGGTAATTTGATTATGGTCGCAGTAACCTTAGTGCTGGGCGCGGGTGATTTTGCTCTCACGCTGGGCGGTTTTACGTTGGGAGGGATCGGTACAGCCACCTTTGGCGCGATTTTACTCAATGCGTTGTTAAGTAGAAGGTTGGTTGACGTTCCACCGCCAGAAGTTGTTCATCAGGAGCCATAAACAGAAAACCGCCGGGGTTACCCGGCGGTGCAGATTGTTGACAACGTACGCATTGTTCATGCCGGATGCGGCGTAAACGCCTTATCCGGCCTACAAAACAGTGCAAATTCAATATATTGCAATCTTCTGGTAGGCCTGATAAGCATCGCGCATCAGGCAAGCTTACATTTGTCATCAGTATCAACCACCGGGTAACCGGCGGTGATGGCTTTTTGACGAGCTACAGACAAAAATGCATTCGTCATTGATTAGCCCGGCTAGTTGTCGCTTTTGCCGTGACTGCTCTTGCCACCTTTTTTACCTGCTTCAGATGCGCGCTGCGGGTCATTCTTGAAATTACCCCCGCTGTGCTGTCCACCTTTTTTACCTGCTTCTGATGCTCTTTCGCGGTCTTCTGCAAAATTGCCGGAACCGCCTCGATGGTTTGCCATTACTGACCTCCGTCTGGGTATAGACATCATATTGCATAGAATTAACGCGGCGTATGGCGGCTGCCATATTTTCGCTACGTGGGACTAAGCTTAGTGAACTGACGCGGGTAGACCCGCGTTTGGTAATATCCTGCAACAGCTTCTTAGCGAGAATAGATATCATCTCCAATAATTATCCATAAGCCGCTCTTATGATTAAAAAAACGCGATGAGATAAAAATGTGTCATTTTGCGACAAAATTACGTGCTTGTGAAAGTTGTTATAAATCAAATAAGTGGTTGTGAAATTTGCACTCTGAAAAGGACGTCTTATCTTTAAATAAGTGGTAGCGAATCGCTACGGAATAGAGATAACACGAGGAGTGGTTAGAAATGGCTAAAGTTCTGGTGCTTTATTATTCCATGTACGGACATATTGAAACGATGGCACGCGCAGTCGCTGAGGGTGCAAGCAAAGTCGATGGCGCAGAAGTTGTCGTTAAGCGTGTACCGGAAACCATGCCGCCGCAATTATTTGAAAAAGCAGGCGGTAAAACGCAAACTGCACCGGTTGCAACCCCGCAAGAACTGGCCGATTACGACGCCATTATTTTTGGTACACCTACCCGCTTTGGCAACATGTCCGGTCAAATGCGTACCTTCCTCGACCAGACGGGCGGCCTGTGGGCTTCCGGCGCACTATACGGAAAACTGGCGAGCGTCTTTAGTTCCACCGGTACTGGCGGCGGTCAGGAACAAACTATTACTTCAACCTGGACGACCCTTGCGCATCACGGCATGGTGATTGTCCCCATTGGCTACGCAGCGCAGGAATTATTTGACGTTTCACAGGTTCGCGGCGGTACGCCGTACGGCGCAACCACCATCGCAGGCGGTGACGGCTCACGCCAGCCAAGCCAGGAAGAACTGTCTATTGCTCGTTATCAAGGGGAATATGTCGCAGGTCTGGCAGTTAAACTTAACGGCTAATCTTCAACAGGAGGATACGCATGCCAACTCAAGAAGCGAAAGCTCATCACGTCGGTGAATGGGCATCTCTGCGCAATACGTCGCCGGAAATAGCCGAGGCCATTTTCGAAGTCGCCGGGTACGACGAAAAAATGGCAGAAAAGATTTGGGAAGAAGGTAGCGATGAAGTGTTAGTCAAAGCCTTTGCTAAGGCCGATAAAGATTCGCTTTTTTGGGGCGAACAGACCATCGAACGTAAAAACGTTTAACCAGCGACTCCCCCGCTTCTCGCGGGGGAGTTTTCTGTTATTTCACCGCTTCATTCAACACGCTATCAAATTTATCCATCGGGCAGAAACCGTTGGCATCTATCGGGCAACCGCTTAATTCCAGCGTCACACGCTGAGCAGGTGCCTGCAGGGTTAACGCATCGGCATTACGTAACTGTTCCGCACTCTGATACACATATTCAATTTTCATCAAATCGCGATTGGCTTTGCTGTCATGCCAACGCTGGAAAACGATTTTGCCGCCAATCGGCGTGCGTTCGTTCTGGTCATGCAACTGATACGGTTTGAAATCCAGCGCCGTTAACAGAGAGGCAATGTTGGAGTCGTGCCCAACCAACACTGTAATTTTCGGTGCGCTGGTGCGATCGGTGACCAGAGCTTTGTCGATATAACTGACCAGCGGTTTCGCAACATTGCGCGCCACTTCCGGTGAGGTAAACAGGCTGTCCTGGTAGCCGTTTTTAAGCTTCGACAACACCTTCCACTGCTGGTCAGATTTGATTTCTCCCCAGGCCACCTGATCCATCGGAAAACCTTCGTAATATTGCAAAGTAAACGCATCTACCAGCGAGTTGCCGACTTTCAGCGGCCCGGAAACACCTGGTTCTTGTTGATACTTGGCGCTAAAGGTATTTTTGCCATCCACCAGCGAACACTGTTGTTTCTCTTTACAGGCAGGGGAATCTTTATAGTTAACGATTTTTTCCAGTAGCTGGTAGCTGTCGGTAAGCTGGAGTTTGCTGAGCTCTTTCTCCATTGCCGCCACCGCCTGTTCACTGAATGCGGCGGAATCATCGGTGATCACCGGGTTAAAGGTTGGGTCCATAGTGCCCATTTTTTCCTGGTGATGCACAGGAATATCACACCCCGGGAATGCGCCGGTAATAAAGAACTGTGCGGTCGCAACGGTACGTTGCAGACTATTGGCATAGGCATAAACGGTGTCCGGCGGCGGGCATTCCCCCGATTTCACCATCCCCTGCTCTGCCAGCCATTCACGCATGTAATGGCCCATATACACTTCGAGCACGCCACCTTTGGTGGTGAGTTGCCCACCGGGGACGTCCCATTCTGGCCATTTATTCGGCGTCGACTGCTCCAGCACACTGCCATTGTTCGCCAGCGGCGCACGTAAGTTATGGCGGCTCATCATGAGCACTTGCTGTAGCTGATAGCCTTCCGGTACGGTTTGTGCCTGAGCATTTGAAGCGAGTAAAACTATCCCTGCCACAGTTGCGGCGATTAGCGTTTTGTTCATTCCTGGCACCTCTTTTGTTATCAATCATTAAAGAGTGTGACAGAAATATGACTTTTTTCCGGGAACAGGTTCGCAAAATGGCTTGTTGAACGCCTGTTTTTCTATATATATCTTCAAAAACAGGCAAGGTTTGACGCAAACTATGCCTGATTAGCCCCTGCCTCGCGTACGCCGCTGATAATTGCACCTGTGGCTAAACAGAATATCAGCGGCGTTACTAATACAGAGGCAATAGTACCAATAATAAGAGAAGTGAGGCTAATAACAATGGTTTTTAGCACATGCCTTTGTCATTAAATTGCATAACGAGTTAAAAAATCAATTTGCGCATTCCTTTCCTTATTGTTTAACTCGTAAGCCTGAGCAAAAAGTTCAGGAGGGAGGTAAACGTCATAATGATTGCCAGTGTTTATTAAATACCCATACTCAAGGTCGTCATCTGTTGAAAAGGATTCATTCCCTAAGGAGATTGATGCCACATTGCTGTAAACAATAAATAATGAGCAAATGCTATCTGAAAGAGCAGTGAGGAAATTTTTCACCTCATTAACCTTCTGCTCTGGGTCGGTGTCTAAAACAAGGCGTGCCTTGTTATCATTAAATATAAATTCGGGTAAATGCAGTATGCATTTTTTGTCATTCAAGCAACTATCAATAAATTCTTTTTTAAAAGACAAAAAACTCCATGATAAAAAACCACCCTGCCCCTGAATTTTGTTGTCAGATTGTAGATTAACGCCAAATAACGTCTTTACATCTTCCCTGAGATTATAGAATGCCGTATCAACAAGAGCCTCGATCGTTTGTTTATCAACAATTTTAATAAACTCTTCGTATACTTGCTTTTGCGTCTTATGGCCGCCCAGCGCCCATGAATACTCATGTTCTTTTAAAACCAGTATCTAAATCAGATATTCCCGGCGTATTTATCTGTTCTGGCTGGATACTCATATTTTCATCATCTAAACAATACTCAGAAAAAATATCATCACACGCAGTAATGTTTTCAATATATTCCATAAAGCCATACCAATAATAACCTTTAAAATCTGTGATAGACTCTGAACCTCTGCCCGGCAAGGACACTCTAACAATATCAACATTTTGAACATATTGTATAGTATATGTAATACCTCCTGAAACCCCTGAATAAATTTGTGTATCATTAGTACGCAATGTTCTCATAAATAATGATAGATCATTATCATTCTGCATTTCCTCAAATTCTTTTTCTAGTGATTCACATTCCAGACATGGAGTATCCTCTTCATTTACTTTACGTCTGAGTTCATTGTATAACCGCATAAAACACACCAGTGTGTTTTCAAAAAGCGTGATTGAATATGTTTGATTTTTTTCGTACTCATTTTTTATATCGTTCCAGGCCTGTTTCAAATAATTATTTGCAGTGCAACTAATTCCATGTATATTACTACCCATATATAGCGTCTATAAAATTTAATAAATAATGACGCCCTAGTTAAACTTAAAGTGCCTGGTTCAACTATCAAAAATCGCTCACCCTTTTTCACCTGTTTAAAATATGTTCAGCAACCCATCTTGATGGCGACCTCCTCTCCGCGATGATTTCAATAACATATTCTGTGTTGGCATATGAAATTTTGAGGATTACCCTACACTTATAGGAGTTACCTTACAGGGGTTCCTTCAATTTGTGTTGATTTACGCGAGATAACGCTATGGAATTAAAGGATTATTACGCCATCATGGGCGTGAAACCGACGGACGATCTCAAGACAATCAAGACCGCCTATCGTCGACTGGCCCGTAAATACCATCCTGATGTCAGCAAAGAACCGGATGCCGAAGCCCGCTTCAAAGAGGTCGCTGAAGCCTGGGAAGTGTTAAGTGATGAACAACGTCGCGCTGAGTATGATCAGATGTGGCAACATCGCAACGATCCGCAATTTAACCATCAGTTCCATCATGGCGACGGTCAGAGTTTTAATGCCGAAGATTTTGACGATATCTTCTCGTCAATTTTCGGTCAGCATGCCCGCCAGAGCCGTCAACGCCCCGCCGCACGCGGCCACGATATTGAAATCGAAGTGGCGGTATTCCTCGAAGAAACGCTGACTGAGCATAAGCGTACCATCAGCTATAACCTGCCGGTTTATAACGCCTTTGGCATGATCGAACAGGAAATCCCGAAAACGCTGAATGTGAAGATCCCGGCGGGCGTCGGCAATGGTCAACGCATCCGTCTGAAAGGCCAGGGGACGCCGGGCGAAAACGGTGGTCCAAATGGCGATTTGTGGCTGGTGATTCATATTGCGCCACATCCGCTGTTCGATATTGTCGGCCAGGATCTGGAAATTGTGGTGCCGGTTAGCCCGTGGGAAGCGGCGCTGGGTGCTAAAGTCACCGTTCCAACACTGAAAGAAAGCATTTTGCTGACTATCCCGCCAGGCAGCCAGGCCGGGCAACGATTGCGCGTTAAAGGCAAAGGTCTGGTGAGCAAAAAACAGACCGGCGATCTGTATGCGGTACTGAAAATCGTGATGCCGCCGAAACCGGATGAAAACACTGCCGCGCTGTGGCAGCAACTGGCAGACGCCCAGTCGTCTTTTGATCCACGTAAAGATTGGGGGAAAGCATGATGGCTAATGTTACGGTGACTTTTACTATTACCGAATTTTGCCTGCATACCGGCATCTCTGAAGAGGAGTTGAATGAAATTGTCGGTTTGGGGGTGGTTGAACCGCGTGAGATCCAGGAAACAACCTGGGTATTTGACGACCATGCCGCCATTGTGGTGCAACGCGCGGTACGCCTGCGTCATGAACTGGCTCTGGACTGGCCGGGGATCGCGGTGGCGCTGACGTTAATGGATGATATTGCGCACCTGAAGCAGGAAAACCGCCTGCTACGCCAGCGGCTTTCCCGGTTTGTAGCTCATCCGTGATGTGTGTTTGCCGGATGTGATGACGCATCCGGCAACTGCGCCATAATGCCTGATGCGACGCTAAACGCGTCTTTTCAGGCGCATAAACGACGTTATCTGTTTTGGTGGTCGCACTCCACTAACACCAGCAATAACTGGCTTAGTGCCGCGTAAAAACCAAAGCTGTCATACTGTCGACAACGCGCAGCAAACTCTGGTAACCATTGCCGCAGCGCCGTCAGTGTTTTTTGCCGCAAACTGTCGATTCTTCGCGCAGGAACGGTCCCCTCTCCCAGCGAAAAATGCAGATGACTCAACAACTCGAGATAGATCGCCAGATGATCTGCCGATTCGTTGAAATTGCCACTGGTTTCCATCCCTGCCTCAACTAACAAGCGTTTAATCTCTTGCTCGTCCTGTTTGTAGGCCGATGCATACGGCAGCGCCGCTTGTTTGTCGGTCATCAGAAACAGGCCGCAAAAGTCAGCGGCCAGTTCCAGACGGGCATCGTCACGTACTGTCAGAGCGGCAATACGGTTTTCCAGCGCATTCACCGCCGCAGTGAGCGGCGGTTCGCTTTTCAGCAACGAAAACCATTCAGCCATCTGCGCACTGGAGATTTGCGTCAGTTGTTCATCGTCCAGTTCACGGGAGAACAACTGCGCCAGCTGCGATGTACCGATGTCGATGGTCAACACGTTGGGGTTACCGTATTTGCACAGCGCACCAGGCTCGCCGCCTTTATCTGGATCGTACCATGCCCCTTCGTGAATTCGTGCCACGCCGGGTGCATAGCGGTCAGAAACCACTGCCCCTGCCAACACCTGACCGCGAGCGTTAAAGACGCGTACCACATCACCGTTACGAATACCGCGCGCGCTGGCATCCTGCGGGTTAATGAATACTGGCTCTTTACCCGCTACCGTATATTGCTGACGCAGAGTTTCCGACTCACATAACTGCGAGTGAAGTCGGAAATCCGGATGCACAGATTGCAGATGCAACGGATACTTCTGCGAGCCGGGCCCACCGTGGGAGCGTTCGATTTTCTCAAACCACATCGGATGCCCCTGACAATCGTCGTAGTTCATATCGGCGATGGTTTTCGAGTAGATCTCAATCAGGCCACTCGGCGTGCCCAGCGGTTCGAGATCCGGATCTTCGCGGAATGCCTGGTGGCGAACAAACATCTGCGGATGGTCAAACTCGACGTACTCTTTGTTATTCCAGAAGTCATCAAACGCTGGCAGATGAACGCCGCGTCCTTTGCCTTGTTGTACACCTTCCTGCCAGATGCGTTTCAGCCAGCCCATTTCGTCCAGCCCTTCGGTAAAGGCTTCTTCGCGATTAAAGCGACGGCACAGCTCGCGGAAAATATCAAAGTCGTTGCGCGCCTCGAACTGCGGCGGCACCACCTGTTTCATGGCGATAATGCCACGGTTGGAGTGGTTGCCGTACTGGTCGAGATCGTTACGCTCAAACTGCGTGGTCGCAGGCAGCACGATATCGGCAAAGCGGCAGGTTGAGGTCCACTGGTTATCTATGGCGATAACCGTTTCCAGCTTGCGCCAGCCTTCAATAATGCGGTTGATCTGCTGATGGCGATGGAATGGGTTAGTTCCAGCAAAAATACACATTTTCAGCGGCGGCAGTTTTACCGATTTACCGTTCCAGTTGATCACTTTCCCCGGTTCGAGGATCGCATCGATAAAACGGGCAATCGGAATGGTGCTGCTGTAGCCTTTGTAATCACTGTTGTCGTGAACAGGCGGAATCGACGTAGAGCCGGAGAAACCACTCAGAATAACGCCTTTACGCCCCGGCGTGCCTGCGCCGTTATAGTGCCAGCCAAAACCAAAGCCACCACCTGGCAGGCCAATTTGCCCCAGCATCGCCGCCAGAACCACAATCATCCACGCCCACTGTTCACCGTGCTGCATACGCTGCACGCACCAGCCAGCAATAATTTGCGTTCTGTTCGCCGCCATCTGCCGCGCCAGCCCACGAATGGTTTCGGCATCAATGCCGGTCAGTTTTTCAGCCTATGCGGCATCTTTCGGCTGACCGTCTTTCTCACCCAGCAGGTACGGCAGGAACTGCTCAAAACCCACACAGTAGTTAGCGAGGAAGTTTTTGTCGTACAGGTTTTCACTGTACAGCGTATACGCCAGCGCCAGTTGCAGCGGCACATCAGTTTGCGGGTTAACCGCAATGTGCTTCACATGCTCGCGCCCCAGATACTCATGGGTGGATGTGACAACCGGATCGATGCTGATGACCTCAATTTCACCGGCGGCGACTTTCGCTTTTAGCTGCGCGTAATATTCATAAACATCGTGATCCGGGCACCACCAGTTCGCTTGCTGGTTTTTCAGCAAATCAGAGCCCCACAGCACAATGGTTTTGCTGTTCTGCAATACCAGCGGCCAGGAGGTTTGCTGTTCATACACTTCCATTGAGCCAACCACGCGCGGCAGGATCACCTGCGCAGCACCGGTAGAGTAATCTCCGCCCGTACCAACGCTATTACCATGCAAGGCAATAGCTTTCGCCAGCATCCCCGAAGCGTTATGGAACATCCCCGTCGATTGCCAACCACTGGCGGTCAGCAAGGCACTCGGCCCGTGAGTTTTCTGTACGCGTTCCAGTTCTTCATAGAACATGTCGAGGGCTTCATCCCAGCTCACGCGCACAAAACGGTTATCACCGCGCTGGGAGGTATCGCTGAGATGGCGCTTACGCAGCCAGTCCACGCGTACCATCGGATAACGAATACGCGCCGCGTTGTGTACGTGATCCGGCAATCCGGCAATCATTTTCGACGGATATTTATCCAGTTCGAACGGTTTTGCCGCCACAAAGCGACCATCCTTCACCGTCGCGCGGATAGCCCCCAGTGCGACCCGGTAAGAATGCCCTCTTTCGAGATGACAGCCTCAGTCGCCGCTTGCGCCGCAGTCGCACGGCGCGGCGTTAACAATGACGGCCCCAGCATCCCGGCGACGGTTAAGCCGCCGAGTTGTGCCAGAAAACGCCGACGTGATGCCTGAAAGAGATCGTTATTGTTCATTATTTTTCGTCCTTCTTATCGCCGTGAGCCTTACCTGCGGTGTCAGACTCATTCATTTGCAGATATTTCAACAAGGTGCGTTCTTCACGTTTATCGAGGCTGGTAAAGCCAATCATGCCGTTGAGCGTGCCGATCCAACCGTTAGCGTCAAAGTGGGCGATTTCCGGTGCGCCGTGGCACTGGTTACAGGTGCCGTTGTACAACGAATCCGCATAGGCCCAGATCGGTTTGATATCGTTCACCATGTCGCCTTTCTTCATCCACGCGGTGGCCTGCAACTTGCTCCACTCGGTATTGGTGTCGGCAACGGTGGTTTTCTCCAGCGTTTTCACCTGCTGCTGCACATCACCACGAATCGAGGCAACAAAGATGCGTTTACCTGGGAATTGGGTGAGTACACGCTGACGTCCGGCGCTTTCCGTCCAGCCGGTAATTTCAATTTGCAGCCAGTCGCCGTCACGTTTAAGGACTTTCACTTCCGAAGCAGGCAGCAGAGAACCAGAGGCTTCTTTATCGCCTTTCGCCGCATAAATTGGCTTAATATCAATAGAGTACAGCGTGTCACCACTGTCATTAGCACTGGCGCGCAGCTCATCGAACTGCTTACGGAAGCCGCTACTCATATCCGGTAACTGGTGGGCAATACCTTTATGACAGTCGATGCAGGATTGATTATCTTTCGCTGCCACCTTCATCTGACGTGCCGCTTCAGGATGCTGCCTGGCATGATCCATCGCATCGTAGTTATGGCAGGAGCGACAGGTTGCCGAGTTGTTTTCTTTCATTCGCGCCCATTCACGCTCGGCAAGTTCCGCGCGTTTGGCTTCGAATTTTTCAGGTGTATCAATGGAGTGGGCAATAAAGGTCTGGTAAATGTCGTTGCTCGCTTCCAGTTTGCGCTTCACCATGCCTGGAATATCCGGCGGGATATGACAGTCATGGCATTCAGCTCGCACGCCAGAGGCGTTCTGAAAATGCACCGACTGTTTATATTCTTCATACACCGGTTGCATACTGTGGCAACTGACACAAAATTCGGTTGTGCTGGTGACTTTGATCCCAACGTGTGGCAATACAATCAGCGCAATGCCAATCACAATCCCAATAGCGACCAGCGCCAGTACCGACCAACGAGCACTGGGTCGGCGTAGCGCGTTCCAGAGTTTCCGCATAATAGCCCCTGTAAAATTATGGTTTAGTGAAGCGATCTTAATGAGCAAATATGAACAGCGGCACTGGTCAGGATGAACGGCTTACGGCAGAATATGAACAGAATGAGTAAAACCCTCTGATGCCACATCACATTGTTATTGTTGAAGATGAGCCGGTTACCCAGGCGCGATTACAATCTTACTTCACTCAGGAGGGGTATACCGTTTCCGTTACAGCGAGCGGTGCCGGGCTGCGGGAAATTATGCAGAATCAGCCGGTAGATTTAATTCTGCTGGATATCAACTTACCCGATGAAAATGGCCTGATGTTAACCCGCGCCCTGCGAGAACGCTCAACGGTGGGGATTATTCTGGTTACCGGACGCAGCGATCGGATTGACCGTATTGTTGGGCTGGAAATGGGCGCAGACGATTACGTCACCAAACCGCTGGAACTGCGCGAACTGGTAGTACGGGTGAAAAATCTGCTCTGGCGAATCGACCTCGCGCGACAAGCTCAACCGCACACTCAGGACAACTGCTATCGCTTTGCCGGTTATTGCCTGAATGTGTCGCGCCATACGCTGGAGCGGGATGGCGAGCCGATTAAACTGACCCGCGCAGAGTATGAAATGTTGGTGGCATTTGTGACGAATCCGGGCGAAATTCTCAGCCGTGAACGTCTGCTACGTATGCTTTCTGCGCGTCGGGTGGAAAACCCTGACCTGCGCACCGTCGATGTGTTAATTCGTCGTTTACGTCATAAACTCAGCGCGGATTTACTGGTGACGCAACATGGTGAAGGTTATTTCTTAGCCGCTGATGTGTGCTGATAAAAATAGACCGGACGAAATCCCCCTGGTGACAGCGAGCGGCGAATATGTTCACGGTCGGCATTTTTCGGCGTCAGAACTAAAATCGGTGGGCTGACATTATCAGACACCGATTGCCCCTGTAATTGCCTGATGGCCTGCTCAACCGCCAGTTCCCCCTGCCAGACCATTTGATCGCTGGCAGCCATAATCACTCTTCCCCGCTTCAGCCCGCGATACACCTGATGTGAAAGATAAAACGACACCACGGTAAGCGGCGTTTTCAGGTTACGCCCTTCACCCATTGCCGCCTCTGCCGCAATGGCCGTTCCGGCAACGACGTCGATTTCTGGGTGGCGTTCCAGCATCTCCTGCAACAGGTTACGCTGGATTTCAATATCGTTATCACCAAGCGCAATATCAACAATACGCACCGGGCTTCCGGCAATGGCTGCGCGAAAACCCTCGACCATCTCTTTACTGCCCCCGGCATTATCGGGTCCGGGCATCAACAGCACGTTCAGTGGTTTACCGTGCGCCCATTGCACCAAATATCGCCCAGGTTGATAGCCCATCTGAAACCAGGGTACACCAACGCGGCTTTTCACCTGGGGAGCATCAATAGCATTTACCAGTTCGATCACCGGCAGACTTGCTACCTGCTTTTGCAGATCGGGAAATGAGGTCGTGCTACTACCGAGTAAAATGGCCTCTGCGCCCCACTGTTTACACTGGTCGATTTGTGCTTGCTGGGTAGCCAACTGGCTGTAGCCGCCTGCCTCCAGCACTTTTAAATCCACACCATAACGGCGAGCTGCCTCCTGCATACCATAGTTCAACGATAACCAGTATGAATCTTTCAGGCTGGGATAAAGCGCGCACAGTTTCCATGCGCGTTTGGCTTTAAGCGGCATAGAGGCTTGCACCGTGAAATGCTGCGCATCATGCCAGCGCAACAGGTTATCAGCCGAAAATGCCGGCAACATGAAAAGGGAAAGAAGTAAAAATAGCAGTACGCGCATG
This sequence comes from Shigella sonnei, assembly GCF_002950395.1. Taxonomy (NCBI): domain Bacteria; kingdom Pseudomonadati; phylum Pseudomonadota; class Gammaproteobacteria; order Enterobacterales; family Enterobacteriaceae; genus Shigella; species Shigella sonnei. The sequence continues at coordinate 1,930,424 of NZ_CP026802.1, forward strand.
ATAGCCTCATCAATAATAAGGCTTTATGCTAGATGCATTCCGCTTTGCGACTCAACATTTTTCACCTAAAGTGCACCGACCGTGAATTTAACCCTGACCCGAAGACTCTGGATGGGCTTTGCCCTGATGGCGCTGTTAACCCTGACCAGTACCCTGGTGGGATGGTACAACCTGCGCTTTATCAGCCAGGTGGAAAAAGACAATACTCAGGCATTGATTCCTACCATGAATATGGCGCGCCAGTTGAGCGAAGCCAGCGCCTGGGAACTTTTCGCCACGCAGAACCTGACCAGTGCCGATAACGAAAAGATGTGGCAGGCGCAGGGGCGAATGCTCACCGCACAAAGCCTGAAGATTAATGCGTTGCTGCAAGCGTTACGGGAACAAGGTTTTGATACCACCGCTATTGAACAACAGGAGCAGGAGATCTCCCGTTCGTTACGTCAGCAAGGGGAACTGGTGGGGCGGCGTCTGCAACTACGCCAGCAACAACAGCAACTCAGTCAGCAGATAGTCGCTGCCGCCGATGAGATCGCACGCCTGGCGCAAGGTCAGGCGAATAATGCGACAACTTCCGCTGGAGCGACCCAGGCCGGGATTTACGATTTGATCGAACAAGATCAGCGTCAGGCTGCTGAAAGTGCACTCGATCGGCTGATTGATATCGATCTTGAGTATGTTAACCAGATGAATGAACTGCGCCTTAGCGCTCTGCGGGTGCAGCAAATGGTGATGAATCTGGGGCTGGAGCAGATCCAGAAAAATGCACCAACGCTGGAAAAGCAGCTCAATAATGCGGTGAAAATTCTGCAACGTCGGCAAATACGCATTGAAGATCCGGGAGTTCGTGCGCAGGTCGCAACAACGTTAACTACCGTTAGCCAATATAGCGATCTGTTGGCGCTGTTCCAGCAGGACAGTGAAATCAGCAATCACCTGCAAACTCTCGCCCAAAATAATATCGCCCAGTTCGCGCAGTTTAGTAGCGAAGTCAGTCAGCTGGTCGACACCATTGAGCTGCGTAATCAGCACGGACTGGCGCATCAGGAAAAAGCCAGTGCACGCGGGCAATACAGCCTGTTATTGCTGGGGATGGTTTCACTTTGCGCACTGATTCTGATCCTCTGGCGCGTGGTTTATCGCTCAGTCACGCGTCCACTTGCCGAACAAACGCAGGCGCTGCAACGGCTGCTGGACGGTGATATTGACTCCCCTTTCCCGGAAACCGCTGGCGTACGGGAGCTGGACACCATCGGGCAGCTGATGGGTGCGTTTCGCAGCAGTGTTCATGCACTGAATCGCCACCGTGAACAGCTGGCGGCGCAGGTCAAAGCGCGTACAGCTGAATTGCAGGAACTAGTGATAGAACACCGACAGGCACGGGCGGAAGCAGAAAAAGCCAGCCAGGCAAAATCGGCGTTTCTGGCGGCGATGAGCCATGAGATCCGCACACCGCTGTACGGTATTCTCGGCACCGCACAGCTACTGGCAGATAACCCCGCACTTAACGCCCAGCGTGATGATTTGCGGGCAATTACTGACTCTGGTGAATCGTTGCTGACCATCCTCAACGATATTCTCGATTATTCCGCTATCGAAGCAGGTGGCAAGAATGTTTCGGTCAGCGATGAGCCCTTTGAACCGCGCCCGCTGCTGGAAAGTACCCTGCAATTAATGAGCGGACGGGTGAAAGGTCGCCCGATTCGCCTGGCAACGGCAATTGCCGATGATATGCCGTGCGCGTTAATGGGCGATCCACGACGTATTCGTCAGGTTATAACCAACCTGTTGAGCAACGCCCTGCGTTTTACTGACGAAGGGTACATTATCCTGCGTAGTCGCACTGATGGCGAGCAATGGCTGGTCGAAGTGGAAGACAGCGGCTGCGGTATTGATCCCGCGAAACTGGCAGAAATCTTCCAGCCATTTGTGCAGGTAAGCGGCAAACGCGGCGGCACCGGGCTGGGGCTGACTATCAGTAGCCGTCTGGCCCAGGCGATGGGCGGCGAACTGAGCGCCACCAGCACGCCGGAGGTTGGAAGCTGTTTTTGTTTACGCTTGCCGTTACGTGTTGCCACGGCACCCGTGCCAAAAACAGTCAATCAGGCGGTGCGTCTTGACGGTTTACGTTTGCTGTTAATTGAAGATAACCCGCTAACCCAGCGAATTACCGTTGAGATGCTGAACACCAGTGGTGCGCAGGTTGTTGCTGTTGGCAATGCCGCGCAGGCTTTAGAGACACTGCAAAATAGCGAACCGTTTGCTGCCGCACTGGTGGATTTTGATCTGCCGGATGTCGACGGCATTACGCTTGCCCGACAACTGGCACAGCAATATCCGTCGCTGGTTTTGATTGGCTTTAGCGCCCATGTCATTGACGAAACGCTGCGCCAGCGTACCAGTTCATTATTCCGCGGGATTATCCCTAAACCGGTGCCGCGTGAAGTGCTCGGTCAGTTACTGGCGCACTATCTCCAACTGCAAGTCAATAACGATCAATCGCTGGATGTATCGCAACTCAATGAAGATGCTCAGTTAATGGGGACGGAGAAGATCCACGAATGGCTGGTATTATTTACACAACATGCCCTGCCGCTTCTCGATGAAATCGACATTGCCCGCGCCAGTCAGGATAGCGAGAAAATAAAGCGTGCCGCGCATCAGCTAAAAAGCAGTTGCTCGAGTTTGGGAATGCGTATCGCCAGCCAGCTATGCGCACAACTGGAGCAGCAGCCATTATCTGCCCCCCTTCCACACGAAGAAATTACACGCAGTGTTGCCGCTCTGGAAGCATGGTTGCATAAGAAAGACCTGAACGCGATTTGAATCAATATCAGCCAGTTAAGAACAACTAGAATAGTGGCATTTGGTATGCAACTTAACGGACTGGCAAAATCATGGCAGAGAAAAAAAGAACCCGCTGGCAGCGGCGGCCAGGCACGACGGGCGGCAAATTACCGTGGAATGACTGGCGCAATGCCACGACCTGGCGTAAAGCGACGCAATTATTACTGTTGGCAATGAATATTTATATTGCCATCACGTTCTGGTATTGGGTGCGCTATTACGAAACGGCAAGTAGCACGACATTTGTCGCCAGACCGGGAGGTATCGAAGGCTGGCTACCGATTGCCGGTCTGATGAATCTGAAATATAGCCTTACAACAGGTCAGTTACCGTCCGTCCACGCCGCCGCGATGCTGTTATTGGTCGCTTTTATCGTCATCAGTCTATTACTCAAAAAGGCCTTTTGCTCATGGTTATGCCCGGTTGGTACGCTTTCTGAATTAATCGGCGATCTCGGTAACAAACTGTTTGGTCGGCAATGTGTCCTTCCCCGCTGGCTGGATATTCCTCTGCGCGGCGTGAAGTATTTGCTGTTGAGTTTTTTTCTCTATATCGCGTTATTGATGCCCGCTCAGGCGATTCACTATTTTATGTTGTCGCCCTACAGCGTGGTGATGGACGTAAAAATGCTCGATTTCTTTCGTCATATGGGGACCGCGACATTAATCAGCGTGACCGTTTTGCTGATTGCCAGCCTGTTTATTCGCCATGCCTAGTGTCGTTATCTTTGCCCATATGGCGCGCTGATGGGCGTGGTTTCGCTATTATCGCCGTTTAAGATTCGTCGCAATGCCGAAAGTTGTATCGGCTGTGGCAAATGCGCAAAAAATTGCCCATCACGGATCCCGGTAGATAAATTAATTCAGGTACGAACAGTGGAATGTACCGGCTGTATGACTTGCGTAGAGTCATGTCCGGTAGCCTCAACATTGACCTTTTCACTGCAAAAACCTGCGGCAAATAAAAAAGCTTTTGCGTTGTCTGGCTGGTTAATGACGCTACTGGTTCTGAGGATTATGTTCGCGGTGATTGGTTACGCAATGTATGCGGGAGTATGGCAAAGCCCGGTGCCGGAGGAATTGTACCGACGCTTAATTCCACAAGCGCCAATGATTGGTCACTAAATTAGCAACAAGCGGAACATCACCTCGCACGGGGTGATGTTCACAAAATCACATTATTTTGATTTTGACATCATAACTTTCAAGCCCGGTCATTTTTTCTCGTGCGGTGAAGCGAATTTCAGAGACTTCTTTCCCTGTATTCTTGTTCAGCTCGGCGATTTTTTGCGCGATAAAGTCGGCGATTTCCGTTTCGGCTTGTTTTTTTAACTCTTCAATATTCACTGTTAACCTCTTCTGGTCTTAAAAGACAGCAACACGCCAGTAAGGTGTTGGTTCCCGGTACCCTGGTCAGGTAAGAAATGTTATAAGCCATCTCCCCGAAAGATTCAATAATCAACAGGTTATCGCTTACTATACATACAGCGTTGAAGAAAAATAAGGCAGATATAAAAAAGGCTCCACGAGGGAGCCTGATATTATTTTGTGAAATCCAGCGGCGCATGGTCAGTGCGTATTTGCAGCGCGACGTTATCAAAGGTGATCATCGTCGATTTACAAAAAATACACTTAGCGCCCAAAGGGTTTCGCTCCGTCACATCGAATGCCGATGTGCGGTACTGTGAACCATGACAACATGGACAGCGGAAATGGAGATGTTGAGTAATAACGGCAACCTTAGAGCGTAACAACGTTCGCTGCCGCGGGGCCACGTTGCCCCTGCTCAATAGAAAATTCAACTTTCTGATTTTCGTTCAGCGTGCGGAATTCATTGCTCTGGATGGCGGTGAAATGGACGAAAACGTCTTTGCTGCCATCATCAGGAGTGATAAAGCCAAAACCTTTATCTGCGTTAAACCATTTTACTAAACCAGTCATTTTATTAGACATATTTTACTTCCTTCATTTTGGGCCTTTCGGCAAACAGGGCTTTAATACAGAAACTACTTAGTGTTCAGGAGAGAGACTCAAAAGAAGGGGATAATGCCTGATAATGAGAACTGCTTTAGTAAACTACTTTGTATGCTGTCTGTCTTTCAAACCGACGCAGCTATTAACGCATGATAATTGAGATTAAGCAAATTTTATTTTAGCCGTCCGGCGGGTGATGCTGCCAACTTACTGATTTAGTGTATGATGGTGTTTTTGAGGTGCTCCAGTGGCTTCTGTTTCTATCAGCTGTCCCTCCTGTTCAGCTACTGACGGGGTGGTGCGTAACGGCAAAAGCACTGCCGGACATCAGCGCTATCTCTGCTCTCACTGCCGTAAAACATGGCAACTGCAGTTCACTTACACCGCTTCTCAACCCGGTACGCACCAGAAAATCATTGATATGGCCATGAATGGCGTTGGATGCCGGGCAACTGCACGCATTATGGGCGTTGGCCTCAACACGATTTTACGTCACTTAAAAAACTCAGGCCGCAGTCGGTAACCTCGCGCATACAGCCGGGCAGTGACGTCATCGTCTGCGCGGAAATGGACGAACAGTGGGGCTATGTCGGGGCTAAATCGCGCCAGCGCTGGCTGTTTTACGCGTATGACAGTCTCCGGAAGACGGTTGTTGCGCACGTATTCGGTGAACGCACTATGGCGACGCTGGGGCGTCTTATGAGCCTGCTGTCACCCTTTGACGTGGTGATATGGATGACGGATGGCTGGCCGCTGTATGAATCCCGCCTGAAGGGAAAGCTGCACGTAATCAGCAAGCGATATACGCAGCGAATTGAGCGGCATAACCTGAATCTGAGGCAGCACCTGGCACGGCTGGGACGGAAGTCGCTGTCGTTCTCAAAATCGGTGGAGCTGCATGACAAAGTCATCGGGCATTATCTGAACATAAAACACTATCAATAAGTTGGAGTCATTACCCGTCCGGCGGTCTTAAATATCGCTGGCTTTATTTTATTAACCCCGTATAGTGCAGCGCAGTATTTTCAGTAAGGAATTTGTTTGTCCCGTAAAATGACAGGAATTGTCAAAACCTTTGATCGCAAAAGCGGCAAAGGATTCATTATCCCCTCCGACGGTCGTAAAGAAGTTCAGGTCCATATTTCCGCATTCACTCCCCGCGACGCAGAAGTGCTTATACCAGGATTACGTGTGGAATTTTGCCGCGTAAATGGCCTGCGAGGACCAACAGCGGCAAATGTTTATCTCTCTTAATATGACGCTGCTTGTTTAAAGCTGACTGGTTTTATTGGAATAGTGCAATAGTCAACATCATACATTATAACATCAGTTACTTTTCCACAAAGAAACTAATCCATTTAAGCGAATATCTCTGCACCTAATAGTTATAAATGCCATTTAACAGCCAGTTATAGTACCACTTGAAACTATATTACCAACAATAATTAATAGCTTTCGTAACAATTTCCTTATCTTTAATTTGTATTTTGCTAAGATTTATCTTATGCTCACAAGTCGTATTTCCAGAGGGGATCGTTAATAATCTTATATTTCCCTCTGCGCACCTTTCCTACCCGCAGTATCAGTATATAGTGCAAGCGGTATGAGGAAAGGGAGATTTCACAAGGATGTTATACTCAAAGTAGACAATCCTGATCTCAAGCGTACGTATTGTCCATGCGATGAATAAAGGAAAAGTTATGAAACACAAGCTTTCTGCAATCCTTATGGCCTTCATGTTGACGACGCCAGCTGCGTTTGCTGCCTCTGAAGCAACAAACGGGACCGAGGCAACGACGGGTACTACTGGCACCACAACGACCACTACCGGCGCAACCACGACTGCTACTACCACTGGTGGCGTGGCTGCTGGCGCTGTCGGCACGGCGACAGTTGTCGGTGTGGCAACGGCTGTTGGTGTGGCGACGTTGGCAGTTGTTGCAGCAAATGACAGTGGCGATGGCGGTTCTCATAACACCTCAACCACCACGTCCACTACACGCTAATACTGCTTTAACGCGTCGAAATTAAAGTTAAATGATACCCGGTTGCGATATTCGTACCGGGCTTTAGAGATTTGCATTTTTTTAATTAACCTTTCAAGGATTAAAGGTGCGCCCTCTTATTTTATCGATTTTCGCACTATTTCTTGCGGGATGTACGCACAGCCAGCAAAGTATGGTCGATACATTTCGCGCCAGCCTTTTCGATAATCAGGATATCACCGTAGCGGATCAGCAGATCCAGGCGTTGCCTTATTCCACGATGTATTTACGCCTTAATGAAGGGCAACGAATCTTTGTGGTACTGGGATATATAGAACAAGAACAAAGCAAATGGTTATCCCAGGATAACGCCATGCTGGTTACCCACAATGGACGTCTTTTAAAAACCGTCAAACTTAATAATAATCTGCTGGAAGTGACAAATTCCGGGCAGGACCCTCTGCGTAACGCGCTGGCAATAAAAGATGGCAGCCGCTGGACGCGCGATATTCTCTGGAGTGAAGACAACCATTTTCGCTCTGCGACCCTGAGTTCTACTTTTTCCTTTGCTGGATTAGAGACGCTGAATATTGCGGGTCGCAATGTGCTGTGTAATGTCTGGCAGGAAGAGGTGACTTCCACGCGGCCAGAAAAAACAGTGGCAAAACACATTCTGGGTCGATTCGGCTACTGGCCAGGTTCGTCAAAGTCGGCAAATGTTAGGCGCAGGGGTTATTCCCGTAGAAATGACGTTTCTTAAACCCGCACCATGAATAAATTACAGTCGTATTTCATTGCCAGCGTACTTTACGTAATGACACCCCATGCCTTTGCGCAAGGAACGGTGACTATTTATCTGCCTGGCGAACAACAGACACTTTCCGTTGGCCCCATGGAAAATGTTGTCCAGTTGGTGACACAACCGCAACTGCGCGATCGCCTCTGGTGGCCTGGTGCCTTGCTGACCGACTCTGCGGCGAAAGCTAAAGCGCTTAAAGACTACCAACATGTCATGGCACAGCTTGCTTCCTGGGAAGCAGAAGCTGACGACGATGTGGCGGCAACGATTAAATCCGTGCGCCAGCAGTTACTCAATCTCAATATCACTGGTCGCTTACCGGTCAAACTGGACCCTGATTTTGTACGAGTGGATGAGAACAGCAATCCCCCGTTGGTCGGGGACTATACGCTCTATACCGTACAGCGTCCGGTGACTATTACTCTGCTGGGTGCGGTTTCTGGGGCCGGGCAATTGCCCTGGCAGGCAGGCCGTAGCGTTACCGATTATCTGCAAGATCACCCCCGCCTTGCAGGCGCGGACAAGAATAACGTTATGGTGATTACGCCTGAGGGTGAGACTGTCGTCGCCCCTGTTGCCCTGTGGAATAAAAGACATGTGGAACCACCGCCTGGCAGCCAGCTTTGGTTGGGCTTTTCTGCGCATGTACTGCCCGAAAAATATGCTGATTTAAATGACCAGATTGTGTCTGTTTTAACGCAACGTGTTCCTGACTGATGAAGAAGAATTCTTATCTTTTAAGCTGCCTGGCCATTGCCGTCTCCAGTGCCTGTCATGCTGAAGTATTAACCTACCCGGATCCGCTGGGTTCGTCGCAATCAGACTTTGGCGGCACAGGATTGTTGCAGATGCCAAATGCGCGCATCGCACCGGAAGGTGAATTCAGCGTCAACTACCGGGATAACGATCAATACCGGTTCTACTCCACCTCCGTGGCGCTGTTCCCATGGCTGGAAGGCACCATTCGTTATACGGATGTGCGCACACGCAAATATAGCCAGTGGGAAGATTTCAGCGGCGATCAGTCATACAAAGACAAATCATTCGATTTTAAACTTCGCCTGTGGGAAGAAGGTTACTGGCTACCGCAAGTGGCGTTTGGTAAACGTGATATTGCTGGTACGGGTCTGTTTGACGGTGAGTATCTGGTGGCCAGCAAGCAAGCGGGGCCATTTGATTTCACCCTCGGGATGGCATGGGGCTACGCCGGTAATGCGGGCAATATTACCAACCCGTTTTGCCGGGTGAGCGATAAATATTGTCATCGCGCAGAGTCTCACGATGCGGGCGATATCAGCTTTAGCGATATCTTTCGTGGCCCGGCTTCCATCTTTGGCGGCATTGAGTATCAAACGCCGTGGAATCCCCTGCGTCTGAAACTCGAATACGATGGCAACAATTACCAGAATGATTTCGCTGGCAAACTGCCTCAGGCAAGCCATTTCAACGTCGGCGCAGTTTATCGCGCTGCCAGCTGGGCAGATCTCAACCTGAGTTATGAACGCGGTAACACGTTGATGTTTGGCTTCACGTTACGGACCAATTTCAACGATCTGCGCCCTGCCCTGCGCGATACGCCAAAACCGGCATATCAACCTGCGCCTGAATCTGAAGGATTGCAGTACACCACAGTAGCGAACCAACTTACCGCGCTGAAGTACAACGCAGGTTTTGAAGCACCGGAAATTCAGCTGCGCGATAAGACGCTGTATATGTCTGGTCAACAATACAAATACCGTGATTCTCGCGAAGCGGTCGATCGTGCCAACCGGATTCTGGTGAATAACCTGCCGCAAGGCGTTGAGAAGATTAGCGTGACGCAAAAGCGCGAGCATATGGCGATGGTGACTACCGAAACCGACGTAGCCAGCCTGCGCAAACAGCTGGCTGGTACAGCGCCTGGTCAATCAGAGCAACTTCAACAACAACGTGTTGAAGCAGAAGATCTTTCTGCCTTTGGTCGGGGCTACCGTATTCGTGAAGATCGCTTTAGCTACTCTTTCAACCCAACACTTTCACAGTCGCTGGGCGGCCCGGAAGATTTCTATATGTTCCAGCTGGGGCTGATGTCCAGTGCCCGCTACTGGTTTACCGACCACCTGCTGCTTGATGGCGGTATTTTCACCAATATTTACAACAACTACGACAAGTTTAAGTCTTCGCAGTTGCCCGCGGACTCTACCCTGCCCCGCGTGCGCACGCATATCCGTGATTACGTTCGCAATGACGTTTATCTCAACAACTTGCAGGCGAACTACTTTGCCGACTTAGGCAATGGTTTCTATGGCCAGGTGTATGGCGGTTATCTGGAAACGATGTACGCCGGTGTCGGTTCCGAGCTGCTTTATCGCCCGCTAGATGCCAGCTGGGCGCTGGGTGTGGACGTTAACTACGTGAAGCAACGTGACTGGGACAACATGATGCGCTTCACCGATTATTCCACGCCAACTGGTTTCGTGACGGCTTACTGGAACCCGCCGACGCTCAATGGCGTACTGATGAAACTTAGCGTTGGGCAATATCTGGCAAAAGATAAAGGGGCAACGATCGACGTCGCCAAACGCTTTGACAGCGGCGTGGCGGTAGGGGTATGGGCGGCAATCAGTAACGTATCTAAAGATGACTACGGCGAAGGCGGCTTTAGTAAAGGTTTTTATATCTCGATTCCGTTCGACTTGATGACCATTGGACCTAACCGCAACCGCGCGGTGGTTTCGTGGACACCATTGACGCGTGATGGTGGACAAATGCTGTCACGCAAATACCAGCTCTATCCAATGACGGCAGAGCGAGAAGTACCGGTTGGACAATAACCTGACGTAATTCATAACATTACATTGACTGATAAATATAAACCAATGAAAAAGAACATTTTTAAGTTTTCGGTACTGACATTGGCTGTTCTGTCTTTGACAGCATGTACCCTTGTTCCTGGTCAGAATTTATCGACCAGTAACAAGGATGTCATTGAACTACCTGACAATCAGTATGACCTGGACAAAATGGTCAATATCTATCCCGTCACGCCAGGATTGATTGATCAGTTGCGCGCCAAACCGATTATGTCGCAGGCTAACCCGGAGCTGGAGCAGCAAATCGCAAACTATGAATATCGTATCGGGATTGGTGATGTGTTGATGGTTACGGTCTGGGATCACCCGGAACTAACCACCCCCGCAGGGCAATACCGTAGCGCCAGTGATACCGGCAACTGGGTTAACGCCGATGGTGCGATTTTCTACCCCTATATTGGTCGCCTGAAAGTGGCCGGGAAAACACTTACCCAGGTACGCAACGAGATTACAGCGCGTCTCGATTCAGTCATTGAAAGCCCGCAAGTCGATGTCAGCGTCGCGGCGTTCCGATCGCAAAAAGCGTACGTCACCGGCGAAGTCAGCAAATCGGGTCAGCAGCCGATTACCAATATTCCTCTGACCATCATGGATGCGATTAACGCCGCGGGCGGTCTGACCGCAGATGCAGACTGGCGCAACGTGGTGCTCACCCAGAATGGCGTAAAGACCAAAGTGAACCTCTATGCGCTGATGCAGCGTGGCGACTTGCGCCAGAACAAACTGCTGCACCCGGGCGATATTTTATTTATTCCGCGCAACGATGATCTGAAAGTCTTCGTGATGGGTGAAGTGGGTAAACAGAGCACGCTGAAAATGGACCGCAGCGGTATGACCCTGGCGGAAGCGCTGGGTAACGCTGAGGGTATGAATCAGGATGTCGCTGATGCGACGGGGATTTTTGTTATTCGTGCAACGCAAAACAAGCAGAATGGCAAAATCGCCAATATTTATCAGCTGAATGCGAAGGACGCATCGGCAATGATACTCGGAACGGAATTCCAGCTTGAACCTTACGACATTGTTTATGTCACTACCGCGCCGCTGGCTCGTTGGAACCGTGTGATTTCTCTGCTGGTACCGACGATTTCCGGGGTGCATGACCTGACAGAGACTTCACGGTGGATTCAAACATGGCCCAACTAAAATTTAACTCAATCCTGGTGGTTTGTACCGGCAACATTTGCCGTTCGCCCATTGGCGAGCGCTTGCTGCGTAAACGTCTGCCGGGCGTAAAAGTCAAATCGGCAGGTGTTCATGGTCTGATAAAACACCCTGCAGATGCGACAGCGGCAGATGTTGCCGCTAATCATGGCGTATCTCTTGAAGGACATGCCGGACGTAAGCTCACTGCTGAGATGGCACGAAATTACGATCTGATTCTGGCAATGGAGTCGGAACATATTGCTCAGGTTACCGCAATTGCTCCCGAGGTCCGCGGGAAGACAATGCTGTTTGGGCAATGGCTGGAACAGAAAGAGATCCCGGATCCCTATCGTAAAAGTCAGGACGCATTTGAACATGTCTACGGTATGTTGGAGCGCGCCAGTCAGGAATGGGCGAAGCGCCTCAGCCGATAATTTGAGTTTATAAAATACGATGACAACTAAAAATATGAATACGCCACCAGGCAGCACTCAGGAAAATGAGATCGATCTGCTTCGTCTGGTCGGCGAGTTATGGGATCACCGTAAGTTTATTATCAGCGTGACCGCGTTATTCACGCTGATCGCTGTCGCTTACTCGCTGTTAAGCACACCAATTTATCAGGCAGATACTCTGGTCCAGGTTGAGCAAAAACAGGGCAACGCCATTCTCAGCGGCCTGAGCGATATGATCCCTAACTCATCGCCCGAGTCTGCACCGGAGATCCAACTGCTGCAATCGCGCATGATTCTCGGTAAAACCATTGCTGAACTGAATCTGCGCGACATAGTTGAGCAGAAGTATTTTCCGATTGTGGGTCGCGGCTGGGCGAGATTAACCAAAGAAAAACCAGGTGAGCTGGCGATCAGCTGGATGCATATTCCACAACTGAATGGTCAGGATCAGCAACTGACACTCACGGTTGGGGAAAACGGCCACTATACACTGGAAGGTGAAGAGTTCACCGTCAATGGTATGGTCGGCCAGCGTCTGGAAAAAGATGGCGTTGCGCTGACTATCGCGGACATTAAGGCCAAACCAGGAACACAGTTTGTCCTGAGCCAGCGTACCGAACTGGAAGCGATTAACGCATTGCAGGAAACCTTTACCGTTAGCGAACGCAGTAAAGAAAGCGGGATGCTGGAACTTACCATGACTGGTGATGATCCCCAGTTGATTACTCGTATTCTGAACAGCATCGCTAACAACTATTTGCAACAGAATATCGCTCGCCAGGCGGCGCAGGATTCACAAAGCCTTGAATTCTTACAGCGCCAGTTACCTGAAGTGCGCAGCGAGCTGGACCAGGCGGAAGAAAAACTCAACGTTTATCGCCAGCAGCGCGATTCGGTTGACCTTAACCTGGAAGCCAAAGCCGTTCTTGAGCAGATTGTGAACGTTGATAATCAACTCAATGAGCTGACCTTCCGCGAGGCAGAGATCTCCCAGCTGTATAAGAAAGATCACCCAACTTATCGTGCGCTGCTGGAAAAACGCCAGACGCTGGAGCAAGAACGCAAACGCCTGAATAAGCGGGTATCGGCAATGCCTTCCACCCAACAGGAAGTGTTGCGTTTAAGTCGTGACGTAGAAGCGGGCCGTGCGGTATATCTGCAATTACTTAACCGCCAGCAGGAGTTGAGTATTTCGAAATCCAGTGCCATTGGTAACGTGCGGATTATCGACCCGGCAGTCACTCAGCCGCAGCCAGTGAAACCGAAAAAAGCGTTGAATGTGGTGCTTGGTTTTATTCTTGGCCTGTTTATTTCTGTGGGTGCCGTGCTGGCGCGTGCGATGTTGCGTCGTGGTGTAGAAGCCCCGGAACAACTGGAAGAGCACGGCATCAGCGTTTATGCCACTATCCCAATGTCCGAGTGGCTGGATAAACGCACCCGTCTGCGTAAGAAAAATTTATTTTCTAATCAGCAGCGCCATCGTACTAAAAATATCCCCTTCCTGGCGGTGGATAACCCGGCGGATTCTGCTGTGGAAGCCGTACGTGCGCTACGAACCAGTCTGCATTTCGCTATGATGGAGACGGAGAATAACATTCTGATGATCACCGGTGCGACGCCAGACAGTGGTAAAACGTTTGTCAGTTCAACTCTGGCAGCGGTGATCGCCCAGTCCGATCAAAAAGTGTTATTTATTGATGCCGACTTACGCCGTGGTTATTCGCATAACCTGTTTACCGTGAGTAATGAACATGGCTTGTCGGAATATCTGGCAGGTAAAGATGAGCTCAACAAAGTGATCCAGCATTTTGGCAAAGGAGGCTTTGATGTGATTACTCGCGGTCAGGTGCCACCTAACCCGTCTGAACTGCTGATGCGCGATCGGATGCGTCAATTACTGGAATGGGCGAACGACCATTACGATCTGGTGATTGTCGATACGCCGCCGATGCTGGCGGTGAGTGATGCCGCGGTCGTGGGGCGTTCTGTTGGCACCAGCCTGCTGGTTGCGCGTTTTGGCTTGAACACCGCCAAAGAGGTGAGTTTGTCAATGCAGCGTCTGGAACAGGCAGGCGTCAATATTAAAGGCGCTATCCTCAATGGTGTGATTAAACGCGCCAGCACCGCTTACAGTTACGGCTATAACTATTACGGTTATAGTTACTCCGAGAAAGAGTAAAACTGAAAGTGGCCGGATGCGGCGTGAACGCCTTTTCCGGTCTACGCATTAGACAGTTCTTCGTTTGTCATCAGCCTCAGAGCATTCAGGTAACTGAATGCTCTTTTTTATGCATTACAAACTGCACGCCGGTATGCGTGCTTCATTCACGATTTGCGTAAAACCTGCCAACGAACACATGCCCTGCGCATTTCGCTCTTCACATCCTGCCAGGGTCAGTTTCACCTCTCCGGGCGGCGTATTTAATGACAGCGGCGTTTTATCACGCATCTGCTGTAAAGTCTGGAAGACCAGCGAAACCTGAATCCACTGGCTGTTATCGCTTAGCCGACGCCAGCGTTCAAACACCAGTTCACCACCTGGCGGCGTGTTATCCGGCTGACCGGGAAGCGTCCAGTTGAGCTCCAGTGCGCCGCCGAGATTTGCCAGATTAGTATCGTGTCCGGCGATAAACAGCACTGAAGTGGGTAATGTCACACCATACGCCTGTTTTTGCGGTGGATGGGGCGTCAACGCTGTCTTGATCAAATCTAATAACGGGGTGGCGCGGCTGCGGGCAACCTCTGGCGTGCGTTGTAGCAAATAAAATTGCGCGTTATGCAAACTTAGCAAGGTGTTCCACTGGTGTGAATCGGTGATCCTTCCCCACCCCGGCTCCGGCATTCCCTGTGCTTGTTGCAGGAGAAATATCTCCGTCAGCATTGATGCGAGGCTTACCGCACCGGTTAATGAGACATTGTCGGCGCTCACCTTGAGTTCCGATGGTAATGCCTGCGTTAATGAACAGCTTTCGTCCTGTTTCTCACGTTTAAGGCACAAGTTTGATTGCGGAAAATTAAGCACCCGTTCCAGTTCGCGAAACGCCGTTTGCCGATGCCCGGTAAAGTCAGCAATTGACCCTCCTGCCCTGCTGAGGATCGCGTCAGTCACGTTCGCGTTATCCAGTTGGCAAACGCCAGTTTTTAGAGGATTAAATAACGGATCGGGACTGGACGTATCAGCCTGGGTATGTACGGTTATTGCACAGTCAGGTGCCAGCCCGGCGGCGAAGGCTTCGCCTGTTTTACGGGTACGCTCGTCGACATCAGCAATAATCGCGACCTGACCAGACTGCGGGCAGCCCTTTTTCGCCAGCAATCCGTCGGCTACCAGACGCTGGCGTTGGTAATGTCCGAGATAGGCGATTAGCTCACCACCGCGCGGTGTCAGCCAACCCAGTTTTACCGGCCAGGTTGGCCATGCGTCTGGGGTGACATCCTGCATCAGTTGCGTGGCCTTGGTTGGAGCACGCACACCATGACGACTGACAATCACCACACTTTCCAGCTTCAGCTCCGGCTCACTCTGAGCGAATGCAGATTGCGGGGTTAACGGAATCAGAAGAGATAAAAATGGGATTAAGATCGCTTTCATCGATATGTTTCCGCTTTTCATATCTGACATTATTGATTGCCTGATGCGATGCTAATGCGCCGCATCAGGCCTACGTTCGTTAACTTTTCAGACGCGGGTCCAGCCATACCAACACAAGGGTGGAGAGCGAACACATCAACAAAATGCCGACGAACCAAAGTAAATACCACATTGTTCCTGCTCCTTAGTACAACTCGTTTTCGTTACGGCGGAGAGTTTCTGTTGTCATGCGTCCCCACATTTTGTAGTAGCTCCAGAGAGTGTAGAGCAACACAATGGGCAAAAATATCAGCACGATTACCAACATAATGCTCAGCGTCAGCTGACTGGAAGTGCTGTCCCACAACGTCAGGCTGGAGATTGGACTCACGCTTGACGGCATGACAAAGGGGAACAGCGTGATGCCTGCCGTGAAAATCACGCCAAATTGCATCAATGACGCCATTAAAAATCCCCAACCCGGGCGACCACGATAAATCGCCATCACCGTCAGCAATGGGCAGAAGAACCCCAGCAGCGGGAAGATCCACAAAACGGGCGATTCGACGAAATTATTCATCCAGGCACCAGGTAGCACTGCCACCAGTTTCATTAACGGATTGGAAGGACCGTTAGCATCCTGGGCGAGCAGTACAAAGCCATCAATACCGACCCACAGCCAGTAACCCGCCAGCAAAAAGCACAGCATCACCAACAGTGCAGCGCGTTTGGTGGCCAGCTGTGAACGCAGATGAATCACACCAACAGTTTTCAGTTGTAACCAGACGCCACCTTGCAAAATCACCATCCCAAGGCTGAGCAATCCGCACAATAAAGGGAATGGCGTCAGCAGTTGCCAGAAGCTACCGAGATACTCCACGCGTAATTGCGGTGTGAAGGCAAACGGCACGCCGAGCAACAAGTTGCCGAAGGCGATACCGAAGACTACCGGCGGCACCAGACTGCCGATGACCAGACCGGCGTCCCACATTTTACGCCAGCGTGCATCGGCGATTTTTCCGCGATAATCAAAGGCCAGCGGGCGGAAGAACAGTGAGCACAGCACCAGGATCATCGCCACATAAAAGCCGGAAAACGCCGCTGCATACACTCTGGGCCAGGCGGCAAATAATGCCCCACCAGCGAGGATCAACCAGACCTGGTTGCCTTCCCAGTGTGCACCAACGCTGTTTATCACTATCCGGCGTTCATCATCATTACGCGCCACCAGCGGCAGCAGACAGCCGATCCCCATGTCAAATCCGTCGGAGATCATAAAGACCACCAGGATCACGCCAATCAGCAGCCACCAGATGAAGCGCAATGTTTCATAATCAAACATGATTTTCCCCTTTACCCCTGTTGCTGCGTCGGTTGTTCACTCTGCATCGCGCTCGGCCCCAGACGGGCATATTTCTGCATCAGGTAGACTTCGGCGATTAAGAACAGGGTGTAAAGCCCTACGATCATGATCAGTGAGAAAGCCAGTTGTCCTGTGGTTAAAGCGGAGTGCGCGGAGTATGTCGGTAAGATGTCCTGTATCGCCCACGGCTGACGACCAAACTCGGTCATAAACCACCCGGCTTCAATCGCAATCCACGGCAACGGCAAACTCCAGAGCGCCATTTTCAGCACCCAGCGATGCTGGTCGATTTTGCCACGCAGCGTCTGGACAAGCGCAATCAGCATCACCAGTAGCGGCAGGGAACCACAGCCCACCATGATGCGGAAACTCCAGAATACCGGCGCAACCTGAGGTATCGCGCCACGCATCGCCGCCTGGTACTGTGCGGCTGTGACATGATTCATATCCGGCGCATAGCGGGAGAGCAACATGCCGTAGCCCAGGTCACCTTCCAGTTCCCGGAATGCCTGCAACACATGCGGCTCACGATTGCCTTGCGATATTTCCTGCATTAACAGCCAGGCCATACGTCCGCGTTGCAAGCGTGGGTAGGTTTCAGCCATCAAATTTTTCAGACCCGGCACGGTTTTATCTAATGAGTGAGTGGCGAGGATCCCTAACAGCGCGGGAATTTTGATGGCAAAGGCGTTACGCTCTTGATCCTGTTCCGGCCAGGCAACCACATGGAACGGTGCAGGAGCAGGTTCCGTTTGCCACTCCCCTTCCATCGCCGCCAGTTTTACCGGTTGTACTTGCGCGACTTCATACGCAGAACTGTCTCCGAGTTGTAGCGTGCCGATAATCGCCAGAGTACCGAAGACGGAACCGATGGCAAACGAGCGTAATGCAACATCGCGCTCCCGTCCGCGCAGTAAATACCAGGCGCTGATCGCCATAATAAACATGGCCCCGGTCACGTAGCCCGCCATTACGGTGTGCACAAATTTCACCTGGCTGACCGGGTTAAAGACCAGCTCGCTGAAGCTGGTCATCTCCATACGTAGGGTGTCGATATCAAAATGCGCACCGGTCGGGTATTGCATCCAACCGTTGGCATTCAATATCCACAATGCAGAGAGATTTGAACCGAACGCCACCAGCCACGTCACCAGCAGGTGCTGGTATTTATTCAGCCGCTGCCAGCCGAAGAAGAAAAGCCCGACAAAGGTGGATTCGAGGAAGAAGGCCATTAATGCTTCCATCGCCAGCGGTGCGCCAAAAATATCGCCCACATAGTTGGAATAGAATGACCAGTTAGTACCAAACTGAAACTCCATGGTCAGGCCGGTAGCCACGCCAAGAGCAAAGTTGATACCGAAGAGCTTACCCCAGAAGCGCGTCATATCGCGGTAGATTGTTTTGCCGGTGACCACGTAAATGGTTTCCATGATAGCCAGCAAAAAAATCAGCCCCAGGGTAAGGGGTACAAATAAAAAGTGATACAGCGCGGTCAGAGCAAACTGCCAGCGCGATAAATCAATGACATCCCACATGCGCACTCCTGTAGGCGAAGAGAGAAAAATAACCCGATAATGTTAGATCTCCCTCTTTATCCTGAAACTCTACGACCAGAGGTATTCGCCGATTGCGATATTCATAAGACTGAAAGCGATACTTACCGTCTTTTTACGTCGGTGCAGCTTCCGCCAGCCACTGACATACCTCGCTAAGCCGCTGCGCAGAGTCGACCAAATCTTCTGGCGCTGCCAGCACCACTTCCGGTATTGGGCAGATTTCATAACTTTCCAGTAAAGGACCTTTTAAGGTGTCCGTACAGCGTAAATGCCAGACATGGCGTAACCCCGTGGCGTTGATATAGCTCTCGCCATAGCCAATGGTACGAATCTGAATATTTCCCGGCCCACAGAGACGTGAGAGAAAAAGCCGATCAGCCTCGCTGATGGGTAATTGCGTCAGATTAATGCTGTGCGGCTGCGCGTCGGGGTTACGTACATGCGCCAGTAACTCATGCGCCAACGGTAGGCCATTCATCAGGCCATCAATGGGCGGCGGTAACAGCGAATCTGTCGGCAAGAGATTTTGCGTGGCCGCCTGCCACAACGCCAGCGGCGCGCAGCCGGCCTCCAGTTTGTCCTCCAGCAACTTTTCGCCGCGACGTTTGCGCACCCGCCATAATCCGCAGAAGATCGCCTCCTGTATTTCACTTTCGCTGTCGTCAGCCTGCTGAATGCGCACTGACACTTCCCCTTCCCCGAGAAGCGTATTGATAAAGTGACGATCGTCGGCGTTGAGATTTAACAGATCGACTGCCAGCACCTCGCCCAACGGCGGCTGGCGTTGACTTAGTTGATGTTGTAACTCGTTTAACAGCGCAATCACCTGCGGGCTGTGAGCACATTGCTCCAGGGCCGCCATACTCGGTTCATCATTCACCTGACAGCTGATCGGCAGTGGATTCATGCTGAAACTGTCATCGTTCGGTTGCGTTCCTGGCCCCAGCAGATGGAAAAAAGTTTCGCTCATGAGGCACGCTCCTGTTGTGGTTCGACAAGCCCACGCATCAGGTTTATCAGTTCCGCTCACGGGTGAATACCATTCAGCACACCGCGATAGTTTCCGCCGGTAAACACTAATGTGGCGGGAAAGCGAAAGACGCCAAAGCGATCTCCGATGGCTTCGCTCTGTTCAAGGTCAGCAATCGCCACCTGCCATGTGTAGCCGGGAAACTCGCGCAGTAATTCGCCAATCATTACCGGATTATCGCTGACCTCTGGCGTGCGTTTCGGGTCACTGCTTAATAACACCACGCCGTCTGGCGCTTGCGTAAGCCAGTCGTCAAGACGGAATTCACTAACCGGCGTCCAGCCGCGCGCCAGCATTCGTTGCCACAACGCATCAAATGGCGTGTCGTTGCTCATCCCTGCTCCTCCAGTGTCATCCTGTACTGGCGCAAGCGAACGCCTTCGTAATTTTCCATCGACAGACAGTCATAATTGAGACAGCGCGATTCATTAGCCGGTTGCGGCACAATTCCCCATGCAGCCAGCTGCGCCAGCGCCGCCTGTTCCGCTGCGGGCAGTTGCTCCCGTGCCAGTTCGCTCAGGCGGCCGCCGTAGTCGTCGAGCATTGCGGGTTGCAGACCGACGAGGGCAATATGTGCTGGCAGATGTCCGCGGATATCTGCCAGCGCCAGCACTTCGGAGAAACTGTTCTGGTGCAGGCTCATTTTCTTCGCGCTGAGATAAGCCGGAATACGTTCTCCGGCATAGGTTCGCAGCGTTCCAGGTTCCAGCCCGTAGTCAATGGCATCGAGAATCAACAGATGGCTGGCGCTTTCGACATACCCCAGCAAGTTCAGTCCCTGAGTACCGCCATCGACAATCTCCACATACTCGGGCCAGTGGTAATGGGCATACAACCGTTCCGCCACCCGCACGCCGAAACCTTCATCGGCCCACAGCAGGTTGCCCAGCCCCATTACCACAACGCGTTGCTCGCTCATGAACGCTCCTTGTTACTTATTTTGCCAAATTTGTGGCTACGGTAGCCGTTGACCATGGTGGAGATCACCGTGTCGTCGGACATGATGTCTTCACGCAGCGCCATATAGACATGACCGATCACAAACGCGCCAATCAGCCACATCCCCAGCCGATGCCAGCTGTGAATGTCCATTGAGTTGCCTCCCGTCCAGTAGAAAAATTCCACCACATAACGGAACGGCGCAAAAATAGCGTACTGGCTGTGTTCGCTGTACAGCGCAAAGCCGGTGATGATCATAAAGACCGACATCAGGAAATAGCCGAACATCGCCGCCTGGGCGATGGGGTTATGGCCTATATCGGCACTCGGACGTTTTGCCAGAACAGATACCAGCGGATTTCATACCACACGCCCTGCCACCAGCTTTTACGCCATACCGGCACGATAAACAGCTCGCGGGAGTATCGATTGCCAACAAAAGCCCAGTAGATCCGCATCAGCAAGACCACGGTAAAAACCATCCCGGCGCTGAAGTGAATTAACCTGATGTAGCCCATATAGAACAGATACGTCGCCTCGCCGCTGACGGAAGGTAGCGGCTTGCCGATAAAGTATCCGGTGACCATCAACACCGCCATGCATAACACCGTCAGCCAGTGCCAGATGCGGACTGGCGCTTCAAAGACATAGTGGCTGACAACGTTGTCGCTTTTCTGTTGCATGATGATTCTCCTTCGCTGTTAACGCACCTGCACGGAGATCAGCTCGCTACCGTCGTCGCCCAGCACGTGTGTTGAACAGGCGAGGCACGGGTCAAAGCTGTGCAGAGTACGCAGGATCTCCAGCGGTTGCTCGGGGATCGCCATTTTGGTGTTCATCAGCGCCGCTTCATAAGCGCCAATCTGCCCTTTGGGATCGCGCGGGCTGGCGTTCCAGGTGGTCGGCACCACGCACTGGTAGAGATCAATCTTGCCATCGCGAATGGCGGCCCAGTGGCCTAACGCCCCGCGCGGCGCTTCGGTAAAGCCGACGCCACGGCACTCTGTCGGCCAGGTTGCAGGTTCCCATTTTTCCGTGGAGGCGGTGGCAAGATTGCCGTTTTTCAGGTTAGTCATCAGCTTGTTGAAGAAATATTGCAACTTACCTGCGGCCCACTGTGCTTCGTGCGCGCGGCACAAAATGCGGCCCAACGTTGACTGGATACCGGAAAGCGGCAGGTTCAGCGCCGACATCATGCGATCGACCGACTCAACGGTCGCAGCATCGCCTTTGTGATAAGCGATTAACGTGCGTGCCAGCGGCCCCACTTCCATCGCGTTACCGCGCCAGCGCGGCGCTTTGATCCACGAGTAGCGTTCCTGTTCATTCAGCTGCTGAATGTTGGTATCGCTGCCTTTGACATCGCCGGGGTTGTACCACGGGTCGGTAATGCCATCGAATGGATGACGCCCGACCTGATCGTTGGGATAACGATACCAGGCGTGGTCGACAAACTCCTGCACCTGCTGCGGATCAACCAAATCCACTGGCAGCACATTGTTGAAGTCGCCGTTAATCACCGCGCCGCCAGGCATCAGCAGACTTTTCTCACCAAAGTCGTTGGCAATATCCGGGAACGCACCGTAGCTGAGGACACATTTATCAGAAAGACCCGTGCCGATTTCGCTCCACGGTTTGTTGAACTGACCGATGGCTAAGGCGTCGGGGATCATCACGTTGTTAATGAAGTCCGCCGTGCGGGTGATAATCGACTGCACCAGGTTCAGGCGTTCCATATTGACCGCCCCGACCGCGCCGCTTTCGTCAATGTTAATGGCGCAAGGCATCCCGCCGACAATCCAGTTTGGATGCGGGTTTTTACCGCCAAAGACCGCGTGGATTTTGACAATTTCACGCTGGAAATCGAGAGCTTCGAGATAGTGGGCAAAGCCCATCAGGTTAGCTTCTGGCGGCAGTTTGTACTGCGGGTGCCCCCAGTAGCCATTGCGGAAGATCCCCAACTGCCCGCCTTCAACAAATTTTTTCAGGCGGTTTTGTACGTCGAAGAAATAGCCAGGGGATGATTTCGGCCAAGAGGAGAGACTTTGCGCCAGTTCGGAGGTTTTCCGCGGGTCGGCTTTCAGCGCATCTAACACATCGATCCAGTCCATCCCGGCAAGCTGATAGAAGTGCACCAGATGATCGTGGCACCAGAGCGTTGCCAGCATAATGTTGCGGATGATATTGGCGTTGTCCGGCACTTTAATACCGATAGCATCTTCGATGGCGTAAACCGAAGCCAGGGCGTGTACGCCAGTACAGACGCCGCAGATACGTTCAACGAACGCCCACGCATCGCGCGGGTCGCGCCCTTGTAGGATGATCTCCAGCCCGCGAAACATGGTGCCGCAGGAGACGGCATTGGTGATCACATTCTGATCGTTAATATTCACTTCGCAGCGCATGTGGCCTTCGATGCGCGTAATCGGGTCGACCACCAGGCGGCGTCCGGCATTATTGATGGTGTATCCCTGAGTTTCGTACTGAGTGCTCATGCCTGTTTATCCTCATTGCCTGGCTGATGTTCGGTTTCTGTAGGTTGCTGGTTATGACGTCTGCGCTGGTCAACGGCGCTGGCGACTGCGTGCACACCAACAGCCGCTGCCACCACACCAAGCGCGGTTAAACCGACGGTATCGGCGGTGGAATGAGTACCCATTTGCGGAATATCGACCACGCGGCTGTAGAACGAACCGCAATCCCAGAAACCATTTTCCGCACAGCCCAGGCAGCCGTGACCAGACTGGATTGGGAAAGAAACGCCATCATTCCAGCGTGTGGAGGAACAGGCGTTATAGGTGGTAGGCCCTTTGCAGCCCATTTTGTACAGGCAGTAACCTTTGCGGGCAGCGTCATCATCCCAACTCTGGACGAACTCTCCGGCGTCGAAGTGGGCGCGGCGATAGCATTTATCGTGGATTCGCTGACCATAGAACATCAGCGGACGGCCCATTCTGTCGACATCTGGCAAGCGATCAAAGGTCACCATGTAAGTAATGATGGCGCTCATCACATCCGGGATCGGCGGGCAGCCAGGTACTTTGATAATGGGTTTGTCGGTGATGACTTTGTCGATAGGCGTTGCCTGCGTCGGATTGGGCCACGCGGCCTGCACGCAGCCCCAGGACGCGCAGGTTCCCCAGGCGATAATCGCGCTGGCTCCGGCAGCGGCACGTTTGAGTTTCTCAATAAACGGTCGACCGCTGCTGATACAGAACATCCCCTGCTCGCCCAGCGGCGGATTACCTTCTACTGCGAGGATATATTTGCCATTGTATTGCGTGATGATGTCTTCGAAGACTTCTTCCGCCTGGGTTCCGGCGGCAGCCATCAAAGTATCGTCATAATCGAGGGAAATCAGGGAAAGGATGACGTCCTTCGCCAGTGGGTGAGCGGAGCGGATAAAAGATTCGGTACAGCAGGTGCATTCCAGACCGTGGATCCATACCACCGGAATGCGGGGTTTGTTCTCCAGCGCCCAGGCAATCTTTGGTGCCATTCCCGCGCCTAATCCCAGCGACGTGGCAGCCAGACTACAATATTTGAGAAAGCTGCGCCGGGTAACGCCCTGACGCCGCATGGCCTGGTAAAATGTTTCCTCGTTATTCATATCGCACGTCTCTTCTCCTTGCGACACCGGCAGGACACCGGGCGCTTATGGTCGGCAAGCGACGTCCCTGTAGCAAGGCAAACCATCGCTTCACGTGAGATGCTGAAAACGAAAGCTCATCCTTCTGCACTGGCGCACGTCGCCAGAAAGTATTGTTAATAAAGCGTAGTGAAACTTTTGGGTAATGACTCCAACTTATTGATAGTGTTTTATGTTCAGATAATGCCCGATGACTTTGTCATGCAGCTCCACCGATTTTGAGAACGACAGCGACTTCCGTCCCAGCCGTGCCAGGTGCTGCCTCAGATTCAGGTTATGCCGCTCAATTCGCTGCGTATATCGCTTGCTGATTACGTGCAGCTTTCCCTTCAGGCGGGATTCATACAGCGGCCAGCCATCCGTCATCCATATCACCACGTCAAAGGGTGACAGCAGGCTCATAAGACGCCCCAGCGTCGCCATAGTGCGTTCACCGAATACGTGCGCAACAACCGTCTTCCGGAGACTGTCATACGCGTAAAACAGCCAGCGCTGGCGCGATTTAGCCCCGACATAGCCCCACTGTTCGTCCATTTCCGCGCAGACGATGACGTCACTGCCCGGCTGTATGCGCGAGGTTACCGACTGCGGCCTGAGTTTTTTAAGTGACGTAAAATCGTGTTGAGGCCAACGCCCATAATGCGTGCAGTTGCCCGGCATCCAACGCCATTCATGGCCATATCAATGATTTTCTGGTGCGTACCGGGTTGAGAAGCGGTGTAAGTGAACTGCAGTTGCCATGTTTTACGGCAGTGAGAGCAGAGATAGCGCTGATGTCCGGCAGTGCTTTTGCCGTTACGCACCACCCCGTCAGTAGCTGAACAGGAGGGACAGCTGATAGAAACAGAAGCCACTGGAGCACCTCAAAAACACCATCATACACTAAATCAGTAAGTTGGCAGCATCACCAACTTTTGCACAAAACAATACAAACTGTGTGGATTTATCTTTTAGCGATAAAAATGGACCTATTTTTCTTTTTGCCGGGCGGTGGGGATGTTTAGCCGGTTGCTAAACGAGTAAAAGAGAAGGAATTCATGGTGATGAAATGATCAATCTGCTGTTATTTCACGCTATCAATGCACTTTTGGCTGTTTTTCAGGCAAACAAACAAATTAGGGGTTTACACGCCGCATCGGGATGTTTATAGTGCGCGTCATTCCGGAAGTGTGGCCGAGCGGTTGAAGGCACCGGTCTTGAAAACCGGCGACCCGAAAGGGTTCCAGAGTTCGAATCTCTGCGCTTCCGCCAAATAAGATAAGGGGTTAGCTAAATGCTAACCCCTTTTTCTTTTGCCTGTCGAAATTCTCAGGGCGTTATATTTGCTTAATGACCTGATAATCCGCTGTTAAACCTGTTCCAGATCAAATGCGTAAAGATGGGTAAAACTTCTGGGTGCCCTTACGCATTATCATTATGCTGCTTAATTAATTACATCTGTCATAGAGAGTGACTCAATGGATCGTATTGTTAGTTCTTCACATGACCGTACATCACTGCTTAGCACCCATAAGGTGCTGCGTAATACCTATTTTCTGCTGAGCCTGACGCTGGCCTTTTCGGCGATTACCGCAACTGCCAGTACGGTGCTGATGCTGCCATCTCCGGGTCTGATTCTGACGCTGGTGGGTATGTATGGTTTGATGTTCCTGACCTATAAAACGGCGAATAAGCCGACCGGGATTATCTCCGCATTCGCCTTTACCGGTTTTCTGGGTTATATCCTCGGACCTATTCTGAACACCTATCTGTCTGCCGGAATGGGTGACGTAATCGCTATGGCACTGGGCGGAACGGCGTTAGTGTTCTTCTGCTGCTCTGCATATGTGCTGACCACCCGCAAAGATATGTCGTTCCTCGGCGGTATGCTGATGGCGGGTATTGTGGTGGTGCTGATTGGTATGGTTGCTAATATCTTCCTGCAGCTGCCTGCTCTGCATCTGGCGATCAGCGCGGTCTTCATTCTGATCTCCTCTGGCGCTATTTTGTTTGAAACCAGCAACATCGTTCATGGCGGTGAAACGAACTATATTCGTGCCACGGTTAGCCTGTATGTTTCGCTGTACAACATCTTCGTCAGCCTGCTGAGCATTCTGGGCTTCGCCAGCCGCGATTAATCTCACCCGCTAACACTTTCATAGCCTCGCTTTATGCGGGGCTTTGTTTTTTGTTACACTGCCGCCAGTCTGATTAAGGTAGTAATAATTATGCTGATCTTCGAAGGTAAAGAGATAGAAACGGATACCGAAGGCTATCTCAAAGAAAGCAGCCAGTGGAGTGAGCCGCTGGCAGTGGTGATTGCAGAGAACGAAGGGATTTCGCTGTCACCGGAACACTGGGAAGTGGTGCGTTTTGTGCGTGATTTCTATCTGGAATTCAATACTTCTCCGGCGATTCGTATGCTGGTAAAAGCGATGGCGAATAAATTTGGCGAAGAAAAAGGTAACAGCCGCTATTTATACCGACTGTTTCCGAAAGGTCCGGCTAAGCAAGCCACCAAAATTGCTGGCCTGCCAAAACCGGTAAAATGTATTTAACGGATACGAAAATCGGTTAATTCCCCCGAGGGATGATGCGGCTCGCTGAGCACCCGTTCTACACGCGCAGAACGCGGGCCGCCACTCTTTAACCACTGCATTAATTTTTCCACCTGCCCTTCTTCACCGCAGGCAACCACTTCCACGCTGCCATCGTCAAGATTTTTGGCGTACCCGGTTAAACCCAGTCTTTTCGCTTCGTACTGTGTGGTGTAGCGAAATCCTACGCCCTGAACTCGCCCGTAAACCCAGGCAATTATGCAGACTTTCGACATTGCTGCTCTCCTTATCCTTAATGGACGCGTTGCAAATCCATGGAAAACTCCGGACAATGACGCCCATTTCTTTGCATCGACAGAAAAGTAAATTATGAGTGTACGTTTAGTGTTAGCCAAAGGGCGCGAAAAATCATTACTTCGTCGCCATCCGTGGGTCTTTTCCGGGGCCGTTGCCCGCATGGAAGGTAAAGCCAGCCTCGGTGAAACCATCGATATTGTTGATCATCAGGGAAAATGGTTAGCACGCGGCGCTTATTCGCCAGCTTCGCAAATCCGGGCGCGCGTCTGGACGTTTGACCCGTCTGAGTCTATCGACATTGCTTTTTTTTCCCGCCGTTTGCAACAAGCACAAAAATGGCGTGACTGACTGGCGCAAAAAGATGGCCTCGACAGCTATCGTTTAATCGCCGGAGAATCTGATGGCCTGCCGGGTATTACTATCGATCGTTTCGGTAATTTTCTGGTGCTGCAACTGCTGAGTGCTGGGGCAGAATATCAGCGCGCGGCATTAATTAGTGCCCTGCAAACGCTGTACCCGGAATGTGCGATTTACGATCGCAGCGATGTTGCGGTACGTAAAAAAGAAGGGATGGAGCTGACCCAGGGCCTCGTCACCGGCGAGTTGCCGCCTGCCCTGCTGCCGATTGAAGAACACGGCATGAAGCTGCTGGTGGATATTCAGCACGGACACAAAACGGGCTACTACCTGGACCAGCGAGACAGCCGCCTGGCTACCCGCCGCTACGTTGAAAATAAACGTGTGCTGAACTGTTTCTCCTATACCGGTGGTTTCGCCGTATCGGCACTGATGGGCGGTTGCAGCCAGGTTGTCAGCGTTGATACCTCCTAGGAAGCGCTGGATATTGCACGGCAGAACGTTGAGCTGAACAAACTGGATCTGAGCAAGGCTGAGTTTGTCCGTGATGATGTCTTTAAATTGCTGCGTACTTATCGCGATCGCGGTGAAAAATTTGACGTTATCGTGATGGACCCGCCGAAGTTTGTTGAGAATAAAAGCCAGTTGATGGGCGCGTGTCGTGGCTATAAAGATATCAACATGCTGGCGATTCAGTTGCTGAATGAAGGCGGTATTCTCCTGACTTTCTCCTGTTCCGGTCTGATGACCAGCGATTTATTTCAGAAAATCATCGCGGATGCCGCAATTGATGCCGGCCGTGATGTACAATTTATAGAGCAGTTCCGTCAGGCAGCCGATCATCCGGTGATCGCTACCTATCCGGAAGGGCTATATCTGAAAGGGTTTGCCTGTCGCGTCATGTAACTTGAAATGTGGAATTTTACCCTTATATCAAAGGTAAAGATTTCCCGGGAGGTGACTATGATTGCCAGCAAATTCGGTATCGGCCAGCAGGTCCGCCATTCCCTGTTAGGTTATCTCGGAGTGGTCGTGGATATCGACCCGGTTTATTCGCTCTCTGAACCGTCGCCTGATGAGCTGGCGGTAAATGACGAGCTTCGCGCCGCTCCGTGGTATCACGTAGTGATGGAGGACGATAACGGCCTACCGGTTCATACCTACCTGGCTGAAGCCCAGCTAAGTAGCGAATTGCAGGATGAACATCCTGAACAGCCATCCATGGATGAGCTGGCGCAGACCATCCGCAAACAACTCCAGGCCCCGCGTCTGCGTAACTGATCCCTGAACGAATCCCCGGAAGGTTTTTGCCTTCCGGGGATTTTTTATTTGGCCAGGCCCAGGCGAGGGATCTCAATAGCCGGGCAGCGATCCATCACCACATTCAACCCGGCATCCCGTGCCAGTACTGCCGCTTGCTCATTAATCACCCCCAGTTGCATCCAGAGGGTTTTCGCGCCAATGGCAATAGCTTCCTGTGCCACGCCCCACGCCGCTTCTGAATTACGGAAAACATCGACCATATCGACCTTTTCCGGAACGTCTGCCAGCGTGCCATACCCCTGCTGGCCCAGCAGCGTTTTGCCGGCAACTTTTGGCGAAACCGGAATGACGTGATACCCCTGGTCGAGTAGATATTTCATCACGCGATAGCTGGGACGATCGGGTTTGTCGCTTGCCCCCACCAGCGCAATGGTGTGAGTGGACGTTAAAATGCCTGCAATATCGGTTTCTTTCATTATTTCCTCCAGACTGTTTAACAAAGTGTACGACAAAGCCGACATGCCAACCATGCAGCTAATACGAATGAATGAGAGCAAAAGCGGGAAATATGTCTATATGTTAGTAAGTATGATTAAAGAAAAATTTTGACACATTATTATTCGGGCGGTCTTTTGACAGGAGCTACCTATGAAAACCGGCATCGTGACCACCTTAATTGCATTATGTTTGCCGGTATCCGTTTTTGCCACCACGCTGCGGCTTTCAACCGATGTCGATCTTCTGGTACTCGACGGCAAGAAGGTTTCCAGCTCTCTGCTGCGCGGTGCGGACAGCATTGAACTGGATAATGGACCGCATCAGTTAGTGTTTCGCGTTGAGAAGACGATTCATCTTTCCAATAGTGAAGAACGGCTGTATATCTCCCCACCGCTGGTGGTCAGTTTTAATACCCAGCTCATCAACCAGGTCAATTTTCGCCTGCCTCGCCTGGAGAATGAGCGGGAAGCTAACCATTTTGATGCCGCGCCGCGCCTTGAATTGTTGGATGGCGATGCGACGCCGATTCCGGTAAAGCTGGATATTCTCGCCATTACCTCAACGGCAAAAACGATTGATTATGAGGTCGAGGTTGAACGCTATAACAAATCCGCGAAACGCGCTTCACTACCGCAATTTGCCACGATGATGGCAGATGACAGTACGCTGCTTTCGGGTGTTTCCGAGCTGGATGCTATTCCACCGCAGTCTCAGGTGCTCACAGAACAACGGCTGAAGTATTGGTTTAAACTGGCTGACCCACAAACGCGAAATACTTTCCTGCAGTGGGCGGAAAAACAACCATCTTCCTGAGATTTTTGTGCCTGTGCGCAGGCTTTTTCGGTCTTTATCTTGCAGCGATAAGTGCTTACAGTAATCTGTAGGAAAGTTAACTACGGATGTACATTATGGAACTGACGACTCGCACTTTACCTGCGCGGAAACATATTGCGCTGGTGGCACACGATCACTGCAAACAAATGCTGATGAGCTGGGTGGAACGGCATCAACCGTTACTGGAACAACACGTACTGTATGCAACAGGCACTACCGGTAACTTAATTTCCCGCGCGACCGGCATGAACGTCAACGCGATGTTGAGTGGCCCAATGGGGGGTGACCAGCAGGTTGGCGCATTGATCTCAGAAGGGAAAATTGATGTATTGATTTTCTTCTGGGATCCACTAAATGCCGTGCCGCACGATCCTGACGTGAAAGCCTTGCTGCGTCTGGCGACGGTATGGAACATTCCGGTCGCCACCAACGTGGCAACGGCAGACTTCATAATCCAGTCGCCGCATTTCAACGACGCGGTCGATATTCTAATCCCCGATTATCAGCGTTATCTCGCGGACCGTCTGAAGTAATATTGCACAGGTGGCAAACGCCACCTGTTTCTTACGGTTTTCTCGCCACCGGCACATCCAGATTTTTCAGTATTTCCACAAAGGGAGAGGGATTCTCTTTGTTAAACAGTGCCCATACCCGATGGCGTGCCCGGGTCAGCGCCACGTACATTAACCGCCGTTCTTCAGCGTCCGGGAAATCCTCAACCGGTGGCAGTAGCGCCTCTTCCATAATCGACTCCCGCGCCGCAGCCGGAAAACCATCACTTCCCTCCTGCAAGCCAACGATGATGACGTAATCCGCCTGTTGCCCTTTGCTGGCATGAATGGTCATAAAGTCGATTTGCAACTTCGGCCAGCGTGTTGCCGCTTTTTCCAGGCTGGCAGGCCTCATGTGATGGTAACGCGCCAGGATCAGAATGCGCTCTTCCGGTTTGGCATAACCAGAGAGCTTATCCAGCAAAGCGTCAAGTTGACTCTCATCCAATAACGTGACGGCTTTTTTGTCTCCATTGGTTAAGCTGTTTAGCGGCTTTTTCAGCTGGCCTGGGTTCTGCTGAATAAACCGGTTTGCCACCTTACCGATACGACTGTTAAAACGGTAAGTCGTGTCTAAATCACAACGTTCGCCTTCACCAAAGTTTTCATGGAAAGCGGTGGTGAGCGACATTTGCGCACCGCTGAATCGGTAAATCGCCTGCCAGTCATCACCAACAGCGAACAACGTCGTCTGACTGTTTTGCTTGCGTAATGCCGCTAACAACGCTGCCCGCTGCGGCGAGATATCCTGAAATTCATCAACCAGAATATGCTTCCACGGGCTGATAAAGCGACCTTTCTCCAGAATCACAATCGCCTGATGAATAAGGCCCGAAAAATCGACAGCGTTTTCTGCCTTCAGCGCACCTTTCCAGGCTTTTAATAACGGGGCCATCAACTTGATACGTTTACTGAACAGATCGCGAATCTCTTCGGGTGCACTGGCAATCATTTCTGCCTGTGCACCACCGTGCATCCGCATCAGACTTACCCAGCGATCGAGGCGAGAGGCAAGGCGACGCTGTAATTTTTCATCATCCCAGAAGTTACCTTCTGGCACTGACCACTGCATTTCTTCCGTCAGCCATTGCCGCCAGCCCTTCGCCTGCGCTTTCTTTTCGCTGCATTGCTTGCGCCACTCAGCAATAAAGAGTTCATGACGGGCAGCGGTATCATTTTCCAGTTTGCTGACTATCGGAACTTTTTTGCTGCCCTGCTGAATAATATGCAGCGCCAGCGCATGAAACGTGCGTGCGGTAATGTCTTCGGTATGTAGCCGTTCGCGAATCCGCTCGTCCATCTCTTCAGCGGCTTTGCGACCAAACGCCAGCAATAAAATTTGCTCAGGGGACGCTTCACCACGCGCCAGCAACCAGCCTGCACGGGCCACCAGCACCGACGTTTTTCCGCTTCCTGCACCTGCCAGCACTAACAGAGAATGCTCGCCATTAACGACTGCCCGGGCCTGCGCCGGATTCAGCGGTGAAGACTCGACCTGGCGGAAAAAATCCGCATACTCGGTAAGCATGGCTTCGGTATACGCCTGGTTATGCTGCAACCGAGCGCTTTCAATATCTTTCAACCAGGCCTGACATTTACGCCACGCCTCACGGCAGTTATCGAATTCTTCCAGTCGGTTAACCGGCAACGGCAACGCCGACAAAGCCTGGCGGATTTGTTGCTGAACGCCAGAGGTTTGCTCACGCGTCAGCCATTTATTTTCTCCAGTGCGCGTGGCAATCAAATCCAGTTGCTGGCGTAAAACACCAGACGCAATTTCGCTCATCTCGCCACTCCACCGCCGCCAGTGAGCATCAAGATGATGGTAAAAACGCTGCGTCTCGCCCCATTCGGTGCCGTGCAGACGCACCACTTTTTCGTCCGGCAGTACAAATTCCAGCTCGCCCCATACCAGACCGCGCTTACAGTGAATCGCCAGTAATTGATTGAAAGGAATAAGGTATTCGTGGCGATCGCCGGAGACTTTAATCCCGGCATTGAGGATCACCGCCCGATCGTAAGGGTGCTGTGCCAGACGTTTTCCAAGCGTTGTCGCTTTCAGTTCCATGACTCTGTAGATCCACACGAAATTATTTCTTATCAGTGTAACCGTCAGAGAAAACGTGCTCCAGCCCAAAAAAACGTTACAATTGCCGCCCATTACTGAAAACCACAGTAAAGCGAGGTTTTATGCGTACCGTTTTGAACATTCTGAACTTTGTGCTTGGCGGATTTGCCACCACTCTGGGCTGGCTGTTGGCGACTCTGGTCAGTATTGTGCTGATTTTTACCTTACCGCTGACACGATCCTGCTGGGAGATCACTAAACTATCTCTGGTGCCTTATGGCAATGAAGCTATTCATGTCGATGAACTGAACCCGGCTGGCAAAAATGTGCTGCTGAATACTGGCGGTACGGTATTGAATATTTTCTGGCTGATTTTCTTTGGCTGGTGGTTATGCCTGATGCACATTGCAACGGGCATCGCACAATGTATTTCAATCATTGGCATTCCTGTCGGCATTGCGAACTTTAAAATTGCCGCTATTGCACTATGGCCGGTTGGTCGTCGCGTGGTATCGGTAGAAACAGCGCAAGCTGCGCGTGAAGCCAATGCACGTCGTCGTTTTGAATAATCCACTAATATGGCCTTTATGCTAAGTCCTTTGCTCAAACGCTATACCTGGAACAGCGCCTGGCTGTATTACGCGCGTATTTTTATTGCGCTTTGTGGAACCACAGCGTTTCCGTGGTGGCTGGGTGATGTAAAACTGACGATTCCGCTAACGCTGGGGATGGTGGCAGCGGCGCTGACCGATCTCGATGACCGACTGGCGGGACGTTTGCGTAACCTCATCATTACGCTGTTCTGCTTTTTTATCGCCTCGGCCTCAGTAGAATTGCTGTTTCCCTGGCCCTGGCTATTTGCGATTGGCTTAACGCTCTCTACCAGCGGCTTCATTTTGCTCGGCGGTCTGGGTCAACGCTATGCAACAATTGCCTTCGGTGCATTGCTGATCGCCATTTACACTATGTTGGGAACATCACTGTATGAGCACTGGTATCAGCAGCCGATGTATCTGCTGGCCGGTGCCGTCTGGTACAACGTCCTGACACTTATTGGTCATCTGCTGTTCCCGGTCCGCCCGCTGCAGGACAACCTGGCGCGTTGCTATGAACAACTGGCGCGTTATCTTGAGCTCAAGTCGCGCATGTTTGATCCTGATATTGAAGATGAAAGCCAGGCACCGCTGTACGATTTGGCTCTCGCCAACGGTCTGCTGATGGCGACATTGAATCAGACGAAACTCTCGCTGCTGACCCGCTTACGTGGCGATCGTGGTCAACGGGGAACGCGTCGCACGCTGCATTATTACTTTGTCGCACAGGATATTCACGAGCGTGCCAGCTCTTCTCATATTCAGTATCAAACATTGCGTGAACATTTTCGCCACAGCGACGTGCTGTTCCGTTTTCAGCGGCTGATGTCGATGCAGGGCCAGGCGTGCCAGCAACTGTCACGCTGTATTTTGTTGCGTCAGCCTTATCAACATGATCCGCATTTTGAGCGCGCTTTTACGCATATTGATGCTGCGCTGGAGCGGATGCGCGATAACGGCGCACCCGCCGATTTACTCAAAACACTGGGATTTTTGCTGAACAATTTACGCGCCATTGATGCCCAACTGGCAACAATTGAATCAGAACAGGCCCAGGCACTACCCCATAATAATGACGAAAATGAGCTCGCTGATGACAGCCCGCACGGGTTGAGTGATATCTGGCTGCGTCTTAGCCGTCACTTCACGCCGGAATCCGCCCTCTTCCGTCATGCGGTAAGAATGTCGCTGGTGTTGTGCTTCGGCTACGCCATCATTCAGATAACCGGAATGCATCACGGGTATTGGATCTTGCTGACAAGTTTGTTTGTCTGCCAGCCAAACTATAACGCCACGCGCCACCGCCTGAAGTTAAGGATTATTGGTACGCTGGTAGGTATCGCCATTGGCATTCCTGTGCTGTGGTTTGTGCCATCACTGGAAGGGCAGCTGGTGCTGCTGGTTATTACCGGCGTGCTCTTTTTTGCCTTCCGTAACGTGCAATACGCTCATGCAACGATGTTCATCACACTTTTGGTGCTACTGTGTTTTAACTTACTGGGTGAAGGTTTTGAAGTAGCGTTACCTCGCGTAATCGATACGCTGATTGGTTGTGCCATTGCGTGGGCGGCAGTGAGCTACATCTGGCCTGACTGGCAGTTTCGCAATCTGCCGCGCATGCTCGAACGCGCCACAGAGGCCAACTGTCGGTATCTCGATGCCATACTGGAGCAATACCATCAGGGGCGTGATAACCGTCTGGCGTATCGTATTGCCCGCCGCGATGCACACAACCGTGATGCTGAGCTGGCGTCGGTGGTATCAAATATGTCCAGCGAGCCGAACGTTACCCCGCAAATTCGCGAAGCCGCGTTTCGGTTGCTGTGCCTTAACCATACGTTTACCAGCTATATCTCAGCCCTCGGTGCTCACCGGGAGCAGTTAACTAATCCTGAAATTCTGGCGTTTCTTGATGACGCAGTTTGCTATGTTGATGACGCGTTACATCATCAACCTGCTGATGAAGAACGCGTCAATGAGGCATTAGCTAGCCTGAAACAGCGGATGCAGCAACTTGAACCACGGGCAGACAGCAAAGAACCTCTGGTCGTACAACAAGTTGGATTATTGATTGCATTACTGCCTGAGATTGGTCGTCTGCAACGCCAGATTACTCAAGTTCCGCAGGAAACTCCTGTTTCGGCGTAAGAGAGTCAGCCCATTCTGCAAGCTCCTGGCGGCGTGCCACCGGGAGCGCAGCTTCATGAATGCCGATAATGGCACCTTCAAGCATAAACAGAATCTTTTCTGTCACCAGACTGTTTTGCTGCCGCAGTCGCAACCAACACATTTTTGCCCCAAGTATACGTAACGCCCGTACATCCTTAATCCCCACCTCCCCGAGAATCGCTTCCAGATGAAAAGACATATTGGGCAAATCTTTCAGTCTTTCCCGGGTATTGCGCGTGCTTTTCTCTTTCAGCGCTGCATCGAGAGAATATTTCGACAGACGCACCAGCTTCAGTTGATTTCGCCATAGACTTTCATCAACCCGATAGTAATTGAGGGTAACGGATCGGCCACACTTTTTATATGTCAGCCAGACAGGCGGATGTTTTACACAGTACTGTGCACTTTGCTCACAAGCCCGAAGATACAACTCACCATCAGAAACCATCGCAAACACCGTGTCGTCAACGGTCAGGCTGTAACTGCCAAACAATGATCGGTATTCAATTGTGCCCAACGTTGCCAGGTATTCTTGTGATTTATAGATCCGCTTATAGGAGAGGCTTTTCATAAAATTCCTTTTAAAATCATAACATAAAAGAATGATTCACATTAACGGATCCGTTAACTACGAAAATAGGCAACTTATTCTTAAGGGGCAAGATTAATTTATGTTTTCCCGTCACCAACGACAAAATTTGCGAGGCTCTTTCCGAAAATAGGGTTGATCTTTGTTGTCACTGGATGTACTGTACATCCATACAGTAACTCACAGGGGCTGGATTGATTATGTACACTTCAGGCTATGCACATCGTTCTTCGTCGTTCTCATCCGCAGCAAGTAAAATTGCGCGTGTCTCTACGGAAAACACTACAGCCGGGCTTATCAGTGAAGTTGTCTATCGCGAAGATCAGCCCATGATGACGCAACTTCTACTGTTGCCATTGTTACAGCAACTCGGTCAGCAATCGCGCTGGCAACTCTGGTTAACACCGCAACAAAAACTGAGTCGGGAATGGGTTCAGGCATCTGGGCTACCCTTAACGAAAGTAATGCAGATTAGCCAGCTCTCCCCTTGCCACACTGTGGAGTCAATGGTTCGCGCTTTACGCACGGGCAATTACAGTGTGGTGATCGGTTGGTTGGCAGATGATTTGACTGAAGAAGAGCATGCTGAACTTGTTGATGCGGCAAATGAAGGTAACGCTATGGGGTTTATTATGCGTCCGGTAAGCGCATCCTCTCACGCCACGAGACAACTTTCCGGGCTAAAAATTCACTCTAATTTGTATCATTAAGTAAATTTAGGATTAATCCTGGAACTTTTTTTGTCGCCCAGCCAATGCTTTCAGTCGTGACTAATTTTCCTTGCGGAGGCTTGTCTGAAGCGGTTTCCGCGATTTTCTTCTGTAAATTGTCGCTGACAAAAAAGATTAAACATACCTTATACAAGACTTTTTTTTCATATGCCTGACGGAGTTCACACTTGTAAGTTTTCAACTACGTTGTAGACTTTACATCGCCAGGGGTGCTCGGCATAAGCCGAAGATATCGGTAGAGTTAATTGAGCAGATCCCCCGGTGAAGGATTTAACCGTGTTATCTCGTTGGAGATATTCATGGCGTATTTTGGATGATAACGAGGCGCAAAAAATGAAAAAGACAGCTATCGCGATTGCAGTGGCACTGGCTGGTTTCGCTACCGTAGCGCAGGCCGCTCCGAAAGATAACACCTGGTACACTGGTGCTAAACTGGGCTGGTCCCAGTACCATGACACTGGTTTCATCAACAACAATGGCCCGACCCATGAAAACCAACTGGGCGCTGGTGCTTTTGGTGGTTACCAGGTTAACCCGTATGTTGGCTTTGAAATGGGTTACGACTGGTTAGGTCGTATGCCGTACAAAGGCAGCGTTGAAAACGGTGCATACAAAGCTCAGGGCGTTCAACTGACCGCTAAACTGGGTTACCCAATCACTGACGACCTGGACATCTACACTCGTCTGGGTGGTATGGTATGGCGTGCAGACACTAAATCCAACGTTTATGGTAAAAACCACGACACCGGCGTTTCTCCGGTCTTCGCTGGCGGTGTTGAGTACGCGATCACTCCTGAAATCGCTACCCGTCTGGAATACCAGTGGACCAACAACATCGGTGACGCACACACCATCGGCACTCGTCCGGACAACGGCATGCTGAGCCTGGGGGTTTCCTACCGTTTCGGTCAGGGCGAAGCAGCTCCAGTAGTTGCTCCGGCTCCAGCTCCGGCACCGGAAGTACAGACCAAGCACTTCACTCTGAAGTCTGACGTTCTGTTCAACTTCAACAAAGCAACCCTGAAACCGGAAGGTCAGGCTGCTCTGGATCAGCTGTACAGCCAGCTGAGCAACCTGGATCCGAAAGACGGTTCCGTAGTTGTTCTGGGTTACACCGACCGCATCGGTTCTGACGCTTACAACCAGGGTCTGTCCGAGCGCCGTGCTCAGTCTGTTGTTGATTACCTGATCTCCAAAGGTATCCCGGCAGACAAGATCTCCGCACGTGGTATGGGCGAATCCAACCCGGTTACTGGCAACACCTGTGACAACGTGAAACAGCGTGCTGCACTGATCGACTGCCTGGCTCCGGATCGTCGCGTAGAGATCGAAGTTAAAGGTATCAAAGACGTTGTAACTCAGCCGCAGGCTTAAGTTCTCGTCTGGTAGAAAAACCCCGCTGCTGCGGGGTTTTTTTTGCCTTTAGTA
The DNA here is from genome assembly GCF_002950395.1 of Shigella sonnei. Lineage (NCBI taxonomy): Bacteria > Pseudomonadati > Pseudomonadota > Gammaproteobacteria > Enterobacterales > Enterobacteriaceae > Shigella > Shigella sonnei. The sequence goes on from NZ_CP026802.1 coordinate 1,968,504, forward strand.
AATTGAACTGACTTTCGTCAGTTATTCCTTACCCAGCAATGCCTGCAGATCCTGCTTCAGAGAAGACATTTTATTCGCGTATTTCTCTTTGTTTTCCGCATCTTCAATCAGCTGAACAATCGTTTCAGAAAGCGTTTTACCGCGACGCTGCGCAAGACCAGCCAGACGTTGCCAGACAATAAATTCCAGATCGATCGATTTTTTGCGCGTATGCTGGTGTTCCGCATTAAAATGGCGCTTTCGTCTTGCCCGAATGGTTTGCTTCATGCGATTGACCAGTTCCGGATTCATATGCTTGTCAATCCAGCCATTTACCAGCACGGGTTCATTTTCCAGCGAGAGCAACACATCGACGGCTTCCTGGGCGGCACTGGCTTCTATGTAACGGGTGATTAACTCCCCTTCGCGATGCTTCTTCACCAGATACTTCCATTTCCAACCGCTTTCAAGATTTTCAAGTTGTTGATATTTCATAGCGATCTCAATGTTACCGTGTAACTCTTTACAGAATATCAGCTTTTTAGGCCAGTGAAGAAAAGAATCTCCATCCTGTGAGCTTTAACGCCCATGCCTGGAGTATTGTCGGTGCTTTCTACGTGTGCTGTAGTGCCGGTTACGGTATAATCGCGGCTTTGACAACAGACTAAAAAACATCAACTTTGACCATTACGAAACTTGCATGGCGTGACCTGGTTCCTGATACCGATAGCTATCAGGAAATATTTGCTCAGCCACATTTGATTGACGAAAACGATCCTTTATTCAGTGATACTCAACCGCGGCTGCAATTTGCGCTGGAGCAGTTGCTGCATACGCGAGCATCCTCCTCTTTTATGCTGGCGAAGGCCCCGGAAGAGTCTGAGTATCTGAATCTTATTGCCAATGCCGCGCGTACGCTACAAAGCGATGCAGGCCAACTGGTGGGCGGTCACTATGAGGTTTCCGGCCACTCCATCCGCTTACGTCACGCAGTGAGTGCAGATGATAATTTTGCGACTTTAACGCAAGTTGTCGCTGCCGACTGGGTAGAAGCGGAGCAACTCTTTGGCTGCCTGCGCCAGTTTAATGGCGACATTACCCTGCAGCCTGGTCTGGTGCATCAGGCAAATGGCGGTATTCTCATCATCTCTTTGCGTACACTGCTGGCGCAACCTCTGCTGTGGATGCGGCTGAAAAATATCGTTAACCGCGAGCGTTTTGACTGGGTTGCGTTTGATGAGTCGCGCCCTCTCCCCGTCTCTGTGCCTTCGATGCCATTGAAGCTGAAAGTCATTCTGGTAGGCGAACGCGAATCATTGGCTGATTTCCAGGAGATGGAGCCAGAGCTTTCAGAGCAGGCTATTTATAGCGAATTTGAAGATACTCTGCAGATTGTCGATGCGGAGTCAGTAACCCAGTGGTGTCGCTGGGTGACATTTACCGCCAGACATAATCACTTACCTGCACCGGGAGCGGATGCCTGGCCGGTACTTATCCGCGAAGCAGCACGCTACACCGGTGAACAAGAAACACTTCCGCTTAGCCCGCAGTGGATCCTCCGCCAGTGTAAAGAGGTCGCCTCCCTGTGTGATGGCGACACCTTCTCCGGCGAGCAGCTAAACTTAATGCTGCAGCAGCGTGAATGGCGCGAAGGTTTCCTCGCTGAACGTATGCAGGATGAGATCCTTCAGGAGCAAATCCTGATTGAAACCGAAGGCGAACGCATCGGGCAAATTAACGCCCTTTCGGTCATTGAATTTCCGGGTCATCCACGCGCTTTTGGCGAACCTTCTCGCATTAGCTGCGTTGTGCATATTGGCGATGGTGAATTCACCGACATCGAACGCAAAGCGGAGCTTGGCGGCAATATCCATGCGAAAGGGATGATGATCATGCAAGCGTTCCTGATGTCGGAACTACAGCTTGAGCAACAGATCCCCTTCTCAGCATCGCTGACATTTGAGCAGTCATACAGTGAAGTTGATGGAGATAGTGCCTCGATGGCTGAACTCTGCGCCCTGATAAGCGCCCTCGCCGATGTGCCGGTGAATCAGAGTATCGCTATCACAGGTTCAGTCGATCAGTTCGGTCGCGCCCAGCCGGTCGGTGGTTTAAATGAGAAAATCGAAGGCTTCTTTGCTATTTGCCAGCAACGTGAGTTAACCGGGAAACAAGGTGTCATTATCCCCACAGCTAACGTTCGCCATTTAAGTCTTCACAGTGAACTAGTGAAAGCGGTAGAAGAAGGCAAATTCACCATCTGGGCAGTAGACGATGTGACTGACGCACTGCCGTTATTATTAAATCTGGTGTGGGATGGCGAAGGCCAAACGACGCTGATGCAAACCATCCAGGAACGTATCGCGCAAGCATCGCAACAGGAAGGACGTCACCGTTTTCCATGGCCATTACGTTGGCTGAACTGGTTTATTCCGAACTGATCGGACTTGTTCAGCGTACACGTGTTAGCTATCCTGCGTGCTTCAATAAAATAAGGCTTACAGAGAACATGGTAGATAAACGCGAATCCTATACAAAAGAAGACCTTCTTGCCTCTGGTCGCGGTGAACTGTTTGGCGCTAAAGGCCCGCAATTGCCAGCACCGAATATGCTGATGATGGACCGTGTGGTCAAAATGACCGAAACGGGTGGTAACTTCGACAAAGGGTATGTTGAAGCAGAACTGGATATCAATCCGGATCTGTGGTTCTTCGGATGCCACTTTATTGGCGATCCGGTTATGCCGGGATGCCTGGGCCTGGACGCAATGTGGCAGCTGGTAGGGTTCTACCTCGGCTGGCTGGGCGGCGAAGGTAAAGGCCGCGCACTGGGCGTTGGCGAAGTGAAATTCACTGGTCAGGTACTGCCGACAGCGAAAAAAGTGACCTACCGTATTCACTTTAAACGCATTGTTAACCGTCGTCTGATTATGGGCCTGGCGGATGGAGAAGTGCTGGTTGATGGTCGTTTGATCTATACCGCCAGCGACCTGAAAGTCGGTCTGTTCCAGGATACTTCTGCCTTCTGATTATAATCAGACAGAGTATCAAAAGGCGAAACCTCCGCAATGCGGAGGTTTCTTTTTAAAGAGACAGAATCAGGCCATTACTACCCTGTCCGCCATGGCTTCTCGCCAGCCTCCCAGCCATTGTGACCTTTGATTCAGCGTCTGATAGGGACACATTTCTTTTGAGCGTCCGGCGATGCCGGCCTGATAACCACGTTGATGTGCCCGTTCCAGGCGATCTCGTTTTTGTCTCTTCATGCCTCGTTTCCCTCATACTGGTTTCTGGTGGAAAAGAAAACAGTGATTACTAAATGTGCAATCACAGTTAAGCAATACCGCGAATCATAACTGCCGTCAATGCGCAAAATTCACGCCACTGTCATATTTGTGAGCTACACGGGTATGTCGGTTGTACAAAAAATGTAAAGAGGAACAACTTTTTCCGCACGTTAGAAACAAAAAAACCGCCTCAGGCAACATACCGGAGACGGTTATATTTACAAATCTTTATAATTAAGGTAGACGCTTTATCTCTTGCGCAATAGAAGCGGCTTCCTGACTCCAGACACTGGCCAGTACTTTAACCATCTCATCGTAACCATCCTGAGTTTGCACTCCTTCCAGACGGAACGGACGTTTGATCAGTTGTCCCTGGTGGTTCAACAGCCACTCACCACTGACAATGACCTTGCCATCATAGCGACCGTTAAACTCCGTTACGGTAACATTGAGCGTGTCCTGGGCGCTTCCCAGAGGCTGGGAGGCAACCACCCAGCCGGGCAGTTGCGTACTCAGGTTGGCAACCAGGGTGTTGCGCAATTGTTGATCCAACGGGCTGGCCCACAAGTTGTTGTTGGCAATCACATACTTCACATCACTGGTTTGATAAACCACACCATTCCCCGCCAGATAGTCAGGAACAGTGACCTGCTCTACCCATAACAGACGATTGCCCTGGCTGGCGGTACTTTGTGTACCGCTCTGCACCACAGGTAACTGGTAATAGTTTTTATTAATTTCGCCGGAGCTGCATCCGGCCAGCCACAGTGCTGCAATCGTCACTAGCCACTTTTTCATTGTTTCGCCCTCTTCGGCTCTGGATCTTTTTTGTCCTTCGCTTCAAATACCAGCGCGTTACTCTTCTCATTGAGCGTTTTCAGCACCGGTTGCAGTTCTCGCAACACCTGATCAAGGCGCTGCATATCCGCCACCATCTTGTTGTAGGCTGCGGAGCCAGGCTGGAAGCCCTGCATGCTGCGATTCAATTCACGCAACGTTGACTGCATATCCGTCGGCAACTGCTGCATCGACTGGCTGGCGAGGATCTTGTTCATGCTATCCAGCGTCGTTTGCAGGTTTTTCATTGTGCGCTGACTTTCAGAAAGCGTACTGGTTGCCTGTTCAATCATCGGATTCAATGGCAGTTTGTTGATCTTATCCAACGCTTCCATCAGTCGTTGCTGGATTTGCGCCAGGCCGCCGCTAACAGTCGGGATAATCTGATAACCATTAAATTCACGAATACCGGTTATTGCAGGCGTATTTGGATAGAAATCAAGATCAACATACAGTGCACCAGTGACCAGGTTTCCGGTTTTCAGCGATCCGCGTAAACCACGTTTCAACAATTCGCCAAGGTGCTCAACAACATCCGCATTTTCGCCAAGCTGCATTTTCAGCCGCTCTGGCTCGATACGAATCAGTACCGGAATACGGTAATCATCGTTAAATGTCTGACGCATATTCGGCGCAAAGAATGGCACTTTGCTTACGGTACCCAGGCGAATACCCCGGAATTCTACCGGAGCTCCCGGTTGCAGACCGCGTACCGAATCTTTAAAGAACATCAGATAATCAATGTGATCGGTGTACAACGAATCCTGAATGCTCTTCTGATCATCATACAAAACGAAAGCTGTTTTCGGTGCCACTGGCTGCCCTAAATCCAGACCTTCCGGCACATCAAAGCTAACACCGCCACTAAGCAGCGTTGTCAATGAGCCCATCTCCACACGCATCCCCGCTGACGTCAGATCAACCGCAATGCCACTATCTTTCCAGAAGCGAACATTGCTGGTCACCAGTCGGTCATAAGGTGCATTGATGAACAGTTGATAACTGATATTGCGTTTTTGCGTATCGAAGGTGCTGGTTTCAACCGAACCTACCCGATAGCCACGGAACAGCACCGGATCTCCTGGCGAGAGCTGCCCGGCTTTTTTGCTATCGAGAATCACACGGATACCTTTCGCATCAGGCGGGGCCAACGGTGGCGAGTCCAGCAAATCGTATTTATCCATTTTGCTGCCTTTCGCGCCTGGCTGCAGTTCGATATAAACTCCAGACAGCAGCGTTCCCAGGCCGCTAATCCCTTCGCGACCAATCTGCGGTTTCACCACCCAAAAGACGGTGTCTTTATGCAGCAATTTTTCCATACCAGAATTCAGCCGCACTTTGATTTCAACGTGCGTCAAATCATCAGCCAGTGTGGCGCTTTCAACCACGCCGACGTCAACGCTACGGCTTTTAATGGTGGTTTTGCCACCTTCAATTCCTTCCGCATTCGCGGTGATCAGGGTCACTTCCAGTCCCTGATGGCTGTAATGATAAAAAAGAACCCAGGCCCCAATGAGCGCCGTGACGATAGGAAATATCCACACGGGAGACCAGTTCTTCACTTTCTGGATTTTGGCTTCCCCATTATTAGATTCCATACTGTCAGGACTCCTCATGCTCTGATTCAGGTTGACGATCCCACGACAAACGCGGGTCAAACGTCATAGCAGAAAACATTGTCATTATGACGACTAAAGCAAACATTAATGCACCCATTGCCGGATAAATACTCATTAAACCTCCCATACGCACCAGCGCCGAGAGCACCGCGATAACGAAAACGTCAATCATCGACCAGCGGCCTACAAACTCAACAACTTCATAAATCAAATGCATTCTTTCACTGTCGCGCTTGCCATGCCCTTTGGCATCCCAACACAGCCACGCGATGGCGATCATCTTTAACGTTGGCACCATAATACTGGCCAGAAAGATCACCGCAGCGACGGGATAAGAGCCTTCGCTCCATAACAGAATGACCCCAGCGAGAATCGTCGACGGCATCTTCGAGCCTAATAAATCCGTCACCATGATGGGCAAAATATTAGCCGGAAGATACAGCATGATGGACGTTACAAGCAGCGCGAGTGTCCACTGCAGGCTGTTTCTACGCCGAACGTACCCTTTGGTACTACAACGCGGGCACACGGGTTCATCAGCAGGAAGGATTGCCGTACAACAGGAGCACGAACGCAGCCCCTGACGTATCCCCGTGACGCCTGGTTTTAGCGGCTGGCGCAGTTCTGGCATCGGGGCGATGTCGTCCCATAACCAGCGACGATCAACGCACTGAAAAGCGCGCAGTTGCAGGACACAAAATAAACACCAGGGGAGAAAGCTGCTGCCTACCCCAATGCTGCCGTAAGCCATCAGTTTAACGAAACTGACCAGCACACCAGCGAGGAAAATCTCCGCCATTCCCCAGGTTTTGAGTTGAAAAAGCACCCGTGCCAGTTGCTCTTTTAAACGGACCGGTAATTCCGCGCGATTCACCAGTAACAGAATGGTTATCAGACAAAACGCGGGAACCAGTTGCACAAACAACAGGAAAAAGGTGCCGAGGCTGGCGTAGTCCTCAGAAAAAAGCACGCCGGGAATTTCCAGTAATGTAATTTCACTGGTAACTCCTGCAACGTTCATATTCACAAAAGGAAACAAGTTGGACAGCAACAGCATGAACAGTGCAGCCAACGCATAGGCGGTCGGACGCTGCCGAGGGGCATCCCACGCCACGGTTAACGTTGTGCCACACCGGGGACATGCCGCTTTCTGACCATGCTCAAGGCGCGGTAACGCCACCAGCATGTCACACTGCGAGCACAGGATGTGCTTCGCGGCATGATGATGTTCGCACATTGGTACTCCTTAATGATGCGCTATTTTACAGATGACTAACAAAGTGTTGGTTTTCATGCCTGATAAACCCAGTTCATCAGGCAATTTTACCGTTGTCAGCTGTCTCTGTTTAAATCGACTATTTTGCGATCAGCCACCATTTTTTAACGCTTCAAGATACTCCCAGCGTTCAAAGGCTTGCTCCAGCTCCTGCTCTGCAGCAGCCATATCGGCGAGCACTTTTTGTGTCTGCTCATGTGGCTGACTGAAGAAGGAAGCATCCGCCACCTGCGTCTGTAGGGCTTCCAGCTTCGCCTCCAGATCTTCGAGCAATTGCGGTAGCTGCTCCAGTTCGCGCTGCAATTTATAGCTTAGTTTGCTACTGCTGCGTTTTACAGTTTCTGCTTTTGCCGCGGCGGCTTCTTCGGTTTTTTTCACCGCAGGCTGTTTGAGCGCCACATACTGCTCTTGCTGACCACGGGCATCATGATAACCGCCGACATAACGACCAATTTTACCGCCGCCTTCGAAGATCCAACATTCTGTAACGGTGTTATCGACAAACTGACGATCGTGGCTAACCAGCAATACCGTGCCCTGATAGCTGTCGATCAGTTCTTCCAGCAGTTCCAGCGTTTCGACATCAAGATCGTTGGTCGGTTCGTCAAGAATCAATAAGTTGCTTGGTTTGAGGAACAAACGCGCCAGCAGCAAGCGGTTCCGCTCACCGCCAGAAAGCGCACGTACCGGCGTCATCGCCCGTTTCGGATGGAACAGAAAGTCCTGCAAATAGCCCAATACGTGGCGTGGCTTGCCGTTAACCATCACCTCTTGCTTACCTTCGGCAAGGTTATCCATCACCGTTTTATCGGGATCCAGTTCCGCGCGGTGCTGATCGAAATAAGCCACTTCCAGTTTGGTGCCAACGTGAATACGCCCGCTGTCCGCTTGAAGCTGACCGAGCATCAGTTTCAGCAGCGTGGTTTTGCCGCACCCATTCGGACCAATCAGGGCAATTTTGTCGCCACGTAGAACCTGGGCCGAAAAATCTTTCACCAGTTGCTTACCGTCAACCTGGTAGCAAACGTCTTCCATTTCGAAAACGATCTTACCGGAGCGGCTGGCCTCTTCCACCTGCATCTTTGCGGTACCCATCACTTCGCGACGTTCACCACGCTCGCGACGCATTGCTTTCAGGGCGCGTACGCGGCCTTCATTACGGGTACGGCGTGCTTTGATCCCCTGGCGGATCCACACCTCTTCCTGCGCCAGTTTGCGATCGAACTCGGCATTTTGTAGTTCTTCCACGCGCAGGGCTTCTTCTTTTTCAAGCAGGTACTGGTCGTAATTCCCTGGATAGGTCACCAGCTTGCCGCGATCGAGATCAACAATGCGCGTCGCCATATTGCGGATAAACGAACGGTCGTGGGAGATGAAAATAATCGTCCCATTGAAGGTTTTAAGGAACCCTTCCAGCCAGTCGATGGTTTCAATATCCAGGTGGTTTGTCGGTTCATCAAGCAACAGCACGCGCGGATTACTCACCAGCGCGCGTCCTAATGCCGCTTTACGCAACCAGCCGCCGGAAAGCGACGACAGCGCAACATTAGGATCTAACCCCAGTTGCGCCAGCACTTCGTTGATGCGGTTTTCCAGCTGCCACAGGTTGTGGTGATCCAACTGTTCCTGAACCTTCGCCAGTTCGTTGAGATTTTTCTCGCTCGGGTCGTTCATCACCAGGCGCGAAATATCGTGATAGCGTTTCAGATATTCCGCTTGTTCTTCAATGCCTTCGGCAACGAAATCATAAACGCTACCCTCAACGTTACGCGGCGGATCCTGTTGCAGACGAGCTACAATCAAATCTTGCTCGTAAATAATGCGACCGTCATCCAGCCCTTGTTCACGGTTGAGGATTTTCATTAACGTCGATTTGCCCGCGCCGTTGCGACCCACCAGACAAACACGTTCGTTATCTTCGATATGCAGTTCTGCGTTATCGAGAAGCGGCGCGTCGCTGAACGACAGCCATGCGCCATGCATACTGATTAATGACATTACTATTCCTTTCAGGCTGCGGTAATCAGCCAGCAGTTGTGGATCTGGCGGTTACGGGCGAAATCCTGGGAGAGCGTTTTTTGCGTAATTTCTTGTGCTTTCAGTCCCAGTTTTGCCAGGCCGTCGAGATCCATACGGAAGCCACGTTTGTTGTTCGAGAACATGATCGTCCCACCTGCACGCAGCAGACGTTTCAAATCTTTCATCAGCGCCATATGATCGCGCTGAACATCAAACGCATCTTCCATTCGTTTTGAGTTAGAGAAGGTTGGCGGATCGATAAAGATCAGATCAAACTGTTCATTTGCCTCACGCAGCCACGCCAGGCAATCGGCCTGAATCAGGCGATGCGCACGCCCGGTCAGGCCATTCAGACGCAGGTTGCGTTCTGCCCACTCCAGATAAGTACGCGACATATCCACGGTGGTGGTGCTGCGCGCGCCGCCTAATCCCGCATGCACGGTGGCGCTACCGGTATAAGAGAACAGGTTGAGGAAATCTTTGCCTTTGCTCATCTGACCGAGCATACGGCGGGCGATACGGTGATCGAGGAACAGACCAGTATCGAGATAATCCGTCAGGTTCACCCACAAGTGAGCGTTATATTCGGTAACTTCAAGAAACTCGCCCTTCTCGCCCAGTTTCTGGTACTGGTTTTTGCCCTTCTGGCGTTCACGGGTTTTCAGCACCAGTTTGTTTGGCGCAATCCCCAGTACCGAAATGGTTGCAGCGATAATATCGAACAGACGCTGACGCGCTTTGTGAGCATCAATAGTTTTTGGCGGCGCATACTCCTGCACCACCACCCAGTCGGCATAACGGTCAACGGCAACGTTATATTCCGGTAGATCGGCGTCATACAGGCGGTAACATTCAATTCCTTCCTGGCGAGCCCACTTCTCGAATTTTTTGAGGTTCTTACGCAGGCGGTTGGCGTAGTCTTCCGCTACCATCGCCGGTTTGCTGTCTGGAGTGCTTTCGGCAACGTGGTAATTTTTCTGTACGCAGTCCAGCGGGCCGTTTTTCGCCTTGTACTGTTTGTCTGCACGCAGCTGCAAGCAGCTTAGCAGATCCGGCGAGGCACTAAACAAAGAGAGATTCCAGCCACCAAACTGGTTTTTCATGATCCGACCCAGCAGGCTATGCAGCGCAATCAGCGCCGGTTCGCTGTCCAGACGTTCCCCGTATGGCGGGTTGCTCAACACTGTGCCGTACGGCCCTTTCGGCAGCGGATTGGTCAGTTGCGCGACATCTTTCACCTCAAAGGTGATCAGTTCACCAATCCCCGCAAGACGGGCGTTAGTGCGCGCACGTTGAATCACCCGTGCGTCGCTGTCCGAACCGTAAAAATGAGAGCTATACTCAGCCAGGCCTTTACGGGCACGAGTTTGCGCTTCCGCTTTCACTTCCTGCCAGATAGCTTCATCATGCTGCACCCAGCCGCTAAAGCCCCAACGCCCACGGTGCAAGCCTGGTGCGCGATCGGTCGCTAGCATCGCCGCTTCAATCAGCAACGTACCGGAACCACACATCGGATCGAGCAGCGGTGTTCCTGGCTGCCAGCCGGTTCGCATCACAATAGCGGCTGCCAGGGTTTCTTTGATCGGCGCAATACCAGCACGATCGCGATAGCCACGCAGATGTAAACCATCACCACTCAGATCAAGAGCGATACTGGCGGTTTCTTTATGCAGCCAGACGTTAACGCGGATATCCGGCGCATCGCGATCAACATTTGGACGCGGCAGATTTTTCCGCGTGAAAGCATCGACGATCGCGTCTTTCACTTTCATCGCGCCGTACTGACTGTTGCGGATGGTGTCATTCAAACCACTGAAGTGGACAGCGAAGGTCGCGCCAAGATTAAACATCTCTGTCCAGTTGATCGCCTGAACACCGAGATAGAGGTCTAAATCGCTGTAAACCTTACACTCGCCCAGCGGCAACATAATACGCGAGGCCAGGCGGCTCCACATCAGGCTCTGGTAAACAAGCCGTGTGTCGCCCTTGAAATGGACCCCACCCTGAACCACCTGGCATTCAACGGCCCCCAGGTTTTCCAGTTCAGTTTTTAACAGCTCTTCCAGCCCACGGGCCGTACTGGCAAACAGAGAATTCATATCGTCACTTTTACTCTAAGAGCCTACCGCAGTAGGCGTAATTGTTGCAGTCAGTCTGGACATGGACAGCGCGGAGAAACCGGAGCGTACACAAGTACGTGAGGATTTCGAGCACAACCCAGGGCCAAACTGACAAATAAAATAGCCTAATGGGACAGGCGCTAAGAAAATTGTTGCGCATTATAGCTAATAAGCGCGTCATGTCATAAAGTTGAGGGCTTATTTTCATTTGAGGACCGCACCGTGGCGACATTAACCCGGCTTTTTATTCATCCTGTTAAATCGATGCGCGGCATTGGTCTTACACATGCTCTGGCTGATGTCAGTGGTCTGGCCTTCGATCGCATCTTTATGATCACGGAACCTGACGGTACGTTTATTACCGCTCGCCAGTTTCCCCAGATGGTACGGTTTACTCCTTCACCTGTGCATGATGGCTTGCATCTCACCGCACCAGATGGCAGTAGCGCATATGTTCGTTTTGCTGATTTCGCCACACAAGACGCACCAACCGAAGTTTGGGGCACACATTTTACCGCGCGAATTGCGCCAGACGCGATCAACAAATGGCTAAGTGGATTTTTCTCCCGCGAAGTGCAATTACGCTGGGTGGGGCCACAAATGACCCGGCGCGTGAAACGCCACAACACTGTACCTCTGTCATTTGCTGATGGCTATCCTTACCTTCTTGCTAACGAAGCCTCGTTACGTGATCTCCAACAACGTTGTCCGGCCAGTGTAAAAATGGAGCAATTCCGCCCCAATCTGGTGGTTTCCGGCGCGTCAGCCTGGGAAGAAGATCGCTGGAAAGTGATTCGCATTGGTGATGTGGTGTTTGATGTGGTTAAACCTTGTAGCCGCTGTATTTTCACCACCGTCAGCCCAGAAAAAGGGCAAAAACATCCGGCAGGCGAACCATTAAAAACATTGCAATCTTTCCGCACTGCCCAGGATAACGGCGATGTCGATTTTGGTCAGAATTTAATTGCCCGTAATAGCGGCGTGATTCGCGTTGGCGATGAGGTGGAAATTCTGGCAACGGCTCCGGCAAAAATTTACGGCGCAGCTGCCGCTGATGATACCGCCAACATCACGCAACAACCGGACGCAAATGTAGATATTGACTGGCAGGGACAGGCATTTCGTGGAAATAACCAACAGGTGTTGCTGGAGCAATTAGAAAATCAGGGAATTCGTATCCCTTATTCTTGCCGCGCGGGCATTTGTGGAAGTTGCCGTGTTCAGCTTTTAGAAGGCGAAGTCACGCCGCTGAAAAAATCAGCAATGGGCGATGATGGCACCATTCTTTGCTGTAGCTGTGTACCGAAGACTGCACTTAAGTTGGCGCGTTAGACTGCCTGTTCGAGGCTGAAGCTGTCAACATTAACCTGCGGTTTCAGCCTGTCGTTCATGATTTTAATGGCGTCGCCCAACTGCATCGCGCGACCCGCAATAACAACGCAGGGTTGTGCCAGCAGGCATAGTGCGGCATTTTCGCCAGATTCAACGACCAGCAAATTGACCTGCTCGTGAGTATCGCTCAACCAAACGCAGGCCGCATCGCCCGGCATGGGCACCCACATTTCACCATGGGAAACAAAATGCCAGCTTTTCGGCATTTGCGGTTTGAGATAGCGAATTGCTACCAGTGCATTCAGCACCAGTTCGGCTTTTTGTTCTTTAGATAAATTAAAATCGCGGCACTTTTCTTCAAAAGAGAAATAGAGCGCGGCGTCGTCAACGCAAAAGCCTGCGGGAGAAAAGGCATCTGGAGTCAACATCTTGCGCGCAAAACGTGAGCGAAATAGCATACCATTGGCTAAATCGAGCATCATTCGATCGTGCTCTTCATCGTAATACCAACGCCAGTTATCGTCTGGTTTAATTCGCATCTGCCTCTCCCCTACCCTATAAAACCGCAGCAACACAATCCATTGTCGCTTCGCTTAATAACCTCAACAATAAAAGTACAAAATGTCTAAATAAGCAACAGCGATGAATATAAAACAACCAGGGCTGAAAATAAAGCCCTGATTATCTTATAAAGAGGAATTCGAAGAAATAATTAGATATGGGTAACGATTTCTTTAATCAGCGGCGGACCTTTAAAAATAAAACCAGAATAAATTTGCACCAGTGAGGCACCCGCAGCAATCTTTTCACGCGCAGCGATAACCGAGTCGATGCCGCCAACACCGATGATCGGTAAGCGACCGTTTAATTCCAGTGACAAGCGGCGAATAATTTCGGTGCTTTTTAACTGAAGCGGACGACCACTTAAGCCACCGGTTTGATCGCAATTTTTCATTCCCTGAACAAGAGAACGATCGAGTGTGGTATTGGTTGCAATAACGCCATCAATATTATGGCGAACTAAACTATCGGCAACCTGGATCAATTCTTCTTCAGAAAGATCCGGCGCGATCTTCACTGCGATCGGCACATATTTATGGTGCATCGCTTGCAAATCATTTTGCTTATTTTTAATCGCGGTTAAGAGATCATCCAGCGCTTCACCATATTGCAGCGTGCGTAATCCTGGGGTATTCGGCGATGAAATATTGATGGCGATATATCCCGCATAGGCATAGATTTTTTCCATACAAATCAGATAGTCATCTTTGCCCTGCTCCACTGGCGTATCTTTATTTTTGCCGATGTTAATACCCAGGACGCCGTCATAATGGGCCTTTTTTACGTTCTCTACGAGGTTATCAACGCCAAGATTATTAAAGCCCATACGGTTGATCAAACCTTCGGCATCTACCAGACGAAAGAGACGCGGCTTGTCATTACCTGGCTGTGGACGTGGCGTGACGGTACCGATCTCGATCGATCCAAATCCCATCGCGCCTAACGCGTCAATGCACTCCCCGTCTTTATCAAGACCGGCTGCCAGACCAAGCGGATTTTTAAACGTCAGGCCCATGCAGTTAACAGGTTTCGCAGGCACTTTCTGCCGCACCAGTGCTTCAAACGGCGTTCCTGTAATACGGCGTAATTGCTGAAAAGTAAACTCATGAGCGCGCTCTGGATCGAGCTGGAAAAGGGCTTTACGAACGAAGGGGTAGTACATGAACTCTCCTGGATTCCCGGTGTGCAAACCGGGGGCGTATTATGTGCGAGTTCGGACCAAAAGGGAATTGACCTGCGGCAAAAAAAACGCAAACGTTTTCCGAACCTGTTTCAGGGCAGATTTTGCTCCTTCTTTGCACTCAACCCGCCGTAATCATTTATCGCCCGCCAGGCGACATGACACGGTGCGATTGCCTGACACCAGCTTGTCTGACGCTGGCTTTTAGGCGGCACAACTCCCGCATTACTTAACGCTTTACCATTTACGCTCACCTGAATCAGGTTAATGTAGTAAGGCGTTGGGTTAGTGAGTTGTACACCCTGCGAATTCCGTGTCCAGCGTAATTGTTGATAAGCTTCCAGCGGGTCGCCCGGCAAACCTTCGGGTCGCCAGAACAGTTTAAATACCGAGCGCATCGCCACTTTTACGCTCTGATTTTCAACTTTGCCGGATGGCACGCTGGCAATGCTTAACTCAAATAGCGTTTCGCGATCCACAGGCAAGATGTCGCTTTCCGTTCTCAGCAAGCGCAACGTGCCTGTAGTACCGGGCTTCAGGAGAATAAGTGGCGGAGCGGCCAGTAATGGTGCTGGCACTGTCGACGCTTCCCCCCGGCCCAACGCGTTGGGCGGTTGATTTTACTGTTAATAAGCCAGGATTCCTGACTGGTATTAGTCAGTAAAATAGATATCGATTCTCTGTCTGCCGGAAAGATAAATCGCGTTCCGCCGACCACCACTCCTGCCCGCAATTCACCCGCCACCAGCAGCGATAAAACGGCGAAAATCAAGAGCGCCAATCTGTTCCACGTATTAGTCATAATGAAGTACAAATGTCGCGCTGGCATTCACTTTACCCGACTGCACATCGCTATTGACAGGTCGCAATTGCGCATAAAAAGTTAATGGCACCTTACCGCTATGTAGGCTGTAGTCTTTACTCGCCTGGTTAAGCGGAATCAATATCTTCGCATCATCCAGAATCGCAATTGCCAGCCCGCTGGCTGCATCCGTACCACTTTCAATGGACAGCATTTCGCTCTGCACTCCGTCGGGGGTTCCTGAAAAGGTGACGTCAACCGTGCTGACATCTGTTCCGCAATCCTGCAAATTAATGATGAAAGATTTCTCCGGGCCATAATTCCCATGAAAAAAACGTGTCAGCGAGACATCGCCTAACTGCACATTGATTTGCTTGCTATCCTGTGCCAGCACGCATGTATTACGGCGAAACGATCCGCTAATGTTGACCGTGCCATCATGGGCAAATAGCTCACAGCCCCCCGTTAATCCCAGTAAGAACAGAATCCAGATTATCCGTTTCAACATCACTCCTTCACTGGTAAACCAGATCAAAATAGAGAACCGCCGTCGCATTACCGCCCGTTGCTCCCGCCTTTGTGGACTTATAACGAAGTTGATATTTGAGTGTGTTATCCCCGGCTTTTAAGGGCGTAAGAGGCTGGACCTGATTGAGCGGGATTTCTTGCTGACTTTGCGCATCAAGAATTTGCACGGCAATCCCCGTTGCCATACCACCGCTTCCGCCTGTGTCAGTTAGTTTGAGCAGTGTCGGCGTAAGGGTGTCAGCCTCGCCGCTAAAAAGGACGTCCGCGCCAGTAATACTAGCGGCACAACCGGTGATATCGATATTCAAATCAGCAGCAGTGCTTACGGTATTCGCGGCCTGAAAATCACTGATATTAAAATCACCAATATGAATATTTTGTAATGCACTTTTGGTGGCGACATCACAGCCCTGATCGACCACATTCCCATAAATATGCATACTAACTTGTTCAGGCCCAGCCATCCCGACATGGATGTTAAGAATGCTAAAGAACAAGATAACGCACTGAAATATCGTTTTTTTCTTCATACGTTCACGCGTTAATCAAAATTTATTCTCACCGTTGCCGTGGCTTCAAATCGCCCGGTTTCTGGTGGTACACCTGTCGTGCTGACTGGATAGACATTCATTCGCGCGATACTGTCTGCATCATCAGGAATAGAGAGCGGTAATGTTCCACCAGCAGGGGAAATAATGTTGTTCTGGCTATCGGTCACCACCACGCCCACGCCAGGACGTGACGTCTTAATCGCCTGGGGATAGCTGGGGTCTGTGGTTGCCGTCAGACTCAGGTTGACGTTAACTAACCCCGCGTTTCCCGTGTTACACCTGACTGGAATTGCAAGTTCTGCCGTTCTGGCCCCAAGAGGCTTATGCCCTACAACACGAAAGTTAGCCGCAAATGCGTCGCCCAGATCGACCTCGATTGTTTCTCCGGCATTGACGGAACATGAGCCAAGTGAATTGATCGTACCAGACAGGTAATACACTAAAACCGGTGTACCTGTAGTCGTGCAGGAATCACCTGCGGGTATGTTGTAGCATTCAAATAATCGCGCCAGCGCCATAGGAGGAATGACGACCGAACCAACGAACGGCTGCAATATTTTCAGGGAAAAGCTACCGCTATTACCGCTAGCCCCCTGGCCACCTAAACGTTGACCGCCGGGATCGCAAATATGCCATCGTGTATCTGCCCCTGTGCCCACGTTTTCGAAAGGAACCGCAGTAGGAGAACTGCCTTTAACCTGCAATAAAACTTTGGCGGCAAGATAGTCATTAATTTTGTACCAGTTGTCGCCTAAATAGACTAACGGTGAATCCGCGGCGAATGCCCATCGGCCACTTCTGACATTGTCTTTATCGCAATCACAGGAAACATAATAATCATTCGATTCGTTCCACTGATAAAATTTGTCTTTAACTACTCCAGCCGTATTTTCTTCTTCCTCCAGGGTTTTAACGCCAAAATTGACGCCAATATACGGATTCCCCTGAGTGGTATGACACTGCCCGCTATAAGCAGCAGTTTGAGCGCACCATAGCATTAAGACGGCGGCAAAAAATAGTCGTAGTAATAACACGCATTTTTCTCCAAAGATTATCTGCATATGGCATCCATTCGCGTAATCGCAGAGTTAATTTGTTGTTCGGTAAGCTGGTAACTGATATGACAAATTTGATCGGGAGCTTCGCCCCAGCGTACAGTTATCGCTCCCTGAGCGGGCAAACCGGACATATAGAGCGAGCCATCATCATCAATAATGCCGCTATTAGTCTGTACGCCGTCCAGCGTCGCTATCGCGCCAAAACGCAGCGGTATACCCTGCTTTGATGTTTTCATTAATACCCTTGCTCCCGCATGGGCATTGAACTCCGCCAGAACCAACGCCCCTTTGGTGGGAACCACGTTGACTACTGCATTTTCAAGATCCACGTTACGTTTTAACGATGCCGCATCAAGTGCGATTCGATTTTCCCGATAAGAAGTGGCATAGGGGACAACGGTATATCCGCGCCAGTCAGTTTTCAGCCCGGTGCTGTTCGCCACACGAGTATTCTCTGCGCCTGGTGCTGCAATCAGCACGTTAGTTTCCCCCAGCGATTGCCCCAGGGTAATGCCCTGTGAATGGGCAACTAAACTGCCTGAAAGAGCGTAGTTCAGTTGTTGTTGACTGCCGTTATCGCTGTAGTTGTAGCCCACTCGGGCATCTGCAAACGCCCCTTTGTAGTCCATGCTGGCGCTACCATTAGCCGTTTTCCCCTCGCTGTTATATCCCTGTTGCACGCTGTAGCTCAGGTTACCGTCATCGAGTAGTGTCTCCGTTAAACCCAGGTTTTGTGTAATGTGCCCTTCGTTATCGATGCTGGTGTTAGAGGTCATCCAGGCGTAATTTTTTTCCTGGTATAGCTATCATTACTTCTGGGGAGCAACAGATTGAGCGGCAGGGAAAAATTTAGTGCAAACACCTGATCAGCATCAGGTTGACCACGGGACTTACTGTAGTTCCAGGAACCCCCCAGCGAGAGATCTTTAATTTGCGTGTTGTAGCCAAACTGTAATAGCCGATCCTGTTGATCGGTATGCCAGTAAGTTTGCTGGCTACCACTTAAATAAAACGAACCGTACTCGCCTAATTGCTGGGAGATATTGACCTGCAGTTTGCCACGTTTGGTGTAAAACAAATTGTAATAACGCGACCACATCGGCGTATCTTCATCATCACCGTCATTAAATTCGTAGCCATCCATATGTTTATACATGGTGTCGGAAAGGGTGTAGAAACCCGACGTCGAATAGCGATAGCCCATCAATTGAAAATTAGTGCCCAATTGGTTGAGCGTTTTGGCATACAGAAAACGATATGACTGACCTTTATGTTCGCTTTGGTCTGCCAGCGTACTCTTCGCCTGGGTCGCATCGAACGAAATTGCTCCGAAATCGCCAAGGTTAAATCCCAGACCAAACATGGCGGCACGGTAATATTCAGCATATTGTCCACCACCATACCATGTCGTTCCCCACGGTCCGCCCCACTGCAACGTGGCCTAGGCAAATTTGCTCTCCTGCTGTTCATTACTATTGGTTCTGTATTTCGCCAGTGTCACCGCGTATTTGATTCGCCCCTGACGCTGGAGTAATGGCACGCTGGAAAACGGTACGCTGTAGCTATTGACGCTGCCGTCCGCTTCTTTGATTTCAACTAACAAATCACCGCTCGACGACGTGGAATAGAGATCACTAATTTCAAAAGCACCAGGCGATACATAAGTTTGGTAAATGGTGTAACCATTTTGCTTAATCGTTATCTGGGCATTGCTTTTGGCGATACCACGCACCACAGGCGCAAACCCTTTCAGGCTGTCTGGCAGCATGTTGTCATCTGACGCCAGCTGCACACCACGAAAGCTGACACTATCGAAAAAATCGCCTGCAGTATAATCATCACCTACGGTCAGTTCGCCTTTTAGTGGAATAACCGCCCGCTGCAAATAGCTGCTGAGATTCTTCCATTCTGCGGTTTGGCCACTACTGCGACTCCATGTTGAATTGTTGCGCAATCTCCATGGGCCTAAATTAACGCCACTGTTTAAATTCAGAAAATAGCTGTCGCCAGAATCACTGTCTGCGCTGCTATGAATACTGTTAGCCCCGCTAAACGAATATCCCAGTAATAGCGCGTTGATCCCTTCATCCCAACGTTCAGGGGGGACATAACCACGGGCATTACTTTTGATGGCGATTTGCGGTACTGAAATTTCCAGACGGAGTTTATTCACATTAAACGTTACGCTGGCATCCGGAATAATCTCCGCCAATGGCACACACGCTTGTTTGTCCAGTTGTTTAAAAGCCGGAAACGCATCAGTATTAACACCCATTGCATCCAGGCTTTCAGTCGTCAAACAGGCGGCAATCCCCTTCTCTGGCGTTATCTCAACAAAATTGACGTTGCGCGTATCTACAATTGTCTGATTCAGAACAATATCGACACGATAAACCCCTGGCGTTATTTTTTGTCCTTTTTCGAAACGAGACAAATCGGCCACCATTGAGGGATCATCTTTGAAAAAAGCAGGATCGAACCAGGTTTCAGCTTGTGCATTGAACGCTGCCGACACAAACACCACCAGCCCACCAATAAACGATGGCACTCCACCAGAGCTTAACAGGCTGTGTTGTCGATGAGTTCTATACATCTCGCTCTCTTAACTGAAGACGGCTTACGATTTACAGTTGAGTTGTGGCGTTTCCGCCCCGTAATCATTGATGGTTCGATACGTTACGCTGCTATTTTTGGCCCCCTTTGGCAGAGAGAATTGGTATTTATCAAAGGGGGAAATCATTTGATTTTTAACTACCTTTCCCCCTATTTTCAGGTCTGTCAGGGTAATGAAATAAGGTGTTGGGTTACTGACCGTAACCATGTCAGCTGACGAAGTGCAACGCAGTTTCGCCGGAGCCTCGCCTAAGGGATACGCTAAACCTTTTGGTCGCCAGAAAAGTTTGATGACGCTTTGTGTGGCAATCTTCAGGGTATTTCCCTCTTCCCGCTTCGTTGTTGAAGGGACTGCCCGTACGCTAGTGAAGAAAAGGGTTTCTCTGTCTTTCGCCAACGGCGCACCAATGTACATAATGCGTAACAGATTCTCATTAGCCGGATTCAGCACAAATAGCGGTGGTGTAATAATAAAATCTGCTGATTTTTTATTATCTGGGGTCATCACCCATGACTGAATAAGATAAGGAACATCCGGACTGGTGTTACGTACACCCAGTGAAATTTGCTCTTCACCTTCTGAATAAACAAGACGTGTTGCTGCAAGTCCAATCCCGCCTTTACCTGCCGCCCATGCGGATGAGCAGCTGAGTAATATTGCCGTTAAACTTACGGTCACAATTCCCTTTGTTATGCAAGTTTTCATAAATAGTCACTCTTAAAAAATATGAATATCCCCTCCAGAACACTAGAGGGGTACTAATTAATAAAACAATTAATGAGTTCTATTAATAATAGTTAATATGGAAATTTGTTACCGCATTCACATTACCAGAAGTCGCTTTCCCCGTAGCGATATAATCAACTTTAAAGGTCACTGTTTGCTCAGCAGAATCCGCTAACTGAATATTCGACGTTTCGGTACCGGGAGTTACCGATGTAGAACCATCTGGCAGATACATTTGTAGAGCAACATTCGTCGCTGCATCGGTGGTAGCCTGGTTGGCAAATGCTGTAGGTTGCACGCCGTCAGCCGTACCACTAAAGGTAAACGTCGCATTTTTAGTTACAGTAACATCACAGCCTTCTAAGGCAATTGGTACATCAGTTTTAACGCCAGAGACTGCTCCATTAGTTTGCAACTTGGTGGCGCTGACATTTGGCAATGTGACTACTGAATCTTTCGTCGCAGCTACCAGGGTACAAGCTGGAGCAATAACTTTACCATTAAATGTTACTTTGCCATCCGTGATAGCATTATCATCAGCTGCCATAACGCTGGACGTTGCACATACCACAGTTATAAACGCCGTCAATACACTTTTTTTCATCGTCATCATCCTGATCTCTTCGTAAATATGATAATGCCTTTAGGTAATGACTCCAACTTATTGATAGTGTTTTATGTTCAGATAATGCCCGATGACTTTGTCATGCAGCTCCACCGATTTTGAGAACGACAGCGACTTCCGTCCCAGCCGTGCCAGGTGCTGCCTCAGATTCAGGTTATGCCGCTCAATTCGCTGCGTATATCGCTTGCTGATTACGTGCAGCTTTCCCTTCAGGCGGGATTCATACAGCGGCCAGCCATCCGTCATCCATATCACCACGTCAAAGGGTGACAGCAGGCTCATAAGACGCCCCAGCGTCGCCATAGTGCGTTCACCGAATACGTGCGCAACAACCGTCTTCCGGAGACTGTCATACGCGTAAAACAGCCAGCGCTGGCGCGATTTAGCCCCGACATAGCCCCACTGTTCGTCCATTTCCGCGCAGACGATGACGTCACTGCCCGGCTGTATGCGCGAGGTTACCGACTGCGGCCTGAGTTTTTTAAGTGACGTAAAATCGTGTTGAGGCCAACGCCCATAATGCGTGCAGTTGCCCGGCATCCAACGCCATTCATGGCCATATCAATGATTTTCTGGTGCGTACCGGGTTGAGAAGCGGTGTAAGTGAACTGCAGTTGCCATGTTTTACGGCAGTGAGAGCAGAGATAGCGCTGATGTCCGGCAGTGCTTTTGCCGTTACGCACCACCCCGTCAGTAGCTGAACAGGAGGGACAGCTGATAGAAACAGAAGCCACTGGAGCACCTCAAAAACACCATCATACACTAAATCAGTAAGTTGGCAGCATCACCATGCCTTTAAATGACATTAGACTTAATAATAACAATAATTGACCGCCATTTAAATCAAGCATACTAAATCCAATAAGTGACAAATCTTTAATTTATAGATTTCATGAATATTTAAATATTAACTGAACGAGTAATTCATTGATTCAACATCTAATGACTATCCAACAAATAAATATGCGTGATATATAAAGCCCTTTCTTTAGTTTATTTTCAGAAAAAGATACACAAAATTTATATTTGGCATTTTCTTGTCTCTCCGACAGACTGACCGAATTGTTATCAATGTTAACAAAAAAAGAACAATTGGTTATAAGGAGAGAGTATGCGTGTCATCACCCTGGCGGGTAGTCCTCGCTTTCCTTCTCGCTCCAGCTCCTTGCTGGAATATGCGCGGGAAAAACTAAATGGCCTGGATGTAGAGGTTTATCACTGGAATCTGCAAAACTTCGCCCCGGAAGATCTGCTTTACGCTCGTTTCGATAGTCCGGCACTCAAGACCTTCACCGAACAGCTGCAACAGGCTGATGGACTGATAGTCGCTACACCTGTGTATAAAGCCGCCTATTCCGGCGCGCTGAAAACCCTGCTCGACCTGCTGCCAGAGCGCGCTTTGCAAGGCAAAGTGGTGCTACCGCTGGCGACGGGCGGTACGGTGGCTCATCTGCTGGCGGTCGATTATGCCCTTAAGCCAGTTTTAAGTGCGATGAAAGCCCAGGAGCTCCTGCACGGCGTGTTTGCCGATGACTCACAAGTTATTGATTACCATCACAAACCCCAGTTCACGCCAAATCTGCAAACCCGTCTTGATACCGCGCTAGAAACTTTCTGGCAGGCATTGCACCGCCGCGATGTTCAGGTTCCTGACCTTCTGTCTCTGCGAGGTAATGTCCATGCGTAACATCATTAAACTGGCGCTGGCGGGATTGCTTAGCGTCTCTACTTTTGCGGTTGCTGCAGAATCCTCGCCTGAAGCGTTACGTATAGGCTATCAGAAAGGCAGTATTGGTATGGTATTGGCAAAAAGCCACCAGTTACTGGAAAAACGCTATCCGCAATCAAAAATCTCCTGGGTGGAGTTCCCCGCGGGTCCGCAAATGTTGGAAGCGTTAAACGTTGGCAGTATTGATCTCGGCAGTACCGGGGATATTCCGCCAATCTTTGCCCAGGCTGCCGGGGCTGATTTGATATATGTGGGCGTCGAGCCACCGAAGCCCAAAGCCGAAGTGATTCTGGTGGCAGAAAACAGCCCGATCAAAACCGTAGCCGATCTTAAAGGTCACAAAGTTGCCTTTCAGAAAGGTTCCAGTTCACACAACCTTTTACTGCGTGCACTGCGTCAGGCCGGACTTAAGTTTACTGACATCCAGCCCACTTATCTGACGCCAGCTGATGCCCGCGCCGCGTTCCAGCAAGGTAACGTTGACGCCTGGGCTATCTGGGATCCCTACTACTCCGCTGCGTTATTACAGGGCGGCGTGCGGGTGCTGAAAGACGGCACCGATCTCAATCAAACTGGATCGTTTTATCTGGCAGCTCGCCCCTATGCAGAAAAAAACGGCGCTTTTATTCAGGGCGTACTGGCAACCTTTAGTGAGGCCGATGCGTTAACCCGCAGCCAGCGCGAGCAAAGCATCGCTTTACTGGCAAAAACGATGGGCTTACCGGCACCGGTGATTGCCTCGTATCTGGATCATCGTCCTCCCACCACCATCAAACCGGTGAGCGCTGAAGTTGCCGCCTTACAGCAGCAAACGGCAGATCTGTTTTATGAAAACCGTCTGGTGTCGAAAAAAGTTGATATTCGCCAGCGCATCTGGCAGCCCACTCACCTGGAAGGAAAACAATTATGAGTCTGAATATGTTCTGGTTTTTACCGACCCATGGTGACGGGCATTATCTTGGAACGGAAGAAGGTTCACGCCCGGTTGATCACGGCTATCTGCAACAAATTGCGCAAGCGGCGGATCGTCTGGGCTATACCGGTGTGCTGATCCCAACGGGGCGATCGTGTGAAGATGCGTGGCTGGTGGCGGCGTCGATGATCCCGGTGACGCAGCGGCTGAAGTTTCTTGTCGCCCTGCGTCCCAGCGTAACCTCACCTACCGTTGCCGCTCGCCAGGCCGCCACGCTTGACCGTCTCTCAAATGGTCGTGCGTTGTTTAATCTGGTCACAGGCAGCGATCCACAAGAGTTGGCAGGCGACGGCGTGTTCCTTGATCATAGCGAGCGCTACGAAGCCTCGGCGGAATTTACCCAGGTCTGGCGGGGCGCTTATTGCTGGGGGAAAGCGTCGATTTCAACGGTAAACATATTCATGTGCGGGGAGCAAAACTGCTCTTCCCGCCGATTCAACAGCCGTATCCTCCGCTTTACTTTGGCGGATCGTCAGATGTCGCCCAGGAGCTGGCGGCAGAACAAGTTGATCTCTACCTCACCTGGGGCGAACCGCCAGAGCTGGTAAAAGAGAAGATCGAACAAGTGCGGGCGAAAGCTGCCGCGCATGGACGCAAAATTCGTTTCGGTATTCGTCTGCATGTGATTGTTCGTGAAACTAACGACGAAGCGTGGCAGGCCGCCGAGCGGTTAATCTCGCATCTTGATGATGAAACTATCGCCAAAGCACAGGCCGCATTCGCCCGGACGGATTCCGTAGGACAACAGCGAATGGCGGCGCTACATAACGGCAAGCGCGACAATCTGGAGATCAGCCCCAATTTATGGGCGGGCGTTGGCTTAGTGCGCGGCGGTGCCGGAACGGCGCTGGTGGGCGATGGTCCTACGGTCGCCGCGCGAATCAACGAATACGCCGCGCTTGGCATCGACAGCTTTGTGCTTTCGGGCTACCCGCATCTGGAAGAAGCGTATCGGGTTGGCGAGTTGCTGTTCCCACATCTGGATGTCGCCATTCCGGAAATTCCCCAGCCGCAGCCGCTGAATCCGCAAGGCGAAGCGGTGGCGAATGATTTTATCCCCCGTAAAGTCGCGCAAAGCTAAGGAACACGATGATGGCAACGCCAGTGAAGAAGTGGTTATTGCGCGTTGCCCCCTGGTTTTTACCGGTGGGCATCGTGGCGGTGTGGCAACTGGCCTCCTCGGTTGGCTGGCTGTCGACGCGTATTTTGCCTTCACCGGAAGGAGTGGTGACGGCGTTCTGGACGCTCTCCGCCAGCGGCGAATTGTGGCAGCATCTGGCGATCAGTTCCTGGCGGGCGCTGATTGGCTTTTCAATTGGCGGATCGCTGGGCTTGATTCTGGGACTGATTAGCGGGCTGTCACGCTGGGGAGAACGGCTGCTGGATACCTCAATTCAGATGTTGCGCAACGTACCGCATCTGGCGCTGATCCCGCTGGTGATTTTGTGGTTTGGCATTGATGAATCCGCAAAAATCTTTCTGGTGGCGCTCGGCACGCTATTCCCCATTTATATCAACACCTGGCATGGCATCCGTAATATCGATCGCGGTCTGGTGGAAATGGCGCGTAGCTATGGATTATCCGGCATACCGCTGTTTATCCATGTGATCCTGCCTGGTGCCCTGCCCTCAATTATGGTCGGCGTGCGTTTTGCGTTGGGCCTGATGTGGCTGACGCTGATTGTTGCCGAAACCATTTCTGCCAATTCAGGCATTGGTTATCTGGCGATGAATGCGCGGGAGTTTTTGCAAACGGACGTGGTGGTAGTCGCTATTATTCTTTACGCCCTGCTCGGCAAACTTGCTGACGTCAGCGCGCAGCTGTTAGAGCGCCTCTGGTTGCGCTGGAACCCGGCTTATCATTTGAAGGAGGCCACGGTATGAATACTGCTCGTCTGAACCAGGGCACACCATTGTTGCTCAATGCAGTAAGCAAACATTACGCGGAAAATATCGTCCTGAACCAACTGGATTTACATATTCCGGCAGGTCAGTTTGTGGCGGTGGTGGGCCGCAGCGGTGGTGGCAAAAGTACCCTGCTGCGCCTGCTGGCAGGTCTGGAAACGCCAACCGCAGGCGATGTGTTAGCGGGCACCACACCGCTGGCTGAGATTCAGGAAGACACGCGAATGATGTTTCAGGATGCGCGTCTGCTGCCGTGGAAATCGGTGATTGATAACGTTGGGTTAGGCCTTAAAGGCCAGTGGCGCGATGCCGCGCGTCGGGCGTTGGCTGCAGTAGGACTGGAGAATCGCGCCGGGGAATGGCCTGCCGCACTTTCTGGCGGGCAGAAACAGCGTGTGGCGCTGGCAAGAGCGTTGATTCATCGACCGGGTTTATTGTTGCTTGATGAACCGCTCGGGGCACTGGACGCCTTAACGCGACTCGAGATGCAGGATTTGATTGTGTCACTTTGGCAGCAGCACGGCTTTACCGTACTGTTGGTGACGCATGATGTGAGCGAAGCGGTAGCAATGGCTGACCGGGTGTTGTTAATTGAAGAGGGAAAAATTGGTCTGGATTTGACAGTGGATATCCCCCGTCCGCGTCGATTAGGGTCGGTGCGATTAGCGGAGCTGGAAGCGGAAGTATTGCAACGGGTAATGCGGCGTGGGCATTCTGAACAACTGATTCGGCGTCATGGTTAATATGCCGGATGTGGCGCACAAAACCAGCATTTTCAACGGACTTGTAGGCCTGATAAGACACGTCAAGCATCGCATCAGGCAGTTGGGCACGGCTGCCGGATGCGGCGTGAACGCCTTATCCAGCCTACAAAACCAGCAATTTCAACGGAGTTGTAGGCCTGATAAGACGCGTCAAGCGTCGCATCAGGCATTTTGGCTCAAAAGTATCAAGCCAGTGCTTTGGTGATCTTCTCGTACAGATCGCCAGAGAGATTTTCCAGCCCTTTCAACTGTTCCAGCGCCGCGCGCATTTTCTCCTGACGTTTGGCATCATAACGTTTCAGGCGAATCAGCGGTTCAATCAGACGTGAAGCTACCTGCGGGTTACGGCTGTTGAGGTCGGTAAGCATTTCCACCAGGAACTGGTAACCGCTGCCATCTTCGGCATGGAACGCTGCCGGGTTGCTGCCCGCAAACGCACCAATCAACGAACGAATACGGTTCGGGTTGCTCATGGTAAATGAGCGATGCTGCAACAGACCACGCACCGTCTCCAGCACATTCGCCGCCGGGCTGGTGGCTTGCAGGATAAACCATTTATCCATCACCAGACCGTCCTGATGCCACTTATCGTCGTACTCCTGCATCAGCGCGTCACGGCAAGGCAGCTGTGCAGCAACCGCCGCAGAAAGCGCTGCCAGCGCATCGGTCATATTGTTTGCTTCATGGTATTGCTTGCTCACCAGCACGTCAGCCAGATGCGTTTCACCAAAAGCAAGGAAGCGCAGGCAGGCATTTCGCAGAGTGCGTTTTGCAATATCTTCATGCTCAACACGGTACTCGCTCTGGTAATTCGCGTTGTAAATAGCCAGCAGCTCATCCGCCAGTTCAGTCGCCAGAGTACGAGTGAGTGCTTCGCGTACTTCGGCAATAGCAATCGGGTCGATGATATCGAACAGTTCAGCCATTTCATTGACAGAAGGCAGCGTCAGGATTTCTGCCGCCAGCGCCGGATCAATCTTCTCATCGAGCAGCACCGCGCGGAAAGCGTCAGCCACATGTACCGGCAGAGACAGCGGCTGCCCTTGCTGATGACGGGCGACGTTCAGCTTGATGTAGGTTGCCAGCAAACTTTGCGCCGCATCCCAACGGGAGAAATCATTACGCGCATGACGCATCAGGAAGGTCAGTTGCTGATCACTCCACTTATATTCCAGTTTCACTGGCGCAGAGAATTCGCACAGCAGCGCAGGCACCGGCTGGAAGTAGACATTATCAAAAACAAAGGTCTGTTCCGCCTGGGTGACGTTCAGCACGGAATTCACCGGATGACCGCCTTTCTGCAACGGGATCACTTTGCCTTCGTTGTCATACAATTCGATGGCAAACGGAATATGCAGCGGCTGTTTTTCTGCCTGATCCGGCGTGGCTGGCGTGCGCTGGCTGATGGTCAGGGTGTACTGCTCAGTTTCCGGATTGTAGTCGTCTTTGACGGTCACAATCGGCGTACCGGACTGGCTGTACCAACGGCGGAAATGGGAGAGATCAACATTCGACGCATCTTCCATCGCCTGCACAAAGTCGTCACAGGTCGCTGCGCTACCATCATGACGCTCGAAATAGAGTTGCATCCCTTTCTGGAAGTTTTCTTCGCCCAGCAGGGTGTGGATCATACGGATCACTTCCGCGCCCTTCTCGTAAACGGTCAGGGTGTAGAAGTTGTTCATCTCAATGACCATGTCCGGGCGGATTGGGTGCGCCATCGGGCTGGCGTCTTCCGCAAACTGCAATCCGCGCATGGTGCGCACATTATTGATGCGGTTAACTGCGCGGGAACCAAGGTCAGAGCTGAATTCCTGATCGCGGAAGACGGTTAAACCTTCTTTCAGGCTGAGCTGGAACCAGTCGCGGCAGGTCACTCGGTTACCGGTCCAGTTATGGAAATATTCATGGCCGATAACGCGTTCAATATCGAGGTAATCTTTGTCGGTGGCGGTGTCGGTGCGGGCCAGCACATATTTGGAGTTAAAGATATTCAGACCCTTATTCTCCATTGCGCCCATATTGAAGAAATCCACCGCGACGATCATATAGATGTCGAGGTCATACTCCAGGCCGAAGCGTTCTTCATCCCATTTCATTGAGTTTTTCAGCGAGGTCATCGCCCACGGCGCGCGATCAAGGTTGCCGCGATCGACGTACAGCTCCAGCGCCACTTCGCGACCAGAACGCGTGGTAAAGGTGTCGCGCAGTACATCAAAGTCGCCTGCCACCAGCGCAAACAGGTAGCACGGTTTCGGGAACGGGTCCTGCCACTGTACCCAATGGCGTCCGTTTTCCAGTTCACCTTGCGCAACGCGGTTACCGTTGGAAAGCAGGAAGGGATATTTGGTTTTATCGGCAATAATTTTGGTGGTAAAACGCGCCAGCACGTCCGGGCGGTCGAGATAATACGTAATATGGCGGAAACCTTCGGCTTCACACTGGGTGCAAAGCGCATCGCCTGACTGATAAAGCCCTTCCAGCGCGGTATTCGCCGCCGGGCTTATTTCATTAACGATCTTAAGCGTAAAATGCTCCGGCAAATTACTGATGACCAGTGCGCCCTCTTCTTCTTTCCAGGCGGTCCACGGCTCATCATTAATATGAACAGAAACCAGTTTGAGGTCTTCGCCGTTGAGACGAAGTGGAGCATCTGATGCACCATGACGGACAGCCTGGCTGACCGCGGTAACGACCGTCTTTTGCGCGTCGAGGTCAAAGGTCAAGTCAATATCAGTAATCTGGTAATCCGGCGCACGATAATCGTGACGGTATTTGGCTTGTGGCTGTTGAGTCATAAATAACCTTTAGCATCTTTTATAGAGTCTGGTGTTCAGTCTATTCCTGTTGCGTAAATCGCGCTATGCAGAATCTTCATCTTTTCAGGTACAAACGCCTTTATTGCTACATTTTTATAACATACACCGCGTAATGCCATCGACCAGAAAGGTGGCATATGGTGTGATCGGGGTTCAATAAATTGCGAAACAAGGTATACTCCAGCAGTTCCTGAAGATGTTTATTGTACTAAACGCTCCTGTACGAGGACGCTACTGCGCACCTATGACACAATTCGCTTCTCCTGTTCTGCACTCGTTGCTGGATACAGATGCTTATAAGTTGCATATGCAGCAAGCCGTGTTTCATCACTATTACGATGTGCATGTCGCGGCGGAGTTTCGTTGCCGAGGTGACGATCTGCTGGGTATTTATGCCGATGCTATTCGTGAACAGATTCAGGCGATGCAGCACCTGCGCCTGCAGGATGATGAATATCAGTGGCTCTCTGCCCTGCCTTTCTTTAAGGCCGACTATCTTAACTGGTTACGCGAGTTCCGCTTTAACCCGGAACAAGTCACCGTGTCCAACGATAATGGCAAGCTGGATATTCGCTTAAGCGGTCCGTGGCGTGAAGTCATCCTCTGGGAAGTTCCTTTGCTGGCGGTTATCAGTGAAATGGTACATCGCTATCGCTCACCGCAGGCCGACGTTGCGCAAGCCCTCGACACGCTGGAAAGCAAATTAGTCGACTTCTCGGCGTTAACCGCCGGTCTTGATATGTCGCGCTTCCATCTGATGGATTTTGGCACCCGTCGCCGTTTTTCTCGCGAAGTACAAGAAACCATCGTTAAGCGTCTGCAACAGGAATCCTGGTTCGTGGGCACCAGCAACTACGATCTGGCGCGTCGGCTTTCCCTCACGCCGATGGGAACACAGGCACACGAATGGTTCCAGGCACATCAGCAAATCAGCCCGGATCTAGCCAACAGCCAGCGAGCTGCACTTGCTGCCTGGCTGGAAGAGTATCCCGACCAACTTGGCATTGCATTAACCGACTGCATCACTATGGATGCTTTCCTGCGTGATTTCGGTGTCGAGTTCGCTAGTCGGTATCAGGGCCTGCGTCATGACTCTGGCGACCCGGTTGAATGGGGTGAAAAAGCCATTGCACATTATGAAAAGCTGGGAATTGATCCACAGAGTAAAACGCTGGTTTTCTCTGACAATCTGGATTTACGCAAAGCGGTTGAGCTATACCGCCACTTCTCTTCCCGCGTGCAATTAAGTTTTGGTATTGGGACTCGCCTGACCTGCGATATCCCCCAGGTAAAACCCCTGAATATTGTGATTAAGTTGGTAGAGTGTAACGGTAAACCGGTGGCGAAACTTTCTGACAGCCCTGGCAAAACTATCTGCCATGATAAAGCGTTTGTTCGGGCGCTGCGCAAAGCGTTCGACCTTCCGCATATTAAAAAAGCCAGTTAATATCATCAGGGAGCTAATCGGCTCCCTTTTTTTACCTTTAATTCCGAAATCTTTCGCTGCATTTGCGAATTCTGCTTGTCTGATTGCAGATGCCAGGTAACATAGGTATCCCCCCCATTTACGGGTGGACAAGTGTTTATTTTTTCCGACTATTAACAGAGAGAATATTATGAGCGTTGTGCCTGTAGCCGACGTACTCCAGGGCCGCGTAGCCGTTGACAGCGAAGTCACCGTACGCGGATGGGTACGTACCCGCCGAGATTCAAAAGCTGGCATCTCCTTCCTCGCCGTTTATGACGGTTCCTGCTTTGATCCTGTACAGGCTGTCATCAATAATTCTCTGCCCAATTACAATGAAGACGTCCTGCGTCTGACCACCGGCTGCTCGGTCATTGTGACGGGTAAAGTCGTGGCATCGCCGGGCCAGGGGCAACAATTTGAAATTCAGGCCAGCAAGGTTGAAGTTGCTGGTTGGGTTGAAGATCCAGACACTTACC
Source organism: Shigella sonnei (assembly GCF_002950395.1). Lineage (NCBI taxonomy): Bacteria > Pseudomonadati > Pseudomonadota > Gammaproteobacteria > Enterobacterales > Enterobacteriaceae > Shigella > Shigella sonnei. The sequence continues at coordinate 1,999,751 of NZ_CP026802.1, forward strand.
CGATGGCGGCAAAACGCCACAGCATTGAGTATCTGCGTGAAGTCGCTCACCTGCGTCCGCGCACAAACCTGATTGGTGCCGTCGCGCGCGTTCGCCATACGCTGGCGCAGGCGCTGCATCGCTTCTTTAACGAGCAGGGATTCTTCTGGGTTTCAACGCCACTGATTACCGCATCTGATACCGAAGGTGCAGGCGAAATGTTCCGCGTTTCTACGCTGGATCTGGAAAACCTGCCGCGTAACGATCAGGGCAAAGTGGATTTCGACAAAGACTTCTTTGGTAAAGAGTCTTTCCTGACCGTATCTGGCCAGTTGAACGGCGAAACCTACGCTTGCGCATTATCCAAAATTTATACCTTCGGCCCGACTTTCCGTGCTGAAAACTCCAACACCAGCCGTCACCTGGCGGAATTCTGGATGCTGGAGCCGGAAGTGGCGTTTGCTAACCTGAACGATATCGCGGGTCTGGCTGAAGCCATGCTGAAATATGTCTTCAAAGCGGTTCTCGAAGAACGCGCAGACGACATGAAATTCTTCGCTGAACGCGTAGATAAAGATGCCGTTTCACGTCTGGAACGCTTCATTGAGGCCGATTTCGCGCAGGTGGATTACACCGACGCAGTGACCATTCTCGAAAACTGCGGCAGGAAGTTTGAAAACCCGGTTTACTGGGGCGTCGATCTCTCTTCTGAGCATGAGCGTTATCTGGCGGAAGAACACTTTAAAGCACCGGTAGTGGTTAAAAACTATCCGAAAGATATTAAAGCGTTCTATATGCGCCTCAACGAAGACGGTAAAACCGTTGCGGCTATGGACGTTCTGGCTCCGGGCATCGGTGAGATCATTGGTGGCTCCCAGCGTGAAGAACGTCTGGACGTTCTGGACGAGCGTATGCTGGAAATGGGCCTGAATAAAGAAGATTACTGGTGGTATCGCGATCTGCGTCGCTACGGTACTGTTCCGCATTCAGGTTTCGGTCTTGGTTTTGAACGCCTGATTGCTTACGTAACTGGCGTGCAAAACGTGCGTGATGTGATTCCGTTCCCACGTACTCCGCGCAACGCCAGCTTCTGATTTTCTTCCTCAAAGAGCCAGCGCCTGCTGGCTCTTTTTTATCCTTTCTGTCAAGTTATCTGTTTGTTAAGTCAAGCAATCTATTTGCAACCCCGCCATAACGATCATCCTGTTACGGAATATTACATTGCAACATTTACGCACAAAAAATAACCCGCATTCTTATTGCGGATTAGTTTTTTCTTAGCTGATAGCACAATTTTCATACTATTTTTTGGCATTCTGGATGTCTGAAAGAGGATTTTGTGCCAGGTCGATAAAGTTTCCATCAGAAACAAAATTTCCGTTTAGTTAATTTAAATATAAGTAAATCATATAAATAGATAAAAATTGCTGTAAATATCATCACGTTTCTATGGAAATATGACGGTGTTCACAAAGTTCCTTAATTTTTACTTTTGGTTACATATTTTTTCTTTTTGAAACTAAATCTTTATCTTTGTAGCACTTTCACGGTAGCGAAACGTTAGTTTGAATGGAAAGATGCCTGCAGACACATAAAGACACCAAACTCTCATCAATAGTTCCGTAAATTTTTATTGACAGAACTTATTGACGCAGTGGCAGGTGTCATAAAAAAAACCATGAGGGTAATAAATAATGATGAAGCGCAATATTCTGGCAGTGATCGTCCCTGCTCTGTTAGTAGCAGGTACTGCAAACGCTGCAGAAATCTATAACAAAGATGGCAACAAAGTAGATCTGTACGGTAAAGCTGTTGGTCTGCATTATTTTTCCAAGGGTAACGGTGAAAACAGTTACGGTGGCAATGGCGACATGACCTATGCCCGTCTTGGTTTTAAAGGGGAAACTCAAATCAATTCCGATCTGACCGGTTATGGTCAGTGGGAATATAACTTCCAGGGTAACAACTCTGAAGGCGCTGACGCTCAAACTGGTAACAAAACGCGTCTGGCATTCGCGGGTCTTAAATACGCTGACGTTGGTTCTTTCGATTACGGCCGTAACTACGGTGTGGTTTATGATGCACTGGGTTACACCGATATGCTGCCAGAATTTGGTGGTGATACTGCATACAGCGATGACTTCTTCGTTGGTCGTGTTGGCGGCGTTGCTACCTATCGTAACTCCAACTTCTTTGGTCTGGTTGATGGCCTGAACTTCGCTGTTCAGTACCTGGGTAAAAACGAGCGTGACACTGCACGCCGTTCTAACGGCGACGGTGTTGGCGGTTCTATCAGCTACGAATACGAAGGCTTTGGTATCGTTGGTGCTTATGGTGCAGCTGACCGTACCAACCTGCAAGAAGCTCAACCTCTTGGCAACGGTAAAAAAGCTGAACAGTGGGCTACTGGTCTGAAGTACGACGCGAACAACATCTACCTGGCAGCGAACTACGGTGAAACCCGTAACGCTACGCCGATCACTAATAAATTTACAAACACCAGCGGCTTCGCCAACAAAACGCAAGACGTTCTGTTAGTTGCGCAATACCAGTTCGATTTCGGTCTGCGTCCGTCCATCGCTTACACCAAATCTAAAGCGAAAGACGTAGAAGGTATCGGTGATGTTGAGCTGGTGAACTACTTTGAAGTGGGCGCAACCTACTACTTCAACAAAAACATGTCCACCTATGTTGACTACATCATCAACCAGATCGATTCTGACAACAAACTGGGCGTAGGTTCAGACGACACCGTTGCTGTGGGTATCGTTTACCAGTTCTAATAGCACACCTCTTTGTTAAATGCCGAAAAAACAGGACTTTGGTCCTGTTTTTTTTATACCTTCCAGAGCAATCTCACGTCTTGCAAAAACAGCCTGCGTTTTCATCAGTAATAGTTGGAATTTTGTAAATCTCCCGTTACCCTGATAGCGGACTTCCCTTCTGTAACCATAATGGAACCTCGTCATGTTTGAGAACATTACCGCCGCTCCTGCCGACCCGATTCTGGGCCTGGCCGATCTGTTTCGTGCCGATGAACGTCCCGGCAAAATTAACCTCGGGATTGGTGTCTATAAAGATGAGACGGGCAAAACCCCGGTACTGACCAGCGTGAAAAAGGCTGAACAGTATCTGCTCGAAAATGAAACCACCAAAAATTACCTCGGCATTGACGGCATCCCTGAATTTGGTCGCTGCACTCAGGAACTGCTGTTTGGTAAAGGTAGCGCCCTGATCAATGACAAACGTGCTCGCACGGCACAGACTCCGGGGGGCACTGGCGCACTACGCGTAGCTGCCGATTTCCTGGCAAAAAATACCAGCGTTAAGCGAGTGTGGGTGAGCAACCCAAGCTGGCCGAACCATAAGAGCGTCTTTAACTCTGCAGGTCTGGAAGTTCGTGAATACGCTTATTATGATGCGGAAAATCACACTCTTGACTTCGATGCACTGATTAACAGCCTGAATGAAGCTCAGGCTGGCGACGTAGTGCTGTTCCATGGCTGCTGCCATAACCCAACCGGTATCGACCCTACGCTGGAACAATGGCAGACACTGGCACAACTCTCCGTTGAGAAAGGCTGGTTACCGCTGTTTGACTTCGCTTACCAGGGTTTTGCCCGTGGTCTGGAAGAAGATGCTGAAGGACTGCGCGCTTTCGCGGCTATGCATAAAGAGCTGATTGTTGCCAGTTCCTACTCTAAAAACTTTGGCCTGTACAACGAGCGTGTTGGCGCTTGTACTCTGGTTGCTGCCGACAGTGAAACCGTTGATCGCGCATTCAGCCAAATGAAAGCGGCGATTCGCGCTAACTACTCTAACCCACCAGCACACGGCGCTTCTGTTGTTGCCACCATCCTGAGCAACGATGCGTTACGTGCGATTTGGGAACAAGAGCTGACTGATATGCGCCAGCGTATTCAGCGTATGCGTCAGTTGTTCGTCAATACGCTGCAGGAAAAAGGCGCAAACCGCGACTTCAGCTTTATCATCAAACAGAACGGCATGTTCTCCTTCAGTGGCCTGACAAAAGAACAAGTGCTGCGTCTGCGCGAAGAGTTTGGCGTATATGCGGTTGCTTCTGGTCGCGTAAATGTGGCCGGGATGACACCAGATAACATGGCTCCGCTGTGCGAAGCGATTGTGGCAGTGCTGTAAGCATTAAAAACAATGAAGCCCGCTGAAAAGCGGGCTGAGACTGATGACAAACGCAACATTGCCTGATGCGCTACGCTTATCAGGCCTACGCGTCCCCTGCAATATTTTGAATTTGCACGATTTTGTAGGCCGGATAAGGCGCTCGTGCCGCATCCGGCATAAACAAAGCGCACTTTGCCAGAAATCCAGGCCCGCATTAAAAGCGGGCTTTTTTATGTGCCTTACCAGACGGGCATTTCGTCTTGCAGGAAGGGATTATGCAGGCGTTCATAACCAAGTGTGGATAATGGTCCGTGACCCGGAATAAATGTCACGTCATCCCCCAGTGGCAGCAATTTATCTTTGATTGAAGAAATCAGTTGATTATGATCGCCACGCGGGAAGTCACTGCGCCCTACTCCGCCTTTGAAAATAACATCGCCAGAAATCAGCAGCTTTGCCCGATCATCAAAAAACACGACATGACCCGGCGTATGCCCAGGGCAATGTAACACCTGTAAAGTCACATTCCCTATGCTGATGGTATCGCCTTCGTTCAGCCAACGATCTGGCGTCAGCGGCTGGCACTCTTCCAGACCAAACATACGACTTTGCGCAGGCAAGCCTTGCAGCCAGAACTCATCTTCTTTTTCCGGGCCAAAAACCGGCACGCCGTAATGTTGCGCCAGTTCCGCCGCTGCGCCAACGTGGTCCAGATGACCATGCGTCAGCAGGATCTGCATCAGTGTCAGGCCGCTGTCATCAACTTCCTGTTTGATTTTTTCCGCATCGCCGCCAGGATCGACCAGTGCGGCCAGACGGGTTTGTTCACACCAGATTAATGAACAGTTCTGGGAGAATGCGGTGACCGGAATAATACGATAGTTCATACTGCCCCTGTTTCGTTAAGCAATTACTACCAGTGCCGTGCTGGCCCGGTATCAATATGCACAAAGTTACTACGTGGATAATATCCTACACCACCTGCGCGCATAGATAACGCGGCTTTGCGAATATTGCTTAACGCGATACCTTCAATATGGAAATCCATCGCCTGGCCTTTAGTGTGATAGCTTTTCTTCGCTACTCCACGGCTGCGGGCGCGTAGTTCATTGTTGGTATCAATAGAACGATAACCGGAAATGAGTTGCACCGGTTTGCGCGTGCCTAACAACCCTTGCAGGCGATACAACTGGTCGAATAATCCTGGGTCGATGGACTTTATTTTGTTCGCGCGGTAATCGCGGAAAAAATGGTTAAGTTTTGCCAATTCTTCCTGAATATAGCCTCTGCCATCGAAAAACTCCGCTTTGATTGACTCTCCGGTATGAAGATTATTGAGTGTCAAAATGCGCGGGCGTGGGGTAGAGAGTGTTGCAAACGCAGGGGTCGGCAGGATGGCGGCACCGAGTGCAACGCCACCAAGCGCCAGCAATTTGCGGCGATTAGCGTCGAATTTGTCCATGATAATCAAGTCTACAGGTCAATGTTATCGTTTATATGCACTTCTGGCGCACAAGAGGCACCTTAACCGCCCGTAAAGCAGACGTCAAGATGACTCAACCCCAGCAGTGACGGGGGCTGCAGAGAATCGCCCCCAATCATGCTAATTATTACGACAACTGATTTCCCCGAACTACTTCATTTACCTGATTAATTGTTCCGCTTTCGATACGATTTGCGAGCTGGATCGCGCAGGCAGATCATAATTGTAAATATCTGTACGATACTGGGTACGACCATCTGCACCAACAAAGGCCGTCAGGTAGTAGAGATTCACCGGAATCGACTGCCGAATATTGACGTAACGTGTATCACCCTGCTTCAGCGCATCAGAAATACGTTTGTCATTCCAGCCTGCATCCTGCAACAGCATATTCGCCAGATCGGAAGCTTTATTCACTCGTACACAGCCTGAGCTCAATGCGCGTGTATCACGCTTGAACAGATTGTGGTTCGGCGTGTCATGCAAATAAATGGCCTCTGAACTCGGCATATTGAATTTATAGCGCCCCAGCGAGTTCCGTGGGCCTGGAGCCTGCTGGAAGCGGAACGGTAAATTCGAGGCCGTGATTGTAGACCAGTCAACCTGCCATGGGTCAATCGCTTCTCTGCTGTTCCAGCCGCGCATCACCGTATAGCCATGGCTTTCGAGATATCCCGGATCGTTGCGCACTTTTGGCAGAATATCTTTGCGTGCCAGAGTTGGAGGTACGTTCCACGGCGGGTTTACCACTACGTTGTTAAGGGCACTGCTCATCATCGGCGTTTTGCGATCGGGGCGACCGACAATGACTCGCGAATCCAGCACCTGATTGCCGTTCTGATAGTAGACCAGCGAATAGGCCGGAATGTTAACCATGATCCCGGTAGAAAGCTCTGTTGGCAGCAAGCGCAATCGCTGGATGTTGAGAGCCAACACGCCAGCACGCTGGGCGGGCGTTACGTTTAACCAGTCACGTGTTGCCGGGCCAATAGCACCATCTGCCCCCAATCCTTGCCATGCCTGAAAACGTTTAACGGCTTCCACCAGTTCATTATCGTAGGCGGCGCGAACGGCAGGCGCAGGTTTACTACGAGACGTCGTTTGCTTGTCCATCGGCTTAGTTTCTGCTGTTTCAACAGTAACAGCGGATGGGCTGACTACCGCGTCAGTTGGCGTGTCATCGCCAGGTAGAGTAATTTTCGGCCCCCCGTCCAACATGCCTGTGCGTTGCAATATTTCGCGCAACGCCGGTACGTCGTTACTCCACTGCCCTGGGCGCAACGTTGCTTTGCCGGTCAGTTGGGGCCACGGTTTGGTGTCACTGAGTAAGGCCAGTAACGATTCATGCATCGCCGCATATTGCGGATGCTGCGGTGCCAGTCCTGCAACAAACGTAGGCAATTGACCTTTATCCAGCGCCAGCTGCCATTGGTTAATCACCGAGAGCGGCGGCGTTGCAAGTGCATAAGGTTTACTGCTATATAGCCAGCGAGTGCCTTTGACCGGAATATTTGCAATGAAATGGAGATAGCCCATCATCGCATCAGAGAGCACTACGTCGCGTGCCATCCCGTTAACACCAGGATCGGTCAGTAACTCTACCCATTTATTAAACTGCGGCTGGAAAACGGCAATCGCCACCTCTGCCAGCTGTTGCTGGAAGGCTTTAACAGCATCACGGTTTTCCCACATGGGTTGCATATCGCGTGCGGCATACAACAGTTGAAGCTGGTTAAGATAAACCGGCTTGTAACCTGCGGGTAATTGAGATTCGATTTGCGTGCGGGCTTTTTCTGCCGCACCTTCAGGCAATGGCTGGATCCCCGCCATTATTGCCGTGGCTTGCGCCTGCGGCAGTGCCTCGCCCTGTTCACTGACAGCCACCGGGCTGTCGCCAGGGATTACTTCAGGCTCATCGGCCTGCGCATTGAACAGTGGAGCGAATGTTACGGCCAGGCACAAACTGATTGCCGACAGCCGACGACCACACATCATATTAAGCAACATCCCTTGCCCCCTGTTTTTATCATACTCTGAATAGCCAGGCTGTTATTTTACGACTTGCCTGTACAACGCCAATACTCACGAAAGTATGACGAGCAAGCCTGTTACTCATCAGGCTTATCTTCAGTATATAAACGCCGATACGTTTTTACATAACCTAATGTAAAGAAGTTTAAAGAAAAGCGCGCCGTAATGTGTAATGCCAGTCAGTTAAGCAACTGACTGGCTCTTTTTCGGGGCTGTGGGGTATTTCCAGGGCCTCTCCTTTACCACTCTCGGGAAGGCCCTTTCCCTTCTCGTCGGTAATTTCACAAGTTGTCCCATACTTGCAAGATCGCGCATCAGCTCCGGTATACGTCCCGGTGAAGCGCCCTGCAATGTCATCAGCATTCTCATCACCATTCCGCATGATTCTGAGAAACTCAGTTGATTCGGCCAGTAACCTTTCAGATGTTCCGCCATTTTAATCATCTGATATCTCACCAGATTATAAGCCAGTAAGACACCCCACAGCTCTTGCTCCACAAGCTCCGGCTTTTTACTTCTCAGCGTCAGCCTGCTCAGTTGCATCGTCTGTTTTATCTCCCTGTATCCCAGTTCGATTTCCCAGCGATGACTGTACAGATCCGCCATTTCTCCTCCGGGGAAGCGCATGGCGTCCGTCATCGACGTCAGCAGATGGCAGACTTTTCCTTTGCGCGTCACGGTCAGCAGGCGGGCTGTCACTTCATTTCCCAGTCCCGGCCACTTTTTTCGTGCCTGCGGGCTGGTTTTCAGCTTCACCAGATGATCGCCTTTACCCAGTTTTCTGAGCTCTTCATATTGCGCTCCCTTTCTGAGAGGTATCATCCAGTGGCGGTGTTCTCCCGCCAGGCTCCAGGCATTTAACAGTCCCAGTGAGTAATAACCTTTATCCATTAACGTCAGAGTGTTATCGCCGGTTTGTTCTATAAGTTGCTCAGCAAGCTCATTTTCGCTGTTCTTCATCGTGCCGAAGGCTGCAGCCGTCAGCAGATGGCTGGTCAGTTCCATCTGGCAGACCATTTTGACCTGCGGGTAGAGCGCCGGGTTCCCGGCATGTGTCTGGCGGGGGAAGGCTGCATCGTTCTCTGGTGTATCCGGTGTGCGCCAGAACACACCATCGATGGCCAGCAGGGTCAGGCCGCACCAGTGCGGATGCGGCGTGGCGTTATGCCAGAGCTGCGCTGTTTTCGTGAACACGCGGCGGACAGCCTCACTTCCCAGGCGCTGGCGGGCCTGAATAACGGCACTGGGGGCAACGAAGGGGCGATTGCCCGGCAGCATGATGTCCAGGCGATTCACAATCTGGTGAAGAGGTTCTTTACGCTCAAGCGCCATGCCAACAATACACCAGACCATCATTTCGAGGGGAAGACGGCGCTTGCGTAGCGTTACAGTACCTGATTCGGCAAGGCAACGAGAGATGAGTTCGGGGTCGAGGTAATCCCCCAGAGAAGTCAGTGGGTTACGCAGAGAATCGTAACGGGATACCAGATCAAGAGCCTGTCCAATGTGCATAAAAAAATCCGGAAACAAGTGAGCGTTTCCGGATTCTTACACAGCCACTGGATCGGTCAACTGATCCTTAACTGATCGGCATTACGCCGTAATGTGCCACTTTTTTAGTGCAGAAACGGAGTTTTCGGAAAAAGAAAAGGCGGCATTGCTGCCGCCTTAATTTTAACTCTCCTGAGAAGGCGCTTCGTCACTTCCTGGAAGCGTTTCAGGGAGTTGCGGCGCAAATCCTCGCAGGCCGACGACGTGAACGTGTTCGGTATTCTGGAAGACTTTACGCACCAGTTTATAGGTGGTGCCTTTCTCCGGGCTGATATTTTCCGGCGCTGCGATGATGAGCTGCATTTGCAAACGTTCACACAATTCAAACAGCGTGGCGATAGAACGAGCATCCAGTCGCGCTGCTTCATCGAGGAACAGCAGGCGGCAAGGAGAGATATCTTTACCGCGCAGGCGGCGAGATTCATCTTCCCAGCTTTGTACCACCATCACCAGAATCGACATACCGGTACCAATCGCCTCACCGGTCGACAATGCACCAGACTCTGCGCGCAACCAGCCATCGGAACCACGGTTAACCTCAACTTCCATTTCCAGATAGTTGCGGTAATCCAGCAGTTCTTCGCCAATGGTCTGCGGCGTGCGCTGCCCCATATCAATCTGCGGATTAAGACGCTGATACAATTTCGCCAGCGCTTCCGAGAAGGTCAGACGGTTGCTGTTAAACAGATCCTGATGCTGCTCGTGCTGTTCAGAGAGCACATCCAGCAGCATGGCGTGCGTTTCACGCACGTTCACGTTCAGACGTACGCTGTTCACCTGACCAAACGATACGTTCTGCAACCCCTGGTTGAGCATACGGATACGGTTCTGTTCGCGCTGAATGGTTTTGCGAATGATGTTCGCCACGCTGCGGGAACTGATCGCCAGTTTCTGTTCGCGGGAGGTTAACTCCTCGGTCAGTCGGCTAAGTTCGATTTCCATCTGCTCGATGGCTTCCACCGGATCATCGGTACGAATAATATCCTGACGAATACGTTCACGCAGATGCTGATAAACCGCCACGAAGAACTGAATTTTACGTTCCGGACGTTTTGGATCTTCCGACATGCGCAGCACGTCGCGCAGATGTTCGTTATCCGCCACCGCCAGACGCAGCGCACCCAATGCCTTATCCGACATAGAGCGCAAATCATCAGCGGAGAGATAAGCCAGCTCGCGACGGTGTAAGCGCCGTTCAACGACGTTATCTTTCACCATGCGCATCACTGCACACCAGCCCGCTTTGGCGGTCACTACCTGCTCGCGCATCTCAAAGTAATCCCGCTCCAGCTTGCGCAGTTTGCGGGTCAGATTGTCCATCTCCGCTTCGCAGAAAGTCAGTGCTTTTTCCAGCTGGTTGCGGCGGGACCGGTTATTACTCAGTTGCGCATGCAGCTCGTCACGGCGAATTCGCGCCCGCTCTTCTGCCCCGCTATCGGCGCGCACGCCGATATCCTGCAATTCACGTTGCAGATCGTTGAGTAGCTCTTTTTTGGTGTCGTAAGAACTTTTCAGCGAAGCCAGCACCTGGTTGTACTGACTCAACTGCGCTGCGTGACCACGCAACGCTTCACGAGCGCGAGTACGCTCCGCTTCCGCCTGTTCCAGACGTTCACGCAGCTTTTCGTTGAGATCGCTATTACCGCTCAGCATTTCTGCCGAGTCAGAATAGCTAAAGTGCGCACGACGCTGCACCACTTCCGTCAGGGCAAACGCCTGCTGACGGGCATCGCGCTGCATCTGCTGAGAGTACGCGTAATCTTCTTTTAGCTGTTCGAACTGTTCCGGGTCGCTCTGCAATACCGAAACGATCGGTTCCAGTTTCGCCAGTTGATTGCCAAACTGCTGAACAAAACGCGCGGCTTCCTGGGCTTCATCCAGACGTTCGCGGATTTCATCGACGCGATCCGCCAGGCTGTCATCAGCCAACAGGTTGAGACGCGGCAGAATGCGGTTCAGCGCCGTAACGCCTTCTTTCGCCTGCTCAAACTGAATACGCTGCTGCTGGTTATCATTTTCATGATTACTCAACGCCCGCTCCAGTTCGACGCGACGGCTGTTCAGTTGACGGATTTCTGCTTCCGGGTCAGACTCAAACGCCACCGCCAGATGACTGCCGATAAAGCGGCTGAACGCCTGATGCAGACGCTGGGTTTTCTGTACATCAAAGGAGAGCGTGGCGAAGCGTTCGGAAAGCACTTCACGCTCGGCATGGAGGCTTTCAATACGGCTTTCACGCGCAGCACGACCAAACAGCGGCACTTCCGGGAAACGTGAATAACGCCACTGACGATCGGCGATTTTCACCACTACCGCTTTTTCCAGCTCATCAACGCTGAACACGCTGTCATCGAATGACTGCGGATCCCCTTCGATCAAATAGAGATCTTCCGGGCAATCGGTCAAGCCTTCCAGGTGTTCAGTTACCTGTGACAGATCTGGCACCACGATGGCGTGGCGTGACGGGCCATACAGCGCTGAGAAGTACGGCGCATCTTCCAGGCTAACGTCGTCATAAATTTCTGACAGCAGCACGCCGCCAAAACGCTCCGCCAGCGCGTTCAGACGCTGATCTTCAGAGCCGCCAGGCTGGCTTAAACGTTCGATCTCTTCATCGACAGCGTTTTTGCGCGCGCCCACTTCATCGCGTTCAACAATCGCCTCTCGCTCACGCTCCAGCAACTGTTGCAGATATTCGGTGACGTCCTGGCTGGAGGTAAACTCTTCACCGCACTGCTCGCTCAACTGGTTGAGACTGTTTTGCGCTGCCAGCCAAACCGGCGCACGCTGCATCAAACTCTGAATGCGAGACTGCAGCTGTTCCTGTTCCTGGCGCAGTGCCATGCGCTCTTCACGGGCGTTAGACACGCTATCGGAAAGAGAGGCAATGCGCGCTTCCAGCTCCTGATGCAGAGCTTCCAGTTCATCAATATCAAAATTCTTGCCCTGACGTTTGCAGAAGTCTGCCAGCAGGCGTTCGGCTTCTTGCTGCTCGCGCAGACGCTGTTCCAGTTCACTTAAGCGCATCCGCAACGGTTGAACCTGCTCTGCCAGGTGACGCTGATCGACCCCTTCGCGCAGCAGTTCGCGGGCGACATCCCAAGCCTCGTTACGCGCCAGCGGGCCGTTGATTGCCACCACCAGCTGATAAGCCTGCTCAAACTGGCTGTGCGCGGTTTGCGCCATGCTCATTTTCTGCTCAAGAGAGAGCATTTTTTCAGTCGCTTCCAGCTCTTTCGCCTGGAAGGTTTCCAGCCATTCGGCGGCGCTGTCGGCGGTTAAGTCCGGCAGATGGCACAGTTCTTTGGCGCGATTAAGCGCAGCAATCGCCTGGTTATACTGGATCGCGCGCGTTTGCTGGACGTCCAGCGCCTGCTGGTAGTCAGCAAGCTGGCTTTTCAGCTCGTCCACTTCCAGTTCGGCAGCTTCCGCGCGAGCCTCGTTCTCTTCCTGGCGTTCGATGGCTTCTGCCACCACTTCGTTTTGCTCTTCCAGACGGATCTGCAGCTCATCGAGATCCGCTTCGTAGCGTTCGATCTTCTCCTGCTGACGCTGTGCGGTTTGCACCAGGTTCAGGTGATCGCTGGCCGCCTGATAATCCGCTTCCAGATCGCCTTCGGCACCGTTGTGCTCTGCCAGCTCACGCGCCATATCGACGTGTTTGTACTGCTCAGCCGCCAGTTGCTGACGCGAAGTATGTAACTCGCGACGAAACTCCAGGGCTTTGTCGAGATGGACACGGCGCTCGTTGGCGTGACGCATGTAGTCCGCCGCCACGTAGTTGGTAGCTTCGCTGATCAGATGCTTAAACAGGTCACGGTCCGACTGGGTGACACGAATCGCTTCCAGCGTCATGCGGTTTTCACGCAGCGCCGCTTCCATGTCCTGGAACGCTTTACGCACGCCGCTGTTTTCCGGCAACAGGTAGTCGCGCAGAGAACGGGTAATGGCACTGGAGATCCCGCCATACAGCGAAGCTTCGATCAGACGATAGAATTTGCTACGGTCAGATGCGGAGCGCAGACGACGCGCGATGATGCCCAGATCGAACATCAGCGAGTGGTAATCGGTAATGGAGTTGAACTGTTTAAACTGCACGCCTTCCATCGCCTCGAGCTTGTCTTTCAGCTCGTTAAGCGGCAGCACGCGCGCCTGGCGTTCGTTCAGGGTTTCGGTCACCAGCTGTGTCGGCTGCACCGACATCGGCAGTCCCTGAATGGCAAATGGTTTGATATCCACTTTACGATCGCGTCCGGCAACCTGTTGCAGACGCACACCGACCACCACGCGCTGGTGGCGCGAGTTAATGGTGTCGAGCATCGAATAACAGACACCCGCTTTCAGCTTACCGTGCAGACCTTTATCGCGCGAACCGCTGGTGGCCCCGGCTTCCGTAGTGTTACGGAAATGCAGCAGGGTCAGGTCGGGGATCAGCGCCGTAACGAACGCCGCCATGGTGGTGGATTTACCCGCCCCGTTACCGCCAGAAAGCGTCGTGACCAGCTCGTCAAGGTCAAAAGTTCGGGCAAAAAAGCCGTTCCAGTTAATCAGCGTCAGTGAGCGAAATTTACCGCGTTCAATCATTATTCTTCCTCTCCGCTATCTGGCTGATTCTCTTCGGTTTCATCGTTGAGTTGCAGATGATTTTCAATCGGCATTGCTTCGCCATCACGAATCAGGCGACGCTGTGCTTCACGGGGATCGTCGCCAGCACGCACATCGGCTCCGAAGCGGAACACCGATTCGGTAATGCGAAACTTGCTGCTGTCGTGGCCCATAAACCACACCATGCCTAAACGACGCAGACGGTTGAGCGAAGAACGTACTTTCTCCTGCAACTTCTGACGGTCAACGTCTGAACCGGTTGAACGGTTGTTCACCAGTTTCAGCAGTTTTGCTTCATCGGCCAGGGTGAGCAGTTCGTCGTACAGTTCCTGCTGGGTGAAAATCCCCTCATTCGCCAGCCGTTCCGGGCTGAGATAGAGATAACAGAGGATTTTCCCGACCATCATATCCAGTTCCGACAAGACGGAACGCGGGATAAGAGTGGTGGAACGTGGGCGTAAATAGAAGAACCCTTCCGGTGCGCGAATAAGCTCAACGTTATAACGCGCGTAAAACTCTTCCAGATATTCCTGAAAATCCATCAGGAATGCATGATTATCCAGTTCGTCGAGGCCAATATGGCGGCCTGAACGTAAGGCGCTGTCCAGCGCCGGAAATAACGGATTCGCCAGCGCCTGCGCCAGCTTAACCGACATCACTTGTTCAATATTTGTCGATGACATGCGCCTGTACCTTGGCTCCGTAATCATTAATCGGCTGCCATTTCGCTGGCAGTCCGGTGAAATCTGCTTGCGCTACGCCAAGACGTACCGCCTGATCAATAACAATACGCGCAACGTCAAAGTGACGTGCACGCGGATACTGTGACAGATATTCGCGTACCACCAGACCAAGATCCAGCGGCACTTGTCTGGTTTTGTACACGGCAAGTTGTTCTTCGATGATCGCCGCCAGCTGTTCGCGGATCTCGTTAAACTCTTCGTATTCCAGATCCTCAGGAAGTTCCCCAGTCACTTCTTCATCGCGCAGTGCCATCTCTTCGTCACGCATATCCAGCAGACGATCGGCATTGGCATAAGTTAGCGCCCACGGCTCATCAAAATAGGTTTGTACCGACTGACGTAACCGCTGAGCAAAGACGCGGTTTTTATCCATATCGATCGCGGTACGAATAAATTTGTGTACGTGGCGGTCGTAGCCAATCCACAAGTCGATGGATTGCTGGCCCCAACTGATAATACGATCGAGTTTGCTCTGCAGATCGAACACCAGACGATCGACGAAATGCAGATCGTCATGGGTCATCGTCGCATCCTGAATGCGCAACAGATTAGCCTGCAATTTGTCGCCTGCCGCTTCCAGCGTATCCTGCAATTCACGCAGCGTTCCGGAAGTTTCCGAAAGCAACAATTCACAGCTGGAAATCGCCGCCCGCCAGTCTTTGTTCAGCAACTGGGCGATATCGTCCTTCACCTGCTGCTGCTGTTCGTCCATCAGACGTTGCGTCAGGTCGATACTGTCGAAAATTTCTGCTACCGAATATTTCAGTGGCGCATAGACATTACGGTGCCAGTGAAATTCATCACCGCCCTCTTCGGCGGCATCTGCTGCGCGTTTGAGCTCACCCGCCACAATCGACAACTGCATAGAAAGACGCAGCGTAGAAAACTCGCGCTGACGGATGTAGTAGTCAGTAATGCCGATGCCGAGCGGCGTCAGACGGTAAATTGCGTTCCCTTCCGCCTGCTCGCTGGTAAAGCGGTTCAGCAGACGTTGACGCACCATGTCGTTGATCGCGTTATTGGCGCGCACGCCGATGGTTTCGCTGGTTTGCTCAAACGCATCACTCACATGGCGGAATGCATCCACCAGCTCGCCTTCACTCATCTCACCATCCAGACGCTCGCCGTTCAGCGTGGCAACCGCCAGCAGAAAAGAGAGTCGGTCTACCGGCAGCGAGATGGAGAAGTCATTTTTTCTGGCCCAGGCAACCAGTTCGGGGACTGTCTGGGAAAATTCACTCATACTTTATCCTTGCTCTGCGGTTTGCGCGCGGTGACATGAATATAACGCCCCAGGGTAATATACGGTTCCTGACGGCAATAACGCGTTTCTAATTCAAGTAATGCTTCATAGCAGTCGCGCTGCTGGTGCTTCTCGCGCAGATAATCATGAAACACGCGAACGCCTGTCTTACCCATAATTTGCCAACCAGCTTCTTCCAGCCACAGATAAACCTGCGCCGGGTCGCGTGGATAATCTGGCGAAAGCGTCCGTTTTTTCTTTTTCGGCATTCCCGCCTGCACGTAATCAAAATTCCCGGCGACCATGTTATGCATCAACAAACCATGCGCATTGTAGAACATTAACGACAACACGCCGCCTGGACGCAACACTGACCACAGGGTCTGCAATACACTGCGGGGATCGGCCACCCACTCGAGCACCGCATGGAACAATATCAGATCAACGGGCGTTTCCAAATGCGAAGCAACATCCTGAGCGGCGCAATGTATAAATTGCATGTTGTCGCTCACACCTTTTGCTTCTGCCGCCTGTTTTGCGCGGTCGATCATCTGCGCAGAAAGATCGCATAAAATGACCTGATGCCCGCGCTCGGCCATTTTGATTGCGGTCTGCCCTTCTCCACCGCCCGCATCCAGCACACGCAGTTTTTGCGGACCCATTTCCGCCAGCACGCGATCGAGATCCTGCCACAGAATAGCCTGTCGAAGCTGCCCTTTGGTGGTGCCGTAAATGTTACGGGAAAACTTTTCCGCAATATCATCAAAATTGCGATCCTGCATTGCTTTCTCCACCGGTTGGCTAAGACGTTTTCTGATAAAGACGCTATTTTGTCACAGCCACGGCGAGAATGAACCCGTCTGGTGTAATATCGCTGGCGATCCCTTGCTATATGGTTAAAAAAGGAACCAGAAAGGATGCTTTTTACACTGAAAAAAGTGATTGGCAATATGTTGCTGCCACTTCCGCTGATGTTGTTAATTATTGGCGCTGGCCTGGCGCTGCTGTGGTTTAGCCGTTTTCAAAAAACCGCGAAGATTTTTATTAGCATTGGGTGGCTGGCACTCTTGTTATTGAGTTTGCAACCGGTAGCCGACCGCCTGCTGCGTCCCATCGAAAGCACCTATCCGACATGGAATAATTCGCAAAAAGTGGACTATATCGTGGTGCTCGGAGGTGGTTATACCTGGAACCCGCAGTGGGCACCGAGCTCTAATTTAATCAATAACAGTCTGCCACGCCTGAATGAAGGTATTCGCTTATGGCGCGAAAATCCGGGATCAAAACTGATCTTCACGGGAGGCGTAGCAAAAACCAATACGGTGAGTACAGCGGAAGTAGGTGCCAGAGTTGCGCAATCGCTGGGCGTGCCGCGCGAGCAAATTATCACCCTGGATTTGCCAAAAGATACCGAAGAAGAAGCTGCGGCAGTGAAACAGGCGATTGGTGACGCCCCTTTCCTGCTGGTGACCTCCGCATCACATCTGCCGCGGGCGATGATCTTTTTTCAGCAGGAAGAGTTAAATCCGCTACCAGCCCCGGCGAATCAGTTGGCCATCGACTCGCCGCTTAATCCGTGGGAACGGGCAATCCCTTCTCCGGTCTGGCTGATGCATAGCGATCGTGTTGGCTATGAAACGCTTGGCCGCATCTGGCAGTGGCTGAAAGGTCCGTCAGGCGAGCCACGGCAAGAGTGATTTTGATGCCAGATCGAAGTTGCGCCGACTAAATCGTCCGGTATTAACCAGTTGCGCAACTTCATCCCATAACACAT
This sequence comes from Shigella sonnei, assembly GCF_002950395.1. Taxonomy (NCBI): domain Bacteria; kingdom Pseudomonadati; phylum Pseudomonadota; class Gammaproteobacteria; order Enterobacterales; family Enterobacteriaceae; genus Shigella; species Shigella sonnei. The sequence continues at coordinate 2,017,300 of NZ_CP026802.1, forward strand.
ACAACCAACGCCGCCAGATGAACGACTCCGCCACTGGCGCGCGTTGCAGGTAACTCCAGAGCAAATCTTCCGCCAGAGAATTATCCATTAGTCGGAACAGTTCGTATTCTCGCGGTGCCCAAAGCATTAGTCCCGGCCCGACCATCGCCAGTAACTGATCGCTGCGCGAATCTTTCAGCATGCTGCGTAAACAGAAGTTACCGTGAATCAACACACAATTGTCGTTAAAGCCTTCAAATAATGCCGGGAGACATTCGCGAGTGCGAAACAGGATCCGCTTATCCTGCATCGTCAGACCGGTGTTATTGAACTGATTGAGCGTGGTCCATAGCACTTCAACATGTTGCCGGTACCATGAGGGCCAGAAATTTTCCTGAGTATTGTCGACCGCGCCGACGCAACCGCGACTGTCCTGACGGTGCCAGGCCAGTAAGGCTTCAACGATTTGGTCTTTGAGCTGTTCCCAGCGTTCTGGTGTTCGGGCTGGTGCCTCCACCGAAACACCACGCATCCGCTCCAGTAGCAGGACATCAGGGCCGGGGTGTTCTTCATGCGTCATCACACCATAAATAGTCGGCATACGGACAGTCCCACTTCTTGCCAGCATGGTGGTTTTCCATGCCAGTTGTCGGGCTTTTCCGGGCGTACTAAAGCTTCTTGCCATTAACGGCATTGGGTTTCCCTGGCTGTCATACAAAGCCCACAACGCCGTATCCGCTTTTTCATTGACGCACTCAATACGACTGAGTTTTTCGCCCAGTAAATGGCTTAATTCGGCACGCAGCTGTTCCATTCAGATTACCCTCATAAAAGCTACTGCTTTCATAATGAGCGCCAATATAAAAGATGTCACCTGAATGAGATCAATTGTTGAAAAGAAAAATTGAGGAAAATCGTAACGGTACGACACTCCTCCCAAAATTGGCTGAAGTGTCGTGAAGTGAAATTAGCGCATTTCAGCGCGAACGCGCTCAAGATCTTCAGGGGTATCCACACCTGTGCCAGGAACTTCCTGAGCAACAGCAACATGGATTTTTTCGCCGTACCACAGAACACGAAGCTGCTCTAACATTTCGATGTGTTCTAACGGACTTGCCTGCCAGTTGACGTAACGACGGATAAAGCCTGCACGGTAGCCATAAATACCAAGATGACGCAGGAAGTTATCGCCAACGGTTTCAAGGCCTTCTGCAAAACGATCACGATCCCAAGGAATGGTGGCGCGTGAGAAGTACAGTGCATACCCTTCAGCGTCGAGAACCACTTTCACCGCATTCGGGTTAAACGCTTCTTCCGCATTGTGGATTGGCACCGCCAGAGTCGCCATACCCACCTGACGCTGAGCGAGGTTATCAGCAACCTGACGAATGATTGTCGCAGGGATCATCGGTTCATCACCCTGCACATTAACGATCACCGTGTCGTCGCTGAATGCGCATTTTTCGACAACTTCCGCCAGACGTTCTGTTCCTGACTGATGATCGGCGCGCGTCATACATACTTCACCGCCAGCGGCTTCAACGGCGCGGGCAACATCCTCATGATCGGTTGCCACGATGATGCGCTCGGCACCTGATTCACGCGCGCGTTCAAGAACATGAACAATCATGGGTTTGCCGTTAATATCAACCAATGGTTTACCGGGCAGACGCGTGGACGCGTAGCGCGCGGGAATAATGACCACAAAACTCATGATTTACTCTCATCAGCAGTCAGCACGCGGGCTTCCGTTTCCAGCAACACTGGAATGCCATCGCGGAGCGGGAAAGCCAGGTTATCCAGTTTGCAAATAAGCTCTTGTTTTTCCTGGTTATACCAAAGTTTTCCGTTGCAAACCGGGCAGGCAATGATTTCAAGCAAACGATGATCCATAGTTCCTCCAGATGGATCGGGTTATGAATGCATAAATCTTATCATAATCATTTATGCGACGGGGTCTATTTCCCAGCCAGTGCGGCAATCAGTAAAGAGACCTTGCGGGCAGCGTCCTAATGTCACCCGCGTTGCCTGCTGCCAGCTCGCGAAATCAGTAATCGCCTGACGTAACCCTTTTTGCAGCATTGTCGTTGGTTTAATGCCTTCCTGTAACCACAGAGAGATAACTTCAAGGATGCCTGTCTGGCGATGCATTTTGGCATCCATTCGCCCAACTAATTGCCCACGATGTAATAATGGCAGAACAAAATAGCCATACTGGCGTTTCGGCGCTGGGGTATAGCACTCCAGCCGGTAGCTAAAATCAAAAAGCTGCTCTGCGCGTTTGCGATCCCAGACAACAGGATCAAAAGGCGAAAGTACCGCGCTGTGCGTTGCAGTGAGCTTTCCGGCCAGCGCACGCTCGAGTAGCGGCAGCAAATCAGCATGCAGCCAAAGATTGCCCAATTTTTCAACATGCACAGCAATGATTTGCTGCTGTTCAGCCCTCGCTTCGCGCCACGCCGCCAGTGCCGGACGTTTCAGCCGATAGTAATCTGCCAGCCACTGTTCGCGGAATATTCCCAGGCTACGCGCACTGTTATCCAGCATGATGATTTCTGCTTCTGTTTGCGAAACGAGATCGCGCTCATCATCCCAGTCAGGCATGACACGGTGGGTTAAATCATAAACGCGCTGGAAGTTGCGCCGTTCAATCACCATCACCTTTCCGGCAGTAAATAAACCTTCCAGATGCCGTTTATGCGGCTTCCATTCCCACCAGCCGCTTGCACCTTTACGAGGATGCTCAAAATCGGCTGAACGTACCGGCCCCTTATCATGAATATGCTGAATTAACTGTGCAATTTCCGCCTCATGTTCCTGCATCCAGGCGTCTTTGTATTTCCAGCCCATTTTTTCAGGTGCCAGCATGCGGTGGCGAATAAGACGAAAGTCGCTACGCGGCATAAAGCAGGCTTCATGCGCCCAGTATTCCATTAATTCGCCACGCGCCAGAGACTCATCCAGCCACTGGGCAGGATAATTTCCCAGACGACTGAAAAGCACCAGATATGGACTACGGGCAACAATATTGATGGTATCGATTTGCAGCAAGGACATGCGGGAGATCGTTGCCGGAATATCCTCCAACGACGCTCGACGGCGGGGTTTGTTTAACAGGCCTTGTGCGGCAAGGTGAAGATTACGCGCATCAGCAAGGGAGAGGTGCGGCAGTGACATTCATGACTCCATCAATCGAACGCTGCCGCGGCGTAACTAGTTGCCAGAAGCCAGCGAGGTTAGTTGCGTAAGCAGTTTCGCTGGTTCATCACCTGAAAGCTGTGCGTCTACAGGCAAATACCACCAATTTTCTTCTGCAAAGGCCCGGCATTTCACCGCATCTTTTTCAGTCATTACCAGCGTTTGCCCGGCGCTTACCAACGCACTGACATCCGCATGGTTCAAAGACTGATGATCGGCCAGCGGTACACATTTTTCCGGTTGTACGCCACACATCTTCAGCGTGGCAAAAAAGCGCGGCGGATGCCCAATCCCCGCCATCGCCACTACATGTTCAAGCTGAGCAACGTCACAACGCGTACCGGTACGTAAATTCACCGCCTGACCCGGCAGCAGATGCATGGGGATTTCACCGCTGCGAGGGACACCGCCGTTGACGATTACCGCATCAACCGACTTTAAGCGCCCCGCTCGCTCACGCATTGGCCCCGCCGGCAACCACCAGCCATTGCCAAAGCGACGCACACCATCAATAACGACAATTTCCACATCACGCGCCAGACGGTAATGCTGTAAACCGTCGTCGGTTACGATGATCTGCACATCAGGGTGTTGCGCCAGAATGGCTTTTACCGCATCAGAACGAACGGGAGAAACCGCAACAGGCGCATCAGTGCGTTGATAAATCAACACAGGTTCATCACCCGCCTGTGCTGTTGTGGTATCTGCCGACAATAACAGCGGATAAGATTCAGCCTTACCACCATATCCCCGCGATACGACCCCCACGCGAATACCGCGCTGTTGCAACTGTTCCACCAGCCAGACAACGACCGGGGTTTTTCCGTTGCCGCCTGCGGTGAGATTACCAACCACGACAACCGGTACGGGGGCACGCCAGGCGCGCTTCAGTTTTAGTTTATAGCAAAGACGGATCGCGCCACTCACCAGGCCATACAACCAGGAGAGTGGCAGCAATAGCCGCCACAAAGGGGATTCACCAGACCAGATTTTTTCGATCATTGGCCAAACTGCATTTTGTGAAGTTGCGCGTAAACGCCGCGGTGCTCAAGCAAATCGTTATGCGTACCGCGTTCCACAATGACACCATCCTCAACGACCACGATTTCGTCTGCCTTTTCAATGGTAGACAAGCGGTGGGCAATCACCAGAGAGGTACGGTTTTTCTGCAACTCATCCAGTGCCGCCTGAATCGCACGTTCGGATTCGGTATCCAACGCCGAGGTAGCTTCGTCCAGAATCAGAATCGGGCTATCACGCAACAAGGCTCGAGCGATAGCAATACGCTGACGCTGACCGCCAGAGAGCAGCACGCCGTTTTCACCAATCACTGTATCGAGACCGTTATCCATCTTATTGATGAAGTCTATGGCGTAGGCCATACGCGCCGCTTCTTCAATTTGCTCACGGCTGTACTGTTCAGTCCGTGCGTAAGCAATGTTGTTAGCAACCGTATCGTTAAACAGATGGACATTCTGCGACACCAGAGCAACCTGGTTACGTAACGACGCCAGGGTATACTCGCGCAGATCGTGACCATCCATCAGGATTTCGCCTTCATCAATATCGTAAAAACGCGTGATCAGGCTGGCGATGGTTGATTTACCTGAACCAGAGCGTCCAACCAGAGCGACCGTTTTCCCTGCCGGAATTTTCAGGTTGATGTTACGCAATGCGGGCACGTCACGTCCCGGATAAGTAAAGGTGACATTGCGGAATTCCACGTCGCCAGTCGCACGCTCGATCACGCGCTTACCTTCGTCTTTCTCCTGCTCACTGTCCAGAATGGTAAACAGCGTCTGACAAGCCGCCATACCGCGCTGGAACTGGGCGTTAACGTTGGTCAGCGATTTCAGCGGACGCATCAGTGCAATCATTGAAGAGAAAACAACGGTAATCGTACCGGCAGTCAGGTTATCCATAACACTTGGGAAGCTCGCCGCATACAGAACAAACGCCAGCGCCAAAGAGGCGATTAGCTGAATGATCGGATCAGAGATGGAAGAGGCTGAAACCATTTTCATCCCCTGAAGACGCATTCGGTTACTGACTTTATCGAAGCGTTTCGTTTCCACTTCCTGACCACCGAAAATCAATACTTCTTTGTGGCCCTTCAGCATTTGTTCTGCGCTGGTGGTCACCTGCCCCATGGTGTTCTGCATGTTTTTACTGATGTTGCGAAAACGCTTCGATACAACGCGAATCGCAATCGAAACAATCGGTGCCAGCACAATCAAAATGATCGACAGTTGCCAACTGTAATAGAACATCATGATGAACAGGCCGATGATTGACGCACCTTCACGCACAACCGTTATCAGTGCGCCGGAAGAAGAAGAAGCAACCTGTTCGGAATCGTAGGTGATACGTGACAACAGCGTACCCGTTGACTGTTTGTCAAAAAATGAAACCGGCATTCCCATCATGTGACCAAACAGGCGGCGACGCATGGTCATTACCACCTTTCCTGATACCCAGGAGATACAGTAGCTGGAGACATAGCTGGTGATACCACGTAAAATCATCAGCCCGATCACCACCAGCGGCATCCACACCAGCACGGAGCGATCTGTTTTACCAAAGCCATCATCAAGAAGTGGCTTAAGGAGCGATAACATGAAGGTATCGCTGGCTGCGTTGAGGATTAACGCTACGCCCGCCACGATCAGACCCGCTTTAAAAGGCGCAATGGTTGGCCACAGTCGGCGGAACGTCTGCCACGTAGAGAGATCTTTGTCGTTATGCATTCAAAAAACCAGCATTTGTTGAAATAGCCGCATATTCTACCCGTTATCCACTGGCACGCCAAACCACTGATGATACCAACGAGGTAAAATTTGCTCCCTGAGGCTGCTAATCCGCCAGCCTTGCGCTGAAAAATTGACCGTTATTTGCCCCTGATGAGGAGTATCAAGCCACTTATAACCCTGTTGTTGATAGCGATGTTTAACTTTGCTTGAGGGCAATCGCCATGCGTTATAGCGCGATGCCGATGCGAGTGCCACTTTTCCATTCACTCGCTGAATTAATGGCAACGATGATGAGGTATTACTGCCATGGTGAGGTACCTGAAGCAATGTTGTCTGCACTTGCTGCCAGTAACGGCTTAGCATCTTTTGTTCAGCGGGGACTTCAATATCACCGGTTAGAAGAATGCTATTCGTCCCGTCATCAACCTTAACCACACAGGAATGGTTATTTCCTTTATCGTTGCTAGCTTGTAAAGGCCAGTGCACGCTGAAACGCAATCCTTGCCATTGCCACGCTTCGCCACGCACACAGGGCTGATGATGTTCCCAGTTTAACGGACTTCTGATCCATAACATCGGCCATGTGTGCAATATTGAGTCCAGCCCTCCCCGGTGATCCAGATGTTCATGACTCAGAATAACGCCTTCCGGTTCAAGATTATGCCAGTGGAGCCAGGGGATAATCAGTTGTTGCCCACTATCCCCTTCGGGCCAGGCCAGTCCTGTGTCATAGAGAATCGCTTTGCCGTTTCTGGCTATCACCATTGCCAGCCCTTGCCCGACATCAAGCATGTACACCTGCCACTCGTCAGGTCGAGGTTTTTGCCACAGCGGCCAGCACATCAGCAAGCCTACAGCCACACACATTGCTGGCAACGTTCGCCAGGCGTTTAATCGCCATACCACCAGTAAGAACCATGGGGAAAATGATTAGACTGGCCCCCTGAATCTCCAGACAACCAGTATCACTTAAATAAGTGATAGTCTTAATACTAGTTTTTAGACTAGTCATTGGAGTACAGATGATTGATGTCTTAGGGCCGGAGAAACGCAGACGGCGTACCACACAGGAAAAGATCGCAATTGTTCAGCAGAGCTTTGAACCGGGGATGACGGTCTCCCTCGTTGCCCGGCAACATGGTGTAGCAGCCAGCCAGTTATTTCTCTGGCGTAAGCAATACCAGGAAGGAAGTCTTACTGCTGTCGCCGCCGGAGAACAGGTTGTTCCTGCCTCTGAACTTGCTGCCGCCATGAAGCAGATTAAAGAACTCCAGCGCCTGCTCGGCAAGAAAACGATGGAAAATGAACTCCTCAAAGAAGCCGTTGAATATGGACGGGCAAAAAAGTGGATAGCGCACGCGCCCTTATTGCCCGGGGATGGGGAGTAAGCTTAGTCAGCCGTTGTCTCCGGGTGTCGCGTGCGCAGTTGCACGTCATTCTCAGACGAACCGATGACTGGATGGATGGCCGCCGCAGTCGTCACACTGATGATACGGATGTGCTTCTCCGTATACACCATGTTATCGGAGAGCTGCCCACGTATGGTTATCGTCGGGTATGGGCGCTGCTTCGCAGACAGGCAGAACTTGATGGTATGCCTGCGATCAATGCCAAACGTGTTTACCGGATCATGCGCCAGAATGCGCTGTTGCTTGAGCGAAAACCTGCTGTACCGCCATCGAAACGGGCACATACAGGCAGAGTGGCCGTGAAAGAAAGCAATCAGCGATGGTGCTCTGACGGGTTCGAGTTCTGCTGTGATAACGGAGAGAGACTGCGTGTCACGTTCGCGCTGGACTGCTGTGATCGTGAGGCACTGCACTGGGCGGTGACTACCGGCGGCTTCAACAGTGAAACAGTACAGGACGTCATGCTGGGAGCGGTGGAACGCCGCTTCGGCAACGATCTTCCGTCGTCTCCAGTGGAGTGGCTGACGGATAATGGTTCATGCTACCGGGCTAATGAAACACGCCAGTTCGCCCGGATGTTGGGACTTGAACCGAAGAACACGGCGGTGCGGAGTCCGGAGAGTAACGGAATAGCAGAGAGCTTCGTGAAAACGATAAAGCGTGACTACATCAGTATCATGCCCAAACCAGACGGGTTAACGGCAGCAAAGAACCTTGCAGAGGCGTTCGAGCATTATAACGAATGGCATCCGCATAGTGCGCTGGGTTATCGCTCGCCACGGGAATATCTGCGGCAGCGGGCTTGTAATGGGTTAAGTGATAACAGATGTCTGGAAATATAGGGGCAAATCCAATGATAGCCATTGCCAACGTTCAGCAATGTTGATCCACCCTTCTGGCAAACTCTTTAACCCCCAGAAAAGTAAAGCCAAAGACCGGTCGGCAAGAAACCATAACCCTTGCTCCAGGATTAACGGCCCGCTTAAATGCACAACCATCGCGGCGAGGATCAACGGAACCGTGATAAATGTCACCAAGGGAATTGCTAATAGATTTGCAATAAACGAGGTCAGACTAATGCCATGAAATATGACGATTTGCACGGGCATAAGCAGAAGTGTGATACCCAGTTGCAGATGGATGAGGGAAACAACTGCACGCAATACCGGCGGCAGTTGCCACTCAGGACAGGGAAACCACTGATACCAAAAAATCAGTGCCGCGACCGCAGCGGCAGAGAGCCATAAACTTTGCGAGAGAATGGCAACAGGATCCATCAGCAAAATTGCCGCCAGACAACATATCCATACATCCCAGCCACTCCACTGTCGCCCACTTAACTTAAGCATTCCCCACGTAGCAAGCGCCACCACGGTACGCAATGCAGGAGGTTGCATTCCCGTCAACCAGGCATAAAAAGCAGCACAGCAGATCCCACCAATTAATGGTATTTGCCAGTGGATCCAGCGCCCAGGCAGAAAAATTTGTCCACTGCGAATGAGTCCGGCAGCCAGCAACACCGCAAAAGCGATGTGCAATCCCGATATCGCCATTAAATGCGCCGTTCCAGTATCGCGCATGATATTTTTGATTTCTTTGGGGACGGATAACCGTTCCCCCATACCTAAACCAAGAATAACCGCATTCCACGGATAGGGTTGCAGCGTTGTTTGTAGTGACGCCAGATACTGTGCACGCAGGCTACAATTCGGTTCAATAACACTTGCCTGCAGAAAGCGGCCGGTGAGCGGCTGATGCTGGGCAATGGCATAACGCTGGCTATCAAAGCCGCCATCATTAAGTTGACCATGAACGGCACGAACTTTGAGTTTCATTGACCACAGTTGTCCGGCACAAACCGCTTGCGGAAGATATTCGCCATACAGCACAAGGCCTGGCGCAGGGAATATACGTCGACCTTGTAGATAAGTAATTTGACCGTAATGAGTGGTCATGCCGTCAGTAGCAGTGATCTCAACAATTGCATCCTGCGTCGCGCCAGTTAAGGTTTCTCCTGCCCACAAAATTTGCTTTGCTGATAATATGCCCCAAACGAAAAACAGCAACGTCAGCGCGATATAACGGACGGTTTTAACAGGTATAAATGCCAGTACGCAGGCGAAGAGAGTCAGAAACGCAAGGGCTAATGTCCCAGGCAATTGGGGCAAAATCAGCAACGGAAAAATTCCGCAAATTATGCATACGTCGACTGTCGTTATTTTCATGCACTCCTCCCTGTTTATGGAAAGTGTGCAACTTTGTTGAGCGGTTGTCTGGTGGGAATTTTGCGTTCCCCGAGGCACATTCAGAAGAATTTAACGAGAGGGTGAAAACTGCTCAAAACTCTGCGAGGCAGCTTCCAGTTCCTGATTAGAGAAATGAAAAAAGCACCCGACAGGTGCTTTTCTCGCGTTCAAGTTTGAGTAAAAACTTAACCGTAAATATTGGCGCGATCGCGCAGTTCTTTACCAGGTTTAAAGTGAGGAACGTATTTTCCTTCCAGTTCTACTTTATCGCCAGTCTTCGGATTACGTCCGGTACGTGGTGCGCGGTAGTGCAAAGAGAAACTGCCGAAACCGCGGATTTCAATACGCTCGCCCTGCGCAAGAGTCGAGGCCATATGCTCCAGCATCTCTTTTACTGCATCTTCAACCGTCTTGGCGGGAATGTGCGATTGCTGGGTGGCAAGTCTTTCTATCAATTCTGACTTGGTCATGATTCCTCCGGTTCCTTAAAGGCAAATTAAGCGGCTGCTGTTGCTGCATTGATTAAGGGCGGCCGTAGCCGCCCTTAGTGCTTGATTACAGGACGAAACCTGCAATCTGTCAAGTAAACTCAACAAACTTCGGAATAAAAATCCCGAAGAGTCAGAGAATTACTCGCCTTTAGCTGCTTTGAAAGCTTCAGCCATTGCGTTGTTGGAGAAGTTTGCATCTTCCTGTTTGTTAACAGTTGCGATTGCATCTTTCTCGTCAGCTTCGTCTTTCGCACGAACAGACAGGCTGATTGCGCGGTTTTTACGATCAACGCCGGTGAATTTAGCTTCAACTTCGTCGCCAACGCTCAGAACCAAGGTAGCGTCTTCAACGCGGTCACGAGATGCTTCAGAAGCACGCAGGTAACCTTCAACGCCGTCAGCCAGTTCTACGGTTGCGCCTTTAGCGTCAACTGCAGTTACTTTACCGGTTACGATAGCGCCTTTCTTGTTCAGAGCAACCCAGTTGTTGAACGGATCTTCTGCGAGCTGTTTAACGCCCAGGGAGATACGTTCACGTTCTGCGTCAACCTGCAGAACAACTGCAGCGATTTCGTCGCCTTTTTTGTATTCACGAACTGCTTCTTCGCCTGCAACGTTCCAGGAGATGTCAGACAGGTGAACCAGGCCGTCGATGCCGCCGTCCAGGCCGATGAAGATACCGAAGTCAGTGATAGACTTGATTTTACCTTCAACACGGTCGCCCTTGTTGTGGGTTTCCGCGAACTGCTGCCACGGGTTAGCTTTGCACTGTTTCAGACCCAGGGAGATACGACGACGTTCTTCGTCGATATCCAGAACCATAACTTCCACTACATCGCCAACGTTAACAACTTTGGACGGGTGGATGTTTTTGTTGGTCCAATCCATTTCGGAAACGTGTACCAGACCTTCAACGCCTTCTTCGATTTCAACGAAGCAGCCGTAGTCAGTCAGGTTGGTCACGCGACCAGTCAGTTTGGTACCTTCCGGATAACGTTTAGCGATAGCTACCCACGGATCTTCGCCCAGCTGTTTCAGGCCCAGGGATACACGGGTACGTTCGCGGTCGAACTTCAGCACTTTAACAGTGATTTCGTCGCCCACGTTGACGATTTCGCTCGGATGCTTAACGCGTTTCCAGGCCATGTCAGTGATGTGCAGCAGGCCGTCAACGCCGCCCAGATCAACGAATGCACCGTAGTCAGTGAGGTTCTTAACGATACCTTTAACTTCCATGCCTTCCTGCAGGTTTTCCAGCAGCTGATCGCGCTCTGCGCTGTTTTCGGATTCGATAACGGCACGACGAGAAACAACAACGTTGTTGCGCTTCTGATCCAGCTTGATTACTTTAAATTCAAGCTCTTTGCCTTCCAGGTGCAGAGTGTCACGCACCGGACGAACGTCTACCAGAGAACCTGGCAGGAACGCACGAATACCGTTCAGCTCAACAGTGAAGCCGCCCTTAACTTTGCCGTTGATAACACCGGTAACAGTTTCAGCATCTTCGTAAGCTTTTTCCAGCGTGATCCAGGCTTCGTGACGTTTAGCTTTCTCACGGGACAGCAGAGTTTCACCGAAGCCGTCTTCTACTGCGTCCAGAGCAACGTCAACTTCGTCACCTACCTGGATTTCCAGCTCGCCCTGGGCGTTTTTGAACTGCTCAGCCGGGATGGCGGACTCAGATTTCAGACCAGCGTCAACCAGTACTACGTCTTTGTCGATAGCAACAACAACGCCACGAACGATAGAACCCGGGCGGGTTTCGATTTCTTTTAAGGACTCTTCAAAGAGTTGAGCAAAAGATTCAGTCATGTTTAATCTTCAGGTTTATATTTAACGTCCACCTGGCTCCATGCCGGATGGGGTTGTTTAACATACCCGCTGTCATTCCATTGCAACGGGGGTACTGCAAATTCGGTCGCTTATGCGAGAGCCAATTTCTGGCGCGCGTATTGTAGCGCTTTTTCAATCACTTGCTCAATGCTTAAGGTGGTGGAATCCAACACTAAAGCATCGGCTGCCGGAACCAGTGGCGCTACCGCTCGGTTACGATCGCGGTCGTCGCGTTCTTTGATCTCGGCCAAAAGGCGCTCAAAGTTAACACTAAAGCCCTTCTCCTGCAACTGTAGCATGCGGCGATGCGCACGTTCTTCCGAGGAGGCGTCAAGGAAAATTTTCACTGGCGCATCAGGGAATACCACCGTTCCCATGTCGCGGCCATCGGCAATCAGGCCTGGTAATTCGCGAAACGCGCGTTGGCGACGCAATAATGCTTCACGAACGCGTGGGAATGCCGCGACTTGTGAAGCTGCATTCGCCACTTCCTGAGTACGAATTTCGCCGCTGACATCTTCCCCTTCGAGGATCACTTCCAGATTGCCATTGGTTGACACAAAACGTACATCCAGATGGGATGCCAGCGGTACCAGCGCATCTTCTGACGCAACATCAACATGGTGATGTAATGCCGCCAACGCCAGTACGCGATAAATTGCACCCGAATCCAGCAGATGCCATTGCAATGCTTCCGCCATAGCCTTACACAAGGTGCCTTTCCCTGCACCGCTTGGGCCATCAATGGTAATAACCGGGGCAATTGCCGTCATCTTTATCTCCTTAAAACAGGCGTACCGTTAACATAACCGCGCGCATTATACGCGCCGACGCCACAAATCGTTAACGTTGTGTGCAAAAACCAGTTTTGTCTGTATTCAGATGGGGATTTATTGCGCAATTATAGCGGGCTGGCAGAAGACCAGCCCGAAAGATGACAATGATTTACTTACCAGAGGCGATACGATCACGGATGTGTTGCGCACGCTCTGTTGATGGTGGGTGAGAGTCAAACATGGACTGGGTGCGACCGCCATCCAGACTAGCCAGTTTTTCAAAGCTGCCAACCAGCCCCTGGGTGCTGATGCCACGTTTCTTCAACAGATCAAAGGAGAAATCATCTGCTTCGGACTCTTTATCACGGGAGTATTTAGCATTAATAGCGCCTTCTGCGATATCACCCAATTGTGAGCGGGAAAGCTGGGAAGCCACACCGCTGGTAGCTGAAATGGCATCGCGTGCGGCAACGATCGCATAAGAAGCTTTCATTTCAGCCAGCGAGTGACCCAACGCGACGTGGCCCAGTTCATGGCCCAGAACACCTTCAATTTCGTTGTCATTCATCATGTCCATCAGGCCACTGTAGACACGGACACAGCCGTTCGCCATCGCCCATGCGTTGACGTCGCTGGTCATATAAACCTTATAGTTGACCGGCGTGCCATTAATATTGTTACCCAATGCTTTGGCGATTTTTGCCAGACGTTTACCGTACTTGCTGGATTTACTTGCGACTTGATTGCCGCTGTCCATTTCGGCACAGCCCTGATTGGCAATCGCTTTTGCATCGGCATCGCTTAATGTTGCTGCTTTATAGGCATTTAAACCGGAGCTGATAGCCATATTGGTATCAATACCGTGGGTATTTTGACACCCTGTCAGTAATGCTGCAGAGGTCGCAATCGCCAGCAGTAATTTAGTATTCTTCATGTGAATCATCCGTTGATTAATCATATATAAATATTATGTATCAACAACTTACATTGACAAGCGACGCTACCATTAATCAAAATGACTCACAAGGTCCGAAAAAAAACGCCGACAATGTGCCGTAATGCCAGTCAGTTAAGCAACTGACTGGCTCTTTTTCGGGGCTGTGGGGTATTTCCAGGGCCTCTCCTTTACCACTCTCGGGAAGGCCCTTTCCCTTCTCGTCGGTAATTTCACAAGTTGTCCCATACTTGCAAGATCGCGCATCAGCTCCGGTATACGTCCCGGTGAAGCGCCCTGCAATGTCATCAGCATTCTCATCACCATTCCGCATGATTCTGAGAAACTCAGTTGATTCGGCCAGTAACCTTTCAGATGTTCCGCCATTTTAATCATCTGATATCTCACCAGATTATAAGCCAGTAAGACACCCCACAGCTCTTGCTCCACAAGCTCCGGCTTTTTACTTCTCAGCGTCAGCCTGCTCAGTTGCATCGTCTGTTTTATCTCCCTGTATCCCAGTTCGATTTCCCAGCGATGACTGTACAGATCCGCCATTTCTCCTCCGGGGAAGCGCATGGCGTCCGTCATCGACGTCAGCAGATGGCAGACTTTTCCTTTGCGCGTCACGGTCAGCAGGCGGGCTGTCACTTCATTTCCCAGTCCCGGCCACTTTTTTCGTGCCTGCGGGCTGGTTTTCAGCTTCACCAGATGATCGCCTTTACCCAGTTTTCTGAGCTCTTCATATTGCGCTCCCTTTCTGAGAGGTATCATCCAGTGGCGGTGTTCTCCCGCCAGGCTCCAGGCATTTAACAGTCCCAGTGAGTAATAACCTTTATCCATTAACGTCAGAGTGTTATCGCCGGTTTGTTCTATAAGTTGCTCAGCAAGCTCATTTTCGCTGTTCTTCATCGTGCCGAAGGCTGCAGCCGTCAGCAGATGGCTGGTCAGTTCCATCTGGCAGACCATTTTGACCTGCGGGTAGAGCGCCGGGTTCCCGGCATGTGTCTGGCGGGGGAAGGCTGCATCGTTCTCTGGTGTATCCGGTGTGCGCCAGAACACACCATCGATGGCCAGCAGGGTCAGGCCGCACCAGTGCGGATGCGGCGTGGCGTTATGCCAGAGCTGCGCTGTTTTCGTGAACACGCGGCGGACAGCCTCACTTCCCAGGCGCTGGCGGGCCTGAATAACGGCACTGGGGGCAACGAAGGGGCGATTGCCCGGCAGCATGATGTCCAGGCGATTCACAATCTGGTGAAGAGGTTCTTTACGCTCAAGCGCCATGCCAACAATACACCAGACCATCATTTCGAGGGGAAGACGGCGCTTGCGTAGCGTTACAGTACCTGATTCGGCAAGGCAACGAGAGATGAGTTCGGGGTCGAGGTAATCCCCCAGAGAAGTCAGTGGGTTACGCAGAGAATCGTAACGGGATACCAGATCAAGAGCCTGTCCAATGTGCATAAAAAAATCCGGAAACAAGTGAGCGTTTCCGGATTCTTACACAGCCACTGGATCGGTCAACTGATCCTTAACTGATCGGCATTACGACAATGTGCCGACGTTTTGATAAAGAAAGATTTGGCTATTTATTGCCCGTTGTTCATTCAGGCTGCCTGGCTAATCCGCGCCAACTGCTCGAAATAATCCGGAAATGTTTTGGCCGTACATTTGGGATCAAGAATCGTCACTGGTGTATCTGACAACGCCACCAGCGAGAAACACATCGCCATCCGGTGATCATTGTATGTCGCGATCTCGGCAAAGTTCAGTTTTTCCGGTGGAGTGATACGAATGTAATCGTGCCCCTCTTCTACTTCCGCACCGACTTTACGCAGTTCTGTTGCCATCGCAAACAGGCGATCGGTCTCTTTAACACGCCAGTTATAGATATTGCGCAGCGTGGTGGTGCCTTTTGCAAATAACGCCGCCGTGGCAATGGTCATCGCCGCATCGGGAATATGGTTCATATCCATATCAATAGCGTTCAGTTCACCACGCGTGCAGGAAATATAATCATCGCCCCAGCAAATGGTCGCGCCCATTTTTTCCAGCACATCAGCAAAGCGAATATCACCCTGCATACTGTTACGTCCAATACCGGTCACTTTTACAGTGCCGCCTTTGATTGCTGCTGCTGCCAGAAAGTAAGAAGCCGAAGATGCATCGCCTTCGACCAAATAAGTACCCGGAGACTGATAAGACTGCCCGCCTTTTACGACAAATTGTTGATAGTGCTGATTTTCAATTTCAACACCAAACGTCTTCATCAGATTGAGTGTGATGTCGATATAAGGTTTAGAAACCAGATCGCCTTTAATACGAATCACCGTATCTTCCGGCGCAAGAGGCGCAGTCATTAACAGTGCGGTGAGGAATTGGCTGGAAACGGAGCCATCAACGTCAACGTTGCCGCCAGTAAAGCCGCCCTGTAAACGCAACGGCGGATAATTTTCTTGTTCCAGGTAAGTGATCTTCGCCCCGCCCAGGCGCAGCGCATCCACCAGATGACCAATCGGGCGTTCTTTCATACGCGGCTCACCGGTCAGCACAATATCATTGCTACCCAGACAAAGAGCTGCCGCCAGCGGACGCATTGCCGTTCCGGCGTTACCGAGGAACAACTCCAGGGCACCTTCTGCGTGTAATGGACCGCCGTTACCGATAATTTCGCAACGCGTACGATCGGCTGAAAGCGTATAGCTTACCCCTAACGCTGTTAATGCATTCAGCATATGGCGCACGTCATCGCTATCCAGCAGATTGGTTAATACTGTTTTGCCGTGTGCTAATGCCGCCAGCAATAAAGCGCGGTTAGAAACGCTCTTGGAACCGGGCAGATTAATAGTGCCATCGACACGAGCGATGGGTTGTAACGTCAGGGATTCCATGAACTCAACTCTCTACAACAGAAATAAAAACCCCACAGGCTGGCTGTGGGGATTAAGCAAAATTTCGGCATTAACCGTGACGGCGTTCGAACTCAACCATGAAGTCTGTCAGCGCTTTAACGCCTTCCAGCGGCATGGCGTTATAAATAGAAGCGCGCATTCCGCCGACCACACGGTGACCTTTCAGTGCATGAAGGCCAGCAGCAAAAGACTCTTCAAGGAACAATTTGTCAAGCGCACTGTCCGCCAACTGGAACGGCACGTTCATCCGCG
The DNA here is from genome assembly GCF_002950395.1 of Shigella sonnei. Classification (NCBI taxonomy): domain Bacteria; kingdom Pseudomonadati; phylum Pseudomonadota; class Gammaproteobacteria; order Enterobacterales; family Enterobacteriaceae; genus Shigella; species Shigella sonnei. Next base: position 2,034,080 of record NZ_CP026802.1, read on the forward strand.
AACGGTTAGCTTTCGCCACGTCATTGCGGTAGAAATCGCTGTTATCAATCACCCCATATAGCAGTTCTGCTTTTTGCTGATTGATTTTATCCATTTCAGCTACACCGCCGTTCGCTTTCAGCCATTTAAAGACCAGACCAGATAGATACCAGGCAAATGTCGGCGGCGTGTTAAACATGGAGCCGTTATCGTTGAGGATGGAATAATCCAGAATCGACGGACACGCGATATTCGCTTTGCCCAGCAAATCTTCACGAACGATGACGATTGTCAGGCCAGCCGGGCCGATATTTTTCTGCGCGCCAGCGTAAATCACGCCATAACGGCTGACGTCAATCGGACGGGAAAGAATGGTTGAAGAGAAGTCGGCGGCGACCACCACATCTTTGCCGAAGTCTGGCGTTTCGTCGATGGCGATACCGTCGATGGTTTCATTCGGGCAGTAATGCATATAAGCAGCATTATCAGAGAGTTGCCATTCACGCATTGGCTTAACCGCGCGCAGACCATCAACAGTCACTTTGGCGTCAAAGACATTAGGCGTGCAGTATTTTTTCGCTTCTTTAATGGCACTTGCCGCCCAGTAACCGGCATCAACATAATCTGCGGTGGTTTTATCACCGAGAATATTCAGCGGTACCGCAGCAAACTGACCGCGACCACCGCCATGGCAGAATAATACCTTGTAGTTGGAGGGGACATTAAGAAGATCGCGAAAATCCTTCTCGGCTTCCTCTGCAACCTGAATGAACTCTTTGCCACGGTGACTCACTTCCATCACCGACGTACCAAGACCGTTCCAGTCGCGCAGTTCCTGTTGAGCCTGTTTAAGCACCTCTGCCGGTAGCATTGCCGGACCAGAACTAAAATTGAAGATTTGAGCCATTGCCCCTCACCACGTTGCGTTGCTATTAACCCGCGGTCAATCGATTGCGACCACAGGTAATACATTATTCCTGTGGCTATCGGTTTTATCATTCAGTGACACACATCGCAATGAGTAAAACCGTTGAGGGCAAAAATGTGGCTTGCATCACACAAAAGAATCTCTCGGATTATTAGCAAAAAGCCGATGTTTTTACTGTCAGGTCACCCGTTTTGCCCGACTTGCCTTCGTCCATTCTGGATTTGCACAGCGCGGACATAATTGTTTTTCCCCCGCTTTCATATGAATGATTTCACTACAACGAATACAGGCATAGTCCGCCGACTCCGGCACCACTTTGTAACGCTGCGTACAATCACTGGGTAAAATAAGTAAACCCGGTTTCACCTTGTCATCTTCAAAGAAATAGACACTGATTTGCCCGTTGGTTTCGAGAATCGCCAGACGTACCTGCCCCAGCTGCTCCACGCCACGCAATCGTAGCTCCATAAAGAACTCAAATTCCGTCATGTTGGAGTTATTGAGTTTCGACCAGGCCAGCTCGCCATCTTCAATAATAACAACCGGCTTACCTTCCAGTAGATCTTCCAGTTTTTCACTGTGCGCCATCAACCACATTACCAGGCGGTATAACAACGCCAGAGTGATAAAGACGATAAGTACCGGCACCATCGGCACATCATCATAAAACGCCACATCTCCCGCCGCTGAACCCAGCGTGAGAATGATTAACACTTCAAACAGCGACATCTGTCGCACACCGCGTCTTCCGGTCATTTTGAGGAACAAAAAAACCAGTACAAAGGTATAAAGACTACGTAGTGCAACTTCGCCAAGGAAATCAAAAGGCACTTTATCAAATGCCATACGGTGGAGATCGAACGCCTTCATTTTTATGCTCTTATCGTGGTTTATCCGCTAAAAGCATAGTCAACAGTTCATCGGCATGGCGGCGGTGATAGCGCCTTTGAGATAAAACCCGTATTATTGCGCGCTTTCCGTACGACTAAAGTGATTTTCATGACGCAAACATTTATCCCCGGCAAAGATGCCGCTCTGGAAGATTCCATCGCTCGCTTCCAGCAAAAACTTTCAGACCTCGGCTTTCAGATTGAAGAGGCCTCCTGGCTGAATCCTGTGCCTAACGTCTGGTCTGTACATATTCGCGACAAAGAGTGCGCACTGTGTTTTACCAACGGTAAAGGCGCAACCAAAAAAGCGGCGCTGGCTTCTGCACTTGGTGAATATTTCGAGCGTCTCTCAACCAACTACTTTTTTGCTGATTTCTGGCTGGGCGAAACCATCGCCAACGGTCCGTTCGTGCATTATCCCAACGAAAAATGGTTCCCACTGACCGAAAATGACGATGTGCCAGAAGGACTACTCGATGACCGTCTGCGCGCGTTTTATGATCCGGAGAATGAACTGACCGGCAGCATGCTGATTGACCTACAATCCGGTAACGAAGATCGTGGTATTTGCGGCCTGCCGTTTACGCGTCAGTCCGACAATCAGACCGTTTATATTCCGATGAATATCATTGGTAACCTGTACGTCTCCAACGGTATGTCCGCAGGTAATACCCGCAACGAAGCACGCGTTCAGGGATTGTCTGAAGTTTTCGAACGCTACGTGAAAAACCGCATTATTGCTGAAAGCATCAGCCTGCCAGAGATCCCGGCAGACGTGCTGGCGCGTTACCCAGCAGTAGTTGAAGCCATCGAAACGCTGGAAGCGGAGGGTTTCCCAATCTTCGCTTATGACGGTTCGCTTGGCGGCCAGTATCCGGTGATTTGCGTGGTACTGTTCAATCCTGCTAACGGTACCTGCTTTGCCTCTTTCGGTGCGCATCCTGATTTTGGCGTAGCACTGGAACGTACCGTGACCGAGCTGCTGCAAGGTCGTGGCCTGAAAGATTTGGATGTGTTTACTCCGCCAACCTTCGATGATGAAGAAGTCGCTGAACATACCAACCTCGAAACGCACTTTATCGATTCCAGCGGTTTAATCTCCTGGGACCTGTTCAAGCAGGATGCCGATTATCCGTTTGTGGACTGGAATTTCTCCGGCACCACGGAAGAAGAGTTTGCTACGCTGATGGCTATCTTCAACAAAGAAGATAAAGAAGTTTATATTGCCGATTACGAGCATCTGGGCGTTTATGCTTGCCGTATTATCGTGCCTGGCATGTCCGATATTTATCCGGCTGAAGATCTGTGGCTCGCGAATAACAGTATGGGCAGCCATTTACGTGAAACGATTCTTTCGCTACCAGGCAGCGAGTGGGAAAAAGAAGATTACCTGAACCTCATCGAGCAACTGGATGAAGAAGGTTTTGATGACTTTACCCGCGTGCGTGAGCTGTTGGGTCTGGCGACCGGGTCGGATAACGGTTGGTACACCCTGCGTATCGGTGAATTAAAAGCCATGCTGGCGCTGGCTGGTGGCGATCTGGAACAGGCTCTGGTCTGGACCGAATGGACGATGGAGTTTAACTCATCAGTATTTAGTCCGGAACGCGCCAACTATTATCGCTGCCTGCAAACGTTGTTATTACTGGCACAGGAAGAAGATCGCCAGCCGCTGCAATATCTGAATGCGTTTGTTCGCATGTACGGCGCAGATGCCGTAGAAGCCGCCAGTGCGGCAATGAGCGGCGAAGCGGCGTTTTACGGCCTGCAACCGGTAGATAGCGATCTGCACGCGTTTGCTGCACATCAGTCGTTGTTGAAGGCCTACGAAAAGCTGCAGCGCGCCAAAGCAGCATTCTGGGCAAAATAAAATCAAATAGCCTACGCAATGTAGGCTTAATGATTAGTCTGAGTTATATTACGGGGCGTTTTTTTAATGCCCCGCTTTACATATATTTGCATTAATAAAATAATTGTAATTATAAGGTTAAATATCGGTAATTTGTATTTAATAAATACGATCGATATTGTTACTTTATTCGCCTGATGCTCCCTTTTAATTAACTGTTTTAGCGGAGGATGCGGAAAAAATTCAACTCATTTGTTAATTTTTAAAATTTATTTTTATTTGGATAATCAAATATTTACTCCGTATCTGCATAAAAACCATGCGAGTTACGGGCCTATAAGCCAGGCGAGATATGATCTATATCAATTTCTCATCTATAATGCTTTGTTAGTATCTCGTCGCCGACTTAATAAAGAGAGAGTTAGTGTGAAAGCTGACAACCCTTTTGATCTTTTACTTCCTGCTGCAATGGCCAAAGTGGCCGAAGAGGCGGGTGTCTATAAAGCAACGAAACATCCGCTTAAGACTTTCTATCTGGCGATTACCGCCGGTGTTTTCATCTCAATCGCATTCGTCTTCTATATCACAGCAACCACTGGCACAGGCACAATGCCCTTCGGCATGGCAAAACTGGTTGGCGGCATTTGCTTCTCTCTGGGGCTGATTCTTTGTGTTGTCTGCGGAGCCGATCTCTTTACTTCCACCGTGTTGATTGTTGTTGCTAAGGCGAGTGGGCGCATCACCTGGGGTCAGTTGGCGAAAAACTGGCTAAATGTCTATTTTGGCAACCTGGTCGGCGCACTGCTGTTTGTACTTTTAATGTGGCTTTCCGGCGAGTATATGACCGCAAATGGTCAATGGGGACTAAACGTCCTACAAACCGCCGACCACAAAGTGCACCATACTTTTATTGAGGCCGTCTGTCTTGGTATCCTGGCAAACCTGATGGTATGTCTGGCAGTATGGATGAGTTATTCTGGCCGCAGCCTGATGGACAAAGCGTTCATTATGGTGCTGCCGGTCGCGATGTTTGTTGCCAGCGGTTTTGAGCACAGTATCGCAAACATGTTTATGATCCCGATGGGTATTGTAATCCGCGACTTCGCATCCCCGGAATTTTGGACCGCAGTCGGTTCTGCACCGGAAAATTTTTCTCACCTGACCGTGATGAATTTCATCACTGATAACCTGATTCCGGTTACGATCGGCAACATTATCGGTGGTGGTTTGTTGGTTGGGTTGACATACTGGGTCATTTACCTGCGTGAAAACGACCACCATTAATGGTTGTCGAAGTACGCAGTAAATAAAAAATCCACTTAAGAAGGTAGGTGTTACATGTCCGAGCTTAATGAAAAGTTAGCCACAGCCTGGGAAGGTTTTACCAAAGGTGACTGGCAGAATGAAGTAAACGTCCGTGACTTCATTCAGAAAAACTACACTCCGTACGAGGGTGACGAGTCCTTCCTGGCTGGCGCTACTGAAGCGACCACCACCCTGTGGGACAAAGTAATGGAAGGCGTTAAACTGGAAAACCGCACTCACGCGCCAGTTGACTTTGACACCGCTGTTGCTTCCACCATCACCTCTCACGACGCTGGCTACATCAACAAGCAGCTTGAGAAAATCGTTGGTCTGCAGACTGAAGCTCCGCTGAAACGTGCTCTTATCCCGTTCGGTGGTATCAAAATGATCGAAGGTTCCTGCAAAGCGTACAACCGCGAACTGGATCCGATGATCAAAAAAATCTTCACTGAATACCGTAAAACTCACAACCAGGGCGTGTTCGACGTTTACACTCCGGACATCCTGCGTTGCCGTAAATCTGGTGTTCTGACCGGTCTGCCAGATGCATATGGCCGTGGCCGTATCATCGGTGACTACCGTCGCGTTGCGCTGTACGGTATCGACTACCTGATGAAAGACAAACTGGCACAGTTCACTTCTCTGCAGGCTGATCTGGAAAACGGCGTAAACTTGGAACAGACTATCCGTCTGCGCGAAGAAATCGCTGAACAGCACCGCGCTCTGGGTCAGATGAAAGAAATGGCTGCGAAATACGGCTACGACATCTCTGGTCCGGCTACCAACGCTCAGGAAGCTATCCAGTGGACTTACTTCGGCTACCTGGCTGCTGTTAAGTCTCAGAACGGTGCTGCAATGTCCTTCGGTCGTACCTCCACCTTCCTGGATGTGTACATCGAACGTGACCTGAAAGCTGGCAAGATCACCGAACAAGAAGCGCAGGAAATGGTTGACCACCTGGTCATGAAACTGCGTATGGTTCGCTTCCTGCGTACTCCGGAATACGATGAACTGTTCTCTGGCGACCCGATCTGGGCAACCGAATCTATCGGTGGTATGGGCCTCGACGGTCGTACCCTGGTTACCAAAAACAGCTTCCGTTTCCTGAACACCCTGTACACCATGGGTCCGTCTCCGGAACCGAACATGACCATTCTGTGGTCTGAAAAACTGCCGCTGAACTTCAAGAAATTCGCCGCTAAAGTGTCCATCGACACCTCTTCTCTGCAGTATGAGAACGATGACCTGATGCGTCCGGACTTCAACAACGATGACTACGCTATTGCTTGCTGCGTAAGCCCGATGATCGTTGGTAAACAAATGCAGTTCTTCGGTGCGCGTGCAAACCTGGCGAAAACCATGCTGTACGCAATCAACGGCGGCGTTGACGAAAAACTGAAAATGCAGGTTGGTCCGAAGTCTGAACCGATCAAAGGCGATGTCCTGAACTATGATGAAGTGATGGAGCGCATGGATCACTTCATGGACTGGCTGGCTAAACAGTACATCACTGCACTAAACATCATCCACTACATGCACGACAAGTACAGCTACGAAGCCTCTCTGATGGCGCTGCACGACCGTGACGTTATCCGCACCATGGCGTGTGGTATCGCTGGTCTGTCCGTTGCTGCTGACTCCCTGTCTGCAATCAAATATGCGAAAGTTAAACCGATTCGTGACGAAGACGGTCTGGCTATCGACTTCGAAATCGAAGGCGAATACCCGCAGTTTGGTAACAACGATCCGCGTGTAGATGACCTGGCTGTTGACCTGGTAGAACGTTTCATGAAGAAAATTCAGAAACTGCACACCTACCGTGACGCTATCCCGACTCAGTCTGTTCTGACCATCACTTCTAACGTTGTGTATGGTAAGAAAACGGGTAACACCCCAGACGGTCGTCGTGCTGGCGCGCCGTTCGGACCGGGTGCTAACCCGATGCACGGTCGTGACCAGAAAGGTGCAGTAGCCTCTCTGACTTCCGTTGCTAAACTGCCGTTTGCTTACGCTAAAGATGGTATCTCCTACACCTTCTCTATCGTTCCGAACGCACTGGGTAAAGACGACGAAGTTCGTAAGACCAACCTGGCTGGTCTGATGGATGGTTACTTCCACCACGAAGCATCCATCGAAGGTGGTCAGCACCTGAACGTTAACGTGATGAACCGTGAAATGCTGCTCGACGCGATGGAAAACCCGGAAAAATATCCGCAGCTGACCATCCGTGTATCTGGCTACGCAGTACGTTTCAACTCGCTGACTAAAGAACAGCAGCAGGACGTTATTACTCGTACCTTCACTCAATCTATGTAATTAGATTTGACTGAAATCGTACAGTAAAAAGCGTACAATAAAGGCTCCACGAAAGTGGGGCCTTTTTTAGCACGAGAGCCTTTTTTGTCAGCTATCTATACTCTAAGGTGACTGCCAAAACAGACTCGACGTAGCCTTCGAGCTGCGCACCAACACGGCCTCAGATGGGCCACATCTGGAGAAACACCGCAATGTCAGTTATTGGTCGCATTCACTCCTTTGAATCCTGTGGAACCGTAGACGGCCCGGGTATTCGCTTTATCACCTTTTTCCAGGGCTGCCTGATGCGCTGCCTGTATTGTCATAACCGCGACACCTGGGATACGCATGGCGGTAAAGAAGTTACCGTTGAAGATTTAATGAAAGAGGTGGTGACCTATCGCCACTTTATGAACGCTTCCGGCGGCGGCGTTACCGCATCCGGCGGTGAGGCAATCCTACAAGCTGAGTTTGTTCGTGACTGGTTCCGCGCCTGCAAAAAAGAAGGCATTCATACCTGTCTGGACACCAACGGTTTTGTTCGTCGTTACGATCCGGTGATTGATGAACTGCTGGAAGTAACCGACCTGGTAATGCTCGATCTCAAACAGATGAACGACGAGATCCACCAAAATCTGGTTGGAGTTTCCAATCACCGCACGCTGGAGTTCGCCAAATATCTGGCGAACAAAAATGTGAAGGTGTGGATCCGCTACGTTGTTGTCCCAGGCTGGTCTGACGATGACGATTCAGCGCATCGCCTCGGTGAATTTACCCGTGATATGGGCAACGTTGAGAAAATCGAGCTTCTCCCCTACCACGAGCTGGGCAAACACAAATGGGTGGCAATGGGTGAAGAGTACAAACTCGACGGTGTTAAACCACCGAAGAAAGAGACCATGGAACGCGTGAAAGGCATTCTTGAGCAGTACGGTCATAAGGTAATGTTCTAATTTCCCCGTAAAGCGGCAACTTTATTGAGTTGCCGCTTTTTTATTCCGCACTTCATTCTGCTACAGCGTTTTTAACACATCTTATAGTGCATCTACCATATCCCGTACCTGAGATAATAACGACTGATAATAGCTCGCGTGAAGTTCTTCCCCATCGAATACCACTGTATTACACAAGAAAGTGACATCGGCATCTTCAATACCAAGATAACTGCACATATTTTTTAAATAATCGCTTATATTTTTTTCCCAGCCCATCTGGACAAATGATTCTTTGTCTCCTCCAACCAGCGCCACCCAACGAACTTTATTGAATGGTAATTTCTGCCCATCTCCATAAGCCAGCCCATTATTCCATACTCTGTCAATATATCCTTTTAGCATTGCCGGGAAGCTGTACCACCAGACAGGAAAAACCACCACTAACGTGTCATGTTCAAGCAGCTCTGAATAAAGCTGATGAACCTCTGGAGAATAACGTTTATCCATATTCTTCCAGTCTGGTTCATCTTCCGGCGTCATCACCGGGTTGAAATTACGCCGATATAAATCGAGTTCCGTCACCTGTATTTTCCGCTCCATTGCCCGCTGATGGATCGCATCAGCAATATGTGCGGTCAATGAATCATGACGAGGATGGGCCCATACCAAATAAATACGTTCAGACTGCATAATTTTACCTCCACGTTAAGTTCTGGAGCGCACTTTACGCAGGCGGCATAATCATGTAAACGTGATGATTCAGGATGAGTTAATGAAGGATTTTCACTAATGCGGATGAATATGTCTGACTTTGCCACTTTCTTTGCTGTGGCCCGTAATCAAAGCTTTCGTGCAGCGGGCGATGAGTTAGGCTTATCCTCGTCCGCCATTAGCCATAGTATTAAAACACTGGAACAACGTCTTAAAATTCGCTTATTCAATCGGACAACCCGAAGCGTATCGTTAACGGAAGCGGGTTCTAATCTCTATGAACGATTGCGCCCAGCTTTCGACGAAATTCAGATCATGTTAGATGAGATGAATGATTTTCGTCTGACACCAACAGGAACGCTCAAAATCAATGCCGCCCGGGTAGCTGCACGTATATTTTTAATGCCTTTACTGGTTGGTTTCACACGTGAATATCCTGATATTAAAGTCGAGCTCACAACTGACGACTCTCTTGTCGATATCGTCCAACAGGGCTTTGACGCTGGCGTTCGACTTAGTGGCATCGTCGAAAAAGATATGATCAGCGTGGCGATCGGCCCACCAGTGAAATTATGTGTAGCAGCAACGCCAGAGTACTTTGCAAGATATGGCAAACCCCGCCATCCTCATGATCTGCTTAATCATCAATGTGTTGTATTTCGTTATCCCAGCGGCAAACCTTTCCACTGGCAATTTGCAAAGGAGCAGGAAATTGCTGTCGCAGGGAATATCATTCTGGATGATGGGTAATGACTCCAACTTATTGATAGTGTTTTATGTTCAGATAATGCCCGATGACTTTGTCATGCAGCTCCACCGATTTTGAGAACGACAGCGACTTCCGTCCCAGCCGTGCCAGGTGCTGCCTCAGATTCAGGTTATGCCGCTCAATTCGCTGCGTATATCGCTTGCTGATTACGTGCAGCTTTCCCTTCAGGCGGGATTCATACAGCGGCCAGCCATCCGTCATCCATATCACCACGTCAAAGGGTGACAGCAGGCTCATAAGACGCCCCAGCGTCGCCATAGTGCGTTCACCGAATACGTGCGCAACAACCGTCTTCCGGAGACTGTCATACGCGTAAAACAGCCAGCGCTGGCGCGATTTAGCCCCGACATAGCCCCACTGTTCGTCCATTTCCGCGCAGACGATGACGTCACTGCCCGGCTGTATGCGCGAGGTTACCGACTGCGGCCTGAGTTTTTTAAGTGACGTAAAATCGTGTTGAGGCCAACGCCCATAATGCGTGCAGTTGCCCGGCATCCAACGCCATTCATGGCCATATCAATGATTTTCTGGTGCGTACCGGGTTGAGAAGCGGTGTAAGTGAACTGCAGTTGCCATGTTTTACGGCAGTGAGAGCAGAGATAGCGCTGATGTCCGGCAGTGCTTTTGCCGTTACGCACCACCCCGTCAGTAGCTGAACAGGAGGGACAGCTGATAGAAACAGAAGCCACTGGAGCACCTCAAAAACACCATCATACACTAAATCAGTAAGTTGGCAGCATCACCTGGATGATGTTGATGCTGAACTGGATGCCGTTTTGATGGGTGCTGGTATCGGGTATCTGCTCTATGAACAGATCAAGGAGTACCTTGATACCGGTCGTTTAGAATGTGTACTGGAAGACTGGATCACAGAGCGTCCAGGCTTCCAGATCTATTACCCAAACCGCCAGTATATGTCCTGCGGCTTGCGCGCATTTCTCGATTATGTAAAAACGGGTCAGATCTGCCAGAGTCAGCGTCACCGACCACAATAATTATTTACTATTCGCTTTACGCGCCAGCAGCGGGAATATCAGTCCTAATCCTACCAGCACAAACGGCGTTGCAACATTCAGCGCCAACTGGAAGGTCCACTCTGCAGTGAAGGCTTCCATTTTCGGGAAGATCCCCGTCAAACAGGCAAAGGCGGTAAAGGCAAAACACCAAATCCCGACGGTCATTGCCAGAGGCTTATTACGAATAAAGACATATTCTGGTTTATATTTCTGCGCCAGGCGAACGACTGCAATAAATGCAACAAATACCCATAAATAACGCAGCGGCATCACTACCGAATTAAGGTTCAACAGCCATTTATAGAGATTGTTCATATCACCAATGCCGAGAGTCGGCAGCATAATCAGAATCGCCACCAGTACCAGGGTCAGAAAATAGCCATTAACGGGCGTACCAGAAGCGTTGGTACGACATAAACTGGCTGGAATATATTTGCTGTCAGCATCACCTAATAGCACTTTAAGCGGGGCATCAATCGAGAATACCAGCGCCGCTACTTGTCCCAGGGTATTCGCAATGGCGTAAATCACCATTAAAGTATTACCCATGTTGTAATACTCGCCCAGCTTCTGAAAGGCGTAATACTGACCGTTGGTCATTAAGTCATCCGGGATATTACGCGAATCAAACATCATCCCCATCGCCAGCGAGCCCAGAATGGCACAAACCGCAACCATCACCGCCAGGCATAACATCCCTTTTGGAAATTCTTTTCCTGGGTTGCGCGTTTGATTAACGTAAGGAGAAATCTTCTCTGCTCCGCCAACCGCGAAAACCAGCATTGAAATAGTGGTAATGTAGGTAAAGTCGATATGAGGAATGAACGTTTCCCAGGTAATGTTTGTGGTCGCAATATGCACTTCAGTAATTGCAGGCGCGGTTACCGCCATCGCCACATACAGGAGCGACATAACAAACATAGCAATCCCTGCCACAGAACCGACGATTTTCAGCGATTTCATACCGCGTGAAGCAACCCACATAAAGAAGATAAACAGCACCAGCGTTAACCCCTGTAACGCTACGACTGAATATTCTTTGATTAGCGAACCGTCGCCTTTCATCGCCCAACCGAGCGCAATCAGAATTGCCTGGGGTTTTTGTGCCAGATAGGGAATATGCACCACCCAGTAGGTCCACGCGGCGAGATAAGCCAGTCCGGGTCCCATCGTGTGTTTAATCCAGGTACTGACCCCGCCCTTCCCATCTTTGAAGGTCGAGCCTAACTGACCAACAATTAGCGCATAAGGTGTGAAATAGAGCGCAAAGATAAACACCCATGAAAAAACAACCACCAGCCCCTGGTTGGCGTAGTTATTAACAACGTTGCCAAAACCCCAGACAGTGATAAAAGACATCAGCGCAATGTTGTACCATCGCAGCTGTTTTTCCTGAACATTCCCAGCCATAGACAAATCCTTCGCCAAAATTATAGGGGCATCTGTAAAACGAGGGATTATGCGCGGCAAATAAGAAGTGCGGAAATAGCGAAATGCAAAATTATAACCTGCTACACATTTTATTTTTAAACGAATAAAATTTGGAATAAAGCAAGTCAGATAGAAGAAACAAAAAAGCAGAGTGTGAAACAGTAAGTTCACACTCTGCTTGAATTCATTTACACGTGAGCAACGGGTTTCGGCGTATGACCGGCGTTGCGCAGCAGCATCAGCAAATAGATAAACGATACGCTGGCGATCATGATAAACAATAAATTATCGGAGAAATTCTGCATTAGCATAGCGGTAAATGACGGGCCAAGCAGACTTCCCACAGTATAGCTCAACAGTAAGGCTTGGTTCATCGCCACCAGTTGATGATGTTCAACTTTCTCGCAAGCCCATGCCATCGCCACCGGATATAGCGTAAAGCCAGCGGCACCGAGGATGAATAACGCTGGGGCCATCGCCGCCTGGCTAAGCATCGCAATACTGCCGAGAATGACGACAAAGACCTGAACACGCAAAACCAGCAGTCGACCAAACTTATCCGCCAGACGTCCAATCGGCCATTGTCCGAGGATACCCGCACTGACCAGTACCGCCATCCAGAAACCAATACTGGCATTGCTCACCCCTTTGTGATTGAGGTACAGAGGCATCAGGCCATATAGAGATCCCAGAACGATTCCTGAGATAATGCAGCCATTCACGCCAAGCCGCGCCTGACGGAGTTTTAGCATTGCCGTAATTGACGTCGAATCATGGTTTTCAGCCTGCTGATTCAGGACACGCGTAAACAACAGCGGTAAGATCCCTGCCAATGTCAAACCTGTAACCCACGGCAATACGCTCATCAGCTCGGTTGAGACCTTGCTGACCAGTAACTGGCCTAAAAACGTTCCCACGTAATAAACCATCATGTATGCAGCAAGCAAACGCCCACGGTTACGTGACGTCCCACTGCACATCAGCGCGCTCTCAACGACTACCCAAATCATGGCACAGCCGACGCCCGCGACAAAACGCCACGCCAACCAACTCCAGAATCCAATCATCAGGCCAAGGCCGGCACAGCCAGCGGCAAAAATGAAGGAGGCCAGATAATAGCTGCGGTTAAAACCAATGCGTTTAATGACATACCCTGTCAGCAATGTACCGACAAGGTTGCCGGTAAAATAGGATGAGCTGACAACGCCTACCTGCCATGTGGACATGTGTTCCTGGGCGAGCCAAAGCGGCACGAGTGTATTTAACACCGCGATCGCCAGAGTCAACAAAAGCAGGCCAGACAGCAAAAGCATGACAGGCCGGGTATACGTGGACATGAATTAAAACCGTGAGGAAGTTCAAATTTCATGCGCATCATGCCACCGCCAAAAACATTGTCAATGGGTGAAAATACGCGCATATCGCAACGGCGGTATTATCGATTTATATTACTCATTCATAACGCTAATACTGAAGAGATGATTAATCTCATCTGATTGTTTTTATTGATCTAACACAAATTTCATACGCTTCGTTCAGTCGAAAAATTTCATGGTCACAGCAAACTCATATTTCCCGTCTATGCTTTCAGAGCAATGCATCACGTCTGACCGATTTCAGGCGTACCACTGACTCTCGAAAGGAGAAGAGGATGACCAAACCGTATGTTCGTCTTGATAAAAATGATGCTGCTGTTTTGCTTGTTGATCACCAGGCTGGTTTACTTTCCCTTGTACGGGATATCGAACCCGATAAGTTTAAAAATAACGTGCTGGCGCTGGGTGACCTGGCTAAGTATTTCAACTTACCAACTATTCTTACCACCAGTTTTGAAACCGGTCCTAACGGCCCATTAGTTCCAGAACTGAAAGCACAATTCCCCGATGCACCTTACATTGCTCGCCCGGGCAATATTAACGCCTGGGATAACGAAGATTTTGTAAAAGCAGTCAAAGCGACAGGTAAAAAACAGTTAATTATTGCCGGTGTGGTAACCGAAGTTTGCGTGGCATTCCCGGCGCTTTCAGCCATTGAAGAAGGGTTTGATGTGTTTGTTGTGACTGACGCGTCAGGGACCTTTAATGAAATTACCCGGCATTCGGCATGGGATCGCATGTCGCAAGCAGGTGCGCAATTGATGACATGGTTCGGCGTGGCTTGCGAGCTGCACCGTGACTGGCGTAATGATATTGAAGGACTGGCGACGTTGTTCTCTAACCATATTCCTGATTATCGTAATTTGATGACCAGTTATGACACGTTAACGAAGCAGAAATAAAAGAGAACCGGGGCCGAAACCCCGGTTGTTACTGATTAGCTTGCGACGGCCATCCCCACGGTCATATGCAAACCATAGAATACGCCGCGACCGATTAATTCCCCTGCCAGAAGCAGAATGAATGAGACGGATAGTAGCGGAACCGCAGGCTGATAACCTTTTAGCTGTGGTGCAATCCACAAGCACAGGGCAACGGCCAAAAGCACGATCCGCCAGGACATCAGCGCACCATAGTCCGGCACCAGCGCTGCGGCCTGCTGCACAGAACTATGAATAGTCGCCAGCTCTGCGCCCTGCATCACTGACACCACGCCACTCACCACCAGTGCCAGTACGGAAATGGCTGGCAGCAGACGCATCGCCCAGCTATCGACGCCAGCCAGACTCAGCAACAGGTACCCCAGTAACGGGCCGCCCATGAACATCGTCAGGAAGAAGCCCATCGGCGTCCAGATGCTGTACCAGGTCGGAACGGTATCAATGCTGTTATACACACGCACCATCATCCAGACAAAGACGACGCCAAGAACCATCGTCACCACCAGCCAAAGCGTACGCAATGCCGGTGACAGCTTTTTCAGCATTGCCAGCAACCAGCCGATGCCGCCTACGGCAAAAAAGATCGAACCGCTGGCGATTTCGTTACTGAGTGCTGAAGCCCCTACCCGGTTGAGCGAGTTAAAAGCGCGCATCGGTGAACCAAGATGGAGCATAGAAGCGATAAAGCCAATGCCCATCAGCACCCATAAGCCAAACATGCAGGCGATAACACGCTGCTGGGCTTCTGCTCGCAGGTCGCCTTTGAGCAGCGCCAAAGCCAGAACGATAAAACCACCCGCCACACATTGCCCGAAGACCGTGAAGATCATCAGCGGCCATTCATGCCATCCACTTCCCATCTCACACCTCCTTCGGGTTTGCCAGATAGCCAGTGGTATCCCCGGTCGGGCGGCTATTGGCATTGGGTTTGATCACAATATTCGGTTTGGTAAAGTGAGCTCGCGGCAACGGCGCAACGGCCGCCAGATCGCCATGTTTTTTACGCAGCTCGTCGATAGGGCCGAAATCCAGCGCCCGCAGCGGACAAGATTCAACACAGATCGGCTTTTTACCCTCCGCAACACGGTCATAACAACCATCGCATTTGGTCATATGGCCTTTCGTTTCGTTATATTGCGGTGCGCCATACGGGCAAGCCATATGGCAGTAGCGGCAGCCAATGCACACATCTTCATCGACCACAACAAAACCATCTTCACGTTTATGCATCGCACCGCTCGGGCAGACTTTAGTACAAGCCGGATCTTCGCAGTGGTTGCACGAAATCGACAGATAGTAGGCAAACACGTTCTGGTGCCAGACACCGTTATCTTCCTGCCAGTCGCCGCCAGCATATTCATAAATGCGGCGGAAGCTGACTTCTGGCGTCAAATCTTTGTAGTCTTTACAAGCCAGCTCGCAGGTTTTGCAACCGGTGCAACGGCTGGAATCAATAAAAAATCCATACTGGGTTGTCATCGGTTACTCCTTACACCTTTTCAACCTGAACAAGGTTTGTATGTGACGGATTCCCCTTAGCGAGAGGAGACGGACGTTGAGTGGTCAGTACGTTAATACAACCACCCTTATCGACACGTTTTGCATCCGGGTCATACCAGGCACCTTCACCCAGTGCGACCACACCTGGCATCATTCGTGGCGTCACTTTCGCCTCAATATGAACTTCACCACGATCGTTAAAGATCCTGACTTTATCGCCGTTGTTGATACCGCGTTTTTGCGCATCAAGCGGGTTGATCCACATTTCCTGACGGCAAGCTGCTTTCAGCACATCAACGTTGCCGTAAGTTGAGTGAACGCGAGATTTATAGTGGAAACCCGTAAGCTGCAGCGGATACTGTTTGTTCAGCGGATCCTGATAACTTTCAAAGCCCGGCGTGTAGATCGGCAGTGGATCGATCACATCGCCTTCTGGCAATTCCCAGGTAGCGGCAATGTCAGCCAGCGCCTGCGAATAAATCTCAATTTTGCCCGATGGCGTAGTCAGTGGGTTTGCCTGCGGATCTTCACGGAAGGCTTTATAAGCAACGTGATGCCCTTGTGGGTCGCGCTTTTTAAAGATCCCCTGCTTGCGGAACTCTTCAAACGTTGGCAGTTCAGGAATCGCTTCCCGCGACTGGGCATACAGATGCCGCATCCACTCTTCCTGGGTACGGCCTTCAGTAAACTGTTGCTCAACGCCAAGACGTTTTGCCAGTTCGCTGGTCATTTCATAGATGGTCTTACATTCAAAGCGCGGTTTAATCACCTGATCGTTGAAAATCACGTAAGACATATTCCCGCAGGATGCATCCAGCGCAAAGTCCATCTGTTCGGAAGCGGTGCAGTCAGGCAGCAGGATGTCAGCATATTTCGCCGATGAGGTCATGTGGCAGTCGATAACCACAATCAGCTCGCACTTCTTATCATCCTGAAGGATTTCATGGGTACGGTTGATTTCAGAATGCTGGTTAACCAGGCAGTTACCGGCATAGTTCCAGATCATTTTGATCGGCACATCCAGCTTATCTTTCCCGCGTACACCATCACGCAGCGCCGTCATTTCCGGGCCACGTTCAATGGCATCGGTCCACATAAACATCGAAATGCTGGTCTGGATCGGGTTTTCCAAGGTCGGCATACGGACAAACGGTAAGCTGTATGAACCTTCACGCGCGCCGCTGTTCCCTCCATTAATACCAACGTTACCGGTCAGAATCGCCAGCATCGAGATAGCACGGGTTGCGATTTCACCGTTAGCGTGACGCTGCGGGCCCCATCCCTGGCTGATAAACGCCGGTTTGGTACTGCCGATTTCACGAGCCAGTTTGATGATTTTGTCTGCCGGAACACCGGTGATTTGTGAGGCCCATTCCGGTGTTTTAGCCACGCCATCTGGCCCTTCACCCAGAATATAAGCTTTATAGTGGCCATTTTTCGGCGCACTGGCTGGCAGGGTTTTCTCATCGTAGCCAACGCAATATTTATCGAGGAATGCCTGATCCACCAGGTTTTCAGTGATCATGACGTACGCCAGACCGTTAACCAGTGCGGCATCTGTTCCCGGACGAATAGGGATCCACTCATCTTCGCGCCCGGCACCGGTGTCGGTATAGCGCGGATCGATGATGATCATGCGGGCATTAGATTTCTGGCGTGCCTGTTCAAGATAGTAAGTCACCCCACCGCCACTCATTCGCGTTTCGCCAGGGTTATTACCAAACAGCACTACCAGCTTACTGTTTTCGATATCCGACGGGCTGTTGCCATCTGCCCAGCCGCCGTAGGTATAGTTCAAACCTTCCGCAATTTGCGCGGAGGAGTAGTCGCCGTAATGGTTCAGATAGCCGCCGCAGCAGTTCATCAGCCGCGCGACCAGGGTATTTCCCGGCGGCCAGGAGCGGGTCATGGTGCCGCCCAGCGTACCGGTGCCATAGTTCAGATAGATAGACTCGTTGCCGTACTCTTTGATCAGGCGCTGCATATTGGTCGCGATGATGTCGTAGGCTTCTTCCCAGCTAATGCGCTCGAATTTGCCTTCACCGCGCGCCCCGACTCGTTTCATCGGATATTTCAGGCGGTCCGGATTGTAGACACGGCGACGCATGGAACGCCCACGCAGGCAGGCGCGAACCTGGTGCAGGCCGTCGTAATTGTCATCGCCGGTATTGTCCGTTTCGACATATTTGATTTCACCGTCCACGACGTGCATACGTAGCGGGCAGCGACTACCACAGTTAACTGTACAGGCGCTCCAGATAACCTTTTCGTCTGATTTTGTTGGAATGGCGCTATCGACAGCGTGCGCAATCCGACTAAAAGGTAATGTTAATGCGCTGCTGGCCATTGCCAGGCCGCCGATCGCTGTCGTTTTTACCAAACCACGGCGACTCACCTCAGCAGCCAATACCGCATCAGGGATTTTCGTTTTCATAATGGCTCACTCAAGCTTGCTCACGATTGATTCCAGTAACAAACCGTATTGTGTAATTATTTCTATAGCAGTTCGCTATATAGGCTTGTATACATCGAATAATTTGAAAATCAAAGAGATAGGTAGATTTTCACTCGAAAGTAGTATTACGTGTAAGTGAGGAGTAATTATTGTTCGGTATCAAAGGGAGACAAAAAAAGCGCCCGCAGGCGCTTTTTAGATTCAGAAAAATTGGGTATTAGCCAATATATTCCAGTCCGTTCATATACGGACGCAGAACTTCTGGTACTTCAATACGACCATCAGCCTGCTGATAGTTTTCCATTACTGCAACCAGCGTACGACCAACAGCCAGACCAGAACCGTTCAGGGTATGAACCAGACGGGTTTTCTTGTCCGACTTGCTGCGGCAACGTGCCTGCATACGACGTGCCTGGAAATCCCAAACGTTGGAGCAGGAAGAGATCTCACGGTAGGTGTTCTGTGCCGGGATCCATACTTCCAGGTCGTAAGTTTTGCAAGCGCCAAAGCCCATGTCGCCAGTGCAAAGGATGATTTTACGGTACGGCAGGCCCAGCAACTGCAGGACTTTTTCTGCATGACCAGTCATCTCTTCCAGCGCCGCCATTGAGTCTTCCGGGCGCACGATCTGCACCATTTCAACTTTGTCGAACTGGTGCATACGGATCAGACCACGGGTGTCACGACCATATGAACCGGCTTCAGAACGGAAGCATGGGGTGTGGGCGGTCATCTTAATTGGCAGATCATCTTCATCGATGATTTCACCGCGCACCAGGTTAGTCAGCGGAACTTCTGCCGTTGGGATCAGCGCATAGTTACTGGTGTCTGCTTCTTCTTCCAGCGGACGAGTATGGAACAGATCGCCAGCAAATTTCGGCAGCTGACCCGTACCGTACAGCGTGTCCTGGTTAACCAGGTACGGAACATAGTTCTCACTGTAGCCATGCTGTTCGGTATGCAGATCCAGCATAAACTGCGACAGTGCGCGGTGCATGCGAGCAATCTGCCCTTTCATTACCACAAAGCGGGAACCAGTCAGCTTAACTGCAGCTGCAAAGTCGAGGCCAGAGTGCATTTCACCCAGCGTCACGTGGTCACGAACTTCAAAGTCAAACTCACGCGGGGTACCCCAGCGGCTGACTTCAACGTTGTCATTTTCGTCTTTACCTACCGGCACTTCATCTGCAGGCAGGTTAGGGATGGTCAGCGCGATATCGCGAATTTCAGCCTGTAAAGCATCCAGCTCGGCTTTTGCTGCATCCAGCTCTTCGCCCAGTTTGTTCACTTCCAGACGTAAAGGCTCGATATCTTCCCCGCGCGCTTTCGCCTGGCCAATGGATTTCGATCGGGAGTTACGCTCCGCTTGCAGGTTTTCCGTTTTGACCTGCAATACTTTACGACGCTCTTCAAGAGCGCCCAGCTTATCTACATCCAGCTTAAAGCCCCGGCGTGCCAGTTTTTCAGCGACTGCGTCTGGCTCATTACGCAGCAGATTGGGATCGAGCATGCTTATCCTGTGCTTATCGAATTAAATGGGAGATGTGGCCACAGCCTGCGACCACAGGGATACAGTAACAACATTACCGCAACGATAACATTAACGGTAGCGTTTTATGGGGCTATTTTGATCCTGTTCAGCCAGCCAGGCGAGCTTTTCGCCAATCTTGCCTTCAAGGCCCCTGTTTGTCGGGAAATAATAGCGTGTTTGTGCTATTTCCGGCGGGAAGTAAACCTCACCGGCAGCATAAGCGTTTGCTTCATCATGAGCGTAACGATATTCCTGCCCGTAGCCCATTTCCTTCATTAATTTCGTCGGCGCATTACGCAAATGAACCGGCACGTCATAATCCGGGCGTTCGCGAGCATCCGCCAGCGCAGCTTTAAACGCAGTGTAGACAGCGTTGCTTTTTGGCGCGCAGGCCAGGTAAACAATCGCCTGAGCAATGGCGCGTTCACCTTCCGCCGGGCCAACGCGAGTAAAGCAATCCCAGGCCGCAATTGCCACCTGCATCGCCCGTGGGTCGGCATTGCCGACATCTTCGGAAGCAATTGCCAGGCAACGACGCGCGACATATAACGGATCGCCACCAGCGGTAATAATTCGCGCATACCAGTAGAGCGCCGCATCGGGTGCGCTACCACGTACCGACTTATGCAGTGCGGAAATGAGATCGTAAAAGCGATCGCCTTTGTTATCAAAGCGGGCGCTTCGCTCACCGGCGATTTCGGTCAATAATTCAGGCTTCAGGACCCGCTTACCGCTATCATTGACTTCGGCCATATCCGCCATCATTTCCAGCGTATTTAACGCCCGGCGCGCGTCGCCATTCACCAGTTCAGCAATGGCGCGTCGTGTTTCATCTGGCAGAACAATATCCTGACCACCATAACCACGGGTCTTGTCTTCCATCGCCTGAGTTAGTACTTGCTCAATATCCTCTGTACCCAGGGATTTCAACAGATAGACACGGGCACGGGAAAGCAGTGCCGAATTAAGCTCAAACGACGGGTTTTCAGTGGTTGCGCCAATAAAAGTGATGGTGCCGTCTTCAATATGTGGCAGAAATGCATCCTGCTGGCTTTTGTTGAATCGGTGCACTTCGTCAACAAAAAGAATAGTGCGGCGACCTGCATTGCGGTTTTGCCGGGCGCGCTCGATCGCCTCGCGAATCTCTTTCACGCCAGAGGTGACGGCAGAAATACGTTCCACATCAGCGTTCGCATAGCGGGCAATCACTTCAGCGAGGGTTGTTTTGCCGGTACCCGGTGGCCCCCAGAGGATCATAGAATGCAGATGCCCGGCTTC
This sequence comes from Shigella sonnei, assembly GCF_002950395.1. NCBI lineage: Bacteria > Pseudomonadati > Pseudomonadota > Gammaproteobacteria > Enterobacterales > Enterobacteriaceae > Shigella > Shigella sonnei. The sequence continues at coordinate 2,055,269 of NZ_CP026802.1, forward strand.
GATAGCGCGCGGCAACGGCTTCCCCGCAGCCAGCAAATGTTGCTGGCCGATATACTGTGCTAAATTTTCTGGCCGCATACGCGCGGCCAGAGGTTGAAAAGTATTATCCGAAAAATCGAGCGACAGATTGCTCACTCAGGTGCCTCTACTTACGTTGATCATCTACCGTGACGCCTTGCGGCGGGGTGAAGGTAAATTTCGCTGCATCCACAGCCCCATTTTGCTGGGATTTCAGTTGATAACTGCTGCGCTGATCGTCCTGCTCCACCGCGCTAAACTGATGGATTGTGCCATCACGTCCCACGTTAATGGTGAACTGCTTCAGATTGCCATTGCTGGCTTTCGGCGTCAGGACAAAGTCATCGCCATTCTGTTTGATATTGTACTGCTGCCAGTCGCTGGACTGGTTGCGGGCAATCAGCATAAACGGCGTATTACCGGTGGCATCTTTCAGCCAAGTTGCCGTAGCTTGCTCAACGAACGGGTTATAGAACCACAGTGTTTTACCGTCAGAAACCAGAATGCTTTCATCAGGTTGTGTCATATGCCAGTTGAATAAGTTTGGACGTTTCACCCACAGATCGCCCTGACCTTCCTGCACCGCCGCGCCGCTACCGTCAGTCACTTTTTGTGTGAAGCTGGCGTGGAAGCTGCTGACTTTATCCAGGCGGCTTTTCAGATCGCTTGCGGCATCAGCCCAAACGCTGCTTGCTACTAAGCTTGAGAGTAATGCACAGGTGATGGCAATTTTTTTCATCATTATTCCTCAAATTACGTCACTCCCGATCGGGAGTTCCCTCTACTCTCTATTCCAGGCTAATAATCAGCTTGAGGAAAGAAGAAAATACTGAATTTTCAGTTGATAGAGTGCCGGATGCGACGCTACCGCGCCTTATCCGGCAATGCATTAATTAGTCAAACGGCGGTGGAGCCAGCACTTCACGATTACCGTTGTGCCCCTGTTCGCTGACAATCCCCTGCGCTTCCATCTGTTCGATAATACGCGCTGCACGGTTATAACCAATGCGGAACTGACGCTGTACGCCAGAAATTGACGCTTTGCGTTTTTCAGTGACAAACTGCACCGCCTGATCGAACAACGGATCCAGTTCTTCAGCGCCATCGAAACCGCCCGCGCCACCTTCGCTTTCACTGTCGGAAGTGATGCCATCAACATACTGTGGGCGACCACGCGCTTTCCAGTCCTGCACCACGGCATGAACTTCCTGATCGCGAACAAAAGCACCATGGACACGTACCGGCAACGTGGAGTTCGGCCCAGAGTAGAGCATATCCCCCATCCCCAGCAGTGATTCCGCGCCAGCCTGATCAAGAATGGTACGTGAGTCAATCTTACTGGATACGGTAAAGGCGATACGGGTCGGAATATTCGCTTTAATCAGACCAGTAATAACATCAACCGATGGACGCTGAGTTGCCAGTACGAGGTGGATACCCGCGGCACGGGCTTTTTGCGCCAGACGTGCTATCAGCTCTTCCACTTTTTTACCTACCGTCATCATCAGGTCGGCAAATTCGTCAACCAACACCACAATGTATGGTTCTTTTTTCAGCACCGGATGCTGGGCATCCATACTGTCACCCGGCTTCCAGTACGGGTCTGGAATCGGACGCATCATGCGATCGGCTTCAGCAATTTTTTCGTTATAACCCGCCAGATTACGCACACCCAGCGCAGACATCAGTTTATAACGACGCTCCATCTCGTTAACACACCAGCGCAGCGCGTTGGCGGCATCTTTCATATCAGTAACGACTTCCGTTAACAGATGCGGAATGCCTTCATAAACCGAAAGCTCCAGCATTTTCGGGTCGATCATGATGAAACGCACATCTTCTGGCTGTGCTTTATAAAGCATGCTCAGGATCATCGCGTTCACACCGACAGATTTACCGGAACCGGTAGTCCCCGCAACCAACAAGTGCGGCATTTTCGCCAGATCGGCAACCACCGGCTCACCGGCGATATCTTTACCCAGCACCACGGTTAATGGCGACGGATTATCGCGGAATTTGGCGTTATCCAAAACTTCGCGCAGATAAACGGTTTGTCGTTTTTTATTCGGTAACTCCAGACCTACATAGGGTTTGCCAGGAATAACTTCAACGACACGCACCGCCACCGTCGAAAGTGAACGGGCAAGGTCCCGTGACAAGTTAGAAATGCGCGCCGCTTTTACGCCCGGTGCCAGGTTCAATTCAAAGCGAGTGATAACCGGCCCCGGAGAGTAATTGACAACATCGGCTTTAATACGGAAATCAGCCAGACGCGCTTCCACCAGGCGAGCCATTTGTTCAAGCGCAAAGGTATCTACCGGCTCCACTTCGCTCGGCGGCGGTGTCAGCAAATCCAGAGAAGGCAGCGGCGTCGTCGGTTTATGCAACGGACGGCTGTCGCCATTACGCATCAACAGCGGATGAAGCAGGGTATCCTGCGGTTGTGGCGCAACTGGCTGTTGTGGCTGCTGATACTGCTGCTGCGGCGCAACCGGTTGTTGCGGCTGTTGATACTGCGGCTGCGGCGCAACTGGTTGTTGCGGCTGCTGATATTGCTGCTGTGGCGCAACCGGTTGTTGCGGCTGCTGATATTGTGGCTGCGGCGCAACCGGCTGTTGCGGCTGCTGATATTGCTGCTGTGGCGCAACCGGCTGTTGTGGCTGCTGATACTGCTGCTGCGGTGCAACCGGTTGTTGCGGCTGCTGTACAGGTTCAACAATTGGCGTAAACAACGGTTCGTGTGGACCATCATCCAGCAACGCTTTCATTGGCGAAAATTCAAAATCATCCAGCGAGAACGGATTCGCCCCAGCCGGTTGTTCGCCGGAATAACGTTGTTGTTGAGTTTGCGCAAACTGACGAGCCAGTTCAGCCTCTGCCGCAGCATCTGCATCTTCTGCGTTTACGGGCACATCATGTTGATACTGTTCGCCATAGCGTTGCTGCTGTGTCTGGGCGAACTGACGTGCCAGTTCATCCTGCTGCATCGCATCGATTTCATCATCGTTGTACTGATCGCCAGAATCGTACTGATTGCGCTGGGCTTCACGGGCTTTTTCTTCCGCCGCACGCTGTGAGGGCAGCTTAATACCGTAAGACGCCAATTCACGGCGAGTTGGCACGCGGATACGTTTCGGTCGTGGCAACTGCGGGCCAATCCCCTCTTTGACCTGCGGACGCGGTCCACCGCTATTTGCCAGACTGAAGACTGGCGCGGCAACGGTTGCGGCAGCCCCCGTCGCCAGTGTCGCTTTTTTCACGCCAGATGCCAGCGGAGAAACAGCGGCAGCGGTTTCTACTGGAGGTACTGCTGCAACAGAAGGTGCTTTCAGCGAAGATTTGATCGGTTCTGGTTCTTTAACCGGTTCTGGAATCGGTTGATACCAGGCCGCAAGTTGTTCACGTTCACGGGCTCGCTTCTCTTCCACTTCTTCAAAATAGTAAAGTGGCGGACGCGCGGGTTTTGTCTCTTCTACAACGGGTTCAGGCTCCACAACAGGCTGCTGTTCAACGGGTTGCGGCTGTTGGTACAACGGCTCCTGAGCGGCTGGTTGCTGATAAGTTTGCTCAGTCTGGTATGTAGACTGTGGAGCAAAAGTGGATTGCTGCTCTTCGGCTTGCCAGGCGTTACCTGCCACCGGTTGTTCTGGCGCAGGGGCGTAATACGGTTGCTGAACAGGTTGTTCCGCCGCAGGAGCGTAGTAAGGTTGTTGCACAGGTTGTTCAGCTGCAGGTGCATAATACGGCTGCTGTGGCTGTACTGGTTGTTGCAGCGGCTCATTATATTGCACTGCAGGCTGCGCATATTGTGGCTGCTGTGGGTAACCTTCCGGTGCAGGAGCAATAACCGGCTCTCCCGTTTGTGGACCCGGTACAGGCTGCCAGGCTACTGTAGGTTGCGAAGGTGGAACATCAACAGAGGCAACAGGCGGCGTCTGAGTCACAGGTTCAACCGGCGCAGCCCAGCTTTGTGCCGCCGTGGTAGCAGCAGCTGCTACAGCGACAGGTTCGGTAATTGGCGCACCGTTTAATAATGGATCGTATTCGTCATATTCTGGCTGCGTTGCACGATTGCCCGAAAATAGGACGTCGTCAGGGTCGGCAGCCACACCGCGTGCAGTGTAGGTAATCTCTTCGTCATCATCCATCCGCTTACCGGAGAACAACGCAGCGTCTGTTTGCCGCCCCATCGGATTAATGAATTTTTCCGCCAACCGTTTACGACGCGCTAGCGCGCCGCGAAGAATACGGGCACGGCGTGATTCATGCTGTTTGCCGTGATTTTCATCTTCATACTCTTCGTCGTCTTCATACTCATCTTCATCGACCCAGGTATCATCGCGACGGGTACGATTACTGGCGAAGGTGAGAATGTTTAAAATCCAGCCGCCGAGTTTTTCAGCAATGGTCACCCATGACCAACCGGTGAACAACGTCAGGCCCGCTGCCCAAACGCAGAGCAGCGCAATAGTTCCCCCGCTACTGTGTAGCAGTGGTTGTAGCGTAGTGCTTAGTAAGCTGCCAATGACGCCACCGGAGGCAAAATACCAGATATCGTCAGCGTTGATTGCCGCCAGACCACAGGAGGTAAGGATGAGCGCCAAAACGCCAATGATGCGTAGCGAAACGGCAAAATAATCAATGTATTCGTCGCTGGACTGATGACGCCAGGCAAACCAACAACCGCCGACAATAATGACGGGAATGGTGTAAGCCATCACGCCAAAAATAAAGAACAGCGTATCTGCCAACCACGCACCGGGCATCCCACCTAAATTATGGATAGGTTCATGCCAGGCCGTTTGCGACCAGCTGGGGTCCGAAGGGTTAAAGCTTAGTAAGGCAGCCATCAACCAGACGGCAAACAGGACAATAAGGATCAGCAACGCCTCCAGAAGGCGGCGGCCGCTACTTAACTTTGTCAATGTGACTTCTTTGTCTTCAGTGTATTCCTGGCTCAAGAAAGGCTCTCCAGGTTACAGGCTTTTCCTGCCCGATGCTAAAACGGACAACAGTACCAGGTTACCCCAGTACTGTTGCTGTATGGATTAACAGGAGTGTAATCAAAATACGCCGATTTTGCACCTGTTCCGTGTTAGCGCGTCTTAATAACCAGACGATTACTCTGCTTGACTTCTTCCATAACAACGTATGTCCGTGTGTCATTGACGCCAGGCAGACGCAGCAGGGTTTCCCCCAGCAACTTACGGTAAGCTGACATATCCGGCACGCGTGTTTTCAACAGGTAGTCGAAATCACCAGATACTAAATGACACTCCTGAATTTCTTCAAGTTTTTGTACAGCGGTATTGAATTGTTCAAACACATCCGGTGCGCCACGATTCAGAGTAATCTCAACGAATACCAGAAGTGATGCATCCAGATAATGGGGGTTAAGCAGCGCCGTATAGCCCTGAATAAACCCTTGTCTTTCCAGCCGACGCACACGCTCAAGGCACGGCGTTGGGGAAAGTCCCACACGTTTAGAAAGCTCGACGTTAGAAATACGCCCATCCTTTTGCAACTCATTAAGAATGTTACGATCGATACGGTCGAGATCTTTGCCAAGGCGCTTCTTGCTATCTACCATTATTATTGTCTCTCTGTATTCCTTCCCTACTCCTGTCTGCCCCTGAAACATCACTGTTCAGAGTCGCTACCCGTCACGATAGACCGAAATCATGAAGATTCACGGCGCGCAATGCCTGGGTCTACGGTGAGAAGACCGTTGCCTTGTGGCAGCTATCGACATCACGAATGGCGTCTGTCCACGCCATACGTAGATTTCACTAGCACGGTAAACATGGTATTTACATGCATGGTTATGCGCATATAAGAATACTGTTTTTTTTCTTCCTCGAATGTTTTCGCAAAACACCAGGGGATTGTCAAAGCAAAACATCGATTTTTAGTACAACATGCCAGATATTCATTAACAGGGGCGTTTATTCATCATTTAATCGGCTTATAAAGCGGGAAATTTAAGTAGCAGAGGTGATAATGACGGGAGAATTTGACCTGCTTATCGATGCTGCCGATTGCACAAATTGTTAACAAAATCGTCATACTCTTTTTTTACGTCTGTAAATTCCCTACAATCCTGCCCATTGTCTGCCAACAACTATGGGGATCTCATGGGCACGACCAAACACAGTAAACTGCTTATCCTGGGTTCAGGCCCGGCGGGATACACCGCTGCTGTCTACGCGGCGCGCGCCAACCTGCAACCTGTGCTGATTACCGGCATGGAAAAAGGCGGCCAACTGACCACCACCACGGAAGTGGAAAACTGGCCTGGTGATCCAAACGATCTGACCGGTCCGTTATTAATGGAGCGCATGCACGAACATGCCACCAAGTTTGAAACTGAGATCATTTTTGATCATATCAACAAGGTGGATCTGCAAAACCGTCCGTTCCGTCTGAATGGCGATAACGGCGAATACACTTGCGACGCGCTGATTATTGCCACCGGAGCTTCTGCACGCTATCTCGGCCTGCCCTCTGAAGAAGCCTTTAAAGGCCGTGGGGTTTCTGCTTGTGCAACCTGCGACGGTTTCTTCTATCGCAACCAGAAAGTTGCGGTCATCGGCGGCGGCAATACCGCGGTTGAAGAGGCGCTGTATCTGTCTAACATCGCTTCGGAAGTGCATCTGATTCACCGCCGTGACGGTTTCCGCGCGGAAAAAATCCTTATTAAGCGTCTGATGGATAAAGTGGAGAACGGCAACATCATTCTGCACACCAACCGTACGCTGGAAGAAGTGACCGGCGATCAAATGGGTGTCACTGGCGTTCGTCTGCGCGATACGCAAAACAGCGATAACATCGAGTCACTCGACGTTGCCGGTCTGTTTGTTGCTATCGGTCACAGCCCGAATACTGCGATTTTCGAAGGGCAGCTGGAACTGGAAAACGGCTACATCAAAGTACAGTCGGGTATTCATGGTAATGCCACCCAGACCAGCATTCCTGGCGTCTTTGCCGCAGGCGACGTGATGGATCACATTTATCGCCAGGCCATTACTTCGGCCGGTACTGGCTGCATGGCAGCACTTGATGCGGAACGCTACCTCGATGGTTTAGCTGACGCAAAATAATTTTACAAATCAGTAACAAAAGTAAAGAAGGCGACACCTTGCGACTATGGGTCGCCTTTATTTTTTCCCCGTTGTAACATTGCTCTGCAAATAATTCTGATAACTCACCTGCTAAGCGTGCAATGAATAAATCTCGTCAAAAAGAGTTAACCCGCTGGTTAAAACAGCAAAGCGTCATCTCCCAACGTTGGCTGAATATTTCTCGTCTGCTGGGCTTTGTAAGCGGCATATTGATCATTGCCCAGGCCTGGTTCATGGCGCGAATTCTGCAACATATGATTATGGAGAATATTCCCCGTGAAGCCCTGCTGCTTCCCTTTACGTTACTGGTTCTGACCTTTGTACTGCGCGCATGGGCGGTCTGGTTACGCGAACGGGTGGGTTATCACGCCGGGCAGCATATCCGCTTTGCCATCCGCCGTCAGGTTCTCGACCGTCTGCAACAAGCAGGGCCAGCGTGGATTCAGGGTAAACCTGCGGGGAGCTGGGCGACGCTGGTACTCGAGCAAATTGACGATATGCATGATTACTATGCACGCTACCTGCCGCAAATGGCGCTGGCAGTGTCGGTGCCGTTGCTGATTGTGGTGGCAATCTTCCCCTCAAACTGGGCTGCGGCGCTCATTCTGCTGGGCACTGCACCGTTAATTCCGTTGTTTATGGCGCTGGTTGGAATGGGGGCTGCCGATGCTAACCGACGTAACTTTCTCGCTCTTGCTCGCTTAAGTGGGCATTTCCTCGATCGCCTGCGCGGCATGGAAACATTGCGTATTTTTGGTCGTGGTGAAGCTGAAATTGAAAGTATTCGTTCTGCTTCGGAAGATTTCCGCCAACGGACAATGGAAGTGCTACGGCTGGCATTTTTATCCTCCGGCATTCTCGAATTTTTTACCTCGCTGTCAATTGCTCTGGTGGCGGTCTACTTTGGTTTTTCCTATCTCGGCGAGCTGGATTTTGGTCACTACGATACTGGCGTGACGCTGGCTGCGGGTTTTCTGGCCCTGATCCTTGCGCCAGAGTTTTTCCAGCCATTACGCGATCTCGGTACGTTTTATCATGCTAAAGCCCAAGCTGTTGGTGCAGCTGACAGTCTGAAAACGTTTATGGAAACCCCGCTCGCCCATCCGCAGCGTGGCGAGGTGGAATTAGCATCGACCGATCCGGTGACCATTGAGGCCGAGGATCTGTTTATCACGTCGCCGGAAGGTAAAACGCTGGCCGGACCGCTGAACTTTACTTTGCCAGCAGGCCAACGTGCCGTGTTGGTTGGTCGCAGCGGTTCAGGTAAAAGTTCACTGTTGAACGCGCTTTCTGGTTTTCTCTCATATCAGGGATCGCTACGAATCAACGGGATAGAATTACGCGATTTATCACCAGAATCATGGCGTAAACATCTCTCCTGGGTTGGGCAAAATCCACAATTACCGGCAGCAACATTACGGGATAACGTACTACTGGCGCGACCTGATGCCAGCGAACATGAATTACAAGCAGCGCTGGATAACGCCTGGGTCAGCGAGTTTCTACCGCTCCTGCCACAAGGCGTTGATACGCCTGTTGGCGACCAGGCTGCCCGCCTTTCCGTGGGGCAGGCGCAGCGCGTGGCGGTGGCCCGTGCGTTACTAAATCCCTGTTCGCTATTACTGTTGGATGAACCCGCTGCCAGCCTTGATGCTCACAGTGAACAGCGCGTAATGGAGGCGCTGAATGCCGCCTCTCTGCGCCAGACAACGTTAATGGTCACCCACCAGTTAGAAGATCTTGCTGACTGGGATGTCATTTGGGTAATGCAGGATGGTCAGATTATTGAGCAAGGACGTTACGCGGAATTAAGTGTGGCTGGTGGCCCATTCGCCACATTACTGGCCCATCGTCAGGAGGAGATTTAAATGCGCGCTTTGCTACCCTATCTGGCACTGTATAAACGTCATAAATGGATGTTAAGTCTTGGTATTGTGCTGGCAATTGTGACGCTGCTCGCCAGTATCGGTCTGTTGACACTTTCCGGCTGGTTCCTCTCGGCCTCAGCGGTTGCGGGGGTTGCCGGACTGTACAGCTTCAACTATATGCTACCCGCTGCGGGCGTGCGTGGTGCCGCAATCACCCGTACTGCCGGGCGTTATTTTGAACGTCTGGTAAGTCACGACGCGACTTTCCGCGTGTTGCAGCATCTGCGCATTTACACCTTCAGCAAATTGTTGCCCCTCTCCCCTGCCGGACTGGCGCGCTATCGTCAGGGCGAATTGCTCAATCGCGTGGTGGCGGATGTTGATACGCTCGATCATCTTTACCTGCGCGTTATCTCGCCGCTGGTGGGCGCTTTTGTGGTGATTATGGTGGTGACAGTCGGGTTAAGTTTCCTTGATTTCACCCTCGCCTTTACGCTGGGCGGCATTATGTTACTGACGCTTTTCCTGATGCCACCGCTGTTTTATCGTGCGGGAAAAAGCACCGGGCAAAATCTGACTCATCTTCGCGGACAGTATCGCCAACAACTGACGGCCTGGCTGCAAGGGCAAGCTGAGCTGACCATTTTTGGTGCCAGCGATCGTTATCGCACGCAACTAGAGAATACAGAAATTCAATGGCTGGAAGCGCAACGCCGTCAATCTGAACTGACCGCATTGTCGCAAGCGATAATGCTGCTCATTGGCGCGTTAGCGGTGATCCTGATGCTGTGGATGGCGTCTGGCGGCGTTGGCGGCAATGCTCAACCCGGCGCGTTAATTGCCCTGTTTGTCTTCTGCGCGTTAGCCGCGTTTGAAGCACTGGCACCAGTAACGGGTGCATTTCAGCATCTGGGGCAAGTCATTGCCTCTGCCGTTCGGATCACTGATTTAACGGATCAAAAACCGGAAGTCACCTTCCCTGATACCCAAACTCGTGTTGCCGATCGCGTTTCGCTGACATTACGGGATGTTCAGTTCACTTATCCGGAGCAATCCCAACAGGCACTTAAAGGGATTTCTCTTCAGGTAAACGCCGGGGAACATATTGCGATTCTCGGGCGAACCGGATGCGGCAAATCAACACTGTTACAACTGCTGACCCGCGCTTGGGACCCGCAACAGGGCGAGATTTTGCTTAACGATAGCCCCATAGCCAGCCTGAATGAAGCGGCTCTACGACAGACCATCAGCGTTGTTCCTCAGCGAGTGCATCTGTTTAGCGCCACGCTGCGTGATAATCTGTTACTCGCCTCGCCTGGCAGTAGTGATGAGGCTCTGTCGGAGATCTTGCGTCGCGTTGGTCTGGAGAAGCTGCTCGAGGACGCAGGTCTCAACAGTTGGTTAGGTGAAGGCGGACGCCAGCTCTCCGGTGGTGAACTGCGCCGTCTGGCTATCGCCCGTGCGCTGTTACATGATGCGCCACTGGTGTTGCTGGATGAACCTACCGAAGGCTTAGATGCCACAACCGAAAGCCAGATCCTTGAATTGCTTGCAGAAATGATGCGTGAGAAAACGGTGTTAATGGTCACCCATCGACTTCGCGGACTCTCTCGTTTCCAACAAATAATAGTGATGGACAACGGGCAAATTATTGAGCAAGGTACTCACGCAGAACTGCTTGCCAGACAGGGGCGTTATTACCAGTTTAAGCAGGGTTTGTAAGCTATTATTGAACGATCCGACTTGCGTGGAGTTTTGCGGTCATGCGCCTGGTTCAGCTTTCTCGCCATTCAATAGCCTTCCCTTCCCCGGAAGGCGCATTACGTGAGCCTAACGGCCTGCTGGCTCTGGGGGGCGATCTTAGCCCTGCGCGCCTGTTAATGGCTTACCAGCGTGGTATTTTTCCGTGGTTTTCTCCAGGCGCCCCCATCCTCTGGTGGTCGCCCGATCCTCGCGCGGTGCTTTGGCCTGAATCACTGCATATCAGCCGTAGTATGAAGCGATTTCATAAACGCTCGCCCTATCGTGTCACGATGAATTACGCTTTTGGTCAGGTCATTGAAGGTTGTGCCAGCGATCGCGAAGAAGGAACCTGGATCACGCGTGGCGTGGTCGAAGCCTACCATCGCCTTCACGAACTCGGTCATGCCCACTCCATTGAAGTCTGGCATGAAGATGAGCTTGTCGGCGGTATGTACGGCGTGGCCCAGGGAACGCTATTTTGTGGCGAGTCCATGTTCAGCCGGATGGAAAATGCGTCTAAAACGGCGCTTCTGGTATTCTGTGAGGAATTTATCAGTCATGGCGGTAAGCTTATCGACTGCCAGGTCCTTAACGATCACACAGCATCGCTTGGTGCCTGCGAAATTCCCCGTCGGGATTATCTGAATTATCTCAATCAAATGCGCCTCGGACGATTGCCGAATAATTTCTGGGTGCCACGATGCTTGTTTTCACCACAAAAATGAATGTTTTCGGCACATTTCTCCCCAGAGTGTTATAATTGCGGTCGCAGAGTTGGTTATGCTCATTACCCCGCTGCCGATAAGGAATTTTTCGCGTCAGGTAACGCCCATCGTTTATCTCACCGCTCCCTTATACGTTGCGCTTTTGGTGCGGCTTAGCCGTGTGTTTTCGGAGTAATGTGCCGAACCTGTTTGTTGCGATTTAGCGCGCAAATCTTTACTTATTTACAGAACTTCGGCATTATCTTGCCGGTTCAAATTACGGTAGTGATACCCCAGAGGATTAGATGGCCAAAGAAGACAATATTGAAATGCAAGGTACCGTTCTTGAAACGTTGCCTAATACCATGTTCCGCGTAGAGTTAGAAAACGGTCACGTGGTTACTGCACACATCTCCGGTAAAATGCGCAAAAACTACATCCGCATCCTGACGGGCGACAAAGTGACTGTTGAACTGACCCCGTACGACCTGAGCAAAGGCCGCATTGTCTTCCGTAGTCGCTGATTGTTTTACCGCCTGATGGGCGAAGAGAAAGAACGAGTAAAAGGTCGGTTTAACCGGCCTTTTTATTTTGTGATATGTATGAAGTACTTTGGAAGTATAAGTCCGTAACTTGTCTCGATGTAGATATACTGCACAACTTGTTTACAGTATGAGCAAACAATAATTATCATTAAAATTCTTCTTGACCGTTTTACTCCAACTCCCTATAGTAGCGCCCCGTTGCCACCCATGAGGTTTGGTAGCAAAACAATTTGGTGAGGTGTCCGAGTGGCTGAAGGAGCACGCCTGGAAAGTGTGTATACGGCAACGTATCGGGGGTTCGAATCCCCCCCTCACCGCCATATTTAAAGAAGAGCTCGTACGAAAGTGCGAGCTTTTTTTTCGCATTTTATCTTTCTGTACGGCAGTGAACATGGTGGGCGGGTGGAGTATGTTACCTGTGAATTTCTAAGCTGCCTGTACGGCAGTGAACGCGTTCGCAAAGGTTTTACCGCACCCCGTCGATTTCTAAGCTGCCTGTACGGCAGTGAACTCAAATACTACACGTTTAGTCCGTTGTTAATAAAGCAAAACCATCTCATTTTCCTGCTGTCACCCTTTTTTATCCTTACCTTTTCCAGCAGCACTAATTATCAACAAATTACCTTCACCTCCAAAAATAGGGTTTTCACCGTTCCACCCCATAAACAAAAAGTCCGTAACCTCTTTCGAGATTACGGACTTCACCAACCTACCTAACAATTAGATTAATGCGCTGCTTCCGCCTTGTGCTTTTGTGCACTCTGGAATCCGTAAGTCAGCTCATTTTTCTCTTTATCCAGCGCGACGGTGACCTGACCGCCGTCCACCAGCGAACCAAACAGCAGTTCGTTGGCGAGCGGTTTTTTCAGGTTGTCCTGGATGACACGCGCCATCGGACGAGCGCCCATTGCCCGGTCGTAACCTTTCTCGGCCAGCCAGTTACGCGCTTCCTGGCTCACTTCCAGAGAAACACCTTTCTGATCCAGCTGAACCTGCAACTCGACGATGAATTTATCCACCACCTGATGGATCACGTCGGTTGACAGATGATCAAACCAGATAATGTTGTCGAGACGGTTACGGAATTCCGGTGTAAAGATCTTCTTGATCTCTTCCATCGCATCGGTGCTGTTATCCTGGTGGATAAGACCAATGGATTTGCGCTCAGTTTCCCGTACCCCGGCGTTGGTGGTCATCACCAGCACCACGTTACGGAAGTCCGCTTTGCGTCCGTTGTTATCGGTCAGCGTACCGTTGTCCATCACCTGCAACAGAATATTGAACACGTCCGGATGCGCTTTCTCGATTTCGTCCAGCAGCAGCACCGCATGTGGATGCTTGATTACCGCATCGGTCAGCAAACCGCCCTGATCAAAACCAACGTATCCCGGAGGCGCACCAATCAGACGGCTGACGGTATGGCGTTCCATATACTCGGACATATCAAAGCGCAGAAGCTCAATGCCCAACGCTTTCGAAAGCTGTACCGTCACCTCTGTTTTCCCGACCCCGGTAGGACCGGCAAACAGGAACGAACCGACCGGTTTATGTTCGTGACCTAAACCTGCACGCGCCATCTTAATGGCTTCAGTCAGCGCCTCAATGGCTTTATCCTGACCGAAGACCAGCATTTTCAGGCGATCGCCGAGGTTTTTCAGGGTATCGCGGTCACTCTGAGAAACACTCTTCTCTGGAATGCGTGCAATACGGGCCACCACGGACTCAATATCCGCCACATTAACGGTTTTCTTGCGTTTGCTTACCGGCATCAGGCGTGCGCGAGCGCCCGCTTCGTCGATAACATCAATCGCTTTATCCGGCAGATGACGATCATTGATGTATTTCACCGCCAGCTCTACCGCCGCACGCACCGCTTTTGCGGTATAACGCACGTCGTGGTGCGCTTCATACTTCGGTTTCAGGCCATTGATGATTTGAACAGTTTCTTCGATTGACGGTTCAGTAATATCAATTTTCTGGAAGCGACGCGCCAGAGCACGGTCTTTCTCGAAAATGTTGCTGAACTCCTGATAGGTTGTCGAACCAATTACACGAATTTTACCGCTGGAGAGCAACGGTTTGATTAGGTTAGCCGCATCAACCTGACCACCAGACGCTGCCCCCGCACCGATAATGGTGTGGATCTCATCAATAAACAGGATGCTGTTAGTGTCCTGCTCCAGCTGCTTGAGCAACGCTTTAAAACGTTTTTCAAAGTCGCCGCGATATTTTGTGCCCGCTAACAGAGAACCGATATCGAGAGAGTAAATCGTACAGTCAGCCATCACTTCCGGCACATCGCCCTGAACAATTCGCCAGGCAAGACCTTCCGCAATCGCGGTTTTACCGACACCAGATTCCCCCACCAGCAGCGGGTTGTTTTTACGGCGACGGCAGAGAACCTGAATAGCACGCTCCAGCTCCTTCTCACGACCAATCAGTGGGTCGATTCCGCCCACGCGCGCAAGCTGATTCAGGTTCGTCGTGAAATTCTCCATACGTTCCTCCCCACCAGCTTGTTCTTCGCTGTTTGGCTGGCTGCCAGGATCAGAAGACTGTGTCGGCTCGTCTTTACGCGTGCCATGAGAGATAAAATTCACCACATCGAGACGGCTGACTTCATGTTTACGCAACAGATATGCCGCCTGCGACTCCTGTTCGCTAAAGATAGCGACCAGAACGTTTGCACCGGTAACCTCATTGCGACCGGAGGACTGGACATGGAAGACCGCACGTTGCAGTACACGCTGAAAACTCAGCGTCGGCTGTGTGTCGCGCTCCTCTTCACTGGCAGGCAGAACGGGTGTGGTTTGTTCAATAAAGGCTTCCAGTTCCTGACGGAGCGCAACCAAATCCACAGAACACGCTTCCAGCGCCTCCCGGGCAGATGGGTTACTGAGCAGCGCCAGTAACAAGTGCTCGACGGTCATAAACTCATGACGGTGCTCGCGCGCTCTGGCGAAAGCCATATTTAAACTGAGTTCCAGTTCTTGATTGAGCATAGGCACCTCCCCCAATTTTTATGCCTGCATTCAGGCTTTTTCTAGCGTACACAGCAATGGATGCTCATTCTCCCTCGCGTACTTGTTCACCATCGCCACTTTGGTTTCTGCAACCTCGGCGGTAAAGACTCCGCAAATGGCCTTCCCCTGGTAGTGAACAGCGAGCATCAATTGCGTTGCACGTTCTACATCATAAGAAAAGAATTTTTTGTAACACGTCAATAACAAACTCCATCGGAGTGTAATCATCATTGACTAATATCACTTTATACATAGATGGCGGTTTTAGCGCGTCGCGAACTTTTTCTTCCGCCAGTTGATCAAAGTCCAGCCAGTCGTTCGTTTTACCCATTGTCAGTTATCATCTTCGGTTACGGTTATCGGCAGAACGCCCTGCCGCTGACAAGAGCTTATTTGCCTGACCAATCTACTCCACATGATAGATAACTATCATCTATCGTTGGCATCAGCGACATCTGTCACATTCCTGTCAATAGCGTTAACTGCTTCAAATTTTTGATTCATACCTGCCCCCTGGCCCCTGTCAAATGCTTGACGGCTCGCCCTAATTCTCTAAATTGTATTTCTAGAGTTGGCGAGGTTTTGAACAGCCCCCTCTCTGACCCCGGTTTATTCCATCTTACTTGTATAAGATTTGCGAAGGATGTCGAAGCATGGAAAAGGGTACTGTTAAGTGGTTCAACAATGCCAAAGGGTTTGGTTTCATCTGCCCTGAAGGCGGCGGCGAAGATATTTTCGCTCATTATTCCACCATTCAGATGGATGGTTATAGAACGCTAAAAGCTGGACAATCCGTTCAGTTTGATGTCCACCAGGGGCCAAAAGGCAATCACGCCAGTGTTATTGTGCCCGTCGAAGTAGAAGCGGCAGTCGCATAGCTCTTCTGTCTCATTGTGTACATCCTAAAGGCAAAATGCCAGCCCGATCGGCTGGCATTTTTATCTCAAAAATTACTCTCGTGCCAGAGCATCTACTGGATCCAGTCGTGCCGCATTTCGTGCGGGTAACCATCCAAATAAAATCCCGGTGGCCGTCGAGCAGAGAAACGCCAGCAGCAGTGCCAACGGTGAAAAACCAATCTCCCAGCCGGGTAAGAAAAGCTGCAAGGTGAAAGCAATTAACAGTGACAGAGTTATTCCCAACGCGCCACCGACCAGGCAAACCAGTACGGCTTCGATCAGGAACTGTTGCAAAACATCGCTTGCTCGCGCACCTACAGCCATGCGAATGCCAATTTCCCGCGTCCGCTCGGTCACTGACACCAGCATAATATTCATTACACCAATACCACCCACCACCAGCGAAATCACCGCCACCAGCGTCAGAAACAGTTGTAAAGTACGTGTGGTCTTTTCAACAGTTTTCAAGACGCCGTCCATGTTCCAGGTAAAGAAATCCTTCTTACCGTGGCGCAGTGAAAGTAAACGCGTGAGTTGCTGTTCCGCCTCGGCGCTGTCAAATCCTTCTTTCACCCTGACAGTAATGGAGTTAAGCCACGACTGGCCCATAACTCGCCCGGACATCGTGCTGTAAGGTAGCCAGACACGCAGCACTTTACTGCTACCAAACATCGACTGTTTTTCTTCCGCCACACCAATGACTCTGGCGGGCATATTGCCGACCAGAATCACCTCGCCAACCACATCTGCTTTATGGGGGAAAAGCTGGCGGCGAGTATTACTGTCGAGAACCACGACCTGCGCACGACCGTTCAGCTGCTCCTGATTAAAGGTGTTTCCTTCACTGAAGGTCATGCCATAGACATTAAAATAATCGCCGCTCACGCCATTGGCACTGGCAGCAACATCAACATTGTTATAACGCAGGCGCAGGTTTTGCGAGACGGCAGGTGTGGCTGAGGCGACCCACGGTTGTTTTTGGATGGCGATTAAGTCGTCGTACTTCAGCGCCTGCTGATATTGCGGATCGTCATCGCCAAAATCTTTCCCGGGATAGACATCAATAGTATTCGTACCAATAGAACGAATATCCGCCAGCACCATTTGTTTGGCGGCGTCACCCACCACGACAATGGAAACCACCGACGCAATACCGATAATAATCCCCAGCATGGTCAGTAAAGTACGCATTTTATTCGCTGCCAGCGCCCGCCATGCCATCGTCAGCGCCTCGTTAAAACCGCTGACAAACTGCCGCCAGCCAGACACTGTATTGACAACAGGCTCCGTCCCGCCAGCAACATTCACTTTTTCAATGGCGGGAGGATTGCGCACAATTTCGCCGTCGCGAATTTCGATCACCCGCTCGGCCTGAGCAGCGACCTGCGGATCGTGGGTGACGATAATCACCGTATGCCCGCGATCGCGCAGCTGATGCAGGATCGCCATCACCTCTTCGCCAGAATGGCTGTCCAGTGCGCCGGTTGGTTCATCGGCAAGAATTACCTGACCGCCGTTCATCAATGCCCGCGCGATGCTGACGCGCTGTTGCTGACCACCCGAAAGCTGTGCCGGATAATACTCTGTACGGTCTTCCAGCCCCAGCCGTTGCAGCAACTCCTGGGCACGAAGCAGTCGCTGTTTCCGCTCAAGACCAGCATAGACGGCGGGTACTTCAACGTTCTGCTCGGCGGTTAAATGCGAAAGCAAATGGTAACGCTGGAAAATAAAGCCGAAATGCTCGCGGCGCAGTTGCGCCAGCGCATCGGCGTCCAGCGTGGCAACATCCTGACCGGCTACGCGATAGGTGCCGCTGGTGGCCTTATCCAGGCAGCCGAGAATATTCATCAGGGTCGATTTACCGGAACCCGAAGCGCCAACAATCGCGACCATCTCACCCGCATAAATATCGAGGCTGATGCCCTTCAGCACCTCAACCTGCTCATTACCGGCAGGATAGCTGCGACGAATATCCTTTAATTCGAGCAAAGGCGTCATTGTGCAGCTCCTGGTTTGGCCTCACCAATCACCACTTCATCGCCCGCTTCCAGCCCTTTGACAATCTCAACATCGGTATCGTTACGTGCGCCAATCGTCACTTCACGCTCGCGTGTTTCGCCATTACGCAACAATTTGACTTTATAACGATTATCGCCAACCGGATCGCCTAACGCCGACAGAGGGATCGTCAGCACATTTTTCACATCGGTGAGCTGAATATGCACTTGCGCAGTCATATCCAGCCGCAGCAAACCATTGGGGTTGGGGACTTCAAAACGGGCGTAATAGAAAATAGCGTCGTTAACCTTTTCCGGCGTCGGTAGTACATCCTTGATTTGCCCCTCGTAGCGCGTCAGTGGATCGCCAAGTACCGTAAACCAGGCTTTTTGCCCCGGCTTCAGGTGGATTACATCCGCTTCAGAAACCTGCGCTTTTACCAGCATGGTGCTCATATCTGCCAGCGTCAGAATGTTCGGTGCTTGTTGTGCGGCAATCACCGTCTGGCCTTGCAGAGTGGTGATTTGCGTGACTTCCCCGGCCATCGGGGCAACGATGCGAGTGTAATCGAGATTGGTTTTAGCCGTATCGAGAGAAGCCTGATTGCGCTTGATTTGCGCGTCAATGGTGCCAATTTGCGCCTGTTTCACAGCCATCTCCGTCGCGGCGGTGTCGAGATCCTGCTGTGAAACCGCCTGCGTTTGTGCCAGACGTTGCTGACGGGAATACGTCACCCGCGCCAGTTTCAGCTCCGCTTCCGCCTGCTGCCGCTGCGCGCGTAGCTCCATCAGCGTTGCTTCGACCTCCTTGATCTGGTTTTCAGCCTGTTCAGGATCAATGACCCCTAAAAGCTGGTCTTTTTTTACTTTATCGCCAATCGCCACCGACAGCGTTTTCAACTGACCGCTGACCTGCGCGCCCACGTCAACCTTACGCAGCGCGTCCAGCTTTCCGGTCGCCAGCACGCTTTGCTGTAAATCACCGGGGCGCACAATCAGTGTCTGATAAGTCGGCACGGGTGCGTTAAGAATTCTCCATAACGTAATCAGTCCGGCGATGACTATCACCAGCGCAATAACGTAACGCTTCTTCACGGTTTTCCGCTTTTTCATAAATATTCTGAATACTCCATATGCCAATCCGGGTCATTAACTTCAACGAAATATCAACAAAACCATAAAATTTACGTTAGTAATCACACTATTGATGTTTGGTTAAGATACGCAATGGTGAAATCGACGTCATGTATAACCATTGATTTCATGAATATGTCGCAGCTAACTGAACGGACCTTTACGCCATCTGAATCTCTCAGCAGCCTGTCACTTTTTCTTAGTCTGGCACGTGGACAGTGTCGGCCGGGTAAATTCTGGCATCGCCGTAGTTTTCGCCAGAAATTTTTGCTGCGCTCGTTGATTATGCCGCGTTTAAGCGTTGAGTGGATGAACGAACTTTCCCACTGGCCTAATCTCAATGTGTTGTTAACGCGCCAACCGCGACTGCCTGTGCGTCTGCATCGCCCTTACCTTGCGGCGAATCTTAGCCGTAAGCAATTGCTGGAGGCGTTACGTTACCATTATGCGTTACTCCGCGGATGTATGTCGGCGGAAGAATTCAGCTTATATTTGAATACCCCCGGGCTGCAACTGGCGAAGCTGGAAGGCAAAAACGGCGAGCAGTTCACGCTTGAGCTGACCATGATGATCTCAATGGATAAAGAAGGTGACAGCACAATCCTGTTTCGCAACAGCGAAGGTATTCCTCTGGCAGAGATCACGTTTACCCTGTGTGAATATCAGGGGAAAAGAACGATGTTTATTGGCGGACTGCAAGGCGCAAAATGGGAAATTCCACATCAGGAAATCCAGAATGCGACGAAAGCCTGCCACGGGCTATTTCCCAAACGCCTCGTGATGGAAGCGGCCTGTCTGTTTGCCCAACGTTTGCAGGTAGAGCAGATTATTGCCGTCAGCAATGAAACGCATATTTACCGCAGCCTGCGTTATCGCGATAAAGAAGGCAAGATCCACGCTGATTACAACGCTTTCTGGGAATCGGTTGGCGGCGTATGTGATGCTGAACGCCATTACCGCCTTCCAGCACAGATAGCACGAAAAGAGATTGCCGAAATCGCCAGTAAAAAACGGGCTGAATACCGTCGGCGCTATGAGATGCTCGACGCTATTCAGCCACAAATGGCCACGATGTTTCGCGGTTAATCCGCGCGACCGCGCGCCAGCCACAGCACGCGTGAGAACATTTTTTTCAGCAGCGTCGGTACGGAGTCCACACCACGACGTCCTGCCTCCATTGCCACTTCAATGGCAAGATCGGGTTTGGAAGAGCGATGGATCGCTTTCGAGATAATTTTGCGTAGATTCATCGGTACATTTTCCGGGATTTGCGCCACGCGGTGGAACACATCGGAAAATCCCTGGCGATACATAAAATGTTCCATATCCAGCGCCGGTAACGCCGTTAAATGTTCTCGTTCGGCTTCCCGATCGTTATTCAACAGGCTGCGTACCGTAGCGGCATATTTCTTCCCTGCTTCATCGCCATCGACCAGTACATGCCATTCAATCCCCATTCGGCGGGCAAATTTAACCAGTGGCTTTAGCCCGGACTGGGCAAACTCAATGACCTTGATCCCTTCGGCATCAAAATGATGTCCGCACTGACGCGCCAGTTCATTGATAACCCAGGTTTCCGTTTCCCCTTCCACCAGCAACCAGCAGCGTGCAAACAGCGATGACGGACGGTTAAAACGAATGTGAAAGGATATGCGTCGGCTATCTTCGGTACTCAAGCCACTCGGCCCCAGACGCCAGGCGGCAACGCGCGAGGACTCACGTACCAGTCGGCAAACATGCTCTACCGGCGTTAACGAAAGCAACTCACCCGAGTTGGTGGTGACAATGCGCTGCAATGGCAGAAGATTCAACAGATGCCAGGCAACTGAAAGCATAATGGGGTGTAAACGGGTTTCTGGATCTTCGATCAGCAACAATGGACGGGCGTCTTTATCCAGTCGCAATGTGCCTTTTGCCTGCAACAAAGTAGCAAACAGGCCGAGCAAAATAACCCGATACGAGCGCCCACCAGGTCGGTCAATCATCCGGTTGATGATATCCAGATAGCGCCAGCTTCGTTGCTCATTGCTGGCTCGCCGCCGCATTAAACGATATCGCGCCTGTCCGGCCCCCTGCTCAGAGAAATAATGCTCAAGCAGCTGTACCATTGCGGAAAGTCCCTGACGAATCTGCCCATCAGAGAGATTTTGCGGATGTGAGGATAACTCACGGGCGAGGAAATCGAGCTGGCGCGCGGTGACTTCCATATTAGGGACATTTGGCACCGTGCCGTTACGAATACGGCGCATAAAACGGGCATCACGCAAGCGCAGCACCGGCATTAAACGCACCAGATGGCGTGCCTGATCGTTAATATCCTCGACATCAATCGGATGTCCGTCTTTATCGAGAAAACTGCGCAGTGTCATCACGCTGCCGTCTTCCGCACTCTCCCCTTCCAGACGATAAAAAATACGGTGATAGCCATCGGTGCATGGCGTCCAGCACGCTTCCAGCGGCCGATAACGGCGAACCCGATGTCGGCCTGGCAGCGATTCGCGGAAGGTCAAAATAATATGCAGATGATGTTCTCGCCCGTTGATATCTCCCGGCGGGAACCAGAAATCGTCGCGCTCAAAATGGTAGAGATCTGATTCTGGCGATAGCAGCAGGGTTAAGGCGTCCAGCAAGCTGGATTTACCCCACGCGTTCTCCCCAATCAGGACGTTGTTTTGTTCCAGCATCAACGACAAACGGTTGATACCGCGAAAACCCACAATTTCAACGCGCTCAAGAATCATATCCCCTCCAGAAATATGTGACTTATCCTTTACGCTGGCAGTATAACGGGAAAGGCCTTGCTAATACGTGATGACATCACATTTAAGCATGGCAAATGTCTGAAAAATGAGCGAATAATCGCGTTATACTCCCTCTTGCTGATAAGTCTGCAAAAACAACAAAATCAAATAATTAGCATGATATATTATTTTTTATTACGCCTAAAGGATTAAATCTTTTGCGTGCACTACACTGTCAATCAGACAAATGACTATATGGGGCAACCCGCTGGTAATGACTCCAACTTATTGATAGTGTTTTATGTTCAGATAATGCCCGATGACTTTGTCATGCAGCTCCACCGATTTTGAGAACGACAGCGACTTCCGTCCCAGCCGTGCCAGGTGCTGCCTCAGATTCAGGTTATGCCGCTCAATTCGCTGCGTATATCGCTTGCTGATTACGTGCAGCTTTCCCTTCAGGCGGGATTCATACAGCGGCCAGCCATCCGTCATCCATATCACCACGTCAAAGGGTGACAGCAGGCTCATAAGACGCCCCAGCGTCGCCATAGTGCGTTCACCGAATACGTGCGCAACAACCGTCTTCCGGAGACTGTCATACGCGTAAAACAGCCAGCGCTGGCGCGATTTAGCCCCGACATAGCCCCACTGTTCGTCCATTTCCGCGCAGACGATGACGTCACTGCCCGGCTGTATGCGCGAGGTTACCGACTGCGGCCTGAGTTTTTTAAGTGACGTAAAATCGTGTTGAGGCCAACGCCCATAATGCGTGCAGTTGCCCGGCATCCAACGCCATTCATGGCCATATCAATGATTTTCTGGTGCGTACCGGGTTGAGAAGCGGTGTAAGTGAACTGCAGTTGCCATGTTTTACGGCAGTGAGAGCAGAGATAGCGCTGATGTCCGGCAGTGCTTTTGCCGTTACGCACCACCCCGTCAGTAGCTGAACAGGAGGGACAGCTGATAGAAACAGAAGCCACTGGAGCACCTCAAAAACACCATCATACACTAAATCAGTAAGTTGGCAGCATCACCTCCGCGCTGGTAGTTGAACTGGTATTGAGTGCAGGTTTCCTGTTGGTGATCCACGGCGCAACCGACAAATTCGCGCCGGCAGGTTTTGCGCCGATCGCTATTGGTCTGGCCTTAACCCTGATTCACTTAATTAGTATTCCGGTGACTAACACTTCTGTTAACCCGGCGCGCAGCACCGCGGTTGCTATCTTCCAGGGCGGCTGGGCATTAGAACAACTGTGGTTCTTCTGGGTGGTGCCAATTGTCGGCGGCATTATCGGTGGTCTGATTTACCGGACCCTGCTGGAAAAGCGTGATTAATTAACGCAGAAGGCCTGGCGTAATGTCAGGCCTTTTTTTAAGATGTTGTTATATGTTGATTCATCATCTTGTTGCGCTCCTTTCATGAGCTAAGCCACATATTGCCACTGGCGCAAGGAGCGCGCAGGGGGCGGCCAATCGCCGCCGCCCCCTGCCCCCCCGGGCTCTGGCGAACAAAATCGCCGCTGCGCGGTGCCCTCGACTTATCCCTTACGGCTACCGGGTCGGGCGCGAGGTAACATCCCTGTAAAACGCGCCCTCAGCCCACATCCATGTGGGCTGCCCCGGCCTTCAGGGAACGCCTCGGCGATTTTGACGCCACCAACATCGGTGCAGTTTGTAATTAAAGCGCAAGAATATCTTTAAATGAAAACGAATACTCTACTGCTCCTTATGCATAACATTTCCTTTTAATTGCAACTTTACTCGTCCTTCCGCTTTCAGTAGTGTGTCATCGCGCATTTCGACTTCATCTTTGCAAGGACTGGGTTTTCATGTTTTCTGGGCTGTTAATCATTCTGGTTCCCCTGATTGTAGGTTACCTCATTCCGCTTCGCCAACAAGCTGCGTTAAAAGTTATTAATCAGCTATTAAGCTGGATGGTTTACCTTATTCTCTTTTTTATGGGTATCAGTCTGGCGTTTCTCGATAACCTCGCCAGTAACCTGTTGGCGATTCTGCATTATTCTGCCGTCAGTATTACCGTTATTTTACTGTGTAATATTGCCGCCCTGATGTGGCTGGAGCGAGGCCTGCCGTGGCGCAACCACCATCAGCAAGAAAAACTCCCGTCGCGTATTGCGATGGCGCTGGAGTCGCTAAAACTGTGCGGCGTAGTAGTGATTGGTTTTGCCATTGGTCTGAGTGGACTGGCTTTCTTACAACACGCGACCGAAGCCAGTGAATACACGTTAATTTTGCTACTTTTCCTCGTTGGTATTCAGTTGCGCAATAATGGCATGACCTTAAAGCAGATTGTCCTTAATCGCCGGGGAATGATTGTCGCCGTGGTGGTGGTTGTCAGTTCATTAATTGGTGGTTTAATTAACGCCTTTATTCTTGATCTCCCCATCAATACCGCGCTGGCAATGGCCTCCGGTTTCGGCTGGTATTCTCTTTCCGGTATTTTATTGACCGAATCTTTTGGTCCGGTAATCGGGAGCGCGGCGTTTTTTAATGATCTGGCCCGTGAACTGATTGCTATTATGTTGATCCCTGGGCTGATTCGCCGCAGCCGCTCTACTGCACTGGGCTTATGCGGTGCCACATCAATGGATTTCACCCTGCCCGTTCTTCAACGTACTGGCGGGCTGGATATGGTCCCGGCGGCAATTGTTCACGGTTTTATTCTTAGCCTGTTAGTGCCGATCCTCATCGCCTTTTTCTCTGCGTAATACCTCTCTGGCGGTAGATCCCTGCCGCCAAAATTGCGCTAAATCAATCTCCCTTAAAGTTGCATGAAAAATCCCTTTTATCCCCGCGTTAAGCGTCTTAACCTTAAACATGTATATTAAATATAACTTTAAAAGGTGTGATCATGTTTTGTGTGCAATGTGAACAAACTATCCGTACTCCGGCAGGAAACGGCTGCTCATACGCGCAGGGGATGTGTGGTAAAACGGCGGAAACTTCTGACCTTCAGGATTTACTCATCGCGGCGCTGCAAGGGCTTTCTGCCTGGGCGGTAAAAGCGTGTGAATACGGCATCATCAACCACGATGTTGACAGCTTCGCGCCACGTGCCTTTTTCTCAACCCTGACCAACGTTAACTTCGATTCTCCGCGTATTGTCGGCTACGCTCGTGAAGCGATTGCCTTGCGCGAGGCGCTGAAAGCACAATGCCTGGCTGTAGATGCCAACGCGCGCGTCGATAACCCGATGGCTGACCTGCAACTGGTGAGCGATGATCTCGGCGAGCTGCAACGTCAGGCAGCAGAATTTACCCCTAACAAAGATAAAGCGGCGATTGGCGAAAACATTCTCGGCCTGCGTCTGCTGTGCCTGTATGGCCTGAAAGGTGCGGCGGCCTATATGGAACACGCGCATGTTCTCGGTCAATACGACAACGATATTTATGCCCAGTACCATAAAATCATGGCGTGGCTGGGGACCTGGCCTGCCGATATGAACGCGCTTCTTGAGTGTTCAATGGAAATCGGCCAGATGAACTTCAAAGTGATGAGCATTCTGGATGCAGGCGAAACCGGTAAATACGGTCACCCGACGCCAACCCAGGTCAACGTCAAAGCGACGGCGGGTAAATGCATTCTGATTTCCGGTCACGATCTCAAAGATCTCTACAACCTGCTGGAACAGACCGAAGGCACGGGCGTTAATGTCTACACCCACGGCGAAATGCTGCCTGCGCATGGCTACCCGGAGCTGCGTAAATTCAAGCATCTGGTCGGTAACTACGGCAGCGGCTGGCAGAATCAGCAAGTGGAGTTCGCTCGTTTCCCTGGCCCCATCGTGATGACCTCGAACTGCATCATCGACCCAACCGTAGGCGCTTATGACGATCGTATCTGGACCCGCAGCATTGTTGGCTGGCCTGGCGTGCGTCATCTGGACGGTGATGATTTCTCTGCGGTTATCACCCAGGCGCAACAGATGGCAGGCTTCCCGTACAGCGAAATTCCGCACCTTATCACCGTGGGTTTTGGTCGCCAGACGCTGCTTGGCGCTGCTGATACGCTGATTGATCTGGTGAGCCGTGAAAAACTGCGTCATATCTTCCTGCTTGGTGGCTGTGACGGCGCACGCGGCGAGCGCCACTACTTCACCGATTTCGCCACCAGCGTGCCGGATGACTGCCTGATCCTGACCCTCGCCTGTGGTAAATATCGCTTTAACAAACTTGAGTTTGGCGATATCGAAGGTCTGCCGCGTCTGGTAGATGCAGGTCAATGTAACGATGCTTACTCAGCGATTATTCTGGCTGTCACTCTGGCAGAGAAACTGGGCTGTGGTGTGAACGATCTGCCGCTGTCGCTGGTGCTCTCCTGGTTTGAACAGAAAGCGATCGTCATTCTGCTGACGCTGCTTTCTCTGGGCGTGAAAAATATCGTCACCGGCCCGACTGCACCTGGTTTCCTGACACCAGACCTGCTGGCGGTGCTGAACGAGAAATTCGGCCTGCGTTCTATCACCACTGTTGAAGAAGACATGAAGCAACTGTTGAGCGCGTAAGGAGTTTGTCGATGACGATGCCAACGAATCAATGCCCGTGGCGGATGCAGGTTCATCACATTACGCAAGAAACGCCGGATGTGTGGACGATTTCCCTGATTTGCCACGATTACTACCCATATCGCGCCGGGCAATATGCACTGGTCAGCGTGCGAAACTCAGCGGAAACGCTGCGTGCTTACACCATTTCCTCCACGCCAGGCGTGAGTGAATATATCACCCTGACCGTGCGGCGGATTGATGACGGTGTCGGCTCCCAGTGGCTGACGCGCGATGTAAAACGCGGTGATTATCTCTGGCTTTCGGACGCGATGGGGGAATTTACCTGCGACGATAAAGCAGAAGATAAATTCCTGTTGCTGGCGGCAGGCTGCGGCGTCACGCCGATTATGTCGATGCGTCGCTGGCTTGCGAAGAACCGTCCACAGGCCGATGTGCGGGTGATCTACAACGTGCGTACGCCGCAGGATGTTATTTTCGCCGATGAGTGGCGTAACTATCCGGTAACGCTGGTGGCAGAAAATAACGTTACCGAAGGCTTTATCGCTGGTCGTCTCACTCGCGAACTGCTGGCAGGTGTACCTGACTTAGCTTCACGTACCGTGATGACCTGCGGCCCGGCTCCGTATATGGATTGGGTAGAGCAGGAAGTGAAAGCGCTCGGCGTGACGCGTTTCTTTAAAGAGAAATTCTTCACCCCAGTAGCAGAAGCGGCGACCAGCGGTCTGAAATTCACCAAACTGCAACCGGCACGAGAATTTTACGCCCCGGTTGGCACCACGCTACTGGAGGCGCTGGAAAGCAATAACGTTCCGGTTGTCGCTGCCTGCCGTGCGGGTGTTTGCGGCTGCTGTAAGACAAAAGTGGTTTCCGGTGAATATACGGTGAGCAGTACAATGACGCTGACCGACGCCGAAATCGCTGAAGGTTACGTACTGGCCTGCTCCTGCCATCCGCAGGGGGATTTGGTTCTCGCATAATCGCCTTATGCCCGATGATATTCCTTTCATCGGGCTATTTAACCGTTAGTGCCTCCTTTCTCTCCCATCCCTTCCCCCTCCGTCAGATGAACTAAACTTGTTACCGTTATCACATTCAGGAGATGGAGAACCATGAAACAAACGGTTGCAGCTTATATCGCCAAAACACTCGAATCGGCAGGGGTGAAACGCATCTGGGGAGTCACAGGCGACTCTCTGAACGGTCTTAGTGACAGTCTTAATCGCATGGGCACCATCGAGTGGATGTCCACCCGCCACGAAGAAGTGGCGGCCTTTGCCGCTGGCGCTGAAGCACAACTTAGCGGAGAACTGGCGGTCTGCGCCGGATCGTGCGGCCCCGGCAACCTGCACTTAATCAACGGCCTGTTCGATTGCCACCGCAATCACGTTCCGGTACTGGCGATTGCCGCTCATATTCCCTCCAGCGAAATTGGCAGCGGCTATTTCCAGGAAACCCACCCACAAGAGCTATTCCGCGAATGTAGTCACTATTGCGAGCTGGTTTCCAGCCCGGAGCAGATCCCACAAGTACTGGCGATTGCCATGCGCAAAGCGGTGCTTAACCGTGGCGTTTCGGTTGTCGTGTTACCAGGCGACGTGGCGTTAAAACCTGCGCCAGAAGGGGCAACCACGCACTGGTATCATGCGCCACAACCAGTCGTGACGCCGGAAGAAGAAGAGTTACGCAAACTGGCGCAACTGCTGCGTTATTCCAGCAATATCGCCCTGATGTGTGGCAGCGGCTGCGCGGGGGCGCATAAAGAGTTAGTTGAGTTTGCCGGGAAAATTAAAGCGCCTATTGTTCATGCCCTGCGCGGTAAAGAACATGTCGAATACGATAATCCGTATGATGTTGGAATGACCGGGTTAATCGGCTTCTCGTCAGGTTTCCATACCATGATGAACGCCGACACGTTAGTGCTACTCGGCACGCAATTTCCCTACCGCGCCTTCTACCCGACCGATGCCAAAATCATTCAGATTGATATCAACCCAGCCAGCATCGGCGCTCACAGCAAGGTGGATATGGCACTGGTCGGCGATATCAAGTCGACTCTGCGTGCATTGCTTCCATTGGTGGAAGAAAAAGCCGATCGCAAGTTTCTGGATAAAGCGCTGGAAGATTACCGCGACGCCCGCAAAGGGCTGGACGATTTAGCTAAACCGAGCGAGAAAGCCATTCACCCGCAATATCTGGCGCAGCAAATTAGTCATTTTGCCGCCGATGACGCTATTTTCACCTGTGACGTTGGTACGCCAACGGTGTGGGCGGCACGTTATCTAAAAATGAACGGCAAGCGTCGCCTGTTAGGTTCGTTTAACCACGGTTCGATGGCTAACGCCATGCCGCAGGCGCTGGGTGCGCAGGCGACAGAGCCAGAACGTCAGGTGGTCGCCATGTGCGGCGATGGCGGTTTTAGCATGTTGATGGGCGATTTCCTCTCAGTAGTGCAGATGAAACTGCCAGTGAAAATTGTCGTCTTTAACAACAGCGTGCTGGGCTTTGTGGCGATGGAGATGAAAGCTGGTGGCTATTTGACTGACGGCACCGAACTACACGACACAAACTTTGCCCGCATTGCCGAAGCGTGCGGCATTACGGGTATCCGTGTAGAAAAAGCGTCTGAAGTTGATGAAGCCCTGCAACGCGCCTTCTCCATCGACGGTCCGGTGCTGGTGGATGTGGTGGTCGCCAAAGAAGAGTTAGCCATTCCACCGCAGATCAAACTCGAACAGGCCAAAGGATTTAGCTTGTATATGTTGCGCGCAATCATCAGCGGACGCGGCGATGAAGTGATCGAACTGGCGAAAACGAACTGGCTAAGGTAAAAAGGGTGGCATTTCCCGTCATAATAAGGACATGCCATGATTGATTTACGCAGTGATACCGTTACCCGACCGAGCCGCGCCATGCTCGAAGCAATGATGGCCGCCCCGGTTGGGGACGACGTTTACGGAGACGACCCTACCGTTAATGCTCTGCAGGACTACGCCGCAGAGCTTTCCGGTAAAGAAGCCGCCATTTTTCTGCCGACCGGCACCCAGGCTAACCTGGTCGCTCTGCTCAGTCACTGCGAACGCGGCGAAGAGTATATTGTCGGTCAGGCCGCGCATAATTATCTGTTTGAAGCCGGTGGCGCAGCGGTGCTGGGCAGTATTCAACCGCAACCCATCGACGCGGCTGCCGACGGCACGCTACCGCTGGATAAAGTGGCGATGAAAATCAAACCCGACGATATCCATTTCGCCCGCACCAAATTACTCAGTCTAGAAAACACCCACAACGGCAAAGTGCTGCCGCGTGAATACCTGAAAGAAGCATGGGAATTTACCCGCAAGCGCAATCTGGCGCTGCATGTTGACGGTGCGCGCATCTTTAATGCCGTGGTGGCTTACGGCTGCGAACTGAAAGAGATCACGCAATATTGTGATTCGTTCACCATTTGCCTGTCGAAAGGTCTTGGGACGCCAGTCGGTTCATTACTCGTCGGTAATCGTGATTACATTAAACGTGCCATCCGCTGGCGGAAAATGGCCGGTGGCGGGATGCGTCAGTCCGGGATTCTGGCTGCCGCCGGGATGTATGCCCTGAAAAATAACGTCGCACGGTTGCAGGAAGATCACGACAACGCCGCCTGGATGGCGGAGCAACTGCGTGAAGCAGGCGCGGATGTGATGCGTCAGGACACTAATATGCTGTTTGTTCGCGTCGGGGAAGAAAATGCTGCCGCGTTAGGCGAATACATGAAAGCGAGAAACGTGCTGATTAACGCCTCGCCGATTGTCCGCCTGGTGACGCATCTTGACGTCTCGCGCGAACAACTGGCGGAAGTCGCCGCCCACTGGCGCGCATTCCTGGCGCGTTAAGGAGAGAGACGTGCCGCAACGCATTTTAGTTCTCGGTGCCAGTGGCTACATTGGTCAGCATCTGGTGCGCACACTCAGCCAGCAAGGGCATCAGATCCTGGCGGCGGCACGTCATGTCGACAGGCTTGCAAAGCTGCAACTGGCAAACGTCAGTTGCCATAAAGTCGATCTCAGCTGGCCGGATAACCTTCCGGCCCTGTTGCAGGATATCGATACCGTCTATTTTCTGGTGCACAGCATGGGCGAAGGCGGCGATTTTATCGCTCAGGAGCGCCAGGTGGCTCTCAACGTCCGCGATGCGCTACGTGAAGTACCAGTTAAGCAATTAATCTTTCTCAGTTCGTTGCAGGCCCCGCCACATGAGCAGTCGGATCATCTGCGTGCTCGTCAGGCTACGGCGGACATTCTTCGTGAAGCGAATGTACCTGTGACCGAACTTCGGGCCGGAATTATCGTTGGCGCAGGTTCAGCGGCGTTCGAAGTCATGCGCGATATGGTCTACAACCTGCCAGTGTTAACGCCGCCACGCTGGGTACGTTCACGCACCACGCCCATCGCGCTGGAAAACTTGCTGCACTATCTGGTGGCGTTGTTAGATCATCCGGCCAGCGAACACCGCATCTTCGAAGCCGCCGGACCAGAGGTGCTCAGTTATCAGCAACAGTTTGAACATTTTATGGCGGTGAGCGGTAAGCGCCGCTGGTTGATCCCCATCCCCCTCCCCACCCGCTGGATTTCGGTGTGGTTTCTCAATGTGATTACTTCCGTACCGCCCACCACCGCCAGGGCGTTGATTCAGGGGCTGAAACACGATCTGCTGGCGGATGATACCGCGCTACGTGCACTCATCCCACAACGGCTGATCGCTTTCGATGACGCGGTACGTAGCACGTTGAAAGAGGAGGAAAAACTGGTCAACTCCAGCGACTGGGGCTACGACGCTCAGGCCTTTGCCCGCTGGCGACCGGAGTACGGTTATTTTGCCAAACAGGCGGGGTTTACCGTTAAAACGTCCGCCAGCCTTGCTGCTTTATGGCAGGTAGTGAACCAAATCGGCGGTAAAGAGCGTTATTTCTTTGGCAATATTTTGTGGCAGACACGGGCGTTGATGGACCGCGCGATCGGTCATAAGCTGGCGAAAGGCCGCCCGGAGCGCGAATATTTACAGACTGGCGATGCGGTGGATAGCTGGAAAGTGATTGTCGTTGAACCGGAAAAACAACTTACGTTGTTATTTGGCATGAAAGCGTCGGGGCTGGGACGACTGTGTTTTAGCCTGGAAGATAAAGGCGACTATCGTACTATCGATGTCCGCGCTTTCTGGCATCCGCACGGTATGCCGGGGCTGTTTTACTGGTTATTGATGATCCCCGCGCATCTGTTTATTTTTCGCGGAATGGCAAAACAAATCGCCAGACTGGCAGAACAAAGCACAGATTAATCGACAAAACCTGCGTTATTCTTTCATGTTTCCCATTGCATCATGGGGGAAATCACGGAAGAATGCGCACGTCATTTTCTCAACAACAGTGGATTGATATGAAGGTACTGGTTACCGGCGCCACCAGCGGCTTAGGTCGAAACGCGGTAGAGTTTTTATGCCAGAAAGGCATCAGCGTGCGAGCGACCGGTCGCAACGAGGCAATGGGCAAATTGCTGGAAAAAATGGGCGCAGAGTTTGTTCCGGCGGATCTGACCGAGCTGGTTTCATCACAAGCTAAAGTGATGCTCGCGGGCATTGATACGCTGTGGCACTGCTCCAGCTTTACCTCACCCTGGGGGACACAACAGGCTTTCGATCTGGCTAACGTTCGCGCCACTCGCCGCCTGGGTGAATGGGCTGTCGCCTGGGGTGTGCGTAACTTTATTCATATCTCTTCCCCCTCCCTGTACTTCGATTATCACCACCATCGCGATATTAAAGAAGATTTTCGCCCTCACCGCTTCGCCAACGAGTTTGCCCGCAGCAAAGCAGCCAGCGAAGAAGTGATCAATATGCTTTCGCAGGCGAATCCACAAACGCGCTTTACTATTCTGCGCCCACAAAGTCTGTTCGGACCGCACGATAAAGTCTTTATTCCCCGTCTGGCGCATATGATGCACCACTACGGCAGTATTCTGTTACCGCATGGCGGCAGTGCGCTGGTCGATATGACCTACTATGAAAATACCGTGCACGCAATGTGGCTGGCAAGCCAGGAAGCCTGCGATAAGCTACCTTCCGGGCGTGTGTACAATATCACCAACGGCGAGCATCGCACACTGCGCAGCATCGTGCAGAAGCTGATCGACGAGTTGAATATTGACTGTCGTATTCGTTCCGTCCCCTACCCGATGCTGGATATGATCGCCCGCAGCATGGAGCGTTTAGGCCGCAAGTCAGCAAAAGAGCCGCCGCTGACCCACTACGGCGTCTCCAAGTTGAATTTTGACTTTACGCTGGATATTACGCGTGCGCAGGAAGAGTTAGGTTATCAGCCGATCATCACCCTAGATGAAGGTATCGAGAAAACTGCCGCCTGGCTACGCGACCACGGAAAACTGCCGCGCTAATCCTGCCCGTATTTCTCCAGCAATGCTTCGGCAATCGCCTGAGTTTCTGCATCCGCTTCGCCGTTATATAACGTCGGGCGGAAATGCATCTGGAATGCCATAATCACGCGCCGCTGCTCGCGCGGTGTCATATCAGGTTTAACGTCATAACCGTAGCGCGCCAAAAGCTCCAGCAATGACGCGGTATCTACCGGTGTGTGCGGCGCGCGCCCGGCAAGGTAAAAGTTAACCCGCTGCGCATCCGGCCAGGCACCAATCCCCTGCTGCGCCAGTTGCTGCCAGGGAAATAATGGCCCCGGATCGTCTTTGCGCTGCGGTGCGATATCCGCATGTGCCACTACGTTTTCCGGCTTGATGTGATAACGGGCAATAATATCTTTCGCCAGTGGAATAAGCGCCTGAATCTGTGTCGGTTCAAACGGGGCAAAATATTTCACTCCGGCCGATTTTTGCCAGCCACGGTTTTCCAGCTCAATGCCAATAGAGGTGTCGTTAAGGCGCGTTGCCCCGCGCCAGGCGCTAATCCCCGCATGCCAGGCCAGTTCTTGTTCCGGCACCAGTTGCCAGATGCGCGGTTTACCGTTGTATCGCGGTGGTACCGCAGGGACCAGATAATGCGAGCTGACCTGCTTATCGGTCAGTGTCGCCAGCGAGCTATCAAAATCATCTGCGGTGTAGTGGATCACCAGCACTTTAATGCGCGGATACGCCGCCTGCGCCTGGCGTCGGGTATCAAGCTGATATCCCTCTTTCTCGACAATGCCTTTTTCGCCTGCACACCCTGCCAATAACAGAGCGGCAGCGACCAGCCAGAAGACTCTTCTCATCGACGCGTTTTCACCGCCGTACCGCTGACGCTAACCATCAGCATACTGCCGTTTTGCCCGACCGTTTCGTAGTCGATATCAATACCGACGACGGCATCGGCCCCCAGCGCCCGCGCCTGGGAGCCTAATTCCTCAAAGGCGATCTCCCGTGCTTTACGCAGTTCTTTTTCATACGCACCGGAACGTCCGCCAACGATATCGCGGATACCGGCAAAGAAATCACGGAAAATATTGGCACCTAAAATCGCTTCGCCGGTCACCACACCGCAATATTCAACGATGGTCTGGCCTTCCAGAGTTGGGGTTGTAGAAAATTGCATGATCGATCTCCTTGTTTGTTAAGCCTTCGATCTCTAAAGCATTATCGAACTGATATGCCATGTTGGGAAGAAGGTTTTGATCAGTTTAGGAAATCATCTCATTGTGTCAAAAACACCCACTTAAGTCTTTACGATTATCCGTTGCATAACCCGATATTGGTTTCATTATAGGGTACCGCTTACCTGTCTTATTATGTTGCACCAACAACATTAATGAGCGGAAAGAGGCAACTTATATTGTAAATGACTCCTAAAGTCTTCCCCATCTTGTGACTGAGGTATATACCTCTGGATTGCTTTTTGGTCAGACGCCGCAAAACAAGAAAGTAATAAGATCTCAATGCTTTTGTCATTAATATAAGCGAAGATCATTCTTGCAAATTCGTAAATAAACGCCCGTTCCTGAGCGCTTAATAGTTTAATGCAATATTTATTCTTAAGAGAGAAAATAATTTCAAGGAAAGCATCCGCAGCAACCTTCACGTTATTCCCGGCGCTCATATTATATATATCCCTTGCACAGATAGAGTACAGAGATAGTAAACAGCCATACAAATAATCATTTATTAACTCTTTTGTCCATTTTACTGGCAACCATGGTTTTATCTTGACACCATGCATACTACAGTCATGAAAAAGACATTTGCTGAAATTAACTCTTATCATATCAACATTAAAAAAATGGCAATTAATAAATTTTAAAGAATGAGTATTTACGTTGTTAATTTTAACAGATCTAAACGAAACATTTTTGAATACATTATTTATTATATTGCTATTTGTTATTTTAACATCACCTAAACTGCCGTTTTCAAAACAACATTTTTTCAATATGCTTTCATTCACAACAGTGTGTGATAAGTAGAGATTACTTATGTTTTGCTTTATTAATGCCACGTCATTAAAATGACTATATTTAATGAAAAAACCATCATTGAGTAGTGTTTTAAGATTGACTAAATTACTTGCATCTTCACGTACCATCGTGGCAACTGGAACAGGCAGAGACATGAAAACTTCTTCATTCACCATCAAGTGAATCATGCATTGCGTTCCCTTTGTCATATCCACACATACGCTACAAATATCGTGGTAATGCGAAGAGCGCATTTCAGGAAACAGATTAAACACGGTATCTTGAAAGGCACTAAATCGTGTTAATAAATCCTGATAATGAACAGGTTTTGTTTCAAAATTATCATCAGCAAATCCAAGCACTATTGTATGCTCTACATCTAACGCAGTTTCAAATGGCTCTTCTTCTGTAAAATCATTATTTAAAACCTCACCTGACGTATTATCACTGTCATAAAAAGTGTTCATCAATGCGATATTATTTGTTACAGCGTCTTTTTCGATATTCTCACTAATTGCATATCGCCTGCTATAATCATAAAAATGAATAAACGCGCCCTTTATAAAGGATATATATTGTTCTTTGTTAAAGTCAATACGGCTGTATAATTTTTCAAAAATCACATTCGCAATTTTACTACCAATGGTATGCCTGTATAATAATGGGTGCGATTCAATCGTAAAATGCTTGTCTAATTGATCTTGTAATTTATTCTCATAGTCCAGAGGGAAAAGAAACTGTTGTCTTTCAAGTTTCCCATTCGATACATTACGTATTCCAATAGAGATTCTTTCATTACCCGCCTTTATTTCAACTTCGTTATCTTCTGATTTACCCAGATATTTTTTAACATCAGTCTCGAAAGCATTACTAAAAAAAGTATTAAATTGGTAATTCGCTGATGGCATATTTTCCGCGAGCAACACATCATTTTTTATGAGATCACTGTCAGCATTTATTGCTAATATCAGATGCAAGTAGATGGTATCCCATGTAGACAACTCACCCTTACGACTGGAATTTAATATCGCGAAAAATTCCCTCAGTGAATCCAGGAAATTATCACTTTGATTTAGTTGTGTGCCTGGAAATGATGATGCTTGATCAGATATATTGTTTATCATATTAAAAATCACCCAAGAAAAACGATAATCCACCGAACTCCTCGTGCTTTATAATTATAAAAGCACAACGCCTTTTATATTCATATTAATTAACGAGATACTGAAACAACTTAATTTATTCTTCGCTAAAATTCATTAGCTTAAATTCTTTACCCACAATTGTAGCATAAATAATATTATCGAGAGTCAAAGCTGGGACTATCAAATTTCGCTCATTTTCAAAAATACAACGTAATTTTGGCAATCATCTTAATCGCAGGATCTCTTATCGCATGTGAAAAATTTTGTAATGATTAGACAATAACCGCGTTCATTTATCACGCGTTATAAATGTGAAACTGGCTTCTTGCAGATGCTCTTAACCTCTACAGGAGGATTTATACCACCATTTCAGAACTATCATATTTACCTTAAATGATCATTTCAGCCATATAACACGCTCAACCTCACAAATGGTTTACACTGTCTATTGTTTGGGTAATTTAAGTAAGTCAGCTACGAGCAACCTTGAGTGGATAGCCAGCAATGGACTCAAACCCAATCAGGTGTTCAGATTGTTTCAGAATTGTATTAAAAACAATGTATTAAATAATCTGATAGCGTTTGGTCGTAGTGTGACGCAGACAGCAAGCTAATAAGGAAATGATTATGCGCTACCGTTCACTATCTCTACTTATTCCATGTGCACTGCTGCTGAGTGCCTGTACCACCGTCACGCCAGCTTATAAAGATAACGGTCCCCGCACCGGTTCCTGTGTCCAGGGGGGCCTGACAGCGTGGCTCAACAATTCTATGACTACCGCATTCAACATCGCAGCAATGACATTACCGCCCTGCGCCCCTATTTGAGTGACAAACTGGCAACCCTTCTTAGCGATGCCAGCCGCGATAATAGTCATCGTGAATTGTTAAGCAGCGATCCGTTCTCCAGTCGAACCACCTTGCCAGATAGCGCCCACGTTGCCAGTGCATCGACTATCCCTAATCGTGATGCCCGTAACATTCCATTGCGCGTAGATCTCAAACAGGGTGACCAGGGTTGGCAGGATGAAGTGTTAATGATTCAGGAAGGCCAGTGTTGGGTCATCGACGATGTGCGCTACTTAGGCGGCAGCGTTCATGCCACGGCGGGTACGCTCCGTCAGTCCATCGAGAATCGCTAACGCCTTGATCAACCAATAAACCCCGTAAATTGTCCGGCATTTCGTGAGGAATGCCGACATTTATGCTCGCCGACCACCGCCCCCGTTATTTTGTGCTATGTTTATTGAATAATGCGCTTTGCTTTTAACTTTTAAAGCAGAAATATTGCATAATTATTCTGTCAAAGGTACTATCTTCGACCTCAATAGCTATCAGACTGCCAGTATACGAGTGTCAATGAGTATTCAATTAAACGGCATTAATTGCTTCTACGGCGCGCATCAGGCGCTGTTCGATATCACGCTGGATTGCCCACAGGGCGAAACGCTGGTGTTACTTGGCCCCAGCGGCGCGGGTAAAAGCTCGCTGCTGCGTGTACTCAATCTGCTTGAGATGCCACGCTCCGGTACGCTCAACATTGCAGGCAACCATTTCGATTTCACCAAAACACCCTCTGACAAAGCGATTCGCGATTTGCGTCGTAACGTTGGCATGGTGTTTCAGCAATACAACCTGTGGCCGCATCTGACCGTGCAGCAAAACCTGATTGAAGCGCCCTGCCGTGTACTGGGGTTGAGTAAAGATCAGGCGCTGGCCCGTGCAGAAAAACTGCTGGAACGTCTGCGTCTCAAACCTTATAGCGATCGTTACCCGCTGCATCTTTCTGGTGGTCAGCAGCAGCGTGTTGCTATTGCCCGTGCGTTGATGATGGAACCGCAGGTACTGCTGTTCGATGAACCGACCGCCGCACTGGACCCGGAAATTACGGCACAAATCGTCAGCATCATTCGTGAGCTGGCAGAAACGAATATTACCCAGGTGATCGTCACCCACGAAGTTGAAGTGGCGCGTAAAACCGCCAGCCGAGTGGTGTATATGGAAAATGGTCATATCGTAGAACAAGGCGACGCGAGCTGCTTTACCGAGCCGCAAACCGAAGCATTTAAAAACTATCTCTCTCACTAAGATTCGGGATAACAACAATGAAAAAAGTTCTGATTGCCGCGTTAATTGCAGGTTTTAGTCTTTCCGCCACAGCTGCCGAAACCATTCGTTTTGCTACCGAAGCATCCTATCCTCCGTTTGAATCGATTGATGCAAACAACCAGATCGTTGGTTTTGACGTCGACCTGGCACAAGCGCTGTGTAAAGAGATTGATGCAACCTGCACTTTCTCTAACCAGGCGTTTGACAGCCTGATCCCAAGCCTGAAATTCCGTCGCGTAGAAGCCGTGATGGCGGGCATGGATATCACTCCGGAGCGTGAAAAGCAGGTGCTGTTTACCACCCCGTACTATGACAACTCTGCCCTGTTTGTGGGTCAGCAAGGCAAATACACCAGTGTTGATCAGCTGAAAGGCAAAAAAGTCGGCGTACAGAACGGGACGACACACCAGAAATTCATTATGGATAAGCACCCGGAAATCACTACCGTTCCGTATGACAGCTACCAGAACGCAAAACTGGATCTGCAAAACGGGCGTATCGACGGCGTCTTCGGTGACACCGCAGTGGTCACTGAGTGGCTGAAAGATAACCCGAAACTGGCGGCGGTGGGCGACAAAGTGACCGATAAAGATTACTTCGGCACTGGCCTCGGCATCGCGGTACGTCA
Organism: Shigella sonnei; assembly: GCF_002950395.1. Lineage (NCBI taxonomy): Bacteria > Pseudomonadati > Pseudomonadota > Gammaproteobacteria > Enterobacterales > Enterobacteriaceae > Shigella > Shigella sonnei. The sequence continues at coordinate 2,093,897 of NZ_CP026802.1, forward strand.
GGGCAACACTGAGCTGCAGCAGAAACTCAACACTGCGCTGGAAAAAGTGAAGAAAGATGGCACTTACGAAACCATCTACAACAAATGGTTCCAGAAGTAATTCCTGATGAATGAATTTTTTCCTTTAGCAAGCGCCGCCGGGATGACCGTCGGCCTTGCCGTTTGTGCATTGATTGTCGGGCTGGCGCTGGCGATGTTCTTTGCGGTATGGGAGTCGGCAAAATGGCGTCCTGTCGCGTGGGCAGGTTCAGCGCTGGTAACCATTCTGCGTGGCCTGCCAGAAATTCTGGTGGTGCTGTTTATCTATTTTGGCTCCTCGCAGCTGCTGCTGACGCTTTCGGATGGCTTCACTATCAATCTTGGGTTCGTGCAGATCCCAGTGCAGATGGACATTGAGAACTTCGACGTTAGCCCGTTCCTTTGTGGTGTCATCGCTCTGTCACTGCTGTATGCCGCCTATGCCTCGCAAACGCTTCGGGGCGCGTTGAAAGCGGTGCCGGTGGGTCAGTGGGAGTCTGGTCAGGCGCTGGGGCTGTCGAAATCGGCTATCTTTTTCCGTCTGGTGATGCCGCAGATGTGGCGTCATGCGCTGCCTGGCCTCGGTAACCAGTGGCTGGTGCTGCTGAAAGATACCGCGCTGGTCAGTTTGATTAGTGTGAATGATTTAATGCTGCAAACAAAAAGCATCGCTACTCGTACCCAGGAACCATTTACCTGGTACATTGTGGCGGCGGCGATTTACCTGGTGATCACCCTGCTCAGTCAGTACATTCTCAAACGCATTGACCTGCGCGCGACACGTTTTGAGCGGAGGCCCAGCTAATGTTTGAGTATTTACCCGAACTGATGAAAGGGCTACACACCAGCCTGACGCTAACCGTTGCCTCGCTGATTGTGGCACTGATTCTGGCATTGATTTTTACCATCATCCTGACGCTGAAAACGCCGGTGCTGGTGTGGCTGGTGCGGGGTTATATCACGCTGTTTACCGGTACGCCGCTGCTGGTGCAGATCTTCCTGATTTATTACGGGCCGGGCCAGTTTCCGACGTTGCAGGAGTATCCGGCACTGTGGCATTTGTTGTCAGAACCGTGGTTATGTGCGCTGATTGCGTTATCGCTGAACAGTGCGGCGTATACCACGCAGCTGTTTTACGGTGCAATTCGTGCGATCCCAGAAGGTCAGTGGCAGTCCTGTAGCGCCCTGGGAATGAGCAAAAAAGATACGCTGGCGCTCCTGCTGCCGTATGCCTTTAAACGCTCGCTCTCTTCTTATTCCAACGAAGTGGTGCTGGTGTTCAAAAGTACCTCTCTGGCTTACACCATTACGCTGATGGAAGTGATGGGATACAGCCAGTTGTTGTACGGACGCACCTACGATGTAATGGTGTTCGGTGCGGCAGGGATTATTTACCTGGTCGTCAACGGCCTGCTGACGCTGATGATGCGTCTGATCGAGCGCAAAGCACTGGCATTCGAACGGCGGAATTAATGTAGCTGCGTACATTCGCCGGGGGGGTTTGTAGGTCTGATAAGACGCGCCAGCGTCGCATCAGACATCAGCACGGTGCCTGTGCCGGATGCGGCGTGGACGCCTTATCCGGCCTACATAGTGCATAAATTCTTATAATGAAGACGGACAACTCACTAAGTTATCCGTCTTTTTTTATTTCATTTAAATTATTTAATCATATTTATTGCATATAAATTCACTTGATGGCATTGTTATCCCATGCCGCAGACACGGCCAAAAATCATAAGATTGACAGACGGGAGTTCCATCATGAAAAAGTTAGTTCTTGCCGCTTTACTTGCTTCCTTTACTTTCGGTGCTTCTGCCGCAGAGAAAATCAATTTTGGCGTTTCAGCCACCTATCCACCCTTTGAATCTATAGGTGCTAATAATGAGATTGTCGGCTTTGATATCGATCTGGCAAAAGCCTTGTGCAAACAAATGCAGGCAGAATGTACTTTTACTAATCACGCGTTCGACAGCCTGATCCCGTCACTGAAATTCAGAAAATATGACTCCGTAATCTCCGGTATGGATATCACGCCCGAGCGTAGCAAGCAGGTATCGTTTACCACGCCCTACTATGAAAACTCAGCCGTCGTGATTGCCAAAAAAGATACCTACAAAACGTTTGCCGATCTGAAAGGCAAACGTATTGGGATGGAAAACGGCACCACGCACCAGAAATATATTCAGGATCAGCACCCCGAAGTGAAAACTGTCTCCTATGACAGTTATCAGAATGCCTTTATCGATCTGAAAAATGGTCGTATTGATGGGGTATTTGGTGACACAGCGGTGGTAAACGAATGGCTGAAAACCAATCCGCAACTGGGCGTTGCTACTGAAAAAGTGACCGATCCGCAATACTTCGGCACCGGTCTGGGCATCGCTGTACGTCCGGATAACAAAGCTCTGCTGGAAAAACTGAATAACGCGCTGGCAGCAATTAAAGCTGACGGTACATATCAGAAAATCAATGACCAGTGGTTCCCGCAGTAATTGAGACTGATGACAAAAGTAAGATTGCCTGATGCGCTGCGCTTATCTGGCCCACATCAACTCTGCAATGTATTGATTTAGCATGATTTTGTAGGCCGGATAAGGCGTACACGCCGCATCCGGCATGAACAAAGCGCACCTGATCAGCAATCTGAAGCCGCACCTGCGGCTTTTTTATTGCTTCACCAGCAGCGTCATCACTTCATAGTGCGCGGTGTGCGGGAACATATCAAAAAGCTGTACCCGTTCGATGCGGTAACCTGGCAGTTCGCGGATATCTTTCGCCATGGTTTGGGCGTTACAGCTGGAGTAGATAATAAAACGCGGTGCCATCGTTGAGAGATAATCACACAGCGGTTTACCAATGCCGCGGCGCGGCGGGTTAACCAGCACCAGCTCCGGCACATCCCCCTGAGCGGTGGCAAACTGAGTGGAGTCCAGCGCCTGAAATTGCAAACGCGTTAAGCCCAGTTCAGCGGCTGACTGCTTTGCACAGGCAATGGCCTCTGATGCAATTTCGATCCCGGTTAACTGCATGTCAGGCGTCGCGCAGTGTAAACCAAAGCCACCCACACCGCAGAACAGATCCCACATATGTTTAACTGGCAGCTGCCGTACCCAGTCGCGCGCGGTAGCGTACAGCTGGCTGGCGACCGCCGGATTAGTCTGGAAGAAACTTTGCGGACGGATCCACAGCGGTACGTCATTAAAACGCTCTGCCAGCGCCTGTTGTTCAGTCAGGTAGATCTCCGTCTCCCCTTCCATAATCGCCATATGTACCGGCTGAATATTGACGGTAATAACTTTCAGTTGCGGTAGTTGTTCCTGTAACCACGGCAGCGCCTTACGCAGTTGTGCCAGTTTGGTTTCAGAACGCAGTACAAAGCGCAGCATCATGCCGCCATCGCTCTGGCTTTCAGTCAGCAGAATGTATTTCAGTTCGCCACGCTTACGCGCCACGTTGTAGGGCGTTAACCCCGCACGGGCGATAAACGGTTTTAGCGCCGCAAAAACGGGCGCAAAAGAGGCAGGATAAAGCGGGCAGTCACAAAGGTCTTCCGGCGTGCCATCGCGATGCAGCATACCGAGCAGTGGTTTTTCAACGCTACCACTCACCACCATTTTGGCTTTATTACGAAACCCTTGTTCCGGGCCTGACACCGGCGCGCACCATTCCTCAACCGGAAAATCGGCGAGCAGATTTTTAAGATCGGCGGTTTTAGCGGAGAGTTGCTCTGGAATCGGCTGCGTTATCCACTGACAGGAACGACAGCGACCCGCGTCGTAAAGTGCGCACTGCATACATTGACCTTCACATCATCAGGGGCGACGATTATACACATTATTGCAACTGGAAGAACCGCCGACTGGTCGAGGGAACGAACAGCAGCATCAGGATGAGCATATCCGGCAGCTTCTGCAGCATCAGGCTATGGAAGATTTCACGTTTTGATTCACCGGGAATGCTGAACAGCTCCGGATAACCGTACCCCAGCGAAGCCGCCCACAAGTAACTTGCGGCGGTGATTTGTGTCAGCAGATATAGCCAGCGCGCCCAGCGACGCCCTTTCACCAGTGAAAACGCACACCAGATCTCAATGAAAACCAGCACCAGACTGCTTAAAAAGACCAGCGTTAAACTCCAGGTTTGTACGCTGCGATGAATGAACTCGCCAATACCGCGCACGCCCAGCGTATTGAAAATCATCAGCACGTCGAGGCCACGGATCATAATAATGGCGAGCGCCGCCACCTGCACCAGCGCAGGCACATTCAGGCGAGCATGAGATGAAGATGTTTTCTTAAAAAATCCCAACGTTTCGTCTTCCATGAAAACAATGCCGCGGCATGCGCGGCATTATGTAGCCAGGTTGGCAAATTTTAGTGTCTTCAGCCATGTCTTGCACGCTGGATATCGCGTATCCGCTGTTTTTCTGCGCGAGCCATCAGATACCAGGCGATAAATCCGACAATTCCGACCGCACCGAGAATTAACGTTGCAAGGGCGTTGATTTCCGGATTCACTCCCATCCGCACGCTGGAAAAGACCAGCATCGGTAACGTGGTGGCTCCCGGCCCGGAAACAAAGCTGGCGATCACCAGATCATCAAGCGACAAAGTAAAAGCCAGTAACCAGCCAGAAATGATCGCGGGCATGATCATCGGTAGCGTAATGACGAAAAACACTTTCAGCGGCGTCGCACCGAGATCCATCGCTGCTTCTTCTATCGAGCGATCCAGTTCCCGCAATCTTGAAGAAATAACGACCGCCACATAAGCCGTACAAAAAGTGACATGCGCCAGCCAGATGGTGAGCATACCGCGGTCCGCAGGCCAGCCAATGGCATGAGCAAGCGCGACGAATAATAACAACAGCGACAAGCCCGTGATGACATCTGGCATCACCAGCGGCGCGGTGATCATAAAGGCAAAACCATTTGATCCGCGAAACCTGCCAAAACGCACCAGCACCACCGCCGCAATAGTCCCGAGGATCGCCGCCGCCGTTGCCGCACAGGCAGCAATTGTCAGGCTTAAACCAACCGCACTCATCATCGCGTCATCGCGCAATAACTCACCATACCAGCGCGTTGACCAGCCGGCCCACACCGTCACCAGCTTCGAGCTGTTAAACGAATAGATAACCAGCATCAGCATTGGCGCGTAGAGAAAGGTAAAGCCCAGCAGCAAAATCACAATCCGCCAGGGCGAACGAACTACCGGTAAATTATTCATCCGTGTTCTCCCACGCTTTTTTGCTGGTGTTTGTGGAACCACATTATCGGCACAATTAGCAGCAGCAACATGATGATCGCTACCGCCGAGGCCACCGGCCAGTCGCGGTTATTGAAAAACTCTTGCCATAACACGCGCCCGATCATGATGCTGTCCGGGCCACCGAGCAGTTCCGGGATCACAAACTCGCCCACAGCCGGGATAAACACCAGCATCGATCCGGCAATAATCCCACCTTTAGTCAGCGGCACGATCACAGTAAAGAACGTTTTCAGCGGTCGTGCACCGAGATCCAGCGCTGCTTCCACCAGCGAATAATCAATACGAATCAACGCGGTATAAATCGGCAGTACCATAAACGGCACGTAAGCGTAAACAATGCCGATATAAACGGCCAGATTGGTATGCAGAATGGTCAGCGGTTGATCGATAACCCCCAGCCACAGCAGAAAATTATTCAGCACACCGTTGTTTTTTAATATTCCCATCCAGGCATAAACGCGGATCAGAAACGAGGTCCACGACGGCAGGATCACCAGTAGTAATAAAATATTACGGGTCGAAGGCTTACTGTGCGCCACCGCCCACGCCAGCGGATAGCCGATCAGTAAACAGCAAAATGTCGAAATCGCCGCCACCTGTAACGACTGGAGATAAGCATCAAAATAGAGCGGATCGTCGGTCAGTTGCAGAAAATTACCGAGATTAAGAGTGATGGAAAGTTGCCCGTCAGCCCACTCCATCAGTTCGGTATAAGGTGGAATAGCGCGCGCCATCTCTCCCAGGCTTATTTTAAAGACAATCAGAAATGGCAGCAGAAACAGCAAGATCAACCAGATATATAGCAACGCAATGACCAGTTTGCGCCCATGCTTCATTTGCAGCTGCGACAACCACAGCTTAAATCCGCCCGGCGGTTTCGACTGGGCAGCAGGTTCAAGTGTACTCATCTTTGCTCCTTAAACCGTCAGCACCACACAGCTGTCCACTTCCCAGCACAAACGCACTTCGTCGCCCCAGGTCGGTAACCCTTTACGATGACGATGGGCGTTTTGTAGCTGGGCGCTGATCATCTGCCCACTTTTCAGTCGAACGTGATACACCGAAAGATCGCCGAGATAGGCAATGTGTATCACCTCCCCCACCGCGAAGTTACAACCATTGGCGGGCGGCTCTTCGCAAAGCATGATTTTTTCCGGGCGCAGCGCTACGTGTACCGGCACGTTATCGACCACTGAAGCATCCGCATCGACTTTCAGTGGATGCACCAGCCCCGGCGAATCAAGCACCAGGCCATCTTCCTGACGCTCTTTGAGTACACCTTCAAAGACATTAACCGAACCGATAAATTCAGCGCTGTAGCGGGTAGTTGGATGCTCGTAGATCTCTTCCGGCTCGCCAATCTGGACAAATTTCCCGCGATTCATAATGGCGATACGCCCCGCCATGGTCATCGCCTCTTCCTGATCGTGGGTGACCATCACACAAGTCACACCGACGCGCTCCAGAATATCCACCACTTCAAGCTGCATCCGGTCACGCAGCTTTTTATCCAGCGCGCCCATCGGCTCATCGAGCAGTAATAGTTTCGGGCGTTTGGCAAGGCTTCGGGCCAGGGCCACACGCTGTCGCTGACCACCGGAAAGCTGATGCGGTTTGCGTTTGGCGAACTCCTGCATGTGCACCAGGCCGAGCATCTCATGGACCCGACTGGCAATTTCCGCTTTCGGTAGTTTGTCCTGTTTCAGGCCAAAAGCGATGTTCTGTTCCACGGTCATATGCGGAAACAGCGCGTAAGACTGAAACATCATATTGATGGGGCGCAGGTAAGGCGGCACCTGTGACAAATCGACGCCATTGAGCATTATCTGCCCGGCAGAAGGTTGTTCAAAACCTGCCAGCATACGCAGCAGCGTGGACTTGCCACAGCCGGATGCGCCCAGCAGCGCGAAGATTTCACCTTTGTAGATGGTCAGGCTGACATCATCGACCGCATGCTGACCATCGTAGGATTTGGTGAGGTTGCGGATTTCTAATAGCGGCGTCAGCGCCTTACGGGTTTTCGCCTGCGGGCGAGGGATAGCGTCATTCACGGCTGCTCTCCGGCATTGAATGTGTGCAAGCGCACCATGATGGTGCGAATTGCCGGCTGGTGTGGTGCGCCCGCCCGGCATCTAAGGCTGCGGATTATTTTCCGCTCTTCACTTTGGTCCACGCGCGGGTGCGCACACGGTCGATTTTCGGATCCTGTACTTTCAGAGTGAATAGCTTCGCACGAACGTCCGCCGGAGGATAAATACCCGGGTTCTCACGGACTTCCGCACTCACCAGCGGCGTGGCTGCTTTATTGGCGTTGGCATAGAACACATGGTCGGAAATATGCGCTACTACATCCGGGCGCAGCAGGTAATTCAGGAACTGATAGGCTTCGTCTTTGTTTTTGGCATCCGCAGGCATGGCGAATACATCAAAGAACGCCATCGCCCCTTCTTTTGGAATCGAGAACGAGACATTCACTCCATTCTTCGCTTCCTTCGCGCGGTTTGACGCCTGCCAGACATCACCTGCCCAGCCGATAGCGACGCAAATATCGCCGTTTGCCAGGTCGTTAATGTATTGAGATGAATGGAAATAACGAATGTTCGGGCGCAGCTTTAACAGCAGATCGGTTGCCGGTCCGGTGTAATCATCCGCTTTAGTGCTGTTGGGATCTTTGCCGAGATAATTCAACACGGTAGCAAAAACTTCTTCTGGCGCATCCAGGAAAGAGACACCGCAGCTTTTCAGTTTTTCCAGATTTTCAGGTTTGAGGATCAAGTCCCAGCTATCGACGGGCGCGTTTTCGCCCAGCACAGCTTTAACTTTATCAACGTTATAGCCAATCCCGGTCGTCGCCCACATATAGGGCATAGCAAATTTATTGTCGGGATCGTGTTTGGCGACCAGCTTCAGCAGCTCCGGGTCGAGATTCTTCCACTCCGGCAATTTGCTTTTGTCCAGCGGCTGGAAAACTCCCGCAGTCAACTGGCGTTCAAGAAAGCTGGCAGATGGAACCACCAAGTCAAAGCCGGTGCTACCCGCCATTAATTTGCCTTCCAGTACTTCGTTAGAGTCGAAAACATCGTAGACGACTTTAATACCGGTTTCTTTTTCAAAATTGGCCACCGTGTCCGGGGCGATATAATCAGACCAGTTATAAATGTGGAGTGTTTTTTGTTCAGCCGCGAGCGTGCCGACAGAGACGGCCATCAGAGCACCCGCAGCCAGACCCGAAAGCCATTTTTTATTTAAGGCGGTCATATCTCTTTCCTTCTGAAAGTTCGTTAACAAACGAACAAAAGTTGTCACACTAAAAGATATGCAATAAACGTGCATATTTTTTATCGGCGGGGTGTAAGAAAAGAGAACTCTCTCCCGGCCAGCACTGCTCGCTATATAAAAGCATCGCAAGAATAACTTTAGCCAGGGTTTGAGACTATAGCTCGGATTAAAAAACGGTATTTAACAAATTTTTATGCGTATTTGCTCTATGTGATAAAGCCAAATCGACACAAGAGAAGTGAAATAATCTTTAAGAAAAGGTTAAAAACAGCAGATAATTTTGCAGCGCGCAGCCACTGCACCAGCGACTGCGTGCTCGAAAGGAGTTATCAGTGGAGGAAATAGTTTTCGGTAACGTTGTTTTGCCCTTCATCGTCAGTCGGTAACAGCAGTTGATGGGCATTAGCTTCAAGAATGACCATCGAAATCTGCTCTTCGCTCTGACGCACGAACCATGCAAACTGCTCATAGGTTACGCCCTGCATAACGGATAAAGACTGGCAAACCACCAGCTTTGGCAGATTATCATCCTGCATATCAAGAAATGCTTTCACGGTCAGCGAACTGGCATTGATGGCAGATAAATCCGCCGCCAGCGGCAATACGGCTGAAGGTCGGACTTCCGCCATGGCAGAAAACAGGATCGTGTTATCGATCAGATCGATTTTGGCATCAAAGACACCGTCGAAATTCTGCATATGGGGCAGATGCAGAGCCTGACAGTTATCACATTCAAAAAAACTCATCCCCAGGTCATCGAGCCATTGACGCAGCGTATCCAGACCAGGAACGACCAGCGATGTCATAATTTTGTACAACCTCTTTCGATAAAAAGACCGGCACAGCTTACGCAAAAAGCGCAGGCAAAACCATGATCAGTAATGTGATTGCGACTAACCACCCGTTTTCAGGCAATATTCTGTCGTAGCGTGGCGTTCGATCCAGCGGATCATTTTACCCGCGATGTCGATACCAGTGGTTTTTTCTATTCCTTCCAGCCCCGGCGACGCATTCACTTCCATCACCAACGGCCCGCGATTAGCACGCAGAATATCCACACCAGCAACGTCCAGCGCCATCGTTCGCGCGGCTTTTATCGCGATTTCACGCTCCTGTGGTGTGATACTGGCGACGCTTGCCGCGCCGCCACGATGCAAATTGGAACGAAAATCGCCCTCTTTCGCCCGCCGTTCAATCGCAGCGACCACTTCATCGCCAACAACCAGACAGCGGATATCGCACCCTTGCGCCTCTTTGATATATTCCTGCACCAGAATATGCGCGTTCAGACCGCGGAAAGCGTCAATCACGCTTTCCGCCGCCTGACGCGTCTCCGCCAGCACGACGCCAATTCCCTGCGTGCCTTCAACCAACTTGACCACCAGCGGCGCACCACCGACCATGTCGATTAAATCGCTGGTATCATCCGGCGAATGCGCAATGCCCGTGACAGGCAGGTCGATGCCCTGACGCGCCAGCAGTTGCATGGAACGCAATTTGTCACGCGCCCGGGCAATGGCGACCGACTCATTGAGCGGATAGCTCCCCAGCATCTCGAACTGGCGCAGTGCCGCCGTCCCATAAAAGGTAATGGCGGTGCCAATACGCGGGATCACTGCGTCAAAATGGGGTAACTTGCGGCCTTTGTAGTGAATAGAAGACGCCGCAGGATTTATGTTCATGTAGCAAGAAAGCGGATCAAGAATTTCAACCAGGTGACCGCGCTGTATAGCGGCTTCACGCAGCCGCTTACACGAATAGAGCGTTCCATCCCGGGACAATATGGCAATTTTCACCCTGCACCTCTCTGTCAGACCTGGTCAAAAGCCCGCGTATCATACATCGACGTGGCGGTTTTAGCGCGTCGCCCAACCCTGTTTGTGCAAATAATCCAGAATAAATGGGCGGCTTTCTTTAATGATTGTTCGGCGGATATGATCGCTCCAGGTATCCCGGCGATTATTGCTGCCACGGGTGAGGTAATATTCCGCCAGTTGCTCGTCATACTGCGCCAGTGCGTCTTTATCCAGCGGTTGATAGCTGTTTTCATGCACCAAAATGGAGGCCGGTAAACGCGGCTTGAGATCCGGATTATCCGCAGGCCAGCCAAGGCACAGCCCAAACAGCGGCAGAACATGCTGCGGTAATTTCAGCAGTTTCGTCACCGCTTCAATATTATTGCGCAGGCCGCCGATATATACCCCGCCCAATCCCAGCGATTCCGCTGCGGTTAATGCATTCTGCGCCATCATTGCCGTATCAACGACACCGAGCAACAGTTGTTCCGCCAGGCCGAGCTGAGCATCCGGACAGATCTGTAAATGGCGGTTAAAGTCGGCACAGAACACCCAGAACTCCGCCGCTTGCGCTACGTGTTTTTGCCCGCCGGTCAGCGTCACCAGTTCTTCACGTAATGCTTTGTCGGTAATGCGAATAATGCTACTACACTGCAAAAAACTGGAACTGGACGTCGCACGGGCGCTGTTAATAATCGCCTCACACTGCGCTTCGGAAATGGGTTCATCAGTGAAATGGCGAATGGAGCGATGGCCACAAATAAGTTCAATGGTTGGCGTCATTATCTTTTTCTCTTTCTGAACGTGAATATTGCGGTGGACGGTTCATCAGCTGTGGGGCAAGACGTTTTGCCACCTGAAGAATAACCACCACCGCAGCGGGAAGCATGAGCAAAACACCGAGAAAAATCATCAGAATCTGCACTTCTGGCCGAGAAAATGGCTCAGGCAGCGACAGGGAGTCGCTTACCGACAGCAGCGCCACCGCCAGTAGCATCATTCCGATAAATTCCAGTATCAACACGCCTTTAGGCAATTTACCGATCGCGCGCATACGCTTCCCTCTGCAAAGTGAGCCTTCAGTCTAAAACTTTTCACTGTATTGTGTTTAACAGTTATAGCTTTTAGCAATTAATGCAACAGGTTAAACCTACTTTCAGCGAATACATTTTAGCGTGATCATTACAGGCATAAATCTATGAGGAGAGAAATAATGCAAACCGTTATTTTTGGTCGTTCGGGTTGCCCTTACTGTGTGCGTGCAAAAGATCTGGCTGAGAAATTGAGCAATGAACGCGATGATTTTCAGTATCAGTATGTAGATATTCGTGCGGAAGGGATCACTAAAGAAGATCTACAACAAAAGGCAGGTAAACCCGTAGAAACCGTGCCGCAGATTTTTGTCGATCAGCAACATATCGGCGGCTATACCGATTTTGCTGCATGGGTGAAAGAAAATCTGGACGCCTGATCGTCTGACAAGCCCTCGCGTTGAGGGCTTTACTGATTTTTTCTGTGCTGTGGTTTAAACAAACTACTGATAAATAAGAAACACAGTGCCCCCAGCGCACACCAGAACACCGCGCTTAGTAACCATGCCAGCTCTTGCCAGAATGAGCGCGTCGGTGAAAAAAACAGCCGCATAATGAGCATTGAACAGGGTGCCGCCAGCATTGCGCCAAATAGAGGTTTCAGGACTTCTCTACGCTGTGAAAAGAAACTGGCAACTGCTCCAGGAAGAATGAAAAACAGCAAGCCGATTTCAGGATGCCCGGCAGCCCGAAAAGCGCCTTTCATGTGCGTCGCCAGAAAAAGGCACACCACAATGAAGAGGACAAAACAGCAGATTGCCCCCGCCCAACGTTGTTTATGTTTCACTCGTTCCTCCTGACACTGCGTCTATCGAACACATTTTTCGCCAGTGTGGCGTTCAGTAAGATAAAGCCGCTTCGCATTCCATGCTAATATAGGCCAACGCAATTCATATAGCCGTTGATACCTAATGTGATTACACTAGTAAAATATATTGTTACTTTACTATCGTTTAGGTGCGCTGAATGAATCTGCGCCCTGAATTCTGGTAAAAAACATTATCGTAAATTACCATTTCTTTCAACAGCTTACTAGTAAACAAGAAGTTAGCCTCCGTGAATATAAACGTCGCCGAATTGTTAAATGGGAATTACATTCTGTTATTATTTGTGGTCCTCGCGCTTGGGCTATGTCTCGGAAAGTTACGACTTGGTTCGATCCAACTGGGTAATTCCATTGGCGTTTTAGTCGTATCGCTGTTATTAGGCCAACAACATTTCAGCATTAACACCGATGCGCTTAATCTTGGCTTTATGCTGTTTATTTTCTGCGTCGGGGTCGAAGCCGGACCGAACTTTTTTTCCATTTTTTTTCGCGATGGGAAAAATTACCTAATGTTAGCACTGGTGATGGTTGGCAGTGCGCTGGTGATCGCCTTAGGGTTAGGTAAGCTGTTTGGCTGGGATATTGGCCTGACGGCCGGTATGTTAGCAGGCTCTATGACGTCGACACCGGTTCTGGTCGGTGCTGGCGATACACTGCGTCATTCCGGCATGGAAAGCAGGCAGCTCTCACTGGCACTGGATAATCTGAGCCTCGGGTATGCCTTAACCTATTTAATCGGTCTGGTGAGTTTGATTGTTGGTGCGCGTTACTTGCCGAAATTGCAGCATCAGGACTTACAGACCAGCGCCCAGCAAATCGCCCGCGAACGTGGCCTGGACACTGATGCCAACCGTAAGGTTTATTTACCGGTGATCCGCGCCTATCGCGTCGGCCCGGAGCTGGTGGCCTGGACCGACGGCAAAAATCTGCGTGAACTGGGTATTTATCGACAAACCGGCTGCTACATTGAACGTATTCGACGTAACGGGATTCTGGCAAATCCAGACGGTGATGCCGTGCTACAAATGGGCGATGAAATAGCGTTGGTAGGCTATCCCGACGCCCATGCCCGACTCGATCCCAGCTTCCGTAACGGTAAAGAAGTTTTCGATCGTGACCTTCTCGACATGCGTATCGTCACTGAAGAAGTGGTCGTTAAAAACCATAACGCTGTAGGTAAACGTCTCGCACAACTGAAGTTGACCGATCACGGTTGCTTCCTTAACCGCGTCATTCGTAGCCAGATTGAGATGCCGATAGATGACAACGTCGTGCTTAACAAAGGTGACGTTTTACAAGTCAGCGGTGATGCCCGTCGCGTAAAAACCATCGCCGATCGCATCGGCTTTATCTCGATTCACAGCCAGGTCACTGACCTGCTGGCATTTTGCGCCTTCTTTGTTATTGGGCTGATGATCGGGATGATCACCTTCCAGTTCAGCACATTCAGTTTCGGCATGGGGAACGCTGCCGGGTTGTTATTCGCCGGAATTATGCTGGGCTTTATGCGTGCTAACCACCCGACCTTCGGTTACATTCCGCAAGGTGCATTAAGCATGGTGAAAGAGTTCGGCTTGATGGTGTTTATGGCAGGCGTTGGTCTGAGCGCCGGTAGCGGTATTAATAACGGCCTGGGCGCGATTGGCGGTCAGATGTTGATTGCCGGATTAATTGTCAGTCTTGTGCCCGTGGTTATCTGTTTCTTGTTCGGTGCTTATGTATTGCGAATGAACCGCGCACTGTTGTTCGGCGCAATGATGGGCGCACGCACCTGCGCGCCGGCAATGGAGATCATCAGTGATACAGCTCGCAGTAACATCCCTGCGCTGGGCTATGCGGGCACCTACGCAATCGCCAACGTCCTGCTGACGCTGGCAGGGACAATCATCGTCATGGTATGGCCAGGATTAGGATAAAACTGAAGTTGCCCTGAAAATGAAATTTTTTTGCACAACCGCAGAACTTTTCCGCAGGGCATCAGTCTTAATTAGTGCCACTGCTTTTCTTTGATGTCCCCATTTTGTGGAGCCCATCAACCCCGCCATTTCGGTTCAAGGTTGATGGGTTTTTTGTTATCTAAAATTTATCTACTACCCTGCAACCCTCTCAACCATCCTCAAAATCTCCTCGCGCGATAGCGGCTTACGGTCGGTGACAAAATGCAGCGTCATCCCCTCAATAAACGCATCAAGCGCGCGGGCGGTTCCGGGTTCAAACCATTGTTCGAGCGTTTGCTGACTGCGCTGCATCCAGTTTTGCATTACCGTTTTTAATAGCGGTTTTCGGCTAGCCAGCGCGTAGAGCTGGTACATCAGCTCCATATTATCCGGCGTTGCAACCTGTGAGCTGTAGATCATATCGGTGATAGCCTGGCATGCGCCTTGAGCATCACTAACATCGCTAAAAAATGCCTGATATTGCCGGGACATAATCTCAGTAAAACTGCTGAACGCCTCCAGCAACAACTCATCAATTCCTGAAAAATAGTAGGTCATCGATCCCAACGGTACCCCGGCAAGGGTAGCAATTTTGCGGTGCGTAACAGCATGTATTCCGTAAAGTTTCACCGCCTCCAGCGTGGCCTGGATAATTTTTTCTCGCCGTTGCGGATCGTTAGCGCGACGCATGTCATTTCCTCTGTCTGCAATTGTGTACAAATGTACACAACCTTGCTAATGTTGTCTTCCCTCTTCTTATTTTGACGTGATCTATGACCGTAAATTCTTCACGTAATGCATTGAAACGCCGAACCTGGGCGCTGTTTATGTTCTTCTTTTTGCCAGGCCTGTTAATGGCGTCCTGGGCAACCCGTACGCCTGCTATCCGCGATATTCTCTCTGTCTCGATCGCTGAAATGGGCGGTGTTCTCTTTGGTCTGTCGATCGGTTCGATGAGCGGTATTCTCTGCTCGGCGTGGTTAGTGAAACGCTTTGGGACACGTAATGTCATCCTGGTCACGATGTCCTGCGCATTGATCGGGATGATGATATTAAGTCTGGCACTCTGGCTGACATCGCCCCTGCTCTTTGCCGTTGGTCTCGGCGTCTTTGGGGCAAGTTTTGGTTCTGCGGAAGTGGCGATAAACGTTGAAGGTGCCGCCGTTGAGCGAGAAATGAATAAAACGGTTTTGCCGATGATGCACGGTTTTTATAGCCTAGGCACGCTGGCAGGCGCTGGTGTCGGGATGGCACTGACGGCCTTTGGCGTTCCGGCAACGGTGCACATTTTATTGGCGGCGCTGGTAGGTATCGCGCCTATTTATATCGCCATTCAGGCAATCCCTGACGGTACGGGCAAAAATGCTGCCGATGGCACCCAGCATGGCGAAAAAGGCATTCCTTTTTATCGCGATATCCAGTTGCTGTTGATTGGTGTTGTAGTGCTGGCGATGGCCTTTGCCGAAGGTTCTGCCAACGACTGGTTACCCTTATTAATGGTTGACGGTCACGGTTTTAGCCCTACTTCCGGCTCGCTGATTTATGCCGGTTTTACCCTAGGGATGACCGTTGGACGCTTCACTGGCGGTTGGTTCATCGACCGTTACAGTCGCGTTGCCGTGGTTCGGGCCAGTGCACTAATGGGGGCGTTGGGTATTGGGCTGATTATTTTTGTCGATAGCGCCTGGGTCGCTGGGGTGTCTGTTGTACTCTGGGGACTGGGTGCCTCGCTGGGCTTCCCGCTGACCATTTCTGCCGCCAGCGATACCGGCCCCGATGCACCAACCCGCGTCAGTGTGGTAGCAACGACCGGTTATCTGGCTTTCCTCGTCGGGCCGCCGCTGCTGGGCTATCTCGGCGAACATTATGGATTACGTAGTGCAATGCTGGTTGTACTGGCGCTGGTTATTCTCGCGGCTATTGTCGCGAAAGCCGTCGCCAAACCCGATACCAAAACGCGGACGGCGATGGAGAATAGTTGATGAGCATTAAATTAATTGCGGTAGACATGGATGGTACTTTCTTAAGCGATCAAAAAACCTATAACCGTGAGCGGTTTATGGCTCAGTATCAGCAAATGAAAGCACAAGGCATTCGCTTTGTGGTCGCCAGCGGGAATCAATATTATCAGTTGCTCTCTTTCTTCCCTGAAATTGCTAATGAAATTGCCTTTGTGGCTGAAAACGGCGGCTGGGTAGTGAGTGAAGGCAAAGATGTTTTTAATGGCGAGCTGTCGAAGGATGCCTTTACTACTGTCGTGGAACATTTGCTGACGCGCCCGGAAGTGGAAATTATTGCCTGCGGAAAAAATAGCGCCTATACGCTCAAAAAATATGACGATGCCATGAAAACGGTGGCAGAAATGTATTATCACCGTCTGGAATACGTCGATAACTTTGACAACTTAGAAGATATTTTCTTTAAGTTTGGCCTGAATCTTTCCGATGAACTGATTCCACAAGTACAAAAAGCATTACATGAGGCCATCGGCGATATTATGGTGCCAGTCCACACCGGCAACGGCAGCATCGATCTGATTATCCCCGGCGTACATAAAGCCAATGGCCTTCGCCAACTGCAGAAATTATGGGGAATAGACGACAGCGAAGTGGTGGTCTTTGGCGATGGCGGTAACGATATTGAGATGCTGCGTCAGGCAGGCTTTAGTTTTGCAATGGAAAATGCCGGCAGCGCGGTCGTCGCAGCGGCAAAATACCGGGCAGGCTCCAATAACCGTGAAGGCGTACTGGATGTGATCGATAAAGTGCTTAAACACGAAGCGCCATTTGACCAATAAAAACGGCAGCACGCCCGGCAACACAATACCTGAATGAAGGCTGCATAATTCGCGGAAATTAACCCGCTGCATTATTTCAGGCGAAATGATTATGAAAAATTGTCTACTGTTGGGCGCGCTTTTAATGGGCTTTACTGGTGTGGCGATGGCGCAAAGTGTCACCGGCGATGTGCCGAGTGGATACAAAGTGGTTGTAGTTCCTGATTCAGTCAGCGTTCCACAAGCGGTCAGCGTCGCGACTGTGCCGCAAACCGTCTATGTGGCTCCTGCGCCAGCTCCGGCTTACCGCCCGCATCCTTATGCTCGCCATCTTGCCAGCGTAGGTGAAGGGATGGTTATCGAACACCAGATTGACGACCATCACCATTAATTCGAGAATGCCTGATCGCACAAAGCAGTCAGGCATTTTTTTACCCTTCGTGAGAATTTCCCATCTGTTTATCTTTTAAAAAGATAACCATCAGCGACAGCCACAAAATTCCGTTGACAAGGTTGAAGAGATTAAACTGTCCGTTGCCCCCGTTCAGCCAGGCATGTTTGCTGATTTCAATACCAACGGTAAAGATCAGCATTTGCAGCATTCCCATCGCCGCAGAAACCGTACCTTTACTCATATCGCTGGCAAACAGGGTTAATCGCACCAGTCCCGCATTCGCCAGACCAATACCGAAAGCATAAATACTTAACCCGGCAGTCATCCATAAATACGCGTGCGATGAGATAACCGTTGCCGCAGCAGCGACCAACAGACCAATCATAATCGGCCAGCCGCCCATAATTATCACGTACGGTGCGGCGCGAGGTCAGACGCGCTAACAGCAAGTTACCCGCAATTAACGCCCCGAAAATAGGCACTTGCAGCAAGCCATATTCATAGCTGCTCAACTGCTCCCCGGTAATGATGATAATCGGCGACTGGGCGATCCACGCCAGCAATGGCAGGCTAACGAATCCCAGCGCCAGCGCCCCCGCCACAAAGCGGCCGTTCTTCAGCACCAGCTTATAGTCACGACCGAGTTCTTTCAGTGACAGTTTCTCGCCTATACGCGTGGCGGTTTCAGGCATAGCTCGTTGCAGACCGAAAAAGGAGATCGCTGCCAATGCGGCAAACAAAACAAACATCCCCTCCCAGGGCAGCACATGGATCCACGCCGCGCCCACCAGCGGACCAAGTAGCGGAGCAATCAGCGCCACGTTCGCCATCAGCGCGGTGATCTTGATACAAACCGCCTCTTCGAAGGATTCCTGAATTGCGGCGTATCCCACAGCGCCAATGAAACAGAGGCTTATGCCCTGCAAGAAGCGCAACAGGGTGAATTGTTCAATGTTTTGCGCCAGTAATATTGCCAGACAGGTGACGATAAACCACACCACACCCGCCAGCATCACCGGACGGCGACCAATACGATCCGACAGCGGCCCCAGGAGCCATTGTAAAAACATCCCGCCCGCCAGATACGCGGTCATCGAAGTAGGAACCCAATCAATGCCCGCCTGATATTGTTCCACCACGGCCAACATACCGGGTTGGATCATATCGTTGCCGATATAGGTTGAAAATTCGTAAAGCACCAGACAGAGAGGGAAAAGTAACGCCTGACGTCCAAGCCTGGCACCGAAAGCTAATTTATTTTGCATGCAATTTCTTCGCCAATAAT
The DNA here is from genome assembly GCF_002950395.1 of Shigella sonnei. NCBI lineage: Bacteria > Pseudomonadati > Pseudomonadota > Gammaproteobacteria > Enterobacterales > Enterobacteriaceae > Shigella > Shigella sonnei. Next base: position 2,112,573 of record NZ_CP026802.1, read on the forward strand.
AATCGCGCAGAGTTTAATAAAAGCGCAGCTAACGAGAAAGCGAATTTTGTAGCTGAAACCACGGTTAAGCACATTCTTACATTATTGCGAGTATAGCTACGCTTTCTTTAAGTTTTATTTAACCTATGCCCGTTACAATCACCCACCGTAAACAGGCCGCTTGAGGGAAATAAGACGATGCCGCTTTACCCAGTTTAACCTGCACTTTATTCTCAACGACTTGCCTGTATTGGCTCCCTTTTAATCACTTTGCGTCGGGAAGTTATGCTGGAAAATTTGAATCTCTCTCTATTCTCTCTTATTAACGCGACGCCAGACTCGGCTCCGTGGATGATCTCGTTGGCGATTTTTATTGCTAAAGATTTGATTACCGTGGTGCCGTTGCTGGCCGCGGTACTTTGGTTGTGGGGGCTTACAGCACAACGGCAACTGGTGATAAAAATCGCTATCGCGCTGGCGGTCAGCCTGTTTGTGTCCTGGACGATGGGACATCTTTTTCCGCACGACCGACCCTTTGTCGAAAATATCGGCTATAACTTCCTGCATCATGCGGCGGATGACTCATTCCCGAGCGATCACGGTACGGTGATTTTCACCTTTGCACTGGCATTTTTATGCTGGCATCGCCTGTGGTCCGGCTCACTTTTAATGGTTCTGGCCGTCGTCATTGCCTGGTCGCGCGTTTATCTTGGCGTCCACTGGCCGCTGGATATGCTCGGTGGATTGCTGGCAGGTATGATTGGCTGCCTTAGTGCCCAGATTATCTGGCAAGCGATGGGGCATAAACTCTATCAACGTCTGCAATCGTGGTATCGCGTCTGTTTTGCATTACCGATCCGCAAAGGCTGGGTGCGTGACTGATCTCTGCTAAAAAGTGTAGTATTGAGCGGCTCGCTTCAATAACTATTCAGAGGGATTATGGAAACACGTCGCGAAGAGCGTATCGGGCAGCTGCTGCAAGAATTAAAACGCAGCGATAAGTTACATCTTAAAGACGCCGCCGCCCTGCTTGGGGTTTCGGAGATGACGATTCGTCGCGATCTGAACAACCACAGTGCGCCCGTCGTTTTGCTCGGCGGCTATATTGTTCTGGAACCGCGCAGTGCCAGCCATTACCTGTTAAGCGATCAAAAATCCCGCCTGGTGGAAGAAAAACGCCGGGCGGCAAAACTGGCTGCGACACTGGTAGAACCCGATCAGACCCTCTTTTTTGACTGTGGCACCACCACGCCGTGGATTATTGAAGCGATTGATAATGAAATCCCTTTTACCGCCGTTTGTTATTCGCTAAATACCTTTCTGGCGCTGAAAGAGAAACCCCATTGCCGCGCATTTCTGTGCGGTGGTGAATTTCACGCCAGCAACGCCATTTTCAACCCCATCGATTTTCAGCAAACGTTGAATAATTTTTGCCCGGATATCGCTTTTTATTCCGCGGCGGGCGTGCATGTCAGTAAAGGCGCTACCTGTTTTAATCTTGAAGAGTTGCCGGTAAAACACTGGGCCATGTCGATGGCGCAAAAGCATGTGCTGGTTGTCGACCACAGTAAATTTGGCAAGGTGCGTCCGGCGCGCATGGGTGACCTGAAACGCTTTGATATTGTGGTGAGTGATTGTTGCCCGGAAGATGAGTATGTGAAGTACGCGCAGACGCACCGTATTAAGTTGATGTATTAATGACGTATAACCGGATGACGTTTCGCGCCATCCGGTTATCAGAAGATTAAGAGAACCAGCTGCCGAACCACTGATGGAATTTCATCATCACGAAATCCCACATCCGACCAAAGAATCCGCCCTCTTCCACATTTTCCATCACGATCAGCGGACGCTGCTCAATGGATTTACCGTTAAGCTGGAAATCAATGGTCCCGACAACCTGACCTTTTTTCAGCGGTGCGGTAAGCTGCGGTTCCGTTAACGTGTAGCTCGCCTTCAGGTTTTTCAGCTGCCCACGCGGTATGGTCACGGAGCCCGCTTCGCCTGCCCCGAGATTCACTTCGCTCTTATCACCAAACCAGACGCGCTGAGTCACAAAGGTGGCATCAGGTTTAATTGGCGTCACAGTTTCAAAGAAGCGGAAACCCCAGGTCAATAATTTCTCAGACTCATTAAAACGGATACGGTCAGTTTTCGCCCCCAGCACTACGGAGATTAAACGCATATCACCCTGGGTAGCCGAAGCAACCAGATTATATCCCGCACCTGCCGTGGTTCCTGTCTTCATGCCATCAACATTCAGATTGCTGCTCCACAGCAGACGGTTACGGTTAGGCTGACGAATTTTGTTGAAGGTGAACTCTTTCTCTTTATGAATGGCGTACTCTTCCGGCACATCGTGGATCAATGCTTTACCCAGCAATGCCATATCGCGCGCGGTACTGAACTGCCCCGGCGCATCCAGACCGTGCACCGTCTGGAAGGTAGTGTTGGTCAGACCCAGTTTTTTGGCATAACCATTCATCAAACCAATAAATGACTCCTGGCTCCCGGCAACGTAATCGGCCAGCGCAATACAGGCGTCATTACCGGACTGGATAATCACACCTTTGTTCAAGTCTGCCACCGAAACCTGATCGCCCGGTTTGAGGAACATTACCGATGAACCACGCAGTGCCGGATTTCCCGTCGCCCAGGCATCTTTACCGACCGTCACCATATCGGTGAGTTTAATCTTATCGGCCTTAAGCGCCTGCCCAACCACATAGCTGGTCATGATTTTAGTCAGGCTCGCGGGATCCAGTTTCTCATCCGCGTTGCCTTCTGCCAGCACTTTACCGCTGGCGTAATCCATTAAAATCCATGCACGCGCATCCACGCTCGGCGCTTCAACGGTTTGTTCCGCCGCGAATGCCGTTGGGGCAAAAAGGAATAAAAATGCAGAACCCGCTGCAAGACCACGAAGGAGAGAGGAGTATTGCGTCATAAATGCCACCCGAGTATCCATTCAAAAAAAATACGTTATATCGCCGTATGATAAGTTCGGTGATTAATAACGCACACACAAACTTAAAGAAACCGTAAGTTGGTAAAGTTTTTAAAGTTTATGCAATATCCTGCCGCTTCGCTGCTTCTGGTGTCATTTTTTTGCCAGCTGTTGCTTAAAAGTTAACTTTACTTCACCATCGGAGTCCTGTTCAGCCTGTGGCTGCCTGTCGGAAAAGGGGTGAGTATGATTACGCTGTGGGGTCGGAATAATTCAACTAACGTAAAAAAGTATTGCTGACGCTCGAAGAACTGGAACTACCTTATGAGCAAATTCTCGCGGGCCGTGAGTTTGGGATAAATCACGATGCTGATTTTCTGGCGATGAACCCTAACGGGCTGGTGCCGTTGTTGCGTGACGACGAAAGTGATCTCATTCTTTGGGAATCAAACGCCATTGTCCGCTATCTGGCGGCACAGTACGGGCAAAAACGCCTGTGGATCGACTCACCGGCACGTCGTGCGGAAGCGGAAAAATGGATGGACTGGGCAAACCAGACGCTCAGTAATGCTCATCGCGGGATCCTGATGGGATTAGTCAGAACACCACCGGAAGAGCGCGATCAGGCCGCCATTGATGCCAGTTGCAAAGAGTGCGACGCCCTGTTTGCCCTGCTCGATGCGGAACTGGCAAAAGTAAAATGGTTCTCTGGCGACGAGTTTGGTGTGGGCGATATCGCTATCGCACCGTTCATCTACAATTTGTTTAACGTTGGCCTGACCTGGACACCGCGTCCAAATCTGCAACGCTGGTATCAGCAACTCACTGAACGCCCCGCAGTGCGCAAAGTGGTGATGATTCCCGTTAGCTAATTGCGTGGGCTAACTTTAAGTAATTCCCCACTGGACTCGTCGGTGAGAACGTATAAATAACCGTCGGGTCCAGTGCGAACATCACGAATTCGCTGCCCTCTGTCCGTTAAAATACGGCCATCTTCTGTCACTTTGTCGCCGTTGACGCTCATCACAATGACATCTTTATCTTTCAGCGCGCCAATAAATAATTTTTGCTGCCACTGGGGGAATTTATCGCTGTTATAGAAGGCCATGCCGCTCACAGCGGGCGAATCTTTCCAGTAAAAAACAGGTTGCTCGGTCCCGGCGACGATCTCCCCTTTCGCTTCCGGTATCTTAAAGCCTGAATAGTTGATTCCCCAGGTTGCCAGCGGCCAGCCGTAGTTTTTGCCTTTTTGCGGGATATTAATTTCATCACCACCGCGCGGGCCATGTTCATTCAGCCACAGTGCATTACTCCACGGATTCATCGCCATTCCTTGCGGATTACGAATGCCATAAGACCAGATCTCGGCGCGCGCACCGGATTCCTTTATAAAAGGATTATCATCCGGGATTTCGCCCTGGTCGGTCAGACGCACCAGTTTGCCCTGTAATTTATCCAGATCCTGCGCCGTCGGGCGCTGATTGTTTTCGCCCAGAGCAATAAAAAGATAACCTTTACCGTCGAATACCAGCCGCCCGCCAAAATGGTTGCCGGTAGACAGTTTTGGCATCTGGCGGAAGACGGTGCGGAAGTCGGTCACTTTTGAGAGATCATCACTTAAGCGGCCATAACCCACAGCAGTTCCGGCTTTGCCATCATCGCCAACTTCGGAATAACTTAACCAGATGCGGCGAGACTGAGCAAAATCAGGCGCTAAAACCACGTCCAGCAGGCCGCCCTGCCCGTGCGCCCAAACGTCCGGAACTCCGGAAAGCGGCGCAGATAATCCTTTTCCTGCTTGCCAGTGACGCAACTCGCCGCCGCGCAGAGTGATTAACATACCGTGATTATCGGGTAAAAAGGCCAGTGCCCAGGGATGGTCGAGTTTGTCTTGCAGTACTTCGACATTTACCGTTGCAGGAGCCGCCCAGAGAGCGGAAGAAAGACAAATAAGGGGCACAAGGAAAAAGGATTGTCGATGCATAACGCCTCCGGATTGACTCTGGCTTAAAGCGTAGTCAGTGGAGGAGATAACAAATTCATTTTTACAAAAACTTAAACATGAAGGGGGAGACGCTTTCTCCCCCTTAGTTTTCAGGCCTTCTCAAGCATGGCGTGCTTCTGCAGGCTCTGGATACTCAGCGTTAAGCTCATCAGACAATTTTCAAGCTTATCGGCGTTGACGGTAATAACAGTCGGGCAATCATGGTGCCCACTCATCAAACATACTGCGGCTGTCGCTAATGCTTCTTCAGCATGATGAAGAGCACTCCACTCTTCCTGATCCAGATGAAGATTCAACCGCAGCGATTTATCGTGCAGTTCGCGATTCAGTTTAAAAAAGTTATCTCGTAGATGATTGCTTTCGCTGACGGACATGTATCCTTTTGCCTTCCTCAGTTGCACGTATGCAGCGAGGTCAACGCGTGCGTCGATCAACCGGTTCAGCAGATCGATTCGCTGTCTGTCAACGAACATACTTCGATCCTCCTCTTTCCAGCCTTGTTGCGATTAAATAGTATGGCTATTTTTTGAGCAAAATGCTGTCCAGGATCAATTCTTCACGCCAAATTAACAAAATTTACATTTCCTTCGCCTCCGCCAGCGAATGAGATTGCGATACAAATTTTATCCAGAACTCTGTAGAATCCCTGCCCTGACCTTTCCTGTAACTGAATATTTTTTAAGCTATGAGCAAAGTAACTCCCCAGCCGAAAATCGGCTTTGTTTCCCTTGGCTGTCCGAAAAACCTTGTCGATTCAGAGCGTATTCTCACCGAACTACGCACTGAAGGTTATGACGTGGTACCGAGCTATGACGATGCGGACATGGTGATCGTCAACACCTGCGGCTTTATTGACAGCGCGGTACAAGAATCACTGGAAGCCATTGGTGAAGCGTTGAATGAAAACGGCAAGGTAATTGTGACCGGTTGTCTGGGGGCAAAAGAAGATCAGATCCGCGAAGTCCACCCGAAAGTGCTGGAAATCACCGGGCCTCATAGCTATGAGCAGGTTCTGGAGCACGTTCATCACTACGTGCCAAAACCGAAACACAACCCATTCCTGAGCCTGGTGCCAGAACAAGGTGTGAAACTGACACCGCGTCATTATGCCTATCTGAAAATTTCGGAAGGCTGTAATCACCGCTGCACCTTCTGCATTATTCCGTCTATGCGCGGCGACCTGGTGAGCCGTCCGATTGGCGAAGTGTTAAGTGAAGCGAAACGTCTGGTAGATGCGGGCGTTAAAGAGATTCTGGTGATCTCGCAGGATACTTCCGCCTATGGCGTTGATGTTAAACATCGTACTGGCTTCCACAACGGCGAGCCGGTAAAAACCAGCATGGTCAGCCTGTGCGAACAGTTATCGAAACTGGGGATCTGGACACGTCTGCACTACGTTTACCCTTATCCGCATGTGGACGACGTCATCCCACTGATGGCAGAAGGCAAAATCCTGCCGTATCTGGACATTCCGTTGCAGCACGCCAGCCCGCGCATTCTCAAACTGATGAAGCGTCCGGGTTCTGTAGATCGCCAACTGGCGCGCATCAAACAGTGGCGCGAAATCTGCCCGGAACTGACCCTACGCTCAACCTTTATTGTCGGCTTCCCTAGCGAGACGGAAGAAGATTTCCAGATGCTACTCGACTTCCTGAAAGAAGCGCGTCTGGATCGCGTTGGCTGCTTTAAATACAGCCCGGTTGAAGGTGCAGACGCCAATGCCCTGCCTGACCAGGTTCCGGAAGAAGTGAAAGAAGAACGCTGGAACCGTTTCATGCAGCTGCAGCAGCAGATTTCCGCCGAGCGCCTGCAAGAGAAAGTGGGCCGTGAAATTCTGGTGATTATCGACGAAGTGGACGAAGAAGGCGCGATTGGTCGCAGCATGGCAGATGCACCGGAAATCGACGGCGCGGTTTATCTCAATGGTGAAACCAACGTTAAGCCGGGTGATATCCTGCGTGTGAAAGTCGAGCACGCCGATGAGTACGATTTGTGGGGTAGCCGGGTTTAATTAATTCAGGCCGGGCAAAATCATTTGTCCGCCCTGCGAATAATGATTACTGCCAGCTAATCTGAGCCCTGCCGTTTTTCTTACTCTTATACAGCCGCTCATCCGCCAGCATTTTCAAGCGTTCGACGGTGGTACATTCATTTGAATGCGCTACACCGATACTGGTACTTAAATTAATGCTTCCCACCTGGAAATGAACGATTTCTTTTAGAATCGATAGCAACTCTTCCAGCGTTCCACCCGTATAAATCACCGCAAATTCGTCACCGCCGAAGCGGTAGATTTTACCTTTATCTACCGGGATCTGTGATTTAAGGATTTTCACCACTTTCATCAACACTTCATCGCCCAGCAAATGACCGAAGGTGTCGTTAATGTTTTTGAATTTATCGACGTCAAACAGGCACAAATAACCGCCTTTTTCCGGCAGCGCTTTTAAATCTTCGTCAAAGGATTTTCTGCCCATTGCTTTGGTCAGGTCGTCCAGGAACGCCGAGTTATACATACTGTAGAGTTTTTTGACATCGGCAGCCGAAAAGAAAAGCCCGCCATCCAGTACGCGTTCAAAATGGTTATTAATGATGGCTTCTTTCTCCACAATACCACGATTAATCACTCTGCGTACCAGATAGAGGCAACTGGTACCCGATATCACTGCCACCAATGCGGCAAAGAAAATAATCAATGTACAGACCCGCAAATAAACATCTTTTTTATACGCAAATACGTACAATCCGGTCGGCAAATAGGCGAAGTGCTCCATCGCTTCCGAAACGATGAAGATGGCGTTTTTAGCATTATATTCATCACCGGTTTACCGTTCTTAAATAGAGAGAACATCAGGTTCTCGCTGTCCATCGCCAGCGATTTTGACAGTAAAGAAAAACGCTCCAGACCAAGCAAAAATATCAGACTACGATTGTGAGTTACCGGATAGAGGTAATAGACGAAGGTTTTACCGTCAAAAGAGATAAACCCTGTATTTTTGACATGTCGATACTTCACAACCTGCATAATATCTGCACAATAATTTTTCTCGAACTCCTTTACCTGAATACATTCGTCACTGGAAATCAGATAAGGACCGACATCGTACAAATAAGAGGGGGAAACCGAGTCGGCGTAAGCTGTGCGCAAACCAACCAACAGCTGTTCCTCCGTGGGATTTAGCGTGTTGATAAGATCAATTGCCACGCTACGCCGATATTCAGCAATATTTGCCACCGCAAAAGCAGTATCAATAACGGACTGTTTCAGGCTATACACCCGTTCCTTTACCATTTGAGTGTAGATCCCGCAGGCAACTGCTGAAATCATGATAAAAATCAGCAGACTGACTGTAAGTACGAACTTATTGATTCTGGACATACGTAAACTACTCTTTTACTAATTTTCCACTTTTATCCCAGGCGGAGAATGGCATGGGTTTCTGGTACAGATACCCCTGAGCCTGAACACATCCTAATTTAATTAATTCGCGCGCAACGTCTTCGCTCTCTACGCCTTCCGCAATCACCGGGATCCGGTTATAGCGTGCCAGATCGAAAATAATGCGCACAATTTTTCCCGCAGTACCGAAAATATCGCCGGTAAATTGCGAGTCCACCTTTATGCTGTCTGGATTAATTTCATAAAAACGTTTCAGGTTTGACAAACCGGTGCCAAAGTCATCAATCGATATCCGTACCCCTTGTTTACGCAGTTGTTCAATATTGAGATAAAAATGTTCATTAATTCGCTCGATCACGGTTTCAGTGATCTCAACACAGAGGCTGTTCGCCTTCAGGCCATTTTCTTTCATGATGGTGGTAAAACGCTCATGAAAGTGCGGTTCGTTTAACTGCCAGGGCGAAACATTAATATGCAGTAAGAAATCATCCTTCAGCGACGCACGCTGACTAAAATGTCTGAATTCACCCATTGCCGTTTTAATAATCTGATAACCCAGCTCATTGATAAACCCGATATCTTCAGCAATGGTAATGAACTTCAGCGGTGAAATGATCCCCCGCTCCGCAGAAACCCAACGGCACAACGCCTCCGCGCCCAGAATGGCGCGGGTGTTAATATCAACGATCGGTTGATAGACGAGGAATAGTTCGCCAATTTCCATTGCATGGCGAATATTACGCGCAATCCAGATATTCTCTTCTATTTCGTTGAGTTTCGCGTCATCACAGAAAATAAACTCGGAGAACATATGGTCACGGATACTGGAAATCGCCAGTTTCAGTTTTTCTGCGTAACTCCAGGCGTTTTCCCCCTGCAAAGGTTCACAAATGGCAGACTTATGGATGCGCAGATTGCGGTAGCCAAAGCTGCTGTCAAAATCGTTTACCATCGCTATTTTACGGGTAAATGTCTGTACATTTTCCCGACACAGAAGTAAATAGAGATCGGCATTGAATGTCACGATATCGCAGCATTGCGCATATTTCTCGGCAATTCGCTGACACAATTTCCTGACGATTTTATTGCGTTCATCAACACCAAACACCGCTTCCACGGCTTCCAGACCACACAGTTTGATGATCCCCACAGCCAGATACTGATTATTGTTGGACTCAATAATCGCCATATTTTTAATAAAACCGCTTTCCTGATCGTAAGAGATCAGTGAGAGCAATTTATTTGACCGTTCAATTTCGGCATCTTTCATTTCCGCGATCGAATTTTTGGGTAATGACTCCAACTTATTGATAGTGTTTTATGTTCAGATAATGCCCGATGACTTTGTCATGCAGCTCCACCGATTTTGAGAACGACAGCGACTTCCGTCCCAGCCGTGCCAGGTGCTGCCTCAGATTCAGGTTATGCCGCTCAATTCGCTGCGTATATCGCTTGCTGATTACGTGCAGCTTTCCCTTCAGGCGGGATTCATACAGCGGCCAGCCATCCGTCATCCATATCACCACGTCAAAGGGTGACAGCAGGCTCATAAGACGCCCCAGCGTCGCCATAGTGCGTTCACCGAATACGTGCGCAACAACCGTCTTCCGGAGACTGTCATACGCGTAAAACAGCCAGCGCTGGCGCGATTTAGCCCCGACATAGCCCCACTGTTCGTCCATTTCCGCGCAGACGATGACGTCACTGCCCGGCTGTATGCGCGAGGTTACCGACTGCGGCCTGAGTTTTTTAAGTGACGTAAAATCGTGTTGAGGCCAACGCCCATAATGCGTGCAGTTGCCCGGCATCCAACGCCATTCATGGCCATATCAATGATTTTCTGGTGCGTACCGGGTTGAGAAGCGGTGTAAGTGAACTGCAGTTGCCATGTTTTACGGCAGTGAGAGCAGAGATAGCGCTGATGTCCGGCAGTGCTTTTGCCGTTACGCACCACCCCGTCAGTAGCTGAACAGGAGGGACAGCTGATAGAAACAGAAGCCACTGGAGCACCTCAAAAACACCATCATACACTAAATCAGTAAGTTGGCAGCATCACCCGCTAACAAATCGTGATCTTTGCCGTTGATACGTAGCGTAAAAGAGATACATTTTTTACCCGGACGATCAAAGCAATTGTATGCCGGATTCCAGCTGTTGTTAGAGTCATCTGAAGCCACCGACCACGGTCGTTTCGATGGGTTAAAATCGGCAAAAATAACCCGCCCTGACTCGTCGACAAGCGGTCCATTTACTTGTTCCTGATGATAAACAACGATTTTATCATTCGCCCTCCGCGAAAAGAGATAATATTTATTATCATCAAGTACCAGTCCCACCGAGTCTAAAAATGGCATCATTTCCATTTTCAGAATCACGGCGCGTTGAATCTCCTCTGTATTTTTTAATAAATACAGTGAGTCCTTTAATGTCAGGGCCGAACGTTCAATATCTTTAAAGAAATAGCCAACGTTTTTCTGAATAAGTTCAAAGCGGCTATCGGCACGTTTTACCGCGCGTTCCGATACCAGTTGATAGTTAATGATGAAAAAAAGACCAATAAATGACAGTGCTGCCAATAAAAATAAAATTATCAGCCTTATCTTTATCTTTTCGTATAAACTCAGCATGTTAATACATTTAACAAAATAACTATCTGAACGCTGTGCCGCTGCAAAAATAGTCCCTTGCTGCGGCTTTTTAACCAAATTACCCGATTCTACAAAATCAGCAGAAAGTTACAACACTTGCTTAGGGCAATAATTTCCTGTGAGGTGATTACCCTTTCAAGCAATATTCAAACGTAACTATCCTTTAATTTTCGGATCCAGCGCATCGCGTAAACCATCGCCCAACAAATTGAACGCCAGTACGGTCAGAAAAATAGCCAGGGCCGGAAAAACAGCGACATGCGGCGCGATAACCATATCCGCTCGTGCCTCATTGAGCATTGCTCCCCACTCTGGTGTCGGCGGCTGCGCACCGAGGCCGAGAAATGACAGGCTGGCGGCAGAGATAATCGAGGTGCCAATGCGCATGGTGAAAAACACCACGATAGACGAGACGGTCCCAGGCAAGATATGACGCAATAAAATGGTCATATCGCTGGCACCAATACTGCGTGCTGACTCAATAAAGGTTTGCTGTTTCAACACCAGCGTGTTGCCGCGCACCAGTCGGGCAAACGCGGGGATGGAAAAAATGGCGACTGCGATAATCACGTTAGCAATGCCGCTTCCCAACACCGCAACAACAGCGATCGCCAGTAAAATACCCGGGAAGGCAAACAGCACATCGCAAATGCGCATGATCAGCCGATCCCACCAGCCTTCATAATATCCAGCCAACAAGCCCAGCAACGTCCCGATCGCCGCACCGATAAACACGGCAAACACGCCCGCCGCCAGCGAGATTTGCGCACCAACCAGGACACGGCTGAAAATGTCGCGCCCCAGTGAATCGACGCCAAACCAGTGCTGCAAAGAAGGTCCGTTATTCAGATTGTCATAATCAAAATAATTTTCGGCGTCATAGGGAGCGATCCAGCGTGCAAAAATGGCCACCACAATCAATAAAATAACGAATAATGCGGCGGTCATCGCCATATGCTGACGGCGAAATCGTCGCCAGAATTCATGCCACGGTGTACGCACCTGGTCAGGTTTGACCAGTGGCATGGCGTTTAACACCGCCTGACGTCGCCAGTTAAATAGTCGCATCCTTACTTGTACCTGATAGCCGGGTTAATGGCGGCGTAAAGCACATCCACCACTAAGTTGATAAGAATAAATTCCAGCGAGAAAAGCAGAATTTCCGCCTGAATCACCGGGTAATCGCGCATTTCTACGGAGTCAACGAGTAAGCGTCCAAGTCCGGGCCAGTTGAAAACTTTCTCCACCACGATAGAACCACCGAGCAAAAAGCCAAACTGTAAGCCCATCATGGTCACTACCGGGATCATCGCGTTACGTAGCCCGTGTTTGAGGACAACCCAGGTTTCGCTCACCCCTTTCGCCCTCGCGGTACGCATATAATCTTCGCTTAAAACATCGACAAACGACGCGCGGGTAAAGCGCGCCATCACGGCTGCCACTGCCGCGCCGAGCGTCAGGGAGGGTAAAATGTAGTGCTGCCAACTGTCTGCTCCCACGGTAGGCAGCCAGCCCAGTTCAACGGAGAATACCTGAATTAAAAGCATCCCCAGCGCAAATGCCGGAAACGAGATCCCCGACACCGCAATGGTCATACTCAATCGATCCGGCCAACGATTACGCCAGACGGCGGCGATAATTCCCGCCGCCATACCAAATATCACCGCCCAGACCATACTGGTTATGGTCAGCCACAGCGTTGGCATAAAGCGGCTGGCAATCTCATCGGCAACCGGACGACGCGACACCATCGACAGGCCAAAATCCCCCTGCACAGCATTGCTGATATAGTGCCAGAACTGGTGATACAGCGGCTGATCCAACCCCAGCTGCTGACGCACCAGTTCTATAACCTGCGCATCAGCTTCGAGCCCGGCAATCAATCGCGCCGGATCGCCGGGCAGCATATGCACAAATAAAAACACCAGCACCGAGACGATAAACAGCGTCGGAATCAACCCCAGTAAGCGTTTGATAACGTAATTAAGCATTCCACTCCCTGCGTTGCTTATTGCAAATCCGCGTCTTCAAAGCTGAAGCCGGTGTCTGGCATGATCCAAAAACCGGTCAGGTTTTTACTGTGTGCCGACACCAGTTTTTCTACCACCAGCGGGATCCACGGCGACTCTTGCCAGATGATATCCTGCGCCGCCTTATACAAGCGGGTCTTTTCCGCCGGATCATTAGTTTTCAGTGCCTGAGCCAGGAAGTCGTCCACCTGTTTATTGCTGTAAAATGCGGTATTAAACAGCGTCGGTGGCCAGTTTTGCGAGGCGAACAGTGGCGATAGCGCCCAGTCCGCTTCGCCGGTTGAAGCCGACCAGCCAGTGTAGAACATCCGCACGCCGCTCTCTTTTTGCCCTTTACCTTCAACTTCTGCCGCCCGCTGTCCGGCATCCATCGCGGTCACCTGGGCTTTAATCCCGACCTGCGCTAACTGCTGCTGGGTAAATTGCAGCACTTTCTGCGCGGTGCTGTGGTTATGTGACGACCACAGCGTGGTACTGAAACCGTTGGGATATCCCGCCTCTTTCAGTAATTCGCGCGCTTTCACTGGATCGTAAGGCCACGGTTTATAACTTTGCGCGTAGGCGATACTTGGCGGTACCACACCAGTAGCTGGCGTTGCATAGCCCGCAAAGGCAACTTTCACCAGCGCCGGACGGTTAATGGCGTAATTCAGCGCCTCACGGACCTTCGGGTTATCGAACGGCTTTTGCGTCACGTTCATACTGATATAACGCTGCATAATTGACGGACTGGCCATCAACTCGATATTTTTGTTTTTCTCCAGCAGTGTGGCCTGCTCGTAGGGAATGGGGAAAGCAAACTGCGCTTCACCGGTTTGCAGCATTGCCGCGCGGGTGTTGTTATCCGCCACCGGACGCCAGGTTATGCTGTCCAGTTTGGGCAATCCTGGCTGCCAGTAACCCGCGAATTTTTTCACCTTCACAAAATCGGTCTGATTCCAGGTATCCAGTTCATACGGTCCGGTTCCCACCGGATGAAAACCAATCTCCTTGCCATATTTTTCCAGCGCTGCCGGTGAAATCATCGCGGTCGCCGGATGGGCAAGAATATTAATAAACGCTGAGAACGGCTGTTTGAGGGTAATCTTTACCGTTGTCGGATCGATCGCCTCCGTTTTGGCAATATTCTTATACAGGTTATAGCGTTTAAGATGATTCGCCGGATCGCTGGCCCGGTCCAGATTCGCTTTTACCGCCACTGCGTTGAAATCGGTGCCATCCTGGAATTTAATGCCTTCCCGCAATTTCACGGTGTAAGTAATGCCGTCATCGGAAACGGTATAACTCTCCGCCAGCACGTTTTTCAGTTTCATCTCTTTATCCAGACCGAACAGCCCCTGGTAAAACGATTTCGCTACGGCCTGAGATAACGTGTCATTCGCGTCATACGGATCGAGCGTGGTGAAATTCGATCCTACCGCCACCACCACATCTTTGGCAGCGAATGCACAAGATGCCATCAACGCTGTCGCAATGCCCAGCGCCACTAACCCACTACGGTGTACAGCTCTTGCCATTTTATTCTCCGCCTGAATGTTATCTACGCATGAATGCGTATTCTGATTGTGGTTGTGCGACGTAATGCCCCGGCCCGACGCATTGCAACGAGACGGCTGCCACCTCTTCGCCACGCAGATGAATATTGCTGGGAAGATCGTCCGACAGCAGTACACGCTGCGGTCGTTGTCGGGACGGTTCAGCGACCGGAACTGCCGCCAGTAATTTACGCGTATAAGGATGCTGCGGGTTTTCGAAGACCGCGCGCCGTGGACCAATTTCAACAATTTGCCCGAGATACATCACCGCCACACGATGACTAATCCGCTCTACCACGGCCATATCGTGGGAGATAAACAGATACGCAATGCCGAAATCACGCTGGAGATCGAGCAACAAGTTGATAATCTGCCCGCGAATAGAAACATCCAGCGCCGAAACGGCTTCGTCGGCAATGATCACTTTTGGATTCAATGCCAACGCGCGAGCAATGCAGATGCGCTGGCGCTGACCGCCGGAAAACTCATGCGGGTAACGCCAGGCATGTTCAGGTAACAGGCCCACGCGCTCCAGCAACCACGCAACGCGTGCAGCCGCGTCTTTACCTGGCAATAAACCGTGTACACGCAGCGGTTCGATAATCGAATCACCGATGGTCTGACGTGGGTCCAGCGAAGCGTAAGGGTCCTGAAAAATAAACTGAATATCCCGGCGCAATGCCTGAAGTTTGCCGGGTGACAAGGTATCGATTCTCTGACCGTTAAAGATAATTTCGCCGCCCTGCGATTCGACCAGGCGCAGCAACGCCCGCCCGGTAGTGGATTTACCGCTGCCAGACTCGCCCACCAGCGATAGCGTTTCGCCAGGCCAGAGATCAAAACTGACTTTCTCAACGGCATGCACTTCCCGCGTTACGCGATTCAACAAACCGCTGCGCAAAGGGAAACGGGTGACAAGATTACGCACTCGTAAAACAGGTTCGCCATCCACCACCGTTTTCTGCTCGATGGGGGGGGCCTGTTTCGCTGGATGTTCAAGCGATATCAACGGGAAACGTCGGGGATAATCCAACCCTTTCATCGCACCAAGTTGCGGAACAGCAGCTAACAGCGCACGGGTGTAAGGATGTTGCGGTGCATGAAAAATCTGTTCGACGGTACCCGTTTCCACCGCCTCGCCCTGATACATCACCAGTACCCGATCGGCAATCTCTGCCACCACGCCCATATCGTGAGTGATAAAGATAACGCCCATCGACATCTCTTTTTGCAATACTTTGATTAATTGCAGGATCTGCGCCTGAATAGTGACATCCAGCGCGGTGGTTGGCTCATCGGCAATCAGCACCGCCGGGCGGCATGACAGCGCCATCGCAATCATCACTCGCTGGCGCATCCCGCCAGAGAGTTGATGCGGATAACGTGAAAGAATGGTTTGTGCCTCAGGAATGCGTACCTGATCCAGCATCCGCTTCGCCTCGACCATCGCTTCTTCACGACTGGCGTTCTGATGCAGACGAATTGATTCGGCAATCTGTTCACCCACAGTAAATACCGGGTTCAGCGATGTCATCGGCTCCTGAAATATCATCGCCATATCCGCACCGCGAACATGGCGCATTTGTGCAGCGCTCTGCTCGCTAAGTTCAATCACTTCGCGACTGCGCCGCTGCAACAGCATTTTATCGCACTGTACTAAACCGCCCGCCTGTTCCAACAGGCGCATCAATGCCAACGCAGTCACTGACTTACCGGAGCCGGATTCGCCAACAATTGCCAGCGTCTCACCGCGTTGCAGACTAAAAGAGAGATTGCGGACCGCAGCTATTTTCTGCTGGTCCTGCATAAAGGCAATATTCAGATTTTCAACCGCCAGCACATTACCGGCATCAAGTTCATCACTGTGTGGCAACGGTGTCCCCTTTTTCACGGTAGATACCGGTGGTTGGCGTATCGCCTGCGTAGCCCCAGGCGCGATACATTCCTTCGGTGTTAAACGGTAGCGCGACATTCCCTTCATGGTCGATAGCGATTAAGCCACCGCTACCGCCAAGCGCAGGGAGTTTTTCCATTACTACCCGCTCGCAGGCTTCCGCGAGACTTAATCCGCCGTAATCCATTAACGCGGCGATGTCATATGCCGCCAGCGCGCGGATGAAGACTTCGCCCGTGCCGATACAAGAAACCGCCACACTGGCGTTATTGGCGTAGCATCCGGCACCCACTAAGGGACTATCGCCAACTCGTCCGGGTAATTTATTGGTCATTCCGCCTGTGGACGTGGCTGCCGCCAAATTGCCGTCTAAATCCAACGCCACGGCCCCCACGGTGCCCATTTTCTGTTTTTCATCCAGTGGCGCACCGCTATGGTCGAGGACGGTTGCCCCTTCCTTGCGCGCTGCCAGTAGTTGTTCATAACGCAAAGGCGTGGAGAAAATCTCCGGCGAGACGCGCTCCATGCCACGAGCAAACGCAAAATTTTCTGCCCCTTCGCCAATCATCATCACATGCGGGCTTTGCTCCATCACCAGCCGGGCGGCAAGAACCGGATTACGCAGATGACTAACGCCCGCCACCGCACCGGCTTTCAGGGTGTTACCATCCATCACACAGGCGTCCAGTTCATGGGTTTCATCACGCGTAAAGACAGCGCCAATTCCGGCGTTAAACAGTGGACACTCTTCCAGCAGACGCACCGCTTCCGTCACCACATCCAGCGCACTTTCGCCCGCTTCCAGCATTTTCTGCCCGGTTTCAACAATGGCAGACAACGCCTCAATGTAGCGTAATTCCTGTTGCAGACTCATCTGCGCGCGGCTAATTGCACCTGCGCCACCATGAATTGCAATGACTGCTTTGCCCATAGTATTCGTCCATTAAGGGTGGCTCGCCACTTTTGCTATAAATATCAGAATTTTTATGAATTACTCATTCAATTTTTGAATATAGAAAGATGGATATGGCATGTAAAGGCAGGAGCCAACGCTACGCCCGAGGTGGCATACAGTCTGTGGCGTTTTTCTGACATAATAGGCAAATTCGATTTTGCCTCCGCAGGAGTGTTTTCATGGAATTTACCACCGGATTGATGTCGCTCGACACCGCGCTTAATGAGATGCTTTCTCGCGTCACCCCACTGACCGCCCAGGAAACGCTGCCACTGGTACAGTGTTTTGGTCGTATTCTGGCGAGCGATGTCGTTTCGCCGCTTGATGTTCCGGGGTTTGATAACTCCGCAATGGACGGCTACGCGGTGCGTTTAGCCGATATTGCCTCCGGGCAACCGCTGCCCGTTGCCGGTAAATCCTTTGCCGGTCAGCCGTATCATGGTGAATGGCCTGCGGGCACCTGCATTCGTATTATGACCGGTGCGCCGGTGCCGGAAGGCTGCGAAGCGGTGGTGATGCAGGAGCAGACTGAACAAACGGACAATGGCGTGCGTTTTACTGCTGAAGTGCGTAGCGGGCAAAATATTCGCCGTCGCGGTGAAGATATCTCTGCAGGTGCGGTTGTTTTCCCGGCGGGAACTCGCCTGACTACCGCAGA
This sequence comes from Shigella sonnei, assembly GCF_002950395.1. NCBI lineage: Bacteria > Pseudomonadati > Pseudomonadota > Gammaproteobacteria > Enterobacterales > Enterobacteriaceae > Shigella > Shigella sonnei. The sequence continues at coordinate 2,130,624 of NZ_CP026802.1, forward strand.
GCTGCCAGTAATTGCTTCACTGGGGATTGCCGAAGTTCCGGTGATTCGTAAAGTGCGTGTAGCGCTTTTTTCTACCGGTGATGAACTCCAGTTGCCCGGTCAGCCGCTGGGCGACGGCCAAATCTACGACACCAACCGTCTCGCCGTACACCTGATGTTAGAACAGCTGGGTTGCGAGGTAATCAACTTAGGGATTATCCGCGACGATCCCCATGCCCTGCGCGCCGCATTTATTGAAGCCGACAGCCAGGCGGATGTAGTGATCAGTTCCGGCGGTGTTTCAGTGGGTGAAGCGGATTACACCAAAACGATTCTTGAAGAGCTGGGGGAGATCGCCTTCTGGAAGCTGGCGATTAAACCAGGTAAACCGTTCGCGTTCGGTAAACTCAGCAATAGCTGGTTCTGCGGCCTGCCGGGCAACCCGGTTTCAGCGACGCTGACCTTCTATCAACTGGTACAGCCTTTGCTGGCAAAACTAAGCGGCAACACCGCCAGCGGCCTGCCCGCGCGCCAGCGCGTACGCACAGCGTCCCGCCTGAAAAAAACGCCAGGACGTCTTGATTTCCAGCGCGGCGTGCTGCAACGCAACGCCGACGGTGAACTTGAAGTGACGACCACCGGACATCAGGGTTCACATATATTTAGCTCCTTTAGTCTCGGCAACTGCTTTATCGTGCTGGAACGCGATCGCGGCAATGTGGACGTGGGCGAATGGGTGGAAGTAGAACCGTTTAACGCGTTGTTCGGAGGCCTGTAATGGCGGAACTCAGCGATCAGGAGATGCTGCGCTACAACCGGCAAATCATTCTGCGCGGTTTTGATTTTGACGGTCAGGAGGCGCTAAAAGATTCTCGTGTGCTGATCGTCGGCCTCGGTGGACTCGGCTGCGCAGCTTCGCTGTATCTGGCAAGCGCCGGTGTCGGCAACCTGACGCTGCTCGACTTCGACACGGTTTCGCTCTCGAATCTGCAACGCCAGACACTGCACAGTGATGCCACGGTCGGGCAACCGAAGGTGGAATCCGCCCGTGACGCCCTGACGCGGATCAACCCACATATCGCGATTACGCCAGTCAATGCACTGCTAGATGACGCAGAACTTGCAGCATTGATTGCTGAACACGATCTGGTGCTCGACTGTACGGATAACGTTGCGGTACGTAATCAACTGAACGCAGGCTGTTTTGCCGCGAAGGTGCCGCTGGTTTCCGGCGCGGCAATTCGTATGGAAGGGCAAATCACGGTCTTCACTTATCAGGACGGCGAACCGTGCTATCGCTGCCTTAGCCGTTTGTTTGGCGAGAACGCATTAACCTGCGTAGAAGCAGGCGTGATGGCACCGTTGATCGGCGTAATTGGTTCGTTGCAGGCAATGGAAGCGATCAAACTGCTGGCAGGTTATGGCAAACCGACCAGCGGGAAAATCGTCATGTACGATGCGATGACCTGTCAGTTTCGCGAAATGAAACTGATGCGCAATCCGGGGTGTGAGGTGTGCGGGCAGTAATTGCCACCTCCAGGCCTGATAAGACGCGACAAGCGTCGCATCAGGCATTTGCTCCAGACGCCAGATGCGGCGTGAACGCCTTATCTGGCCTACGGTTCGGGCACAGATTTCCAAGCGCGGCAGGCATCGGTGCACTCCGCCACGTCATCAGCAATTTATGAGGATGCAGAACGTCCGGTTAAATCGACGTTCTGCCAAACGCTCCCTGCCAGTCCTGCTCAAACTTCGCCACAGCGGCTTCCACCGCCGGATAGCTAATCATCTGTTGTGCCACATCCAGTGGCAGAGTAATTGATTCACATCCTGCCAGTAAGCAGTCCAGCGCCTGACGCGGGGTTTTGAAACTCGCTGCCAGCACTTTCGCCTGCGGCGCATGCATTTTCAATAACTGGTGTAAGTCGGTCACAGTCTGAATGCCGCTACCGCCCTGAGCATCAATACGATTAACGTAAGGCGCAACATATTCCGCACCTGCCAGCGCCGACAGCAACCCTTGTGCTGCGCCATATACCGCGGTTCCCAGCGTTGGAATCCCTTCCGCTTTTAACATCTTAATAGCTGCCAGCCCCTCGGCGGTCACCGGAACTTTCACCACGATATCCGCAATAATAGAACGCAATTTACGTGCGTCATTCACCATCCCTTCAGCAGTGGTAGCCATTACCTGGGCAAACAGACGCCCCTGACCGCCCATCGCTTCATGAAGTTGCGGAAGCACAACATCCAGCGGTTTTTTACCCGCGGCGATAATGCTTGGGTTAGTGGTCACACCCGCCAGCGGAAAAATACGTGACAGCGCCTTCACCGCAACAACGTCTGAAGTATCCAGATACAGTTCCATAACCATCCTCAAAATGTACTTTTTGTCTGAATGTAGACTATCACGGGAAAACTCTCTGAACAGTTGACGCACATCAATCTAACTTTCATTCGAAAGTATTTTAATGTTTGAACGAAACAGAGAGGCAACTATGATTTTCAATATTCAGCGCTACTCGACCCATGATGGCCCCGGTATCCGCACGGTCGTATTTCTTAAAGGCTGTTCGCTGGGCTGCCGCTGGTGTCAGAACCCGGAAAGCCGCGCCCGCACGCAGGATCTGCTGTATGACGCACGACTGTGTCTGGAAGGCTGCGAGCTGTGCGCTAAGGCCGCGCCGGAAGTGATTGAGCGCGCGCTGAATGGTTTGCTTATTCATCGGGAAAAGTTAACCCCGGAGCATCTGACGGCGTTAACCGACTGCTGTCCGACACAGGCATTAACCGTGTGTGGTGAAGTGAAAAGCGTTGAGGAGATCATGACGACCGTTCTGCGCGATAAACCGTTTTACGATCGCAGCGGCGGCGGTTTAACGCTTTCGGGTGGTGAGCCCTTTATGCAGCCGGAAATGGCGATGGCGCTACTGCAAGCCAGCCACGAGGCAGGCATTCATACTGCGGTAGAAACCTGTCTGCATGTGCCGTGGAAATATATCGCCCCTTCTCTGCCCTATATCGATCTGTTTCTTGCCGATTTAAAACACGTTGCCGACGCGCCGTTTAAACAGTGGACCGACGGTAACGCCGCCAGAGTGCTGGATAACCTGAAAAAACTCGCCGCAGCGGGCAAAAAAATCATTATCCGCGTGCCGCTGATTCAGGGCTTTAATGCCGACGAAACCTCTGTAAAAGCTATTACCGATTTTGCCGCCGACGAGCTGCACGTTGGCGAAATTCATTTCCTGCCCTACCACACGCTAGGCATCAACAAATATCACTTACTTAATCTGCCCTATGACGCCCCGGAAAAACCGCTTGATGCGCCAGAACTGCTCGACTTTGCCCAGCAGTATGCCTGCCAGAAAGGGTTAACCGCGACCTTACGAGGATAACAACCATGACCACACTGAAACTGGACACGCTCAGCGACCGCATTAAAGCGCACAAAAATGCGCTGGTGCATATTGTGAAACCGCCAGTCTGTACCGAGCGCGCGCAGCACTATACCGAGATGTATCAACAACATCTCGATAAGCCGATCCCGGTACGTCGCGCGCTGGCACTGGCGCATCACCTGGCGAATCGCACCATCTGGATCAAACACGATGAGTTGATCATTGGCAACCAGGCAAGCGAAGTTCGCGCCGCGCCGATCTTCCCGGAATATACTGTCTCGTGGATCGAAAAAGAGATTGATGATCTGGCAGATCGTCCCGGTGCTGGCTTTGCGGTGAGCGAAGAGAACAAACGCGTTCTGCATGAAGTGTGCCCGTGGTGGCGCGGTCAGACCGTACAGGATCGCTGCTACGGCATGTTTACCGATGAGCAAAAAGGTCTGCTGGCGACCGGAATCATTAAAGCGGAAGGCAATATGACCTCCGGCGATGCGCACCTGGCGGTGAATTTCCCGCTGCTGCTGGAAAAAGGTCTTGATGGTCTGCGCGAGAAAGTAGCGGAACGTCGCTCGCGCATCAATCTGACGGTACTGGAAGATTTGCACGGCGAACAGTTCCTGAAAGCGATTGATATCGTGCTGGTGGCAGTCAGCGAACACATTGAACGTTTTGCAGCCCTGGCGCGTGAAATGGCCGCGACCGAAACCCGCGAAAGCCGTCGCGATGAACTGCTGGCGATAGCAGAAAACTGCGATCTTATCGCCCACCAGCCGCCGCAGACTTTCTGGCAGGCGCTGCAACTGTGTTACTTCATCCAATTGATATTGCAGATCGAATCTAACGGTCACTCGGTATCGTTTGGTCGTATGGACCAGTATCTCTACCCGTACTATCGCCGCGACGTTGAACTCAACCAGACACTGGATCGCGAACACGCCATCGAATTGCTGCATAGCTGCTGGCTGAAACTGCTGGAAGTGAACAAGATCCGCTCCGGCTCACACTCAAAAGCCTCTGCGGGAAGTCCTCTGTATCAGAACGTCACCATTGGCGGACAAACTCTGGTTGATGGTCAACCAATGGACGCGGTGAATCCACTCTCTTACGCTATCCTCGAATCCTGCGGTCGCCTGCGTTCCACTCAGCCTAACCTCAGCGTGCGTTACCATGCAGGAATGAGTAATGATTTCCTCGACGCCTGCGTACAGGTGATCCGTTGCGGCTTCGGGATGCCGGCGTTCAACAACGACGAAATCGTGATCCCGGAATTTATTAAACTCGGTATTGAACCGCAGGACGCTTACGACTACGCAGCGATTGGTTGTATCGAAACCGCCGTCGGTGGCAAATGGGGCTATCGCTGTACCGGCATGAGCTTTATCAACTTCGCCCGCGTGATGCTGGCGGCGCTGGAAGGCGGGCGTGATGCCACCAGCGGCAAAGTGTTCCTGCCACAAGAAAAAGCGTTGTCGGCAGGCAACTTTAACAATTTCGATGAAGTAATGGACGCGTGGGATACGCAAATCCGTTATTACACGCGTAAATCAATCGAAATCGAATATGTCGTCGACACCATGCTGGAAGAGAACGTGCACGATATTCTCTGCTCGGCGCTGGTGGATGACTGTATTGAGCGAGCGAAAAGTATCAAGCAAGGCGGCGCGAAATATGACTGGGTTTCTGGCCTGCAGGTTGGCATTGCCAACCTCGGCAACAGCCTGGCGGCAGTGAAGAAACTGGTATTTGAACAGGGCGCGATTGGTCAGCAACAGCTGGCTGCCGCACTGGCGGATGACTTCGATGGCCTGACTCATGAGCAACTGCGTCAGCGGCTGATTAACGGTGCGCCGAAGTACGGCAACGACGATGATACCGTCGATACGCTGCTGGCTCGCGCTTATCAGACCTATATCGACGAACTGAAACAGTACCATAACCCGCGCTACGGTCGTGGTCCGGTTGGCGGCAACTATTACGCGGGTACCTCGTCTATCTCCGCTAACGTACCGTTTGGCGCGCAAACTATGGCAACACCGGACGGGCGTAAAGCCCACACCCCGCTGGCAGAAGGCGCAAGCCCGGCCTCCGGTACTGACCATCTTGGCCCTACTGCGGTCATTGGCTCAGTGGGTAAACTGCCTACGGCAGCGATTCTCGGCGGCGTGTTGCTCAACCAGAAACTGAATCCGGCAACGCTGGAGAACGAATCTGACAAGCAGAAACTGATGATCCTGCTGCGTACCTTCTTTGAAGTGCATAAAGGCTGGCATATTCAGTACAACATCGTTTCCCGCGAAACGCTGCTGGAGGCGAAAAAACATCCGGATCAGTACCGCGATCTGGTAGTGCGTGTCGCGGGCTATTCCGCCTTCTTCACCGCGCTCTCTCCAGACGCACAGGACGATATCATCGCCCGTACTGAACATATGCTGTAATCTCCTCGGCCCGGCGGCGTCGTCGCCGGGCTAAATCATTCACATCATCAATTTCATCCTTACTTTCATTCGAAATATAATTTGTGCTCTGCGTCACATTGTTATTACACTGTTACGGTTTCATTTTCGAGCCAGGAGCACACCTATGAGCGTAAAAGTTATCGTCACAGACATGGACGGTACTTTTCTTAACGACGCCAAAACGTACAACCAACCACGTTTTATGGCGCAATATCAGGAACTGAAAAAGCGCGGCATTAAGTTCGTTGTCGCCAGCGGTAATCAGTATTACCAGCTTATTTCGTTCTTTCCTGAGCTAAAGGATGAGATCTCTTTTGTCGCGGAAAACGGCGCACTGGTTTACGAACATGGCAAGCAACTGTTCCACGGCGAACTGACCCGACATGAATCGCGGATTGTTATTGGCGAGTTGCTAAAAGATAAGCAACTCAATTTTGTCGCCTGCGGTCTGCAAAGTGCATATGTCAGCGAAAATGCCCCCGAAGCATTTGTCGCACTGATGGCAAAACACTACCATCGCCTGAAAGCTGTAAAAGATTATCAGGAGATTGACGACGTACTGTTCAAGTTTTCGCTCAACCTGCCAGATGAACAAATCCCGTTAGTGATCGACAAACTGCACATAGCGCTCAATGGCATTATGAAACCCGTCACCAGTGGTTTTGGCTTTATCGACCTGATTATTCCCGGTCTACATAAAGCAAACGGTATTTCGCGGTTACTGAAACGCTGGGATCTGTCACCGCAAAATGTGGTAGCGATTGGCGACAGCGGTAACGATGCGGAGATGCTGAAAATGGCGCGTTATTCCTTTGCGATGGGCAATGCTGCGGAAAACATTAAACAAATCGCCCGTTACGCTACCGATGATAATAATCATGAAGGCGCGCTGAATGTGATTCAGGCGGTGCTGGATAACACATCCCCTTTTAACAGCTGACCTCTCTACCGGAGCCGTGCGCTCCGGTTTTCCCTTCTTTTTACATCCTGTACATCACATCAAATCATTAAACTTGCATTAACTTATTTATAACTTATATTGTCGCATGCAAATCAGAATGGTTTCGAATGAAAGTTAATGAGAGGTGGTTATGGCTTCTACTTTTACCAGCGACACATTGCCTGCCGATCACAAAGCAGCTATCCGTCAGATGAAGCACGCGCTGCGGGCGCAGCTTGGCGACGTCCAGCAGATCTTTAATCAGCTAAGCGATGACATTGCCACGCGAGTGGCTGAAATCAACGCACTCAAAGCACAGGGCGATGCCGTCTGGCCGGTGCTGTCTTATGCCGATATCAAAGCAGGTCATGTTACTGCAGAGCAGCGCGAACAGATTAAACGTCGCGGTTGTGCGGTGATAAAAGGCCATTTCCCCCGCGAACAAGCGCTAGGCTGGGATCAGTCGATGCTGGACTATCTGGACCGCAACCGCTTTGACGAGGTCTACAAAGGCCCCGGCGATAATTTCTTCGGGACGCTCAGCGCTTCACGTCCCGAGATTTACCCCATCTACTGGTCGCAGGCGCAAATGCAGGCCCGCCAGAGTGAAGAAATGGCGAATGCGCAGTCGTTTCTCAATCGTCTGTGGACATTTGAAAGTGATGGAAAGCAATGGTTTAACCCGGATGTGAGCGTCATCTACCCTGACCGTATCCGCCGCCGTCCGCCCGGAACGACCTCCAAAGGTCTTGGAGCGCATACCGACTCCGGGGCGCTGGAACGCTGGCTGCTTCCAGCGTATCAGCGCGTTTTCGCCAACGTCTTTAATGGCAATCTGGCGCAATATGATCCCTGGCATGCGGCACATCGTACGGAAGTTGAAGAGTACACGGTGGACAACACCACCAAATGTTCCGTGTTTCGGACATTCCAAGGCTGGACAGCGCTCTCTAATATGCTGCCTGGTCAGGGGCTGCTGCACGTTGTGCCCATTCCTGAAGCCATGGCGTACGTACTGTTACGTCCGCTGCTTGATGATGTGCCGGAGGATGAACTGTGCGGCGTAGCGCCCGGAAGAGTGTTGCCGGTATCAGAGCAATGGCATCCACTGTTAATTGAGGCGTTAACCAGCATTCCAAAACTCGAGGCCGGAGACTCCGTCTGGTGGCACTGCGACGTCATCCATTCCGTTGCCCCCGTTGAAAATCAACAGGGTTGGGGCAACGTGATGTACATTCCTGCGGCACCAATGTGCGAGAAAAATCTTGCCTACGCGCACAAGGTGAAGGCCGCACTGGAAAAAGGCGCATCGCCGGGCGACTTCCCGCGCGAGGACTATGAAACAAACTGGGAAGGACGCTTTACGCTTGCCGACCTCAACATTCACGGTAAGCGAGCGTTGGGAATCGACAGCTGAGTGTCGTACAGCCCTTCCCGTTCCACGGCGGTGTTCCCTTTTCCTGGGCGAACCCGCCGCACTGACTCCCGCACCGCCAATCGTCCGTGCAGCAGCAGCGAGCCCACCGGAGCATCCGGGCGAATCAGCCGCTGTTGCAACATTTGCACCGCTTCATTGCCTAGCTCATCGCGTGGCACATGCACAGCCGTCAGGGGAACATCCTCGATTGCCGCAAGGTTAAAGCCGTCGATACTCATCACCGAGACATCCTGTGGTACGCGCAGACCACGACGATGTAGCGCATTTACCGTTCCCGCCGCCATAAAATCCCCGCCGACCAGAAACGCCGTCGGCAACGTCTTGCCATTGGCGGCATCCAGCCACGCTCCGACCTTTTCTTCCGCTTCTTTAGCGCTAAAACTGCTGATATTCAGCAAATGACGGTCATGGTGAAAGGCCAGATTATGCTGACGCCATGATTCTTTAATCCCTGCAAACCGCTGCTCCATAGTGTAGCGGCGCAGGCACATCACATTCATCACCTCCCGGTGACCCATTTCAAACAGATAGCGGGCGGCGAACGCGCCAATTAACCGATGATCCGGCGCAATCGCCGGGAGGCGCATTCGTTCATCACGGCAGTTGATCAGCACACAAGGCTTAGCGAGATCGGCGGCCAGATCATGGATGTGCGGATCGTCAATCCCCAGCAGGATCGCTGCCTGCGTATCTGCTTCATTCATCCGCGAGAGAAAGAGCGCGGGATCGCTGTCAAACTCCTCCAGCGCGCAGTAACGCAGCCGCACTTCATGCGGCGATAACGCTTTGCTGATGCTCTGGATCACACGGTAATAAAAGATATCAGATCGTTGGTCAAAAGCGCATTGCGGCGCGAAAATAATCAGGTTGTTCAGCAACATACGACCTGCTGCCATGCCATCCATCACGCCCAACTCACGCGCGCAGGCCAGCACCTGTTCGCGAGCGCGTGCACTGGTATTCGCTTTGCCAGCCAGCACCCGCGAAACCGTACTCGGCGATAGCCCGGTACGTGCGGCGATATCGGCGATTTTCAGCTTCTTGTCCATTTTGTGATCTGCCTCTAATTCGGAAATGACAGAATTTTCATGAGCAAAAAAGCCCATTCTGTCTGGCATTAAATCCATTTCAGTAATGTATATCAGTCACTCATGGAAAAACGTGCACAAAACCCGCTTTCTTTCGCTTTTAGGGTCTCTTACTGTGAATTGGTAGAACAACTTCCATACAAAAATAATGGAAAAACGAACAATAAAGACTTTATTTATCAAAAAGTTAAAAGTGGTGTAACAACTCCATTCTGACGTTGCCGCACAAACCCTATACCATTCTGTGGAGTGCATATGAGTCAGGGTATCAATAACGATATGACTGCCAGTAAACCGCGCCATATCGTCAAAAATCTGCGTTGGTGGATACTGGTCCTTTTTTTGCTCGGTGTTACTGTCAACTACATCACGCGTAACTCGCTGGGTATTCTCGCCCCCGAACTGAAAAGCAGCCTAGGGATTACCACCGAACAATATTCCTGGATTGTAGGTGCTTTCCAGCTCGCCTATACCCTATTCCAACCGTTGTGCGGATGGCTGATTGACGTCATTGGCCTCAAACTGGGCTTTATGATCTGCGCGGGACTGTGGGCACTGGCCTGTCTGATGCATGCGGGGGCGGGAAACTGGGTACATCTGGCGCTGTTGCGCTTCTTTATGGGCGGTGCGGAAGCCGCGGCAACCCCAGCAAACGCCAAAACCATCGGTGAATGGTTTCCAAAATCAGAACGCCCGATCGCCGCAGGCTGGGCAGGCGTCGGTTTTTCCATCGGTGCCATGCTGGCCCCACCGATTATCTATTTTGCCCACGCTTCATTCGGCTGGCAGGGTGCATTTATGTTCACTGGCATCCTGGCGATGCTGTGGGTGGTGCTGTGGTGGGCGTTCTATCACAGCCCGGATAAGCATCCTAACCTCAGCAAAGCCGAGCTGGACTTTATTCGCCAGGATAACGAAGCGCCCCGGTCAAGTTACCCTTTCTGACCGCACTGAAAACCGTGGGCAAAAATAAACGCTTTTACGGTATCGCTATCCCGGCCTTTATGGCAGAACCGGCGTGGGCGGTGATGAGTTTCTGGGTGCCTCTATACCTGTCCAAAACCTATGGCATGGACCTGAAGCAGATCGCATTATTCGCCTGGTTGCCGTTCCTCGCCGCTGATCTTGGCAGTATTGCCAGCGGCTATCTGACCAAACTTTACACCCGCCTGTTTGGGCTGAGTCGTGTGAACTCCGTTGTCGCATCATCGGTCAGTGGCGCATTCTTGATGGTTTCGCTGGCGGTGATGGCCTTTACCAATAACCCGTATATCGCCATCGTCCTTATCTCCATCGGCGGCTTCGGTCACCAGATCATCTCCTGCATGCTGAGCGCACTGGTGGTGGAATCCTTCGACAAAGGTCAGATGGCCACTGTTAACGGCATGCGCGGTTCTGCCGCGTGGATCGCAAGTTTCCTGTTCTCCCTGATTATCGGGGTTACCGCTGACAAAATCGGCTTTAACCCCCTGTTTATCGCCATGGGCTTCTTTGACCTGATTGGCGCTTTCTTCCTGGTCACCTTTATTGCTGAACGTCGCGCAAAACGCGCCTGAGAGTGGATGTAAACATGAAAACGCTGAAAAACTGGACCCTGCACAAACAGTCTGCCCACCACGTTGAACTGCTGGTCGATGGCCAGCATATCCTGTGCCTGTACGTGCTGGAAGAAAATCTGTTCCGCGTGCTGTTAAAACGCAAAGGCGAGCTGGCGCTAGATCGCACCTGGAGCATTGCTCCGGCGCAGGATGTGCCATGGGAAGGGCGCAGCCGCGAAGATCTCAGCGGCTTTAGCCTGCCCGCGTGGACAGTGATCCAGCACGACGACACCGTGGTTATCGCCACCGAGTCACTGCGTGCAACCGTTCACCAGCCGCTGTGGCTGGAGTGGCACTATCGTAACAACGAAGGCGAATGGCTGCCGTTGGTGAATGACCGCCCGACCAGCGCTTATCTGCTGAATGCCCACGGCGATGGCGTGGCACACTATCAGAGCCGTCGTAAAGATGAACGCTTTTATGGCCTCGGAGATAAAGCCGGCGATCTGCAACGCAACGGTAAACGTTACGAGATGCGTAACCTCGACGCGATGGGCTACAACGCCGTTAGTACTGACCCGCTGTACAAACACATTCCATTCACCATCACCCGCCGCGATGACATTAGCTTCGGCCTGTTTTATGACAACCTCAGCAGCTGCTGGCTGGATCTGGGCAACGAGATCGACAACTACCACACCGCCTATCGCCGCTGGCAGGCGGAAGCGGGTGATATCGACTACTACCTGTTTACCGGCGAACGCGTACTTGATATCACCAAAGCCTTCGTACGCCTGACCGGAAAAACCCTGTTCGGACCGAAATGGAGCCTGGGCTACAGCGGTTCAACTATGCACTACACCGATGCGCCGGACGCACAAAATCAGTTGATGAACTTTATCCGCCTGTGTGAAGAACATGCAATTCCCTGCGATTCGTTCCAGCTCTCTTCCGGTTATACCTCAATTAACGGCAAACGCTATGTGTTCAACTGGAACTACGACAAAGTGCCGCAGCCGAAAGTGATGAGCCAGGCATTTCACAATGCTGGTTTGCACCTGGCCGCCAATATCAAGCCGTGCCTGTTGCAGGATCACCCACGCTATAACGAAGTGGCAGAAAGAGGACTGTTCATCCGTGATTCAGAAACAGATGAACCAGAACGTTCCAGCTTCTGGGATGACGAAGGTTCTAACCTCGACTTTACTAATCCGCAGACCATCCAGTGGTGGCAGGAAGGCGTGACCACACAGCTTCTGGAGATGGGTATCGACTCCACCTGGAACGACAACAACGAATTCGAAGTATGGGACGGTGAAGCACGCTGTCACGGCTTTGGTCAGACGATCGCGATCAAACATATTCGCCCAGTGATGCCACTGCTGATGATGCGAGCCTCGATGGAAGCCCAGCAGCGTTTCGCTCCGGAAAAACGTCCGTACTTGATCTCCCGCTCCGGCTGCGCGGGAATGCAGCGCTACGTGCAGACCTGGAGTGGCGATAACCGCACTAGCTGGGACACTCTGCGCTACAACACCCGCATGGGTCTGGGGATGAGCCTCTCCGGGCTGTATAACCTCGGTCACGACGTCGGCGGTTTCTCCGGTGATAAGCCGGACCCGGAACTGTTTGTACGCTGGGTACAAAACGGCGTGATGCATCCGCGCTTTACGATTCACTCATGGAACGATGACCATACCGTAAACGAACCGTGGATGTATCCGGGCGTCACTCCGGCGATCCGCAGCGCTATTGAGTTGCGCTATCGCCTGCTGCCCTACTTTTATACCCTGATGTGGCAGGCATACGCCGATGATGAACCAATGCTACGTCCGACTTTCCTTGACCACGAGCACGACGTTCAGACTTTTGAAGAGTGTGATGACTTCCTGCTTGGTCGCGATATTTTGGTTGCCAGCGTCGTAGAGCAAGGCGAGCGCCAGCGCCGTGTATGGCTGCCAGATAACGAAACTGGCTGGTACGATTTCTACAACGGCGAATGGTTCAGTGGCGGTCAGTGGATCACCCTCGACGCACCGCTGGAGAAACTGCCGCTGATGGTTCGTGCCGGGGCTGGTCTACCGCTCAGCAAACGCATCACCTATGTGAGCGCAGAACAAGACGATACCCGCGAACTGAAACTGTTCCCGCTGAAAGGTGTGGGCACAACGTCCGGCCTGCTGTTTGAAGACGATGGCGAAAGCTGGGGCTACCAAACTGGTAATGCGCTTTGGGTGGAATGGGAAATGGTTTGCGATGGGGCGACCATCAACCTGAAAGTCAACGCGCGCGGGGATTATCGTCCTGCATGGAGTGCACTGAAAGTGTCATTACCATTGGAAGAAAAACGCACGCTGCTGGTCAATGGTGTTGAAGGGAGTGAATGGATGCGTTAAATCATTACCGGGGCCGGGAGGCGACTGCACCTTACCCGGTCCAGCCATCGAATCCTTTACCTCAGTATTTCACGCTGCAGGAAGGCAGCAAACCTGTAAACCCCGGGAGCTTAAATAAGTAAGTGACCGGGGTGAACAGGTGAAGCCAATGCATCTGCCGCATGAAAGACGGCGGGGAATTAAGCGTCGATCCCTTTACTACGCAGGTAATCTTCGTAATTACCGCTAAAGTCGATCGCGCGTTCCGGGGTGATTTCCAGAATGCGGGTCGCCAGGGAGCTTACGAACTCACGGTCGTGTGAAACAAAGATCAGCGTGCCCTGATACAGTTCCAGCGCCATGTTCAGTGACTCGATGGATTCCATATCCAGGTGGTTGGTCGGTTCGTCCATGATCAGAATGTTCGGCTTCTGCATCATTAACTTACCAAACAGCATCCGCCCTTTTTCCCCACCGGAAAGCACTTTAGCTGGCTTTTTGATGTCGTCCTGGCTGAACAGCAAACGACCGAGAATGCTGCGTACCGCCTGCTCGTCATCGCCTTCCTGCTTCCACTGACTCATCCATTCGAACACGGTCAGATCATTTTCAAACTCATATTCGTGGTCCTGGGCGTAGTAACCAATGCGCGCGTTTTCAGACCATTTTACGGTGCCGCTGTCCGGTTGCAGATCGCCCACCAGCGTTTTCAGCAGCGTTGATTTACCGACGCCGTTGGTACCCAGTACCGCAAGTTTTTCACCGACCTCCAGCAGCAGGTTGAGATTTTTAAACAGTGGACCGTTATCAAACCCTTTGGTCAGACCTTCCACTTCCAGCGCGTTACGGAACAGTTTCTTATCCTGTTCAAAACGGATGAACGGGTTCTGACGGCTGGAGGCTTTCACCTCTTCCAGTTTGATTTTATCAATCTGGCGCGCGCGCGAAGTTGCCTGGCGAGATTTCGAGGCGTTGGCGCTAAAGCGGCTAACGAAAGATTGCAACTCAGCAATCTGCGCTTTCTTCTTGGCGTTATCGGCCAGCAGACGTTCACGCGCCTGGGTCGCCGCCGTCATGTACTCATCGTAGTTACCCGGATAAACGCGCAGCTCGCCGTAATCCAGATCCGCCATGTGGGTACAGACCATGTTAAGGAAGTGACGGTCGTGCGAGATGATGATCATGGTGCTGTCACGCTCGTTCAGCACCTGTTCCAGCCAGCGAATGGTGTCGATGTCGAGGTTGTTGGTCGGTTCGTCGAGCAGGAGAATATCCGGATCAGCAAACAGCGCCTGCGCCAGAAGCACACGCAGTTTCCAGCCAGGAGCAACTTCACTCATCGGGCCGTAGTGCTGTTCCACTGGAATTCCCACGCCAAGCAACAGTTCACCGGCGCGAGCTTCCGCAGAGTAACCGTCCATTTCGCCGTATTTAACTTCCAGATCGGCCACTTTATAGCCGTCTTCCTCACTCATTTCCGGCAAAGCATAGATGCGGTCACGCTCCTGCTTCACTTCCCACAACTCTTTATGCCCCATGATCACCGTATCCAGCACAGTGAACTCTTCAAAGGCAAACTGATCCTGACGCAGCTTACCAATGCGCTCGTTGGGATCGAGGGAAACGTTACCCAAAGTCGGCTCTAAGTCGCCGCCGAGGATCTTCATAAAGGTGGATTTACCACTACCGTTCGCGCCAATCAGGCCGTAACGGTTGCCGCCGCCGAATTTGACGGAAATGTTTTCAAACAACGGCTTACTGCCGAACTGCATGGTGACGTTACTGGAAACTAACACAGGCGTATCCTGAAAAGAGATATGACAAACCGCGCATTATGCCATAAGTCTGAAAGAAGATCCTGCTCCTCGCTTAAGGTCTACACTCAAGCCAAAGGCAAAAAATGTGATTTCGTACACATCTGATTTCACTGTGAGCTGGAATGAACTTATAATGCGCTTCCAATACTCTAATATTCTCAACCCAATGGCCTGCCAGGCACAAAATCTCGCTTAACATGAATATGAAATTGAAAACATTATTCGCAGCGGCCTTCGCTGTTGTCGGCTTTTGCAGTACCGCCTCTGCGGTAACTTATCCTCTGCCAACCGACGGGAGTCGCCTGGTTGGTCAGAATCAGGTGATCACCATTCCTGAAGGTAACACTCAGCCGCTGGAGTATTTTGCCGCGGAGTACCAGATGGGGCTTTCCAATATGATGGAAGCGAACCCGGGTGTGGATACCTTCCTGCCGAAAGGCGGTACTGTACTGAACATTCCGCAGCAGCTGATCCTGCCGGATACCGTTCATGAAGGCATCGTCATTAACAGTGCAGAGATGCGTCTGTATTACTATCCGAAAGGGACCAACACCGTTATCGTGCTGCCGATCGGCATTGGTCAGTTAGGCAAAGATACGCCTATCAACTGGACCACCAAAGTTGAGCGTAAGAAAGCAGGCCCGACCTGGACGCCGACCGCCAAAATGCACGCAGAGTACCGCGCTGCGGGCGAACCGCTTCCGGCTGTCGTTCCGGCAGGTCCGGATAACCCGATGGGGCTGTATGCACTCTACATCGGTCGCCTGTACGCTATCCATGGCACCAACGCCAACTTCGGTATCGGCCTGCGTGTAAGTCATGGTTGTGTGCGTCTGCGTAACGAAGACATCAAATTCCTGTTCGAGAAAGTACCGGTCGGTACCCGCGTACAGTTTATTGATGAGCCGGTAAAAGCGACCACCGAGCCAGACGGCAGCCGTTATATTGAAGTCCATAACCCGCTGTCTACCACCGAAGCCCAG
The DNA here is from genome assembly GCF_002950395.1 of Shigella sonnei. Classification (NCBI taxonomy): domain Bacteria; kingdom Pseudomonadati; phylum Pseudomonadota; class Gammaproteobacteria; order Enterobacterales; family Enterobacteriaceae; genus Shigella; species Shigella sonnei. The sequence goes on from NZ_CP026802.1 coordinate 2,146,639, forward strand.
TTTGAAGGTCAGGAAATTGTGCCAATTACCCTGACGAAGAGCGTGCAAACAGTGACCGGTCAGCCAGATGTTGACCAGGTTGTTCTTGATGAAGCGATTAAAAACCGCTCCGGGATGCCGGTTCGTCTGAATTAATCTTCAAAACTTAAAGCAAAAGGCGGACTCATAATCCGCCTTTTTTATTTGCCAGACCCTAGTTGGCCGGGAGTATAACTAACAAAACATATCCCACCAACGCCGCCCACAACAGCATCGGTATTGAATAGAGATGGAAACGCCACCAGATGCGGCGATCGTTCGCCATACGTAGCGCAATCAAATTTGCCAGCGATCCGGGTAATAACCCAAAGCCACCTACGTTTACCGCCCATACCAGTAATAAAGACGGCGGCACATAGTTCAGCAACAATATGGTACTCGGCACGTTACTGATCACCTGCGATAAACCGATTGCCGTTAACCATAACCCGGGTTCAGATAGATGACTCACGTTACCCAACACGCCTTGCAACGCTGGAAGCTGGGTCAGTAAATGGACGTCGATAAACATCGCCATAAACACCAGCAGCAGCGTCCAGTCCACACTGAGCACCACGCGACGTGCCAGCAGCGCAAAGCCTGCCGCCACAATCACCAGTCCCCACAGCTCTTGTTTGAACTCCAGCGCCGTCAGAAAGACGATATACAGCCCCAGACAACTCCACACCAGCCGCGGTTTCCACTCCGGTGTTTGCACCCCCGTATGGTATTGCAGCGCCTTTCCAGGGAAACAACACCAGCACAGGAGCAGGAGCGTCAGCATCATTGCGCCAGCCAGCGGTGCCATTTGGGCAATAAATCCGGCAAACGAAAGACCAGAACGTCCCCAGATAAGAATATTTTGCGGGTTGCCAATTGGCGTCAGTAGCGAACCAGCGTTGACTGCCAGCGCCTCAAAAATAATCAGCCGATTAACCGGGATCTCACACAGTCTTTTTAGCGTGATAGTCAGCGGAACAACAATAAACAGCGCGACATCGTTGGTCAGAAAGGTAGAAAGCAGCGCCGCCGCCAGCACCATAAACATCGCCAGCCGACGCTCCGTAGCAAAGCGGCGCACCATTTTGCGCCCCAGCACATCAAAATAACCGCTTAACTCCACACCTTTGGTCAGCAGCATCAGGCCGCTTAAGGTGATGATGGTGTGCCAGTCGATAGCAGCAGGCCAGGATTTCGGTGCAAAGGGCACGAAAAAGCTTAATCCGATACCAACAAGAATTAATAACTGAAAAAAACGATCGCCTTGCAGCGTGCGTAAAAAAGGCAGGCTCATTTGGCACCGTGTTTCTGGGTAAACAAACGAAAAGCGTCGAGCGTCTCTTCACTAACATGGTGCTCCATGCCTTCCGCGTCGCGACGGGCGATTTCCGGACTGACGCCCAACACCAACAAGAAATTTTCGACTATCTGATGTCGCTCGCGGCTTTCCTGCGCCAGCTTCTCTCCTTCTGCCGTTAAAAACACGCCACGCCAGGGGATCATTTCAATCAGCCCCATGGTTGCCAGCCGCTTAAGCATTTTAGCCACCGTCGGTTGCGAAACTCCCAGACGAGCAGCCATGTCCACCTGACGAGCTTCCCCCACTTCCCTGATCAAGTCAGAAATCAGCTCAACGTAATCATCAATAAGCTCGCGCCGATGCGCCTCTCTGACCTGGCGGAACCCTTCAACGTGCTCTTCCACGTTCACTAACTGCGTCACTTTTTTTGCTGTTGGCGTACCTGCGCGACGACTCATTGTGCTTCCTCATTATGGTGACGCATACATAGCGTTCTCATTTCGTGCGCACATTGTAAACCAGAGTTGCGAAGGTACAAAAAATTAACGTTTTAGCAATAGCTACATAATATAGCCTGTGCTATATCTGTATGTAATGCAATCATCCCTCAAGGATCGACGGGATTAGCAAGTCAGGAGGTCTTATGAATGAGTTCAAGAAGTGTATGCGCGTGTTTAGTCATTCTCCCTTTAAAGTACGGTTAATGCTGCTCTCTATGTTGTGCGATATGGTCAACAACAAACCGCAGCAAGATAAACCTTCCGATAAATAGCGGCGTCGCGGTACGCCGCTTCACTCCTGCTTTTATGCAGGCATAACGCGTTTTGGTCTGAAAAACCCCACTTTTTGTCGGATTTGCAATCCCCTTCGCAAAAGATTTGTTCGTCAGTAGTTGACCTGAACGGCGGCTCGCTCTATCTTCTTGCAGCCCTGCGTATATTGCGGCTCGCGGATGCGGACCCCTTTCCCCTCTTCACGCACTCTTGCAGGTATTGACCCTTGACGCCAGGGTAAGCACATGGCGTTTGTTACGATAGTGGCATATGAATTTAACCCTCAAAGAATCGCTTGTTACCCGTAGCCGGGTATTTAGCCCGTGGACTGCGTTCTACTTTTTACAGTCGCTATTAATTAACCTCGGCTTAGGTTACCCCTTCAGTTTGCTCTACACCGCTGCGTTTACGGCTATTTTGCTTTTGCTATGGCGAACATTGCCTCGCGTACAAAAAGTTCTGGTCGGTGTCAGTTCGCTGGTGGCGGCTTGTTATTTCCCTTTTGCTCAGGCCTACGGCGCGCCTAATTTCAATACATTGCTGGCATTGCACTCCACCAATATGGAAGAGTCGACCGAAATCCTGACGATTTTTCCGTGGTACAGCTACCTGGTCGGCTTATTTATTTTTGCGCTCGGCGTAATAGCAATCAGGCGAAAAAAAGAGAATGAAAAAGCGCGCTGGAATACCTTCGACAGCCTGTGTCTGGTATTCAGTGTGGCGACATTTTTTGTTGCTCCCGTGCAAAACCTGGCCTGGGGTGGCGTATTTAAACTGAAAGATACTGGCTATCCGGTATTTCGTTTTGCTAAGGATGTCATCGTCAATAATAACGAGGTGATTGAAGAGCAAGAACGGATGGCAAAACTTTCCGGAATGAAAGATACCTGGACGGTCACTGCCGTTAAGCCGAAGTATCAGACCTATGTGGTGGTGATCGGCGAAAGCGCGCGTCGCGATGCCCTCGGTGCCTTTGGCGGTCACTGGGACAATACCCCGTTTGCCAGCAGCGTTAACGGTTTGATATTTGCTGACTACATTGCCGCCAGTGGCTCCACGCAGAAATCACTTGGCTTAACGCTCAATCGCGTAGTCGATGGCAAACCACAGTTTCAGGATAACTTTGTCACCCTGGCAAATCGCGCGGGCTTCCAGACCTGGTGGTTTTCCAACCAGGGCCAAATCGGCGAATACGATACTGCTATCGCCAGCATCGCCAAACGTGCAGATGAAGTGTACTTCCTGAAAGAAGGTAATTTTGAAGCAGATAAAAACACGAAAGACGAAGCGTTACTGGATATGACCGCTCAAGTGCTGGCGCAAGAGCACTCGCAACCGCAGCTGATTGTTCTGCATCTGATGGGCTCGCATCCGCAGGCCTGCGACAGGACACAAGGCAAATACGAAACCTTTGTGCAATCGAAAGAAACGTCGTGCTATCTCTATACCATGACGCAAACGGACGATTTACTGCGCAAGCTGTACGATCAGTTACGCAACAGCGGCAGCAGCTTCTCTCTGGTTTACTTTTCTGACCACGGTCTGGCCTTTAAAGAGCGCGGCAAAGACGTGCAATACCTTGCCCATGATGATAAATATCAGCAAAATTTCCAGGTGCCTTTTATGGTCATTTCCAGCGACGATAAAGCGCATCGGGTGATTAAAGCCCGCCGCTCAGCCAATGACTTCTTAGGCTTTTTCTCGCAGTGGACGGGAATTAAAGCGAAGGAAATAAATATCAAATACCCGTTTATATCTGAGAAGAAAGCCGGGCCGATATACATCACCAACTTCCAGTTACAGAAGGTGGATTACAACCATCTCGGAACCGATATTTTCGACCCGAAACCTTAAAACAAAAAATCCGCCCCGAGAGGCGGATTTTTTATATCACCAAAGTGATTAGAAGCGGTAACCAACACCGGCAATCCAGGTGCCTACGTCAACGCTACGAATACGGCTCTGCTCGTAAGAGAAGTCCAGAGCAACGTTTTCCATCGGGTTGAACTGCAGACCAGCACCGTAGGAGAAACCGTAGTCGCTGGTGTCGTGTTTGTAGGTCGGGTATTCAGTGGTCTGGAATTTACCATAACCCACCCCCACTACACCGTAGATGCTTGCCCAGTCGTTAATGCGGTAAGCCGGACCAGCAGTGATGCCGTAGTACTGGTTTTTGTTGTAGTCACCAGAGCTTGCAGTACGGCTTTTCTCGGTGTAAGTGAAAGAACCGATCACACCCAGCGGGCTGTTGTCTTCTTCATAGCGGTATTTCAGGTTGAAACCGCCCATTTTGTTCATTTGGCCCTGAGCGTCGCTCTGTGCGTAACCGCCAGTTACGGTAGAAGTCGCAGCTACGGAAGTACCTGCGGTGAAAGCCAGAACTGCGGCCAGTGCTGAAAGACATGCAATTTTTTTCATAACCACCTCAAATGTGATTCAAATAAGTCCTAAGTTTTAAATATATCAAAAATTAATGGGAAACTCTTCGCGATTTGTGATGTCTAACGGGCCATTTCATGTAACAGAACGTTTCCATACACCGCTATCCATCTAAATTTAAATCACTTTTTCAGAGAACTGCGTAAGTATTACGCATGTTTTCCCTGTCATTCATCCAGATTATTCCTAATCACCAGACTAATGATTCCATCAATCCTGGCGCATTTTAGTCAAAACGGGGGAAAATTTTTTCAACAAATGCTCAACCAGCATTGGGTATATCCAGTACACTCCACGCTTTACTTAAGTCTAGATATTTGTGGGAGAAAGGATGCCTGGTTCATTACGTAAAATGCCGGTCTGGTTACCAATAGTCATATTGCTCGTTGCCATGGCGTCTATTCAGGGTGGAGCCTCGTTAGCTAAGTCACTTTTTCCTCTGGTGGGCGCACCGGGTGTCACTGCGCTGCGTCTGGCATTAGGAACGCTGATCCTCATCGCGTTCTTTAAGCCATGGCGACTGCGCTTTGCCAAAGAGCAACGGTTACCGCTGTTGTTTTACGGCGTTTCGCTGGGTGGGATGAATTATCTTTTTTATCTTTCTATTCAGACAGTACCGCTGGGTATTGCGGTGGCGCTGGAGTTCACCGGACCACTGGCGGTGGCGCTGTTCTCTTCTCGTCGCCCGGTAGATTTCGTCTGGGTTGTGCTGGCGGTTCTTGGTCTGTGGTTCCTGCTACCGCTGGGGCAAGACGTTTCCCATGTCGATTTAACCGGCTGTGCGCTGGCACTGGGGGCCGGGGCTTGTTGGGCTATTTACATTTTAAGTGGGCAACGCGCAGGAGCGGAACATGGCCCTGCGACGGTGGCAATTGGTTCGTTGATTGCAGCGTTAATTTTCGTGCCAATTGGAGCGCTTCAGGCTGGTGAAGCACTCTGGCACTGGTCGGTTATTCCATTGGGTCTGGCTGTCGCTATTCTCTCGACCGCTCTGCCTTATTCGCTGGAAATGATTGCCCTCACCCGTTTGCCAACACGGACATTTGGTACGCTGATGAGCATGGAACCGGCGCTGGCTGCCGTTTCCGGGATGATTTTCCTCGGAGAAACACTGACACCCATACAGCTGCTGGCGCTCGGCGCTATCATCGCCGCTTCAATGGGGTCTACGCTGACAGTACGCAAAGAGAGCAAAATAAAAGAATTAGACATTAATTAAATTTACATTTCTGCATGGTTATGCATAACCATGCAGAATTTCTCGCTACTTTTCCTCTACACCGTCTTTATATATCGAATTATGCAAAAGCATATTTATTCCGAAAATTCCTGGCGAGCAGATAAATAAGAATTGTTCTTATCAATATATCTAACTCATTGAATCTTTATTAGTTTTGTTTTTCACGCTTGTTACCACTATTAGTGTGATAGGAACAGCCAGAATAGCGGAACACATAGCCGGTGCTATACTTAGTCTCGTTAATTACTGGGACATAACATCAAGAGGATATGAAATTATGAGTACCGCTAAATTAGTTAAATCAAAAGCGACCAATCTGCTTTATACCCGCAACGATGTCTCCGACAGCGAGAAAAAAGCAACAGTAGAGTTGCTGAATCGCCAGGTTATCCAGTTTATTGATCTTTCTTTGATTACCAAACAAGCGCACTGGAACATGCGCGGCGCTAACTTCATTGCCGTACATGAAATGCTGGATGGCTTCCGCACCGCACTGATCGATCATCTGGATACCATGGCAGAACGTGCAGTGCAGCTGGGCGGTGTAGCTCTGGGGACCACTCAAGTTATCAACAGCAAAACCCCGCTGAAAAGTTACCCGCTGGACATCCACAACGTTCAGGATCACCTGAAAGAACTGGCTGACCGTTACGCAATCGTCGCTAATGACGTACGCAAAGCGATTGGCGAAGCGAAAGATGACGACACCGCAGATATCCTGACCGCCGCGTCTCGCGACCTGGATAAATTCCTGTGGTTTATCGAGTCTAACATCGAATAAATCCATCGCTGATGGTGCAGAACTTTAGTACCCGATAAAAGCGGCTTCCTGACAGGAGGCCGTTTTGTTTTGCAGCCCACCTCAACGCACTTATTTAGTGCATCCATCTGCTATCTCCAGCTGATTAAGTAAATTTTTTGTATCCACATCATCACACAATCGTTACATAAAGATTGTTTTTTCATCAGGTTTTACGCTAAATAATCACTGTGTTGAGTGCACAATTTTAGCGCACCAGATTGGTGCCCCAGAATGGTGCATCTTCAGGGTATTGCCCTATAAATCGTGCATCACGTTTTTGCCGCATCTCGAAAAATCAAGGAGTTGCAAAACTGGCACGATTTTTTCATATATGTGAATGTCACGCAGGGGATCGTCCCGTGGATAGAAAAAAGGAAATGCTATGAAGTCTGTATTAAAAGTTTCACTGGCTGCACTGACCCTGGCTTTTGCGGTTTCTTCTCATGCCGCGGATAAAAAATTAGTTGTCGCGACGGATACCGCCTTCGTTCCGTTTGAATTTAAACAGGGCGATAAATATGTGGGCTTTGACGTTGATCTGTGGGCTGCCATCGCTAAAGAGCTGAAGCTGGATTACGAACTGAAGCCGATGGATTTCAGTGGGATCATTCCGGCACTGCAAACCAAAAACGTCGATCTGGCGCTGGCGGGCATTACCATCACCGACGAGCGTAAAAAAGCGATCGATTTCTCTGACGGCTACTACAAAAGCGGCCTGTTAGTGATGGTGAAAGCTAACAATAACGATGTGAAAAGCGTGAAAGATCTCGACGGGAAAGTGGTTGCTGTTAAGAGCGGTACTGGCTCCGTTGATTACGCGAAAGCAAACATCAAAACTAAAGATCTGCGTCAGTTCCCGAACATCGATAACGCCTATATGGAACTGGGCACCAACCGCGCAGACGCCGTTCTGCACGATACGCCAAACATTCTGTACTTCATCAAAACCGCCGGTAACGGTCAGTTCAAAGCGGTAGGTGACTCTCTGGAAGCGCAGCAATACGGTATTGCGTTCCCGAAAGGTAGCGACGAGCTGCGTGACAAAGTCAACGGCGCGTTGAAAACCCTGCGCGAGAACGGAACTTACAACGAAATCTACAAAAAATGGTTCGGTACTGAACCGAAATAATAACGCTACACCTGTAAAGCGCACTGGCAGTTCCCTCTCCCCTCTGGGGAGAGGATTAGGGTGAGGGGCGCAAACCCGCTCCGGGGCCATTAATTACCCTGAATTTGATTATTTACACCACGGTAACAGGAACAACATATGCAGTTTGACTGGAGTGCCATCTGGCCTGCCATTCCGCTTCTGATTGAAGGTGCCAAAATGACCCTGTGGATTTCGGTCCTCGGTCTGGCTGGCGGTCTGGTAATCGGATTGCTGGCAGGTTTTGCACGCACCTTCGGTGGTTGGATAGCCAACCACGTCGCGCTGGTCTTTATTGAGGTGATCCGCGGCACACCTATCGTCGTCCAGGTGATGTTTATTTATTTCGCCCTGCCGATGGCGTTTAACGACTTACGCATCGACCCATTTACTGCGGCGGTGGTCACCATCATGATCAACTCCGGCGCGTACATTGCGGAAATCACGCGTGGTGCGGTGCTGTCTATTCACAAAGGTTTTCGTGAAGCAGGACTGGCGCTCGGTCTTTCACGTTGGGAAACCATTCGCTACGTCATTTTACCGCTGGCACTGCGTCGTATGCTGCCGCCGCTGGGTAACCAGTGGATCATCAGCATTAAAGACACCTCGCTGTTTATTGTGATCGGCGTGGCGGAACTGACCCGTCAGGGGCAAGAAATTATTGCCGGTAACTTCCGCGCCCTTGAGATCTGGAGCGCCGTGGCGGTGTTCTATCTGATTATTACCCTGGTGCTAAGCTTTATTTTGCGTCGTCTGGAAAGAAGGATGAAAATCCTGTGATTGAATTTAAAAACGTCTCCAAGCACTTTGGCCCAACCCAGGTGCTTCACAATATCGATTTGAACATTGCCCAGGGCGAAGTCGTGGTGATTATCGGGCCGTCCGGTTCCGGTAAATCGACCCTGCTGCGCTGCATCAACAAACTGGAAGAAATCACCTCCGGCGATCTGATTGTCGATGGCCTGAAGGTTAACGATCCGAAAGTTGACGAGCGCCTGATTCGCCAGGAAGCAGGTATGGTGTTCCAGCAGTTTTACCTCTTCCCGCATCTGACGGCGCTGGAAAACGTCATGTTTGGTCCGCTACGCGTGCGTGGCGCGAACAAAGAAGAGGCGGAAAAACTGGCGCGTGAGCTGCTGGCGAAAGTCGGTCTGGCAGAACGTGCACATCACTACCCTTCCGAACTTTCTGGTGGTCAACAGCAGCGTGTGGCGATTGCCCGCGCGCTGGCGGTGAAGCCGAAAATGATGCTGTTTGATGAACCGACTTCCGCTCTTGACCCGGAACTGCGCCATGAAGTGCTGAAGGTTATGCAGGATCTGGCTGAAGAAGGGATGACGATGGTGATCGTGACCCACGAAATCGGTTTTGCCGAGAAAGTAGCTTCGCGGCTGATCTTTATCGACAAAGGCCGGATTGCGGAAGATGGCGATCCGCAGGTATTGATCAAGAACCCGCCGAGCCAGCGCTTGCAGGAATTTTTGCAGCACGTCTCTTAACTTCTCTGCCTCCCTTTCACCCGAAAGGGAGGCACACCAGATTCCTCTCATTTAAAATCGCCCCTCCCCCAGCATCTATACTTATCTTTTTGCTCTGTTTTCTCACTGGAGGAGTCATGCGGTGGATCCTGTTCATCCTCTTCTGCCTGCTGGGCGCACCTGCCCACGCGGTATCCATACCCGGCGTTACAACCACAACGACAACGGACTCAACGACTGAACCGGCCCCGGAACCGGATATCGAACAAAAAAAAGCGGCCTATGGCGCACTGGCGGATGTGCTGGATAACGACACCTCGCGTAAAGAATTGATCGACCAGTTGCGTACTGTCGCCGCGACGCCCCCTGCGGAACCGGTCCCGAAGATCGTGCCGCCGACGCTGGTTGAAGAGCAAACCGTGCTGCAAAAGGTCACCGAAGTCAGCCGCCATTATGGTGAAGCCCTTTCCGCCCGCTTCGGGCAACTTTATCGCAATATCACCGGCTCCCCGCATAAGCCATTTAATCCACAAACCTTCAGCAATGCGCTGAGCCATTTTTCAATGTTAGCGGTATTAGTGTTTGGTTTTTACTGGCTGATTCGCCTGTGCGCACTGCCGCTGTATCGCAAAATGGGTCAGTGGGCGAGGCAAAAAAATCGTGAGCGCAGCAACTGGTTGCAGCTTCCGGCGATGATTATCGGGGCGTTTATTATCGACCTGCTGTTACTGGCCCTGACATTATTTGTCGGCCAGGTATTAAGCGACAACCTGAATGCAGGCAGTCGCACCATCGCTTTCCAACAAAGTTTGTTTCTCAACGCCTTTGCCCTGATTGAATTTTTCAAAGCCGTACTACGCCTGATTTTTTGCCCAAACGTGGCGGAGCTGCGCCCGTTCACGATTCAGGACGAGAGCGCCCGTTACTGGAGTCGTCGCCTGAGCTGGTTAAGCAGTTTGATAGGTTATGGCCTGATTGTGGCCGTGCCGATTATCTCTAATCAGGTGAATGTACAGATAGGTGCGCTGGCGAACGTCATCATTATGCTGTGCATGACCGTCTGGGCGTTGTACCTGATCTTTCGTAATAAAAAAGAGATTACCCAGCATTTGCTCAACTTTGCGGAGCATTCGCTGGCCTTTTTCAGCCTGTTTATCCGCGCCTTTGCGCTGGTGTGGCACTGGCTGGCAAGCGCCTATTTTATCGTGCTGTTTTTCTTTTCGTTGTTCGATCCGGGCAACAGCCTGAAATTTATGATGGGTGCAACGGTGCGCAGCCTGGCGATTATTGGTATCGCAGCGTTTGTTTCCGGTATGTTTTCCCGCTGGCTGGCAAAAACCATCACTCTCTCGCCACATACTCAGCGTAACTATCCAGAGTTGCAAAAACGGCTGAATGGCTGGCTTTCGGCGGCGCTGAAAACGGCGCGTATTCTGACCGTCTGCGTGGCGGTAATGTTGCTGTTGAGCGCATGGGGATTGTTCGATTTCTGGAACTGGCTGCAAAACGGCGCGGGGCAGAAAACCGTAGATATCCTGATCCGTATCGCACTTATTCTTTTTTTCTCGGCGGTTGGCTGGACGGTGCTCGCCAGTTTGATCGAAAACCGGCTGGCTTCGGATATTCATGGCCGCCCGCTACCCAGCGCCCGTACGCGTACCCTGCTGACGCTGTTCCGTAACGCGCTGGCGGTGATTATCAGTACCATCACCATCATGATTGTGTTGTCGGAAATCGGCGTCAATATCGCGCCATTGCTGGCAGGTGCCGGGGCATTAGGTCTGGCTATCTCGTTTGGTTCGCAAACGCTGGTGAAAGATATCATTACCGGGGTGTTTATTCAGTTTGAAAACGGCATGAACACTGGAGATTTGGTGACTATCGGGCCGTTGACCGGCACAGTGGAACGGATGTCGATTCGCTCCGTGGGCGTGCGCCAGGATACCGGGGCGTATCACATCATTCCGTGGTCTTCGATAACCACCTTTGCTAACTTCGTCCGCGGTATTGGTTCGGTAGTGGCAAACTACGATGTTGATCGCCATGAAGATGCTGATAAAGCCAATCAGGCACTGAAAGATGCGGTAGCGGAATTAATGGAAAACGAAGAAATTCGCGGGCTGATTATTGGTGAACCGAATTTTGCCGGGATTGTCGGCTTAAGCAATACCGCGTTTACACTGCGTGTTTCGTTCACCACGCTGCCACTCAAACAGTGGACGGTACGCTTTGCCCTCGACAGCCAGGTGAAAAAACATTTCGACCTGGCGGGCGTTCGCGCGCCAGTGCAGACTTATCAGGTGCTGCCTACTCCGGGCGCGACCCCGGCTGAACCGTTACCGCCGGGGGAGCCAACGCTTTAACGCTGGCGATTGACAAAACGGCGGCGCTGCTCGTCGTTCATAAAGGTCCAGGCAATAAAGCGACTCTGCTTTTGCCCCTGGGCCATCTCTTTTTTTACCACCTTCACCGCGCCCACGTCGGTCAGAGCACGATACAACGGCGGTAAGTTTTCACCACGAGATACCAGCGAGGTAAACCACATCACCTGCTTCGCGAAGCCTTTGCTCTCTTCAATCATCTTTTTGATAAAGGCGACTTCACCACCTTCACACCACAACTCCTGTTGCTGACCACCAAAGTTCAGTGCATCGTCTTTGTTCAGCCCCAGGTTACGGCGTTTACGCTCACTACCTGCCCGCGCTGCAGCGGCGGAATCGTGGAATGGCGGGTTACACAAGGTCGCGTCGTATTGCTCGTTTTTATGGATGATGCCGTTAAAAATTGCCCCACTCTCTTTTTGCCGACGCAGACGAATGGCGCGGTTAAGCCCCGGATTAGCACTGATAATCGCCTGCGCACTGCTTAACGCCTGGCTGCTGGTTTCACTACCGGTAAAACGCCAGCCATATTCATGTACGCCAATCAGCGGATAAATACAGTTCGCACCAACGCCGATATCCAGAATGCTGGCATTCGCTGGAATTGTTCCGCTTGCTTCAGCCAGTAAATCGGCAAGGTGATGAATATAATCCGCCCGGCCCGGTACTGGTGGGCAGAGAAAACCGTCGGGGATATCCCAGTTCGCTACGGCGTAAAAATGGGCCAGCAACGCCTTATTGAGCGCCTTCACCGCCAGCGGATTGGCAAAGTCTACGCTTTGCTCCCCGGCGGGTGTAAGCGTGAGGAATTGCCTGAGTTCAGGATTGACCTGACAAAGCGTGGCGAGATCGTAGCGGCTGTGATGACGGTTGCGCGGATGCAACCCCGGTTTCTGGGCGGACATAGCATTCTCCTTTAAGCAGCGGCGTAAGATACCCGCATAACGCGACAGGGTAAATATCTGGCTGCGTTTATCATTCCCCAAAACCTTAACATGGCTATGGTTTATGGCAATTCATCATAAAAATCAGCATTATGCATGTCATTAATTTGTCTTATTTTGTAAAAATATATCGTTCAAAAAATAAGCACATCTCTGTCAATTTTTTGCGTCATTTGCATCGCGCAGGCGACCTACACTTATCAGGCACTACCCGTTGTATTTATGAGGATGTCATTATGAAAAAGTGCCTCACACTACTGATTGCCACCGTCCTGAGCGGAATCTCTCTCACGGCTTATGCCGCGCAACCGATGAGTAACCTGGACAGCGGTCAGCTACGGCCCGCCGGTACCGTTTCGGCAACTGGCGCATCAAACCTAAGCGATCTGGAGGATAAACTGGCAGAAAAAGCGCGCGAACAAGGCGCGAAAGGTTATGTCATTAATTCCGCAGGCGGAAATGACCAGATGTTCGGTACTGCAACCATCTACAAATAACCCCACCAACGTAACTGCATTCGCCTCTGGATGCAGTTTTCGCCTGTTTTGTAATCAAAAAACATCAAATATGAACTCAATGTAAATAAATGTATTTCTTTTTCGCGCAATGGGTGATAGAAAATCGCGCCAAGTGATAATGCTTATCAAAATTATTATCACTTGCACGAACACTATCACGGGATTAACAGTGGCATCGCATCCGCAGAGATGCTTTCTCGTGGCAGTGAAAATTTCAACATATAAGAAAAAGTCACCTGCAAAATGGAAAACAATCGCAATTTCCCTGCCAGACAATTTCATTCGCTCACGTTCTTTGCCGGTCTTTGTATTGGCATCACGCCTGTGGCTCAGGCACTCGCCGCCGAAGGGCAAACTAACGCGGATGACACGCTGGTTGTCGAAGCATCAACGCCTTCGCTTTATGCGCCACAACAATCTGCCGATCCGAAATTCTCGCGTCCGGTAGCGGATACTACCCGCACGATGACGGTGATTTCTGAACAAGTGATTAAAGATCAGGGCGCAACCAACCTTACCGACGCGCTCAAAAACGCCCCCGGCGTGGGTAATGCCGATCAGTTAAGGATCAGTTGACCGATCCAGTGGCTGTGTAAGAATCCGGAAACGCTCACTTGTTTCCGGATTTTTTTATGCACATTGGACAGGCTCTTGATCTGGTATCCCGTTACGATTCTCTGCGTAACCCACTGACTTCTCTGGGGGATTACCTCGACCCCGAACTCATCTCTCGTTGCCTTGCCGAATCAGGTACTGTAACGCTACGCAAGCGCCGTCTTCCCCTCGAAATGATGGTCTGGTGTATTGTTGGCATGGCGCTTGAGCGTAAAGAACCTCTTCACCAGATTGTGAATCGCCTGGACATCATGCTGCCGGGCAATCGCCCCTTCGTTGCCCCCAGTGCCGTTATTCAGGCCCGCCAGCGCCTGGGAAGTGAGGCTGTCCGCCGCGTGTTCACGAAAACAGCGCAGCTCTGGCATAACGCCACGCCGCATCCGCACTGGTGCGGCCTGACCCTGCTGGCCATCGATGGTGTGTTCTGGCGCACACCGGATACACCAGAGAACGATGCAGCCTTCCCCCGCCAGACACATGCCGGGAACCCGGCGCTCTACCCGCAGGTCAAAATGGTCTGCCAGATGGAACTGACCAGCCATCTGCTGACGGCTGCAGCCTTCGGCACGATGAAGAACAGCGAAAATGAGCTTGCTGAGCAACTTATAGAACAAACCGGCGATAACACTCTGACGTTAATGGATAAAGGTTATTACTCACTGGGACTGTTAAATGCCTGGAGCCTGGCGGGAGAACACCGCCACTGGATGATACCTCTCAGAAAGGGAGCGCAATATGAAGAGCTCAGAAAACTGGGTAAAGGCGATCATCTGGTGAAGCTGAAAACCAGCCCGCAGGCACGAAAAAAGTGGCCGGGACTGGGAAATGAAGTGACAGCCCGCCTGCTGACCGTGACGCGCAAAGGAAAAGTCTGCCATCTGCTGACGTCGATGACGGACGCCATGCGCTTCCCCGGAGGAGAAATGGCGGATCTGTACAGTCATCGCTGGGAAATCGAACTGGGATACAGGGAGATAAAACAGACGATGCAACTGAGCAGGCTGACGCTGAGAAGTAAAAAGCCGGAGCTTGTGGAGCAAGAGCTGTGGGGTGTCTTACTGGCTTATAATCTGGTGAGATATCAGATGATTAAAATGGCGGAACATCTGAAAGGTTACTGGCCGAATCAACTGAGTTTCTCAGAATCATGCGGAATGGTGATGAGAATGCTGATGACATTGCAGGGCGCTTCACCGGGACGTATACCGGAGCTGATGCGCGATCTTGCAAGTATGGGACAACTTGTGAAATTACCGACGAGAAGGGAAAGGGCCTTCCCGAGAGTGGTAAAGGAGAGGCCCTGGAAATACCCCACAGCCCCGAAAAAGAGCCAGTCAGTTGCTTAACTGACTGGCATTACCCCGGCGTGGGTGCGTTTTTTGCGGGTGAGAACGGTAACTCCACCACTGGCGACGCCATTTATATGCGTGGTGCCGATACCTCTAACAGTATTTATATTGATGGCATTCGCGATATCGGCAGCGTCTCGCGCGACACCTTCAATACCGAGCAGGTCGAAGTGATTAAAGGGCCGTCCGGCACCGACTACGGGCGCAGCGCACCGACGGGCTCGATCAATATGATCAGCAAACAGCCGCGCAATGATTCCGGCATTGACGCCTCCGCCAGTATTGGCAGCGCCTGGTTCCGCCGCGGCACGCTGGACGTCAATCAGGTCATTGGTGATACCACCGCGGTGCGCCTGAATGTAATGGGCGAAAAAACGCACGATGCCGGACGCGACAAAGTCAAAAATGAGCGTTACGGCGTCGCCCCTTCTGTCGCTTTTGGCCTTGGTACAGCGAATCGTTTGTATCTTAATTATCTGCATGTCACCCAGCACAACACGCCAGACGGCGGCATTCCGACCATCGGTTTGCCGGGCTATTCTGCCCCATCTGCGGGAACGGCGGCCCTGAATCATTCCGGAAAAGTTGATACTCATAACTTTTACGGCACGGATTCCGATTACGACGATTCGACCACCGACACCGCCACCATGCGTTTTGAGCACGACATCAACGATAACACCACCATTCGCAATACTACCCGTTGGTCGCGCGTAAAGCAGGATTACCTGATGACGGCGATTATGGGCGGGGCGTCGAATATTACTCAGCCCACCAGCGATGTGAATAGCTGAACCTGGTCACGCACGGCGAATACCAAAGATGTGAGTAATAAAATTCTCACCAACCAGACCAACCTGACCTCGACGTTCTATACCGGTTCTATCGGTCATGATGTCAGTACCGGCGTGGAATTTACCCGTGAAACGCAGACTAACTACGGCGTTAATCCGGTGACGTTACCCGCGGTAAATATTTATCATCCTGACAGCAGCATTCATCCCGGCGGCCTGACGCGCAACGGCGCAAACGCCAATGGTCAGACGGATACCTTCGCAATTTACGCCTTTGATACGCTGCAAATCACCCGTGATTTTGAGCTGAACGGCGGGATCCGTCTGGATAATTATCATACTGAATATGACAGTGCCACCGCCTGCGGCGGCAGCGGACGCGGTGCCATCACCTGCCCAACTGGTGTGGCAAAAGGTTCTCCGGTCACCACCGTCGACACCGCCAAGTCGGGCAATCTGATGAACTGGAAAGCCGGGGCGCTGTATCACCTGACGGAAAACGGCAATGTCTATATTAACTATGCCGTTTCCCAGCAGCCTCCGGGCGGCAACAACTTCGCCCTTGCGCAGTCTGGCAGCGGTAACAGTGCCAACCGCACCGATTTTAAACCGCAAAAAGCCAACACCAGCGAGATTGGCACCAAATGGCAGGTTCTGGATAAACGTCTGTTGCTCACCGCCGCGCTGTTCCGTACTGATATCGAAAATGAAGTTGAGCAAAATGATGACGGAACTTACTCGCAATACGGTAAGAAACGCGTCGAAGGCTATGAGATATCCGTGGCCGGGAATATCACTCCCGCGTGGCAGGTGATTGGCGGCTATACCCAGCAAAAAGCAACCATCAAAAACGGCAAAGATGTTGCCCAGGATGGTTCCTCATCGCTGCCGTATACCCCGGAGCACGCCTTCACCTTATGGAGCCAATATCAGGCAACCGACGATATCTCTGTTGGCGCGGGCGCACGCTATATCGGCAGTATGCATAAAGGTTCAGACGGCGCGGTGGGAACGCCAGCATTTACCGAAGGTTACTGGGTCGCCGATGCCAAACTGGGGTATCGGGTTAATCGCAATCTCGACTTCCAGCTAAACGTCTACAACCTGTTTGATACTGATTACGTCGCCTCAATCAACAAGAGCGGCTACCGTTATCACCCGGGCGAGCCAAGAACCTTCTTGCTCACAGCCAATATGCATTTCTGATTCAGATGTGGGGCGCAGGCCCCACTTTTTGGAGAACTTGTATGATGTACCACATTCCCGGCGTGTTATCGCCACAGGACGTCGCCCGGTTTCGCGAACAACTGGAACAAGCCGAATGGGTGGATGGACGCGTCACCACCGGCGCACAAGGTGCGCAAGTTAAGAACAATCAACAGGTCGACACCCGCAGCACGTTATACGCCGCCCTGCAAAATGAGGTGCTGAACGCGGTTAACCAACATGCTTTGTTCTTTGCCGCGGCCTTGCCGCGTACCCTTTCCACGCCGCTGTTTAATCGCTATCAGAACAATGAAACCTATGGTTTCCATGTGGATGGCGCAGTACGCAGCCATCCACAAAACGGCTGGATGCGTACTGACCTTTCTGCCACGCTGTTTTTAAGCGATCCACAAAGCTACGACGGCGGCGAACTGGTCGTTAATGACACCTTCGGACAACATCGGGTAAAACTCCCGGCAGGCGATCTCGTGTTGTATCCCTCCAGCAGCCAGCATTGCGTGCCACCCGTAACCCGCGGCGTACGAGTGGCATCATTTATGTGGATCCAGTCGATGATCCGCGATGATAAAAAGCGCGCCATGCTGTTTGAACTGGACAACAATATTCAGTCGCTGAAAAGCCGCTACGGCGAAAGTGAAGAGATCCTGTCGCTGCTTAATCTTTATCATAATCTGCTGCGGGAATGGTCGGAGATCTGATGCTTGAACTGCCCGAGTTCGTCCCTGGATTAGCTACACTTAACTGTACAAGTATTGATATGGGGAGGTCGATATGGCATCCGGTTGGGCTAACGATGACGCCGTCAACGAACAGATCAACAGTACAATTGAAGATGCGATTGCCCGCGCTCGGGGTGAAATTCCGCGCGGCGAAAGCCTGGATGAATGTGAAGAGTGCGGTGCCCCCATCCCGCAGGCCCGTCGGGAAGCCATTCCTGGCGTGCGCTTATGTATTCATTGTCAGCAGGAGAAAGATTTACAAAAACCAGCTTATACAGGATATAATCGCAGAGGTTCGAAAGACAGCCAGTTACGTTAACTACAACTGGCGAGATGCATAGCGAGTATAATTTTTATTTTGCGTGGCATTCCGTGCCTTTAACGCTGCTGTGACTGCCACGCGGTATAAAACAAGTTCATAAGTACAACAAATAAATGGTTTATCAGTATGTTAGATATCAATCAATTTATTTGAACAAGGCGGTCAATTCTCTTCGATTTTATCTCTCGTAAAAAAACGTGATACTCATCACATCGACGAAACAACGTCACTTATACAAAAATCACCTGCGAGAGATTAATTATGAAAACTATCAATACTGTTGTTGCTGCTATGGCTCTTTCAACTCTGTCATTTGGCGTGTTCGCGGCGGAACCGATAACGGCATCCCAGGCACAGAACATGAATAAAATCGGCGTGGTTTCTGCCGATGGCGCATCCACCCTCGATGCCCTGGAAGCGAAACTGGCTGAGAAAGCCGCGGCAGCCGGTGCCAGTGGATACAGCATCACTTCCGCCACCAACAACAATAAATTAAGCGGTACTGCGGTAATTTATAAGTAATTCGTAGGACGGATAAGGCGTTTACGCCGCATCCGGCAACAGATGCCTGATGCGACGCTACCGCGTCTTATCAGGCCTACAAAATCCGAACCGTTGGACGGATCAGGCGTTTACGCTACGTCCAGCACAAGTATTTCCCTGTCTGTTTGCCGACAGACGCATATGCTCTAACCCTCATTGATCCTATGTTACCCTTGTTTGCCCGTCCGCCACTGGACGGGCTTTTTTTTAGCTGGCTAACTGCTGACAGAAAGCCTGCAACGTCTCTTCCGGCATACCAATCTGCCGCGCTGCATCACAAATGGCCTGCCAGCTTCCCGCATCCAGTGGAATCCCCTGCTTCTGCCGTTCGCGACGCGTGTTCACTTCCCACTCGCCCGGTAGCAAAATCGGCTTATCATCATCATGTGGCGAGGCTTTCACCCACTCGGCAAAGGCTTCGGTCTGCGCGTTACAATCCGGCGCGCCGAAGAGTTCCGGGTTGATGATGATAGTGGTCATGCAGTTAAGAATGGCATCGGGACTGGTTTGTAACGTTTCCTGATGCGTCGTTTTACCGCCGGAAAGCGCCCCGCCAAGAATTTCACACATCGCTGCAAGGGCGTAGCCTTTATGTTCGGCAAAGGTCAACAGCGAACCCAACGGCGACTCCTGCATT
Organism: Shigella sonnei; assembly: GCF_002950395.1. Classification (NCBI taxonomy): domain Bacteria; kingdom Pseudomonadati; phylum Pseudomonadota; class Gammaproteobacteria; order Enterobacterales; family Enterobacteriaceae; genus Shigella; species Shigella sonnei. Next base: position 2,165,885 of record NZ_CP026802.1, read on the forward strand.
ACCGCCGGATTGGTCGTCGGCACGCCGTTAACGTCAATCAGGCAACCTGGCGGCACGGGGACGCCTTTATGCCAGGCGACGCGGGTTTTGCCAAATGCAATGGCGCTGGTGGCGTAATCAAGCAACAGCGGGAAATTATCTTTACGAGGGAAAACCACACAGAACGGATTGGTGCCAAAGCGGCTGTCGCGACCGTGGAACGGCGCGACCATTGGAATACCGACCACGCTAACAAAGTGGATAGAGACAAACCCCGCCGCTGCACACTGCTCCGCCCAGTAACCGATACGGCCGATATGATGCGAGTTATGTAGCGCCACGGCGGCAATACCGTGCTGATGCGCTTTCTCAATCCCCAGCGCCATCGCTTCATGTGCCGCGACCTGACCAAATGCGCGATCGCCATCGAGCGTGACCGCCGCCCCCGCCTCTTTAACGGTTTTGGCATGATGGTTAATTTGCAGGTGCCCCTGACTCCAGGAGCGTACATAGCTTGGGATCATGCCAATACCATGTGAATCATGCCCTGCCAGGTTTGCCGCGATTAAATGATCGGCAACTAATTTCGCTTCTTGTTCCTCGCTACCCATCTGACGAAATACAGCCTGAATAAAACTGTGCAGCGTCTGAGCATCAAAGCGATGACCACTTTCCATGGTTAACTCCTGTTTATGTTATGTGTTTGTTGTATTTTTATGCTGCACGCCGGGCGTGGGAAGGTCAATAAAGATGCAGGAATTTCATATTGCGGTGGGGTAAAAGCCGGATGACATGGCTCATCCGGCTGAGAAAAGAATTAAAATGCCTGATTAACGCGCGCCAGGCCGTCGCTGATAGTTGCCGCTTCACCCATAGCCACCAGGCAGCAAACCATCTGGATTTTCAGCGATTCGGGAATCGGTTCGCTGCCAGCAAGGCAACGCTCAATCCACTGCGCCGTGGTTTCCGGATCTTTTGCTTGTGGCAGTAACTCGCTACCAGCAGTGTCCTGTTTTTCATACAGCACCCGCATCCCTTCACGGTCAATGAGATTGATCTGCGGGCAGCGCTGCGGATTAGCATACACTTCACCTTCAGTACCATGCATTAGTAGCGCCCGCCCGCCGATATCGCTAAAGAACTTCGCGACGCGTCCAATATATTCCGGATGCGAAACGCTGGAAAGACGCAGCGCCGCACCTTCGGCAAATGGCGTCGCCAGTTTCGCCAGGGTATGTGCACTGTTACGCACGCCCATCCGCCAGCGCATCGCCAGTTGTTTTTCCAGCGGCGGGCAAAACGCGCCGACTGGCATAAACACCGGTTGATGTTCGTCGAGCTTCGCCTGCGCCTGCCCGCCGTGCAACGTTGGCGTAATACCCATCAATTCAAAAATGGTTTCAGTCAGCACGCGGGTTGGATCTTCGCTAACCCCGTGAACCACCACAGGAAAACCGAGTTTGTGCAGGAGAATCGCCAACAACGGCGTCAGGTTGGCCTGTTTACGCGCGCCGTTGTAACTGGGGATGACAATCGGCATCGGCTTGCCTGCTGGCGGCGTCAGCTTGATGGTGTGATTTTGCATGGCTTCGTAAAAGCCGAGCATCTCTGCTTCCCCTTCTCCTTTGATACGCAGCGCAATCAATACGCCGCCCAACTCAAGGTCAGGGACTTCACCATTGAGCATATGAGCATACAGACCGCGCGCAGTATCCCGGTCTAAATCGCGCGCGTGGTTTTTCCCGCGCCCGATCTCTTTAATGATTTTGCGATAGTCCATTTACGACTCCTTACCTGACTCACATCATTAACGCCGCCGACGGCGTGGGGATTTCGTTTTTTCTTTCTTTTTAACTATACCTTCAGGGACTTCCGGTTGCTCTATCGGAAATACCGGTAATGCATCCAGTAGTCGCTTGCCATAATTTTTGGTCAGCAAGCGTTTGTCGTAGATAACCACTTCGCCCCAGCAACCGTGGCTTCGAATCAGTCGCCCAACCTGCTGAATCAGGTTAAACGAGGCGCTCGGCAGGCTTTGCACCTCAAACGGATAGCGGTTGAGGCTTTTCAGCCATTCCCCTTCGGTGATCACCACGGGGCTGTCGATGGGCGGAAAAGCGATTTTGTGGATATGCACCTGGCTGAGCAGATCACCTTTCAAATCAAGCCCTTCGGCAAATGACTGTAAGCCCACCAGCACGCTGCGCTCACCGTTGGCGACGCGTTTGCGGTGCAGTTCAACTAAACGGTAACGCGGCTGATCGCCCTGAACCAGCAACATCAGACGTAAATCCGTCACATAGTCGAGAAAGCGCTGCATCGCCCGTCCGCTGGCAAACAGTACCAACATACCGAGATGTTTTTTGCTCTCCACCTGCTTACGGAAAAAGGCCGCCATTTCGGCAATATGCTGCTCTTCGTTGTCGATGGAAGGCTCAACGCGCATCCGGGGAATAACAATTTTGCCCTGTTCGCAGTGGTTAAAGGGGGAATCCAGCGCCACAAAACGGTCGCCCGCTTTCTCTTTCAGACCACTCATCTCCTGCAAACGCGAAAAACTATTCAGCGAACGCAAGGTTGCGGAGGTGACAATAATGTGCGGAATACTGCGCCACAGCAGCCTTTCCAGCTGATCGCTGACACGTATCCCCACGCAGTGAAACCAGAGATGCAGTTGCCCTTCGCGCTCTTCCCGCGTCGCCCATTTGGTCACCGGCGCACCGGAAGATTGCGCCAGAGACGCCAGCCGCCAGAGTTTGCTTTGCGCCTCGAACATCCCCAACGCGCGGTTCATCTGCAAAATCAACCGATGCAGGCGTACAATGTCATGGCTGCCGGTTTTCTCACTTAAATCGTTAAGAAATAACTCCGCCAGACCACGCAGCATCTCGGTGAGTTTTGCCAGCCGCTGGCAGATCTCCAGCACTTCATCAGGCAGTTCGCCCATCGCAAAACGGTGCTCTGCCTCCTGCCCGGCAGGCATGTAGAGATTGAGAATGTTGTTTAACGAGGCGATAAGCTCATACAACTCTTCACAATGCGCATTCAAACGTTCAGGGATCGCCAGCGGTGGGATGGTCTTCGGGCGAAACTGCTCCATGCAGGTAGCGACCAGTTTCGTGAACAAGTCCAGCTGTAGTCGATACCAGGGCGCGGTGATTTCAGCGCTCATCTCCAGCGCATCCCGGGCCACATCTGGCAGGTGATGACCTTCGTCCAGCACCAGCAGCAGATTTTTCGGGTCAGGCAGTACGGCTTCGCTTTCCATCGCCGCCATCACCAGCGCATGGTTTGCCACCACCACTTCCGCTTCCTGAATCTCCCGACGAGCAACAAAAAACGGGCATTCACGATAGTAGTAACAGTTACGGTTGAGGCAGCTGGCTTTGTCGGTACTCAAACGACGCCAGAGATCATCATCTATAGCGATATCCGTATGATCGCGCAGACCATCCCATCTATAAGTGTCGAGATCGCCCTTCAGCTTCGCACAACGTTTTTGCTCTTCCTGATTATTTGCCGTCAGTTCGTCGTCAAGAAACGCCAGCAGATCCTGTTGCGTGGGTTCAGTGCTGGCGAGCGCCGTCAGATTACGCGGACAAACGTAGCGCCCACGCCCGAAAGCGGCAGTGAATTTAAGATCGGGAATGATCTTTTTCAGCAGCGGTAAATCTTTGCTGTAAATCTGATCCTGCAACGCCACGTTGGCGGTACTCACCACCAGCGTTTTTTGCTCTTCGCGGGCAATGGCGATGCCGGGGATCAAATAGGAGAGCGTTTTCCCAACGCCGGTGGGGGCTTCAATCGCCAGATGCCGCCCTTCTTCTCCGGCCAGCGTTTTGGCGACGTCCGCAATCATCTGCCGCTGCGGCACACGGGGAATAAAGTCGGGGATCTGTTCCTGAAGCGCCTTATACCAGGCGGCAATTTGCGCTTTAAGCGCGGCGGTTAATGCCATGAGAAAACCTGAAATACTGTATAAACAGCCAATATTGTGGCATTTTTCGGTTTTCAGGGGTAATGGTTTTTCTGTTTCTGGAAAGCGGCTCGCAATAACCACCAACATAATGCGGTTTAATGCCCGTTCGAGCACAAAGGATCCAACACGTCATGCAAGACACCATCATAAATTTCTACAGCACCAGCGATGACTACGGTGATTTTTCTAACTTTGCCGCCTGGCCCATCAAGGTTGACGGGAAAACCTGGCCCACCTCCGAACACTATTTTCAGGCACAAAAATTCCTTGATGAAAAATACCGCGAAGAGATCCGTCGGGTTTCTTCCCCCATGGTCGCCGCTCGCATGGGGCGTAATCGTTCCAAGCCACTTCGTAAAAACTGGGAGTCGGTTAAAGAACAGGTGATGCGTAAAGCACTTCGTGCTAAATTCGAACAGCATGCAGAACTGCGTGTGCTCTTGCTGGCAACCGCGCCCGCAAAACTGGTTGAGCATACGGAAAACGATGCTTACTGGGGAGACGGTGGTAATGGTAAGGGCAAGAATCGACTGGGCTACCTTTTAATGGAGTTGCGAGAACAATTGGCTATAGAGAAGTAACGTCTCGGTGGCTTATGGGCGGTAAAACAGATAAATTTTTTCCCGTGTTCTCAAATTGCTGACAAGTGCTTGTTGTGAAATGCCGGATGCGGCGTAAACGCCTTATCCGGCCTACAAAAGCATGCAAATTCAATATATTGCAGAGTTCACGTAGGCCTGATAAGCGTAGCGCATCAGGCAGTTTTGCGTTTGTTCATCAGCCTGATGCCGGGCATAGCCCGGCATAAAAGATTACTGCGCAGCGGCAGGTTTACGCGGACGGCGGCGACGTTGTTGTTCGCCTGCCGGTTTGGCATCGCCGAGGCGGCGAGACGGTTTTTCTGCAGGTTTCGCGCTTGCAGATTTTGCGCCACCTTCCCCACGGCGTGGTTGCTGTTGACCGCGACCACCACCTTGCCCACGACCGCCGCCGCCACGTTGCTGGCGACCGTTCTGGATCGGTTCGGCTTTGATTGACGGGTCCGGCTCATAGCCCGGAATCGCAATGCGCGGGATCTCTTTTTTCAGCAGTTTTTCGATATCACGCAGCAGTTTGTGTTCATCAACACACACCAGCGACAACGCTTCACCGGTAGCAGCCGCACGACCGGTACGCCCGATACGATGGACATAATCTTCCGGTACGTTTGGCAGTTCATAGTTGACGACGTGCGGCAGCTCTTCAATATCCAGGCCGCGCGCAGCGATGTCAGTTGCCACCAGTACACGAATATCGCCCGATTTAAAATCAGCCAGCGCACGAGTACGCGCACCTTGCGATTTATTGCCGTGGATCGCCGCACTACGGATGCCATCTTTATTGAGCTGTTCAGCCAGATGGTTAGCGCCGTGTTTGGTACGGGTAAACACCAGCACCTGCTGCCAGTTCCCTTTCCCAATCATGTGCGACAGCAATTCGCGTTTGCGTTTCTTATCGACAAAGTGAACGTGCTGGGTCACCTGATCAGACGCGGTATTGCGGCGTGCCACTTCGATTTCCAGCGGGTTGTGCAACAGTTTTTCCGCCAGGGCTTTAATATCGTCAGAGAAGGTCGCGGAGAATAACAGGTTCTGGCGCTTCGCAGGTAGTTTTGTTAACACGCGACGGATATCGTGGATAAAGCCCATGTCGAGCATGCGGTCAGCTTCATCGAGGACGAGGATTTCAACCTGATCCAGCTTCACTGCATTCTGATGTTCCAGGTCCAGCAAACGTCCCGGCGTTGCCACCAGCACATCAACGCCGCCACGCAGTTTCATCATCTGCGGGTTAATACTCACACCACCAAACACCACCAGCGAACGAATGTTCAGGTATTTGCTGTAATCACGGACGTTTTCGCCAATCTGCGCCGCCAGTTCACGGGTCGGGGTAAGAATGAGCGCACGTACCGGACGACGCCCTTTGGCGTGCGGCTGGCGAGTGATCAGGTGTTGCAACAGCGGCAGCGTAAAGCCCGCTGTTTTGCCGGTGCCGGTCTGGGCGCTAGCCATCAGGTCGCGGCCTTCCAGCACCGCAGGGATCGCCTGCTGCTGAATAGGGGTGGGTTCACGGTAACCCTGCTCGGCAACGGCGCGCAGGATATCAGGGCTTAAACCCAAATAATCGAAAGACATGACTACTCCGAACCGCCCCGACCGTTACCGGTGTAGTTTTCAGGGAGATACTGAAAAGGAAAATGACAAAAACCACAATGTCATGAGCGAGCGGAGTGTAGCAGTTTTTGTGACGCAGCGCATAAATTATCCCTGTGACTGGCGTAGCTAAAATTCTTAGCCATACTGGACAACTCCCATATGGAGTCATAATCTTAATCAATCATTTGATTAAGAATGGACTGTGCGATGAATAATCCTGCCATGACAATCAAGGGTGAACAGGCGAAAAAACAGCTGATTGCTGCCGCACTGGCGCAGTTTGGTGAATATGGAATGAACGCCACCACCCGCGAGATAGCCGCCCAAGCCGGGCAGAATATCGCTGCCATCACCTACTACTTCGGTTCGAAAGAAGATTTGTACCTCGCCTGCGCCCAGTGGATTGCCGATTTTATTGGCGAGCAGTTCCGTCCGCATGCCGAGGAAGCCGAACGCTTGTTCGCCCAACCACAGCCTGATCGGGCTGCCATCCGTGAACTGCTCCTTCGCGCCTGCAGGAACATGATTAAGCTGCTCACCCAGGATGACACCGTCAACCTCAGCAAGTTTATCTCCCGTGAGCAGCTCTCTCCCACGGCAGCCTACCACCTGGTGCACGAACAGGTGATTAGTCCGCTACACAGCCACCTGACACGCCTGATTGCCGCCTGGACCGGCAGCGACGCCAATGACACCCGCATGATCCTTCATACCCATGCGTTGATTGGTGAGATTCTGGCGTTCCGTCTTGGCAAAGAAACAATTCTGTTACGTACCGGCTGGACCGCGTTCGATGAAGAAAAGACCGAACTGATCAACCAGACGGTGACCTGTCATATCGACCTGATTTTGCAAGGATTATCGCAAAGGAGTTTGTAGTGATGAAAAAACCTGTCGTGATCGAACTGGCGGTAGTGGTACTTGCCGCCGTGGTTGCCGGAGGCTACTGGTGGTATCAAAGCCGCCAGGATAACGGCCTGACGCTGTATGGCAACGTGGATATTCGTACGGTGAATCTTAGTTTCCGTGTTGGGGGGCGCGTTGAATCGCTGGCGGTGGACGAAGGTGATGCTATCAAAGCGGGCCAGGTGCTGGGCGAACTGGATCACAAGCCGTATGAGATTGCCCTGATGCAGGCGAAAGCGGGCGTCTCGGTGGCACAGGCGCAGTATGATCTGATGCTTGCCGGGTATCGCGATGAAGAAATCGCTCAGGCCGCCGCAGCGGTGAAACAGGCGCAAGCCGCCTATGACTATGCGCAGAACTTCTATAACCGCCAGCAAGGACTGTGGAAAAGCCGCACTATTTCGGCAAATGACCTGGAAAATGCCCGCTCCTCGCGCGACCAGGCGCAGGCAACGCTGAAATCAGCACAGGATAAATTGCGTCAGTACCGTTCCGGTAACCGTGAACAGGACATCGCCCAGGCGAAAGCCAGCCTCGAACAGGCGCAGGCGCAACTGGCGCAGGCGGAGTTGAATTTACAGGACTCAACGTTGATAGCCCCGTCTGATGGCACGCTGTTAACGCGCGCGGTGGAGCCAGGCACGGTCCTCAATGAAGGTGGCACGGTGTTTACCGTTTCACTAACGCGTCCGGTGTGGGTGCGCGCTTATGTTGATGAACGGTATCTTGACCAGGCCCAGCCGGGGCGCAAAGTGCTGCTTTATACCGATGGTCGCCCGGACAAGCCGTATCACGGGCAGATTGGTTTCGTTTCGCCGACTGCTGAATTTACCCCGAAAACCGTCGAAACACCGGATCTGCGTACCGACCTCGTCTATCGCCTGCGTATTGTGGTGACCGACGCCGATGATGCGTTACGCCAGGGAATGCCGGTGACGGTGCAATTCGGTAACGAGGCAGGACATGAATGATGCCGTTATCACGCTGAACGGCCTGGAAAAACGCTTTCCGGGCATGGACAAGCCCGCCGTCGCGCCGCTCGATTGTACCATTCACGCCGGTTATGTGACGGGGCTGGTGGGGCCGGATGGTGCAGGTAAAACCACGCTAATGCGGATGCTGGCGGGATTACTGAAACCCGACAGCGGCAATGCCACGGTGATTGGCTTTGATCCAATCAAAAACGACGGCGCGCTGCACGCCGTGCTCGGCTATATGCCGCAGAAATTTGGTCTGTATGAAGATCTCACGGTGATGGAGAACCTCAATCTGTACGCGGATTTGCGCAGCGTCACCGGCGAGGCACGTAAGCAAACTTTTGCTCGCCTGCTGGAGTTTACGTCTCTTGGGCCGTTTACCGGACGCCTGGCGGGCAAGCTCTCCGGTGGGATGAAACAAAAACTCGGCCTGGCCTGTACCCTGGTGGGCGAACCGAAAGTGTTGCTGCTCGATGAACCCGGCGTCGGCGTTGACCCTATCTCACGGCGCGAACTGTGGCAGATGGTGCATGAGCTGGCAGGCGAAGGGATGTTAATCCTCTGGAGTACCTCGTATCTCGACGAAGCCGAGCAGTGCCGTGACGTGTTACTGATGAATGAAGGCGAGTTGCTGTATCAGGGGGAACCAAAAGCCCTGACACAAACCATGGCCGGACGCAGCTTTCTGATGACAAGTCCACACGAGGGCAACCGCAAACTGTTGCAACGGGCATTGAAACTGCCGCAGGTCAGCGACGGCATGATTCAGGGGAAATCGGTACGTCTGATCCTCAAAAAAGAGACCACACCAGACGATATTCGCCATGCCGACGGGATGCCGGAAATCAACATCAACGAAACTACGCCGCGTTTTGAAGATGCGTTTATTGATTTGCTGGGCGGTGCCGGAACCTCGGAATCGCCGCTGGGCGCAATATTACATACGGTAGAAGGCACACCCGGCGAGACGGTGATCGAAGCGAAAGAACTGACCAAGAAATTTGGTGATTTTGCCGCCACCGATCACGTCAACTTTGCCGTTAAACGCGGGGAGATTTTTGGTTTGCTGGGGCCAAACGGCGCGGGCAAATCGACCACCTTTAAGATGATGTGCGGTTTGCTGGTGCCGACCTCTGGTCAGGCGCTGGTACTGGGGATGGATCTGAAAGAGAGTTCTGGTAAAGCGCGCCAGCATCTCGGCTATATGGCGCAAAAGTTTTCGCTCTACGGTAACCTGACGGTCGAACAGAATTTACGCTTTTTCTCTGGTGTGTATGGCTTACGCGGTCGGGCGCAGAACGAAAAAATCTCCCGCATGAGCGAGGCGTTCGGCCTGAAAAGTATCGCCTCCCACGCCACCGATGAACTGCCATTAGGTTTTAAACAGCGGCTGGCGCTGGCCTGTTCGCTGATGCATGAACCGGACATTCTGTTTCTCGACGAACCGACGTCCGGCGTTGATCCCCTCACCCGCCGTGAATTTTGGCTACATATCAACAGCATGGTAGAGAAAGGCGTCACGGTGATGGTCACCACCCACTTTATGGATGAAGCGGAATATTGCGACCGCATCGGCCTGGTGTACCGTGGGAAATTAATCGCCAGCGGTACGCCGGACGATTTGAAAGCACAGTCGGCTAACGATGAGCAACCCGATCCCACCATGGAGCAAGCCTTTATTCAGTTGATCCACGACTGGGATAAGGAGCATAGCAATGAGTAACCCGATCCTTTCCTGGCGTCGCGTGCGGGCGCTGTGCGTCAAAGAGACGCGGCAGATCGTTCGCGATCCGAGTAGCTGGCTGATTGCGGTAGTGATCCCACTGCTACTGCTGTTTATTTTTGGTTATGGCATTAACCTCGACTCCAGCAAGCTGCGGGTCGGGATCTTGCTGGAACAGCGTAGCGAAGCGGCGCTGGATTTCACCCACACCATGACCGGTTCGCCCTACATCGACGCCACCATCAGCGATAACCGTCAGGAACTGATCGCCAAAATGCAGGCGGGGAAAATTCGCGGTCTGGTGGTTATTCCGGTGGATTTTGCGGAACAGATGGAGCGCGCCAACGCCACCGCACCGATTCAGGTGATCACCGACGGCAGTGAGCCGAATACCGCTAACTTTGTACAGGGGTATGTCGAAGGGATCTGGCAGATCTGGCAGATCTGGCAAATGCAGCGAGCGGAGGACAACGGGCAGACTTTTGAACCGCTTATTGATGTACAAACCCGCTACTGGTTTAACCCGGCGGCGATTAGCCAGCACTTCATTATCCCCGGTGCAGTGACCATCATCATGACGGTCATCGGCGCGATTCTCACCTCGCTGGTGGTGGCGCGAGAATGGGAACGCGGCACCATGGAGGCTCTGCTCTCTACGGAGATTACCCGCACGGAACTGCTGCTGTGTAAGCTGATCCCTTATTACTTTCTCGGGATGCTGGCGATGCTGCTGTGTATGCTGGTGTCAGTGTTTATTCTCGGCGTGCCGTATCGCGGTTCGCTGCTTATTCTGTTTTTTATCTCCAGCCTGTTTTTACTCAGTACCCTGGGGATGGGGCTGCTGATTTCCACGATTACCCGCAACCAGTTCAATGCCGCTCAGGTCGCCCTGAACGCCGCGTTCCTGCCGTCGATTATGCTTTCCGGCTTTATTTTTCAGATCGACAGTATGCCCGCGGTGATCCGCGCGGTGACGTACATTATTCCCGCTCGTTATTTCGTCAGCACCCTGCAAAGCCTGTTCCTCGCCGGGAATATTCCAGTGGTGCTGGTGGTAAACGTGCTGTTTTTGATCGCTTCGGCGGTGATGTTTATCGGCCTGACGTGGCTGAAAACCAAACGTCGGCTGGATTAGGGAGAAGAGCATGTTTCATCGCTTATGGACGTTAATCCGCAAAGAGTTGCAGTCGTTGCTGCGCGAACCACAAACCCGCGCGATTCTGATTTTACCTGTGCTTATTCAGGTGATCCTGTTCCCGTTCGCCGCCACGCTGGAAGTGACTAACGCCACCATCGCCATCTACGATGAAGATAACGGCGAGCATTCGGTGGAGCTGACCCAACGTTTTGCCCGCGCCAGCGCCTTTACCCATGTGCTGCTGCTGAAAAGCCCACAGGAGATCCGCCCAACCATCGACACACAAAAGGCGTTACTACTGGTGCGTTTCCCGGCTGACTTCTCGCGCAAACTGGATACCTTCCAGACCGCGCCGTTGCAGTTGATCCTCGACGGGCGTAACTCCAACAGTGCGCAAATTGCCGCCAACTACCTGCAACAGATCGTCAAAAATTATCAGCAGGAGCTGCTGGAAGGAAAACCGAAACCTAACAACAGCGAGCTGGTGGTACGCAACTGGTATAACCCGAATCTTGACTACAAATGGTTTGTGGTGCCGTCGCTGATCGCCATGATCACCACTATCGGCGTAATGATCGTCACTTCACTTTCCGTCGCCCGCGAACGTGAACAAGGTACGCTCGATCAGCTACTGGTTTCGCCGCTCACCACCTGGCAGATCTTCATCGGCAAAGCCGTACCGGCGTTAATTGTCGCCACCTTCCAGGCCACCATTGTGCTGGCGATTGGTATCTGGGCGTATCAAATCCCCTTCGCCGGATCGCTGGCGCTGTTCTACTTTACGATGGTGATTTACGGTTTATCGCTGGTGGGATTCGGTCTGTTGATTTCATCACTCTGCTCGACACAACAGCAGGCGTTTATCGGCGTGTTTGTTTTTATGATGCCCGCCATTCTCCTTTCCGGTTACGTTTCTCCGGTGGAAAACATGCCAGTATGGCTGCAAAACCTGACGTGGATTAACCCTATTCGCCACTTTACGGACATTACCAAGCAGATTTATTTGAAGGATGCGAGTCTGGATATTGTGTGGAATAGTTTGTGGCCGCTACTGGTGATAACGGCCACGACAGGGTCAGCGGCGTACGCGATGTTTAGACGTAAGGTGATGTAACTTCTTATCTTTCGCCAGCAAAGACACTACCGCCGGGCCAGCAAGGATCGCCAGCCCTGCAATTGCCAGCAAAAAGTTGTTTTCCAGTACGCGGGACAACAGCCACAGCACAATCAGCGCTGCGCCAAAATACCAGGTCGTGGTCAGCTCTTCCAGCACGTCTGCCACCTCACGCCAGCGTTGCTCGGGGTGGCGCTGAAACACCAGCATCATCACTACCGTGACACAATACAGTGCGCATAATCCCACGCCGACGTGAACCAGAGTCTTACTCATCCAGCCCACCACCAGCAGCGCCACTACCAGTAAATGCAACATAATCTGCCAGCAACTTAGACCCGTTGCGACACGAACACGTTGTTGCCACTTCATGGCTTCTCTCCTGAAGAATTTATCTCTACTTACTCAGAGTACCGAACTTTACGGAAAATTCCGTAAGACCGCACCTTTTTGTGACGCCGACTACACTATTTCAATGAGATAAGAGGCAAAGACAGGAAAATTATGCCCGATCAAACACAACAATTTTCGTTCAAGGTGCTCACCATCAACATTCACAAAGGCTTTACCGCGTTTAACCGACGCTTCATTTTGCCGGAACTTCGCGATGCCGTGCGTACCGTCAGCGCCGATATTGTTTGCCTGCAGGAAGTGATGGGCGCGCACGAAGTTCATCCGCTGCATGTGGAAAACTGGCCCGATACCTCGCACTACGAGTTTCTCGCCGACACTATGTGGAGCGATTTTGCCTACGGTCGCAATGCCGTATACCCGGAAGGGCATCACGGCAACGCCGTACTGTCGCGTTATCCCATTGAACATTATGAGAATCGCGATGTTTCGGTCGATGGTGCGGAAAAGCGCGGCGTGCTCTACTGCCGCATTGTGCCGCCGATGACCGGAAAAGCGATTCATGTGATGTGCGTACATCTGGGCCTGCGTGAGGCGCACCGTCAGGCGCAGCTTGCGATGCTCGCCGAATGGGTGAATGAGCTACCGGACGGCGAACCGGTATTGGTGGCGGGTGATTTCAATGACTGGCGGCAAAAAGCTAATCATCCGTTAAAAGTGCAGGCCGGACTGGATGAGATTTTTACCCGCGCCCACGGACGCCCGGCGCGCACGTTTCCGGTGCAATTTCCTCTACTACGACTGGACAGGATCTACGTCAAAAATGCCAGCGCCAGCGCGCCAACCGCGTTGCCGCTGCGGACATGGCGACACCTTTCTGATCATGCCCCTTTAAGTGCGGAGATTCATTTATGAAATGTAGCTGGCGCGAAGGCAATAAGATCCAGTTGCTGGAAAACGGCGAGCAATATTATCCCGCGGTGTTTAAGGCGATTGGCGAGGCACAAGAACGCATCATTCTTGAAACGTTTATCTGGTTTGAGGATAACGTCGGCAAACAGCTGCATGCGGCACTACTGGCAGCAGCGCAACGCGGGGTTAAAGCGGAAGTCTTGCTGGATGGCTACGGTTCGCCGGATCTCAGCGATGAGTTTGTCAATGAACTGACGGCAGCTGGCGTAGTGTTCCGCTACTACGATCCCCGCCCTCGCCTTTTTGGTATGCGCACCAATGTGTTTCGCCGGATGCATCGCAAAATTGTGGTGATCGACGCGCGTATCGCCTTTATTGGCGGGCTGAATTACTCCGCCGAGCATATGTCCAGCTACGGTCCAGAGGCTAAACAGGATTACGCGGTACGCCTTGAAGGGCCGATTGTCGAAGATATTCTCCAGTTTGAGCTGGAAAACCTGCCTGGACAGAGCGCGGCACGACGCTGGTGGCGACGTCATCACAAAGCGGAAGAGAACCGCCAGCCGGGAGACGCGCAGGTATTGCTGGTCTGGCGCGATAACGAAGAACACCGCGATGATATAGAACGCCACTATCTGAAAATGCTCACTCAGGCGCGGCGGGAAGTCATTATCGCCAACGCCTACTTCTTCCCCGGCTATCGATTTTTACACGCCTTGCGTAAAGCGGCACGCCGCGGGGTGCGGATCAAACTGATCATTCAGGGCGAACCGGATATGCCGATTGTCAGAGTCGGCGCGCGCTTGCTGTATAACTATCTGGTTAAAGGCGGCGTTCAGGTGTTTGAGTACCGCCGCCGCCCGCTCCACGGCAAAGTAGCATTGATGGACGATCACTGGGCGACAGTAGGGTCCAGTAATCTCGATCCGCTCAGTTTGTCACTGAATCTCGAAGCAAATGTCATCATCCACGATCGTAATTTTAACCAGACGCTGCGCGATAATCTGAACGGCATTATCGCCGCAGATTGTCAGCAGGTGGATGAAACCATGCTGCCCAAACGCACCTGGTGGAACCTGACCAAAAGCGTGCTGGCGTTCCACTTTTTACGCCACTTCCCGGCGCTGGTTGGCTGGCTTCCGGCACACACGCCACGTCTGGCGCAGGTTGATCCGCCCGCACAACCGACAATGGAAACGCAGGATCGGGTAGAAACTGAAAACACGGGGGTAAAACCCTGATGAGTAAATCACACCCGCGCTGGCGCTTAGCAAAGAAGATCCTCACCTGGCTGTTTTTTATCGCGGTGATTGTGTTGCTGGTGGTCTACGCCAAAAAAGTGGACTGGGAAGAGGTCTGGAAGGTCATCCGCGACTACAATCGCGTTGCGCTGCTTAGTGCGGTCGCTGGTGGTCGTCAGCTATCTGATTTACGGCTGCTATGACCTGCTCGCCCGCTTTTACTGCGGTCACAAACTGGCGAAGCGCCAGGTGATGCTGGTGTCGTTTATCTGCTACGCCTTCAACCTGACGCTCAGTACCTGGGTCGGCGGCATTGGTATGCGCTATCGTTTGTACTCTCGTCTGGGGTTGCCCGGTAGCACTATTACGCGGATTTTCTCGCTCAGTATTACCACCAACTGGCTGGGCTATATTTTACTGGCAGGGATTATCTTTACCGCAGGCGTGGTGGAGTTGCCGGATCACTGGTATGTCGATCAAACTACGCTGCGTATTCTCGGCATTGGCTTACTGATGATTATCGCGGTTTATTTGTGGTTTTGCGCTTTCGCGAAGCACCGCCATATGACCATCAAAGGGCAAAAGCTGGTGCTGCCTTCATGGAAATTCGCCCTCGCTCAGATGCTGATTTCCAGCGTTAACTGGATGGTAATGGGGGCGATTATCTGGCTGTTACTTGGTCAAAGCGTGAACTATTTCTTTGTACTGGGCTACGGGCGAAAAATGAAGCGGCGATGTGAAGTTTAGTTAAGTTCTTTAGTATGTGCATTTACGGCTAATGAAAAAAACACGTATGCCTTTGCCAGACAAGCGTTATAGCTATCGCGGCAAGTATCCCAAAGAAGCCGATAAAATAGTAATAGAGTGTTAATGCACCTGTAAAAGCGCAACGAACCGGACTCCACAACTCTTCACTATGGCATTTTCCTGCCAGTTCAAGGAGCTTATTTCGTCCATGCGAGATAATGCCTGGCCATAACACAATCATTAAGCAACTTATTACCCAAATGGGCCGTTCACTCATTAATGCCGCATTCACGATGATTACCAGGGCCAACCCTGTCAACGTCATCATAATGATAAAACGGTGAGAACCAGGCTCAACATTAAATAATAAACCGGCCAGCATACTGATTAAAAACATCGCGCCCGCAGTGCTGAACACGATGATAATGGCATATACAGGAACTAAACTTGCAACGACAATCGCCACCAAAGAGAGTAAAAACAGATATATTACGCCCGCGATGGCGGCATTTATCTTGTTGATATCCTTACTTAAGCCATACATACAAAGTAATAATAACCCTATAGCGACATACATTGGTGGTGAATCATATTTGGTTGCCGTAATTTCGAGATACTTAGCTCCCCAGGCTAGTCCTGCGGTTGCCACCAAACCTAAAGCGGTAATGAGCCATATACCGTTTTATATCCTGGCCTCGTGCTGAAAATCTAATTTATTGCTGTTTTGCGAGTATGATTCCATTCTTTTAGTTGTCCTTAGAAAAAATATTAATATTCACCATCAATAAATTTAAAACCACGCATACAAAATACTTTTGTATTTATGGATACGGAAAACGATTCCGCTCGCTCATAAGGCATATTTTATACCTGGTACTTGTTAAGTGTCGTTTTTAGTAAGAAAAAAATCCCGACACATGGCCGGGATAGTGATGGTGAAAAAGAATTAACGGCGGTTGCCGAAGATCCGTAACAACATCAGGAACAGGTTGATGAAGTCCAGATACAAGGTTAACGCGCCAAGAATGGAATATTTGCGCAGGTTCGACGTGTCGCGGGTATCAATCTGCTCACCCATATTTTTCAATTTCTGAGTGTCATACGCCGTCAATCCGACAAAGACAATCACGCCGATGTAGGTAACTGCCCACATCAATGCTTCGCTTTTCAGCCAGAAGTTGACCAGCGATGCCAGCACAATGCCGATTAACGCCATAAACAGCATATTGCCAAAGCCACTTAAATCGCGCTTCGTGGTGTAACCGTACAGGCTCATTGCGCCGAACATCCCGGCAGTAACGACGAAAGTACTGGCGATAGAAGCAGCGGTATAGACAATGAATATACTGGAAAGCGTAAGACCCGTCAGCGCCGAATAAAGCATAAAGAGCATCGTCGTTACACCTGCGCTCAGCTTTTGAATCATCGCTGATAACACAATAACCAATGCTAATTGCGCGATGATCAGACCGATTAAAAAGACACGGTTAGTGAACAACAGCTCCATCACGGCCGCGGAATTAGCCGCATACCAGGCAACAAATGCGGTCAGCAACAAGCCAACGGTCATCCAGCCATAGACTTGCGCCATATAAGTTTGCAAGCCAGCCCGGGGTTGTACGATTGAATCAGAACGTGGGAATCTGTCCATGACGATCTCCTGAAGATATAAGGAATATCTTAAGGATACTGCAAAATGATGAGGCTGTGCATCGACGCAGCGTAAACGCATGTACTGAGCGGTGAAATTGCCGGACGCAGCGGTGCCTTATCCGGCTAACAAAAAACTACCAGCGTTTTGCCGCCTGCTGATCGCTCTCCCGGGCTTCAACCCAGCGGTCGCCTTCCGGCGTGGCTTCGCGCTTCCAGAACGGTGCGCGGGTTTTGAGATAATCCATAATAAACTGCCCGGCTTCAAACGCACTGCTGCGATGCGCACTGGTGACACCGACAAAAACGATTTCATCGCCCGGCCATAATTCCCCGATGCGGTGAATCACCGTGACGCGCCCCAGCGGCCAGCGGTTACGCGCTTCATCAACGATTTCTGCCAGTGCTTTTTCAGTCATCCCCGGATAGTGTTCGAGGGTTAATGCTTTGACGCTGTCACCCAGGTTATGGTTGCGCACCTTACCGGTAAACGTGACCACTGCACCGTCTTCGTCACGCTCAGCCAGCCACGGGTACTCTTCTCCTACGCTGAACGGCTGCGGGCCGACAACAATTTTGGTTTCTGCCATCTTAACCTCCGGTTACCGGCGGGAAGAAAGCTACTTCGTCGCCGTCAGTCAGCGGATGGTCAAAACTCACCAGCGTCTGGTTGACGGCAGCCAGCAATTTGCCATCTTCCAGCGCCAGCGCCCAGCGATCGCTCTGCGCAGCCAGGTGCTGGCGTAACGCTTCAACGGTTGGGTAATCCGCAGCCACTTCGGTTGCATCTGTTCCCACCAACTCGCGCACCTGGGCGAAAAAAAGAACTTTAATCATCCGCTTCCACCTTAAAGTCACCCGACTTGCCGCCGCTCTTCGCCAGCAAACGTACCGGACCAATCACCATATCTTTTTGCACCGCTTTGCACATGTCATAAATGGTCAGCGCCGCCACGGAGGCCGCGGTTAACGCTTCCATTTCGACACCGGTTTTCCCGGTCAGGCGGCATAAGGTTTCTATACGCACCCGATTGTGCTCCGGCTCGGCCTGTAAATTGACTTCAACTTTGCTGAGCATCAGCGGGTGACACAGCGGGATCAGATCCCAGGTGCGTTTTGCCGCCTGAATACCGACAATACGCGCAGTGGCAAATACGTCGCCTTTGTGGTGGCGACCATCAATAATCATCGCCAGCGTCTCGCTGCGCATGGTGACAAAGGCTTCCGCCCGCGCTTCACGCACGGTTTCCGCTTTGGCGGAGACATCCACCATGTGCGCTTCGCCAGCGGCGTTGATATGGGTCAGTTGCGACATACTTATTTCTTCAAATGTGGATGGAAATTACACGGACGCGTACGGGCATCCAGCTGCGGCGCGATGATATTTTCCCATGCGGTACGGCACGCTTTGGTCGAACCCGGCATGGCGAAAATCAGCGTTTTGTTGGCGACGCCCGCTACCGCACGAGATTGCAACGTGGAAGTGCCAATCTCTTCAAACGACAACATCCGGAACACTTCACCAAAACCTTCAACTTCACGGTCGAACAACGGCAGCAATGCTTCGGGAGCCTGATCACCTTCCGTCAGGCCAGTCCCCCCCGTAATCAACACCACTTGTACATCGTCGCTGGCGATCCACGCAGATACCTGAGCGCGAATAGCGTAGCGGTTTTCTTTCACAATGGCTTTATCGACAACGTGATGGCCCGCTTCTTGCGCCGAATCGCGCAAATAGTGACCGGAGGTATCGTCTTCTTCACCGCGACGATTAGAAACCGTAAGAATAGCAATACGGGTCGGGATAAATTCAGTGCTTACCTGACTCATCTGATCTCTCCTTTTGACGTTTTAGCCGCCAATGTACGATAAGTTTTGCGTAATACCGGTGTTGTTTTGATGCAGGAAATGGGTCTGTTTCTTCTCCCGCAGCGCCGCTGAAATACGCGCTTCCAGCGCCTGTTGCTGGGTATCGTCTTCCAGCAGATCGCGCAGGTTAACGCCGCCTTCACCAAACAGGCAGAGATGGAGTTTACCAATGGAGGAAACGCGCAGGCGGTTGCAAGTGGCGCAGAAGTCTTTTTCATACGGCATGATAAGGCCAATCTCTCCGGCGTAATCTGGATGGCAAAAGACTTGCGCGGGACCGTCGCTGCGTTGACGTAATTGGTGGATCCAGCCGCGACGCAGTAGCTCGTCACGCAGAACCTGACCAGAGATGTGATGCTTACGGAAGAGCTCACTGCCCTCGCCCGTTTCCATCAGTTCGATGAAACGCAGCTGGATAGGGCGATGCTGGATCCAGTTCAGAAAGGTGTCGAGCTGGTGATGATTAACATCACGCATCAGCACGGTATTGACTTTGACCTTCTCAAAACCGACCTCAAATGCAGCATCGATCCCTGCCATGACCTGGTTGAATTTATCCTGCCCGGTAATAGCGTGAAACTGGCGGGCGTCCAGACTGTCGACACTGACGTTAATGCCAGTAAGTCCCGCATCGCGCCAGTTCGCCACATCGCGTTCCAGACGGTAACCATTGGTGGTGACCGCAATCTGGCGGATAGCGTCGTTTTCCCGCACAGCGGCGATGATATCGGTAAAGTCGCGGCGTAAAGACGGCTCTCCTCCTGTCAGGCGCACTTTTTCGGTGCCCAGACTGGCGAAGGCGCGCGTAACCCGGCGAATTTCATCGACGGTAAGAAAGCCTTTATTGGTGACGCCGCTCGGTTTGTAGCCATCCGGCAGGCAGTAGGTGCAACGAAAGTTACACACATCGGTAATCGACAGGCGCAAGTAGTAAAACTTACGCGCAAATGCATCAGTCAGTTGTGAAGCCATGTACACCTTTCCAGATACGGGAGGCGAAGTCATTTCTTCCTTCGCCCTGGTGGCAATCTTTACGAGCATTGTCACGGCCAAAGCACCGTATCAGTTGACCCAGGTGCAGAGGCTAGAGTGTTTAGTGGTTAAGCCGATACTAGCGTGTAAATGAGATTTTTACCATCCACACTTTCGCTATGTAATCATGTATATAGCGTCATGATCGTGCTATTTCGCTACAGAATAAGGGAAAATGGCAGTTTTACTTTGATATACATCATCAGGGAGGCATAGCGTGCATCGTCCTTTAGAGGTAGAAGAAAATAGTTTGTATCCTCAATATTGGCAGGTTAATTGCTGTTTCCCCGCAATTTGCGCTACTGTAGCGCGGATAATCTGACTCCAGGAAACTATATGCGCAATCGTACGCTGGCTGATCTTGATCGTGTCGTTGCTCTCGGCGGAGGGCATGGACTGGGACGCGTTCTCTCATCACTTTCGTCTTTGGGTTCTCGTTTAACGGGTATCGTCACCACCACGGATAATGGTGGCTCGACGGGGCGTATTCGCCGTTCAGAAGGCGGCATTGCCTGGGGCGATATGCGCAACTGCCTCAACCAACTGATAACGGAAC
Organism: Shigella sonnei; assembly: GCF_002950395.1. NCBI lineage: Bacteria > Pseudomonadati > Pseudomonadota > Gammaproteobacteria > Enterobacterales > Enterobacteriaceae > Shigella > Shigella sonnei. The sequence continues at coordinate 2,186,257 of NZ_CP026802.1, forward strand.
CGAGCGTCGCCTCCGCGATGTTTGAATACCGTTTTGGCGGCAATGGCGAACTTTCCGGTCATAATCTCGGAAACTTGATGTTAAAGGCGCTGGATCACCTTAGCGTGCGGCCTCTGGAAGCCATCAATTTAATTCGTAATCTGCTGAAAGTGGATACGCATTTGATTCCAATGTCAGAGCATCCCGTCGATCTGATGGCGATTGACGATCAGGGGCATGAAGTTTACGGCGAGGTCAATATCGACCAGTTAACTACGCCGATTCAAGAGTTATTATTAACGCCGAATGTACCCGCAACGCGTGAGGCGGTTCACGCTATCAATGAAGCGGATCTCATCATTATTGGGCCTGGCAGTTTTTATACCAGCCTGATGCCAATTCTGCTGCTGAAGGAAATCGCCCAGGCATTACGCCGCACGCCAGCGCCGATGGTCTATATCGGCAATCTGGGGCGTGAGTTGAGTTTACCTGCGGCTAATTTGAAGCTGGAAAGCAAGCTGGCAATTATGGAGCAGTATGTTGGTAAAAAGGTCATTGATGCGGTCATCGTCGGGCCAAAAGTGGATGTCTCGGCGGTGAAAGAGCGGATTGTGATTCAGGAGGTACTGGAGGCCAGCGATATTCCGTATCGTCATGACCGCCAGTTGTTACATAACGCGCTGGAAAAGGCGTTACAGGCTTTAGGTTAACGGAAATCCGAAGAAAAATTCCGGCTTCCTATTGAAGACAAAGTGCGCGTTGTTTATGCCGGATGCGGCGTGAACGCCTTATCCGGCCTACAAACCGCGCTAATTCAATGTATTGCAGAGATCATGTAGGCCTGATAAGCGTAGCACATCAGGCAATTTTGCTTTTGTCATCTGTCTTCTTCGTTATCCTGTCACGAAGCCGCGATAAACAGCTCACGCAGCTGATGCAACTGGTCACGAATTTGTGCCGCTTCTTCGAACTCCAGATTCTGCGCGTGTTGCATCATTAACCCTTCCAGCTCATGGATTTTCTGTTGCAACGCTTTAGGCGACATATCCATCGGCACATTATCCGGCTCAACAATCGGGCGCGATTTTCCTCTGCCCTTCGCTTTGGTTTTGGCAATGTTCTGCCCCAGCGCCAGGATATCGACCACTTTCTTGTTCAAGCCTTGCGGCGTAATTCCGTGTTCCTCGTTGTACTTCTGCTGTTTCTCACGGCGACGTTCGGTTTCGCCAATCGCTTTCGCCATTGATGGGGTGATCTTATCGCCGTAGAGAATCGCTTTACCGTTAACGTTACGTGCCGCACGACCAATAGTCTGGATCAACGAACGTTCGGAACGCAGGAAGCCTTCTTTGTCAGCGTCGAGGATCGCCACCAGCGACACTTCCGGCATATCCAGACCTTCGCGCAGTAAGTTGATCCCTACCAGCACGTCGAACTCACCCAGACGCAAGTCGCGGATAATCTCCATACGTTCGACGGTGTCGATATCTGAATGAAGATAACGCACGCGCTCGCCATGTTCTTCGAGATATTCGGTAAGATCTTCCGCCATCCGCTTGGTCAGTGTGGTGACCAGTACGCGTTCGTTAATTGCCGCTCGCTGACGAATCTCCGAAAGAAGATCATCAACCTGTGTCGCCACCGGCCGCACTTCGATAATCGGGTCAAGCAATCCGGTTGGACGCACCACCTGATCCACCACATCGCCGCCGGATTTTTCCAGCTCGTAATTACCCGGCGTCGCCGAAACATAGATGGTTTGCGGCGCTAATGCTTCGAACTCTTCAAACTTAAGCGGACGGTTATCCAGCGCTGATGGCAGGCGGAAGCCGTACTCCACCAGTGTCTCTTTACGCGCCCGGTCACCGCGATACATGCCGCCAATTTGTGGAATGGTGACGTGAGATTCATCGACCACCAGCAGCCCATCGGCAGGCAGGTAATCAAACAGCGTCGGCGGTGGCTCACCCGGTCCACGACCGGAGAGGAAGCGCGAGTAGTTTTCAATCCCCGAACAGTAGCCCAGCTCGTTCATCATCTCCAGATCAAACTGGGTACGCTGGGTCAGCCGCTGCTCTTCCAGCAGTTTGTTGTTTTCCAACAGCACTTTGCGTCTGGCGGCCAGTTCTTCTTTGATCTCCTCCATCGCCTGTACGATGCGCTCGCGCGGTGTGACGTAGTGCGTTTTCGGGTAGATGGTAAAACGTGGAATAGTGGAAACAATCTGCCCGGTCAGCGGGTCAAATAACGACAATCGTTCCACTTCCTCGTCAAACAGTTCCACGCGAAGTGCAATGTCATCCGATTCTGCCGGGAAGATATCTATCACCTCGCCACGAACGCGGAAAGTACCACGCTGGAATGCTTGATCATTACGAGCGTATTGCAGCTCCGCCAGTCGGCGCAGAATCGCGCGCTGATCGATAATCATACCGACCGTGAGATGGAGCATCATCTTGAGATATAAATCAGGATCGCCCAGACCATAAATCGCGGAAACAGAGGCCACTACAACCACATCACGCCGCTCCAGCATCGCTTTGGTGGCGGATAAACGCATCTGCTCAATATGTTCGTTAACCGAGGCATCTTTCTCAATGAAAGTGTCGGAACTCGGTACATAGGCTTCCGGCTGATAGTAGTCGTAGTAGGAGACGAAATACTCCACCGCGTTTTCCGGGAAGAACTCTTTCATTTCGCCATACAGCTGGGCCGCCAGCGTTTTGTTGGGCGCAAGTACCATGGTTGGGCGCTGAAGGTCAGCAATGACATTGGCAATGGTGAAGGTTTTCCCTGAGCCAGTCACGCCAAGTAACGTCTGGTGCGCCAGGCCATCTTCCAGCCCCTCTTCGAGACGTCGAATCGCCTCTGGCTGATCGCCAGAAGGTTTAAAAGCGGAATTCAGTTTGAACGGTTTACTCATGAGTCGCTACCTGAAGGAGTTGGGCGGGCAGGTATGTAATTTTACTCGTCGTACTTAATTATGCCAACAAATTATACTGGATAAAAAAACAGTTCATCACCATAATATTTCTGATACAGCGTAAACTCCGCTGTCAATCATGAGCAAAATTTACTCTGTGGCGAGATAAAACTCCGGCCTTACCGGGTTATCCCCAAAGCAACGGCTTTTTTAACATTTGTCAAGATGAGTGATGACAGTTTTATGGCAAGAGATGCCTGTTCAGTGACTGCCATTGCATTTATCTAACCAGTTAAAAAATAAAAGATATTTCTTTGAGCCGTCTTTAACGCCAATTCGCGTGCAAGCCGCGTATTCTCTCGCTTGCCTCGTGTTTTCTAACTCTAATACACATGGTTATCCACAGGAATAGTGGATAACTGTCTCCAGCCCCTATCCCCCGCCGCCTGGGCAATTCCCACATTCGCCGCATGAGGCGGAAGTAAAATTTTTTTCGTGATTATTTTAGAATTTAATTGGTTAAATTGCAGTCAATCGAAGACGCGATCTCGCTCGCAATTTAACCAAATACAGAATGGCTACAACAAGGCAAGGTTTATGTACTTTCCGGTTGCCGCATTTTCTGCAAGCCAGGGGATCTCTCCCAGCAGCGGCGCGGGAATCATGCGGGTGAGCGTGGTCATATATTCAGCGTGACGTTTTCCCGGAGGCGTAACATCGTTCGCCACCCAACCCGCCAGAGTCAGTCCGGCGTGTTGTATTGCCTGCGCAGTCAACATCGCGTGATTAATACAGCCGAGTTTCACACCAACTACCAGTATCACCGGCAGTTGTTCCTGTGTTACCCAATCTGCAAAAGTGAAAGTGTCAGAAAGCGGCGTAAACCAGCCGCCAGCACCTTCCACTAACACCCAGTCAGCCTGTTGTTCAAGCGCGCGTAATCCGGCGCTCATTACCAATGATTCTATCGGCCTGCCCTCTTGCGCGCTGATGATGTGCGGCGAAGTGGGTTCTGCGAAGGTGTAAGGATTTACTGTTGCGTAATCCAGCTGCAGGCTGCTGTTGTGCTGTAACGCCAGCGCGTCACTATTACGTAAGCCTTCCGGGGTCTTTTCGCTGCCAGAGGCGACCGGTTTATAACCTGCCGTCCGATAACCTACTGCCTTCGCGGCTTGTAAAAGTGCACAACTGGCGACGGTTTTCCCCACTTCGGTATCCGTTCCGGTGACAAAATAACGTTTACTCACGAGCAATCACTCCCAAAAAAAGATGATACGTCAGAGGATATCGCCCCTGTTGTTGCGGCCAGGCCAGTTGCAATCGCTGCAATTGCGAACGCGTTAATATTCGCGGGTCGCGCCCTTCATGAAGATGCGTAGCACCGATGCCTTTCAGCGAACGCATGGCACTGAGCGCATCATCAAACCATAGTGTGATGGGCTGAATATGATGTTGATAATGCACGCCGTTCAGCGACTGTTCGATTTCATCTGGCGGTAAAAAGCGATTAGCATGCGGACGCTCGTCCACCGCCTGCCACGCCTGATGCAGTTCGGGTAACGATCCCTGCACCAGCGTGGTAAACGCCACCACGCCTCCGGGGCGCACCACCCGATACAGCTCGCGGAGTGCCGTGGATAAATTACCGCACCACTGCACCGCGAGATTGCTCCATGCAAGATCGAACGTCGCAGTCGCTAACGGCAGGGATTCGATATCTCCCGCCAGATAATGGTCTGCAGCATCTTTCTGGCGGGCTTGCACAAGCATTGGCGGTGAGAGATCTAACGCCGTCACCTGTGCGTGACGCTCTCGCCAGTGGCGGCTCATCCAGCCTGGCCCACACCCCGCGTCCAGTACGTGGGTGTATTTACGCTGTGGGAGCATTGCCAGTAAGACGTCAGCACTCCGGCGCTGTAACTCTGCGTGTTGCTCATAGTGCGCGGCTGCCCGACCAAATGCCGCTGCAATGGCTTGTTTATTAACCGTTGCCATGCAGCACCTCCAGCAGACGGTCGATATCCTGCATTTCATGCGCTGCGGTTAGCGTTAAGCGCAGTCGCGCAGTACCAGCGGGTACGGTTGGCGGGCGAATCGCCGTGACCCAGCAGCCTTGCTGGCGCAGTTTTTCTGCCAGTTGTAACGCACGGCTGTTATCACCGACGATCAATGGCTGGATGGCGCTGCATGAATCAGCAAGCGTAAACGGCAAATCCTGTACTCCGGCACGAAAACGCGCAATGAGTGACACCAGTTTTTCGCGCCGTGCATCCCCCTCATCACGGCGAATGACCGCCAGCGACGCACGTAATGCCTGCGCCTGAGCGGGCGGCATACTGGTGCTGTAGATAAGGTGGCGGGCGAATTGCAGCAGATAATCCGCCACCGTACTGGAGCAAAGCACCGCAGCCCCACTGACGCCAAATCCTTTGCCAAAAGTCACCACCAGCAATTCTGGTTTTACCTTTTGCAGCCAGCAGCTGCCGCGCCCCTGCTCCCCGATAACGCCCGTGCCGTGGGCATCATCGACCATCAACCAGCCATTGTGCTGTTGCGTTACCTGCTGGATTTCCGCCAGTGGCGCGCTATCGCCGTCCATGCTGAACACGCCTTCTGTCACCACCAGTTGCTGCCCCGGACAGGGGGAAGCAAGCAGTCGCGCCAGATGAGCGACATCGTTATGAGTAAAACGGCGAAGCTGCGACGGGCTTAAACTGGCAGCCTCCAGCAAGGAGGCATGGCTAAGCCGGTCGGCAACAATACGGTCCTCTTTCGCCATCATCGCGGCAATGACTGCCTGATTCGCGGCAAAACCAGAGATAAACAGCAGCGCCCGCGAATAGCCAAGCCACTCGGCCAGTTCTTCTTCCAGCGCCTGATGCACCACGCTATAACCGCTGACATGCCCGGAACCGCCGCTACCTACACCAAACTTTTCTGCGCCCTGCTGCCAGGCGCGGATAATTTGCGGATGATGGCTTAAACCTAAATAATCGTTACTGGAAAAGTTCAGATACTGGCGATCATCCGCCACCAGCCAGCGTCCGGCTCCTTGCGCCACCGGATAACGGCGACGCAGGGCATCGGCAGTACGCCGTGCATCGAGCGCCGCGTTGATTTTCTCCTGCCAGCTCATAATGCTGCCGCGTTGTAATATTCGTCGGTGTCCGGGGTCATCAGCGCCTGTTCAAGACGTTGCTGTTGTTCGTTATCCCCTGCCAGCACGGCAGTTTGCTGCGGATTTAGCCCCAGTTTGCGGAACAGTTGCAGGTCTTTATCTTCTTCCGGATTCGGCGTGGTCAGCAGTTTGCAACCGTAGAAAATCGAGTTTGCGCCAGCCATAAAGCACATCGCCTGAGTCTGTTCATTCATCTGCTCGCGTCCGGCAGAAAGGCGCACGTAAGAGGTCGGCATCATGATCCGCGCTACCGCAATAGTGCGAATAAAATCAAAGGCATCGACATCATCGTTATCCGCCAGTGGCGTGCCTTTCACCTTCACCAGCATGTTGATTGGTACGCTTTCCGGCGGCGTCGGCAGGTTTGCCAGTTGCAGCAATAATCCGGCGCGATCTTTTACCGTTTCGCCTAAGCCAACAATGCCGCCAGAACAGACTTTGATCCCGGCATCGCGCACTTTTTCCAGCGTATCGAGGCGTTCCTGATAAGTGCGGGTGGTGATGATATTGCCGTAAAACTCCGGCGAGGTGTCCAGGTTGTGGTTGTAATAATCCAGCCCGGCGTTCGCGAGGCGCTGCGCCTGAGATTCACTCAACGTGCCCAGCGTCATACACGCCTCCAGCCCCATCGCTTTTACCCCCTGCACCATTTGTTCCAGGTACGGCATATCGCGTTCGTGGGGATTCTTCCACGCCGCGCCCATACAGAAGCGCGTCGATCCTGCCGCTTTCGCTTTGCGCGCCGACTCCAGCACCTGTTCAACTTCCATCAACCGCTCGGCTTCCAGCCCGGTTTTGTAGCGTGAGCTTTGCGGGCAGTATTTGCAATCTTCCGGACAAGCTCCGGTCTTAATCGACAGCAACGTGCTGACCTGGACCTGACGAGGATCGAAATGCTGGCGATGGACCTGCTGCGCTTCAAACAGCAGATCCAGCAACGGTTTTTCAAATAATTCTGTGACTTGCGACAAGGTCCAGCGTGGGCGGTGAGCCATGGGGCTTCTCCAAAACGTGTTTTTTGTTGTTAATTCGGTGTAGACTTGTAAACCTAAATCTTTTCAATTTGGTTTACAAGTCGATTATGACAACGGACGATCTTGCCTTTGACCAACGCCATATCTGGCACCCATACACATCCATGACCTCCCCGCTGCCGGTTTATCCGGTGGTGAGCGCCGAAGGTTGCGAGCTGATTTTGTCTGACGGCAGACGCCTGGTTGACGGTATGTCGTCCTGGTGGGCGGCGATCCACGGCTACAATCACCCGCAGCTTAATGCGGCGATGAAGTCGCAAATTGATGCCATGTCGCATGTGATGTTTGGCGGTATCACCCATGCGCCAGCCATTGAGCTGTGCCGCAAACTGGTGGCGATGACGCCGCAACCGCTGGAGTGCGTTTTTCTCGCGGACTCCGGTTCCGTAGCGGTGGAAGTGGCGATGAAAATGGCGTTGCAGTACTGGCAAGCCAAAGGCGAAGCGCGCCAGCGTTTTCTGACCTTCCGCAATGGTTATCATGGCGATACCTTTGGCGCGATGTCGGTGTGCGATCCGGACAACTCAATGCACAGCCTGTGGAAAGGCTATCTGCCAGAAAACTTGTTTGCTCCCGCCCCACAAAGCCGTATGGATGGCGAATGGGATGAGCGCGATATGGTGGGCTTTGCCCGCCTGATGGCGGCGCATCGTCATGAAATCGCGGCGGTGATCATTGAGCCGATTGTCCAGGGCGCAGGCGGGATGCGCATGTACCATCCGGAATGGTTAAAACGAATCCGCAAAATATGCGATCGCGAAGGTATCTTGCTGATTGCCGACGAGATCGCCACTGGATTTGGTCGTACCGGGAAACTGTTTGCCTGTGAACATGCAGAAATCGCGCCGGACATTTTGTGCCTCGGTAAAGCCTTAACCGGCGGCACAATGACCCTTTCCGCCACACTCACCACGCGCGAGGTTGCAGAAACCATCAGTAACGGTGAAGCCGGTTGCTTTATGCATGGGCCAACTTTTATGGGCAATCCGCTGGCCTGCGCGGCAGCAAACGCCAGCCTGGCGATTCTCGAATCTGGCGACTGGCAGCAACAGGTGGCGGATATTGAAGTACAGCTGCGCGAGCAACTTGCCCCCGCCCGTGATGCCGAAATGGTTGCCGATGTGCGCGTACTGGGGGCCATTGGCGTGGTCGAAACCACTCATCCGGTGAATATGGCGGCGCTGCAAAAATTCTTTGTCGAACAGGGTGTCTGGATCCGGCCTTTTGGCAAACTGATTTACCTGATGCCGCCCTATATTATTCTCCCGCAACAGTTGCAGCGTCTGACCGCAGCGGTTAACCGCGCGGTACAGGATGAAACATTTTTTTGCCAATAACGAGAAGTCCGCGTGAGGGTTTCTGGCTACACTTTCTGCAAACAAGAAAGGAGGGTTCATGAAACTCATCAGTAACGATCTGCGCGATGGCGATAAATTGCCGCATCGTCATGTCTTTAACGGCATGGGTTACGATGGCGATAATATTTCACCGCATCTGGCGTGGGATGATGTTCCTGCGGGAACGAAAAGTTTTGTTGTCACCTGCTACGACCCGGATGCGCCAACCGGCTCCGGCTGGTGGCACTGGGTAGTTGTTAACTTACCCGCTGATACCCGCGTATTACCGCAAGGGTTTGGCTCTGGTCTGGTAGCAATGCCAGACGGCGTTTTGCAGACGCGTACCGACTTTGGTAAAACCGGGTACGATGGCGCAGCACCGCCGAAAGGCGAAACTCATCGCTACATTTTTACCGTTCACGCGCTGGATATAGAACGTATTGATGTCGATGAAGGTGCCAGCGGCGCGATGGTCGGGTTTAACGTTCATTTCCACTCTCTGGCAAGCGCCTCGATTACTGCGATGTTTAGTTAATCACTCTGCCAGATGGCGCAATGCCATCTGGTATCACTTAAAGGTATTAAAAACAACTTTTTGTCTTTTTACCTTCCCGTTTCGCTCAAGTTAGTATAAAAAGCTGAACGAGAAACAGTAAAAATCATTAATATCAATGCATTATAATACATTTAGCTTAAAAAATAGACTGCATAATACTGCAAAACACAACATATCCAGTCACTATGAATCAACCACTTAGATGGTATTAGTGACCTGATACAGAGCATTAGCGCAAGGTGATTTTTTGTCCTCTTGCGCTAATTTTTTGTCAACGCACTGGGTTAGCTGAATTTACAACCATGCTCAGTATCTCGATAAGCGCAGAGAAATGATGCAGTGGTGGGCAGACTACTGGCTTGATGAAAAGGTAGGGCGACCAACCGCGTTTTTTCAGTTCAGTCAGCACATTGAGCCAGAACTTCACCCCTTCATTTTCGGCCAGCCACATCCCCAACAGTTCTTCCTGTTCTTAACTATTTACAGGCGCGTTTTTTTAAAGAATCCTCACTCCATTTGCACGAACATATTAATATATAAACAATGAGGATCAATAATAAATGAAACCTGCCCACAATCCTTCTTTTTTCCGCTCCTTTTGTGGTTTAGGATGTATATCCCGTTTATCCGTAGAAGAGCAAAATATCACGGATTATCACCGCATCTGGGATAACTGGGCCAAGGAAGGTGCTGCAACAGAAGACCGAACACAGGCAGTTCGATTACTGAAAATATGTCTGGCTTTTCAAGAGCCAGCCCTCAATTTAAGTTTACTCAGATTACGCTCTCTCCCATACCTGCCCCCGCACATACAAGAACTTAACATCTCTAGCAATGAGCTACGCTCTCTGCCAGAACTCCCTCCGTCCTTAACTGTACTTAAAGCCAGCGATAACAGACTGAGCAGGCTCCCGGCTCTTCCGCCTCACCTGGTCGCTCTTGATGTTTCACTTAACAGAGTTTTAACATGTTTGCCTTCTCTTCCATCTTCCTTGCAGTCACTCTCAGCCCTTCTCAATAGCCTGGAGACGCTACCTGATCTTCCCCCGGCTCTACAAAAACTTTCTGTTGGCAACAACCAGCTTACTGCCTTACCAGAATTACCATGTGAACTACAGGAACTAAGTGCTTTTGATAACAGATTACAAGAGCTACCGCCCCTTCCTCAAAATCTGAGGCTTTTAAACGTTGGGGAAAACCAACTACACAGACTGCCCGAACTTCCACAACGTCTGCAATCACTATATATCCCTAACAATCAGCTGAACACATTGCCAGACAGTATCATGAATCTGCACATTTATGCAGATGTTAATATTTATAACAATCCATTGTCGACTCGCACTCTGCAAGCCCTGCAAAGATTAACCTCTTCGCCGGACTACCACGGCCCACGGATTTACTTCTCCATGAGTGACGGACAACAGAATACACTCCATCGCCCCCTGGCTGATGCCGTGACAGCATGGTTCCCGGAAAACAAACAATCTGATGTATCACAGATATGGCATGCTTTTGAACATGAAGAGCACGCCAACACCTTTTCCGCGTTCCTTGACCGCCTTTCCGATACCGTCTCTGCACGCAATACCTCCGGATTCCGTGAACAGGTCGCTGCATGGCTGGAAAAACTCAGTGCCTCTGCGGAGCTTCGACAGCAGTCTTTCGCTGTTGCTGCTGATGCCACTGAGAGCTGTGAGGACCGTGTCGCGCTCACATGGAACAATCTCCGGAAAACCCTCCTGGTCCATCAGGCATCTGAAGGCCTTTTCGATAATGATACCGGCGCTCTGCTCTCCCTGGGCAGGGAAATGTTCCGCCTCGAAATTCTGGAGGACATTGCCCGGGATAAAGTCAGAACTCTCCATTTTGTGGATGAGATAGAAGTCTACCTGGCCTTCCAGACCATGCTCGCAGAGAAACTTCAGCTCTCCACTGCCGTGAAGGAAATGCGTTTCTATGGCGTGTCGGGAGTGACAGCAAATGACCTCCGCACTGCCGAAGCCATGGTCAGAAGCCGTGAAGAGAATGAATTTACGGACTGGTTCTCCCTCTGGGGACCATGGCATGCTGTACTGAAGCGTACGGAAGCTGACCGCTGGGCGCTGGCAGAAGAGCAGAAATATGAGATGCTGGAGAATGAGTACCCTCAGAGGGTGGCTGACCGGCTGAAAGCATCAGGTCTGAGCGGTGATGCGGATGCGGAGAGGGAAGCCGGTGCACAGGTGATGCGTGAGACTGAACAGCAGATTTACCGTCAGCTGACTGACGAGGTACTGGCCCTGCGATTGCCTGAAAACGGCTCACAACTGCACCATTCATAATCACATTGCATAAACCACAGACCGGACTGACTCCGGAAAAACAGAGGCCCGCCCCCGGGCCTCCCCGGATTCATCCGTTTCCCTGTTCAGCCTGACAGCACGCCCCCGCGGCCGGATGACAGACTCCGCTTCGGTAAGCAAAGCGGTCTTCTGTGATTCCGCCAGTTGCGGCTTATTCATTACTCAACGTCAAACGCCCGAATTGAAGCCAAATCATCCAGACCGCTCAGCTCCTCTTTCATTTCACGCTGACGGCGATAAATCTCATCGTTGCGATCGACCTGCGCCTGCACCATTGCTGCCGCCAGTTCTTCCAGTTCCGGCATCGACAGTTTCACCTGCTGATTATCGGCATCGCTCCACGCCATATGTGTTTGTGCTGTGACAGATTTTGCCAGCATGACTACCGGGGACAGGCGGCCCAGTGAGTCGGGACCAGCATTCCAGATACGACCGTTCCATTCAAACGTGAACGGCTTCGCCTCCTGTTCTGCGCGCCATGCTTCAATTTCCTGACGCCTGGCCTCTCTGGCCGCTTCCAGCATTTCTGGTGTCACAGTGAATGGGGCTATCTCACCCCATTTGCCACTTTGCAGTTCCTGCCAGATTTGCTGACCCGTCGGTGCGACATCATCAGCGGTGGCTGTGTAGGGGACTGCCTGGTCCCTGTCGTCAAAAAAAACGTCACAGTCTACTGCGCCACTTTCGGTATAACGGGGATTAATGATTTTTTTAATTTCCACGGTGCATTCCTCACGATGTGCGAATAAAAAGCCCGGGCATTGCGCCAGAGACATGTGCATCCGGCACCCCGGACAGGGCGCAATATGACCCCGGTAATGAATGCTCTGAACATCCCGTAATGAAAAATTGTGGGGATGCTATATACGTTCCGGTGGGAGTACTGGGCACTGAAATCCCCACCGGTCCCAGTCGTGAGCCTCTGTATGACTGCCCCCTGACAAGTCTGATGACTTTATCACCGTCAGCTTCTCCCTGGTACGCAGCAATAATCAGCCCGCCAATGTCAGGGTCTCCCCATCTGTTGCGGACAGAGCTCGCCACGATTCTGTAAATAATATCTTCTGTGGTTATATTTATTTTCACCCAGCCAGTCAGTCTGGATATGGGCCAGTAGCAGTAGCGGGTGTGATAAATGGGGCCGTTAATGCCGTAAAAAGTAAGGGATTTGGCTCTGTACCGCGGTTCTGTTGTCTCAGGGCGTGCATCAGTCCACCGGATGCTGAGCACCCCTTCAAACCGTGTGTCGGGTATGATGATGTCGTAGGGGCCAGCAACGGAATATTCACCTGGCAGCGCATTCCTTACCCAGGCCAGGAAATCACTCTTAGTGTCAAAACGGATAACATCTTCAGGCAGAAAAGCACACCCAAAGCCGAATGCGCCGGGTATCGCCAGACGGCCTTTTGTCCGGTCGTAAATGTCGCTCTGTGCTTCCATCGTGGCCGCACTTTTCAGCCCCAGATTATCCCGGGACTTCTGTTGTGCCTTTTCGCCTGCTGCTGCGATTTCAGACAGATGGTTAGCCGTTTTCAGAGTGCCGGTCAGCGCAGCATCAATGTCATTTTTGGCCTGCTCTGCTGCGCGGGCATAACCTGCGGCTGCCGCCACATCCTGCGCCGTCTGCTGTGCGTTTCCGGCTGCGGCCCCGGCGCTCTGCTGCGCCTGCGCCACCATTTCCTCAAAGCGTTTGACGACATCCGGTTTCAGGTCGCCCTCATCAGGAGCAATCAGAAAGTCATTCAGCGTGCCGGGCTTTGAGTCCTCATATACAGCAATGTCGCCAACGTTGTACTCGTTGTGCCAGCCCGGTTTCAGATACACACCATATTTTCCAGTCCGCGCATGGAAACAGTATTCACCATCGTTTCCTGTCATCACATCAGCAACAGTGTGCATCACCACTTCCGGGGTGTTTACCCGGGATTTCAGAATAATGAGGTAGCCTGAGTTTAACGGACACTCCTTCCTGAAATAGAATGGCATCAGAAGGAGCTAATAATGAGCAGAAAAACCCAACGTTACTCTAAAGAGTTCAAAGCCGAAGCTGTCAGAACGGTTCTTGAAAATCAACTTTCGATCAGTGAAGGCGCTTCCCGATTATCTCTTCCTGAAGGCACTTTAGGACAATGGGTTACCGCCGCCAGAAAAGGGCTCGGTACTCCTGGTTCCCGCACGGTGGCTGAACTGGAATCTGAAATTCTGCAACTGCGTAAGGCGTTAAATGAAGCTCGCCTTGAGCGAGATATATTAAAAAAAGCAACAGCGTATTTTGCACAGGAGTCGCTGAAAAATACGCGTTAATCGAACAATGGCGACAACAATTTCCCATTGAAGCGATGTGTCAGGTATTTGGTGTATCCAGGAGCGGTTATTACAACTGGGTACAGCATGAACCCTCAGACAGAAAACAAAGTGATGAGCGGCTAAAACTGGAGATTAAGGTGGCACATATCCGCACTCGCGAAACATATGGAACCCGGCGGCTCCAGACGGAGCTGGCAGAGAATGGCATCATCGTTGGTCGTGACCGACTGGCACGTCTTCGTAAGGAGCTAAGGCTACGCTGTAAGCAGAAACGCAAGTTCAGAGCGACTACGAACTCGAACCACAATCTGCCAGTTGCGCCAAATCTGCTGAACCAGACGTTCGCTCCTACAGCACCAAATCAGGTCTGGGTGGCGGACCTGACGTATGTTGCCACACAGGAGGGATGGTTGTACCTCGCTGGCATCAAAGATGTTTATACGTGCGAAATTGTCGGCTACGCCATGGGAGAGCGCATGACAAAAGAGCTGACAGGTAAAGCCCTGTTTATGGCGCTCAGGAGCCAGCGCCCACCTGCCGGGCTAATCCACCACTCTGATCGAGGTTCACAGTACTGCGCATACGATTACCGGGTCATACAGGAGCAGTCTGGTCTGAAAACATCAATGTCGCGTAAAGGTAACTGTTACGACAACGCTCCGATGGAAAGCTTCTGGGGAACGCTGAAAAATGAGAGCCTGAGCCACTATCGTTTTAATAACCGGGATGAAGCCATCTCAGTAATACGGGAATACATTGAGATTTTCTACAATCGTCAGCGTCGTCACTCTCGTCTGGGGAATATCTCCCCGGCAGCCTTCAGGGAAAAATATCATCAGATGGCTGCTTAAAAAAAGAACAAATGGTAGTGTCCGCTATTGCCAGTACACCTCAGAAGCGCTACGCGATAAGCAGGCGTTACTTGAAGCCTCAGAAAAGCGCATAGCAGAACTGGAGGCACAGACAGTTACCGTTAAAGAGGTTGGAGATGCTTGATAGTTTTGCGCTCGTTGCACTGGTTGGCATTGTAGCGTTGATTTGGGTGACATCCGGGAATCGGAGGCATAAGTGAACGACAAAGAACTGATTAAAGAAATCAAAGAGCGTATCAGCAGTTTGGATGTGCGAGACAATGTTGAACGCCGTGCTTATGAAATTGCTCTGGCATCGCTGACAGCAGAGCCGGTGGCGTGGAAGGTAACCTTCACGCAAATTGACCGTGAATATAACACGTTCACTGGTATGTATTCTGACAAAGCAGAAGTCGAACGGTGGGTGCGGCTGCATAAAGCATGTAATTTTCGGGCAGATATAACACCGCTTTATACCGCCCAGCCAGTGCCGGTAACTCCGGATGCCTGGATAAGCTGTAGTGAGCGAATGCCAGAAATGGGAGAGCGACAATGCTATGTGTTAGCAGCTGACTTTAAAAACAACTACCCACCAAACATCCCCAACACTCAGGTCGGCGTATATGGCGACTGGTTTAATGATGGCAATCCCACTTGGGATGACGGTGATGGCGAAGACCTGTATCTCAAAGAGGTAACCCACTGGATGCAGCTACCAGAACCGCCGCAGGAGGTTAACCGTGGCTAACCTGCAACTTGCCGTCAAAGGTGAATAACAATCCTCGCACTCGCGGGGATTTCTTTTATACGATATAGGGGAAAAGGTGTGGTTAACAATATTGCAAATCACTCTTCGTTTCCGGCTGTAACAATCGACAGCCAGATGCTGTTGAAAATGGTCAATGAAGCTCGCAAGTTATATGGAGAGCCATCAGTACGTAACAACAAATTCATCGAGAAAATTGAGGATGAATTGGAAGGCGAGACCTACACAAAAAGTGTAGGTCGGAAAAACGGGGCTGACATTGATGTTATCTCCATGACTATCAAGCAGGCGCTTCGTGTTGCTGCTCGCGAATCTAAAGCAGTTCGCCGAACACTTGTAGACAAACTTGAAAGTATGCAGGAAGCGCACATTAAAAGCGGTAAATCAGCGAGTGGACTTGTTGAGTATCGTCAAGCGCGAACACTGAAAATGACGGTTGAAGCTGTTACCAATCTGTTCGATTTGATGCCAAATCTTGCGCCGGAAGCAAAGCAGACTGCTGCGGCAAGCATAATCAACCCGCTCGTTGGTTTTAATGCAATACCTCTTCCGGCAATAGAAGAGCATTACTACTCAGCAGGGGAGGTCGCAGAGCAGCTCGGAGTAACGGCAAACAAGATTGGTCGCATTGCTAACGCAAACAACCTCAAAACTGAGCAGTACGGGAAGTTCTTCCTGGATAAATCTGCGCATTCCAGCAAGCAGGTTGAAACATTTCGGTACAACGAGGCTGGAGTGCACAAAATAGAGGAACTCATCGAAGGAGAGCGAAAGGCTGCATGATTTTGACAAGATAGTTTTCCCCAAATGTGGGGAAAAGCCCGAATGGCGCGGCTTACAGCAAGATAAGGCCTACATGATTTGACAACACCGCATTAACGGGGCTATATTCCGCTTCATGGTGCTGAACACACCTTGCAAAGCGGAAACCGCACCCGTCAGTCATGCGGATTTTTTATGTCCATTTTTCAGATATGGTCGGGTAGCGCGTATACCGAAAAACAGCCGAAAGGTTAAGGATACGGGCCGACTTTGCACGGTGTTCAAGTACCTGACCGCCCTGCTGAACACAGGGCTATCTGAACAAATGCAAAGGACATAAAAATGGCCAGTCAACTCATCCCCGTATTCAACGGCACTATATCCAACGAAACAACTCTTCTCGTTAATGCCCGTGATTTACACGAATTTTTGGAAGTACGTCGTGACTTCTCTACATGGATTAAAAATCGCATAACAGAATACGGCTTTGCCGTTGATGTCGATTACATTTTGGTTCACCAAAACAGGGGGATCAAAGGACGTGGAGGCGATCGCCGTAGCAAAGACTATCACCTCACCCTCGATACAGCCAAAGAAACGGCGATGGTCGAGCGTAACGAAAAAGGCCGCCAGATACGCCGATACTTCATCGAGTGCGAAAAGAAACTTCGCAGCATGCAACCAGCGCAGCAATTCACAGACGAAGAAATCATCCTCCTTTGCTATATGCAGGTACAGATGGAGAATGCGCAGGACATCTGCAAACGTCTGTACCCGATATTGAAGGAACTGAACTCATCATACACGAGCAAGCTGTATGACATCGCGTTTGAAACTTTTTACACGGTGACGAAAAACAGAGATGTACTGCTAAGGGAGGCGACACGACTTGACCAAGCAAGCGCCCTTTTCGAACGGGCAAAACCAATGCTGAAAAGCCTTCGGGCGAGACAATTCGAATTTTAATCATCAAAGGAGCTTCGGCTCCTTTTTTGTTGGAGAAAATAAACCAATACTCGCTCCCTTGCGAGTAATTGCGGAGACTTTGCGATGTACTTGACACTTCAGGAGTGGAACGCACGCCAGCGACGCCCAAGGAGCCTTGAAACAGTTCGTCGATGGGTACGCGAGTGCAGGATATTCCCTCCTCCGGTTAAGGATGGAAGAGAGTATTTGTTCCACGAATCAGCGGTAAAGGTTGACTTAAATCGACCAGTAACAGGTAGCCTTTTGAAGAGGATCAGAAATGGGAAGAAGGCGAAGTCATGAGCGCCGGGATTTACCCCCTAACCTTTATATAAGAAACAATGGATATTACTGCTACAGGGACCCAAGGACGGGTAAAGAGTTTGGATTAGGCCGAGACAGGCGAATCGCAATCACTGAAGCTATACAGGCCAACATTGAGTTATTTTCAGGACACAAACACAAGCCTCTGACAGCGAGAATCAACAGTGATAATTCTGTTACGTTACATTCATGGCTTGATCGCTACGAAAAAATCCTCGCCAGCAGAGGAATCAAGCAGAAGACACTCATAAATTACATGAGCAAAATTAAAGCAATAAGGAGGGGGCTGCCTGATGCTCCACTTGAAGACATCACCACAAAAGAAATTGCGGCAATGCTCAATGGATACATAGACGAGGGCAAGGCGGCATCAGCCAAGTTAATCAGATCAACACTGAGCGATGCATTCCGAGAGGCAATAGCTGAAGGCCATATAACAACAAAACCGGTCGCTGCCACTCGCGCAGCAAAATCAGAGGTAAGGAGATCAAGACTTACGGCTGACGAATACCTGAAAATTTATCAAACAGCAGAATCATCACCATGTTGGCTCAGACTTGCAATGGAACTGGCTGTTGTTACCGGGCAACGAGTTGGTGATTTATGCGAAATGAAGTGGTCTGATATCGTAGATGGATATCTTTATGTCGAGCAAAGCAAAACAGGCGTAAAAATTGCCATCCCTACAACATTGCATGTTGATGCTCTCGGGATATCAATGAAGGAAACACTTGATAAATGCAAAGAGATTCTTGGCGGAGAAACCATAATTGCATCTACTCGTCGTGAACCGCTTTCATCCGGCACAGTATCAAGGTATTTTATGCGCGCACGAAAAGCATCAGGTCTTTCCTTCGAAGGGGATCCACCTACCTTTCACGAGTTGCGCAGTTTGTCTGCAAGACTCTATGTGAAGTGGTCAACAAAAACTGGCCACCGAGTTAGAGTTTTTCCAGTATCGATTTTCCGATTCGTTTGGGGGTAACCCACCGTTATATTCGTGCGGTCTTAGTGCGCTGTAATATCCAACGATATAGTCCGTTATGGCGTGAGCTGCCTCGCTGAAGCTTACGTAACCCACCACCGGCATCCATTCGTTCTTCAGACTCCTGAAGAAGCGTTCCATTGGGCTGTTATCCCAGCAGTTTCCGCGCCGGCTCATACTCTGTCTGATCTGGTATCGCCACAATAACTGCCGGAACTGCCTGCTCGTATAATGACTGCCCTGATCGCTGTGGAACATCACCCCGCCGGGCTTACCACGGGTTTCCCATGCCATTTCCAGCGCTTTCATGGTGAGCCTGCTGTCCGGCGAGAACGACATGGCCCAGCCCACTGGTTTTCTTGCGAACAGGTCGAGAACAACGGCGAGGTACGCCCAGCGCTTACCCGTCCAGATATAGGTCACATCACCGCACCACACCTGATTTGGCTCGGTCACGGCGAACTGCCTTTCAAGGTAGTTAGGGATAGCAACATGTTCATGACCACCACGTTTATACCGGTGAGTCGGCTGCTGACAGCTGACCAGCCCCAGCTCTTTCATGAGCCTGCCAGCAAGCCAGCGTCCCATCTGGTAGCCTCTCCGGGTTGCCATTGTGGCGATGCTTCTTGCTCCGGCCGAACCGTGGCTGATGCCATGTAGCTCAAGTACCTGACTGCGTAATACAGCCCGTCTGCCGTCTGGTTTTTCAGGACGGTTTTTCCAGTATCTGTAGCTGCTGCGATGAACCCCGAACACATGGCAGAGTGTGACCACAGGATAATGCGCTCTGAGTTTCCCGATTATCGAGAACTGTTCAGGGAGTCTGACATCAAGAGCGCGGTAGCCTTTTTTAATATTTCATTCTCCATTTCAATGCGTTGTAGCTTTTTCCTCAGCTTACGTATTTCGATTTGTTCTGGTGTTATCGGAGAGGCTTTTGGTGTTTTGCCCTGACGCTCATCACGCAGTTGTTTGACCCATCTTGTCATTGTGGAAAGGCCAACATCCATAGCTTTGGCGGCATCTGCCACCGTGTATTTCTGGTCAACAACCAGTTGAGCGGATTCGCGTTTAAACTCTGCGCTAAAATTTCTTTTTTTCATTGGAGCACCTGTGTTGTTCTGAGGTGAGCATATCACCTCTGTTCAGGTGGCCAAATTCAGTGTGCCACTTCAATGAGAAGCAGATAAGCGATAAGTTTGCTCAACATCTTCTCGGGCACAAGTCGGACACCATGGCATCACAGTATCGTGATGACAGAGGCAGGGAGTGGGACAAAATTGAAATCAAATAATGATTTTATTTTGACTGATAATGACCTGTTCGTTGCAACAAATTGATAAGCGATGCTTTTTTATAATGCCAACTTAGTATAAAAAAGCAGGCTTCAACGGATTCATTTTTCTATTTCATAGCCCGGAGCAACCTGTGAACACATTTTCAGTTTCCCGTCTGGCGCTGGCATTGGCTTTTGGCGTGACGCTGACCGCCTGTAGCTCAACCCCGCCCGATCAACGTCCTTCTGATCAAACCGCGCCTGGTACCTCTTCTCGCCCGATTCTGTCGGCAAAAGAAGCGCAGAATTTCGATGCTCAACACTATTTTGCATCCCTGACACCAGGTGCTGCAGCGTGGAATCCTTCCCCGATTACCCTGCCTGCGCAACCTGACTTTGTTGTCGGCCCGGCGGGCACTCAAGGTGTAACGCATACCACGATTCAGGCGGCGGTAGATGCGGCAATTATCAAGCGTACCAACAAGCGCCAGTATATTGCCGTGATGCCTGGTGAGTATCAGGGAACGGTATATGTCCCTGCCGCTCCGGGTGGAATTACTCTGTACGGTACAGGTGAAAAACCGATTGATGTGAAGATTGGGCTTTCCCTTGATGGTGGCATGAGCCCTGCCGACTGGCGTCACGACGTCAACCCGCGCGGCAAATATATGCCAGGTAAACCAGCGTGGTATATGTACGATAGCTGCCAGAGCAAACGCAGCGACAGTATCGGTGTTCTCTGCTCTGCGGTCTTCTGGTCACAAAACAATGGCCTGCAACTGCAAAATCTGACCATCGAAAACACGCTGGGCGATAGCGTAGATGCAGGTAACCATCCGGCGGTGGCACTGCGTACTGATGGTGACCAGGTACAGATTAACAACGTTAACATTCTCGGTCGTCAGAACACCTTCTTTGTCACCAACAGCGGTGTGCAGAACCGTCTGGAAACGAATCGTCAGCCGCGTACGCTGGTGACCAACAGCTACATTGAAGGGGATGTGGATATCGTTTCTGGTCGCGGCGCAGTGGTGTTCGATAACACCGAATTCCGCGTGGTGAACTCACGTACTCAGCAAGAAGCGTATGTGTTTGCACCGGCTACGCTGTCCAACATGTACTACGGTTTCCTCGCCGTAAACAGCCGTTTCAATGCTTTCGGTGATGGTGTGGCGCAACTGGGCCGCTCGCTGGATGTTGATGCCAATACCAACGGTCAGGTGGTGATCCGTGATAGCGCCATCAACGAAGGTTTTAACACGGCTAAACCGTGGGCCGATGCGGTGATCTCTAATCGTCCGTTTGCGGGTAATACCGGCAGCGTAGATGATAACGACGAAATACAGCGCAATCTGAATGACACTAACTACAACCGCATGTGGGAATACAATAACCGCGGCGTGGGTAGTAAAGTGGTTGCAGAGGCGAAGAAGTAAGAGCAATTAACTATTTGCCGGATGCGGCGTAAACGCCTTATCCGGCCTACGGTTCGATGCGATTTGTAGGTCGGATAAGATGCGCAAGCATCGCATCCGACAATAAGTGCCGGATGCTGCGTAAATGCCTTATCTGGCCTACAGATTCGATGCGATTCGTAGGTCGGATAAGATGCGCAAGCATCGCATCCGACAATAAGTGCCGAATGCGACCTACATTCACATGGCGCTTTTTACATCTGACGGTTTTTATTGAAGTTAATCAAACTACCCGCCTTGATAATCTCGCGCTCTTCAGCAGTCAGACTTTCCATATAGAGCGTAATTTCCGTTACCGGCGCATCTTCATGGATCACATAACCTTTAAACGTCGTACCCGGATTATCCAGCGCCGCTTTAATGCCAGGGATGTAAATGTAATCCCCCACTTCAAAGGTTGGCACTTCCGCCATCTGCAGAGGTAACATCCCCCAGTTGATGACGTTAGAACGGTAGCGTTTAGTCGCGTACTCCTCGGCAATATTCGCCAGACCGCCAATCACACGCTGGCAGCTCGCCGCCTGTTCACGCGCAGAACCATCGCCTGGTTTCACCGCATAGACCATGCTGCCAATTTCAGTTTGCAGCGGATCAATATGCTCCTGACCAGCAATCTGCTTAATGCGCGCAAACACCTCTGTCAGCTCGCTGACATTCCCCGCCAGACGCTGATTTTCCAGCTCAGCAGTCGCTTTACTTCTGCCAACATAACCGGGATCACGGCGAGACAGGGTAAACTCCGCCAGACCAATCGGATTTGAACGATAAGAAGAGGTTTCACCGGAAGGAATCAGTTCGTCGGTGGTGGTCACTTCGTCGAGGATCTTCGAGCACACTTTCAGGACGATATTGTCAGTCAGCGCACCCAATTCCGGCCAGTCTTTAATGTTCGGCCCGTAAATCAGCGGTTGCTGAGTTGCCCCTTTCACAAAGCCCTGATAAACACGGTTTTTATACGGCGTTACATCGAAGGCGTACTCCGGCACGTTGTCCCAGCAATCAAGTTCGCTGGCAGAGGTTAAATAGCCACCGTTTGCCGCAGTCGCAGCGATAGAACGAGCGTCCATCAACGCCACCGCTGACATCTGCCCATTAGCTGGCTTAGAGCCTTCGCGGTTCGGGAAGTTACGCGTGGTGTGGCGAATACTCAAACCGTTGTTGATTGGCGTATCGCCCGCGCCAAAGCATGGGCCGCAGAACGCGGTTCTGATGATTGCGCCTGCGCCAATCAAATCTGCTACCACACCTTTTTTGGCGAGATCCATAAACACCGGCTGTGATGACGGGTAAACTGCCAGCGAGAAGGTGTCATTGCCACAGGATTGACCGCGCAGTGCATTCGCCGCCGCGATGACGTTTTCGTAGTTACCGCCAGAACAGCCCGCGATAATCCCCTGCTGCACTTTCAGGCGACCATTTTCCACTTTATCCAGCAGCGAGAGTTTGGCTTTACCGTGCGCCACGCGTTCGGACTCAATTTCAATCTCACGCAGAATGTCGGTCAGGTTCTGGTTCAGTGTGTCGATTTCATACACGTTGCTCGGGTGGAACGGCAGCGCAATCATTGGTTTGATGGCGCTTAAATCAACGCTGATGCAGCCATCGTAGTACGCCATCGGTTGAGGGTTAAGCTGGCAGTAATCCTGGCCGCGACCGTGCAGCGCCAGCCAGTTATGCACTTCTTCATCAGTTTGCCAGACGGAGCTTAAACAGGTGGTTTCCGTGGTCATCACGTCAACGCTGTTACGGAAATCGGTAGAGAGCGCGCTAACGCCCGGTCCAACGAACTCCATGACTTTGTTTTTGACGTAACCGTTTTTGAACACCGCGCCAATGATAGCCAGCGCCACATCCTGTGGCCCCACATACGGCGCAGGTTTTCCGGTCAGATGCACCGCAACCACGCCCGGATAGTCGATATCCCAGGTGTCATTAAGCAGCTGTTTTACCAACTCACCGCCACCCTCACCGACTGCCATTGTCCCTAATGCACCGTAACGGGTGTGGCTGTCTGACCCGAGGATCATTTTGCCCCCGCCTGCCATCATCTCACGCATATATTGATGGATGACCGCAATATGCGGAGGCACAAAAATACCGCCATAACGCTGAGCTGCCGATAAACCAAAAACATGGTCATCACCGTTAATGGTGCCGCCGACGGCGCAGAGTGAGTTATGGCAGTTGGTCAGCACATACGGCAGCGGGAAACGTTCCATTCCGGACGCTTTAGCGGTCTGTACAATACCAACAAAGGTAATATCGTGAGAGGCTAATGAATCAAACTTAATTTTAAGTTTATCCATATTTCCGGACGTATTATGAGAAGAGAGAATAGACCAGGCAATAGTGCCTTTTTTGGGTGATGCTGCCAACTTACTGATTTAGTGTATGATGGTGTTTTTGAGGTGCTCCAGTGGCTTCTGTTTCTATCAGCTGTCCCTCCTGTTCAGCTACTGACGGGGTGGTGCGTAACGGCAAAAGCACTGCCGGACATCAGCGCTATCTCTGCTCTCACTGCCGTAAAACATGGCAACTGCAGTTCACTTACACCGCTTCTTAACCCGGTACGCACCAGAAAATCATTGATATGGCCATGAATGGCGTTGGATGCCGGGCAACTGCACGCATTATGGGCGTTGGCCTCAACACGATTTTACGTCACTTAAAAAACTCAGGCCGCAGTCGGTAACCTCGCGCATACAGCCGGGCAGTGACGTCATCGTCTGCGCGGAAATGGACGAACAGTGGGGCTATGTCGGGGCTAAATCGCGCCAGCGCTGGCTGTTTTACGCGTATGACAGTCTCCGGAAGACGGTTGTTGCGCACGTATTCGGTGAACGCACTATGGCGACGCTGGGGCGTCTTATGAGCCTGCTGTCACCCTTTGACGTGGTGATATGGATGACGGATGGCTGGCCGCTGTATGAATCCCGCCTGAAGGGAAAGCTGCACGTAATCAGCAAGCGATATACGCAGCGAATTGAGCGGCATAACCTGAATTTGAGGCAGCACCTGGCACGGCTGGGACGGAAGTCGCTGTCGTTCTCAAAATCGGTGGAGCTGCATGACAAAGTCATCGGGCATTATCTGAACATAAAACACTATCAATAAGTTGGAGTCATTACCCAGGGTATTTTTTTCATAATAATGCCCTCAATTTAAAAACATAACTTATTGCGATATGGTTACATTAAGGGCAAAGCATCTCTAATGACTTTAGCTCAACGATTAATAACATTTTTTCATTAATTTAAGTTGGCTAAATGCAGTTAAAATTTTTAACGGCCAGCCACCCAAAATCGTCGCTTCCATTTTCCGGAGTAATAATGAAGCATGAATTATCAAGTATGAAGGCATTTGTCATACTGGCAGAGTCCAGTTCGTTTAACAATGCCGCTAAATTACTCAATATTACGCAACCTGCATTAACGCGAAGAATAAAAAAGATGGAGGAAGATTTACATATTCAACTATTTGAGCGTACAACTCGCAAGGTTACGTTAACAAAAGCAGGAAAAAGGTTGCTCCCGGAGGCGCGGGAATTAATAAAGAAATTCGATGAAACGCTTTTTAATATTCGTGATATGAATGCTTATCATCGTGGTATGGTGACGTTAGCGTGTATTCCGACCGCAGTATTTTATTTTTTACCGCTGGCAATCGGTAAATTTAATGAGCTGTATCCCAATATTAAAGTGCGGATTCTGGAACAAGGCACGAATAATTGCATGGAATCGGTGCTGTGTAACGAATCAGACTTTGGCATAAACATGAACAACGTCACAAATTCATCCATTGATTTTACCCCACTGGTCAACGAGCCGTTCGTGCTGGCCTGTCGGCGTGACCATCCATTGGCCAAAAAGCAGCTTGTAGAATGGCAGGAGTTAGTGGGTTACAAAATGATTGGCGTACGCTCCTCCAGCGGCAACCGACTGTTGATAGAACAACAGCTGGCCGACAAGCCCTGGAAGCTGGACTGGTTTTACGAAGTGCGTCATCTTTCGACGTCATTAGGACTGGTAGAGGCGGGACTGGGGATTTCGGCGCTTCCTGGTCTGGCAATGCCCCATGCGCCCTATTCTTCGATTATTGGTATTCCACTGGTGGAACCCGTTATACGTCGGACATTGGGGATTATTCGCCGCAAAGATGCCGTGCTTTCTCCGGCAGCAGAACGCTTTTTTGCCTTGCTGATTAATTTGTGGACTGACGATAAAGACAATTTGTGGACCAATATCGTCGAACGCCAGAGACATGCGTTACAGGAGATAGGTTAATACACCGGCGCAGGAGAGACTGCGCCGGGTAAATCAGCGGTTAGTGTGCGTTAACCACCACCCACATTGGTCCCTGCCCGACCGCATAGCGGCCTTTTTCATGCAGTAGCCCCTGCTCGCCAACAATTTCGTATACCGAGATGTGGTGAGATTTTTGCCCGGCGGCAATCAGATACTTGCCGCTGTGATCAACATTGAAGCCGCGCGGCTGGGTTTCCGTTGGCTGGAAGCCTTCTTTACTCAACACGCTGCCATCTTCCGAAACGCTGAAAACGGTAATCAGACTGGCGGTACGGTCGCAGGCGTATAAATGACGACCATCCGGGGTGATATGAATATCAGCCGCCCAACAGGTGTCGGAGAAGTTTTCCGGCATCATATCCAGCGTCTGGACACATTCAATATTGCCGTGTGGATCTTTCAGTTCCCAGACATCCACTGAGCTGTTTAACTCATTGACGCAATACGCATATTGTTCGTTTGGATGGAATACCATATGACGCGGGCCGGCCCCTTCAACGGTAGTCACTTCCGCAGGGTCCTGCGCCACCAGATGACCATCATCGCTGACCGTAAACAGGCAAATGCGATCCTGCTTTAATGCCGGAACCCACAGCGTACGGTTGTCCGGTGAGATATTGGCGGAATGGCAACCGTCCAGCCCCTCGACCACATCGACGACGCCCACTGGCAGGCCATCTTCCAGACGCGTTACGCTCACGTTACCCGCATTGTAAGAACCTACAAAGACAAACTGCCCCTGGTGATCGGTGGAAATATGCGTCGGACTACCCGGCAGCGCAGACTCTGCGGCAAAGGTCAGTGCGCCATCGTCCGGGGCAATACGATACGCCAGGACGCGAAACTCAGGGCGAACACCAACATAGAGATAACGTTTGTCCGGGCTGACCACCATCGGCTGCACCTGCCCCGGCACATCGACAACCTGTGTCAGCGTCAGTGCGCCTTCATGATTCAGGTTCCAGACGTGAATTTGCTGGCTCTCAGGGCTGGCGATATAAACTGTTTGCTTCATGAACACACCTCAAAAATGATAAATCCCTTATCTTTCATACACATAACAACACTTACTGGATAAAAAACAGACAACAAAACACGATAAAATACAATATCGCACATCAATTAAATCAATAAGTTAGCACTCCATTTCGAATGGCATATTACTAAAATATTAGTCACCGACACGAATTTGACAATGCCACAGATATTTTCGCGACTATTCAGGGAGTATGACTCTCCCCGCTTTTGTTTACCTGTATCAACGACCGTAAACACTATGCCATAACAACTTCTGGCCAACTTCCCATTCGCTCAACAATCAACTCACTTCCGGCACAAATAAACGCATTACGTTGTAGATCGGTATTCTGGTCATTTGTTGATACGCGTACATAGCCAATAAGCATGGTAAATCCCCCTGTTGGTAATGACTCCAACTTATTGATAGTGTTTTATGTTCAGATAATGCCCGATGACTTTGTCATGCAGCTCCACCGATTTTGAGAACGACAGCGACTTCCGTCCCAGCCGTGCCAGGTGCTGCCTCAGATTCAGGTTATGCCGCTCAATTCGCTGCGTATATCGCTTGCTGATTACGTGCAGCTTTCCCTTCAGGCGGGATTCATACAGCGGCCAGCCATCCGTCATCCATATCACCACGTCAAAGGGTGACAGCAGGCTCATAAGACGCCCCAGCGTCGCCATAGTGCGTTCACCGAATACGTGCGCAACAACCGTCTTCCGGAGACTGTCATACGCGTAAAACAGCCAGCGCTGGCGCGATTTAGCCCCGACATAGCCCCACTGTTCGTCCATTTCCGCGCAGACGATGACGTCACTGCCCGGCTGTATGCGCGAGGTTACCGACTGCGGCCTGAGTTTTTTAAGTGACGTAAAATCGTGTTGAGGCCAACGCCCATAATGCGTGCAGTTGCCCGGCATCCAACGCCATTCATGGCCATATCAATGATTTTCTGGTGCGTACCGGGTTGAGAAGCGGTGTAAGTGAACTGCAGTTGCCATGTTTTACGGCAGTGAGAGCAGAGATAGCGCTGATGTCCGGCAGTGCTTTTGCCGTTACGCACCACCCCGTCAGTAGCTGAACAGGAGGGACAGCTGATAGAAACAGAAGCCACTGGAGCACCTCAAAAACACCATCATACACTAAATCAGTAAGTTGGCAGCATCACCTCATTCGTCTGTTCCTTAAATCTTCCAGGAAATTTCTGCATTGCCGTCAGCATCACCGGCACCTGTGAATTCAGCGTTGGTCAGCACCACGTTTTTGCCACTGACTGACGTGGACATGAATCCACCCAGCGGCACTTTGATGGATTCATCAGTGGAGACGACAACGTATACCGGATCGCCTTTTTTGATAGTGCTGGCATCAAAATCAGAACCGAGATTAACGGTCACGTAGCCACGCTTCATGGCGTCGCCCGGGAAGTTCTTGCCTGTTCCCACCTGGCGAACCATGTCCGGCTGCGACGTGGTCGGATAAGGGCGCACGTAGATCCCCTTCACCTTGTCTGCGGTATCACCATCTGCCAGCGGCACGAAAAAACCGTCATCATCGTATTTACCAGCCAGGCCATAGGCAGCGAAGGCGTTATCGGATTTAAGGACCACCGGTTCGACGGTTAAGTCCTGCGGGCGAGAGACAGCCCCGGCAATGCCAACAGGCATCCGGTACAGAAATACATTATTCATTTTTTACCCTTTACGGTTTGCCCAGAATTCAGCGTTTTGTTTGTTCAGGGAAGCGATACTGGTCATGCCCATGTTTAGGCGCTGTGCATCGCCGGTGGTGGCGCGGGTGTTTCGCCCTTTGGCAACCTCAGACACGGCATTAAACGCCATGTCGACCGATTGTTTCGGTAATTTGCGGATATCCGCATCACCGACTATCTGGCGAACCAGCGTTTTGTCAGCAGAAGCCAGAACCTCGCGTTTGAACGCGGTCGGTTTCATCTTACGGCTCAGATCGATACCCGGAACGATAACTTCGGCACGCCAGGCTGAGTCACCAGTAATCGTGGTTTCCTCTTCATCGTCCTCGCCGTCACCGGTCGGATTATCGTCAGGCTTATTATCGTTATCGCCCGTGGCATTTCTTTCCAGCTTAGCCAGCAGGGCTTTCAGTAATGTTTTGAGGTCATCATCACTGTCGCCGGTTGGATCTCCGCCCATCTCTGGTGCTTTGTCCGGTAGTGGTTGCTGCGGGGACAGGTTGATGTTGAGATTAACGCCCTGCGGCAAATCCCCCTCATCTCCTGTAACCGATGCGGGAGCCGACTCCACCAGTTCGTTCATGGTGTCGGCATCTCCTGTCTTGATGGCCGCACGCATGCGGTTCCACCAGTTTTTCTTTTGATTTGCCATTGTGTCTCTGTCTCCAATTGCACAACGATTTCCGGCTCTGCCTTTAGGGACAAGAGCCACATGGTTTCCGGTAATATCGACCTGCTCGGCTTTACCTGGCTCGGTCTGCTCGTACTCCGCGTCATAGCCGCACGACACTTCGCGCAGGCCATCTTCGATAAGCTGAATGGCGCTTTCGTCTTTGACGATAAGGTCAGCCAGCATCAAATCAGACTGCTCACCCGTCCCGCGCCGGACATTCTGGAGGTGCCCGACAGCAAGCTCTTTCCAGTTCTCGGGATTTACCAGCCGCACATTCCCGTTTTCATCTTCAGGATGCAGGATCGTGATGCTCATCCCTTCGAATGAGGCAAGCGTGGCCGGATGGAATACCTGCTCAGGAGAACGCGTGACGACTATTTCACCGAACTTATCGGGTTTCAGTTTTGGCAGGTCATCAGCACCATAGAGCTGCTTACCTGTTCGTCCTATCGGCACGTCTTTGCACAGCAACGAGCCGTCAGCCAGGCGGTATCGGGTTTCCCCGAGCCTGGTCTCAAAAAAGTATTTCATGGGTTATGCTGCCCTTTTCATTGCGAATGGAACGCGAACAAACACGATCTCTTTATAGCAGCGGCAGTTTGGCAGCTCGCCCGCGTGGCCGGTCATGCCGTCCAAAGTTGGAGGTGAATCCCAGCGGACGAATTTACCTTTCATGTGATCGTGGGAATCTCGGACATCGCCATCATCGGCTGTACGCCAAATATAACCATCCGAGCCAATAGCTATCGCTCGGGCCATATCCAGCGCGCCCGTTGCTCTTCCCAGTTCCGTTCGGGCAATCAGATCGGCCCTAGACTTAGCAACATCGCCGGTAGATGCAATCTCTTTAGCAAACTGCTCCGCCCGACCACCGGTGACAACAGCCTCTATCGCTTTGTTCTGGATGTCGTACACCCTGTCTGCGGCCTCGAGAGGCAGAGATTTGATGTACTTGACCTGTTCGGCGATGATGGATTGCATCACCTGGCCCACAGGAGCGCTTTCCACAAGATTGCGGAGCTCGCGACTGATGTTCTTGCTGTGTTGCCGCCAAACTTTCTCGTTCTGCCGGGTTAGGTCCGCAGTAAAGTTTTCCGCGACCTTTGTCGCCCAGGGGGTGATGATTTCACTGTAACGCTCCAGCGCCGCAATAATTTCCGTGATACTGTCATTTGAACCATCGTAGCGACCATTTACGATGTCTCCGACCGCCCTCGCTATCCTGCGTAGGCTGGTTCGATACCGGATTTCCGCCTGACGGCTCCTGCGGTTCGTCATCAGGTTCGCCGATGCCGGGCGGCGCTTCATCTTCGGCATTCTCGATGTCCTCGTCGGTAATGGATGCCCCGATGCCGGTTACGTCAGAATTTTCTCGCAAATCAGTCATAGCGGCTTTCAGTGTCATCAGACCATCACCCAGCGCCGTACTGATTGCGTTGGTGGTGTTTAACGCCACCGTTGAGCGATCGACATCAGACATTTGCCAGAGCGGGTTAAACTCAAACGTGAAATCGTCCGGCAGCGGCTTGCCAAGTTCCGAACGATGCATGATGTCCAGTATCCGCCGCACCGGAAGACGTAAACGCCTCTCCTGCAACGAACTGATGCGATCGTAATAGTTGGCAAGGTCTGCATCACCGGTAGAAAATCCTTTCGGGGACTGTCCGAACAACCGCACCAGTGGGATACCAACAGCGCCACTAATCTGTTCTACAAACTGCGAAAGGATGTCATCCAGACCACTGAAGCTGTACTGATGGGTTTCAAACTTATCCCGCGAGTCCATGAGCGTCATGCCTTCATTACTCTGGAACTGTCGAATCAGGTCGATATTCTTCAGCAACGCTTCATACGCAGGACCACCAAGTGCGATAAGCTCGCGTAGCTTCTCCACGCTGTAGGTACGCAAATGCGCCTTGTAGACCAGCTGCGCCGCGCCGACAGTAGCGCTGTCGAACGCGGTAAGACGATCCCAGATACGCTCTACAACCGACATTCCCCATTCGTTCTCGGTCATCTTCTGCTGAAATGGCAACGTGACGCCATCAAAGCGAATCAGGCGACTGTGATGAATGCGCCAGGCAGGAATTCCCGTTGCTGTGGTCACCACATCGTAAAACTCAGGTTTACCCAGGTCCGGCCCCATATCTTTAATGCGGCGGGTCAGTGCCGGGTCGACCATCCAGCGGTCGAGCGGGAGAATCCCCTTAAACTTGCCCTTACCGATGGTTTCGGGTCGCAGCGGGGTCATTGGTGCCTACCCCTCAATCATGATGAAACCCACCGCGCCGCCGTAGAGGCGCGACCATTTCAGCACGTCATTCAGCGCATCCCAGATTTGCAACTCATCCAGTTGTGATTCGAGAATGCCACGATCTTTTGCATCAATTTCCGAAGTGATGCGAATGCCTTTGCGGGTCATATCATCCGGGATAGCATCGACTGCTTCGCCGATGATCTAGGATGAACGATAGGACCATTCCACCAGCATGCGGTTACGACTGGTGAAATTAGCCCGGTAGGTGGATGCTGAGTGCTGGTTAGGTGTCTGCATCCCTACGCGGGCAATAAAATTCTCATAACCATCAGCTGTGGCCTGCACAGTTCGCCGCAGGGCTTGTTTGTTTCGTGCCATCAGGCCTGTCTCCCCAGCTGTTCCCAGATATCCAGCGATGTATCGATTGGCGCGAAGGCCATAATGAATGCATCAGCAACGTTTGGTGACGGTATCTCGCGTTTTGCGAGGTCTTTTTTACTTTCGACCATCACACGTCCGTTACGGTCGAAATCACGATGAGGTGTTGTCAGTTCCAGTTTCAGCTTTTCAAGCAACGGACAACGAGAATCTATGCTGATCAGCTCATCCACAGGATACTGTTCTCCGTTGTTAATGGCGTTAAACGTATTTCTGAAACGGTCAGCCACCAGCCACCATGCCTGAGCCTTAAGATTTGCGAAAAAGTCTTTGTTGGGGATGCCGTTGTACTCGTCATCTGGCTCATGCACACCAGCACCGGCGTTAAACCTCTGGTAATTCACACGTCGCGCGTATGCGTTCTCGCTCTTCCGGTCAGCGTTAATTTCAGAGAATTTAGCACCGGCAGACGCACCAACACCGATAGAGTCGTAAACAATATCTGCTTCACGCTCCAGCGCCGCCTGATAAGTACGCTGGCAGCTCTTCAGTAATTCATCTTCTTTGGCCTTCCATTCGTCGGCCCAGAAAACAACGGATCCGTGACGGTAAACGTTAGCGCACTTATCTGTACCACTGTCAGCCACGTCAAAGCCAATACGCTTTCTTCCACTGGGTTCGAAATTTAACGTTTTGTGCGCATCCACTGCGGCTTCTATCCAAGACAGTTTGATGATTGCCGCATCATCATCAGACTCCGGAACGCCCTCATACACATGTTTAAAACCATCCGGATCACGGCGTCGCGCCGCGTCGATAACCTTAAGCATGGTGTCAGACAGAAACGGATTTTCGTCATAGTTAATTTTGCGGATGAGAGTGCCTTCGGGCGGATCAACAACGAAGTTGCGCCAGACGAAATCAGTAACAAGTCCGGGGTTGAATATGAACCAGCATTCCGAACCCTCTTTACGGATCGTTGGCTCCAGAATTTTCCACTGGTATTCCGTCAGTGCGTGGGCTTCTTCCAGCCACAACACATCGATCCCCTCCAGTGACTTAATTTCTTCGATGTTGCGCCATAATCCATAAAAAACAAATTCCGAGCCAGTAACCCGGTTAATGATTTTGTTGTTCAGAATACGGAAACGGTGCCGCAGACCAAACCTGTCTATCTGAATTTTGAGCAGGGTATACACCGACTCTTCGATTTTATTCTGGATCTGACGGGCACAACAAAAACGCAGGGTGTATTTATTCGACAGAAATATGGCAATGCCAGCGGCATCCCATGATTTTGACGATGACCGACCACCATAAAGCACTTTGTTACGTGCCCGCATAGTCCAGAAACTACGTAAAGCCGGATTCAGCGTCGGTTTGGATGTCAGAGTAGAAGTCATTGAGGTCACGCTCTCCATTGCCATCATCAATACCTGCATCACGGCGAAGACGATCAGCCTCCAGAGACACCTTATCAGTGGCGGCCTTGCGGTAGGCTGTATCAGCAAATATTTTTCCTACCGTCGCAAGCGTGCCAACGATGGACTCAATACGAACTGTATTGCGCATCATTGCTTTCTCGGCGGCGCTGATATTTTCAATCAGCATCTTCCTTTCCTGGTCCCCATTAGCATCTTCCAGCGACACCAACCACCGACCAATATTCTCTGCAGCGACAAGGTTGTTAGCACGAAGGCGAAATAATTCGTCCTCGAGCGTCAACGCTTTAGCGTCCTCTATCACCTCATCTTTGAGCAGAAGGCGACGGGCATAACCACCGTGTTTTAATGCCTGCTGGTTACCGGGTTGGAATGGGTTAGTCGGGGGATCGGTACGCATTCCGCGTATCGGTTTCGTATCCGGTGTAGATTCTGTTTTTAGTTGCGTACTTTTTTGTGTAAGGCCAGTAATGGCAGGCTTTCTGCTGGTACGCACTTTCCTTTTTTGCGTACCATTTTTGCAAACCTGCGTACCGCCACTGCGTGCCCAACCAAGCTTTTTGGCCCTCTTCCTGATAGCCCCTTCTGTAACGCCGTATTTCTCGCCTATATCACGGAGGCTAAGGACTCCGGCCCGGTATGCCGATTCGATGGCCTCCCAGTCCGGTTTTGCCATGATTATGCTTCCTGTGATTTACTGTTATCGCTGCCTGTCACAATAGGTTGCTTTAATTCTTCCTCATCACTCACTCCTGCGACGCTCCGTGGCAGGGCCCCCCACAGGAGTACCTTGTAAATGTAAGGTGTTTAAGCCTAAATTAAGTCGTATCACGGTTAAATAGCAAAGAAAAATTCACAGAAGGAAAGACATTGATGGAGTGGATAAATGCTTTGATGAACTATTTTGTACTTCATCCATATCGCCTATGGGGGCTTCTTTTTATAATAGCGTTCACAAAATCCACTTTACTCATTTCGGCGATATTGCCACCAGCATCAATTATGATGGCCACTGTAATTACAGTCAGCAAGACGACTCTTTCACCATGGGAAGCTGGAATCACGGTCATGAGTGGCGCATGGTGCGGTACTATCGTTAATTACCATCTTGGTATAATAATTGGGCATATCCCTCAACTTGCATGTATAATATCAAGCCGTTCCAATACAATAGAACGGGTTCGCCTTCAGTTGCAAAATAACTCTGTGTCAATACTTTTCACTTCGCGCTTTATCGCCGTGCTGCGTTATATTGCTCCTTTGGTGGCAGGAATGTTGCAACTTCATCCAGTGAAAGTGTATACAGTGAGTCTGATTTCAGCTGCTAGCTGGTCAGCACTTTATGTTGGTAGTTTTAGCTTCGTGTTGCCTTTTTTTAGCTAAACTGCCCATAAAAAGCTCTTGCGAATCCAGCTTCCCCCATTCCTCTGACAACAGAATCTGATTTGAAGGATAATGAGTAAAATTACCGCTACCCCCCAAGGCATTGGATCCTGATGTACTCCTGAAGCATTCTCAATGCTGTCTGGTCGCTGATGATTCCGTCCCGGATACCGAGAACGTTTCGTCCAGCAACTGGAGAGAGTTCGACGGTGGCATCATTGCCCATGCCGGAGGCGCTGGAGGTTTCGGCTGAGGATGGCACAGGGCATTTTCCTTTGACGAGCACCCGACCACCATTATCAAGCTTGCGCCGAAGAGCATCATTTTCAGCTTTCGCATCAGCTAACTCCTTCGTGTATTTAGCATCGAGTGCATCAGCATCACGCTGGCGCTGCTGCATGTCAGTAATGGTTGCGTTCGCCAGCTTCAGTTCTCTTGCGTTTTTGTCGCGCTGCTCTTTGTAGGTAATGGCGTTATCACGGTAATGATTAACAGCCCATGACAGGCGGACGATGATGCAGATAACCAGAGCGGAGATAATCGCGGTGACTCTGCTCATTGCTGCCCCCACAAACAGACTTCACGCTCAATCTCACGACGGGTCATCAGCCCTTTCCATTGCTTACCGCCAGCATATGTCCAGCGACATAGCTGGTCACATGCGCCTTTGATATAGCCCTGGTTTATTTTGCGAAGAAGCGTCGAT
Organism: Shigella sonnei; assembly: GCF_002950395.1. NCBI lineage: Bacteria > Pseudomonadati > Pseudomonadota > Gammaproteobacteria > Enterobacterales > Enterobacteriaceae > Shigella > Shigella sonnei. Next base: position 2,221,196 of record NZ_CP026802.1, read on the forward strand.
GTTCTGAAATTGCCAGCGCCCACGTTGTAAACGAACGAGTAAAGAGCGCCGCGCGTTGTTTCCGGTATATCGACTTTGATGTACGGGTTAATTTGTCTGGCGACAGTGGCAAGGTCTTTATTCAGGAGAGCTTTGCATTCTGCTTCGGTATACGTTTTACCAGGCATGATGTCTTTTCCGGTGTGTCCGTGACATACAGTCCATACACCAATGATATCTTTGTATAGTATGTAGCTGACACCTTCCAGACCATCGTTACCACCTGGGCCAGTGATTAACACAGATGCTATAGCAACAGCCCCGCCACCAATAGCAACTGCAACAGCCTTGCGTAATGATGGCGACATTATTCACCTCTCGCAGCCTTACTAGACTGGCCCCCTGAATCTCCAGACAACCAGTATCACTTAAATAAGTGATAGTCTTAATACTAGTTTTTAGACTAGTCATTGGAGTACAGATGATTGATGTCTTAGGGCCGGAGAAACGCAGACGGCGTACCACACAGGAAAAGATCGCAATTGTTCAGCAGAGCTTTGAACCGGGGATGACGGTCTCCCTCGTTGCCCGGCAACATGGTGTAGCAGCCAGCCAGTTATTTCTCTGGCGTAAGCAATACCAGGAAGGAAGTCTTACTGCTGTCGCCGCCGGAGAACAGGTTGTTCCTGCCTCTGAACTTGCTGCCGCCATGAAGCAGATTAAAGAACTCCAGCGCCTGCTCGGCAAGAAAACGATGGAAAATGAACTCCTCAAAGAAGCCGTTGAATATGGACGGGCAAAAAAGTGGATAGCGCACGCGCCCTTATTGCCCGGGGATGGGGAGTAAGCTTAGTCAGCCGTTGTCTCCGGGTGTCGCGTGCGCAGTTGCACGTCATTCTCAGACGAACCGATGACTGGATGGATGGCCGCCGCAGTCGTCACACTGATGATACGGATGTGCTTCTCCGTATACACCATGTTATCGGAGAGCTGCCCACGTATGGTTATCGTCGGGTATGGGCGCTGCTTCGCAGACAGGCAGAACTTGATGGTATGCCTGCGATCAATGCCAAACGTGTTTACCGGATCATGCGCCAGAATGCGCTGTTGCTTGAGCGAAAACCTGCTGTACCGCCATCGAAACGGGCACATACAGGCAGAGTGGCTGTGAAAGAAAGTAATCAGCGATGGTGCTCTGACGGGTTCGAGTTCCGCTGTGATAACGGAGAAAAACTGCGAGTCACGTTCGCGCTGGACTGCTGTGACCGTGAGGCACTGCACTGGGCGGTGACTACCGGCGGCTTCAACAGTGAAACAGTACAGGACGTCATGCTGGGAGCGGTGGAACGCCGCTTCGGCAACGATCTTCCGTCGTCTCCAGTGGAGTGGCTGACGGATAATGGTTCATGCTACCGGGCTAATGAAACACGCCAGTTCGCCCGGATGTTGGGACTTGAACCGAAGAACACGGCGGTGCGGAGTCCGGAGAGTAACGGAATAGCAGAGAGCTTCGTGAAAACGATAAAGCGTGACTACATCAGTATCATGCCCAAACCAGACGGGTTAACGGCAGCAAAGAACCTTGCAGAGGCGTTCGAGCATTATAACGAATGGCATCCGCATAGTGCGCTGGGTTATCGCTCGCCACGGGAATATCTGCGGCAGCGGGCTTGTAATGGGTTAAGTGATAACAGATGTCTGGAAATATAGGGGCAAATCCACTTACGCTTATCTTCTCTTATTTTGAAATACAGATTCGTCAGATAAGTCAGAAGCCCCAGAAGCAGACTTCCCAGCACACCAATCGCAGCCCACTGTGATGGACTGACCTGATCCAACCACTGCAAAAACCAGTAGCCGGCACTGCCGGCGGAGGTGCCGTAGGCAATGCCTGTTGATATTTTTTCCATCTGATACATATCCCGCCCCCGTTACTTTATTCGTACCCCTTATAATGGGGTGTTAGCCAGCCAGACCCGGCATGATTACTGCCCCCAGTCGTCCATGATCCGGGGGTGATGTCACCGGGTCTGGTGGGGCGCTGGTAACCGCTAATAGGGGTCAGGTCAGGCACTTTTGCCGGGACCGTCTGTAACGTGGATGCCGGTACCTGCTCCCCGTGGTTATCTGGTTAACCCATATACAAGGGAGACAGAATGACCGAATCCAGCGATTACGAATCCGTCCAGGTCTTTATCGGCGTTGATGTCGGTAAAGATACGCATCACGCTGTTGCCATTAATCGTTCAGGTAAACGCCTGTTCGATAAAGCATTACCCAACGACGAAAACAAACTCAGGTCGCTAATATCTGACCTGAAACAACATGGTCAGATACTGCTGGTTGTTGATCAGCCAGCTACCATCGGTGCGTTACCTGTCGCCGTTGCCCGCTCAGAAGGAGTCCTTGTCGGATACCTCCCTGGACTGGCCATGCGCCGCATAGCCGACTTACACGCCGGTGAAGCTAAAACTGATGCTCGTGACGCTGCCATCATTGCCGAAGCTGCCCGTACCCTGCCTCACGCGCTACGCACGCTGAAACTGGCTGACGAGCAAATCGCCGAACTCTCCATGCTCTGCGGCTTCGATGATGATCTTGCCGCACAGACAACGCAGGCCAGCAACCGTATCCGCGGCCTTCTGACCCAGATACATCCGGCACTGGAGCGCGTTCTCGGTCCGAGACTTGAGCACCCGGCGGTACTCGATCTTCTCCAGCGATATCCCTCACCAGAAAAACTCGCTTCGCTGGGTGAGAAGAAGCTGGCAGCCCAGCTCTGCAAACTTGCGCCTCGTCTGGGTAAACGCCTTGCAGCAGACATAGCTCAGGCACTGGCCGAACAAACCGTCGTCGTTCCCGGCACGAATGCCGCTGCCGTAGTACTGCCACGTCTGGCACTCCAGCTCATCACGCTGCGTAAGCAAAGAGACGAGGTGGCGCTTGAGGTAGAACAGCGAGTTCTTGCTCACCCTCTTTACCCGGTCCTGACCAGTATGCCCGGAGTCGGTGTCAGGACCGCAGCCAGACTCCTCACCGAGGTCGCCTGCCGCGCCTTCGCCTCTGCCGCACATCTCGCTGCTTATGCTGGCCTTGCGCCGGTAACTCGGCGATCCGGCTCGTCAATACGCGGTGAGCATCCCTCGCGACGGGGTAATAAAGCTCTCAAACGGGCGTTGTTCCTGTCGGCCTTCGCCGCGCTCAGGGATCCGCTCTCCAGGGCTTACTACACCCGCAAAATGAGTCAGGGAAAACGACACAATCAGGCGCTTATCGCCCTGGCGAGACGACGCTGCGACGTTCTGTTCGCCATGATGCGCGACGGGACTTTTTATACCCCGCAGGGGTCATAACATGCTTGACAACTTAATAGGGGCACCCCCCGACAGACCTGTGCTATCGGAAAGAAAAAAGGCCATCAGCAAAACTCTGATGGCCTGAATCACCTTTACCAATATTGTATGAAAAAACACGCACGACTAATTGACAATAATTTTCATTTCCATTAAAAAAGATCGCGTAGCATTCTTAATTCATGAGGAACTTTACCCGCCAGCAATCTGAGTAGCGAAAGCTGTTCATCCCCAATGTTTTTGCTGGCGGGTCCTTTTTTCTACGGTCCTCCTCCCCGGAGGGGGGCATTTCATTATTTTTCTAATCGTTACTGGTGAGAAGGCGGAAGAAAAAGCCAGTTCTTCGCCCCTAAATAACAGCATGATTCCAGTCCATGCAAAATCTGATTTCCAGCTCACACATACCGAGCACTGTACAAAAAACCGCCAGCCAAGGCAGTTAAGAGTGTGTTCCCGGGGTTTGCTTAGAATATTTTGTAAGTTGTCCGAAGAGATATTTACAACACCAGAATGATGCATTATCAGTCCCCTGCCAGAGGTTCACTACGTAACCTGACCGACAATGAAGTGGCACACTGAATTTGGCCACCTGAACAGAGGTGATATGCTCACCTCAGAACAACACAGGTGCTCCAATGAAAAAAAGAAATTTTAGCGCAGAGTTTAAACGCGAATCCGCTCAACTGGTTGTTGACCAGAAATACACGGTGGCAGATGCCGCCAAAGCTATGGATGTTGGCCTTTCCACAATGACAAGATGGGTCAAACAACTGCGTGATGAGCGTCAGGGCAAAACACCAAAAGCCTCTCCGATAACACCAGAACAAATCGAAATACGTAAGCTGAGGAAAAAGCTACAACGCATTGAAATGGAGAATGAAATATTAAAAAAGGCTACCGCGCTCTTGATGTCAGACTCCCTGAACAGTTCTCGATAATCGGGAAACTCAGAGCGCATTATCCTGTGGTCACACTCTGCCATGTGTTCGGGGTTCATCGCAGCAGCTACAGATACTGGAAAAACCGTCCTGAAAAACCAGACGGCAGACGGGCTGTATTACGCAGTCAGGTACTTGAGCTACATGGCATCAGCCACGGTTCGGCCGGAGCAAGAAGCATCGCCACAATGGCAACCCGGAGAGGCTACCAGATGGGACGCTGGCTTGCTGGCAGGCTCATGAAAGAGCTGGGGCTGGTCAGCTGTCAGCAGCCGACTCACCGGTATAAACGTGGTGGTCATGAACATGTTGCTATCCCTAACTACCTTGAAAGGCAGTTCGCCGTGACCGAGCCAAATCAGGTGTGGTGCGGTGATGTGACCTATATCTGGACGGGTAAGCGCTGGGCGTACCTCGCCGTTGTTCTCGACCTGTTCGCAAGAAAACCAGTGGGCTGGGCCATGTCGTTCTCGCCGGACAGCAGGCTCACCATGAAAGCGCTGGAAATGGCATGGGAAACCCGTGGTAAGCCCGGCGGGGTGATGTTCCACAGCGATCAGGGCAGTCATTATACGAGCAGGCAGTTCCGGCAGTTATTGTGGCGATACCAGATCAGACAGAGTATGAGCCGGCGCGGAAACTGCTGGGATAACAGCCCAATGGAACGCTTCTTCAGGAGTCTGAAGAACGAATGGATGCCGGTGGTGGGTTACGTAAGCTTCAGCGAGGCAGCTCACGCCATAACGGACTATATCGTTGGATATTACAGCGCACTAAGACCGCACGAATATAACGGTGGGTTACCCCCAAACGAATCGGAAAATCGATACTGGAAAAACTCTAACTCGGTGGCCAGTTTTTGTTGACTACTTCACCCTTGCTGGACTTGAACCAGCGACCTGGCGATTATGAGTCGCTCGCTCTGACCAACTGAGCTAAAGGGCCGGAGGCAGAATAATAACCATATGTCATCACATCTGCAAACTCATCTGACCACCAGCACGTTTAACGTCCTGTGCCGTTTTTCAGGTATAAAAAAACCCGCATAAAGCGGGCTCTTTCAAATGTCCATGTCTGCTATTCGCCTCGCGGTACAGCTTTGCGAAGCGTACAAGAATTGAAGCAGTTTTTACGTCAAAAAGCAATAACTTTTTTCTCTATACCAAAAGCCATAACCATTGGTTTGTACAAAATAAATTCTGCCACCTTTAGCCAATGCTCAATGCGTCTTTCACAGGTTCTTAAACTCCATTTCGGGTGTGCATCATTCAGCAGTTCAGCCATTTTGCGTTTGGTCATCCCCCGCCCCTCATACCGTTGCCGAAGGACGCTAATCAATCCTGGATGCTCTGCCAGCACCTCACTTATGACCCGATCAATACATAACGCCTCTGCATCAGTACAATGCGCCAGCCAGCTCTTTTGCTTACCGTTAATCATATCCCGCAAAAAAGCCTCAAGTTCAGACTTGTTCAGACCTGCTTTTTTCATCCTCCGGAGCGCCTCGTTAATTGCCGTTTTTGTCAGCTTTTTAGAGGTCAACATCAGGTTAAACATATTCCCCGTCTTACCGCCACCAATATACGACCAGCGCCCCCACATACGTAGTTTTCCCTGAATCCAGACACTTTCCAGCGTGGTGAGACGAAGGTGTTCTCCGCTTTTTCCTGTATTCGTTGGGTAAATCATAAATATCCCTCCTTTCTCCAGATTTCTTGTGTGCGAAAAACACCTTCTGCATGCATCAGGCGTAATTCTTCTTTGGTGTAATCGCTGGTTTTTACCCGCCCGTCGATTAAATCGTGGCACGAGCTACAGGCAATCGCTGCCTGCATATCGTGTGGCTTTATCGCTGTTCCGCACGTTCCCGCCAGTCGGTAATGCGCCAGCACAGACGTTTCCGGATCGTGATTGCAGTAGCCAGGAATTCTGACGGTGCACATCTGCCCCCGCGCCGCTTTACGTAAATCCACCATTACGCAAACTCCAGCAGCTGCGCGGCCACATTTTCGACTTGTTCCGGAGAGGAAAATTTACGGAACAGAATCCAGTTCCACAGCACATTCAGAACAGATTTATAAACCTGCTGAAACTCGGTTTCGTCCATATTCGCAAACGCGATAGATTTCGCCCGACACCCACGGCTACCGTCCGGATAAAAATGCTCGGTGTAAAATCCGGCCTGAATGGCTACCCACTCGCGGAAAGCCTCAAACGACTTTAGCAATGCCGTATCACTGGTTCTGCGTGTCGCAACTGTATTCAGATATTGCTCTGCGGCTTCGCTCAGAGCTGGCGTATGTTCCCGGCCTACTGATTCACACAGGTAATCAACGAAACCGGACACCAGTTTTCGTTCGCGAGGCGTGATCGCCCCACCGACCGGAGTCCAGTAATCGAAACCCAGTTGCAGGAGTTTGAAAAAACGCTTGTGGAATGCGTAGTTACACACACGCTTAAAGTCTGCGTGTATCCACTCACCTATTTTGATTTGATGCAGAAAATCGCAACTCTCCGGCGTCGCCGGGAGAAGTAATCCGGAAGAGGTTTGTTTGACCAGTTGTATATGTGCCATCGGCTTTCTCCGGTGGCACGGTGTTACACAGCAGGAGTTCAATCCTGCTCAAGATTGTAGATGAGTTTATTCTTCAGCAAAAGCAGAAAACCAGCCTTAAAACCAATCTCTTTCAAAACCCGTAATGATGTGACAAATTCGTCCTCACGCAAAATAAAACCGTCCGTCAGAAGTCCATTACAAAAATAAAATAACACAGCACCGCTCTTCCTTTGTTGAGATTGCAAACATCTAATGCGGCAATGGCTGACAATCGCTCCATTCTCAACGCGCACAGCATAGAGGCCATTTTCACTAAAAATTTCACGCAATTCTTCGATTTTCATCTTCAGAATCCTTCCAGATAAATAGCTCTCCCCTGTTCGGGGTCCATCCCTCTTCTCCCTGCGCGCTACTTAAGTGAGTCGATTCTATCTGCGAAGGTGCGCGAATCAAATTCACCGGAAATAAACAACAAAAAACCCGCCGAAACGCTGAGAGATCACAGCGATGGGCGGGTTAAGTGCGGGTGCGTTGAGGATGCCTGACACATCAGAGGTGGGCGGGGATGGGATCAGCTCCCCGCCCGGTCACTCTTACTTCCTGGATTCGTAGTCTACGAAGACAGCGACCTCCGTCTGGCCGGTTCGGATTCGTACCTCACAGAGGTCTTTCCTCGTTACCAGTGCCGTCACTATGACGGTTAAACAGATGACGATCAGGGCGATTAACATCGCCTTTTGCTGCTTCATAGCCTGCTTCTCCTTGCCTTTCGGCATGTAAGAGGCTAACCTACATGTGCAAAGCATGAAATTGGCCTCAGATTAATGTTAAGCGTCTTGCCGGACGCGTAATGTTAACTGGGGCTTTTCTCTATCTGCCTTTTGGTGTTCATGCCTGAAGCAGATAGCCTCAAGCACCCGCAGTCATTCTACTTACCTCGCCAATATGAAATCAATCAGAAAGGTGCCCCATAAAATCACTCCTTCTCTTCTTTACCGTAGTGGAGTTGACCAATTTTGATAAGAGGGCGTCCCTGAGATTTGCGGTGTAGATTGGTATCGCGCAGAGAATACACACAGCCACAATATTCCTGCTGATAGAATTTTTCGCGCTTGCTGATTTCAATCATACGGGACGAGCCGCCCTGCTTGCGCCAGTTATAATCCCAGTACACCATGCCCGGATAATGCGCGACGGCTCGCCGCCCACAGTCGTTAACCTGCTGCATATTTTTCCAGCGTGAAATGCCCAGTGAACTGCTGATCACACTGAAACCATTTTCAGCGGCGTACAGCGCTGTCCGCTCAAAACGCATGTCAAAACACATGGTGCAACGGATCCCTCGTTCGGGCTCCCATTCCATTCCTTTGGCTCGTTCAAACCAGTTGTCTGTGTCGTAATCAGCATCAATAAACGGCACGCCGTGTTGTTCAGCAAAGCGAATATTCTCATCCTTACGAATTAAATACTCTTTCTGAGGATGAATGTTCGGGTTGTAGAAAAAGATGGTGTAGTCGATTCCCGAGGCCTGAAGCGCCTCCATCACCTCACCGGAACATGGAGCACAGCAAGAGTGCAGTAGTAGTTTGTTTGCCCCGTTTGGGAGCTCCAATTTGGGCCGTTTGAAATCAGCAACTGTCATAAATATGTTTATTGGGGTCATAAAAATATCAAAGAGTGTAGCATTAGAACGGGGCTATCGGAAACAGATGTGTGACTGCTCCCCGCCCTTTCGGGTGGTCTCCTGATGATTTGAGGGTGCAGAAATCCCTCCGGTTAAGGATTAAATTTTTAACAGTGCTAAATTTAATTATTCAGTTCTGGATTTTGTCGCCCTGCGTATCCGCGCTTTCGCGTTACGCTCAATCTGTATCAGCTTTTCTATATTTCTCCGCCTTTCCTGTTCCTCCTGGCGCAATAGCCTTACATCATCTGCCAGTCTGGTTTCTCTTTTTGCCACAGAGAGCATCCAGTCAAACGGCTCCACAACCGCACCGCAGATTTTACAGCGGACCTGACGCTCTTTTTCGTCAACCCGTACAGAGGCGTGATGGCAATATGGTCTTTCCGATGGCTCATAAAGAAAATTAACCTGATTACGAGGGTCATCCTCTTTTACCGGAAATAAAACGATATTGCTTAACTCATCTTCTGGTTTTATTTCCATGCTCCTCTCCTTTGATGCGAATGCCAGCGGTAATTGAAGCCTGATAGCTAATTTCATTCACAGTATCGCCTCCTGAAAATTACCCTGATAGAAAGCCAGTACACGCTGCATAGCTTCGCTCTTCCGGCACTCGCGACAGATTATATTCAGGCGCCTGTCGTAGCGGCGTATTTCTCCGTCAGGTAATGACCAGATAAGGTCCGGATCAACAACAACCGGTTTCCTCACCTTTACTCTCGAGAGTTTTTTGCGGGCGCTTTGCCAGTCCTTGCGAGCCTGTTCAGACGGGAATAAGCCGTAGCCAGAATTATATACATCACCACTTGCGACCAGTTCTATGCATAAGCGACCGACAGACGCACGACTGATACCTGTTTCATCTGACAACTGCCGAATCGTGACCCGACCGTCCTGATGCACGAGTTCCACAATTCGCGTCTTCAGTTCTTCCCGCTGTTCGGGAGTAAAAGGTTTCGCCATAAATCCTCCTGAAACTACTTAACAACCCTCGAATGGCTAACATTCGGACGCCAGCTCTCCCAGTTAAAATTCACCCAGCGCCCGCCGTTCATGACCATGCGATCCATCACCCGCTCGCCGAGCAATGTTTTCATCACCTCATAGTTCAGGTTTGTCAGCATCCCCACGCTGCGCATCGACGCTGTCCGGCGCTCAACAATCTGGTGCAGCACCACCTGCTCGTTTTTCGTCTCGCGCTGAATGCCAATTTCATCAAGAACCAGCAGATCCACTTCGCACAGCTCCCGCAAAAATTTTTCGCCTGACTGCCCGTCGTCATAGCTGGCGTGCAGGGCGCTCATAACATCAGCCACGGTAACCACAATCACTGTCTGACCGTCTTTCAGCAGGCGATTCCCGATAGCTGCCGCTAAGTGATTCTTCCCGGTACCAAGTTTTCCGCTGAACGCAAAATTTGTACACCCGGTCATCAGTTCATCGGCGATGGATTTCGCCTGGCTTAACGCGTATCGCTGGCCGTCGTTCTGCACCTGGTAATTCGCAAACGAGCATTTACGGTGCAACGGCTGGATGCCTGAGCGATTCAGAATTTTTTCCACCCGCAACTGGCGATTCAGGCGGTTGATCTCCTCGCTACGTTTCTGGCCTTCAGCAAGTTGCCACTCGCGCCACTCCGCTACCGTTCTGAATGGGGCGGTTACATGTGGCGGGGTCAGTCGGCGGATGCGTTCCAGAACGCCGCCTGTCGCAATATTTTTCATGGTCCGTTACCCCCTGAAGCCTGGCGGGATCGCACTGTCCGGCAACGAGACGGTGTTAACCTGTCGGAGCAACGTCTCAGGCCGAACACCTTTCGGCGCGAACAGGCCCTGGTATTCATTGGCGATGCTGTGTCGAATCACCTGCTCAGGTGTAAAACCCTGCTGACGGAATTTTTCCAGTTCCCGTATCGCCCCGTTAGCGCCCTGCTCCGTTCGAATCGGTTTTCGCAATGCCTGTCTGAACCGGACCCACTCATGCCAGAGTGTTTCCGGCAACCAATCGGGCAGCTCAATAGCCTCCGGCTCGAATTTTTTAGACGCTCGTTTTTGGCGAGGGGGAGATCAGTATTTAGATCTTCCTCTTCCTCTTCCTCTTCCTCTTCCTCTTCCTCTGGTAACGCTTTTTGATCCGTTTGTGTAACGCTGGCAGCGTTACCTTTTCGTTTCAGTTCGCGTATTTTTGTTACTCGCTCGTTTGTAACCGCCCGTTTTTTTTTAGAGCTTTTTCCGTTATGACGTTCAAAGTTAGGTAGAGAAAGCCCACCGTCATTTTCGACCAGCCATCCAACCTGAATTAACGCATCAGCAAAACCAGACATAAAAGTGATGCGATCTATTGCACTTTTTGTAACGCCGCGAGCGTTACAATCTGCATTACCGTCTATCATTTGTTGATCCGCCCATGCCCAGAAGCGAATAACCTTCCCTAATGCGGCATCTGGATCAATATTCAGAATCTCAGCAAGCCTGAATATTTCCGGCTTATCCGGCGTAATAACCTCGAGCTTTATCCAGTTTGAAGCCATTTGTTTTCACCTTGTAACGCTCGCAGCGTTACATTTAACTGATACCGAACAAAACAATCCGGCACGATTAATTTCAATCAATGCACTACGACAGAATCGCCGGGCGACCCACCACCGCTGAAATGTGCTTTCCGGTAAACGGCCTGGACAGCATCATCATGCGCATCAATTGCCGTACTCAACGCTTCCTGCGCCGCCAGTAATGCACGGCGTTCCAGGGTATCGAAGATACAGAGTCGGTGACGCAGCTCACGCGGAAGAATTGCCAGAACCGCAGGGATCAGTTTCTGAATTTTTTCCCTTTGCGCTTTCGTTTCACCTTTCAACCAACGGTGATAGATATTCTGCTGATTGTTCCAGTCCTTGCCTGGTACCAGAGACAATTCGCCGCCCCCCTGCCGCAGATATTCTTCAGTAATTGCGTTAGCGACCCACGCCTGCCCTTTTTCGGCTGCCAGGGCAACAGCACTGATTCGATGTGCTCATGCCTGATTTTCATGAATCACCTTCCAAGGTCGTTTTGCCTTACGATATTCGTCATAAACTTTGGGGTCGTACTGAAGTTCCCCGCCAGATGCCTCTTGCAGGCGCATCGCGCGACCTTCAGGAACCAGTTCCCCCCATGCAGCAATGCTTGCCAGCCTAACTCCTGCGGCATTGGCAAGCTTTGTTTTGCTGCCAAAAAACGCTATAGCATCAATTTTCAACATATCGAGCTCCTTAGATTTTCCTAAGGAAACTAGATTGTAGAGAAACCTAAGTCAAGAAAAATTAGAATTCCCTAATATGAAAAACGAAACCTTCGGTGCTCGCCTCTTACATAGGCGTAAAAAATTAAAACTGTCTCAGGCCGCATTAGGTAAGCTGGTCAAAGTGGCTCACGTAACAATTTCTCAATGGGAAAGAGATGAAACACAGCCGGCGGGGAAAAGATTATTCGCACTGAGCCAAGCGCTTCAGTGCTCACCGACTTGGCTTCTTTTTGGGGATGAAGATAAACAACCAGGCGAACCGATCCCGGATAATCAGCCAGCCATTCTGACAGAAGATCAAAAAGAGTTACTTCAACTGTTCGACGCACTGCCTGAGTCAGAGCAAAAGGCCCTGTTGTCAGAGATGCGTGCTCGAGTTGAAAATTTCAACAAACTTTTTGAAGAACTACTCAAAGCTCGCAAAAGAAGCGCAAACAAATAATCCCCTTTTTTCTCCACACCCTGTAATAAAAAGCACAAACTTTCAAACACTTGTGTTTTTTACATCAAAAAACTTAGGTTTTTCTACACAAAAATCTTGACCGCCCACCTTAGGTTATTCTAAATTTCATTCATCAAGACACCGCACGGTGTTCTCAGCAAACAGTTCCGCTACCCCGGCGTTAAGGGGAAATGGGGTCAACATGAATACTATCGATCTTGGCAACAACGAATCTCTGGTGTACGGCGTGTTCCCCAACCAGGACGGCACATTCACCGCCATGACGTATACCAAAAGCAAAACGTTTAAAACCGAAGCTGGCGCACGTCGTTGGTTGGGAAGACATTCAGGTGAGTAAAATGAACGAGACTGAGGTAGCCTGAGTTTAACGGACACTCCTTCCTGAAATAGAATGGCATCAGAAGGAGCTAATAATGAGCAGAAAAACCCAACGTTACTCTAAAGAGTTCAAAGCCGAAGCTGTCAGAACGGTTCTTGAAAATCAACTTTCGATCAGTGAAGGCGCTTCCCGATTATCTCTTCCTGAAGGCACTTTAGGACAATGGGTTACCGCCGCCAGAAAAGGGCTCGGTACTCCTGGTTCCCGCACGGTGGCTGAACTGGAATCTGAAATTCTGCAACTGCGTAAGGCGTTAAATGTTGGATAAAATTCGCAATCTGGACTGTTCAGCAAAATTCACTGAGCACAATTTTGTGTCGAGCGAATACACCGACTCAACCGGGCGCAAACTCCCAATGTACCAAATCACCAAAAACGGCTTCGTTTTCCTGGTGATGGGCTTCACGGGCAAAAAAGCCGCCGCATTCAAAGAGGCATACATTGCTGAGTTCGACCGCATGGAGGCCGAACTGCGCCAGAATAACACCCCACCTGCTGACAAGATGATTCCGGGTGATGGTCGCACTCTGGTTGTTCACTTCGACAAATTCGGCAATGTCGAATTCACCGAAACCGTTCCTGATGGCGCACTGGTCTGTCCCCTGGAGACTTTCCGGTTTTATCTGGAAAAACAGGGATGGACTCTTGTTAACCGGGGCGCAATTAAAAATATGACTGTGGAACAATTACTTTTGAGGTGTACTGGCAATAGCGGACACTACCATTTGTTCTTTTTTTAAGCAGCCATCTGATGATATTTTTCCCTGAAGGCTGCCGGGGAGATATTCCCCAGACGAGAGTGACGACGCTGACGATTGTAGAAAATCTCAATGTATTCCCGTATTACTGAGATGGCTTCATCCCGGTTATTAAAACGATAGTGGCTCAGGCTCTCATTTTTCAGCGTTCCCCAGAAGCTTTCCATCGGAGCGTTGTCGTAACAGTTACCTTTACGCGACATTGATGTTTTCAGACCAGACTGCTCCTGTATGACCCGGTAATCGTATGCGCAGTACTGTGAACCTCGATCAGAGTGGTGGATTAGCCCGGCAGGTGGGCGCTGGCTCCTGAGCGCCATAAACAGGGCTTTACCTGTCAGCTCTTTTGTCATGCGCTCTCCCATGGCGTAGCCGACAATTTCGCACGTATAAACATCTTTGATGCCAGCGAGGTACAACCATCCCTCCTGTGTGGCAACATACGTCAGGTCCGCCACCCAGACCTGATTTGGTGCTGTAGGAGCGAACGTCTGGTTCAGCAGATTTGGCGCAACTGGCAGATTGTGGTTCGAGTTCGTAGTCGCTCTGAACTTGCGTTTCTGCTTACAGCGTAGCCTTAGCTCCTTACGAAGACGTGCCAGTCGGTCACGACCAACGATGATGCCATTCTCTGCCAGCTCCGTCTGGAGCCGCCGGGTTCCATATGTTTCGCGAGTGCGGATATGTGCCACCTTAATCTCCAGTTTTAGCCGCTCATCACTTTGTTTTCTGTCTGAGGGTTCATGCTGTACCCAGTTGTAATAACCGCTCCTGGATACACCAAATACCTGACACATCGCTTCAATGGGAAATTGTTGTCGCCATTGTTCGATTAACGCGTATTTTTCAGCGACTCCTGTGCAAAATACGCTGTTGCTTTTTTTAATATATCTCGCTCAAGGCGAGCTTCATTTAACGCCTTACGCAGTTGCAGAATTTCAGATTCCAGTTCAGCCACCGTGCGGGAACCAGGAGTACCGAGCCCTTTTCTGGCGGCGGTAACCCATTGTCCTAAAGTGCCTTCAGGAAGAGATAATCGGGAAGCGCCTTCACTGATCGAAAGTTGATTTTCAGGAACCGTTCTGACAGCTTCGGCTTTGAACTCTTTAGAGTAACGTTGGGTTTTTCTGCTCATTATTAGCTCCTTCTGATGCCATTCTATTTCAGGAAGGAGTGTCCGTTAAACTCAGGCTACCTCAGGGATTAGCGACCCGAATGATTCGAAATGGATTCCCGGTCATCATATCTCCTCAAATGAAGTCAAAAAAACGGAAAATGAAGTGCGACAGACTGAAGATAAACAGCACCAGAACAGCGAACCGGAGGAGGGAACACCCTGCAATCAGACTGGCGAGGATAACTGCCCTGACTGTGGCGCGGTGATGGGAGACGCAACTTATCAGGAAACTTTTGACGAAAAAAAACCAGATGAAGCACAGGAAGAAGAGCCGAAGAAAACGGAAAAAGCTGATGATTTGTTACCGGAGAACGCTGGCAGCGATCAGCATAATGATAGCAATAATGAAACTGGCGAAGATGAACTCAACTGGAAAAAACAGGTGTTGATTGCGGCGGTTTACGGTTTATGTGCGAATCCTGCGTGCATAGCCTATGCGCCTGCAATCCCTGACATCGCAATGATGATTGCCAACAAGCTTGAAAATTTTGGAGTGACCAGTGATGAGCGCTTACCCGATTTTTGATCGTATTGAAGAAATGGCATGGGCTCGTCACTACCAGCAGATCGTTCGTGAAGAAAAAGAAACGGAACTGGCGGACGACCTGGAAAAAGGTCTGCCTCAGCACCTGTTTGAATCGCTCTGCATCGACCATTTGCAACGCCACGGTGCCAATAAACAGGCAATCAGCCACGCATTTGATGATGATGTTGAGTTTCAGGAGCGCATGGCAGAACACATCCGGTACATGGCTGAAACCATTGCCCACCACCAGGTTGATATTGATTTGGAGGACTAAAATCTATGGCGCTTTTTCAACGAGCAATAAACACACAGGCCTATCTAAAAGCAGGAATTATGGGGTTTGCTGGCGACGGCAAAACCTACACAGCAAGCGAACTGGCTATTGGTCTGGTAATGCTTATGCGGCAACGGGGAATTGAAGCTGGTAACCGCCCGGTAATGTTTCTGGACACAGAAACAGGCTCTGACTGGGTTAAACCCCGCTTTGATGCGGAAAATATCGAATTATTTACGGCAAAAACCCGCTCGTTTGTTGATCTGCTTGAAGCCATTAATGAAGCGGAAAGCAGCGGTTCCGTAATGATCATCGACTCCATCAGTCACTTCTGGACCGGATTATGCGACGAGTATGCCAGACGCCGAAACCGTAAACGAGGACTGGAATTTTCAGACTGGGCGTGGCTCAAACAGGAGTGGCGACGCTTTACCGATCGATTTGTTAACAGTCAGGCGCACATTATTATGTGCGGGCGTGCAGGATATGAGTATGACTTTTTCGAAGGTGATGATGGCAAACGCCAGTTGGCAAAAACCGGTATAAAAATGAAAGCAGAAACAGAAACCGGTTATGAACCCTCCATCCTGATCCAGATGGAGAAGCAAATGAACATAGAAACCGGTCAGGTGTGGCGCACCGCCAGAATACTAAAAGATCGCTCCACCCGTATTGATGGACAGGTATTTTCAAACCCAACATTTAAAAACTTTCTTCCTCATATCGAGTTTCTTAACCTGGGAGGTGAACACCTCGGCATCGATACCTCACGGGATAACAGTGAATTATTTGCCAACGACGGTACACCGACATGGCTAAAAGAAAAGCGTGCAAAAGAAATCGCACTTGATGAAATTATCGAGTTGCTCAACAAGCACCATGGGGGCACCAGTAACGACGCCAAACGCGCAAAAGCTGATTTGCTGGAAAAAACATTCACCTCCCGCTCATGGGAAAGAATCAAAGGTATGGACTGGCCGACAATCAAAGCTGGTCGTAATGCACTATGGATTGAACTGGAAGGCGTTGAATATGCATTCCCGGATCCACAAACACAAAACGAAACGCAACAAGCAGGATACGATGAGAATATTCCGGTGTAAAACCAAGTGCATTTTGGACACGGTTTTTGAAAATATTAATGGAGGTGTTCATGTATAAAATTACAGCCACTATTGAAAAGGAAGGTGGTTCTCCTGCCAGCTGGACAAGATATTCAAAATCTAAACTAACGAAATCAGAATGCGAAAAAATGCTCTCAGGGAAAAAAGAAGCAGGCGTTTCCAGAGAGCAGAAAGTAAAACTGATAAATTTTAATTGCGAGAAACTTCTGTCCTCGTGAGTTGCATTATATCAAAATTAGAACTTCATAGCTGATTATTAAAAATCAACCACGCCCGCCAGTATTTTGTATATTTACTGGCGGTCATATTACAGGAATATGACATGTATTTGACACTCAAAGAATGGAACGCCCGTCAGTTACGTCCACGAAGCCCAGAAACGGTTCGCCGCTGGGTGCGAGAATGTAAGATTTTTCCACCACCGATAAAGGATGGGCGTGAATATTTATTTCATGAGTCAGCAAAAAAAATTACACCTCAAACGACTGGCGGGCTTTTGCAGAGAATCAGAAATGGCCGGACGAAGAAGAAACTCAAACACACGTGATCTACCACCCAATCTTTACAATCGAGGTGGATATTATAGTTATCGTGACCCACGTTCAGGAAGGGAGTTTGGAATCGGAAGAGACAAAAGAATTGCAGTTAATGAGGCTATTGCGGCAAATATGGAATTATTATCCACGCAACATATAAGCTTACTGGATAGAATAAAAGGTAATAGCGTAACATTATTCTGCGAGCTGATATTAAATTTCAGAAATGAAATAGAGCGTAGACAATTAAGCACAAACACCATGAAAAGACACAACCAGAGGTTGAAAATCATAAGTGAATACTTTGGTGGTGTTCCGGTTAAAAATATAGGCATAAGGGAGGTGTACAGCTTTCTTGAAATCAGAGCAGCTGGGAGTAAATTTGCTATTGCTAACCAGTACAGGGCGCTTTTATCAGACATTTTTAAAACAGCTATAGCTTCTGGTCTTGCCGAAGAAGATCCAGCTTCTGCAACCAGGCCATTCAGAACTGAAGTGAAGCGCAGTCGACTGTTAATTGACGAGTATCTGTTAATCAGGAAAATAGCAGACGTCCAGAACGAATGGTTTGAGGTGTACTGGCAATAGCGGACACTACCATTTGTTCTTTTTTTAAGCAGCCATCTGATGATATTTTTCCCTGAAGGCTGCCGGGGAGATATTCCCCAGACGAGAGTGACGACGCTGACGATTGTAGAAAATCTCAATGTATTCCCGTATTACTGAGATGGCTTCATCCCGGTTATTAAAACGATAGTGGCTCAGGCTCTCATTTTTCAGCGTTCCCCAGAAGCTTTCCATCGGAGCGTTGTCGTAACAGTTACCTTTACGCGACATTGATGTTTTCAGACCAGACTGCTCCTGTATGACCCGGTAATCGTATGCGCAGTACTGTGAACCTCGATCAGAGTGGTGGATTAGCCCGGCAGGTGGGCGCTGGCTCCTGAGCGCCATAAACAGGGCTTTACCTGTCAGCTCTTTTGTCATGCGCTCTCCCATGGCGTAGCCGACAATTTCGCACGTATAAACATCTTTGATGCCAGCGAGGTACAACCATCCCTCCTGTGTGGCAACATACGTCAGGTCCGCCACCCAGACCTGATTTGGTGCTGTAGGAGCGAACGTCTGGTTCAGCAGATTTGGCGCAACTGGCAGATTGTGGTTCGAGTTCGTAGTCGCTCTGAACTTGCGTTTCTGCTTACAGCGTAGCCTTAGCTCCTTACGAAGACGTGCCAGTCGGTCACGACCAACGATGATGCCATTCTCTGCCAGCTCCGTCTGGAGCCGCCGGGTTCCATATGTTTCGCGAGTGCGGATATGTGCCACCTTAATCTCCAGTTTTAGCCGCTCATCACTTTGTTTTCTGTCTGAGGGTTCATGCTGTACCCAGTTGTAATAACCGCTCCTGGATACACCAAATACCTGACACATCGCTTCAATGGGAAATTGTTGTCGCCATTGTTCGATTAACGCGTATTTTTCAGCGACTCCTGTGCAAAATACGCTGTTGCTTTTTTTAATATATCTCGCTCAAGGCGAGCTTCATTTAACGCCTTACGCAGTTGCAGAATTTCAGATTCCAGTTCAGCCACCGTGCGGGAACCAGGAGTACCGAGCCCTTTTCTGGCGGCGGTAACCCATTGTCCTAAAGTGCCTTCAGGAAGAGATAATCGGGAAGCGCCTTCACTGATCGAAAGTTGATTTTCAAGAACCGTTCTGACAGCTTCGGCTTTGAACTCTTTAGAGTAACGTTGGGTTTTTCTGCTCATTATTAGCTCCTTCTGATGCCATTCTATTTCAGGAAGGAGTGTCCGTTAAACTCAGGCTACCTCAGTTCGGCCTTTGCATGGATCTTGCACTGGTAACAGGACAGCGCGAAGGAGATCTGGCGGCTATGAGATGGGAGGATATAAGAGATGGCAGGCTATACGTGGAACAACAAAAAACAGGGGCAAAAATTCGCATTTCTCTCCCCACCACGATTTCCAGATTGAATTTAACACTTGCCGATGTACTGGATAACTTGAAAAAAATAAACGGTAAAAACGAAAAGTTACTCGGAGGGAAGACAGCCAGGACAATCGCAGCACAGTTCAGGATTGCCCGAGACACATCCGGATTGAAATGGGAAGGTGACCCACCGCCATTTCATGAAATCCGAAGTTTATCCGGTCGCCTGCACTCAGCAGAAAAAGGCGGTGATTTCACTCAGGCGCTCCTTGGACATCGTTCATCCAGCATGACGGATAAATACCGTGACGGACGAGGGAGGGAATGGAAAGACATTTAGAATTAATTTCGAATGATTTCGAAACACCACTTGTAATTAATTGATTATAAATGATTAATTCCTAATGGGCATTTGCTTCATGAATGCTCCTTTGCATTTAGCAACTGACTGTAACAGCTAAAATTAGTCGCTTTTGGCGGTGAATGCTGAATTAAAACGCAGAATTTTGTCCGATAGTGGTATCGGTGTACCATTCGCGCAGACGAAAATTCTTAAATGACGCGGTAAAAGCGCGCGCCAACATTGTGATTGGTGATAACACCACCGACAGCATTGCCCAGTTCATTTATAGCCACCTGATTTAATCAGGCGGTTATCGACACACTTTTAATTTGCGCGTACAGCCACAGGCCAGGTTTGATCGCCAGTTCATCCCTGGCCCACGGGCTGATACGCGCCCACAGCGTTTTACCGCCGACTTCCAGCTCCACTTCCACCTGGCCGTTGTCGTCATAACTATTAACAACTTTTGCCCGCAATACGTTACGAATGCTGGTTTGCTGCGGCGGTTGTAAAACCAGAGAAACATCGGAAGCCTGAATGCGGATACGTAGCGCAGCTTGCAGCGGTTCGTCCAGCTTATTGACCCACAAATGCTGATCGCCCAGCGCCAGCGCGGTCATCGCGTAATGCGGATGATGCTCAAGTACCGTCACTTTCAGAATGCTACTTTGTTGCTCTTTCGGCAGCCACGGATTCATCACGCTACTGCCCCACACTTCCTCCAGCGCGCCAAAGGCTTTCACCTGACCGTTTTCCAGTACCATCACTCTGTCTGCCA
Organism: Shigella sonnei; assembly: GCF_002950395.1. Classification (NCBI taxonomy): domain Bacteria; kingdom Pseudomonadati; phylum Pseudomonadota; class Gammaproteobacteria; order Enterobacterales; family Enterobacteriaceae; genus Shigella; species Shigella sonnei. Next base: position 2,241,297 of record NZ_CP026802.1, read on the forward strand.
GATGGAGGATCTCATCCAGCGAATGGCTGACATACAACATCGGAATGTTGATTTCCCGTGTCAGCCGTTGCAGATAAGGCAACAGTTCGCGTTTACGCGGAATATCCAGTGACGCCAGCGGTTCATCCAGCAACAGCAATTCCGGTGCTGTCAGCAAAGCCCGACCAATCGCCACGCGCTGTTTTTCGCCTCCGGACAGGCTGCCTGGTAAACGGTCAAGCAACGGTTCAATGCCTAAAAGCGCCACCAGCTTATCGAACTGATCGACCATACTTTTCGACATGCCGTAGCGCAGATTGCCACGCACTTTGTAATGCGGGAACAGCCGCGCATCCTGAAAAACATAGCCAACGCGACGCTTTTCCGGCGTCAGGCAGATACCTTTTTCGGCATCATTTAGTACCCGCCCATTGAGGACAATCCGCCCTTTTTGCGGGCGCGTCAGTCCACTGATGGCGTTAATCAGCGAAGTTTTTCCGGCACCGGAGACGCCAAAGATAGCAGTGATGCCATTGGCGGGCAGTGTTTCATTAATGGTCAGGCAATGGTTGCCCAACGTCTGGGAAAAATTCAGCTCCAGCATGATTAGCGCCCCGCCCGTTCACGGCTGATTCTGGCCAGCCATTCTGAAATCAACAGGGAGATCATCGCCAGCGCAATAGAAATAATGCACAGTCTCGCCGCGCCACTTTCCCCGCCGGGGGTCTGGATCAGGGTATACATGGCAGAGGGAATGGTTCGCGTTTCGCCAGGAATGTTCGACACAAAGGTGATGGTTGCACCAAACTCACCGAGAGAACGAGCAAAAGCCAGTACCGTACCAACAATAATTCCCGGTAAGGTCAGCGGTAACGTGATAGTAAAGAAAACGCGCCAGCGCCCGGCACCTAGTGTTCTTGCGGCCTGTTCGAGTTTGACATCAACCCCTTCCAGCGCCAGACGAATTGCCCGCACCATCAGCGGAAACGACATGACGGCGGCAGCGAGAACCGCGCCGCGCCAGCTAAAGGCGAAGGTAATACCAAACCAGTCATACAGACGTTCACCGATAAATCCGCGCCGTCCCATCGAAACTAATAATAAGTAACCGACGACCACGGGCGGTAACACCAGCGGTAGATGCAGTACGCTGTCGAGCAGAGCTTTGCCCGGAAACGTGCAACGCACCAGTAACCAGGCAAAAAAGATCCCAAACGGCAGGCTAAACAGCACAGCCAGGGAAGAAACTTTCAGGCTTAATAAAACTGCCTGCCATTCTGGATCGGTCAGTATCATTACTTGGTTGTAAATCCGTAACGTTTAAAGATTTCCGCTGCCTGCGGTCCCTTCAGATAATCATAAAATGCTTTCACTGTCGCATTGTTATGCCCTTCCACAACAGCAACCGGATATTCCACTTTTTTATGTGAATCTTCCGGGAAGGTGGCAACCACTTTTACCCCTTTGCTGACAACTGCGTCAGAACCGTAAACAATGCCCAACGGCGCTTCATTGCGTTCGACCAACGCCAGCGCGCCACGAACATCTTCCGCCGGAGCCAGTTTCGGGGAGAGCGTATCCCATGCGCCCAGTTTTTGCAGTGCTTCTTTTGCATAAATGCCAGCAGGGACATGTTCCGGATCGCCAACCGCGAGGCGACCGCCATTCAGCAGCGAAGTCCAGTTAGTTGTGCTGTCGATGATGAAATCTTTCTGCTCGCTGGCTTTCGGTGCTACAACGACCAGGCTATTGCCGAGCAGTGTCTGGCGCGAAGCCGTATCGATCGCTTTTTTATCAACCGCATAATCCATCCATTTCTGATCGGCAGAGATAAACAGATCCGCAGGCGCTCCCGCTTCAATCTGACGGGCCAGAGTAGATGACGAAGCGAAAGAAGAAACCACATCCACGCCTTTTTCTTTTTTATACTGCGTAGCAATGTCCTGCATTGCGTTAGTCAGTGATGCGGCGGCGAACACCGTGATTTTCCCTTCATCTGCCAGTGTATTGCCAGCAACAGCGAAAGAGAGTGCCGCCCCGGCAAACAAGTTCAACCATTTACGAGCCATTGGTAACCCCTTAATGTAACGTTATATAGGTGACAATATAACGGCTAGCTCAGAATTTTCCCAGCAGTTATTGCTAACCTTTGTGAGGTAGATAAGAAAAAATATCGGCTGGAAAAGCAGGAAGTTGAGAAAAAGAAATGCCCGACTAAGCGGGCATTCAGGGAATCAATGATTTTGTCCGGGCTGGTCTTTTTTACCAACACCAGAAAAGATGTTGAATACTTCACCAAGACCGTAAATCAGACCCAGGATGATGGCCATCACGACAGGTACCATGATTACGGCGAATACCAGACTTTTTAATAACTCTAACATGGTCAACTCCAGATATAGTCATGAGACTATTCTAACCGCTAAGCACAGAAAAGCACTCCCCTTTTGTGCGGTCAGCTTTGCGTGGCGTTCGTTTTCCGTCACAATAAGACTTTTGCCAGGACATTGTTATGCAGGCCGAAATCCTTCTCACCCTTAAGCTCCAACAAAAATTATTCGCCGACCCGCGCCGGATTTCGCTACTAAAACACATTGCGCTTTCCGGTTCCATTAGCCAGGGAGCGAAAGATGCCGGTATCAGCTATAAAAGCGCCTGGGATGCCATTAACGAGATGAATCAGTTAAGCGAGCATATTCTGGTTGAGCGCGCAACAGGCGGTAAAGGTGGCGGCGGCGCAGTACTGACCCGCTATGGTCAGCGACTGATTCAGCTCTATGACTTACTGGCGCAAATCCAGCAAAAAGCCTTTGATGTGTTAAGTGACGATGACGCCCTGCCGCTGAACAGCCTGCTGGCCGCGATCTCACGTTTTTCACTGCAAACCAGCGCCCGTAACCAGTGGTTCGGTACCATCACCGCCCGCGATCATGATGACATTCAACAGCATGTTGATGTCTTACTGGCTGACGGAAAAACACGCCTGAAAGTCGCAATTACCGCACAAAGCGGCGCACGTCTGGGGCTGGATGAAGGCAAAGAAGTGTTGATATTGCTAAAAGCGCCGTGGGTAGGCATTACTCAGGACGAAGCGGTCGCACAAAACGCCGACAACCAATTACCGGGTATTATTAGTCATATTGAGCGCGGCGCAGAGCAGTGCGAAGTATTAATGGCGCTACCCGACGGGCAAACACTGTGCGCCACAGTGCCGGTAAATGAAGCGACTTCTCTTCAGCAAGGGCAGAATGTCACGGCCTACTTTAATGCCGACAGCGTGATTATCGCCACGCTGTGCTAAGCGTGTTGACAATTTGTTATGAAACACGTATCCCTGTCAGTAATCGCTGCACAAAATGGGATATAAAATGTCATCGTTGCAAATTTTGCAAGGCACGTTTCGTCTTAGCGACACAAAAACGCTGCAATTGCCTCAGCTAACGTTAAACGCGGGTGATAGTTGGGCGTTTGTCGGTTCGAATGGAAGCGGGAAATCGGCCCTGGCCCGCGCGCTGGCGGGGGAACTTCCGCTTTTGAAAGGTGAACGGCAAAGCCAGTTTTCCCACATCACTCGTCTCTCCTTCGAGCAATTGCAAAAACTCGTCAGCGACGAATGGCAGCGGAATAACACCGATATGCTCGGCCCTGGCGAAGATGACACCGGACGCACTACGGCTGAAATCATTCAGGATGAAGTAAAGGATGCACCGCGTTGCATGCAACTGGCGCAGCAGTTCGGTATTACCGCCCTCCTCGACCGACGCTTTAAATACCTTTCCACTGGCGAGACGCGAAAAACCCTGCTGTGTCAGGCGCTGATGTCGGAGCCTGACTTGTTGATTCTTGATGAGTCGTTCGATGGCCTGGATGTTGCCTCACGTCAGCAGCTGGCTGAGCGACTCGCCTCGTTACATCAGTCCGGTATTACTCTGGTACTGGTGCTCAATCGCTTCGATGAGATCCCGGAGTTTGTCCAGTTTGCTGGCGTGCTGGCGGATTGCACGTTAGCGGAAACTGGCGCTAAAGAGGAACTGCTCCAACAAGCACTCGTCGCGCAACTGGCGCATAGTGAACAGCTTGAAGGTGTGCAACTGCCGGAGCCGGATGAACCTTCAGCACGTCACGCCTTACCCGCCAACGAACCGCGCATTGTGCTGAACAATGGCGTGGTTTCTTATAACGATCGCCCCATTCTTAATAACCTTAGCTGGCAGGTGAATCCAGGTGAACACTGGCAAATTGTCGGGCCAAATGGTGCAGGAAAATCGACGTTATTAAGCCTGGTTACTGGCGATCATCCGCAAGGTTACAGCAACGATTTGACGCTTTTCGGACGACGTCGCGGCAGCGGCGAAACCATCTGGGATATCAAAAAGCATATCGGTTACGTCAGCAGTAGTTTGCATCTGGATTACCGGGTCAGCACTACCGTGCGTAATGTGATTCTTTCTGGCTATTTTGATTCGATTGGCATTTATCAGGCCGTTTCGGATCGCCAGCAAAAACTGGTGCAGCAGTGGCTGGATATTCTCGGCATTGATAAACGTACGGCTGACGCTCCGTTCCATAGTCTTTCCTGGGGACAGCAGCGTCTGGCGCTGATCGTCCGCGCACTGGTGAAACATCCGACGTTGCTTATTCTCGATGAACCACTACAGGGGCTTGATCCGCTCAATCGCCAGCTTATCCGCCGTTTTGTTGATGTGCTGATTAGCGAAGGTGAAACGCAATTGTTATTTGTTTCGCACCACGCTGAAGATGCGCCTGCCTGTATTACCCATCGCCTTGAGTTCGTGCCGGACGGTGGACTCTATCGCTATGTGCTGACAAAAATATATTGAGTCGGTAGTGCTGACCTTGCCGGAGGCGGCCTAAGCGCCCTCTCCGGCCAACGGTTCGACGCATGCAGGCATGAAACCGCTTCTTTTTTCAGATAAAAAGCGCAATCATTCATAAACCCTCTGTTTTATAATCACTTAATCGCGCATAAAAAACGGCTAAATTCTTGTGTAAACGATTCCACTAATTTATTCCATGTCACACTTTTCGCATCTTTGTTATGCTATGGTTATTTCATACCATAAGCCTAATGGAGCGAATTATGAGAGTTCTGGTTACCGGTGGTAGCGGTTACATTGGAAGTCATACCTGCGTGCAATTACTGCAAAACGGTCATGATGTCATCATTCTTGATAACCTCTGTAACAGTAAGCGCAGCGTACTGCCTGTTATCGAGCGCTTAGGCGGCAAACATCCAACGTTTGTTGAAGGCGATATTCGTAACGAAGCGTTGATGACCGAGATACTGCACGATCACGCTATCGACACCGTGATCCACTTCGCCGGGCTGAAAGCCGTCGGCGAATCGGTACAAAAACCGCTGGAATATTACGACAACAATGTCAACGGCACTCTGCGCCTGATTAGCGCCATGCGCGCCGCTAACGTCAAAAACTTTATTTTTAGCTCCTCCGCCACCGTTTATGGCGATCAGCCCAAAATTCCATACGTTGAAAGCTTCCCGACCGGCACACCGCAAAGCCCTTATGGCAAAAGCAAATTGATGGTGGAACAGATCCTCACCGACCTGCAAAAAGCCCAGCCGGACTGGAGCATTGCCCTGCTGCGCTACTTCAACCCGGTTGGCGCGCATCCGTCGGGCGATATGGGCGAAGATCCGCAAGGCATTCCGAATAACCTGATGCCATACATCGCCCAGGTTGCTGTAGGCCGTCGCGACTCGCTGGCGATTTTTGGTAACGATTATCCGACCGAAGATGGTACTGGCGTACGCGATTACATCCACGTAATGGATCTGGCGGACGGTCACGTCGTGGCGATGGAAAAACTGGCGAACAAGCCAGGCGTACACATCTACAACCTCGGTGCTGGCGTAGGCAGCAGCGTGCTGGACGTGGTTAATGCCTTCAGCAAAGCCTGCGGCAAACCGGTTAACTATCATTTTGCACCGCGTCGCGAAGGCGACCTTCCGGCCTACTGGGCGGACGCCAGCAAAGCCGACCGTGAACTGAACTGGCGCGTAACGCGCACACTCGATGAAATGGCGCAGGACACCTGGCACTGGCAGTCACGCCATCCACAGGGATATCCCGATTAAGGAACGACCATGACGCAATTTAATCCCGTTGATCATCCACATCGCCGCTACAACCCGCTCACCGGGCAATGGATTCTGGTTTCACCGCACCGCGCTAAGCGCCCCTGGCAGGGGGCGCAGGAAACGCCAGCCAAACAGGTGTTACCTGCGCACGATCCAGATTGCTTCCTCTGCGCAGGTAATGTGCGGGTGACAGGCGATAAAAACCCCGATTACACCGGGACTTACGTTTTCACTAATGACTTTGCGGCCTTGATGTCTGACACGCCAGATGCGCCAGAAAGCAACGATCCTTTGATGCGTTGCCAGAGCGCGCGCGGTACCAGCCGGGTGATCTGCTTTTCACCGGATCACAGTAAAACGTTGCCAGAACTGAGCGTTGCGGCATTGACGGAAATCGTCAAAACCTGGCAGGAGCAAACCGCAGAGCTGGGAAAAACGTACCCGTGGGTGCAGGTCTTTGAAAACAAAGGTGCGGCGATGGGCTGCTCTAACCCGCATCCGCACGGACAGATTTGGGCAAATAGCTTCCTGCCTAACGAAGCTGAGCGCGAAGACCGCCTGCAAAAAGAATATTTTGCCGAACAGAAATCACCAATGCTGGTGGATTATGTTCAGCGCGAGCTGGCAGACGGTAGCCGTACCGTTGTCGAAACCGAACACTGGTTAGCCGTTGTGCCTTACTGGGCTGCCTGGCCGTTCGAAACGCTACTGCTGCCCAAAGCCCACGTTTTGCGGATCACCGATTTGACCGACGCCCAGCGCAGCGATTTGGCGCTGGCGTTGAAAAAGCTGACCAGTCGTTATGACAACCTCTTCCAGTGCTCCTTCCCCTACTCTATGGGCTGGCACGGCGCACCATTTAATGGCGAAGAGAATCAACACTGGCAGCTGCACGCGCACTTTTATCCGCCTCTGCTGCGCTCCGCCACCGTACGTAAATTTATGGTTGGTTATGAAATGCTGGCAGAGACCCAGCGAGACCTGACCGCAGAACAGGCAGCAGAGCGTTTGCGCGCAGTCAGCGATATCCATTTTCGCGAATCCGGAGTGTAAGAAATGAGTCTGAAAGAAAAAACACAATCTCTGTTTGCCAACGCATTTGGCTACCCTGCCACTCACACCATTCAGGCGCCTGGCCGCGTGAATTTGATTGGTGAACACACCGACTACAACGACGGTTTCGTTCTGCCCTGCGCGATTGATTATCAAACCGTGATCAGCTGTGCACCACGCGATGACCGTAAAGTTCGCGTGATGGCAGCCGATTATGAAAATCAGCTCGACGAGTTTTCCCTCAATGCGCCCATTGTCGCGCATGAAAACTATCAATGGGCGAACTACGTTCGTGGCGTGGTGAAACATCTGCAACTGCGTAACAACAGCTTCGGCGGTGTGGACATGGTGATCAGCGGCAATGTGCCGCAGGGTGCCGGGTTAAGTTCTTCCGCTTCACTGGAAGTCGCGGTCGGAACCGTATTGCAGCAGCTTTATCATCTGCCGCTGGACGGCGCACAAATCGCGCTTAACGGTCAGGAAGCAGAAAACCAGTTTGTTGGCTGTAACTGCGGGATCATGGATCAGCTAATTTCCGCACTCGGCAAGAAAGATCATGCCTTGCTGATTGACTGCCGCTCACTGGGGACTAAAGCAGTTTCCATGCCGAAAGGTGTGGCTGTCGTCATCATCAACAGTAACTTCAAACGTACCCTGGTTGGCAGCGAATACAACACCCGTCGTGAACAGTGCGAAACCGGTGCGCGTTTCTTCCAGCAGCCAGCTCTGCGCGATGTCACCATTGAAGAGTTCAACGCTGTTGCACATGAGCTGGACCCAATCGTGGCGAAACGCGTGCGTCATATCCTGACTGAAAACGCCCGCACCGTTGAAGCTGCCAGCGCGCTGGAGCAAGGCGATCTGAAACGTATGGGCGAGTTGATGGCGGAGTCTCATGCCTCTATGCGCGATGATTTCGAAATCACCGTGCCGCAAATTGACACTCTGGTAGAAATCGTCAAAGCAGTGATTGGCGACAAAGGTGGCGTACGCATGACCGGCGGCGGATTTGGCGGCTGTATCGTCGCGCTGATCCCGGAAGAGCTGGTGCCTGCCGTACAGCAAGCTGTCGCTGAACAATATGAAGCAAAAACAGGTATTAAAGAGACTTTTTACGTTTGTAAACCATCACAAGGAGCAGGACAGTGCTGAACGAAACTCCCGCACTGGCACCCGATGGTCAGCCGTACCGACTGTTAACTTTGCGTAACAACGCAGGGATGGTAGTCACGCTGATGGACTGGGGTGCGACTTTACTTTCAGCTCGTATTCCGCTTTCCGATGGCAGCGTCCGCGAGGCGCTGCTCGGCTGTGCCAGCCCGGAATGCTATCAGGATCAGGCCGCGTTTCTGGGGGCCTCTATTGGTCGTTATGCCAACCGCATCGCCAATAGCCGTTATACCTTTGACGGTGAAACGGTGACGCTTTCGCCAAGTCAGGGCGTTAACCAGCTGCACGGCGGCCCGGAAGGGTTCGACAAACGTCGCTGGCAGATTGTGAACCAGAACGATCGTCAGGTGCTGTTTGCCCTGAGTTCAGATGATGGCGATCAGGGCTTCCCGGGTAATCTCGGCGCGACGGTGCAATATCGTCTGACCGACGATAACCGTATCTCCATTACTTATCGCGCCACAGTTGATAAATCTTGCCCGGTGAATATGACTAATCACGTCTATTTCAATCTTGACGGCGAGCAGTCTGACGTGCGCAATCACAAGTTGCAGATTCTGGCGGGCGAATATCTGCCGGTTGATGAAGGCGGCATTCCGCACGACGGCCTGAAATCTGTCGCCGGAACCTCTTTTGATTTCCGCAGCGCCAAAATCATCGCCAGTGAGTTTCTTGCCGACGACGATCAGCGCAAAGTGAAAGGTTACGATCACGCATTCTTGTTACAGGCCAAAGGCGATGGCAAGAAAGTGGCGGCGCATGTCTGGTCAGCAGATGAAAAATTGCAGCTGAAGGTCTACACCACCGCTCCCGCTCTTCAATTCTACTCCGGCAACTTCCTCGGCGGCACACCGTCGCGGGGAACCGAACCTTACGCCGACTGGCAAGGACTGGCGTTGGAAAGCGAGTTTCTGCCGGACAGCCCGAACCACCCTGAATGGCCGCAACCGGACTGCTTCCTGCGTCCTGGCGAAGAGTATTCCAGCCTGACGGAATATCAGTTTATTGCTGAGTAATGTTAAGCCCTCGTCATGAGGGCTTTATCTTCATATTGTTCAAATCACCAGCAAACACCGACATATTTGCAACTCAATATTCACAACAACCTTACACTGCGCCACTATTTTCGCTATGGTTATGCGTAAGCATTGCTGTTGCTTCGTCACGGCAATATAATGAGAATTATTATCATAAAAAGATAATTTGAGGAGTAAGTATATGGCTGTAACTAAGCTGGTTCTGGTTCGTCATGGCGAAAGTCAGTGGAACAAAGAAAACCGTTTCACCGGTTGGTACGACGTGGATCTGTCTGAGAAAGGCGTAAGCGAAGCAAAAGCAGCAGGTAAGCTGCTGAAAGAGGAAGGTTACAGCTTTGACTTTGCTTACACTTCTGTGCTGAAACGCGCTATCCATACCCTGTGGAATGTGCTGGACGAACTGGATCAGGCATGGCTGCCCGTTGAGAAATCCTGGAAACTGAACGAACGTCACTACGGTGCGTTGCAGGGTCTGAACAAAGCGGAAACCGCCGAAAAGTATGGCGACGAGCAGGTGAAACAATGGCGTCGTGGTTTTGCCGTGACTCCGCCGGAACTGACTAAAGATGATGAGCGTTATCCGGGTCACGATCCGCGTTACGCGAAACTGAGCGAGAAAGAGCTGCCGCTGACTGAAAGCCTGGCGCTGACCATTGACCGCGTGATCCCTTACTGGAATGAAACTATTCTACCGCGTATGAAGAGCGGTGAGCGCGTGATCATCGCTGCACACGGTAACTCTTTACGTGCGCTGGTGAAATATCTTGATAACATGAGTGAAGAAGAGATTCTTGAGCTGAATATCCCGACCGGCGTGCCGCTGGTGTATGAGTTCGACGAGAATTTCAAACCGCTGAAACGCTATTATCTGGGTAATGCTGACGAGATCGCAGCGAAAGCAGCGGCGGTTGCTAACCAGGGTAAAGCGAAGTAAACGTCATTCGTTTAAAAATGAGAAAGCCGACTGCAAGTGAGTCGGCTTTTTTGTTGCTAACAATGGAGCACATTGCCTGATGCGACGCTGCGCGTCTTATCAGGCCTGTGGTGATTCATCGGATACGCCACTCTGACGGCGCATCCGACAATTAAACCTTACCCGCGACGCGCTTTTACTGCATTCGCCAGTTGACGTAACAGAGCATCGGTATCTTCCCAGCCAATGCAGGCATCGGTGATGCTCTTACCGTAGGCCAGCGGCTCCCCGCTATCGAGGCTCTGATTGCCTTCCACCAGATGGCTTTCCACCATCACGCCAATAATGGCCTTTTCGCCACCGGCAATCTGCTGGCAAACGTCAGCACAAACATCCATCTGCTTTTTGAATTGTTTGGACGAGTTAGCATGGCTGAAATCGATCATCACCTGTGCTGGCAGGCCTGCTTTGTTCAGCCCTTCTTTCACTTCAGCAACGTGCTTCGCGCTGTAGTTAGGCTCTTTACCGCCGCGCAGAATGATATGGCAATCACCGTTACCGCTGGTATTCACAATCGCCGAATGCCCCCATTTAGTTACGGACAGGAAGCAGTGCGGCGCACCGGCGGCATTAATGGCATCGATAGCCACTTTAATCGTACCGTCTGTGCCATTTTTAAAACCTACCGGACAAGAAAGACCAGACGCCAGTTCGCGGTGCACCTGCGATTCCGTGGTACGTGCACCAATTGCGCCCCAGCTCATCAGGTCAGCGAGATACTGAGGAGTGATCATATCGAGAAACTCACCCGCCGCTGGCAGACCGCTGTCGTTAATATCAAGCAGCAATTTACGGGCTATACGCAGACCGTCGTTGATCTGGAAGCTGTTATCCATATGCGGATCGTTAATCAACCCTTTCCAGCCCACCGTGGTACGCGGCTTTTCAAAATAGACGCGCATTACGATTTCCAGCTCATCTTTCAGCTCTTCACGCAGCGCCAGCAAGCGAGTGGCATACTCTTTAGCCGCGACAGGATCATGAATTGAGCACGGGCCAATCACCACCAACAGGCGATCATCATTACCTTTCAGGATCTTATGGATCGCTTTTCGGGCATGGGCAACCGTATTCGCGGCATTTTCAGTTACGGGGAATTTTTCCAGCAATGCGACAGGAGGAAGTAACTCTTTGATTTCTTTGATGCGTAAATCGTCGTTCTGATAATTCATGTCTGTTCCAGTGTTGCCATACTTATCTTAGTGAATGCAATACTTCCAATCTATATCTTCCGTCAGAATGTGTAAACGGGGTTTTACACTATGAACGGATTAATCCTGGAATTAGCAAGAAAAACGCCAGATTGTCGCGAAAAACGAGATCTCTCCTACAATTTCTAACTGTAACTCCTTTGTTTGTTAATTATTTCAAGATTCTCTGCTGCGTTTCATAAACTGGCTGAAATCTTAAACCAATGCCTTATATTCACCTGCAAATGCACTGTTGGAAGAGGTTATCCGACATAACGACCATAACAGGAGCATCCTATGAAAATGACAAAACTGGCCACATTATTTCTGACTGCCACTCTAAGCCTTGCCAGCGGTGCCGCACTGGCTGCCGATAGCGGAGCGCAAACTAATAACGGCCAGGCAAACGCCGCAGCTGATGCGGGCCAGGTAGCCCCTGACGCCCGTGAAAATGTCGCGCCAAATAACGTCGACAATAACGGGGTAAATACCGGTTCTGGCGGCACAATGCTGCATTCGGATGGTTCTTCAATGAACAATGACGGAATGACCAAAGATGAAGAGCACAAGAACACCATGTGCAAAGATGGTCGATGTCCGGATATCAATAAAAAGGTACAAATCGGTGATGGCATCAATAATGATGTCGATACCAAAACCGACGGTACCACGCAGTAACCCTGCAAAATAGCCAATAATGGGAGAGCGGAGTCTCTCCCTTTTAATTTTTCACTTCTAAAAGCAGTATGATGTCATAAAGTTAAGTGAGAATAATTAAGGGATGACTCGTCATGGCGCACTCACACTCACACACGTCCTCACACCTGCCAGAAGATAATAATGCTCGTCGCTTGTTGTATGCTTTCGGCGTGACTGCCGGGTTTATGCTGGTAGAAGTCGTTGGTGGTTTTCTTTCTGGTTCTCTGGCATTGCTGGCCGATGCGGGTCATATGTTGACCGATACTGCCGCCCTGCTTTTCGCCCTACTCGCCGTGCAATTTTCACGTCGTCCTCCCACCATTCGCCACACTTTCGGTTGGCTAAGACTGACCACGCTCGCGGCGTTTGTGAATGCCATCGCCCTCGTGGTAATTACCATTTTGATTGTCTGGGAGGCGATAGAACGCTTCCGCACGCCGCGTCCGGTCGAGGGCGGCATGATGATGGCAATTGCCGTGGCTGGGTTGCTGGCAAATATACTTTCTTTCTGGTTACTTCATCACGGCAGCGAAGAGAAAAACCTCAACGTACGAGCAGCGGCATTGCATGTGCTCGGGGACCTGTTGGGTTCGGTTGGGGCTATTATTGCCGCGTTGATTATTATCTGGACCGGCTGGACACCTGCTGACCCCATTCTCTCGATAGTGGTGTCGCTTCTGGTTCTGCGTAGCGCGTGGCGACTGTTGAAAGATAGCGTGAATGAATTACTTGAAGGTGCACCGGTATCGCTGGATATCGCTGAACTGAAGCGTCGTATGTGCCGGGAAATCCCGGAAGTCCGCAATGTGCACCATGTACATGTATGGATGGTAGGCGAGAAGCCGGTGATAACGCTGCATGTGCAGGTGATCCCGCCACACGATCACGATGCCTTGTTGGATCAGATCCAACACTACCTGATGGATCACTATCAGATTGAGCACGCCACCATTCAGATGGAATATCAACCTTGTCATGGGCCAGACTGCCACCTGAATGAAGGGGTGTCTGGCCATTCACATCATCACCATTAATGGGACAGCGCGCGTGAGCCTCTTTCACGTGCGCTGTTGATCCACATCCGACTGCCGTTGAGCGCAATAAAGGTCAGGATGATGTACTCCAGAGACATGGCGTAAACGCCCTGAAGTGCAAAAATAACGACGCTAATCACGTTAATAATCACCCACAACAGCCAGTTTTCCACATACTTACGCGTCATCAGAATCATTGCCACGATAGATAACACCATCATGCATGAATCCCAGAACGGGAAAGCGTCCGGTTGCAGTTCAGGCATCACAACCTGTAATCCTAATGCTTGCATGATCATGACTGCCACGCGGGTCAAAAATGCAAACACCGGATTGATAAATACCGTCATCAGACCAATCGAAACAACGCAAACCGCCAACCAGCTGAGCGCCTTCGGCAATGGTAACCAGCGAATTTTCAACTCCGCCTCGTTCTGACTGGTTTGTCGCGACCACGCATACCAACCGTAAATATTCGCGGCAAAGAAAAACACCTGTAATAGCAGGCTGGCATACAGCTGAATCTGAAAGAAAATAATGCCAAACAAGGTGACGTTGATCAGGCCAAAGAAGTAGTTGCTGATCTTCTCCAGACTGGCAAGGCCAATACACAGCAACCCGGCGATCGTGCCTACCGCTTCGATCCATGAGAGATCATAACCGCCTGCCCCTATTGGTATATGTACCAGGATATTCTGCACACTAAAAAAATCCATCTTTCCCCCAAAGCGTAACGTTACGCCTTATTATTCGTTATCCACGTAGTGTAGCCGCAAAATCCAGCATACGATTGAGCGGCACCAGCGCCCTCTCTCGCAGCCTTTCATCAAGAACCTCGTGATTGCTTCCTTCCTGTTCTAATGCCTCTGCGATGGACTGAAGGCCATTCATGGCCATCCACGGACAATGCGCGCAGCTGTGTCAACGCCACGATGTTTGACCGTTATTTGCCATTTTCATGCCCGCTAAATACTTTCGTTACTGATGCTGTCCGCTTTCCACCATTTCATCATCACTGATTGGCGTTGTGTTTTTGGTCAGCACTCCAGCTTTACGTTTCTCTTTTAACCGGTAACTCTCTCCTTTGATATTCAGCGTGGTTGAGTGATGTAGCAGCCGATCCAGGATCGCTGTTGCCAGTACGTGATCTCCGAACATTTCTCCCCAGTCTGCGAACCCTTTGTTTGACGTCAGTATGATGCTCGCTTTTTCATATCGACGGTTCAGTAGCCGGAAGAACAGACTGGCTTCCTCTCTGTTCATCGGCAGATAGCCTATTTCATCCAGGATCAACACCCGGGCATAACTCAGTTGCTGTAGCTGACGCTCCAGCCGGTTTTCCTGTTTCGCTTTCATCAGTGTCGCGATCAGTCTGTCCAGTGGCATAAACAGTACCCGATGTCCCGCATCCACCGCTTTCACGCCAAGAGCTATGGCCAGATGAGTTTTTCCGACACCAGGAGGGCCCAGCAGGATCACGTTTTCGCTGCGCTCCACGAACGCCAGACCAGCCAGTTCCCGGACAACCTTACGGTCGATGCCCGGCTGGAAGGTAAAGTCGAACTGCTCCAGCGTTTTGACCCACGGCAGACGAGCCTGCTTCAGCCTGGACTCCATACCGCGCTGATGCCTGCCGTTCCATTCCTGCTGTAGCGCCATGCACAGGAACTCCCGGTAGTTCAGCTCTTTTTTAGCTGCCTGTTCCAGCAGGCTTTCAACGTGATAACTCAGATGCTCCATTTTCAGGCGACTCAGCAGGACTTCCAGTTCATGCATCACAACAGCTCCTCATAGGCACTCAGTGGTCGATGTTCCACCTGACTGACCTGCTGCCAGAGCGGGGCGTGATGCTCCGGCACTGTCTGCCAGCCAGACGATGCTGAACAGAGGCGATGTGAGGCCACCAGTTTCTCATTACTGTAGATCCGCAACTCGTCATCCAGCGATATTCGTATCGATACCGGCTGACCACACAGCGCTTCGGGAACGCTGTAACGATTACCACCAACCTCGATATAGCTGTCCCAGGACACATGGCGGATATCGAAGTAACTGGTATCGAAGTCTGTATCCGGTAACGGCTGCAGATGTTCCTGCTCCAGCGCGAAGCGCTGTTCCGGCGTTTCTTTGAACTGGCGAAGCTCCCGTTTGTCAGCCACATCGGCTATCCATTGCTCCAGTTGTTGATTGACATGAGTGAAGCTGTCGAACCTGCGGTACCGGACGAAGAAGTTCTCCTTGAGGTATTTCACCATCCGCTCAACCTTACCTTTTGTTCTGGCCCTGCGTGGACGGCATGCCCGTGGCAGGAAGTTATAGTGGTCAGCCAGCAACAGGAATCCGGAGTTGAACACGACTTTCCCGTTGTTATTCTTCAGCACCGCAGCCTTCTGGTTATCAACCAGCACCGTTTTCACACAACCACCGAAGTAGCGGAAGGCGCGAACCAGTGATTCGTAGGTATGCTCAGCATCCTGTTTTGGTGCGGCGAAGACATGGAAGCTGCGGGAGAACCCCAGCGTATTAACCGCAAAGTTAACTTTGCACCGTTGCCCGGCAACCTCCACCTCAACTTCGCCCCAGTCATGCTGGAGCTGGTATCCAGGCTGAGTTTCGAAGCGAACTGTTCTTTTTGACGGACGCATTTTACGTTTGGGCTGGATGTAGTAACGCAGCATGGAACGTCCGCCCGTATAACCCATTGCCTTAATCTCCGCGAAGATAACCTCGCTATTCCAGACATTCTCTGCCAGGCGCATGTCGATGTAATCCATAAACGGTTTCAGCTTAACCATTTTGTGGCGGGTCTTTCTGGCTGGCGGTTCAGGGTATTTGAGGTAGCGTCTGACCGTCCGTTCAGAGCAACCAATCTGAGTCGCAATATCAACGATGTACGCGCCCTGCTGGCGCATTTGCTTTATCATGTAAAAGTCCTCTCTGCTCAGCATGTTGATGTCCTTTCTGGTGTGAGAACCTTAAGGAAACAACATGTTGGGTGGAGCGGACAATCCAAATGGCGAATTACCGTCTTATATCACTGGCGCTGACACCTGCGGCAGGTTGCACCCTCACCTGCGGTTGGTGCTTCCAGTAACTCTTTATCTGGCACCGCCTGCTGCATTTTGTAGAAAATGCCCCGATCGGTTGCCACGATAAGCCGCTGATGTGGCAATGTTTTCGCAGCAGCGATCAGTTGACTGGTGGAACCGACCGCATCCGCCATATCGACAATAGCTTGTGGTGATTCTGGATGCACCAGTATGGCAGCATCCGGGTATTCTTCTTGCAAGCGGGTTAACGCCTGAGTCTTAAATTCATCATGCACAATACAGGCACCCTGCCAGCATAAAATGTCTGCGCCCGTCTGTTTTTGCACGTAACGCCCCAGATGTTTGTCGGGTGCCCAGATGATTTTTTCACCAAAACTATCCAGATGATCAATAAGTTCGACGGCAATGCTTGAAGTTACCACCCAATCTGCGCGCGCTTTTACCGCAGCAGAAGTGTTGGCGTAGACGACGACAGTATGATCGGGATGGGCATCGCAAAATGCGTTAAATTCTTCAACAGGGCAGCCGAGATCCAGTGAACATTCAGCCTGAAGTGTCAGCATCAGAATTGTTTTTTCCGGACTGAGAATTTTGGCGGTTTCTCCCATAAATCTCACCCCAGCGACTAACAACGTAGAAGCGGGATGCTTTGCACCGAAGCGCGCCATTTCCAGAGAATCAGAAATACAGCCACCGGTTTCTTCTGCCAGTTGTTGAATTTCGGGGTCGGTATAGTAGTGGGCAACCATCACCGCATTACGTTCTTTTAGCAGACGTTTTATCTTCTCGCGGTAATACGCTTTTTCATCAATGCTTAACGGCGTCGGCTTCGGGGGGAAAGGATAAATCGCCGTGTCTGGATCAAACATCACGCTCATCTTACCATCTCGTTTTACAGGCTTAACGTTAAAACCGACATTAGCGTAATATTCGCTACTATCGGCGTAATTTGTTTTATATGCTAAACAAGATAGTCGAATGGTGGGGAAAAGTCACTCGAATTACGCCTAATTCCACCGACGTAGAGTTGCTTGCACAGTAAGCTCTGACGATGTCATCAGGTTTACAAAGTGAAATTGAGGATGCCTGAATAGCAAAAAAGCGCCTTTAGGGCGCTTTTTTACATTGGTGGGTCGTGCAGGATGACTCGCTTCGCTCGCCCTTCGGGCCGTCGCCGCGAGCGGCTCCGTTGTTTCGCTGCGCTCAACTCGAACCTGCTGCAGGTTCGAATCTTTGAATATCTCAGATAGCAAAAAAGCGCCTTTAGGGCGCTTTTTTACATTGGTGGGTCGTGCAGGATGACTCGCTTCGCTCGCCCTTCGGGCCGTCGCCGCGAGCGGCTCCGTTGTTTCGCTGCGCTCAACTCGAACCTGCTGCAGGTTCGAATCTTTGAATATCTCAGATAGCAAAAAAGCGCCTTTAGGGCGCTTTTTTACATTGGTGGGTCGTGCAGGATTCGAACCTGCGACCAATTGATTAAAAGTCAACTGCTCTACCAACTGAGCTAACGACCCCTTGCGGGATTATGCTGCTTTAATCATTCAGGATGGTGGGTCGTGCAGGATTCGAACCTGCGACCAATTGATTAAAAGTCAACTGCTCTACCAACTGAGCTAACGACCCATACGGGTGTTACCTGAAAGATTTCTACTCGGGGCCAATCTTTAAGATTGGTGGGTCGTGCAGGATGACTCGCTTCGCTTGCCCTACGGGCCGTTGCTGGCGCAACGTTATCCTTCACGCTTAACATCTGAGTTTGATGTTAAAATTGGTGGGTCGTGCAGGATTCGAACCTGCGACCAATTGATTAAAAGTCAACTGCTCTACCAACTGAGCTAACGACCCGAGTGGTGGGTGATGACGGGATCGAACCGCCGACCCCCTCCTTGTAAGGGAGGTGCTCTCCCAGCTGAGCTAATCACCCGATACTGCGCTGGATACTACAAACTACTTCCACCGAACCCACCGTAATTAGTGGTGGGTCGTGCAGGATGACTCGCTTCGCTCGCCCTACGGGCCGTTGCTGACGCAACGTTATCCTACACGCTTAACATCTGTCTTCGATGCTAAAACTGGTGGGTCGTGCAGGATTCGAACCTGCGACCAATTGATTAAAAGTCAACTGCTCTACCAACTGAGCTAACGACCCACTTTTTCGTTGCTTTCGGTTTGTTTGATATCCCGTGGCAACGGCGGCATATATTACTGATTTCAGACTTGAGCGCAACAAAAATTTCGATGCAGATCACTCAACTGCTTATGATTCGCACGACACGACCAGAAATAATGCGACTTCTGGTCGTGTGTTATGCATTACATCGCGTTCAGACGTTTTTGTGCCTGTTTAGCGCCATCAGTACCAGGGTATTTACTGATAACCTGCTGGTATACGGCTTTCGCTTTTGCGGTGTCACCTTTGTCCTGCATGATGACGCCGACTTTAAACATCGCATCAGCAGCCTTTGGTGACTTCGGATAGTTTTTCACTACCGAAGCAAAATAGTACGCCGCATCATCTTTTTTACCCTTGTTGTAGTTTAACTGACCCAGCCAATAATTGGCGTTTGGCAGGTAAGTTGAATCAGGGTAATTTTTGATGAAATTCTGAAATGCCACCATTGCGTCATCCTGGCGGGATTTATCCTGCACCAGCGCAATAGCTGCATTGTAATCCGTGTTTGCATCGCCGCTTTTCACCGGCGCGCCAGCATTCGCAGTACCAGCATCAGCTGTCGGCGTCGTTGATGCCGCCGCACCGCTTTGATCGCTGCTGGTTGATTGCGCCGCTGCACCACCGCTGCTGAGGCTGTCGATCTGCAACAGGATCTGCTTTTGCCGCTCCACGACCTGATTCAGTTGATACTGATTTTCCTGAATCTGACCACGCAGGGAATCAATATCGGATTGATTATCAGAAAGTTGTTGCTGGAGTTGGGTTAAAAGCTGGCTGTGAGCATTAGAAATACGCTCAAGTTGAGTGACGCGGTCTTCGACCGAGCCTGAGCCGACACTACTGATTGGTGCCTGAGCAAAAGCGGCCCAGGGGGCCGCTATACCAACCAGTAACGACAGACTCAATAGTTGATGTCTGAAGTTACTGCTCATGCAATTCTCTTAGTAAACCAGTACCGCACGACGGTTTTTGGAGTATGCCGCTTCGTCATGACCCAGTACTGCAGGTTTTTCTTTACCGTAAGAAACGATGGAGATCTGGTCTGCAGAAACGCCTTTACCCTGCAGGTACATCTTAACGGCGTTCGCACGACGTTCACCCAGGGAGATGTTGTATTCCGGAGTACCACGTTCGTCCGCGTGACCTTCTACGGTGACTTTGTAAGACGGGTTGCTACGCAGGAAGTTTGCATGTGCATCCAGCATTTGAGCGAAGTCAGAACGGATATCGTACTTGTCCAGATCGAAGTAAACGATGTTGTTCTGCTGCAGCTGTTGCATTTGCAGACGAGCCTGCTCTTCGGAAGACATGTTGCCGTTGCCGCCGTTCGCATCCATACCAGTGCCGGCACCCAGCATGCCTTCGCTGCCGTCATTGCTGGCGTTCTTGTTGGAAGAACATGCCGCAATTGCCATAACAGGCAGAGCAATCATCAGCCCTTTCAGCACTTTGTTCAGTTGCATTTCAATGATTCCTTTACTATTCAATTAATTATTATCACAGATACGGCGACCAGGCAGGGAATTTGACCTGTCCATCAGTTGCCGGAAGACGCGCTTTGAAACGCCCATCTGTAGAAACCAAATTCAGCACGGATCCCATCCCCTGAGAAGAGCTGTAGATTACCATAGTGCCGTTAGGTGCCAGACTTGGCGTTTCATCCAGGAACGTGGACGACAGAACTTGTACGCCTCCCGTTGCCAGATCTTGTTTGGCAATGTGCTGCTGCCCACCGTTGGAGCTGACCATTACCATAAATTTACCGTCGCTGCTGACATCCGCATCCTGGTTCTGCGAACCTTCCCAGGTAATACGTTGTGGCGCACCGCCGTTGATATTCACTTTATAAACCTGTGGACGACCGGCCTGGTCAGAAGTAAATGCCAGGTTCTGGCTGTCCGGGAACCAGGTCGGTTCGGTATTGTTACTGCGACCATCAGTCACCTGGCGGATCTGACCAGAAGCCAAATCCATTACGTACAGGTTCAGGCTACCGGTTTTCGACAAGGCGAATGCCAGTTTGCTGCCGTCTGGCGAGAATGCAGGCGCACCGTTGTGACGCGGGAATGAAGCCACCTGACGTACAGCGCCGTTTGCCAGCGTTTGGATAACTAGCGCGGAACGACCGCTTTCGAAGGTCACATAAGCCAGTTTAGAACCGTCTGGTGACCACGCCGGGGACATCAGCGGCTGTGGTGAACGGTGAACGACAAACTGGTTGTAACCGTCATAGTCAGATACGCGCAGTTCATACGGGAACTGACCGCCGTTGGTCTGAACAACGTAGGCAATACGGGTACGGAACGCACCTTTAATGCCGGTCAGTTTTTCAAACACTTCATCACTGGCGGTATGACCAGCATAGCGCAGCCACTGCTTGTTCACTTTGTACGAGTTCTGAGCAAGTACAGTACCCGGTGCGCCGCCAGTGTCAACAAGTTGATAAGCAACATTGTAAGAACCATCCGGATTCGGAGTGACCTGACCGACAACTACAGCGTCAATACCCAGCGCGGACCATGCAGCTGGTTGTACTTCCTGCGCACTACCCGGCTGCTGTGGCAGACGAGCGCGATCTAACGGATTAAATTTACCGCTGTTACGCAAGTCGGCAGCAACGATGCCGCCAATATCTTCAGGTGCCGCACCAGGGCCCGCCCACTGGAAAGGAACAACACCAATAGGACGACCGGAATCTACACCGCTGTCGATCACAATGCGGACTTCAGCATGCAGAACTGATGCCCACAGTATGAGAAAACCAAATGCTACTCGTAATGCCTGCTTCATCATATCTCCCTTATCTGGACCGATGGCCCACGATAATTTAGCAGAATGTTAACAAACTAAAATACACAAAACTACCAGAACCCCGTGGCAACCGGTGCCTGATGTTGACCGTCGGAACAGTCAACATCGCGATTACGGTTTGAAGTCCAATGGCGCGTTTTTGAACACTTCATATACTGCCTGGCTTGGTGGTTTCGGGATCTTCGCAAGTTTAGCTGCTGCCAACGCAGCCTGACAAAGTGCGGGATCGCCACCTTCAGGTTTGATATCCAGTAACATACCATCGGGTGCCAGTTTTATGCGCAGCGTACAGGTTTTGCCTGCATAGGACGATGCGTCATAGAACTTACTTTCGATAGCAGATTTAATCTGCCCGGCATAGTTATTGATATCGGCCCCTGATGCGCCATTGTTTTTAGTATTACCACTCCCGGCAGGCGAAGCATTGTTCCCTTTCGCCCCTCCCCCCGTTTTCGGTGCATTCTTACCAGAGCTTAGCTCACCGAAAATATCATCTGCCTCTGCGGCAGCTTTTGCTGCAGCGGCTTTTTCAGCTGCTGCTTTTGCCGCTGCCGCTTTTTTGTCTGCGGCGGCTTTTTCTGCCGCTGCTTTTGCCGCTGCCGCTTTTTTGTCTGCGGCGGCTTTTTCTGCCGCTGCTTTCTTATCAGCTGCTGCCTTATCAGCAGCCGCTTTTTCTGCTGCTTTTTTGTCGGCTGCAGCTTTCTCTGCTGCCGCTTTCTTTCTTGCTTCAGCTGCAGCAGCTTCTGCCGCTTCCGCTTTCTTCTTCAGTGCCGCAGCGGCTGCCTCGGCTTTTTTCTGCGCTTCGGCTGCGGCTTTGGCGGCTTCTGCTTCTGCTTTTTTCTTCGCGTCTGCCGCCGCTTTCTTCGCTGCTTCTTCCGCAGCTTTAGCATCCGCTTCGGCCTTCGCTTTAGCATCTGCCGCCGCTTTCGCTGCCGCCTCTTCCGCTTGCTTCTGCTTTAACTCGGCCTGTTTTGCGGCTTCTTCAGCCTGCTTTTTCTGTTCCTGAGCAGCTAACCGCTCTTTCTCAAGTTGCTTCAGGCGTTCCTGTTCAGCCGCTTGTTTCTCACGCAGTTCTTCAGCAGCCTGCTGTTCCTTTATCTTGCGCTGCTCATCAGAACGCTTCGCGCTTGATTCCTGGCTTTGCATGCGTTTGTACTGCTCAACTACCGCACCTGAATCAACCATGACAGCGTCGATGGACGAACCACCGCCGCCTCCGGCTGAAGCTTCTATATTCTCATCGAACGAACTCCAGAGCAGCGCCGCAAATAAGATGACATGCAGCACTGCTGAAATAATTATCGCCCGCTTGAGCTTGTCGTTTTGTTCGGTTGCCTTTGACACTCTCGGTTTCCAAAAACTGTTCGCCTGTTACCCGCTCTCTTTCAAGCAAGGGAAACGCAGATGTTTAGATAGGCTGCGTCATTAAACCAACCGATTTCACACCCGCACTATGTAACAAGTTCAGTGCTTTAATTATTTCATCGTAAGGCACATCTTTTGCGCCACCGATCAGAAAGACCGTTTTCGGGTTGGCCTTGAAACGGCTGGACACTTCCGCCACCACCTGCTCTGGTGGTAAACGCTCCAGGCGATCTTTCTCAACCACCACGGTGTACTGACCAATACCAGACACTTCAACAATCACTGGCGGATTATCGTTACTGCTCACCGCCTGTGATTCAGTAGCGTCTGGCAGATCGACCTCCACGCTCTGGGTGATGATGGGCGCTGTCGCCATAAAGATCAGCAACAGCACCAGCAGTACGTCCAGCAACGGTACAATGTTGATTTCGGACTTGAGATCGCGACGACCTCGTCCACGCGCTCTGGCCATGGCTTACCCCTTGTTGCTCTCGCTAACGGTAAACGCCTGGCGGTGCAGAATCGCGGTAAACTCTTCCATAAAGTTGTCGTAATTCAGTTCCAGTTTGTTTACGCGCTGGTTGAGGCGGTTATAAGCCATTACCGCCGGAATTGCGGCGAACAGACCAATTGCAGTCGCAATCAACGCTTCTGCGATACCGGGCGCAACCATTTGCAGTGTTGCTTGTTTTACCGCCCCGAGGGCGATAAAGGCGTGCATGATCCCCCAGACCGTACCAAACAGACCAATATACGGGCTGATGGAGCCAACCGTACCGAGGAACGGAATGTGCGTTTCCAGATTTTCAAGTTCACGGTTCATGGAGATACGCATAGCACGCGACGCCCCTTCCACTACGGCTTCCGGCGCATGGCTATTGGCACGATGCAGGCGCACAAACTCTTTGAACCCGCTGTAAAATATTTGTTCCGAACCAGTCAGATTATCCCGTTTCCCCTGACTCTCTTGATAGAGGCGAGAGAGTTCGATTCCAGACCAGAATTTATCTTCAAACGCTTCGGCTTCGCGCGCCGCTGCGTTAAGAATACGGGTCCGCTGGATAATAATGGCCCAGGATGCGATTGAAAAACCAATCAAAATCAACATGATAAGTTTAACCAGAAGGCTAGCCTTCAGGAACAAATCAAGGATATTCATGTCAGTCACTGCTTAAACTCCGCGACAATAGACTTGGGAAGCGCACGAGGCTTCATTTTGAGTGGGTCAACGCAAACAACCAGAACCTCTGCTTCATTCAGCAAAGTATTCTCGGCGTTGACAATACGTTGCGTGAAAACCAAAGAGGTGCCACGCATTGATGTTATTTCAGTCTGTATTTCGAGCATATCGTCGAGCCGCGCAGGTGCGTAATATTCCACCGTCATTTTACGTACCACAAAGGCAACGCGTTCAGCCATCAGCGCCTGCTGACTGAAGTGATGATGACGCAGCATCTCTGTGCGTGCTCTTTCATAAAAAGCGACGTAACTGGCGTGGTACACCACACCACCGGCATCGGTATCTTCATAGTAGACGCGAACCGGCCATCGAAACAGCGTTGTATTCACTTTACATCCCGGTAATGCAACAAAAGTTAGAGCTTTTAAACGCTGCTACTATACGCGCGCGATTGAGGTTTGGGAATGAGGGCAAGTTAAGGGAGCGTAAAAATTTATGGGCCTGGAGCGGCCCATAATTTTTTAAAGAGAATTCTGATTTAAAAGAAGAAGAAAATCAGCCCGACAATGAGAACAATATCGGCAAGCAATGGGCAAAAAATCCCTTGCCAAAGAACCTTCTGCGGACGAAAGCCCACGCCGTGAATCACACCAGCACAGACGGCCCACATCAGCAATAAACCATGCCAGATTTCCAGTTCACTGGTCTTCGCGGCAAAACGAGATGGGTCCCAAAACATACATCCTGCTAACAGAAGCGCCATCACGAAGGAAAGCGCCCGCAGGGGGCGCTTGTCCATTACCGCATACAAGGTCGCGATAATCTTACTCATCAGATGTCTTCTTGACCGGCTTTGCCTGATTCGACGTGTTCAAGCGCCAGCGCGGTGATTACCCCAAACGAACAGGCAAGAAGCGTTCCCAGAATCCATGCGAAATACCACATTTTTAGCTCCTTACTTAGTACAGAGAGTGGGTGTTACGTTCAATATCTTCTTTGGTGATACGACCGAACATTTTCCAGTAACACCAAGCGGTGTAGAGCAGAATGATCGGTACCAGAACCACCGCAACCCAAGTCATGACGTTAAGCGTCAGCTGGCTGGAAGTTGCATCCCACATTGTCAGACTTGCGTTCATCATGGTGCTGGACGGCATCACAAACGGGAACATTGCGATACCGGCTGTCAGGATGATGCAGGCCAGCGTCAGGGAGGAGAACACAAACGCCCACGCGGCTTTATCCATACGTGCAGTCAGGATGGTCAGCAGCGGAAGAACCACACCCAGTGCCGGAATAGCCCACAGAATTGGCGTGTTGTTGAAGTTAACCAGCCATGCGCCAGCTTCACGAACCACTTCTTTATTCAGTGGGTTAGAGGCTGCGTAATGGTCCATTGTCGATTTCACGACATAACCATCGATACCGTACATCACCCATACGCCAGCCAGTGCGAAACAGACCAGTGTCACCAGCGCAGCCACCTGAGCCGTTGCACGGGTACGCAGGTGCAGTTCGCCCACGGTACGCATTTGCAGATAGGTTGCGCCCTGAGTAATGATCATCCCTACGCTCACCACGCCTGCCAGCAGGCCGAACGGGTTAAGCAACTGGAAGAAGTTACCGGTGTAGTACAGACGCAGATATTCATCAACGTTGAACGGTACGCCCTGCAACAGGTTACCGAACGCTACACCAATTACCAGCGGCGGAACGAAACTACCAATGAAGATGCCCCAGTCCCACATGTTACGCCAGCGGGTTTCTTCAATCTTGGAGCGGTAGTCAAAACCGACCGGACGGAAGAACAAAGACGCCAGCACGAGGATCATCGCCACATAGAAGCCGGAGAACGCAGCGGCATAGACCATCGGCCAGGCAGCAAAGAGTGCGCCGCCCGCGGTGATCAGCCAAACCTGGTTACCGTCCCAGTGTGGTGCAATGGAGTTAATCATAATTCGACGCTCGGTGTCGTTACGACCGAGGAAACGGGTGAGCATGCCCACCCCCATGTCGAAACCGTCAGTGACTGCAAAACCAATCAGCAGAACGCCAACCAGCAGCCACCAGATAAAACGCAATACTTCATAATCGATCATTTGACGACTCCTGTCTTAGCGTGCCGGCTGAGTAGTCGTGGAAGACTGCTCAAAGTGATAGCGACCGGTTTTCAGGCTGCTTGGGCCGAGGCGTGCAAACTTGAACATTAAGAACAATTCTGCCACCAGGAACAGGGTATACAGGCCGCAAATCAGCACCATTGAGAAGATGAGATCGCCTGCGGTCAGTGACGAGTTCGCCACAGCTGTCGGCAGCACTTCACCGATAGCCCACGGTTGGCGGCCATATTCAGCCACGAACCAGCCCGCTTCTACAGCAATCCACGGCAGCGGAATACCGTACAGCGCGGCGCGCAGAAGCCATTTTTTCTCGCCAATGCGGTTGCGGATGACACTCCAGAAAGAGAGCGCGATGATTGCCAGAAGCAGGAAGCCACACGCCACCATGATACGGAACGCAAAGTACAGCGGCGCTACACGCGGGATGGAGTCTTTGGTTGCCTGTTGAATCTGCGCTTCAGTCGCATCAGCCACGTTTGGCGTATAGCGTTTCAGCAGCAGACCGTAACCGAGGTCTTTCTTCATGCTATTGAACTGGTCACGAACCGCCTGGTCGGTAGAACCAGAACGCAGTTGTTCGAGCAGAGAGTACGCCTTCATCCCGTTACGAATGCGTTCTTCATGCTGCACCATCAGCTCTTTCAGGCCGATAACCGGGGTATCCACGGAACGCGTTGCAATGATGCCCAGTGCGTAAGGGATCTGAATCGCAAATTTGTTCGTCTCCTCTTCCTGATCAGGAATGCCGAACAGAGTAAAGGCAGCAGGCGCAGGTTGCGTTTCCCACTCGGCTTCAATAGCAGCCAGTTTGGTTTTCTGCACGTCGCCCATTTCGTAGCCGGATTCATCACCCAGAACAATAACAGACAGAACAGCAGCCATACCGAAGCTGGCAGCGATAGCAAAGGAGCGTTTAGCGAAGGCGAAGTCACGACCTTTCAGCATATACCATGCGCTGATACCGAGGATGAACATCGCGCCAGTCACATAACCAGACGCTACAGTGTGAACGAATTTCACCTGAGCAACCGGGTTAAGCACCAGCTCGGAGAAGCTCACCATCTCCATACGCATAGTTTCAAAGTTGAAATCGGACGCGATTGGGTTTTGCATCCAGCCGTTCGCAACCAGAATCCACAGTGCGGACAGGTTTGAACCGAGCGCCACCAGCCAGGTGACACACATATGCTGAACTTTACCCAGACGATCCCAACCGAAGAAGAACAGACCTACAAAGGTGGATTCGAGGAAGAAGGCCATCAGACCTTCGATTGCCAGCGGCGCACCGAAGATATCCCCTACATAGTGGGAATAGTAAGACCAGTTAGTCCCGAACTGGAACTCCATGGTCAGACCGGTAGCCACACCCAGAGCGAAGTTGATACCAAACAACTTGCCCCAGAACTTGGTCATATCTTTATAAATCTGTTTGCCGGAGAGGACGTAGACCGTTTCCATAATGGCCAGCAGGAACGCCATACCGAGCGTCAGTGGCACAAAAAGGAAGTGGTACATCGCGGTCAAGGCAAACTGTAAGCGCGACAGTTCGACTATATCTAACATCATGACTCCTTGCTCATCGCATGAAGACTCCGAGAGTGAACCCCGTTAGAAAGGGTCACACGCATGCCCCAATAGAAATTTGTTTGAACACTTTCATCATACCATGTGAATGCACACAAAAACGGCGTAAAGAAAGGTTGCAAACATGTTAATAAAAACTCAAATTGATCCCACGTATATATTACGCCGCAAAATCCTTACAATAAACAGGTTTTTGTTGAAGCAAATTTGCATTTTTCGACGGTGATCAATTTATAGCTAAATTACCGCCTTTCAGCCAATTTGATCGAGAACAATTTATCTCTTTTTGATGCCAATTTCCAAGACTTATACATTGATAAATATCAATTCCTACAAATTATGTTAATCATGTTTCAATAAGGTAACTTTAGTGACATTTATGTTTAAAATGTGTGAGTTATAAGGCTGAAATTAGTTTCGGTTGGCAATTTAAAGATAAAAAGAGACGAAGCAAAAACAGCACGGTTGACCTTAATTCTTTTTTTGGTCACTGGCTAATACGACGCAGAGTTTCAGGATTACTAATAAAGGCATAAATCCACCCCGCCGATATTAACATTTAATTAACTTGTAATTATATTATAATTAACTCACCCAGGGTTATTATTTTGTTAAAAATAAAGCCACATATACGTGGCTTGAGAGTGAAGATAAACGCAAAATTACCTGATGCGCTACGCTTGCCAGTGTCTACATCATCTCTGCAATATATTGAATTTGCCTGCTTTTGTAGACCGAATAAAGCGTTCATGCCGTATCCGGCATGAACAAAGCGCCCTTTGTCAACAATCTGGCCGCGCATATGTGGCTTCGGTTTGATTGCTATTCAGGCAAGCCGGTAACTGAACGTCCGTGACTGGCCGGGTAAAAAAGGCCCCGATAGATTTGAACCTTGATTTTCCTCGGTGGTAATGTGTTCATCCATCATCGTTTCTGAGCAAGAAATCACCTCGCGACTGAAAGCAACAGTCGCATCACAGGTTGCTGATTCAGCCGGATTAAACAGCCGTAAAATCACTTCTTGTCGGTCTTCAGCTTTCTTAAGTGCGCTTATCAGGCATCCCACTGGGGGCATTTTCAACAAACTATAACTTTCCGGCACGTTGAATCCGGCTTTGTTGAGCTTCATCGCATCCCATGGGATTTTGTTGTAACACTGTACTGGAGTCAGCCATGCTCGCGCCTGCTGAGCTACACCAGCGGCGGTTGGCGTACCGGTATAACTCAATAAACTTAGGCGACAAGAAAGCAGACCACGTAGTTGTGAGTCCGGGACTGGCATTTTAATTCCCGAAGGCCGCCCAGGCCTTAAAAGCAGATCTTCTTTGCCCAGTAAGCCCACGCCACGCAGCAACGTAATGGCAAAGGTTTTCTTCTCTTCACCGATGACTTCAAATTCACGTAACCCTTCGCTAAAGACAGCCATGCCGTTACGCCCTTCCTGTAAGGCAACATAGTTGAGCATATTCCATACCGGAACCGGCGCTTCTTTCCAGCCTTCTTGCTGCCAGTTGTTCATTGCACTGTCGTTCACGGGGCGCGTTAGCGAACCAAACTGCGTATCTGCCAGAACACTGTCAGTGTTAAAAGGTGTAGGGACCAGGACACGAAGGCGATGATCGTCAGCCTGGTTATCAAGGTTGATATCCACATCAATACGCCTGCTGTTATGACTAAGAGTGACAACCAACACCCCCCCTACTCTGCCAGTGGATTGCCGGGCGCTGCGTTCTGACAAATTGAGCGGCACTGCCATGTCATAGCGGATAACAGCCCTGCTCTGCCAGGCTTCATGAATAATATCGCATTGCGGTTTCGCGTTCGCTGCGGTAATTACCCACTCTTCTTTTGCGGGTGAATAGTCATATTCATCACCATCATCAGAGCTTTCTTCAATTTGCAATACCCGGTCATAGCGCACACCGCTGTCTTTATCTACCAGTTGCAGAGAACCATCCTCATTGAGCGCAATCTGCCAGAAAGCATTTTCCAGAATCCCTTCAGCGTCACTTTTTGCCGCAATCACGTTGCCAGGCTGATTCGCTTCAATATAAAGCGTGCGATAGCCCATAGAAGGGACAATCTGGTTGATCTGAATATCAAACTCCATAAAGGGATCATAATTGCCATAATGAACAATTTGCCGATCGATTAGGCCAGGATCGATCTCACGGGCATGGCGAATAAAATACGGTACAGGCTGACCGCGATCGTCTTGTAGATTAAACTGGCTGGCGCGCAGCCGCACAGTGGTGTTAATAACTTCTTCCCGCGGCCAGGGCATCAGGTTAAACAGCACGAGTTTGTCGGCATCACTCTGTGGCATGTTATCGGCAATTTTGCGCATGTAGAAACGCAGCAGATTATCCGCCATGTCTTCAGCCAGTTCGAAGCGGGCGACAATTTCGCGATGAACTTTGTCACTGCAACAACAACCGATACTGTCGTGGGCATGATTTTTTAAGATCTCTTTCCACATTTTCTCCAGCAAGCCGTGGTGGTATTCAAAACCCAACGTCCAGGCCAGCGTTGCCAGCGGTTCCAGCAGATTAACAATCTTATTTTCAATACGTGCGTGGGCAATTTTGATATCCATGCGCGTGGAACCGATGGTGCGATGTACGCGCATATATTTGCCATCGATAAATTCACCTTTCAGGGTGGCCAGACTTTCACGCTGCGCTTCGATCTTCTCAAATACCTCTTCAAAGCGGCTCATCACAAACTTACGTTGAGGGTAGATCTCACGTAGCTTATCCATCACTTCGAAGATATTTTGCTGCAATGGCATCTGGTCATGACCATTCGGCAGCAAAATCTCTTTGGTTACAGACGCTTTTTCCAGCACGTCAAAATAACTGTCGAGGCGTTTACGTAATCCGTTTTCGTCGGCAGGTAAGTACTTACCGATGGCGTAGCCCAGCGGCAGCACCTGCGCCGTCACTTCGCTACCGTCACTGCTTTGCCACAAAAACTCGGTTTTATCAGTACCGTGGCGCTCCGAACATCCGCGCCAGAACATAGTGCGGGTAATGCCAAATCCATTGTAAATATGCGGCAGTTGCCCGGACATGCCAAAGGAATCCGGTAAATAACCTATTTTCATCGGCTCGCCAAACGCGAGGCAGTCACGCATTCCGTACATCAGATTACGGACGATGGATTCCGCAGAAACAATCGTGGTATCGGTCTGGGTATACCAGGGGCCGATAATCAACTTACCGGCTTCTACCTGTTTCTTCACGCGGTCTTTGTTTTCCGGTTTCACCGCGAAATAATCTTCGAGGATCGCCGTTTGCCCGTCGAGTACGTAATATTTGTATTCGTTGTCCTGTTCCAGTCGGCACAGGATCTCTTCCATATTATTGACCAGCAGAATGCGTGACTCTTCGGTGGTGAAATACCACTCCCGATCCCAATGCATATGCGGGGTGATGTGAACGCGAGATACCGCTTTCATCGTCGTTTCCTTTTTGTTTATGGCATTACGCCATCAGTCAGATAGTTGCCATGCTTAACCGCGTGACGCCGCCAGATCAGGAGAATTGCAGTCGAGATTGCAGCCCCCACCAATGCCGCACCAAACCAGCCAATTGCCGCCATAACACCGCCCGCGCCATTATCATGAAGTAAAAAGAGCGAGAAAATGCCGGCACCGGGTGTCGAAAGGCCGATATTCATCGCACCGACAATAGCGCCCGTTACCATAGAGCCCAGCACAAACGAACCAATAACCCGCAGCGGATCTTCAATCGCCATCGGGATCGCCCCTTCGGTAATACCTGCCAGCCCTAACAGCCAGGTGGATTTCCCGGTCTCAATTTCAAACTCTTTAAACAGGCGCGGTGCGAGCATCGTGGAAGCGGTTACGGTAAATGCCGAAACCATTTTGACGGAGGCGAAAATGGCATACGGGCCGTAAACGCCGTTCGCCATTGCGCCCAGGCAGAATGCATAAGCGGCTTTGTTCACTGGCCCTCCAAGGTCAAAGGAACACATAAAACCGAGAATGGCACCCAGCAACAGCGCGTTACTTCCTGACAGACCGTTCAGCCAGGCGGTAAGCGAGTTATTGATCCATGCGACAGGTTCTCCCACCACAAACAGCATCAGACTGCCCGCTCCCAACGTACCGAGCACCGGGTAGAGATAAAAAGTCAGGAATCCATTGAATTTACTGCTAAGACGCAAGTGATTTTTCACCCAGCGCATCAAGTAACCGGCTATCAATCCGCCAACGACCGCGCCGAGAAACCCGGAGCCGATCATGTTGGCGGCAAGTCCAGCCGCAAAGCCTGGCGCTAACGCCGGTTTATCTGCCAGAGAATAGGCGGTATAGGCCGCGAGCACCGGTACCATCAAAATTCCGAGCAGCCCGCCGCCCAGCTTGCGGTACATCCACAGCCAGGAGTTTTCTTCATTAAACAGATCTTGTAGCCCGAAGATTTGCGACAGTAATACCGCGACCGCCAGCACCGTGCCCCCCGCGACAATCAACGGTACGGCAAAAGAGATTCCGCTCAACAGTGCCTGTTTCAGCTCCGTTTTGACACTTTTCACCGGTTGCGTATCTTGCTGTACGGTACGCGTCTCATCGCTACGCTTGAGGGTAAGCGCTTGTTGGATCAACGCTTCTGCATGGCGAATCGGCTCGGCAACAGGCACTGAAAGCGCGGGAATGCCATTAAAACGCTCACTCTCCTTGATGGCGACTTCAGCCGCAAAAATACAGGCGGTTGCACTATTGAGTTGATCCGCCGTTAAACGCCCTTCAATGCCGTTAGCGCCTTGTTTTTCAACGTAAACATTTACGCCGAGTTTGCGTCCGGCTTTTTCCAGATATTCCGCAGCCATATAGGTGTGAGCAATACCCGCCGGACAGGCCGTTACGCAGACGATAGTTGGCGCGTTGGAAAAAGAGGCAGAAGGTTGCGTGCCTCCCTTGTCATCCAGCGCCGAGAGCAACTCATCAGGCGTCGTCGCCGACTGTATACGCGCCCGAATCTCATCATCCGCAAGGCGCGTGGTCAGCGCTGTCAGCAGTTGCATATGCGTAGTACCCGCTTCATTGGGGGGAATCGCCAGCAGCACCACTAAATCAACTGCTTCCGGGCCATCAACGCCTTCCCACTGAAGCGGCTCGCTGAGTGTGGCGACCGCAAACGCCGCTTCTTTTACCGCAGCAGTTTTGCCATGCGGCACAGCCAACCCTTCACCTAAGGCGGTCGGGCCAAGGCTTTCACGGCGATACACTTCTTCCAGAAATTGCTCAGTACTGGAAATTTTCCCCAGAGCAGCAAGACGTTGAGTCAACGCGTGGATGGCCTCTTCACGGCTGGTAAAGCGCGCATTCAGACACAACGCATCGCGGTGGGTCAGAGTCGTCAGATTCATCATGATCCTCACTTGATCGTTTTTATAGTCGCGCCAGTGTGCCCGATAAAACAATACCATCATGTGATCAATTTCACTTGATTGAAATTATTTGTATTGTATTTGTATTATTTACAGGATGAATTTATCGGCATAATGGCTAAATTCGTATTAATGAGATACTAAAAATGGGACACAAGCCCTTATACCGGCAGATTGCCGATCGCATTCGTGAACAAATTGCGCGTGGCGAGCTTAAACCTGGCGATGCGTTACCCACTGAATCAGCGCTACAAACAGAGTTTGGCGTCAGCCGGGTTACGGTGCGTCAGGCTTTGCGCCAGCTAGTCGAGCAGCAGATCCTCGAAAGCATTCAGGGCAGCGGGACTTACGTCAAAGAAGAGCGGGTCAATTACGATATTTTTCAGTTAACCAGTTTTGATGAAAAACTGTCGGACCGTCACGTCGATACACACAGTGAAATCCTGATATTTGAAGTGATTCCGGCTGACGATTTTCTTCAGCAACAGCTACAAATCACCGCGCAGGATCGTGTGTGGCATGTGAAGCGCGTGCGCTATCGCAAGCAAAAGCCAATGGCGCTGGAAGAAACCTGGATGCCGCTTGCGTTGTTCCCGGATCTCACCTGGCAGGTCATGGAAAATTCGAAATATCACTTTATTGAAGAAGTGAAGAAGATGGTTATCGATCGTAGCGAACAGGAAATCATTCCTCTGATGCCAACCGAAGAGATGAGCCGTCTGCTTAATATCAGCCAGACAAAGCCGATTCTTGAAAAAGTATCGCGTGGATATTTAGTTGATGGTCGGGTGTTTGAATATAGCCGCAACGCTTTTAATACCGATGACTATAAATTTACCCTGATAGCGCAGCGAAAATCATCGCGATAAGCACAAAAAAGGCCATCATACGATGGCCAACCATGTCGAAACCGACAGCCCTTCGCCATTCCTGTAGAGGGAAGCGGCGAGGGCTATTTCTTATTACAGATATTTATTTCAGAACAGTTTTCAGTGCTTCACCGATATCCGCCAGGCTGCGAACGGTTTTCACGCCTGCGGCTTCCAGAGCAGCGAATTTCTCATCCGCAGTCCCTTTCCCACCAGCAATGATCGCACCCGCGTGGCCCATACGTTTGCCTTTCGGCGCAGTCACACCAGCGATGTAACCTACAACTGGCTTGGTAACGTGCTCTTTGATGTACGCTGCCGCTTCTTCTTCAGCGCTACCGCCGATCTCACCGATCATCACGATCGCTTCGGTCTGCGGATCTTTTTCGAACATTTCGAGGATGTCGATAAAGTTAGAGCCTGGGATCGGGTCACCGCCGATACCAACACAGGTCGACTGACCGAAACCGTAATCCGTGGTCTGTTTAACCGCTTCATAGGTCAGTGTACCGGAACGGGAAACGATACCCACTTTACCCGGTTTGTGAATGTGACCCGGCTGGATACCGATTTTGCATTCACCCGGAGTGATAACGCCCGGGCAGTTCGGGCCGATCATACGAACGCCGGCTTCGTCCAGTTTCACTTTCACAGTCAGCATATCCAGCGTCGGGATGCCTTCAGTGATGGTGATAATCAGTTTGATGCCTGCATCAATAGCTTCCAGAATGGAGTCTTTGCAGAACGGTGCTGGTACGTAGATAACAGAAGCGGTAGCGCCAGTAGCAGCAACAGCTTCACGCACGGTGTTGAACACCGGCAGGCCGAGGTGGGTAGTACCGCCTTTACCTGGGGTTACGCCGCCAACCATTTTAGTGCCGTATGCAATGGCCTGTTCTGAGTGGAAAGTCCCCTGGCTACCAGTAAAGCCCTGGCAGATAACCTTGGTGTTTTTATCAATTAAAATGGACATTATTTCCCCTCCACTGCGGCAACAACCTGCTGAGCTGCATCCGTCAGACCTTTTGCTGCAATAATATTCAGGCCGCTGTCAGCCAGTTTCTTCGCGCCGAGTTCGGCGTTGTTACCTTCCAGACGTACCACGACCGGTACGTTAACACCCACTTCTGCTACCGCGCCGATGATACCGTCAGCGATCAGGTCGCAACGAACGATACCGCCGAAGATGTTAACCAGAACGGCTTTCACTTTGTCGTCAGAGAGGATGATTTTGAACGCTTCGGTTACACGTTCTTTGGTTGCGCCGCCGCCAACGTCAAGGAAGTTAGCCGGTTCGCCGCCGTGCAGTTTAACGATGTCCATCGTACCCATCGCCAGACCTGCGCCGTTAACCATACAACCGATGTTACCGTCCAGCGCAACGTAGTTCAGTTCCCACTGTGCAGCCTGTGCTTCACGCGGATCTTCCTGCGACTGGTCACGCATTTCGCGCAGATCAGGCTGGCGGAACAGTGCGTTGCCGTCAGCGCCCAGTTTGCCGTCGAGGCAAATCAGATCGCCCTGTTTGGTGATGACCAGCGGGTTGATTTCGATCAACGCCAGGTCGCGCTCCAGGAAAATGGTCGCCAGGCCCATGAAGATTTTGGTGAACTGCTGAACCAGTTTACCTTCCAGACCCAGTTTGAACGCCAGCTCGCGTCCCTGATACGGCATCGGGCCAGTCAGCGGATCAAGCGCAACTTTGTGGATCAGGTGCGGAGTTTCTTCCGCCACTTTTTCGATTTCCACGCCGCCTTCGGTGGAGGCCATAAAGACCACACGACGGGAACTACGGTCTACAACGGCACCGAGATACAGCTCTTTAGCGATATCGGTCGCTGCTTCAACCAGAATCTGGTTAACCGGTTGGCCATTGGCATCTGTTTGATACGTTACCAGACGCTTGCCGAGCCAGTTTTCTGCAAAAGCACGGATGTCTTCTTTGCTGTTTACAACTTTCACACCGCCCGCTTTACCGCGGCCACCAGCGTGAACCTGACATTTCACTACCCACGGGCCGGCACCGATTTTTGAAGCGGCTTCTTCTGCTTCGCGCGGAGTAGTACAGGCATAACCCACCGGTGCTGGTAAGCCATAGCGGGCAAAAAGTTGTTTTGCCTGATATTCATGTAAGTTCATGTGTTCTGTCCATCCTTCAGTAATCGTTATCTTTTAAACCGTAGACCGACACCCTATCCACGTCGGTCTACAGTGCAGGTGAAGCTTAAACTACTACACGTCCAGCAGCAGACGCGTCGGATCTTCCAGCAACTCTTTGATCGTTACCAGGAAGCCCACGGATTCGCGACCATCGATCAGACGGTGATCGTAGGACAGCGCCAGGTACATCATCGGCAGGATCTCAACCTGACCATTCACCGCCATCGGACGATCTTTGATAGCGTGCATACCCAGAATTGCGCTCTGCGGCGGGTTGATGATCGGCGTAGACATCAGGGAACCGAACACACCACCGTTGGTGATGGTGAAGTTACCACCGGTCAGATCTTCAACCGTCAGCTTGCCGTCACGGCCTTTAACTGCCAGCTCTTTGATTTTCTTCTCGATGTCTGCCATGCCGAGGGTATCGACATCACGCAGTACCGGCGTCACCAGGCCGCGCGGCGTGGAAACCGCCATGCTGACGTCGAAATAGTTGTGGTAAACCACGTCATCACCGTCGATAGAAGCATTCACTTCCGGGTAACGTTTCAGGGCTTCAACCACCGCTTTCACGTAGAAGGACATAAAGCCCAGACGGATGCCGTGGCGTTTTTCAAACGCTTCACCGTACTGCTTACGCAGATCCATAATCGGCTTCATGTTGACTTCGTTGAACGTGGTCAGCATGGCGGTGGAGTTTTTCGCTTCCAGCAGACGCTCTGCCACACGCTTACGCAGGCGAGTCATCGGGACACGTTTTTCACTACGTGCAGCCAGAGCCGGTTGCGCCGCCGGAGCAGCCGCTGCCGGAGCAGACTCTTTCGCCGGGGCTTTCGCCAGATGTTTTTCCACATCTTCACGAGTCAGACGACCACCCACACCGGTGCCTTTAATGGCGCTGGCGTCGAGATTGTGTTCAGCCAGCAGGCGACGGATCGCCGGGCTTAACGCATCGTTGTTTTGCTCTTCCAGAGACGCCTGCTGGCGTTGCGCCGGAGTGGACGCTTTCTCTTCAGATTTGGCGCTGGTTTCTTTACCGGCGCTGTTGCCTTCACGCAGGCGACCAAGGATCTGACGAGACGTTACCGTTGTACCTTCATCTTCCAGAACCGCATCCAGAATGCCGTCTGCTGATGCCGGTACTTCCAGTACCACTTTGTCAGTTTCGATTTCTACCAGCACTTCATCACGTACGACTGCGTCGCCGGGTTTTTTATGCCAGGTTGCGACGGTGGCATCGGCTACGGATTCAGGCAGGTCAGGGACCAGAATATCTACGCTACTCATTGTGTATCCTTTATTTATTCGACGTTCAGCGCGTCATTAACCAGATCTTGTTGCTGTTTCTGGTGAACGGACATATACCCTACCGCCGGAGAGGCGGAGGCCGTGCGGCCTGCATAACGCAGAGAAGCCCCAAACGGAATCACTTCACGGAAATGATGCTGGCTGCAGTACCATGCGCCCTGGTTGAGCGGCTCTTCCTGGCACCAGACAAAATCCTTGACGTGAGCAAACTGCTGCAACACTTCCTGCATCGCTTTATGCGGGAACGGGTAGAGTTGCTCGATACGCACAATGGCGACATCGTGTTGATTGTTCTTACGACGCTGTTCCAGCAGGTCGTAATAAACCTTACCAGAACACATCACTACGCGCTTCACGCCCTTCGGATCAAGCTCGTCGATTTCACCGATGGCTGGCAGGAAGGTGCCGTTCGCCAGTTCTTCGAGGCTGGAAACCGCCAGCGGATGACGCAGCAGGGATTTCGGCGACATCACTACCAGCGGACGACGCATCCCGCGCAGCGCCTGACGACGCAGCATGTGGTAAACCTGTGCCGGGGTAGACGGAACGCAAACCTGCATGTTTTGCTCAGCACAAAGTTGCAGATAACGTTCCAGACGCGCGGAGGAGTGCTCCGGCCCCTGCCCTTCGTAACCGTGCGGCAGCAACATCACCAGACCACACATCCGGCCCCATTTCTGTTCGCCAGAAGAGATGAACTGGTCGATAACCACCTGCGCACCGTTGGCGAAGTCACCGAACTGCGCTTCCCAGATGGTCAGAGTGCGTGGTTCTGCGGTGGCATAACCGTATTCAAACGCCAGCACTGCTTCTTCAGACAGTACGGAGTCCCAGACGCGGAACGCGCCCTGCCCGTTATGGATGTGTTGCAACGGCGTGTAAGTGGAACCGTTAGACTGGTTGTGGATCACCGCGTGGCGGTGGAAGAAGGTACCGCGACCGGAGTCTTCACCCGACAGGCGAACCGGAATGCCTTCGTCAACCAGCGTGGCGTAAGCGAGGTTTTCCGCACCGCCCCAGTCGAACAGTTTCTCACCGGCAGCCATCGCCTGGCGATCGCCATAAATCTTGGCAACGCGAGACTGCATTTCAACTGCTTCCGGCACCGTGCTGATGCGTTTCGCCAGCTCCTGCAGGCGCTTCATCTCAACTTTGTTCGGGTACTCTTCGTCCCATTCGTGGTTGAGGTACGGCGACCAGGTGAAAGAGTGCATGTTCATCGGACGCCACTCTGCCACTACGCAATCGCCAGCATCCAGCGCATCGCGGTACAGGTTAACCATCTCGGTGGCATCTTCCAGCGTCGCCACTTTTTCCTGCTCCAGCTTGTCAGCGTAGATTTTGCGCGGTGTCGGATGTTTTTTGATTTTCTGATACATCAGCGGCTGGGTTGCGCTCGGCTCGTCGGCTTCGTTGTGGCCGTGACGGCGGTAGCACACCAGGTCGATGAAGACATCACGTTTAAAGGTGTTACGGAAATCGAGCGCCAGACGGGTCACAAAGGCAACGGCTTCCGGATCATCCGCGTTAACGTGGAAAATCGGTGCCTGAACCATCTTACCGATATCAGTACAGTACGGTGTAGAACGAGCATCCAGTGGATTAGAGGTGGTGAAACCAACCTGGTTGTTGATAACGATACGTACCGTACCGCCAACTTCATAACCACGCGCTTTCGACATGTTCAGAGTTTCCTGAACCACGCCCTGCCCGGTCACTGCGGCGTCACCGTGGATGGTGATTGGCAGCACTTTGTTGCTGCTCGGCTCATCAAGTCTGTCCAGACGGGCACGAACAGAACCGATAACTACCGGGCTTACAATCTCAAGGTGAGACGGGTTAAACGCCAGCGCCAGGTGCACCAGGCCGCCATCGGTCTGGAAGTCAGACGAGAAGCCCATGTGGTATTTCACGTCACCCGTGCCGAGGTGTTCTTTATGTTTACCGGCAAACTCGTCGAACAAGTCTTGCGGTTTTTTACCCAGCACGTTCACCAGCACGTTCAGACGACCACGGTGCGCCATCCCAAGAACCACTTCGCGGGTGCCGCTGTTGCCAGCGTGGCGGATCATCTCTTTAAGCATCGGGATTAACGCGTCACCGCCTTCCAGCGAGAAGCGTTTTGCGCCAGGGAATTTTGCGCCGAGGTAACGTTCAAGGCCTTCAGCGGCGGTCAGTTCGCTTAAGAAGCGTTTTTTCTCTTCGCTATTGAAAGTCGCGCGACCAGACTCGATACGCTGTTGGATCCAGCGTTTTTCTTCGGTGCTGGTAATGTGCATATACTCGGCACCAATCGGGCCACAGTAGGTTTGCTTGAGGGCTTCCAGCAGCTCGCCGAGTTTCATGTTTTCTTTGCCGCTGGCAAATGAACCGACGTTGAAGGTCTCCTGGAAGTCTGCTTCGGTCAGATCGTGGAAAGACGGATCCAGATCGGCCACTTTATCTTGCTGCCACAGTCCCAGCGGATCGAGATTCGCATGCTGGTGACCACGGAAGCGGTATGCGTTAATGAGCTGCAGGACTTTAACCTGCTTCACATTGGTGTCAGGGTCGGAGATCGTTGAAGAGTAACGTGAAGCGTCTTTCGCCAGGCGGCGGAAATATTCACGCGTTTGAGAGTGGAATTGATCCGGTTTGACTCCCGTACCAGGTAACTGCTGGAACGTCGAACGCCAGTTAGCGTCAACCGAGTCAGGATCGGTTAAGAAGTCTTCATAGAGCTGTTCTATCCAGCTCTGGTTTGCGCCAGAGAGGTAAGAAGAGTCCAACCAGGCTTTCAAAGCGCTGTTCTGCATCGTGATCCCTTAAGCATCTTTTTTATGCTTACTTCGCCGTGGATACTACCACGCACAGTGATGTGCGTGCCGGGGTTCACTTGCGAGCTCTTGTCTATGTAGTGGCTCGCGAAGGAACCTTTAAAAACTGTCTTAGTGTCAGGGGCAGTT
Organism: Shigella sonnei; assembly: GCF_002950395.1. Classification (NCBI taxonomy): domain Bacteria; kingdom Pseudomonadati; phylum Pseudomonadota; class Gammaproteobacteria; order Enterobacterales; family Enterobacteriaceae; genus Shigella; species Shigella sonnei. The sequence continues at coordinate 2,281,536 of NZ_CP026802.1, forward strand.
TTTAAAGATTTCCTGCATTTCTTTGTTACGCCTGATGCGCTGCGCTTATCAGGCCTACGGGTAATGACTTGTAGGCCGGATAAGGCGTTCACGCCGCATCCGGCACTGGTTGCCTGATGCGACGCTTGCGCGTCTTATCAGGCCTACGGTTTACGCATTACGTTGCAACAACATCGACTTAATATGGCCGATGGCGCGCGTCGGGTTCAGCCCCTTCGGACATACACTGACGCAGTTCATGATGCTGTGACAGCGGAATACGCTGAATGCATCGCTCAAACCGTCGAGGCGGCTGTCAGTCTCGGTATCACGGCTATCGATCAGGAAACGATATGCCGCTAACAAGCCTGCCGGGCCGATAAACTTATCGGGATTCCACCAGAAAGACGGACAAGAGGTTGAACAACATGCGCAGAGAATACATTCATACAGCCCGTCGAGTTTTTCGCGCTGCTCTGGCATCTGTAAATGCTCGCGAGCTGGCGGATTTTGTCCATTATTCAACAGGTAAGGCTTAATTTTCTCATATTGCGCATAGAATTGTCCCATGTCTACCACCAAATCGCGGATCACCGGTAAACCTGGCAGCGGGCGAATCACAATCTTCTTGCCCGGCTGGTTGAGTGCCGAAATCGGGGTAATACAGGCCAGACCATTCTTGCCGTTCATGTTCAGACCGTCGGAACCGCACACACCTTCACGGCAGGAGCGGCGGAACGACAGGCTGGGATCTTTCTCTTTCAGCTGGATAAGCGCATCCAGCAGCATCATGTCGCGACCTTCTTCCGCTTCCAGGGTGTAATCCTGCATACGCGGAGCATCATCAACATCCGGGTTATAGCGATAAATTGAAAACTCGAGTCTCATTTTCCTGTCTCCGCATTAGTAAGTACGAATCTTCGGCGGGAATGCCGGGCGCAGTTTCGGTTCCATGTTGACGCTTCGGCGCGTCATGGATTCCGACTCTGGCAGATACAGGGAGTGGCACAGCCAGTTTTCATCATCACGATCCGGGAAGTCGAAGCGGCTATGTGCGCCACGGCTTTCGGTACGGAAGTTGGCAGAAACAGCCGTTGCATACGCCGTTTCCATCAGGTTATCCAGTTCCAGGCACTCAACGCGCTGGGTGTTGAACTCGCTGGAAGTGTCATCCAGACGGGCATTTTTCAGACGCTCGCGGATCACTTTCAACTGCTCAAGCCCTTTCGCCATCGCATCACCTTCACGGAAGACCGAGAAGTTATGCTGCATACATTCTTGCAGCGCTTTACGAATCGCCACCGGATCTTCACCGTTACGATTATTGTTCCAGCGGTTCAGACGATCCAGAGATGCTTCAACATCAGACTCGCTGGCATCGCGCAATGCGCCCTGTTCGGCGATAGACTCTTGCAGATGCAGACCTGCCGCACGACCAAAGACCACCAGGTCCAGCAGCGAGTTGCCGCCCAGACGGTTAGCGCCGTGTACCGATACACAAGCGATTTCACCAACGGCAAACAGCCCCGGAACAACCACATCTTCGCCTTTCTCGTTCACCGTCAGCGCCTGACCGGTCACTTTGGTCGGAATACCGCCCATCATGTAGTGACAGGTTGGGATAACCGGAATCGGCTCTTTCACCGGATCGACGTGAGCAAAGGTACGGGAAAGCTCCAGGATACCCGGCAGACGGGATTCGAGAACTTCTTTACCCAGGTGATCGAGTTTCAGTTTCGCGTGTGGCCCCCACGGACCATCACAGCCGCGACCTTCACGGATTTCAATCATGATGGAACGCGCCACCACATCACGGCCCGCCAGGTCTTTGGCGTTCGGCGCATAACGCTCCATAAAGCGTTCGCCATGTTTGTTCAGCAGATAACCGCCTTCACCACGGCAACCTTCGGTGACCAGTACGCCCGCACCGGCAATGCCGGTCGGGTGGAATTGCCACATTTCCATATCCTGCACCGGTACGCCTGCGCGGATAGCCATGCCGACACCGTCGCCAGTGTTAATGTGGGCGTTAGTGGTGGACTGATAAATACGCCCTGCCCCGCCAGTCGCCAGCACGGTAGCGCGGGCTTTGAAATAAACCACTTCACCGGTTTCGATGCACAGTGCGGTACAACCCACCACCGCGCCATCCTGGTTTTTCACCAGATCCAGCGCATACCACTCGGAGAAAATGGTGGTGTGGTTTTTCAGGTTCTGCTGATAAAGCGTGTGCAACAGTGCGTGACCGGTACGGTCAGCCGCCGCCGCAGTGCGTGCCGCCTGCTCGCCGCCGAAGTTTTTCGACTGACCGCCAAACGGACGTTGATAGATACGACCATCATCAAGACGCGAGAACGGCAGGCCCATGTGTTCGAGTTCCAGAATCGCTTCCGGCCCGGTTTTACACATATATTCAATCGCGTCCTGGTCACCGATATAGTCCGACCCTTTTACGGTGTCGTACATATGCCATTCCCAGTTATCTTCATGGGTATTACCCAGCGCAACGGTAATGCCGCCTTGCGCAGAAACGGTATGGGAACGGGTCGGGAAGACTTTAGAGAGCAGCGCACAGGTCTGGCCGCTCTGGGAAATTTGCAGCGCCGCGCGCATACCTGCGCCACCGGCACCAATCACAACTGCATCAAATTCTCTGACTGGCAATTTCATCACACACCCCACACCACAACGAATCCATAAATCACGTAAACCACCAGTGCAACGACAATCACCAGTTGCAGCATCAGGCGCAATGCCAGCGGTTTAACGTAGTCGGTCAACACCTGCCACATGCCGATCCAGGCATGAATCAAGATAGAAAACAGCGCCAGCAGGGTGAACACTTTGGTGAACGCAGAGGCGAAGAAACCGATCCAGACTTCATATGTCAGTTCGCCACTGGTGGCGAAAAAACCGACCATATAAATGATGTAGAGCGTCAGGACGATAGCGGTAGCGCGAACGAGGATGAAATCATGTACGCCATTGCGTCCTAATGCGGAGGCGTTGCTTACCATACGAGGACTCCTGCGAGAAGTGAAAGCACGACAGTAATAACAAAGGAGATTTTGGCGGAGCGTTTACCCGCTTCGAATGTTTCTTCCAGATAGCCAAAATCCATCATCATGTGGCGAATACCTACGACGACGTGATACGCCAGAGCGGTAAGGATGCCCCACATGATAAATTTGACGAAGAAGCTGCCCATAATCGCGGAAGCTTGCTCGAAACCTTCAGGGGAAGAGAGGCTGGTACCCAGAAGCCACAGCAGGATGCCCACTGCAACAAAGGTGATCACACCGGAAACGCGATGGAGAATGGACGCTATCGCCGTGATGGGGAACCGGATGGTCTGTAGGTCCAGATTAACAGGTCTTTGTTTTTTCACATTTCTTATCATGAATAACGCCCACATGCTGTTCTTATTATTCCCTGGGGACTACGGGCACAGAGGTTAACTTTCTGTTACCTGGAGACGTCGGGATTTCCTTCCTCCGGTCTGCTTGCGGGTCAGACAGCGTCCTTTCTATAACTGCGCGTCATGCAAAACACTGCTTCCAGATGCGAAAACGACACGTTACAACGCTGGGTGGCTCGGGATTGCAGGGTGTTCCGGAGACCTGGCGGCAGTATAGGCTGTTCACAAAATCATTACAATTAACCTACATATAGTTTGTCGGGTTTTATCCTGAACAGTGATCCAGGTCACGATAACAACATTTATTTAATTTTTAATCATCTAATTTGACAATCATTCAACAAAGTTGTTACAAACATTGCCAGGAAAAGCATATAATGCGTAAAAGTTATGAAGTCGGTATTTCACCTAAGATTAACTTATGTAACAGTGTGGAAGTATTGACCAATTCATTCGGGACAGTTATTAGTGGTAGACAAGTTTAATAATTCGGATTGCTAAGTACTTGATTCGCCATTTATTCGTCATCAATGGATCCTTTACCTGCAAGCGCCCAGAGCTCTGTACCCAGGTTTTCCCCTCTTTCACAGAGCGGCGAGCCAAATAACAAACGGGTAAAGCCAGGTTGATGTGCGAAGGCAAATTTAAGTTCCGGCAGTCTTACGCAATAAGGCGCTAAGGAGACCTTAAATGGCTGATACAAAAGCAAAACTCACCCTCAACGGGGACACAGCTGTTGAACTGGATGTGCTGAAAGGCACGCTGGGTCAAGATGTTATTGATATCCGTACTCTCGGTTCAAAAGGTGTGTTCACCTTTGACCCAGGCTTCACTTCAACCGCATCCTGCGAATCTAAAATTACTTTTATTGATGGTGATGAAGGTATTTTGCTGCACCGCGGTTTCCCGATCGATCAGCTGGCGACCGATTCTAACTACCTGGAAGTTTGTTACATCCTGCTGAATGGTGAAAAACCGACTCAGGAACAGTATGACGAATTTAAAACTACGGTGACCCGTCATACCATGATCCACGAGCAGATTACCCGTCTGTTCCATGCTTTCCGTCGCGACTCGCATCCAATGGCAGTCATGTGTGGTATTACCGGCGCGCTGGCGGCGTTCTATCACGACTCGCTGGATGTTAACAATCCTCGTCACCGTGAAATTGCCGCGTTCCGCCTGCTGTCGAAAATGCCGACCATGGCCGCGATGTGTTACAAGTATTCCATTGGTCAGCCATTTGTTTATCCGCGCAACGATCTCTCCTATGCCGGTAACTTCCTGAATATGATGTTCTCCACGCCGTGCGAACCGTATGAAGTTAATCCGATTCTGGAACGTGCTATGGACCGTATTCTGATCCTGCACGCTGACCATGAACAGAACGCCTCTACCTCCACCGTGCGTACCGCTGGCTCTTCGGGTGCGAACCCGTTTGCCTGTATCGCAGCAGGTATTGCTTCACTGTGGGGACCTGCGCACGGTGGTGCTAACGAAGCGGCGCTGAAAATGCTGGAAGAAATTAGCTCCGTTAAACACATTCCGGAATTTGTTCGTCGTGCGAAAGATAAAAATGATTCTTTCCGCCTGATGGGCTTCGGTCACCGCGTGTACAAAAATTACGACCCGCGCGCCACCGTAATGCGTGAAACCTGCCATGAAGTTCTGAAAGAGCTGGGCACCAAAGATGACCTGCTGGAAGTGGCTATGGAGCTGGAAAACATCGCGCTGAACGACCCGTACTTTATCGAGAAGAAACTGTACCCGAACGTCGATTTCTACTCTGGTATCATCCTGAAAGCGATGGGTATTCCGTCTTCCATGTTCACCGTCATTTTCGCAATGGCACGTACCGTTGGCTGGATCGCCCACTGGAGCGAAATGCACAGTGACGGTATGAAGATTGCCCGTCCGCGTCAGCTGTATACAGGATATGAAAAACGCGACTTTAAAAGCGATATCAAGCGTTAATGGTTGATTGCTAAGTTGTAAATATTTTAACCCGCCGTTCAAATGGCGGGTTAATTTTTATATGCCCAAACACAAAAAATTGTAAAAATAAAATCCACTATCGGACATTCATATATTCTAAAAAAAATATATCGGTATAAATTATAAACAAATCGATGATTTTTAATCATCTATCTTCCTCTCAGTTACATGAATAAACCACCAAATATAGCGCACCCCTATAATTTCCAATACTTTATTCATCAAACATTTAATTCATACCATCAATTAATTACTTTTACATTTAATAAAATTAATAATATTTTTAAGAAAAACTAAAAACATTCGACAATCAAATAAGATATTCTTGCACCGATATACTTTTTTCTTTTCTGTTAAAGGACTCAGTTATGTTTAAAGGACAAAAAACATTGGCCGCACTGGCCGTATCTCTGCTGTTCACAGCACCTGTTTATGCGGCTGATGAAGGATCCGGTGAAATTCACTTTAAAGGTGAAGTTATTGAAGCACCGTGTGAAATACATCAGGATGATATTGATAAAGAGGTTGAACTCGGTCAGGTGACCACCAGCCACATTAATCAGTCACATCACAGCGATGCCGTTGCTGTCGACCTGCGCTTAGTCAACTGTGATCTGGAAAACTCCAGCAACGGTTCCGGTGGCAAGATTTCTAAAGTTGCAGTCACCTTTGATAGCTCAGCGAAAACCACCGGCGCAGATCCGATTCTCAACAACACCAGCACGGGTGAAGCCACCGGCGTCGGCGTACGTTTAATGAATAAAGATCAAAGCAATATCGTTTTAGGCACCGCTACTCCAGATATCGACCTGGCTCCGACCTCCAGCGAACAAACGCTGAATTTCTTTGCCTGGATGGAACAAATTGATCAGGCTACACCTGTAACGCCAGGCGCAGTTACGGCGAATGCAACCTACGTGCTGGATTATAAATAAGTATTACTTTGGCGGCGCTATCGCCGCCTTTCATAAAATATTTATCAGGTATGGACACCGTGAATATTTATCGACTCTCTTTTGTATCCTGCCTGGTCGTGGCGATGCCTTGCGCATTGGCGGTCGAATTCAACCTTAATGTTCTCGATAAATCGATGCGCGACCGCATTGATATTTCATTATTAAAGGAAAAAGGAGTCATTGCTCCCGGTGAGTATTTTGTTAGCGTTGCGGTAAATAATAACCAAATCAGTAACGGGCAAAAGATTAACTGGCACAAAAATGACGATAAAACCATTCCGTGCATCAATGATTTACTGGTCGATAAATTTGGCTTAAAACCTGAAGTCCGTCAGTCGTTACCATTGATAAATCAGTGCGTCGATTTTAGCTCCCGACCTGAAATGCTCTTCAATTTCGATCAAGCCAATCAGCAACTGAATATTAGTATTCCGCAAGCCTGGCTGGCGTGGCACTCAGAAAACTGGACCCCACCCTCCACATGGAAAGAAGGTGTCGCCGGTATCCTGATGGATTACAACTTGTTTGCCAGCAGCTACCGCCCACAGGACGGCAGCAGCAGCACTAACCTGAACGCCTACGGTACCACCGGAATTAACGCCGGGGCATGGCGCTTACGTAGTGATTATCAGTTGAATCAGACTGATAGCGATGATAACCATGAACAGTCAGGCGGAATATCGCGCACCTATCTTTTTCGTCCATTACCGCAATTAGGCTCTAAATTAACCCTCGGCGAAACGGATTTTAGTTCCAATATTTTCGACGGTTTTTCTTATACCGGCGCGGCACTGGCAAGTGACGAGCGAATGTTGCCATGGGAACTACGCGGCTACGCCCCACAAATTAGCGGTATTGCACAGACCAATGCCACGGTGACGATCAGTCAATCAGGCCGCGTCATTTACCAGAAAAAAGTCCCACCAGGCCCATTTATCATTGACGACCTTAATCAGTCTGTTCAGGGCACACTGGATGTCAAAGTGACGGAAGAAGATGGTCGGGTGAACAATTTCCAGGTTTCGGCAGCATCGACGCCCTTCCTGACTCGTCAGGGACAGGTTCGCTATAAACTGGCCGCGGGTCAGCCACGGCCCTCCATGTCACATCAAACTGAAAATGAAACCTTTTTTAGCAATGAAGTTTCCTGGGGGATGCTGTCAAACACCTCGCTGTACGGCGGCCTGCTGCTTTCTGGTGATGACTACCATTCTGCCGCAATGGGTATTGGGCAAAATATGCTGTGGCTTGGTGCGCTGTCGTTTGATGTCACGTGGGCCAGTAGCCATTTTGATACTCAGCAGGACGAGCGGGGCTTAAGCTACCGTTTTAATTACAGCAAACAAGTGGATGCCACTAACAGCACGATTTCCCTCGCCGCTTATCGTTTCTCCGATCGTCATTTTCACAGCTACGCCAACTATCTGGATCACAAATACAACGACAGCGATGCGCAGGACGAAAAACAGACGATCAGCTTATTGTGGGCCAACCGATTACCCCACTAAACCTCAATCTTTACGCCAACCTGCTACATCAAACCTGGTGGAATGCAGACGCCTCCACGACCGCCAACATCACGGCAGGTTTTAATGTTGATATTGGTGACTGGAGAGATATCTCTATTTCGACGTCATTCAATACAACCCATTACGAAGATAAAGATCACGACAACCAGATTTACCTGTCGATTTCGCTCCCCTTCGGTAACGGTGGTCGGGTTGGCTATGACATGCAAAACAGTAGCCACAGCACCACACACCGCATGTCGTGGAACGATACGCTGGATGAACGTAATAGCTGGGGCATGTCTGCCGGACTGCAATCCGACCGTCCTGACAATGGAGCCCAGGTGAGCGGTAACTATCAGCACCTGAGTTCAGCGGGTGAGTGGGATATTTCTGGTACCTATGCCGCCAATGATTACAGTTCCGTCAGCAGCAGCTGGAGCGGTTCTTTCACCGCAACCCAATATGGTGCAGCGTTTCATCGCCGCAGCTCCACCAATGAACCACGCCTGATGGTCAGCACCGATGGCGTGGCAGATATTCCGGTTCAGGGCAATCTCGACTACACCAACCATTTTGGCATTGCGGTGGTGCCGTTGATTTCCAGTTACCAGCCTTCCACCGTGGCGGTGAACATGAATGACTTACCCGACGGCGTAACAGTTGCAGAAAACGTTATCAAAGAAACGTGGATTGAAGGCGCGATAGGTTACAAATCACTGGCTTCCCGTTCCGGTAAAGACGTTAACGTCATCATTCGCAACGCCAGCGGTCAGTTTCCTCCCCTCGGAGCGGATATCCGCCAGGATGACAGCGGCATTAGCGTGGGGATGGTTGGCGAGGAAGGACATGCCTGGTTAAGCGGAGTCGCTGAAAATCAAAAGTTTACCGTGGTCTGGGGTGATAGCCAGCATTGCTCGCTCCATCTTCCTGAACATATGGAAGACACCGCAAATCGCCTGATTTTACCTTGTCATTAATTAAGGAAATGAAAATGACATTTATGAAAGGACTACCCCTTTTGTTGTTGGTTGCCAGTCTGTGCAGCCACGCTGCACTACAACCCGATCGCACTCGTATTGTGTTTAACGCTAATGATAAAGCTACCAGTCTGCGGGTGGATAATCGTAGCGATAAACTCCCCTACCTCGCTTATTCCTGGCTCGAAAATGAAAAAGGGGAGAAAAGCGATGATCTTCTGGTCGCCCTGCCGCCGATACAACGTCTGGAACCGAAAGCAACAACGCAGGTACGGATAGTAAAGCAAGCCTCGACCACAAAATTACCGGGCGATCGCGAAACGCTATTTTTCTACAATATGCGTGAAATTCCTCCCGCCCCGGAAAAAAACAGCGACCATGCCGTTCTGCAAGTCGCCATTCAGAGTCGTATCAAGGTGTTCTGGCGACCGGCTGCATTACGCAAGAAAGCAGGAGAAAAGGTCGAACTGCAGTTACAGGTCAGCCAGCAGGGCAACCAACTGACACTGAAAAATCCTACCGCGTATTATCTGACCATTGCCTACCTGGGACGAAATGAAAAAGGCGTTCTCCCCGGCTTCAAAACCGTGATGGTTGCGCCTTTTAGTACGGTCAACACAAACACCGGAAATTATAGCGGCAGCCAGTTTTATCTCGGTTATATGGATGATTACGGCGCGTTACGCATGACGACGCTCAACTGCAGCGGACAATGCCATTTACAAGCCGTGGAGGCGAAGAAATGAGTGCTGGCAAGGGAGTGTTGCTCGTCATCTGTCTGTTATTTCTGCCGTTGAAGTCTGCGCTTGCCCTGAACTGCTACTTTGGTTCATCCGGTGGCTCGGTAGAAAAATCAGAAGCGATTCAACCTTTTGCTGTACCAGGCAATGCCAAACTCGGCGATAAGATTTGGGAATCTGACGATATTAAAATTCCCGTCTATTGTGACAACAATACCAACGGCAATTTTGAAAGTGAGCATGTTTATGCCTGGGTAACCCCCTACCCGGGGGTGCAGGATCGCTATTATCAACTCGGCGTAACTTACAATGGCGTTGATTATGACGCCAACCAGGGAAAAAGCCGCATCGACACTAACCAGTGTATTGACAGTAAGAACATTGACATTTATACCCCTGAGCAGATTATCGCGATGGGATGGCAGAACAAAATTTGCTCGGGTGATCCCGCTAATATTCACATGTCGCGTACCTTTCTCGCTCGCATGCGGTTATACGTCAAAATACGAGAAATGCCGCCGCATGATTATCAAAGTACGCTTAGCGACTATATCGTCGTGCAATTTGACGGTGCCGGTAGCGTTAACGAAGACCCTACTGCCCAAAACCTGAAATATCATATTACTGGTCTGGAAAACATTCGCGTGCTGGATTGCAGCGTCAATTTTTCCATTTCACCGGAAACACAGGTGATTGATTTTGGTAAATTTAATTTGCTGGATATTCGTCGCCACACAATGTCGAAAACATTCAGTATTAAGACGACAAAATCACAAAATGACCAATGCACCGACGGATTTAAAGTCAGTTCCTCCTTTTATACCGAAGAAACGTTGGTTGAAGAAGATAAAGCATTGTTGATTGGTAATGGTCTGAAGCTACGTTTGCTGGATGAAAACGCCTCGCCTTATACCTTCAATAAATATGCTGAATACGCCGATTTCACCAGCGACATGTTGGTCTACGAAAAAACCTATACAGCTGAACTTTCGTCCATTGCAGGTACCCCCATCGAGGCTGGGCCCTTCGATACAGTGGTGCTTTTTAAAATTAACTATAACTGATTTGCCATGATGCCCTTTGCAGCCGGAAAGGGCATCTCTTTCAGAAAATTGCTGATTTTCCCCTTTTCCTTGATTGCTGTTATTTTTTCCTGGCCCGGCTTTCTTTATGCTGTATCGATACACCAAAGAGAAAATAATGAGGGAGCGAAGGATGCCAGTTTTGCAGTGGGGAATGTTATGTGTGCTATCACTTCTCCTTTCTATTGGTTTCCTCGCGGTACATCTCCCGGCGGCGCTATTACTTGGGCCGATGATCGCCGGGATCATCTTCAGTATGCGCGGAATTACTCTGCAACTTCCCCGCTCCGCTTTTCTCGCCGCGCAGGCCATTCTTGGCTGCATGATTGCGCAAAACCTCACTGGTTCGATTCTCACCACGCTGGCCGCCAACTGGCCGATCGTGCTTGCTATTTTACTGGTGACGCTGCTTTCCAGCGCCATCGTGGGTTGGTTATTGGTGCGCTATAGCTCACTGCCTGGAAATACCGGTGCCTGGGGTTCTTCTCCAGGCGGCGCAGCGGCAATGGTCGCTATGGCGCAAGATTACGGCGCAGATATTCGCCTGGTTGCATTTATGCAATATCTGCGAGTGCTGTTCGTCGCGGGGGCCGCTGTTCTGGTCACCCGCATGATGCTGGGTGATAACGCTGAAGCGGTTAACCAGCAAATCGTCTGGTTCCCGCCAGTGAGCATTAATCTCCTGCTTACGATTTTGCTCGCAGTCGTTGCCGGTACGGCGGGATGCATGCTGCGTCTTCCTTCCGGCACGATGCTCATCCCGATGCTGGCGGGCGCAGTGCTCCAGTCTGGTCAGCTCATCACCATCGAACTACCGGAATGGCTGCTGGCGATGGCGTATATGGCAATTGGCTGGCGGATTGGTCTTGGTTTCGATAAACAAATCTTACTGCGGGCACTACGCCCGCTACCGCAAATCCTGCTGTCGATTTTTGCTCTGCTGGCTATTTGTGCGGGTATGGCGTGGGGGCTGACCCGGTTTATGCACATTGATTTTATGACTGCCTACCTCGCCACCAGTCCCGGCGGGCTTGATACCGTGGCGGTCATCGCCGCAGGGAGCAATGCCGATATGGCGCTTATTATGGCGATGCAAACCCTGCGCCTGTTCAGTATTTTGCTGACGGGGCCAGCCATTGCGCGGTTTATTTCAACCTATGCGCCGAAGCGGTCGGCCTAGTGCTGGCAGCCAGGGCACCAGTAAAACGGGCGAGATGACAGCGTGGTTTTCTCAATGATGCTGCCACAGCGTTCGCACGGTTCGCCATCACGATGAAAAACCTTAAAGCGAAACAGCGCCCCATGATGCTTATTCTCATCCACCTGCCCCCTCGTAGCGTAGGAAAATCGAGGAATATCCAGTAACGCGTGTGCGAGTGCATCCAGTTGCGCCGCATTGAGATCTTTCGCTTTATGATTTCCAGTCAACCCAACCTGCCAGAGGATCTCCACCCGCAAATAATTGCCAAGCCCAGCCAGAAACGCCTGATCGAGCAGTAATCCTGCAAACTGACGGTTACGAAAGCGCGGTGACAATAACCGTTCCTTTACCACCTCCGGCGTCAGATTCGGATCCAGCACATCGGGACCAACGCGTTGTAAAAACGGATGCGTGGTCAGTTGTTCCGGCCTCAACATCTCAATATCCGAGGCGCTATAAAGCAGAATGGTTTTGTCAGCCGTTTGCAGTTTTACCCGCAATACTCGCGTGGTCTGCGGCTCTTCGCCGGTATCAACCACGCGCCAGACGCCGTAAAGCTGATTATGGCTGTAGAGCGTTAAGTCGTTGGAAAAATGAGTTAACAACGCCTTACCACGCGTTTCCACATGGGTAACGTGTTGACCGATAAGTTGTGATTGATAAGTTTTTAACTGCGGGAAGGCAAACCAGACATCAGTTAGTGGTTTGCCTTTGATCGCCGCCTCCAGGTTATCCGCTGCACGGCGGATCTCCGGGCCTTCAGGCATGGTGATATCCTTTTTTCATTCTTTATTAATCGGGGTTATGCTGCGACAACAATCTCCTTTTCGGCAAATGTAGAGCGTAGTCGGCGGGCGAACGCCAGTGCGTGCTCGCCGTCGCCATGCAGGCAGACTGTTTGCGCCGTGACCGTTGCCCATTCGCCGGTGATACTTTTGACTCTGCCGTGTTGCACCATCTCTAGCGTTTGCGCCAACGCCTGTTCTTCGTTTTCAATCAACGCGCCTCGCTGACTTCGCGGCACCAGCGAGCCGTCAGCCTGATAACCGCGATCGGCAAACACTTCCTCGCGCGTTGTCAGGCCATATTGCTTGCCTGCACGAATCAGCTCGCTTCCTGCCAGCCCAACGAGAATCAATGCCGGATCGCAAGCGTATACCGCTCTGGCGATGGCGTCTGCCAGTTGTGCTTCTTTCGCCGCCTGGTTGTACAACATGCCGTGCGGTTTGACATGACGCATTACGCCGCCTTGCGCACGGGCAATCGTTGCCAGCGCGCCAATTTGATACAGCGTCTGGGCGTAAACGGTTTCTGGCGGCAGCTGCATGGCGCTGCGACCAAAATTTTCCCTGTCGGGAAAACTCGGGTGAGCGCCAATCGCGACACCATTTTTTATTGCTTCACGCACGCAAGCCTGCATGATTTGCGCATCGCCTGCATGAAATCCACAGGCAATATTGGCAGAGGAAACCAGCGTTAATAGCTCTGCGTCGCTGGCGCAGCCTTCGCCCAGATCGGCGTTCAGGTCAATTTTCATTGTGCAGCCGCCACACTAATTGTTCGAAATAACGTTGCTGATCTTGCCGCGCTTTCAGTGCCTCTTCCAGTGAACACTGGACAAAATGAATCGGCTGACCGAGCGGAATTTGCGCCAGATGGTACATATCAGCCTCAATGATACAGGCAATACGCGGGTAACCATCGGTGGTCTGTGCGTCGTTCATCAACACAATCGGCTGCCCGTTATGTGGCACCTGCACCACGCCCGGTAACAAACCGTGAGATAACAGTTCGCGATCGGTGGTGCGTTTTAAAATTTGCCCCTGTAAGCGATAGCCCATGCGGTTACTTTGCGAGCTAAGCTGCCAGGGCGAACGCCAGAATGCATCCTGCGAGGCGCGATCGAACTCATGATATTCCGGCCCCGGCAAGGCGCGAATGCGGTTGCCCCACAGCAGCTGTTTAACGCCCTGCGCTTCCATAAAATCACGCTTCGATTTGCCAATCGGGAGTCGGTCACCATCCTTCAGTAAACGGCCTTCCAGCCCGCCAATCCCCACTTTGAGATCGGTGCTGCATGACCCCATTACCGGCGGAACATCAATACCACCCGCGACCGCCAGATAACTGCGCATCCCGTGCTGCGGGCGTTTAAGCGTTAAACGCTGGCCTGCTTTCATCGGCAATCGCCAGCCGGTCCAGACGGCATTATCATCCAGCCGCGCTTCGCAACCGGCACCCGTCAGAGCAAACCACCCATCAGTTTCGAACTCAACCGTTAACTGACCGAGCGTGATCTCCAGCGCGGGGGCATTGGCGTCATTACCCACCAGCAGGTTAGCAATGCGTAACGCAGGCATATCCAGTGCGCCGCAGTGGCTGATTCCCGACTGGCGAAAACCGTGACGACCGCCATCCTGCACAGTGGTATACATGCCCGCACGAATAATCTTCAGCATACTCCCTCCTTCTGCGGTACAAAGCGCACGCTGTCTCCCGGACGTAATAAGATGGGTTCGTCACGCGCCGGATCAAACAGGCTGAGTGAGGTATGACCAATCAACTGCCAGCCACCCGGCGTTGCCAGCGGATAAACACCAGTCTGCGGCCCGCCGATCCCGACAGAACCTGCCGGAACGAGCAAGCGCGGTTCAGCGCGCCGTGGCGTGTGTAGTTGTTCCGGCAAACTCCCGAGATACGGGAAGCCCGGTTGAAAACCTAAAAACCAGACCACGTATTCCACGGAGGAGTGCAATTCAACAACCTGTTTTTCGCTAAACCCGCAATGCGCCGCGACCACCGCCAAATCCGGTCCGCCTGCACCACCGTAAACCACCGGAATTTCAATAAAGCGAGACTCAGGTTCCAGGGCCTCGCTCTCCTCCCACCAGCGTTGCAAACGCTCTATGGCATCCAGCGCCAGCGACTCAGGATTACGCAAAATCACCGTGATATTGTTCATGCCGGGAATGGCTTCAACCACATTCGGCATATCCACCAGACGCTGCGCCAGTCGCCAGATCCGTTTCTGGCTAGCCAGCGTCACCGGCGGTTCCAGTTCCAGCACTACCGCCGTTTCACCTATCAGATAACAACGCGCTCGTTGCACTTTCGATCCCTCTGATTATTCGTTATGCAGGATTAGGAATATCAATAAAGGTCACATCAAGATCGGTATTTTCATTCAGCCACTCGCTCAATGCGCGAATACCACCACGTTCAGTGGCATGGTGACCTGCAGCATAAAAATGCAACCCCTGCTCGCGGGCTGAATGAATGGTCTGTTCAGAAACTTCGCCAGTAATAAAAGCATCCACGCCAAAACGCGCGGCGCTATCGATAAAACTTTGCCCGCCGCCCGTGCACCAGGCGACGCGCTGGACCACCTCAGGTCCGGTATCGCCACACCATAACGGCTTACGTCCCAGACGCGCTTCAATCCAGGAGGCTAGTTCCAGTCCCGGCACAGGCATGGTCAGCTCTCCCCACGGCACCAACGGCTCAATTTCGCCCATGACCGTGATCCCCAGTAACGCCGCCAGCTGTGCGTTATTGCCCAGCTCAGGATGTACGTCAAGCGGCAAATGCCAGCCATACAGGTTGATATCATTCGCCAGCAACGTTTTTAAACGGTTACGCTTCATTCCGCGAATGACCGGAGACTCTCCTTTCCAGAAGTAGCCATGATGCACAATGACCGCATCCGCGCCCAGACGCACTGCCTCATCGAGCAAAGCCTGGCTGGCGGTGACACCGGTAACAATTTTTTGCACCGTCTCTTTGCCTTCTACCTGCAAACCATTCGGCGCGTAATCACTAATCGCCGCGCTGTTCAGTTTTTCGTTAATCAGTTGTTCCAGTTCGGTGTTTTTCATCTTCGCGCCTTCCGTATTCTGATAGCTACACCGTTAACATAGCGTTACCTCGCCTGTTCGTCGATAGCCAATCTTTTGACATATTAAGAAACAAACCCGACGCCAAAAGACGCAAATTGTTTATATCATCACGCTTCAGCTAATGTATATTTATGCAATCAGACAGCATATTGCATAAATAATCAGATCTGTATCAAAGTTTTAACTTTAAGGAAACACAAGCACGCCGCGCAACTATTACGTGACGTTGCAGTCAATTGTGGAATTATTATGAATAAACACGCATCACAACCGCGCACTATTTACTATGTCGTTGCGCTGCAAATCTGGGAATATTTTAGCTTTTACGGCATGCGTGCCCTGCTGATTCTCTATCTCACCAATCAACTAAAATACAACGATACTCACGCCTACGAGTTATTTAGCGCCTACTGTTCGCTGGTGTATGTCACGCCAATCCTCGGTGGCTTTTTGGCGGATAAAGTTCTCGGCAATCGCATGGCGGTGATGCTGGGGGCGTTGTTGATGGCGATCGGTCATGTGGTGCTGGGTGCCAGTGAGATCCATCCGTCATTCCTCTATCTGTCCCTGGCGATTATCGTTTGTGGCTATGGTCTGTTTAAATCCAATGTCAGTTGCCTGCTCGGCGAGCTGTATGAGCCAACCGATCCGCGTCGTGATGGCGGTTTCTCGCTGATGTATGCAGCGGGTAACGTGGGGTCTATTATCGCACCTATCGCCTGTGGTTACGCCCAGGAAGAGTACAGCTGGGCGATGGGCTTTGGCCTGGCGGCGGTGGGTATGATCGCGGGTCTGGTCATTTTCTTATGTGGCAATCGTCATTTCACACATACCCGCGGCGTTAATAAAAAAGTACTGCGTGCAACAAACTTTCTCCTGCCTAACTGGGGATGGCTGCTGGTTCTGCTGGTGGCAACGCCTGCGCTGATTACCGTACTGTTCTGGAAAGAGTGGTCGGTATACGCCTTAATTGTCGCGACTATTATTGGCCTGGGTGTACTGGCAAAAATTTATCGCAAAGCAGAAAACCAGAAACAGCGTAAGGAGCTGGGGCTGATTGTGACGCTCACCTTCTTCAGTATGTTGTTCTGGGCCTTCGCACAACAGGGCGGCAGCTCAATTAGCCTTTATATCGACCGCTTCGTTAACCGCGATATGTTTGGTTATACCGTTCCGACTGCTATGTTCCAGTCGATTAATGCCTTCGCAGTTATGCTATGCGGTGTGTTCCTGGCGTGGGTGGTTAAAGAAAGCGTCGCAGGTAATCGTACCGTGCGCATCTGGGGAAAATTTGCTCTTGGCCTTGGCCTGATGAGCGCCGGATTCTGCATTCTGACCTTAAGCGCCCGCTGGTCCGCAATGTATGGTCACTCTTCTCTGCCACTGATGGTGTTAGGCCTCGCGGTGATGGGCTTTGCGGAACTGTTTATCGACCCGGTTGCCATGTCGCAAATTACGCGCATTGAAATTCCGGGCGTGACCGGCGTATTAACCGGCATCTACATGCTGCTTTCTGGCGCGATCGCGAACTATCTGGCGGGCGTGATTGCCGATCAGACATCGCAGGCTTCGTTTGATGCTTCCGGGGCGATCAACTACTCCATCAATGCATATATTGAAGTATTTGATCAAATTACCTGGGGCGCACTGGCGTGTGTAGGACTGGTACTGATGATTTGGCTGTATCAGGCGCTGAAATTCAGAAACCGCGCGCTGGCGCTGGAGTCATAATAGGCCAGCACCGATGCCTGATGCGACGCTTGACGCGTCTTATCAGGCCGGTGATGCTGCCAACTTACTGATTTAGTGTATGATGGTGTTTTTGAGGTGCTCCAGTGGCTTCTGTTTCTATCAGCTGTCCCTCCTGTTCAGCTACTGACGGGGTGGTGCGTAACGGCAAAAGCACTGCCGGACATCAGCGCTATCTCTGCTCTCACTGCCGTAAAACATGGCAACTGCAGTTCACTTACACCGCTTCTCAACCCGGTACGCACCAGAAAATCATTGATATGGCCATGAATGGCGTTGGATGCCGGGCAACTGCACGCATTATGGGCGTTGGCCTCAACACGATTTTACGTCACTTAAAAAACTCAGGCCGCAGTCGGTAACCTCGCGCATACAGCCGGGCAGTGACGTCATCGTCTGCGCGGAAATGGACGAACAGTGGGGCTATGTCGGGGCTAAATCGCGCCAGCGCTGGCTGTTTTACGCGTATGACAGTCTCCGGAAGACGGTTGTTGCGCACGTATTCGGTGAACGCACTATGGCGACGCTGGGGCGTCTTATGAGCCTGCTGTCACCCTTTGACGTGGTGATATGGATGACGGATGGCTGGCCGCTGTATGAATCCCGCCTGAAGGGAAAGCTGCACGTAATCAGCAAGCGATATACGCAGCGAATTGAGCGGCATAACCTGAATCTGAGGCAGCACCTGGCACGGCTGGGACGGAAGTCGCTGTCGTTCTCAAAATCGGTGGAGCTGCATGACAAAGTCATCGGGCATTATCTGAACATAAAACACTATCAATAAGTTGGAGTCATTACCAAGGCAGGGTTAAGACGTAAGATGCGAAAAGCAGCCATGGACAGAAACTATCTGGCGTCAGTCCTTGCGGGGAGCGGGCTTTCGTAATCTTGCCCTGACTTGTAGTCTAATTTTCATGGCTGACTTTGGTGAAAGCCGCTATTTTAAACCTGCAAAAATAGCTATGAATAAGAATAATTTGATTATAAGGACGAGTGATGTAGAAATAGCATTTAAGATAACGAAATAAGTATTTGTTTTAACAGTGTTTATGTTTTTTAAAAAGAGAAAATGGAGTGCGATTGTTAGTTTGAAATACAATTAATAGTGAGGTAATTAAGCTTTGAGAACTGTTATTTTCTAAAAATAAAAAATACAAAAAATGAATGCAGCTCGGGAAATAGTAGAATAATTCTCACTCAGATGAAGTTGATAATATTTTTACCAACAAAATACTTCCCCGCAAAAACTCTGCCCCATAAAATTCATTTACCATCGTCTACACTTACTCCTTTATACCGTTCAGGAGCAGTAATGAATCTACAACGATTTGATGACAGCACCCTAATCCGTATCTTTGCCCTTCATGAGTTACATCGACTGAAAGAACATGGCTTAACGCGCGGGGCGCTTCTCGATTATCACAGCCGCTATAAACTCGTCTTTCTGGCGCATTCTCAGCCGGAGTACCGCAAACTTGGCCCGTTCGTGGCTGATATTCACCAGTGGCAAAATCTGGATGACTATTACAACCAGTACCGCCAACGCGTAGTTGTTTTGCTTTCTCACCCCGCCAACCCGCGCGATCACACCAATGTTTTGATGCACGTTCAGGGTTATTTTCGCCCGCATATTGATTCCACAGAACGCCAGCAGCTGGCTGCGCTTATCGACAGTTATCGCCGTGGCGAGCAACCACTTCTTGCGCCGCTGATGCGTATCAAACACTATATGGCGCTTTATCATGACGCCTGGCTTTCAGGGCAGCGTTATTTCGAACTTTGGCCGCGTGTGATTAACTTGCGCCATTCAGGAGTTTTATGACTACCCATCTGGTCTGGTTTCGCCAAGATTTACGTCTGCACGATAATCTCGCACTGGCTGCCGCCTGCCGCAATTCGTCTGCACGCGTGCTGGCGTTGTATATCGCTACACCACGCCAGTGGGCGACGCATAACATGTCGCCGCGTCAGGCTGAACTTATCAATGCTCAACTGAATGGGCTACAAATAGCGCTTGCGGAAAAAGGTATTCCTTTATTGTTCCGTGAAGTGGATGACTTTGTCGCCAGTGTCGAAATAGTTAAACAGGTGTGCGCGGAAAACAGCGTTACCCACCTGTTTTATAACTATCAGTATGAAGTGAATGAGCGGGCGCGGGATGTGGAAGTTGAAAGAGCGCTGCGTAACGTGGTGTGTGAAGGATTTGATGACAGCGTGATCCTGCCGCCTGGCGCGGTGATGACCGGTAATCACGAGATGTACAAAGTCTTTACGCCTTTTAAGAATGCCTGGCTGAAACGGCTGCGGGAAGGGATGCCGGAGTGCGTCGCTGCGCCAAAAGTTCGTAGTAGCGGATCGATAGAGCCCTCGCCATCCATTACGCTGAATTATCCTCGTCAGTCTTTCGATACTGCGCATTTTCCGGTGGAAGAAAAAGCGGCGATTGCGCAATTACGCCAGTTTTGCCAGAACGGTGCCGGAGAATATGAGCAACAACGAGATTTTCCGGCAGTGGAAGGCACCAGCCGTTTGTCGGCCAGCCTGGCAACGGGCGGGTTATCGCCTCGCCAGTGCTTGCATCGCTTGTTGGCTGAACAGCCGCAGGCGCTGGACGGTGGGGTCGGTAGTGTCTGGCTTAATGAGCTGATCTGGCGCGAGTTTTACCGTCACCTGATAACGTATCACCCCTCGTTGTGTAAACATCGTCCAATTATTGCCTGGACGGATCGTGTACAGTGGCAGAGCAATCCCGCACATTTACAGGCCTGGCAGGAAGGCAAAACGGGATACCCGATTGTTGATGCCGCTATGCGTCAGCTTAACAGCACTGGCTGGATGCATAACAGGCTACGGATGATTACAGCCAGTTTTCTGGTGAAAGATTTATTGATCGACTGGCGCGAAGGCGAGCGATATTTCATGTCGCAGCTGATTGATGGTGATTTGGCAGCCAATAACGGTGGCTGGCAGTGGGCCGCTTCAACCGGAACCGATGCAGCGCCGTATTTTCGTATTTTCAACCCGACAACCCAGGGCGAGAAATTTGATCTCGAAGGTGAGTTTATCCGCCAGTGGCTACCGGAACTACGCAATGTACCGGGGAAATCGGTGCATGAGCCGTGGAAGTGGGCGCAGAAAGCAGGTGTGAAGCTGGATTATCCGCAACCGATAGTCGAGCACAAAGAGGCGAGAGTACAAACGTTGGCAGCGTATGAGGCGGCGCGGAAGGGGAAATAACAGACGCGTCAGGCAATCGAGCCCAGATGCCGGATGCGGCGTGAACGCCTTATCCAGCCTACAAATTTGTGCAAATTCAATAAATTGCAGGAAATACGTAGGCCTGATAAGGTAATGACTCCAACTTATTGATAGTGTTTTATGTTCAGATAATGCCCGATGACTTTGTCATGCAGCTCCACCGATTTTGAGAACGACAGCGACTTCCGTCCCAGCCGTGCCAGGTGCTGCCTCAGATTCAGGTTATGCCGCTCAATTCGCTGCGTATATCGCTTGCTGATTACGTGCAGCTTTCCCTTCAGGCGGGATTCATACAGCGGCCAGCCATCCGTCATCCATATCACCACGTCAAAGGGTGACAGCAGGCTCATAAGACGCCCCAGCGTCGCCATAGTGCGTTCACCGAATACGTGCGCAACAACCGTCTTCCGGAGACTGTCATACGCGTAAAACAGCCAGCGCTGGCGCGATTTAGCCCCGACATAGCCCCACTGTTCGTCCATTTCCGCGCAGACGATGACGTCACTGCCCGGCTGTATGCGCGAGGTTACCGACTGCGGCCTGAGTTTTTTAAGTGACGTAAAATCGTGTTGAGGCCAACGCCCATAATGCGTGCAGTTGCCCGGCATCCAACGCCATTCATGGCCATATCAATGATTTTCTGGTGCGTACCGGGTTGAGAAGCGGTGTAAGTGAACTGCAGTTGCCATGTTTTACGGCAGTGAGAGCAGAGATAGCGCTGATGTCCGGCAGTGCTTTTGCCGTTACGCACCACCCCGTCAGTAGCTGAACTGGAGGGACAGCTGATAGAAACAGAAGCCACTGGAGCACCTCAAAAACACCATCATACACTAAATCAGTAAGTTGGCAGCATCACCGTAATTGAGTTGTTGACCAATTTGTCTGTGGCAGGTAATCACTTGCTGTCTTTGTCTCCATCCCTGGATACTGGGGATCATCCTGCGGCATACAAGTCAGATTGGGTTTTACCCACTTCCTGCAATACAGTGTGTAATCGTAAGGGCTTAATGCTCTGAAGAATGTTTTGAAAACATTAGGCGCACTACTGGCCTGGTCAATAGGATATGGCAGTCTTAATTGTTTCGCTATGTCTGGCAACTTACTTGGATCGGGCGTAGGCGGTTTGCTGGGTTTCGCTCCATATCCGCCATTATTTAAGTGTCCATATTTAGATGCCAGCCCCATTGAATCTATATACTGAACCGGATTCAACGGATACTGATAAAAATTCCATCCCCCTTCAGTCCAATCGGATCCTGAGTGATATACCGCCCCTGCAGCGGGTCATAATAGCGGTGGCGGTTGTAATACAGGCCGGACTCCTCATCATACTGCTGCCCCGGCAGGCGAATGAGCTGCTGCAGATGATGCGGGTTCTCATCACTCAGCAGGTTGCCCCATTCATCATATTCTGCGCACCACGCTGTTGTCCCTTCCGTGCTGATAAGGGCCAGCGGCAGGCCGCGATGGTCGCAGTGGTACAGGTGAATTTTTCGCGCCGGCGTGTATACCGGGTCCATCTGGCTTTGCATCTGCGCCACCGTCAGGCCGCACGATGCCAGCCAGCGGCGGCTTTCCTCACTCACCCGGTCAGCCAGGATTTCACTTTCCAGCCGGTCGAGCATCTGCACCAGCACCGGCGGGAACACCACACTGCCACCGTCTTCGCCGCCGGACTGCTGAAGGGCATCCGCCAGGCTGCGGCGCTGCGTTTTCGCCAGCTCACCGGTGGCAGTTTCGACCCTGATGAGTGGCGTGAAGCTCCCCGGCTGATAAATCGTCTGGATGCGGGTTCTGTCGTTCTGTATTGTGGTCAGCCGGTCGCCGTCCCAGCCGTACCAGGTCACTTGCGGTTTCCGTGACAGCGACATCCAGCCCGTCAGGTCCCGTTCACGCCGCCATACCCGTTTTGCCACCCTGCGGCCCAGCGGGTCGTAAAGATAGCGACTTTCGACCAGCGGCTCTGCATATTGTGTCCGCGTGTAGTGCACCAGCCGGTGCTGACTGTCGTAATGGTACCGATGGGTGCGCTCATCATCCGTGCGGATAACCCCTTCCGGGATGAGGTCGGTTTTCTCTGTCAGTCTGCCGTGATGGTCATACCGGTAAAGATAGTGCGCGTCACGGGCGATACGGTTATCCGGCCACATGCTGAGGGTGCTGTCCGGGTGCAGCTCCGGGTCGGGCAGGCGGTTCCCCGCCGGGTCTGTGGCATACGGGATGCGGATATCCAGATTCGCTGCGGTGGTGTGAACGCCGGTCAGCCTGCCGGTGGTGCTGTAGCTGTAACTCCGGGTCTGGCGCGGGCTGCTGATGCGGATGAGTTCGCCGTTGTCGTTCCAGGTGTAATCGCGGTCAGACAGCAGGCTGTTCAGGTGCTGGCTCTGTAACTGCCCGGCAGGGGTATAAGCGGTGGTGAGTTCATAACGGCCGAAGCTGCGCAGCGTTTCCCGGTGCAGGCGGTCGCGGGTGTACTCCACCAGC
Organism: Shigella sonnei; assembly: GCF_002950395.1. Taxonomy (NCBI): domain Bacteria; kingdom Pseudomonadati; phylum Pseudomonadota; class Gammaproteobacteria; order Enterobacterales; family Enterobacteriaceae; genus Shigella; species Shigella sonnei. The sequence continues at coordinate 2,304,782 of NZ_CP026802.1, forward strand.
GGTGTGTCGCCGAGTTTCATGCCTGACAGCCAGCCGCTGCCGTAGGTCAGCCATTCCACGGCGGACAGGCTGTCCGGTATACAGCGGTTCGCCAGCCCCTGCGCGTTGTACGCATGTCTGGTCTCATGCTGCCAGAGCAGTGCTTCCGTCTGCGGGTGATGCACCGTCTGACGCTCACCGGTCAGCCGGCCTTTCTCATCATACCCGTAATGCACCGTCACCCGGTGCCCTTCGCTGAGATGGCTGATGTCTGTCAGCCAGCCGCGTTCGTCATACTGCCACCGCTCTGCGGTTTCGCCATTCACGGTGCGGTGCGTGAGGCGGTCTGCTTCGTCATAGTGCCAGTGGGTGACCAGCCCCTCATCCTCGCTGCGGATAAGTTTGCCGGTCAGGTCGTGGTGATAACGCTGTGTGCGGCCGTCAAAGCCGGTTTCCTGTATCAGCAGGTCGAGTACATCGTAACGGAAGGTGGTGTGGCTGCCGTTTTCACTGGTCAGGCGGATGACCCGTCCGGCAGCATCGTATTCCATACTGCGCGTCAGACCGCCCTGCGTGGTACAGATAGCTTTTCCCCACGCATCGTACTGTGTCCCGTTTCTGCTGCCGTCCGGGGCAATGACGGTGGTCAGGTCACCGGCGGCGTTGTATTCATACCGCGTTTCATGGCCCTGCGTGTCTTTCACGGCAATTAACTGTCCACGGCTGTCGTATGCGCGGTACTGACTCAGCCCTTCCTCGCGGTGCACCGCCGTCATCTGCCCGAAGCGGTCATGGTCATAACGGGTTACATAACCGGAACAGTCGGTGAAGCTCAGCAACTGACCGTAACGGCTCCACGTCATGGTTTTCCGGCTGCCGGTGGCATCTTCCGTTGCGCAGGGTAAGTCACTGTGTGGATTATCATAACGGTAGCGGATGATATCGCCGTCAGGGGCAGTTTCCTGAATCAGACGGCCGGATTCATCATATTTGCGGCGCATTTCCAGCCCGTCAGGCCCGGTGGCTGACGTTAACTGGCTGTGGTGGTTATAGTAAAACGCCGATGCCCTGCCATCCGGCGTGGTGATGCGCGTGATGAGTCCCGTCACCACATCCGGGCTGTACTCAGTCGTCCGGCCTGCGGCATCCGTCTGTGCCCTGAGCCTGCCCACCGCATCAAACTGACTCTGCGTGACGCTGCCGTCCGCGTGTTCCTTTTTCACCACCCGCTTCAGCCCGGCTTCACCCTGCGTGTGCAGCACTTCACGGCGGTTCAGGCTGTCGGTGATGGTGATGCGGTCCTTCTCATACTGATACGTGTAGCTTAAGCCTGCCGGGTTTAGCTGTTCTGTCACCCGCCCGTCGCTGTCGTAACGGTAACGGATTTCCGGCCGGCCCGTGTGACGGTGCGCCACCATCCGGCCCCGGTATTTATCATCGTAAGTAAAGCTGCGCACCTGTGTATTGCTGCGGTCATACACTGCCGCCAGTTCGCCGCGCGGCGTCCAGCCATAGCGCACCAGCGGCGCGGCAGGTAAATTCTCCGGGTATTCCGGGTCGTGCGTCAGCCACACGGCAGACAGACGGATGCCGTTGTCCCGGCCATATTCGGTGTAACCCGGCAGGGTATCAGGAAAAGCGGACGGTTCCGTCCCGCCGGAAATGGCCTGCTGCCGGGCTTCTTCTGCCCGCTGCGCCTGCGTGGTCAGTACCAGCTGCGTATTCCGCTCTATTCGATCACGGATTGGCATCGAAGTTCGATCAGCGATTCGCATCCATTCGATCAACCGGGAACTTAACTTTTTCTACCGCTTTTTAACTCGTTTTTTCGCTGCTTTCCACTGTCGGGGGATTTTTCCTCAGGGACTCTCCCTGAAGGACCACTCTGTGTGAGTTATGTACCAGTCTGTCCAGGATGGCATCTGCTGTTGTTGGGTTCTCCATCAGACCATGCCATTTATCTACCGGGAACTGGCTTACCACTATCGTGCTGCTTTGTCCGTAACGATCCTCTGTGATCTCCAGAAGGTCATTACACTGGGCGTTACTTAACTGTTCCAGCCCCAGATCGTCCAGGATTAGAACCTGTATTTTTTGCAACTGTTTCAGATATTTCAGCCAACTGCCATCAACACGTCCCTGAGCCAACTGTTCCAGTAATCGCCCGGTTCTACAGTACCGGACGCTGTATTTCTGTCGACATGCCTGTTCGCCCAGCGCATTGGCTATCCAGCTCTTACCGCATCCTGTCGGACCGGTTATCAGTAGGTTTTTCCTGTGGATTATGTAGTGGCCGTTCAGCAGTTCCCTCATCTGTTCAGCCCGCAGACCTCTTGAGGCCGGATAACGCAGCCCTTCCGGTGTTGCCTGATATTTCAGGCAGGCATTTTTTCTCAACCGTGCCACACGACTGTTTTCTCTGCTCAGAAGCTCGTCATCAACCAGCAGTGTCAGCCTTTCCTCGAACGACAGTTCGTCGTAAGTCTGAGGCGTTTCCCGTTGCCGTATCAGGCTCCCGGCCATCGCCGGGAGTTTCAGTTGGGTCAGTTTGTTTAACAGATTATCACTCATACGGTTGTTCCTTCTGTCAGTGATAGTAGCCAGGACCACGCAGGTTTTCATGCTCTGAAGCATATGCCGGATGTTGTTCGCCCTGGCGGGATAACGGAAGCTCAACGTTATCCCGATGATGACGCAGCAGATTGTCGATAAAGCGTCTGTCCGGGGCGTTATAGTGCAGGGCAACGTAACAGGCCTTTTCCAGCCGTTCCGGGCCGTATTTTTTCTGAAGTGCCAGCAGACCCAGGACTGCACGGTAAGCCAGCTCCGGATGGGGTTTGGCTTTCAGCATGGATTCAACCACCCGGCCTGTGGACGGACCTGTACGGTTTCCCTGCTCGATAAGGCGTTCCGGTGTCCATGTCCCATGCCGCCGGTGGCGTTCTGGCATGTGAAGCGGATTGGTTGTGTGTTTATATTCATGTGTGCTGCGCGGATGTTGCGCCACACACTGCCCCTTGTGCCAGAGCTGTACCACCGACTGCCCCACCTTCAGTGACAGACGCTGACCGACCAGTTCGTGTGGAACGGAGTACCAGTGACGGGCATATTCAACGTGGTAGTCAGGGCCAACCTTCACGGCTTTGTATTCCGTGTATTCATAAGGCTCCAGAGGCAGCGGAGAGAGTGCTGGTGCATCCAGCATGCGGAAGCGTTCTGCGCGGGTTTGATTACCGTATCCCTTCATTGGTCGGTTATTCATGTCCGTCAGCAACTCCCGAAGGCGTGCATTCAGCGCCCTGAGCGTGTGGAAGGTTTCATTACGGATGCGGGCAAGAAGCCATCGCTCGACGATGAGGACGCCGTTTTCTGCTTTTGGTTTATCTTTAGGTTTGCGCGGGCGGGCCGGGATAATAACCGTGCCATAGTGCTCAGCCAGCGCCTGATAACTGTCGTTGATGACAGGCTCATAGCGATCGGCTTTTTTCACTGCGCTTCTGAGGTTATCGGGGATGAGCAGCTTCGGTACGCCGCCCAGGAAGGTCAGGCAACGGCTGTGGGCATTTAACCATGACATCATGTCCTGACCTTCGCACGCTTCAACATAGGTATAGTTGGACGCCCCCATTACAGCCACGAAGATTGCCACGCGGCGTATCTCTCCGGTGTCCGGATTAATAACAGGGACCGTAGGACCACAGAAGTCGATAAAGAGCTTTTCGCCAGCACGATGCTCCTGTCGCATGGAGAGGCGTCGCGTTTTTTTCCACTTCCGGTAGCAACGGCAGAAGTGTGAGTATCCCATCGCTTTGTCACCCGCCTGTGCCTTGTATTCCATCCACAACAGTTGGCGCGTCACGCCAGGTTTTCTCATTTCCGTATCGAAGTACAGCATGTCAGGCATAACAAGCTCTGACGCAGAGGTGTCTTTGGGCGGGAAAATGAGTTTCTCCAGCGTGTCATGGGATATATCCGCAGGTAATGGCCATGACAGAGAAGAGGCTTTGAAGCGGGCAAGAACCTCAAAAACGGTTGAGGCGCTGATGTGTAACGTCAGTCCGATACAACGGTTAGTCAGCTTCTTATCGAACTTGAGCTGAAGGATCTTAAAACAAGTTTCCATAGTGCTCCTGGATTTTCTCTTTTTGGACATTGACGTCTCCACTGGTTTAAACACGGCAATGGAGACTGTGGTGAAAAGAGTTAATTCCCGGAGTGACTGGCGAATTCCAATCAATGATCGGAAGTATGCCAAATCGTGATCGATTGTGATGCCAAACTGTGATCGGAGATGGATGCCAAATCATGATCGATTCGAATGCCAAACTGCGATCGATTCAGATGCCATTTTGCACCAGCCGGAAGTGACGCCCGGCACCATCCGTCACGCCGGTGATTTCGCCGCTGAATTCACCGGCGGCTTCGCGGTGGAACGTCTGTGTGCGCCCGAAGCGGTCCACCAGCCCGGTCAGTACCCGGTACGGCGGCAGCGGCGCAGGCAGCACCTCATCCGCTTCCGGCACCCGCTCACACCAGCCGAGCAGCCACCACGGCCCCTGCGGACTGTTTGTCGCCAGATAACGATGCGGACTTAAGCGGAGTTCTTCCGGCAGCGCCTGCCAGAGTGCGGCCAGCCGGTGACCTTCATCCAGTTTCGCCACGCCGCCGCGCACCAGCCAGAGTGATTCGCTGCGGCTGTAACCGTCCTCACCGGGAAACAGGTGCTCAAAATACAGGCTTCTGCCGCCGTTATCACTGAGTATCAGTGTGTTATCGCGCAGCTGTAAGCGGATATCCGCAGGCATTTTCCAGCCGGGGCCGAGGCTCCCCACCGGCGCGGGCGTTTTTGTCCGGTAACTGCTGTAGGTGCGGGAGAGGATGAACGGCAGCGGGGCGGGCAGGGCGATGTCGGTTTCACCGGGAAGGACCTTTGCACCGAGCAGGGGATTGACCGGATGGCCGGACGTCACTCCGCCGGGGCACACCGAACAGGCCACACCGGTGGGGGCACCGATGCGCACCCCGGCTGAACCCTGGACAATGCTACCGCCATACTGCGTCATGTCGCCCTGACGCGCCGCCGGTTTTCCGCTCATTTCTCATCCTTGTTTTATCGGGTTATTTGTCCGCTGACAGGCAAGACCCTACAGATTTATAAGAAAGCCTTAAGTGAGATATCCGTCAGATAGAAACAATTAGGAAAATATTTATATATATTTCATGAATATATGTTTCGATTGGTATAACGGTGTCTAAATATTCCTCTGAACATCTTCCTGATACAAAAAACCGCCAGCGTTTCCGCTGGCGGTTTTCAATGTATTCAGAACTCAGCAATCAGTAAAAATCACCGGTTGCCTTTTCGGCCTGATCCATCCACACCGGTTTATCGCTGGTTTTCGACCAGACGCGGTGCAGGTAGCTGTAAAAGCGGGCGCGGTCTTTCCAGAAAAGCATGAAAGGCAGCGCCAGAACGCCCGCTGCAACCGCATATGTACGGCGTAAAAAGATAAGCCATGCAGGATATTCTCTGTAGAGTTCCATACTTTTCTCCCCCTTTTGTATCTACCCGGTGAATAGCACCGGAAAAATGAATTTGTTTATCTGATGAAAATAGTACCGCCTTTTGTGTAATTTTACTACTCATCCGACCACTTATTTTTGCTTATTGATGGTTTATTTACATTCACTCTGTAATTAAGTTACACAAAAGTTAAATTAATACTAAACATTAGTTAAATCATGGCTTTTGCCATTTTTATACTTTTTTTACACCCCGCCCGCAGATTTTTGCGAAATCTTTGCAGCCAGAATTCTACTCTTCCGGTATCACTTTTAGGCCACTGGAGGTGCACTGTGAGTGCAGGCGTGATAGCCGGCGTGTTGCTGGTGTTTTTATTACTGGGTTATTTGGTTTATGCCCTGATCAATGCGGAGGCGTTCTGATGGCTGCGCAAGGGTTCTTACTGATTGCCACGTTTTTACTGGTATTAATGGTGCTGGCGCGTCCTTTAGGCAGCGGGCTGGCGCGGCTGATTAATGACATTCCTCTTCCAGGTACAGCGGGCGTTGAACGTATACTCTTTCGTTTACCTGGCGTCTCTGACCATGAGATGAACTGGAAGCAATATCTTTGTGCCATTCTCGGCCTGAACATGCTGGGGCTGGCGGTGCTGTTTTTTATGTTGCTCGGTCAGCACTATCTGCCGCTTAATCCACAGCAGTTGCCGGGGCTGTCGTGGGATCTGGCGCTGAATACCGCCGTCAGCTTTGTCACGAATACCAACTGGCAATCTTATAGCGGTGAAACCACGTTGAGCTATTTCAGCCAGATGGCAGGCTTAACGGTACAAAACTTTCTTTCTGCCGCCAGCGGGATTGCGGTGATTTTTGCCTTCATCCGTGCGTTTACTCGCCAGAGCATGAGCACACTCGGGAATGCCTGGGTCGATCTGCTACGCATCACGTTATGGGTGCTAGTCCCTGTGGCGTTGTTGATCGCACTGTTTTTTATTCAACAAGGTGCGCTGCAAAACTTTCTGCCCTATCAGGCAGTGAATACCGTTGAAGGAGCGCAACAGCTGTTACCCATGGGACCAGTAGCTTCTCAGGAAGCGATCAAGATGCTCGGTACTAACGGCGGTGGCTTCTTTAATGCCAACTCGTCGCATCCGTTTGAAAACCCAACCGCACTGACCAACTTCGTGCAGATGCTGGCGATCTTCTTGATCCCAACAGCGCTGTGCTTTGCCTTTGGTGAAGTGACGGGCGATCGCCGCCAGGGGCGCATGTTGCTGTGGGCGATGTCAGTGATTTTTGTCATCTGCGTAGGCGTGGTTATGTGGGCAGAAGTTCAGGGTAATCCTCATCTGCTGGCGCTCGGCGCAGACAGCAGCATCAATATGGAAGGTAAAGAGAGCCGTTTCGGCGTGCTGGTCAGTAGCCTGTTTGCGGTCGTGACTACGGCGGCGTCCTGTGGCGCGGTGATTGCGATGCATGATTCGTTTACCGCTCTCGGCGGCATGGTGCCGATGTGGCTAATGCAAATTGGTGAAGTGGTGTTCGGCGGTGTCGGTTCTGGTCTTTACGGCATGATGCTGTTTGTCCTGCTGGCGGTGTTTATTGCCGGGCTGATGATTGGTCGTACACCGGAATATCTGGGTAAAAAAATCGACGTACGCGAGATGAAACTGATTGCACTGGCGATTCTGGTTACTCCAACACTGGTACTGATGGGCGCGGCGTTGGCGATGATGACCGACGCCGGACGTAGCGCCATGCTTAACCCTGGCCCGCATGGTTTTAGCGAAGTGCTGTACGCCGTGTCGTCCGCCGCTAACAACAACGGCAGCGCCTTTGCCGGATTAAGCGCCAACTCTCCGTTCTGGAACTGTTTACTGGCGTTCTGCATGTTTGTCGGTCGCTTCGGGGTGATTATCCCGGTGATGGCAATTGCCGGTTCGCTGGTGAGTAAAAAGAGCCAACCCGCCAGCTCCGGCACGCTGCCAACGCACGGCCCGCTGTTTGTTGGCCTGTTAATCGGCACCGTGTTGCTGGTTGGCGCACTGACCTTTATCCCTGCCCTGGCGCTTGGTCCGGTGGCGGAATATCTCTCCTGATGATATTGAGCGAGCACTGAATATGAGTCGTAAACAACTGGCGCTATTCGAACCAACACTTGTCGTTCAGGCGCTGAAAGAAGCGGTGAAAAAATTAAACCCGCAGGCGCAATGGCGCAATCCGGTGATGTTTATCGTCTGGATCGGCAGTCTGCTGACCACCTGTATTAGCATCGCGATGGCAAGCGGTGCGATGCCTGGCAATGCGCTGTTTAGCGCGGCAATTAGCGGCTGGCTGTGGGTCACCGTACTGTTCGCTAATTTCGCCGAGGCGCTGGCAGAAGGCCGCAGTAAAGCGCAGGCCAACAGTCTTAAAGGGGTGAAAAAAACTGCCTTTGCCCGCAAGCTGCGTGAGCCGAAATATGGCGCTGCGGCGGACAAAGTTCCTGCCGATCAACTGCGTAAAGGTGACATCGTGCTGGTAGAAGCTGGCGATATTATCCCCTGCGATGGTGAAGTCATTGAAGGCGGCGCATCGGTCGATGAAAGCGCCATCACCGGGGAATCGGCACCGGTGATCCGTGAATCCGGCGGCGATTTTGCCTCCGTCACCGGCGGCACGCGTATTCTTTCTGACTGGCTGGTGATTGAGTGTAGCGTTAACCCCGGTGAGACATTTCTGGATCGGATGATCGCGATGGTGGAAGGCGCACAGCGACGCAAAACACCGAACGAGATTGCCCTGACTATCCTGCTGATTGCTCTGACCATCGTCTTTTTACTGGCAACCGCCACGCTGTGGCCGTTTTCCGCGTGGGGCGGTAATGCCGTGAGTGTAACGGTACTGGTGGCGCTGCTGGTCTGTCTGATCCCAACCACTATTGGCGGCCTGTTGTCAGCGATCGGCGTCGCCGGGATGAGTCGGATGCTGGGCGCGAATGTGATTGCCACCAGCGGACGTGCAGTTGAAGCGGCAGGTGACGTTGACGTTCTGCTACTGGATAAAACCGGCACCATCACACTCGGTAACCGTCAGGCGTCGGAGTTTATCCCCGCGCAGGGCGTGGATGAAAAAACGCTGGCTGACGCCGCACAACTGGCTTCGCTGGCTGATGAAACGCCGGAAGGTCGCAGTATTGTGATCCTCGCCAAGCAACGTTTTAACCTGCGCGAGCGCGATGTGCAGTCGCTCCATGCCACCTTTGTACCGTTTACTGCGCAAAGCCGGATGAGCGGGATCAACATCGACAACCGCATGATCCGTAAAGGTTCTGTCGATGCCATTCGCCGCCATATTGAGGCTAACGGCGGTCACTTCCCTGCCGATGTTGATCAAAAAGTCGATCAGGTTGCGCGTCAGGGAGCCACGCCGCTGGTGGTGGTGGAAGGTTCTCGTGTGCTGGGCGTTATTGCGCTGAAAGATATCGTCAAAGGCGGTATTAAAGAGCGCTTCGCCCAGCTGCGCAAAATGGGCATTAAAACGGTGATGATTACCGGCGATAACCGTCTGACTGCCGCCGCGATAGCTGCGGAAGCGGGTGTCGATGATTTTCTCGCCGAAGCAACACCGGAGGCCAAGCTGGCATTGATCCGTCAGTATCAGGCGGAAGGTCGTTTGGTAGCGATGACCGGCGACGGCACCAACGATGCTCCGGCGCTGGCGCAGGCAGATGTCGCGGTGGCGATGAACTCCGGCACCCAGGCGGCGAAAGAGGCGGGCAATATGGTGGATCTCGACTCTAACCCGACCAAGTTGATCGAGGTGGTGCACATTGGCAAACAGATGCTGATGACCCGTGGCTCGCTGACCACCTTCAGCATTGCCAACGATGTGGCGAAATACTTCGCCATTATTCCGGCGGCGTTCGCGGCAACATATCCGCAGTTAAATGCGCTGAACATCATGCGCCTGCATTCGCCCGACTCCGCCATTCTCAGTGCGGTCATTTTCAACGCCTTGATTATCGTCTTTTTGATTCCTCTGGCGTTAAAAGGCGTGAGTTATAAACCGCTTACCGCTTCTGCCATGTTGCGCCGTAACTTATGGATTTACGGTCTGGGTGGGCTGCTGGTGCCGTTTATTGGTATCAAAGTCATTGATTTACTGCTGACCGTTTGCGGTCTGGTGTGAGGTTTACCATGAGTGGATTACGTCCGGCATTATCGACATTTCTCTTTCTGTTATTGATTACTGGCGGCGTTTACCCGCTGCTGACCACCGCACTGGGGCAATGGTGGTTTCCCTGGCAGGCCAACGGTTCGTTGATCCGTGAAGGTGATACGGTGCGTGGCTCGGCATTAATCGGGCAGAATTTTACCGGCAACGGCTATTTTCATGGTCGCCCGTCAGCAACGGCTGAAATGCCCTATAATCCACAGGCTTCTGGCGGGAGCAATCTGGCGGTCAGTAACCCTGAGCTGGATAAACTAATAGCCGCACGCGTTGCTGCATTACGGGCCGCTAACCCGGATGCCAGCGCGAGCATTCCGGTTGAACTGGTGACGGCATCGGCAAGCGGGCTGGACAATAATATCACCCCGCAAGCGGCGGCCTGGCAGATCCCACGCATCGCGAAAGCGCGTAATCTCAGCGTTGAACAGCTCACGCAGCTGATCGCAAAATACAGCCAACAACCGCTGGTGAAATATATCGGCCAGCCGGTCGTCAACATTGTCGAACTCAATCTGGCGCTGGATAAGCTTGATGAATAACGAACCCTTACGTCCCGACCCCGATCGTCTGCTGGAACAAACTGCCGCGCCGCATCGGGGGAAGCTGAAAGTTTTCTTCGGTGCCTGTGCAGGCGTCGGGAAGACCTGGGCGATGCTGGCAGAAGCCCAGCGACTGCGGGCGCAAGGGCTGGATATTGTGGTTGGCGTGGTAGAAACCCACGGGCGAAAAGATACCGCCGCAATGCTGGAAGGGCTGGCTGTTCTGCCGCCAAAACGCCTGGCGTACCGTGGGCGGCACATCTGCGAGTTTGACCTCGATGCCGCCCTCGCCCGCCGTCCGGCGCTGATCTTAATGGACGAACTGGCGCACAGTAATGCGCCAGGTTCTCGTCACCCTAAACGCTGGCAGGACATCGAAGAGCTGCTGGAAGCAGGCATTGATGTTTTCACTACCGTCAACGTTCAGCATCTGGAAAGTCTGAATGATGTGGTCAGCGGCGTCACCGGAATTCAGGTACGGGAAACCGTGCCCGATCCTTTTTTCGATGCCGCCGACGACGTGGTTCTGGTGGACTTGCCCCCGGACGATCTGCGCCAGCGGCTGAAAGAAGGCAAAGTCTATATTGCCGGGCAGGCGGAGCGCGCCATTGAACATTTTTTCCGCAAAGGCAATCTGATCGCCCTGCGCGAACTGGCACTGCGCCGTACTGCCGATCGCGTTGATGAGCAAATGCGCGCCTGGCGGGGGCATCCTAGCGAAGAGAAAGTCTGGCACACGCGCGACGCGATCCTTTTATGCATCGGCCATAACACCGGTAGTGAGAAGCTGGTCCGCGCGGCGGCGCGGCTGGCGTCACGGCTGGGTAGCGTCTGGCACGCGGTGTATGTTGAAACCCCTGCCCTGCATCGCTTACCGGAGAAAAAACGTCGTGCAATTCTCAGCGCCTTACGTCTGGCGCAGGAACTGGGCGCGGAGACGGCAACACTTTCTGATCCAGCGGAAGAGAAAGCGGTAGTGCGTTATGCCCGTGAACATAATCTCGGCAAGATTATTCTCGGTCGCCCGGCCTCGCGCCGCTGGTGGCGTCGGGAAACGTTTGCTGACCGACTGGCGCGCATCGCCCCCGATCTCGATCAGGTGCTGGTCGCGCTTGATGAACCACCCGCCCGCACGATTAACAACGCGCCGGATAGCCGCTCTTTTAAAGACAAGTGGCGGGTACAGATTCAGGGATGCGTGGTTGCCGCCGCGTTATGCGCCGTTATCACCTTAATTGCCATGCAGTGGCTGATGGCGTTTGATGCCGCCAACCTGGTGATGCTGTATCTGCTTGGCGTGGTGGTGGTGGCGCTATTTTATGGACGCTGGCCTTCGGTGGTTGCCACCGTCATTAATGTGGTGAGTTTCGATCTCTTTTTTATCGCCCCACGCGGCACGCTCGCCGTCTCTGATGTGCAATATCTGCTGACCTTCGCGGTGATGTTAACCGTCGGGCTGGTGATCGGGAACCTTACTGCTGGCGTGCGTTATCAGGCTCGGGTAGCCCGTTACCGCGAGCAACGCACACGGCACTTATATGAAATGTCGAAAGCTCTGGCGGTGGGCCGCAGTCCGCAGGACATCGCCGCCACCAGCGAACAATTTATTGCCTCCACGTTTCATGCCCGCAGTCAGGTGTTGTTGCCCGATGACAACGGTAAATTGCAGCCGTTAACACATCCGCAAGGAATGACGCCATGGGACGATGCCATCGCGCAGTGGAGTTTTGATAAAGGCCTGCCTGCGGGCGCGGGCACCGACACGTTACCCGGTGTACCGTACCAGATTTTGCCGCTAAAAAGCGGCGAGAAAACCTACGGGCTGGTGGTGGTGGAGCCGGGGAATCTGCGCCAGTTGATGATCCCGGAACAGCAGCGCCTGCTGGAGACGTTTACGCTGTTAGTCGCCAATGCCCTTGAGCGGCTGACGCTAACCGCCAGCGAAGAACAGGCGCGGATGGCAAGCGAACGTGAACAGATCCGCAACGCCCTGCTGGCAGCGCTTTCGCATGATTTACGCACGCCGCTTACGGTGCTGTTTGGTCAGGCAGAAATCTTAACGCTCGATCTGGCAAGCGAAGGATCACCCCACGCCCGCCAGGCCAGCGAGATTCGTCAGCATGTGCTGAACACTACCCGACTGGTGAATAATCTACTGGATATGGCGCGAATTCAGTCCGGCGGCTTTAATTTGAAGAAAGAGTGGTTAACGCTGGAAGAAGTAGTCGGCAGCGCGCTGCAAATGCTGGAACCGGGTTTATCGTCGCCCATCAATCTTTCTCTGCCAGAACCGCTGACCTTAATCCACGTTGACGGGCCACTCTTTGAACGGGTGCTGATTAATCTGCTGGAGAACGCGGTGAAATATGCGGGTGCGCAGGCCGAAATTGGTATCGATGCCCACTTTGAGGGCGAAAATCTACAACTGGATGTCTGGGATAACGGCCCCGGTCTTCCGCCAGGCCAGGAGCAGACGATATTTGATAAGTTTGCTCGCGGGAATAAAGAGTCGGCGGTGCCGGGTGTCGGGCTTGGGTTGGCAATTTGTCGGGCGATTGTGGATGTACACGGCGGCACCATTACCGCGTTCAACCGACCGGAAGGTGGTGCCTGTTTTCGTGTTACACTTCCCCAGCAAACCGCTCCTGAACTTGAAGACTTTCATGAGGATATGTGACAAACGTTCTGATTGTTGAAGATGAACAGGCTATTCGTCGCTTTCTGCGCACGGCGCTGGAGGGCGACGGGATGCGCGTCTTTGAGGCCGAAACTCTGCAACGCGGCTTGCTGGAAGCGGCAACCCGTAAGCCAGATTTGATTATTCTCGATCTCGGCCTGCCCGATGGTGATGGGATTGAGTTTATCCGCGACCTGCGCCAGTGGAGCCCGGTGCCGGTGATTGTGCTTTCCGCACGCAGCGAAGAGAGCGACAAGATCGCCGCGCTGGATGCCGGAGCGGATGATTATCTGAGTAAGCCGTTTGGCATTGGCGAATTGCAGGCCCGTCTGCGCGTCGCTTTACGCCGCCACTCCGCCACCGCCGCGCCCGATCCGCTGGTGAAATTTTCCGATGTTACCGTCGATTTAGCCGCCCGCGTGATTCACCGGGGTGAGGAAGAGGTGCATCTCACACCAATTGAGTTCCGCCTGCTGGCGGTGCTGCTCAACAATGCCGGAAAAGTACTCACCCAGCGCCAGCTCCTTAACCAGGTGTGGGGGCCAAACGCGGTCGAACACAGTCACTATTTGCGTATTTATATGGGACATCTGCGACAAAAACTGGAACAGGATCCGGCCCGGCCTCGCCACTTCATTACTGAAACCGGTATTGGATATCGGTTTATGCTTTGAATTGTTATTCAATAAATTCGCTTAAATAGTGATTAATTTATTATTAAACCTGCGCCGAATATTATTATTTGGCAGGTTTAATTTCTTGGTAATGACTCCAACTTATTGATAGTGTTTTATGTTCAGATAATGCCCGATGACTTTGTCATGCAGCTCCACCGATTTTGAGAACGACAGCGACTTCCGTCCCAGCCGTGCCAGGTGCTGCCTCAGATTCAGGTTATGCCGCTCAATTCGCTGCGTATATCGCTTGCTGATTACGTGCAGCTTTCCCTTCAGGCGGGATTCATACAGCGGCCAGCCATCCGTCATCCATATCACCACGTCAAAGGGTGACAGCAGGCTCATAAGACGCCCCAGCGTCGCCATAGTGCGTTCACCGAATACGTGCGCAACAACCGTCTTCCGGAGACTGTCATACGCGTAAAACAGCCAGCGCTGGCGCGATTTAGCCCCGACATAGCCCCACTGTTCGTCCATTTCCGCGCAGACGATGACGTCACTGCCCGGCTGTATGCGCGAGGTTACCGACTGCGGCCTGAGTTTTTTAAGTGACGTAAAATCGTGTTGAGGCCAACGCCCATAATGCGTGCAGTTGCCCGGCATCCAACGCCATTCATGGCCATATCAATGATTTTCTGGTGCGTACCGGGTTGGGAAGCGGTGTAAGTGAACTGCAGTTGCCATGTTTTACGGCAGTGAGAGCAGAGATAGCGCTGATGTCCGGCAGTGCTTTTGCCGTTACGCACCACCCCGTCAGTAGCTGAACAGGAGGGACAGCTGATAGAAACAGAAGCCACTGGAGCACCTCAAAAACACCATCATACACTAAATCAGTAAGTTGGCAGCATCACCTAATTTCTTAACGCAAATATAAAACACGAAATTACAACATTTAAGTAACAAAACAGCATCTAATATGGCGATATTCATAATTAATGATTTATTATCTGGGGTATGATCGTTTTTTGTTGATCTTCTTCACAGATTATAGCCATTTCATGGATAGAATAACTCTACCTTCAACTGACACAGCAAGAGGTAAAGGTAAATGGAAAATAATAACCGCTTAATGCCTCATATAAGGCGGACAACCCATATCATGAAGTTTGCCCATCGTAATAGTTTTGACTTTCATTTCTTTAATGCCCGCTAGTCTTCTGACTAAAGGGCACCCCAACGTACAGGTCTCCCTGACTTTAAGCATTACAGGTTAATACCTGTATTCCTCGGTGCTCATATACTGCTAACCCTTTTAAACTCTAAATAATTCGAGTCGCAGCACTTGCAACTTGAGGTATGACGAGTATAGCCAGTTACCGGGCTGGTCTGGGTTATTGCATCTGCAAAAAGCAAACTACTGATTTATTTATCAGCGGTGGAGCTTTGCTTTTTTTCCGGCGTGATCGATTTCTCCTTTGAGAAATTGAGGACCTGCTATTACCTGAAATAAAGAGATGAATAAAATGTCAGAATTAAAAATTGCCGTTAGCCGTTCTTGCCCGGATTGTTTTTCCACTCATCGTGCATGCGTGAATATTGACGAAAGTAATTATATTGACGTTGCCGCCATTATTTTATCAGTCAATGATGTTGAACGTGGAAAACTCGATGAAATAGACGCTACTGGCTATGGCATTCCTGTTTTTATTGCAACGGAAAATGAAGAACGTGTACCAGCAGAATATCTGCCACGTATTTCTGGTGTCTTCGAGCATTGCGAATCACGGAAAGAGTTTTATGGACGTCAGTTAGAAACCGCTGCTAGCCATTATGAAACGCAACTGCGCCCGCCCTTCTTCCGCGCACTGGTCGATTATGTCAATCAGGGCAATAGCGCTTTTGACTGCCCGGGTCATCAGGGAGGTGAGTTTTTCCGTCGTCATCCGGCAGGGAATCAGTTCGTGGAGTACTTCGGAGAAACGCTGTTCCGTTCCGACTTATGCAACGCAGACGTAGCAATGGGCGATCTGCTGATTCACGAAGGCGCGCCATGCATTGCACAGCAACATGCGGCAAAAGTGTTTAATGCCGATAAAACATACTTCGTTCTAAATGGCACTTCATCTTCTAACAAAGTGGTTTTAAACGCCCTGCTAACACCGGGTGATCTGGTGCTGTTTGATCGCAATAACCACAAATCTAACCACCACGGAGCGTTGCTACAGGCTGGTGCAACACCGGTTTATCTGGAAACGGCACGTAACCCGTATGGCTTTATCGGTGGCATTGATGCGCACTGTTTTGAAGAAAGTTACCTGCGTGAGCTGATCGCGGAAGTCGCACCGCAGCGGGCAAAAGAGGCTCGTCCTTTCCGCCTCGCTGTGATTCAGTTAGGCACCTACGACGGTACGATTTATAACGCCCGCCAGGTGGTGGATAAAATTGGTCATCTGTGTGACTACATTCTGTTTGACTCCGCATGGGTTGGCTATGAGCAATTTATCCCGATGATGGCTGACTGTTCGCCGCTGTTGCTGGATCTTAATGAGAACGATCCGGGTATTCTGGTTACGCAATCCGTACATAAACAGCAGGCTGGTTTTTCTCAAACTTCACAAATCCATAAAAAAGACAGCCACATCAAAGGGCAACAGCGTTATGTACCGCACAAACGCATGAACAACGCCTTTATGATGCACGCCTCCACCAGCCCGTTCTATCCGCTGTTTGCCGCACTGGATATCAACGCCAAAATGCATGAAGGTGTCAGCGGTCGTAATATGTGGATGGATTGTGTGGTAAATGGCATTAATGCCCGCAAACTGATCCTCGATAACTGTCAGCATATTCGTCCGTTCGTACCTGAACTGGTGGATGGTAAACCCTGGCAGTCGTATGAAACAGCGCAAATTGCGGTTGATCTGCGCTTCTTCCAGTTTGTACCAGGGGAACACTGGCATTCTTTTGAAGGCTATGCAGAGAATCAATACTTTGTCGATCCTTGCAAACTGTTGCTGACAACCCCAGGTATTGATGCACGTAACGGCGAATATGAAGCGTTCGGTGTACCCGCGACGATTCTTGCTAACTTCCTGCGCGAAAATGGCGTAGTGCCGGAAAAATGCGATCTTAACTCCATCCTCTTCCTGCTGACTCCGGCAGAAGATATGGCCAAACTTCAGCAACTTGTTGCCCTGCTGGTACGCTTCGAAAAACTGCTTGAGTCCGACGCGCCATTAGCAGAAGTGCTGCCTTCCATCTACAAACAGCATGAAGAGCGCTACGCCGGTTATACCCTGCGTCAGTTGTGCCAGGAAATGCATGATTTGTATGCCCGACACAACGTGAAACAACTGCAAAAAGAGATGTTCCGCAAAGCGCACTTCCCACACGTCAGCATGAATCCGCAAGAAGCCAACTACGCCTATTTACGCGGTGAAGTGGAGCTGGTTCGTCTGCCGGATGCCGAAGGTCGTATCGCTGCCGAAGGGGCGCTTCCTTATCCTCCGGGTGTGCTGTGTGTTGTTCCGGGTGAAATCTGGGGTGGTGCTGTTTTGCGTTACTTCAGCGCTCTGGAAGAAGGGATCAACCTGCTGCCAGGTTTTGCACCGGAGCTGCAGGGTGTCTATATCGAAGAACATGATGGTCGTAAGCAAGTTTGGTGCTATGTCATCAAGCCTCGTGATGCGCAAAGCACCCTGTTGAAAGGGGAAAAATTATGAGTCAGGCTAAATCGAACAAAATGGGCGTCGTTCAGTTAACCATACTGACGATGGTCAACATGATGGGCTCCGGTATCATCATGCTGCCGACAAAGCTTGCCGAAGTTGGGACAATTTCAATTATCTCCTGGCTGGTGACAGCCGTAGGCTCAATGGCACTGGCATGGGCATTCGCAAAATGCGGTATGTTCAGCCGTAAATCAGGTGGTATGGGCGGTTATGCCGAGTATGCTTTCGGTAAATCCGGTAACTTTATGGCGAACTATACCTACGGCGTCTCACTGCTGATTGCTAACGTCGCGATTGCTATTTCGGCGGTTGGTTACGGCACCGAACTGCTCGGCGCGAGTTTGTCGCCAGTGCAGATTGGTCTTGCGACCATCGGGGTGCTGTGGATTTGTACCGTGGCTAACTTTGGTGGTGCGCGCATTACCGGGCAAATCAGTAGCATTACCGTGTGGGGGGTCATTATTCCGGTGGTAGGCCTGTGCATTATCGGCTGGTTCTGGTTTAGCCCGACGCTTTACGTTGATTCCTGGAATCCGCATCATGCACCGTTCTTCAGTGCAGTAGGTTCTTCCATCGCTATGACGCTGTGGGCTTTTCTCGGTCTGGAGTCTGCGTGTGCGAATACTGATGTAGTGGAAAACCCGGAACGTAATGTGCCAATCGCGGTACTCGGCGGTACGTTAGGTGCGGCGGTGATTTATATCGTCTCCACCAACGTGATTGCAGGGATTGTGCCTAATATGGAGCTGGCAAATTCAACGGCACCATTTGGCCTGGCCTTCGCACAGATGTTCACACCAGAAGTGGGTAAAGTCATTATGGCGCTGATGGTGATGTCCTGCTGCGGTTCGCTGCTTGGCTGGCAGTTCACCATTGCCCAGGTGTTTAAGTCTTCATCTGATGAAGGCTACTTCCCTAAAATTTTCTCCCGTGTAACCAAAGTGGATGCACCGGTGCAGGGAATGTTGACCATTGTGATTATCCAGAGCGGGTTGGCGCTGATGACGATTAGCCCGTCGCTAAACAGTCAGTTCAACGTGCTGGTTAACCTGGCCGTGGTGACCAATATCATTCCGTATATTCTGTCAATGGCGGCATTAGTCATTATTCAGAAGGTCGCTAATGTGCCCCCCTCAAAAGCGAAAGTTGCAAACTTTGTTGCTTTTGTTGGCGCGATGTATAGCTTTTATGCGCTGTACTCATCCGGGGAAGAAGCCATGCTGTACGGTTCCATCGTGACCTTCCTTGGTTGGACACTGTATGGTCTGGTATCACCACGCTTTGAACTGAAAAATAAACACGGTTAAAAAAGCAAAGTAAAAAAGGGCGATCTTGCGACCGCCCTTTTTTTATTAAATGTGTTTACGCGTTTTTCAGAACTTCGCTAACAATCTCAACCGCTTCTTTCTCAATCTGCTTGCGATGTTCTTCACCGAGGAAGCTTTCGCAGTAGATCTTATATGCGTCTTCCGTGCCTGACGGACGCGCGGCGAACCAGCCGTTGTCAGTCATCACTTTCAGACCGCCGATAGAAGCACCATTGCCCGGTGCCGCCGTCAGGCGCGCGGTGATCGGGTCGCCTGCCAGGGTGCTGGCGCTCACCATTTCCGGAGACAGCTTAGACAGCGCCGCTTTTTGTGCGGAAGTCGCAGCTGCCTGCAAACGGTTGTAGCTCGGCGCACCAAAGCGTTTTGCCAGTTCGTTGTAGTGTTCCTGCGGGTTCTTACCGGTGACAGCGGTGATTTCCGCCGCCAGCAGACACATGATGATGCCGTCTTTGTCGGTGGACCACGGCGTGCCGTCGAAACGCAGGAAGGAAGCCCCTGCGCTCTCTTCGCCGCCAAAGCCGAAGCTGCCGTCGAACAGACCATCAACAAACCATTTGAAACCTACCGGGACTTCTACCAGCTTGCGGCCCAAGTCATTGACCACACGGTCGATCATCGCAGAAGAAACCAGCGTTTTACCGACAGCAACATCTTTGCCCCACTGCGGACGATGCTGGAACAGGTAGTTGATCGCCACCGCCAGGTAGTGGTTCGGATTCATCAAACCTGCCGGAGTGACGATACCGTGACGGTCATAATCCGGGTCGTTAGCAAACGCCAGATCGAACTTATCACGCAATGCCAGCAGGCCCGCCATCGCACACTCGGAGGAGCAGTCCATACGGATCGCGCCGTCTTTATCGAGGTGCATAAAGCGGAAGGTTTGATCGACCTGATCGTTAACGATGGTCAGGTTGAGGTTGTAATACTCGCCAATTCGCTTCCAGTATTCGATACCGGAACCACCCAGCGGATCAACGCCCAGCGTCAGGCCCGTTTTCTGAATCGCCGCCATATCAACGATATCGGCCAGACCTTCCACAAACTGCTGCACCAGATCCTGCTCTTTCACATGACCGGATGCCATCGCTTCGTCGAGGGAGATACGCTTCACGCCTTTCAGGCCATCGGCCATCAGTGCGTTGGCACGATCTTCCACCACTTTAGTGACGTTGGTATCAGCCGGGCCACCATTTGGCGGATTGTACTTGATACCACCATCTTCCGGCGGGTTATGGGAGGGTGTAATCACGATACCGTCTGCCAGCGGGCCACCTTTTTTATTATGAACCAGGATGGCATTGGAAACGGCAGGCGTCGGAGTGAAGCCATTGTTTTCCTGCACAATGACATCAACGCCGTTCGCTGCCAGCACTTCCAGTACGGAAATGAACGCAGGCTCGGACAGGGCGTGAGTATCTTTACCCACATAGCAAGGGCCAGTGATGCCGTTTTTCGCACGTTCTTCAGCAATTGCCTGAGCGATCGCCAGAATGTGCGGCTCGTTAAAGCTGTGGCGCGCTGCACTGCCACGGTGACCGGAAGTACCGAATTTCACCGCGTGCTCCGCATTCCCTGCTTCTGGTTTCAGTACATAATATTGCGCCGTCAGTTGGGCGACGTTAATCAAATCACTCTGTTGTGCAGGTTGGCCTGCACGATTGTGGATTGCCATTGCTTTGTCCTTTGTCTGCAACGTTTTAGATAGTTCCGCAAACCTTCTCAATCAATTCCGCCGGGAATTGCATCGACTGCATGATGTGTTCGATCATGCTGCATTTACGGCCGGTGTTGGTGTTGGTGATCACCCAATACGGCGTGCCTGGCACATGTTTCGGCTTGGTCTGATTACCATTTTTCAGCAGCGTTTGTTCATCTGCCGCAAAGTAAACGCGTGTACGACCGTGCAACGATTCCGTTGCTTCGGCAAACGCCTGGGCGTCAAGAGAATATAGTGTAGACAACAGCAGCATAAAGCGATTGACCGCTCGCTTTTGCTCTGCGTATTCGTCAGAAAGCAGAAGTTCACGCATTGCGCGAACCTTGTCTTTAATCGTTTTGACCGGCTTCGCTTCGACGATAGCAGGTGACGCAACGCGAACCTCTTTCGTCACCGGAGCAGCAGGCTGTGATGCGGCGGAAAATTTCAACATACGCCGTAAAATGTCGGATGCGCTCTCGCCGATATGCTTAGTGTGGCTGGCAATATAGCTGTAGAGTTCATCATCAACTTCAATCGTTTTCATCTTAATCCAGTACAGTGTCTTAGCTGAATACAAGTCGCCAAGAGTATATGAATAAATCCCGGCAGCGGATAGCGTCAAGCCTGGCTTGCAGAAAAACTCGGAATAAACCTTATTTGTTGCAGCCCTGTGGCACAATGGTCAACATAATACCCTAACCCGACAACGCGAAAAAAAGAACTTTGCCATGAAATTGAATATCCGCGCGCAAACTGCACAAAACCAGCACAATAATTCTCCCATCGTTCTTGTCCATGGTCTGTTTGGTAGCCTCGACAACCTTGGCGTACTGGCTCGCGATCTGGTAAACGATCACAATATCATCCAGGTTGATATGCGTAACCACGGTCTTTCACCGAGAGATCCGGTAATGAATTACCCGGCGATGGCGCAGGATCTTGTTGATACTCTGGATGCACAGCAGATCGACAAAGCAACATTTATCGGTCACTCCATGGGCGGTAAAGCGGTAATGGCACTTACGGCACTGGCCCGCGATCGCATCGATAAACTGGTGGCGATCGATATCGCACCGGTCGACTATCACGTACGCCGTCATGATGAGATTTTCGCGGCTATCAACGCGGTCAGTGAATCGGACGCACAAACTCGCCAGCAAGCAGCAGCAATAATGCACCAGCATCTTAATGAAGAAGGGGTGATTCAGTTTCTGTTGAAATCTTTTGTTGACGGGGAGTGGCGCTTTAACGTGCCGGTATTGTGGGATCAGTATCCGCATATTGTGGGTTGGGAGAAAATCCCGGCATGGGATCACCCTGCCCTGTTTATCCCTGGCGGCAATTCTCCGTATGTTAGCGAGCAGTACCGTGATGATTTACTGGCACAATTTCCACAGGCACGGGCGCATGTGATTGCAGGCGCGGGTCACTGGGTCCATGCTGAAAAACCGGATGCGGTATTACGCGCTATCCGTCGCTATCTCAATGATTAACGCAACTGATTAAAAACCCAGCGTCCGCGTCGCTTTCCGCGCGTGGGCGTTGGCGTGACTCATCGCGCTGATGTATTATGGCGCGCTATCCATCCGGGCAGAGGCCTGGCTGATTGTTTCCCCCGAAGTCACCAAGATCATGGCCAAAGAACAAACGGACCGTACGACATTAGATCTGTTCGCGCACGAGCGTCGACCGGGACGACCGAAAACTAATCCGCTTTCGCGCGATGAACAGCTGCGTATTAATAAACGCAACCAGCTAAAACGCGACAAAGTACGTGGCCTTAAGCGTGTCGAACTGAAGCTGAACGCGGAAGCTGTCGAGGCGCTGAACGAGCTGGCGGAGTCGCGCAATATGAGCCGTAGCGAACTGATCGAAGAGATGTTAATGCAGCAACTGGCGGCGCTGCGTAGTCAGGGCATCGTTTAAATTTCCACTTTCATGTAGCACAGTGTGCAGTCCTGCTCGTTTGCTGATTCCGCAAGACTGCCTGTTCTGCTATGATTGCCTTTATCCGTGGGCAATTTTCCACCCCCATTTCAATAAGTTTCAAGAGGTTATTTCACTCATGGCTATCACTGGCATCTTTTTCGGCAGCGACACCGGTAATACCGAAAATATCGCAAAAATGATTCAAAAACAGCTTGGTAAAGACGTTGCCGATGTCCATGACATTGCAAAAAGCAGCAAAGAAGATCTGGAAGCTTATGACATTCTGCTGCTGGGCATCCCAACCTGGTATTATGGCGAAGCGCAGTGTGACTGGGATGACTTCTTCCCGACTCTCGAAGAGATTGATTTCAACGGCAAACTGGTTGCGCTGTTTGGTTGTGGTGACCAGGAAGATTACGCCGAATATTTCTGCGACGCATTGGGCACCATCCGCGACATCATTGAACCGCGCGGTGCAACGATCGTTGGTCACTGGCCAACTGCGGGCTATCATTTCGAAGCATCAAAAGGTCTGGCTGATGACGACCACTTTGTCGGTCTGGCTATCGACGAAGACCGTCAGCCGGAACTGACCGCTGAACGTGTAGAAAAATGGGTTAAACAGATTTCTGAAGAGTTGCATCTCGACGAAATTCTCAATGCCTGATGTGATGCGGCGTAGACTCATGTCTACGCCGTATTAATAGATAATGCCAATCAAAATAATTGCTACAAATTTGTAACTTTTGCTGTTGTACCTGTACAATGTCCCGGTGTTCAAGTGGCCTTGCCGTTGTAAATGTAAGCTGTGCCACGTTTTTATTAACAATATTTGCCAGGGACTTGTGGTTTTCATTTAGGCGTGGCAATTCTATAATGATACGCATTATCTCAAGAGCAAATTCTGTCACTTCTTCTAATGAAGTGAACCGCTTAGTAACAGGACAGATTCCGCATGACTGATAACAATACCGCCCTAAAGAAAGCTGGCCTGAAAGTAACGCTTCCTCGTTTAAAAATCCTAGAAGTTCTTCAGGAGCCGGACAACCATCACGTCAGTGCGGAAGATTTATACAAACGTCTGATCGATATGGGTGAAGAAATTGGTCTGGCTACGGTATATCGCGTACTGAACCAGTTTGACGACGCTGGTATCGTCACCCGCCACAATTTTGAAGGCGGTAAATCCGTATTTGAACTGACACAGCAACATCACCACGATCACCTGATCTGCCTCGACTGCGGCAAGGTTATCGAATTTAGTGATGATTCCATCGAAGCGCGTCAGCGTGAAATTGCCGCAAAACATGGCATTCGCCTGACTAACCACAGTCTCTATCTTTACGGTCACTGTGCCGAAGGCGATTGCCGCGAAGATGAACATGCGCACGAAGGCAAATAAGCCAGCCTGAATGAGAAAAAGCCAACCTGCGGGTTGGCTTTTTTATGCAAGGGAAATAAGAAAAGCGAGAGTTACAGCTCTCACTTATTTGTTATTACTGCGAATTTCCTGCCAAACTTTATCACAATCGGCTTTCACCGCCTGATCATTTCCGGTTTGCGTTGCACGCAGACACTGCTGATAATCCAGTACGCGGACACTTTCCTGGTCGGCAAAATGCTGATGTTGTTTCTCTTTCTTCAGCACGTTTAACACGCTCTGGCAGGCTTCAATTTTTTCTGGCGAACCTTGTGCGGTGTTGATACAGGCGCTGTATGCCTCTTTCAGACGACTGTCTTCCTGTGGCGCGGTTGATTGCGCACAAGCTACCAGCCCCGATGCCATTATGGCGATGAGAATCAGTTTTTTCATAGCAAATTCCTCAAACGTGCGGCAGGCACAAAACCTGCCGCGTCGGGCATCAGAAGATGGTGAATGGTGCGATTACCATAAATTTCACGTCACGCTCATCCTGGAAGATGTTGCCGTAACCACCGCCCCAGCTTGGGATGTCGGAGTGGTTGTCGTATTCGGTGAAGTGCAGTTTGAACATCGTGCCTTTGGCGCGACCGTCCTGAATGGTGTAGACCGCATCCAGGCTGTATGCAGACTCTTCAATAGTCCGGTTTTTGTCGTAGTACGCATCCGGATTGCTCTGCTAGGTCGCAGGTTTAGCATCCCATGCGTAAACGTAGGAAGCGCCGATGGCGAAGCCTGGAAGATTCCAGTTTTTCAGGTCATACATCGCACCGAAGAAGACCGCTTTTTCGCCGTTAGCGTTGAAGTCGGAACGGTTATCCCACCAGATATCCAGGCGGCCGTTGGAGGAAGCGTAGGTTGGAGTCATACGTTGCAGGAAGTATCCCTGCTGACCGTCAGCCTTAACCCAGGTGCCTTCGAGGCGCAAATCCACTACGTCAGCCGCCCGGTAACCAAAGGTCAACGCTTGCAGCCAGGCGGTGCCGTCATAAAGGTCGTTGACGCTGCGATCGTCAACTTTATCGCGCGTACCATAGAACTGGTAGCTGGTGGTTAACGGGCTACCGGCGATATCAAATTTGTAGCTGGCTTTGGCAAAATATTGATCGATATACCCTTCCGCCTGACCAAATGCCGCTTCCAGTACGAAGTTATTTTTGAAGTCGTATTTCGCCCCAAGGGAGTGCAGATAATCAACTTTGGTGGTTTTATCGTTCTGATAAAACTCATCCATTTCCAGATGCCACGGCGCTTTGTATTCGTTGGTCCACATGTAGGAGAAACTCAACGCACCAGCATCGCCGTAATCAAAATTCGCCCCGGCTTCCGCCCCCTGATAAGTACCTGGCATAAAGCTCCAGTGCGGCGCTAACAGCGTTTGACCAGTTGGCTGAATGTAACCTGCCCTCGCCCAAACCGGACCGTATTTAAATTTGGCCGCAGCTTTATACAGGCTTATACCGCTTTTGTCGCCGGACCAGTCTTCGTCATAGGCTTTATTACTTTTTGAAAACGCGATTTCGTTCGGGTGGGAGCTGTCGCCGTTTTCCGCCATTTCAATCGCCGTAAACGCAGCAATATCAAGGCCGAACATATCAGCAGCATAACCGGACTGAAAATCGAGGTTGGCATTCCAGGTGGAGTGAGAAAGGTTGGTTTTGTATTTGTCGCCGTCGGTAACATCTTTACGGTCGCGTTCACGCTGCCAGTAATATATACCGCCGGTTAAGGTTGAATCGTCGATGAATCCTTCGGCGCGAGCCTCCGGCATTGCCATAAAGCCCGACATTGCTGTAACACCGGCGATAGCCAGCGCCAGCGTACTATGTTTGCCACTAAACGTACGCATGGGTTAATCCTCTTTGACGTATAAATTGCTGCACCAAAGGTGAACAGCGAAAAAATAAAAATTAAAAAAGTAGCGTTGAGAAAAGTCTCGCTGACTACAGGAACAGACTATTTTTCGCGACGCGAATTATCAATCTCTTTCTGTAACCAGAATGTAAGAACATGAGCAACCGCACATATTTTGATGATTTTTGTTACAAGGCTTAAGTTTGCGGTTGAAAGGCTTGCAGAAGAATAAAAGCGTGAAATTCCAGCAAGATGAAAGCGGTTACATTTTATTTAATTATGTTTTGTTATTTTAAATTTATTTTATGGATAAATTGCGAAGCGGAATTAATTCGCGAAGAAAAGCAGAAAAAACGCCGCTGAACGCGGCGTTTTGGATTGTTTGCATATTTCTTGCCGGATGCGGCGTGAACGCCTTAACCGGCCTACAAAAGCACGCAAACTCAATATATTGCAGAGATCATGTAGGCCTGATAAGCGTAGTGCATCAGGCAATTTAGCGTTTGAAACTGTTTGTCTGTTCCTTGCCGGATGCGACGTAAACGCCCCATCCGGCATAGCGAAACTTAAAATTACTCGCCTACTTTCGCCCAGGTATCACGCAGCCCAACGGTGCGGTTAAATACCGGTTTTTCCGCCGTAGAATGGCGGCTATCGAGGCAGAAGTAACCTTCACGCTCAAACTGGAATGCTTTACCCGCAACCGCATCTTTCAGCGACGGTTCAGCAAAGCCCTGTTTGATCACCAGCGATTCCGGGTTAATCACCGACAGGAAATCATCCGCAGCACCAGGGTTCGGCACGCTGAACAGACGGTCGTACAGACGGATTTCAACCGGCAGCGCATGTGCCGCGCTCACCCAGTGAATAACACCTTTGACTTTACGACCATCTGCCGGATCTTTGCTTAAGGTGTCGGCGTCATAAGTACAGAAGATGGTGGTGATATTGCCTTCGGCATCTTTCTCCACGCGTTCTGCCTTAATGACGTAAGCATTACGCAGACGCACTTCTTTACCCAGCACCAGACGTTTGTACTGCTTGTTAGCTTCTTCGCGGAAATCGGCGCGATCGATCCAAATCTCACCGCTAAACGGCACCTGGCGGCTACCCATTTCCGGTTTGTTCGGATGGTTCGGCATGGTAACCATTTCGCCTTCGCCCTGATAGTTTTCGATAACCAGTTTCACCGGATCGATAACCGCCATTGCGCGCGGGGCGTTTTCGTTGAGATCTTCACGGATGCAGGATTCCAGCGACGCCATCTCAATGGTGTTGTCCTGCTTGGTCACGCCGATGCGTTTGCAGAACTCACGAATAGAAGCAGCAGTGTAACCACGACGACGCAGACCGGAAATGGTCGGCATACGCGGGTCATCCCAGCCTTCAACGTGCTTGTCGGTCACCAGCAGGTTCAGCTTACGCTTGGACATCACAGTGTATTCCAGATTCAGGCGCGAGAATTCGTACTGGCGCGGGTGAACAGGAATGGTGATGTTGTCCAGCACCCAGTCGTACAGGCGACGGTTGTCCTGGAACTCAAGCGTACACAGAGAGTGCGTAATACCTTCCAGGGCATCGCTGATGCAGTGGGTGAAGTCGTACATCGGGTAGATGCACCACTTGTTGCCAGTCTGGTGGTGTTCAGCAAATTTAATGCGGTACAGCACCGGATCGCGCATCACGATAAACGGTGAAGCCATGTCGATTTTCGCACGCAGGCAGGCTTTACCTTCTTCAAAACCACCGGCACGCATTTTTTCGAACAGCGCCAGGTTCTCTTCAACGCTGCGGTCGCGGTACGGGCTGTTTTTACCCGGTTGCGTCAGGGTGCCGCGGTATTCGCGGATCTGTTCCGGCGTCAGTTCATCAACGTACGCCAGGCCTTTATTGATCAGTTCGATCGCATAGGCGTGGAGCTGATCAAAATAATCGGAGGAGTAACGGACGTTACCAGACCAGTGAAAACCTAACCACTCTACGTCGTTTTTGATCGACTCAACATACTCGATATCTTCTTTTACCGGGTTAGTGTCGTCGAAACGCAGGTTGCACTGGCCTTTATAGTCCTGGGCGATCCCGAAGTTCAGGCAGATAGATTTCGCATGGCCAATATGCAGATAGCCATTCGGCTCCGGCGGGAAACGGGTGTGTACTGTGGTGTGCTTACCACTGGCCAGATCTTCATCGATGATCTGACGGATAAAGTTAGTCGGGCGGGCTTCTGCCTCACTCATCGTGGATTCCTCAAAGCGTAAACAACGTATAACGGCGTATGATCTTATAAGCGGGACAGGCTGACAACTGTTAGTTAGCGAAAATCGAAAATCTCACTGAGATTATGGGGATGATTGATGAAAAAAAAAGCGGCAGAGAAGATCTCCACCGCTTTTGCCAGTCCCGCGTCATTGTTGGATGCGCGTCTTATCCAACCAGGACTGAGCTTTTGTAGGCCTGATAAGACGCGTCAAGCGTCGCATCAGGCATAAAGCAGATTACTTTTTGATTTCATACAGCGGTGTTTGACCCGCCACAACATTGCCCTGAGCTTTAATGATCAAGCCACTGAAATCGTCGATATTGCTGCAAACCACCGGGCTAATCATCGAACGGGCGTTAGCGTTCAGGTAATCCAGATCCATTTCCAGAATCGGTTGCCCTGCGCTCACCTGCGCGCCCTCTTCCACCAGACGTTTAAAGCCTTTACCTTCCAGCGCTACGGTGTCGATACCCATGTGGACGACAATCTCCGCGCCTTTTTCGGTTTCTAGGCAGAACGCGTGGTTGGTGTTGAAGATTTTCACGATTGTCCCTGCGGCTGGTGATACGACGATTTTATCTGTCGGTTTCACCGCCACACCGTCACCCACCGCTTTGCTGGCGAATGCTTCGTCAGAAACCTGATCCAGTGCCACGACATCACCGGTAATCGGCGATACCAGCTCCGCGATAGATACCGCGTTTGGTACAGCCTGCGGTTTTGCTACAGGAGCGGCAGTTGCCGGAGTTGCTTCAGCTGACGCAGCTGCTACCGGGCCACGGGCAACGACTTTCTTCATCGCATCGCCAATGGATTCTGCTTTCGCGCCAACAATCACCTGAATGGTCTGTTTGTTCAGTTTTACTACACCAGAAGCACCCAGACGTTTACACATCGCATCGTTGACGCGAGCTGAGTCAGCCACGGTAAGGCGCAGACGGGTAATACAGGCGTCAATCGCTTTCAGGTTGTCAGTACCGCCAACCGCAGCAATATAGTTGGTTGCCAGTTGAGTCAGACCTTCTTCAGTATTGCTGTTAGCCTCTTCAGTTACGATCTCGTCTTCTTTATCTTCACGACCCGGCGTTTTCAGGTTGAACATGCGGATAACCAAACTGAACACCACGAAGTAGATAGCGAAGAAGACAACACCCATCACCAGCAGCATCCAGACGTTCTGGCTGGCGGCCGGCAGGTTATACATCAACGCGTAGTCGATAGCCCCCGCAGAGAAAGAGAAGCCAGCATGGATACCCAGCAGCGTTGCCACAAACAGGCTGATACCGGTCAGCAGTGCGTGCAGGAGGTACAGCAGCGGAGCAAGGAACATGAACAGGAATTCCAGCGGCTCAGTCACACCGGTCAGGAACGCAGTAACAGCAACAGAAAGCAGCATCCCGCCAACCATCGGACGACGCTCTTTCGGTGCTGCGAAGTACATCGCCAGCGCCGCACCCGGCAGACCGAACATCATGATCGGGAAGAAGCCGGACATGAACATCCCCGCGGTGCCGTCACCAGCGTAGAAACGGTTGATGTCGCCGTGGAAAACCGTACCCGCCGCGTTGGTGAATTCACCAATCTGGAACCAGGCGATGGTGTTCAGCACCTGATGCAGACCGGTTGGGATCAGCAGACGGTTGATGAAACCAAAGATACCGGAACCCAGCGCGCCTGCAGAAACGATCCACTCGCCGCCTGCATGGATAGCGTGCTGTACTGGCGGCCAGACGTAACCAAAAATGGCCGCCAGCACCAGGCAGAAGAAGCCGGTGGCAATCGGCACAAAGCGTTTGCCGCCGAAGAAGCTCAGGAAGTCCGGCAGTTTAATATCGGACCAACGGTTATAGGCTGCGCCACCAACCAGACCGGTAATGATACCCGCCAGTACACCCATGTTAATTTCTGGGTTGATGGTCACCATCGCTTTGGTTAACACAAAGTAACCTACCGCACCCGCCAGCGCCGCCGCACCTGCGCTGTCTTTCGACCAGCTGGATGCCACACCGATGGCGAAGATTAATGCGAGGTTATCAAAAATCGCACCGCCCGCCTGGGCAATAAACGCAACGTTAAGTAAATCTGGCTGACCGAATCGCAGCAACAGTGCCGCCACCGGCAGCACCGCGATAGGGAGCTGTAACGCCCTACCGAGTCGCTGGAAAAAACCTAAAATATTCATCTTATTCCCCCTACGAGAACCCTATTTGGCTCGTTTAAAGCCGTATTTTTATTTTGCTGCAAATTGTACTGCCGATGTTCTGTAATCAGATTGTTAGATCATCTGCTACAGAGTGTGTGAAAATTTAATTCGTATCGCAAATTAAACGCGTGCCTTTTGTGAGTTTTGTCACCAAATATCGTTATCATCACTCCCTTTTACTGGCTAAAGCAGAAAACTTATTTTATCATTCAAAAAATCAGGTCGGATTGACGCCTGTCTGCGCAAATCCAGGTTACGCTTAAAGATGCCTAATCCGCCAACGGCTTACATTTTACTTATTGAGGTGAATAATGAGACTGATCCCCCTAACTACCGCTGAACAGGTCGGCAAATGGGCTGCTCGCCATATCGTCAATCGTATCAATGCGTTCAAACCGACTGCCGATCGTCCGTTTGTTCTGGGCCTGCCGACTGGCGGCACGCCGATGACCACCTATAAAGCGTTAGTCGAAATGCATAAAGCAGGCCAGGTCAGCTTTAAGCACGTTGTCACCTTCAACATGGACGAATATGTCGGTCTGCCGAAAGAGCATCCGGAAAGCTACTACAGCTTTATGCACCGTAATTTCTTCGATCACGTTGATATTCCAGCAGAAAACATCAACCTTCTCAACGGCAACGCCCCGGATATCGACGCCGAATGCCGCCAGTATGAAGAAAAAATCCGTTCTTACGGAAAAATTCATCTGTTTATGGGCGGTGTAGGTAACGACGGTCATATTGCATTTAACGAACCGGCGTCTTCTCTGGCTTCTCGTACTCGTATCAAAACCCTGACTCATGACACTCGCGTCGCGAACTCTCGTTTCTTTGATAACGATGTCAATCAGGTGCCAAAATATGCCCTGACTGTCGGTGTTGGTACATTGCTGGATGCCGAAGAAGTGATGATTCTGGTGCTGGGTAGCCAGAAAGCACTGGCACTGCAGGCTGCAGTTGAAGGTTGCGTGAACCACATGTGGACCATCAGCTGTCTGCAACTGCATCCAAAAGCGATCATGGTGTGCGATGAACCTTCCACCATGGAGCTGAAAGTTAAGACTTTAAGATATTTCAATGAATTAGAAGCAGAAAATATCAAAGGTCTGTAATTGTTATCCCTGCCCTGGCTCCTTGCTCAGGGCAATATTTTTTAAAATCGGGGGGCAGAATGTATGCATTAACCCAGGGCCGGATCTTTACCGGCCACGAATTTCTTGATGACCACGCGGTTGTTATCGCTGATGGCCTGATTAAAAGCGTCTGTCCGGTAGCGGAACTGCCGCCAGAGATCGAACAACGTTCACTGAACGGGGCCATTCTCTCCCCCGGTTTTATCGATGTGCAGTTAAACGGCTGCGGCGGCGTACAGTTTAACGACACCGCTGAAGCGGTCAGCGTGGAAACGCTGGAAATCATGCAGAAAGCCAATGAGAAATCAGGCTGTACTAACTATCTGCCGACGCTTATCACCACCAGCGATGAGCTGATGAAACAGGGCGTGCGCGTTATGCGCGAGTACCTGGCAAGACATCCGAATCAGGCGTTAGGTCTGCATCTGGAAGGTCCGTGGCTGAATCTGGTAAAAAAAGGCACCCATAATCCGAATTTTGTGCGTAAGCCTGATGCCGCGCTGGTCGATTTCCTGTGTGAAAACGCCGACGTCATTACCAAAGTGACCCTGGCACCGGAAATGGTTCCTGCGGAAGTCATCAGCAAACTGGCAAATGCCGGGATTGTGGTTTCTGCCGGTCACTCCAACGCGACGTTGAAAGAAGCGAAAGCCGGTTTCCGCGCGGGGATTACCTTTGCCACCCATCTGTACAACGCGATGCCGTATATTACCGGTCGTGAACCGGGCCTGGCGGGCGCGATCCTCGACGAAGCTGACATTTATTGCGGTATTATCGCTGATGGCCTGCATGTTGATTACGCCAACATTCGTAACGCTAAACGCCTTAAAGGCGACAAACTGTGTCTGGTTACCGACGCCACCGCGCCAGCAGGTGCCAACATTGAACAGTTCATTTTTGCGGGTAAAACAATATACTACCGTAACGGACTTTGTGTGGATGAGAACGGTACGTTAAGCGGTTCATCCTTAACCATGATTGAAGGCGTGCGTAATCTGGTCGAACATTGCGGTATCGCACTGGATGAAGTGCTGCGTATGGCGACGCTCTATCCGGCGCGTGCGATTGGCGTTGAGAAACGTCTCGGCACACTCGCCGCAGGTAAAGTAGCCAACCTGACCTCATTCACACCTGATTTTAAAATCACCAAGACCATCGTTAACGGTAACGAGGTCGTAACTCAATAAGAGAAAGTATGACACCAGGCGGACAAGCTCAGATAGGTAATGTTGATCTCGTAAAACAGCTTAACAGCGCGGCGGTTTATCGCCTGATTGACCAGTACGGGCCAATCTCGCGGATTCAGATTGCCGAGCAAAGCCAGCTTGCCCCCGCCAGCGTAACCAAAATTACGCGTCAGCTTATCGAACGCGGGCTGATCAAAGAAGTTGATCAGCAGGCCTCCACCGGGGGCCGCCGCGCTATCTCCATCGTCACCGAAACCCGCAATTTCCACGCAATCGGCGTACGGCTTGGTCGTCACGACGCCACCATCACCCTGTTTGATCTCAGCAGCAAAGTGCTGGCAGAAGAACATTACCCGCTGCCGGAACGTACCCAGCAAACGCTGGAACATGCCCTGTTGAATGCCATTGCTCAGTTTATTGATAGCTACCAGCGCAAACTGCGCGAGCTGATCGCGATTTCGGTGATCCTGCCAGGGCTTGTTGACCCGGACAGCGGCAAAATTCATTACATGCCGCATATTCAGGTAGAAAACTGGGGGCTGGTAGAAGCTCTGGAAGAACGTTTTAAAGTGACCTGTTTCGTTGGTCACGATATCCGTAGTCTGGCGCTGGCGGAGCACTACTTCGGTGCAAGTCAGGATTGCGAAGACTCCATTCTGGTGCGTGTCCATCGCGGAACCGGGGCCGGGATTATCTCTAACGGGCGCATTTTTATTGGCCGCAACGGTAACGTCGGTGAAATTGGCCATATTCAGGTCGAACCGCTGGGTGAACGCTGCCACTGCGGCAACTTTGGCTGCCTGGAAACTATCGCCGCCAACGCTGCCATTGAACAACGGGTGTTGAATCTGTTAAAGCAGGGCTACCAGAGCCGCGTGCCGCTGGACGACTGCACCATCAAAACTATCTGCAAAGCCGCGAACAAAGGCGATAGTCTGGCGTCGGAAGTAATTGAGTATGTCGGTCGTCATCTGGGTAAAACCATCGCCATTGCTATCAACTTATTTAATCCGCAAAAAATTGTTATTGCCGGTGAAATCACCGAAGCCGATAAAGTGCTGCTCCCTGCTATTGAAAGCTGCATTAATACCCAGGCGCTGAAGGCGTTTCGTACTAATCTGCCGGTGGTACGTTCTGAGCTGGATCACCGCTCGGCAATCGGCGCTTTTGCGCTGGTAAAACGCGCCATGCTCAACGGTATTTTGCTCCAGCATTTGCTGGAAAATTAATGTGCTTTTATAGTGGCGCTTATTGTTGTCAATATTCTGGGTAGTCCATGACCATTAAAAATGTAATTTGCGATATCGACGGCGTGCTGATGCACGATAACGTCGCCGTACCGGGTGCAGCGGAATTTTTGCACGGGATTATGGATAAAGGCCTGCCGCTGGTGTTGCTGACCAACTATCCTTCGCAGACCGGGCAAGATCTGGCGAACCGCTTTGCCACTGCCGGTGTCGATGTGCCGGATAGCGTGTTTTATACCTCTGCGATGGCGACCGCCGATTTCCTGCGTCGCCAGGAAGGCAAGAAAGCATATGTGGTGGGCGAAGGCGCACTGATTCATGAACTGTACAAAGCCGGTTTCACTATTACCGATGTGAACCCTGATTTCGTGATTGTTGGCGAAACGCGTTCCTACAACTGGGACATGATGCATAAAGCGGCCTATTTCGTCGCTAACGGTGCACGCTTTATCGCCACCAACCCGGACACCCACGGGCGCGGTTTTTATCCCGCTTGTGGCGCGTTGTGTGCAGGGATTGAGAAAATCTCCGGGCGCAAACCGTTCTATGTTGGTAAGCCCAGCCCGTGGATCATCCGCGCAGCATTAAACAAAATGCAGGCGCATTCGGAAGAAACGGTGATTGTCGGCGATAACTTGCGCACCGACATTCTGGCGGGCTTCCAGGCAGGTCTGGAAACGATTCTGGTGCTTTCTGGTGTTTCATCGCTCGACGATATCGACAGTATGCCGTTCCGCCCAAGCTGGATTTACCCGTCAGTCGCTGAAATCGACGTTATCTGAATACCACCCACGTCTGCGGACGTGGTTGGCTCTGATGACAAACGCCAAACTGCCTGATGCGCTACGCTTATCAGGCCTACGCAGCTCCTGCAATATATTGAATTTTCATGCTTTTGTAGGCCGGATAAGGCGTTCACGCCGCATCCGGCATGAACAAATCGCACTTTATCAGCAATTTGGCCCCCGGGTAATGACTCCAACTTATTGATAGTGTTTTATGTTCAGATAATGCCCGATGACTTTGTCATGCAGCTCCACCGATTTTGAGAACGACAGCGACTTCCGTCCCAGCCGTGCCAGGTGCTGCCTCAGATTCAGGTTATGCCGCTCAATTCGCTGCGTATATCGCTTGCTGATTACGTGCAGCTTTCCCTTCAGGCGGGATTCATACAGCGGCCAGCCATCCGTCATCCATATCACCACGTCAAAGGGTGACAGCAGGCTCATAAGACGCCCCAGCGTCGCCATAGTGCGTTCACCGAATACGTGCGCAACAACCGTCTTCCGGAGACTGTCATACGCGTAAAACAGCCAGCGCTGGCGCGATTTAGCCCCGACATAGCCCCACTGTTCGTCCATTTCCGCGCAGACGATGACGTCACTGCCCGGCTGTATGCGCGAGGTTACCGACCGCGGCCTGAGTTTTTTAAGTGACGTAAAATCGTGTTGAGGCCAACGCCCATAATGCGTGCAGTTGCCCGGCATCCAACGCCATTCATGGCCATATCAATGATTTTCTGGTGCGTACCGGGTTGAGAAGCGGTGTAAGTGAACTGCAGTTGCCATGTTTTACGGCAGTGAGAGCAGAGATAGCGCTGATGTCCGGCAGTGCTTTTGCCGTTACGCACCACCCCGTCAGTAGCTGAACAGGAGGGACAGCTGATAGAAACAGAAGCCACTGGAGCACCTCAAAAACACCATCATACACTAAATCAGTAAGTTGGCAGCATCACCTGGCCCCCGTAAAATATAACCATTCAATAAAACCCGCTAAAAATTATCGATTCATCAATAAATACATCCTCACACCAGCCCCTTTTTCACCAATCGACAATCACCATTACGTTTTTTATTTTTTCACCGCCAAATCGCTTGCGCACAGTGCTGCTTTGCGGCATTTTTTTAAACAAGCAAACACAACAAGCAACAAATACCAGGTTAACGGAGAAGGTTATGTGTTCAATTTTTGGCGTATTCGATATCAAAACAGACGCAGTTGAGCAGCGTAAGAAAGCACTCGAGCTGTCACGCCTGATGCGTCATCGTGGCCCGGACTGGTCCGGTATTTATGCCAGCGATAACGCCATTCTCGCTCACGAACGTCTGTCAATTGTTGACGTTAACGCGGGGGCGCAACCTCTCTACAACCAACAAAAAACCCACGTACTGGCGGTAAACGGTGAAATCTACAACCACCAGGCATTGCGCGCTGAATATGGCGATCGTTATCAGTTCCAGACAGGGTCTGACTGTGAAGTGATCCTCGCGCTGTATCAGGAAAAAGGGCCGGAATTTCTCGACGACTTGCAGGGCATGTTTGCCTTTGCCCTGTACGACAGCGAAAAAGATGCCTACCTGATTGGTCGCGACCATCTGGGGATCATCCCACTGTATATGGGGTATGACGAACACGGTCAGCTGTATGTGGCCTCAGAAATGAAATCGCTGGTGCCAGTTTGCCGCACGATTAAAGAGTTCCCGGCGGGGAGCTATTTGTGGAGCCAGGACGGCGAAATCCGTTCTTATTATCATCGCGACTGGTTCGACTTTGATGCAGTGAAAGATAACGTGACCGACAAAAACGAGCTGCGTCAGGCTCTGGAAGATTCCGTTAAAAGCCATCTGATGTCTGATGTGCCTTACGGTGTGCTGCTTTCTGGTGGTCTGGATTCCTCAATTATTTCCGCTATCACCAAGAAATACGCAGCCCGTCGCGTGGAAGATCAGGAACGCTCTGAAGCCTGGTGGCCCCAGTTACACTCCTTTGCTGTAGGTCTGCCGGGTTCACCGGATCTTAAAGCAGCCCAGGAAGTGGCAAACCATCTGGGCACGGTGCATCACGAAATTCACTTCACTGTACAGGAAGGTCTGGATGCCATCCGCGACGTGATTTACCACATCGAAACTTATGATGTGACCACTATTCGCGCTTCAACACCGATGTATTTAATGTCGCGTAAGATCAAGGCGATGGGCATTAAAATGGTGCTGTCCGGTGAAGGTTCTGATGAAGTGTTTGGCGGTTATCTTTACTTCCATAAAGCGCCCAACGCTAAAGAACTGCATGAAGAGACGGTGCGTAAACTGCTGGCCCTGCATATGTATGACTGCGCGCGCGCCAACAAAGCGATGTCAGCCTGGGGCGTGGAAGCACGCGTTCCGTTCCTCGACAAAAAATTCCTTGATGTGGCGATGCGCATTAACCCGCAGGATAAAATGTGCGGTAACGGCAAAATGGAAAAACACATCCTGCGTGAATGTTTTGAGTCATACCTGCCCGCAAGCGTGGCCTGGCGGCAGAAAGAGCAGTTCTCCGATGGCGTCGGTTACAGTTGGATCGACACCCTGAAAGAAGTGGCGGCGCAGCAGGTTTCTGATCAGCAACTGGAAACTGCCCGCTTCCGCTTCCCGTACAACACGCCAACCTCAAAAGAAGCGTATCTGTACCGGGAGATCTTTGAAGAACTGTTCCCGCTTCCGAGCGCCGCTGAGTGCGTGCCGGGCGGCCCGTCCGTCGCGTGTTCTTCCGCTAAAGCGATTGAGTGGGATGAGGCGTTCAAGAAAATGGACGATCCGTCTGGTCGTGCGGTTGGCGTTCACCAGTCGGCGTATAAGTAAGAAATGCGAAACAGCCCCGGTGAAATCCGGGGCTGTTTCAGTTATTGAGGTGCTTGTTGATTCTGATATGCAGTAAGGAAATGTTCCGGGTTTGCCACATCACTGTTTGACAACTCATCACTGTAGGCCAGTATTTCATAGATTAATTTCCCACCACCATTGTTGAATTCCGAATTTCATCCTGTATGACAAAAGAATGGCTGTAGGGTGGGGAAAAAACACAAAGTAAACAATAATTGACGAATATAGCGCCACGCTGTTCGCAACCTAACCAAACAGTCACTTTCGAGCAATTTTCCTTGAAAAAGAGGTTGACGCTGCAAGGCTCTATACGCATAATGCGCCCCGCAACGCCGATAAGGTATCGCGAAAAAAAGATGGCTACGTAGCTCAGTTGGTTAGAGCACATCACTCATAATGATGGGGTCACAGGTTCGAATCCCGTCGTAGCCACCATCTTTTTTGCGGGAGTGGCGAAATTGGTAGACGCACCAGATTTAGGTTCTGGCGCCGCAAGGTGTGCGAGTTCAAGTCTCGCCTCCCGCACCATTCACCAGAAAGCGTTGTACGGATGGGGTATCGCCAAGCGGTAAGGCACCGGTTTTTGATACCGGCATTCCCTGGTTCGAATCCAGGTACCCCAGCCATCTTCTTCGAGTAAGCGGTTCACCGACCGGTTATTGGGGTATCGCCAAGCGGTAAGGCACCGGTTTTTGATACCGGCATTCCCTGGTTCGAATCCAGGTACCCCAGCCATCGAAGAAACAATCTGGCTACGTAGCTCAGTTGGTTAGAGCACATCACTCATAATGATGGGGTCACAGGTTCGAATCCCGTCGTAGCCACCAAATTCTGAATGTGTCGAATACGTTCGGCAAATTCAAAAACCAATTTGTTGGGGTATCGCCAAGCGGTAAGGCACCGGATTCTGATTCCGGCATTCCGAGGTTCGAATCCTCGTACCCCAGCCAATTTATTCAAGACGCTTACATCGTAAGTGCACCAGTTGGGGTATCGCCAAGCGGTAAGGCACCGGATTCTGATTCCGGCATTCCGAGGTTCGAATCCTCGTACCCCAGCCACATTAAAAAAGCTCGCTTCGGCGAGTTTTTTGCTTTTCTGCGTTCATTCAATGTCGAATGCGATGTTGACACGTCTTATCCTTCAATGTCGGATGCGACGCTGCCGCGTCTTATCCGACCTACGGTTGGCACGCATCCGGCAATGTTGTAAGGCTACAACCCTAACGCATATTTCAGCGCCTGACGTTTCAACACGCCAGCACGCTCTGCCGCCATTAACCCGAGATTACGCACAAAACGCAGCGGCGGCAGATTATTA
Source organism: Shigella sonnei (assembly GCF_002950395.1). NCBI lineage: Bacteria > Pseudomonadati > Pseudomonadota > Gammaproteobacteria > Enterobacterales > Enterobacteriaceae > Shigella > Shigella sonnei. The sequence continues at coordinate 2,343,281 of NZ_CP026802.1, forward strand.
CTGAATCCGGCATAAAACAGATCCATACCACTTTGCATAATGAAGTTATCCGCCATGCGCCGCATCTGGTAACGCTTGAGGACAGGATAACTGGCCCACGCTTCACCGTAGCTGCGGGCATTCACCAGAACATCAATCAGGGCATCGACATCACGATAACCAAGATTCACCCCCTGCCCCGCCAGCGGATGGATGGTATGCGCGGCATCGCCCACCAGCGCAAGCCCCGGCTGCACATACTGCAACGCATGTCGGCGCGTCAGCGGAAACGCACCAGCGGCAAGCGGTGTAACGTAACCCAGACGCGACGGGAAATGCTTCGCGATTTCCGCCTGGAATTGCGCCATATTCATATTCTGCAACTGGCGAATACGCGCCGGAGAGTCATACCACACCAGCGATGCCCAGTTATCAAACAACGGCAGAAACGCACGCGGTCCGTCCGGGGTAAATTGCTGCCAGGTGCTGTCGCCGGGATCGTTCTCACACTGTACGCTAATCAACATGCACGACTGCGCATACTGCCAGGCATGAACGCCAATTCCCGCCATCTGCCGCACCTGAGAATTTGCGCCGTCGGCACCAATCACCAGTTTCGCGCGGATCGTTTCACCGCCCTTCAGTTCCAGCTCCTGAAGATCATTATCTCGATGTAATGCAATCAGCGAGCCTGGCACACGTAACGTTACTTTCGGATGCGCTTCCAGCGCCTGCCACAGCGCCTGTTGCAGGACGGTGTTTTCCACCATATAGCCAAGCAACGGTAGCTTAAGTTCAGCGGCGTCAAACACCACATGCGCCGTTTCCCACTCCCACGTTTCCAGTCTGCGGTAAGGATGGCAACGCATAGCCTGTACTGCATCCCAGACCCCTAACCCTTTAAGCAATGATACCGATGCGGCGCTGATCGCCGAGATCCGCACGTCCGGTTGGCTATCAGCGACAAACGGTGCAGGTTCTGCGTGCTCGATCACCGTTACCGAAAATCCGTGCTGTGCCAGCCCCAGCGCCAGCGCGCCGCCGACCATTCCTCCGCCGACAATGGCAATTTCCGTTGGTTGATTTGTCATGGTCAATCATCCTGTTAGCAATATGCTTTAAGTTTACAGGATTTTTACCCCCAAGGGCTGATAACGCTCATACTGGTCACAACGGCAGCAAAGCATTACACTATACGCCCTGCATTCCTGGCTACTATTTCGCAAGAGCAAGTCGATGACCAAAAAACTCCATATTAAAACCTGGGGCTGTCAGATGAACGAGTACGATTCATCGAAGATGGCCGATCTGCTGGATGCCACCCACGGCTATCAACTGACCGACGTGGCGGAAGAAGCGGATGTGCTGCTGCTGAACACCTGCTCAATCCGCGAGAAGGCTCAGGAAAAAGTCTTCCATCAGTTGGGTCGCTGGAAACTGTTAAAAGAGAAGAATCCAGACCTGATTATCGGCGTCGGTGGCTGCGTGGCATCGCAAGAAGGCGAGCACATTCGCCAGCGCGCCCACTATGTCGATATTATTTTTGGGCCGCAAACGCTGCACCGTCTGCCGGAGATGATCAACTCCGTGCGCGGCGACCGCAGCCCGGTTGTAGATATCAGCTTCCCGGAAATCGAGAAGTTTGACCGTCTACCGGAACCGCGCGCCGAAGGGCCGACCGCGTTTGTCTCCATCATGGAAGGCTGCAATAAATATTGCACCTACTGCGTGGTGCCTTACACCCGTGGTGAAGAGGTAAGCCGTCCGTCTGACGATATTCTGTTTGAGATTGCCCAGCTTGCGGCTCAGGGCGTGCGTGAAGTCAACCTGCTCGGTCAGAACGTGAACGCCTGGCGTGGTGAAAACTACGACGGCTCCACCGGATCGTTTGCCGATCTGCTGCGTCTGGTTGCTGCGATCGACGGGATCGATCGTATTCGCTTTACCACCAGCCATCCGATCGAATTCACCGACGATATCATCGAAGTGTATCGCGACACGCCGGAGCTGGTGAGCTTCCTGCATCTGCCGGTACAAAGCGGTTCCGATCGCATTCTGAACCTGATGGGCCGTACTCACACGGCGCTGGAGTACAAAGCGATCATCCGTAAACTGCGTGCGGCGCGTCCGGATATTCAGATCAGTTCTGACTTCATTGTTGGCTTCCCTGGCGAAACCACCGAAGACTTCGAGAAAACGATGAAGCTGATTGCCGACGTCAATTTCGACATGAGCTACAGCTTTATCTTCTCTGCACGTCCGGGTACACCAGCCGCCGATATGGTTGATGATGTTCCGGAAGAAGAGAAGAAGCAACGTCTGTATATTCTGCAAGAACGTATCAATCAGCAAGCGATGGCATGGAGCCGCCGGATGCTCGGCACCACCCAGCGTATTCTGGTAGAAGGGACTTCGCGTAAGAGCATCATGGAGCTTTCCGGGCGTACCGAAAATAACCGCGTGGTCAACTTCGAGGGCACACCGGATATGATCGGTAAATTCGTCGATGTAGAAATTACCGACGTCTACCCGAACTCTCTGCGCGGTAAAGTGGTGCGTACTGAAGATGAAATGGGTCTGCGCGTGGCAGAAACACCGGAATCGGTGATTGCCCGTACCCGCAAAGAAAACGACCTTGGCGTGGGTTATTATCAGCCGTAATTCTCAGGCCCGCCGTTCCGGTGGGCCTTGTTTTTTCTCTCTTTATCCCCATCTTTATCGCAATGCTTGCGCCTTTTTCCTGTGGCGTGAATAATTTCCTTATAGGCCGGTGAATGTTCAGCTTCCGGCGGCATACAGATAAGAGGAACGGTTTGAACATAGACACTCGCGAAATCACCCTGGAGCCAGCAGACAACGCGCGTCTGTTGAGCCTGTGCGGCCCGTTTGATGACAACATCAAGCAGCTCGAACGCCGTCTCGGCATCGAGATCAATCGCCGCGACAACCACTTTAAACTGACCGGCCGTCCGATTTGCGTCACCGCTGCGGCAGACATTCTGCGTAGCCTGTATGTCGATACAGCCCCGATGCGCGGTCAGATTCAGGATATCGAACCGGAACAGATCCACCTTGCGATTAAAGAAGCGCGAGTACTGGAGCAAAGTGCGGAGAGCGTGCCGGAGTACGGCAAAGCGGTCAATATCAAAACCAAACGCGGCGTAATTAAGCCGCGCACGCCAAACCAGGCGCAGTACATCGCCAATATTCTCGACCATGACATTACCTTCGGCGTTGGCCCGGCGGGTACGGGTAAAACCTACCTGGCAGTGGCTGCGGCAGTTGATGCCCTGGAGCGTCAGGAGATTCGCCGTATTCTGCTGACTCGTCCGGCGGTCGAAGCCGGTGAGAAACTGGGCTTCCTGCCTGGCGATTTAAGCCAGAAAGTAGACCCGTATCTGCGCCCACTGTACGACGCGCTGTTTGAAATGCTGGGCTTTGAGAAAGTTGAGAAACTGATTGAGCGCAACGTTATTGAAGTCGCGCCGCTGGCCTATATGCGTGGTCGTACGCTGAACGACGCGTTTATCATTCTCGATGAGAGCCAGAACACCACCATCGAACAGATGAAGATGTTCCTGACCCGTATCGGTTTTAACTCAAAAGCGGTTATCACCGGCGACGTCACACAGATCGACCTGCCGCGTAATACTAAATCAGGCTTACGTCACGCCATCGAAGTGCTGGCCGATGTCGAAGAGATCAGCTTTAACTTCTTCCACAGCGAAGACGTGGTTCGTCACCCTGTGGTGGCGCGTATCGTTAACGCCTATGAAGCCTGGGAAGAAGCCGAACAAAAACGAAAAGCGGCGCTGGCGGCAGAACGCAAGCGCGAAGAACAGGAACAAAAATGAGTCAGGTGATCCTCGATTTACAACTGGCATGTGAAGATAATTCCGGGTTACCGGAAGAGAGCCAGTTTCAAACATGGCTGAATGCGGTGATCCCGCAGTTTCAGGAAGAATCGGAAGTGACTATTCGCGTGGTCGATACCGCCGAAAGCCACAGTCTGAATCTGACCTATCGCGGTAAGGATAAGCCGACCAACGTGCTCTCCTTCCCGTTTGAAGTGCCGCCTGGCATGGAAATGTCGCTACTGGGCGATCTGGTTATCTGCCGTCAGGTGGTTGAGAAGGAAGCTCAGGAGCAAGGCAAACCACTGGAGGCGCACTGGGCGCATATGGTGGTGCACGGCAGTCTGCATTTGTTAGGTTACGATCACATCGAAGATGACGAAGCAGAAGAAATGGAAGCCCTCGAAACAGAGATTATGCTTGCTCTGGGCTATGAGGATCCGTACATTGCCGAGAAAGAATAATTTGCCAGGCATTTGACTGGCAGACGTCCCCGCCGTTGGTGATTAACGACGGCGTTTTGATTAACTAACATGAGAACCCATACGACGCCATGAGCGACGACAATTCACACAGTAGTGACACGATAAGCAACAAGAAGGGATTTTTCTCCCTGTTACTCAGCCAACTTTTCCACGGTGAACCGAAAAACCGTGACGAACTGCTGGCGCTGATCCGTGATTCCGGGCAGAACGACCTTATCGACGAAGATACGCGCGATATGCTCGAAGGGGTGATGGACATCGCAGACCAACGCGTTCGCGACATCATGATCCCCCGCTCCCAGATGATTACCCTGAAACGCAACCAGACGCTGGACGAATGCCTTGATGTCATCATCGAGTCCGCCCACTCACGTTTCCCGGTGATTAGCGAAGACAAAGATCACATTGAAGGGATTCTGATGGCGAAAGACTTGCTGCCGTTTATGCGCAGCGATGCTGAAGCCTTCAGCATGGACAAAGTGTTACGTCAGGCGGTTGTCGTTCCTGAAAGTAAGCGCGTAGACCGGATGCTGAAAGAGTTTCGCTCTCAGCGTTACCACATGGCGATCGTCATTGACGAATTCGGTGGGGTTTCCGGTCTGGTGACCATTGAAGACATCCTGGAACTGATTGTTGGTGAGATTGAAGACGAGTATGACGAAGAAGATGATATCGACTTCCGTCAGCTGAGTCGTCATACCTGGACCGTGCGTGCACTGGCTTCCATTGAAGACTTCAACGAAGCGTTCGGCACCCACTTTAGCGATGAAGAGGTTGACACTATCGGTGGTCTGGTGATGCAGGCATTTGGGCATCTTCCGGCGCGTGGCGAAACTATCGACATCGACGGTTACCAGTTCAAAGTGGCGATGGCCGACAGTCGGCGTATTATTCAGGTTCATGTCAAAATCCCGGATGACTCACCCCAGCCGAAGCTGGATGAATAAAACCGAAACTGGATAGATAACTACATGGCTTTTGCCTCATTAATTGAACGCCAGCGCATTCGCCTGCTGCTGGCGTTATTATTCGGTGCCTGCGGAACGCTGGCCTTCTCTCCTTACGACGTCTGGCCTGCGGCGATTATTTCGTTGATGGGGCTTCAGGCGTTGACCTTTAACCGCCGTCCACTCCAGTCTGCCGCTATTGGCTTTTGCTGGGGATTTGGCCTCTTTGGCAGCGGTATTAACTGGGTCTATGTCAGCATCGCGACCTTTGGCGGAATGCCTGGCCCGGTTAACATCTTCCTGGTGGTGCTGCTGGCGGCGTATTTGTCGCTGTATACCGGACTGTTTGCTGGCGTGCTGTCGCGTCTGTGGCCGAAAACCACCTGGCTGCGCGTGGCGATTGCCGCCCCTGCTCTCTGGCAAGTGACCGAGTTTCTGCGCGGTTGGGTACTGACAGGCTTCCCGTGGTTACAGTTCGGCTATAGCCAGATTGATGGCCCGTTAAAAGGGCTGGCACCGATAATGGGCGTGGAAGCCATTAACTTCCTGCTGATGATGGTTAGTGGCCTGCTGGCACTGGCGTTGGTCAAACGCAACTGGCGTCCGCTGGTGGTGGCCGTCGTGCTGTTTGCCCTACCCTTCCCGCTGCGTTACATCCAATGGTTTACCCCGCAACCGGAGAAAACCATTCAGGTTTCGATGGTTCAGGGCGATATTCCGCAATCACTGAAATGGGATGGAGATCAGCTTCTTAATACGCTGAAGATTTACTACAACGCAACGGCTCCGCTGATGGGCAAATCATCGTTGATTATCTGGCCGGAGTCGGCGATAACCGATCTGGAAATTAATCAGCAACCGTTCCTCAAAGCACTGGACGGTGAGTTGCGCGATAAAGGTAGCTCGCTGGTAACCGGGATTGTCGACGCGCGTCTCAATAAGCAGAACCGCTACGATACCTACAACACCATCATCACACTGGGTAAAGGTGCACCATACAGCTACGAATCAGCCGATCGCTATAACAAAAACCATCTAGTGCCGTTTGGCGAGTTTGTCCCGCTGGAGTCGATTCTGCGTCCGTTAGCACCGTTCTTTGATCTGCCGATGTCGTCGTTCAGCCGTGGGCCATATATCCAGCCGCCGCTGTCGGTAAATGGTATTGAGCTTACTGCGGCTATTTGCTACGAGATCATTCTCGGCGAGCAAGTGCGCGATAACTTCCGCCCGGATACCGACTATCTGCTGACTATCTCCAACGATGCGTGGTTTGGTAAGTCTATTGGTCCATGGCAGCACTTCCAGATGGCGCGAATGCGTGCGCTGGAGCTGGCGCGCCCACTGTTGCGCAGCACCAACAACGGCATTACGGCGGTGATTGGCCCGCAGGGGGAGGTTCAGGCGATGATCCCGCAGTTCACCCGCGAGGTGTTGACCACTAATGTGACACCGACCACCGGACTCACACCGTATGCACGTACCGGCAACTGGCCACTGTGGGTGCTGACGGCGCTGTTTGGTTTTGCCGCTGTGTTGATGAGTCTGCGAGCACGTAAACGTTGATGTGCCTGATGTATCCTGCATGAGCAAAACGTACTTTCTCATTGAGCTTTGGGGCATGGTTATCATGCCCCTTTTTCTTACGGTTCAGGGATACAAGCCACATTGCCATATTGGGGATGACGAATAATTGCCTGCGGATCAAGCGAGCGCGTCCTGTCCATTTGGATCAACCCGTTCTTCGCCATGACAAATATTTTTCTACCATCCGCTGAAAAACGAAGGTGATTAACGTAGCTGGCAGGATAAACGCCAATAATCTGCCCGGCATTAATATTGAGCAGGATGACATAACCTTGCAGGCCATATGACACCAACGCTAAATATTGACCGTCCGGGCTAATACCCTCAACGGAATAAACGCTCCTGCTACACCATTGCGTCATAATGCTGGCTTGTTGATCCCCTACGCTTATACGTGAAATCCCCTGACTATCGGCAAAAATAACCTCGCCGTTTTCAGGTCGAAAACGCATCGCCGATATCGTTCCACGCGCATCACCTGCGGGAAAGTCTTCTTTCTGATGCGTGATGGTATTGATCCGCACGATGTTACCTCTGCCTGCTCCCGGAACCAGTAATGTTCTTTCATCCGGGGAAAGTGCCATAACCCAGGCGCCTGGTTTACCGCTCGTCCCCGTCCCGTCGTATTTCTCCAGCGGGATATCCGCCACATGCTGATAAGTCACCAGATCAATCGCTGACACACTATTACTGGTGCGATTCATCACCCAGGCTTTTGTGCCATCACGCGAGAGGATAAGGCTGTCAGGATGTGCACCGGTGGTAATCGACTGAATAATCTCCCCTGTCGCCACGTTAATGACCGATAACGCATTCGCTTCAAATGAAGTCGCATAAATCAACTTTTCATCCGGGCTTAATGCCAGCGATCTGACGCCCTGATCTTTACAGCCACCACAATGTTTGACTGACTTTTCTTTCGCTATGGGCGCTGTAAAGGTATGCAGGATTTTCTTTTGTCCGAGGTCGAAAACAACAATGCTGTTCGTGTTTTCAATTGCGGCATACAACATATTACCATCCCGACTGATCGCCATATCATGGATATCGGCAATCTCAGCGAGCAAATCACCACTGGCCTGTTCACGACTTACCGGAGCGGATAATGTTTCCCTGAGGGCGTTGCGTTCCTCCGCTAACTGCTGCTTTTTTTGCCGTCGCTCTTGTTCAATCTCCTGTGGATAAAACGCTTCACGCAGGCTTTGCCTGACCTGTAAAACTGACTCATCCATCTGCTGCTGCGCAAGCCAGATAGCCCCGGTCAGAAGAAGACTGCCCGCAACAATAATCCCGCCTTCCGTAACGAGTCGGTTTTGCCCAGATAAACGCGCGCTCAGCCAACCCAACGCGCCACCCGCAATCAGGCCGCCAATGTGGCAAGCGTTATCTATTCCTGTTTGCCGGGCACCGTACAACAGTGTCAGCGCCACCATACCCAACAGAGGAAATACTCGCCGCTGGTTTTTATGGTATGTGCCCGTACCTGAAGCAAACTGTGTTGCTATCGCTGCACCAGCTATTCCCAGAATCGCCCCGGATGCCCCAACGCTGATGACTATCTGCTCACTTTCGCGTAACGCATAACAGGCGCTGATGAGCCCACCAAAGACGCCGGAGAATAACCAGGTAATCAGGAGTCGCCATTTCCCCAGAATCTGTTCCGCCACGCCTCCCACGACCAGGAATGCAAACATATTCATCAGCAGATGAGAAACACTACTGTGCAGAAAGATACTGCTCAATAAGCGCCAGGGTTCACCCGACAAAGTAAGAGGCGCAACGTTTGCGCCGAGATGGATAAGTGCGGATTGATCGACCTCTTCATAACTCATCCATTGTGCGAGATAACAAAATATCCCAATACAGAGTGCAAAAAGGATAAGGGTTATTGCGGGTAATTGAACATTTAACGGCTTAACCGAAGATGCAGACATAAGGTGTTTCTTCCTTGAAAAGACAGGTAAAAAGCATTTTTCCCGTGTGCAGTTATCATCCCGGCAAACGTCCCATGCCGAAAAGATAATTCTGTCCGAAATATGACTTTTTCAGCCTAAAATTACAATCGTAATTAATTCGCCCCTAAGTATTTTTTGGCATGTAAGTTGCTTTATTTACTGTGTAAGCGATGAAATCAGCCGCGACGCAACCAGGTTGCACCACCACAAATCAGCGGTAGCACCAAAAAGGTGCGGTTTAAGAATTTTGCTTCGGAATGGTGCGGCGCATCTCGCAAAAACAAACAATAAAACAGCAATATCTTTACATTTAGCCAAACTAAATGTTACCTAACAGGCACAACACTGCACAATAAAGTTGCAGACGATAACAACACAAACACTCACAACGGGTATCCATGCGTTCTTAACGCAGAAGATAAAGGAGTTGGATATGCAATTACGTAAACCTGCCACAGCAATCCTCGCCCTGGCGCTTTCCGCAGGACTGGCACAGGCAGATGACGCCGCCCCGGCAGCAGGCAGTACGCTGGACAAAATCGCCAAAAACGGTGTGATTGTCGTCGGTCACCGTGAATCTTCAGTACCTTTCTCTTATTACGACAATCAGCAAAAAGTGGTGGGTTACTCGCAGGATTACTCCAACGCCATTGTTGAAGCAGTGAAAAAGAAACTCAACAAACCGGACTTGCAGGTAAAACTGATTCCGATTACCTCACAAAACCGTATTCCACTGCTGCAAAACGGCACTTTCGATTTTGAATGTGGTTCTACCACCAACAACGTCGAACGCCAAAAACAGGCGGCTTTCTCTGATACTATTTTCGTGGTCGGTACGCGCCTGCTGACCAAAAAGGGCGGCGATATCAAAGATTTTGCCGACCTGAAAGACAAAGCCGTAGTCGTCACTTCCGGCACTACCTCTGAAGTTTTGCTCAACAAACTGAATGAAGAGCAAAAAATGAATATGCGCATCATCAGCGCCAAAGATCACAGTGACTCTTTCCGCACCCTGGAAAGCGGTCGTGCCGTTGCCTTTATGATGGATGATGCCCTGCTGGCCGGTGAACGTGCGAAAGCGAAGAAACCAGACAACTGGGAAATCGTCGGCAAGCCGCAGTCTCAGGAAGCCTACGGTTGCATGTTGCGTAAAGACGATCCGCAGTTCAAAAAGCTGATGGATGACACCACCGCGCAGGTGCAGACCTCCGGTGAAGCGGAAAAATGGTTTGATAAATGGTTCAAAAATCCCATTCCGCCGAAAAACCTGAACATGAATTTCGAACTGTCAGACGAAATGAAAGCACTGTTCAAAGAACCGAATGACAAGGCACTGAACTAATTACAAGAACCAGGGGCGGAAATTCCAGCCCTCTCGATTGTTACGTAGCACGGACAGACTATACGCCTGATGGTCGTTCCCCATCGGGCCTGAAAACCGCAATACGCTGGGTAACAATCTTCGAGGGTAGCAGTTAACGCTGCTACCCTCTTTTTTCTGGAGTAGATTTATGTCTATAGACTGGAACTGGGGTATTTTTTTACAACAAGCCCCGTTCGGCAACACCACCTATCTTGGTTGGATCTGGAGTGGTTTTCAGGTGACGATCGCTTTGTCGATCTGCGCCTGGATTATCGCTTTCCTCGTCGGTTCATTTTTCGGCATTTTACGTACCGTTCCAAACCGTTTTCTCTCCGGTCTGGGTACGTTGTATGTCGAACTGTTCCGCAACGTGCCGTTGATTGTGCAATTCTTTACCTGGTATCTGGTGATCCCGGAGCTGTTGCCGGAGAAAATCGGCATGTGGTTTAAGGCCGAGCTGGATCCCAATATTCAGTTTTTCCTTTCATCCATGCTCTGCCTGGGGCTGTTTACCGCCGCCCGTGTTTGCGAACAGGTACGCGCCGCCATTCAGTCGTTGCCGCGTGGGCAAAAAAATGCCGCGCTGGCGATGGGCCTGACGCTACCGCAGGCTTATCGATACGTACTGCTGCCTAATGCTTATCGCGTTATCGTCCCGCCGATGACTTCCGAGATGATGAACCTGGTGAAAAACTCCGCCATCGCCTCGACTATTGGTCTGGTGGATATGGCGGCGCAGGCGGGTAAATTGCTTGATTACTCAGCCCACGCCTGGGAGTCGTTTACCGCTATTACGCTGGCGTATGTGTTGATTAACGCGGTTATCATGCTGGTAATGACGCTGGTTGAACGTAAAGTTCGCCTGCCTGGCAACATGGGGGGCAAATAATGTACGAGTTTGACTGGAGTTCCATTGTCCCTTCCCTGCCATATCTGCTCGACGGGCTGGTGATCACGCTGAAAATCACCGTCACGGCAGTCGTGATTGGTATTTTGTGGGGCACCATGCTGGCGGTGATGCGCTTGTCCAGCTTTGCGCCCGTAGCGTGGTTTGCCAAAGCCTACGTTAACGTATTCCGCTCGATTCCTTTAGTTATGGTTTTGCTGTGGTTTTACCTGATCGTGCCAGGTTTTCTGCAAAACGTGCTGGGATTATCACCAAAAAATGATATCCGTTTAATTTCGGCGATGGTGGCGTTTTCGATGTTTGAAGCGGCCTACTATTCAGAGATTATCCGTGCTGGTATTCAAAGTATTTCTCGTGGTCAGTCGAGCGCCGCGCTGGCGTTGGGAATGACTCACTGGCAGTCGATGAAACTGATTATTCTGCCGCAGGCGTTCCGCGCGATGGTGCCGCTTCTGCTCACTCAGGGCATCGTACTGTTCCAGGATACCTCACTGGTGTATGTGTTATCTCTGGCCGATTTCTTCCGTACCGCCTCAACCATTGGTGAGCGTGATGGTACGCAGGTTGAGATGATCCTGTTTGCCGGATTTGTTTATTTCGTTATTAGTCTTAGCGCGTCGTTGTTGGTCAGCTACTTGAAAAGAAGGACAGCATAATGATTACCCTGAAAAATGTTTCAAAATGGTATGGTCACTTTCAGGTGCTGACCGACTGCTCAACCGAAGTGAAAAAAGGCGAAGTGGTGGTGGTTTGCGGCCCGTCTGGTTCCGGCAAATCAACGCTGATTAAAACCGTCAACGGCCTCGAACCAGTGCAGCAAGGTGAAATCACCGTCGATGGTATCGTGGTTAATGACAAGAAAACCGATCTGGCAAAGCTGCGTTCCCGCGTCGGGATGGTATTCCAGCATTTCGAGCTGTTCCCTCATCTGTCGATTATCGAAAACCTGACCCTGGCGCAGGTGAAAGTGCTTAAACGCGATAAAGCGCCCGCTCGTGAAAAAGCATTGAAATTGCTGGAGCGCGTGGGACTTTCCGCACATGCCAATAAATTTCCGGCGCAGCTTTCCGGCGGTCAGCAGCAGCGTGTGGCAATCGCTCGCGCATTGTGTATGGATCCTATTGCGATGCTGTTCGACGAACCGACATCGGCGCTGGATCCGGAGATGATCAACGAAGTGCTGGACGTGATGGTGGAACTGGCGAACGAAGGAATGACCATGATGGTGGTGACCCACGAAATGGGCTTTGCCCGCAAAGTGGCGAATCGGGTGATCTTTATGGACGAGGGTAAAATTGTCGAAGACTCGCCGAAAGACGCTTTCTTCGATGATCCGAAATCGGACCGCGCGAAAGACTTCCTCGCGAAAATCCTGCATTAATCACTCTGGCGCGCATACCCAAGTGCGCGCCATCTCACGCTTTATCGTTTCGCCCCTCGTATCTGTTACATCCTGGCGTTACCCTTGTCGCAAAGAAGCACACAACAAGGAGCAACAATGGCACTGCCAATTCTGTTAGATTGCGACCCAGGTCATGACGACGCTATCGCAATAGTTCTCGCCCTCGCCTCACCAGAGCTTGATGTCAAAGCAATTACGTCTTCCGCCGGAAACCAGACACCAGAAAAAACCTTACGCAATGTTCTGCGTATGCTGACCTTGCTTAATCGCACCGATATTCCGGTAGCAGGCGGCGCGGTAAAACCGTTAATGCGTGAGTTGATTATCGCGGACAATGTGCACGGCGAAAGCGGTCTGGATGGCCCGGCATTACCGGAACCGACGTTCGCACCGCAAAACTGTACGGCGGTAGAGCTGATGGCGAAAACGCTGCGCGAAAGTGCGGAACCTGTCACGATTGTGTCTACCGGACCGCAAACTAACGTTGCCTTGCTGCTCAATAGCCATCCGGAACTGCATAGCAAAATTGCCCGTATCGTGATTATGGGCGGCGCAATGGGGCTTGGTAACTGGACGCCTGCGGCTGAATTTAATATTTACGTTGACCCGGAAGCGGCAGAAATTGTCTTCCAGTCAGGGATCCCAGTGGTGATGGCCGGTCTGGATGTTACTCACAAAGCACAAATCCACGTTGAAGACACCGAGCGTTTCCGCGCGATTGGCAACCCTGTTTCAACCATTGTTGCCGAACTGCTGGATTTCTTCCTCGAATATCATAAAGACGAAAAATGGGGCTTTGTCGGTGCACCGCTGCATGACCCATGCACCATCGCCTGGCTGTTGAAACCCGAGTTGTTTACCACTGTTGAGCGCTGGGTTGGCGTGGAAACACAGGGGAAATATAGCCAGGGTATGACGGTTGTTGATTATTATTATCTGACTGGCAATAAACCGAATGCCACTGTAATGGTCGATGTTGATCGTCAGGGCTTTGTTGATTTACTGGCTGATCGTCTGAAATTTTACGCTTAACACACGTCATTGATTAAGATCACCACGCGTTACCTGGGTGGTCTTAATCTGTTTATCTGTTTATCTCTTTTTCTTTCAAGATATAAATGCAATGGATAATGCAGAACTCGCCATTGGTATCGATCTCGGCACTACCAATAGTTTAATTGCCGTCTGGAAAGACGGTGCCGCGCAATTAATTCCAAATAAGTTCGGTGAATATTTAACACCATCCATAATTAGCATGGATGAAAATAATCATATTTTAGTCGGAAAACCGGCTGTATCACGGCGTACTTCGCATCCGGATAAAACGGCAGCGTTATTTAAACGTGCAATGGGCAGTAATACCAACTGGCGGTTAGGCAGCGACACATTTAACGCGCCAGAACTGTCCTCTTTGGTATTACGCTCATTAAAAGAAGATGCCGAAGAATTTCTGCAACGTCCGATTAAAGATGTGGTGATCTCCGTTCCGGCTTATTTCAGCGATGAACAACGCAAGCATACCCGTTTAGCAGCGGAGTTAGCCGGGTTAAATGCGGTACGCTTAATTAATGAACCCACAGCAGCTGCGATGGCATATGGCCTGCATACGCAACAAAATACCCGCTCGCTGGTTTTTGATCTCGGTGGCGGCACGTTTGACGTCACGGTGCTCGAATACGCCACGCCGGTGATTGAAGTTCACGCCTCCGCTGGCGATAACTTCCTCGGTGGCGAAGATTTTACCCATATGTTGGTCGATGACGTTTTAAAGCGCGCGGATGTCGCCAGGACCACGCTTAACGAGAGTGAACTGGCAGCCTTGTACGCCTGTGTGGAAGCGGCAAAATGTAGCAATCAATCGCCATTGCACATTCGCTGGCAGTACCAGGATGAAACGCGGGAGTGCGAATTTTACGAGAACGAACTGGAAGATTTGTGGTTGCCGCTGCTCAATCGCTTGCGAGTGCCGATTGAACAGGCGTTGCGCGATGCACGTCTGAAGCCGAGTCAAATCGACAGTCTGGTGCTGGTTGGCGGCGCGTCACAAATGCCGCTGGTGCAGCGAATCGCCGTGCGTCTGTTTGGCAAATTACCGTATCAAAGTTACGACCCGAGCACCATTGTCGCGCTGGGCGCAGCAATCCAGGCCGCCTGCCGCTTACGCAGTGAAGATATTGAAGAGGTGATCCTCACTGATATTTGCCCTTACTCGTTGGGCGTTGAAGTTAACCGCCAGGGCGTTTCCGGCATTTTCTCTCCAATTATTGAACGAAACACCACAGTACCCGTGTCGCGTGTAGAAACTTACTCGACCATGCACCCGGAACAGGATTCTATTACGGTTAACGTCTATCAGGGAGAAAACCACAAAGTTAAAAATAACATTCTGGTTGAATCCTTCGATGTGCCGTTGAAGAAAACCGGGGCTTATCAGTCGATTGATATTCGCTTTAGTTATGATATCAACGGCTTGCTTGAAGTTGACGTGCTTCTGGAAGATGGCAGCGTTAAGTCCAGAGTCATTAATCATAGCCCGGTAACATTGAGCGCGCAGCAGATTGAAGAGAGTCGGACGCGGTTATCCGCATTGAAAATTTATCCGCGCGATATGCTAATCAACCGCACCTTTAAGGCCAAACTGGAAGAGTTGTGGGCGCGGGCGCTGGGTGACGAGCGAGAAGAGATTGGCCGGGTGATCACCGATTTTGATGCGGCGTTGCAGTCAAACGATATGGCCCGCGTCGATGAAGTTCGTCGACGGGCGAGCGATTATTTGGCTATTGAGATCCCTTAAACACGGCTGCCGGATGCGGCATAAACGCTGCATCCGGCATCGGCGCAAAAAACACATCCTCAGCTAAACAACATCGCGATTTTTCCGAGCGCATAACCTATCATCAGCACCGTTAAGCTGATTTTGATAATACTGGTAATGCTCTGTGGTTTTTCATCCTCATCATTTTTTTCTTCATGGTTTTCAGGTGTTGGCTCATCGACATCTTCATCCTCCGGCTCGAGTTTCACTTTCGTCAACAGCATCTGGGTGATAATGGCCTCTAATGGATGAGCATCTCCACCTTCCAGCCTTGTATTAAGACGGGCCAGCATCTCTTGTTTCGGGAACGCTTCCAGCACAACCTGTTCCGCTACCCGATACAAATCCAGTAACGGTGAATCTTGCTCTGTCTCGCTACCGACTCTCGATTTCCACCACGCCCATGCTTTGCGCTTGAAGAATAACGACTCAATAAACGATTGACCTAACGGCGATAATTTTCCGCTATGTAAAATCTCCGCCCATAACAGCCGCGTCCGGGCGCTCTCACCAGGAACATATTTCAACGGTTTACCTTGCGCATCTACCATGCTTCGCGCTTCGATAACCATCACTAATAACGCGAAATAATCCGGGCAATGACGCTTGCTCCACTGCAACAACAAATTATCAGCTTGTGTAGATGGGTAACTTTCCCAGTACGCGCAGAGATCGGCAAGCAGGCTTTCCCCCTCGCCGCAGTACAAACGTTGTGCACACTGGTAATACCGGGCATCTTCGCTTTCTGGTTCTTCCGCTTGCCACTGTTTGGCTACAGGAATGAGTTCCGCCATACCTGTTTGCACCGAGCTGTACCAGCGCAACAGTTTGCGATGTAACTTTGCATCATCAGGAATGAACCACGGTCCTTCCATCGCCAAAAACGCAGTGACATAGTCAGGATGGTAACGGCAGCAACGTTCCAGCGCGAAGTAATATTCAACAGTCTGGTTCTGTAACGCGACGGGATATTCCAGAAGGCTAAGGAAATCGAAACAATCACCAGCCTGAATGGCCTCAAGAAAAGCCTCCCTTTCTTCCTCATCCATTCCTTCGCTGTCATTAAACGAATGCCAGTTCAAACGCTCTGCCAACAAAGAAGCACAATTTAATGAAAGATATCGCGCTTCTATAGCGATTGCACACAGCGGCCAGCGTAATTGATCGACATCCTCCATGTTCCAGGTATTTAATTGCTGAATAAATTTCTGCCAGGCGGAGGGCTGAAAACGATCACTTTCTGAATCCAGTAATGTCCTGAATGCACGTAGTATTTCATGTTCAGCGGTGGCATCTTTTTCTTCATCATCTGCTTCCTCGACAGGATTTACCGCCAGTCGCAGCGCCTCTTCATAGGCCTGGCGTAATGCTTTAAACCCCTGCGGATCGGTTTCGGGATGACACAACGGTAAGCGAGCAAGATAAGCCTGGCGGATAATGTCTATTTGCGTCGTGCTTTCAATTTCGAGGATTTGCCAACATGTTTTCATAGGTCGCTCACATCCTTAAGCGTTACCGGGCATTCAGGCTGGACAGTTAATGGTTGCCAGGGAAGCGTGGCATAGAAACGGTCGCTTCCCGCTGCCAGCTCTTCGAACATCCGACTCCCGGCGCTATCGTATTTGTACAGGGTTAGCGCCTCGCGTAGCGAAGCGTTGTCTTCGCACTGAGAAGATTGCCAGTAGAGACGCCCTAGTGAATAGGCAGAAAAATAGTGCATCCAGCTGTGATAGTAATGGTGAGCTCGTGCATAGACGCGCGATTGCAGCCATAAACTCTCTTCTTCCGTCAGCCAGTTGTTGAGCACACCGACCCGTGACAGAAACCCCATTCGAACATAATCCCAGGCTTTGATTCCCCCTTCTCCACAGCACATAGCGGTTTGGGCAACGAATTGGGTATAAATCAACCCTCTCTCCGAGCCACCAGCAATTAATGCTTTCCACTCTTCAGGGGAAGAGCGTTGCCATGTCAGATATAAGCCAGCTAAATCATTGGCATGACCATCATCAGTCATCTGATAAATAGTCTGAATTAAATCATCACGATTATTTATTCCCCAGGATGATGAGAGATCGAATTCTTTTATCCCAGTATACATTTTTGGCGAGTCATGCGCGGGTTTGCAACTCTGATTAAGTATTTCCATGGGCGCAGAAAGCGCAAAAAGAAGATATTGTTCTTCCTTATTCATTTTTTAATAATCCCTTAAGTGCATTAACTGACTACTTTTTTATTATTGATGAGTATAAACTTGACGCTTTCAAAATAAAAAGAAAATCGAAGCATTCACACATGAATAAAAAATCAATGTATATATTCGCAATTTTTATAGTTGCAGCAATTACCTGTATTAGCCAACCCAAGAAAACGACGTTGCGTGATAAAGCCATGGTGAATTATGCCTTTGATTATTTAAGATCACCAGGCAGTCTACCGTTAACCACGGCAGCCACGGAGCTTTCCGCGATTCATGGTCACTCAACATCGCAATATCGCCTTGGCGAATTTTATCTTCATGGTAGCGACGGTAAACCACTGGATTATACACAGGCGAGATACTGGTATGAGCAATCAGCAGAACAGGAAAATCCGCGCGCACAAAGCAAACTGGGGTGGATCTACCTGAAAGGCCTGGGAGTCAAACCCGATACCCGTAAAGCAATTCTCTGGTATAAGGAAGCAGCTGAACAAGGGTATGCTCATGCTCAATATACTTTGGGTTTGATCTACAGAAATGGCACTGGTATTAATGTTAACCATTATGAATCTCAAAAATGGTTAAAACTGGCCGCCAAACAACATTACAAAAATGCGGAAAGATTACTTGCCGGACTTCCCGCACATTAACGTCGACTGTCACCCGAAGAGATGGAGTATTTTTCCTATCAAACCGGCAAAGATAAAAATGTAGAAAATAATTTTGATGACGCCCAGACAGCCCAGCCCGCCATCGTCAACGGGCATTGGCTGCGGTTGCGGCTCCGGCTCGACGGTTTCCTGACCGGTAAAATTCGCCGCCTGAATTAATAATCGACGAATAATTAATGCTTCCAGTGGACAACGATCTTCTGCATCAAGGCGGCTCACAATCGGCATTAATGATTCTTCTGTCGGTTGGCTGGCCTGCACTAATTGTTTGGCAACTAAATATAATGGCCATAAGGGATGTTCTGTATCACGCGTGAGTGAGATCCGCGGCTTACGTCCTTTGTGCAAAACCATCTCGACCAGTGAACGCCCCAGCGCAGAGAGTTTTTCATCGCTGAGTATTTCGTATAAATGAAAACGCGTACGGGCGCTGTCGCCGGGGACATAAAGTAGCTGTTTACCCTGATCGTTAACCAGTTCACGAGCTTCAATCATCATCACCACTAACGGGTAATAATCGACCCGATGCTGACGGCACCATTGCAATATTAAAGCATCCGCCTGGGTGGAGGGATACTCGCGCCAGTAGTCACAAAGTTCTGCCAGCAAGCTTTCGCCTTCTCCACAATAGACGCGTTGCGCGTATTCATAATAACGCGCATCTTCATTATCAGGTTCAGCTTCCCGCCACGACCGGGCGTAATCCAGAAGTTCGGGGATATCCAGGCGACCTGCGCTATACCAGCGGAGTAAATTTCTGTGCAGTTTTGCATCATCGGGGATGATCACTGCGCGATGTTGCGCTAAATACAATGTCAGCCATTCTGGATGCGATGACCAAATCCGAGCGAACATTTGGTAAAAATCGATGGTGTCATTTTGCACGGCAACGGGCAGATGCAGAATGGTCTGGAAGTTAAAAACATTCCCCTTCGCAATGGCATATAAAAAGGATTCCAGTTCTTCTTCGTCTATTTCCCCGACGTTTTCCTCCTGCAACCACCGCAATCTTTCTGCTAATAACACCACGCACTCGAAGGATAAATGGGCAGTGTTCATGGCGATTGTGCACAGCGACCAGCGTAATTCATCAATCTCTTCCATCGAGCAATAATTTAATTGCTGAATGAATCGCTGCCAGGCGGAGGGCAGAAAACGTTCGCTATCAGAGGCAAGTAACGCGCGAAAGGCGAGCAGAATTTCATGTTCTGCTACCTCATATTCTTCTGGTTGCCAAACAGATTTAGCAGGCGACTGCGCAATCCGGAGCGCCTCCTCATACGCCTGACGAAGTTGTTTAAAACCCTGCGGATCGGTTTCTGGATGAAAGGACGGTAACAGCGCCAGATAAGCGCGGCGGATAATATCGACGTCAGTCGTTTCCTCTATTTCGAGGATCTTCCAGCAATTTTTCATAGGTCGCTCATATCCTTAAGCGTTTCCGGGCATGTGGGGTAGTCAGCCAGTGGTTGCCAGGACAAGGCAGGGTAATACGCATCATCACTGGCAAATAATTGATAAAACATATCATTGCCGGAATCGTCGTATTCTTTACGAGCTAAGAATTCGCGTAATAAAGGCAGATGATCATCTTCGGGAGACTGCCAATATTGCCGACCAAAGGTATAACCGGCAAAGTATTGCCGCCAGTTACTATAATAACGTAGAGCCCGTAGATGAATACGCGACTGGATCCATAGACTTTCTTCTTCACTCAACCAGTTATTAAGTACGCCCATTCGACTTAAAAAACCCATCCGGACATAATCCCATGCTTTAATTCCTCCCTCACCACAGCATTCGGCTGTGCTGGCGACAAATTGCGCATAAGCCTGACCTTGCTCATTTAGTTCAGCAAGATAGTCACGCCATTCACATGGCGAATAACGAAACCAGCGGTGATAAAACCCTGCCAACCGAGCGGCATGACCGTTATCGATCATTCGGTGAATTGTGCGCAGCAGGTCATCACGGTCATCAATTCCCCATGAGGAAGAAAGGTCAAAAAAGCATGTACCTAAATACATTTTGGGGGATGAATGCGAAGGTAAACAGCATTCATTGCGTATTTCCATCGGAGTGGAAAGTGCAAACAATATTTTTTGCGACCCCATGTCCATATAATTTATCCTTAAACATTCATTTAATGAATGTAAACTACATTTCGAGACTCAGTTATTTATACTTTTCTGACGCAACATAATACGCATAAAATAAGGCTTACGCAAAAATGGAACACATAAAAATATAATATGTTTTATCTACAACCATAAGGAAATGATAATGGTTTTTACGTCAAGTTGCTGCGATAATTTATCAATAGATGAGATTATCGAACGTGCTGAAAAAGGCGATTGCGAGGCTCAATATATTGTTGGGTTTTATTATAATCGCGATAGCGCAATTGACTCTCCGGACGACGAAAAGGCCTTTTACTGGCTGAAGCTGGCCGCTGAGCAAGGTCATTGTGAAGCACAGTATTCCTTAGGGCAAAAGTATACCGAGGATAAAAGCCGTCATAAAGATAATGAGCAAGCCATCTTCTGGCTGAAAAAAGCTGCCCTACAAGGCCATACTTTCGCTTCCAACGCCCTTGGCTGGACACTGGATCGTGGAGAAGCCCCCAATTATAAAGAAGCGGTTGTCTGGTATCAGATAGCCGCGGAGAGCGGAATGTCTTATGCGCAAAATAATCTTGGGTGGATGTACAGAAATGGCAACGGAGTCGCAAAAGACTATGCGCTGGCATTTTTCTGGTACAAACAAGCTGCATTACAAGGCCATAGTGACGCGCAAAACAATCTGGCCGATCTTTATGAAGACGGAAAAGGCGTTGCTCAAAACAAGACACTCGCCGCATTCTGGTATTTGAAAAGCGCACAGCAGGGTAATCGGCACGCCCAGTTTCAAATTGCATGGGATTATAACGCTGGCGAAGGGGTGGACCAGGACTATAAGCAAGCGATGTACTGGTATCTGAAGGCTGCCGCTCAGGAAAGCGTCGGCGCTTACGTCAACATCGGTTATATGTATAAACACGGACAAGGCGTTGAGAAAGATTATCAGGCTGCCTTTGAATGGTTTACGAAAGCCGCTGAATGCAATGACGCCACTGCCTGGTATAACCTGGCCATTATGTATCACTACGGAGAAGGAAGACCTGTCGATCTCCGACAGGCTCTCGACCTGTATCGTAAAGTTCAGTCATCCGGAACCAGAGATGTCAGTCAGGAAATTCGTGAGACTGAAGATTTACTGTAGAGATAAAAACAAGGGCCGGGGAATTTCATTCGGCCCATATTCTCTTTATTGCTGTGCGAAATCAGACTATTACGGCTCAAACGGGCGTCTCTGGAACTGGTCATGACCACATTTCGGGCATAGCGTCAGCACTTCCGGTGTGTAGATCGGGAGATGGAAGTGACATTTCTCGCAGACCAGATTTCCCAGCCCGACCACTTCTCCGCTGTGATAAACCCCATGATGATTGAGGTCCTGGAAAACTTCGCGCCATTCAAGCTGCGTTTTATCGGTGATATCTGCCAGCTCCTGCCATAAGCTTTCTTTAATCACCCGCATAAAGACGCTGTCAGATTCTTCTTTCAGGCTCTCTTCATAGCTCATGGCGAACTCTTCCAGGTCACGTCTTACAGCTCGCGTCAGCTCATCGACCTCGGTTCGCGTTAACTCCCCTGTTTTTATTACGCGCTCGCGCGCCTGTTCCACCAGTGCGTCGATATCACGTTCGCCATTGCGCAGGCGTTCGCTCAGTGACGCGACCAGTTCACGGTAATATTGAGCAACCTTGTTCATCGTTTCATCTCCCGGGTCGTTAACTGACTATAATAATAGACGTTCTTTGTTCCTTGCTTTGCTAATACGCCCACAAACTCTGTAAATTAATGTATGAATAATCCGGGCATCATTTCAACGTCGAGTGCGCGAAAGGCTGTTTTGACGCGGACGTTTGGGCTATGCTATGCGGATCTGAAAAACCACCTCAACGCTACATTTGTAGCCGTATTGAAAACAGGACCACTGGCTGCCATGCAAGAGCAATACCGCCCGGAAGAGATAGAATCCAAAGTACAGCTTCATTGGGATGAGAAGCGCACATTTGAAGTAACCGAAGACGAGAGCAAAGAGAAGTATTACTGCCTGTCTATGCTTCCCTATCCTTCTGGTCGACTACACATGGGCCACGTACGTAACTACACCATCGGTGACGTGATCGCCCGCTACCAGCGTATGCTGGGCAAAAACGTCCTGCAGCCGATCGGCTGGGACGCGTTTGGTCTGCCTGCGGAAGGCGCGGCGGTGAAAAACAACACCGCTCCGGCACCGTGGACGTACGACAACATCGCGTATATGAAAAACCAGCTCAAAATGCTGGGCTTTGGTTATGACTGGAGCCGCGAGCTGGCAACCTGTACGCCGGAATACTACCGTTGGGAACAGAAATTCTTCACCGAGCTGTATAAAAAAGGCCTGGTATATAAGAAGACTTCTGCGGTCAACTGGTGCCCGAACGACCAGACCGTACTGGCGAACGAACAAGTTATCGACGGCTGCTGCTGGCGCTGCGATACCAAAGTTGAACGTAAAGAGATCCCGCAGTGGTTTATCAAAATCACTGCTTACGCTGACGAGCTGCTCAACGATCTGGATAAACTGGATCACTGGCCAGACACCGTTAAAACCATGCAGCGTAACTGGATCGGTCGTTCCGAAGGCGTGGAGATCACCTTCAACGTTAACGACTATGACAACATGCTGACCGTTTACACTACCCGCCCGGACACCTTTATGGGTTGTACCTACCTGGCGGTAGCTGCGGGTCATCCGCTGGCGCAGAAAGCGGCGGAAAATAATCCTGAACTGGCGGCCTTTATTGACGAATGCCGTAACACCAAAGTTGCCGAAGCTGAAATGGCGACGATGGAGAAAAAAGGCGTCGATACTGGCTTTAAAGCTGTTCACCCATTAACGGGCGAAGAAATTCCCGTTTGGGCAGCAAACTTCGTATTGATGGAGTACGGCACGGGCGCAGTTATGGCGGTTCCGGGTCACGACCAGCGCGACTACGAGTTTGCCTCTAAATACGGCCTGAACATCAAACCAGTTATCCTGGCTGCTGACGGCTCTGAGCCAGATCTTTCTCAGCAAGCCCTGACTGAAAAAGGCGTGCTGTTCAACTCTGGCGAATTCAACGGTCTTGACCATGAAGCGGCCTTCAACGCCATCGCCGATAAACTGACTGCGATGGGCGTTGGCGAGCGTAAAGTGAACTACCGCCTGCGCGACTGGGGTGTTTCTCGTCAGCGTTACTGGGGCGCGCCGATTCCGATGGTGACGCTGGAAGACGGTACCGTAATGCCGACCCCGGACGACCAGCTGCCGGTGATCCTGCCGGAAGATGTGGTGATGGACGGCATTACCAGCCCGATTAAAGCAGATCCGGAGTGGGCAAAAACTACCGTTAACGGTATGCCAGCGCTGCGTGAAACCGACACTTTCGACACCTTTATGGAGTCCTCCTGGTACTATGCGCGCTACACTTGCCCAGAGTACAAAGAAGGTATGCTGGATTCCGAAGCGGCTAACTACTGGCTGCCGGTGGATATCTACATTGGTGGTATCGAACACGCCATTATGCACCTGCTCTACTTCCGCTTCTTCCACAAACTGATGCGTGATGCAGGCATGGTGAACTCTGACGAACCAGCGAAACAGTTGCTGTGTCAGGGTATGGTGCTGGCAGATGCCTTCTACTATGTTGGCGAAAACGGCGAACGTAACTGGGTTTCCCCGGTTGATGCTATCGTTGAACGTGACGAGAAAGGCCGTATCGTGAAAGCGAAAGATGCGGCAGGCCATGAACTGGTTTATACCGGCATGAGCAAAATGTCCAAGTCGAAGAACAACGGTATCGACCCGCAGGTGATGGTTGAACGTTACGGCGCGGACACCGTTCGTCTGTTTATGATGTTTGCTTCTCCGGCTGATATGACTCTCGAATGGCAGGAATCCGGTGTGGAAGGGGCTAACCGCTTCCTGAAACGTGTCTGGAAACTGGTTTACGAGCACACAGCAAAAGGTGATGTTGCGGCACTGAACGTTGATGCGCTGACTGAAGATCAGAAAGCGCTGCGTCGCGATGTGCATAAAACGATCGCTAAAGTGACCGATGATATCGGCCGTCGTCAGACCTTCAACACCGCAATTGCGGCGATTATGGAGCTGATGAACAAACTGGCGAAAGCACCAACCGATGGCGAGCAGGATCGCGCTCTGATGCAGGAAGCGCTGCTGGCCGTTGTCCGTATGCTTAACCCGTTCACCCCGCACATCTGCTTCACGCTGTGGCAGGAACTGAAAGGCGAAGGCGATATCGACAACGCGCCGTGGCCGGTTGCTGACGAAAAAGCGATGGTGGAAGACTCCACGCTGGTCGTGGTGCAGGTTAACGGTAAAGTCCGTGCCAAAATCACCGTTCTGGTGGACGCAACGGAAGAACAGGTTCGCGAACGTGCTGGCCAGGAACATCTGGTAGCAAAATATCTTGATGGCGTTACCGTGCGTAAAGTGATTTACGTACCAGGTAAACTCCTCAATCTGGTCGTTGGCTAAGCGCGGGAGGAAGCGTGCGATATCTGGCAACATTGTTGTTATCTCTGGCGGTGTTAATCACCGCCGGGTGTGGCTGGCATCTGCGTGATACCACGCAGGTTCCTTCCACTATGAAGGTCATGATCCTGGACTCAGGCGATCCGAACGGGCCATTAAGCCGTGCAGTGCGTAACCAGTTACGTCTGAATGGTGTCGAGTTGCTTGATAAAGAAACCACGCGTAAGGACGTTCCATCCCTGCGTTTGGGTAAAGTGAGCATCGCGAAAGATACCGCATCGGTATTCCGTAACGGTCAAACAGCAGAGTATCAGATGATCATGACGGTGAATGCGACCGTGTTGATCCCCGGCCGTGATATCTACCCGATTAGCGCCAAAGTCTTCCGTTCGTTCTTTGATAACCCGCAAATGGCGTTAGCGAAAGATAACGAACAAGACATGATCGTAAAAGAGATGTACGACCGTGCTGCCGAACAGCTGATTCGTAAGCTGCCAAGCATCCGTGCTGCGGATATTCGTTCCGACGAAGAACAGACGTCGACCACAACGGATACTCCGGCAACGCCTGCACGCGTCTCCACCACGCTGGGTAACTGATGATTCGGTTGTACCCGGAACAACTCCGCGCGCAGCTCAATGAAGGGCTGCGCGCGGCGTATCTTTTACTTGGTAACGATCCTCTGTTATTGCAGGAAAGCCAGGACGCTGTTCGTCAGGTAGCTGCGGCACAAGGATTCGAAGAACACCACACTTTTTCCATTGATCCCAACACTGACTGGAATGCGATCTTTTCGTTATGCCAGGCTATGAGTCTGTTTGCCAGTCGACAAACGCTATTGCTGTTGTTACCAGAAAACGGACCGAATGCGGCGATCAATGAACAACTTCTCACACTCACCGGACTTCTGCATGACGACCTGCTGTTGATCGTCCGCGGTAATAAATTAAGCAAAGCGCAAGAAAATGCCGCCTGGTTTACTGCTCTTGCGAATCGCAGCGTGCAGGTGACCTGTCAGACACCGGAGCAGGCTCAGCTTCCCCGCTGGGTTGCTGCGCGCGCAAAACAGCTCAACTTAGAACTGGATGACGCGGCAAATCAGGTGCTCTGCTACTGTTATGAAGGTAACCTGCTGGCGCTGGCTCAGGCACTGGAGCGTTTATCGCTGCTCTGGCCAGACGGCAAATTGACATTACCGCGCGTTGAACAGGCGGTGAATGATGCCGCGCATTTCACCCCTTTTCATTGGGTTGATGCTTTGTTGATGGGAAAAAGTAAGCGCGCATTGCATATTCTTCAGCAACTGCGTCTGGAAGGCAGCGAACCGGTTATTTTGTTGCGCACATTACAACGTGAACTGTTGTTACTGGTTAACCTGAAACGCCAGTCTGCCCATACGCCACTGCGTGCGTTGTTTGATAAGCATCGGGTATGGCAGAACCGCCGGGGCATGATGGGCGAGGCGTTAAATCGCTTAAGTCAGACGCAGTTACGTCAGGCCGTGCAACTCCTGACACGAACGGAACTCACCCTCAAACAAGATTACGGTCAGTCAGTGTGGGCAGAGCTGAAAGGGTTATCTCTTCTGTTGTGCCATAAACCCCTGGCGGACGTATTTATCGACGGTTGATATGAAATCTTTACAGGCTCTGTTTGGCGGCACCTTTGATCCGGTGCACTATGGTCATCTAAAACCCGTGGAAACGCTGGCGAATTTGATTGGTCTGACGCGGGTCACAATCATCCCTAATAATGTTCCTCCGCATCGTCCCCAGCCGGAAGCGAACAGCGTGCAGCGTAAACACATGCTTGAACTGGCGATTGCCGACAAGCCATTATTTACTCTTGATGAACGCGAGCTAAAGCGCAATGCCCCCTCTTACACTGCGCAAACACTGAAAGAGTGGCGGCAGGAACAAGGACCGGACGTGCCGCTGGCGTTTATTATTGGTCAGGATTCACTGCTGACCTTTCCGACCTGGTACGAATACGAAACGATACTCGACAATGCACATTTGATCGTCTGTCGGCGTCCAGGTTACCCACTTGAAATGGCGCAACCGCAATACCAGCAATGGCTGGAAGATCATTTGACACATAACCCGGAAGATCTTCACCTTCAGCCTGCCGGTAAAATTTATCTGGCTGAAACGCCGTGGTTTAACATCTCGGCGACCATCATCCGCGAACGTTTGCAAAACGGTGAATCGTGTGAGGATTTATTGCCGGAACCGGTACTGACTTACATTAACCAACAAGGCTTGTATCGCTGATACCTGTCGTTACGGAGGGCATGATGCGACTGTGGTTAATTCGTCATGGTGAAACGCAAGCGAATATCGATGGTCTTTACAGCGGTCATGCGCCCACCCCCCTGACCGCGCGCGGTATTGAGCAAGCGCAAAATCTGCATACGCTGCTACATGGTGTTTCCTTTGATCTGGTTTTATGCAGTGAACTGGAACGGGCACAGCATACCGCACGACTGGTTCTCAGTGACCGCCAGCTCCCCGTGCAAATCATCCCTGAACTCAACGAAATGTTTTTTGGCGACTGGGAGATGCGACATCATCGCGACCTCATGCAAGAAGATGCCGAAAACTATAGCGCGTGGTGCAATGACTGGCAGCATGCAATCCCCACGAACGGTGAAGGATTTCAGGCATTTTCGCAACGTGTGGAACGCTTTATCGCAAGGCTTAGTGAATTTCAGCACTATCAGAATATTTTAGTCGTCAGCCATCAGGGTGTACTGAGTCTGTTAATCGCCCGTTTAATTGGCATGCCTGCCGAGGCTATGTGGCATTTTCGCGTTGACTAGGGGTGTTGGAGCGCCATTGATATCAACCAAAAATTCGCGACGCTACGCGTCCTCAATAGCCGTGCCATCGGGGTCGAGAATGCATGACTTTTCTGTTTTTTTACGGGTAAGCCGCAACGACCATTGACAGACCCGGGCAGGCTGATATTCTCCGCAGCCAGACTTTTTTCGCCAGACACGACTTTGTAGAAATTGTTTTACAAAAATGGCGATGCAATCTGCGGCGCGGGGTGGGATGATAGCCCACTTTCGAAAGCCGATTCGGCGACAATTGTCCCGAAATCGCCTCTGGTTCAGGTATACTGACAGACCATTTTTATCTATTTGATTCACCCAGGGGGAAAACTTGCAGGGTAAAGCACTCCAGGATTTTGTTATCGACAAAATTGATGACCTCAAAGGTCAGGACATCATCGCCTTAGACGTTCAAGGCAAATCCAGCATCACCGACTGCATGATCATCTGTACGGGTACGTCCAGCCGTCATGTTATGTCCATTGCTGACCACGTTGTGCAGGAGTCTCGCGCAGCGGGCCTGTTACCGCTCGGCGTAGAAGGTGAAAACAGCGCCGACTGGATTGTCGTGGATTTGGGCGATGTGATTGTCCATGTCATGCAGGAAGAGAGCCGTCGCCTGTATGAACTGGAAAAACTCTGGAGTTAATGCGTGAAGCTGCAACTTGTCGCCGTGGGAACGAAAATGCCGGACTGGGTACAAACCGGTTTTACCGAGTACCTGCGTCGTTTTCCGAAAGATATGCCCTTCGAGCTGATTGAAATTCCGGCCGGAAAACGCGGCAAGAATGCGGACATCAAGCGCATACTCGACAAAGAGGGTGAGCAGATGTTGGCGGCCGCAGGCAAAAACCGCATTGTCACCCTCGATATTCCAGGCAAGCCCTGGGATACGCCGCAGTTAGCCGCTGAGCTGGAACGCTGGAAGCTGGATGGTCGCGACGTCAGTCTACTGATTGGCGGGCCTGAAGGGTTGTCGCCTGCCTGTAAAGCGGCGGCGGAGCAGAGCTGGTCGCTGTCGGCGCTTACCCTCCCCCATCCGCTGGTTCGCGTGCTGGTCGCAGAGAGTCTGTACCGGGCGTGGAGCATCACCACCAACCATCCTTATCACCGTGAGTGATAAGGGAGCTTTGAGTAGAAAACGCAGCGGATGAAACTACAGAACTCTTTTCGCGACTATACGGCAGAGTCCGCGCTGTTTGTGCGCCGGGCGCTGGTCGCCTTTTTGGGGATTTTGCTGCTGACCGGCGTGCTTATCGCCAACCTGTATAATCTGCAAATTGTTCGCTTTACCGACTACCAGACTCGCTCTAATGAAAACCGCATTAAGCTGGTGCCTATCGCGCCCAGCCGCGGCATTATCTACGACCGTAATGGTATCCCTCTGGCCCTCAACCGCACTATCTACCAGATAGAAATGATGCCAGAGAAAGTCGATAACGTGCAGCAAACGCTGGACGCTTTGCGCAGCGTGGTTGATCTGACCGATGACGATATTGCTGCATTCCGAAAAGAGCGCGCACGTTCACACCGTTTCACCTCTATTCCGGTGAAAACTAACCTGACCGAAGTACAAGTAGCTCGCTTTGCCGTCAATCAGTACCGTTTTCCGGGTGTCGAAGTTAAAGGCTATAAACGTCGTTACTATCCTTACGGTTCGGCGTTGACCCACGTCATCGGCTATGTGTCGAAAATCAACGATAAAGACGTCGAACGCCTGAATAATGACGGCAAACTGGCCAACTATGCGGCAACGCATGATATCGGTAAGCTGGGCATTGAGCGTTACTATGAAGACGTGCTGCACGGTCAGACCGGTTATGAAGAGGTTGAAGTTAACAACCGTGGGCGTGTTATCCGCCAGTTAAAAGAAGTACCACCGCAAGCCGGACACGATATTTACCTGACGCTGGATCTCAAACTCCAGCAATATATTGAAACGCTGCTGGCGGGTAGCCGCGCAGCTGTGGTTGTCACCGATCCGCGTACAGGTGGGGTGCTGGCGCTGGTTTCCACGCCTAGTTATGACCCAAACCTGTTTGTTGACGGTATCTCCAGCAAAGATTATTCCGCCTTGTTGAACGCCCCGAATACACCGCTGGTGAACCGCGCCACACAGGGGGTTTATCCTCCCGCGTCTACAGTTAAACCCTATGTGGCGGTTTCGGCATTGAGCGCCGGGGTGATCACGCGCAATACGACGCTGTTTGACCCAGGCTGGTGGCAACTGCCAGGTTCGGAAAAACGTTATCGTGACTGGAAAAAATGGGGCCACGGGCGTCTGAATGTCACAAGATCGCTGGAAGAATCTGCGGATACCTTCTTCTATCAGGTGGCCTACGATATGGGGATCGATCGCCTCTCCGAATGGATGGGTAAATTCGGTTATGGTCATTACACCGGTATCGACCTGGCGGAAGAACGTTCCGGCAACATGCCTACCCGCGAATGGAAACAGAAACGCTTTAAAAAACCGTGGTATCAGGGTGACACCATTCCGGTTGGTATCGGTCAGGGTTACTGGACAGCGACCCCAATCCAGATGAGTAAGGCACTGATGATCCTGATTAATGACGGTATCGTGAAGGTTCCTCATTTGCTGATGAGCACCGCCGAAGACGGCAAACAGGTGCCATGGGTACAGCCGCATGAACCGCCCGTCGGCGATATTCATTCCGGTTACTGGGAGCTGGCGAAAGACGGTATGTACGGTGTTGCTAACCGCCCTAACGGTACGGCGCATAAATACTTTGCCAGCGCACCGTACAAAATTGCGGCGAAATCCGGTACCGCTCAGGTCTTCGGTCTGAAAGCGAACGAAACCTATAATGCGCACAAAATTGCCGAGCGTTTACGTGACCACAAACTGATGACCGCCTTTGCGCCATACAACAATCCGCAAGTGGCTGTCGCCATGATTCTGGAGAACGGTGGTGCGGGTCCGGCGGTTGGTACACTGATGCGCCAGATCCTCGACCACATTATGCTGGGTGATAACAACACCGATCTGCCTGCGGAAAATCCAGCGGTTGCCGCAGCGGAGGACCATTAATCATGACGGATAATCCGAATAAAAAAACATTCTGGGATAAAGTCCATCTCGATCCCACAATGCTGCTGATCTTACTGGCATTGCTGGTTTACAGCGCCCTGGTTATCTGGAGCGCCAGCGGTCAGGATATTGGCATGATGGAGCGTAAAATCGGCCAAATCGCGATGGGTCTAGTCATCATGGTGGTGATGGCGCAAATTCCTCCACGCGTTTATGAAGGCTGGGCCCCCTATCTCTATATCATCTGTATTATTTTGCTGGTGGCGGTAGATGCTTTCGGTGCCATCTCTAAAGGTGCTCAACGCTGGCTGGACCTCGGTATTGTTCGTTTTCAGCCGTCGGAAATTGCCAAAATAGCCGTACCACTGATGGTTGCGCGCTTTATCAACCGCGACGTTTGCCCGCCATCGTTGAAGAACACTGGCATCGCGCTGGTGCTGATATTTATGCCCACGCTGCTGGTGGCTGCACAGCCTGACCTGGGAACATCAATCCTCGTTGCGCTTTCCGGTCTGTTTGTACTGTTCCTCTCTGGCCTTAGCTGGCGTCTGATTGGCGTCGCAGTAGTGCTGGTGGCGGCGTTCATTCCGATTCTGTGGTTCTTCCTGATGCATGATTACCAGCGCCAGCGCGTAATGATGCTCCTAGACCCGGAATCAGACCCACTCGGCGCGGGCTATCACATTATTCAGTCTAAAATTGCTATTGGCTCCGGCGGATTACGCGGCAAAGGCTGGCTGCACGGCACTCAGTCACAGCTTGAATTTCTCCCCGAACGCCATACCGACTTTATCTTCGCGGTACTGGCGGAAGAGCTGGGATTAGTGGGCATTCTGATTCTGCTCGCTCTCTACATTCTGCTGATCATGCGCGGGCTGTGGATAGCCGCCAGAGCGCAAACCACCTTTGGTCGCGTCATGGCTGGTGGCTTAATGCTGATATTATTCGTTTATGTCTTCGTAAATATTGGTATGGTAAGCGGTATTCTGCCGGTTGTAGGGGTTCCGCTCCCACTGGTCAGTTATGGAGGATCGGCGCTAATTGTGCTGATGGCTGGGTTCGGGATTGTAATGTCAATCCACACCCACAGGAAAATGTTGTCGAAAAGCGTGTAAGAGGTGCGCAATGCGTAAGCAGTGGCTCGGGATCTGCATCGCGGCAGGAATGCTCGCGGCATGTACAAGCGATGATGGTCAGCAACAGACGGTAAGTGTACCGCAGCCTGCGGTATGTAACGGCCCCATAGTTGAAATTAGCGGGGCGGACCCGCGTTTCGAACCACTGAACGCGACGGCAAATCAGGATTACCAGCGCGACGGTAAAAGCTACAAAATCGTGCAGGATCCGTCTCGATTTAGCCAGGCGGGACTGGCGGCAATCTATGATGCCGAACCCGGCAGTAACCTGACGGCCTCTGGCGAAGCTTTCGATCCGACACAGCTGACGGCGGCCCATCCAACGCTTCCGATCCCCAGCTACGCCAGAATCACTAACCTGGCTAACGGGCGAATGATCGTGGTGCGCATTAATGATCGCGGCCCTTACGGCAACGACCGCGTTATTTCACTTTCTCGCGCGGCAGCTGACCGTCTTAACACGTCAAACAACACCAAAGTTCGTATCGATCCGATTATTGTCGCCCAGGATGGTTCGCTTTCTGGTCCTGGTATGGCTTGTACCACAGTCGCCAAACAGACTTACGCCCTGCCAGCACCTCCCGATTTAAGCGGTGGCGCGGGAACAAGTTCAGTGTCTGGCCCGCAGGGTGACATTCTTCCGGTCAGTAATTCGACGCTAAAAAGCGAAGATCCGACCGGCGCGCCGGTAACCAGTAGCGGTTTCCTCGGCGCTCCAACGACCTTAGCGCCTGGTGTACTGGAAGGCAGCGAACCGACGCCTGCGCCACAGCCCGTTGTTACAGCTCCGTCGACAACGCCTGCAACCTCGCCTGCAATGGTGACACCGCAAGCCGCCTCGCAAAGCGCCAGCGGCAACTTTATGGTGCAAGTCGGGGCCGTAAGCGATCAGGCTCGTGCGCAACAGTACCAACAGCAACTGGGACAGAAGTTCGGCGTCCCCGGTCGCGTAACTCAAAATGGCGCGGTCTGGCGGAT
This sequence comes from Shigella sonnei, assembly GCF_002950395.1. Classification (NCBI taxonomy): domain Bacteria; kingdom Pseudomonadati; phylum Pseudomonadota; class Gammaproteobacteria; order Enterobacterales; family Enterobacteriaceae; genus Shigella; species Shigella sonnei. Next base: position 2,376,072 of record NZ_CP026802.1, read on the forward strand.
CCAGCTTGGCCCATTCGCCAGCAAAGCCGAAGCCAGTACCTTGCAGCAACGTTTGCAAACCGAAGCCCAATTACAGTCATTTATTACTACCGCGCAGTAGCGTAAAGCAGGCATCTGATGTGTCAATTTCTGTAAATGACGTTAACAAAGTCACGCGGAAAGTCAGATGCCTGCCGGTAGTGCATTTGCTATAGTAGGGCACTTTTTTAATTCCATCACGGATGTCGTAGTTCAGACCATGAATACCATTTTTTCCGCTCGTATCATGAAGCGCCTGGCGCTCACCACGGCTCTTTGCACAGCCTTTATCTCTGCTGCACATGCCGATGACCTGAATATCAAAACTATGATCCCGGGTGTACCGCAGATCGATGCGGAGTCCTACATCCTGATTGACTATAACTCCGGCAAAGTGCTCGCCGAACAGAACGCAGATGTCCGCCGCGATCCTGCCAGCCTGACCAAAATGATGACCAGTTACGTTATCGGCCAGGCAATGAAAGCCGGTAAATTTAAAGAAACTGATTTAGTCACTATCGGCAACGACGCATGGGCCACCGGTAACCCGGTGTTTAAAGGTTCTTCGCTGATGTTCCTCAAACCGGGCATGCAGGTTCCGGTTTCTCAGCTGATCCGCGGTATTAACCTGCAATCGGGTAACGATGCTTGTGTCGCCATGGCCGATTTTGCCGCTGGTAGCCAGGACGCTTTTGTTGGCTTGATGAACAGCTACGTTAACGCACTGGGCCTGAAAAATACCCACTTCCAGACGGTACATGGTCTGGATGCTGATGGTCAGTACAGCTCCGCGCGAGATATGGCGCTGATCGGCCAGGCATTGATCCGTGACGTACCGAATGAATACTCGATCTATAAAGAAAAAGAATTTACGTTTAACGGTATTCGCCAGCTGAACCGTAACGGCCTGTTATGGGATAACAGCCTGAATGTCGACGGCATCAAAACCGGACACACTGACAAAGCAGGTTACAACCTTGTTGCTTCTGCGACTGAAGGCCAGATGCGCTTGATTTCTGCGGTGATGGGCGGACGTACTTTTAAAGGCCGTGAAGCCGAAAGTAAAAAACTGCTAACCTGGGGCTTCCGTTTCTTCGAAACCGTTAACCCACTGAAAGTAGGTAAAGAGTTCGCCTCTGAACCGGTTTGGTTTGGTGATTCTGATCGCGCTTCGTTAGGGGTTGATAAAGACGTGTACCTGACCATTCCACGTGGTCGCATGAAAGATCTGAAAGCCAGCTATGTGCTGAACAGCAGTGAATTGCATGCGCCGCTGCAAAAGAATCAGGTCGTCGGAACTATCAACTTCCAGCTTGATGGCAAAACGATCGAGCAACGCCCGCTGGTTGTGTTGCAAGAAATCCCGGAAGGTAACTTCTTCGGCAAAATCATTGATTACATTAAATTAATGTTCCATCACTGGTTTGGTTAAAAATTGAACACTTGAAAGTGTAATTTCCGTCCCCATATACTAAGCATCAGTAAAAAACTCCCGCCTTCTGGCGGGAGTTGCTATTTAATTACGTTACGCCGGAGCTGACATGAAAACCAAACTTAACGAACTGCTTGAATTCCCTACTCCTTTTACTTACAAAGTTATGGGGCAGGCGTTACCTGAGCTGGTTGATCAGGTGGTTGAAGTGGTACAGCGCCATGCGCCAGGTGACTACACCCCAACGGTAAAACCAAGCAGCAAAGGCAACTACCACTCGGTATCTATCACTATCAACGCCACTCATATCGAGCAGGTTGAAACACTGTATGAAGAACTAGGCAAAATCGATATTGTCCGCATGGTTCTGTAACTCGCTTCTCCGTTACCCGGCCCCTGGTCGGGTAACTCCCCTCTCCTCGCTGTGATATACTTTTCCCCCACTTTTACTCATTCTCCACGGAGATGCAGTTTTGTATCAGGATAAAATTCTTGTCCGCCAGCTCGGTCTTCAGCCTTACGAGCCAATCTCCCAGGCTATGCATGAATTCACCGATACCCGCGATGATAGTACCCTTGATGAAATCTGGCTGGTCGAGCACTATCCGGTATTCACCCAAGGTCAGGCAGGAAAAGCGGAGCACATTTTAATGCCGGGTGATATTCCGGTGATCCAGAGCGATCGCGGTGGGCAGGTGACTTATCACGGGCCGGGGCAACAGGTGATGTATGTGTTGCTTAACCTGAAACGCCGTAAACTCGGTGTGCGTGAACTGGTGACCTTGCTTGAGCAAACAGTGGTGAATACCCTGGCTGAACTGGGTATAGAAGCGCATCCTCGGGCTGACGCGCCTGGTGTCTATGTCGGGGAAAAGAAAATTTGCTCACTGGGTTTACGTATTCGACGCGGTTGTTCATTCCACGGTCTGGCATTAAACGTCAATATGGATCTTTCACCATTTTTACGTATTAATCCTTGTGGGTATGCCGGAATGGAAATGGCTAAAATATCACAATGGAAACCCGAAGCGACGACTAATAATATTGCACCACGTTTACTGGAAAATATTTTAGCGCTACTAAACAATCCTGACTTCGAATATATTACCGCTTAATTGCATACCTCAATGGCCCAATTTACACTGGGTCATTACTCATAATACCTGCTAATGCTTTACATCTCCTTCGCGTTTGTATACTTTCTTTATCACTTGCAGAAATGCGGTGCTACGCCTTGCTCCGTAACTCACCCCATTGATTAACCTATTGAAATAGTTGATTATGGTGAGCAAAAGCGTTCCGTTCCAATTAGACATAAGATTATTGTAATTTTTTTAAATATTATTTTTCCATGAATAAAATTGGAGTAAGTGCGTGGATAGTAATAATCAAATTGAACCCTGTTTAAGCAGAAAGTCGTCAGAAGGTAAACCACAAATATTTACAACCTTACGAAATATTGATCTTAACCTTCTGACTATTTTTGAAGCTGTATATGTACATAAAGGGATCGTTAATGCAGCGAAAGTGCTTAATCTGACCCCCTCGGCAATCAGTCAGTCTATTCAGAAACTGCGCGTTATATTCCCTGACCCATTGTTTATTCGCAAAGGCCAGGGTGTCACTCCTACCGCATTTGCGATGCATCTACATGAGTATATCAGTCAGGGCCTTGAGTCCATTCTTGGCGCGCTGGATATCGAAGGAAGCTATGATAAGCAACGAACGATAACTATTGCGACCACTCCCTCGGTCGGAGCCCTGGTCCTTCCTGTCATCTATCGGGCGATTAAAACTCACTATCCGCAGCTTTTACTGCGCAACCCGCCCATCAGCGACGCGGAAAACCAACTCAGTCAGTTTCAAACCGATCTCATCATCGATAACATGTTTTGCACCAATCGTACGGTGCAACATCATGTTCTGTTCACCGACAATATGGTGTTAATTTGCCGCGAGGGAAATCCACTACTCTCTTTAGAAGATGACAGAGAGACTATCGACAACGCTGCGCATGTACTCCTGTTACCGGAAGGGCAAAATTTCAGCGGTCTGCGGCAGAGAGTTCAAGAGATGTTTCCGGACCGGCAAATCAATTTCACCAGCTACAACATTTTGACAATCGCTGCACTGGTTGCCAACAGTGACATGTTAGCGATTATTCCCAGCCGTTTTTATAACCTGTTTAGTCGTTGCTGGCCGCTGGAAAAACTGCCTTTTCCGTCCTTAAATGAGGAGCAAATAGATTTCTCTATCCACTACAACAAATTCAGCCTGCGTGATCCCATCCTGCACGGGGTAATAGATGTTATCCGTAATGCATTTTGAAAAAGTATTGTTACAGCCAGATCACAGCGCAGAACGATAAAATGGCACAATCCAACAACAATTTTACATTTTCGCGACCGCTTTGGCTGCTTTCAGGTCCGTTTCAATGATATACTGCCAGTCGTTAATTCAAAAATAGTTGATAATTACAACAATCTATTGAATTGAAACGCTTTCCTTCGTAATTCGCAACTGGAACACGCACGCTATGAGTAAACCCATTGTGATGGAACGCGGTGTTAAATACCGCGATGCCGATAAGATGGCCCTTATCCCGGTTAAAAACGTGGCAACAGAGCGCGAAGCCCTGCTGCGCAAGCCGGAATGGATGAAAATCAAGCTTCCAGCGGACTCTACACGTATCCAGGGCATCAAAGCCGCAATGCGCAAAAATGGCCTGCATTCTGTCTGCGAGGAAGCCTCCTGCCCTAACCTGGCGGAATGCTTCAACCACGGCACAGCAACGTTTATGATCCTCGGCGCTATTTGTACCCGCCGTTGTCCGTTCTGTGATGTTGCCCACGGTCGCCCGGTAGCTCCTGATGCCAATGAACCAGTGAAACTGGCGCAGACCATTGCCGATATGGCGCTGCGTTATGTGGTTATCACCTCCGTTGACCGTGATGACCTGCGCGATGGCGGTGCCCAGCACTTTGCGGATTGCATTACTGCCATTCGGGAAAAAAGCCCGCAAATCAAAATTGAAACTCTGGTGCCGGATTTCCGTGGTCGTATGGATCGTGCTCTGGATATTCTGACTGCAACGCCACCAGATGTGTTCAACCATAACCTGGAAAACGTACCGCGTATTTACCGTCAGGTACGGCCTGGTGCAGATTACAACTGGTCGCTGAAGCTGCTGGAACGCTTTAAAGAAGCGCATCCGGAAATCCCGACCAAGTCTGGTCTGATGGTGGGACTGGGTGAAACCAATGAAGAAATTATTGAGGTAATGCGCGACCTGCGCCGTCATGGTGTGACGATGTTAACGCTGGGGCAATATTTGCAGCCAAGCCGCCATCACCTGCCGGTTCAACGTTACGTTAGCCCGGATGAGTTCGACGAAATGAAAGCCGAAGCGCTGGCGATGGGCTTTACCCATGCTGCATGCGGTCCGTTTGTCCGCTCTTCTTACCACGCCGATTTGCAGGCGAAAGGGATGGAAGTTAAGTAATCCTGTAATAATTACTTACATCTGTCTGATAAAAAACCCGCTTTTTGAAGTAATGCCGATCAGTTAAGGATCAGTTGACCGATCCAGTGGCTGTGTAAGAATCCGGAAACGCTCACTTGTTTCCGGATTTTTTTATGCACATTGGACAGGCTCTTGATCTGGTATCCCGTTACGATTCTCTGCGTAACCCACTGACTTCTCTGGGGGATTACCTCGACCCCGAACTCATCTCTCGTTGCCTTGCCGAATCAGGTACTGTAACGCTACGCAAGCGCCGTCTTCCCCTCGAAATGATGGTCTGGTGTATTGTTGGCATGGCGCTTGAGCGTAAAGAACCTCTTCACCAGATTGTGAATCGCCTGGACATCATGCTGCCGGGCAATCGCCCCTTCGTTGCCCCCAGTGCCGTTATTCAGGCCCGCCAGCGCCTGGGAAGTGAGGCTGTCCGCCGCGTGTTCACGAAAACAGCGCAGCTCTGGCATAACGCCACGCCGCATCCGCACTGGTGCGGCCTGACCCTGCTGGCCATCGATGGTGTGTTCTGGCGCACACCGGATACACCAGAGAACGATGCAGCCTTCCCCCGCCAGACACATGCCGGGAACCCGGCGCTCTACCCGCAGGTCAAAATGGTCTGCCAGATGGAACTGACCAGCCATCTGCTGACGGCTGCAGCCTTCGGCACGATGAAGAACAGCGAAAATGAGCTTGCTGAGCAACTTATAGAACAAACCGGCGATAACACTCTGACGTTAATGGATAAAGGTTATTACTCACTGGGACTGTTAAATGCCTGGAGCCTGGCGGGAGAACACCGCCACTGGATGATACCTCTCAGAAAGGGAGCGCAATATGAAGAGCTCAGAAAACTGGGTAAAGGCGATCATCTGGTGAAGCTGAAAACCAGCCCGCAGGCACGAAAAAAGTGGCCGGGACTGGGAAATGAAGTGACAGCCCGCCTGCTGACCGTGACGCGCAAAGGAAAAGTCTGCCATCTGCTGACGTCGATGACGGACGCCATGCGCTTCCCCGGAGGAGAAATGGCGGATCTGTACAGTCATCGCTGGGAAATCGAACTGGGATACAGGGAGATAAAACAGACGATGCAACTGAGCAGGCTGACGCTGAGAAGTAAAAAGCCGGAGCTTGTGGAGCAAGAGCTGTGGGGTGTCTTACTGGCTTATAATCTGGTGAGATATCAGATGATTAAAATGGCGGAACATCTGAAAGGTTACTGGCCGAATCAACTGAGTTTCTCAGAATCATGCGGAATGGTGATGAGAATGCTGATGACATTGCAGGGCGCTTCACCGGGACGTATACCGGAGCTGATGCGCGATCTTGCAAGTATGGGACAACTTGTGAAATTACCGACGAGAAGGGAAAGGGCCTTCCCGAGAGTGGTAAAGGAGAGGCCCTGGAAATACCCCACAGCCCCGAAAAAGAGCCAGTCAGTTGCTTAACTGACTGGCATTAGCTTTTTGAAGCGGTTTTTTTTGTATCGAACAAGATATTGAGGGAGCGTCCTGCTCGCCACGTCACTCTTTATGAGAGAGCTTTTCAGCCTGAAGATCAACGTCTGCGCCTTTTTTCGCCGCAGCATCGTCATCATTCATCGCCTTCTTGAACCCTTTAATGGCCGCTCCAAGGTCTCCGCCCAGCGTACGTAACTTCTTAGTCCCAAACAGCAGAACGACCAGCGCCGCAACTACCAGCAGTTTGGTAATACTAATCTCCCCCATAGATACCTTCTTGACATATAACCGGCAACAGAACGCGCCTTAAAAACCAGAGAATATTAACGGTCATTCGACGCGCGCACACAATAGCAATCTGTAACAAGGTGAATCAAGCGCCGAGTAAAAAAACATCATAATAATTGCGGCGGCGCAAAGCGACGGTTGTTTAAGACGGGCAGTTGCGCGCGCACCTGACGCACACGTTCGGGCGTCACTTCCGCCATAATGAGTGCAGGCATTTCTGACGCTGCCGCAATGGTGACGCCAAAGGGATCTATAATCCAGCTTTGCCCGATATTTTTGTTCCCGCACTCCCCCGCCGCCACCATATAACAGGTGGTATCCAGCGCACGAGCGGCAAGCAACGTTGACCAGTGATGCTCTTTGAGCGGCCCGCGAACCCAGGCGGCAGGAAGTACCAGGATTTCAGCTCCCTGTAATGCCTGTGCCAGCGCCAGCTCTGGAAAGCGTAAGTCATAACAGGTCATCAGACCGACCTTCATCCCCTCCACCTCGAGTAACGGAGCGATTTCATTACCAGCATCAACACGGCGTGATTCCTGAATGGCAAATGCATCATAGAGATGCAATTTGGCATAACGGGCGACGATGTTTCCTGCCTGTAGCGCCACCAGCATATTCCATGCGCGCCCCGGCGTTGAAGGAACATGAATCGTCAGAATTGTCGTCATCATGTTACGTTTACTTTCTCGCCGTAAACGTCCGAGGAATTCGCCTTCCAGCAGCTGTGCTGATTTAACCGATAGATCTGCATCATGATCATCGCGCGCCAGCAATGCTTCCGGCAGGACGAACAGCGATACGTCGTTTTCCGCCGCCTGCGCCATCAACGAGGCACAAATCTCAGCGTTCTTTTCCCACACAGATGTAACAGCAAACTGTCCTGCGGCAACCAGCATTGCCACCTCCTGTCAGAGTCGTAAAATTCGCCAACGACGATTATTCGGCGTTACACTTATCACTCATACAAATCAAATAGCAGGATTTTGCAGTGTTACAACTTCTTTTAGCAGTTTTTATTGGCGGTGGTACGGGAAGCGTGGCGAGATGGCTGTTAAGTATGCGATTTAACCCGCTGCATCAGGCGATTCCGTTGGGGACGCTGGCAGCAAACCTGATTGGGGCATTCATCATAGGAATGGGATTCGCCTGGTTCAGCAGGATGACGAACATTGATCCAGTGTGGAAAGTATTAATCACCACCGGATTTTGTGGCGGTCTAACAACCTTCTCAACATTTTCGGCAGAAGTGGTGTTTTTGTTACAAGAGGGCCGCTTTGGCTGGGCGTTACTGAACGTTTTCGTCAACCTTCTGGGGTCTTTTGCCATGACCGCACTGGCTTTCTGGCTGTTTTCGGCCTCAACCGCACACTAAAGACCAAAAAAAACCCGCTGATTAAGCGGGTTTTGAATTCTTGCTGACGTATCTTACAGAGCGATTACGTTTGCAGCAGAAGGGCCTTTGGCACCGTTAGTGATTTCGAACTCTACGCGCTGACCTTCAGCAAGAGTTTTAAAACCATTAGTCTGGATTGCAGAGAAGTGTACGAACACGTCTTTGCTGCCGTCTTCCGGAGTAATGAAACCGAATCCTTTGGACTCATTAAACCACTTAACGTTACCTTTAATCTTAGACATCAAAATTACCTTTACATGAAAAATAGACACAAATGCTGTGTCGGTTACCAGTACACCAATTGTGGTACGCTTTGTCCAGTGCAACTTTACTAAAAAGTGATAAAAGTCGCGTTATTTTTGATGTTACTTATTTTAGTTATTGATTTTAAAGAAGTTACTAAAACTTCATTTGTCTCAAAACTGAAAGCGCATCCAGGCAAAGTACACATTGCCATTGTTGTAGGTACCCGGAATGTAGGTCATCTGAAAAGTCACTGGGCCATAACCCACGGAGGCCAATGGCAGTAGAACCGGGAGAGGGATGTAATTCCAGTTATCGCGTGCCGTTACGCCAGCGGTGAATCCCAGACCTAAATGAAAATTTTCATCCGCCAGCGGTCGCCAGGTACTTTCCCATCCGTATCCGGCAATCGGTTCCCATTTGTTCCACGAGTCCTTAAATGCCATGGCATACAGGCCATGCCAGTTTCCTTTTTCATCCCATCGCGACTGACCAAAACCGCCACCCCACGGTCGCTCGTTATAGCGATCGGTTTTTTCTTTGTCGTAAGCGAAACGTGCATGCCAGGTGATGGCAGGAATATATAAATCATAATGTTCAGGCTGTTGCCAGGTTTGTGCAATATTTTCTCTAAACGTTGTCGGTAATGACTCCAACTTATTGATAGTGTTTTATGTTCAGATAATGCCCGATGACTTTGTCATGCAGCTCCACCGATTTTGAGAACGACAGCGACTTCCGTCCCAGCCGTGCCAGGTGCTGCCTCAGATTCAGGTTATGCCGCTCAATTCGCTGCGTATATCGCTTGCTGATTACGTGCAGCTTTCCCTTCAGGCGGGATTCATACAGCGGCCAGCCATCCGTCATCCATATCACCACGTCAAAGGGTGACAGCAGGCTCATAAGACGCCCCAGCGTCGCCATAGTGCGTTCACCGAATACGTGCGCAACAACCGTCTTCCGGAGACTGTCATACGCGTAAAACAGCCAGCGCTGGCGCGATTTAGCCCCGACATAGCCCCACTGTTCGTCCATTTCCGCGCAGACGATGACGTCACTGCCCGGCTGTATGCGCGAGGTTACCGACTGCGGCCTGAGTTTTTTAAGTGACGTAAAATCGTGTTGAGGCCAACGCCCATAATGCGTGCAGTTGCCCGGCATCCAACGCCATTCATGGCCATATCAATGATTTTCTGGTGCGTACCGGGTTGAGAAGCGGTGTAAGTGAACTGCAGTTGCCATGTTTTACGGCAGTGAGAGCAGAGATAGCGCTGATGTCCGGCAGTGCTTTTGCCGTTACGCACCACCCCGTCAGTAGCTGAACAGGAGGGACAGCTGATAGAAACAGAAGCCACTGGAGCACCTCAAAAACACCATCATACACTAAATCAGTAAGTTGGCAGCATCACCATTGGGGTTGTGGTTATTGTGGGTGTAGCTCGCTACATCATTAAAGGGTATTCCGCCACTGGTGTGTTATTTGTCGGTGGCCTGTTATTGCTGATTATCAGTGCCATTATGGGGCACAAAGTGTTACCGTCCAGCCAGGCTTCAACAGGCTACAGCGCCACGGATATCGTTGAATACGTTAAAATATTACTAATGAGCCGCGGCGGCGACCTCGGCATGATGATTATGATGCTGTGTGGATTTGCCGCTTACATGACCCATATCGGCGCGAATGATATGGTGGTCAAGCTGGCGTCAAAACCATTGCAGTATATTAACTCCCCTTACCTGCTGATGATTGCCGCCTATTTTGTCGCCTGTCTGATGTCTCTGGCCGTCTCTTCCGCAACCGGTCTGGGTGTTTTGCTGATGGCAACCCTATTTCCGGTGATGGTAAACGTTGGTATCAGTCGTGGCGCAGCTGCTGCCATTTGTGCCTCCCCGGCGGCGATTATTCTCGCACCGACTTCAGGGGATGTGGTGCTGGCGGCGCAAGCTTCCGAAGTGTCGCTGATTGACTTCGCCTTCAAAACGACGCTGCCTATCTCAATTGCTGCAATTATCGGCATGGCGATCGCCCACTTCTTCTGGCAACGTTATCTGGATAAAAAAGAGCACATCTCTCATGAAATGTTAGATGTCAGTGAAATCACCACCACTGCTCCTGCGTTTTATGCCATTTTGCCGTTCACGCCGATCATCGGTGTACTGATTTTTGACGGTAAATGGGGTCCGCAATTACACATCATCACTATTCTGGTGATTTGTATGCTGATTGCCTCCATTCTGGAGTTCCTCCGCAGCTTTAATACCCAGAAAGTTTTCTCTGGTCTGGAAGTGGCTTATCGCGGGATGGCAGATGCGTTTGCTAACGTGGTGATGCTGCTGGTTGCCGCTGGGGTATTCGCTCAGGGGCTTAGCACCATCGGCTTTATTCAAAGTCTGATTTCTATCGCTACCTCGTTTGGTTCGGCGAGTATCATCCTGATGCTGGTATTGGTGATTCTGACAATGCTGGCGGCAGTCACGACCGGTTCAGGCAATGCGCCGTTTTATGCGTTTGTTGAGATGATCCCGAAACTGGCGCACTCTTCCGGCATTAACCCGGCGTATTTGACTATCCCGATGCTGCAGGCGTCAAACCTGGGTCGTACCCTATCACCCGTTTCTGGCGTAGTCGTTGCGGTTGCCGGGATGGCGAAAATCTCACCATTTGAAGTCGTAAAACGCACCTCGGTGCCGGTGCTTGTTGGTTTGGTGATTGTTATCGTTGCTACAGAGCTGATGGTGCCAGGAACGGCAGCAGCGGTCACAGGCAAGTAAATAGTAATGCCGGAGGCAAGTTTCCTCCGGCTTTATCATGTCACCCACTGTGGTATATGCGTTGTGGTCTGCCAACTTTGCCGTGAACAATTTCAGCAATAATCAGATGGCGGCTGGCGCAATATTCAAGATAACGCCTGGCAGTGGTGCAGCTGATGGTCAGTGCCTGCGCCACCGTTTCTGCCGTATGTTGCACACCAGGCTCTTTAAACAGTTTTCGCACCGCGTTTAGCGTCAAGGGGTCAATGCCGGTCGGTAGCTCGTCCTTAGGTTCACCGCGAGCATAAGCATTAAACATCTCATCAATTTGCTTCTGGCTGGCGCTATCAATACTTTCCAGCATATGTTTACGCTGGCGGAAACGGGTTAGCGTTTGCCCCAGCCGTTCATAGGCAATGGGCTTAATGAGATAATCAAATACACCACAACGTACGGCTTCAGACACCGTTTCCATATCGCTGGCTGCAGTGGTAAACACCACGTCGCCGGGATAATGCGCCTGCACCAGTTCATGCAGTAAATTAATCCCTCTACCGTCAGGAAGATAGTTATCGAGCAAGATTAGCCCCGGCTTAAAACGCTCGATCATCATTCGGGCCTGCGCCAGATTTCCCGCCAGTAATATCTGACTGAATCCGGGAATGTGACGAATATATTCCGCATGCATCTCTGCCAGCGGCGTTTCGTCCTCAACGATCAATAGGGTTAATGGAGCTGTCATTAGGTTTCACTTTCGGAATATAGATTGAAAATAAGGTACCGCAGGGATCATTATCTTCGAGAGTGATAACACCACCGCAGCGCGTTACGTAGCTGGCAATCAAGTACAACCCAATGCCATGTTCACCGGGCTCGTCAGCACGCGTACTGACCCCCTGCTCAAATATTTTGTCTCTTAGAGACTCTGGAACGCCGCAGCCCTGATCGGCGACTTCAATCACCACATCATCGCCTTCATCGCTGAGGAATAATTCAACGATCTTGTTTCCTTCATCGCTACGCAGGCTGGCTTCGAAGGCGTTATCAAGTAAATTGCCAACAATGGCGGCAAACTCGGTGCTATCCAGTCCTGGCGGCAGTTGCGAAAGCTGGCTACCGGGGACGATGATCATTTTTAGCCCCAGTTCGCGGGCGCGCTGCACTTTACCAAAAAGCAGCCCCGCCACCTGGCGATCGGCAAACGCCTCACGCAGGCTGTCAATAAGCTGTTGCTGGGCCTGAGACTCCCCCTGCACCATGGCCAGCACGCGATCATACTCTTTCATCTGCAACAGACCATTGAGCGTCGACATCCAATTGAGATGCTCGTGTCGCAATGTACGAAGGCTCTCGACGTATTGTTTTATTTGCGTCAGTTGCGCATTGAGGGTGGAAATTTCGTCTTTACTACGAAAGCTGATAATGGCCCCCAGCAAATCATCACCTGAACGAATAGCTTCCCGGTTGGCAATAACGTTCAGACCATTAAAGTTCGCCACCACATCCTGACGTTTTTCATCAATCTGTTCGGTAAAGAAATCGGCGGGCCTGACCACTTCAGCAATGGGTTTACCCAACCATTGCCGTCCGGGAGAGCTCAGCCCCAGCATCTTTCTTGCGTTACGATTGATGGCTGTAATGTAACCATGCGGATCCACCGCAATCAGCCCTTCATAAACCGAACTAAACAGCGCCTCTTGCTGACGGACCACGCGTGCGATTTGCTTTGGCTCCATGCCCATCATTTGTCGACGGATATGCGCGGCCAGGAACCACGACAGCAACATCAGAATCCCTAACAGCACGACAAACACGCCTGCCATCGGTAATAAAAACTCAGCCCGCCAGCTATCGATTTTACTCACCAGGTAGCCAATCGACACCACGCCGATGACTTTTCCATCGTCATCAAAGATTGGCGTTTTGGCGCGCATCGCCATCCCCATTGCCCCTTTCCCGGTAATGAAGTAGCTCTCCCCTTTCTCCAGCGCGCCCTGTTTGGTGAACTGCATAGGATAACCAATTTTCTCCGGATTAAGATGGTAAAGGCGGATCGAGTGCCGGTCGCCAATCACCACATAATCAAAATCGGTATCTCTTTGTAATTTGTTAGCGATGGTCGCCAGCCGTTTGTAGTCACGCGTTTTCACCGCAGAGATGACACTGTCATTGGAGGCAATAATTTTCGCCTGATTCATTGCCATGTCGCGTACATGAAGCGTTAAATAGTCCTCAAAACTGGCCGTAAAATATTGCGCCAGGGCTGCAATGACAAATATTGAGAACACCAGAATCAGCAAAAAGATACGCAGCGGAAATGCCAGTCTTTGGAAAAATGCAAACTGTTTATTCTCGTTAAGCTGCAACATTGTTTTCCTTGCGGGTTGTCCCGAGCCTCTTTGACGGATGTAATTAAAATGTTGAATCAAAATACATAGATATTAATTATGATCGTGGCAAATTTTATTCATTAAATCAATTAAATCACTTAAACCTGCAGGTCATTTCGTAATTACATTAATTAAAAAACTTAAAACCATTAAATAAATAAAAAACCACTAACTCTATGTGAAATAAATCAAAATTTCACGCTGCAATACTCCTTAGAATGTATAGCGAAAGGAGAAAAAGATATACCTCGATCACCCCCCTTTCTCCCAAGTGAAAATAAAAGGTTATCAACTTGCAACATTGAACAACATTCGTTGCAAATCGATAACAACATGCACCTTCAGGATACTATTTATTATGTTCGGCAATGATATTTTCACCCGCGTAAAACGTTCAGAAAATAAAAAAATGGCGGAAATCGCCCAATTCCTGCATGAAAATGATTTGAGCGTTGAGGTGATGCTGCCAACTTACTGATTTAGTGTATGATGGTGTTTTTGAGGTGCTCCAGTGGCTTCTGTTTCTATCAGCTGTCCCTCCTGTTCAGCTACTGACGGGGTGGTGCGTAACGGCAAAAGCACTGCCGGACATCAGCGCTATCTCTGCTCTCACTGCCGTAAAACATGGCAACTGCAGTTCACTTACACCGCTTCTCAACCCGGTACGCACCAGAAAATCATTGATATGGCCATGAATGGCGTTGGATGCCGGGCAACTGCACGCATTATGGGCGTTGGCCTCAACACGATTTTACGTCACTTAAAAAACTCAGGCCGCAGTCGGTAACCTCGCGCATACAGCCGGGCAGTGACGTCATCGTCTGCGCGGAAATGGACGAACAGTGGGGCTATGTCGGGGCTAAATCGCGCCAGCGCTGGCTGTTTTACGCGTATGACAGTCTCCGGAAGACGGTTGTTGCGCACGTATTCGGTGAACGCACTATGGCGACGCTGGGGCGTCTTATGAGCCTGCTGTCACCCTTTGACGTGGTGATATGGATGACGGATGGCTGGCCGCTGTATGAATCCCGCCTGAAGGGAAAGCTGCACGTAATCAGCAAGCGATATACGCAGCGAATTGAGCGGCATAACCTGAATCTGAGGCAGCACCTGGCACGGCTGGGACGGAAGTCGCTGTCGTTCTCAAAATCGGTGGAGCTGCATGACAAAGTCATCGGGCATTATCTGAACATAAAACACTATCAATAAGTTGGAGTCATTACCGAGCGTTGACACCACAGTCGAAGTATTTATTACCGTAACCCGCGATGAAAAGCTTATCACGTGCGGTGGAATTGCCGGAAATATTATTAAATGCGTTGCTATCAGTGAATCCGTTCGCGGTGAAGGACTGGCGCTGACATTAGCCACTGAATTGATAAACCTCGCCTATGAGCGGCACAGCACGCATCTGTTTATTTATACCAAAACCGAATACGAGGCGCTGTTCCGCCAGTGCGGTTTTTCCACGCTGACCAGCGTACCCGGCGTGATGGTGCTGATGGAAAACAGCGCCACGCGGCTGAAACGCTATGCCGAATCGCTGAAAAAATTTCGTCATCCAGGGAACAAGATTGGCTGCATTGTGATGAACGCCAATCCCTTCACGAATGGTCACCGTTATCTGATTCAACAAGCTGCGGCACAGTGCGACTGGTTGCATCTGTTTTTAGTCAAAGAAGATTCTTCACGCTTCCCCTATGAAGACCGGTTGGATCTGGTGTTAAAAGGCACCGCCGATATTCCACGCCTGACTGTGCATCGCGGCTCCGAATACATCATCTCCCGCGCTACGTTCCCTTGCTACTTCATTAAAGAACAGAGCGTCATTAACCATTGTTACACCGAAATTGATCTGAAGATTTTCCGTCAGTACCTCGCTCCCGCGCTGGGTGTAACTCACCGCTTTGTCGGTACTGAACCCTTTTGTCGCGTTACCGCCCAGTACAACCAGGATATGCGCTACTGGCTGGAAACGCCGACTATCTCCGCACCGCCCATCGAACTGGTTGAAATTGAGCGGCTGCGTTACCAGGAGATGCCGATATCCGCTTCCCGGGTACGTCAACTGCTGGCGAAAAACGATCTCACGGCTATCGCGCCGCTGGTCCCTGCAGTCACGCTGCATTATTTGCAGAACCTGCTTGAGCACTCCCGCCAGGACGCGGCAGCTCGTCAAAAGACCCCCGCATGAGAAACAGGTGAAAAATGAAAATAAACCAGCCCGCCGTTGCAGGCACCCTTGAGTCTGGGGATGTGATGATACGCATCGCCCCACTCGATACGCAGGATATCGACCTGCAAATCAATAGCAGCGTTGAGAAACAGTTTGGCGATGCAATTCGCACCACCATTCTGGACGTTCTCGCCCGCTACAACGTGCGCGGCGTACAGCTGAATGTCGATGACAAAGGCGCACTGGACTGCATTTTACGTGCACGACTGGAAGCCCTGCTGGCACGCGCCAGCGGTATCCCGGCTCTGCCATGGGAGGATTGCCAATGATTTCCGCTTCGCTGCAACAACGTAAAACTCGCACCCGCCGCAGCATGTTGTTTGTGCCTGGTGCCAATGCCGCGATGGTCAGCAACTCCTTCATCTACCCGGCTGATGCCCTGATGTTTGACCTCGAAGACTCCGTAGCATTGCGTGAAAAAGACACCGCCCGCCGCATGGTTTACCACGCGCTGCAACATCCGCTGTATCGCGATATTGAAACCATTGTGCGTGTCAACGCGCTGGATTCCGAATGGGGTGTCAACGACCTGGAAGCCGTCGTTCGCGGTGGTGCGGACGTTGTGCGTCTGCCGAAAACCGATACCGCTCAGGATGTTCTGGATATCGAAAAAGAGATCCTGCGTATCGAAAAAGCCTGTGGTCGTGAACCCGGCAGCACCGGCCTGCTGGCGGCGATTGAATCTCCGCTGGGGATTACCCGCGCAGTGGAAATCGCTCACGCTTCCGAGCGTTTGATCGGTATCGCCCTCGGTGCAGAAGACTATGTGCGCAACCTGCGTACAGAACGCTCCCCGGAAGGAACTGAACTGCTGTTCGCACGCTGTTCCATTTTGCAGGCCGCGCGCTCTGCGGGTATTCAGGCGTTCGATACCGTCTATTCCGACGCTAACAACGAAGCCGGATTCCTGCAAGAAGCCGCCCACATCAAACAGCTGGGCTTTGACGGCAAATCGCTGATCAACCCGCGTCAGATTGATCTGTTGCACAACCTCTACGCACCGACCCAGAAAGAAGTGGATCACGCCCGCCGCGTCGTAGAAGCCGCTGAAGCCGCCGCTCGCGAAGGCCTCGGCGTGGTTTCCCTGAACGGCAAGATGGTGGACGGTCCGGTTATCGATCGTGCCCGTCTGGTGCTCTCCCGTGCAGAACTTTCCGGCATCCGCGAAGAATAAGGCAATCAAAATGACGCAGAAAATTGAACAATCTCAACGACAAGAACGGGTAGCGGCCTGGAATCGTCGCGCTGAATGCGATCTTGCCGCTTTCCAGAACTCACCAAAGCAAACCTACCAGGCTGAAAAAGCGCGCGATCGCAAACTGTGCGCCAACCAGGAAGAAGCGATTCGTCGCTCTGGTTTACAGGACGGCATGACGGTTTCCTTCCATCACGCTTTCCGTGGCGGTGACCTGACCGTCAATATGGTGATGGACGTCATCGCTAAGATGGGCTTTAAAAACCTGACCCTGGCGTCCAGCTCCCTGAGTGATTGCCATGCGCCACTGGTAGAACACATTCGCCAGGGCGTGGTTACCCGCATTTATACCTCCGGCCTGCGCGGTCCACTGGCAGAAGAAATTTCCCGTGGTCTGCTTGCGGAACCGGTGCAAATCCACTCTCACGGCGGACGTGTGCATCTGGTACAGAGCGGCGAACTGAATATCGACGTGGCTTTCCTCGGCGTCCCGTCCTGTGATGAATTCGGTAATGCCAACGGTTACACCGGTAAAGCCTGCTGCGGCTCCCTCGGCTATGCAATGGTTGATGCCGACAACGCAAAACAGGTTGTGATGCTTACCGAAGAACTGCTGCCTTATCCGCATAATCCGGCAAGCATTGAGCAAGATCAGGTTGATTTGATCGTCAAAGTTGACCGCGTTGGCGATGCTGCAAAAATCGGCGCTGGCGCGACCCGTATGACCACTAACCCGCGCGAACTGCTTATTGCCCGTAGCGCTGCGGATGTGATTGTCAACTCTGGCTACTTCAAAGAAGGTTTCTCCATGCAAACCGGCACCGGCGGCGCATCGCTGGCGGTAACCCGTTTCCTGGAAGACAAAATGCGTAGCCGCGATATTCGCGCCGACTTCGCCCTCGGCGGTATTACCGCGACGATGGTTGATCTGCACGAAAAAGGTCTGATCCGCAAACTGCTGGATGTGCAGAGCTTTGACAGCCATGCTGCGCAATCGCTGGCCCGTAACCCCAATCACATCGAAATCAGCGCCAACCAGTACGCTAACTGGGGTTCGAAAGGCGCATCGGTTGATCGTCTCGACGTGGTGGTACTGAGCGCGCTGGAAATTGACACCCAGTTCAACGTTAACGTGCTGACCGGCTCTGACGGCGTACTGCGTGGTGCTTCCGGTGGTCACTGCGATACCGCGATTGCCTCTGCGCTTTCCATCATCGTCGCGCCGCTGGTACGCGGTCGTATTCCGACTCTGGTGGATAACGTGCTGACCTGCATCACCCCAGGCTCCAGTGTCGATATTCTGGTCACAGACCACGGTATCGCAGTTAACCCGGCACGTCCGGAACTGGCAGAACGTCTGCAGGAAGCGGGCATTAAAGTGGTTTCCATTGAGTGGCTGCGCGAACGCGCGCGTCTGCTGACCGGTGAACCACAGCCGATTGAATTCACCGACCGCGTCGTTGCCGTTGTGCGTTACCGCGATGGCTCGGTGATCGATGTTGTGCATCAGGTGAAGGAATAAGCCATGCACCTGCTTCCTGAACTCGCCAGCCACCATGCGGTGTCAATTCCCGAGCTGCTCGTCAGCCGGGATGAAAGGCAAGCACGGCAACACGTCTGGCTCAAGCGCCATCCTGTTCCACTGGTCTCCTTTACCGTGGTTGCGCCTGGGCCGATTAAAGACAGCGAGGTCACACGCCGAATTTTTAATCATGGCGTGACAGCCTTGCGTGCCTTAGCCGCAAAACAGGGCTGGCAAATTCAGGAGCAGGCTGCACTGGTTTCCGCCAGCGGGCCGGAGGGCATGTTGAGCATTGCCGCCCCGGCTCGCGACCTCAAGCTCGCCACCATTGAGCTTGAACATAGTCATCCTCTCGGGCGGTTATGGGATATCGATGTCCTGACGCCCGAAGGCGAAATTCTCTCCCGCCGCGACTATTCACTGCCGCCTCGCCGCTGCCTGTTGTGCGAGCAAAGCGCAGCCGTCTGCGCGCGTGGAAAAACCCATCAACTGACCGATTTACTCAACCGCATGGAGGCACTGCTGAACGATGTCGATGCCTGCAACGTCAACTAAAACCACAAAGCTTGCGACGTCATTGATCGATGAGTACGCCCTGCTGGGCTGGCGCGCCATGCTGACTGAAGTCAATCTGTCACCGAAACCAGGCCTCGTGGATCGGATTAACTGCGGTGCACATAAAGATATGGCGCTGGAAGATTTCCACCGCAGCGCGCTGGCGATTCAGGGCTGGCTACCCCGTTTCATTGAATTTGGTGCCTGTAGTGCGGAAATAGCACCAGAAGCGGTACTCCACGGATTACGCCCAATTGGTATGGCTTGCGAAGGTGATATGTTCCGCGCCACTGCGGGCGTAAACACGCATAAAGGCAGCATTTTTTCTTTAGGGCTACTATGTGCGGCAATTGGCCGTTTGCTTCAACTCAACCAACCGGTAACGCCAACAACCGTTTGTTCTACGGCGGCAAGTTTCTGCCGTGGCCTGACCGATCGAGAACTGCGTACCAATAATTCACAACTGACGGCAGGTCAACGGTTGTACCAGCAGCTTGGCCTTACCGGCGCACGCGGTGAAGCCGAAGCGGGTTATCCACTGGTGATCAATCACGCCTTGCCGCATTACCTCACTCTGCTGGATCAGGGGTTAGATCCTGAACTGGCATTGCTCGATACCTTGCTCCTACTGATGGCGATCAACGGCGATACCAACTTTGCATCGCGCGGTGGCGAGGGGGGCCTGCGCTGGCTACAGCGCGAGGCGCAAACATTATTGCAAAAAGGGGGCATTCGAACCCCCGCCGATCTCGATTATCTCCGGCAGTTCGACAGGGAGTGTATCGAACGAAATCTCAGTCCAGGCGGCAGTGCCGACCTGCTGATCCTTACCTGGTTTTTAGCACAGATTTAATTATTTAAGCACTTGATAAATTTGGAAATATTAATTTTCGGAGAACCCGTATGTCTTTAGCAAAAGATAATATATGGAAACTATTGGCCCCACTGGTGGTGATGGGTGTCATGTTTCTTATCCCTGTCCCCGACGGTATGCCACCACAGGCATGGCATTACTTCGCTGTGTTTGTGGCAATGATTGTCGGCATGATCCTCGAGCCAATTCCGGCAACAGCGATCAGTTTTATTGCGGTTACTATTTGCGTTATTGGCAGTAATTACCTGCTCTTTGATGCCAAAGAATTAGCTGACCCAGCGTTTAATGCGCAAAAACAGGCGCTGAAATGGGGTCTGGCTGGTTTTTCCAGCACCACGGTATGGCTGGTATTTGGCGCATTTATTTTTGCATTAGGGTATGAAGTTTCCGGGTTAGGTCGTCGCATTGCCCTTTTCCTGGTGAAATTCATGGGCAAACGCACGCTGACGTTGGGTTATGCGATTGTCATTATCGACATTCTGCTGGCACCGTTTACACCGTCCAACACCGCGCGTACCGGGGGTACGGTTTTTCCGGTCATTAAAAACCTGCCGCCGCTGTTTAAATCATTCCCCAACGATCCGTCCGCGCGTCGTATTGGCGGCTATTTGATGTGGATGATGGTCATTAGTACCAGTCTGAGTTCGTCCATGTTTGTCACCGGTGCGGCACCAAACGTGCTGGGTCTGGAGTTCGTCAGCAAAATTGCCGGTATCCAGATTAGCTGGTTGCAGTGGTTCCTCTGCTTCCTGCCGGTTGGGGTTATCTTGCTTATCATTGCGCCGTGGCTTTCCTACGTGCTGTACAAACCGGAAATCACACACAGTGAAGAAGTGGCAACCTGGGCGGGTGATGAACTGAAAACCATGGGTGCGCTGACACGCAGAGAGTGGACACTGATTGGCCTTGTATTGCTCAGCTTAGGTTTGTGGGTTTTTGGCAGTGAAGTCATTAATGCTACTGCAGTTGGTCTGCTGGCAGTTTCGCTAATGCTGGCCCTGCACGTTGTGCCTTGGAAAGATATTACCCGCTATAACAGCGCATGGAACACGCTGGTCAACCTGGCAACTCTGGTTGTGATGGCTAACGGCCTGACTCGTTCTGGCTTTATTGACTGGTTCGCCGGTACCATGAGTACGCACCTGGAAGGATTCTCACCAAACGCAACGGTGATTGTACTGGTTCTGGTGTTCTACTTTGCACACTACCTGTTTGCCAGCCTGTCTGCGCACACCGCAACCATGCTGTCGGTTATTCTGGCCGTCGGTAAAGGTATTCCGGGCGTACCAATGGAACAACTGTGTATCCTGCTGGTGCTGTCTATCGGTATCATGGGCTGTCTGACGCCGTATGCAACCGGTCCTGGGGTGATTATTTACGGCTGTGGCTATGTGAAATCAAAAGATTACTGGCGTCTTGGCGCAATCTTCGGGGTGATTTACATCTCTATGTTGCTGTTGGTTGGCTGGCCGATTCTCGCCATGTGGAACTAATACGTTCGCCAAACGCTGAATAAATCATCACGCCCGCCAGGTAAGCCCACCTG
The DNA here is from genome assembly GCF_002950395.1 of Shigella sonnei. Classification (NCBI taxonomy): domain Bacteria; kingdom Pseudomonadati; phylum Pseudomonadota; class Gammaproteobacteria; order Enterobacterales; family Enterobacteriaceae; genus Shigella; species Shigella sonnei. The sequence continues at coordinate 2,397,492 of NZ_CP026802.1, forward strand.
GCGGGCTTTTTTATGATTTAATAGATAGTATTCAGTGTATGTATGAGTTCCACACCCATTATGAAAGCATTCTGGCGTAACGCCGCGTTGCTCGCGGTTTCTCTGCTTCCCTTCTCTTCTGCCAACGCCGTAGCGTTGCAGGCAAAACAGTATGGCGATTTTGATCGCTATGTCCTGGCCCTCTCCTGGCAAACCGGATTTTGCCAGAGTCAACACGATCGAAATCGTAACGAACGAGATGAATGTCGCCTACAAACCGAAACGACCAACAAAGCTGATTTTCTGACCGTACATGGTCTGTGGCCAGGATTGCCTAAATCGGTTGCTGCCCGTGGTGTTGATGAACGCCGCTGGATGCGCTTCGGTTGCGCTACTCGCCCAATCCCGAATCTACCAGAAGCGCACGCCAGCCGGATGTGTTCATCGCCGGAAACCGGGTTATCACTGGAAACGGCCGCTAAACTAAGTGAAGTCATGCCAGGAGCTGGCGGACGTTCCTGCCTGGAACGCTACGAATATGCCAAACACGGTGCCTGCTTTGGTTTTGATCCGGACGCATACTTCGGTACGATGGTACGCCTGAATCAAGAAATTAAAGAGAGCGAAGCCGGAAAATTCCTTGCGGATAATTACGGTAAAACAGTGAGCCGCCGTGACTTTGACGCCGCCTTTGCCAAAAGCTGGGGAAAAGAGAACGTGAAAGCAGTTAAGCTAACGTGCCAGGGTAACCCTGCGTATTTGACTGAAATTCAGATCTCGATCAAAGCTGACGCCATCAACGCTCCGCTTTCTGCAAACTCATTCTTGCCACAACCACACCCAGGCAACTGTGGCAAAACCTTTGTGATTGATAAAGTGGGTTATTAATCATCTGATTTACAAAACACGCTAATTCGTCTTCCATAAACCGTGACGATTAAGAATTATACATAATGCGCTGCATTGAGGAATTCCCTGAATGTGACGCAAATCACTTCAAAGAGTGAGCAACAGTCAGTATCATCATGTGAGTTAAACCCTCGCCGCCTGACGGTGAGGGTTTTCTTTTGGGTATGTTTATCTGCGACACTCGCAGTACCGACGACATGGAGTAAAAATGTCCAGACCAACTATCATCATTAACGACCTGGATGCCGAACGCATCGATATTCTGCTGGAGCAACCCGCCTATGCTGGTTTGCCAATCGCCGACGCGTTAAACGCAGAGTTGGATCGCGCCCAAATGTGTTCGCCAGAAGAGATGCCACACGACGTGGTGACAATGAACAGCCGGGTTAAATTCCGCAATCTTAGCGATGGCGAAGTGCGTGTGCGCACGCTGGTGTATCCGGCAAAAATGACCGATAGCAATACTCAGCTTTCCGTTATGGCTCCGGTAGGTGCCGCACTGCTGGGGCTGCGCGTTGGCGATTCCATTCACTGGGAACTTCCGGGCGGCGTTGCAACCCACCTTGAAGTGCTGGAACTCGAATACCAGCCAGAAGCTGCTGGCGACTACCTGCTTTAATCCCATCTGCACAAGCGATAACTCGCTTTGCCCAGAGGATGCACTCGCATCCTCTTTACGCAAAATCAGCAATTTTTCCTGGTTCTCACTGTTCACTTTTGCTGCAAAATTATTCCGTTTCGTTTGTGGGAATAACCATGGCAGAAGCATTTTACATCCTGATAGGATTTCTGATTATGGCGGCGATTATCGTCATGGCTGTCCTTTACCTCGAAAACCACTCCTGACGATCATATTGTTCCCCCCGGCATCGCATTCACCAGACCTGAAACCGCCTTCTGCGCCGCCTCTGCGCTTTGTGCACCGGGTACCAGAATCACCTTACGGCACTCCTCTTCACGTTTTTCGAAAATCTCATATCCCCGGGCGGCCTCTTCAAACGGCATATAGTGGGTAACAATTTCTTCTGGTTTCAGTAATCCTTTCTCAATTAACGGTAATAATTCACCCAGCCATGCGTGAACGTGGGTCTGTCCCATTTTAAACGTCAACCCTTTATCAAAGGCGTCGCCAAACAGGAAACCGTGAATAAATCCAGCGTAGACGCCCGGTACGCTAACAATGCCGCCACGCCTGACCGCCGCAATACACTGGCGCAACGCTTTACCGCTGCTGCCCTCCAGTTTCAGGTTAGTCAGCACCGTTTCCGTGGTGCTGCCTTTCGCTTCAAAACCGACGGCGTCTATTACTGCATCCACGCCCCGGTGACCTGCCGTTTGTTCAATAATTGACTGTGCCGGATCGCTATCTTCATCGAAATTAATCGGGATCGCGCCGTAGCGGTCAGCGGCGAAACGCAAGCGGTAGGGATGATGATCAACAACAAAAATCTGTTCCGCACCGAGCAACCGTGCACAGGCGATTGTCAACAATCCCACTGGACCGGCACCATAGACTGCAACGCTTGAACCTTGTTGGATCTGCGCATTTTTTGCTGCCTGCCATGCCGTTGGCAGAATATCAGAAAGGAAAAGGGCTTTATCATCTGAAAGCAAAGGCGGTACTTTAAACGGCCCCACATTCCCTTTAGGGACGCGGACATATTCCGCCTGTCCACCAGGAACGCCACCATACAGGTGACTATAACCAAACAATGCCGCGGGAGCTGGTATCTGTTTTTTATTGAGCGCAGCGCCTTTACCCGCATTGGTATTTTCGCAGGCGGCATATTGCTGCATTCGACAGAAAAAACAGTCGCCACAAGCAATGACAAACGGAATTACCACCCGGTCGCCTTTTTGCAAATTTTTTACGTCCTTTCCGGTTTCAACGACTTCCCCCATAAATTCATGACCCAAAATATCGCCATGTTTAACCTGGGGTATTTTGCCTCGATAAAGATGGAGGTCAGAGCCACAGATCGCCGTTGCCGTAATACGCAGAATAATATCATCAGCCTGTTCAATGCCCGGATCGGGAACATTTTCTACCTGAACGTGATGTGGGCCGTGATAAGTCAATGCTTTCATGCAACCTCCAGAGACAGTTCAAAAAAGAGTCAGTCTTTAAGGGTAGCTATCACAGCGGGAAAACGGGCGGTACCGCAGGTTTTGGGAGAATTCCTGGTGTTCAGTGAGAATATATTAATCACAGAAACCGTTCGTAAGGAAAAAGAACCAGACAAATATCAGGGATAAATATTATAATCATGGCGAATGATTTGTTCATGATTAACAGGGAGAAAGGGTTATGTATAAGACAATCATTATGCCAGTTGATGTATTTGAAATGGAATTGAGCGACAAAGCTGTTCGCCACGCTGAATTCCTCGCCCAGGATGACGGAGTTATTCATCTACTTCACGTACTACCCGGGTCAGCCAGCCTGAGCCTGCACCGTTTTGCCGCTGATGTGCGTCGTTTTGAAGAGCATCTGCAACATGAAGCAGAAGAACGTCTGCAAACGATGGTCAGCCACTTCACCATCGATCCTTCCCGCATTAAACAACATGTCCGTTTTGGTAGCGTGCGGGATGAAGTCAATGAGTTGGCAGAAGAACTGGGGGCTGATGTTGTAGTTATCGGTTCTCGCAACCCATCGATTTCGACCCATCTGTTAGGTTCTAACGCCTCGAGCGTGATCCGCCACGCCAATCTGCCTGTACTGGTCATTCGCTAACAGATAAAAGTATTTATGCCGCCCTGCCTGGAACATCCCGGCAGGGCTTTTTAATGCCATAAAAAAGCCGCCAGGTTTGACCCCGGCGGCTAAGCAATTGCAGGTGAATCTTACTTCTTCTTATGCAGTTTTGGTGCGAATCAGGTAGTCAAAAGCACTCAAAGAGGCTTTGGCACCTTCGCCAGTGGCGATGATGATCTGCTTGTACGGAACCGTCGTACAGTCACCCGCTGCGAATACGCCTTTGACGTTGGTTTCGCATTTCGCATCAATGATAATCTCACCCATGCGGTTACGTTCGACTGCGCCTTCGAGCCAGTTGGTGTTCGGCAGCAGACCAATCTGCACGAAAATACCGGCCAGTTCGATGTTGTGAATATCGCCGCTGACACGATCTCGATATTCCAGACCAACGACTTTGCTGCCGTCGCCTTTCACTTCCGTGGTTTGCGCATTCAGAATAATGTCGACGTTTTTCAGGCTGCGCAGTTTGTCCTGCAGAACCTGGTCGGCTTTCATTTCTGGCGCAAATTCCAGCAGCGTTACGTGCTCAACGATACCCGCCAGGTCAATTGCCGCTTCCACGCCGGAGTTACCGCCGCCGATAACCGCTACGCGTTTACCTTTAAACAGCGGGCCGTCGCAGTGCGGGCAGTAGGTCACGCCTTTGGTGCGATACTGATCTTCGCCCGGAACGTTCATGTTGCGCCATTTTGCACCGGTCGCCACGATAATGCTGCGTGCTTTCAGTACCGCGCCAGAAGCTGTTTCAATCTGATGCAGACCACCTTCAACTGCTGCTGGGATCAGTTTGCTGGCGCTCTGGCTGTCGATCACATCAACGTCGTATTCATCAACGTGAACTTTCAGTGCGCCTGCCAGCTTCTGCCCTTCAGTCTTCGGTACAGAAATGTAGTTTTCGATATCAACGGTATCGAGGATCTGACCACCAAAACGTTCGCCCATCAGACCGGTACGGATGCCTTTACGTGCGGAGTAAATTGCTGCCGCTGCACCCGCCGGGCCGGAACCGACGATTAATACGTCATAAGCATCACGCTTGTTCAGCTCTTCTGCCGCACGTTTTTCCGCGCCCGTATCAATTTTGGCAACGATTTCAGTCAACGTCATGCGGCCCTGACCAAACTCTTTCCCGTTTACGAACACTGCCGGAACGCCCATCACGTTGCGATCGGTGATTTCGTTCTGGAAGGTGCCGCCGTCAATTGCAGTGTGCTTGATGCGCGGGTTCAGTACGCTCATCAGGTTCAGCGCCTGCACCACGTCCGGGCAGTTATGGCAAGAGAGCGAGTAATAGGTTTCGAATTCAAAATCACCGTCAATATGGCGAATCTGCTCCAGCAGAGACTGCGCTTCTTTCGACGGATGACCACCGGTCCACAGCAACGCCAGTACCAGCGAGGTGAACTCGTGGCCCAGCGGGGAGCCTGCAAAACGTGGCCCCTGGTTGGAACCTGGGTTGGTGATCAGGAAAGACGGCTTACGCACCGGCAAGCTGTTATCTTCTTTAAAGGTGACTTTGTCTGACAGTTCTGCGATTTCAGCCAACAGTTCCTTGATTTCTGCCGATTTAGCGCTGTCATCCAGCGTGGCAATTAACTCAACAGGCTTGGTCAATTTCTCAAGGTAAGCCTTGAGTTGAGTTTTCATATTTGTGTCGAGCATGTTTATCTCCTGGGCTTTAAACATCATCATGCAAGCGGCCTCTACGGCTACCTGGATGCAGCTTGCATCATGGTGCGGGGAAGAAAATCGGGTGCCGCAGCACCCGAAGAATTAGGTGAATTTCCGAAGTATTTCGCGCCGGAGTTGGTAGCGCGAAAGACGAAGGAAATTTAGATTTTACCAACCAGGTCCAGAGACGGAGCCAGAGTTGCTTCACCTTCTTTCCATTTAGCCGGGCAAACTTCACCTGGGTGAGAAGCTACGTACTGAGCTGCTTTGATTTTACGCAGCAGATCAGACGCGTCACGGCCAATGCCTTCAGCGGTAACTTCGATTGCCTGGATGATACCCTGCGGGTCAACAACGAAGGTCGCACGGTCAGCCAGACCTTCATCTTCACGCATGTTGTCGAAGTTACGGGTCAGGGCGCCAGTCGGGTCGCCGATCATCGCATATTTGATTTTAGCGATGGTTTCAGAGCTGCTGTGCCATGCTTTGTGGGTGAAGTGAGTATCGGTAGATACTGCGTATACGTCTACGCCCAGTTTCTGCAGTTCTTCGTAGTGGTCAGCAACGTCACCCAGTTCGGTCGGGCATACGAAAGTAAAGTCAGCCGGGTAGAAGAAGAAGACGCTCCAGCGGCCTTCGGTATCTTTTTCGGTGATTTCGATGAATTCGCCGTTTTTGAATGCCTGGTTTTTAAAAGGTTTAATTTTGGTGTTAATCAAGGACATCTATACTTCCTCCGTGTTTTCGATGAGATGTAAGGTAACCAATTTTTGCCGATTCGGCTAATGCGTTTCCATTATCAAATCGATAAGTTTTACCTTACAACCTTCGTAAGACAACTTTGTGAACTTTGCACCGCCAGCGGCGATAAAAAGTAAAATGGCCCCCTTTCCAGGTGACCGTGTAATCTGAACTACCCTTTGGTATCTTCAGCGCCTGCCTGCAGGCTGAGGTGTTGCCCTTACAAATGCAACAACGACATGGATTACAACACCCTCATAAACAAAGGGCAATCACCTGATCTAAGCTCTTACCTATGACAGTGATAGGTTATGCCTTTTACTCGACTTTTGCACTGACTGAAAAGGACAAATTAATGTTAAAAAAGATACTTTTACTGGCTCTGCTTCCTGCAATCGCCTTCGCAGAGGAACTTCCTTCCCCAGTAAAAGCGATTGAAAAACAGGGCATTACAATCATCAAAACGTTCGATGCCCCCGGAGGAATGAAAGGTTATCTCGGAAAGTATCAGGATATGGGCGTCACCATCTACCTACCTGACTCCCGATGGTAAGCACGCTATCTCTGGTTACATGTACAACGAGAAAGGTGAAAACCTGAGTAACACACTTATCGAAAAAGAAATTTACGCACCAGCCGGACGCGAAATGTGGCAACGGATGGAACAATCCCACTGGATCCTCGACGGTAAAAAAGATGCGCCGGTCATTGTCTACGTCTTCGCCGATCCGTTCTGCCCATATTGTAAACAGTTCTGGCAGCAGGCGCGCCCGTGGGTAGATTCTGGCAAAGTGCAATTAAGAACATTGTTGGTTGGGGTTATCAAGCCAGAAAGCCCGGCGACAGCAGCGGCAATTCTTGCCTCCAAAGATCCCGCAAAAACCTGGCAACAATATGAAGCCTCTGGTGGCAAGCTTAAGCTAAACGTGCCTGCAAACGTAAGTACAGAGCAAATGAAAGTGTTAAGTGACAATGAGAAACTGATGGACGATCTGGGGGCAAATGTCACGCCGGCTATCTATTACATGAGTAAGGAAAATACGCTGCAACAGGCCGTGGGGTTGCCCGATCAGAAAACGCTTAATATCATTATGGGGGTAATGACTCCAACTTATTGATAGTGTTTTATGTTCAGATAATGCCCGATGACTTTGTCATGCAGCTCCACCGATTTTGAGAACGACAGCGACTTCCGTCCCAGCCGTGCCAGGTGCTGCCTCAGATTCAGGTTATGCCGCTCAATTCGCTGCGTATATCGCTTGCTGATTACGTGCAGCTTTCCCTTCAGGCGGGATTCATACAGCGGCCAGCCATCCGTCATCCATATCACCACGTCAAAGGGTGACAGCAGGCTCATAAGACGCCCCAGCGTCGCCATAGTGCGTTCACCGAATACGTGCGCAACAACCGTCTTCCGGAGACTGTCATACGCGTAAAACAGCCAGCGCTGGCGCGATTTAGCCCCGACATAGCCCCACTGTTCGTCCATTTCCGCGCAGACGATGACGTCACTGCCCGGCTGTATGCGCGAGGTTACCGACTGCGGCCTGAGTTTTTTAAGTGACGTAAAATCGTGTTGAGGCCAACGCCCATAATGCGTGCAGTTGCCCGGCATCCAACGCCATTCATGGCCATATCAATGATTTTCTGGTGCGTACCGGGTTGAGAAGCGGTGTAAGTGAACTGCAGTTGCCATGTTTTACGGCAGTGAGAGCAGAGATAGCGCTGATGTCCGGCAGTGCTTTTGCCGTTACGCACCACCCCGTCAGTAGCTGAACAGGAGGGACAGCTGATAGAAACAGAAGCCACTGGAGCACCTCAAAAACACCATCATACACTAAATCAGTAAGTTGGCAACATCACCCATTATGGGAAATAAATAAAAGGTAATTCATGGATGGTTGAACTATATCCCTGCTTTTCAACCATCCTAAAAAAGCATGAATTGCTCGCTCTACCCTAAGTGGCTGTGCTATTTTAGAAAAACTTAATCCTGAGTTAAGCAAAAAAACATAATCAATAAAAATACATACGCAAAAAACATTGATTAAGTGAATATACCATGGAAGAAAAATATAAACCGGAGTAGTGTATGGCCAATCTCTACGACTTGAAAAAATTCGACTTAAATCTTCTTGTCATATTTGAGTGTATTTACCAGCATTTAAGCATTAGCAAAGCTGCTGAATCACTATATATCACCCCATCAGCCGTGAGCCAGTCGTTACAACGCTTACGTGCGCAATTTAATGACCCTGTATTCATTCGCTCAGGAAAAGGTATCGCGCCGACGACAACAGGGTTGAATCTGCATCACCATCTTGAGAAAAACCTCAAAGGCCTTGAACAAACAATTAATATAGTCAATAAGTCCGAACTAAAGAAAAACTTTATTATCTACGGCCCTCAGCTCATTTCTTGCTCTAATAATAGTATGCTGATCCGCTGCCTACGGCAAGATGCCTCTGTCGAGATTGAGTGCCATGATATCCTCATGTCAGCAGAGAATGCTGAAGAACTGTTGGTTCACCGCAAAGCCGATCTGGTGATCACCCAAATGCCAGTGATCAGCCGTTCCGTCATTTGCATGCCATTGCATACAATTCGCAATACTCTAATTTGTAGTAATAAGCATCCGCGAATTACTGACAATAGCACTTATGAACAAATTATGGCAGAAGAGTTCACCCAATTAATATCCAAATCAGCAGGAGTTGATGATATTCAAATGGAAATAGACGAGAAGTTTATGAATCGCAAAATTTCATTTCGTGGTTCCTCTTTGCTGACAATAATTAATAGCATTGCAGTTACAGATTTACTGGGAATAGTCCCCTATGAACTTTATAACTCCCACCGTGACTTTCTTAATTTAAAAGAGATAAAACTAGAACATCCGTTACCTTCAATAAAGCTTTACATTTCCTATAATAAATCTTCTTTAAATAATTTGGTGTTCTCCCGATTTATTGACCGTCTAAATGAGAGTTTTTGATATATAACTACAGACAGCTACTATAACTTTCATCTATTTATTCACAGCGCGAATGAAAAATAAAACACTCTGCTTTACAGTGTTTACTTTATAATTAACAGTCTTATCTCACTGTTCACCCTGTAACGTTCAGAGAGCGTCTTCAGATGTCTATTTATAAAATTCCTCTTCCGCTCAATATTCTGGAAGCTGCACGAGAGCGTATTACCTGGACACTCAACACCCTACCCCGCGTTTGTGTCTCATTTTCTGGCGGCAAAAACTCTGGTTTAATGCTGCATCTGACAGCCGAACTTGCCCGACAAATGGGCAAAAAAATCTGCGTTTTGTTTATCGACTGGGAGGCGCAATTCTCTTGCACCATTAACTATGTTCAGTCCCTGCGCGAGTTGTACACCGATGTCATCGAAGAGTTTTACTGGGTTGCGCTCCCGCTTACGACGCAAAATTCCCTTTCACAATACCAACCCGAATGGCAGTGCTGGGAACCTGATGTCGAATGGGTGCGTCAGCCCCCGCAAGATGCGATAACCGATCCTGACTTTTTCTGCTTTTACCAGCCAGGCATGACCTTCGAACAATTTGTACGTGAGTTTGCCGAATGGTTTTCACAAAAACGTCCGGTGGCGATGATGATCGGCATCCGTGCGGATGAGTCCTACAACCGTTTTGTCGCCATCGCCAGTTTAAATAAACAACGTTTTGCCGACGATAAACCATGGACTACGGCCGCACCAGGCGGTCATAGCTGGTACATTTACCCCATTTACGACTGGAAAGTGGCTGATATCTGGACCTGGTATGCAAATCATCAAAATCTCTGCAACCCACTGTATAACCTAATGTATCAGGCAGGCGTTCCTCTGCGTCATATGCGAATTTGCGAACCTTTTGGCCCGGAGCAACGACAAGGATTATGGCTCTATCACGTTATCGAACCGGATCGCTGGGCTGCTATGTGCGCACGAGTCAGCGGGGTAAAAAGTGGCGGCATTTACGCCGGACATGATAATCATTTCTATGGGCATCGGAAAATCCTCAAGCCAGAACATTTAGACTGGCAAGAATATGCATTATTGCTGCTCAATAGCATGCCGGAAAAAACAGCTGAGCATTACCGCAATAAAATCGCCATTTATTTGCACTGGTATCAGAAAAAAGGCATCGAGGTTCCACAAACCCAGCAAGGGGACATTGGCGCGAAAGATATCCCCTCCTGGCGGCGGATATGCAAAGTTTTACTCAATAACGATTACTGGTGTCGGGCATTATCATTTAGTCCTACGAAAGCGAAGAACTATCAGCGTTATAACGAACGGATAAAAGGAAAACGTCAGGAATGGGGGATACTATGCAACAACGATTAACGCAGGATTTAACGCAATTTCTCGCCAGCTTGCCGGAAGATGATCGCATCAAAGCGATTAATGAAATCCGCATGGCGATCCATCAGGTTAGCCCCTTTCGTGAAGAGCCAGTGGATTGCGTTCTGTGGGTTAAAAACAGCCAACTTATGCCTAATGATTACAACCCAAACAACGTGGCACCACCCGAAAAAAAACTGCTGCAAAAATCCATTGAAATAGATGGTTTTACCCAACCCATTGTGGTCACACATACGGATAAAAATGCCATGGAAATCGTGGATGGTTTTCACCGCCATGAAATTGGTAAAGGCTCATCATCATTAAAATTACGCTTAAAAGGTTATTTGCCGGTGATCTGTCTGGAAGGTACGCGTAATCAACGCATCGCCGCGACTATTCGTCATAATCGCGCTCGTGGACGCCATCAAATCACCGCCATGTCGGAAATCGTCCGTGAACTTAGCCAGTTGGGATGGGACGATAATAAAATTGGCAAAGAGCTGGGAATGGACAGCGACGAAGTGCTGCGCCTGAAGCAAATTAACGGCCTGCAAGAGCTGTTTGCCGACCGTCAATATTCCCGCGCCTGGACGGTTAAATAACTAAAGCTGGCGCAGGCGTTCAGCTGCTGCCAGCAACGTCGATTCCTTCTTGGCAAAACAGAGACGAATCAGTTTATGTGGGAAGGGATCGGCGCAAAACACCGACAGCGGAATCGCCGCTACGCCGTGCTCCTGCGTCAGCCACTGGCAAAACTCAACATCATCCAGGGTAGAAACCGCGCTGTAATCCACCAGCAAAAAGTATGTACCTTCACACGGTAAAATCTCCAGCCGGCTTTCATTTAAGGCATTTACCAGAATATCGCGCTTCTGGCGATAAAAGTCCGGTAACGCAAGATAATGCTCAGGTTCTGCACGTAGCATATCAGCAAGCGCCAGCTGTGCCGGGGTATTCACCGAAAAGGTCAGATACTGATGTACCTTGCGAATTTCGGCGCTGATGGGCGCTGGCGCAACACAATAACCCACTTTCCAGCCGGTCATATGATAGGTCTTGCCAAATGAAGAAACCGCCACTGCCCGCTCACGCAGCTGCGAATGCGCCAGCACACTGGCATGGCCCTGTTGTGAAAAGTTGATGTGCTCGTAGACTTCATCGCTAATGACAAAAATCTCGTGCCCGGCGATCGCCTGCCACAAAGCGGCGAAATCAGCCTGCTGCCAGACAGTTGCACTGGAGTTATGCGGAGTGTTGAGGATCACCAGTCTGGTGCGCTCGCTTAATAATGCGGCAAATTCCTGCCAGTCAACGCGAAAATGCGGTGGTTGCAGTGCCATACGCTTCACTATTCCCCCAGAAAGCGCGATGGCGGGGGCGTAACTGTCATAGCTGGGATCAAAACAAATCACTTCATCGCCATTGCGCACCAGTGCGGTAATCGCCGCGTATAACGCTTCCGTCGCCCCTGCCGTTACGGTGATATCGCTATCGGCATCTGGTTGATAGCCATACAAACGTTCCGTTTTCTGAGCAATCGCCTCGCGCAAGGCCTGCACGCCGGTCATGGGCGCGTATTGGTTTGCCCCCTGGGCAACGTGGTACGCCAGCCGCTCCTGTAAATAGCGCGGACCATCAAAATCAGGAAAGCCTTGCGACAGGTTAATCGCCTGGTGTTGCTGCGCCAGCGCGCTCATCTGGGTGAAAATAGTGGTGCCAAGTTGTGGAAGTTTGCTTTGTGGAATCAGAGGGTTATTTGTCATTTTTATTGTACCTGACGAAGTTGCGTGTTGAAGGCACTATAACACGATGCTAGTATTTGGCAATCAAGACGTTTAGATGTCTAAATAAAACAATAAGGACAACACAACATGCCTCACAATCCTATCCGCGTGGTCGTCGGCCCGGCTAACTACTTTTCACATCCAGGAAGTTTCAATCACCTGAACGATTTTTTCACTGATGAACAACTTTCTCGCGCGGTGTGGATCTACGGCAAACGCGCCATTGCTGCGGCGCAAACCAAACTTCCGCCAGCGTTTGGACTTCCAGGGGCAAAGCATATTTTGTTTCGTGGTCATTGCAGCGAAAGCGATGTACAGCAACTGGCGGCTGAGTCCGGTGACGATCGCAGCGTGGTGATTGGCGTCGGCGGCGGCGCACTGCTCGACACCGCGAAAGCCCTCGCCCGCCGTCTCGGTCTGCCATTTGTTGCCGTTCCGACGATCGCCGCTACCTGCGCCGCCTGGACACCGCTCTCCGTCTGGTATAACGATGCCGGACAGGCGCTGCATTATGAGATTTTCGACGACGCCAATTTTATGGTGCTGGTGGAACCAGAGATTATCCTCAACGCGCCGCAACAATATCTGCTGGCGGGGATCGGTGACACGCTGGCGAAATGGTATGAAGCGGTGGTGCTGGCTCCGCAACCAGAAACGTTGCCGCTAACCGTGCGACTGGGGATCAATAATGCGCAGGCCATTCGCGACGTATTGTTAAACAGTAGCGAACAGGCGCTGAGCGATCAGCAAAATCAACAGTTAACGCAATCATTTTGCGATGTGGTGGATGCTATTATTGCTGGTGGTGGGATGGTCGGTGGTCTGGGCGATCGTTTTACGCGTGTGGCGGCGGCTCATGCCGTGCATAACGGTCTGACTGTCCTGCCGCAAACCGAGAAATTTCTCCACGGCACCAAAGTCGCTTATGGCATTCTGGTACAAAGCGCCTTGCTAGGTCAGGATGATGTGCTGGCGCAATTAACCGGGGCGTATCAGCGTTTTCATCTGCCGACCACGCTGGCGGAGCTGGAAATGGATATCAATAATCATGCGGAGATCGACAAAGTGATTACCCACACCCTGCGTCCGGTGGAATACATTCATTACCTGCCAGTCACGCTGACACCAGATACGTTGCGTGCAGCGTTCGAAAAAGTGGAATCGTTTAAAGCCTGACGTGCAAATTTAGCAGCAGCGCGCGCCGCCTTTTCCACCGTAGCGCGCGTCCTGCCGCTCACGGAAAAACTCTTCGTAGGTCATCGGCGTTTGATCGGGATGGTTAACCCGCATATGTTCGACATAGTTGTCGTAATCAGGCATACCAATCATCAGCTTCGCCGCCTGACCTAAATATTTTCCGGCTTTTGCCAGTGAATCAAACATCTTGGCCTCCGCTAACCATGTTGCTGAAAGAGTGCCGGATGCGGCGTGAACGCCTTATCCGGCCTACAAATGCTATCAACGCGCTCGGTCAGTCCCCTCGCCCCATCGGGGAGAGGGTTAGGGTGAGGAGGAACCCTCGGCACTATGCCAACATTCGCCAACATCCCCCCTCACTCTGACTTTAGTGTGCGCCTTTTGCCTGCGCCACGATCTCCTCGACATTTTCCGGCATTGGCTCATACGGCGTTTCTTTCGCCGTTGGCTTCGGATCTTTCAATGCCGCCAGTGCCGACTTAATCGAGAACAGCGCCAGAACCACCACGACCACCATAAAGAAGATGGTTAACCCGGCATCCAGACGGTTGTTGAACACCAGTTGCGCCAGCTGTGACTCAGTATACTGCGACGGAATATTGCCGCTGTCGATCATTGCCTGGAACTTATTAGCAATGGCCAGGAAGCCGACTTTCGCATCCGGGCTAAACGCTTTCTGCCAGCCTGCGGTCAGGGTACAAATCAGCAGCCAGGCCGTTGGTACCAGCGCCACCCAGGCGTAACGTTGACGTTTCATCTTGAACAACACCACGGCACAGAGCATCAGCGCCATCCCTGCCAGCATCTGGTTGGCAATACCAAACAGCGGCCACAGAGTGTTAATGCCGCCCAGCGGATCGACCACGCCCTGATGGAGGAAGTAGCCCCACGCCAGTACGCACAGCGCTGTTGCCAGCAGGTTAGCAGGCAGTGAATCGGTCCGCTTCAGGCCAGGAGACACCACGCCCAGCAGATCCTGCAACATAAAGCGCGCAGCACGCGTACCCGCATCTACCGCCGTCAGAATAAACAGAGCTTCAAACAGAATGGCGAAGTGATACCAGAACGCCACATCCATCATACCACCCAGCGCACCGTGCAGGATGTAAGCCATCCCCACCGCCAGCGTCGGCGCACCGCCCGCACGGGAAATGATCGACTGTTCACCCACTTCGCTGGCAATCTGGTTGAGCGTATCCGGAGTAATCGCAAAGCCCCAGCTACTCACCACCTGCGCGGCAGAAGCGACCACATCCGCCGTCCCTGCCGGAGCCAGCACCGCCATCGGGCTGTTCATGGCGAAGTACACGCCCGGATCGATGATACAGGCGGAAACCAGTGCCATAATCGCCACGAAGGATTCCATTAACATTCCACCGTAGCCGATAAAGCACGCCTGCCCTTCGTTCGCCAGCATCTTCGGCGTGGTGCCGGAAGAGATCAGCGCATGGAAGCCTGACACCGCGCCACAGGCGATGGTGATAAACAGGAACGGGAACAGATTACCGGTCCATACCGGGCCAGTGCCATCGACAAATTTGGTCAGCGCAGGCATGGTCAGCGTCGGACGCATAATCAAAATGCCTACCGCCAGACCAACGATAGTCCCGATTTTCAGGAAGGTAGAGAGGTAGTCACGCGGGGCCAGCAGTAACCACACCGGCAGCACCGCCGCCACAAAACCGTAGCCCACCAGCATCCAGGTCAGCTGCACGCCGGTAAAGTCAAAGTACGGTGCCCAGGTCGGGCTTTCTGCCACCCAGCCGCCAGAGATAATGGCAAAAATAAGGAACACCAGGCCAATCACTGACACTTCGCCAATACGCCCCGGACGCAGATAGCGCAGGTAGATTCCCATAAAAATCGCCAGCGGAATGGTGAACGCAACGGTATACGTTCCCCACGGGCTATGAGTCAGGGCTTTCACCACGATCATCGCCAGTACTGCAAGGATAATGACCATGATCATAAAGCAGGCTACCAGCGCAATCACCCCGGCAGTTGGCCCCATCTCTTCTTTGACCAGCTCACCCAGCGAGCGACCGTCACGGCGCGTAGAAACAAACAGCACCATGAAATCCTGCACCGCACCGGCGAGAACCACCCCGGCGAGCAGCCAGATCATCCCCGGCAGGTAGCCCATTTGCGCTGCCAGCACCGGCCCCACCAGCGGCCCTGCTCCGGCAATGGCCGCAAAATGGTGACCGAACAGCACTTTCTTGTCCGTCGGCACATAGTCCAGCCCGTCGTTATGGCGCACCGCTGGCGTCATACGCGTCGGGTCAACCGCCAGCACATTTTTGGCGATATACAGCCCATAAAAACGGTAAGCGATCAGATAGATACAGACCGACGCCACCACAATCCACAGCGCGTTGATCTGTTCCCCACGATTTAAAGCAATGTATCCCAGAGCAAATGCTCCCATTACAGAGAGCACTGTCCAGACGAGGTATTTCCCTGATTTGTTCATAGTTGTTATCCGTGTGCGTGTCCATAGAGATGTTACATTTTGTTTCTATAACATCTTTGTACGATTTAACAACACGGTAACCATGTAAATCGGAGTTGAAACCAATATTTAACTTAACAATGTTAACTCGATCACTCCGTTAACCGAGTTTTCCTGCAATCTCATTTAATTCTGTCGGGCTCATCCCAAAACTGCCGTACCCAGCCGACAAGTGCAGCAACGCCGCCCCTGTTCATCGAAAACGATGATTTCCCAGCTCTGATTTTGCCGCCCAAGATGCAGCGGCTGGCAGACGCCGCGTACCTTGCCTTCAGACACCGGGCGATGATGGGTGGCGTTAAGTTCCGTACCCACCACACACTGCCCGTCACGGGTCATCATAAATCCGGCCATCGATCCCAGCGTTTCAGCCAGCGCCGCCGACGCGCCGCCATGCAGCAGGCCAAACGGCTGATGAGTACGGGTATCAACCGGCATTTCGGCTTCCAGCACATCATCTCCCAGACGGGTATACACAATTCCCAGATGCGCCACCATTGTGTTATCGCTGGTGGCGTTCAGTTCGTCGAGCGTTAAATGGCGTTTCCAGATCATGCTTATGCCCCAGCGTTGAGCCGCCATCGACCACAATATCCTGTAGGGTGATATGGCTGGCGAGGTCAGAGGCGAGGAACAAAATCGTGTTGGCGATCTCTTGTGGACGGGCGATTTTCCCCAGCGGAATGCCGAGTTTAAACTGCTCGCCAAAGCCGCGAATACGCTGTTCTTCGGCGTCATCGCTCACCCACAGCGTGCGTTGCATATCGGTGTCGGTGGAGCCAGGCGAAACCACATTACAGCGCACGCCGCTAACCGCCAGTTCCAGCCCGACGCTCAACGCCAGGCTTTTCAGCGCCGCTTTCGATGCGCCATAAGCACTCATACCAATACGCGGCGTGTGTGCGGCGTCGGACGCCACAGTGACAATCGCCCCGCCCCGCTGACGGCGAAACTGGTTCATGGTTTGCTGAAACAGGTTAAACGCACCGCCGACGTTAACCGCAAAAGTCTGCTGCCAGTCCTCTTTACTGAGCTGATCGGTCGCGCCCATGCGCAAAATTCCCGCCGCATTGACCAGCACGTCCAGTCGCTCCGTTTCAGCTAACAGTCGCTGACATACCTGCGCGACCTGCGCAGCATCGGCAACATCCATCACTTCGGTCGCAAAGGGATATTGCTCCTGAGCGAACGCTTGATCAAAACCGGTAACTTTCGCTCCCGCTTCAACAAACGCCAGCGCCGTGGCGTAGCCGATACCTTTACCTGCGCCGGTTACCCAGACATTTTTACCGCTGAAATCCATTATTTCACCTCGCGGGAGAGTAGCTTCCACCAGGCGTCGATGGTCGGGTTTTTCGCCAGCATGACAAAGTCGATATCGCCATGCACTTTGCGCCAGCGCGCCGCCAGCGCCATCATGCGCACCGAATCCAGACCGTAGTCGATCAGGTTGTCGTCATCGAACGGTTCATCGGACTCGTCCAGCAACGGCAGGATAACCTCACGCAGCGCCGCTTTCCTGGCGGGGACAGGTGCTGGCAGTAATCCTTCAGTCATCACCACCCGGCCAGACCGCCCGGCCACATATTTCAGCGACATCAAATGCTCGTCACGGCTGAAATCGGCCAGCGCATCCGCCACCATAAACGGTTTAATATCGCGCATAAATGCGTCGGTTGCGGTGGTCATACAGCCAATGTGGGCATATACCCCGGTAATAATCAGCTGGTTACGTCCACTCTCTTTGAGCATTTGCTCCAGCGGAGAACGATGAAACGCGCTGTAGCGCCACTTCACCAGCACCGTGTCGTCGGCATCTGGCGTCAGGCGATCCACCACCTTTTGCTGTTCCGGCGAACGGGTCAGGCCCGGCCCCCACATATCATTCAACAGCGCCCGATCTTCATCGCTCTGCTCTTTCGGCTGGGCGGTGTAATAAACCGGGATATTGTGCTGTTTGCAGTAGTCGCGCAGCGCAGCAATATTCGCGATCACCTGCTCCATCATCGGGCAGTTCTCGCCCCAGAAGCTGACAAAATAGTCCTGCATATCATGGATTAACAACGCGGCACGTTGCGGTTCAAAGGCCCAGTCAACTTTATTCTGCGGAATATCGTGAGACTCCGGCAGTGCGTAAGCCTGTAATTTTGGAATAGCCATCGTGTTCTCTCCTTCAGGCTGATGCGCGTGACGCCAGCCACTGACGTAATTGTTTTTTATCGACTTTCCCGACCGCCGTCAGCGGAAGTGAATCCACACACTCCACGCGATCCGGTAATTTAAATTCGGCAATACCCTGTTCACGCAGGAAACGACGCACCTGCACCGCGCGCAGCGGCTCTTTTACCACCAGATAAGCACAGCTTTTTTCGCCCATCAGCTCATCTTCCATGCTCACCAGTGCGGCATAGATCACCGCCGGATGGCGCAGCAGCAGGTTTTCGATCTCTTCGGCAGCGATCTTCTCGCCGCCACGGTTGATCTGATCTTTCTCGCGCCCCTGCACGGTGATGTAACCCTCTGGATCAATAGAGATCAGATCGCCGGAACAGTAAAAACCGTTGGCATCAAAGGCACTGGCATTGTGCTGCGGACTTTTGTAATAACCGCGGAAGGTGTACGGCCCGCGCGTCATCAGGCGTCCAACTTCCCCTTGCGGCAGTGGATTTCCTTCAGCATCAGCAACCCATACTTCATCGTCCGGACACATTGGGTAACCCTGGGTATGGATAATTTTCTCCGCGCTATCATCAAGTCGGGTGTAGTTCACCAGCCCTTCCGCCATGCCAAACACCTGCTGCAACTGGCAGCCAATCTCAGCGGAAATACGCGCCGCAAGGGTGGCAGAAAGACGTGCGCCGCCGACCTGTAACAGTTTCAGCGAGGCAAGCTGCGCCCGGCTTTCGCCTTCAGCCAGCGCCTGCAACCACAGGCTGACTGCCGGCGGCACCAGCGCGGTAACGTTAACCTGATGTTTTGCAATCAACGGGAAGCAAAGCGTGGCGCTGGGATCGGCCGCCAGAACAACCGTTCCTCCGGCAAGAAAGACGCCCAGCGATCCTGGCGAACTCATAGCGTAGTTATGAGCCGCCGGGATCGCGCACAGGTAGCGTGTCTGTTGTGTGAACTGACAAATCTCGACGCTACGACGCACGCTGTAGTAGTAGTCGTTATGAGTGCGCGGGATCAGCTTCGGTGTACCGGTGGTGCCGCCGGAAAGCTGGAAATAGGCCACTTCATCAGCAGGTGATGGCGTAGCAGTAAAACCGTCTGCCGGATGGTTAATCGCATCCTGCAAGTTATGCTCACCGCTGTCGTTGAGCAGTTGCACCACGCGAATGGAGGAATGTTCTGTGACGAAAGTATTGAGGAAATCATCCCCGCTAAACAGCGCATGTTGGCGATCGGCAATCAGTAACGCCGGTTCAATCTGGCTGGCATAGGCGTTCAGTTCACTACGCTGATGGCTGAACAACGCCAGCACCGGCGCAACGCCCAGTTTCAGCAGTGCGAAAAAGGTAATGTAAAGTTCAGCGACGTTACCCAGTTGTACCAGCGCGGTTTCACCGGGTTTAATGCCCTGACGGCGTAAACTACACGCGAGGTTATCCGCCGCCTGATTCAGCTCCCGGTAACTCAACTGTCGCTCGCCGTCGATAACCGCGATGCTGTCACTCGCAGCGTGGCGAGTCAGAATGTCGGTCAGCGGCAAATCCTGCCAGTAGCCTTTTTCCCGATAGCGACGGGCAAACTCTTCCGGCCAGCGGGTGAATGGAATGCTCATCCTCGCTCCTTAATGCAATCCAAAAACGTTCAACATGGTAGAAAGTTTGACGCCTGTTTCGCGCCACTCACCCAACGGTGACGACGCAGGCACAATCCCCGCTCCGGCAAACAGACGCACCTGATTTTCCCGCAGCTTCGCGCAGCGGATGGTCACCACCCATTCGCCGTTACCTTCGCTGTCACACCAACCCACAATGCCGCCAAACAGTTCGCGGTCAAACGGCTCCAGTTCAGCAATAACCTGGGTCGCGGCCTGATGCGGGAAACCGCTCAGCGCGGGGGTCGGATGCAGCAGACAGGCCAGAGTCAGTGCGTTTTCTTGCGAATTCGCTTTACCTTCAAAGGGAGTTGCGAGATGCCACAGCGTCGGCGTGGTAATCAATTGTGGAGAGGAGGGAACGTGTAACTCACTACTGCGTTCGCGCAGTACCTCTTTCATCGCCTGAGTCACCAGTTCATGTTCATGGCGATCTTTTTCTGACGCCAGCAGACGATTACCCGCTTCGCGATCGAGCACTTCATCCGGCTGACGACGCGCGGAACCGGCTAACGGAATGGAGCTAAAACGCTCGCCGTCTTTACGTAGCAGCAGTTCCGGGCTGGCCCCCAGCAGGACGCCACCATCAGCCAGCGGGACATGGAAGTTGTAACTAACCGGGTTTTGCGCAATCAACCGTTCCAGCAATACGCCACTATCAATGGCGGCGTCAGTGGTGATATCAATCAATCGTGACAACACCACTTTGTCGACCTGCGGCGTGGCGGTAAGTGCGGCGGCGCGGGCAACCATCTGTTCAAACGTGGTTTGTTCAGGAATTGCCTGGCGTTCCACCACGTTCAGCGACTGGCTGCGGGTAAAACAGTGGGCTGAGGTCTGTTTTTCCTGACGGGAGAACGACTGCCAGGATTCGGGAATATACAGCGACGAAGGCTGACGTGGATCGAAGGGAATCGCCCCGACCATCACCGGATTTTTGATGCCCTGCGCTTTGGCATCGGCAAACAGCGCGGCGAGTTTTTGCTGGAAGGGACTGTCGGGCGAATCCCCGTTCACAGCCGGTTCATCGAAGCGGGCGAAACATCCTGACGTCGTAAAACTGCGGTACGGCGACATAAAGAAAAAGCGATTGGGCGCAAGTGTTGCCATGGTCTGCTGTACTTCCTCAGCCAGTGACGTATCCATATCATCCTCCACAAAATGATAAAGGCTTTAATAATGATTATCATTTATATTTTCGGTCGCTAACCTAAAAGCAAACGCGCACTATGTCAACTCTTGAGGTAACGCAATCTGCAACTCGGGGTTGCATCTGGTTGTGGTTACAATGAAAATGAGAAGCATTATTGATGAATTCGCATAAGCGCAATGTGATGTCCTGCGCCGTTTTGCCCCCTCTCCCTTCCAGGGTGAGGGCTGGGGTGAGGGTTAATGTTCGCACCAGTGCTGGCTGTTCCCCTCACCCTAACCCTCTCCCCAAAGGGGCGAGGGGACGGATTGTGCGCTTTGTCGAATTTGTCATTACGCCCTTAACCTTATTAATAACAGGAAGCTGACTTGTGAGACTCGCCCCGCTCTACCGCAACGCCCTTCTATTAACAGGACTTTTGCTTTCAGGAATAGCCGTAGTTCAGGCCGCCGACTGGCCGCGTCAGATTACTGACAGCCGGGGCACTCATACCCTGGAAAGCCAGCCGCAGCGTATTGTTTCCACCAGCGTCACCCTGACCGGATCACTGCTGGCGATTGATGCTCCGGTGATCGCCAGCGGCGCGACCACGCCGAATAACCGCGTCGCAGATGACCAGGGCTTTTTACGCCAGTGGAGCAAGGTGGCGAAAGAACGCAAACTGCAACGGCTCTATATCGGCGAACCGAGCGCCGAAGCCGTTGCCGCGCAAATGCCGGATCTGATTTTAATTAGCGCAACCGGCGGGGATTCGGCGCTGGCGCTGTATGATCAGCTTTCCACCATCGCCCCGACATTAATCATCAATTACGACGACAAAAGCTGGCAGTCGCTGTTAACGCAGCTTGGCGAAATTACCGGGCATGAGAAACAAGCGGCAGAGCGGATTGCACAGTTTGATAAGCAACTGGCAGCGGCGAAAGAGCAAATCAAATTACCGCCGCAGCCGGTCACTGCCATTGTCTATACCGCCGCTGCACACAGTGCCAATCTCTGGACGCCGGAATCAGCACAAGGGCAGATGCTGGAACAACTCGGCTTTACGCTGGCGAAGTTGCCCGCAGGGTTAAACGCCAGCCAAAGCCAGGGCAAACGCCATGACATCATTCAGCTTGGTGGGGAAAATCTGGCTGCTGGGTTAAACGGTGAATCGCTATTCCTGTTCGCCGGTGATCAGAAAGACGCCGATGCGATTTATGCCAATCCACTGCTCGCGCACCTGCCTGCAGTACAAAACAAGCAGGTTTATACGCTGGGAACCGAGACGTTCCGCCTGGATTACTACAGCGCCATGCAAGTGCTGGACAGACTTAATTCACTGTTAAAAAAAGATTGATAAAACATACAATTAGAGCACTAATAATCCCCTCGCCCCTTTGGGGAGAGGGTTAGGGTGAGGGGAAAATGCACCTTTAGCTAACTGTCAGACGCTGTCACCTGCGGCGGCGTCTGGCGAAAACGTCGCAACTCCACCAGCACCAGCAATAACAACACGCCGATAATCAACAAACCAAAACCGCTCGCGCTTGCGGAAGCAACCGGTGTCATCATCGCGCCCAAACCACCCAACAGCGCCGCGCCTATGGCATCGCCCGTCACGTTCTGCGCCGTCCACAAACCGTTAATCCGCCCTAACATCGCTTCCGGGGTTTGCGTTTGCAGCATTGTATATTGCAGCAACGAACTAACCGCGCTCAGCCAGCCGAACAGCGCCAGACAAACCACGCCTAAAATCCACATCGGCATCAGGCCAAACAGACCAATGGCGAGGAACGATCCCAGCGTGGAGAGCAGCATCAATAACCCTGGTCGCGCACTATGTGCCAGCTTCCCGCTGGTTAACGCACCAATAGCCGCACCGAGCGGGATCGCCGCATAGAGAAAACCAATCTGTGCCGCCGACATCTGCCAGTTGTCAGCCAGCGCCGGATACAGTACCCGCACCGCGCTCGCCATCGTCAATAAACCACCCAGCAACGCAATCCCTCCTACCAGCGGGCTGGCGAGCAGAAAACGAAATCCTGCCAGTAATGATTTCAACGGATGCTCGCGCGGCTGCGGTGGCGGTGGCAACGCCGGAAGGCTTAACAACGGTAGCAAGGTAATAAACGTGCCCGCCGCCGCCAGCCCGTAGTTCCAGGCTACGCCGCCGGTCGCCAGCAATAAACCGCCAATCATGGGCGAAATCACCGACCCCAGACGCACGGTCAACATGGTGATCGCCCCGGCCTGCATTAAGTTTTCACGCCCTACCAGTGCAGGTGTTGCCGCCAGTAGCGCCGTAACACCAAGTGATGCGAAAAAACCATCCCATAAACCAAGTAAATAGATTGCCAGCAATGACGGCTCCGGCAGCAGCGCGTTCAGGCACAGTCCAATGAAGCCAATGCCACAGGTGCCGCGCGCCAGCAAAATCACTTTTTTGCGCTCATAGCGATCCGCCAGCACACCGCCAACCATCAGGCCAACAAACATCGCGCCGCCGGTCAGCGTCACCGAAAGCCCCACCTGCCAGGTAGAATGCGTCATCATCTGGATCTGCACCGGCACCGCGACGCCGAGCAAACCCAGAGACACAATTGAGATAAAACGAGCGAGGAATACTGCGCGAAACGCCGGGTGCGTTTTCAACAGGCTGAGGTTAAGCAGCCAGGATTGTTTATTCATTACAATGCCTTGCCATCAAATATTTTAAATACCTATTCTTAGGCTGCACATGCTAACATATCCAAATAAGATCGATAACGATAATTAATTTCATTATCATGGAAGTTCGTATGTCTGGTTCTGTTGCCGTGACACGCGCCATTGCCGTGCCCGGATTGCTGTTATTACTGATTATCGCGACGGCATTAAGCCTGCTCATTGGGGCAAAATCACTCCCCGCGTCAGTAGTGCTGGAGGCCTTCTCAGGCACCTGCCAGAGCGCCGACTGCACCATCGTGCTCGACGCGCGACTGCCGCGCACCCTTGCCGGTTTACTTGCAGGCGGTGCGCTTGGGCTTGCTGGGGCGTTAATGCAAACCCTCACCCGAAATCCACTTGCCGACCCCGGCTTGCTTGGCGTGAACGCCGGAGCCAGCTTTGCCATTGTGCTGGGTGCGGCGCTGTTTGGTTACTCATCCGCGCAGGAACAACTGGCGATGGCCTTCGCCGGGGCGCTGGTGGCCTCATTGATTGTTGCCTTTATCGGCAGTCAGGGCGGCGGGCAGTTAAGTCCGGTGCGTTTAACCCTGGCGGGCGTGGCGCTGGCGGCGGTGCTGGAAGGGCTGACCAGCGGCATCGCCCTGCTTAATCCTGACGTCTACGATCAACTGCGTTTCTGGCAAGCCGGTTCGCTGGATATTCGCAATCTACATACCTTAAAAGTGGTGCTGATCCCGGTTCTGATCGCCGGAGCAACTGCGCTATTACTGAGTCGCGCGCTGAACAGTTTGAGCCTCGGCAGTGACACCGCGACGGCGCTGGGCAGTCGCGTGGCGCGCACACAGTTGATTGGTCTGCTGGCGATTACCGTGCTTTGTGGTAGTGCGACGGCGGTAGTTGGCCCGATTGCCTTTATCGGCCTGATGATGCCGCACATGGCGCGCTGGCTGGTAGGTGCCGATCATCGCTGGTCGCTGCCCGTCACGCTACTTGCTACCCCTGCCCTGCTGCTGTTTGCCGATATCATCGGGCGGGTGATTGTGCCCGGCGAACTGCGCGTTTCTGTGGTCAGTGCGTTTATTGGTGCACCGGTGCTGATCTTCCTCGTGCGACGTAAAACGCGAGGTGGTGCATGATTTACGTCTCTCGCCGATTACTCATCACCTGTTTGCTGCTGATTTCCGCCTGTGTGGTTGCAGGTATCTGGGGATTACGCAGCGGTGCCGTCACGCTGGAAATCTCGCAGGTATTCGCCGCGTTGATGGGCGATGCGCCGCGCAGTATGACGATGGTGGTCACCGAATGGCGTTTACCACGCGTGCTGATGGCGCTGTTGATTGGCGCGGCGCTGGGCGTCAGCGGCGCGATTTTTCAGTCGCTGATGCGTAACCCGCTCGGCAGCCCTGACGTAATGGGCTTTAACACCGGGGCGTGGAGCGGCGTGCTGGTGGCGATGGTGCTGTTTGGTCAGGACCTGACGGCTATCGCGCTGGCAGCAATGGTGGGCGGCATTGTCACTTCTCTGTTGGTCTGGCTGCTCGCCTGGCGTAACGGTATCGACACCTTTCGGTTGATTATTATCGGCATCGGCGTTCGCGCCATGCTGGTGGCCTTTAATACTTGGCTGTTGCTGAAAGCGTCTTTAGAAACGGCGCTAACAGCGGGTTTGTGGAATGCCGGATCGCTCAATGGCCTGACGTGGGCAAAAACTTCGCCTTCCGCACCCATCATCATATTGATGCTCATTGCCGCCGCCTTGCTGGTGCGGCGAATGCGCTTGCTGGAGATGGGCGATGATACCGCCTGCGCGCTGGGCGTCAGCGTCGAGCGTTCGCGTCTGTTAATGATGCTGGTTGCAGTGGTGCTTACCGCTGCGGCAACGGCGCTTGCCGGGCCGATTTCCTTTATTGCTTTAGTCGCGCCGCACATTGCCCGACGCATTAGCGGCACCGCTCGCTGGGGGCTGACCCAGGCGGCGCTGTGCGGAGCGCTGTTACTGCTGGCGGCCGATCTCTGCGCCCAACAACTGTTTATGCCGTATCAACTTCCGGTTGGCGTCGTTACCGTCAGCCTCGGCGGTATTTACCTTATCGTCTTGTTAATTCAGGAGTCTCGCAAAAAATGACCGAATCAGTAGCCCGTTTGCGCGGCGAACAGTTAACCCTGGGATATGGCAAATATACCGTTGCGGAAAATCTGACTGTAGAAATTCCTGATGGTCACTTCACGGCAATTATCGGACCAAATGGCTGTGGTAAATCCACGTTACTGCGTACCTTAAGCCGCCTGATGACGCCTGCTCACGGGCATGTCTGGCTGGATGGCGAGCACATTCAACATTACGCCAGTAAAGAAGTTGCACGCCGGATTGGTCTGTTGGCGCAAAATGCTACCACGCCGGGCGATATCACCGTGCAGGAGCTGGTGGCGCGTGGACGTTATCCGCATCAACCGCTGTTTACCCGCTGGCGCAAAGAGGATGAAGAAGCGGTAACGAAAGCGATGCAGGCCACGAGAATAACTCATCTGGCAGATCAAAGCGTGGATACCCTTTCTGGCGGACAACGCCAGCGAGCGTGGATCGCGATGGTGCTAGCCCAGGAAACGGCAATTATGCTGCTCGACGAACCCACGACCTGGCTGGATATCAGTCATCAGATTGATCTACTGGAACTGTTAAGCGAACTGAACCGCGAGAAAGGCTATACCCTGGCGGCGGTGCTGCACGATCTTAATCAGGCCTGTCGTTACGCCAGCCATTTGATTGCATTGCGGGAAGGGAAAATTGTTGCTCAGGGAGCGCCGAAGGAGATTGTCACTGCTGAACTGATTGAGCGCATTTATGGTCTGCGATGCATGATCATTGACGATCCGGTAGCCGGAACGCCGCTTGTGGTGCCGCTCGGACGAACGGCACCTTCAACCGCAAATAGTTAAACTAAGTGGTCTGCCATCATGGCATCCTGTTTTCTGGATGCCATCGCATAGCGCAATAACACGCTACCACAAGCCACCATCCCGCCGATCAGCGCGGAAAGGATCACAATAATCGCCTTACCCGGACCGTCTTTTTTCACTGGCAATGACGGGCTTAACTGATATTTAAACGGCGTAAAATTCACATCGTTGACATTTGCTTTTGTTAATTGCTCGACAAGATACTGCCGATTACGTAATTCACCGTTCAGTTCCGCAACGTCAGTAACCGCTTTTTCAATTTCCAGTTTGCGTTCAATACCGTCTGCGCCGAGAGAAATAGAGAAATCGGGGTCATCTTTAACGGCCTGACCATTACTGTATACGGGCTTTTTAATTCCTGCCGCGTTGGCAATGTCGAGTGAATAATTGAGGCGCTGAATGTTTGCATCAAGTTGATTTTTCGTTTTAATGCGATCCTGAGCCAGTTTTTCTTTTTCAAACTGGGTTTTGATCTCCAGTTTATTACGGACGTTTTCTATCGACTCTTTCACCACCAACGCAGAGATATAATCGATATACCCGCTCAAAACGGTCTGCGCCTCTTTACTGGTTGGCGCGGTAAAACTTAGCGTCCAGGAGGTATACAGTGACGGTTCATCTTTTTTCTTACTGGCATTGTCATCAACCGCTTT
Organism: Shigella sonnei; assembly: GCF_002950395.1. NCBI lineage: Bacteria > Pseudomonadati > Pseudomonadota > Gammaproteobacteria > Enterobacterales > Enterobacteriaceae > Shigella > Shigella sonnei. The sequence goes on from NZ_CP026802.1 coordinate 2,424,638, forward strand.
CATTTTTTCGCTCAATGCAACAATAGCGCGATGCAAATCCAGTTCATCGATTTTCGCCTCTTTTAATTGGTCCATCACATAAGGTGATGAACGCAGGTACTCTTCCAGCAAGCTAACAGACTGAAACTTCTTGATAAACAGGTTAAATGCACCGCCACGGTCGATATTAACATCGAGATCAAGAACGCGGAGTTTGGTAAAGGTTTTCTCCAGGTCCTGCCACTGAATGGCTTCGGCGGGAGTAATAACGGCTGAGCTGGTCCATTTTTGCGGCAGGATGAAAGAGATCAGTAAACCTGCGCAGGCAAATGCAAAAACGACCGCCATGACCGTTTTTTTGGCCCGCCATAAAACTTCGATTAGATTAAGTAAATCAATTTCATTATTACTGGGCGACGCCAGAGGATACTCAGAAAAATGAGCGTCACTTCCCTGTTTAATATTCAATGATGACATGGGGTATAACCTGAAAATGAGTCCAATAGGGGAAAATCTCCACGGCGCTCACTTTACCAGTTGGTGAGAATTATCCGAAGCTGAAGTTTGTAAATTCCTTCCACTGAATGCAATATTCACTCTATTTAAGAGAAATATTCATCAAACCTATAAATCAAACAAATAAAAAACCCATAATTATTTTCTGTAATTATGGGTTTATAGATAATATTAATTTACCTGTTTAGCGTTGCGCGAATAATCGGCCCAATTTTTACAAACGCCCCTGGAGAGATAATATCCACATGCGCACAATCCTGACGATAGATATCCAGCTCCGCAATCCACGGCGACCAGGCGCGTTCAGGACTCATACCTTCCTGAAGCGTGCGTTCAGCAACAAACAACGTCGCTTTACCGTCAAACGGTACGCTATGAGCAGTCGTCAGCAGGCGCACAGCATCAGCGTAGTTGCCTTCAATGGTGGTAAACAACTCCGTTGAAGTACTTCCCTGCTGTGCCGCCAGGAAGGCCTCGCGCTCGCGGTTAATCTCCGCCAGCACTTCCGGGTCCAGACCATTAGCTTCTTTTTCCTGCCAGTTTTGCGTTTCTGGCGGCCAGGTATCCAGCAAGCCAAGAAATGCCACCTGTTCGCCACGGGCACGCAGTCGCGCCGCAATACCCTGCGCCAGCGTACCGCCAAGGGAATACCCCAGCAGGTAATAAGGGCCGTGCGGTTGTTGCTCAAGTAACGTTGCCAGATGCGCTTCGCAGACTTCATCCAGGTTTGTCGCTGTCTGCATGGGTCCATGAGGGCGCGGCGACTGAATGCCAATAATCGACCATTGTGGATCGAGATAACGCGAGAGTACGCTAAACTGCCAGGCAAAACCGGACGCCGGATGGAAACAAAACAGCGTCGGGCCATTACCTTCACGCAACGGCAGAATGGTTTCGAATCCCATGCGCCGGGAGCTGTCCTCTTCACCATCAATAATCGTTGCCAGTTTGGCGACGGTTGACGCGACCATCACCTGCCCCGGCGTCACCTGACGAGCAAACTGTCGACTTAACTGCGCTGCCAGTTTCATTGCCAGTAGCGAATGACCGCCCAGCGCAAAGAAATCAGCATCGGCATCCTGCACGTCACAACCCAGCAACGACGCGAATGCCGCGGCGATAATCGTTTCACTGCCCGCTTTCGGTGCACGTCCCGACGCTTGTGTCTTCAGTTCAGGCAACGGTAAGGCTTTGCGATCCAGCTTGCCGTTGGCGCTAAGAGGTAACTGTGGAAGTTGCAGCAGAACCACCGGTACCATATGTGGTGGCAATGTTTCACGAAGCTGCGCCTGCAATGCGCTGGTATCCAACGGCAGGCCCGATTGCGACACCAGATAGCCCACCAACTGACGCGCATCACCACCAGTGGCTGCCGCCTGGTTAATCACACAGGCGTGGGTAACGGCTTGTTCGACATCCGGCAGCGCCTGCATCACGCGATCGATTTCGCCCAGTTCGATACGCTGCCCGCGAATTTTTAGCTGATCGTCACTGCGCCCGAGGTACTCCACCGCGCCGTTATCCAGCCAGCGGGCAACGTCTCCGGTACGGTACATCCGTTCGCCAGGAGCAAAAGGATCGGCAATAAAGCGGCTGGCGGTCAGATCGGGGCGTCCGAGATAGCCCTGCGCCAGTTGAATGCCGGTAAGATAGAGATCACCCGCCACACCCGGCGGCACCGGATGCATCATCGCATCAAGAATACGCAGCCCCATGTTCCACACCGGATAACCAATCGGCACACTGCTGCCGCGCACCTGTGCCAGTTCCTCGCCAAAAGCCGGATACCAGCTGACATCTACCGCCGCTTCCGTCGGGCCATACAGATTATGTAACGGCGCACCGGTTAACTGTTGCCATTCACGGCATAAATCAGCCGGTAAGGCTTCACCACTACAGAAAACCTGTTTCAACGTCGCGCAACTCTGGCGAGCGGTTTGCGGAGTCAGCGAGGCAACAAATGCCGCCAGCATCGACGGCACAAAGTGCGTGGTCGTTACGCCATATTCGGCAAAGAATTGCTGCATAGCGAGCGGGTCACGGTGCGCTTCCGGTTCAGCCATCACCAGTTTTGCCCCTGCGATAAACGGCCAGAAAAACTCCCACACCGAGACATCAAAACTGCACGGCGTTTTTTGGGCAACGACATCTTCGCCTGTAAGCGGGTAGTGATTTTGCATCCATAACAGGCGGTTAACGATAGCCGTCTGCCCGACCATTACCCCTTTCGGCCTGCCGGTGGAGCCAGAGGTAAAGATGATATAAGCCGTGTGGTGCGGTTGTGAAAGTTGCAGCGGCGCACTGCCCTGGGGGGTAAGCGGGGCGTTATAGCAAAGGCTTGTTAAATTGGGAACATCGCTAAAGCGCGGCAGTTGATCGTCGGTGGTAATTAACAGCGACGGACGCGCATCTTCCAGCATCATTTTCAGGCGATCGTCCGGATAGCCGGTATCCAGCGGTAGCCAGGCCGCGCCAGCTTCAACTATTGCATGGAGTGCCAGGGTCAAAAAGACCGAGCGCGGTAGTGCCACCGCCACGCTGTCCCCTGGTTTAACGCCGCGCTCACGCAGCAGATTCGCCAGCGCCACCACCTGCTCGCGCATTTCCCGATAGCTGAACAGGTAACGCGCATCTGCCAGCGCCGGAGCATCCGGTGTTTTTGCCGCTTGTTCTGCCACCAGCGCGCTCAGCGTGGTTTCTGGAATCTCAACCTGAGTGGCGTTGATCTGCGCCAGCTGCGCATACTCACCTGGCAGCATAATATCGACATCGCCGCACAACAGCGCCGGATCCGCGGCGAACTGGGCAATCAGCATTTTCAGGCGTTCAGCATGCTGGATTAACGTTGGCTCATCGTAACGCTGTTTATTGGCGAGGATCTCAATACTCAAATCACCGTGTTCATCCGGGAACAGGGCCAGTTCAAGGTCATTAACCGGACCGGTTGCCAGGGTATGGGTTTGCGCCTGAACACCAGGAATATCCAGTTGGTAATCAAATACCTTAATATTGAGTACCGGACCAAACAGCGGTTCATCACCTGCCGCTCGCCCGCTGTCACGGACAATTTGTTCGGCATCGTAACGTTGATGGCGACGCATTTTTTTCAGTTGAGCCGCCAGTCGGGTTGCCAGTTCCGGCAGCGTTTCTTGCGCCGCAATGTGAATACCCAACGGTAAAACGTTGAGCACGGGTCCGCTAGCCGTCAGCGCCGCCGAGCCCAGTCGACGCATAAAGATAAATCCGGCGGCATAGTCCATGCGATTGCACAATCGCCCCAGCCACAAGGCTGCCAGCGCAAGGGCTAAATCGGTACGCTGCACACCTGAAAGTTGCGTAGCCAGCTGGCGGAATTCCCCGTCGGTAAATTCCAGTTTCAGGCGCAGAATATCTGCCGAAGCGCTGCGCCCCGGTAAAGGTGCCGGAGAAAGTGACGCGGGCGGCGGCAGTTGACGACGCTGTTCTGCCCAGAATGCCGCATCACGCTGCCAGGCTTCGCTTTCGCGGTATTGCTGGTACTCTTCCACTACATCAGCGAAAGGCGTAAACGGCGAAGCAGGCGTTGGTTCGCCACGCAGCCATGTGCAGTAAATATTGGCGATCTGGCGAGTAATGGCCGGGAAACTGAAGCCATCGACCAGCAAATGGTGATAACGCTGATACCAGTACCAGCGGTTATCCGCAACATGTATCAGCTGATGAAAGACCAGTGGTTTACCGCTATCGACGCGCAAATCTTGTTGCAAATCCGTCAGCATTAATGCCTGCGCAGTACCGTGCGGATCAATATTGGTTCGCAGGTCGATAATTTCTGGCTGTTCGAATATCAGCGCATCATCGACCCACTGCCAGACTTCGCCGTTATCTTCCGTAAAACGCATCCGCAACGTATCTGCTTGCGCTAGTCCGGCAACCACCGCGCGGGCCAGTAATGGCGCATCAACATCTCCAGTTAACTCAACGTAATGCGCCACGCTCCAGGCGGAGGGTAAATCCGACAGTTTTTCTGCCATCCAGATGCCGGGCTGTGCGGCGACCAAAGGTAAATGCTGGCTCATTGTGCCTCCTGCAACTGGGTGAAATTGGCCGGTGTCAGAGTACGCCAGTGGACTTCCAGCCACTGCTGGCAGGACGCCTGTGACTGCGGCTGACACACAATGTCCCAGCCTGCCGATAAGAGGCATTGTTGCGGCCACAGACTGAATTGCCCCTGCGCATTGCGCAAAATGTAAAACGCTCCCTGCGGATCATCGAAGGGATTACTGAATGCCATACTCAACTCCTGTCATGGAAAAGTGGTTGCCAGAGGTCGATTAACCCCTGCATCAAGCCACCGCGCCAACAAAGCGCATCATGTCCGCCGTCAACCTGACGCCAGAAAATGGATTCTTTTATAGGGTGCAATTGCGCATACAGCGCCTGATTGGCCCGCATGATCATCGGCTCGCGAATACCCGCTTCCAGCACAATGCGCAGACCTTCGGCGCTAACTTCACCAGCTTTTAGCTTTTCAAGTAACACGCCCTCTTGCTGCCCGTCCCGATGCGGCCACCAGTACGATCCTGACTGGCTTAATACACAGCCAAAGCGTTCAGGCCAGTGCAGTCCGGCATACAGCGCGGACAGCCCACCAAAACTCTGCCCGGCGACCACGGTGCGATCGGCGCGATCGCTAAAAGGGGCAATAGCTTTCACCAGGGGTAATAACTCTTGCTGTACTGCCAGCCAGAAATCCGCATTACACGGCAGTTCGTGGGCGCGGTGCGTGGTGTCGATAGCGTCGATCAACACATACACGGCGGGAGGAAGTTGCTGACGATGGGTCAGCGAAGTCAGCACAGGCCAGACGGGCATACTTTGCGCCCAAAATTCGCCATCGAGCAAAACTGCCAGCGGACGTTCTTCTGCTGTTACATCGCCGGTGGTAAAAATCCATACACGACGTGAATTTTTCAACCGTTCACTTTTCCAGATAATTTCTTTGGCTGCTATTTCTGGCACTTGCGGACAATCCCATCCCGGTTGCAGAGGCGCTTGCGGCATTTCGAGTGCAGAAACAGCGTGCCCTCGCCCGCCTTTCCAGCTTTGTGGATTCAGCGGATCGGCTATTGCCTGGGGTAATAGTTTTCGCCAGCCTTCACGTAATTCGAGGCGATCGGGGGATGGTGCAGAAAAAATGTCATCGCGTTCGGTGGGAATAAAGCAGTAGCTGCCGCGCCAGTTGGCATTGAGTTGTGTCGTCCACTGCCAGACATCAGTACCTGCAATTCGCTGCATCGACTGGGGCTGGCTGTTCTGATGATGATCGGTCACACCAGTGATGTAGATCCATACGCGCTTTATCGTCGAGTATTCTTCAGAACCTTGGGGATCACGCCACCAGAAAGTGACCTCAAACATTTCGTCATTCAGACGCTGCCATTCCGGGCCATGTTTCGACTGCCACCAGCTCTCACTTCCTACTTTTAACGCCGTCACACCATAACCCCATGTTTACTGTGCAATTTTTCATTGATTGCAGAAATATATTGATAATATTATTGATAACCATTTGCATTTGCAATAGCGTAATGGCGCGCCGTGGGAAGCGCGGACATTTATTAACCAACTGCACTGCGTGTCTTTCAGGATCAAAGGTTTTCGCGGTAGCGGGATGCGTCGTGTTGAGGACGACCATGCCCGACAGTTGCAATTCGTGGCAAAAATGCAGGAATAAAACAATGAACAAGAAGATTCATTCCCTGGCCTTGTTGGTCAATCTGGGGATTTATGGGGTAGCGCAGGCACAAGAGCCGACCGATACTCCTGTTTCACATGACGATACCATTGTCGTTACCGCCGCCGAGCAGAACTTACAGGCGCCTGGCGTTTCGACCATCACCGCAGATGAAATCCGCAAAAACCCCGTTGCCCGCGATGTGTCGGAGATCATCCGTACCATGCCAGGCGTTAACCTGACCGGTAACTCCACCAGTGGTCAGCGTGGGAATAACCGACAGATTGATATTCGCGGTATGGGTCCGGAAAACACGCTGATTTTGATTGACGGCAAGCCGGTAAGCAGCCGTAACTCGGTGCGTCAGGGCTGGCGTGGCGAGCGCGATACCCGTGGTGATACCTCCTGGGTGCCACCTGAAATGATTGAACGTATTGAAGTTCTGCGTGGTCCGGCAGCTGCGCGTTATGGCAACGGCGCGGCGGGCGGCGTGGTTAACATCATTACCAAAAAAGGCAGCGGTGAGTGGCACGGCTCCTGGGACGCTTATTTCAATGCACCAGAACATAAAGAGGAAGGTGCCACTAAACGCACCAACTTCAGCCTGACCGGTCCGCTGGGCGACGAATTCAGCTTCCGCTTGTATGGCAACCTCGACAAAACCCAGGCTGACGCGTGGGATATCAACCAGGGCCATCAGTCCGCGCGTGCCGGAACGTATGCCACGACGTTACCAGCCGGGCGCGAAGGGGTGATCAACAAAGATATTAATGGCGTGGTGCGCTGGGATTTCGCGCCATTGCAATCGCTGGAACTGGAAGCAGGTTACAGCCGCCAGGGCAACCTGTATGCGGGCGACACCCAGAACACCAACTCCGATTCCTATACCCGCTCGAAATATGGCGATGAAACCAACCGTCTGTATCGCCAGAACTACTCGCTGACCTGGAACGGCGGCTGGGATAACGGAGTGACCACCAGCAACTGGGTGCAGTATGAACACACCCGTAACTCGCGTATTCCGGAAGGTCTGGCAGGCGGTACCGAAGGGAAATTTAACGAAAAAGCGACACAGGATTTCGTCGATATCGATCTTGATGACGTGATGCTGCACAGCGAAGTTAACCTGCCGATTGATTTCCTCGTTAACCAAACGCTGACGCTGGGTACGGAGTGGAATCAGCAACGGATGAAGGACTTGAGTTCCAATACCCAGGCGCTGACCGGGGCGAACACCGGCGGCGCTATTGATGGTGTGAGTGCCACCGACCGTAGCCCGTATTCAAAAGCAGAAATTTTCTCGCTGTTTGCCGAAAACAACATGGAGCTGACTGACAGCACCATCGTAACGCCGGGGCTGCGTTTCGATCATCACAGTATTGTCGGCAATAACTGGAGCCCGGCGCTGAACATATCGCAAGGTTTAGGCGATGACTTCACGCTCAAAATGGGCATTGCCCGTGCTTATAAAGCACCGAGCCTGTACCAGACTAACCCGAACTACATTCTCTACAGTAAAGGTCAGGGCTGCTATGCCAGCGCGGGCGGCTGCTATCAGCAAGGTAACGATGACCTGAAAGCAGAAACCAGCATCAACAAAGAGATTGGTCTGGAGTTCAAACGCGACGGCTGGCTGGCGGGCGTCACCTGGTTCCGTAACGATTATCGCAATAAGATTGAAGCGGGCTATGTGGCTGTAGGGCAAAACGCAGTCGGCACCGATCTCTATCAGTGGGATAACGTGCCGAAAGCAGTGGTTGAAGGTCTGGAAGGATCGTTAAACGTACCAGTTAGCGAAATGGTGATGTGGACCAATAACATCACTTATATGCTGAAGAGTGAAAACAAAACCACGGGCGACCGTTTGTCGATCATCCCGGAGTACACGTTGAACTCAACGCTGAGCTGGCAGGCGCGGGAAGATTTGTCGATGCAAACGACCTTCACCTGGTACGGTAAGCAGCAGCCGAAAAAATACAACTACAAAGGTCAGCCAGCGGTTGGCCCGGAAACCAAAGAAATCAGTCCTTACAGCATTGTGGGTCTGAGCGCGACCTGGGATGTGACGAAGAATGTCAGTCTGACCGGCGGCGTGGACAACCTGTTCGACAAACGTTTGTGGCGTGCGGGTAATGCCCAGACCACGGGCGATCTGGCAGGGGCCAACTATATCGCGGGTGCCGGGGCGTATACCTATAACGAGCCGGGACGTACGTGGTACATGAGCGTAAACACTCACTTCTGATGCTAACGTCAGATTGTTGACAAAGTGCGCGTCGTTCATGCCGGATGCGGCGTGAACGCCTTATCCGGCCTACAAAAATCTTGCCAATTCAATATATTGCAGGACCATGTAGGCCTGATAAGCGTAGCGCATCAGGCAGTTTTGCGTTTGTCATCAGTCTCGAATATGGTCGATATGAAAACTACGCATACCTCCCTCCCCTTTGCCGGACATACGCTGCATTTTGTTGAGTTCGATCCGGCGAATTTTTGTGAGCAGGATTTACTCTGGCTGCCGCACTACGCACAATTGCAACACGCTGGACGTAAACGTAAAACAGAGCATTTAGCCGGACGGATCGCTGCTGTTTATGCCTTACGGGAATATGGCTATAAATGTGTGCCCGCAATCGGCGAGCTACGCCAACCTGTCTGGCCTGCGGAGGTATACGGCAGTATTAGCCACTGTGGGACTACGGCATTAGCCGTGGTATCTCGTCAACCGATTGGCATTGATATAGAAGAAATTTTTTCTGTACAAACCGCAAGAGAATTGACAGACAATATTATTACACCAGCAGAACACGAGCGACTCGCGGACTGTGGTTTAGCCTTTTCTCTGGCGCTGACACTGGCATTTTCCGCCAAAGAGAGCGCATTTAAGGCATCGGAGAGACAAACTGAAGCAGGTTTTCTGGATTATCAGATAATTAGCTGGAATAAACAGCAGGTCATCATTCATCGTGAGAATGAGATGTTTGCTGTGCACTGGCAGATAAAAGAAAAAATAGTCATAACTCTGTGCCAACACGATTAATTGACAACATCTGGTACGATTCGCCCGCAGCCATCACTGACTGCGGGCGAAAGTGTAAAGCAGGTGCCTTACCACTCTGACCTGACAACCGGATATGCAGGGATTGCTCCCCGCACAACGGCTACTTCTTCGGTTCGTAAGCGAGAACAGCCTTAAACTCAATATTACGTTCCTTTACGGTGAACTCACACAGCGAGTCTCCGACCAGAAGCGTAAATCCCAGCACCGTCAAACACAGCACTATGACTGCCACAAGGGCATATTTCGTCAGCATGTTTATATTGCCTCCATGCGAAGAAGGGACTACCATCCGAGTTGTTGAGGTTCGGAGTGGCAGCCCCAGGATTGATAGAAATATCTCCTGGGGCTTCATCTTTCCAGACCTCAGAGTAAACCTGAAACCGGAAAGCTTCAGGCACCCGCCGTTATCTTACCCTTCCTCAGCAAAATATCTGTTTATTTATACAGTAAGTCCTGTTTCGGACTTCTGTTGGCAACACTCGTTATTGCTCGTAAAACGAAATCGCCCGCAGCCATCACTGACCGCGGGCGAAAGTGTAAAGCAGGTGCCCTACCATCCTGACCTGACAACCGGATATGCGGGGATTACTCCCCGCACAACGGCTACTTCTTCGGTTCGTAAGCGAGAACAGCCTTAAACTCAATATTACGTTCCTTCACCGTAAACTCACACAGCGAGTCTCCGACCAGAAGCGTAAATCCCAGCACCGTCAAACACAGCACTATGACTGCCGCAAGGGCATATTTCGTCAGCATGTTTATATTGCCTCCATGCGAAGAAGGGACTACCATCCAAATTGTTCGGGTTTGGAGTGGCAGCCCCAGGGTTGATAGAAATATCTCCTGGGGCTTCATCTTTCCAGACCTCAGAGTAAACCTGAAACCGGAAAGCTTCAGGCACCCGCCGTTATCTTACCCTTCCTCAACAAAATGGCTGTTTATTTATACAGTAAATCCTGTTTCGGACTTCTCACTCCTCATTTAATCAACTGAAGCTGAGCCCGTTTTTTCTGCATGCCTCAATCGTCAAAATTCTTCGCCATCAGCCAGCTCTGCCATAACTTGCCACATTGAAAAAGTAGCCAAATTGCTTCAGTCACCATCATCAAAAAAAGAAACATTCCAGAACTTCCGCATCTCGCCCAGCCGCTCCGACTTCTATACTGAATAGAAAACGCCAACATAAGAGAAACCTATGCCATTACCCGATTTTCATGTTTCTGAACCTTTTACCCTCGGTATTGAACTGGAAATGCAGGTGGTTAATCCGCCGGGCTATGACTTAAGCCAGGACTCTTCAATGCTGATTGACGCGGTTAAAAATAAGATCACGGCCGGAGAGGTAAAGCACGATATCACCGAAAGTATGCTGGAGCTGGCGACGGATGTTTGCCGTGATATCAACCAGGCTGCCGGGCAATTTTCAGCGATGCAGAAAGTCGTATTGCAGGCAGCCGCAGACCATCATCTGGAAATTTGCGGCGGTGGCACACACCCGTTTCAGAAATGGCAGCGTCAGGAGGTATGCGATAACGAGCGCTATCAACGAACGCTGGAAAACTTTGGCTATCTCATCCAGCAGGCGACCGTTTTTGGTCAGCATGTCCATGTTGGCTGCGCCAGTGGCGATGACGCCATTTATTTGCTGCACGGCTTGTCACGGTTTGTGCCGCACTTTATCGCCCTTTCCGCCGCGTCGCCATATATGCAAGGAACGGATACGCGTTTTGCCTCCTCACGACCGAATATTTTTTCCGCCTTTCCCGATAATGGCCCGATGCCGTGGGTCAGTAACTGGCAACAATTTGAAGCCCTGTTTCGCTGTTTGAGTTACACCACGATGATCGACAGCATTAAAGATCTGCACTGGGATATTCGCCCCAGTCCTCATTTTGGCACGGTGGAGGTTCGGGTGATGGATACCCCGTTAACCCTTAGCCACGCGGTAAATATGGCGGGATTAATTCAGGCTACCGCCCACTGGTTACTGACAGAACGCCCGTTCAAACATCAGGAGAAAGATTACCTGCTGTATAAATTCAACCGTTTCCAGGCCTGTCGCTATGGGCTGGAAGGCGTCATTACCGATCCGCACACTGGCGATCGTCGACCGCTAACGGAAGACACCTTGCGATTGCTGGAAAAAATCGCCCCTTCCGCACATAAAATTGGTGCATCGAGCGCGATTGAGGCCCTGCATCGCCAGGTCGTCAGCGGTCTGAATGAAGCGCAGCTGATGCGCGATTTCGTCGCCGATGGTGGCTCGCTGATTGGGCTGGTGAAAAAGCATTGTGAGATCTGGGCCGATGACTAAGTAGGGAATTGCCTTACAGAAGAATATCCCTGACAATGGTGTTTTAACTTACATTTAACAATGTTATGAAACACCCTTTAGAAACCTTGACTACCGCAGCAGGCATTTTGCTGATGGCTTTCCTCTCTTGCCTGCTGCTGCCCGCCCCCGCACTGGGGCTGACGCTGGCACAAAAACTGGTGACCATGTTCCATCTGATGGATCTTAGCTAGCTTTACACTTTATTGTTTTGTCTGTGGTTTTTAGTGCTGGGCGCTATTGAGTATTTTGTTCTGCGCTTTATCTGGCGACGCTGGTTCTCGCTGGCGGATTAAACGTCGATTATCGCCGTACTTCGCGGCATACTTTGCTTATTCTCCTTCGCCTAAAGGAACGTTTATGGATAAGCAATCACTGCACGAAACGGCGAAACGCCTGGCCCTTGAGTTACCCTTTGTCGAGCTTTGCTGGCCTTTTGGCCCGGAGTTCGATGTTTTTAAAATTGGCGGCAAAATTTTTATGCTGTCGTCGGAGCTGCGCGGCGTCCCCTTTATCAATCTGAAGTCCGATCCACAAAAATCCCTGTTAAATCAGCAGATATACCCGAGCATTAAGCCAGGGTATCACATGAATAAAAAGCACTGGATTTCGGTGTATCCCGGCGAGGAAATCTCCGAAGCGTTACTTCGCGATCTGATCAACGATTCGTGGAATCTGGTGGTTGATGGTCTGGCTAAACGCGATCAAAAAAGAGTGCGTCCAGGCTAAAGCGGAAATCTATAGCGCATTTTTCTCGCTTACCATTTCTCGTTGAACCTTGTAATCTGCTGGCACGCAAAATTACTTTCACATGGAGTCTTTATGGATATCATTTCTGTCGCCTTAAAGCGTCATTCCACTAAGGCATTTGATGCCAGTAAAAAACTTACCCCGGAACAGGCCGAGCAGATCAAAACTCTCCTGCAATACAGCCCATCCAGCACCAACTCCCAGCCGTGGCATTTTATTGTTGCCAGCACGGAAGAAGGTAAAGCGCGTGTTGCCAAATCCGCTGCCGGTAATTATGTGTTCAACGAACGTAAAATACTTGATGCCTCGCACGTCGTGGTGTTCTGTGCAAAAACCGCGATGGACGATGCCTGGCTGAAGCTGGTTGTTGACCAGGAAGATGCTGATGGCCGCTTTGCCACGCCGGAAGCGAAAGCCGCGAACGATAAAGGTCGCAAGTTCTTCGCTGATATGCACCGTAAAGATCTGCATGATGATGCAGAGTGGATGGCAAAACAGGTTTATCTCAACGTCGGTAACTTCCTGCTCGGCGTGGCGGCTCTGGGTCTGGACGCGGTACCCATCGAAGGTTTTGACGCCGCCATCCTCGATGCAGAATTTGGTCTGAAAGAGAAAGGCTACACCAGTCTGGTGGTTGTTCCGGTAGGTCATCACAGCGTTGAAGATTTTAACGCTACGCTGCCGAAATCTCGTCTGCCGCAAAACATCACCTTAACCGAAGTGTAATTCTCTCTTGCCGGGCATCTGCCCGGCTATTTCCCCTCAGATTCTCCTGATTTGCATAACCCTGTTTCAGCCGTCATCATAGGCTGCTGTTGTATAAAGGAGACGTTATGCAGGATTTAATATCCCAGGTTGAAGATTTAGCGGGTATTGAGATCGATCACACCACCTCGATGGTGATGATTTTCGGTATTATTTTTCTGACCGCCGTCGTGGTGCATATTATTTTGCATTGGGTGGTACTGCGGACCTTCGAAAAACGTGCCATCGCCAGTTCACGGCTTTGGTTGCAAATCATAACCCAGAATAAACTCTTCCACCGTTTAGCTTTTACCCTGCAGGGGATTATCGTCAATATTCAGGCGGTATTCTGGCTGCAAAAAGGCACCGAAGCGGCAGATATTCTGACTACCTGCGCGCAGTTGTGGATCATGATGTATGCGCTGCTTTCAGTCTTCTCGTTGCTGGATGTTATTTTGAATCTGGCGCAGAAATTCCCGGCGGCATCTCAGTTACCGCTGAAAGGGATATTTCAGGGGATTAAACTGATCGGCGCGATCCTGGTCGGCATTTTGATGATCTCGCTGCTGATTGGTCAGTCGCCAGCGATTCTGATCAGCGGTCTTGGTGCAATGGCTGCCGTGCTGATGTTGGTATTTAAAGATCCGATTCTTGGTCTGGTGGCCGGTATTCAGCTTTCCGCGAACGATATGCTGAAACTGGGCGACTGGCTGGAGATGCCGAAATACGGCGCAGATGGCGCGGTGATCGATATTGGGTTAACCACCGTCAAAGTGCGTAACTGGGACAATACCATTACCACTATTCCCACCTGGTCTCTGGTTTCTGACTCCTTTAAAAACTGGAGCGGGATGTCAGCATCTGGCGGGCGACGTATTAAGCGCAGTATCAGTATTGATGTCACCAGTATTCGTTTTCTTGATGAAGACGAAATGCAACGTCTGAATAAAGCGCATTTGTTAAAGCCTTATTTAACCAGCCGCCATCAGGAAATTAATGAGTGGAATCGCCAGCAAGGTTCTACGGAGTCGGTATTAAACCTGCGCCGAATGACCAATATTGGAACCTTTCGTGCCTATCTGAACGAATATCTGCGTAACCATCCGCGGATTCGTAAAGATATGACCTTAATGGTACGCCAACTGGCTCCAGGTGATAACGGTTTACCGCTCGAGATCTACGCGTTTACTAACACCGTGGTGTGGCTGGAATATGAAAGCATTCAGGCTGATATATTCGATCACATATTTGCGATTGTCGAAGAGTTTGGTCTGCGACTTCATCAGTCGCCAACCGGCAATGATATTCGCTCTCTGGCGGGTGCATTTAAGCAGTAATTAAAAAAACCGCTCTCATCGAATGGATGAGAGCGGACATCGTTTTGTCGGATGTAGCGTGAATGCCTTATTTCCGACGCAGCGTTTTAAATGCCACAAACAGGAATACAATCCACACCGGCAGCAGGATCGCTGACAAGCGCATATCATCCATCGTGCACATCAGCAGCAAAATCATGCCGAGGAAGGCAATGCAGAGATAGTTTCCGAACGGATAGAGCAGCGCCTTAAACTGTGTTTCACGCCCCTGACGTCGCATCGCTGCACGAAAACGCAGATGCGCCAGACAGATCATAATCCAGTTCAACAGCAGCGTTGCTACCACCAGCGCCATCAGCAGACCAAACGCTTTTTGCGGCAGCAGATAGTTGATTAACACCACCAGCGAAGTGATCGCTCCGGAAAGCATCAGCGAGTTAATCGGCACACCGCGACGGCTGACGCGAGTCAAAAACTTCGGCGCATTACCCTGCACAGAAAGGCCAAACAGCATGCGGCTGTTAGAGTAAACCCCGCTGTTATACACTGACAGCGATGCTACCAGAATGACGAAGTTCAGCGCAGAAGCTACCACGTTGCTGTCGAGATTATGGAAAATCATCACAAACGGGCTACTGTTGGATTTCACTTCCACCCACGGATAGAGCGCCAGTAAAACCACCAGTGAACCGATGTAAAACAGCAGGATGCGATACACCACCTGATTTACCGCTTTTGGAATGCTTTTATCCGGATCGCGCGCTTCAGCGGCAGTAATCCCAATCAGCTCCAGACCGCCGAAGGAGAACATAATTACCGCCAGCGACAAAATCAGCCCATTCCAGCCGGTGGCGAAGAAACCACCGTAGCGCCAGAGGTTGTCGATACTGGCTTTCTCGCCGCCGTGACCAGAAAACAGCAGCCACAGGCCAAAGCCGATCATACCGATGATTGCCAGCACTTTAATCAACGCAAACCAGAACTCGGTTTCGCCATATAAGCGCACGTTCACCAGGTTAACGGCGTTGATGATAATAAAGAAGGCGGCAGCCCAAATCCACGTTGGAACATCCGGGAACCAGTACTGCATATAGATGCCCGCAGCGGTCAGCTCTGCCATTCCCACCAGCACGAACATTACCCAGTAGTTCCAGCCAGAGAGGAAGCCCGCAAACGGTCCCCAGTATTTATAGGCAAAGTGGGCAAATGAACCGGATACCGGCTCTTCGACCACCATCTCGCCAAGCTGGCGCATAATCAGGAAAGCGATGATCCCGGCGACGCCGTAGCCCAGCAATACAGCCGGACCCGCCATCTGAATCGCCGGACCAATGCCAAGAAACAGACCAGTACCAATTGCGCCACCCAGCGCAATCAGTTGAATATGACGGTTATGTAATCCGCGATGAAGCGTCGGCTCTTGATTCGACGCAGTATCTTCCGATACGGTTGACGCGTTTTTCACGCCTTTCCCCTGTGTGTCTTTTTTGTTGAGGGGCACCTTTTAACATTTAGTGCCCATCGTCGCAAGACACAATCCACACGGTTAAACGGGGTATCCTGCTTTTATTTCCGTACCCGATGTCGGTGCAGCCACATCAGCTTATACGCCGCCGGGATAATAAACAGCGACAGCAAAGGTGCGGTGATCATGCCGCCAATCATCGGTGCGGCAATCCGGCTCATCACCTCTGAACCAGCCCCCGTTCCCCACAGAATCGGCAGCAGACCGGCGATAATCACCGCCACCGTCATCGCTTTCGGGCGCACGCGCAGTACCGCGCCGTGATACAACGCCTCATCCAGCTTCTGCTCACTGAATGTTTGCGGATTATTCAACGACGGCTCGGCCTCTATGGCGTGACGTAAATACATCAGCATCACCACGCCAAATTCGGCGGCGACCCCGGCAAGGGCAATAAAACCGGTGCCCGTTGCCACAGAAAGATGAAAGCCCATCCACCACAGCAACCAGATGCCGCCCACCAGCGCAAACGGTACGCTGCTGATAATCAGCAACGCTTCGCCCACCCGACGGAATGCCAGATACAACAGCACGAAGATGATCATCAGTGTCATCGGCACCATGAGTTTCAGCTTATGGTTGGCGCGCTCCAGTAGCTCGAACTGCCCGGAGAATGCCACGCTGGTGCCCGGTTTTAACTGCACTTTTTCAGCTATCGCTTTTTGCAAATCGTGAACCACCGACACCATGTCACGATCGCGGGCATCGATATAAATCCAGCTCGTCGGGCGCGCATTCTCGGTTTTCAGCATCGACGGTCCGGTAGAGACTTTAACGTCGGCCACGTCTGCCAGGGTGATTTGCTGCTTCATCGGCGTCAGGATCGGTAGCTGGCGCAGTGCCTGCGGGCTATCGCGCCAGCTTTGCGGATAACGCAGATTAATGGGATAACGGGCAATCCCTTCCACCGTTTCGCCAACCATCGCCCCGCCCACCGCAGAAGTCACAAACAACTGCACATCCGCCACCGTCATACCGTAACGCGCGGCTTTTTCACGGTTAATCTCAACGTTGATATAGCGCCCACCTTCCAGACGCTCGGCTAGAGCAGAAGCCACGCTTGGCACCGTTCGCGCTACTTCTTCAATTTGCTCAGCCATCGCGTCGATATCCGCCAGCACAGTGCCGGAAACTTTAATGCCGATGGGGCTTTTAATGCCGGTTGAGAGCATATCGATACGGTTACGAATTGGCGGCACCCACAGATTCGCCAGCCCCGGCAGCCGCACGGTGTTATCCAGTTCCTCAATGATTTTGTCCATCGTCATGCCAGGCCGCCACTGATCCTGCGGCTTAAGCTGGATGGTCGTTTCAACCATCTCGAGCGGAGCAGAATCGGTGGCGGTTTCCGCTTTCCCGGTTTTGCCAAATACCCGCGCCACTTCAGGTACGCTCATAATTAGCTTGTCGGTTTTTTGCAGCATACTCGCCGCCTCTGCTGCGGAAATCCCCGGCAGCGTCGATGGCATATACAACAAGTCGCCTTCATTGATCTGCGGTAAAAATTCCCCGCCAACTTTATTGAGCGGCCAGAGAACCGTCAGCACCGAAAGCGCTGCCACCAACAGCGTGGTTTTCGGCCAGTGCAGTACTTTCAGCAATAGAGGATGATAAACACGAATCAAAAAGCGATTGAGCGGGTTACTGCTTTCCGGCGGAATTTTGCCACGGATCCAGTACCCCATCAGGATAGGGATCACTACGATCGCCAGCAGCGCCGCGCCCGCCATCGCATAGGTTTTAGTGAACGCCAACGGGCCAAACAGACGCCCTTCCTGCCCTTCCAGGGTGAAGATCGGGATAAACGACAACGTGATAATCAGCAGACTGATAAATAGCGCCGGACCCACTTCAACAGATGCATCGGTGATCACCTGCCAGCGCGTTTTATTATCCAGCGTGGCGTCAGGATGCTGGTGCTGCCACTCTTCCAGCCGTTTATGTGCATTTTCGATCATGACGATAGCGGCATCGACCATCGCCCCGACGGCAATCGCAATGCCGCCCAACGACATAATATTGGCATTCAGTCCCTGGAAGTGCATGACAATAAAAGCAATACACAACCCCAGCGGCAACGAAATAATCGCCACCAGCGCCGAGCGCACATGCCAGAGAAACAGCGCACAGACTACCGCCACCACGATAAACTCTTCCAGCAACTTGCCGCTGAGGTTGTCGATGGCGCGGTCAATGAGCTGGCTGCGATCGTATGTTGTAACTATCTCCACGCCTTCCGGCAGACTACTTTTCAGCGTTTCCAGTTTGTCCTTCACGGAGGCGATCACTTCTCGGGCGTTTTTGCCGGAGCGCAGGATCACCACCCCGCCCGCCACTTCGCCTTCGCCATTCAGTTCGGCAATGCCCCGGCGCATCTCCGGGCCAATCTGGACCTTCGCAACATCACGCAGATAAACGGGCACGCCATTTTCACTGGCTTTTAAAACGATGTGATTAAAGTCGTCGAGCGTTTGCAGATAGCCGCTGGCGCGCACCATATATTCCGCTTCCGCCAGTTCGATCGACGAACCGCCCGCTTCCTGGTTTGAAGCATCCAGCGCGCTTTTTACTTCGGCTAGACTGATGCCATATTGCGCCAGGCGCTGGGGATCGATAACCACCTGATACTCTTTCACCACGCCGCCCACCGACGCCACTTCCGCAACGTCAGGGATGGTTTTTAGCTCATATTTGAGAAACCAGTCCTGCAATGAGCGTAAATCGGCCAGATCGTGCTTACCGCTGCGATCCACCAGTGCATATTCATAGATCCAGCCAACACCCGTGGCATCTGGTCCCAGCTCGGCGCTGACTCCCGCAGGCAGCTTACCCTGTACCTGGTTGAGGTACTCCAGCACCCGCGAACGCGCCCAGTACGGATCGGTACCATCTTCGAAAATGACATACACATAAGAGTCTCCAAACTGCGAGAAACCGCGCACAGTCTTCGCGCCAGGCACCGACAACATGGTGGTGGTTAGCGGATAAGTCACCTGATTTTCAACGATTTGCGGTGCCTGACCGGGATAGCTGGTTTTAATAATCACCTGCACATCGGAGAGATCCGGCAGCGCATCCACTGGCGTGTTAATGATGGTCCAGGTGCCCCAGATGCTCAGAAACAACGCGCCCATCAGCACCAAAAAACGGTTCGCCACCGAGCGACGAATAATCCATTCAATCATTGGTTATTCCCTCAATGCGCATTGGTAGCACTTTCAGAGCGCATCCGCTCCAGTGCGCCAGAAATATTGGCTTCGGAATCAATCAGGAACAGGCCGCTGGAAACCACCTTTTCACCTTCCGCCAGACCAGAGTGTAACGCGGTGACGCCTTGCGATGCCTGGAAAACGGCAACGCGTTTCGGTACAAAGCGTCCGTCGGCATCAACGGTAATCACCCGCTGTTCGTTGCCGGTATCAATCAGCGCCTGTGACGGAATGAGCAGCATCGGTTCGCTGGCGGTGTTGAGTTGCAACCAGGCGTTCATGCCCGGTTTTAGCGCCTCGTCGGCGTTGTCGACTTCCAGACGCAGCTGCAGCGTGCGGGTCGCGGCATCCACGCCAGGTAGCAGCGTCCATTTGCGGATGGTGAGTGTTTTATCCGGTCGCGCCGGAACGGTGAGCGTAAACTGCGAGGCATCTTTCACCAGCCAGGCGATAGACTCCGGGATCGCAGCAGTGACCCACACCGGGTCCATACCCTGAATTTTCGCTACCACGTTATCTTTGGCGATATTCATTCCCGCGCGCAGATCAAACGCGGTGATCACGCCATCAATGGGTGCTTTGAGCGTAAAGCGAGTCTGGATTTTTTGCGTGGCGATCAGGCGGCGAATATCCGCCTCCGGCATTCCCGCCAGTCGCAGCCGCTCAAGAATGCCTTCAGTCTGGGTCGCCGTACCGCCGGTTTCGCGCAGCAGTAAATACTCACTCTGCGCTTCCACCCAGTCAGGAATGGTCAGGTCGAGAAGCGGTGTGCCCTTTTGTACTTTATCGCCCACGGTAAGCGGATACACCTTGTCGATAAACCCGGCAGCGCGAGCCTGCACAATGGCATACTGATACTCGTTGTAACTGACATTCGCCGGGAAACTCTGGGCAAAAGTCAGCGGTCCGCGCGTGACGGTAGCCGTTTTCACCCCCAGATTCTGCGTCTGAGTCGGGTCAATGCGCACACCAGACGCAGAACTCTCTTCATCGGCATATTTCGGCACCAGATCCATATCCATAAACGGCGATTTACCTGGTTTATCGAACCGCGTATTGGGGTACATCGGGTCGTACCAGAATAAGATTTTACGTTCTGCGGTCGACGTTTTTTCTGCGGGTGGTTCAGCCTTTGCAAACCAGGTAAAACCTGCCGCAGAAATAATACCGCCCGCGATCATGCTGCCGATAATAAGCGCGATTTTTTTCATCTCATTAAACCTGGGTTACTGGCTGACTTTAATATCCTGTAATAAAGAAAGGTTGCCCTGCTGGACAAAATTAAACGCCACTTTGTCGCCGGTTTTAATTTCACTCATTTTCGTCTGCGGGGTGATGGTAAAGCGCATAGTCATCTCCGGCCAGTTCACGGCAGCAATCGGATCGTGATGGATGGTGATTTTTTTGCTTTCCAGATCAATACCCTTTACCACGCCAGTGGCGCTAATAACCTGCGGTTGTACTTCGCTCATGGTTTCATGATGATGTTCGTTAGCCTGGGCATTAAAGCCAATAACGGTAAACAGACTGAACATTGCGACTTGCAGTGCTTTTTTCATTTATTCTCTCCTGGAGTTAAAAATTATTGCTGCCAACCGCCCCCTAAGGCGGTATACAAAGAAATTTCGTTAACCTGACGGGCATAATTCAGGTCGAGTAAAGTTTGTCGGGTTGCAAATAAAGAACGCTCGGCATCCAGCACTTCCAGATAACTTACCGCGCCGTGCTGATATAATGCCCGCGCCCGTTGCAAAGTAATTTGCAGCGACGCCAGATAACGCTGCTGGGCGCTGATTTGATCGTTCAGGCTTTGACGTAATGCCAGCGCATCTGCCACTTCTTTAAAGGCGTTCTGGATTTTCTGTTCATAATTCACTACCGACTGCTGCTGGCGAATTTCGGCGATATCCAGATTGGCCTGGTTGCGTCCGGCATTAAAAATGGGGATCTCAATTTTAGGAATAAAATTCCACATCCCGCTGCTAGCGTTAAATAATGAAGACAGATCGCTGCTGGCGGTTGATATTCCGCTGGTCAGGCTGATAGACGGGAAAAATGCCGCACGCGCAGCACCAATATTAGCATTAGCCGCCATTAACGCGTGTTCAGCTTCCATAATATCCGGGCGCTGCAATAAGATTTGCGACGACAAGCCCGCCGGTAATTTAACGCTTTGCAGGCTGCCGCTGTTTACTGTCTGCGCTTGCGGCAGTTTGCCGTAGCTTCCCAATAACAGTTGCAATGCATTATTCGCCTGCGCCAGTTCCCCCTGACGTTTAGCGATGTCACTGCGGGTACTTTCTATCACCCCGCGAGCCTGTTCCAGCGCCAGAACATTGCTGCTACCGGTCAACAGTTGTTTTTCGACAAACGCATATGACTGCTGATAATTACGCAGCGTTTCTTCGGCTATTTGCAATTGCGCATACGCCAGTTGCTGATTGAAATAGCTTTGCGCGACATTAGAAACCAGCAGAATATGCACCGCGCGCTGAGCTTCCTCAGTGGCTAAATAATTTTGTCGCTCGGCTTCGCTCATGTTCTTTAAGCGACCGAAAAAATCGAGGTCAAAGCTGGCGTTAAGGCCGGTCGAAAACTCCCGTGTCGTGGCGGTATTCCCTTTAAGATTACCGCTCCAGCTGCCGCTGCCCTCGCCATTGAGCTGTGGGTAGCGGTCGGCATCGGTCAGACGATATTGCGCCCGTGCCTCCTGCACTTTCAGCGTCGCCATGCGCAAATCCCGGTTATTCACCAGCGCCTCGCTAATCAGCGTCTTCACCTGATTATCAACAAAAAAGGTGCGCCAGCCCACGTTCTGGTAGTTATCTGCTGCGTTAACCAAGCCGTTCTGGCTGAGTGAGAACTGCTGCGGCACGGGCATTGCCGTACGCTGATAATCCGGTGCCAATGAACAACCGGTTAGCGCAAGGGCCACACAAAATGGCAGAAGTTTACAAGGAGACATAGGCTCATAATTTCTGGTGATTTTATACCGCCAACTTTACTCGCCAGGCTCTGATTTTCCGGTGACAGGAAAATGACAAAATTGTCATTTTGCCAATAAGCGATTGCCATCTGATCCCGCTACTCTAGAATTGCCCGGGCAACATGCGGAGGAAAAATGAAACTGTTGATTGTCGAAGATGAAAAGAAAACCGGAGAATACTTGACCAAAGGGTTAACCGAAGCCGGTTTTGTGGTCGATTTGGCCGACAACGGGCTGAATGGCTACCATCTGGCGATGACCGGTGATTATGACCTGATAATCCTCGATATTATGCTGCCGGACGTGAACGGCTGGGATATCGTGCGCATGTTGCGCTCCGCCAATAAAGGGATGCCGATTCTGTTGCTTACCGCGCTTGGCACCATTGAACATCGCGTCAAGGGGCTGGAGTTGGGGGCCGATGACTATCTGGTGAAGCCGTTCGCTTTTGCTGAACTGCTGGCGCGGGTGCGCACTCTCCTGCGGCGCGGGGCGGCGGTGATTATCGAAAGTCAGTTTCAGGTTGCCGATCTGATGGTCGATCTCGTCAGCCGCAAAGTCACCCGCAGCGGCACGCGCATCACTCTGACCAGTAAAGAGTTTACTCTGCTGGAGTTTTTTCTCCGCCATCAGGGCGAAGTGCTGCCCCGCTCGCTTATCGCCTCGCAGGTGTGGGACATGAATTTCGACAGCGACACTAACGCCATTGATGTGGCGGTGAAGCGGCTACGCGGCAAAATCGACAACGACTTTGAGCCGAAGCTGATTCAGACCGTGCGCGGCGTGGGCTATATGCTTGAGGTGCCGGATGGTCAGTAAGCCATTTCAGCGCCCGTTTTCGCTGGCAACCCGTCTGACCTTTTTTATCAGCCTGGCCACCATCGCGGCGTTTTTCGCCTTTGCATGGATCATGATCCACTCAGTGAAAGTGCATTTTGCCGAGCAGGATATTAATGATTTAAAAGAAATTAGCGCCACCCTTGAACGGGTACTTAATCATCCTGACGAGACGCAAGCCCGACGCTTAATGACGCTGGAAGATATCGTCAGTGGTTATTCCAACGTGTTGATTTCCCTGGCAGATAGCCACGGCAAAACGGTGTATCACTCCCCCGGTGCGCCGGATATCCGCGAGTTTACGCGTGACGCCATACCCGATAAAGACGCTCAGGGTGGCGAGGTGTATCTCCTTTCCGGCCCGACGATTATGATGCCAGGCCACGGTCACGGGCATATGGAACACAGCAACTGGCGGATGATTAACTTGCCGGTTGGCCCGTTGGTGGACGGCAAACCGATTTATACGCTCTACATCGCGCTTTCGATCGATTTTCATCTTCATTACATAAATGATTTGATGAATAAACTTATTATGACCGCATCTGTCATCAGCATCCTGATCGTCTTTATCGTGCTATTGGCGGTACATAAAGGTCACGCGCCGATCCGCAGCGTCAGCCGTCAAATCCAGAATATCACCTCGAAAGATCTCGACGTTCGCCTTGACCCGCAGACCGAGCCCATTGAGCTGGAACAGCTGGTACTGTCGTTCAACCATATGATCGAGCGTATTGAGGATGTCTTTACCCGCCAGTCCAATTTCTCAGCGGATATCGCTCACGAAATTCGCACGCCGATTACCAATCTCATCACGCAAACGGAAATCGCCCTCAGCCAGTCTCGCAGCCAGAAGGAGCTGGAAGATGTGCTCTACTCTAATCTCGAAGAGCTGACGCGAATGGCGAAAATGGTCAGCGATATGCTGTTTCTCGCTCAGGCCGATAACAACCAGCTAATCCCCGAAAAGAAAATGCTCAACCTGGCGGATGAAGTCGGCAAAGTGTTCGATTTTTTCGAGGCGTTAGCGGAAGATCGCGGCGTGGAGTTGCGATTTGTTGGCGACAAATGTCAGGTTGCGGGCGATCCGCTGATGCTGCGTCGGGCGTTAAGCAACCTGCTTTCTAATGCCCTGCGTTATACGCCAACCAGAGAGACAATTGTAGTGCGCTGTCAGACGGTCGATCACCAGGTGCAAGTTACCGTCGAAAACCCCGGTACGCCCATTGCGCCCGAGCACTTACCGCGATTGTTTGACCGTTTCTACCGCGTTGACCCTTCCCGCCAGCGAAAAGGCGAAGGTAGCGGCATTGGGCTGGCGATAGTGAAATCGATTGTTGTCGCGCATAAAGGCACGGTTGCAGTAACGTCAGATGCGCGGGGGACAAGGTTTGTGATTATGCTGCCGGAGAGAGAGTGATTATTAAGTTCAAATTCAGGGCGTGGTGCATCACCTCCTGGTATTGTTGATCAACAAATTAGAGAAAAACTTATTAAACATATGAAATATCGAAGGCTTTTATTTTTCAAAGTTTCACGAGATGTTTGTATATGAAACTTAGTTAAATCTGTGTTTCTTCCAATTGTAGATCACAATGCCCTTTCTAAATTTTCATCGTTATAAACAAGCCATCTATCATATAAAGCAATGAATAATTTAATCGCGATTAATCATCATTAATTGTTATATTATTCACTCAATCTATTTGTCAAGTGAATTTGATAAATTCCTAATTTAAAATATCCACTATTGAGCCAGTATTTAACAACGTTAAGATGTGCAATGTGCAGATCATGTTATCATGGGTGGAGCGGTAGCATATATTTCTTATGCAATCATTCATTTTAATAATGTTAATTGGATTATTTATTGCTGTGAATAAAAATATATTATGAATATTGGTTTAACTTTGCGTTTTTGTTACTCGTTGTGATATGCGTACCTGTCCTGAATAACGCCAAGAAACAAGAGGTTGAGCTTGTGATTATTTTTTTGACTGAACAGACACCCGTTTCTGTAAAGTAATATTTAAACAAAATTCTCACATAACCATAGCATTTTCTGTTCCTTCCCTAATAACGTCTGAAGTCGTCCCGCTTATCACATTATCCGCAGTTGTACGGTACGGATCATTATTCATTTTACTGGAGGTTGCTATGTCAACCGGATTACGTTTCACACTGGAAGTGGACGGCCTGCCGCCGGACGCTTTTGCGGTGGTTTCCTTTCATCTGAACCAGTCACTCTCTTCGCTCTTTTCCCTCGATCTCTCCCTGGTCAGCCAGCAGTTTCTCTCCCTTGAATTTGCGCAGGTGCTGGACAAAATGGCCTACCTGACGATATGGCAGGGCGATGAAGTACAGCGCCGGGTGAAAGGCGTGGTGACCTGGTTTGAACTCGGGGAGAACGACAAAAACCAGATGCTGTACAGCATGAAGGTGCACCCGCCGCTGTGGCGTGCCGGTCTGCGCCAGAACTTCCGTATCTTCCAGAACGAGGACATCAAAAGCATCCTCGGCACGATGTTGCAGGAAAACGGGGTGACCGAATGGAGTCCGCTGTTCAGCGAGCCGCATCCTTCCCGTGAGTTTTGTGTCCAGTACGGTGAGACTGATTACGATTTCCTGTGCCGGATGGCGGCGGAGGAAGGCATCTTCTTTTATGAGGAGCATGCTTACAAAAGTACCGACCAGAGCCTGGTGCTGTGCGACACAGTCCGCCATCTGCCCGAATCTTTTGAAATCCCATGGAACCCGAACACCCGTACCGAGGTGAGCACCCTCTGCATCAGCCAGTTCCGCTACAGCGCACAAATCCGCCCTTCTTCCGTGGTGACCAAAGACTACACCTTTAAACGCCCCGGCTGGGCCGGACGTTTTGAACAGGAAGGCCAGCACCAGGACTACCAGCGCACGCAGTATGAAGTGTATGACTACCCCGGACGTTTCAAGGGTGCTCACGGGCAGAACTTTGCCCGCTGGCAGATGGACGGCTGGCGAAACAATGCAGAAACCGCGCGGGGAATGAGTCGCTCGCCGGAGATATGGCCGGGACGACGAATTGTGCTGACGGGGCATCCGCAGGCGAACCTGAACCGGGAATGGCAGGTGGTGGCAAGTGAACTGCACGGCGAACAGCCACAGGCGGTGCCAGGACGGCAGGGAGCGGGGACGGCGCTGGAGAACCATTTTGCGGTGATCCCGGCAGACAGAACATGGCGACCACAGCCGTTGCTGAAACCGCTGGTCGACGGCCCGCAGAGCGCTGTCGTGACAGGACCGGCAGGCGAGGAAATCTTCTGCGACGAACATGGTCGCGTGCGGGTGAAGTTCAACTGGGACCGTTATAACCCGGCAGACCAAGACAGTTCGTGCTGGATCCGTGTGGCACAGGCGTGGGCAGGCACCGGTTTTGGCCACCTGGCGATACCGCGTGTGGGTCAGGAAGTGATTGTAGACTTCCTCAACGGCGATCCGGACCAGCCGATCATTATGGGGCGCACCTACCACCAGGAAAACCGCCCCCCCCGGCAGCCTGCCGGGAACAAAGACGCAGATGACCATCCGCTCCAAAACGTACATGGGCAGCGGATTTAATGAGCTGAAGTTTGATGATGCGACAGGGAGAGAACAGGTCTACATCCACGCGCAGAAGAACATGGATACCGAAGTGCTCAACGACCGTACCACCACCGTAAAACACGATCACCGCGAAACCGTAAAAAATGACCAGACGGTCACGATCCAGGAAGGTAACCGCCTTCTTACGGTGGAAAAAGGCCACAAGATCACCGGAGTACTGAAAGGGTCTTTATCTGAGGATGTCTTTCAGGACAGAGGCACGATTGCCGGTTCGGTGCATGTTGACGCTGTAAACAATGGTGGCGAAGGCGACGGTATACAGGCTTATACGGCGATTAAGGAAATTTTGCTGGCCGTGGAGGAAAGCAAAATTGCGCTGACGCCGGATAGCATTCAGCTACAGGTCGGGGAATCGACGGTAATCAGGCTGTCGAAGGATGGCATCACCATCGTGGGCGGTTCTGTTTTCATCAACTGATTCACTCAGATTATCAGGGAGTATTTTATGCAGTTCACTTTTAATGAAGGCCACATTCAACTGCCGTCTCAATGGCAGGATCAGTCAATGCAGGTCCTGGTGTCCACAGATAACAGTGGCATCAACCTGGTCATTACCCGCGAAGCCGTTCCACAGGGAACCCTGACACCAGAGCTGTACCAGGAAACGCTGGCGCTGTACCAGGGCAAACTTGATGGGTACACCGAACATGCCTGCCGGGAAATCACTCTGGCAGAGGCCCCGGCCTGGCTGCTGGATTATTCCTGGAACGGTCCGGAAGATGAGGGGAATCAGGGGCGGATTAGCCAGATAGCCGTATTCCAGCGGCGTGGAGATACGCTGCTGACCTTCACTTTCAGCACCTCCTTATCCCTGAAGAACAGTCAAAAGACGATGCTGCTGGAGGTGATAAAGAGCTTCACCCCGTTGCCACCGGAGAATGACATCCAAAAGGACCAGCCGCGCTGACATAAACGAGGGATAACACATGAGTGAAGGACCAGGCGGGCCACAGGGAGCGACCGCAGGCGGTACGCTGGCAATGCGAATGCTGTCACAGCAGGCGATGGTCGCCAGCCAGATGAAACGGGCAGCCAACGACAAAGCCATTGCACAGATGTTGGCATCAAAAAAGTCTGGCCCCCCGCCGCCAGGCTG
This sequence comes from Shigella sonnei, assembly GCF_002950395.1. Classification (NCBI taxonomy): domain Bacteria; kingdom Pseudomonadati; phylum Pseudomonadota; class Gammaproteobacteria; order Enterobacterales; family Enterobacteriaceae; genus Shigella; species Shigella sonnei. The sequence goes on from NZ_CP026802.1 coordinate 2,452,347, forward strand.
GGCGATGAAATTCAGCACAAGAGTTTTTTGGGGGCGCTGGCAGGGGCCGTACTGGGGGCGATAGTGACCATCGCAGAAGGTTGCCTGATTATGGCCGCCTGTGCCACCGGCCCTTATGCGCTGGTTCTGGTACCTGCGCTGATGTATGCCAGCTATAAGGCGAGTGATTATGTGGAGGAGAAACAGAACCAGCTTGAATCATGGATAAACAGCTTTTGTGACACGGACGGCGCCATCAATACCGGTTCTGAAAACGTAAAAATTAACGGCGAGCTGGCCGCACGTGCAGCGGTCACCCTTCCCCCTCCTCCCCCACCTGGAGCAATACCTGAAGTCCCACAGGGGGAACCCTCATGGGGTGATATTGCCACTGACCTGCTTGAATCGGCAGCGGAAAAAGCAGTACCACTGGCGAAGGCCTGGGGGAACGCTGTTATCACCCTGACGGACAGCAATGCCGGTTTTATGGATCGCGTCAGCGCCGGCGCATCGCTTCTGTTTCCCGCCGGTCCGGTATTAATGGAGTTTGCCACCATGGTGGGCGGGCGTGGCGAAATCAAAAAAGATGTGGATTTCCCGGAAGCCGGTGAGGACACGGCGCTCTGCGACAAGGAGAACAAACCACCGAGGATAGCCCAGGGCAGCAGCAACGTCTTTATCAACAATCAGCCTGCCGCGCGCAAGGGCGACAAACTGGAGTGCAGTGCGGCGATCGTGGGAGGTTCGCCGGACGTCTTTATTGGCGGTGAGCAGGTCACATATCTGGATATCCAGCCGGAGTTCCCGCCGTGGCAGAGAATGATCCTGGGGGGAATAACGATAGCCAGCTATCTTCTGCCGCCAGCGGGACTACTGGGAAAACTGAAGAATCTGGCGAGACTCGGCAAACTGGGAAACTGCTGGGGAAAAGCGGGAAGCTGCTGGGCGCAAAGCTCGGCGCGTTGCTGGGGAAAACAGGTAAGTCGTTAAAAAGTATTGCCAATAAAGTCATCAGATGGGTAACAGATCCTGTCGATCCGGTAACCGGCGCATACTGCGACGAACGTACCGACTTCACCCTGGGCCAGACCCTCCCCCTCTCCTTCACCCGTTTCCACAGTTCTGTACTGCCGCTGCATGGCCTGACCGGCGTGGGCTGGAGCGACTCCTGGAGCGAATACGCCTGGGTGCGTGAACAGGGAAACCGGGTGGATATCATCAGCCAGGGAGCCACGCTGAGATTTGCCTTCGACGGTGACAGTGATACGGCGGTTAACCCGTATCACGCCCAGTACATTCTGCGCCGCCGCGATGATTATCTGGAGCTGTTCGACAGGGATGCACTGAGCAGCCGCTTCTTTTATGACGCCTTTCCGGGAATGCGTCTGCGCCACCCGGTGACTGACGATACCAGCGATGACCGCCTGGCACACAGCCCCAATGACCGGATGTACATGCTGGGCGGGATGAGCGACACCGCCAGCAACCGCATCACGTTTGAGCGCGACAGCCAGTACCGGATCACGGGTGTCAGTCACACCGACGGGATCCGGCTTAAACTGACGTACCACGCCAGCGGCTACCTGAAAGCCATTCACCGCACGGATAACGACATACAGACGCTGGCGACCTACGAACAGGATGCGCGGGGGCGGCTGACAGAAGCGGATGCGCGGCTGGACTACCACCTGTTTTATGAGTACGACGCTGCGGACCGGATCATCCGCTGGTCCGATAACGACCAGACGTGGAGCCGTTTCACCTACGATGAACAGGGCCGGTGCGTGAATGTCACCGGGGCGGAGGGCTATTACAACGCCACGCTGGACTATGGTGACGGCTGCACCACCGTGACGGACGGCAAGGGCATTCACCGTTATTACTATGATCCTGACGGCAATATTCTGCGGGAAGAAGCGCCGGACGGCAGCACCACCATGTATGAATGGGATGAATTCCATCACCTGCTGGCCCGCCACTCCCCTGCCGGGCGGGTGGAGAAATTTGAATACAACGCCGCACACGGTCAGTTAAGCCGTTACACGGCGGCAGACGGCGCGGAGTGGCAGTACCGCTATGATGAGCGCGGCCTGCTCAGCAACATCACCGACCCTGCCGGGCAGACGTGGACACAGCAGTGTGATGAACGCGGCCTGCCGGTAAGTCTGGTGTCGCCACAGGGCGAAGAGACCCGGCTGGCATACACCGCTCAGGGGCTGCTGTCGGGAATATTCCGCCAGGATGAACGGCGTCTGGGCATAGAGTACGACCACCACAACCGGCCGGAAACACTCACCGACGTGATGGGCCGTGAACACCACACCGAATACAGCGGTCACGACCTGCCAGTGAAGATGCGCGGCCCCGGCGGTCAGTCAGTGCGGTTACAGTGGCAGCAGCACCATAAACTGAGCGGCATTGAACGTGCTGGAACCGGCGCGGAAGGATTTCGCTATGACCGCCACGGCAACCTGCTGGCCTGGACGGACGGCAACGGTGTTGTCTGGACGATGGAATACGGTCCGTTCGATTTTCCGGTGGCGCGAACGGACGGTGAAGGCCACCGCTGGCAGTACCGCTACGATAAAGACACGCTGCAACTGACAGAAGTCATCAACCCGCAGGGTGAGTCATATCTTTATGTTCTGGATAACTGCGGCCGGGTGACGGAAGAGCGTGACTGGGGCGGCGTGGTCTGGCGTTACCGCTATGACGCCGATGGCCTCTGTACCGCCAGGGTTAACGGCCTGGAGGAAACCATCCTCTACAGCCGGGACGCCGCAGGCCGCCTGGCAGAAATCATCTCGCCGGAAGGCAAAACGCAGTATGCCTATGACAAATCCGGCAGGCTGACGGGTATCTTCAGCCCGGACGGCACATCACAGCGCACCGGCTATGACGAACGCGGGCGGGTGAATGTCACCACTCAGGGCCGACGGGCCATTGAATACAACTACCCCGATGAACACACCGTCATCCGCTGTATCCTGCCACCGGAAGATGAACGCGACAGACACCCCGGTGAATCCCTGCTGAAAACCACGTACCGCTACAACGCCGCCGGAGAACTGACAGAGGTCATTCTGCCGGGGATGAGACGCTGACGTTCAGCCGTGATGAGGCGGGACGTGAAGTGCTCCGGCACAGTAACCGGGGTTTTGCCTGTGAACAGGGCTGGAATGCAGCCGGTCAGCCTGTCAGTCAGCGCGCCGGATTTTTTCCGGCAGAAGCCACATGGGACGGGCTGGTTCCCTCACTGGTACGGGAGTACCGTTACGACAGCGCGGGTAACGTGTCAGGCGTCACCAGCCGGGAAGATTACGGACGGGAAACACGGCGGGAGTATCGGCTGGACCGGAACGGCCAGGTCACGGCGGTGACAGCCTCAGGCACCGGGCTGGGCTATGGCGAAGGCGATGAGTCCTATGGCTATGACAGCTGCGGCTACCTGAAGGCGCAGTCTGCGGGCAGGCACCGGATAAGTGAAGAGACTGACCAGTATGCCGGAGGCCACCGGCTGAAACAGGCCGGAAACACGCAGTATGACTATGACGCCGCAGGCCGGATGGTCAGCCGCACCAGACACCGTGACGGCTACCGACCGGAAACAGAGCGGTTCCGGTGGGACAGCCGGGACCAGCTGACCGGGTATTGCAGCGCACAGGGTGAGCTGTGGGAATACCGCCACGACGCCAGCGGCAGACGAACAGAGAAACGCTGCGACCGGAAGAAAATCCGCTTCACGTATCTGTGGGACGGCGACAGTATTGCGGAAATCCGGGAATACCGCGATGATAAACTGTACAGCGTAAGGCACCTGGTGTTTAACGGCTTTGAGCTGATAAGCCAGCAGTTCAGCCGGGTACGGCAGGCGCATCCGTCGGTGGCCCCGCAGTGGGTGACGCGGACGAATCATGCGGTGAGCGACCTGACGGGCCGCCCGCTGATGCTCTTTAACAGTGAAGGAAAGACGGTCTGGCGACCGGGGCAGACCAGCCTGTGGGGGCTGGCACTCAGCCTGCCCGCAGACACCGGCTACCCGGACCCGCGCGGGGAACTGGACCCGGAAGCCGACCCCGGCCTGCTGTATGCAGGACAGTGGCAGGATGCGGAATCCGGGCTGTGCTATAATCGGTTCCGGTATTACGAGCCGGAAACCGGAATGTACCTGGTGAGTGATCCGCTGGGGTTGCAGGGCGGGGAGCAGACTTACCGGTATGTGCCGAATCCTTGTGGGTGGGTTGATCCGCTGGGATTGGCTGCAAGTTCTAAAATCAGCAGTTTGATGGACTATATTGGCGATGGTCGTCGTGTTAGTGGGCATACGGGTTTCCTGGATGGGGTTCGTTTATCACGTAGTCAAATAAACAAGGTGATGCTGCCAACTTACTGATTTAGTGTATGATGGTGTTTTTGAGGTGCTCCAGTGGCTTCTGTTTCTATCAGCTGTCCCTCCTGTTCAGCTACTGACGGGGTGGTGCGTAACGGCAAAAGCACTGCCGGACATCAGCGCTATCTCTGCTCTCACTGCCGTAAAACATGGCAACTGCAGTTCACTTACACCGCTTCTCAACCCGGTACGCACCAGAAAATCATTGATATGGCCATGAATGGCGTTGGATGCCGGGCAACTGCACGCATTATGGGCGTTGGCCTCAACACGATTTTACGTCACTTAAAAAACTCAGGCCGCAGTCGGTAACCTCGCGCATACAGCCGGGCAGTGACGTCATCGTCTGCGCGGAAATGGACGAACAGTGGGGCTATGTCGGGGCTAAATCGCGCCAGCGCTCGCTGTTTTACGCGTATGACAGTCTCCGGAAGACGGTTGTTGCGCACGTATTCGGTGAACGCACTATGGCGACGCTGGGGCGTCTTATGAGCCTGCTGTCACCCTTTGACGTGGTGATATGGATGACGGATGGCTGGCCGCTGTATGAATCCCGCCTGAAGGGAAAGCTGCACGTAATCAGCAAGCGATATACGCAGCGAATTGAGCGGCATAACCTGAATCTGAGGCAGCACCTGGCACGGCTGGGACGGAAGTCGCTGTCGTTCTCAAAATCGGTGGAGCTGCATGACAAAGTCATCGGGCATTATCTGAACATAAAACACTATCAATAAGTTGGAGTCATTACCGAACAACTCGATACAGCACTGCGTAATCGCGTCGAAGGTCTACGCTTGGGCGGTTCAATGCTGATGCAGGGGCTGATTAGCGCCGAGCAGCTGGCACAGGCGCTGGCAGAGCAAAACGGCGTGGCGTGGGAATCCATCGATGCCTGGCAGATCCCTTCCTCGCTGATTGCCGAAATGCCGGCCTCCGTGGCGCTGCATTATGCGGTACTGCCGCTGCGTCTGGAAAATGATGAGTTAATTGTCGGCAGTGAAGATGGTATTGACCCGGTTTCGCTGGCGGCCCTGACGCGTAAAGTCGGACGCAAAGTGCGTTACTTCATTGTTCTGCGGGGACAAATTGTCACGGGGTTACGTCACTGGTATGCACGCCGACGCGGTCACGATCCGCGGGCAATGTTGTACAATGCGGTTCAGCATCAGTGGCTCACGGAACAGCAGGCCGGTGAAATCTGGCGGCAATATGTGCCGCATCAGTTCCTGTTCGCCGAAATACTGACCACGCTCGGTCATATTAATCGTTCAGCAATTAACGTGTTGTTATTGCGCCATGAACGCAGTTCTCTGCCGCTCGGCAAGTTTTTGGTCACCGAAGGCGTTATCAGCCAGGAAACGTTGGATCGCGTCCTGACAATTCAACGCGAATTACAAGTTTCGATGCAATCACTATTACTCAAAGCAGGTTTAAACACAGAACAGGTTGCGCAACTGGAGTCCGAAAATGAAGGAGAATAACCTTAATCGCGTCATCGGATGGTCTGGTTTACTGCTGACGTCTTTATTGAGTACCAGCGCACTCGCAGACAATATCGGCACCAGCGCAGAAGAGCTGGGGCTGAGCGATTATCGCCATTTTGTTATTTATCCCCGTCTCGATAAGGCGCTGAAGGCACAGAAAAATAACGACGAAGCAACCGCCATCCGCGAATTTGAATATATACACCAGCAGGTGCCGGATAATATTCCGCTGACTTTATACCTTGCGGAAGCCTATCGCCATTTTGGTCATGATGACCGGGCGCGGCTGTTGCTTGAGGATCAACTGAAACGTCACCCAGGAGATGCCCGACTTGAGCGCAGTCTGGCGGCTATTCCGGTTGAAGTGAAAAGCGTTACAACTGTTGAAGAACTGCTTGCCCAGCAAAAAGCGTGCGATGCTGCACCGACCCTGCGTTGTCGCAGTGAAGTCGGGCAGAATGCCCTGCGGCTTGCACAGTTACCTGTCGCCAGAGCGCAACTGAACGATGCGACGTTTGCTGCATCGCCGGAAGGAAAAACGCTGCGAACCGATCTGCTGCAACGGGCAATCTACCTGAAACAATGGTCCCAGGCAGATACGCTATACAATGAAGCACGCCAGCAGAACACATTAAGCGCGGCAGAACGCCGTCAGTGGTTTGACGTGCTTCTTGCCGGGCAGCTGGACGATCGGATCCTAGCACTGCAATCACAGGGGATCTTCACCGATCCTCAGTCATATATTACTTACGCGACCGCGCTGGCTTATCGTGGCGAAAAAGCACGCCTCCAGCATTATCTCAATGAAAATAAGCCGCTGTTTACCACGGACGCACAAGAGAAAAGTTGGCTCTATCTGTTATCTAAATACAGCGCCAACCCCGTTCAGGCATTGGCGAATTATACGGTGCAGTTTGCCGATAACCGCCAGTATGTTGTTGGCGCGACGCTACCGGTGCTGTTAAAAGAAGGTCAGTACGACGCAGCGCAAAAACTGCTCGCCACCCTCCCCGCCAATGAAATGCTTGAGGAGCGTTATGCTGTCAGCGTGGCGACCCGTAACAAGGCTGAATCTCTGCGTCTGGCACGATTGCTGTATCAGCAAGAACCGGCAAATCTTACCCGCCTGGATCAACTGACCTGGCAACTGATGCAGAACGAGCAGTCACGCGAAGCTGCCGATTTATTGCTGCAACGCTATCCTTTCCAGGGCGATGCGCGTGTCAGCCAGACTTTAATGGCGCGACTGGCGTCTCTGCTGGAAAGTCATCCTTACCTGGCAACGCCGGCGAAGGTGGCGATTTTATCGAAACCCTTACCGCTGGCGGAGCAACGTCAGTGGCAAAGTCAGTTGCCGGGTATTGCAGATAATTGCCCGGCAATAGTTCGCTTGCTGGGCGATATGTCGCCTTCCTACGATGCTGCCGCCTGGAACCGTCTGGCAAAGTGTTATCGGGACACGCTACCCGGTGTGGCGTTGTATGCATGGCTTCAGGCCGAACAACGACAACCGAGCGCCTGGCAACATCGTGCGGTAGCCTATCAGGCGTATCAGGTTGAGGACTACGCCACCGCACTGGCGGCCTGGCAGAAAATCAGTCTTCACGACATGAGCAATGAGGATCTGCTTGCTGCTGCCAATACCGCCCAGGCGGCAGGAAATGGTGCGGCTCGCGATCGCTGGCTACAACAGGCAGAACAACGTGGACTGGGAAGCAATGCCCTCTACTGGTGGCTGCATGCACAACGTTACATTCCTGGTCAGCCGGAACTCGCACTGAACGATCTCACGCGCTCAATCAATATTGCGCCTTCTGCCAACGCTTACGTTGCGCGGGCGACAATTTATCGCCAACGTCATAATGTCCCGGCCGCGGTGAGTGATTTGCGCGCCGCGCTGGAACTGGAACCGAATAATAGCAACATCCAGGCAGCGCTTGGTTACGCCTTGTGGGATAGCGGTGATATCGCACAGTCGCGGGAAATGCTCGAACAGGCGCATAAAAGGCTTCCGGACGATCCGGCACTGATCCGACAACTGGCCTACGTGAACCAGCGTCTGGATGACATGCCTGCGACGCAGCACTACGCCCGGCTGGTGATTGATGACATTGATAATCAGGCGCTGATAACCCCACTGACCCCAGAGCAAAATCAACAACGCTTCAATTTCCGCCGTTTGCATGAGGAGGTCGGTCGCCGCTGGACGTTCAGTTTCGATTCTTCTATCGGCTTGCGTTCCGGGGCAATGAGTACCGCTAACAATAATGTTGGCGGCGCAGCGCCAGGGAAAAGCTATCGTAGCTACGGGCAACTGGAAGCCGAGTACCGCATCGGACGCAATATGCTGCTGGAAGGCGACCTGCTCTCAGTTTATAGCCGCGTCTTTGCCGATACCGGAGAAAACGGGGTGATGATGCCGGTGAAAAATCCGATGTCCGGCACCGGTCTGCGCTGGAAGCCGCTGCGCGATCAGATCTTTTTCCTCGCCGTCGAACAGCAGTTGCCGCTGAACGGGCAAAATGGCGCATCCGATACCATGCTGCGCGCCAGCGCCTCATTCTTTAATGGCGGCAAATACAGCGACGAATGGCACCCGAACGGTTCAGGCTGGTTTGCCCAAAACCTGTACCTCGATGCGGCGCAATATATCCGCCAGGATATTCAGGCGTGGACGGCAGATTATCGCGTCAGCTGGCATCAGAAGGTAGCTAACGGACAGACTATTGAGCCTTACGCTCACGTTCAGGACAACGGCTATCGTGATAAAGGCACTCAGGGCGCGCAGCTTGGCGGAGTCGGGGTCCGCTGGAATATCTGGACCGGCGAGACGCACTACGACGCCTGGCCGCACAAAGTCAGTCTCGGCGTCGAGTATCAACATACCTTTAAGGCGATTAATCAACGTAACGGAGAGCGCAACAACGCGTTTCTCACCATTGGAGTGCACTGGTAAATGCGTAAGTTCATTTTCGTATTGCTGACACTGCTTTTGGTCAGCCCTTTTTCCTTTGCGATGAAAGGTATTATCTGGCAACCACAAAACCGAGATAGTCAGGTTACCGATACCCAGTGGCAGGGGCTGATGAGTCAGTTACGTTTGCAAGGCTTCGATACCCTGGTTTTGCAATGGACCCGTTACGGCGATGCATTTACCCAGCCAGAACAGCGCACGTTATTGTTTAAGCGTGCCGCAGCTGCGCAACAGGCTGGCCTGAAACTGATTGTCGGGCTGAACGCCGATCCGGAATTTTTTATGCACCAGAAACAGTCGTCCGCAGCGCTGGAAAGCTATCTTAATCGCCTGCTGGCTGCCGATCTCCAGCAAGCCAGATTATGGAGCGCCGCGCCTGGCATAACGCCGGATGGCTGGTACATCAGGGCGGAAATTGACGACCTGAACTGGCGCAGCGAAGCTGCCCGTCAGCCTTTGCTAACATGGTTAAACAACGCGCAGCGGCTGATTAGCGATGTTTCAGCAAAACCGGTTTATATCAGTAGTTTTTTCGCCGGAAACATGTCGCCAGATGGCTATCGCCAACTGCTGGAACAAGTTAAAGCAACCGGAGTTAATGTCTGGGTACAGGATGGCAGCGGCGTGGATAAACTTACCGCTGAACAGCGTGAACGTTATCTACAGGCCAGCGCCGATTGCCAAAGCTCCGCCCCAGCAAGCGGCATTGTTTATGAACTGTTTGTCGCCGGCAAAGGCAAAACCTTTACAGCGAAACCGAAACCGGATGCAGAGATCGCCTCGCTGTTAGCGAAACGTTCCTCTTGCGGTAAAGACACTCTCTATTTCTCTCTGCGCTATTTGCCCGTCGCGCACGGCATTCTCGAGTATTAAATCTCCTCCAGGTAAGTCGGGTACGACCTGGCTTACCTCTTTCGCTCTCGTCAGAATTCCATCAAGATTAATTGCTAAAAAGCGTGCTAAAGAAAGAAGATCGTTATCGGCGAACGGGCCGATCACTCATGCAGGAAGCATAGATCCTTTGAGCGGAGTTTCTGATATCTGAGGAGTGCGAAATGCAATTGAGCAGCAGTGAACCTTGCGTGGTGATCCTGACCGAAAAAGAGGTAGAGGTAAGCGTCAATAACCATGCTACGTTTACCCTTCCGAAAAACTACCTGGCCGCCTTCGCGTGCAACAATAACGTCATTGAACTCTCAACGTTAAATCACGTATTAATCACCCACATCAACCGTAACATCATCAACGATTATCTGTTGTTTTTAAATAAGAACTTAACCTGTGTAAAGCCCTGGTCGCGGCTGGCAACCCCGGTTATCGCTTGTCATAGCCGTACACCGGAAGTGTTCCGGCTAGCCGCCAACCACAGCAAGCAGCAACCCAGCAAACCCTGCGAAGCGGAGTTGACGCGCGCATTGCTTTTTACCGTATTGTCTAACTTTCTTGAGCAATCGCGGTTTATTGCCCTACTGATGTATATCTTACGCAGCAGCGTCCGCGACAGCGTCTGCCGCATTATTCAAAGCGATATTCAGCATTACTGGAATCTGCGAATTGTCGCCAGTTCGCTATGTTTAAGCCCCAGCCTGCTCAAAAAGAAATTAAAAAACGAAAATATCAGCTATAGCCAGATTGTCACAGAGTGTCGTATGCGTTACGCCGTACAGATGTTATTGATGGATAACAAAAATATCACTCAGGTGGCGCAATTATGTGGCTATAGCAGCACGTCGTACTTTATCTCTGTTTTTAAGGCGTTTTACGGCCTGACACCGTTGAATTATCTCGCCAAACAGCGACAAAAAGTGATGTGGTGAAGAGCAAAGCGGAACGGATAAGACGGGGTTAAATGAAGAAGAAATGGCGCGCCCTGCAGGATTCGAACCTGCGGCCCACGACTTAGAAGGTCGTTGCTCTATCCAACTGAGCTAAGGGCGCGTTGATACCGCAATGCGGTGTAATCGCGTGAATTATACGGTCAACCCTTGCTGAGTCAATGGCTTTTGATCTGGTTGCTGAACAAGTGAACGACCGCGTCTGATTTTCTGATTTATTACGCTATAGCGGCAAACAAATGCACACCGCTGCGCGTTTGAATCAAGAAAACCCGTATTTTCATGTATCAAAGTACAATTTACCGCCCTAACGGAAAATTGTCCGCTCCTATGAGACTGGTAACTATGAAACCAACGTCGGTGATCATTATGGATACTCATCCTATCATCAGAATGTCGGTGATGCTGCCAACTTACTGATTTAGTGTATGATGGTGTTTTTGAGGTGCTCCAGTGGCTTCTGTTTCTATCAGCTGTCCCTCCTGTTCAGCTACTGACGGGGTGGTGCGTAACGGCAAAAGCACTGCCGGACATCAGCGCTATCTCTGCTCTCACTGCCGTAAAACATGGCAACTGCAGTTCACTTACACCGCTTCTCAACCCGGTACGCACCAGAAAATCATTGATATGGCCATGAATGGCGTTGGATGCCGGGCAACTGCACGCATTATGGGCGTTGGCCTCAACACGATTTTACGTCACTTAAAAAACTCAGGCCGCAGTCGGTAACCTCGCGCATACAGCCGGGCAGTGACGTCATCGTCTGCGCGGAAATGGACGAACAGTGGGGCTATGTCGGGGCTAAATCGCGCCAGCGCTGGCTGTTTTACGCGTATGACAGTCTCCGGAAGACGGTTGTTGCGCACGTATTCGGTGAACGCACTATGGCGACGCTGGGGCGTCTTATGAGCCTGCTGTCACCCTTTGACGTGGTGATATGGATGACGGATGGCTGGCCGCTGTATGAATCCCGCCTGAAGGGAAAGCTGCACGTAATCAGCAAGCGATATACGCAGCGAATTGAGCGGCATAACCTGAATCTGAGGCAGCACCTGGCACGGCTGGGACGGAAGTCGCTGTCGTTCTCAAAATCGGTGGAGCTGCATGACAAAGTCATCGGGCATTATCTGAACATAAAACACTATCAATAAGTTGGAGTCATTACCCAGAATGTCTATTGAAGTTCTGTTGCAAAAAAACAGTGAATTGCAGATTGTCCTGAAAACGGATGATTACCGCATAACCATCGATTATCTCCGAACCCGTCCTGTTGATTTAATCATTATGGATATAGACTTGCCCGGAACAGACGGTTTTACCTTCCTGAAAAGGATCAAACAAATCCAGAGCACAGTGAAAGTGTTATTTTTATCATCGAAATCAGAATGCTTTTATGCTGGCAGAGCGATACAAGCTGGTGCTAACGGTTTTGTCAGTAAATGCAATGATCAGAATGATATTTTTCATCCCGTTCAGATGATCCTCTCCGGATACACGTTTTTTCCTAGCGAAACGCTCAACTATATAAAAAGCAATAAATGTAGTACGAATAGTTCAACGGTCACTGTGCTATCTAATCGTGAAGTGACCATATTACGTTATCTGGTTAGCGGATTATCTAATAAAGAAATTGCCGATAAGTTATTACTTAGCAATAAAACAGTTAGTGCGCATAAATCTAATATTTATGGCAAACTAGGTTTGCATTCAATTGTAGAGCTTATCGACTACGCCAAATTATACGAATTAATATAATATTAATTATAATTGATCATAAATATCGCATCCGCTTTCTCCACACCTGGCTGAACACCGCTGGCTAACGCTCGATAATTGGCAAAAAAGTTTAGTGTGACATTGCCATTTGCATCTACTTCCTCAGTCGGGCTCGCCTCCCCCAGTGCGAGCCGGGAGCGATCGCTATTACGTAATTCGATGGCGACGGTTTGTGCCATTGCGGGATCATCCAGAGCCAGCAGGTTGGTATCGGATGCCGGCGTTCCCGTAAATAAAATCGCAACTGAACCCGGAGGACATCCCTCCAGCCGCAGGCTAAAAGGGACGAGTGCCGTGGTATCGCCAGCGTTCAGTAATTGTGTCGTAGGCCATCTGCCTAAATCTACCGTCTTATCAATATCCGCAGTGTTTACGGTACAGGAGAAATCAACAACGTTACCGTGCAAATTGATATTAATCGTTCCCAAAGGGTCAGCTGCCCATCCACTGGAACTCCACAGTAACCCGCAGAAACAGCTAAAGAGTACTCTTCTCATTCTCCGTACCTCATTGATAATCGACGCGTAAATACCCCAGCGCGCTAAACGGCCCTTCGGTCGGTTTTTGACCGGTAATACTGATAGGCCAGGCGCGAAGTGTGACATTGGCTGCCGCAGCTGCATCCAGACGGAAAGGAATAACGCTATTGAGATCGTTAGGCGTGATCGGCGTATCGTTCTGATCGGCGACAATAAAACCTAAATCCTGATTGTCCGACACCATCGCCTGACCAGAAACGGCACTGGCTTCCAGACGCATTGTTAAATAAGCCTGCGCAGCAACATTCGTACATTTGATCGCAATGCTCTTGGTTTGCGGCATGACGCCAGCTGGTCGATTCCCCGGCCCTGCCGCACTAAATAACGATGCGCCGATATCACCAAAATCAAATTCAACAATCTGCCCGGCATTTAATTCGCAGTTTTGCGGCACTTCAACCCGGCCACCAAAACTAATGGTATAAACAGGTGTAACCAACGGATCGTAAGGCGTTGATGTCACATACACGGTAAACATCACCTGTCTGGGGATCTCCACCATGTTAATAAAGGGACGAATAACCTTTAAACGAAATATCAAACGAGAATCCATCACCCCGAACGGAAGGTTTTGCGAAACGTTAGGATCTGTTCCCATCCGAATATAATTTTGCGGGGGGAACTGAATATCCATCACACTATCAACCAGACTCATCGCACCTAATAGATAATCATTTAATTGCATATATTTATAATTATCGATAGTTTCCTGAACAATAAAGTTAGTGACATAACTACGGTATGTATAATTCACCAGCGTGCCGGGTGGACAAATTGCTGAGACACCTACCCAGCCGGATTTTTCCGGTAAAACAACAATCTGCCCTGGCTGGTTATTGGTGCTATTAAAGACATTTGAGAGATCATAGTGTTCATCTTCTGCTACGCCAGTACTATTTGCACAAACAGTAGCCCAGGATATGTTTGCCAGACACAAACATGCCATTGCCAATAATAATCTGCAGATTATCTTCATTGATAATTTCCTTTATGAGCCAGGATGTGTGCAAACTGCCGAAATAACAGTGACGGCTTGCTGTAAGCTTTGCTTTGGCAATACATAGTGCGCAATGCAGCGTGAGTTCGCGCCGTCTCCCCACTGAACCAGTAATTCACCAGACAATGGCGCACCACTTAAATAAACTTGCCCGTCATCACCCACCATACTGGTTATTCCGGTACTGTTTTCCCGTACCAGTGATCCAAACGGCACCGGTTTTCCGCCCTGGGTAACGGTAATGAGCGCCCGCACGCCTATGCGGGTATCAAAATTGGCACGAACCAACGCGCCTTGCGTCGGCACAACGCTGCTAATATTTTTTTCAACATCGATGGAATTCCCCATCGTATTGGTATCAAGCGCGATACGGTTATACCGATAAACCGTGGCATACGGCATCACCGCATAGCCGCGCCAGTCGGTTAAAATGCCAGTTTGATTTTCAATGCGTACACCGCCTGCGCCAGGCGCTTTAATCAAAACATTGGTATCCCCTAAAGGCTGGCTCAGTGTTATGCCATTTTCATGCCCGACCACACCGCCAGACAGCTGCCAGTTAACGTCATGTTGATCGCGGTCGTAGTTATACCCGACCCCCAGCGTACCGTAAGTGGCCTGCCAGTTTGCCGTGGCGCTGCCCGTGTACCCATTATTCGAGGTATCGCCCTGGCTTACGTGATAACTCAGGTTGTGGCCTTCCAGTAAGGTCCCACCAACGCCTGCCAGCCAGCTATTTTGCCCGTTGCTGTTACGGTTAGCGTTCAAGGAGGCATAAGCGCGGTCGAGCGCATTTTCCCGGGTGTAGCGACGTTTGGTCAAAACATTGAAAGGCACTGAAACATTAAGTCCGACAATATGTTCGTTATCGGGGATCCCTACAGATTCATTCCACGAAAATGAGAGTGAATAACTGATGCCAACCCAGCTGCTGGTATACCCCACCTGATACCAGGTATCTGAATCCGAAGTATTCCAGTATTTTTGATGGGTACCAGAGATATAAAGCGAGCCAAAGTCATTAAGTGATTGTGAAATATTTAACTGCAAACGGTCTTTGCGGCTAAAGCGTAAATTGTGGTAATTCACGATTATCGGTTCATCGCGATGCTCACCGTCGTAATCGTAATCATATTCGTACCCCTCCATTCGACGATACGCAACATCATCAAGGGTATAAAAACCTTGTGTCGAATAGCGGTAACCCATTAACTGAAAATTGGTGCCGAAGGTGTACATCGATTTCGCATAGAGGAAGCGAATGGAATCCCCCTCATGACGACTGTCGTCGGCTAACTGGCTGCGCGCATGGGTCACATCCAGCGACACTGCGCCCCAGTTCCCGAGGTTGCGCCCCAGCCCTAATAAAAAGGCGGTGTAATTGGCAGATAATTGCGTCCCGCCGTAGGCAGTAAATTCCTGTGGTAAACCACCGAGTGCCGTGCCCTGAAAAAAGAAAGGTGATGATTGCTGACTATTACCGCTACGAAAATCGCCCGCCGTCAGGTCAAATTTGAAACGCCCTTCGCGTTGTAAAATCGGCACTGTTGAATACGGAATTGTGTAATTCTGCCATCGCGCTCGTCGATGGTGACATCCAGATCGCCATTTGAAGATGTCGGGTGCAAATCAGTAATTTCAAAAGCACCGGGGGAAACATAGCTTTGATAGATAATAAAACCATTTTGCCGAATCGTTAGCTGGGCCGCCGTACGGGCAATCCCACGTACCGTTGGGGCAAACCCTTGCTGGCTATCTGGATACATATTATCGGAAGAATAAAGCCGTACACCACGAAGGTAATGACTCCAACTTATTGATAGTGTTTTATGTTCAGATAATGCCCGATGACTTTGTCATGCAGCTCCACCGATTTTGAGAACGACAGCGACTTCCGTCCCAGCCGTGCCAGGTGCTGCCTCAGATTCAGGTTATGCCGCTCAATTCGCTGCGTATATCGCTTGCTGATTACGTGCAGCTTTCCCTTCAGGCGGGATTCATACAGCGGCCAGCCATCCGTCATCCATATCACCACGTCAAAGGGTGACAGCAGGCTCATAAGACGCCCCAGCGTCGCCATAGTGCGTTCACCGAATACGTGCGCAACAACCGTCTTCCGGAGACTGTCATACGCGTAAAACAGCGAGCGCTGGCGCGATTTAGCCCCGACATAGCCCCACTGTTCGTCCATTTCCGCGCAGACGATGACGTCACTGCCCGGCTGTATGCGCGAGGTTACCGACTGCGGCCTGAGTTTTTTAAGTGACGTAAAATCGTGTTGAGGCCAACGCCCATAATGCGTGCAGTTGCCCGGCATCCAACGCCATTCATGGCCATATCAATGATTTTCTGGTGCGTACCGGGTTGAGAAGCGGTGTAAGTGAACTGCAGTTGCCATGTTTTACGGCAGTGAGAGCAGAGATAGCGCTGATGTCCGGCAGTGCTTTTGCCGTTACGCACCACCCCGTCAGTAGCTGAACAGGAGGGACAGCTGATAGAAACAGAAGCCACTGGAGCACCTCAAAAACACCATCATACACTAAATCAGTAAGTTGGCAGCATCACCGAACAGGCGAAAGCCTTAATGGCGCAATATCGGGTACCGGTAGTCGTGGAAGTTATTCTTGAGCGTGTGACCAATATTTCGATGGGCAGCGAACTGGATAACGTCATGGAATTTGAAGATATCGCCGATAACGCAGTGGACGCACCGACTGAAACCTGCTTCATGCACTATGAATAAGGGAGATAAATAATGTTACGTTTCTCTGCTAATTTATCGATGTTATTTGGTGAATATGATTTTCTCGCCCGTTTTGAGAAAGCTGCGCAGTGTGGTTTTCGCGGCGTTGAATTTATGTTTCCTTATGACTACGACATTGAAGAATTAAAACAGGTGCTGGCGAGTAATAAACTCGAACATACGCTGCACAATCTACCGGCGGGTGACTGGGCGGCGGGGGAGCGCGGTATTGCCTGTATTCCTGGCCGTGAAGAAGAGTTTCGGGATGGCGTAGCAGCAGCGATTCGTTATGCCCGTGCGCTGGGGAATAAAAAAATTAACTGTCTGGTCGGTAAAACGCCGGCTGGTTTCAGCAGTGAACAGATTCACGCAACGCTTGTAGAAAACCTGCGTTATGCCGCGAATATGCTGATGAAAGAAGATATTTTATTACTGATTGAACCTATTAACCATTTTGATATTCCTGGTTTCCATCTCACCGGAACTCGGCAGGCGCTGAAATTGATTGATGATGTTGGTTGCTGCAATTTGAAAATTCAGTATGACATTTATCACATGCAGCGGATGGAAGGTGAATTAACCAACACCATGACTCAGTGGGCCGATAAAATTGGTCACCTGCAAATTGCTGATAATCCGCATCGCGGCGAACCGGGGACCGGAGAAATTAATTATGATTATCTCTTTAAGGTAATCGAAAATTCTGACTACAACGGTTGGGTTGGGTGTGAATATAAACCCCAAACCACCACGGAAGCCGGTTTACGCTGGATGGATCCGTACTTTCTGAACCGGGTCGTAGCCACTGGGAAGGTTATGAAACCGGTACTCGCGCAGCGGCAAAAGGTGGTATCACCACCATGATCGAAATGCCGCTCAACCAGCTGCCTGCAACGGTTGACCGCGCTTCAATTGAACTGAAGTTCGATGCCGCTAAAGGCAAGCTGACTATCGATGCGGCACAACTCGGTGGCCTGGTGTCTTACAACATCGACCGTCTGCATGAGCTGGATGAAGTGGGCGTTGTCGGCTTCAAATGCTTCGTTGCGACCTGTGGCGATCGCGGTATCGACAACGACTTCCGTGATGTAAACGACTGGCAGTTCTTCAAAGGTGCGCAGAAGCTGGGCGAACTGGGGCAGCCGGTGTTGGTGCACTGCGAAAACGCGCTGATCTGTGACGCACTGGGCGAAGAAGCGAAACGTGAAGGTCGCGTAACTGCCCATGACTATGTGGCTTCGCGTCCGGTATTTACCGAAGTGGAAGCGATTCGCCGCGTGCTGTATCTGGCGAAAGTTGCCGGTTGCCGTCTGCACGTTTGCCATATCAGCAGCCCGGAAAGTGTTGAAGAAGTGACTCGTGCACGTCAGGAAGGTCAGGATGTTACCTGTGAATCCTGCCCGCATTACTTTGTACTGGATACCGATCAGTTCGAAGAAATCGGTACTCTGGCGAAGTGTTCACCGCCGATCCGCGATCTGGAAAACCAGAAAGGCATGTGGGAAAAACTGTTTAACGGTGAAATCGACTGCCTGGTTTCCGACCACTCACCATGCCCTCCGGAAATGAAAGCCGGCAACATCATGGAAGCATGGGGCGGTATTGCCGGTCTGCAAAACTGTATGGACGTGATGTTCGATGAAGCGGTACAGAAACGCGGAATGTCTCTGCCAATGTTCGGCAAATTAATGGCGACTAACGCAGCAGATATTTTCGGTCTGCAGCAAAAAGGCCGTATCGCCCCAGGAAAAGATGCCGACTTCGTCTTCATTCAGCCGAATAGCAGCTATGTTCTTACCAATGACGATCTGGAATATCGCCACAAAGTCAGCCCGTATGTTGGCCGTACCATTGGCGCGCGTATCACGAAAACCATCTTACGTGGTGATGTGATTTACGACATTGAACAGGGCTTCCCTGTTGCGCCGAAAGGT
This sequence comes from Shigella sonnei, assembly GCF_002950395.1. NCBI lineage: Bacteria > Pseudomonadati > Pseudomonadota > Gammaproteobacteria > Enterobacterales > Enterobacteriaceae > Shigella > Shigella sonnei. The sequence goes on from NZ_CP026802.1 coordinate 2,470,998, forward strand.
CAATTTATCCTTAAACATCAGCAGTAATCTGGCCCCTGCAATGCCCGTCCTTGCGGCGGGCATTCTCCGGTTAAGGTGTGTTTATGTTCAATTTTGCAGTCAGCCGCGAAAGCCTGTTATCAGGATTTCAGTGGTTTTTCTTTATTTTTTGCAACACGGTTGTGGTTCCTCCTACGCTACTTTCTGCTTTTCAGTTGCCGCAAAGTAGCCTGCTTACGCTCACGCAATATGCTTTTCTTGCTACCGCACTGGCCTGCTTCGCTCAGGCGTTCTGCGGTCATCGTCGCGCTATTATGGAAGGGCCGGGTGGCCTGTGGTGGGGAACCATCCTTACTATCACCCTTGGCGAAGCATCGCGCGGGACACCGATCAACGATATCGCTACCAGTCTGGCGGTGGGGATTGCACTCTCCGGCGTGCTGACGATGTTGATTGGTTTTAGCGGATTAGGCCATCGCCTGGCACGGTTATTTACGCCGTCGGTGATGGTCTTGTTTATGTTGATGCTGGGCGCACAGCTGACCACTATCTTTTTCAAAGGTATGCTCGGGCTGCCGTTTGGCATAGCCGACCCATATTTTAAAATTCAGTTACCACCGTTCGCGCTCTCGGTGGCGGTGATGTGCCTGGTACTGGCGATGATTATCTTTCTGCCGCAACGTTTTGCCCGTTATGGCCTGCTGGTCGGCACCATAACCGGCTGGTTGTTGTGGTACTTTTGCTTTCCTTCTTCGCATTCGCTCTCCGGTGAGTTGCACTGGCAGTGGTTCCCGCTCGGCAGTGGCGGTGCTTTGTCGCCGGGAATTATTCTGACGGCGGTGATTACAGGTCTGGTAAATATCAGCAATACCTACGGTGCGATTCGGGGCACGGATGTTTTTTATCCGCAGCAGGGCGCGGGGAATACGCGTTATCGTCGCAGCTTTGTGGCGACCGGATTTATGGGTGATGCTGCCAACTTACTGATTTAGTGTATGATGGTGTTTTTGAGGTGCTCCAGTGGCTTCTGTTTCTATCAGCTGTCCCTCCTGTTCAGCTACTGACGGGGTGGTGCGTAACGGCAAAAGCACTGCCGGACATCAGCGCTATCTCTGCTCTCACTGCCGTAAAACATGGCAACTGCAGTTCACTTACACCGCTTCTCAACCCGGTACGCACCAGAAAATCATTGATATGGCCATGAATGGCGTTGGATGCCGGGCAACTGCACGCATTATGGGCGTTGGCCTCAACACGATTTTACGTCACTTAAAAAACTCAGGCCGCAGTCGGTAACCTCGCGCATACAGCCGGGCAGTGACGTCATCGTCTGCGCGGAAATGGACGAACAGTGGGGCTATGTCGGGGCTAAATCGCGCCAGCGCTGGCTGTTTTACGCGTATGACAGTCTCCGGAAGACGGTTGTTGCGCACGTATTCGGTGAATGCACTATGGCGACGCTGGGGCGTCTTATGAGCCTGCTGTCACCCTTTGACGTGGTGATATGGATGACGGATGGCTGGCCGCTGTATGAATCCCGCCTGAAGGGAAAGCTGCACGTAATCAGCAAGCGATATACGCAGCGAATTGAGCGGCATAACCTGAATCTGAGGCAGCACCTGGCACGGCTGGGACGGAAGTCGCTGTCGTTCTCAAAATCGGTGGAGCTGCATGACAAAGTCATCGGGCATTATCTGAACATAAAACACTATCAATAAGTTGGAGTCATTACCTGGCTCGTTTATTAGAACGTTTGCAATAAGGGGTTCCCATGTTTACATCAGTGGCGCAAGCCAATGCTGCGGTTATCGAACAAATTCGTCGCGCTCGTCCACACTGGCTGGATGTGCAACCGGCTTCTTCACTTATCAGCGAACTAAACGAGGGCAAAACACTGCTTCACGCCGGGCCGCCAATGCGCTGGCAGGAGATGACCGGACCCATGAAAGGGGCGTGCGTGGGCGCATGTCTGTTCGAAGGCTGGGCGAAAGATGAAGCGCAGGCGCTGGCAATACTGGAGCAGGGGGAAGTGAACTTCATTCCTTGTCACCATGTGAATGCCGTCGGTCCAATGGGCGGTATTACTTCTGCCAGTATGCCGATGCTGGTGGTCGAGAACGTGACCGACGGCAACCGGGCGTACTGCAACCTCAACGAAGGTATCGGCAAAGTGATGCGTTTTGGCGCTTACGGCGAAGATGTCCTGACTCGCCATCGCTGGATGCGCGATGTGTTAATGCCAGTATTAAGCGCGGCGCTGGGGCGCATGGAGCGCGGTATCGATCTCACGGCGATGATGGCGCAGGGCATTACGATGGGCGATGAGTTCCATCAACGCAATATTGCTTCCTCTGCACTGTTAATGCGTGCGCTGGCCCCACAAATTGCTCGCCTCGATCATGATAAACAGCACATCGCCGAAGTGATGGATTTCCTCAGCGTGACCGATCAGTTCTTCCTCAACCTCGCGATGGCTTACTGCAAGGCGGCGATGGATGCTGGCGCGATGATCCGCGCAGGCAGCATCGTCACGGCAATGACCCGCAACGGCAATATGTTCGGGATTCGGGTAAGCGGGCTGGGCGAACGCTGGTTTACTGCGCCTGTAAACACTCCGCAAGGTCTGTTTTTCACCGGCTTCTCGCAGGAGCAGGCGAACCCGGATATGGGCGATAGCGCGATTACCGAAACCTTTGGTATCGGAGGTGCGGCAATGATCGCAGCGCCTGGCGTAACGCGCTTTGTCGGTGCGGGTGGCATGGAAGCGGCCAGAGCGGTATCTGAAGAGATGGCGGAAATTTACCTTGAGCGCAATATGCAGTTGCAGATCCCAGGCTGGGATTTTCAGGGCGCGTGCCTGGGACTGGACATTCGTCGCGTGGTAGAAACCGACATTACGCCACTCATCAATACCGGTATCGCCCATAAAGAGGCGGGGATCGGGCAGATTGGCGCAGGCACTGTGCGGGCACCGCTGGCGTGTTTTGAACAGGCGCTGGAAGCACTGGCTGAAAGCATGGGGATTGGTTGAGGAACGCGCAATGACGATCATCCATCCTCTGCTTGCCAGCCGTAGTGCACCGAATTATCGCCAGTCCTGGCGGTTAGCGGGAGTGTGGCGACGGGCGATTAACCTGATGACGGAAAGCGGCGAACTGTTAACGCTGCATCGTCAGGGTAGTGGTTTCGGCCCCGGAGGATGGGTGCTTCGCCGCGCGCAATTCGATGCGTTATGCGGTGGATTATGCGGCAATGAACGACCACAGGTTGTGGCTCAAGGGATTCGCCTCGGGCGTTTCACGGTTAAACAGCCACAGCGTTATTGTTTGCTGCGTATTACGCCGCCTGCGCATCCTCAACCGCTTGCAGCTGCATGGATGCAACGCGCGGAGGAAACCGGGCTTTTCGGGCCACTGGCGTTGGCGGCAGGCGATCCGCTGCCTGCTGAGTTACGCCAGTTTTTTGCCTATTCCGACAATCTTCAACTCGTTACCACAGCGGTGAGCGTCAGTTATTTACGTTATGCCGCGCAAGGATATTTCGCCTCGCCACTCCTGCACTTTGTCCATGCTCTGAGTTGCCCGAAACGTACCGCTGTTGCGATTGATTCGCTGCTGGCGCTGGGGCATACGTCAGGGGCAGATACGCTGCTGGGGTTCTGGCTTGGCCAACAATTATTACAAGGAAAACCATGAAAACACTGGTTGTAGCTCTTGGGGGCAACGCCTTACTCCAGCGCGGTGAGGCGCTGACGGCGGAAAATCAATATCGCAATATCGCCAGTGCTGTACCCGCGCTGGCACGCCTGGCCCGTTCTTATCGGCTGGCGATTGTTCACGGCAACGGGCCGCAGGTGGGGCTGCTGGCGTTACAGAATCTGGCGTGGAAAGAGGTAGAACCGTATCCGCTGGATGTGCTGGTGGCGGAAAGCCAGGGGATGATTGGCTATATGCTGGCGCAGAGCTTGAGCGCACAGCCGCAGATGCCGCCTGTTACGACGGTGCTGACGCGCATTGAGGTTTCGCCTGATGATCCGGCGTTTTTGCAGCCAGAGAAATTTATTGGTCCGGTTTATCAGCCAGAAGAACAAGAGGCACTGGAAGCGGCTTACGGCTGGCAGATGAAACGTGATGGTAAATATTTGCGCCGGGTGGTGGCGTCTCCGCAACCGCGTAAAATTCTCGACAGCGAAGCCATCGAGTTGTTGCTCAAAGAGGGGCATGTGGTGATTTGCAGTGGCGGCGGAGGTGTGCCTGTGACGGAAGATGGGGCAGGGAGTGAAGCAGTGATTGATAAAGATCTCGCCGCTGCGTTGCTCGCCGAGCAGATTAATGCCGATGGACTGGTGATCCTCACCGATGCTGATGCGGTATATGAAAACTGGGGAACGCCGCAGCAACGTGCCATTCGCCATGCCACACCGGATGAGTTAGCGCCATTTGCCAAAGCCGATGGTTCGATGGGGCCGAAGGTAACGGCGGTGAGTGGTTATGTCAGAAGCCGTGGTAAACCCGCGTGGATTGGGGCGTTATCGCGAATTGAAGAGACGCTGGCGGGCGAAGCGGGGACCTGTATTTCGCTGTAGTGATGAGAGCATCCGGCAATCGGTGCACCATGCCTGATGCGACGCTTGACGCGTCTTATCAGGCCTACAATGGGTACCGGAGCGGTAAGCCGGATAAGGCGTTTACGCCGCATCCGGCAATCAAATGAGCACCTGCTTAACTGAACTTACTCTGCGCCCAAATCACGCCGCTGGCATACTCTGGCGGCAGCAGCGGGATTAAGGCTTCCAGCGTCGCAGTCAGACGCGATGTGTCGCTGTCGGTCAAATTCAGATGCCCCACTTTACGCCCCGGACGGACTTCTTTGTCGTACCAGTGCAGATGCACCAGCGGCAATTTCAGCCAGTCATAATTCACATCGCTACCAATCAGATTGATCATCACCGACGGATTATTCACTACTGGTTGCGGTAACGGCAGATCGGTAATCGCCCGCAGATGCAGCTCAAACTGGCTGATGCTGGCACCATTTTGTGTCCAGTGACCGCTGTTATGCACACGCGGAGCCAGTTCGTTGATCAGCAGACCTTGCGGGGTGACAAAACACTCCATCGCCATCACGCCCACATAGCCCAGCTCCTGCATAATCGCCGACAGCATCTCTTCGGCTTGCGCCTGCTGCTGTGCGTTGGCCTGCGGAAAAGCGACGCTGGTGCGCAAAATACCGTCCTGATGCAGGTTATGCGTCAGCGTATAAAACACGGTGCTGCCATCAAAGCCGCGCGCGCCAACCAGCGACACTTCACCAGAGAAGTTAATGCCCTGCTCGACAATACATTCGCCGTAACACTCTGCCGGTAACTGTTCGGTTTCATTGGCGCGTAAACGCCATTGACCGCGACCGTCATAGCCACCAGTGCGACGCTTAACAATCGCCAGTTCACCTAAACGATCAAACACCGCAGGCCACTCGCTGCGATCGGCAAGTAACTGCCACGGCGCGGTCGGCAGGTGGAGCTTATCGAAAAGCTGCTTCTGAGTCAGACGGTCAGCAATAATCGGGAACACATCGCGGTTCACAAAGGCCGGATGGCGCGCCAGCTCGCGGGTTAATGCGGTTTCCGGCCAGCGTTCGATCTCAGCGGTAATCACGCTTTGTTGAAAAGGCACCGCCGCCGGTTCAGCGTCCAGCCCGACTGGCCAGACAGCAATGCCTAACGGTTCGCCTGCCTGACGCAGCATACGGCCTAACTGCCCGTTACCGAGGACGCAAACCTGTTTCATGCCGTACCTCGCGGGTCCGGGTTTTCCAGCACTTCATCAGTTTGTGCTTTGCGCCAGTCATTCAGACGCTGGTGTAGCTCTTTATCGTGAGTCGCGAGAATTTGTGCTGCCAGTAATGCCGCGTTTGCCGCGCCAGCTTTACCAATCGCCAGCGTACCCACCGGAATGCCGCGCGGCATTTGTACGATGGAGTAGAGGCTATCGACACCGCTCAGTGCGGCGCTCTGTACTGGCACGCCCAGCACCGGCACCAGCGTTTTGGCGGCAATCATGCCTGGCAGGTGCGCTGCGCCACCTGCGCCCGCAATAATCACCTGATAACCGTTCTCTTCGGCGCTTTCGGCGAAGCTGAACAGTTTATCGGGGGTGCGGTGAGCAGAAACCACTTCAACGTGGTGCGGGACATTCAGGATTTCGAAGATTTCGGCGGCGAACTGCATGGTAGCCCAGTCGCTTTTGGACCCCATCACGATGGCGACACGCGCCGGATTATTGCGGGAAGACATGCGTCTTAAAACTCCTGTGGTGCACAACTCTCGGCTTTAGAGGGCACAGAGAATAGCACGGAAAGAGAGCAAGGAAAACGGTTGCGTGGCTGTGAAATCAGCAAAGTTGCGGTTTTTTTTAAAACGGAAAATGAATCAGCTCAACGTCATCCGCCGTGACTTTCACCATCGAACCTTCCGTATGCCAGGCACCGAGTACCACGCGAAAAGCAGGTTGCTGGTTGGCGATAAGTTCATGTACCGCCGGGCGATGGGTATGTCCGTGGATCAGCCATTGCACCTGATGTTTTTCCATCGCACTGACTACCGCGTTTTGGTTAACGTCCATGATCGCCAGCGATTTACTGCTGTTGGCTTCTTTACTGTTCGCTCGCATTCGCGCGGCAATGCGTTTGCGCACAAACAACGGCAGGGCGAGGAATAGCATTTGCAGCCAGGGTTTGTGGACTTTGGCGCGAAAAGCCTGATAACCCGCGTCATCGGTGCACAGCGTGTCGCCATGCATAATCAACACCCGGCGGCCATAAAGTTCGAGCACCTTTTCTTCCGGCAATAACGTCATGCCACTTTCACGGGCAAAGCGTTTGCCGAGCAGAAAATCACGGTTGCCATGAATGAAATAACAGGGAACGCCAGAATCGGACACCGCTTTGATCGCTGCCGCCATCTGGCGATGGAGTGGATTGGGCTCGTCGTCGCCAATCCACGCTTCAAACAGATCGCCAAGAATATACAGCGCGTCGGCCTTGCGAGCTTCCCCCGCTAAAAAACGCAGAAAACCGGCGGTGATCGCCGGTTCTTCCACGCAGAGATGAAGATCTGCAATAAAGAGTGTCGCCACGATTACTCGCTAACGGTCACGCTTTCAATGATAACGTCTTCTTTTGGCACGTCCTGGTGCATACCGCTACGACCGGTTGCAACACCTTTGATTTTGTCTACCACGTCCATGCCTTCAACCACTTCAGCAAACACGCAGTAGCCCCAACCTTGCAGGCTTTCGCCAGAGAAGTTCAGGAAGTCGTTATCAACCACGTTGATGAAGAACTGTGCAGTTGCAGAGTGCGGAGCCTGAGTACGGGCCATTGCCAGCGTACCACGGGTATTTTTCAGACCGTTGTTGGCTTCGTTTTTGATCGGTTCTTTGGTGGCTTTTTGTTTCATGCCCGGTTCAAAACCGCCGCCCTGAATCATAAAGCCGTTGATAACACGGTGGAAAATGGTGTTGTTGTAAAAACCTTCGCGGCAGTAGTCCAGGAAGTTTTTAACTGTTTCAGGTGCTTTATCGTCAAAAGTTTTGATGACAATATCGCCGTGATTGGTGTGGAAAGTAACCATTTTTGCATCCTGTTCCGTTTGATTGGTGCTTCAACCCAGTTCGGGTCATATATAGGGTGGTGTTATAGCATAACCGCACGATCGGATCATCACGCAATGTATGCTGATTCGCGCGGGAAATATGGGTATTATACGCAACTCAATTACCCACACATGTCTAAACGGAATCTTCGATGCTAAAAATCTTCAATACTCTGACACGCCAAAAAGAGGAATTTAAGCCTATTCACGCCGGGGAAGTCGGCATGTATGTGTGTGGAATCACCGTTTACGATCTCTGTCATATCGGTCACGGGCGTACCTTTGTTGCTTTTGACGTGGTTGCGCGCTATCTGCGTTTCCTCGGCTATAAACTGAAGTATGTGCGCAACATTACCGATATCGACGACAAAATCATCAAACGTGCCAATGAAAATGGCGAAAGCTTTGTGGCGCTGGTGGATCGCATGATCGCCGAAATGCACAAAGATTTTGATGCTTTGAACATTCTGCGCCCGGATATGGAGCCGCGCGCGACGCACCATATCGCAGAAATTATTGAACTCACTGAACAACTGATCGCCAAAGGTCACGCTTATGCGGCGGACAACGGCGACGTGATGTTCGACGTCCCGACCGATCCGACTTATGGTGTGCTGTCGCGTCAGGATCTCGACCAGCTGCAGGCAGGCGCGCGCGTTGACGTGGTCGACGACAAACGCAACCCGATGGACTTCGTTCTGTGGAAGATGTCGAAAGAGGGCGAACCGAGCTGGCCGTCTCCGTGGGGCGCGGGCCGTCCAGGCTGGCACATTGAATGTTCGGCAATGAACTGCAAGCAGCTGGGTAACCACTTTGATATCCACGGCGGCGGTTCTGACCTGATGTTCCCGCACCACGAGAATGAAATCGCGCAGTCCACCTGTGCCCATGATGGTCAGTATGTTAACTACTGGATGCACTCCGGAATGGTGATGGTTGACCGCGAGAAGATGTCCAAATCGCTGGGTAACTTCTTTACCGTGCGCGATGTGCTGAAATACTACGATGCTGAAACCGTGCGTTACTTCCTGATGTCGGGCCACTATCGCAGCCAGCTGAACTACAGCGAAGAGAACCTGAAGCAGGCGCGTGCGGCGCTGGAGCGTCTCTACACTGCCCTGCGCGGCACAGAAAAAACCGTTGCTCCTGCCGGTGGCGAAGCGTTTGAAGCGCGCTTTATTGAAGCGATGGACGACGATTTCAACACCCCGGAAGCCTATTCCGTACTGTTTGATATGGCGCGTGAAGTAAACCGTCTGAAAGCAGAAGATATGGCAGCGGCGAATGCAATGGCATCTCACCTGCGTAAACTTTCCGCTGTATTAGGCCTGCTGGAGCAAGAACCGGAAGCGTTCCTGCAAAGCGGCGCGCAGGCAGACGACAGCGAAGTGGCTGAGATTGAAGCGTTAATTCAACAGCGTCTGGATGCCCGTAAAGCGAAAGACTGGGCGGCGGCAGATGCGGCGCGTGACCGTCTTAACGAGATGGGGATCGTTCTGGAAGATGGCCCGCAAGGGACCACCTGGCGTCGTAAGTAATTGCGCTATTGCCGGATGCGAGTTTTCGCATCCGGTTATCGTCTGCGCCACCACAACATTCCCATCAGTAGCATCCCCGGCAACCACACCCACATCAATTCAGAAATAATCACCTGATGCCCGTACGGCGTGGTGTAACAAGACAATGCAAACGGCGCGACTTTAATCACCTGCCAGGGAGCGAAAAAGCGTTCATCTGACCACGGCCACAGCCAGCCAACACCCTTACCGCCAGTGGTTACCGAATCCAGCATGCTGTGCGATAGCAACGAGACGGTTAAAAACAGCCAGCAGCGAATCAGCCCAGCCCTGAACCATCGGCGTCCAATCAGCACACATAACAGCGGGACAACAAACGCAAACACCAGCGAATGGGTAAACCCGCGATGACCAAAAACATTGCCGTAAGCAACGCCAAATTTAAACGACAATACGTCGGCGTCGGGCAGCATCGCCAGGATGATTCCGGCAAATAACAGACGCGGAGGGATGACTTTCGAACTCAACCCTAAACCAATGCATAGGGGAACGGCGGCGTGCGTAATAACGGTTGGCATGATGGTCGCTTCGGCAAAATGTCGATGCTATCAGCATGGATGAACGGGGCGTAGAGGGCAAAAGTCTGAAAAGAGAACCGGCCTGTTGATACAGGCCGGGAAAGGGATCAGGCAACAACCTGTACGCTGTGACCTGCAAAACTCACTGTCTGACCGGCGACGATTTTGCAGCGTTTGCGCGTTTCAACCGCGCCGTCGGCTTTCACCTGGCCTTCGGCAATCGCGATTTTCGCCTGCGCGCCGCTTTCGCTCCAGCCTTCCAGTTTCAGCAAGTCGCACAGCTCAACGTGCGGATGTTTACCTAAAGAAAATGTCGCCATGTTACTCACCCTGTGGATCATGATATTCAACGCACGCCTGTAGCGTGTTTTCAATCAGCGTGGCAACCGTCATCGGGCCAACGCCGCCCGGAACAGGCGTAATGTATGAGGCGCGTTTAGCCGCGTCTTCAAACACGACGTCGCCCACAACTTTGCCATTTTCCAGACGGTTGATGCCGACATCAATCACAATTGCGCCTTCTTTGATCCAGTCACCAGGAATAAAGCCCGGCTTGCCGACGGCAACGATCAGTAGATCGGCATTTTCTACGTGGTGACGCAGATTTTTAGTGAAGCGGTGAGTCACGGTAGTGGTGCAACCTGCGAGCAACAGTTCCATGCTCATTGGACGACCGACGATATTCGATGCGCCAATCACCACGGCGTTGAGGCCGAAGGTATCAATGTTGTAACGCTCAAGCAGCGTGACGATGCCGCGAGGGGTGCAGGGGCGCAGACGCGGCGCGCGCTGGCACAGGCGACCGACGTTATAAGGATGGAAACCGTCTACGTCTTTGTCCGGGTGAATACGTTCCAGCACTTTGACGTTATCAATACCCGCCGGTAACGGCAGTTGAACCAGAATGCCATCGATGGTGTTGTCGGCATTCAGCGCATCGATAAGCTCCAACAGCTCCGCTTCGCTGGTGGTTTCCGGGAGGTCATAAGAGCGGGAGACGAACCCGACTTCTTCACAAGCCTTGCGTTTGCTTGCGACATAAATTTGCGATGCAGGGTTACTACCCACCAGCACAACGGCCAGTCCTGGTGCCCGCAGTCCGGCTGCAATACGCGCCTGAACTTTTTGAGCAACTTCAGAGCGCACCTGCTGCGCAATCGTTTTACCGTCAATAATCTTTGCTGCCATCAGAGAGAGGATTCCATCTGTTACGTAGGTCGAAGGGGATGCGCCTATTTTGTCAGAAGCGGGGCGCGCTGTCAGGTTTCGTTTCAGATTTATCGCGTGAAGCGACCTCTTGCGAAGGTGGGGCGCACCGTCGCTGAGATTGAAAGCTTCATTTTTCGTCCATGATGGCGTTGTAAATCTGGAACTGACTTATTTCCTTGTCTAAGGAGGTGATGCTGCCAACTTACTGATTTAGTGTATGATGGTGTTTTTGAGGTGCTCCAGTGGCTTCTGTTTCTATCAGCTGTCCCTCCTGTTCAGCTACTGACGGGGTGGTGCGTAACGGCAAAAGCACTGCCGGACATCAGCGCTATCTCTGCTCTCACTGCCGTAAAACATGGCAACTGCAGTTCACTTACACCGCTTCTCAACCCGGTACGCACCAGAAAATCATTGATATGGCCATGAATGGCGTTGGATGCCGGGCAACTGCACGCATTATGGGCGTTGGCCTCAACACGATTTTACGTCACTTAAAAAACTCAGGCCGCAGTCGGTAACCTCGCGCATACAGCCGGGCAGTGACGTCATCGTCTGCGCGGAAATGGACGAACAGTGGGGCTATGTCGGGGCTAAATCGCGCCAGCGCTGGCTGTTTTACGCGTATGACAGTCTCCGGAAGACGGTTGTTGCGCACGTATTCGGTGAACGCACTATGGCGACGCTGGGGCGTCTTATGAGCCTGCTGTCACCCTTTGACGTGGTGATATGGATGACGGATGGCTGGCCGCTGTATGAATCCCGCCTGAAGGGAAAGCTGCACGTAATCAGCAAGCGATATACGCAGCGAATTGAGCGGCATAACCTGAATCTGAGGCAGCACCTGGCACGGCTGGGACGGAAGTCGCTGTCGTTCTCAAAATCGGTGGAGCTGCATGACAAAGTCATCGGGCATTATCTGAACATAAAACACTATCAATAAGTTGGAGTCATTACCGGCAATCTAAAACCTTAAGAGAACAACATCAATACAAAAGTTGGAATATTTTTCCAAAACTAGATTTAGTCCACAAATTGAACAGGGTTATCATGTAAAAATACTGATAAATCAGAGGATAAGAAAATCACGCAACTTGCGGATTTAAAAGGGGATACCTGAAGATGTTCGATCCAGAAACCTTGCGGACTTTCATTGCGGTTGCTGAAACAGGAAGTTTTTCAAAAGCGGCAGAACGATTATGTAAAACCACGGCGACGATCAGTTATCGCATTAAACTTCTGGAAGAGAATACCGGAGTGGCGCTGTTTTTCCGCACGACTCGCAGCGTGACGTTGACAGCGGCTGGCGAGCATCTACTTTCCCAGGCCAGAGACTGGCTGAGCTGGCTGGAAAGTATGCCCAGCGAGCTGCAACAGGTGAATGATGGCGTGGAACGCTAGGTGAATATTGTCATCAACAACCTGCTCTATAACCCCCAGGCCGTCGCCCAGTTGCTGGCGTGGCTGAATGAGCGTTACCCCTTTACCCAGTTTCACATCTCCCGACAAATCTATATGGGCGTCTGGGACTCGCTATTGTACGAAGGTTTTTCGCTGGCTATCGGGGTCACGGGAACTGAGGCGCTGGCAAATACCTTTAGTCTTGATCCCTTAGGATCGGTGCAATGGCGCTTTGTCATGGCGGCGGATCATCCGCTGGCGAACGTTGAAGAGCCGCTAACAGAAGCGCAGTTGCGGCGCTTTCCGGCGGTCAATATTGAAGACAGCGCCCGAACCTTAACCAAACGCGTCGCCTGGCGATTGCCGGGGCAAAAAGAGATTATTGTTCCCGATATGGAAACGAAAATCGCCGCCCATCTGGCGGGTGTTGGCATTGGTTTTTTGCCAAAATCACTTTGCCAGTCAATGATCGATAATCAACAACTGGTCAGCCGGGTAATCCCAACGATGCGCCCTCCTTCGCCATTGAGTCTGGCATGGCGCAAATTTGGCAGCGGCAAAGCGGTAGAAGATATTGTGACCTTGTTTACCCAGCGCAGGCCGGAAATCAGCGGATTTTTAGAAATTTTCGGCAACCCACGCAGTTAAAAATCAAGTTTCCTTGCGCGTTGGCGCGTAAAATAGCGCGCAAGCTGATTTGAGGTTCACTTTTAACTATGCAAGAGAGACACACGGAACAGGACTATCGTGCCCTGCTGATTGCTGATACGCCCATTATTGATGTTCGCGCCCCTATCGAGTTTGAGCAAGGCGCAATGCCCGCCGCTATCAACCTGCCGTTAATGAATAACGATGAACGCGCCGCCGTTGGCACTTGTTATAAACAGCAAGGCTCAGACGCGGCGCTGGCGCTGGGGCATAAACTGGTGGCGGGTGAAATTCGTCAGCAGCGCATGGACGCCTGGCGGGCAGCGTGCCTGCAAAATCCGCAAGGTATTCTCTGCTGCGCCCGTGGCGGTCAGCGCTCACATATTGTGCAAAGCTGGTTGTATGCAGCGGGGATTGATTATCCGCTGGTGGAAGGCGGTTATAAGGCACTGCGCCAAGCCGCGATTCAGGCGACTATTGAACTGGCACAAAAACCGATAGTGCTGATTGGCGGTTGTACCGGCAGCGGTAAAACGCTGTTAGTGCAGCAACAGCCGAACGGTGTTGATCTGGAAGGGTTAGCGCGTCATCGCGGTTCGGCGTTTGGTCGCACCTTACAACCACAACTTAGCCAGGCGAGTTTTGAAAACCTGCTGGCTGCCGAAATGCTAAAAACCGACGCCCGTCAGGATTTGCGCCTGTGGGTGCTGGAAGACGAAAGCCGGATGATCGGTTCGAATCACCTGCCGGAATGCCTGCGCGAGCGAATGACTCAGGCGGCGATTGCGGTGGTAGAAGATCCGTTTGAGATCCGTCTTGAGCGCCTGAACGAAGAGTATTTCTTGCGTATGCATCATGATTTTACCCACGCGTACGGCGACGAACAGGGCTGGCAGGAATATTGCGAATACCTGCATCACGGACTTTCGGCTATTAAGCGTCGGCTGGGGTTACAGCGCTATAACGAACTCGCTGCCCAGCTGGATACGGCGCTGACAACGCAACTCACCACCGACAGCACCGACGGTCATCTGGCCTGGCTGGTGCCGTTACTTAAAGAATATTACGACCCGATGTATCGCTATCAGCTTGAGAAAAAAGCGGAAAAAGTTGTCTTTCGCGGTGAGTGGGCGGAAGTGGCGGAATGGGTTAAGACGCAGTGATGGGCGGTATTCTGAAACGGCGATTGTCGTGAGAACAGAATGGTTGCACCAGAATACAGATATAAAAAACCGACATGACAGTTGGTTTCATATTTATTGCCAAAATGCACACTGTTCATGCCAGATGCGGCGTAAACGCCTTATCCGGCCTACACAATCTTGCAAAATCAATATATTGCACGCTCTTCGTAGGCCTGATAAGCGTAGCGCATCAGGCAATCTAACACCTGTCATCACCCCGCAAACTGCCTGAACAGCGCCTTACCCTTAACCAGTCGCGCACCCAGCCAGCCGCCGAAAAGCGACAGCAGCAGTGCACCGCTGCACGGCAGAACAATCCACAATCGCCAGTCTGGCTCCCACGGGAAATCAAACACTTTCGCCTGCAACACTGCCAGCGCCGTTTCCGCACCAATTGCGGCTACCAGGCCAGAAACAAACCCAAGCATGGCGAACTCACACCACAACGTGGTACGCAGCAGTTTTTTCCCCGCACCGAGTGTGCGCCACACCACCAGCTCCTGATGACGCTGACGCATTCCCACCTGCACCTGTGCCAGCAACAGCAACATACCGCAGGCGGTGACCAGCACCACCATCACCTCCAGCGCCCGACTTACCTGCTCCAGCACCTGACCGACCTGTTTTAAAATCGCGCCAATATCTAACAGGCTAATGGTCGGGAACTGGCGGTTGAGTTGCGTCAACATGCCGTTGCCATTCTCCCAGCGGAAACTGGTAAGCCAGCTCTGCGGTTGCCCGTCTAATGCCCCTTCCGGGAAAATAAAATAGAAATTAGGCCGCAGACTTTCCCAGTCCACTTTGCGCAGGCTGGTCACTTTAGCGCGGAACTCCTGGGTATCGCCCATAAAAGTCACGGTATCACCGAGGGCAACGTTTAAGCGTTTCGCCAGCCCCTCTTCCATCGACACTTCATCGGCTTTTGGCGGCCAGTTACCGGCGACAATCGGATTATGATCGGGCCGCGTATTTTGCCAGGTAAGATTGAGTTCGCGATTAAGCGCCTCATCTTCATTACCTTCTGTCGGCTTATCGTTAATCGCCGTCAGCCGCGCCCGCACTACCGGATAAAATGATTCCGGGACTATATGATGTTCCGCGAGGAACGCTTTTAGCGGTGCTACCTGTTCTGTGGCGATGTTAATTAAAAAGTAGTTCGGGCTTTCTGGCGGTAGCTGCTGCTGCCAGCGGTCGAGCAGATCGCCACGCAATACCAGCAACAGCGCCAGCAGCATAAAGGAGAGCGAAAATGCCGAAAGCTGGCTTAACGTTGACCACGGCTGACGTAACAGGCGGCTAACCGCCAGGCGCAGAGGTAGCGATTTCAGCGTCATGCGGCGAAGTACATTCAGCTGCATCCAGCCCAGCACACCGCACAGCAAAGCCAGTACTACCGCGCCCGCCAGCACCGCCCAAAGCAGCATGCTGCCACCCATTAATCCGGCGAGCAGCAGCACAACCACCACACTGACAATCGGCAGATAAAACTTCAGCGGCCAGACGTTCGCTACCACATCATTACGTAATACGCGTAAAGGCTGCGTTGCCAGCAACAAGCGGTATGGTCGTAGCCCCACCAGCAGCGAGATGACCGTCATGGTGCCAAGCGCCCACAGCCACGGCCAGAGGCTGGCTGGCGGTAGTGCAGCAGGCAGAACGGGCTTGAGCAGCACCATCAACACGTTTTCGAACAACAGGCCTATGGCCCCACCGGTAACGGCTGAAAGCGTCAGCACCATCAACCACTGACCGACGATTAGCTTACGCAGTTGCGCTCGCCCTGCCCCCAGCGTTTTGAGGATCGCTACCAGATCGTAGCGACTGCGACAGTAATGATTCATCGCTACCGCCACCGCTGCCACTGCCAGCAGCAAGGTCAGAAGCGCCGAAAGCAGCAGGAACTGTTGCGAGCGTTCCATCGATCGCCCCAGCGCGCCTTCGTCCTGTTCCAGACCGTACCAGCGTTGTTCGGGTTTAAGCTGAGGTAACAACCATTTATCATAGCCGTCGAGCTGGTTCTCGTTGCCGCCGAATTTATAACGCCAGGTGACCCGACTCCCCGGCTGCACGGCTCCGGTTTTATCGACATCCGCCAGATTCATCATCAGACGCGGAGCCATCTGGAAGGGGTTAAAACCGGAATCCGGTTCCTGAATCACTTCTCCGGCAATCCGCAAGGTGGCATCGCCCACGTCAATGGTGTCGCCCGTTTTCAGGTTAAGCAGTGCCATCAGGCGTGGGGCCAGCAATACGCTGCCCGCCTGCGGTTTCAGGCCAGGGGGATTAGTTTGCAGATCGCCATACATCGGGTAGATATCATCCACCGCTTTGACGTTCGCCAGCTGCGGTGTGTCGCCTGCAAAGGTCATTGTGGCGAAAGTCAGCTGCTTGCCGACTTTCAGGCCGCGCTTTTGCGCTTCCTCCAGCCACGCTTGCGGCACTTCGCGTGAACTGCGCAACGCCCGATCGCCCGCCATAAACTCACGGCTTTGCTGGCTTAAGCCCTTCTCCATGCGATCGCTGATATTGCCCAGCGCCAGCACGCAGGCCACCGCCAGGCTTAGCGCCAGCCAGACAATTAATAGCGACGGCGAACGCCATTCGCGCCAGAACCAACGTGCAATCATGCTTCCTCCTGCAACTGCCCGTTCACCAGCCGTAAGCAGCGGTCGCAGCGTGCCGCCAGTTGCAGGTCGTGGGTCACCATAATCAACGTGGTGCCATGTTCACGGTTGAGGGAAAACAGCAGGTCGGCAATTTTATCGCCCGTCTGGCGGTCAAGGTTGCCGGTGGGTTCGTCGGCAAACAGCACATCAGGTCGACCATTAAAGGCTCGTGCCAGCGCCACTCGTTGCTGTTCACCGCCGGAAAGCTGTGCCGGAAGATGATCCAGACGTTTACCCAGCCCTAACTGTTCGAGCAACGCTTTCGCCCCGTTACGACTTTCCGCGCTACTCTCACCGCGCAGCAGAGCCGGAAGCTCGACGTTTTCCAGCGCGTTAAGGGTAGGAATTAACATAAATGACTGAAAAACAAAGCCGACGTGCTTCGCGCGCAACTTTGCCCGCGCTTCTTCGTCCATATTATGTAGCGGTTGTCCCACCAGACTCACTTCGCCACTGCTGCCGTCATCAAGCCCGGCGAGGATCGCCAGCAAGGTTGACTTACCCGATCCCGACTCGCCCACCAGTGCGATGGTCTCGCCACGTTTGACAACCAGCTCAACTCCGGTGAGGATGGAGAGTTCATGCTCCCCCTGACCGACGGACTTCTTAAGATGATGAACTTCAACAATGTTTTCCGCTGGCATTTGCCCTTCCTGTTCCTGGCCCTGTTAACCTTCCGTGCCGCCGCAGCGGACACGTTATTGATTCTGGGTGATAGCCTGAGCGCCGGGTATCGAATGTCTGCCAGCGCGGCCTGGCCTGCCTTGTTGAATGATAAGTGGCAGAGTAAAACGTCGGTAGTTAATGCCAGCATCAGCGGCGACACCTCGCAACAAGGACTGGCGCGCCTTCCGGCTCTGCTGAAACAGCATCAGCCGCGTTGGGTGCTGGTTGAACTGGGCGGCAATGACGGTTTGCGTGGTTTTCAGCCACAGCAAACCGAGCAAACGCTGCGCCAGATTTTGCAGGATGTCAAAGCCGCCAACGCTGAACCATTGTTAATGCAAATACGTCTGCCTGCAAACTATGGTCGCCGTTATAATGAAGCCTTTAGCGCCATTTACCCCAAACTCGCCAAAGAGTTTGATGTTCCGCTGCTGCCCTTTTTTATGGAAGAGGTCTACCTCAAGCCACAATGGATGCAGGATGACGGTATTCATCCCAACCGCGACGCCCAGCCGTTTATTGCCGACTGGATGGCGAAGCAGTTGCAGCCTTTAGTAAATCATGACTCATAAAGCAACGGAGATCCTGACAGGTAAAGTTATGCAAAAATCGGTCTTAATTACCGGATGTTCCAGTGGAATTGGCCTGGAAAGCGCGCTCGAATTAAAACGCCAGGGTTTTCATGTGCTGGCAGGTTGCCGGAAACCGGATGATGTTGAGCGTATGAACAGCATGGGATTTACCGGCGTGTTGATCGATCTGGATTCGCCAGAAAGTGTTGATCGCGCAGCCGACGAAGTGATCGCCCTGACCGATAATTGTCTGTATGGGATCTTTAACAATGCCGGATTCGGCATGTATGGCCCCCTTTCCACCATCAGCCGCGCGCAGATGGAACAGCAGTTTTCCGCCAACTTTTTCGGCGCACACCAGCTCACCATGCGCCTGTTACCCGCGATGTTACCGCACGGTGAAGGGCGTATTGTGATGACATCATCGGTGATGGGATTAATCTCCACACCGGGTCGTGGCGCTTACGCGGCCAGTAAATATGCGCTGGAGGCATGGTCAGACGCGCTGCGCATGGAGCTACGCCACAGCGGAATTAAAGTCAGCCTGATCGAACCCGGTCCCATTCGTACTCGCTTCACCGACAACGTCAACCAGACGCAAAGTGATAAACCAGTCGAAAATCCCGGCATCGCCGCCCGCTTTACGTTGGGACCGGAAGCGGTGGTGGACAAAGTACGCCATGCTTTTATTAGCGAGAAGCCGAAGATGCGCTATCCGGTAACGCTGGTGACTTGGGCAGTAATGGTGCTTAAGCGCCTGCTGCCGGGGCGCGTGATGGACAAAATATTGCAGGGGTGAGTTGAAGCGCGCGCTTAAGCCCCCATGTCAAAGAAAATATCGACAACAGAGAGCGACTCCATGTCCGTAGAAAATATTGTCAACATTAACGAATCTAACCTGCAACAGGTTCTTGAACAGTCGATGACCACTCCGGTGCTGTTCTATTTTTGGTCTGAACGTAGCCAGCACTGTTTGCAGTTAACCCCAATTCTGGAAAGCCTTGCGGCGCAGTACAACGGGCAATTTATTCTGGCGAAGCTGGACTGCGATGCGGAGCAGATGATTGCCGCCCAGTTTGGTCTGCGCGCGATTCCGACGGTGTATCTGTTCCAGAACGGGCAACCGGTAGATGGCTTCCAGGGGCCGCAACCGGAAGAGGCGATCCGCGCCCTGCTGGATAAAGTGCTGCCGCGCGAAGAAGAGCTGAAAGCGCAGCAGGCGATGCAACTGATGCAGGAAGGCAATTTCACCGATGCCCTGCCATTGCTGAAAGACGCCTGGCAGTTGTCGAATCAGAACGGGGAGATCGGCCTGCTGTTGGCAGAAACGCTGATTGCGCTGAACCGTTCTGAAGATGCAGAAGCGGTGCTGAAAACCATTCCGTTACAGGATCAGGACACCCGCTACCAGGGGATGGTGGCGCAAATCGAACTGCTGAAGCAGGCGGCTGATACGCCGGAAATTCAACAGTTGCAACAGCAGGTGGCGGAGAATCCAGAAGATGCCGCACTGGCGACGCAACTGGCGCTGCAACTGCATCAGGTTGGGCGCAATGAAGAGGCGCTGGAGTTGCTGTTCGGGCATCTGCGTAAAGATCTCACCGCCGCAGACGGTCAGACGCGTAAAACGTTCCAGGAGATCCTCGCTGCGCTGGGTACGGGTGATGCACTGGCGTCGAAGTATCGCCGCCAGCTGTATGCATTGTTGTATTGATATTCCGTTGATCGGCACATGAACCACAACGCCGGATGCGATGCTGCGCATCCGGCATCGCATCATTTCTTCTTCAATTGCGTCACCACCAACTGGTGGCGCGAATTATAAAACTTACGATAGGTTAAATAGCAGGCAATAATGGTCGACAAGCTGGCGGTTGAGAGCAGCATAAAGGTCACCATAATCTGATATTTAATCGCCTTCACCGGATCAATCCCGGCAAATATCAGCCCGGACATCATTCCTGGTAAACTCACTAAGCCAACCGTTTTTGCTGAATCGACCGTCGGAATTAAAGCCGCGCGAATACTGTCGCGAATCAATATCGCTGAAGCCTGCTTCGGCGTCGCACCAAGACTCAGTTTCTCCTGAATCTGTTGCTGTTCGCTAATGACCCGTTGCCCTAAATTGTTGTAACACAACCCCACCGCTACCATGGCGTTACCGGCAATCATCCCGGCGATAGGGATCACCTGCATCGGGATAAATTCAATCGACCCTGAGAGAATCAGCACCGCCAGGGTAATTCCCGCCCCGACCGTAATGGCAATAAACGATGAGATAAAAGCTTTAGCAATATATTTACTGCGTTTTTGCGCGTTCCACGCCGCATTAAAGCAGATAAATAACACCATCAATAATGTCAGGCTGGCATCATCCACGCTGAAAATATACTTCAGCACATAGCCGACAATAATCAGCTGAATTATCGCTCGTCCGACGCTCCAGAGAATATCTTTCTCCAGCGCCAGTTTTTCTTTATGGCTAATTAAGATTGCCACCACCACCAGCATTAATGCCAGTGCTAATGATTCGTTAGTAATATTATGCGAGTTCATAGCGTGCTTCCTGCATTTCTCCGGCATGCGGTTGCAGTGTAATCACTTTATCCGCATGATTAATTTCGTCTTTATCGTGTGTCACCCACAGCACGGCAATATTTTGCTCGCGCACATAACGATGGATCATCTCATTAACGTTATGTTTATTACTTTCATCCAGCGCACTGGTGATTTCATCCAGCAATAAAACCTTCGGCATAAATTGCAGGTTACGAATCAGTGAGATGCGTTGTTTTTCACCACCAGATAGCTCGGCGATATTTTTCGTCAAAATGCTGTCCGGCAAGGCGAAGCGTTCGAGAAAATCGAGAAAAATGGCTGGGTCAGGCTGCCGGTTACGGATCTGCCAGGGAAAGATCAGATTATCGTATACCGTATCGCCAAACAGCGTCGGTGTCTGGGCGCAGTAAGAGACTTGTTGGCGGTAGATTTCTGGCTTTAGTGTGCTGACATCCTCACCTTCAAACAGTAACGTTCCGCTGGTTGGGCTGATCAATGAAGCAACTATTTTTAGCAGCGTACTTTTGCCACAACCAGAAGGACCGGTAATTAACTTAAATTCGCCAGCACGCAGCGAAAAATTGATGTTATTAAGAATCTTCGCATCACCCGCCAGATATCCTACGTTTTGTAGCTGAAGCAAAGGACTATTTTCCTGCATCGCTGTTCCCTTTTTCTGATTTTTACTAAAAACAGTTTATCCTTCGCAGGAATAAGGGGGAACTCTCTTTCAGTAATCAGGTATAATTTGTTTAATCAAGCAGCAATTTTGCTGATTATGGACGGTACAACAGGAGGTTTTTCCGATGCTTATCTTTATCCCGATTCTCATTTTTGTCGCGCTGGTCATTGTCGGCGCGGGCGTCAAAATCGTGCCGCAGGGCTATCAATGGACGGTAGAACGTTTTGGTCGCTATACCAAAACGTTACAGCCGGGGCTCAGTCTGGTGGTGCCGTTTATGGATCGCATTGGTCGCAAGATCAATATGATGGAGCAAGTGCTCGATATCCCTTCCCAGGAAGTTATCTCGAAAGATAACGCCAACGTTACCATCGACGCAGTCTGTTTTATTCAGGTGATTGACGCGCCGCGCGCGGCTTATGAAGTCAGCAATCTGGAGCTGGCGATCATCAACCTGACCATGACTAACATCCGTACCGTGTTGGGTTCAATGGAACTTGACGAAATGCTCTCTCAGCGCGACAGCATCAACTCACGCCTGCTGCGTATTGTCGATGAAGCCACCAACCCGTGGGGGATTAAAGTCACCCGTATTGAAATTCGCGACGTGCGCCCACCGGCAGAGCTTATCTCTTCAATGAACGCGCAGATGAAAGCGGAACGTACCAAACGCGCTTACATTCTTGAAGCGGAAGGGATCCGTCAGGCGGAAATCCTCAAAGCCGAAGGTGAAAAACAGTCGCAAATCCTGAAAGCGGAAGGCGAACGTCAGTCGGCGTTTTTACAGGCTGAAGCGCGTGAACGTTCCGCCGAAGCAGAAGCCCGCGCCACCAAAATGGTGTCTGAAGCTATCGCCTCCGGTGATATTCAGGCGGTGAACTACTTCGTAGCGCAGAAATACACCGAAGCGTTACAGCAGATCGGTACCTCCAGTAACAGCAAAGTAGTGATGATGCCATTAGAGGCCAGCAGCCTGATGGGGTCGATTGCCGGGATTGCCGAGCTGGTGAAAGACAGCGCCAACAAACGGACTCAGCCATGATGGAGTTAATGGTCGTTCATCCACATATTTTCTGGCTCAGTCTCGGCGGTTTGCTGCTGGCAGCCGAGATGCTGGGCGGAAATGGTTATTTGTTGTGGAGCGGCGTGGCAGCGGTGATTACCGGCCTGGTGGTCTGGCTGGTGCCGCTGGGTTGGGAGTGGCAAGGGGTAATGTTTGCCATCCTGACGCTGCTCGCCGCCTGGCTGTGGTGGAAATGGTTGTCGCGGCGGGTGCGCGAACAAAAGCACAGCGATAGTCATTTAAACCAGCGCGGGCAGCAGCTGATTGGCCGACGTTTTGTGCTGGAATCTCCGCTGGTCAACGGGCGCGGTCATATGCGCGTCGGTGACAGTTCATGGCCTGTCAGCGCCAGCGAGGATCTCGGTGCAGGTACGCATGTTGAAGTCATTGCGATAGAAGGGATAACCCTACATATCCGAGCCGTCTCGTCTTAATCACCCTGCCCGATGATGACAGCAGCCGGAGAGATTTTCGATAATCGGGCAGTCGGCGCTGTCATCGCCAGGGCAGGCATTCGCCAGTGCCAGCAGCTGGTCGCGCATGGATTGCAGCTCCTCAATGTGTCGTTCGATCTCCGCCACCTTCTCCAGCGTGCGCCGTTTGACGTCGGCGCTGTGCCGCTGCGGGTCGTTAAACAGATTCACCAGCTCGCCGCTCTCTTCCAGGTTAAAGCCCACCTGCCGTGCCTGGCGCAGTAAGGTCAGTTCGTTGAGATGCTGCTGCGTGTAGGTGCGATAACCGTTTTCGCTGCGCATCGGCGGCGTCACCAGCCCCTTCTCTTCATAGAAGCGAATGGCTTTGCTGGTCAGGCCGGTAATTTTTGCTACATCGCTGATGTTCATCGTTCGCGCAACGCCTCCTGTGCTTTGTTAAAGGGTTTCAACAGATATTCAAGCACGTTTTTTTGCCAGTGCGAATATCGACCGCCACCACAATAATACAGGAAGTACTGCGCACAGAGAGATGTTATACGGTTTTATTGCGCTTCATGACCATTGCCACAATAAGGCTGAGTAAGAGTGAGCCAATAATCCATATCAACGCACGGCTACCCTGGGACCACAGACTGTAGATAAAGCCAACGATCACCAACAACATCACCAACGTACCAACGATAAGAATCGGCAACGAGGCGTGAATATCATGACGCAGGCGGATCGCCACCACAAACACCGCCAGGTAGCAAATCAAAAAGGTGGCGCTGGCAACACTGGCGAGTGAGCCTAAATTTAGCGCCGCCGTCATCAGCATAATCAACACCACGACAATAATGTTGCCCCAGGTACTCTGCCGCCACAGGGATTTATTCATTAGCTTCGGCAGTTCGCGTTCGCTGCCCATGTTGTCCATGATGTTAAACACGGCGAACAGGTTCGCGTTAATGGCTGAAGCCGTCGCCAGTAAAGCGCCGATGACGACGATCACATAACCCACATGCCCGAGCAGCGGAGAAGCAGCCTGCGCTACGGCGGTATCAGCATATTTTTCTAACTCTAATGCCGATACATCGCTAAGCAAAACCAGCGCCAGCGAGATATAAAGCAACGTGGTAACGCCAATCGCCACCAGAAACGCCCGTGGCATAATGACCTGCGGATCTTTCACTTTATCCGCCGCGTTCGCCATCATGCCAAAGCCCGCATAGGCAAGGAAGGTTATCCCAATACAGGAGAAGAACGCACCGGAGCTGGGGGGCGCAGAGACGGAAATATGCGCCGGTTGCAGCGACCAGACACCGGCAATAATCAGCAATAACAGGATCATCATTTTAATGCCGACGAGGATCACTTCCAGCCGCCCTACCGCATGGTTGCTTAAGGAGTTGAAAAGCGTCATCACCGCAATGATCCCCAACGCGTAGAGCAAAATAAGGTGCTCCTCCTGGCTGCCTTCATGCAAAAACTGCACGGCATAAGCGCCAAAAGCACGGGCAACCATGGCGATGCTCACCGCCAGCGTCAACAGGTACAGCAACGAGAGCGCTAGCGAAAAGACGCCGTTGCCTAATCCGCGACGAAAAAAGTCGATAATACCGCCATTGCTGGGATAGCTCGCCCCCAGACGCGCATAGGCATAACCGGAAAACATCGCCACAATACCGCCAAAAGCAAAGGCGACCCAGGTCGAGGCTTCCATTAGCAACGCAGCCTGCCCCAGCAGCGCGAAGATCCCCGCCCCCACCATTGCCCCAATACCGATGGAAACGACGTTCCATAGACCGAGGGGTTTGTTACCGTTATTACCTTCCGTGTTCATCATGATCAGCCCTTAAACACGTTATAGCCGAGTTGCTTAGCGACCGATGCCACCATTTTTTGACCGCGAACACTGTTGCCTTCTTCGTCCAGCGGTGGTGAGAACGCGGCAATTCCCATCACGCCAGGGACGACCGCCAGAATACCGCCACCTACACCGCTTTTGCCCGGTAAACCAACGCGATACGCCCAGTCACCGGAGCGACCATACAGCCCTTCCATCATCATTTCGGCCAGAATGTACGGCACGTTGTCGGCCTGAAGAACGCGTTTATGCGTCAACGGATTCACACCACCCGCCGCCAGCGTCGCGCCAAGCGTTGCCAGTTCAACAGTATTGATGAGCGTAGAGCACTGACGGGTGTACACGTCACAGGCTTCCATTGCATCACAATAGAGATATCCGGCGGAGTACAGCAGCCAGGCAATGGCCCGGTTATGGAAGTTGGTTGTTTGTTCCGACTGGTTGACTTCGTCAGAGAGCGCTACCTGCTCACCAGCCAGTTGCTGTTGGATATGTAAAATTCGCTGCCAGCGTTGTTCAACATTTTCAGCGTTAATCAGGCTGGTGGTGGCAATAGCGCCAGCATTTACCAGTGGCGACAGCGGTTTGCCGCCATGCAACTCTAAGGCGATAACTGAGTTAAAGGGCAATCCGGTCGGGTCAGCGCCAATTTTGTCCTGTACCGCCTGCGGGCCGACATCTTCTAACGCAAGGGCTAACGTACAGACTTTAGAGATGGATTCCAGTGCAAAGCGGTAATCACTGTCACCCGCACTATAGACGTTGCCATCGCAGGTCACGATAGCCACTGCCGCCAGTTGACCTGGTACATTCGCCAGAAAGGGAATGTAATCGGCATTTTGTCCGCCGTTAAGTGAGTGAAATTGGGTGTAAGCCTGATCCACTGCCTGCTGTAATTTGTTTGCATCTAACATCTTTTGTTAACTCCTTTTTATAGATGCGGGAGGTAATTCCTCACCCCGGTGCCGATTTTCAGGCATCCTGATTTAACTTAGCACCCGCAACTTAACTACAGGAAAACAAAGAAATAAATGTCTAATCCTGATGCAAATCGAGCCGATTTTTTAATCTTTACGGACTTTTACCCGCCTGGTTTATTAATTTCTTGACCTTCCCCTTGCTGGAAGGTTTAACCTTTATCACAGCCAGTCAAAACTGTCTTAAAGGAGTGTTTTATGTCACAAACTATCGACCTGACCCTGGACGGCCTGTCCTGCGGTCACTGCGTTAAACGCGTGAAAGAAAGTCTTGAACAGCGCCCGGATGTTGAGCAGGCGGATGTGTCTATCACTGAAGCGCACGTTACCGGGACTGCCAGTGCAGAACAGCTGATCGAAACCATCAAACAAGCGGGTTATGACGCATCTGTAAGCCACCCAAAGGCTAAACCGCTGGCGGAGTCATCAATCCCGTCGGAAGCACTGACAGCGGTTTCTGAGGCGCTTCCGGCAGCGACCGCCGATGACGATGACAGCCAGCAGTTGCTGCTGAGCGGCATGAGCTGCGCCAGCTGTGTCACCCGCGTACAAAATGCGCTGCAAAGCGTACCGGGCGTCACTCAGGCACGGGTAAACCTGGCGGAGCGTACTGCGCTGGTGATGGGCAGTGCCTCCCCACAAGATTTAGTGCAGGCGGTGGAAAAAGCGGGCTACGGTGCGGAAGCGATTGAAGATGACGCTAAACGCCGCGAGCGCCAGCAAGAAACCGCCGTAGCTACGATGAAGCGCTTCCGCTGGCAGGCAATTGTTGCACTGGCTGTGGGTATCCCGGTAATGGTCTGGGGGATGATCGGCGATAACATGATGGTCACCGCTGACAACCGCAGCTTGTGGTTAGTTATCGGCCTGATAACCCTGGCAGTGATGGTTTTCGCCGGCGGCCATTTTTACCGCAGTGCATGGAAAAGCCTGCTGAACGGTGCAGCGACGATGGATACGCTGGTGGCGCTGGGAACGGGTGTGGCGTGGCTCTATTCGATGAGCGTCAACCTGTGGCCGCAGTGGTTCCCGATGGAAGCGCGGCATCTTTACTATGAAGCCAGTGCGATGATTATCGGTCTGATTAATCTCGGCCATATGCTGGAAGCGCGCGCACGTCAGCGTTCTTCTAAGGCGCTGGAGAAATTACTCGATTTAACCCCACCGACGGCGCGAGTGGTCACCGCAGATGGTGAAAAAAGCGTGCCGCTGGCGGAAGTTCAGCCAGGGATGTTACTGCGCCTGACGACCGGCGATCGCGTGCCGGTAGATGGCGAGATTACCCAGGGCGAAGCATGGCTGGATGAAGCGATGCTGACGGGCGAACCAATCCCACAGCAAAAAGGCGAAGGCGAAAGCGTCCATGCCGGGACAGTGGTACAGGACGGCAGTGTGCTGTTTCGTGCCAGTGCGGTTGGCAGCCATACCACGCTGTCACGGATCATTCGCATGGTGCGCCAGGCCCAGAGCAGCAAGCCAGAAATCGGTCAGCTGGCGGATAAAATCTCAGCCGTATTTGTACCTGTGGTGGTGGTGATTGCGCTGGTCAGTGCGGCAATCTGGTACTTCTTTGGTCCGGCACCGCAAATTGTTTATACCCTGGTGATTGCCACCACGGTACTGATTATCGCCTGTCCGTGTGCGCTGGGGCTGGCGACGCCGATGTCGATTATTTCCGGCGTCGGGCGGGCGGCTGAGTTTGGCGTGCTGGTGCGGGACGCCGACGCGCTGCAACGCGCCAGTACACTCGATACCGTCGTGTTCGATAAAACCGGGACGCTGACCGAAGGGAAGCCGCAGGTTGTCGCAGTGAAAACGTTTGCTGATGTTGATGAAGCGCAGGCATTGCGTCTGGCGGCGGCACTGGAGCAAGGTTCCAGCCATCCGCTGGCACGGGCGATCCTCGATAAAGCAGGTGATATGCAGCTGCCGCAGGTCAACGGTTTCCGCACATTGCGCGGGCTGGGCGTGAGCGGTGAAGCTGAAGGTCATGCGTTATTGCTGGGCAATCAGGCGCTGTTAAATGAGCAACAGGTTGGTACCAAAGCTATCGAAGCGGAGATTACTGCTCAGGCATCGCAAGGAGCAACGCCTGTGCTGCTGGCGATTGACGGGAAAGCAGTAGCCCTGCTGGCTGTACGCGATCCGTTGCGTAGTGATAGCGTGGCGGCGCTGCAACGCCTGCATAAAACGGGATATCGTCTGGTGATGTTGACCGGGGATAACCCAACCACCGCCAATGCGATCGCCAAAGAAGCTGGAATTGATGAAGTGATTGCCGGAGTGCTGCCGGACGGTAAAGCCGAAGCGATCAAACGTCTGCAAAGTGAAGGACGTCAGGTGGCAATGGTGGGCGACGGCATTAACGACGCGCCAGCGCTGGCCCAGGCGGATGTCGGCATTGCGATGGGTGGCGGCAGTGATGTTGCCATTGAAACCGCGGCGATTACCCTGATGCGCCATAGCCTGATGGGCGTTGCGGATGCGCTCGCGATTTCCCGCGCAACGCTGCGCAACATGAAGCAGAACCTGCTCGGTGCCTTTATCTACAACAGCATCGGTATTCCGGTCGCCGCCGGTATTTTGTGGCCGTTTACGGGAACACTGCTTAACCCGGTAGTTGCCGGAGCGGCAATGGCGCTCTCGTCGATTACCGTAGTGAGTAACGCCAACCGGTTGCTGCGGTTTAAACCGAAGGAATAAGTACGTCATTGCGGATGCGCTGCTTTAGGGCGGCGCATTTGGCATCGACGCATGACTGCCGGATGCGGCGTAAACGCCTTATCCGGCCTACGGTTCAGGCACAGGTTTGTAGGCCTGATAAGACGGGTAAGCGTCGCATCAGGCAATGGTGCTCGGATGCCGGATGCGGCGTGAACGCCTTATCCGGCCTACGAGATGAAGCGATGTTTTGGCCTTACGCGACCTTTTTTGCACGCTCTTCACGGCGTGCCAAATATTCAGCCACTGTTTCAATCCGTCCCAATTCTTCCTGGGTGCGCATGTTGTTTTCAACTTCCCAAAGATCAACTGCCGCCTGGAGGTTTAGCCTAAAATCGACTGTGGTATCAAAAACTTTCGCCAGACGGAATGCCATCTCAGTGGTGAGTTTACGATTGTTATTGATCAGTGCACTGACGCTATTACGATGAACATGCAGCAACTCTGCTAACTCATTGATTTTCAAATCGAGCGGTTCCAGATATTCATAGAGAAGAATATCTCCGGGTGTCGTCGGTTTTCTTGTTGCCTGTTTCATGGTTTTTAACTGTTGCTTCCCTGTGAATAGCGATGCAAGAACATACTGAATCATACAAACACATTAAACAAGTCCCCAACTCCATTTGCGCCATCCCTCACCGCGCGCTAGCATGATATTTCACAAAGGGAGGTCGTATGGATCTGTTGTACCGGGTAAAAACGCTTTGGGCCGCGCTGCGCGGTAATCATTACACCTGGCCTGCCATCGATATCACCCTTCCCGGCAATCGCCATTTTCATCTGATTGGCAGTATTCATATGGGTAGCCACGATATGGCTCCCCTGCCCACCCGTTTGCTCAAAAAGCTCAAAAACGCCGATGCGCTGATCGTCGAGGCGGATGTTTCCACCAGCGATACGCCTTTTGCTAATTTGCCTACTTGCGAGGCGCTGGAAGAGCGCATTAACGAGGAGCAACTCCAAAATCTGCAGCACATTAGCCAGGAGATGGGCATTTCTCCGTCGCTCTTTTCTACTCAACCGCTGTGGCAAATCGCGATGGTTCTTCAGGCGACGCAGGCACAAAAACTGGGGCTGCGGGCAGAATACGGTATCGATTACCAGTTATTGCAGGCGGCGAAGCAACAACATAAACCCGTGATTGAACTGGAAGGGGCTGAAAACCAGATTACCATGTTGCTCCAGCTCCCTGACAAAGGACTGGCGCTGCTGGACGATACGCTGACCCACTGGCATACCAACGCACGGTTGCTGCAACAAATGATGAGCTGGTGGCTGAATGCACCTCCGCAAAATAATGATATAACGCTGCCCAATACGTTCAGTCAGTCGCTGTACGATGTGCTGATGCATCAGCGAAATCTCGCCTGGCGGGATAAATTACGCGCCATGCCGCCGGGGCGATATGTGGTCGCGGTCGGTGCACTACACCTGTATGGAGAAGGGAATTTGCCGCAAATGTTGCGCTAAAAAAATGGCCAATATCGCTATTGGCCCGTCAAAGAGGAATTTCATTTTTTTATTATTATGCCGTCACTTTAAGCGACGGTGTAACTCGATTGTCGCTCAATCTCACCATCCTGCCAATACTCTTAGGCAAGATGACTCTTTTTTTTGGACCGCCATCAGGCGTATGCTTGCTTCGTTTTTTTGTTTAAGGCAGGAAAATTACCATGACACCCGCAGTTAAATTACTCGAAAAAAACAAGATTTCGTTTCAAATCCATACCTACGAGCACGATCCGGCTGAAACCAATTTTGGCGATGAAGTCGTCAAAAAATTAGGTTTGAATCCGGATCAAGTCTACAAAACGCTACTGGTGGCAGTGAACGGTGATATGAAACATCTGGCAGTGGCCGTTACGCCGGTCGCAGGTCAACTGGATCTTAAAAAAGTAGCAAAAGCGCTGGGTGCCAAGAAAGTTGAGATGGCCGATCCGATGGCCGCGCAGCGTTCGACGGGATACCTGGTTGGGGGGATTAGCCCACTGGGGCAGAAAAAACGTCTGCCGACGATTATCGACGCCCCCGCACAAGAATTTGCCACTATTTATGTTTCTGGCGGCAAGCGCGGACTGGATATCGAACTGGCGGCAGGCGATCTGGCGAAGATCCTCGATGCCAAATTTGCTGATATCGCCCGCCGCGATTAAGCATTGTGCCGGATGCAAATATCCGGCACTTTCGGATTACTGCCAGCTCACCTCACCTTTCGGTTCATAAACACTCACATCCAGCGGCGAGCTTTTCTGGATATACGCTTTCAGCACTTCGGCATCAATAAAGCCGGTATTCACATAGCCCGGTTTGTTATCAAGGCGCGGATAGCCATCACCGCCGGTGGCATTGAAGTTTAATGTCGCCATACGGTAAGTTTTCGCCGGATCGACCGGTTCGCCTTTGATTTTCAGGTCGTTGAGTTTGCCGTCTTTCGCCACAAAGCTAACGTTGGCAAATTGCGGGTAGGCACCTGAATCTGGCTTCATTTGTGCGACGGCGGTCAGGTAATCAATCACCTCTTTACCGATCATGTCGGCATACACCACCACATTGCCGAATGGCTGCACTTTCAGTACGTTTTTATAGCTGATATCGCCTGCTTCGATAGAATCACGAATTCCTCCTCCACTCATCACCGCAAAGTCGGCACCAGTGCGATCCATTTGGGCTGCCAGAATCAACCGCCCCATATTGGTCTGTACAAAACGCACTTTGTCACGATCGCCTTCCAGACGACCATTGGTTTCGCCTATTTTCACTTCCAACTGCGCTTTGCCTTTGTTCTGGAACGGCGATAACAGCGAGATCATTTGCTGGTTTTCAGCGATTTCAGGGGTGTACAGCACGCGCTCGCTTTTCCCGTCTTCCCAGGTCACTTTCTTCTTCAGGTTCACCGGAATCAGCTGGTAGTTAACCATTTTCATTTCGCCATTACGAAACTCAAAATCAGCCCGTCCCACGTATTTGCCCCACTCATGCGCCTGCACAATCCAGATGCCGTTTTGTTGATCTGGTTTGCATGGCGTACCCGGCACGTAATCGACCTGTTTTTTGTTTTCTGCCGCCATGCAGACCGGATCTTGCGAGTGACCACCGACGATCATCGCCAGCGATCCGGCAGGCAGCGCGCGTGCCATCTCCACATCGCCCGGTGCGTTAGAGCCGTGCTCACCATTATCGTAATGCCCCATATGGGTCGCCGCGATAATAATGTCTGGCTTTTCTGTCTGTTGCAGCTCCTGAATCACCAGCTTCGCTTCATCGGCGGGCTTACGAAATTCGATATCAGTGAAGTATTCCGGGTTACCAATTTTTGCTGTGTCATCGGTTGTCAGCCCAATAACGGCAATTTTCAGATCCTGACGCTTAAACAGCGCCCACGGTTTAAACAGGCGCTCGCCAGTACTTTTCTGGTAGATATTCGCGGAAAGCAACGGGAACTTGGCCCACTTTTCCTGCTGGCGTAATACGGTGAGCGGATTATCAAATTCATGATTACCGATCGCCATCGCGTCATAGCCCACCAGATTCATACCGCGAAAATCAGGTTCGGCATCCTGTAAGTCAGACTCGGGCACGCCAGTGTTAATGTCGCCACCGGAAAGTAGCAGCACGCTACCGCCTTCAGCCGCAACCTCTTTGCGGATACCATCCACCAGCGTTTTTTGCGCCGCCAGACCATATTCGCCATATTCATTGCGCCAAAAATGCCCATGATGATCATTGGTATGCAGAACTGTAATTTTGTAGGTTTTATCCTGCTCATACGCCAGAGCAGTTTCACTCGCCAGTGTAAATGTGGTTAACAGCGCTAACGCCACGCCCCGCTGCAATAATTTCATACTTCTCTCCCTGACCTGATTTCAACGTGTTGAAAAATAGTATGACGCGACATCATAGACAAGTCTGCGTCCGGTGAAGATAAATCTGCATCCAGATTAGAAATTCTGTATTCGGCGTTGAGACTTCCTTCAGACGACGCATACAGGTATGTTAGTCGGGTAATAATCACAAATAAGATCATTCTTTACATCGCAACCCTGAAAAAGTGACTTTCCTATGGCAATGAGTGAACAACCCCAGCCTGTGGCGGGCGCGGCTGCGTCAACGACCAAGGCCCGAACATCGTTTGGTATTTTAGGTGCTATCAGCCTCTCACATCTGCTGAACGACATGATCCAATCGCTGATTCTGGCGATTTATCCGCTGCTTCAGTCAGAATTTTCTCTGACATTTATGCAGATTGGCATGATAACCCTCACCTTCCAGCTCGCCTCTTCGCTACTGCAACCAGTGGTCGGCTACTGGACCGATAAATATCCGATGCCGTGGTCGTTGCCAATTGGCATGTGCTTTACCTTAAGTGGTCTGGTGCTGCTTGCGCTGGCGGGCAGTTTTGGCGCAGTTCTGCTGGCGGCGGCGCTGGTCGGTACCGGTTCATCGGTCTTTCATCCGGAATCTTCTCGCGTAGCCCGTATGGCTTCCGGCGGGCGGCATGGCCTGGCGCAATCTATCTTTCAGGTCGGCGGCAACTTTGGCAGTTCCCTGGGACCCTTGCTGGCGGCGGTGATTATCGCGCCTTATGGCAAAGGCAACGTTGCCTGGTTTGTGCTTGCGGCACTGCTGGCGATCGTGGTGTTGGCGCAAATTAGCCGTTGGTACTCGGCACAGCACCGAATGAATAAAGGAAAACCCAAAGCGACGATAATCAATCCACTGCCGCGCAACAAAGTGGTACTGGCAGTCAGCATTCTGTTAATCCTCATTTTCTCGAAATATTTCTATATGGCGAGCATCAGCAGCTATTACACCTTTTATCTGATGCAAAAATTCGGATTATCTATCCAGAATGCCCAGCTTCATCTGTTTGCCTTCCTGTTTGCCGTTGCGGCAGGTACGGTGATCGGCGGGCCTGTAGGGGATAAAATTGGACGGAAATATGTGATTTGGGGCTCTATCCTCGGCGTTGCGCCGTTTACGCTGATTTTACCCTACGCCAGCCTGCACTGGACGGGGGTTTTAACGGTGATTATTGGATTTATCCTCGCTTCGGCATTCTCTGCCATTCTGGTCTACGCTCAGGAGCTACTTCCGGGACGTATCGGTATGGTTTCTGGACTCTTTTTCGGTTTTGCTTTTGGCATGGGAGGTCTGGGAGCGGCAGTTCTGGGGCTTATCGCCGATCACACTGAGGTAGCCTGAGTTTAACGGACACTCCTTCCTGAAATAGAATGGCATCAGAAGGAGCTAATAATGAGCAGAAAAACCCAACGTTACTCTAAAGAGTTCAAAGCCGAAGCTGTCAGAACGGTTCCTGAAAATCAACTTTCGATCAGTGAAGGCGCTTCCCGATTATCTCTTCCTGAAGGCACTTTAGGACAATGGGTTACCGCCGCCAGAAAAGGGCTCGGTACTCCTGGTTCCCGCACGGTGGCTGAACTGGAATCTGAAATTCTGCAACTGCGTAAGGCGTTAAATGAAGCTCGCCTTGAGCGAGATATATTAAAAAAAGCAACAGCGTATTTTGCACAGGAGTCGCTGAAAAATACGCGTTAATCGAACAATGGCGACAACAATTTCCCATTGAAGCGATGTGTCAGGTATTTGGTGTATCCAGGAGCGGTTATTACAACTGGGTACAGCATGAACCCTCAGACAGAAAACAAAGTGATGAGCGGCTAAAACTGGAGATTAAGGTGGCACATATCCGCACTCGCGAAACATATGGAACCCGGCGGCTCCAGACGGAGCTGGCAGAGAATGGCATCATCGTTGGTCGTGACCGACTGGCACGTCTTCGTAAGGAGCTAAGGCTACACTGTAAGCAGAAACGCAAGTTCAGAGCGACTACGAACTCGAACCACAATCTGCCAGTTGCGCCAAATCTGCTGAACCAGACGTTCGCTCCTACAGCACCAAATCAGGTCTGGGTGGCGGACCTGACGTATGTTGCCACACAGGAGGGATGGTTGTACCTCGCTGGCATCAAAGATGTTTATACGTGCGAAATTGTCGGCTACGCCATGGGAGAGCGCATGACAAAAGAGCTGACAGGTAAAGCCCTGTTTATGGCGCTCAGGAGCCAGCGCCCACCTGCCGGGCTAATCCACCACTCTGATCGAGGTTCACAGTACTGCGCATACGATTACCGGGTCATACAGGAGCAGTCTGGTCTGAAAACATCAATGTCGCGTAAAGGTAACTGTTACGACAACGCTCCGATGGAAAGCTTCTGGGGAACGCTGAAAAATGAGAGCCTGAGCCACTATCGTTTTAATAACCGGGATGAAGCCATCTCAGTAATACGGGAATACATTGAGATTTTCTACAATCGTCAGCGTCGTCACTCTCGTCTGGGGAATATCTCCCCGGCAGCCTTCAGGGAAAAATATCATCAGATGGCTGCTTAAAAAAAGAACAAATGGTAGTGTCCGCTATTGCCAGTACACCTCACACCAGCATCGAGTTAGTCTATAAAATCTGTGCTTTCCTGCCACTATTGGGGATGTTGACCATATTCCTGCCTGATAACCGGCATAAAGACTGATTTCATTGCAGCCAAAGGCAAACTTTGGCTGCATCGTTTTACAGTCGCCATAAGCCTTTCCTCTGTTAAACCGCCTTCTGTTTTCCGATCCGTGCTTTTTTTGCAGCTAATTCCATTTTTCTGCAAAATTCAATAATTATTCATGAACATCATCAATGAAATTGTCATAAACTATTACCTGTAATTTTGGTTTTCCCGGCCAAAAATGGACAATAACCACCAGGAAAAGGAGACGGAATGCATCACGCCACCCCGCTTATCACCACCATTGTTGGCGGCCTTGTGCTCGCCTTTATCCTCGGCATGCTGGCCAATAAACTACGTATTTCTCCTCTGGTGGGATATCTGTTAGCGGGTGTGCTGGCAGGACCATTCACTCCGGGCTTTGTTGCCGATACCAAGCTTGCGCCGGAACTGGCTGAACTGGGCGTCATTCTGTTGATGTTTGGCGTCGGTTTGCACTTTTCGCTGAAGGATTTGATGGCGGTAAAGGCCATCGCCATTCCCGGTGCGATCGCCCAGATAGCCGTGGCGACGCTGCTGGGTATGGCGCTCTCTGCCGTGCTGGGCTGGTCGTTAATGACCGGTATCGTGTTCGGTTTATGTCTTTCCACCGCCAGTACCGTGGTGTTACTGCGCGCACTTGAAGAACGGCAATTAATTGACAGTCAGCGTGGGCAAATCGCCATCGGTTGGTTGATTGTGGAAGACCTGGTAATGGTTCTGACGCTGGTGTTGCTGCCCGCAGTGGCAGGAATGATGGAACAGGGCGATGTGGGCTTTGCCACTCTTGCAGTCGATATGGGGATCACCATCGGCAAAGTGATCGCATTTATCGCCATTATGATGCTGGTAGGTCGCCGTCTGGTGCCGTGGATTATGGCACGCAGCGCGGCAACCGGTTCTCGCGAGCTATTTACCCTGTCGGTGCTGGCGCTGGCGTTAGGGATTGCCTTTGGTGCGGTGGAGTTGTTTGACGTCTCCTTCGCACTTGGCGCGTTCTTTGCCGGGATGGTACTGAACGAGTCTGAACTGAGTCACCGTGCCGCCCACGATACGCTGCCATTGCGCGACGCGTTTGCGGTGCTGTTTTTTGTCTCCGTCGGGATGTTGTTTGATCCGTTAATTCTGATTCAGCAACCGCTGGCAGTGCTGGCGACGCTGGCAATTATTCTGTTTGGTAAATCGGTCGCGGCCCTGTTCCTTGTCCGTCTGTTTGGTCACTCCCAACGTACGGCATTAACCATCGCCGCCAGCCTGGCGCAGATTGGTGAGTTCGCGTTTATCCTGGCGGGACTGGGAATGGCATTGAATTTACTGCCGCAGGCCGGACAAAACCTGGTACTGGCAGGGGCGATCCTGTCGATTATGCTCAACCCGGTACTGTTCGCACTACTGGAGAAATATCTGGCGAAGACCGAAACGCTGGAAGAGCAGACGCTGGAAGAGGCAATCGAAGAAGAGAAACAGATCCCAGTGGATATTTGCAACCATGCGCTATTGGTGGGTTACGGTCGTGTAGGCAGCCTGCTGGGGGAGAAATTGGTCGCCTCTGATATTCCGCTGGTGGTGATTGAGACGTCACGAACCCGTGTTGATGAGCTGCGAGAGCGTGGGGTCCGCGCTGTATTGGGCAATGCAGCGAACGAAGAAATTATGCAACTGGCGCATCTGGAATGTGCAAAATGGCTGATCCTGACGATCCCCAACGGTTATGAAGCGGGTGAGATTGTGGCGTCTGCCCGCGCGAAAAACCCGGATATTGAGATTATCGCCCGCGCCCATTATGACGATGAAGTGACGTATATCACCGAACGTGGCGCGAATCAGGTAGTGATGGGTGAACGTGAAATTGCCCGTACTATGCTGGAACTGCTGGAAACGCCACCGGCGGGTGAAGTGGTGACGGGGTAAACGGTGGTTGCCGGATGTAAAATATGAAAAATATGTAGGCATGATAAGACGCGCCAGCGTCGCATCAGGCATCGAGAGCCAAATGCCAGATGCGGCGTGAACGCCTTATCTGGCCTACGAACCGACGATAACTTAACGATCCCAGTAAGACTCTTCCAGGCTGTCTTCACGCTCCGGCAAGCCGCGCGTTAAACGAGGTGAATGCTGGTTCAGTACCTGATAGCTCACACGGTTAGCATATTTACACACCTGCGCTAACGATGAATAAGTTAACCAGGTGAATTTATGTTTGCTGGAGTTTGGTACGTTGCTACGATGGTAGCTGTTGGCGGTAATGTCATGCAGCAACGCTGCCAATGCGCCATCCCCCGCTCCATTAGTGTTCATGATTTTTTCCGGCCCGCCCATGTACGGCGCAATGTGCGAATAGACACGCAGCGGATTCTGGCAATCCTTGTGGCGCATGGCGCGGCTAAACTCATACTGGTTGAATTCCGCTATAGCGCCCGGCAGCAGCGGATGCTGGGTTTTACGTTTCGCTTCGTCTTCGGTAAAGCCCGCCATATACAAGCCGATTGGCCCGGCGGTGCACAGCACCAGATCTACCCAGTCCAGCGCCTTGTCAGATGCCAACAACGGATCGCTTTCTCCGGTCAACGCTTCGGCTTCATCTTCGTTCATCGCAAGGATAGAGACGTGATCTTTGAGGAATTGCTGCCACCACTGCGGATTCTCGGCAATGACAAACTTGGTGCCCAGCGTCAGCACCACCGGTACGTTATATTTCTTCGCGTACTCAATGGCTTTCATGGTTGCTTCCGGCATGGGTTCACCCGGTTTGCAACGCACCAGATAAGAGGTGAGAACCAGTGCCGAGGCTCCGGCAATCACATCTTCCGGAATGCTTTCAGCCCGCAGCTGGTTCATGTGGCCTGGACTGATAGCAAAGGTACGTTCCCCGGACTCGCCAATCAGCGTAAAGCAACGACCAATCGGGCCATCCACGCCTTGTAGATAGTTAAGATCGGTACGGCTGGAAGTGTTACACAGGTAACGATAGGCATAACTGCCAATTTCAATATTGCTGCACATGACGCCCAGCAGCACCGAACGGTCGTCCGCGAGCACCGAGTAGTTGTGCATGGTGTTACCAATGGTGCCACCCGCAAACTGATGGGTAATCAGGTTTTTCTGTTTTAGCTCCTGATAAAGCGCTTCGGCTACGTCATCCTCAATCACCAGTGAATGCCCGGCGCTTAATCCATAACGCTCAATGAATTCATCATCCACTTTCGCTTCAATATCGACCAGCGTCTGGTCAATACCTACGACCCAGGCGGCGCTGGTTTCGTTTTCTGGCTGGAATTGCTGAAGCAGCGGATCGCGTGCATTTACAGGGAAGTAATGTTTGGATTTACGTTTACCGGGAAATTTCATGGTTGTTTTTACGGGTGGTTAACTGAGCGGCGAATGTTAACACAATCTGACGGGAGCGCGCGAGACGCAGCCAGTTTCAATATCAGCAGGCGGGATCGCATTTTCATGGCAGTGGTTCCTTACAATGACGTAATTTGAAAGGAGTTTTTGTATGAAGCCGGAAAACAAACTACCTGTTCTGGACCTTATTTCTGCTGAAATGAAGACCGTTGTGAATACTCTTCAGCCGGATTTACCGTCCTGGCCCGCAACGGGAACGATTGCTGAGCAACGACAGTATTACACGCTTGAGCGCCGATTCTGGAATGCGGGCGCTCCAGAAATGGCAACCAGAGCTTACATGGTTCCAACAAAATATGGGCAGGTGGAAACACGTCTCTTTTGTCCGCAGCCAGATAGCCCGGCGACGCTATTTTATTTGCATGGAGGCGGTTTTATTCTCGGCAATCTCGATACCCACGATCGCATCATGCGCCTGCTGGCAAGCTACAGCCAATGTACGGTGATTGGTATTGATTACACCCTTTCACCTGAAGCGCGTTTTCCGCAAGCGATAGAGGAAATTGTGGCTGCTTGTTGTTATTTCCACCAGCAGGCGGAGGATTATCAAATCAATATGTCCCGCATTGGCTTTGCCGGTGATTCCGCAGGTGCCATGCTGGCGCTCGCCAGTGCGTTGTGGTTGCGTGATAAACAGATCGATTGCGGTAAAATTGCGGGTGTTTTGCTGTGGTATGGGCTTTACGGATTACGGGATTCCGTGACTCGTCGTCTGTTGGGCGGTGTCTGGGATGGCTTAACGCAACAGGATTTGCAGATGTATGAAGAGGCGTATTTAAGCAACGACGCGGACCGCGAGTCACCGTATTACTGTCTGTTTAATAATGATCTCACTCGCGAAGTTCCGCCCTGTTTTATTGCCGGGGCGGAGTTCGATCCGCTGCTGGATGACAGCCGTCTGCTTTACCAGACGTTAGCGGCGCATCAGCAGCCCTGTGAGTTCAAACTCTACCCAGGTACGCTGCATGCCTTTTTGCATTATTCACGGATGATGAAAACCGCCGACGAGGCTCTTCGCGACGGCGCTCAGTTCTTTACCGCTCAGCTTTAGCGATACGCGGCAACAAGATTAGCCATCATTTCGATATGTTCCGGCGTGGCATTAAGCGCTGGAATATATTCATATTTTTTCCCGCCCGCACCGAGGAAGACCTCACGGTTTTGCTCGGCAATCTCTTCCAGCGTCTCCAGACAATCCGCAGCAAAGCCCGGGCACATCACCTGTATATGACCTACGCCTTTTTCTCCGAGCATTTTCAGCGTTTCGTCGGTATAAGGCATCAGCCAGGGTTCCCGGCCAAAGCGCGACTGAAAGGTCATCATCACTTTTTCCGGTGCCATCCCCAGTGCGGAAGCCAGTTCGCGAGTCGTTGTGCGGCAACGTTGCGGGTAATCATCGCCTTCATCTGCATAACGCTGGGGAATGCCATGATAAGAGAGCAGCAGCAGATCCGGTTCGCCATGTTTGGCAAAAGAAGCGCGTACGCTGTTCGCCAGTGCATTAATGTAATCGTGGTTATCGGCGTAATCACGAATAAACGATATCCCCGGAATGCTACGTTTGCGCGCCAGAATGCGTGCCAGTTCATCCCATACCGCACCGACCGTAGAACAGGAGAATTGCGGATAAAGCGGCAGCACCACAATATGATCTACATGCTCTGCCAGGAGTTCATCGACGGCGCTTTCCAGTGATGGCGAGCCGTAGCTCATTCCCAGCGCTACGGGCGTCTCCGGTAAACGTTGTGCCAGCGCCTGCTGTTGCTGGCGGCTGTAAACCATCAGCGGCGAGCCACCTTCCATCCAGACCGAGGCGTACAGCTTCGCCACACGCGGCGAGCGCAGCGGCAAAATAACGCCGCGCAGCAATGGCCACCATAACAACCGTGAGGTATCAACCACGCGTCTGTCGCTTAAAAATTGTTTCAGATAGCGTTTTACCGCTTCAGGTGTGGGGGTATCGGGCGTACCCAGGTTTGCCAGCAGGATACCGATTTTAGTCTGACGCATTACCGCCTCTTATCGATTCAACTTGTTGATAATTGTAGCGGAAAAGTGAGGAAGAAGAACTAATTGCTGTGAGAGGTATTGCCTGAGGTGGATGAGCAGACCTGCCCGAAAGCAGATCTGCTGCGGCTTGATTAGCCGAGGATTTTTTCCAGATCAGCGCGAACTTCAGCAACCGACTTGGTGCCGTCAACTTTCGCGTATTTGGTGTTACCCGCTTCCGCTTCTTTGAAGTAGTAGCCGATCAGCGGTGCAGTCATCTGATGGTATTCAACCAGACGTTTACGCACGGTTTCTTCCTGATCGTCTTTACGGGTAGTCAGTTCTTCACCGGTAACGTCGTCTTTGCCTTCTACTTTCGGCGGATTGAATTTAACGTGATAAACACGACCAGACGGCGCATGAACGCGGCGGCCTACGATACGATCAACAATCAGTTCGTCCGGTACGTCGAATTCCAGAACGTAATCAACATTGATGCCCGCTTCTTTCATCGCGTCTGCCTGCGGAATGGTACGCGGGAAGCCGTCCAACAGGAAACCATTACGGCAGTCTTCCTGAGCAATGCGCTCTTTAACCAGCGCGATCACCAGTTCGTCGGTGACCAGTTTGCCAGCATCCATAATGTCTTTTGCTTGTTTACCCAGCTCGGAGCCAGATTTGACCGCAGCACGCAGCATATCGCCAGTGGAGATTTGCGGAATACCATATTTCTCCATGATGAACTGAGCCTGAGTCCCTTTCCCCGCGCCCGGAGCGCCAAGCAGAATGATACGCATTGCGAAAATCCCCTTAAAATGTGTCGATTTTTTTGAAAAAGCGATAAACGATACCACCAACAGGCGATTGCCTCAAGAAAGGCACCTGAGGCTGAAACGGTTAATGGCGAGATAATTTGCGGAAAGTGCAGATGATGAAAAGAAAAATGCCGGATGACACAAAGGTCATCCGGCATGACATCAGGAAACCAGCAGCTGGTTCATACGACGAATAAACAGGTTCGGATCTTCCAGCGTGCCGCGTTCTGCCAGCAGCGCCTGATCCAGCAGCAGTTCTACCCACTCGCTGAACTTCGCTTCATCTTCAGTATCTGCCGCACGTTTCACCAGTACGTGATCCGGGTTCAGTTCGAAGATGTATTTCACTTCTGGCACTTTCTGGCCCGCCGCAGCGAACAGTTTCGCCATCTGAGTGCTCATTTCGTCCGCGTCGGTCGAAACGATCGCTGGCGTATCGGTCAGACGGTGAGTCAGACGGACATCTTTCACGCGCTCGCCGAGCAGGGCTTTCACACGGTCGATGAACGGAGTCAGTGCTTTCTCCGCTTCTTTCGCGCTCTCATCAACTTCGTCAGCCAGTTTTTCCAGCGACTCGTCAACTTTAGACACCGACTGGAACGGTTTACCGTCGAACTCAGTCAGATAGTTCATCATCCACTCATCGATGCGGTCGGAAAGCAGCAGAACTTCGATGCCTTTCTTACGCAGCAGTTCCAGGTGCGGGCTGCTCTTCGCTGCCGCATAGCTGTCTGCGGTGATGTAGTAGATTTTCTCCTGCCCTTCTTTCATGCGGGAAACGTAGTCTTCCAGAGATACGGTCTGCGCAGAAGAATCGGTATGGGTAGAAGCAAAACGCAGCAGTTTGGCGATCGCTTCCTGGTTAGCGAAATCTTCCGCCGGACCTTCTTTCAGTACCAGGCCAAACTGTTGCCAGAAGGTCTGGTATTTTTCCGCGTCGTCTTTCGCCAGTTTTTCCAGCATTTGCAGCACACGCTTGGTCAGCGCATTGCGCAGGTTACGCGTTACCGTGCTGTCCTGGAGGATTTCACGGGAAACGTTCAGCGGCAGATCGCTGGAGTCAATCAGACCACGCACGAAGCGCAGATAGTTCGGCATGAACTGTTCTGCGTCGTCCATGATGAACACACGCTGGACGTACAGTTTCAGGCCGTGTTTATGATCACGGTTCCACATATCCCACGGAGCCTGGGACGGAATGTACAGCAGGCTGGTGTACTCCTGCTTACCTTCAACGCGGTTGTGGCTCCAGGTCAGCGGATCATTAAAGTCGTGGGCGATGTGTTTGTAGAACTCTTTGTACTCTTCATCGGTGATTTCCGACTTGTTACGAGTCCACAGCGCCTGCGCTTTGTTGATTTTCTCCCAGGAGATAACGGTTTCGCCGTCTTTCTCTTCGCGTTTTTCGATCTCTACCGGCAGCGCGATATGGTCGGAGTATTTGCTGATGATGGAACGCACGCGCCAGTCATCGAGGAACTCGTCTTCGCCTTCACGCAGATGCAGGGTGATTTCAGTACCACGATCTTCTTTGGTGATGTCGGCAACGGTATATTCACCTTCGCCAGCCGATTCCCAGAAGACGCCGTTTTCTGGTTTTTCGCCTGCCGCGCGAGTACGCACGGTCACTTTGTCGGCCACGATAAACGCAGAGTAGAAACCAACACCAAACTGACCGATCAGCTGGCTGTCTTTCGCCTGGTCAGAACCCAGGGATTCGAGGAATGATTTGGTACCGGATTTAGCGATAGTCCCCAGATGGTCAATCACTTCGTCGCGGGTCATCCCCACGCCGTTATCAGAGATGGTCAGCGTGCGCTTGTCTTTATCGAAAGAGACACGAACGCGCAGTTCGCCATCACCTTCGTACAGGTCCGGGTTAGATAGCGCACGGAAACGCAGCTTGTCCGCCGCATCGGAGGCGTTAGAGATAAGCTCACGCAGGAAGATTTCTTTATTGGAATAGAGAGAATGGATCATCAGGTGCAGAAGCTGTTTCACTTCTGACTGAAAACCACGAGTTTCTTGTCCTTTCATGTAGGTCTACCTCAATAATGCCATTTTAAGGTTAAAAACAGGATGAGGGAGAGATGGGGACAAGGGAGAATAATTTCAAGCGAGAGCAGGTGATCCTGCTCTCGTTTGCTTAAAAACGAATCTTATGACGCCCGGCAAGGGAGTGTGACAGCGTGGTGCCATCGACCATTTCCAGTTCGCCGCCAACCGGTACGCCATGAGCGATTCGGCTGGCTTCCACGTCATATTGCGCGCAAAGCTCGGCAATGTAGTTAGCGGTAGCTTCACCTTCAACCGTGGGATTGGTGGCGAGGATCACTTCAGTGATTTTTTCCTCTGCCAGACGCTGTTCCAGACGATCAAGCCCGATATCATCCGGACCGATGCCGTCCAGCGGTGACAGATGCCCCATCAACACAAAATAACGACCAGAAAACTGCCCCGTCTGCTCAATGGCGTAGATGTCCGCCGGACTCTCCACCACACAGATTTGACCGTTTTCCTGACGACGCGGATTCGAACAGATGTTACAGACTTCCTGTTCGGTGAAAGTGCGGCAATCGGCGCAGTGGCCGATTTC
This sequence comes from Shigella sonnei, assembly GCF_002950395.1. NCBI lineage: Bacteria > Pseudomonadati > Pseudomonadota > Gammaproteobacteria > Enterobacterales > Enterobacteriaceae > Shigella > Shigella sonnei. Next base: position 2,514,709 of record NZ_CP026802.1, read on the forward strand.
CGACATCGCCCGGGTGAGCGCCTGCGCCAAACGCATCCCGCCGCTACGATCGCGCTGAAGCAGCGTGAACGCCATACGCTGCGCCGACTTCGGGCCAACGCCCGGCAGACAGCGCAGTGCTTCCATAAGCTGTGTTAACAGCGGGCTGGTTTGCATCAGAACGGCATCTTAAAGCCAGGCGGCAGCTGCATTCCGGAGGATACAGAGGCCATTTTTTCTTTCTGCGTTTCTTCAATACGACGTGCTGCGTCGTTGAATGCTGCAGCCACCAGGTCTTCCAGCATCTCTTTGTCGTCTTCCAGCAGGCTCGGGTCGATCTCTACGCGACGGCAGTTGTGTGCACCGTTGATGGTCACTTTTACCAGACCTGCGCCAGATTCGCCGGTGACTTCCAGCTGCGCGATCTCTTCCTGCATTTTCTGCATTTTTTCTTGCATCTGCTGGGCTTGCTTCATCAGGTTACCCAGACCGCCTTTACCAAACATAGGTTTCTCTCTCAATCACGTTAAGGATGACGAACGTAAGCTGTGCTTACGATCAAATGGGGCGGATACTTTCTTCATCCAGCTCCGCATCGAAAAACCGACGCAGGGTCTGAATATTATTATCCGCAATAATGGACTCGCGCGCCTGCGCAAGTTTTTCTTCGTATATCGCCTGACGCCACTCCAGCGGCGTACGCACCGCGGGATTATCATCTTCAACGATAGTCAGTTCAACCGTTGAACCTTTTAACATGCTCAACGCTTCAGCCAGTTTTTGCTGTGCACCGCGGTTGTTCAAATGCCGCTGAGAGGAGCGCAAATGCAGACATACTGCGTTGTCGCTCTCCTCTTTCCAGGCATTTAACGCCACCTGTTCGACCAGTTTTGGTAGCGAAAGTTGGCTCACCTGTGCCGCCCACGGGTCGCGCTCAATGGCTTCTGCCGCTAGCTTCGCCGCCAGTTCCGGCGTTTTTTCATGTTCCAGCGCTTTTTTCAGCGCCTTCGGCGTGGCGACCACTTCTTTTTGCTGCATCACCGGAGTGGTCGCCTTCCAGCGATACGCTTCTTTTTTGGCTGACGCTTTTTCCAGCGCCGATGGCACCGGACGCGCCTGAACGCGATCGGTGACCGAAGCCAGTCTTTCCAGCGCAGCGTTATTCACCGGCCGCGCGCGGGTAGCGGCTGCCGATTCACTCTTTTTTGCTTTGGTTGCTCCCTGCACGCACTGCAACTGCTGGCGCGCCGCCAGCACCTGGCTGGTGGTTTCCGGGAGCGGTACAGTCGGTGCCTGCTGCGGCGCTGATTGCGGCGGCACCTGGGTTGGCGTCATTACTGCCGTTGGCACGACGGGTGCAAAGGACTGGCGTGGCACTTCTGGCTCAGGCAGCGGCATACGCGGATGGAACGCCAGCGCGCGCAGCAGCGTCATCTCAACGCCCATGCGGCGGTCCGGCGCATACGGTAATTCTTTGCGACCAATCAACAGCGTCTGATAGTAAAGCTGAATATCCGTCGGCGGTATGGTGCGCGCCAGTTCACGCATCCGCAGCTCAATGGCGGCCATGTCGTTGCCAAGTGCAGCAGGCGAAAGTTGTACCATCGCAATACGATGCAACAGGCCGAGCATTTCCACCAGCAACGCTTCCCACTCGATACCACGGGCAGCGGCTTCATTAATCAGCGCCATTACGCGCTCGCCGTTGGCCTCGACCATCGCTTCAACCAGCGACAGCGCCTGATCGTCATCAAGCGTACCCAGCATCGCACTGACTGCCTGGGTTGAAACCTGGCCGTCACCGCTGGCAATCGCCTGGTCGGTCAGACTTAAGGCATCTCGCAGGCTGCCTTCAGCGGCGCGCGCCAGCAATTGCAACGCCCGCGGCTCGTGAGCGATATGTTCTTCGTTGAGGATGTGCTCAAGTTGATGGCGAATTTGCTCGACATCCAGCGCCTTGAGATGAAATTGCAAACAGCGCGACAAAATCGTCACCGGCAATTTCTGTGGATCGGTCGTCGCCAGCAGAAACTTAACGTGCTCCGGCGGCTCTTCAAGGGTTTTTAACAGTGCGTTAAAGCTGTGGCGCGACAGCATATGCACTTCGTCGATCAGATAAACTTTGAAACGACCACGCGCCGGAGCGTACTGGACGTTATCCAGCAGGTCGCGGGTATCTTCAACTTTGGTGCGCGAGGCGGCGTCGATTTCAATCAGATCGACAAAGCGCCCCTGCTCGATTTCACGACAGTTATCGCACACGCCGCACGGCGTCGCGGTAATGCCGGTTTCGCAGTTTAGCCCCTTCGCCAGCAGTCGGGCGATAGAGGTTTTTCCGACGCCACGGGTGCCGGAAAAAAGATAAGCATGATGAATACGCCCTAACGACAAGCCGTTCGCCAGTGCGGTCAGCACATGTTCCTGGCCGACGACGTCAGCAAAGGTTTGTGGGCGCCATTTTCGGGCTAAGACCTGATAACTCATTGGCAGGCTCTGAAACGCTGGAAGGTGGATTCACGAAGGGGTAATGCTAACACAGCCCCGTCAGAACGGCGAGGCTGAATGCACATCTTGTGCTGTCCGTAGCGTGGGCAGCACAAGACTGGCGATAATTAATGGCCCGGGAACGGGACAAGGCTGTAGCTGGTAATGCCCTGTTTTTCGAGACGCTGTTCGCCGCCGAGATCGAACAGGTTGATAATGAACGCAGCGTCAGCCACTTCACCACCCAGACGACGGATCAGTTTAACGGTCGCTTCGATAGTGCCGCCGGTTGCCAGCAGATCGTCCACCACCAGAACTTTGTCGCCCGGTTTGATGGCATCAACGTGGATCTCCAGCTGATCGGTGCCGTATTCCAGGTCGTAAGTTTCACTGATGGTTTCACGCGGCAGTTTGCCCGGTTTACGGACCGGTACAAAGCCAACGCCCAGACCCAGAGCTACCGGAGCGCCAAACAAGAAGCCACGCGCTTCGGTGCCGACAACTTTGGTAATGCCCGCATTTTTGTAACGCTCAACCAGCAAGTCGATGCTGAGAGCGTAAGCTTTCGGGTCTTCCAGTAAGCTGGTGACATCGCGGAAAAGAATGCCGGGTTTTGGGTAGTCCTGAATGCTTTTGATGCTATTTTTGAGATACTCAAGCTGCTGTGCAGTCGCGGTCATAAGTGTATGCCTGCTTGTTACGGTGGTACTCACGGCGCGTTTTAAACGTATCAAAAGTAACAGTTGTTTAACCTTTGACCGCCTGCGCCTGTGCTCGAAAACGCCAGAATGTACTGGCTGTACGCAATAATTGCAACTGCGATTGTTGTGCTTCAGTGCTTTTCTTGCTTTTCATCAATCACCGGAATTCGCCACATATAGAAAAGCAAACAGGCGAGAATTACCAGCAACATGATGCGCACCCATGGCATCTGGACGAACCACAGAGAAATGGCAAACGTGAGCAAAATAAGCAAAATCGCCCGCGGTTTGACGCCGCGCGGCATCGCATGATGTTTCTGCCAGAAACGTAGATAGCTGCCAAACCATGAGCGGTACAGCAACCAGGCGTGAAAGCGCGGGGAAGAACGGGCAAAGCACCAGGCCGCCAGCAGGATAAACGGCGTCGTCGGTAATACCGGTAATACCACGCCCAGCGTACCCAGCACTACCGCCAGCCAGCCAATGATGATTAAAATGATTCGTTGCATATTGAGTGTTGTCAGCTTACAGAGTGGCTACTTTAGCATAACAATTATCATTTTCATTGAGGTCTTATCGTGAAAACCGCCCTGCTGCTGGAAAAACTGGAAGGACAGCTCGCTACGCTGCGTCAGCGTTGTGCCCCGGTGTCACAGTTCGCCACGCTAAGTGCTCGTTTCGACAGGCATCTTTTTCAGACTCGTGCGACAACACTACAGGCTTGTCTCGACGAGGCGGGCGATAATCTGGCTGCGCTTTGTCATGCGGTTGAGCAGCAACAGCTGCCGCAAGTGGCCTGGCTGGCGGAACATCTGGCGGCACAACTGGAAGCCATCGCGCGTGAAGCCTCCGCCTGGTCATTGCGCGAGTGGGACAGTGCGCCACCGAAAATTGCCCGCTGGCAGCGTAAACGTATTCAGCATCAGGATTTTGAGCGGCGGCTACGTGAGATGGTTGCCGAACGCAGAGCCCGCCTGGCGCGGGTGACCGATCTCGTGGAACAGCAAACGCTGCATCGTGAAGTGGAAGCCTATGAAGCGCGCCTGGCACGCTGCCGCCATGCGCTGGAAAAAATCGAAAACAGGCTAGCGCGCTTAACCCGCTAGCAATGGAGAGAGTATGTCACTTGAAAATGCCCCTGACGATGTCAAACTGGCTGTCGATTTGATTGTGCTGCTGGAAGAAAATCAGATCCCAGCCCGCACCGTGCTGCGCGCGCTGGATATTGTAAAACGCGATTATGAAAAGAAATTAACGCGCGATGATGAGGCGGAAAAGTGAGAAATAAATGGGGCCGCTAAATGTCCCCTAAGATTGTGGGCAAACGCAAAACTGCCTGATGCGCTACGCTTATCAGGCCTACACCGCTCCTGCAATACATTGAATTCTTGCGGTTTCGTAGGCCGGATAAGGCGGTCACGCCGCATCCGGCATGAACAACGCGCACTTTGTCAGTAATCTCGGGGCAACTAAATGTCGCCCCCTTTGGTTATTACCCTACCGCTGGCGTCGGGTCATCGCCTTTGTAGTCGCGTTTGACTTCCGTCACCTCATCGCCCTTCTCGTTGTGCAGATGCACTTCAAGCTGGTTAAAGGCAATGTTGATGTCGTTTTCACGGCACAGCTGATCGATAGTACGGTTCAGCTCATCGACAGTACGACTACGGTCACGCAGTTCACGCACATACAGACGCAGCTCATGATCCAACGTGCTGGCACCAAACGCCGTAAAGAAGACTTCCGGCATTGGTTCGTGCATCACCCTTGGGTGCTCAGTCGCCGCCTTCAGTAACACTTTACGCACTTTTTCCAGATCGGAGCCATAGGCCACGCCGAGACGGATCACCAGACGCGTAGTAGTGTCAGTCAACGACCAGTTGATCAGACGCTCGGTAACAAACGCTTTGTTCGGGATGATCACTTCTTTGCGATCGAAATCGGTAATCGTTGTCGCACGAATACGGATCTTACTTACCGTCCCCGAGAAGCTACCAATGGTTACCGTATCGCCAATACGCACCGGACGTTCGAACAGAATGATCAAACCGGAGACGAAGTTACCGAAAATTTCTTGTAAACCAAAACCAAGACCTACGGATAATGCTGCGGCCAGCCACTGGAGTTTATCCCAAGAGACGCCCAGCGATCCGAACACCGTCATCGCACCAACGGCAATAATGATGTAGTTAAGGATGGTAGTAATGGCATACGACGCGCCCTGACGCATATTCAGTCGCGAGAGCACCAGCACTTCCAGTAAACCAGGCAGGTTGCGAATCAACGCCCAGGCCACCATTGAGGCGATAATCGCAAACAACAGACTGCCCATGGTGACGTTTTTCACCACCGCAGCGCCAGCTTCAGTGCCGTTGTAATGCCAGAGCGTGATGCTGTCGAGATAGCTGAACACGGTGATCAAATCGGACCAAATTGCCCAGAACATGACACCGAACAGCGCAAACATCAGCAACATGGTAATACGCAGCGTCTGCTGGTTAACCTGTTCCAGTGCAATGGTGGGTTCTTCCGGCGGTTCGGCACCTTCTGCGCCCTCTTTCACCAGATTCTGCCGACGCGCCAGCGCACGACGCCAGGCGATACGCCGCGCCGCTACGCTTAAGCCGCGCAATACCGTCTGGTAGAGCAAGTTCCAGATGATCACCAGATAAACGGTTTCAATCCAACGCCCGGAGAGGCGCAGCGTGGTGTAGAAATAACCCGTGGCAGTCAGCACCATCAATGCAATCGGGATAATCGACAGCACGGTAATGGTGACCAGTCGCATGGTGTGCGACTCTTTATCACGCCAGCTTTCGCGGCACATTGGCCATACCAGGAAGGCAATCAGCAGCAGGTTGAAGAAAATCATCGCCTGCCCCAGCACATCATCCATCAGATGCAGCGGGGAAAGTTCTGCCACCACAGACCAGAAATGGATAGGCAGCAACGCGAGACTGATGCGGACAATTTGCCGACGCCAGTGGCTGGTCTGCTGCTCCGGCATGCCGAAGTGACGCACGGCAACGCCATTTTTCTCCAGTACCTTCCAGCACAGGCCAAACACCAGCCAGAAAATCGCCAGTTTTTTACTGAACGACCATAGCAGTTCGCTGATGTTGAGCTGCATGGTCAACAGAATCAGGCCAACCGCGAGAATAATCAGGCACACCGGCAGCGCGCGGATCAGGTCGATAAGGATCGCTTTTGGTGTGTTGAGCTGGCTATCGTTACGCAGGGAACCCACAGCGGAAGCCAGTTTCTGTTGATACGCTTTCAGCCAGCCCAGACGCCAGTGGATCAGCCCGGCAATCAACAGCAGCGGCAAACCGGCGAGGAAAGCGATAAAAACGGCAGGCCAGGCTTTTTCCCAGTTCACCGTGATTTTCATCGACTTAAATTCATCTTTCAGGCTTTGCGGGAACGCTTTGATCCAGTCCCAGTCCATTGGACGGTTACTGTTCACCCAAAAGATTTGCTGAGTCAGGATGGATTTCAGGTTTTTCGATACGCTCATTAACTGCTGCTGGTTGATTTGCAGGTTAATGGCCATCATCAGCTGGTTACCCAACTGTTTGTTGAGTTGATCCAGCAATTCGCGACGCATATCAACCACTTGCAATAACGCATCGTGAACTTCGCTGTTGACTTCGTTGGTGTGACCTTCTTCCAGTTTGTTGACGAACGCATCGCTCTGGAAGAGTGCATCACGCTGCTGGTTAACTTCAAACTGTTCGAGACGCAAATCCGCGATGCGGTTGGTCATGTTTTCCAGTTCATCCGCCGAGGGCAGCGTTTGTTGTTGCTGGTAAAGGATACGAGACAACAGCAGGCTGCCCTTCAGGACGGCAATCTGCTCTTTAATATTGCGTTCCGATTGCAGCGCCCGCTCCAGCCAGTTTTTGACTTTAATGTTTTGCTGCATCAACTGATTACCGTTTTCAGTCGCGGTAATCAGACGCTGACTTAACTGCTGGTTAATTTCCAGTTCCTGTTTCACCAGCGGATTAGCCTGAATACGCGCGGCTTCATCCGGGGAGACGGCTTCCTGCGCCGTTTTTTCAGTTAAAGTCAGGCGCTTGCTGTTTACCGCTTCTTGCAACAGCTGCAACTGGTGCTCCAGACGGGCGCTGTTCGCCGTCACGTAATCACGTTGCTTTTGCAAGGTATCCTGCAAGACGGTGTTCCCTTCCAGGCTTTTACGCTGCTGGTCAATCTCCGCATTCAGCAACGCCTGCTGAGCCTGCATTAACACTTTCTGGCTGGGACGTAAGGCAGTCTCGCCGACATCAGTCCCATCCAGACGACTGCGAATTTGTTGCAGCTGCTGCGAAGCGTTATACATCGCATTTTGCACGCGTTCGGGCTGCGTCTGTAACGAAACCAGCTGGCTGTTATAAGACGCCAGATCGTTTTGTGCGTTTTGCAAATCGTCCAGCGCCTGGGCAACGCGAGTTTCCAGCTGGCGCAACGAAAGCGTACTCAGAATTTTGCGCGTTTCTTCGTCGTTATCGACATCGCTAAGTGCTGTTAACGCCGCGGTCGCCTGGCGCATTTTTTCCGGCGCTTCAGCGACTTTTTGCCGTAGCTGAACTGTCTCTTCTTTTATGCGATCGATTTTATCGAGGGTGGCTAATGTATCTGTCAGATCCTGCTGCACCAGTTTGTCCTGAGCAGAAAGATCTTTTTGTTTATTTAGTGAGTCAAGTTGCGCCTGCAGGTCCGCTTTTGTCGGCAGATCACCATTCGATGACGCCCGCGCAAACGCCGTGTTCTGGCATAACAAGACAAAAACAAAAGCAATAAATGCTGAAAAAACAAAATGCCGTGATCGTTTGTAATACTGGAACATAGTCATGATGAATGAAGGTTTCTGAACCTGAAGAACGACCTGAAAAAGTCAAACCGCAAGAATATCACGACGCAGTGAACCAGAATAGCAACGACGAAAATGTCCAGGAAAAATCCTGGAGTCAGATTCAGGGTTATTCGTTAGTGGCAGGATTACGAAGCGTGGGGCACAGGAGATACATCTCCAGTAAGATGGCGACGTAATCGCGGGCTTCTTTTTTAAGATCAAAAGATTGCGGGGCAAAGAGCCAGTTTTCCATCAGGCCGGAAATATAGCCGCGCATAATAATTGCTGCCCGACGCGTCATTAAATCCGCAGGCAACATTTTCGCTTCAATACAATGTTTTAACGTTTGTTCTATACGGTCATAACTTTCCAGACAGAGATTACGTTGTGCCTGTTGCACAACAGCCATTTCTCCGACAAATTCGCATTTGTGGAATATAATCTCCATCAATAATCGACGTCGTTCTTCTGTCACCGTGGATTCAAGAACATGAATTAATATCTCTCTTAATACTGAGAGTGGATCGCCAGGGAATTTTGCCTGATACTCAAGCTCTAGTTCACCAATATTGGATTCTGACAGTTCCCAGATCTCACTGAACAAATCCGACTTGTCTTTAAAATGCCAGTAGATTGCACCGCGCGTAACGCCAGCTGCTTTTGCAATCTCGCCCAGCGAGGTGGATGATACCCCCTGCTGTGAGAAAAGACGTAGAGCCACATCGAGGATGTGTTGGCGCGTTTCTTGCGCTTCTTGTTTGGTTTTTCGTGCCATATGTTCGTGAATTTACAGGCGTTAGATTTACATACATTTGTGAATGTATGTACCATAGCACGACGATAATATAAACGCAGCAATGGGTTTATTAACTTTTGACCATTGACCAATTTGAAATCGGACACTCGAGGTTTACATATGAACAAAAACAGAGGGTTTACGCCTCTGGCGGTCGTTCTGATGCTCTCAGGCAGCTTAGCCCTAACAGGATGTGACGACAAACAGGCCCAACAAGGTGGCCAGCAGATGCCCGCCGTTGGCGTAGTAACAGTCAAAACTGAACCTCTGCAGATCACAACCGAGCTTCCGGGTCGCACCAGTGCCTACCGGATCGCAGAAGTTCGTCCTCAAGTTAGCGGGATTATCCTGAAGCGTAATTTCAAAGAAGGTAGCGACATCGAAGCTGGTGTCTCTCTCTATCAGATTGATCCTGCGACCTATCAGGCGACATACGACAGTGCGAAAGGTGATCTGGCGAAAGCCCAGGCTGCAGCCAATATCGCGCAATTGACGGTGAATCGTTATCAGAAACTGCTCGGTACTCAGTACATCAGTAAGCAAGAGTACGATCAGGCTCTGGCTGATGCGCAACAGGCGAATGCTGCGGTAACTGCGGCGAAAGCTGCCGTTGAAACTGCGCGGATCAATCTGGCTTACACCAAAGTCACCTCTCCGATTAGCGGTCGCATTGGTAAGTCGAACGTGACGGAAGGCGCATTGGTACAGAACGGTCAGGCGACTGCGCTGGCAACCGTGCAGCAACTTGATCCGATCTACCTTGATGTGACCCAGTCCAGCAACGACTTCCTGCGCCTGAAACAGGAACTGGCGAATGGCACGCTGAAACAAGAGAACGGCAAAGCCAAAGTGTCGCTGATCACCAGTGACGGCATTAAGTTCCCGCAGGACGGTACGCTGGAATTCTCTGACGTTACCGTTGATCAGACCACTGGGTCTATCACCCTACGCGCTATCTTCCCGAACCCGGATCACACTCTGCTGCCGGGTATGTTCGTGCGCGCACGTCTGGAAGAAGGGCTTAATCCAAACGCTATTTTAGTCCCGCAACAGGGCGTAACCCGTACGCCGCGTGGTGATGCCACCGTACTGGTAGTTGGCGCGGATGACAAAGTGGAAACCCGTCCGATCGTTGCAAGCCAGGCTATTGGCGATAAGTGGCTGGTGACAGAAGGTCTGAAAGCAGGCGATCGCGTAGTAATAAGTGGGCTGCAGAAAGTGCGTCCTGGTGTCCAGGTAAAAGCACAAGAAGTTACCGCTGATAATAACCAGCAAGCCGCAAGCGGTGCTCAGCCTGAACAGTCCAAGTCTTAACTTAAACAGGAGCCGTTAAGACATGCCTAATTTCTTTATCGATCGCCCGATTTTTGCGTGGGTGATCGCCATTATCATCATGTTGGCAGGGGGGCTGGCGATCCTCAAACTGCCGGTGGCGCAATATCCTACGATTGCACCGCCGGCAGTAACGATCTCCGCCTCCTACCCCGGCGCTGATGCGAAAACAGTGCAGGACACGGTGACACAGGTTATCGAACAGAATATGAACGGTATCGATAACCTGATGTACATGTCCTCTAACAGTGACTCCACGGGTACCGTGCAGATCACCCTGACCTTTGAGTCTGGTACTGATGCGGATATCGCGCAGGTTCAGGTGCAGAACAAACTGCAGCTGGCGATGCCGTTGCTGCCGCAAGAAGTTCAGCAGCAAGGGGTGAGCGTTGAGAAATCATCCAGCAGCTTCCTGATGGTTGTCGGCGTTATCAACACCGATGGCACCATGACGCAGGAGGATATCTCTGACTACGTAGCGGCGAATATGAAAGATGCCATCAGCCGTACGTCGGGCGTGGGTGATGTTCAGTTGTTCGGTTCACAGTACGCGATGCGTATCTGGATGAACCCGAATGAGCTGAACAAATTCCAGCTAACGCCGGTTGATGTCATTACCGCCATCAAAGCGCAGAACGCCCAGGTTGCGGCGGGTCAGCTCGGTGGTACGCCGCCGGTGAAAGGCCAACAGCTTAACGCCTCTATTATTGCTCAGACGCGTCTGACCTCTACTGAAGAGTTCGGCAAAATCCTGCTGAAAGTGAATCAGGATGGTTCCCGCGTACTGCTGCGTGATGTGGCGAAGATTGAGCTGGGTGGTGAGAACTACGACATCATCGCAGAGTTTAACGGCCAACCGGCTTCCGGTCTGGGGATCAAGCTGGCGACCGGTGCAAACGCGCTGGATACCGCTGCGGCAATCCGTGCTGAACTGGCGAAGATGGAACCGTTCTTCCCGTCGGGTCTGAAAATTGTTTACCCGTACGACACCACGCCGTTCGTGAAAATCTCTATTCACGAAGTGGTTAAAACGCTGGTCGAAGCGATCATCCTCGTGTTCCTGGTTATGTATCTGTTCCTGCAGAACTTCCGCGCGACGTTGATTCCGACCATTGCCGTACCGGTGGTATTGCTCGGGACCTTTGCCGTCCTTGCCGCCTTTGGCTTCTCGATAAACACGCTAACAATGTTCGGGATGGTGCTCGCCATCGGCTTGTTGGTGGATGACGCTATCGTTGTGGTAGAAAACGTGGAGCGTGTTATGGCGGAAGAAGGTTTGCCGCCAAAAGAAGCTACCCGTAAGTCGATGGGGCAGATTCAGGGCGCTCTGGTCGGTATCGCGATGGTACTGTCGGCGGTATTCGTACCGATGGCCTTCTTTGGCGGTTCTACTGGTGCTATCTATCGTCAGTTCTCTATTACCATTGTTTCAGCAATGGCGCTGTCGGTACTGGTAGCGTTGATCCTGACTCCGGCTCTTTGTGCCACCATGCTGAAACCGATTGCCAAAGGCGATCACGGGGAAGGTAAAAAAGGCTTCTTCGGCTGGTTTAACCGCATGTTCGAGAAGAGCACGCACCACTACACCGACAGCGTAGGCGGTATTCTGCGCAGTACGGGGCGTTACCTGGTGCTGTATCTGATCATCGTGGTCGGCATGGCCTATCTGTTCGTGCGTCTGCCAAGCTCCTTCTTGCCAGATGAGGACCAGGGCGTATTTATGACCATGGTTCAGCTGCCAGCAGGTGCAACGCAGGAACGTACGCAGAAAGTGCTCAATGAGGTAACGCATTACTATCTGACCAAAGAAAAGAACAACGTTGAGTCGGTGTTCGCCGTTAACGGCTTCGGCTTTGCGGGACGTGGTCAGAATACCGGTATTGCGTTCGTTTCCTTGAAGGACTGGGCCGATCGTCCGGGCGAAGAAAACAAAGTTGAAGCGATTACCATGCGTGCAACACGCGCTTTCTCGCAAATCAAAGATGCGATGGTTTTCGCCTTTAACCTGCCCGCAATCGTGGAACTGGGTACTGCAACCGGCTTTGACTTTGAGCTGATTGACCAGGCTGGCCTTGGTCACGAAAAACTGACTCAGGCGCGTAACCAGCTGCTTGCAGAAGCAGCGAAGCACCCTGATATGCTGACCAGCGTACGTCCAAACGGTCTGGAAGATACCCCGCAGTTTAAGATTGATATCGACCAGGAAAAAGCGCAGGCGCTGGGTGTTTCTATCAACGACATTAACACCTCTCTGGGCGCTGCATGGGGCGGTAGCTATGTGAACGACTTTATCGACCGCGGTCGTGTGAAGAAAGTTTACGTCATGTCAGAAGCGAAATACCGTATGCTGCCGGATGATATCGGCGACTGGTATGTTCGTGCTGCTGATGGTCAGATGGTGCCATTCTCGGCGTTCTCCTCTTCTCGTTGGGAGTACGGTTCGCCGCGTCTGGAACGTTACAACGGCCTGCCATCCATGGAAATCTTAGGCCAGGCGGCACCGGGTAAAAGTACCGGTGAAGCAATGGAGCTGATGGAACAACTGGCGAGCAAACTGCCTACCGGTGTTGGCTATGACTGGACGGGGATGTCCTATCAGGAACGTCTCTCCGGCAACCAGGCACCTTCACTGTACGCGATTTCGTTGATTGTCGTATTCCTGTGTCTGGCGGCGCTGTACGAGAGCTGGTCGATTCCGTTCTCCGTTATGCTGGTCGTTCCGCTGGGGGTTATCGGTGCGTTGCTGGCTGCCACCTTCCGTGGCCTGACCAATGACGTTTACTTCCAGGTAGGCCTGCTCACAACCATTGGGTTGTCGGCGAAGAACGCGATACTTATCGTCGAATTCGCCAAAGACTTGATGGATAAAGAAGGTAAAGGTCTGATTGAAGCGACGCTTGATGCAGTGCGGATGCGTTTACGTCCGATCCTGATGACCTCGCTGGCGTTTATCCTCGGCGTTATGCCGCTGGTTATCAGTACTGGTGCTGGTTCCGGCGCGCAGAACGCAGTAGGTACCGGTGTAATGGGCGGGATGGTGACCGCAACGGTACTGGCAATCTTCTTCGTTCCGGTATTCTTTGTGGTGGTTCGCCGCCGCTTTAGCCGCAAGAATGAAGATATCGAGCACAGCCATACTGTCGATCATCATTGATACAACGTGTAATCACTAAGGCCGCGCAAGCGGCCTTTTTTATGCATAACCTACGAACATTAAGGAGTAATTGAACCACCAACTCAGGATCTCATACGAAAACCAGTATTAACCACGGATAAAATTCATAAAAAATACTGATTGTTAGTTAATTTATATTAAGTAGCGCTAATAGATTTAATAATCCATAATCATTTAGAGGCTATTCTTAATTATTTGCGGTAATTCTTTATTCATTCCTCGGTTATTACGTCATATTCAGAGCAATCCTGGTATTAGTGTCACCAATTTCATCTGGCGATAATCCTGAAATGTTATGAACAGTTCGAGCAGACTGCTTTTACCTGCTGCGGGTTAGTGCTAGTATGAAAAAGTGAGTCCTGTCCCGATTCCTTCCTAATTGTAATTTTTCGTAATAATGCGATGAAAACCTGCAAAGAGTGGCTTATAGTTAAGCTAACAAACGAGAGGGCAAGTCCAGGTCAGTAAGTTTTTTCCATCCCGAAAGGTGTCCGTTAGTTCAACCGCTAAGAAGGGGACGCGTTATGGATGAATACTCACCCAAAAGACATGATATCGCACAGCTTAAGTTTCTCTGTGAAACCCTGTATCATGACTGCCTTGCAAACCTTGAAGAAAGCAATCATGGCTGGGTTAACGACCCAACCTCGGCGATCAACCTCCAGTTGAATGAACTGATTGAGCATATTGCGACCTTCGCACTTAATTACAAAATTAAGTATAATGAAGACAATAAGCTCATTGAGCAGATCGACGAATATCTGGATGACACCTTTATGTTGTTCAGTAGTTATGGTATTAATATGCAGGATCTTCAGAAATGGCGGAAGTCAGGTAATCGACTATTCCGTTGTTTTGTCAATGCGACGAAAGAGAATCCTGCGAGTTTATCTTGTTAGAATTATTACAACCATGGGTAGAAGTATGTCCGAAAAACCTTTAACGAAAACCGATTATTTAATGCGTTTACGTCGTTGCCAGACAATTGACACGCTGGAGCGTGTTATCGAGAAAAATAAATACGAATTATCAGATAATGAACTGGCGGTATTTTACTCAGCCGCAGATCACCGCCTCGCCGAATTGACCATGAATAAACTATACGACAAGATCCCTTCCTCAGTATGGAAATTTATTCGCTAATAAATAATTCGCTTTCGGAGCTATAACCGGCTGTTTATTAAGAATTTTATACTTTTCACCATGAAGACATACCCTATGTGATCTTTATCACACAGATGTAATGGGAACGTTCTCTTCACTGACTTTTCGTCTTACTGTGTTGCCGCATTTTCAGCAACCGGAGGTCAGTAATGAGCACAGAAAAAGAAAAGATGATTGCTGGTGAGTTGTATCGCTCGGCAGATGAGACGTTATCTCGCGATCGCCTGCGCGCTCGTCAGCTTATTCACCGATACAATCATTCCCTGGCGGAAGAGCACACATTACGCCAGCAAATTCTCGCTGATCTATTCGGTCAGGTGACAGAGGCTTATATTGAGCCAACGTTTCGCTGTGACTATGGCTATAACATTTTTCTCGGTAATAATTTTTTCGCCAACTTCGATTGCGTGATGCTTGATGTCTGCCCTATTCGCATCGGTGATAACTGTATGTTGGCACCAGGCGTTCATATCTACACGGCAACACATCCCATCGACCCTGTAGCACGTAATAGCGGTGCTGAACTGGGGAAACCCGTCACCATCGGTAATAACGTCTGGATTGGCGGACGCGCGGTCATTAACCCTGGTGTGACCATTGGTGATAACGTCGTGGTAGCCTCAGGTGCAGTTGTCACAAAAGATGTCCCGGACAACGTTGTCGTGGGCGGTAATCCAGCCAGAATAATTAAAAAATTGTAATCGGTTTTTCGCAACTGTTATGCAAAATTGTGGTAAATCTGTTACTTCCCCTCTACTATTCCCACGTTAAAATAGGGTGTTCCCTGGAAAGTTGCAGATACCACGAAGGCAAACGATGACCGAAATACAACGCCTGCTGACCGAAACGATTGAGTCTCTGAATACCCGCGAAAAACGCGACAACAAACCCCGCTTTAGTATCAGTTTTATCCGTAAACATCCGGGGCTGTTTATCGGTATGTACGTTGCTTTTTTTGCCACCCTGGCGGTGATGTTGCAGTCCGAAACGCTGTCAGGCTCTGTCTGGCTACTGGTTGTATTATTTATCCTGCTTAATGGTTTCTTCTTTTTCGATGTCTACCCACGCTACCGCTATGAAGATATCGACGTGCTGGATTTCCGCGTTTGCTATAACGGCGAATGGTACAACACGCGCTTTGTACCTGCCGCGCTGGTTGAAGCCATCTTGAACTCTCCGCGTGTCGCGGATGTTCATAAGGAACAACTGCAAAAAATGATCGTCCGTAAAGGTGAACTGTCTTTTTACGATATTTTTACCCTCGCTCGCGCCGAATCAACATCTTAAGTTAGGGTTACATACCAGGCGTAAAGCTCTGCGCTTGGTCAAATGACAATGATCGTTTCCACCCATCACTTCATGAAATACCAGCTCTACCTCCTTATCTCCTGCCAGCCTTTTTCCACAATCAGATATACTTTCCCTACACTGTGTTAATAAGGATATGCTGGTGAGAACACGACATCTGGTCGGCCTTATTTCGGGAGTACTGATTCTTTCAGTATTGCTGCCTGTCGGCTTAAGCATCTGGCTGGCCCATCAGCAGGTAGAAACATCGTTTATTGAAGAGCTGGATACCTATTCCTCCCGCGTCGCTATTCGGGCCAATAAGGTGGCGACACAAGGGAAAGATGCGCTGCAAGAGCTGGAAAGATGGCAAGGCGCTGCCTGTAGCGAAGCCCAT
This sequence comes from Shigella sonnei, assembly GCF_002950395.1. Classification (NCBI taxonomy): domain Bacteria; kingdom Pseudomonadati; phylum Pseudomonadota; class Gammaproteobacteria; order Enterobacterales; family Enterobacteriaceae; genus Shigella; species Shigella sonnei. The sequence continues at coordinate 2,530,879 of NZ_CP026802.1, forward strand.
CTCATGGAAATGCGTCGGGTATCTTACAGTTATCGCTATATTCAGGAAGTGGTTTATATCGATAACAACGTTCCCCAGTGTTCGTCTCTGGAGCATGAAAGTCCGCCCGATACCTTCCCCGAGCCAGGTAAAATTTCGAAAGATGGTTATCGTGTCTGGTTAACATCGCATAACGATTTAGGCATTATCCGTTACATGGTCGCCATGGGAACGGCACATTATGTCGTCATGATCGACCCCGCTTCCTTTATTGATGTCATTCCCTATAGCTCATGGCAAATTGATGCCGCCATTATTGGCAATGCCCATAACGTTGTCATAACCAGCAGCGATGAAATTGCTCAGGGAATTATTACCAGGCTACAAAAAACACCCGGTGAGCATATCGAAAATAATGGAATCATTTACGATATCCTGCCCTTCCCGGAGATGAATATTTCGATCATCACCTGGGCTTCAACGAAAATGTTGCAGAAAGGCTGGCATCGGCAAGTCTTTATTTGGTTACCGCTCGGGTTGGTGATTGGCCTGCTGGCAGCGATGTTTGTGCTGCGTATTTTGCGCCGTATCCAGTCACCGCATCATCGGCTGCAGGATGCTATCGAAAATCGTGATATTTGCGTGCACTATCAGCCGATTGTCTCCTTAGCCAATGGCAAAATTGTCGGTGCTGAGGCACTGGCGCGCTGGCCGCAGACAGACGGTAGTTGGTTGTCACCAGATAGTTTTATTCCGCTGGCACAGCAAACGGGCCTTTCTGAGCCATTGACGCTACTGATTATAAGAAGCGCCTTTGAAGATATGGGCGACTGGCTGCGTCAGCATCCACAGCAGCATATTTCGATCAATCTTGAATCCACCGTGCTCACCTCGGAAAAAATCCCGCAATTGCTGCGTGAAATGATCAATCAATCAGGTTAATCCCAGACAGATCGCGCTTGAACTCACTGAACGCGAGTTTGCCGATCCGAAAACCAGCGCCCCGATAATTTCTCGCTACCGGGAGGCGGGCCATGAAATTTATCTTGATGATTTTGGTACGGGATATTCAAGTTTAAGTTATTTACAGGATCTGGATGTCGACATTCTGAAGATCGATAAATCTTTCGTTGATGCGCTGGAATATAAAAATGTCACGCCGCATATCATCGAAATGGCAAAAACACTGAAACTGAAAATGGTAGCGGAGGGAATCGAAACCAGTAAACAAGAAGAGTGGCTACGCCAGCATGGCGTGCACTACGGTCAGGGCTGGCTCTACAGCAAGGCATTACCGAAAGAAGATTTCTTACGCTGGGCCGAGCAACATTTGTGAATTTTTGGGCTGACGGCACGCCGCACAGCCCGTCACGCTACCTATTCGTCGATGATTGACTCGAATCCGCCATAGATCATTCGCTTGCCGTCAAACGGCATGGACTCGCCGAACTCTTTCATCCGTGGGTCCGACATCATCTTTTGATTAGCAGCGTCGCGGACCTCTTTTGAAGGGTATTCAATCCAGCTAAAGACAACCTCTTCATTCTCTTCCGCTTTCACCGCCATACGAAAATCGGTCACTTTGCCATCCGGTACATCGCTGGCCCAGCATTCGACAATACGAAGCGCGCCAAACTCTTTAAACAATGGCGCAGCCTTAGCGGCCATTTCCCGATAGGCATCCTTTTTATCGGCAGGAACGGCAACCACAAAACCATCAACATACTTCATCAGACATACCTCCGAAGCGTACTGCGCAGCCAGACAATTCTTGCGACGTCAGTTGTGGTTAAAGTTTAGCTATGTTGGGATTTTTTGACGAAACGGTGGGAGGCAGAAATGGGTGGGGGCCCTGCCAGCTACATCCCGGCACACGCGTCATCTGCCTTGGCTGCTTCCTTCCGGACCTGACCTGGTAAACAGAGTAGCGTTGCGGGAGAACCAACAGAGCCCCCATTGAGAGCGTTGAGAACCAACGCGCAGGCGCATTATCACTGCTGCCCCGGCTAATTGCAACCCATCGCGTGCCAGATGCTGGTTTCTTGCGCAATGCGACTTCACTCGGGCGTTTTTCCAGATTATGCTGAAAAATTACCTCAGGAAGAAAAGATGGAAAAAGAAGATTCATTTCCCCAACGCGTCTGGCAAATCGTCGCCGCTATTCCCGAAGGCTATGTCACCACTTACGGTGATGTGGCGAAACTGGCGGGATCGCCCCGCGCCGCGCGCCAGGTGGGCGGTGTGTTAAAGCGTCTCCCTGAAGGCAGCACCTTACCCTGGCACCGGGTGGTTAATCGCCACGGCACAATTTCGCTAACCGGACCGGATTTACAGCGTCAGCGACAGGCATTACTGGCAGAAGGTGTGATGGTATCGGGAAGCGGGCAAATCGACTTGCAGCGTTATCGCTGGAACTACTAACCCTCTCCGGGCGGAGAGGGTTAACGTCGCTTAATATTGCGTAGGAGCTGGAACTGCCGAAGACGGATTCACCTGAGTTGGTGAAGTCGAAGGTACGGTAGTCGTTGCACCACCGCTGGCCTGAACCGGCACGGCGGTTTGCTGCATCGGCACCAATGTCAGGTCGGCTTTAGTTCCGCCCTTGTTGATCACCGGCTGAACGGTATCGGTAATAAATACCAGTTTGTCATTCACGGTAATCGCCGCACTCAACAGAATACGCGCGTTCGGCTGAACATCTGCCGGGTTAAAAGGCAGAACAAAGCTGAATGGTGACTGTTTACCTTCGGTACGCACCGCTTTCTGCGCCAGCACTTTTGACGGCGCATCGGCTAACGACGCGTCAGAAAGTGTCACGGTCAGCACAGCATCAGGCGGCAGTGCGACTTTCTGACGGATCCAAACGGTACCGGAGACATTCGGTTGCTGGATAGCAGGTTGTTGTGTTGCTGAAATAGACGTATTTGCCGCCGGTGCTGGCGTCTGAATATCCGCGCTTTTATCTGCGCAAGCCGCCAACGCAATCGCAACCGCTAAACAACTGGCCATGTGCACGAGTTTCATTCACTTCTCCTTATTATCAATGCACCAGCGGGCTAACTTTCCTCGCCGGAAGAGTGGTTAACAAAATAGTAACGTCAACAAGTGTGGCACACATCACGCATTTCTGCCTGTAATTAGCCCGTAATTCAGACTATTGCACCCATCGGACCAGTGGCAAATTTGCGTTATACTCAACTCACTTTGGCTTGCTGCGGCAGCTTAGTTACTGGAGAGTTATATGAGTCAGGCGCTAAAAAATTTACTGACATTGTTAAATCTGGAAAAAATTGAGGAAGGACTCTTTCGCGGCCAGAGTGAAGATTTAGGTTTACGCCAGGTGTTTGGCGGCCAGGTCGTGGGTCAGGCCTTGTATGCTGCAAAAGAGACCGTCCCTGAAGAGCGGCTGGTACATTCGTTTCACAGCTACTTTCTTCGCCCTGGCGATAGTAAGAAGCCGATTATTTATGATGTCGAAACGCTGCGTGACGGTAACAGCTTCAGCGCCCGCCGGGTTGCTGCTATTCAAAACGGCAAACCGATTTTTTATATGACGGCCTCTTTCCAGGCACCTGAAGCGGGTTTCGAACATCAAAAAACAATGCCGTCCGCGCCAGCGCCTGATGGCCTGCCTTCGGAAACACAAATCGCCCAATCGCTGGCGCACCTGCTGCCGCCAGTGCTGAAAGATAAATTCATCTGCGATCGTCCGCTGGAAGTCCGTCCGGTGGAGTTTCATAACCCACTGAAAGGTCACGTCGCAGAACCACATCGTCAGGTGTGGATCCGCGCAAATGGTAGCGTGCCGGATGACCTGCGCGTTCATCAGTATCTGCTCGGTTACGCTTCTGATCTTAACTTCCTGCCGGTAGCTCTACAGCCGCACGGCATCGGTTTTCTCGAACCGGGGATTCAGATTGCCACCATTGACCATTCCATGTGGTTTCATCGCCCGTTTAATTTGAATGAATGGCTGCTGTATAGCGTGGAGAGCACCTCGGCGTCCAGCGCACGCGGCTTTGTGCGCGGTGAGTTTTATACTCAGGACGGCGTGCTGGTTGCCTCGACCGTTCAGGAAGGGGTGATGCGTAATCACAATTAAAAAAATAGCCGGAGGTGAAAACCGTCCGGCTGTTTTTTGCAGTGCTTGTTACGCGTTATAGGCATTCTCGCCGTGGCTGTTGACGTCCAGCCCTTCTCGCTCCTGTTCTTCCGGCACACGCAGACCAACCGTCAGATCCGCCAGTTTGTAGCCAATAAATGCCACCACACCGGACCAGACGATCGTAATGGCGATGCTTTCCAGCTGTACCAGCAACTGATGGCCCATCGTCACACCTTCAGCGAAGCCCACGCCACCCAGCGAACTGGCGGCAAAAATCCCAGTCATGATACAGCCGACAATGCCACAAACGCCGTGCACACCGAAGACATCGCAGGGATCATCCACCCGCAGCAAGCGTTTGAGCATAGTAACGCCCCACAAGCCCGCCAGACCAGCTACCACGCCGATAATCAACGCGCCGCCAACCCCAATGTAGCCACACGCTGGCGTCACGCCGACCAGACCGGCAATCGCGCCAGAACACGCTCCCAGCAGAGAAGGCTTACCACGCAGCGCCCATTCACCGAAGATCCAGCCAAGAATTGCCGCCGCCGTTGCGACCACAGTATTCACAAATGCCAGTGCCGCGATTTCATTCGCCGTGCCCGCTGACCCGGCGTTAAAGCCAAACCAACCAATATAGAGAATGGCAGTACCGGTGAAGACCATTGGCAGGTTGTGCGGTTTAAACGCCTCTTTGCCGAAGCCCACGCGTTTGCCTATCAGATACGCGCCCACCAGACCGGCGATTGCGGCGTTAATATGCACCACCGTGCCACCCGCGAAATCCAGCGCACCGTGAGAAGCCAGCAAACCACCGCCCCACACCATATGCGCAATCGGAATGTAAGAGAGCGTCAGCCATACCACCACGAAAATCAACACAGCTGAGAAGCGGATTCGTTCCGCCAGCGCCCCAACGATCAAGCCGACGGTAATGCAGGCAAACGAGCCCTGAAACGCCACGTGGATATACTGATAAATGCTGCCCATCACCGCCGTCAGTTCGATGTTTTTTAGCATCAACCAGTTAATGTTGCCGAAGAAGTTGTTGCCCTCACCAAACGCCAGCGAGTAACCGTAAACCACCCAGAGAATACAGACCAGTGCAAACGTCACCGTCACCTGCGTCAGCATCGACAGCACGTTTTTGCCGCGAATCAACCCACCGTAAAACAGGGCAATCCCCGGAATAGTCATAAACAGCACCAGCGCAGTACAAATCATCATAAACGCATTGTCGGCTTTATCGGCCACCGCAGGTGCAGCCATTACCAGTCCCGGCAGCATCGCCAGTGAAGCAAGCCCAGTTTTTATCGTCGCTATCTTCATTTTTCGTTCCTGTTGCTGTGTGCCAGAGATTACAGCGCCGCTTCGTCGGCTTCGCCGGTACGAATACGAATGACGCGTTGCAATTCAGCGACGAAGATTTTGCCGTCGCCAATTTTTCCGGTGTAAGCCGCCTTACTGACGATATCGATCACTTCATCGAGTTGGTCATCAGCAATCGCCACATCAATTTTTACTTTTGGCAGGAAGTTGACGCTGTATTCCGCCCCCCGGTACAGCTCGGCATGCCCTTTCTGACGCCCGAAACCTTTCACTTCGGTGACGGTCAGGCCCTGAATACCAATGGAAGATAACGCTTCACGAACGTCTTCCAGCTTGAATGGTTTGATTATCACGGTCACCAGCTTCATAGATCCCCTCCGGTCAGAATTCGGTAATGGTTCTGCTACACGAAGAAGGTATTGCAAGCGGTGTGCCAGAAATGAAAAACGAGAAAGAGAGCAGGAAGTTAAGAAGTTTGAAAATGAAAACGCACTATGACAGTGCACAGTGCGTTACATTTTTGCACCAACGATGAAATATTGCGCTATTCAGGCGCTCAATGATTCCTCTTCACGCACGCTGGCTGCCAGCTCTTCGCCCGCAAGTTGCAGTTGATACATCTGCCAGTAGCGTCCCTGGGCAGCCAGCAGTTGCTGGTGAGTGCCCTGCTCCACGGCTTGCCCACGATGAAGCACCAGAATGGTGTCGGCATCAACAATGGTCGATAAGCGGTGAGCAATCACCACCAGCGTGGTATGTTCACGCACCGCCGCCAGAGCATGTTGAATCGCCTGTTCAGTCCCGGAGTCAATGCTGGCGGTTGCCTCATCAAGGATCAGGATTTGCGGCGTCTCGACCAGCACGCGCGCCAGTGCCAGCAGTTGCTTTTGCCCAACTGAGAGATTATTCCCCTGCTCGCCCAGCGGCGTGTAAATACCGTCGCTCATGCTACGCGCCAGCTCCGCCAGTTGCACGGTTTCCAGCGCCTGCCAGACGCGTTCTTCGGAGATATCCCGCCCCAGCGTCACGTTGGCGAGGAAGGTATCCGCCAGCACCACCGGATCTTGCTGCACCATTGCCACGCCCTGGCGCAGCGCGCTGTGACTTAGCGAACTTAATGGACGACCATCAAGGCGAATCTCACCTTCCGTTAGCGGGTAATAGCCCATCAATAAACTGGCGAGGGTACTTTTACCACTGCCGGTATGCCCGACCAGCGCCACAAAGTTACTCGAAGGCACAGAGAGATTAATGTTCTTTAGCACCAGATTGTCATCGCGATAAGCAAATGACACGTTATCGACTTCGATGGTGCCACTCTGTAACGGGTAATCATCATTGCCATATTGCTGGCGCGGTCCGTCCATCAGTTCAAACACGCGCTCACCAGCAACAACAGCCTGTTGCAGCATCGCCTGTTGCGTGGTCAGTTCGATTAAGGGTTCGTTAAGTCGCCCAAGATAGCTGATAAAGGCATACAGCACGCCCACTTCAATGGTGCCGCTGGCGGAGAAGCCAAACAGCATCAACAATCCACAAAGAATGAGCGATGAAAACAGACTCAGCAGCGGACGCAGCAGAAAACCGTCGAGGCGCAGGGTTTGCATCCTCGCCATATAGTGTGAACGACTGGCCTCACCCATACGTTCGCCAAATCGCGCCTGCTGACGGAACTGCTGGATGACGCTCATGCCATTGATGATTTCGTTAAAGCCGTCGTTGATATCCGCCAGATAGGCGCGCACACGACGGACAATCGGCGTGCTGTAACGTTGATATATCACCATTACCACCAGCACTACCGGGAAAATCATTATCGCCACCAGCGCCATTCGCCAGTCGAGGCTGAACATCGCCACCAGCATCGCGCCCACCAGTGCGGCACTGCGCAGGACAGTTGCCACTACGGTAACGTAGAGATCGCGGATCACTTCAGTGTCATTAGTGACGCGGGAAATCACCTGCCCGACGGGTTGGGTATCAAACTCGCTTAATGGCTGGCGTAACGCAGCATCCATCACGTCGGTACGCAACTGTTGCACTACGCCTACTGCCGCCCGATTAAACAGCAGCGACTGCGCGTAATGTAGCCCGGCGGCAAACAGTTGTAGCCCAACATACGCCGCAGCCAGCCCTGCAACCACTTTCAACGGCAGGTTATTTTTCGCTACCATATTGTCGATAAAATAGCTGATAAGCAGCGGCCCACTGACTTCTGCCGCCGCCGCAACCCACATCATCAGGACCGCAATCCCCAGCGGTTTACGCCACGGTGAACCGTACGCTAACAGGCGCTTGAGAGTCGGCCACAGTTGGCTAAAACTACGCATCGACGGCCTCCTCGTGATTTTCCGGAGCGTCGTCGAGCGCCGCCTCCAGTTGTTGATAGCGATACATATCGCGATACCAGCCGCTTTGTTGCGCCAGCACATCATGATTGCCACGCTGGGCGATATGTCCGTGCTGCATCACAATAATTTCACTGGCTTCCGTCAGTGCCGAAAGGCGATGGGCACTGATGATTACCGTTCTTCCCTGTCCCCACTGACGCAGGTTATGCAGGATCTGGTGCTCTGTGCGTCCGTCCACCGCCGAAAGCGCATCATCAAGGATGAGGATTTCCGCGTTGACTAATAACGCACGAGCAATAGAGATACGCTGTTTTTGCCCGCCGGAAAGCATCACGCCGCGCTCGCCCACCTCTGTATCGTAACCTTGCGGTAAACGCAAAATATCGTCATGTACGCTGGCTAACCGCGCGACATGCTCAATCTCTTGCTGGGTGGCATTCGGGCAACCCAGCGCGATGTTATTTGCCACGGTGTCAGAAAAAAGGAATGGCGTCTGGCTGACCACCGCCAGGCGGCTACGCCAGCTATCGAGTTGTAACTTCGTCAGAGGAATATCATGAAAGCGAATATCCCCCTCGCTAACGTCGAAATGACGCTGAATGAGCGACAACAGGGTACTTTTGCCGGAACCAGTCGGCCCGCAGATACCCAGCATCTGACCGGGTTTCAGGGCGAAATTGACGTTTTCCAGCGCAGGATGGTCAGTCTGCGGATACGTGAACTGGTGAATATTTACATCAAGTTCGCCACGCCCTTCCGGCACGGGTTCGCTACCATCGTTCACCACCGGCGCTTCCGCCAGCATCGCACGAATACGGCTGTACGCAGCACTACCACGTTCCACAATGTTAAACATCCATGCCAGCGCCAGCATTGGCCAAATCATCAGACCTAAATACATCATAAAACTGGTGAGCTGGCCCAGCGTTAAACTGCCCTGCACCACCATCCAACTACCGCCGCCAATCGCCAGCAAGTTCGCCATACCAATCGCGATATAGATGGTCGGGTCGAAACGAGCATCAATACGCGCCACCCGCATGTTTTTTTTGCCGGTATCTTCGGCATCCGCGGCAAATAACGCCGACTGGCGATCTTCCAGACCAAAGGCTTTGATCATGCGGATACTGGTGAGGCTTTCCTGGGTGCGGTCATTAAGACTGGAAAACGCCGCCTGTGCCAGCTTAAAGCGTTCATGCAAAGCATCGCCGTTGCGCTTAATCATGATCGCCATCACTGGCATCGGCAACAGGGCAAATAAGGTCAACTGCCAGCTAATTTGCGTAGACATCATAATCAACACAGCGCAGCCCATTACCAGTGAATCCACCAGCGTCAGCACCCCTTCTCCGGCGGCAAACACGACGCAATCGACGTCATTGGTCGCACGAGCCATGAGATCACCCGTGCGATGACGCAGGTAAAACTCCGGGTGCTGCCGGCTTAGCTGACGGTAATAATCTTCACGCAGTTCAACAGCCAGTTGGTAAGACGCGCCAAACAGCAATACGCGCCAGACATAACGCAGGAGATAAACCACAACGGCAATCAGCACCATGGTGGCGATCCACATCAGGATCAGCCCGGTAGTAAAGTGTTGTTCTGTCACGCCATCGACAACAATACCAACCACTTTTGGCGGAACCAGTTGCAGCATCGCGATAATGACAAGCAAGGCGACAGCCCCGAGATAGCGACGCCATTCCCGACGGAAATACCAGCTTAATTGAGCAAATAATCGCACGCGTTGTGTCCTGACCTGATTCTGGATATTTATTCGATGGGTAAAGAAGTGGTGTATTTAATCTGTTCCATCGCGAAGCTGGAAGTGACGTCCGACAGCCCCGGCACGCTGTTTACCAGACGCTTATAAAACTCGTCGTAGCGTTTCATGTCGGCAACCTGGACGCGCATCAGATAATCGTATTCACCAGCCATGCGCCAGAACCCCAGCACTTCTGGCATTTCGGTAACCACCGTGACAAAGCGGCAATACCATTCGCTGCTGTGATGTTGCGTTTTTATCAGCACAAAGGCGGTCAGGCCGAGGCCTATTTTTTCCGGATCCAGCAGGGCGACTTTGCCGATAAGGATACCGTCGTCCTCCAGCCGTTTCAGGCGCTTCCAGCAAGGGGTGGTTGTCAGATTAACGGCTTCAGCCAGTGCCTACAAAGAGAGGGTGCAATCCTGCTGCAGTAAGGCCAGCAGCTTACGGTCAATTTTATCTAACATAGCCCTTCCACGGAGAATTTTTTTCTCTTTTAATTCTATTTTAAAGGTGAAATCACGACAATTTATTCTGTGCGGTTTAAACACCACGGCACAAAATGACAAATTCAACGCAAAAAAACCGGGCAATTGCCCGGTGCTGGAAGGGATCTCGTTATTCGGGGGAATAAGGTAGATGTGGATAGTCCAGCCAGTGCGTCAAATAGTGAGAGACAGCCTGATTTCGGCAATGTCCAATCACCGGTAAATGCGGGAGCTCCGCGCGCAGTTGCGGCATCGCATTGCCCATAATAAACCCGCTACCGACGCTGCCTAACATTTCGCGATCGTTCATCGCATCACCAAAGGCCATGCAATCGCGCAACGATAAACCTAAATGTTGGGTCAGCACCGTCAATGCAGCGCCTTTATTGCAGCCCACCGGCAGCACTTCGAGGCAATCTGTGGCGGAAAAACACAAATGTGCACGCTCGCCTAATGCTTCGTATAGCTGGATCTGCAAGCGTGTAAGATCGTCGTGATCGCCACAGAAGCAGATCTTGGTGACGCTGCCGAGTGGCATTTTTTTGACATCGATTATCTGATAACGAAAACCGCTATAGACAAATGCCTGCAACAACGCAGGGATCTCTTTCCCGGTAAACCAACCGTCGTCATTGAAGATATGCATGCTGGCTCGGGTATCCCATTGCTGATACAGCACCAGCTCCGCGACATCCGCAGGTAAATCATCACGATGTAAAAGTTCACCTTCCAGAGAATGCACGCGCGTTCCGTTGCCGGTAATCAAATATGCATCCAGCGATAGCGCCCCGAGAATATGCTGCATCTCCAGCGCATGACGCCCCGTGGCAAAAGTGAGGGTAATGTCGCGTTCACGCAGTCGCGCCAAAGTAGAGAGGGTTTTCTCACCTAAATGATGGTCAGGCATCAATAAAGTGCCATCCATATCAAATGCTGCCAGACGAGCCATTTCTTTCTCCACTCTGTGACACGGTTAATGGAGATTGAGTATCACCTGATATATACGGAAGTAATAGTGAATAGTTAAATAATATTGTTCCGGGTTTATATGCGATTGCTCAACCGTCTTAACCAGTATCAACGTCTGTGGCAACCTTCAGCCGGAAAGCCGCAAACCGTCACCGTCAGCGAACTGGCCGAACGCTGTTTTTGCAGCGAACGCCATGTTCGTACGCTGTTGCGTCAGGCACAGGAGGCGGGATGGCTGGAGTGGCAGGCGCAGTCAGGACGCGGAAAGCGCGGACAATTACGCTTTCTGGTCACGCCGGAATCGCTACGCAATGCGATGATGGAACAGGCACTGGAAACCGGAAAGCAGCAAGATGTGCTGGAGCTGGCGCAACTGGCCCCAGGTGAGCTGCGCACTCTGTTACAGCCGTTTATGGGCGGACAATGGCAAAACGATACACCCACGTTGCGTATTCCCTACTATCGCCCGCTCGAACCGCTACAACCAGGCTTTTTGCCCGGCCGTGCCGAGCAGCATCTCGCCGGGCAGATATTTTCCGGCCTGACCCGCTTCGATAATAATACTCAGCGCCCGATTGGCGATTTAGCGCATCACAGGGAAACCTCTACTGACGGGTTACGCTGGGACTTTTATCTTCGTTCAACCCTACACTGGCATAACGGCGATGCAGTAAAAGCCTCACACTTACACCAGCGATTATTGATGCTGTTACAACTGCCAGCACTGGATCAATTATTTATTAGCGTGAAGCGTATTGAAGTCACCCATCCGCAGTGTCTGACCTTCTTTTTACATCGCCCCGATTACTGGCTTGCGCACCGGCTGGCGAGCTATTGCAGCCATCTGGCGCATCCGCAATTCCCACTGATCGGCACTGGTCCTTTTCGCTTAACACAATTCACAGCGGAGCTGGTGCGCCTGGAGAGCCATGATTATTACCATTTGCGTCATCCGCTGCTTAAAGCGGTTGAGTACTGGATAACTCCGCCGCTTTTCGAAAAAGATTTGGGAACCAGTTGTCGGCATCCCGTGCAAATCACCATCGGCAAACCGGAGGAGCTGCAACGGGTCAGCCAGGTCAGTAGTGGCATCAGTTTAGGTTTTTGCTATTTAACGTTGCGCAAAAGTCCCCGACTCTCCCTCTGGCAGGCGCGAAAAGTGATCTCCATTATTCATCAATCCGGTTTATTACAAACGTTAGAAGTCGGAGAAAACCTGATCACCGCCAGTCATGCATTACTGCCAGGCTGGACTATTCCGCACTGGCAAGTACCGGATGAAGTCAAACTACCGAAAACCTTGACGCTGGTTTATCACCTACCGATAGAACTTCATACCATGGCAGAACGCCTACAGGCGACACTGGCAGCGGAAGGCTGTGAACTCACAATTATTTTTCATAACGCAAAAAACTGGGACGACACGACCCTACTGGCACACGCAGACCTCATGATGGGCGACAGATTAATTGGCGAAGCACCGGAATATACTCTGGAGCAATGGCTACGTTGCGATCCACTATGGCCACATGTTTTCGACGCTCCAGCATATGCACATCTGCAATCGACGCTGGACGCGGTGCAAGTAATGCCTGATGAGGAAAACCGATTTAATGCCCTGAAAGCGGTTTTTAGCCAGTTAATGGCAGACGCGACGCTGACGCCGCTGTTCAACTATCACTATCGCATTAGTGCCCCTCCCGGCGTGAACGGTGTGCGACTGACACCGCGCGGCTGGTTTGAATTTACCGAAGCCTGGCTTCCCGCGCCGTCGCAATGAATAGCTGGTCCGGGTTAATCGCAGGCGTTACCATAACGCTTTTATTGTTCAAGCAGGATTATCTATGAAACGTGCTGTCGTTGTGTTCAGTGGAGGCCAGGATTCCACCACCTGTCTGGTGCAGGCATTACAACAATATGATGAAGTCCATTGCGTGACGTTCGATTACGGTCAGCGACATCGCGCAGAAATCGACGTGGCACGCGAACTGGCGCTGAAACTGGGAGCACGCGCGCATAAGGTTCTTGATGTAACGCTGCTCAACGAGCTGGCGGTCAGCAGCCTGACACGTGACAGCATTCCGGTGCCTGATTATGAACCTGAAGCCGATGGCATCCCGAATACGTTTGTCCCTGGGCGTAATATTTTGTTCCTGACGCTGGCGGCAATATATGCGTATCAGGTAAAAGCAGAAGCCGTAATTACCGGCGTCTGTGAAACGGATTTCTCCGGCTACCCGGATTGCCGCGATGAGTTTGTGAAAGCACTAAACCATGCCGTCAGTTTGGGCATGGCGAAAGATATTCGTTTTGAAACGCCGCTGATGTGGATTGATAAAGCGGAAACCTGGGCGCTGGCAGATTATTACGGCAAACTGGATTTAGTCCGTAACGAAACGTTGACCTGCTATAACGGCATTAAAGGCGACGGTTGCGGTCATTGTGCGGCATGTAATTTACGCGCCAACGGTTTGAATCATTATCTGGCCGATAAACCGACGGTGATGGCAGCGATGAAGCAGAAAACCGGGTTGAGGTAATTATTCCGGGTGTCGCCGGATGCGGCTTGAGCATCCGGCACCACAAAACGTTTACTTAACCATCTGCTCCAGCTTTTCGCGCAATTCCCCTTCCAGAGCTAATGCTTTCTGCGTTTTAAGATCAATACAAACAAACGTAATAAGCGCATCCGCTACCACCTGCCCTTCCGGCTCCAGTGTAATGACCTGGCTTAAGATGCCGCTTTTACCGTTTAATTGCTGCAACTGACTGGTAATAGTTAACAGGTCGCTTAATACCGCTGGGCGACGATAGTTAATATTGATATTGACCACGACGAAGGCGATGTTATGGGCCGTCATCCACTGAAAACTGTCGCTATTTTCCAACCCATCCCAGCGGGCTTCTTCGAGAAATTCAAGGTAGCGGGCGTTGTTGACGTGCTGGTAAACGTCGAGATGATATCCACGAACTTTGATTTGTGTTTGCATAGCGCAATAACCTTACGTTGTTGTTATAAGTACAGAGGTCATAACTGGTATGACCTCTTCAGTCTGGCAAAAAATTGCCACTATGCAAATTAATTACAGGGTTAATACCGCCAGATTACGTTCCACCAGCGAATTGCCCATCCCCGGCACCTGCTTTAGATCCTCCACCGTTTTAAACGGACCGTACTCTTCGCGATAACTGACAATCGCCTGCGCTTTCTTCAGGCCAACGCCATTCATCGCGCGGGCTAGCTCTTCCGCGCTGGCATTATTAATGCTGACCCGGGTGCCTTCTTCGTCACTGGCTTTCGCCGGTACTGCTGCTTTACTTTGTGCTGCAGGAGCTTCCGCTTTGGTTTCTACTGAGGTGTACTGGCAATAGCGGACACTACCATTTGTTCTTTTTTTAAGCAGCCATCTGATGATATTTTTCCCTGAAGGCTGCCGGGGAGATATTCCCCAGACGAGAGTGACGACGCTGACGATTGTAGAAAATCTCAATGTATTCCCGTATTACTGAGATGGCTTCATCCCGGTTATTAAAACGATAGTGGCTCAGGCTCTCATTTTTCAGCGTTCCCCAGAAGCTTTCCATCGGAGCGTTGTCGTAACAGTTACCTTTACGCGACATTGATGTTTTCAGACCAGACTGCTCCTGTATGACCCGGTAATCGTATGCGCAGTACTGTGAACCTCGATCAGAGTGGTGGATTAGCCCGGCTGTCAACGCCACGATGTTTGACCGTTATTTGCCATTTTCATGCCCGCTAAATACTTTCGTTACTGATGCTGTCCGCTTTCCACCATTTCATCATCACTGATTGGCGTTGTGTTTTTGGTCAGCACTCCAGCTTTACGTTTCTCTTTTAACCGGTAACTCTCTCCTTTGATATTCAGCGTGGTTGAGTGATGTAGCAGCCGATCCAGGATCGCTGTTGCCAGTACGTGATCTCCGAACATTTCTCCCCAGTCTGCGAACCCTTTGTTTGACGTCAGTATGATGCTCGCTTTTTCATATCGACGGTTCAGTAGCCGGAAGAACAGACTGGCTTCCTCTCTGTTCATCGGCAGATAGCCTATTTCATCCAGGATCAACACCCGGGCATAACTCAGTTGCTGTAGCTGACGCTCCAGCCGGTTTTCCTGTTTCGCTTTCATCAGTGTCGCGATCAGTCTGTCCAGTGGCATAAACAGTACCCGATGTCCCGCATCCACCGCTTTCACGCCAAGAGCTATGGCCAGATGAGTTTTTCCGACACCAGGAGGGCCCAGCAGGATCACGTTTTCGCTGCGCTCCACGAACGCCAGACCAGCCAGTTCCCGGACAACCTTACGGTCGATGCCCGGCTGGAAGGTAAAGTCGAACTGCTCCAGCGTTTTGACCCACGGCAGACGAGCCTGCTTCAGCCTGGACTCCATACCGCGCTGATGCCTGCCGTTCCATTCCTGCTGTAGCGCCATGCACAGGAACTCCCGGTAGTTCAGCTCTTTTTTAGCTGCCTGTTCCAGCAGGCTTTCAACGTGATAACTCAGATGCTCCATTTTCAGGCGACTCAGCAGGACTTCCAGTTCATGCATCACAACAGCTCCTCATAGGCACTCAGTGGTCGATGTTCCACCTGACTGACCTGCTGCCAGAGCGGGGCGTGATGCTCCGGCACTGTCTGCCAGCCAGACGATGCTGAACAGAGGCGATGTGAGGCCACCAGTTTCTCATTACTGTAGATCCGCAACTCGTCATCCAGCGATATTCGTATCGATACCGGCTGACCACACAGCGCTTCGGGAACGCTGTAACGATTACCACCAACCTCGATATAGCTGTCCCAGGACACATGGCGGATATCGAAGTAACTGGTATCGAAGTCTGTATCCGGTAACGGCTGCAGATGTTCCTGCTCCAGCGCGAAGCGCTGTTCCGGCGTTTCTTTGAACTGGCGAAGCTCCCGTTTGTCAGCCACATCGGCTATCCATTGCTCCAGTTGTTGATTGACATGAGTGAAGCTGTCGAACCTGCGGTACCGGACGAAGAAGTTCTCCTTGAGGTATTTCACCATCCGCTCAACCTTACCTTTTGTTCTGGCCCTGCGTGGACGGCATGCCCGTGGCAGGAAGTTATAGTGGTCAGCCAGCAACAGGAATCCGGAGTTGAACACGACTTTCCCGTTGTTATTCTTCAGCACCGCAGCCTTCTGGTTATCAACCAGCACCGTTTTCACACAACCACCGAAGTAGCGGAAGGCGCGAACCAGTGATTCGTAGGTATGCTCAGCATCCTGTTTTGGTGCGGCGAAGACATGGAAGCTGCGGGAGAACCCCAGCGTATTAACCGCAAAGTTAACTTTGCACCGTTGCCCGGCAACCTCCACCTCAACTTCGCCCCAGTCATGCTGGAGCTGGTATCCAGGCTGAGTTTCGAAGCGAACTGTTCTTTTTGACGGACGCATTTTACGTTTGGGCTGGATGTAGTAACGCAGCATGGAACGTCCGCCCGTATAACCCATTGCCTTAATCTCCGCGAAGATAACCTCGCTATTCCAGACATTCTCTGCCAGGCGCATGTCGATGTAATCCATAAACGGTTTCAGCTTAACCATTTTGTGGCGGGTCTTTCTGGCTGGCGGTTCAGGGTATTTGAGGTAGCGTCTGACCGTCCGTTCAGAGCAACCAATCTGAGTCGCAATATCGACGATGTACGCGCCCTGCTGGCGCATTTGCTTTATCATGTAAAAGTCCTCTCTGCTCAGCATGTTGATGTCCTTTCTGGTGTGAGAACCTTAAGGAAACAACATGTTGGGTGGAGCGGACAATCCAAATGGCGAATTACCGTCTTATATCACTGGCGCTGACACGGCAGGTGGGCGCTGGCTCCTGAGCGCCATAAACAGGGCTTTACCTGTCAGCTCTTTTGTCATGCGCTCTCCCATGGCGTAGCCGATAATTTCGCACGTATAAACATCTTTGATGCCAGCGAGGTACAACCATCCCTCCTGTGTGGCAACATACGTCAGGTCCGCCACCCAGACCTGATTTGGTGCTGTAGGAGCGAACGTCTGGTTCAGCAGATTTGGCGCAACTGGCAGATTGTGGTTCGAGTTCGTAGTCGCTCTGAACTTGCGTTTCTGCTTACAGCGTAGCCTTAGCTCCTTACGAAGACGTGCCAGTCGGTCACGACCAACGATGATGCCATTCTCTGCCAGCTCCGTCTGGAGCCGCCGGGTTCCATATGTTTCGCGAGTGCGGATATGTGCCACCTTAATCTCCAGTTTTAGCCGCTCATCACTTTGTTTTCTGTCTGAGGGTTCATGCTGTACCCAGTTGTAATAACCGCTCCTGGATACACCAAATACCTGACACATCGCTTCAATGGGAAATTGTTGTCGCCATTGTTCGATTAACGCGTATTTTTCAGCGACTCCTGTGCAAAATACGCTGTTGCTTTTTTTAATATATCTCGCTCAAGGCGAGCTTCATTTAACGCCTTACGCAGTTGCAGAATTTCAGATTCCAGTTCAGCCACCGTGCGGGAACCAGGAGTACCGAGCCCTTTTCTGGCGGCGGTAACCCATTGTCCTAAAGTGCCTTCAGGAAGAGATAATCGGGAAGCGCCTTCACTGATCGAAAGTTGATTTTCAGGAACCGTTCTGACAGCTTCGGCTTTGAACTCTTTAGAGTAACGTTGGGTTTTTCTGCTCATTATTAGCTCCTTCTGATGCCATTCTATTTCAGGAAGGAGTGTCCGTTAAACTCAGGCTACCTCATACCGCCGTCGGTTTCGCCACAGAAGCTGCCGCCAGCGCGCTATGAGACATTCCGGCACAGGCCAGGGACAGGGTAATGAGCAGTGCTTTAATTCCGTGTTTCATACTGTTTTCTCCTTGTTTGTTAACAGTGGAATCACCTTAACGGGAGTGAAAACAGTAAACAAATGGCAATGTTCAGAAATGGAAAAGGCCGCGAAAGCGACCTTTTCTTGTTACAGCTGCAACGCATTTTTTTGCGAGGCGGCTTCAGGATTATTGCTGTTCCAGCGCATCGCCAATTTTGATTTTCGCCTCTTTACGCAGGTTACTCATCAGAGCTTCAAAGACGATTTGTGCGTTGTTCTGGGTGATACCCTGCACCATCGCTTTTTTCTGATCTTCCGGCATTGAACCTTGTTTCACTTCATCCAGCGCCAGCAGAACCACATTACCTTGCATATCGGTCGCCATACCGTAGCTCGGTTTGTCTTTCGCTGGCAGTGGCAGTGCAAACGCCGCCTGGCTAATCGGGTCACGACCGGAACGGCTTAAGGTTTTCGGCTCGCCAAATTTCAGACCGGCAGCCTGCATAGCTTCCGCCCCTTTGCCGGCTTTCAAATCAACCAGCAGTTTCTCAGCATCCACTTTCGCCTGTTGTTCAGCTTTGTTGTGCTGAACCAGTGCCTTAACTTGTTCCTGAACATCTGCCAACGGTTTCACCGCTTCCGGTTTGTGCTCGCTGATGCGCAGCACGAATGCGCGGTCGCCGTCTACGGTGATGATGTCAGAGTTGATGCCCGGCGCGCCGTTTTCACCTACCAGACCGCCGTTAAAGATAGCGTCGGCAACCGGCTTGAAGTTCAACTCTTCCGGCAGGTTATCTTTGCTGAACCAACCCGTCTGAGTGGCTTTAACGCCGGCAGCTTGCTCTGCACCGGCCAGAGACTCGGTGTCGTTGCTTGCCGCATCGCTCACTTTCTGCTGCAGCGCATAGTACGCATCGAGGGCTTTTTCGTGTTTCACTTTCGCCGCAATGTCGTCACGTACTTCGTCTAACGATTTCACTTTCGCTGGCTGAATGTCGTCCAGACGTACAATCAGGAAACCGACCGAAGATTTGATGACACCAGACAGTTGGCCTTTTTCTTTCAGACCAGCATTTTTCAGTTCGTCGGGGATAGTGGCATCTTCTAACCAACCCATATCGCCGCCGTTACGGGCAGAGATAATATCGGCAGATTTTTCTTTGGCTAATGCAGCAAAATCACCGCCTTTATTCAGCTCATCAAGTACCGCTTTCGCTTCATCTTCAGTTTTGGTCTGGATGATGCTGTAGCGGGTACGCTGCGGCTGGGTGAATTGATCCTGATGCTGATCGTAGTAGCTCTGGATATCCGCATCGCTAACCGGTTGCTGCATCGTTGCGGCATCCAGCTTGATGTAACTCACGCGGAATTGTTCCGGCGTCATGAAATTGTTTTTGTTTTGTTCGTAGTAGCTGGCAATCTCCTGTTCGGTCACAGGCTGCTTCGCCGCCAGCGCGTTAACATCGATAGTCGCCTCACGCACCACGCGTTGTTGCGCGACCAGTGCCGCCAGCTCGTCGGTTTCACCTTTCAGCATAAAATCGGTACCGGCAACACCGTTAATCAGCTGTTGGGTAGTGAGCTGGTTACGCAGCGCCTGGGCGTACTGATCGGCGGTCATCCCCATCTGGTTGAGGATACCGTTATAGCGGCTGTTATCAAATTTGCCGTCAACCTGGAAGGCTGGGGTCGCGAAAATCGCCTGTTTAACCTGCTCATCACTGATACCCAGTTTCAGCTCACGAGCGTACTGATCCAACAGCGCCTCGTCGATCAGACGATTCAGCACCTGTTGACGCAGGGTTTTCATATAGCCTTCGTTCGCTGCCAGCTCGGAGTATTGATCGCCCAGCTGTTGCTGCATGCGATTACGCTCGCTGTTAAAGGCGTTCTCGAACTGCCCACGGCTGATTTCCTGGTCATTCACTTTTGCGGCGTAGTTATTGCCTCCGCCAATCAGGTAACCACTCACGCCGGTCAATATGAACGACACGATAATGATACCGAAAATAATCTTGAGCACGAGACTGTTTGCAGCCGTGCGTAAGCTGTCCATCATGGTGTAACAACACTCCGCTGTAGATGACTGTGTACCTCACGCAACGTATCGATGCGCGCAAAGGCCTATTGTGACAAGAAACGGGGGCAATTGTCAGCCCACAAGACACAGAAAGTCACCGAATACAAATAAAAAAGGCACATCAGTAGATGCGCCCTTGAACTTCGTCACATCCCCACTGGGGACAACGCTTAGTTTACCGCGTCTTTCAGTGCTTTACCTGCACGGAAGCTCGGTACTTTAGCGGCAGCGATGGTGATCTCTTTACCGGTCTGCGGGTTGCGGCCAGTACGGGCAGCACGCTCTTTAACGGCAAAAGTACCAAAACCTACCAGTGCTACATCATCCCCTTCTTTCAGAGATTCAGTTACGGAAGCAATAATAGCATCTAACGCACGGCCAGCCGCAGCTTTAGAGATATCAGCCCCTGCAGCAATCTTGTCGATCAATTGAGATTTATTCACTCTTCTCTTCCTCTTTATAATTTATATCGCACTTGAATCCTTCAAGGTACGAACGCGCAGCAGTTATATCAGGCCAGCCATCCCCTTACAACACCCCTTAATAAGGGCAAGCCCGATCCGCCATCTAACTTAGCGAGACAAAAAAAGGCTGGCAAGCCCGAATTAGCCTGCCAGCCCTGTTTTTATTAGTGCATTTTGCGCGAGGTCACTATTTTGCAGTCACAACCTGCATGCCAGACGGTTCATTTTGCAGCGCCAGAGTCAGAACTTCCTCAATGCGCTTCACAGGATGAATGTCCAGATCGGCAATTACGTTGTCAGGAATCTCTTCCAGATCGCGTTTATTTTCGAACGGAATTAGCACTGTTTTAATCCCGCCGCGATGCGCTGCCAGGAGTTTTTCTTTCAAACCACCGATCGGCAGTACCTGACCACGCAGAGTGATCTCACCGGTCATTGCCACATCGGCACGAACCGGGTTACCGGTCAGGCAAGAAACCAGCGCGGTGCACATAGCAATACCGGCACTCGGACCATCTTTCGGCGTCGCACCTTCCGGTACGTGGACGTGGATGTCACGTTTTTCGTAAAAATCAGGGTTGATCCCCAGTTTTTCCGCACGCGCACGAACCACCGTTAACGCCGCCTGAATAGACTCCTGCATCACTTCGCCGAGCGAACCGGTATAGGTCAGTTTGCCTTTACCCGGAACACATGCGGTTTCAATGGTCAGCAAGTCACCGCCCACTTCCGTCCACGCCAGACCGGTTACCTGACCGACACGGTTTTCGTTATCAGCGCGACCATAGTCGAAACGCTGAACACCGAGGTAGTCATGCAGGTTATCGCCGTTAATTTCGATATGTTTTAATGACTTATCGAGCAGTAACTGCTTAACCGCTTTGCGGCACAGTTTGGAGATTTCACGCTCCAGACCACGCACGCCCGCCTCACGGGTGTAGTAACGAATAATGCCGATAATGGCGCTATCGTCGACGGTCAGCTCACCTTTTTTCAGTGCATTACGTTCAATCTGCTTCGGCAGCAGGTGACGTTTGGCGATGTTCAGTTTTTCATCTTCGGTATAACCGGAGAGGCGAATCACTTCCATACGATCCAGCAGCGGTGCCGGAATGTTCATGGAGTTCGACGTCGCGACAAACATCACGTCGCTGAGATCGTAATCCACTTCCAGGTAGTGGTCGCTGAACGCTACGTTCTGCTCTGGATCCAGCACTTCAAGCAGTGCAGAGGCCGGATCGCCTCGCATGTCAGAAGACATTTTGTCGATCTCATCGAGCAGGAACAGCGGGTTTTTCACGCCCACTTTCGCCATTTTCTGGATCAGTTTACCCGGCATAGAACCGATGTAAGTACGGCGGTGACCACGGATTTCCGCTTCATCACGCACGCCGCCCAGCGCCATACGGACATATTTACGCCCGGTGGCTTTGGCAATGGACTGACCAAGAGAGGTTTTACCTACCCCCGGCGGCCCTACCAGGCAGAGGATCGGTCCCTTGATTTTGTTGACACGGCTTTGAACCGCAAGGTACTCAAGGATGCGATCTTTCACGCGCTCCAGACCATAATGGTCGGTATCAAGGATTTCCTGCGCCTGACGCAGGTCTTTTTTGACCTTGCTGCGCGCATTCCACGGTACCTGTACCATCCAGTCGATATAACCACGCACTACGGTCGCTTCTGCCGACATCGGAGACATCATTTTCAGCTTCTGCAACTCTGCTTCCGCTTTCTCTTTTGCCTCTTTCGGCATCTTCGCCGCGTCGATTTTGCGCTTCAGGGCTTCGTTTTCGTCCGGCGCGTCGTCCATTTCACCGAGTTCTTTCTGAATAGCTTTCATTTGCTCGTTCAGATAGTACTCACGCTGGGATTTCTCCATCTGCTTTTTAACGCGGTTGCGAATGCGTTTCTCAACCTGCAGCAGATCGATTTCCGATTCCATCATTGCCATCAGATATTCCAGACGTTCGTTAACGTCGGACATCTCCAGAACGGACTGTTTGTCAGCCAGTTTCAGCGGCATATGTGCAGCAATGGTATCCGCCAGACGCGCCGGATCGTCGATGCTATTCAGCGACGTCAGCACTTCTGGTGGGATTTTTTTGTTCAGCTTGATGTAGCCTTCGAACTGGCTGATTGCAGTACGCACCAGCACTTCCTGTTCCCGCTCATCAATGGTCGGCGACTCCAGATACTCCGCCTTCGCAGAAAAGTGTTCGCCATTGTCAGAGAGCGCAGAAATACGCGCGCGCTGTAACCCCTCGACCAGCACTTTGACGGTGCCGTCAGGCAGTTTCAGCATCTGCAATATAGAGGCCACGGTCCCGACGGTGAAAAGATCGTTTACACCCGGCTCATCCGTTGAAGCTTCTTTCTGCGCGACCAGCATAATTTTTTTATCATGGTCCATCGCCGCTTCCAGACAACGGATAGATTTTTCCCGCCCGACAAATAAGGGGATGACCATGTGCGGATAAACCACCACATCGCGCAGCGGCAATACGGGGATTTCAATGCGTTCAGAACGCTCAGGATTCATAGAGCTCTCTCTTAGTTTAATTTCCGCCAGGTAATCAGATGACACGACTGTGCTTCACGCCATCTATTAACATGTACGTCAGTATATGGGGATGTTTCCCCCACATTCAACGCCGAGAATAGAGGAAAAATTAAAGGGGAGATAAAATCCCCCCTTTTTGGTTAACTAATTGTATGGGAATGGTTAATTATTCACCAGATGCCTGTTGCGCTTCCGGCTTACCATAAATCAGCAACGGTTTGCTTTGACCATCAATTACCGACTCGTCGATAACCACTTTTTCGACGTCTTCCATGGACGGCAGATCGTACATGGTATCGAGCAGTGCGGCTTCTACGATGGAACGCAGGCCACGGGCACCGGTTTTACGCGCCATCGCTTTCTTAGCGATAGCATCCAGCGCCTCGTCACGGAATTCCAGATCCACGCCTTCCAGATTAAACAGCGCCTGATACTGCTTGGTCAGGGCGTTTTTCGGCTCTTTGAGGATCTGAATCAGAGCTTCTTCGCTCAGTTCATTCAACGTTGCTACAACCGGCAGACGACCAATGAACTCAGGGATAAGACCAAACTTGATCAGATCTTCCGGTTCAACCTGCGCCAGCAGCTCGCCTTCGCTTGCTTTGTCGGACTTCGCTTTTACCGTCGCGCCAAAACCAATGCCGGAGCCGGTTTCTACACGGTGGGAAATCACTTTATCCAGACCGGCAAACGCACCGCCACAAATAAACAGGATCTTAGAGGTATCAACCTGCAAGAATTCCTGCTGCGGATGTTTACGCCCACCTTGCGGTGGAACAGCAGCTACCGTACCTTCGATCAGTTTCAACAGTGCCTGCTGTACGCCTTCACCGGAAACGTCTCGGGTAATGGACGGGTTGTCTGACTTACGAGAAATCTTGTCGATTTCATCGATGTAGACAATCCCGCGCTGCGCTTTCTGTACGTCGTAATCGCACTTTTGCAACAGCTTCTGAATGATGTTTTCAACGTCTTCGCCCACATAACCGGCTTCGGTCAGCGTGGTTGCGTCGGCCATGGTGAACGGGACGTCCAGCAGGCGCGCCAGCGTTTCAGCCAGCAGCGTTTTACCGGAACCGGTCGGACCGATCAGCAGAATGTTACTTTTGCCCAACTCGACACCATTGCTGGTATCGCCGTTGCGCAGACGTTTGTAATGGTTGTATACCGCGACCGCCAGCACTTTTTTCGCCTGTTCCTGGCCGATAACGTAATCGTCCAGGTGGTTGCGAATTTCATGCGGCGTCGGTAGCGCACTGCGTTCACGATGCGGTGCAACTTCTTTAATCTCTTCGCGAATGATGTCGTTACATAAATCAACACATTCGTCGCAGATATACACGGATGGACCGGCAATCAGCTTGCGCACTTCATGCTGGCTTTTGCCGCAAAAAGAGCAATACAGCAATTTGCCTGAGCCATCTTTGCGTTTATCTGTCATGGGTCAAAACCTCTTCTTTGTTCTTTGTGCCGCACACGACGACGCAAATGCCATTCTCAGGCGCAAGCCGCTTACAGCGTTGTGCCGCCCTGGATAAGTATAGCGGCACAGTTGCGCCTCTGGCATCAATTACGATGGGTCAGAATCGAATCGACCAGACCGTATTCCACCGCTTCAGGGGCGGAAAGGAAGCGATCGCGCTCGGTATCACGTTCAATCTGTTCTAATGATTGACCCGTATGAAGCGCCATAAGTTCATTCATGCGCCCTTTAACTTTCAGAATTTCACGGGCATGAATTTCGATATCGGTCGCCTGGCCCTGGTAGCCGCCCAACGGTTGGTGAATCATCACGCGCGAATTCGGCAGGCAAAAACGTTTACCTTTTGCCCCTGCGGTCAGCAAGAAAGCGCCCATCGAGGCCGCCTGGCCCATACAGATGGTGCTGACATCAGGCTTGATAAACTGCATGGTGTCATAGATAGACATCCCGGCAGTGATCACCCCGCCTGGGGAGTTAATGTACAGATAGATATCTTTTTCTGGGTTTTCCGCTTCTAGGAACAGCATCTGCGCCACAATCAGGTTCGCCATGTGGTCTTCAACCTGGCCAGTCAGAAAAATGACGCGTTCCTTAAGTAGACGAGAATAGATATCAAAAGAGCGCTCACCGCGTGAGGTCTGTTCAATGACCATCGGCACCAGCGCCATATGGGGTGCAAAGTTATCTCGTTCGCCGCTGTATGACATTTCCGTCTCCTGGATAAAATTGAAAAAACCTGCTGTACCGATTGTAACCTTATGGACGGATTATCAGCTAGTCCCTGTGTTATGGGTACGGCATCACCATATTTCAAGCATAACAATCTTTTGTTGTTACGCTAACACCGAAAGAGGCTTTTCGCACGGTTCCATGCAAAATTCATGACAAAAAAAAGCCCACCACCTGGCGGTGACGGGCCTTTGTGCGAATTTAGCGCGTTATGCTGCGTAAATTACGCCTGCTGGTTCATCAGCTCGTTGAAAGTGGTTTCTTTTTCAGTCACTTTCGCTTTCGCCAGTACAGCTTCAACAGCCTGTTCTTCCAGAGCAACATTGCGCATGTTGTCCATCAGTTCTTTGTTTTTGCTGTAGAACTCGATAACTTCTTTCGGATCTTCGTACGCAGAAGCCATCTCTTCGATCAGGCCTTTCACGCGCTCTTCGTCAGCTTTCAGCTCGTTGGTGCGGATAACTTCGCCCAGCAGCAGGCCAACAACTACGCGGCGTTTAGCCTGTTCTTCGAACAGTTCGCGCGGCAGTTCCAGAGCTCGTTTTTCGTTGCCACCGAAACGCTGTGCAGCCTGGCGACGCAGAACGTCGATTTCGCTGTCGATCAGCGCAGCCGGTACGTCGATGTCGTTAGCTTTTACCAGACCTTCGATCGCCTGAGACTTAACGCGGTTACGGATGGCGCTCTTCAGCTCGCGCTCCATGTTTTTACGCACTTCAGCGCGCAGACCTTCTACGGAACCATCTTCAACGCCGAAACGTTTGATGAATTCTGCAGTCAGTTCCGGCAGTTCACGCTCTTCAACTTTCTTCAGGTTGATAGCGAATTTCGCTGCTTTACCTTTCAGATTTTCTGCGTGGTATTCTTCCGGGAAGGTCACGTCGATGGTGAACTCTTCGCCAGCTTTGTGGCCTTTGATACCGTCTTCAAAGCCCGGGATCATACGACCCTGGCCCATCGCCAGTACGAAATCAGACGCTTTACCGCCTTCGAACTCTTCGCCGTCTACAGAACCGGTGAAGTCGATGGTTACGCGGTCTTCTGCTTCAACGGCGCCGTCTTTTTCTTTCCAGGTCGCCTGCTGTTTACGCAGAGTATCCAGCATGCCGTCAACGTCAGCGTCGGTCACTTCAACGATCGGTTTTTCAACTTCGATCGCTTCCAGACCCTGCAGTTCAACTTCCGGATAAACTTCAAACTCTACAGAGTAGGTGAAGTCTTCACCCAGCTTGTATTCGCCCGGAACATAAGTCGGTGCGCCAGCCGGATTGATTTTTTCTTTAATGATGGCGTCAATGAAGTTACGGCTCATCAGGTCACCCAGAACGTCCTGGCGTACAGACGCGCCATAACGCTGAGCAACGATATTCATTGGCACTTTGCCTTTGCGGAAGCCGTCAATACGTACTTTTTTCGCAACGTTGACCAGCTCGCTTTTAACAGCGGTCTCGATGCTGTCAGCAGCGATAGTAATCGTTACACGGCGGCCAAGGCCTTGAGTGGTTTCAACTGAAACTTGCATCTTGTTACCTCAAAAAATCACAGTGCTCGGTCAACTCTTACCCCGCAAGCACAGGTTGTTGGCTTCGCGGAACCGGGATGTTCTTATAATCAATCACATTCCCTGTTACCAGAATCATCCCGAAAGCATTCAAATAGGACGCGGCATTATAGCGGCATCACTTTTATGAGTCGAGAACGGTTATTGCGCGCTGTCGCGTATTTTTTCACAATTCCCGGGCAATTTTCGTCTAAATGCTGGGCAAAAAGCGCAAAATCCAGACAAAACAAAACGGCCCGCAGGCCGTTTTTCATAAAATCTTTAGCAACATACTGGAAAAGCGCCGACAGTTGCAAATGCGTTTTTACGCGATGCTTCCTGCTCCACGACAGGGAGGAGAGGCAAAGACGGTGTCCTGCAACCCTTCCCACTCCTTAATAGTGTAAGTATGCAGAGCCAGCGCATGAACGGTAGTAGAGAGTTCCTCCGCTAAAGTACTGTAAATCATTCGATGACGATTCAGAAAACGTTCACCCGTAAAACGATCGCTGACCAGCACAACTTTAAAATGGCTTTCAGAGCCGGCTGGGACATTGTGACGATAGCTTTCATCCACTACTTCGAGGAATACGGGTTGGAACGCCGCCCTTAATTTTTCTTCTATCCGCTCACGTATCATCATGAAATATCTCCTCCGACAACGCTGAGATGTCATCCATCCCTTTAAATACTAGCCGCTTTTACCGTTTCCATTGCAGCTTAACAACAAATATTTAGGTTTCGTCCTGGTTTTTCCGTCAAGCGTATGAAGTTTACTGATTTAAAGATTGAAACACAGGCCTCGCATCAGCGTTTCTTTTACCAGGGGTGATTATTTCGCCAACATGATGAATTTACATGCCTTACCCACTTCCCCTCGCCGTTGGCAATGTTATGATGGCGGGAATTTTTACCAAACACGCTTAAGAGTCTCTGAGAGCCCGAACATGTTCAAAAAAATCCTCTTCCCGTTAGTTGCTCTGTTTATGCTTGCAGGATGCGCAAAACCGCCAACAACTATTGAAGTTTCCCCGACGATTACACTGCCACAGCAGGATCCAAGCCTGATGGGCGTCACCGTAAGCATTAATGGTGCCGATCAGCGTACCGATCAGGCGCTGGCAAAAGTCACCCGCGATAATCAAATCGTTACCCTGACCGCCTCCCGAGATCTGCGTTTCCTGCTGCAAGAAGTGCTGGAAAAACAGATGACCGCGCGTGGTTACATGGTTGGTCCGAATGGCCCGGTTAATCTGCAAATCATCGTTAGCCAACTGTATGCTGACGTGTCCCAGGGCAACGTGCGCTACAACATCGCGACCAAAGCGGATATCGCCATCATCGCTACCGCGCAGAATGGCAACAAAATGACCAAAAACTATCGTGCCAGCTACAACGTTGAAGGTGCGTTCCAGGCCTCCAACAAAAATATCGCCGATGCGGTTAACAGTGTGCTGACCGATACCATCGCTGATATGTCTCAGGACACCAGCATCCACGAATTCATCAAGCAGAACGCGCGTTAATTTCTGCCCTCTGGCCCGGTGCAAACCGGGCCTGTAGACGCCCATGTCCAGTCAATATTTACGTATTTTTCAACAGCCGCGTTCAGCCATATTGCTGATCCTGGGTTTTGCTTCCGGGCTACCGCTCGCCCTGACATCCGGTACCTTACAGGCCTGGATGACGGTCGAGAATATTGATCTCAAAACCATTGGTTTCTTCTCTCTGGTAGGCCAGGCTTACGTTTTTAAATTCCTCTGGTCACCGCTGATGGACCGCTACACGCCCCCATTTTTTGGGCGGCGGCGCGGTTGGCTGCTCGCCACGCAAATCCTGTTATTAGTCGCCATTGCGGCGATGGGTTTTCTCGAACCTGGCACCCAACTCCGCTGGATGGCGGCACTGGCGGTGGTGATCGCTTTTTGCTCGGCCTCCCAGGATATTGTCTTCGATGCGTGGAAAACCGATGTGCTCCCGGCAGAAGAACGTGGTGCGGGCGCGGCAATCAGCGTGCTGGGTTACCGTTTAGGGATGCTGGTTTCCGGCGGCTTAGCCCTGTGGCTGGCAGATAAATGGCTGGGCTGGCAGGGCATGTACTGGTTGATGGCGGCGCTGTTGATCCCTTGTATTATCGCGACGTTGCTTGCACCAGAACCGACCGACACCATTCCTGTGCCAAAAACGCTGGAACAAGCGGTTGTTGCACCTCTGCGAGATTTCTTTGGTCGCAATAATGCCTGGCTTATTTTGCTTCTTATCGTGCTGTATAAGCTGGGCGACGCATTCGCCATGAGCCTGACAACCACGTTTTTGATTCGCGGCGTCGGGTTTGATGCGGGTGAAGTAGGCGTGGTTAACAAAACGCTTGGCTTACTGGCGACCATTGTGGGCGCATTGTACGGTGGGATTTTGATGCAGCGCCTGTCGCTGTTCCGGGCGCTGCTGATTTTCGGCATTTTACAAGGTGCGTCTAACGCTGGTTACTGGCTGCTGTCGATTACTGATAAGCATCTCTACAGCATGGGCGCAGCCGTCTTTTTCGAAAACCTCTGTGGCGGGATGGGCACATCAGCCTTTGTCGCGCTGTTAATGACGCTGTGTAATAAGTCATTTTCCGCTACTCAATTTGCCCTGCTCTCAGCGCTTTCCGCTGTAGGACGAGTTTATGTCGGCCCCGTGGCGGGTTGGTTTGTTGAAGCACACGGCTGGTCGACATTCTATCTATTCTCCGTCGCCGCTGCCGTACCGGGGCTTATTTTGCTGCTGGTTTGCCGCCAGACGCTTGAATATACACGAGTAAATGACAACTTTATCTCCCGTACCGAATATCCGACAGGTTATGCCTTTGCCATGTGGACACTGGCGGCGGGCGTCAGCCTGTTGGCCGTGTGGTTACTGCTGTTGACGATGGACGCGCTGGATTTGACGCACTTCTCTTTCCTGCCTGCTCTGCTGGAAGTCGGGGTTTTAGTCGCCCTTTCTGGCGTCGTGCTTGGTGGTTTGCTGGATTATCTGGCTCTACGAAAAACGCATCTGACGTAATCTGTAAATATTATTTAGCTGTAGTAATCACTCGCCGTAATTATTACGGCTAAATAAACATCAGTATCGCTTAATAATATTTGTTCTTTTGTGCGGCTTAGCGTTTGGAAATTATTGACGCAATTTATGAATTCTATTTTTTCTTACACGATTCAGCTAATGAGTCTTTATTTTCCCCCCACCCAATTGTCACCATAATGATAATTATTTGTTAAACAATTGTTTTATTCCAGATTGGTTATACCAATTGCCCGTCCAAACTCCTTCTGCACTCCCCTTTCGTTATAACGCCCTTTTGCAACAGCTTCTTAAAATCAACTTGATATGTTTTGCAACATATGTAACCTGACAGCCAAATCCAAGTAACAGGAATTTAATCATGCTTACAGTAATGTAACCTCCCCGTAAAATGCCCACACACTTTAAACGCCACCAGATCCCGTGGAATTGAGGTCGTTAAATGAGACTCAGGAAATACAATAAAAGTTTGGGATGGTTGTCATTATTTGCAGGCACTGTATTGCTCAGTGGCTGTAATTCTGCGCTGTTAGATCCCAAAGGACAGATTGGTCTGGAGCAACGTTCACTGATACTGACGGCATTTGGCCTGATGTTGATTGTCGTTATTCCCGCAATCTTGATGGCTGTTGGTTTCGCCTGGAAGTATCGTGCGAGCAATAAAGATGCTAAGTACAGCCCGAACTGGTCACACTCCAATAAAGTGGAAGCTGTGGTCTGGACGGTACCTATCTTAATCATCATCTTCCTTGCGGTACTGACCTGGAAAACCACTCACGCTCTTGAGCCTAGCAAGCCGCTGGCACACGACGAGAAGCCCATTACCATCGAAGTGGTTTCCATGGACTGGAAATGGTTCTTCATCTACCCGGAACAGGGCATTGCAACCGTGAATGAAATCGCTTTCCCGGCGAACACTCCGGTGTACTTCAAAGTGACCTCCAACTCCGTGATGAACTCCTTCTTCATTCCGCGTCTGGGTAGCCAGATTTATGCCATGGCCGGTATGCAGACTCGCCTGCATCTGATCGCCAACGAACCCGGTACTTATGACGGTATCTCCGCCAGCTACAGCGGGCCGGGCTTCTCAGGCATGAAGTTCAAAGCTATTGCAACACCGGATCGCGCCGAATTCGACCAATGGGTCGCAAAAGCGAAACAGTCGCCGAACACCATGTCTGACATGGCTGCGTTCGAAAAACTGGCCGCGCCTAGCGAATACAACCAGGTGGAATATTTCTCCAACGTGAAACCAGACTTGTTTGCCGATGTGATTAACAAGTTTATGGCTCACGGTAAGAGCATGGACATGACCCAGCCAGAAGGTGAGCACAGTGCACACGAAGGTATGGAAGGCATGGACATGAGCCACGCGGAATCCGCCCATTAAAGGGGTTGAGGAAGAATAAAGATGTTCGGAAAATTATCACTTGATGCAGTCCCGTTCCATGAACCTATCGTCATGGTTACGATCGCTGGCATTATTTTGGGAGGTCTGGCGCTCGTTGGCCTGATCACTTACTTCGGTAAGTGGACCTACCTGTGGAAAGAGTGGCTGACCTCCGTCGACCATAAACGCCTCGGTATCATGTATATCATCGTGGCGATTGTGATGTTGCTGCGTGGTTTTGCTGACGCCATTATGATGCGTAGCCAGCAGGCTCTTGCCTCGGCGGGCGAAGCGGGCTTCCTGCCACCTCACCACTACGATCAGATCTTCACCGCGCACGGCGTGATTATGATCTTCTTCGTGGCGATGCCTTTCGTTATCGGTCTGATGAACCTGGTGGTTCCGCTGCAGATCGGCGCGCGTGACGTTGCGTTCCCGTTCCTCAACAACTTAAGCTTCTGGTTTACTGTTGTTGGTGTGATTCTGGTTAACGTTTCTCTCGGCGTGGGCGAATTTGCGCAGACCGGCTGGCTGGCCTATCCACCGCTATCGGGAATAGAGTACAGTCCGGGAGTCGGTGTCGATTACTGGATATGGAGTCTCCAGCTATCCGGTATAGGTACGACGCTTACCGGTATCAACTTCTTCGTTACCATTCTGAAGATGCGCGCACCGGGCATGACCATGTTCAAGATGCCAGTATTTACCTGGGCATCACTGTGCGCGAACGTACTGATTATTGCTTCCTTCCCAATTCTGACGGTTACCGTCGCGTTGTTGACCCTGGATCGCTATCTGGGCACCCATTTCTTTACCAACGATATGGGTGGCAACATGATGATGTACATCAACCTGATTTGGGCCTGGGGCCACCCGGAAGTTTACATCCTGATCCTGCCTGTTTTCGGTGTGTTCTCCGAAATTGCGGCAACCTTCTCGCGTAAACGTCTGTTTGGTTATACCTCGCTGGTATGGGCAACCGTCTGTATCACCGTGCTGTCGTTCATCGTTTGGCTGCACCACTTCTTTACGATGGGTGCGGGCGCGAACGTAAACGCCTTCTTTGGTATCACCACAATGATTATCGCCATCCCGACCGGGGTGAAGATCTTCAACTGGCTGTTCACCATGTATCAGGGCCGCATCGTGTTCCATTCTGCGATGCTGTGGACCATCGGTTTTATCGTCACTTTCTCGGTGGGCGGGATGACTGGCGTGCTGCTGGCAGTACCGGGCGCGGACTTCGTTCTGCATAACAGCCTGTTCCTGATTGCGCACTTCCATAACGTTATCATCGGCGGCGTGGTCTTCGGCTGCTTCGCAGGGATGACCTACTGGTGGCCTAAAGCGTTCGGTTTCAAACTGAATGAAACCTGGGGTAAACGCGCGTTCTGGTTCTGGATCATCGGCTTCTTCGTTGCCTTTATGCCGCTGTATGCGCTGGGCTTCATGGGCATGACCCGTCGTTTGAGCCAGCAGATTGACCCGCAGTTCCACACCATGCTGATGATTGCAGCTAGCGGTGCAGTACTGATTGCGCTGGGTATTCTCTGCCTCGTTATTCAGATGTACGTTTCTATTCGCGACCGCGACCAGAACCGTGACCTGACTGGCGACCCGTGGGGTGGCCGTACGCTGGAGTGGGCAACCTCTTCCCCGCCTCCGTTCTATAACTTTGCCGTTGTGCCGCACGTTCACGAGCGTGATGCATTCTGGGAAATGAAAGAGAAAGGCGAAGCGTATAAAAAGCCTGACCACTATGAAGAAATTCATATGCCGAAAAACAGCGGTGCAGGTATCGTCATTGCAGCTTTCTCCACCATCTTCGGTTTCGCCATGATCTGGCATATCTGGTGGCTGGCGATTGTTGGCTTCGCAGGCATGATCATCACCTGGATCGTGAAAAGCTTCGACGAGGACGTGGATTACTACGTGCCGGTGGCAGAAATCGAAAAACTGGAAAACCAGCATTTCGATGAGATTACTAAGGCAGGGCTGAAAAATGGCAACTGATACTTTGACGCACGCGACTGCCCACGCGCACGAACACGGGCACCACGATGCAGGCGGAACCAAAATCTTCGGATTTTGGATCTACCTGATGAGCGACTGCATTCTGTTCTCAATCTTGTTTGCTACCTATGCCGTTCTGGTGAACGGCACCGCAGGCGGCCCGACAGGTAAGGACATTTTCGAACTGCCGTTCGTTCTGGTTGAAACTTTCTTGCTGTTGTTCAGCTCCATCACCTACGGCATGGCGGCTATCGCCATGTACAAAAACAACAAAAGCCAGGTTATCTCCTGGCTGGCGTTGACCTGGTTGTTTGGTGCCGGATTTATCGGGATGGAAATCTACGAATTCCATCACCTGATTGTTAACGGCATGGGTCCGGATCGCAGCGGCTTCCTGTCAGCGTTCTTTGCGCTGGTCGGCACGCACGGTCTGCACGTCACTTCCGGTCTTATCTGGATGGCGGTGCTGATGGTACAAATCGCTCGTCGCGGCCTGACCAGCACTAACCGTACCCGCATCATGTGCCTGAGCCTGTTCTGGCACTTCCTGGATGTGGTTTGGATCTGTGTGTTCACTGTTGTTTATCTGATGGGGGCGATGTAATGAGTCATTCTACCGATCACAGCGGCGCGTCCCATGGCAGCGTAAAAACCTACATGACAGGCTTTATCCTGTCGATCATTCTGACGGTGATTCCGTTCTGGATGGTGATGACAGGAGCTGCCTCTCCGGCCGTAATTCTGGGAACAATCCTGGCAATGGCAGTGGTACAGGTTCTGGTGCATCTGGTGTGCTTCCTGCACATGAATACCAAATCAGATGAAGGCTGGAACATGACGGCGTTTGTCTTCACCGTGCTAATCATCGCTATCCTGGTTGTAGGCTCCATCTGGATTATGTGGAACCTCAACTACAACATGATGATGCACTAAGAGCGGCGGTTATGATGTTTAAGCAATACCTGCAAGTAACGAAACCAGGCATCATCTTTGGCAACCTGATCTCGGTGATTGGGGGATTCCTGCTGGCCTCAAAGGGCAGCATTGATTATCCCCTGTTTATCTACACGCTGGTTGGGGTGTCACTGGTTGTGGCGTCGGGTTGTGTGTTTAACAACTACATCGACAGGGATATCGACAGAAAGATGGAAAGGACGAAGAATCGGGTGCTGGTTAAAGGCCTGATCTCTCCTGCTGTCTCGCTGGTGTACGCCACCTTGCTAGGCTTTGCTGGCTTTATGCTGCTGTGGTTTGGCGCGAATCCGCTGGCCTGCTGGCTGGGGGTGATGGGCTTTGTGGTTTATGTCGGCGTTTATAGCCTGTACATGAAACGCCACTCGGTCTACGGCACATTGATTGGTTCGCTCTCCGGCGCTGCGCCGCCGGTGATTGGCTACTGTGCAGTAACCGGCGAGTTCGATAGCGGCGCAGCGATCCTGCTGGCTATCTTCAGCCTGTGGCAGATGCCTCACTCCTATGCCATCGCCATTTTCCGCTTTAAGGATTATCAGGCGGCAAACATTCCGGTATTGCCAGTGGTAAAAGGCATTTCGGTGGCGAAGAATCACATCACGCTGTATATCATCGCCTTTGCCGTTGCCACGCTGATGCTCTCTCTTGGCGGTTACGCTGGGTATAAATATCTGGTGGTCGCCGCGGCGGTGAGCGTCTGGTGGTTAGGTATGGCCCTGCGCGGTTATAAAGTTGCTGATGACAGGATCTGGGCGCGCAAGCTGTTCGGCTTCTCTATCATCGCCATCACAGCCCTCTCGGTGATGATGTCCGTTGATTTTATGGTGCCGGACTCGCATACGCTGCTGGCTGCTGTTTGGTAACACAACCTCTCTATTAAAAAGGTGCTACGGCACCTTTTTTATTGTCTGAGATCAGAGATACGGCTAATAACCGTATGTCTTGACAGAGTGAGCAGATGAACATAAATTAATCATACGGTTGATAGCCGTATTATGTATGAGATCGACTCCCTACGATTTCATTCAGTTAATCAAAGAGGTCATAATGCCTGGAAAAACAGCCACTCTACCCGATGTCGATAAAACGCTGAAAAATGCGCGGGTCGAACTCAAAACTAGTCCCGACGCCAAAAACAAACTTCGTGAAGCTGCGCAAGCCGTTGGGGTAGATTTAAGCGCTTTTATTTTGAGCGCTGCTATGGAACGCGCCGAAAGTGTGCTTGATAACCAACGTCGCCGTGAGCTTTCGAATCAAAGCTGGGAACTGATGAACCAACTCATCGCTGAACCTGCTCAACCGACGCTCGCCCTCAAGGCGTTAATGAAAAGGAAAAACAGCGATGGTCGACAAGCATGAAGAGATTACTCTGCCCATAGTCCTCTCCTGTAATTATCAGTCTGATATTACTTATCCTGGGCAAAAACAGTTTGATTGCGGTAACTCTGTTATCGATAAATTTGTACGCGCATCGCTAAAGAAAAGTGTGCGTAATAGCGACTGTGCGGCTAAAGCACTTATTGACAGACAAAGTGGTGAACTGATCGGCATCTGTACTTTTACGGCATATTCGCTGGAAAAACAACGCGTTTCTGGCGTCCTTCAGGGTTCACAACCTTCAGAAATTGGTGTTGTCAGATTAGTCATGTTGGGGGTAGCACGGAAGTATCAAAAGCGGGGCTTTGGTCAGGACCTACTATGTGATTTTTTTGAACATGTAAAAATAATTCACCAGGCATTACCAATTAAAGGGGTTTATCTTGATGCTGACCCTGCCGCCATTAATTTTTATGCTCGTCTCGGCTTTGTTCAGCTTTCAGCGACACCAAATGCTTTTGGTGCTGTACCTATGTTTTTGGCGATTCAGCATATTCTCGCGGCTTAGATTATTATCGCCACCCGCCAGGGCAAGTTTTGCCTTAGCCGGGGGCTGAGCAGCGTTACCACTTTTGTTCAATTGCCCCCGCTTTCAGCAACTCCACATCCTTGCCGTTAATGGTTGCCGTTGCGGCAACGATTGTGGTCCTTACAGTTGCACAAGATTTTCGCTCAAATTCCGGTTTATAAAGAATAAGAGACGAATTACTGGTAAATGAACCAAATAGGTAATCAGTAAAGCTAATATTCAGCCGGTTTAAACCGAAAGGCGCGAAGCCAACCGTTTGGTTAATCTCCTTACCGGATGGGCGACGAATGCTGAATGTCACGCGAAGATTGGCCACTTCGCCTAATTTATTGGTGGTGGCGAAGAGGCTATCCATGCAGGAAAAACCTTTATCTAAAAAATTATCTCGCATCCCAGAACGGGTAACCGTAATCACGGGTAACGTATCGTCAACCGTTTTTCTGTCAATCATGTCTTTTCGACAAGTAGCCAGAAAGTCTTCCGGGCCACCATAAATGTGGACACCTTTATCAAGATATTCCTTCGCTTTCTTACAATCTACCTCAACATACTGACCATTGGCGTACATAATGCCCAACCGGTGATGCTGCCAACTTACTGATTTAGTGTATGATGGTGTTTTTGAGGTGCTCCAGTGGCTTCTGTTTCTATCAGCTGTCCCTCCTGTTCAGCTACTGACGGGGTGGTGCGTAACGGCAAAAGCACTGCCGGACATCAGCGCTATCTCTGCTCTCACTGCCGTAAAACATGGCAAATGCAGTTCACTTACACCGCTTCTCAACCCGGTACGCACCAGAAAATCATTGATATGGCCATGAATGGCGTTGGATGCCGGGCAACTGCACGCATTATGGGCGTTGGCCTCAACACGATTTTACGTCACTTAAAAAACTCAGGCCGCAGTCGGTAACCTCGCGCATACAGCCGGGCAGTGACGTCATCGTCTGCGCGGAAATGGACGAACAGTGGGGCTATGTCGGGGCTAAATCGCGCCAGCGCTGGCTGTTTTACGCGTATGACAGTCTCCGGAAGACGGTTGTTGCGCACGTATTCGGTGAACGCACTATGGCGACGCTGGGGCGTCTTATGAGCCTGCTGTCACCCTTTGACGTGGTGATATGGATGACGGATGGCTGGCCGCTGTATGAATCCCGCCTGAAGGGAAAGCTGCACGTAATCAGCAAGCGATATACGCAGCGAATTGAGCGGCATAACCTGAATCTGAGGCAGCACCTGGCACGGCTGGGACGGAAGTCGCTGTCGTTCTCAAAATCGGTGGAGCTGCATGACAAAGTCATCGGGCATTATCTGAACATAAAACACTATCAATAAGTTGGAGTCATTACCTGCCCAACCTGGACCATGCTAAATTCACACCGTGCTGCGCGGCCTGATTAAATAGTGCATACGCTTTGGCATAATCCACCCGCACCTGCTCACCGTCGTAGTAGATACCCCCCAGCGCTAACGGAGCTTCTCTGTCACCTTGTTTAGCCGCTAACTCGAACCATTTAATCGCTTCCTGAACATCAGGTTTGGTATCATAACGAGGCTGATAATATTCCCAGCCTAACAGGCTCTGCGCGTCGATATCTCCCGATTCAGCCATTTTATGCAGTGTATTTATAACATCGGGAGCAGGTTTACCACCGTATATGCTGTCATACAATTCATGCGCTTTCTCGCTGGCCACCACGCTTGGTGAAACTATCAGCATTACAGAAAATAATATTCTTTTAGTTAACATGTATACCTTTATGTCCTCACTGTCATATATTTCCATAATAATTAACCACCAAATATCCATTTAATGAATAAATACAGTGCCATAAAGGTCCAAGTAATAAGCACACATTTAGCCTGAAACATTATCATCCATGTCACCAAATCGTTTATTTAGTGAGATAAAACTAGCATATTCGTAAGATAAAAAATGCACATGGCAATCAAGAAATGATATTATTACTTTTTTGATGTAAAACTATTTAGTTTTAAAATTCATTTTTTCAACATATAGAGCATTCATTTTATGAATGCAAAAAAACATACCTGACACACAAATTACTCTCCTCTGTAATATTTTCTCATTAACACTCTGTTGGTAATGACTCCAACTTATTGATAGTGTTTTATGTTCAGATAATGCCCGATGACTTTGTCATGCAGCTCCACCGATTTTGAGAACGACAGCGACTTCCGTCCCAGCCGTGCCAGGTGCTGCCTCAGATTCAGGTTATGCCGCTCAATTCGCTGCGTATATCGCTTGCTGATTACGTGCAGCTTTCCCTTCAGGCGGGATTCATACAGCGGCCAGCCATCCGTCATCCATATCACCACGTCAAAGGGTGACAGCAGGCTCATAAGACGCCCCAGCGTCGCCATAGTGCGTTCACCGAATACGTGCGCAACAACCGTCTTCCGGAGACTGTCATACGCGTAAAACAGCCAGCGCTGGCGCGATTTAGCCCCGACATAGCCCCACTGTTCGTCCATTTCCGCGCAGACGATGACGTCACTGCCCGGCTGTATGCGCGAGGTTACCGACTGCGGCCTGAGTTTTTTAAGTGACGTAAAATCGTGTTGAGGCCAACGCCCATAATGCGTGCAGTTGCCCGGCATCCAACGCCATTCATGGCCATATCAATGATTTTCTGGTGCGTACCGGGTTGAGAAGCGGTGTAAGTGAACTGCATTTGCCATGTTTTACGGCAGTGAGAGCAGAGATAGCGCTGATGTCCGGCAGTGCTTTTGCCGTTACGCACCACCCCGTCAGTAGCTGAACAGGAGGGACAGCTGATAGAAACAGAAGCCACTGGAGCACCTCAAAAACACCATCATACACTAAATCAGTAAGTTGGCAGCATCACCCACTCTGTTTACCCAACATGCGCTCCGCACTACACTATGTGGGCATTTTTTTAAGGGGTGGTAATGAACGATTATAAAATGACGCCAGGTGAGAGGCGCGCGACCTGGGGTTTAGGGACCGTATTCTCGTTGCGCATGCTGGGCATGTTTATGGTTCTGCCGGTTCTGACCACGTACGGCATGGCTCTGCAAGGTGCCAGCGAAGCATTAATCGGTATTGCCATTGGTATTTATGGTCTGACTCAGGCCGTTTTTCAGATTCCGTTTGGCCTGCTTTCCGACCGCATTGGTCGCAAACCATTAATTGTCGGTGGGCTGGCGGTGTTTGCCGCCGGTAGCGTTATCGCTGCGCTTTCCGACTCCATCTGGGGAATTATTCTGGGCCGGGCGCTACAAGGCTCTGGAGCAATTGCCGCCGCCGTTATGGCGCTGCTTTCCGATCTCACGCGCGAACAAAACCGCACCAAAGCGATGGCGTTTATCGGCGTGAGCTTTGGCATTACCTTTGCCATTGCGATGGTGCTTGGCCCGATCATCACTCACAAACTTGGGCTGCACGCGCTGTTCTGGATGATCGCTATTCTGGCAACAACCGGCATTGCGTTGACCATTTGGGTTGTGCCCAACAGTAGCACTCACGTACTTAATCGTGAGTCCGGAATGGTGAAAGGCAGTTTCAGTAAAGTGCTGGCGGAACCGCGGCTGCTGAAACTCAACTTTGGCATTATGTGTCTGCACATGCTTCTGATGTCTACGTTTGTTGCCCTGCCCGGACAGCTAGCTGATGCGGGGTTCCCGGCGGCTGAACACTGGAAGGTCTATCTGGCGACGATGTTAATCGCCTTTGGCTCGATCGTGCCTTTCATTATCTACGCTGAAGTTAAGCGCAAAATGAAGCAAGTCTTTGTCTTCTGCGTCGGGTTGATCGTGGTTGCGGAAATTGTGTTGTGGAACGCACAAACGCAGTTCTGGCAACTGGTGGTCGGCGTGCAGCTTTTCTTTGTGGCGTTTAATTTGATGGAAGCCCTTCTGCCCTCACTTATCAGTAAAGAGTCGCCAGCAGGTTACAAAGGTACGGCGATGGGTGTCTACTCCACCAGCCAGTTTCTTGGCGTGGCGATTGGCGGTTCGCTGGGCGGCTGGATTGACGGCATGTTTGACGGTCAGGGGGTATTTCTCGCTGGCGCAATGCTGGCCGCAGTGTGGCTGGCAGTCGCCAGTACCATGAAAGAACCGCCGTATGTCAGCAGTTTGCGCATTGAAATCCCGGCGGACATTGCCGCAAACGAAGCGTTAAAAGTGCGTTTGCTGGAAACTGAAGGCGTCAAAGAAGTGTTGATTGCAGAAGAAGAGCATTCAGCTTATGTGAAAATCGACAGCAAAGTGACAAATCGCTTTGAGGTTGAACAGGCAATTCGTCAGGCATAAAAAACGCGGCGAATTGCCTGCTGCGCTACGCTTACCAGGCCTACAAAGTTCTTGAGTTACAAACCGTTGTAGGCCGAATCAGGCGTTCATGCCGCATCTGACATGAACAAAACGCACATTGTCGCGATTAATCGCGGAAGTTTTTGAACTGGAACGGCTGGCCGAGATCGCCACCACGTACCATCGCCATGACAGCCTGCAAATCATCACGAGATTTGCCAGTCACACGGATCTCATCGCCCTGAATTTGCGCCTGCACTTTCAGTTTGCTGTCTTTAATCATCTTGACGATTTTCTTCTGGGTCGCGCTCTCAATGCCCTGTTTCAGTTTCGCTTCCACAAACCAGGTTTTACCGCTATGAACGATATTTTCCGGTACATCCAGTGAACTGCCTTCAATGCCGCGCTTCAGCAGCTTGGCACGCAGAATATCCAGCAACTGATTGACCTGGAAATCGGACTCGCTCAACACTTTGATGGTTTTGCTGGCGTCGTTCAGCTCAAATGAGGCTTCAACATTACGGAAGTCAAAACGGGACTCCACTTCGCGGCTCGCGTTATCGACCGCGTTACGTGCTTCCTGAAGATCAACTTCAGAGACAATATCGAAAGATGGCATCTTTTCCTCTCCCTTCATTTTTGATGCGAAGCATAATACCCGCAAAGTTAAATAACCGACAGTCCTGCACCAGGACGTATCCCTTAATTGTGCATAGTCACAACAGCATGCACAATTAAGGGATAGCCTTATTGAACACCCGGAGTGGTTGCGGGTGAGGAGGAACAATGAAAATTACCGTATTGGGATGCGGTGCCTTAGGGCAATTATGGCTTACAGCACTTTGTAAACAGGGTCACGAAGTTCAGGGCTGGCTGCGCGTACCGCAACCTTATTGTAGTGTGAATCTGGTTGAGACTGATGGTTCGATATTTAACGAATCGCTGACCGCCAACGATCCCGATTTTCTTGCCACCAGCGATCTGCTCCTGGTGACGCTGAAAGCATGGCAGGTTTCCGATGCCGTCAAAAGCCTCGCGTCCACACTGCCTGTAACCACGCCAATACTGTTAATTCACAACGGCATGGGCACCATCGAAGAGTTGCAAAACATTCAGCAGCCATTACTGATGGGCACCACCACCCATGCCGCCCGCCGCGACGGCAATGTCATTATTCATGTGGCAAACGGAATCACGCATATTGGTCCGGCACGGCAACAGGACGGCGATTACAGCTATCTGGCGGATATTTTGCAAACCGTGTTGCCTGACGTTGCCTGGCATAACAATATTCGCGCCGAGCTGTGGCGCAAGCTGGCCGTCAACTGTGTGATTAATCCACTGACCGCCATCTGGAATTGCCCGAATGGTGAATTACGTCATCATCCGCAAGAAATTATGCAGATATGCGAAGAAGTCGCGGCAGTGATCGAGCGCGAAGGGCATCATACTTCAGCAGAAGATTTGCGTGATTACGTGATGCAGGTGATTGATGCCACAGCGGAAAATATCTCGTCGATGTTGCAGGATATCCGCGCGCTGCGCCACACCGAAATCGACTATATCAATGGTTTTCTCTTACGCCGCGCCCGCGCGCATGGGATTGCCGTACCGGAAAACACCCGCCTGTTTGAAATGGTAAAAAGAAAGGAGAGTGAATATGAGCGCATCGGCACTGGTTTGCCTCGCCCCTGGTAGTGAAGAGACTGAAGCCGTCACCACTATCGATCTGCTGGTTCGCGGCGGTATCAAAGTCACCACTGCCAGCGTCGCCAGCGATGGCAACCTGGCCATTACCTGCTCGCGCGGCGTGAAGCTGCTGGCGGATGCGCCGCTGGTCGAGGTGGCTGATGGCGAATATGACGTGATCGTACTGCCTGGTGGCATTAAAGGCGCAGAGTGTTTTCGCGATAGTACCCTGCTGGTTGAAACCGTTAAACAGTTCCACCGTTCCGGGCGTATCGTCGCGGCTATTTGCGCCGCGCCAGCCACCGTGCTGGTACCGCACGATATCTTCCCGATTGGCAATATGACCGGCTTCCCGACGCTGAAAGACAAAATTCCCGCCGAACAATGGCAGGACAAGCGCGTCGTCTGGGATGCACGGGTAAAATTGCTGACCAGCCAGGGGCCGGGTACGGCTATTGATTTTGGTCTGAAAATTATCGACCTGCTGGTTGGGCGCGAGAAAGCCCATGAAGTGGCATCACAACTGGTGATGGCGGCAGGGATTTATAATTATTACGAGTAGTGTCGGATGCGGCAAACGTCGCATCTGACCAGATGCGACGTAAAAACCACAAATTATGGGCGATACACCTTCACATTGTTAAAGCCCTGCTCGCGCAGATAGAGCGCCTGCAGACGGCTCATCACCCCGCGCTCACACCACAGTAGCCAGGTTCTGTTCTGGTCGAGATCGCCAAATTTGGTGCTCAGTTTATAGAACGGCAGAGAAACCACGTCGATACCTTCAACCTTCAGCGGCTTATCTTCCTGCTCATCGACAGAACGGATATCGAGGATCACGTCGTTCGGGCCAAAGCCATTGACGGTTTCCACTTCCACCACTTCCTGCTCGGTCTGCTGGGCGATTTCGCGGATATCAACGTTATTCGCTTCCTCAACCACTTTATCGAGAATACTGAAGTCGAACTTCTCTTCTTCCGCTTCAATCTTCGATTTAACCGCTTTCACCGTCGGGCTTTTGGAGATCACGCCACAATATTCTGGCATCGTGCGAGCAAAGTCTTCAGTGCCAATCTGGCGGGCCAGGTTGATGATGTGCTCTTTGTCGTAAGAAATCAGCGGACGCAGGATCAGCGTATCAGAGACGTTATCAATCAGGCGCAGGTTGGTCAGCGTCTGACTGGACACCTGGCCGAGCGCTTCGCCGGTGACCAGCGCCTGTACGCCGTAACGTTCAGCCACTTTAGACGCGGCACGCACCATCATACGTTTGAGGATAACGCCCATCTGACCGTCGTCGATTTTCTCGAGAATTTCCCCGACGACCGGTTCGAAATTAATGGCGACAAAACGCACGCGGTGGGAGCTGCCAAAGCGGTTCCACAGATAATGCGCCACCTGACGCACGCC
Source organism: Shigella sonnei (assembly GCF_002950395.1). NCBI lineage: Bacteria > Pseudomonadati > Pseudomonadota > Gammaproteobacteria > Enterobacterales > Enterobacteriaceae > Shigella > Shigella sonnei. The sequence goes on from NZ_CP026802.1 coordinate 2,574,285, forward strand.
AATTTCATGCGCTGCGCCGCCGAGGTTAAAGAAGCAGTAATGCACGCGGCAGCCGCGACGCATCAACATATAACTGGAAACACCGGAGTCGAAACCACCGGAAATGAGCGACAGCACATCTTCCTGGGTGCCAATCGGGAAACCGCCAATACCTTCGTAGCGGCCTTTAATCAGCAGAAGACGATCGTCTTCCACTTCCAGATGGACAGTTACATCCGGGTTAGTCAGCTTCACGCGCGCGGATTCAATATGCTGATTTAAACCGCCGCCGACGTAACGTTCCACATCAATCGAGCTAAAATCATGTTTGCCACGGCGCTTCACGCGTACGCAGAAGGTTTTGCCTTCCAGCTGATCGCGATATTGAACCAACGCTTTCTCGAAAATATCGTGCATGTCGGTAAACGGCACGTCTTCGACTTCGAGAATATGGTGGATACCCGGAATACGGGTCAGGGCGTCGCGAATAGCCAGACGCTGTTTTTCATCTTTTGCGCGAACTTCGATGTTATCCCAGTGGCGGACGACAGCGAGCGTCTCATCATAGTGCTTTAAAACGTTACGAATGTTCCCGGTAAGGATTTTTATAAAGCGCAAGCGCACAGATTGGCTTTTGATGGTGATTTCCGGGAACAATTTAATGATAAACTTCATGGCGGCAATGGTTCGTTGGCAAGCCTTAAGCGACTTGTATAGGGAAAAATACAGCAGCCCACACCTGCGGCTGCATCCAGGCGCGGAAGTATACCACTAACATCGCTTTGCTGCGCACATCACCTTACCATTGCGCGTTATTTGCTATTTGCCCTGAGTCCGTTACCATGACGGGGCGAAAAATATTGAGAGTCAGACATTCATTATGCCGAAGAAAAATGAGGCGCCCGCCAGCTTTGAAAAGGCGCTGAGCGAGCTGGAACAGATTGTAACCCGTCTGGAAAGTGGCGACCTGCCGCTGGAAGAGGCGCTGAACGAGTTCGAACGCGGCGTGCAGCTGGCACGTCAGGGGCAGGCCAAATTACAACAAGCCGAACAGCGCGTACAAATTCTGCTGTCTGACAATGAAGACGCCTCTCTACCCCCTTTTACACCGGACAATGAGTAATGGACTTTCCGCAGCAACTTGAAGCCTGCGTTAAGCAGGCCAACCAGGCGCTGAGCCGTTTTATCGCCCCACTGCCCTTTCAGAACACTCCCGTGGTCGAAACCATGCAGTATGGCGCATTATTAGGTGGTAAGCGCCTGCGACCTTTTCTGGTTTATGCCACCGGTCATATGTTCGGCGTTAGCACAAACACGCTGGACGCACCCGCTGCCGCCGTTGAGTGTATCCACGCTTACTCATTAATTCATGATGATTTACCGGCGATGGATGATGACGATCTGCGTCGCGGTTTGCCGACCTGCCATGTGAAGTTTGGCGAAGCAAACGCGATTCTCGCTGGCGACGCTTTACAAACGCTGGCGTTCTCGATTTTAAGCGATGCCGATATGCCGGAAGTGTCGGACCGCGACAGAATTTCGATGATTTCAGAACTGGCAAGCGCCAGCGGTATTGCCGGAATGTGCGGTGGTCAGGCATTAGATTTAGATGCGGAAGGCAAACACGTACCTCTGGACGCACTCGAGCGTATTCATCGTCATAAAACCGGCGCATTGATTCGCGCCGCCGTTCGCCTTGGTGCATTAAGCGCCGGAGATAAAGGGCGTCGTGCTCTGCCAGTACTCGACAAGTACGCAGAGAGCATCGGCCTTGCCTTCCAGGTTCAGGATGACATCCTGGATGTGGTGGGAGATACTGCAACGTTGGGAAAACGCCAGGGTGCCGACCAGCAACTTGGTAAAAGTACCTACCCTGCACTTCTGGGTCTTGAGCAAGCCCGGAAGAAAGCCCGGGATCTGATCGACGATGCCCGCCAGTCGCTGAAACAACTGGCTGAACAATCACTCGATACCTCGGCACTGGAAGCGCTAGCGGACTACATCATCCAGCGTAATAAATAAACAATAAGTATTAATAGGCCCCTGATGAGTTTTGATATTGCCAAATACCCGACCCTGGCACTGGTCGACTCCACCCAGGAGTTACGACTGTTGCCGAAAGAGAGTTTACCGAAACTCTGCGACGAACTGCGCCGCTATTTACTCGACAGCGTGAGCCGTTCCAGCGGGCACTTCGCCTCCGGGCTGGGCACGGTCGAACTGACCGTGGCGCTGCACTATGTCTACAACACCCCGTTTGACCAATTGATTTGGGATGTGGGGCATCAGGCTTATCCGCATAAAATTTTGACCGGACGCCGCGACAAAATCGGCACCATCCGTCAGAAAGGCGGTCTGCATCCGTTCCCGTGGCGCGGCGAAAGCGAATATGACGTATTAAGCGTCGGGCATTCATCAACCTCCATCAGTGCCGGAATTGGTATTGCGGTTACTGCCGAGAAAGAAGGCAAAAATCGCCGCACCGTCTGTGTCATTGGCGATGGCGCGATTACCGCTGGCATGGCGTTTGAAGCGATGAATCACGCGGGCGATATCCGTCCTGATATGCTGGTGGTCCTCAACGACAATGAAATGTCGATTTCCGAAAATGTCGGCGCGCTCAATAACCATCTGGCACAGCTGCTTTCCGGTAAGCTTTACTCTTCGCTGCGCGAAGGCGGGAAAAAAGTTTTCTCTGGCGTTCCGCCAATTAAAGAGCTGCTCAAACGTACCGAAGAACATATTAAAGGCATGGTAGTGCCTGGCACGTTGTTTGAAGAGCTGGGCTTTAACTACATCGGCCCGGTTGACGGTCACGATGTGCTGGGGCTTATCACCACGCTGAAGAACATGCGCGACCTGAAAGGCCCGCAGTTCCTGCATATCATGACCAAAAAAGGTCGTGGTTATGAACCGGCAGAAAAAGACCCCATCACTTTCCACGCCGTGCCTAAATTTGATCCCTCCAGCGGTTGTTTGCCGAAAAGTAGCGGCGGTTTGCCGAGCTATTCAAAAATCTTTGGCGACTGGTTGTGCGAAACGGCAGCGAAAGACAACAAGCTGATGGCGATTACTCCGGCGATGCGTGAAGGTTCCGGCATGGTCGAGTTTTCACGTAAATTCCCGGATCGTTACTTCGACGTGGCAATCGCCGAGCAACACGCGGTGACCTTTGCCGCCGGTCTGGCGATTGGTGGGTACAAACCCATTGTCGCGATTTACTCCACTTTCCTGCAACGCGCCTATGATCAGGTGCTGCATGACGTGGCGATTCAAAAGCTCCCGGTCCTGTTCGCCATCGACCGCGCGGGCATTGTTGGTGCTGACGGTCAAACCCATCAGGGCGCTTTTGACCTCTCTTACCTGCGCTGCATACCGGAAATGGTCATTATGACCCCGAGCGATGAAAACGAATGTCGCCAGATGCTCTATACCGGCTATCACTATAACGACGGCCCGTCCGCGGTGCGCTACCCGCGCGGTAACGCGGTTGGCGTGGAACTGACGCCGCTGGAAAAACTGCCAATTGGCAAAGGCATTGTGAAGCGTCGTGGCGAGAAACTGGCGATCCTTAACTTTGGTACGCTGATGCCAGACGCGGCGAAAGTCGCTGAATCGCTGAACGCTACGCTGGTCGATATGCGTTTTGTGAAACCGCTTGATGAAGCGTTAATTCTGGAAATGGCCGCCAGCCATGAAGCGCTGGTCACCGTAGAAGAAAACGCCATTATGGGCGGCGCAGGCAGCGGCGTGAACGAAGTGCTAATGGCCCATCGTAAACCAGTACCCGTGCTGAACATTGGCCTGCCTGACTTCTTTATTCCACAAGGAACTCAGGAAGAAATGCGCGCCGAACTCGGCCTCGATGCCGCCGGTATGGAAGCCAAAATCAAGGCCTGGCTGGCATAATCCCTACTCCACTCCTGCTATGCTTAAGAAATTATTCATGGCAGGAGTGGCAGCATGCAATACAACCCCTTAGGAAAAACCGACCTTCGCGTTTCCCGACTTTGCCTCGGCTGTATGACCTTTGGCGAGCCAGATCGTGGTAATCACGCATGGACACTGCCGGAAGAGAGTAGCCGTCCCATCATTAAACGCGCGCTGGAAGGCGGCATAAATTTCTTTGATACCGCCAATAGCTATTCCGATGGCAGCAGCGAAGAGATCGTTGGTCGCGCACTGCGGGATTTCGCCCGTCGTGAAGACGTGGTCGTTGCGACGAAAGTGTTCCATCGCGTTGGTGATTTACCGGAAGGATTATCCCGTGCACAAATTTTGCGCTCTATCGACGACAGCCTGCGCCGTCTCGGCATGGATTATGTCGATATCCTGCAAATTCATCGCTGGGATTACAACACGCCGATCGAAGAGACGCTGGAAGCCCTGAACGACGTGGTAAAAGCCGGGAAAGCGCGTTATATCGGCGCGTCATCCATGCACGCTTCGCAGTTTGCTCAGGCCCTGAAGCTACAAAAACAGCACGGCTGGGCGCAGTTTATCAGTATGCAGGATCACTACAATCTGATTTATCGCGAAGAAGAGCGCGAGATGCTGCCTCTGTGTTATCAGGAGGGCGTGGCGGTGATTCCGTGGAGCCCGCTGGCGCGGGGGCGACTGACGCGTCCGTGGGGAGAAACTACCGCACGACTGGTGTCTGATGAGGTGGGGAAAAATCTCTATAAAGAAAGCGATGAAAATGACGCGCAGATCGCAGAGCGGTTAACGGGCGTCAGTGAAGAACTCGGTGCAACACGAGCACAAGTTGCGCTGGCCTGGTTATTGAGTAAACCGGGCATTGCCGCACCGATTATCGGTACATCGCGGGAAGAACAGCTTGATGAGCTGCTGAACGCGGTGGATATCACTTTGAAGCCAGAACAGATTGCCGAACTGGAAACGCCGTATAAACCGCATGCGGTCGTAGGATTTAAATAAGAGTCCAGGCCTGATGAGACGTGACAAGCGTCACATCAGGCATCGGTGCACAACTACGACAGAATACCCAGCGGCCAGTGATGACCGATAAAGTACAGGATGCCTGCGGAAATCACCCCGGCGACAATATCGTCGATCATGATCCCCATGCCGCCATGTACATTGCGATCAAACCAGCGGATCGGCCACGGCTTCCACATATCCAGAATACGGAAAATCACAAACCCGGCGGCAACCCACTGCCAGTCATTGGTCGGCAGCGCCATGAGCGTGATCCACATACCAATAAATTCGTCCCAGACAATGCTGCCGTGATCGTGCACGCCCATATCTTTCGCCGTTTGATGACAAAGATAGACGCCGATACAGATCCCCAACATCACCACCAGCGAGTAGAGCTGCCAGGGTAAAAAGGTCATCAGATACCAGAACGGAATCGCTGCCAGCGATCCCATCGTGCCAGGAACGATTGGGCTTAATCCACTTCCGAATCCGACAGCAAGCAGATGCCACGGATTACTCATCTTCAGGCGACTTTTCGCGACATCTTTATGGCGTGGCAAAATGGTCATATCCTTTCCAGTCAAACGTGACAGGTTCGCCGTCACGAATAAAACAAAGCCCTTCGATATCGGCGGTCATTTGCCCGATACAGGTAAACGGTACGCCAAGGTGTCCGAGAGCAACATCCAGCGCGCCACGGTTCAGTTCCGGCACCGTGAAACACAACTCGTAATCTTCACCGCCAGAGAGCGCCCAGCGCAGCGCCTGTTCCGGTTCAACATGGCGAGAAAGCGCATCAGAAAACGGCAGCAATGCTAGGTCAATACGTGCGCCGCAGTCGCTGGCTTTCACGATATGCCCGAGATCGGAAATCAGACCGTCAGAGAGATCGATAGCTGAATTTGCCAGATCGCGCAGTGCCTGCCCCTGTAAAATACGCGGCGATGGACGGAGATGACGTTTGATCAAGTAGTCAGCATCTTTAGCATCGGCAACCTGCAAACGGTTTTGCAAAATCGCCAGCCCGGCGGCGCTATCGCCCGGTGTACCGGTCACATAGATCCAGTCACCCGGTTTCGCCCCAGAGCGCGTTAAGGCTCGTCCCATCGGAACAAAGCCGTGGATACCCAACGTCATTGATAATGGCCCACGCGTGGTATCGCCGCCAATGAGTTGCATATCGTAATAATTGAGAAGATCAAACAAACTGTCGCTGAAGGACTCAAGCCACGCTTCGTCTACGTCCGGTAAGGTTAATGCCAGCGTCAGCCAGGCCGGATCGGCCCCCATCGCTGCCAGATCGCTTAGGTTCACCGCCAGTGCTTTATAAGCCAGATCAGCAGGATCGATATCAGGGAGGAAATGGTTACCCGCCACCAGCGTATCAGTGCTGATCGCCAGGGTCTGTTTCTCGGGGATATTGAGAAGTGCGCAATCGTCGCCGATGCCCAGTTCGACATCAAGACGAGAACTTCTTACACGGTCAAAATAACGGGCAATCAGGGAGAACTCGCCACATGCCATACGTTATGCCTCAGCAGGTAAAAAAGAAAAGGCCGACGATCATGGAACGGTCTTCCGTGAATCTACCGGCCTGGATATCACTTTTTGTTAGGGCGAATCACAGGTGCTGCTTTATCGAGTACGCCGTTGACGAACTTATGGCTGTCTTCTGCGCCGAACGATTTCGCCAGTTCGATCGCTTCGTTAATGGCCACTTTGTATGGCACATCGCTACGTTTAGACAGTTCGTACAGCGCAATGCGCAGTACTGCTTTTTCTACCTGTCCCAGTTCTTCCAGCAGGCGGGACAGGTATGGCTTCATCAGTCCGTCGAGGTATGCGGTATTAGTCGCCACCCCGGCCAGCAGCTCACGGAAGTACAGGACGTCAACGTCTTTTACATCCTGTTCAGCCAGGAACTGGTATTCAACATCAGCGATGTCGTTCTGGGACAACTGCCAGGAGTAGAGCGCCTGGACGGCACACTCACGAGCGCGGCGACGAGCAGCAGGTTTCACGGATTTCCCCTTACTAATTTCAGGCCTTGATGGCTTTCAATACATTAATCATTTCAAGCGCGGTCAGTGCAGCTTCTGCACCTTTGTTGCCAGCTTTGGTGCCAGCACGTTCGATCGCTTGTTCAATGCTTTCAGTGGTCAGAACCCCAAAAGCAACCGGAATTTCGCTGTCCTGGGCAACATGCGCCAGGCCGTTGCTTGCACCACCAGCGACATATTCAAAGTGGGCAGTGCCACCACGAATAACCGTACCCAGCGCAATCACCGCGTCGTATTTACCGGTTTTAGCCAGTGCACCCGCCGCCAGCGGCAGCTCATAGGCACCAGGCACCCAAACAACGGTAATGTTTTCATCTTTTACCTGACCGATACGTTTCAGTGCGTCAATTGCACCTTCCAGCAGGCTGTCATTGATAAAGTTGTTGAAACGCGCGATGGTGATGGCGACGCGAGCGTCCGGGGTAGCAACGTTAGCTTCAATAATGTTCATTTTCTTCCTTCGGGTTCGAGTATGGCCCCGCAGGGGGCGGATTTTAGCATAATATTTCGTGCGCTGCTTCCCTTTCGAGCCGGGAGATCATGCACCCACTAAATGCAGGCAAACATCCGGGCCTACATGACGTATCTCTTTGAATTTAAATTGGGGGGCGTCGGCTAATTTCTCAAGCCCTGGCAGCGTGCATAATCCGCGGGCGTCGCTGCCTAATAGTTTAGGTGCGATATAGACAATCAGCTCATCGACTAAACCCGCCTGCAGCAATGCGCCAGCGAGCGTTGGCCCCGCTTCCACCCAGATGCTGTTAATTTGCTGTTTACCCAGTTGCATCATCAGTACAACCAGATCCAGATGACCTTTATGCTCTGGAATCAGCAAGGTACGCACCGTTTCCGGCCACTCACTAGAATCTTCCTGCGTACGCGCGAACCAGGTTTCGCCGGGCTGCTGCACAATGCGATGTTCCGGCGTCACGCGATTTTGGCTATCAATCACAATACGTACTGGCTGGCGGAGATTTTGTTGCGGGTAGAGCGCCTGAGTTTGTTCATCCAGTTCAGACCAACGCACTGTTAAGGCTGGATCATCCGCCAGCACCGTGGCGCTGCTGGTTAAAATGGCATGACTTTGTGCGCGCTGTCGTTGTACGTCGCGCCGCGCCTGAGGCGAAGTGATCCACTGGCTTTCGCCGCTCGCCATCGCCGTGCGGCCATCAAGCGATGCGCCAAGTTTTAACTGAATATAAGGAAAGCCGGTGCGCATCCGCTTGAGAAAGCCTTTATTCAATTGCTCGGCTTCACTCATCATCAGCCCGTGGCTGACGTCAATGCCAGCCTGTTGCAGACGGTAAAGTCCACGCCCAGCGACCTGCGGGTTAGGATCCTGCATCGCTGCGACCACGCGCGCTACGCCAGCGGCGATGAGTGCGTCACAGCACGGTGGCGTACGGCCATGATGGCTACAGGGTTCGAGTGTCACATACGCCGTTGCGCCTTTGGCTTTTTCACCCGCCATACGCAACGCGTGTACTTCGGCATGTGGTTCACCCGCTCGTTGGTGGTAACCTTCACCGACAATTTCGCCATCTTTGACAATGACGCACCCGACATTCGGGTTGGGGTGGGTGGTAAAACGTCCTCGTTGCGCCAGCTTTAGCGCCCGCGCCATGTAATACTCGTCCTGCACGGCTTAGTCCTCCAGGCGCGCGATCTCTTCGCCAAATTCTTTGATATCTTCGAAACTGCGGTAGACAGAGGCAAAACGGATATAGGCGACTTTATCGAGCTTTTTCAATTGCTCCATCACCAGATTGCCAATCATCTTGCTCGGTACTTCGCGCTCACCGGTGGCGCGCAGCTGCGATTTAATATGATTGATTGCCATTTCAACGTCATCGGAACTCACCGGACGTTTTTCCAGCGCCCGCAGCATTCCGCTACGCAATTTCTCTTCATTAAACGGTTCACGCACGTCGTTGCTTTTTACAACACGCGGCATAACCAGCTCCGCCACTTCAAAGGTGGTGAAACGTTCATTACACACCAGACACTGCCGACGGCGGCGTACGGATGAACCCTCGCCCACGAGACGAGAGTCAATTACCTTAGTGTCCACGGCGAAACAGAATGGGCAATGCATACGGCGTCCTGACCAGGTGGTTAACGGAAATCTATTTTACCCTGAACTGACGATACAACAAAGGCGCAACGCTTTTGAGATAAAGGATCGATGCTTTCGCTGCTTTTACCCTCTACCATTAGGCTAATTGCGACGAGAAAGGGACGACCTATGAATACTAACGTTTTTCGACTGCTCCTGCTGGGAAGCCTGTTCAGCCTTAGCGCCTGTGTGCAGCAAAGTGAAGTGCGACAGATGAAACACAGCGTCAGCACGCTGAACCAGGAGATGACGCAACTCAATCAAGAAACAGTCAAAATCACTCAGCAAAACAGGCTGAATGCAAAATCCAGCAGTGGGGTTTACCTTCTGCCTGGAGCGAAAACACCGGCAAGACTGGAAAGCCAGATCGGTACTTTACGTATGTCGCTGGTGAATATTACGCCTGATACAGATGGCACCACCCTTACACTACGTATTCAGGGTGAGTCGAATGATCCCTTGCCCGCATTCAGCGGAACTGTTGAATATGGGCAAATTCAGGGAACAATAGACAACTTTCAGGAAATCAATGTGCAGAATCAATTGATTAATGCCCCTGCCAGCGTCCTCGCCCCCAGCGATGTTGATATTCCGTTACAATTAAAGGGGATTTCTGTGGATCAGTTAGGCTTTGTACGTATCCACGACATTCAACCTGTTATGCAGTAAACGTATTTCGGGACGATTTTGTGCGTCCCGCAACATCTTTCCCCGTCATTTTGTTACTCTGCTTACATCACCTGGATTGATAGTAAAAGTTTGCAACAAGGGCGAAAGTCAGTACAATCCCCGCCCGAATGTGTGTAAACGTGAACGCAATCGATTACGTAAATGATAGAACTGTGAAACGAAACATATTTTTGTGAGCAATGATTTTTATAATAGGCTCCTCTGTATACGAAATATTTAGAAACGCAATTTGCGCCTTTTTCACTCCCGCAAGGGATTTTCAAACAGTGGCATACATATGAAAAAAACATTACTGGCAGCCGGTGCGGTACTGGCGCTCTCTTCGTCTTTTACTGTCAACGCAGCTGAAAACGACAAACCGCAGTATCTTTCCGACTGGTGGCACCAGAGCGTTAACGTTGTCGGAAGCTATCACACCCGTTTCGGACCGCAGATCCGCAACGATACCTACCTTGAGTACGAAGCATTCGCTAAAAAAGACTGGTTCGACTTCTATGGTTATGCGGATGCGCCGGTATTCTTCGGCGGTAACTCCGATGCTAAAGGTATCTGGAACCACGGTTCTCCGCTGTTTATGGAAATCGAACCACGTTTCTCCATCGACAAGCTGACCAATACTGACCTTAGCTTCGGTCCGTTCAAAGAGTGGTACTTCGCGAACAACTACATTTACGACATGGGTCGTAATAAAGATGGTCGCCAGAGCACCTGGTACATGGGTCTGGGTACCGACATCGATACTGGTCTGCCGATGAGCCTGTCCATGAACGTCTATGCGAAATACCAGTGGCAGAACTATGACGCAGCGAACGAAAACGAGTGGGACGGTTACCGTTTCAAAATTAAATACTTTGTGCCGATTACCGATCTGTGGGGCGGTCAGCTGAGCTACATCGGCTTCACCAACTTCGACTGGGGTTCCGATTTAGGGGATGACAGCGGTAACGCAATCAACGGTATTAAGACCCGTACTAATAACTCTATCGCTTCCAGCCATATTCTGGCTCTGAACTACGATCACTGGCACTACTCTGTCGTAGCTCGTTACTGGCACGACGGTGGTCAGTGGAACGACGATGCAGAACTGAACTTCGGCAACGGCAACTTCAACGTTCGCTCTACCGGCTGGGGTGGTTACCTGGTAGTAGGTTACAACTTCTGATTATGAAAATGCCGGGATTTATTCCCGGCATTTCTGATTGTTAACAACGTGTGCTTTGTTCATGCCGGATGCGGCGTAAACGCTTTGTCCGGCCCACAAAAGCACGTAAATTCAATATATTGCTGAAATAACGTAGGCCTGATAAGCGTAGCGCATCAGGCAATTTTACGTTTTAATCACTTCTTCTTGTTCATCATCGCTTTCAGGTCAGCGAATGGGTTGTACTTCGCTTCACCGACATCTTTCTGCGCATCTTCCCCTGCGATAACGGTCGTACCATACTGATCCGCTTCGGTATATTTCGAATGCTCATGATCGTGGCAATAGAGACAAAGCAATTCCCAGTTACTGCCATCTTCCGGGTTATTGGTATGGTCGTGATCAATGTGGTGAACGGTAAGTTCACGCAGGTTGGAATAAACAAACTCGCGGGAACAGCGACCGCAGACCCACGGATAGATTTTTAATGCTTTTTCGCGATAGCCGCTTTCTAACCGCGCATAGTTTTTTGGGATGATAGCCATGAAAAGTTACCTGGATGAAATGTAGGGTTACGCGCAGTTTCCCAAGATGCGGGGATTTTCGCAATCTCCATACATCAAAAAAAATCCCGATCTTCTGACCGGGATTTTCAACATCAACGGGAACTTGATTACGGCAGAATTGACGGCTGATCCGCCCCTTCTTTTTCCACTTTCTGCTGCAACATGTGTTCGCGCTTCATACCCAGTTTCAGAGCCAACGCAGATGCTACGTAGATGGAAGATGCAGTGCCGATGGAAACACCGATAAGCATGGTCAGCGAGAAGCCTTCCAGTACCGGACCACCGAAGAGATACAGCATCAGGATAACCATCAAGGTAGTACCGGATGTGATCAAGGTACGGTGCAGCGTCTGGGTCAAGGACACGTTAAAGATTTCGTAAGGCGTACCGCGACGGATCTTGCGGAAGTTTTCACGAATTCGGTCCGATACCACGATACTGTCGTTAAGCGAGTAACCGATAACCGACATCAACGATGCCACAATGGTCAGGTCAATCTCGATATGGAATAACGACAAAATACCCAGCGTAATGATAACGTCGTGCGCCAGCGCAATAACCACCCCTGCCGCCAGTCGCCACTCAAAGCGGAAACCTACGTACACGAGGATAGACAGCAGCGCTGCCATCAACGCCATCGCACCGGTTTGCGCAAGGTCTGCCCCCACGCTCGGACCGACGAACTCAATACGCTTCACTGCTGCATTCTGATTGGTGGATTCGTTAATCACCTTCAGAACCTGGCTGCCCAGCACCTGACCGCCGGTTTCGCCTTCAGCAGGCGGCATACGGACCATGATGTCGTGGCTGCTACCAAAGTTTTGCAGCATTGGCTCTTCAAAACCGGCTTTTTGCAATGCATCACGCATTACGTCAATTTCAGCCGGTTTTTCGAGCGTAATTTCGATAACCGTACCACCGGTGAAATCCAGCCCCCAGTTAAAGCCGCGCACGCCCATAATAACGATAGCAGCGATTAACAGCAGACCAGAGATGCCGAAAGCCCAGTAGTCCCAGCGCATAAAGTCATAGACTTTACGGCCGTGGTTTAGTTGTTCAACAGTATATTCCTGTGCCACATCGCACTCCTCAGATTGACAGCTTCTTGACGCGCTTGCCGCCATATAGCAGGTTTACGATGGCACGCGTACCGACAATCGCGGTAAACATCGACGTCGCCACACCGATACCGGTAGTAATCGCGAACCCTTTAATTGCCCCGGTACCCACTGCGTACAGGATGATGACTTTAATCAGCGTGGTGATGTTCGCATCGAAGATAGAACTGAATGCGCCACGATAACCTTCATCAATTGCCTGTTGAACAGTACGTCCGTTGCTCAACTCTTCTTTAATACGTTCGTTGATCAGTACGTTCGCATCGACCGCTACCGCAAGGGTTAAGACGATACCCGCGATACCTGGCATACTCAGTGTTGCGCCTGGCAACAGCGACATAATACCGACGATCAAGATCAAGTTGGCAATCAGAGCACTGGTCGCAATCAGACCAAACTTCTTATAGAAGATGATCATGAACAGAATAGAAACCAGCAGACCGGCAAGGCAAGCCTCCAGCCCCTGCTCAATGTTCTGCATACCCAGGGTCGGGCCAATTGTACGTTCTTCAACAATCTGAATCGGCGCGATCAACGCACCGGCACGCAGCAGCAGTGACAGCTGACGGGCTTCGTTCGGGTTGTTGATGCCGGTGATACGGAAGCTGTTACCCAGACGAGACTGGATGTTGGCGATGTTAATCACCTCTTCCTGTTTCACCAGAACCGCACGACCATTTGCATCTTTCTTACCGCTGTCTTTGTACTCCACAAACAGGGTTGCCATCGGTTTGCCGATGTTGTCCTTGGTGAAGTTAGACATAATGTTGCCACCAGCGCTATCGAGCGAGATGTTAACCTGCGGCTGGTTGTATTCGTCCTGGCTGGAAGTGGAGTCGGTGATATGGTCACCGGTCAGAATTACGCGTTTGTACAGCACAACCGGCTGACCTTCGCGGGTCTGTTTCACTTCAGAGTCGCCCGGTACGCGACCGGATGCCGCAGCGGCCTGATCAACATTGGTGTTTACCAGACGGAATTCCAGCGTTGCCGTCGCGCCCAGAATCTCTTTCGCACGCGCAGTGTCCTGAATACCAGGCAGTTCAACAACGATACGGTCAGCACCCTGACGCTGAACCACCGGCTCCGCCACGCCAAGTTGGTTTACACGGTTACGCAGGATATTAATGTTCTGCTGCACCGCATATTCACGCGCTTCACTCAGACGAGCATCGCTCATTACCGCACGCAGCTGGTTGCTGCCCTGGCTGCTAATCACCAGGTCCGGATGGCGCTTGCTCAGATACGCAATGGCTTCATCACGAGCTTTAGCATCGCGGAAAGTGATGCTCAGGCCGTAGTTGTTTTCTTTACGAACAGTGGTATACGGGATGCCCTTTTCGCGCAGGTCACTGCGTAGGCTATCGATATTTTGTTCCTGGAGTTTGCCAAGCGCGGTGTCCATATCCACTTCCATCAGGAAGTGAACGCCGCCACGCAGGTCAAGGCCGAGCTTCATCGGCTCAGCATGAATAGCTGCCAGCCAGCGCGGCGTTGCCGGGGCAAGGTTAAGCGCCACGACGTATTTGTCACCCATAACGCCCATTAATGCTTCACGAGCGCGCAACTGGGTGTCAGTGGAGTCGAAGCGCGCAAGAATAGCGCCCTCTTCCAGTGCCACAGACTTAGCAGTTATTTTTTCTTCTTGTAACGTTTTCTGGACCTGGATCAGCGTTTGCTCACTGGCGGCGACTCCGCGCGCACCAGTGATCTGAACAGCCGGATCCTCACCAAACAGGTTGGGAAGCGCATACAGCAGACCGATGACAATCACCACGATCAGCATGACGTACTTCCACAAAGGATAACGGTTTAACACGGCAATTCCCTTAGGGAAAAATTTTAATTACAGCGCCTTCATGGTGCCTTTCGGCAGGACGGCAGCTACGAAGTCACGTTTAATAACTACTTCAGTGGTGTCATTCAGCGCGATAGCAATGTAGCCGTTTTCCGCTACTTTGGTTACGCGACCAACCAGGCCACCGTTCGTCAGAACTTCATCACCTTTGGCAATGGAGTCCATCAGCTTTTTGTGTTCTTTGGTGCGCTTCTGCTGTGGACGCAGGATCATGAAATAGAAAATCAGACCGAATACCACCAGCATCAAAATCAAAGACATCGGGCTACCTTGCGCCGGTGCACCCGTTGCCGCTACCGCATCAGAAATAAAAAAGCTCATTAAATTTCCCTCATTATTAATATTAATCAACGTTCAAAGGTGGTACTTCTCGCCCCTGACGCTGGTAAAAATCAGTTACGAAGCTCTCTAATTTACCCTCTTCAATAGCCTTGCGTAAACCCGCCATCAAACGCTGGTAGTAACGAAGGTTATGAATGGTGTTGAGTCGCGCGCCTAATATTTCGTTGCAACGGTCAAGATGATGCAAGTAAGCGCGTGAATAATTGCGACAGGTGTAGCAATCACACTCAGGATCAAGTGGGCCAGTATCGCTCTTATACTTCGCATTGCGGATTTTCACCACGCCATCGGTCACGAACAAATGACCATTTCGGGCGTTGCGGGTTGGCATTACGCAGTCAAACATATCGATACCACGACGTACGCCTTCAACCAGGTCTTCTGGTTTACCAACGCCCATCAGGTAACGCGGTTTGTCTGCCGGAATTTGCGGGCATACATGCTCCAGAATGCGGTGCATATCTGCTTTCGGCTCACCCACAGCCAGACCGCCGACAGCGTAGCCATCAAAACCGATATCTACCAGACCTTTAACAGAAATATCACGTAAATCTTCGTAAACGCTGCCCTGAATGATACCAAACAGCGCATTTTTGTTTCCGAGACTGTCAAAACGCTCACGGCTACGCTTCGCCCAACGCAGAGACATCTCCATGGAGCGTTTTGCGTAATCCCAGTCAGCAGGATACGGCGTACACTCATCAAAGATCATGACGATATCCGAACCAAGATCGTACTGAATCTCCATTGATTTTTCAGGATCGAGGAAAATCGGATCGCCGTTGATCGGGTTACGGAAGTGCACGCCCTGTTCGGTGATTTTACGAATATCGCCAAGGCTGAAGACCTGGAAGCCGCCGGAGTCGGTGAGGATCGGCCCCTTCCACTGCATAAAATCGTGCAGATCGCCGTGCAGTTTCATGATTTCCTGGCCCGGGCGCAGCCACAGGTGGAAGGTGTTGCCGAGGATAATTTGCGCGCCAGTGGCTTCAACTTCTTCCGGCGTCATCCCTTTTACGGTGCCGTAGGTGCCAACAGGCATAAAACAAGGCGTTTCCACTACGCCACGATCAAAGACCAGGCGGCCACGGCGTGCGCGACCGTCGGTGGTGTCCAGTTCAAATTTCATTTTTTCTCCACTACGTCAGAAAAACAGTCCAACGTTTTAAACCAGCGCCACGGAATTACTCCCCGACGCGCTCATTAATTGCCTGCGGATTGTACGTGATAAACATCGCATCACCGTAACTAAAAAAGCGATATTTCTCTTCTACCGCTGCTTTATAGGCGTTCATGGTGTGTTGATAACCGGCAAAGGCCGAAACCAGCATAATCAGCGTCGATTCCGGCAGGTGGAAGTTTGTCACCAGCGCATCGACCACTTTGTACTGGAAGCCCGGATAGATAAAGATTTGGGTATCGTCAAAGAACGGTTCGATAAGATCGTTTTTCGCCGCCTGAGCCGCGCTTTCCAGCGAACGTACTGAGGTGGTGCCAACCGCAATCACCCGGTTACCGCGCGCTTTCGCCGCCAGTACCGCGTCTACCACATCCTGCGGCACTTCAGCGTATTCCGAGTGCATGATGTGATCTTCAATGGTGTCGACGCGCACCGGCTGGAAGGTGCCCGCACCAACGTGCAACGTCACAAACGCCATCTCCACGCCTTTGGCGCGTAATTTTTCCAGCAAAGGTTCGTCAAAATGCAGACCTGCGGTCGGGGCTGCAACCGCGCCCGGTTTTTCGCTATAAACGGTTTGATAAAGTTCGCGGTCAGCGTCTTCGTCCGGACGGTCGATATACGGCGGCAGCGGCATATGGCCGATGCTGTTGAGAATATCCAGCACCGAGCGTTCATCATTAAATTCGACTTCAAACAGTGCGCCGTGGCGCGCGGTCATTGTTGCGTTAATACTTTCGTCATCGCCCAGCAGCAGTTCTGCGCCAGGTTTTGGCGCTTTCGAGGCGCGAATATGCGCAAGAATGCGTTTGTCGTCGAGCATCCGTTCAACCAGCACTTCAATCTTGCCGCCGCTGGCTTTACGCCCAAACAGGCGCGCCGGGATCACGCGGGTATTATTAAAAACCAGAAGATCGCCGGGGTTGAGCTTATCAAGTAAATCGGTGAAAGTACCGTGCGTCAGCGCGCCCGTCGGCCCGTCCAGCGACAGTAAACGACAGCTACTGCGTTCAGGCATGGGATAGTGGGCAATCAGGGATTCGGGCAATTCAAAGGAGAAATCGGTAACGCGCATGACACTGACTCAGACTAAAATAAGAGGCGGGTAGTCTAGTGCCGGGGCGCTCTCCCTGCAACCTTTACCCCCTTTTGGATAGAATATAATCGATGAATTTTTTAGCTCACCTGCATTTAGCCCATCTCGCGGAAAGCTCGCTTTCCGGCAATTTACTGGCTGATTTCGTACGCGGAAATCCTGAAGAAAGTTTTCCGCCCGACGTCGTGGCTGGCATTCATATGCATCGACGTATCGACGTATTAACCGACAATCTGCCGGAAGTCCGCGAAGCACGGGAATGGTTTCGTAGTGAAACTCGCCGCGTTGCGCCTATTACGCTGGATGTCATGTGGGATCACTTTCTTTCCCGCCACTGGTCGCAGCTGTCGCCGGACTTTCCGCTACAGGAATTTGTCTGTTATGCCCGCGAGCAAGTGATGACGATTTTGCCGGACTCACCGCCACGTTTTATCAATCTGAACAATTACTTGTGGTCAGAGCAGTGGCTGGTGCGCTATCGCGATATGGATTTCATCCAGAACGTGTTAAACGGCATGGCAAGCCGCCGCCCACGTCTGGATGCCCTGCGTGACTCCTGGTACGATTTAGACGCTCATTATGACGCCCTCGAAACCCGCTTCTGGCAGTTTTATCCGCGGATGATGGCGCAGGCGTCACACAAGGCGTTATAAAACGTTAGTTCATCCATACCGTAGCCGAAATGGCAGGCAAAGCCAGAATCCCGTCAGTCAGTTGCCCATGCCTTTCTTTGCATTGCCATTGCACGGCATTGAGCAACGGTGACGCGGGTAGCACGACTTCACAAGCTTCGCCACGGTTGATTGCCACCAGTACACGCTGCTGATTCAGCACGCGGACAAATACCACCACGTTATCTTCCGCATACAGCACCTGACAGCCGCCATGACGTAGCGCCTGACTTTTCTTACGCAGCGCAATCATTCGCTGGTACAGCGCGAATAACGCCGTATCCTGCTTTTCCACCTGCCAGGGGAACGGTTTACGGCAAAACGGATCGTTTTTGCCATCCAGTCCTACTTCATCACCGTAATAAATGCACGGTACACCAGGCCAGGTGAACAGCCAGACCACCGCCAGCGGCAGGCGCGCAATATCCCGACCGAGCAGCGTTTTAAATCGCGCAGTATCGTGGCTGTCGAGCTGATTAAACATACGTAATTGTTGTTGATGAGAAAGCCCTGCGCGGTAATTATCCATCCAGGCCATACAGGTTTGGGCATCAATTTGCTGCGGATCGTAAGAGATATCGGTATTGGCAAGAAATCCCCACAACGGGAATGTGAAGCCACGATAGTTCATGGCGGCATCTTCCACATCGGCCTGTAACCATTGCCGTGCATCGCCAAAATGTTCGCCGACAATATACGCTTCCGGCTGGGTTTCTTTCGCCGCTTCGGTGCTCCCAGCAACGTGCTGCATATTATTGCGCGCCCCACCCGCCTCCCCTAGCATATGCACCACATCCAGCCGCCAGCCGTCCATACTCCACGGCGCTTTCAGCCAATGGCGGACAATACTGTCTTCCCCGCGATAAATTTCATTCACCAGACTTTCCGACTGATAATCCAGCTTCGGCAAGCTGGCATAGCCAAGCCAGTCGAGCGCCGTGCCATCATCACTAAACGAGTACCAGTCGCGCCAGGGCGATTCAGGGTTGTGACAAGCTCCCCCCGTGCCACGATTGTGCCTGTCAAACCAGGCATGGGAATCGCCACTGTGGTTAAACACGCCATCCAGCCCCAGCCGCATTCCCAGCTGCTGCGTATTGTGGCGTAAGCGCAGCAACGCCCCATCACCGCCAAACTGCGGATCGACATGGCGATAATCCTCGGTATCGTATTTATGTACGCTGGGAGCTTTAAACACCGGATTGAGATACAGCGCCGTCACGCCAAGCTTTTTCAGATACGGCAGTTTTTCGCTTATCCCGTCCAGATCGCCGCCATAGAACGTTGATCCGCCCGCCTGCGCCGTGACCGGTTCATCCCAGTCACGCAAGATGATCTCTTGTCCGGCTGCATGATGGTAATAGACATGATCCTGTTCAGCTTCACGAGGAAGACTACGCGCAAAACGATCAGGGAAGATCTGATAAAAAATCTGATCCGCAGCCCATTGTGGGCCGATATCCGGTACATCGACGGCAAACTGCTCCAGTCGTGCCGGCGGCATTCGGCTGAAGCCCTGCGGTGTAAACCAACGCTGGCGATCGTGCCACAGCAGTTTGAAACTGTAACGCCGCCGGGGTTGTCCGCTGGAGAGATCAATCGCCGCACGCCATGCGGTGACGCCAGGCTGCTGCTGACTGCGATGCTTATGCATCGATACTGACATTTCTTCGTTATCGTGTTCTGTACGCAGCATAATGCGCTGCGGTGGGTCTTCGCCCGTCAGCCACAGTGTAATGAGCAGTTGATCTTTGCTTTGTTTAACAAATGGGGGCACCGGCAGGTGCCATGCATTTAACATCATAATTCCCCTGTGATGAAAATCTGATCACCTTGCCATAGCCTAATGCAGGATCACTCATCATCTGAAGGATATTTGGGGGAGGAGGACGGGGGCGGATAACTTTCGGAATAGCCGGATCAGGATTTCCTCCTGAACCGGCTTACAGAACGCAAGGATTACTGGTTTTCAGCCAGCTGACGATCGTGGCGACGCTTAAACATCCAGCCAATCAACAGCACAACAATCCACGCGAAACCGACATACAGCGAGATACGCGTATCCGGGTGATAACCAATCAACCCGATAATAAAGAGCAGGAAAATCAGCCCGCCGATGGTCGTTGCTACCCCACCCGGCACTTTAAATTTCAGCGCCTTAACTTCTTCTGGCGGCAAACAGCGACGGAAGGCAATTTGCGACAGCAGGATCATAATCCACACCCACACCGTGGCGAAGGTTGCCAGCGAAGCGATCACCAGGAAGACGTTTTCCGGCATGATGTAGTTCAGATACACCGCAAACAGCAGCGCGGTAGTCATCACCAGCACCGTAACCCACGGAATACCGCGACGCGACGTTTTGCTGAAAATTTTCGGCGCGCTGCCCTGCTCTGCCATACCGTGGAGCATACGGCCTACGCCAAAGACGTCACTGTTAATTGCCGATAGCGAAGCGGTCAGCACAACAAAGTTAAGAATGCTGGCGGCAAAGGTAATGCCCATATGCTGGAACGTCAGCACGAACGGGCTACCGGCAGTGCCAACCTGATTCCACGGGTAGATAGACATAATGACGAACAGCGTACCGACGTAGAACACCAGAATACGCATCGGCACGGAGTTAATCGCACGCGGTATCGATTTCTCAGGATCTTTCGCTTCACCGGCGGTAATCCCGATAATTTCGATCCCACCGTAAGCAAACATCACCATTTGCAACGACATCACCATCCCAAGCCAGCCGTTACTGAAGAAGCCGCCGTTGCTCCACAGATTATGAATACCGGTCGGTTGCCCGCCGTTGCCAATCCCCCAGATGATGATGCCGAAACCAGCGACAATCATGATGATGATGGTGGCGACTTTAAAGAACGAGAACCAGAATTCCAGCTCCCCGAAGACCTTCACGCTCATCAGGTTTACGGCGCAAATGATCAGCACCACGCTCAGTACCCAAATCCAGTGCGGCACCGTCGGGAACCAGACACCCATATAGATACCAAAAGCGGTCACATCGGCGATGGCGACAATAAGGATTTCAAAGCAGTAGGTCCAGCCGGTAATGTAACCTGCCAGCGGGCCGAGGTTTTCCTGCGCATAACGCGAGAAAGAGCTGGCGGCCGGGTTATGTACCGACATTTCCCCCAGCGCACGCATAATGATATACGCCGCGATACCACCGATAATATAGGCCAACAACACGCTCGGACCGGCCATTTTGATGGCGTCTGCCGAACCGTAAAACAGCCCGGTACCAATTGCTGAACCCAGTGCCATAAAGCGTATGTGGCGGGTACTTAGCCCACGCTTTAGCTTGTTCTTACTTTCCATCAATTCCTAACCCATCAACACAATAAAAAACCACGGGGCATCGCAGCCCCGTGGTTAAAACAAATGTTCAGTGATTTAGTGAGCGCTGGAGGTCACCTGACGACCTGCCGCGCGATCCCAGATAATGGCCAGAACCACCATCACCACTGTTGGCATTAACCACGCCAGACCTTGTTCGGCCAGCGGTAAACGCTGCGCCCAGGACGGTAAGATATCGCTGAATGCAGATGCTTTGATCCCGTCGAGAATACCAAAAAGCAGGCTGATAAACATCGGCGGAGCAATCACGCGGGACGAATTATGCCACCATGAGCGTGTAAAACTTAATACAACCAGTGCGATACACGGCGGATAAATAGCGGTCAGCACCGGTACGGAGATCTGGATCAGCTGGCTTAAGCCGAGGTTAGAAACCACCATCGAGAAGCCGCCGAGGATAAACACCAGCGTACGATAAGAGAGCGGTACGTACTGGGCAAAGAATTCTGCACAAGCACAGGTCAGGCCAACTGCCGTTACCAAGCAGGCGATGAAGATTAACGCCGCCAGCAGGAAGCTACCGCCGCCGCCAAAGGTGTGCTGAACGTAAGCATGCAGAATAGCAGCGCCGTTTGCAGACTGATCGACCAGCGACGCGCTGTCTGAACCCAGACGGAACAGCGCCAGGTACAGCAGAGTCAGACCAACACCCGCCATCAGGCCAGCCCAGACGGTATAACGGGTCAGCAGACGCGCTTCGGTAACGCCACGAGAACGCGCCGCGTTAACAATAACGATACCAAACACCATTGCGCCCAGCGTATCCATGGTCAGATAGCCGTTAACGAAGCCGTTAGAAAACGCAGCGTTTTGATAAGCCTCAGTCGCCGTGCTGATAGAACCCGCCGGCCAGACAATCGCGGCAACAGACAGGATGACCAGCGCGATAATTTTCAGCGGCGCAAGGAAGTTGCCCACGGTATCCAGCAGCTTGCCCGGATAGAGCGAAACCAGAATAACGATAGCGAAATAGACCAGGCTGTAGATAAACAGCGGCAGCGCGGAATCACCAGTCAGCGGCGCAATCCCCACTTCAAAGGAAACGGTAGCTGTACGCGGCGTAGCGAAAAGCGGCCCCACCGCCAGGTAACAAACCGTTGCCAGCAGCACGCCAGCGACTTTACCGATTGGCGTGCTGAGGCTGTCAACACCGCCGCCAACTTTTGCCAGCGCCACTACCGTTAATACCGGCAGGCCAACGGCAGTAATGAGGAAGCCGAATGCCGCAGTCCAGACGTGTTCGCCAGCCTGCAAGCCGACCATTGGAGGGAAAATAATGTTACCTGCGCCGACGAACAACGCAAATGTCATAAAGCCCAGAGCGATGATATCGCGCGATCTTAATTGATGGGTCATAAATCATACTGCCTGTGGATGTGGTGTTGTAACGTTAAATTTTTGTGCCAATCCCTGGGGATGATACAGCGGTATATTTAAACAATTTTAGCGGGAAATACTCCCAACCAGGCGCGGCGAAGAATAGTTTTTCGATTTACCGCGTTAATGCAGTCAGTATGACAGCACCTGAAGCGCAATTTAAACGCTTATAACGTTTTAAAGCAAGGAGGGATCTAAAAACCAGAGGTATATAGCGATAAGAAATCACCAACCAGTATAAAACACTATTTCCGTGAAAAAGACATGGCTAATCATGCGAACAAAAAATCACCAACCGTTGTAAAATCTAACGCCCGTATTTTGACTGCAAAGAAAATAAGCCAGCATCGACTGGCTTATGGCAATAAAAGATGACAAAGGCGGATTAATCGCTGTTTTTGGCAATTAAACGTTCCGGGATAACAAAACTGAAACGTGTTCCTTTTCCTACTGTACTCTCAATATTCAGGCGACTTTCGTGATGATTCACAGCATGTTTCACGATCGCTAACCCTAATCCGCTACCGCCGGTTTGCCGGGAACGCGCTTTATCAACGCGATAAAAACGCTCGGTCAGGCGCGGAATATGCTCCGGTGCAATGCCCGGTCCGTTATCTTCAACGCTAAATTCGGCACCGTGCGGCACTCGCTGCCAGCGTACGGTGATATGCGTGCCTTCTGGAGTATGATTCACGGCGTTATAGACCAGGTTCGAAATCGCACTGCGTAGCTGATCTTCGTTGCCAGACACTTTGAGGCCGTTATCTATCTCAAAGGTAAATGTCTGTTTTTTCTGACTCAGAGTCTGAGCCTCGCGCTCAACAACGCGCAGCATCATCGGCACATCAACCTTTTCATTGAGCAATTGCGTCGGCGCGGCTTCAATTTTCGACAGCGTTAGCAACTGCTTCACCAGCCCTTCCATCCGCTGGGTCTGCTCGCGCATGGTGTGCAACGCTTTTTCGCGTACCGCGCCTTCCAGCGGCTGCTCATCCATCATCTCCAGGTAACCCTGTAACACGGTCAATGGCGTACGTAACTCATGGCTCACGTTGGCAAAAAAGTTACGCCGCGCCCCTTCCAGTTGATGCATTTGCGTGACATCACGCGCCACCATCAGCAACTGTTTGTGGGTATAAGGCATGACGCGAATTTCCAGATGCCGCCCGGTGTTGAGCACCAGATTGAGCGGGCGAGAAAAATCACGCGTTTTCAGATATTGCGTAAACTCCGGGTAACGCAGTAGGTTAAGGATGTTCTGCCCGTTATCTTCCGGCCAGCGCAAACCAAGAATTTGTTGCGCCAGACCGTTACACCAGAAAATACCGCTCTCTTCCGTGGTCAGCACCACCGCGTCGGGCAGCGACTCCGCGCCGCTACGAAAGCGTTTAATCAGATTGCCCAGTTCACGGCGGCGTTTTTTATTTCGCAGCTGCATCTGGTGTAAGCCGTATAGTAGCGGTTCCCAGCTACCACGCCCCGGTGGCGGGGTCATACTGCGATCCACCCACAGCCACCATGAAAGGCGCAATAAATTCCAGAAATGCCAGATAAGCAGTCCTGTTACCGATGCCAGCAAAAACCAGGGCAGGTAACCAAAAAATGCACCCAGGATGAAAGCCGGGAGGCAGCAAAGTAGCAGCTCCAGCACCAGCCTTTTCCACGACAGCCGTTCCAGCACGTAAGATACTCCCGTTAAGAAATCATAAGCCCTGCTCTGCGTCCGATGAGCAAGGCGTTAAAAGCGGGTTGAAAAACGATATCCTGTACCGCGCACGGTCTGCACCATGCGGTCATGCCCGCCGGGCTCCAGTGCTTTACGCAGGCGACGAATGTGGACATCGACCGTGCGGTCTTCCACATACACGTTAGTTCCCCAGACGTGGTTTAACAGCTGCTCGCGGCTGTACACGCGCTCAGGATGCGTCATAAAAAAGTGCAGCAGTTTAAATTCTGTCGGCCCCATCTCCAGCGGCTCTTCGCCCGCCATCACTCGGTGAGATGTCGGGTCGAGACTTAATCCCTGCATCTCAATCACCTCTTCCACCGCCATTGGCGAAATACGGCGCATTACCGCTTTGATTCGCGCCACCAGCTCCTTCGGCGAAAACGGCTTGGTGATATAGTCATCCGCGCCGGTTTCAAGGCCGCGCACGCGATCTTCTTCTTCCCCTCTGGCGGTCAACATCACCACTGGAATATCCCGGGTCATCGACTCGCGCTTAAGGTGTTTGATGAACTGGATACCGGAGCCGCCAGGTAACATCCAGTCAAGGAGAATTAAATCCGGCCAGGGTTCATTCAGTTGATTCACAGCACTGTCATAATCTTCCGCTTCGACCGGCTGAAAGCCATTTTGTTCGAGCACGAAGCAGACCATTTCGCGAATTGGAGCTTCATCTTCTACGACCAGAATACGTCTCGCCATGATTTGCCCTGTTGTAATAAATAGGTTGCGATCATTAATGCGACGTCATTATGCGTCAGATTTATGACAGATTTATGAAAAGCTCGTCGCACATATCTTCAGGTTATTGATTTCCGTGGCGCAGAAAAAAGCAAATGGCACATCTGTTTGGGTATAATCGCGCCCATGCTTTTTCGCCAGGGAACCGTTATGCGCATCCTTCACACCTCAGACTGGCATCTCGGCCAGAACTTCTACAGTAAAAGCCGCGAAGCTGAACATCAGGCTTTTCTTGACTGGCTGCTGGAGACAGCACAAACCCATCAGGTGGATGCGATTATTGTTGCCGGTGATGTTTTCGATACCGGCTCGCCGCCCAGTTACGCCCGCACGTTATACAACCGTTTTGTTGTCAATTTACAGCAAACTGGCTGTCATCTGGTGGTACTGGCAGGAAACCATGACTCGGTCGCCACGCTGAATGAATCGCGCGATATCATGGCGTTCCTCAATACTACCGTGGTCGCCAGCGCCGGACATGCGCCGCAAATCTTGCCTCGTCGCGACGGGACGCCAGGCGCAGTGCTGTGCCCCATTCCGTTTTTACGTCCGCGTGACATTATTACCAGCCAGGCGGGGCTTAACGGTATTGAAAAACAGCAGCATTTACTGGCAGCGATTACCGATTATTACCAACAACACTATGCCGATGCCTGCAAACTGCGCGGCGATCAGCCTCTGCCCATCATCGCCACGGGACATTTAACGACCGTGGGGGCCAGTAAAAGTGACGCCGTGCGTGACATTTATATTGGCACGCTGGACGCGTTTCCGGCACAAAACTTTCCACCAGCCGACTACATCGCGCTCGGGCATATTCACCGCGCACAGATTATTGGCGGCATGGAACATGTTCGCTATTGCGGCTCCCCCATTCCACTGAGTTTTGATGAATGCGGTAAGAGTAAATATGTCCATCTGGTGACATTTTCAAACGGCAAATTAGAGAGCGTGGAAAACCTGAACGTACCGGTAACGCAACCCATGGCAGTGCTGAAAGGCGATCTGGCGTCGATTACCGCACAGCTGGAACAGTGGCGCGATGTATCGCAGGAGCCACCTGTCTGGCTGGATATCGAAATCACTACTGATGAGTATCTGCATGATATTCAGCGCAAAATCCAGGCATTAACCGAATCATTGCCTGTCGAAGTATTGCTGGTACGTCGGAGTCGTGAACAGCGCGAGCGTGTGTTAGCCAGCCAACAGCGTGAAACCCTCAGCGAACTCAGCGTCGAAGAGGTGTTCAATCGCCGTCTGGCACTGGAAGAACTGGATGAATCGCAGCAGCAACGTCTGCAGCATCTTTTCACCACGACGTTGCATACCCTCGCCGGAGAACACGAAGCATGAAAATTCTCAGCCTGCGCCTGAAAAACCTGAACTCATTAAAAGGCGAATGGAAGATTGATTTCACCCGCGAGCCGTTCGCCAGCAACGGGCTGTTTGCTATTACCGGCCCAACAGGTGCGGGGAAAACCACCCTGCTGGACGCCATTTGTCTGGCGCTGTATCACGAAACTCCGCGTCTCTCTAACGTTTCACAATCGCAAAATGATCTCATGACCCGCGATACCGCCGAATGTCTGGCGGAGGTGGAGTTTGAAGTGAAAGGTGAAGCGTACCGTGCATTCTGGAGCCAGAATCGGGCGCGTAACCAACCCGACGGTAATTTGCAGGTGCCACGCGTAGAGCTGGCGCGCTGCGCCGACGGCAAAATTCTCGCCGACAAAGTGAAAGATAAGCTGGAACTGACAGCGACGTTAACCGGGCTGGATTACGGGCGCTTCACTCGTTCGATGCTGCTTTCGCAGGGGCAATTTGCTGCCTTCCTGAATGCCAAACCCAAAGAACGCGCGGAATTGCTCGAGGAGTTAACCGGCACTGAAATCTACGGGCAAATCTCGGCGATGGTTTTTGAGCAGCACAAATCGGCCCGCACAGAGCTGGAGAAGCTGCAAGCGCAGGCCAGCGGCGTCACGTTGCTCACGCCGGAACAAGTGCAATCGCTGACAGCGAGTTTGCAGGTACTTACTGACGAAGAAAAACAGTTAATTACCGCGCAGCAGCAAGAACAACAATCGCTAAACTGGTTAACGCGTCAGGACGAATTGCAGCAAGAAGCCAGCCGCCGTCAGCAGGCCTTGCAACAGGCGTTAGCCGAAGAAGAAAAAGCGCAACCTCAACTGGCGGCGCTTAGTCTGGCACAACCGGCACGAAATCTTCGTCCACACTGGGAACGCATCGCAGAACACAGCGCGGCGCTGGCGCATATTCGCCAGCAGATTGAAGAAGTAAATACTCGCTTACAGAGCACAATGGCGCTTCGCGCGAGCATTCGCCACCACGCGGCGAAGCAGTCAGCAGAATTACAGCAGCAGCAACAAAGCCTGAATACCTGGTTACAGGAACACGACCGCTTCCGTCAGTGGAACAACGAACTGGCGGGTTGGCGTGCGCAGTTCTCCCAACAAACCAGCGATCGCGAGCATCTGCGGCAATGGCAGCAACAGTTAACCCATGCTGAGCAAAAACTTAATGCGCTTGCGGCGATCACGTTGACGTTAACCGCCGATGAAGTTGCTAGCGCCCTGGCGCAACATTCCGAGCAACGCCCACTGCGTCAGCGCCTGGTCGCGCTGCATGGGCAGATTGTTCCCCAACAAAAACGTCTGGCGCAGTTAATGGTCACTATCCAGAATGTCACTCTGGAACAGACGCAACGTAATGTCGCACTTAACGAAATGCGCCAGCGTTATAAAGAAAAGACGCAGCAACTTGCCGATGTGAAAACCATTTGCGAGCAGGAAGCGCGCATCAAAACGCTGGAAGCTCAACGTGCACAGTTACAGGCGGGTCAACCTTGTCCACTTTGTGGTTCCACCAGCCACCCGGCGGTCGAGGCGTATCAGGCGCTGGAGCCTGGTGTTAATCAGTCTCGATTACTGACGCTGGAAAACGAAGTTAAAAAGCTCGGCGAAGAAGGTGCGGCGCTGCGCGGGCAACTGGATGCATTAACGAAGCAGCTTCAGCGCGATGAAAACGAAGCGCAAAGCCTCCGACAAGATGAGCAAGCACTTACTCAACAATGGCAAGCCGTCACGACCAGCCTCAATATCACCTTGCAGCCACAGGACGATATTCAACCGTGGCTGGATGCACAAGATGAGCACGAACGCCAGCTGCGGTTACTCAGCCAACGACATGAATTACAAGGGCAGATTGCCGCGCATAATCAGCAAATTATCCAGTATCAACAGCAAATTGAACAACGCCAGCAGCAGCTCTTAACGGCATTGACGGGTTATGCACTGACATTGCCACAGGAAGATGAAGAAGAGAGCTGGTTGGCGACACGTCAGCAAGAAGCGCAGAGCTGGCAGCAACGCCAGAACGAATTAACCGCGCTGCAAAACCGTATTCAGCAGCTGACGCCGATTCTGGAAACGTTGCCGCAAAGTGATGATCTCCCGCACAGCGAAGAAACTGTGGCGCTGGATAACTGGCGGCAGGTTCATGAACAATGTCTCGCATTACACAGCCAGCAGCAGACGTTACAGCAACAGGATGTTCTGGCGGCGCAAAGTCTGCAAAAAGCCCAGGCGCAGTTTGACACCGCGCTACAGGCCAGCGTCTTTGACGATCAGCAGGCGTTCCTTGCGGCGCTAATGGATGAACAAACACTAACGCAGCTGGAACAGCTCAAGCAGAATCTGGAAAACCAGCGCCGTCAGGCGCAAACGCTGGTCACACAGACAGCAGAAACGCTGGCACAGCATCAACAACACCGACCTGACGGGTTGGCTCTCACTGTGACGGTGGAGCAGATTCAGCAAGAGTTAGCGCAAACTCACCAAAAGTTGCGTGAAAACACCACGAGTCAAGGCGAGATTCGCCAGCAGCTGAAGCAGGATGCAGATAACCGTCAGCAACAACAAACCTTACTGCAGCAAATTGCTCAAATGACGCAGCAGGTTGAGGACTGGGGATATCTGAATTCGCTAATAGGTTCCAAAGAGGGCGATAAATTCCGCAAGTTTGCCCAGGGGCTGACGCTGGATAATTTAGTCCATCTCGCTAATCAGCAACTTACCCGGCTGCACGGGCGCTATCTGTTACAGCGCAAAGCCAGCGAGGCGCTGGAAGTCGAGGTTGTTGATACCTGGCAGGCAGATGCAGTACGCGATACCCGTACCCTTTCCGGCGGCGAAAGTTTCCTCGTTAGTCTGGCGCTGGCGCTGGCGCTTTCGGATCTGGTCAGCCATAAAACACGTATTGACTCGCTGTTCCTTGATGAAGGTTTTGGCACGCTGGATAGCGAAACGCTGGATACCGCCCTTGATGCGCTGGATGCCCTGAACGCCAGTGGCAAAACCATCGGTGTGATTAGCCACGTTGAAGCGATGAAAGAGCGTATTCCTGTGCAGATCAAAGTGAAGAAGATCAACGGCCTGGGCTACAGCAAACTGGAAAGTACGTTTGCAGTGAAATAACTATTCAGCAGGATAATGAATACAGAGGGGCGAATTATCTCTTGGCCTTGCTGGTCGTTATCCTGCAAGCTATCACTTTATTGGCTACGGTGATTGGTAGCCGTTCTGGTGGTTGTGATGGTGGTATGAAAAAAGTCATTTTATCTTTGGCTCTGGGCACGTTTGGTTTGGGGATGGCCGAATTTGGCATTATGGGCGTGCTCACGGAGCTGGCGCATAACGTAGGAATTTCGATTCCTGCTGCCGGGCATATGATCTCGTATTATGCACTGGGGGTGGTGGTCGGTGCGCCAATCATCGCACTCTTTTCCAGCCGCTACTCACTCAAACATATCTTGTTGTTTCTGGTGGCGTTGTGCGTCATTGGCAACGCCATGTTCACGCTCTCTTCGTCTTACCTGATGCTTGCCATTGGTCGCCTGGTTTCCGGCTTTCCGCATGGCGCATTTTTTGGCGTCGGCGCGATCGTGTTATCAAAAATTATCAAACCCGGAAAAGTCACCGCCGCCGTGGCGGGGATGGTTTCCGGGATGACAGTCGCCAATTTGCTGGGCATTCCGCTGGGAACGTATTTAAGTCAGGAATTTAGCTGGCGTTACACCTTTTTATTGATCGCTGTTTTTAATATTGCGGTGATGGCATCGGTCTATTTTTGGGTGCCAGATATTCGCGACGAGGCGAAAGGAAATCTGCGCGAACAATTTCACTTTTTGCGCAGCCCGGCCCCGTGGTTAATTTTCGCCGCCACGATGTTTGGCAACGCAGGTGTCTTTGCCTGGTTCAGCTACGTAAAGCCATACATGATGTTTATTTCCGTTTTTTCGGAAACGGCGATGACCTTTATTATGATGTTAGTTGGGCTAGGGATGGTGCTGGGAAATATGCTAAGTGGCAGGATTTCAGGACGTTATTCACCACTGCGCATTGCAGCAGTGACTGACTTTATCATTGTACTGGCACTGCTGATGCTCTTTTTCTGCGGCGGCATGAAAACAACGTCGCTTATTTTTGCTTTTATTTGTTGCGCGGGATTATTTGCCCTTTCAGCACCTCTGCAAATATTGTTACTGCAAAACGCCAAAGGCGGAGAGTTATTAGGTGCCGCAGGTGGGCAAATAGCGTTTAACCTCGGTAGCGCCGTCGGCGCATATTGCGGAGGTATGATGCTGACGCTGGGGCTGGCATATAATTACGTGGCGCTGCCTGCCGCCCTGCTTTCGTTTGCTGCGATGTCATCGTTGCTGCTGTATGGTCGCTATAAGCGCCAGCAAGCGGCGGATAGTCCGGTGCTGGCGAAACCACTGGGGTAGATTACTGTCACGGTGCGCGTTGCTTATTGCCGGATGCGGCGTGAACGCCTTATCCGCCCTACGCGGTTCTGGCACATTTTGTAGGCCTGATAAGACGCGGCAAGCGTCGCATCAGGCATGATGCGCCAATTGCCTACGTTTTTTACTCTTGTGGCCATAACCACGCAGCGCCGCGTACGCCGCTGGAATCACCGTGCTTCGCCTTACGCACCGGCGTTTCACATTCGCCGCCGAAGACAAATTGTTTAATCAACTGCCCAACCGTTTGATATAAACGGTCTACATTGCTCATCCCGCCCCCCAGGACAATCACATCCGGATCGAGAATATTCACGACATGTGCCAGCGATTTTGCCAGCCGCAGCTCGTAGCGACGCAATGCCAGTTCCGCTACCGGATCGCTTTCTTCAACCAGGCGGATAATTTCACTGCCTTTCAGCGCATGTCCGCTCAAACGACGATAATCCGTCGCGAATCCCGTGCCCGAAATAAAGGTTTCAATACAACCTTGTTTACCGCAATAACAAGGGACTTCCTCGCGATAACGCAGCTCGTCTTCATCCATCCACGGTAGCGGATTGTGTCCCCACTCGCCTGCCGTGCCATTGCCGCCGATATGCGCCCGCCCATTTAATGCCACGCCCGCGCCGCATCCCGTGCCGATAATCACGGCAAATACCGTCTGCGCTCCCGCTGCCGCGCCATCTACTGCTTCTGAAACCGCCAGACAGTTGGCATCATTTGCCAGCCGCACTTCCCGCTGCAACCTCGCGCTTAAGTCTTTATCGAATGGCTGACCGTTGAGCCAGGTTGAATTGGCATTCTTCACCACACCGGTGTAGGGCGAAATCGAACCTGGAATGCCCATACCTACCGTTCCGCGCTGCCCTGTCGCCTGCTCCGCCATATCAACCAACGTGGCGATCGTTTCAATAGTCTGCCGGTAATCATCACGCGGCGTGGGCAGACGATGGCGGTACAACTGCTCCCCTGCATCGCCCAGTGCAATCACTTCAGTTTTGGTGCCGCCTAAATCGATACCTATACGCACTGTACTCTCCTTATTTTTTTCAATATCAATAGCGTAGAGACGGACAACCGGATTGGCAATGCAAGGCCGCCGACAATTCGTTATCATGCCCGCTAAATTTAACGACAAGGCCGTGGAAATTATCATGCTGTGGTTCAAAAATTTAATGGTTTACCGTCTTAGCCGCGAGATTTCGCTGCGTGCAGAAGAGATGGAAAAACAGCTAGCCTCGATGGCATTTACCCCATGCGGCAGCCAGGACATGGCGAAGATGGGCTGGGTTCCTCCGATGGGATCGCACAGCGATGCGTTAACGCACGTTGCCAATGGTCAAATTGTTATCTGCGCGCGCAAAGAAGAAAAAATCCTCCCGTCTCCGGTGATTAAACAGGCGCTGGAAGCGAAAATCGCCAAACTGGAAGCGGAACAGGCGCGTAAGCTGAAGAAAACCGAAAAAGATTCGCTGAAAGACGAAGTGCTGCACTCTCTGCTGCCGCGTGCTTTCAGCCGTTTTAGCCAGACAATGATGTGGATCGACACGGTTAACGGTTTGATTATGGTGGACTGCGCCAGTGCCAAAAAAGCGGAAGATACGCTGGCATTACTGCGTAAAAGCCTGGGGTCGTTACCGGTTGTACCATTGAGCATGGAAAACCCGATTGAACTGACGCTGACCGAATGGGTTCGCTCCGGTAGTGCGGCACAGGGCTTCCAGCTGCTTGATGAAGCCGAGCTGAAATCGTTGCTGGAAGATGGCGGCGTGATCCGCGCGAAGAAACAAGATCTGACCAGCGAAGAGATCACCAATCACATTGAAGCCGGAAAAGTGGTGACTAAACTGGCGCTCGACTGGCAGCAGCGCATTCAGTTTGTGATGTGCGACGATGGTTCGCTCAAGCGTCTTAAGTTCTGCGACGAGCTGCGCGATCAAAACGAAGATATCGACCGTGAAGATTTCGCCCTGCGTTTTGATGCCGATTTCATCCTGATGACTGGTGAACTGGCAGCGTTAATTCAAAACCTGATTGAAGGATTAGGTGGCGAAGCACAACGTTAATTGCTGATTTTCCTTTAATGCCGGATGCGACGCCTGCCGCGTCTTATCCGGCGTACGAAGCCACACCAGGCATATAATTATTCGCTACGGCGAGCAATAATTTTTAGCGCAGCAATATTATGCGTTTTACGCCGTAACTGATCTAATCGCCTCATCCCTATTCGCCTGTCAGCAGCACGCAGAATATTCACTAACCCCCATTTATCGCTGGTAAATTGTTTTGTTAACAGCTCCGCTTTTGGGGTATCAATATATTCACGCAATAAATCAGAAATTGAACAAATATCCGTCAGGTAAGGATACCAGCAAGTTTCACCGTGAAAATTACGCACTCCAGCGTTACCTGCAATAAAGTCTTTCGGGTAATCCCAGATCACGTTTTTATCCAACGTGATCCAATAACGCGGTAAATCGGTACTTCCACCATTTTGGCTGCGCATGAGATAACGGGTACAGTGAATTTGCAGGTTGATCGTTGGCGTCAGTAAGTCATAGATCTCCCGCTGTAACTTGCTCCATGGACGTTGTGTCATTGTTTTTCCTCAAGCCGGTGACGCGCTTCACTGCGAATTTTCCGCGTTGCCCCGGTTTTCACTAAATCACGTAACTGCGAAAGATCGGGTTGTTCGACAAATAAGAGTAATGATAGATCCTCTTTTAACCACGCCGTTTTCACATCGGCAGCCAGCTGTGGATTATTAATAGCCAGCGACCGATCCTGAGACTCAGTCAATGTCGTTAACAACGACGCCGGGGTATGTGCGTTGCGTAATGCCGTTTGGCGCAAATGATCATTGCGACTTTGCAGCAATGCACGCCACCATTCATCATCTGATTTATCTTTTATCGTAGCCAGTTCCGCAAAAAATACCTGGAGATCTTCACTGATATTTATATCAACCTTGATGAATTATGAATATATCGGAAATTGAAAAAATCGCAGCAAAGGAATAATGCCAGTCAGTTAAGCAACTGACTGGCTCTTTTTCGGGGCTGTGGGGTATTTCCAGGGCCTCTCCTTTACCACTCTCGGGAAGGCCCTTTCCCTTCTCGTCGGTAATTTCACAAGTTGTCCCATACTTGCAAGATCGCGCATCAGCTCCGGTATACGTCCCGGTGAAGCGCCCTGCAATGTCATCAGCATTCTCATCACCATTCCGCATGATTCTGAGAAACTCAGTTGATTCGGCCAGTAACCTTTCAGATGTTCCGCCATTTTAATCATCTGATATCTCACCAGATTATAAGCCAGTAAGACACCCCACAGCTCTTGCTCCACAAGCTCCGGCTTTTTACTTCTCAGCGTCAGCCTGCTCAGTTGCATCGTCTGTTTTATCTCCCTGTATCCCAGTTCGATTTCCCAGCGATGACTGTACAGATCCGCCATTTCTCCTCCGGGGAAGCGCATGGCGTCCGTCATCGACGTCAGCAGATGGCAGACTTTTCCTTTGCGCGTCACGGTCAGCAGGCGGGCTGTCACTTCATTTCCCAGTCCCGGCCACTTTTTTCGTGCCTGCGGGCTGGTTTTCAGCTTCACCAGATGATCGCCTTTACCCAGTTTTCTGAGCTCTTCATATTGCGCTCCCTTTCTGAGAGGTATCATCCAGTGGCGGTGTTCTCCCGCCAGGCTCCAGGCATTTAACAGTCCCAGTGAGTAATAACCTTTATCCATTAACGTCAGAGTGTTATCGCCGGTTTGTTCTATAAGTTGCTCAGCAAGCTCATTTTCGCTGTTCTTCATCGTGCCGAAGGCTGCAGCCGTCAGCAGATGGCTGGTCAGTTCCATCTGGCAGACCATTTTGACCTGCGGGTAGAGCGCCGGGTTCCCGGCATGTGTCTGGCGGGGGAAGGCTGCATCGTTCTCTGGTGTATCCGGTGTGCGCCAGAACACACCATCGATGGCCAGCAGGGTCAGGCCGCACCAGTGCGGATGCGGCGTGGCGTTATGCCAGAGCTGCGCTGTTTTCGTGAACACGCGGCGGACAGCCTCACTTCCCAGGCGCTGGCGGGCCTGAATAACGGCACTGGGGGCAACGAAGGGGCGATTGCCCGGCAGCATGATGTCCAGGCGATTCACAATCTGGTGAAGAGGTTCTTTACGCTCAAGCGCCATGCCAACAATACACCAGACCATCATTTCGAGGGGAAGACGGCGCTTGCGTAGCGTTACAGTACCTGATTCGGCAAGGCAACGAGAGATGAGTTCGGGGTCGAGGTAATCCCCCAGAGAAGTCAGTGGGTTACGCAGAGAATCGTAACGGGATACCAGATCAAGAGCCTGTCCAATGTGCATAAAAAAATCCGGAAACAAGTGAGCGTTTCCGGATTCTTACACAGCCACTGGATCGGTCAACTGATCCTTAACTGATCGGCATTACAGCAAAGGAAATATTATTATGGGTTAAAGAGAGGATATTTCAGAAAAATGCCCTCCCGTTCAAGGGGAAGGCGAGGAATTACAGATAGCGGCACAGATAAGAGGTGGGTTCGGCAACTTGCAGATGAAACTCACTGTGACCGGGAACATTAAACACCGAACCGGCTTCATACACCTGCCAGTCGGTCGCGTCAGGCAGTAACACATTCAGCGCGCCACTGATTACCGTCATCTCTTCCGGCTCAGCGGTGCTGAAGGTGTATTCGCCTTCAACCATAACACCCACGCTGGCGCGACCAGTGCTGCTGCTGGAAAAGCCGATTGATTTCACTTTGCCGGAAAAGTACTCATTACTTTGAAGCATAAACTGGCCCTGTCTGGTAGTTGAACATCTACTTCACTATAGGGGCCAGAGGCGCTGGCTGTCACGCAAAATTACACCAGTAATTCCGCAGCCAGCCGTGCAATCAATACGTTAGACAGCAAGACAGGAACATCGAGCTGTTTTTGCAGTAAATCGCGATGACGTTGGTGAAATCCTAAACAATCCAGCATGATGACATCAGCCCCTTTTGCCAGTAATTCTTTCCCGGCATCAATGATTTTTTGTTCTGAATCATGAATGGGGTTACCCAATGAAAATACCGGCGATTTCTGCAAAATTTGCCATTTTTGCGCCTGAACGGTCAGCATCTCCTCAACCGGAACGATAACCCCCACCTGATGATCTTCAACAATAGAGGAAACCAGTGGAGGCAATATTCGCGACGGCTCAAGAAAGATCGTATTACGCGCAGTCATACTACTAATGTTTGCTGTACTCATTAATAAAATGACGTCATAACCCTGATTATCGAGCACTTCAACCACACCTTGCAGGTCTCGCTCCACTTTACGACGCGAAACATGGGCCAGCTGGTTGTCATTTAATAATGTGAGAATGGTGTCTTCGCCTGCTTCTGGCGCGTACTCCGCCATCACTTCTTCACGACTTAACTTCCCCAGCAGGCTATGATGGGAAATATTATCTTCGTCAATGTATTCCGTCAGGAGCGGCAAAACCTCCTGCATAGGTACAATGCCGATGGTCAGGATCGCCAACGACGCACTCATTGTTCATCCACCTTACTTTTCTTTCGTCGTTAATTACCGGGCAAGTGTGAAGCACCACTGCTGACACTTACTTGTGCTACAAATGACAAAAAGCGTAGCAGCAGACGTGCACGGCATAATGTAAAGATTCCAAATGATTCCAGTAATGGATTGTTATTGTTTAATATTCTAATTATTAGAAAAACATGAATTATGAAAAATGTGACGCAGATCCCTTGTAGTGGCACTCAGAATCCCTTCCGAGCAGTCTGATGCGGTCACTCTTTGTCAGGGTCCTCATAGCGTTTTTTCGCATCCATCGCTTCCTGAGCCGTCGGATGTTCACTGATCAACGAGTCTGGTTTAGGATGATCGGCTCTGAGTTGGTACCAGGTTACCGTCTGTCCTGGCTTTCCTTTTTCAATCGTCACTATATATGCTTCACGAGGATAAGGCGGTTTCGTTGGCATCGTTCTTCCTTATTTCACGGGATGAACGTTAAGTATAGGCGCTCTAAAATCAACAATTGATCGTCTGTGCCAGGGCGCTACGAATTTCAGAAATCACCTGGCTGGGTTCGTTTGTTGCGTCGATGATAATATGCGCAACTTCGCGATATAGCGCATCGCGTTCTTCCAGCACTTCCTGAACTTCTTCGCTCAGCGGTTTTCCCGTTAAGGTTGGCCGTAAATCTTCTTCCGGTGCAGCTTGCAGTCGGTTAACCAGGACTGATACTGGCGCACACAAATAAACCACGATCCCGTTATTTTGCATGAAGTGACGATTAAATTCCGTCAGAATAATGCCGCCGCCTGTAGCGATAACGGTGGATGGCGCAGTTACCGCTTCCAGCGCCGCCGTTTCTCTGGCGCGAAATCCCGCCCACTCTTCCCTTTCGACGATCTCCGCGACCGTCATATTGAGCTGTGATTGCAACCACTGATCGGTATCGACAAACCGACGGTTAAGCGAATCGGCAAGGGCCATTCCGACCGTTGTTTTACCACAGCCCCGAGGCCCGATCAGAAAAAGAGGTTGTGTCATCGTGGGTTTTCCCCAATAGGTCGCAATGCGGCGAAAGCCGGTGTCATGAGAATAGCGATCATACCATCAAACTAGTACAATTTCGATTGTAAAGAAAAAATTCCACTTAAAGTGAAAATCTCAATACATCCCTTACTATACCAATAAATATTCAAGAATGAAGTGTAAATAATAAATTACATTTAGCCACGACTACGTTGCACTTCCAGCCACCACTTCTCCAGCTCCGCGGCAAAGGCCTGGCGGTCACGTTGTGAAAGGCTATCTGGTCCGCCGGTCTGGATCCCACTGGCACGTAAGGTATCCATAAAATCGCGCATCGTCAGGCGCTCACGAATGGTCGCTGGCGTGTAACGTTCGCCGCGCGGATTAAGCGCCGCTGCGCCTTTCTCGATGGCTTCAGCAGCCAAAGGTATATCTGCGGTGATCACCAAATCGCCCGCTTCACACTGCCGGACAATTTCGTTATCGGCAACGTCGAAACCTGCCGCGACGCGCAGCGTACGAATAAATCGCGATGGCGGCACGCGTAAACTCTGGTTTGCTACCAGTACCAGCGGCATCTGCATACGTTCCGCCGCGCGATACAAAATCTCTTTAATTACATTGGGACACGCGTCGGCATCCACCCAAATTGTCATAAAGTCATCCTTTGTTGGGTAATCCTCTATTGTGTCGCGCTTTTGCCTTCCGGCATAGTTCTGTTTATGCTTCTGCCAGCGATTATCAAAACAATGAATTTCACGGCAGGAGTGAGGCAATGGAAAAGAAAATCGGTTTTATTGGCTGCGGCAATATGGGAAAAGCCATTCTCGGCGGTCTGATTGCCAGCGGTCAGGTGCTTCCAGGGCAAATCTGGGTATACACCCCCTCCCCGGATAAAGTCGCCGCCCTGCATGACCAGTTCGGCATCAACGCCGCAGAATCGGCGCAAGAAGTGGCGCAAATCGCCGACATCATTTTTGCCGCCGTTAAACCTGGCATCATGATTAAAGTGCTTAGCGAAATCACCTCCAGCCTGAATAAAGACTCTCTGGTCGTTTCTATTGCTGCAGGTGTCACGCTCGACCAGCTTGCCCGCGCGCTGGGCCATGACCGGAAAATTATCCGCGCCATGCCGAACACTCCCGCGCTGGTTAATGCCGGGATGACCTCCGTAACGCCAAACGCGCTGGTAACCCCCGAAGATACCGCTGATGTGCTGAATATTTTCCGCTGCTTTGGCGAAGCGGAAGTAATTGCTGAGCCGATGATCCACCCGGTGGTCGGTGTGAGCGGTTCTTCGCCAGCCTACGTATTTATGTTTATCGAAGCGATGGCCGACGCCGCCGTGCTGGGCGGGATGCCACGCGCCCAGGCGTATAAATTTGCCGCTCAGGCGGTAATGGGTTCCGCAAAAATGGTGCTGGAAACGGGAGAACATCCGGGGGCACTGAAAGATATGGTCTGCTCACCGGGAGGCACCACCATTGAAGCGGTACGCGTACTGGAAGAGAAAGGCTTCCGTGCCGCAGTGATCGAAGCGATGACGAAGTGTATGGAAAAATCAGAAAAACTCAGCAAATCCTGATGACTTTCGCCGGACGTCAGGCCGCCACTTCGGTGCGGTTACGTCCGGCTTTCTTTGCTTTGTAAAGCGCCAAATCTGCCGATTTCAACCACTCACGATAGGGTGATGCTGCCAACTTACTGATTTAGTGTATGATGGTGTTTTTGAGGTGCTCCAGTGGCTTCTGTTTCTATCAGCTGTCCCTCCTGTTCAGCTACTGACGGGGTGGTGCGTAACGGCAAAAGCACTGCCGGACATCAGCGCTATCTCTGCTCTCACTGCCGTAAAACATGGCAACTGCAGTTCACTTACACCGCTTCTCAACCCGGTACGCACCAGAAAATCATTGATATGGCCATGAATGGCGTTGGATGCCGGGCAACTGCACGCATTATGGGCGTTGGCCTCAACACGATTTTACGTCACTTAAAAAACTCAGGCCGCAGTCGGTAACCTCGCGCATACAGCCGGGCAGTGACGTCATCGTCTGCGCGGAAATGGACGAACAGTGGGGCTATGTCGGGGCTAAATCGCGCCAGCGCTGGCTGTTTTACGCGTATGACAGTCTCCGGAAGACGGTTGTTGCGCACGTATTCGGTGAACGCACTATGGCGACGCTGGGGCGTCTTATGAGCCTGCTGTCACCCTTTGACGTGGTGATATGGATGACGGATGGCTGGCCGCTGTATGAATCCCGCCTGAAGGGAAAGCTGCACGTAATCAGCAAGCGATATACGCAGCGAATTGAGCGGCATAACCTGAATCTGAGGCAGCACCTGGCACGGCTGGGACGGAAGTCGCTGTCGTTCTCAAAATCGGTGGAGCTGCATGACAAAGTCATCGGGCATTATCTGAACATAAAACACTATCAATAAGTTGGAGTCATTACCCGCTACCGCGCAGGGTAATTTGTAACTGTCGGGTAAGCGCCACAATCGCTTCATCGCCCACATCATGACCCCAGGTATCGTTGATGCTCTTGAAATGGTCGATATCGATAATCAGTAACGTTGCATCGCGATTATGCCGCCGACAGTTATCAAATTCATTGCGTAACATAGTTTCCCAATGACGTCGGTTATACACGCCCGTCATGCCGTCGCGAGTACTCATGACCTGCAACCTGCGTTTATGTTCCGCCAGTTTGGTTGCCGTCTGGTAGCTGACCCAGCCAAACAGCAGAGGATAAACGACAATAATGGGAAGGGAGAGCCACCATTCCAGCGGCGCACTATTGAACGACACGGTAATGCCCGTAAGCTCGAGGGTGACAAGGCAGGAAACCACCATCAACACCAGACCCGCGACAAACAGACGGGGGCCGCCTGCCCCCATCAAATTCAGACACATAATCATCAACATAGCGGTGGAAGGCAGCACGTTTACGCCCATTACGCCTACCCACATTCCCGCTAATACTGCATCGGTTTTTAAGTTGTAAATTTCCCGGCTAAGCGGATCGACGGCCCTGCTCGCTATCTGCCAGGCTAAATGCGGCCAGACGAACGCCCAGCCGACCAACACCAGCCACCACCAGCCCGGCGGCGGGTGCGAAACCAGCGTTGAAGCAATCGGTAAGAACATGCCAGCCAGGCCAACCGCACGGGGTAGTCTGACGCGACGGGCGAAGCGCAGCCCGGACCGCTGATGTTCGTTTTGAGGAGTTAAAGGAGGTTCCTCCCCATGCGCCGCCGCTTTTTTGAAAAAGTTTTCATCATTCATTATTTTTGGGAACATTCAGAAACAATTTTCCCAAATTATAGAGACGGGGCTAAAGGCAGAAGTATGAAATTTCGGGTGAGCCACTTTCGTAGCTCACCCGTTAGCACTATCAGGTATCAGGCGGCTTTCTTGAGGCAGGCACTCATAAACTTATTACGATCATCACCTTTCAGAGATTGTTGCGTTGCTTGATTATTACATTCGCGCATCTTTTGCTGCTGTGGCGTCAAACTTTTTTCACCAGGCGCAGACTTGCTGTTCTTCAGGCAATCACTCATGTAGGTCTTACGAGCATCCCCTTTCAACGCCTGCGCCGTCGCCTGCTGATTACAGGAGGTCATACGCTGTTGTTGTGGGGTTAAGGTTCTCTCGGCAGCGCCGACGGTGGTTAAAAAAACCAGACCAAAAAGCAAGGTAACCAGTAATGTTATTTTCATAGCACCATCCCTCTTCATGTTTTAACCATGAGCGTTTGCGCCCGTGATCTGCCATTAAGTCTGGTTGCTAACAGCAAAAAAACCACCCGGCAGCGAAAATTCACTGCCGGGCGCGGTTTTATTTCAGCCCCAGAGCGGCTTTCATGGTGTAGAAGAGATCGGTCTGGTCGGTCAGTCCAACAACATTGGCGGCATGCGGACCATACGCCGCAATACGCAACTGACTGCCGGTATGTTCTTGTGAATCCTCTTCGGAATTCCCGTAACTCATCACCATCACTGCGCCATCTTTAGTATTTAGCGCCTGAGTGAGGCCCGGCGCTTTGGTATCCGGCGCAACAACCTGGCTGGCGTGGGCGTGATCAGCGGTGACTATGACCAGCGTGTTACCCTCCTTTTTAGCGAATTCCAGCGCCCGTTGTACGGCTTCATCGAGATCGACCGTCTCGCCAATTTGCCCACAAGGATTCGCAGCGTGATCCTGTTTATCGATTGACGCACCTTCAACTTGCAGGAAAAATCCTTTCTCATTTTTACTCAACAATTCAATGGTTTTGTCGGTCATCTGTGCCAGGGTTGGTACACTGTCATTACGTTGCGGATTAGGCGTACAGGTGACTGCGGGCTTATCGATATTGCCGTGGTACGTTGCTTTCGGCCCTAGCCAGCGCACTGGCATATTGCCGTCAGCAAACAGGCCAAGCAGGGGTTTTTGCTGATTCGCTTCCGTCACCGAATTCAGTGAGGCAGCATCGTTCACCAACTGATAACCACGCGCCTGTGCCTGTTCACGCAGCGTTTTTCCCTGCCATTCACCAGCGGTTGCCGTTTCAGCAAAGGTTTTTGCGCCGCCGCCAAGCGTAACGTCGGCACGAGCGTTAAGCAGCTGTTCGGTAATCGATCCTTTTCCGCCTTTTTCCAGAGCGTTACCCGGACATTTTTCACTGGTCGCGCTCGGACCGTAGCATTTGCGCGAAGTCACATGTGCCACCAGCGCAGCGGGCGTGGCATCCTGCAACTCTGCGGTAGAAACGTTACCGGTCGCCAGACCTGCGGCTTTTGCCATTTCCAGAATCGTTGGGTGATCTTTTTCGTGAATATCGACGCCCAGCGCGCCGTTATAGGTTTTGACACCGGTTGACCAGGCGGTTGCTGATGCAGCCGAGTCGGTGACGTAGTCCGGTTTGCCAGTTTTTTTATTCAGCGCATAGTGAGTGTATTGCCCGGTAAGCGGTAAGGCATCGATACCTTTAAAAAAGCCGCCCGCACCTTCGGCATAATTACGTGCGGCAGTAATTTCCGAATCCCCCATCCCATCGCCAATCAGCAAAATAATATTTTTTGCAGGTTTATCGCTAAGAGAATCACGCAGAGCGGCGGTCTGATCACTCGTTAAGCGGCGAGCACCGCCGGGTGCAGTAATATCGCCCTGAGCAGCCCGGTTTTCCAGAACAGGCATTTCTGGTGTCCGGGCTTTTGTCACAGGGGTAAACAGTAACGGTAAGAGTGCCAGTGCAATAGTGCTTTGTTTCACTTTATTTTCTCCATGTACAAATACATTAAAAAATAAAAACAAAGCGACTATAAGTCTCGGCCGTGACAACTTTATGACAGCTGTTGAAAAGATTAACTTTTTACTGACGAGGATGCTTCAATAACTTCTTTACGTAATCGCGCAGCAGCTCCGTATCGTCGTCAGGAATGCTGGCATCGGGCTTTACCTCGTACAGCGCCCCCTCTACCTGATCAATCAACCGCTGTTGGTCATTTTGCGCCATATTGCGAAGCATTGCAGTGACGATAATCTCCAAAGCTTCTACCTGCGCACACAGTTCTTTCGACTCTTCTTCTTTTTGGGCAAGCTTAAATAACAACTCAGCAATGAGATTTTTCATGTCTGTATTTCCTTATCCAAAGTATGGAGAAGTTAACATTATGTTTCACAACTTCATAGTGTCTGGAAGTATTATTTTTATGACAAAGGAAATACTTTGCGCAAATATTTTTTGTTTGATTACCAGCGAAACGTTTCTCTTATTTAAATAATTACCCACACAAAATATAGGCTTTTAATTATCAACCTTTATTATAAATAAAAGTTATGAAATATATTCTCTTCGTTAACTTATAATTAAGAGAAAAAAACTCACCGCATTGCCATTTAAGCCAGGAATAAATTAGCTTCCCGTTCATCATTTTTGTGATCTCGCGCACATCTTTGAGATAACGCACTTTCTTCACCAGTACGTTGCACGCTTTGTCAGCAGAAGATTGCAACAATCTTTCAGAAGGCCGCGAATCCCCCGTTTTGTCGTGGTAATGTATGCACTTTGTGTTAGACGGGATAGGTTTTTAAGATGGAAAAACTGCGGGTAGGAATCGTTTTTGGTGGTAAATCAGCGGAACATGAAGTGTCTCTGCAATCGGCAAAAAACATTGTCGATGCCATTGATAAAAGTCGCTTCGACGTTGTGCTGCTGGGCATTGATAAACAAGGGCAATGGCACGTCAGCGATGCCAGCAATTATCTGCTAAATGCAGACGATCCTGCCCATATTGCGTTGCGCCCTTCGGCGACCAGCCTTGCGCAGGTGCCAGGTAAACATGAGCATCAGCTTATCGACGCGCAAAACGGTCAGCCGTTGCCGACGGTGGATGTCATTTTCCCGATTGTCCACGGTACGCTGGGCGAAGATGGTTCCTTGCAGGGAATGCTGCGGGTCGCCAATTTACCGTTTGTAGGTTCTGATGTTCTGGCTTCAGCAGCCTGTATGGATAAAGATGTCACCAAACGTCTGCTACGCGATGCCGGGCTGAACATTGCGCCATTTATTACCCTGACGCGCGCTAATCGTCACAACATCAGTTTTGCCGAAGTGGAGTCTAAACTGGGGTTACCACTGTTTGTAAAACCGGCTAATCAGGGCTCTTCTGTTGGTGTCAGCAAAGTAACCAGTGAAGAACAGTACGCAATTGCCGTCGATCTGGCGTTCGAGTTCGATCATAAAGTGATCGTTGAGCAAGGGATCAAAGGTCGTGAGATCGAATGCGCAGTTCTGGGCAACGACAATCCGCAAGCCAGCACCTGTGGCGAGATCGTACTCACCAGCGATTTCTATGCCTACGACACCAAGTACATTGACGAAGATGGCGCGAAAGTGGTAGTTCCGGCAGCCATTGCACCAGAGATCAACGATAAGATCCGGGCGATTGCCGTTCAGGCTTATCAGACGTTGGGATGCGCAGGCATGGCGCGTGTAGACGTGTTTTTAACCCCAGAGAACGAAGTGGTGATCAACGAGATCAACACACTGCCTGGCTTCACCAACATCAGTATGTATCCGAAGCTGTGGCAAGCCAGCG
This sequence comes from Shigella sonnei, assembly GCF_002950395.1. Lineage (NCBI taxonomy): Bacteria > Pseudomonadati > Pseudomonadota > Gammaproteobacteria > Enterobacterales > Enterobacteriaceae > Shigella > Shigella sonnei. The sequence goes on from NZ_CP026802.1 coordinate 2,618,733, forward strand.
GTCTGGGTTACACCGATCTGATCACACGTTTGATTGAGCTGGCGCTGGAGCGTCACGCTGCGGATAACGCATTGAAAACCACAATGTAATATTTTAACGCCCGATAATATTCTTATTGGGCGTTTTCAGTTTCTTCATCGCGACGACGAATAATCAACCCCGCCAGCCAGAAACTAATCACCCACGTCACCAGACCGACGGCATAGGTCTGCCAACCTTTTGCTTCAAATCCCAGTAACCCCACCACGCCATTAAGAATGAATATAAGGCCAATGGCGAACGCATAGTAGTGCCAGTCACGGCGGATTTTTACAGGCAGATTCATGGCAGCTCCGTTAACGAAAAACAACATCCTTGCATATTCTGTAACAACCGTCTGTGGTGTAGACAACATTTTCGTAATTGTTAATAAATTTAACTTAAGGTTGCCATTTTGTAACTCACAACGAAGATTCACGCTTCGGGAATATTCCCAACATCAATTTACCATGATTCTGATATTGACAATCTAAATGACCTGTCAGACTTGCCATAAGCCGCTGGTATCACACCAGAAGAGAAGCAGATGACTTCCGGAGGTTTTTATGGCTGATTTCACCCTGTCAAAATCGCTGTTTAGCGGAAAATATCGCAATGCCTCTTCAACGCCTGGCAACATTGCCTATGCGTTGTTTGTGCTGTTTTGCTTTTGGGCTGGGGCGCAATTGCTGAACCTGTTAGTGCATGCGCCCGGCGTCTATGAGCGTTTAATGCAGGTCCAGGAAACAGGTCGCCCACGGGTGGAAATTGGTTTAGGTGTCGGCACCATTTTCGGGCTGATCCCGTTTTTAGTAGGCTGCCTCATTTTTGCAGTGGTGGCGCTATGGCTGCACTGGCGACATCGCCGCCAGTAAGATTTACGTTGCCAGATACGGCCTAAAACGCCTTATCTGGCATGACATTCCTGTTTGATCACTGTTTCATACAACGCGCCCGCCGTTCGTCTACGCGCTTCGCAAACCAGGCCGTAGTCAGGTTGCGGGTGATTTTCGGGCTTTCCAGTTGAATGCCAGGCAACATTTCGCGGGGTAGTGATTTACCCGTTTTCGCTTCGGCAAGTTGATAAACTTTCTTGTACAGCGCCGTCTCCTCAAAAGAGAAGCTGTCACCTTTCTCTAACTGACGGCGAATTTCGCTGTCGCTCATCCCCAGTTTTCCCGCCAGTTTGCGCGTTGCCAGTTCGGTTTTCCCGGGTTCTTTACTGTCGTAACGAATTAAATCACCGTCCAGTGCCAGCTTCACGCCGCTGGCCTTACTGACTGCGTTCTGAAACGCGGCATTACGGCTGGCGTACCAGCCAGCGTTAAAATCAGCAAAGCGGTATATCGGTGCGCTATAGCTGGCGGGATAATTCAGTAAATGGTAAGTACCAAACCACAACCCGCCGCGGCGACTGAAGACTTCCTGACGAACTGTACCGTCCATTTTCCACGGATACCCTTTGGTATGCTGTTCGGCAAAAGCAATGCTGACCTGCATCGGCCCACCGGTGCGCACCGGATTAAGCGAACCAAACAGCGTCTGCCCCATTGGTACCATGCTGATCAGATCGTCAAAAATCGCGCTCAATTGCTTTTCTGTACGCACCGAATCTAACCGTTCGCTATAACTTTTGCCGTTTGGCGATTTGATTTTTAGCGCGGTATGAACCAGAAAAGCAGGAATGTGCATCCGTTCAGCACGACGGTCAATCTCTTGCCAGGCGATCTTGCTTAAGCCCGGAACGGCCGGATCTGCCTGATAATTTGACTCCTGCTGCGCCACCGCCAGCACCGAGCAGACGTTTTCCAGCGTCGGTGCCAGCCCCTGACTTTCAAAGGTGATGGCGAGATCTTTCGCCCAGGCATCGCGGTCTTTCACGCTCGCAGGCATCTTCTGCCGCACGACGCTCGCTACATCTATCGCTTTTTCGCCCTTTTTCAACGGTTGCGGAGCCTGACTACTACACCCCGCTAAAACCAGAACCGCCAACAATGACAGCGAAGATAGATGATTGACGCGCGACATTACTTCTCCTTTTTAGCTCAAGGTATGGGTTACTTCCTGAATTTTGTCACCATCCAGCTCATGTTCAAAGCTGCGCAGACGTTTGTAGATAGACATCAACTCAACCAGTGTGGTCCATGAGTTAATCAGGTACTGGAAAGCACCGCGAACCTGACCAAAAACGTTGGTAATCTGCGTCATCAGGCCGAGCGTAATCGTACCGGCAACAATTGACGGAAACAGCAAGAACAAACCGAAAACGTTATCGACCTGCAAATAGAGAATGCGGGCGATGTTGAAATACATATAGTGAAAATAGAGGCGAAAATAGTTTTTCCGTACGGCGCTAAACAGCTCGCGTACCGTAGGCGGCGTCGCGCGCGTGGCATCGTCTTCACCATAAACCAGCTCTTTACGGTAGGCGGCCTCTACTCGCTGGTTTTTAAACTCCAGCCCCGGCAGTTTGATCCCTACCACTGCCAGCCATCCGGTCCCCATCAGCGACCAGACGATAGCGGCAATCACCAGACCATACGGAATGTGCCCGATAATCGGCAGCTCCGGCACATGCGCGGAGAGCGTTACCAGCACCGGCAGGAAGGCGATCAACGTCATGATGGCGTTGATAAAACTGACGCCCATATTCTCCAGCGTTGAAGCAAAACGCATGGTGTCTTCCTGCACACGCTGTGCGGCACCTTCGATATGACGCAGTTGTTGCCAGTTCGCCATGTAATATTCGTTCATCGCCGTACGCCAGCGGAACACATAGTGACTGACAAAGAAGTTGTTCAGTACACTGATCACCACCGCGATCAGCGCAATCCCCAGAAAGACGCCCACTTCGCGGTAAAATTGTTCGATAGTGACTTTATGCGGCGAACTTAGCGCGGTTTGAATCAAATCATAGAACGGTGCATACCAGGCGTTGACGGCGACCCCGACTTCCACCAAAAACCAGGTGACGAAGATGATCAGTGCAGTACCGAGTATTGACCAGTATTGCCAACGGTGCGGGCTGTAGATAAACCAGAAAAATGCAAAAAGTCCTACGCAAACAATGTAGTAAGCGTAAAAAATCAGGAAATCCAACGACCAGAAACGCGCGGCGCTAATCGGGATCTGCCCGGAAGCGCCGGTGATACGCGCCACCCAGTCTCCCCCACCGGCTTGCCAGAAGATAACGGCAATCAATGCCCAAACAAAGGCCGAGAGAAAAAACGCTCCCGGCTTTGGGAAAAAAGACTTAAACATATGCACTCCTGCTAACTTCTTATCGTTTTAACAACTGCTGTGTATTAACCGCATGACCACTACAAAGCGTCAGCCAAATGAAACCGCCCATTGTGACCCATAGCAAGGCGCTTAGTTCGCCAGCCTGACCATAAGAATTGTTTCGACGGATTTCACAAACCAAAGATTGTTTACATAAGCGGATTAACACGCGCAGGATCACAAATGCAGGCATTGGTGAGCAGGAAAAAGATCGTGTTTACGCGCCGTTACGTTTTTAACACTATTATTGCACTAATTCGCCCTTTGCAATCCATCAATGAGTAGTATAAATACGCTCAGTTACCTTCATTCAATCTATGGACACCACCGTTGAAACGTAGTCTGCTTTTTTCTGCCGTGCTGTGTGCGGCGTCATTGACCTCCGTCCATGCGGCGCAGCCGATCACTGAACCGGAGTTTGCCTCTGATATTGTCGATCGTTATGCCGATCATATTTTTTACGGCAGCGGTGCAACGGGGATGGCGCTGGTTGTTATCGACGGTAACCAGCGCGTCTTTCGTAGTTATGGCGAAACGCGACCTGGTAATAACGTTCGCCCGCAGCTGGATTCGGTCGTGCGTATTGCTTCCCTCACCAAACTAATGACCAGTGAAATGCTGGTGAAATTGCTCGACCAGGGGACCGTAAAGTTAAACGATCCGCTAAGTAAATATGCTCCGCCAGGCGCACGCGTGCCGACCTACAATGGGACGCCCATTACCCTAGTGAATCTGGCAACCCATACCAGCGCCCTGCCCCGTGAACAGCCCGGTGGCGCGGCACATCGTCCGGTGTTTGTCTGGCCAACGCGCGAGCAACGCTGGAAATACCTTTCTACGGCGAAGCTGAAAGCCGCGCCAGGCAGTCAGGCGGCGTACTCTAACCTTGCGTTCGACCTGCTGGCAGATGCACTGGCGAATGCGTCCGGCAAGCCTTATACCCAGTTGTTTGAAGAGCAGATTACCCGTCCATTGGGGATGAAAGACACCACCTACACCCCCTCACCGGATCAGTGCCGCCGTTTAATGGTTGCTGAGCGCGGTGCCAGTCCGTGCAATAACACGCTGGCGGCAATTGGCAGCGGCGGCGTCTATTCCACGCCTGGCGATATGATGCGCTGGATGCAGCAGTATTTGTCATCTGATTTTTATCAGCGCAGTAACCAGGCAGATCGCATGCAGACGTTGATTTATCAGCGCGCGCAGTTTACGAAAGTGATTGGCATGGATGTCCCCGGCAAAGCGGATGCGCTTGGTTTAGGCTGGGTATATATGGCCCCGAAAGAGGGTCGTCCGGGGATTATTCAGAAGACAGGCGGTGGTGGCGGTTTCATTACCTATATGGCGATGATCCCGCAGAAGAATATTGGCGCGTTTGTGGTGGTCACTCGTTCGCCGTTGACGCGCTTTAAAAATATGAGCGATGGCATCAATGATCTGGTGACCGAGCTAAGCGGGAATAAACCGTTGGTTATCCCCGCATCCTGATTAATACTCTGAAGGCAAACGGTTGATAGCGACCAGTTTGCCTTTATTCATTTCGATATAGCCGCCTTTACGCAAAGCAGCGAGAACTTCTGCGACGACAGAACGCGATATGCGTGTACGTTGATGGATATAATTCATCACACCAATACGTGATCGCAATTCTTCATTCCAGTCAATCATTGATAATAATGTTGCGCGGATTTGTTCGTAGGAATTATGCCCAATGAGCTGCACGTCGCGTAATTCCAGAATTCTATTTTGCCAGGCTAACCAGTAAAAAGCGTCTCGCCAGAGTTGATTTTGTTCAATAAGCGTAATGGTTTGTTTGGCTGGTAGATGATATCCCGTACAATTTCCTTCTGATATTAATTTGTATGGTATATCGTTTTTCATTAAACCATCAGCCAGCCCCATAATATAAGGGGCCTGGGTAATACCGATAAGTACGTTTTCTTCTCTACGCAGAGAGATAACTCCCTCTAAAATAACGAAAGTATCTTCGTTATTGACATCACTGGAAAATATAACTTGCTTTTCATTATTAAACTCGAAGCGCGTACCGTATCTGGACAAACATTTATCGAGCTTACCAAATTCCTGAAGAGGTTTAACTACAGATAACATTTGCGCGTCCTTTGCAGTAATGCCCGTCAAATCCTTGACGGGCATTATTTAGATTAAATTACCAGTATTTCTTCGGAGTGAAGAATATTACCAGGTATATTTAACACCCACGTTCGCGGACCAGTCTTGATCTACGTCACCACCACCGAGGTAGTTAGCATCGGTATAGGCGCTGAAGTTCTTGGTGAAGCTGAACTGAGTACCCAGACCAACACGTACCGCAGACCCTTCAGTACCGTTATCGATGGAATCACCGTTCACATCGTTATCGTTGTTAGAGTCGTCGTAGACGTAAGCCAGTTTGAAGTACGGAGTCAGAGCCTGATCTTCGCTGTAGGTGAAGGTATAACCTGCATCTACACCCAGTTCATAACGCATGCTGTCGTAAGACTGACCGTCAACTTTCATGTCGTTGCTCAGCTGGTAGTCATCACCAGACTGGAACAGACCAGAAACGCTGCCGTAAGGAGTCACGTAACCAGCATCACCCAGTTTGAAGTCGTAACCGGCTTTCAAGCCGAAGCCCCAAGCGTCGGAGTTGGTGCTACCGTCAACGTAAGTACCGTTGCTCATGGTTGCAGACAGGTCGTTGTTGAAGTGAGAGTAGCTCAAGCTACCATCAACAAAGACGTTGTTCGCGAAGTGAGCAGAAGAGTAGATGTAGGCAGTCTGGCTGTCTTGATCTACCTGACCAGAACGGTCATTCATGTCACCTTTAGCGAAGCCTGCAGCCGCACCGACGATCCACTTAGCGTTGTTACCGTCAACTTTGGTATCAACACCGACCATGATGCCGTTAACATCCTGATCATAGTTGATGGTGCCGTTGTCGCCGTTGAAGTTACCACCGAAGTAGCTTACCCATGCGCCGCCGTTATCAGCCAGGCCATGACGAGAGTTGGTCAGACGAGTACCAACGGTGTCTTGTTCCAGGTTCCAGATATTGGTGTTCGCAGACGGGATGCTCAGCGCCATGTTAGCGTAGTCGGTCAGCTCCATCTGTTGCAGAACAACGGTGTTACCGCGCTGTTCAGCCTGATAGGTGTATGCACCCAGGTCAGCTTTGTTAGCAGCAGAGAAGGTCGCGTTGGTTTTGGTATCATCGATATAGATGAGCTGCTTACCTGCGTAATCAGCAATCGCACCAGCGCCAGTGGAGTTGTCGATACGAACTTTGTAGTTACCGGTTGCAGCTACAACGTTGTCTGCAGAGCTGTTGTCAACTTCGTCGCCATTGTTAATGTCGTTGTTACCATTAACGGTCAAGTGACCATCAGAGTTCATCGCAATAACACCATAACCGTAGTTAGCTTTGCTGGTGTCGTTGGTACGATCGTTGACGAGGTCTGCATTCAGGATGTAATCATTACTATGAATGTCAAACACACCTGCGTAAACATTACCGTTGTTATCTTTAACGTTGCCACTGGTCAGTTCCAGAGTATCAGTTGCAAATACGCTGGAGATGTCATTCATGTTGGTGTTTACATCCAGCACACCACCGTTAGTAACGGTAATGGTATTGGCATACAGCGGTGCATATGCCCAAGCTGAAGCAGTATCTTCACCGAAGTTAACGGTTGAGAAGGTATCAATGGTCAGGTGATCGGTGTTAACTTCACCGTTAACTTCCATTGAAGAACCACCGTTCAGAGTGATGGTGTCAGAAGTCAGAGAAGAATCTGCACTCACGTTAACCTGAGAACCGCTGTTGATCGCCAGGGTATCGATCAGGGAAGTTTTCGTGGTTTCCCAATCAGAACCGTTGTTCAGAACAACATCGAATACGCCGCTCTGGAATGCGTTAGCGTTATCAACACGATTCCAGCCATCTTCAGAGTAAGAAGCGTACGGGTTCAGGCTGTTTGGTGCAACGTCGTAGAAGGCTTCGTCAGCAACAACAACGTCATAATCAATATTCGCTGAACCAACCCATTTGGTGTTGTTCAGAGTCAGGTTCAGGTGATCGACGTTCTGATCGTCAGTTGCCCAACCGCCATGAGTGTAAGCAGTGGTAGAGTTGTCAATCAGGTGACCCGTCGCGTCAAAGTTAGCGTTCCAGGTACTGTCAAATACAACGTCACCAAGCAACTGAGAGTTGTTGAACGTAACGTTGTTGACCATACGATAATCAGAAGTGTCATCATCGATGAAGGCTAACGCAACATCATCAGCAGGAGATGCGCCATTGCCGTAGTCACTTGGTTCAACAGAATTGCCGAAATGACCACGATCTGATTGTTCGTCTTCAGTCCATGAACCAGAAGTTACAGTAGAGTCATTAACAACGATGTTGTTGTCCCACTGATGACCTTCGGTATTGTAGGTCGCATTACCGAGGTCGTGTTGAACCAAAGTAATACCTGCAACATGGGAGTTGTTGCTGATGTTGATGTTACTTTCAACATCCAGAGTCACAGCGGTACCAAGACCAGCGGTTACCAAACGATCATAATCTGTCTTAGATGTTTTACCGTCTGCATCCAGATAAGTATCGGTGAAGTAGAAGGCGTCAAAATCATCGTCAATAGTAGAATTAGCGATGTTCAGAGTGAAGATGTCGCCATCAACCCAGTCGTGGCCAGTATAATCGCTACCGTTGGTCCAGACGTAGTCGCCATAACCAACCTGGTAAGATGTAACCATACCATGAACAATTGAGTTGGAGATGTTCAGTGTATTACCGGTATCTGTGCCATAATCGTGGTTCAGATAATAAGTAGAAATTACACCATTTACAGTGTCGCCGCTGAAAGTGGTATCAAAGTAACCATCAGCTGCGTGGTCATATACATAACCACCGTAAGTCAGATAATCGTGATCAATTTTAGTGCTGTCACCCCAATTGTAGATGGTGGCTGCGTCATCGTGATACCCGAAGGTGTTATAAGTAGCTGCATTAGCCTGAGAGGTGATAGCCAGAGTGCAAGCCAATGCTAATTGTGATACTACAAGTTTCTTTTTCCAGGAGTGCATTTGTCATCCCTCCTCAGGGACGTAATAAGTTGATCCATCAATTATCAATGCATAGAAAACATATTATGTTTCGCGCTAACGATTATGCTGCGTTACAGACGAATGGTTCAATTATTCTTTCCCCTAAGTCCGAATGTGGACATATATAATTTATGGAGAAAAACACGCATCAAATTGATAAAAGGACGATATTTCAACATGTTGCAGATAATGTTATTTTTGATACATACGCGTTATAAATATCAAAAACACAAACCAGATAAATATCTTATCAATATACAACAAAGTTTGAATTATTCAATTTATAGCAGCACAACCAAACGCCAAAAAAATAATAACCAAGAGCTATAAATAAAGATTAAAAATATTTTCAGTGAATATGAAATTATTGCTATTTCTATTACAAAGATGTCCTGGTCTCTCTTTCATTCTCTTCTTGTCAACATCGCGACAACTTTCGTAAAACACTCCTGCCCCGCTTCAGGTATACTGTGCACCTTAATTCCACAAACATCAGGCAGACCATGACAGACTTAATCCAACGCCCTCGTCGCCTACGCAAATCTCCTGCGCTGCGCGCTATGTTTGAAGAGACAACACTTAGCCTTAACGACCTGGTGTTGCCGATCTTTGTTGAAGAAGAAATTGACGACTACAAAGCCGTTGAAGCCATGCCAGGCGTGATGCGCATTCCAGAGAAACATCTGGCACGCGAAATTGAACGCATCGCCAACGCCGGTATCCGTTCCGTAATGACTTTTGGCATCTCTCACCATACCGATGAAACCGGCAGCGACGCCTGGCGGGAAGATGGACTGGTGGCGCGTATGTCGCGCATCTGCAAGCAGACTGTGCCAGAAATGATCGTCATGTCAGACACTTGTTTCTGTGAATACACTTCTCACGGTCACTGCGGTGTGCTGTGCGAGCATGGCGTCGACAACGACGCGACTCTGGAAAATTTAGGCAAGCAAGCCGTGGTTGCAGCTGCTGCAGGCGCAGACTTCATCGCCCCTTCCGCCGCGATGGACGGCCAGGTACAGGCGATTCGTCAGGCGCTGGACGCTGCAGGCTTTAAAGATACGGCGATTATGTCGTATTCGACCAAGTTCGCCTCTTCCTTTTATGGCCCGTTCCGTGAAGCTGCCGGAAGCGCATTAAAAGGCGACCGCAAAAGCTATCAGATGAACCCAATGAACCGTCGCGAGGCGATTCGTGAATCACTGCTGGATGAAGCCCAGGGCGCAGACTGCCTGATGGTTAAACCTGCTGGAGCGTACCTCGACATCGTGCGTGAGCTGCGTGAACGTACTGAATTGCCGATTGGCGCGTATCAGGTGAGCGGTGAGTACGCGATGATTAAGTTCGCCGCGCTGGCGGGTGCTATAGATGAAGAGAAAGTCGTGCTCGAAAGCTTAGGTTCAATTAAGCGTGCGGGTGCGGATCTGATTTTCAGCTACTTTGCGCTGGATTTGGCTGAGAAGAAGATTCTGCGTTAATTTTTTTCCTCTCAGAAAGGGGGAGTTAACCTGTTGAAAGTACGGTGAACGCCCCCTCACCCTAACCCTCTCCCCAAGGGGGCGAGGGAACCGTCCGCACTCGTATCACCCCGCCCGATAAAACGGTTTATCCCCAAGGATCGTCGCCCGATGCATAATCCGCCGCTGTGGCAGGTAATCGGCATTGGCATAGTGCTGAGTCACGCGGTTATCCCAAATCGCAATATCATTCGGTTGCCAGCGCCAACGCACCTGAAACTCCGGTTTAGTGATATGGGCGAATAAAAAGCCTAACAAGGCTTCGCTCTCTTTCTCGCTGACATCGACAATTCGCGTAGTAAAGCCTTCATTCACAAACAGCGCCTGTTTACCGCTCACCGGATGCGTTCGCACCACCGGATGTAGCAACGGAGGATTTTTCGCGACCGCCTCGCGCCAGCGTTGATGTTCCTCCTCGGTTTTGCGGTATTTGTATTCCGGGAACGATTTACGGAAATCATGCTCCGCACGCAGCCCGCTCAGCAGCTGGCGGAAGGGAACAGAGAGCGCCTCATAGGCCGCAATACCGCTGGTCCAGAGCGTATCACCGCCGGTCGAAGGTAACTCTTTAGCTGCCAGAATCGCCCCTGCGGGTGGCGTTTCAATAAATGTCACATCGGTATGCCAGTTGTCGTTATCCGGCGGATTATCGTTATGGGTATCCAGCACGATGATCTCGTCAACCCCTTCGGCATGAGGGTAAACAGGGTGAATATGCAGTTCGCCAAAACGCTGGGCCAGCGCGCGTTGCTGCTGCGGCGTAATAGCTTGATCGCGCAGAAATACCACCTGATAGCGCAGCACCGCATGGTAAAGCTGTTCAAACTGATTATCGCTTAACGGGCGCGTCAGGTCGGCACCCGAAATTTGTGCGCCGATATACGGCCCCAGCGGGGTAATACTCAGACGTTCACTCATTGTACTTCTCCATGCCAGGGCGTCAGACGGCGCTGTAACGCGCGCAGACCCAGTTCTAAAAGAAAGGCGATAATCGCAATCACCGCGATCCCCGCCAGTACCACGTCAGTCGCGAGAAATTCACCCGCTGACTGAACCATAAATCCTAAACCGCGTGTCGCGGCAATCAGCTCCGCCGCTACCAGCGTAGACCAGCCCACACCCAGACCAATGCGTAATCCGGTGAGGATTTCCGGCAGCGCGCCGGGCAAAATGACAAACCACAGCACCTGCGCACGGCTGGCACCCAGCGACTGGGCGGCACGAATGCGAACCTGCTGCGCGCTTTTCACCCCCGCCAGCACCGACATCGCCACCGGTGCAAAAATCGCTAAATAGATCAATAAGATCTTCGAGGTTTCACCAATACCAAACCAGATCACCATCAGCGGCAAATAAGCCAGCGGCGGCACCGGACGATAAAGTTCGATTACCGGATCCAGAATGCCGCGCACCGTCGGGCTTAGCCCCATGGCGATCCCGACCGGAATACCGATCACCACCGCCGCGAGTAGCGCCAGCACAATGCGCGTCAGGCTGGCTGCCAGATGCTGCCACAGCGTGGCGTCCATAAATCCCTGCGGTCCGGCAATGGTGAGCAGTTTTGCCAGTACTTGTTGCGGCGGCGGCAAAAACAGCGGGCTAATCAGTTGCAGCGCCGCCACCGTCCACCATACAGTGAGTAAAACCGCTAACGTGCCAATGCTTAAGGTCACCTGACGCGAGAGCGGCCAGCGCCATTTCAGCCGCCGCGAATGCAGTTTTTCATTAATGAGCACACTCATGAGAACGCCTCCCGTTGCTCAAATACGCGGCTTAAAACATATTCGCGCATGGCGATGAATTGTGGATCGGACTTGATGCTGCGGCTCGACTCTCCCGCAACAAAGCGGCGAGCAAAGTTGAGCGGCAGCCGCTCCAGCACACGGCCAGGGCCGGATGAAAGCAGAACCAGTTCAGTCGCCATAAACACCGCTTCTTCTATATCGTGGGTAATCAACAGCACCTGCTTGCCCGTCTCCTGCCAGAGTTTCAGCAGCAGAGTTTGCATCTGGTCGCGGGTGAAGGCGTCCAGCGCACCAAACGGTTCGTCGAGTAATAACAGCTGGGGATTCGCCGCCAGCGCGCGGGCAATCCCCACCCGCTGACGTTGACCACCGGAAAGCTGCCAGATATAGCGTTTTTCTGCGCCTTCCAGCCCCACTTTTTTCAGCATCTGGTGCGCGATTTCCAGTCGCTGCATTTTCTCTATACCTGCCAATTGCAGGCCGAACGCCACGTTGTCCTGTACATTGCGCCACGGTAGTAGCCCTTCATTCTGAAAAACCACCCCGCGCTCTGCTCCCGGTCCCTCAATACGCTTACCCGCCAGTTGAATGCTGCCATGCTGATAAGGCACAAAACCGGCAATCAGATTCAGCAGGGTGGTTTTACCGCAGCCGGACGGCCCCAGCACCACCAGTAGCTCGCCGCTTTCCAGCGTCAGGTTGATATCTTCCAGTGCCGGTTTGCCGCCATAATCGGCATAGAGATGAGAGATTTGCAGCATCTGCGCCTCCTTTTATTGCACGAAGCGCGAGGTAACGTACTGGCTGTAATCATTCGCTACAGCCGGGACCTTGCCCTGCTCTTTCAAAAACTGCGCGGTGTCGATGATTGCTTTGTTCACCGGTCCGGTCAGTTCTGCCGTTTGTTGCTGCGGCGTCAGATAGGTATTCCCCTTCACCAGCCCCGGAACGTCACCTTCCGGCACGCCGCTTAAACGCGCCAGTTTGCTGATGTTTTCCGGCTGTTTCAGCCACGCGTCTGGGTTAGCAATGTACGGTTGCTGAGCATCGATGGCGCTTTTAGCGAACGCTTTCACGACCTCAGGATGTTTCTCGGCAAAATCTTTGCGCACCACCCAGACGTCCAGCGTTGGCGCACCCCACTGCCCGACCTGTTCAGAATCGGTCAACACCTTGCCGTCTTTTTCCAGGGCGTTAACCGCCGGTGCCCAGACATAAGCACCATCAATATCACCCCGCTGCCATGCGGCGATAATCGCGGGCGGCTGCAGGTTCACAATCTCCACTTGCCCTGGTTTAATCCCCCAGTGTTTCAGCGCCGCCAGCAGGCTGTAGTGGGTGGTGGAGATAAACGGTACGGCAATGCGTTTGCCAATCAAATCTTCGGGTTTGCTGATAGTTTTCTTTACCACCAGCGCTTCGGAGTTACCCAGTTTTGACGCCAGCAAGAAGACTTCAATCGGCACCTGTTGGCTGGCTGCAACCGCTAATGGGCTGGAACCGAGGTTGCCGATTTGCACGTCGCCAGAAGCCAGCGCCCGCACGATGCTGGCTCCGCTGTCAAACTTACGCCAGTCCACGCTCGCCCCGCTCTCTTTAGCAAAGGTGTTGTCGGCCTGAGCCACTTTCGCCGGTTCGGCTGAGGTTTGATACGCCACGGTGACGTTCACCGCCTGTGCCTGAAAAGCGATGAATGCCAGTGCGGCAAGAAGTGTGTTACGCGATGAAATTGCCATGATTGTCTGCTCCCCTGTCTTGTTATGGGAGCAGTATTCAGGAATAAAAACATTCATTAAAAGAATTAGTCGTTATCGCACAGATGATTTTATTCTTAGCAAAAAAACGGCAAAGGAAAGATTAAATATGCAATTACTCCGTTCTAACAATTGGGAAAATTACTACACTTCATTTTAGTGATGCATAAACAACCACATTACGAGATTTATTACTTCATTGTTTCTATCAATACATATAATAAAACTATTATATTCGCATTGTATATATCACTGTATCATTCTCAATCACTCGCATATTACATTCACATAATGTATATAAACAATACTTGTTCACAGAACATATTTTTTAAATGCAATTAATTGACAAACTAAATCACATCTAAATACAATGTATAAAACAAAATAACTATACATACCAAACATACAAACACTTAACATATGAATTGCATAAAAACATTACCCAGTCGAACCTCCGGGTCTGAAAGCCCTTGCTTTTCAGTTATTAGCAACATTTAACATTTATAAATTAACATCTGGCTGCGCCAGAGATTACGTCTCTGAGTGCATCGTTGTGCTTGTAGTATAATAAATAAAATGGAGTGTCATTAAGTGGATAAGGTTTTAGATTCAGCCCTCCTTTCTTCGGCAAATAAAAGAAAGGGTATCCTTGCTATTGGCGCACATCCTGACGATATAGAATTAGGCTGTGGCGCATCGCTTGCTCGTCTTGCGCAAAAAGGAATTTATATCGCAGCAGTGGTGATGACTACCGGCAACTCTGGTACAGATGGAATAATCGATCGCCATGAAGAATCGCGCAACGCCCTAAAGATATTAGGGTGCCACCAAACTATTCATCTTAATTTTGCTGACACCCGCGCTCATTTACAGCTCAATGATATGATTTCCGCCCTGGAAGACATCATTAAAAATCAAATTCCTTCTGATGTTGAAATCATGCGGGTATATACCATGCATGATGCCGACCGCCATCAGGATCATCTCGCTGTTTATCAAGCTTCAATGGTTGCCTGCCGCACTATTCCACAAATTCTCGGCTACGAAACCCCAAGTACCTGGCTTTCATTTATGCCTCAGGTTTTTGAATCCGTTAAAGAAGAATATTTCACAGTCAAACTTGCTGCATTAAAAAAACATAAAAGCCAGGAACGACGTGATTATATGCGTCATGATCGCCTGCGTGCAGTTGCACAATTTCGCGGGCAACAGGTCAATAGCGATCTGGGTGAAGGCTTTGTAATTCATAAAATGATTCTTTGAGCAAATTGCATGAAAACCTGGATATTTATCTGTATGTCCATAGCAATGTTGCTATGGTTTTTAAGTACGCTAAGACGTAAACCCAGTCAAAAGAAAGGCTGTATTGACGCCATTATACCTGCGTATAACGAAGGCCCGTGTCTGGCGCAGTCACTGGATAATCTACTGCGTAACCCTTATTTTTGCCGGGTAATTTGCGTTAACGACGGCTCCACGGACAATACCGAAGCGGTCATGGCGGAAGTCAAACGCAAATGGGGCGACCGCTTTGTTGCCGTCACGCAAAAAAATACCGGTAAAGGTGGTGCGCTGATGAATGGCCTCAATTATGCCACCTGCGACCAGGTTTTTTTAAGTGATGCCGACACCTATGTTCCGCCCGATCAAGACGGAATGGGCTATATGCTGGCAGAAATTAAGCGCGGTGCTGATGCCGTAGGCGGCATTCCCTCTACTGCGTTGAAAGGCGCGGGGCTGTTACCGCACATCCGCGCGACCGTAAAGTTGCCGATGATTGTTATGAAGCGCACGCTACAGCAGCTCCTGGGCGGCGCACCGTTTATTATCAGCGGTGCCTGCGGAATGTTCCGTACTGATGTATTGCGTAAGTTCGGTTTCTCGGATCGTACTAAAGTCGAAGACCTTGATCTCACCTGGACATTAGTGGCAAACGGCTACCGTATTCGGCAGGCGAATCGCTGCATCGTATACCCACAGGAATGCAACAGTCCGCGTGAGGAGTGGCGTCGCTGGCGGCGTTGGATTGTGGGCTACGCGGTCTGTATGCGCCTGCATAAAAGGCTTTTATTTAGCCGCTTCGGTATCTTCAGTATATTTCCTATGCTGTTGGTTGTGATTTATGGCGTTGGGATTTATCTCACTACCTGGTTTAATGAATTCATCACCACCGGGCCGCATGGTGTGGTGTTGGCAATGTTTCCGCTTATCTGGATCGGCGTAGTTTGTGTTATTGGTGCTTTTAGCGCCTGGTTTCATCGTTGCTGGTTGTTGGTGCCTTTAGCGCCGCTTTCCGTTGTGTATGTATTATTAGCTTATGCCATCTGGATTATCTATGGACTTATTGCCTTTTTTACTGGACGCGAACCTCAGCGCGACAAACCCACCCGCTATTCCGCACTGGTGGAAGCGTCAACCGCTTATTCCCAACCTTCTGTCACAGGAACTGAAAAACTATCTGAAGCTTAATGTTAAAGAGAAAAATTATTCAGATTGCAGACCAGGTAATTATTGATGAAACTGCAGGTGAAGTTGTTATCGGCGCGAATACCCGTATTTGTCATGGTGCCGTTATTCAGGGTCCGGTAGTGATTGGCGCAAACTGCCTGATAGGTAATTATGCGTTTATTCGTCCTGGCACAATAATCAGCAATGGTGTAAAAATTGGTTTTGCCACCGAAATTAAAAATGCGGTTATTGAAGCGGAAGCAACGATTGGTCCGCAATGTTATATTGCCGACTCGGTAGTTGCAAACCAGGCATATTTGGGCGCACAAGTACGTACCAGTAATCATCGTCTGGATGAACAGCCTGTGTCTGTTCGAACTCCAGAGGGAATTATCGCTACCGGATGCGATAAATTAGGTTGTTATATCGGGCAGCGTTCACGCCTTGGCGTACAAGTTATTATTTTGCCTGGGCGAATTATTTCCCCGAACACGCAACTTGGCCCGCGCGTGATTGTAGAACGTAATTTACCTACCGGAACTTATTCACTCCGACAAGAACTTATCCGTACAGGAGATTAAAATGATAAAACGGACGTTATTAGCGGCGGCCATTTTTAGCGCATTGCCCGCTTATGCCGGGTTAACTTCCATTACCGCGGGCTACGATTTTACCGATTATTCTGGCGATCATGGCAACCGTAATTTAGCGTATGCTGAACTGGTGGCGAAAGTTGAAAACGCAACGCTGCTTTTTAATCTTTCCCAGGGGCGTCGTGATTATGAAACTGAACATTTCAATGCCACTCGCGGTCAGGGTGCGGTCTGGTATAAATGGAATAACTGGCTGACAACCCGAACGGGTATTGCCTTTGCGGATAATACGCCGGTCTTTGCCCGCCAGGATTTTCGTCAGGATATTAACCTGGCCCTGTTGCCAAAAACGCTTTTCACGACCGGTTATCGCTACACTAAATATTACGATGATGTCGAAGTCGATGCCTGGCAAGGCGGCGTATCACTCTATACTGGCCCGGTGATCACCAGCTACCGCTATACCCATTATGACTCCAGCGATGCAGGTGGTAGTTATAGCAATATGATTTCCGTGCGTCTGAATGACCCGCGCGGCACTGGTTATACGCAACTATGGCTAAGCCGCGGAACAGGCGCTTACACCTATGACTGGACGCCAGAAACACGCTACGGCAGCATGAAGAGCGTCAGTTTGCAACGTATTCAACCGCTGACTGAGCAACTTAATCTCGGGCTGACGGCAGGTAAAGTGTGGTACGACACCCCAACCGATGATTATAACGGTCTGCAACTTGCAGCCCATCTGACCTGGAAATTCTGATTGCTTCTGCCGCCCGCTATCCGGGGCGGCCTTCCCTGCCGATTAGCCCCACTCCCTTTCCTCGTTGTTTTCCGACCACATTCACCGGATAAATTTTATTCTCCAGCGTTATATACTATAGGGAGGTATGCATTGACATATAGCATACCTCCCTATAGTATATTGCGTGCAGATGATGAGGTGCGAAATGCCCAGTACTCCGGAAGAGAAGAAAAAGGTCCTTACTCGAGTTCGTCGTATTCGGGGGCAGATTGATGCTCTGGAACGGTCGCTGGAGGGTGATGCCGAATGCCGTGCCATACTCCAACAGATCGCTGCCGTTCGGGGCGCGGCTAACGGGCTGATGGCAGAAGTGCTTGAAAGCCATATCCGGGAAACGTTTGACCGAAATGACTGCTACAGCCGCGAAGTCAGCCAATCCGTTGACGACACTATTGAACTGGTTCGAGCCTATCTTAAATAGCTGAATCTATTACCATATTGAGGAAGAGCGAGAGATGAAATCACGTGCTGCCGTTGCATTTGCTCCCGGTAAACCGCTGGAAATCGTTGAAATTGACGTTGCACCACCGAAAAAAGGTGAAGTGCTGATTAAAGTCACCCATACCGGCGTTTGCCATACCGACGCATTTACCCTCTCCGGGGATGACCCGGAAGGTGTATTCCCGGTGGTTCTCGGTCACGAAGGGGCCGGCGTTGTGGTTGAAGTCGGTGAAGGCGTAACCAGCGTCAAACCTGGCGACCATGTGATCCCGCTTTACACCGCGGAGTGCGGCGAGTGTGAGTTCTGTCGTTCTGGCAAAACTAACCTCTGTGTTGCGGTTCGCGAAACCCAGGGTAAAGGCTTGATGCCAGACGGCACCACCCGTTTTTCTTACAACGGGCAGCCGCTTTATCACTACATGGGGTGCTCTACATTCAGTGAATACACCGTGGTCGCGGAAGTGTCTCTGGCCAAAATTAATCCAGAAGCAAACCATGAACACGTCTGCCTGCTGGGCTGTGGCGTGACCACCGGTATTGGCGCGGTGCACAACACAGCTAAAGTCCAGCCAGGTGATTCTGTTGCCGTGTTTGGTCTTGGCGCGATTGGTCTGGCAGTGGTTCAGGGCGCGCGTCAGGCGAAAGCGGGACGGATTATCGCTATCGATACCAACCCGAAGAAATTCGATCTGGCGCGTCGCTTCGGTGCTACCGACTGCATTAACCCGAATGACTACGACAAACCGATTAAAGATGTCCTGCTGGATATCAACAAATGGGGTATCGACCATACCTTTGAATGCATCGGTAACGTCAACGTGATGCGTGCGGCGCTGGAAAGTGCGCACCGCGGCTGGGGTCAGTCGGTGATCATCGGGGTGGCAGGTTCTGGTCAGGAAATCTCCACCCGTCCATTCCAGTTGGTCACTGGTCGCGTATGGAAAGGTTCCGCGTTTGGCGGCGTGAAAGGTCGTTCCCAGTTACCGGGTATGGTTGAAGATGCGATGAAAGGTGATATCGATCTGGAACCGTTTGTCACGCATACCATGAGCCTTGATGAAATTAATGACGCCTTCGACCTGATGCATGAAGGCAAATCCATTCGAACCGTAATTCGTTACTGATTTCCCGCAGGTATACCCCGTCCACTTCAGACGGGGTTCTTAATACTCTCCCCGGGCAGCCGTCCGGGGGATTAACCGTGAGATAATGACTGATGGAACTCATTGAAAAACATGCCAGCTTTGGCGGCTGGCAAAATGTGTATCGGCATTATTCCCAATCACTGAAATGTGAAATGAATGTCGGCGTCTATCTCCCACCAAAAGCCGCGAATGAAAAATTGCCGGTGCTGTACTGGCTTTCAGGCCTGACCTGCAACGAGCAGAATTTCATTACTAAATCGGGGATGCAGCGTTACGCGGCTGAGCACAACATTATTGTTGTTGCGCCGGACACCAGTCCGCGAGGCAGTCATGTCGCAGATGCCGACCGTTACGATCTCGGGCAAGGTGCCGGGTTTTACCTGAACGCAACGCAAGCGCCGTGGAATGAACATTACAAAATGTATGACTATATCCGCAACGAGCTGCCGGATTTAGTGATGCAACATTTTCCGGCAACGACCAGAAAGTCTATCTCTGGTCATTCTATGGGCGGGCTGGGCGCGCTGGTGCTGGCGTTACGTAACCCAGATGAATATGTCAGCGTCTCGGCGTTTTCGCCCATTGTCTCCCCATCGCAAGTACCGTGGGGACAGCAAGCCTTTGCCGCATATCTTGGTGAAAATAAAGATGCCTGGTTGGATTACGATCCGGTGAGTCTTATTTCACAAGGTCAACGCGTTGCGGAAATCATGGTTGATCAGGGGTTGAGTGATGATTTTTACGCGGAACAGCTGCGGACTCCAAATCTTGAAAAGATCTGCCAGGAGATGAATATCAAGACGTTAATCCGTTATCACGAGGGTTACGACCACAGCTATTATTTTGTCTCCAGTTTTATTGGCGAGCATATTGCCTACCACGCCAATAAACTGAATATGCGTTGATAATAGTGCACGACTGCCGGATGCGGCGTGAACGCCTTATCCGGCCTACACTTCGCCCGTAAACCGTAGGCCTGATAAGACGCGCAAAGCGTCGCATCAGGCATGGCGCACGACTGCCGGATGCGGCGTGAACGCCTTATCCGGTCTACACTTCGCCCATAAACCGTAGGCCTGATAAGACGCGCATAGCGTCGCATCAGGCATCTGCGCACGACTTATCTATGTTTACCACATCAAATCATCAGGCACTTTGAAGTCGGCATACGGATCGTCTTCATCCTGCTCTTCGGCACTGAGCGCGCTGTGCAACACAATACTGCTGGCATCACGCTGAGCAATTTTATCGGCAACACTGGCGGGAATAATGGTGTATTCACCTTCGCTATTGTTATCGACCAACAAGCGGGCAATCGCCAGACGACCATTAATCAACTGCGCCTGTGTGAGCTTATCGACAAAAATCTTCTTAATCAGATTGCCGTCAGTGAAGTTAAAACCAATATCGCCATTGGCAATGGTGATTCGGTTCATTTCAATGAGCTGCTTCACCTGGGCTTTATATTCTTTCGCCAACGCCGCTTGTTTTTGCTGTTCGCTAAGCTGTTTATCACGCTCAAGCTGTGCCTTTTTATTTTCTTCTACCGCAGCCCGAGCTTCACGCGCCTGAACGCGCGATTTTTTCGCCGTTCTCTCGACCTTCGCCGCTTTTTTGCTGGTGACTAATCCTGCTTTGAGCAACTGCTCTTGTAAGGTAAGTTTTGCCATTTTTGTTTCCAAACCCGCTGAATAATTTTTAGCGAGTATACCTGTAAACGCCGTGGGTGTATTGGGGGCAAGTCCCTTTCGCCCCTGCTTAATAAGGCGCGTCAGGCATCGGCACACGGCTGCATTCTTGATCTCCGACTCATCAAAATAAACACCGCCAACCCAGCAACAAGAATACCCGGTGCAGAAGCGGCCATTACGCCGACCGTGCCAGTGCCTAATGCCAGCATTTTCCCGGCCAGTAACGGACCGCTCATAGCCCCCAGACGCCCTACCGCCACGGCTGTTCCCACACCTGTTGCGCGGATCTGCGAACTGTAAAACAACGGTGCCAGGGCATACAAAACGCTTTGCCCACCTGTCGCAAACAACCCCGCGACAAATCCCGCCAGCAACATACCGTTAAATGACGACACCGTTCCAAGCGCCAGCAGCGAAGCTAACATGCCGCTATAAATCAGTAGCGACATGGTTACTGGACGCAGCTTATCCATCAATGCGCCCAACATTAACGTCCCGCTTGCCGCCCCCATTTGCAGGGCAAACATCACCCCTGCCGCCTGCGATGGCTGGAATCCTTGCTCCACCAAAAGTAGCGGTAGCCAGTTGATCAACATATAAACCACCAGCAGAGTGAAGAAATAACACAACCACAGCAGCAGCGTCGCGGTTGCCGTTTCTGGCGCAAATAAGGCACGCAGTGGTGGCGCAGCCTGTTTTTCGCCAGCGAAAACCGCTGACTCCGGCAGCCAGCGCATTAATAGCGGCACCAGAATCAACGGCACCACACCACCTACCCAAAACACCGTTTGCCATGCTAAGTTTGCCCCCGCGAAACCCAGTGTCGCCGCCAGCGCCGCGCCAATGGGAACACCGCAATACATCAGGCTCACTGCCGTCCCACGAAAACGTGGACCCGCGGCTTCAGATGTCAGGGCGATAAGATTCGGCAACGCCGCCCCCAGCCCGACACCGGTCATCAGCCGCGCAAAGACCAGTGAGGGGAAATCCCAGGCAATCGCCGTTGCCAGTGAGAACAAACCAAACAGCGCAACTGAGCCAATCAAAATACGCTTACGACCATAACGGTCTGCCAGCATCCCGCCAACCAACGCGCCGGGTAGCAAACCGAGTATTCCGGCGCTAAATATCCAGCCCATTTGCATTTTATCGAGTGCGAAAGCCTGGGCGATGCCACCCGCCGCAATGCCAGCCGCCTGAAGATCCAGCCCTTCCATCAGAGCGACCAAAAAACAAAGCCCGATGGTCAGCATCAGGCGGGATGAAGATGATGAAGGGGTACGAGTCGACATAAGATGAACCTCATTGCGAGTGCAGGTGAATCGCGACTGATACATTGCCAGCCGCGTAATCAGAACTATTTAATGACTGCCTACGGGCGAAATGTAGCGAAATGTAGGCCGGATAAGGCGTTCACGCCGCATCCGGCAGTCGTGCGCAGATGCCTGATGCGACGCTAACGCGTCTTATCAGACCTACAAATTCTCACGCCATCCGTAGGCCGGACAAGGCGTTCACGCCGCATCCGGCTGTCGTGCTGGGATGGGCATACAAAATGCACGTTATCGGCAGTCATCATTATTTGTTGTTGCGCAGATCCAGCGCCACGTCGACGATCATATCCTCCTGGCCGCCAACCATCCGGCGTTTGCCCAGCTCAACGAGAATATCCACCGCACTTAAGCCATAACGCGCCGCCGCCGTTTCACAGTGACGCAGGAAGCTCGAGTAAACACCAGCGTATCCCAGCGCCAGCGTTTCGCGATCGACTCGTACCGGACGATCCTGCAACGGACGCACCAGGTCGTCGGCGGCATCCATTAACGCATAGAGATCGGTCCCATGCTGCCAGCCCAGTTTATCCGCGGCGGCAATAAACACTTCCAGCGGTGCGTTACCTGCGCCCGCGCCCATTCCCGCGAGGCTGGCGTCGATTCGGTCGCAGCCCTCTTCCACCGCCGCGATAGAGTTCGCCACGCCAAGACTCAGGTTATGGTG
Organism: Shigella sonnei; assembly: GCF_002950395.1. Taxonomy (NCBI): domain Bacteria; kingdom Pseudomonadati; phylum Pseudomonadota; class Gammaproteobacteria; order Enterobacterales; family Enterobacteriaceae; genus Shigella; species Shigella sonnei. The sequence continues at coordinate 2,641,279 of NZ_CP026802.1, forward strand.
AGCGTGCATGCCGGTTTGCGTTTCTGGTTTCAACACTGCTTTCAGGGCGCGGAAACGGTCACGGATATCGCTCATGTTCATCGCACCGCCAGAATCCACCACATAAATACAGGTCGCACCGTAGCCTTCCATCAGCTTTGCCTGCTTGGCGAGATTCTCCGGCGTGGTCATATGGCTCATCATCAGAAAACCAACGGTGTCCATTCCGAGCTCGCGGGCATACTGAATATGCTGGGCGGAAACATCAGCTTCGGTACAGTGCGTTGCCACACGAACCACCCGCGCGCCAGCCTGCCAGGCATTTTTCAGATCGTGAATAGTGCCGATTCCTGGCAGCAACAACGTCGCGATTTTGGCGTGCCTCACCACATCCGCCGCCGCTTCAATCCATTCAAGGTCGCTATGTGCGCCGAAACCATAGTTAAAGCTGGAACCTTGCAAACCGTCGCCGTGGGCCACTTCAATCGAATCCACGCGGGCATCGTCCAGTGCTTTGGCAATCTGGCGAACGTTTTCCAGCGAATACTGATGACGAATGGCGTGCATACCGTCACGCAATGTGACGTCCGAGATATAAAGTTTTTTACCGTTCATGCCGCTTCTCCTGCCTTGCGCGCCAGTGACTGGGCCATTTTTTCCGCTGTCGCCAGCGCACTGGAAGTCATAATATCGAGGTTGCCCGCATAGGCAGGCAGATAATGCGCTGCGCCTTCGACTTCCAGCCAGACCGCTGTTTTCAGTCCGGAGAATTGCCCCACGCCCGGTAAATTGACCGGTTTATCCTGCGGGATAACTTCAAACTGCACGCGCTGTTTCAGGCGATAACCCGGTACGTAAGCCTGCACCGCCTCAGCCATTTCATTGATTGAGGCTTCGATATCATCTTGTGAAGCTTCGTCGCTCAATACATACACCGTGTCACGCATCATCAACGGTGGCTCTGCTGGGTTAAGCACAATAATCGCCTTCCCTTTTGCCGCGCCGCCCACCACTTCAATGGCTCGGGAAGTGGTTTCCGTAAATTCATCGATATTGGCACGCGTGCCAGGTCCGGCAGATTTACTGGCGATAGAAGCGATAATTTCGGCGTAATGAACACGCGCCACGCGTGAAACTGCCGCCACCATTGGAATGGTGGCCTGGCCGCCGCAGGTGACCATGTTGACGTTCAGTTGATCGACGTTCGCCTCGAGGTTAACCACCGGCACGCAGTAAGGGCCGATGGCAGCAGGCGTCAGGTCAATTAAGCGAATATCCGGTTTCGCTTCGCGTAAAGCGGCATCGTTTTTCACATGCGCGCCCGCGCTGGTCGCATCAAATACAATGTCGATATCAGCAAATTCAGGCATGTTCATCAGCCCGATCACCCCTTCATGGGTGGTGGCGACGCCCATACGTCTGGCACGCGCCAGACCGTCGGACTGAGGATCAATGCCGACCATCACCGCCATCTCCAGATGCTGACCGTGACGCAAAATTTTAATCATCAGATCGGTGCCAATGTTGCCAGAACCGATAATGGCGACTTTACGCTTACTCATGACAGACTTCCTTTTGGGGCTGCGCTTGAAAATGTCGCAGCAACTGAACCTATGCCTTCAATATGGGCTTCAAAACGATCGCCCGCATTCACCGCCACCATCGGGCCTAATGCCCCGGTAAGAATGATATCTCCGGCGCGCAGCGGTTCACCCAGACTGGCCATTTTGCGTGCCAGCCAGACGGCGGCATTAAGCGGATGTCCCAGGCATTCGCTGCCGCGCCCGCTGGAAACCTCTTCGTTATTACGCGTCATCTTCATGGCGCAGTTTTTCAGGTCTAACCCCGCCGGACGTTGCGCCGGACCGCCGATGACATACACCCCGCAGGAAGCGTTATCTGCCACGGTATCGACAAACTGAATCGACCAGTCGCGAATGCGGCTCCCCACCACTTCCAGCGCCGGAAGTACCCATTCAATGGCGTTATACAGTTCGTCGAAGGTGATATCAGTTGCGGGTAAATCGCGGTTCAACACCAGTGCGATCTCCGCTTCAATGCGGGGTTGCAGAACACGGGAAAAAGGAATGATTTCGTTATCGCCATAACACATGTCGGCAAATAACGTCCCAAAATCCGGTTGATCAACGCCCAGTTGTTGTTGCACTTTCGGATGCGTCAGGCCCACTTTACGCCCTACCACGCGACGCCCCTGCACAACGTCATATTGCACATTTATGTGCTGAATGGCGTAGGCCGCTTCAGCGTGATCGATACCAATCAGATCGCGCAGCGGCGCAATCGCTTCGCCCTGCTCTGCGGCGCGGCGTAAATCCGCCGCCAGTTGCTCAAGAGTATGCTTCGTCATGACCATTCCTTAAGGGCGTGCGAGGAAATTCAGCACCAATTGATTGAAAGCGTCGGCATGTTCCCACTGCGCCCAGTGACCACAGTCGCGGAAGATATGCAGTTCAGAACCGGCAATGCCGGACAGCAGACGCAGACCCGCATCCATCGGCACAAAGCGGTCGTTGCGCCCCCAGACAATCAGGGTTTGCGCTTTGATTTCCGCCAGACGTGGGCCAAAATCCGGGAACTGTTTCGGATTAGCTTCCAGGCTCTTAACGAAGTTTTCCAGGTGATCGCGGCGCGACAGCATATTATTCAGGCGCGCTTCAAACAGGGCGTCGGTCAAATCGCTGGTATCGAAAACGAAGATATCCATCATCAGCTTCAGGTTTTCGATAGTCGGCTGACGATAAAGCTGATTCAGTCGCTTAATACCTTCGGTTGGCATCGGCGTAAACAAACTCATGCCGCCCGTACCGCCGCCCATCAGCACCAGTTTGCCGACGCGCTCCGGCCAGTTAAGGGTGAACGCCACAGAACTATGGCCGCCCATCGAGTTGCCCAGCAGGTGGATTTTGGCGATATCCAGTTGATCCACCACGCTTTTCAGGATTCGTGCATTAAGATCCGATCGTGAACCACTATTAACGATCGAATCGCTTTTGCCCCAACCCGGACAATCCAGCAGGATCACCCGATAGCCCGCCTCTACCAGCGGATCGATATTGCGGCTGAAGTTCGCCCAGCCAGTAGCACCCGGGCCGGAACCATGCAGCAGGACAACGGTTTCGTCGCCTTGTCCGCAGTCATTAAAATGGATGCGCAGCGTTTTACCCGCTTCTTCTACATTCAGAAAACGGCTGGTGGCGGCTTCGGTTTGTGGCTGATAACTCATCATCTTCTCCTGCATATTCAGTTCTCTGTTCTGGCGCTTAACGAGCCAAATCCGGCAATCCACTCCGGGATTGGGCGGTAATAACGCCCTTCGCTACGCCAGTTGCCAAATGCAGAAATAGCGGCAAAAGCGGCGACCCAGGTTTTGATTTCATGTGTCGACTTTCCGGCAATGGCGGAAAGCTCTTCGTTACTGACGGCATCCAGTTCCTGTATGCGTCCCTGCTCCAGCAAAGTCATGAACTGGTTATCCCAAATCGGGTTGAGCGGATGCAGAGTTCTCTGATCCTCAACAAACTTCTCAGCGGCGCTAATCACCCTTTGCTGACGCAATTCGCGCTCACTGGCGGGTAAATCTTTCCCGCTCCCCAACAGACGGTCGCGCATATGGGCATCGGCTTTCGCCAGTTCGGGCACCGGCGGCTGATGGGAAAGCCCACCGGAACCCAGGAACAGCACGCGTTTATTGAGAGTGCTGGTGAAACGTCCAATGGCTTCACCCAACATGCGGGTACGCTGGAAACCGGGCAGCGGCGTGGCGACACCGTTGATGAACACAGGCAGAACTGGCACCTTATCCAGCCCACCGAGCAGGAACTCCAGCGGCTGGGCGAACCCGTGGTCCACCTGCATACAGTAAGAAACGGCAAGATCGATCCCGCTCTTCATGACAGCATGCGCACAGGCCTCCGCCAGCTCCACAGGCACGGGCAGCTCTCCTGCCGCACTGCCGAAATCACCAATTGCCGTCGCTCCAACGCCTAAACAGAACGGTGGCATCACGTCATAGAAAAAGCCGTTGTAGTGATCTGGCGCAAACAGCACCACCAGTTCAGGGGAGAAAGCCGCAATACGCTCGCGGGCGCTGGCAATCACGCCATTGACCTCATCGAGTACCTCTTGCGCCGGGTCGACATACCCCACCAACGGCGAGTGGGAAAGACAGTGAAGATAAGCGTGCATATCAGGCTACCTTTTCGACAGAAACGTCGGCATCAGGGCGGGTCAGCGTCATCACCGACGCCAGTTTATTCAGCGTATTGCCCAGGGTTTGCGGAATGGCGGTGGCGGCAACAAAGCGATCCGGGCGCATCACCACCAGCGAAGCATTGTGTTGCGCGAACCAGCTACGCAGACGACCTTGCGTATCGCCCACGTGTAGCACGCCGTCGTGGTTATCCTGTGCGGTATGAATTTGCACTTCCGGCACCACCTGAATGAAGCGTGTGCCCAACGCGCGCCACTGCTGGATTTGCTCGTCGCTCATCCCCCACAGTGGATTGCATCCCCAGCCAATTACCGCGAAGTTCGCGCCGATCGCGTTATCGAGCAGCGTCACGTCGCCGTTTTCCAGCGTGACTTTCGGCTGAATAAACATCTTGCCGACCGGAGAGTGCTTCGCTTCGCCCTCACGCACCAGCGCACCGCCGTAATATTGCGGCATCGGCTTGAAGCGCATTTCGAGGAAGTAGCGTTTTACTGGCGGCAGATAATTCAACAGCCAGGAAACGCCGTCACGTAACGTACCCTGCCAGCGTTTCGGCGGAGCCAGCACGTTGCCCGCCGTCACGGACAGGTCAATCATCGCTTTGGCGTGATCGCGACGTTCTTGTTGATAGGTATCGAGCAGCGCATCGCGGGCTTTCCCCTGGATAACCAACGCCAGTTTCCAGGCGAGGTTAAAGGCGTCGCGCATACCACTGTTATAGCCCTGCCCCTGCCACACCGGCATGATGTGCGCGGCATCGCCCGCCAGCAGTACGCGATCAATACGGAAACGTTGCGCCAGTCGCGCGTTATGGGTGTAGACACGCTGGCGAATCAATTCAACATTGTCCGGATTAGGCAGCACTTTGCTTAACAGCTTGCGCATATTTTGCGGCTCACGCAGCTGCTCTTCGGTTTCTCCCGGCATCACCATAAATTCAAAGCGACGTACCGCATGAGGCAGCGCGGCAGAAACATACGGGCGCACCGGATCGCAACACAAATAGATATGCGGCGTACTTAACGGATCGTTGGCGATATCTACCACAATCCACTGATTTGGCGCAGTTTTACCTTCAAACGGCACATTCAGGGTGCGACGAACAAAACTTGCCCCACCATCACAGGCCACCAGCCACTGGGCTTTGATCGTTTCCCGCTGCCCTTCTGCCGTTTTCAGGTGCAAGGTCACTTCGTCATCTTGCTGGCTGAAGGCCTCCAGCTCGCGGGAAAACAAGCAGCGCACATTCGGAAAACGCGACAACCCTTCCAGCATCACCGCATCGACCTGTGGCTGAATAAAGGCGTTACGGCGCGGCCAGCCAAATTCATCGGTCATTGGCTGAATATCAGCAAAACAGCGGCCTTTTGGGGTGAGAAAACGCATCGCGTGCCACGGTGTAGTGTGCGGCAGAACATTCTCGACCAGGCCGACCGACTGCATGGTGCGCAGCGCCTCGTCATCAATACCAATCGCACGCGGGTAGTCGATCAACTTATCGAGTTTCTCCACCACCAGCACGTCAATGCCCATCTGACCGAGATAGTTCGCCATCATCAGCCCAACCGGACCGGCACCAGCGATCGCCACCTGAACGCTATGGTTAACAGCAGGCTGGATGTCAGGGTGTTGTATTGCCATTTCTGCACAACGTTGTTTTAACTATAGAAATGTCAATTAATATGCAGAACAATGAGCAGACGGAATACAAAACCGTGCGCGGCTTAACCCGCGGTCTAATGTTATTAAATATGTTAAATAAACTTGATGGCGGTGCCAGCGTCGGGCTGCTGGCGGAACTCAGCGGCCTGCATCGCACCACTGTGCGGCGACTGCTGGAGACGCTGCAGGAAGAGGGATATGTCCGCCGTAGCCCCTCCGATGACAGTTTTCGTCTGACCATCAAAGTGCGGCAATTAAGCGAAGGATTTCGTGACGAACAGTGGATTTCTGCACTGGCGGCCCCGCTGCTGGGCGATCTGTTGCGCGAAGTGGTATGACCAACAGATGTGTCCACCCTGGATGTTGATGCAATGGTGGTACGCGAAACCACCCACCGTTTCAGCCGCTTATCCTTTCACCGGGCAATGGTCGGGCGACGTTTACCGCTCCTGAAAACCGCCTCGGGCCTGACCTGGCTGGCCTTTTGCCCGGAACAAGAACGCAAGGAATTAATCGAAATGTTAGCCGCCCGCCCCGGTGATGACTATCAACTGGCACGAGAACCGTTAAAGCTGCAAGCCATTCTGGCGCGCGCGCGCAAAGAGGGTTACGGACAGAACTACCGCGGCTGGGATCAGGAGGAGAAGATCGCCTCTATCGCCGTACCGCTGCGCAGTGAACAACGGGTGATTGGCTGTCTGAATCTGGTGTATATGGCGAGCGCAATGACCATTGAACAGGCAGCGGAAAAGCATCTTCCGGCGCTACAACGGGTAGCAAAACAGATCGAAGAAGGGGTTGAATCGCAGGCTATTCTGGTGGCCGGACGGCGAAGCGGCGTGCATTTACGTTGACACCATCGAATGGCGCAAAACCTTTCGTGGTATGGCATGATAGCGCCCGGAAGAGAGTCAATTCAGGGTGGTGAATGTGAAACCAGTAACGCTATACGATGTCGCAGAGTATGCCGGTGTCTCTTATCAGACCGTTTCTCGCGTGGTGAACCAGGCCAGCCACGTTTCTGCGAAAACGCGGGAAAAAGTGGAAGCGGCGATGGCGGAGCTGAATTACATTCCCAACCGCGTGGCACAACAACTGGCGGGCAAACAGTCGTTGCTGATTGGCGTTGCCACCTCCAGTCTGGCCCTGCACGCGCCGTCGCAAATTGTCGCGGCGATTAAATCTCGCGCCGATCAACTGGGTGCCAGCGTGGTGGTGTCGATGGTAGAACGAAGCGGCGTCGAAGCCTGTAAAGCGGCGGTGCACAATCTTCTCGCGCAACGCGTCAGTGGGCTGATCATTAACTATCCGCTGGATGACCAGGATGCCATTGCTGTGGAAGCTGCCTGCACTAATGTTCCGGCGTTATTTCTTGATGTCTCTGACCAGACACCCATCAACAGTATTATTTTCTCCCATGAAGACGGTACGCGACTGGGCGTGGAGCATCTGGTCGCATTGGGTCACCAGCAAATCGCGCTGTTAGCGGGCCCATTAAGTTCTGTCTCGGCGCGTCTGCGTCTGGCTGGCTGGCATAAATATCTCACTCGCAATCAAATTCAGCCGATAGCGGAACGGGAAGGCGACTGGAGTGCCATGTCCGGTTTTCAACAAACCATGCAAATGCTGAATGAGGGCATCGTTCCCACTGCGATACTGGTTGCCAACGATCAGATGGCGCTGGGCGCAATGCGCGCCATTACCGAGTCCGGGCTGCGCGTTGGTGCGGATATCTCGGTAGTGGGATACGACGATACCGAAGACAGCTCATGTTATATCCCGCCGTTAACCACCATCAAACAGGATTTTCGCCTGCTGGGGCAAACCAGCGTGGACCGCTTGCTGCAACTCTCTCAGGGCCAGGCGGTGAAGGGCAATCAGCTGTTGCCCGTCTCACTGGTGAAAAGAAAAACCACCCTGGCGCCCAATACGCAAACCGCCTCTCCCCGCGCGTTGGCCGATTCATTAATGCAGCTGGCACGACAGGTTTCCCGACTGGAAAGCGGGCAGTGAGCGCAACGCAATTAATGTGAGTTAGCTCACTCATTAGGCACCCCAGGCTTTACACTTTATGCTTCCGGCTCGTATGTTGTGTGAAATTGTGAGCGGATAACAATTTCACACAGGAAACAGCTATGACCATGATTACGGATTCACTGGCCGTCGTTTTACAACGTCGTGACTGGGAAAACCCTGGCGTTACCCAACTTAATCGCCTTGCAGCACATCCCCCTTTCGCCAGCTGGCGTAATAGCGAAGAGGCCCGCACCGATCGCCCTTCCCAACAGTTGCGCAGCCTGAATGGCGAATGGCGCTTTGCCTGGTTTCCGGCACCAGAAGCGGTGCCGGAAAGCTGGCTGGAGTGCGATCTTCCTGAGGCCGATACTGTCGTCGTCCCCTCAAACTGGCAGATGCACGGTTACGATGCGCCCATCTACACCAACGTGACCTATCCCATTACGGTCAATCCGCCTTTTGTTCCCGCGGAGAATCCGACGGGTTGTTACTCGCTCACATTTAATATTGATGAAAGCTGGCTACAGGAAGGCCAGACGCGAATTATTTTTGATGGTGTTAACTCGGCGTTTCATCTGTGGTGCAACGGGCGCTGGGTCGGTTACGGCCAGGACAGCCGTTTGCCGTCTGAATTTGACCTGAGCGCATTTTTACGCGCCGGAAAAAACCGCCTCGCGGTGATGGTGCTGCGCTGGAGTGACGGTAGTTATCTGGAAGATCAGGATATGTGGCGAATGAGCGGCATTTTCCGTGACGTCTCGTTGCTGCACAAACCGAGCACACAAATCAGCGATTTCCATGTTGCCACTCACTTTAATGATGATTTCAGCCGCGCGGTACTGGAGGCAGAAGTTCAGATGTACGGCGAGCTGCGCGATGAGCTGCGGGTGACGGTTTCTTTGTGGCAGGGTGAAACGCAGGTCGCCAGCGGCACCGCGCCTTTCGGCGGTGAAATTATCGATGAGCGTGGTGGTTATGCCGATCGCGTCACGCTACGTCTGAACGTCGAAAACCCGGCGCTGTGGAGCGCCGAAATCCCGAATCTCTATCGTGCGGTGGTTGAACTGCACACCGACGACGGCACGCTGATTGAAGCAGAAGCCTGCGATGTCGGTTTCCGCGAGGTGCGGATTGAAAATGGTCTGCTGCTGCTGAACGGCAAGCCGTTGCTGATTCGCGGCGTTAACCGTCACGAGCATCATCCTCTGCATGGTCAGGTCATGGATGAGCAGACGATGGTGCAGGATATCCTGCTGATGAAGCAGAACAACTTTAACGCCGTGCGTTGTTCGCATTATCCGAACCATCCGCTGTGGTACACGCTGTGCGACCGCTTCGGCTTGTACGTGGTGGATGAAGCCAATATTGAAACCCACGGCATGGTGCCAATGAATCGTCTGACCGATGATCCGCGCTGGTTACCCGCGATGAGCGAACGCGTAACGCGAATGGTGCAGCGCGATCGTAATCACCCGAGTGTGATCATCTGGTCGCTGGGGAATGAGTCAGGCCACGGCGCTAATCACGACGCACTCTATCGCTGGATCAAATCTGTCGATCCATCCCGCCCGGTGCAGTATGAAGGCGGCGGAGCCGACACCACGGCCACCGATATTATTTGCCCGATGTACGCGCGCGTGGATGAAGACCAGCCCTTCCCGGCTGTGCCGAAATGGTCCATCAAAAAATGGCTTTCGCTACCTGGAGAGACGCGCCCGCTGATCCTTTGCGAATACGCCCACGCGATGGGTAACAGTCTTGGCGGCTTCGCTAAATACTGGCAGGCGTTTCGTCAGTACCCCCGTTTACAGGGCGGCTTCGTCTGGGACTGGGTGGATCAGTCGCTGATTAAATATGATGAAAATGGCAATCCGTGGTCGGCTTACGGCGGTGATTTTGGCGATACACCGAACGATCGCCAGTTCTGCATGAACGGTCTGGTCTTTGCCGACCGCACGCCGCATCCAGCGCTGACAGAAGCAAAACACCAGCAGCAGTTTTTCCAGTTCCGTTTATCCGGGCAAACCATCGAAGTGACCAGCGAATACCTGTTCCGTCATAGCGATAACGAGCTTCTGCACTGGTCGGTGGCGTTGGATGGCAAGCCGCTGGCAAGCGGTGAAATGCCTCTGGATGTTGCTCCACAAGATAAACAGTTGATTGAACTGCCTGAACTACCGCAGCCGGAGAGCGCCGGACAACTCTGGCTTACGGTACACGTAGTGCAACCGAACGCGACCGCATGGTCAGAAGCCGGACACATCAGCGCCTGGCAGCAGTGGCGTCTGGCGGAAAACCTCAGCGTGACACTCCCCGCCGCGCCCCACGCCATCCCGCAACTGACCACCAGCGAAACGGATTTTTGCATCGAGCTGGGTAATAAACGTTGGCAATTTAACCGCCAGTCAGGCTTTCTTTCACAGATGTGGATTGGCGCTGAAAAACAACTGCTGACGCCGCTGCGCGATCAGTTCACCCGTGCACCGCTGGATAACGACATTGGCGTAAGTGAAGCGACCCGCATTGACCCGAACGCCTGGGTCGAACGCTGGAAGGCGGCGGGCCATTACCAGGCCGAAGCAGCGTTGTTGCAGTGCACGGCAGATACACTTGCCGACGCGGTGCTGATTACGACCGCTCACGCGTGGCAGCATCAGGGAAAAACCTTATTTATCAGCCGGAAAACCTACCGGATTGATGGTAGTGGTCAAATGGCGATTACCGTTGATGTTGAAGTAGCGAGCGATACACCGCATCCGGCTCGGATTGGCCTGACCTGCCAGCTGGCGCAGGTAGCAGAACGGGTAAACTGGCTCGGATTAGGGCCGCAAGAAAACTATCCCGACCGCCTTACTGCCGCCTGTTTTGACCGCTGGGATCTGCCATTGTCAGACATGTATACCCCGTACGTCTTCCCGAGCGAAAACGGTCTGCGCTGCGGGACGCGCGAATTGAATTATGGCCCACACCAGTGGCGCGGCGACTTCCAGTTCAATATCAGTCGCTACAGCCAACAACAACTGATGGAAACCAGCCATCGCCATCTGCTGCACGCGGAAGAAGGCACATGGCTGAATATCGACGGTTTCCATATGGGGATTGGTGGCGACGACTCCTGGAGCCCGTCAGTTTCAGCGGAATTCCAGCTTAGCGCCGGTAGCTACCATTACCAGTTGGTCTGGTGTCAAAAATAATAATAACCGGGCAGGCCATGTCTGCCCGTATTTCGCGTAAGGAAATCCATTATGTACTATTTAAAAAACACAAACTTTTGGATGTTCGGTTTATTCTTTTTCTTTTACTTTTTTATCATGGGGGCCTACTTCCCGTTTTTCCCGATTTGGCTACATGACATCAACCATATCAGCAAAAGTGATACGGGTATTATTTTTGCCGCTATTTCTCTGTTCTCGCTATTATTCCAACCGCTGTTTGGTCTGCTTTCTGACAAACTCGGGCTGCGCAAATACCTGCTGTGGATTATTACCGGCATGTTAGTGATGTTTGCGCCGTTCGGTGATGCTGCCAACTTACTGATTTAGTGTATGATGGTGTTTTTGAGGTGCTCCAGTGGCTTCTGTTTCTATCAGCTGTCCCTCCTGTTCAGCTACTGACGGGGTGGTGCGTAACGGCAAAAGCACTGCCGGACATCAGCGCTATCTCTGCTCTCACTGCCGTAAAACATGGCAACTGCAGTTCACTTACACCGCTTCTCAACCCGGTACGCACCAGAAAATCATTGATATGGCCATGAATGGCGTTGGATGCCGGGCAACTGCACGCATTATGGGCGTTGGCCTCAACACGATTTTACGTCACTTAAAAAACTCAGGCCGCAGTCGGTAACCTCGCGCATACAGCCGGGCAGTGACGTCATCGTCTGCACGGAAATGGACGAACAGTGGGGCTATGTCGGGGCTAAATCGCGCCAGCGCTGGCTGTTTTACGCGTATGACAGTCTCCGGAAGACGGTTGTTGCGCACGTATTCGGTGAACGCACTATGGCGACGCTGGGGCGTCTTATGAGCCTGCTGTCACCCTTTGACGTGGTGATATGGATGACGGATGGCTGGCCGCTGTATGAATCCCGCCTGAAGGGAAAGCTGCACGTAATCAGCAAGCGATATACGCAGCGAATTGAGCGGCATAACCTGAATCTGAGGCAGCACCTGGCACGGCTGGGACGGAAGTCGCTGTCGTTCTCAAAATCGGTGGAGCTGCATGACAAAGTCATCGGGCATTATCTGAACATAAAACACTATCAATAAGTTGGAGTCATTACCCACTTATTTATGGATGAAATCACTATGGATCCTTTGCACGCCGTTTACCTGACCGTAGGACTGTTCGTGATTACTTTTTTTAATCCGGGAGCCAATCTCTTTGTGGTAGTACAAACCAGCCTGGCTTCCGGTCGACGCGCAGGGGTGCTGACCGGACTGGGCGTGGCGCTGGGCGATGCATTTTATTCCGGGTTGGGTTTGTTTGGTCTTGCAACGCTAATAACGCAGTGTGAGGAGATTTTTTCGCTTATCAGAATCGTCGGCGGCGCTTATCTCTTATGGTTTGCGTGGTGCAGCATGCGCCGCCAGTCAACACCGCAAATGAGCACACTACAACAACCGATTAGCGCCTCCTGGTATGTCTTTTTTCGCCGCGGATTAATTACCGATCTCTCTAACCCGCAAACCGTTTTATTTTTTATCAGTATTTTCTCAGTAACATTAAATGCCGAAACACCAACATGGGCACGTTTAATGGCCTGGGCGGGGATTGTGCTCGCATCAGTTATCTGGCGAGTCTTTCTTAGTCAGGCGTTTTCTTTGCCCGCTGTGCGTCGTGCTTATGGGCGTATGCAACGCGTTGCCAGTCGGGTTATTGGTGCAATTATTGGTGTATTCGCGCTACGCCTGATTTACGAAGGGGTGACGCAGCGGTGAGCAGATAATTTACTCTCTACGTAATCAACCTGATTTGCCGAATCCCGACTATCGGCGATGATAGCCCCCGTAATGCGTGGTCCTTATTTCCGATAAGTTTACTTGAGTCTTTAGCTTCCCATTTCAGCCCACTCTCCCCTGTGTGGGCTTTTTTCATTGGTCTGACCCGTCCTGAATAGCCAAACAATGGCAATGTTCCACTTTGCAGGGATGATAATAAGGGGATCTGATTCAGAAGAGTTTTGAAAAGTTGGACCGCCATCGAGGCCTCGAACCCCGTACCATACAACAATCCTGGTTGTCGTCTGCTCTTCCTGATGAGCTAATGGCGGTTTTTGATATGAGCCTTACAGCATATTTTCTGTCAGGCTTGAGTGCGATGCGTAAGGTACAGAAAAGACCCCACACAAACATGATGGAATTATGATTTTTTTCATATGAATGTCAACCCACACATTCACAAAACATCTGCATGAGATCATTTTTTATACACCGCATGGCTGCGAAACCACTGAGGTAGCCTGAGTTTAACGGACACTCCTTCCTGAAATAGAATGGCATCAGAAGGAGCTAATAATGAGCAGAAAAACCCAACGTTACTCTAAAGAGTTCAAAGCCGAAGCTGTCAGAACGGTTCTTGAAAATCAACTTTCGATCAGTGAAGGCGCTTCCCGATTATCTCTTCCTGAAGGCACTTTAGGACAATGGGTTACCGCCGCCAGAAAAGGGCTCGGTACTCCTGGTTCCCGCACGGTGGCTGAACTGGAATCTGAAATTCTGCAACTGCGTAAGGCGTTAAATGAAGCTCGCCTTGAGCGAGATATATTAAAAAAAGCAACAGCGTATTTTGCACAGGAGTCGCTGAAAAATACGCGTTAATCGAACAATGGCGACAACAATTTCCCATTGAAGCGATGTGTCAGGTATTTGGTGTATCCAGGAGCGGTTATTACAACTGGGTACAGCATGAACCCTCAGACAGAAAACAAAGTGATGAGCGGCTAAAACTGGAGATTAAGGTGGCACATATCCGCACTCGCGAAACATATGGAACCCGGCGGCTCCAGACGGAGCTGGCAGAGAATGGCATCATCGTTGGTCGTGACCGACTGGCACGTCTTCGTAAGGAGCTAAGGCTACGCTGTAAGCAGAAACGCAAGTTCAGAGCGACTACGAACTCGAACCACAATCTGCCAGTTGCGCCAAATCTGCTGAACCAGACGTTCACTCCTACAGCACCAAATCAGGTCTGGGTGGCGGACCTGACGTATGTTGCCACACAGGAGGGATGGTTGTACCTCGCTGGCATCAAAGATGTTTATACGTGCGAAATTGTCGGCTACGCCATGGGAGAGCGCATGACAAAAGAGCTGACAGGTAAAGCCCTGTTTATGGCGCTCAGGAGCCAGCGCCCACCTGCCGGGCTAATCCACCACTCTGATCGAGGTTCACAGTACTGCGCATACGATTACCGGGTCATACAGGAGCAGTCTGGTCTGAAAACATCAATGTCGCGTAAAGGTAACTGTTACGACAACGCTCCGATGGAAAGCTTCTGGGGAACGCTGAAAAATGAGAGCCTGAGCCACTATCGTTTTAATAACCGGGATGAAGCCATCTCAGTAATACGGGAATACATTGAGATTTTCTACAATCGTCAGCGTCGTCACTCTCGTCTGGGGAATATCTCCCCGGCAGCCTTCAGGGAAAAATATCATCAGATGGCTGCTTAAAAAAAGAACAAATGGTAGTGTCCGCTATTGCCAGTACACCTCACCACTGCTGGTGCTTTTTTAAGCGAAGTGTCGCCGATCACAACAAAATATCGGCGAAAAGGCGGTGGAATGCCATTTGGCATACGGATATACAGATGAAATGATTACCTGCTTTGCGATTCACTCTCTGGTGGAATAACAACTTGCAGGTGGAACCCTTTCTGAACTAAAGAGTGTAGCGGATTTTAACGTGCTTATTTACAGGATAATATCTGTCACCTAATTCCTGCACTCTATTAGATATCCATTCATTTAATCGTGCATCATCTCTGTATGTTTTTACGTCCAGAACAGAGAGCAATAACATCACCAGTGATTCAGGAAAAACAGGGTAGATATTTTTTAAGTGTAATAATAATCCATGCGCAAGCGCCTGCTTAATGGGCGCGTCTGTCTCCGGAATAGACGACATTTCGCGAAGCCATTTTTCCACATGCATACACTCTTTCCCTTTAGGGAAAAGTCTCAGCAAAGGCATATGGTGTTCAAGAAGAATACATTTGCAATCTGTTCGCACTGAATTGATAAACTGCACTAATTTCTTAAGCCCGGTAAAGCGTCCAGCCTGCACATTTGCTTTAATATCAAGAAACGCATCATCCTGGTCATATACCCAAACTGTCCCTTTTTGATTTTCAAGTATGCGAAAAACAAACTTAACCGGGTGATCAGGGTAATCCATCCAGTCATAAAATCCTGGGAAATCATTAAACTGCACATTTATGGTGAGTGCGTTATCGTCTGACCACTCACAGTCTCGTACGGCAGCCATGAGATGAATGAGTTTGTCGTCATCGACTAAATCATCACGACAATCATAAGGATAATCATAATATTGTTTAATCAAAACCTTGAATATATCGACACAGGAAACCAGGGAGCTTTTGATATCCTCTGGTAACTGATTGTTTTTAACCGTATTAAGTATGCTTTGTTGCGTATATGGCATCAAATTATTGTGCGGAGCTTTTAATGATATCATCGCGATCTCTCTTAAATAAAAATAAACGTCGCAGATAATAAAGCGCTGATTAAACCAGGCACTATCAGAAATCGCTCATAACTAACGTGAGAAGTATTGTGTACTGGAGGGAGTTAATTTAACAATTTGAATTTACGTTATAGGTTTTACTGCTACTTTGATATTATTTCGCTCTCCTTAACTAAAAAGTTAAGTGGAGAGCGAAGTTAATATGTTAAACCACAGCGTATTTATTAATTTTTTCAATCTGTTAGTGTGCGATTATCGATAACAAAACGATATTTCACATCACCACGCAGCATTCGCTCATAGGCTTCATTAATTTGATCGGCCCGAATCATCTCTATATCAGCCACGATGCCATGTTCGGCGCAAAAATCGAGCATCTCCTGAGTTTCTGGAATGCCGCCAATCATAGAATCGGCTATCGCACGGCGTTTCATGATCAGGTTGAAAACTTCCGGCGATTTATGCGGTGTCGCAGGCGCACCAACCAGCGTCATGGTGCCATCACGCTTCAGCAAGGTGGTAAAATCGTCGAGATTATGTGGCGCAGCTACTGTATTCAAAATGAAATCGAAACTCTTCAGATGAGCCGCCATCTCATCGGCATTGCGTGAGTTAACAACTTCATCGGCCCCCAGGGCTTTTTCCGCTTCGCGTTTTGCCTCAGAAGTGGTAAATGCCACCACATGTGCCCCCATCGCGTGGGCCAGCTTAATCCCCATATGTCCCAGACCGCCGATGCCGACCACGCCCACTTTTTTACCCGGCCCGGCCTGCCAGTGACGTAGCGGCGAGTACGTGGTGATCCCTGCACACAACAAAGGAGCCACCGCCGCCAGCTGCTCTTGCGGGTGACGAATACGCAGAACATATCGCTCATGAACGACGATCTGTTGTGAGTAGCCGCCCAGAGTATGGCCCGGTTCGTCCGGCGTCGGCGAGTTATAGGTGCCGATCATGTGATCACAGTAGTTTTCCAGCCCGTCCTCACACTCTTCGCAATGTTTACAACTGTCGACAATGCAGCCGACACCGACCAGATCGCCCGGCGCATGTTTTTCTACCTGATCACCAACGGCTACCACACGCCCCACAATTTCATGACCCGGTACGCAGGGGTAAACCGTCCCCGCCCACTCGGAACGGACCTGGTGGAGATCGGAATGGCAGACGCCACAGTAAGCGATTTCGATTTTGACATCATTCGGTCCCGGTTCACGCCGTGTGATATCCATCGGTTCAAGTGGTTGTTTAGCGGAATATGCACCAACAGCTTTGATCTTCATTGTGTTTACTCCTGATTAGCTATGTGTATTTGGCGACGCCTGATATGTCATCGCGGCAAAACGCGTCCATTGAATATAGCCAATATTTAAACCACCCGATCCAGCCCCAACATGCCGCGAACCTGAATGAAACAGAGCAGCAACGTTCCCCATAAGGCGAGCGCCTATAAGTGTGATATTTGCTATCCGTAAAAGACTAAAATCGGCAAAACTGATGATCTTTTCACGTAGACAAATAGTTATCTACACAACGTCAATAAGGGCATATTCCTCAAAGATAATGTCCATTTCTGCCGACACTATCATATTGAGGTCGCCCCACTCCCTGGGGCTTAAATCTCTTACAATTCACCGTTGCAGGCGTTTCAAATGCGCATCAACCTGCCACACTCCCCCACACCAGTTGCCCTTTATGGAACGTTGCGGTTCTCGGCGAGATACGCGCCACCGCCTCGGCGGAACAGGAGGCGTCCACCAGCACAAAGCTGGCATCATCCTGCGCTTTTGGCCATACACGCTCGCCTTTTTCATTCAGCGGCAATACATCGCCAGTGGCTAGAAACAGCGAACGGGAGAGGTTCTGTTCGTTAGGACGAATATAGAGCTGCGCGTAGAGATTGGCTTTTTCCAGCATGTCGCCCAGACCATAAGGCGACCAGTGGTCGATAACGCTGTCAGTGCCAGTCATCACTTTTACGCCTTTGTCGTGCAACTGTTTGAGCGGCATATGCAGCGTGCCAATCGGCACCGTCGAGGCGATAGAAATTTGCTGCGCCGCCATCCGATTCGCCAGCGCATCGACCTGTTGTTCGTTGAGCGTAGCCAGCGCAAAGGCGTGGCTGATGGTCAGCTTACCTTTCAGTTGCGGCGTTTTCTCTACCGTTTCAACCATATAATTGATGGCTGCCACGCCCGACGGAGTGGTTTCGTGCAGGTGAATATCGACACCTTTGTCGTAGTCCAGCGCAATCTGAAACATGGTGTCGAGGGATTTTTCCATCGCGCCATCGACACTGGTCGGGTCCAGCCCGCCGACGTAATGCGCACCCGCCTGCATCGCTTCGCGCATTAAGGGTTCCGATTTCGACAGCAGCAAACCGTGCTGCGGGAAGGCGACGATTTCACACTCGAAGCCCGCCTGACGCCGCGCCAGCACCGCCTGCAAATTTTGCAGATTTTTTAGGCCGGAAACCGGTTCGATATTGCAGTGGCTGCGGGCAATGGTGGTGCCTTTCGACTGCAATAGATCGATCAGTTTTTCCGCCCGCTCCTGCGTATACGGTTGTAACTCCGGCAGCATTTTCTGCTTGAGTTTGATCATGTCCTGGATAGTGGTGCCTGCCGGACGATTGAGCGAGCGCCACGGCCCGCCGTAGAAGGTTTTGTCGAGATGAATATGCATGTCGCGAGTGGTGGGTAGCATCAACTTACCGCCAGCGTCATAGTGCGGCAGCGTGGCGTCCGGATGCTGCTTGTTCTCGCGCAGGGCGACAATTTTGCCGTCCTGAATCTCCACGGTCTGGCGCGCCGTGCGGGTCTGCACCGCCACACCGTTTTCGTAGTCAAAACCGGTTTCCAGCAGCACGTTATCGAGATAGTAATGCGGGTCAGTGATTTTCATGGTGTTGTTCGCTTCGCAGTTTAGGGTGCCAGCTACCGCCGCATGGGCGAGCGGCACATAGGTACCAAACAGCGCGGCGGCGGTGACCATCTTACCGCTCTGGCTCAGAAATTCACGGCGGCTATTGCTTTCTTTCATCCTACGTCCTTACGTTTTAATAATATGGGTGCCCGTTTCACCGCGCAGCGCCGCAGGCAGGCATTCCGGCGTGGTGATAATCACTTCTTTGCCGCCCTGCTCCAGGAACGTCAGGCTGGCGATGATTTTTGGCAACATGCTGCCGGGAGAAAAATGCCCTTCCTGCATATAGCGAGTCATGGTGGCAATATCCACCCGATCCAGCGCCTGCTGCTGCGGTTTACCAAAGTGGATACAGACTTTTTCGACGTCGGTGGTGATCACCAGAATGTCGGCGTGAATTTCACGGGCCAGCAGCGCGGTAGAGAGATCTTTGTCAATAACCGCGTCCACGCTTTGGTAATCCCCCGCTTCAGTACGCACTACCGGAATTCCACCGCCGCCCGCGCCAATTACGACAAAACCTTGTTGGATCAGCGCCTTAATGGCGGGTGCTTCGACAATACGTTTCGGTTCCGGCGAGGCGACCACGCGACGATAGCCCCGTCCGGCATCTTCAACAAAACACCAGTCAGGGTTTGCCTTTTGTAGTTTGTCACGCTGGCTTTCACTGAAGAATGCACCAATGGGCTTGGTGGGATGGGCAAAACCTGGATCGTTTTTATCCACTTCCACCTGAGTTACCACGGTGACGGCTTTTTTCTCGCCGTGACGCGCCAGTCGGTTATTCAGCGCCTGTTGGATCAGATAGCCGATGCCGCCCTGCGTATCTGCCACACAGTTCGCCAGCGGCGTTAAGGGCAGCCCTTCGCGCTCGTGGGCAATCTCCGCACGGCGTAAATCCAGCCCGACCTGCGGCCCGTTACCGTGGGTCAGCACAATGTCGTAATCGGAAGCCAGCATTTCCAGCACCGTATCGGCCACGGCTTTCACCGCCTCCGCCTGATGCTCAATCGACTGGCTGGCGTTATCTTTGATAATGCTGTTGCCACCAATGGCAACGACCACAAGCTCTTTCATGTTGTTATGTCCGCTACAGAGGGTGATGAGGTTATGACCAACGCCAGACTGCCTGATGCGCTACGCTTATCAGGCCTACAATTCTCGGGCCATCCGTAGGCCGGATAAGGCGTTCACGCCGCATCCGGCATAAACATGTAAGTCAGACGCCGTAACGTTCGCACCAGCCGAGAATGGCTTTCTCGAAGCAAGCGAATGGTGGATGCACAATGCCCGCGCCAATCATGCCGACGCCCGCATCTTTATGGGCGATGGCGGTGTTGATCACCGGCAGAATGCCGCTGCTACCCACGCGGGTGATGTCGATTGCCGACGGCACGCCCATAAAACCGAGCAGCGGAATGGTGACGTTGGGGTTTTCACCGAGAGTGATTTCACGCATCTGACGGGAGAAATCGATAGCCTCTTCCACCGTGCCGCCCACCAGCGCGACGATTGCAGGCGCGGTCGCCATAGCAAATCCACCAATACCGTAGGTTTCGGTGATGGCGCTGTCGCCGATATCCAGCCCCGAATCTT
Organism: Shigella sonnei; assembly: GCF_002950395.1. Classification (NCBI taxonomy): domain Bacteria; kingdom Pseudomonadati; phylum Pseudomonadota; class Gammaproteobacteria; order Enterobacterales; family Enterobacteriaceae; genus Shigella; species Shigella sonnei. The sequence continues at coordinate 2,661,394 of NZ_CP026802.1, forward strand.
CCGGCTTATAACCGGCAAACATCGGGCCGATCACCTGCTGCGCCGGGCCGGTAAACCATTGCCCCGGCAGGCCGCTGACCCGCAGGCCGAACTCGACGCCGTTACGCGCCATGGTGGTGACCACGGTGCTGTATTCGATGCCGTGCGCCGCATCCATCGCCGCTTTACACATCGCCATCCACGTCGGGCCGGAGAAGTAGTCGCTGCTGGCGACAAACTCGAACACTTCGCGCTGTTGCTCGACGGAATAGCCTGCCTGAATGATCCCCGGCGTCAGTGCCTGAATCAGCAGCGTCGTCCCGGCGTTATTGCGGTTATGGCACTCATCGCCCATATGCAGCGCCTGCGCCAGCATTAAGCGCAGATCGATCTCACCGATAATTTTCATCGCGTCGCGCAGCATTGGCCCCTGCACATCGCGCATCCAGTTGAGGCGGTCGATCACGCTCTGATCGTTGGCACCCATACGCAAAATCTTCGCCATCTGCTCGCTCATATTGGTGTAAGCGATGTTGCCGTAGGTTTTGTTTTTCACGATGTGCATAAACATCGAGGCCGAGGTAACGCCCGCCATCGATCCCACACAGTCGTGTTCGTGGCACGGCGAGAAGGTGATCTCCCCGGAGGCCGCCAGTTCAGCCGCCTCGTCGAGATCTTTCGCCAGTCCTTCGAACACCAGCGCTCCGGTGACCGCGCCTTTCATCGCGCCGCACATTTTTTCCCAGGTGATCGGCGGCCCGGCGTGAAGAATGGTTTTCGGCGTCATGCCCGGCACCACGTTAATCGCCTGATCAAAACCAATCAGCACCGGATGCGACTGGATAATGCGCTCCAGCGCCTGCTGGTTAGCGGCGGCGATTTTGTCTGCCAGCGGCGAATCGGCAATGTTATCCAGCGCCTGCACCACCTGCATATTGCCCTGCCCCGGCGGCGTCCAGTCGAGTTGAGTCACTTCTACATGCTGCTTTTTCAGGTCATCGCTAAACATGGCGATGCCGACGTTAATAACGTTCAATGGTTGGCTAAACAGTGACTGGCTCATCAGGCTTCCTCCCCTTTGCAGATAAATTCACGCGCCAGCAATCCGGTATTGGTGCTGCTGCTCGCCAGAATCACTCCGGCATCAAGCAGCATCTGGCTTTGTTGTTCTAACGATGGCGTATCAAGATCGGTACCCAGCACATAGGCGAGAATGATCAACTCGCGTCCTTCGGCAGCGGCGATCGCTTTCGCTTCTTTGATCGCCTCGATGGTGGAGCCGACCGGATCTTCATGCGATCCAAATCCGAGCACAAAATCCATCACGATCACCGCCACTTCTGGATCGCGCGCCTCTTCGATCAAGCGACTGATGCGGTTGGTGGGGTCAATCATTGGATGCGGCTTGCCGTTCGTGAAGTCGTCATCGCCAAAGTCGAGGAAGGTGTGTTTGATGCTGCGGTTGATATCTTGCAGGCGGAATTCCGGATCGGGCTGAATGTTGCTGTAGACATCGCCATGTTTTTCCATCACCGCGAACATGGTTTCGTCGCACAGCGTGCCGCCGCAGAACAGGCCACGAATGTATTTCTGCTGCGGTTGCAGACGCGCACGCACATCAGCAATCAACGGCTGGTTAAGCGTATGCAGGTCGAGATTTTCCTGTTTCACGCCGGAGAGCATCACCGCTTTTAGCGCCGCCTCTTTGCTGCCGCGGGCAAACTGTAGCCCCTGCTCATCCACCGGCGTTTCAACGCGACCGAGGAAGCAGACCACCACCGGCTTGCGGCAGGCACGTGCGCGTTCCAGCACTTTGCGGGCCACCGCAGGCGCGGGAGGTTTTGAAATCAGTGCGATAATTTCAGTTTGCGGATCGTTTTCCAGCATCCCGATGGCGTCGAGCATCATCAGGCCGCCGATTTTCTCGCTCAGGTCGCGCCCGCCGGTGCCAATCAGTTGTGAAACACCGCCACCAAATTCATGAATGCGGACGCTCAGCTCCTGGCTGCCGGTGCCGGATGCGCCAACAATACCGATATTGCCGCGACGCACGGCGTTACCAAAACAGAGCGCCGCGCCGTTAATAATCGCCGTGCCGCAGTCCGGCCCCATCATCAGCAGCCCTTTTTCGTGGGCCAACTGCTTGAGCGCCAGTTCATCTTCAACTGAGACGTTATCGGAAAACAGCATCACGTTGAGATCGTTTTGCAGCGCCTGACGCGCTTCGCGAGCGGCAAACAGACCGTTGACCGAAATCACCGCCAGGTTACTTTCCGGGATATGCTTTTTGGCGCTGGCAATAGTGGCGTAACGCGCCTCGTGCGAGCCGCTTTGCGCTTTGGTGTTGAACAGTTCTTCAATCTCCACCAGCAACTGCTCGTTGTCCGCACCCGATTTACCATTGATGACAATCATCAGGTCGCCGTTTTTCGCCTGTTCCAGCGTCGGCGTCAGCAGTCCTAAATTTTTCAGCACACCTTTGTTCATTTCGGTCGCCATCGCCACAAATGCCTGCTCGACGCCGTCGAGTTTATTTGCACGCGTGGAGATAGACATCAGCGAGACAGAATCAAAATAGGTATTCGGTTTAATGACTATTTTAACTGACATAATTCCCTCCGTAGGTTTGGCTCAGCGCACAACCATCGGCCATGCCATACAGCATGTCGCAGCCGGAACTGGAGCCAATATGTTTAATTTTTTCTATTGCCTGAGTTGAATTCCCAGGGACGCCATAAATAATGTTGTGAATAAAGCGATGAATATTTTCCCGGCAGCGTTGTTGTAATGCGGCTTCCAGCGTTATGGCACTTAATAACGTGGTGTTATTTCTGCCGCGTAGCAGACCGCGATAAAATTCCTCTTTGTATTTTTCTGCCGGATGCCCGGGAATAAATAAAATAAGCGCCAGACCTGTTAAATAATCATCGGCTGATGGCGTAAGGCCAATCCCTAACCCAATCATACTGGCGACCGCTGCGGCGATATTTTGCTTATCGTTTACTGTCTGAATAACTGCCCGTCGTTTAATATGTAATTCTTTATTTAACGCCTGATAAAACGGATTATCGCCGCGATAATTAAACAGGGTTTCATTTTCCCCCAGGTGCTGATGAATAATGTCGTGCCACTGTAGCCAGGCGATAAGGTGAAAATTCACAGCGGTCATTTGCAAGGTTGGGGACAGCCAACGCCGACAACGACTCATCTCTATATGAAGATGTTGACCAACCGTAATACCTTGATCGTCAAACTGAACCTTATCACCATGCCGGAACAGATCATCAAAGTGAGTGAGTGCCAACCGACAACTGTTTGGCGCATTGTCGTACTCTTCACAAAGCAGCGTCAGCAACTGCTGGCGAGCCGGGAGTGCGATATTTACCGCTCTGGCAAAGACCTGTTCAACCTGTCCTTGCCCCCGCTGCGCCAGAAAATCCGCATCCGCAGTTAGCGCCCACACACACCGTTTTTCTGGTGTGTTGATAGCCAGCCTCCCGGTTTATGCACCTGCGGCAATCAGTAACTGCGCAATCTCTTCAAAGCCCCGTTCCCGCGCCAGTTCCAGTGGCGTTTTGCCATATTTATCGGTCAGATGCGGGCTGGCACCGTGTTCCAGCAATAACTGCACAATCGCCTGCTGTTTAATACCACCATCATTAAGCACAATCGCTTCCAGTAGCGGCGTCCAGCCTACATGGTTGGTCTGGTTAACGTTAATCTCCGTATGCGCCAAAAGCTCTTTTACAATACTTAAATGGCCTTTTTCACAGGCAGGCGTCAGGCCGACACCGCCAAAACGGGTTACGCAATTAAGATCGGGTTTAGCCGGTAAAATAATTCGTAGTAGCGTTAAATCATCGTTCAGACAGCTAATTAAAAAAGGATTTAAACAGGTATAATCTTGCTTATTAATATCCGCTCCGGCATCAATTAATGCCTGAACGCAAGCATATTGCTGATATAAACTTGCCAGCGTAATTGCCGTTTTCCCCTGACGATCGCAGGTATTAATATCGACACCCAGCGCAAGGCAGGTTTTTACTTTATCGATATCACCCTGTTGTGCAGCCAATAAATAGTCGGCAGGTAGATTTTTTATACTCATTCACATTCCCCTGGTTTTTGTGGCTGTTTTCGATGAATTGAGAATAGCAACGATAATCTGATAAAAGAACCCGCTTAAATTTAATTCGCCGTATCTCGCCTTTTTGTTGAATAATATTCAACAATCTTTTCGCAGTGTGCGGTAGTGCAATATTTGTTTCTTTGACCCGATACCCTTTCACTCAATCAGGTTTTATTTCTCTATAGTCTGCACATGTAAGAGTAGCTTTCGTCCATGTCTAACCAGAGGGGAACAAGATGAACGGACTCACGGCAACGGGTGTCACCGTCGGTATTTGTGCAGGGCTTTGGCAGTTAGTGTCTTCACATGTCGGGCTCTCTCAAGGATGGGAATTATTAGGAACCATTGGCTTCGTCGCCTTTTGCAGTTTTTATGCCGCAGGCGGCGGTAAATCGGGGTTTATCAGAAGTCTGGCGGTTAATTATTCCGGGATGGTGTGGGCGTTTTTCGCCGCGCTGACTGCTGGTTGGCTGGCCTCTGTAAGTGGACTGTCCGCGTTCTGGGCGAGCGTAATTACTACCGTACCCTTCTCGGCGGTAGTGGTCTGGCAAGGGCGTTTCTGGTTACTGTCCTTTATTCCCGGTGGCTTTCTCGGCATGACGCTGTTTTTTGCCAGCGGGATGAACTGGACGGTGACGTTACTGGGTTTTCTGGCGGGTAACTGCGTGGGGATAATTTCAGAATATGGTGGACAAAAATTAAGCGAAGCGACGACTAAACGCGACGGGTATTAAAAGTTATTCAAAAATGATTATCTATCTTTAACCGATACCTCTACAGTCATAGCTGGAGAAATTCATAGTAGATAATGGCGAGAATGGTTTAATGAACTCAATTTTTACCGAAGAGAATCTGTTGGCATTTACTACCGCTGCGCGTTTTGGCAGCTTCAGTAAAGCCGCAGAAGAGTTGGGTTTAACCACTTCCGCCATTAGCTACACCATCAAGCGTATGGAGACGGGGCTGGATGTGGTGCTGTTCACTCGCAGTACCCGCAGCATTGAGTTAACGGAGTCCGGGCGTTATTTTTTCCGCAAAGCTACCGACCTGCTGAATGATTTTTATGCCATCAAACGCAGTATCGATACTATTTCGCAGGGCATAGAAGCGCGTGTGCGCATTTGTATTAATCAGCTGCTTTATACGCCCAAACACACCGCACGCTTGTTACAGGTGCTGAAAAAGCAGTTTCCTACCTGCCAGATTACCGTCACCACCGAAGTGTATAACGGCGTCTGGGATGCGATTATTAATAATCAGGCCAATATCGCCATCGGCGCACCCGATACACTACTGGACGGCGGCGGTATTGATTACACTGAAATTGGCGCGATTCGCTGGGCTTTTGCTATCGCCCCGGATCACCCGTTAGCCTTTGTGCCGGAACCCATCGCCGAAAGCCAACTGCGTCTCTACCCTAATATTATGGTGGAGGACACCGCGCATACGATTAATAAAAAAGTGGGCTGGTTGCTGCACGGGCAGGAGTCAATTCTGGTGCCAGATTTCAACACCAAATGTCAGTGCCAGATTTTAGGTGAAGGAATTGGTTTTTTGCCGGATTACATGGTCCGTGAGGCGATGACGCAATCCCTGCTGGTTACCCGACAAATCCATAATCCGCGCCAGGATTCGCGCATGTTACTGGCGACTCAGCATTCTGCTACGGGTCAGGTGACGCAGTGGATTAAAAAACAATTTGCGCCAAATGGCATATTAACGGGGATCTATCAGGATTTACTGCATCGGGAGAATTAATCGCTGCCAACCTCCCGATGCGCTGTGAATAGCGGTTTACATCAACCACCTGCTTTCATTACCCATTCAGAGATAAATTTATTACCCGGTACTGGCGGAGAGTACAAATAGCCCTGCAAAAAGTGAACGCCTTTACCGATCATTAAATCCGCCTGCTCCTGGGTTTCTACCCCTTCCGCCACGATACTCAGACCAGGCTTACGCGCTAGTTCGACAATATTGTCCACAATATGACCGGAGATTTCGTCGACACTCGCCATTTGCACAAATGACTTATCGATCTTAATAAAATCGACCGGGAACGCCTGCAAGTAACGATAGGTCGCATAACCCGTACCAAAGTCATCCAGCGCAAAGGTAATGTTGTGCTGATGAAGGCTGTCAAATATCGCTCTGGCTTCTGGCGTTACCGGAATAGGGTTACGTTCCGTTAGCTCGAGAACCAGCTTGATTTTATCGTTACCTAATTTCTTAACCAGGTTCAGACACTCTTTTTCAAATCCCGCTGCCAAAAAACAACCCGCCGAGACGTTGATGCCAATATGGAAATTGTCCGGCAGCAAATGTTTTACCGGCATCAGAATATCCGCAGTCTGTTTCATCAGTTGGCGGGTCATTATGACAATAAGACCGGATGACTCCGCCAGAGGAATAAACTGATCCGGTGGGATAATTCCCGTTTGTGGATGTTCCCAGCGGACAAGTACCTCACAGCCCGTCAGTACCCCAGTCTGCGCGCAGAAAACCGGTTGGATCCACGGTTTGAATTCGTGGTTTTCCAACGCCAGACTGATGGCTTCAGGCGTGACGATATGGTGACAACGGTTATCAGGGATATAAAAATTATTTTTATTTCCCGTGCCACTGATGACTTGCGGATGATATTGAAAAAAGATATCCCGCCAGAAGGTAATATCACTCTGGATGCCTAGTTTTTCATACAGCTGCTTCTTTTGATGTGAAATTGTCTTTGCACTGCGATTTCTGTACTGTGAGATTTCTGTAACCGACATTCCCTCCATTAGCAGCTTGAGTAAAAGCCGTTCTTTTTCGGACACGATACCAGGCAACGTCAAATTCACCGTTGCCCCGAACTCTTCCAAAAAAACACTCAAATCATGCGAAGCCATTGAACACACCTTGATTAAATCTTGTGCGCCAGCTAAATCTGCGAGTCTTCACTCTGACTGATAAAGCTGGCTGCAAGAAAATGACACAGAGAGCCGAATTATCTCCCGTTCGGCTCTCTCTCCTTTTACTCATTATTCAGATCAGAATTGCCACTTAATGCCAACCATTGCAGAGGTGTCATTATATCCCCTATCGGCAACCTGAACGCCCACATTCCCCCAGACATTCAGGTTGGCATTTAGCTGTCCTTCCACCCCGGTTTTTATCTCAGCAATATTTCGGGCTCCATCCTGAGTGACGGACACGCCATCCATACTGGTGCTGAAATCCTTACTGTTATGCAGCCAGTTCACTTCTACAAACGGCTGGAACTCGCGGGATTTACCGTCATCCATTTTATGGTGGCTCTTCAGCCAGGTTTTTACGCCAAGTCGGGTTTGAACATTGCCATCACCGTTGCTATGAACGAGGGTTCCGTTGCTTTCGCGGTGCTTATCGGCTTTGACTCCCATCCAGGTAACCTGTGCTTGCGGCTGAACATACCATTCATTACGCGTTCCCTGGCTGCCATTAAATTCAGCTAATTTGTGTTTGTATCCAGCTTCCAGTGAAGCGGTAAATCCTTTTGATTTATAGGATTCACTTTGTAAGTCATCCCCTTTCACTGTGTTATCAAACCAGCTGTACTGCGCCCAACTGTCGAGATACGCGCCATTACGCGACTCGTCATCGGCATACCAGGTGGCATAGAGGCCGGTGCTATATCCGTTCACACTCGCTTTTGCACGATAACCGGTTCGCGAGGAAATGGTTTTGCTGTCGCTGTTGCCATATCCCGCCATGACCCCAACATGCCAGCTGTCGCTGCCGTTTTGGCTCCACTGCGCGACATCGCCTCCCAGTTGCAGAACATAGCGATTGCTTTGGGTTTTCAGCTGGCCGCTGCCATCACGCCATTTATTATGACCACCTTCATGGCGCATCCACATAGTGGTTTGTTTCTGCTCACCCGTCACCATGTCGGTATAGTACGTATTACCCAGACGCTCATGCAGACGCGTGGTGAACATTGTATTCGCTGCTGCAAGGTTCGCAATGTAGCTACCCGCCTCCGGTCGCAGGTCATTATCCACATTCAGATCCGGACCCGGCGTAGGTGTCGGGTTAGGGTTCGGCTCTGGATTCGGGTTTGGCTCCGGATTCGGCATCGGGTCTGGCTCCGGCTGCAGTTCAGGAGAATCACTGCCGCTGGTCAGATACCAGTTACCACTATTTGCCCCTTGTCCACGCGCGAGAGTGTAGTCATACGCCCCCGCAACGATACGACCAGCCTGAACAAATTCGCCCTCAGACTTACCGTCTACATGGATAAGTTCGATACCGTTAAGGGTTTTCGCACCTGTACCGCCAGCGTTATTCACCGTAACGGCAGTCGTGCCGCTAGTATCGCCCTCGACAACCAATTTATCGGTTACTGAGTCATCGCCATTCAGTACCGTATTCATTACTAGTTGACCGTTATTACCGTGGTAGTTCCCCTTCACCACTAACACATTGCCAGCTTGCTGTCCTGACATTCCGGTCATCAGCGTACCGTTGTTGGTCAGATTGCCGCCCAGGGTGTAATTCACAGACGCAGCCGCTCTTTTTTCAGCGCTATTATTCAACGCCAGGGTACCGTTGTTCTCAACGTTTGCGCTACCCAATCCCTGCGCATGACTTACCAGGACATTAGCCGAATTAGCAATGTTCACATTCGCTGTCAGGTTGCTGTTATCGCCCGCGATGTCCAGCGTGCCGCCCTGAATATTCAGCTCTCCGCTCCCCGTTAACGAACCGGTTGAAGTGCCCCCGTTGGTAACCGTCAGACTGCCACCATTTAAGCTCAGCAGTGAATCGGCGCTGCCATTGAGCGTGCCCACGGTCTGGCTGTGACCATTCATATCCAGTTCAGTCTCTGCCGCCAGACGCAGTTCATGGGTATTACCCAACACGTTATCGTTATTCAACAAAAGCGTCCCACTGCGCAGATCGGTAACACCGGTATAGTCGTTGTCTTTGTTAGAAAGCGATACGGTCTGACCCTTCTGGCTGCTGAATGCCAGGTCACCACTGCCGGTAATCTTTGCGCTGAGATCGGCGGCATTCTCGCTTTTACCGTTAGAGCTCAGCACCAGAGCATCGCTGTCGGTAGCGTGTAAATCAAGCTGGGTCAGGCCGTAACCGATATACAGACCGTCATTGTTTACCCCACTCGTCAGACGATAGTCGTAAGTGCCGACGGCCGCTTTTTGCCCATTCTGCTGAATATCACGTTGGGCACTGCTGGAGAGGATTTGCCCATTTTTATCCTGCAATTGCAGATTGCCCGCATCGCCCAGAACTTCCGCACCTTGCGCATCAACCAGCTTAATGGCGCTGTTACCATCATCGACTTCAGTGAGCGATAACGCAGAGTCAATATCACGAGATACTGAGCGGACAACGTCACTGTCAGAAACCTGAATCACACCCTCGCCGCGCAAATCCAGCGTTTTACTAACGTTGACCGTCCCTTCTGTCATCTGTGCACCTGCTGTCAGGGCACCAAAATCAACGGTTCCGCCGGAGAATCCCAAAGTGCTAATGGAGTGAGCGCCCTTACCCACTGTTACCAGGCTTCCCTGACCCGCAGTGATCCCGCCTCTCTGCAGAAACTCAGCATTCTTTTCCAGGTTAAATGTCGTGTTCTGGAACGCCAGTGAACCCTGGAACCAGTCTGTATAAGCAAACTCATCGAAGGAGAATTCGTGATTCCCCATGTTTATTTCAACAATACCTCTACCTTGAAGATCGTTATCAAATACCCAATCTTTATTGGCATTGATTTGCAGTTTGCCATCAACATCCAGGTCCGCACGGCCGATGTTCTTGTCTTCAGAAATAACCGCGACAGCACCAGAAGCGACATCAATATATCCGCTGAATGCATAGTTATTGCCGGTCAGCGCCACTGTCCCACTGTCGATACTTATTGTACCGTTGCCGGAAATCTTATTGGCAAAGGTCATGCTATCGTCAGCCTTCAGGTGTAATTTCCCGCGGTTGTTGATTTCTGCGGTACCTATATTTTGGGTGATCCCTAAAGCGCCATTTTGCTCAATTTTGACTTTACCGCTAAAGGCGGAGTTATCCCCGGTTAAGTAAGTCGTACCATTGAGCGCATTGATATAGCCCAGGCCCTCGCTGTCACTGACAATATCCGCGGAAATAGTCGCGTTTTTATCCGTGTGGTTTAAGGTGATTTTCTTCTCGGATGTCTTTGCCCACACAAACTCAATTTTTTCGGCATCAATAATCCCTGCAGCCTTCGCTGCGCTTCCTTCCTGTGCACCTAACGCTAACTCAGAGTTGGTGCTTAAACTAATAGTCGGCGCAGAGATTTTACCACCTTCCGAAACAGCAAGTGTTGTATCGGAGTTTTGATCATAATAACCCAGGCTAATTTTCTCACTGGCATTAACTTCACCGCCGTTATTAACTGACAGGTACTGATTACCACCGTAACTGCCGTAAACGCCCATAAAGAAGGTTTTAGAATTTACCTGGCTGCCTTCACCACTGACATTTCCCTGCAAATAGGTCAGACGGCTGGTGCCCTTAACATGGATTTTGCCGCCGTTGGAGACATTAAAATAGCCGCGATCGTGTCTCATGCCTGAGTTTGACTCATACAAATCATCAGCATATAACTCGCTGCCAGCATTGGAGACATTCAGGAACCCCGTACCGGTGATGCTGCCAACTTACTGATTTAGTGTATGATGGTGTTTTTGAGGTGCTCCAGTGGCTTCTGTTTCTATCAGCTGTCCCTCCTGTTCAGCTACTGACGGGGTGGTGCGTAACGGCAAAAGCACTGCCGGACATCAGCGCTATCTCTGCTCTCACTGCCGTAAAACATGGCAACTGCAGTTCACTTACACCGCTTCTCAACCCGGTACGCACCAGAAAATCATTGATATGGCCATGAATGGCGTTGGATGCCGGGCAACTGCACGCATTATGGGCGTTGGCCTCAACACGATTTTACGTCACTTAAAAAACTCAGGCCGCAGTCGGTAACCTCGCGCATACAGCCGGGCAGTGACGTCATCGTCTGCGCGGAAATGGACGAACAGTGGGGCTATGTCGGGGCTAAATCGCGCCAGCGCTGGCTGTTTTACGCGTATGACAGTCTCCGGAAGACGGTTGTTGCGCACGTATTCGGTGAACGCACTATGGCGACGCTGGGGCGTCTTATGAGCCTGCTGTCACCCTTTGACGTGGTGATATGGATGACGGATGGCTGGCCGCTGTATGAATCCCGCCTGAAGGGAAAGCTGCACGTAATCAGCAAGCGATATACGCAGCGAATTGAGCGGCATAACCTGAATCTGAGGCAGCACCTGGCACGGCTGGGACGGAAGTCGCTGTCGTTCTCAAAATCGGTGGAGCTGCATGACAAAGTCATCGGGCATTATCTGAACATAAAACACTATCAATAAGTTGGAGTCATTACCCAGCGAGTCAATGATTCCCGCGCCATATGCAGACATGGCGCGGTTTTATGCAAAAACAATCACGCGTCCGGGAACATCACGCTATGGCCCGGCGCTTCACGATGGAGATGAATAAAGTTAAGGTGCCGCTCGTACTGGTCAAGAATATCGGTGATCACCTGCTCTTTGCTGTAGTCCATCAGGTCGTTGCCCTGGCTGCCTTCTAACAGGAAGGTTTCCAGTCGGTAGTAGGTCGATTTACCGATACGTGCGCGGTAGGTAAAGCCCGGCACCGAATATTGCTGCGGCCAAATCTGATAGACAAAGTTTTGCTCTTCGCCCATATGCACCAACAAATCCAGATGCCCCAACTGTTGTCCCTCTTCCGGCGGCAGGCTTTTTAGCTCCACGTACGCGCCGCGCAACCGCAGCTCCTGCGCCACTTCTTCCATTGCCGGGTAACAGACCGTCTCCATCATCTGTTTAGTGTAACGCGTGCCCGGATAATTCATCAGGCGCGATAGACGTTTTTTCCAGCTCAGGCGATCCTGAAGCCCCAGCGGTCGCGGCGCGGTATCGCGGTTGACACTTTCACGGCGGTAATCTTCTACCTTCAGAGATTTATACAACCCCGCCATCACGAAGAAAATCACAAAGCTGAACGGCAGCCCCATGATTACCGTGGTGTTTTGCAGCGCGGATATCCCGTTGGTCATCAGCATGCCGAGCGTCAGCAGACCAATCGCCACCGACCAGAAGACGCGCAGCCAGCCGGGGGCGTCGCTGTTGATATCTTTAAGCTGCGAGGTGAAATTCCCCAGCACCAGCGCACCGGAGTCCGCCGAGGTCACATAAAACAGCAGGCCAGTAATGGTGGCGACGGAGGCGCTAAAGGTAAACGCCGGATACTGCGCCAGCAGGCTGTAGAAGCCGCGCTCCGGATGGACCATCGCTTCCTCGGCAAATGCCGCGCCGCCGTGGATGATTTCATACAGCGCGCTATTGCCGAATACCGAGAGCCATAACAGCGTGAAGGTAAACGGAATAATCAACGTGCCCAGCACGAACTGGCGAATGGTACGCCCACGCGAGATACGCGCCAGGAACAAGCCGACAAACGGCGACCATGCCACCCACCATGCCCAGAAGAAGAGCGTCCAGTTATTCATCCACTCAACCGGACGGTCGAAGGCAAAACTGTTGAGCGTCATGCCCATAAAGCGATTCACATAGTCGCCAACGTTCAGCACCAGCGCATTAAGCAGGAACGAGGTGTCGCCCATAAACAATACGAACAGGATCAATCCCAGCGCCAGCGCAACGTTAAGTTCCGATAACACACGAATGCCCTTATCGACACCGGAGGTGACAGAGATCGTGGCGATTATCACCGACAAGGCGATCAGTGCCGCTTTTGCCGCCATCGAATCGGGAATATCAAACAGTACGCTCAAGCCATAGTTAAGCTGCACCACACCGATACCGAGCGTAGTGGCAATACCGAAGATAGTGCCGATCACCGCTGCAATATCCACTGAGTGACCTATCGGCCCGTTAATCCGTTTACCGAAGATCGGGTACAGCGCCGAGCGGATGGTGAGCGGCAAATTATAACGATAGCTAAAGTATCCGAGCGCCATGCCCATCAGCGCATACATCGACCAGCCGGTTAAGCCGTAGTGAAACAGCGTCCAGACCATCGCCTGACGCGCGGCCTCAATCGTCTGTCCCGCGCCTTCCGGCGGCTGCATATACTGCGTTACCGGTTCGGCTACGGAGAAGAACATCAGGTCGATACCGATCCCGCCAGCAAACAGCATCGCCGCCCAACTCAGCAGGCTGAATTCCGGTTTGGATTGTTCTGGCCCGAGCTTCACCGAACCAAAACGCGAACAAGCGATACAGACCACAAAGACAATATAGAGCGTTGCCGCCAGTAGATAGTACCAACCGAAGGTTTTAGAAACCCAGTCCAGCGTGCGGCCAATCCACAGGGCCGAGAAGTCGCGAAACAGGATCGTTGTCAGGGAAAAGGTCTGTCATCCAGTATCCCCACTGTTATTGTTACCATTTAAAATCAAATTCGTAACAATTACGACACATTTTATATTGAACGTCCAATCAATAACCGCTTTAATAGATAAACAACGCTGATGAATGGAGTGGCGAAAATGCCCAAATTGGGGATGCAGTCGATCCGGCGCAGACAACTGATCGACGCCACACTGGAAGCAATAAATGAAGTGGGCATGCACGATGCAACGATCGCGCAGATCGCCCGCCGTGCAGGCGTTTCTACGGGGATCATCAGCCACTATTTCAGGGACAAAAATGGTCTGCTGGAAGCAACCATGCGCGATATCACCAGTCAGCTGCGTGACGCGGTTTTGAATCGATTACATGCACTTCCGCAGGGCAGTGCAGAGCAGCGATTACAGGCGATTGTTGCCGGAAACTTCGATGAAACTCAGGTGAGCAGTGCGGCGATGAAAGCCTGGCTGGCGTTCTGGGCCAGCAGTATGCATCAGCCGATGCTCTATCGTTTACAGCAGGTCAGCAGCCGCCGCTTGCTGTCGAATCTGGTGAGCGAGTTTCGCCGCGAATTGCCGCGCGAACAGGCACAGGAAGCGGGCTACGGCCTTGCCGCGCTGATTGACGGATTATGGCTGCGCGCGGCACTAAGCGGCAAACCGCTGGATAAACCTCTCGCACACTCGCTGACCCGTCACTTTATTACTCAGCATTTACCCACCGATTAACCGAGGAGACGTGATGTCCCGAATGGCAGAACAGCAGCTTTATATACATGGTGGTTATACCTCCGCCACCAGCGGTCGCACCTTCGAGACCATTAACCCGGCCAACGGTAACGTGCTGGCGACCGTGCAGGCCGCCGGGCGTGAGGATGTCGATCGCGCCGTGAAGAGTGCCCAACAGGGGCAAAAAATCTGGGCGGCGATGACCGCTATGGAGCGCTCGCGTATTCTGCGTCGGGCCGTTGATATTCTGCGTGAACGCAATGACGAACTCGCAAAACTGGAAACCCTCGATACCGGAAAAGCATATTCGGAAACCTCAACCGTCGATATCGTTACCGGTGCGGACGTGCTGGAGTACTACGCCGGGCTGATCCCGGCGCTGGAAGGCAGCCAGATCCCGTTGCGTGAGACGTCATTTGTTTATACCCGCCGCGAACCGCTGGGTGTGGTGGCGGGGATTGGCGCATGGAACTACCCGATTCAGATTGCCCTGTGGAAATCCGCCCCGGCGCTGGCGGCAGGCAACGCAATGATTTTCAAACCGAGCGAAGTCACCCCGCTTACCGCGTTAAAGCTGGCTGAAATTTACAGCGAAGCGGGCCTGCCGGACGGCGTATTTAACGTGTTGCCGGGGGTGGGCGCGGAGACCGGGCAATATCTGACCGAGCATCCGGGCATTGCCAAAGTGTCATTTACCGGCGGTGTCGCCAGCGGCAAAAAAGTGATGGCTAACTCGGCGGCCTCTTCCCTGAAAGAAGTGACCATGGAACTGGGCGGTAAATCACCGCTGATCGTTTTCGATGATGCGGATCTCGATCTCGCCGCCGATATCGCCATGATGGCAAACTTCTTCAGCTCCGGTCAGGTGTGTACCAATGGCACCCGCGTCTTCGTTCCGGCGAAATGCAAAGCCGCATTTGAGCAGAAAATTCTGGCGCGCGTTGAGCGCATTCGCGCGGGCGACGTTTTCGATCCGCAAACTAACTTCGGCCCGCTGGTCAGCTTCCCGCATCGCGATAACGTGCTGCGCTATATCGCCAAAGGCAAAGAGGAAGGCGCGCGCGTACTGTGCGGCGGCGATGTACTGAAAGGCGATGGCTTCGATAACGGCGCATGGGTTGCACCGACCGTGTTCACCGATTGCCGCGACGAAATGACCATCGTGCGCGAAGAGATCTTCGGTCCGGTGATGTCGCTTCTCACTTATGAATCTGAGGACGAAGTGATTCGCCGCGCCAATGATACCGACTACGGCCTGGCGGCGGGCATCGTGACGGCGGACCTGAACCGCGCGCATCGCGTCATTCATCAGCTGGAAGCGGGTATTTGCTGGATCAACACCTGGGGCGAATCCCCGGCAGAGATGCCCGTTGGCGGCTACAAACACTCCGGCATTGGTCGCGAGAACGGCGTGATGACGCTCCAGAGTTACACCCAGGTGAAGTCCATCCAGGTTGAGATGGCTAAATTCCAGTCCATATTCTAACCAGGAGGTTTATTTGCAATTTGACTACATCATTATTGGTGCCGGCTCAGCCGGCAACGTTCTCGCTACCCGTCTGACTGAAGATCCGAATACCTCCGTGCTGCTGCTTGAAGCGGGCGGCCCGGACTATCGCTTTGACTTCCGCACCCAGATGCCCGCAGCGCTGGCGTTCCCACTACAGGGCAAACGCTACAACTGGGCCTATGAAACAGAGCCTGAACCGTTTATGAATAACCGCCGCATGGAGTGCGGACGCGGTAAAGGCCTGGGTGGATCGTCGCTGATCAACGGCATGTGCTACATCCGTGGCAATGCGCTGGATCTCGATAACTGGGCGCAAGAACCCGGTCTGGAGAACTGGAGTTATCTCGACTGCCTGCCCTACTACCGCAAGGCCGAGACTCGCGATGTGGGCGAGAACGACTACCACGGTGGCGATGGCCCGGTGAGCGTCACTACCTCCAAACCCGGCGTCAATCCGCTGTTTGAAGCGATGATTGAAGCGGGCGTGCAGGCGGGCTACCCGCGCACGGACGATCTCAACGGTTATCAGCAGGAAGGTTTTGGTCCGATGGATCGCACCGTCACGCCGCAGGGCCGTCGCGCCAGTACCGCGCGCGGTTATCTCGATCAGGCCAAATCGCGCCCTAACCTGACCATTCGTACTCACGCTATGACCGATCACATCATTTTTGACGGCAAACGCGCGGTGGGCGTCGAATGGCTGGAAGGCGACAGCACCATCCCAACCCGCGCAACGGCCAACAAAGAAGTGCTGTTATGTGCAGGCGCGATTGCCTCACCGCAGATCCTGCAACGCTCCGGCGTCGGCAACGCTGAACTGCTGGCGGAGTTTGATATTCCGCTGGTGCATGAATTACCCGGCGTCGGCGAAAATCTTCAGGATCATCTGGAGATGTATCTGCAATATGAGTGCAAAGAACCGGTTTCCCTCTACCCTGCCCTGCAGTGGTGGAACCAGCCGAAAATCGGTGCGGAGTGGCTGTTTGGCGGCACTGGCGTTGGTGCCAGCAACCACTTTGAAGCAGGCGGATTTATTCGCAGCCGAGAGGAATTTGCGTGGCCGAATATTCAGTACCATTTCCTGCCAGTAGCGATTAACTATAACGGCTCGAATGCGGTGAAGGAGCACGGTTTCCAGTGCCACGTCGGCTCAATGCGCTCGCCAAGCCGTGGGCATGTGCGGATTAAATCCCGCGACCCGCACCAGCATCCGGCAATTCTGTTTAACTACATGTCACACGAGCAGGACTGGCAGGAGTTCCGCGACGCAATTCGCATCACCCGGGAGATCATGCATCAACCGACGCTGGATCAGTATCGTGGCCGCGAAATCAGCCCCGGCACGGAATGTCAGACGGATGAGCAGCTCGATGAGTTCGTGCGTAATCACGCCGAAACCGCCTTCCATCCGTGCGGTACCTGCAAAATGGGTTACGACGAGATGTCCGTGGTTGACGGCGAAGGCCGCGTGCATGGGCTGGAAGGCCTGCGCGTGGTGGATGCGTCAATTATGCCGCAGATTATCACCGGGAATTTGAACGCCACGACAATTATGATTGGCGAGAAAATAGCGGATATGATTCGTGGACAGGAAGCGCTGCCGAGGAGCACGGCGGGATATTTTGTGGCAAATGGGATGCCGGTGAGAGCGAAAAAATGAGTCGTGATGTGAACTAACGCAGGAACCGATCAGATTGAGAGTTACCGTTCCAGAGAGGGGGACCGAATCCTTATATAAACACTGAGGTAACTCTCATGCTTCATATCCAGTATTCATGATGCTGGTTTTTTGCTGATATTTACCCCGAACATTCCTGATACAGACTATTAATACAACCTTATCTGCGGCAGATTTTATTTTCTGGATATATTATGAGTGAACAAATCAAACAGGATATCGATCTGATTGAGATTTTATTTTATCTGAAGAAAAAGATTCGTGTTATCCTTTTTATTATAGCTATCTGTATGGCAATGGTGCTTTTATTTCTGTATGTCAATAAAGATAATATAAAAGTGAGTTACAGCCTAAAAATAAACCAGACAACACCAGGCATACTTGTTAACTGTGATAGCAATAATAACTTTGCCTGTCAGACCACAATGACTGAAGATGTTATACAGCGAATTACTACATTTTTTCACACCAGCCCAGATGTCAAGAACAGAGAAATAAAGCTGGAATGGTCAGGAGATAAGAGAGATTTACCAACTGCTGAAGCGGAAATATCTCGCGTGCAGGCGTCTATTATCAAATGGTATGCGTCAGAATACCATAATGGCAGGCAAGTTCTCGATGAGATACAAATACCTTCAGCAATTAACAGTGAGCTTTATACAAAAATGATATACCTGACCAGGAACTGGTCATTGTATCCGAACGGTGATGGCTGTGTAACTATAAGCTCACCAGAAATAAAAAATAAATACCCTGCTGCCATTTGCCTGGCTCTGGGATTTTTTCTAAGCATTGTAATTTCTGTAATGTTTTGCCTTGTCAAAAAAATGGTAGATGAATACCAACAAAACTCTGGGCAGTAATAAACAGCATTCTGATAGAGAGTGCCTGTATAAAGCTGAAGTGACAATGACCGGGAAGGGAACCCGTTTTCAGGAATGGATGCCTGTCTTTTTCACTGTAAATATCCTGGCATTACTAATGCCAGGATATTTACAGAAGAGCAGCATAACCATGACGGAACGGGGTTAAGTCAGGTTGTCCTTAACGCTATTTTCAACCTCGTATGCCTTCTTCAGGTTTATGTTCAGATCTCATATCTCTCTCAGCAATCCTCAATAATCAGATACACCGCTTTCACCGGACCATGAACCCCGACGACTTTGATAAGCTCAATATCCGCCGTTGAGCTGGGACCACTGATGATGTTAATACATGACGGCATTCGTTCACCGGCCTGCGCTTTCTGATGCAATTTTTCTGCGAGTTGCGCTACACGCGGCAGGATTGTGCTTTTACGCAGGATAAAAAGAGAAGATTCCGGGAGCAGGCTCAATGAACGCCCGCGCTCGACGGCGGAAAAAAGAACCACGCCTCCCGATTCGGTTAAACCATATTCAGCATACACGACACCCACTTTAGCCTGCTCTGCCTGCGAGATATTCTCGGCACCTTTCGCCGGATCCCAAACAACGGCATTGCATTCCTGCTGCAAACGTTCACTAATCCCCAATTCCTCCAGCCTCGTGTCACCGCTAATCACGACCGACTGATCTCCCAGCTCTTTACACAGACGTATTGCAGCTTCTGCCGCCTTCGCCTCGCTGGTCAGCTCACAGCGCGTCAACATAACATCGCTGGCAAACTGAATAAACGCGTCACAGCGCTGCTGTTGGTTAAGTTGGGTAAGCCGCTCGTTAGCATAGTTGTTAAGCGGCGCATCTTCTGCTTGCGGTTCAAGTCGCAGCGGGCGACCCAGTGCCTGAGCAACGTTATTCAAAAATTCGCTCCGATTATCCATTCTTTTTCTCCTGCGCCTGATGTTTCTTAAACCAACTACGGAAACTCTCTCCGTCAGCTTCAGGAAGATCGCGTGCTTCCATCCAGTCGCTAATCGCGCCAAATTTGAGTGGTGTTTTGCCGCCATTGATAAACCAGCTTGCCGCATGAGCGCCGGCCATCATCCCGACTTTCCACAATCCTGGATGACTATTGGCATAAGCGAACATTTTTATCGCCCGTTGCTCTGCTTTTGCGGTGATCCCTTTTTCAGCCATCACCCGACGATGACGCAAAATCAGTTTTGACAGCGGAATACGCACCGGACACACGCTGTCACAAGCAGTGCATAAAGAGCAGGCGTAGGGTAAATCTTTAAAATCTTTATAGCCGCCAAGTAGCGGAGAAATCACCGCACCAATTGGCCCTGGATAAATAGAGCCATATCCATGACCGCCAATATGGCGATATGCCGGACAAGTATTCATACAAGCCCCGCAGCGAATACAGCGCAGCACATCCCGAAATTCAGAGGCCAGCACCTCAGAACGCCCGTTATCGACAATAACCAGATGAAACTCTTCAGGACCATCAACGTGCCCCGCTTCGCGCGGTCCTGTCAGCCAGGTGTTGTATCCCGTCAAACGTGCACCAACGGCACTGCGCGCCAGCATGGTGATCAATACATCTACCTCGGCAAACGTGGGGGCAATACGCTCCATTCCCATCACTGCAATATGCGTTTTAGGCAGCGTGGTACACATTCGCGCATTACCTTCATTGGTCACTAGGCATACCGAACCTGTCTCTGCCACCGCGAAATTACAGCCGGTAATACCTATTTCAGCACTGAGGAAATCTTCGCGGATTTTTTGCCGGATGAATAAGGTCATCGCTTCAGGCGTTTCCGGCCCCTCATAGCCCAGACGTTCGTGTAGCACTCGACGGATCTGATGGCGATCTTTATGAATTGCCGGGACCACAACATGAGATGGCGGATCTTGATCCAGCTGGAGAATATATTCACCCAGATCGGTTTCAATCACCTGAATGCCAGCATCCTGCAACACATGATTGACACCAATCTCTTCGGTCACCATCGATTTAGATTTCACCACCTTCCGGGCATTTTTGCGTTGGGCAACCTGTAAAATGTAGCGGGTAGCGTCTTCTTTGGTTTTTGCAAACCAGACGTGACCGCCGTTTTGCGTCACTTTTTCTGAGAGCTGGTACAGATAAGCGTCGAGATTACTCAGAACATGATCACGTAT
The DNA here is from genome assembly GCF_002950395.1 of Shigella sonnei. Lineage (NCBI taxonomy): Bacteria > Pseudomonadati > Pseudomonadota > Gammaproteobacteria > Enterobacterales > Enterobacteriaceae > Shigella > Shigella sonnei. The sequence continues at coordinate 2,681,905 of NZ_CP026802.1, forward strand.
CTGGGCGGCCCGATCGCGCCACTCCTCCCAGTGCCCCAATTCATCGACCATTTTTTGCCGATTTGCCCCAATACGCTGCTGCGCGTTTGCCACCGCTTTGCGCATGATCGGATCTTCAATTTGCTGACGGATGCGTGTCTTAAAATCTGTATTACTGGTTTTGATCGACATCTTTATATCCTCAGCGGCTCATCAACACTTCAGCAATATGCATCACTTTGACTTTCTGCCCTTCCCGTTGTAATCGCCCACTGATGTTCAGCAGGCAACTCACGTCAGCACCAATTAAATACTCAGGGCGGACTTCCATCAGGTGCACAACCTTTTCTTTCACCATCTCGCCGGATATTTCGGCCATTTTGACCGAGAACGTGCCGCCAAATCCGCAGCAGGTATCCTGTTCAGCAAAGGTCAACAGCTCCAGTCCACGCACATTTTTCAGCAGCGTAAGTGGCTCGTCCTTCACTCCCAGCTTACGGGCCAGGCTACAAGATGGGTGATACACAGCTCTCCCTTGCAAACTGGCACCTACATCGACTACCCCTAATTTATTAACAATAAAAGAGGTGAGATCCTGCATACGCGCGGCAACCTTTTCGGCACGTGATGCCCATTCGGGTTCATCCGCCAGATACGTCGGGTAACTTTTTACGGCATAGGTGCAAGAGCCAGCCGGTGAAATAATGGGATCGTCGTTATCCTCCAGTGCGGCGATCAGATTTTTCATCCCTGGAATCGCTTCTTTGATATAACCGCTATTGATCGCAGGCTGACCGCAGCATCCCTGTTTCTCCGGGAAATTTACGCGACAGCCGAGTTTTTCCAGTAGCAGCACGGAGTCTCGTGCCATTCTTGATTTCAGGGCGTCACCAATACAGGTGACAAAGAAATTGACATTCACAACTAATACTCCATTACTTCATGCCCATTTATGCCCGATGGTTCCCCTCCTTCCGGGGGATCAATCATCAATAAATATGGCGTTCTTTTTTAATTGGCTAGCAACATACCACCCCTCATTTGTGTGACAAATGATAATCTTTCATCCAAACTTCAAATGCAATAACTAATTTTATTTCTTTCGGCATCGCTCACATTTTATGGGGAAATCGACGTTCATTTTTGGCATAAGAAATCCATTTAAAAAGGCTACATCCCTTATACCTATTCAGAGCTACTTATTCAGGGGTTATTGAGATATACACTGATGGTGTACAAAAAAATCACCGACAATAATCACGTATCAAGTAATAGTCGGGGTTTTATTTAATTGAAGCAATTTAGTTTGCATTTTTATTTAAAAACTGAGCTAGAGTCCATCAGAAAAAAATATATAAAGCCCAAACCACCGTTGGAAATAGAAATAGTTGAAAGGCTCACAACTCCCGGAATGCGGATTATCTTTGCCCTGATTTCTGGCGGTTTTATTCAGGGTGCAAGCTGTCTGACCCTTTCCCGATATTCTCCCGGAGTACAACCAAACTCGCGGACAAACGCCTTGTGAAAAGATGATTCACTGGCATAGCCTACTGACTCAGCGATCACCACAACAGGGAGCATTTCCCGGGAAAACATCTGGGCCGCTATTTGTAGACGCAACTTTGTTAATACAGCCAGCGGCGTGGTTCCGGAAACATCACGGAAAAGCTGGGCAAAACTTGCCCGAGACATGTGGGCGATGCTGGCCAGCGATTCGACGGTCCAGGCGTGTCCTGGCATTTCCAGCATTTGCTGTATTACCGCACCAAGACGTGGATGCAGAAGCAAACTGAGAATGTTTTTCTCTGTATTAACCTGTGCAATCCACTCACGCACCGCGAGGGTAAAGAATGTAGCGCAGATCTGGCTACACAGTGCATCCACTCCCGGCATCGCCGATCTGGATTCCTGTTGTAAAAACGGGATCGCCTCCCTCAGCCAGTTATATTCCACGCTGTGGTTAACCGGTGCTAAAAACAGCGTTTCCGGCAAAGACGTTAAAAAATAACGCGCCGAATGTTGCAACCGAAGAGTGCCGCAGACAATACAGGTCGATTCATTATCGACATGACTCAGGCGATGAGCTGAATTTTGTGGTAGCAGGACCACATTTCCCGGGCGTAATGTAAAAATCTCTCCCGTCGGCATTTCCAGCTTCGCCGCTCCTTGCGTTAACGCATGCCAACGAATAACCGATAATTCCCCGGCACCATGTTGAAGCTGCCAGTCACTTCCTAACACGCAATTCTTATCGATCGTTCCTTGTGGAGCGTTAAGCATCAACAAACGGCTAAGGGCATCCATATCAGACTCCTGAGTGGTTTTTGATTACAAACACCAACAATCTTAGTAAATAACTAATCTAATACCATCAAATGGTTAATCATGATTTTTGTTTTGTGATTCTGATTAAGAAAAAGAAAATACCAGACGATAAGACAAAATATCAAGCGTTGTGAAGAAATGGTATTTGCTCTTTTGCGTCTATAGTCATGATGTCAAATGAACGTGTTTCGACAGGAAATCATCATGAATAAATATCAGGCAGTTATTATTGGTTTTGGCAAGGCTGGAAAAACATTAGCCGTCACGCTGGCAAAAGCAGGTTGGCGAGTGGCTCTCATCGAACAATCAAATGCAATGTATGGCGGGACCTGTATTAATATCGGCTGCATCCCAACCAAAACATTGGTTCATGACGCACAGCAGCACACAGATTTTGTCCGTGCCATACAGCGTAAAAATGAAGTGGTTAATTTTTTACGTAATAAGAATTTTCATAATCTTGCGGATATGCCCAATATCGACGTGATCGACGGCCAGGCGGAGTTTATCAATAATCATAGCCTGCGTGTTCATCGGCCTGAGGGAAATCTGGAAATTCATGGCGAGAAAATTTTTATTAATACCGGTGCACAAACCGTGGTTCCGCCAATTCCTGGAATTACCACCACGCCTGGTGTATATGACAGCACCGGATTACTTAATCTAAAAGAATTGCCTGGGCATTTAGGTATTTTGGGCGGCGGATATATTGGCGTTGAGTTCGCCTCTATGTTCGCTAATTTTGGCAGCAAGGTAACCATTTTAGAAGCAGCTTCGCTGTTTTTGCCTCGGGAAGATCGGGATATTGCTGATAATATCGCGACGATTTTACGCGATCAGGGCGTCGATATTATCCTCAATGCCCATGTGGAGCGAATCAGTCACCATGAAAATCAAGTGCAAGTGCATAGCGAGCACGCCCAACTGGCGGTGGATGCACTGTTAATAGCTTCCGGTCGTCAACCGGCTACCGCTTCGTTACATCCAGAAAATGCCGGTATCGCAGTAAACGAGCGCGGGGCAATTGTCGTTGACAAGCAATTACATACCACCGCAGACAATATTTGGGCGATGGGAGATGTTACCGGCGGGCTGCAATTTACTTATATTTCACTGGATGATTACCGCATTGTGCGTGATGAGTTGCTGGGAGAAGGCAGACGTAGTACTGATGATCGGAAAAATGTGCCTTATTCCGTATTCATGACACCGCCACTGTCCAGGGTTGGTATGACAGAAGAACAGGCCAGAGAGAGTGGTGCTGATATTCAGGTGGTGACATTGCCTGTAGCTGCAATTCCGCGTGCCAGAGTGATGAATGATACTCGTGGGGTATTAAAAGCGATTGTTGATAATAAAACCCAACGTATATTAGGGGCATCACTGCTGTGTGTTGACTCCCACGAGATGATCAATATAGTGAAAATGGTGATGGATGCCGGGCTGCCTTATAGCATATTACGCGATCAGATATTTACTCATCCGTCGATGAGCGAATCACTCAATGATCTATTTTCATTAGTCAAATAAACTCAAAATCAGACGCCAGAACAAATATTCTGGCGTCTCAGAGAAAAGAATCTTATTAATTCTCTGTTACTCTATAACTTCTTAATCACTTCATTGATGGTATTTTATATGTTTAAAAAATCTGTTTTATTTGCAACACTATTATCTGGCGTTATGGAATTTTCCACCAATGCAGATGATAAAATAATTCTGAAACATATCAGCGTCTCGTCAGTATCAGCATCACCGACAGTTCTGGAGGATACCATTGCTGATATAGCCAGAAAATATAATGCTTCATCCTGGAAAGTCACATCGATGCGAATTGATAATAATTCAACCGCAACAGCAGTATTGTATAAATAAGGATGTTCACAATGGAAAAATACCTGCACCTGTTAAGTCGGGGAGATAAAATTGGCCTGTCATTGATTCGTCTGAGTATTGCGATTGTTTTTATGTGGATTGGGTTATTAAAGTTTGTCCCTTACGAGGCAGACAGCATTACACCATTCGTCGCAAACAGTCCACTAATGTCGTTCTTTTATGAACACCCGGAAGACTATAAACAGTATCTGACTCACGAAGGCGAATACAAACCAGAAGCAAGGGCATGGCAATCGGCCAATAATACCTATGGTTTTTCCAACGGTCTTGGCGTCGTGGAGGTGATTATTGCTCTGCTGGTTTTGGCTAATCCTGTCAATCGCTGGTTAGGTTTATTGGGAGGACTGATGGCATATACCACGCCGCTGGTAACACTCTCATTTTTAATCACCACCCCGGAGGCATGGGTACCCGCATTGGGTGACGCTCATCATGGTTTCCCTTATTTATCCGGTGCTGGTCGCTTGGTATTGAAAGATACTCTGATGCTGGCAGGTGCTGTCATGATAATGGCAGATTCGGCGCGGGAAATTCTTAAACAACGCAGTAATGAATCCAGTTCAACGTTAAAAACTGAATATTGATAATCCGAACACTGTCTGTTGTTCACTTTTTCAGGCGTCAGGCCCCCTTTCTGATGATGAAGCCTGACGCCATATTACCGGAGATATGACAGAGTGAAGATCAATATCACTCCCCTGTTAAAAGATTCTTGTCGTCTCAGGTAAAATATATGATTAATATCAATCATGTATTTTTACAGCAAGACAACCACGAACAAATTCAGGATTAAAATGTTTTACCGACTCCCCAACATAACCCAAATCAAGCGAACTAATTTGTGCCATTTCTTTCTCTGTCAGTGAGAAATCCCAGATAGCAAAATTTTCTTCGATACGCTGTTGATGTGTCGATTTCGGAATAACGACCACTCCCCGTTGAATATTCCAACGCAGAATGACTTGAGAAATCGATTTTTGATGGGCATCTGCAATACTCTGAAGCAGATTATTTTCAAAGGGTTTATGTCGTCCACCACCTAACGGAGCCCATGCTTCAGGCTGCACGTTATAATACTTCATGGTTGCCAGCGCCTCTGGTTGGGCAAAATAGGGATGCAACTCGACCTGGTTGACCATCGGTTTAACTCTTACCGTTTCACAAAAGTTCGCCAGAACATGAGGATAGAAATTGGAAACCCCAATTGCTTTTAATTTGCCCTCTTCATAGGCATCTTCGAGTGCACGCCACACACTGAAATAATCGCGCATAGCCTGGTGCAATAAATAGAGGTCGAAGTACTCTAGTCCCGATTTTTTTAATGATGCTTCAATACCTGCTGCTGCCGTATCCTGATTCAACATATCCTGCCCCCACAATTTAGACGTTATAAATAACTCATCTCGGGTACATAAACCTTCAGATATAGCTTCACGAACGGCTTCACCGACGGCATCTTCATTACCGTATACCGCTGCAGTGTCGATGAGTCGATAACCCGTGCGGATAGCGTTCAACACTGACTGTTTGCACACGTTTTTATCGGTAACCTGAAAAACACCAAATCCCATCATCGGCATTTTCAGATTGTTACTTAATACGGAAAATTCCACTGTCAGTCCCTCCATTAGGCATGAACAATGAGTCTACGTTAAAACATAACCTCAAATTAGTATGTGGATTTTGATATCACTTATGCAAAAAATTCATTAATAATGTAGGACTGAAACCTCTCTATTTTCGGGGACAACGAAGCAGACGCTACCAGTGCTTTTGCCTTCGACCTTGCTGTTTTTGATACACTTAGGGCCCTGGGCATAACGAAAATGTGCGATATCACGAAGAATTAATGGAGAATGTGATGGATTTGCCCCTATATTTCCAGACATCTGTTATCACTTAACCCATTACAAGCCCGCTGCCGCAGATATTCCCGTGGCGAGCGATAACCCAGCGCACTATGCGGATGCCATTCGTTATAATGCTCGAACGCCTCTGCAAGGTTCTTTGCTGCCGTTAACCCGTCTGGTTTGGGCATGATACTGATGTAGTCACGCTTTATCGTTTTCACGAAGCTCTCTGCTATTCCGTTACTCTCCGGACTCCGCACCGCCGTGTTCTTCGGTTCAAGTCCCAACATCCGGGCGAACTGGCGTGTTTCATTAGCCCGGTAGCATGAACCATTATCCGTCAGCCACTCCACTGGAGACGACGGAAGATCGTTGCCGAAGCGGCGTTCCACCGCTCCCAGCATGACGTCCTGTACTGTTTCACTGTTGAAGCCGCCGGTAGTCACCGCCCAGTGCAGTGCCTCACGATCACAGCAGTCCAGCGCGAACGTGACACGCAGTCTCTCTCCGTTATCACAGCAGAACTCGAACCCGTCAGAGCACCATCGCTGATTGCTTTCTTTCACGGCCACTCTGCCTGTATGTGCCCGTTTCGATGGCGGTACAGCAGGTTTTCGCTCAAGCAACAGCGCATTCTGGCGCATGATCCGGTAAACACGTTTGGCATTGATCGCAGGCATACCATCAAGTTCTGCCTGTCTGCGAAGCAGCGCCCATACCCGACGATAACCATACGTGGGCAGCTCTCCGATAACATGGTGTATACGGAGAAGCACATCCGTATCATCAGTGTGACGACTGCGGCGGCCATCCATCCAGTCATCGGTTCGTCTGAGAATGACGTGCAACTGCGCACGCGACACCCGGAGACAACGGCTGACTAAGCTTACTCCCCATCCCCGGGCAATAAGGGCGCGTGCGCTATCCACTTTTTTGCCCGTCCATATTCAACGGCTTCTTTGAGGAGTTCATTTTCCATCGTTTTCTTGCCGAGCAGGCGCTGGAGTTCTTTAATCTGCTTCATGGCGGCAGCAAGTTCAGAGGCAGGAACAACCTGTTCTCCGGCGGCGACAGCAGTAAGACTTCCTTCCTGGTATTGCTTACGCCAGAGAAATAACTGGCTGGCTGCTACACCATGTTGCCGGGCAACGAGGGAGACCGTCATCCCCGGTTCAAAGCTCTGCTGAACAATTGCGATCTTTTCCTGTGTGGTACGCCGTCTGCGTTTCTCCGGCCCTAAGACATCAATCATCTGTACTCCAATGACTAGTCTAAAAACTAGTATTAAGACTATCACTTATTTAAGTGATACTGGTTGTCTGGAGATTCAGGGGGCCAGTCTACTGTGTTTCTGTTAGCCATTGTCCGGCGGCTTTTTGCTGGGTAATGCTTGCCTGCACCTCTCTGGCTGATCTTTGCCAATATTTAGAAGTTAAGAGGAGGTCGTCCGCTAAATCTTCCAGACGACTACCGATCTGTGCGTCGGTATAGCCCTTTTTCACCATTCCGTTGACAGCTTTTGAAATTAAACCAGCAGAGTTATTGGCAAAGTCTTTCAAATCCTTTTTAGTTAAGAATCCTTCATTCATTAAAGTGTGAGGTAGCCTGAGTTTAACGGACACTCCTTCCTGAAATAGAATGGCATCAGAAGGAGCTAATAATGAGCAGAAAAACCCAACGTTACTCTAAAGAGTTCAAAGCCGAAGCTGTCAGAACGGTTCTTGAAAATCAACTTTCGATCAGTGAAGGCGCTTCCCGATTATCTCTTCCTGAAGGCACTTTAGGACAATGGGTTACCGCCGCCAGAAAAGGGCTCGGTACTCCTGGTTCCCGCACGGTGGCTGAACTGGAATCTGAAATTCTGCAACTGCGTAAGGCGTTAAATGAAGCTCGCCTTGAGCGAGATATATTAAAAAAAGCAACAGCGTATTTTGCACAGGAGTCGCTGAAAAATACGCGTTAATCGAACAATGGCGACAACAATTTCCCATTGAAGCGATGTGTCAGGTATTTGGTGTATCCAGGAGCGGTTATTACAACTGGGTACAGCATGAACCCTCAGACAGAAAACAAAGTGATGAGCGGCTAAAACTGGAGATTAAGGTGGCACATATCCGCACTCGCGAAACATATGGAACCCGGCGGCTCCAGACGGAGCTGGCAGAGAATGGCATCATCGTTGGTCGTGACCGACTGGCACGTCTTCGTAAGGAGCTAAGGCTACGCTGTAAGCAGAAACGCAAGTTCAGAGCGACTACGAACTCGAACCACAATCTGCCAGTTGCGCCAAATCTGCTGAACCAGACGTTCGCTCCTACAGCACCAAATCAGGTCTGGGTGGCGGACCTGACGTATGTTGCCACACAGGAGGGATGGTTGTACCTCGCTGGCATCAAAGATGTTTATACGTGCGAAATTGTCGGCTACGCCATGGGAGAGCGCATGACAAAAGAGCTGACAGGTAAAGCCCTGTTTATGGCGCTCAGGAGCCAGCGCCCACCTGCCGGGCTAATCCACCACTCTGATCGAGGTTCACAGTACTGCGCATACGATTACCGGGTCATACAGGAGCAGTCTGGTCTGAAAACATCAATGTCGCGTAAAGGTAACTGTTACGACAACGCTCCGATGGAAAGCTTCTGGGGAACGCTGAAAAATGAGAGCCTGAGCCACTATCGTTTTAATAACCGGGATGAAGCCATCTCAGTAATACGGGAATACATTGAGATTTTCTACAATCGTCAGCGTCGTCACTCTCGTCTGGGGAATATCTCCCCGGCAGCCTTCAGGGAAAAATATCATCAGATGGCTGCTTAAAAAAAGAACAAATGGTAGTGTCCGCTATTGCCAGTACACCTCAGTGTTAATACCAGAATCACCGCCCTTCCATATGCCTTTCCCTGTTTTCTTATCAACTACATATTCAGCCTCGTCATAGCTTTTGGTAGCGCGTTCCTTTACATCTTTACCGATGGCATCTAGTATTTTTCTGCGTCCCGGATCACCCTGGAGGCTATCGATCCCGTTGTCATACGCCCAACGCTCAAGATTATTAAGTAAGTTGTAATCAACTCCACCAAGCCTTGCACGTTGGATTAGCTCCCCTTCTGTTTCAGCATTAGCAAAGCTGTTAGCCATAAATTCAGAGGTTTTACTAACAGCCATCACGCCAGCAGCAGCCGTAGCGCCTCCAAATAACAGAGCGCCCATCGTGGCGGAATTCCCTGATCCTCCCTTAACGGGGGCAAATTGAGCTTTTCTGTTGCCATTAATCTTACGTTGTTGCTGTTGTAGGCGTTTCATCTGACTATTCATACGCGCCAGGCTGATAGCCCCTTGCTCATATTGTTTTGCTATCTCTCTAGCCTGTGCAATAGCTTTGTATTGTTCCGCTACAGAGAGACGGTGCATTGCACTGATAGAGCTTGATACATCAAGGAGTTTTAATTCTGCTTTCTCTTTACGTGCTGCTATTTGTTGCTGTTGCCTTGCCTGTGCTCTTGCTGCGGCAGCTTGTGCTCTTTGATTCTGCTTTTCTGTTTTAGCTTTCTGTTGAGCAATCTTGGGTAATGACTCCAACTTATTGATAGTGTTTTATGTTCAGATAATGCCCGATGACTTTGTCATGCAGCTCCACCGATTTTGAGAACGACAGCGACTTCCGTCCCAGCCGTGCCAGGTGCTGCCTCAAATTCAGGTTATGCCGCTCAATTCGCTGCGTATATCGCTTGCTGATTACGTGCAGCTTTCCCTTCAGGCGGGATTCATACAGCGGCCAGCCATCCGTCATCCATATCACCACGTCAAAGGGTGACAGCAGGCTCATAAGACGCCCCAGCGTCGCCATAGTGCGTTCACCGAATACGTGCGCAACAACCGTCTTCCGGAGACTGTCATACGCGTAAAACAGCCAGCGCTGGCGCGATTTAGCCCCGACATAGCCCCACTGTTCGTCCATTTCCGCGCAGACGATGACGTCACTGCCCGGCTGTATGCGCGAGGTTACCGACTGCGGCCTGAGTTTTTTAAGTGACGTAAAATCGTGTTGAGGCCAACGCCCATAATGCGTGCAGTTGCCCGGCATCCAACGCCATTCATGGCCATATCAATGATTTTCTGGTGCGTACCGGGTTGAGAAGCGGTGTAAGTGAACTGCAGTTGCCATGTTTTACGGCAGTGAGAGCAGAGATAGCGCTGATGTCCGGCAGTGCTTTTGCCGTTACGCACCACCCCGTCAGTAGCTGAACAGGAGGGACAGCTGATAGAAACAGAAGCCACTGGAGCACCTCAAAAACACCATCATACACTAAATCAGTAAGTTGGCAGCATCACCCAATCTTGTCTACTTCGCTTTGTGGGTAATGACTCCAACTTATTGATAGTGTTTTATGTTCAGATAATGCCCGATGACTTTGTCATGCAGCTCCACCGATTTTGAGAACGACAGCGACTTCCGTCCCAGCCGTGCCAGGTGCTGCCTCAGATTCAGGTTATGCCGCTCAATTCGCTGCGTATATCGCTTGCTGATTACGTGCAGCTTTCCCTTCAGGCGGGATTCATACAGCGGCCAGCCATCCGTCATCCATATCACCACGTCAAAGGGTGACAGCAGGCTCATAAGACGCCCCAGCGTCGCCATAGTGCGTTCACCGAATACGTGCGCAACAACCGTCTTCCGGAGACTGTCATACGCGTAAAACAGCCAGCGCTGGCGCGATTTAGCCCCGACATAGCCCCACTGTTCGTCCATTTCCGCGCAGACGATGACGTCACTGCCCGGCTGTATGCGCGAGGTTACCGACTGCGGCCTGAGTTTTTTAAGTGACGTAAAATCGTGTTGAGGCCAACGCCCATAATGCGTGCAGTTGCCCGGCATCCAACGCCATTCATGGCCATATCAATGATTTTCTGGTGCGTACCGGGTTGAGAAGCGGTGTAAGTGAACTGCAGTTGCCATGTTTTACGGCAGTGAGAGCAGAGATAGCGCTGATGTCCGGCAGTGCTTTTGCCGTTACGCACCACCCCGTCAGTAGCTGAACAGGAGGGACAGCTGATAGAAACAGAAGCCACTGGAGCACCTCAAAAACACCATCATACACTAAATCAGTAAGTTGGCAGCATCACCCACAGTGACCTACCCCTAGCTCATAGTGAACTACCCCCCTAGTTCACAGTGACCTATATAGTATAAAGAATATTATTTATAGTATTTAATTATAGTATTGGTGGAAGTCATTTCCTAAGTAGGTAGGAAACCACTTCCTAGGTTACTTCCTAAATAGATCGGAAATCATTTCCTAAATAGCTGCGCTTAATACCGCTACACTTTTGCCAGCCCATGTTTGCCTCCGGGGAATGGGCTGACGGTTTCCATAAAATGGCGAACTTTTTTCAACAGTTGCCACATTGAGCTGCACTGATGATTACGCGTTATTGTGTCGTGAAGTGCCTGCCATAGCCGTTCAACATGATTCACCCATGGCGAGTAAACCGGCTGATAAATGACCCTGAACTTCGGGTTCTCCTTCAGCCAGCTCTGTGTTTCCCGGCTTTTGTGGATAATGTAGTTGTCCACGATCAGCGTGATGGTTTTCGCCCGACGGTATGTCGCTTTAAGCCGCTTCAGCAGGCTGATGAACAGCGCCGAACTTTTGCTGTTGCCGCCCACACAGCTGACTTTACCTGTCCCGCTGTGCAGCGCTCCGGCCAGATAATATTTTTCATTCTGTCCCGGCGTGACCACCCGTTTTTGCTGTCCGCGCAGTTGCCAGTCCGCACCGATTTTGGGATTAAGATGGATATCCACTTCATCTTCATAAAAGACCGGATGCTCTGCGCTGCATTCGTCCAGTGCTTTATGGATTGCTGCCATCTTTTCATCTTTATGCGGGTCACGGATACGCAGAGTTGGCGCAGCCCTTCGCCACACAATCCCCGCAGACGGCAACCAGCGGCGAACGGTTCCGGCATTTAACTGGCAACCGGTTATCTCATTGATTTTTATTGCCAGCAGTTCTGTACTCCAGCGTGAACGCTGGTAGCCAAAGTCGCCGGGAGAATGTTTTACCAGCTCACGTAACAGTGTGCAGATATGCTCAAACGGCCAGCGACGGGCACGCCCGGCAGGTAATGATTTCAGTCCCTCAACACCCGACTGCGTGAACCAGTTAATCCAGCGTCCAACAGAGGAACGGGCGCAGCAGAGCGTTCTGGCAACGTCGCTGACACGGTCGCCCCGGTGCAGCATCAGCATGGCAGTCAGTCTGCGGGCATAATTTTTATCGTGTGTTTTATGGATGGCTTTCTGCATCAGGCGTCGTTCGTCACGGGAAATTGGTGCTATGATCGGCATTGCTCAGTCCGGTTGGTGATTTGTTTTGATTTGGCGATTGATCAGATCGCACAATCCGGGCTAAGTTCCCTCAAAGTGATCTACTATTCCGCGCAGCTATTTAGGTGTTATTTATACTTATCGGGTATCAGTTTTGATAGGGGTATCAGACTTGATAGGGGTAACAGAATTCTGTGGGGGTAGTTCACTATGACCTACCCCTAGTTCACTGTGAGCTACCGTTACATCCAATCATCTTCCGATGTAACGTATCGTTACTACCGATGTGTAATATCGTTACATTCAATAATTAGTCTATGTAACATATCGTTACTACCAACTTTCTTACAGAGAGCATTTCAGATAAATGAATGTAACCTCTCGTTACATCCATTTGTCACATAGCACTCTGTGTAATGTCTTTCTATGTGTGTGCCATAATCCCCCTATATTCCCTGTGTAAATCATAGAATAATGCTCTCTATTCCCTGTGTAATTCCCTACTAAAAAATCCAATGAAAAGTAGCTTAAAAGTTCAATTCTTACTTTCTTCACTTTTACATCACTTTCGCAAAGCCTTGTGTAATGCGGCTTACAGAGCACCATCAGAAATTGTTGGCTAAAAATTGTTCTGCTTGTTTCTGAACGAGTTTCTCGTTTGTGCAAATTTTAAAATTTATTTTGTTTTTATAGCCTTATTTCGTGTAATGCCTGGCATAGCAAGCCCTTTTCTTGTGTTGTCAAGACATTTGGCAACGTTCAAACATCTGTTTAGAAATGCCAAATTGTTGATCTAACAAATAAACCTGTATAAACAGAACACCATTTAATCTATTCCCCTGTGTAACCCACCACATCACACAATAAAAACAAAAAACTTTAATTATATTTCATAGCATACAAAAGTCAATAGAAGCCCTTTCGTGCTCCTACGTAAAAAATCCATCACTTTTCCCCTGATACATCAATTCAAGGCGTTATATGTGTTCCTTAGCACATATAACATTTATTATGTTAAGTGGATTTTGGCCTATATTTTGACCTGCACCCGCATAAACACTGGTTTCATCGCTTACAGCCCTTGTGAGACGTGGTGCTGTTTCTAGCATCTGATCCGACATAAAACCGATCATTCTCGTGTTTAGTGAAAGTTTAGTGAGAGACATTACAGAAAGGCTTTCTGTGTAATGATTTAATAGGTAAAAACGATGTTGATTACGCAAGAAAATTCCTTGCTGATATTTGGGGATTCTGGATTTTCCAGATCGGGGGGCGCTGAAAATCGCGTTAAGCACCTCTCGCAATCTAGCCATAAGGGAAGGGATATAGGTATTAAGATGTATTTATAGCTATTTATGGCTATTTATTTTTTATTTACCTTTACTTAAAAATAACCTTATAAATCAATAAGATACATAATTATCTGTTTATATTTTAATCAAGTTTAATACCCTTAAATCACCTGAAAATAGCCTTAAATACCCCAATAATTAATTTTAAGGTTTTCCGTGTTCTCTTCCGCATTATGAAAATGCAAAATAAGGCACAAAACAAGCGCACAGACGCATTAAACACACATCACCTATCCCTATACCGAGTAATGAAAACAGCGTTAGAATGCGTCCTGTTGCGTTCTGGAGATTTTCAGAAATCCTCTCTAAGCCATTTCAACTCACTAAGGAGTTTTCTTTCTTCGTTCTCTCTCTGTTTACGCTCTAGCCAGGCTTTTCCTTCTGGCGTAGACAGGAACTTACGAGCGTGAATCTTGCGGTTATTACGTTTGATTGCTGCAATGTTTTTCATCGTGTGCCTCTGTATTCATATGAAAATTAACAAGTTACATACTACACAGGGAGACTACGCATAAAACACAATACAAGTAAAGATACATTTTCAAGACAATAGGAGCCATAAAGCGCCTTTGATGGTTATACCAAAAAATAAGCGCCGTAGGCGTATCCACTAAAAAGGGCTTTTTCACAAAAGCTATGAAGTCTTAGCAGTTCTTCTCTTATCAGGCACCCGTTGTACTCCGGTGGACGAAACCGTGCTAGAGCTTGATTCTTTCCCGATCAAGTTAGGTTTTGAAGAGGTGGGCTTTAATCCACTATTGCACTTAAAACTCTTCCCATCATTTAGCCTGTTTATCCTCTGCAACGTCTCACGACGTGTAGCATCATTGGACACCGCGCCAGGTGTGGAACATCTTGCTAAGAGTTTTGGTAGAAGGTTTAGAGACGGTGGCACGTCTTCCAGCTTCAAAGGAACTTGTTACGAGGTTGAGCCTGGGAACTACTCGCCCATACGTGTTACACTACCAAAGCCCATAACAACGTATAGGCGTTTGTAAGTGATAACAGAAGATACAATTTCTTAGAGAAGTTAAGCTAAGTTATTAATTTTCTTAATGGTGCCGATAATAGGAGTCGAACCTACGACCTTCGCATTACGAATGCGCTGCTCTACCAACTGAGCTATATCGGCCCTGAAAGGACATGTTCACGAACGTGAATCACGGTGGACAAGGTTAAAACTAACCGGGCGATGCGTCAATGGCCTTGTGAATCAAATGGCTACTTTTGCATCACCCGGTTTTATTTACGCACGAATGGTGTAATCACCAATGCCGATCCACTTGTAAGTGGTCAGTGCTTCCAGCCCCATTGGGCCACGCGCGTGGAGTTTTTGTGTGCTTACCGCCACTTCCGCACCCAGACCAAACTGGCCGCCGTCGGTAAAACGCGTAGAGGCGTTAACGTAAACAGCGGACGAATCCACTTCGTTAACAAAACGCTGGGCGTTGCGCATATCGCGGGTCAGGATCGCATCGGAGTGTTGTGTGCCGTGTTCACGAATATGGGCGATGGCATCGTCAAGATCGCTGACGATTTTGACGTTCAAATCTAATGACAGAAACTCATCGTCATACTCTTCGGCTTTAACAGCAACCACCTTCGCAGGGCCTGCCTGCAACTGCGCCAGTGCAGCTGCATCTGCGTGTAATGTCACGCCGCTTTCCGCCATTTGTTTGCTTAATGCGGGCAGGAAGCTATCGGCGATGTTTTTATTCACCAGCAACGTTTCAACCGTATTACATGTGCTCGGACGCTGAGTTTTCGCGTTGACGATCACTTTTAATGCTTCAGCGATCTCTACACTTTCATCAACGTAAATATGGCATACGCCTATACCACCTGTGATCACCGGGATTGTCGACTGTTCACGGCACAGTTTATGCAAACCAGCGCCACCACGCGGGATCAGCATGTCGATGTATTTATCCATACGCAGCATTTCACTGACCAGCGCACGGTCAGGATTATCAATCGCCTGCACGGCACCCGCCGGTAAGCCGCAGGATTTCAGGGCGTCCTGAATCACCGCCACCGTTGCAGCGTTAGTGCGACACGTTTCTTTGCCACCGCGCAGGATCACCGCATTACCGGTTTTCAGGCACAGCGAAGCGACATCAACCGTCACGTTCGGGCGCGCTTCATAAATCACGCCAATAACCCCCAGCGGTACGCGACGACGCTCAAGACGCAGGCCGCTGTCCAGTACGCCGCCATCGATTACCTGCCCCACCGGATCGGCGAGGTTGCACACCTGACGTACATCGTCGGCAATGCCTTTCAGCCGTGCGGGCGTCAGTGCCAGACGGTCAAGCATCGCTTCGCTAAGGCCATTGGCTCGCGCGTCAGCAACATCCTGGGCGTTAGCGTTGAGGATGATTTCGCTTTGTGCTTCCAGTTCATCGGCGATTTTTTCCAGCACGCGATTTTTTTCGCGGCTGGAGAGTTGCGCTAATTTATACGAGGCTTGCTTCGCAGCAATGCCCATTTGTTCCAGCATCGGCCAGCTCCTTAACGGGTAATCATGTCATCACGGTGAACGGCAACCGGGCCGTATTCATATCCCAGTATTGCATCAATTTCTTGCGAGTGGTGTCCGGCAATACGGCGTAATGCATCGCTGTTGTAACGACTGACGCCGTGGGCGATATCGCGGCCTTCGAGGTTGCAAATGCGGATGACTTCACCACGCGAGAAATTGCCAGTCACGCTTTTAATGCCTTTCGGCAACAGGGAGCTGCCGCGTTCCAGAATGGCGGCAGTTGCCCCTTCATCTACCGTGATTTCACCCGCCGGCGGCGCACCGAAAATCCAGCGTTTACGGTTTTCAAGCGGAGTCGCCTGGGCATGGAACAGCGTACCGACGGAAATGCCTTCCATCACATCACCAATAACGCCCGGCTTGCTGCCCGCGGCAATAATGGTGTCGATACCCGCACGGCAAGCCACGTCAGCGGCCTGCAATTTGGTACTCATGCCGCCAGTTCCGAGGCCTGAAACGCTGTCACCGGCAATCGCGCGCAGTGCGTCATCAATGCCGTAAACATCTTTAATCAGTTCTGCCTGCGGATTGCTGCGCGGGTCAGCGGTATACAAACCTTTTTGATCGGTCAGCAGCAACAGTTTATCGGCACCCGCCAGAATCGCCGCCAGCGCAGAAAGGTTATCGTTATCGCCGACTTTAATCTCTGCCGTAGCGACAGCATCGTTCTCATTGATTACCGGAACGATATTGTTATCGAGCAACGCACGCAGGGTGTCGCGGGCGTTCAGGAAGCGTTCACGGTCTTCCATATCAGCACGGGTCAGCAGCATTTGCCCGACGTGAATGCCATAAATCGAAAACAGCTGTTCCCACAGTTGAATCAGTCGACTCTGCCCTACCGCTGCCAGCAGTTGTTTCGAGGCGATAGTCGCTGGCAGTTCCGGGTAACCCAGGTGCTCACGTCCGGCGGCGATCGCGCCCGACGTCACAATAACAATCCGATGCCCGGCGGCATGTAACTGCGCGCACTGGCGAACAAGTTCAACAATATGGGCACGGTTCAGACGGCGCGATCCGCCTGTTAGCACACTGGTGCCGAGTTTTACCACCAGCGTCTGGCTGTCACTCATGATTCTCTGCCATTCAATTTTAGGAAAAATGATATCAAACGAACGTTTTAGCAGGACTGTCGTCGGTTGCCAACCATCTGCGAGCAAAGCATGGCGTTTTGTTGCGCGGGATCAGCAAGCCTAGCGGCAGTTGTTTACGCTTTTATTACAGATTTAATAAATTACCACATTTTAAGAATATTATTAATCTGTAATATATCTTTAACAATCTCAGGTTAAAAACTTTCCTGTTTTCAACGGGGCTCTCCCGCTGAATATTCGCGCGTTAATTAAAATCAGGAATGAAAATGAAAAAGAGCACTCTGGCATTAGTGGTGATGGGCATTGTGGCATCTGCATCTGTACAGGCTGCAGAAATATATAATAAAGACGGTAATAAACTGGATGTCTATGGCAAAGTTAAAGCCATGCATTATATGAGTGATAACGCCAGTAAAGATGGCGACCAGAGTTATATCCGTTTTGGTTTTAAAGGTGAAACACAAATTAACGATCAACTGACTGGTTATGGTCGGTGGGAAGCGGAGTTTGCCGGAAATAAAGCGGAGAGTGATACTGCACAGCAGAAAACGCGTCTCGCTTTTGCCGGGTTGAAATATAAAGATTTGGGTTCTTTCGATTATGGTCGTAACCTGGGCGCGTTGTATGACGTGGAAGCCTGGACCGATATGTTCCCGGAATTTGGTGGCGATTCCTCGGCGCAGACCGACAACTTTATGACCAAACGCGCCAGCGGTCTGGCGACGTATCGGAACACCGACTTCTTCGGCGTTATCGATGGCCTGAACTTAACCCTGCAATATCAAGGGAAAAACGAAAACCGCGACGTTAAAAAGCAAAACGGCGATGGCTTCGGCACGTCATTGACATATGACTTTGGCGGCAGCGATTTCGCCATTAGTGGGGCCTATACCAACTCAGATCGCACCAACGAGCAGAACCTGCAAAGCCGTGGCACAGGCAAGCGTGCAGAAGCATGGGCAACAGGTCTGAAATACGATGCCAATAATATTTATCTGGCAACTTTCTATTCTGAAACACGCAAAATGACGCCAATAACTGGCGGCTTTGCCAATAAGACACAGAACTTTGAAGCGGTCGCTCAATACCAGTTTGACTTTGGTCTGCGTCCATCGCTGGGTTATGTCTTATCGAAAGGGAAAGATATTGAAGGTATCGGTGATGAAGATCTGGTCAATTATATCGACGTCGGTGCTACGTATTATTTCAACAAAAATATGTCAGCGTTTGTTGATTATAAAATCAACCAACTGGATAGCGATAACAAATTGAATATTAATAATGATGATATTGTCGCGGTTGGCATGACCTATCAGTTTTAATGGATATTGCCGGATGTGATACATCCGGCACATTTCACTCACGCCGTTAACTTCACCGGTTCATCACGAAAATCATCCGCCGGTTCCAGCTTCAGATTCAGCGTCGTCAGCAGTTCACGCAGCTTCTCGTGAAACTCACGTAGGGTGTGCTCCAGTCGTTCAACCACTTCAGTGTCTTTTACCGGAACACTCTTCCAGTCGCCTGCTTTATCGAACAGACCAAACTGGTAACTGTAGGTAAAACGGGATTCCTGCGCTTCAAGCTCCATCCACCAGCCCCAGAACTCACGCACTTCCGGTGCCGGTTTCACGTTGACGCATACAGCCAGACAATCGAAAAAGAATCGATTATCTTCGCACTTACCTTCACGAATATACGGGCCTAGTGCGGTAAATTTTTTGATCAATCTGCTCTTCGGGTGTCCACTCGGTAACGTCATTGCAATCTCCTGTTGTGATGCAACTGTTTTACCAAATTGGCAAATTTTAGCAAATTTTTAACACAAGCGTTTTTCGATCCAGCCGGTGATTTCCTGAAGACCTTTGTCAAAATTCCGATACACCGGGTTAAATGGGATCTCTAATAATTTACCGTCAGCAGATGATGAGGTGATTAAGCGTGAGTCCTCTTCCGGGCTGAACGGATCGTTCTTCCAGTAGCCTGATAACATTGGCGTTGGGCAGCGACGCCCCAGCAATCCTTGCACTTTTAATGAATAGCGATTCAGCTCCACGCGTAACGCTTCGTCGGAAGCATCATGCATCCCCAAACGACTCGCCAGAACGTCAAGATACATTTCCGGCACCTGTTGCTGGCACTTAAAATCACTCAACAGGGTATGAACTACCGGACCAAGACAGGCAACCGCTTTCAGACGCGGCGATTCAAGATATGCCAGACGCACGGCAACGTTAGCGCCGAAACGGAAACCAAAGGCCGCGACGCGAGTGTGATCCACCCACGGTACGTTAGGCAGAGCCTTTAAAACGTGCTGATGCAACAGGCTGGAGTCCTGGGTGAGCTTCCATTTTGATGAAAAGCCCACCGACGGCATATCAATAGTCAGCATCGCAATGCCGCGCGGCGCAAAATAACGTTCATACAGGCTGTAATAGTCCGTCTGCATCGCATCCAGACCACCACACATTAATACTGTCGGGAACGGGCCATCGCCTTTCGGCATATGCAAAAAGCCGGTGATGGGCGCACCGCCGGGTACGGTAAACTCCATCTGCCGCATCGTGCCCGGCAGACGCTGGGCGGCTTCTTCATAGGCACGGTTTGACAAAGCCTGCGCTTGCTCGGCCAGGTCATCTCCTTTCAGATGAGGATAGGCAGCAATGTTGTACAACGTAGCCGCATGCAGCCAGTGACGACCACTGAGTTGCGGATCTTCTTCCGCACAGGCTTTTTGTTGCCACACCATCGCCTGGATGGCCCACTCATAAATCCAGTTGCCACCACGGTAGCCAATCACCGTATCGTATAAATCATCGTCGGTACGTTCGGCATCGCTCATCACAATACGCGCCTGGACGTCGAGGATTTCACGTGGGTCAATGCCGCGCCAGATCCACATCAGACGGTTAATCATGCGATACCAGTGAGGGATGGTTTTACCATCAAGGGCCGACTGCACAGGCGGTTGTGCGCCGTGATTAAAGCGGCGGACTAGCGTCGAGGTTTCAGGATGTTTAAAGCGGGGTTTGAACAGGGTTTCGCTCAGGTTTGCCTGTGTCATGGATGCAGCCTCCAGAATACTTACTGGAAACTATTGTAACCCGCCTGAAGTTAAAAAGAACAACGCCCGGCAGTGCCAGGCGTTGAAAAGATTAGCGACCGGAGATTGGCGGGACGAATACGACGCCCATATCCCACGGCTGTTCAATCCAGGTATCTTGCGGGATATCAACAACATAGTCATCAACCAGCGGACGACCAGCCGGTTTTGCGAAGATGGTGACAAAGTGCGCTTTTGGATACATTTCACGAATCGCAACCGCAGTACCACCGGTATCCACCAGGTCATCAATAACGATGAAGCCTTCGCCATCGCCTTCTGCGCGTTTTAGCACTTTAAGCTCGCGCTGGTTGTCGTGATCGTAGCTGGAAATACAAACGGTATCGACATGACGAATACCCAGTTCACGCGCCAGTAACGCACCCGGTACCAGACCGCCACGGCTTACGGCAATAATGCCTTTCCATTGTTCAGAAGGCATCAGTCGGCTTGCGAGTTTACGTGCATGGATCTGCAACATGTCCCAGGTGACGATGTATTTTTCGCTCATGTGAAGTGTCCCAGCCTGTTTATCTACGGCTTAAAAAGTGTTCGAGGGGAAAATAGGTTGCGCGAGATTATAGAGATCTGGCGCACTAAAAACCAGTATTTCACATGAGTCCGCGTCTTTTTACGCACTGCCTCTCCCTGACGCGGGATAAAGTGGTATTCTCAAACATATCTCGCAAGCCTGTCTTGTGTTGACAACATTTTCTGCTAACCCTGTGACCTGCAATACTGTTTTGCGGGTGATCGACAAGGAGACTTAACGTGTCTGAACTGTCTCAATTATCTCCACAGCCGCTGTGGGATATTTTTGCCAAAATCTGTTCTATTCCTCACCCGTCCTATCATGAAGAGCAACTCGCTGAATACATTGTTGGTTGGGCAAAAGAGAAAGGTTTCCATGTCGAACGCGATCAGGTAGGTAATATCCTGATTCGTAAACCTGCTACCGCAGGTATGGAAAATCGTAAATCGGTCGTCTTACAGGCCCACCTCGATATGGTGCCGCAGAAAAATAACGACACCGTGCATGACTTCACGAAAGATCCTATCCAGCCTTATATTGATGGCGAATGGGTTAAAGCGCGCGGCACCACGCTGGGTGCAGATAACGGCATTGGTATGGCGTCTGCGCTGGCGGTTCTGGCTGACGAAAACGTGGTTCACGGCCCGCTGGAAGTGCTGCTGACCATGACCGAAGAAGCCGGTATGGACGGTGCGTTCGGCTTACAGAGCAACTGGTTGCAGGCTGATATTCTGATTAACACCGACTCCGAAGAAGAAGGTGAAATCTACATGGGTTGTGCGGGGGGTATCGACTTCACCTCCAACCTGCATTTAGATCGTGAAGCGGTTCCAGCTGGTTTTGAAACCTTCAAGTTAACCTTAAAAGGTCTGAAAGGGGGTCACTCCGGCGGGGAAATCCACGTTGGCCTGGGTAATGCCAACAAACTGCTGGTGCGCTTCCTAGCGGGTCATGCAGAAGAACTGGATCTGCGCCTTATCGATTTCAACGGCGGCACACTGCGTAACGCCATCCCGCGTGAAGCCTTTGCGACCATTGCTGTCGCAGCTGATAAAGTCGACGTCCTGAAATCTCTGGTGAATACCTATCAGGAGATCCTGAAAAACGAGCTGGCAGAGAAAGAGAAAAATCTGGCCTTGTTGCTGGACTCTGTAGCGAACGATAAAGCTGCCCTGATTGCGAAATCTCGCGATACCTTTATTCGTCTGCTGAACGCCACCCCGAACGGTGTGATCCGCAACTCAGACGTGGCAAAAGGTGTGGTCGAAACCTCCCTGAACGTCGGTGTGGTGACCATGACTGATAATAACGTAGAAATTCACTGTCTGATCCGTTCTCTGATCGACAGCGGTAAAGACTACGTGGTGAGCATGCTGGATTCGCTGGGTAAACTGGCTGGCGCGAAAACCGAAGCGAAAGGCGCATATCCTGGCTGGCAGCCGGACGCTAATTCTCCGGTGATGCATCTGGTACGTGAAACCTATCAGCGTCTGTTCAACAAAACGCCGAACATCCAGATTATCCACGCGGGCCTGGAATGTGGTCTGTTCAAAAAACCGTATCCGGAAATGGACATGGTTTCTATCGGGCCAACTATCACCGGTCCACACTCTCCGGATGAGCAAGTTCACATCGAAAGCGTAGGTCATTACTGGACACTGCTGACTGAACTGCTGAAAGAAATTCCGGCGAAGTAATTATTTGATTTGCTGCCGGATGGCGTTTAATCGCCTTCCGGCAGTTTCATCCTTCATTATCCTTCGATAAAAGCCATCCCTGTAAATGTCCGTCTCGGGTTGCCACGTTCAATCTGGTGATGGAACATTCGCCGCTGCGATTTCAGCACCGCGCTATTTTCCTGTTGCTGCTGCTCCAGCTTCCAGGCAATCAGCAATCGTGCCAGCCGCTTGTTAGCATGCTGACTACGCTCTGACTGAACCTTCACGCTAATACCGGATGCCAAATGCGTGGCGCGTACCGCCGAGTCGGTTTTATTGACATGTTGACCGCCCGGCCCCGACGAACGCAACGTCTCATAACGGATTGCATCCGATTGTTCCTGCTCATCAGCGGTAAAACGCCCAATGCCCAGAAACCAGTTTTTGCGCCCATGATGAGGCCGATACGGACTCGGACAAATCCACTGAATAGTGCCGCACCAGCTTTCGCTTAATGCCCATGCGTTATCGCCATCCAGAGAAACCAGAGCTGAACGCAGCGTGTCAGAGTAGCGGCCCGTTTCTGTTTCCAACACCGTTACCGCGACGTCTTGTCGGGCAGCTTCTTTAATTAATCGCTCCAGCGCCTTTTTCACTGCGAGACAACATTCTTCCGGCCCCTGCGCTGAGGAGAGTTGTAGCAAGATCATCCTTTTTTCCCTCCACTGTTTTTGAGCGTTAGCACCGGACGCAGCCGCGCGACAGGAATAATTAAACCAGCCTGCACCAGACATTGCACCACGCTTTCAGCCGATTTATAGGCTTGTGGCGCTTCTTCAAAGATGAGTTGTTTATCGCGACAAATTACCCGACTGCCAAGTTCAGTACGTGAGAGCTGCGTCGCTGTGTATTTCGCTGCCAGACGCCCTTTACACTCGGTGCGCCCCCATTTACGCCCAGCCCCATGCGCCAGCGAGTGGAGCGTTTTTTCGTTCGCAACAGGCTGTACAAGCTAGGAGTAATCACCGAGTGAACCGGGAATAATCACCAGACCGTTGTCATCCGGCGTGGCACCTTTACGATGCAACCAGCCCTGTTGATCGCCGATTTGACACGCGCTAACAAAGTTATGCGCCACATCCAGAACCGGACTTCCGGTGGCCTTAACCTGTTGCATTATGCGTAAAGAGATCAGCTGGCGATTAATACGCGCAAACGCCAGCGCATCGTCATGTTCCGCAATATACCGTAGCGCGTCGTCACTGCCTTCAGGCAAACCATGATGCGAAAACGAGGCAATATGCCGCTGTAAAATAGACTGCCCCGTTACTTTATTCGTACCCCTTATAATGGGGTGTTAGCCAGCCAGACCCGGCATGATTACTGCCCCCAGTCGTCCATGATCCGGGGGGTGATGTCACCGGGTCTGGTGGGGCGCTGGTAACCGCTAATAGGGGTCAGGTCAGGCACTTTTGCCGGGACCGTCTGTAACGTGGATGCCGGTACCTGCTCCCCGTGGTTATCTGGTTAACCCATATACAAGGGAGACAGAATGACCGAATCCAGCGATTACGAATCCGTCCAGGTCTTTATCGGCGTTGATGTCGGTAAAGATACGCATCACGCTGTTGCCATTAATCGTTCAGGTAAACGCCTGTTCGATAAAGCATTACCCAACGACGAAAACAAACTCAGGTCGCTAATATCTGACCTGAAACAACATGGTCAGATACTGCTGGTTGTTGATCAGCCAGCTACCATCGGTGCGTTACCTGTCGCCGTTGCCCGCTCAGAAGGAGTCCTTGTCGGATACCTCCCTGGACTGGCCATGCGCCGCATAGCCGACTTACACGCCGGTGAAGCTAAAACTGATGCTCGTGACGCTGCCATCATTGCCGAAGCTGCCCGTACCCTGCCTCACGCGCTACGCACGCTGAAACTGGCTGACGAGCAAATCGCCGAACTCTCCATGCTCTGCGGCTTCGATGATGATCTTGCCGCACAGACAACGCAGGCCAGCAACCGTATCCGCGGCCTTCTGACCCAGATACATCCGGCACTGGAGCGCGTTCTCGGTCCGAGACTTGAGCACCCGGCGGTACTCGATCTTCTCCAGCGATATCCCTCACCAGAAAAACTCGCTTCGCTGGGCTTCGCTGGGTGAGAAGAAGCTGGCAGCCCAGCTCTGCAAACTTGCGCCTCGTCTGGGTAAACGCCTTGCAGCAGACATAGCTCAGGCACTGGCCGAACAAACCGTCGTCGTTCCCGGCACGAATGCCGCTGCCGTAGTACTGCCACGTCTGGCACTCCAGCTCATCACGCTGCGTAAGCAAAGAGACGAGGTGGCGCTTGAGGTAGAACAGCGAGTTCTTGCTCACCCTCTTTACCCGGTCCTGACCAGTATGCCCGGAGTCGGTGTCAGGACCGCAGCCAGACTCCTCACCGAGGTCGCCTGCCGCGCCTTCGCCTCTGCCGCACATCTCGCTGCTTATGCTGGCCTTGCGCCGGTAACTCGGCGATCCGGCTCGTCAATACGCGGTGAGCATCCCTCGCGACGGGGTAATAAAGCTCTCAAACGGGCGTTGTTCCTGTCGGCCTTCGCCGCGCTCAGGGATCCGCTCTCCAGGGCTTACTACACCCGCAAAATGAGTCAGGGAAAACGACACAATCAGGCGCTTATCGCCCTGGCGAGACGACGCTGCGACGTTCTGTTCGCCATGATGCGCGACGGGACTTTTTATACCCCGCAGGGGTCATAACATGCTTGACAACTTAATAGGGGCACCCCCCGCGAGCCGCTATGAACCAACAGTTGCAGATGTTGTGCATCCAGACCTGCCAGTGCAAACAGTTCAGCGTCGATGATTTGATCAACTTGTTGCAGTTCAGCGAAATGATTGCCGCCACCGATAGAGCCAAGCGAGCTGCGCCACGGATGCTGTGCAAATGCTGACGGCAGGTTTTCCTCCAGCCAGCTTTCTTCAGCAACGTCATCCAAAGCTGATAATCGCTTTTCAAACTTATCGGCGTTGTATTTGCGAGCGAGAATATCTGTTTGCCATAGCGCCATGCCGCAGCCGATATCATTGCCGACCAGTGCTGGGTAAAAACGGCCAACAGAGAAGAACGCTGCGCCAATCGGGTAGCCGCGTCCGGGATGTAAATCTGGCATCCCCACTACGCGCTGCATGTTGGGTAAATTTGCCGTGGTGTGTAATTGTTGGATCGCTAAACTCTCGATCCACAGGTCATCAGATGCGATGGTAAATACCGCATCGGATAAGGGACGAATATATTTGCCCATGTACCATTCCGTAAATAGACTCGTCATACTTCAAGTTGCATGTGCTGCGACTCGAATTATTGAGAGTAACAATTAAAAAATCAGGAAATGGCAGACGAATCCAGGGCAAGAAAAAAAGAATTAATCCTGGAAAGGTCTGCAAAGAGTCATTGATAAAGGATTTGTCATGATTTACCTCCTTGCAGTTTGTGGAATAAGAAAACGCGCACATACTAGGCGGGCGTTATTTTCATTGCAAGCTGGATTTAATGTTGCGGTTTATATTGCATATAAAAATTAGTAAACCACGCTCCCCGGCATTCAACGTGCTGCTGCTTAACTGTCTGAAAACCATAACGTTCAAAAAAGGGTTTTGCGGTTATGCTGGCATCTACCGTAAGTTCGGATTCAGACTTAATAAATGGTTTTAACAAGGCGCTGGCAACCCCGCGGCGGGTGTATTCAGGGTCAACAAATAACATATCGATATAATGTTCAATGCGGGAAATAAAACCAACCGGTTGTGCATTAATGACCGCAACCCACACTTGTGATTTCGCGAGTTTCTCCTTCCAGCGAGATTCGTCAATCTGCGCCCAGGCGGCAATTTGTTGTGGAGAATAATGCTGACTGGCGGTCATCGTAACCGCTCTAATGAAAATAGCGCATAGTTGCTGAAAATCGCCAGGCTGATAGTTTCTTATTTGTATGTTATTCATAATCCCAGCACCAGTTGTCTTTCCATTTGCGGATCAAGCAACGTCACATGCAGCCCCACCAGTCGCACACCGCGCCCGCCGCGGCGTTCATCCCAGGTTTTACGCGCGGTGGCGATTAAGTCAGCTTTATTCAGCCGCGGCCAGACGTGCTCCTGAGTGGTTTGCTGAAAATCGTCGAACTTTAATTTCACCCCCTGGCGGGCAATCAGTAAATCAGGTTTTACCTTTGCCAGACGGCGTTCAAGTTCCGGATACAGCCGCTCGATAATCGCTTCACATTCAGACCAGTGGTGGATATCTTCCGCCATCGTGCGTTCCACGCCGACGGATTTTCGCAACCGTTCGCTGTTAACGTCGCGCTCGTCAATCCCCTGACTACGCTCCCACAAAATGCGGCCAAATTTGCCAAAGCGTTTAAGCAGCATCACCAGATCACACTTTTGTACATCACCGCAGGTTCGTAGCCCCATCGCTTCCAGTTTTGCCGCCGAGACTTTGCCGACGCCGGGGATTTTTGCCAGTGGTAAGGTTTGTAAAAATGCCGGAACTTCTGCCGGCGTAATCACAAACTGGCCGTTGGGTTTATTCATGTCGGAGGCGATTTTGGCGAGAAACTTTACGGGTGCCACGCCCGCAGACGCCGTCAGTTGCAGCTCGTTGAAAATCGTCTGGCGGATTTCCTGGGCGATGAGGGTCGCAGAACCGTGGCAATGGACGCTATCGGTGACGTCGAGATAAGCCTCATCCAGTGACAACGGTTCAATACGCGAGGTGTAGCGCGAGAAGATTTCGCGGATATGATTTGAGGCTTCTTTGTAGGCGTCAAAGCGCCCCGGAAGCAAGGTGAGATGCGGGCATAATTTGAGCGCCATCCCTGTCGGCATAGCGCTACGTACGCCAAATTTACGCGCGGGATAATTGGCGGTACTGATCACCCCCCGACGTTCGCGGCTGCCGCCAATAGCAATAGGGATATCGCGCAGGGCGGGATTGTCGCGCATCTCCACCGCTGCGAAAAAGCAGTCCATATCCACATGAATGATTTTACGCATTGCTCACCTCTCAACACTGGTAAAGTATACAGTGATTTCAGAGTTTGAGAAATGCGTAAAGATTCAGCATTTAACGCGTTCGCTGCGAAAGCACCTGCTGCTTATCCAGCTTTTGCACCAGCGGCTGCACCACTTTATCCCCATGCTGACCAAAGTATTGATACAGCGTATCGGACGCACTTTTGGTCAGCACCATAATCTCAATGCGCCGGTTGCCCGCGCTTTGCGGATTTTTGGAATCCAGCAGCATCTGGTCCGCCATTGCGCTTACCTGCATCACTTTATCTTCCGGCATTCCGGCCTCTTCCAGCACCCGACGAGCCGAAAGCGCGCGATCGCCCGAAAGGTTCCAGTTGTTGTAGATATTGTTTTTGTAAGCCATCGCATCGGTATGCCCGGTAATAATAATTTTGTTATCGAGCGAGTCGAAAACTGGCGCGAGCTCCACCAGCAGCGTTTTAAAGAACGGCATAATCTGCGCGCTGCCGCGTTCGAACATATTGCGATTCTGGTCGTCTTTAATCAGCACGCGTAATCCCTGGGGAACAATCTCCATCTCCAGATTCGCTTCCATATGCGCATCACGGGCAATGGTGGTGATACTGGTTGCCAGCTCGCCAAGCTCGGTGGCGGATTTCTTCTTCAGCAGCGCCGTTTTCTCATTGACGTCGCGCGCTTTTTTCTCCGTTTCTTCCGGCACCGCCACGGTGGCAGGTTTTGGCGGATGAGACGGGCTGATTTTATTTAACGGCGACAGCCCGCCACCGTTAAAAATCGACTGCCCGTGCAGCGCGGCGATAATGCTTTCACGCTCGGATTTACTGACGCTGTTGACAATCAACTTTATTGTCGTCACCAAAGGGGCCGAGCGTATCTCCGAGGTTTCTGCCCGCTTTACCCTGGACGCGATGCCCGGTAAGCAGATGGCGATTGACGCCGATCTTAATGCCGGGTTGATCAATCAGGCGCAGGCACAAACCCGACGTAAAGATGTTGCCAGCGAGGCCGATTTCTACGGCGCGATGGACGGGGCATCGAAATTTGTGCGCGGGGATGCTATCGCCGGGATGATGATTCTGGCGATCAACCTGATCGGCGGCGTCTGTATCGGGATCTTCAAATACAACCTGAGCGCCGACGCCGCCTTCCAGCAGTATGTGCTGATGACCATCGGCGACGGGCTGGTGGCGCAAATCCCTTCCCTGCTACTCTCCACCGCGGCGGCGATTATCGTCACCCGCGTCAGCGACAACGGCGATATCGCCCATGACGTGCGTAACCAGTTGCTGGCAAGCCCATCGGTGCTCTACACCGCTACCGGAATTATGTTCGTACTGGCGGTAGTGCCGGGAATGCCACATCTGCCGTTTTTGCTGTTCAGCGCCCTGCTTGGCTTTACCGGCTGGCGGATGAGCAAACGCCCGCAGGCGGCGGAAGCGGAAGAGAAAAGTCTCGAAACGCTGACCCGCACCATCACCGAAACCAGCGAGCAACAGGTCAGTTGGGAAACCATTCCGCTGATCGAGCCCATCAGCTTAAGCCTCGGCTACAAGCTGGTGGCGCTGGTGGACAAAGCCCAGGGCAACCCGCTCACCCAGCGTATTCGCGGCGTGCGACAGGTGATATCCGACGGCAACGGCGTGCTGCTGCCGGAGATCCGCATTCGGGAAAACTTCCGCCTTAAGCCCAGCCAGTACGCTATTTTCATCAACGGCATTAAGGCTGATGAAGCGGATATTCCGGCGGATAAACTGATGGCGCTGCCCTCCAGCGAAACCTACGGCGAGATAGACGGCGTGCTGGGGAACGACCCGGCGTACGGGATGCCGGTGACCTGGATCCAGCCTGCGCAGAAAGCGAAGGCGCTGAATATGGGGTATCAGGTGATCGACAGCGCCAGCGTGATTGCTACCCATGTAAATAAGATTGTGCGCAGCTATATTCCTGATTTATTTAACTATGACGATATTACGCAGTTGCATAACCGTTTGTCGTCGATGGCACCGCGCCTGGCGGAGGATTTAAGCGCGGTGCTCAATTACAGCCAGTTGCTGAAAGTGTACCGGGCGCTGCTGACCGAAGGCGTTTCCCTGCGCGATATCGTCACCATCGCCACCGTGCTGGTCGCCAGTAGCGCGGTGACCAAAGATCATATTCTGCTGGCAGCCGATGTGCGCCTGGCGCTGCGGCGCAGCATTACCCATCCGTTCGTTCGCAAGCAGGAGCTGACGGTGTATACCCTGAATAATGAGCTGGAAAATCTGCTGACTAACCTAGTGAATCAGGCGCAACAGGGCGGTAAAGTGATGCTCGACAGCGTGCCAGTGGACCCGAATATGCTCAACCAGTTCCAGAGCACGATGCCACAGGTGAAAGAGCAGATGAAAGCGGCGGGGAAAGACCCGGTGCTGCTGGTGCCACCGCAGCTGCGCCCTTTGCTGGCGCGTTATGCAAGGTTGTTTGCGCCGGGGCTGCATGTGCTGTCGTATAACGAAGTGCCGGACGAGCTGGAGTTGAAGATTATGGGGGCGTTGATGTAAGTATCCGGCATTGGTGCACAACTGCCGGATGCGGCGTAAACGCCTTATCCGGCCTACCGTTCAGGCACAAGTTTGTAGGCATGATAAGACGCGCCAGCGTCGCATCAGGCATCTGCGCATAATTATAAAATGATACGCTCGCCAGCATTTATATCCGTTACGTCCCCCGCCCAATCGATGGGATATAACCCTCGCGCGACATCGCGATGGAACGTTGAGAATGGCCAATCACTCACTTGCTTTACCCAACCATGCTTTACTGGATTTATATAAATATAATCAACATGATGCCTATAATCTTTGGTATTGCGGATGGCGTGCTCCCAAAAACGTGGTTGCCAGATATTTTTCAATCCACAAGCATGGGTAAATTGCTTTTTAATTTCCCGCCAGCGAGAGGAAAAATCATCATCGCCTTCAGGTAATGTCCATATGCAATGCATATGCTCTGGCAAAACGACCCAGGCGTTGATTTCAAAAGGCCTGTCTCGCTTAACTTTAATAATGGCGTTACGGAGCATCTGGTACTGGGTGGTCAAGAGTTGGCTTCGACGATTGCGTAAATTCACCGTGAAAAACCAGGTTCCCCCCTTGATGTAATAACGACGATATTCAGACATGGCGACTCCTTTTTCTCAACGGTAAGAAGAAAAGGAAAGGTCGGCAATGAGGTGATGGAACAGGGCAAGATTACGAAAGCCCGCTCCCCTCAAGGACTGACGCCAGATAGTTTCTGTCCATGGCTGCTTTTCGCATCTTACGTCTTAACCCTGCCTTGAATACCTTATCATTCGTCAAAATATTAATAGCGATGTGCCGGTGATGCTGCCAACTTACTGATTTAGTGTATGATGGTGTTTTTGAGGTGCTCCAGTGGCTTCTGTTTCTATCAGCTGTCCCTCCTGTTCTGCTACTGACGGGGTGGTGCGTAACGGCAAAAGCACTGCCGGACATCAGCGCTATCTCTGCTCTCACTGCCGTAAAACATGGCAACTGCAGTTCACTTACACCGCTTCTCAACCCGGTACGCACCAGAAAATCATTGATATGGCCATGAATGGCGTTGGATGCCGGGCAACTGCACGCATTATGGGCGTTGGCCTCAACACGATTTTACGTCACTTAAAAAACTCAGGCCGCAGTCGGTAACCTCGCGCATACAGCCGGGCAGTGACGTCATCGTCTGCGCGGAAATGGACGAACAGTGGGGCTATGTCGGGGCTAAATCGCGCCAGCGCTGGCTGTTTTACGCGTATGACAGTCTCCGGAAGACGGTTGTTGCGCACGTATTCGGTGAACGCACTATGGCGACGCTGGGGCGTCTTATGAGCCTGCTGTCACCCTTTGACGTGGTGATATGGATGACGGATGGCTGGCCGCTGTATGAATCCCGCCTGAAGGGAAAGCTGCACGTAATCAGCAAGCGATATACGCAGCGAATTGAGCGGCATAACCTGAATCTGAGGCAGCACCTGGCACGGCTGGGACGGAAGTCGCTGTCGTTCTCAAAATCGGTGGAGCTGCATGACAAAGTCATCGGGCATTATCTGAACATAAAACACTATCAATAAGTTGGAGTCATTACCCCATTTTGTTCTCCTTAATTATGTAAGGAGTATTTGATCATGCATAAGCATTAAAAAACAGTTTCAAGTAATGAGGAATATCTCAAATTTTAAACATAAAATGCGAATTATTTAGTACAAAAAGTGTACTTCTGATGATCTTTCCCTGGGTGATGGAATAACAGGAAAGCGGCTCGCAAAAACGCACAGATTTGTAGGCATGATAAGACGCGTCAGCGTCGCATCAGGCATCTGCGCACCACCGCCGGATGCGGCGTAAACGCCTTATCCGTCCTACAAAATCGTCTCTTCCGTCAATATCCGCCGCGCGCCCAAAAAATGATCCTGCCAGAAAGGTTCAGCTAACCGACTTACCCGAATGGTTTCCCCGGTGCGCGGTGACTCAATAAACTGACCGTCGCCCAGATACACCCCCATATGGTCGGCAATCTCGCGGCTGTGGATATGGAAAAACAGCAAATCTCCCCGGCGCAGGTCGTTATTCGCCACAATGGTTGCCCGACGGTAGTGATACATCTCATTGGCCGTACGCGGGAGCTTCGCCTCGAGGATCTTGTTGTAGGCATAAAAAACTAACCCACTACAATCGAAGCCTTGATCGGGCCGCGTGCCGCCCCAGACGTAAGGCTTGCCAAGCTGCTGCTCCAGACGGTGAATCGCCACTTCGGTGATGTTATGCAGGTGATCGCTGCTTAAAAAGTGGTTGTTTTCCGCCAGCGCCTGCCAGCGTCTGTCACTCGCCTTGAGCGGCGCAGGAAACCATTCTGGATGCTGTTTTATCTGCTCCCGGTTGTGCTGGCGCAGCGCCCTTCTGCTTTGGGCATTGCCTTCCACAATGTAGCTGGCCTGTTTTTTCAGATGGGTTTGGTACTGTTTTAATAAACGCGCACGGTTTTGCATCCGCTGGCGGGCGGCGTAGCTGAAAGAGATATGTGATGTGGTGGCGCAGGCAAATGAAGAAAACGGCAAGCAAAGCAACAGTAATCCCGACAACACAAAAGAGGGAATCGACGGCAAAGACATTCTCAATAATGGCTGGTCATGCATTGATGTTGCAGTGTATCCTGGCCCGTACCTGAACAAACTTAATAAACCATTATTATAAAATTAATAAATATATTTCAGTTTATTATGTAAAAACATCCGTTTATTAAATTACTCATGGATTGTCGCTGTTGCTCATTTGAGCTACAATTCAAGCTGAATAAATATACAGCACAGGAGATCCCCCAATGGCTGCTAACGCGTTTGTTCGCGCCCGAATCGATGAAGATCTGAAGAATCAGGCGGCGGACGTACTGGCCGGGATGGGGCTGACCATCTCTGACCTGGTTCGCATAACCCTCACAAAGGTCGCGCGTGAAAAGGCATTGCCGTTTGATTTACGCGAGCCTAATCAATTAACCATTCAATCAATCAAAAACAGCGAAGCTGGCGTTGATGTTCATAAGGCCAAAGACGCTGATGATTTATTTGATAAATTAGGAATTTAAATATGATTCAAAGGGATATTGAATACTCGGGACAATTTTCAAAGGATGTAAAACTTGCACAAAAGCGTCATAAGGATATGAATAAATTGAAATATCTTATGACGCTTCTTATCAATAATGCTTTACCGCTTCCAGCTGTTTATAAAGACCACCCGCTGCAAGGTTCATGGAAAGGTTATCGCGATGCTCATGTCGAACCGGACTGGATCCTGATTTACAAACTTACCGATAAACTTTTACGATTTGAGAGAACTGGAACTCACGCGGCGCTCTTTGGGTAAAGCACGCTGCCGATGAAATTTGTAAACCCTGCGCCGACAGGCTTGCGTAAAACTCTTTTGGTGATAATGTGAGCCTTCCAAATCCAGACTATTCCGATTTGGGATCTATTTTGCCGTCCTGGCGTGTGTAACCGTTTTATCAAGGAATAAGCAGTATGCGTAAAATCGCATTAATTCTTGCGATGTTGTTGATCCCGTGCGTTTCGTTTGCCGGTTTGCTGGGCAGCAGTAGCTCGACCACGCCAGTGAGCAAAGAGTATAAGCAGCAGTTGATGGGATCCCCTGTCTACATCCAGATCTTCAAGGAAGAACGTACGCTCGATCTCTACGTCAAAATGGGCGAGCAATATCAGCTGCTCGACAGTTATAAAATCTGTAAATATTCCGGCGGCTTAGGGCCAAAACAGCGTCAGGGCGATTTCAAAAGCCCGGAAGGGTTTTATAGCGTCCAGCGTAATCAGTTAAAACCAGACAGCCGTTACTACAAAGCGATTAATATTGGTTTCCCCAATGCCTATGACCGTGCGCATGGTTATGAAGGGAAATACCTGATGATCCACGGCGATTGTGTTTCCATCGGCTGCTACGCAATGACCAATCAGGGTATTGATGAGATCTTCCAGTTCGTTACTGGTGCGCTGGTGTTTGGTCAGCCGAGCGTGCAAGTGAGTATTTACCCGTTCCGCATGACCGACGCCAATATGAAGCGCCATAAATATTCCAACTTTAAGGACTTCTGGGAGCAACTGAAGCCGGGTTACGACTACTTTGAGCAAACCCGTAAGCCACCGACCGTTTCTGTGGTCAATGGTCGTTACGTGGTCAGCAAGCCGTTAAGCCACGAAGTTGTGCAGCCACAACTGGCATCAAACTACACGCTCCCCGAGGCAAAATAAGCGCCATTCGCCTGGCATAATCTTTTGCCAGGTTTCATTGCCCGTCAGCGGCTGTGTTGCAATCACCGTGACCACATCATTCGGTGTGGTCTGCGAGCTGAAGTCGATTTCCACATCCTGATCCAGCAGCGTTGCCACGCCAAACGGCGCGCGGCGGGTGATCCAGTGTAAATTAGTCGAGCAATACGCCATCACATAGCGCCCGTCAGAAAGCAGCATGTTGAAAACGCCCTTCTGCCG
This sequence comes from Shigella sonnei, assembly GCF_002950395.1. Classification (NCBI taxonomy): domain Bacteria; kingdom Pseudomonadati; phylum Pseudomonadota; class Gammaproteobacteria; order Enterobacterales; family Enterobacteriaceae; genus Shigella; species Shigella sonnei. Next base: position 2,716,657 of record NZ_CP026802.1, read on the forward strand.
CAGTTCATCCGCCAGTGAGGCGATATATTTAAACACTGCCGCCATGTTGCCCGGTGTGCGCGGGTAACGCTGCGTTAATTTATGCAGGAGCCAGCAGAAGGCTTTTTCGCTATCGGTTTCACCGACCGGGCGGAAGTTGCCGGTTTCCAGTGATTTGTAGCCCGTCAGTTGTCCGTTATGGGCATAAGTCCAGTTACGCCCCCATAACTCACGGGTAAACGGGTGAGTATTTTCCAGCGCCACCTCGCCCCGATTGGCCTGGCGAATATGAGCCACCACCGAACAGGATTTTATCGGGTAGTCCTGGACAAGTTTGGCGATGGGGGAATTAAAGCTGGGTTGTGGATCTTTAAATGTGCGACAGCCTTTACCTTCGTAAAAGGTAATGCCCCAGCCATCTTTATGTGGCCCGGTTCCACCACCACGCTGCACCAGACCGGTGAAACTAAAGCAGATATCGGTAGGGACGTTGGCGCTCATCCCGAGCAATTCGCACATGGGTAACCTCCACAACAGCGGGAGCGCATGGCCCCCGGCGAAGATTGATTTAAGAATTTTCAGGCCGGATGCGGCGTAAACGTCTTATTCGGCCTACGGTTCGCGTACAGATTTGTAGGCATGATAAGACGCATCAGCGTCGCATCAGGCATCAGCGCACAAGTGCCGGATGCGGCGTAAACGCCTTATCCGGCCTACGCCAGACTTACTTAACCATCTCTTTTTCAATTAACTGGATCAGGATATGGATCACTTTAATGTGAATCTCCTGAATGCGGTCGGCATAACCAAAGTGCGGAACGCGAATTTCGATATCCGCCGTGCCAGCCATTTTACCGCCGTCTTTACCGGTCAGGGTGATCACTTTCATCCCCTTCTCACGCGCCGCTGCGATCGCTTTGATCACGTTTGCAGAGTTACCGGAGGTGGAGATCCCCAGCAGTACATCGCCTTCGCGACCTACCGCTTCAACGTAGCGGGAGAAAATATCATTGAAACCGAAATCATTACCGACGCAGGAAATATGACTAACGTCAGAAATAGCAATCGCCGGGTAGCCCGGACGGTTTTCACGGTAGCGACCGGTCAACTCTTCGGCAAAGTGCATAGCGTCGCAATGGGAACCGCCGTTGCCGCAGGAAAGCACTTTGCCACCGGCTTTAAAGCTGTCTGCTAACAGGACCGCCGCGCGCTGAATGGCGTGAATATTGGCGTCATCTTTTAAAAAGTTAGCCAGCGTTTCCGCCGCTTCGTTCAGTTCGTTACGAATAAGATCCTGGTACATGAGGATATCCTTCAGCATAAATGTAATAGACAAAATGCAGTGTACCGGATACCGCCAAAAGCGAGAAGTACGGGCAGGTGCTATGACCAGGACTTTTTGACCTGAAGTGCGGATAAAAACAGCAACAATGTGAGCTTTGTTGTAATTATATTGTAAACACATTGCTAAATGTTTTTACATCCACTACAACCATATCATCACAAGTGGTCAGACCTCCTACAAGTAAGGGGCTTTTCGTTATGATGATTTTGAGTATTCTCGCTACGGTTGTCCTGCTCGGCGCGTTGTTCTATCACCGCGTGAGCTTATTTATCAGCAGTCTGATTTTGCTCGCCTGGACAGCCGCCCTCGGCGTTGCTGGTCTGTGGTCAGCGTGGGTACTGGTGCCTCTGGCCATTATCCTCGTGCCATTTAACTTTGCGCCTATGCGTAAGTCGATGATTTCCGCGCCGGTATTTCGCGGTTTCCGTAAGGTGATGCCGCCGATGTCGCGCACTGAGAAAGAAGCGATTGATGCGGGCACCACCTGGTGGGAGGGCGACTTGTTCCAGGGCAAGCCGGACTGGAAAAAGCTGCATAACTATCCGCAGCCGCGCCTGACCGCCGAAGAGCAAGCGTTTCTCGACGGCCCGGTAGAAGAAGCCTGCCGGATGGCGAATGATTTCCAGATTACTCATGAGCTGGCGGATCTGCCGCCGGAGTTGTGGGCGTACCTTAAAGAGCATCGCTTCTTCGCGATGATTATCAAAAAAGAGTACGGCGGACTGGAGTTCTCAGCTTATGCCCAGTCTCGCGTGCTGCAAAAACTCTCCGGCGTGAGCGGGATCCTGGCGATTACCGTCGGCGTGCCGAACTCATTAGGCCCGGGCGAGCTGCTGCAACATTACGGCACTGACGAGCAGAAAGATCACTATCTGCCGCGTCTGGCGCGTGGTCAGGAGATCCCTTGCTTTGCACTGACAAGCCCGGAAGCGGGTTCCGATGCGGGCGCGATTCCGGACACCGGGATTGTCTGCATGGGCGAATGGCAGGGCCAGCAGGTGCTGGGGATGCGTCTGACCTGGAACAAACGCTATATTACGCTGGCACCGATTGCGACTGTGCTTGGGCTGGCGTTTAAACTCTCCGACCCAGAAAAGCTGCTGGGTGGCGCAGAAGATTTAGGTATTACCTGTGCGCTGATCCCGACCACCACGCCGGGCGTGGAAATTGGTCGTCGCCACTTCCCGCTGAACGTACCGTTCCAGAACGGACCGACGCGCGGTAAAGATGTCTTCGTACCGATCGATTACATCATCGGTGGGCCGAAAATGGCCGGGCAAGGCTGGCGGATGCTGGTGGAGTGCCTCTCGGTAGGCCGCGGCATCACCCTGCCTTCCAACTCAACCGGCGGCGTGAAATCGGTAGCGCTGGCAACGGGCGCGTATGCTCACATTCGCCGTCAGTTCAAAATCTCTATCGGTAAGATGGAAGGGATTGAAGAGCCGCTGGCGCGTATTGCCGGTAATGCCTACGTGATGGATGCTGCGGCATCGCTGATTACCTACGGCATTATGCTCGGCGAAAAACCTGCCGTGCTGTCGGCTATCGTTAAGTATCACTGTACCCACCGCGGGCAGCAGTCGATTATTGATGCGATGGATATCACTGGTGGCAAAGGCATTATGCTCGGGCAAAGCAACTTCCTGGCGCGTGCTTACCAGGGCGCACCGATTGCCATCACCGTTGAAGGGGCTAACATTCTGACCCGCAGCATGATGATCTTCGGACAAGGAGCGATTCGTTGCCATCCGTACGTGCTGGAAGAGATGGAAGCGGCGAAGAACAATGACGTCAACGCGTTCGATAAACTGTTGTTCAAACATATCGGTCACGTCGGTAGCAACAAAGTTCGCAGCTTCTGGCTGGGCCTGACGCGCGGTTTAACCAGCAGCACGCCAACCGGCGATGCCACTAAACGCTACTATCAGCACCTGAACCGCCTGAGCGCCAACCTCGCCCTGCTTTCTGATGTCTCGATGGCAGTGCTGGACGGCAGCCTGAAACGTCGCGAGCGCATCTCGGCCCGTCTGGGGGATATTTTAAGCCAGCTCTACCTCGCCTCTGCCGTGCTGAAGCGTTATGACGACGAAGGCCGTAATGAAGCCGACCTGCCGCTGGTGCACTGGGGCGTACAAGATGCGCTGTATCAGGCTGAACAGGCGATGGATGATTTACTGCAAAACTTCCCGAACCGCGTGGTTGCCGGGCTGCTGAATGTGGTGATCTTCCCGACCGGACGTCATTATCTGGCACCTTCTGACAAGCTGGATCATAAAGTGGCGAAGATTTTACAAGTGCCGAACGCCACCCGTTCCCGCATTGGTCGCGGTCAGTACCTGACGCCGAGCGAGCATAATCCGGTTGGCTTGCTGGAAGAGGCGCTGGTGGATGTGATTGCCGCCGACCCAATTCATCAGCGGATCTGTAAAGAGCTGGGTAAAAACCTGCCGTTTACCCGTCTGGATGAACTGGCGCACAACGCGCTGGCGAAGGGGCTGATTGATAAAGATGAAGCCGCTATTCTGGTGAAAGCTGAAGAAAGCCGTCTGCGCAGTATTAACGTTGATGACTTTGATCCGGAAGAGCTGGCGACGAAGCCGGTAAAGTTGCCGGAGAAAGTGCGGAAAGTTGAAGCCGCGTAATTGAATAACGGAGCCGAAAGGCTCCGTTTCTTTATCCGCTAATTATTTAAAATTAAAGCCATCCGGATGGTTTTCCAGGCTGCCGGTCAACGCCGCGAACAGCACCGTTTTACCATCAATCGAAAGCGCATCGTTCACATTCAGCCAGGTGAGTTTCTCTTGCGACGTTTTCTCATCAATAGTCGAGAACAGCCCCGTCATCTGATTAGATTTCTCGGACCACATCACAGCGATACGTTGCGAGCCACAGTCATGCGGTTTGCACGCGCTCATCACCTGATACGTATCATCTCCCAACGTTACGGTTTGTGCGGGAGTATAAGTACCGCCTTTCATCACCCAGGCAGGCAGCTTATGCCCTTGTACCATCTGATTAAATGCAGCTTTGGTGGTTTCGCCCTTTGCAAGGCTGCTAATGGTTAAATCATCCTGCGCCATTGCACTGGTGGCGATGACCAGAGCGGCGACTGTCGTTATTGTCTTAAACATCATTCCTCCCGAGCTTATCCTGCCCATGTTATTAACCTTCTAAAGCCTGGCGATAACACGATAATTTGCAAATCAGATATTTCCAATATCAGCATTTGTTATCAATTTATTCTGCGCTAAGGCAACTGCCTGATAAGGTGTTAAAGTTATAAAACCCTTCGCATAAAGGAGTTGTACACCGTGCCTGGTTTGAAGATTACGCTTTTGCAGCAACCACTGGTGTGGATGGATGGCCCTGCCAACCTGCGTCATTTTGATCGTCAACTGGAAGGTATTACCGGGCGCGATGTGATCGTTCTACCGAAGATGTTTACCAGCGGCTTTGCCATGGAAGCGGCAGCTTCGTCGCTAGCACAAGATGACGTAGTGGACTGGATGACAGCTAAGGCGCAGCAGTGCAATGCGCTGATTGCAGGCAGTGTTGCATTACAAACGGAGTCTGGTTCGGTTAACCGCTTTTTGCTGGTTGAGCCGGGCGGCACGGTACATTTTTATGATAAGCGTCATCTGTTCCGCATGGCAGATGAGCATCTACATTATAAAGCGGGCAATGCGCGAGTGATTGTGGAATGGCGCGGCTGGCGTATTTTGCCGTTGGTGTGCTACGACTTACGTTTTCCGGTGTGGTCGCGCAATCTCAACGATTATGACCTCGCCATCTACGTTGCCAACTGGCCTGCTCCGCGCTCTCTGCACTGGCAGGCATTGCTGACGGCCCGCGCGATTGAGAATCAGGCGTATGTGGCGGGATGCAATCGCGTCGGCAGCGATGGCAACGGCTGCCATTATCGCGGTGACAGCCGGGTGATTAATCCACAAGGCGAGATTATCGCTACTGCCGACGCGCATCAGGCAACGCGCATTGATGCGGAGCTGTCGATGATGGCATTGCGGGAATATAGAGAAAAGTTTCCGGCATGGCAGGATGCGGATGAGTTTAGGTTGCGGTGAGTGGGGGTTGTGTTTAAGGCTGGGGGAGAGTCGGGGTAAGACTACGAAAGCCCGCTCTCCGCAAGGACTGACGCCAGATAGTTTCTGTCCATAGCTGCTTTTCGCATCTTACGTCTTAACCCTGCCTTGAATACCTTATCATTCGTCAAAATATTAATAGCGATGTGCCGTATCCCTGAAAATAATTCTGCTGCATTTCCTCTTCTTATTTTGCAGTCGTCTTCATTCATTACCACGTCCAGACGCCAGTGCAGCTTATTCTCCACGTGCCAGTGGTTTCGGATTGCTGTGGCGAACTTCTCTGCGGTTAAATCAGCAGAACTGATATAATATCTGACCGTCATTTCTGGCTCTTTCTTTTGTTCTGCTATTATGGACCGAAAGGAGACTGCCACGCATAATTTCTTCAGCCCTTTCCATTCAAACGTGAAATCAATAAGTTCATCAGGGACATCGCAAACAATATGAAGACGGATTTCTTCTCTGCCGTGACTCTTTTCACTGATTGCGTAACTGTCATGCTCTGGATTATTTAATTCTTTCAGCGGAAATTTTTCCTCAAAGGCTTTATTAAGCCGCCCCTGGTTTCCTTTTACCGCGAATAAATAATCACCGCCCTGTTTTTGTATCTTCTCTGCAATATCTTTCTGGCATCCCATCGCATCAGTTGTGATGATTTTTCCTTTAATATCCAGCATGTTAAGAAGTTCAGGAATGGCTGTAATCTCATTGGATTTCTCATCCGTCTTAATCTGCCCGAGAACCAGACTGTGCATTGTTGAGAACGCACTAATGACATGAATCGCTCCCTTGCGGCGACTCTTGTCATAAGAGTGCCGGAGCGTTTTTCCATCAATTGCAATGACGTCTTTATCATCTGAAGAATGGCAGTCACGCATCCAGTTAATAAAGCACTCGTGAAATTTTGCAGGACTGATACAGGATACAACTCTGGCAATAGTATCGTGAACAGGAATACCATTTTCAAAATCACCATATTGCTTCAAAAAATCGAGATGTGTTTCACCAAAATCCTCTATATCTTCCCAACCCTCTGCACCAGAAATGACGGCACAAATAGTCAACAGTAGAATATCTGACAATTTATGTTCTACTTTCCAGGCTTGTCTGTAATCGGGGATAATAGAAATATGTTCCATCAGTTTTTTAAGTTCCATTTTGTTCTCCTTATTTATGCAAGGAGTATTTGATCATATATAAGCTATGAAAAATAGTTTTAGGTAATAAGGAATATCTCAATTATTGAACATTTAGCGCGAATTATTTAGTACAAAAAGTGTACTTCCGATGATCTTTCCCTGCTCCAAAGTCTTCTAAAATCAACAAAGTAGACTCTTAATTATATTTATCAACACAATAGTCTATCCTATTACTATCTTGACAAGAGAGAACCGTTTTTTATTTAAATATATGATACACATCATTAAATATATAACCATACTTTTTCATAAGGCAATCTAACTTAGCTCTTAAATCACCAAAGCCCATCACACCATAACATCTAATAGCCATTGCCACACGTCACTATGGATTTATTTCCACCTGCAATTACTTCGTCCTAACTTTAATTTAATCTCAAGAAGCATTAAGATCTCAATAGCGAGCTTAATACTTCTTGAATAATATCACTCCTGACCAAAATTTTTCCACACTAATGCATGAGACTTTGATTTGTCACCCAGAAATTTACTTAAATCTTGCCAAAGTAAAGAATTGCTATCGGTCGCAGTGACTATTGCCTCTATAAGCCCTGTAGCTACAACTGTGGCCAATTCATCATCAAGCGAGACCATACCATCTTCGACATGTTTAAATATTTTTTCTCTTTCAATATCCCCCATTTCATAAAAATTTTTTACAATCGTTTTTCCAACCTGAGAGAACAACATAACCACCGGTGGCGTTTCTGGATGCCAGTATTCATTAGCTAATGAGACTGTCTCAGACAAAACAGTGGAAAATGATGCCATTTTTTCTATATAACTAGCAATATATTGGTTCATTACTTGCCTCCCAAAGCATTCTGTAAATCCTGAAGAACGTTTTCTGCTGCTGCTCGATCCCCTGGAGATGCTGTTGGATTCTTATCCAACCAATCCTGTAAAGCCCTTGTATAATCCTGTGCTTTCAATACATGTCCTCTACCACCAACTTTTTCACCTGTGGCCAATTCATAACGAACAGCATCTGCTGTGCTTCCACTTCCTACTTTTGCATTTGGCCGATAAAGATCGTCTATAATATTTTTCAAATTTGAATCTGTAACGTCGGGTTTTCCCATTTTCTGTCGCAATTCATCTTTATACCGTTCATGCTGCATACGATCCCTTGCGCTATTCTCATCTTCTGGTCCCCATCCTCCCGGGCTTCCCGTACTGCCGCCGGCCAAGCAGTTCTTCTCTTCATCCGTCAAATCCTTCCCAACATTCGGCTGACTCCCTAGGGAAAGATTACGAAAGCCCGCTCCCCGCAAGGACTGACGCGAGATAGTTTCTATCCATGGCTGCTTTTCGCATCTTACGTCTTAACCCTGCCTTGAATACCTTATCATTCGTTAAAATATTAATAGCGATGTGCCGTATCCCTGAAAATAATTCTGCGGCGTTTCCTCTTCTTATTTTGCAGTCGTCTTCATTCATTACCACGTCCAGACGCCAGTGCAGCTTATTCTCCACGTGCCAGTGGTTTCGGATTGCTGTGGCGAACTTTTCTGCGGTTAAATCAGCAGAACTGATATAATATCTGACCGTCATTTCTGGCTCTTTCTTTTGTTCTGCTATTATTGACCGAAAGGAGACTGCCACGCATAATTTCTTCAGTCCTTTCCATTCAAACGTGAAATCAATAAGTTCATCAGGGACATCGCAAACAATATGAAGACGGATTTCTTCTCTGCCGTGACTCTTTTCACTCATTGCGTAACTGTCATGCTCTGGATTATTTAATTCTTTCAGCGGAAATTTTTCCTCAAAGGCTTTATTTAGCCGCCCCTGGTTTCCTTTTACCGCGAATAAATAATCACCTCCCTGTTTTTGTATCTTCTCTGCAATATCTTTCTGGCAACCCATCGCATCAGTTGTGATGATTTTTCCTTTAATATCTAGCATGTTAAGAAGTTCTGGGATAGCTGTAATCTCATTAGATTTCTCATCCGTCTTGATCTGTCCGATGACCAGACTGTGCATTGTTGAGAACGCACTAATGACATGAATCGCTCCCCTGCGGCGACTCTTGTCATAAGAGTGCCGGAGCGTTTTTCCATCAATTGCAATGACGTCTTTATCATCTGAAGAATGGCAGTCACGCATTCAGTTAATAAAGCACTCGTGAAATTTTGCAGGACTGATACAGGATACAACTCTGGCAATGGTATCGTGAACAGGAATACCATTTTCAAAATCACCATATTGCTTCAAAAAATCGAGATGTGTTTCCCCAAAATCCTCTATATCTTCCCAACCCTCTGCACCAGAAATAACGGCACAAATAGTCAACAGTAGAATATCCGATAATTTATGTTCCACTTTCCAGGCTTGTCTGTAATCGGGGATAATAGAAATATGTTCCATCAATTTTTTAAGTTCCATTTTGTTCTCCTTAATTATGTAAGAAGTATTTGATCATGTATAAGCAATAAAAAACAGCTTTAGGTAATAAGGAATATCTCAATTTTTAAACATAAAATGCGAATTATTTAGTACAAAAAGTGAACTTCTGATGATCTTTCCCTGCGGGTCATGTCGCCCTGCCGCGCCGCCGGTTTTCCGCTCATGGTTTATTCCTTTTCTTTTACCTTACATGGCCATACAAATAGTTACCTATACTGTCTTTGAATATTGCCCTACCATTTAAAGCCCACCTATTTTTTGCGACAGCAAAGGGATTTCTTTTTTAATCCAACCTATCATTTCATTTTTTTCAAAACACACGTTAATGCCATTCACACTTCCACATTCACCAAAAGCATCAAAATAAATTTCACATTTATTATTACCTTTCGAAATGATACTACCCCCCCATCTTATATTGTTATATTTTTCTTTTCTGAAATACTTCATTTGCAATAAATCAATTATCTTACCAGCATAAAGATCTCTAATTTCATTCACCACCACTTTATATCTGTATATTTCATTAAGACCTTCCTTGCTAAGCGGAACTAACGTGGTAACATACGATGGAAGATTAATTATCTCTATCGTTTTCACGCTATCTATTCCACACAATTCATTCACTCGCCCCATCCCCAATACCGAACCAGAAAATAGAGACAATAAAACCATCAAATATTTCATCATAAAAAACCTCACTATTCTGGCGTACCCGTTATTTTCATCGTCTGCAACGGTCCATCCACCCGATAAAAAGGCAGTCCACTATGAGCTCCTCTGGTACACTCACCTAAAGTTTTCGCCGCACGCGATTCAATTATTGTAATAACCCTTGCCTCTTCTTTATTCTCATATTTCTTATCTGTTCGGCTTAAAAGAGCCATGAAATTTTCCTTATCAAGAAGGCAATACTGCGCATGAGCAAACTCATGTCCCAAACCTAATGCAGGCGATTGTGATTTCGAGTTTAATTCAGTTGAACAAAATAAAGATGCTCTACTATTCCAATATATCGTCATATTATTCGAATTAAATCTAACATTGGTTCCTTCAATATACTCTATATTTATAGTTTCTTCAGAGCTTGATAAAAAATCTATAGTTTCTTTCATTTGTGAATCTTGTTTTAAATACTCAACAGCCTGATTAAAATCACTTGGATCACCGTTAACATGGAATTTTAAACCCAAAGAATCTATAAACCGAACAGGGTTTAATGGATATTTATACAGATTCCATTCACCTCTCAGCCCTATCGGATCCTGGGTGATATACCTTCCCTGCAACGGGTCATAGTACCGGTTGCGGTTGTAGTACAGCCCCGACTCCTCATCATACTGCTGCCCCGGCAGACGGAGTGACTGCTGGAGGTGCTGCGCGCTGGTTTCGCCCAGCAGGTTTCCCCATTCGTCATACTCCCCCTGCCACGCCGTTTCCCCTTCCGGGCTGATGAGCGCCAGCGGCAGTCCCCGGTGGTCGCAGTGGTAAAGATGAAGTTTCCTCTCCGGGATGTATTCCGCCTCCAGCTGCGCGGCCATCTGCTCCGCCGTCAGCCCGCACTGCGCAAGCCATGCCTCACTCTCCGCACTCACCGCTCCCGCGCGCAGTTCCCGCTCCAGCCTCCCCAGCATCACCGACAGCTCCGCCGGTAGCGTCACACCCGTGTCCTCCTGCAACACCTCCGCCAGGCTCCGGTGCCGCGCCTTCGCCTGTTCGCCATTCTCTGTTTCGATTCTCAGGAGCGGCGTGAAGCTCCCCGGCTGGTATACCGTCTGGATACGCGTGGTGCCGGTCTGTATCGTCGTCAGCCTGTCACCGTCCCACCCGTACCATGTCACCTCCGGTTTACGCGACAGCGACATCCACCCCGTCAGGTCACGCTCCCGCCGCCATACCCGTTTTCCCGTCCGGCGGCCCAGCGGGTCATAGAGGTACCGGCTCTCCACCTGTGGTTCGCCGTGCTGTATCCGCGTGTAGAACACCAGGCGGTGCTGGCTGTCGTAGTGATAGTGGTGGGTGCGCTCGTCGTGCATCCGGATAACCCCTTCCGGGATACGGTCCGTCTTCTCCGCCAGCCTGCCGTATTCATCGTAGCGATAGACATAGTGCGCATCTTCCGCGATGCGGTTATCCGGCCACGCCGTGAGGGTGCTGTCCGGGTGCAGTTCCGGGTCCGGCAGCCGATTTCCTGCCGGGTCTGTTGCATACGGGATATCGATATCCAGGTTCGCTGCCGTGGTGTGGACGCCCGTCAGCCTCCCCGTGTCGCTGTAACGGTACTCCCGGCTCTCCTGCGGGCCACTGATGCGGATTAGCTGTCCGTTGTCGTTCCAGTCGTAGTCACGGTCAAGCTGCGGAAGGTTCAGGTGCCTGCTCCGGAGCTGGCCGCTGGTATTCCAGGCGGTGGCAAGTTCATATGCCTCCCCGCCGAAGCTGCGGGCCGTCTCACGGTGCAGCCGGTCCCGCGTGTACTCGACCAGCGGTGTTCCGCCCAGCTTCATCCCCGCAAGATAACCGCTGCCATACGTCAGCCACTCCACCGGCGGCAGGCCGTCCGGCTCCTGACGGGTCGCCAGCCCCTGTTCGCTGTACGCGTGCCCCGTCTCATGCTCCCACAGCATCTCCCCCGTCTCCGGGGTCTCCACCGTCTGCCGTTCGCCCGTCAGACGGCCTTTATCGTCATAGCCGTAGTGGACCGCCACACGGTGGCCTTCACTCAGGTGGCTGATTTCTGTCAGCCAGCCGTGGTCGTCATACTGCCACTGCTCCGCCGGTTCACCGTTCACCGTGCGCCGGGTGATACGGTCCGACGCATCGTAATGCCAGAGGGTGATAAGCCCCTCATCTTCACTCTGCGTGAGTTTTCCGGTCAGGTCATACTGGTAACGTTGCGTCCGGCCGTCAAAGCCGCGCTGCTCCGTCAGCCTGTCGACCGGGTCATACCGGAACGTGGACTGGCTGCCGTTCTCGTTGGTCAGCACAGTGATGCGCCCGGCGGCGTCATACCCCATGCTTCGCGTCAGACCGCCCTGCGTGGTGCTGACGGCCTTTCCCCACGCATCATACTGTATCTCACTGCGGCTGCCGTCCGGGGCAACGATAGCGGTGAGGTCTCCTGCGGCGCTGTACTCATAACGGGTTTCACGCCCCTGCGCATCCCTCTGACTGACCAGTTGACCGCGCGGGTTATAACTGCTGTAAGTGCTGATGCCTTCTTCCCGGTGAACGGCGATTTGTTGACCGTACCGGTCATACTCATACCGCGTCGTGTACCCCGAGCAGTCCGTAAACGCCTGAAGCTGACCGTACCGGTTTCGCGTTATTCTCCGCCTCACCCCGGTTCCGTCTTCCACCGCACAGGGCAGGCCACTGCGGGAAGAATCATAAAACCAGCGCGTAATGTTACCGTTGCGCGAGGTCTCTTCCGCCAGCCTGCCCTGACGGTCATATTTCCGGCTGCTGCGTAAACCATCCGGATATGTCACTGACGTCAGTTGCAACTGGTTGTTGTAACCATACCGTACCGTCCTGCCGTCCGGCAGTACCACTGAAGTCAGCTTTCCAGACGCCATATGCAGCCGGTACTCCGTCCGCCGCCCCGCCGCATCCGTCTGCGCCTTCAGCCTCCCCGCCTCATCATACTCGCTGCGGGTGATGCTCCCGTCGGCATGCTCCTTCTTCACCACCCGCTTCAGGCCACCCTCGCCTTCCGTGTACAGCACCTCCCGCCGGTTCAGGCTGTCCGTGATGATTACCCGGCTCTCTCCGTACTCAAAGCGGTAGTCCAGCCCCTCCGGGTTGACCTGCTCCGTCACCCGACCGGTATCATCATACCGGTAGCGGCTCTCCGGCCTCCCCGCATAATGGTGCGCCACCATCCGCCCGGCGTGCTCCGCATCATAAGTAAACCCGCGAACCTGCGTCCCGCTGCGGTCATACACCGCCCGCAGTTCACCACCGGCCGTGTACGTGTAGCGCGCCAGCGGCGCAGTCGGCTGTTCATCCGGGTATGCCGGGTCGTGTGTCAGCCATACCGCCTCCAGCCGGATACCGTTATCGGCACCGTACTCTGTACCGGCGGGCAGCGTGTCGGGGAAAACCTGAGAAGAGGAAACAGAACGGGGACTGGCCGGGGAAGATAAGGAAGAGGCGCGCTGTTTACGGGACGCTTCCGCCCGCTGCGCCTGCGTGCTCAGCGCCATGTGAAAACGGCGGCCCGCGCCGTCCGTCACCCCCGTCACCGCGCCCGCCACGTCACCCTCCGCCGCCCGGTGGAAAGTCAGTGAGCGCCCGAAGCCATCCACCACGACCGTCAGTACCCGGTATGCGGGCGGCTCCGGCCAGCTGAGTATCCACCACGGCCCCTGAAGGCTGTTTGTCGCCAGGTACACATGCGGACTCAGGCGAACATCTTCCGGCAGCACCTGCCAGAGCGCGCTTAGCGGCTGCGAACTGTGCTGCGCCGCCACTCCGCCCCGCGCCAGCCAGAGTGACTCGCTGCGGCTGTAGCTTATCTCGCCGGGAAACAGCGGCTCAAAGTGAATGCTCCTGCCGCCGCTGTCGTTGAGTATCAGGCCTTCATCGCGTATCTGTAAGCGGATATCGAAGGGCGCTTTCCAGCCGGGACCAAACACCCCCACCGGCGCGGGTGTTCTGGTCCGGTAGCTGCTGTAGGCACGGAAAAGAATAAACGGCAGCGGGCAGGGCAGCGCAAGGTCCGTCTCGCCCGGAAGCACCTTCGCACCCAGCACCGGGTTCACCGGGTTCACCGGGTTAGCATAGGTAATCCCTCCCGGACACACCGAACAGGCCACTCCCGTCGGCGCACCTATCAGCACACCCGCTGAACCCTGCACAATATCCAGTCCCTTGCGGGTCATGTCGCCCTGCCGCGCCGCCGGTTTTCCGCCGCCCATGAATCAATTCCTTCTGCTTTTAATATGGTTCATCTGGTCACTGCACCAGTTCCGTTTTAATTTTTTGCACCTGACTCAAAATTGCCGCATATCCGGCATTCCGGGGGTAAATCTTTCGGCACAGGCGCATCCGGTACAGGTTGTGTGGCACCACAGTTCCAGTTAATCACTGGCGCATCACCGTTCACATCCGACTCCCCTTCCAGATGAATGTGCGTACCGTTGAGAAATATGCTTCCGTCCTTCGTCAGCACCAGCCTTGCCTTACCACAGCAGAGTTCAAGATGCTCACCGGCAGAATAAACTGCTGTTTGTCCGGTGTTTTCCTTCATCGTCTTGCCCACCGAGAAGGTGACGTTATTCCCTACATTGACGCTGTAGCCCATTCCCACCATCAGTGATTTATGCAGCCCTACCTGTGAGGACTGCAACAACGCCACCGAGGTATTCATAATGCCGCCTACCGTCGTCTGGTAAGCCACACCCACCGTCAGCGCACGAATGATCCCCACCTTTTCAACCTGGTTTGATCCCACTTTGATAATCTGGTTACTGCCCACCGTTTCCACCTGGTTGACACCAACCGTCTGTATCTGATTAACGCCAATGTTCTGGATCTGGTTGCGTATTCCGCTCTATTCGATCACGGATTGGCATCGAAGTTCGATCAGCGATTCGCATCCATTCGATCAACCGGGAACTTAACTTTTTCTACCGCTTTTTAACTCGTTTTTTCGCTGCTTTCCACTGTCGGGGGATTTTTCCTCAGGGACTCTCCCTGAAGGACCACTCTGTGTGAGTTATGTACCAGTCTGTCCAGGATGGCATCTGCTGTTGTTGGGTTCTCCATCAGACCATGCCATTTATCTACCGGGAACTGGCTTACCACTATCGTGCTGCTTTGTCCGTAACGATCCTCTGTGATCTCCAGAAGGTCATTACACTGGGCGTTACTTAACTGTTCCAGCCCCAGATCGTCCAGGATTAGAACCTGTATTTTTTGCAACTGTTTCAGATATTTCAGCCAACTGCCATCAACACGTCCCTGAGCCAACTGTTCCAGTAATCGCCCGGTTCTACAGTACCGGACGCTGTATTTCTGTCGACATGCCTGTTCGCCCAGCGCATTGGCTATCCAGCTCTTACCGCATCCTGTCGGACCGGTTATCAGTAGGTTTTTCCTGTGGATTATGTAGTGGCCGTTCAGCAGTTCCCTCATCTGTTCAGCCCGCAGACCTCTTGAGGCCGGATAACGCAGCCCTTCCGGTGTTGCCTGATATTTCAGGCAGGCATTTTTTCTCAACCGTGCCACACGACTGTTTTCTCTGCTCAGAAGCTCGTCATCAACCAGCAGTGTCAGCCTTTCCTCGAACGACAGTTCGTCGTAAGTCTGAGGCGTTTCCCGTTGCCGTATCAGGCTCCCGGCCATCGCCGGGAGTTTCAGTTGGGTCAGTTTGTTTAACAGATTATCACTCATACGGTTGTTCCTTCTGTCAGTGATAGTAGCCAGGACCACGCAGGTTTTCATGCTCTGAAGCATATGCCGGATGTTGTTCGCCCTGGCGGGATAACGGAAGCTCAACGTTATCCCGATGATGACGCAGCAGATTGTCGATAAAGCGTCTGTCCGGGGCGTTATAGTGCAGGGCAACGTAACAGGCCTTTTCCAGCCGTTCCGGGCCGTATTTTTTCTGAAGTGCCAGCAGACCCAGGACTGCACGGTAAGCCAGCTCCGGATGGGGTTTGGCTTTCAGCATGGATTCAACCACCCGGCCTGTGGACGGACCTGTACGGTTTCCCTGCTCGATAAGGCGTTCCGGTGTCCATGTCCCATGCCGCCGGTGGCGTTCTGGCATGTGAAGCGGATTGGTTGTGTGTTTATATTCATGTGTGCTGCGCGGATGTTGCGCCACACACTGCCCCTTGTGCCAGAGCTGTACCACCGACTGCCCCACCTTCAGTGACAGACGCTGACCGACCAGTTCGTGTGGAACGGAGTACCAGTGACGGGCATATTCAACGTGGTAGTCAGGGCCAACCTTCACGGCTTTGTATTCCGTGTATTCATAAGGCTCCAGAGGCAGCGGAGAGAGTGCTGGTGCATCCAGCATGCGGAAGCGTTCTGCGCGGGTTTGATTACCGTATCCCTTCATTGGTCGGTTATTCATGTCCGTCAGCAACTCCCGAAGGCGTGCATTCAGCGCCCTGAGCGTGTGGAAGGTTTCATTACGGATGCGGGCAAGAAGCCATCGCTCGACGATGAGGACGCCGTTTTCTGCTTTTGGTTTATCTTTAGGTTTGCGCGGGCGGGCCGGGATAATAACCGTGCCATAGTGCTCAGCCAGCGCCTGATAACTGTCGTTGATGACAGGCTCATAGCGATCGGCTTTTTTCACTGCGCTTCTGAGGTTATCGGGGATGAGCAGCTTCGGTACGCCGCCCAGGAAGGTCAGGCAACGGCTGTGGGCATTTAACCATGACATCATGTCCTGACCTTCGCACGCTTCAACATAGGTATAGTTGGACGCCCCCATTACAGCCACGAAGATTGCCACGCGGCGTATCTCTCCGGTGTCCGGATTAATAACAGGGACCGTAGGACCACAGAAGTCGATAAAGAGCTTTTCGCCAGCACGATGCTCCTGTCGCATGGAGAGGCGTCGCGTTTTTTTCCACTTCCGGTAGCAACGGCAGAAGTGTGAGTATCCCATCGCTTTGTCACCCGCCTGTGCCTTGTATTCCATCCACAACAGTTGGCGCGTCACGCCAGGTTTTCTCATTTCCGTATCGAAGTACAGCATGTCAGGCATAACAAGCTCTGACGCAGAGGTGTCTTTGGGCGGGAAAATGAGTTTCTCCAGCGTGTCATGGGATATATCCGCAGGTAATGGCCATGACAGAGAAGAGGCTTTGAAGCGGGCAAGAACCTCAAAAACGGTTGAGGCGCTGATGTGTAACGTCAGTCCGATACAACGGTTAGTCAGCTTCTTATCGAACTTGAGCTGAAGGATCTTAAAACAAGTTTCCATAGTGCTCCTGGATTTTCTCTTTTTGGACATTGACGTCTCCACTGGTTTAAACACGGCAATGGAGACTGTGGTGAAAAGAGTTAATTCCCGGAGTGACTGGCGAATTCCAATCAATGATCGGAAGTATGCCAAATCGTGATCGATTGTGATGCCAAACTGTGATCGGAGATGGATGCCAAATCATGATCGATTCGAATGCCAAACTGCGATCGATTCAGATGCCATTTTGCATCTGGTTATTGGTAACGGTGATCGCCTGGTTGTTACCTATTTTTTCGGCATGGTTGTTTATCACATCCGTGGTGCGGTTATTCAGCACCTCGGTGTTCATGTTCTTCTGCACGTGGATGTAGACCTGTTCTTTCCCTGTCGCATCGTCAAACTTCAGTTCATTAAACCCGCTGCCCTTATAGGTTTTCGAACGAATGGTCATCTGCGTCTTCGTCCCCGGCAGGCTACCGGGTGTGCGGTTTTCCTGGTGGTAGGTACGCCCCATAATAATCGGCTGGTCCGGATCGCCGTTGAGGAAGTCCACAATGACCTCCTGACCCACGCGCGGTATCGCAAGGTTACCGAATCCGGTGCCTGCCCACGCCTGTGCCACACGGATCCAGCATGAACTGTCCTGGTTTGACGGGTTATAGCGGTCCCAGTTAAATTTCACCCGCACGCGGCCATGTTCATCACAGAAGATTTCCTCGCCTGCCGGTCCCGTCACGACGGCGCTCTGCGGGCCATCCACCAGCGGTTTCAGCAACGGCTGTGGCCGCCATGTCCGGTCTGCCGGTATTACCGCAAAGTGGTTATTCAGCGTGGTTCCTGAACCACTGCGTCCCGGCACCGCCTGCGGCTGCTCGCCGTGCAGTTCACTTGCCACCACCTGCCATTCCCGGTTCAGGTTCGCCTGCGGATGCCCCGTCAGCACAATTCGCCGTCCCGGCCATATCTCCGGAGAACGGCTTGTTCCGCGCGCCACTTCTGCGTTGTTGCGCCAGCCATCCATCTGCCAGCGGGCAAAGTTCTGCCCGTGAGCACCCTTGAAACGTCCGGGGTAGTCATACACTTCATACTGTGTGCGCTGGTAATCCTGGTACTGGCCTTCCTGATCAAAACGCCCTGCCCAGCCGGGTCGTTTAAAGGTGTAGTCTTTGGTCACCACGGAAGAAGGACGGATTTGTGCGCTGTAGCGGAACTGGCTGATGCAGAAGGTACTTACCTCGGTACGGGTGTTCGGGTTCCAGGGGATCTCAAAGGACTCCGGCAGATAACGCACGGTGTCGCACAGGACCAGGCTCTGGTCGGTACTTTTTTGCGCGTGCTCCTCATAAAAGAAGATGCCTTCCTCCGCCGCCATCCGGCACAGGAAATCGTAATCAGTTTCGCCGTACTGGACACAAAACTCACGGGAAGGATGCGGCTCGCTGAACAGCGGACTCCACTCGGTCACACCGTTTTCCTTCAGGATCGTCGCGAGGATGCTTTCGATGTCCTCATTCTGGAAGATACGGAAGTTCTGGCGCAGCCCTGTGCGCCACAGCGGTGGGCATACCTTCATGCTGTACAGCATCTGGTTTTTGTCGTTCTCCCCCAGTTCAAACCAGGTCACCACACCTTTCACCCGGCGCTGTACGTCATCGCCCTGCCATATCGTCAGGTAGGCCATTTTGTCCAGTACCTGCGGAAATTCAAGGGAGAGAAACTGCTGGCTGACCAGAGAGAGCTCGAGGGAAAAGAGCGAAGAGAGTGACTGGTTCAGATGAAAGGAGACCACCGCAAAAGCATCCGGTGGCAGGCCGTCCACTTCCAGCGTGAAACGTAATCCGGTTGACATAGCAACCTCCGGGGTTAAGGAAAAACAGACAGTTCGCTGTTAAAGCGGCTGTGACAGTACAGTGTTACGCTTGCGTTCAGGCACGCTACCGCCGAAGTTTCCGGCATCCGCCATCTCCCGTGAACGTAACCCCTTACTGACAACCTTTCTTTCTACGGCGTAATACAAAAACAGCATCCGGCCTGATAGCCGGATGCTGTTGGCTTAACTTATGCTTCCAGTGGTGCGCGCCAGTCGTCGGCACCGGAGGTGCCAGATTTGACGTGTTCCCATTCAATTTTGCGGTAGGCCAGTGAAACCTCGAGCAACTGGGTGAACTCGCGTTTCGCCGGGTCCTGGCAATGCGGCATATGCAGTTTCATATCGACAATCGTCGAATCAGTCAGGCGGGTAGTGAAATAATGCTCCTGTTTGCCCTCCACAGAGGTACGCCACCAGTGAAGTTCAGTGGTTGGCAGCATTTCGCCGGAGGCCAGTGCGTTGTACATCAGCGGAACCGCTTTGTTCAGCGCCACGGTAAAAATGAAAGGCTTGTGAGCACGCTGACCCGCAGGCTGACCGGACTGAGGAGTGGTCGGGACAGTAACGTTATGCAGGAATTCCTGCACCAGCATCTCGTCTTCGTGCCCCTGCACATAGATGTTGCCGACAGAATCAGCGGTAAATGCACCTGCAGTAATATTTCCCTGGGTCTGACCAGTGATGGAGATATAACACGGTGTTGGCATTTGTAAACTCCTTGTTAACGTGGTTAATTACTACTTACAATGACCTGCCGTTAATCCCAGACAGGCAGATGCAGCTCACTTCACGGAACCGCATCATTTTTCAGTATTTTTTACATACAAACCGAGCTAGAATTTACGGTTGTCGTAAAAACTATTTTTAAAATCATTAAATCTCTTATTCAGCAATAACTTAATAATATATATCTGGATAACCATACCCAACTGTTCAAAGTCCGTATTGCCTCCATAAAATGGCCAAAGCTGAATCATGAATAAATATTGTATTTATCCTTTCTGAATTATCATTTTGATAATTTTTGAGATATTCCTTAAAAATACCCACTTAATCAATCACAAAACAAATATATAAACAAGCAATCATTAGATTAGCTTATTTTTAATGAAATTATTATATACTTCAATAAGTTACACAAAAACTCTATATTTAAATTATTGCCATAATACACCTGACGCGAATTGCACAGGTTCACACAATCTATTTAACGCTTGCAGAATACCCCTCTTTACGATCGATAAAAAGTCCTTTTCTTATTTATTTTGAAGCGTAAAATGCGGGGTGATGAAGGAGTGGTGATTTTATTTTCACCGCCATTAGGGCGGCATTGCCGATATTTTTTTGCGGTACAAATATGCCGTGTTCATGGCCTGTACGAGATAACATGACGGATCACTTTTATGAGCAAAAAATTTGAAGGCAGCGTCGCGCCCCGCGAGCGTATTAATATATCGTATGTCCCAAAAACAGATGGCCAGACGGCTGAAGTGGAACTTCCGCTTAACATGCTCGTTGTCGGCGATACCGGAAATACGCAGGAAACATCCCCACTGGATGAACGTCAGGCAGTTTCCGTTAACAAGCACAATTTCGGTGCAGTGATGGCTGAAGCAGCCATTGGCCTCAATTTTACTGTCCCCGCCACGCTGAAGGGAAGCACAACAGACGATGAACTGAATGTGGCGCTGAATATCAAATCACTGGATGATTTTTCACCAGATAGCGTGGCCCGGCAGGTTCCGGAAGTGAATAAATTGCTGGAACTGCGTGAAGCACTGACTGCACTGAAGGGGCCGATGGGTAACCTTCCGGCATTCCGTACCCAGCTCCAGGCATTGCTGGAAAATGAAGAGTCCCGCGAGCAGTTGCTCAAAGAAATCGGTCTGGTGAGCAATAAATAACCACCACTATTTCATTAAACAGGGTTATCCAGGCATGACGGCACACAAAAATATCTCCGGGACATACCACCTCTCTGTTGCAGACATTCTGCAGGTGGTTTACCAGGTATGTTTCAGCCCGTCCGTTGAAATCAACCAGGATGGTGTGGCTGCGCTGATTACAACACTGGATCGCCGTATCAGTGATCTATTGGATGAGATTATCCATTTTTGTGAGTTTCAGCAGAGCGCGTCGCACTGGCAGCGCGTACTTCACTGATGGCGAAAAGCCGGTTTCAGAAACACAGCTAAAACAGAAGGATTTTCAGTATGTCTTTACAGGAAGAGGAACTCGTTTCCAGTCATGCCGGGCAGCCTGAGCAGGCATCGTCGCTGCTTGATCAAATCATGGCACAGACCCGTATTCAGCCCGGTTCGGAAGGTTATGACGTTGCCCTCCAGGGTGTGACAGCCTTTATTGCCAGCATCCTGCAATCCACTGCATCTGCCGAACCGGTCAATAAACTGGCCGTGGACAGCATGATTGCAGATATTGATGAACGCATCAGCCGCCAGATGGATGTCATCATCCATGCGCCTGCCTTTCAGCAGGTCGAGTCGTTCTGGCGCTCACTGAAAACCATGGTGGATCGCGTTGATTTCCGTGAAAACATCAAGGTCAACGTGCTTCATGTCACCAAGCAGGAACTTCTGGAAGACTTTGAGTTTGCGCCAGAAATTATTCAGTCCGGATTTTATAAGCACGTTTATTCGTCCGGTTTCGGACAGTTTGGCGGTAAACCCATCGCTGCCGTGCTGGGCGCTTATGAGTTCAAAAATACCGCGCCTGACATGAAACTGCTGCAATACGTCAGTGCCGTGGGCGCAATGGCGCACGCACCGTTCCTGTCCTCCGTTTCCCCGGAGTTTATGGGGCTGAACTCGTGGACCGAACTGCCTAATATCAAAGATCTTTATGCCATCTTTGAAGGTCCGGCCTACACCAAATGGCGCGCCCTGCGTGACTCGGAAGATTCGCGCTATTTAGGGCTTACGGCACCCCGCTTCCTGCTTCGCCAGCCCTATTCACCAACAGATAACCCTGTTAAGAACTTTAACTATTACGAAGATGTCAGCCAGAACCACGAAGATTATCTGTGGGGTAATACGGCCTGGATGCTGGCATGCAATATCGCAGACAGTTTTGCCAAATACCGCTGATGTCCAAACATTATCGGTCCGCAAAGCGGCGGCGCAGTGAAAGATCTGCCGATGCATCTGTTCGAAACGATGGGGCAGATTCAGGCCAAAATCCCAACCGAGGTGCTGGTCACCGATCGCCGCGAATTTGAACTGGCTGAAGAGGGTTTTATCACCCTTACCATGCGTAAAGACTCTGATAATGCAGCCTTTTTCTCTGCAAACTCGGTACAAAAACCGAAGCACTTTCCGGGAAAAGATGCAGAAACCAACTATAAGCTGGGTACGCAGCTTCCTTATCTCTTCATCATCAATCGGTTAGCGCACTACATCAAGGTGTTGCAGCGTGAACAACTGGGGTCATGGAAAGAAAGGAGCGACTTAGAAAGAGAGCTTAATACCTGGATCCGTCAGTATGTTGCCGACCAGGAAAACCCGCCTGCAGACGTGCGCAGCCGCAAACCTCTGCGCGCTGCCAAAGTTGAGGTTATGGATGTAGAAGGCGAACCCGGCTGGTACCAGGTTGCGCTAAGCGTGAGACCTCATTTTAAATTTATGGGGGCAAATTTTGAGCTTTCCCTGGTTGGCCGGTTAGACAGGGAGTAACACACCATGATACCGGATCGGGAAAGAACCACAGGTTCTCTTTTTGAGCGTATGGAAGCCTCTTCGGCCAGAAACCGGCAGGGAGGCAGTATTCATTCGCTCAGGCAATCCATTCGCCAGAACCTACGAAACATTCTTAATACCCGGTCCGGTAGTTGCCGGGGTGCGCCTGAGCTGGGCATTGATGAACCGGAAGGGGCTGAAAACTTCCGCGAATCCATGAGTCGGGCCATCGAGCAATGTATAGAACGCTATGAACCCCGGATCTCACACGCTGAAGTGCAGGCAGTGGTTTCATCCGCCTCCAGCCCGCTGGATATGACGTTTCATATTACAGCCTGGGTGACATTTAACGAAACGCATGAGGTGCTTGAATTTGATATGGCACCGAATGGCAGCCAGCATTACCGGGTGGACTGACAAATGGAATTTGAAGAACGCTATTTCCGGGAAGAACTCGATTACCTGCGCCAGCTTAGCAAGCTGCTGGCAACGGAAAAACCCCATCTGGCCCGCTTCCTGGCCGAAAAAGATGCAGATCCGGATATTGAACGCCTGCTGGAAGGGGTGGCTTTTCTTACCGGCAATCTCCGCCAGAAAATTGAGGATGAATTCCCAGAACTGACGCACGGGCTTATTAAGATGCTATGGCCTAATTACCTGCGTCCGGTTCCGGCAATGACCCTTATTGAATATACGCCGGATATGGATAAGTCTTCTGTACCGGTGTTAATCCCCCGTAATGAGCAGTTTACAACCAACGCCGGGGAAATCAGAGTTGATGAAGTGCTGCCCTCTGATGCTAAAAAGGAGGAGCCGCCTCCCTGTACCTTCACCCTCTGCCGGGATATCTGGCTGCTGCCCGTTCGCCTGGAGCAGATTGAAAACCGCAGTACGACCCGTAATGGTGTTATCAACATCACCTTTTCGGTCGCACCGGGAACGGACTTCCGCACGCTGGATCTGAACAAACTTCGCTTCTGGCTCGGCAATGACGACAACTATACCCGTGACCAGCTTTATTTATGGTTCTGCGAATACTTGCAGGGTGCCGACCTGACTGTGGGTGAACAGCATATTCGCCTGCCTGAGTTTATGCTAAAAGCTGTCGGTTTTGAGCCGCAGGATGCCATGCTGCCCTGGCCGAAAAACGTCCACAGCGGCTACCGGATCCTTCAGGAGTATTTCTGTTACCCCGATGCGTTTCTCTTTTTTGATCTTTGTGGTTGTCCGGCTTTGCCTGACGGATTGCAGGCGGAATTCTTTACCCTGCAACTGCGTTTTTCGCGCCCTTTGCCCGTGGACATCCGGCTGCGCCGCGATTCCCTGCGCCTGTATTGCGCACCTGCCATTAATTTATTTATCCACCATGCAGAAGCCATCACGCTGGACAACCGGCGGGCAGACTATCCGCTGGTTCCCAGCCGCCATTACCCACAACATTACGATGTATTTTCCGTTAACAGTGTGGTGAGCCAGGTCCAGGATATGTTCAGGAAAAAAGATCTGGGGCGTCCTGTTTCGACGCAGGCCGCGCGCCAGTGGCCAGCCTTTGAAAGTTTCAGCCATCAGATAGAATACAGCCGGAAGCGGGAAGTGGTGTACTGGCATCACCGGACCAAAACATCCCTGTTCCATCGCGGCTTTGATCATACCCTTGCCTTTATACATGCTGATGGCAGTTATCCGTCAGACGAATCTCTGCTCAGTAATGAAGTGGTTTCGGTATCGCTGACCTGTACCAACCGTGAGCTTCCGTCACAAATTCGTTCCGGCGATATCACCGGCACAACCGGAAAAAATGCGGCTGTTGCTTCATTTCGCAACATTACCCGCCCGACGCAACCACTCTGGCCGGTCATTGATGGCAGCCTGCACTGGCCCCTACTCTCCGCCATGAACCTGAATTATCTGTCATTACTGGATACGGACGCGCTGAAGCAGGTCATCGCCAACTTTGATCGCCACGCAATCCATCATCCGCAGACGGCACGGCTGTCACAACAAAAGCTGGATGCCATTGAGCGTCTGGAGACCCGCCCCGTTGATCGCCTGTTTACGGGTATTCCCGTCCGGGGGCTGGCTTCCACGCTGTATCTGCACCCGGAGCCGTTTGTCTGTGAAGGGGAAATGTATCTGCTCGGTACGGTGCTTTCGCATTTTCTGTCGCTGTACGCCAGCGTTAACTCATTCCACATGCTGACCGTTGTGAACACAGAAAGCCAGGAGACATGGAAATGGACGGAAAGAATCGGGCAGCATCCTCTTATCTGAGTCCGGGAAATCCCCCGGCAGATAAAGAGCAGAATGATCCGCTGGCACAGGTTTTCCATAATGCCTGCTCTTACAATTTTTTTGCGATGGCGGAGCTGTTGCACCGCCTGGCAAAGGGTGAAAAGGGGACGCCAGAATTATCCCTGCGCGACGATCCGGCACAGGAAACCCTGCGTTTCAGCGCCGATGCCAGCCTTGCCTTCCCGTGCAGTGATATCAGTGCGCTGAAACGGGATACGTCAGGGGCATTCAGGATGACCACCACCTTTATGGGGTTACAGGGGAGCCAGTCGCCTCTCCCCGGTTATTACCTCGCTCACCTGGCCTGGAAAGCGGTACATGAACAAAGTCCGGTAGGTGATTTTCTGGATATGTTCAGCCACCGCCTGACCCAGTTTGTCTGGCATATCTGGCGTAAGTACCGCTATCACATCAGTTTTCGTAACGGCGGTGTGGATGCGTTCTCGCAGCGCATGTACTCCCTTGTCGGGCTGGGCCACCGCCAGCTTCGCGATAAGCTGGCGATTAATCACAGCAAAATGCTGGCGTATTCCGGGATCCTGGCAAATCCGGGACGATCCCCGGAAATTATCTGTGGCCTGGTGTCCCACTGCTTTGATTTGTCAGAAGTGACACTGCAAAACTGGCAACGTCGCAAGGTGGATATTGAACCGGATCAGCAAAATAGTCTGGGGAGCTATTCTCTTAAAAATGGCGAAAAACTGGCGGGAAGATCGGTACTGGGCAACTTTGTTCTGGGTACACGAGTGCCCGATCTCAGCGGAAAATTCCAGCTCAGTATTACCAGCCTGACCCGAAAACAGTTCCTCTCTTTTCTGCCGTCCGGCGAAAACTTCCTGCCACTGACGATGTTCGTGTCCTTCATCCTGCGCGATCAGCTTGCCTGGGACTTACATCTGGGGCTGGCGCCGGAGCAGGTGGGCGCAATGCGCCTGGGCGATAACAAAAGTGCGCTGCTGGGCTGGACCAGCTTCCTCGGCACACCGGAAGAACGACCCTCAGTCACCATCAGGGTACGGTCGTAAATTATGATAATCACGGAGCAGAATATGCCGGAAGAGAAACTACAGACGCTTTCATTGCAGGTCATTAACGGCAGTGAGCTGGAAAGCGGGCGGGCGGCGCGCTGTCTGTTCACACAGCAGGGAAATGTCGGCCATGGCCCCGAATGCCACTGGTCGGTACAGGATCGTCAGCAGAGCATTCCGGCCCAGGCTTTTACCGTTATCCTGCACGATGGCACATTTTGTCTGCGCCCGCAGACGGCACAACTGTGGCTGAATCAGGCAAAAGTCACAGCAACATCAGACCTAATACAGTTGCGCCAGGGCGATGAGATCCAGATCGGACGGCTGATGGTGAGGGTTCATCTGAACCGGGGAGATATTCCCCATTACGATGAGGAAATGGCCACTCCCGAAACCATCGTTACCAATCGCGATATGCTCACGGATACCCTGCTATCAACGGAGGGTGCGCCACACTATCCGGGAATGACTCACCGGCACCAGCTTGCAGACACCGTGGTAAACGGTTTTTCTGCCGATCCACTCCAGGCTCTTCAGTCCGAAAGCCTGATTACCACGGGCGATCCGCTTTCAGGCATTGCGGCTGTCCGGCCATCGGCACCGCTGTCCGATCCGGCAAGTAATGGGGGGATCAATACTCCGTTTATGGATCTGCCGCCCATTTATGCCAGCCCCGGCGATCGTAATGACGACGTCTCTGCGGCAGAAATGGCGCAACGCCACGTTGCGGTCACCCCCTTACTGCGCGGTCTTGGCGGCTCGCTTACCATGAGCAATTCCGACGATGCGGATGATTTTCTGGAGGAGGCCGGACGAACGTTACAGGCCGCAATAAAAGGTCTGCTCGATTTGCAGCAGCAGCGTAACAGCCTCTCAGACAAACATTTGCGCCCGCTGGAAGATAACCCGCTGCGCCTGAACATGGATTACGCCACCGCGCTCGACGTAATGTTTGCCGAAGGTAAAAGCCCGGTACATCTGGCGGCTCCCGCCGCCGTCAGTGAAAGCCTGCGCAATGTCCGCCACCACGAAGAAGCTAACCGGGCAGCGATTGTGGAGTCGCTTCGTGTCCTGCTGGATGCTTTCTCACCACAAAATCTGCTGCGCCGCTTTGTGCAGTACCGCCGCAGCCATGAACTGCGCCAGCCGCTGGATGATGCCGGAGCATGGCAAATGTACAGCCATTATTACGAAGAACTGGCCTCCGATCGCCAGCAGGGGTTTGAGATGCTGTTTAACGAGGTCTACGCCCAGGTCTATGACCGGGTGCTTCGTGAAAAACAGCGGGAGCCGGAAGCATGAACAGGAAGGCGTTTCTGGCCTGCGTGCTGATGTGCGTCATATTAACCGGCTGCGAAACGGCGAAAAAAATCAGTGAGGTGATCAAAAACCCGGATATCCAGGTCGGGAGCCTGAAGGAGCAACCTTCGGAAATAACCGTCACCCTGCTGACCGAACCGGACACCAATACCAATGCGGAAGGTGAATCAGCCGCCGTGGATGTGCAACTGGTGTACCTGACTGACGACTCAAAATTGCTGGCAGCCGACTATGACCAGATAGCCAGCACGCCGCTACCGGATGTGCTGGGTAAAAACTATATCGACCACCAGGATTTCAACCTGTTGCCGGACACCATCAAAACCCTGCCGCCGGTAAAGCTGGATGAGAAAACGCAGTTTATTGGTGTCGTGGCCTATTTCTCCGATGACCAGGCCACTGAATGGAAACAAATCGAGACGGTGGAAGGAATCGGCCACCATTACCGCCTGCTGGTGCATGTACGTCAAAGCAGCATCGAAATGAAAAAAGAGGATGAATAATTATGGCAACCACCCGCAACAAGGTGATGTGGCAGGAAGGGATGCTGATGCGTCCACACCATTTCCAGCAGCAGCAGCGTTACAACGACTACCTGGATAACCAGCGTTTCCGGGCCATGAATGATTTATCCTGGGGATTTACCGAACTCACCCTCAACAATGAACTGCTGGCGCAGGGTAAGATCATGATTGACAGCGCGTCAGGCACACTGCCCGACGGCACCGTCTTTTCTATCCCCGACCAGGACGCACTGCCCGATCCGCTGCACCCGCAAAATTTTCCGGACGAAAGAAGCCGCAATATCTACCTCGCTCTGCCGGTCGCCAGTGATGTGAGAAATGAAATCAGCGACGGACGGCGAATCGGGCGTTACCGGCTGAATTATGCCGATGTCCGGGATTTGCATTCAGAAGAAGGTGACGCGCGAACATTGACGCTGGGTCAACTGACGCCGCGCATTATGAGCGGTGCAGAAGATATGAGCGCCTATATTACGCTCCCGCTTTGCCGTATCAGCGATCGCCATGCCGATGGCTCCCTGACGTTGGATGACGATTTTATCCCCTCCTGCCAGAATATTCAGGTCAGTAAGAAACTGCGTGTTTATCTCAAAGAGGTACAGGGGGCCATTGGCGGACGGGCAAGCGATCTGGCAAACCGTATTGGCTCTCCGGCGCAGAGCGGCATCGCGGATGTGGCGGAATTTATGATGTTGCAGTTACTTAACCGTAACCAGACCCGGTTTACCCATCACGCCCGTCGATCCCAGCTCCACCCGGAAGATTTCTACCTTGATCTTGCCGGGTTGCTGGGTGAACTGATGACCTTTACCGAGCCGTCGCGCCTGCCCTGCCCGCTTGATGTGTATGATCATCATGACCTGACCAAAATATTTAAAACGCTGTTACCGGAAGTCAAACGGGCGCTGCATACCGTACTGTCGCCAAGAGCCGTCAATCTGCCGCTGCATCTGCGTGACGGTATCTGGCAGGCCGATATCCATGACACAGAACTGCTGCAATCTGCCACCTTTGTGCTGGCCGTGGCGGCAAATATGCCGGTCGATCAGATCCAGCGCCAGTTTATCCAGCAGTCGAAAATTTCCTCGCCGGAAAAAATCCGCAATATGGTCAGTGTGCAGATCCCCTGTATTCCATTGCGTGCCCTTATGGTGGCTCCCCGCCAGCTTCCTTACCATTCCGGGTTCAGCTATTTCGAACTCGACAAGAGTGGCCAGGCCTGGACAGAAATGGCTGCCGCCGGGGCCGTTGCACTGCATGTTTCCGGCAGTTTCCCGGATCTGAACATGCAACTGTGGGCGATAAGAGGGTAAGACGATGGATGAGGGGTCACTGTCTCTGCCACCATTTACCGGACACGACGAAAAAAGCCAGCGCAACTACCATCTCGCGCTTCGTGGCAACAGCCTGAATCCGATGATCGACGCGGCCACGCCGCTACTCGGTATGGTAATGCGCCTTTCAACCATGAACAG
Organism: Shigella sonnei; assembly: GCF_002950395.1. Lineage (NCBI taxonomy): Bacteria > Pseudomonadati > Pseudomonadota > Gammaproteobacteria > Enterobacterales > Enterobacteriaceae > Shigella > Shigella sonnei. Next base: position 2,745,823 of record NZ_CP026802.1, read on the forward strand.
CCAGACGATGCCGGAGCATCTTTTTGCTCAGGTGGTGACAGATGTTCAGGCCGTGGAGCAACTGCTTCAGGAGCAGGGCTACGAACCGGGCGTGATTATCTCGTTTCGCTACATCCTCTGCACGTTTATTGATGAAGCGGCGCTCGGTAACGGCTGGTCAAACAAGAACGAGTGGATCAAGCAGTCATTGCTGGTCCATTTCCACAACGAAGCCTGGGGTGGCGAGAAAGTTTTCATCCTGCTGGAGCGCCTGATCCGTGAACCCAAACGTTACCAGGATCTGCTGGAATTTCTCTGGATCTGTTTTTCTCTGGGATTTCGCGGGCGCTACAAAGTGGCAGCACAGGATCAGGGGGAATTTGAGCAGATCTACCGCCGTCTGTACCACGTTCTGCATAAACTGCGCGGCGATGCCCCTTTCCCGCTGTTACACCAGGACAAAAAAACCCAGGGCGGGCGTTATCAGCTCATCAGTCGCCTGACTGTTAAACATATTTTTTGTGGTGGCGTTGTCGTGCTGGCGTTGTTTTACCTGTTCTATCTGTTGCGGCTGGACAGCCAGACGCAGGACATCCTGCACCAGCTAAACAAATTACTTCGATAAGGACGTTTATGATCCAGATTGATCTTCCCACGCTGGTAAAACGGCTGAACCTGTTCTCCCGCCAGGCGCTGGAGATGGCCGCCTCTGAATGTATGAGTCAGCAGGCAGCGGAAATTACCGTCAGCCATGTGCTCATTCAGATGCTCGCCATGCCACGCAGTGACCTGCGGGTTATTACCCGCCAGGGCGATATTGGCATGGAAGAGTTGCGCCAGGCGCTGACGGTAGAGAACTACACAACCGCCCGTTCTGCGGACAGCTACCCGGCGTTTTCCCCGATGCTGGTTGAGTGGCTTAAAGAGGGCTGGCTGCTGGCGTCGGCTGAGATGCAGCACAGCGAACTGCGCGGCGGCGTGTTGCTGCTGGCCCTGCTGCATTCGCCGCTGCGTTATATACCGCCTGCTGCCGCCCGGCTGTTGACCGGCATTAACCGTGACCGTCTGCAACAGGACTTTGTGCAGTGGACACAGGAGTCGGCGGAATCAGTCGTGCCGGATGCAGACGGTAAAGGCGCAGGCACAATGACGGACGCCTCTGACACCCTGCTTGCCCGCTATGCCAAAAACATGACCGCAGACGCCCGTAACGGCAGGCTTGACCCGGTACTGTGCCGCGACCACGAAATCGACCTGATGATCGACATTCTCTGCCGCCGCCGTAAAAACAACCCGGTGGTGGTGGGCGAAGCGGGCGTGGGCAAAAGCGCACTGATTGAAGGGCTGGCGCTGCGCATCGTGGCAGGCCAGGTGCCGGACAAGCTGAAAAACACCGATATCATGACCCTTGACTTGGGCGCATTGCAGGCCGGGGCGTCGGTGAAGGGTGAATTCGAAAAACGTTTCAAAGGGCTGATGGCGGAGGTCATTTCCTCCCCGGTGCCGGTCATTCTGTTTATCGACGAAGCACATACCCTGATTGGCGCGGGCAACCAGCAGGGCGGGCTGGATATCTCCAACCTGCTCAAACCGGCGCTGGCGCGCGGCGAGCTGAAAACCATCGCCGCCACCACCTGGAGCGAGTACAAAAAATACTTCGAAAAAGATGCCGCCCTGTCGCGCCGCTTCCAGTTGGTGAAGGTCAGCGAACCCAACGCTGCCGAAGCCACCATTATTCTGCGCGGTCTGTCGGCGGTCTATGAACAGTCTCACGGCGTGCTGATTGATGATGACGCCTTGCAGGCCGCTGCGACATTAAGCGAGCGTTATCTCTCCGGGCGTCAGTTACCGGACAAAGCGATTGATGTGCTGGATACCGCCTGCGCCCGTGTGGCCATCAACCTGTCGTCGCCGCCGAAGCAAATCTCGGCGCTGACCACTCTGAGCCACCAGCAGGAGGCGGAAATTCGCCAGCTTGAGCGCGAGCTTCGCATCGGACTGCGTACCGACACATCACGGATGACCGAGGTGCTGGTGCAGTATGATGAAACGCTGACGGCGCTGGATGAACTGGAAGCGGCCTGGCACCAGCAGCAGACGCTGGTCCGGGAGATTATCGCGCTGCGCCAGCAGTTACTGGGCGTGGCAGAGGACGATGCGGCGCCGTTGCCGGACGCAGATACCGTGGAGGATACGCAGCCAGAGTCAGAGTCAGAGTCAGAGTCAGAGTCAGAGTCAGAGCAGGATAATACCGGTGCCGAACCGGCTGATGAGGCCGACAGAGAACAACCGGAAGAGACCGCTGAAACAGTTTCCCCGGTACAGCGGCTGGCCCAGCTCACTGCCGAACTGGACGCCCTGCATAACGACCGGTTGCTGGTCTCCCCGCACGTCGATAAAAAACAGATTGCGGCGGTGATTGCCGAATGGACCGGCGTGCCGCTCAACCGCCTGTCGCAGAATGAAATGTCGGTCATCACCGACCTGACGAAATGGCTGGGTGACACCATCAAAGGCCAGGACCTGGCGATTGCCAGCCTGCATAAGCATCTACTGACCGCACGCGCCGACCTGCGTCGTCCGGGACGCCCGCTCGGTGCGTTCCTGCTGGCTGGCCCCAGCGGTGTGGGTAAAACCGAAACCGTCCTGCAACTGGCAGAGCTGCTCTACGGCGGTCGCCAGTACCTGACCACCATCAATATGTCCGAATTCCAGGAGAAACACACCGTCTCGCGGCTGATTGGTTCGCCTCCGGGCTACGTTGGCTACGGTGAAGGCGGCGTACTGACCGAAGCGATTCGCCAGAAACCCTACTCGGTAGTACTGCTCGATGAAGTGGAAAAAGCGCACCCGGATGTGCTCAACCTGTTCTACCAGGCGTTCGATAAGGGCGAAATGGCAGACGGTGAAGGCCGCCTGATTGACTGCAAAAATATCGTCTTCTTCCTGACGTCCAACCTCGGCTACCAGGTAATAGTCGAGCATGCCGATGACCCGGAAACCATGCAGGAAGTACTGTATCCGGTGCTGGCCGACTTCTTCAAACCTGCCCTGCTGGCGCGTATGGAAGTGGTGCCGTATCTGCCGCTGTCGAAAGAGACGCTCGCCACCATTATCGCCGGAAAACTGGCCCGTCTGGATAACGTGCTGCGCAGTCGCTTTGGTGTAGAAGTGGTCATTGAACCGGAAGTGACGGACGAAATCATGAGCCGCGTCACCCGCGCGGAAAACGGCGCGAGGATGCTGGAATCGGTCATCGATGGCGACATGCTACCGCCGCTCTCGCTGCTGCTGTTGCAGAAAATGGCGGCTAACACGGCGATTGCCCGGATTCGGTTGTCGGCAGTGGACGGCGCATTTACGGCAGACGTGGAAGATGCTCAGAACGACGAGTCCGTCACAAAGGATGAAACGGTTTTATGAGCAGGTTGCGCGTTTTCCGGCAGACAGGATGGTTTATCGCGGGCCTGATGACGGGCTTACCCGCCACTGCCGCGCCCGCAGAAGCATCGTCAATGGCCGGTGTGGCGGTCGCCGTCGCCACCACGACCCCGCCGGATGCGACAGCCACGTTACAGGCCATGCAGTCCTGTCGGCGGGAGTCCGCGGCGCTGGAGCGGCTTGACTGCTATGACCGCCTGCTGGCACCGCTGTCCCCGTCAGGGTTTGACGGGGCGCTGGTCAAAGCCGGTTTTGTGGGCGAGGCCTGGACCCGCGCCACAGAGCAGGAAAAACGCCGCGAGGGCAACACCACAGAACTGCTGGTGACGCAGGTGCCGGGGAGCGCCCGACGGTGGTGATAACCACCCCGGCTATCGGTCATGTTCCGCCACGCCCGGTGCTGATGTTCAGTTGCGTGGACAATATCACCCGGATGCAGGTGGCGCTGATGCACCCTCTGGATGTCCATGATATCGCCGTCACTCTGAATGCCGACAACCGGGCATTGCGCAGCCACTGGTTTGTGCGCGAGAACGGCACCCTGCTGGAGTCCAGCCGGGGGTTATCCGGGATTGATGAAATTAAGCAACTGTTCGGCGCAAAAACGCTGACGGTGGATACCGGCGCAGACAATGCCGCCGGAAAGCTGACCTTTAACATTGACGGGCTGGCAAGGGCGATTGCTCCCCTGCGCGATGCCTGCCACTGGGCGGGAGAATAAAAATATGGCAATGGACTTACGCGATCCGAATGTCTGGATATCGCACCTGCTGGAAAACCTGCCGGAAGAGAAACTGGCATCGGCGCTGAAAGATGACAACCCGAACTGGGAGTATATCGACGGCGAAATCGTCAAGCTGGGATCGCTGGCCCACAGTCAACTGGATATCCCGGAACTCCAGCGCCGGGGGCTGGTCATTCTGGCTTCGGAGAGTAAGGATTTTCGTCTGCTGGCGCATCTGCTAAGAACCCTGCAACACGCCGGTGATCCTCATCTCGCATTGCGCCTGCTGGCGCTGTATGTGGAGCATTACTGGGCGGTGGCTGCGCCGCAGAATATGGCGCATAAAAAACGCTTTGCCAGCCAGGTCATTAAACGCTTTGAAACAGGTATTGAAGTTTTTTCACAGAACGCCGCCACAGCGCAGCGCGATGCGCTGTCAGGGCAACTGGCAAAACTGGCGCAATGCTGGCAGTCACATAACGCCCCGGAACTGGCACAGGCTACTGATGATCTTTTTGCCCTGTACCAGCGTGCGTTTAATCGTGCGGCACCGGCTCCTGTCCCCACTCCGGCGGCCTCCGGTAGTTCACCACAGACCACCGCCACGTCTGAAAGCGGCGTGACGCAACCCAGTGCTCCGGCTCCCCAAATCGTCATCGACAGTCACGACGACAAAGCCTGGCGCGACACGCTGTTAAAAGTGGCGGCCATTTTATGTGAACGCCAGCCGGATTCACCGCAGGGCTACCGTCTGCGCCGCCATGCGCTTTGGCAGAACATCACCAGTACGCCCCAGGCGGAAAGCGATGGCCGTACTCCACTGGCTGCGGTCTCCGCCGATATGGTGGCAGATTACCATGCTCAGCTCGGTAGTGCCGATATGGCGCTGTGGCAGCAGGTGGAGAAAAGCGTACTGCTGGCTCCTTACTGGCTGGATGGTCACTGCCTTTCTGCACAGACGGCGCTGCGTCTGGGTTACAAACAGGTGGCAGACGCCATCCGCGATGAGGTCATCCGCTTCCTTGAGCGTCTGCCCCAGCTTACCGGGCTGCTGTTTAATGACCACACACCGTTTATCAGTGAGCAGACGAAACAATGGCTGGCAGCTTCGCCCGACGCCAAAGTTGCACCGGTTGCGCAAATCGGTGAGGAATCGAAGGCAGCCAGAGCCTGTTTTGCTGAGCAGGGTCTGGAGGCGGCGCTGCGATATCTGGACATGCTACCCGAAGGCGATCCCCGCGATCAGTTTCACCGCCAGTACCTTGCCGCACAGTTGACGGAAGAGGCGGGGCTGGTACAGCTTGCGCAGCAGCAGTACCGGATGTTGTTCAGGATGGGATTGCAGATGATGGTGGCAGACTGGGAGCCGTCCCTGCTTGAGCAGCTAGAACAAAAATTCACGGCAGAACAATAAAAGAGAACAGGAGTTTTTGTGTTCAGATTACCAACACCCCGACTACTCAGCGGACTCAAATCAGCCCTGCGACCGGCGATGCCCCGGTTTAAAGTCTCTGCTTTCTGGCTGCTGATACTGGCGTGGATTTTTCTGCTGGTGTGGATCTGGTGGAAAGGCCCGATGTGGACGCTGTATGAAGAACAGTGGCTCAAACCACTGGCGAACCGCTGGCTGGCAACGGCGGCGTGGGGGATTATTGCCCTGGTGTGGCTTACCGTCCGGGTGATGAAGCGCCTGCAACAGCTTGAAAAAATGCAAAAGCAACAGCGCGAGGAAGCCGTTGATCCGCTCAGCGTGGAACTGAACGCCCAGCAGCGTTATCTTGACCGCTGGCTGCTGCGCCTGCAACGCCATCTCGACAACCGCCGTTTCCTGTGGCAGTTGCCGTGGTATATGGTCATCGGCCCGGCGGGCAGTGGCAAAACGACACTGCTGCGCAAGGGGTTTCCGTCCGACATTATTTATGCCCCGGAGGGCGCACGCGGCGCAGAACAACGCCTGTACCTCACGCCCCATGTCGGTAAACAGGCGGTGATCTTTGATATCGACGGCACACTCTGCGCTCCCGCTGATGCGGATATCCTGCATCGCCGTCTGTGGGAACATGCCCTCGGCTGGCTGAAAGAAAAGCGCGCGCGCCAGCCGCTGAACGGGATTATTCTGACACTCGATTTACCCGATCTGCTGACCGCAGACAAACGCCGCCGCGAGCATCTGTTACAGACGCTGCGCAGCCGCTTACAGGATATACGCCAGCATCTTCACTGCCAGTTACCGGTTTACGTGGTACTGACCCGGCTTGATTTATTACAGGGTTTTGCCGCCCTGTTCCAGTCACTCAACAGACAGGATCGCGATGCGATTCTGGGCGTCACGTTCACCCGCCGTGCCCATGAAAATGATGACTGGCGAACAGAGTTGAATGCTTTCTGGCAGACATGGGTGGATCGAATGAATCTGGCGTTGCCGGATCTGATGGTCGCTCAGACTCACACCCGCGCGTCTTTATTCAGTTTTTCCCGCCAGATGCAGGGAAGCCGTGAACCGCTGGTGTCACTGCTTGAGGGTCTGCTTGATGGCGAAAATATGAACGTGATGCTGCGTGGTGTCTATCTCACCTCTTCGCTTCAGCGTGGACAGATGGATGATATATTCACCCAGTCTGCCGCCCGCCAGTACCGGCTGGGCAATAACCCACTGGCGTCCTGGCCCCTGGTGGACACCGCGCCTTATTTCACCCGCAGCCTGTTCCCGCAGGCATTACTCGCAGAGCCTAATCTGGCAACAGAGAGCCGCGCCTGGCTGATACGTTCCCGTCGCCGCCTGACGGTTTTCTCTGCCACAGGCGGCGTGGCAGCACTGCTGCTCATCACCGGCTGGCATCACTATTACAACGGTAACTATCAGTCCGGCATCACCGTGCTTAAGCAGGCCAAAGCCTTTATGGACGTGCCGCCTCCGCAGGGGGAAGATGACTTTGGCAACCTGCAACTGCCGCTCCTGAACCCGGTACGCGATGCCACACTGGCCTATGGCGACTGGGGCGACCGCAGCCGTCTGGCCGATATGGGACTGTACCAGGGACGACGTATCGGGCCTTATGTGGAACAGACCTATCTGCAACTGCTGGAGCAACGTTACCTGCCCTCGCTGTTTAACGGGCTGGTCAAAGCGATGAACGCCGCGCCGCCGGAGAGTGAAGAAAAACTCGCGGTGCTGCGCGTGATGCGAATGCTGGAGGACAAAAGCGGACGTAACAATCAGGTGGTGAAGCAGTATATGGCAAAACGCTGGAGCGAAAAGTTCCACGGTCAGCGCGATATCCAGGCACAACTGATGTCCCATCTTGACTACGCGCTGGCTCATACTGACTGGCACGCAGAGCGTCAGGCGGGCGACGGTGACGCCATCAGCCGCTGGACGCCATATGACAAGCCCGTGGTATCAGCACAGAAAGAACTGAGCAAACTGCCTGTCTACCAGCGGGTTTACCAGAGCCTGAAAACGCGGGCGCTGGGCGTTCTTCCTGCCGACCTCAATCTGCGTGACCAGGTAGGGCCAACCTTTGACCAGGTGTTTACATCTGCCGATGACAACAAACTGGTTGTTCCACAGTTTATCACCCGCTACGGCCTGCAAAGCTATTTTGTAAAACAGCGCGATGAACTGGTTGAACTGACAGCGATGGATTCCTGGGTACTTAACCTCACCCGCAATGTGAAATACAGTGACGCCGACCGTGCGGAAATCCAGCACCAGTTGACCGAGCAGTATATCAGCGACTACACCGCCACCTGGCGGGCTGGGATGGACAATCTGAATATCCGCAATTTTGAGTCCATCGGACAACTGACCGGGGCGCTGGAGCAGGTTATCAGCGGCGACCAGCCTTTGCAGCGGGCGCTGACCGTGCTGCGTGACAGCACACAGCCAGGCGTCTTTTCTGAAAAACTCTCTGCCAAAGAACGGGAGGAAGCCCTGGCAGAGCCGGATTACCAGTTACTCACCCGCCTCGGGCATGAATTCGCCCCGGAAAACAGTACCCTGGCAGTACAGAAAGACAAAGAAAGCACGATGCAGGCCGTGTATCAGCAACTCACCGAGTTGCACCGCTACCTGCTGGCAATCCAGAACGCGCCTGTACCAGGGAAATCGGCGCTGAAAGCCGTGCAGTTACGGCTTGATCAGAACAGCAGCGATCCGATATTCGCCACCCGCCAGATGGCAAAAACGCTGCCTGCTCCGCTCAACCGCTGGGTTGGCAGACTGACTGACTAGGCCTGGCATGTGGTGATGGTGGAGGCTGTTCATTATATGGAAGTGGACTGGCGCGACAGCGTGGTGAAACCGTTTAACGAGCAACTGGCAAATAACTATCCGTTTAATCCGCGTTCTGCACAGGATGCCTCACTGGATGCCTTCGAACGCTTCTTTAAACCGGATGGCATACTGGATACCTTCTACCAGCAGAACCTGAAGCTGTTTATCGATAATGACCTGAGTCTGGAGGATGGCGATAACAACGTCATTATTCGCGAAGATATTATTGCGCAACTGGAAACTGCGCAGAAAATCCGTGACATCTTCTTCAGCAAACAGAACGGTCTGGGAACATCCTTTGCCGTGGAAACGGTATCGCTTTCAGGCAATAAACGCCGCAGTGTACTGAACCTTGACAGTCAGTTAGTCGATTACAGCCAGGGCCGTAACTATACCGCCCATCTGGTCTGGCCTAACAACATGCGCGAAGGCAACGAAAGTAAGCTGACGCTCATCGGCACCAGCGGCAACGCGCCGCGCAGTATCAGCTTCAGCGGGCCGTGGGCGCAGTTCCGCCTGTTCTGGGCCGGACAACTGACCGGAGTACAGGATGGCAACTTTACCGTGCGCTTTAGCGTGGACGGTGGCGCGATGACCTACCGTGTGCATACCGACACGGAAGATAACCCGTTCAGCGGTGGGTTGTTCAGCCAGTTTGGTCTGTCAGACACACTGTACTGAGGAGGCAGGGATGAATAGTAACGTACTGACACAAACTATCGTTACCGGCAGTGACCCGCGCGGGCTGCCGGAATTCAGCGCCATCCGCGAGGAAATAAACAAAGCCAGCCACCCGTCACAGCCTGAGCTGAACTGGAAACTGGTGGAGTCGCTGGCGCTGGCGATTTTTAAAGCCAACGGTGTGGATTTACACACCGCCACCTACTATACGCTTGCCCGGACACGGACACAGGGACTGGCGGGATTCTGCGAAGGTGCGGAACTGCTGGCGGCAATGGTAAGCCACGACTGGGATAAGTTCTGGCCGCAGGGCGGCCCGGCGCGTACTGAAATGCTGGACTGGTTTAACTCCCGAACCGGCAATATTCTGCGTCAGCAAATCTCCTTTGCGGAATCCGACCTACCACTGATCTACCGCACAGAGCGGGCATTGCAGCTTATCTGCGATAAGCTCCAGCAGGTGGAACTGAAGCGCGTTCCGCGCGTGGAGAATCTGCTCTATTTTATGCAGCACACGCGTAAACGGCTTGAACCCCAGCCGAAGAGTAACGCTGAGAACGCCGCACAGACCACGGTCAGAACGCTGATTTATGCCCCGGAAACACTGGCATCTTCCACACCAGAAGCGGTAGTGCCTCCCCTGCCCGGCCTGCCTGAGATGAAAGTGGAAGTGCGCAGTCTGACAGAGAATCCCCCACAGGCCAGTGTGATAAAGCAAGGCAGTACGGTAAGAGGGTTTATCGCAGGGATCGCCTGTTCAGTGGCTGTCGCCTCAGCATTGTGGTGGTGGCAGGTCTATCCGGTGCAGCAGCAACTGTTACAGGTTAACGACACCGCTCAGGGCGCAGCAACGGTGTGGATGGCCTCACCTGAACTCGAAAACTATGAGCGCAGGCTGCAACAACTTCTTGATACCTCCCCGGTACAGCCGCTGGAAACCGGGATGCAGATGATGCGTGTTGCCGACAGTCGCTGGCCGGAAAGCCTGCAACAGCAACAGGCCTCGACACAATGGAATGAGGCACTCAAAACCCGCGCACAGAGTAGCCCGCAGTTGCGTGGCTGGTTGCAGACCCGCCAGGACTTACATGCTTTTGCAGATCTAGTGATGCAGCGCGAGAAAGAGGGACTAACCCTTTCCTATATCAAAAATGTCATCTGGCAGGCGGAGCGGGGACTGGGGCAGGAAACCCCCGTTGAGTCTCTGTTGACGCAGTACCATGATGCCCGTGCGCAGAAGCAGAATACAGATGCGCTGGAAAAACAAATTAATGAGCGACTCGAAGGCGTGTTAAGCCGCTGGCTGCTGCTGAAGAATAACGTCATGCCAGAGGCGGCAACCGGTACCACGGCCGAAAAATAATTATTTAATTAAAGGAGATTATCATGGCAAATATAAGTTATTTATCTTTGAGTGGAGAGACACAAGGGCTAATTTCAGCAGGTTGCTCAACGCTTGATTCTGTCGGAAACAAAGCGCAGCCAGAACATAAAGATCAGATCATGGTTTATGCGTTAATGCATTCCATCTCAAGAAGTCAAAATGTCAATCATCATGAATTAATTATCACCAAACCGGTTGATAAATCCTCACCATTGCTGGCAAAAGCACTTAGTGACAATGAAAAAATGGCAATATGTGAATTTATACTCTACCGAACCAGTAAAGCGGGTATTTACCAGCCTTATTATAAAATAAATCTGTCAAAAGCCCGAATATCAAGTATTGATTTTGTCACACCGCATGCTGTCCTGGAAAAAGAACTGGAACCACAGGAGAGAATTGCCTTTATTTATGAAGATATTTCCTGGGAGCATACGTTAGCCGGTACGAATGCAATGAGTAAATGGCAGGATCGTGTACAGTAACTTACTGTAATAACATAATAAATTACTATTGCGGAGAGATAAAATGGCTGGTTTAAGGAATAACAACAACACACAGAATGCACAGTGGGCTGATTATGTGGGTGACATTCTTCGGGGGGCTCAGCCGATAAACCAGCTAGTACCTCAGCACCCTTATCTTAACGACGTCCCACTCATTGATGAGTTAAGGCATCAGAACACTCATCATGTTATTCTCTTGACACTTGATGTTGCAAAAAAAAAAAAAAAAAAAAAAAAAAAAAAAAAAAATACTCAGCCCAATAACATCATTTGATTACATTCATTTTATCACTACACATCCTTCAGGTATAAAAGATACACTCGCCTGGTTAGTTAACGCGAGTAAATTAATGACTGAGTTTGATGACAATGGGAAAATTATATTTAACATTAATGCCTTAAAGTATACAAAAGCAAGTTACTTTGAAATACTTGGAGAGAAATATATAAAAATCACAACATCCAGCCCCTGGCTTTTAGAAAAGCTCGGTAAATATATTTTCTCTTCACGAGCGCCTCAAGTTCTGGAACTCGCTATTGGCTGGCGAGGAGCTTTATCTGAATCAATAAAAGGAGTTAAGTTCTGTATCTGGTTTTCAGTAGCCTGGAGAACCATAGAATTTATTATGAGTTCAGAGCGAGATCTGGTTAATTTTCTTGGCGATTTTTCAATGGATGTGGCCAAAGCAGTTATAGCCGGTGGTGTTGCAACCGCTATTGGAAGCCTGGCTTCTTTTGCCTGTGTTAGCTTTGGCTTTCCAGTAATTCTTGTCGGAGGAGCAATTTTACTGACAGGGATAGTGTGTACAGTTGTTTTAAATGAAATCGATGCTCAATGCCATTTATCAGAAAAATTAAAATATGCAATTAGAGATGGACTAAAACGGCAACAGGAACTTGATAAATGGAAAAGGGAAAACATGACTCCATTTATGTATGTTCTTAACACTCCACCCGTGATATGAGGATTAACCATGCGTTTACATGTTAAATTAAAAGAGTTTCTTTCGATGTTTTTTATGGCCATATTATTTTTCCCTGCATTCAATGCTTCTTTGTTTTTTACCGGAGTTAAACCTCTATATTCAATAATAAAATGCTCCACGGAAATATTTTATGATTGGAGAATGTTGATTCTGTGCTTTGGTTTCATGTCGTTTTCCTTTTTAAATATTCATGTAATTTTACTTACGATAATAAAATTATTCTTAATCAAAAAAACGAAGGTAGTCAATTTCGCCACAGACATAACAATACAGCTAACTCTTATATTTTTACTAATAGCTATCGTAATAGCACCTTTAATAGCTCCTTTTGTCACAGGATATGTCAATGCTAATTATCACCCCTGCGGTAATAATACGGGAATTTTCCCAGGAGCAATCTATATTAAAAATGGCATGAAATGTAATAATGAATATATTTCTCGCAAGGAAGATTCAGCAGTTAAATAATTAAACATTCTAAAACAAACAGTTTTTAACTCCGGATTCCATGTCCTTTCTTGCACTGTCTTTGTCAAGAAAAATTTCTTATGCAAAGAATTTTGTATTATTTCCGCCAGAAATTCCTGGCGGCAGATATAATTTATTATTGATAGCGGTTAACCAAATCTTTTACCATCGCTTTATAGGTCTTTTGCTTAAGTTGCATGATTTGCTGCTCTGTCATATCAGTCGTACTGGCTTCATTCTTGTCGGGCAATGGTGGAAGCACTTTATATTCATAATTCACCGGCGACCAGGCAGCCCACTCACCTGTAGCTACATCCACCAGCGTGAATCGTACCAGATAGCGCAGTGACATCGTGTCAGTCAATTTTTGATTTTTATAATCTGACCAAACTATTGATTTCAATCCAGAGTCATATTTTCCTGTCTGCAACGTATCCTGGAAAACAATAATCGCTTTCTGATGCCCTTTTGCAGCCACAAAACGCAGTGCCTGCATCCAGTTCATATTCTCAGCACTGGCAACATCCTCGTTCTCATTTTTATCTTTGTTTTTGTTACAAGTCAGAGGCTTTTGCCTGTCCGGGATACCAGAGAATGTGGAAACAGTATAATATTTTCGCATCTCCTCCTGCATAATGGTTTCCGGTGCGCGGTTGCCGGATTGAACAAGTATTACAGGAGAATTAAGGGGAACGCGGAACTCATCTCCATCAAGCGCAGCTTGAATATCCTCTTCGGATACGGCCAGAGTGGTTTCATTACCGAATAAATCTTTGTCTGTCAGTTGCTGGGGAGTGTTTTTATTAATATTACTTTGTGTGACTTGAGCTTTTTTCTTCTTTTCATCAATAGAAGATTCAGAGGCACATCCTGCAAGCAGCGAGAATAATACACATATACAACAAACCCTTCTTAAATTCATAATCGGACACTCCCTCGCCTGTCATAATCATGGTAATGTTTAGCTAACGATTTTTAATTATATACTCCACTTGAATCAGAACAAACAAAAATAACAGTATATATAAATTCATTAAATCAATAGAAAAATGAAAATCATAACATTCAAATATATTTAAATTGAATGATTCGATAGTATGATTAAATATTAATGATATGGTCTACCATATGTGATTAACACATTTACAGCATAACAAAACCATAGACCGAAGAAATAGCGGGATTTAAATGCAAAAAAACCGCAAAATTAAAAATCTTGCGGTTCTCTGAACTCATTTTCATGAGTGAATTTGGCGGAACGGACGGGACTCGAACCCGCGCCCCCCTGCGTGACAGGCAGGTATTCTAACCGACTGAACTACCGCTCCGCGTTGTGTTCCGTTGGGAACGAGGCGAATATTACGGATTGCCTCACCCTTCGTCAACGGTTTTTCTCATCTTTTGAATCGTTTGCTGCAAAAATCGCCCAAGCCGCTATTTTTAGCGCCTTTTACAGGTATTTATGCCCGCCAGAGGCAGCTTCCGCCCTTCTTCTCCACCAGATCAAGACGGGCTTCATGAGCTGCAAGCTCTTCATCTGTCGCAAAAACAACGCGTAACTTACTTGCCTGACGTACAATGCGCTGAATTGTTGCTTCACCTTGTTGCTGCTGTGTCTCTCCTTCCATCGCAAAAGCCATCGACGTTTGACCACCGGTCATCGCCAGATAAACTTCCGCAAGGATCTGTGCATCGAGTAATGCCCCGTGTAGCGTTCGTTTACTGTTATCTATTTCGTAGCGGGCACATAACGCATCGAGGCTGTTGCGCTTACCAGGAAACATTTTCCTCGCCACCGCAAGGCTATCGGTGACCTTACAGAAGGTATTGGTCTTCGGAATATCGCGCTTAAGCAACGAAAACTCGTAGTCCATAAAGCCGATATCGAACGCTGCGTTATGGATCACCAACTCCGCGCCGCGGATATAGTCCATGAACTCATCGGCTACTTCGGCAAACGTGGGCTTATCGAGCAAAAATTCATCGGCAATACCATGTACGCCAAAGGCTTCCGGATCCACCAGCCGATCGGGTTTGAGATAAACATGGAAGTTATTGCCCGTCAGGCGACGGTTCACCACTTCAACGGCACCAATCTCAATGATCTTGTGGCCTTCATAGTGCGCACCAATCTGGTTCATACCGGTGGTTTCGGTATCGAGAACGATCTGGCGTGTAATTGCAGTGCTCATAGCGGTCATTTATGTCAGACTTATCGTTTTACAGTTCGATTCAATTACAGGAAGTCTACCAGAGATGCTTAAACAGGTAGAAATTTTCACCGATGGTTCGTGTCTGGGCAATCCAGGACCTGGGGGTTACGGCGCTATTTTACGCTATCGCGGACGCGAGAAAACCTTTAGCGCAGGCTACACCCGCACCACCAACAACCGTATGGAGTTGATGGCCGCTATTGTCGCGCTGGAGGCGTTAAAAGAACATTGCGAAGTCATTTTGAGTACCGACAGCCAGTATGTCCGCCAGGGTATCACCCAGTGGATCCATAACTGGAAAAAACGTGGCTGGAAAACCGCAGACAAAAAACCAGTAAAAAATGTCGATCTCTGGCAACGTCTTGATGCTGCCCTAGGGCAACATCAAATCAAATGGGAATGGGTTAAAGGCCATGCCGGACACCCGGAAAACGAACGCTGTGATGAACTGGCTCGTGCTGCGGCAATGAATCCCACACTGGAAGATACGGGCTACCAAGTCGAAGTTTAAGCTTGTGGTTTACGACATTGCCGGGTGGCTCCAACCGCCTGGCGAATTCGTGGCTTGTTTTTACTCTGTTTCATCGGGTTTAGCGTTAAAGGAATAGTCCGTTTCCGGGCAACAATAAGTTGTAAGCAACCAAGCGCAGGAATATGCGCATTCAATAGTTTTCCTCCGTGTTTGTTCCACGGGAGAACGTGGAAACGGCTGGCGTGCAGCACTTCAAAATTCAACAAAGAGAGCCAGTCCAGTTGCCGCATCAGAGTAAACATCCGGCTGTTATAGGGCGAGGTTTTTCGCAATACCGGCACAAGTTTGCGTAATCCCATTAAACTAATGGGATTGAAGCCACTAATCACCAGCCAGCCATCATCAATCAATACCCGATCGGTTTCACGCAATAAACGATGCGGATCGGTGCACCACGGCAATGTATGTGCCAGTAGACAAACATCAACGGATTTATCGGCAAAAGGAAGATGAAGTGGATCCGCCTGCACCTGGACGGGCATTCCTTGCGCAGAAACATTCACTTGATGAGAAACCGCGCACGCTTCGCAATTGATTTCTGCGCTTAAATTGCCAATCTTAAGCAGATGAAAACCATACATTTTAGTGAACCACGGGTTGAGCTGGCGCTCCAGCGCCTTGCGATAAAGCTCTCCCCAGGGCAAATCGCCCCAGCGATCAGGAGCCACGACAGTTTGAGGGACTCTTGCCGGTTTCATCACAACCTTCCGTTTCACACTAAGAGGTAATCTATGAATCTTAACAGTATTCCCGCCTTTGATGACAATTACATCTGGGTTTTGAATGATGAAGCAGGTCGCTGCCTGATTGTCGATCCCGGAGACGCAGAGCCAGTATTAAACGCCATTGCCGCCAATAACTGGCAACCGGAGGCCATATTTCTCACCCACCATCATCACGATCACGTTGGCGGCGTAAAAGAACTGGTGGAAAAGTTTCCGCAAATTGTGGTGTATGGTCCACAAGAGACACAAGATAAGGGAACAACACAGGTAGTCAAAGATGGCGAAACTGCCTTCGTTTTGGGGCATGAATTTAGTGTAATTGCCACACCGGGTCACACTTTAGGACATATCTGTTACTTCAGTAAACCTTATCTATTTTGCGGCGACACGCTGTTTTCTGGTGGGTGTGGTAGGTTGTTTGAAGGGACAGCATCACAAATGTATCAATCACTTAATAAGTTAAGTGCGTTACCTGACGATACATTGGTATGTTGTGCTCATGAATATACGTTATCAAATATGAAGTTTGCTTTGAGTATTCTTCCGCACGATTTGTCCATAAATGATTATTATCGTAAAGTTAAGGAGTTACGGGCAAAAAATCAAATAACACTACCCGTAATTCTGAAAAATGAGCGGCAAATTAATGTTTTTTTAAGAACGGAAGATATTGATTTAATTAATGTAATTAATGAAGAAACATTATTGCAACAACCTGAAGAGCGTTTTGCATGGTTAAGGTCAAAGAAAGATAGGTTCTGATAAAACTTTCTTGTCATCGGCTCCGTTCGCCGTTATGATCGGTCGTCTTTTAAGCAACTATTGACACACACATGAAGGCAAAAGCGATATTACTCGCCTCTGTCCTGCTCGTGGGTTGCCAGAGTACCGGCAACGTTCAACAGCACGCACAGAGCCTTTCTGCAGCTGGTCAAGGGGAAGCAGCAAAGTTTACAAGTCAGGCACGATGGATGGACGATGGGACGTCTATCGCGCCAGATGGTGACTTGTGGGCTTTCATTGGCGACGAGCTAAAGATGGGAATTCCGGAAAATGACCGGATTCGCGAACAGAAACAGAAATATTTACGCAATAAGAGCTATCTCCACGATGTAACTTTACGGGCAGAGCCGTATATGTACTGGATAGCAGGGCAAGTTAAAAAACGTAACATGCCTATGGAACTGGTACTACTACCCATAGTGGAGAGCGCTTTTGATCCTCACGCAACGTCTGGCGCCAATGCCGCAGGCATCTGGCAGATCATTCCGAGCACGGGGCGCAATTATGGTTTGAAACAGACCCGCAATTATGACGCGCGTCGCGATGTTGTTGCTTCAACAACTGCCGCGCTGAATATGATGCAGCGTCTGAACAAAATGTTTGACGGCGACTGGCTTCTGACCGTAGCGGCTTATAACAGCGGCGAAGGTCGGGTCATGAAGGCAATTAAAACGAACAAAGCGCGTGGGAAATCCACGGACTTCTGGTCGTTACCGTTGCCGCAGGAAACGAAGCAGTACGTGCCTAAAATGCTGGCATTGAGTGATATTCTCAAAAACAGCAAGCGTTATGGCGTACGTCTGCCAACGACCGATGAAAGCCGTGCTCTGGCGCGTGTGCACCTGAGTAGCCCGGTTGAAATGGCGAAGGTTGCAGATATGGCGGGGATTTCCGTCAGCAAGCTGAAGACATTCAACGCTGGCGTGAAAGGCTCCACGCTGGGCGCAAGTGGGCCGCAGTACGTGATGGTGCCAAAGAAGCATGCAGATCAACTGCGTGAATCTCTCGCTTCAGGCGAAATTGCTGCTGTACAGTCGACGCTGGTTGCCGACAATACGCCGCTTAACAGCCGTGTTTACACCGTACGCTCTGGCGACACGCTTTCAAGCATCGCTTCACGTCTCGGCGTAAGCACCAAAGATTTGCAGCAGTGGAACAAACTGCGCGGATCTAAGCTGAAGCCAGGCCAAAGTTTGACGATTGGTGCAGGCAGTAGCGCACAGCGGTTGGCAAACAACAGCGATAGCATTACGTATCGTGTGCGCAAAGGCGATTCGCTTTCAAGCATTGCTAAACGCCACGGCGTGAACATCAAAGATGTGATGCGCTGGAACAGCGACACTGCGAATCTGCAACCAGGCGATAAGCTGACGTTGTTTGTGAAAAACAACAACATGCCAGATTCCTGACAAACCAGATAATAAAAAAGGCACCGATTCCCCCGGTGCCTTTTTTATTTATGCCGCTTTATGTGCTTCTACCATGATGATATCACTGGTGAAAGAGCCATCAGTCTGCAAGGAAAAATACGTTCTCACCTCTGTCGATGCGCTCTGTTGGTAAATGCGAATAGCGTCTACTAACGCTTCTGGCGTACGCATTCTCACGACCCATGAAGAAAATTCCAGCGGTAACTTATCTGTAATTAAATTATCAACTATCAGATTGGCTTCATTGATTAACGTCAACCACGCACCGCTGGCGTAGTTTCGTACGTGAGAGGTATCGCGTAATGCTTCTACCGCCTGTAACCAGATGTCGCGCACTGGGTGACCCGGAGACATTACATCCATCACAATCAGCCTACCGCCAGGTTTCAATATCCTATTCACTTCTCGCAGTGCTGCACCAACATCATGCCAGTGATGGGCAGAATAACGGCTGATAACAATATCAAATGCGTTATCGGCAAATGGCAGACTTGCGGCATATCCCTGGCGGGTGGTGATATTTTTCAGTTGCCGGGCTTCGGCAGCTTGTGCCACGACATCCAGCATGTGGGCAGATAAGTCATACGCCACCACCGCGCTCACGTTTTGCGCAGCGCCAAACGTTGGTCTGCCCTGCGGCAGACCTGACATACCTTATTTATCAGGCTTGCCGGGACTGAATTCAACGAGTAGCGGATTGTGATCGGAAGCGCGCGTAACCAGTACAGAAGCTTCACTGACGTTCAGACCACGGTAGAAAACAAAATCGAGCGGGCGACCAAACGCCCGACGGCGCTGATCATCGGTAAAACGCACCTGGCGCAGCGACATTTCCCGCGCAAAGCGATATAACGCGTTCATCCTTCTACGGCTCCAGGCATTGAAATCTCCCGCCATAATGACCGGGCCGCTGTGGTGAGCTATCTGATCACCAATAGGAAGTAACTGCTTACTATAGACATCCACGCCCAGACTGAAGTTGACGGCGTGTATATTAACCACCATCAACAGGCGGGTGTCAGGTAATGGATAGACCGTCACCAGTGCCGACTTCGCCAGACGCAAAATGGGTTCTCGTTCACGTAACGGGCAGCAATACACTGGATGTGCCGCCGAAAGGGTCATTACGCCAGAAGGATGTTGTGGCAGCACGAAAGCGGGTACCTGATCGGCGGCAAGATAGTTAGCGGTCGCAAACTGTACCAACTCTGGCGTTGTTTGCGCTTCCTGCAATAACACCAGATGTGCGTCTTTGCCGTAATTCTTTAATACCGACAACCATTCAGCGCGTTGCTGTTTGTATATGTTCCACACCAGGATCCGAATACGCTCTTCGGTACTTAACGGTTCTCCGGGTGGTAATGCCTGGCCGATGCTCGCAAAAGACCCCGGCGGTAAGATCCTCTCCGCAGGTTGTCCGGCAACATAGCGCATGGCATAGGTGTTTTTTCGCACTTTTGACTTTGAAACCTCTATTACGTCAACCCTTCCGCACTCGGGAGGGTTCTACTGTTATAGGGATTTTAGCTCACTCTTTCAACGAGCAATTGTATATTGTTATGTAAGCAAGTGCTTACACCGGTCAGAAATTTGCTCATTATTGAGAACATTAAATCGGATGACATATCACGCATCCTGATGGTTTAATGACAAATAAATTCAAAATATCTCATCTATTTTGCAACAGGAGCAAAAATGAAAGCCACGTCGGAAGAACTCGCCATTTTTGTTTCGGTCGTCGAAAGCGGCAGCTTTAGCCGGGCAGCGGAACAATTAGGGCAAGCAAACTCAGCGGTAAGCCGGGCGGTGAAAAAGCTGGAAATGAAACTTGGCGTTAGCCTGCTTAATCGGACCACGCGGCAACTTAGCCTGACGGAAGAAGGCGAGCGTTATTTTCGTCGCGTACAGTCAATTTTGCAGGAGATGGCAGCGGCAGAATCAGAAATTATGGAGACGCGTAATACACCGCGTGGACTGTTACGGATCGATGCCGCAACTCCAGTGGTGCTGCACTTTCTGATGCCGTTAATTAAGCCTTTCCGTGAACGCTATCCGGAAGTCACTTTATCGCTAGTCTCCTCCGAAACGATTATTAATTTGATCGAAAGAAAAGTGGATGTCGCGATACGCGCTGGTACGTTAACGGACTCCAGCTTACGTGCCAGGCCGTTATTTAACAGTTATCGAAAAATTATCGCCTCCCCCGATTATATTTCCCGCTACGGGAAGCCAGAAACGATCGACGATTTAAAGCAACATGTTT
Source organism: Shigella sonnei (assembly GCF_002950395.1). Lineage (NCBI taxonomy): Bacteria > Pseudomonadati > Pseudomonadota > Gammaproteobacteria > Enterobacterales > Enterobacteriaceae > Shigella > Shigella sonnei. The sequence goes on from NZ_CP026802.1 coordinate 2,766,214, forward strand.
GCCTGGGATTCACTGAACCCGCTTCCCTCAATACCTGGCCGATAGCCTGTAGTGATGGACAATTACATGAGGTGAAGTACGGTTTGTCATCCAATAGTGGGGAAACACTGAAACAGCTTTGCCTGAGTGGCAACGGGATTGCGTGTTTGTCCGACTACATGATCGACAAAGAAATCGCTCGCGGAGAATTGGTGGAGTTAATGGCAGATAAAGTGTTGCCAGTGGAAATGCCATTCAGTGCCGTCTATTACAGCGACCGTGCGGTAAGTACGCGCATCCGGGCTTTTATCGATTTCCTTAGCGAGCATGTAAAAACAGCTCCCGGAGGAGCTGTCAGAGAGGCTTAATCCCATTCAGGAGCCAGACCTTCCGGGCTAACCAGGCGGTCGTTGCAATCCAGTGCGGCGATCGCTTTTTTATCTTCGGCATCAAGCTGTAAATTTTGTGCCTTAAGATTACTTTCCAGGTTTTTACGTTTAGTAGAAGAAGGAATTACTGAGTAACCTTCCCCCATAGCCCACGCCAGAATCACTTGTGCCGGAGTCGCATTGTGTTTAGCTGCAATACGAGCAATAACCTCATCTTTCAGTGCCTTACCATAAGCCAGCGTCATATAGGAAGTGATATGAATACCGTGCTGTTTAGCCCAGGCAACCACTTTACGGTTTTGCAGATAAGGAGAGAGTTCAATCTGGTTGGTAGCGATGTTTTCAGCGCCAACAGCAGCAATCGCTTTTTCCATCAACGGGATCGTGAAGTTGGAAATACCGATCTCACGTGTCAGACCTTGTTTTTTGGCCTCCAGCAGCGCCTGCATAAACTCTTCAACAGAGACTTCATCGTTTGGTGACGGCCAGTGGATTAGCGTCAGATCAACATAATCGGTACGCAATTTTTGCAGGCTCTCTTTTAGACTCGGGATCAATTTGTCTTTGCTGAGATTTTCAATCCAGATTTTAGTGGTGATGTAGAGTTCATGACGTGGCACGCCACTTTCTGCAATCGCCTGACCTACTGCGGCTTCGTTATCATAGATTTGTGCAGTATCAATTGCGCGATAACCAAGTTCAAGCGCCGTTTTCACAGATGAAATAACAACGTCGTCTTTGAGACGGAAAGTACCTAAACCAAATGCAGGGATAGCCATAATATGCCTCTTTTAATGCTATTTTCGTTAACTGAGGTGATTATGGGCTTCAGACTGTTGCGGAAAAAGAGCATAAAATGCAGAGGATTTTTGCGATTCTGGCAATAATAGATATACAGACGAAAAAAAACCTCGAGCGTTAACTCGAGGCTTCTTAATAAGTGGCGGAACGGACGGGACTCGAACCCGCGACCCCCTGCGTGACAGGCAGGTATTCTAACCGACTGAACTACCGCTCCACCGAATTCTTTTACAACCACCGGTTTTATGACCGGCTTACTGCTTAATTTGATGCCTGGCAGTTTATGAATCACTTCGTGATTCACCCTTCGGGCCGTTGCTTCGCAACGTTCAAAAGCTTTCGCTTTTGTCCTACTCTCTTATCGAGTAGTGAACTGCCTCAAAGGTCAGTGCCATTCTTCGTAATTTGATGCCTGGCAGTTCCCTACTCTCGCATGGGGAGACCCCACACTACCATCGGCGCTACGGCGTTTCACTTCTGAGTTCGGCATGGGGTCAGGTGGGACCACCGCGCTACGGCCGCCAGGCAAATTCTGTTTTATCAGACCGCTTCTGCGTTCTGATTTAATCTGTATCAGGCTGAAAATCTTCTCTCATCCGCCAAAACACCTTCGGCGTTGTAAGGTTAAGCCTCACGGTTCATTAGTACCGGTTAGCTCAACGCATCGCTGCGCTTACACACCCGGCCTATCAACGTCGTCGTCTTCAACGTTCCTTCAGGACCCTTAAAGGGTCAGGGAGAACTCATCTCGGGGCAAGTTTCGTGCTTAGATGCTTTCAGCACTTATCTCTTCCGCATTTAGCTACCGGGCAGTGCCATTGGCATGACAACCCGAACACCAGTGATGCGTCCACTCCGGTCCTCTCGTACTAGGAGCAGCCCCCCTCAGTTCTCCAGCGCCCACGGCAGATAGGGACCGAACTGTCTCACGACGTTCTAAACCCAGCTCGCGTACCACTTTAAATGGCGAACAGCCATACCCTTGGGACCTACTTCAGCCCCAGGATGTGATGAGCCGACATCGAGGTGCCAAACACCGCCGTCGATATGAACTCTTGGGCGGTATCAGCCTGTTATCCCCGGAGTACCTTTTATCCGTTGAGCGATGGCCCTTCCATTCAGAACCACCGGATCACTATGACCTGCTTTCGCACCTGCTCGCGCCGTCACGCTCGCAGTCAAGCTGGCTTATGCCATTGCACTAACCTCCTGATGTCCGACCAGGATTAGCCAACCTTCGTGCTCCTCCGTTACTCTTTAGGAGGAGACCGCCCCAGTCAAACTACCCACCAGACACTGTCCGCAACCCGGATCACGGGTCCACGTTAGAACATTAAACATTAAAGGGTGGTATTTCAAGGCCGGCTCCATGCAGACTGGCGTCCACACTTCAAAGCCTCCCACCTATCCTACACATCAAGGCTCAATGTTCAGTGTCAAGCTATAGTAAAGGTTCACGGGGTCTTTCCGTCTTGCCGCGGGTACACTGCATCTTCACAGCGAGTTCAATTTCACTGAGTCTCGGGTGGAGACAGCCTGGCCATCATTACGCCATTCGTGCAGGTCGGAACTTACCCGACAAGGAATTTCGCTACCTTAGGACCGTTATAGTTACGGCCGCCGTTTACCGGGGCTTCGATCAAGAGCTTCGCTTGCGCTGACCCCATCAATTAACCTTCCGGCACCGGGCAGGCGTCACACCGTATACGTCCACTTTCGTGTTTGCACAGTGCTGTGTTTTTAATAAACAGTTGCAGCCAGCTGGTATCTTCGACTGATTTCAGCTCCATCCGCAAGGGACTTCACCTACATATCAGCGTGCCTTCTCCCGAAGTTACGGCACCATTTTGCCTAGTTCCTTCACCCGAGTTCTCTCAAGCGCCTTGGTATTCTCTACCTGACCACCTGTGTCGGTTTGGGGTACGATTTGATGTTACCTGATGCTTAGAGGCTTTTCCTGGAAGCAGGGCATTTGTTGCTTCAGCACCGTAGTGCCTCGTCATCACGCCTCAGCCTTGATTTTCCGGATTTGCCTGGAAAACCAGCCTACACGCTTAAACCGGGACAACCGTCGCCCGGCCAACATAGCCTTCTCCGTCCCCCCTTCGCAGTAACACCAAGTACAGGAATATTAACCTGTTTCCCATCGACTACGCCTTTCGGCCTCGCCTTAGGGGTCGACTCACCCTGCCCCGATTAACGTTGGACAGGAACCCTTGGTCTTCCGGCGAGCGGGCTTTTCACCCGCTTTATCGTTACTTATGTCAGCATTCGCACTTCTGATACCTCCAGCATGCCTCACAGCACACCTTCGCAGGCTTACAGAACGCTCCCCTACCCAACAACGCATAAGCATCGCTGCCGCAGCTTCGGTGCATGGTTTAGCCCCGTTACATCTTCCGCGCAGGCCGACTCGACCAGTGAGCTATTACGCTTTCTTTAAATGATGGCTGCTTCTAAGCCAACATCCTGGCTGTCTGGGCCTTCCCACATCGTTTCCCACTTAACCATGACTTTGGGACCTTAGCTGGCGGTCTGGGTTGTTTCCCTCTTCACGACGGACGTTAGCACCCGCCGTGTGTCTCCCGTGATAACATTCTCCGGTATTCGCAGTTTGCATCGGGTTGGTAAGTCGGGATGACCCCCTTGCCGAAACAGTGCTCTACCCCCGGAGATGAATTCACGAGGCGCTACCTAAATAGCTTTCGGGGAGAACCAGCTATCTCCCGGTTTGATTGGCCTTTCACCCCCAGCCACAAGTCATCCGCTAATTTTTCAACATTAGTCGGTTCGGTCCTCCAGTTAGTGTTACCCAACCTTCAACCTGCCCATGGCTAGATCACCGGGTTTCGGGTCTATACCCTGCAACTTAACGCCCAGTTAAGACTCGGTTTCCCTTCGGCTCCCCTATTCGGTTAACCTTGCTACAGAATATAAGTCGCTGACCCATTATACAAAAGGTACGCAGTCACACGCCTAAGCGTGCTCCCACTGCTTGTACGTACACGGTTTCAGGTTCTTTTTCACTCCCCTCGCCGGGGTTCTTTTCGCCTTTCCCTCACGGTACTGGTTCACTATCGGTCAGTCAGGAGTATTTAGCCTTGGAGGATGGGCCCCCATATTCAGACAGGATACCACGTGTCCCGCCCTACTCATCGAGCTCACAATATGTGCATTTTTGTGTACGGGGCTGTCACCCTGTATCGCGCGCCTTTCCAGACGCTTCCACTAACACACACACTGATTCAGGCTCTGGGCTGCTCCCCGTTCGCTCGCCGCTACTGGGGGAATCTCGGTTGATTTCTTTTCCTCGGGGTACTTAGATGTTTCAGTTCCCCCGGTTCGCCTCATTAACCTATGGATTCAGTTAATGATAGTGTGACGAATCACACTGGGTTTCCCCATTCGGAAATCGCCGGTTATAACGGTTCATATCACCTTACCGACGCTTATCGCAGATTAGCACGTCCTTCATCGCCTCTGACTGCCAGGGCATCCACCGTGTACGCTTAGTCGCTTAACCTCACAACCCGAAGATGTTTCTTGCGATTCATCATCGTGTTGCGAAAATTTGAGAGACTCACGAACAACTTTCATTGTTCAGTGTTTCAATTTTCAGCTTGATCCAGATTTTTAAAGAGCAAAACTTCGCAGTGAACCTTTGCAGGTACACTCTGAAGTATTTTTTATTTAATCACTACAGAGATGGTGGAGCTATGCGGGATCGAACCGCAGACCTCCTGCGTGCAAAGCAGGCGCTCTCCCAGCTGAGCTATAGCCCCATAACATGTAGTTAAAACCTCTTCAAATTTGCGATGCAAATTTGGTAGGCCTGAGTGGACTTGAACCACCGACCTCACCCTTATCAGGGGTGCGCTCTAACCACCTGAGCTACAAGCCTGTAGAGGTTTTACTGCTCATTTTCATCAGACAATCTGTGTGAGCACTGCAAAGAACGCTTCTTTAAGGTAAGGAGGTGATCCAACCGCAGGTTCCCCTACGGTTACCTTGTTACGACTTCACCCCAGTCATGAATCACAAAGTGGTAAGCGCCCTCCCGAAGGTTAAGCTACCTACTTCTTTTGCAACCCACTCCCATGGTGTGACGGGCGGTGTGTACAAGGCCCGGGAACGTATTCACCGTGGCATTCTGATCCACGATTACTAGCGATTCCGACTTCATGGAGTCGAGTTGCAGACTCCAATCCGGACTACGACGCACTTTATGAGGTCCGCTTGCTCTCGCGAGGTCGCTTCTCTTTGTATGCGCCATTGTAGCACGTGTGTAGCCCTGGTCGTAAGGGCCATGATGACTTGACGTCATCCCCACCTTCCTCCAGTTTATCACTGGCAGTCTCCTTTGAGTTCCCGGCCGGACCGCTGGCAACAAAGGATAAGGGTTGCGCTCGTTGCGGGACTTAACCCAACATTTCACAACACGAGCTGACGACAGCCATGCAGCACCTGTCTCACAGTTCCCGAAGGCACCAATCCATCTCTGGAAAGTTCTGTGGATGTCAAGACCAGGTAAGGTTCTTCGCGTTGCATCGAATTAAACCACATGCTCCACCGCTTGTGCGGGCCCCCGTCAATTCATTTGAGTTTTAACCTTGCGGCCGTACTCCCCAGGCGGTCGACTTAACGCGTTAGCTCCGGAAGCCACGCCTCAAGGGCACAACCTCCAAGTCGACATCGTTTACGGCGTGGACTACCAGGGTATCTAATCCTGTTTGCTCCCCACGCTTTCGCACCTGAGCGTCAGTCTTCGTCCAGGGGGCCGCCTTCGCCACCGGTATTCCTCCAGATCTCTACGCATTTCACCGCTACACCTGGAATTCTACCCCCCTCTACGAGACTCAAGCTTGCCAGTATCAGATGCAGTTCCCAGGTTGAGCCCGGGGATTTCACATCTGACTTAACAAACCGCCTGCGTGCGCTTTACGCCCAGTAATTCCGATTAACGCTTGCACCCTCCGTATTACCGCGGCTGCTGGCACGGAGTTAGCCGGTGCTTCTTCTGCGGGTAACGTCAATGAGTAAAGGTATTAACTTTACTCCCTTCCTCCCCGCTGAAAGTACTTTACAACCCGAAGGCCTTCTTCATACACGCGGCATGGCTGCATCAGGCTTGCGCCCATTGTGCAATATTCCCCACTGCTGCCTCCCGTAGGAGTCTGGACCGTGTCTCAGTTCCAGTGTGGCTGGTCATCCTCTCAGACCAGCTAGGGATCGTCGCCTAGGTGAGCCGTTACCCCACCTACTAGCTAATCCCATCTGGGCACATCCGATGGCAAGAGGCCCGAAGGTCCCCCTCTTTAGTCTTGCGACATTATGCGGTATTAGCTACCGTTTCCAGTAGTTATCCCCCTCCATCAGGCAGTTTCCCAGACATTACTCACCCGTCCGCCACTCGTCAGCGAAACAGCAAGCTGTTTCCTGTTACCGTTCGACTTGCATGTGTTAGGCCTGCCGCCAGCGTTCAATCTGAGCCATGATCAAACTCTTCAATTTAAAAGTTTGATGCTCAAAGAATTAAACTTCGTAATGAATTACGTGTTCACTCTTGAGACTTGGTATTCATTTTTCGTCTTGCGACGTTAAGAATCCGTATCTTCGAGTGCCCACACAGATTGTCTGATAAATTGTTAAAGAGCAGTTGCGACGCAGCTTTCAGCTCACTGTCGCGAGGTGGCGTATATTACGCTTTCCTCTTTCAGAGTCAACCCTGAATTTCAGGATTTTTTCTCTTCAACCGAACCGGCTGTTTGTGTGAAGTGATTCACATCCGCCGTGTCGATGGAGGCGCATTATAGGGAGTCGGCTCAGGAAGACAAGCGGAAAAATGCATTTTTATTTCAACCGCTCATCTTTTAATCATTGCGCCGGTTTTTGCTGCTTTTTTATCGCTTGCGGCAGGTCTGCCAGGCTATTTAACACCCAATCTGCCGCGTTTTCTGCTTCAGGTGTAATAGGTTTACCCGTACGCACCAGCACTTTTGTTCCCACGTTCGCCGCAACCGCTGCCTGCATATCTTCTAATTTATCGCCCACCATATAAGAAGCGGCCATATCAATATGCAAATAATCGCGTGCTGACAAAAGCATCCCCGGATGTGGTTTGCGGCAATCGCAGACCTGGCGAAACTCTTCAACACTACCCTGCGGATGATGCGGGCAATAATAGATACCATCCAGATCGACATCTCGGTCCGCCAGCGACCAGTCCATCCACTCGGTCAGCGTTTCAAACTGTGCTTCGGTAAATTTACCGCGAGCAATGCCAGACTGGTTGGTTACTACCACCAGCGCAAAGCCCATTTTTTTTAGCTCGCGCATGGCGTCAATAACACCGTCGATAAATTCAAAGTTGTCGATCTCATGGACATAGCCGTGATCGACATTAATGGTGCCATCACGGTCAAGAAAAATTGCGGGTACGCTCTTCGCCACCTTTTATAGCTCCTTAATAAGGCATGGGACGCTAGTATCGCATGTTTCGACCTGCAAGAAAGTGCTCTTCGCATAAACCTGATTGATTTAGACGTCTGGATGCCTTAACATCCATTTCATTGACGGCGTTGCCCGTTTCAGGCATTCGAGATGCCACGACTAACTTAATGACGATAATAAATAATCAATGATAAAACTTTCGAATATCACCAAAGTGTTCCACCAGGGCACCCGCACCATCCAGGCGTTGAACAACGTCAGCCTGCATGTGCCAGCTGGACAAATTTATGGCGTTATCGGTGCCTCAGGCGCGGGTAAGAGTACGCTTATACGTTGTGTAAACCTGCTGGAGCGCCCAACCGAGGGTAGCGTGCTGGTCGATGGCCAAGAATTGACCACGCTGTCAGAATCCGAGTTGACCAAAGCTCGCCGCCAGATTGGTATGATTTTCCAGCATTTTAACCTGCTCTCTTCGCGTACTGTTTTTGGCAACGTGGCTCTGCCGCTGGAGCTGGACAACACACCGAAAGACGAGATCAAACGTCGCGTGACGGAATTGCTGTCATTGGTTGGTCTTGGCGATAAGCATGATAGCTACCCGTCGAATCTTTCCGGTGGGCAGAAACAACGTGTGGCGATTGCCCGTGCATTAGCCAGCAATCCCAAAGTATTGCTGTGTGATGAAGCCACCAGCGCGCTGGACCCGGCAACGACACGTTCTATTCTCGAACTGCTGAAAGACATTAACCGCCGTCTGGGTTTGACGATTCTGTTGATCACCCACGAAATGGACGTTGTGAAGCGTATTTGTGATTGCGTGGCGGTCATCAGCAATGGCGAACTGATCGAGCAGGACACGGTAAGTGAAGTGTTCTCGCATCCGAAAACGCCGCTGGCGCAGAAGTTTATTCAGTCGACCCTGCATCTGGATATCCCGGAAGATTACCAGGAACGTCTGCAAGCGGAGCCATTTACTGACTGCGTGCCGATGCTGCGTCTGGAGTTTACCGGTCAATCGGTCGATGCCCCACTGCTTTCTGAAACCGCGCGTCGTTTCAACGTCAACAACAACATTATTAGCGCGCAGATGGACTACGCCGGTGGCGTTAAATTCGGCATCATGCTGACTGAAATGCACGGCACACAACAAGATACGCAAGCCGCCATTGCCTGGCTGCAGGAACACCATGTAAAAGTAGAGGTACTGGGTTATGTCTGAGCCGATGATGTGGCTGCTGGTTCGTGGCGTATGGGAAACGCTGGCAATGACCTTCGTATCCGGATTTTTTGGCTTTGTGATTGGTCTGCCGGTTGGCGTTCTGCTTTATGTCACGCGTCCGGGGCAAATTATTGCTAACGCGAAGCTGTATCGTACCGTTTCTGCGATTGTGAACATTTTCCGTTCCATCCCGTTCATTATCTTGCTGGTATGGATGATTCCGTTTACCCGCGTTATTGTCGGTACATCGATTGGTTTGCAGGCAGCAATTGTTCCGTTAACCGTTGGTGCAGCACCGTTTATTGCCCGTATGGTCGAGAACGCTCTGCTGGAGATCCCAACCGGGTTAATTGAAGCTTCCCGCGCAATGGGTGCCACGCCAATGCAGATCGTCCGTAAAGTGCTGTTACCGGAAGCGTTGCCGGGTCTGGTGAATGCGGCAACTATCACCCTGATTACCCTGGTCGGTTATTCCGCGATGGGTGGTGCAGTCGGTGCCGGTGGTTTAGGTCAGATTGGCTATCAGTATGGCTACATCGGCTACAACGCGACGGTGATGAATACGGTACTGGTATTGCTGGTCATTCTGGTTTATTTAATTCAGTTCGCAGGCGACCGCATCGTCCGGGCTGTCACTCGCAAGTAACGTTCAACACAACATAAATAATTGAAGAAGGAATAAGGTATGGCGTTCAAATTCAAAACCTTTGCGGCAGTGGGAGCCCTGATTGGATCACTGGCACTGGTAGGCTGCGGTCAGGATGAAAAAGATCCAAACCACATTAAAGTCGGCGTGATTGTTGGTGCCGAACAGCAGGTAGCAGAAGTCGCGCAGAAAGTTGCGAAAGACAAATATGGCCTGGACGTTGAGCTGGTAACCTTCAACGACTATGTTCTGCCAAACGAAGCATTGAGCAAAGGCGATATCGACGCCAACGCCTTCCAGCATAAACCGTACCTTGATCAGCAACTGAAAGATCGTGGCTACAAACTGGTCGCAGTAGGCAACACTTTTGTTTATCCGATTGCTGGTTACTCCAAGAAAATCAAATCACTGGATGAACTGCAGGATGGTTCGCAGGTTGCCGTGCCAAACGATCCAACTAATCTTGGTCGTTCACTGCTGCTGCTGCAAAAAGTGGGCTTGATCAAACTGAAAGATGGCGTTGGCCTGCTGCCGACCGTTCTTGATGTTGTTGAGAACCCAAAAAATCTGAAAATTGTTGAGCTGGAAGCACCGCAGCTGCCTCGATCTCTGGACGACGCGCAAATCGCTCTGGCAGTTATCAATACCACCTATGCCAGCCAGATTGGCCTGACTCCAGCGAAAGACGGTATCTTTGTCGAAGATAAAGACTCCCCGTACGTGAACCTGATCGTAACGCGTGAAGATAACAAAGACGCCGAGAACGTGAAGAAATTCGTCCAGGCTTATCAGTCTGATGAAGTTTACGAAGCAGCAAACAAAGTGTTTAACGGCGGCGCTGTTAAAGGCTGGTAATTTTTAGGCTGTTTCCACAATTTGTAATATCATTCAGGACGGGCGCTTGCCCGTCTTGTCATTTTTACAAGCTCCTGATTCAATATTGACGTTTTGATCATACATTGAGGAAATACTATGCGTGCTTTACCGATCTGTTTAGTAGCACTCATGCTAAGCGGCTGTTCCATGTTAAGCAGATCCCCTGTCGAACCCGTTCAAAGCACTGCACCCCAGCCGAAAGCGGAGCCTGCAAAACCGAAAGCGCCGCGCGCCACGCCGGTCCGAATTTATACCAATGCAGAAGAATTAGTCGGCAAACCGTTCCGCGATCTCGGTGAAGTCAGTGGCGACTCTTGCCAGGCCTCTAATCAGGACTCTCCGCCGAGCATTCCAACCGCGCGTAAGCGGATGCAAATCAACGCCTCTAAAATGAAAGCCAATGCGGTATTACTGCATAGCTGCGAAGTCACCAGCGGTACGCTAGGCTGCTATCGTCAGGCTGTATGTATCGGCTCTGCGCTTAACATTACGGCGAAATGAGCAGTTTCCAGTTCGAGCAAATAGGCGTTATTCGCTCGCCCTATAAAGAAAAATTCGCCGTTCCGCGCCAGCCTGGTCTGGTAAAAAGCGCCAACGGCGAACTGCATCTCATTGCTCCCTACAACCAGGCCGACGCCGTTCGCGGCCTGGAAGCGTTCAGCCATTTATGGATCCTTTTCGTCTTTCATCAAACGATGGAAGGCGGCTGGCGTCCGACTGTGCGTCCACCGCGCCTCGGCGGTAACGCCAGAATGGGGGTTTTCGCAACACGCTCTACTTTCCGCCCTAACCCAATTGGTATGTCGCTGGTAGAGCTGAAAGAGGTTGTTTGCCATAAAGACAGCGTGATTCTGAAGCTCGGCAGTCTGGATCTGGTCGATGGTACGCCGGTAGTGGATATCAAACCGTATCTCCCCTTTGCCGAATCGCTTCCCGATGCCAGTGCCAGCTATGCGCAAAGTGCGCCAGCTGCAGAGATGGCGGTGAGTTTTACCGCAGAGGTCGAAAAGCAGCTTTTGACGCTGGAGAAGCGTTATCCGCAGTTAACGCTGTTTATCCGCGAAGTACTGGCGCAGGACCCGCGCCCGGCCTATCGTAAAGGTGAGGAAACGGGCAAAACCTATGCCGTCTGGCTACATGATTTTAACGTTCGCTGGCGCGTCACCGACGCAGGTTTTGAAGTCTTTGCGCTGGAACCGCGTTAAATTCACGCCCTTCTCTTTTGACATTTCTTTTGCACTGGTAAACTAAATCACTTTTTTTGTCCCAGGCTCGCCTTGAGCCTGTTCTACCTTCCAACTGGAACCGTAACAACATGCGTACTAGCCAATACCTGCTCTCCACTCTCAAGGAGACACCTGCCGACGCCGAGGTGATCAGCCATCAGCTGATGCTGCGCGCCGGGATGATCCGCAAGCTGGCCTCCGGGTTATATACCTGGCTGCCGACCGGCGTGCGCGTTCTGAAAAAAGTCGAAAACATCGTGCGTGAAGAGATGAACAACGCCGGTGCAATCGAGGTGTCGATGCCGGTGGTTCAGCCAGCCGATTTGTGGCAAGAGAGTGGTCGTTGGGAACAGTACGGTCCGGAACTGCTGCGTTTTGTTGACCGTGGCGAGCGTCCGTTCGTACTCGGCCCAACTCATGAAGAAGTTATCACTGACCTGATTCGTAACGAGCTTAGCTCTTACAAACAGCTGCCGCTGAACTTCTATCAGATCCAGACCAAGTTCCGCGACGAAGTGCGTCCGCGTTTCGGCGTCATGCGTTCCCGCGAATTCCTGATGAAAGATGCTTACTCTTTCCATACTTCTCAGGAATCCCTGCAGGAAACCTACGATGCAATGTATGCGGCCTACAGCAAAATCTTCAGCCGCATGGGGCTGGATTTCCGCGCCGTGCAAGCCGACACCGGTTCTATCGGCGGCAGCGCCTCTCACGAATTCCAGGTGCTGGCGCAGAGCGGTGAAGACGATGTGGTCTTCTCCGACACCTCTGACTATGCAGCGAACATTGAACTGGCAGAAGCTATCGCGCCGAAAGAACCGCGCGCTGCTGCTACCCAGGAAATGACGCTGGTTGATACGCCGAACGCGAAAACCATCGCGGAACTGGTTGAACAGTTCAATCTGCCGATTGAGAAAACGGTTAAGACTCTGCTGGTTAAAGCGGTTGAAGGCAGCAGCTTCCCGCTGGTTGCGCTGCTGGTGCGCGGTGATCACGAGCTGAACGAAGTTAAAGCAGAAAAACTGCCGCAGGTTGCAAGCCCGCTGACTTTCGCGACCGAAGAAGAAATTCGTGCTGTGGTTAAAGCCGGTCCGGGTTCACTGGGTCCGGTAAACATGCCGATTCCGGTGGTGATTGACCGTACCGTTGCGGCGATGAGTGATTTCGCTGCTGGTGCTAACATCGATGGTAAACACTACTTCGGTATCAACTGGGATCGCGATGTCGCTACCCCGGAAGTTGCAGATATCCGTAACGTGGTGGCTGGCGATCCAAGCCCGGATGGCCAGGGTACGCTGCTGATCAAACGTGGTATCGAAGTTGGTCACATCTTCCAGCTGGGTACCAAGTACTCCGAAGCACTGAAAGCCTCCGTACAGGGTGAAGATGGCCGTAACCAAATCCTGACGATGGGTTGCTACGGTATCGGGGTAACGCGTGTGGTAGCTGCGGCGATTGAGCAGAACTACGACGAACGCGGCATCGTATGGCCTGACGCTATCGCGCCGTTCCAGGTGGCGATTCTGCCGATGAACATGCACAAATCCTTCCGCGTACAAGAGCTTGCTGAGAAACTGTACAGCGAACTGCGTGCACAAGGTATCGAAGTGCTGCTGGATGACCGCAAAGAGCGTCCGGGCGTGATGTTTGCTGATATGGAACTGATCGGTATTCCGCACACTATTGTGCTGGGCGACCGTAACCTCGACAACGACGATATCGAATATAAATATCGTCGCAACGGCGAGAAACAGTTAATTAAGACTGGTGACATCGTCGAATATCTGGTGAAACAGATTAAAGGCTGATGCCAGAAAGGGTCCTGAATTTCAGGGCCCTTTTTTACATGGATTGTATAAAATGGATAAACCAAAGGCGTACTGCCGCCTGCTTCTCCCCAGCTTTCTTTTACTTTCGGCTTGTACCGTTGATATCAGCCAGCCAGACCCATCAGCCACAGCAGTAGATGCCGAGGCAAAAACATGGGCTGTCAAATTCCAGCATCAAAGCTCTTTCACCGAACAATCAATAAAAGAAATAACGGTACCTGATCTCAAACCCGGCGATTTGCTGTTCTCCTCAAGCCTTGGGGTAACCTCATTTGGAATCCGCGTCTTCAGCACTTCCTCTGTGAGTCACGTTGCAATCTATCTGGGTGATAATAACGTTGCAGAAGCGACAGGCGCTGGCGTCCAGATCGTTTCCCTTAAAAAAGCGATGAAGCATAGTGATAAGCTTTTCGTCTTACGAGTCCCGGATCTTACCCCGCAACAAGCCACAGATATCACCGCGTTTGCCAATAAAATCAAAGATAGCAGTTATAACTATCGCGGCATTGTCGAATTTATTCCCTTTATGGTGACTCGCCAGATGTGCTCACTGAATCCGTTCTCCGAGGATTTTCGCCAACAGTGCGTCAGCGGCCTGGCGAAAGCGCAGTTAAGCAGTGTGGGCGAAGGAGACAAAAAGTCGTGGTTTTGTTCGGAATTTGTCACTGATGCATTTGCCAAAGCCGGGCATCCGCTTACGCTGGCGCAATCAGGCTGGATTAGCCCTGCCGATCTGATGCATATGCGTACTGGCGATGTCTCTGCGTTTAAGCCAGAAACGCAGTTACAGTATGTTGGGCACCTGAAGCCAGGGATTTATATCAAGGCGGGTCGCTTTGTTGGGCTGACTCAGTGATAAAGCCAGCCTCGTGCACAAAATGCCGGATGCGTCGTGAACGCCTTATCCGGCCTACAAAATCGTGCTAATTCAAAATGTTGCATTATATGCTGTAGGCCTGATAAGCGCAGCGCATCAGGCAATTTTGCGTTTGTTTCTGCCTTAAGCAGGTTTACTGCCCCAAACTACTGCAATCCTTATTCGGGTAAAATTTACCCGCCGTATCGGGCGCTAATACTTTGGTTGGCGCACCAGTATCCGGATTAGCCTCAAGCGTAAAGTGACCTTCTACTGACAGTAACACCGGTTTTTCACTGTGACCGCGCGCAGCCAGGTAGCTACGCTCCAGCTCTGCGTTATTCGCTACCATGAAACGTTTTCCGGTCGCGCAATCAGTGAAGGTCGCCGCATCAGCCATATAAAAATACATGCCTCGCAGGGTCATCGGCGTCATAGGTAAACTGGATTGTGCCGGTTCCAGCGTATAGTTGAACTGCGATTCAATTGGATTGCCTTCACGATCGAGCATCTCCAGCGCATCGCCTTTCGCCCGATAATATGACTTTTCACCTTTGCTGTCGGTTAATACCAGCTTGTCAGCGGTTCGCGCCCATGTACCGTAGGAAGCGAAGGAGGAAGGTTCTTCACGAGCACCGAGATAACGCTCATTCATCACCCATGTTCCGTCTTTTTCGAGGAACAGAGAGGTTTCGATCCCTTCGCAATCGGCACACGGCAGCACGCCGCGCCAACTTTGCGGCATCGGTTTTAGTTCGGCAGCCTGCGCCGGAGAAAGCGTATCGACTTCGGCCCGATTATTACATCCCATCAGAGTAAAGAGGCTGATTACAGCCATCGCTGTCACTATCGCTTTTTTCACCATCCATTCCTTCTTTTTATTCCCGACCGCTGCGTACTTTGCCGCGCATCGCCTTCACGCTTGATTTTTGTGCTTTCTATGCCAGCCTGCGCTCTTTCGATGCACGGGTGGGCCGCGTGGGTCGTCGGGCTTTTTGTTCTGTTGTTAAATCTTTAATCACTGCCACCAGCCGGGCCAGCGCCGCTTCGCGGTTCAGTTCCTGACTGCGGTATTCCTGTGCCTTAATGACAATTACGCCATCATGCTGATCAAATGATGGCTGGCGGCGAGCAGACGCTCTTTGTAATACTCTGGCAGGCTGGACGCCCGAATGTCAAAACGCAGATGAATAGCCGTTGAGGTCTTATTAACATGCTGCCCGCCCGCGCCCTGCGCACGAATGGCGGTGATCTCAAGCTCACCATCGGGAATAGCAACATGTCGGGAAATCACAATCATGAAGGTTGTTGCCAGGCGGTTAAGTTCACTTCCAGATTATTCTTATCATCCGATAACCAGATCACGCCATCCTGAATCGTTGCCTGCAGCGTCATGGTACGATCGGCAAAGGCGCTTACTTTCGCCAGTTGTTCATCGTCCAGATACCAGACGGAAAGATTGGCAAACTGCACACATTTGCTCTGATTTTGCTGCCACCAGATTTGCGCCGCCCGGCTATTATAGGTAAACAGCGCCACTTTTGCGGCCTGGGTGCAGGCTTTCTTAATCCGCCGCTCATCCGGCAGCCCCAGCTCAATCCACAAATCAATGCCCAGGTGATCGTTACGCAGCCACGCTTCCGGCTCATAATCGGCACACAAACCACGGGTAAATTGCAGACGTTCATCAGCATATTTCAGCCACGCCAGCAGGCGCAGCATCATACGCTCCTGGGTTTCTGAAGGGTGGCGCGCCAGCGTCAGAGAGGCATCGAGAAACTGGTTGCGGTCGAGATCGGCCACATTAACCGTCGCTTTATAAATTGTCGCTTTAAGCGCCATAAGAAAACTCCTTTCGAATCAGGAGGCCATTGTAACGGAATACGTGCAGTTGCGGCGCTGATATTGCAGAAATGAGTGTGGTATAGTCACCTTGCGAAACAGAGTTTATCTTCGTAGGCTTAGACTTGCATCCACGGTTAAGTCAGAGTGCTGACAGGAGGGCATGTGGAAAAATATTGTGAGTTAATACGCAAGCGGTACGCGGAAATCGCCAGCGGAGACTTAGGATACGTTCCGGACGCGCTGGGCTGCGTTTTGAAAGTGCTGAATGAAATGGCTGCCGACGACGCCCTTTCTGAGGCTGTCAGGGAAAAAGCAGCATACGCTGCGGCAAACTTACTGGTGAGCGATTATGTCAATGAATGATGCGTATCAACCAATCAATTGTGATGATTACGATAATCTTGAGCTCGCCTGCCAGCATCATTTAATGCTGACACTTGAGCTGAAAGATGGCGAAAAATTGCAGGCAAAAGCCAGTGATTTAGTCTCCCGCAAAAATGTGGAGTATCTGGTCGTCGAGGCCGCTGGCGAAACCCGCGAGCTGCGTCTGGATAAAATTACCAGCTTTAGCCACCCGGAAATCGGTACGGTGGTGGTAAGCGAATCCTGATTGACTTTCGCCGGATGCGACGTTTGATGCGTCTTATCCGGCTTTCACTTAACTAAGCGTTTTCTGCCAGACAAAACTTACGCCATTCTCACCTTCAGCCACACCTTCTTGCGTCACAAATACCCCTGCCGCCGCAATCAGCGTTTCGCCATAAAACAGCAGTGGCGTGGTGTCACGTAGCCACGGCGGCACGCCCAGCTCTTGCCAGATTTTCTTTAGCTTACGTCCGCCGTTACGCCCGACAATATGCAGCAATCCTGGCGCTTTGAAACGCACGCTGACCGCTTCGTCTGCACGCGGAGGGCGAATATCGCCTCCCGCAGTAAGCTGTACACTTCCCAGCCCCGCCGGTAATTCCAGCGGTTGTAGCCACGTCTGCCACGGCACAATGGTTTCGCTTTGCCCAGTGACGGATTTAATCCACCACAGTTGCGACTGATAGCGCCGTATTTCAAACGCGCCAAAACGTAAACAGGGGGAGGCATCTTCCCGCGCCAGCGCCACTTCCTGCCAGATCCGCACCAGCGCGTCGCGGGAAGGCATCGGTGCATTCTGCCCTGCCAGCCAGCGGCGGATAATCGCCGCGCGACGGGCATCACTCATCGCCAGCATTGGCGCAATCTGCAGCGTCCCCTGCGACGTTTGGCAGTGTGCTAAATCATCCGCCAGCAGTTCATCCAACAGACTCTCTTGTTCAGCACAAAGTGCGGCGCTGCGGGCCGTTGCTTCGGCAAAATGCGGCCAACGCTGCTGCAATAACGGCACTACACGCAGGCGCAGAAAGTTACGATCGTATGAGTCGTCCTGATTACTTTCGTCTTCAATCCAGCGTAAACCATGCGCCAATGCCCACTGCTCCAGTTCCCCCCGCGTGCGGGCAAGCAACGGGCGGATAAGCCGTGTTCCGGCAAATTCCGAAACTTCCCCCATAGCCGAAAGCCCGGCAGGGCCGCTACCGCGTTTTAGCGCCAGCAGAAAGGTTTCACATTGATCGTCGAGATGTTGCGCGGTGACCAGCACTTCACCGGGTAACAGGGTACGAGCAAATGCCTGATAACGCGCCTGCCGCGCCTGGGCCTCAATGCCCAGTCCTTCTTGCGCAAGTTGCACGCGCTCGACCACCAGCGGCACCTGCCACTGTTGGCAGATGTTCTCGCAATGCCTAACCCAGGCATCGGCATTAGCACTTAAACCATGATGCACATGGATAGCGCGTAGAGTGACGCCCGGATTTTCCGTCCGCCACTGCACCAACTGATGCAGCAGAACGGTGGAGTCAAGCCCGCCGCTAAAGGCCACCAGAATCTGGCGTGAGGTGAGAAGTTGTCTATTGAGCGTGAGTGTCATGATGGTGCGATTTTACAGTAGCAATGCCCGGCACGTTACCGGGCAAATGCGGCGATGACAAGCCTTACTGCTCATACAGTTCCAACGGCAGCCCGTCCGGATCGTTAAAGAACGTGAAGCGTTTTTGCGTGTATGGATCGACACGGATGGCTT
The DNA here is from genome assembly GCF_002950395.1 of Shigella sonnei. Classification (NCBI taxonomy): domain Bacteria; kingdom Pseudomonadati; phylum Pseudomonadota; class Gammaproteobacteria; order Enterobacterales; family Enterobacteriaceae; genus Shigella; species Shigella sonnei. The sequence goes on from NZ_CP026802.1 coordinate 2,784,440, forward strand.
CACACTTCACGTTATGGCTTTCAAGGTGCGCCACTGCCGCATCGATATCATCAACGCTAAAAGCCAGATGACGCAGGCCGCAAGCTTCCGGTCGGCTGGGGCGCTCCGGCGGGAACGGAAAAGAGAAAAGCTCAATCACATATTGCCCATTAAGCGCCAAATCCCCTTTCCACGAGTCGCGCGCTTCGCGATAGACTTCGCTTTGCAGCGTGAAACCAAGAATATCGCAGTAGAAAGCTTTGCTCACCGCATAATCCGTCGCAATAATCGCAATATGGTGAACCTGTTTTAAACCCAGCATAACGTCTCCTTTATTTGTTAACAGCACGTTACTCGCCCGGAAGCCGCTCTGGCAAGTTATCCCGCCATTTTTAGGACTCGTACGCGGTAAACGCCGTCTTCGTCCTGTTTCGCGCCGTGAATATCCGTTTCAAAACCGGGGTAATGTTGCCCTACGGAACAAAGCATCAGTAGAAAATCGAGTACCGTGCGGCTCTCTTTGGTCAGCATTTCTCCTGGCATCAACAGCGGTACGCCCGGTGGATAAGGCAGGATCATATTTGCCGATACTCTACCGACCAGTTGTTCCAGCGCAATGGTTTCTACTTCACCTTTAATCTGTCTCTGCCATGCCTGATGTGGCGTCATGATCATTTCCGGCAAAGTATCGAATGCCCGCAACATCAAACCGGGAAGATCGTGTTTACGAATCAGCTTATGGATCCCTTGCGCCAGATCCTGAATACGCATATTGCGGTAGAAATCGGGATCTTCAGCATAGAGATCGGGTAGCATATTTTTGATCCGCAGGTTGAGATCGTAAGAGCGTTTAAATTCCGTCAACCCACGCAATAATCCCATTGCTTTGGTTTTATCGATACCAATACTAAAGAGAAACAGCAGGTTATAAGGGCCGGTTTTCTCTACTACGATCCCACGTTCGTCGAGGAATTTTGCCACCAGCGCCGCCGGGATCCCCTCCTCGCTCATATTGCCCTGTTCGTCCATCCCCGGTGTCAAAATAGTGACTTTAACCGGATCGAGAAACATATGATCGGCATCCGCATCGTTAAAGCCGTGCCACTGTTCGCCTGGCGCAACGGGCCAGCATTCGGCTTCATCCACCTGCGGCGGTTGCCAGATATCGAAAAACCAACCGTCAGACTCTTCCCGCAACCGCTGGACCTCTTTGCGAAAATGCAGCGCCCGCTCCACCGAACGGTTAATCAGCCGTTTGCCCGGATTACCACGCAGCATCGCCGCCGCCGTCTCAACCGAAGCAACAATGGGATAACTGGGCGAGGTGGTGGTATGCATCATAAAGGCTTCGTTAAACGCCTCTTCGTCATACTCGCCTTTAATGTGGATCAGCGAAGCCTGCGATAACGCCGCCAGCATTTTGTGGGTCGATTGCGTTTCGAAGATCACTTTTCCCGCAACACGCTCGCCGCTCATACCACTTTTCCCCTGGTAGATCGGATGAAAATGGGTGTACGGCACCCAGGCGGAATCGAAGTGGATCGACGGGACATCCAGCGTCTGTTTGATCCAGTCGGTGTTGTAGAGCAAGCCATCATAGGTGGAGTTGGTAATCACCGCATGAACCGGCCATTGTGCCTGCGTGGTGGCAGCGACTTTCTCTTCGATGCTGTCGCGAGTAAATTCACGGCGCGGGATCCCACCAAGAATCCCCAACGCATTACGCGTCGGTTTCAGCCAGACTGGCACTACATCGTTCATCATCAACAGATGCGCCAGCGATTTATGACAATTGCGGTCGATCAACAGCGTACTGCCGGATGGCGCGGCGTACATACCCACAATTTTGTTCGACGTCGATGTTCCGTTGGTAACGATATAACTCTGTTCCGCGCCAAAAGTCCGCGCGATGTACTCTTCCGCTTCCAGGTGTGGCCCGGTGTGGTCGAGCAACGAACCAAGCTCGGTGACCGAAATAGAGACATCAGCCTTGAGGGTATTCCCGCCGAAAAAATCATAAAACAGGCAGCCAACCGGGCTTTTTTGATATGCGGTGCCGCCCATATGCCCCGGCGTACAAAAGGTGTACTTCCGCTCTTTGACGTAGGTAAACAAGGCTTTCGTGAACGGCGGCGTAATGTTATCAAGATATTCGTTGGTGTACTGACGCATACGAATGGCGATATCTTCCGCCTGCCCAGCGCATATTCAAAAAACCAGAGCGCCATCCGCATATCCTGCACGCTGACATCCATCGTCGAGTGGGTGTTGATGAAGGCATAAAGCGGGAGATATTCATTAAGTTGATTGATATCGCTGCATAAATCGAGACTGTACTCATCCCAGTCAAAAATCACGCCACAAATTCGAGGGTTATGTTCGATAAATTTCAGCAAATCAACGCTGTTTTGTGGCCAGATAATCTGAAAGCCTTGCGCCACCAGCGCCGACTCCAGTTCTTTGATGGGCTCATCTTTATAAAAGACGCCATGCGGTCCCATAATGGCAATGATGTTCATGTGTTCCTCCTGGAAAATCCTTCCTTAATCATAGCCTGCTCAAACCGTGGCGATAAAAAAGGGCCACCGAAGTGACTAATGCCGATCAGTTAAGGATCAGTTGACCGATCCAGTGGCTGTGTAAGAATCCGGAAACGCTCACTTGTTTCCGGATTTTTTTATGCACATTGGACAGGCTCTTGATCTGGTATCCCGTTACGATTCTCTGCGTAACCCACTGACTTCTCTGGGGGATTACCTCGACCCCGAACTCATCTCTCGTTGCCTTGCCGAATCAGGTACTGTAACGCTACGCAAGCGCCGTCTTCCCCTCGAAATGATGGTCTGGTGTATTGTTGGCATGGCGCTTGAGCGTAAAGAACCTCTTCACCAGATTGTGAATCGCCTGGACATCATGCTGCCGGGCAATCGCCCCTTCGTTGCCCCCAGTGCCGTTATTCAGGCCCGCCAGCGCCTGGGAAGTGAGGCTGTCCGCCGCGTGTTCACGAAAACAGCGCAGCTCTGGCATAACGCCACGCCGCATCCGCACTGGTGCGGCCTGACCCTGCTGGCCATCGATGGTGTGTTCTGGCGCACACCGGATACACCAGAGAACGATGCAGCCTTCCCCCGCCAGACACATGCCGGGAACCCGGCGCTCTACCCGCAGGTCAAAATGGTCTGCCAGATGGAACTGACCAGCCATTTGCTGACGGCTGCAGCCTTCGGCACGATGAAGAACAGCGAAAATGAGCTTGCTGAGCAACTTATAGAACAAACCGGCGATAACACTCTGACGTTAATGGATAAAGGTTATTACTCACTGGGACTGTTAAATGCCTGGAGCCTGGCGGGAGAACACCGCCACTGGATGATACCTCTCAGAAAGGGAGCGCAATATGAAGAGCCCAGAAAACTGGGTAAAGGCGATCATCTGGTGAAGCTGAAAACCAGCCCGCAGGCACGAAAAAAGTGGCCGGGACTGGGAAATGAAGTGACAGCCCGCCTGCTGACCGTGACGCGCAAAGGAAAAGTCTGCCATCTGCTGACGTCGATGACGGACGCCATGCGCTTCCCCGGAGGAGAAATGGCGGATCTGTACAGTCATCGCTGGGAAATCGAACTGGGATACAGGGAGATAAAACAGACGATGCAACTGAGCAGGCTGACGCTGAGAAGTAAAAAGCCGGAGCTTGTGGAGCAAGAGCTGTGGGGTGTCTTACTGGCTTATAATCTGGTGAGATATCAGATGATTAAAATGGCGGAACATCTGAAAGGTTACTGGCCGAATCAACTGAGTTTCTCAGAATCATGCGGAATGGTGATGAGAATGCTGATGACATTGCAGGGCGCTTCACCGGGACGTATACCGGAGCTGATGCGCGATCTTGCAAGTATGGGACAACTTGTGAAATTACCGACGAGAAGGGAAAGGGCCTTCCCGAGAGTGGTAAAGGAGAGGCCCTGGAAATACCCCACAGCCCCGAAAAAGAGCCAGTCAGTTGCTTAACTGACTGGCATTACCACCGAAGTGACCCTTTTTCAGAACTTTTGCGAATTACGCGTAACCGTAGCTCATCAGGCGCTGATAACGACGATTTTTTAAATCTTCAGTGCTTAACACATCGAGATCGGCCAGATCCGCCAGCAGTTGCGCTTTCAACGATACCGCCATCGCTTCCGGGTTACGGTGAGCGCCGCCCAGCGGTTCCGGGATGATGGAGTCGATCAGTTTCAGCTCTTTCAGACGCGGAGCGATGATACCCATCGCTTCAGCCGCCAGCGGCGCTTTGTCGGCGCTCTTCCACAGAATGGACGCACAACCTTCCGGCGAGATAACGGAATAGGTGCTGTATTGCAGCATATTCACTTTATCGCCCACGCCAATCGCCAGCGCACCGCCAGAACCACCTTCACCGATAACCGTACAAACTACCGGTACGCCGAGGCGAGACATTTCACGCAGGTTGCGTGCAATGGCTTCAGACTGACCACGCTCTTCTGCGCCCACGCCAGGATAAGCCCCCGGGGTGTCGATAAAGGTGATGATAGGCATCTTAAAGCGTTCAGCCATTTGCATCAGACGCAGTGCTTTGCGGTAACCTTCTGGCGCTGGCATACCAAAGTTACGGCGAATTTTTTCTTTGGTTTCACGACCTTTTTGATGACCAATGATCATCACCGGACGACCGTCAAGACGGGCGATACCACCGACGATAGCTTTATCGTCTGCATACGCGCGGTCGCCAGCCAGTTCGTCAAATTCATCAAATGCCAGGCGAACGTAATCCAGGGTATAAGGACGCTGTGGATGGCGTGCCAGTTGCGCAATCTGCCATGCACCGAGATCGGCGAAGATTTTACGTGTCAGTTCTACGCTTTTTTCACGCAGACGATGCACTTCTTCATCGATGTTAATATCCAGTTTCTCATCCTGACGGCTAACCGCAGTCAGAGAATCGATTTTCGCTTCCAGCTCTGCAATCGGCTGTTCAAAATCAAGGAAATTCAGACTCATAGTATTCCTGTATTAGTCAAACTCCAGTTCCACCTGCTCCGAACCAATGAGGCCACGGAGATCGTTTAATAAACGATCGCTCGGAGAGACACGCCACGTCGCGCCAAAACGCAACCGCGCGCGTGCATCCGCCCTCTGATAGTAGAGATGTACTGGAATTGTCCCAGAGCGGTGGGCTTCCAGAGACTGACGGAGTCGGTTTAAAAGCTGGTCATCAATTTGCCTGTCCGTCAGCGAGATAGCAAGCCCGCGAGCATATTTTTCCCGGGCTTCGTCAATATCCATCACTTCGCGAGCGGTCATTTTAAGCCCACCGCTGAAGTCATCAAAGCTGACCTGTCCGCTGACGATAAGTATGCGGTCTTTTTCCAGCAATTGCTGGTATTTATCCAGGGCGTCAGTAAACAACATCACTTCCAGCCGCCCGGAACGGTCATCCAGCGTGCAGATACCGATACGATTGCCGCGCTTGGTGACCATAACCCGCGCGGCAACAACGAGCCCCGCAGCCGTGATGACTTTACCACGTTCTGTCGGGTGCATGTCTTTCAGCCTTACGCCTCCGACATAACGCTCAATCTCTTTTAAATACTGGTTGATAGGGTGTCCCGTAAGGTACAGACCTAACGTTTCACGTTCCCCATCTAACACCACCTGCTCCGGCCACGGTTGGCAGCTGGCGTAGGATTGTTCAATTTGTTCCGGCTCTTCGGCCAGCACGCCGAACATATCGGCCTGACCGATAGCTTCCGCTTTCGCGTGTTGATCTGCCGCTTTTAACGCATCACCCAGCGAGTTCATCAGCGCCGCGCGGTGTGGCCCAAGACGGTCAAACGCCCCGGACATGATCAGTTTTTCCAGCACCCGCCGGTTTAACTTTTTGGTGTCGGTACGGGCGCAGAGATCAAACAGTTCGCGGAAGTAGCCGCCTTTATTACGGGCTTCGATGATGGCCTCAATCGGACCTTCACCTACCCCTTTGATGGCGCCAATACCATACACGATTTCGCCGTCGTCGTTGACGTGGAAATGGTAAAGACCGGAGTTTATATCTGGTGGCAGGATTTTCAGCCCCATCCGCCAGCACTCATCCACCAGGCCCACCACCTTCTCGGTGTTGTCCATATCGGCGGTCATTACCGCCGCCATAAACTCCGCCGGATAGTGCGCTTTCAGCCATAACGTTTGATATGACACCAAAGCATAGGCCGCAGAGTGCGATTTGTTAAATCCGTAACCCGCGAATTTCTCCACCAGGTCGAAGATTTTCATCGCCAGTTCGGCGTTGATTCCGTTCTTTTCTGCACCTTCAGCAAATACAGAACGCTGCTTAGCCATCTCTTCCGGCTTTTTCTTACCCATCGCACGACGCAGCATATCCGCGCCACCGAGGGTATAACCAGAAAGCACCTGCGCAATCTGCATGACCTGTTCCTGATACAGGATGATGCCGTAGGTTGGCTCCAGTACCGGTTTCAGGCTTTCATGCTGCCACTGTACGTCCGGATAGGAAATCTCTTCGCGACCATGTTTACGGTCGATAAAGTTATCCACCATCCCTGACTGCAACGGGCCGGGGCGGAACAGTGCCACCAGTGCGATCATATCTTCGAAGCAGTCAGGTTGCAGACGCTTGATCAGGTCCTTCATGCCGCGCGATTCAAGCTGGAATACCGCCGTGGTTTCCGAGCGTTGCAGCATGTCGAAGCTTTTCTTATCATCCAGCGGGATCGCAGCGATATCCAGCGGCGGCTCGCCATTCTTCGCCCGCCGCTTGTTGATCATCTCCAGCGCCCAGTTGATGATGGTGAGCGTACGCAAACCAAGGAAGTCGAACTTCACCAGTCCGGCGTATTCAACGTCGCTTTTATCAAACTGGGTGACCGGATGTTTGCCCTCTTCATCGCAGTAAAGCGGCGCAAAATCGGTAATTTTGGTCGGCGCGATAACCACCCCACCGGCGTGCTTACCGGCGTTACGGGTGACCCCTTCCAGTTTGCGCGCCATGTCGATCAGCGCCTTAACTTCTTCATCCGCTTCGTAGATTTCCGGCAGCTGCGGCTCGGCTTCAAACGCTTTCGCCAGCGTCATCCCCGGATCGGGCGGGATCAGTTTCGAGATACGATCGACAAAGCCGTACGGATGCCCCAGCACGCGGCCTACGTCGCGGATCACCGCTTTCGCCGCCATTGTACCGAAGGTGATGATCTGCGATACCGCATCACGACCGTACATGTCCGCTACGTGCTCGATAACCTGATCGCGTTTCTCCATACAGAAGTCAACGTCGAAGTCAGGCATGGAGACACGTTCCGGGTTAAGGAAACGTTCGAACAGCAGGTCAAATTCCAGCGGATCGAGGTCGGTGATTTTCAGCGCGTAGGCCACCAGTGAACCCGCACCGGAGCCACGGCCTGGCCCTACCGGTACGCCGTTATCTTTCGACCACTGGATAAATTCCATAACGATGAGGAAGTAGCCCGGGAAGCCCATCTGGTTGATAACCTGAAGTTCAGTCTCCAGACGTTCGTCATATTCCGGGCGGCGCTTAACACGTTCTTCCTCGTCAGGGAATAAAAAGGCCAGACGCTCTTCCAGGCCCTCTTTTGCACGCTTGACCAGATAATCTTCGGTGCTCATGTCCCCGGTCGGGAACTGCGGCAGGAAGTATTCACCAAGACGCACGGTTACGTTACAACGTTTGGCGATCTCAACGGTGTTGGCAAGAGCTTCGGGGATGTCGGCAAACAGCTCGCACATCTCCTCTTCGCTACGCATATATTGCTGCGGCGAATAGTTACGCGGGCGTTTAGGATCGTCGAGGGTAAAGCCGTCGTGGATCGCGACGCGGATTTCGTGTGCGTCAAAGTCGCTGCTGTCGATAAAGCGCACGTCGTTGGTCGCCACGACGGGCAAACCGCGCGCTTCCGCCAGTTCCACCGCCGCGTGCAGATAGCTTTCTTCGTCCGGCCTGCCGGTGCGGATCAGCTCAAGAAAATAGCGATCCGGGAAGTGTTCTTCATAAAACGCGACACACTCATCTACCAGCGCGCTGTTACCACGCAAAAGACTGCGTCCGACGTCGCCCATGCGTCCGCCGGAAAGAAGGATCAACCCTTCGTTTAATTCGATAAGCCAGTCGCGATCGATGATCGGCCCGGCGGCACCGTACCCGCGCTGATACGCTTTTGAGATCAGCAACGTCAGATTCTGATAGCCGGTATTGTTCGCCGCCAGTACCGTCAGGTGGGTTAACTCATCACCCAGCAGGTCGCACTGGACGTTAAAATCTGCCCCGACGATAGGCTTAATCCCTGCGCCATGTCCCGCTCCGTAGAACTTCACCAGACCACAAAGGTTGGTGAAATCGGTGATCGCCAGTGCTGGCATACCCAACGCCGCCGCCTTTTTTACCAACGGTGCGGTTTTGGCCAGGCCATCGATCATCGAGTAGTCGCTGTGCACCCGCAGGTGTACGAAACGTGGTTCAGACATCTTCAGATTCCGGTTTACTTAATCTCGACACAAGAATCAGGACGCAAGTCCCAGTGCGCGTTTGACAGGCCCAAAGCTGCGCCGATGGTGTTCGGTCGCGCCGTGTTCAGCCAGTTTTTCCAGATGAAAAGCGGTTGGGTACCCTTTGTGTTGGGCAAAACCATATTGCGGGAAAACAATATCCAGCGCCGCCATTTCGGCGTCACGCGTCACTTTCGCCAGGATAGACGCGGCACTGATTTCCGGTACGCGGCTATCGCCTTTCACCACAGCCATCGCAGGCATCGGTAATTTCGGGCAGCGGTTACCATCAATCAACACATATTCCGGCGCAATATGCAGCCCAGCGACGGCACGCTGCATCGCCAGCATGGTCGCATGAAGAATGTTCAGCTCGTCGATTTCGTGGGGTTCCGCGCGGCCCAGACTCCAGCTCAACGCTTTCTCTTTGATCTCTTCATAGAGCGCCAGACGGCGTTTTTCGCTCAGCTTTTTGGAATCATTCAGCCCGGCAATCGGGCGCGCCGGGTCAAGGATCACCGCAGCGGTGACGACCGCGCCAACTAACGGCCCGCGTCCGACTTCATCCACACCCGCAACCAGCTGCGTGTGCGGATAAACAAATTCGATCATTGTGCTAACTCCAGAACGGCTTGTGCCGCCTGCTCATCGGCATTGCAGCGGATCTGCTGATGCAGTTCACGGAAGGTATCGTGCATCGCGTGGCTGGTTTTCCCGTTCGCCAACAGCGGTAACAGCGCCGCAGCCAGTTTTTGCGGCTCACACTCTTCCTGCAATAATTCTTTAACTAACTCTCTGCCCGCCAGCAGATTTGGCAGCGAGACATAATCAGTTTTCACCAGCCGCTTCGCCAACCAGAAGGTAAAAGGCTTCATGCGATATCCCACCACCATCGGGCATTTCGCCAGCATACACTCCAGGGCTGCCGTACCCGACGCCAGTAGCGCCGCATCGCTGGCGACCATCGCCTCACGGCCCATCCCATCCAGCAAATGAACTGAAAGGTCTGGCGCGACTTCAGCTTTGATGCGTTCAAACTGCTCGCGGCGTTTGGCATTCACCAGTGGCACCACGATTTCGAGATCCGGATATGTCTGGCGCAAAAGCTGGGCCGTTTTCAGGAAATCGGCACTAAGCATTTCAACTTCTGCACCACGGCTCCCCGGTAGCAACGCCAGGCAGTGGGCATCGTGAGGGATCCCCAGCACATCACGGGCGGCATTTTTATCTGGATCTAACGGCATGGCATCAGCCATGGTATGACCGATAAAGCGGCACGGTACATTGTATTTGTCATAAAACGCTTTTTCGAAAGGCAGAAATGCGAGCACCAGATCGGTGGCTCTGCCTATTTTGAAAACGCGTTTCTGTCGCCACGCCCAGACGGATGGACTGACGTAATGAATGGTTTTGATACCCTGCTTTTTGAGGTTACCTTCAAGAGTAATATTGAAGTCGGGCGCATCAATACCAACAAAAACATCTGGCTTCAGTTCGCCAAAACGCTTTGTCAGATCGGCACGAATATGCAGTAAGCGACGCAGACGACCGAGCACTTCAACAATGCCCATTACCGCCAGTTCTTCCATTTCGTACCAAGCTTCGCAGCCTTCAGCCTGCATTCGTGGCCCGGCAACACCAACAAAGCGGGCGTTGGGCACATGTTCTTTCAGAGCGCGGATTAAACCGGCCCCCAGGATATCGCCGGAGGTTTCTCCGGCGACCAGGGCAATCGTTAATGGACGCTGTTCAGTCATTAACGAATCAGACCGCGCGTTGAGCGTGCAAAGAAATCGGTAAAGGCTTTCACTTCCGGATATGTTTCCGCCAGTTCAGCAATTTCCGGTTTCACTTCATCGAGCGTTTTACCGCTACGATAAATCAGCTTATACGCATTGCGGATAGCGGTAATCGCCTCACGGCTGAATCCGCGGCGCTTCAGCCCTTCGATATTGACACCGAACGGCGTTGCGTGGTTACCCTGCGCAATGACATAAGGAGGGACGTCCTGCGCCACACCGGAGCAGCCGCCAACCATCACGTGCGCACCAATGATGCAGAACTGATGGACTGCGGTCATGCCGCCGATGATCGCGAAGTCGTCAACCGATACGTGACCCGCCAGCGTTGCGTTGTTGGCGAGAATACAGCGGTTACCTACCGTACAATCGTGCGCAATGTGCGCGTTGATCATCAGTAAGTTGTCGCTGCCCACCTTCGTCAATCCACCGCCCTGGACTGTGCCACGATGAATGGTGACGCTTTCGCGAATGCGGTTACGATCGCCGATTTCCACACGGGTCGGTTCGCCAGCATATTTCAGATCCTGGTTAACTTCGCCGATGGAGGCGAACTGATAAATCTCATTATCGCGGCCAATTTTAGTATGACCATTCACGACAACGTGAGATTTCAGTACGGTACCCTCACCAATTTCGACATGGGGTCCAACGATACAAAAAGGACCAATGTGTGCGTTCGCGCCAATTGACGCGCCCTCTTCCACAATGGCGGTTGGATGCACAAAGGCGGATTTATCAATCACGTATCAGGCCTCCCGGCTACGAGCACACATCATCGTTGCTTCGCAAACTACTTTACCATCGACCAGAGCAACCCCTTTAAAACGGGTCAGGCCGCGGCGCGTTTTTTCGAAAGTGACTTCCATGATCATTTGATCGCCAGGCACGACCGGGCGCTTGAAGCGCGCTTCGTCAATACCAGCGAAGTAGTACAGCTCACCCGGTTCCAGTTTTCCTACGCTTTTAAACGCCAGAATACCTGTTGCCTGTGCCATTGCTTCCAGAATCAGCACACCCGGGAAAATCGGTTTTCCAGGGAAATGGCCCTGGAAGAATGGCTCATTGACAGAGACATTTTTTACTGCGCGCAGAAAACGACCTTCTTCAAAATCCAGCACGCGATCCACCAGTAAGAACGGGAAACGGTGCGGCAGAAGTTCTAAAATCTCTTCAATCTGCAGAGTATGAGTGTTAGTAGTCAAGATACTCTTCCTGTCAAAATATAAGAAACGACAATAATAACACGGCCTGCCGCAATCGTAAGAATGAGACAGGCCGTAAAGTTTGGCGAACAAAAGATGGAACGTTAGTCTTGTTGATTAACCTTGCGCTCAAGCGATTTCAGACGCTTGCTCATGTCATCAATGTTCATCACCAGTGCAGCGGTTTTGCGCCAGACTTTGTTGGGTTGCAGCGGAATGCCTGAGGAATAGACGCCTGGTTCAGTGATGGGACGCATCACCATACCCATGCCCGTAACCGTCACTTTGTCGCATATTTCCATATGCCCGTTGATTACGCTGGCTCCGCCGATCATGCAGTAACGACCAATTTTCAGGCTGCCCGCCATAATGACGCCACCGGCAACCGCCGTATTGTCGCCAATCACGACGTTATGTGCAATCTGGCACTGGTTATCAATGATCACGCCATTGCCAATAACAGTGTCATCCAGCGCGCCGCGATCGATGGTTGTGCAGGCACCGATCTCCACGCGATCGCCAATAATTACGCGACCAATCTGTGGGATCTTCACCCAGTTACCACGATCGTTGGCATAACCAAAGCCGTCTGCGCCTACCACTGTTCCGGACTGGATCAGGCAATTCTGACCGATCTGGATCTCATGGTAAATGGTTACGTTCGCCCAGAGACGCGAACCTGCACCGATTTTGCTGTTTTTACCTACGAAGCAACCGGCACCGATAATCACGTTATCGCCCAGTTCAACGCCGGACTCAATCACCGCGTTAGCGCCAATCGATACGTTGTTACCCAGCTTCGCCGTCGCGTCGATCACCGCACTGGGTGCAATGTTCTGCGCGGGCTGCGGCGTGGTATCTAAAATTTGCGCCATGCGCGCGTAAGTCAGGTAGGGATTCTTCACTACCAGCGCGGCACTTTTCGCGAAAGGAAGATCGTCCTGGGTCATGACAACCGCGGACGCCTGGCACAAGCCTAAATGCTCACGGTATTTTGGGTTAACCATGAACGTAATGTGACCTGTTTGTGCAGATTGCATGGACGCAACGCCGGTGATGACGATATCGCCATCACCGTGTAGTTCTGCATCCAACTGCTGCGCTAAATCAGCCAGTCGAATTGAAGGCATTACTTATTTAACCTGTTTCAGTACGTCGGCAGTGATGTCTTTTACATCGCTGCTGTTGTAAGCAACGGCGTTTGCATCAACAACCAGATCGATATCCTGGCTGTTGGCAACGGATTTCACAGCAGTCTGGATACGAGTAACCAGTTTGCCGCGTTCTTCGTTGGAACGACGTGCGCGATCCTGCTCAAAAGCCTGCGCTTTCTGAGCAAAAGTCTGGCGCTGAGCCATCACGTCTTTTTCCAGCTTAGTGCGATCGCTGCCCGCTTTCATGGACTGCAGCTTTTTCATTTTAGCCTGCAGATCGGTTTCCATACGCTGCAGTTCGCTGGCACGGCCTTTGAACTCATTTTCCAGCGTGTTAGAAACACCGGTTTTCTGCGCTACCTGCTGGAACAGGCTGCCCATATTGACGATTGCAATTTTGTCAGCCGCCTGAGCAGAAGTTGCCAGTGCTAAACCGAGACCTGCCGCTAATAACCACTTTTTCACAATAAACTCCTTACCATCCCATTTGCACCGGAGGGTGCAGTTCTTTGCGTGGCCCGGCGATCTTATATTGATCGCCTAAAGTCATCGCTACACTACCACTACATTCCTTTGTGGAGAACACTTACCAGGTTTTACCGATGTTAAACTGGAACTGTTCTGCCTTGTCTCCATCGTACTTTTTGAACGGCTGGGCGTAGGAGAACACCAACGGCCCCAATGGGGACATCCATTGTAATGCGATACCCGCAGACATACGGATATTGCTTGGATCACTATAGTCCGGATATCCAGAATATTGGCTGGAATCCCAGTTTGTATCCCAAACGGTACCCATATCCCAGAAGAAGGAAGTACGAACCGAGTTAGCATACTTATCGCTAATAAACGGCGTCGGGGTGATGAACTCGAGGCTGGCAACCGCCATGGCGTTACCGCCTACAGCATCATCCGATTTACACAGGTCTTTCGCGCCGTCCTGAGTCGCACATTCGTAATCATAGTCCGGATCATAATTACTGGCCTGATGCGGGAAGTAAACTGCTTTCGGACCAATTGTATTGGACTGGAAGCCACGCACGGTGCTGGAACCACCGGCATAGAAGTTCTCGTAGAACGGCATCTCTTTGCCGCCTAAACCATCACCATAACCCCAGCGGGTACGCCCCAGAACAACCCATTTGTGATCGTCATCGATCGGCACATAAGTCGCCGTGTCTAACGTCACTTTGTAGTATTCGTTATCCGATCCAGGAATGGTCACTTTACCGGTCAGGTTGACACGTGAACCATCTGTCGGGAAGTAACCACGGTCAAGCTTGTTATAGGTCCAACCATAGTTGAACGTGAAGTCGTCCGTTTTGAAGCTGTTATCCTGATCAGAGGTGCTCGGATGTTCACCCATAGAGTACAGATAACGCCACATCGCAACCTGAGGCTGCATGTTGGACAGGGAGTTATGTACATAACCCAGACCTGCACGCAGCGAGTTATATTCGTTGATCGGGAAGCCCAACGTCACGTCTGTACCATAACTCTTGTTGGTATAGTCGGACAGGTCGGCGTCATCTGCCTGGAAGTCATTATAGAAGAGACGACCACCGAGGCTTACACCATCTACAGTGAAGTACGGGTTGGTTACCGACAATTCAGCATAGGTCTGGTAATCGTTTTTGGTCCCGTTGATACCAACAGCATAACCTGTACCTAACCAGTTATCCTGTTGCACGCCAGCCTGGAAGCTCACGCCACTTTCAGTACCGTAACCAATCCCGAAGTTGAAGCTACCGGTGTTACGTTCTTTCACCTTGTAGACTACATCTACCTGGTCCGGGCTACCCGGAACACGTTGGGTATCGGTATCGACAGTTTCAAAGAAGCCCAGACGATTCAGACGCTCCTTACCCTGATCGACCAGATCGCTTCCCAGCCATGCACCTTCCATCTGACGCATTTCGCGACGCAGGACGGCATCTTTCGAGGTATCGTTACCTTCAAAACGGATCTTACGCACGTAGAAACGGTTACCCGCATCAACGTTCACGCGTAATTTAACGGTTTTGTCGGCATCGTTAATTTCAGGCATCGACTGTACGCGCGGATAGGCATAACCATAGCGACCGAGAAGCTTTTTGATGTCATCTTCCATCTTGGTCACTTTGGTGCCGTTATACAGCTCGCCCGGCTCGATCTTAGTCAGCTGCTCAATTTCAGCGGAGTGCCCGGCAAGGTTGCCGCTCACTTCAACGCCAGAAAGCTTGTACTGATCGCCTTCGGTAATGTTCACCGTGACGTAAATACCTTTTTTATCTGGCGTCAGACTGACCTGGGTAGAGTCGATGTTGAAACGGGCATAACCGCGATCCAGATAGTAGCTGCGCAGGGTTTCAAGGTCGCCCGCCAGTTTCTGTTTCTGGTATTTACGATCGCCTACCACGTTCCACCACGGCACTTCGTCACGCAGTTGGAAATGAGAGATCAGTTCGTCGGTGGTGAAAGCATGGTTACCAACAATGTTAATTTGCTGGATTTCAGCTGACACACCTTCCTGGAACACCAGTTTTAGGTCAACACGGTTGCGCGGCAGCGGGGTCACGACAGCTTTTACGCTGGCGCTATATTTACCGACGCTGTAGTAGAAGTCTTCCAGACCTTTCTCGATATCGGCAATGGTGGTGCGATCGAGGGATTCGCCCACACGCACACCAGAAGCCTCGAGGTTTTGCTTCAGCATGTCATCTTTCACCGATTTGTTACCGGAGAAAGTAATGCTGGCAATGGTCGGACGTTCTTTTACCTGAACCAGAAGGGTATCACCATCACGAAGGACGCGAACATCCTCAAAGTTGCCGGTAGCAAACAGAGCGCGAATGGTATTACTGATATCTTCATCATTAACCGTGTCGCCTGTGCGCACCGGCATACTGAGGAGTGCCGCACCAACGGCGACACGCTGAAGGCCTTCGAAATGAATATCTTTCACTACGAACCCTTCAGCACCGTATACGGTGGCGCTGCTAAACAGCAGCGACGCTATGAGCAACTTTTTCATCGCCATCGTTATTATGCGTTCTTCCTAACTAACTCTCATAACCGAGAGAAATCATTGAAAAGTGCAAGCCCCATTAACAGCACCAGCAGAATCGAGCCAATGCGATAACAAAAGTCTTGAACCCGCTCGGATACCGGTCCGCCCTTGATCTTTTCGATCGCAAGGAACAGCAGATGCCCCCCGTCAAGTACGGGCAACGGAAACAGGTTAATTATCCCTAAGTTCACGCTAATAAGCGCAAGAAACGGCAGGTAATAAACTACCCCGAGTTCCGCTGTCATCCCAGCCCCCTTGGCGATAGAGATCGGCCCACTGAGGTTGTTCAGTTTCACATCACCGGTGATCAATTTTCCCAGCATACTGACCGTCAGCTTCATCAGCTGCCACGTTTTGTCCGTGGCTTCGACGATGGCGTTGAACGGCCCATACTGGCGTACAACTTTATACTCATCTGGCAAAGGAATGACTTTCGGCTCAATACCGACAAAACCAATCGCTTTACCATTACCCGGTTTACTCTCCGGGATTAATGTCAAAGACAAGGGACTCCCCTGCCTTTCGATTTCTAACGCTAAGGATTTACCCGGGTTATCCCGGACAAGCATCACAAAGGTCACCCACTGCGTTAAGGGCTGACCATCGACTTTAACGATCCTGTCGCCTGCTTGCAAACCTGCCTTGCTTGCCGCCGAGTTTGGCTGCACATTTTCCAGTACAGGTTCAATTTGCGGCCCACGAGGACGAATCCCCAGCGAAGATACCGGATCTTCTTTATCAGGCTCAAACGCCCAGTGACGTAAATCGAGCTTTACATCCCGCCGTTGGTCGCTGCCAAATGGCGCTACTGTAATGGTGGTGCTTTCATCGCCAATTTTATCGACCAACTGCAAACGCACGGCATCCCAATCAGGCGTTTCGATACCATCTACGGCTTTTAGTTCCGTACCTGGTGCAATTTGTGCTTCCGCAGCTATCGAATTGGCTGCTATTTCACCAACCACCGGACGTACGCCAGGCACACCAATAATAAAAACCAGCCAGTAGGCAAAGATAGCAAAAATGAAGTTTGCAACCGGACCTGCGGCAATAATCGCCGCTCGTTGGCCAACAGATTTATTATTGAAGGCATGGTGGCGGAGTTCCGGAACGACCGGTTCTGCGCGCTCATCCAGCATTTTGACATAACCGCCCAGCGGAATCAGGGCCATAACATATTCGGTGCCGAGCTTATCAGTTCGCCGCCAGAGCGCCTTACCAAACCCTATTGAGAAACGCTCAACGCGAACACCACAACGCCGGGCAACCCAGAAATGACCAAATTCATGCACGGTGATAAGTACACCCAGTGCAACGATGAACGAAGCCAAATCCCAGAGAAAACTCAGCATATTACCTTCCGTTAAAGCGTCCTGAATACCAGTAACAACAAGCAAGCAAAGACCGGTACCGCAGCCGTCAGGCTATCAATACGATCTAAAATACCACCGTGTCCTGGAATTAAATGACCGCTGTCCTTAATTCCTGCTTCACGCTTAAACATACTCTCGGTCAGATCGCCGAGCACTGAGGCTAACGCTGCGACAATAGAGCAAATGAGTAAGGTGACGGGAGCGACGTCGAGATTCGCCCACATGCCATAACCCCATGAGATTACCGCTGCGGTCGCTAGTCCACCTATAAAGCCTTGCCAGGTTTTACCCGGAGAAACCTTCGGTGCCAGCTTATGTTTACCAAACAATTTGCCAAACATATATGCGCCGGAGTCAGCGCCCCATACCAGGATCATGACATAGAGCAGCCATATTGCGCCACTGTAATGATTCTCGTCATAGTGCCAGGCCCGTAACGCCAGCATGCCCCAGAAGAAGGGAACAATGGTTAGCACGCCAAAAATAAGGCGCAATGTTTTAGAGTTACGCCAGATTGCTGCGGAACCTGGGTAAAACAGCACCAGCAATAGCGCGACAATCCACCAACCCAACGAAGCCCAAAGTGAGATTTCAACCAGCGGTTGATGAATATTTCGGTGATATTCCGGCAACAGAAAAAGCATCAGCGCCAACAATAACCCGCATAACACCGCCAACCATACTCGCTGCGAACGAGTGGTAAAACCGCTAAGCTGTCCCCATTCCCACGCTGCCAGCATGCAGACCACCAGCGTTACGATGGCGAACCCCACCGGCGGCAACAGAAACAACGCCGCGATGACGACGGGTATTAACACAAAAGCAGATATCAGGCGATACTTCAGCAAAAGCGCCCCCCATCAGGCTGTTTCATCACCGGGCTCGGTGCCGCCGAAACGACGCTCTCGATTAGCAAAGGCATTTAACGCCCCTTCAAAGTCTTGTTCATCGAAATCGGGCCAGAGAACATCTGTAAAGTAAAGTTCGGCATAGGCAATTTGCCAAAGCAAAAAGTTACTAATGCGATGCTCCCCCCCAGTCCTAATTACTAAATCTACAGGGGCCAGTTCATGCATACAGACATGCTGGTTTAGCATCTCTTCATCTATCTGATCTGGTTGCAGGTTTCCTTGCTGCACCTTTTCAGCCAGTTGCCTGACTCCCTGGACTATATCCCAACGTCCACCGTAGTTCGCCGCAATATTCAGCGTCAGACCGGTATTCCCAGCTGTTAGCGCTTCAGATTTACGAATACGTTCTTGCAAACGCGAGTTAAAGCGACTGGTATCGCCAATAATACGCAGACGCACGTTATGTCGGTGCAGACTTTTTACTTCGCTATCGAGCGCCCACACAAACAGTTCCATTAACGCACTGACTTCCTGCGCTGGTCGGTTCCAGTTTTCACTACTAAAGGCATACAGCGTTAACGCCTCAATACCGTTGTTGGCCGCAAAAGAGACAGCCCGGCGGACGGATTTTGCCCCGGCTTTATGCCCAAAGGCACGAATCCTCCCTTGCTTTTTTGCCCAGCGACCATTGCCGTCCATAATGATCGCAACATGACGGCAGCCATGCGCTGGCAATTTTTCGCTAAGTGGTTGAGTAGCAGACAACATCACGCGTTTTTTATTCCCTGACAGGGTTTACGGTACTCAGGAATACTGAAGCCTATACAAAAAAAAGCCGTGTAAAACCACGGCATACCTGACCTTATAAAGCCAACTACTTACGATCAGATGGCGCAGACTATATCACTGAAGCCCTACGCTAACAAATAGCGCGACTCTCTGTAGCCGGATTATCCTCAGCTTGCGAGACGCATCACCTCTTTTCTGGCGACTTCACGCGCGTTCGCATCAACAGATAACACATCGTCCACACATTGTGGTTCGCGCATATCCATTTTTTCCAGTACAGATAAATTCAACGCAGCGATATCCGTAAAGCGGATTTGTTGCGCAAGAAAAGCAGCAACGGTGATTTCGTTTGCGGCATTCAATGCTGTCGTCGCTGCCTGACCTTGTTCGAACGCCTCCATCGCCAGTTTCAGGCATGGATAACGATCATAATCCGGTGCGGCAAATGTCAACGCACTTAGTTTGCAAAAATCGAGCGGCTTCACGCCAGAGTTCACGCGATTCGGCCATGCCATGGTGTGGGCAATTGGCGTACGCATATCCGGTTCCCCCAGCTGCGCCAGAACACTGCCGTCCTGATAGCGCACCATTGAGTGAATCACTGACTGCGGGTGAATCAGCACTTCCATCTGGCTGGCGCTGGCGTTAAACAGCCAACGCGCTTCAATGTATTCCAGACCTTTGTTCATCATGGTAGCCGAATCGACAGAAATTTTACGTCCCATCGACCAGTTCGGATGACGGCAGGCTTGATCGGGCGTCATTGTTGCCAAATCGCGCAATGGCGTCTCACGGAAAGGGCCACCAGACCCGGTAAGTAAAATGGACACCACGCCATTTTGCTCAAGGTCAGCGTATCCCAGATTATGCTGGATAGGTTGCGGTAAACTCTGAAAAATGGCGTTATGTTCGCTATCGACCGGTAACAATTGCGCTTTGCTCTGCTTTACGGCGTCCATAAACAGACGTCCGCAGGTAACCAGTGATTCTTTATTGGCCAGCAAAATGGTTTTACCCGCGCGGATCGCAGCAAGCGTAGGTAACAGCCCAGCAGCGCCAACAATGGCTGCCATCACCTGATCAACATCCTCAAGCGCTGCCATATCGCAAGCGGCTTGTTGCCCACTTAAGACTTCGGTGCGGCTACCCTGTTGCTGTAGCATCGTTTTAAGAAGTTTCGCACTCGCTTCATCGTCCATTACGGCATAGCGGGGAGAGAATTCCAGGCACTGTTCTACCATGCGAGTGACATTTTTGCCTGCCACCAGCGCAACTACGCGGAAGTGTTCGGGATTATGGCGCACCACGTCCAGCGTGCTGCAACCAATCGAGCCGGTCGAGCCCAGAATGGTGAGTTGCTTCATGAAACATCCAGAGTTGAGACAGAATAAAAAGCAAAACGCCGCCAGCCGATCCGCAAGGATCTACTGAGCGGCGTTTTTGTCGTTCAAGAAATCAGAACTGCATCAGTTCTGCTTCTTTGTCTGCCAGCGCCGCTTCAATTTTCTTGATTGCAGCATCAGTCAGTTTCTGTACATCGTCCTGAGAACGGCGATCGTCGTCTTCGCTGATCTCTTTATCTTTCAACAGTGCTTTCACTTTGTCGTTCGCGTCACGACGCACGTTACGTACTGCAACACGCGCTTGTTCTGCTTCACCACGAACGATTTTGGTCAGATCTTTACGACGTTCTTCCGTCAGCGGCGGCAGCGGAACACGGATGTCGCTACCCGCAGAGTTCGGGTTCAGGCCAAGATCGGACGCCATAATCGCTTTTTCAACGGCCGGAGACATTGAACGATCAAACACGTTGATTTTCAGAGTACGGGAATCTTCTACCGTTACGCTTGCCAGCTGACGCAGCGGCGTCGGCGTGCCGTAATATTCCACGACAATGCCATCCAGCAGGCTGGGAGAAGCACGACCCGTGCGTATTTTGCTGATTTGGGTTTTGAACGCTTCTACGCATTTGTCCATGCGTACTTCAGCATCTTTTCTGATATCGCTAATCACGTTACGAATCCTTGAAAACTTGTCTCAGTCAGACCAGACAGTCACACACAGTGGAAGTGTGCTAAGTATAGCCCTGATTAAACATATTACGGGTAATCGTCTGGATTATTAGGCTATTTTATTTGCCATTTTGGCCCCGAGCAGTGCTCGCCATCCTCACGTACTTTTGTACGCTCCGGTTGCTGCGCGCTGGCCGTGACCAAACTGCCTGCAACAATAACGCCTTATAACCAGACTTACGCCCCCGCGATACTTACGCGGAATCTTACCCTTATTTATCCATCACGGGAATTATTCCGTGATTAAAGTCCCTTCTTTTTCACCCATTACCACACGGCGCAGCGCACCCGGTTTGTTCATATTGAAAACACGAATCGGTAATTTATGGTCACGAGCCAGCGTGAAGGCCGCCAGGTCCATGACTTTCAGCTCTTTTTCCAGCACTTCGCTGTAAGTCAGTTGCTCGTACATGGTTGCGGTTGGATCTTTCGCCGGATCAGCGGTAAACACGCCGTCAACTTTGGTTGCTTTCAGCACCACATCGGCTTCAATTTCGATACCACGCAGGCAAGCTGCTGAGTCGGTGGTAAAGAACGGGTTACCTGTACCGGCGGAGAGGATCACCACACGGTTGTTGCGCAACAGGCTGATAGCTTCTGCCCAGCTGTAGCTGTCGCACACGCCATTCAATGGAATAGCGGACATCAGACGAGCGTTCACATAGGCGCGGTGCAGTGCATCACGCATTGCCAGGCCGTTCATTACGGTCGCCAGCATCCCCATGTGGTCGCCCACAACGCGGTTCATACCCGCTTTCGCCAGACCAGCGCCACGGAACAGGTTACCCCCACCAATCACCACACCAACCTGAATACCCAGTTCAACCAGTTCTTTGATTTCCTGAGCCATACGATCCAGTATGCTTGCATCAATACCGAAGCCTTCAGTGCCCTGCAGAGCTTCGCCACTCAACTTAAGCAGAATGCGTTTATAGACGGGTTTTGCATTGGTAGCCATGTTTCTTTCCTGAGACTGTCAACGATTGAAATGAATTAATACTAGCGACATTGTACGTCGCTTTTCAGCGCAGCCCCACAAGGGTTAGCTGAATTTACAAGATGGGCACAAAAAGAAGCCGCCCTCAGGCGGCTCCTTTTCGATAATTAAGACTGCTTGGACATCGCAGCAACTTCTGCTGCAAAGTCAGTCTCAACTTTCTCGATGCCTTCCCCCACTTCGAAGCGGATGAAGCCAGTCACTTCAGCGTTATGCTCTTTCAGCAGCTGACCAACAGTTTTGCTTGGTTCCATAACGAACGGCTGACCGGTCAGAGAAACTTCGCCGGTGAATTTCTTCATGCGGCCTTCAACCATTTTCTCTGCGATTTCTTTCGGCTTACCAGACTGCATCGCGATATCCAGCTGTACCTGGTATTCTTTTTCTACCACTTCAGCGGATACGTCTTCTGGTTTGATGAATTCTGGCTTGCTTGCAGCAACGTGCATAGCGATGTGTTTAACCAGCTCTTCGTCAGCGCCTTTAGCAGCAACCAGAACGCCGATACGCGCACCGTGCTGATAAGAACCCAGAACGTCGCCTTCCAGCGCAGCAACGCGGCGAATGTTGATGTTCTCACCAATTTTCGCTACCAGCGCAACACGTTCTTCTTCGAACTGTGCTTTCAGAACTTCAACGTCAGTGATTTTGCCAGCAACAGCTGCGTCCAGAACTTTGTCTGCGAACGCCTGGAAACCAGCGTCTTTTGCAACGAAGTCAGTCTGGCAGTTAACTTCCAGAATGATGCCGTAGTTGCCGTCGATTTTGGTTTTGATCACGCCGTCAGCAGCAACGTTGCCTGCTTTTTTCGCTGCTTTAATAGCACCGGACTTACGCATGTTTTCGATTGCCAGCTCGATGTCGCCGTTAGCTTCAGTCAGTGCTTTTTTGCAATCCATCATGCCTGCGCCAGTACGCTCACGCAGCTCTTTTACCAGGGATGCGGTAATTTCAGCCATTCTAAAATCCTCGGAGATGTGATCTGCCCGGCATTAAACCGCACAGATATAAAAGTGAAAAAGGGGGCCATATGCAGGCCCCCTAACCAAACGTGTACTACCTGGTCTATAAGGGCTCTCCCCCTTCATATTTCGCGCCGCAGATGCGTTGTCTTCGCTCGCTCATCCCGGTCACTTACTGATGTAAGCTCCCGGGAATTCTCGAGCTTGCCGCCTTTCTGCAACTCGAACTATTTTGGGGGAGTTATCAAGCCTTATTACTCAGCTTCTACGAAGCTTTCTTCCGCCTGGGAAGCCAGATCCTGAGAACGGCCTTCACGTACGGTTGCAGCAACAGCGCCCAGGTACAGGGTCACAGCACGGATTGCGTCGTCGTTACCCGGGATAACGAAGTCAACACCGTCCGGATCAGAGTTGGTATCAACGATAGCAAATACCGGAATACCCAGGTTGTTTGCTTCTTTGATAGCAATGTGTTCGTGGTCAGCATCGATTACAAACAGAGCGTCCGGCAGACCGCCCATGTCTTTGATACCGCCCAGGCTGTTTTCCAGTTTCTCCAGCTCACGAGTGCGCATCAGCGCTTCTTTCTTGGTCAGCTTTTCGAAAGTACCGTCCTGAGACTGAGTTTCCAGGTCTTTCAGACGTTTGATGGACTGACGAACGGTTTTCCAGTTAGTCAGCATACCGCCCAGCCAGCGATGGTTCACGAAGAACTGGTCGCAGCTCAGAGCAGCGTCTTTCACCGCTTCGCTTGCAGCGCGTTTAGTACCAACGAAAAGGATTTTACCTTTGCGAGAAGCAATCTTGTTCAGTTCAGCCAGAGCTTCGTTGAACATCGGTACAGTTTTCTCAAGGTTGATGATGTGAACTTTGTTACGCGCACCGAAGATGAACGGCTTCATTTTCGGGTTCCAGTAACGGGTCTGGTGACCGAAGTGAACACCAGCCTTGAGCATGTCGCGCATGGAAACAGTTGCCATGATTAAAACCTCTATATAAAAGTTGGGGTTATGCCTCCACGTATCCCATATTACCGACCCCAAAGGGCACCCCGGAATATGTGCCGATACGTGTGTGTTGTTACACAAAGTGAGATTGTCGCTTCCGTCCAGTCTGTGTATACGAAATGGATCGGAAGTCCGGCGCGCTTTATACCACAAATACGTCATGGACACCAATAATTGTTGGCGCTGTGTACAGCATCAGACGTTGAATTTTCTATTATAGAAAACGTTCAGTGGCACGTTTGGCGAAATTCAGAATGATTCTCAATTTGCCCGGGTGTGATACCATTGACGGCACTTACATATATATTGTCGGTATCACCGACGCTGATGGACAGAATTAATGGCTATCTCAATCAAGACCCCAGAAGATATCGAAAAAATGCGCGTCGCTGGCCGACTGGCTGCCGAAGTGCTGGAGATGATCGAACCGTATGTTAAACCGGGCGTCAGCACCGGCGAGCTGGATCGCATCTGTAATGATTACATTGTTAATGAACAACACGCGGTTTCTGCCTGCCTCGGCTATCACGGCTATCCGAAATCCGTTTGCATCTCTATTAATGAAGTGGTGTGCCACGGTATCCCGGACGATGCGAAGCTGCTGAAAGATGGCGATATCGTTAACATTGATGTCACCGTAATCAAAGATGGTTTCCACGGCGATACCTCGAAAATGTTTATCGTCGGTAAGCCGACCATCATGGGCGAACGTCTGTGCCGCATCACGCAAGAAAGCCTGTACCTGGCGCTGCGCATGGTCAAACCAGGCATTAACCTGCGCGAAATCGGTGCGGCGATTCAGAAGTTTGTCGAAGCAGAAGGCTTCTCCGTCGTTCGTGAATATTGCGGACACGGTATTGGTCGCGGCTTCCATGAAGAACCGCAGGTGCTGCACTATGACTCCCGTGAAACCAACGTCGTACTGAAACCTGGGATGACGTTCACCATCGAGCCAATGGTCAACGCGGGTAAAAAAGAGATCCGCACCATGAAAGATGGCTGGACGGTAAAAACCAAAGATCGCAGCTTGTCTGCACAATATGAGCATACTATTGTGGTGACTGATAACGGCTGCGAAATTCTGACGCTACGCAAGGATGACACCATCCCGGCGATAATCTCGCACGACGAATAAGATGAAGCCGGCGAATGCCGGCTTTTTTAATGCGATAATTTAATCTTATGGGTGGCGCACAATGAATACCCTTCCAGAACAGTACGCAAACACCGCTCTCCCCACCCTGCCCGGTCAACCGCAAAATCCATGCGTCTGGCCCCGTGATGAATTAACCGTCGGTGGGATAAAAGCCCATATCGATACTTTCCAGCGTTGGCTGGGTGATGCCTTTGACAATGGGATCTCTGCAGAACAGTTGATTGAGGCGCGCACCGAGTTTATCGACCAGCTCCTGCAACGATTATGGATTGAAGCGGGATTCAGCCAGATTGCCGACCTGGCATTGGTCGCCGTCGGTGGCTACGGTCGTGGCGAGCTGCATCCACTTTCTGACATCGATTTACTGATTTTAAGCCGTAAAAAGCTCCCGGACGATCAGGCGCAAAAAGTGGGCGAGCTGTTAACGCTGCTCTGGGATGTAAAGCTGGAAGTCGGTCATAGTGTGCGCACGCTTGAAGAGTGCATGCTGGAAGGGTTATCGGATTTAACCGTCGCCACCAATTTAATCGAATCCCGCTTATTAATTGGCGATGTTGCGCTCTTCCTCGAACTGCAAAAACATATTTTTAGCGAAGGATTCTGGCCTTCCGACAAGTTCTACGCGGCGAAAGTTGAAGAACAGAACCAGCGCCATCAGCGTTACCACGGCACCAGCTACAATCTTGAACCAGACATCAAAAGTAGCCCTGGCGGCTTGCGCGATATCCACACTCTGCAATGGGTGGCCCGCCGTCATTTTGGCGCAACATCGCTGGATGAAATGGTTGGGTTTGGCTTCTTAACCTCAGCGGAGCGGGCGGAATTAAACGAATGTCTGCATATACTGTGGCGTATTCGCTTTGCCCTGCATCTGGTCGTCAGCCGTTACGATAATCGCCTGTTATTCGATCGCCAACTTAGCGTCGCTCAGCGTCTGAATTACAGTGGTGAAGGCAACGAACCGGTCGAGCGGATGATGAAGGATTACTTCCGCGTTACACGCCGCGTCAGTGAACTCAACCAGATGCTGCTGCAACTGTTCGATGAAGCCATCCTCGCCCTTCCCGCCGACGAAAAACCACGTCCAATCGACGATGAGTTTCAGCTACGCGGTACGCTAATCGACCTGCGTGATGAAACACTATTTATGCGCCAGCCGGAAGCCATCTTGCGTATGTTCTACACCATGGTGCGCAACAGTGCGATCACCGGCATTTACTCCACCACGCTGCGCCAGTTACGCCATGCCCGTCGCCATCTGCAACAACCGCTGTGTAATATTCCGGAAGCACGAAAACTGTTTTTGAGCATTCTGCGTCACCCCGGAGCGGTGCGGCGCGGGCTATTGCCAATGCATCGCCATAGCGTGCTCGGCGCGTATATGCCGCAATGGTCGCATATCGTCGGGCAGATGCAGTTTGATCTGTTCCACGCCTACACGGTGGATGAACATACTATCCGCGTGATGCTGAAACTGGAGAGTTTTGCCAGTGAAGAAACGCGCCAGCGCCATCCGTTGTGTGTGGACGTCTGGCCGCGCCTGCCGTCAACTGAGCTGATTTTCATCGCCGCGCTGTTTCACGATATCGCCAAAGGACGCGGCGGCGACCACTCCATTCTCGGTGCTCAGGATGTAGTGCATTTTGCAGAACTCCACGGGCTGAACTCACGCGAAACACAGCTGGTTGCCTGGCTGGTTCGCCAGCACTTGCTGATGTCGGTGACAGCACAACGCCGCGATATTCAGGACCCTGAAGTCATCAAGCAGTTTGCCGAAGAAGTTCAAACGGAAAATCGTCTGCACTATCTGGTATGCCTGACAGTGGCTGACATTTGCGCCACCAACGAAACGCTGTGGAATAGCTGGAAGCAAAGTCTGTTGCGCGAACTCTATTTTGCCACCGAAAAGCAGCTACGACGCGGAATGCAAAACACGCCGGATATGCGCGAACGGGTTCGCCATCACCAACTCCAGGCACTGGCACTACTGCGCATGGATAACATCGACGAAGAGGCGCTGCACCAAATTTGGTCACGCTGTCGTGCTAACTATTTTGTCCGCCATAGCCCAAATCAACTGGCCTGGCATGCCCGCCATTTATTACAGCATGATTTAAGCAAACCGCTGGTATTGCTTAGCCCGCAGGCTACGCGTGGAGGCACCGAGATTTTTATCTGGAGCCCGGACCGCCCCTATCTGTTTGCCGCCGTCTGTGCCGAATTAGACCGCCGCAATTTAAGTGTTCACGACGCACAAATTTTCACCACTCGCGACGGTATGGCGATGGATACCTTCATCGTGCTGGAACCCGATGGTAGCCCGCTATCCGCAGATCGTCATGAGGTTATTCGGTTTGGTCTGGAGCAGGTACTGACACAAAGTAGCTGGCAGCCACCACAGCCGCGTCGTCAACCGGCTAAACTACGTCACTTTACTGTTGAAACCGAAGTGACGTTTTTGCCAACCCATACCGACCGCAAATCGTTCCTTGAGCTTATCGCGCTCGACCAGCCAGGACTGCTGGCGAGAGTCGGGAAAATTTTTGCCGATCTGGGAATTTCGCTTCATGGTGCCCGAATTACAACCATTGGCGAGCGAGTAGAAGATTTATTCATAATTGCCACCGCTGACCGGCGTGCACTTAATAACGAGTTGCAGCAGGAAGTGCATCAGCGGTTGACAGAGGCCCTCAATCCAAACGATAAAGGGTGATGTGTTTACTGATATGAAAAGAGTTTAACAATGCAGCAGTTACAGAACATTATTGAAACCGCTTTTGAACGCCGTGCCGAGATCACGCCAGCCAACGCAGACACCGTTACCCGCGAAGCGGTAAATCAGGTGATCGCCCTGCTGGATTCCGGTGCACTGCGTGTAGCGGAAAAAATTGACGGTCAGTGGGTGACGCATCAGTGGTTGAAAAAAGCGGTGCTGCTCTCTTTCCGTATTAATGATAATCAGGTGATCGAAGGGGCAGAAAGCCGCTACTTCGACAAAGTGCCGATGAAATTCGCCGACTACGACGAAGCACGTTTCCAGAAAGAAGGCTTCCGCGTTGTGCCACCAGCGGCGGTACGTCAGGGTGCGTTTATTGCCCGTAACACCGTGCTGATGCCGTCTTACGTCAACATCGGCGCATATGTTGATGAAGGCACCATGGTTGATACCTGGGCGACCGTCGGTTCTTGTGCGCAGATTGGTAAAAACGTCCACCTTTCCGGTGGCGTGGGCATCGGCGGCGTGCTGGAACCGCTGCAGGCTAACCCAACCATCATTGAAGATAACTGCTTCATTGGCGCACGCTCTGAAGTGGTTGAAGGGGTGATTGTCGAAGAAGGTTCCGTCATTTCCATGGGCGTATACATTGGTCAGAGCACCCGTATTTACGACCGTGAAACCGGCGAAATCCACTACGGTCGCGTTCCGGCGGGGTCTGTGGTTGTTTCAGGTAATCTGCCGTCAAAAGATGGCAAATACAGCCTCTACTGTGCGGTTATCGTTAAGAAAGTTGACGCGAAAACTCGCGGCAAAGTCGGCATTAACGAACTGCTGCGTACCATCGACTAAAAGTATGCACACGGGCAGCACGACGCTGCCCGATTTTTTTTGCAGGGATGAGCGATGATTTCACGCCGCCGATTGTTGCAGGCTACTGCCGCGACGATAGCCACGAGCTCAGGTTTCGGTTATATGCATTACTGGGAGCTAGGCTGGTTTGAATTAATCCGTCACCGCCTCGCCTTTTTTAAAGACAACGCAGCACCATTCAAAATTCTTTTTCTGGCCGATCTCCATTACTCTCGTTTTGTTCCTTTAAGCCTGATTTCTGACGCGATTGCTCTTGGCATAGAACAAAAGCCCGATTTGATATTACTGGGCGGCGATTACGTATTATTTGATATGCCGCTGAATTTTTCGGCGTTTAGTGATGTCCTCTCCCCCCTTGCCGAATGTGCGCCGACGTTTGCCTGCTTCGGCAACCACGATCGCCCTGTTGGTACAGAAAAAAATCACTTAATTGGCGAGACGTTGAAATCAGTGGGCATCACGGTGTTGTTTAACCAGGCTACGGTGATCGCCACGCCGAACAGGCAATTCGAACTGGTAGGCACCGGTGACTTATGGGCCGGACAATGCAAACCACCTCCCGCCAGCGAAGCAAATCTGCCAAGACTGATGCTGGCACATAATCCCGACAGCAAAGAAGTCATGCGTGATGAACCCTGGGATCTGATGCTGTGCGGCCATACTCACGGCGGGCAACTGCGCGTACCGTTGGTTGGTGAACCTTTTGCCCCTGTCGAAGATAAACGTTACGTCGCCGGATTAAATGCCTTTGGCGAACGACACATCTACACAACCCGTGGCGTGGGCAGTTTGTATGGTTTGCGTCTGAACTGCCGCCCGGAAGTAACGATGCTGGAACTGGTGTAGAACGTGAATTTTATCACCACAATAAAGCAGGTAATTTTTTGATTTTTACGCCATGATAGAAGTCTGGAAGAAAAAGGCTTTCTGCGATCACAGTCGAGCCGGGCGGGCCATGCCAAATGCTAAAATAAGCACAATTTACTGACTCATTTTGAGGTAACGCTATGTACGACAATCTGAAAAGTCTGGGTATTACCAATCCTGAAGAAATTGATCGTTACAGCCTCCGGCAGGAAGCCAACAACGATATTCTGAAAATCTATTTCCAGAAAGACAAAGGCGAGTTTTTCGCCAAGAGCGTGAAGTTTAAATATCCGCGTCAGCGTAAAACGGTCGTCGCTGATGGTGTGGGTCAGGGTTATAAAGAAGTCCAGGAAATCAGCCCGAATCTACGGTATATCATTGATGAGCTTGATCAAATCTGCCAGCGTGACCGCAGCGAAGTTGATCTTAAGCGTAAGATCCTCGACGACTTACGTCACCTGGAGTCAGTCGTAACCAATAAGATCAGCGAGATTGAAGCCGATCTGGAAAAACTAACGCGTAAATAATGCCGAACTGACGGTTAACTCGGACATTCCCCTCTACCCTTCGGGCTGAGGGGAATGAGCCAGCGCCGCCTCGACCTTAACGCATAACCTACCGCTCTTCATCCAGTTGTAACGCCACATACAGCAGCAACCTGTCATCAAAATTACCCAAATCAAGCCCGGTCAGTTCCGATATACGATTAAGCCGATACTCCAGAGTATTACGATGAATAAACAGCGCCTTTGACGTAGCCAGCGGTTGCACATTGTGGCGAAACCACGCCGCCAGCGTTCGTCGCAGCAAGCCATTATTGTCCATCGCTTTCAGCCGCGCCAGCGGTCGCGCCAGTTCGTTGGCCTGCCAGTCGCCACGCAAACTGTCGAGTAACACAGGTAACATCAGATCCTGATAAAAATAGCAGCGACTTTCTGGCATCCGCTGTTTACCCACCACCATCGTCGTTTTCGCCGTACGATAGGATCGGGCAATACTGCCAGGACCGGTAAAATAGTTGCCCAGTGAAACGCGAAAACGCAGCTGGCCGTACTCTTTCATGCGGGTAATCAGTTGTTCAACTCGCTTACGATGATCTTCTGCATCCCAGCGCCCAAAAGAGTTCAACGCCGGTTTCAACACCACCATTTCGGTCAGCGAAACAATTGCCACCAGATTATTACGCTCGGGCGTAGTCAGCGCATTTTGCAGTTGTTGTAACTCCGCCATTGCGCTGTCCACGCCAAGCTGACCGCTGTCGACCTCAACAATAGCCACCACTCGCGGTTGATTGAGATCAATCCCCAGCCGTTGCGCCCATTCAGTAAGTGCGGGAGTATTCTCCTCAGCCTGAATCAGGTTCATCACCAGTTCTTCCCGCAAACGGCTATCCTGCGCCAACAGGTGCATCAACCGCGACTGTTCCAGCATCATTTCAGCCGTCATGCAGACCAGTTCGCCATATTTACGCAGATTCTCTGGTTCACCTGTCAGGCCAATTACGCCGACAATTTCACCTTCCAGCCGTAACGGTAGATTAATCCCCTGCCGCACACCGTGCAGATGACGTGCTACCGCGTCATCGATATCGACGACTCGTCCCTGTGAAAGTACCAGCAATGCACCTTCGTGCAATTCACCAATACGCTCACGATCGCCGCTGCCGATAATTCGCCCGCGGGCATCCATTACGTTGATATTGGTATCGATGATGCGCATGGTACGTGCCACGATATCCTGCGCCATTTTGGTATCAAGATGCCAGCCAGCCATAAGTCCTCCGTTATGCACGGCTTAGCATAAGGAAGTACGTAACGTACGGCATTGTGCAAATGCCCAAAGGATGATGAAGATGTATGGAGTTGTGGCGAAGTTCACAGATTGTAAGGAGAACCCCTTCCCGTATTCAGGAAGGGGTTGAGGGAGATTACTGCATTAACAGGTAGATGGTGCTGTCGCCGCGCTGAATGTTCAGTGCCAGCACAGACGGTTTGCTGTCGAGCACTTTACGCAGTTCAGCGATGTTTTTCACTGCCTGCTGGTTCGCGCCAATAATCACATCACCTTTCTTCAGGCCGATCTGCGCAGCCGGAGTGCCCGTTTTCACGTTGTTCACTACCACGCCCTGATCTTTGCCTTTGTTGCTCATCTCAGCGCCTTCAATGCCGTTGAAGATGGAGCTGGAATCAACCTGATTCTGGCTGCTCTGCTGCAGTTCCAGGTTCACGTTAACCTGCTTACCGTCGCGCAGTAAGCCCAGGGTCAGTTTGCTGCCCACCGGCATAGTACCCACCTGAGCACGCAGTGCGGCAAAGCTGCTGATCGGCTTACCGTTCAGTGAGGTGATCACATCACCCGCTTTAATGCCCGCTTTTGCAGCGGAGGAATTAGGCAGAACCTGGCTTACGAAAGCACCGCGCTGGGCGTCAACTTTCATCGCTTTGGCCAGTTCGGAGTTCAGCTCAGTCCCCATAATCCCCAGCTCACCGCGTTTCACCTGGCCGTATTCCACCATCTGCGAGGTCAGGTTTTTCACCATGTTACTCGGGATAGCAAAACCGATACCGATGTTGCCGCCGTCCGGTGCGAGGATCGCGGTGTTGATACCGATCAGTTCGCCGTTCAGGTTAACCAGCGCACCACCGGAGTTACCACGGTTGATCGCTGCATCGGTCTGGATGAAGTTTTCGTAGTTTTCAGCATTCAGGCCGCTACGCCCCAGCGCAGAGACAATCCCGGAAGTTACCGTCTCGCCCAGACCAAACGGGTTACCAATCGCTACGGTGTAATCACCCACGCGCAGTGCATCAGAATCCGCCATCTTAATTGCGGTCAGGTTTTTCGGGTTCTGGATTTGGATCAGCGCGATATCAGAGCGCGGATCTTTGCCAACCATCTTCGCGTCGAACTTACGACCATCGCTCAGCTGGACTTTAATCACCGTCGCGTTATCAACAACATGGTTGTTGGTGACGACATAGCCTTTATCGGCATCAATGATGACGCCGGAACCCAGCGCCATGAATTTCTGTTGCTGGCCGCCGCCATTACCGCCCTGGCCCCCCTGGCAGAACGGAGAGCTCTGAAACGGTGAACCTTCCTGGCAGAACGGAGAATCATCACCGAAGAACTGCTGGAAATTACGCGGCATACGCGGCGTATTAACGGTTGTGCTACCTTCTACGTTAATGCTGACCACTGAAGGCATCACCTTTTCGAGCATCGGTGCAAGGCTTGGCATCTGCTGGGCTGTCGTTGCTGAAGAAGTCTCAGCCGCCGTTGCAGAGAGCGGAGATAACGCCAAACCTAAACTCAGAGCCAGTGCACTCAGTGCTAATGTGGTTTTTTTCATGTATTTCAGTCTCGATTAACAGATAACGCAAAATTGCTGTGTTCTTCAGATTCGTTTTATAGCGCGAAGTTCCGAACTAAAGTTTCTGCAAAAGGTAAAAATTTATTGTTCGTCTTTACAAAAGCCTGGTTATTGTTCTACGGCCATCAGACGTCGGTATTCATCCCACGCATAGAGGTCGGTCATACCGCTGATATAATCCTGCAGTAGGCGGCAACGGTAATAATATTCCCATAGCGGAAACTCAGGAGAATCTGACGGTAATTTACTGACAGCCTCGACATAGGCCAGCCGATGGCGCGTCGAGAGTTTGTGGAATAAGCGCGACTCAATAGGGAAACGTTTCACCCGTTCTTTTTCTACCAGTTCAGTAAAGTCTGATAACGACAGGCTTAATAAAGGACGATAAATCTCTAATAATCCGCTAATGACCCGATAGCCCTGCAATTCAAGCTGCTCGACATCCGGATGGCTAAACACATGTTTTACAGCGACATTTTTATATAGCTTAAGAAGATCGCTGCATTCGCTGGCATCTTCCAATAATGCATGATTAAACGTTCCGGCGAAAATCGCAGGCAGATTATCAATAAATCGTTGTGCCGCGTAGGGTACCAGTTTATTTAGGGTGTTTACCCGTAAATACATAAAAAACTGATCTTCCGTACTGCGGCTTAAACTATTTGAGCGTGATTTTTCCCAGGCATTTTCAACCACTAGCGAAAAGAGCGAACCTTTCTCATGCTGACCCCACGCCTCGTGCAAATGATGATAAAGCTGCTCAACGGTAAATATTCTTTTCTCTACCGCATCTTCAAGGTCGGTAATGACTCCAACTTATTGATAGTGTTTTATGTTCAGATAATGCCCGATGACTTTGTCATGCAGCTCCACCGATTTTGAGAACGACAGCGACTTCCGTCCCAGCCGTGCCAGGTGCTGCCTCAGATTCAGGTTATGCCGCTCAATTCGCTGCGTATATCGCTTGCTGATTACGTGCAGCTTTCCCTTCAGGCGGGATTCATACAGCGGCCAGCCATCCGTCATCCATATCACCACGTCAAAGGGTGACAGCAGGCTCATAAGACGCCCCAGCGTCGCCATAGTGCGTTCACCGAATACGTGCGCAACAACCGTCTTCCGGAGACTGTCATACGCGTAAAACAGCCAGCGCTGGCGCGATTTAGCCCCGACATAGCCCCACTGTTCGTCCATTTCCGCGCAGACGATGACGTCACTGCCCGGCTGTATGCGCGAGGTTACCGACTGCGGCCTGAGTTTTTTAAGTGACGTAAAATCGTGTTGAGGCCAACGCCCATAATGCGTGCAGTTGCCCGGCATCCAACGCCATTCATGGCCATATCAATGATTTTCTGGTGCGTACCGGGTTGAGAAGCGGTGTAAGTGAACTGCAGTTGCCATGTTTTACGGCAGTGAGAGCAGAGATAGCGCTGATGTCCGGCAGTGCTTTTGCCGTTACGCACCACCCCGTCAGTAGCTGAACAGGAGGGACAGCTGATAGAAACAGAAGCCACTGGAGCACCTCAAAAACACCATCATACACTAAATCAGTAAGTTGGCAGCATCACCTTCAAGGTCTGCCACACAATAGGAGATGTCGTCGGCAGCTTCCATAATCCACGTTAATGGAAAACGACTGTAAAGCGCCAAATTAAGTTCTTTACGCAACCGGGCAATATAGGCTTCTTCAGAAAGATAATAACCCGGCTTTTTCATTAAATAGTGATGTGTCTCAGGCGTTTCGCCACGCCACCACGCCGGACGGGTATATTTTAAAATACCGCCAACCTGTGCCCAAGTGAGATTCATCCGCATCAATGTATGCACCAGACGAATGCCTTGTGCATTCCCCTCAAAATGACATAAGTCCTGACGAATCTTGCGCCGCAGCTCGTTAAGCTGTTCTTCCCCGTCCCGTAAACGTAGTGCCGCCACGCTGCAGCGATCGTCAGTCAGAGGCTGGCTTTCGGCATCTTCCGGGTGCAAACGTTGGCGAAACCAGTCATTTATCGCTGCTTCGCCAAAATGACCAAACGGCGGATTGCCGATATCGTGCATCAGGCATGACATCTCAACAATGCTTTCAAAGGGGCCGGTCAGTTCATCCAGGCCGTATGCTTCCAGCAATTTAAGCTCTTTCAGACGGCTTAAAATTTCTTTGGCGATGTAGCGTCCCACCTGCTGGACTTCCATCGAGTGGGTAAGACGCGTGCGCACGGCGGCATTGCGCTCCAGTGGAAAAACCTGGGTCTTTTGTTGCAGACGACGAATTGCCGGAGAGTTGATGATACGCCCGCGATCGCTCTCGAAGATCCGCAGGATCTCATGTTCGGTTTTAACGCCCTGCGGTGAACGGTAACGACGATGCCAGTTTATTTTTTTTCGGAAATCAATCTGTGCCATGTCCTCTCCCGCGTGAGAAATACGCTTCCCCGTAAGCGCATGGTAAACTATGCTTTCAAATCGGGCTTATCGCGAGTAAATCTATGAAAATCGGCATCATTGGTGCAATGGAAGAAGAAGTTACGCTGCTGCGTGACAAAATCGAAAACCGTCAAACTATCAGTCTCGGCGGTTGCGAAATCTATACCGGCCAACTGAATGGAACCGAGGTTGCGCTTCTGAAATCGGGCATCGGTAAAGTCGCTGCGGCGCTGGGTGCCACTCTGCTGTTGGAACACTGCAAGCCAGATGTGATTATTAACACCGGTTCTGCCGGTGGCCTGGCACCAACGCTGAAAGTGGGCGATATCGTTGTCTCGGACGAAGCGCGTTATCACGACGCGGATGTCACGGCATTTGGTTATGAATACGGTCAGTTACCAGGCTGTCCGGCAGGCTTTAAAGCTGACGATAAACTGATCGCTGCCGCTGAGGCCTGCATTGCCGAACTGAATCTTAACGCTGTACGTGGCCTGATTGTTAGCGGCGACGCTTTCATCAACGGTTCTGTTGGTCTGGCGAAAATCCGCCACAACTTCCCACAGGCCATTGCTGTAGAGATGGAAGCGACGGCAATCGCCCATGTCTGCCACAATTTCAACGTCCCGTTTGTTGTCGTACGCGCCATCTCCGACGTGGCCGATCAACAGTCTCATCTTAGCTTCGATGAGTTCCTGGCTGTTGCCGCTAAACAGTCCAGCCTGATGGTTGAGTCACTGGTGCAGAAACTGGCACATGGCTAAGTCACTGTTCAGGGCGCTGGTCGCCCTGTCTTTTCTTGCGCCACTGTGGCTCAACGCCGCGCCGCGCGTCATCACGCTTTCTCCCGCCAACACTGAACTTGCCTTTGCCGCCGGGATCACGCCGGTTGGGGTCAGCAGCTATTCCGACTATCCTCCACAAGCGCAAAAGATTGAGCAGGTTTCCACCTGGCAGGGGATGAATCTGGAACGCATTGTCGCGCTGAAACCCGATCTGGTGATTGCCTGGCGTGGAGGTAATGCCGAGCGGCAGGTTGACCAGCTGGCTTCGCTGGGAATAAAAGTGATGTGGGTCGATGCGACAAGCATTGAACAAATTGCCAATGCGTTACGTCAATTGGCCCCCTGGAGTCCGCAACCGGATAAGGCCGAACAAGCCGCGCAATCCCTGCTGGATCAGTACGCGCAATTGAAAGCGCAATATGCTGATAAACCTAAAAAACGTGTTTTTCTGCAATTCGGCATTAATCCGCCATTTACCAGTGGAAAAGAGTCGATTCAAAACCAGGTACTCGAAGTTTGTGGCGGAGAAAACATCTTTAAAGACAGCCGGGTTCCCTGGCCGCAAGTTAGCCGCGAACAGGTGTTAGCACGCTCGCCACAGGCGATTGTCATTACAGGCGGACCGGACCAAATTCCTAAAATCAAACAATACTGGGGTGAACAGCTCAAAATTCCCGTTATTCCTCTCACGAGTGACTGGTTTGAACGTGCAAGCCCACGTATTATCCTCGCTGCACAACAGCTCTGTAATGCGCTTTCACAGGTAGATTAGCGCCTGACCTTTTTAGGTGCTCAGTGGGGATTGAACA
The DNA here is from genome assembly GCF_002950395.1 of Shigella sonnei. NCBI lineage: Bacteria > Pseudomonadati > Pseudomonadota > Gammaproteobacteria > Enterobacterales > Enterobacteriaceae > Shigella > Shigella sonnei. The sequence continues at coordinate 2,821,209 of NZ_CP026802.1, forward strand.
ATGCTCGTCTATTGGCTGGATATAGTCGGCACAGCGGTATTTGCCATCTCCGGCGTTTTGTTAGCCGGAAAATTGCGTATGGACCCTTTTGGTGTTCTGGTACTGGGCGTGGTTACCGCTGTAGGCGGCGGGACAATTCGCGACATGGCGCTGGATCACGGCCCGGTATTTTGGGTGAAAGATCCCACCGATCTGGTCGTTGCAATGGTAACCAGCATGCTGACCATCGTGCTGGTGCGCCAGCCAAGACGCTTACCAAAATGGATGTTGCCGGTGCTGGACGCCGTTGGTCTGGCGGTGTTTGTCGGCATTGGCGTGAATAAAGCCTTTAATGCGGAAGTCGGTCCGTTAATCGCGGTTTGTATGGTCGTCATTACTGGCGTTGGCGGCGGGATCATTCGTGATGTACTGGCCCGCGAGATCCCCATGATTTTACGTACAGAAATCTACGCAACTGCCTGTATTATCGGCGGTATTGTCCACGCTACGGCTTATTACACATTTTCCGTACCACTGGAAACAGCCAGTATGATGGGCATGGTCGTGACGCTATTGATTCGGCTGGCGGCTATTCGTTGGCATCTTAAGCTACCGACGTTTGCGCTGGATGAGAATGGGCGTTGAAGAGAGAAGATGCGCCGGATAGTTTATCCGGCACATGAACAACAGATTAGATGCTAAAGGAAGAACCGCAACCGCAGGTGCTTTTCGCGTTCGGGTTGGTCACGATGAAACGAGAACCTTCCAGTCCTTCGGTATAGTCAACGGAACCGCCGACCAGATATTGCAGGCTCATCGGATCAACCACCAAGCCAACGCCCTGTTTTTCGATGGTCATATCGCCTTCGTTCACCTGATCATCAAAGGTGAAACCATACTGGAAGCCGCTGCAACCGCCACCTGTGATATACACGCGTAATTTCAGATTCGGGTTATCTTCGTCAGCGATCAGGCTTTTAACTTTGTTGGCTGCTGCGTCGGTAAACTCCAGCGGCAGTGCTACGTCATCACTCATATTTTGCTCCAAACGACATCGGCAATTGGGCAAATTCTAACCCAATAATAATCGCCATTATCTAATACCCTGGTATTTCGTTCAAGTATTCTCGCTGGCTGATGCGGCCTTGCTTCGCGCCAGTTGCTCAGCTTCCTGTTTTGCCAGCGTGCGCGCAAGAATCGCCGAGTATAGCGGTTTCCCGCCGGTAAATTGCGCTAATAGTGTTGCGCCAAGACCGGTAATAATCATTGGCAAAATGAGCTGGTAGTTATCGGTCATCTCCAGAACCAGAATGATCCCCGTTAACGGCGCGCGAATAGATGCCGCCAGTAATGCCCCCATTCCGGCAATAGCAAACGTCCCCGCCTCAAGGTGATATTGCGGAAACAGCTCAACGGCAACCATTCCGAAAGCGGTTCCCAGCACAGTACCCAGCGCCAGCATCGGGGCAAAAATACCGCCCGGCGCGCCGGAAGAGAAGCAGAGTAAGGTGGTAATGACCCGAGCGACGAAGATAAACACCAGCATTCCCATGCTGAAATTCCCCGCGGTAGCGATAGGAATCAGGTTAAAACCGCCGCCCGACGTTGCTGGTGCCACAAACCCCAGCAATCCACACAGACCGCCAATCGCACCGCCCATCAGTACCCATTTGGTAATATTGCCGCCGTGCACACGGTGCAGCAAATCCTGCATCCCCAGCACCCATTTATTAAAAATAGGGCCGAAAATGCCAAAAATAATACCGAGGATCAGATAAAGCCACAGCGTATTAAGCGGCGCATCAGAAAGTTTACCGACGTCAATCAACGCAACTTCATGATTAAAAATCCGGTACATAATGGTCGACATAATGACGCCAATAAATACCGCTTTTATCGAAATTAACGTATAGCGAAACTGCGGACGCATCTCTTCGATAATAAACAAAATACCCGCCAGCGGCGCGTTAAAGGCCGCAGCCAGCCCCGCAGCAGCACCGGTTGCCAGCAGCGTATGGCGAGCTTCGTCACCTTTCAGGCGGAAAATATCAAGCACCATACGGCCAATGTTACCGCCGATCTGCACGGTTGGCCCTTCGCGCCCCAACACCATGCCTCCGCCGAGTGTCCCCAGCCCGCCAAAGAACTTCACCGGCAATACACGCCACCAGCGAACGGGACGTTGATCTTCCAGCGCCCCTTCAATTTCCGGGATCCCCGAACCACCTGCTTCCGGCGCGTATTTGCGCACCAAAAAGTAGCCAAACATCGCCAGCACCGCCGAACAGAGAAAAGCGACGGTTAACAGAAGCGGATAATTATCAGCAGTATGTACCAGCGCCCCCATACGTTGGTTCTGCAACCAGGCGACACCTTTGTCAAAAGCAACCGCTGCCAGCCCAACAAGCGTGCCGACGACTGCCGCCATAAACAAAATGGCTAACGGGGTTTTATCGCGCTCAAGAAGTTGGCGAATCAGTTGTCTGCGTCGCAGGCGCGCGGCCTGCGGTGTTTCTAAAGAGGGAGTATCAGTTTTCATCCAATGATCACTTATTGGTCATACAAATAAGATGACGGCATTTTACTCGCACGTTCCATGAAAATCCTTTGCAAAGCGTAATGTTTCAAATGCACAAAACTTTTATACTCTAAGAAATCAGGATTGCACCAGTACAAGCAGCCTGATGTTTGACGAGTATTTAACTTGTTATGAATAACATAGAATAGCAGCCATTCACTTTTTCTACGAATCAGGAACCCTCCATGAGTAAGTCTGAAAATCTTTACAGCGCAGCGCGCGAGCTGATCCCTGGCGGTGTGAACTCCCCTGTTCGCGCCTTTACTGGCGTGGGCGGCACTCCACTGTTTATCGAAAAAGCGGACGGCGCTTATCTGTACGATGTTGATGGCAAAGCCTATATCGATTATGTCGGTTCCTGGGGGCCGATGGTGCTGGGCCATAACCATCCGGCAATCCGCAATGCCGTGATTGAAGCCGCCGAGCGTGGTTTAAGCTTTGGTGCACCAACCGAAATGGAAGTGAAAATGGCGCAACTGGTGACCGAATTGGTCCCGACCATGGATATGGTGCGCATGGTGAACTCCGGCACCGAGGCGACGATGAGCGCCATCCGTCTGGCCCGTGGTTTTACCGGTCGCGACAAAATCATTAAATTTGAAGGGTGTTACCACGGTCACGCTGACTGCCTGCTGGTGAAAGCCGGTTCTGGCGCACTCACGTTAGGCCAGCCAAACTCGCCGGGCGTTCCGGCAGATTTCGCCAAACATACCTTAACCTGTACTTATAACGATCTGGCTTCTGTACGCGCCGCGTTTGAGCAATACCCGCAAGAGATTGCCTGTATTATCATCGAGCCGGTGGCAGGCAATATGAACTGTGTTCCACCGCTGCCAGACTTCCTGCCAGGTCTGCGTGCGCTGTGCGACGAATTTGGCGCATTGCTGATCATCGATGAAGTAATGACCGGCTTCCGCGTGGCACTGGCTGGCGCACAGGATTATTACGGTGTGGAACCGGATCTCACCTGCCTGGGCAAAATCATCGGCGGTGGAATGCCGGTAGGCGCATTCGGTGGTCGTCGTGATGTAATGGATGCGCTGGCCCCGACGGGTCCGGTCTATCAGGCGGGTACGCTTTCCGGTAACCCAATTGCGATGGCAGCCGGTTTCGCCTGTCTGAATGAAGTCGCGCAACCGGGCGTTCACGAAACGTTGGATGAGCTGACAACACGTCTGGCAGAAGGTCTGCTGGAAGCGGCAGAAGAAGCCGGAATTCCGCTGGTCGTTAACCACGTTGGCGGCATGTTCGGTATTTTCTTTACCGACGCCGAGTCCGTGACGTGCTATCAGGATGTGATGGCCTGTGACGTGGAACGCTTTAAGCGTTTCTTCCATATGATGCTGGACGAAGGTGTTTACCTGGCACCGTCAGCGTTTGAAGCGGGCTTTATGTCCGTGGCGCACAGCATGGAAGATATCAATAACACCATCGATGCTGCACGTCGGGTGTTTGCGAAGTTGTGATCCAGCATGGTTTGTCGGATGCGGCGTGAACGCCTTATCCGACCTACGATTCGGGGCCGTTTGTAGGCCCGATAAGACGCGCCAGCGTCGCATCGGGCATCCGTTGTCGCGTAAACGCTTTATCCGTCCAGGCGTACAGGGCCGTTATATGGAAAAATTAACGGCTCTGCTTTCTCAGCAAATAGATAAAATATGGCGCGCCGATAAAGGTCGACAGCAGCCCCGCCGGGATCTGGAATGGAAACAGCACCATCCGCCCACACCAGTCAGCGAATACCAGCAGTAAACCACCCACCAGCGCCGAAATTACGATGTGTGGCATCGTCCGTCGAAAGCCCATCATCCGCGCAATATGCGGTGCCATTAAACCAACAAAACTCAACGGTCCAATAGTCATCGTCGCGGTCGCCGTCAGGCAAGCCGCTAACAGCAGCAGCGCAATTCGCGTCGGCGTCAGCGCCATTCCTACGGCTCGTGCGGTATCACCACCCAGCGGTAAAATGGTCAGCCAGCGGCGGTACAGCGGGGTAATCGCCAGCAAAATCACCATCACAATTCCGGTACGCCAGACCTGCGCATCGGTCGCGTTGTAGGTCGAACCGGAAATCCAGGTCAGCACTTGCGCCATTCGCGGGTCACCGCTCGCCTGCAACATCATCAAAAGCATGGTGAATGCGGTACTTAACGCCATCCCCGCCAGTAACATACGGTGTGGGGAAAATCCACCGCGGCCGGCGGCGATCATAATGATCAACAGCGTCACCGCCGCCCCGATACTGCCCGCGGGTAACAGCCAGCCAAAGGCATTACCCGGCACCAGAAACAGCATTAACACCACGCCAAACGCCGCGCCAGAGCTAATCCCCAGCACTTCCGGGCTTGCCATCGGGTTTCCGGTCAGCCGCTGAATAATACAGCCCGCCACCGCCAGCATGACGCCCGCAAACAGCGCCGCCATAATTCGCGGCCAGCGCCAGGGCATCAAATCCTCGAGCAACGCCCCGCTCGCCCACGTCCAGCCGTGCGCATCACGACCAAACGACAGCGCCACCACCACAGCCATCAACAGCAGCACGCCGCCCGCGAGGGCAAACGCCAGCACATGTTGGCGTTCAGCCGCGACACGATCGTTGACCTTCATATCCGGCGCGCTAATGCTGCGTAAACGCGGCAACAGCCACAGTAGCAGCGGCGCACCGATCAACGCAGTGACCGAACCGGTGGACACTTCCATCCACACGCGAGTCAGCCAGAGGATGATTTGATCGGAAAGCCAGAGGATCAGCGCCCCAATCAGCGACGCCAGCATCAACCGTGGCAACAAACGCCGCGCCCCCAGCATTTTCGCCAGCAGCGGCGCGAACAAACCGATAAAGCCGATAATCCCCACCGCATTCACCAGCAGCGCACTGATGACTATCGCCAGCGACAGCGCCGCCAGACGCGCGAGCGACAAGGCCAGCCCGAGATTGCGCGCCACGCCATCATCAAGCCCCATCAGGGTTAACGGGCGAAGTAGCAATAACGTCAACATCACGCCGCCCAGCAACTGCGGCCATAAACGCTCAACGCCGCCCCAGTCGGTTTGCGTCAGCGTTCCGGTGCTCCACAGGAACATGCTTTGCAGCTGGTCGTGATGGAAGATAACCAGTAGCTGATTAATTGCCCCGCAATAAAGGCTCACCACCAGCCCCGCGAGAATAAGCGTAACCGGCGAAAGCCGTTTCCCCCACGCGACGCCAAAGACGATTAAGCCAACGACACAAGCGCCCACCAGTGCGGCAAACTGGCTCGCCATAGCACCTGGGATCGCCCAAAGTGTGGTGACGGTAATTCCCAGTTGCGCGCCTGTAGCAACGCCAAGCGTCGTCGGCTCCGCCAGCGGGTTACGCAGCACTTGCTGAAACAGCACGCCCACCAGCCCCAGGCCCGCGCCCACCAGCAGCGAAATCGCCAGACGCGGCAACAAGCTGTAGTGAAAAATCATCTGCTCGATGACATCGATGTCTGGCGACCAGGCAGCCTGCGCCCACTGGCTACGCGGCAGCGCCTGCGAGAAGTTCATCCAGGTGAGCGCCGTAGCGACAATCACTAACAGCGCCAGCAATAACGCCGGAAAAAGCGCAATTCGTTTACTCACGCTTTACCTCCGATGGCGTTATCCAGAACGCGCACAAAGTGCATTGCCGAGAGTGTCGCACCATAAAACCAGACTGCAGGTACGCGCTGAAAGCGTCCGGCGCGGACAAACGGCATGGCCTGCCACAGCGGGGTTGCCATTAGCGCATCCATGTCTTTGCTGTTGTCGTGATCAAAACAGAGCACATCAACGTCTTTATACGCTGCCAGACGATCGATACTGACGGCGGTACTGCCCCAGAAGTTGGTTTCCCCTTGCCAGGCATTTGGGATGCCGTACTCATCGAGAATTTCCTGGAACAAGCTGTTTGGACCGAAGACCAGCATATGGCGCGGATCGATAAGCGTCGTCAGCAGTAACGGGCGTGCGCCACGCTTCACAAAGCGGGGTTTCATGCTGCGGATAAAGTCTTCGTATTGCGCTAAATGCGTTTCCGCTGCGCTTTGCAGGTTAAGTAAATCTGCCATTTCCGTCAGCGATTTACGCGCCATCGCCAACGGCTGTTTGCCGTCACTGAAGTTAAATCCGCGACCCGGCGCAATACGTGCCAGCATTTCTGATGAAGGGCCATATCCTGCCGACCAGACCATAAACGACGGTTTCATTTCGGTCAGCAGTTCAAGGTTAGGTTCTGTACGCAAACCGACGTCAATCACTGAGTCCGGCAATGGTGGTTCGCTGACCCACAGGCGATAGTTGATGGTATCCGCCACGCCGTAAGGCACGATGCCGAGCGCCAGCAGTAATTCCACCGGCAACCACTCCAGCGCCACAATACGATTGGGGTCAATAGCCGCCGCGTGGGCGGTATTCATCTGCCATAACAACGGAGAAAGCGCCATCGCCGTTAACAGTCGACGGCGCGAAATAAGAGGTAAGCCGCTCATCAATAAACAAAACTCACAGGTGCAGCACCCGCCGGATGCGGCAAAATACCCATCGGGATGCCATAAATCATTTCGAGGGTTTCGCCGCGCATAATTTCCGCAGGCGTTCCCTGAGCAATCATTTCACCACTGCGCAGGGCGACCAGATAATCACAGTAGCGTGCCGCCATATTGATATCGTGCAACACGGCAATGACCGTCAGGCCACGTTCCTGACTTAAACGGTGCACCAGCGCCAGCACATCAACCTGGTGGGCGATATCCAGCGCCGAAGTCGGTTCGTCGAGCAACAGACAACGGCTATCCTGCGCCACCAGCATGGCGATCCACGCCCGCTGACGTTCGCCGCCAGAGAGACTATCGACCAGCCGATGCGCCAGCGGTTTTAAGCCAACCAGCGAGATAGCTTCCTCGACCTTTTCGCGATCTGCCGCACCAAAGCGCCCCAGCGCGCCATGCCACGGGTAACGACCAATCGCCACCAGTTCACGCACGGTCATCCCTTCTGCCGGAGGAAGCTGCTGCGGCAAATAAGCCACTTTGCGGGCAAACGCTTTGCTGCTCCAGCTTTCCAGCGGCTGGGCATCAAGAAGAATCTCCCCTTCTGACGGAGGCTGATGACGACCAAGCATTTTGAGCAGAGTGGATTTACCAGAACCGTTGTGACCAATCAGACCGGTCACTTTCCCGGCAGGAAAGGTTAACGACAGCGGATGCAAAAGCGTGCGCCCGGGCACACGAAAGGAGATATTACGCAGTGCAAAAGTGGTATCGGAATGATTCGTGTATTCCTGCATAACAGCCAACTTGTGAAATGGGCACGGAAATCCGTGCCCCAAAAGAGAAATTAGAAACGGAAGGTTGCGGTTGCAACGACCTGACGTTCTGCGCCCCAGAAGCAGCCATAAGTCTGGAAGCAACTGGCAACATACTCACGATCGAGCAAATTGTTGACGTTCACAGCAAGGCTGGATCCCGCCATACCAAAGCGTGCCAGATCATATTTTACAACAGCATCCATTACAGCTGCGCTACCCACTTTAAAAGTGTTTGCCGGATCACCATAGCTGGAACCAATAAAACGACCACCTGTTCCCAATGTTAAACCAGAAAGCGGCCCTTCATTGAAGGTATAATCCCCCAGAGAGATGCCATATGCTCCGGTACTTGTTCTGGAGTTTTACCTTTGAGATTGGTGTCTTTGGTGTATTCCGCATCGGTGTAGGTATAAGAAGCCGTCAAGTTAATATTGGCATTTAACGCCGCTTTTGCTTCAAGTTCCACACCACGAGCGCGAATCTCACCTGCTGGGACTTGCGCTAATGGGTTTGTTGGGTCTGCTGTCAGGTTATTTGTTTTCGTCAATTGATAGACTGCGCCCGTAACAACGACCGGCATATCATTCGGAACATATTTTACGCCAGCTTCATACTGTTCACCTTTCGATGGCTTATAGGAAATGCGCGGGTTGCTCCACAGATCGAAAGCACTCGGTTCAAAGGACTGGCTATAGCTAAAGTAAGGTGAAATACCATTATCGAATAAGTAATTTACACCACCGCGCCAGGTGAACTGATGATCATTGCGCTCAATATAACCTTCAGTCGGCGTATAAGAGTTTTCACGAACAGTGGTCGCTTGCTTAGACCAATCGTAGCGTCCCCCAGAGTGAATACCCATTTATTCCATTCCGCCTGATCCTGAACATAAATACCTGTTTGTTTGCTTTCATTCATCTGGTATGGCTCTGCGCTACCAAATGCAAAGTATTCAGGGTGATATTTGTTATAAAGATCGATGGATGGTGCGGATCCAAAGCTGGCATTGATATCATTACGCATCCGCATGAAGTCTACCCCTGTCAGCAAAGTATGCTCGACGTCACCTGTAGCAAACTTACTTTCAAGTTGGGTATCAACGCTAAAGTTTTGTAGACGCTCATTATCCACCACTGTCCCGCGGTTTAGGGTATGACCATCACCAGCAATCCCTGTGCCATAAACACTTTTCTGTGAGGTTTTCATTTCACTGAAACGCAGATTCTGACGCACGGTGAAGGTGTCATTAAAACCATGTTCAAAACTATATCCCACCATTTTCTGGTTACGGGAGTATGTATTATTCGATGCACCTTCATTGAAGTCAGTCGGTAGACGCTTACCATTAGGCAATGGCTCAACGGTCCCCTCTTTCGGCAACCAACCGTAATAACCCGTTTCTGGTTCATTCTGGAAATAGGACAGGAAAGTAAAATTGGTTTTGTCGTCTGGACGCCATGAGAATGATGGAGCAATGGTATAACGCTGAGATTCAGAGTTTTTCTGCTGTTCGTTTGTTGAGCGAGCGAGGCCCGTCAAACGGTAAGAGAACTCACCGTTATCATCCAGTGCATCACTGAAATCGAATCCGGTCTGAAACAGATTATCCGTCCCCATTTTAAACTGAATTTCTTTCAGGGGTTCAGTGGTCGGACGCTTACTCACCATAGAAATAATCCCACCAGGATTACTTTTTCCATAGAGAACAGACGTCGGCCCACGCATCAGTTCAACCCTCTCAAGCATGTAAGGATCAATCACAGCATCGTTATAAAAGTTGCCCTGAAGTTTTAGTCCATCAAGGTAATTATTTTGATTCAGACCAACAGATGAGAAACCACGAATGATAACAAAATCATATGTATTAGAAGCACCACGACTGCTAACCGTAACGCCAGGTGTATAACCTAATGCTTCTTTTACAGACTGAAATTGACGCATCTGCATCTCTTCATTTGTCACAACCGAAATAGACTGCGGCGTTTTTTCAATTGGTGTATCCGTTTTAGTCGCAGTAGCAGAGTGCTTCGCCGCAATAGTTGCAGCAGGCCCCCATGCGCTTTCTTGCGGCGCAGGTGCAGCGGTAACGGTGATAGTGTCTTCTTTCGGTTCAACCGCTGCCTGTGCATAAACAGACATGCCGCTAACCGCTGTGGCTACTACAACTGCGATTTTACGCAGTGAGTGTTTTGGCTGAGCAGTTTTGGAACGCGCCATTGGTATATCTCTGATGTAAAGTGAATGATAACGTAAACGAGAATGATTATTATAAAGATAAGATAATATTCGAAACGCTGGCGGGTTCGCAAGCGGTACGCAATCTGAGCGTTCCTGAAGGGTTAATAAACAACCAGATGAAAAGAAAGGGTTAATACTTTAGGTGGGATGTTATTTTACCGGATGGCAATTCGCCATCCGGTATTTCACGCTTAGATGTTAATTACTACCAAACATATCCTTGATCCAACCGGCTACACCGTCGCTGTCTTTCTGCTCTTGCTGAGCAGGTTGCTGTTGCGGCTGTTGCTGCGGCTGAGAAGACTGATCAAACGGATTGCCTGACGGCTGCTGCTGCATCTCGCTCTGCTGGCACAGCGATTGCGGATCGCTGGTCCAGACCGGCAAGACACGCATGCCACCGCTGCAAACAAAGTTGCCGTCGTAGTCCACGCCCATATCTGCAATATCTTCTGGCGGAACAAGATTCAGCGGCGTTGGCGTCTGGTTAGCCAGATAACGCTGATAAATAGACATTGCCCCGCTGGCACCATACAGTTTGGTCGGCTGGTTGTTATCACGGCCTACCCAGGTGATGGTCACCGTGCTGCCGTCAATGCCCGCAAACCAGGTATCTACGTTATTGTTGGTAGTCCCTGTTTTCCCTGCCAGATGCAGGTTCGGGTATTTCGCCCCAAGTTGACGACCCGTACCACGTTGTACCACCTGCTGCATGGTCCATAGTGTCAGATACGCCGCCTGCGCCGGAACAGCGCGTTCTGCCTGCGGGAAGCTCTGATACAGCACCTTGCCATCTTCCGCGATTACCGAACGCAGTGCAGAAAGCGGTGCACGGTTACCGCCGCTGGCGATGGTCTGGAATGCCTGCGCCACTTCGATTGGCGTTAAGTTCAACGCCCCCAGCAGCATCGCCGGAACCGGATGCAGCTGATCTTTCGGCACGCCCAGTTTGATCCAGGTCTCCGTAACTGCAGGCAGCCCCAGCGCCATCCCCAGATTTACCGTCGGCACGTTCATCGAACGGGTCAACGCATCCACCAGCATCACTCTGCCGCTTTCGCTATAACGACGGTCATCGTTCTGCGGTGACCAGACCTGGCCATTCGGCTGACGCAGCGCGATTGGCGCATCGGCAATCCACGTGTTCAGGCGATAGATTTTCGGCTGGCTTAAAGCCGTCAGATAAGTCGCTGGTTTTGCAAGGGAACCAATCGAACGACGCGCCTGCATCGCACGGTTGTAGCCCGCAAACTGCGGCTCAGAACCTCCCACCATCGCACGAACTTCACCACTAAAGCGGTCGACGACCACAATTGCAGTTTCAAGATCGCTCAACTTACGCTGTTTCTTCAGTGCCGGAATGCCTTCCACGGCGGCTTTTTCTGCCGCGTCCTGGGCCACCGAGTCAAAGGTAGTGAAGATCTTCACGCCGGAGAGATCTTTTACCTTATCGCCTAATTTCGCCTGCAGCTCCTGACGCACCAGTTGCATAAAGGCTGGCTGTGGAGAGATTACCCCACCGCGCGGCTGTACGCCCAGAGGACGCGCGCTGAGCATTTCATACAGTTCACCATCGATAATCTGCTGTTGTTGTAGCAAACGCAGCACCAGATTACGTCGCTCCAGCGCCAGTTTCGGGTTACGCCACGGGTTGTAGATGGACGCCCCTTTCACCATACCGACTAACAGCGCCTGCTGGTCGAGGCTGAGCTCTTCTACCGGGCGACCAAAGTAATACAAGCTCGCAAGCGGGAAGCCGCGGATTTCGTTGTCGCCGCTCTGACCGAGATACACCTCGTTCATATACAGCTCAAGAATACGGTCTTTGCTGTAACGCGCGTCCATGATCAGCGCCATGTAAGCTTCGTTCGCTTTACGCCAGTAAGAACGCTCGCTGGAGAGGAACAGGTTTTTCACCAGCTGTTGCGTCAGCGTACTCGCTCCCTGCACCGTGCGTCCGGCGGTCAGGTTTGCCAGCACCGCACGTCCGATGGAGTAGAGACTGATCCCATCATGCTCGTAGAAATGACGGTCTTCTGTCGCCAGCAAAGTATCCACCAGCAAGTCCGGGAAACCACTGCGCGGCACAAACAGACGCTGCTCACCGTTTGGCGAAGAGATCATGGTGATCAGGCGCGGATCAAGACGGAAGAAACCGAACTGACGGTTGTTCTCCATATTGACGATCGTCGCCAGATGATCGCCATCAAAGGTCAGACGCGCACGCACCTGCCCTTCTTTGCTGTCCGGGAAATCAAACGGACGGCGGATCATCTCAATGCTGTTGGCCTGCACGGTAAATTCGCCAGGACGGGTCATTTTCGACACCTGACGATACTGTGTTGCCTCCAGCAGCTTCACCATTTCGTTCTTGCTGATGGTCATATCTGGTTCAAGGTTGACCATTCGGCCATAAACTGCCGCGGGCAGTTGCCAGACCTTGCCATCAATACGGCTACGAATTTTTTGATCGAGATAAACGCCGTAAATGGCGATCAGCACGGCAAAAACGATAGCCAGTTTTAACAGCAGCCATAGCCAGCCGCGTTTGCCACGAGGCTTACGCCCTTTGCCTTTGCCCTTACCTTTGCGCGGCATCGGTTCTTCATCCTCATAGTCATCATAATCGTCGTAATCATCGTCATCTTCGTAACGACGACGGCTTACCTTTTGTTTGACCGGACGCGTCGGTTTCCCTTTGCGTCCAATTGGCTCGCGGTCATTCCCGGCCATGCTTTTTCTCCGCAATATTCAGGCGCAAAAGCCCGATTTTCTGTTCTTCTGTTACAAGACAGAAGAAGATATCTCTCAAAATTTGTGCTCGATCGGTCCCCTCTCCCTTGAGGGAGAGGGTTAGGGTGAGGGTGAACGTGCGCGCTGATGCCCTCACCCCGGCCCTCTCCCACAGGGAGAGGGAGAAAACCAACCTTACGAATACTTTTTCGTCCGTCGCGTCGGTGCCGTGTTTGCCGGGTCGTCCGGCCAGACGTGTTTGGGATAACGCCCTTTCATCTCTTTTTGCACCTCACGGTACGCTCCTTTCCAGAAGGCGCTCAAATCTCGTGTGATTTGTAGTGGCCTTTGGGCGGGTGAAAGCAACTCCAGCACCAGCGGCACGCCCCCCTGGGCGATAGTCGGATTAGTGGCCTCACCAAACATCTCCTGCATTCTCACCGCCAGTGCGGGCGGGTTATCTTCATGATAACGAATGGCGATCCGGCTTCCCGTCGGCACAGTGTAATGCGCAGGCAATTCACTATCCAGACGTTGCTGCATTCCCCAATCAAGTAATCCGCGTAGTGCCTGATAAATGTCCAGTGATTTCAGGCCGCGTAGTGAATGTACGCCTGTCATATGTGGCAGCAGCCACGTTTCCAGCGCTGCCAATAAACTTTCATCATCAACCGCTGGCCAGTCATATTCCGGCAACCACTTTGCGGCGCATAACAAACGCAAGCGTAGCTGTTCCGCTTCCGCCGTCCAGTTGAGCACGCTTAAACCTTTATCACGGATGCCATTAAGCATCGCCTGATGCAACTCGTCTTCTGACGGTTTCGCCAGCGGCTGCACTTTCACCGTCAACTGACCGATTTGTAGCCGACGCCAGGCTTTCAGCGTACCTTGCGCGTCATCCCATTCCACGGTGTCAGATTGCTGCACCAGCTGCGGACAGCGTTGTACTAATTCATCAATATCGACCGGTAGCGCCAGTAAAATCCGCGCATCCGGCGAGGCGCTGCCCTGCAATAATAACGGTGCGATCAACCATTCGTGGCGGCTTAGCGCGTCGTCGGCATCGAGCATCGCTCCCATGCCGTTTGCCAGTTGATAGCGTCCATCTTGCCCACGGCGATGAGCAATGCGATCGGCAAACGCCCCGGCAAGTAGCGGCGCGATAAGCGAACTGTCTGCCTCACCGCCGCGTACGTTTAAGCGTTTTAACAGTTGCTGACTACGTTGCTGCCAGGCTGGTTGATTGCGCGAAAACGCCACGCCCAGGTCACTATTGCCCATCAGTGGCGGCTCTTCGAGAATGGCGGCAATTTTTGCCGCGGTAGCAGCTTCGTCGTCGTTCTTCGCGCTAACCAGCATTGCCGCTAAACGCGGATCGTTACCCAGCGCTGCCATTTTTTGCCCTTGCGCACTAAGCCGTTCACCGTCCAGCGCCCCCAGCATTTGTAACAGACGTTTCGCGGCCATTAGATTCACTACTGGCGGTTGATCCAGCCAGCTCATCTGCGCCGGATCGCTGCATCCCCATTGCAGTAATTCCATCAGCAAACCGGAAAGATCGCTTTGTAAGATCTCCGGTTCACTTTGCGCGGCAGCGCGTTCTGCTTGTTCTTTGGCGATTAAATGCAGGCAGATACCCGGCTCCAGACGCCCGGCGCGCCCGGCACGCTGCGTCATGGATGCCTGGCTAACGCGTTGAGTAATCAGTCGCGTAAGCCCCGTGCGCGGCTCAAAACGCGCCACACGCTCCTGGGCACAATCCACCACCAGACGAATACCTTCAATGGTTAAACTGGTTTCAGCAATATTGGTCGCCAGCACCACTTTGCGCATCCCTTGCGGTGCCGGGAGGATCGCTTTTCGCTGATCGTTCAGCGACAACGCGCCATACAGCGGGCAGAGCAACACATCACTGCCGATGCGCGAAGCCAGTTGTTCCTGCACACGCTGAATTTCTCCGACGCCAGGTAAAAATAACAGTAATGATCCGCTTTCCTGACGCAGCATTTCGGCGGTGGCTACCGCAACGGCTTCGTCAAAACGCTGATGCGCGGGCAGCGGTAAATAATGGCGTTCAACCGGAAACGAGCGCCCTTCTGAGATGACGACGGGCGCTTCTGGCAGCATTTGCTGCAAGCGGTCGTTATCCAGCGTAGCCGACATAATCAGCAGTTTAAGGTCATCACGCAGACCTTGTTGCACATCGAGTAACAGCGCCAACGCCAAATCCGCCTGCAAGCTGCGCTCATGAAATTCATCAAGGATCACCAATCCAACACCGCTCAACTCCGGGTCACGCTGGATCATCCGCGTCAGCACGCCTTCGGTAACTACTTCCAGACGGGTATTTGGCCCGACGCAGTTTTGCGCACGCATCCGGTAGCCAACGGTATCGCCTGGCTTTTCGTTAAGCAGCTCCGCCAGCCGTTGCGCGACGTTACGCGCCGCCAGACGACGCGGCTCCAGCAGGATAATTTTCCCGTTAATGCCGGGATGCGCCAGCAGTTGCAGCGGCAGCCAGGTTGATTTCCCGGCCCCGGTCGGCGCACTTAATAATACCTGCGGCGCACAATCGAGAGCGGTAAGTAATTCAGGTAAGACGGCAGCAACGGGCAACGACGACACAAAACGCTCCAGAGGGTTAACATTCTTCGCGCCACATTGTAGCATCGCGGTAATTCATAACCGAGTGCCTCACATGTCTGAACCGCAACGTCTGTTCTTTGCTATCGACTTACCTGCAGAAATCCGCGAACAGATTATCCACTGGCGCGCCACACACTTCCCACCTGAGGCGGGACGTCCGGTCGCCGCCGATAATTTGCATCTGACTCTGGCATTTTTAGGCGAAGTGAGCGCCGAGAAAGAGAAGGCGCTTTCTCTTTTAGCCGGACGGATTCGTCAACCTGGTTTCACACTCACGCTTGATGACGCCGGACAATGGCTGCGTTCGCGTGTGGTGTGGTTAGGGATGCGTCAGCCGCCACGCGGCTTAATCCAGCTGGCGAATATGCTCCGTTCACAGGCTGCCCGCAGCGGTTGTTTTCAAAGCAATCGTCCGTTTCATCCACATATTACCTTATTGCGCGACGCCAGCGAGGCGGTGACAATCCCGCCGCCAGGTTTTAACTGGTCTTATGCGGTGACGGAGTTCACCCTTTACGCCTCCTCGTTTGCCCGTGGACGCACACGCTACACGCCGCTAAAACGCTGGGCGCTAACGCAATAACAAGGATTGTCGCAATGGAATTCTCTCCCCCTCTACAGCGCGCGACGCTAATTCAGCGTTACAAACGTTTTTTAGCCGATGTGATCACACCCGATGGTCGCGAATTAACGCTACACTGCCCGAATACGGGTGCGATGACCGGTTGTGCAACGCGTGGCGATACCGTCTGGTATTCGACTTCAGACAACACCAAACGGAAATACCCACACACCTGGGAACTAACTCAAAGCCAGAGCGGCGCATTTATTTGCGTCAATACGCTTTGGGCTAACAGGTTGACGAAAGAGGCTATCCTTAATGAATCAATTTCAGAACTGTCAGGCTATAGCTCGCTGAAAAGCGAAGTAAAATACGGCGCAGAACGCAGCCGTATTGACTTTATGTTGCAGGCGGATTCGCGTCCAGACTGCTATATTGAAGTGAAATCGGTTACGTTAGCGGAGAACGAACAGGGATATTTTCCCGATGCGGTCACTGAACGAGGTCAGAAACACCTTCGGGAGTTGATGAACGTAGCGGCTGAAGGCCAGCGTGCGGTTATCTTTTTCGCCGTGCTGCATTCAGCCATTACACGGTTTTCACCCGCGCGCCACATCGATGAGAAATACGCGCAACTATTGTCAGAAGCTCAACAGAGGGGGGTAGAAATTCTGGCTTACAAAGCGGAAATTTCTGCTGAAGGCATGGCTCTTAAAAAATCACTGTCGGTTACATTGTAGTAAAGTAAGTAACTGGTTAATTTACATTCTGGTCGCGTGCGCAAATACGCTTTTCCTCACACAGTTGTCAAGTGTTACGTTTAGATAATTGCTATCCGGAAAAGCATCTGCTATTTATAGCGGCCTCATTTTTCCCCCGAACATGGGGATCGATAGTGCGTGTTAAGGAGAAGCAACATGCAAGAAGGGCAAAACCGTAAAACATCGTCCCTGAGTATTCTCGCCATCGCTGGGGTGGAACCATATCAGGAGAAGCCGGGCGAAGAGTATATGAATGAAGCCCAGCTGGCGCACTTCCGTCGTATTCTGGAAGCATGGCGTAATCAACTCAGGGATGAAGTCGATCGCACCGTTACACATATGCAGGATGAAGCAGCCAACTTCCCGGACCCGGTAGACCGTGCAGCCCAGGAAGAAGAGTTCAGCCTCGAACTGCGTAACCGCGATCGCGAGCGTAAGCTGATCAAAAAGATCGAGAAGACGCTGAAAAAAGTGGAAGACGAAGATTTCGGCTACTGCGAATCCTGCGGTGTTGAAATTGGTATTCGCCGTCTGGAAGCGCGCCCGACAGCCGATCTGTGCATCGACTGCAAAACGCTGGCTGAAATTCGCGAAAAACAGATGGCTGGCTAATTACAGCCGTTCCATCACGTTTACCACAGGCGGGAAATGCTCCCGCCTTATTTTTTGTTCAAAGAGATGACAGACACACAGTATATTGGCCGCTTCGCCCCCTCTCCTTCCGGCGAGCTTCATTTTGGCTCTCTGATCGCCGCGCTCGGCAGCTATTTGCAGGCTCGCGCCCGGCAAGGTCGCTGGCTGGTACGCATAGAAGATATCGACCCGCCTCGTGAAGTTCCCGGTGCCGCAGAAACTATCCTGCGCCAGCTGGAACATTACGGTCTGCACTGGGACGGCGATGTTCTCTGGCAATCGCAACGTCACGACGCCTATCGTGAAGCACTCGCCTGGTTACATGAACAAGGACTAAGTTATTACTGCACCTGTACGCGTGCGCGTATTCAAAGCATTGGCGGTATTTACGACGGTCATTGCCGGGTGTTGCATCATGGACCAGACAATGCCGCAGTGCGTATCCGCCAGCAGCATCCGGTCACGCAATTTACTGACCAGCTGCGCGGCATTATTCACGCCGACGAAAAACTGGCACGGGAAGATTTTATCATTCATCGCCGTGATGGGTTGTTCGCCTACAACCTGGCTGTTGTGGTTGATGATCATTTCCAGGGCGTTACAGAAATAGTGCGTGGGGCTGATCTGATTGAACCAACAGTAAGGCAAATCTCGCTGTACCAGCTTTTTGGCTGGAAAGTGCCAGATTACATTCATCTGCCGCTGGCGCTTAATCCACAAGGCGCTAAACTTTCCAAGCAGAATCATGCGCCTGCGTTGCCGAAAGGCGATCCACGTCCGGTACTAATCGCGGCACTTCAATTTCTGGGTCAGCAGGCAGAAGCACACTGGCAGGATTTCAGCGTCGAACAAATCCTTCAGTCAGCAGTCAAAAACTGGACGCTGACCGCCGTGCCCGAGTCGGCAATTGTAAATTCAACATTCTCAAATGCGTCATGCTGAGCTATGATTAGCCGCTATTTTTTTGTCCTGAATGATGTTTGACACTACCGAGGTGTACTATTTTTACCCGAGTCGCTAATTTTTGCCGCAAGGTGCTAAGCCGCGAGGAAAGCGAGGCTGAACAGGCAGTCGCCCGTCCACAGGTGACGGTGATCCCGCGTGAGCAGCATGCTATTTCCCGCAAAGATATCAGTGAAAATGCCCTGAAGGTAATGTACAGGCTCAACAAAGCGGGATACGAAGCCTGGCTGGTTGGCGGCGGCGTGCGCGACCTGTTACTTGGCAAAAAGCCGAAAGATTTTGACGTAACCACTAACGCCACGCCTGAGCAGGTGCGCAAACTGTTCCGTAACTGCCGCCTGGTGGGTCGCCGTTTCCGTCTGGCTCATGTAATGTTTGGCCCGGAGATTATCGAAGTTGCGACCTTCCGTGGACACCACGAAGGTAACGTCAGCGACCGCACGACCTCCCAACGCGGGCAAAACGGCATGTTGCTGCGCGACAACATTTTCGGCTCCATCGAAGAAGACGCCCAGCGCCGCGATTTCACTATCAACAGCCTCTATTACAGCGTAGCGGATTTTACCGTCCGTGATTACGTTGGCGGTATGAAGGATCTGAAGGACGGCGTTATCCGTCTGATTGGTAACCCGGAAACGCGCTACCGTGAAGATCCGGTACGGATGCTGCGCGCGGTACGTTTTGCCGCCAAATTGGGTATGCGCATCAGCCCGGAAACCGCAGAACCGATCCCTCGCCTCGCTACCCTGCTGAACGATATCCCACCGGCACGCCTGTTTGAAGAATCGCTTAAACTGCTACAAGCGGGCTACGGTTACGAAACCTATAAGCTGTTGTGTGAATATCATCTGTTCCAGCCGCTGTTCCCGACCATTACCCGCTACTTCACGGAAAATGGCGACAGCCCGATGGAGCGGATCATTGAACAGGTGCTGAAGAATACCGATACGCGTATCCATAACGATATGCGCGTGAACCCGGCGTTCTTGTTTGCCGCCATGTTCTGGTACCCACTGCTGGAGACGGCACAGAAGATCGCCCAGGAAAGCGGCCTGACCTATCACGACGCTTTCGCGCTGGCGATGAACGACGTGCTGGACGAAGCCTGCCGTTCACTGGCAATCCCGAAACGCCTGACGACGTTAACCCGCGATATCTGGCAGTTGCAGTTGCGTATGTCCCGACGTCAGGGTAAACGCGCATGGAAACTGCTGGAGCATCCTAAGTTCCGTGCGGCTTATGACCTGTTGGCCTTGCGAGCTGAAGTTGAACGTAACGCTGAACTGCAGCGTCTGGTGAAATGGTGGGGTGAGTTCCAGGTTTCCGCGCCACCAGATCAAAAAGGGATGCTTAACGAGTTGGATGAAGAGCCGTCACCGCGTCGCCGTACTCGTCGTCCACGCAAACGCGCACCGCGTCGTGAGGGTACCGCATGACAGTGGCGTATATTGCCATAGGCAGCAATCTGGCCTCTCCGCTGGAGCAGGTCAATGCTGCCCTGAAAGCATTAGGCGATATCCCTGAAAGCCACATTCTTGCCGTTTCTTCGTTTTACCGCACTCCACCGCTGGGGCCGCAAGATCAACCCGATTACCTCAACGCCGCCGTGGCGCTTGAAACTTCGCTCGCCCCGGAAGAGTTACTCAACCATACACAGCGCATAGAACTGCAACAGGGTCGTGTTCGTAAAGCTGAACGCTGGGGACCACGCACGCTGGATCTCGATATCATGCTGTTTGGTAATGAAGTGATAAATACCGAACGCCTGACCGTTCCGCACTACGATATGAAGAATCGTGGATTTATGCTGTGGCCGCTGTTTGAGATTGCACCGGAGCTGGCGTTTCCTGATGGGGAGACGTTGCGTGAAGTCTTACATACAAGAGCATTTGACGAATTAAGCAAATGGTAATTTATTTATATTACGAATATAAATATTTTCTGAAAATCATACATCCTCTCTTTCCTTAATAAAAATTTTAGTTTAAACATTTTTGCAGAAACATAATATAAATTCCCGCAGATAAATATCAATCCCATCGCCATACCCTAACCAATTGCACTTGTGAATTTATTTTTGCTTAATTTTGAATTAAGAAAATTTAATTTGTTCAAAAGCCCTTAAAGTGCACAATAGGCGTCCTAATGAACAATGGTTGTAAATTTTGGTAACAAATATCATTGCTCATTAATATCTAGCATCTGCTTATAACATTTGTGTCATGAATAGTCATTCTTCAAACCAGTAGTCTGACTAATGGAATTTTATTCAAGGATTTTTATGTCTAAAAAATTAGGTTTTGCCCTGTCTGGTCTTATGCTGGCAATGGTTGCAGGTACTGCTTCTGCTGATATGGATGGTGGTCAGTTAAATATCAGTGGTCTGGTTGTTGATAACACCTGTGAAACCCGCGTTGACGGCGGTAATAAAGATGGTCTGATCCTGCTGCAAACTGCAACTGTTGGTGAAATCGATGCTGGCGTGCTGAATGACACCGTTGGCGCTAAAGCCAAACCTTTCAGCATCACCGTTGACTGCAGCAAAGCAAATCCGAATCCAGGTAGTACAGCTAAAATGACCTTCGGTTCTGTTTTCTTTGGTAATAGCAAAGGAACGCTGAACAACGACATGTCTATTAACAACCCGTCTGACGGCGTGAATATCGCTCTGCACAATATTGATGGTTCCACTATCAAACAGGTTCAAATTAACAACCCTGGCGATGTGTATACTAAAGCCCTGGATGCAACGACAAAATCTGCTGTTTATGATTTTAAAGCGTCTTACGTTCGTGCCGTCGCAGACCAAACAGCAACTGCTGGTTATGTAAAAACTAACACTGCATACACCATTACTTATCAGTAAGTATTCACCAATTAAATTGATTGAATGAATATACAGGGAATAGTGTTAATAATTTCTATTTTTATATTATTCCCTGTTTTAATTAACTCTGTCAGGGATGGTTTATGTTTTTTAACACCAAACATACAACAGCTTTATGCTTCGTAACCTGTATGGCTTTTAGTTCATCGTCTATTGCGGACATTGTCATTTCGGGTACTCGCGTAATATATAAAAGCGATCAAAAAAGTGTCAACGTACGTCTGGAAAATAAAGGGAATAACCCGTTGCTTGTCCAGAGTTGGTTAGATACTGGCGATAACAACGCTGAGCCTGGCAGTATTACAGTCCCTTTTACTGCCACGCCGCCAGTATCGCGTATTGATGCCAAACGTGGGCAAACAATCAAATTAATGTACACAGCCAGCACCTCACTGCCTAAAGACAGAGAGAGCGTGTTCTGGTTTAACGTACTGGAAGTTCCACCAAAACCAGATGCAGAAAAGGTCGCGAATCAAAGTCTGCTGCAACTGGCATTTCGCACACGTATAAAACTTTTCTATCGCCCGGATGGATTGAAGGGAAATCCCTCTGAAGCCCCGTTAGCCCTGAAGTGGTTCTGGTCAGGTTCAGAAGGTAAGGCGTCATTGCGAGTGACCAATCCAACCCCTTACTACGTCTCTTTTAGCAGTGGTGATTTAGAAGCTAGCGGTAAACGCTATCCGATTGATGTGAAAATGATTGCACCATTTAGTGATGAGGTCATGAAAGTCACTGGCCTTAATGGCAAAGCAAGTTCTGCAAAAGTACATTTTTACGCCATTAATGATTTTGGTGGCGCCATTGAAGGTAATGCCAGTCTGTAATCAGGCAAGGATATAATTCCGCAGGAAGCATAACGTGACTATAAAACCAACTAAAAATTATCATAATCATCTGACCCGTATCGCTACGTTTTGCGCGCTGCTGTATTGCAATAGTGCTTTCTGTGCTGAACTTGTTGAATATGACCATACCTTCCTGATGGGGCAGAATGCCTCAAATATTGATCTCAGCCGGTATAGTGAAGGTAACCCTGCTATACCGGGTATGTACGACGTCAGTGTTTATGTCAACGATCAACCTATTATTAACCAAAGCATTACATTTATTGAAATTGAAGGAAAAAAAACGCACAAGCCTGTATCACACTTAAGAATTTATTGCAGTTTCATATAAATTCTCCCGATATAAATAACGAAAAAGCCGTTCTGCTTGCCAGGGATGAAACACTCGGCAATTGCCTTAATTTGACGGAAATTATCCCTCAGGCTTCTGTTCGTTATGACGTTAACGAGCAACGTCTGGATATAGACGTTCCTCAGGCATGGGTAATGAAAAATTACCAAAACTATGTTGATCCATCGTTATGGGAAAATGGCATTAATGCGGCCATGTTGTCATACAACCTCAACGGATATCATAGTGAAACTCCTGGTCGAAGAAATGACAGCATTTATGCTGCTTTTAACGGTGGGATGAATTTAGGTGCATGGCGACTGCGTGCCTCAGGCAACTACAACTGGATGACCGATTCTGGCAGTAATTATGATTTTAAGAATCGGTATATACAGCGTGATATCGCCTCGCTGCGTTCTCAACTCATTCTTGGTGAGTCTTATACAACGGGCGAAACCTTTGATTCTGTCAGTATCCGCGGCATTCGTTTATACAGCGACAGCCGCATGTTGCCTCCGACATTAGCGAGTTTTGCGCCTATCATTCATGGCGTTGCTAATACCAACGCCAAAGTCACTATTACGCAAGGTGGCTATAAGATTTATGAAACGACTGTGCCGCCAGGCGCTTTCGTCATTGATGATCTGAGTCCGTCAGGTTACGGCAGCGATCTTATTGTTACTGTCGAAGAATCCGATGGCTCAAAGCGGACATTCTCGCAACCTTTTTCATCGGTCGTTCAAATGTTACGCCCTGGCGTTGGACGTTGGGATATTAGCGGCGGCCAGGTCTTAAAAGATGATATTCAGGATGAGCCTAATTTATTTCAGGCCAGCTACTACTACGGTCTGAATAACTATCTAACGGGTGGTGATGCTGCCAACTTACTGATTTAGTGTATGATGGTGTTTTTGAGGTGCTCCAGTGGCTTCTGTTTCTATCAGCTGTCCCTCCTGTTCAGCTACTGACGGGGTGGTGCGTAACGGCAAAAGCACTGCCGGACATCAGCGCTATCTCTGCTCTCACTGCCGTAAAACATGGCAACTGCAGTTCACTTACACCGCTTCTCAACCCGGTACGCACCAGAAAATCATTGATATGGCCATGAATGGCGTTGGATGCCGGGCAACTGCACGCATTATGGGCGTTGGCCTCAACACGATTTTACGTCACTTAAAAAACTCAGGCCGCAGTCGGTAACCTCGCGCATACAGCCGGGCAGTGACGTCATCGTCTGCGCGGAAATGGACGAACAGTGGGGCTATGTCGGGGCTAAATCGCGCCAGCGCTCGCTGTTTTACGCGTATGACAGTCTCCGGAAGACGGTTGTTGCGCACGTATTCGGTGAACGCACTATGGCGACGCTGGGGCGTCTTATGAGCCTGCTGTCACCCTTTGACGTGGTGATATGGATGACGGATGGCTGGCCGCTGTATGAATCCCGCCTGAAGGGAAAGCTGCACGTAATCAGCAAGCGATATACGCAGCGAATTGAGCGGCATAACCTGAATCTGAGGCAGCACCTGGCACGGCTGGGACGGAAGTCGCTGTCGTTCTCAAAATCGGTGGAGCTGCATGACAAAGTCATCGGGCATTATCTGAACATAAAACACTATCAATAAGTTGGAGTCATTACCCGATTACTGGGCTTCCGGACAAAATCGTAGCAATTACTCTATTGGCTACAGTAACAGTGCATCCTGGGGCAGCTACAGTGTCAGTGCCCAGCGTTCATGGAATGAAGACGGCGACACTGACGATAGCGTTTATCTCAGTTTCACCATTCCTATTGAAAAATTACTTGGCACTGAACAACGGACTTCAGGTTTCCAGAGTATTGATACTCAAATGAGCAGTGACTTTAAGGGTAATAACCAACTCAACGTCAGTAGCAGTGGCTATAGTGATAACGCTCGCGTCAGTTATAGCGTAAATACTGGCTATACGATGAATAAAGCCAGCAAAGATTTGAGTTATGTTGGGGGTTATGCCAGCTATGAATCACCGTGGGGAACCCTGGCAGGTTCAGTTTCTGCAAATAGCGATAACAGTCGTCAAGTGTCTCTCAGCACCGATGTCAGCGCCAGTGATATAAGACGGTAATTCGCCATTTGGATTGTCCGCTCCACCCAACATGTTGTTTCCTTAAGGTTCTCACACCAGAAAGGACATCAACATGCTGAGCAGAGAGGACTTTTACATGATAAAGCAAATGCGCCAGCAGGGCGCGTACATCGTTGATATTGCGACTCAGATTGGTTGCTCTGAACGGACGGTCAGACGCTACCTCAAATACCCTGAACCGCCAGCCAGAAAGACCCGCCACAAAATGGTTAAGCTGAAACCGTTTATGGATTACATCGACATGCGCCTGGCAGAGAATGTCTGGAATAGCGAGGTTATCTTCGCGGAGATTAAGGCAATGGGTTATACGGGCGGACGTTCCATGCTGCGTTACTACATCCAGCCCAAACGTAAAATGCGTCCGTCAAAAAGAACAGTTCGCTTCGAAACTCAGCCTGGATACCAGCTCCAGCATGACTGGGGCGAAGTTGAGGTGGAGGTTGCCGGGCAACGGTGCAAAGTTAACTTTGCGGTTAATACGCTGGGGTTCTCCCGCAGCTTCCATGTCTTCGCCGCACCAAAACAGGATGCTGAGCATACCTACGAATCACTGGTTCGCGCCTTCCGCTACTTCGGTGGTTGTGTGAAAACGGTGCTGGTTGATAACCAGAAGGCTGCGGTGCTGAAGAATAACAACGGGAAAGTCGTGTTCAACTCCGGATTCCTGTTGCTGGCTGACCACTATAACTTCCTGCCACGGGCATGCCGTCCACGCAGGGCCAGAACAAAAGGTAAGGTTGAGCGGATGGTGAAATACCTCAAGGAGAACTTCTTCGTCCGGTACCGCAGGTTCGACAGCTTCACTCATGTCAATCAACAACTGGAGCAATGGATAGCCGATGTGGCTGACAAACGGGAGCTTCGCCAGTTCAAAGAAACGCCGGAACAGCGCTTCGCGCTGGAGCAGGAACATCTGCAGCCGTTACCGGATACAGACTTCGATACCAGTTACTTCGATATCCGCCATGTGTCCTGGGACAGCTATATCGAGGTTGGTGGTAATCGTTACAGCGTTCCCGAAGCGCTGTGTGGTCAGCCGGTATCGATACGAATATCGCTGGATGACGAGTTGCGGATCTACAGTAATGAGAAACTGGTGGCCTCACATCGCCTCTGTTCAGCATCGTCTGGCTGGCAGACAGTGCCGGAGCATCACGCCCCGCTCTGGCAGCAGGTCAGTCAGGTGGAACATCGACCACTGAGTGCCTATGAGGAGCTGTTGTGATGCATGAACTGGAAGTCCTGCTGAGTCGCCTGAAAATGGAGCATCTGAGTTATCACGTTGAAAGCCTGCTGGAACAGGCAGCTAAAAAAGAGCTGAACTACCGGGAGTTCCTGTGCATGGCGCTACAGCAGGAATGGAACGGCAGGCATCAGCGCGGTATGGAGTCCAGGCTGAAGCAGGCTCGTCTGCCGTGGGTCAAAACGCTGGAGCAGTTCGACTTTACCTTCCAGCCGGGCATCGACCGTAAGGTTGTCCGGGAACTGGCTGGTCTGGCGTTCGTGGAGCGCAGCGAAAACGTGATCCTGCTGGGCCCTCCTGGTGTCGGAAAAACTCATCTGGCCATAGCTCTTGGCGTGAAAGCGGTGGATGCGGGACATCGGGTACTGTTTATGCCACTGGACAGACTGATCGCGACACTGATGAAAGCGAAACAGGAAAACCGGCTGGAGCGTCAGCTACAGCAACTGAGTTATGCCCGGGTGTTGATCCTGGATGAAATAGGCTATCTGCCGATGAACAGAGAGGAAGCCAGTCTGTTCTTCCGGCTACTGAACCGTCGATATGAAAAAGCGAGCATCATACTGACGTCAAACAAAGGGTTCGCAGACTGGGGAGAAATGTTCGGAGATCACGTACTGGCAACAGCGATCCTGGATCGGCTGCTACATCACTCAACCACGCTGAATATCAAAGGAGAGAGTTACCGGTTAAAAGAGAAACGTAAAGCTGGAGTGCTGACCAAAAACACAACGCCAATCAGTGATGATGAAATGGTGGAAAGCGGACAGCATCAGTAACGAAAGTATTTAGCGGGCATGAAAATGGCAAATAACGGTCAAACATCGTGGCGTTGACACCGACGGTGGTTTTGTATTGCATAGCGGCGGCCTGACCTTCAGTAATGACAGTTTTAGCGACTCCGATACACTGGCGGTAGTTCAGGCTCCAGGTGCTCAAGGAGCGCGAATAAATTATGGCAACAGTACTATCGATCGATGGGGTTATGGTGTCACCAGCGCTCTTTCTCCTTATCATGAAAACCGTATCGCGCTGGATATCAACGATCTTGAGAACGATGTTGAATTAAAAAGTACCAGTGCAGTAGCTGTACCGCGTCAGGGTTCAGTCGTCTTTGCTGATTTTGAAACCGTGCAAGGGCAATCAGCCATTATGAACATCACACGAAGTGATGGTAAAAATATTCCATTTGCTGCAGATATTTATGATGAGCAAGGCAATGTCATTGGTAATGTTGGACAGGGTGGACAAGCATTTGTTCGTGGCATTGAGCAGCAGGGAAATATCAGCATTAAATGGCTCGAAGAAAGTAAACCCGTAAGTTGTCTTGCGCATTATCAACAAAGTTCAGAAGCAGAAAAAATAGCGCAATCTAGGTAATGACTCCAACTTATTGATAGTGTTTTATGTTCAGATAATGCCCGATGACTTTGTCATGCAGCTCCACCGATTTTGAGAACGACAGCGACTTCCGTCCCAGCCGTGCCAGGTGCTGCCTCAGATTCAGGTTATGCCGCTCAATTCGCTGCGTATATCGCTTGCTGATTACGTGCAGCTTTCCCTTCAGGCGGGATTCATACAGCGGCCAGCCATCCGTCATCCATATCACCACGTCAAAGGGTGACAGCAGGCTCATAAGACGCCCCAGCGTCGCCATAGTGCGTTCACCGAATACGTGCGCAACAACCGTCTTCCGGAGACTGTCATACGCGTAAAACAGCCAGCGCTGGCGCGATTTAGCCCCGACATAGCCCCACTGTTCGTCCATTTCCGCGCAGACGATGACGTCACTGCCCGGCTGTATGCGCGAGGTTACCGACTGCGGCCTGAGTTTTTTAAGTGACGTAAAATCGTGTTGAGGCCAACGCCCATAATGCGTGCAGTTGCCCGGCATCCAACGCCATTCATGGCCATATCAATGATTTTCTGGTGCGTACCGGGTTGGGAAGCGGTGTAAGTGAACTGCAGTTGCCATGTTTTACGGCAGTGAGAGCAGAGATAGCGCTGATGTCCGGCAGTGCTTTTGCCGTTACGCACCACCCCGTCAGTAGCTGAACAGGAGGGACAGCTGATAGAAACAGAAGCCACTGGAGCACCTCAAAAACACCATCATACACTAAATCAGTAAGTTGGCAGCATCACCCGCAATCTATTATTCTGAATGGAATTCGGTGTCAGATTCAGTAACTACAAGGAACGTCAAATGATAAAAATAACGCCACATAAAATAGCGATACTGATGGGAATATTATTATCACCATCAGTATTTGCAACGGATATTAATGTAGAGTTTACAGCCACTGTCAAAGTAGACTGGCCCCCTGAATCTCCAGACAACCAGTATCACTTAAATAAGTGATAGTCTTAATACTAGTTTTTAGACTAGTCATTGGAGTACAGATGATTGATGTCTTAGGGCCGGAGAAACGCAGACGGCGTACCACACAGGAAAAGATCGCAATTGTTCAGCAGAGCTTTGAACCGGGGATGACGGTCTCCCTCGTTGCCCGGCAACATGGTGTAGCAGCCAGCCAGTTATTTCTCTGGCGTAAGCAATACCAGGAAGGAAGTCTTACTGCTGTGGCCGCCGGAGAACAGGTTGTTCCTGCCTCTGAACTTGCTGCCGCCATGAAGCAGATTAAAGAACTCCAGCGCCTGCTCGGCAAGAAAACGATGGAAAATGAACTCCTCAAAGAAGCCGTTGAATATGGACGGGCAAAAAAGTGGATAGCGCACGCGCCCTTATTGCCCGGGGATGGGGAGTAAGCTTAGTCAGCCGTTGTCTCCGGGTGTCGCGTGCGCAGTTGCACGTCATTCTCAGACGAACCGATGACTGGATGGATGGCCGCCGCAGTCGTCACACTGATGATACGGATGTGCTTCTCCGTATACACCATGTTATCGGAGAGCTGCCCACGTATGGTTATCGTCGGGTATGGGCGCTGCTTCGCAGACAGGCAGAACTTGATGGTATGCCTGCGATCAATGCCAAACGTGTTTACCGGATCATGCGCCAGAATGCGCTGTTGCTTGAGCGAAAACCTGCTGTACCGCCATCGAAACGGGCACATACAGGCAGAGTGGCCGTGAAAGAAAGCAATCAGCGATGGTGCTCTGACGGGTTCGAGTTCTGCTGTGATAACGGAGAGAGACTGCGTGTCACGTTCGCGCTGGACTGCTGTGATCGTGAGGCACTGCACTGGGCGGTGACTACCGGCGGCTTCAACAGTGAAACAGTACAGGACGTCATGCTGGGAGCGGTGGAACGCCGCTTCGGCAACGATCTTCCGTCGTCTCCAGTGGAGTGGCTGACGGATAATGGTTCATGCTACCGGGCTAATGAAACACGCCAGTTCGCCCGGATGTTGGGACTTGAACCGAAGAACACGGCGGTGCGGAGTCCGGAGAGTAACGGAATAGCAGAGAGCTTCGTGAAAACGATAAAGCGTGACTACATCAGTATCATGCCCAAACCAGACGGGTTAACGGCAGCAAAGAACCTTGCAGAGGCGTTCGAGCATTATAACGAATGGCATCCGCATAGTGCGCTGGGTTATCGCTCGCCACGGGAATATCTGCGGCAGCGGGCTTGTAATGGGTTAAGTGATAACAGATGTCTGGAAATATAGGGGCAAATCCACAAAGCGACAACCTGTAACATCACACTTACTGGTAATAACGTCACGAATGATGGCAATAATAACTACACATTGAGAATCCCTAAGATGGGTCTGGATAAGATCGCGAATAAAACGACAGAATCTCAGGCTGATTTTAAACTGGTTGCTAGTGGGTGCAGCAGTGGCATCAGTTGGATTGATACCACTCTGACCGGAAATGCATCATCAAGCTCACCTAAGCTTATTATACCGCAGTCTGGTGATTCATCTTCGACGACAAGTAATATCGGTATGGGTTTCAAAAAACGGACTACTGATGATGCCACTTTCCTTAAACCTAACAGTGCGGAAAAGATACGCTGGAGCACAGACGAGATGCAGCCCGATAAGGGTCTTGAAATGACCGTTGCGCTACGTGAAACAGATGCAGGGCAAGGCGTACCGGGGAATTTTCGTGCACTGGCAACGTTTAATTTCATCTATCAATAAGAAGGATAATTAAGATGACATTTAAAAATTTACGTTATGGATTATCCAGCAGTGTCGTTTTGGCTGCCTCATTGTTCAGCGTACCCTCTTATGCGGCAACAGACAGCATTGGGCTGACCGTGATTACTACCGTAGAAATAGGTACTTGTACCGCTACATTAGTAAATGACTCTGATCAGGACATTTCTGTTGTTGACTTTGGCGATGTATATATTTCTGAAATCAATGCCAAGACCAAAGTTAAAACATTCAAACTCAAATTCAAAGACTGTGCGGGTATCCCCAATAAAAAAGCACAAATAAAATTAACCAAGCGAGCCACATGCGAAGGTACTGCTAATGACGGTGCGGGGCTCGCAAATGGATCCACAGCCGCAGATAAAGCAAGTGCCGTCGCCGTTGAAGTCTGGAGCACCGAAACTCCGGCAACAGGGAGCGCAACACAATTTAGTTGTGTGACACCAGCATCTCAAGAGGTCACTATCTCCAATGCAGCCAACGCGGTTGTTTATTATCCGATGAGTGCTCGACTGGTCGTCGAAAAAAATAAAACCGTAAGCAATGTCACTGCGGGTAAATTTTCTGCACCTGCCACATTTACAGTAACCTATAACTAACAGACTGACAGATCCAGGAACTATATATGCATCCCACTCAACGTAAGCTGATGAAGAGAATAATTCTGTTTCTGTCACTACAGTTTCCCATTACCTATCCAGCCATCGCTGGGCAGGATATTGACCTTGTTGCCAATGTAAAAAACAGCACTTGCAAAAGCGGAATCAGTAACCAGGGTAATATTGATCTTGGCGTCGTTGGGGTGGGATATTTTTCAGATAATGTTACTCCTGAAAGCTATCAACCAGGTGGAAAAGAGTTCACTGTCACAGTATCAGACTGTGCATTACAGGGAACTGGCGATGTGCTTAATCAGTTACATATTGATTTTAGAGCCCTTAGCGGTGTCATGGCTGCAGGTTCAAGGCAAATATTTGCCAATGAAGTCGCAACCGGGGCTAAAAATGTCGGTGTCGTTCTCTTTTCCATTCAGGACCCGACCAATATATTCAATGTTATTAGTTCAGCAGGAAATTCTCGTTCCGTGTATCCAGTAATGACTTCTGCCCTGCATAATTCTTCATGGAAATTTTATGCCAGAATGCAAAAAATCGATCCCGCGCTGGATGTCATATCTGGCCAAGTAATGAGTCATATATTAGTTGATGTGTACTACGAATAATAGATCAAAACAAATAACTGCGACTGTTACAGCAGTAGATGGTGGAGTGATAATGAAGAAATTCTTCAGACATTTTTTTTAATTCTGTGCTTGAGTTGTTATACCGCGAGTGCTGGCACTGATGATAACGTAGGATATATTGTTGGGAATAGTTACGGCGTTGGTCCGTCAGATCAAAAATGGAGAGAAACGGGGCCGAATGGCGATGCTACTGTCATATTCAGATATGCAACAAGTACAAATAATTTAGTTTTCTACAAACCGACGCAGCTTGGACCTACAGGTGTAAAATTACAGTGGAGTCAGTTAGATACCGCTTCTGGTGGTGGTTTTCTTTATTGCAACAGAAGTGATAGCACAAGTGGTAGCGCAATGCGTATTGAAAATGCAATGGTTGACTCAGGTAAAATGTATGGCTCCCATAAATTATTTAATACATCAGTTCCTGGTTTGTATTACACATTATTAATTTCAAACATGTGGTCAGCTTACGGTACCGTAACTAACGTTAGTTCACCTGGGATATACATTGGTGACTCTGCAGAACAATATTTTTCGTGGTATAATCCAAGCGAAGACGTGTTATATTGGAGTTGCAATAATGCGAATAGCACCCGTAAATACTGGGCTGTAGGTGGTATTTATCAGACCCTTACAATTGAATTCTATACAGATACAAACTTTGATCCAACAGTAACTCAACAGATCAAATTATCCAGCTCATCAAATTATCTGTATTCATTTAAAGCCTATGGCGCAGGCCAAGGTATAAATGAGCATAGTTATTTTATCAAAATCGATTTCGATCTGCTCAATGTCAAGTTGACTAATCCCACTTGTTTTACCGCTATGCTTAGTGGGGTAATGACTCCAACTTATTGATAGTGTTTTATGTTCAGATAATGCCCGATGACTTTGTCATGCAGCTCCACCGATTTTGAGAACGACAGCGACTTCCGTCCCAGCCGTGCCAGGTGCTGCCTCAGATTCAGGTTATGCCGCTCAATTCGCTGCGTATATCGCTTGCTGATTACGTGCAGCTTTCCCTTCAGGCGGGATTCATACAGCGGCCAGCCATCCGTCATCCATATCACCACGTCAAAGGGTGACAGCAGGCTCATAAGACGCCCCAGCGTCGCCATAGTGCGTTCACCGAATACGTGCGCAACAACCGTCTTCCGGAGACTGTCATACGCGTAAAACAGCCAGCGCTGGCGCGATTTAGCCCCGACATAGCCCCACTGTTCGTCCATTTCCGCGCAGACGATGACGTCACTGCCCGGCTGTATGCGCGAGGTTACCGACTGCGGCCTGAGTTTTTTAAGTGACGTAAAATCGTGTTGAGGCCAACGCCCATAATGCGTGCAGTTGCCCGGCATCCAACGCCATTCATGGCCATATCAATGATTTTCTGGTGCGTACCGGGTTGAGAAGCGGTGTAAGTGAACTGCAGTTGCCATGTTTTACGGCAGTGAGAGCAGAGATAGCGCTGATGTCCGGCAGTGCTTTTGCCGTTACGCACCACCCCGTCAGTAGCTGAACAGGAGGGACAGCTGATAGAAACAGAAGCCACTGGAGCACCTCAAAAACACCATCATACACTAAATCAGTAAGTTGGCAGCATCACCGCTTAGTGGAACTTCTGTGACTGGTTCTACGGTAAAAATGGGTGAATATAGTGCAGAACAAATCAGAAACGGTGCCACACCGGTTCCTTTTGATATTTCACTTCAAAACTGCGTTCGTGTGACTAATATTGAGACAAAATTAGTTTCAACAAAGGTTGGTACTGAAAACGGGCAACTCCTTGGTAATACTCTCACAGGTAATGACGCAGCAAAAGGAGTCGGTGTACTCATAGAAGGTTTAGCAACTAGTAAAAATCCTCTAATGACATTGAAACCTAATGATTCAAATTCTGTTTATAAAGATTACGACCCGAGAGGCAAAGACGATACAACAGGAGGAGTTTACCCGGATCAAGATACAGGTATAACATACCCTCTCCATTTCCAGGCCACGCTACAACAGGATGGAACTATACCAATAGAAGCTGGTGAGTTTAAAGCCACCAGTACTTTCCAGGTAACCTACCCTTAATAAGTCCACCGCACCGCCATCATCTGGCGGTGCGGTAATTGATAAATCATTGCCCCCACCAATGTGACTGATAAAATGCCAGGCAACACGACATCATTTATCAGGACACGTTATGAAACCGACCACCATTGCTTCACTTCAGAAATGTAAGCAGGATAAAAAGCGTTTCGCGACCATCACCGCTTACGACTACAGCTTCGCGAAACTATTTGCTGATGAAGGACTTAACGTCATGCTGGTAGGCGACTCGCTGGGCATGACGGTTCAGGGTCACGACTCCACCCTGCCGGTGACCGTTGCCGATATCGCCTACCACACTGCCTCCGTACGTCGTGGTGCGCCAAACTGCCTGCTGTTGGCTGACCTGCCGTTTATGGCGTATGCCACGCCGGAACAAGCCTTTGAAAACGCCGCAACGGTTATGCGTGCCGGTGCCAATATGGTCAAAATTGAGGGCGGTGAGTGGCTGGTCGAAACCGTAAAAATGCT
This sequence comes from Shigella sonnei, assembly GCF_002950395.1. Taxonomy (NCBI): domain Bacteria; kingdom Pseudomonadati; phylum Pseudomonadota; class Gammaproteobacteria; order Enterobacterales; family Enterobacteriaceae; genus Shigella; species Shigella sonnei. The sequence continues at coordinate 2,854,981 of NZ_CP026802.1, forward strand.
GACCGAACGTGCCGTTCCTGTATGTGGTCACTTAGGTTTAACCCCACAGTCAGTGAATATTTTCGGTGGCTACAAAGTTCAGGGGCGCGGCGATGAAGCGGGCGATCAACTGCTCAGCGATGCATTAGCCTTAGAAGCCGCTGGGGCACAGCTGCTGGTGCTGGAATGCGTGCCGATTGAACTGGCAAAACGTATTACCGAAGCACTGGCGATCCCGGTTATTGGCATTGGCGCAGGCAACGTCACTGACGGGCAGATCCTCGTGATGCACGACGCCTTCGGCATTACCGGCGGTCACATTCCTAAATTCGCTAAAAATTTCCTCGCCGAAACGGGCGACATCCGCGCGGCTGTGCGGCAGTATATGGCTGAAGTGGAGTCCGGCGTTTATCCGGGCGAAGAACACAGTTTCCATTAAGGAGTCACGTTGTGTTAATTATCGAAACCCTGCCGCTGCTGCGTCAGCAAATTCGCCGCCTGCGTATGGAAGGCAAGCGCGTGGCGCTGGTGCCTACTATGGGTAATCTGCACGATGGCCATATGAAGCTGGTCGACGAAGCCAAAGCCCGCGCCGATGTGGTCGTCGTCAGTATTTTCGTTAACCCGATGCAGTTCGACCGCCCGGAAGATCTGGCACGTTATCCACGGACCTTGCAGGAGGACTGCGAGAAGCTAAACAAACGTAAAGTGGATTTAGTTTTCGCCCCTTCGGTAAAAGAGATCTACCCGAACGGTACTGAAACCCATACTTACGTTGACGTTCCCGGGCTTTCGACCATGCTGGAAGGCGCGAGCCGTCCGGGGCATTTTCGCGGCGTTTCGACTATCGTCAGCAAGCTGTTTAACCTGGTCCAGCCGGACATCGCCTGCTTCGGTGAAAAGGACTTTCAGCAACTGGCGCTAATCCGCAAAATGGTTGCCGATATGGGCTTCGATATTGAAATTGTCGGCGTCCCGATTATGCGCGCCAAAGATGGCCTTGCGCTCAGTTCCCGTAATGGTTATCTGACGGCGGAACAACGCAAAATTGCGCCCGGTCTGTACAAAGTTTTAAGTTCAATTGCCGACAAATTGCAGGCTGGCGAGCGGGATCTTGATGAAATTATTGCCATTGCAGGGCAAGAACTGAATGAAAAAGGCTTCCGCGCCGATGATATTCAGATTCGCGATGCCGACACGTTGCTGGAAGTCTCTGAAACCAGCAAACGAGCTGTAATTCTGGTAGCCGCCTGGCTTGGCGATGCCCGCCTGATCGACAACAAAATCGTCGAACTGGCGTAATGCTTTTACTCTAAATAATTCAAGTTGCAGGAAGGCGGCAAGCGAGTGACAAATTCGTCAGGAACGAATTTGCCCAGCCGCAGGCTGGCCTTCGGTGAGAGACATGGATGTCTCTCATTAATCCCCAGGAGCTTACATAAGTAAGTGACTGGGGTTAGCGAACGCAGACGCAGCACATGCAATTTAAAGTATGACGAGTATAACTGGCGCTACGGCTGATGGCGCCAATTATTAATTTGCCCCACGTCATGGCGATGGCGTCTGTAAGCAATTATTCATAACGCAGACAACTTAGTTAATCAGCCTATCAATCTCAGCAAGAGATAAATTTGTCATCTCTGCAACGTCTTCCCGAGACATCCCTTTACTCAGAAAACGCTGGGCGAATTCTTGCCTTTCCTCCTGTCTTCCCTGCTGAATCCCCTTCTCAATCCCTTTCTCTTCAAACCACTGCGCCAGCGTCATCATAGACTCCCCTCCCGTTTCCCTGTCTCTCAGCACACCATAAAACAAATCCGCTTGTTCAGTATGACCGCGTTGCAGCATATAGTTTTGCATGGCAACTAACTGACTTCCGCTAGTGTACCCTTCGTCAATCAGCGTGACCAGTTGCTCCAGCAATAACATTAAGTCGCGCTGGCGAATATGTTTTTGCAGTAGTTCGAGAATCGCAATCCGCCGATGTTGCATGATTTCGTCATCCGGTGTGATGGTGATATCCACCAGCGGGAAAGGACTGTTATAGACGCGTCGTGCCAGCTCCGGCGAGTAAAATATATCAAACCAGCACATTGAGAGCGGATAAGGTGTGGCCTCGCCCTGATAAAACAGTATCGGCACCACCAGCGGCAGCTTATCGTGATCCGCCTCCAGATGCCGGTGCATGGCAGCAATAGAATAACGCATCATGCGAAAGACCATTTTCTTATCCGGCTTGCTTTGGTGTTCAATCACAACATGCAGATAACCGGGATTGCCCTGCATTTGCACGGAATAGAGCACGTCCGTGCTGTGTCCTTTCAGGCTCTCTTCAATGAAACTCCCCGACTCTAAATGAAGCGTGTTGAGGTCACAAAGTTCTCGTAATTCCACTGGCAAATGTATCTCCAGAAAGTCGCGAGCCGTCTCCGCGTGCATTAAAAATTGTTTAAACACTGCATCATGCGGTGTGGTACTCGGTGCATCCATCTTCCCTGCCTTCCGTGTTGTCTTGCGTGAAGGCAGTATCCAGTCAAGGCGTGCCATCGTCAGCCACCTCTTTAGTGTTTACCGAGCAGCGTTCAGAGAAATTTCAATTGGTTACAGCCGTTACATGGCACGCTTCGGCACGGTACGCAAACTGCTGATGTAAATGCCGTCAGATGAGTAGACACTAAACAAAAATCGGGCAATACTGCGTGAGAATTTCCTCAAAGCAGGCATCGCCTGCTTCGTTAACGACAGGGTAGAAAGGTAGAAGTTATGATTCGCACGATGCTGCAGGGCAAACTCCACCGCGTGAAAGTGACTCATGCGGACCTGCACTATGAAGGTTCTTGCGCCATTGACCAGGATTTTCTTGACGCAGCCGGTATTCTCGAAAACGAAGCCATTGATATCTGGAATGTCACCAACGGCAAGCGTTTCTCCACTTATGCCATCGCGGCAGAACGCGGTTCGAGAATTATTTCTGTTAACGGTGCGGCGGCCCACTGCGCCAGTGTCGGCGATATTGTCATCATCGCCAGCTTCGTTACCATGCCAGATGAAGAAGCTCGCACCTGGCGACCCAACGTCGCCTATTTTGAAGGCGACAATGAAATGAAACGTACCGCGAAAGCGATTCCGGTACAGGTTGCTTGATTGTTATCCCTGCGGCTGGTTACTCACCAGCCGCGACATCGTCTCCAGCGAATCCGTTCTTAAGATATAAAGTCGTTTTAGTAACAACGGATTATCCCCCGGTTTTACTTTGCCTTTCATGGTTGTCACCGCCAGGTGAAATCCGGCATCGTTTGCTGCCTTCACGGCTTTGTCATTAAATCCGCCAAACGGATACGAAAGATACCAGACATGCGGATTAAATTGCGCCAGAGCGCGGCGTGAACGTGCAAAATCAAACAGAATATTGTGCTCACTACGGCTCAGTAATATGGGTCGGCGATAGCCATCCACCCGATGCAAAAAATGGGTATGTGACTGAAAATCAAAAACATCGCGAATTTCGTTAAGCTCAGAAACGCTCATAAATTGCAGCGATTTTGGGTTCCACTTCTGCGGGTGACGTTTGATGCGCGAGGTAACAACAAACGCCGTCGCCTTCATGCCATATTGTTTCAATACAGGATACGCATAGCGGCTCACCGACTTGAGGCCATCATCAAAGGTAATCACCACCGCTCGCGCAGGGAGATTGATCTTATTCTTCACGTAACCTTCCAGCTGCGCCATGCTCAGTGTCGCGTATCCCCTGTCGCGCAGCCAGGCCATTTGGTTATTGAAAGCGCGTACCGAGGTGGTCGTCGAAGTATGGCGAAAACGGGTGTTTTCTTCGTCGCGCAGAATATGGTGATAAGTTAGCACCGGAAGGCCATTATCGGGTTGGGCATCCAGCGCGCTGATATAGGCCAGTCGATCGCCAATACGGACCTGATACCAGGTTTGATTTAACCTGTCTTTCAGTTTATGCAAAATCGGGTAGCGCAAATTGTCCGCCAATACCCCAAATGGCGCACTGCCCACACTCGGCGCGTTATAGACCGGCGTATCTTTCCAGGTAACTAAGTTCTGATTACTCAGCGGCTTGTTGAGGTCACCCAAACCGTCTTCAACTTTTTGTCGCCCCTGAACCGGCTCAAGATGCCCTTTATCGATAAACCCTTTACCAAAGCCAAAATTAAATGCGTAATAACTTGCGGCAGTGGGCTCCACGGCAATGATTTGTCCGGCCCGAATATTCCCCACGGTCACCATCTTGTCGCCAATTTGCGCCCAGACCGCAGCATTTTCGATGGTTTGCATATAACGGGCAGGTAACGCGGCACTGACACTTGCGGTAAACAGCATCAGCAGGAGAATAACAGCTTGTTTGTACATGAAAAAATAACCGAGGGTGAAACAACGCTTTTATTGTAGCAAAAGCGCTATAAGAATCGTGGGTTAATACTCATACAAATTATGTTTGAGGACGAAAGGCGGATTTTTTTGTTGTTGGTGCCAAAGACTACTCACCTCCGGCCCACCCAGTTCGACAATACGCTCGCGAAACTCTGAACTGGTCATGGTTTCACGGCAAGCCATCATCTGTTCAATTAACGGTAACGTGACACCAGAAATCACTTCGCAACGGGAGTGTTTGTGGCTTAATAATGAAGCCACGCGGTACGGTGGCGCTCCGGCTATATCGGTTAAGAAGATGACACCCTCACCAGAGTCCGCTTCATGCAGAGCATCGCACATCATGCGGCTGAGCATATTAGAGCTTAACCCACGCCAGAAATTCACGGCCCGGCACTGAAGAAGCGCCCCATGTTTTTTCTCCAGCGCATCCAGTATCTCTTGCGCCCGGTCATCGTGACAGGTAATTACCCAACCTAACATCGCCTTCCTCCTTAGCCGAAAATCAGTCTACCCTGACCATTGTTGATAAAGGGTGATAGCCGTCAAAACTCCTCTCCCCCAAATCCAGAGGAGAGGAAATAGCCTTAGCTACGCAAACCACGTCCACGTTGGATCAGCGACCAACAGATCAAATAAAACGCCACAATAAAGACCACCAGTACGCCAAAGGTAGTGACCAGCGGAACATCATTGATACCGAGGAAGCCGTAGCGGAAACCACTGATCATATAAACGATTGGGTTCAGGTGCGACAGCCCTTGCCAGAACGGCGGCAACAAAGTCAGTGAGTAAAAGACCCCACCCAAATACGTGAGTGGCGTTAACACAAAGGTTGGCACCAGGCTGATGTCATCGAACGTTTTGGCAAACACACCGTTCAGCAAACCCGCAAGGGAGAACAACACCGCCGTGAGCACCAGGGTTAAGGCAACGAATACCCACGAATGCACCTGAAACGGCACAAAAAACAGTGAAATTGCCGTCACCAGAATGCCAACAAACAGACCACGCGCCACGCCACCGCCGACATATCCGGCAATAATGACGTGAGTCGGAACCGGCGCTACCAGCAGCTCTTCAATATTACGCTGGAACTTGGCACCAAAAAATGATGACGCAACGTTGGCGTAGGCATTGGTGATCACCGACATCATGATCAGCCCCGGTACGATGAACTGCATATAGCTGAAGCCATGCATATCGCCAATACGCGAACCAATCAGGTTACCGAAGATAATAAAGTAAAGGGTCATGGTGATGACTGGCGGCACCAGCGTCTGCACCCAGATACGCATAAAGCGATGGATCTCTTTCGCCCAGATGCTTTTTAGCGCCACCCAGTAAAGATGCATCATGCGCGATCTCCTTGTTTTTCATTAACCAGTGAAACAAACAGCTCTTCCAGACGGTTAGCTTTGTTACGCATACTTAATACCTGAATGCCCTGCTCACTTAACTGCGTAAATACGCTGTTGATCCCCTGCTCACGCAGCACTTCAACTTCCAGCGTCGCGGTATCGACCAGTCGATACTGATAGCCATCGAGCTTCGGTAACGGACTTTTCGGTGCGAGATCGAGAATAAAGGTTTCCGATTTCAGCTTCGCCAGCAGCGCCTTCATCGAGGTATTTTCCACCAGCTCACCGTGTTGAATAATGCCGATATTGCGGCACAGCATTTCTGCTTCTTCCAGGTAGTGTGTGGTGAGAATGATGGTGGTGCCTTTGTCGTTTAAATCCTTCAAAAAGCCCCACATTGAGCGGCGAAGTTCAATATCCACGCCTGCGGTCGGTTCGTCGAGAATCAGTAGTTTAGGTTCATGCATTAACGCACGGGCAATCATTAAACGGCGCTTCATCCCGCCAGATAACATACGCGCACGTTCGTTGCGTTTTCCCCATAGATCGAGTTGTTTAAGATATTTTTCGCTGCGGATGTACGCCTCTTTGCGCTCCACACCGTAGTACCCTGCCTGATTCACCACAATTTGCTGCACGGTTTCAAACGGGTTGAAGTTAAATTCCTGCGGCACCAGTCCCAACTGACGTTTAGCGTTCACGACATCTTTCTCGAGATCGTAACCAAATACGCTGACCCGCCCGGAGGTTTTATTTACCAGAGAGCTGATAATACCGATAGTGGTCGATTTCCCGGCCCCGTTCGGCCCGAGAAGCGCATAAAAATCACCCGCTTCGACCTGCAAATCTATTCCACGAAGCGCCTGAACGCCGCCTGGATAGGTTTTTTTAAGCTGTTGAAGTTCCAGTGCAATGGTCATAAATTTTTACTTACCTTACGTTCTTACACTTTATCTGTGGTTTAAATCGTCCCGGAGTTGCCCTATATTAGCCAAACGTAATTATTTGGTTACAGGTCGTTAACCTCCATGAAAGACATAGATACACTCATCAGCAACAATGCACTATGGTCAAAAATGCTGGTGGAAGAGGATCCCGGGTTTTTTGAGAAACTGGCACAAGCGCAAAAACCGCGCTTTCTATGGATTGGATGTTCCGACAGTCGCGTTCCTGCAGAACGTTTAACCGGTCTTGAGCCGGGCGAACTCTTTGTTCACCGTAATGTTGCTAACCTGGTCATTCACACCGACCTGAACTGCCTTTCCGTGGTTCAGTATGCAGTGGATGTACTCGAAGTTGAACACATTATTATCTGTGGCCACTACGGTTGCGGCGGCGTACAAGCCGCCGTTGAAAACCCGGAACTGGGGCTTATCAACAACTGGCTGCTGCATATCCGCGATATCTGGTTCAAACATAGCTCATTGCTCGGCGAAATGCCGCAAGAGCGCCGTCTGGATACCTTGTGTGAACTGAACGTCATGGAACAGGTTTATAACCTAGGCCACTCCACCATTATGCAATCAGCGTGGAAACGCGGGCAGAAAGTTACCATTCACGGCTGGGCCTACGGCATTCACGACGGCTTGCTGCGTGATCTGGATGTCACAGCGACCAACCGCGAAACCCTTGAGCAACGTTACCGTCACGGGATTTCCAACCTCAAGCTGAAACACGCCAACCACAAATAAAAATGCCATGCCGGATGCAACACATCCGGCAACTTCACACTTACTCGTCCCGCAGAATCACTTTGCCGATATACGGCAGATGACGGTAACGCTGTGCGTAATCAATGCCGTAACCCACCACAAACTCATCCGGGATCGAGAAACCGATAAATTCTACCGGGACGTTCACTTCACGACGGGACGGTTTATCCAGCAGCGTACAAATCGCCAGCGACTTCGGTTCGCGCAGGCTTAAGATCTCACGCACTTTCGACAGTGTATTCCCCGAGTCGATGATATCTTCAACAATCAGCACGTCCTTGCCACGGATATCTTCATCCAGATCTTTGAGGATTTTCACATCACGGGTGGTGGACATGCCGCTACCGTAGCTGGAGGCGGTCATAAAGTCGACTTCATGAGATACCTGAACTTCACGGCACAGGTCCGCCATAAACATAAATGAGCCACGCAGCAGACCCACCAGCACCATATCGCTGCCGCTGTCTTTGTAACGCTCAGTAATCTGACGACCCAGTTCGGCGATACGCGCTTTAATCTCCGCTTCGGGGATCATTACTTCTACAGTATGTTTCATATCTCTAACCATATGATTTAAAAACAAATCACTTCGCACGGGCAGGTTTTGGCACCGCAACAAAGCGCAAGACACGCAGTATACCAGTAAAACTATTCATTCGCGGAATCTGTTAATAAAGCTCGAATTGTGATGACGGTCACACATGTTAAAACCTATAATTAATTGCTACTAAAATATTAATGAATTGAAATGGTGTCTCTTTATGGCAATTAACAATACAGGCTCGCGACGATTACTCGTCACGCTAACAGCCCTTTTTGCAGCGCTTTGCGGGCTGTATCTACTCATTGGCGGAGGCTGGCTGGTCGCGATTGGCGGCTCCTGGTACTACCCTATCGCTGGCCTTGTGATGCTCGGCGTCGCCTGGATGCTGTGGTGCAGTAAACGCGCCGCGCTTTGGCTATACGCAGCCCTGCTGCTCGGCACCATGATTTGGGGCGTCTGGGAAGTTGGTTTCGACTTCTGGGCGCTGACTCCGCGCAGCGATATTCTGGTCTTCTTCGGCATCTGGCTGATCCTGCCGTTTGTCTGGCGTCGCCTGGTCATTCCTGCCAGCGGCGCAGTTGCCGCACTGGTGGTGGCACTGCTGATTAGCGGTAGTATCCTGACCTGGGCCGGATTTAACGATCCGCAGGAAATCAACGGCACCTTAAGCGCCGATGCCACACCTGCGGAAGCTATCTCACCCGTTGCCGATCAGGACTGGCCTGCCTATGGTCGCAATCAGGAAGGTCAACGCTTTTCACCTCTGAAACAAATTAACGCCGATAACGTCCATAATCTGAAAGAAGCCTGGGTGTTCCGTACTGGCGATGTGAAGCAGCCGAACGATCCGGGCGAAATCACCAATGAAGTGACGCCGATTAAAGTGGGCGACACCCTTTACCTGTGTACCGCTCACCAGCGCCTGTTTGCGCTCGATGCCGCCAGCGGCAAAGAGAAATGGCATTACGATCCTGAGCTGAAAACTAACGAGTCTTTCCAGCACGTAACCTGCCGTGGCGTCTCTTATCATGAAGCCAAAGCAGAAACGGCTTCGCCGGAAGTGATGGCGGATTGCCCGCGTCGTATCATTCTTCCGGTCAATGATGGTCGACTGATTGCGATTAACGCTGAAAACGGCAAACTGTGCGAAACCTTCGCCAATAAAGGCGTGCTCAATCTGCAAAGCAATATGCCAGACACCAAACCGGGTCTGTATGAACCGACTTCGCCACCGATTATCACCGATAAAACCATCGTGATGGCCGGTTCAGTTACCGATAACTTCTCAACCCGCGAAACGTCTGGCGTGATCCGTGGTTTTGATGTCAACACCGGGGAGCTGCTGTGGGCTTTTGATCCCGGCGCGAAAGATCCGAACGCAATCCCGTCTGACGAACACACCTTTACCTTTAACTCGCCAAACTCCTGGGCACCAGCGGCCTATGACGCGAAGCTGGATCTGGTCTATCTGCCGATGGGCGTGACCACGCCGGATATCTGGGGCGGTAACCGCACACCGGAACAGGAACGTTATGCCAGCTCGATTCTGGCGCTGAATGCCACTACCGGGAAACTGGCGTGGAGCTACCAGACCGTTCACCACGACCTGTGGGACATGGATCTTCCGGCACAGCCGACGCTGGCGGACATCACCGTTAATGGTCAGAAAGTGCCAGTTATTTACGCTCCGGCGAAAACCGGCAACATTTTTGTGCTCGATCGTCGCAATGGCGAACTGGTGGTTCCGGCCCCGGAAAAACCGGTGCCGCAAGGTGCTGCGAAAGGCGATTACGTTACTCCGACCCAGCCGTTCTCTGAACTGAGCTTCCGTCCGAAGAAAGATTTGAGCGGTGCGGATATGTGGGGAGCCACCATGTTTGACCAACTGGTGTGCCGCGTGATGTTCCACCAGATGCGCTATGAAGGCATTTTCACGCCGCCATCTGAACAGGGCACGCTGGTCTTCCCGGGTAACCTGGGAATGTTTGAATGGGGCGGGATTTCCGTTGATCCAAATCGTGAAGTGGCAATTGCCAACCCAATGGCACTGCCGTTTGTTTCGAAACTGATCCCACGCGGTCCGGGTAACCCGATGGAGCAGCCGAAAGATGCCAAAGGCACGGGTACGGAATCCGGCATTCAGCCACAGTACGGTGTACCGTATGGTGTCACGCTCAACCCGTTCCTCTCACCGTTTGGTCTGCCGTGTAAACAGCCAGCATGGGGTTATATCTCGGCGCTGGATCTGAAAATCAATGAAGTGGTGTGGAAGAAACGTATTGGTACGCCGCAAGACAGTATGCCGTTCCCGATGCCTGTACCGGTGCCGTTCAATATGGGTATGCCGATGCTGGGCGGGCCAATCTCCACGGCGGGTAACGTGCTGTTTATCGCTGCTACGGCAGATAACTACCTGCGCGCTTACAACATGAGCAACGGTGAAAAACTGTGGCAGGGCCGTTTACCAGCGGGTGGTCAGGCGACGCCAATGACCTATGAAGTGAATGGCAAGCAGTATGTGGTGATCTCCGCAGGCGGTCACGGTTCATTTGGTACGAAGATGGGCGACTATATTGTGGCTTATGCCCTGCCGGATGATGTGAAATAACCATAATGCCCGGAGAGATCCGGGCATATTTCCGAATACGGTCTTTTTATACCGTAAACCCTAACATCATCCCCGTATCTTCATGCTCCAGCAGATGGCAGTGCGCCATATAAGCATGTTCTTTCGGTGCGTTGTGATTAAACTTCACCAGCACTTCACTGACATTGCCTTCTACCTTAACGGTATCTTTCCAGCCCGCGCGATGAGCCGCTGGCGGTTTGCCATTTTCTGACAAGATACGGAACTGCATGCCGTGAATATGGAACGGATGCAGCATCATGTCGCCCACGCCAGAGATAACCCAACGTTCGTACTGCCCTTTCGCCGCCGCAAACATCGGCTTATTCATATCAAACGCCTGACCGTTGATTTTATTGGCATGGTGGAAATCGAACTTCCCGCCGTGGTTCATATGATTCATATTGCCGTGCCCCATATGGCCCATCATCTGGCTGTGATCCATTCCGGCCATCGCCTGATCGCCATATTTCTCCATTAGCATCTGCATCCCCATCATATCGAGCATCGGGTCCATAGAAAGTTGCAGCTTGCGTACCGTCAGCCCTTCCAGCGAAGGTAACGCAGGCAGGCTACTTAATGTGTCAGGCAAAGCACCGGAGGCACTAATAGCAATCGGCTGAATCCGCATTACCGGATGCGGCTTGTCAAACGGCGCAATCGCCATCCCCATCTGGCTGACCGGTAGCGTCACCAGATCAAAGGGTTTGTTGTCGTTAACCTCCACCAGCACTTCAAAACGCTCGCCCATCAGCACCGGCAGCTCGCTCACCTTCACCGGTTCAGGTAGCAGACCACCGTCGCTGGCAATCACATACAGCGGGCGATTGTCGCTGGTGGCGAAATTGAGCGAGCGGGCGTTACAGCCATTGAGCAAACGCAGGCGCAGCCAGCCACGCGGGGCAGCGTGTTGTGGGTAGATTGCACCGTTGGTCAGCAGCGTATCGCCAAACCAGCCCACGGCGGCGGTCATCACATCCAGTTGATAATCAATCTGCCCATCAGCGTTAAATTTTTTATCCTGAACAATCACCGGAACATCATCGATACCCCACTGTTTTGGCAGCATTAATTTCAGGATCTCGTCATCTTCAATTACCACCAGCCCAGCCAACCCCATCGCCACCTGTCGCCCGGTCTTGCCATGTTGATGTGGATGGAACCAGCAGGTAGCGGCAGGTTGATCAACGTTCAACGTCACCGTACGTTTGCCGCCTGGCGGAATAATTCCCTGCGGGCCGCCGTCGACGTCACCCGGTATTTCCAGCCCGTGCCAGTGCAACGTCGTCTCTTCCGCCAGTTGGTTATAGATATCAACCGTTACCGCTTTGCCGCGCTGTAATTTCACCGCCGGCCCCAGCAGATTGCCGTTATAGCCCCAGGTAGTTGCAGTTTTCTCGCCAAAGGTAGACTGACCTGCGCCAATAGTTAACTGAATGCGATTACGGGCATCGGTCGTGAGCAAATCAGGGATCGGTAACGTTGGGCGTTCCGCCGCAAAGACTGCGCGGCTCCACAGCGGCAAGGCTGAAGCCACACCCAGCGCGACGGAATATTTTAAGAAATCACGACGTTGCATAGTTATTTCCTTATTCTTAAGCAGGCGAAACAAAATCAAACGTTGAGCATAGTCCTTCCCCTTACGGGAAGGTCAAGCCGCAGACACAATTTAATCGACAATAATGGTCGTCGCCTCGCTCGCAGTGTGCTAACGTTTATCTTCTTTAAGCCCCTGGTAGAAGCAATGAAGACGTTTTTCAGAACAGTGTTATTCGGCAGCCTGATGGCCGTCTGCGCAAACAGTTACGCGCTCAGCGAGTCTGAAGCCGAAGATATGGCCGATTTAACGGCAGTTTTTGTCTTTCTGAAGAACGATTGTGGTTACCAGAACTTACCTAACGGGCAAATTCGTCGCGCACTGGTCTTTTTCGCCCAGCAAAACCAGTGGGATCTCAGTAATTACGACACCTTCGACATGAAAGCCCTCGGTGAAGACAGCTACCGCGATCTCAGCGGCATTGGCATTCCCGTCGCTAAAAAGTGCAAAGCCCTGGCCCGCGATTCCTTAAGCCTGCTTGCCTACGTCAAATAATCCCTGATACCTTTTTGTAGAAATATTGACCGTGCATCCGCGGTCAATGTTAGCTATTATGTTGCGCCCTTTTTTTACGGGTGTTAACAAAGGAGGTATCAACCCATGGCCGAAAAAAAACAGTGGCATGAAACGCTACACGACCAGTTTGGGCAGTACTTTGCGGTAGATAACGTTCTGTATCATGAAAAGACCGATCACCAAGATCTGATCATTTTTGAGAACGCTGCATTTGGTCGCGTAATGGCGCTGGATGGCGTAGTACAAACCACCGAGCGCGACGAGTTTATCTATCATGAGATGATGACCCATGTTCCGCTACTGGCCCACGGTCACGCGAAACATGTGCTGATTATCGGCGGCGGCGACGGTGCCATGCTGCGTGAAGTAACCCGACATAAAAACGTTGAGTCAATCACGATGGTGGAAATCGATGCGGGTATCGTGTCGTTCTGCCGTCAGTATCTGCCCAACCATAACGCCGGTAGCTACGACGATCCGCGCTTTAAGCTGGTGATCGACGATGGCGTCAATTTCGTTAATCAAACCAGCCAGACCTTTGATGTCATTATCTCCGACTGCACCGATCCTATCGGTCCCGGCGAAAGTCTGTTCACCTCAGCATTTTATGAAGGCTGCAAACGTTGCCTGAATCCTGGCGGTATCTTCGTCGCACAAAACGGCGTCTGCTTTTTACAGCAGGAAGAAGCCATCGACAGCTATCGCAAACTCAGCCATTACTTCAGCGACGTTGGCTTTTATCAGGCGGCGATCCCGACCTATTACGGCGGTATCATGACTTTTGCATGGGCGACAGATAACGACGCCTTACGCCATCTCTCAACCGAAATTATTCAGGCGCGTTTTCTCGCTTCTGGCCTGAAATGCCGTTATTACAATCCGGCAATCCATACGGCAGCTTTTGCCTTACCTCAGTATCTGCAAGACGCACTGGCTTCACAGCCGTCCTAAGGAGAAGATAAGAAATTGAAAAAACTGAAACTGCATGGCTTTAATAATCTGACCAAAAGTCTGAGTTTTTGTATTTACGATATCTGCTACGCCAAAACTGCCGAAGAGCGCGACGGTTATATTGCTTATATCGATGAACTCTATAATGCCAACCGTCTGACCGAAATCCTGTCAGAAACCTGTTCCATTATCGGGGCCAATATTCTTAACATCGCCCGCCAGGATTACGAACCACAGGGTGCCAGCGTCACTATTCTGGTGAGTGAAGAACCGGTTGACCCGAAACTCATCGACAAAACAGAACACCCCGGCCCACTGCCAGAAACGGTCGTTGCCCATCTCGATAAAAGTCATATTTGCGTACATACCTACCCGGAAAGTCATCCTGAAGGCGGTTTATGTACCTTCCGCGCCGATATTGAAGTCTCTACCTGCGGCGTGATTTCTCCGCTGAAGGCGCTGAATTACCTGATCCACCAGCTTGAGTCCGATATCGTAACCATTGATTATCGCGTGCGCGGTTTTACCCGCGACATTAACGGTATGAAGCACTTTATCGACCATGAGATTAATTCGATTCAGAACTTTATGTCTGACGATATGAAGGCGCTGTATGACATGGTGGATGTGAACGTCTATCAGGAAAATATCTTCCATACCAAGATGTTGCTTAAAGAGTTCGACCTTAAGCACTACATGTTCCACACCAAACCGGAAGATTTAACCGACAGCGAGCGCCAGGAAATTACCGCTGCGCTGTGGAAAGAAATGCGCGAGATTTATTACGGGCGCAATATGCCAGCTGTTTAACGGCTCTGGCGGAGCTCCCAGGCTCCGCCAGATTTATTTACTTCTGCTGCACGAAATTGCGGTAAGCCGCCACGACCTGCAGAAAATCCTCAACGCCGCATAGCGACAGGCTTTCTTCGTCGTAGTAGTTCATCCCTTCTTCCATTTCATCGCCAGCGAATTCCAGTTGATTGGCGCGAACCATCACCTCTTCACCGTCCATCCACAGGGTGTATTCATGCCCTGCCCGTTGCCAGGACCGTTCGCTACCTTTCAGTGCGTGCGCTGCTTGTTCCACTTCATCAAGCAAAGCCAGGTTTTCTTTCACCTCTTCATTAAACCAGTGCCCGACCACTTCATGCCCCATGGACATACGCACCTTTACCACTCCGGTAATATCGCGCAGAAATTCGTAATCCATAGTGTGTTCCTCTGCTCCCGGCAATGCGCCGAAATCGCATTGCGCTATTGATGTAATTATTGCAGCCTTACCGGAGAAAAACAGCGGAACGGCGATGGTTTAGAAATAAAAAATGCCCGGGAATCTCATTCACCGGGCATTGTGTCGTTTATGCGCAGCGCGTGCGCTTACTTATTACACCGCAGTCTGGAAAATCACCCCATCGGCTTTTTCGGTGTACTGAGAAAGCTGGTTGAAGTTCAGATAACGATAAGTATCAACGGCAGTTTTATCTACTTGCGCAACGTAGGTCTGGTACTCTTCCGGCGTCGGCAGTTTGCCAATCAGCGCCGCAACAGCCGCCAGTTCTGCAGAAGCCAGGAAGACATTCGCGCCAGTCCCCAGACGGTTCGGGAAGTTACGGGTAGAGGTGGAAACCACCGTCGCACCGTCTGCTACACGCGCCTGGTTACCCATACACAGAGAACAGCCCGGGATCTCGATACGAGCCCCGCTCTTACCGAAGACGCTGTAGTAGCCTTCTTCAGTCAACTGTGCGGCGTCCATGCGGGTTGGCGGTGCCACCCACAGGCGGGTCGGCAACTGGCCTTTGTGCGCATCCAGCAGTTTACCCGCAGCACGGAAGTGACCGATGTTAGTCATGCAAGAACCGATAAACACTTCGTCGATCTTCTCGCCCTGTACCGCAGACAGCGGACGTGCGTCGTCCGGGTCGTTCGGTGCACAGAGGATTGGCTCTTTAATATCCGCCAGATCGATGTCGATCACTGCCGCGTATTCAGCATCTGCATCGGCTTCCAGCAGCTCAGGATTCGCCAGCCATTTTTCCATGCCCTGAATACGACGTTCGAGGGTACGACGATCGCCATAACCTTCCGCGATCATCCACTTCAGCAGGACGATGTTAGAGTTCAGGTATTCGATGATCGGTTCTTTGTTCAGCTTGATAGTACAACCAGCGGCAGAACGCTCAGCGGACGCATCGGTCAGTTCAAATGCCTGCTCAACTTTCAGATCCGGCAGACCTTCAATTTCCAGAATGCGACCAGAGAAGATGTTTTTCTTGCCTTTCTTCTCAACGGTCAGCAGACCTTGTTTGATCGCATACAGCGGGATCGCGTGTACCAGATCGCGCAGGGTGATGCCCGGCTGCATTTTGCCTTTGAAGCGCACCAGAACGGATTCCGGCATATCCAGCGGCATTACGCCTGTTGCGGCTGCAAATGCCACCAGACCAGAACCCGCCGGGAAAGAGATACCGATCGGGAAACGGGTATGGGAGTCACCACCGGTACCGACGGTATCCGGCAGCAGCATACGGTTCAGCCAGGAGTGGATTACGCCGTCACCCGGACGCAGCGACACACCACCACGGTTCATAATGAAGTCCGGCAGCGTGTGGTGCGTGTTCACGTCAACTGGCTTCGGATACGCCGCGGTATGGCAGAAAGACTGCATCACCAGGTCAGCCGAGAAGCCCAGGCACGCCAGGTCTTTCAGTTCATCACGGGTCATCGGGCCGGTGGTGTCCTGTGAACCTACAGAAGTCATTTTCGGTTCGCAGTACGCGCCCGGACGAATACCTTTCACACCGCAGGCACGACCTACCATTTTCTGAGCCAGCGAGAAGCCGCGATCGCTCTCAGCGACATCTTTCGCCTGACGGAACACATCACTGTGCGGCAGACCAAGTGCTTCACGCGCTTTGGTGGTCAGGCCACGCCCGATAATCAGCGGAATACGGCCACCAGCACGCACTTCATCAATCAGCACGTCGGTTTTCAGTTCGAAGGTCGCCAGCAGTTCGCCGGTTTCGTGGTTACGCACTTCACCTTTGTACGGGTAAACGTCAATCACGTCGCCCATGTTCAGGTTAGAGACGTCGACTTCGATTGGCAGTGCACCCGCGTCTTCCATCGTGTTAAAGAAGATGGGTGCAATTTTACCGCCGAGGCACAAACCACCGCCGCGTTTGTTCGGCACATGTGGAATATCATCGCCCATAAACCACAGAACGGAGTTCGTGGCGGATTTACGCGATGAACCCGTACCCACAACGTCACCGACGTACGCCAGCGGGAAACCTTTCTGTTGCAGAGCTTCGATTTGCTTGATCGGGCCAACAACACCTGGCTGGTCTGGCTCAATACCTTCACGGGCGTTTTTCAGCATCGCCAGCGCGTGCAGTGGGATATCCGGGCGCGACCACGCATCCGGTGCCGGAGAAAGGTCATCAGTGTTGGTTTCGCCAGTGACTTTGAAGACGGTAACGGTCAGTTTTTCAGCCAGCGCCGGGCGATTCAGGAACCATTCGGCATCCGCCCAGGACTGCATTACCTGCTTCGCATATTCGTTGCCTGCTTTGGCTTTCTCTTCTACGTCATAGAAGTTATCGAACATCAGCAGTGTGTGAGAAAGTGCTTTGGCAGCGATCGGTGCCAGTTTGGCATCATCCAGCGCGTCGATCAGCGGATGAATGTTGTAACCACCCTGCATGGTACCCAGCAGTTCGATGGCTTTTTCCGGAGTCAGCAGAGGGGATTTGGCTTCGCCTTTAGCGATAGCAGCCAGGAAGCCTGCTTTGACATAGGCGGCTTCATCGACGCCAGGGGGAACACGGTTGGTTAATAGATCTAACAGGAATTCTTCTTCGCCCGCGGGCGGGTTTTTCAGCAGCTCTACAAGTGCGGCCATTTGGTTTGCATCCAGGGGTTTGGGCGCAATCCCCTCAGCGGCACGCTCAGCTACGTGCTTACGGTATTCTTCTAGCACGACGGTTCTCCTCGCTCTCATTGTCATAGTGCGGCAGGCGATTCTCTTCACGCTCCTGTGAGACAGCAGTTTGTAGGGTAAATGCCCAGTACCGCAACGGGCAGAATAGCAGGATTTTGACGACGTGTTAATCTGTTTACAAAAAAGCAACATAAAAAAGTGGCTGAATCGTTAAGGATGGTCTAGAGATTGTTTCCCTCCGTAAAAACTTCGTTAATTCGCATGGTGATAATCACCTTTCTCAACGAATCCCAAGATTAGTCAAAATTTAAACTACCGCCTCTTTATACTCGGATTAACAGCACCTGCGGGTGGCAGTTCGCCGACCATTGCGATTTCCTTGAGATCCGAATTATGAAAATGACTTTGCCGTTTAAACCCCATGTGCTGGCACTAATTTGCAGTGCCGGGCTTTGTGCCGCCTCTGCCGGGCTATATATAAAAAGCCGCACAGTGGAAGCGCCTGTGGAAACGCAATCGACACAACAGACTGCGCCTGACATCACCGCAGTTACGCTTCCTGCAACGGTTTCCGCACCGCCCGTAACGCCCGCCGTCGTCAAATCCGCATTCAGCACTGCACAAATCGATCAATGGGTTGCGCCTGTCGCGCTGTACCCCGATTCTCTGCTTTCACAAGTGTTAATGGCATCAACCTATCCGGCAAACGTTGCTCAAGCAGTGCAATGGTCGCACGATAATCCACTTAAACAAGGCGATGCTGCTATTCAGGCGGTATCTGACCAGCCGTGGGACGCCAGCGTTAAATCACTGGTGGCCTTTCCACAATTGATGGCATTGATGGGCGAAAACCCGCAATGGGTGCAAAACCTGGGCGATGCTTTTCTGGCGCAGCCGCAGGACGTGATGGACTCGGTACAGCGATTGCGGCAACTGGCGCAACAAACCGGCTCGCTGAAGTCATCAACCGAACAGAAAGTTATTACCACAACGAAGAAAGCTGTACCGGTAAAACAGACAGTCACGGCACCCGTCATACCATCCAATACCGTTTTAACTGCCAACCCCGTCATTACAGAGCCGGCAACAACCGTCATTTCCATTGAGCCCGCCAATCCTGATGTGGTCTATATTCCCAACTACAACCCAACCGTGGTTTACGGGAACTGGGCCAATACTGCGTATCCGCCGGTTTATCTGCCACCACCAGCCGGAGAACCGTTTGTTGACAGCTTTGTGCGCGGATTCGGCTATAGCATGGGCGTTGCTACCACGTACGCACTATTTAGCAGCATCGACTGGGATGACGACGATCATGACCATCATCATCATGACGATGATGATTATCATCACCACGATGGCGGTCATCGTGACGGTAATGGCTGGCAACACAACGGCGACAACATCAATATCGACGTCAACAATTTCAACCGTATCACCGGTGAGCATCTTACTGATAAGAATATGGCATGGCGGCACAATCCAAACTACCGTAATGGTGTGCCCTATCATGATCAGGATATGGCAAAGCGGTTTCATCAAACCGATGTCAACGGCGGAATGAGTGCCACGCAGCTACCTGCTCCAACACGCGACAGCCAGCGTCAGGCGGCAGCAAGTCAGTTTCAGCAACGAACACACGCCGCCCCCGTCATTACACGAGATACCCAACGTCAGGCAGCGGCACAGCGGTTTAATGAAGCTGAACACTATGGGAGCTATGACGACTTCCGCGACTTCAGCCGTCGCCAACCACTGACCCAGCAACAAAAGGACGCCGCTCGTCAGCGTTATCAATCGGCCTCTCCTGAGCAGCGCCAGGCGGTTCGCGAGAAAATGCAGACTAACCCACAGAACCAGCAGCGAAGAGAGGCAGCGCGTGAGCGTATTCAGTCTGCAACTCCCGAACAGCGCCAGGTGTTTAAGGAAAAAGTACAGCAGCGCCCACTGAACCAACAGCAACGTGATAACGCCCGCCAGCGTATACAATCGGCATCACCTGAACAACGTCAGGTTTTTCGGGAAAAAGTTCAGGAGAGCCGCCCACAACGTCTAAACGACAGTAACCATACTGTCAGGCTGAATAACGAGCAACGGTCAGCAGTACGCGAACGTCTCTCTGAGCGCGGAGCAAGGCGACAGGAAAGGTAAATTGCAGACGTAAAAAAAGCGGCGTGGTTAGCCGCTTTTTTAATTGCCGGATGTTCCGGCAAACGAAAAATTACTTCTTCTTCGCTTTCGGGTTCGGCAGGTCGGTAATGCTACCTTCGAACACTTCTGCCGCCAGGCCCACAGACTCGTGCAGAGTCGGGTGCGCGTGGATGGTCAGTGCGATGTCTTCAGCATCACAACCCATTTCGATTGCCAGACCGATTTCACCCAGCAGCTCACCGCCGTTAGTACCGACAATCGCACCACCGATCACACGGTGAGATTCTTTGTCGAAAATCAGCTTGGTCATACCGTCTGCGCAGTCGGAAGCGATAGCACGACCAGAAGCAGCCCACGGGAAGGTGGCGGTTTCATAGCTGATGCCTTTCTCTTTCGCTTCTTTCTCAGTCAGACCTACCCATGCAACTTCTGGTTCGGTATAGGCGATAGACGGGATAACTTTCGGATCGAAGTAGTGTTTTTTACCGGCGATAACTTCAGCGGCAACGTGACCTTCGTGAACACCTTTGTGTGCCAGCATCGGCTGACCAACGATATCGCCGATAGCAAAGATGTGCGGTACGTTGGTACGCAGCTGTTTGTCAACGCGGATGAAACCACGGTCGTCCACTTCCACGCCAGCTTTGCCTGCGTCGAGGTTTTTACCGTTCGGCACACGACCAATCGCTACCAGCACGGCGTCGTAACGCTGCGGTTCAGCGGGTGCTTTTTTGCCTTCCATCGTCACATAAATACCGTCTTCTTTCGCTTCAACGGCGGTAACTTTGGTTTCCAGCATCAGGTTGAATTTCTTGCTGATACGCTTGGTGAAGACTTTAACGATGTCTTTGTCAGCTGCCGGGATAACCTGGTCGAACATTTCAACCACGTCAATCTGTGAACCCAGCGCGTGGTATACGGTGCCCATTTCCAGACCGATGATACCGCCACCCATTACCAGCAGGCGTTCTGGTACTTCTTTCAGTTCCAGCGCGTCAGTGGAGTCCCAGATACGCGGATCTTCATGCGGAATAAACGGCAGTTGGATCGGGCGAGAACCCGCTGCAATGATCGCATTGTCGAAGTTGATCACGGTTTTGCCGTTCTCACCTTCAACTTCCAGGGTGTTAGCCCCGGTGAATTTACCCAGACCGTTGACCACTTTGACTTTGCGGCCTTTCGCCATACCAGCCAGACCACCGGTCAGCTGATTGATCACTTTCTCTTTCCAAGTACGAATCTTGTCAATATCGGTTTTCGGTTCGCCGAAGACGATACCGTGTTCAGCCAGCGCTTTGGCTTCTTCGATAACTTTTGCTACGTGCAGCAGTGCTTTAGAAGGGATACAGCCGACGTTCAGGCAAACACCGCCAAGGGTGTTGTAACGTTCTACGATTACGGTTTCCAGACCTAAATCAGCGCAACGGAAGGCAGCGGAGTAACCTGCGGGGCCTGCCCCAAGTACCACGACCTGAGTTTTGATTTCAGTACTCATCATGACCTCTATATATTTATCTCCGGCGGTCATACCCGTCGTCTTTCAGGCCGCAGCGGCGTTAGCTTCACGCCCTCACCCCAGTCACTTACTTATGTAAGCTCCTGGGGATTCTGGCGCTTGCTACCTTGCTGCACCCAGAAATCCATAGGGTATGTGAAGTAATACCCTAACCACCACCGGGTCGTTCTATCCGTCGGTATTTTACAAAATTGTTAACAATTTTTAAACAACAAACGGCAACCGATTTGTCTATTCGCTAATAACCTCAATACATTCATGAGATTACCAGAAAAAAGCCGGCCGTTGGGCCGGCTCTTTTACTTACATCACCAGACGGCGAATGTCAGACAGCGTGTTGTTAATGATGGTAATGAAACGGGCACCATCAGCACCGTCGATCACGCGGTGGTCGAAGGAGAGAGAAATCGGCAGCATCAGACGCGGCACGAACTCTTTACCATTCCACACCGGCTCCATCGCGGACTTGGAAACGCCGAGGATAGCCACTTCCGGCGCGTTCACAATCGGCGCGAAGTGGGTAGTACCCAGGCCGCCGATGCTGGAGATGGTGAAGCAACCGCCCTGCATTTCGCCCGCAGTCAGCTTACCGTCACGCGCTTTCTTAGAAATAGTCATCAGCTCGCGAGACAGCTCGATGATGCCTTTCTTGTTGACGTCTTTGAATACCGGAACAACCAGACCGTTCGGGGTATCCACCGCCACACCGATGTTGATGTATTTCTTCAGGGTCAGACGCTGACCGTCTTCCGACAGCGAACTATTGAAGCGAGGCATCTGCTCAAGAGCTGCAGCAACGGCTTTCATGATGAAGACAACCGGGGTGAGCTTCACATCCAGCTTACGTTTCGCCGCTTCTTCGTTCTGCTGTTTACGGAACGCTTCCAGCTCGGTGATATCGGTTTTGTCGAAGTGGGTAACATGCGGGATCATCACCCAGTTACGGCTCAGGTTAGCACCAGAAATTTTCTGGATACGGCCCAGTTCCACTTCTTCGATTTCGCCAAACTTGCTGAAGTCCACCTTCGGCCACGGCAGCATGCCAGGGATACCACCGCCAGTCGCCGCCGGAGCTGCTTCTGCACGTTTGATAGCTTCTTTCACGTAAGCCTGAACGTCTTCGCGCAGGATACGACCTTTACGACCAGTGCCCTTCACTTTCGCCAGGTTAACGCCAAACTCGCGTGCCAGACGGCGGATCAGCGGAGTCGCGTGAACGTAAGCGTCGTTTTCAGCAAATTCAGATTTGCCTTCGGCTTTCGCAGCCGGAGCTGCTGCCGGGGCTTCAGCTTTCGCTGCCGGAGCCGGCGCTGCCGCTTCCTGTTTCGCAGGAGCTGCCGCAGGCGCTGCGCCTTCAACTTCGAAGATCATAATCAGCGAGCCAGTTTTCACTTTATCGCCAACGTTGACTTTCAGTTCCTTCACGACGCCTGCAAACGGAGCCGGGACCTCCATAGAAGCTTTATCGCCTTCTACGGTGATAAGCGATTGTTCAGCGGCAACTTTGTCGCCCACTTTCACCATCACTTCGGTCACTTCAACTTCGTCACCGCCGATATCCGGAACGTTAACTTCTTTCACGCCAGCCGCTGATGCAGGGGCCGCTGCCGGAGCTGCTTCCTGTTTAGCCGCCGGAGCTGCCGCGCCTGCTTCACCCGCGACTTCGAAGACCATAATCAGCGAGCCGGTAGACACTTTGTCACCCACGTTCACTTTGATCTCTTTCACGGTGCCAGCAAACGGAGCCGGAACTTCCATAGAAGCTTTATCGCCTTCTACGGTGATCAGCGACTGTTCAGCTTCAACTTTATCGCCAACTTTCACCAGGATTTCGGTCACTTCAACTTCGTCGCTGCCGATATCCGGAACGTTAACGTCTTTTGCCGCCGCAGCCGCGGGTGCTGCTGCCGGAGCTGCTTCTTTCTTCTCTTCTGCCTGAGCAGGTGCAGCGTCTGCTGCACCGTCGGCGGAATCGAAAATCATAATCAGTGCGCCGGTCTGGGTTTTATCGCCAACAGAGACTTTGATCTCTTTAACGATACCCGCCTGCGGAGACGGAACTTCCATAGAGGCTTTGTCGCCTTCTACGGTGATCAGCGACTGTTCGGCTTCAACTTTGTCGCCCACTTTGACCAGGATCTCGGTGATTTCAACTTCATCAGCCCCGATGTCCGGTACTTTGATTTCGATAGCCATTATTCTTTTACCTCTTACGCCAGACGCGGGTTAACTTTATCTGCATCGATGTTGAATTTGGCGATTGCGTCAGCAACCACTTTCTTATCGATTTCGCCACGTTTAGCCAGTTCGCCCAGCGCCGCAACCACGACATAAGAAGCATCAACTTCGAAGTGGTGACGCAGGTTCTCACGGCTGTCGGAACGACCGAAGCCATCAGTACCCAGTACGCGGTAGTCGTCAGCCGGTACGTAAGTACGGACCTGCTCAGCGAACAGTTTCATATAGTCGGTAGATGCCACTGCCGGAGCGTCGTTCATCACCTGAGCGATATACGGAACGCGCGGAGTTTCCAGCGGATGAAGCATGTTCCAGCGTTCACAATCCTGACCATCACGCGCCAGCTCGGTGAAGGAGGTCACGCTATAAACGTCAGAACCTACGCCGTAATCTTTCGCCAGGATCTCTGCCGCTTCACGGACGTGACGCAGGATAGAACCGGAGCCCAGCAGCTGAACTTTACCTTTGCTACCTTCAATGGTTTCGAGTTTGTAGATACCTTTACGGATACCTTCCTCAGCACCTTCCGGCATTGCCGGCATGTGGTAGTTTTCGTTCAGCGTAGTGATGTAGTAGTAAACGTTCTCTTGTTTTTCACCGTACATACGCTCCAGACCGTCATGCATGATGACAGCAACTTCGTAAGCGTAAGCCGGGTCGTAAGAGATACAGTTCGGGATAGTCAGCGACTGAATGTGGCTGTGACCATCTTCGTGCTGCAGACCTTCACCGTTCAGGGTGGTACGACCGGAAGTACCGCCGATCAGGAAGCCACGCGCTTGCTGGTCGCCAGCCGCCCAGCACAGATCGCCGATACGCTGGAAGCCGAACATCGAGTAATAGATGTAGAACGGAATCATCGGCAGATTGTTGGTGCTGTAAGAGGTCGCCGCTGCCAGCCAGGAACACCCTGCGCCCAGCTCGTTGATCCCTTCCTGCAGAATCTGACCTTTCTCGTCTTCTTTATAGTAAGCAACCTGCTCGCGGTCCTGCGGGATGTACTGCTGACCGTTCGGGCTGTAAATACCAATCTGACGGAACAGACCTTCCATACCGAAAGTACGCGCTTCGTCGGCGATGATCGGTACCAGACGATCTTTGATCGACTTGTTCTTCAGCATTACGTTCAGGGCACGAACGAAAGCGATAGTGGTAGAGATCTCTTTGCTCTGCTCTTCCAGCAGCGCGCCGAAGTCTTGCAGGCTCGGCAGCTCAAGCTTCTCGGTGAAGTTCGGCTGACGGCTTGGCAGATAACCGTGCAGTTTCTGACGCTGTGCGTGCAGATAGGTATGCTCTTCAGAACCTTCCGGGAAGGTGATGTACGGCAGTTTTTCGATATCTGCATCAGACACCGGCACATTGAAACGGTCGCGGATGTGACGCACGCCGTCCATGTTCATTTTCTTAACCTGGTGCGCGATGTTTTTACCTTCAGCCGCGTCGCCCATGCCGTAACCTTTAATGGTATGAGCAAGGATTACTGTCGCTTTGCCTTTGGTTTCCTGCGCTTTCTTGAATGCAGCGTAGATTTTCTTCGGATCGTGACCACCACGGTTCAGTGCCCAGATCTGCTCGTCAGTCCAGTCTGCAACCAGTGCTGCGGTTTCAGGATATTTACCGAAGAAGTGTTCACGAACGTACGCACCATCTTTCGATTTGAAGGTCTGGTAGTCGCCGTCAACGGTTTCGTTCATCAGCTGGATCAGTTTACCGCTGGTATCTTTACGCAGCAGTTCATCCCAACGGCTACCCCACATCACTTTGATAACGTTCCAGCCAGCACCTTCGAAGATGCCTTCCAGTTCGTTGATGATCTTGCCGTTACCGGTGACCGGGCCGTCAAGACGCTGCAGGTTACAGTTGATAACGAAGACCAGGTTATCCAGTTTTTCACGGGTAGCGATGGTGATCGCACCTTTGGATTCCGGTTCGTCCATTTCACCGTCGCCGAGGAACGCGTAAACGGTCTGTTTAGAGGTATCTTTCAGGCCACGGTGTTCCAGATATTTCAGGAATTTAGCCTGGTAAATAGCACCAATCGGCCCCAGACCCATAGATACGGTCGGGAACTGCCAGAATTCCGGCATCAGTTTCGGGTGCGGATAGGAAGAGAGGCCATTGCCGTGAACTTCCTGACGGAAGTTATCCAGCTGCTCTTGAGTCAGACGACCTTCCAGGAAAGCACGAGCGTACACGCCCGGGGAGATGTGGCCCTGGAAGTAAACCAGGTCGCCGCCATCCTGCTCGTTGCGTGCACGGAAGAAGTGGTTAAAGCACACATCATAAATGGTTGCGGAAGACTGGAAGGACGCCATATGGCCGCCCAGTTCGAGGTCTTTTTTCGACGCACGCAGCACCGTCATGATGGCGTTCCAGCGGATAGCTGAACGAATACGGCGTTCCAGTTCCAGATTACCCGGATACTCCGGTTGTTCTTCAACGGGGATGGTGTTGATGTAGTTGCTGATACCTGTGCCTGCGGCTACGTTTACACCGCCTTTGCGGGCTTCAGCAAGCAGTTGGTCGATCAGATACTGAGCACGCTCAACACCTTCTTCACGGATGACCGATTCGATCGCCTGGAGCCAGTCGCGAGTTTCGATCGGATCCACGTCATTTGGGAAACGTTCTGACATGGGTTATTCCTTATCTATCTAATAACGTTGAGTTTTCTGGAACCTGTCCCATTGAACTCTCGCCGGAAAGCTCAATAAGACAGGTTCTACGTTTAGTTGCCGCGCTTTTATATACGCTTGATTTACAACATCTTCTGGATAATTTTTACCAGAAAAATCACTAATTCTTTCGTTGCTCCAGACGACGCAGAGAACGCTCACGGCGGCTCTCTTCACGACTTCTGTCGAGCAAAATTTCTTCGATAAAGGCCAGATGGCGATGCGATGCTTCGCGCGCTTCTTCCGGCTTACCGGCCATAATCGCTTCAAATATGCGGGTGCGGTGACTACTCACCAGCGGCAGCATCTCGCGACGCGAATAGAGCAATTCGAAGTTCTGGCGGACATTCTGGGCCAACATCGGCTCCATACACCTTAGCAGATGAAGCAGAACCACATTGTGGGCCGCTTCGGTGACGGCAATCTGATACTGGAGTACGGCGTTTGATTCCGCGTCCAGATCGCCAGACTGCTGCGCCAGCTCTATGGCGTGGTGGAGTTCACGGATGCGTTCCTTGTCTTCATCGGTACTACGCAGCGCGGCGTAATAAGCGGCGATACCTTCCAGGGCGTGTCGTGTTTCGAGCAAGTCATACTGTGATTCAGGATGGTCGGAGAGCAGCTCCACCAGCGGATCGCTGAAGCTTTGCCATAGGCTGCTCTGGACAAAAGTGCCGCCACCCTGGCGACGAAGCAACAAGCCCTTCGCTTCGAGACGTTGAATCGCCTCACGCAAGGAGGGACGGGAGACGTCGAACTGTTTTGCCAGTTCGCGTTCCGGTGGGAGTTTTTCGCCCGGGCGGAGAGTGCCTTCGAGAATCAAAAACTCCAGTTGCTGCTCAATCACATCGGAGAGTTTTGGTTGGCGGATTTTGCTGTAGGCCATGAGTTCCTGTCTTAAGCCACTTGCCGAAGTCAATTGGTCTTACCAATTTCATGTCTGTGACGCTAAAGTAACAAAGTATTCACCTTATGTCCATACAGGTTTTGATTGAAATCATGAAACTGTGCACATTTTAACAACTTGACATATATAACGTTTCAAAATTGTAACTATGCACAAATGTAGACTTTACGTAGGAAAGGGATTTTTTAACGATTATTAAACTATAAAAATCCGAATTGAACCGATTCACTTACCAATTTTTTGATTTTTAAGTCAATAAAAACGAATTTAAATTCATTCTGCATATTGAGAGGGGTTGAGGCTGAGCTTTACAAACGGTTTCTTTTTAAGCAACTCATCTTCAACCATGCATAAAGCGGGTGCATTCGCTGCCGCATACCATTATTCTTGATCTGACGGAAGTCTTTTTGTAACAATTCAAACTTCTTTGATGTAAAAAAATTAATACAACAAACGGAATTGCAAACTTACACACGCATCACTGCGTAGATCAAAAAAACAATCACCGCACGAGGTTTCATGATGGAAGGTCAACAGCACGGCGAGCAGCTAAAGCGCGGCCTTAAAAACCGCCATATTCAGCTTATCGCGCTGGGTGGCGCGATAGGGACAGGGCTATTCCTGGGTAGCGCCTCCGTAATACAGTCCGCAGGGCCAGGGATTATCCTGGGTTACGCCATTGCTGGTTTTATCGCCTTTCTGATCATGCGTCAGCTGGGTGAAATGGTGGTCGAAGAACCTGTCGCAGGCTCCTTTAGCCACTTTGCTTATAAATACTGGGGCAGTTTTGCCGGTTTCGCCTCTGGCTGGAACTACTGGGTACTGTACGTTTTAGTTGCCATGGCAGAGCTGACTGCCGTGGGTAAATACATTCAGTTCTGGTATCCGGAAATCCCAACCTGGGTTTCTGCCGCCGTATTCTTTGTGGTGATTAACGCCATCAACCTGACCAACGTTAAAGTGTTTGGCGAGATGGAGTTCTGGTTTGCCATTATCAAAGTTATTGCGATAGTAGCGATGATCATCTTCGGCGGCTGGCTGCTGTTCAGTGGCAACGGCGGCCCGCAGGCGAGCGTTAGCAACCTGTGGGATCAAGGTGGTTTCCTGCCGCACGGCTTCACCGGACTGGTGATGATGATGGCGATTATCATGTTCTCGTTCGGTGGTCTGGAACTGGTGGGGATCACCGCAGCAGAAGCTGATAACCCGGAGCAAAGTATCCCGAAAGCGACTAACCAGGTTATCTACCGCATCCTGATTTTCTATATTGGTTCGTTAGCCGTTCTGCTCTCACTGATGCCGTGGACCCGCGTTACCGCCGATACCAGTCCGTTTGTGCTGATCTTCCACGAGTTAGGCGATACCTTTGTGGCGAATGCGCTGAACATCGTGGTACTGACTGCGGCGCTCTCCGTGTACAACAGCTGCGTATATTGCAACAGCCGTATGCTGTTTGGTCTGGCACAACAGGGTAATGCGCCAAAAGCGCTGGCGTCTGTCGATAAACGCGGCGTACCGGTTAACACCATTCTGGTGTCTGCGCTGGTTACAGCATTGTGCGTATTGATTAACTATCTTGCTCCGGAATCCGCATTTGGCCTGTTAATGGCACTGGTGGTATCCGCACTGGTGATCAACTGGGCGATGATCAGTCTGGCGCATATGAAGTTCCGTCGCGCCAAGCAGGAACAAGGCGTGGTAACTCGCTTCCCTGCTCTGCTTTATCCGCTGGGTAACTGGATCTGCCTGCTGTTTATGGCGGCGGTACTGGTGATTATGCTGATGACCCCAGGAATGGCGATTTCGGTATACCTGATCCCGGTATGGCTGATCGTGTTAGGTATCGGCTATCTGTTTAAAGAGAAAACCGCCAAAGCCGTAAAAGCGCATTAATCTCTCTACGCCCTCACCCATGCAGGGTGAGGGCAATAATCTTTACACCAACGCTCCGTAAATCGTCAGTAGCGCAATCACCACCACGACCACGAACGAGGTTTTCTTCGCCATTGAAACCGCTGCCTTCGGCGTCTCCACCTTATCGACATGCGGTTCACGCGCCAGAGAGAACTGCGCCAGACGCGTTAACACCTGATACTGCGAAGTATGGAAGTCACCCAGCGAAGCAAACCAGGCCGGTAACGCTTTCTCCCCATGACCGATCAAGGCATATACCACACCCGCAAGACGAACCGGCACCCAATCCAGTACATGAAGCACGGCATCAATGCCGGACTGTAAACGATGATGCGGCGTCTGGTATCGCGCCAGCCAGTATTGCCATGCACGCAAAAACGCATACCCCATCAGCGTAACGGGTCCCCAGGTTCCCCCCACAATCAACCAGAACAGCGGTGCAAGATAAAAACGAAAGTTAATCCACAGCAATGCATTTTGCAGCTCACGCAAATACTCACGTTCGTCGCAGCCTGCCGGGACGCCGTGAATCATGGTGAGTTCGCCAGCCATCGTGGCACGGGCATGGCTATCATTACGTGAAGCAGCTGTCAGATAAGCATGATAATGAAGACGAACTTTACCTGCGCCAATACACAGCAAACCAATCAGCAGCCACACCAGCAGCGTGGGAACGTTGAACAATACTCCCTGCAATGCGCGTAACAGTAAAAAAGTCACGCCCATCGCAATAATGGTCATGCCTAACGTGCGCCCGAGAGAAAAATGTTTCACCCGCCGAAAGAACGCTTCAAGACGATGATCAAGCTGCCAGTGCTCGCCCAACTTAAACAGGCGCTCGAAAATTAACACCAGTAAGGTTGTAAATAGCGTCATGTTGTCTCCTTGCTGACCAGCGCACGAAACCGTGCCCAATCAAATGCAGGACCGGGATCGGTTTTCCGATCCGGCGCAATATCACAATGGCCCGTCATGTTATTAGCGATATCGGGATAGCGATCTATCAGTGCCCGCGTAACCGCCGCAAGCTGTTGATACTGCGCATCGGTATACGCCAGAGTATCGGTGCCTTCAAGCTCAATCCCAATAGAAAAATCATTGCAGCGTTCACGCCCCTGATACTGAGAGACTCCCGCATGCCAAGCACGTTTATCGAAAGGAACATACTGGACTATTTCACCATCACGGCGAATCAAACAGTGAGCGGAGACGCGCAAATGGGCGATCTCAGCAAAGAAAGGATGTGCCTGCGGATCAATAGTTCCAGTGAATAATGCGTCGATCCACGGACCGCCAAACTCGCCTGGCGGCAGGCTAATATTGTGCACCACCAGCAGGGTGGGTGTTTCGTCATCCGGGCGGCAATCGTAATGTGGTGAGGGAACGCGGCGCGCGCCAACCAGCCACCCCTGTTCTAACAACATGCAGGATCTCCTTATATGTGGTGCTAATACCCGGTTCAGAGTAGCATGTTTCTACCTTATGATTCGTTAGCTATCTGGAGTTTTAACATGCCGCCTCGCCGCTATAACCCTGACACCCGACGTGACGAGCTGCTGGAACGCATTAATCTCGATATCCCCGGCGCGGTGGCCCAGGCGCTGCGGGAAGATTTAGGCGGAACAGTCGATGCCAACAATGACATTACGGCAAAACTTTTACCGGAAAACTCTCGCTCTCATGCCACGGTGAGCACCCGCGAGAATGGCGTATTTTGCGGCAAACGCTGGGTTGAAGAGGTGTTTATTCAACTGGCAGGCGACGATGTCACCATAATCTGGCATGTGGATGACGGCGATGTCATCAACGCCAATCAACCCTTGTTCGAACTTGAAGGCCCATCCCGCGTGCTGTTAACGGGCGAACGCACTGCGCTTAATTTTGTGCAAACCCTTTCAGGAGTTGCCAGTAAGGTACGCCACTATGTCGAATTACTGGAAGGCACCAACACGCAGTTGTTGGATACGCGCAAAACCTTACCTGGCCTGCGTTCAGCTCTGAAATACGCGGTACTTTGCGGCGGCGGAGCGAATCACCGTCTGGGGCTTTCTGATGCCTTCCTGATCAAAGAAAATCATATTATTGCCTCCGGCTCAGTGCGCCAGGCCGTCGAAAAAGCGTCCTGGCTGCACCCGGATGCGCCAGTAGAAGTCGAAGTAGAGAATCTGGAAGAACTTGATGAAGCCCTGAAAGCAGGAGCCGATATCATCATGCTGGATAACTTCGAAACAGAACAGATGCGCGAAGCCGTCAAACGCACCAACGGCAAGGCGCTACTGGAAGTGTCTGGCAACGTCACTGACAAAACACTGCGCGAATTTGCCGAAACGGGCGTGGACTTTATCTCCGTCGGTGCGCTAACTAAACACGTACAAGCACTCGACCTTTCAATGCGTTTTCGCTAATTGCTGACAGATTTATCCGCTCCATCGCGGGCGGATAATCTCCCCTTCCCCAACTTTCTTCGTAACGCCTCGCAAATTTCTTGTCTTTTGCTGCAACGAAATAAAAAACCTCGGAAGCTGCTTTCCCGTTTCGTTTTTTGCCCCTCGCTTGTGCTGATGGCGTTTGCCAAAGTAGCGCCAACCAAATCAAGGAGCGAAACAGATGGACAAGCAACGCGGTTTTACACTTATCGAACTGATGGTGGTTATTGGCATCATTGCCATTTTAAGCGCCATTGGTATTCCCGCTTATCAAAACTACCTGCGCAAAGCTGCACTCACCGACATGCTACAAACCTTTGTGCCTTACCGTACAGCCGTAGAGTTGTGCGCGCTGGAACATGGTGGATTAGATACCTGCGACGGTGGCAGCAATGGCATTCCCTCGCCTACCACCACCCGCTATGTTTCAGCCATGAGTGTGGCAAAAGGCGTGGTGTCGCTGACCGGGCAAGAAAGTCTCAATGGACTAAGCGTCGTCATGACACCGGGTTGGGATAACGCAAACGGCGTCACCGGCTGGGCGCGCAACTGCAATATTCAAAGTGACAGCGCATTGCAGCAAGCCTGCGAAGATGTCTTCCGCTTTGATGACGCCAACTAAGGAGCGGCAATGAATATTCCACAGCTCACCGCCCTGTGTCTGCGTTATCAGGGAGTCTTGCTGGATGCCAGCGAAGAGGTGGTTCATGTTGCGGTAGTCGATGCACCTTCGCATGAGTTGCTGGACGCATTGCATTTCGCTACCACCAAACGTATTGAGATCACCTGCTGGACGCGCCAACAAATGGAAGGCCACGCCAGTCGCACACAACAGACATTGCCCGTAGCTGTTCAGGAGAAGCATCAGCCCAAAGCAGAGTTGCTGACTCGAACGTTACAATCTGCGCTGGAACAACGTGCGTCTGATATTCATATCGAACCAGCGGACAATGCCTACCGCATCCGCTTGCGTATCGACGGCGTATTGCATCCTTTACCGGATGTTTCACCGGATGCCGGAGTCGCATTAACCGCCAGATTAAAAGTGCTGGGAAACCTGGATATTGCGGAACATCGCCTGCCGCAGGACGGGCAATTCACTGTCGAACTGGCAGGAAACGCCGTCTCATTTCGTATTGCGACCTTACCATGTCGGGGTGGTGAAAAGGTGGTATTAAGGTTGTTACAGCAGGTGAACCAGGCACTGGATGTTAACACGCTGGGAATGCAGCCGTTACAACTGGCGGACTTTGCTCATGCCTTGCAACAACCACAGGGACTGGTGCTGGTAACTGGCCCTACAGGCAGCGGCAAAACGGTCACGCTTTATAGTGCCCTGCAAAAGCTGAATACCGCTGACATTAATATTTGTAGCGTCGAAGATCCGGTTGAGATCCCCATAGCCGGACTAAACCAGACGCAAATCCATCCGCGTGCCGGGCTCACCTTTCAGGGCGTTTTGCGTGCGTTATTGCGCCAGGATCCTGACGTCATCATGATCGGAGAGATCCGCGATGGCGAAACGGCAGAAATTGCCATTAAAGCCGCGCAAACCGGTCACCTGGTGTTGTCTACCCTACACACTAATTCCACCTGCGAAACGCTGGTACGTTTACAGCAAATGGGAGTCGCCCGCTGGATGCTCTCATCAGCGCTTACGCTGGTAATAGCCCAGCGTCTGGTACGTAAACTTTGCCCACATTGTCGCCAGCAGCAAGGGGAGCCCATCCATATTCCAGTCAATGTATGGCCGTCGCCGCTGCCCCACTGGCAGGCACCCGGTTGTGTACATTGCTACCACGGTTTTTATGGTCGTACGGCCTTATTTGAAGTTCTGCCCATAACGCCGGTCATTCGTCAGCTTATTTCCGCTAATACCGACGTTGAATCGCTGGAAACGCACGCACGACAGGCGGGTATGCGTACGCTTTTTGAAAACGGCTGCCTGGCCGTGGAGCAAGGCTTAACCACCTTTGAAGAGTTAATCCGCGTACTGGGGATGCCGCATGGCGAGTAAGCAACTCTGGCGCTGGCATGGCATAACCGGCGACGGCAATGCGCAAGATGGGATGCTATGGGCAGAGAGCCGTGCTTTGCTGCTCATGGCACTACAGCAACAGATGGTTACCCCACTTAGCCTGAAGCGAATCGCCATCAATTCTGCGCAGTGGCGAGGAGATAAAAGCGCGGAAGTCATTCATCAACTGGCGACGCTACTCAAAGCCGGGTTAACGCTTTCTGAAGGGCTGGCACTGCTGGCGGAACAGCATCCCAGTAAGCAATGGCAAGCGTTGCTGCAATCGCTGGCGCACGATCTCGAACAGGGCATTGCTTTTTCCAATGCCTTATTACCCTGGTCAGAGGTATTTCCGCCACTCTATCAGGCGATGATCCGCACGGGTGAACTGACCGGTAAGCTGGATGAATGCTGCTTTGAACTGGCGCGTCAGCAAAAAGCCCAGCGTCAGTTGACCGACAAAGTGAAATCAGCGTTACGTTATCCCATCATCATTTTAGCGATGGCAATCATGGTGGTTGTGGCAATGCTGCATTTTGTTCTGCCGGAGTTTGCCGCTATCTATAAGACCTTCAACACCCCACTACCGGCACTAACGCAGGGGATCATGACGCTGGCAGACTTTAGTGGCGAATGGAGCTGGCTGCTGGTGTTGTTCGGCTTTCTGCTGGCGATAGCCAATAAGTTGCTGATGCGCCGACCGACCTGGCTTATAGTGCGGCAGAAATTGCTGTTACGCATCCCGATTATGGGTTCACTGATGCGGGGACAAAAACTCACGCAGATCTTTACGATTCTGGCGCTGACACAAAGTGCAGGCATTACTTTTTTGCAGGGCGTAGAGAGCGTCAGAGAAACAATGCGCTGCCCGTACTGGGTGCAACTTCTGACACAAATCCAGCACGATATCAGTAACGGTCATCCCATCTGGCTGGCGCTAAAAAATACCGGGGAGTTTAGCCCGCTCTGTTTGCAATTAGTGAGAACAGGAGAGGCATCCG
Organism: Shigella sonnei; assembly: GCF_002950395.1. Classification (NCBI taxonomy): domain Bacteria; kingdom Pseudomonadati; phylum Pseudomonadota; class Gammaproteobacteria; order Enterobacterales; family Enterobacteriaceae; genus Shigella; species Shigella sonnei. Next base: position 2,889,453 of record NZ_CP026802.1, read on the forward strand.
GCTCGCTGGACCTCATGTTAGACAACCTCGCCCATCATCATCGGGATAACACAATGGCGCTGGCGGATAACCTCGCAGCCTTACTGGAACCGACGTTGCTGATCATAACGGGAGGAATTATCGGTACGCTGGTGGTGGCGATGTATCTGCCAATTTTCCATTTAGGCGATGCGATGAGTGGGATGGGATAACGCTGGCGTGTTGCTCCACACCAGCGTTGGAAGATTACAGGTTGTTGAAGATGCGGTTTTCTTGTTCCTGCACACGGATAAATGTGGTGCGCTTGGTCAGTTCTTTCAGGCGTGAAGCCCCAACGTATGTACAAGCTGAACGCAGGCCGCCCAAAATATCACGCGCGGTATTTTCAACCGGGCCTCGCAGCGGCAGCTTAACGGTTTTACCTTCTGCTGCGCGATATTCCGCAACGCCGCCAACGTGACGTTTCATCGCAGACTCGGAGCTCATGCCGTAGAACAGCATAAATTTCTCGCCGTTCTCCTCAACGATGCGACCGCCGCTCTCTTCGTGGCCCGCCAGCATGCCGCCAAGCATGACGAAATCGGCACCGCCGCCAAAGGCTTTTGCGACATCGCCCGGCGTGGTGCAGCCACCGTCGCTGACGATCATTCCGCCCAGACCGTGCGCCGCATCGGCACATTCGATTACCGCAGAAAGCTGCGGATAACCGACGCCTGTTTTGACGCGAGTTGTACAAACAGAACCTGGGCCAATGCCAACTTTAACGATATCAGCACCGGAGAGGATAAGCTCCTCACACATTTCACCAGTCACTACGTTGCCAGCACAAATGGTTTTGGTCGGCCACGCTTCACGCGCTTTCGCAACGAACTGCACGAAGTGTTCGGAATAACCATTCGCCACATCAATACAAACGAAGTTTAATGCCGGGTTCAGGTCGAGAATCTGTTTAGTTTTTTCGAAATCCGCATCAGACGTACCGGTAGAAACCATCACATGTTTCAGCACATCAGCGGAAGAATTGTTGATAAACGCTTGCCACTCTTCGACAGAATAGTGTTTATGCACAGCAGTCAAAATATCAAAAGAAGCCAGCGCAGAGGCCATAGAAAATGTACCTACGGTGTCCATATTTGCGGCGATAATCGGCACGCCGGACCAGCTCTGACCTGAATGTTTGAAGGTGAATTGACGTTCCAGTTCAACATCGGAACGGCTTTTAAGAGTGGAGCGTTTAGGGCGGATGAGAACGTCTTTAAAACCTAACTTCAGATCTTCTTCAATACGCATGTGCGGATTCCTGGGGTTAATGGCTATAAGGGTAAGAGCGCAACTCCAGTGACGCTATCATACGCACTAATCAATGCGGCGCAAGACTGCGAAATTGTCTTTTTTTACGCTACAATCCCATAAATTTACCTGGTAAATAGTGAGCGAACGTTTCATCAATTTCGCTTTCGTGCACTCATTTTTAACGTTTTGATAATCATGATGAATTCCCGGGAATATAAATTATGAGGTATATAGTTGCCTTAACGGGAGGCATTGGCAGTGGCAAGAGTACCGTTGCCAATGCGTTTGCTGATCTCGGAATTAACGTCATTGATGCCGATATTATTGCGCGTCAGGTGGTTGAACCAGGTGCACCTGCGCTACATGCCATTGCTGATCACTTTGGCGCTAACATGATTGCTGCTGATGGAACATTGCAGCGCCGGGCCTTGCGCGAGCGGATCTTCGCCAACCCGGAAGAGAAAAACTGGCTTAACGCCCTGCTGCATCCGCTGATTCAGCAAGAGACGCAACACCAGATCCAGCAAGCTACTTCCCCCTATGTACTGTGGGTTGTGCCATTGCTGGTAGAAAACTCACTGTATAAAAAAGCGAATCGAGTGCTGGTGGTGGATGTCAGCCCAGAAACGCAACTTAAGCGCACCATGCAGCGCGATGATGTAACTCGCGAGCATGTCGAACAAATCCTTGCTGCTCAGGCAACGCGCGAAGCCCGCCTTGCCGTGGCAGATGACGTCATTGATAATAACGGCGCACCGGATGCTATCGCATCGGATGTTGCCCGCCTGCACGCACACTATTTGCAGCTTGCGTCGCAGTTTGTCTCACAGGAAAAACCGTAATGCAGACCCAGGTCCTTTTTGAACATCCACTAAATGAAAAAATGCGTACATGGCTGCGCATTGAGTTTTTGATTCAGCAACTCACCGTTAATTTACCCATCGTTGACCACGCTGGCGCGCTGCATTTCTTCCGTAATGTCAGTGAATTACTGGATGTTTTCGAGCGCGGCGAAGTCCGCACTGAGCTGTTGAAAGAACTTGACCGGCAGCAACGTAAACTCCAGACCTGGATTGGCGTGCCTGGCGTGGACCAGAGCCGTATTGAAGCATTAATTCAGCAGTTAAAAGCGGCGGGGAGCGTATTAATTTCCGCGCCGCGTATCGGGCAATTTCTGCGTGAAGATCGTTTGATTGCTCTGGTGCGTCAGCGACTGAGCATCCCAGGCGGCTGTTGCAGCTTTGATTTACCTACATTGCACATTTGGCTGCATCTACCCCAGGCGCAGCGCGACAGCCAGGTAGAAACCTGGATTGCCAGCCTGAACCCGCTCACCCAGGCACTTACCATGGTGCTGGATTTAATTCGCCAGTCGGCCCCCTTCCGTAAACAAACCAGTCTGAATGGTTTTTATCAGGATAACGGTGGCGATGCCGACTTGCTGCGCCTGAATCTGTCGCTCGATTCACAGCTTTATCCGCAAATTTCCGGACATAAGAGCCGTTTTGCCATTCGTTTTATGCCGCTGGACACTGAAAACGGACAGGTACCGGAACGTCTGGATTTCGAACTGGCCTGTTGCTAAGGAGTAAAAATGTCAGAAACTATTACGGTGAATTGCCCAACCTGCGGGAAAACGGTGGTGTGGGGTGAAATCAGCCCGTTTCGGCCATTTTGCTCCAAACGTTGTCAGCTGATCGACCTCGGAGAATGGGCTGCTGAAGAAAAACGAATCCCCAGCAGTGGCGATCTTTCCGAAAGCGATGACTGGAGCGAAGAGCCAAAGCAGTGACATTTGTCTGATGCCGCACGTAGGCCTGATAAGACGCGGACAGCGTCGCATCAGGCATCTTGTGCAAATGTCGGATGCGGCGTGAACGCCTTATCCGACCTACAGACGCTTAAGCTTCGCAATTACCGGTTCATTGGCTGGCGGAAAATCATCGGCATTAAGACCGACTAGCGACATCCACTCACCGGGTTGCCCTTCTTTACCCCACGGCTCCCCTTCCCAGCTTTCGACCAGCCAGAACCACAGAGTTATATGCCTGTCCGGGAATTCATATTCCAGTTTTTCAAATAGCGAAAAATGTTGTGGGGTAATCCCGACTTCTTCCTGAAGTTCACGCACTACCGCCTGTTCCGGCGTTTCGCCCATTTCAATTTTACCGCCGGGAAACTCCAGTTTATTCGCCATGTGCGCATCTGCTGCGCGACGCGTTATAAAGATTTCATTGTTCTCGTTGCGAATAATACCTACCGCAATTTGCAGCTTTTTCATTGTCTTAAACCTATAAAAAAGGCGCAGAATCCTGCGCCTTTTACTTCAACTGTTAGCTTTTATTGCAGGCGACCATGGCACTGCTTGTATTTTTTACCAGAACCGCACGGGCAAGGATCGTTACGTCCTACTTTGCGCTCACCGGTTTGCGCCGCCAGTGCAGCTGCGGCTGCAGAGTCGTCATCCTGATGGCTAAGCTGCTGCATTTGCGCTAAACGCTCGGCTTCCATACGACGCTGTTGTTCCAGCTCCTCAACCTCTTCAGGCATACGTACCTGGACTTTGCTCAGCGTGCTGATAACTTCATATTTTAACGACTCCAGCATCGCTGCAAACATGGAGAACGATTCACGTTTGTATTCCTGCTTCGGATCTTTCTGTGCATAGCCACGCAGGTGGATACCCTGACGCAGATAGTCCATCGCCGCTAGGTGCTCTTTCCACAGAGAGTCGAGAGTTTGCAGCATGACGCCTTTTTCGAAGTGACGCATCATCTCAGCACCAACCACTTCTTCTTTACGCTGATACACTTCGATGGACTGCGCCAGAATTCGCTCACGCAGCGTCTCTTCATGCAGTTCTGGTTCTTTATCCAGCCACTCGGCAATTGGCAAATCGAGGTCGAAATCGTTCTTCAGACGTTCCTGCAGCCCCGGAATATCCCACATTTCTTCCAGTGACTGTGGCGGAATGTAGGCATCAATGGTCGCTTTGAACACATCTTCACGAATGCTGTTGATGGTTTCGCTCACATCGCTGACATCCAGCAGTTCGTTACGCTGGGAGTAAATGGCGCGACGCTGATCGTTAGCCACGTCATCATATTCCAGCAGTTGCTTACGAATGTCGAAGTTACGGCTTTCAACTTTACGCTGGGCGTTGGCAATCGCTTTAGTCACCCACGGGTGTTCAATGGCTTCGCCTGGCTTCATACCCAGTTTACGCATCATGCCGGATACTCGGTCGGAAGCAAAAATACGCATCAGCGCATCTTCCATCGACAGGTAGAAACGGGAAGAACCAGCATCCCCCTGACGACCAGAACGACCGCGCAACTGGTTATCGATACGACGGGATTCGTGACGCTCGGTACCGATGATATGCAGGCCACCTGCTTCCAGTACCGCATCGTGACGTACCTGCCAGTCGGCTTTAATTTTTTCAATTTGCTCTGCGGTCGGATTTTCCAGCGCGGCAACTTCTGCCTGCCAGCTACCACCGAGCACAATATCTGTACCACGACCCGCCATATTGGTCGCGATAGTCACCGCAGCCGGATAACCTGCCTGAGCAACAATCGCCGCTTCGTTGGCGTGGAATTTGGCGTTCAGGACGTTGTGCTTAATACCGGCTTTGGTCAGTTCGTTTGACACCAGCTCCGATTTTTCGATGGAGATAGTACCCACCAGCACCGGCTGGCCTTTCGCAGTACGTTCTTTGATATCTTCAATGATCGCCTGAATTTTTTCCGCTTCAGTCATGTAGACCAGGTCCGGCAGATCTTTACGAATCATTGGACGGTTGGTCGGAACAACGACGGTATCCAGCTTGTAGATGGAGCTAAATTCGAAAGCTTCGGTATCAGCAGTACCGGTCATCCCCGCCAGTTTTTCATACAGACGGAAGTAGTTCTGGAAGGTGATCGAAGCCAGCGTTTGGTTTTCGTTCTGGATCTGCACACCTTCTTTCGCTTCCACAGCCTGGTGCAGACCATCGGACCAGCGACGGCCCTGCATGGTACGACCGGTGTGTTCGTCAACGATGATAACTTCACCATCTTTAACGATGTAGTCGACGTCGCGGGTAAACAGCGCATGAGCGCGCAGCGCCGCCGTTACGTGGTGCATCAGCATGATGTTGGCCGGAGAGTACAGAGACTCCCCTTCATCCATGATGCCCTCTTTCACCAGCAGTTCTTCAATCAGCACCAGACCACGTTCGGTCAGGTTCACCTGGCGAGATTTTTCGTCCACCGAGAAGTGGCCTTCGCCCTGGAAGGTTTCGGAGTCTTCTTTTTCCTGACGGATCAGGTGCGGAATAATTTTATTCACGCGTTTATACATTTCCGAGCTGTCTTCTGCCGGGCCGGAAATGATCAGCGGTGTACGCGCTTCATCGATCAGGATGGAGTCCACTTCGTCCACCAGCGCATAGTGCAGTTTACGCTGTACACGTTCTTCAGGGCTGAACGCCATATTGTCGCGCAGGTAGTCAAAGCCGTATTCGTTGTTCGTACCGTAAGTGATGTCAGCTGCGTAAGCTTCGCGCTTTGCCGGTGCTGGCATGCCCGGCAGGTTGATACCGACAGTCAGGCCAAGGAATTCAAACAGCGGACGGTTGTTTTCGGCGTCACGTTGCGCCAGGTAGTCGTTGACGGTAACTACGTGCACGCCTTTACCGGTTAGTGCGTTCAGGTAAGCAGGCAGCGTTGCGGTCAGGGTTTTACCTTCACCGGTACGCATTTCGGCGATGCAGCGTTCGTTAAGAACCATACCGCCGAGTAACTGAACGTCGAAGTGACGCATACCAAAGACGCGCTTACTTGCCTCACGTACCACGGCGAAAGCTTCCGGGATCAGATTTTCCAGCACTTCGCCTTTTTCCAGACGTGCACGAAACTCTGCGGTTTTCCCTTTCAGTTCTTCGTCGGAGAGTTTTTCCATCTCCGGTTCCATGGCATTGATGATGTTGACCACTTTGCGCATCCGGCGCAGGGTGCGATCGTTACGACTACCGAAAACTTTAGTTAACAATTTGATTAGCATAATAAAATCTCAAACGCCCCGCGTTGCGGAGTTAATAAAATGAAGTAAAGGTTTATTGTTGTTAGGTGAGGCGTTGAGGGCCAGCACGGATGCCTTGCGCCTGGCTTATCCAGACGGGCGTGCTGAATTTTGCTTGTGGGGTAAAATGCGCATAATCAATGCGATAACCCTTTTCAGACGGCGTGCCTTCCTGGGTCAGCAGCGCGCTGAGCGTATCCAGTAATGCAAGATGTTGCGCCTGAAGAGGCAAAGATTCTTCAGCAACGGGCAGTGTTTGCGGTGCCATTGCGAAAGAAAGATGACGGATTACCGTGCGAATGGCATGTTGATGCCAGTAATCAACGGAATAGTTCGAATTCGGGCGGCGTGTGTTCGCTTCCAGCAAGGCCAATTGACCAAAGTTAACTTTGGCTGAAGGCTCGTGGTTGCGGGTTGTCGCTTTTGCGGGCGCGTTTGGTTCGGCGGCGTTGCTGAGCGCAGGCAAACCTAAACTCGCCGCAACCATCCCTAATAAGAGATGCGGCCAGAAGTAGCGTTTACCAAACTGTCGCCAGCGCGTCAGTATTCCACTCACGTTATTGCCATCCCGATCGTATTCAAACGTATTTAGCGCACAAATCTTATCATTAAAGCCTGCAGTCCACAGCACGAATGAAGATAAGTTGTGCGGAAAAGTGCTTAAGAAAACAGCGTTCGCACCGTTTTTTATAGCTCTTATAAAATTCAAAAAAAAATGACTGGTTCACCTGGCCGGAGAGAGTGCCAGATTTGCCAGTCGAATTTTATACGACAGTATAAATGTCGTTATGCCAGTACAGCTGAAGGCGCTTTGAAGGCCAACGGCAGTTCTGCGTCGTCCTGGAAGGTCACATATTCCCAGGCTTCCTGTTTCGCCAGGACAGCCTGCAGCAGTTTGTTATTCAGTGCATGACCGGATTTATAAGCGGTAAATGCACCAATAATATTGTGACCACACATGAACAAGTCACCGATCGCATCGAGCATTTTGTGACGCACAAATTCGTCTTCAAAACGCAGGCCGTCTTCGTTCAGTACGCGATAATCGTCAACAACGATGGCACAATCGAAGCTGCCGCCCAGGCACAAACCACGGGACTGCAGATATTCGATATCACGCATGAAACCGAACGTACGCGCACGGCTGATCTGGCGCATAAACGCATCAGCGGAGAAGTTCATCGCATAGCGCTGGTTGCTGGAATCAATAGCCGGATGGTTAAAATCGATGGTGAAATCCAGCGAAAAACCATTGTACGGCTTAAATTCAGCCCACTTATCGCCATCTTCGACACGAACAGTCTCTTTGATGCGAACAAATTTTTTGGCGCAGTTCAACTCGTCGATACCGGCGTCAAGCAGCAGGTATACAAACGGAGCGGCGCTGCCGTCCATGATCGGGATTTCCGGCGCGTTAACTTCGATAACAATGTTATCGATGCCCAGGCCCGCGAGAGCAGCATTGAGGTGCTCTACGGTTGAAATCCGTACATCATGCTCGTTGACCAGACACGTACAGAGCATGGTATCACGCACAGATTTGGCATCGGCCGGGAAATCTACCGGTGGATTCAAGTCGGTGCGACGATAGATGACCCCGGTGTTGGCCGGCGCAGGGCGTAACGTCAGAGTGACTTTCTTGCCGGTATGTAAACCGACACCCGTCGCCTGAACGATACGTTTAAGTGTCCTTTGTTTGATCATCGTATTATCTCGCCAAATTACCTATCCAACCGAAGTGTACTATACATTCGGCGGGCCAGTTTAGCACAAAGAGCCTCGAAACCCAAATTCCAGTCAATTCTTAATCAGCTTGCTTACGCAGGAATGCTGGGATATCCAGATAATCCGGCTCTTTCGCAGTTTGCGGCGCATTGTCATTCACGACTTTAGCAACCGGCTTCTGCTCCTGGGTCAGCGGAGCCATCCCATGCTGCTGGTAGCGATCCATCACTGGCTGCTGAACCTGCTTATTGGTCACCAGAGTGATTTCAGGACGTTTGTCCATGCCGATACCTGTCGCAACAACGGTTACGCGCAGCTCGTCATTCATATCCGGGTCAAGAGAAGTACCGATAACCACAGTCGCGTTGTCGGAAGCAAATGCACGGATGGTGTTACCTACCGTTTCGAACTCATCCAGACGCAGGTCGAAGCCCGCCGTGATGTTAACCAGCACGCCGCGCGCGCCAGACAGGTCGATATCTTCCAGCAGCGGAGAAGAGATAGCCATTTCAGCAGCTTCTTCCGCACGGTCTTCACCGCTCGCCACGCCAGAACCCATCATTGCGTAGCCCATCTCAGACATTACGGTGCGTACGTCTGCAAAGTCCACGTTCATCAAACCCGGACGAGTAATCAGTTCAGCGATACCTTGCACAGCGCCTTTCAGTACATCGTTCGCTGCGCCAAACGCATCCAGCAGGGAGATACCGCGGCCCAGAACTTTCAGCAGTTTGTCGTTCGGGATAGTGATCAGAGAGTCCACATGCTTGGACAGTTCAGTGATCCCCTGCTCCGCGAATGCCATACGCTTCTTGCCTTCAAAGTTGAAAGGCTTAGTGACGACAGCAACGGTCAGGATACCCAAATCTTTTGCCACTTCAGCGACGACTGGTGCTGCACCTGTACCGGTACCACCACCCATACCCGCAGCAATAAAGACCATGTCTGCACCTTCCAGCGCCGCACGCAATGCATCGCGATCCTCATCAGCCGCATTGCGGCCAACTTCTGGATTAGCGCCAGCGCCCAGTCCTTTGGTGATACCGCTACCGATTTGAATCGTCTGTCCAACCGCTGTTTTACGCAGCGCTTGTGCATCGGTATTTACCGCGAAGAATTCAACACCTTCAATACGCTCGCGCACCATGTGTTCAACAGCATTACCGCCGCCGCCGCCGACGCCGATGACTTTAATCACCGCGTCATTGGTAAGTTCCATTGGTTCAAACATAGTTTCTCTCCGATTTGTGCCTGTCGCCTGAGGCCGTAATCATCGTCGGCCTCATAAAAATTAAAACTCTTTTCGCAGCCAACTATTGAGTCGCTTGATCCACGAGCCAACTGATGCTGTAACACGTTTTTCTACTTCAGCTTCACCGTTAAGATGTGACTCTTTCCCATAGTGAAGCAATCCCACCGCCGTCGAATAATACGGCTCCTGAGCATAATCCGTTAAACCGGTAATGTTCAGCGGCGCGCCGATACGCACTTGCGTATGAAACACGCGCTGAGCACAGGCTGCAAGACCTTCGATCTGCGCTGCGCCACCGGTTAATACAATGCCTGCCGCCAGGTGATGTTTAACCCCTTGTTGGCGAAGCTTTTCCTGCAACTGCAATATCTCTTCGTTGACCAGGTTGAGCAGCTCGGTATAGCGCGGCTCGATCACCTCTGCCAGGGTCTGACGTTGCAGACTCCGTGGCGGACGACCGCCTACGCTCGGCACTTCCACGCTCTCATCTTTTCCAACGATGGAACCCAGCGCACAACCGTGGCGAACTTTAATCGCTTCGGCGTCGCTTGGCGGCGTGCCAAAGGCGTAAGCGATATCACTGGTCACGACATTGCCAGCATAAGGAATTACCTTAGTGTGGCGCAATGCCCCACCGGTATAAACGGCGATATCCATTGTACCACCACCGATATCGACGACGCAGACACCCAGTTCACGTTCATCTTCCGTCAATACCGAATAACTTGATGCCAGTCCGGCAAATATCAGTTGGTCAACTTTCAGCCCACAACGTTCAACCGCTTTGACGATGTTTTTCGCCATATCGTTGTGACATGTGATCAGGTGCACTTTTGCCTGCATCCGCACGCCCGAAAGTCCTACCGGATTCTTGATCCCTTCCTGATAGTCAATCGCATACTCTTGCGGGATCACATGCAGCACACGATGTTCATCGCGCACACGCACCGATTTCGCGGTATGGACGACGTTTTCCACATCTTCTTGCGTCACTTCTTCTTCAGAAATAGGCACCATACCAATTTCATTCTGGCAGCTGATGTGCTTACCAGAAAGCGCCAGATATACCGAAGAGATCTGACAATCTGCCATCAATTCTGCCTGGTCAATGGCGCGTTGTACGCACTTGACCACGGATTCGAGGTCGTTCACCCCGCCTTTATCCATACCACGTGACGGGCAGCTGCCCACGCCAATGATATTGACCATACCGTCGGGCAGAACTTCCCCTACTAAAGCGGCAACCTTCGCGGTACCAATCTCCAGTCCTACTACCAGTTTTCTGTCCGTCGCCTTGATCATTGTTGTTCTGCCTGTGCCTGATTTTGTTGCTGAGTAGATTCCTCTGGCGGCAAGGGCGCCCAGCCTACTGCCGCTCCAGAGTCATAACGCAAATCAACGTAGCTAATCCGTTTGCCATCGGTTTGCGCCTGCTGCTGTAAAACCGGATAAAGTTCTACAAAGCGAGCCAAACGTTTCATCGTATCGCCCCGGCCAAGATTGAGCTTAATATCGTTATTCAGCGTCAACTGCCAGGAACGCCGCGCGGTCATCGCCGCTTCCTTCAGAGTAAATCTGTCCTTTGCCAGCATCTGCCCCATTTCGCGATAGCCCTGCAACACTTCATTGGCGCTGCCTTCCGGGCCATACAGCATTGGAAGCACCTGCTTGCTGGTGCGATCTGGCGGCACGCTGAAGGTGTTTCCTTCCGCGTCTACCATATGTTGATCATTCCACCGCGCAATCGGCACATATTCAACCAGATGAATCTTCAATTCATCAGGCCACTGCTTTCTGACGCTCACCTGCTTAATCCACGGCAGGCGTTGTTCTATTTGCGTCTGGATGATGTTGACATCCTGGGTCATAAAGGTACCCGGCTCACCCAATGCCAGGATCGACTGCCGGATATCGTCATTACGCGTGTAATGGCGTTCACCGGTCAACACCAGCTTTGAGAGCGGCAGGCGTTGCGCATCTTCCATCCAGCCCAACACGACCCAGCCGCTCACCAACACTGTCGTTAAAACGGTCAGCAGGAAAAGGATCCCCGCCAGACGCGTTCCATTATTGCGGCGAGAAGAAACCTCTTCTTCGCTATTTCGCGTGTTCAGAGCAGCCTGCGACATATTAGTCCGCCAGTTCCAGAATTCGTACTACCAACTGCGAGAAGCTCATACCTGCCTGACGTGCCGCCATCGGCACCAGGCTGTGGCTGGTCATACCCGGTGAGGTATTGGCTTCCAGCAGATAAAACTGTCCATCGCTGTCCAGCATAACGTCAATACGTCCCCATCCTTTGCAACCTAACGTCGTCCATGCTTTCAGCACTAATGCCTGCAAATTGGCCTCTTGTGACGCTTCCAGACCTGCGGGGCAGAAATACTGTGTCTCATCAGAGAGATACTTCGCCTCATAATCATAGAAGGTTCCGGACGGTTGAATACGTATTGACGGTAAAATTTCTTCACCGAGTATCGCAACCGTGAACTCCGGCCCACTTAGCCATTTTTCAATCAATACTTCTTCATCGTGCTGAAATGCCAATCTTAATGCATCTTGTAGAGCATTTTCTGCTACTACTTTTGACATTCCCACACTGGAACCTTCGCGGCTCGGCTTAACGATAACCGGCAAACCCAGAGCAGAAATTTCTGCTAACTGCTTATCGCTCAGGCCTTTTTCAAACTCTGCGCGGGTTAACGCTACCCACGGCGCGACCGGTAAACCGGCACCTTGCCACAGCAGTTTGCTGCGTAGTTTATCCATTGAAAGCGCAGATGCCATCACTCCGCTGCCGGTATAAGGCAAGCCCATCAGCTCAAGCATGCCCTGCAGCGTACCATCTTCACCGCCGCGACCGTGTAGCGCGATAAACACTTTCTGAAAACCCATCGACTTCAGTTGCGTCACGTCGACTTCTTTCGGGTCGACAGGATACGCATCAATACCGCCTTCACGCAGCCCGGCTAACACCGCTGCGCCAGAATTCAGAGAAACTTCCCGCTCAGCGGAAGTCCCGCCCAACAGGACCGCAATTTTATCAGTCATGTTGTTCTTCCTCCGGAGTTTGCGGCTTCAGTTTGATTTCAGCTAAAGAACGGGCAATTTTTCCGATATTACCAGCCCCCTGAACGAGAATCAGGTCGTTACCGATTAATACCGGTGCCAGCATCTCGGCTACCTGCGCAGGGTCCGGCACCAGAATGGGATCAATTTTCCCACGTCCACGAATTGTGCGACACAGCGAACGGCTGTCCGCTCCCGGAATTGGCGCTTCGCCAGCCGGATACACTTCCAGCATCAACAGGGTATCAACCTGCGTCAGCACATTGGCGAAATCATCATACAGGTCGCGCGTACGGGTAAAACGGTGCGGCTGAAACAGCATTACTAGGTTTTTATCCGGCCAGCCTGCGCGCGCCGCTTTAATGGTGGCGTCAACTTCCGTCGGGTGGTGGCCGTAGTCATCGACCAGCATTGCCGTACCGCTTTTACCATTCACTGGCTCCAGCGGGAATTCACCGAGGAAATCAAAACGGCGACCAGTCCCCTGGAAGCTCTCCAGCGCACGCAAAATAGCCTCGTCGTCAATTCCCTCTTCCGTAGCAACCGCAACCGCAGCTGCGGCGTTCAGCGCGTTATGACGGCCTGGCGCATTCAGGGTGACGCGCATCGGCTCTTTGTCCTGGCGCAGCAGCGTAAAGTGCCCCTGCGGGCCAATCTGCTGATAATCTTCTACACGCACGTCGGCATCTTCGCTGAAGCCGTAAGTCGTGGTCTGACGTCCCACACGCGGTAACAATTCGCGGATCACCGGATCATCAACACACATCACCGCACGACCGTAAAACGGCAGGTTGTGCAGAAAATTAATAAAAGTCTGTTTTAAATTCTCAAAGTCGCCCTGGTAGGTATCCATGTGGTCGGCTTCGATATTGGTGACAATCGCCACCATCGGTTGCAGATGCAGGAACGATGCATCACTCTCATCTGCTTCGGCAATCAGGTACCGACCATGCCCCAAACGCGCATGAACCCCCGCCGCTTTTACCAGCCCGCCGTTAACGAAGGTTGGGTCGAGCCCCGCTTCTGCGTAGATGCTGGAAACCATCGCGGTGGTTGTCGTTTTGCCGTGCGTTCCTGCAATGGCGATGCCATGACGAAAACGCATTAACTCAGCCAGCATTTCGGCACGACGGATCACCGGAATACGCGCTTCATGAGCTGCGACAATTTCCGGGTTATCGGCAGAAATGGCGCTGGAAACAACGACCACGCTGGCATCACGTACGTTTTCCGGGCGATGGTTGAAATAAATCGTCGCTCCCAGATTCATTAACTGCTGCGTGACCGGATTTGGCGCTAAATCGGAACCACTGATCTGATAACCTTCATTGGCCAGAACTTCGGCAATACCGCCCATACCGGCACCACCGATGCCGACAAAATGTATGTGCCGAACGCGACGCATTTCGGGCACGATGGAACGCAGTTTTGCCAATTGTTGTGTATTCATTCTTTACGCCATTAACTTCTTAAATTCATACGATGCAAAAGGCATCGCTACAATTACGCCCGGGCAGCCCGGCTCACTTCATTTGCCACTCGCTCGGTGGCATCCGGAATGGATGCAGCGCGGGCGCGTTCTGCCATGGTTAATAAGGTTTCTCGCGACCACCCGGCCAGGGTGTTGGCGACAGCATCCACGCTAAGCTGTGGCTGCTCGATAATTTTGGCTGCGCCCGCTTTTTCCAGCGGTAGCGCATTCCAGTATTGCTGGCGGTCTTTATGTTGAAACGGCACAAACAACGCCGGTAGTCCTGCCGCGGCGATTTCACTCACCGTTAAAGCACCGGAGCGGCAAACGACGACATCCGCCCACGCATACGCCGCCGCCATATCATCAATAAATTCCGTCACTTTATGCTGCGGTTGCCCCGCTTCGGCATACGCCTGTTCAACGGATTGTTGCGAACCTTTACCGCTCTGATGCCAGATAGTGACTGAATCACCCAGTTTCGCAGCAACCTGCGGCATTGTCTGGTTAAGAATGCGTGCGCCCTGGGAACCACCCACTACCAGCACACGAACCGGACCTTCACGTCCAGCCAAACGTTGCTGCGGCAACGGCAGCGCCAGCACATCGGTACGCACCGGGTTACCCACCACTTCCGCATTAGGGAAAGCGCCTGGAAACGCCTGCATCACTTTGGTGGCAATCTTCGCCAGCCATTTATTGGTTAAGCCCGCAATACCGTTTTGTTCATGAAGTACAACCGGAATGCCTAACGACCACGCGGCCAGACCACCTGGACCTGATACATAGCCGCCCATACCGAGTACCACGTCAGGTTTGTACGCTTTCATAATCGCCCGCGCCTGACGCCAGGCGTTGAAGATACGCAGCGGCGCAGCTATCAGTGCTTTTATACCTTTTCCACGCAGACCAGAGATACGAATGAAATCAATTTCGATGCCATGTTTTGGCACTAAGTCCGCTTCCATACGGTCGGCAGTCCCCAGCCAGCGAACTTGCCAACCCTGAGCCATTAGATGGTGCGCAACCGCCAGTCCCGGGAATACATGTCCACCGGTTCCGCCTGCCATCACCATTAATCGCTTTCCTTGACCACTCATCGTGAACCTCGTACAAACGCCTGCGCTTTCTCCAGACGCGTTTCATAATCAATACGCAACAGCATCATGATGGCTGTCGACATAATCAGTAAGCTCGAACCACCGTAACTGATCAGCGGCAATGTCAGACCTTTGGTCGGTAACATCCCCGCCGCCGCGCCTACGTTAACCAGCGCCTGGAAGCTAAACCAGATGCCAATAGAACAGGCGAGAAAACCGGAAAAACGGTGGTCAATTTCTAACGCTTTGCGGCCAATCGACATCGCGCGAAAAGCGACGAAGAATACCATTAAAAGTGCCAGCACCACACCGACATACCCCAGTTCTTCGCCGATAATGGCGAAAATAAAGTCAGTGTGCGCTTCCGGCAGATACTCCAGTTTTTGTACCGAGTTACCTAAACCTTGTCCCCAAAGTTCGCCGCGACCAAACGCCATCAGCGATTGCGTTAACTGATAGCCGCTGCCAAAGGGATCTTCCCACGGGTTCCAGAATGCGGTAACACGGCGGATACGGTACGGTTCGGCGAGTATCAGCAACACAACCGCTGAAATGCCCATACCGATAATGGCAATGAACTGCCACAATTTCGCTCCCGCCAGGAACAACATCGCCAGCGTAGTCACAAACAACACCACCACCGTACCAAGGTCTGGCTGTGCCAGCAGTAACACTGCCAACACCAGAATCACGCCCATCGGTTTCAGGAAGCCGCGCAGGTTATTACGTACTTCGTCGCCTTTACGCACCAGATAGTTGGCGATATAACAAAACAGCGACAGTTTTGTCAGCTCCGCAGGCTGGATACGCAGCAAACCGAGATCGATCCAACGCGATGCCCCTTTAACCGAGCTACCCACTACCAGCACGATCATCAGCAGGATGATAGATCCGAGCAGCATCGTGGCACTGTAGCGTTGCCAGAACTCCATCGGCAGACGCAGCGTAATGATCGCCAGAATGAATGCCAGGATCAGATAGACGCCATCACGCTTCGCGAAGAAGAACGGATCGTTGGTTAAGCGTTGCCCTATGGGCATTGACGCCGAGGTCACCATGATAAAGCCAATCGCCGCAAGGCCGAAGGTCAGCCACAGTAAGGTGCGATCGTACATGATCAGGCTGTCGGTATCTTTTTCCCGCGAGCCCATCACCCAGCCTTTTAGCGCCGTGGAGATCCAGACCAGGATACTGAATCCTGGCAGGCGCGGCATTTTCAGGCGAGGGAGAGATAAACGCATCAACCTAACTCCTTCGCCAGACGGGCAAACTCATTGCCTCGTTGTTCAAAGTTCTTGAACTGATCAAGGCTGGCACAGGCCGGGGAGAGCAGAACCATATCGCCCAGCTGAACACGCGGAGCCAGCAAGCGCATCGCTTGTTCCATGGTTTCGGTTTGTTCTGCCACTTCCGGGCGTAGCGCCGCCAGCTGCGCACCGTCACGACCAAAACAGTACAAACGCACGTTGTCGCCATTCAGATAGCGCGCCAGTGGACTGAAGTCCGCCGATTTACCATCGCCGCCCAGCAACAAATGCAGCGTGCCGTCTACCTGCAAGCCATTCAACGCCGCTTCCGTACTGCCGACGTTAGTGGCTTTCGAATCGTTAATCCAGCGTACGCCATTGTGCTCCAGCACCACTTCAAAGCGATGCGGCAGACCGGTGAAGGTGGTTAACGCTTTCAGGCTGCTGGCGCGCGGCAAACCAGCTGCGTCTGCCAGTGCCAGTGCTGCCAGCGCATTGGTGTAGTTATGCTGCCCGGAAAGTTTCATCTCTTTCACATTCAGCACTTTCTCGCCTTTAACCCGCAGCCAGGTTTCGCCCTGCTGATGATTCAGGTGATAGTCACCCATGTTGACGCCAAAGCTGACGCAGCGTTCATCAGCACCGCGAATCGGCATTGTTAAGGCATCATCAGCATTGACGACACAAACTTTCGCATTTTCGTAAATACGCAATTTTGCCGCACGGTATTGCTGCAAACCAAACGGATAGCGGTCCATATGATCTTCAGTCACGTTCAGAATGGTCGCCGCCACCGCCTGTAAGCTGGAAGTGGTTTCCAGCTGGAAGCTCGACAGTTCCAGCACGTACAGTTCGCACTCAGCATCAAGCAGCATCAACGCTGGCAGGCCAATATTGCCACCCACACCAACGTTAACCCCCGCCGCTTTCGCCATTTCACCCACTAGCGTGGTGACCGTGCTTTTGCCGTTAGAACCGGTAATCGCCACAATCGGTGCTTGTGCTTCGCGACAGAACAGCTCGATATCGCCAACGATTTCGATTCCGGCATCAGCGGCAGCGCTTAAGGATGGATGCGCCTGTGCAATACCGGGACTGGCGACAATCAGATCTGCCGCCATCAGCCATTCATCATTCAGACTGCCCGTGTGGCGTTCTACGGCTTCGGGTAATTTATCCAGGCCAGGCGGTGTCATACGCGTATCCATAACGCGCGGCGTCACACCGCGAGCGAGGAAAAAGTCCACGCAGGAAAGCCCGGTGAGGCCCAGGCCGATAATGACGACATTTTTACCCTGATAATCAGCCATGATTAACGTACCTTCAGCGTTGCCAGACCAATCAGAACCAGCATCAGCGAAATAATCCAGAAACGCACAATGACGCGCGGTTCCGGCCAGCCTTTCAGTTCATAGTGGTGATGAATCGGTGCCATGCGGAAAATACGTTGTCCGCGCAGTTTAAAGGAGCCGACCTGCAGGATGACAGAAAGCGTTTCTACCACGAACACGCCCCCCATAATCACCAGCAGGAATTCCTGACGTAGCAGTACGGCGATAATGCCTAACGCACCACCTAACGCCAGCGAACCTACATCGCCCATAAAGACCTGCGCCGGATAGGTGTTAAACCACAGGAAGCCCAGTCCTGCCCCGACTATCGCCGTGCAGACAATGACCAGTTCCCCTGCGTGTCGCAGATACGGTATATGCAAGTAGCTGGCAAAGTTCATATTGCCGGTCGCCCACGCCACCAGCGCAAAACCACCGGCGACAAATACGGTCGGCATAATTGCCAGGCCGTCGAGACCATCGGTCAGGTTTACCGCGTTGCCAGTACCCACAATGACGAAGTAAGCCAGCAGAATGTAGAACAGCCCCAGCTGCGGCATCACATCTTTAAAGAATGGGACCACCAGCTGCGTTGCGGGCGTGTCTTTGCCGGCAAGGTACAGGGCGAAGGCGACACCCAGCGCAATGACCGACATCCAGAAATACTTCCAACGAGCGATCAACCCTTTGGTGTCTTTACGCACCACTTTGCGATAATCATCAACAAAGCCAATAACACCGTAACCTACCAGCACCACCAACACGCACCAGACGTACGGATTGGACGGGTAAGCCCACAGCAGTACGGAGATCACAATCGCCGTCAGGATCATAATCCCGCCCATGGTCGGCGTACCGCGCTTGCTGAAGTGTGATTCAGGACCGTCGTTACGCACCACCTGACCAAAGGAAAGTTTTTGCAAATGAGCTATCATACGCGGGCCCATCCACAATGAGATGAACAGCGCGGTCAGCAGGCTGACGATGGCGCGAAACGTCAGATAGGAAAAGACGTTAAAGCCGGAATAATATTTGACCAAATGTTCGGCCAGCCAAACTAACATGTCCCATTCTCCTGTAAAGCGCGTACTACCTCTTCCATGGCGGCACTACGTGAACCCTTAACTAAAATCGTAATTACCTGTTGCTCAGCAATCAGTGATTTAAGACGCGTAATTAACGCAGTTTTATCAGCAAAATGTTCGCCAACGCCGCTGGCGGTGCTGATAGCATGGCTTTGTTTACCCACGCTTAACACGCGGTCAATACCAGCAGCTTTTGCCGCCTCGCCCACCTGTACATGGCAGGCTTCGCTTTCAGCGCCCAGTTCCGCCATATCGCCCACCACCAGCACGCGGTAGCCCGGCATTTCAGCCAGTACCTGAACAGCGGCGGTCATTGAACCGACATTGGCGTTGTAGGAGTCGTCGAGCAGCAACTGGTTTTCTGCCAGTTGGATGGGGAACAGACGGCCTGGAACAGCTTTCAGATTTGCCAGCCCCGCTTTGATAGCATTAAGCGTTGCGCCCACGGACATGGAGAGCGCAGCGGCTGCCAGCGCATTCGCAATATTGTGACGCCCCGGCAACGGCAGCAGAACATCGACGCTACCGGTTGGGGTTTGTAGGGTAAATTCCGTACCGTGCGAGGTCACATGGATATTGGTGGCGGTGAAATCGCTGTTGGCGGCATTGGGTGAGAAACGCCACACTTTGCGTGAGCCAATTACGCTCTGCCAGTTCAGCCAGTCGTTGTTGTCGGCGTTCATAATGGCGATACCGTTTTCCGGCAGGCCGCTAAAGATTTCACCTTTCGCTTTCGCGACACCCGCAAGCGAGCCAAAACCTTCCAGATGCGCCGCTGCCAGGTTGTTGACCAGCGCAGCTTCCGGGCGAGTCAGACTCACAGTCCAGGCTATTTCGCCCTGATGGTTCGCGCCAAGTTCAATAACTGCGTAATCGTATTCCGGCGTTAAGCGCAACAACGTCATCGGTACACCGATGTCGTTGTTGAGATTGCCTGCCGTATAAAGCGTGTTGCCGCACTGGCTTAAAATCGCCGCCGTCATCTCTTTAACGGAGGTTTTGCCGGAGGAACCTGTCAGAGCAACCACGCGCGCCGGAACTTGCTGGCGAACCCATGCAGCCAGTTCACCAAACGCCAGACGCGTATCCTTGACGATTAACTGCGGCAGGTCGATATCCAGCGGACGGCTGACCAGTAGTGCGCCCGCGCCGCCAGCTTTCGCCTGGTCGGCAAAATCATGAGCATCGAAACGTTCGCCTTTCAGGGCAACAAACAGGCAGCCCGGCGTCAGTTTTCGGGTATCAGTGGTTACAGCATCAAGGGTGATATCTGCACCTTGCAGTTCACCGTTGAGAATGTCGGTAAGTTGGCTAAGGGTTACGCTAATCATGCAATCACCCCCAGCAGACGCGCCACCGTGACGCGATCGGAGTAGTCCAGACGCTGATTGCCAACAATCTGGTAATCTTCATGGCCTTTGCCCGCGACCAGTACCACATCATTCTCTTTAGCCTGCATAACGGCGCAAGTCACCGCTTCAGCACGGCCTTCCATCACTTTGGCATGTCCGGCATCTAACATTCCCGCCAGAATATCGTTGATGATGGCACGCGGTTCTTCGGTACGCGGGTTATCGTCCGTCACCACCGCCACGTCAGCAAACTCTTCGGCAATTGCGCCCATCAGTGGACGCTTACCTTTATCGCGATCGCCACCACAGCCAAAGACGCACCACAGCTTGCCCGCACAGTGCAGGCGCGCCGCCTGTAAGGCTTTTTCCAGTGCATCCGGCGTATGCGCGTAATCCACCACCACCGTCGGTTTGCCTGGCGCAGTGAACACTTCCATACGTCCGCAAACCGGTTGCAGACGCGCGGCGGTTTTCAGCAGATCAGCCAGTGGATAGCCGAGTGCCAGCAGTGTCGCCAGCGCGAGCAGCAGGTTGCTGACGTTAAAAGCGCCCATCAGATGGCTTTCAATTTCGCCATCGCCCCAACTTGAGCTAAAGCGAATCGTCGCACCGCTGTCGTGATAGTTCACGTCGATCGCTTTTAACCAGCGTCCGTGACAGTTCGGATTAATATGATCTTCCATTGATACCGCAACCGCGTCCGGCAGTTTTGCCAGCCAGCGGCGGCCCACTTCATCGTCGGCGTTAATAATCGCCTGACCGCAATGATGTTCAGAATAAAGCAGCCATTTCGCAGCTTCGTAGTGTTCCATATCACCATGATAATCAAGGTGATCGCGGCTTAAGTTGGTAAAGACCGACGCCGCAAATTTCAATGCCGCCACACGGTGCTGTACCAGCCCGTGGGAGGAAACTTCCATTGCGCAAAACGTCGCGCCCTGCTCCACCAGCCCCGCCAGCTCATGCTGAACATCGACTGCGGAACCGGTAGTATTTTCTGTCGGGATCACTTTCCCAAGCAGACCGTTACCAACGGTGCCCATTACCGCGCTGGTTTCGCCAAGCAGTTGGCTCCACTGCGCCAGCAGCTGGGTAGTCGTGGTTTTGCCGTTGGTGCCCGTTACGCCTACGAGACGTAAATTGTCAGAGGGTTCATGGTAAAAGCGGCCCGCCAGTGCAGATAAACGCTCATTGAGCTGGCTGAGATAGATGACCGGTACGCCGTGCATTTCACGGATTTCACCGTCGGTCGCCTCATCTTTCGCTTTCGCCTCTGCAATAATGGCAGCCACACCTTGCGCTATCGCCTGCGGGATATATCGACGCCCGTCCGCCTGATGACCTACTACAGCTACAAAGAGATCGCCCGCCGCAGCCACACGGCTGTCGAGTGTCATCTCTCGCAGTGCTCGCGAAGGTGCGTCTGGCACCCACGGAGCAAGAAGGTCGCGCAAATTACGATCTGCCACCTGTCCCCTCGCCTTGATTAATCACAAATTCATTTTTATCGCCCGTTGTCAGCGCATCCGGCTCGATGTTCATGGTACGCAATACGCCGCCCATGATGGCACCAAAGACCGGCGCGGAAACGGCGCCGCCGTAGTATTTACCCGCCTGCGGATCGTTGATAACAACAACCAGCGCGAAGCGCGGCTGACTCGCAGGCGCAACGCCTGCGGTATAAGCAATATATTTATTGATGTAGCGACCGTCCGGCCCGACCTTTTTCGCGGTACCGGTTTTAATGGCGATACGATAGCCTTTAATCGCCGCCTTCACGCCGCCGCCGCCTGGTAGCGCCACGCTTTCCATCATATGCACCACAGTGCGGACAATGGATCCCGGGAAGACACGTTCACCGGGAACCGGGGGGTCAACTTTGGTAATCGACAGTGGGCGATAAATGCCGTAGCTGCCGATAGTTGCGTAGACTCGCGCTAACTGTAACGGTGTTACCATTAGCCCGTAGCCGAAAGAGAAGGTGGCCCTCTCTATGTCAGACCACCGTTGTTTTTGAGGATATAAGCCACTGCGTTCTCCGACCAACCCCAAATTGGTCGCTTTTCCCAGTCCAAAACGTGAGTAAGTATCTACTAACGCTGAGGACGGCATCGCTAACGCCAGCTTGGAAACACCGACGTTACTCGACTTCTGTAATACCCCGGTCAGGGTTAATTCGCTGTAGCGTGCCACGTCTTTGATTTCGTGGCCGTTAATTCGATAAGGAATGGTATTGAGTACCGAGTTTTCCCGCACCACGCCACGTTGCAACGCGGTCATTACCACCATCGGTTTAACCGTTGAGCCCGGTTCAAACACGTCGGTGATGGTACGGTTACGCATCGCCTCTTTCGGCGTGCCGCTCAGATTGTTAGGGTTGTATGACGGGCTGTTAGCCATCGCCAGCACTTCACCGGTGTTGACATCCACCAGCACGGCGCTACCAGATTCAGCCTTGTTAAAGGCCACCGCGTTGTTCAGTTCGCGATAAACCAGCGCC
Source organism: Shigella sonnei (assembly GCF_002950395.1). Classification (NCBI taxonomy): domain Bacteria; kingdom Pseudomonadati; phylum Pseudomonadota; class Gammaproteobacteria; order Enterobacterales; family Enterobacteriaceae; genus Shigella; species Shigella sonnei. The sequence continues at coordinate 2,911,921 of NZ_CP026802.1, forward strand.
TGCAGGCGTTCATCAATACTCAGCGCCAGGTTGTGCGCTGCCTGGCTGTCAGTAGAAGAAATATCTTCAATTACGCGACCATAGCGGTCTTTACGCACAATGCGCTCACCCGGCTGCCCGGTAAGCCATTTATCGAAACTCTTCTCAACGCCCTCAATCCCTTGACTATCGACGTTAGTAAAGCCGATGAGGTGAGCAGTCACTTCGCCGGACGGATAGTAACGGCGAGACTCTTCACGCAGATGAATCCCCGGCAGTTTCAGTTTTTTGATGTAGTCCGCCATGTCAGGGTTCACCTGACGCGCCAGATAAATAAAGCGCCCTTTCGGGTTGGCGTTAATGCGGGCTGAAAGCTGATCCAGCGGAATATTGAGCGCGTTAGCCAGCGCCTTCCAGCGGTCACCGACGCTGATACCGCCAGCGTCATGCACTTCTTTCGGGTCAGCCCAAATCGCTTTTACCGGCACGCTCACCGCTAACGGGCGACCAGAACGGTCAGTAATCATGCCGCGGGAGGTGGAAACTTGCTGAACGCGAAGAGAACGCATGTCGCCCTCTTTCACCAGCATATCCGGGGAGATAACTTGTAACCACGCTACGCGTCCGAGCAGAAAAGCCAGCGCCAGGAGAATACAGCCGCATAACAACGCAAAACGCCAACTGATAAAGTTGGCATGTTCTTCCTGACGTTTTGGTTTCTGCGTTTTCGCCGCTGCTTTCATGCGTCGCGTTTATCCTTATTTTTGCACTACGATATTTTCTTGTGACGGATCAACATGCTGCATTTGCAGCTTTTCCGTGGCGATCCTTTCCACCCGGCTATGGTCGCCGAGCGCATTCTCTTCAAGGATCAGGTTGCGCCATTCAATGTCTAAAGCATCTCGCTCCAGCACCAGTTGTTCGCGCTGAGCGGTCAGTAAACGGGTATGGTGCGCCGTGGTTACCACAGTCACCGCCGTCAAAATAATGCAAATGAACAGGCAGAGTGGCAGCTTCCCAAATCGCAAAAGATCGTCACCGATAACACCAGGCAATGCATGGCGCTCGTGGCTTCCCATCGATCCTTTAACTTTGCTTAGAGCTTCTGTCACTCTGCTGATCATGCATTCGTCCTCTCTGCAATACGCAGAACTGAACTACGGGCACGAGGGTTCTCAGCCACCTCTTCTTCGCCCGGCATTAACTTGCCTAGTGCTCGCAGCTGACGGCCACCCAGTTTTTTGAGCTGCTCTTCAGTCATCGGTAACCCTGCCGGAACTTGCGGACCGCGGCTGTTTTCACGCATAAAACGTTTCACAATACGGTCTTCCAGCGAGTGGAAGCTGATGATCGAAAGCCGCCCACCCGGGGCCAGCACGTTGAGCGAGCTTTTTAGCGCCTGCTCTATCTCCTCCAGTTCACTGTTTACCCAAATGCGCACCGCCTGGAAGGTACGGGTCGCGGGATGTTTAAACTTATCTTTCACCGGCGTTGCAACAGCCACGACTTCCGCCAGTTCTTTGGTGCGGGTCATCGGCTGTTCGCGGTTACGCTCGACAATGGCGCGGGCAATGCGTTTGGCAAAACGCTCTTCACCATAGGTTTTCAATACCCAAGCGATATCGGCTTCTTCTGCGGTTTGTAGCCATTCAGCGGCTGACTGCCCACGGGTTGGGTCCATACGCATGTCCAGCGGACCATCGCGCATAAAGGAAAAGCCGCGCTCAGCATCATCAAGTTGCGGTGAAGAGACGCCAAGATCGAGGAGAATGCCGTCGATCTTGCCGATAAGATCGCGCTCGGCAACGTATTCGCCCAGCGCGGAGAAAGGTCCGTGGATGATGGAGAAGCGCGGATCATCAATAGTCTTCGCAACGGCGATAGCCTGCGGGTCGCGATCGATCGCCAGCAAACGCCCCTCTTCGCCAAGCTGCGAGAGGATCAGACGTGAGTGACCACCGCGACCAAAAGTCCCATCAATGTAGATGCCATCAGGACGGATATTGAGGCCATTAACGGCTTCATCCAGCAGCACCGTAGTATGTTTATAGTTTTCCATCATTTTATAGAGACAAGTCCTGCAGTCGCTCCGATAAGTCTCCGGTAGCCAACTGCTCTGCGTCGATATCTTCCTTGACCTGTTGATGCCAGGTTGTTTCATCCCACAGCTCAAACTTGTTGAACTGTCCAACCAGCATCACTTCTTTTGTCAGCCCGGCATGTTGCCGCAGTACTGGCGCGATTAACAATCGACCTGCGCCATCCATCTGACATTCGCTGGCATGACCTAACAGTAGGCGCTGCACACGGCGCTCAACCGGGTTCATGCTCGACAGACGCGATAATTTTTGCTCGATAATTTCCCATTCAGGCAGGGGGTAAAGCAGCAGGCACGGGTGATGAATGTCAATGGTGCAAACCATTTGACCGACAGCGTTCTCAAGCAGCTGTTCCCGGTAACGGGTAGGCACTGATAAGCGCCCTTTGCTGTCGAGATTGACTAACGTTGCTCCCCGGAACATGCCAGCCTCACCCCTTATTCCCACTTTGCCCCACAATTTCCCACTGAAAGGAGTTTACGGAGCGGAGGAAAAGCTTGTCAAGCCAGTCACAAGGCATACCGAGGTAAAAAACCCGATGTTTACGGCTAATATCAGCGTTGTTTATTTTACGTCCAACGTGCGCAGCAAATTAACGTTATGAATAGCTGTAAGAAAAAATCCCTCATCGTCATCACCGTTTTAAAATGACTCACTATTTTCCACAGCAAATATAAAGTGTCAGTTTGCGACGCGAGCGGCATTTTAGGACATATCTTCCCCGGTTAACAGTCCCTGTTGCGTCTGTGTGGCGCTTGATGCCAGCGGGTTTGCGCAAAAGCAAAGAAAAGTGCTTGTTAAATCGGCAATTCATCTCTGCATGTAACAAAATAATGCAAAAACGCGCTGTCGATATCACTTAATTATTGTGAATTTCAGCTGGTGAGTTAATTAACGGGCGGGTTTAAAAGAACTTATCAATAATAGTCAGGAATAGTCTTATTTACTTTAAGGATATTGATGTCCATTCCCGTACTCTACGCGCCAGGTAATGACTCCAACTTATTGATAGTGTTTTATGTTCAGATAATGCCCGATGACTTTGTCATGCAGCTCCACCGATTTTGAGAACGACAGCGACTTCCGTCCCAGCCGTGCCAGGTGCTGCCTCAGATTCAGGTTATGCCGCTCAATTCGCTGCGTATATCGCTTGCTGATTACGTGCAGCTTTCCCTTCAGGCGGGATTCATACAGCGGCCAGCCATCCGTCATCCATATCACCACGTCAAAGGGTGACAGCAGGCTCATAAGACGCCCCAGCGTCGCCATAGTGCGTTCACCGAATACGTGCGCAACAACCGTCTTCCGGAGACTGTCATACGCGTAAAACAGCCAGCGCTGGCGCGATTTAGCCCCGACATAGCCCCACTGTTCGTCCATTTCCGCGCAGACGATGACGTCACTGCCCGGCTGTATGCGCGAGGTTACCGACTGCGGCCTGAGTTTTTTAAGTGACGTAAAATCGTGTTGAGGCCAACGCCCATAATGCGTGCAGTTGCCCGGCATCCAACGCCATTCATGGCCATATCAATGATTTTCTGGTGCGTACCGGGTTGAGAAGCGGTGTAAGTGAACTGCAGTTGCCATGTTTTACGGCAGTGAGAGCAGAGATAGCGCTGATGTCCGGCAGTGCTTTTGCCGTTACGCACCACCCCGTCAGTAGCTGAACAGGAGGGACAGCTGATAGAAACAGAAGCCACTGGAGCACCTCAAAAACACCATCATACACTAAATCAGTAAGTTGGCAGCATCACCTACGCGCCAGAGGGAAATTCACCTGGCGCGTATTTTTGTTCGCGGCTTAGCTACGGCTGAGCACACCGCGGCGATAGAGATTACGTTTAATGCGCGTTAAACCAGGTTTTGGCTTACGCGGTTCGTCCAGGCTTGCCAGGACAATCTCCAGCACACGCTCTGCGACATCGCGGTGACGTTGAGCCACTGCCAGCACCGGGCACTGTAAGAAGTCGAGCAGTTCGTTATCGCCAAAGGTGGCAATTGCCAGGTCAGAAGGCAGTTTACCATCGCGACGTAGCGTGACATCCATCACCCCTTGCAACAACGCAAACGACGTTGTGAACAGCGCCTGCGGCATCGGATGCGTTTCCAGCCATTTTTCGAATAACTGGGCAGCCACCTCCCGCTCATAGCTGTTGGCATACAGGAAATGCACTTCGCGCGGATCATCTTTCCAGGCAGTACGGAAACCTTGTTCACGCAGGAAGCTGACAGAAAGCTCCGGCAGCGCGCCAAGATAAAGCACCGTCTCGGCGGGAAACTTACGTAACTCTTCCGCCAGCATTTCGGCATCATCCTGATCGGCACCAACCACGCTGGTGAAGTGTTCACGATCGAGGGCGCGGTCCAGCGCGACAATCGGGAACGGGTCGTTAGCCCAGCGTTGATAAAAAGGATGCTCAGGAGGCAACGACGTCGAAACAATAATGGCATCGACCTGACGCTGTAAAAGGTGCTCAATACAGCGCATTTCGTTGTCTGGCTGATCTTCTGAGCAGGCAATTAGCAGTTGATAACCCCGTTGCCGCGCCTGGCGTTCAAGATAGTTAGCGATGCGGGTATAGCTGGTGTTCTCCAGATCGGGGATCACAAGACCAATAGAACGTGTGCGTCCAGCACGAAGCCCAGCTGCCACGGCGTTCGGGTGGTAATTGTGCTCACGCACCACAGCCATGACTTTTTCAACGGTTTTGTCGCTCACACGGTATTGCTTCGCTTTGCCGTTAATAACATAGCTTGCAGTGGTCCGCGACACTCCCGCCAGCCGAGCGATTTCATCCAGTTTCACAATTGCCCCTTGCGTAAAATGTAAAAACCATAGCCATTGTACTGGTATGGGTTAAATTCATTAACATCTAAGCGCATAAAATTAACTGCGGCAACTGCTTTTATTCCAGGTTCCCACTGATTTCGCAAAAAAAGCCCAACGTGACATGTTGGGCTGCAAATTGCGCATTCAGATCATTCTCAACGCATTATTTTATCGCCGCGCGAAAGTCCGACCACACCAGAACGAGCAACTTCCACAATTTTCGCCACCTCGCGAATCGATGCTAAAAATGCATCAAGCTTATCGCTGGTGCCTGCTAATTGAACGGTATAAAGCGAGGGTGTGACATCGATAATTTGCCCACGGAATATTTCCGTATTACGTTTCACTTCGTCACGCCCGTAACCGCTGGCCTGAATTTTCACCAGCATGATTTCCCGCTCAACATGCGCGCCCTGCCCCAACTCACTCACGCGCAAGACATCGACCAGCTTGTGTAATTGCTTTTCGATCTGCTCAAGTACTTTTTCATCGCCCACGGTCTGGATGGTCATACGCGATAATGTCGGATCATCGGTTGACGCAACGGTCAGGCTTTCAATGTTGTAGCCACGCTGGGAAAAAAGGCCAATCACGCGGGATAACGCGCCTGATTCATTTTCGAGTAAGACTGATAATATCCGGCGCATAATCAGGTTCTCTCCGTTTTGCTTAACCACATTTCATCCATTCCGCCCCCGCGAATCTGCATCGGGTAGACGTGCTCGCTGCCATCGACGGTAACATCAACAAACACCAGGCGATTATTGTGCACCTGTTCCAGCGCCTCGCTAAGTTTGCTTTCCAGCTCATGCGGATGAGAAATCTGGATCCCGACGTGACCATAGGCTTCCGCCAGACGGACGAAATCGGGTAGCGATTGCATATAAGATTGTGAATGACGGCCGGAATAGATCATGTCCTGCCACTGCTTCACCATCCCCAGATAGCGGTTATTGAGATTCACCACCAGTACGGGCAACTCGTATTGCAACGCGGTAGACAGTTCCTGGATGTTCATCTGAATACTGCCGTCGCCAGTGACGCAAACCACGGTTTCTTCTGGCAACGCCATTTTGACGCCCAGTGCCGCAGGTAAACCAAAACCCATCGTGCCGAGGCCACCGGAATTGATCCAGCGACGCGGTTTGTCGAATGGATAATAAAGTGCAGCAAACATCTGGTGCTGCCCGACATCGGACGTCACGTAAGCGTCTCCCTTCGTCAACCGCCAAAGAGTCTCGATCACCGCCTGCGGTTTAATCTTTTCACTGTGAGTGTCATATTTCAGGCACTGACGAGCGCGCCACTGTTCAATTTGCTGCCACCAGTCGCGGATCTCATCCAGTGGTTGATGGGCGGATTCTTGCGACAAGAGTTCAAGCATTTGTTCGAGGACCTGGCGAGCATCCCCCACAATCGGGATATCCGCAGTCACGGTTTTAGAAATGGAAGTAGGATCAATATCGATATGCAGAACAGTGGCATTTGGGCAGTACTTTGCCAGATTGTTCGTCGTTCGGTCATCAAATCGTACCCCGACGGCGAAAATCACATCCGCGTTATGCATCGTCATATTGGCTTCGTAGGTACCGTGCATTCCCAGCATGCCCAGTGCCTGACGATGCGTTGCCGGAAACGCTCCCAGCCCCATCAATGAGGAAACAACGGGCAGATTCAACGCCTCCACCGTTTCTTTCAACTGCTGATGGCAGCCCGCCGTGATTGCCCCACCGCCTACGTAGACAACCGGTTTTTTTGCCGCTACCAGCGTTTGCAGAGCGCGCTTAATTTGCCCTTTATGTCCGGTAGTAGTGGGATTGTAAGAACGCATACTGACCGACTCCGGCCAGACATAGGGTAATTTGTTCGCCGGATTAAGAATATCTTTCGGTAAATCAACGACTACTGGTCCAGGACGACCACTTGCCGCCAGCCAGAAAGCCTTTTTCAGCACCTGCGGAATGTCTTCCGTTTGCTTAACCAGAAAACTGTGTTTAACCACTGGTCGCGAAATCCCCACCATGTCGCACTCCTGAAAGGCATCGTAACCTATCAACGAGGTCGCTACCTGCCCGGAAAGGACAACTAATGGAATGGAATCCATATAAGCGGTGGCGATGCCAGTAATCGCATTGGTCGCCCCTGGACCCGACGTTACCAGCACGACGCCGACTTCCCCGGTCGCGCGCGCCAGACCATCGGCCATATGCACTGCCGCCTGCTCATGACGAACTAAAACATGATCGATACCACCCACGGTATGCAATGCATCGTAAATATCAAGGACTGCGCCTCCGGGATAACCGAATACTTGTTTAACGCCCTGATCGATAAGCGATCGGACGACCATCTCGGCTCCAGACAACATCTCCATGGCCTGCCTCACTGTTTGACGGAAAAAATGTGTAAAACACATTAACCGTCCGATCTTGCTTAAGCAATTGGCAGCCAGAGACATAAACGCAGGGTAATAAGAATAAACAGGAGGAAAGGTGAAAAGAAACGATAAAATCCTCCATTACGAAGGATTAAATTGATAATAAATCGGCTGAATCCCACAACTTACAGCAATTTCTCTATTTTTTTAATTAATCCTAAAATAGAGAGCCCACACATTCAGAATAAAATTCTACATTCAATAAAAAATACAGAATAAACCAGACATTCATGTCTGACCTATTCTGCATTCAGTTAGCGTTTGCAAATTGAGACTAATTGCTCTTCCATCCACTGATGGCCTTTATCGCGCCCGGCAGCTTCATGCCAGGAGAGATAACAGGTTCTGCTATTTTGTTTTAACGGCAGCGGTAATACCTGTAATTCTAAGGATTCAGCGAACTCTTCAGCCAGCCAACGCGGCGCAATAGCGACCAAATGCGTTTGCGACACCACGCTAAGTACGCTCATCATTGCCATGCCCTGATACGCGATACTGGCTTGCTTATCTACCGTGTCATACCAAGGTTGACTAAATGACGCGAAACGATCGAGCGAAACCGCCGCATGTTGTTCGTTATAAACATCATGTTTCAGTAACGGGCCCTTAATTGTTGGATGATTTTTGCTGGCTACCAGCACCATTTCATCTTTAAATAATGGCACGCTGGTAAATTCAGGACGATGGAAGTCTTCATAACTAATCACAAACTCCGTTTCCTGATAACGCAGCTGATGTTCAGTGTTCTGATTTAATGAAGACTTGAACATAACATGTATATTTGGCGCAATCTGCTCAATGTGATTATAAATCTGCGAGGTCAGAATGCTGTCTAACGGGCTGCAAACACAAAGATGAAATACACGTTCACTGCTCGCGGGTTCAAAACCTGAACCAGGCAATTCATTTTGTACTAGTTGCAATGCCTGACGAACTGAGCCAAAAAGTTGAAATGCGCGAGCAGTCGGTTGAATACCACGGCCATAACGAACAAAAAGCTCGTCATTAAACATCACCTTCAGGCGTGCAACAGCGTTACTGACCGCAGGTTGCGACATACCCAGAACATGAGCGGCACGGGTAATGTTTTGCTCCTGCATCACGGCATCGAAAACGGTTAATAAGTTGAGATCGACCATGCGTAGCTGTGGCTTGCTTAACTCCGCCGTCTCTGAATGATCTGTTTGTACCTCTGGCATACTTAACTCCACTGTCACACTTAACTCCCTTTCCCTTATTGGAATGCAGAGAAATAATCCTGAAGAATATGATTTATCATGCATATAAAATAAGAAAAAGCAAAATGAGTAAAATTCGGAAAACATAAAGATACGGGTTCTGATAAAAACAGAATCCATTGCCGTGGAATGAGTCATTTACCACAGCATAAGAATCCATAATGTTTTTGTTGCGAAAACAATCTAATCATAACTACCGCGAATACTCAATCATCTACAAAATGGATTAAATGTGCTTATTTAATAATTAATTTATATATTTAATGCATTAATTCTTAACATTAATTGATCAATAATATTCACCAAATCAATATCAAAAAAAATCGCAAAACATATAATTCAATACAAATCATCAGGATAGGTTTTGCAACGCGTGCATTTTGTCCCCTTTTTCCTCGTTGATTAGATGCAAAAATTTATGCTGAAATATGTCAACCGATGAAAAGCGTCGGTAGTTAAGCAGAAATTAATATCGCTTACTTTAACCACCGCAGCACAATTAGCTAATTTTACGGATGCAGAACTCACGCTGGCGGGACGTTTTTATTGCGTCAGGGTTGACATCCGTTTTTGTATCCAGTAACTCTAAAAGCATATCGCATTCATCTGGAGCTGATTTAATGACTCACATCGTTCGCTTTATCGGTCTACTACTACTAAACGCATCTTCTTTGCGCGGTAGACGAGTGAGCGGCATCCAGCATTAAGCCAGCACGCAGTCAAACAAAAAACCCGCGCCATTGCGCGGGTTTTTTTATGCCCGAAGCGAGGCGCTCTAAAAGAGACAAGGACCTAAACCATGAGCCAGCAAGTCATTATTTTCGATACCACATTGCGCGACGGTGAACAGGCGTTACAGGCAAGCTTGAGTGTGAAAGAAAAACTGCAAATTGCGCTGGCCCTTGAGCGTATGGGTGTTGACGTGATGGAAGTCGGTTTCCCCGTCTCTTCGCCGGGCGATTTTGAATCGGTGCAAACCATCGCCCGCCAGGTTAAAAACAGCCGCGTATGTGCGTTAGCTCGCTGCGTGGAAAAAGATATCGACGTGGCGGCCGAATCCCTGAAAGTCGCCGAAGCCTTCCGTATTCATACCTTTATTGCTACCTCCCCAATGCACATCGCCACCAAGCTGCGCAGCACCCTGGACGAGGTGATCGAACGCGCTATCTATATGGTGAAACGCGCCCGTAATTACACCGATGATGTTGAATTTTCTTGCGAAGATGCCGGGCGTACACCCATTGCCGATCTGGCGCGAGTGGTCGAAGCGGCGATTAATGCCGGTGCCACCACCATCAACATTCCGGACACCGTGGGCTACACCATGCCGCTTGAGTTCGCCGGAATCATCAGCGGCCTGTATGAACGCGTACCTAACATCGACAAAGCCATTATTTCCGTACATACCCACGACGATTTAGGCCTGGCGGTCGGCAACTCACTGGCGGCGGTACATGCCGGTGCACGCCAGGTGGAAGGTGCAATGAACGGGATCGGCGAGCGTGCCGGTAACTGTTCGCTGGAAGAAGTCATCATGGCGATTAAAGTTCGTAAGGATATTCTCAACGTCCACACCGCCATTAATCACCAGGAGATATGGCGCACCAGCCAGTTAGTTAGCCAGATTTGTAATATGCCGATCCCGGCAAACAAAGCCATTGTTGGCAGCAGCGCATTCGCTCACTCCTCCGGTATCCACCAGGATGGCGTGCTGAAAAACCGCGAAAACTACGAAATCATGACACCAGAATCTATTGGTCTGAACCAAATCCAGCTGAATCTGACCTCTCGTTCGGGGCGTGCGGCGGTGAAACATCGCATGGATGAGATGGGGTATAAAGAAAGTGAATATAATTTAGACAATTTGTACGATGCTTTCCTGAAGCTGGCGGACAAAAAAGGTCAGGTGTTTGATTACGATCTGGAGGCGCTGGCCTTCATCGGTAAGCAGCAAGAAGAGCCGGAGCATTTCCGTCTGGATTACTTCAGCGTGCAGTCTGGCTCTAACGATATCGCCACCGCCGCCGTCAAACTGGCCTGTGGCGAAGAAGTCAAAGCAGAAGCCGCCAACGGTAACGGTCCGGTCGATGCCGTCTATCAGGCAATTAACCGCATCACTGACTATAACGTCGAACTGGTGAAATACAGCCTGACCGCCAAAGGTCACGGTAAAGATGCGCTGGGTCAGGTGGATATTGTCGCCAACTACAACGGTCGCCGCTTCCACGGCGTCGGCCTGGCCACCGATATTGTCGAGTCCTCCGCCAAAGCCATGGTGCACGTACTGAACAATATCTGGCGTGCCGCAGAAGTCGAAAAAGAGTTGCAACGCAAAGCTCAACACAACGAAAACAACAAGGAAACCGTGTGATGTCGAAGAATTACCATATTGCCGTATTGCCGGGGGACGGTATTGGTCCGGAAGTGATGACCCAGGCGCTGAAAGTGCTGAATGCCGTGCGCAACCGCTTTGCGATGCGCATCACCACCAGCCATTACGATGTAGGCGGCGCAGCCATTGATAACCACGGGCAACCACTGCCGCCTGCGACGGTTGAAGGTTGTGAGCAAGCCGATGCCGTGCTGTTTGGCTCGGTAGGCGGCCCGAAGTGGGAACATTTACCACCAGACCAGCAACCAGAACGCGGCGCGCTGCTGCCTCTGCGTAAGCGCTTCAAATTATTCAGCAACCTGCGCCCGGCAAAACTGTATCAGGGGCTGGAAGCATTCTGTCCGCTGCGTGCAGACATTGCCGCTAACGGCTTCGACATCCTGTGCGTGCGCGAACTGACCGGCGGCATCTATTTCGGTCAGCCAAAAGGCCGCGAAGGTAGCGGACAATATGAAAAAGCGTTTGATACCGAGGTGTATCACCGTTTTGAGATCGAGCGTATTGCCCGCATCGCGTTTGAATCTGCTCGTAAACGTCGCCACAAAGTCACCTCAATCGACAAAGCTAACGTGCTGCAATCCTCTATTTTATGGCGTGAAATCGTCAACGAGATCGCCACGGAATACCCGGATGTCGAACTGGCGCATATGTACATCGACAACGCCACCATGCAGCTGATTAAAGATCCATCACAGTTTGACGTTCTGCTGTGCTCCAACCTGTTTGGCGACATTCTGTCTGACGAGTGCGCAATGATCACTGGCTCGATGGGGATGTTGCCTTCCGCCAGCCTGAACGAGCAAGGTTTTGGTCTGTATGAACCGGCAGGCGGCTCAGCACCAGATATCGCAGGCAAAAACATCGCCAACCCGATTGCGCAAATTCTGTCGCTGGCACTGCTGCTGCGCTACAGCCTGGATGCCGATGATGCGGCTTGCGCCATTGAACGCGCCATTAACCGCGCATTAGAAGAAGGCATTCGCACCGGGGATTTAGCCCGTGGCGCTGCCGCCGTTAGTACCGATGAAATGGGCGATATCATTGCCCGCTATGTGGCAGAAGGGGTGTAATCATGGCTAAAACGTTATACGAAAAATTATTCGACGCTCACGTAGTGTACGAAGCCGAAAACGAAACCCCGCTGTTATATATCGACCGCCACCTGGTGCATGAAGTGACCTCACCGCAGGCGTTCGATGGTCTGCGCGCCCACGGTCGCCCGGTACGTCAGCCGGGCAAAACCTTCGCCACTATGGATCACAACGTCTCTACCCAGACGAAAGACATTAATGCCTGTGGTGAAATGGCGCGCATCCAGATGCAGGAGCTGATTAAAAACTGCAAAGAATTTGGCGTCGAACTGTATGACCTGAATCACCCGTATCAGGGGATCGTCCACGTAATGGGGCCGGAACAGGGCGTCACCTTGCCGGGGATGACCATTGTCTGCGGCGACTCGCATACCGCCACCCACGGCGCGTTTGGCGCACTGGCCTTTGGTATCGGCACTTCCGAAGTTGAACACGTACTGGCAACGCAAACCCTGAAACAGGGCCGCGCAAAAACCATGAAAATTGAAGTCCAGGGCAAAGCCGCGCCGGGCATTACCGCAAAAGATATCGTGCTGGCAATTATCGGTAAAACCGGTAGCGCAGGCGGCACCGGGCATGTGGTGGAGTTTTGCGGCGAAGCAATCCGTGATTTAAGCATGGAAGGTCGTATGACCCTGTGCAATATGGCAATCGAAATGGGCGCAAAAGCCGGTCTGGTTGCACCGGACGAAACCACCTTTAACTATGTCAAAGGCCGTTTGCATGCGCCGAAAGGCAAAGATTTCGACGACGCCGTTGCCTACTGGAAAACCCTGCAAACCGACGAAGGCGCAACTTTCGATACCGTTGTCACTCTGCAAGCAGAAGAAATTTCACCGCAGGTCACCTGGGGCACCAATCCAGGCCAGGTGATTTCCGTGAACGACAATATTCCCGATCCGGCTTCGTTTGCCGATCCGGTTAAACGCGCGTCGGCAGAAAAAGCGCTGGCCTATATGGGGCTGAAACCGGGCATTCCGCTGACCGAAGTGGCTATCGACAAAGTGTTTATCGGTTCCTGTACCAACTCGCGCATTGAAGATTTACGCGCGGCAGCGGAGATCGCCAAAGGGCGAAAAGTCGCGCCAGGCGTGCAGGCACTGGTGGTTCCCGGCTCTGGCCCGGTAAAAGCCCAGGCGGAAGCGGAAGGTCTGGATAAAATCTTTATTGAAGCCGGTTTTGAATGGCGCTTGCCTGGCTGCTCAATGTGTCTGGCGATGAACAACGACCGTCTGAATCCGGGCGAACGTTGTGCATCCACCAGCAACCGTAACTTTGAAGGCCGCCAGGGGCGCGGCGGGCGCACGCATCTGGTCAGCCCGGCAATGGCTGCCGCTGCTGCTGTGACCGGACATTTCGCCGACATTCGCAACATTAAATAAGGAGCACACCATGGCAGAGAAATTTATCAAACACACAGGCCTGGTGGTTCCGCTGGATGCCGCCAATGTCGATACCGATGCAATCATCCCGAAACAGTTTTTGCAGAAAGTGACCCGTACGGGTTTTGGCGCGCATCTGTTTAACGACTGGCGTTTTCTCGATGAAAAAGGCCAACAGCCAAACCCGGACTTCGTGCTGAACTTCCCGCAGTATCAGGGCGCTTCCATTTTGCTGGCACGAGAAAACTTCGGCTGTGGCTCCTCGCGTGAGCACGCGCCCTGGGCATTGACCGACTACGGCTTTAAAGTGGTGATTGCGCCGAGTTTTGCTGACATCTTCTACGGCAATAGCTTTAACAACCAGCTGCTGCCGGTGAAATTAAGCGATGCAGAAGTGGACGAACTGTTTGCGCTGGTGAAAGCCAATCCGGGGATCCATTTCGACGTGGATCTGGAAGCGCAAGAGGTGAAAGCGGGAGAGAAAACCTATCGCTTTACCATCGATGCCTTCCGCCGCCACTGCATGATGAACGGTCTGGACAGTATTGGGCTTACCTTGCAGCACGACGACGCCATTGCCGCTTATGAAGCAAAACAACCTGCGTTTATGAATTAATCCCCTTGCCCGGTCAAATGACCGGGCTTTCCGCTATCGTCCACGTCATCAAACGTCTTTAACCTTTGCGGTTAAAAATAATGCGACAACAGAAATAACCGCAATTACCCAGTAGACAGCGGTAATGACTCCAACTTATTGATAGTGTTTTATGTTCAGATAATGCCCGATGACTTTGTCATGCAGCTCCACCGATTTTGAGAACGACAGCGACTTCCGTCCCAGCCGTGCCAGGTGCTGCCTCAGATTCAGGTTATGCCGCTCAATTCGCTGCGTATATCGCTTGCTGATTACGTGCAGCTTTCCCTTCAGGCGGGATTCATACAGCGGCCAGCCATCCGTCATCCATATCACCACGTCAAAGGGTGACAGCAGGCTCATAAGACGCCCCAGCGTCGCCATAGTGCGTTCACCGAATACGTGCGCAACAACCGTCTTCCGGAGACTGTCATACGCGTAAAACAGCCAGCGCTGGCGCGATTTAGCCCCGACATAGCCCCACTGTTCGTCCATTTCCGCGCAGACGATGACGTCACTGCCCGGCTGTATGCGCGAGGTTACCGACTGCGGCCTGAGTTTTTTAAGTGACGTAAAATCGTGTTGAGGCCAACGCCCATAATGCGTGCAGTTGCCCGGCATCCAACGCCATTCATGGCCATATCAATGATTTTCTGGTGCGTACCGGGTTGAGAAGCGGTGTAAGTGAACTGCATTTGCCATGTTTTACGGCAGTGAGAGCAGAGATAGCGCTGATGTCCGGCAGTGCTTTTGCCGTTACGCACCACCCCGTCAGTAGCTGAACAGGAGGGACAGCTGATAGAAACAGAAGCCACTGGAGCACCTCAAAAACACCATCATACACTAAATCAGTAAGTTGGCAGCATCACCTAGACAGCAAAGTGCCCCCAACTTTGTGCAATTGCTCCCTGAATAACGCCAGCCAGAATTACCCCGGTAGAAATACTGTTAGTAAATAAGGTGGTAGCTGCCCCCGCTCTTCCAGGCATTAAATCCTGAAACCATAGCATCCCAATACCCGCAACAATGCCGATAAATACAGCGTTAAAAAGTTGCAGCGTCATCAACGCCATACGGCTATGAAAGAAAATCAATCCGGTGTAAAACAGTACTCCTGCCGCCACTGCTATGACCATCATTCGCCGCTTACCATAACGTTTGACATAGTAGCCAGCCAGAATCATTGCTGGTATTTCCAGTCCAGCTGCCGTCCCCATCAGGAAACCCGCCAGTTTGTCTGGCAATCCTAACTCGCTACTGATCCACAACGGCATATCAATAATGTACATGGTGTTGCAGGTCCACATTAACGTCGAGGCGACAAATAACATCCGTACGTTACTATCCTGCCAGCCACCTTGCATTGATAAAGCATTTTCCGACGGCAGTTCTACCCGCGCCACAGACGGAAGCATAAATGCAATCAATACCAGACTGAGTGTGAATATCCCGGCGGCAATCGAAAACATCACCGTAAAGCCGTAATTCAACGCCAGCATAAAGGCCAACGGTGGACCGATAACCCATGCCAGAGAAAGCTGCGCACGCATCACCGAGCTAAACATCACCACTTCTCGCGCCGAGTTATCCGCATATTCCCGCGCCAGAGCAAATAACTGTGGCATTGCCGTATTGGCCAGAGATGCCAGAAGCACACCACAGGTGATAAGCGTCAGATAATGACGATTAAATGCAAACAATAGCGCATTGCCGATAGCCATCAAACAGCAAAATATAATCAGTTTTCGCCGATCGCCCTGACTGTCAGAACGTTTTGCCAACCAGAGGCTTACGCCGATCCCAGCAATAGCATTCACCGTATAAAAGAGTCCGATCCAGAAAGGTTGCGCGCCAACCTCACGACTCAGAAATAAGCTCAATGTAGGAGCCTGTAGCGCCCCGGCCACCCCCATCATAAAAGCGACCAGCATAAATGCCGCGTAAACACCGTTCATACGGCGAGCCATCGTCATTATCCAGATCATACGTTCCCTTTTTAGCGCGGCGAGAATAAAAAAAACCAGCAGGTATAATCTGCTGGCGGGTGATTTTACACCAATACTCAGTCACACATGATGCAGGCAAGTCAACTTTCAGAATTGCGGTCATCCCACTGCATCAGTCCTTCAAGCATGGTTAATCGTTGTGGGACGCTTAACCAACGCAACCAGCACAACTTCGCTGTCGCGGTAAAATAGTGCTGATAAAACTGACGCATGGGGCACCTCCTTGCTTCATCGTTAGGAATTATTGACTTAATATAGGGAAAATAAAATTGCTGTCTTTTGCGCAGGAGTTCCCCTTTTATGCCATCTGCTCGTCTGCAACAACAGTTCATCCGCCTGTGGCAATGCTGCGAGGGTAAATCGCAGGACACAACGCTCAACGAACTGGCAGCGTTATTGAGCTGCTCGCGTCGTCATATGCGTACCCTGCTCAACACCATGCAGGATCGCGGCTGGCTGACGTGGGAAGCGGAAGTCGGGCGCGGTAAACGCTCGCGTCTGACATTCCTCTATACCGGGCTGGCGCTTCAGCAACAGCGGGCGGAAGACCTGCTGGAGCAGGATCGTATCGACCAACTAGTGCAGTTGGTTGGCGACAAAGCGACTGTGCGGCAAATGCTGGTTTCTCATCTGGGCCGCAGCTTCCGCCAGGGGCGGCACATCCTGCGCGTGCTCTACTATCGTCCGTTGCGTAATCTGCTACCTGGCAGCGCATTGCGCCGTTCCGAAACCCATATTGCCCGGCAAATCTTCAGTTCCCTAACGCGCATAAATGAGGAAAATGGGGAACTGGAAGCAGACATCGCCCACCACTGGCAGCAAATATCACCGCTTCACTGGCGTTTCTTTTTGCGTCCAGGAGTCCATTTTCATCATGGTCGTGAACTGGAAATGGACGACGTGATCGCCTCTTTAAAACGAATCAATACGCTGCCGCTCTATTCGCATATTGCGGACATTGTGTCGCCGACGCCCTGGACGCTGGATATCCATCTCACGCAACCGGACCGCTGGTTACCGTTACTGCTGGGGCAAGTTCCGGCGATGATCCTGCCGCGCGAATGGGAAACCCTCAGTAACTTTGCCAGCCATCCCATCGGCACCGGTCCGTATGCGGTGATCCGCAACACCACCAATCAACTGAAAATTCAGGCATTCGATGACTTCTTCGGTTACCGGGCATTAATCGATGAAGTTAACGTCTGGGTTCTGCCGGAAATTGCCGACGAGCCAGCTGGAGGTCTGATGCTAAAAGGTCCACAGGGTGAGGAAAAAGAGATTGAAAGCCGCCTGGAGGAAGGTTGCTACTATTTACTATTCGACAGCCGCACCCATCGCGGGGCGAATCAGCAAGTCAGGGACTGGGTAAGCTATGTGCTTTCTCCAACTAATCTGGTCTATTTCGCTGAGGAACAGTACCAGCAACTGTGGTTCCCGGCTTATGGACTGCTCCCCCGTTGGCACCATGCCCGCACCATAAAGAGCGAAAAACCGGCTGGCCTGGAAAGCCTCACCCTGACCTTTTATCAGGATCACAGTGAGCATCGGGTGATTGCCGGGATCATGCAGCAGATTCTGGCAAGTCACCAGGTCACGCTGGAAATCAAAGAGATCAGCTACGATCAGTGGCATGAAGGAGAGATCGAGAGCGATATCTGGCTTAACAGCGCCAACTTTACGCTGCCGCTGGATTTTTCGCTGTTCGCGCACTTGTGCGAGGTGCCGCTGCTCCAACACTGTATTCCGATCGACTGGCAAGCCGACGCCGCCCGCTGGCGCAATGGCGAAATGAACCTGGCGAACTGGTGCCAGCAACTGGTCGCCAGCAAAGCAATGGTGCCGCTTATCCACCACTGGCTGATCATTCAGGGGCAACGCAGTATGCGCGGCCTGCGCATGAACACCCTCGGCTGGTTCGATTTTAAATCAGCGTGGTTTGCGCCACCGGATCCATGATTGCTGGTAGATAACAAAATCACTACACTAACGCCGTTCTCAACGGGGTGCCACGCAAACGCGTGCGCTGAGAAAATACCCGTCGAACCTGATCCGGATAACGCCGACGAAGGGATTTGAGGCTCCTTCTCAAGTCCTTTGCCACTCTTTTTTGAGGTGCAAAGTGTTAAAAAAATGTCTTCCCCTGCTGTTGCTGTGCACAGCGCCCGTTTTCGCTAAACCCGTTCTGACTGTTTATACCTACGATTCCTTCGCCGCCGACTGGGGGCCTGGTCCAAAGATCAAAAAAGCTTTTGAAGCCGACTGTAACTGCGAACTGAAACTGGTGGCGCTGGAAGATGGCGTTTCGCTTCTCAACCGTCTACGGATGGAAGGCAAAAATAGTAAAGCCGATGTGGTGCTGGGGCTGGATAACAATCTGTTAGACGCCGCCAGTAAAACCGGACTATTTGCCAAAAGCGGTGTGGCAGCGGATGCCGTTAACGTTCCCGGCGGCTGGAATAATGACACTTTCGTCCCGTTTGATTACGGCTATTTCACCTTCGTCTATGACAAGAACAAACTGAAAAACCCGCCGCAAAGCCTGAAAGAATTGGTTGAGAGCGATCAGAACTGGCGGGTGATTTATCAGGATCCGCGTACCAGCACGCCGGGGCTGGGTCTGCTGTTGTGGATGCAAAAAGTCTATGGCGATGACGCCCCACAAGCCTGGCAGAAACTGGCGAAGAAAACTGTCACGGTCACCAAAGGCTGGAGCGAAGCCTATGGCCTGTTTTTAAAAGGCGAAAGCGATCTGGTACTGAGTTACACCACCTCTCCGGCTTATCACATTCTCGAAGAGAAGAAAGATAACTACGCCGCCGCGAACTTCAGCGAAGGTCACTATCTGCAGGTGGAAGTCGCCGCCCGCACCGCTGCCAGCAAGCAGCCGGAGCTGGCGCAAAAATTCCTCCAGTTTATGGTTTATCCGGCTTTTCAGAATGCGATCCCAACCGGCAACTGGATGTATCCGGTGGCAAACGTCACGCAGCCTGCCGGTTTTGAACAATTGACCAAACCAGCAACCACGCTGGAGTTCACGCCAGCCGAAGTGGCGGCACAACGTCAGGCATGGATTAGCGAATGGCAACGCGCCGTCAGCCGTTAATTCCCGGCTGGTTAATTCCAGGTGTAAGCGCCGCCACGCTGGTGGTAGCGGTTGCGCTCGCGGCGTTTCTCGCCCTGTGGTGGAACGCGCCGCAGGGTAACTGGGTAGCAGTCTGGCAGGACAGCTACCTGTGGCATGTGGTGCGCTTCTCCTTCTGGCAGGCGTTTCTCTCGGCGCTACTCTCTGTCGTACCCGCGATATTCCTCGCCCGCGCCCTCTATCGCAGGCGCTTTCCGGGTCGGCTGGCGCTGTTGCGTCTGTGCGCAATGACCTTGATCCTCCCGGTGCTGGTTGCTGTTTTCGGCATTCTTAGCGTCTATGGTCGTCAGGGCTGGCTGGCATCGCTCTGCCAATCGCTCGGTCTGGAGTGGACCTTTTCGCCCTACGGCCTGCAAGGCATTTTGCTGGCCCATGTGTTTTTTAATCTGCCGATGGCGAGCCGTTTATTACTTCAGGCACTGGAAAACATTCCCGGCGAACAACGTCAACTTGCCGCCCAGCTTGGAATGCGTGGCTGGCACTTCTTTCGTTTCGTCGAATGGCCGTGGTTACGGCGACAAATCCCGCCAGTTGCTGCGCTTATCTTTATGCTCTGTTTCGCCAGCTTCGCCACCGTACTGTCGCTAGGCGGCGGTCCGCAAGCGACCACTATCGAGCTGGCTATTTATCAGGCGCTGAGTTACGACTACGATCCTGCCCGCGCGGCGATGCTGGCGCTGATCCAGATGATGTGTTGCCTTGGGCTGGTGCTGTTGAGTCAGCGATTGAGTAAGGCCATTGCGCCCGGCACCACGCTGCTGCAAGGCTGGCGCGACCCGGACGATCGTCTGCATAGCCGCATTTGCGACACGGTGTTAATAGTGCTGGCGCTGCTGCTGTTGTTGCCACCGTTGCTGGCGGTGATCGTCGATGGGGTAAATCGCCAGTTGCCGGAAGTGCTGGCACAATCGGTGCTGTGGCAGGCGCTGTGGACCTCGTTGCGTATTGCGCTGGCGGCAGGTGTATTGTGCGTAGTGCTGACCATGATGCTGCTATGGAGCAGTCGCGAACTTCGGGCGCGGCAGAAAATGCTGGCGGGTCAGGCGCTGGAGATGAGCGGCATGTTGATCCTCGCCATGCCGGGGATTGTGCTGGCTACCGGCTTCTTTTTACTGCTCAACAACACTATCGGCCTGCCACAATCTGCTGACGGCATTGTGATTTTCACCAATGCGTTAATGGCGATCCCTTACGCGCTGAAAGTACTGGAAAACCCGATGCGCGATATCACCGCCCGCTACAGCATGTTGTGTCAGTCGTTGGGCATTGAAGGCTGGTCACGCTTAAACGTGGTGGAGCTGCGCGCCCTGAAACGCCCACTGGCGCAGGCGCTGGCCTTTGCATGCGTGCTGTCGATTGGTGATTTTGGCGTGGTGGCGTTGTTCGGTAACGATGATTTCCGCACCCTGCCGTTTTATCTCTACCAGCAAATTGGCTCCTATCGCAGCCAGGACGGCGCGGTCACCGCGTTAATTCTGCTACTACTCTGTTTTCTGCTGTTTACCGTGATTGAAAAACTACCGGGGCGAAATGTTAAAACTGACTGATATCACCTGGCTTTACCACCATTTGCCGATGCGTTTTAGCTTAACGGTAGAACGCGGCGAGCAGGTGGCGATCCTCGGGCCAAGCGGCGCAGGTAAAAGTACCCTGCTGAATTTGATTGCCGGTTTTCTGACGCCAGCCAGCGGTTCGCTGACTATCGACAGCGTTGATCACACCACGACGCCGCCGTCACGCCGTCCGGTATCGATGCTGTTTCAGGAGAACAACCTGTTCAGCCACCTGACGGTCGCGCAGAACATCGGGCTGGGGCTTAATCCGGGATTGAAGCTGAACGCGGCGCAGCAGGAGAAAATGCACGCTATCGCCCGCCAGATGGGGATTGATAATTTAATGGCGCGGTTACCGGGCGAGCTTTCCGGCGGTCAGCGACAGCGCGTGGCGTTAGCGCGTTGTCTGGTACGCGAGCAGCCGATTTTATTGCTCGATGAACCGTTCTCTGCGCTCGATCCGGCGCTACGCCAGGAGATGTTGACGCTGGTGAGCACGAGCTGCCAGCAGCAAAAAATGACGTTATTGATGGTGTCGCACAGTGTGGAAGATGCCGCGCGGATCGCCACGCGCTCGGTGGTGGTCGCCGACGGGCGCATCGCCTGGCAGGGTAAAACCGATGAATTGTTAAGCGGTAAGGCGAGTGCTTCGGCGCTGTTGGGAATTACAGGTTAAAAGCGCACGGACAGTCCCCTCGCCCCTCTGGGGAGAAGGGAACAAACCAGCGCCGATGCAAACTATCCCCTAAACCCCAACCACTTTACGCAAAATATCGATATACACCGGCATCAACGGGTGGCGAATTAACACCACCAGCGCCACCACGCCGATGGCAGAAATCAACGGCGTCAGCCACAACAAACGACCGCGGGACAAATAATGACTCAAACGGTCAGTCGCTTTACCACTGCGCCATAACCGCCAGCACAGCCAGCCACCAACCCACAAAAATACCGCCGTCGCCAGCAGCAACCATTTAAACTCACCGCTCTGCATCCCGGCAGGAATATCGATCGCCGCGCCCGCCAGAATCCCTGGCAGGAAGTAAAACGGCGGCCACAGCAGGCAGCCGATAATATTCGGCGTGATAAATTTTGCCACTGGCAGATCCAGCATTCCCGCCACCATTGGCACCAGCGGACGCGTCGGGCCAACAAAACGACCGACCAGAATGGTGAACATGCTGTGTTGATGCAACGCATGTTCAGTTTTATCAAGTAGTGCTTTGTTTTTCTTCAGAAATGACCAGCGATGCAACGGCTTTTTAAAACGCCAGCCCAGCCAGAAGGAGATCCAGTCGCCCAGCAGGCAACCGACAATCCCCGCCATCCACGCGTGCCAGAAACTTAACTCGCCGCTGCCAATCAGCGCTCCCAGCCCCGCCATCAGCACCGTACCGGGTAGAATCAAACCGACCAGCGCCAGCGACTCCAGAAAGGCCACCAACACCACCGCCATCAATGAATACACGGTGGATTGGGTAATAAAGTGTTCCAGCAATGCTTGCATAATGTGCCTGTCAAATGGACGAAGCAGGGATTCTGCAAACCCTATGCTACTCCGTCAAGCCGTCAATTGTCTGATTCGTTACCAATTATGACAACTTGACGGCTACATCATTCACTTTTTCTTCACAACCGGCACGGAACTCGCTCGGGCTGGCCCCGGTGCATTTTTTAAATACCCGCGAGAAATAGAGTTGATCGTCAAAACCAACATTGCGACCGACGGTGGCGATAGGCATCCGGGTAGTGCTCAAAAGCAGCTTCGCCTGACTAATGCGTTGGTCCTCGCGCCAGCTTAAGACGCTAATCCCTAACTGCTGGCGGAAAAGATGTGACAGACGCGACGGCGACAAGCAAACATGCTGTGCGACGCTGGCGATATCAAAATTGCTGTCTGCCAGGTGATCGCTGATGTACTGACAAGCCTCGCGTACACGATTATCCATCGGTGGATGGAGCGACTCGTTAATCGCTTCCATGCGCCGCAGTAACAATTGCTCAAGCAGATTTATCGCCAGCAGCTCCGAATAGCGCCCTTCCCCTTGCCCGGCGTTAATGATTTGCCCAAACAGGTCGCTGAAATGCGGCTGGTGCGCTTCATCTGGGCGAAAGAAACCCGTATTGGCAAATATTGGCGGCCAGTTAAGCCATTCATGCCAGTAGGCGCGCGGACGAAAGTAAACCCACTGGTGATACCATTCGCGAGCCTCCGGATGACGACCGTAGTGATGAATCTCTCCTGGCGGGAACAGCAAAATATCACCCGGTCGGCAGACAAATTCTCGCCCCTGATTTTTCACCACCCCCTGACCGCGAATGGTGAGATTGAGAATATAACCTTTCATTCCCAGCGGTCGGTCGATAAAAAAATCGAGATAACCGTTGGCCTCAATCGGCGTTAAACCCGCCACCAGATGGGCGTTAAACGAGTATCCCGGCAGCAGGGGATCATTTTGCGCTTCAGCCATACTTTTCATACTCCCGCCATTCAGAGAAGAAACCAATTGTCCATATTGCATCAGACATTGCCGTCACTGCGTCTTTTACTGGCTCTTCTCGCTAACCCAACCGGTAACCCCGCTTATTAAAAGCATTCTGTAACAAAGCGGGACCAAAGCCATGACAAAAACGCGTAACAAAAGTGTCTATAATCACGGCAGAAAAGTCCACATTGATTATTTGCACGGCGTCACACTTTGCTATGCCATAGCATTTTTATCCATAAGATTAGCGGATCCTACCTGACGCTTTTTTTCGCAACTCTCTACTGTTTCTCCATACCCGTTTTTTTGGATGGAGTGAAACGATGGCGATTGCAATTGGCCTCGATTTTGGCAGTGATTCTGTGCGAGCTTTGGCGGTGGAATGCGCTACCGGTGAAGAGATCGCCACCAGCGTAGAGTGGTATCCCCGTTGGCAGAAAGGGCAATTTTGTGATGCCCCGAATAACCAGTTCCGCCATCATCCGCGTGACTACATTGAGTCAATGGAAGCGGCGCTGAAAATCGTGCTTGCAGAGCTTAGCGCCGAACAGCGCGCAGCTGTGGTCGGGATTGGCGTTGACACAACCGGCTCGACGCCCGCACCGATTGACGCCGACGGTAACGTGCTGGCGCTGCGCCCAGAGTTTGCCGAAAACCCAAACGCGATGTTCGTATTGTGGAAAGACCACACTGCGGTTGAAGAAGCGGAAGAGATTACCCGTTTGTGCCACGCGCCGGGCAACGTTGACTACTCCCGCTATATTGGCGGTATTTATTCCAGCGAATGGTTCTGGGCAAAAATCCTGCATGTGACTCGCCAGGACAGCGCCGTGGCGCAATCTGCCGCATCGTGGATTGAGCTGTGCGACTGGGTGCCAGCTCTGCTTTCCGGTACCACCCGCCCGCAGGATATTCGTCGCGGACGTTGCAGCGCCGGGCATAAATCTCTGTGGCACGAAAGCTGGGGCGGCTTGCCGCCAGCCAGTTTCTTTGATGAGCTGGACCCGATCCTCAATCGCCATTTGCCTTCCCCGCTGTTCACTGACACCTGGACTGCCGATATTCCGGTGGGCACCTTATGCCCGGAATGGGCGCAGCGTCTCGGCCTGCCTGAAAGCGTGGTGATTTCCGGCGGCGCGTTTGACTGCCATATGGGCGCAGTTGGCGCAGGCGCACAGCCTAACGCACTGGTAAAAGTTATCGGTACTTCCACCTGCGACATTCTGATTGCCGACAAACAGAGCGTTGGCGAGCGGGCAGTTAAAGGTATTTGCGGTCAGGTTGATGGCAGCGTGGTGCCTGGATTTATCGGTCTGGAAGCAGGCCAATCGGCGTTTGGTGATATCTACGCCTGGTTTGGTCGCGTACTCGGCTGGCCGCTGGAACAGCTTGCCGCCCAGCATCCGGAACTGAAAGCGCAAATCAACGCCAGCCAGAAACAACTGCTTCCGGCGCTGACCGAAGCATGGGCCAAAAATCCGTCTCTGGATCACCTGCCGGTGGTGCTCGACTGGTTTAACGGTCGTCGCACGCCAAACGCTAACCAACGTCTGAAAGGGGTGATTACCGATCTTAACCTCGCTACCAACGCTCCGCTGCTGTTCGGCGGTTTGATTGCTGCCACCGCCTTTGGCGCACGCGCAATCATGGAGTGCTTTACCGATCAGGGGATCGCCGTCAATAACGTGATGGCGCTGGGCGGCATCGCGCGGAAAAACCAGGTCATTATGCAGGCCTGCTGCGACGTGCTGAATCGCCCGCTGCAAATTGTTGCCTCTGACCAGTGCTGTGCGCTCGGTGCGGCGATTTTTGCTGCCGTCGCCGCGAAAGTGCACGCAGACATCCCATCAGCCCAGCAAAAAATGGCCAGTGCGGTAGAGAAAACCCTGCAACCGCGCAGCGAACAGGCACAACGCTTTGAACAGCTTTATCGCCGCTATCAGCAATGGGCGATGAGCGCCGAACAACACTATCTTCCAACTTCCGCCCCGGCACAGGCTGCCCAGGCCGTTGCGACTCTATAAGGACACGATAATGACGATTTTTGATAATTATGAAGTGTGGTTTGTCATTGGCAGCCAGCATCTGTATGGCCCGGAAACCCTGCGTCAGGTCACCCAACATGCCGAGCACGTTGTTAATGCGCTGAATACGGAAGCGAAACTGCCCTGCAAACTGGTGTTGAAACCGCTGGGCACCACGCCGGATGAAATCACCGCTATTTGCCGCGACGCGAATTACGACGATCGTTGCGCTGGTCTGGTGGTGTGGCTGCACACCTTCTCCCCGGCCAAAATGTGGATCAACGGCCTGACCATGCTCAACAAACCGTTGCTGCAATTCCACACCCAGTTTAACGCGGCGCTGCCGTGGGACAGTATCGATATGGACTTTATGAACCTGAACCAGACTGCACATGGCGGTCGCGAGTTCGGCTTCATTGGCGCGCGTATGCGTCAGCAACATGCCGTGGTTACCGGTCACTGGCAGGATAAACAAGCCCATGAGCGTATCGGCTCCTGGATGCGCCAGGCGGTCTCTAAACAGGATACCCGTCATCTGAAAGTCTGCCGTTTTGGCGATAACATGCGTGAAGTAGCGGTCACCGATGGTGATAAAGTTGCCGCACAGATCAAGTTCGGTTTCTCCGTCAATACCTGGGCGGTTGGCGATCTGGTGCAGGTGGTGAACTCCATCAGCGACGGCGATGTTAACGCGCTGGTCGATGAGTACGAAAGCTGCTACACCATGACGCCTGCCACACAAATCCACGGCGAAAAACGACAGAACGTGCTGGAAGCGGCGCGTATTGAGCTGGGGATGAAGCGTTTCCTGGAACAAGGTGGCTTCCACGCGTTCACCACCACCTTTGAAGATTTGCACGGTCTGAAACAGCTTCCAGGTCTGGCCGTACAGCGTCTGATGCAGCAGGGTTACGGCTTTGCGGGCGAAGGCGACTGGAAAACCGCCGCCCTGCTTCGCATCATGAAGGTGATGTCAACCGGTCTGCAGGGCGGCACCTCCTTTATGGAGGACTACACCTATCACTTCGAGAAAGGTAATGACCTGGTGCTCGGCTCCCATATGCTGGAAGTCTGCCCGTCGATTGCCGTAGAAGAGAAACCGATCCTCGACGTTCAGCATCTCGGTATTGGTGGTAAGGACGATCCTGCCCGACTGATCTTCAATACCCAAACCGGTCCAGCGATTGTCGCCAGCCTGATTGATCTCGGCGATCGTTACCGTCTGCTGGTTAACTGTATCGACACGGTGAAAACACCGCACTCCCTGCCGAAACTGCCGGTGGCGAATGCGCTGTGGAAAGCGCAACCGGATCTGCCAACTGCTTCCGAAGCGTGGATCCTCGCTGGTGGCGCGCACCATACCGTCTTCAGCCATGCGCTGAACCTCAACGATATGCGCCAGTTCGCCGAGATGCACGACATTGAAATCACGGTGATTGATAACGACACCCGCCTGCCAGCGTTTAAAGACGCACTGCGCTGGAACGAAGTGTATTACGGATTTCGTCGCTAAGTAGCCACATCAGGTATGTAACGCCTGATGCGACGCTGACGCGTCTTATCTGGCCTACACGCTGCGATTTTGTAGGCCGGATAAGCAAAGCGCATCCGGCATTGTTTTCCCCCTCGCCCCTTTGGGGAGAGGGCCGGGGTGAGGGGAAACGACCTCTCAGGAGTCAACATGTTAGAAGATCTCAAACGCCAGGTATTAGAAGCCAACCTGGCGCTGCCAAAACACAACCTGGTCACGCTCACATGGGGCAACGTCAGCGCCGTTGATCGCGAGCGCGGCGTCTTTGTGATCAAACCTTCCGGCGTCGATTACAGCGTCATGACCGCTGACGATATGGTCGTGGTTAGCATCGAAACCGGTGAAGTGGTTGAAGGTACGAAAAAGCCCTCCTCCGACACGCCAACTCACCGGCTGCTCTATCAGGCATTCCCCTCCATTGGCGGCATTGTGCATACGCACTCGCGCCACGCCACCATCTGGGCGCAGTCGGGTCAGTCGATTCCAGCAACCGGCACCACCCACGCCGACTATTTCTACGGCACCATTCCCTGCACCCGCAAAATGACCGACGCAGAAATCAACGGCGAATATGAGTGGGAAACCGGTAACGTCATCGTAGAAACCTTTGAAAAACAGGGTATCGATGCAGCGCAAATGCCCGGCGTTCTGGTCCATTCCCACGGCCCGTTTGCATGGGGCAAAAATGCCGAAGATGCGGTGCATAACGCCATCGTGCTGGAAGAGGTCGCTTATATGGGGATATTCTGCCGTCAGTTAGCGCCGCAGTTACCGGATATGCAGCAAACGCTGCTGGATAAACACTATCTGCGTAAGCATGGCGCGAAGGCATATTACGGGCAGTAATGACTGTATAAAACCACAGCCAATCAAACGAAACCAGGCTATACTCAAGCCTGGTTTTTTGATGGATTTTCAGCGTGGCGCAGGCAGGTTTTATCTTAACCCGACACTGGCGGGACACCCCGCAAGGGACAGAAGTCTCCTTCTGGCTGGCGACGGACAACGGGCCGTTGCAGGTTACGCTTGCACCGCAAGAGTCCGTGGCGTTTATTCCCGCCGATCAGGTTCCCCGCGCTCAGCATATTTTGCAGGGTAAACAAGGCTTTCGCCTGACACCGCTGGCGTTAAAGGATTTTCACCGCCAGCCGGTGTATGGCCTTTACTGTCGCGCCCATCGCCAATTGATGAATTACGAAAAGCGCCTGCGTGAAGGTGGCGTTACCGTCTACGAGGCCGATGTGCGCCCGCCAGAACGCTATCTGATGGAGCGGTTTATCACCTCACCGGTGTGGGTCGAGGGTGATATGCACAATGGCACTATCGTTAATGCCCGTCTGAAACCGCATCCCGACTATCGTCCGCCGCTCAAGTGGGTTTCTATAGATATTGAAACCACCCGCCACGGTGAGCTGTACTGCATCGGCCTGGAAGGCTGCGGGCAGCGCATCGTTTATATGCTGGGGCCGGAGAATGGCGACGCCTCCTCGCTTGATTTCGAACTGGAATACGTCGCCAGCCGCCCGCAGTTGCTGGAAAAACTCAACGCCTGGTTTGCCAACTACGATCCTGATGTGATCATCGGTTGGAACGTGGTGCAGTTCGATCTGCGAATGCTGCAAAAACATGCCGAGCGTTACCGTCTTCCGCTGCGTCTTGGGCGCGATAATAGCGAGCTGGAGTGGCGCGAGCACGGCTTTAAAAACGGCGTCTTTTTTGCCCAGGCTAAAGGTCGGCTAATTATCGACGGTATCGAGGCGCTGAAATCCGCGTTCTGGAATTTCTCTTCATTCTCGCTGGAAACTGTCGCTCAGGAGCTATTAGGCGAAGGAAAATCTATCGATAACCCGTGGGATCGAATGGACGAAATTGACCGCCGTTTCGCCGAAGATAAACCTGCGCTGGCAACTTATAACCTGAAAGATTGCGAGCTGGTGACGCAGATCTTCCACAAAACTGAAATCATGCCATTTTTACTCGAACGAGCAACGGTGAACGGCCTGCCGGTGGATCGGCACGGCGGTTCGGTGGCAGCGTTTGGTCATCTCTATTTTCCGCGAATGCATCGCGCTGGTTATGTCGCGCCTAATCTCGGCGAAGTGCCGCCGCACACCAGCCCTGGCGGCTACGTGATGGATTCACGGCCAGGGCTTTATGATTCAGTGCTGGTGCTGGACTATAAAAGCCTGTACCCGTCGATCATCCGCACCTTTCTGATTGATCCCGTCGGGCTGGTTGAAGGCATGGCGCAGCCTGATCCAGAGCACAGTACCGAAGGTTTTCTCGATGCCTGGTTCTCACGGGAGAAACATTGCCTGCCGGAGATTGTGACTAACATCTGGCACGGGCGCGATGAAGCCAAACGTCAGGGTAATAAACCACTTTCGCAGGCGCTGAAGATCATTATGAATGCCTTTTATGGCGTGCTTGGCACCACCGCCTGCCGCTTTTTCGATCCGCGCCTGGCATCGTCGATCACCATGCGTGGTCATCAGATCATGCGGCAAACCAAAGCATTGATTGAAGCGCAGGGCTACGACGTTATCTACGGAGATACCGACTCGACTTTTGTCTGGCTAAAAGGTGCACATTCGGAAGAAGAGGCGGCGAAAATCGGTCGTGCACTGGTGCAGCACGTTAACGCCTGGTGGGCGGAAACGCTGCAAAAACAACGGCTGACCAGCGCATTAGAACTGGAGTATGAAACTCATTTCTGCCGTTTTCTTATGCCAACCATTCGCGGAGCTGATACCGGCAGTAAAAAGCGCTACGCCGGGCTGATTCAGGAGGGCGATAAACAGCGGATGGTGTTTAAAGGGCTGGAAACCGTGCGCACCGACTGGACGCCGCTGGCCCAGCAGTTTCAGCAGGAGCTATACCTGCGCATCTTCCGCAACGAGCCATATCAGGAATATGTACGCGAAACCATCGACAAACTGATGGCGGGTGAACTGGATGCGCGACTGGTTTACCGTAAACGCCTTCGCCGTCCGCTGAGCGAGTATCAGCGTAATGTGCCGCCTCATGTACGCGCCGCTCGCCTTGCCGATGAAGAAAACCAAAAGCGTGGTCGCCCCTTGCAATATCAGAATCGCGGCACCATTAAGTACGTATGGACCACCAACGGCCCGGAGCCGCTGGACTACCAACGTTCACCACTGGATTACGAACACTATCTGACCCGCCAGCTACAACCCGTGGCGGAGGGAATACTCCCTTTTATTGAGGATAATTTTGCTACACTTATGACCGGGCAACTTGGGCTATTTTGAGCAAAAAAAGAGTTCGCCAGATACCATTTTGATGCGTGACGAATGCTTTGCCATCCAGTACCATAGCGCCCTTTCCATTCCTGGACCTGAATAACACCACTACCCCATAAGCACGGTAGCGGGTGGTTATTGCCTGCAATTAAAGATATAGAGCCGAACACATATGCCTTTTACACTTGGTCAACGCTGGATCAGCGATACAGAAAGCGAATTGGGACTTGGAACCGTTGTCGCGGTGGATGCGCGAACTGTCACTTTACTTTTCCCATCTACTGGTGAAAACCGTCTGTACGCACGCAGTGATTCCCCCGTGACCCGCGTGATGTTCAACCCTGGTGATACTATTACCAGCCATGACGGCTGGCAGATGCAAGTCGAAGAAGTAAAAGAAGAAAATGGCTTGCTGACCTATATCGGTACTCGCCTGGATACTGAAGAGTCCGGCGTAGCCCTGCGTGAAGTTTTCCTTGATAGCAAACTGGTGTTCAGCAAACCGCAGGACCGTCTGTTTGCCGGGCAGATTGACCGTATGGACCGCTTTGCGCTGCGTTATCGCGCGCGTAAGTATTCCAGCGAACAGTTCCGTATGCCGTACAGCGGCCTGCGCGGTCAGCGTACCAGCCTGATCCCGCATCAGCTCAACATCGCTCATGATGTTGGTCGCCGCCACGCGCCGCGCGTCCTGCTGGCTGACGAAGTGGGTTTAGGGAAAACCATTGAAGCCGGGATGATCCTGCATCAGCAACTGCTCTCTGGCGCTGCTGAACGTGTGCTAATTATCGTCCCGGAAACCTTACAGCATCAGTGGCTGGTAGAAATGCTGCGCCGTTTCAACCTGCGCTTTGCGCTATTTGATGATGAGCGTTATGCCGAAGCTCAGCACGATGCTTAC
Source organism: Shigella sonnei (assembly GCF_002950395.1). Lineage (NCBI taxonomy): Bacteria > Pseudomonadati > Pseudomonadota > Gammaproteobacteria > Enterobacterales > Enterobacteriaceae > Shigella > Shigella sonnei. Next base: position 2,942,912 of record NZ_CP026802.1, read on the forward strand.
AACCCGTTCGACACCGAACAGCTGGTGATTTGCTCGCTGGATTTTGCCCGTCGTAGCAAACAGCGCCTGGAACATCTCTGTGAAGCCGAATGGGACCTGCTGGTGGTCGATGAAGCGCATCACCTGGTGTGGAGCGAAGATGCGCCAAGCCGTGAATATCAGGCCATTGAACAACTGGCAGAGCACGTGCCGGGCGTTCTGCTGCTGACCGCGACCCCGGAACAGCTGGGGATGGAAAGCCACTTCGCCCGTCTGCGTCTGCTGGACCCGAACCGTTTCCACGATTTTGCGCAGTTCGTTGAAGAGCAGAAAAATTATCGTCCGGTTGCGGACGCCGTTGCCATGCTGCTGGCAGGTAACAAACTGAGCAATGACGAACTGAACATGCTCGGCGAGATGATCGGCGAGCAGGATATCGAGCCGCTGTTGCAGGCAGCAAACAGCGACAGCGAAGATGCCCAGAGCGCCCGTCAGGAGCTGGTTTCGATGCTGATGGATCGCCACGGCACCAGCCGCGTGCTGTTCCGTAACACGCGTAACGGTGTGAAAGGATTCCCGAAACGCGAGCTGCACACCATTAAGCTGCCGCTGCCGACGCAGTATCAGACGGCTATTAAAGTCTCCGGCATTATGGGCGCACGTAAAAGTGCGGAAGATCGTGCTCGCGATATGCTCTACCCGGAGCGTATTTATCAGGAATTTGAAGGTGATAACGCCACCTGGTGGAACTTCGATCCGCGCGTTGAGTGGCTGATGGGCTACCTGACCAGCCATCGCTCTCAGAAAGTGCTGGTGATCTGCGCCAAAGCTGCCACTGCGCTGCAACTGGAGCAGGTACTGCGCGAACGTGAAGGTATTCGCGCTGCGGTGTTCCACGAAGGTATGTCGATTATCGAACGTGACCGCGCTGCCGCCTGGTTTGCCGAAGAAGACACCGGCGCACAGGTACTGCTGTGCTCAGAAATCGGTTCTGAAGGACGTAACTTCCAGTTCGCCAGCCACATGGTGATGTTTGACCTGCCATTCAACCCGGATCTACTGGAGCAGCGTATTGGTCGTCTGGATCGTATCGGCCAGGCGCACGATATTCAGATCCATGTGCCTTATCTGGAGAAAACCGCTCAGTCGGTGCTGGTGCGCTGGTATCACGAAGGTCTGGATGCATTTGAGCACACCTGCCCGACCGGACGCACTATTTACGATAGCGTATACAACGATCTGATTAACTATCTGGCTTCACCGGTTCAAACCGAAGGCTTTGACGATCTGATCAAAAACTGCCGCGAGCAACATGAAGCGCTGAAAGCACAGCTGGAACAGGGTCGTGACCGCCTGCTGGAAATCCACTCCAACGGTGGCGAAAAAGCCCAGGCACTGGCAGAAAGCATTGAAGAGCAGGATGACGATACCAACCTGATCGCCTTCGCCATGAACCTGTTCGATATTATCGGTATCAATCAGGACGATCGCGGCGACAACATGATCGTGCTGACGCCGTCCGATCATATGCTGGTGCCGGACTTCCCTGGCCTGTCGGAAGATGGCATCACCATCACCTTTGATCGTGAAGTGGCGCTGGCGCGTGAAGATGCACAGTTTATTACCTGGGAGCATCCGCTGATCCGCAACGGTCTGGATCTGATCCTTTCTGGCGATACTGGTAGCAGCACGATTTCACTATTGAAAAACAAAGCGTTGCCGGTAGGTACGCTGTTGGTGGAACTGATTTATGTCGTTGAAGCCCAGGCTCCGAAGCAGTTGCAGCTCAACCGCTTCCTGCCACCGACGCCGGTACGTATGCTGCTGGATAAAAACGGCAACAACCTGGCGGCGCAGGTAGAGTTTGAAACCTTTAACCGTCAGCTTAACGCGGTTAACCGTCACACCGGCAGCAAACTGGTTAACGCCGTGCAGCAGGATGTTCACGCTATCCTTCAGCTGGGTGAAGCGCAGATCGAGAAATCTGCCCGTGCATTGATTGATGCCGCACGTAACGAAGCCGACGAAAAACTGTCTGCCGAGCTGTCTCGTCTGGAAGCGCTGCGCGCAGTGAACCCGAACATTCGTGACGACGAACTGACCGCCATTGAGAGCAACCGTCAGCAGGTAATGGAAAGCCTGGATCAGGCAGGCTGGCGTCTGGATGCCCTGCGTTTGATCGTTGTAACGCATCAGTAACGGAGCCGAAAATGGGGATGGAAAACTACAATCCACCGCAGGAACCCTGGTTGGTTATCCTGTATCAGGATGACCACATTATGGTGGTTAACAAGCCGAGCGGTTTGTTGTCTGTGCCGGGGCGTCTGGAAGAGCACAAAGACAGCGTGATGACGCGCATTCAGCGTGATTATCCGCAGGCAGAATCGGTGCATCGTCTGGATATGGCTACCAGCGGCGTGATTGTAGTGGCGCTGACCAAAGCCGCGGAGCGGGAGTTAAAACGCCAGTTCCGCGAGCGCGAGCCGAAAAAGCAGTATGTAGCCCGCGTCTGGGGGCATCCATCCCCTGCGGAAGGTCTGGTGGATCTGCCGCTGATTTGCGACTGGCCAAACCGCCCGAAACAGAAAGTCTGTTACGAAACGGGTAAACCTGCGCAGACGGAATATGAAGTGGTGGAGTATGCGGCGGATAACACGGCAAGAGTGGTGTTAAAACCGATTACCGGGCGTTCGCATCAGCTGCGTGTGCATATGCTGGCGCTGGGTCATCCGATTCTCGGCGATCGTTTTTATGCATCACCAGAAGCGAGAGCGATGGCACCGCGTTTGTTGCTACATGCAGAGATGTTGACGATTACCCATCCGGCGTATGGCAATAGTATGACGTTTAAAGCGCCAGCGGATTTTTAATCGTCACGCTGGCGCAGTTCGGTAGGCGGATAAGGCGTTCACGCCGCATCCGGCAATTGTGCGCCGATTGCCTGATGCGACGCGGGCCGCGTCTTATCAGGCCTACAGTTTAAAACTTATTTAAACCCTTTCTGCTGCTTTATCAGCTCATATGCCTGCTGAATTTCCTGCGCTTTCTGCTTCGCCATCTCCATCATCTCAGGCGGCAAACCTTTCGCCACCAGCTTATCGGGATGGTGTTCACTCATCAGCTTACGGTAGGCACGTTTGATGGTGGTCGCATCATCCGTCGGCTTCACGCCCAGCACATTACAGGCATCTTCCAGCGTCGGGCCACGCTGCGCTTGCTGCCAGTTACCACCGCCAGATTGCTGCTGATAACCGCCGCCAAACTGTGCACCGCCCTGCATCATGCGCAAAAACTGGTCAAACTGGGCGCGGGAGATCCCTAATTCTTCAGCAATGACATACAGCACCGCCCGTTCATTCGGGTGCAGTGAACCATCAGCAAACGCCGCCTGAATCTGGATCTCCAGAAACATACGAATTAAGTCAAAACGACCAAAGCAGACACTGCGAAACTGGCGCATCTTTTCGCGCAGCGGGTAATTATCTGATTTTCCCACCCGGAACGCGTTTTGCGCCGCAGTACGGGAAGCGCCATGAAGGTTCATTCGGTCCATCAACTGGCTGGCGATATGAATATCAGCCTCCGTGACGCGACCTTTGGATTTGGTTAAATGCCCCATCACTTCAAAAGTGGTGGCAAAAAACAGCGCCTGACGCTCACGCTGGTTGGCGAACCACGCCATTTTACGGCTACGGGCTTTATCAAACATATGGCCAATTAACAGGCCTAACACTACGCCCCAAAAGCCGCCGCCCATCAGTAAGGCCACGGCCACGCCAATGATTTTTCCCCAATACTGCATATATTCCCCAAATCGACACACGGATATCAGGGCTATCTCCCACAATATAAAGGTGCTTTTACCGTTTTCCGGCTGCGGTCAATTGTGGGACATCGCCTATAATTTGCATTATCATACCTGTCATTCAATGCCGTGCCTAACACCACTGACGCTATTCGGACAGGATTAACACTAGCGTAGAGATGACGAGTACGTTAGTCTCTGACCGTTTGTCACGCGCAACGTTACCGATGATGGAACAATAAAATCAACGTATGAAAAAACGTATCCCCACTCTCCTGGCCACCATGATTGCCACCGCCCTTTATAGTCAACAGGGACTGGCAGCCGACCTCGCCTCACAGTGCATGTTGGGCGTGCCAAGCTATGACCGTCCTCTGGTACAGGGCGATACCAATGACTTACCCGTGACTATCAATGCTGACCACGCGAAAGGGGACTACCCGGATGACGCCGTGTTTACTGGCAGCGTGGATATCATGCAGGGTAACAGCCGTCTGCAGGCCGACGAAGTGCAGCTCCATCAAAAAGAGGCACCAGGACAACCGGAGCCGGTACGTACCGTTGATGCGCTCGGTAATGTCCATTACGACGATAACCAGGTGATCCTCAAAGGGCCGAAAGGCTGGGCGAATCTGAACACCAAAGATACCAACGTCTGGGAAGGTGATTACCAGATGGTGGGTCGCCAGGGTCGCGGTAAAGCGGACCTGATGAAACAACGTGGCGAAAACCGCTATACCATTCTGGATAACGGTAGCTTTACCTCCTGTCTGCCGGGTTCTGACACCTGGAGCGTGGTAGGTAGCGAAATTATTCATGACCGCGAAGAACAAGTTGCGGAGATCTGGAACGCCCGCTTTAAGGTGGGTCCGGTACCGATCTTTTATAGCCCCTATTTGCAGTTGCCGGTGGGTGACAAACGTCGCTCTGGTTTCTTGATCCCGAACGCCAAGTACACCACCACCAACTACTTTGAGTTCTACCTGCCATATTACTGGAACATCGCGCCAAATATGGATGCCACCATCACGCCGCATTATATGCATCGTCGTGGCAACATCATGTGGGAGAACGAATTCCGCTACCTCTCCCAGGCGGGCGCTGGCTTGATGGAACTGGACTATCTGCCTTCAGATAAAGTCTATGAAGATGAACACCCGAACGATGACAGTTCACGTCGTTGGTTGTTCTACTGGCAACACTCCGGGGTCATGGATCAAGTGTGGCGTTTCAACGTCGACTACACCAAGGTCAGCGATCCTAGCTACTTCAATGATTTCGATAACAAGTACGGTTCCAGTACTGACGGCTACGCAACGCAAAAATTCAGCGTTGGCTATGCGGTGCAAAACTTCAATGCCACCGTTTCAACCAAGCAGTTCCAGGTCTTTAGCGAGCAGAACACCAGTAGCTACTCGGCAGAGCCGCAGTTAGACGTTAACTACTACCAGAATGATGTTGGTCCGTTTGATACGCGTATTTACGGCCAGGCAGTGCACTTTGTTAACACCAGAGACGACATGCCTGAAGCAACCCGTGTTCACCTGGAACCGACCATCAATTTGCCGCTCTCTAATAACTGGGGCAGCATCAATACCGAAGCGAAGTTGCTGGCAACCCATTATCAGCAAACCAATCTTGACTGGTATAACTCCAGAAACACGACCAAGCTGGACGAATCCGTTAACCGCGTTATGCCGCAATTCAAAGTTGACGGCAAAATGGTCTTTGAACGCGATATGGAAATGCTGGCTCCGGGTTATACCCAAACGCTGGAACCGCGCGCGCAGTATTTGTACGTGCCGTATCGCGATCAGAGCGACATCTATAACTACGACTCGTCTCTACTGCAATCTGACTACTCTGGCCTGTTCCGGGACCGGACTTACGGCGGTCTTGACCGTATTGCCTCCGCTAACCAGGTGACGACCGGTGTCACATCTCGCATATATGATGATGCTGCCGTTGAACGTTTTAATATTTCCGTTGGTCAAATCTACTATTTCACGGAGTCTCGCACTGGCGATGACAACATAACATGGGAGAATGACGACAAAACGGGCTCACTGGTGTGGGCAGGCGATACTTACTGGCGTATCTCCGAGCGTTGGGGATTGCGTGGCGGGATTCAGTACGATACACGTCTGGATAACGTAGCGACCAGTAACTCCAGCATTGAATACCGTCGGGATGAAGACCGTCTGGTACAGCTGAATTACCGTTACGCCAGCCCGGAATATATTCAGGCTACGCTGCCTAAGTACTATTCCACTGCTGAGCAATATAAGAATGGTATTTCGCAGGTAGGTGCTGTCGCCAGCTGGCCAATTGCCGATCGTTGGTCCATTGTTGGGGCCTACTACTACGACACCAATGCGAACAAGCAAGCCGACTCTATGTTAGGTGTGCAATACAGCTCCTGCTGCTATGCAATTCGCGTCGGTTACGAGCGGAAGCTGAACGGTTGGGATAACGATAAACAACATGCGGTATATGACAACGCAATCGGCTTTAACATCGAACTTCGCGGCCTGAGCTCCAACTACGGTCTGGGTACGCAAGAGATGCTGCGTTCGAACATTCTGCCGTATCAAAACACTTTGTGATTTGTTGATTTACCACGTAATCCGCAGTGCGGTTAATTGAAATGGAAAAAGTATGAAGAACTGGAAAACGCTGCTTCTCGGTATCGCCATGATCGCGAATACCAGTTTCGCTGCCCCCCAGGTAGTCGATAAAGTCGCAGCCGTCGTCAATAACGGCGTCGTGCTGGAAAGCGACGTTGATGGATTAATGCAGTCGGTAAAACTGAACGCTGCGCAGGCAAGGCAGCAGCTTCCTGATGACGCGACGCTGCGCCACCAAATCATGGAACGTTTGATCATGGATCAAATCATCCTGCAGATGGGGCAGAAAATGGGAGTGAAAATCTCCGATGAGCAGCTGGATCAGGCGATTGCTAACATCGCGAAACAGAACAACATGACGCTGGATCAGATGCGCAGCCGTCTGGCTTACGATGGTCTGAACTACAACACCTATCGTAACCAGATCCGCAAAGAGATGATTATCTCTGAAGTGCGTAACAACGAGGTGCGTCGTCGCATCACCATCCTGCCGCAGGAAGTCGAATCCCTGGCGCAGCAGGTGGGTAACCAAAACGACGCCAGCACTGAGCTGAACCTGAGCCACATCCTGATCCCGCTGCCGGAAAACCCGACTTCTGATCAGGTGAACGAAGCGGAAAGCCAGGCGCGCGCCATTGTCGATCAGGCGCGTAACGGCGCTGATTTCGGTAAGCTGGCGATTGCTCATTCTGCCGACCAGCAGGCGCTGAACGGCGGCCAGATGGGCTGGGGCCGTATTCAGGAGTTGCCGGGTATCTTCGCCCAGGCATTAAGCACCGCGAAGAAAGGCGACATTGTTGGCCCGATTCGTTCCGGCGTTGGCTTCCATATTCTGAAAGTTAACGACCTGCGCGGCGAAAGCAAAAATATCTCGGTGACCGAAGTTCATGCTCGCCATATTCTGCTGAAACCGTCGCCGATCATGACTGACGAACAGGCCCGTGTGAAACTGGAACAGATTGCTGCCGATATCAAGAGTGGTAAAACGACTTTTGCTGCCGCAGCGAAAGAGTTCTCTCAGGATCCAGGCTCTGCTAACCAGGGCGGTGATCTCGGCTGGGCTACACCAGATATTTTCGATCCGGCCTTCCGTGACGCCCTGACCCGCCTGAACAAAGGTCAAATGAGTGCACCGGTTCACTCTTCATTCGGCTGGCATTTAATCGAACTGCTGGATACCCGTAATGTCGATAAAACCGACGCTGCGCAGAAGGATCGTGCATACCGCATGCTGATGAACCGTAAGTTCTCGGAAGAAGCAGCAAGCTGGATGCAGGAACAACGCGCCAGCGCCTACGTTAAAATCCTGAGCAACTAATGGTTAAAACCCAACGTGTTGTGATCACTCCCGGCGAGCCCGCCGGGATTGGCCCGGACTTAGTTGTCCAGCTTGCACAGCGTGAGTGGCCGGTCGAACTGGTTGTTTGTGCCGATGCCACTCTCCTTACCGACCGGGCAGCGATGCTCGGTTTGCCGCTCACCCTCCGCCCTTATTCCCCCAACTCCCCTGCACAACCGCAAACTGCGGGCACATTAACGCTACTTCCTGTCGCGCTACGCGAATCTGTCACTGCGGGGCAGTTAGCGATTGAAAATGGGCATTACGTGGTGGAGACGCTGGCGCGAGCGTGTGATGGCTGTCTGAACGGTGAATTTGCTGCGCTGATCACAGGCCCCGTGCATAAAGGCGTCATTAACGACGCAGGTATTCCGTTTACTGGTCATACCGAGTTTTTCGAAGAGCGCTCGCAGGCGAAAAAAGTGGTGATGATGCTGGCGACCGAAGAACTTCGCGTGGCGCTGGCAACGACGCATTTACCGCTGCGCGATATCGCAGATGCTATCACCCCTGCACTTTTGCACGAAGTGATTGCTATTTTGCATCACGATTTGCGTACAAAATTTGGTATTGCCGAACCGCGCATTCTGGTCTGCGGGCTGAATCCGCACGCGGGCGAAGGCGGTCATATGGGTACGGAAGAGATAGACACCATTATTCCGGTGCTCAACGAGCTGCGGGCGCAGGGGATGAAACTCAACGGGCCGCTGCCTGCCGATACCCTGTTTCAGCCGAAATATCTCGATAACGCCGACGCCGTGCTGGCGATGTACCACGATCAGGGTCTTCCCGTGCTAAAATACCAGGGCTTCGGGCGCGGTGTGAACATTACGCTGGGCCTGCCCTTTATTCGCACATCAGTGGACCACGGCACCGCGCTTGAACTGGCGGGACGTGGCGAAGCCGATGTCGGCAGTTTTATTACGGCGCTTAATCTCGCCATCAAAATGATTGTTAACACCCAATGAATAATCGAGTCCACCAGGGCCACTTAGCCCGTAAACGCTTCGGGCAAAACTTTCTCAACGATCAGTTCGTGATCGACAGCATTGTTTCTGCCATTAACCCGCAAAAGGGCCAGGCAATGGTCGAAATCGGCCCCGGTCTGGCGGCATTGACCGAGCCGGTCGGCGAACGTCTGGACCAGCTGACGGTCATCGAACTTGACCGCGATCTGGCGGCACGTCTGCAAACGCATCCATTCTTAGGCCCGAAACTGACGATTTATCAGCAGGATGCGATGACCTTTAACTTTGGCGAACTGGCCGAGAAAATGGGTCAGCCGCTGCGTGTTTTCGGCAACCTGCCTTATAACATCTCCACGCCGTTGATGTTCCATCTGTTTAGCTATACTGATGCCATTGCCGACATGCACTTTATGTTGCAAAAAGAGGTGGTGAATCGTCTGGTTGCAGGACCGAACAGCAAAGCGTATGGTCGATTAAGCGTCATGGCGCAATACTATTGCAACGTGATCCCAGTGCTGGAAGTACCGCCGTCAGCCTTTACACCACCACCCAAAGTGGATTCCGCCGTCGTGCGCCTGGTTCCTCATGCAACGATGCCTCACCCGGTTAAAGATGTTCGCGTGTTGAGCCGCATCACCACTGAAGCCTTTAACCAGCGTCGTAAAACCATTCGTAACAGCCTCGGCAACCTGTTTAGCGTCGAGGTGTTAACGGGAATGGGGATCGACCCGGCGATGCGAGCGGAAAATATCTCTGTCGCGCAATATTGCCAGATGGCGAACTATCTGGCGGAGAACGCGCCTTTGCAGGAGAGTTAACGATGATCAATTCGCCCCGAGTGTGTATTCAGGTTCAAAGCGTCTACATTGAGGCACAATCTTCACCTGATAATGAACGTTACGTTTTTGCTTATACCGTAACCATACGCAATCTGGGGCGAGCGCCAGTGCAGTTGTTGGGGCGTTACTGGCTGATCACCAATGGCAATGGCCGTGAAACCGAAGTCCAGGGCGAAGGAGTGGTTGGCGTCCAGCCACTTATCGCGCCTGGCGAAGAGTACCAGTACACCAGCGGTGCAATCATTGAAACCCCGCTGGGCACCATGCAGGGTCACTACGAAATGATCGATGAAAATGGCGTCCCTTTCAGCATCGACATTCCCGTATTCCGACTCGCCGTTCCCACACTCATTCATTAAAAGAATATGGCGACATACCTTATTGGCGACGTTCATGGTTGTTACGATGAACTGATCGCATTGCTGCATAAAGTAGAATTTACCCCTGGGAAAGATACCCTCTGGCTGACGGGCGATCTGGTCGCGCGCGGGCCGGGTTCGCTGGATGTTCTGCGCTATGTGAAATCCTTAGGCGACAGCGTACGTCTGGTGCTGGGCAATCACGATCTGCATCTGCTGGCGGTATTTGCCGGGATCAGCCGCAATAAACCGAAAGATCGCCTGACACCGCTGCTGGAAGCGCCGGATGCCGACGAGCTGCTTAACTGGCTGCGTCGCCAGCCTTTGCTGCAAATCGACGAAGAGAAAAAGTTGGTGATGGCCCACGCAGGGATCACGCCGCAGTGGGATCTACAGACCGCCAAAGAGTGCGCGCGCGATGTAGAAGCGGTGCTATCGAGTGACTCCTATCCCTTCTTTCTCGACGCTATGTACGGCGATATGCCAAATAACTGGTCACCGGAATTGCGGGGGCTGGGAAGACTGCGTTTTATCACCAACGCTTTTACCCGTATGCGTTTTTGCTTCCCGAACGGTCAACTGGATATGTACAGCAAAGAATCGCCGGAAGAGGCCCCTGCCCCACTGAAACCGTGGTTTGCGATTCCTGGCCCTGTCGCTGAAGAATACAGCATCGCCTTTGGTCACTGGGCATCGCTGGAGGGCAAAGGTACGCCGGAAGGTATATACGCGCTGGATACCGGCTGCTGCTGGGGTGGTACATTAACCTGCCTGCGCTGGGAAGATAAACAGTATTTTGTCCAGCCGTCGAACCGGCATAAGGATTTGGGCGAAGCGGCGGCGTCTTAAACACAGCCTGATATAGGAAGGCCGGATAAGACGCGACCGGCGTCGCATCCGGCACTAGCCGTAAATTCTATACAAAATTACCGCCGCTCCAGAATCTCAAAGCAATAGCTGTGAGAGTTCTGCGCATCAGCATCGTGGAATTCGCTGAATACCGATTCCCAGTCATCCGGCTCGTAATCCGGGAAATGGGTGTCGCCTTCCACTTCTGCGTCGATATGCGTCAGATACAGTTTCTGCGCTTTTGGCAGGAACTGCTCATAAACGCGACCGCCGCCAATCACCATGATTTCTGGTACGTCACCACACGCCGCGATGGCTTCATCCACCGACTTCACCCACGTTACGCGATCGTCCGTACCCGGTTGACTGCTGAGGATAATATTTTTGCGTCCTGGCAACGGACGACCGATTGATTCCCAAGTATGGCGGCCCATAATCACGGGTTTATTTAAGGTGTTGCGTTTAAACCAGGCGAGATCGGCAGGCAGGTTCCACGGCATGGCGTTTTCCATGCCGATAACGCGATCTACCGCTAACGCCGCAATCAGACTGATCATTGAGATTTCCCGATAAAAAAAATTGTCGCCACTATACGTAAAGCGTAAACCGTCGTCGACTGGTGCGAGGATGATGTTGAGGAAAATTTTATATTCTGCTGGCGAGTCCACGCTCTCTCCCTGGACTCGCCGCATTACAATGAAACAAAAACAAACAGTTAGCTGTAAAGTGTGATTTACGTCACTCTTTATTAGGATGAGGGTTTCGTTTCCGGTTCATCCGCCATGTTGCCGGTATGTTTACCTTCTTCGGTTCCCTGCCAGCCATGTCGTTGAATTAATGACAGATGTTCGCGGTCCTCGGTAATGATCTCACTTAACATCGCGCTGGTGCGTTTATAGACCGCCGCGCGGGCTTTGGTGTCGTTCTCAACCATTGCCATCTCTTCCACCATCTGAATATTAAAGCGGCGGAACACATCGGCACGTTCTCGCGCTTCATACGGCCCCAGACCTAAACTTTCCAGTGCCAGACGCCCGGTTTTCAGCGCACCTTCGAAGGTTTCACGCTCCGGCTTTTCAACGCCTGCCTGACGCAAACGAATGTAGTGGTCGACATCGCGGGCGCGGGCAATAATCTGCAAATGCGGGAAGTGTTCTTTCACCATCTCTGTCAGTTGCAGGTTGGTTTGCGGATCGTCGATGGCGTTAATCAGCACTTCCGCTTTCGCCGCTCCCGCAGATTCCAGTAAATCCATCCGCGTGGCATCGCCATAAAACACTTTCATACCAAATTTACGCAAGGTTTCGATATGGTCCGGATCGTGATCGAGCACCACCATTTTCACCCCGCTGGAGAGCAGTAAACGTCCGGTGATCTGCCCAAAACGACCGAATCCGGCAATGATTACCCGCGGCTGTTCTTCGTCGATCTCATCAGCTTCACGCGCCTCTTCAGTAGAAGATTGCTCAAGGCGATTGAGGATCACCAGCAGAATCGGCGTTGCCGCCATCGACAGCGCCACCGCCAGGGTCAGCGATTTCGCCCACTCCGGTTCCAGCACATTCGCCATCTGCGCCGTGCCAAATACCACAAAGGCAAACTCACTGCCCTGCCCTAACAACACCGCAAACCAACGACGCTGTTTATTTGGCACTTGCAACGGTCGGGCAATCAGCCACAGCATGGCGATTTTGATGATGAGGAAACCGAGCAGCAAAATGACAATGCGCAATGGGTTTTCAAGCAGCGTGCCAAAGTCTATCGACATGCCAACACCGATGAAAAACAGCCCCAACAGCAAACCTTTAAATGGTTCGATATCGCTCTCCAGCGCATGACGGTATTCCGAGCTTGCCAGCAGTACGCCCGCCAGAAACGCGCCCATCGCCATCGACAAGCCGACCTCTTCCAGCAGCAAACCAAAGCCAAACACGAGGAATAACGCCACGGCACTAAACACTTCCCGCAAGCCAGAGCGGGCTACAAAACGCAGCGCCGGACGCGTGACATAGCGCCCCAGCAATACCACCAGCACCAGCGCACCCGCCACTTTTAACGCCGAGAGAGCAAATGCGCCCATCGTCGTCGAGGCACTGCTCGTTGCCAGTAGCGGAATCATCGCCACCAGCGGGATCGCCGCGATATCCTGGAACAGCAGCACCGCAAAGGCACTGCGACCCATTTGCGTCACCATCAGATTGCGTTCATTCATCGCCTGCATGGCAATCGCCGTAGAGGAGAGCGCCAGCGTCATGCCGATCAATTCCGCGACCTGCCAGTGCAGCCCAAGTAACATGCAGAACAGCCCCAGCAGGCCGCCGCAAATCACCATCTGCAATGCGCCACCGCCGAACACTGCCGCACGCAGCTTCCACAGCCTTTGTGGATCGAGTTCGAGGCCGATAATAAACAGCATCAGCACCACCCCAATCTCGGCAAAGTGCAGAATAGATTCGGCATCGGTCACCAGTCGCAGCCCCCACGGGCCAATAATGCAGCCGGCGATCAGGTAGCCAAGTACCGATCCCAGACCAAGACGTACCGCAATGGGTACAATCAGCGCTGCCGAACCGAGATAAATCAGCGCCTGAATCAGCGTATGGCTATCCATGATGGGCCTCCTGCCATTCCAGCAGACGTTGCTTATAGTGACGCGCCTGCCCTTCGAGGGTTTCGTCGTCACAAATAAAGGTGCAGTGCATGGCAAACGGTGGCAGCCAGTTCAGCCCGCAGTAGATTGCCGTCGCCTGTAGCGGCTGCGACAGCACATCAAAGCCCGGATGCGCACCAATTTCAAAATGGCTTTCCCCGCCGCCGGTCGTCACCGCCCACAGCAAATATTTGCCATGCAGCGCCTTGCCGCCGTGACCGTAAGCCCAGCCGTGCGACAAAACTTTATCGATCCAAAGTTTAAGAAGCGGAGGAATGCTGTACCACTGCATCGGATGCTGCCAGACGATCAGATCGGCGCGAGACAGCGCCTCCTGCTCGGCGGCAATATCGATATTGAAGTCAGGATAGAGTTGATAAAGAGAGCGAATTTCGACGCCTTCCAGCGTCCTTGCCTGTTCAAGCATCCGTTTATTCGCATGGGAATGATGCGGATACGGATGCGCATAAATTATAAGAATCATAGGTAGCCCGCGTGATTACGCCTTTGTTTTCCCACAAAGTGTAGTCATATATTCACGCGGCTTATAGTCAATAATATTGATTCAGAAAAGAGAGAAATCTGAACAATTTACCCCATTCTCTGCCCGCGGATCGTCATATTGCTGGTTTGCGCCAGTGACATCCCTCGAGTCTCCGGGGCAAACGCTACGGAAATCAACAAGCCAAACAGCGAGATACCCGCCTCCATTAGCATCGTGTTACTGATACCGTAATTATTGATAAAGATCGGCAGTGCCCAGGTCGAAACAATGGTGCCAATACGGCTTAAGGACATAATCACGCCCACGGCAGAGGCGCGGATATCTGTCGGGAAGAGTTCATTAGGATAGAGCCACTGCAAATTACCCGGCCCGCCAGAGAAAAAGGCATACACCGCAAAGGCCATCACTACCAGCCAGATCCCCATATCCGGGATCAGCCCCAAAACCGCCAGCGCCAGCGTCATCATGGCAAAGCTGCCAATCAACAATGGACGCCGTCCGGCAGTGTTTAACCACAGCATCGGCGGAATACAGCCGAGCATAAAGAACAGGCTAATCACCACGTTCCCCAGCGCCGCGTTTTTGCCAACACCCAATCCCAACAAACCAACGATTTGCGGGCCAAAGGTGTAAATGGCGAACATTGGGATCACCTGGCAGGTCCAGATGGCGGCAACAAACAGAACAAAAGGAAAATGGCGGCGATTAAACAGATCGCGAAAACGGGTTTGCTACGGCTGCTCTTCATCGAAAGCCACCGGTTCGCCAAACAGTTTTATCATCATCTCTTCGCACTCTTTTACTCGCCCTTTGCGTAATAACCAGCGGGGAGATTCAGGCAGTTCGAATCGACCAATCAAAATCAACAAACAGGGGATCGCCGCGCTACCCAGCATCCAGCGCCAGCCGCCTTCCACATCATAAAGCCAGTAGCCGACCAGATCGGCGCAGGTCGCGCCGACATACCACATGGCGGCGATAAAGCTGATGGAAAATGCCCGCTGACGGGTACTGGAGAACTCGGTGATCATTGAGGTGGCGATGGGATAATCTGCACCGATGACAATGCCGATAAGTACCCGCATCACCAACAGTTCGACGGGGGATGAAACAAACATCGTCGCCACCGATATCACGCCGATGGCGATGATATCAATGAGGAACATTTTGCGCCGTCCTACTTTATCGGAAATATAGCCAAACAGCGATGTGCCAACGAACAGCCCGGCGAGCGTTCCCGCGCCCAACAAGCCAATCCAGTCAGCGTCCAGTTTTAGCGCCGGAGTCAGTTGCTCCAGCGCCACGCCAATCATTACCAGTACATAACCATCCAGAAACGGACCACCGCTTCCCCACAGCAAAATGCGGCGGTGAATTGAGGAGAATTTGAGATCGTCAAAGTTTCTGGACGGTTGCATGGGTTATTCCTGTTTTTTTGCAATGAGAGTCAGTACGGCGTTACGTATCAAACCAACATCAGCCGTAACGGAACTCCACACCAAAGGTGCCGCGCGGGTATTCCCACTGTTCCAGCGCCGACCCCAGCCCCAGAATGCGACAGGTGCCGCACTCCAGACATCCGGCGTAATCGAAGCGCACACTGCCGTCATCCTGCTTCTTGTACAGACCTGCGGGGCACGCTTTCACCAGCAGCTCCAGGGCCTGTTTATCGGCATCGGCCTTCACAACAATGTGCGGATGCTCTTCATCGACATTGAATTTATTGACGCCCAGTTTGACGTCCACATTGACGGGAGAAGTCATAAAACGGTCACTCCTTTCATGCCATCCTTGATCAGATTGATGAAGCCCACTTTCTTGCCGTGGCGGAGGATTTTCTTGCGCATCAGTTCCGGCGCACTGCCGTCAATGGTGAACAGGTCACGCGCCACGCCCACCGCCAGTTCCGGGTAGCCGCTAAACATGCGTGGGTTATCAAGGAAGGCCGGTAGTTTCTGGTACATACGCATATCGCGCAGCGGGCCACTCTCAAGATGCTGACGATATTCCGCCAGTTTTTGCTTACTGAAATCGTCGCTTTTCATCGCTGAAAGCACGGTTTTTGCTGCGGCTTCCCCGGCGGCAATCGCCAGATCCATACCGCGAATGGTAAAACCGAGGTTCATACACATTCCGGCGGCATCACCGGCAATCAATACGCCGTCACCAACCAACTCCGGCAGCATGTTGATGCCTGCTTCCGGCACTACGTGAGCGGAATATTCCACCAGCTTGCCGCCCGCGATCAGCGGTGCCACTGCCGGATGCTGTTTGAAATCTTCCAGCATTTGCGGCACCGATTTTTTTGCGTCATGCAGATGATGCAGACCACAAACCAGCCCCAGCGACAGGGTATTTTCATTGGTATAAAGGAAGCCGCCGCCCATCAGGCCATCGGTGGGTGATCCCGCAAACAGACAAGCCGCGCCCTGATTACCCTGCAACTGAAAACGGTCTTCGATTACCGACTTCGGTAACTCGATCAGTTCCTTCACGCCAACCGCCACATCCGTCGGTTTAACGCGTTTTGCCATCCCCAGCTTTTCGGCAAGGATGGAGTTCACTCCATCAGCAAGGATCACCGTTTTCGCTTCAATCACATCGCCATCGGCTTCTACACCGACGACTTTGCCATCGCGCTGTACGAGGTTATCGACGCGGATCCCGGTAATTAACTGCGCGCCCGCTTCTTCGGCCTGCTCCATCAGCCAGGCATCAAATTTACTGCGCAAAACGGAGTAAGAACGCTGGGATGGCGAGGTTTCGTCACCGTTGCAGTAGTCCATAGTCATCGCTGACTTTTCCGTCATAAACGCGAGTTTTTCATGGGTGATCAGGCGTTCTACCGGGGCGGATTCGGCGAAACCAGGAATAATGTGTTCCAGGCTGTGGGCATAGAGACGCCCGCCGGTGACGTTCTTGGCACCTGCGGAATTGCCACGCTCGATAACTAACACTTGCGCCCCTTCGCGGGCGAGCACCAGTGCGGCAACCGAACCGGCAAGCCCAGCACCGACGATGATGGCGTCAAAGATATCTTCGGACATAAGAGCTCCCTGTCAGCGGCAGGGCCAAAATGCAGCCCTGCCAGAGTGGATCAACGCGCTAAAGCTGCGGTCAGCGCCGGAAGGATCTTCACGGCGTCACCAACAATGCCGTAATCCGCGTACTGGAAGATCGGCGCATTTTTATCTTTATTGATGGCGAAAATGGTTTGCGATGCATTAGCACCAACCATGTGCTGGATCTGCCCGGAGATCCCCACCGCCAGGTACAGTTCAGGTTTCAGCATCAGGTTGGAGATACCGACATAGCGTTCGTGCTCCATCCATTTTTCGTTTTCCGCCACCGGACGAGAACAGGCCAACTCCGCACCTATCGCCTTGCAAAGCTGTTCTGCCAGCGCAATGTTCTCTTTGCTGCCAATACCGCGACCGACGCTGACCACCAGACGGGCTTTGTCGAGATCGACGCTGTTGCTCTGGCGCGCCTGGGTTGCCGTGCGGGTAATCGCCACAGCCGGAGCCTGCCACTCCACGGTGTGCGTTTCGCCAGTGCGTGACGCGTCTGGCTGAGCCGCATCGAACGTGCCGCTGCTGATGGTCAGTACCGCATACGGCGTGGCAATGCGTTCTTCGCCAATCGCCAGACCACCGTAAACCATATGTTTCACTGTTGCTTTACCGTCCTGTACGCTGACGGTGCTGGCATCGTTAGACACCGCCGCTTTAAGGCGATAACCCAGTTTTGCCGCCAGTAATTTGCCGCGACGGGTGTTTGGCAGCAGCACCAGGCCGTCTGCGCCGTGCTGGCGAATAGTGTCAGCCATGACACCGGCGTAATCTTCGATCATCCGATCGTCCGGTTTGCCGTTTAATTTCCAGACATGATTAGCGCCGAGCTGGATTGCCTGTGCGCCGTCGGCATCATTGAGGACAAAGGTGTTGATTTGATTAGCTAAAGCCTGCGCACCGTTCATCAGTTCCGGCAGACGAGAAGGGGTATCGCTGAATACCCAGACTTGAGAAAACGTGTTCATAGCATCCCCTGTAATTAAATGACTTTGCGAAGATTTTCAGCAAATGCGGCGATCTGTTCTTCGCCGTCGCCTTCAATCACGATGCGCTGACGTTCGCGCTGTTTCGGCGCGGCAACCTGTTGTTCTGACCAGGCTGCCTCTGCGTTAAAACCAATATCCGCCGCCGACCATACCTGGACGGGCTTTTTCGCCGCGCC
This sequence comes from Shigella sonnei, assembly GCF_002950395.1. Classification (NCBI taxonomy): domain Bacteria; kingdom Pseudomonadati; phylum Pseudomonadota; class Gammaproteobacteria; order Enterobacterales; family Enterobacteriaceae; genus Shigella; species Shigella sonnei. The sequence continues at coordinate 2,961,068 of NZ_CP026802.1, forward strand.
GAGAATGGCTTTCATCGAAGGAATTTGTGGGGAATTGATATCAGTGGAAACAGCAACAACCGCAGGCAGCGGAATGCTTAAGGTTTCGGTTTCATCTTCCAGTTCGCGCTCAACGGTGAGGGTATCTGCCGTCAGGGAGATAATTTTGCTGACGCCGTTAACTGCCGGAATATTGAGGATTTCGCCCACCAGCAGACCAACCTGCTGGGCATAAAGGTCGGAAGAACCATCGCCACAGAGGATCAAATCAAAGCCTGCTTTCTGGGCGGCTGCAGCCAGTGCGCTCGCCGTTTGTTGCGGCAGTGCCTGCTCGAACTGGTCATCAATCACCACAATCAGTTCATCCGGGCCGCGCGATAGTACATCTTTACGCCCTTTGGCGTTGGTCAGGGCTTTACCGCCCACACTTAAGGCCGTCACCTGCGCCTCTGCTGCCTGTTGCTTTAGCTGGCAAGCCGCTTCAATAGCGTTCAGATCGTATTGGCTTATTTTGGCATCGGCTTTGCTGAAGTCTAATGAACCATCAGCATTATTGACCGCAATATCCTGTTCATCAGGCACGCACTTATAGCAAGTAATAATCTTCATTGCATCTCCAGAAATCATGAAGGAAACGTCGTTCATATCGGTGGTGTTAATTACAGATATCACGCCCTTTAATTTGGAAATAAAACTTTAATCACCAATATTGAAAATGTCACACGCAGATAAATCCAACTTTCAATATTGTTAAGTTCCTCACCAATATTGAAAACATGGCGTAGAAAAAAGAAATTTTCAATATTGCTTTATGGATCACCAATATTGAAAGTCAGATGCTATTTTTTTACTCACAACACAACATAACAAACTGATTAATAATCAAAATTAACGAGAAAAGCGCCCTCTATTCACCCGAAAAAAATGTGATAACAATCACAGAATGCAGCTTATTGAATACCCATTATGAGTTAGCCATTAACGCGTCCACGAGGTTAATAATAATTATATCAAATGTTAACAAAAATAAAACAAACGGGAACGCAAAATAAATATTCGTTTTCACAGTGGAATTAACTCATGAAGAATGAAAAGAGAAAAACGGGAATAGAACCGAAGGTTTTCTTTCCGCCGTTAATAATCGTCGGCATACTTTGTTGGCTTACAGTCAGAGATCTGGATGCAGCGAATGTCGTTATTAATGCTGTATTCAGTTACGTCACCAATGTATGGGGATGGGCATTTGAATGGTATATGGTGGTGATGCTTTTCGGTTGGTTCTGGCTGGTGTTTGGCCCGTATGCCAAAAAGCGTTTAGGTAACGAACCACCTGAATTTAGTACCGCCAGTTGGATCTTTATGATGTTCGCCTCCTGTACGTCTGCTGCCGTACTGTTCTGGGGATCGATTGAGATCTACTACTACATCTCCACCCCGCCGTTTGGCTTAGAACCGAACTCGACAGGGGCGAAAGAGTTGGGGCTGGCTTACAGCTTGTTCCACTGGGGACCTCTGCCGTGGGCCACTTACAGCTTCCTTTCAGTCGCCTTCGCTTACTTCTTCTTTGTCCGCAAAATGGAAGTGATTCGCCCCAGCTCGACACTGGTGCCGCTGGTAGGTGAAAAACACGCCAAAGGGTTGTTCGGCACTATCGTCGACAACTTCTATCTCGTCGCCTTGATCTTCGCGATGGGTACCAGTCTGGGCCTTGCCACGCCGCTGGTGACCGAGTGTATGCAATGGTTGTTTGGCATTCCGCATACCCTGCAACTGGACGCTATCATCATTACCTGCTGGATTATCCTCAACGCCATTTGCGTCGCTTGCGGTCTGCAAAAAGGGGTACGTATCGCCAGTGACGTGCGTAGTTACCTGAGCTTCCTGATGCTGGGTTGGGTGTTCATTGTCAGCGGTGCCAGCTTCATCATGAACTACTTCACCGATTCGGTGGGGATGTTGCTGATGTATCTGCCGCGCATGTTGTTCTATACCGATCCCATCGCTAAAGGCGGCTTCCCGCAGGGCTGGACCGTGTTCTACTGGGCATGGTGGGTGATTTATGCTATCCAGATGAGTATCTTCCTCGCCCGCATCTCCCGTGGTCGTACTGTGCGTGAACTGTGCTTCGGCATGGTGCTGGGGCTGACAGCGTCAACCTGGATCCTGTGGACTGTACTCGGTAGTAACACTCTGCTGTTGATAGATAAAAACATCATCAACATTCCAAATCTGATCGAACAGTACGGTGTGGCGCGCGCCATCATTGAAACCTGGGCCGCTCTGCCACTCAGCACCGCCACCATGTGGGGCTTCTTCATCCTCTGCTTTATTGCCACCGTTACGCTGGTTAACGCCTGCTCTTATACCCTGGCGATGTCCACTTGCCGCGAAGTACGCGATGGTGAAGAACCACCTCTGCTGGTGCGTATCGGTTGGTCAATTCTGGTTGGCATTATCGGTATTGTTCTGCTGGCGCTCGGCGGCCTGAAACCGATTCAAACCGCCATTATCGCCGGAGGATGCCCGCTGTTCTTCGTCAACATTATGGTGACGCTCTCCTTTATTAAAGACGCGAAACAGAACTGGAAAGATTAATTAACCCCCAAAATATCAAGAGGTTGAAAGATGGATTTTAATTTAAATGATGAGCAGGAACTGTTTGTCGCCGGTATCCGCGAACTGATGGCCAGCGAAAACTGGGAGGCCTATTTTGCCGAGTGCGACCGTGACAGCGTCTACCCGGAACGTTTTGTCAAAGCACTGGCGGATATGGGTATCGACAGTCTGCTGATCCCTGAAGAGCACGGTGGTCTGGACGCGGGGTTTGTTACTCTCGCCGCCGTGTGGATGGAGCTGGGACGTCTGGGGGCACCAACCTATGTGCTGTACCAGTTGCCGGGCGGGTTCAACACCTTCCTGCGCGAAGGCACACAAGAGCAGATCGACAAAATTATGGCTTTCCGCGGCACCGGTAAGCAGATGTGGAACTCAGCGATTACCGAACCGGGCGCGGGCTCCGACGTGGGTAGCCTGAAAACGACTTATACCCGTAGAAATGGTAAGATTTATCTTAATGGTAGTAAGTGTTTTATTACCAGCAGCGCCTACACCCCGTACATCGTGGTGATGGCGCGCGACGGGGCTTCTCCGGACAAACCTGTCTACACCGAATGGTTTGTTGATATGAGCAAACCGGGCATCAAAGTGACCAAACTTGAAAAGCTCGGTCTGCGTATGGATAGCTGCTGTGAAATCACCTTTGACGACGTGGAACTGGACGAGAAAGACATGTTCGGTCGGGAAGGTAACGGCTTTAACCGCGTCAAAGAAGAGTTCGACCATGAACGTTTCCTGGTAGCCCTCACCAACTACGGTACGGCGATGTGCGCTTTTGAAGATGCGGCGCGCTACGCCAATCAGCGCGTGCAGTTTGGCGAGGCTATTGGTCGTTTCCAGTTGATTCAGGAAAAATTCGCCCACATGGCGATCAAATTAAACTCCATGAAAAACATGCTGTATGAAGCAGCGTGGAAAGCAGACAACGGCACCATCACCTCTGGCGATGCAGCGATGTGCAAATACTTCTGCGCCAATGCGGCATTTGAAGTTGTGGATAGCGCAATGCAGGTGCTGGGCGGTGTCGGGATTGCGGGCAACCACCGCATCAGCCGCTTCTGGCGTGATCTGCGTGTAGACCGCGTCTCCGGGGGATCTGACGAAATGCAGATCCTGACGCTGGGTCGCGCGGTGCTGAAGCAATACCGCTAAGTCCGTGCGCTGCCTGATGCGACGCTAATGCGTCTTATCAGGCCTACGGGAGCACGAATGTAGGCCGGATAAAGCGTTTACGCCGCATCCGGCAGTCATGCGCTACATAAATTTTTCAGGAGCTAATAATGGATCATCTACCCATGCCGAAATTCGGGCCGTTGGCCGGATTGCGCGTTGTCTTCTCCGGTATCGAAATCGCCGGGCCGTTCGCCGGGCAAATGTTCGCAGAATGGGGTGCGGAAGTTATCTGGATCGAGAACGTCGCCTAGGCCGACACCATTCGCGTTCAACCGAACTACCCGCAGCTCTCCCGCCGCAATTTGCACGCGCTGTCGTTAAATATTTTCAAAGATGAAGGCCGCGAAGCGTTTCTGAAATTAATGGAAACCACCGATATCTTCATCGAAGCCAGCAAAGGTCCGGCCTTTGCCCGTCGTGGCATTACCGATGAAGTACTGTGGCAGCACAACCCGAAACTGGTTATCGCTCACCTGTCCGGTTTTGGTCAGTACGGCACCGAGGAGTACACCAATCTTCCGGCCTATAACACCATCGCCCAGGCCTTCAGTGGTTACCTGATTCAGAACGGTGATGTTGACCAGCCAATGCCTGCCTTCCCGTATACCGCCGATTACTTTTCTGGCCTGACCGCCACCACGGCGGCGCTGGCAGCACTGCATAAAGTGCGTGAAACCGGTAAAGGCGAAAGTATCGACATCGCCATGTATGAAGTGATGCTGCGTATGGGCCAGTACTTCATGATGGATTACTTCAACGGCGGCGAAATGTGCCCGCGCATGAGCAAAGGTAAAGATCCCTACTACGCCGGTTGCGGTCTGTATAAATGCGCCGACGGCTACATCGTGATGGAACTGGTGGGCATTACCCAAATTGAAGAGTGCTTTAAAGATATTGGCCTCGCACATCTACTCGGTACGCCGGAAATCCCGGAAGGCACTCAGCTTATCCACCGTATCGAATGCCCTTACGGCCCACTGGTAGAAGAAAAACTCGATGCCTGGCTGGCGGCACATACCATCGCAGAAGTTAAAGAACGCTTTGCCGAACTGAATATCGCCTGTGCCAAAGTACTGACCGTACCGGAACTGGAAAGCAATCCACAGTATGTTGCCCGTGAATCAATCACTCAGTGGCAAACGATGGATGGTCGCACCTGCAAAGGGCCGAACATCATGCCGAAATTCAAAAATAACCCCGGACAAATCTGGCGCGGAATGCCCTCACATGGCATGGACACGGCTGCCATTTTGAAAAATATCGGCTACAGCGAAAACGACATTCAGGAGTTGGTCAGCAAAGGTCTGGCCAAAGTTGAGGACTAAACGCGTGGCGTCAGTCGGCTTGCCTGACTAGCGCCCGCCCAATAACAAACGAACAAAAATGGATAGAGGTGCAATGGATATCATTGGCGGACAACATCTACGTCAAATGTGGGACGATCTGGCGGACGTTTACGGTCATAAAACGGCGCTGATTTGTGAATCCAGCGGCGGAGTCGTTAACCGGTATAGTTATCTTGAGTTAAATCAGGAGATTAACCGCACGACAAACCTGTTTTATACGCTGGGGATTCGCAAAGGCGACAAGGTTGCTCTACATCTCGACAACTGCCCGGAATTTATCTTTTGCTGGTTCGGGCTGGCAAAAATTGGCGCGATTATGGTGCCGATTAACGCCCGCCTGTTGCGCGAGGAAAGCGCGTGGATCCTGCAAAATAGCCAGGCGTGCCTGCTGGTGACCAGTGCGCAATTCTATCCTATGTATCAACAGATTCAGCAGGAAGATGCCACTCAATTGCGGCACATTTGCCTGACAGATGTGGCACTTCCCGCTGATGATGGCGTGAGTTCGTTTACTCAACTGAAAAATCAACAACCTGCCACCTTGTGCTATGCACCGCCGCTATCGACTGACGATACGGCGGAAATTCTCTTCACCTCCGGCACCACCTCCCGACCGAAAGGTGTGGTGATTACCCATTACAACCTGCGCTTCGCTGGATATTACTCCGCCTGGCAGTGTGCACTGCGTGACGATGACGTCTACCTGACGGTAATGCCTGCGTTTCATATCGATTGCCAGTGTACTGCGGCGATGGCGGCGTTTTCTGCCGGGGCCACCTTTGTGCTGGTCGAGAAATACAGCGCCCGCGCCTTCTGGGGACAGGTACAGAAGTACCGCGCCACCGTTACCGAATGTATTCCGATGATGATCCGTACCTTGATGGCGCAGCCGCCTTCAGCGAACGATCGGCAACACCGCCTGCGGGAAGTGATGTTTTATCTCAACTTGTCGGAGCAGGAAAAAGATGCGTTTTGTGAACGCTTCGGCGTTCGCTTGCTGACGTCTTATGGGATGACGGAAACCATTGTGGGCATTATCGGCGATCGCCCTGGCGATAAACGACGCTGGCCGTCGATTGGTCGGGCGGGGTTTTGCTACGAAGCGGAGATCCGCGACGATCACAATCGCCCGCTCCCGGCAGGTGAGATCGGTGAAATCTGTATTAAAGGCGTACCAGGGAAAACCATCTTCAAAGAGTATTTTCTCAACCCGAAAGCCACTGCGAAAGTGCTGGAAGCCGACGGCTGGCTACATACCGGCGATACCGGATACTGCGACGAAGAGGGCTTTTTTTATTTCGTCGATCGCCGCTGCAATATGATCAAACGCGGTGGCGAGAATGTCTCCTGCGTGGAGCTGGAAAATATCATCGCCACCCATCCAAAAATTCAGGATATCGTGGTTGTGGGTATTAAAGATTCGATTCGCGATGAAGCCATCAAAGCATTTGTGGTGCTGAATGAAGGTGAAACATTGAGCGAAGAGGAATTTTTCCGCTTCTGCGAACAAAATATGGCGAAATTTAAAGTGCCCTCTTATCTGGAGATCAGAAAAGATCTGCCACGTAATTGCTCGGGGAAAATAATTAGAAAGAATCTGAAATAAATGAAACAGCAGGGAACTACCCTGCCAACTAATAATCACGCTATAAAACAATATGCATTTTTTGCAGGGATGTTGTCGTCCCTGAAAAAGCAAAAATGGAGAAAAGGAATGAGTGAATCATTACATCTGACCCGCAATGGATCAATTCTGGAAATTACCCTTGATCGTCCAAAAGCGAATGCTATTGATGCAAAAACCAGCTTTGAAATGGGCGAAGTATTTCTAAATTTCCGTGACGATCCGCAATTACGTGTCGCCATTATTACCGGTGCCGGAGAGAAGTTCTTTTCCGCGGGCTGGGATTTAAAAGCGGCAGCAGAAGGCGAAGCACCGGATGCTGACTTTGGCCCGGGTGGATTTGCGGGATTAACCGAAATTTTCAATCTCGACAAACCGGTTATCGCAGCTGTGAACGGCTATGCCTTTGGCGGCGGTTTCGAACTGGCGCTGGCGGCAGATTTTATTGTTTGTGCCGATAACGCCAGCTTCGCCCTGCCGGAAGCCAAGCTGGGCATCGTTCCTGACAGCGGCGGCGTGCTGCGTCTACCGAAGATCCTGCCGCCTGCCATCGTCAATGAAATGGTGATGACCGGCAGACGAATGGGCGCAGAAGAGGCGCTGCGTTGGGGGATAGTCAACCGCGTGGTTAGCCAGGCGGAACTGATGGATAACGCCCGCGAACTGGCGCAGCAGCTGGTTAACAGCGCCCCGCTGGCGATTGCGGCGCTGAAAGAGATCTTCCGCACCACCAGCGAAATGCCGGTAGAAGAAGCGTATCGCTATATTCGCAGCGGCGTGTTGAAACACTATCCGTCGGTTCTGCATTCGGAGGATGCCATTGAAGGGCCGCTGGCGTTTGCCGAGAAGCGCGATCCGGTGTGGAAAGGACGTTAACAACCGTGAGCTATTACGCCTTTGAGGGGTTAATTCCGGTGGTTCACCCGACGGCGTTTGTCCATCCCAGTGCCGTCTTGATTGGCGATGTGATTGTGGGAGCCGGTGTCTACATCGGCCCACTCGCCTCACTGCGTGGTGACTACGGGCGGTTGATCGTGCAAGCGGGAGCCAATATTCAGGATGGCTGCATTATGCATGGCTACTGCGACACTGACACCATCGTTGGGGAAAACGGCCATATCGGGCACGGAGCGATCCTGCATGGTTGTGTGATTGGTCGCGATGCATTGGTCGGGATGAACAGCGTGATTATGGATGGCGCGGTCATTGGCGAAGAGAGCATTGTTGCCGCCATGAGCTTTGTCAAAGCAGGCTTTCACGGCGAGAAACGCCAGTTGTTGATGGGTACGCCAGCCCGCGCTGTACGCAGTGTTAGTGACGACGAGTTACACTGGAAACGGTTGAATACCAAAGAGTATCAGGATCTTGTCGGGCGCTGTCATGCATCGTTACATGAAACACAGCCACTGAGGCAAATGGAGGAAAATCGCCCCCGTTTGCAGGGGACGACGGATGTGACGCCTAAACGGTGATCTTGCCGGATGCGGCGTAAACGCCTTATCCAACTCTGCTGGAGAGCAACCGTAGGCCGGATAAGATGCGCCAGCATCGCATCCGGCGATAGCTGTCGGATGCGGCATAAACGCCTTATCCAACCCGGCTGGAGAGCAACCGTAGGCTGGATAAGATGCGCCAGCATTGCATCCAGCAACCAGGCTGCGTGGTATCAACGAAATGACATTAACGACGCATACTCTTTGACAACATCATCTGCCACTTCTGCTCGCGGTTAAGTTCCGTGAGCGGAACGGCAGGAATACGCGGCGTCTTTCTTACGCCGACTAATTTATCCCGGCTGTTATTGCGCAGGCGCGCGTAAATTTGCTCATCGATATCGACCACTTTTACCAGTCGCTGGCACTGGCATCCCCGTCCTTCCAGCTTATTAGGGATCATCTTAACTGCGCAGCTTATTTCTGCGACTTCCGACAGAATATAAGTCAGGGTATTAACCGCCTTGCTGTGTTCAATATCGAAATGAATAGAGATCTCTCTTGCTATCACCCACCGATTTTCAGCCATCATCCATTCGGCGATTAACAAGTAGAGTGGTTTTTCAACATATCCTTCACACATACGAACTCCAGTTTCACAAATTAAAAGTCTGGCTATGACTCGTTTTGAAGCAATTAAACAAGGCCATATTAAAATTGTGGATATATCGATAGTATGCAACTTCACCGTCGATAAGTGTGGTGATGCTGCCAACTTACTGATTTAGTGTATGATGGTGTTTTTGAGGTGCTCCAGTGGCTTCTGTTTCTATCAGCTGTCCCTCCTGTTCAGCTACTGACGGGGTGGTGCGTAACGGCAAAAGCACTGCCGGACATCAGCGCTATCTCTGCTCTCACTGCCGTAAAACATGGCAACTGCAGTTCACTTACACCGCTTCTCAACCCGGTACGCACCAGAAAATCATTGATATGGCCATGAATGGCGTTGGATGCCGGGCAACTGCACGCATTATGGGCGTTGGCCTCAACACGATTTTACGTCACTTAAAAAACTCAGGCCGCAGTCGGTAACCTCGCGCATACAGCCGGGCAGTGACGTCATCGTCTGCGCGGAAATGGACGAACAGTGGGGCTATGTCGGGGCTAAATCGCGCCAGCGCTGGCTGTTTTACGCGTATGACAGTCTCCGGAAGACGGTTGTTGCGCACGTATTCGGTGAACGCACTATGGCGACGCTGGGGCGTCTTATGAGCCTGCTGTCACCCTTTGACGTGGTGATATGGATGACGGATGGCTGGCCGCTGTATGAATCCCGCCTGAAGGGAAAGCTGCACGTAATCAGCAAGCGATATACGCAGCGAATTGAGCGGCATAACCTGAATCTGAGGCAGCACCTGGCACGGCTGGGACGGAAGTCGCTGTCGTTCTCAAAATCGGTGGAGCTGCATGACAAAGTCATCGGGCATTATCTGAACATAAAACACTATCAATAAGTTGGAGTCATTACCGATAAGTGTGAGCTAAATCCTGCTTATGTCATCAAAAATATCGATTCCCCAAAAGATTTACTTAATGGGCAAAAAAAACGGTCCTCATCAGAGAACCGTATTACTTATTCGATCAAATTAGCGGATGAAAAATATCCGCCATGACACGCTATTATTTGATCTGCGCGTGCATTTCCTGCACCGAAATTACTTTTTCGGTCGCGTCGGCATTCAGCGCCATCGCGGTAGCGAAACCACCGTTCAGGGTGGTGTCATAATGCACTTTATATTGCAGCGCACTGCGACGGATCACGCGGGAGTCTTCAATCGCGCGACGGCCTGAAGTGGTGTTGATGATGTAGGTATATTCGCCATTCTTGATGCGGTCCTGAATGTGCGGACGGCCTTCATGCACCTTGTTCACCAGACGCGGATTAATGCCCGCTTCGCCCAGCACAATCGCCGTGCCGTGGGTCGCATCCAGCTCGAAGCCCTGTTTCAGCAGTTTTGCCGCCAGGTCCACCACGCGTTCTTTATCGCCTTCGCGCACGGAAAGCAACGCACGACCGTGTTTCTTCATGGTGGAGTTGCTGCCCAGCTGCGCTTTGGCAAACGCTTCAGCGAAGGTGCGGCCCACGCCCATCACTTCCCCGGTGGAGCGCATTTCTGGCCCTAACAGCGGGTCAACACCCGGGAATTTATTGAACGGCAGCACCACTTCTTTCACCGAGTAGTACGGCGGGATAACTTCTTTGGTTACGCCCTGCTCAGCCAGCGATTTGCCAGCCATCACACGCGCCGCCACTTTTGCCAGCGGTACGCCGGTGGCTTTGGAGACGAACGGAACGGTACGCGCCGCACGCGGGTTAACTTCAATCAGGTAGACTTCGTTGTTTTTCACCGCAAACTGCACGTTCATCAGACCGCGCACCTGCAATTCGAAGGCCAGTTTCTGCACCTGCTGGCGCATCACATCCTGAATTTCCTGACTTAAGGTGTAGGCTGGCAGAGAACATGCGGAGTCACCGGAGTGCACGCCCGCCTGCTCGATGTGCTCCATGATGCCGCCAATCAGCACCATTTCGCCGTCGCAGATGGCATCCACGTCAACTTCTACCGCGTCATCAAGGAAGTGATCCAGCAACACTGGCGCATCGTTAGACACGCTGACCGCCGTCTGGAAGTAGCGACGCAGGTCAGCTTCGTCATAGACGATTTCCATCGCCCGACCGCCGAGAACGTAAGACGGACGTACCACCAGTGGGTAGCCAATCTCTTTCGCCTTCTCTACCGCCATTTCAATAGCGGTAACGGTGGCGTTCGCCGGTTGTTTCAGTTTCAGACGCTCAACCGCATGCTGGAAGCGTTCACGGTCTTCTGCACGGTCGATAGCATCCGGGCTGGTGCCGATAACCGGTACGCCAGCAGCTTCCAGCGCGCGCGCCAGTTTCAGCGGGGTCTGACCGCCGTACTGAACGATAACGCCTTTCGGCTTCTCAATACGCACGATTTCCAGCACATCTTCCAGAGTTACCGGCTCGAAGTAGAGGCGATCGGAAGTGTCGTAGTCGGTGGAGACGGTTTCCGGGTTACAGTTAACCATAATGGTTTCGTAACCGTCTTCGCGCAGCGCCAGCGAGGCGTGTACACAGCAGTAGTCGAATTCGATACCCTGACCGATACGGTTCGGGCCGCCGCCGAGAACCATGATTTTTTCACGGTCGGTAGACGGATTCGCTTCGCACTCTTCTTCATAAGTGGAGTACATGTAAGCGGTGTCGGTGGCGAACTCTGCCGCACAGGTATCCACGCGCTTATAAACCGGGTGCAGGTCATACTGGTCGCGCAGCTTGCGGATTTCCGCTTCGCGCACGCCCGCCAGTTTTGCCAGACGCGCATCGGCAAAGCCTTTGCGTTTCAGCTGGCGCAGGAATTCAGCGTTCAGGCCAGTGATGCCCACTTCCGCTACTTTCTCTTCCAGACGCACCAGTTCTTCAATCTGTACCAGGAACCAGCGGTCAATATTGGTCAGGTTGAACACGCCGTCCACAGACAGGCCCGCACGGAAGGCATCGGCGATGTACCAGATACGCTCTGCGCCAGCATCTTTCAGTTCGCGACGGATTTTGGTTAACGCTTCCGGGTCATCGAGGCTCACTTTCGGGTCGAATCCAGTCGCACCGACTTCCAGGCCGCGCAGCGCTTTTTGCAGGGATTCCTGCTGCGTGCGACCAATCGCCATCACTTCGCCAACCGATTTCATCTGAGTGGTCAGACGGTCGTTAGCACCAGCGAATTTTTCGAAGTTGAAGCGAGGAATTTTAGTAACCACATAGTCGATGGACGGCTCGAAGGAGGCCGGAGTACGTCCGCCAGTGATGTCGTTCATCAGTTCGTCGAGGGTGTAACCCACCGCCAGTTTCGCCGCCACTTTAGCAATCGGGAAACCGGTCGCTTTCGACGCCAGCGCCGAAGAACGGGACACGCGTGGGTTCATTTCGATAACAATCAGGCGACCGTTTTTCGGGTTCACCGCAAACTGGACATTGGAACCACCGGTTTCAACGCCGATTTCACGCAGCACCGCCATCGAGGCGTTACGCATGATTTGATATTCTTTGTCGGTCAGCGTTTGGGCTGGCGCGACAGTGATGGAGTCACCGGTATGGATGCCCATCGCATCAAAGTTTTCGATAGAGCAGACGATGATGCAGTTGTCGTTTTTATCACGCACCACTTCCATCTCGTACTCTTTCCAGCCGATCAGCGACTCATCAATCAGCAGCTCTTTGGTTGGGGAGAGATCCAGACCGCGGGCGCAAATTTCTTCAAACTCTTCGCGGTTATAAGCGATACCGCCGCCGCTACCGCCCATGGTAAAGGATGGGCGAATAATGCACGGGAAGCCCACGTCAGCGGCAACCGCCAGCGCTTCTTCCATCGTGTGTGCGATACCGGAACGCGCGGTTTCCAGACCAATTTTCTTCATCGCTACGTCGAAACGACGGCGGTCTTCTGCTTTATCAATCGCATCGGCGGTCGCACCAATCATAGTCACGCCGAACTCTTCCAACACGCCCTGACGCTCCAGCTCCAGCGCGCAGTTCAGCGCCGTCTGACCGCCCATCGTTGGCAGCACCGCGTCCGGGCGCTCTTTTTCAATAATCTTGCGTACTACTTCCCAGTGAATCGGCTCGATGTAGGTCGCATCGGCCATTTCCGGGTCGGTCATGATGGTCGCCGGGTTGGAGTTCACCAGAATGACGCGGTAACCCTCTTCGCGCAGGGCTTTACATGCTTGCGCGCCAGAGTAGTCAAACTCACACGCCTGACCGATAACAATCGGGCCCGCACCCAGAATCAGGATACTTTTTATATCTGTACGTTTTGGCATGGCTCTTTTACTCCTGATTACTTAGCGGTTTTACGGTACTGCTCAATTAACTCGATAAAGTGGTCGAACAACGGCGCTGCGTCGTGTGGCCCAGGGCTGGCTTCCGGGTGACCCTGGAAGCTGAACGCCGGTTTATCAGTGCGATGAATGCCCTGTAACGTACCGTCGAACAGGGATTTATGCGTGACACGCAGGTTTGCAGGTAATGTTGCTTCATCCACCGCAAAACCGTGGTTCTGGGCGGTGATCATCACCACGTTTTTCTCCACATCTTTAACCGGATGGTTGCCGCCGTGGTGACCAAATTTCATTTTGACAGTCTTCGCACCGCTCGCCAGCGCCAGCAGCTGATGACCGAGGCAGATGCCGAATACCGGAATATCGGTTTCGAGGAATTTCTGGATGGCGGTAATGGCGTAATCGCACGGGGCCGGGTCGCCAGGACCGTTGGAGAGGAAGATGCCGTCTGGATTCATTTTCAGCACATCTTCCGCAGAAGTTTGCGCCGGAACGATGGTCAGGCGACAGCCTCTATCCACCAGCATCCGCAGGATGTTGCGCTTGGCACCAAAATCATAAGCCACGACGTGGAACGGCAGCTCGTCTTCTTTTTTCGCTTCTGGCAGGCCGCCGGTCAACGTCCAGCTCCCTTGTGTCCAGCTATAGGCTTCTGCGGTGGTCACTTCTTTTGCCAGATCCATGCCATTCAGACCTGGGAACGCGCGGGCTTTTTCTAACGCCAACGCCGCATCCGGGTTATCGCCTGCGATAATGCAGCCATTCTGTGCGCCTTTCTCGCGCAGTAAACGCGTCAGCTTACGGGTATCGATATCGGCAATCGCCACGATGTTATGGCGCTTCAGGTAAGAAGAGAGGTCTTCGGTATTACGGAAGTTGCTGGCAATCAGCGGCAGATCGCGAATCACCAGACCTTGTGCATGTACCTGAGAAGATTCTTCATCGGCGTCATTAGTGCCGACATTGCCAATATGGGGATAAGTAAGAGTAACGATTTGACGAGAATAGGAAGGATCAGTGAGGATTTCTTGATAACCGGTCATTGAAGTATTGAAAACGACTTCCCCAACCGCCGAACCTGTTGCCCCTATGGCCCGACCGTGAAACTGGGTTCCGTCTTCCAGAACCAATAGCGCTGACTTAATCAAAACACCCTCCAGAGAATATTCACTCACTTTATTTGCATATTAATTCACAATGATGACGTAAATCAATGCAAATCTGCTTACCGACGAATTTCTGGCAAACGGCGGCATTCTGGAGATATGGGCGCTAAAAGTCAACTTAATGGCGGTATTTTTTATATTATTTTGTGGCTCATGCATGTTTTACAGGCATTAAGCGACAAAAAGATCATATAACCTGTTCTGGAAAACGCTTGCGCAGCAAGAAGATTGCATGAAATAAAAACGAGCAGGAAAAAGTGGACCAAATGGTCAAAATTTACATTAAAACAACAAAAACAGAAGACAAAACATGTAATTTTTGGCACTTATAGAATATTTAAAAACATAACACTAAAAATAAAAGGGCCAAAAATTAAAGCCCTTTATAATCAATAAATTAAATGTGTTATTTTTGCACCATAACAAATATTTTGTGGTTACAAATTATTGAGATTAAGTACATCTCGCATATCAAAAAGACCATTTTCCTTACCACTCAACCACAAAGCCGATCTTACCGCGCCGTTAGCAAATGTCATACGGCTGGACGCCTTATGGGTGATCTCCAGACGCTCGCCAATATCGGCAAACATCGCGGTATGTTCACCAACGATGTCACCTGCACGCACGGTGGCAAAACCAATGGTGCCAGGCACACGTTCACCGGTGTGGCCTTCACGACTGTAGACCGCGCAATCTTTCAGATCTTTATCAAGGGCGTGGGCGATCGCCTCTCCCATTGCCAGTGCGGTGCCTGACGGCGCATCAACTTTATGTCTATGATGTGCTTCAATAATTTCGATATCGGTGTAGTCACCCATCACTTTGGCTGCTTTCTCCAGCAGCTTAAGCATGACGTTAACGCCAACGCTAAAATTGGCGGCAAAGACAATCGCAATATCGGCGGCGGCGTCACGAATCGCCTGTTTACCGGCTTCGTCAAACCCCGTAGTGCCGATCACCATCCCTTTGCCATGCTGGCGACAAAAAGCGAGATGGTTCAGCGTACCTTCCGGACGGGTAAAATCGATAAACACATCAAAATCATCTTTTACCGCATCGAGGCTGCTTTGCACGGTAACGCCTGTTTTCCCTGCACCAGCCAGCTCACCGGCGTCGCTGCCCAGTAAAGAAGATCCTTCGCGCTCCAGCGCCGCGCCCAGCTGCACGCCTTCTAATGCCAGCGCCGCCTGAATCAACTGGCGGCCCATACGCCCCCCGGCTCCCGCGATGGCAACGCGGATGTTTGCATCATGCATAGCTATTCTCTTTTGTTAATTTGCATAGACCGTTTTCAGAGTAACCAGCGCATCGCTACGCCGCCAGCCAAAAACGCTGATAATTAGAAATTAATGATAAACAGGGAGGGATATCAGTGAAAGGCATGAGTCGATGAATGACTGCATGCCGATAACATGTGACAGGTTACGACGCCAGAGCCAGCACCTCAGCCACCCACTGCTGGAAGCCTTTCACATCCAGATCCAATGCCACCTTTACATTGGCTGGTTTGCCCAGGCAACCGTCGATATCAACCACCGTCGTGCCTGAGGTAAATTCGCCTTGAGTTTCTACCGCGACAAAACACGGCTTGAGGGTGAATAAGTCCGGGCGCACCAGCCAGGCGATGGCGCAGAGATCGTGCATTCGCAGACCGCTTTGCATACTGCCGCTACGGTAGTGGCTAAACAGTGCATGAAGCATTTTTCCGGTGCGATTCAACTCCGGCAAAGTAGCGAGATAGTCAGGGGTTAATATTGCCTGATTGGTGACATCCAGACCGCACATGACGATTTCGATTCCGCTACGGAAGACACAGGCAGCCGCTTCTGGATCGGCAGCGATATTAAACTCGGCATTTGGTGTACAGTTGCCGCGACCAGAAGAACCGCCCATGATCACCAGACGACGAATATACGGTTTACATTCCGGGCATTGTGAAAGTAACAGCGCAATATTGGTTAACGGGCCAATGGCCACCAGGGTAACAGGCTCTGGTGCACGCATCAGGGCATCACGAATCGCCAGAAACGCTGGTATCCCGATTGGCTTTCGGTTGTGCTCAACAAAGTCGTAGCCAGCCATTCCCGATTCGCCGTGCACAGATGCTGCATCACGCGGTGCGCGTACCAGCGGCACAGCGGCTCCCTGGGCGAGCGGAATCTCCGCATTCCAGAAATGCAGCAGTTGCAGGGCGTTGCGGGTGGTTTTCTCAACCGAGACATTACCCGCGACGGTGGTCATCAGTTGCAGGTCGAGTTCGGGGGCAAAAATCGCGGCGGCAATGGCGACGGCATCGTCAATGCCGGGGTCAGTATCGAGGAAGATAGGTAAACGCATGTTTTCTCCATAAAAAATGCCGGTAACAAGACCGGCATTTTCGCATAACTTAGGCTGCTAATGACTTAATCGACTTCACGAATATCGACACGCAGCTCTTTCGGCACTTCGAAAACAATGTTTTCTTCACGGCCTTCCAGCGGAATGGCTTCACCACCGCCCAGCTGCTGCAAACGTGCCACCACATTTTGCACCAGAATATCCGGAGCCGATGCGCCCGCAGTCACGCCGACGCATTTAACCTCTTTCACCCACTCTTCCTGGATATCTTTCGCATCGTCAATCAAAAACGCGCGTTTGCCCATACGCTGGGCCAGCTCCGCCAGACGGTTGGAGTTGGAGGAGTTTTTCGAACCGACCACCAACACAACTTCCGCCTGTTCTGCCAGGGCGCGTACCGCTTCCTGACGGTTAGTCGTGGCGTAGCAGATGTCATCTTTGCGCGGACCGACAATTTTCGGGAAGCGTTTACGCAGCGCGTCGATCACATCAGACGTGTCATCCACCGACAGCGTGGTCTGGGTCATAAAGGAGAGCTTCTCTTCGTTTTTGACCGTCAGTTTCCACACATCGTCCGGCGATTCGACCAGATACATTCCCCCTTCCGGGTTACTGTACTGGCCCATTGTACCTTCCACTTCCGGATGCCCGGCGTGGCCGATGAGAATCGACTCTTCGCCACGACGGCTGGCGCGGGCGACTTCCATATGCACTTTGGTCACCAGCGGACAGGTGGCATCAAACACCGTCAAATCGCGGCTTTTTGCTTCGTTACGTACCGCCTGAGAAACACCGTGTGCGGAGAAAATCAGGATCGCGCCGTCCGGTACTTCGCTAATCTGCTCAATAAAGATAGCCCCACGCTCACGCAAGCTATCGACCACATAGCGGTTATGTACCACTTCGTGACGGACATATATCGGTGCGCCGTAAATGGCCAGCGCGTTTTCAACAATGCTGATAGCGCGGTCTACCCCGGCACAAAAACCACGCGGGTTGGCCAACAGGATCTGCATGTTACGCCTCCAATGCCGGATCGATTTCCAGCACTTCAATATCAAAATGAACGGTCTGCCCGGCCAGCGGATGGTTGAAATCAACGGTAATGGAGTCGCCGTTAATTTCGCGGATCACGCCAGGCATCTCACTGCCATCCATTGCGGTAAAAAGCATGATTGCGCCAATTTCTGGCTCGCCTGCATCCATAAATTCACGGCGGGAGAAGTACTGAATCAGGTCCGGTGACGGCACGCCAAACGCCGCATCTGGCTCCAACGAGAAGGTGGTTTTATCGCCCACTTTCAGCCCCAACAGGTGTTGCTCCAGCCCTTCAGAAAGAGAAGCATCACCCAGGCGGAACAGCGCCGGTTTACCGTTGTTGCGGGTAGACTCGGCGGTGGTGCCATCGTCGAGTTTTAGCGTGAAGTGCACCAGGACGGCGCTATTGCTCTGTACAGATTCAGACATGCAGGTTTGCTCTTATATTTGAGGATTTTTGCCGGATGCGGCGTAAACGCCTTATCCGGCCTACGATTTCGCAGCAATCTGTAGGCCGGATAAGATGCGTCAGCATCGCATCCGGCAGGGTTTATTATTGTTTTTTCGCTCTAGAAGGCAAAAAACCTTCCAGCACAATCAGTGCCGCACCGACACAGATGGCAGTATCGGCAAGGTTGAAGGTGGCGAAGTGCCAGTCGCCGACGTAGAAGTCGATCATATCGACAACGAAGCCGTGCCACAGGCGGTCGAACAGGTTGCCCAGCGCGCCGCCAATAATCAGCGCGTAAGCGATATTGTTTAGCTTCTGCGTGGCCTTCGAGCGATACATCATCACTGCCAGGATCACGCTAATACCAATCGCAATACCGGCAAAGAACCAACGCTGCCAGCCGCCGCTATCGGCAAGGAAACTAAACGCCGCGCCATAGTTACGCGCATAATGCAGATTAAGCGACGGGAACAGCGGGACCGTATCCCCCAGAGCAAAGTTCTGGAGGATCAGGTATTTGCTGCCCAGATCGATAATCAGCACGACTACCACCAGCCACAGCCAGCGTAGCCCTGTTGAACAGATCGATTGACTCATCAGGCAAACTTACGTTTTTCACCGTCACCGGCGACGTTGCTGACACAGCGGCCGCAGATTTCTGCGTGTTCCGCCACCTTGCCGACATCCTGGGTGTAGTGCCAGCAGCGTGGGCACTTCTCACCTTCGGCTTTACTCAACGCGACTTTCAGCCCTTTGAGTACTTCGCTCTGCTGAGCATCAGCAGGTGCGTCGTTATAGTCTGCAACGGTAGCGCCGGAGGTCAACAGGACAAATCGTAATTCATCGCCCAGCGCGGTCAGTTTCGCCGACAGTTCCGGTTCTGCATACAAGGTTACTGCCGCTTCCAGCGAGCCACCCACTTTCTTGTCGGCACGCGCTTGCTCAATGACTTTGTTCACTTCGCCACGCACTTTCAACAGCTCGTCCCAGAACGCATCGTTCATCGCTTCACTGTCTGCCAGGCCAAACAGGCCTTCGTACCACTCACCGGTGAAGACGTATTTTTCACGTTCGCCCGGCAGGTAGCCCCACACTTCATCAGCGGTGAAGGAGAGGATTGGTGCCATCCAGCGCACCAGCGCTTCTGCGATGTGATACAGCGCAGTCTGGCAGCTACGACGCGCCACACTGTCCGCTTTGGCGGTGTACTGACGGTCTTTGATGATGTCGAGGTAGAAGGAACCCATCTCAACGGAGCAGAAGCGCATCAGACGCTGTACCACTTCGTGGAAATCGTATGCTTCGTACGCCTTGAGGATGTCTTCCTGTGCCGCTTTCGCACAACCTACGGCCCAGCGATCCAGTACCACCATCTCTTCCGGTTTCACCATATCTTTTGCTGGATCAAAACCGTTCAGGTTTGCCAGCAGGAAGCGCGCGGTGTTACGGATACGACGATAGCTATCGGCAGCACGTTTCAGGATCTCGTCAGAAACGGCCATTTCACCGGTGTAGTCGGTTGATGCCACCCACAGACGCAGAATATCCGCGCCCAGTTTGTTCATCACATCCTGCGGCGAAACGGTATTGCCGATGGATTTAGACATCTTGCGACCCTGACCATCCACGGTAAAGCCGTGGGTCAGTACCTGACGATACGGCGCTTTGCCTTTCATCGCGGTGGAGATCATTAGGGAAGACATGAACCAACCACGGTGCTGGTCAGAACCTTCCAGATACATGTCCGCTGCGTGACCGGCAAATTCCGGACGCACGTCAACAACAGAAGAGTGGGTAGATCCGGAGTCAAACCATACATCCAATGTGTCCGGCACTTTCACGTACTGATCAGCTTCATCGCCGAGGATCTCTTTCGCATCAAGATCCCACCACGCCTGGATGCCGTCAACTTCAACGCGTTTTGCCACTTCTTCCATTAGTTCGAGAGTACGCGGATGCAGCTCTTCCGTGTCTTTGTGCACGAACAGTGACATCGGTACGCCCCAGGTGCGCTGACGGGAGATACACCAGTCAGGACGGTTAGCAACCATCGACTCGATACGCGCCTGGCCCCAGTCCGGGATCCACTGCACGCCTTTGATCTCTTTCAGTGACTGCGCACGCAGACCTTTCTGATCCATGCTGACGAACCACTGCGGCGTCGCGCGGAAGATGATCGGCGTTTTGTGACGCCAGCAGCACGGATAGCTGTGCTGCATTTTCTCAACGTGCAGCAGCGCGCCTTTTTCCTGCAGCAGCGCAACGACGATGTCGTTCGCTTTGAAGACGTTCACGCCATCCAGCGTCGGATAAGTGCCCGGCAGATAAGTGCCGTCCGGGCCAACCGGGTTAGCGGTTTCCAAGCCGTATTTCTGACCGATCACATAGTCGTCCGGGCCGTGGCCAGGCGCGGTGTGAACGGCACCGGTACCGGCATCTAGGGTAACGTGATCGCCGAGGATTGCCGGAACGTCGAAGCCCATAAACGGATGGGTAAAGCGCAGCAACTCAAGCTCCGCACCTTTTACCGTGCCGAGAATGGTGTAATCGGTCACGCCGATACGCTGCATTACGCTTTCAACCAGATCTTTCGCCAGAATCACGGCCTGACCGTCGATCTGCACCAGCGCATAGTCGAAATCAGGTGCAATAGAGATTGCGCGGTTCGCAGGCAGAGTCCACGGCGTAGTGGTCCAGATCACCAGCGAGATTGGGCCGTTAACGTTGCTTACGGCAAATTTTGCTTTCAGTGCATCCTGATCGACCGCCTGAAAAGCAACGTCGATGGACGGAGAAGTTTTGTCGTAATACTCAACTTCCGCTTCCGCCAGCGCAGAACGGCAGTCAACGCACCAGTGAACTGGCTTCGCGCCTTTGTGCAGGTGACCGTTGCCGATGATTTTGCCCAGCGCGCGGATGATGTTGGCTTCAGTTTTGAAGTCCATGGTCAGGTACGGGTGCGACCAGTCGCCCAGCACGCCCAGACGGATAAAGTCTTTGCGTTGACCGTCAACCTGGGTCGCCGCGTATTCGCGGCACTTGGCGCGGAACTCGGCGGCGGTGAATTTCTCACCCGGCTTACCGTATTCTTGCTCTACTTTCAGCTCGATCGGCAGACCGTGGCAGTCCCAGCCAGGCACATACGGCGAGTCATAACCGGAAAGCCCTTTGGACTTCACGATAATGTCTTTCAGAATCTTGTTAACCGAGTGACCAATATGAATGCTGCCATTCGCATAAGGAGGGCCATCATGCAGAATGAAGGTTTTTTTGCCTTTTTTAGCCGCACGGATGATGCCGTACAGATCATCATCAGTCCAACGCGCCAGCATTCCCGGTTCGCGCTTGGCGAGATCGCCACGCATCGGGAACCCTGTTTCCGGCAAATTCAGGGTTGATTTATAGTCACTCATCAGATTCTCGGTTCCGTGTTTCGGTTTGATTACATAACAGGCTTAAGCCGGTTTTGTTAGCCCAAAAAATTCGCGGGCGGTTAATTCATCACGCGCAATCTGCGCTTTCAGTTCGTCCAGCGACGCAAATCGCTGCTCATTGCGTATTTTTTTACGCAGCACTACTTGTATATGGCGACCGTAAAGGTCCATTGCAACATCTAACAAATGCACTTCCAGCTGCTGGCGAATACCGGCAACCGTTGGGCGTGTTCCGATGTTTGCCACGCCGGGTAACGGCTTTTCACCGAGGCCCAGCACTTCTACCGCATAAACCCCTTTCACCGGGGAAACCTGACGGCGTAGCGGTACATTCGCCGTCGGGAAACCTATAGTGCGCCCTAATTCATCACCGTGGACTACACGCCCGGAGATGGCAAACGGGTGCCCCAGTAAACTTTCTGCCAGAGCCAGATTGTCATCCGCCAGCGCCTGACGCACAGCGGTGCTGCTAATACGCACGCCACCTTCGCAAAAAGTTTGCGTACTAGTGATATCGAAGCCGTATTCCATGCCAGCTTTCTGTAATAACAAGAAATCGCCTTCACGACCAGCGCCAAAGCGGAAATCATCCCCTACGGCAAGAAATTTTACGCGCAAATGCTTCACCAGAAGATCGCTGATGAAATTTTGCGCGGTTAACGCCGCGAAACGCCTGTCGAAACGCACGCACAGCACGTAATCAACGCCACACTCTGCAAGGTAACGCAGTTTTTCCCGCAGCCGGGTCAGTCTTGCCGGGGCTTTATCGGTAGCAAACAGTTCCAGTGGTTGAGGTTCAAAAAGCATCACCATCACCGGTAAGTTGCGCTTGCGCCCTTCTTCCTGCAAGCCCTGTAACAGCGCGCGATGACCGCGATGCACGCCGTCGAAATTACCAATAGTCAGCACACACCCTTCTTGCGGGGCCTGGCTGAGATTATGTATGCCGCGTATCAGCTTCATGTCTGGCTCAAAACAGTGAAAATCGTCCGAGTATACCTTGTACAGCGGTCAAGGTTAACCGGCGATTGAGTACCGAAATCAGAAAGAAGTGGCTTTTCATTGCCATGGCGCAAATCACGGGAAGAAAGTGACCGCCTGCTGCAATTTTTATCGCGGAAAAGCTGTATTCACACCCCGCAAGCTGGTAGAATCCTGCGCCATCACTACGTAACGAGTGCCGGCACATTAACGGCGCTTATTTGCACAAATCCATTGACAAAAGAAGGCTAAAAGGGCATATTCCTCGGCCTTTGAATTGTCCATATAGAACACATTTGGGAGTTGGACCTTGGCTAATATCAAATCAGCTAAGAAGCGCGCCATTCAGTCTGAAAAGGCTCGTAAGCACAACGCAAGCCGTCGCTCTATGATGCGTACTTTCATCAAGAAAGTATACGCAGCTATCGAAGCTGGCGACAAAGCTGCTGCACAGAAAGCATTTAACGAAATGCAACCGATCGTGGACCGTCAGGCTGCTAAAGGTCTGATCCACAAAAACAAAGCTGCACGTCATAAGGCTAACCTGACTGCACAGATCAACAAACTGGCTTAATCGCCAATTTGCTGAAGCTTTGTGAAAAAGCCCGCGCAAGCGGGTTTTTTTTTATGCCTGCTGCTTTTATGATGCGTGAGAGAACACACTACCGGTTGCCAGATAGTCAAAAGATGCTGGCTTTTGCAGACATGCCGTTACACTTTCTGAACTCTTCGTGGCTTAAGAATCGTAGAACCATCGGCTGATACATTCTGAACAAGAATATCTACTCAATCTCCAGACTCCCCTACAAAGAATGTGGATATTGTGATACACATTGAGGTATTAAACTTAAGACCACTCTATTTTTGAATTAAATTCCTATACACTTTAACCATTCATAAATATCTCCTTATTAGATCTTGTAAATAATTAACAACAATCAACACAGGTTAAATACCTATTTATATTCTACTTCATAAAATTAATGAGCTATTTTTGATAGTAGTCACATTCACTCATAAATTAAATTAATAAAAATTCATCAACTTCAAGGACTGATAATGACAAATGGTATCTCAACTTCGCCACATTGTCTTTATAAATCAAATATAGTAGATGATGTAATAATAAATAAAACAAGACAAAATGAGTTAGTAAAAGTATTTTGCGAGTATAAAACAGAGTTCTTAATTTTGTTTGATGACTTTTTTAGAAGCCATAACTTGCCTAAACCATCTCCAGTCCTTCATCATTTTTTTCAATATACTCATCTGAGAGATGCATATTTTTATAGATGTAAACTCATAGAACATACAGTTCAATTTTATTTTTTAAACACAAAGGTATCACATTACTTAGATTGGATGTTTTTGATGACAGAACAAGCGAATGTCTTTCTGAAGAGATTAAGATATACCAAGAATGCCATGAAAAATTCGTTAATTTTTTAAAGGCAAACTTCAACCAAGAAATATACCCACAGCTATATACTCCTGAAATATTTTATGAGGCCTGCAGAAATCTCCAGTCATTTTATGATCATCAGGAAACGTCACAAAACGCAAAATACAGTGCAATAGACAAGAAAAAAAGTCATCTTAACCAGGAAATCAAAAAGCTTATTAAAAAAAATATTTTCCCTGAGCTATACAATGAGCAATGCAATAAAATCCCCTCCTCATCGATAGATGATAACCAGGGAATAATGTGGCAGAACTTTAAAACTAGCAATTCGGCATATTCAAAACTATGTGGAAAATTATCTTTATTTAAAAGCGTGCCCAGTCGGTTAATAGAAAAATCAGCTTACTGCTCAACTGAAAACATGGCCACTAATAAATTTAATGTCGTCTTTTCTTACTGCGGAGATAATATAAAGGAATTTATACTTTTATTACCCTATAATAAATCACTGGAGATGTATGAACTTAACGATCAAAAGATCCAGTATTTGACTGCCCTTAATATTAATATACATAAAATGTTGCTATCAAATATAACAATAGAAAAGAGCAACCTTTCATATGGGTATTATTTTTGTTGTGTATTAACCAATATATCATGTTTTGAAAGCGACTTATCAAACACCATCTTTTCAAATGGAGAAATAAACAACCTCTTCATTAAAAAAAGCAACATATTTGGAACATCGTTCACTAATACCATGATAAAAAATTTGCGCTGTGAAGATATTATGCCTGGCCGATGGACCACTCAACTTGTCAATAAGCACTTAGGTTACAGATACACAGGAGTATTCAAAACCCTGGCAAGTATTGATGACAAACCGTCCCGTTTCGAAATTTTGATACCATTGGTACAAACTTTAGTTCGCGATAATGTAAAGCTAAATAATGATGTGTATAAAGAACTTAATAAGTTTATGCACGATTACGACAAAACATCATCAAAAATGAGAAAATACCTTCAGAGCATCAACGAGTGCATGCTCCTTATAAAAAATATAGTTCATCAGGATTAAAACACTCAAAGAAAGAGGTAATTTTAGAATGAAATTATCTGTGATGATTATTAATACACTGCAGAGAAATAAAAAACAATCTGAAGCATGCTCTGAAACATCCTACTCTGTCACTCTAATGATGGCACCTTGCTCTTCTTATAAAGAAGGGAACAATTAAGAATATTAAATTTTCAAACTTTCATCAACTTCACATCAAGAAATTAAAAAATTTAAACATTAATCTAAATAATAACAACCTGATCACATAATCGGGTACGATTTTATCCGATAACTATAATGCTATAACTCTGGGAAATGGTTGGAATACACCGCTGGGTGCCATCTCTTTTTACGCTGCCCGATCGAGTAGTAAGTTAAATAATGATACCAGACACGAAGGTACGAGCTATCAGGTCGCCTATAATAAATATCTAGTACAAACAGCCACTCGATTTAGCGTGGCCGCCTGGCGTTATGCTTCGCAGGATTACAGGACATTCAGCGACCATCTTTACGAAAATGATAAACACTATCATCAGAGTGATTATGATGATTTTTATGATATTGGCAGAAAAAATAGCCTTTCTGCCAATATTATGCAACCTTTATCCAATAATCTGGGAAATGTATCATTAAGTGCGCTTTGGCGGAATTACTGGGGGCGAAGTGGAAATGCTAAAGATTACCAATTCAGTTACTCCAATAACTGGCAACACATTAGTTATACTTTCTCTGCCAGCCAATCTTATGATGAAAATAATAAAGAAGAGGAGCGTTTTAATCTGTTTATCTCCATTCCTTTCTACTGGGGGGATGATATTGGGTAATGACTCCAACTTATTGATAGTGTTTTATGTTCAGATAATGCCCGATGACTTTGTCATGCAGCTCCACCGATTTTGAGAACGACAGCGACTTCCGTCCCAGCCGTGCCAGGTGCTGCCTCAGATTCAGGTTATGCCGCTCAATTCGCTGCGTATATCGCTTGCTGATTACGTGCAGCTTTCCCTTCAGGCGGGATTCATACAGCGGCCAGCCATCCGTCATCCATATCACCACGTCAAAGGGTGACAGCAGGCTCATAAGACGCCCCAGCGTCGCCATAGTGCGTTCACCGAATACGTGCGCAACAACCGTCTTCCGGAGACTGTCATACGCGTAAAACAGCCAGCGCTGGCGCGATTTAGCCCCGACATAGCCCCACTGTTCGTCCATTTCCGCGCAGACGATGACGTCACTGCCCGGCTGTATGCGCGAGGTTACCGACTGCGGCCTGAGTTTTTTAAGTGACGTAAAATCGTGTTGAGGCCAACGCCCATAATGCGTGCAGTTGCCCGGCATCCAACGCCATTCATGGCCATATCAATGATTTTCTGGTGCGTACCGGGTTGAGAAGCGGTGTAAGTGAACTGCAGTTGCCATGTTTTACGGCAGTGAGAGCAGAGATAGCGCTGATGTCCGGCAGTGCTTTTGCCGTTACGCACCACCCCGTCAGTAGCTGAACAGGAGGGACAGCTGATAGAAACAGAAGCCACTGGAGCACCTCAAAAACACCATCATACACTAAATCAGTAAGTTGGCAGCATCACCTGATATTGCCAAAACACGTCACCAAATTAACTTATCGAATTCGACCTCATTTTCCAAAGATGGCTATTCCTCCAACAATACTGGAATTACTGGCATAGCCGGTGAACATGATCAGTTAAATTATGGTATATATGTTAAATAGCTGCGCGGAATAGTAGATCACTTTGAGGGAACTTAGCCCGGATTGTGCGATCTGATCAATCGCCAAATCAAAACAAATCACCAACCGGACTGAGCAATGCCGATCATAGCACCAATTTCCCGTGACGAACGACGCCTGATGCAGAAAGCCATCCATAAAACACACGATAAAAATTATGCCCGCAGACTGACTGCCATGCTGATGCTGCACCGGGGCGACCGTGTCAGCGACGTTGCCAGAACGCTCTGCTGCGCCCGTTCCTCTGTTGGACGCTGGATTAACTGGTTCACGCAGTCGGGTGTTGAGGGACTGAAATCATTACCTGCCGGGCGTGCCCGTCGCTGGCCGTTTGAGCATATCTGCACACTGTTACGTGAGCTGGTAAAACATTCTCCCGGCGACTTTGGCTACCAGCGTTCACGCTGGAGTACAGAACTGCTGGCAATAAAAATCAATGAGATAACCGGTTGCCAGTTAAATGCCGGAACCGTTCGCCGCTGGTTGCCGTCTGCGGGGATTGTGTGGCGAAGGGCTGCGCCAACTCTGCGTATCCGTGACCCGCATAAAGATGAAAAGATGGCAGCAATCCATAAAGCACTGGACGAATGCAGCGCAGAGCATCCGGTCTTTTATGAAGATGAAGTGGATATCCATCTTAATCCCAAAATCGGTGCGGACTGGCAACTGCGCGGACAGCAAAAACGGGTGGTCACGCCGGGACAGAATGAAAAATATTATCTGGCCGGAGCGCTGCACAGCGGGACAGGTAAAGTCAGCTGTGTGGGCGGCAACAGCAAAAGTTCGGCGCTGTTCATCAGCCTGCTGAAGCGGCTTAAAGCGACATACCGTCGGGCGAAAACCATCACGCTGATCGTGGACAACTACATTATCCACAAAAGCCGGGAAACACAGAGCTGGCTGAAGGAGAACCCGAAGTTCAGGGTCATTTATCAGCCGGTTTACTCGCCATGGGTGAATCATGTTGAACGGCTATGGCAGGCACTTCACGACACAATAACGCGTAATCATCAGTGCAGCTCAATGTGGCAACTGTTGAAAAAAGTTCGCCATTTTATGGAAACCGTCAGCCCATTCCCCGGAGGCAAACATGGGCTGGCAAAAGTGTAGCGGTATTAAGCGCAGCTATTTAATCAGCAACAACAAAATAATGATACCTCGCTTGGTACGAATTTAAGCTGGAGAACTCCCATCGCCATAATAGATGGCAGCTATAGTCATTCTAAAAACGCCTGGCAAAGTGGTGGAAGTATTAGTAGTGGATTAGTTGTCTGGCCCGGTGGTATTAATATCACTAACCAGTTATCCGATACATTTGCAATTCTGGATGCGCCTGGGTTAGAAGGTGCACATATTAATGGACAAAAATACAATCGAACAAACAGCAAAGGCCAGGTTGTTTACGACCTGATAATACCTCATCGTGAAAACCATCTGGTACTTGATATAGCAAACAGTGAAAGTGAAACAGAATTGCAGGGCAATCGTCAAATTATTGCACCTTACCGTGGAGCAGTTTCTTATGTGCAGTTTACAACTGACCAACGTAAGCCCTGGTATATACAGGCACTGCGTCCCGATGGTTCGCCATTAACCTTTGGCTATGACGTACTGGATCTCCAGGAAAATAATATTGGAGTCGTTGGCCAGGGTAGTCGCCTTTTTATTCGCGTAGATGAAATTCCCACTGGAATAAAAGTTGCTCTCAATGATGAACAGAACTTATTCTGTACTATTACTTTTCAACACGTTATCGATGAAAACAAAACATATATATGCCAGTAAAAGGAGTTTACTATGAAGTGGCTTTTATTAATCACCTTGAGTCTATATTCTTTTATTGTGCAAAGTGCTCCCTGTGCATTGACCAATGTCGGGGAACAACGTGGAACATATATACTCAAGCCACTGAGTATGAAAGGTAATCTCACCGCCGAAAAAATTGAAAACACCGGAAATATCATTGAGTGTGCAGACTTACAAGAGACGACCAACGCCATTAAAGTTCATTTTTTAACACAGAACACTTTAAGGTTTAAAGTCGGAAGTCGTCATTATATTATTAATTTCCCCTTTGAATCTGACGGTAAAAAAATAGAGCTTCCAGGAAGGTCATCTTATAATTTAGAAGAAATGCTATCTGCGATAAATTTCACCATTCCATACTCTATCGCATCTGTATCAGATAGTTCCAACACCGCAGATATTTTTCCAGGAACTCCTTTTCCTTTGTTGTTCGAAATTGAAGTGAGTTCATGTACAGGGAATAATACTAATTGTAATAGCGTCCGCTTTAATTATAATTTAAATACTATTTTACAGGTAAATTTAATGACCTGTGGTTTTGAAGATCAATCCATCGACACTGGACGATTTGTACTGTCTCGTATCAATAATGAAAATTATCAGTTTCATCATATAAGATTTGACTGCATCCAGGGCGAGCAAGGTGAATTAGTTTTTGAACCCAGTGATGTTGAATATTACTTTGAACCAGTGACGATACAGGAGTCAGGAACCAGCATATTAAAAAATGAGTTAGAAAACAGTGAGGACGGTGCGGGTCAAGTAGGCTTTCAACTCTCCAATGATGGTACGAATGAAATCCAGTATGGTAAAAGCAATTACTACTCTTTTCAGCATCCCCATGAAGGAAGTAATCAGATTCCTCTATTTATTCGCCCGCGTACATATGGAAATAATGTCTCAAGCGGGCAAATAATGAGCCGAGTCAAAATCGTGGTTATGTACAACTAATCTATCTCCCCCACCTTAACTTTGGGGGAGGTGCCGATTAACGCGCCGCTGGACTAAAAAGCGCAGAATAATCCGTATTGCAGATTCGCTGTACCGCCGGGTGCTGAATCATCCGCTCAGCAAAAATAGCATGGTACTCTTCCATCACATTCTCGACGCGACCAATTTCTACGACAGTTTTATCGGCATAAAAGTCATATGCATAAAGCGTTGGGGCAACGAAGATTGCATTGTGCATCGCACCAAAAGCTTTCATCAACGCGGCATCATCAAACTCGCCGAGGATTTCTACGTTTAATCCCTGGGAGTTAAACCAGTTAAGCAATTTGCGCCCTAACATTGAACGTCGCCCAGGAATCAAAAGTCGCCGTTCTTCCAGACAAGCCGGGAACGATTTTTCTGGTGGTGGATTTGTACACCAGAAACTCACGCCACATTCGCCAATTCTCACGGAGAACAGGCCTTCCTGCTGCGTAGAGTCTATCGGACAGTCAGAAATGATCATATCCAGTTTATGCTGACTTAATTGCTCCAGCAGCATTTCGTGGGTGGATTCGAAGCAGCGAAGATGAATGGGCTCGCCTTCTACCACTGCGGCGTTAAGTACGCTACTGACCAGGCGTTTGGAAAGTGCATCAGCCACGCCAACGTCAAACAATAAATTGGATTCTTTGCGATAGTTCACAATATCCAGCATTTCCTGGCTTAAGGTGAACATTTTATCGGCATAGCGATAGACCAGTTCTCCCAGCTCGCTGGGTTCGAGACCACGTCCCTTGCGTTTAAATAATTTGCCTTGCAGGCGCTCTTCCAGCGCTCGAATCTGTCCGGTAATGGTTTGTGGAGTTAAATAAAGCGCCTCCGCTGCGCCAACCACGGAACCTTCTTTATAGACATGCCAGAAGTAATACAAGTGGTTGTAATTGATATGAGACATGCTCATTTCTCTCCCTGATAACAATGAAAAGGGAGCCGTTTATGGCTCCCCGGTAAACCGTCCTGTCAAACTGATGGACGCAAACGAACGCGTAACCAGCTGTATCCAATTACCGCCGAAGAGATAGAACCGACCAGGATACCGAGTTTCGCCCAGTTAATCAGTTCTGGATCTACGCTACCAAAGGCCAGGCTGGCAATAAAGATAGACATAGTAAAACCGATACCGCACAGGATCCCCACCGCCATAATTTGCTGATAAGTCGTTCCCTCAGGCAGATGCGCCAGTTTCAAACGCAGCGCCAACCAGCAGAACAGACTAATCCCCAGCGGTTTGCCAATCAGCAAGCCAGCGATGATCCCCAATGGCAGAATGGAGGTCAAGCCATCCAGCGTGACGCCTTGCAGTGAAACGCCAGCATTAGCAAATGCAAACAGCGGTAAAATCAGATACGCCACCCACGGGTGCAATACATGCTCCAGTCGCTTCGCTGGAGAACGCCCATGCTTCTCTTTCAAAGGAATAAAGAAGCCGACAATTACCCCCGCCAGGGTTGCGTGAACCCCCGATTTCAACACCGCAGTCCACAACACCACGCCAACAAGAATATAGACGCCCGTGCGGCGTACACCACACAGATTCAATACCGCGAGTACCGCAATTGCTACAGCCGCGACGCCAAGAGAGGCCATCGATAAGTCATTAGTGTAGAACAATGCGATGATAATGATGGCCCCAAGATCGTCGATAATAGCCAGAGCCATCAAAAAGATCTTCAGTGCTAACGGAACACGACTTCCCAACAGCGCCAGCACACCAAGTGCAAAGGCAATGTCAGTAGCCGCCGGGATCGCCCACCCTTCGCGGGTAATCGGATCGGCATAGTTAAAGGCCAGATAGAGTAATGCCGGAACAATCATCCCACCAATAGCGGCGATAACCGGAAATGCGGCCTGGCGTAAGCTGGCTAGCGATCCTTGCATCAGTTCACGTTTAACTTCCAGACCGACTAACAGGAAAAATACCGCCATCAGCGCGTCATTTATCCATAACAGCATGTTTTTGTTGATTTCGAGTGAACCAACCCGGAGCTGAACCGGCGTCTCCAGAAAGTCGTGATACCATCCACTGGTTGCGCCGCTGTTGGCCATCATCATCGCCAGGATAGCGGCAATGATAAGAATAATGCCTCCCGAGGCATCACTGCTAAAGAATCGATGCAGATGTTTCACTTTTTATTTCTCTTTCAGGTGAATAGATCGTTTTTACTATTTTACCCCGCACAAATCATCGTTAAAATCAGATTATAGTGTAGGAATAACTCGTTTTTTACGAGCAATTAAAGGATTTGCGCCATCAGCGGTGAGATGAGTTTTTGACGGCTGTAAGGCAGTATGACTTTCCGTGAGACAGATGCTGGCCAACGTGGGATATTTAACGCGGGTTAACATCGTTGTCAGAGCCGCATGGGTGAGCTGTTGCTACACCCCGGTATTTCCACCACGGAGGCCAGCATGAACAACAATAACACATTGTACGTCGGGTTAGATGTTCACAAAGAATCGATTACTGTCGCTTATGCTATCAATTCAGAACCTGTTGAACTGATGGGTAAAATTGGCACATCACCTACTGATATTCAGAATCTTTGTAAACGTCTCAGGTCAAAGTCATCGCAGGTCAGTATCGTTTATGAAGCGGGGCCCTGTGGTTATGGACTTTATCGCCGGCTGGTGAAATCCGGTTTTGACTGCATGGTCTGCGCCCCCTCACTTATCCCGAAAAAACCGGGGGAGCGGGTTAAAACCGATCGCCGTGATGCCATCAGACTTGTGCGTTCACTGCGTGCAGGAGTGTCAACGCCACGATGTTTGACCGTTATTTGCCATTTTCATGCCCGCTAAATACTTTCGTTACTGATGCTGTCCGCTTTCCACCATTTCATCATCACTGATTGGCGTTGTGTTTTTGGTCAGCACTCCAGCTTTACGTTTCTCTTTTAACCGGTAACTCTCTCCTTTGATATTCAGCGTGGTTGAGTGATGTAGCAGCCGATCCAGGATCGCTGTTGCCAGTACGTGATCTCCGAACATTTCTCCCCAGTCTGCGAACCCTTTGTTTGACGTCAGTATGATGCTCGCTTTTTCATATCGACGGTTCAGTAGCCGGAAGAACAGACTGGCTTCCTCTCTGTTCATCGGCAGATAGCCTATTTCATCCAGGATCAACACCCGGGCATAACTCAGTTGCTGTAGCTGACGCTCCAGCCGGTTTTCCTGTTTCGCTTTCATCAGTGTCGCGATCAGTCTGTCCAGTGGCATAAACAGTACCCGATGTCCCGCATCCACCGCTTTCACGCCAAGAGCTATGGCCAGATGAGTTTTTCCGACACCAGGAGGGCCCAGCAGGATCACGTTTTCGCTGCGCTCCACGAACGCCAGACCAGCCAGTTCCCGGACAACCTTACGGTCGATGCCCGGCTGGAAGGTAAAGTCGAACTGCTCCAGCGTTTTGACCCACGGCAGACGAGCCTGCTTCAGCCTGGACTCCATACCGCGCTGATGCCTGCCGTTCCATTCCTGCTGTAGCGCCATGCACAGGAACTCCCGGTAGTTCAGCTCTTTTTTAGCTGCCTGTTCCAGCAGGCTTTCAACGTGATAACTCAGATGCTCCATTTTCAGGCGACTCAGCAGGACTTCCAGTTCATGCATCACAACAGCTCCTCATAGGCACTCAGTGGTCGATGTTCCACCTGACTGACCTGCTGCCAGAGCGGGGCGTGATGCTCCGGCACTGTCTGCCAGCCAGACGATGCTGAACAGAGGCGATGTGAGGCCACCAGTTTCTCATTACTGTAGATCCGCAACTCGTCATCCAGCGATATTCGTATCGATACCGGCTAACCACACAGCGCTTCGGGAACGCTGTAACGATTACCACCAACCTCGATATAGCTGTCCCAGGACACATGGCGGATATCGAAGTAACTGGTATCGAAGTCTGTATCCGGTAACGGCTGCAGATGTTCCTGCTCCAGCGCGAAGCGCTGTTCCGGCGTTTCTTTGAACTGGCGAAGCTCCCGTTTGTCAGCCACATCGGCTATCCATTGCTCCAGTTGTTGATTGACATGAGTGAAGCTGTCGAACCTGCGGTACCGGACGAAGAAGTTCTCCTTGAGGTATTTCACCATCCGCTCAACCTTACCTTTTGTTCTGGCCCTGCGTGGACGGCATGCCCGTGGCAGGAAGTTATAGTGGTCAGCCAGCAACAGGAATCCGGAGTTGAACACGACTTTCCCGTTGTTATTCTTCAGCACCGCAGCCTTCTGGTTATCAACCAGCACCGTTTTCACACAACCACCGAAGTAGTGGAAGGCGCGAACCAGTGATTCGTAGGTATGCTCAGCATCCTGTTTTGGTGCGGCGAAGACATGGAAGCTGCGGGAGAACCCCAGCGTATTAACCGCAAAGTTAACTTTGCACCGTTGCCCGGCAACCTCCACCTCAACTTCGCCCCAGTCATGCTGGAGCTGGTATCCAGGCTGAGTTTCGAAGCGAACTGTTCTTTTTGACGGACGCATTTTACGTTTGGGCTGGATGTAGTAACGCAGCATGGAACGTCCGCCCGTATAACCCATTGCCTTAATCTCCGCGAAGATAACCTCGCTATTCCAGACATTCTCTGCCAGGCGCATGTCGATGTAATCCATAAACGGTTTCAGCTTAACCATTTTGTGGCGGGTCTTTCTGGCTGGCGGTTCAGGGTATTTGAGGTAGCGTCTGACCGTCCGTTCAGAGCAACCAATCTGAGTCGCAATATCGACGATGTACGCGCCCTGCTGGCGCATTTGCTTTATCATGTAAAAGTCCTCTCTGCTCAGCATGTTGATGTCCTTTCTGGTGTGAGAACCTTAAGGAAACAACATGTTGGGTGGAGCGGACAATCCAAATGGCGAATTACCGTCTTATATCACTGGCGCTGACAGGAGATCTTTCTGCTGTCTACGTACCCGGCATTGAAGATGAGGCATTCCGGGATTTGGCCCGGGCATGGGCATCTGCCCGCGATGATTTACGGCATGCAAGGCAACGTCTGAAATCGTTTCTTCTGGTTCATGGGGTCCATTATGTCGGGCGAGCAGATTGGGGCCCTGCACACCGACGCTGGCTCAGCAAATACTCATTCGAAAGTCCCTGGCGACAATTAGCTTTTGACGAACACCGTCGTACAATAGAAGATCGGCAGGCACAATGTGAACGGCTGGAATCCGCCCTGAAGGAGGCCGTTACCGAATGGAGGCTGTATCCGGTAGTAGAGGCGCTGCAAGCCATGCGAGGGATTCAGTTTATTACTGCGGTTGGATTAATTTCTGAACTGGGTGATCTGACCCGTTTTGAACATCCACGACAACTGATGTCATGGTTTGGTATCACGCCATCAGAATATTCATCGGGTGGAAGCAGACATCAGGGCAGCATTACCAAAGCCGGAAACAGCTATGCCAGAAAGCTATTGGTCGAGGCAGCGTGGAGTTACCGTCATCCGGCACGCATCAGTCCGGCAATACAAAAAAGGCAGGAAAATTTACCCCGCCCCGTCATTGACAGAGCATGGGATGCTCAACTCAGGCTTTGTAAGAGGTATCGAAAACTTCAGGCCAAAGGAAAGAATGTCAATATTACAATTGTTGCTGTTGCACGTGAGCTGGCGGGTTTTATCTGGGATATGGGCCGAATAGCAATGTCTGTCGCACAACAACCACAATGTCACAAATAAAAAATGAGAATAACCAGTTCCCTGAAGGCGACGTAGCCCGGTACAAGAGTAACCCACGTTAGCGCTTGGCGACGGCGGAACAAAGCTGATTCGCGACGTAAGAAAGTGGCAGGCTCATATGACGGACCTCTGTAATGCGGTATCCAACCCGCGAATATCAGCGTGATTCACCGTCGGATTTACTGCTACGTCGCCCTCAGGGAATTAAACCTAAAAAGAAAATCGTCAAAATTAGAGATTCCGGTTTAACACGGAAAGTCATATCAGCGCTAACGGGTGACCCTAAGCCCTGATAATCATAGCTTAAGGTCAGGATTTCTGAGGGATTAATTAGGAAAAGTAATAATTAATTTCTTGTCAGTCGGCGTTATTTGTTAGGACAATATTTCAAAAATAATCCAGCTTGTCGTCAATAATTGCGATAAATAGATAAATTAAAGTTAAATAATTAAATCATTAAAAAATTACGCCACAAAAATGCGAGGCGTCTTCAGGATTAGAATCGATAAAACAGAATGGGTTAAAGAGAGCGATATAATAGCGGCGGGTGCTTGAGGCTATCTGTCTCAGGCATTAGCTGAACGGCAGATAGAGAAAAGCCCCGAGTGATATTTTACTATCAACCCGAGGCCCCCTATATGCTGAACACATGTAGAGTGCCTCTTACTGACCGTAAGGTCAAGGAGAAGAGAGCAATGAAGCAGCATAAGGCGATGATTGTCGCCCTGATCGTCATCTGTATCACCGCCGTAGTGGCGGCGCTGGTAACGAGAAAAGACCTCTGTGAGGTTCACATCCGAACTGGCCAGACGGAGGTTGCTGTTTTCACGGCTTACGAATCCGAGTAAGAGCAACGGCGGGGAGTGATCCCCGCCACTTTTCAGGTGCTCGCATATCTTCAACGCACCCTAATTTTACCCAAGCCTGCCCACGGGCAGGCTTTTGGGGAGGTTAGCGGGTCAGGTCGTCAAAAAACTTCTTCACACCATCAAAGAAGCTCTTTGAGCGCGGGCTGTTGTGCTCACCGGTTGGGCCACCGAAGCTTTCTTGCAGCTCTTGCAGCAACTGTTTCTGCTTCTCGTTCAGGCCTACCGGTGTTTCGACGACAACGCGGCACAGCAAATCACCCTGTGCGCCACCGCGGACAGACTTGACGCCTTTACCGCGCATACGGAAAAGCTTACCGGTCTGGGTTTCGCCAGGCACTTTCAGTTTGACGCGACCATCAAGGGTCGGTACTTCGATTTCGCCACCCAGCGCCGCCATAGCGAAGTTGATCGGGACTTCGCAATAGAGGTTGTTGCCTTCACGCTCGAAAATCGGGTGCTGTTTAACCTGAACCTGAACGTACAGATCGCCTGCCGGTGCGCCATGCTCGCCCGCTTCACCTTCGCCCGCAAGACGGATGCGGTCTCCAGTGTCCACCCCTGCCGGGATTTTAACGGACAGCGTTTTGCTGCGCTCAACACGACCATGACCATGACATTTGTTGCACGGATCTTTGATCAGCGTACCGCGGCCCTGACAGTGTGGACAGGTCTGCTGTACAGCGAAGAATCCCTGGCGCATCTGCACCTGACCAGAACCATGACAGGTCGGACAGGTCTGCGGCTGTGTACCTGGTTTTGCACCGCTACCGTGGCAAACGTCACACTCTTCCAGAGTCGGAATGCGGATCTCTTTGGTCACGCCACGTACAGCTTCTTCGAGGGTGAGCTCCATGTTATAGCGTAAATCAGCACCGCGCGCCGCACGTTGACGACCACGTCCGCCGCCAAAAATATCGCCGAAAACGTCACCAAAAATATCGCTGAAGTCTGCGCCGCCGCCAAAACCGCCGCCGCCCATGCCACCTTGCTCAAACGCAGCATGACCATACTGATCGTATGCCGCACGTTTTTGCGAGTCGGTCAGAACTTCATAAGCTTCCTTGATCTCTTTAAATTTCGCCTCGGCCTCTTTGTCACCCTGGTTACGGTCCGGGTGGTATTTCATGGCCAGGCGTTTGTAGGCCTTTTTGATTTCACGCTCTTCCGCTGTTTTGGAAACGCCTAAAATCTCGTAATAATCTTGCTTAGCCATCTTTTTTAAATTGCCCCTAGATGAATGCACGGGCGGAGAGGAAATTCCCCTTCGCCCGTGTCAGTATAATTACCCGTTTATAGGGCGATTATTTTTTGTCTTTGACTTCTTCAAATTCAGCGTCGACAACATCGTCATCTTTCGCGTTGTTTGCAGAAGCATCAGCACCGGCAGTCTGCTGCTGGGCATGTTGCTGCTGGGCGATTTCCATCAGTTTCTGGGAAACCTGTGCCAGTTCCTGCATTTTCGCTTCGATAGCGGCTTTGTCTTCACCTTTCAGAGCAGTTTCCAGTGCAGTCAGCGCAGACTCGATAGCAGTTTTGTCGTCAGCCGGCAGTTTGTCGCCTGCTTCTTCAACCTGCTTACGGGTGCTGTGCAGCAGATGGTCGCCCTGGTTGCGAGTCTGTACCAGCTCTTCAAACTTACGGTCAGCTTCGGCGTTAGCTTCTGCGTCGCGTACCATTTTCTGGATTTCATCTTCGTTCAGACCAGAAGAAGCCTTGATGGTGATCTTCTGCTCTTTACCGCTGTTTTTATCTTTCGCGGAAACGTGCAAGATACCGTCAGCATCGATATCGAAGGTAACTTCGATCTGCGGCATGCCGCGCGGTGCCGGGTTGATACCATCCAGGTTGAACTGACCCAGAGATTTGTTATCAGCTGCACGTTTACGTTCACCCTGCAGCACATGGATGGTTACCGCAGACTGGTTGTCTTCAGCGGTAGAGAACACCTGGCTGTGCTTGGTCGGGATAGTGGTATTTTTCGCGATCAGCGTCGTCATCACACCGCCCATGGTTTCGATACCCAGAGACAGCGGGGTAACGTCCAGCAGCAGTACGTCTTTTACGTCACCAGTCAGAACACCACCCTGAACAGCAGCACCGATTGCTACAGCTTCGTCCGGGTTAACGTCTTTACGCGGCTCTTTACCAAAGAACTCAGCAACTTTCTTCTGAACCATTGGCATACGAGTCTGACCACCCACGAGGATAACGTCGTCGATATCAGATACGGACAGGCCAGCGTCCTGCAGTGCAACTTTCAGCGGCTCAATGGAACGGTTTACCAGATCTTCAACCAGGCTTTCCAGTTTCGCACGAGTCACTTTGATGTTCATGTGTTTCGGACCGGTCGCATCTGCAGTGATGTACGGCAGGTTAACGTCGGTCTGCTGAGCGGAAGACAGTTCGATTTTCGCTTTTTCTGCCGCTTCTTTCAGGCGCTGCATTGCCAGCGGATCGTTGCGCAGGTCAATGCCCTGATCTTTCTTGAATTCTTCAACCAGGTAGTTGATCAGACGGCTGTCGAAGTCTTCACCCCCCAGGTGGGTATCACCGTTGGTAGCCAGAACTTCGAAGGTTTTTTCGCCGTCAACTTCGTCGATTTCGATAATAGAAATATCGAAAGTACCACCACCCAGGTCATAAACCGCGATAGTACGGTTGCCAGTACCTTTGTCCAGACCGTAAGCCAGCGCAGCTGCGGTCGGTTCGTTGATGATACGTTTTACTTCCAGACCAGCGATACGGCCTGCGTCTTTGGTTGCCTGACGCTGAGCATCGTTAAAGTATGCCGGTACGGTGATAACAGCTTCAGTTACCGGTTCACCCAAGTAATCTTCAGCGGTTTTCTTCATTTTTTTCAGCACTTCAGCAGAAATCTGCGGCGGTGCCATTTTCTGGCCTTTAACTTCGACCCATGCGTCGCCGTTATCAGCAGCAATAATTTTGAACGGCATGATGGAAACATCACGCTGTACTTCTTCGTCCTGGAAGCGGCGGCCAATCAGGCGTTTAATCGCAAACAGGGTGTTTTGCGGGTTCGTCACTGCCTGACGTTTAGCCGGCTGACCAACCAGAGTTTCACCATCCTGGGTATAGGCAATAATAGAAGGCGTGGTGCGATCGCCTTCGGCGTTCTCCAGCACGCGAGGAGTGGTGCCATCCATAATCGCTACACAAGAGTTGGTAGTACCCAGGTCGATACCAATTATTTTACCCATCTAAACGTCTCCACTATATATTCGGTCATCATGTGGTTGTGAGTCTGTAATAGGGGCGAAACGTCTGGTTTCAACTGCCCAATTTCATTTTTTTGCAGAC
This sequence comes from Shigella sonnei, assembly GCF_002950395.1. NCBI lineage: Bacteria > Pseudomonadati > Pseudomonadota > Gammaproteobacteria > Enterobacterales > Enterobacteriaceae > Shigella > Shigella sonnei. Next base: position 3,000,438 of record NZ_CP026802.1, read on the forward strand.
TCACTCACTGCGGTTGACTACTAAATGGGGTCGTAACCCACGTCATCAAGGGGGAGATGCAAAAATTTTTTGTGCTTTTGCGCAGAAATTTCGCGATATGGCAGGACAAGACGTAAAATTGACAGCAATTTTATTCATATAAAGAATGAATCGCAGCCAAGGCATTCATCAAAAAATTGTAATAAAAAGAAAAGATTACGTACCTGAATCTTCTCTTTATCAGCAGTAAACTAGTGGGTATTCATCCCTCTACCTCTTCCCACTAAGAGAATCCTTATGAAATCCGTTTTTACGATTTCCGCCAGCCTGGCGATTAGCCTGATGCTGTGCTGCACGGCGCAGGCAAACGACCATAAACTCCTCGGCGTCATTGCAATGCCGCGTAACGAAACCAACGATCTGGCGCTGAAACTTCCTGTTTGTCGCATTGTGAAACGCATACAACTCTCTGCCGACCATGGCGATTTACAGTTAAGCGGTGCATCGGTTTATTTCAAAGCCGCCCGTAGCGCCAGTCAGAGTCTGAATATTCCTTCAGAAATAAAAGAAGGGCAAACCACTGACTGGATCAACATTAACAGTGATAACGACAATAAACGCTGCGTCTCAAAAATCACCTTTTCCGGTCATACGGTGAACTCATCGGATATGGCCACGCTGAAAATTATCGGCGACGACTAACGCCAGAATATAGAAACCACAAAAAATGAATGTTAATTACCTGAATGATTCAGATCTGGATTTTCTTCAGCATTGTAGTGAGGAACAGTTGGCAAATTTCGCCCGATTGCTCACCCATAATGAAAAAGGCAAAACTCGCCTCTCCAGCGTACTGATGCGCAACGAACTGTTTAAATCGATGGAAGGGCATCCCGAGCAACATCGCCGCAACTGGCAGCTGATTGCTGGAGAATTACAGCATTTTGGTGGCGATAGTATCGCCAACAAACTGCGCGGACACGGTAAATTGTATCGGGCCATTTTGCTCGATGTTTCAAAACGATTGAAGCTGAAAGCCGACAAAGAGATGTCTACGTTTGAGATTGAGCAACAGTTACTGGAACAATTTCTGCGTAACACCTGGAAGAATATGGACGAGGAACATAAGCAGGAGTTTCTGCACGCGGTCGATGCCAGGGTGAATGAGCTGGAAGAGCTGCTGCCGCTGCTGATGAAAGACAAATTATTGGCAAAAGGCGTGTCGCATTTGCTTTCCAGCCAATTGACCCGCATTTTACGCACCCACGCAGCAATGAGCGTGCTTGGGCATGGTTTGCTGCGCGGCGCGGGTCTGGGAGGCCCTGTGGGCGCAGCATTAAATGGGGTTAAAGCGGTCAGCGGCAGTGCCTATCGCGTGACAATTCCAGCCGTAATACAAATCGCCTGCCTGCGCCGGATGGTTAGCGCCACTCAGGTCTGACACCGTAAACCGGGGAAAATTTTCATTTTCCCCTCAAAAGATCGTAGACACTGCCCCACTGGCTGATTATTATGCCGCGCCCTGAAAACACTACTGTTATTCAGGGAAATTATTTCACCATTCATTCGATGATGATTTTTGAGGAATTATGGGCAACACTAAGTTGGCTAATCCGGCACCGCTGGGCCTGATGGGCTTCGGCATGACCACCATTCTGCTTAACCTGCACAACGTGGGTTATTTCGCTCTGGACGGTATTATTCTTGCCATGGGCATTTTCTACGGCGGCATCGCGCAAATTTTTGCCGGTCTGCTGGAGTACAAAAAAGGCAACACTTTCGGTTTAACCGCATTCACCTCTTACGGTTCTTTCTGGTTGACGCTGGTTGCGATTCTGCTGATGCCGAAACTGGGTCTGACCGATGCGCCAAATGCACAGTTCCTTGGTGTCTACCTGGGTCTGTGGGGCGTATTTACGCTGTTTATGTTCTTCGGCACGCTGAAAGGCGCACGCGTTCTGCAATTCGTTTTCTTTAGCCTGACTGTGCTGTTTGCCCTGCTGGCGATCGGTAACATTGCCGGTAACGCCGCAATCATCCACTTTGCCGGCTGGATTGGTCTGATCTGTGGTGCCAGTGCAATCTATCTGGCGATGGGTGAAGTACTGAACGAGCAGTTTGGTCGCACCGTTCTGCCGATTGGTGAATCCCACTAATTGTTTTGAGATCCCCCCGCTCGGGGGATTTTTTTATTCGCTAACGTCGCGTCTTGCACTCTTCGGTCTGAATGCAGCAACCACTTCTGGTGCCGTTTCAACGTATGGCCCTTCCAGCAACTGAATGCAGTACGGTACGCTGGCAAAAATACCGTGTACCACAACGTTACCCGCAGCGTCCTTCACACCTTCCAGCGTCTCTTTAATAGACTTCGGCTGACCGGGTAAGTTAAGGATCAGCGCCTGTTTGCGAATCACACCAACCTGACGCGAAAGGATCGCAGTTGGTACAAAATGCAGGCTTATCTGGCGCATCTGTTCACCAAAGCCAGGCATCTCGCGGTCCGCTACTGCCAGCGTCGCATCGGGCGTTACGTCACGACGCGCCGGGCCAGTTCCGCCCGTGGTGAGCACCAGATGGCAACTCATTTCATCCACTAGCTCACACAACGTTTGCTCGATGATCGCCTGCTCATCGGGGATTAAGCGGGTTTCCAGTTCAAACGGCGTGGTTAGCGCCGATGTCAGCCATTCTTCCAGCGCAGGGATGCCTTTATCCTGATAAACGCCGCTGGATGCGCGATCAGAGATGGAAACTAAGCCAATACGTAAAGTATTCATCAAGATTTTTCCGTTTAAACAGTCTCGTTAAACAGAATGATACACTGCGAAGGGAGTGACAGACAGGCTTCAGAAGAGGTAGCGTGACCGACTTCCCGGTCACGCTAAGAATGATTACAGCAGATCGCCGATCATTTTTTCCAGTTTTTCCTGGTCAATAGCAAACTTACGGATACCTTCCGCCAGTTTATCTACTGCCATTGGATCCTGGTTGTGCTGCCACAGGAACTCGGACTCAGTGATACGCGCCGGACGCGCTTTCACTTCGCCGGTGTAAGACAGTTTACGTTCGATAGCCCCTTCGCTCTCAGCCAGCTCTTTCAGCAGTGCCGGTGCGATGGTAAGACGGTCGCAGCCTGCCAGTTCCAGAATTTCGCCGATGTTACGGAAGCTTGCGCCCATAACCACGGTTTCATAACCGTGCTCTTTGTAGTACTGGTAGATTTCAGATACAGAAACCACGCCCGGATCTTCTGCCGGAGCGTACTCTTTCTTATCAGTATTCGCTTTGTACCAGTCAAGAATACGGCCAACAAATGGCGAGATCAGGAACACGCCTGCTTCCGCACAAGCACGAGCCTGAGCGAAGGAGAACAGCAGGGTCAGGTTACAGTTGATGCCTTCTTTTTCCAGCTGTTCTGCAGCACGGATACCCTGCCAGGTAGAAGCCAGTTTGATCAGAATACGATCGTTGCTAATACCAGCATCGTTGTAGAGTTTGATCAGGCGTTTTGCTTTCGCAATTGACGCTTCGGTGTCATAGGAAAGACGCGCATCAACTTCAGTTGAGATACGGCCCGGAACCAGTTTCAGGATTTCCAGACCAATATTTACTGCCAGTTTGTCGGTCGCGTCCACGATCTGCTGCGCGCGATCGTTGCTCTGCTGTTTCGCCCAGGCGACAGCATCATCAATCAACTTACGGTATTCCGGAATCTGCGCTGCGTTAAGAATGAGAGAAGGGTTGGTTGTGGCATCCTGCGGTTGATACAGCTTCATTGCCGCGATGTCCCCAGTGTCGGCCACTACGGTGGTGTACTGACGAAGGGAGGTCAATTTGTCCGTCATGATAGTATTTCTCTTTAAACAGCTTGTTAGGGGGATGTAACCGGTCTGCCCTGATGATATCACGACGCAACGTCAGCGCAACCGCCGACAAGACGGTTATCGCCAGGCGAGACTGTTTCGGATTTCTGACACTGCGTTGATATCGCCCGCCATTTTTATACAAAACCTCATGTATGCTACGCAGAAGTTATCAAGTACCTCGTAGCGTATATACTTCTTAAACAATTGGTAACGTTTACACAGGAAAGTCATCGCGACCGGCAATAAGAGGGATATGCATGCCAGATTTTTTCTCCTTTATTAACAGCGTCCTTTGGGGATCGGTAATGATTTACCTGCTCTTCGGCGCAGGTTGTTGGTTCACTTTTCGCACCGGATTTGTGCAGTTTCGCTACATCCGCCAGTTTGGCAAAAGTCTTAAAAATAGCATTCATCCACAGCCAGGCGGTTTAACCTCATTTCAGTCATTGTGTACCAGTCTTGCGGCGCGCGTGGGTAGCGGCAACCTGGCCGGCGTTGCGCTGGCTATTACCGCCGGTGGACCTGGAGCCGTCTTTTGGATGTGGGTTGCCGCGTTTATCGGCATGGCGACCTCGTTTGCCGAATGTTCCCTTGCACAACTTTATAAAGAACGTGACGTCAATGGACAGTTTCGTGGAGGACCGGCATGGTATATGGCGCGCGGGCTGGGGATGCGTTGGATGGGCGTTCTGTTCGCCGTCTTTTTGCTCATCGCCTACGGCATAATTTTCAGCGGAGTTCAGGCGAACGCCGTTGCCCGAGCCCTGAGTTTTCTTTTGATTTTCCCCCGCTGGTGACAGGCATTATTCTCGCTGTCTTTGCTCTGCTGGCAATCACTCGCGGTCTTCATGGCGTCGCCCGGCTCATGCAGGGGTTTGTCCCGTTGATGGCGATAATCTGGGTGCTGACCAGCATGGTGATTTGCGTAATAAATATCGGGCAACTTCCCCACGTCATTTGGTCTATTTTTGAGAGTGCTTTTGGCTGGCAGGAAGCGGCAGGCGGCGCGGCGGGATATACCTTAAGCCAGGCGATTACTAACGGTTTTCAGCGCAGTATGTTTTCCAATGAGGCGGGAATGGGTTCGACGCCAAACGCGGCAGCGGCAGCGGCGTCCTGGCCTCCGCATCCGGCAGCGCAAGGGATTGTCCAGATGATTGGCATTTTTATCGACACCCTGGTCATCTGTACGGCAAGCGCCATGCTGATATTACTGGCGGGTAACGACACAACCTACATGCCGCTGGAAGGTATTCAGCTTATCCAGAAGGCGATGCGGGTGCTAATGGGTTCCTGGGGTGCTGAGTTTGTTACCCTCGTGGTTATTCTGTTTGCCTTCAGCTCCATCGTTGCCAACTACATTTATGCCGAAAACAATCTCTTCTTTTTACGCCTGAACAACCCTAAAGCGATCTGGTGTTTGCGGATCTGCACCTTCGCAACGGTCATCGGCGGCACCTTGCTAAGTCTTCCGCTGATGTGGCAACTGGCAGATATCATAATGGCCTGCATGGCTATTACCAATTTGACCGCCATTTTACTGCTCTCGCCTGTGGTTCATACCATTGCCAGTGATTATCTACGCCAGCGTAAACTCGGCGTGCGCCCGGTGTTTGATCCGTTGCGTTATCCGGATATCGGTCGCCAGCTTTCTCCGGACGCGTGGGATGATGTTTCGCAGGAGTAATCACAACTATCGATCAACTCATTCTCTTTTTTTGCTAAAGTCGGCATAAATTTCCTGCAAGGACTGGATATGCTGATTCTTATTTCACCTGCGAAAACGCTTGATTACCAAAGCCCGTTGACCACCACGCGCTATACGCTGCCGGAGCTGTTAGACAATTCCCAGCACTTGATCCATGAAGCGCGGAAACTGACGCCTCCGCAGATTAGCACGCTGATGCGCATCAGCGACAAACTGGCGGGTATCAACGCCGCTCGCTTTCATGACTGGCAGCCAGATTTCACGCCGGAGAATGCCCGCCAGGCTATTTTGGCGTTTAAAGGTGATGTCTACACCGGCTTGCAGGCCGAAACTTTCAGCGAAGACGATTTCGATTTTGCCCAACAGCATTTGCGAATGCTTTCCGGCTTGTATGGCGTACTGCGCCCGCTCGATTTAATGCAGCCTTATCGTCTGGAAATGGGGATCCGTCTTGAGAATGCCCGAGGGAAAGATCTGTATCAATTCTGGGGAGATATCATCACCAACAAGCTGAACGAGGCGCTCGCAGCACAAGGCGATAATGTGGTGATTAATCTGGCGTCAGATGAGTATTTTAAATCGGTGAAGCCGAAGAAATTGAATGCCGAGATTATCAAGCCGGTGTTCCTCGATGAGAAGAACGGCAAATTTAAGATAATCAGCTTCTACGCTAAGAAAGCACGCGGTCTGATGAGTCGTTTCATTATTGAAAATCGGCTGACCAAACCAGAGCAACTGACTGGTTTTAATAGCGAAGGTTACTTCTTTGATGAAGCTTCCTCCAGCAATGGCGAACTGGTGTTTAAACGCTACGAGCAGCGTTAAGTTTGCAGTCAATGCCGGATGCGGCGTGAACGCCTTATCCGGCCTACAAAAGCATGCAGATTCAATATATTGCAGAATTCACGTAGGCCTGATAAGACGCGCCAGCGTCGCATCAGGCGCTGAATGCCGGATTGTTACCCGGCATTTGTCATTTAGCGGTGATGTTTGCCTGGACCATGACCGCCGTGATGATCATGAGGAGCTTTCTTATGGTGGCGCGGCGGTGGCGGCGGTCCGTGTGGGTGCCAGCGATTGCCTCGCCATTCATAATGTTGTTTCCACCAGCCGTGGTCGCGCCAGTGACCTCCATCCCAGTAATAGCCACGATTATCACGATCGCCTATCTGTAATTTTACTGACGGGACTAACGTAATTTCCGCAGCCTGTGCTGCCATGGGAGCGACCAGAACCAGGGAAAGTGCGAGTACGATAGATTGCATCTTTTTCACAGGTTACTCCTTTTATCATTGCCCGTTATGGGTCGATATCCGGAGATTACGCGATGAGAACGACGGTTGTTATTCTCCGCAATCCTAATCTCTAAGTTACCGCATTTATTGAGAATTTCTCCTTTTTCCCTGTCGTTTTTCTCCATAATTTCTTCATAAAAAAGCCGGGCTGCATAAAAGCAAACCCGGCCTGATTGAGATAATGAATAGATTTTACTGATGATTCATCATCAATTTACGCAACGCAGCAAAATCGGCGGGCAGATTATGTGAAAGCAAGGGTAAATCAGCACGTTCTGCCAGCTCTTTTGGCAGATCCAACGTTTCACCGAGAATCGCTTCCACGCTCTCTTTAAATTTCGCCGGATGCGCGGTGCCGAGGAACAAGCCATATTCGCCTGGATTCAACTGGTCACACAGCGCACGATACGCTACGGCAGCGTGCGGCTCCGAGGTGTAGCCCAGTTCTTTTAACTCACGCATTGTCTGTTGCGTGGTTTCATCATCCACGGCTGCATAACCCAGCTCTTTCAGTTGCCAGATTTTGCGGCGGAACAACTCTTCCACACGCGGCCAGTTGTTCGGCTGACTCACGTCCATCGCGTTGGATAACGTCGCCTGAGTCGCTTTGGGTGACCACTGACCGTCGTGCAGGAAACGTGGCACGGTATCGTTCACGTTGGTCGCAGCAATAAAACGTTTCACCGGCAGACCGAGTGACTTCGCCAGCAGACCCGCCGTCAAATCGCCGAAGTTTCCGCTTGGCACCGAGACAACCAGCTGGTTGCGCGCTTCCTGCGGCAGCTGCGCAACTGCTTCAAAGTAGTAGCAAATCTGCGCCAGCAAACGGCTGATGTTAATCGAGTTAGCCGAGTTTAACCCCAGCGCCACTTTCAGTTCTTCATCATCAAACGCCTGCTTCACCAGCGCCTGACAGGCATCGAAATCGCCGTCGATGGCAACAGTTTCGATATTGCCGCCCAACGTACAGAACAGTTTTTCTTGCAGTGGACTGATTTTGCCTCGTGGATAGAGGATAACCACTTTCACATTCGGCAAACCGTAGAAAGCATGAGCCACTGCCGCTCCGGTATCACCGGAGGTCGCGGTCAGAATGGTCACTGGCTTATCGCCCGCAATATGGGTCAGCATTTGTGCCATAAAGCGACCGCCGAAATCTTTAAATGCCAGCGTTGGCCCGTGGAACAATTCCAGACAACCGACATCGCTTTCAACATTGGCGACCGGAGCCGGGAAGGCAAACGCCGCGCGCACGCGCTCTTCCAGGATTTCCTGCGGGATTTCATCACCAATAAACGCCGAGAGGATCTTCGCACTGCGGGTGACAAAATCCAGCTTCAGCATCTCATCAATTTCAGTCAGGCTGAATTCCGGCAGGTCATGCGGAAAAAACAGCCCCTGATTTTTGCCCAACCCCTGGGTTACGGCTTGCGCAAAGCTGACCTGCTCGTTGTGATCTTTCAGATTGTAGAGTTTCATTTAGTTTTCCAGTACTCGTGCGCCCGCCGTATCCAGCCGGCAAATATGAACAAAACCTTCCTGATTTTGCAGGTAGTTCTTACCCAACCAGTCGGCAACGCGCTGGGCGGTATCCGGCTTGTCACATAGAGCGAACAAGGTCGGGCCGGAGCCGGAGATACCGCTCGCTACCGCGCCGATTTCCGCGACCGCCTGCCGCGCCTGCCGGAAGCCAGGCAGTAACCGTTCACGGTAGGGTTCAGCGATAACATCTTTCATCAGCTTCGCGGCAAGCTCAGGCTGACGGGAATAGCAGGCGTGAATGAAGCCAGCCAGATGTCGCCCGTGCGCAATGCAATCCTGGCGGCGATACTGCGCCGGTAAAATAGCCCGGGCTTCTGCCGTCGAGACTTTAATTCCCGGATACGCCAGCACCCACAGCCACTCATCAAACCCTGGCACTTGCTGGCTGATGATGTCGTTTTCTTCGATCATCAACTGCATACCACCAAGAAAACACGGTGCCACGTTGTCGTAATGAATGCTGCCGGAGATACGTCCTTCCAGCTCGCCCATCAAAGCCAGCAAACGGGTGTCATTAAGTGGCTTGCCGCAGTGTTCATTCATCGCCATCAGCGCCGCGACCACCGAACAGGCGCTGGAGCCTAAGCCCGAGCCGATCGGCATATTCTTTTCCAGAGTCATCGCCACTGGAATTTGCTTGCCCAGCTCCAGGCAAAAACGCTCCCAGCACTGATAAACGATATTTTCCCGTGGTTCTGACGGCAGCTTATCGGCAAAGCGTCCGAGGTTGTTGAGACTGAATGTCTCTGCCGCCTCAACCGTGACTACATCTCCGAGCAATGCACCATCAACGGGTGTCACCGCCGCCCCGAGCACATCAAACCCGACGCTCATATTGGCACTGGAAGCCGGGGCATAAACTTTAACCATGTCAGACTCCTAACTTCCATGAGAGGGTACGTAGCAGATCGGCAAAGACACCAGCAGCGGTAACGTCATTGCCCGCACCATATCCGCGCAGCACCAACGGCAGCGGCTGATAATAGTGGCTATAAAAGGCCAGGGCGTTTTCGCCATTTTTCACTTTGAACAGCGGATCATTCCCATCCACTTCGGCAATCTTCACGCGGCAGACACCATCTTCATCAATATTGCCAACATAGCGCAAAACTTTTCCTTCATCACGGGTCTTCGCCACGCGCGCGGCAAAGAGATCGTCGAGCTGTGACAGATTCGCCATAAAAGCGGCAACATCACCCTCGGCGTTAAACTCTGCGGGCAGCACAGGTTCAATTTCAATATCCGCCAGCTCCAGTTCACGTCCCGTTTCACGAGCGAGAATCAATAGTTTACGCGCCACATCCATACCAGAAAGATCATCTCGCGGGTCCGGTTCGGTATAACCCATTTCCCGCGCCAGCGTGGTCGCCTCGGAGAAACTCATGCCTTCGTCTAACTTGCCGAAGATATAAGAAAGCGAACCTGAAAGAATGCCGGAGAACTTCACCAATTCATCACCTGCATTGAGCAGATTTTGCAGGTTCTCAATAACCGGTAATCCAGCCCCAACGTTGGTGTCATAGAGGAATTTACGCCGCGATTTTTCCGCCGCATAACGCAACTGATGATAGTAATCCATCGACGAGGTGTTGGCCTTTTTGTTCGGCGTGACAACGTGGAAACCTTCGCGCAGGAAGTCGGCATATTGATCCGCCACTGCCTGGCTGGAGGTGCAGTCAACAATGACCGGGTTCAGCAGATGATATTCTTTCACGAGGCGAATTAAGCGCCCGAGATTAAACGGCTCTTTGGCTTGTGCAAGTTCTTCCTGCCAGTTTTCCAGATTAAGGCCATGCACACTAGTGAGCAGAGCCTTCGAGTTGGCAACGCCGCAGACACGTAAGTCGATATGTTTATTCTTCAGCCAGCTTTGCTGACGCTTCAGTTGCTCCAGCAGCGCACCGCCAACGCCACCGACGCCAATCACAAACACTTCGATAACCTGATCGGTATTGAACAGCATCTGATGAGTAACGCGCACGCCAGTGGTCGCATCATCGTTATTTACCACGACAGAGATTGAGCGTTCAGAAGATCCCTGAGCAATGGCGACAATGTTGATATTGGCGCGGGCCAGCGCGGCAAAGAATTTCGCCGAGATCCCACGCAAGGTGCGCATACCATCACCTACCACCGAGATAATGGCCAGCCGTTCCATCACCGCCAGCGGCTCCAGTAAGCCTTCTTTCAGTTCCAGGTAGAACTCTTCCTGCATTGCCCGTTCAGCCCGCACACAGTCGCTTTGCGGAACGCAGAAACTGATACTGTATTCGGAAGATGATTGCGTAATCAGCACCACGGAAATACGGGCGCGTGACATCGCGGCAAAGACGCGCGCCGCCATGCCGACCATTCCTTTCATCCCCGGGCCGGAAACGCTGAACATTGCCATGTTATTCAGATTGGAAATGCCCTTGACCGGTAATTCGCCTTCATCACGACTGGCACCAATGAGCGTACCTGGTGCTTGAGGATTTCCGGTATTTTTAATCAGGCAAGGGATCTGGAACTGGGCGATGGGGGTAATGGTGCGGGGGTGAAGAACTTTAGCGCCGAAGTAGGAAAGCTCCATCGCTTCCTGGTAGGACATCGACTTCAACAACCTCGCATCGGGCACCTGACGCGGGTCGCAGGTATAGACCCCGTCAACGTCCGTCCAAATCTCGCAACAATCGGCGCGTAAACAGGCAGCCAGCACCGCCGCGGAGTAGTCGGAACCGTTGCGTCCAAGTACCACCAGTTCGCCTTTTTCATTACCGGCGGTGAAGCCTGCCATCAGCACCATGTGATCAGCCGGAATACGACTTGCCGCAATACGGCGGGTGGACTCAGCAATATCGACGGTAGATTCGAGGTAATGCCCCACTGCCAGTAGTTTTTCGACCGGATCGATAACGGTAACGTTGTGACCACGCGCTTCTAACACGCCGGCCATAATGGCGATCGACATTTTCTCGCCACGGCAAATCAGCGCAGCGTTAATGCTATCCGGGCACTGCCCTAACAAACTAATGCCATGCAGGACATGTTTTATTTGGGCAAATTCCTGGTCGACGAAAGTTTTCAATTGCGCCAGCGGGAATCCCGGCTGGGCGGCGGCGAGTCCCGTCAAAAGTTCGGCAAAAATACGTTCGGCATCGCTGATATTGGGTAAAGCATCCTGGCCGCTAATGGTTTTTTCAATCATCGCCACCAGGTGGTTGGTGATTTTGGCGGGGGCAGAGAGGACGGTGGCCACCTGCCCCTGCCTGGCATTGCTTTCCAGAATATCGGCAACCCGCAGAAAACGTTCTGCATTTGCCACTGATGTACCGCCGAACTTCAACACTCGCATGGTTGTTACCTCGTTACCTTTGGTCGAAAAAAAAAGCCCGCACTGTCAGGTGCGGGCTTTTTTCTGTGTTTCCTGTACGCGTCAGCCCGCACCGTTACCTGTGGTAATGGTGATGGTGGTGGTAATGGTGGTGCTAATGCGTTTCATGGATGTTGTGTACTCTGTAATTTTTATCTGTCTGTGCGCTATGCCTATATTGGTTAAAGTATTTAGTGACCTAAGTCAATAAAATTTTAATTTACTCATGGCAGGTAACCAGTTCAGAAGCTGCTATCAGACACTCTTTTTTTAATCCACACAGAGACATATTGCCCGTTGCAGTCAGAATGAAAAGCTGAAAAATACTTACTAAGGCGTTTTTTATTTGGTGATATTTTTTTCAATATCATGCAGCAAACGGTGCAACATTGCCGTGTCTCGTTGCTCTAAAAGCCCCAGGCGTTGCTGTAACCAGTCGACCAGTTTTATGTCATCTGCCACTGCCAGAGTCGTCAGCAATGCCATGACTCGTTCGCGTAAAGCTTGCAGTTGATGTTGGTCTGCCGTTGTGTCACTTTTCGCCGGTTGTTGTATTAATGTTGCTAATTGATAGCAATAGACCATCACCGCCTGCCCCAGATTGAGCGAAGGATAATCCGCCACCATCGGCACACCAGTAAGAACGTCAGCCAACGCTAACTCTTCGTTAGTCAGCCCGGAATCTTCGCGACCAAACACCAGCGCGGCATGGCTCATCCATGAAGATTTTTCCTCTAACAGCGGCACCAGTTCTACTGGCGTGGCGTAGTAATGATATTTCGCCCGACTGCGCGCAGTGGTGGCGACAGTGAAATCGACATCGTGTAACGATTCAGCCAGTGTTGGGAAAACTTTAATATTATCAATAACATCACCAGATCCATGTGCGACCCAGCGGGTGGCTGGCTCCAGGTGTGCCTGACTATCGACAATCCGCAGTTCGCTAAAACCCATCGTTTTCATTGCCCGCGCCGCTGCCCCAATATTTTCTGCTCTGGCGGGTGCGACCAGGATAATCGTTATACGCATATTGCCACTCTTCTTGACCAAATAACCGCGAACAGGGTGATCACTGTCAACTTATTACGCGGTGCGAATTTACAAATTCTTAACGTAAGTCGCAGAAAAAGCCCTTTACTTAGCTTAAAAAAGGCTAAACTATTTCCTGACTGTACTAACGGTTTAATTGTTAAAAAATGCTACATATCCTTCTGTTTACTTAGGATAATTTTATAAAAAATAAATCTCGACAATTGGATTCACCACGTTTATTAGTTGTATGATGCAACTAGTTGGATTATTAAAATAATGTGACGAAAGCTAGCATTTAGATACGATGATTTCATCAAACTGTTAACGTGCTACAATTGAACTTGATATATGTCAACGAAGCGTAGTTTTATTGGGTGTCCGGCCCCTCTTAGCCTGTTATGTTGCTGTTAAAATGGTTAGGATGACAGCCGTTTTTGACACTGTCGGGTCCTGAGGGAAAGTACCCACGACCAAGCTAATGATGTTGTTGACGTTGATGGAAAGTGCATCAAGAACGCAATTACGTACTTTAGTCATGTTACGCCGATCATGTTAATTTGCAGCATGCATCAGGCAGGTCAGGGACTTTTGTACTTCCTGTTTCGATTTAGTTGGCAATTTAGGTAGCAAACATGCAGACCCCGCACATTCTTATCGTTGAAGACGAGTTGGTAACACGCAACACGTTGAAAAGTATTTTCGAAGCGGAAGGCTATGATGTTTTCGAAGCGACAGATGGCGCGGAAATGCATCAGATCCTCTCTGAATATGACATCAACCTGGTGATCATGGATATCAATCTGCCGGGTAAGAACGGTCTTCTGTTAGCGCGTGAACTGCGCGAGCAGGCGAATGTTGCGTTGATGTTCCTGACTGGCCGTGACAACGAAGTCGATAAAATTCTCGGCCTCGAAATCGGTGCAGATGACTACATCACCAAACCGTTCAACCCGCGTGAACTGACGATTCGTGCACGCAACCTGCTGTCCCGTACCATGAATCTGGGTACTGTCAGCGAAGAACGTCGTAGCGTTGAAAGCTACAAGTTCAATGGTTGGGAACTGGACATCAACAGCCGTTCGTTGATCGGCCCTGATGGCGAGCAGTACAAGCTGCCGCGCAGCGAGTTCCGCGCCATGCTTCACTTCTGTGAAAACCCAGGCAAAATTCAGTCCCGTGCTGAACTGCTGAAGAAAATGACCGGCCGTGAGCTGAAACCACACGACCGTACTGTAGACGTGACGATCCGCCGTATTCGTAAACATTTCGAATCTACGCCGGATACGCCGGAAATCATCGCCACCATCCACGGTGAAGGTTATCGCTTCTGTGGTGATCTGGAAGATTAATCGGCTTTACCACCGTCAAAAAAAACGGCGCTTTTTAGCGCCGTTTTTATTTTTCAACCTTATTTCCAGATACGTAATTCATCGTCCGTTGTAACTTCTTTACTGGCTTTCATTTTCGGCAGTGAAAACGCATACCAGTCGATATTACGAGTCACAAACATCATGCCGGCCAGCGCCACCACCAGCACACTGGTTCCCAACAACAGCGCGCTATCGACAGAGTTGAGCAGTCCCCACATCACTCCATCCAGCAACAACAGCGCGAGGGTAAACAACATGCTATTGCGCCAGCCTTTCAATACCGCCTGCAAATAAATACCGTTCATTAACGCCCCAATCAGACTGGCGATTATCCATGCCACGGTAAAACCGATATGTTCAGAAAGCGCCAGCAAGAGCAAATAAAACATCACCAATGAAAGCCCCACCAGCAAATATTGCATTGGGTGTAAACGTTGCGCGGTGAGCGTTTCAAAAACAAAGAACGCCATAAAAGTCAGTGCAATCAGCAGAATGGCGTACTTAGTCGCCCGGTCCGTTAATTGGTATTGATCGGCTGGCGTCGTCACTGCGACGCTAAACGCGAGGAAGTTTTCCCAGCCGGTATCATTGCCTGAAGCAAAACGCTCACCGAGATTATTAGCAAACCAGCTGCTTTGCCATTGCGCCTGAAAACCTGACTCGCTAACTTCCCGTTTGGCTGGCAAAAAATCACCTAAAAAACTGGGATGCGGCCAGTTGCTGGTTAAGGTCATTTCGCTATTACGCCCGGCAGGCACCACAGAAAGATCGCCGGTACCGCTTAAATTCAGGGCCATATTCAGCTTCAGGTTCTGCTTCCGCCAGTCCCCTTCGGGTAAAGGGATATGCACGCCCTGCCCGCCTTGCTCTAACCCGGTGCCGGGTTCAATGGTCAGCGCCGTTCCGTTAACTTCAGGCGCTTTCACCACACCAATACCACGCGCATCCCCGACGCTAATCACAATAAATGGCTTGCCAAAGGTGATATTTGGCGCGTCGAGTTCGCTAAGACGCGAAACATCGAAATCGGCTTTTAGCGTTAAATCACTGTGCCAGACCTGACCGGTATAAATCCCTATCTTGCGTTCTTCCACGTTCTGATTGCCATCAACCATCAATGACTCAGGTAACCAAAAATGGATAAAACTTCGTTTCCGCTCCACGGTTTTATCCTCTTCCTGTACCGTATAAAGCTCGGTCACAGGAATAGCGATAAGCGGCCCAACAAGTTTTTGCGGCCCGCTGGTACTTTGGCGAATCGCATCTTCCACATCGCTACGGTAATCGGCACGTTCGACAATCACCTGCCGAATCAGCATTATCGGAATCAACAACAGCAATACTGCACCAAACAGGGTGGTCATTTTCCAGAACAGGGAGGATTTCAACATAGTCTTCTCCTTTGCAATGGCAGCAGGATACGAAGGCTATGTGGGAAGAATTTGAAGCTATGTGAAGTGACGGTGAAGTCGAAGCGAGGCCAGCACGCCACCTTCCTGCACGTTGCGCAGCGTGACTTCGCCGTTAAACAAACGGGCGACCTCACTGACGAACGCCAACCCCAGACCGCTGCTTTTTTGCCCATTTGCACGCGGCAAAGAGTAAAAGCGTTCAAAAATACGTGACAGCGCGTAGTCAGGAATACCACTACCGGTATCCAGCACCTTAAGCGTGACGTGTTCCTGATCCACTTCGGCGCTTAGCGTTATACGACCGCTCTCGGGGGTAAAATCGATGGCGTTATCCAGTAAATTCCCCAGCGCCTGATCCAGTAACGCCGGTTCAGCAGCAACATTAACCTCGGTGGGCGTAACATGTAGAGTGATGTTTTTTTCTGCCAACTGCACGGTGCGCGCTTCGCTGACGCGGCGGAATAATGCCGCCACATCAACAGCAGTCAAAACGACTTCCTGACGATTCTCCAGTCTTGCCTGGCGTAGTAACGTTTCCACCAGTGCCTGCATTCGCGCATTTTGCGTCAGAATGTTGTCAGTAAAACGAGCCACTACTTCAGGCGGCGGACCTTCGCGTAAAATTTCCGCCGCGCCACGAATCGCCGCCAGTGGGCTTTTTAGCTCATGGGTTAACGCATAAACATACTGCTCAATATAGTTTTTCCCTTCCAGCTTCACGCGCATACTTTCCAGCGCCTGCGCGAGTTTACGCAGCTCGCTACTACCGAGATCGGGAAGAGGAACGGGCTTATTGTCAGTGACGGAATCAGCATAGCGAGTGAGCCGGGCAATGGAGCGGTTGATCCACCAAACCATGCCTGCGCCAATCACCAGTGCGATCCCCAACAAAATGGCGCTGGCCCATAAAATTCGCCGCTCGCTGCGTTTAATGACCGGAGCCATCGCCGCGTTCGGTTTGCCTACGCTCAAAACGCCAATAAGCCGCGAGCCGTCCATAATCGGCGCGGCAACATACATCACCGAACTTTCGGGATCGGCAGGATTTTGCAACGTGCTACGCGCACCATACTGACCACGCAACGTTAGCCAGACGTCATTCCAGCGCGAATAATCCTGCCCAACGGCTTTATTTGCCGAATCGAACAATACTTTGCCCTGCGCATCGGTCATATAGACATGATATTCATTGCGCACTTTGTTAATGCCACCGATATTGGCGCGAAACGGGCGATGTTGTAGCTGATTAAACGCCTGCGCCAGTTGCCCATGCGTTGGGTCCCCAGAGAGCAAATCGGGACGCGCCAGCTCCGCCAGCAACGTTGCGGTATCGATTAACGTCCCCTCCGTTGCTCTTCGCACGCCCGGTTTAACTTCTTTGACAAAAATAGCCAGTACGAACCAGGCCGCCACCGCCACCAGTAAAAAATAGCCCAGCAGCAACCGCATGCCGATACGCATTACAGGCCCCTCAGGCTATATCCCATGCCGCGATGAGTATTAATCGGAGAAAGATCGGGGTTGATGGCGCGCAGCT
The DNA here is from genome assembly GCF_002950395.1 of Shigella sonnei. NCBI lineage: Bacteria > Pseudomonadati > Pseudomonadota > Gammaproteobacteria > Enterobacterales > Enterobacteriaceae > Shigella > Shigella sonnei. Next base: position 3,017,531 of record NZ_CP026802.1, read on the forward strand.
TGGCACGCAACGTTTTAATGTGGGTATCGACGGTGCGATCGTAGGTGTCCTGCGCATCTTCCCACACGCTATCCATTAGTTGCTGGCGGGACCAGACGCGGCCTGGCGACTTGAGTAACGTCTTCAGCAATAAAAACTCATACCGCGTCAGCGTTAATGGCGTGTCAAACCAGCTGATCTGCGCCGCGGGTTCATTCAATTCAAAATGACCAATACGGATGACGGGAGACGGCGACGAGAACTTCTTCACCCGACGCAGTAAGGTGCGCACCCTGGCGCACACTTCGCGGGGTGAAAACGGTTTAGCCACATAGTCGTCAGCGCCAATTTCCAGCCCAAGCAGGCGATCGACCTCTTCACTTCGGGCCGTCAGGAACAGTACAGGTAACGCCGGATGGAGCGCCAGTAACTGGCGGCACAATTCAAAGCCGCTGATATCAGGCAAACCAACATCGAGAATCATGACGTCGGGAACCTGCTGGCGAGCTTTATCCAGCACCGGCAAGCCTCGCTCAAAGACCTCGACGGCAAAACCTTCCTGCTGCAACATGTAGACCAGCGTGTCGGCTATCCCTTGCTCATCTTCCACTAACCAGACCGTTTCCCGTTGCATAAATCGCCTCTGTTATTGCCGCCACGGCATGACAGGAACCGCGCTAATCGCGTTTTTCGGCGAACCTTCTACAACTTTGTCGGAGTAAGCCAGATAAGCGAGCGCGTTGCGTTTGGCGTCATAAAAGCGCACGACCTGTAACGACTTAAAGACCAGGGACGTGCGTTTTTTGAATACTACCTCGCCCTGAGCTTTGCCGTTTTTAATACGATCCGACAGTTCAATCGGCCCGACTTGCTGACAAGAAATAGCCGCATCGGAGGTATCTTCCGCCAGACCCAATCCCCCTTTAATACCACCTGTTTTCGCCCGGCTCACATAACAGGTGACATTTTTCACATCGGGATCGTCAAAGGCTTCCACAACAATTTTGTGATCCGGGCCGATCATTTTAAATACGGTGTCGACCGAACCAATCTCTTCTGCATGAGCCAATGGCCCCAGCATTATCAGGCTTAAAGACAGGATCAAATGCTTGTATTTCATATTGTTACCATTTTTATCTATTACACGAGCAATTAGTTCGTCACGGTAAATAACATATTGATTAAGAACAAAATCTCAATACTTTTATTTCCGTCAAGCCCTAAAACATACTCTACTAAGAAAAAAACACTGAATGCTAAAACAGCAAAAAATGCTATTATCCAATTACCTGATGTCAGGTGCTCGTTGTTGAAAGGATGAGGATATTTTATGGATCAGGCCGGCATTATTCGCGACCTTTTAATCTGGCTGGAAGGTCATCTGGATCAGCCCCTGTCGCTCGACAATGTAGCGGCGAAAGCAGGTTATTCCAAGTGGCACTTACAGAGAATGTTTAAAGATGTCACTGGCCATGCTATTGGCGCGTATATTCGTGCTCGTCGTTTGTCGAAATCGGCGGTCGCACTACGCCTGACTGCGCGTCCGATTCTGGACATCGCGCTGCAATACCGCTTCGACTCTCAACAGACATTTACCCGCGCATTCAAGAAGCAGTTTGCCCAGACTCCTGCACTTTACCGCCGTTCTCCTGAATGGAGCGCCTTTGGTATTCGCCCGCCGCTACGTCTGGGTGAATTCACAATGCCAGAGCACAAATTTGTCACCCTGGAAGATACGCCGCTGATTGGTGTTACCCAGAGCTACTCCTGTTCGCTGGAGCAAATCTCTGATTTCCGCCATGAAATGCGTTATCAGTTCTGGCACGATTTTCTCGGCAACGCGCCGACCATTCCGCCAGTGCTCTACGGCCTGAATGAAACGCGTCCGAGTCAGGATAAAGACGACGAACAAGAGGTATTCTATACCACCGCGTTAGCCCAGGATCAGGCAGATGGCTATGTACTGACGGGGCATCCGGTGATGCTGCAGGGCGGCGAATATGTGATGTTTACCTATGAAGGTCTGGGAACCGGCGTGCAGGAGTTTATCCTGACGGTATACGGAACGTGCATGCCAATGCTCAACCTGACGCGCCGTAAAGGTCAGGATATTGAGCGATACTACCCGGCAGAAGACGCCAAAGCGGGAGATCGCCCAATTAATCTGCGCTGTGAACTGCTGATTCCTATCCGCCGTTAACGCTGCAGCTCATCTAATGCAGGGGCGTCCAGATGCGAGATGTCCCCTGCGGTTTCAACGACCCAGCCAGACGCCAGCCACAGGCTTTCCTGATAATCCACGCGCGAAATAGAACAGTTACGCAGACGTAAGCGGCGCTCTGCCCATGCTGGTAATCCGAGAATCGTACTCACCAGACATCCCAGTGCAATACCATGGCTCACCAGCAGCGGTCGGCTTCCCTGCGGTAAGTCCCGGCAAGATTCCAGTGCCGCATTGACGCGATCGCTGAGCTCCTGCATTGACTCGCCTTCAGGAATACGCCCGTCAACGGTGCCATTGACCAGCTGCCGACGCCAGTTCTCTTCTTCTTCGGTCAGAGAATCGATATGTCTTTTTTCCAGCACACCCATGTTTAATTCACGCAGGCGAGAATCAAAGATGATGTCACAGCCGCAGGCCTGGGCGATGATTTCCGCCGTACGCCGGGTGCGTCCTAAATCGCTACTGATAATATGCGTAATGCCAAGCTCTTTGGCACGGGTTGCCACCTGCATCGCCTGTTGCTCACCTTTGGCGGTCAGCGGGCTGTCAGACTGGCCCTGAATACGTCGCTCGGCGTTCCACTGCGTTTCACCGTGGCGGACTAGGTATACCTGTAACATGCTTTTTTTCCGTATACTGCTGTAACGTTAATTTTCTGAGTAATGCTGATTATGCACCAAGTTATCTGTGCGACCACCAATCCCGCTAAAATTCAGGCCATTCTGCAGGCATTTCACGAGATCTTCGGCGAAGGATCCTGCCATATTGCATCCGTTGCCGTCGAGAGCGGTGTACCGGAACAGCCCTTTGGCAGTGAGGAAACGCGCGCTGGCGCACGAAATCGGGTAGCAAATGCCCGCCGTTTACTTCCAGAGGCTGATTTTTGGGTGGCGATTGAAGCTGGCATCGATGGTGACAGCACTTTCAGTTGGGTGGTGATTGAAAACACCAGCCAGCGCGGCGAGGCGCGTTCGGCTACTTTGCCGTTACCTGCGGTGATTCTGCAGAAAGTGCGTGAAGGTGAGGCGCTTGGTCCCGTGATGTCGCGTTATACCGGTATTGATGAGATTGGTCGTAAGGAAGGGGCGATCGGCGTGTTTACCGCCGGGAAACTCACTCGCGCCAGCGTCTATCACCAGGCGGTGATCCTGGCGCTGAGTCCGTTTCACAATGCCGTGTATCAGGCATTGTAGGACGGATAAGGCGTTCACGCCGCATCCGGCATTCGGTGCACGATGCCTGATGCGACGCTGCCGCGTCTTATCAGGCCTACAAAATCAATCGCTTTTCAGCAACACCTCTTCCAGCCACTGGCGCAGCTCCACGGGCGCGGCTTTCAGGCTGTTAGATCCACGCGTAATCGTCGCGATGCCCGCGCCGAGTTCATTTTTTAACTCACGCTGACTCATTTCGCCACGCAACAGCTCTTCGACAATACGCACGCGAGTCCCCAACGCTTCGCGCTCATCTGGCGTCAGCATCAGGTTTAACAACGGTAAATGGAGATCGTTTTGGTAGGCATTCTTAAGCAGGTCGACAAAACGTAACCACTCCTGGTGACGCTGTTCTGCCATCGCTGCTGAATAGGGTGATTGTTGGGCCATAATATGTCGCCATTGTTAGCGGGGGAAGCAAAATGCCTCCCCCGGTTGTACTCGCTAAAGAGTACGATAGCATATCATAAACGTGCGGATCAGTAACGACGTCCCCATTCCGTGGCGCTCATCAACGTCGGTTTATCCCCCATGAAATAACGGTAGTAAGCGTCATAAGCCAGCACGTTCTTCACATAACCGCGCGTCTCGGAGAACGGAATACTCTCGACAAATGCCACAGCGTCGATACGCCCGGCGCTGTTGCCAAGCCAGGTTCGCACCCGTCCAGGTCCGGCGTTATAAGCTGCTGAGGAGAAAATACGGTTATTGCCAAACTGCTGATAAACATATTGCAGGTAACTGGTGCCAATGTTGATATTCGTTTCCGGATCCAGCAATTGCCCAGGGCTGCTATAACCAGGAATAGAGAACATCTTCACCGTATGGGTCGCTGTACCAGGCATAATCTGCATCAGGCCGCTGGCCCCTACCGGTGATTTCACTTTCGGATTCCAGGCGCTCTCCTGACGGGCAATCGCCATCGCATAGCTTTGCGGGATCTCTTTCCCACTGGTGTAACGTTTGAAAAGATCGTTGTAAGCCAGCGGGAATCGCTCTTCCAGATGATCCCAAAGCTTCCCGGCGATCGTTGCCTGAACGCTAAGATCCCACCATTGGTTATTGAAAGCATACCGAGCCAGTTGAGCCTGCTCTGTTTTTGACTTGCTCTTCACCAGATTGGCCCACTCGCTACGCGCGGTGTTATCGAGATTCCAGTACATCAACTCGCGCACGCGCGCCATCTCCGGCCCCTGAGTCAGGGCGCTGTCAACATTCTGCGGCGCTTTATCAATCTTCAGCTCATACTCTTCTCCGATGCGTTGTGCTGCAACCATCGGGTAGAAACCACGCTGTTGCATGAGTTGATGCAAAATCTCTTTCGCTTCAGCTTCACGTCCGCGTTCCAGCAATAAATCCACCTGCCAGTAACGCCATTCATCTTTCTCTTTTGCTTCCATCGGCAGACGCGCCAGCCAGGTATTCAGGCCGCGACGATCGCCGGTGCCAAGTGCCATTCGCACACGGCGTTCAATCAACGACGTGGATTGCGAGCGCATAATGACGTCATCGCGCCATTTCGCCTGCTCGTCGGTGACATCGTTGCCCATCAAACGCCAGGCGACGATATCGCGCAGCTCCTGAATCTGATCTTCATTAAGCTGCTGCACCTGGGCAAGCGACGGGATCATCAGCCGTGCATTTTCAGCATCCTGCCGCGCCACACTGGCAAACGCCACCGCTGCCATTTGACGGGTAAAATCGGTCGCTCCGGTTGTACGCGCGAAGGTCAGTACCGTATTAGGGTTGTTCGCCAGTGAAATGATTGCCGAGGCGATAGTCTGGTAATCGGCAGGCATCTGCCCTGCCAGCACTGTTACCAGGCCAGTGTTACCCGCTTTCATCGCCAGACGGATACGCTCTAAATACGCCAGCGGATCTTGTTTACCTGACGCACGCCAGACGCTAAATAACTTGTCACAGGCGTTAGGCTGGCTCTTGCCGGTTAGCCACAGCTCTTTCGCCCCTTGCCAGGCTTCTTCACTCTGCCCGGTGTTCCATTTCGCATAGTAGTAATTACATTGCGCTTCGGTAGTTCCGGGCTTTTCCGGGCTAAAGGCTAACAAGCCACGCCAGTCTTCACGCCGCGCCAGTTCATTGACGAAACGAGATTGCAGCGTGCGAGCGGGAGGAAGCGTGGGGTTAGCGCGAACAAAGTTAGTGACCGTCACCGCCGGTTGATTCATCAGATCATCGGTGATCTGGCGGTATTCCAGGTAGGGATAAAGCGGATAATCCTTCAGTCCAGGCATCATTTGTTCGACCACATCCATTTGTCGATTATCCCAGGCCTGCTTGATTTGCGCGTAACGGCTACGCTGCTCATCCAGTGAGTCGGCTCGCGCCACGCTGCTGACCGTCAGCAGACAGACACCGGCAGCCAACAGCCGCCAGGTAACTTGTTTGGCTTTTTCCACAAGCGCATCCTCTAAGTGTAAATACATCAATGCAGCGTCATGCCGCGTAATAGATTTATGCTAACCAGTCATTGCCGTTTACGCCACGTTACGGACACTTTTTTACTTTTACTGCGAAGGTGATCGACCAACTGGGATTAGGCGGGGAAAAAGGCTACACTTCGCCTTTGAAAACTCATCATCACGATAAACATAGAGGCGAAGTCCAACGTGGCTCAATTCGTTTATACCATGCATCGTGTCGGCAAAGTTGTTCCGCCGAAACGTCATATTTTGAAAAACATCTCTCTGAGTTTCTTCCCTGGGGCAAAAATTGGTGTCCTGGGTCTGAACGGCGCGGGTAAGTCTACCCTGCTGCGCATTATGGCGGGCATTGATAAAGACATCGAAGGTGAAGCGCGTCCGCAGCCAGACATCAAGATTGGTTACCTGCCGCAGGAACCGCAGCTGAACCCGGAACACACCGTGCGTGAGTCCATTGAAGAAGCGGTTTCTGAAGTGGTTAACGCCCTGAAACGCCTGGATGAAGTGTATGCGCTGTACGCCGATCCGGATGCCGATTTTGACAAGCTGGCCGCTGAACAAGGCCGTCTGGAAGAGATCATTCAGGCTCACGACGGTCATAACCTGAACGTACAGCTGGAGCGTGCGGCGGATGCGCTACGTCTGCCGGACTGGGACGCGAAAATCGCTAACCTCTCCGGTGGTGAGCGTCGTCGCGTAGCGTTGTGCCGCCTGCTGCTGGAAAAACCAGACATGCTGCTGCTCGACGAACCGACCAACCACCTGGATGCCGAATCCGTGGCCTGGCTGGAACGCTTCCTGCACGACTTCGAGGGCACCGTGGTGGCGATTACCCACGACCGTTACTTCCTCGATAACGTTGCAGGCTGGATCCTCGAACTTGACCGCGGTGAAGGTATTCCGTGGGAAGGCAACTACTCCTCCTGGCTGGAGCAGAAAGATCAGCGCCTGGCGCAGGAAGCTTCACAAGAAGCGGCGCGTCGTAAGTCGATCGAGAAAGAGCTGGAGTGGGTACGTCAGGGAACTAAAGGCCGCCAGTCGAAAGGTAAAGCACGTCTGGCACGCTTTGAAGAGCTGAACAGCACCGAATATCAGAAACGTAACGAAACCAACGAACTGTTTATTCCACCTGGACCGCGTCTGGGCGATAAAGTGCTGGAAGTCAGCAACCTGCGTAAATCCTACGGTGATCGCCTGCTGATTGATGACCTGAGCTTCTCGATCCCGAAAGGGGCAATCGTCGGGATCATCGGTCCGAACGGCGCGGGTAAATCGACCCTGTTCCGTATGATCTCTGGTCAGGAACAGCCGGACAGCGGCACCATCACTTTAGGTGAAACGGTGAAACTGGCGTCGGTTGATCAGTTCCGTGACTCAATGGATAACAGCAAAACCGTTTGGGAAGAAGTTTCCGGCGGGCTGGATATTATGAAGATCGGCAACACCGAGATGCCAAGCCGCGCCTACGTTGGCCGCTTTAACTTTAAAGGGGTTGATCAGGGTAAACGCGTTGGTGAACTTTCCGGTGGTGAGCGCGGTCGTCTGCATCTGGCGAAGCTGCTGCAGGTTGGCGGCAACATGCTGCTGCTCGACGAACCAACCAACGACCTGGATATCGAAACCCTGCGCGCGCTGGAAAACGCCCTGCTGGAGTTCCCGGGCTGTGCGATGGTTATCTCGCACGACCGTTGGTTCCTCGACCGTATCGCCACGCACATCCTGGACTACCAGGATGAAGGTAAAGTTGAGTTCTTCGAAGGTAACTTTACTGAGTACGAAGAGTACAAGAAACGCACGCTGGGCGCAGACGCACTGGAGCCGAAGCGTATCAAGTACAAGCGTATTGCGAAGTAATGCGTAAAATGCCGGATGCGGCGTGAACGCCTTATCCGGCCTACAAACCAAGAAATTTCAATACGTTGTGAATCTCCAGGCCTGATAAGACGCGGTAAGCGTCGCATCAGGCATTGAGCACCGAATGCCGGATACGGCGTGAACGCCTTTTCCGGCCTACAACAGCCTTAGTATCCGCAATTTCGTAGCGGGTCACCCGTGCAGGTTTTTTCAAACCTTGTTTAATCTCGACAGCCTCTTCCAGAGAGGTTTTCAACTCATCAAAAAACTTATTTTATACCTCGCCTTTGAGCCGTTTCATCGCGGTTATCTCTGCTCCCCCATCATCTCCCGCACCAGCTCCACGCAGCGCAGGAAACGGCTGTCATAATCGTCCTCTTCAACCCGCACGAATTCGATATTGTTCTCTTCCAGCATCTCCACCAGCAAGTTCTGGAACTCTTTGCGATCCACCGAACTGCCGAGGCTGCGTAAACCATCCGCCACCCACGGCGTGTTGTTCTCCAGCAGGATCACCAGATCGAAACGGTATTCATCAATCAACGCCTGTACGAACGGATGCTCACGCCCTTCGTACTTTTTGCAGAACGCCTGGGTAGTGACAAAATCAGTGTCAATAAACGCCACTTTATTGGCATATTTCACTGCAAAATCAATGTATTGTGCGTGGCCCAGCGCGATTTTATCGTAATCGGAATACTGCAATGCGATCTCATCACCGCCGAGGTGTGAAAAGACATAATCGCGACCATATTCCCACGCACTGGTGGTATTGAAGATATTGGCAAGTTTGTTTACCAGGGTGGATTTACCGCTCGACTCGCCACCAAGGATCGCCACGGTACGTACAAAGAACGGCTTCACTTCCGTAGGAATATATTCCCAGTAGCGGAACGGGTTTTCGCGGATCTGCGCACCGCTGATACTCATAAAGGTACGTTTCGGATCGACCAGCACCGTATCGATCCCCAGATGTTCCATATACTGTGGCGCATCGGCTTCTTCCGAGGTGTAGATCAGGTCCGGCTGAATCCCCTTTTCAGCCATAAACTTTTTGATGCCGTTGCTCCACACATCCCAGCCGTGCGGATACGGCTCCATGCCCTCTTCGTTGAAAGCATGAATGCGAATATTTTTCTGATATTTAAAAGTTTGTAATAACCAGCGCAGACGATCCGGCACCGTGGGCTGCTGCGACATGGCGCTGTCTTCAAACAACGCGCGGTCGCGGGTATCGTCAAAACCCATAATGATATGCAGCTCGTCAACCTGGCTACAGGCGCGCTGGATAAGGTAGATATGTCCGGTATGCAGCGGGTAGAACTTACCGAATACGACACCAATGGTTTTCTTCTGTCGGGGAAATTCAAGCCCCAAAAAACGGTGCAACGCCTCCAGCTTTTGCGCGCTGGGGCTTTTAATTTTGGCATTCAGTAACTGGCTTAAATACCCTTTGGTCATACCGCTGGCATCAGCTACCTGCTGTAGCGTGCAGCCCTGTTGCTTGATGGCAGTTTTCAGGTAATCAAATGACGACATATCTCCCTCCGTATCTCTCATTATAAGTCGTCGAACACGCTAAGCGCGTCGGAGAGTTTTTTAACGCCAAAAATCTGCATCCCTTCCGGCGCTTTTTTCGGTACGTTAGCCGCCGGAACAATCGCCCGGCGAAAACCGTGTTTCGCCGCTTCTGAAATTCGTTCCTGACCGCTGGGCACCGGGCGGATCTCCCCTGCCAGCCCGACTTCACCAAACACCACCAGATCCTGTGGCAGCGGTCTGTCACGCAGGCTGGAAACCATCGCCAGCAGTAACGCTAAATCGGCACTGGTTTCGGTTACCTTCACGCCGCCGACCACGTTCACAAATACATCCTGATCGGCCATTTGCAGACCACCGTGACGGTGCAAGACAGCCAGCAGGATTGCCAGACGGTTTTGTTCCAGCCCCACTGCCACGCGGCGCGGATTCGCCATCATCGAGTGATCGACCAGCGCCTGAATCTCCACCAGCAACGGACGCGTTCCTTCCCACACCACCATCACGGAGCTGCCGGAGGTCACTTCATCTCCGCGACTTAAGAAAATTGCCGAAGGGTTGCTGACTTCACGCAGCCCCTGTTCGGTCATCGCGAAGACGCCCAGCTCATTCACCGCGCCGAAGCGGTTTTTATGGCTGCGCAAGGTGCGAAAACGGGAGTCGGCATCACCATCCAGAAGCACCGAACAGTCGATACAGTGTTCCAGCACTTTAGGGCCAGCCAGCGAGCCATCTTTGGTTACGTGCCCAACCATGACAATCGCCACACCGCGCGTTTTGGCGAAGCGCGTCAGATAAGCCGCCGTTTCACGCACCTGCGCCACGCTACCAGGCGATGATTGTACATCCGCCATATGCATCACCTGGATCGAGTCAATTACCATCAGTTTCGGTTGCTCTTCTTCGGCAATCAGGCAGATCTGTTCGATGCTGGTTTCCGACAACATATTGAGATTGTCAGTCGGCAGGCCAAGGCGATGAGCGCGCATTGCCACCTGTTGCAGCGACTCTTCGCCAGTGACATACAGCGTTTTCATCTGCTGGGCCAGTTTGCACAGCGTTTGCAGTAGCAGCGTGGATTTCCCCGCACCTGGGTTACCGCCAATCAGAATGGCGCTTCCCGGCACCACGCCGCCGCCTAGTACGCGGTCGAACTCTTTAAATCCGGTGGAAAAACGCGGCAGCTCTTCAAGGCTGATATCGGAGAGTTTCTGGACTTTTGCCACCCCGGCGCTACCGGCATAGCCGCTGAGACGCTCGTTACGCGCCACCGTTGGCGACGCAGCAAGACGCACCTCGGTGATGGTGTTCCAGGCATGACAGGCACTGCACTGCCCCTGCCAGCGCGGATAATCGGCCCCGCATTCATTACAAACAAAGGCGCGTTTTGGAGCTTTTGCCACGGTGTACCTCGTTAATGCTGTGCCGCCCGCAGGATGGCGGGCGAGCAATTACTTCTGATTCAGGCTGCCAGAGAGGATGCAGAATACCCCCATCAGGTCAGCGTGACGGATGGTGACTTCCGCCTTTTCATTCACTTTTGGCTTGGCATGGTAGGCAATCCCCAGCCCTGCTGCTTTGATCATCGGCAGGTCATTAGCTCCATCGCCAATCGCCACGGTCTGCGCCAGCGGGATTTCATACTCCTGCGCGAGGCGAGTCAAAGTTTTCGCTTTGTACTGCGCGTCTACGATGTCGCCGATCACATTGCCGGTAAATTTACCGTCCATGATCTCCAGTTCATTGGCTACCACGGCGGTCAGGCGCAGCTTGTCGCGCAGATATTCAGCAAAGAAAGTAAAGCCGCCGGAGGCAATCGCCACTTTCCAGCCCAGCGTTTCCAGCTTGAGCACCAGTTGCGTTAAGCCTGGCATCAGCGGCAGATTTTCACGCACCTGTTGCAGAATATTGGCGTCAGCGCCTTTCAGCGTCGCCACACGGCTGCGCAGGCTGGCGGTAAAATCGAGTTCGCCGCGCATCGCCCGTTCGGTTACTTCCGCCACCATCTCGCCCGTTCCGGCCAGTTTGGCAATTTCATCAATACATTCAATCTGGATGGCGGTGGAATCCATGTCCATCACCAGCAAACCCGGCGTGCGCAGGTGCGGGATTTTCCCCAGCGGGGCGACATCCAGTTGCGCTTCATGGGCCAGGCGCGTAGCCCGTGCGGTGAGTGAACCTGCCAGACGAATCACCTGATAATCTTCCACGCACCAGGCGGCAACAATCACCATCGCCGCACCCAGTTTGCTCTGGTATTGGGTCAGACGCTGTTTATCCAGCCCACGACCATACAGCAGCCAGCCGCTACGACCTGCGTGGTAATCCAGTGGCATCACTTCATCACCACTTAATGAAAGAGGCAGACCCGGCCATAAAGAGACATCTTCAGGCAGGTCGCACCAGGTAATGTTAGGCATTAAGGCTCCTGTAAAATCGTTCGAAGCAGGGAAAATAACGCATGAGGCTACCTTGTATCCATTGCTTCTGGCAACATTAAGTCTCAAATTTTCAAAGGGTGGAAGATGGCTCGCACAAAACTGAAATTCCGGCTGCATCGGGCAGTGATTGTCCTGTTCTGTCTTGCCTTGTTAGTGGCACTGATGCAGGGGGCGTCATGGTTTAGTCAAAACCACCAGCGACAGCGTAATCCACAGCTGGAAGAACTGGCCCGCACCCTGGCGCGTCAGGTGACGCTGAACGTTGCACCGCTGATGCGTACCGACTCACCAGATGAAAAACGCATTCAGGCGATCCTCGATCAGTTAACGGATGAAAGCCGCATCCTCGACGCGGGTGTGTATGACGAACAAGGCGATCTTATCGCCCGTTCAGGCGAAAGCGTCGAAGTGCGCGACCGGCTGGCGCTCGACGGTAAAAAAGCAGGCGGCTATTTTAACCAGCAGATTGTCGAGCCAATTGCGGGTAAAAACGGACCGCTCGGCTATCTGCGCCTGACACTCGACACCCATACGCTCGCCACCGAAGCCCAACAGGTGGATAACACCACTAACATTTTACGCCTGATGTTGCTGCTCTCACTGGCAATCGGCGTAGTGCTGACCCGCACGCTGCTACAGGGTAAACGCACCCGCTGGCAGCAATCGCCCTTCCTGTTAACCGCCAGCAAACCGGTGCCGGAAGAGGAAGAAAGCGAGAAAAAAGAGTGACCCATTACTACAAGAAAGGAAATCGTTATGTCCACATTACGCCTGCTCATCTCTGACTCTTACGACCCGTGGTTTAACCTGGCGGTGGAAGAGTGTATTTTTCGCCAAATGCCCGCCACGCAGCGCGTTCTGTTTCTCTGGCGCAATGCCGACACGGTAGTGATTGGTCGCGCGCAGAACCCGTGGAAAGAGTGTAATACCCGGCGGATGGAAGAAGATAACGTCCGCCTGGCGCGGCGCAGTAGCGGTGGCGGCGCGGTGTTCCACGATCTCGGCAATACCTGCTTTACCTTTATGGCTGGCAAGCCGGAGTACGATAAAACCATCTCTACGTCGATTGTGCTCAATGCGCTGAACGCGCTCGGCGTCAGCGCCGAAGCGTCCGGACGTAACGATCTGGTGGTGAAAACAGTCGAAGGCGACCGCAAAGTCTCAGGCTCGGCCTATCGCGAAACCAAAGATCGTGGCTTCCACCACGGCACTTTGCTGCTCAATGCCGACCTTAGCCGCCTGGCAAACTATCTCAATCCGGATAAAAAGAAACTGGCGGCGAAAGGCATTACCTCAGTGCGTTCCCGCGTGACCAACCTCACCGAGCTGCTGCCGGGGATCACCCATGAGCAGGTTTGCGAGGCCATAACCAAGGCCTTTTTCGCCCATTATGGCGAGCGTGTAGAAGCGGAAATCATCTCCCCGGACAAAACGCCAGACTTGCCAAACTTCGCCGAAACCTTTGCCCGTCAGAGTAGCTGGGAATGGAACTTCGGTCAGGCTCCGGCATTCTCGCATCTGCTGGATGAACGCTTTAGCTGGGGCGGCGTGGAACTGCATTTCGACGTTGAAAAAGGCCATATCACCCGCGCCCAGGTGTTTACCGACAGCCTCAACCCCGCGCCGCTGGAAGCCCTCGCCGGGCGACTGCAAGGCTGCCTGTACCGCGCGGATATGCTGCAACAAGAGTGCGAAGCGCTGTTGGTTGACTTCCCGGACCAGGAAAAAGAGCTACGGGAGTTGTCGACGTGGATAGCGGGGGCGGTAAGGTAACTCGCTGATTAAAATACCAAAGGAAGGGAATATGATCGATCTGGAAAACCAGGAGCGGGAGATTATCAATTTAATGTTAAGCCAGCGTATTTCCTGGCTAGCCGCCGTGCGTATCAGGCATAAATTATCGCTTGCTGAAGTAAGTAAAATGTTAGGTATCTCGATTAATTCTCTAAAATAGATCGAAAAGACGGAACGGCTTAGCTCAAACATCAAAAGCAAAATGGGAGAAATTTATGGTTGTCCACCAGAGTTGCTGATATGCCCTTCCTGGATGACGGCTGAACATAAATGAATAGATTCGTGAATAGATACTTGAATGTATTTTATTTTTTATCCATATGAAAAATAATAGTAAATCTATAAATCAGTTGCTATTGATGAATAGATACTAAAAAGCCGGAGCAGTCCCCCACTCCGGCTTAACACGACAATCGCCTTTCAGCGAAACACAATTACTCTTTATCGCCCAGCAGAACGGATTCCAGTGCGATTTTGATCATGTCGTTGAAGGTGGTCTGACGCTCAGCGGCAGTGGTCTGCTCGTGAGTGCGGATGTGGTCAGACACAGTGCAGATGGTCAGGGCTTTCGCGCCAAATTCTGCAGCGACGCCGTAGATACCAGCCGCTTCCATTTCCACGCCGAGGATGCCGTATTTTTCCATCACGTCGAACATTTCGCCGTCCGGAGAGTAGAACAGGTCAGCGGAGAACAGGTTACCAACGCGAGCATCAATGCCCAGTGCTTTAGCCGCGTCTACCGCGTTACGCACCATGTCAAAGTCAGCGATAGCGGCAAAGTCATGATCTTTAAAACGGATGCGGTTAACTTTGGAATCGGTGCAGGCACCCATACCGATAACGACGTCGCGCAGTTTTACGTGCGGCAGAACTGCGCCACAGGAACCCACGCGGATAATTTTCTTCACGCCGAAATCGGTGATCAGTTCTTTGGTGTAGATGGAGCAGGACGGGATACCCATACCGTGACCCATTACGGAAATTTTGCGGCCTTTGTAAGTACCGGTGAAGCCCAGCATACCGCGAACGTTGTTCACTTCACGGGCATCTTCAAGGAAAGTTTCAGCAATATACTTCGCACGCAGCGGGTCGCCTGGCATCAAAACTACGTCAGCGAAATCGCCCATTTCTGCATTAATGTGTGGGGTAGCCATTGTTTTATCCTTATCAACATGTTTTCACCCTCTCCCTGAGGGAGAGGGCCGGGGTGAGGGCATCAAGCCGCACCCATTATCAGAACATGGCTTTGCCATATTCCATATCAGAAGTACCAAAATATTTTGCCAGAGTCTGGCCGATATCCGCGAAGGTTTCACGGTGACCCAGTGAGCCCGGTTTTACTTTCGGGCCGTAAACCAGTACCGGAATGTGTTCACGCGTGTGGTCAGTACCGGTCCAGGTCGGATCACAACCGTGGTCAGCAGTGAGGATCAGGATGTCGTCATCGCGCAGCAGAGACATCAGCTCCGGCAGACGGCGGTCGAACAGCTCCAGACCCACAGCATAACCGGCGACGTCGCGACGGTGGCCCCAGGAAGAGTCGAAGTCAACGAAGTTGGTGAAGACGATGGTGTTATCACCCGCTTCTTTCATCTCTTTGATGGTGGCGTCAAACAGCGCGTCCAGGCCAGTTGCTTTCACTTTCTTGGTGATACCGCAGTTGGCGTAGATGTCTGCAATTTTACCGACAGAAACCACCTGACCGTGTTTTTCATCAACCAGTTTCTGCAGCACGGTCGGTGCTGGCGGCTCAACAGCCAGGTCGTGACGGTTACCGGTACGCTGGAAGTTACCGGCTTTGTCACCGATAAACGGACGAGCGATAACACGACCGATGTTGTAGCCGCCGTTGGTCAGCTCTTCACGGGCGATTTCGCACAGTTCGTAGAGTTTATCCAGGCCAAAGGTTTCTTCGTGGCAGGCAATCTGGAACACAGAGTCAGCGGAGGTATAGAAAATCGGCTTGCCGGTTTTCATGTGCTCTTCGCCCAGCTGATCCAGAATGACCGTACCGGAAGAGTGG
Organism: Shigella sonnei; assembly: GCF_002950395.1. Lineage (NCBI taxonomy): Bacteria > Pseudomonadati > Pseudomonadota > Gammaproteobacteria > Enterobacterales > Enterobacteriaceae > Shigella > Shigella sonnei. The sequence goes on from NZ_CP026802.1 coordinate 3,033,040, forward strand.
CAGTTACCGAGGTAACCCGGCAGATTAGCGCGTTCAACCAGTTTATCCAGCAGCTCTTGCGGGAAGCTGTTTTCGTGATCGGAGAAATATCCCCACTCAAATAGAACCGGGACACCGGCGATTTCCCAGTGACCAGACGGGGTATCTTTACCGGATGACATTTCGTGCGCCCATGCGTACGCGCCGATAACTTCAGCGTTGCCGTCCATTCCCGCCGGAATGAAACCGGTAGAACCTTCGTGTGCTTTCGCCAGCCCCAGACGGGTCAGATTTGGCAGATTGAGCGGACCTTTACGACCGTTATCAGCTTCGCCTTTGGCACAAGCTTCTGCGATATGACCCAGGGTGTCAGCCCCGACGTCACCAAAGCGTTCTGCATCTTCTGTAGCGCCGATGCCGAATGAGTCCAGCACCATAATAAATGCACGTTTCATATGTTCTCCGTACTCAGTGCTTCAAATTTAAATGATCAGATCAGTATACCGTTATTCGCTGATACGGCGATAGACAGTTGGTGTGCTTTCCGGTGCTTTATCGGCAAGTTTAATTGCCGCTTTCACCGCTTTCGCCGCTTCCTGCCAGCTGTTTTCGTCTTTCGCGTGGATAACCGCCAGCGGACGCTGACCGTCTACCTGGTCGCCCAAACGCGCCATATCAGTAAAGCCGACGCTGTAATCAATGGTGTCAGATGCCTGACGACGACCGCCGCCCATTGCAACCACTGCCATCCCCAGCGCGCGGGTATCCATTTCACTGACAAAACCTTCGGTATCAGCATAGACTGCTTTCGTCAGCATCGCTGTCGGCAGATACTTCGCGTAGTTCTCAACGAAGTCGGTTGGGCCTTTTTGTGCCGCTACCATACGACCAAAGACTTCTGCTGCTTTACCGTTGTCCAGCACTGCTTGCAATTTCGCGCGCGCTTCGGCGTCATCTTTCGCCAGTTTGCCGGAGATAAGCATCTCCACGCACAGCGCCATCGTGACATCAAACAGACGCGGGTTACGATACTCACCCGTCAGGAACTGCACCGCTTCACGAACTTCAACCGCGTTACCTGCACTGGAGGCCAGTACCTGATTCATGTCGGTGAGCAGCGCGGTGGTGCGCACGCCAGCGCCGTTAGCCACGCCAACAATCGCTTCGGCAAGGGCTTCAGAGAGTTCGTAGGTCGGCATAAACGCGCCGCTACCCACTTTCACGTCCATCACCAGCGCGTCCAGACCTTCCGCAAGTTTCTTCGCCAGAATAGAGGCGGTGATCAGCGGGATGGAGTCCACGGTTGCGGTAATATCACGGGTCGCGTAGAAACGTTTATCCGCCGGAGCCAGTGAGCTGGTCTGACCGATAATCGCCACGCCGACGTCTTTAATAATTTCGCGGAAACGGTTGTCATCCGGGAAAATGTCGAAGCCAGGGATGGATTCCAGTTTGTCGAGCGTACCGCCAGTATGACCGAGGCCGCGACCAGAGATCATCGGAATATAGCCGCCGCAGGCTGCGACCATCGGCCCCAACATCAGCGAAGTCACATCGCCGACGCCACCAGTGGAATGTTTATCAACAATCGGGCCATTCAGATGCAGGCTTTTCCAGTCGAGAACGGTTCCTGAATCTCGCATCGCCATGGTCAGCGAGACACGCTCAGGCATTGTCATATCGTGGAAGAAAATGGTCATCGCGAGGGCGGCAATCTGCCCTTCGGAGATAGTGTTGTCGCGAATGCCGTTGATAAAGAAACGAATTTCTTCATCGCTCAGTGCATGACCATCACGTTTTTTACGAATAATTTCTTGTGCGAGAAACAAGGTAACCTCCCGAGGAAAAGAGTATGAGGCGGCTTTTGCCGGATGCGTCTACGCCTTATCCGGCCTACGGGTAGATACGTCTCGTAGGCCTGATAAGCGCAGCGCATCAGGCGTAAAGCATCTTACTTAGTAGCTGCTGGCGCTCTTACCGTCACCGTGGCCCAGCGCTTTCAACAGGCTTGCCAGCAGGCTGGAAGCACCAAAGCGGTAGTGACGCGCATCTGCCCAGTCAGCACCGAACAGTTCATCTGCGATGGCGAGATATTTCTGCGCATCTTCCGCAGTACGCACGCCGCCCGCTGGTTTGAAACCAACGGTTTTTTCTACGCCCATATCACGGATCACTTCCATCATGATGCGCGCGCTTTCCGGCGTCGCGTTCACAGCCACTTTACCGGTAGAGGTTTTGATGAAGTCCGCACCCGCTTTGATGGAGATTTCAGACGCTTTACGGATCAGCGCTTCGTCTTTCAGTTCGCCGGTTTCGATGATCACTTTCAGCAGTACATTCGCTGCCGCGCAAGCCTCTTTACAGGCTTTCACCAGGTCAAAACCAACCTGCTCGTTACCCGCCATCAGCGCGCGGTACGGGAACACAACGTCAACTTCATCAGCACCGTAGGCGATTGCCGCACGGGTTTCTGCCAGCGCGATTTCGATGTCATCGTTACCGTGTGGGAAGTTGGTTACCGTAGCGATTCGGATTTCCGGGGTGCCCTGCTCTTTCAGCGTTTTGCGAGCAATCGGGATAAAGCGAGGATAGATACAGATAGCGGCGGTATTGCCGACCGGGGTTTTGGCCTGATGACACAGAGCAATTACTTTCTCGTCGGTGTCGTCGTCATTCAGGGTGGTCAGGTCCATCAATTTCAGTGCACGCAGGCTGCTTGCTTTCAGATCAGTCATTTCATTCTCCTGGCTTGTCGCCAATAAAATTCACCTTGCGAGTTTGTTAGTATTCTAACATCTACTCCGCAACACACTTCGATATACATCACAATTAAGGAAATCTACTTACAAGTTTGCATCACTGTAATGCGATCTGGTTCAAATAATTCACTTTCAAATGAATGCGTCAGTGGTGGCAAACGCATCAGGATCAAAGTGAACATCACGAAACTTCTTACAATGGCGCATCACCTTCGGCATAAAAGGAAAAGAAGATGCCCACTTCTCATGAAAATGCACTGCAACAACGTTGCCAGCAAATTGTCACCAGCCCAGTGCTTAGCCCGGAGCAGAAGCGCCATTTTCTGGCACTGGAAGCAGAAAACAATCTGCCTTATCCGCAGCTTCCTGCCGAAGCCCGCCGCGCGCTGGATGAGGGTGTAATCTGCGATATGTTTGAAGGTCATGCGCCGTACAAACCGCGCTATGTCTTACCCGATTACGCCCGTTTTCTGGCGAACGGTTCCGAATGGCTGGAGCTGGAAGGCGCGAAAGATCTTGATGACGCACTCTCTCTGCTGACCATTCTTTACCACCACGTACCGTCGGTCACATCGATGCCGGTCTACCTGGGGCAACTGGATGCGTTGTTGCAACCATATGTTAGAATTCTAACACAAGACGAGATCGATGTTCGAATAAAACGTTTCTGGCGTTACCTCGACAGAACCCTGCCAGACGCCTTTATGCACGCCAATATCGGCCCGTCTGATTCGCCCATTACCCGCGCGATCTTACGTGCAGACGCAGAGTTGAAGCAGGTTTCACCGAACCTGACCTTTATCTACGATCCTGAAATCACCCCTGATGACCTGCTGCTGGAAGTGGCGAAGAACATCTGTGAATGTAGCAAACCGCACATCGCCAACGGTCCGGTGCATGATAAAATTTTCACAAAAGGGGGCTACGGGATTGTGAGCTGTTACAACTCACTGCCGCTGGCGGGTGGTGGCAGCACGCTGGTACGCCTTAACCTGAAAGCCATTGCCGAGCGCAGCGAATCGCTGGATGACTTCTTTACGCGCACTCTACCGCACTACTGCCAGCAGCAGATCGCCATCATCGATGCGCGGTGTGAATTCCTCTATCAACAATCACACTTCTTTGAGAATAGCTTCCTGGTGAAAGAAGGGCTGATTAACCCTGAACGTTTTGTGCCAATGTTTGGCATGTATGGGCTGGCGGAAGCGGTTAACTTGCTGTGTAAGAAAGAAGGGATTGCCGCGCGCTACGGTAAAGAAGCCGCCGCAAATGAAGTGGGTTATCGCATCAGCGCGCAACTGGCGGAGTTTGTCGCCAATACCCCCGTGAAATATGGCTGGCAAAAACGCGCCATGTTACACGCACAGTCGGGGATCAGTTCCGATATCGGCACCACGCCGGGCGCGCGTTTGCCGTATGGTGATGAGCCAGATCCGATCACCCATCTGCAAACTGTCGCCCCGCATCATGCTTATTATTATTCCGGCATCAGCGACATTCTGACGCTCGACGAAACCATCAAACGTAATCCGCAGGCGCTGGTACAGCTTTGCCTCGGTGCCTTTAAAGCCGGAATGCGTGAATTTACTGCCAATGTCAGCGGTAACGATCTGGTTCGCGTTACCGGTTATATGGTGCGTTTGTCGGATTTAGAAAAATATCGCGCCGAAGGTTCACGCACCAACACCACCTGGCTGGGCGAAGAAGCCGCACGCAACACTCGTATTCTGGAACGCCAGCCGCGCGTGATAAGCCATGAACAGCAGATGCGCTTTAGTCAGTAAGATTATCCCCTTCTCCTGCGTTGACGGGCCAGGCAGTCGTCTGGCTCTGTTTTTGCAGGGCTGCAATCTGCGCTGCAAAAACTGTCACAATCCGTGGACGATGGGACGTTGCAATGACTGTGGGGAGTGCGTGCCACAGTGTCCGCATCAGGCGTTGCAGATTGTTGACGGCAAAGTGGTGTGGAACGCTGTGGTTTGCGAGCAGTGTGATACCTGCCTGAAGAGGTGTCCGCAACATGCCACGCCAATGGCGCAATCCATGAGCGTGGACGAAGTGCTTAGCCATGTCCGCAAAGCGGTGCTGTTTATTGAAGGGATAACGGTAAGCGGCGGCGAAGCCACGACCCAACTGCCGTTTGTAGTGGCGCTGTTTACTGCTATCAAAAACGATCCGCAACTGCGCCACCTCACCTGCCTGGTGGACAGTAACGGCATGTTGAGCGAAACCGGCTGGGAAAAATTACTCCCGGTGTGTGACGGCGCAATGCTCGATCTCAAAGCGTGGGGGAGCGAATGTCATCAACACTTAACCGGACGCGATAATCAGCAGATTAAGCGCAGCATCTGTTTGCTTGCAGAGCGCGGCAAGCTGGCGGAACTGCGTTTGCTGGTAATTCCAGACCAGGTGGATTATTTGCATCACATCGATGAGCTGGCGACGTTTATCAAGAGACTTGGCGATGTTCCGGTTCGCCTGAATGCGTTTCATGCCCACGGCGTGTATGGCGAGGCGCAAAGCTGGGCGAGCGCCACGCCGGAAGACGTTGAGCCGTTGGCTGATGCGTTAAAGGTGCGCGGGGTGAGCCGGTTGATATTTCCGGCGCTCTATTTGTGACATGCCGGATACGGCCTACGGTTCGGCACAGACTTGTAGGCATGATAAGACGCGACAAGCGTCGCATCAGGCATTATGCGCCGACTGCCGGATGCGGCGTGAACGCCTTATCCGGCCTACGGTTCGGCACAGACTTGTAGGCATGATAAGACGCGTCAGCGTCGCATCAGGCATTGTGCGCCAACTGCCGGATGCGGCGTGAACGCCTTATCCGGCCTACGGTTCGGCACAGACTTGTAGGCATGATAAGACGCGTCAAGCGTCGCATCAGGCATTGTGCGCCAACTGCCGGATGCGGCGTGAACGCCTTATCCGGCCTACGGTTCGGCACAAACCTGTAGGCATGATAAGACGCGTCAAGCGTCGCATCAGGCATTGTGCGCCAACTGCCGGATGCGGCGTGAACGCCTTATCCGGCCTACGGTTCGGCACAAACCTGTAGGCATGATAAGACGCGTTAAGCGTCGCATCAGGCATTATGCGCCGACTGCCGGATGCTGCCTACGAAGGGTAGGCTACCCACTAACGCTAAACAACGCATACGTATTATTAAGCAACACTTCGGCAATCTCATCTTCTGGTTCCGGGCGCAACTCGCAAAGCACGTCAAACACCCGCACAGCCTGTTCCGGTCGGTTAGGCTGCCCCTGAAAGCCGTTGAGCGGCATATCCGGCGCGTCGGTTTCCAGCAACAACGATGCCAGCGGTAATTTTGCGATGACATCGCGGGTTTTACTGGCGCGTGGATAGGTGATAGTACCGCCTACGCCGATTTTGTAGCCCAGCTGTACAAACCGCTCGGCCTGTTGCAGGCTGCCGGAAAAACCGTGAACCACGCCAGTGCACGGTAAATCGTGACGTTTAAGATGCATCGCCAGTTTGTCGTGTATACGCCGGGAATGAAGGATCACCGGCAGATCGTAGCGTTTCGCCAGTTTCAGCTGTTCGTCGAGTAACCACTGCTGCCTCTCAAATTGCGGATCGTCGCCGAAGAGATCCAGACCGATCTCCCCCACCGCCACCACCTTCGCCGGACGCCTTTCCAGCGCCTGCTGTAGCTGATCAAGAGACACATCGCTATGTTTTTCCAACATCCCCGGATGCAACCCCAATGCGGCATACAGCGGTTGATATTTTTCCGCTAACGCCTGCACGCGGGCAAAATTTTCCGCCTCTGTCGCCGGAACAATGATCTTGCCTACGCCCGCTTGTGCCGCGCGTTGCAGGCTGGCCTCTTCATCGCCACTAAACGGCGGGAAATCAAAATGGCAGTGGGTATCGATAAAACGGCAAATCAAGCCAGATCCTCATTGTTAAATGTCGGGTCGTTCGCCTGCGGAGCATCGCTCACTTCGGCAACCAGCGTATCGTTGGCGACTGGCGCAGGCGGAATAACGATCGATTCCGGCGTCACCACTGGCACCAGATGGCGGGTAAGCGGCGCTTTTTCAGTTAATAGCTTGCCAACCGTGGCGAGGAAATAACGACCGCATAAACGCCCAAGTTTATAGTCTTCACGCAGCGCCGGAATCCGACTGCCAAGCGCGATACTATGTAATGGCTTCGGCGGATAAATTTCGAATATCCGCAGCTTGCCCGGTGGTTTCTCAATAAATTGCTGAATGTCACGATAGCTGGTTTCATGATGCTGCACCAGATTGACCAGCGGCTGCAGGCTACTGTCACCCAGCCAGCGTTCCATGCGTTTGAACCACTGCGGCGTGTAGTACATTTGTGACGGCACAGTGCGAATGACGACCAACGTTTTAGCGCCCTGCCTTGCCGCCTCTTTAACCGGAATCGCATCACTGATCCCGCCATCCAGGTAGTTAATGCCTTCCAGCGACACTCCGCTACGATAAAAGCCAGGTATCGCACTGGAGGCGCGAATCACATCCAGCCAGTTTTGTTTGGTTGGTAAAAAGTAATTAGGCGCGTAGTCATCCTGACGACAGGCGCACATATAAAACGATTTGCCGCTGTCAAACAACCGCGCGGCGGTATCCATTTGCAACGGCATCTGGCTTGCGGTGGCCTCCACCAGCCAGTCGAGATCGATAAGATTTCCTCCACGGACAAAGCGCAATGGATCGAAAAATTCGCGTTTTGTGGTATAGCGCATGATGACTTTGCGCGCGTAACCGGGCTGATTGCAGATAAACGCCGAGAGGTTCTGCGCCCCGGCAGATGTGCCGAGATAAAGATCGAAAGGATTAAACTGCGCGCGCATAAACTCATCCAGCACGCCAGCCGTGAAAATTCCACGCTGTCCGCCGCCTTCGCACACCAGAGCTATTCGTCCAGGCTGGAACGGCCTTAGCGACAACGGCGCAATATTACCAAGCGTTACAGGTATTCGCTGCCCCACCTCTGCCTTCCTGTTTTTGTTGTGAAAGAATGACAAAGTAACGCAATTTATTATTCGCTAAAACCGCAAAAGCCAGTCCGCTGGACTGGCTTTGGATAAAATTTTCTTAATGGTCTGAAATCTAGGGTCGTTTTCGGCCCATGAACAAACTCACCAGGAACAGAATAATCCCGACGACAAAGACAATTTTAGCTGCGCCTGCAGCGGTACCGGCCAGACCACCAAACCCAAGTGCGGCGGCGATTAACGCGATAACCAGAAATATGATGCCCCAACGAAACATAAGCGTCTCCTTTACCATAGTTAATGTCACCGCTTGATATGAGCGTGAAAATCACTCAATGCGATATTTTTAGTGTGGTGCACATCGCGCCTCCCGACAAAGTTCGGGAGGACGAATTACGACGAATTACTTAGTTTTCAGATCATTTTTAACGCTTTTCACACCATCTACCGCTTTGGCGATACTTTCAGCACGGTCGCTCTGTGCCTGGGAATCGACGGTACCGGAGAGCTGAACCACGCCGTCGGTGGTTTCAACTTTCACATGACGGGAAGGGACGATATCGTCCGCCAGCAGTTTGGCTTTGATTTCACTGGTGGTGGCGGTGTCACCCGCGTAGCCCTTCACAGAGCCTTCTTTAGCGTCGCGAACGTGCAGTTTGTCGCTGACAGAGGTCACCCCTTCAACGCCTTTCGCCACTTTCACTGCCTCTTCGGCCTGAGCCTGGCTTTCAACGAAACCGCTCAGGGTCACGACTTTTTGATCGGTTTTGACAGAGATATCGGTGCTCTTGATGTTGTCATGATCCACCAGCGCCGCCTTCACTTTCGCGGTGATGGCGCTGTCATCCATGAAATTACCGACTTTATTCATAGAGCTATCGACTTTTTGCCCTGCGCTTTCATTGGTAGTCTGTGCGTTGTTTTCCGCGTAGGCAGAGCCGGTCGCGACGGCAGAGGTCAACATTACAGCCAGCAGAGTTTTCGAAATCTTCAGTCTTGTCATAGTCATCGATTTATTCCTGTATGTTTGCTCGTAATTTGAGCCTGGCAACACGAGGTTGCATTGCTGAATAGGGAGAGACTTCACCCTCTACAGAAGTCAATGGTCGCCATCACAAAAGCGATGGGTGATGAATAACGACCATTACAGCCTCTGAATCAGTTATTAATATCGGTAGAATGACAATCGACGGCTTTAGATACTGATATCTACGCATTGAACGGTATTTAACGCCGTCAGAAATGTCATTACTTTGTTAAATATAGATCACAATTTTGAAACCGCTCGGGATATCAGCGAAAACATAAGCAAAAGTGAATGTTTTAAGAACATTCCGTAAGCGGCTAATAAGGAAGGGAAATTGACAGGGCGCAGCGGCTACCGCGCCCTGGAGGCAAGAATTAATGCTCGCGGGTCTGGTGGAACTGAACGTCGGGATAACGTTCCTGCGCCAGGCGCAGGTTGACCATGCTGGTAGCGATGTAAGCGAGGTTATCGCCGCCATCAAGCGCCAGTTGGCTTTCGTTCTTACGCTTGAACTCTTCGAATTTCTTCGCGTCCGCACATTCTACCCAGCGGGCAGTGGCAACGTTGACTGATTCATATACTGCTTCAACGCTGTATTCGCTCTTCAGGCGCGATACCACCACATCAAACTGCAGCACACCAACAGCACCAACGATCAAATCGTTGTTGGAGATCGGACGGAACACCTGCACCGCGCCCTCTTCGGAAAGCTGTACCAGCCCTTTGAGCAGCTGTTTTTGCTTCAGCGGATCTTTCAGGCGGATACGACGGAACAGTTCTGGTGCGAAGTTCGGAATACCGGTGAACTTCATCATCTCACCCTGGGTAAAGGTGTCGCCGATCTGAATAGTGCCGTGGTTGTGCAGGCCGAGGATATCGCCCGGATACGCTTCTTCAACGTGCGAACGGTCGCCCGCCATAAAGGTCAGCGCGTCGGAGATAACCACATCTTTCGCAGTACGCACCTGGCGCAGCTTCATGCCTTTTTCATATTTACCGGATACTACGCGCATAAACGCCACGCGGTCGCGGTGTTTCGGGTCCATGTTGGCCTGAATTTTAAATACGAAGCCGGTAAATTTGTCTTCGCTCGCCTCTACGGTACGGGTATCAGTCTGACGCGGCATCGGCGCAGGAGCCCACTCCACCAGGCCATCCAGCATATGATCAACGCCGAAGTTACCCAGCGCAGTACCGAAGAATACCGGAGTGATTTCGCCCGCAAGGAACAATTCTTTGTCGAACTCGTTAGACGCGCCTTTCACCAGTTCCAGTTCGTCACGTAGCTGCTGTGCCAGATCTTCACCAACCGCAGCGTCGAGATCCGGGTTATTCAGCCCTTTAACAATACGGACTTCCTGAATCGTGTGGCCTTTACCGCTCTGATAGAGATAGGTTTCGTCTTTATAAAGGTGGTAAACGCCTTTAAACAGCTTGCCGCAGCCAATCGGCCAGGTGATCGGTGCGCAGCCGATTTTCAGCTCGTTCTCAACTTCATCGAGCAGTTCCATCGGGTCGCGGATATCACGGTCAAGTTTGTTCATAAAGGTGAGGATCGGCGTGTCGCGCAGACGGGTAACTTCCATCAGCTTACGGGTACGATCTTCAACACCTTTTGCAGCGTCGATAACCATCAGGCAGCAGTCCACCGCCGTCAGGGTACGATAGGTATCTTCCGAGAAGTCTTCGTGCCCCGGGGTGTCGAGCAGGTTAACCAGGCAATCGTGATACGGAAACTGCATCACAGACGTAGTAATGGAGATCCCACGCTGCTTTTCCATCTCCATCCAGTCCGACTTAGCGTGCTGGTTGGAACCACGGCCTTTTACTGTACCGGCGGTCTGAATGGCCTGTCCGAACAGCAGCACCTTCTCGGTGATGGTAGTCTTACCGGCATCCGGGTGAGAAATAATGGCAAAAGTGCGGCGCTTCGCCACCTCTTGCAAATAAGGAGACAACGTCATAATTCTTTCTTCTTGAGTAAGCGGCATCGCGCCGCGCTTGTTGAAAACGAAAAATTGCGGCTATTTTACCCATCAACGGGGGGGAGGCAATCAGTGTTTACACAGGAGCTGCTCCAGTTCGTGCAACGAAGAAACGGTCCAGGTGGGCGCGATGCCTTCTGGTTGCTCGCGATTGTGCGCATTCAGCCAGCAGGTCGCAAGCCCGGCGTTGATGCCACCGAGAATATCGGACTCGGCAGTGTCGCCAACCATCAGCACGCGTGAACGGTCAGGATTGCCCGCCTGTTCCAGCGCATAATCGAAAATTTTCTTATTCGGTTTGGCAACGCCAACTTCTTCGGAAATCACCAGCAAATCGAAGTAATCACGCAGGCCCGTGCGTTCCAGACGCACTTGCTGCAAGGCGCTAAAGCCGTTGGTGATGATGCCGATTTTGGCGTTGCCACGAATGGCGTTAAGCAGAGAAACCGCGCCCGGCAGCGGCGTGCAGATTTCCGCCATCGCATTAATAAAGGCATCGTTAAGCAAGCCTGCTTCAACTTTCAGCCGTTCGGCCCAGCTCTCAAAACGCCCGTGCTGAAGCTGTAATGAAGTGATCGCGCCGTTTTGATAATCCACCCACAGTGGCTTGTTAACGGCCTGATAGTCCTGAAAATCTTCAGCGGTAAAGGTGACGCTGTAATCAAGAAACATCCGCTGCAGGCCGGTGAATGAGTCAAAGGTAAACAGCGTTTCATCGGCATCAAAGAAAATCCAGTCCCACTTCATTATTCCACCTTGTCTTACATACTGATTGGCAACGCCATGATGATGGCGTCTTCGCGACCGTCCGTGGTGGGGTAGTAATTGCGGCGAATCGTCGCCTCGTTAAAGCCTAAACTTTCGTACAGGGCAATGGCGGCAGCATTTGAGGCACGGACTTCCAGCCATAGTGTCGCCACGCCGCGTTTTTCCAGTTCGTCGATCAGATGTTCCAGCAGCACCCTTCCCAATCCCTGACGCTGATAGTCAGGATCGACCGCAATATTGAACAATGTAGCTTCATCCAGCACCACTTGCGTAATCGCAAACGCCGCCATTTTGCCGTTTTGCGTTAACTGAAAGTTGAGATAACGCTCGCCCTGGTTGCTGGCAAAGGTTTTTTCACTCCACGGAAAGGCGTGGGCGCGTTGTTCAATGTGGTAAGCCGCTGGTAAATCAGTCGTTTCGAGGGAAGAAATCGTGTTCATATGTGCAAATCTGTTGCCATAACGCGGCGCGTGCCGTTGGGTTTGCCCGTAATTCGGTGAGCGCCGGTGATGCCACCTGAGCGCCTTCCAGTGATAGCGGTTCGTCAGTACCCAACCGCCAGCTGTTGCAGCGACTGCCTTGCGGCAGCATCGCGATTTTTTCTGGCGTCAGTTGCAGCACTTGATCGGGGCTGACGGTTAATGCGCGCAGAACATCGCTCACTAAAGGATCGGTCAGGGCGGGAAGATCGTTTGCCACCATCACCAGACGGACGTGTGCCGGGATCGCAATGGCAATCTCCCCCTGCAACGCGCCAGGGCGACGCAGCGACCACTGGGTAATGCCCAGTTGCTGTAACTGCCAGTCTCGTCGGGATGTCATAGCGAATCGCTCCTGTTGTCAGGGGCGCAAATATAGCAAATTCGTCGATACCGCGCCAACATATGGCTATAATCGCCGCCAGTATCAATTGAGGAGCATTCCATGTCTGCATTTACCCCGGCAAGTGAAGTCTTGCTGCGTCACAGTGATGATTTCGAACAAAGCCGTATTCTGTTTGCCGGAGACTTACAGGATGACCTGCCCGCGCGTTTAGATACCGCGGCCAGCCGTGCTCATACCCAGCAATTCCACCACTGGCAGGTATTAAGCCGCCAGATGGGGGATAACGCCCGTTTCAGTCTGGTCGCCACGGTGGATGACGTCGCAGATTGCGATACGCTGATTTACTACTGGCCGAAGAACAAACCGGAAGCCCAGTTCCAGTTGATGAATTTACTTTCTCTGCTGCCAGTGGGGACAGATATTTTTGTCGTTGGCGAGAACCGCAGCGGCGTGCGCAGCGCCGAGCAGATGCTGGCAGATTATGCGCCGTTGAATAAAGTCGACAGCGCTCGTCGCTGTGGCCTCTATTTTGGTCGTCTGGAAAAACAGCCGGTATTTGATGCCGATAAATTCTGGGGCGAATACAGCGTCGATGGCCTGACGGTCAAAACGCTGCCTGGCGTGTTTAGCCGCGACGGTCTGGATGTCGGTAGCCAGTTGCTGCTCTCGACGTTAACTCCGCACACGAAAGGTAAAGTGCTGGATGTCGGCTGTGGCGCGGGGGTGCTTTCAGTTGCCTTTGCGCGCCATTCGCCGAAAATTCGTCTCACCTTGTGCGATGTCTCTGCGCCAGCGGTAGAAGCCAGCCGCGCAACACTTGCGGCCAACTGTGTTGAAGGTGAAGTCTTTGCCAGCAACGTCTTTTCCGAGGTGAAAGGTCGTTTTGATATGATCATCTCCAACCCGCCGTTCCACGATGGGATGCAAACCAGCCTGGATGCGGCGCAAACGCTGATTCGCGGCGCGGTGCGTCATCTTAATAGCGGCGGCGAGCTGCGAATTGTAGCGAACGCCTTCCTGCCTTACCCGGACGTGCTGGATGAGACATTTGGCTTCCATGAAGTGATTGCGCAAACCGGGCGTTTCAAGGTGTATCGCGCCATTATGACCCGCCAGGCGAAGAAAGGTTAATTATCTCGCCGAATACCGTGTCGGATGCGGCGTGAACGCCTTATCCGACCTACAAAACCTGCACGTTAGCCCTTCGTAGGCCAGATAAGACGCGCCAGCGTCGCATCTGGCATCTGCCCCCGCATGCCTACCAAACCTGCACGCTAGTTTCCTGATGGACATTTTTCCAGCAATTACACCTCCGGCGATAATTAACTATTGACGAAAAGCTGAAAACCACTAGAATGCGCCTCCGTGGTAGCAATTCTTTTTAAGAATTGATGGTATGCGAAGGTGGCGGAATTGGTAGACGCGCTAGCTTCAGGTGTTAGTGTCCTTACGGACGTGGGGGTTCAAGTCCCCCCCTCGCACCAAAAACCACGTTGATATTGCTCGCACTGGGCGAAGGTGGCGGAATTGGTAGACGCGCTAGCTTCAGGTGTTAGTGTTCTTACGGACGTGGGGGTTCAAGTCTCCCCCCTCGCACCAAACGAGGCGATATCAAAAAAAGTAAGATGACTGTGCGAAGGTGGCGGAATTGGTAGACGCGCTAGCTTCAGGTGTTAGTGTCCTTACGGACGTGGGGGTTCAAGTCCCCCCCCTCGCACCAATTATCTTTACTTCCTTTCTTGTTTCTTCCTTGATTTTTCATCCCTGATTCAAATTCATTATCATCAGCATGATGGCAGCAATAAGCGCCAGGCACGATGGTAGCAAAACGTAATGCCGTAACTGTTTGTGATACAGCATCACCGGCGTCAATACTAATCCCATCAGAATGACAATCCGCCACTGATCCGGCGATAAATCCGCATACATCAGCCCTGCAATCAGCAATCCCGGCAGCAACACTCCCCAGCCACTGCCCAGCGTACGTTGCAACATGGTTTCATCTCTTTCATTGATAATGATAACCAATATCATATGATAATTTTTATCATTTGCAAGCCAGAGAAATCCCTTGCTATCGGGTAAACCTATCGCTAGGATTAGCAATCATTATCATTTAGATTACTATCCCGATTATGGCCTATCGTTCCGCACCGCTCTATGAAGATATCATCTGGCGAACGCATCTCCAGCCGCAGGATGCTGGGCTTGCACAAGCCGTACGTGCGACGATCGCCAAACATCGTGAACATTTGCTCGAGTTTATCCGCCTGGATGAACCCGCTCCGCTTAACGCCATGACGCTGGCGCAATGGTCATCACCGAATGCGCTAAGTTCTCTACTCGCGGTCTATTCCGATCATATCTATCGCAACCAACCAACGATGATCCGCGAGAACAAACCGCTGATCTCACTATGGGCACAATTGTATATCGGCCTGATGGTGCCACCATTAATGCTGGCGCTACTGACGCAGGAAAAGGCATTAGATGTGTCGCCGGAACATTTCCATGCTGAGTTTCACGAAACCGGACGCGTCGCCTGTTTCTGGGTCGATGTGTGTGAAGATAAAAACGCAACACCACATTCGCCGCAGCAGCGAATGGAAACGTTAATCAGCCAGGCGCTGGTTCCGGTTGTGCAGGCACTAGAAGCGACCGGAGAGATCAACGGCAAACTTATCTGGAGTAATACCGGTTATTTGATCAACTGGTATCTCACTGAGATGAAGCAACTGCTCGGCGAGGCGACGGTTGAATCGCTGCGCCATGCCCTCTTTTTTGAGAAAACGCTCACGAACGGTGAAGATAATCCACTCTGGCGTACCGTCGTGCTGCGCGATGGCCTGCTGGTGCGCCGAACCTGCTGCCAGCGTTATCGCTTACCGGATGTGCAGCAATGTGGCGATTGTACGCTGAAATGAAAGCACTGCCGGGGAAGTAAACCCGGCATCATGCGGATTAATAGGGATGCAACACATTACTTGCTTCGCAATGCCGCATACATAACAGAATATCTGCGGCCTCCAACAACCCTGCATCAGAACTGACGCCCAGTTTCGACATCACATTAAATTTATGTGCACGGATCGTTTTGATATTGCGTTTAAGCTGCTCGGCAATTTGTGTCATTGAGTAGCCACGCGACATAAAGCGCAATATTTCTCTCTCCGTCGGGCTTAGCGTCCGGCTTTGGTTAATGTACCACTGATTGTTCAGTCGGTCGGTCGCCTGACGTACACCATTTAATGACAAAAAGAGTTCCTGATGAAAAATCTCCAGCGTTGACGCTTTACTTAATACACCGTCCAGCGGTGATGGCGACAATGAACCAATCAGCCGAGCTTCAATATCATCATCCGCAATAACTAAACGCCGGGTACGCGGAAACTTAATCGCCAGTTCAGTCAGGCAAGATAATCCCTCTCTGCGCTCACTTCTCATGGCAGAAAAAGAAAAAATGACCGCCGCAAATGAGATCCGCGACATGGCATCCTGAAATGACTCCTGACTGGTATAGGTATGGAGCTTATAAGGGTTACCCGCAAACTTTCTGAATAAACTCTCAATACCGATACTGCTCATGACGCATTTTTCTATGAGTGCGACATTTCTCTTCTTAATTCGGCTGTGTTCCATTCTGCGGCATCTCCATAAACAGAAGGCAAGTTAAGTTCTCTTGCACCCTGCGCGCTATTTATCCATGCATACATTTCAGCGTTGCTGTGAATTGCCAGTCGACGCATCGCACTGTTTTTTTGGGCGCTGATAGTTTTATTACTTTTCTTAAGCAACGAAGCTATCTGGTTGATGCCCCATCCTTTACCTAATAGCCGCAGTACCTTGCGCTCTGAAAGAGTGAGAATGACGGAGCGATAGCTAAAATCATGAGTTTCATTCATTGCCGGAGAGGTCAGCATGGCGCTGATACGCTCTGCGTGCGTATTGCCGGAACGTACGGTCTTGACCAGATTCTCAATGGGTTCAACATCAGACAATAACGTCGCCGTAGGGCACATGAGCAATTCTACTGCCTGGGAATACCAGGAGCGTGACACCATGAAAACCCAGTGAATTTCCCGATATTGTGAGATTAAAGAATAATAATGTTCACAAACAGAACGTGGATCTTCACTTTCACCGGCTAAATCAGCAATGACTAATCCGGAACGACGTAATTGTAATAATGTAAGGTCCTCCGCAGAGGCGCTGGATATTATTTCATATTCAGGGAAGTGAGTCCTCATGACCTCTTTGGTAATGACTCCAACTTATTGATAGTGTTTTATGTTCAGATAATGCCCGATGACTTTGTCATGCAGCTCCACCGATTTTGAGAACGACAGCGACTTCCGTCCCAGCCGTGCCAGGTGCTGCCTCAGATTCAGGTTATGCCGCTCAATTCGCTGCGTATATCGCTTGCTGATTACGTGCAGCTTTCCCTTCAGGCGGGATTCATACAGCGGCCAGCCATCCGTCATCCATATCACCACGTCAAAGGGTGACAGCAGGCTCATAAGACGCCCCAGCGTCGCCATAGTGCGTTCACCGAATACGTGCGCAACAACCGTCTTCCGGAGACTGTCATACGCGTAAAACAGCCAGCGCTGGCGCGATTTAGCCCCGACATAGCCCCACTGTTCGTCCATTTCCGCGCAGACGATGACGTCACTGCCCGGCTGTATGCGCGAGGTTACCGACTGCGGCCTGAGTTTTTTAAGTGACGTAAAATCGTGTTGAGGCCAACGCCCATAATGCGTGCAGTTGCCCGGCATCCAACGCCATTCATGGCCATATCAATGATTTTCTGGTGCGTACCGGGTTGAGAAGCGGTGTAAGTGAACTGCAGTTGCCATGTTTTACGGCAGTGAGAGCAGAGATAGCGCTGATGTCCGGCAGTGCTTTTGCCGTTACGCACCACCCCGTCAGTAGCTGAACAGGAGGGACAGCTGATAGAAACAGAAGCCACTGGAGCACCTCAAAAACACCATCATACACTAAATCAGTAAGTTGGCAGCATCACCGACCTCTTTTAACCCTGCTTGCATAACAGGTATTTTACTGATAACAATTCCATTTTTGCAGCATCCTGGCAACATATTTCCTCCACATCCACTGTCTAAAAATCATGATGGTTTATTCAGGATATTCATTCCTTAAATGTTTCCAGCAAATTAATAGATTAAGCGAATAAATTATCCTTAGCATTCACTTTCATATCAGCATACTCCTGCTGCACAACAACTCCACTGCATGTGTCAGAAGGTTAGCATCAAATGATAACCTGGTGAAATAGCCTGGAGACATTTAAAATATCTACATTAAGTTGTTAGGAATACTTAATGAAAAACAGAAATCACATTCATTTAATTTATAATTAAATGATATCCCTTCCCGCAGAATGAAAAATCACACAACCAATATTTATTCAATGAAATCTGATGGTTTTAACTTGTTAACATTAAAAAACGTGCCCGGTTATCTATTATCCTGATTCGTAAAGGCCAAACAATAAATTCATTATAGTGATAATATTCATGTGATAGTTTGTTTGCGGCGAGAGATAATTCGCTTTTTATCACCGAGCTTGTCCCGATAACCAGGATTAATCAGCGCAATTTTGATCTTAACCTACCGCAAAACAACCGTGCTTCATGATACAAATGGATTCTCATTATCTGAACAATACGCAGCACGTCTATGACAAAGGGCGAGTTATGCAAACTGAGCAACAGCGAGCCGTAACACGGCTTTGTATCCAGTGTGGATTATTTCTTTTGCAACATGGTGCGGAAAGCGCGTTGGTTGATGAGCTTTCCTCACGACTGGGTCGGGCGTTGGGGATGGACAGCGTCGAAAGTTCTATCTCTTCGAACGCCATAGTGCTGACAACCATTAAAGATGGGCAATGCCTGACATCGACACGTAAAAATCACGATCGCGGCATTAATATGCATGTGGTGACTGAAGTCCAGCACATTGTGATTCTGGCGGAGCACCATCTGCTGGATTACAAAGGCGTAGAGAAACGATTTAGCCAAATTCAGCCATTACGTTACCCAAGATGGCTGGTAGCCTTAATGGTTGGCCTTTCTTGCGCCTGTTTCTGCAAACTCAATAAAGGTGGCTGGGATGGTGCCGTCATCACCTTCTTTGCCAGTACGGCCGCGATGTATATCCGCCAGCTGCTGGCACAACGTCATCTTCATCCGCAGATCAACTTTTGCCTCACCGCTTTCGCCGCCACCACCATTTCCGGATTGCTTTTGCAACTTCCCACTTTCAGCAATACACCCACTATCGCGATGGCCGCCAGCGTTCTGCTGCTGGTGCCGGGATTTCCGTTGATTAATGCCGTCGCCGATATGTTTAAAGGCCACATCAATACCGGACTGGCACGCTGGGCGATCGCCAGTCTGCTGACACTGGCTACCTGCGTCGGCGTGGTGATGGCACTGACGATTTGGGGGCTACGCGGATGGGTGTGATCGAGTTTCTGTTTGCATTGGCGCAGGATATGATCCTCGCCGCCATTCCAGCGGTCGGCTTTGCGATGGTGTTCAACGTTCCCGTTCGGGCATTACGCTGGTGTGCGCTGCTTGGCGCGATTGGTCATGGTTCACGAATGATCTTAATGACCAGCGGGCTGAATATTGAGTGGTCAACCTTTATGGCCTCCATGCTGGTCGGCACCATTGGTATTCAATGGTCGCGCTGGTATCTGGCGCATCCGAAAGTGTTTACCGTGGCGGCCGTTATCCCTATGTTCCCGGGCATATCGGCTTATACCGCAATGATTTCGGCGGTAAAAATCAGCCAGTTAGGTTACAGCGAACCGTTGATGATTACCCTGTTAACCAACTTTCTTACAGCTTCATCGATTGTTGGTGCGTTATCCATCGGTCTTTCCATTCCTGGATTATGGTTGTACCGCAAGCGCCCTCGCGTATAAAATTGCCTCGCTTAAAGCACACGGATGAGAGACAGCCTCCTCTCCTCCGTGTGTTACTATAAAAGTTATCTCCCTTCTCGTTCATCGTTCCATATTTGAGAAACAGTATGTCTTCCAGAGTTTTGACCCCGGACGTCGTTGGTATTGACGCCCTGGTACACGATCACCAAACCGTTCTGGCAAAAGCTGAAGGCGGTGTGGTTGCCGTATTTGCTAACAATGCCCCGGCGTTTTATGCCGTCACGCCTGCACGCCTGGCTGAACTGCTGGCGCTGGAAGAAAAGCTGGCGCGTCCGGGAAGCGATGTCGCTCTGGACGATCAACTCTATCAGGAACCGCAAGCCGCTCCCGTTGCTGTACCCATGGGGAAATTCGCCATGTATCCGGACTGGCAACCCGATGCCGATTTTATCCGCCTGGCGGCGCTATGGGGTGTGGCACTAAGAGAGCCGGTGACCACCGAAGAACTGGCCTCATTCATTGCCTACTGGCAGGCGGAAGGTAAAGTCTTTCACCATGTGCAGTGGCAACAAAAACTGGCGCGCAGCCTGCAAATCGGTCGTGCCAGCAACGGCGGACTGCCGAAACGAGATGTGAATACGGTCAGCGAACCTGACAGTCAAATTCCACCAGGATTCAGAGGGTAACGATGAAAAACGTTGGCGACCTGATGCAACGCCTGCAAAAAATGATGCCTGCCCATATCAAACCTGCATTCAAAACGGGTGAAGAACTACTGGCCTGGCAGAAAGAACAAGGAGCGATCCGCTCCGCCGCTCTCGAACGTGAAAATCGGGCGATGAAAATGCAGCGCACCTTTAACCGCTCCGGTATTCGGCCACTGCATCAGAACTGCTCCTTTGAGAACTATCGCGTTGAGTGTGAAGGGCAGATGAATGCGTTAAGCAAAGCGCGCCAGTACGTCGAAGAGTTTGACGGCAACATCGCCAGCTTCATCTTTTCTGGTAAGCCAGGAACCGGCAAAAACCATCTGGCGGCGGCAATCTGCAACGAGCTGCTGCTACGCGGTAAATCCGTATTGATCATCACCGTGGCCGATATTATGTCGGCGATGAAAGATACCTTCAGGAATAGCGGTACCAGTGAAGAACAACTGCTTAACGATCTGAGCAACGTTGATCTGCTGGTGATCGATGAGATCGGCGTGCAGACCGAATCGAAATACGAAAAAGTGATCATCAACCAGATCGTCGATCGCCGCTCTTCTTCCAAACGCCCAACCGGGATGCTGACCAACAGTAATATGGAAGAGATGACCAAGTTGCTGGGCGAACGCGTGATGGACCGTATGCGCCTGGGTAACAGTTTGTGGGTGATCTTCAACTGGGATAGCTACCGTAGCCGGGTAACAGGTAAAGAGTATTAATCCCCGTTTCTGGCGGTATACTGCGACACAATTCCACCTTGAGTAATGATGATGAAAACTGTTAAACATCTTCTGTGCTGTGCCATTGCCGCCAGCGCATTAATTTCCACCGGGGTGCATGCTGCGTCCTGGAAAGATGCGCTCTCCAGCGCCGCCAGCGAACTTGGCAACCAAAACAGCACGACACAGGAAGGCGGTTGGTCGCTCGCGTCATTAACTAACTTGCTTAGCAGCGGGAACCAGGCCTTAAGCGCAGATAACATGAACAACGCCGCAGGCATTCTGCAATACTGCGCGAAGCAAAAGCTGGCGTCGGTAACCGATGCCGAAAACATCAAGAACCAGGTGCTGGAAAAGCTGGGCCTGAACAGTGAAGAGCAAAAAGAAGACACCAACTATCTGGATGGCATTCAGGGTTTGCTGAAAACCAAAGATGGTCAGCAACTCAATCTGGATAACATCGGAACGACTCCGCTGGCAGAAAAGGTGAAAACCAAAGCCTGCGATCTGGTGTTAAAGCAGGGGCTGAACTTCATTTCCTGAACCGCGAAACGCCGCGTTTTAGCTGTTACCCGGCTGACGCGGCTCTCTCCTGCCCTTTTCCCTGCTCCTGGACGGTTTTCCCCCTGTTACACGGGAAGCGACCGCGATCAAAAAAGTCTGTTTATAAACTAATTCCTAACAACATCGCATTTTTTTGACACTAGAATTGCAGCAATATGGCGACGCCATTACATTGTGCTTCTCAAAAAGCTTAAACGTTGGCTAAACGGCCCGGTTTAGTGAGGATCGCCCGTTGTCAGAACTACTCTCTTTCGCCCTTTTTCTCGCCTCTGTGCTGATTTACGCATGGAAAGCGGGACGTAACACCTGGTGGTTTGCAGCCACATTAACGGTGCTGGGGCTATTTGTCGTTTTAAATATCACCCTGTTTGCCAGCGACTATTTTACTGGCGATGGTATTAACGACGCGGTTCTCTATACCTTAACCAACAGCCTGACCGGTGCTGGCGTCAGCAAATACATCCTGCCGGGTATCGGCATTGTGCTGGGGCTGACAGCGGTGTTCGGTGCGCTGGGCTGGATCCTGCGCCGTCGTCGCCATCATCCGCACCATTTTGGTTACAGCCTGCTGGCGCTCTTACTGGCGCTGGGTTCGGTGGACGCCAGCCCGGCATTTCGTCAGATAACGGAACTGGTGAAATCCCAGTCACGCGATGGCGACCCGGACTTTGCGGCTTATTATAAAGAGCCGTCGAAAACTATCCCTGACCCGAAACTCAACCTGGTTTATATCTACGGCGAAAGTCTCGAGCGGACCTATTTTGATAACGAAGCTTTCCCGGATCTCACGCCTGAACTGGGCGCGTTGAAAAATGAAGGCCTGGATTTCAGCCACACGCAGCAGCTGCCAGGAACGGATTACACGATTGCGGGCATGGTGGCTTCTCAGTGCGGCATACCGCTGTTTGCCCCCTTTGAAGGCAACGCCTCCGCCTCTGTCTCCAGCTTCTTCCCGCAGAACATCTGTCTGGGCGATATCCTGAAAAACTCGGGTTATCAGAACTATTTCGTGCAGGGCGCGAATCTGCGTTTTGCCGGTAAAGATGTGTTCCTGAAGTCGCATGGCTTCGACCACTTATACGGCTCAGAAGAGCTGAAAAGCGTGGTGGCCGACCCGCACTATCGCAACGACTGGGGATTCTACGACGATACCGTTCTCGATGAAGCGTGGAAAAAGTTTGAAGAGCTTTCCCGCTCAGGTCAGCGATTCTCACTGTTTACCCTGACAGTCGATACCCATCACCCGGATGGTTTTATCTCGCGTACCTGTAACCGCAAAAAATATGATTTTGACGGTAAGCCGAACCAGTCATTCAGCGCGGTAAGTTGCAGCCAGGAGAATATCGCGGCGTTTATCAACAAAATCAAAGCGTCACCGTGGTTTAAAGATACCGTCATCGTCGTCTCTTCTGACCATTTAGCGATGAACAACACGGCGTGGAAATACCTCAATAAGCAGGATCGCAATAACCTGTTTTTTGTCATTCGTGGCGACAAGCCGCAGCAAGAGACGCTGGCAGTGAAGCGTAACACGATGGATAACGGCGCGACGGTGCTGGACATTCTCGGTGGCGATAACTATCTCGGACTTGGTCGTAGCAGTTTATCCGGGCAGTCGATGTCGGAAATCTTCCTCAATATCAAAGAGAAAACATTGGCGTGGAAGCCGGATATCATCCGCCTGTGGAAATTCCCTAAAGAGATGAAAGAGTTCACCATCGACCAGCAGAAAAACATGATTGCCTTCTCGGGTAGCCATTTCCGTTTGCCGCTGCTGTTGCGGGTTTCAGACAAACGCGTGGAACCGCTGCCGGAAAGCGAATACTCAGCACCGCTGCGTTTCCAGCTGGCCGATTTCGCTCCACGCGACAATTTCGTCTGGGTTGACCGTTGCTATAAGATGGCACAACTCTGGGCTCCGGAACTGGCACTCTCCACCGACTGGTGTGTCTCGCAAGGGCAGCTTGGCGGTCAGCAAATTGTTCAGCATGTTGACAAAACAACATGGCAGGGCAAAACGGCATTTAAAGATACGGTCATCGACATGGCGCGTTATAAAGGCAATGTCGATACGCTGAAAATTGTTGATAACGATATTCGCTACAAAGCCGACAGTTTCATCTTCAACGTCGCCGGTGCGCCAGAAGAGGTGAAACAGTTTAGTGGGATTTCCCGTCCAGAGTCGTGGGGCCGCTGGTCCAACGCGCAGCTGGGCGATGAAGTAAAAATCGAGTACAAGCATCCGCTGCCAAAGAAATTTGACCTGGTGATTACCGCCAAAGCATACGGCAATAACGCCAGCCGTCCTATTCCGGTACGCGTAGGCAATGAAGAACAAACCCTTGTGCTGGGCAATGAAGTGACCACCACCACACTGCATTTCGATAACCCAACCGATGCCGACACACTGGTAATTGTGCCGCCGGAACCTGTCTCAACCAACGAAGGGAATATCCTCGGACACTCGCCGCGTAAGCTCGGGATCGGCATGGTGGAAATTAAAGTGGTGGAACGTGAAGGATAATTCCTGACTGATGTGTAGGTCGCATAAGGTGCGACCTACACACCTTCTGCGGCCTACAAAACATCATTGAGAAACAGAAAAAAACAGCGCCCAACACTTCCCCGGACGCTGCATGGCAACTTTAATAATCTCGCCTTATCAGAAAGTAATTACACC
This sequence comes from Shigella sonnei, assembly GCF_002950395.1. Lineage (NCBI taxonomy): Bacteria > Pseudomonadati > Pseudomonadota > Gammaproteobacteria > Enterobacterales > Enterobacteriaceae > Shigella > Shigella sonnei. The sequence continues at coordinate 3,056,959 of NZ_CP026802.1, forward strand.
CTTAATCAACTCACGATTGTTAATCACATCGCGCTCGTAGGTTTCTGCCAGCGTGGCGAACGGATAGCGATGGGTTAACATCATGTCAGCAGTGATTTTTCCTTCCGCCATCAGTCGACCGACTTTAGCAAAATCTTCCGGCGTGGCGTTGCGGCTACCCATCATCGTCGTTTCTTTTTTATGGAATTCCGGATCGGAGAACTGCAACTCACCTTTAAACAGGCCGACAAATACCACCGTGCCGCCGTGACGAATCAAATTCACGGTGTTATTCATCGCATGTTGATTACCTGTCGCGTCGATCACTTTCTGCGCCAGCGAACCACCAAACTGCGCCCGTAGCTGCGCGTCAAAATCTTCGGCTGACGGGTCCAGTAAAGGTAATTCCAGACGCGTTGCCACATGTTCACGGCGCGCCGGACTGGTATCCGCCACCACCACCTGTGCGCCATCGGCTTTAGCGATTGCCGCCGCGCCCAGACCGATTGGCCCCGCCCCGACCACCAGCACCTGCTCGCCGGGAGCAATGGCTGCGCGACGCACCGCATGAGCGCTAATAGCGAAAGGTTCAATCAATGCTGCCGCCTGCGGGTCAATACCGTCTGCGGGCAAAATGTTCGCCACCGGCACGCTCAAATACTCACTAAAACCGCCATCCTGATGCACGCCAATGACTGAAATTTTTTCACAGCAATTGGTACGCCCGCTTTTACACGCCGGGCATTGCTGACAGGCAACATAAGGGATCACAGCAACTTGCTGACCATTTTTAAGATCAGCAATATTTTTACCCAGCCCAACAATCTCCCCACATATTTCATGGCCTAAAACACGTGGATAACTAAAAAATGGTTGATTTCCACCCCAGGCATGAATATCGGTACCGCAAATCCCGACAGACTTAATTTTTATTAATGCTTCATTGTCACCCGGAATAGGTATCTCGCGTTGTTTCCAGACTAATTCTTTCGGCTGCTGGCAAATTAAAACATTCATCGTAGACATGATTCGGCTCTCCATTTTTTGTTGCCTTAGATATCAATGAAAATGAAAAATGGCAGCGGAACGGAAAATCTGTTTTGTGAAAACACACGCATAAAAATGTTTTAAATCGGGTTTTAATGGACTCACAAGGAGGAAAATATGAGTCGTTCACAAAATTTACGCCACAATGTGATTAACCAGGTCATTGATGATATGGCGCGGGGTCATATCCCTTCCCCACTTCCATCGCAAAGTGCGCTGGCGGAAATGTACAACATCAGCCGCACCACAGTGCGTCATATTCTCAGCCACTTACGCGAATGCGGCGTCTTGACGCAGGTTGGAAACGACTATGTTATTGCGCGTAAACCTGACCATGATGACGGTTTCGCCTGTACTACCGCTTCAATGAGTGAACAAAACAAAGTGTTTGAGCAGGCTTTTTTCACGATGATAAACCAGCGCCAGTTACGCCCAGGGGAAACGTTTTCTGAACTGCAACTGGCTCGGGCCGCGGGTGTCAGCCCGGTTGTAGTAAGAGAATATCTTTTAAAATTCGGCCGTTATAATCTTATTCACAGCGAAAAGCGCGGCCAGTGGAGCATGAAGCAATTCGATCAATCCTACGCCGAGCAGCTGTTTGAGCTACGCGAAATGCTCGAAACACATTCACTTCAGCACTTTCTCAACCTGCCTGATCATGATCCCCGCTGGCTGCAGGCGAAAACCATGCTCGAACGTCATCGGCTACTGCGTGACAACATCGGCAATAGCTTTCGCATGTTCTCGCAACTTGACAGAGATTTTCACTCCTTACTGCTTTCAGCTGCCGACAATATCTTTTTTGATCAATCGCTTGAGATCATCTCAGTCATCTTTCATTTTCACTATCAATGGGACGAAAGCGATCTTAAACAGCGCAATATCATTGCCGTCGATGAGCATATGACCATTCTCAGCGCTCTGATTTGCCGCAGTGACCTTGATGCCACCCTTGCGCTCCGTAACCATTTGAATTCAGCTAAACAATCAATGATTCGATCCATTAATGAGAACACGCGTTATGCTCATTAAGTACGGATTAAAAACAGCAAACTATTAGCGGGTGCACGGTTTTATCAAAAGATAAATACCGGGAAATTCCCGCTTACCTATGCTCACAATCAGTCGACTAAAAATGTTTTTGTGAGCGGTAGTAAAGTCCTAAAACTTTAACCTGCCGTTAATGTCAACCTTGCGTAATTCACAATTACGTAAACAATTAAAATTATAAATACAGGAGTCCGGCGTGGAAAAAGAAAATATCACCCTCGATCCGCGTTCTTCATTTACTCCATCTTCGTCGGCAGATATTCCCGTGCCACCAGATGGATTAGTTCAACGCAGTACCCGAATTAAACGCATTCAAACCACCGCCATGTTGTTATTATTTTTTGCGGCGGTAATCAATTATCTCGACCGCAGTTCGCTGTCGGTAGCAAATTTAACGATTCGTGAAGAATTGGGATTAAGTGCCACCGAAATCGGCGCTTTGCTCTCCGTGTTTTCACTCGCTTACGGGATTGCGCAACTTCCTTGCGGCCCACTATTGGATCGTAAAGGCCCACGCCTGATGCTGGGACTGGGGATGTTCTTCTGGTCACTGTTCCAGGCAATGTCTGGCATGGTGCACAACTTTACGCAGTTCGTGTTGGTGCGTATCGGTATGGGGATTGGTGAAGCGCCGATGAACCCATGCGGTGTAAAAGTCATTAACGACTGGTTCAACATCAAAGAGCGCGGACGCCCGATGGGCTTCTTCAACGCAGCTTCTACCATTGGCGTTGCCGTAAGCCCACCGATTCTGGCGGCGATGATGCTGGTGATGGGCTGGCGCGGGATGTTTATTACCATTGGTGTACTGGGGATTTTTCTCGCCATCGGCTGGTATATGCTCTATCGCAACCGCGAGCACGTAGAACTGACTGCCGTTGAACAAGCTTATCTCAATGCAGGTAGCGTCAATGCCCGCCGAGATCCGCTCAGTTTTGCCGAATGGCGCAGCCTGTTCCGTAACCGTACAATGTGGGGAATGATGCTCGGATTCAGTGGCATCAACTACACTGCGTGGCTGTATCTGGCCTGGCTTCCTGGTTACCTGCAAACAGCCTATAACCTGGATTTAAAAAGCACAGGGTTGATGGCGGCTATCCCTTTCCTGTTTGGGGCTGCCGGGATGCTGGTCAACGGTTACGTTACTGACTGGCTGGTCAAAGGGGGAATGGCTCCGATTAAAAGCCGTAAGATCTGCATTATTGCCGGGATGTTCTGTTCTGCCGCCTTTACGCTGGTCGTACCGCAAGCGACAACATCCATGACAGCGGTTCTGCTGATTGGCATGGCACTGTTCTGTATTCACTTTGCCGGAACATCCTGCTGGGGCTTGATCCACGTCGCAGTTGCTTCTCGCATGACTGCGTCGGTGGGCAGTATCCAGAACTTTGCCAGCTTCATCTGCGCCTCTTTTGCGCCGATCATTACTGGTTTTATTGTTGATACCACCCACTCATTCCGTCTGGCACTAATCATCTGCGGTTGCGTCACCGCAGCGGGGGCACTGGCGTACATCTTCCTGGTTCGTCAGCCGATCAACGACCCACGTAAAGATTAATCTCCTTATGCCCGATAACATTTTGCTTATCGGGCATTTTCATGGCGATTAAAATGTTTCCCAGTTCTCCTCGCTATCTGCCACGGCCATTTTACGCGGCGCAGCTGGCGTCACGGTTTTTACCACAGCCGATGTTTCACGCTGCTGTTGCTGAATCCGGAACACTGCCACTGCTTCGGTCAGGCGACTGGCCTGCTCTTCCAGCGCGGCGGCGGCAGCGGCAGACTCTTCCACCAGCGCGGCGTTCTGTTGAGTTACCCGGTCCATCTCAGCAACCGCTAAGCCAACCTGATCGATACCACGGCTCTGCTCATCAGAAGCAGAAGCAATTTCGCCCATAATGTCCGTCACGCGGGTCACGGCGCTGACAATCTCCGCCATTGTTTCCCCGGCGCTTTCGACCAGCGTAGAGCCAACATCCACTTTCCCCACCGAGTCTTCAATCAGGCTTTTAATTTCACGAGCCGCCTGGGCGCTGCGCTGGGCCAGATTACGCACTTCTCCCGCGACCACCGCAAAACCGCGCCCTTGCTCACCCGCACGCGCAGCCTCAACCGCCGCGTTCAAAGCCAGAATATTGGTCTGGAAGGCAATGCCGTCAATTACGCTGATAATATCGGCGATTTTCTGCGAACTGGTGGAGATATCGCGCATAGTCTGCACCACGTTATCTACCACTTTGCCGCCGCGTTGCGCCGTTTCAGAAGCACTTAACGCCAGATGGCTGGCCTGGCGCGCATTTTCGGCGTTCTGCTTCACCGTTGCGGTCAGTTACTCCATGCTGGCTGCCGTCTCTTCCAGCGAAGCGGCCTGTTGCTCGGTGCGCGAAGAGAGATCGTTATTGCCGGTGGCGATTTCGCTGGCACCGCTATAGATGGCATTGGCCCCGTTGCGCACATCACCGACGGTACGCATCAGCTCTCCCTGCATATGGCGCAAACTCTCTGCCAGTTGCCCCATCTCATTAGAGCCATCCACCTCAATCGGTTTCACCAGATCGCCGCCTGCAATATGACGAATGCTGTCAATCAGGCGATTCATTGGCGCTACCAGCGAGGCTTTAATACCGAACCAGACGGCGAAGATGACCGCCAGTACGACGATCATCACGCCCACCAGAATCCACATCGCCTGGCTGTAGGAGGCATTGTTATCGCTGACGGCGATATCATAGAGCCGATCGTTTTGCTCCATGTAAGCCACATACTGCTTCTCGAAACCGTCCTGATATCCCTGGGTCGGCTGATCAAAGAACTCGTTGATTTTGCCTGCACCTAACAGTTGGATCAGCTCCGCCAGCGCATTGTGATAAATATCGTAATTACGTTTGATCTCTGCCGCTGCGGCGGTGCTCTGACGCGGGTCACGCGGCAACGCTTCGTAATCCGCCCAGTTTTTTTCCGCCTGTTTCAGCGAAATACTGGCACTCTGCATCAGCTCAGCAACGGTTGAACCGCTACCAATATTGTTCTGATCCATCATGTAGCGGATACCCGCGCGGTTGAGGGTGTTACGCGTCTGCAACAACGCGACCCAGCTGCCATTCAGCGTGGATTGCTGCTGGCGAATGGTTTGTAAAACAGTGAAATTTTCTTTGTCATTCTTTAAGGCATTAAAGAACAGACCGCCTGATGTCAGTTGTAAAAGGCCAAAAACGGCCAAAACCAGCAGTAAGCTGGTCACGATCTTGATACGTTTTAACATGGTTTCTCTTTCCTGTGGACCGATGCAAGATTTTCGGCCTGGAAAGCAAAAACTTTATGAAAAGGTGTAACCCACCATCCATGGAAAAACCAGGCGCTGGTTATCAGATACTAAAAAGTTATTCATTATCGCCCGGGATGGCTTCTTGTCGGGAATTGCCCAGAGCAATAAATTCCTCTAACAGATGGGTTAACTGTTGCATTTTCTCGGCAGTAAACTGAGCTTCAATCTGCCGATAGGCTTCTTCAATCTGTGTCTGAGCGCGGTTATACAGCGCCTGCCCCTCTTTGGTTAGCGAGATATAGAGCTTCCGCTGATCATTGATCGGCTTTAATCGCAACACTAAACCGTCGCGTTCCATCCGCGTGAGGATCCCGGTCAGGCTTGGGCGCAAAATGCAGGCGCGATACGCCAGATCGTGAAAATCCATTGATGGGCTTTCCGCCAGAATACGCACGATGCGCCACTGTTGCTCAGTCAAATTATGCCGTTTAACGATTGGGCGAAAATAACTCATCGCCGCTTCTCGCGCCTGGAGCAACGCAATGGTTAGTGAGTCGTGCATTATCTTTCCCCTGAAAAATTCAAAATCATTAATATAGAAACAGTTAATCGTCACGTTACCGGGACTGCGCTGCCCCTGCAATTCCTGATTTTATCAAAATTGATGATATTTTATTAACTTACTGATATTTAATATTTTATTATCTTTAAATGTAAATAGTTTGTTAATTAGATCACATTTACATCACTTACTTTTGCCAAACTACGCAATCGGGAATAAAAGCAATCATTAACATATTAATGATTAAGATGATCGAATCCGAGGAGTGGTAATGAAAGGCACTATCTTCGCCGTAGCGTTGAACCATCGCAGCCAACTTGATGCATGGCAGGAAGCGTTCCAGCAATCCCCCTACAAAGCCCCGCCTAAAACTGCGGTCTGGTTTATTAAACCGCGCAATACGGTGATTGGTTGCGGTGAACCGATTCCCTTTCCACAGGGTGAAAAGGTACTGAGCGGTGCGACTGTTGCGCTGATTGTGGGAAAAACGGCGACGAAAGTACGTGAAGAAGATGCGGCAGAGTACATCGCCGGATATGCGCTGGCTAACGACGTCAGCCTGCCGGAAGAGAGCTTTTACCGCCCGGCAATCAAAGCAAAATGTCGTGATGGATTCTGCCCCATTGGCGAAACCGTGGCTCTCAGCAATGTCGATAATCTGACCATCTATACCGAGATCAACGGGCGTCCTGCCGATCACTGGAATACCGCCGATTTACAACGTAACGCCGCGCAGTTGCTGAGCGCCCTGAGCGAATTTGCCACGCTGAATCCAGGCGACGCCATTCTGCTCGGCACGCCACAGGCGCGCGTGGAAATACAGCCAGGCGATCGCGTTCGTGTTCTCGCAGAAGGTTTCCCGCCGCTGGAAAATCCGGTAGTGGACGAACGTGAAGTGACCACGCACAAGAGCTTCCCAACGCAGCCACACCCGCACGGCACGCTGTTTGCCCTCGGCCTGAACTACGCCGACCACGCCAGCGAACTGGAATTTAAGCCACCGGAAGAACCGCTGGTGTTCCTGAAAGCGCCAAATACCCTCACTGGCGATAACCAGACCTCCGTGCGTCCAAACAATATTGAATACATGCACTATGAAGCGGAGCTGGTGGTAGTTATTGGCAAACAGGCGCGTAACGTCAGCGAAGCCGATGCCATGGATTATGTCGCGGGCTACACCGTGTGTAACGACTACGCCATTCGTGACTATCTGGAAAACTACTACCGCCCTAACCTGCGGGTAAAAAGCCGCGACGGACTGACGCCGATGCTTTCAACCATCGTGCCGAAAGAGGCGATCCCGGACCCGCATAATCTGACCCTTCGCACCTTCGTCAACGGCGAGTTACGCCAGCAAGGCACCACCGCCGATCTGATCTTCAGCGTGCCCTTCCTGATCGCCTACTTAAGTGAATTTATGACCCTGAATCCGGGCGACATGATCGCCACCGGCACACCCAAAGGCTTATCTGACGTGGTGCCTGGCGATGAAGTAGTGGTGGAAGTAGAAGGCGTGGGCCGCCTGGTGAACCGAATTGTGAGTGAGGATACAGCGAAATGAAAAAAGTAAATCATTGGATCAACGGCAAAAATGTTGCAGGTAACGACTACTTCCAGACCACCAATCCGGCAACGGGTGAAGTGCTGGCGGATGTGGCCTCTGGCGGTGAAGCGGAGATCAATCAGGCGGTAGCGGCAGCGAAAGAGGCGTTCCCGAAATGGGCCAATCTGCCGATGAAAGAGCGTGCGCGCCTGATGCGCCGTCTGGGCGATCTGATCGACCAGAACGTGCCAGAGATCGCCGCGATGGAAACCGCGGACACCGGCCTGCCGATCCATCAGACCAAAAATGTGTTGATCCCACGCGCTTCCCACAACTTTGAATTTTTCGCGGAAGTCTGCCAGCAGATGAACGGCAAGACCTATCCGGTTGACGACAAGATGCTCAACTACACGCTGGTGCAGCCGGTGGGCGTTTGTGCGCTGGTATCGCCGTGGAACGTACCGTTTATGACCGCCACATGGAAGGTCGCGCCGTGTCTGGCGCTGGGCAATACCGCGGTACTGAAAATGTCGGAACTCTCCCCGCTGACCGCTGACAGCCTGGGTGAGCTGGCGCTGGAAGCCGATATTCCGGCAGGCGTGCTGAACGTGGTACAGGGCTACGGCGCAACCGCAGGGGATGCGCTGGTTCGTCATCATGACGTACGTGCCGTGTCGTTCACCGGCGGTACGGCCACCGGGCGCAACATCATGAAAAACGCCGGGCTGAAAAAATACTCCATGGAACTGGGCGGTAAATCGCCGGTGCTGATTTTTGAAGATGCCGATATTGAACGCGCGCTGGACGCCGCCCTGTTCACCATCTTCTCGATCAACGGCGAACGCTGCACCGCCGGTTCGCGCATCTTTATTCAGCAAAGCATCTACCCGGAATTCGTTAAACGCTTTGCCGAACGCGCCAACCGTCTGCGCGTGGGCGATCCGAACGATCCGAATACCCAGGTTGGCGCGCTTATTAGCCAGCAGCACTGGGAAAAAGTCTCCGGCTATATCCGTCTCGGCATTGAAGAAGGCGCAACCCTGCTGGCGGGCGGCCCGGATAAACCGTCCGACCTGCCTGCGCACCTGAAAGGCGGCAACTTCCTGCGCCCAACCGTGCTGGCAGACGTTGATAACCGTATGCGAGTCGCCCAGGAAGAGATTTTCGGGCCGGTCGCCTGCCTGCTGCCGTTTAAAGACGAAGCCGAAGGCTTACGTCTGGCAAACGACGTGGAGTACGGCCTCGCGTCGTACATCTGGACACAGGATGTCAGCAAAGTGTTACGCCTGGCGCGTGGCATTGAAGCTGGCATGGTGTTCGTCAACACCCAGAACGTGCGTGACCTGCGCCAGCCATTTGGCGGCGTAAAAGCCTCCGGCACCGGGCGTGAAGGCGGTGAGTACAGCTTCGAAGTGTTCGCGGAAATGAAGAACGTCTGCATTTCCATGGGCGACCATCCAATTCCGAAATGGGGAGTCTGATATGGGTAAGTTAGCGTTAGCCGCCAAGATCACGCACGTACCGTCGATGTATCACTCTGAACTGCCAGGGAAAAACCACGGTTGCCGCCAGGGCGCGATCGACGGGCATAAAGAGATCAGCAAGCGTTGCCGGGAAATGGGCGTCGATACCATTATCGTTTTCGATACCCACTGGCTGGTCAACAGTGCTTATCACATCAACTGTGCAGACCATTTTGAAGGCGTCTACACCAGCAACGAGCTGCCGCATTTTATCCGCGATATGACCTACAACTACGAGGGCAACCCGGAGTTGGGGCAGCTTATTGCCGATGAAGCCTTAAAGCTCGGCGTGCGGGCAAAAGCGCACAACATTCCCAGCCTGAAACTGGAATACGGCACGCTGGTGCCGATGCGCTACATGAATGAAGACAAGCACTTCAAAGTGGTCTCCATTTCGGCTTTCTGCACGGTTCACGATTTTGCCGACAGCCGCAAGCTGGGCGAAGCGATTCTGAAAGCGATCGAACAGTACGACGGCACCGTGGCGGTCCTTGCCAGCGGTTCGTTATCGCACCGCTTTATTGACGATCAGCGTGCGGAAGAAGGGATGAACAGCTACACCCGCGAGTTCGACCGCCAGATGGACGAGCGCGTGGTGAAGTTGTGGCGCGAAGGCCAGTTCAAAGAGTTCTGCAATATGCTGCCGGAGTACGCCGACTACTGCTACGGCGAAGGCAATATGCACGACACGGTGATGCTGCTGGGGATGCTCGGCTGGGATAAATACGACGGCAAGGTGGAGTTTATCACCGAGCTATTCCCAAGCTCTGGCACCGGTCAGGTTAACGCTGTTTTCCCGCTTCCCGCGTAAGGACGTTTTATGCCGCACTTTATCGTTAAATGCAGTGACAACATCCGCGAAGAAGCCGACCTGCCGGGGTTGTTCGCCAAAGTGAATCCGACGCTGGCAGCCACGGGTATTTTTCCGCTGGCGGGTATTCGCAGCCGCGTGCATTGGGTCGATACCTGGCAGATGGCCGACGGGCAGCGTGATTATGCCTTCGTGCATATGACGTTGAAAATCGGCGCAGGTCGCAGCCTGGAAAGCCGCCAGCAGGCGGGTGAAATGCTGTTTGAACTGATTAAAACGCACTTCGCCGCCCTGATGGAGAGCCGCCTGCTGGCGTTGTCGTTTGAGATTGAAGAGCTGCATCCGACGCTGAATTTTAAACAAAACAACGTGCACGCATTGTTTAAGTAGCGCGCAGATTGCCCGGTGGCGCTGCGCTTACCGGGCCTACAAAACCCCAAACCGTACACCGTAGGCCGGATAAGGCGCAGCCGCATCCGGCAATGCCACAGGATATCGCTATGTTCGATAAACACACCCACACCCTGATCGCCCAGCGTCTGGATCAGGCAGAAAAACAGCGCGAACAGATCCGCGCGATCTCGCTGGATTACCCGGAGATCACCATCGAAGACGCTTACGCGGTGCAGCGTGAATGGGTTCGCCTGAAAATCGCCGAAGGTCGCACGCTGAAAGGCCACAAAATCGGCCTGACCTCGAAAGCGATGCAGGCAAGCTCGCAGATCAGCGAACCGGATTACGGCGCGCTGCTGGATGACATGTTCTTCCACGATGGCAGCGATATCCCGACCGATCGCTTTATCGTGCCGCGCATTGAAGTGGAGCTGGCTTTCGTGCTGGCAAAACCGCTGCGTGGGCCAAACTGCACGCTGTTCGACGTCTACAACGCCACGGACTACGTGATCCCGGCGCTGGAGCTGATCGACGCTCGCTGCCACAACATCGATCCGGAAACCCAGCGCCCGCGCAAAGTGTTCGACACCATTTCTGATAACGCCGCCAACGCCGGGGTGATCCTCGGCGGTCGTCCGATCAAACCAGACGAACTGGATCTGCGTTGGATCTCCGCCCTGATGTATCGCAATGGCGTGATTGAAGAAACCGGCGTCGCCGCTGGCGTGCTGAATCATCCGGCAAACGGCGTGGCCTGGCTGGCGAACAAACTCGCACCGTATGACGTACAACTGGAAGCCGGGCAAATCATTCTCGGTGGTTCGTTCACCCGCCCGGTTCCGGCGCGTAAGGGCGACACCTTCCACGTCGATTACGGCAACATGGGTTCCATTAGCTGCCGCTTTGTTTAAGGAGAGAACGATGGAAAACAGCTTTAAAGCGGCGCTGAAAGCAGGCCGTCCGCAGATCGGATTATGGCTGGGGCTGAGTAGCAGCTACAGCGCAGAGTTACTGGCCGGAGCAGGATTCGACTGGTTGTTGATCGACGGTGAGCACACGCCGAATAACGTGCAAACCGTGCTCACCCAGCTACAGGCGATTGCGCCCTACCCCAGCCAGCCGGTAGTACGTCCGTCGTGGAACGATCCGGTGCAAATCAAACAACTGCTGGACGTCGGCACACAAACCTTGCTGGTGCCGATGGTACAAAACGCTGACGAAGCCCGTGAAGCGGTACGCGCCACCCGTTATCCCCCCGCCGGTATTCGCGGTGTGGGCAGTGCGCTGGCCCGCGCCTCGCGCTGGAATCGTATTCCTGATTACCTGCAAAAAGCCAACGATCAAATGTGCGTGCTGGTGCAGATCGAAACGCGTGAGGCAATGAAGAACTTACCGCAGATTCTGGACGTGGAAGGCGTCGACGGCGTGTTTATCGGCCCGGCGGATCTGAGCGCCGATATGGGTTATGCCGGTAATCCGCAGCACCCGGAAGTACAGGCCGCCATTGAGCAGGCGATCGTGCAGATCCGCGAAGCGGGCAAAGCGCCGGGGATCCTGATCGCCAATGAGCAACTGGCAAAACGCTATCTGGAACTGGGCGCGCTGTTTGTCGCCGTCGGCGTTGACACCACCCTGCTCGCCCGCGCCGCCGAAGCGCTGGCAGCACGGTTTGGTGCGCAGGCCACCGCCGTGAAGCCCGGCGTGTATTAATGCCGGATGCGCTGCGCTTATCCGGCCTACACTCGCACCAAACCGTAGGCCGGATAAGGCGTTTACGCCGCATCCGGCAAAAAGCCGTACCAAATCGCGGACCGGATAAGGCGTTACGCCGCATCCGCCATAAACCTTGTCGTACCCTACAAAAATCCCATTAGAGGAAGAAAAATGAGCGACACCTCACCTGCCATACCGGAGAGTATCGATCCGGCGAATCAGCATAAAGCGCTGACTGCCGGACAACAGGCGGTTATTAAGAAGCTATTTCGCCGCCTGAGCGTCTTTCTGTTCGTGCTGTTTATCTTCTCGTTCCTTGATCGCATCAACATCGGCTTTGCCGGACTCACGATGGGACGCGACCTCGGTCTGAGCGCCACCATGTTTGGCCTCGCTACCACCCTGTTCTATGCCGCTTATGTCATCTTCGGCATTCCCAGCAACATTATGCTGAGTATTGTCGGTGCGCGGCGCTGGATCGCCACCATCATGGTGCTCTGGGGCATCGCCTCTACTGCCACCATGTTTGCCACTGGCCCCACCAGCTTGTACGTACTGCGTATACTGGTTGGCATTACCGAAGCCGGCTTTCTGCCTGGTATTCTGCTGTATTTAACCTTCTGGTTTCCGGCCTATTTCCGCGCCCGTGCCAACGCCTTGTTTATGGTAGCAATGCCGGTAACGACAGCGTTGGGCTCGATCGTTTCCGGCTACATTTTGTCGCTGGATGGCGTCATGGCATTAAAAGGCTGGCAGTGGCTGTTTTTGCTGGAAGGCTTCCCGTCGGTATTACTCGGCGTCATGGTGTGGTTCTGGCTTGATGACTCACCGGACAAAGCTAAGTGGCTGACGAAAGAAGACAAAAAATGCCTGCAAGAGATGATGGATAACGATCGTCTGACGCTGGTTCAGCCAGAGGGAGCCATCAGCCACCACGCCATGCAACAACGCAGTATGTGGCGGGAGATCTTCACTCCGGTGGTGATGATGTATACCCTGGCGTATTTCTGCCTGACCAACACACTTAGTGCGATCAGCATCTGGACACCGCAGATCCTGCAAAGTTTTAATCAGGGCAGCAGTAATATCACCATCGGCATGCTGGCCGCCGTACCGCAGATTTGTACCATTCTCGGGATGGTCTACTGGAGCCGTCACTCAGATCGCCGCCAGGAACGAAGGCATCACACCGCCCTTCCTTATTTGTTCGCTGCCGCAGGTTGGTTACTGGCTTCGGCAACTGATCACAACATGATCCAGATGCTGGGGATCATTATGGCTTCGACCGGATCATTCAGCGCAATGGCGATTTTCTGGACAACACCGGATCAGTCCATCAGCCTGCGGGCACGAGCGATCGGTATTGCGGTGATCAACGCCACTGGCAACATTGGTTCAGCGTTAAGTCCGTTTATGATCGGCTGGTTGAAAGATTTGACCGGCAGCTTTAACAGTGGATTGTGGTTTGTTGCCGCGCTGCTGGTGATTGGTGCGGGGATTATCTGGGCGATTCCAATGCAGTCCTCCCGTCCGCGAGCGACCCTGTAAGGAACGACGATGTGTGACCGTCAGATTGCCAATATTGATATCAGCAAAGAGTACGATGAAAGCCTGGGCACGGACGATGTGCATTATCAGTCGTTCGCCCGCATGGCGGCATTTTTTGGCCGCCATATGCTGCCACATCGCCACGAACAGTACTTTCAGATGCATTTCCTCAATAGCGGACAGATTGAGCTACAGCTTGACGATCATCGCTACTCGGTGGAAGCGCCCCTGTTTGTCCTGACGCCGCCGTCAGTACTGAGGTAGCCTGAGTTTAACGGACACTCCTTCCTGAAATAGAATGGCATCAGAAGGAGCTAATAATGAGCAGAAAAACCCAACGTTACTCTAAAGAGTTCAAAGCCGAAGCTGTCAGAACGGTTCCTGAAAATCAACTTTCGATCAGTGAAGGCGCTTCCCGATTATCTCTTCCTGAAGGCACTTTAGGACAATGGGTTACCGCCGCCAGAAAAGGGCTCGGTACTCCTGGTTCCCGCACGGTGGCTGAACTGGAATCTGAAATTCTGCAACTGCGTAAGGCGTTAAATGAAGCTCGCCTTGAGCGAGATATATTAAAAAAAGCAACAGCGTATTTTGCACAGGAGTCGCTGAAAAATACGCGTTAATCGAACAATGGCGACAACAATTTCCCATTGAAGCGATGTGTCAGGTATTTGGTGTATCCAGGAGCGGTTATTACAACTGGGTACAGCATGAACCCTCAGACAGAAAACAAAGTGATGAGCGGCTAAAACTGGAGATTAAGGTGGCACATATCCGCACTCGCGAAACATATGGAACCCGGCGGCTCCAGACGGAGCTGGCAGAGAATGGCATCATCGTTGGTCGTGACCGACTGGCACGTCTTCGTAAGGAGCTAAGGCTACGCTGTAAGCAGAAACGCAAGTTCAGAGCGACTACGAACTCGAACCACAATCTGCCAGTTGCGCCAAATCTGCTGAACCAGACGTTCGCTCCTACAGCACCAAATCAGGTCTGGGTGGCGGACCTGACGTATGTTGCCACACAGGAGGGATGGTTGTACCTCGCTGGCATCAAAGATGTTTATACGTGCGAAATTGTCGGCTACGCCATGGGAGAGCGCATGACAAAAGAGCTGACAGGTAAAGCCCTGTTTATGGCGCTCAGGAGCCAGCGCCCACCTGCCGGGCTAATCCACCACTCTGATCGAGGTTCACAGTACTGCGCATACGATTACCGGGTCATACAGGAGCAGTCTGGTCTGAAAACATCAATGTCGCGTAAAGGTAACTGTTACGACAACGCTCCGATGGAAAGCTTCTGGGGAACGCTGAAAAATGAGAGCCTGAGCCACTATCGTTTTAATAACCGGGATGAAGCCATCTCAGTAATACGGGAATACATTGAGATTTTCTACAATCGTCAGCGTCGTCACTCTCGTCTGGGGAATATCTCCCCGGCAGCCTTCAGGGAAAAATATCATCAGATGGCTGCTTAAAAAAAGAACAAATGGTAGTGTCCGCTATTGCCAGTACACCTCATACCTCATGCGTTTATTACGGAGTCTGACGCCGACGGTCATGTGTTGACGGTACGGGAAGATCTGATCTGGCCCCTGCTGGAAGTTCTTTATCCAGGCACTCGGGAAACCTTCGGCCTGCCGGGGATTTGCCTGTCACTGGCAGATAAACCCGACGAACTGGCGGCGCTGGAACACTATTGGCAACTGATAGAGCGGGAATCGGTGGAACAACTGCCTGGACGGGAACACACCCTGACGCTACTGGCACAGGCAGTGTTCACCCTACTGCTGCGTAATGCAAAACTCGACGACCATGCCGCCAGCGGGATGCGCGGAGAATTAAAACTGTTCCAGCGTTTTAATATGCTGATTGAAAGCCATTTTCATCAGCACTGGACAGTACCGGATTACGCTAACGAACTGCATATCACCGAATCACGCCTCACGGACATCTGCCGCCGCTTTGCCAACCGTCCGCCAAAACGGTTGATTTTCGACAGGCAGCTGCGAGAAGCCAAGCGGCTGCTGCTGTTTTCTGATAACGCCGTGAACAATATTGCCTGGCAACTCGGTTTTAAGGATCCAGCTTATTTTGCGCGCTTTTTTAATCGCTTAGTCGGTTGCTCGCCCAGTGCTTATCGTGCCAAAAAAGTACCTGTGACGTGAAAATCCCTTAGCCTTAACGGGAAACCAGGCACCACCTGCTATTCCCCTTTCTCCGCCTGGAGCAAGGGGATTTAGTAACGTCAAAAATCGCTAAAAGCGACCGCGATCACAAAACCGTACCCGACCTGAAAAGTACCAGCCATTGTCCCAAAAGTGTCTTCCCGTAATCGCCCCTGCAAGCTTCAATTGAATAACAAAAACAACACACAAAATTAACAATCGTATTCCGATTAATACTGTAGAGGTCGACATGAAACCAGAAGATTTCCGCGCCAGTACCCAACGTCCGTTCACCGGGGAAGAGTATCTGAAAAGCCTGCAGGATGGTCGCGAGATCTATATCTATGGCGAGCGAGTGAAAGACGTCACTACTCATCCGGCATTTCGTAATGCGGCAGCGTCTGTTGCCCAACTGTACGACGCGCTGCACAAACCGGAGATGCAGGACTCTCTGTGCTGGAACACCGACACCGGCAGCGGCGGCTATACCCATAAATTCTTCCGCGTGGCGAAAAGTGCCGACGACCTGCGCCAGCAACGTGACGCCATCGCTGAGTGGTCACGCCTGAGCTATGGCTGGATGGGCCGTACCCCAGACTACAAAGCTGCTTTCGGTTGCGCACTGGGCGCGAATCCGGGCTTTTACGGTCAGTTCGAGCAGAACGCCCGTAACTGGTACACCCGTATTCAGGAAACTGGCCTCTACTTTAACCACGCGATTGTTAACCCACCGATCGATCGTCATTTGCCGACCGATAAAGTGAAAGACGTTTACATCAAGCTGGAAAAAGAGACTGACGCCGGGATTATCGTTAGCGGTGCGAAAGTGGTTGCCACCAACTCGGCGCTGACTCACTACAACATGATTGGCTTCGGCTCGGCACAAGTAATGGGCGAAAACCCGGACTTCGCACTGATGTTCGTTGCGCCAATGGATGCCAATGGCGTCAAATTAATCTCCCGCGCCTCTTATGAGATGGTCGCGGGTGCTACCGGCTCGCCGTACGACTACCCGCTCTCCAGCCGCTTCGATGAGAACGATGCGATTCTGGTGATGGATAACGTGCTGATCCCATGGGAAAACGTACTGATCTACCGCGATTTCGATCGCTGCCGTCGCTGGACAATGGAAGGCGGTTTTGCCCGTATGTATCCGCTGCAAGCCTGTGTGCGCCTGGCAGTGAAACTCGACTTCATTACAGCACTGCTGAAAAAATCACTCGAATGTACCGGCACCCTGGAGTTCCGTGGTGTACAGGCCGATCTCGGTGAAGTGGTGGCGTGGCGCAACACCTTCTGGGCATTGAGTGACTCGATGTGTTCTGAAGCGACGCCGTGGGTCAACGGGGCTTATTTACCGGATCATGCCGCACTGCAAACCTATCGCGTACTGGCACCAATGGCCTACGCGAAGATCAAAAACATTATCGAACGCAACGTTACCAGTGGCCTGATCTATCTCCCTTCCAGTGCCCGTGACCTGAACAATCCGCAGATCGACCAGTATCTGGCGAAGTATGTGCGCGGTTCGAATGGTATGGATCACGTCCAGCGCATCAAGATCCTCAAACTGATGTGGGACGCCATTGGCAGCGAGTTTGGTGGTCGCCACGAACTGTATGAAATCAACTACTCCGGTAGCCAGGATGAGATTCGCCTACAGTGTCTGCGCCAGGCACAAAGCTCCGGCAATATGGACAAGATGATGGCGATGGTTGATCGCTGCCTGTCGGAATACGACCAGAACGGCTGGACTGTGCCGCACTTGCACAACAACGACGATATCAACATGCTGGATAAGCTGCTGAAATAACGCAGCAGGAGGTTAAGATGCAATTAGATGAACAGCGCCTGCGCTTTCGTGACGCGATGGCCAGCCTGTCGGCAGCGGTAAATATTATCACCACCGAGGGCGACGCCGGACAATGCGGGATTACGGCAACGGCCGTCTGCTCGGTCACGGATACACCACCATCGCTGATGGTGTGCATTAACGCCAACAGTGCGATGAACCCGGTTTTTCAGGGCAACGGTAAGTTGTGCGTCAACGTCCTCAACCATGAGCAGGAACTGATGGCACGCCACTTCGCGGGCATGACAGGCATGGCGATGGAAGAGCGTTTTAGCCTCTCATGCTGGCAAAAAGGTCCGCTGGCGCAGCCGGTGCTGAAAGGTTCGCTGGCCAGTCTTGAAGGTGAGATCCGCGATGTGCAGGCAATTGGCACACATCTGGTGTATCTGGTGGAGATTAAAAACATCATCCTCAGTGCAGAAGGTCACGGACTTATCTACTTTAAACGCCGTTTCCATCCGGTGATGCTGGAAATGGAAGCTGCGATTTAAGCTCCAGCCCCTTCACGCATTCGTCGAAGGGGCATTTTTATTGTGATCTCAATCACATATCCACCCGATGAATAATTCTTGCCCAACCGCTCACCGCCATTCCTGACCGCTTACGTCCCTAAAATAACCACTCAGTTATTTACCTTACTTTACGCGCGCGTAACTCTGGCAACATCACTGCAGGATAGCGGTCAATTTACCTCCTCAAACGCAACGCAAACCTAGAACGGCTTCGGCCTATGATTAACAAATTACTCTATGAATTTTGGTTTGCAGGAAGGCAGCAAGTGAGTGAATCCCCGGGAGCTTACAACAGTAAGTGACAGGGGTGAACGAACGCAACTGCCGCACCTGTAAGCCAAAAGACGACGAGTAAAATGCCAGGTTTTACTATGGATACGAAAAAACTATTCAAGCACATACCCTGGGTGATTCTCGGAATCATCGGTGCATTCTGCCTCGCGGTAGTTGCATTACGTCGGGGGGAGCACGTCAGCGCCCTGTGGATCGTGGTCGCCTCTGTGTCGGTGTATCTGGTGGCGTATCGCTACTACAGTCTGTACATCGCCCAGAAGGTGATGAAACTCGACCCCACGCGCGCGACGCCTGCGGTTATTAACAACGACGGTCTGAACTACGTTCCGACCAACCGTTACGTGTTGTTTGGTCACCACTTCGCCGCTATCGCCGGTGCTGGTCCGCTGGTCGGTCCGGTTCTCGCCGCACAGATGGGCCACCTGCCTGGCACGCTGTGGCTGCTGGCGGGGGTAGTACTGGCCGGTGCGGTTCAGGACTTTATGGTGCTGTTTATCTCCTCTCGCCGTAACGGCGCATCTCTCGGTGAGATGATAAAAGAAGAGATGGGACCAGTACCGGGGACTATCGCGCTGTTTGGCTGTTTCTTAATCATGATCATCATCCTTGCCGTCCTGGCGCTGATTGTGGTTAAAGCCCTGGCCGAAAGTCCGTGGGGTGTCTTCACCGTTTGCTCAACCGTACCGATTGCGCTGTTTATGGGTATCTACATGCGCTTTATCCGTCCGGGGCGTGTGGGTGAAGTCTCTGTCATTGGTATCGTGCTGCTGGTTGCCTCTATCTACTTCGGTGGCGTGATTGCTCACGATCCGTACTGGGGTCCGGCACTGACCTTTAAAGACACCACCATTACCTTCGCGCTGATTGGCTATGCGTTTGTTTCCGCATTGCTGCCGGTGTGGCTGATCCTCGCACCGCGCGACTATCTGGCAACCTTCCTGAAAATCGGCGTTATCGTCGGCCTGGCGCTGGGTATCGTGGTGCTGAACCCGGAACTGAAAATGCCTGCGATGACCCAGTACATTGACGGTACTGGCCCGCTGTGGAAAGGTGCTCTGTTCCCGTTCTTGTTCATTACCATCGCCTGTGGTGCGGTATCTGGCTTCCACGCACTGATCTCTTCCGGTACGACGCCGAAACTGCTGGCTAATGAAACCGACGCGCGTTTCATTGGCTACGGCGCAATGCTGATGGAGTCCTTCGTGGCGATTATGGCGCTGGTTGCTGCGTCCATCATCGAACCGGGTCTTTACTTCGCGATGAACACCCCGCCTGCTGGCCTTGGCATCACCATGCCTAACCTGCATGAAATGGGTGGCGAGAACGCGCCGATCATCATGGCGCAGCTGAAAGACGTTACCGCACACGCGGCAGCGACCGTCAGCTCTTGGGGCTTCGTGATTTCGCCAGAGCAGATCCTGCAAACCGCGAAAGACATTGGTGAGCCTTCTGTCCTGAACCGTGCAGGTGGTGCGCCAACGCTGGCGGTAGGTATCGCTCACGTGTTCCACAAAGTGCTGCCGATGGCTGACATGGGCTTCTGGTATCACTTCGGTATTCTGTTCGAAGCCCTGTTCATCCTGACCGCGCTGGATGCGGGTACCCGTTCTGGCCGTTTTATGCTGCAAGACCTGCTGGGTAACTTCATCCCGTTCCTGAAAAAAACCGACTCTCTGGTTGCCGGTATCATCGGTACTGCGGGCTGTGTGGGTCTGTGGGGCTACCTGCTGTATCAGGGCGTGGTCGATCCGCTGGGCGGCGTTAAGAGCCTGTGGCCGCTGTTCGGTATCTCCAACCAGATGCTGGCAGCCGTAGCGCTGGTACTGGGCACCGTTGTGCTGATTAAGATGAAGCGCACCCAATACATCTGGGTAACTGTTGTTCCGGCTGTATGGCTGCTTATCTGCACCACCTGGGCGCTGGGTCTGAAACTGTTCAGCACCAACCCGCAGATGGAAGGCTTCTTCTACATGGCAAGCCAGTACAAAGAGAAGATTGCTAACGGTACTGACCTGACGGCGCAGCAGATTGCCAACATGAACCACATCGTTGTGAACAACTACACCAACGCAGGCCTGAGTATTCTGTTCCTGATTGTGGTGTACAGCATCATCTTCTACGGTTTCAAAACCTGGCTTGCGGTGCGTAACAGCGACAAACGTACTGACAAAGAAACTCCGTACGTTCCAATCCCGGAAGGCGGCGTGAAGATCTCTTCGCACCACTAACCGTGTTTAGCCCCGCTTCGGCGGGGCTTTGTTCTTATCAGAGTGAACTATGTTTGGTAACTTAGGACAGGCAAAAAAATATCTCGGCCAGGCGGCGAAGATGTTGATTGGCATTCCAGACTACGACAACTACGTCGAGCATATGAAGACCAACCATCCCGACAAGCCGTACATGAGCTATGAAGAATTCTTCCGCGAACGCCAGAACGCGCGCTACGGCGGCGATGGTAAAGGCGGTATGCGCTGTTGTTAATGGAGAGAGCATGAACCCGATTGCAGTTACCCTACTCACCGGTTTTTTAGGCGCGGGCAAAACCACCCTGCTGCGCCATATTCTTAACGAACAACACGGCTACGAGATTGCCGTGATTGAAAACGAATTCGGCGAAGTCTCCGTTGATGATCAACTGATTGGCGACCGCGCCACGCAGATCAAAACGCTGACCAACGGCTGCATCTGCTGTTCGCGCTCCAACGAGCTGGAAGACGCACTACTCGACCTGCTGGATAATCTCGACAAGGGCAATATTCAGTTCGACCGTCTGGTCATTGAATGCACCGGCATGGCCGATCCCGGCCCGATTATTCAGACCTTCTTCTCCCATGAGATTTTATGCCAGCGCTACCTGCTGGACGGGGTGATTGCGCTGGTGGATGCGGTACATGCCGATGAGCAGATGAACCAGTTCACCATCGCCCAGTCCCAGGTTGGCTACGCCGACCGTATTCTGCTGACGAAAACCGACGTCGCAGGCGAAGCAGAGAAACTGCGTGAACG
Source organism: Shigella sonnei (assembly GCF_002950395.1). Lineage (NCBI taxonomy): Bacteria > Pseudomonadati > Pseudomonadota > Gammaproteobacteria > Enterobacterales > Enterobacteriaceae > Shigella > Shigella sonnei. Next base: position 3,078,224 of record NZ_CP026802.1, read on the forward strand.
CCTGGCGCGCATCAACGCCCGCGCACCGGTCTACACCGTTACCCACGGCGATATCGACCTGGGCCTTCTGTTCAACACCAACGGTTTTATGCTGGAAGAAAACGTCGTCAGCACCAAACCGCGTTTCCACTTTATCGCGGACAAACAAAACGATATTTCGTCGATTGTGGTGGAACTGGATTACCCGGTAGATATCAGCGAAGTTTCCCGGGTGATGGAAAACCTGCTGCTGGAATCGGCGGATAAACTGCTGCGTTACAAAGGGATGCTGTGGATTGACGGCGAACCTAACCGCCTGCTGTTCCAGGGCGTCCAGCGCCTCTACAGCGCCGACTGGGACCGCCCGTGGGGCGATGAAAAACCGCATAGCACGATGGTGTTTATCGGGATTCAGTTGCCGGAGGATGAGATTCGGGCGGCGTTTGCGGGACTCAAAAAGTAACCAGCCCTCCAACATCACAATACCTGAGACTTTATCACCCTCATATTCCTCCAGAATATGAGGGCATTCGGGCTTAATTATCTCTGAACGTGCAACACTTCCTGCGACTCCTTATGCGCCTCCACATCCTGCTTCGTTAACCAGAGCGACTTACGACCAAAATTTTCGTACATTTTCAGCTGATCTTCATAGTGCTGATCAACTGTTCCATCGGGAGCAATAAACCCACTCTGACCGGGTGCGACCACATCCCAGGCAAGCACCGGACGATCGCTTGTCGTTGGTGAGAAAACAATCATATCGTTTTCTGTTCCACGGTTTTGATACTCCGCCTGATGACGCGTTTCTTCCGCTGCGGCCTGCGGTACACCAAAGAAATTATTTGCACGGAACGTTAAGGCCATTGCAGGTGTTTTCCAGTTACTCACATTATTGCCATAGCGTTTGGAAAGAGTCTCCCAGGTATCTTCCAGCGCAGCCAACACAACCTCCTGCTGTGGTTTCCCAGCAAACAGATCAACCGCCTGTGGGATTGGTGATTTGTCTCCCTGCACCGCCTCATACAAAATTTTTGCTCCAACACTTATATTCAGCGAACCAGTTGGGCCGTCCTGGGTTGTTTCGTAGCCACTGGCGCTGTACCACTTATCAAATGGCATAGGTACGGCAGCCACTACGGTACGCTTCAACATACTGGTCAGCCAAACGTTCAGGATGGCAGAGCCTGGCTGCTGCCAGGTTTTACCATCATCATTAAGCAAATTGATGCCATCCCAACGTGTTAATGTATCCACCAACTGACGGCGCGGATCGCTCTGTGTCAAACCAGATGTCGCTGCTTGCAGAGTAGGTAAAAAAAGCCTCAGGTTAAGATCCTGACGACTGGTTTGGCGAATAACATCCCATGCCTGATCAGCAGTTAAGCGTGGCTTTTGCTCAAGCAGTCGGTCGATCTCCGTAACGCGATCTGCCCCGTTACTTTATTCGTACCCCTTATAATGGGGTGTTAGCCAGCCAGACCCGGCATGATTACTGCCCCCAGTCGTCCATGATCCGGGGGGTGATGTCACCGGGTCTGGTGGGGCGCTGGTAACCGCTAATAGGGGTCAGGTCAGGCACTTTTGCCGGGACCGTCTGTAACGTGGATGCCGGTACCTGCTCCCCGTGGTTATCTGGTTAACCCATATACAAGGGAGACAGAATGACCGAATCCAGCGATTACGAATCCGTCCAGGTCTTTATCGGCGTTGATGTCGGTAAAGATACGCATCACGCTGTTGCCATTAATCGTTCAGGTAAACGCCTGTTCGATAAAGCATTACCCAACGACGAAAACAAACTCAGGTCGCTAATATCTGACCTGAAACAACATGGTCAGATACTGCTGGTTGTTGATCAGCCAGCTACCATCGGTGCGTTACCTGTCGCCGTTGCCCGCTCAGAAGGAGTCCTTGTCGGATACCTCCCTGGACTGGCCATGCGCCGCATAGCCGACTTACACGCCGGTGAAGCTAAAACTGATGCTCGTGACGCTGCCATCATTGCCGAAGCTGCCCGTACCCTGCCTCACGCGCTACGCACGCTGAAACTGGCTGACGAGCAAATCGCCGAACTCTCCATGCTCTGCGGCTTCGATGATGATCTTGCCGCACAGACAACGCAGGCCAGCAACCGTATCCGCGGCCTTCTGACCCAGATACATCCGGCACTGGAGCGCGTTCTCGGTCCGAGACTTGAGCACCCGGCGGTACTCGATCTTCTCCAGCGATATCCCTCACCAGAAAAACTCGCTTCGCTGGGCTTCGCTGGGTGAGAAGAAGCTGGCAGCCCAGCTCTGCAAACTTGCGCCTCGTCTGGGTAAACGCCTTGCAGCAGACATAGCTCAGGCACTGGCCGAACAAACCGTCGTCGTTCCCGGCACGAATGCCGCTGCCGTAGTACTGCCACGTCTGGCACTCCAGCTCATCACGCTGCGTAAGCAAAGAGACGAGGTGGCGCTTGAGGTAGAACAGCGAGTTCTTGCTCACCCTCTTTACCCGGTCCTGACCAGTATGCCCGGAGTCGGTGTCAGGACCGCAGCCAGACTCCTCACCGAGGTCGCCTGCCGCGCCTTCGCCTCTGCCGCACATCTCGCTGCTTATGCTGGCCTTGCGCCGGTAACTCGGCGATCCGGCTCGTCAATACGCGGTGAGCATCCCTCGCGACGGGGTAATAAAGCTCTCAAACGGGCGTTGTTCCTGTCGGCCTTCGCCGCGCTCAGGGATCCGCTCTCCAGGGCTTACTACACCCGCAAAATGAGTCAGGGAAAACGACACAATCAGGCGCTTATCGCCCTGGCGAGACGACGCTGCGACGTTCTGTTCGCCATGATGCGCGACGGGACTTTTTATACCCCGCAGGGGTCATAACATGCTTGACAACTTAATAGGGGCCCCCCCCACAAAAAGGCAAACAGATCCGAAGCGGGATAATCTTTTTGGGGAGAATTGTTCCAGTTAGCAATATATCCCGACAGGGGGTTATACACCTTAGGGTTCATTTCAAAAGGCAATAGCCCTTTCCAGTCCCATTTTCCCGTACCAGGAACGGGTAATCGCGGATCATGGCCTGATTGACGATCTGGATAAGCACCAGTATGAACATAACCAATATTGCCGTTTACATCAGCATAGTACCAGTTGATGGTCAGTGCTTGTTTCGCTGCCTGCTGTGTCCACTCCTGCCAATTTTTGGCCTTCATCTGATGAGTCCAGGCCAGCAAAGACGCCACCTCTTTACCATCCCATGCGCGGGATTTAGCGTAAGCCGTTTGTGTCGTCTGGTCAGTTTGGAGAATGTTGCCATGCACCGTACGCCAGACAGTAAAGGTCTCTGCCTGACCATTTTTCACCGTAATGGTTTCCTCACGGCTTAACATTTTCACCCACTTACCATTATGCAAGTAGTAGCCTGGTTTCTCTGCCGACAGCCGTTCAGCAAAAATATCGACATCATCGCCGAAACCTGCCGTTGATCCCCAGGAAATCACACCATTATGACCAAAAACCAGCCCAGGATAGGATAGGCAAATGGTGTATTGCCAGTGACATCATAACCAGCACCGTGCAGACCAATACCATAAGTATACGCAGGCGCATACCAGCCAAACTGCGGACCATTTACCATGATTGCTTTCGCATCGGTGATGCTGCCAACTTACTGATTTAGTGTATGATGGTGTTTTTGAGGTGCTCCAGTGGCTTCTGTTTCTATCAGCTGTCCCTCCTGTTCAGCTACTGACGGGGTGGTGCGTAACGGCAAAAGCACTGCCGGACATCAGCGCTATCTCTGCTCTCACTGCCGTAAAACATGGCAACTGCAGTTCACTTACACCGCTTCTCAACCCGGTACGCACCAGAAAATCATTGATATGGCCATGAATGGCGTTGGATGCCGGGCAACTGCACGCATTATGGGCGTTGGCCTCAACACGATTTTACGTCACTTAAAAAACTCAGGCCGCAGTCGGTAACCTCGCGCATACAGCCGGGCAGTGACGTCATCGTCTGCGCGGAAATGGACGAACAGTGGGGCTATGTCGGGGCTAAATCGCGCCAGCGCTGGCTGTTTTACGCGTATGACAGTCTCCGGAAGACGGTTGTTGCGCACGTATTCGGTGAACGCACTATGGCGACGCTGGGGCGTCTTATGAGCCTGCTGTCACCCTTTGACGTGGTGATATGGATGACGGATGGCTGGCCGCTGTATGAATCCCGCCTGAAGGGAAAGCTGCACGTAATCAGCAAGCGATATACGCAGCGAATTGAGCGGCATAACCTGAATCTGAGGCAGCACCTGGCACGGCTGGGACGGAAGTCGCTGTCGTTCTCAAAATCGGTGGAGCTGCATGACAAAGTCATCGGGCATTATCTGAACATAAAACACTATCAATAAGTTGGAGTCATTACCCACCGTGTAGAGTTGATATCACTACAACAGAAACATGCATGTCATTTGTTTACTTCTCTTTTTACTACAGAAAAATTTATCTATTTTTCTAAACATCAGTGAAATACTCATAAAAGGTAACTATTATGTCTATGCCATTAAGCAATGCCCTTCAGAGTCAAATTATTACAGATAATCACTTCCTTCATCACCCAATAGTCGACAGTGAGTTTACACATAAATTAAAATATGCACGCATGGATTTGGAAAACATCTATCTTCCGCCTCTTACTCGTGGCAATAACCATAATTACGATGGAAAAAGCGCTGTCGAAATTAGAAAACTTGATATTAGTAAAGAGTCCTGGCCATTTAATTATGTGACAGGAGCATGCAGAGAATCCGATGGTATTACAACAACAGGACGTATGCTCTATCGGAACTTGAAAATCACCTCAGCTTTAGACGAAATATATGGTGGCATATGTAAAAAGGCGCATGCTGCCACAGAGTTAGCAGAAGGTTTACGGCTAAATTTATTTATGAAGAGCCCTTTCGATCCTGTTGAGGACTATACAGTTCATGAAATAACATTAGGCCCTGGTTGCAATGTTCCTGGTTATGCCGGAACCACGATAGGATATATTTCAACCCTTCCAGCTTCTCAGGCAAAAAGATGGACCAATGAGCAGCCAAGGATTGATATCTATATTGATCAGATAATGACGGTAACAGGGGTAGCAAATTCTTCCGGATTCGCCCTTGCCGCATTACTTAATGCTAATATTGAGTTGGGTAATGACCCAATAATTGGTATAGAAGCCTATCCCGGTACCGCGGAGATCCATGCAAAAATGGGATATAAAGTTATCCCGGGTGATGAAAATGCACCACTCAAACGTATGACTCTGCAACCGTCATCTCTTCCAGAACTGTTTGAATTAAAAAATGGTGAGTGGAATTATATTGGTAAATAACTACCAGGAAGAATGAGTACTAACATTCAGGTTATACAGATAGCTAAACAATACCCTGCAATTTACAAAGTAATACTCATTGCGACTTCTTAATTTAAGAAAGCGCAAGGAACATTTACCCTTGCGCTTATTATAATAAGTCAGGCGTCAACTTTATCCAGCGGCCATGAATCAAACAGATAGCCATCAAAATAAATATCGTCAACGTTCGAGAATTCCAGCAGACGTTGCTTAACGTTTTCCAGATGCCGCCACATTGCCAGCTTCGCCGCTCGGGCATCTTTTTTGATTAACGCGGCGAGGATCTGTTTGTGATCGCCCAACCACTCTTTGCGATACAGGCTGTCATCCAGATGGCTGTGCAACTGGATCCACATTGGATTGTTTTCCCGCCACTGCCAGGACTGACGGAACAGCTCCACCAGCATGCTGTTATGCGTTGCTTCGGCAATGGCGAGATGGAACTGCATATCACCACTTTCGCTGCTGCCCGGCGCGCTGGAAGCCAGCTCACGCTCTTCCAGTTGCAATGCCTGACGCATTTTGACGATATCTTCGCGGGTAGCCTGCAAAGCGGCAAATTCCGCGATGTTACTTTCCAGTAACTGACGCGCCTGTAACAGCTCAAAAGGACCGGCATCATTGCAGACGTTAGCATCCGGACTGTCTGTGTTGTGGCTGCCTGAGCTATCAAGAACATAGATACCGGCACCCCGGCGCACTTCCACCAGCCCTTTGATCTCCAGCATGATCAGCGCTTCACGTACCACCGTCCTCGTGACATCAAGCATTTCTGCAATTTCACGCTCCGGCGGCAGCCGTTCGCCAGGATTGTATGGCGTCTTTATGATCAGATCGCGGATCATCGCCCCGACTTCCTGGTAAGGTCTTTGCGCAGAGGTGGCAGATTTCATGGTGTTGTGTCCGTTAGGTGCGGTTAATCAAATTTTTGCCGGATGCGGCGTGAACGCCTTATCCGGCCTACAACGGGCAATTTTACGGCACCCGTTAATCTCAAACTATACCATTAGCACTGGAAGTTGGCACGTACAGGTGGGCAAAAAAACGAAAACTGGTCAACCAAATATCAGTTTGATTGACCAGTAAGTCTGTAGGGTAATCAGTTAGTTACAGCGCAGCCACACACTCGCGCGCACCGCGTTCGCACAGCTGCTGATATGCCGCCGTCACCGCGCCAACAAAGTCGGCATTCTGCGGCAGATCATCGGCAAAAATGCCGCTCAGGCCCAGCAGCGCTTTCACGCGGTCTGCGCCCTGATACTGCGCGTTAATCTTCTGGAACTCGGCCAGCATCGGGTCAACCACGTCAATGGCATTACCCTGTTCATCCACGCCCTGGGTGTAGCGCATCCAGCCAGCCACGCCCAGTGCCAGGTGACGCCAGCTGCCGCCGTTTTGCAGGTGCAGACGCACCGGATCCAGAAGACGCTGCGGTAACTTCTGGCTGCCGTCCATTGCAATCTGCCAGGTACGGTGACGCAGAGACGGGTTGCTGAAACGCTCGATCAGCAGCGTCGCATAGGCGTTCAGGTCTGTACCTTCCGGCATCGACAGCGTTGGCGCTTGTTCCTGCATCATCAGGGCAAAGGCCGCTTTGCGATAATCCGGATTAGTCATGGTGTCGGCAATGGTTTCATAGCCGCCGAGGTAACCGAGGTACGCCAGGAAAGAGTGGCTGCCGTTCAGCATACGCAGTTTCATCATTTCGAACGGCACAACGTCTGCAACGAACTGTGCGCCCACTTTATCCCAGTCCGGACGACCATTAACGAAGTTATCTTCAATCACCCACTGACGGAACGGTTCGCAGGCAATGGCGCACGGGTCGTAAACACCCAGCTGGTCAGCAATTTCCTGTAAGGTTTCTGGCGTCGCCGCCGGAACGATGCGGTCAACCATGGTGCACGGGAAGGTGACGTTCTCTTCAATCCATGCCGCCAGCTGCGGATCACGTGCCTGAGCCAGCCCCAGAACCGCGACCTTCGCCACATGACCGTTTTCACGCACGTTGTCGCAGGACATCACCGTAAACGCTTTCAGCCCTTTTTCACGACGCAGACGCAAGGCTTCGACGATGTAACCAATCGCGGACTTCGGCGCAGTCGGGTTTTCCAGATCGTGCTTGATCAGCGGGTTATTGAGATCCAGCTGACCGCTTGCCGCATCGGCGCAATAACCTTTCTCTGTGACCGTCAGGGAGACAATCGCCGTCTGCGGACGCGCCATCGCGTTGAGAATACCTTCACAACCGTCGATTTCCGGATGCAGGGCTTCTTTCATCGAACCGATAATTTTCAGCTCGGTGCTTTCTGCGCCTTTTTCCGCCACGGTGTACAGCAGTTGCTGTTTTTTCAGGTTTTCAATCAGCACACGGTCGTTGCCTGGCATCAGGTTAACTTCGCAGATACCCCAGTCGCTGTCGGTACTTTCCAGCAGATGATGGGTGTACAGCGCCTGGTGCGCGCGGTGAAACGCCCCGCAACCGAGATGCACAATGCGTGATTCCAGACGAGAATGATCCCATGACGGGCGGGCAACCGGCAGATTGCTGTCAACAATAGTAGTCATCGTAAACTCCAGAATCCGTCTTCAGAGAGTGACGGCAAGGAAGAAGGAACCGGCACGGCGCGCAGCCATGCCGGTGGGTATCAACGGCTAAAGAAAGCGCGCTGGATCGCCAGTTCGACACCGCGAACTTCAGCCAGGCCTTTCAGACGACCAATTGCGGAGTAACCTGGGTTGGTTTTCTTCTTCAGGTCGTCCAGCATCTGATGACCGTGGTCCGGACGCATCGGGATCAGGTCTTCTTTGCCTTCCGCTTTACGACGGTGTTCTTCTTCAACAATCGCTTTCACCACTTCGTACATATCAACGTCACCGTTCAGGTGCGCCGCTTCGTGGAAGGTTTTCGGGTTATCTTCACGCATGGTGGAGCGCAGATGGGTGAAGTAAATACGCGGACCGAACTGCTTGATCATATCAACCAGATCGTTGTCAGCACGCACGCCGTAGGAACCTGTGCACATGGTGAAACCGTTCGCCATGCTGTTTACGGTATCAACCATCCACTGCATATCTTCAATGGTGGAAACAATGCGCGGCAGGCCGAGGATCGGGCGCGGCGGATCGTCCGGGTGAACAGCCATACGGACGCCAACTTCTTCGGCAACCGGAATAATCGCTTTCAGGAAGACGGCAAAGTTTTCGCGCAGTTTGGCTTTGTCGATATCTTTATACAGCTCCAGGTGCTTACGGAACTGGTCGAGGGTATACCCTTCTTCCGCGCCCGGCAGACCGGCAATGATGTTACGGGTCAGACGCGCTTTGTCTTCGTCGCTCATAGTGGCGAAGCGTTCAGCGGCCTGAGCAATTTCTTCTTCGGTGTAATCCGCTTCCGCGCCTGGACGCTTCAGGATATGCATTTCGAATGCAGCGAATTCGATCTGGTCGAAGCGCAGAGCTTTGGAGCCGTCTGGCAGCACGTATTCGAGGTCAGTACGGGTCCAGTCGAGCACCGGCATGAAGTTGTAGCACACGGTGCGAATGCCGCACTGCGCCAGGTTGCGCAGAGTCTGCTGATAGTTAGCGATCCACTGTTCATAGTTGCCAGTGTGGGTTTTGATATCTTCGTGAATTGGCACGCTTTCTACGACAGACCATACCAGGCCTGCGTCTTCAACGATCGCCTTGCGTTTGAGGATCTCTTCTACGGACCATACTTCGCCGTTCGGGATATGGTGCAGCGCGGTAACCACGCCAGTTGCGCCCGCCTGACGGACATCAGCTAGAGAAACCGGATCGTTTGGGCCGTACCAGCGCCAGGTCTGTTCCATGATTTTTCCTCTTTCACATAGTGGGTTCCACAGCAAAGAGACGTGGAGCCCCGGAGTTGTTTAGGTATCCGGATGAACAACCAGACCGCAGCCGTGGCGTTGCATCGGATGAGATGGCGTATAAGTTCTACCTTTTGGTAAGACATGTCAACCAGAAATCTGAAATTGGTTAACCACATCGCAAGAATTTCACTCTCACGGTTGTTGCTGCAAATTGCAGCAAAGGGTAATCGATGGTTATTGATCAGAGGATGTGACATTCATCGCAACAATGGTTGACCAATTTACATAACATGTCGCCCAAAATAACAACGGTTCAACCAGGTAAGGTAAAACGTTATGCATGTGCTTAACATTCTCTGGGTGGTATTCGGCATTGGCCTGATGCTGGTACTGAATTTGAAGTTCAAAATCAATTCAATGGTGGCTTTGCTAGTGGCGGCGCTGTCCGTCGGGATGCTGGCGGGCATGGATTTGATGTCGCTGCTGCACACAATGAAAGCGGGCTTCGGCAACACGCTGGGGGAACTGGCTATCATCGTGGTGTTCGGTGCGGTCATCGGTAAATTGATGGTCGACTCCGGCGCGGCGCACCAGATAGCGCATACGCTGCTGGCGCGTCTCGGTCTGCGCTATGTACAGCTGTCGGTAATTATCATCGGCCTGATTTTCGGTCTGGCGATGTTCTATGAAGTGGCCTTTATCATGTTAGCGCCGCTGGTTATTGTCATTGCCGCCGAAGCTAAAATCCCGTTTCTGAAACTGGCGATCCCGGCAGTAGCAGCTGCCACTACCGCACATTCACTGTTCCCACCGCAGCCGGGTCCGGTGGCGCTGGTGAATGCTTATGGCGCGGATATGGGGATGGTTTATATCTATGGCGTACTGGTGACGATCCCAAGTGTCATCTGCGCAGGTCTGATCCTGCCGAAGTTCCTCGGCAATCTTGAGCGCCCAACGCCATCATTCCTGAAAGCAGATCAACCGGTAGATATGAATAATCTGCCCTCTTTCGGCGTTTCGATTCTGGTGCCGCTGATCCCGGCGATCATTATGATCTCTACCACCATCGCCAATATCTGGCTGGTAAAAGATACCCCTGCCTGGGAAGTGGTTAACTTTATCGGTTCCTCGCCGATTGCAATGTTTATTGCGATGGTGGTTGCATTCGTACTCTTCGGCACCGCGCGCGGGCACGATATGCAGTGGGTGATGAACGCTTTTGAAAGCGCGGTGAAGAGCATTGCAATGGTGATTCTGATCATCGGTGCGGGTGGCGTGCTGAAGCAGACCATCATCGACACCGGCATTGGTGACACCATCGGCATGTTGATGTCCCACGGCAATATCTCGCCCTACATCATGGCATGGCTGATCACCGTACTGATTCGTCTGGCGACGGGTCAGGGTGTGGTTTCAGCGATGACCGCCGCCGGGATTATCAGTGCTGCAATCCTTGATACAGCAACTGGTCAGCTGGTTGGCGTGAATCCGGCGCTGCTGGTGCTAGCGACGGCTGCGGGTTCCAACACCCTCACCCACATTAATGATGCCTCATTCTGGCTGTTCAAAGGTTACTTTGACCTGTCAGTAAAAGACACGTTGAAAACCTGGGGTCAGCTGGAGCTGGTCAACTCCGTGGTTGGGCTGATTATTGTGTTGATTATCAGCATGGTAGCGTAAAAGAGCACCAGAGCCTGCCATTGGCAGGCTCTGGTCGGATTGTCGGCAAAGTGCGCTTTGTTTATTCTTATCTGGCCTACAAAGGGCTAACGTGCGGGTTTGTAGATAGCGTAGCGCATCAGGCAATATTGCGTACCTGCATTAGCAATGTCCTGTGATTTCTTTATTGATAAACAAAAGTCACGCCAATAATCGATTGCACATTCCCTGCAGTCACCTGCCCTCCAGTACGTGCGTAATTTGCCGTTAATCCCAGACTTACCGCCGAAGTCCCTACTGCTCCTAACGATACCGTGTTATTCGCTGGAATAATCGTACCGTTGCGCGTCAACTGTACGCCGACGCCCTGCGCTGGTGAAAACGAGGCGGTATTGGTGAAAATCGAATTGCCCGCATCTGCGGTTGTGCCGGAGAGGTAATATCCCAGGTTTTGGCTTTTCGCACAATAAACGGTAAGAGGAATTGGCACTGAACCAGGGTAGTCCGGCAGAGTAACGGTGACATCACGAGCAGAAACATCGCAGCCGCCAGTGGGCACCACCACATCATTATTGGCGTAAATATTCCACACAAACTGAAAATCATCGCTGTTATAGTTGTTGGTCTGTCGCAAAATAAGCACGGCAATTAATGAACCAGCTTTAATCGCCACCCCGCCAGCACTGCTCACAGGCGTCAAATAAAGCGCCACCGGCCACGGCTTATCCGTTCTCGAATTATAAACAACCCGCGGCGTTTCGCTGGTGGTAGGAAATGGATAGCTACTGCCACTATATTTTACGGTCCCGGAAAAATTAGATAACACGCCGCCATAAGCCGAGCCTCGTTGCAGTGTGACATAGTCTGTAATGGTTTCCGGATAATCGTTATGGCAAAAGATTTGCGTCGAAAGATCCACGACCAGGTTTTGCCCCACATTCACGGCAGGCGCAAGGTTTACATAAACATTAGCGCTGCCACCGCCAATAGGGATAGCGGTGCCATTGGCGGTTTTACAGGCGAATGACCAGGCATTTACCGACCAGCCCATCAGCAGTACAGCAAACAGGGTAATAACTCGTTTCATTACAATCATCTCTTCGGGTTCAGCTGTAGGTATAGGTGATGCTAATCACTGCCTGAATGGTTCCCTGAGTGGCTCCGCCATTTACCGTCAATGCTCTGACCTGTAACGGGAAGTGCGCTGATTGTGAGGAATCATCCACCTGAACTGTTTTGGTTGCGCCACTATTCAATGTGTTGCCACTGTCATCCTGTAGCTCTAACTGGATGTTTTGCGCGGTCCCCTGGTTTTTATAATATCCGGTACTGTCGGCTGCCCCGCTGAAGCTGGCAGTGACCCTCGACGTTCCCACCGGACAATTAGTCAACTCAAGCGCAACATCATGCCAGGCCGATGCCGCCCCGGCAGACATAAGACTGAAAGAATAAAGATCGCCGAGATCTACCGTGGCATTGGTGGTGGAAACCGTGCACGGTTTGGCGACGACCTTACCGTTCACCGTGATGGTGACATCGGCTGCCTGTATCGTCGCACTTGCGAGCGCCAACATTGCCGCCAATAAATACCCACGTTTGCGCCATTTCATGAGCATCTCCAGTTACTGATATTCAAGAGTGAAGGTAGCCGTGGCATTGATATGCCCCGCAGTGACAGGCACCTGTGTCACCATTAGCCGGGCGTAAAAATTCAGCGTATTTGGTTTACCCGGCGTCAGGGTCGTCCACGAAAGCGCGGACGATGGGGCATTAAGGGGTATCTGATTTTGTTGCTCATTCAGAAGCTGTATTCCCAGTCCCGCAGCCGCTGACACCGTATTTTCAAGTGCAAGCAGGTTGGCATTGTGGCTATCTGCAACACCGGTAAACCCAACTTTTACGGCAGAAACGGCATTACCACAGGGTGACAGCAAAATACGAAATGGAACGACAGGAGTCGTCGCGCCAATGTTGTTAAATTGCTTCGCCGCGTTTTCCATCAGATCAACAGTAAAATTGGTTGATTCAGCGGCCACACTACAGCCGTTATCTCTGACATAGCCGCGGATAGTAATCGTGCTATCCGCAGCCAAAGCGCGACTCACCGCCAACCACAAAAAAGCGCACAGAAGATAAAAAGGTTTGTTTCTCATCACGCCCCCTTAACGACATTCAGCTGATAGCTGGGTTAATAACTGCTGCTGACTCTCTGGTGGCAGTTGATAATTGGCGACACAGTGAGCATTTTCCTCTTCTCCCCATTTCACCTGAACTTTTCCCGCTAAAGGCATTCCGCTGAGGTAAACCTGACCATTATCCGCAACAATGCCGCTACTCTGGCTACTCTCTGATGTCACCATCGCCCCAAACGGCAGCGGCTTATTATTGTGGGTTAGCGTCATGAGCAGTTTTATCCCAACGCGCGCTTTAAACTCTGCTCGCACGATCGCCCCACGAGTGGGAACAACGTTAGCGACCGCGTTATCTAAATCGACGTTATCAGCCAGGGTATTGGTATCCAGCGCTACTCTGTTTTCCCGATATTCAGTGGCATAAGGCAGCACGGCATAACCGCGCCAGTCGGTACGCACCCCCGTCTGGTTTTCGACTTTTGCATCTTTTGCGCCAGGCGCTTTAACAAGCACCACCGTATCGTTTAACGGCTGCCCCAGCGTTACGCCATTGGCATGAGCCAGTACCCCACCGCTGACTCCGTAATAGAGCTGCTTAATATCATCGCTATGGCTGTAACCGATGTTGGCATTGCCGTAACCACCGCGATAATTCAGCGTGGCGTAGCCTGTACTTCCGCTATTACCATCACCTCCCCCGGCGTAACCGGTTTGCACGCTATAGCTGAGGTTGTTGTCTTCCAGCAACGTACCGTATACACCGGCCAGATTGGTCATCCGACCGTTGAGATCGTGTGACATGCTGTAACTGGCACTGGCATGTCGCCACTGAGATTTACTGTCAGAACGCAGCCAGTGGCTGAAAGGAATATTGACGTTAAGGCAGTATGACTTTCTGTGAGACAGATGCTGGCCAACGTGGGATATTTAACGCGGGTTAACATCGTTGTCAGAGCCGCATGGGTGAGCTGTTGCTACACCCCGGTATTTCCACCACGGAGGCCAGCATGAACAACAATAACACATTGTACGTCGGGTTAGATGTTCACAAAGAATCGATTACTGTCGCTTATGCTATCAATTCAGAACCTGTTGAACTGATGGGTAAAATTGGCACATCACCTACTGATATTCAGAATCTTTGTAAACGTCTCAGGTCAAAGTCATCGCAGGTCAGTATCGTTTATGAAGCGGGGCCCTGTGGTTATGGACTTTATCGTCGGCTGGTGAAATCCGGTTTTGACTGCATGGTCTGCGCCCCCTCACTTATCCCGAAAAAACCGGGGGAGCGAGTTAAAACCGATCGCCGTGATGCCATCAGACTTGTGCGTTCACTGCGTGCAGGAGATCTTTCTGCTGTCTACGTACCCGGCATTGAAGATGAGGCATTCCGGGATTTGGCCCGGGCATGGGCATCTGCCCGCGATGATTTACGGCATGCAAGGCAACGTCTGAAATCGTTTCTTCTGGTTCATGGGGTCCATTATGTCGGGCGAGCAGATTGGGGCCCTGCACACCGACGCTGGCTCAGCAAATACTCATTCGAAAGTCCCTGGCGACAATTAGCTTTTGACGAACACCGTCGTACAATAGAAGATCGGCAGGCACAATGTGAACGGCTGGAATCCGCCCTGAAGGAGGCCGTTACCGAATGGAGGCTGTATCCGGTAGTAGAGGCGCTGCAAGCCATGCGAGGGATTCAGTTTATTACTGCGGTTGGATTAATTTCTGAACTGGGTGATCTGACCCGTTTTGAACATCCACGACAACTGATGTCATGGTTTGGTATCACGCCATCAGAATATTCATCGGGTGGAAGCAGACATCAGGGCAGCATTACCAAAGCCGGAAACAGCTATGCCAGAAAGCTATTGGTCGAGGCAGCGTGGAGTTACCGTCATCCGGCACGCATCAGTCCGGCAATACAAAAAAGGCAGGAAAATTTACCCCGCCCCGTCATTGACAGAGCATGGGATGCTCAACTCAGGCTTTGTAAGAGGTATCGAAAACTTCAGGCCAAAGGAAAGAATGTCAATATTACAATTGTTGCTGTTGCACGTGAGCTGGCGGGTTTTATCTGGGATATGGGCCGAATAGCAATGTCTGTCGCACAACAACCACAATGTCACAAATAAAAAATGAGAATAACCAGTTCCCTGAAGGCGACGTAGCCCGGTACAAGAGTAACCCACGTTAGCGCTTGGCGACGGCGGAACAAAGCTGATTCGCGACGTAAGAAAGTGGCAGGCTCATATGACGGACCTCTGTAATGCGGTATCCAACCCGCGAATATCAGCGTGATTCACCGTCGGATTTACTGCTACGTCGCCCTCAGGGAATTAAACCTAAAAAGAAAATCGTCAAAATTAGAGATTCCGGTTTGACACGGAAAGTCATATCAGCGCTAACATCTGATCCCGTCCTTTTTGCCAGGCGTTTTTCGTCAGGCTATAGCTGAGCGTCCAGTTGATATCTTCGAATGCAGTATTTAAACCAGCCTGGAATTGCTCATCGACATTACTCGTTCCCCAATAAGTTTGATGGCTACCACTCAAATACAGTGTTGATGTGCGCCCGAGTTGCTGAGTAACGGTGAGTTGTAATTTCCCGCGTTTGTTATAAGCGAGATTGTAATAGTCGGTGAATTTCGGCTTAACCTGAATAACACCATCCTGTGTTTCGATGTTGTAGCCATTCATTCGACTGTATGTTGTATCAGCGAAATTAAAATATCCACTGGTCGAATAACGGTAACCCACTAACTGAATATTCGTGCCTGACTCATTGAGCGATTTGTTATAGAGAAAACGCACCGATTGTCCGTCATGCTGACTGTCATCGGGAAGTGTGGAATTAGCCTGCGTCATATCCACAGACAGAGCGCCCAGTGCCCCCATGTTTTTCCCGATACCGAAATTAAACGCACGATAACGATCCGCCAGTTGCGTTCCACCATATATTGTCCAGCCAGCCGGAAGGCCGTGGAGTAATGTACTCTGGAAAAAGCGGGTTTTTTCCTGCTGCGCATTTCCACTACGGTATTCTCCTGCCGTAATGGAATAACGAGTATGCCCTTCACGTTGCAAAAGCGGGACTGACGAATAGGGTACGGTAAAGATCTGCGTGCTGCCGTCAGCCTCTTTAATCGTTACCTGCAAGTCACCACTATTACCTGCGGCATAGATATCGTTGATGGTAAAAGGCCCCGGCGGCACCGTACTATTATAAATGTCATACCCATTTTGTTTAATAGTGACCTGTGCAGTACCACGAGCAATACCGTGGATCACCGGGGCAAATCCTCTTTGGCTATCGGGTAACATATTGTCATCTGAGGCCAATTGTGCGCCGCGAAAGTTAATACCATCGAAAATATCGCCCTGGGTATAACCATCACCCAGCGTCAGCCGGGAACGTAACGGAATTATGTCTCGCTCAAGCCAGGTATTGATATGCTGCCATTTATTTTTGCTACCTGATGAACTGTCGCTACTGTTATAACTCCAGGTGGTATTGTCGCGTAAACGCCACGCACCAATATTTAGCCCACTCTGTAGGTTTAAATATGCATAATGGCTGTTACGGTGATGCTGCCAACTTACTGATTTAGTGTATGATGGTGTTTTTGAGGTGCTCCAGTGGCTTCTGTTTCTATCAGCTGTCCCTCCTGTTCAGCTACTGACGGGGTGGTGCGTAACGGCAAAAGCACTGCCGGACATCAGCGCTATCTCTGCTCTCACTGCCGTAAAACATGGCAACTGCAGTTCACTTACACCGCTTCTCAACCCGGTACGCACCAGAAAATCATTGATATGGCCATGAATGGCGTTGGATGCCGGGCAACTGCACGCATTATGGGCGTTGGCCTCAACACGATTTTACGTCACTTAAAAAACTCAGGCCGCAGTCGGTAACCTCGCGCATACAGCCGGGCAGTGACGTCATCGTCTGCGCGGAAATGGACGAACAGTGGGGCTATGTCGGGGCTAAATCGCGCCAGCGCTCGCTGTTTTACGCGTATGACAGTCTCCGGAAGACGGTTGTTGCGCACGTATTCGGTGAACGCACTATGGCGACGCTGGGGCGTCTTATGAGCCTGCTGTCACCCTTTGACGTGGTGATATGGATGACGGATGGCTGGCCGCTGTATGAATCCCGCCTGAAGGGAAAGCTGCACGTAATCAGCAAGCGATATACGCAGCGAATTGAGCGGCATAACCTGAATCTGAGGCAGCACCTGGCACGGCTGGGACGGAAGTCGCTGTCGTTCTCAAAATCGGTGGAGCTGCATGACAAAGTCATCGGGCATTATCTGAACATAAAACACTATCAATAAGTTGGAGTCATTACCGGCTGTTACTACCAATCCGATTCTGTACACTATTTCCGCTGAAATTATAATTGAGCAAGCCGGCATTAATACCGGGATCCCACAACTCAGGAGGAATATATCCACGCGCGCGATTACTCATAAATGCCTGAGGGATCGTCAGGTTGAGTCGCTGCTGACCAACATCTAAATGCGCAGTAGCGTCATGGATCATTGAGGTTAATGGCACGCAGGCATCATCCACCAGCAGATTCATACCGGAGACAGAAGCCGTATTCAGCCCCATACTGGCAAGCTGCGCGCGTGTCAGGCAGGGAACAATCCCTTGTTCACTGTCGCCCGTGTTAAATGTGACATCACGCGTTGCCATATAACCATTATTCAAATAGATATCGACGCGATACGTCCCTGGCGGTAATTCTTGCCCATTTTCAAAACGCGATAAATCGGCCACAGCCTAGGGATCATCCGCTAAAAAGCGCGGATTAAAATAGAGTTCGGCAGATGACAAAGGTGCCTGTGCGGCAAAAGCACAGGCGACAAAGAGCCGGACAAAAAGACCAGCCAAACGATGCTTACGAATATGCAAGCATTGTGTGTTTCGCTGGTAAAGTCTTAAATTCAGATATGACATTATTCCTCCGGTTTAAAATCACCCGGCAGTCAATTCTGGTGATGCTGCCAACTTACTGATTTAGTGTATGATGGTGTTTTTGAGGTGCTCCAGTGGCTTCTGTTTCTATCAGCTGTCCCTCCTGTTCAGCTACTGACGGGGTGGTGCGTAACGGCAAAAGCACTGCCGGACATCAGCGCTATCTCTGCCCTCACTGCCGTAAAACATGGCAACTGCAGTTCACTTACACCGCTTCTCAACCCGGTACGCACCAGAAAATCATTGATATGGCCATGAATGGCGTTGGATGCCGGGCAACTGCACGCATTATGGGCGTTGGCCTCAACACGATTTTACGTCACTTAAAAAACTCAGGCCGCAGTCGGTAACCTCGCGCATACAGCCGGGCAGTGACGTCATCGTCTGCGCGGAAATGGACGAACAGTGGGGCTATGTCGGGGCTAAATCGCGCCAGCGCTGGCTGTTTTACGCGTATGACAGTCTCCGGAAGACGGTTGTTGCGCACGTATTCGGTGAACGCACTATGGCGACGCTGGGGCGTCTTATGAGCCTGCTGTCACCCTTTGACGTGGTGATATGGATGACGGATGGCTGGCCGCTGTATGAATCCCGCCTGAAGGGAAAGCTGCACGTAATCAGCAAGCGATATACGCAGCGAATTGAGCGGCATAACCTGAATCTGAGGCAGCACCTGGCACGGCTGGGACGGAAGTCGCTGTCGTTCTCAAAATCGGTGGAGCTGCATGACAAAGTCATCGGGCATTATCTGAACATAAAACACTATCAATAAGTTGGAGTCATTACCCCCAGATGCCGTAAAAACGCCCTGCATTGCTGGTGGTATACCAGACAGTATGACGAATATTGCGATGCCCAAGATAATCCTGGATAAGTCGCGTATCTATTCCCATATTCGCCAAAGCAAAACCACACGAATGGCGTAACATGTGCGGATGAATCTCCAGTGACAACCCGGCATTACCACCGGAAGTCGAGATAATATGGTAAAACTGTTGCCGAGAAAGCGGATTCCCCTTACGTGATAAAAATACCCACTCGCTCTCAGCATGCGGATAAGAAGTACGGATACTCAACCAGTTTTTTAAAGCCTGAACTTCTTTGTTCAATAGCGGGTGCGTTGTTGAAAAGCCTTTTTTTAATCGATGGATATATATACACTTTGCCTTAAGATCAATATCCGAAATCCTCAATCGACAAATTTCACTCGCCCGGAAACCATGAATAAAACAAAGCAAAGTCAGACAATAATTACGTGCTGCATGAGGCCCGGTATTTGCTGCTTTAAGGAGTGACTCGATTTCACTATGGGTAAGGAAGTTCCTTTTTTTGTTATCAGCCTTATTCTTCATCGTTTTCCCTTATAATTACAGACGCGCACTAGCTGTGCTGGGTTAGCAATAATCCAACATTTTAATCCTGATTATGTTTATAAAAGCGAACGTTTGCTTAATAACTAACGTAAGTGGACCAGTTCTTCTGAGCGAACTTAAATGGAGTAGCGATAGTTACTTATAATAACTTTGCCATACAAACGCCATGCTCTTGCATGCTATGTACCTTTATATATTTATCAACCTGATACGAATCTAATAATAACCCTCATCATTAATGCAACTAATCTTATCTATATATCATGTGATATGTTCTGTAACAAGTAAAATCAACATAAAAAATTCAGCAAAATTTAATATTCGTTCAACTAGCCGTCTCACATATGACATTATTAGTCAACTCCATTTGCCACAAAATGGCTATTTCATGGAACACAGTAATTTCTTAGTGGCTATTATCATGCTAATGCTTAGGTCCCTAGCGATTATTCCTGCCTGGTTCGTCAGCTTACGCCATGAGATTGTTACATTCCTTTTTATCCTGGAGATGGTAATGACTCCAACTTATTGATAGTGTTTTATGTTCAGATAATGCCCGATGACTTTGTCATGCAGCTCCACCGATTTTGAGAACGACAGCGACTTCCGTCCCAGCCGTGCCAGGTGCTGCCTCAAATTCAGGTTATGCCGCTCAATTCGCTGCGTATATCGCTTGCTGATTACGTGCAGCTTTCCCTTCAGGCGGGATTCATACAGCGGCCAGCCATCCGTCATCCATATCACCACGTCAAAGGGTGACAGCAGGCTCATAAGACGCCCCAGCGTCGCCATAGTGCGTTCACCGAATACGTGCGCAACAACCGTCTTCCGGAGACTGTCATACGCGTAAAACAGCGAGCGCTGGCGCGATTTAGCCCCGACATAGCCCCACTGTTCGTCCATTTCCGCGCAGACGATGACGTCACTGCCCGGCTGTATGCGCGAGGTTACCGACTGCGGCCTGAGTTTTTTAAGTGACGTAAAATCGTGTTGAGGCCAACGCCCATAATGCGTGCAGTTGCCCGGCATCCAACGCCATTCATGGCCATATCAATGATTTTCTGGTGCGTACCGGGTTGAGAAGCGGTGTAAGTGAACTGCAGTTGCCATGTTTTACGGCAGTGAGAGCAGAGATAGCGCTGATGTCCGGCAGTGCTTTTGCCGTTACGCACCACCCCGTCAGTAGCTGAACAGGAGGGACAGCTGATAGAAACAGAAGCCACTGGAGCACCTCAAAAACACCATCATACACTAAATCAGTAAGTTGGCAGCATCACCCCTGGAGATAAGGGGGAACGCAGGAGACGCTTTTTCATCTACATTCGTGGGTAAATATGGCTTTGGTCACTGCGACTTAAACCTTCCTCAATCACAGCTATTCGCCGGGCGATACGGCAAACAAACTAAGTGAAACATCATCCTGAAAACACCAACATCAACAAGCCTCTCTAGATCGACTTCAGAAGCGACCAGTTACAAGCCACAAATCAGGAAACATATTTCATGGTGAGAATTATGATCAGCCTGATGGCGGGTAAACACTTGTTTTCACCACGCTCACTGAGTTAGCTTGCAAAGCTTCCCTTGTTTAGACCCTAAATAAATTTTTTATAAAACAAACAGTTAAAAGAAATCCTTTAGTTTTTGAAGACCACCTCAAGTGTTCGTCTGGCTTCACATGGCATCTTCCTCTTAGAAAAAGATCGACATATTTTGTGACACGAATTGCAAATCTCGTTTTGTTGTATGGCTTGCGTGATTTTTGATCTGGTATAACAGGTATAAAGGTGCACCGCGATAGTCAATGAGACAGGGCATCTCGCAATCTATGGCAAACATCACTTCAGTTCTTTCTCATCGGGTGATGAAAACGCACTTCAGTCTGAAAGGAATATGAAAATGAGATCAACAGACACTCTATTTTATGACTCTGGGTAAAATGGATTGAGTAAGTGATATAGCTTACGAACATTCAAATCAATTAAACATCAGAAGAGATTTTATACTCAGGTATTTAATCTGATTCTCTGTTTATTTAAATAATGTGGAAAGAGAATTTTCACAGGAGACCTTATACAAAAATATAAAATAAGCTACCCGTTGCCAAAGACACTATAAGCCTGGCAAAAAATATTACACAACATAAATGCTAATTGTTTATGCGGGCTTTGTATTGCTTTCTGTATCCTACAAATGAGTGAAATTTATGAAAAAGGCTAAAATACTTTCTGGCGTATTATTACTGTGCTTTTCGTCACCATTAATTTCTCAGGCTGCGACACTGGACGTACGTGGTGGATATCGTAGCGGAAGCCATGCCTATGAGACTCGACTCAAAGTCAGTGAGGGATGGCAAAATGGATGGTGGGCAAGCATGGAAAGTAATACCTGGAATACCATTCATGATAATAAAAAGGAAAATGCCGCACTCAATGATGTTCAGGTTGAAGTTAATTACGCGATTAAACTTGATGATCAATGGACGGTGCGCCCGGGAATGTTAACGCATTTTAGCAGCAACGGCACACGCTACGGACCCTACGTAAAACTGTCCTGGGACGCGACAAAAGATCTTAATTTTGGCATTCGCTATCGTTACGACTGGAAAGCTTACCGACAACAAGACTTATCCGGTGATATGTCTCGTGATAACGTTCATCGTTGGGATGGATATGTCACTTACCATATTAATAGTGATTTCACCTTCGCATGGCAAACGACGCTATACAGCAAACAGAATGATTATCGCTATGCAAACCACAAGAAATGGGCGACGGAAAATGCCTTTGTTCTACAATACCATATGACGCCCGATATTACGCCATACATAGAATATGACTACCTTGACCGCCAGGGTGTTTACAACGGCAGAGATAATTTATCGGAAAACAGTTATCGCATTGGTGTGTCATTTAAACTGTAGTAGACAGGAGACAGTCACAATGAATAAAACTATAATGGCGCTTGCTATCATGATGGCTTCATTTGCCGCAAACGCGTCTGTATTACCGGAAACTCCTGTGCCATTTAAAAGTGGTACCGGAGCAATTGATAACGACACTGTCTACATTGGTTTAGGTAGCGCAGGTACAGCATGGTACAAGCTAGATACACAGGCCAAAGATAAAAAATGGACTGCGTTAGCTGCATTCCCTGGTGGACCGAGAGATCAAGCAACCTCTGCATTTATTGATGGCAATCTATATGTGTTTGGCGGCATTGGCAAAAACAGCGAGGGATTGACTCAGGTATTTAATGACGTACACAAATACAACCCCAAAACCAATAGCTGGGTTAAATTGATGTCGCTCGCGCCGATGGGCATGGCGGGTCATGTGACTTTTGTACACAACGGCAAGGCTTATGTTACTGGCGGTGTTAACCAGAATATCTTCAATGGCTATTTTGAAGATCTCAACGAGGCTGGAAAAGATTCAACCGCTATAGATAAAATCAACGCCCACTATTTTGACAAAAAAGCAGAAGATTATTTCTTCAATAAGTTTCTGTTGTCTTTTGATCCCTCAACACAGCAATGGAGTTACGCTGGCGAATCGCCCTGGTACGGAACGGCTGGTGCGGCGGTTGTGAATAAAGGTGATAAAACCTGGCTTATTAATGGCGAAGCCAAACCAGGATTGCGAACGGATGCCGTATTTGAACTTGATTTCACCGGTAATAATTTAAAATGGAATAAGCTTGATCCCGTCTCATCACCAGATGGCGTCGCTGGCGGTTTTGCGGGGATAAGCAATGATTCTCTTATATTTGCCGGAGGGGCCGGATTCAAAGGTTCACGAGAAAATTACCAGAACGGTAAGAACTATGCGCATGAAGGCCTGAAAAAATCATATAGCACTGATATTCATCTTTGGCATAACGGGAAATGGGATAAATCGGGTGAATTATCGCAAGGTCGGGCCTACGGAGTATCATTGCCCTGGAATAATAGTTTATTAATTATTGGCGGTGAAACTGCAGGCGGCAAAGCGGTGACGGATTCAGTTTTAATTTCTGTGAAGGATAATAAAGTCACAGTACAAAACTAACGCTTCAGGGCCCCGGTAAAGGGGCCCTGCTATCAATTTGTCATTTGTATTACGCGAAAATTATATGAACGCAATAATATCGCCCGATTATTACTATGTTCTTACCGTTGCTGGTCAGTCTAATGCCATGGCGTATGGCGAAGGACTGCCATTACCGGACAGGGAAGATGCGCCTCATTCCAGAATTAAACAATTAGCGAGATTTGCGCATACGCATCCCGGAGGCCCGCCATGTCACTTTAACGACATTATTCCACTGACTCACTGCCCACACGATGTTCAGGATATGCAGGGTTATCACCATCCTCTGGCAACGAATCATCAAACACAGTACGGCACCGTTGGCCAGGCACTGCATATTGCACGGAAATTACTGCCCTTCATTCCTAATAATGCAGGGATTCTTATCGTTCCGTGTTGCCGTGGCGGATCGGCTTTTACCGCGGGCAGCGAAGGGACATATTCAGAACGGCACGGAGCCAGCCATGATGCTTGTCGTTGGGGAACGGATACTCCGCTGTACCAGGATTTAGTCAGCAGAACGCGAGCCGCACTGGCAAAAAATCCGCAGAACAAATTCCTCGGCGTATGCTGGATGCAAGGCGAATTTGACTTAATGACCAGTGACTACGCGTCACACCCTCAACACTTTAATCATATGGTTGAAGCCTTTCGTAGGGATCTAAAACAATACCATTCTCAGCTTAATAATATTACTGACGCGCCATGGTTTTGCGGCGATACCACCTGGTACTGGAAAGAAAATTTCCCGCATTCGTATGAAGCTATTTATGGCAATTATCAAAATAATGTTTTAGCCAATATTATTTTCGTCGACTTCCAGCAACAAGGTGAAAGAGGACTGACGAACGCGCCTGATGAAGACCCGGACGATTTAAGCACGGGATATTACGGTTCAGCGTACCGGTCACCGGAGAACTGGACGACGGCACTGCGAAGCAGTCATTTCAGCACGGCAGCCCGTCGGGGGATTATTTCTGACAGATTTGTAGAAGCAATTTTGCAGTTTTGGCGCGAAAGGTGAGCGGGGAGTTTATTCATGGGGGATGTCCTTGTTCGTTCTCAGAGTAGACAACAAAAAACAAATAAGATCAAGGTAATATCTCTTCACTTGCGGGCTCGAACAGCAGGCAATTGCCAATATAATAATCTGGCACAAGGGTGAAAAACGCGCACCGCATAAACCGTTGTTATTGCTTACAGATTAGCCGGATGCCTTAATAGACATCCGCGCCTTTTCGATTATGGCTCGGAAGGTAATGACTCTAACTTATTGATAGTGTTTTATGTTCAGATAATGCCCGATGACTTTGTCATGCAGCTCCACCGATTTTGAGAACGACAGCGACTTCCGTCCCAGCCGTGCCAGGTGCTGCCTCAGATTCAGGTTATGCCGCTCAATTCGCTGCGTATATCGCTTGCTGATTACGTGCAGCTTTCCCTTCAGGCGGGATTCATACAGCGGCCAGCCATCCGTCATCCATATCACCACGTCAAAGGGTGACAGCAGGCTCATAAGACGCCCCAGCGTCGCCATAGTGCGTTCACCGAATACGTGCGCAACAACCGTCTTCCGGAGACTGTCATACGCGTAAAACAGCCAGCGCTGGCGCGATTTAGCCCCGACATAGCCCCACTGTTCGTCCATTTCCGCGCAGACGATGACGTCACTGCCCGGCTGTATGCGCGAGGTTACCGACTGCGGCCTGAGTTTTTTAAGTGACGTAAAATCGTGTTGAGGCCAACGCCCATAATGCGTGCAGTTGCCCGGCATCCAACGCCATTCATGGCCATATCAATGATTTTCTGGTGCGTACCGGGTTGAGAAGCGGTGTAAGTGAACTGCAGTTGCCATGTTTTACGGCAGTGAGAGCAGAGATAGCGCTGATGTCCGGCAGTGCTTTTGCCGTTACGCACCACCCCGTCAGTAGCTGAACAGGAGGGACAGCTGATAGAAACAGAAGCCACTGGAGCACCTCAAAAACACCATCATACACTAAATCAGTAAGTTGGCAGCATCACCCGAGAGGGACTATATATTTCGTTTTCAGATAAGACTCCTTGAGAGATTATCTTTTATGTAAAATCTCAAATATCACCTGATGTAATGTCAATGATAATATTAAGTGCGCTCTGAACAACATCTTTCTTGGTGTGATTAACATCTGACAAAAAGAACATCAGCTTCTTTATTATGTTCTTGTTGTTTATTATTTCACGCTCACAGAATAAAGCGTTGACTGCCTCTTCTATGACATTTCTCTCGTAAAAAAATTGAGAGTTAGCCTCATATAAAATATTGGCCAATTTTTCACCAAAAACCATATTATAATAATCACTGTGCATCTTCCTCCCCCAGGGTTCAGTCAATAATTTTACCATGCCTAATTATGACAGGTGTAACAAGCATATTTTGCTATATAAATAAAATACATAATACTGATTATTGTAAGAACAGGAAGCAGACTAATGGTTTTTTTTTGTGAGCACATTCCTTCTTATGTAGGAAGAGGCTGTATTATATTCAGTCAACTCTTTTTTACTAAAAACATTATCTATGCCATCAAAGTTGCCTGCTAGCTAATTTTTAGGATATCGCCTTGTCGTGGATTATGCACTCTAAACATGTAGAAGGTATTCATTACAAATACACAGACGGCCATCTTTTGTAAAATGGATGCCGCTTTAAGTGAGATTCTGATTTTCAAATTGTTCCGGACTGAGACCGCCACACCAACTGTACCATCGCCAGCGATTGTAATCGCACTCGATATAATTAAGTAAGTTTGCTGATTTTGCTGTTTACTGCGACAGATGTAAAGCTGTGGTGATTCATGCAGACTAAGTTCACGGACTCCGGCAGTAACACCGATGCATTCTGCAAGCTTCAGATCTTAACTACGAAATTCATGCGAATGGTGTTTACGTTTTTTTACTGGTTGAAACTGTTTTGTCTTGTGAGTCACCTCTGACTGAGAGTTTACTCACTTAGCCGCGTGTCCACTATTGCTGGGTAAGATCACAACACTTTAAAATGCCCTATATAGGGTTAACCAGTAATTATCTGTATGATAGTTTGGTAATGACTCCAACTTATTGATAGTGTTTTATGTTCAGATAATGCCCGATGACTTTGTCATGCAGCTCCACCGATTTTGAGAACGACAGCGACTTCCGTCCCAGCCGTGCCAGGTGCTGCCTCAGATTCAGGTTATGCCGCTCAATTCGCTGCGTATATCGCTTGCTGATTACGTGCAGCTTTCCCTTCAGGCGGGATTCATACAGCGGCCAGCCATCCGTCATCCATATCACCACGTCAAAGGGTGACAGCAGGCTCATAAGACGCCCCAGCGTCGCCATAGTGCGTTCACCGAATACGTGCGCAACAACCGTCTTCCGGAGACTGTCATACGCGTAAAACAGCCAGCGCTGGCGCGATTTAGCCCCGACATAGCCCCACTGTTCGTCCATTTCCGCGCAGACGATGACGTCACTGCCCGGCTGTATGCGCGAGGTTACCGACTGCGGCCTGAGTTTTTTAAGTGACGTAAAATCGTGTTGAGGCCAACGCCCATAATGCGTGCAGTTGCCCGGCATCCAACGCCATTCATGGCCATATCAATGATTTTCTGGTGCGTACCGGGTTGAGAAGCGGTGTAAGTGAACTGCAGTTGCCATGTTTTACGGCAGTGAGAGCAGAGATAGCGCTGATGTCCGGCAGTGCTTTTGCCGTTACGCACCACCCCGTCAGTAGCTGAACAGGAGGGACAGCTGATAGAAACAGAAGCCACTGGAGCACCTCAAAAACACCATCATACACTAAATCAGTAAGTTGGCAGCATCACCTGATAGTTTTGAGTTCGGGAGGAGGTAATGACTCCAACTTACTGATAGTGTTTTATGTTCAGATAATGCCCGATGACCTTGTCATGCAGCTCCACCGATTTTGAGAACGACAGTGACTTCCGTCCCAGCCTTGCCAGATGTTGTCTCAGATTCAGATTATGTCGCTCAATGCGCTGAGTGTAACGCTTGCTGATAACGTGCAGCTTTCCCTTCAGGCGTGATTCATACAGCGGCCAGCCATCCGTCATCTATACCACGACCTCAAAGGCCGACAGCAGGCTCAGAAGACGCTCCAGTGTGGCCAGAGTGCGTTCACCGAAGACGTGCGCCACAACCGTCCTCCGTATCCTGTCATACGCGTAAAACAGCCAGCGCTGACGTGATTTAGCACCGACGTAGCCCCACTGTTCGTCCATTTCAGCGCAGACAATCACATCACTGCCCGGTTGTATG
This sequence comes from Shigella sonnei, assembly GCF_002950395.1. Taxonomy (NCBI): domain Bacteria; kingdom Pseudomonadati; phylum Pseudomonadota; class Gammaproteobacteria; order Enterobacterales; family Enterobacteriaceae; genus Shigella; species Shigella sonnei. The sequence continues at coordinate 3,105,942 of NZ_CP026802.1, forward strand.
CGCGAGGTTACCGACTGCGGCCTGAGTTTTTTAAGTGACGTAAAACCGTGTTGAGGCCAACGCCCATAATGCGTGCACTGGCGCGACATCCGACGCCATTCATGGCCATATCAATGATTTTCTGGTGCTTACCGGGCTGAGAGGCGGTGTAAGTGAACTGTAGTTGCCATGTTTTACGGCAATGAGAGCAGAGATAGCGCTGATGTCCGGCAGTGCTTTTGCCGTTACGCACCACGCCTTCAGTAGCGGAGCAGGAAGGACATCTGATGGAAATGGAAGCCACGCAAGCACCTTAAAATCACCATCATACACTAAATCAGTAAGTTGACAGCATTACCGAAATCCCTATCCTTTAGGGCAGTGAGGATGTCAATAATAGCAGACCACATCATGAGTCATTCTGACCGACACATGCCAGAAGCAGAGGCTCCATCCCATTTTATACCTACCTTATAACACTTAGAAAAACAACATGTTAAAAATGTCTATTGGAAACAATTTTATTTCCAATTGTAATGATAACTATTCTCATATTAATATGGCTACGTGATAATTAACTTTTGATGCACTCCGCATGTCTGACCGCGCCACTACCACAGCTTCCTTAACATTCGAGTCGCTTTATGGCACACATCACGGCTGGTTGAAAAGCTGGCTGACGCGCAAACTCCAGTCTGCTTTTGATGCAGATGACATTGCCCAGGACACTTTTTTGCGGGTAATGGTCAGCGAAACGCTCTCGACGATCCGCGATCCTCGCTCCTTCCTCTGCACTATCGCCAAACGCGTGATGGTGGACCTGTTTCGCCGAAACGCGCTGGAAAAAGCGTATCTGGAGATGCTGGCGCTTATGCCGGAGGGGGGAGCGCCTTCACCTGAGGAACGCGAAAGCCAACTCGAGACCCTACAACTCCTCGACAGCATGCTGGACGGGCTAAACGGCAAAACACGTGAAGCGTTTCTGCTTTCGCAACTGGATGGTCTGACATACAGCGAGATTGCGCACAAACTCGGTGTTTCCATCAGCTCCGTGAAAAAATACGTGGCGAAAGCCGTCGAGCACTGCCTGCTGTTCCGTCTGGAGTATGGGTTATGAATCCTTTGTTAACCGATTCCCGCCGTCAGGCGCTGCGTTCAGCTTCCCACTGGTATGCCGTGCTAAGCGGCGAGCGCGTCAGCCCACAACAGGAAGCGCGCTGGCAACAGTGGTATGAACAGGATCAGGATAACCAGTGGGCCTGGCAGCAGGTTGAAAACCTGCGCAACCAGCTTGGCGGTGTGCCTGGCGACGTTGCCAGCCGGGCGTTGCACGATACCCGCCTCACCCGCCGTCACGTGATGAAAGGATTACTGCTGTTGCTCGGCGCTGGCGGAGGCTGGCAGCTCTGGCAGTCGGAAACCGGCGAAGGTCTGCGGGCAGATTACCGCACCGCCAAAGGCACAGTCAGCCGTCAGCAACTGGAAGATGGCTCCCTGCTCACGCTGAATACCCAAAGCGCGGCGGATATGCGTTTTGATGCGCATCAGCGCACCGTCCGGCTCTGGTACGGTGAAATCGCCATTACTACCGCGAAAGATGCCCTGCAACGCCCCTTCCGTGTCCTGACCCGTCAGGGCCAGCTCACTGCTTTAGGGACAGAATTTACCGTCCGCCAGCAGGATAATTTCACGCAGCTTGACGTGCAGCAGCACGCCGTGGAAGTGCTTCTCGCCAGTGCCCCCGCGCAAAAACGCATCGTGAACGCTGGTGAAAGCCTGCAGTTCAGCGCCTCTGAGTTTGGCGCAGTGAAACCGCTGGATGACGAGAGTACAAGCTGGACGAAGGACATCCTGAGCTTCAGCGATAAACCGCTGGGTGAGGTGATAGCCACGCTAACCCGTTACCGCAACGGCGTGCTGCGCTGCGATCCCGCCGTTGCCGGGCTGCGCCTGAGCGGGACGTTCCCGCTGAAAAATACCGATGCGATCCTGAACGTTATCGCGCAAACGCTTCCCGTTAAAATTCAGTCTATTACGCGGTACTGGATAAACATTTCACCACTGTAAGGAAAATAATTCTTATTTCGATTGTCCTTTTTACCCTTCTCGTTCGACTCATAGCTGAACACAACAAAAATGATGATGGGGAAGGTATGACGCCGTTACGCGTTTTTCGTAAAACAACACCTTTGGTTAACGCCATTCGCCTGAGCCTGCTGCCGCTGGCCGGTCTCTCGTTTTCCGCTTTTGCTGCACAGGTTAATATCGCACCGGGATCGCTCGATAAAGCGCTCAATCAGTATGCCGCACACAGCGGATTTACCCTCTCGGTTGACGCCAGCCTGACGCGCGGCAAGCAGAGCAACGGCCTGCACGGCGATTACGACGTCGAGAGCGGCCTGCAACAACTGCTGGACGGCAGCGGACTGCAGGTAAAACCGCTGGGAAATAACAGCTGGACGCTGGAGCCCGCGCCCGCACCAAAAGAAGATGCCCTGACCGTGGTCGGCGACTGGCTGGGTGATGCGCGTGAAAACGACGTATTTGAACATGCTGGCGCGCGTGACGTGATCCGCCGTGAGGATTTCGCCAAAACCGGCGCAACCACCATGCGTGAGGTACTTAACCGCATCCCTGGCGTCAGCGCGCCGGAAAACAACGGCACCGGCAGCCACGACCTGGCGATGAACTTTGGCATCCGGGGCCTGAACCCGCGCCTCGCCAGCCGCTCGACCGTCCTGATGGACGGCATCCCCGTCCCCTTCGCCCCTTACGGTCAGCCGCAGCTTTCACTGGCTCCCGTTTCGCTCGGCAACATGGATGCCATTGACGTGGTACGCGGTGGTGGTGCGGTGCGTTACGGACCGCAGAGCGTGGGCGGCGTGGTGAACTTTGTTACCCGTGCCATTCCGCAGGACTTTGGTATCGAGGCGGGCGTGGAAGGTCAGCTCAGCCCAACCTCTTCACAAAACAACCCGAAAGAGACGCACAACCTGATGGTGGGCGGCACAGCGGACAACGGTTTTGGCACCGCGCTGCTCTACTCCGGCACGCGCGGCAGTGACTGGCGCGAGCACAGCGCCACCCGCATCGACGACCTGATGCTGAAAAGCAAATATGCGCCGGATGAGGTGCACACCTTCAACAGCCTGCTGCAATATTACGACGGTGAAGCCGACATGCCCGGTGGCCTGTCTCGCGCGGATTACGACGCCGATCGCTGGCAATCCACCCGCCCGTATGACCGCTTCTGGGGTCGTCGCAAGCTGGCGAGCCTGGGCTACCAGTTCCAGCCAGACAGCCAGCATAAATTCAACATTCAGGGGTTCTACACCCAAACCCTGCGCAGCGGCTACCTGGAGCAAGGCAAACGCATCACCCTCTCGCCGCGTAACTACTGGGTGCGCGGTATTGAGCCACGCTACAGCCAGATCTTTATGATCGGCCCTTCCGCGCACGAAGTGGGCGTGGGCTATCGCTATGTGAATGAATCAACGCATGAAATGCGTTACTACACCGCCACCAGCAGCGGGCAGTTGCCGTCCGGCTCAAGCCCTTACGACCGCGATACGCGTTCCGGCACCGAGGCGCACGCCTGGTATCTGGATGACAAAATCGACATCGGCAACTGGACCATCACGCCGGGTATGCGTTTCGAACATATCGAGTCATACCAGAACAACGCCATCACAGGCACGCACGAAGAAGTGAGCTATAACGCACCGCTTCCGGCGTTGAACGTGCTCTATCACCTGACTGACAGCTGGAATCTTTATGCAAACACTGAAGGCTCGTTCGGCACCGTACAGTACAGCCAGATTGGCAAGGCTGTGCAAAGCGGCAATGTGGAACCGGAAAAAGCGCGAACCTGGGAACTCGGTACCCGCTACGACGACGGCGCGCTGACGGCGGAAATGGGGCTGTTCCTGATTAACTTTAACAATCAGTACGACTCCAACCAGACCAACGACACCGTCACTGCACGTGGCAAAACGCGCCATACCGGGCTGGAAACGCAGGCACGTTACGATCTGGGTACGCTAACGCCAACGCTTGATAACGTTTCCATCTACGCCAGCTATGCGTATGTGAACGCGGAAATCCGCGAGAAAGGCGACACCTACGGCAATCTGGTACCATTCTCCCCGAAACATAAAGGCACGCTGGGCGTGGACTACAAGCCAGGAAACTGGATGTTCAATCTGAACAGCGATTTCCAGTCCAGCCAGTTTGCGGATAACGCCAATACGGTGAAAGAGAGCGCCGACGGCAGTACCGGCCGCATTCCCGGCTTCATGCTCTGGGGCGCACGCGTGGTGTATGACTTTGGCCCGCAGATGGCAGATCTGAACCTGGCATTCGGTGTGAAAAACATCTTCGACCAGGACTACTTCATCCGCTCTTATGACGACAACAACAAAGGCATCTATGCAGGCCAGCCGCGCACGCTGTATATGCAGGGGGCGTTGAAGTTCTGATGTGTTAACGCCCGGCTTGCCGGGCTTTTAGCTGGAATGTGATTATGTTGGCATTTATCCGTTTTCTTTTTGCAGGCCTGCTGCTGGTGATCAGCCACGCCTTTGCCGCCACGGTTCAGGACGAACACGGCACGTTTACACTCGAAAAAACGCCACAACGGATTGTGGTGCTGGAACTCTCGTTCGCCGATGCGCTGGCCGCCGTGGACGTCAGCCCGATCGGTATTGCCGACGATAACGATGCAAAACGCATCCTGCCCGAAGTGCGTGCGCACCTGAAACCGTGGCAGTCCGTCGGAACGCGCGCGCAGCCGAGCCTGGAAGCCATTGCCGCTCTGAAACCAGACCTGATCATTGCCGACAGCAGTCGCCATGCGGGGGTTTACATCGCCTTGCAGCAAATCGCGTCGGTACTGCTGCTTAAGTCCCGCAACGAAACCTACGCTGAAAATTTGCAATCTGCGGCTATCATCGGCGAAATGGTGGGTAAAAAGCGAGAGATGCAGGCACGTCTGGAACAACATAAAGAGAGGATGGCGCAGTGGGCCAGCCAGCTTCCCAAAGGGACACGCGTGGCCTTTGGCACATCACGCGAACAGCAATTCAACCTGCATACTCAGGAGACCTGGACCGGCAGCGTGCTGGCCTCTCTGGGGCTGAACGTTCCCGCTGCGATGGCGGGTGCGTCCATGCCGTCCATCGGCCTGGAGCAACTGCTGGCGGTCAATCCTGCCTGGCTGCTGGTTGCCCACTATCGCGAAGAGAGCATTGTTAAACGCTGGCAACAAGATCCGCTCTGGCAGATGTTAACCGCCGCGCAGAAGCAGCAGGTTGCTTCGGTCGACAGTAACACCTGGGCGCGGATGCGCGGTATTTTTGCTGCAGAGCGTATTGCCGCTGACACGGTAAAAATCTTCCACCATCAGCCGCTTACCGTTGTGAAATGACCGCGATAAAACACCCGGTGCTGCTGTGGGGGCTTCCCGTTGCAGCACTTATTATTATTTTCTGGCTGAGTCTGTTTTGCTACTCGGCCATTCCTGTTTCCGGAGCAGATGCAACCCGCGCCCTGCTGCCTGGACACACGCCAACGCTACCAGAAGCGCTGGTGCAAAACCTTCGTTTGCCACGAAGCCTGGTCGCCGTTCTGATCGGCGCAAGCCTGGCGCTCGCGGGCACGCTGCTGCAAACCCTGACCCACAACCCAATGGCCTCTCCTTCACTGCTCGGCATTAACAGCGGCGCGGCGCTGGCTATGGCGCTTACCAGCGCGCTGAGTCCGACGCCGATTGCAGGCTATTCTCTGTCGTTCATCGCGGCATGCGGGGGCGGCGTGAGCTGGCTGCTGGTCATGACCGCAGGAGGCGGATTTCGTCATACCCATGACAGAAACAAACTGATCCTCGCGGGTATCGCGCTGTCGGCCTTTTGTATGGGCCTTACCCGCATCACCCTGCTGCTGGCCGAAGATCATGCTTACGGCATCTTTTACTGGCTGGCTGGCGGAGTGTCCCACGCCCGCTGGCAGGATGTCTGGCAGCTCTTGCCGGTGGTGGTCACTGCAGTCCCTGTCGTGTTGCTGCTGGCGAATCAACTGAACCTGCTCAACCTCAGCGACAGCACCGCCCATACGCTGGGAGTGAACCTGACGAGGCTACGTTTGGTCATCAATATGTTAGTGCTGCTTCTGGTTGGTGCGTGCGTCAGCGTGGCAGGTCCGGTGGCGTTTATCGGTCTGCTGGTGCCACATCTGGCGCGCTTCTGGGCAGGCTTCGATCAGCGCAACGTACTGCCAGTGAGCATGCTGCTGGGGGCCACGCTGATGCTGCTGGCAGATGTACTCGCACGCGCGCTGGCCTTCCCCGGAGATCTGCCCGCAGGCGCAGTGCTGGCGCTGATTGGCAGCCCTTGCTTTGTCTGGCTTGTGAGGAGGCGAGGATGAAAATTGCGCTGGTTATTTTCATCACCCTTGCCCTGGCGGGCTGTGCGCTGTTATCACTCCATATGGGAGTGATCCCCGTGCCGTGGCGCGCGCTGCTGACCGACTGGCAGGCCGGACGCGAGCATTATTATGTATTGATGGAGTACCGACTGCCGCGCTTGCTGCTGGCACTGTTTGTCGGTGCAGCCCTCGCCGTGGCGGGCGTGCTGATACAGGGGATTGTGCGCAACCCTCTGGCATCACCGGATATTCTCGGCGTTAACCATGCCGCCAGCCTGGCCTCTGTGGGGGCTCTACTTCTTATGCCGTCACTGCCCGTGATGGTGCTGCCGCTGCTGGCCTTTGCGGGCGGCATGGCGGGGTTGATATTGCTGAAGATGCTGGCAAAGACCCACCAGCCGATGAAGCTGGCACTCACCGGCGTGGCGCTTTCTGCATGCTGGGCCAGCCTGACGGATTATCTGATGCTCTCGCGCCCGCAGGATGTGAACAACGCCCTGCTGTGGCTGACCGGCAGCTTATGGGGCCGTGACTGGAGCTTTGTGAAGATTGCCATCCCGCTGATGATTTTATTTCTGCCGCTGAGCCTGAGTTTTTGCCGCGATCTCGACCTCCTTGCACTCGGCGATGCGCGCGCCACCACGCTCGGTGTGTCGGTGCCCTATACCCGATTCTGGGCTTTGTTACTAGCTGTCGCCATGACATCTACCGGCGTGGCCGCCTGCGGCCCGATTAGCTTTATTGGTCTCGTGGTGCCGCATATGATGCGTAGCATCACCGGTGGACGTCACCGCAGACTGCTGCCTGTTTCGGCCCTGACAGGTGCGTTGCTGTTGGTGGTTGCCGATCTGCTGGCGAGAATTATTCATCCCCCACTGGAGCTCCCGGTTGGCGTGCTGACCGCCATTATCGGTGCGCCGTGGTTTGTCTGGTTGCTTGTGAGAATGCGATAAATGACTTTACGAACTGAAAATCTGACGGTCAATTACGGGACAGACAAGGTACTTAACGACGTTTCACTCTCACTGCCAACGGGGAAGATCACCGCCCTGATCGGTCCTAACGGTTGCGGGAAATCGACGCTGTTAAACTGTTTTTCGCGGCTTTTAATGCCGCAGTCTGGCACCGTATTTCTCGGCGATAATCCCATAAATATGCTCTCATCGCGCCAGTTGGCCCGCAGGCTTTCGCTGCTGCCTCAGCACCATTTAACGCCAGAGGGGATCACAGTCCAGGAGCTGGTTTCGTATGGTCGTAATCCCTGGCTGTCACTCTGGGGGCGTCTCTCCGCTGAAGACAATGCACGAGTTAATGTCGCCATGAACCAGACCCGGATCAATCATCTTGCCGTTCGTCGGTTAACCGAGCTTTCCGGCGGTCAGCGCCAGCGCGCATTTCTGGCAATGGTCCTGGCCCAGAATACGCCCGTTGTATTACTTGATGAGCCAACCACCTATCTTGATATCAATCACCAGGTGGACCTGATGCGGTTGATGGGCGAACTCCGGACTCAGGGGAAAACGGTGGTCGCTGTGCTGCACGACCTTAATCAGGCTAGCCGGTACTGCGATCAACTGGTGGTAATGGCAAACGGACATGTTATGGCGCAAGGCACACCAGAAGAGGTGATGACCCCAGGATTGCTGAGAACAGTATTCAGCGTGGAAGCGGAAATACACCCCGAGCCGGTATCTGGCAGGCCGATGTGCCTAATGAGGTAGATTGCACAGGCCGTAAGAACCAAACCACGACTGAATGAAACTGGACTGGCGCCAGCAAGCCTGTTCAGACTGGGGCTGAACTTTTCCGGACTCTGAAAGATTACCAATACTCATCGTCCATCCGCTTGCTTTAGGCTGACAGGTTCATAATCAACGCAAACCAGAGCTGTACAGGCTTGGGCGCGGCTTTCAAACCAGTCGTGATCACGGCAATCAATTTTGAACTCTGCTTAACGGACATTTCTGTATAACCCTTACGGCAACGAAAAACGCGAAGTTAAAATTTTAGAAACCCAAAAACGTGACATGACTAAGTTTAGATTTCAGGGGGGGAGATCAAAAAATTTCGCTCTGTGCCAGAGCGGACATTCACGGAGCTGGTTCATTACCAATGAGGTTGGGCTTTTGAGGATAAATCAATGATCAGACGCCAACGTAAATCAAAAGCAACCCTGGAACGGAATTGCTAATCCAGTTTCTGACCATCGATTTTTCTAAAAAGTGTGTGAAGTGGTCAACAAAAACTGGCCACCGAGTTAGAGTTTTTCCAGTATCGATTTTCCGATTCGTTTGGGGGTAACCCACCGTTATATTCGTGCGGTCTTAGTGCGCTGTAATATCCAACGATATAGTCCGTTATGGCGTGAGCTGCCTCGCTGAAGCTTACGTAACCCACCACCGGCATCCATTCGTTCTTCAGACTCCTGAAGAAGCGTTCCATTGGGCTGTTATCCCAGCAGTTTCCGCGCCGGCTCATACTCTGTCTGATCTGGTATCGCCACAATAACTGCCGGAACTGCCTGCTCGTATAATGACTGCCCTGATCGCTGTGGAACATCACCCCGCCGGGCTTACCACGGGTTTCCCATGCCATTTCCAGCGCTTTCATGGTGAGCCTGCTGTCCGGCGAGAACGACATGGCCCAGCCCACTGGTTTTCTTGCGAACAGGTCGAGAACAACGGCGAGGTACGCCCAGCGCTTACCCGTCCAGATATAGGTCACATCACCGCACCACACCTGATTTGGCTCGGTCACGGCGAACTGCCTTTCAAGGTAGTTAGGGATAGCAACATGTTCATGACCACCACGTTTATACCGGTGAGTCGGCTGCTGACAGCTGACCAGCCCCAGCTCTTTCATGAGCCTGCCAGCAAGCCAGCGTCCCATCTGGTAGCCTCTCCGGGTTGCCATTGTGGCGATGCTTCTTGCTCCGGCCGAACCGTGGCTGATGCCATGTAGCTCAAGTACCTGACTGCGTAATACAGCCCGTCTGCCGTCTGGTTTTTCAGGACGGTTTTTCCAGTATCTGTAGCTGCTGCGATGAACCCCGAACACATGGCAGAGTGTGACCACAGGATAATGCGCTCTGAGTTTCCCGATTATCGAGAACTGTTCAGGGAGTCTGACATCAAGAGCGCGGTAGCCTTTTTTAATATTTCATTCTCCATTTCAATGCGTTGTAGCTTTTTCCTCAGCTTACGTATTTCGATTTGTTCTGGTGTTATCGGAGAGGCTTTTGGTGTTTTGCCCTGACGCTCATCACGCAGTTGTTTGACCCATCTTGTCATTGTGGAAAGGCCAACATCCATAGCTTTGGCGGCATCTGCCACCGTGTATTTCTGGTCAACAACCAGTTGAGCGGATTCGCGTTTAAACTCTGCGCTAAAATTTCTTTTTTTCATTGGAGCACCTGTGTTGTTCTGAGGTGAGCATATCACCTCTGTTCAGGTGGCCAAATTCAGTGTGCCACTTCAGCTCCCGGTTTATTTATTGACGGCTATACATCGGCAGCAGCCAGTACCGTACCTTCCCTGAGCCGGACACTGATTTATGACTATGAGCAGAACCCTGACTCCGGCAACAACGTGGTGGCGCTGGCAGCAAAAGCAGGATACTGAGGTAGCCTGAGTTTAACGGACACTCCTTCCTGAAATAGAATGGCATCAGAAGGAGCTAATAATGAGCAGAAAAACCCAACGTTACTCTAAAGAGTTCAAAGCCGAAGCTGTCAGAACGGTTCCTGAAAATCAACTTTCGATCAGTGAAGGCGCTTCCCGATTATCTCTTCCTGAAGGCACTTTAGGACAATGGGTTACCGCCGCCAGAAAAGGGCTCGGTACTCCTGGTTCCCGCACGGTGGCTGAACTGGAATCTGAAATTCTGCAACTGCGTAAGGCGTTAAATGAAGCTCGCCTTGAGCGAGATATATTAAAAAAAGCAACAGCGTATTTTGCACAGGAGTCGCTGAAAAATACGCGTTAATCGAACAATGGCGACAACAATTTCCCATTGAAGCGATGTGTCAGGTATTTGGTGTATCCAGGAGCGGTTATTACAACTGGGTACAGCATGAACCCTCAGACAGAAAACAAAGTGATGAGCGGCTAAAACTGGAGATTAAGGTGGCACATATCCGCACTCGCGAAACATATGGAACCCGGCGGCTCCAGACGGAGCTGGCAGAGAATGGCATCATCGTTGGTCGTGACCGACTGGCACGTCTTCGTAAGGAGCTAAGGCTACGCTGTAAGCAGAAACGCAAGTTCAGAGCGACTACGAACTCGAACCACAATCTGCCAGTTGCGCCAAATCTGCTGAACCAGACGTTCGCTCCTACAGCACCAAATCAGGTCTGGGTGGCGGACCTGACGTATGTTGCCACACAGGAGGGATGGTTGTACCTCGCTGGCATCAAAGATGTTTATACGTGCGAAATTGTCGGCTACGCCATGGGAGAGCGCATGACAAAAGAGCTGACAGGTAAAGCCCTGTTTATGGCGCTCAGGAGCCAGCGCCCACCTGCCGGGCTAATCCACCACTCTGATCGAGGTTCACAGTACTGCGCATACGATTACCGGGTCATACAGGAGCAGTCTGGTCTGAAAACATCAATGTCGCGTAAAGGTAACTGTTACGACAACGCTCCGATGGAAAGCTTCTGGGGAACGCTGAAAAATGAGAGCCTGAGCCACTATCGTTTTAATAACCGGGATGAAGCCATCTCAGTAATACGGGAATACATTGAGATTTTCTACAATCGTCAGCGTCGTCACTCTCGTCTGGGGAATATCTCCCCGGCAGCCTTCAGGGAAAAATATCATCAGATGGCTGCTTAAAAAAAGAACAAATGGTAGTGTCCGCTATTGCCAGTACACCTCATAGTGCGCTGTTGAAGACGAGCAGCCACTTCAAGACGTCCAGACATTTCTACGGCCTTAATAGGTGCTAATAAATCTCGAGTTTTTAACTCAGCGATATTACGTTCACCAAGCGCTGCAAAAAGATTATCTTCCAGACTTTTTAGCACACGATGGGCATGATCTTCAGACCACTTTTTATTGGTGCCATGCCACTCAATCGCGACTTCTTTAAAGGTTCGTGCTTTACTCTGTTCAACCTTATCACTTTTCTTTTTGTCTCCCGGATCGACGCCATTCGCAAGCAGCTTACGTGGCTCGTCACGACGTATTCTGGCATCCGCGAGTGTGATTTCAGGATAAACCCCAAGTGCCAGCATCTTTTGCTTTCCCTCATAACGGTACTGCAAACGCCAGTACTTAGAACCATTTGGATGGACAAGCAGATGCATACCGCCACCATCAGTCAACTTATATTGCTTATCTGTTGGCTTAGCTGTTCTGACTTTGATGTCTGTTAATGCCATGCGTATTCCCTCCCTGTTGGTACAAGCATTATCGAACCGGAAATACCATCATCTGTACCAACATATGTTGGTAGAAGTACGTTGATATCGGTTGACCTTGAGAGAGTTAATATAGCGGGAAAGGTAGATAAATACTGAATTTCAGGCATAAAAAAGACCTCAGTTGAGGTCTATTGACATACTTTTGGTGCCGAAGGCCGGACTCGAACCGGCACGTATTTCTACGGTTGATTTTGAATCAACTGCGTCTACCGATTTCGCCACTTCGGCACTGAAGAGGTATGCGGAAAACGTTGTGGATTATACCTGTCGCACGCCACCATGCAAGCGCCAGCTTGCTCGCACCTCGCTAAGTGCTGAAATTTTCAGCATTGCATACAGCGATGTGTAACCTTTGTCACACTCCAGGCACCCCGCCCTGCCATGCTCTACACTTCCCAGACAACACCAGAGAAGGACCAAAAAATGTCGATGATAAAAAGCTATGCCGCAAAAGAAGCGGGCGGCGAACTGGAAGTTTATGAGTACGAGCCCGGTGAATTGAAGCCACAAGATGTTGAAGTGCAGGTGGATTACTGCGGGATCTGCCATTCCGATCTGTCGATGATCGACAACGAATGGGGATTTTCACAGTATCCGCTGGTTGCCGGGCATGAGGTGATTGGGCGCGTGGTGGCGCTCGGGAGCGCCGCGCAGGATAAAGGTTTGCAGGTCGGTCAGCGTGTCGGGATTGGCTGGACGGCGCGTAGCTGCGGGCATTGCGACGCCTGTATTAGCGGTAATCAGATCAACTGCGAGCAAGGTGCGGTGCCAACAATTATGAATCGCGGCGGTTTTGCCGAGAAGTTGCGTGCAGACTGGCAATGGGTGATCCCACTGCCGGAAAATATCGATATCGAGTCCGCCGGGCCGCTGCTGTGTGGTGGTATCACGGTCTTTAAACCACTGTTGATGCACCATATCACTGCTACCAGCCGCGTTGGGGTAATTGGTATTGGCGGGCTGGGGCATATCGCTATAAAACTTCTGCACGCAATGGGATGCGAGGTGACAGCCTTTAGTTCGAATCCTGCGAAAGAGCAGGAAGTACTGGCGATGGGTGCCGATAAAGTGGTGAATAGCCGCGATCCGCAGGCACTGAAAACACTTGCGGGGCAGTTCGATCTCATTATCAACACCGTCAACGTCAGCCTCGACTGGCAGCCTTATTTTGAGGCGCTGACGTATGGCGGTAATTTCCACACCGTCGGTGCGGTCCTCACGCCGCTGTCTGTTCCGGCCTTTACGTTAATTGCGGGCGACCGCAGCGTCTCTGGTTCAGCAACCGGCACACCTTATGAGCTTCGTAAGCTGATGCGCTTTGCGGCCCGCAGCAAGGTTGCGCCGACCACCGAACTGTTCCCGATGTCGAAAATAAACGACGCCATCCAGCATGTGCGCAACGGTAAGGCGCGTTACCGCGTGGTTCTGAAAGCCGATTTTTGAAAATCATTCGCAGCGCTGATCTGAGGCGCTACCCCCTTTCGCACATATTCTGTCTTGTCGTATCGCCAGCACGGCCTGCCGACATTGTTCGGTGACATTGGCAATATCATGGTTGATATCAATGCGTACAATATCCTGTTCATCTGCTTGTGGACGCTCCAGCGCCTCAAACTGACTTTTTAGTAACGCTACCGGCATAAAATGCCCAGCCCGCCGCTGCATTCGCGCGAGAATAGTTTCATAGTCGCCATCTAACCAGAGGAAATGAACATGGGGGCTACCCTTGCGTAAAATATCACGATACTGTTTTTTTAATGATGAACAGACAATAAATCCTGTTTCATTCTTTTTATAAAGACTGTATGAAGCATCATTTAAGCGTTCCAGCCAGGGAAGTCGATCTTCATCAGATAATGGAATACCCTGCGACATTTTATCTATATTTTTGGCTGGATGAAGATCGTCACCATCAATAAATTTAGCAGATAATAACGCGGCAACCTTGCTACCAATTAATGTTTTACCACTCCCTGAAACGCCCATCAAAATAAAGCTTTCACCCGCCATTTAAAATCTCCTGAATCATCTTACCTGCTGCGATACTACGCCTGGTGGCATAATAATTTCACGTTTTTTTATTTCTGCTGATAAGAATTACAAGGCACATCACGTTATGCGTAACATAGTAATGTAACAATTTTCTGACGTGATCTTCATCACAAATAATGACAATTAAAACCGCTTAAATGCTTCCGAGGTGTCTACCTGACCAGTGAGGAATTTATGCAAGTGAAAACACAGTCCTGCGTTGTTGCGGACAAGAAAACTGTTGCCGTTACCGAGCAGACGATAGATTGGAATAATAATGGAACATTAGTACAAATAACCCGAGGTGGAATTTGCGGTTCCGATTTACATTATTATCAGGAAGGAAAAGTAGGTAATTTCATGATAAAGGCACCGATGGTGTTAGGTCATGAAGTTATCGGTAAAGTTATTCATAGCGACTCATCAGAATTACATGAAGGGCAAACGGTAGCCATTAATCCGTCTAAACCGTGCGGTCACTGCAAATACTGCATTGAACATAACGAGAATCAGTGTACAGATATGCGTTTTTTTGGCAGTGCCATGTATTTCCCTCATGTTGATGGTGGTTTTACCCGTTATAAAATGGTCGAAACGTCGCAATGTGTCCCTTATCCGGCCAAAGCTGACGAAAAGGTTATGGCTTTTGCCGAACCTTTAGCCGTCGCGATTCATGCCGCACATCAGGCCGACGAGTTACAGGGCAAGCGAGTATTTGTTTCCGGTGTTGGGCCCATTGGCTGCCTGATTGTCAGTGCTGTGAAAACACTGGGGTCCGCGGAAATTGTCTGTGCCGATGTGAGTCCCCGTTCCCTTTCGCTGGCCAAAGAGATGGGTGCGGATGTGCTCGTAAACCCACAAAACGACGACATGGATCACTGGAAAGCGGAAAAAGGCCATTTCGATGTCAGCTTTGAAGTGTCCGGTCATCCTTCATCAGTGAATACCTGTCTGGAGGTCACTCGTGCACGCGGCGTAATGGTGCAGGTAGGGATGGGAGGCGCGATGGCAGAATTCCCAATGATGACGTTGATTGGTAAGGAGATTTCACTCAAAGGCTCTTTCCGTTTTACCAGCGAATTTAATACCGCAGTGTCATGGCTGGCGAATGGCGTTATCAATCCACTGCCTTTACTGAGTGCTGAATATCTCTTCACTGACCTGGAAGAGGCGCTACGTTTCGCCGGTGATAAAACCCAGGCAGCAAAAGTCCAGCTTGTTTTCTAAGAGATAAATAAAGGAATAATACAATGAACGATCTATTTTCACTGGCAGGAAAAAATATCTTGATTACCGGTTCAGCACAGGGCATTGGCTATTTACTGGCAACCGGCCTGGGTAAATATGGCGCACAAATAATTATTAATGATATTACTGCCGAACGCGCAGAACTTGCTGTAGAAAAACTCCACCAGGAGGGTATTCAGGCCGTTGCCGCACCTTTTAATGTTACTCATAAACATGAAATTGATGCCGCCGTTGAACATATCGAAAAGGACATCGGCCCCATTGATGTGCTGGTGAATAACGCCGGTATCCAGCGCCGTCATCCTTTTACTGAGTTCCCTGAACAAGAGTGGAATGATGTGATCGCAGTAAACCAGACCGCCGTGTTCCTGGTATCGCAAGCGGTAACTCGTCACATGGTTGAACGCAAGGCAGGTAAAGTTATTAATATTTGCTCGATGCAAAGCGAACTGGGACGTGACACCATCACCCCTTATGCCGCATCGAAAGGGGCGGTAAAAATGCTCACCCGCGGCATGTGCGTCGAGCTGGCGCGCCACAATATTCAGGTCAACGGTATTGCGCCGGGCTATTTCAAAACAGAAATGACTAAAGCACTGGTTGAGGACGAAGCCTTCACCGCCTGGTTGTGCAAACGGACCCCCGCCGCACGCTGGGGAGATCCGCAGGAACTGATTGGTGCTGCGGTGTTCCTTTCTTCAAAAGCCTCTGATTTCGTAAACGGCCACCTGTTGTTTGTTGATGGCGGCATGTTAGTGGCTGTTTAACAGCCACCACCCTACCCACCACCCTACGTGCAGCGCGAAAGCGCTGCTTTTCTGGCACTAATAAGAGATAAAGACTATGCCATTAATCATTATTGCGGCAGGCGTCGCGCTGCTTCTTATCCTGATGATCGGCTTTAAAGTTAACGGCTTTATTGCCCTCGTTCTGGTAGCTGCCGTCGTCGGATTTGCCGAAGGGATGGATGCACAGGCCGTCCTGCACTCTATACAAAATGGTATCGGCAGCACGCTCGGCGGGCTGGCAATGATCCTCGGTTTCGGGGCCATGTTAGGCAAGCTGATTTCTGATACGGGCGCGGCACAACGTATCGCCACTACGCTGATTGCTACTTTTGGTAAAAAACGCGTGCAATGGGCGCTAGTGATCACCGGTCTGGTTGTGGGCCTCGCCATGTTTTTTGAAGTGGGTTTTGTCCTGCTGTTGCCGTTGGTATTTACCATCGTGGCATCATCTGGATTACCCCTGTTGTATGTTGGCGTACCGATGGTAGCAGCGCTCTCTGTAACCCACTGTTTTCTGCCGCCACATCCAGGGCCTACTGCCATCGCGACTATCTTTGAGGCTAATCTCGGAACGACTTTACTGTATGGATTTATCATTACCATTCCGACAGTTATTGTCGCAGGACCGCTGTTTTCTAAACTGCTAACTCGCTTTGAGAAAGCACCACCGGAAGGCTTATTTAATCCTCATCTGTTTAGCGAAGAGGAGATGCCCTCCTTCTGGAACAGTATTTTTGCTGCAGTGATCCCGGTCATCCTGATGGCTATCGCCGCCGTTTGTGAAATTACGTTACCGAAAACTAACACCGTGCGCCTCTTCTTTGAATTTGTCGGTAACCCTGCCGTTGCGCTGTTTATTGCCATTGTTATTGCGATTTTCACACTGGGCCGACGTAATGGACGCACCATCGAGCAAATCATGGATATCATTGGGGATTCTATAGGCGCTATCGCGATGATTGTGTTTATTATCGCTGGCGGCGGCGCGTTTAAGCAGGTATTAGTAGATAGTGGTGTCGGGCAGTATATTTCACACTTAATGACCGGAACTACGCTTTCGCCGTTATTGATGTGCTGGACTGTCGCGGCGCTGTTGCGTATCGCTCTGGGCTCTGCCACCGTCGCGGCCATTACCACCGCGGGTGTGGTGTTGCCGATTATCAACGTTACCCATGCCGATCCCGCTTTAATGGTACTGGCAACTGGTGCGGGCAGCGTGATCGCGTCACACGTAAACGACCCTGGCTTCTGGCTATTTAAAGGGTATTTTAATCTGACGGTTGGTGAAACGTTGCGTACCTGGACAGTGATGGAAACCCTTATTTCTATTATGGGTTTGCTGGGCGTGTTAGCCATTAACGCCGTATTGCACTGAAAGAATAAAATATTGTGATGTAGTTTCGGGGGAAGATTGAAGATTCCCCCGACGTTGGGAGAAGTTATGCGCAATCACAGAATTTCTTTACAGGATATCGCTACGCTGGCTGGCGTAACAAAAATGACCGTGAGTCGTTATATCCGCTCGCCGAAAAAGGTGGCAAAGGAAACAGGCGAGCGCATCGCCAAAATTATGGAAGAGATCAATTATATCCCTAATCGCGCTCCCGGCATGTTGTTGAATGCACAAAGTTATACCCTCGGTATCTTGATTCCGTCATTTCAAAATCAACTCTTCGCTGACATTCTCGCGGGAATAGAATCCGTCACCTCTGTGCATAATTATCAGACCCTTATTGCTAATTACAATTACGATCGCGATTCCGAAGAAGAGTCGGTGATTAACCTGCTCTCTTATAACATTGACGGGATTATTCTTTCGGAAAAATATCACACCATCAGGACGGTGAAATTTCTGCGTTCAGCCACCATTCCGGTCGTGGAATTGATGGATGTACAGGGAGAACGGCTGGATATGGAGGTCGGTTTTGATAATCGGCAGGCTGCTTTTGACATGGTGTGTACCATGCTGGATAAGCGAGTCAGGCGCAAAATTCTGTATCTCGGTTCCAAAGATGACACCCGCGATGAACAGCGTTATCAGGGGTATTGCGATGCGATGATGCTGCATAATCTTTCCCCATTACGCATGAATCCACGCGCCATCTCATCCATTCATTTAGGAATGCAGTTAATGCGTGATGCCCTTAGCGCAAACCCGGATTTAGACGGTGTATTTTGCACCAATGACGATATTGCGATGGGTGCGCTTCTGCTGTGCCGCGAGCGAAACCTCGCCGTGCCAGAACAAATTTCCATTGCGGGTTTTCATGGGCTGGAGATTGGCAGGCAAATGATCCCAAGCCTCGCCAGCGTAATTACTCCCCGTTTTGATATTGGTCGGATGGCCGCCCAAATGTTGCTGAGCAAGATTAAGAATAACGATCACAACCACAACACTGTTGACCTCGGGTATCAGATTTATCACGGTAACACGCTTTAGGTTATTTTCTCTTCATTACACATATTCTCTTTGCCGGACGTTGCCTATACTCCAGGCAGGAAACTGGAGGAAATCTCATGAGCGAACCCCTGTTAATTGCCCGCACGCCGGACACAGAACTGTTTTTACTGCCGGGAATGGCTAACCGTCACGGGCTGATTACTGGCGCAACGGGGACGGGTAAAACTGTCACGTTGCAAAAACTGGCAGAGTCATTGTCGGAAATCGGTGTTCCGGTGTTTATGGCCGATGTGAAAGGCGATCTGACCGGCATCGCGCAGGCAGGAACGGCGTCGGAAAAACTGCTCGCAAGACTGAAAAATATCGGCGTCAACGACTGGCAACCGCATGCCAATCCGGTGGTGGTGTGGGATATCTTTGGCGAGAAAGGCCATCCGGTGCGGGCGACGGTTTCGGATCTGGGGCCGCTGTTGCTGGCACGACTGTTGAATCTCAACGATGTGCAATCTGGCGTGCTGAATATTATCTTCCGCATTGCGGACGATCAGGGATTGTTGCTGCTCGACTTTAAAGATTTGCGGGCGATTACCCAGTACATCGGCGATAACGCCAAATCCTTCCAGAATCAGTACGGAAATATCAGTAGCGCATCGGTTGGTGCCATCCAGCGCGGATTACTGTCGCTGGAACAGCAAGGCGCAGAACACTTCTTTGGTGAGCCGATGCTGGATATCAAAGACTGGATGCGCACCGATGCCAACGGTAAAGGCGTTATCAATATCCTCAGCGCCGAGAAACTTTATCAGATGCCGAAACTGTACGCCGCCAGCCTGCTGTGGATGCTTTCAGAGTTATATGAACAATTGCCTGAAGCGGGCGATCTGGAGAAACCAAAACTGGTGTTTTTCTTCGACGAAGCACATCTGCTGTTTAACGATGCGCCACAGGTACTGCTGGATAAGATTGAGCAGGTGATAAGGCTTATTCGCTCAAAAGGCGTGGGCGTCTGGTTCGTTTCGCAAAACCCGTCAGATATCCCGGATAACGTGCTAGGGCAGCTCGGTAATCGCGTTCAACACGCTTTGCGTGCTTTTACGCCTAAAGATCAGAAAGCAGTGAAGGCAGCGGCGCAAACCATGCGGGCCAATCCGGCGTTTGATACCGAAAAGGCAATCCAGGAACTGGGGACCGGCGAGGCGTTAATCTCGTTTCTCGATGCGAAAGGAAGTCCTTCAGTGGTGGAACGGGCGATGGTGATCGCACCTTGTTCGCGAATGGGGCCGGTGACGGAAGATGAGCGTAATGGCCTGATTAATCACTCCCCGGTGTATGGCAAATATGAAGATGAGGTGGACCGCGAGTCCGCCTATGAGATGCTGCAAAAAGGCTTTCAGGCCAGTACCGAGCAGCAAAATAATCCCCCCGTGAAAGGGAAAGAGGTGGCGGTGGATGACGGTATTCTTGGTGGATTGAAGGATATTTTGTTTGGCACTACCGGACCACGCGGCGGGAAGAAAGATGGTGTGGTGCAAACAATGGCGAAAAGCGCCGCTCGCCAGGTGACGAATCAGATTGTACGCGGGATGTTGGGGAGTTTGCTGGGGGGAGAAAAAGGTAAGTCAGACGTGATCTGTGCCCCTCACCCTAACCCTCTCCCCAAAGGGGCGAGGGGACCGTTCGAACTCGTATTTGACTTTGTCAACAATAATAAAGGGAGCTTTCGCTCCCTTGTTAGATTACGATTTTCTCATTAACAGCCACAGGCTGATTAAGAAGAAGCTGGCGCTTGGCAACAGTGCGCCGATGATCGGCGGGATGCCATAAACCAACGTCAGCGGGCCGAAGATCTGGTCCAGTACGTAGAAGACAAAACCGAAGCTGATACCGGTGACCACACGCACGCCCATCGGTACGCTACGCAGTGGGCCAAAGATGAACGACAGCGCCATCAACATCATCACCGCCACGGATAGCGGCTGGAAGATTTTGCTCCACATGTTGAGCTGATAACGTCCGGCATCCTGACCGCTCGACTTCAGATACTTCACATAGTTGTGCAAACCACTGATGGAGAGTGCATCCGGGTCCAGCGCCACCACGCCCAGTTTGTCTGGCGTGAGGTTGGTTTTCCAGGTGCCGCTCACCGTCTGCGAACCGGTGATCTGTTTCGGATTGGTCAGATCAGATTCATCAACCTGCGACAGACGCCAGACTTTATGTTCCGGGTCAAACTTCGCGGTAGCGGCATAACGTACGGATTGCAGACGACGATTCTCGTTAAAGGCATAAATACTGATGCCACCTAACTCTTCGTCACCTTTAACCCGCTCAATGTAGACGAAGTTGTTGCCATCTTTCGCCCATAAGCCTTGCTGAGTGGAGAGCAACGAGCCGCCGTACATCGCCTGCGCACGGTAGTTACGCGCCATCTGCTCGCCCTGCGACGCGACCCATTCACCAATCGCCATCGTCAGCAAGACCAGCGGAATGGCGGTTTTCATCACCGACAGCGCCACCTGCATACGGGTAAAACCAGAAGCCTGCATCACCACCAGTTCGCTGCGCTGCGCCAGCATCCCAAGACCAAGCAACGCCCCAAGCAGAGCCGCCATCGGGAAGAAGATTTGCACATCTTTCGGCACGCTCAGCAAGGTATACATTCCTGCGCCTAACGCGTCGTAACTCCCCTGCCCGGCTTTTTTCAGCTGATCGACAAACTTGATAATGCCCGACAGCGACACCAGCATGAACAGCGTCATCATGATGGTGGTGAAAATAGTTTTACCGATATAGCGGTCAAGTACGCCAAAAGGTTGCATCACACCGCTCCTTTACGCGAAAAACTGGCGCGCAGGCGGCGGACCGGCACGGTGTCCCAAAGGTTGAGAACAATCGCCAAAGCCAGATAAATCAGGTTAACGGTCCACATCCACAGCGTCGGGTCCAGCTTACCTTTACCGCCGTTCGATTTCAGGGAGGTCTGGATCAGGAAGAAAAGTAGATACAGCAGCATGGCTGGCAGCATCGACAGTACGCGTCCCTGACGCGGGTTAACCACGCTCAACGGTACAACCATAAGTGCCATCATAAACACGGTGAATACCAACGTGATACGCCAGTTCAGTTCTGCGCGGGCACGATCGGTGTCAGTGTTCCACAATGTGCGCATGTCCATCTGGTCGGTATCGTTCGGGTCGAGCACCACCGCCTGGTGACCAATGATCGCCTGATAATCCTGAAAGTCCGTAATGCGGAAATCGCGTAACAGTGCAGTGCCTTCGAAGCGCGTTCCCTGGTTGAGAGTGACGACCTGGGAGCCGTCGCGCAGCTGGGTTAAATGTCCGGAATCGGCCACCACCACAGAAGGACGTGCATTACCTTTTGGTCGAATTTGTGCGAGGAACACATCTTTGAAATCGCTGCCGTCAACGCTTTCGATGAACAGCACCGAGCTGCCATTAGTCGCTTGCTGGAATTGCCCTTGCGCCAGCGCCGCCATGCCAGGGTTCGCTTTCGCTTCTGCTAACACTTCATCCTGATGACGCGATGACCATGGTCCCGCCCACATCACGTTAACCGCCGCGACGATTGCCGTGAACACCGCAAGGATCATTGCCGCTTTCACCAGCACCGCTTTGCTCAGACCGCAGGCATGCATTACCGTAATTTCACTTTCGGTATACAGTTTGCCCAGCGTCATCAGCAGCCCGAGGAACAGGCTTAATGGCAGGATAAGCTGCGCCATTTCCGGCACGCCCAACCCGAGAAGGGAGAGCACCAGATTCGCCGGAATATCGCCGTCAACCGCTGCGCCGAGGATCCTCACTAACTTTTGACAGAAGAAGATCAAAAGCAAGATGAAGAGTATCGCCAGCTGGCTTTTGAGCGTCTCCCGCACCAGATATCTTATGATTATCACTTTAAATACGCCCGTAAAAACTCGTCTTTTGCAGGATTTTAGCTTGTTTCATGGCTTAAACGTCATTTATTCTCTTGAGTCGTCGAAATCGTCGCTAAGATAATTATACTCAACGGATTCACCTCTCAGATTTTGTTCTGACGTGCCAATGCCGTAATAACGTTAAGATTAACACGAAGTCATCGCAACAGCGGACATGAGTTACGAAAGCTTGCAATTCTATCTGTAGCCACCGCCGTTGTCTTTAAGATTCAGGAGCGTAGTGCATGGAGTTTAGTGTAAAAAGCGGTAGCCCGGAGAAACAGCGGAGTGCCTGCATCGTCGTGGGCGTCTTCGAACCACGTCGCCTTTCTCCGATTGCAGAACAGCTCGATAAAATCAGCGATGGGTACATCAGCGCCCTGCTACGTCGGGGCGAACTGGAAGGAAAACCGGGGCAGACACTGTTGCTGCACCATGTTCCGAATGTACTTTCCGAGCGAATTCTCCTTATTGGTTGCGGCAAAGAACGTGAGCTGGATGAACGTCAGTACAAGCAGGTTATTCAGAAAACCATTAATACGCTGAATGATACTGGCTCAATGGAAGCGGTCTGCTTTCTGACTGAACTGCACGTTAAAGGCCGTAACAACTACTGGAAAGTGCGTCAGGCTGTCGAGACTGCAAAAGAGACGCTCTACAGTTTCGATCAGCTGAAAACGAACAAGAGCGAACCGCGTCGTCCGCTGCGTAAAATGGTGTTCAACGTGCCGACCCGCCGTGAACTGACCAGCGGTGAGCGCGCGATCCAGCACGGTCTGGCGATTGCCGCCGGGATTAAAGCAGCAAAAGATCTCGGCAATATGCCGCCGAATATCTGTAACGCCGCTTACCTCGCTTCACAAGCGCGCCAGCTGGCTGACAGCTACAGCAAGAATGTTATCACCCGCGTTATCGGCGAACAGCAGATGAAAGAGCTGGGGATGCACTCTTATCTGGCGGTCGGTCAGGGTTCGCAAAACGAATCGCTGATGTCGGTGATTGAGTACAAAGGCAACGCGTCGGAAGATGCACGCCCAATCGTGCTGGTGGGTAAAGGTTTAACCTTCGACTCCGGCGGTATCTCCATCAAGCCTTCAGAAGGCATGGATGAGATGAAGTACGATATGTGCGGTGCGGCAGCGGTTTACGGCGTGATGCGGATGGTCGCAGAGCTACAACTGCCTATTAACGTTATTGGCGTGCTGGCAGGCTGTGAAAACATGCCTGGCGGGCGTGCCTATCGTCCGGGCGATGTGTTAACCACCATGTCCGGTCAAACCGTTGAAGTGCTGAACACCGATGCCGAAGGCCGCCTGGTACTGTGCGACGTGTTAACTTACGTTGAACGTTTTGAGCCGGAAGCGGTGATTGATGTGGCGACGCTGACCGGTGCCTGCGTGATCGCGCTGGGTCATCATATTACTGGTCTGATGGCGAACCATAATCCGCTGGCCCATGAACTGATTGCCGCGTCTGAACAATCCGGTGACCGCGCATGGCGCTTACCGCTGGGTGACGAGTATCAGGAACAACTGGAGTCCAATTTTGCCGATATGGCGAACATTGGCGGTCGTCCTGGTGGGGCGATTACCGCAGGTTGCTTCCTGTCACGCTTTACCCGTAAGTACAACTGGGCGCACCTGGATATTGCAGGAACCGCCTGGCGTTCTGGTAAAGCAAAAGGCGCAACCGGTCGTCCGGTAGCGTTGCTGGCACAGTTCCTGTTAAACCGCGCTGGGTTTAACGGCGAAGAGTAAGTTTGCGTTTTACCCTCACCCTAACCCTCTCCCTAAGGGAGAGGGAACCGATCGAGCGCAATAGAAATTCATTGCTCATCTTTCAGGGTGAGGAATGCAGCAATATTTAAATCCACCACAAGAAGCCCCATATATGAAAAACGCAACGTTCTACCTTCTGGACAATGACACCACCGTCGATGGCTTAAGCGCCGTTGAGCAACTGGTGTGTGAAATTGCCGCAGAACGTTGGCGCAGCGGTAAGCGCGTGCTCATCGCCTGTGAAGATGAAAAGCAGGCTTACCGGCTGGATGAAGCCCTGTGGGCGCGTCCGGCAGAAAGCTTTGTCCCGCATAATTTAGCGGGAGAAGGACCGCGCGGCGGTGCGCCGGTGGAGATCGCCTGGCCGCAAAAACGCAGCAGCAGCCCGCGCGATATATTGATTAGTCTGCGAACAAGCTTTGCAGATTTTGCCACTGCTTTCACAGAAGTGGTAGACTTCGTTCCTTATGAAGATTCTCTGAAACAACTGGCGCGCGAACGCTATAAAGCCTACCGCGTGGCTGGTTTCAACCTGAATACGGCAACCTGGAAATAATGGAAAAGACATATAACCCACAAGATATCGAACAGCCGCTTTACGAGCACTGGGAAAAGCAGGGCTACTTTAAGCCTAATGGCGATGAAAGCCAGGAAAGTTTCTGCATCATGATCCCGCCGCCGAACGTCACCGGCAGTTTGCATATGGGTCACGCCTTCCAGCAAACCATCATGGATACCATGATCCGCTATCAGCGCATGCAGGGCAAAAACACCCTATGGCAGGTCGGTACTGACCACGCCGGGATCGCTACCCAGATGGTCGTTGAGCGCAAGATTGCCGCAGAAGAAGGTAAAACCCGTCACGACTACGGCCGCGAAGCTTTCATCGACAAAATCTGGGAATGGAAAGCGGAGTCCGGCGGCACCATTACCCGTCAGATGCGCCGTCTCGGCAACTCTGTCGACTGGGAGCGTGAACGCTTCACGATGGACGAAGGCCTGTCCAATGCGGTGAAAGAAGTTTTCGTTCGTCTGTATAAAGAAGACCTGATTTACCGTGGCAAACGCCTGGTAAACTGGGATCCGAAACTGCGCACCGCTATCTCTGACCTGGAAGTGGAAAACCGCGAATCGAAAGGTTCGATGTGGCACATCCGCTATCCGCTGGCTGACGGCGCGAAAACCGCAGACGGTAAAGATTATCTGGTGGTTGCGACTACCCGTCCGGAAACCCTGTTGGGCGATACCGGCGTGGCCGTTAACCCGGAAGATCCGCGTTACAAAGACCTGATTGGCAAATATGTCATTCTACCGCTGGTTAACCGTCGTATTCCGATCGTTGGCGACGAACACGCCGACATGGAAAAAGGCACCGGCTGCGTGAAAATCACTCCGGCGCACGACTTTAACGACTATGAAGTGGGTAAACGTCACGCGCTGCCGATGATCAACATCCTGACCTTTGACGGCGATATCCGTGAAAGCGCCCAGGTGTTCGATACCAAAGGTAACGAATCTGACGTTTATTCCAGCGAAATCCCGGCAGAGTTCCAGAAACTCGAGCGTTTTGCTGCACGTAAAGCAGTCGTTGCTGCGGTTGACGCACTCGGCCTGCTGGAAGAAATTAAACCGCACGACCTGACCGTTCCTTACGGCGACCGTGGCGGCGTAGTTATCGAACCAATGCTGACCGACCAGTGGTACGTGCGTGCCGATGTACTGGCGAAACCGGCGGTTGAAGCGGTTGAGAACGGCGACATTCAGTTCGTACCGAAGCAGTACGAAAACATGTACTTCTCCTGGATGCGCGATATTCAGGACTGGTGTATCTCTCGTCAGCTGTGGTGGGGTCACCGTATCCCTGCATGGTACGACGAAGCAGGTAACGTTTATGTTGGCCGCAACGAAGAAGAAGTGCGCAAGGAAAATAACCTCGGTGCCGACGTTGCCCTGCGTCAGGACGAAGACGTTCTCGACACCTGGTTCTCTTCTGCGCTGTGGACCTTCTCTACCCTAGGCTGGCCGGAAAACACTGACGCACTGCGCCAGTTCCACCCAACCAGCGTGATGGTATCCGGCTTCGACATCATTTTCTTCTGGATTGCCCGCATGATCATGATGACCATGCACTTCATCAAAGATGAAAATGGCAAACCGCAGGTGCCGTTCCACACCGTTTACATGACCGGCCTGATTCGTGACGACGAAGGCCAGAAGATGTCCAAATCCAAGGGTAACGTTATTGACCCGCTGGATATGGTTGACGGTATTTCGCTGCCGGAACTGCTGGAGAAACGTACCGGCAATATGATGCAGCCGCAGCTGGCGGACAAAATCCGTAAGCGCACCGAGAAGCAGTTCCCGAACGGTATTGAGCCGCACGGCACCGATGCCCTGCGCTTCACCCTGGCGGCGCTGGCGTCTACCGGTCGTGACATCAACTGGGATATGAAGCGCCTGGAAGGTTACCGTAACTTCTGTAACAAGCTGTGGAACGCCAGCCGCTTTGTGCTGATGAACACGGAAGGTCAGGATTGCGGCTTCAACGGTGGTGAAATGACGCTGTCGCTGGCGGACCGCTGGATTCTGGCAGAGTTCAACCAGACCATCAAAGCGTACCGCGAAGCGCTGGACAGCTTCCGCTTCGATATCGCTGCAGGCATTCTGTATGAGTTCACCTGGAACCAGTTCTGTGACTGGTATCTGGAGCTGACTAAGCCGGTAATGAACGGTGGCACCGAAGCCGAACTGCGCGGTACTCGCCATACGCTGGTGACCGTACTGGAAGGTCTGCTGCGCCTCGCGCATCCGATCATTCCGTTCATCACCGAAACCATCTGGCAGCGTGTGAAAGTACTTTGCGGTATCACTGCCGACACCATCATGCTGCAGCCGTTCCCGCAGTACGATGCATCTCAGGTTGATGAAGCCGCACTGGCCGACACCGAATGGCTGAAACAGGCGATCGTTGCGGTACGTAACATCCGTGCAGAAATGAATATCGCGCCGGGCAAACCGCTGGAGCTGCTGCTGCGTGGTTGCAGCGCGGATGCAGAACGTCGCGTAAATGAAAACCGTGGCTTCCTGCAAACCCTGGCGCGTCTGGAAAGCATCACCGTGCTGCCTGCCGATGACAAAGGTCCGGTTTCCGTTACGAAGATCATCGACGGCGCAGAGCTGCTGATCCCGATGGCTGGCCTCATCAACAAAGAAGATGAGCTGGCGCGTCTGGCGAAAGAAGTGGCGAAGATCGAAGGCGAAATCAGCCGTATCGAGAACAAGCTGGCGAATGAAGGCTTTGTCGCCCGCGCACCGGAAGCGGTCATCGCGAAAGAGCGTGAGAAGCTGGAAGGCTATGCGGAAGCGAAAGCGAAACTGATTGAACAGCAGGCTGTTATCGCCGCGCTGTAATCAAAACACAGTGATGAAAACGAAGGCCGGAGCATGCTCCGGCCTTTTTTATCTCTTACAGAAATGGTAAAGAAGGCATAATTCCCCGTGAAATACTGGCTAAGAATCCTTTATCTGGTTGTTCTTCTTTATTGATTAAAGGAAGGTCATCCAAATCGCCCAGCAAATACGTATTTTTTGCCTGCCAGTCAATCATCCATATTTTCAGCAGTGGATAAGCCAGACCGCCCGTAATCCCGGATATCACCACCAACGCACACATGCGATAAAGCATACCGTGGTATGTTAAAGTTGAGCGAAAACGAATACGCCCATCATTCAGTGACAGGTTGCTCATAAAATGATTTCGCAACGACACCGTTAAATAACTGGTGCTAACAGCAATCCCAAAATAATAGATTAACTGCGCGATTATCATTTTACGTTGCATTTCCATAAATTGCTGTAAATTCTCAATATCATCATTTGCATACCCAGAACTATCATACTCATTTAATATTTGATCGAAGATAATATAACCAGCAACAGCGAGAAAAGGTAATAAAGCCAAAAATGCGAGAATGGCATATTTTATACAATATGTAGTATCTAATTTCACCTTGAAACGATGTATACCGAAACTGGTATTACTCCAGAGAAAACTCATTACCAGACTATATAAAGTGCCATTAAAAATACCAATGAAAACAATACAAACTATTGTCATCAGAACCACAGATATAATAACGCTACTTGAACTATTGGCATGTAGCATCTTTGTCGAGATAAAGAAAACAGTCCCCATCCCAAGGGCCATTAAAATCGGCAAGAAAAAGGTCACCCACCAGAACCCTTTCATAGAGCAATTAAAACTAAATCTTACGCCGTTGAGACTGGTCATCAAGGCCTGATAACGCAGTCCTTTTGCTGCCATAAATATAAGCAAAACCAACAGTGACAAAGTCAAAACACAGCCAATAAGCGGCATATCTGCTGACACTGTCATTAAGATTGCGAAATAGAAAAAAACAAAAACAAGACAACTAACAAAAACATTCCCACCGGTAATCCCATAAGAAAATCGTTGTCCGTTAACTTCCATATTAGCATAGAGATAACGCTTACATTTCATTAATGCCCATGGTAAATAGATACCTAGCGTTATAATCGTTAACAACACATTCACCACACAAATAAGAAAATATCTCTCACCTGTACCATGAAAAACAAACGAATGGGACGGAACATCCATATCATTAATAACTTGAGCCATAAAAGTTCCCTGAATTAAAAAATCCATTGATATAATTTATATATACAGACAGTAAAATGTTCTGCCACGTGGTGATGCTGCCAACTTACTGATTTAGTGTATGATGGTGTTTTTGAGGTGCTCCAGTGGCTTCTGTTTCTATCAGCTGTCCCTCCTGTTCAGCTACTGACGGGGTGGTGCGTAACGGCAAAAGCACTGCCGGACATCAGCGCTATCTCTGCTCTCACTGCCGTAAAACATGGCAACTGCAGTTCACTTACACCGCTTCTCAACCCGGTACGCACCAGAAAATCATTGATATGGCCATGAATGGCGTTGGATGCCGGGCAACTGCACGCATTATGGGCGTTGGCCTCAACACGATTTTACGTCACTTAAAAAACTCAGGCCGCAGTCGGTAACCTCGCGCATATGTCAACGCCACGATGTTTGACCGTTATTTGCCATTTTCATGCCCGCTAAATACTTTCGTTACTGATGCTGTCCGCTTTCCACCATTTCATCATCACTGATTGGCGTTGTGTTTTTGGTCAGCACTCCAGCTTTACGTTTCTCTTTTAACCGGTAACTCTCTCCTTTGATATTCAGCGTGGTTGAGTGATGTAGCAGCCGATCCAGGATCGCTGTTGCCAGTACGTGATCTCCGAACATTTCTCCCCAGTCTGCGAACCCTTTGTTTGACGTCAGTATGATGCTCGCTTTTTCATATCGACGGTTCAGTAGCCGGAAGAACAGACTGGCTTCCTCTCTGTTCATCGGCAGATAGCCTATTTCATCCAGGATCAACACCCGGGCATAACTCAGTTGCTGTAGCTGACGCTCCAGCCGGTTTTCCTGTTTCGCTTTCATCAGTGTCGCGATCAGTCTGTCCAGTGGCATAAACAGTACCCGATGTCCCGCATCCATCGCTTTCACGCCAAGAGCTATGGCCAGATGAGTTTTTCCGACACCAGGAGGGCCCAGCAGGATCACGTTTTCGCTGCGCTCCACGAACGCCAGACCAGCCAGTTCCCGGACAACCTTACGGTCGATGCCCGGCTGGAAGGTAAAGTCGAACTGCTCCAGCGTTTTGACCCACGGCAGACGAGCCTGCTTCAGCCTGGACTCCATACCGCGCTGATGCCTGCCGTTCCATTCCTGCTGTAGCGCCATGCACAGGAACTCCCGGTAGTTCAGCTCTTTTTTAGCTGCCTGTTCCAGCAGGCTTTCAACGTGATAACTCAGATGCTCCATTTTCAGGCGACTCAGCAGGACTTCCAGTTCATGCATCACAACAGCTCCTCATAGGCACTCAGTGGTCGATGTTCCACCTGACTGACCTGCTGCCAGAGCGGGGCGTGATGCTCCGGCACTGTCTGCCAGCCAGACGATGCTGAACAGAGGCGATGTGAGGCCACCAGTTTCTCATTACTGTAGATCCGCAACTCGTCATCCAGCGATATTCGTATCGATACCGGCTGACCACACAGCGCTTCGGGAACGCTGTAACGATTACCACCAACCTCGATATAGCTGTCCCAGGACACATGGCGGATATCGAAGTAACTGGTATCGAAGTCTGTATCCGGTAACGGCTGCAGATGTTCCTGCTCCAGCGCGAAGCGCTGTTCCGGCGTTTCTTTGAACTGGCGAAGCTCCCGTTTGTCAGCCACATCGGCTATCCATTGCTCCAGTTGTTGATTGACATGAGTGAAGCTGTCGAACCTGCGGTACCGGACGAAGAAGTTCTCCTTGAGGTATTTCACCATCCGCTCAACCTTACCTTTTGTTCTGGCCCTGCGTGGACGGCATGCCCGTGGCAGGAAGTTATAGTGGTCAGCCAGCAACAGGAATCCGGAGTTGAACACGACTTTCCCGTTGTTATTCTTCAGCACCGCAGCCTTCTGGTTATCAACCAGCACCGTTTTCACACAACCACCGAAGTAGCGGAAGGCGCGAACCAGTGATTCGTAGGTATGCTCAGCATCCTGTTTTGGTGCGGCGAAGACATGGAAGCTGCGGGAGAACCCCAGCGTATTAACCGCAAAGTTAACTTTGCACCGTTGCCCGGCAACCTCCACCTCAACTTCGCCCCAGTCATGCTGGAGCTGGTATCCAGGCTGAGTTTCGAAGCGAACTGTTCTTTTTGACGGACGCATTTTACGTTTGGGCTGGATGTAGTAACGCAGCATGGAACGTCCGCCCGTATAACCCATTGCCTTAATCTCCGCGAAGATAACCTCGCTATTCCAGACATTCTCTGCCAGGCGCATGTCGATGTAATCCATAAACGGTTTCAGCTTAACCATTTTGTGGCGGGTCTTTCTGGCTGGCGGTTCAGGGTATTTGAGGTAGCGTCTGACCGTCCGTTCAGAGCAACCAATCTGAGTCGCAATATCGACGATGTACGCGCCCTGCTGGCGCATTTGCTTTATCATGTAAAAGTCCTCTCTGCTCAGCATGTTGATGTCCTTTCTGGTGTGAGAACCTTAAGGAAACAACATGTTGGGTGGAGCGGACAATCCAAATGGCGAATTACCGTCTTATATCACTGGCGCTGACACATACAGCCGGGCAGTGACGTCATCGTCTGCGCGGAAATGGACGAACAGTGGGGCTATGTCGGGGCTAAATCGCGCCAGCGCTCGCTGTTTTACGCGTATGACAGTCTCCAGAAGACGGTTGTTGCGCACGTATTCGGTGAACGCACTATGGCGACGCTGGGGCGTCTTATGAGCCTGCTGTCACCCTTTGACGTGGTGATATGGATGACGGATGGCTGGCCGCTGTATGAATCCCGCCTGAAGGGAAAGCTGCACGTAATCAGCAAGCGATATACGCAGCGAATTGAGCGGCATAACCTGAATCTGAGGCAGCACCTGGCACGGCTGGGACGGAAGTCGCTGTCGTTCTCAAAATCGGTGGAGCTGCATGACAAAGTCATCGGGCATTATCTGAACATAAAACACTATCAATAAGTTGGAGTCATTACCGGGTTAAACTATGAATAACATTGCGCCGCAATCACCTGTAATGCGTCGCCTGACGCTGCTGGATAATCCTGCTATCGCCCGCGTCATTCGTCAGGTATCCGCCGAATACGGTCTTACCGCTGATAAAGGCTACACCGTCGCCGATCCGAATCTTGACGAGCTGTATCAAGTGTATAGTCAGCCTGGCCATGCATATTGGGTGGTTGAGTACGAGGGTGAAGTGGTCGGCGGCGGTGGGATTGCGCCATTAACCGGGAGTGAGTCGGACATTTGCGAACTGCAAAAGATGTATTTTCTTCCGGCTATTCGCGGTAAAGGGCTAGCGAAAAAACTGGCCTTAATGGCGATGGAGCAGGCACGAGAGATGGGCTTCAAACGCTGCTATCTGGAAACGACCGCTTTTTTAAAGGAAGCCATTGCGCTTTATGAGCATTTGGGCTTTGAGCATATCGACTATGCGCTTGGCTGCACGGGCCATGTCGATTGTGAAGTGCGGATGCTACGCGAACTCTAAAAAAATGCCCGCTAGTATGTGCTATCGGGCATTTTAATCAATTAATTAGTGGCGAACCCCGTCATCGTCTTCATCGACAAAATCTTCATCGTCGCCATCTTCGCCGTTAGGATCTTCAAAGTAAGTGCCCCAACCGTCGTACTCAACGTCAAATTTCTCCGCCAGCGTCATCAGTTGTTCAACCTGGGCATCGATCAGATCGGCATTCAACGCGCACTCGCTGAGGATGTCGCAGCAAATCACGATATCACCATCTTCAACTTCCAGCTCTTCTGGATCGGTCACTTCGTAACCGAGTTTAAACGCTTCAACTGCCGCTTTTTCCAGAGTTTCCAGATCGTCTGCGGAAAGATGGTGTTCGATGGTGTACAACGCGTCCGGATCGCTGCCATCTTCCAGTAATTCTTCAATAATCAAACGTGTTTCTTCACGCTGTTCTTCCAGTTGTTCCGGGTTTGCCATGGCTCATTCCTCTTAATGTCCTGCCGATACTCTTATTGTCACACACCACTGACATTGCCTCCACCTTTGTGATAAAGATTTATGCTTTAGACTTGCAAATGAATAATCATCCATATAAATTGAATTTTAATTCATTAAGGCGTTAGCCACAGGAGGGACCTATGTCCGGGTTTTATCATAAGCATTTCCTGAAATTACTCGATTTCACGCCAGCTGAACTCAACAGCCTGCTGCAGTTAGCCGCGAAGCTGAAAGCCGATAAGAAAAGCGGTAAAGAAGAAGCCAAACTCACTGGTAAAAACATCGCGCTCATCTTCGAAAAAGACTCGACCCGTACCCGATGCTCTTTCGAAGTTGCCGCATATGACCAGGGGGCTCGTGTTACTTATCTCGGCCCAAGCGGCAGCCAAATTGGTCATAAAGAGTCGATTAAAGACACTGCCCGCGTGCTTGGTCGCATGTATGACGGTATTCAGTATCGCGGCTATGGTCAGGAGATTGTCGAAACACTGGCGGAATACGCTGGCGTGCCGGTATGGAACGGCCTGACCAATGAGTTTCACCCCACGCAGCTGCTGGCGGATCTCCTCACCATGCAGGAGCATTTGCCCGGCAAAACGTTCAACGAAATGACGCTAGTCTATGCAGGTGACGCACGTAACAACATGGGCAATTCGATGCTCGAAGCTGCAGCGCTTACCGGTCTGGATTTGCGTCTGGTCGCGCCACAGGCATGCTGGCCGGAAGCTGCGCTGGTTACGGAATGCCGCGCCCTGGCACAACAAAATGGCGGGAATATTACGCTGACGGAAGATGTAGCTAAAGGAGTTGAAGGTGCTGACTTTATCTATACCGATGTATGGGTGTCGATGGGTGAAGCAAAAGAGAAATGGGCTGAACGCATTGCATTGCTGCGTGATTATCAAGTGAACAGCAAGATGATGCAGTTGACCGGTAACCCGGAGGTCAAATTCCTCCACTGCCTGCCCGCGTTTCATGACGACCAAACGACGCTTGGCAAAAAAATGGCGGAAGAGTTTGGCCTACATGGCGGAATGGAAGTGACTGATGAGGTCTTCGAATCTGCCGCCAGCATTGTATTTGATCAGGCGGAAAACCGCATGCATACCATCAAAGCGGTGATGGTCGCGACGCTCAGTAAATAATTGATATCGCTATAAAGATGCCGGGAAATACAAAAACATCCCGGCGTCACATTATTTTATGCAGTGATAGTTCAATTATTCCACCCCAATTTTTTTATTGCTATACGTAAATCTTCCGGAGGATTTAATTTTCCTAACTGTTCTTCATTAATATATCCATATATATTGATTTTGCCATTCCGGAGGATTTTCATCATTCTTGTTCTAATTTTTAATTCATTACCCATCTTTTCTTCAAAAATCTTAACGACATAACCCGGAAGTTTATTTACAATTTCTTTTGTTTTTTCTTCATCACCATAAACATATCCTAACTCATTAAGATACAGCTGTTCGCCCTCATAACACTTAAGTAATTGATAGAAGTACCACTTAGCAAAATCAGGTTGCTTCATGAAAAAATCCTTCAAAAAAATATCATTTACTAAAATGCTGACAGGCACTTCATTAAATAGTAACTTAACATCATCAAATAACCTTAGTATTAAGCGTGATTTTTCTTGATTGCTTAAGCTAAAATCATTGACATATGCAACCAACTTATCCCAAATCAATTCCTGTAATTTACGGCTATTTTTATAGGGTTCTTTATCGAGATTGAAAAATAAGGTCTCAGCTATTTTAATTTTAGATTGATCGCAGCTAAAATCTTTAGATTGATCGCAGCTAAAATCAATATGATTTATCACGGAGCATGCATACTTTATCTTTTCAGAATCACCAAAATATTGCATTCTTTTATTAAAACACCAATCCAGTATTCTTACATCATTAATATATGGGGATTTTAAAAAAGTCTCCAGAATCGAATCGATGACCGGTGTAAGGTTAACTTTTGCATCATCTAAGGAATCAATAAGAATATGAGACAGGTTAACTTTGATGTCATTAATTTCATTGTCAGTAGCTTTCTTATTATTAAGAAGATAATTATTTACTGCGTTAAGGTCATCTATTTCTTTCAGTATCCCTTTTTCACCAAGCAAGTATGAAATCGATTCATTACATACATAAGGCATTAATAGCAGATGTTCTTTCCTTATTGCTAATAATGCATTGTTCAATGGTTTTTCTAATAAATCCGTGGTGATGCTGCCAACTTACTGATTTAGTGTATGATGGTGTTTTTGAGGTGCTCCAGTGGCTTCTGTTTCTATCAGCTGTCCCTCCTGTTCAGCTACTGACGGGGTGGTGCGTAACGGCAAAAGCACTGCCGGACATCAGCGCTATCTCTGCTCTCACTGCCGTAAAACATGGCAACTGCAGTTCACTTACACCGCTTCTCAACCCGGTACGCACCAGAAAATCATTGATATGGCCATGAATGGCGTTGGATGCCGGGCAACTGCACGCATTATGGGCGTTGGCCTCAACACGATTTTACGTCACTTAAAAAACTCAGGCCGCAGTCGGTAACCTCGCGCATACAGCCGGGCAGT
The DNA here is from genome assembly GCF_002950395.1 of Shigella sonnei. NCBI lineage: Bacteria > Pseudomonadati > Pseudomonadota > Gammaproteobacteria > Enterobacterales > Enterobacteriaceae > Shigella > Shigella sonnei. The sequence goes on from NZ_CP026802.1 coordinate 3,141,171, forward strand.
GACGTCATCGTCTGCGCGGAAATGGACGAACAGTGGGGCTATGTCGGGGCTAAATCGCGCCAGCGCTCGCTGTTTTACGCGTATGACAGTCTCCGGAAGACGGTTGTTGCGCACGTATTCGGTGAACGCACTATGGCGACGCTGGGGCGTCTTATGAGCCTGCTGTCACCCTTTGACGTGGTGATATGGATGACGGATGGCTGGCCGCTGTATGAATCCCGCCTGAAGGGAAAGCTGCACGTAATCAGCAAGCGATATACGCAGCGAATTGAGCGGCATAACCTGAATCTGAGGCAGCACCTGGCACGGCTGGGACGGAAGTCGCTGTCGTTCTCAAAATCGGTGGAGCTGCATGACAAAGTCATCGGGCATTATCTGAACATAAAACACTATCAATAAGTTGGAGTCATTACCTAAATCCGTAATCGTAGAATCAACTGAATCTTTACAACTCACCTGCGAGTTATTCAAGTCCTGAGAATTATTTAACTCCTGCGGAATATTTAATAGACGAGCTATTTCCTTGTTAGCTTCGCGTTGGTAACATGCCAGAATCTTGTTAGTAATCAGGTGTAATGAACTCTCATCTTTTCTTTCAAAGGACTTTCCTTCATAACGATTAGTCGAACCATCAGGTTGTTGAAATATAATAGCCGTATGTCCTTGACGAGTCCCCATAGTAGTGAAAGCGGAAAGTGTGATTTCTATTTCCACCTTAGATAAATCCGCTCGTTCCCCTTCAGGATTATTCATAACAAACTTCATTATCTCACTGCCATCATTATTTTTGATATAAGATGAGGACTCAATATGAGCCATCATATTTCTTCCCGCTTCGTTGGAGCGTTTGCTAAAATCCACATAACCTAGAGTAAATATTTTTACCAAAAATTCCAAAAATGTCTTAGGATCAAGGATATTTCTTGTGTTATCCTGCCCCTCGGCATTACGGGCAAAATTATTCATTCCAACACGCCAGGTATTTAAAACTTCACTTTTTTGTTTAAAATTGTCGGCTAATGTAATGTGTTGAGAATAATTCAAATCTGATATTTTGCTCATGACGAACTCCTTGAGTTAATAAGAACGTCTAAGCATTACAAATTTTACTCACAAAAAAATATCAAAAAACGCTCTTTTCACAAACTCGCCGTAAACCTGGAGTTATTTACGGCGAAAAGTCATCACGCCATCAGCATCTTCACTACTGCTTTGCGAACCTGGGCTGGTGCACCCACTGCGCACAGCGGTTTATGCACTTCCCCCGGATAAAACACAACAAAATCACCTTCATTAAGGATAACTGTTTTCTCATCAACGCCTTCCGGCAAAAATGCGATGTCTTTATCAGCTAACCAGTCGGTATCCGGCGTGCCTGCAGGTTGCGTGCTGAAGGTCATGCCTTCCTGACCTTTTAACACAATCTGAATGTCGAGATAGCGGGCATGGTACTCCGTACGGCGAGCTTCGTGCGGCTCGGTCATATCTTCCGAGATAAGATAAAACAGGTAATGACTCCAACTTATTGATAGTGTTTTATGTTCAGATAATGCCCGATGACTTTGTCATGCAGCTCCACCGATTTTGAGAACGACAGCGACTTCCGTCCCAGCCGTGCCAGGTGCTGCCTCAGATTCAGGTTATGCCGCTCAATTCGCTGCGTATATCGCTTGCTGATTACGTGCAGCTTTCCCTTCAGGCGGGATTCATACAGCGGCCAGCCATCCGTCATCCATATCACCACGTCAAAGGGTGACAGCAGGCTCATAAGACGCCCCAGCGTCGCCATAGTGCGTTCACCGAATACGTGCGCAACAACCGTCTTCCGGAGACTGTCATACGCGTAAAACAGCCAGCGCTGGCGCGATTTAGCCCCGACATAGCCCCACTGTTCGTCCATTTCCGCGCAGACGATGACGTCACTGCCCGGCTGTATGCGCGAGGTTACCGACTGCGGCCTGAGTTTTTTAAGTGACGTAAAATCGTGTTGAGGCCAACGCCCATAATGCGTGCAGTTGCCCGGCATCCAACGCCATTCATGGCCATATCAATGATTTTCTGGTGCGTACCGGGTTGAGAAGCGGTGTAAGTGAACTGCAGTTGCCATGTTTTACGGCAGTGAGAGCAGAGATAGCGCTGATGTCCGGCAGTGCTTTTGCCGTTACGCACCACCCCGTCAGTAGCTGAACAGGAGGGACAGCTGATAGAAACAGAAGCCACTGGAGCACCTCAAAAACACCATCATACACTAAATCAGTAAGTTGGCAGCATCACCGATAAAACAGACGATTGCCTTCGATATCGTGCTTGCCCTTTGGCGTTTCTGCCGTAACGTGTGCTTTGATATGCTCAATCGCCAGGCGTAACTCCTGGGGTAGCCACGGCTGAAGATTATGAATATTTCCGATGATCATCTTTTCCACTCCTTAATTAAAACAATGTTTCATTTCCATCGTTATACGAAAAGATGATCAATTCCGCTAGCCTTAATGCGTGAATTATTGTCTTATCACAACTTATCGGCAGGCGCGTTCCCGCCTTTCGGGTCAAGGCCCGCATCACTCCTTGAGAATAGTTTTTATCGCTTCCCCCGCCAGTGCAGCTGTTGCACAGAGTTGTTCGATGGAGTGCCCTCCCGAGCCTTCGCAGAAAGCCCTGACATCACGGTACTCATAAAATCAGTCACACATTGTGCGCTTTGTGGATGCCGCCTGGCGATATAGTCATAAATGGCCGTTTCTGCGGCGTGATAATATTGAACGGCAATATCACGCGCTTGTGGATCATGACTATGAATGCCTTCAAGAACCATACAGCCAGCGCAGCCGCCGTTTTGGCTATATCTGCGCGCCGCTTCTTTTAATACCTCAGCCAGGCACTCCCCTACCGGACGATCATCACGAAGAATATCGGCAAGCGGAATAGCTTCCGTACCGACATATTCATTGAGTACACGGCTAAATAACCCAGCCTTACTGCCAAAAGCCGCGTAGAGGCTCGGGGGGTTAATACCAAGATAATCAGTAACTTCAGCAACACTGACAGCATCGAAACCTTTTTGGTGAAAAAGCACTTTTGCCGCAGAGACTGCCTGCTCAGGAGCGAAACGTCTGGGACGACCTGGAACGCGAGATTGTTTTTTAGTGACCATTACAAAACTTGTTGACAGAAAGTTAAAACAGTTTTGTAATGCATGTTACATAATAAATCAAGGAGTCCTTATGGGCGCTTTTACAGGTAAGACAGTTCTCATCCTCGGTGGCAGTCGTGGTATCGGTGCCGCTATCGTACGTCGTTTCGTCACCGATGGGGCCAATGTACGATTCACCTATGCGGGGTCGAAAGATGCCGCTGAACACCTGGCACAAAAGACTGGAGCGACAGCAGTATTCACAGATAGTGCTGACAGAGACGCTGTCATTGATGTCGTTCGTAAGAGCGGCGCATTGGATATCCTGGTGGTAAATGCAGGTATTGGCGTCTTTGGCGATGCCCTGGAATTGAATGCCGACGATATTGATCGCCTTTTCAAAATCAATATTCATGCTCCTTATCATGCCTCTGTTGAAGCCGCCCGGCAGATGCCCGAAGGCGGGCGCATCTTAATCATCGGCTCCGTGAATGGCGATCGTATGCCTGTTGCAGGCATGGCTGCTTATGCCGCCAGTAAATCTGCCCTGCAAGGCATGGCGCGCGAGCTGGCCCGTGATTTCGGACCGCGTGGGATCACCATCAACGTCGTCCAGCCAGGGCCAATTGATACCGACGCTAATCCCGCCAACGGGCCAATGCGCGATATGTTGCATAGTTTTATGGCTATCAAAAGACATGGGCAACCGGAAGAGGTCGCTGGTATGGTCGCATGGTTAGCAGGGCCAGAAGCCAGTTTTGTTACCGGCGCGATGCATACCATTGATGGCGCGTTTGGCGCATAACCGACTACGCTCAATTAAGCCCAGCCATTTCCCATGATGTCTGGGTTTTGTTTACTCACGTCGTCCGCTAAAAGCGGCTCCTGGTAAATATAAATCTTCTGTTCATGTCGTAAATCTTGAGGATAACCAAATGGTAGAAAGAACCGCTGTTTTCCCTGCAGGCCGACATTCACTGTATGCTGAACATCGTTATTCTGCGGCTATTCGTTCCGGCGATTTGCTGTTTGTTTCCGGGCAAGTAGGAAGTCGAGAGGACGGAACACCAGAACCCGATTTTCAGCAACAAGTCAGACTGGCATTTGATAATTTGCATGCGACCCTGGCTGCTGCGGGATGCACTTTTGACGATATCATTGATGTTACGAGCTTCCATACCGATCCAGAAAACCAATTTGAAGACATCATGACGGTGAAAAATGAAATATTTAGCGCCCCACCTTATCCAAACTGGACGGCGGTAGGTGTTACATGGCTGGCAGGCTTTGATTTTGAAATTAAAGTGATAGCGCGCATCCCTGAGCAGTAAGCAATAGTGTTAGCCGTTCGTTTTCACACTCCGCCCTATAAGTCGGATGAATGGAATAAAATGCATATCTGATTGCGTGAAAGTGAAAAAGGAAAAAGCAGGAAATGTCTGCAATTATTGATACCGAACGACCGTTCCCCTGCAGAATCACAACAAATAAAAATGCATGTATTTTGACTTATAATTCAAATAAACCGTTTGCGCTGACAAAATATTGCATCAAATGCTTGCACCGCTTCTGACGATGAGTATAATGCCGGACAATTTGCCGGGAGGATGTATGGTTCAGTGTGTTCGACATTTTGTCTTACCGCGTCTGAAAAAAGACGCTGGCCTGCCGTTTTTCTTCCCGTTGATCACCCATTCCCAGCCCCTCAATCGAGGGGCTTTTTTTTGCCCAGGCGTCAGGAGATAAAAGATGGCTAATCCGCTATATCAGAAACATATCATTTCCATAAACGACCTTAGTCGCGATGACCTTAATCTGGTGCTGGCGACAGCGGCGAAACTGAAAGCAAACCCGCAACCAGAGCTGTTGAAGCACAAAGTCATTGCCAGCTGTTTCTTCGAAGCCTCTACCCGTACCCGCCTCTCTTTCGAAACTTCCATGCACCGCCTGGGTGCCAGCGTGGTGGGCTTCTCCGACAGCGCCAATACATCACTGGGTAAAAAGGGCGAAACGCTGGCCGATACCATTTCGGTTATCAGCACTTACGTCGATGCGATAGTGATGCGTCATCCGCAGGAAGGTGCGGCGCGCCTGGCCACCGAGTTTTCCGGCAATGTACCGGTACTGAATGCCGGTGATGGCTCCAACCAACATCCGACGCAAACCTTGCTGGACTTATTCACTATTCAGGAAACCCAGGGGCGTCTGGACAATCTCCACGTCGCAATGGTTGGTGACCTGAAATATGGCCGCACCGTTCACTCCCTGACTCAGGCGTTAGCGAAGTTCGACGGCAACCGTTTTTACTTCATCGCGCCGGACGCGCTGGCAATGCCGCAATACATTCTGGATATGCTTGATGAAAAAGGGATCGCCTGGAGTCTGCACAGCTCTATTGAAGAAGTGATGGCGGAAGTAGACATCCTGTACATGACCCGCGTGCAAAAAGAGCGTCTGGACCCGTCCGAGTACGCCAACGTGAAAGCGCAGTTTGTTCTTCGCGCCAGCGATCTCCACAACGCCAAAGCCAATATGAAAGTGCTGCATCCGCTGCCGCGTGTTGATGAGATTGCGACGGATGTTGATAAAACGCCACACGCCTGGTACTTCCAGCAGGCAGGCAACGGGATTTTCGCTCGCCAGGCGTTACTGGCACTGGTTCTGAATCGCGATCTGGTACTGTAAGGGGAAATAGAGATGACACACGATAATAAATTGCAGGTTGAAGCTATTAAACGCGGCACGGTAATTGACCATATCCCCGCCCAGATCGGTTTTAAGCTGTTGAGTCTGTTCAAGCTGACCGAAACGGATCAGCGCATCACCATTGGTCTGAACCTGCCTTCTGGCGAGATGGGCCGCAAAGATCTGATCAAAATCGAAAATACCTTTTTGAGTGAAGATCAGGTAGATCAACTGGCATTGTATGCGCCGCAAGCCACGGTTAACCGTATCGACAACTATGAAGTGGTGGGTAAATCACGCCCCAGTCTGCCGGAGCGCATCGACAATGTGCTGGTCTGCCCGAACAGCAACTGTATCAGCCATGCCGAACCGGTTTCTTCCAGCTTTGCCGTGCGAAAACGCGCCAATGACATCGCGCTCAAATGCAAATACTGTGAAAAAGAGTTTTCCCATAATGTGGTGCTGGCCAATTAATTGCGGTTGGTAATAAAAGTCTGGCTCCCTATAATGAGCCAGACTTTTTACCGCTGTAATAAAGGAGAAATCATGAGCAAAACTATCGCGACGGAAAATGCACCGGCAGCTATCGGTCCTTACGTACAGGGCGTTGATCTGGGCAATATGATCATCACCTCCGGTCAGATCCCGGTAAATCCGAAAACGGGCGAAGTACCGGCAGACGTCGCTGCACAGGCACGTCAGTCGCTGGATAACGTAAAAGCGATCGTCGAAGCCGCTGGCCTGAAAGTGGGCGACATCGTTAAAACCACCGTGTTTGTGAAAGATCTGAACGACTTCGCAACCGTTAATGCTACCTACGAAGCCTTCTTCACCGAACACAATGCCACCTTCCCGGCACGTTCTTGCGTTGAAGTTGCCCGTCTGCCGAAAGACGTGAAAATTGAGATCGAAGCGATCGCTGTTCGTCGCTAATCTTGATGGAAATCCGGGCTATCATGCCCGGATTAAGTCTGATGACAAACACAAAATCGCCTGATGCGCTACGCTTATCAGGCCTACGTGATTCCTGCAATTTATTGAATTTGTTGGCCGGATAAGGCATTTACGCCGCATCCGGCATGAACAAAACTCACTTTGTCTGCAATCTGAATCCAGGCCACCATGCCCAGTTGATTCTTTATTGCCAGCCGTAACGACGGCTATAAAATCCTTTCACCAGTTGGGTTAACGTCATATACCCTGCCAGAATCGCAACCAGCCACGGGAAATAGCTTAACGGCAGCGCCTGCAGTTGCAGATAACTGGCCAGCGGTGAAAACGGCAATGCGATCCCGACAATCATCACGATCACGGTCATGATCATTAACGGCCACGATGCACAGCTCTGAATAAACGGCACACGGCGGGTGCGGATCATATGCACAATCAGCGTTTGCGACAGCAAGCCCACCACAAACCATCCCGACTGGAACAGCGTTTGCGTTTCCGGCGTGTTGGCATGGAATACCCACCACATCAGGCAAAACGTCAGAATATCGAAGATCGAGCTGATCGGTCCGAAGAAGATCATAAAGCGCCCCAGATCCGCCGGATTCCAACGCTGCGGCTTTTGAATTTGCTCGTCGTCGACGTTATCAAACGGGATCGCCACCTGTGACACATCATACAGCAGGTTCTGAATAAGCAAGTGTAACGGCAACATCGGCAGGAAGGGCAAGAAAGCACTCGCCACCAGCACGCTGAACACATTACCGAAGTTGGAGCTCGCCGTCATTTTGATGTATTTCAGCATGTTGGCGAAAGTGCGACGTCCTTCAATAACCCCCTCTTCCAGCACCATCAGGCTTTTTTCCAGCAGGATGATATCAGCCGCTTCACGGGCAATATCTACCGCGCCGTCCACAGAAATGCCGATATCCGCAGCGCGTAAGGCGGGCGCATCATTAATACCATCGCCCATAAAGCCAACCACATGCCCTTCGCGCTTCAGTAAGGTCACAATGCGTTCTTTATGCATCGGCGTCAGACGAGCAAACAGCGTGGTGCGCTGTGCGAGATTTGCCAGTTCGTCGTCAGATAGCGTTTCAATATCACTACCAATGACCACCTCTCCCGCGTCCAGCCCCACTTCATGGCACACTTTCGCTGCAACTAACTCACTGTCGCCAGTAAGGATTTTTACGGTAATTCCACTCGCTTTTAATGCCTTCAGTGCCGGAGCAGTTGTCTCTTTTGGCGGATCAAGGAAAGCAATATATCCTTCGAGGATCAGGTCGGATTCATCCGCCCGCTGGTAATCTCCTTCACGCGCTGGCAGGTATTTCGTCGCCACCGCAACCACGCGCAGCCCCTGACGATTCAGCGTATCAGTAACCCGCTTAATCTTACGCAGCATGATGTCATCGAGCGGCACAATCTCGCCATTGTGACGCACCTGCGAACACACATTGAGGATTTCCTGCAATGCACCTTTGCAAACCAGCTGATGGTGCTCGGTATTTTCTGCCACTACCACCGACATCCGGCGACGCTCGAAATCAAACGGAATCTCATCAATTTTTTGCCAACGGCTGGCCAGAGAGCGCGCTGACTCTTCATCCGTACCTTCGAGCACCGCTGTATCGAGTAGGTTTTTAAGTCCGGTCTGATAATGACTGTTCAACCACGCGCTATGCAGCACGCGTTCGCTGGTTTTACCGGAGATATCGGTATGATTCTCCAGCACAATTTTGTCCTGTGTCAGGGTGCCAGTTTTATCAGTGCACAGAATATCCATTGCGCCAAAGTTCTGAATAGCATCCAGATGTTTGACGATCACTTTCTGTTTCGACAGCTTTACTGCGCCGCGCGCCAGCGTCGAGGTAACAATCATCGGCAACATTTCCGGCGTTAAGCCTACCGCGACCGAAAGCGCAAACAGTGCCGCTTCCCACCAGTCGCCTTTGGTGTAACCGTTGATAAGCAACACCACCGGAGCCATCACCAGCATAAAGCGAATCAGCAGCATACTGACGCGGCTGATCCCCTGCTGAAAGGCATTCGGCTCGCTTTCCTGCTCACTAACACGCCCCGCCAGTTGACCAAACCAGGTGTTGGCTCCTGTAGCAATCACCATTGCTTGTGCCGTGCCGCTCACCACGGTGGTGCCCATAAAACACAGGGTGTCACACTCCAGCGGATTGCTGTGCTCCGGCTGGCGAGTGGTAGCGGCTTTTTCCACGGGCAGAGACTCACCGGTTAACGACGCCTGAGCGACGAACAGATCCCGCGCCTGCAAGATACGTAAATCTGCCGGGATCATATCCCCCGCCGCCAGTTTTATAATATCGCCGGGCACCAGCTGGTCGATCGGGATCTCCAGCCAGCCATTTTCGCCTTTGTCGTTAATTACGCGCAGCACCGTCGCGGTATTGCTGACCATCGCTTTCAGGGCATCTGCCGCTTTAGTGGAACGTGCTTCCTGAATAAAGTTCAGCAACGTAGAAATAGCGACCATTAGCGCGATAACGCCCGCGGCAAATAAATCTTCAGTGGCGTAAGAAATAGCGCCGAGAATGGTGAGTAAAATATTAAATGGGTTGCGATAGCAGACCCATAAATGTACCCACCACGGCGACGGTTGTTGTGCGGGTAATTTATTTTCACCATGTTGTTCGCGGGCAGATTCCACTTCCGCCTGATTTAACCCTTCCGGATGGGTGTCGAACGTTTTCCACAATTCTTCTTCGGGCATCACCGCCATTTTCAGGCAATGCGCACTTAAGGACGGCGGGACCGCCGTATTCACTGTCTGCTGCGCGCCAGGCAATGGATCGCGATGAACCAGACGGGAAGGTAAATGGCGAATGAGCCGGGTAAAAATTTCTTTAAACATAAGGAGTCCCTCCGCACTGTCTGAAACAGTACAGAAATGTCTTCAGGCGTGGCGAAGCCTTACCTGAAGGTAATAAAGCTGAGCAGGGACGTTAAAACGTCACGGCCTTACGCATCCGGTAGCGCCGTGAAAAGACGGGCTTACCGGAAAAGTTTTAATCTCCGTCGAGGGAGAGGCGTGGGATCAGGTTCCATATAACCTCCGGTAAGTGAAAAAAGCGCCGCAAATAATAAGGAGAATCCAATAATATTCGTAGCATTTATGGCGATATAATACTTGCTGGCAACTAAACCAACGATAAACCAGACTTTACCCATTGCTGAATGCACGGGTAAAGTTAGGCTCAAATAATTAAACAACACGTTACAGGACAACAGGATGCAAAATCGGCTGACTATCAAAGACATCGCACGCTTAAGCGGCGTGGGGAAATCTACAGTTTCCCGGGTGCTGAATAACGAAAGCGGCGTGAGCCAGCGCACCCGCGAGCGTGTTGAAGCAGTGATGAATCAGCATGGATTTTCCCCTTCCCGCTCTGCGCGCGCTATGCGTGGGCAAAGCGATAAAGTGGTCGCCATCATTGTTACCCGTCTGGATTCGTTGTCAGAAAATCTCGCCGTTCAAACCATGCTGCCAGCGTTCTATGAACAAGGTTACGACCCAATCATGATGGAAAGCCAGTTTTCCCCGCAATTAGTTGCCGAACATTTGGGGGTGCTGAAACGGCGTAATATCGACGGCGTAGTGCTGTTCGGTTTTACTGGCATAACAGAAGAAATGTTAGCCCACTGGCAGTCATCGCTGGTTCTGCTGGCGCGTGACGCAAAAGGCTTTGCTTCGGTCTGTTATGACGACGAAGGGGCAATCAAGATCCTGATGCAACGGCTGTATGACCAGGGGCATCGTAATATCAGTTATCTCGGCGTGCCGCATAGTGACGTGACAACCGGTAAGCGACGTCACGAAGCCTACCTGGCGTTCTGCAAAGCGCATAAACTGCATCCCGTTGCCGCTCTGCCAGGGCTTGCTATGAAGCAAGGCTATGAGAACGTGGCAAAAGTGATTACGCCTGAAACTACTGCGTTACTGTGCGCAACCGACACGCTGGCACTTGGCGCAAGTAAATACCTGCAAGAGCAACGCATCGACACCTTGCAACTGGCGAGCGTCGGTAATACACCGTTAATGAAATTCCTCCATCCGGAGATCGTCACCGTAGATCCCGGTTACGCCGAAGCTGGACGCCAGGCGGCCTGCCAATTGATCGCACAGGTAACCGGGCGCAGCGAACCGCAACAAATCATCATCCCCGCCACCCTGTCCTGATCGTTTCCTGAACGATAAATTGTGATCTTCGCTGCATTTCGGGAACGTTCCCGTTTTTAAATTTTTCCGCGCAATATATTCTGCAGCCAACCAAAAATGTCATCTGCCATGGGGCTTTATGATGAGCAAAATAAACCAAACGGATATCGATCGGTTGATTGAACTGGTCGGCGGGCGCGGCAATATTGCGACGGTGAGCCACTGTATTACTCGCCTGCGCTTTGTCCTCAACCAACCGGCCAATGCCAGACCGAAAGAAATTGAGCAACTCCCCATGGTGAAAGGCTGTTTCACCAATGCCGGGCAATTTCAGGTGGTGATTGGCACCAACGTGGGTGATTACTATCAAGCACTAATAGCGTCAACCGGACAGGCGCAGGTTGATAAAGAGCAGGTAAAAAAAGCCGCCCGGCAGAATATGAAATGGCATGAGCAGTTGATCTCTCATTTCGCGGAGATCTTCTTCCCGTTGCTGCCCGCGTTGATTAGCGGCGGTTTGATCCTCGGTTTTCGCAATGTGATCGGCGATTTGCCCATGAGCAACGGTCAGACGCTGGCGCAAATGTACCCTTCCCTGCAAACGATCTACGATTTTCTGTGGTTGATCGGTGAAGCGATTTTCTTCTACCTGCCGGTCGGGATTTGCTGGTCAGCGGTGAAAAAAATGGGCGGCACGCCGATCCTTGGTATCGTGCTTGGCGTGACACTGGTTTCCCCCCAGCTGATGAACGCTTATCTGCTCGGGCAGCAGCTGCCGGAAGTGTGGGACTTTGGCATGTTCAGCATCGCCAAAGTGGGCTATCAGGCGCAGGTGATCCCGGCACTGTTAGCCGGGCTGGCGCTGGGCGTTATTGAAACTCGCCTTAAACGCATCGTACCGGATTACCTCTATCTGGTGGTGGTGCCCGTCTGTTCGCTGATCCTCGCGGTGTTCCTCGCCCATGCGCTGATTGGTCCGTTTGGTCGCATGATTGGCGATGGCGTTGCCTTTGCGGTACGTCACCTGATGACCGGCAGCTTTGCTCCGATTGGTGCGGCATTGTTTGGCTTCCTGTACGCGCCGCTGGTGATCACCGGCGTACACCAGACCACCCTTGCTATTGATTTGCAGATGATTCAAAGCATGGGTGGCACGCCAGTGTGGCCGCTGATTGCGCTGTCGAATATCGCTCAGGGCTCCGCCGTGATAGGCATTATCATTTCCAGCCGCAAGCACAATGAACGCGAGATCTCCGTGCCTGCCGCTATCTCCGCCTGGCTTGGGGTCACTGAGCCTGCAATGTACGGCATCAACCTGAAATATCGCTTCCCGATGCTGTGCGCGATGATTGGTTCTGGTCTGGCAGGATTGCTATGCGGCCTGAACGGCGTTATGGCGAATGGTATCGGCGTAGGGGGCCTGCCGGGAATTCTCTCGATTCAACCGAGCTACTGGCAGGTATTTGCGCTGGCAATGGCTATCGCCATCATCATCCCGATTGTACTCACCTCGTTTATCTATCAGCGGAAATACCGCTTGGGCACGCTGGACATTGTTTAATTTTCTTCGGGGCGCAATTGCGCCCCCTCGCATTTGCAGGAATAACGTAATGACTAATCTTCCCCACTGGTGGCAAAACGGCGTTATCTACCAGATTTATCCAAAGAGTTTTCAGGACACCACGGGTAGCGGCACCGGCGATTTACGTGGCGTTATCCAACGCCTGGACTATCTGCATAAACTGGGCGTTGATGCCATCTGGCTAACCCCCTTTTATGTCTCTCCCCAGGTCGATAACGGTTACGATGTAGCGAACTATACGGCGATTGATCCCACCTACGGCACGCTGGACGATTTTGACGAACTGGTGACGCAGGCAAAATCGCGCGGGATTCGTATCATTCTCGATATGGTGTTTAACCATACCTCTACCCAACATGCCTGGTTTCGCGAGGCGCTGAACAAAGAAAGCCCTTACCGCCAGTTTTATATCTGGCGCGATGGCGAACCAGAAACGCCACCGAACAACTGGCGTTCAAAATTTGGCGGTAGTGCGTGGCGCTGGCATGCGGAAAGCGAACAGTACTATTTGCATCTCTTTGCACCAGAACAGGCGGATCTCAACTGGGAGAATCCAGCGGTACGCGCAGAGCTGAAAAAAGTCTGTGAATTCTGGGCCGATCGTGGGGTCGACGGGTTGCGCCTGGATGTGGTGAATCTGATCTCCAAAGACCCGCGTTTCCCTGAAGACCTGGATGGCGACGGGCGTCGCTTCTACACCGACGGGCCACGAGCACACGAGTTTTTGCACGAGATGAACCGCGATGTGTTTACGCCACGCGGGTTAATGACCGTAGGTGAAATGTCCTCCACCAGCCTTGAGCATTGCCAGCGATACGCGGCACTGACAGGCAGTGAATTGTCGATGACCTTTAATTTTCATCACCTGAAGGTCGATTATCCCGGTGGTGAAAAATGGACGCTGGCTAAACCTGACTTTGTGGCGTTGAAAACATTGTTCCGCCACTGGCAACAAGGAATGCACAACGTGGCATGGAATGCCTTGTTCTGGTGTAACCACGATCAGCCGCGCATTGTTTCTCGCTTTGGTGATGAAGGTGAATACCGCGTGCCTGCGGCAAAAATGCTGGCGATGGTGCTGCATGGCATGCAGGGAACGCCGTATATCTACCAGGGCGAAGAGATTGGCATGACCAACCCGCATTTCACGCGCATTACTGACTATCGCGACGTGGAGAGCCTCAATATGTTTGCCGAGCTGCGCAACGATGGTCGTGATGCCGACGAGTTATTGGCAATCCTCGCCAGTAAATCCCGTGACAACAGCCGCACGCCCATGCAATGGAGCAACGGCGATAATGCCGGGTTTACGGCTGGCGAACCGTGGATTGGCCTGGGCGATAACTATCAACAAATCAACGTAGAAGCCGCGCTGGCCGATGACTCCTCGGTGTTTTACACCTACCAAAAGTTAATCGCACTGCGTAAGCAAGAAGCCATCCTGACATGGGGCAATTACCAGGATCTGCTGCCAAACAGCCCTGTATTGTGGTGCTATCGCCGTGAATGGAAGGGGCAAACCTTGCTGGTCATTGCCAACCTTAGCCGTGAGATCCAACCCTGGCAGCCAGGGCAAATGCGCGGCAACTGGCAGCTTGTGATGCATAACTACGAAGAAGCCTCACCACAACCCTGTGCCATGAATTTACGGCCTTTTGAGGCTGTCTGGTGGTTACAGAAGTAAATCTTCCCTAAGCCCCGGTAATGCCGGTCATTCCGGGGTTTTGTCTGTCAGCATGTTGTTTTTGTTGATTTTTCAACCAGCAAATTCATTAAAAAATTTACATAACGCTGTAGCGCCCGTCATCCGTACGCTCTGCTTTTTACTTTGAGCTACATCAAAAAAAGTTAAAACATCCTTGATGCAAAGCACTATATATAGACTTTAAAATGCGTCCCAACCCAATATGTTGTATTAATCGACTATAATTGCTACTACAGCTCCCCACGAAAAAGGTGCGGCGTTGTGGATAAGCGGATGGCGATTGCGGAAAGCACCGGAAAACGAAACGAAAAAACCGGAAAACGCCTTTCCCAATTTCTGTGGATAACCTGTTCTTAAAAATATGGAGCGATCATGACACCGCATGTGATGAAACGAGACGGCTGCAAAGTGCCGTTTAAATCAGAGCGCATCAAAGAAGCGATTCTGCGTGCAGCTAAAGCAGCGGAAGTCGATGATGCCGATTATTGCGCCACTGTTGCCGCGGTTGTCAGCGAGCAGATGCAGGGCCGCAACCAGGTGGATATCAACGAGATCCAGACCGCAGTTGAAAACCAGCTGATGTCGGGTCCATACAAACAACTGGCTCGTGCTTACATCGAGTACCGTCACGATCGCGACATTGAACGTGAAAAACGCGGTCGCCTGAACCAAGAGATCCGTGGTCTGGTCGAGCAGACCAACGCCTCGTTACTCAACGAAAACGCCAACAAAGACAGCAAGGTGATTCCAACCCAGCGCGACCTGCTGGCCGGGATCGTGGCTAAACACTATGCACGCCAGCACCTGCTGCCGCGTGACGTGGTGCAGGCACATGAGCGTGGCGATATTCACTATCACGATCTCGATTACTCGCCGTTCTTCCCGATGTTCAACTGCATGTTGATCGACCTGAAAGGCATGCTGACCCAGGGCTTTAAAATGGGGAACGCCGAGATTGAACCGCCGAAGTCGATCTCTACGGCAACCGCGGTAACTGCGCAGATTATTGCTCAGGTCGCCAGCCATATTTATGGCGGCACCACCATTAACCGTATCGATGAAGTGCTGGCGCCGTTTGTTACCGCCAGCTACAACAAACATCGCAAGACCGCAGAAGAGTGGAACATCCCGGACGCCGAAGGCTACGCTAACTCTCGTACCATCAAAGAGTGCTACGATGCCTTCCAGTCGCTGGAGTACGAAGTAAACACCCTGCACACCGCCAACGGTCAGACGCCGTTTGTAACCTTTGGTTTTGGTCTGGGCACCAGCAGGGAATCGCGCCTGATTCAGGAATCGATCCTGCGTAACCGTATCGCAGGCCTCGGTAAAAACCGTAAAACTGCGGTGTTCCCGAAACTGGTGTTTGCGATTCGCGATGGCCTGAACCATAAAAAAGGCGATCCGAACTACGACATCAAACAGCTGGCGCTGGAGTGCGCAAGCAAGCGCATGTATCCGGATATCCTGAACTACGATCAGGTAGTGAAAGTCACCGGTTCGTTTAAAACCCCGATGGGCTGCCGCAGCTTCCTCGGCGTGTGGGAAAATGAAAACGGCGAGCAGATCCACGATGGTCGTAACAACCTCGGCGTGATCAGCCTGAACCTGCCGCGTATTGCTCTGGAAGCAAAAGGCGATGAAGCCACCTTCTGGAAGCTGCTGGATGAACGTCTGGTGCTGGCACGTAAGGCACTGATGACCCGTATCGCTCGTCTCGAAGGCGTGAAAGCGCGCGTCGCCCCGATCCTCTATATGGAAGGTGCTTGTGGCGTACGTCTGAATGCTGACGATGATGTTTCTGAAATCTTCAAAAACGGTCGTGCGTCTATTTCGCTGGGTTACATCGGCATCCACGAAACCATTAACGCGCTGTTCGGCGGCGAGCATGTTTACGACAACGAGCAGCTTCGCGCGAAAGGTATCGCCATTGTTGAACGTCTGCGTCAGGCAGTGGATCAGTGGAAAGAAGAAACGGGTTATGGTTTCAGTCTCTACAGCACGCCGAGTGAAAACCTGTGCGACCGCTTCTGCCGTCTCGATACTGCTGAGTTTGGCGTGGTGCCGGGCGTGACCGATAAAGGTTACTACACCAACAGTTTCCACCTTGATGTGGAGAAGAAGGTGAACCCGTACGACAAGATCGACTTTGAAGCGCCTTACCCGCCGCTGGCGAACGGTGGTTTCATTTGCTACGGCGAGTATCCAAACATTCAGCACAACCTGAAAGCGCTGGAAGATGTCTGGGATTACAGCTATCAGCATGTACCGTATTACGGCACCAATACACCGATTGATGAGTGCTACGAGTGTGGCTTTACCGGTGAGTTCGAGTGCACCAGCAAAGGCTTCACTTGCCCGAAATGTGGTAACCATGACGCCTCCCGTGTGTCGGTAACTCGCCGCGTGTGCGGATATTTAGGTAGCCCGGATGCGCGTCCGTTTAACGCCGGTAAGCAGGAAGAAGTTAAGCGCCGCGTTAAACATTTGGGGAATGGGCAGATAGGTTAATCTTCACTCTGCGTTAAGCAAATGCCGGATGCGGCGTAAACGCCTTATCCGGCCTACATTTGGCAACGGCTGTAGGCCTGATAAGACGCGACAGCGTCGCATCAGGCATTGATTACCGGATGCAGCCTACACGCGGACTGATAAGCCAGGCGAAATAATGAATTATCATCAGTACTATCCTGTCGACATCGTCAACGGCCCCGGCACTCGCTGCACCCTGTTTGTCTCCGGGTGTGTTCATGAATGCCCCGGTTGCTATAACAAAAGCACATGGCGGGTAAATTCTGGTCAGCCATTTACCAAAGCAATGGAAGACAAGATCATTAAAGATCTGAATGACACTCGTATCAAACGCCAGGGGATTTCCCTCTCCGGCGGCGATCCGCTGCATCCGCAAAACGTGCCGGATATTCTGAAACTGGTAAAACGCATCCGCGCCGAGTGTCCGGGTAAAGACATCTGGGTGTGGACAGGCTATAAACTCGACGAACTCAACGCTGCGCAAATGCAGGTTGTTGATTTGATTAACGTGCTGGTCGACGGCAAATTTGTGCAGGATTTAAAAGACCCTTCCCTGATCTGGCGCGGCAGCAGCAATCAGGTGGTGCATCATTTGCGATGATAAGTTCCCTGTTACCTGAGTGCAGGCAACAGGGAAATGAGGAATTAACGATACTTCTGGTGATAGGCGTTGCGGGTCGTTTTCAGTTGCTCTGCAGCAGCCTGCGCTTCTTTTACTTTACCTTCATTTGCCAGCTTCAGCGCGTCGTCAATCTGACCGACCAGAATGTCGAAACCGTGGCGGAAATCTTTCATTTCCGGGCTGTCCGGTGATTTATCTTCGAGCTTCGGCGGCGTTGCTTTTTGCGCATCCAGCGCTGCGGCGCGCATCTTCGTTAACGCGTCTTTGACTTGCGTCGCGTTATCGGCTTTTTCGACCACTTTTAAATTGTCGTTGAGGGTTTCCATATTGTCTTCAAGATCAGCGGCAAACGACGCCGAACTGAATACCAACGAGGAGACTGCAAGAATAGCTAACAGGCTTTTACGCATTGCTCACTTCCTTTTTTATTTACACTTCATCCTTCACACTGCCTCATCGACAGCTACGCTCATTCGACCGGGTCACGTACTACGAGTACGCTCCCCGGCTCTCATTCACTTTCCGTCTCGATGCAGTGCGAATGATTTTGTGTAATTTTTTAGTTTATAGCGCGGCAGGTCGCGCCAGTTTTTTTACTGTCCGGCGATTTTCATCTCCGGCAACAGCACAGAACCACACTGTATATTACTGCGTGTTTCAATATCGTTACCGACGGTGACAATATTGCGCCACATATCTTTTAAATTACCTGCGATGGTGATTTCGCTCACCGGATACTGAATTTCGCCATTCTCTACCCAGAAGCCCGCAGCACCACGGGAATAATCACCGGTAATGGCACTCACGCCCTGGCCCATCAGCTCCGTCACCACCAGCCCGGTGCCCATCTCTTTGAGCATTTGTTCGAAGCTTAGCCCTTGTCCGGCAATCCGCCAGTTGTGAATACCGCCCGCATGTCCGGTGCTTTTCAGCCCAAGTTTTCGCGCCGAATAGCTGGTCAGCAGCCACTGAGTCAGGATGCCATCTTTAATAATATCGCGACGCTCGGTGCGCACACCTTCGCTGTCGAATGGCGTCGACGCCAGCCCTTTCAGCAGATGCGGATGCTCTTCAATGGTCAGCCAGTCCGGCAGAATTTGTTTACCCAGCGAATCCAGCAGGAAGGTAGATTTACGATAAACCGATCCACCCGCTATCGCCCCCACCAGATGCCCAAAAAGCCCAGTTGCCACTTCATTGGCAAAAATGACTGGCGCTTTCATGGTGGAGAGTTTACGCGGTAACAGGCGCGATAAAGTACGGCGAGCACAGTCGGCCCCAACCCACTCTGGCGTTTGCAGATCGCTCATCGCGCGCCCAATGGTGTAGGCGTAATCACGCTCCATATCGCCATTTTCTTCGGCAATTACACAGCTGGAGAGCGAATGACGCGTTGAGCAGTAACCCTGCAACATGCCGTGGCTGTTGCCAAAAACTTTGACACCGTAGTGGCTGTTAAAGCTGCCACCTTCGGTATTGGTGATACGTTTATCCGCCTGTAATGCTGCCTGTTCTGCGCGGGCCGCCAGTTCAATGGCTTCATCCGGGGAAACTTCCGCAGGGTGGAACAAGTCGAGATCTGGTGCGTCAAAGGCCAGCAGCTCTTTGTCTGCCAGGCCGGCACAGGGATCTGGCGAGGTATAACGGGCAATATCCAGCGCCGCCTGTACAGTACGGGCAATGGCCTGCGGGCTTAAATCGGTGGATGATGCGCTACCTTTGCGGTTCTGGTGATAAACAGTGATCCCCAGCGCGCCATCGCTATTGAATTCAACATTCTCCACTTCACCATAACGCGTGCTTACGCTAATGCCGGTGGTCTTGCTGACGGCAACTTCCGCACCGTCCGATTTGCCTGAGGCCAACTCCAGCGCAGTGGAAACTGCTTCTTCCAGAATCTTGCGCTGCGCTTCAACTTGAGAGATTACTTTCATTGCAAGTGCCATAATGTAGAGAGTTTCTCTGAAGTCTAACAGAGAACCGTTTTTCAGTGCGCATCTTAACTGGTAACATTAGCCTCTTTTTTTAAGGAGCCTGAGATGACTAAGCAGCCCGAAGACTGGCTCGACGACGTTCCCGGTGATGACATCGAAGACGAAGACGATGAAATTATCTGGGTCAGTAAAAGTGAAATTAAACGTGATGCCGAGGAGCTAAAACGCCTTGGCGCGGAAATTGTTGATCTGGGGAAAAACGCGCTGGATAAGATCCCGTTAGATGCGGATCTGCGCGCGGCTATTGAGCTCGCCCAGCGTATTAAGATGGAAGGTCGCCGCCGCCAGTTGCAGCTCATCGGTAAGATGCTGCGCCAGCGCGACGTAGAGCCTATTCGTCAGGCGCTGGATAAGCTGAAAAACCGTCACAACCAGCAGGTGGTGCTGTTCCATAAACTGGAAAACCTGCGCGATCGTCTGATCGATCAAGGTGATGACGCCATCGCTGAAGTATTGAATCTGTGGCCCGATGCCGATCGTCAGCAACTGCGTACACTGATCCGCAACGCGAAGAAAGAGAAAGAAGGGAATAAGCCGCCGAAATCCGCACGCCAGATTTTCCAGTATCTGCGCGAACTGGCGGAGAATGAAGGGTAATTTTCGTTGTTGATGTGAGTATGGTTTGCCGGATGCGGCGTAAACGCCTTATCCGGCAATGCTATATCAGGCTGAAGCCGAATTACTGCGCAGCTTCCGCCTTCTTCGCCAGACCATCCAGCAGTTTCTGATGGATCCCACCAAAACCGCCGTTGCTCATCACCAGAATATGGTCGCCAGGCTGAGCGGTTTTCACCACCATATCTGCCAGCGTATCCACATCGCCACTCCAGTGTGCAGGCTGAACGCAGGCTTCTGCCACTTCTGCCACCTGCCACGGAATATGCGCCGGTTGCAGCAGGAAGACTTCATCGGCACGACCTAATGAAGGTGCCAGATCGTCTTTGCAGATCCCCATTTTCATGGTATTCGAGCGCGGTTCCAGCACAGCAATAATGCGCGCCGTACCACCAACTTTGCCACGCAGCGCCGCCAGCGTTGCCAGAATCGCCGTCGGGTGATGGGCAAAATCGTCATATACCGTGACGCCATTCGCTTCACCACGCAACTCCAGACGGCGACGAGCATTAATAAACGAACCCAGCGCGTTAGCGGCATCTGCCGACGCTACACCAACATGGCGAGCCGCTGCAATCGCCATCAGGCCATTGTGCATATTATGTTCGCCTACCAGCGACCATTTCACTTCGCCCACTTTTTCGCCATCCAGCAAAACTTCCCATTCGGAAGCATCGGTGGTCAGCTTTTTCGCCTGCCAGTGACCCTGCTCACCCACCAGCTCCTGCTCGCTCCAGCAGCCCATCGCCATGGTCTGTTTCAGGTTGATGTCATTTTCCGGCCAGATAATACGGCCCTGCCCCGGAACGATACGCACCAGATGGTGGAACTGTTTCTGGATCGCTTTCAGGTCGTCAAAGATATCGGCGTGATCGAACTCAAGGTTGTTGAGGATCAGCGTACGCGGGCAGTAATGGACAAATTTAGAGCGTTTGTCGAAGAAGGCGCAGTCGTACTCATCCGCTTCGATAACAAAGAAGTCGCTTTCGCCCAGACGCGCCGAAACCTCAAAGTTCCCCGGCACACCGCCGATCACAAATCCCGGTTTGTAACCACACTGTTCCAGAATCCAGGTCGCCATTCCCGCGGTGGTGGTTTTGCCGTGTGTACCGGCAACGGCCAGCACCCAGCGGTCGCGCAGCACAAAATCGTGCAGCCACTGTGGACCTGACATATAAGGGATGTTTTTTTCCAGTACCGCTTCCACACACGGATTTCCACGGGTCATGGCGTTGCCAATAATCACCAGATCCGGCTGCGGCTCGAGCTGGCTGGCATCGTAACCCTGAATCAGCTCAATGCCTTGCTTCTCAAGTAAGGTGCTCATCGGCGGATACACATTGGCGTCCGAACCCGTTACTTCATGGCCTAACTGGCGCGCCAGCATCGCCAGACCGCCCATAAATGTGCCACAAATTCCTAAAATATGAATGCGCATACGTCACTATCCTTTTTTAATCTGCCGCTCATTTTACGCATATGTCGGGCAAGTGAGAAACGCATTTCAGGATAATCCGCAATTTGCTGGCGCGATTCACCTGAGCGCAACATTGAGATTATTTGTTAAGATTGTTGCGGTCGCTTTACTCCATAAACATTGCAGGGAAAGTTTTATGAAAACGTTAGGTGAATTTATTGTCGAAAAGCAGCACGAGTTTTCTCATGCTACCGGTGAGCTCACTGCTTTGCTGTCGGCAATAAAACTGGGCGCCAAGATTATCCATCGCGATATCAACAAAGCAGGACTGGTTGATATCCTGGGTGCCAGCGGTGCTGAGAACGCGCAGGGCGAGGTTCAGCAAAAACTCGACTTGTTCGCTAATGAAAAACTGAAAGCCGCACTGAAAGCACGCGATATCGTTGCGGGGATTGCCTCTGAAGAAGAAGATGAGATTGTCGTCTTTGAAGGCTGTGAATACGCAAAATACGTGGTGCTGATGGACCCCCTGGATGGCTCGTCCAACATCGATGTTAACGTCTCTGTCGGTACCATTTTCTCCATCTACCGCCGCGTTACGCCTGTTGGCACGCCGGTAACGGAAGAAGATTTCCTCCAGCCTGGTAACAAACAGGTTGCGGCAGGTTACGTGGTATACGGCTCCTCTACCATGCTGGTTTACACCACCGGATGCGGTGTTCACGCCTTTACTTACGATCCTTCGCTGGGCGTTTTCTGCCTGTGCCAGGAACGGATGCGCTTCCCGGAGAAAGGCAAAACCTACTCCATCAACGAAGGAAACTACATTAAGTTTCCGAACGGGGTGAAGAAGTACATTAAATTCTGCCAGGAAGAAGATAAATCCACCAATCGCCCGTATACCTCGCGTTATATCGGTTCACTGGTTGCGGATTTCCACCGTAACCTGCTGAAAGGCGGTATTTATCTCTACCCAAGCACCGCCAGCCACCCGGACGGCAAACTGCGTTTGCTTTATGAGTGCAACCCGATGGCATTCCTGGCGGAACAAGCGGGCGGTAAAGCGAGCGATGGCAAAGAGCGTATTCTGGATATCATCCCGGAAACCCTGCACCAGCGCCGTTCGTTCTTTGTCGGCAACGACCATATGGTTGAAGATGTCGAACGCTTTATCCGTGAGTTCCCGGACGCGTAATCTCCTGCGCCTCTCCACACGGAGAGGCGTTTTTATTGCTGCGCAATGTTGACTCTTGTCACTGGCGAACTCTGACGATTCTCCCACAGCACCGTTAATCCACGCTGTAATGCTATAAAAATAAACAACAAAATACCGATGGCGATTTTCGTCCACCAGGAACTCAGCGTGCCATCAAAGTTTATGTAAGTCTGAATCAGTCCCTGAATCGCCACGCCAAAAAGCGTCCCTAATACCGTTCCAACGCCACCGCTCAAAAGCGTACCGCCAATTACCACTGAGGCGATAGCATCCAGCTCCACACCTACGCCCGCCAGCGCATATCCGGCCTGGGTATAAATCGAGAAGACAATCCCCGCCAGCGTTGCCAGTCCGGTGGAGAGCATATAAATGCGAATAGTGGTGCTGCGAGTGGAAATCCCCATCAGATTCGCCGACGTTGCGTTGCCGCCAATGGCGTATACCTGATTACCAAAACGGGTACGATGCGCGAGGAATATGCCGATAACCACCACCGCCAACATCAGCAGTCCCATCGCACTTAAGCGACCGCCGCCAGGGATTTTCCACGCAAGGCTTGAGAGCGTGTCATAAATGGGATGGTTTATCGGAATCGACTCTTCCGAAACGAGATAGCTGACGCCGCGCAAAAAGAACATCCCCGCAAGCGTAATGATGAACGCCGGGATCTTCAGGGCGTCGATCAGAAGCCCCATAAATGCGCCGAAGGCACAGCCCATCACCAGCACCAGCGGAAACGCCAGCAGCGGCGAGAGGCCGAAATCGCCAATCACTTTTGCCAGAAACACGCCGGTAAAGGCGATCACCGAACCGACGGAGAGATCGATCCCACCGGAGAGGATCACAAAGGTCATGCCAACGGCAATGATCCCAAGAAAGGCGTTATCGGTCAGGATATTGCAGATCACTCTTGTGGAAGCAAAACCAGGAAACTGCGTCAGGCAGTAGAGATAGCCCAGCACAAAGACGCCGATGGTGATCATAAGCGGCAAGTTACGTTTTATCACGGCTACGCACTCCTTTAATCAGACTGATAAAGCGTTGCGACTGAACAATCAGCACACAAAGCACCACCACCGCTTTCACCACCTGGTTCATCTCTGGCGGAAAGCCCGAAAGCAAAATTCCGGTATTCATTCCCTGAATAATCAGCGCCCCAACTCCCGAAAGCAGCAGGTTAAAGCGACCGCCCATCAGCGATCCACCGCCAATCACCACCGCGAGAATGGCATCCAGCTCCAGCCATAATCCGGCGTTGTTGGCATCGGCACCGCGAATATCCGCCGCCACGATAATGCCCGCAATCGCCGCACATAGCCCGCTCAACACGTAGGTGAGCATGACGATGATTCGTGTGTTGACTCCGGCATTTTTTGCCGCCCGAATGTTGATACCAACGGCTTCGATAAACATCCCCAGCGCCGTTTTGCGGGTCAACAGCCAGAACAGGAGAAGCGTCAGCACCGCGATAATGACCGGCGTTGGCAGGAACAACAGCGATCCGCTGCCAAACCATGAGAGATCCGGCGAGTTAAACGTGACGATCTGCCCGGCGGTGATCAGTTGCGCCACGCCGCGCCCGGCGACCATCAGGATCAGGGTGGCGACAAACGGCTGAATTTTGAGGATCGCTACCAGTATGCCGTTCCACAATCCCGCTAGGATGCCGGTGCCCAGGGCGCTTAACAAAACAATCGGCAGGCTGAATCCCGCGACCGTCATCGCAGCCGTTGTGGCTCCGGCGATAGCCATCACCGCCCCCACAGAGAGATCGATACCACCGGTGGCGATCACCAGCGTCATACCAATCGCCAGTAACGCAACGGGAGCTGCACGGTTAAGAATGTCGATAGGGCTACCGAACAAACGCCCATCCTGAAGCACCACCTGCCAGAAATGCGGGGCTACCAGGCTATCGACCAGCAGCACCAGCAACAGTGCCGCCAGCTGCGGCATCCCCGTCGGCCAGTGAAAACGCCTTTTTGGCGGCGTAGTGTCAGGGAGAGATTGAGGCATCACACTGTTCTCCTTACGCCGCAATGGCGTTCATGATCGCCGGAACGGAAAGCTGTGCCAGCGGGATCTCCGCCACCTGTTTGCGATCGCGCATGATGATCACCCGGTCGGCATAGCCCACCAGCTCTTCCAGTTCGGAGGAGATCACCAGCAGCGCCAGACCGTCAGCACACAGCGTTTCAATCAGGCGGATGATCTCGGCGTGGGCACCAACATCAATGCCACGGGTTGGCTCATCAAGGATCAGAAATTGCGGTCGGGTCAGTAGCCAACGTGAAAGCAGCACTTTTTGCTGATTGCCACCGGAGAGAAATTCAATCGGTTGTTCAGTTGAAGGTGTGCGAATGCCAAGCTGGCGGATAAAGCGTTCGGCAATCTCTTGCTGCTCTTTGCGGGAAATGGGTCGTAGCCAGCCGCGCTGGGCCTGGAGAGCGAGGATGATATTTTCCCGCACCGAGGCGGCGGCGATGATGCCATCGGTTTTCCTGTCTTCCGGGCAGAATCCGATGCCCAGTACTGAAGCCTGATGTGGCGATCGCAGGGTTTGCGGTTTGCCTTTGATCAACGCCGTGCCGCTGTCAGCAGGTTTGATACCGAAGATCACTTCGGCGGTTTCGGTACGTCCGGATCCCAGCAAGCCAGCCAGACCGACGATCTCGCCGGGGCGCACTTCGAGATCAAACGGTGCTATCGTTCCTTTTTTGCCGTAATTTTTGAACGCGGCAACGGGTTTGTCGCTCAACAATGTTCGCCCGGCACGCTGTAGCACGTGGGTATCCAGCTCGCGCCCCAGCATCATTTTTACCAGTTCGATCTGCGGTAGCTCGCGCGTTTCCCGACAGCCTACGAAACTGCCGTTGCGTAAGACAGTGATCCGATCGCTGACCTGATAGACCTGATCGAGAAAGTGAGTGACAAAGATCAGGCTGACGCCGCGATCGCGCAACTGACGCATCAGGCCAAATAATAGCTCCACTTCCTGGGTGTCGAGGCTGGCGGTGGGTTCATCGAGGATCAGCACTTTGGCGGAGAGATCGATAGCCCGGCAAATGGCGACGATTTGCTGCATCGCGACTGAAAAGCGGTTAAGCGGTTCGCGCACGTCGAGGAAGAAACCGTAAGATGCCATCAGTTCGGTGGCGCGCTTTTCCATCTCTTTACGGCGTAGAAGGCCGAAACGTTTGGGTTCGCGACCTATGAATAGATTATCAGCAACCGACATATTGGGTAGCAGGTTGACTTCCTGATAGACGGTGCCAATACCGAGTTGTTGTGCATGGGCGGTATTTTTCGGTGAGATAGCCTGGCCTTCCAGCCAGATGGTGCCGCGATCGGCGTGGTATACACCAGTTAATGCTTTGATTAGCGTTGATTTTCCCGCCCCGTTTTCACCAAGCAGCGCCATGATTTCGCCACGGCGCAGGCTGAAATCAACGTTGTCTAACGCTTTGACGCCGGGGAAAAATTTACTTAATCCTTCGGTGCGGAGGATCTCCTGGTGTTGGTCGGTCGTCATGGTTTCCCCCGGTGTAAAGCGTGCTCCCAGTAGGCATGATAAGACGCGGTAAGCGTCGCATCAGGCTTCAGTGCACCATCGCCGGATGCGGCGCGAGCGCCTTATCCGGCCTACGAATCGGCATCAGGCATAGCAACCCTCAATACCCCATATTTTTCTTCTTCTCTAACTCTTCTTTTGCGGTATCAGGCAGGTAAAGGGTGGATTTGGTTAACGTCAGCTTTTCAGGCATGGTGCCGTCTTTTTTGTATTTCTCCAGCGCATCGAAAGCGGGTCCCGCCATGTTCGGCGTCAGTTCAACACTGGCGTTCGCTTCGCCATCCATCATCGCTTTGTAGATGTCCGGTACACCGTCAATGGAACCCGTGAGGATATCTTTGCCCGGTTTCAGGCCCGCTTCTTTAATTGCCTGAATTGCACCAATCACCATGTCGTCGTTATGGGCGTAAACCATGCAGATGTTTTTGCCGTTGTTTTCCGCTTTGATAAAGCTCTCCATGACTTCTTTGCCTTTACTGCGGGTGAAGTCACCTGACTGCGAGCGGATAATTTTGATATTTGGCGCATTCTTAATGGCTTCGGCAAAGCCTTTCTTACGGTCAATGGCGACGCTGGCCCCAACGGTGCCCTGCAGCTCCACCACGTTGCATGGTTTGCCATTCACTTCTTTTACCAGCCAGTCACCGATCAACTTACCTTCGAGGATGTTGTCGGCAGTAACGGTGGTCATATAGAGAGATTTGTCTTTCACATCGATGGAACGGTCGAGCAAGAAGACCGGGATTTCGGCATCTTTCGCCTCTTTTAATACCGGTTCCCAACCCGTCGCAACCACTGGAGCGATAAAGATCGCATCCACCCCTTGTGCAACGAAGGAACGTACCGCTTTAATCTGGTTTTCCTGCTTTTGCTGACCATCGGCAATTTTCAACGTAATTCCGCGTTTTTCGGCCTCACTTTTCGCCACATTGGTTTCTGCGGCGCGCCAGCCGGATTCCGATCCGACCTGCGAAAATCCTCCGGTTAATGGAGCTGCCAACGCCATAGACGACATGGCTGCCGAGACTGCAGAGACTACAAGTAAGCGTTTCCACATAGGGTTGTCCTCGTCGGGGTAATTATTATTGGTGAAAAGATGTTCGCGAAAAAACTATAGACAATTCGTTATGTAACGGATTGCGTTACATCACACTTCAAAAAAGTAAATAAAACGTTAATCACAAGTTTGTAATCGCTTTCATCTCACTATGAAAAATGCGGCTACGGTTATGGATTTTCCTGCTCTGTATACCGTCTTAAAACTGGCGAAAAAGGAAAATGAAGACGAAAACAAGCAAAGACATTCGGCGCGAGTTGGCTATAATACTCGGCACTTGTTTGCCACATATTTTTAAAGGAAACAGACATGAGCTTACTCAACGTCCCTGCGGGTAAAGATCTGCCGGAAGACATCTACGTTGTTATTGAGATCCCGGCTAACGCAGATCCGATCAAATACGAAATCGACAAAGAGAGCGGCGCACTGTTCGTTGACCGCTTCATGTCCACCGCGATGTTCTATCCGTGCAACTACGGTTACATCAACCACACCCTGTCTCTGGACGGTGACCCGGTTGACGTACTGGTCCCGACTCCGTACCCGCTGCAGCCTGGTTCTGTGATCCGTTGCCGTCCGGTTGGCGTTCTGAAAATGACCGACGAAGCCGGTGAAGATGCGAAACTGGTTGCGGTTCCGCACAGCAAGCTGAGCAAAGAATACGATCACATTAAAGACGTAAACGATCTGCCTGAACTGCTGAAAGCGCAAATCGCTCACTTCTTCGAGCACTACAAAGACCTCGAAAAAGGCAAGTGGGTGAAAGTTGAAGGTTGGGAAAACGCAGAAGCCGCTAAAGCTGAAATCGTTGCTTCCTTCGAGCGCGCAAAGAATAAATAAGTTCTTCTAGCGCAATAACCCTGAACGCCGGGCTTCGGTTAGTAAGGGTTTTTTATGCCCGCGATAAATAAACTCTCTATTCCACCATCATTATTCTCAGCGGTTGCAAGGCTTGAACGGTAAGAACAAGCAAACCCGACCACCATTTTGCTGTTCATAGCCACTTGCTGGAAGTTAGCCGACCTCACTCATACTCACCGTTCAAAGCGTGCCCCCGTTTTACCCCTGCACATTTGTGAACGCCAGCAGAGTTTTTTATGCGATTGCAGATATGGAAAGCGGCTCGGAGAGAAAAGCAAAAGATGGAAAAGTTACAAAAAAAAATCGCGAGATACATCGCATAAAACAACGCCACCCGAAGGTGGCGTGCTTTTATTATTACTTATCCCTGTCTAACCAGTCGCCGCTTTCAATTAGCTTTAATCCATCGACGGGTCGTTGATAAACGTACATCCATGCACTCCCGTACGGCGTCTGAATCAACTGGCGCGCGTATTCACCGCCCCTGGTGCGCAAGGCATCAAGTTCGGCCAGCGTGGCGTTGTCAATACGATAAACTTCACCGTGTACCGTTCCGTTCCCCGGAACTGCGCCTGGATAGTGGCCCAGGCTATACAACTGGTAGTTATCGATACTGAAATCGCCCAGTAACTGGGCATTGGTCATCCAGTGACTGTTGCCTTGTTTGTGGCGTAAACTGCCGTAGACAAATATTCGCATTGCTAAAACTCGAACTGATAGAGCAAATCCAGTGCCTGGTCTACACCAGACACGGCTTCCAGATATAGCTTAGGCATCAGGCGATAACGTAACGTGAGTGTTGCTATAGAGTCAAATATACCCACGCCGTATTTCACTTGCAGACCTGGCAATACATAGCCGCTGACCACTACCTGGGAGGAGTCGCCTACTCCCTGGGTGTCGAGCGCTAAATTGCTTACGCCAAACGTCTCGCCGATTTTACCCACAATCTGGCCACTTTGCGCAACCCCCAGACCAATCAGCATCGAGGTCATTGCCGCACTGTCGCTCTGATCGCTCTCCAGCCCTTGTCCACGTAGCAAATAAGACAATGCAGCTTGTTGCGACATCGCCGGGTCAGAGAAGATCTCCGCTTTCGGTTCGTCCGCCAGACCAGTGACGCGAACTCCGGCA
Organism: Shigella sonnei; assembly: GCF_002950395.1. Taxonomy (NCBI): domain Bacteria; kingdom Pseudomonadati; phylum Pseudomonadota; class Gammaproteobacteria; order Enterobacterales; family Enterobacteriaceae; genus Shigella; species Shigella sonnei. Next base: position 3,170,432 of record NZ_CP026802.1, read on the forward strand.
ATTACGTCGTCTTCTGTAGCATCCGGGTTACGAATAGCTTCAATATTAAGATACGGTTGATCCGGCGGACCAGAGAACAGTAACTCACCCTTACGCACAATCAGATCCTGACCATAGGCATGGAAGCGCCCTTCAGGGATGTTGATCTGCCCGTTCAGGCCCAGCCCTTGTTTGTCCTGTACGACGTTAAGATCGCCCGTCAGCCGCGCTTTCAGGCCAAAGGCGTCAATGCGCACATTGTTGCCAACGTGGACAATCAGGTTACTGTTAATCGGAATCGACGCCGTTTTCGGCTCTTCCGGTTGCAGGTTATCGTTAAGCATCACCACATCGCTGGAGACGCCTACTGCGCTTTCCGGCAGATCGTGCACCACGATGCGCGCCCACGGGACATCCACGCGACCATCGAGGGTAAACAGGTTTGGTGTAGCCTCGAATACAACATCTGGCGATACATCCATTCGTACCATCGGCGGCACGGTGATCCGCACTTTACTGCCTTTCGCCGTTACTCGTGCCCGCCAGTTTTCAATTTGGCTCCAGTCGGCATCACCGTTCAGGTAGATTTCACCCTGCTGGGTCCGTACTGTACCGGCAAGCGTCGAGCGCATACCGTTAAAGTTGACCGCAAGCTGGCTCGGCTGCATATCAAACGGCATAAAGTTGCCGTCGATATCCACACCCGTAACCTGAAGCTGACCAAACAACTGCGGGCTTTGCACATCACCACCCAGACGCAAGTTGGCACTCACCATCCCCGCTGCTTTTTCCCCACGGGTAAAGATGGGGTTTATCATCGCAAGGTTGAAGTTACGGATATTGACGTTGCCACCAAGATTACGGCGGCCTTGCGGATCGGTCACCTGCACCTGTCCATCAAACTGGCCGTTATTGGTCAGGCGGATGGTCCAGCCCAATTCGGCACGGTTGTTACGCAATTCCGCCGTCAGATTCAGTGTCTGAAACGCCACCGGCAGCGCCGCATCGTTGACGGTTTGCGTTACCTGCACGTTACGCCCCGAAAGGGTGATACTGCCCTGCGGCAGCCCCTCTTTCGTGGTGTCCCAGGCAACATCCGCTTTACCCGTGAAGATACCGCTGGCCTGAGTGGTTTCTGGCATAAACGGTTTCAGCATGGCGAGGTCGAAGCGGTTGAGATTCACCACCGCACGCCCTTCGGCCCCCGCATCGATAGTTTGCGGCACGCACAGTTCCGCATTCGGGTTAAGCCAGCAGTGTGGCCCGATGCTGATTTTTTGCTCCTTATTGCGGTAATCCAGCGCAATATCGCGGGTCAGCGACCACGGGCCGACCGGCGTCTGGAAACGGGTATTGCTAAGAGTTCCCTTCCAGCGTTCTTCTTTGCGATCAAAACTTCCTGCCAGATTAAGCTGCCCGGAGACAGGCTCGCCCTGAATCCGCAACTGTAGCTCGTGCTGCTTTTCGCTGCCTTTGGCATTCAGGGTGACGAGGTTGATATTTACATCCGGCTGCGAAATTTGCTCAACGCGTACGTCGAGTTTCCCGGCGATCTGATCGGTGGATTTAATGTCGCCTTCCACGCGAACCTGCGCCACGGAAAGTTCCTGCCAGCGCAGGCCGCGCGCGGTGATATCTGCCAGTAGTTGTGGCGCTTCCACCGTGCCGCGTACTTTCACCAGCCCTTTCGCTGTACCGCCAAGCCCCGGCAGCGCGTTATCCAGCCCCGGCGCGTTGATGGTGGCATCAAGATTGAGATCTTTTACCCCCAGCTCGCCTTTCACTTCGGCACTGTTTGGCCCGAGTTCCAGATGAAGCCCAGGGATCATCCACTGCATATAACTGTTGCCTTTCAGCGTGCCGTCAACGTTCACTTTGTTCTGTTTGACGTTACCGGTCAGCTTCAGTTCTGGCACCTCCATCTGCCAGGTGCCGCCGTACAGGCTACCGCGGGTTTTAATCAAGCCATTGAGTTTCGACGGCCACTCCGGGAACTCTTTGGCGGTGTTAATGCCATTAAGCGTTAGCTCACCGCGCCAACTAATGGCCTGCTGCCAGTCGAGCAACGCCTTGAGTTCAGTTTTCCCTTCCAGCGCCGCGACGGTGAGTTTGTCGAGATTGACCTGCTGTTCATTACCTTTGGCATCAAGGGTAATGGTGGCTGGCGGGATCTCCTGTCCCTTCACTGCCGTACGCATAGAGAGCGTGTAATCGGTCATTTTGCCGGTAAGTTTCAGTTTCAGATCATCCGCCTGATACTGCTTCTCACCAGTGAACGGCCAGTAAAGCTGTTTGCTGTTCACTTCCACGTTGAGTGGCAATCCGGCTTCCGCCAGTCGCGTCTGGGCGCGTAAATCCATATCCACCGGACCGGAAAGGTTAACGCCTATCTCCAGCTGTTCGCGCAGCGCGCCGCCCACTTTCAGCTTCACCTTTTCACCTTTCAACGGCTCCACGTTCAGTGTGCTGTTGAGGATGATATCCACCGGCCAGTTGTCTGACAGCTGCGCCGTGCCGCTGGCGTTGACGATCCCCTGGTTGGAATCGATATCCAGGGCGTCCAGTTTAGTATTGCCGTCAATGCTGCTCACTTTCAGCAGCATGGTGCGCACGGTGATGTCCGTGTCGCCCGTCACGCGCAGCTGCTCGCCCTTAAACTCTTCAATGTTCAGGTTAAGCGGCAAATGCACGTCGGTCATTTCCGGCAATACCGGGCGAGAAAAGAGATCTTTCAGCGTTTCGCCGAGCGGCTTTTCATCCGGCTGCGGATTTTCAATCTTCGGTTCGACGACCTCTTCCTGCGCCACTTCCGCCACTTTCGGCAGAGCAATCAGCAGGCCTTTCAGCGACGTCGGTTTCAGGGTCAGGGTTTTCTCCTGCCAGTTCAGGCCGGAGGTGAAGTCCATCACCGACACCGTGGTGTCATCAATCTTGATGTTGACGTTATCCAGCGCCACCCGTGTCAGGGTGATGGGATACGGCGTGGAGAGATCCAGCGGACCGCTATCTTCCTCTTCTTCAACCTGTTCAGAAGGAGGCATTTTTTTACTGTCGATGTTGACCTGAATGTCTTTCAGCGCCAGGTCATTAATACAAACGCTACTGTTCCACAGGCACTCAAGACCGACCGCCAGATGCAGATTACCCGCTTTTACCGCCACGCCTGGCTGCTCATAACGAACGTCAGACAAGGTGAGATCGCGCCAGCCGCCGGTGACGTTGCCAATATCCAGTCCTGGCACCCAGCGATCCGCCGCTTTAAATACAAGATGCAGGCCGCTGGTGGTGCCCACCAGAAACGCCACCGATCCCAGCAACAGTAAGATAACGATAACCACGCCGAGGCTGATTTTTTTCCATAAACTCATAATTCTGGCCCCAGACCGATGTAAAACTGTAACCCGTGTTCGTCTTTATCCGCGACCGGTACGGCAAAATCGAGTTTGATTGGCCCGACCGGCGATTCCCAGCGTACGCCGCCCCCGGTACCGGTTTTAAAGTCGCTGCGGCGAATATCGCTTACCGCTTCGCCACTATCGACAAACACCGCGCCCCACCATTTTCCGGTCACGTTGTACTGGTATTCCAGCGATCCGGTTATCAGCTTCGAGGCCCCTTTCAGGTCACCGTTGGCGTATTTCGGGGCGATAGATTTATATTTGTAGCCGCGAATACTACGATCGCCTCCGGCGAAGAAACGCAGATCCGGCGGTACTTTGTCGAAATCACCGGTTTCAATCCAGCCCAGCGTGCCGCGTGTCACAAAACGATGGCGATCGTACAGTGTGCGGATCCAGACGTTCTGCGCCTGGAAAACGGAGAAATCGACATCTGAACCCCAGGCCGTGTTGGAGTAGTCGATAGAGTAGCGTTGCGAGTCGCCCCAGGTTGGCATCAGGCCACCACGAGAACGCGTGCGGCTAATCATCACCCCAGGATAAAACAGCATCGTGGTGTTGGTAATTTCACCCTGGGTAAAGTGGTCGAGGCTCCAGCGCAGGTTAATGGCACGCTGCCAGTCGCTGGAGAGATCCCAGTAGCGAGAAGCCACCAGCGTAGTGGAGTCAGATTCGGTATCGTTCAGGTCAGTGCGCTTAAAACCGCCCTGCACCAAATAATATTGTTCCAGTGGATTCTTCAGCAGCGGCATTTTATAGCTGAAGTCGAGGATCTGTTCCGGCGCGGAAATACTGGTACTGGTGGTCAGACTGTGACCATAAGAGTTCATCCACGGCTTTTTCCACGTCGCTTTCACGCGCGGTCCCACGTCCGTAGAGTAACCGACCCCGGTTTCGATGGTGTTTTCTGTTCGCGGCGAAACCACGCCCGTCAATGGTAATACTTTCGTTTCGCGCGCTTTATCAAATTGCGGTGCCACTACCACCGAATTAAACCAGCCGGTAGCAGAAAGTCGGCGGTTCAGTTCCGCCAGATCTTTCGATTCATACTCATCGCCCTCTTTAAACGGCACCAGATTTTGCAGGTATTCATCGCGGATTTGTGATCCTTCAAAGGTCACATGCCCAAAGCGGTAACGTTCGCCACTGTTATAATCAATATCCCAGAAGGCTTTATGCAGGCCGAGCGCAATGCCCAGCTGCGCTTTGGTAAATTCGCTATCGAAATAACCTTTACGCAACGCAATACTGGTTAAGGACTTTTTGAAATTTTCATAATCGCCCTGGTTCAGTACCGTACCAATAGCCGGGCGAGTATCGAGCAATTTCAAATAGTCTTTATCGGTCCGCGCGCCGCCGCGCAATACCACATCGGTGCCGCCAATTAACACCGGTACACCTGGCGTGACTTTGGCGATCAATACCTGCCGCCCTTTCTTTGGCGGTGGACGGAGATCAAATTCAATGGTCGGCTGGTAATAACCCAGCGCTTTCAGACCTTCACGGATGGCATCATCGACGCGTGCGCGAAAGCGACGGTCTGGCGTCACTTCATCACTTTCAATCGTAGAAAGCTGCGCACGAACGTTCTTTTCCAGCTGTCCCGATAACCCCTCGACCTGTAGACGGACGTTCGCGGCGACGGCAGATCCGCTTAAGCAGAGTAAGCTTACACAGCATAACTGTCGGATATAGCGCACATTTTCTCCTGAATATCCTTTTTTCCTACCCCTGGAACGCCGTTAAACGGCTTAACAAAAATCCAGTAATATGGATTAAAAAGCAGACTAAACCCCAAATATTTCTTATGTTTTACTTTAGACCTATTCACGGTGGTTATTGTGTGCAAATACGCCTCTTGTTACAACCTTAACCCCAATGACCGATTTTCGGGAGAGCGACACCATGAGTTTATTTGATAAAAAGCATCTGGTTTCCCCCGCCGATGCCCTGCCTGGACGTAACACCCCGATGCCCGTAGCCACGCTGCATGCGGTCAACGGTCACTCAATGACCAATGTACCTGACGGAATGGAGATTGCCATTTTTGCGATGGGTTGTTTCTGGGGTGTGGAGCGTCTGTTCTGGCAGTTACCCGGCGTTTACAGCACCGCCGCAGGCTATACCGGCGGCTATACGCCAAATCCGACTTATCGGGAAGTGTGCTCCGGTGATACGGGTCATGCCGAAGCGGTACGCATTGTTTACGATCCTTCCGTCATCAGCTATGAGCAGTTGCTACAGGTATTTTGGGAGAATCACGATCCCGCCCAGGGAATGCGTCAGGGCAATGACCACGGCACGCAGTATCGTTCAGCGATTTATCCGCTGACCCCAGAACAGGATGCCGCAGCTCGCGCCAGTCTGGAACGTTTTCAGGCGGCGATGCTTGCCGCCGATGACGATCGTCACATCACCACGGAAATCGCTAACGCCACACCGTTTTATTATGCCGAAGATGACCACCAGCAATATCTGCATAAAAACCCATATGGTTACTGTGGAATTGGCGGAATTGGCGTCTGTCTGCCGCCGGAAGCATAGCGTTACGGGTACAAATGTAGTTTGTTGATAAAGTGCTCTTTGTCTATGCCTGATGCGGCTTAAACGACTTACCAGGCCTACAAAATCGTCCAAATTCAATATATTGCAAGGACTGCGTAGGCCTGATCGGCATAGCGCATCAGGCAGTATTGCATTTATCAGCAGTCTGAATTTTAACCCTCTGGCGACTTTACAGTACCTTACGCTATACTAGCCACTGAAAATGTCGGTTCACTTTCTTCGAATCGACTTTCAATGTGTATTTCACACAAATTAATCAACTTTCCCTTCCGAGGATCTGGCCTGAAAGGTCGGATAAGATATGTTAAACAGTATTTTAGTCATACTCTGCTTGATCGCTGTAAGTGCGTTCTTCTCGATGTCCGAGATCTCGCTTGCCGCCTCACGCAAAATCAAACTTAAACTGCTGGCTGATGAAGGCAATATAAATGCCCAACGCGTTCTGAATATGCAGGAAAATCCCGGCATGTTCTTTACCGTGGTCCAAATCGGTCTGAACGCAGTGGCGATTCTCGGCGGTATCGTCGGTGATGCGGCATTTTCTCCAGCTTTTCACAGCCTGTTCTCCCGCTATATGTCGGCAGAGCTCTCTGAGCAACTGAGCTTTATTCTCTCTTTCTCGTTAGTGACTGGCATGTTTATCCTGTTTGCGGATTTAACCCCGAAACGCATCGGTATGATTGCGCCAGAAGCGGTGGCTTTGCGTATCATCAACCCGATGCGCTTCTGCCTGTACGTTTGCACCCCACTGGTGTGGTTCTTCAACGGCCTGGCGAACATGATCTTCCGTATTTTCAAACTGCCAATGGTACGTAAAGATGACATCACTTCTGATGACATCTACGCGGTAGTGGAAGCCGGTGCGCTGGCGGGCGTGTTACGTAAACAGGAACACGAGCTGATTGAAAACGTCTTTGAGCTGGAATCCCGTACCGTTCCGTCTTCAATGACACCGCGTGAAAACGTGATTTGGTTTGATCTCCACGAAGATGAGCAAAGCCTGAAGAATAAGGTGGCGGAACATCCGCACTCTAAGTTCCTCGTCTGTAATGAAGATATTGACCACATCATCGGTTATGTCGATTCTAAAGACCTGCTGAACCGCGTGCTGGCTAACCAAAGCCTGGCACTGAACAGCGGCGTACAAATTCGCAACACGCTGATTGTGCCGGATACGTTAACCCTTTCAGAGGCGTTGGAAAGTTTTAAAACCGCAGGTGAAGACTTCGCGGTGATCATGAACGAGTACGCGCTGGTGGTGGGGATCATCACCCTCAACGACGTGATGACCACGCTGATGGGCGATCTGGTCGGTCAGGGGCTGGAAGAGCAGATTGTCGCCCGTGATGAGAACTCATGGCTGATTGACGGCGGCACTCCGATTGACGACGTCATGCGCGTGCTGGATATTGACGAATTCCCGCAGTCGGGCAACTACGAAACCATCGGCGGCTTTATGATGTTTATGCTGCGTAAGATCCCGAAACGCACCGATTCGGTGAAATTCGCCGGCTACAAATTTGAAGTGGTGGATATCGATAACTACCGCATCGACCAGCTGCTGGTGACCCGGATCGACAGCAAGGCCACCGCCCTTTCGCCAAAACTGCCTGACGCTAAAGATAAAGAAGAAAGCGTCGCGTAACCCCCCAGAAACATCAACGGCTCCTGAATCAGGAGCCGTCTTATTACTGCATAGCACTTTTTACTGCATAGCACTTTTTACTGCATAGCACTTTGGTTAAGCCATCTCTGTTTGCAGACGCATAACCTGACGGTTAACTTCGGACATCACTGACAAATGCAGCTTATCCTTCACTTTTGGGATAAGAATCTTACCCTTATCAAATTCAAAAGCGCCAACGTCCTTGATGTATAACCGTCCACGGAACAGGATCTTTACGTACTTCGCCACCTGAAGTGGGTTGTACCGTTGGAAAATTTTCATTGTTATCTCCTGCTGAGTATTACGCCTGTGCGGTGCCACAATCGGCCCAACTATTATGAGGCGCAAATTTTAATGCTTAGTGACTATAGACTATCCGGGCAATGTTTCCACCGCGTATAACTTTTTTTACCTAAAGGTTACAATTATTCAGAATTATCTTTTTACCGAAGCGCGGTCTTCAGTATAAGCATTCATTTTTCATATGATTTGTGCGCTTGACCGCAAACTGGCATCACACTTGCGGGAAATTCGATAAATAGCACATATGATTAAAACTCAGACCCAAGTGGTCGGATCACCTGCATATCATAAGAAGGAAACACCATGACCCTACGCAAGATTCTGGCACTCACCTGCCTGCTGTTGCCGATGATGGCTTCCGCACATCAGTTCGAAACCGGTCAGCGAGTGCCGCCGATTGGCATTACCGATCGGGGCGAGTTGGTGCTTGATAAAGATCAGTTTAGCTACAAAACCTGGAACAGCGCGCAGTTAGTGGGAAAAGTGCGAGTACTGCAACATATTGCTGGTCGCACCTCTGCAAAAGAGAAAAACGCGACGCTGATTGAAGCGATTAAATCAGCGAAGTTACCGCACGATCGTTACCAGACCACCACTATTGTTAACACCGACGACGCGATTCCGGGTTCAGGGATGTTTGTGCGCAGCAGTCTGGAGAGTAATAAAAAGCTTTATCCCTGGTCGCAGTTTATTGTCGATAGCAATGGCGTCGCGCGCGGTGCCTGGCAGCTGGATGAAGAAAGTTCCGCTGTAGTGGTGCTGGATAAGGATGGTCGCGTGCAATGGGCCAAAGACGGGGCGCTCACTCAGGAAGAGGTGCAGCAAGTGATGGACCTGCTGCAAAAGTTGCTCAAATAATGGCAACAACATAGATTCTGCAAAAATAATTTTCCCCTATCGTTATCTATGGGATAGGGGAATTAAGTCTCTGAGTTCTTACGCCGAACTCATACTGGTAACGCTAGTTGCTCTTTTTTAAACGCCTCAATGGTCGACTTATATTTCTCGCAAATCTTTTCTTTGGTAATATTACTATCTGCGGCCAGATTCGCACTTACTATCGCATCCACTTGTTCGGCTAATTCCACTTGTTGGCAACCTGCATTAACCAGAAAATTATAAATAAGGGAGTAATCTTCATCCTCCAAAACAACAGAGGAACCATTACGAAAACGTTCATCCCCTCCATAGATTTTAAGCGCAAAGCCCAAAGATTCTATGACTATGGCAAAATTATCATCAATTATTTTTTCGTGAATATACCATCCATCGCATTCTTTAATTCCACCTCCTGGTATTTGGAGTTCAAATTTACCCCGTTTTAATTTGCTTACTATATCCTCCAATAAGGCATAACCTAAAGACACGTCACCAATCGCCTGGTGAATATAACCTTTAATCCTTTTCGGTATGTCAGACTGTTTTTTCTGCAGAATATCACAGGCATACAATCTTCTGTTTTGTTCTAACGGAAACTCGCGGTTTTTGAAATCCATGAATGAGTTATACTCATTTATTGTTATGGGAATTTCTTCGTATTCAAATCCACTACCTCGCAATGTCATTGTATATTCGGCACCGTTATCTTTAAGGCTGAAACTGATAAGGAACTTATCCATGGCGTTAACAGTTCCATTTTTTGATGAAAGTACCTGATAACTATTTTTATCAATCTGAGTTGCGCAACGAAAGAACTCCCTCAAAGTTAACAGGCTATCATAATTCGAAATCCAATCTTTTTTCTTAAATGCATGCTGGATATTGTTAAAAAAATTGTTTGAATGTGTTTTTGTATACGATGACTTTACAAATAACTCCACCGCACCAATAAAATTATTGTGTCTGATCCTGGGTAACATATGACAACCTTATTTTATTTGGTTATTTTATGTCGCCATTAAATATCTCATTAGAGAAGTAAACTATCAAAAAACGCTCATTATTAAAATGTAACTTATTAGCAATTGAATTTTTGCACTTTAAATACAATCTCTTTTTATTTATAACTTTTTAGGTTGGGAGAAATCAGGATGGCAGAATCAGGAAATACACTGTTTCTGCCATCTGAATTTAGTAAATAGACACTCTGAACCCCGGATTCAGGAACGACTCGCGCGGAGTGTAATCCAGCGGTTTACCCTGCCAGTCGTGAACGTGCGCTCCGGCAGCTGCAGCCACAGCATGTCCAGCGGCGGTGTCCCAAATATTCGTTGGTCCGAAGCGCGGGTACAGCTGCGCCTGTCCTTCCGCCACCAGGCAGAATTTCAGCGAAGAGCCGATGGACGTGGTCTGATGTTCGCCAAGCTGTTGCAGATACTCTTTCAGCTCCGCATCTGCATGGGAACGGCTGATAACCACCAGCGGCGGGCGCGCATCGCGGACCTGAATCTGCTTGCGCACACCGCACTCTTCTTTCCAGGCCTTGCCTTCTGCCGCGCTGTACATTACGTTCATTACCGGCGCATACACCACACCTAAAATCGGTTTGCCATGGTCAATGAGCGCAATGTTAACGGTGAATTCGCCATTACGTTTAATAAACTCTTTAGTACCATCCAGCGGGTCTACCAGCCAGTAACGCTGCCAGTGCTGACGGACTTCCCAACCGGGAGGATCTTCTTCAGAAAGGACCGGAATATCCGGTGTCAGCGTACGTAAACCGTCCATGATAACGGTGTGTGCGGCAATATCCGCTGCCGTTACCGGAGAATTGTCCGCTTTGCTGACGACGTCCATCGGTTTCGTCCCGTCGTAGACCTGCATAATGGCATCGCCTGCATTCCGTGCAAGCTGGCATACTTGATCTAACATTTCTCCACCTCGTCTCTGTGAGCGGTGTTAACTTATTGTTTTACTTATACCCTATCGTTAATGAATGCGCCAACTGTGATAGTGTCATCATTTTCAAAGCGTAAAATTGTGGCATTCTTCACTGTTCTATAAGTAAGACGTTTATTCTCCCTTTTCTTTCGTATTCCCGATGATAAAAGGATGTCCCTGATGATTAAGTTTAGCGCAACGCTCCTGGCCACGCTGATTGCCGCCAGTGTGAATGCAGCGACGGTCGATCTGCGTATCATGGAAACCACTGATCTGCATAGCAACATGATGGATTTCGATTATTACAAAGACACCGCCACGGAAAAATTCGGACTGGTACGTACGGCAAGCCTGATTAACGATGCCCGCAATGAAGTGAAAAACAGCGTACTGGTCGATAACGGCGATTTGATTCAGGGGAGTCCGCTGGCAGATTACATGTCGGCGAAAGGATTAAAAACAGGTGATGTTCATCCGGTTTATAAGGCGCTGAATACGCTGGATTATACGGTCGGTACACTCGGCAATCATGAATTTAACTACGGTCTGGATTACCTGAAAAATGCGCTGGCGGGAGCGAAATTCCCTTATGTAAATGCCAACGTCATTGACGCCAGAACCAAACAGCCAATGTTTACACCGTATTTAATTAAAGATACCGAAGTGGTCGATAAAGACGGAAAAAAACAGACGCTGAAGATTGGCTATATTGGCGTCGTGCCGCCGCAAATCATGGGCTGGGATAAAGCTAATTTATCCGGGAAAGTGACGGTGAATGATATTACCGAAACCGTGCGCAAATACGTGCCTGAAATGCGCGAGAAAGGTGCCGATGTCGTTGTCGTTCTGGCACATTCCGGGCTGTCTGCCGATCCGTATAAAGTGATGGCGGAAAACTCAGTTTATTACCTCAGTGAAATTCCGGGCGTTAACGCCATTATGTTTGGTCATGCTCACGCCGTTTTCCCGGGTAAAGATTTTGCTGATATCGAAGGGGCTGATATCACCAAAGGCACGCTGAATGGTGTTCCGGCGGTAATGCCGGGCATGTGGGGCGATCATCTTGGGGTGGTCGACTTACAACTCAGTAATGACAGCGGTAAATGGCAGGTGACGCAGGCGAAAGCGGAAGCTCGGCCGATTTACGACATCGCCAATAAAAAATCCCTCGCGGCGGAAGACAGCAAGCTGGTAGAAACACTCAAAGCCGATCACGATGCCACACGCCAGTTCGTCAGCAAGCCAATCGGTAAATCTGCCGACAATATGTATAGCTATCTGGCGCTGGTGCAGGACGATCCGACCGTGCAAGTCGTGAACAACGCGCAAAAAGCGTATGTCGAACATTACATTCAGGGCGATCCGGATCTGGCAAAACTGCCGGTGCTTTCAGCTGCCGCACCGTTTAAAGTTGGTGGTCGCAAAAATGACCCGGCAAGCTATGTGGAGGTGGAAAAAGGCCAGTTGACCTTCCGTAATGCCGCCGATCTTTATCTCTACCCCAATACGCTGATTGTAGTGAAAGCCAGCGGTAAAGAGGTGAAAGAGTGGCTGGAGTGCTCCGCCGGACAGTTTAACCAGATTGATCCTAACAGCACGAAACCACAGTCACTCATCAACTGGGATGGTTTCCGCACTTATAACTTTGATGTTATTGATGGTGTGAATTATCAGATTGATGTTACCCAGCCCGCCCGTTATGACGGCGAGTGCCAGATGATTAATACCAATGCGGAAAGGATTAAGAACCTGACCTTTAATGGCAAGCCGATTGATCCGAACGCCATGTTCCTCGTTGCCACCAATAACTATCGCGCTTACGGCGGCAAATTTGCCGGTACGGGCGACAGCCATATCGCTTTTGCTTCACCGGATGAGAACCGCTCGGTGCTGGCAGCGTGGATTGCTGATGAGTCGAAACGTGCGGGGGAAATTCACCCGGCGGCAGATAACAACTGGCGTTTAGCACCGATAGCTGCCGATAAGAAACTGGATATCCGTTTCGAAACTTCCCCGTCAAATAAAGCCGCAGCGTTTATTAAAGAGAAAGGGCAGTATCCGATGAATAAAGTCGCGACCGATGATATCGGGTTTGCGATTTATCAGGTGGATTTGAGTAAGTAAAACACTTCTTTTTCGGCCTATAAATCATCAATCGCATCCGGCATTTATTGGCGGATGCGATGCTGGCGCATCTTATCCGCCCTACAAGTCATACACCGTAGGCCGCGCATCCGGCAGTTATGCCGCACGTTCATCCCGCACCGCCAACACCTCGGGCAAATTCAACTCAATCCAGTCCGCCAGTGCAGCAACCTTTTCGCTCACCTGCTCGCCCAGCGGCGTGAGGCTGTATTCAACATGCGGTGGCACCACCGGATACGCGATACGGTTAAGAAAACCATCCTGTTCTAACGCCTGTAACGACTGCGCAAGCATCTTTTCGCTCACCCCGCCGATTTTGCGCCGCAGGTCGCTAAAGCGATGAGTACCTTCGCGTAGCGCCACCAGAATCAACACCCCCCAACGGCTGGTGACGTGTTTCAACACCTCGCGCGACGGGCACTGTTCCGCAAAGAGATTACCCTCTTTCAGTTGTTGCGACAGGCTAACCTGACTCATTTCATACTTACCTTTTTGTACGTACTTACTAAAAGTAAGTTTAGGTGTTAGCGTATTTAAACACAAGACAAAACGATGGAGACTTCCCATGATCGCTATTACTGGTGCCACTGGCCAACTTGGTCACTATATTATTGAATCCTTGATGAAAACGGTTCCTGCCAGCCAAATAGTGGCTATCGTTCGTAATCCGGCAAAAGCCCAGGCTCTAGCAGCACAAGGCATTACCGTGCGTCAGGCTGACTACGGCGATGAAGCCGCACTGACATCTGCACTTCAGGGAGTGGAAAAACTACTGCTGATCTCTTCCAGCGAAGTGGGTCAACGTGCCCCGCAGCATCGTAATGTTATTAATGCCGCAAAGGCGGCTGGCGTGAAATTTATCGCTTATACCAGCCTGCTACATGCAGATACCTCCCCGCTCGGCCTCGCCGATGAGCACATTGAGACGGAGAAAATGCTGGCTGATTCTGGCATCGTTTACACCCTGCTGCGCAACGGCTGGTACAGCGAAAACTACCTCGCCAGCGCCCCGGCAGCACTGGAACACGGCGTATTTATCGGTGCGGCGGGCGATGGCAAAATCGCCTCAGCAACGCGGGCAGATTATGCGGCAGCTGCGGCACGCGTGATTAGCGAAGCCGGTCACGAAGGCAAGGTTTACGAACTGGCGGGCGATAGTGCCTGGACGTTGACACAGTTAGCGGCAGAGCTGACCAAACAGAGCGGCAAACAGGTTACCTATCAAAATCTGAGCGAAGCCGATTTCGCCGCGGCACTGAAAAGCGTCGGACTGCCCGACGGACTGGCGGATATGCTGGCGGATTCTGACGTTGGCGCATCGAAAGGTGGTCTGTTTGATAACAGCAAAACGCTTAGCAAATTGATTGGCCGCCCAACGACAACGTTAGCCGAAAGCGTAAGCCATCTTTTTAATGTTAATAACTAGTTAATTAAAGTGGCATCCTCCCGCATCCTCTCTGATAATGACGGGATGCCGGGAGCAATCATGTCTGCTTCCTGAACTTTCTTCTGACAGACCAATGGATGCCAGTAATGATTAGCGGCGTGCTGTACGCCCTGTTAGCAGGGTTGATGTGGGGGCTTATTTTTGTCGGGCCGTTGATCGTACCGGAATACCCGGCGATGTTGCAGTCGATGGGGCGTTATCTGGCGTTAGGGTTAATTGCGCTGCCCATTGCCTGGCTGGGACGCGTGCGTCTGCGTCAGTTGGCGCGTCGCGACTGGCTTACCGCCTTGATGCTCACCATGATGGGCAACCTTATCTATTACTTCTGCCTTGCCAGTGCCATTCAACGTACTGGCGCGCCTGTTTCCACGATGATTATCGGCACCCTGCCGGTGGTGATTCCCGTTTTTGCCAATCTGCTTTATAGCCAGCGCGACGGCAAACTCGCATGGGGAAAACTCGCCCCGGCACTGGTTTGTATTGGCATCGGCCTGGCGTGTGTGAATATTGCTGAGTTAAACCACGGACTCCCCGATTTTGACTGGGCACGTTATACCTCTGGCATCGTGCTGGCGTTAGTTTCCGTGGTCTGCTGGGCGTGGTATGCCCTGCGCAACGCCCGCTGGCTGCGGGAAAATCCCGACAAACATCCGATGATGTGGGCAACGGCGCAGGCGCTGGTCACACTGCCGGTTTCTCTCATCGGCTATCTCGTCGCCTGTTACTGGCTGAATATACAAACGCCGGACTTCTCCTTACCTTTTGGCCCCCGTCCGCTGGTGTTTATTAGTCTGATGGTTGCGATAGCCGTGCTTTGCTCATGGGTTGGCGCACTCTGCTGGAACGTCGCCAGCCAGCGATTACCGACAGTGATTCTCGGGCCGCTGATTGTTTTCGAAACGCTGGCAGGTTTGCTGTACACCTTTTTACTCCGCCAGCAAATGCCGCCGCTAATGACGCTGAGCGGTATCGCGCTGTTAGTGATTGGCGTGGTCATTGCGGTCAGAGCAAAACCAGAAAAACCTTTAACTGAATCTGTCTCAGAAAGTTGACACGCTGGCAGTGAGTTAAATAAGCCTCTGCTACGTAAGGGTTATAGCTTTTGCCTTAAAGATGCATTTAAAATACATCTTATATTATTAAGAATGAGGTATCAGCTATGGCTTATCGCGACCAACCTTTAGGTGAACTGGCGCTCTCTATTCCTCGCGCTTCAGCTCTGTTTCGTAAATATGATATGGATTACTGCTGTGGCGGTAAGCAAACGCTGGCGCGCGCGGCGGCACGTAAAGAACTGGATGTTGAGGTCATTGAAGCTGAACTGGCAAAGCTTGCTGAACAACCGATTGAGAAAGACTGGCGTAGCGCCCCGCTGGCAGAAATCATTGACCATATCATCGTGCGCTACCACGATCGTCACCGCGAGCAACTGCCGGAGCTGATCCTGCAAGCGACTAAAGTCGAGCGCGTTCACGCCGACAAACCGAGCGTGCCAAAAGGGCTGACAAAATACCTGACTATGCTGCATGAAGAGCTATCCAGCCACATGATGAAAGAAGAGCAGATCCTCTTCCCGATGATCAAACAAGGCATGGGCAGCCAGGCAATGGGACCAATCAGCGTGATGGAAAGCGAGCACGATGAAGCGGGCGAACTGCTGGAAGTGATTAAACACACCACCAATAACGTCACACCGCCGCCGGAAGCCTGCACCACCTGGAAAGCGATGTATAACGGTATTAATGAACTGATTGATGACCTGATGGATCACATCAGCCTGGAAAACAATGTACTGTTCCCACGCGCGCTGGCGGGTGAGTAATCTAAAAGCTGGATGGCATTGCGCCATCCAGCATGATAATGCGGTTATTTCCGCAGTTCAGCAGCCCGCTTCTTACCAATAAACAACCAGCCCAGCCCCAGTGCGATAAACCACAGCGGGGTGACCAACAGCGCCTGGCGAGTGTCATCTTCCAGTGTCAGCAACACGACCACGAACACAAAGAACGCCATACATACCCAGCACATCAGCTTGCCGAGCGGCATCTTGTAGATCGACTTCTCATGCAGATGAGGACGCTGTTTGCGGTAAACCAGGTACGAGCAAAGGATAATTGTCCAGACGAACATAAACAGAATCGCGGAAACGGTTGTAATCATCGTGAACGCGCCAATCACGCTAGGATTCACATACAACATCACCACGCCGCCGAGCAGACAGATACACGAGAAGGTCAACCCTTTCGCGGGTACTGCGCGCTTAGAAAGTTTAGCGAACGCTTTCGGTGCCACACCTTCCTGCGCCAGACCAAACAGCATACGGCTGGTAGAGAAGACGCCGCTGTTAGCGGAAGACGCCGCAGAGGTCAGCACCACAAAGTTGATCACGCTGGCAGCCGCAGGCAAACCTACCAACACAAACAGTTCAACAAACGGGCTCTTCTCCGGGACTACCGAACTCCACGGCGTCACGGACATAATCACAATCAGCGCGAAGACGTAGAACATAATGATACGGATCGGAATGGAGTTAATCGCGCGTGGCAGTGATTTCTCCGGATCTTTGGTTTCCGCAGCGGTTGTACCTACCAGCTCAATCCCTACGAAAGCGAAAACCGCTATCTGGAATCCGGCAAAGAAGCCACTTAAACCTTTCGGGAACCAGCCGCCATCATTCCACAAATGCGCGAATGACGCTTCCACACCAGTCGGTGACTGAAAGTGCATCGCCACCATAACCAGGCCGACGACAATCAGCGACACAATGGCGACGATTTTGATCATCGCAAACCAGAACTCCATCTCACCGAACATTTTCACGGTGGCGAGATTGAGCGTCAGCAGCAGCACTATCACCGCCAGCGAGGCGACCCAGTCGGAGAGATCGGGGAACCAGAACTGAGCATAAGCAGTGATCGCCACCACGTCTGCCATACCGGTTACAACCCAGCAGAACCAGTAAGTCCAGCCGGTGAAATATCCTGCCCACGGCCCGAGTAAATCGGAAGCGAAGTCACTAAAAGATTTGTATTCCAGATTCGAAAGCAGCAATTCCCCCATTGCCCGCATCACGAAAAAGAGCATAAAACCGATGATCATATAAACGAAAATGATCGACGGCCCGGCAAGGCTAATCGTTTTGCCGGACCCCATAAACAACCCCGTACCAATGGCACCGCCAATGGCAATAAGCTGAATATGTCGGTTTGTGAGATTGCGCCGTAGCGACTGTTCAGCCGGAGCCTGATCATCGGCAACGACTTTTACCTGATCTACCATGTTTTTTTCTTCCTGTACCTGTCTGTGTTGTTCAGGCTCTACGGCCTTTAGTCAGTCTATGATACGACGAATCTGTATCGGGACTCATCGATATTAGGTAACAATACGCGGGATGAATACTAAGATTTAGATCTAATGTTAATTTTATGTTTAAAGTGAGTGTCATATCACGGTGATAACGCGAAACAGCTCACAAAAATACACGCTTACGGGGTCTTTGCAACACAAAATAGCGCCGTTTGGCAAACTGAAGGGTTTATTGCTGAATGCCTGCTCCCCTCTGGTTCGAGGGGAACAGAATGCGCTGCTTAGAGGATTTCCAGCAGTTCGACTTCAAACACCAGGGTGCTGAACGGAGGGATGGATGCGCCTGCGCCGCGCTCGCCATATGCCAGTTCCTGCGGGATAGTCAGTTCCCATTTAGAACCTACCGGCATCAGAGTCAGTGCTTCAATCCAGCCAGGGATCACGCCATTAACCGGGAATTCAGCGGGTTCACCACGAGCAACGGAGCTGTCAAACACGGTGCCGTCGATCAGTTTACCGGTGTAATGAACACGAACGCGGTCGGTACGTGCCGGAATTGCGCCTTCACCCTGGTTGATCACGCGGAATTGCAGGCCAGATTCGGTGCTATTCACACCTTCTTTTTTGGCGTTTTCTTCCAGGTATTTCACACCTTCAGCAGCCATCGCCTGGAAACGCTGACGACGAACGGCATCGGCGCGTTCGTGGATTTCACGCAGCGCGCGATGCACCACATCAACCGGCACAGCCGGATGTTTGCCTTCCAGCGCATCGGCAATACCTGCAACCAGTGCTTCTGGCAGCAGCCCTTCCAGGCCAGATTCACTCAGTTGTTGCCCTACCTGCAAACCAATGCCGTAGCTTGCTTGCGCTTCGATGGTGTCAAAAGTTGGGGTGGTCATCGTATTTCCTTTCTTAGGGTATAAAAGTAGCGGGCAGCATATCAGCCACACTTCTTTGGGTAAAACTTTGTCGCAGGAATGATGACAAATCCCGGGGAAAAAGAAACAATAGCAATATCCCGTATGAATATAATAAAGGCGGGTTTACCACGGACATCATAGCGTTAGCTTATTCATAGGCTATGATTGAGGAACAAGACGCGGAGCAGGAGGAAACCATGCCCGGGCGCTTTGAACTAAAACCAACCCTGGAGAAAGTCTGGCACGCGCCGGACAATTTTCGCTTCATGGACCCGCTGCCGCCGATGCATCGTCGGGGGATCATTATTGCCGCCATTGTATTGGTGGTCGGATTTCTGCTTCCATCTGATGATACGCCCAACGCGCCGGTGGTGACGCGTGAAGCGCAGTTAGATATTCAGTCGCAATCACAACCGCCGACAGAAGAACAGCTGCGGGCGCAATTAGTCACACCACAAAATGATCCTGATCAGGTGGCTCCGGTCGCTCCAGAACCTATACAGGAAGGCCAGCCAGAAGAACAGCCGCAAACTACCCAAACGCAACCATTCCAGCCAGATAGCGGAATTGATAATCAATGGCGCTCTTACCGTGTCGAACCCGGTAAAACGATGGCGCAGCTGTTCCGCGACCACGGACTGCCCGCTACCGATGTCTATGCAATGGCGCAGGTAGAAGGCGCGGGTAAGCCGCTGAGTAATTTGCAAAATGGGCAGATGGTGAAAATCCGCCAGAACGCCAGCGGCGTGGTGACGGGCTTAACCATTGATACGGGGAATAATCAACAGGTCCTGTTTACCCGCCAGCCGGATGGCAGTTTTATTCGTGCGCGGTAGATGAAGGGTCAACCAAAAGCCAGCTAAGGATTGTCTCTTTGATGACCTTACGTCTGGCTTCCAGTGCCTGGGGTGAAACCATACTGATGTGATAAACCAGGCCAAGCGTATGCTGGTTGATCAAATAATATCCCCCAAGCGCAGCAATATTAATATTCACCTGCAATGGGTCGATATCTGGCTTAAAAATATTGTGTTTCTTCCCTTCATCCAATAAGGATTCCATTAACTGCAAGTGCGCATGGTTAATTTCTAAGAGACGCAGTGATTTTGCATAATGCACACCTTTACTTTGATTTTCACTATGCACAATTTTTAAAAACCAAGGGTTAGCGGTGATGCTGCCAACTTACTGATTTAGTGTATGATGGTGTTTTTGAGGTGCTCCAGTGGCTTCTGTTTCTATCAGCTGTCCCTCCTGTTCAGCTACTGACGGGGTGGTGCGTAACGGCAAAAGCACTGCCGGACATCAGCGCTATCTCTGCTCTCACTGCCGTAAAACATGGCAACTGCAGTTCACTTACACCGCTTCTCAACCCGGTACGCACCAGAAAATCATTGATATGGCCATGAATGGCGTTGGATGCCGGGCAACTGCACACATTATGGGCGTTGGCCTCAACACGATTTTACGTCACTTAAAAAACTCAGGCCGCAGTCGGTAACCTCGCGCATACAGCCGGGCAGTGACGTCATCGTCTGCGCGGAAATGGACGAACAGTGGGGCTATGTCGGGGCTAAATCGCGCCAGCGCTGGCTGTTTTACGCGTATGACAGTCTCCGGAAGACGGTTGTTGCGCACGTATTCGGTGAACGCACTATGGCGACGCTGGGGCGTCTTATGAGCCTGCTGTCACCCTTTGACGTGGTGATATGGATGACGGATGGCTGGCCGCTGTATGAATCCCGCCTGAAGGGAAAGCTGCACGTAATCAGCAAGCGATATACGCAGCGAATTGAGCGGCATAACCTGAATCTGAGGCAGCACCTGGCACGGCTGGGACGGAAGTCGCTGTCGTTCTCAAAATCGGTGGAGCTGCATGACAAAGTCATCGGGCATTATCTGAACATAAAACACTATCAATAAGTTGGAGTCATTACCGTCATGGGCAATGTCAAACGCTGACGTTCCCTTCCTGATTCTCGATTTGCTTAACACTATTTCTGACAACCCAATAATAATCCTGCTTATTATCAATATTATCCTGTTGATTATCGGCACTTTTATGGATATGACACCGGCGGTACTGATTTTTACGCCGATATTTTTACCTGTTGTCACCGAACTGGGCATGGACCCGATTCACTTTGGTATTGTCATGGTACTGAACATGTGTATCGGTATTTGTACTCCGCCTGTAGGCAGTGTGTTATTTGTCGGTTGTAGTGTATCTAAATTACCGATTAATAAAATTATCAAACCTATGCTGCCATTCTATGCCGTGATGGTATTGGTGCTGGCAATGGTGACCTATATTCCGCAAATCAGTATGGCATTGCCAAAAGCACTGGGCTACTGATGCGCATTCACTGGCGGCACCTGCCGCCATATTTATTAGAAAAGGAACATCTATGAAAATAAAAGTATCCGCTGGCATTATCGGTGCTGTTCTTATGTTATCCGCAAGCCAGTCCTGGGCAGTGACATTAAAACTGAGTCATAATCAGGATAAGTCTCATCCTGTTCATAAAGCGATGGAGTTCTTTGCGAAAAAGAACAAAGAGTACTCTAACGGTGATATTACTATTCGTATTTATCCAAATGGAACATTGGGTACTCAACGAGAAACAATGGAGCTGATTCGTTCTGGCGCTATTCCACTGGTAAAAACCAATGCGGCAGAAATGGAAGCATTTGAAAATTCCTATAAATTATTTAGCCTGCCTTATTTGTTCCGCGATCGTGATCATTATTATCAGGTCATGCAGGGCGATATCGGGAGAAAAATCCTCGACTCAACGAAAAGCAAAGGTTATTTCGGGCTGACTTTTTATGATGGAGGCGCCCGCAGTTTCTATGGCAATAAACCAGTACTGAAACCAGACGATCTGAAAGGCATGAAAGTCCGTGTCCAGCCAAGCCCTGGCGCAGTTGAAATGATCAAAGTCATGGGCGGTAACCCGACGCCACTGGATTACGGCGAGTTGTATACAGCCTTACAGCAGGGTGTGGTCGATATGGCAGAAAACAGCGTGATGGCGCTGACCACCATGCGTCACGGTGAAGTGGCAAAATCCTTCAGCCTTGACGAACACACTATGGTTCCCGATGTGGTTCTGATGAGCAATGCTGCGTTTGATAAACTTAGCCCGGAAAATCAGGCAGTTATATTAAAAGCAGCTAAAGAATCAATGAGCTACATGAAAGACTTGTGGAGCGAGGAAGAGAAACAAGAATTTGCAAAACTGGATAAAATGGGCGTGAAAGTCTACCAGGTAGATAAAGCTCCGTTTATCGAGAAAGTACAGCCAATGTACGCAAACTTCGCTAAGGACAACCCAGCCCTTGCCCCAATGCTGGCTGATATTCAGGCAGCTAAGTAATTATCTTCGTAGGGCTGCTTATTGTGGCCCTTATCGATATCTGCAAGTGCTCGCTACAAAAGCAAAACGCCGACCACTGGTCGGCGTTTTTACGTCTCGTTGAATAACGAATTATTCAGCTACTACGTTTACGATCACTTTCGCGAATACTTCGCTGTGAACCTGGAAGCTCACTTCGTGCTCGCCAGTGGTACGCAGAACGCCGTTCGGCAGACGAACTTCGCTCTTAGCCACTTCAACGCCAGCTGCAGTTACAGCGTCAGCGATGTCGCGAGTACCGATGGAACCGAACAGTTTACCTTCGTCGCCAGCTTTAGACGCGATGGTAACAGTTTCCAGTGCATTGATTTTCTCAGCGCGAGCATTAGCAGCTGCCAGAACTTCAGCCAGTTTAGCTTCCAGTTCAGCGCGACGTGCTTCGAAGAATTCAATGTTTTTCTTGGTAGCTGGAACAGCTTTACCCTGCGGTACCAGGAAGTTACGAGCATAGCCCGCTTTAACGTTTACCTGATCACCCAGGCTACCCAGGTTTGCTACTTTATCAAGCAGAATAACTTGCATTACCTTATCCTCTCAAAGTCGTATTAATGGACCGTGACCGATTACTGATGGCGATCAGTGTACGGCAGCAGGGACAGGTAGCGAGCGCGTTTGATAGCGCGAGCCAGCTGACGCTGGTATTTTGCACGGGTACCGGTGATACGGCTTGGGACAATCTTACCGCTTTCGGTGATGTAGTTTTTCAGCGTAGCGATATCTTTATAGTCGATCTCTTGAACGCCTTCCGCGGTGAAACGGCAGAACTTGCGACGACGGAAATAACGTGCCATATGGCTAGTCTCCAGAATCTATCAATTCAATCTGCTCGGCATGCAAAACCATTTTGCTCAGTCCGTTCTTTGCCTTGTGGCATGAAATGAACCCCTGAACGGTTATGCGACTGCCGACCGTTATACTGTGAGTAATGGCCTGGTTTTCGTGTCCGCTAACAATAACGGGCATTTGGCACCACGCCTGCCGGTGAAAACCGGCTTCCTCCTGCACAGAACGATGCTCAAGCACGAACTGGCAGTGAGGAATTCCTGATGGACTGACCTTTCGAAGGGGAGTCCTGCACACGGTGCCGGACAACACCAGACGGTTGGTCATCAGAAATTACTCTTCAGAATCCCCAGCTTCAGCATCATCAGCGGTTTCGTTTGCGAAATCATCGCGACGCTCACGGCGCTCGTCTTTCGCTTTAACCATCGGAGATGCTTCGGTAACAGCGTGCTTGGTACGCATAACCATGCTGCGGATAACGGCATCGTTGAAGCGGAAGGTAGTTTCCAGCTCATCGATCACTTCCTGCGGAGCTTCAACGTTCATCAGAACGTAGTGTGCTTTGTGCAGTTTGTTGATCGGGTAAGCCAGCTGACGGCGGCCCCAGTCTTCCAGACGGTGGATCTTGCCTTCTGCACCAGTGATGGCAGCAGTGTAGCGCTCGATCATGCCCGGAACCTGTTCGCTCTGGTCAGGATGGACCATAAAAACGATTTCGTAATGACGCATCGAATTGCTCCTTACGGATTATTCAGCCTCCTGTCTGGGTCAGCCGAATCCCGGGGAGGCAAGGAACGTGTTAAAGGTCGGCTGAAAAATGACGCGTTATAGTACTTGTATGCCCCGCTAAACTCAAGGGCAGAGCCGAAATAAATCTCCCCTTTCGCAATTAACCTCTAAACCGCTGATTTGGAGTTCATCACACTTCATCATGGTGTTTTTTTGAACAACTGCATCAGAAATGGTCACCATCAACTTCTTTATCATTGATTAAAATTAAATCAGAAGATCATCACAGAGGAGAGCACACAAAGTCAGCCGTCGAGGAGGTATCTATGTTCAGTCGAGTTTTAGCCCTTCTGGCTGTGCTTTTGCTAAGTGCAAATACATGGGCAGCCATTGAAATTAATAACCACCAGGCCAGAAACATGGATGATGTGCAAAGCTTAGGCGTGATTTATATCAATCATAATTTCGCCACTGAAAGCGAAGCGCGTCAGGCATTAAATGAAGAGACAGATGCGCAGGGCGCAACGTACTACCACGTAATTCTGATGCGGGAACCGGGGAGTAACGGCAATATGCACGCCAGCGCGGATATTTATCGCTAGCACCAGGTATAACCAACGAAACATTGCCATAGTTTGCTTTGCCCCTTCGCAGGGGGCTTTTTTATGCGGTTATTCACCGGATTGCGACTTCCGGATCTGGCTCATGAGTAATGCGATTACGTAAGTCGCGGCGCATAATTTCTATTATCCAGAACCAGAAAATATGCCCCAGGATTTCAGAGGCATATTCGTCAAAAGGCAATTGAGTGAGCGGCGGCGTTAAATTCAGCGCCGGGCAAAATATACCGTGGACTGCCACTGTCACAATAAGCCCTGCTAATATCCCCTGCCATAATTTCACTTTCGGGAAAATTTCCGCGACAATACAATACCCTATCGCAAAAACCAGTGAGAAGATGATATGCGTCACCATCACCGGGTTGATAATATGTTCCGAGAATGTATACACAGTTTGGGTTGGGTCGATACCTAAATAATCCCGTAGAAAGATATACGGCGGGTTAAATTCATCGCGACCACCGGAAAATGTGCGCGGTGGCAAGGGGACTTCCGCTCCCCATTTAACAAATGCTGAAATAATTCCTGAAAGTACACCCACAAGTAACGCAACGCCATAGCGGCGACGTTGCGGATCCGTTCTGACAAACAATCCATTGATAGCCATAAAAACACCTGTTGTTTATACGATTTTTTAACTGAAGCGGCCCCGGAATCAGACCAATTACATCCCGCAGGAGGTAATAATTCCGGGGCGCACTGCTTACTTCTGCCCGTAATAGGCGTTAGGACCGTGCTTACGCATGAAGTGTTTATTCATGAGGAAGCTGTCGATGTGATTCAGTTGTGGGTTAATACTGCGCGCAATCCACGCCATTTTCGCCACTTCTTCCATCACCACCGCGTTATGCACCGCGTCGTGGGCATCTTTCCCCCAGGCGAACGGACCGTGCTGATACACCACAATCCCCGGCGTATGCAGCGGCTCGGCGTCACCCAGCGTTTCGATAATCACTTTGCCGGTGTTCAGTTCATACTCGCCCTGCACCTCTTCTTCGCTTAATCCGCGCGTACACGGGATGTCGCCAAAGAAGTAGTCGGCGTGCGTAGTGCCTAACGCCGGGATCGCCAGCCCCGCCTGCGCCCATGCAGTAGCATGAGTGGAGTGGGTATGGACAATGCCGCCAAGCGACGGGTAACGACGGTAGAGTTCGAGATGCGTCGCGGTGTCGGAAGACGGGCGATACTCCCCTTCCACCACCTTGCCGCTCATATCGACCACCACCATATCGTCTGCTTTCATGGTTTCGTAGGCAACGCCGCTGGGCTTGATCACCACCAGCCCGCGTTCGCGGTCGATAGCGCTGACGTTGCCCCAGGTAAAGGTCACCAGCCCATAGCGCGGCAGATCCATGTTGGCTTCAAACACCTGCTGTTTTAGCTTTTGCATTATGCCGCCTCCACCGTGCCTGCTTTGGCCATGCGCGCTTTCACCCAATCACGCGCTTTCACCACTTCTGCCGCCGGGTCTTCCGCCGTTTCGCTCCACATCTCAATCAGGTACGGCCCGCAATAGCCACTCTGTTTGAGCGTTTCGAAGCAACGTTCGAAATCCACCACACCTTCGCCAAATGGCACGTTTTTGAAGACGCCCGGTTTGGTGTCTTTCACATGCACCGCGACGATATGCCCGATTCCGGCCTGCAACTCCATCTGCACATCGTTGTCCCACGCCGACAGGTTGCCGATATCCGGGTAGAGCTGGAACCACGGGTTGTTGAGATAGTGCGCGTAACCCAGCGCCTTGCTGATGGAGTTCATCAACGGATAATCCATGATCTCCATCGCCAGCGTCACCTGCGCGCGGCTCGCCATCTCAACGCTCTCTTTCAGGCCGTCACGGAAACGACGACGCGTTTCGTTATTGGCTTCCTGATAGTAAACGTCATAGCCCGCCAGCTGGATCACGCGAATGCCAACGTCCTGGGCGAACTGGATGGCTTTACGCATAATCTCCAGCCCCTGCGCCCGCACCGCGTCATCTTCGCTGCCCAACGGGAAACGACGATGGGCAGAAAGGCACATGGACGGCACACGCACGCCGGTTTCAACAATCGCATTCACCAGCGCCAGACGCTGCTCGCGGCTCCAGTCGAGGCGCGACAGGCGCTCGTCAGTTTCATCTACCGACATCTCGACAAAATCGAAGCCCAACGTTTTTGCCAGTCGCAGGCGTTCCAGCCAGCACTCCCCGGCGGGGAGCGCTTTTTCATAGATGCCAAGCGGGATTTGTTTGGACAACATATCCGCTCCTTAGCCCCACAGTTCGGCGATGGAACGTTTGAACTGACGCGCGGCTTCAACCGGAGAAGCGGCATCACGGATGCTGCGACCGGCGATAAACACATGAATTGGAATGCCTTTGAACAGCGGCAGATCTTCCAGCGCCAGGCCACCGGTGACGGTGACTTTGAAGCCCATATCGGAAAGACGTTTGATCGCAGTGATATCGGCTTCACCCCACGCCAGCGGCCTGCGCGTCACGGCTGCGGTGATAAACCACCTGCTGAATACCTGCGTCGCGCCACTGTTGCGCCTGTTCCCAGGTCCAGTAACCGGTCAGTTCGATCTGCACGTCGCCGTTAAACTCTTTTGCTACGTCCAGCGCACCTTTGGCGGTGTTGATATCCGCACAACAAATCACGGTCACCCAGTCAGCGTTGGCTTCGAAGCACATACGAGAAAGAATTTTGCCCGCATCGGCAATTTTGGCGTCTGCCAGCACGATTTTGTGCGGGTAGAGCGCTTTCAGATCGCGAACCGCACGCACGCCTTCGCCCACGCACAGAATGGTACCCACTTCGATAATGTCGACTTCTTCGGCAATCAGGCGAGTGGTTTCGTAGGCGCTATCCATAGTCTGGTTGTCCAGCGCGACTTGCAACATCGGTAATGACATCTTCAATTCCTTCTTAAGCTGCCGCGTTGGTGCGGTCAATGAGATCCAGTACTTCCTGCTCGGTACGGCAGGCACGTAAACGGTCGAAATTTTCTTCATCTTCAAACAGGTTGACGATCTGCATGATGCCCACTTCCTGGTGCGTGTTGGCATCGACCGCCGCCATGGTGATGAGGATATCCACCGGGTCGTTATCTTCGTGGTTGAACTCCAGCGGCTTTTTCAGCGTCACCAGCGCAAAACCGGTTTTCTTAACGCCCTCTTCCGGGCGACCGTGCGGCATTGCCAGGCCTGGTGCGAGCACAAAGTACGGACCGTGCTGTTCAACCGCATCCAGAATCGCCTGGTAGTAACGCGGCTCGACAACATCCGCCACCAGCAGGTCAACGCCGATTTTTACTGCGTCCTGCCATGTCTCAGCTTCAGCCTGCAGGCGGATGGATTTATTCTCCGCCAGCGAATCACGTAATTTCATGGCGCGTCCTTACTTCACATCCTGCGGGAAATGCGCTTTGATCACTTCCAGCAGTTTCGGGCCAAAGTCGGCAGGAGAGAGCATGTTGCGCACGCCAACCACGTATTTGTTGCCGGTCACGGTGATTTCGCCCGCAATGTGCGTAGAAGCGATGATGATATCCGCGCCGCTCAACTCGCTTTTGTATTCGCCAACCGCGCAGCTATTTACCGTGTGGTCAATGTTTGATTGGGTTAAAAACTGGTCCACTTTCATCCTCATGATCATGGAACTGCCTTGTCCGTTGCCACACACAGCCAGAATACGTACGGTCATAATCAAAACTCCTTATTAAGCAGACTGTTCTGCCAGTTGTTTTTCT
The DNA here is from genome assembly GCF_002950395.1 of Shigella sonnei. Lineage (NCBI taxonomy): Bacteria > Pseudomonadati > Pseudomonadota > Gammaproteobacteria > Enterobacterales > Enterobacteriaceae > Shigella > Shigella sonnei. Next base: position 3,198,270 of record NZ_CP026802.1, read on the forward strand.
GCATCTTCTTCTGCGCGCAGTGCGCGGCCAGCGAAGAACATATAAGCCAGTGCAATTACAATGATGACGGCCATAAAGGCGATACCGATGGAGAAGAAGCCCTGCATCATCGGCGGTGCCAGAATCGACCAGTCCGCCATCCCCATCCAGGCACTCATACCGGTAAGTTTCACCGCCCAGACGCAACCAAAGATTTCGATCATCCCCATCACCAGACAAATCTTCAGCGCCGCACGCCAGCCGCCGAAGTGGTTAGCGAACACGCCGATGGTGGCGTTGGAGAAGAACATCGGGATAAAGCCTGGGATAATCAGGATCGAGGAACCGCAGGCGACCAGGATGCCAACCGCAATCAGCTGACCGATGGTGCCCCACATAAAGCCCCAGACCACGGCGTTCGGCGCGAAGCTATAAATAGCCGCACAGTCAATCGCCAGAACCGCACCAGGGATCAGGCGCTGGGAGATACCGTTAAACGCTTCAGAGAGTTCCGCCACAAACATGCGCACACCCTGAGTGATGATGAAGATCGCCACCGCGAAGGAAAAACCGGTTTGCAGGATATAGACCGTCCAGTGCACTTTGCCTGCCATCGCCTGCACGGTGTCGATACCGAAGGAGAGCAGAATGGCACCAAAGAAGATGGTCATGACAATCGCCGTGGAGACGATGTTGTCGTGGAAAATATTCAGCCAGCCTGGCAGTTTGAGGTCTTCAACGCTTTCCTCTTTTTTGCCGAGGAACGGCGCAACTTTATAGGCAGTCCATGATGCAAACTGTTGCTGGTGACCGATGGAGAAACCGCAGCCGTCCGTCACTTCCTGAGTCGGCTTGTACATCATGTTGGAGGTAATGCCCCAGTAGAGCGAAACCAGAATCGCCGTGCAGATAATGGTTGTCCACATGGAGTAGCCGAAAATAAACAACGTAACGGCAATCAGCCCCGCCTGCTGGAACATGATATGACCAGTCAGCATGATGGTACGAATACCGGTAATGCGACGCAGCAGCACGTAACAGATGTTCAGCGCCAGCGCTAACAACACCGCGTAACCTACCCAGCTATAGGCATCGCCCATGCGGTCGATGGTTGCCATCATCGACGCGTAAGTATCGGAAATTGCGCCGTTTAATGCCGTAGACTTCGGACATTTTCGCCACCACCGGTTTGAAGGTGCTGGTGAGGATGCCGGACCCTGCCTGCAACAACATGAAACCAATTATGGTTTTAATCGTGCCTTTAATAATAACGCTGACACTTTTGCGCAGTAGGATGTAGCCCAGACAGGTCACAATACCCAGCAACAACGGGGCATTGGTCATGACCTGGTTAAAAAACACGGTAAAGATGTTGTAGAGGATCTCCATAACGATCTCCTGAAGAAGAGGTAACCGGGTATTCCGCACACCCGGAATGTTGTGCACTCACTCTAATTTTCAAAAGTAATCACAACAAAATTATTTATGATTAAATGTGACGCGACCCGCAAATAATTCCACACGGATAGAGTGGGATTCACACAACGAAACAATTATTTATTTAAATTCATTTAGTTAATTTAACTACACATTCCATTAAATCTTTCCACACTCAAAATCAACAACAACTTCCCTGGCAAAAAGTCAAAAAATGGTCATTGCCTTCCTGAAAAAATAGTGTCAGGATTAATCAAAACCAATCACATATTGATTCGAATTGAACTATCATGAAGGTAAATGGCGATGAGTAAAGTGAAAAGTATCACCCGAGAATCCTGGATCCTGAGCACTTTCCCGGAGTGGGGTAGCTGGCTGAATGAAGAAATTGAACAAGAGCAGGTCGCCCCTGGCACATTTGCGATGTGGTGGCTAGGCTGCACCGGGATCTGGTTGAAATCAGAAGGTGGCACCAACGTTTGCGTTGATTTCTGGTGCGGCACTGGCAAACAAAGTCACGGTAACCCGTTAATGAAACAGGGTCACCAGATGCAGCGCATGGCTGGCGTGAAAAAACTGCAGCCAAACCTACGCACCACCCCGTTTGTTCTTGATCCGTTTGCGATTCGCCAGATCGACGCGGTACTGGCGACTCACGATCACAACGATCATATCGACGTTAACGTCGCTGCTGCCGTGATGCAGAACTGTGCTGATGACGTACCATTCATTGGACCGAAAACCTGCGTTGATTTGTGGATTGGCTGGGGCGTACCGAAAGAGCGTTGCATCGTGGTCAAACCGGGCGATGTTGTAAAAGTGAAAGACATTGAAATTCATGCGCTTGACGCTTTCGACCGTACTGCACTGATCACCCTGCCTGCCGATCAAAAAGCGGCTGGCGTACTGCCAGATGGCATGGACGATCGCGCAGTAAACTACCTGTTCAAAACCCCTGGCGGTTCCCTATATCACAGTGGCGATTCCCACTACTCTAACTATTATGCGAAGCACGGTAACGAACATCAGATCGATGTGGCGTTAGGATCGTATGGTGAGAACCCGCGCGGTATTACCGACAAAATGACCAGCGCCGATATGCTGCGTATGGGTGAAGCCCTGAATGCGAAAGTGGTTATCCCGTTCCACCACGACATCTGGTCAAACTTCCAGGCCGATCCGCAAGAGATCCGCGTGCTGTGGGAGATGAAAAAAGATCGTCTGAAGTATGGCTTCAAGCCGTTTATCTGGCAGGTTGGCGGCAAATTTACCTGGCCGCTGGATAAAGACAACTTCGAGTACCACTATCCGCGCGGTTTCGATGATTGCTTCACTATTGAACCGGATCTGCCGTTCAAGTCATTCCTGTAATCTGTCGTTTATACCGGATAGCGTGGAGAAGTTCGCGCTATCCGGCGTAGTATTTCCTAGCTATTTCAAATATCATCTAAAAAAATCAAATTTTATCGGAATAGCTCATGACTGAAGCACAAAGACATCAAATCCTCCTGGAAATGCTCGCACAATTGGGCTTTGTGACCGTTGAGAAAGTCGTTGAGCGTCTGGGAATTTCGCCTGCCACTGCGCGACGCGATATCAATAAACTTGACGAACGCGGCAAACTGAAAAAGGTGCGCAATGGCGCAGAAGCTATTACCCAACAGCGCCCGCGCTGGACGCCGATGAATCTGCATCAGGCGCAGAATCACGATGAAAAAGTACGTATTGCTAAAGCGGCCTCGCAGCTGGTTAATCCGGGCGAAAGCGTAGTCATCAACTGCGGCTCCACCGCGTTTCTGCTTGGGCGGGAAATGTGTGGCAAGCCAGTGCAAATCATCACTAATTATCTACCGCTGGCAAATTACCTGATCGATCAAGAACATGACAGCGTGATCATTATGGGTGGACAGTACAACAAAAGTCAGTCCATCACTTTAAGCCCGCAGGGCAGCGAAAACAGTCTCTATGCCGGGCACTGGATGTTTACCAGCGGAAAAGGGCTGACCGCAGAAGGGTTGTATAAAACCGATATGCTGACAGCAATGGCAGAGCAGAAGATGCTGAGCGTGGTAGGGAAACTGGTGGTACTGGTTGATAGCAGTAAGATTGGCGAACGCGCGGGAATGCTTTTTAGCCGTGCCGATCAAATCGATATGCTTATCACCGGCAAAAATGCTAACCCGGAAATCCTGCAACAACTGGAAGCGCAAGGGGTCAGCATTCTGCGTGTTTAAAGATGCTGGCGGAAAAATGTCACGGCAGCATCTAACGCCTCAGGCGTAATGCGGTGACGCACGCCTGGCTGCCATGAACAGGTTAGCAGTTTATCCCGTCCCGTCTCGCTTAAGGCCTGCTGCAAACGTAGTGATTCGTCGGCAGGCACAACGTCATCGTCGAGGCCATGCCACAGCAGTAGAGGTCTGTCCCCAAGTTGTTCCAGGTGGTTTGTCGCTTCCCACTCTGCCAGCGGCGCGATAATGTTATTGAATTCATTCTGCTGTGCTGCCGTTTCAGGTATCAGCGGTGGAAACAGTGAACGGGCGAGCGATGTAAAATAGCCCGATCCCATCATGCTGGCGGTACATTTCACCGTGGGGTGGCGAGCGGTAATTCCCAGTGCCGTCATCGCGCCCATCGACGCGCCACCGACTGCCAGACGGTCATCAAGCAGCCAGTTTTCTTCGGCTATTGCCGCACGTAAAGTAGTGAATTCCTGCATACTTTGTAGCAAGATTTGCCAGAATTGATTTAACCGCCGCGCTTCGTCGCCACTAAAACGGCTACCGTGATCGGGCGCATCCGGCATGATCACCCGCAAACCAGCCTGCGCCAGCGCAACGGCAAAATAGCTATACACCAGGCTGGATGAAGTAAAGCCGTGATAAAAAATTACGCACGGTAACGGGGTATCTTTTTGCCCGACAGGATAAGCATGAAGAACGGGAATATCTGCCAGCTCGCGTGATTCTATTTCAATCATCTGTCTCTCCTTTTTGTCTGGTATGACATGAAGAAATCCTTAGCACAAGTTTCTGCTGGCGGTATTAGTTCATAATGTTGAGATGTGGGTTACGCTTTCGTCACGTTTTCATTCGAAAATCGCGTACCAGGTAACAATTCGGGAACATTCCCCCAAAGTTAAATTAATAAGGCACTACACTATGGTTAGCAGGAAACGTAATAGCGTTATTTACCGGTTTGCCAGTTTATTATTGGTGTTGATGTTAAGTGCCTGTAGCGCACTGCAAGGTACGCCACAGCCAGCACCGCCAGTAACGGACCATCCGCAAGAGATTCGCCGCGACCAGACGCAAGGGTTACAGCGAATAGGTAGCGTAAGCACGATGGTTCGGGGTTCTCCGGATGACGCATTAGCAGAAATCAGAGCAAAAGCTGTCGCTGCAAAAGCTGATTATTACGTTGTCGTCATGGTGGACGAAACCATCGTGACAGGACAGTGGTATTCACAAGCCATTTTGTACCGTAAATAAATCAGACAACTTACATAGTCAGCTTTACATTGCTTTGCGTCCCTATGCGTTTACCTGTGCACAATAAATTACCGGCTGGAAGCCTGGGCGTTTATTACCGCGATGGAATGCCCTGCAACATGTGGGGAAACGAAAAATGGAGCTGACGATGAAACAATTACTTGCCTCACCCTCGCTGCAATTAGTGACTTATCCTGCGAGCGCCACGGCACAGTCTGCAGAATTCGCCAGTGCTGACTGCGTGACGGGCCTGAATGAAATAGGTCAGATCTCAGTTAGCAATATTTCAGGGGATCCGCAGGACGTGGAACGTATCGTGGCGTTAAAGGCCGATGAACAAGGTGCGTCATGGTACCGCATTATTACCATGTACGAAGACCAGCAGCCTGATAACTGGCGCGTACAGGCGATACTGTATGCATGAGTGTCATCTACAGCAAATGAACAATGCCGGATGCGGCGCGAGCGCCTTGTCCGGCCTACAATTTTCACATATTTCATTGAGTTAATCGAAACCAGCGTCGCATCAGTCGTATACGTTTACAAACACACTCCCCCCGTCGCCCGCAGCAATAAATCATTCTGGATCTGCTCTGACAACCGTACGCCGCCGCGCGTATCTAACATCACCTGACACCACGCCTGCGCCATTGGCGGAGAAGCATATTTCAACATTTGCGCACCGCAGCCCAGCAGGAATAGCTGATGAGTAATCTCTCGCCCCAGTTCTTCAGCTGGCTTACGCAGCTGCTGCTGTAAACGACGAACCGCGCGATCAAAATAGCGATCCTGCCCTTTCACTTCCACAAATGCTTCCGACAATAAGTCGTATACGCCCGCTTGCTTATTGAGAACGCGCAACACATCCAGGCACATAATATTGCCGGAACCTTCCCAAATACTGTTTACCGGCATCTCCCGGTAAAGCCGCGGCAGCTCGCTCTCCTCGCAATAACCAATGCCGCCCAGCACCTCCATCGCTTCGGCCACAAACGGCATACCTCGTTTGCAGATCACAAATTTTGCCGCAGGCGTAAATAAACGCGCCCACAGGGCTTCTTTGGCATCGGCGCGCCGGTCCCACGCTCGCGCAAGACGAAACAGCAACGCCGTTTGCCCTTCAAGCTGAAGTGCCATGCGACTTAAGACATGACGCATAAGGGGCTGTTGGATCAATGGATTACCAAAAACATGGCGTTGATGTGCATGATAAATCGCCAGCGAAAACGCACGGCGCATCATGGCATGGCTACCCAGGGCGCAATCAAAACGCGTCATCCCCCCCATTTTCAGGATCAGACGAATTCCTTCCCCTTCCTGCCCCAATAACCAGCCAATGGCATCCTGAAACTCCACTTCACAACTGGCGTTAGAGCGATTACCCAGCTTATCTTTCAGCCGTTCGAGGCGAATCGCGTTGCGTTGCCCGTCAGGCAAAAAGCGCGGCACAAAAAAACAGGACAGACCGCCCGTGGTCTGCGCCAGCACCAGATGCGCATCGCTTTGCGGAACCGAGAAAAACCATTTATGCCCCACCAGCCGATAAGAGCCATCTTCCAAACGCTCTGCACGGGTGGTGTTGCTCATGACATCGGAACCACCCTGCTTTTCCGTCATTCCCATGCCAATCAACAAACCGCGTTTTTGCCCACCTGGCAATAAGTGAGAATCGTAGCGATCGCTCAGCAGCGGCGTGGTCCAGTCCTGAAACGGCGTGGGTAACATCTGTAACAACAATGGCGTGGCGGCAAAGGTCATCGTTATTGGACATAACGACCCAGCCTCAACCTGCGCATGTAACATAAAACGCGCCGCGCGCGCCACAAATGCGCCGGAGCGAGCGTCTTCTTCCCAGGCAAGATTGTGCACCCGATTGGTACATAACACCTGCATCAGCAGGTGCCATGCGGGATGGAAACGAACATCGTCCAGACGCCGCCCCTGGGCATCGTAGCGCAACAGTTCAGGCGGGTTTACATTCGCCAGCCGCCCCAGTTCAAGGGATTCAGCCGTTCCTAACTGCTGACCAATACTGGCTAGAAAATCGCTATCCCAGCCAGCACCTTCACGCGTTACCGCTTCGCAAAGCGCGCCATCAGACAGGTATAAGTTGCTGTTATTTAATGGTATAGGTTGATTAAAAACGGTGTGAGTTTGCCAGTGCACTGTGTCTCCCTCCATCAATGGCAGTCACCATTAGTATGGCCACTGCCATGGATTCATGACAGAAAGAGATTGCTAAAACATTCTTATCCAGCAATGTAATGCGGAACGAAACGTGAGGTGTCTTTGGTGATCAGTGTGTTATCTTCACGGATCCCCATTCCGCACGCTTCATCATCGACAATCCAGCTATCGATGAGTGTGTAGCTATCGCCAAATCGCGGCAGAGGTTGAAACGCCTGGTAGATCATCGGTTCATCGGCGTAATCACCATCAGCGTGGTCAACGACGTTATTCTGACCGTCGAAAATGGTGACGTTTCCGCCTTCGCGCGAGTAGATCGGTTTACGCACATAGCTTTCGCCAGCGGCAATCTGCGATTTTTCACCCTCAAACCAGGATGCAAGAAGGTTAGGATGACCAGGGAAGAAGCGCCAAAGCAGCGGCATTAGCCCTTTATTACTCAAGATACTTTTCCATAACGGCTCCACCCATTGCTCGCGACGCTTGCACAGCAGCGGACCGTTATCGTCACGCATCATCCACTCCAGCGGATACAGCTTAAATGCACGCTGGATGACATTATCATCAAGATCGGTCAGTACACCGCCGACGCCCAAACCGAGATCTTCAATGTAGATAAACCGCGACTCCTGCCCTGCCTGCTGGGCGCAGTCCTGCAAGTACAGCACGGTAGTCCTGTCTTCATCGGTGTCCTGACAGCAGCAGAAATAAAACGGCTCCCGGCTATAAAGCTCGCTAAAGCGTGAAATCAGGCGTTCCTGAATGGCATTGTACTGATCGGCATCACGCGGAATAATGCCGCTGCGCCGGGCATCCTCCAGCCACAACCACTGGAAATAAGCCGACTCATACAACGAAGTCGGCGTATCGGCGTTGTACTCCAGCAGCTTCACCGGCGCATTGCCACACCAGGCAAAATCCATCCGGCCATACAGCGAAGGATCGCTGGCGTGCCAGCTTTCGGCGATCACATCCCAGTACAACGGCGGGATCGCCAGTTGCGTCAGGATCTCTTCGTCTTTAACCGCGCGATCCACCACCTCAAGGCACATCTGATGCAGTTCCGCAGTTGGTTTTTCGATCTGCTCTTCAATCTGGCGCAGAGTAAAACGGTAAGCCCGACTCTCGTCCCAATAGATTTCATTGTCGATGATATGAAAGTCGAAACCGTTGTCAGCGGCAATTTGGTCCAGATCCCGCCGCACAGGAACGTTGTGTCTCAGCATGATTAGCCTCCCCAATGCCCACGGGCGCTGGAAGAACGACCATAGCCGCCGCGCGAAACGGTTGACGCTTTTTTGGTGGTAAAGCCGCCTGAAGAGTAAGACTCTTTTTTGCCAGAACCGGAGCGCCAGGAGTAATCACCGGAAGTGTTGCGCCAGACGGGGCGGGAAGCAAATGAGGATCCGCCGCTGTTATAGACGAACGGCTCATCGCGATCTTTACGAATAACCCGGCTTAACAAAAATCCAGAAACGACCGGGATCCAACTCTGTTCAACATTGTCGTAGTAGCAATTTTCGTACTTAGACTGACAGTTCTGCTGAGTCATATTCTTCGGAACATCGGCATAAAATGCCGTTTTGGCGTTGTTCCAGCCACGCGCGCAAATGTCGGCATTATTACCGTCATCAATACAATCCTGCACTGTCGCGTAAAACGTTCCGTCGCCGTCGTTATCGACATCGCTACTATCGCCACAACCTTTCAATACGAAAAAAGCGGCACCGCCCATTAGCGCCAACGTTAAGTATTTTTGTGCGTAGCGATTGCGACGCGGTTCAAAAGGATTATTCGGTCTACCAATGCGGTAATGACTCCAACTTATTGATAGTGTTTTATGTTCAGATAATGCCCGATGACTTTGTCATGCAGCTCCACCGATTTTGAGAACGACAGCGACTTCCGTCCCAGCCGTGCCAGGTGCTGCCTCAGATTCAGGTTATGCCGCTCAATTCGCTGCGTATATCGCTTGCTGATTACGTGCAGCTTTCCCTTCAGGCGGGATTCATACAGCGGCCAGCCATCCGTCATCCATATCACCACGTCAAAGGGTGACAGCAGGCTCATAAGACGCCCCAGCGTCGCCATAGTGCGTTCACCGAATACGTGCGCAACAACCGTCTTCCGGAGACTGTCATACGCGTAAAACAGCCAGCGCTGGCGCGATTTAGCCCCGACATAGCCCCACTGTTCGTCCATTTCCGCGCAGACGATGACGTCACTGCCCGGCTGTATGCGCGAGGTTACCGACTGCGGCCTGAGTTTTTTAAGTGACGTAAAATCGTGTTGAGGCCAACGCCCATAATGCGTGCAGTTGCCCGGCATCCAACGCCATTCATGGCCATATCAATGATTTTCTGGTGCGTACCGGGTTGAGAAGCGGTGTAAGTGAACTGCAGTTGCCATGTTTTACGGCAGTGAGAGCAGAGATAGCGCTGATGTCCGGCAGTGCTTTTGCCGTTACGCACCACCCCGTCAGTAGCTGAACAGGAGGGACAGCTGATAGAAACAGAAGCCACTGGAGCACCTCAAAAACACCATCATACACTAAATCAGTAAGTTGGCAGCATCACCGTAATTATCTTACCAGCTATAGACAAAAAAACCATCCAAATCTGGATGGCTTTTCATAATTCAGACGAACTAGCTGCGCTGACGAACCGCTTCAAATAAGCAAATTCCGGTTGCAACCGAAACGTTCAGGGAAGAAACACTTCCTGCCATTGGGATGCTGATCAACTCATCGCAATGTTCACGGGTCAGGCGACGCATACCTTCACCTTCCGCGCCCATCACCAGCGCCAAGCGTCCGGTCATTTTGCTCTGATAGAGTGTATGATCCGCCTCGCCTGCCGTACCGACGATCCAGATATTCTCTTCCTGCAACATACGCATGGTGCGCGCAAGGTTAGTCACCCGAATCAGTGGAACGCTTTCTGCCGCGCCGCAGGCTACTTTTTTCGCCGTAGCGTTGAGCTGTGCGGAGCGATCTTTCGGCACAATCACCGCGTGAACGCCAGCAGCGTCCGCGCTACGCAGGCACGCGCCGAGGTTGTGCGGATCGGTTACACCGTCGAGGATCAGCAGGAACGGTTGATCGAGCGAAGCGATCAGATCCGGCAGATCGTTTTCCTGATACTGACGTCCTGGCTTCACGCGGGCGATAATGCCCTGATGCACGGCACCGTCGCTTTTCTCGTCGAGATATTGGCGGTTTGCCAACTGGATAACCACGCCCTGAGACTCAAGGGCGTGAATCAGCGGTAACAGACGTTTATCTTCACGGCCTTTTAAAATAAAGACTTCCTGAAAACGTTCAGGGGCGCGCTCCAGCAGGGCCTGCACTGCGTGGATGCCGTAAATCATTTCGCTCATTAATGTACTCGTTGTTTACGTTTTGCCTGATGCACTACGTTTATCCGGCCTACATGATCTCTGCAATATATTGAATTTGCGTGATTATGTAGGCCGGATAAGGCGTTCACGCCGCATCCGGCATGAACAAAGCGCATTTTGTCAGCAATCTAACCCTCTTCTTTTAAAGAGGGTATTGATCACTCTGCCACTTTTTTCTTCGCCGCACGCTTCGCTTTGGTCGCTGCGGCTATTTTCTGCGTTTTCGCCGATGGCTTTTTCGCTTTTCTCGCGTCTTTCTTCGCCGCTTTCGGCTTCGTTTTTTTCTCACCGCGGAAGGCGCTGTCTGGCTCAAAGTTTACCTTTTTACCGACCTGACGACGCTTGCCGCCTTTTTTGCCTGCATCGCCTTTTTTCGCTTTCTCGCGCGCCGTTTTACCGACGTTGCGCGGTGCGCGTTCACTGGAGATCAGACTAAAGTCGATTTTGCGCTCGTCCATATTAACCGCTTCGACGCGAACTTCCACGCGATCGCCCAGGCGATAAGTCTGGCCGCTGGATTCCCCCATCAGGCGTTGCCCTACCTGGTCAAAGCGATAGTAGTCATTGTCCAGCGAAGAGACATGGACCAGACCATCAATGAACAAGTCGTCCAGACGGACGAAGAAGCCAAAGCCAGTGACGCTGGAAATTACGCCTTTAAAGACGTTACCTACCTGGTCGAGCATGAAGTCACACTTCAGCCAGTCAGCGACATCGCGCGTTGCTTCGTCGGCACGACGTTCCGCCATCGAACAGTGCTGACCCAGTTGCAACATCTCTTCCATCGAATAATGGTAGCCGCCGGTTTCAGTGGTGTTGCCCTGATGCCCCTGCTCTTTCGCCAGCAGATACTTAATGGCGCGGTGCAGCGTCAGGTCAGGATAACGACGAATCGGCGAAGTAAAGTGCGCATAGGACTGCAATGCCAGGCCAAAGTGACCACGGTTTTCTGGATCGTAAATCGCCTGTTTCATCGAGCGCAGCAGCATGGTTTGCAGCATTTCTGCATCAGGACGGTCGGCAACCGACTCCAGCAGTTCCGCGTAGTCACGCGGTTCCGGCTTGTTACCACCCGGCAGCTCCAGCCCCAGCTCCGCCAGCACTGAACGGAAAGAGGTAATCGCTTCGGTGCTCGGCTTGTCGTGAATACGGAACAGTGCCGGTTCTTTCGCTTTCTCAACGAAACGCGCCGCCGAGATATTCGCCAGAATCATGCACTCTTCAATTAATTTGTGCGCGTCGTTACGCTGGGTCTGTTCGATACGTTCAATACGGCGTTCAGCGTTGAAAATGAACTTCGCTTCTTCGCTCTCAAATGAGATCCCACCGCGTTCTTCACGGGCTTTATCCAGCACTTTATAGAGGTTATGCAACTCTTCGAGATGCTTAACCAGCGGGGCGTACTGCTCGCGCAGATCCTGATCGCCCTGCAGAATATGCCAGACTTTGGTGTAGGTCAGACGCGCGTGAGAGCTCATCACCGCTTCGTAGAATTTGTAGCCCGTCAGGCGGCCTTTCGACGAAACCGTCATCTCGCACACCATACACAGGCGGTCTACCTGCGGGTTGAGCGAACACAGGCCGTTAGAGAGCACTTCCGGCAGCATCGGGATAACCTGCGAAGGGAAGTACACCGACGTGCCACGGTTACGCGCTTCTCTGTCCAGCGGCGTTGGCGGACGCACATAGTAGCTGACGTCGGCAATCGCGACCCATAAACGCCAGCCGCCGCCGCGTTTTTTCTCGCAGTAAACTGCATCGTCAAAGTCACGGGCGTCTTCGCCATCAATGGTGACCAGCGGTAAATCGCGCAAATCGACACGGCCCGCTTTTGCTTCTTCCGGCACTTCTTCTTTCAGCCCCGCAACCTGTTGCTCAACAGCCTGCGGCCAGATATACGGAATTTCATGGGTACGCAGAGCGATATCAACCGCCATGCCGGTGCCCATATTGTCGCCCAGCACTTCGACGATTTTACCCACCGCTTTGGTGCGGCGAGTCGGACGCTGAGTCAGTTCGACTACGACCACAAAGCCCATCCGCGCGCCCATGATCTGATCGGGCGGGATTAAGATATCGAAGCTCAGACGGCTATCGTCAGGAACCACAAAGCCGACGCCCGCTTCGGTAAAGTAGCGACCAACAATCTGGCTGGTTTTTGGCACCAGTACGCGGACAATACGCGCTTCACGACGACCTTTACGGTCAGCACCCAGCGGCTGCGCCAGCACCTGATCGCCATGAATACAGGTTTTCATCTGCTCGCTGGAGAGATACAAATCATCTTTACGCCCTTCAACCCGCAGAAAGCCGTAGCCATCACGGTGGCCAATAACGGTACCTTTCACCAGGTCGAGGCGTTCCGGCAGCGCATAGCACTGACGACGAGTGAAGACCAGTTGACCATCGCGCTCCATCGCGCGCAGGCGGCGACGCAGGCCTTCAAGCTGCTCTTCGCCTTCAATGTGCAGTTCTACCGCCAGCTCATCACGGCTGGCCGGTTTTTCACGTTTGGTTAAATGTTCGAGGATAAATTCCCGACTAGGGATGGGATTCGCGTATTTTTCAGCTTCGCGTTCCTGGAAAGGATCTTGTGACATCTCGGTTCCTCCGTTGTCATCTCTGATGAAGATTTTCGTCACTCCACCAGCAATAATTTATAAAGCGGTTGATTCTCTTCAACCAAATCGGCAAGCGTGTAGTTATCCAGTTCCGTAAGAAAACTTTGCACGGCCTTAGAAAGCGCCTGTTTCAACCGACAGGCAGGTGTAATGTGGCAAAACTCACTGCTGCAATTCACCAGCGATAAGGGCTCCAGCTCGCGCACCACATCACCAATACGTATCGCACTCGCCGGTTTACCCAGGCGAATGCCGCCATTTTTTCCACGAACAGCAGTCACGTAGCCGGCACGACTAAGTTGATTGATTATTTTGACCATATGATTACGGGAGACGCCGTAGACGTCAGTCACTTCAGAAATACTGGTCATCCGCCCTTCTGGCAATGACGCCATGTAGATCAGCGCACGTAATCCGTAATCAGTGAAACTCGTTAACTGCACATCAACCTCAAAAGGGAAATCGGGAAAAAATACATTTATATTGATGATAAACCAGCCACAAGCTGTGTCGCTAATTTATTTCAGTTCGGGGAAGGAAAAAAGCGAGGATTTAACACTGTGTCGGATAGCGTAATGGCTTAACCGACACAGCAATGTATCACACTGTTAGCCCGGCAGGCAAAATATCTGCCAGGCGTACCAGAATTACGCGTCGAACGGATCGCGCAGAATCATGGTTTCAGTACGATCCGGACCGGTAGAGATGATATCGATCGGCACACCGGTCAGCTCTTCAATACGCTTGATGTAGTTCAGCGCCGCCTGCGGCAGGCCGCTACGATCTTTCACGCCGAAAGTGGATTCAGACCAGCCCGGCATGGTTTCGTAAATCGGCTCTACACCTTTCCAGTCGTCAGCTGCCAGCGGAGTGGTAGCCACTTCGCGACCATCCGGCATACGGTAAGCCACGCAGAGTTTAACCTCTTTCAGGCCATCCAGAACGTCCAGCTTGGTCAGGCAGAAGCCAGACAGGGAGTTCAGCTGTACCGCACGACGAACGGCAACGGTGTCCAGCCAGCCGGTACGACGACGACGACCCGTAGTTGCGCCGAATTCGTTACCCTGCTTGCAGAGGAACTCGCCAGTTTCATCAAACAGTTCGGTCGGGAACGGACCTGCACCTACACGAGTTGAGTAAGCTTTGAGGATACCCAGAACATAATCAACATAACGCGGGCCCAGGCCGGAACCGGTCGCCACGCCACCAGCAGTGGTGTTGGAAGAAGTTACGTACGGATAAGTACCGTGGTCGATATCCAGCAGCGTACCCTGCGCACCTTCAAACATGACGAAATCGCCACGCTGACGCGCCTGGTCGAGCAGGTCAGAAACGTCAACCACCATAGAAGTCAGGATGTCGGCAACAGCCATCGTATCATCCAGAACTTTCTGGTAATCAACCGCTTCAGCTTTGTAGTAGTTAACCAACTGGAAGTTGTGATATTCCATCACTTCTTTCAGTTTTTCAGCGAAGGTTTCTTTGTCGAAAAGGTCGCCAACACGCAGACCGCGACGTGCTACTTTATCTTCATAAGCAGGCCCGATACCACGACCGGTGGTGCCGATCGCTTTCGCGCCACGCGCTTTCTCACGCGCGTTATCCAGCGCAACGTGATAATCAAGGATCAGCGGACATGCTTCAGACAGCAGCAGACGCTCACGAACGGGGATGCCACGGTCTTCCAGTTCTTTCATCTCTTTCATCAGCGCGGCCGGAGACAGCACAACACCGTTACCGATGATGCTGGTTACATTCTCGCGGAGAATACCTGATGGAATAAGATGGAGAACGGTTTTTTCACCGTTGATTACGAGAGTATGGCCTGCGTTGTGACCGCCCTGGTAGCGTACAACATATTTAGCCCGTTCAGTCAGAAGATCGACGATCTTACCTTTACCTTCGTCACCCCATTGGGTGCCCAGTACGACGACGTTGTTACCCATTTTTCAAAATCACCGTTTGCTTAAAAATGGATTCTACCATCGCTTTTTCAGAGTTACAGCACTTTTTGCACTCAAAAATGACCTCGATCAGTCTGTTTTTTGTTCAGCCAATCGTTTTCCTCAACATGTAGTAGACCACAACGCCCGCAACCACAAGTCCACCGCCAAAACGACGTAAAATATTATCGGGCAAATTGGTCATCGCAGAGATCATCTTCTTCCATGCCTTCGGGTAAAGCATCGGCCCTAAACCTTCCAGTACCAAAACCAGGGCAAGCGCCAGCCAGATTGTCGAATTCATTCATTATCCTTATAGAAAAAGAAAACCACCGACATCCCTGAGGATGCGGTGGCTTTATTGACCTGTACCGCAGTCGTTATATTAACGCGTTGCGGAAGTCGGCGTCTTCATGTAGCGGAAGAAATCGCTATCCGGGCTCATGACCATCACGTCCTGATTGCCAGAGAAGCTGTTCTCATAAGCACGCAGGCTACGGATGAATGCGTAGAAGTCCGGATCTTTACTGAATGCATCAGCAAACAGTTTGGCTGCTTCGGCATCGCCTTCACCACGCATGATGCGGCCCTGACGCTCAGCTTCTGCCAGCGTTCTGGTCACTTCATAGTCGGCAGTCGCGCGCAGTTTTTCCGCTTCTTCCTGACCTTGTGAACGGTGACGACGCGCTACCGCTTCACGCTCGGCGCGCATACGGTTGTAGATCGCTTCAGACACTTCGGTCGGCAGGTTGATCTGCTTGATACGCACATCGACAACTTCAATACCCAGCGCCGCCATACTGTTCGGGTTGATGACCGGAACTTTGCCCTTCGTCTCAGCCGTTACGCGCTCTGCCGCTTCGGCAATGGCGTTATCTGCCGCCGGGGTAGTAACTTCATCTTCTGTACCCGCAGAACCGGAGTTCAGCGCGTCACGTACTTCGAGGGTCAGACGACCACGGGAATCGGTGACGATGTCTTTCACGTCCAGGCGACCAATTTCAGAACGCAGACGGTCAGAGAACTTACGTTTCAACAGCACTTCCGCTTGCGAAATGTCGCCACCACCCGTTGCCAGGTAGTAACGGCTGAAATCGCTGATGCGCCATTTGATGTAAGAATCGACGATCAGGTCTTTCTTCTCTTTGGTCACAAAGCGGTCGGCCTGGTTGTCCATGGTCTGAATACGTGCGTCGAGCATTTTCACCGTTTCAATGAACGGTATCTTGAAATGCAGACCCGGCTCATAAACCAGAGGTTTGTTGTCATCGTCACGCAGTACCTTACCAAAACGCAGCGTAATACCGCGCTCACCTTCTTTGACGACAAAGACAGACATGTAAAGCACTACCAGCACGATGATGATAATCGCGATAACTGACTTACGCATCGTTATTCCCCCTGACGCTGGTAGTCGTTACGCTGCGCGTTGGCGCGGCGTTGGTCCATAATATCGCCCTGACTGGTGGACGACGTGTTGCTTGCTCCACTGGTTGTGGAGGAAGAGGCTGGCGGCAGACGCAGCAGATTGCTGGCACCGTTATCGCTCTTCGCCGCAGGGGCGTTACCGCCTTTCAGCATCTGGTCTAACGGCAGAACCATCAGGTTGCCACCTTTATCGTTAACCAGCACTTTGCGGGTGTTACCCAACACTTTTTCCATCGTCTCGATATACAGACGCTCGCGAGTAATTTCCGGCGCGGCTTTATATTCCGGCAGAAGTTTAGCAAAGCGCGCCACTTCACCCTGAGCTTCCAGGATGGTCTGGGCCTTGTACGCACGCGCCTCTTCGAGGATACGTTGCGCCTGACCGTTCGCACGCGGCTGAACTTCGTTGGTATACGCTTCTGCTTCACGAATGTATTGCTGTTCGTTTTCACGCGCGGCAATCGCATCGTCAAACGCCGCTTTTACTTCTTCCGGCGGACGAGCTGCCTGGAAGTTGACGTCCAGCAGAGTGATACCCATGTCATACGGACGGATAGTCTCTTCCAGTTCGCGCTGAGTATCGCTACGAATCACGGTACGACCTTCCGTCAGAATGCGGTCCATGGTGTATTTACCGATAACTCCACGCAGGGCGCTGTCGGTAGCCTGACGCAGGCTGTCATCCGGGCTGGTCACGCTATACAGATATTTTTCCGGATTGGTGACGCGGTACTGCACGTTCATCTCAACGCGCACTACGTTCTCGTCCGACGTCAGCATCACACCAGAAGCGGCCAGTTCACGCACGGCTTCCACGTTCACCGGTTTGACTTCGTCGATAAACGTCGGTTTCCAGTTCAGACCCGGCTCAACCAGATGGCTGAATTTACCAAAGCGTGTTACCACGCCGCGTTCGGCTTCTTTAATGGTATAGAAACCACTGGCCGCCCAGATAATGACAATCGCTGCCGCTGCGATGGTAACGACACGACCGCCAAGCTGCGGGCGCGGGCCTTGCGATGAACTGCCACCGCCAGATCCGGTGCCTTTACCGCCGCCCAGACCACCGAGCTTTTTGCTCAGTTTGCGGAAGATATCATCTAAATCAGGTGGCCCTTGATCGCGACCGCCTTTGTTTCCATTTCCCTCAGAGTTGCCGCCAGGTTTGCTGCTTCCCCACGGGTCGCGGTCTTGTCCGTTATTACCGGGCTGATTCCACGCCATGTTTGTGCTCCATATTTGTTATGCGGTGATCCCTGTTGTCTTTCGACGCCAGAGGATATGACTCCACGCTTCAGACGCTACGCCGTTAGATCAGGTAATCGATCAACGCCGGTTCTTGTTTACAGAGGCGACGCCAGTCAACGATCGGCATACGAACTTGCAGACTTACGCTGCCGTCCTCCTCCATCCACTCTTTTTCTATTGCCTGAAGCTGATAAAAACGACTTCTCAGACGTCCTTCCTGCGGCGGCAAACGCAATGTATGCTGCGCCACCTCGCCGGAAAGCCGCTCCGTCAAAGCCTGAAAAAGCTGTGGTATCCCCGCTCCGGTCTGTGCGGAAAGCCAGACACGGATCGGTTTGTTCTCTTCGTCCCGATCAATACGCGGTTCGAAATCTTCCAGCATATCGATCTTGTTCATCACCAGCAGGGTTGGGATCTCGTGAGCGTCGATCTCTTCAAGAACCGTATTCACCGCTTCGATGTTTTCTTGTACACGTACATCCGCCGCATCAATGACGTGCAGCAGTAATGTGGCTTGCCGCGTCTCTTGTAACGTGGCTTTAAATGCTGCCACCAGATCGTGCGGCAGGTGGCGAATAAACCCTACGGTATCTGCAAGTACGGTTTCACCGACATCCGCGACGTCAATACGCCGCAACGTCGGGTCGAGGGTGGCAAACAACTGGTCTGCCGCGTAGACCCGCGCTTCGGTGATGCGATTGAAAAGGGTAGATTTACCGGCGTTGGTATATCCCACCAGCGAAACAGTAGGAACGTCGGCTTTGATACGCGATTGCCGCCCCTGCTCACGCTGCTTTTCAACTCTTTCTAGGCGCGACTGTATCTGCACGATGCGATTACGCAACAAACGACGGTCGGTTTCGAGCTGGGTTTCACCCGGACCACGCAAACCTATCCCGCCTTTCTGTCTTTCAAGGTGGGTCCAGCCACGCACCAGGCGCGTAGCCAGATGGCGCAGCTGCGCCAGCTCAACCTGCAACTTACCCTCATGGGTACGCGCACGTTGGGCGAAAATATCTAAAATAAGGCCGGTGCGGTCGATAACACGACACTCGCACAAACGCTCCAGGTTACGCTCTTGCGCCGGGCTCAGGGCATGGTCAAAAAGAACGACCGAAGCACCCGTCGCTTTGACAGCTTCCGCAATTTCAACTGCTTTACCTTCACCTACAAAATACTTTGGGTGCGGCGCTTTACGGCTACCGGTAATCACCTGCAATGCTTCGACACCGGCGGAAGAGACCAGAGATTCAAACTCCTGGAGGTCTTCCATATCTTTGTCTTGCGTAAAATAGATGTGTACCAGTACCGCCTGCTCACCAGCATCATAACGGTCAAACAAGCGTATAACCCTCTAAATAGATCAGCGGGGAACGCAGGATCGCTGGCTCCCCGTGTAAAAAAAACAGCCCGAAACCTTATTCGGTTTCTTCGCTGTCCTGTTGCGCGGAAGTATTCTGCGCGCTGCTACCATGATGGTAGTTACTGCTGGTACCGCCACCGGCGTTGTTACTGTGATGAGAAACCGGGCGAGACGGGACAACAGTAGAAATCGCGTGCTTGTAAACCATCTGGCTGACCGTGTTTTTCAACAGGATCACGAACTGATCAAAAGACTCGATTTGCCCTTGCAGCTTAATACCATTCACCAAATAAATAGAAACTGGAACACGTTCCCGACGCAGTGCGTTCAGGAACGGATCTTGTAAAGATTGCCCCTTAGCCATTCTCTCTTTTCCTTATATGCTTATTTGTACTTTGAACCTTTCGATTCTGAAAAAATTGCGCACGATACGTCTCAATTGTACACATTCAGCCTGCGATAGCACCAACAACCTGTAATACTTCGTCACGCGCCTGTTCTGGTTTTTCACTGTCAAGCCAGTGAACCCCTTCCCAACCACGCAGCCAGGTTATCTGCCGCTTCGCCAACTGTCTCGTGGCGCAAACACCTCGATAAACCATTTCATCGTATGAGATTTCGCCTTCAAGGTAAGACCACATCTGGCGATAACCCACGCAACGAATGGAAGGCAAGTCCGTATGCAAATCTCCTCGGGCAAAAAGCGCCCGGACTTCTGCTTCAAAACCTGAAGCCAACATCTGATGAAAACGCTGCTCAATGCGTTGATGGAGCAGTTCACGGCTCGCCGGGGCGATGGCGAACTGATGCACCTGATACGGTAGAGCGTCTCCTGACGTTTGCGTCAGTTCCGTTAAAGTTTTACCCGAAATGAAAAAAACTTCCAGTGCCCGGGAAAGCCTTTGTGGATCATTTGGATGAATCCTTGCTGCCGCAACCGGATCTACCTCCTGAAGTTGACGATGCAATGACTCCCAACCTTGCTCTGCCGCCTGTTGCTCAATTCTGGCCCGCACTTCCGGGTCTGCCGACGGTAGCGGCGACAACCCTTCCAGCAATGCCTTGAAATACAACATCGTACCGCCCACTAACAGTGGGATCCGCCCCGCCGCGGTGATATCGGCCATTTCCGCCAGCGCATCGCGGCGAAAATCAGCAGCCGAGTAAGCCTGCGACGGATCGCGAATATCCAGCAATCGGTGCGGCGCGGCGAGTAACTCTTCAGCGTTCGGCTTCGCCGTCCCGATATCCATCCCTTTGTAAATAAGGGCAGAATCAACGCTTATCAACTCTACTGGTAAAATTTTACGCAGCTCAATGGCTAACGCCGTTTTACCGGAGGCCGTCGGCCCCATCAAAAAAATCGCCTTAGGCAGGCTCGCCTTACTGATATCACTCATCTTTCAGGGCTTTTATCGCCGGATGTAAATCAACAGATTGTAACAGACCACCCGGCGGCGTTTTCACAAGTTGCGGACATAACCGTTCCACGTCCGCCAGCAGGGTTATGGCCTGTGCCATTGACCACTGCGCATGTTCGCTCATCAGATTTCGTGCAATCCACTGCGCAATATTGCCAGGTTCGAATACGGACTGCTTCGCCAGGTAGCCTATCAGTTCAGGAATCAAGATTTGTAAATTTTGTTGGCGTAAGGGTAAAGGCACGGCCCTGATGGTCACATGCTGTGCATCTGACTGGAAATCAATACCCAATTCCGCCAGGGCAGACTGCGCTTTTTCTAATGCCGATTTTTCTTCGCCAGAAACTTTTAGCCGCAACGGAATAAGCAGCGGCTGAGCGCAAACTGGCGCTTCACCCGGCGTCAGTTGTACCTGACGCAGCCAACGTTCTGCCACTGGCAAGGCTAAAAGTGAAATGTTGCCGTCGCGCTCCAGCAACGCACAGTCGGAATGGACGATAGTCAGTACCCGACCAAAACTCTGACTGTTCGCCGCAAGTGCAGGTTCCTGCGGTTCCGGCGCTTTTAATTTTTGCATCGGCGCGGGCGTTTGCAAAAGCTGGCGATACACTTCACCTTGCTGTTTCTGGTAGCCTGGCTGCGCATTCGGCCAGGGGGCAGCCGGACGACTGCCTGATGCTGGCGCAGGAGTGTAGCGCGGAGCTACCGGCTCACGAGCTGCCGGTTCTGCAAAGTGATTGCGCCCCGCCGCCACGCGGTTTTCCGGAATGGAACGCGGTGCAGGTTGGGGTTCATCGTCCAGCGGTAGCGGCGTTTCCAGTTGCTGTTGTAGCACGCTCAGCACGCCCTGATAGATAAAATCATGCACCAGACGCGACTGATGGAAACGCACTTCGTGTTTGGCGGGGTGCACGTTGACGTCCACCTGATGCGGATCGATCTCCAGATACAGCACAAATGCCGGTTGCTGATCGGCCCCCAGTTTGTCTTCGCAGGCCTGGCGGATCGCGTGATTGATCAGGCGATCGCGCATCATGCGACCGTTCACGTAGCAATACTGAATTTCTGCCAGTGCGGGCGTGGTGTGATTTGGATCGGCCACCCAGCCGCGTAGCGTGAGATCGCCGTGTTGCCATTCAATCGCCAGCGCTTGTTCAAGAAAAGCGGTGCCGCAAATCGCGCCTAAGCGCCGTTCTTTTTGCCCGCCTTCCGGCACTGCGCGGTACTGACGCACAATTTTACCGTTATGCGACAGGTTGATCGTGACGTCGAAACGCGCCAGCGCAATGCGGCGGATGATCTCATCAATGTGGTTAAATTCGGTTTTCTCGGTGCGCAGGAATTTGCGCCGCGCCGGGGTGTTGTAGAACAGATCCAGCACCTCCAGCGTCGTCCCCACAGGATGCGCCGCCGGTTTTACCGTCACGTTCATATCGCGCCCTTCGGCATAGGCCTGCCAGGCTTCCTGCTGTTCTGCGGTGCGTGAAGTGAGCGTCAGGCGGGAAACCGAACTGATACTCGCCAGCGCCTCACCGCGAAAGCCCAGGCTGATAATGGCTTCGAGATCGTCCAGAGAGGCGATTTTACTGGTGGCATGACGAGCCAGCGCCAGCGCCAGCTCATCTTTTTTGATACCGCAGCCGTTATCACGAATGCGGATAAGTTTCGCCCCACCGCGTTCGATATCAATATCGATACGCGTCGCACCTGCATCGAGGCTGTTTTCCACCAGTTCTTTGACTACCGACGCAGGTCGCTCGACCACCTCACCTGCGGCAATCTGGTTCGCCAGTTGTGGCGGTAAGACCTGAATTGGCATCAATCGTCCTTAGTTTGGCAGCGTGCGATCTGGCGTCGTCACCGTACTGGCAGTTTGTGCCGTTGCCCCCTGCGGCGCAGATTGCATCGGATGCGCAAGGAAATAATTGCGCAGGCCTTTGTAAATGGCTTCTGCCAGCTGTTGTTGGTAATCGTCGCTCGCCAGCAAACGTTCTTCGCTGTTGTTGCTGATAAAACCGGTTTCGACCAGTACTGACGGGATATCCGGCGAACGCAGAACGCCGAGACTCGCGTGTTCTGGTCGGCGTTTATGTATTTCGCCAATGCGTTGCAACTGACTGATCATACTGGTCGCTACATCATACCCTACCCGCTGGGAATGACCGAACTGTAAATCCAGCACCGCCTGGCTTAAATAGGGGTCAGACTGACTGTTCGCCAGCACATCGCCCGCCCCACCCAGCAGCTCCGACTGTTTCTCGTGCTGCTCCAGCCAGCTGGCCATTTCGCTGTTGGCGCGACGGTTAGAGAGCACCCATACGGAAGCGCCAGTCGCACTGCGGTTCGGTGCGGCATCAGCGTGAATCGACACGAGGAAATTGGCGTTTTGCTTACGTGCCACATCGCTGCGCCCCATCACCGAGATAAAGTAATCCCCGTCACGGGTTAAAACGCCTTTAAACATCGGATCGTCATTGAGCAAAGTGCGCAATTTACGCGCGATGGCGATGGTGACATTTTTCTCCCGCGTACCACCGGGGCCGATAGCGCCAGGGTCCTGACCGCCGTGTCCGGCATCAATAGCGATGATAATTTTATCGCCAGTGTTAGCCGTCGCGCGCGCTGCCGGACGCGTTACCGTATTACTGCTGATAACACCCGTAGTGCGGTTACTTTCCGTTTTAAACGGATTGCGCGCCGGTTCGCTGACGCGCGGTGCGACAACCGCAGGCGTTTCAACGCGTTTCGCAACCACGGGCGGTGGAGGAGGCGGTGGCGGCACATCGGCGTTAATCGTAAAGACGACAGTGTAATTGCTGCCATTCTGCCGCTTCACCGCTTCGGTTTTACCGTTTTCGGTAAGATCGACCACCAGCCGTAGCGTTTGTGCATCTTTAGGCGTTCCAGAGCGAATCGCCTTCACCAGATTATTGCCGCTGAACAACAACGGCAGTCCCTGAATCACGCCCGTTTGTTTGATATCGAGCGCCACGGTGCGTTTGCTTTGATGGCTAAACGCATAATCAGGATCGCCAATAAAACTCAACGTTATCCGCGCCTGTTGATTACCGTTAGAAACCTGAATATCAGAGAGCGTCGCGGCACCCACCGGCGTGCACAGCAGCAGCAGCGTCGCTACCAACCAATTTCTGATGCGATACATCATCCCGCCACCTTTCAAAGGTTAACCGGCTAAACGCGCCAGCAACAATTCACCCGCAGAGGAAACCGCACTCACGCGCGCCTCACGGCCTTGTGCCTGATAATCAATGTGTATTTCGACATCCGGGTCAGGAAGAACACCTGTACCTTGTTGTGGCCACTCCACCAGGCAGATGGCATCGTTGGCAAAATAATCGCGGATCCCCATAAACTCCAGCTCCTCGGGATCGGCAAGGCGGTACAAATCAAAGTGATAAACCATTAAATTGTCGAGCGTATAGGGTTCGACCAGCGTATAAGTGGGGCTTTTGACATTACCCTGATGACCCAGAGCTTGTAAAAAACCCCGGCTAAAGGTGGTTTTACCTGCGCCTAAATCGCCATACAGATAGATTACGGTTGCGCCATCGCAGGCTTTCGCTACCCGCTCGCCCAGGTCTAATGTTGCCTGCTCATCAGGGAGCGGAATTACTCGATTCATCATGGTTTTTATCAGTCACTTCCGGGTTAACAATACGCTGTAGCGTGGAAAAGAGATCGGTTGCCAGCATCCCGCGCGTTCCAAAACGCGCCGCCAGTACGTCAGCTGCCGCACCGTGCGCGACACAGCCCGCACAGGCGGCATCATACGGCGACAGTTTTTGCCCAAGCAATGCGCCAATAATACCAGAGAGCACATCGCCCATGCCGCCGCTCGCCATGCCTGCATTTCCGGCATCAATAATGCCTAAAGCGTCAGGATGGGCGGCGACCACGGTTCCGGCACCTTTCAGCACCGCTACGCCGCCATAACGTTGTACCAGACGTTTGGCGCAATGTAAGCGGTCACTTTCAATTTCAGCGACGGAACAGCCTAACAACCGTGCGGCCTCGCCAGGATGCGGCGTGATCACGCGATTGTGACGCTTATCGGGATTGATTGCCAGCAGGTTCAATGCATCGGCATCCCACAACATCGGTTTGCGAAAATTCTCAACTTTTTGCAGTGCTTTTTTCCCCCACTCTTGCTGGCCCAGACCGGGACCAATCACCACCACATCGGCCCATTCCAGGCTTTCGGTAAGAGAGTCCATCGTCAGTTCATGCACCATCAATTCCGGTCGTGCAGTCAGCAGCGGCGCAATGTTTTCACTGCGGGTCAGTACTCGGACTAAACCAGCACCAGCACGCAGCGCCGCTTCCCCCGTCATACGAATAGCCCCCGCCGTGCCGTGATCGCCACCGATAATCACCAGCCGCCCGTGATCGCCTTTATGCGAAGTCGGGCGACGCGGTTTCAGCCAGTGAGAAAGTTGTTCTGCCGAAAACCGCTGAATTTTCGTCTCCTGACCTGCCAGCCAGCTATCCAGCCCCAGTGAGTCAAAATGCAGTTGTCCTGTAACATCCCGCGCTTTTCCAGTGAGCAAGCCTGGTTTCAGCGCAATAAAAGTGATGGTGTGATCGGCGTTGATCACTGCGCCTGGCGTAGCGCCGGTTTCAGCCAGCAGGCCGGAAGGGATATCAACCGCCACAATCGGCGCAGGATGGGAATTAGCGTGGTCGATTAACTGGCTAATGGATTCGCGGGGCGCTTGCTGCAAGCCGGTACCGAGCAGCGCATCAACAATCAGATCTACCGATTCGGGCCAGACAATATTCGAAGCATGGATCTCGCCACCCGCGTTTAACCATGCTTCGCGTGCCAGCGCGGCCTCTTCCGGCAACGGTTTGTCGCTCTCCTGGGCCAACAACGTGACCTCAATGCCGACCGCTTTGGCCAGTCGCGCGACCACGTAGCCATCGCCGCCGTTATTACCATGACCGCACAGCACCAGCCAGTGGCGGGCGTCAGGATACGCCGAACGACACACCTGGAATGCGGCCTCGCCAGCGCGAAGCATCAGCTCATAGAGTGTGAGCCCCAGCACATCTGCCGCCTCGCGTTCTCCGCGGCGGATATCGTCGGCGTACCAGACGGTGTGTGGTATACTTACGGGGTTTTTCTTCATTGTATGGTCCGTCATGTCAGAGCCCCTCGATCTCAATCAGTTAGCGCAAAAAATTAAACAGTGGGGGCTGGAACTGGGCTTTCAGCAGGTAGGTATTACCGATACCGATCTCAGCGAGTCCGAGCCCAAACTGCAAGCATGGCTGGACAAACAATACCACGGCGAAATGGACTGGATGGCACGTCACGGTATGCTGCGCGCTCGCCCCCATGAGTTATTACCAGGTACGCTGCGTGTAATCAGCGTGCGGATGAATTACCTTCCTGCTAACGCCGCATTTGCCAGCACGCTGAAAAACCCCAAACTCGGCTATGTTAGCCGTTATGCGCTGGGCCGTGACTATCACAAACTTCTGCGCAACCGACTCAAAAAGCTGGGCGAGATGATTCAGCAACATTGTGTTTCGCTGAATTTTAGACCGTTTGTCGATTCTGCGCCTATTCTCGAGCGCCCGTTAGCTGAAAAAGCTGGGCTCGGCTGGACAGGTAAGCACTCACTTATCCTCAATCGCGAGGCCGGTTCTTTCTTCTTTTTAGGCGAATTGCTGGTCGATATTCCGCTGCCCGTGGATCAACCAGTCGAGGAAGGATGCGGTAAATGCATAGCCTGTATGACGATTTGCCCGACCGGTGCCATCGTCGAGCCATATACCGTCGATGCTCGCCGCTGTATCTCTTATCTCACCATCGAACTTGAAGGGGCGATCCCGGAAGAGTTGCGACCGTTAATGGGAAACCGTATTTACGGTTGCGATGACTGCCAGCTTATCTGCCCGTGGAATCGCTATTCGCAACTCACTACAGAAGACGATTTCAGCCCGCGTAAGCCGCTACACGCACAGGAACTCATTGAGTTATTTGCCTGGAGCGAAGAGAAGTTTTTAAAAGTCACGGAAGGATCGGCGATTCGCCGTATAGGTCACCTGCGCTGGCTGCGTAATATCGCCGTGGCATTAGGCAATGCGCCCTGGGATGAAACGATTCTGGCGGCGCTGGAGAGTCGCAAAGGTGAGCACCCACTTCTTGATGAGCACATAGCGTGGGCGATTGCGCAGCAAATCGAGAGACGAAATGCGTGCATAGTCGAAGTGCAATTGCCGAAAAAACAGCGTCTGGTTCGGGTGATTGAAAAAGGGTTACCGCGTGACGCCTGATTCATCCACAGCTTGTGAATAAAAATAAAAACGCATTGCAATTCAAGACGCATAAAATCGTCAAGTGATCGACTCGACAAAACAGAATCTTGATTTTTAACTTATTTATCAATAGGTTAAAAAAATACCATTCACCGTGCGAAGTTTCTTTGAAATTAAGATTACAGCCTGAGGATGTGGATAACTCTGTTTACAAGAGTTTGTCAGAGACAACAAAAACCAGCAATAACGCATCGCGTCGCTGTGGATATTTTATTGAGAGAAGAATTTGGAGCGGGAAACGAGACTCGAACTCGCGACCCCGACCTTGGCAAGGTCGTGCTCTACCAACTGAGCTATTCCCGCTTGGGTGGTCTGTGCCTTACAGCACTTTCAAATTTTGGAGCGGGAAACGAGACTCGAACTCGCGACCCCGACCTTGGCAAGGTCGTGCTCTACCAACTGAGCTATTCCCGCTTAATCTTCGTCTTTCGAACCGCTACTGCCTTGGCTGCCTTCACTCACCTTAGTCACATACTTTTGTAAGTTCCCAAGGATTCGTTCAGTTGCCGCCTTGTCGCAATTCGAAATACTGCGATTGGGTGGTCTGTGCTTTGCAGCACTTTTCAAATTTTGGAGCGGGAAACGAGACTCGAACTCGCGACCCCGACCTTGGCAAGGTCGTGCTCTACCAACTGAGCTATTCCCGCGTACTACTTAATTTTGCTTTCGTAATTTTCGCATTTCTGCGTCGTTACGGGAGGCGCATTATACGAGAAATCTTTCCCTCTGCAACCCCCCAAAAAAGTTTTTTTTGCGTTTTTATCTCAAGTGCTGAAATTATCAGCAAGACGTTCAATTTAGCGTCAAAATCACGCCGCCGCAAGTGGATTCCGGCGCTTACGTGACCAGGAAAAATTTTACAGCTTGATAAAATGCTCGCGGTAGTAAGCCAGCTCCGCCACCGATTCACGGATATCATCCATTGCCTGATGCGTCCCCTGCTTGGTAAAACCATCCAGAATTTCCGGCTTCCAGCGGCGCGCCAGCTCTTTCAGGGTGCTGACATCGAGATAACGGTAGTGGAAGTAGGCTTCCAGCTCCGGCATGTATTTAAACAGGAAACGACGGTCCTGTCCGATGCTGTTACCGCAAATCGGCGATTTTCCCGCAGGCACCCACTGTTTTAAGAATTCGAGCGTTGCCAGTTCAGCTTCCCGATCGCCCATCGTGCTCGCTTTCACGCGCTCTACCAGCCCGCTGGCGGTATGGGTGCGCACGTTCCAGTCATCCATCAGCGCCAGCTGTTCATCGGACTGATGTACTGCAATGGTCGGCCCTTCTGCCAGAATATTCAGATTGGCATCGGTCACCAGCGTGGCAATCTCAATAATGCGATCGCGCTCGGGATCCAGACCGGTCATCTCAAGATCGATCCAAATCAGGTTGTTTTCATTGGCACTCATGCTATTTTCCACCCATTCACAGTGACTATATTGATCCACAATTGCGTGTATCATAGATGTTTTGCCCATCAGGGGCGACCAGGAGTCAGTACGATTGAGTAAAAATAAACTCTCCAAAGGCCAGCAGCGCCGCGTGAACGCCAATCACCAGCGTCGTCTTAAAACGTCTAAGGAGAAGCCCGACTACGACGACAATCTGTTTGGCGAGCCTGATGAAGGTATCGTCATCAGCCGCTTTGGTATGCACGCTGATGTGGAATCCGCCGATGGCGACGTTCACCGCTGCAATATTCGCCGTACCATCCGTTCGCTGGTAACCGGCGACCGCGTAGTCTGGCGTCCGGGTAAACCGGCGGCGGAAGGCGTAAATGTCAAAGGGATCGTGGAAGCGGTGCATGAGCGTACCTCGGTGTTGACGCGTCCGGATTTCTACGACGGCGTAAAACCTATTGCCGCCAACATCGACCAGATTGTCATTGTCTCCGCCATTTTGCCGGAGCTGTCGCTCAATATTATCGACCGTTACCTGGTGGCCTGCGAAACCTTGCAGATTGAGCCGATTATTGTGCTCAACAAGATAGACCTGCTGGACGACGAAGGCATGGCGTTCGTCAACGAGCAGATGGATATCTACCGCAATATCGGTTATCGCGTATTGATGGTTTCCAGCCATACTCAGGATGGGCTAAAACCGCTGGAAGAGGCGTTGACCGGGCGCATCAGCATTTTTGCCGGGCAGTCTGGCGTCGGCAAATCCAGCCTGCTGAACGCGTTGCTGGGGCTGCAAAAAGAGATCCTGACCAACGATGTCTCTGACAACTCGGGGCTTGGTCAGCACACCACGACCGCCGCTCGGCTGTATCACTTCCCGCACGGCGGTGATGTGATTGATTCCCCTGGTGTGCGTGAGTTCGGCCTCTGGCACCTGGAGCCGGAACAAATCACTCAGGGCTTTGTCGAATTCCATGACTATTTAGGTCTGTGTAAATATCGCGATTGCAAACACGATACCGATCCGGGCTGCGCTATCCGGGAAGCGGTTGAGGAAGGGAAAATCGCGGAAACCCGTTTCGAAAACTATCACCGTATTCTGGAAAGCATGGCGCAGGTAAAAACGCGTAAAAACTTTTCTGATACGGATGACTGACAATTAAGCTAACCGTCGTTAGAATCGTCCCCTTTTTTTCAGGATCCGGCATGTAGGCCGAATCAGGAACGACAAAACAATGGCCTGGAGGCTACCTTGTTAAATTCATTTAAACTTTCGCTACAGTACATTCTGCCGAAACTATGGCTTACTCGCCTGGCGGGTTGGGGCGCAAGCAAGCGGGCAGGATGGTTGACAAAACTGGTTATCGATCTGTTCGTTAAATACTACAAGGTCGACATGAAAGAGGCGCAAAAGCCGGACACCGCCAGCTACCGCACCTTTAACGAATTCTTTGTCCGTCCGCTGCGTGACGAAGTACGCCCAATCGATACCGATCCGAATGTACTGGTCATGCCTGCCGATGGCGTTATCAGCCAGTTGGGTAAAATCGAAGAAGATAAAATCCTGCAAGCCAAAGGCCACAACTACAGCCTCGAAGCCCTGCTGGCAGGCAACTATCTGATGGCGGACCTGTTCCGCAACGGTACGTTTGTGACCACTTACCTCTCCCCGCGTGACTACCACCGCGTACACATGCCGTGCAACGGTATTCTGCGTGAGATGATCTACGTGCCGGGCGATCTCTTCTCCGTTAACCATCTCACGGCTCAGAACGTGCCGAATCTGTTTGCCCGTAACGAACGCGTGATTTGCCTTTTCGATACCGAATTTGGCCCAATGGCGCAGATTCTGGTCGGAGCGACGATTGTTGGCAGCATTGAGACGGTCTGGGCGGGCACCATTACGCCGCCGCGCGAAGGTATCATCAAGCGCTGGACCTGGCCTGCCGGGGAAAACGACGGTTCTGTGGCACTGCTGAAAGGCCAGGAAATGGGTCGCTTTAAACTCGGTTCCACCGTTATCAACCTGTTTGCACCGGGTAAAGTGAATCTGGTTGAGCAACTGGAAAGCCTGTCTGTCACGAAAATTTGCCAGCCGCTGGCAGTATCTACCGAAACCTTTGTTACGCCAGACGCTGAACCTGCCCCGCTTCCTGCTGAAGAGATCGAAGCAGAACACGACGCCAGCCCATTGGTTGACGACAAAAAAGACCAGGTCTAATCCATCAAAGGAAACGCTGACGTGCGCCTGATTATCACTTTTCTGATGGCCTGGTGCCTCAGTTGGGGGGCGTACGCCGCGACGGCCCCCGATAGCAAACAAATCACTCAGGAACTGGAGCAGGCAAAAGCGGCGAAACCCGCACAGCCGGAAGTCGTAGAGGCGCTTCAGTCTGCCTTAAATGCGCTTGAGGAACGAAAAGGTTCCCTTGAGCGCATCAAACAATATCAGCAAGTTATCGATAATTATCCGAAACTCTCCGCTACTCTGCGCGCACAATTAAACAACATGCGTGACAAGCCGCGCAGCGTGTCGCCGGGAATGTCTACCGACGCGCTGAATCAGGAAATTCTCCAGGTCAGCAGCCAGTTGCTGGATAAAAGCCGTCAGGCCCAGCAAGAGCAGGAGCGCGCCCGCGAGATTGCCGATTCGCTGAATCAACTGCCGCAACAGCAAACCGACGCCCGCCGTCAGTTAAATGAGATCGAGCGCCGCCTGGGAACGCTTACCGGCAATACTCCGCTCAATCAGGCACAAAATTTCGCGTTGCAGTCTGACTCTGCACGTCTTAAGGCGCTCGTTGATGAACTGGAGCTGGCGCAGCTGTCTGCCAATAACCGCCAAGAATTAGCGCGCTTACGCTCAGAGCTTGCGGAAAAAGAGAGCCAGCAACTGGATGCGTATTTGCAGGCCTTACGTAATCAGTTGAATAGCCAACGTCAGCTTGAGGCGGAGCGGGCGCTGGAAAGTACCGAATTACTGGCAGAAAACAGTGCCGATTTGCCGAAAGATATCGTCGCGCAATTCAAAATTAACCGCGAACTATCGGCAGCGCTGAATCAACAGGCGCAGCGGATGGATCTCGTTGCCTCGCAACAGCGTCAGGCTGCCAGCCAGACGTTACAGGTCCGGCAGGCGTTGAATACGCTGCGTGAACAGTCGCAATGGCTGGGATCGTCCAATCTGCTCGGTGAAGCGTTGCGAGCGCAGGTGGCACGGCTACCAGAAATGCCAAAACCACAACAGCTTGATACCGAAATGGCGCAGTTGCGTGTGCAACGGTTACGTTATGAGGATCTGCTTAATAAACAGCCGCTGCTACGGCAAATCCATCAGGCCGACGGTCAGCCGCTGACCGCCGAGCAAAACCGTATTCTGGAAGCACAACTGCGCACTCAGCGTGAGTTGCTGAACTCATTGTTGCAGGGTGGCGACACGCTACTATTGGAACTGACCAAGCTGAAAGTCTCCAACGGGCAACTGGAGGATGCGCTGAAAGAGGTGAACGAAGCAACGCACCGCTATCTGTTCTGGACCTCTGACGTGCGCCCGATGACCATCGCCTGGCCGCTGGAAATCGCCCAGGATCTGCGTCGTCTCATTTCGCTGGACACCTTCAGTCAGTTGGGCAAAGCCAGTGTGATGATGCTGACCAGCAAAGAGACAATTTTGCCGCTGTTTGGCGCGTTGATTCTGGTCGGTTGCAGTATTTACTCGCGCCGCTATTTCACCCGTTTTCTTGAACGTTCGGCGGCGAAAGTTGGCAAAGTGACTCAGGATCACTTCTGGCTGACGTTGCGCACTCTTTTCTGGTCGATTCTCGTCGCGTCACCGTTACCGGTGCTGTGGATGACGCTGGGTTACGGCTTGCGCGAGGCGTGGCCTTATCCGCTGGCGGTCGCGATTGGCGATGGTGTAACGGCCACCGTGCCGCTGCTGTGGGTAGTGATGATTTGCGCCACCTTTGCCCGCCCGAACGGCTTGTTTATCGCTCATTTTGGCTGGCCGCGCGAACGCGTATCTCGTGGGATGCGCTACTACCTGATGAGCATCGGGCTTATTGTGCCGCTGATTATGGCGCTGATGATGTTCGATAACCTCGACGACCGTGAATTCTCCGGTTCGCTGGGAAGGCTTTGCTTTATCCTCATTTGCGGTGCGCTGGCGGTGGTCACCCTCAGCCTGAAAAAGGCCGGGATTCCGCTGTATCTCAACAAAGAAGGCAGCGGCGACAACATTACCAACCATATGCTGTGGAACATGATGATTGGCGCGCCGTTGGTTGCCATTCTGGCGTCGGCTGTGGGTTATCTGGCAACGGCACAGGCGCTGTTAGCGAGGCTTGAAACCTCGGTTGCCATCTGGTTCCTGCTACTGGTGGTTTATCACGTTATCCGCCGCTGGATGCTGATCCAGCGCCGCAGGCTGGCGTTTGACCGGGCGAAGCATCGCCGGGCAGAGATGTTAGCGCAACGTGCGCGTGGCGAAGAGGAAGCGCATCATCACAGTAGCCCGGAAGGAGCAATTGAAGTCGATGAAAGCGAAGTCGATCTCGATGCCATCAGTGCGCAATCCTTGCGGCTGGTGCGCTCAATTTTGATGTTGATCGCCCTGCTTTCTGTCATTGTGCTGTGGTCAGAAATCCATTCCGCTTTCGGCTTCCTCGAAAATATTTCGCTGTGGGATGTCACCTCCACGGTACAGGGCGTAGAAAGTCTGGAGCCAATTACCCTCGGTGCGGTGCTGATTGCCATTCTGGTGTTTATCATCACCACGCAGCTGGTGCGCAACCTGCCCGCGCTGCTGGAACTGGCGATTTTGCAGCACCTGGATTTAACGCCGGGTACGGGCTACGCCATCACCACCATCACCAAATATCTGCTGATGCTGATTGGCGGGCTGGTCGGCTTCTCGATGATTGGTATTGAGTGGTCGAAATTGCAGTGGCTGGTCGCCGCGCTCGGTGTTGGTCTCGGTTTTGGTTTGCAGGAAATTTTCGCCAACTTTATCTCTGGTCTGATTATCCTGTTCGAAAAACCGATTCGCATTGGCGATACGGTGACAATTCGCGATCTCACCGGTAGCGTGACGAAAATTAACACCCGCGCCACCACCATCAGCGACTGGGACCGTAAAGAGATAATCGTGCCGAACAAGGCGTTTATTACCGAGCAGTTTATCAACTGGTCGCTCTCTGACTCGGTCACGCGCGTAGTGTTGACGATTCCGGCCCCTGCTGATGCCAACAGTGAAGAAGTGACGGAAATCCTGCTCACCGCAGCGCGTCGCTGCTCGCTGGTGATCGACAACCCGGCACCGGAAGTCTTCCTGGTGGATCTGCAACAAGGGATTCAGATTTTCGAGCTGCGTATTTATGCCGCTGAGATGGGTCACCGTATGCCGCTACGCCATGAGATCCACCAGCTGATTCTGGCTGGCTTCCATGCCCACGGTATCGATATGCCATTCCCGCCCTTCCAGATGCGTCTGGAAAGCCTCAACGGTAAACAAACGGGGAGAACGCTGACGTCTGCGGGCAAAGGTCGTCAGGCGGGAAGTTTGTAATGCATGAAGCTGCCAAATGATGTCAACGTGGCTCATTTAGCAGCTTAACATCATCTTCAGTTATCACCGGCCCTGGAGAGTATCATCCATACGCATTACTTCCTGACAACTCATCGCCGGAGAGACGATGAGTTGCAGGATTTCATATGATCAGTCGAGAGCTAACTCAGGTTTATTCGCCATGCGACTGCAATAGTTCTGGTAAATCGCCATCGCTAACAGCGAGAAGAAGACAGGGCCGCCAATCATCCACAATGTGCTGTCCCAGTCTCCGGCTTCAACCACAGGCTGAATAATGGTGAAGACGTTCGCAAATGTCACCACCAGTACGACAACCACCATCGCAATCATTGCCGACATACGCGTTTTGAAAATCACAAATGGTCTGTCGAGATCCTGACGTGCTTTAAAGAATGGGAAAGCCAGCGCGAGGAACAGGTAAGGAAGCGTCATAGACACGTTCGCCATCAGCGTCAGCTTGTTAAAGAACGCGGATGCGGTACCGCCACCAAACGAAACCAGCAGGATGAAGACAGTAACCAACCCGCACTGCATCCACATGGCGATAGACGGCATCCCCATCGCATTCAGGCGCGTCATCGGTTCCGGCCACAACGCTTTCGGCGTCCCCTGGATGATGGCTTTCAGCGGTGAATAGCAAAGCGTAAAGAACGCACCGGTATAAGCGAGGAACATCGAAAGTCCGGTAATACGCGCAAACCATACGCCCAGCGACAATGACGCTTCAGGTGACAAATGCAGTGCGTTACCCAGCGTCACCCCGAGGCTCTTCATCAGCACATAGGTAATATTGCCAAGGTTAACGGAACCATTACTTAATACCTGCTGCCAGTTTGTGCTGACGCCCCATAAAAATATTGCCAGCGAATAACCGATTGAAATAACAATAGCGGCAAAAACAATACCTTTGGCAAAGTTCTTTTCTGGATTTTCCGTTTTATCGACCAGACCACCAACCGCTTCAATTCCGCCATAGGCAAAAATAGCAAATACCACAAACGATAGCATTGCCAGACCGGACTGATAACCCGGGTTCGGTGATGCAAGGAAATTAATATCCTGCGCGAAATGCCCACCATTTAATAACAAAATAGTAATGCTTACTAACAGCAATACTAAATTCAGACACATTACTGCAATACCGCCCACCGCAGTAATGCGGGCAATTTTATTAATCCCCTTTGAAGCAACGACGGTGACCAGAATCATCCATGCTACTGCCAGCAGACCAACCACCTGCGTAGGCTCCAGTCCGGCAATACGCCAGTGCTGGGTCATGTCGCTACCATAGAGGAATGTTGAGAACGGTACCCAAACTTTCGCGGAGGTACTCACCATCCAGATGATATAAGAGGAAAACCACATAAACGTACCAATGAAGGCAAAACGTGGTCCGACACTATTATTCATCCAGGAATAGATACCACCTTCTTCTTTGCGATAAGCAGCTCCCATTTCAGCCATCATTAAGGCGGGTAATGACTCCAACTTATTGATAGTGTTTTATGTTCAGATAATGCCCGATGACTTTGTCATGCAGCTCCACCGATTTTGAGAACGACAGCGACTTCCGTCCCAGCCGTGCCAGGTGCTGCCTCAGATTCAGGTTATGCCGCTCAATTCGCTGCGTATATCGCTTGCTGATTACGTGCAGCTTTCCCTTCAGGCGGGATTCATACAGCGGCCAGCCATCCGTCATCCATATCACCACGTCAAAGGGTGACAGCAGGCTCATAAGACGCCCCAGCGTCGCCATAGTGCGTTCACCGAATACGTGCGCAACAACCGTCTTCCGGAGACTGTCATACGCGTAAAACAGCCAGCGCTGGCGCGATTTAGCCCCGACATAGCCCCACTGTTCGTCCATTTCCGCGCAGACGATGACGTCACTGCCCGGCTGTATGCGCGAGGTTACCGACTGCGGCCTGAGTTTTTTAAGTGACGTAAAATCGTGTTGAGGCCAACGCCCATAATGCGTGCAGTTGCCCGGCATCCAACGCCATTCATGGCCATATCAATGATTTTCTGGTGCGTACCGGGTTGAGAAGCGGTGTAAGTGAACTGCAGTTGCCATGTTTTACGGCAGTGAGAGCAGAGATAGCGCTGATGTCCGGCAGTGCTTTTGCCGTTACGCACCACCCCGTCAGTAGCTGAACAGGAGGGACAGCTGATAGAAACAGAAGCCACTGGAGCACCTCAAAAACACCATCATACACTAAATCAGTAAGTTGGCAGCATCACCATTAAGGCGAATGGAATAAAGAATAACAATGCAGAAAATATATAAAAGGGAATCGCACTATAACCCATTAAGTAATAAGCCGATGGGCTATTGGCAAATCCAAATACGGAAGTAAAGATCATCAATATGAGTCCTATCAGACTCATCTTTTTTATCGTGTGAGGCATGAAACCATCCTTCATTTCAGCGCGTGTATAACACGTGCCCACTGAACTGCACTGCGCAACATTGAGCAGGCAGCGTAAAAACCAATACAGAATTGATACCCGGATGATATCAAATATCCAGTCTTAAATTGTGGCCTTTAACGGAAAAATGAAAACATATGCTACAGAATGGCGCTTATCACGCCATTCTTCGCTGTTAATTCAGTAATTTTTCAGAATTATGCCCGGTCAACGCTAAAGGCGATGACTTCAGCCAGTGTCTCCGCGCCCAGCGCCAACATCACCAGACGATCAACACCTAATGCCACGCCGGAACAGTCAGGCATACCGACTTTCAAGGCTTCAATCAGATTCTGGTCAATGGGGTGCTGCGGCAAACCGCGCGCCGCGCGCTTACGGTTATCTTGTTCAAAGCGTTGTTGCTGCTCACGGGCATCCGTTAATTCATGGAAACCATTCGCCAGCTCAATACCTTTATAATAAACCTCAAAGCGTTCAGCGACCCGATGATCTTCGGTACTGATTTGCGCCAGTGATGCCTGGCTGGCTGGAAAGTGGTACACAAAGGTCGGTTTTTCTTTGCCAATATTTGGCTCTACGCCAAAGGTAAACAGCAATTGTAGCAACGTGTCGCGGTCTTCTTCGGTATCAGCAACGTTACTCAAATCCAGTTTCGCTGCGACTTCCCGCAGTTGCGTTTTGTCGGCAGAGAGCGGGTCAATTTCCAGATAACGCAAGAAAGCTTGTTGATAAGAAAGGCTTTCTGCTGCCGGGCAGTCCAGCACCTGTTGTAAGAGATCGTCCACCTCGTTCATCAACCGGTACATATCATAGTGCGGTCGATACCACTCAAGCATAGTGAACTCAGGGTTGTGATAACGCCCCATCTCTTCATTACGGAAGCTGCGGCACAGCTGGAATACCGGCCCACAACCGGCAACCAGCAGGCGTTTCATATGGTATTCCGGGCTGGTCATTAACCAGAGATTCATCCCCTGCGAATGCCCGGGGCCAACGAAACGTGTCTCAAACGGGACCAAATGAATATCGGTTACCGTCGCCTGGCTCATACAAGGCGTCTCCACCTCCAGCACTCCACGATCGGCAAAGAAACGACGGATCTCCGCCATAATCGCCGCACGTTTTAATAAGTTAGGAATGGATGCGCTCGGCTGCCAGGATGCCGTTTCGCTCATAGTTAAATCTCCAGTTTTTGACAAGGGCACGAAGTCTACTCGCAACGCGACGGCGAGACAAATTTTACGCAGGAATCAAACAGCGGTGGGCAGTGACTAAAAAAAGCACGATCTGATGGTTTAGTAATTAAATTAATCATCTTCAGTGATAATTTAGCCCTCTTGCGCACTAAAAAAATCGATCTCGTCAAATTTCAGACTTATCCATCAGACTATACTGTTGTACCTATAAAGGAGCAGTGGAATAGCGTTCGCAGACCGTAACTTTCAGGCACTTACCCTGAAGTACGGGGCTGTGGGATAAAAACAATCTGGAGGAATGTCGTGCAAACCTTTCAAGCCGATCTTGCCATTGTAGGCGCCGGTGGCGCGGGATTACGTGCTGCAATTGCTGCCGCGCAGGCAAATCCAAATGCAAAAATCGCACTAATCTCAAAAGTATACCCGATGCGTAGCCATACCGTTGCTGCAGAAGGGGGCTCCGCCGCTGTCGCGCAGGATCATGACAGCTTCGAATATCACTTTCACGATACAGTAGCGGGTGGCGACTGGTTGTGTGAGCAGGATGTCGTGGATTATTTCGTCCACCACTGCCCAACCGAAATGACCCAACTGGAACTGTGGGGGTGCCCATGGAGCCGTCGCCCGGATGGTAGCGTCAACGTACGTCGCTTCGGCGGCATGAAAATCGAGCGCACCTGGTTCGCCGCCGATAAGACCGGCTTCCATATGCTGCACACGCTGTTCCAGACCTCTCTGCAATTCCCGCAGATCCAGCGTTTTGACGAACATTTCGTGCTGGATATTCTGGTTGATGATGGTCATGTTCGCGGCCTGGTAGCAATGAACATGATGGAAGGCACGCTGGTGCAGATCCGTGCTAACGCGGTCGTTATGGCTACTGGCGGTGCGGGTCGCGTTTATCGTTACAACACCAACGGCGGCATCGTTACCGGTGACGGTATGGGTATGGCGCTAAGCCACGGCGTTCCGCTGCGTGACATGGAATTCGTTCAGTATCACCCAACCGGTCTGCCAGGTTCCGGTATCCTGATGACCGAAGGCTGCCGTGGTGAAGGCGGTATTCTGGTCAACAAAAATGGCTACCGTTATCTGCAAGATTACGGCATGGGCCCGGAAACTCCGCTGGGCGAGCCGAAAAACAAATATATGGAACTGGGTCCACGCGACAAAGTTTCTCAGGCCTTCTGGCACGAATGGCGTAAAGGCAACACCATCTCCACGCCGCGTGGCGATGTGGTTTATCTCGACTTGCGTCACCTCGGCGAGAAAAAACTGCATGAACGTCTGCCGTTCATCTGCGAACTGGCGAAAGCGTACGTTGGCGTCGATCCGGTTAAAGAACCGATTCCGGTACGTCCGACCGCACACTACACCATGGGCGGTATCGAAACCGATCAGAACTGTGAAACCCGCATTAAAGGTCTGTTCGCCGTGGGTGAATGTTCCTCTGTTGGTCTGCACGGTGCAAACCGTCTGGGCTCCAACTCCCTGGCGGAACTGGTGGTCTTCGGCCGTCTGGCCGGTGAACAAGCGACAGAGCGTGCAGCAACTGCCGGTAATGGCAACGAAGCGGCAATTGAAGCGCAGGCAGCTGGCGTTGAACAACGTCTGAAAGATCTGGTTAACCAGGATGGCGGCGAAAACTGGGCGAAGATCCGCGACGAAATGGGCCTGGCAATGGAAGAAGGTTGCGGTATCTACCGTACGCCGGAACTGATGCAGAAAACCATCGACAAGCTGGCAGAGCTGCAGGAACGCTTCAAGCGCGTGCGCATCACCGACACCTCCAGCGTGTTCAACACCGACCTGCTCTACACCATTGAACTGGGCCACGGTCTGAACGTTGCTGAATGTATGGCGCACTCCGCAATGGCACGTAAAGAGTCCCGCGGCGCACACCAGCGTCTGGACGAAGGTTGCACCGAGCGTGACGACGTCAACTTCCTCAAACACACCCTCGCCTTCCGCGATGCTGATGGCACGACTCGCCTAGAGTACAGCGACGTGAAGATTACTACGCTGCCGCCAGCTAAACGCGTTTACGGTGGCGAAGCGGATGCAGCCGATAAGGCGGAAGCAGCCAATAAGAAGGAGAAGGCGAATGGCTGAGATGAAAAACCTGAAAATTGAGGTGGTGCGCTATAACCCGGAAGTCGATACCGCACCGCATAGCGCATTCTATGAAGTGCCTTATGACGCAACTACCTCATTACTGGATGCGCTGGGCTACATCAAAGACAACCTGGCACCGGACCTGAGTTACCGCTGGTCCTGCCGTATGGCGATTTGTGGTTCCTGCGGCATGATGGTTAACAACGTGCCAAAACTGGCATGTAAAACCTTCCTGCGTGATTACACCGACGGTATGAAGGTTGAAGCGTTAGCTAACTTCCCGATTGAACGCGATCTGGTGGTCGATATGACCCACTTCATCGAAAGTCTGGAAGCGATCAAACCGTACATCATCGGCAACTCCCGCACCGCGGATCAGGGTACTAACATCCAGACCCCGGCGCAGATGGCAAAGTATCACCAGTTCTCCGGTTGCATCAACTGTGGTCTGTGCTACGCCGCGTGCCCGCAGTTTGGCCTGAACCCAGAGTTCATCGGTCCGGCTGCCATTACGCTGGCGCATCGTTATAACGAAGATAGCCGCGACCACGGTAAGAAGGAGCGTATGGCGCAGTTGAACAGCCAGAACGGCGTATGGAGCTGTACTTTCGTGGGCTATTGCTCCGAAGTCTGCCCGAAACACGTCGATCCGGCTGCGGCCATTCAGCAGGGCAAAGTAGAAAGTTCGAAAGACTTTCTTATCGCGACCCTGAAACCACGCTAAGGAGTGCAACATGACGACTAAACGTAAACCGTATGTACGGCCAATGACGTCCACCTGGTGGAAAAAATTGCCGTTTTATCGCTTTTACATGCTGCGCGAAGGCACGGCGGTTCCGGCTGTGTGGTTCAGCATTGAACTGATTTTCGGGCTGTTTGCCCTGAAAAATGGCCCGGAAGCCTGGGCGGGATTCGTCGACTTTTTACAAAACCCGGTTATCGTGATCATTAACCTGATCACTCTGGCGGCAGCTCTGCTGCACACCAAAACCTGGTTTGAACTGGCACCGAAAGCGGCCAATATCATTGTAAAAGACGAAAAAATGGGACCAGAGCCAATTATCAAAAGTCTCTGGGCGGTAACTGTGGTTGCCACCATCGTAATCCTGTTTGTTGCCCTGTACTGGTAAGGAGCCTGAGATGATTAATCCAAATCCAAAGCGTTCTGACGAACCGGTATTCTGGGGCCTCTTCGGGGCCGGTGGTATGTGGAGCGCAATTATTGCGCCGGTGATGATCCTGCTGGTGGGTATTCTGCTGCCACTGGGGCTGTTTCCGGGTGATGCGCTGAGCTACGAGCGCGTTCTGGCGTTCGCGCAGAGCTTCATTGGTCGCGTATTCCTGTTCCTGATGATCGTTCTGCCGCTGTGGTGTGGTTTACACCGTATGCACCACGCGATGCACGATCTGAAAATTCACGTGCCTGCGGGCAAATGGGTTTTCTACGGTCTGGCTGCTATCCTGACAGTTGTCACGCTGATTGGTATCGTTACAATCTAACGTATCGCCAATGTAAATCCGGCCCGCCTATGGCGGGCCGTTTTGTATGGAAACCAGACCTTATGTTCAAAACGACGCTCTGCGCCTTATTAATTACCGCCTCTTGCTCCACATTTGCTGCCCCTCAACAAATCAACGATATTGTGCATCGCACAATTACCCCGCTTATAGAGCAACAAAAGATCCCCGGTATGGCGGTGGCGGTAATTTATCAGGGTAAACCTTATTACTTTACCTGGGGCTATGCGGACATCGCCAAAAAGCAGCCCGTCACACAGCAAACGTTGTTTGAGTTAGGTTCGGTCAGCAAAACATTTACGGGCGTGCTTGGTGGCGACGCTATTGCTCGAGGGGAAATCAAGTTAAGCGATCCCGCAACAAAATACTGGCCTGAACTTACTGCTAAACAGTGGAATGGGATCACACTATTACATCTTGCGACCTACACCGCTGGCGGCCTGCCATTGCAGGTGCCGGATGAAGTGAAATCCTCAAGCGACTTGCTGCGCTTCTATCAAAACTGGCAGCCTGCATGGGCTCCAGGAACACAACGTCTGTATGCCAACTCCAGTATCGGTTTGTTCGGCGCACTGGCTGTGAAGCCGTCTGGTTTGAGTTTTGAGCAGGCGATGCAAACTCGTGTCTTCCAGCCACTCAAACTCAACCATACGTGGATTAATGTACCTCCCCCAGAAGAAAAGAATTACGCCTGGGGATATCGCGAAGGTAAGGCAGTGCATGTTTCGCCAGGGGCGTTAGATGCTGAAGCTTATGGTGTGAAGTCGACCATTGAAGATATGGCCCGCTGGGTGCAAAGCAATTTAACCCCCCTTGATATCAATGAGAAAACGCTTCAACAAGGGATACAACTGGCACAATCTCGCTACTGGCAAACCGGCGATATGTATCAGGGCCTGGGCTGGGAAATGCTGGACTGGCCGGTCAATCCTGACAGCATCATTAACGGCAGTGACAATAAAATTGCACTGGCAGCACGCCCGGTAAAAGCGATTAAGCCCCCAACTCCTGCAGTACGCGCATCATGGGTACATAAAACGGGGGCGACCGGCGGATTTGGTAGCTATGTCGCGTTTATTCCAGAAAAAGAGCTGGGTATCGTGATGCTGGCTAACAAAAACTATCCCAATCCAGCGAGAGTCGCCGCCGCCTGTCAGATTCTCAACGCTCTACAGTAAAATTTCATCGGGTCCGAATTTTCGGACCTTTTCTGCGCTTTTCCTTGCTGTCATCTACACTTAGAAAAAAACCAGTAAGGAAACATTTATGCGCCTGCTCCCTCTCGTTGCCGCAGCGACAGCTGCATTTCTGGTCGTTGCCTGCAGTTCTCCTACGCCGCCGCGTGGCGTGACAGTAGTGAATAATTTCGACGCTAAACGCTATCTCGGTACCTGGTATGAGATTGCCCGTTTTGATCACCGTTTTGAACGTGGACTGGAAAAAGTCACCGCAACATACAGTCTGCGTGATGACGGCGGCCTGAATGTCATCAATAAAGGCTATAACCCTGACAGAGAAATGTGGCAGCAGAGTGAAGGGAAAGCGTACTTTACCGGCGCACCAACACGCGCTGCGCTGAAAGTGTCATTCTTTGGTCCTTTCTATGGCGGTTATAACGTCATTGCACTTGATCGGGAATACCGCCATGCGCTGGTTTGCGGCCCGGACCGCGACTACCTGTGGATACTCTCCCGCACGCCAACCATTTCTGACGAAGTGAAACAGGAGATGCTGGCAGTCGCGACCCGGGAAGGGTTTGATGTCAGTAAGTTTATTTGGGTACAGCAGCCCGGTAGTTAGTGAGTGCTGAGTTTCAGACCAATAATCCCCAATACGATTAACGCCAGACTCGCCAGGCGCATCGGGTTAGCGGACTCACCGAGCAGCACAATGCCGGTGATGGCCGCGCCGACTGCGCCAATACCCGTCCACACGGCATAAGCCGTCCCTACCGGTAACGATTTCATCGCCCAGGCAAGTAGCGCCATACTGACTATCATCGCCGTCACAGTAATAACACTTGGCGTCAAACGACTAAAGCCGTGGGTATATTTCAGGCCAACGGCCCATACCACTTCCAGCAGACCAGCAATAACTAAGATAATCCAGGACATATCAGGCTCCGGAGAATTGGGGCCGTCCCCGGTGAAAAGAGGCGTTTGCAGGTCGTCCTGCAAAGCTGATGGTTGAACGGATATTTTGCCAGGTGGCAGGGGAATTTCAACTATTACCTTTGTGACTATCGCAAAAAAACAAACGGCACGACATAACTGTCGTACCGTTATTGCT
Organism: Shigella sonnei; assembly: GCF_002950395.1. Taxonomy (NCBI): domain Bacteria; kingdom Pseudomonadati; phylum Pseudomonadota; class Gammaproteobacteria; order Enterobacterales; family Enterobacteriaceae; genus Shigella; species Shigella sonnei. The sequence goes on from NZ_CP026802.1 coordinate 3,241,661, forward strand.
TATTGCTGCGCTTTCGTTGCTGCACCAGAAATCGCGTTACCGCCATCAGAAATGTCTTCACCAACGCCACGCGTGGTGTTGCAGGCAGTTAATACTGTTGAAAGCACCAGAACAGAAAAGATCGCTGCAATTGTCTTCTTCACCATAACGTCTTCCTTTTAGGTAATGTTATTTATGTTTGCCTATAGCAAATTAATAATAGACAACATCGCCAAAAATGATGGAAATCTGATGATTTTTCGGAAGAGAAGAAAAATTAGCTGGCAGCGCGGGAGATGGAGTTGCCGAGATGTTTGATGTCTTCGCCGAAACCGCGAGCGGTGTTACAGCCCGTGAGCAGCGTGCTGGCAAGCAAAACAAGAACGATAAGGCGTTTCATCATCTCTGACCTGAATAAGTGATGGTGCAGCCTGCAGGCCGCACCACAACCGCATTACTTCACGCGAGAGACGTATTCACCAGAGCGGGTATCCACTTTGATGACTTCGCCGATTTGTACGAACAGCGGAACTTTAACCACAGCGCCAGTAGACAGGGTAGCCGGTTTGCCGCCAGTACCTGCGGTATCACCTTTCAGGCCCGGATCGGTATCAACGATTTCCAGTTCAACGAAGTTCGGCGGAGTAACGGAGATCGGCTGACCATTCCACAGAGTTACGATACACTCTGCCTGATCCAGCAGCCATTTAGCGTTGTCGCCAATTGCTTTTGCATCAGCAGACAGCTGCTCGAAAGTTTCGTTGTTCATGAAGTGCCAGAACTCACCGTCGTTGTACAGGTAAGTCAGGTTCATATCGACAACATCAGCGCCTTCAGCGGAATCAGTAGATTTGAAGGTTTTTTCTACGCGAGTACCGGTCAGCAGACGACGCAGTTTAACGCGAGCAAATGCCTGGCCTTTACCCGGTTTTACGAATTCACTCGCTTCAACCGCGTAAGGTTCGCCGTCTAACATGATTTTAAGACCAGCACGAAAATCGTTGCTATAGTACGTTGCCATAAGGCCCTCTGAAATTTGTTAATTGGTAGCTAAGCCACAAAATGGCGCATATTGTAACCCTAAATACCCCATCCAGAGAAGATTGGTTAACGCAACTTGCCGATGTTGTGACCGATCCTGGTGAACTTCTGCGTCTTTTGAATATAGACGCGGACGAAAAACTGTTGGCCGGACGCAGCGCCAAAAAGCTGTTTGCCCTGCGTGTGCCCCGCTCATTTATCGATCGCATGGAGAAAGGCAATCCGGACGATCCTATTTTGCGTCAGGTACTTACCTCGCAAGATGAGTTTGTCGTCGCGTCCGGATTCTCCACCGACCCACTGGAAGAACAGCACAGCGTAGTGCCTGGTTTGTTGCATAAATACCACAACCGGGCGCTTTTGCTGGTCAAAGGCGGCTGCGCGGTAAATTGCCGCTATTGCTTCCGTCGCCACTTCCCCTATGCCGAAAATCAGGGCAACAAGCGTAACTGGCAGACTGCACTTGAGTATGTTGCTGCGCATCCGGAACTGGACGAGATGATTTTCTCCGGCGGCGATCCGCTGATGGCGAAAGATCACGAGCTGGACTGGTTGCTCACACAACTGGAAGCCATCCCGCATATCAAACGTCTGCGGATTCACAGCCGTCTGCCGATTGTGATCCCGGCACGTATCACCGAGGCGCTGGTTGAACGCTTTGCCCGTTCTACGCTGCAAATCTTGCTGGTGAATCACATCAATCATGCCAATGAGGTAGATGAAACGTTCCGTCAGGCGATGGCTAAATTGCGCCGTGTCGGTGTCACCCTGCTTAACCAGAGCGTTCTGTTACGTGGTGTGAACGATAACGCACAAACGTTGGCAAACCTGAGTAATGCGTTGTTCGATGCCGGCGTGATGCCGTATTACCTGCATGTGCTAGATAAAGTACAGGGCGCGGCGCATTTTATGGTGAGTGATGACGAAGCACGGCAGATTATGCGTGAGTTGCTGACATTGGTGTCGGGATATCTGGTGCCGAAACTGGCGCGAGAAATTGGCGGCGAACCCAGCAAAACGCCGCTGGATCTCCAGCTACGCCAGCAGTAACTGATTAAACAGGGAAGTTAAACATTAGCCTGATGCGCTACGCTTATCAGGCCTACATTGTGCATTGAAATTGAATGGATTTGCAATGAACTGTAGGCCGGATAAGGCGTTTACGCCGCATCCGGCAAGAGCAACAAACGCAAGTACAGCAACCTGTCATTAAACTGGGAAATTTAATCTTTGCCCGTTGCATAACCTTTAATTATTCATATACATTGCTGTTGTTACTCTTTATATAGCCAACACCAATAATTAACCTTTCTTTTCTGTTTATATAGAGTGAGTACGGCTATTTATGTTATTTTAACAACTATTACTACCAAGCCCATTTATCTGGCTTATAAATTAAAATTAATTATTTAATTGAGAAATGGTTAGGGAGAACCTACATGGCCATAAGCATCAAGGGTGTTAATACCGGTGTTATTCGCAAGAGTAATAATTTCATTGCACTGGCGCTGAAAATTAAAGAACCTCGCAATAAAGAATCGTTGTTCTTTATGTCTGTCATGGAACTGCGCGACCTGCTGATTGCGCTGGAAAGTCGTCTGCATCAAAAGCATAAACTGAATGCTGCTGCACGCCTTCAGTATGAGCAAGCTCGCGATAAAGTCATTAAGAAAATGGCAGAAAACATCCCAGAAATTCTGGTTGATGAGCTTAAAAATGCCGATATTAATCGTCGGGTTAACACGCTGGAACTTACCGATAATCAAGGCGAAAATCTTACCTTCGTATTAACGCTACATGACGGTAGCAAATGTGAGTTAGTCGTCAATGAGTTGCAGATTGAAATGCTGGCGCGAGCAATCATTCATGCAATTAATAATGCGGAAATGCGTGAACTGGCATTACGTATTACCTCACTGTTAGATTTCCTGCCGTTATACGACGTTGACTGCCAGGACAATGGCAATCTGGAATATGACACCTATTCCCAACCGGAATGGAAACATAACCTGTTCGACCATTATCTGGCGGTGCTTTACCGCTTTAAAGATGAAAGTGGCAAAGAACAATTTAGCGGCACAGTGGTGAAAACGCGTGAAGCAACGCCGGGTAAAGAAATAGAGGCGATCACTCGCCGAATGCTTGATTTCAGCCCACGACTGAAAAAACTCGCGGGTGTGCCATGTCAGGTCTATGTTCGCACCGTAGCGGCGAATAACGCCCAACCGCTAACCCAGGATCAATGCTTACGCGCGCTGCATCACTTACGTGTTCAATCCACCAGCAAAACTGCACCACAGGCGAAATAATCTCATCTTTGCTAATGCGAGGCTGGAGCCATCCAGCCTGAAATGACTGATAACGTGATCGTTGGTCATGCCGGATGCGACGTAAACGCCTTATCCGGCCTACAAATTCTCAAGCATTCAATCAGTTGCAATGCCTGCTGTAGGCCTGATAAGCGAAGCGCATCAGGCAATAATACGTTTGTCACCCAGCCTCTGGATCACATCAGTTCGGGCACTTATAAACCTGACCGATAATCTGGCTATCCGTCGGGACAAAACTGGACAACATTCCCTGCGACGGGCTGCTGATGCCATAAATCACGTTACCGCCCATTGCAGCCGCCTGGTTGCGCAGATCGTTTGCTGCGCCGCGCATAGAACCGCCCTCTTCTCCGTGTTGCCCGGAAAGCCAGTTGCTTTGCTTACCTGTCGCAGTACCAATCAGCTGGCACTCTGCGCCTGGCTGCTCGTCCACAATGCGTACACTCTGACCGGCAGCACTCAATTCGTTGCTGGAGCTACAACCCGCCATCAGTAGCGCGGCACCGACAATCCCTGCTAAGTATTTTACGTGCATGTTATTCCCCATAATCAATGAGCTGGACGCCACTCGCGTCGTCCGTGTCTGAATCTTATACTAGAAAGATGACCAAAAGAAAAACCCCCAGACATTTCTGCCCGGGGGTTTGTTTATTTCTGCGAGGTGCAGGGCAATTACATCATGCCGCCCATGCCACCCATGCCGCCCATACCGCCAGCAGCGCCTAAGTCAGCTGCATCATTTTTCGGCAGGTCGGTAACCATGCACTCGGTGGTGATCATCAGGCCAGCCACAGAAGCCGCGTACTGCAGAGCAGAACGGGTTACTTTGGTTGGGTCCAGGATACCCATGTCGATCATGTTGCCGTATTCTTCGGTTGCTGCGTTGTAACCGTAGTTGCCGTCGCCGCCTTTAACGGTGTTAGCAACAACAGACGGTTCTTCGCCGCAGTTCAGGACGATCTGACGCAGCGGAGCTTCCATTGCACGCAGTGCAACTTTGATACCCACGTTCTGGTCTTCGTTCTGACCACGCAGGTCAGCCAGTTTAGACGCTACGCGGATCAGCGCAACACCACCACCAGCAACCACGCCTTCTTCTACCGCAGCACGGGTCGCGTGCAGGGCGTCTTCAACGCGTGCTTTTTTCTCTTTCATTTCAACTTCGGTAGCAGCACCTACTTTGATAACTGCAACGCCGCCTGCCAGTTTCGCTACGCGTTCCTGCAGTTTTTCACGGTCGTAGTCAGAAGTTGCTTCTTCAATCTGCTGACGGATCTGAGCAACACGGCCCTGGATTGCAGCTTCTTCACCCACGCCATCGATGATAGTGGTGGTGTCTTTGTTGATCACAACACGTTTAGCCTGACCCAGGTCTTCCAGGGTTGCTTTTTCCAGTTCCATACCGATCTCTTCAGAGATCACGGTACCGCCAGTCAGGGTTGCGATATCCTGCAGCATAGCTTTACGACGATCGCCGAAGCCCGGAGCTTTAACTGCAGCAACTTTCACGATGCCACGCATGGTGTTAACAACCAGAGTTGCCAGCGCTTCGCCTTCTACATCTTCAGCGATGATCAGCAGCGGTTTGCCTGCTTTGGCAACGGCTTCCAGAACCGGCAGCATTTCGCGGATGTTGGAGATTTTCTTGTCAGCCAGCAGGATGAACGGGCTTTCCAGTTCTACTGCGCCAGTTTCCGGCTTGTTGATGAAGTAAGGAGACAGGTAGCCACGGTCGAACTGCATACCTTCAACCACGTCCAGTTCGTCCTGCAGACCGGTACCGTCTTCAACGGTGATAACGCCTTCTTTACCGACTTTGTCCATCGCTTCAGCGATCAGTTTACCTACGGTTTCGTCGGAGTTAGCGGAGATGGTACCAACCTGAGCAATCGCTTTAGAGTCAGAGCACGGTACGGACAGCGCTTTCAGTTCTTCAACTGCAGCGGTAACGGCTTTGTCGATACCACGTTTCAGGTCCATCGGGTTCATGCCCGCAGCAACAGCTTTCAGACCCTCAGTGATGATAGCCTGAGCCAGTACAGTTGCAGTGGTGGTACCGTCGCCTGCAGCGTCGTTCGCTTTAGAGGCAACTTCTTTCACCATCTGCGCACCCATGTTTTCGAACTTGTCTTCCAGTTCGATTTCACGAGCAACGGAAACACCATCTTTGGTGATGGTCGGTGCACCGAAAGATTTATCCAGAACTACGTTACGGCCTTTCGGACCGAGGGTAACTTTCACTGCATCTGCCAGTACGTTTACGCCGCGCAGCATTTTCACACGAGCGTCGTTACCGAATTTTACGTCTTTAGCTGCCATTATCTTTATTCCTTAAATTCGTATGTTCAGTGTCGTGCGAGGATTACGCTTCAACAATTGCCAGAATGTCGCTTTCGGACATGATCAACACTTCTTCATTGTCGATCTTCTCAGATTTCACACCGTAGCCATCGTTGAAAATAACGATGTCGCCAACTTTCACATCCAGCGGCTTCACTTCGCCATTTTCAAGGATACGGCCATTGCCGACAGCCAGCACTTCGCCGCGGGTGGATTTAGCCGCTGCAGAGCCGGTCAGAACGATGCCGCCAGCAGATTTAGTTTCAACTTCTTTACGCTTGACGATCACGCGATCATGCAATGGACGAATATTCATTGATAACTCTCCTTTGAGAAAGTCCGTATCTGTTATGGGTGACGCCGGAGCTTACGTGGTTTCCCGGCTGGTGACCAGAGAAATGGGGATGAGGATTCGCCCCTTCAAGGGGGAAAAAGAAAAAAAATTCTGATCAGCACAAAATCGGGTGAAAACCCTGATTCACCTCACATTTCATCGCAATTTCTTCATCGCCGTCATAAGCGAATCTGATTGTGCTACCATCGAAAATCTACGCAGTTGCCCAAAATTTGGGCGCAATCGGATATCAACCCATGAGTGGACTCAAACAAGAACTGGGGCTGGCCCAGGGCATTGGCCTGCTATCGACGTCATTATTAGGCACCGGCGTGTTTGCCGTTCCTGCGTTAGCTGCACAGGTAGCAGGCAATAACAGCCTGTGGGCGTGGCCCGTTTTGATTATCTTAGTGTTCCCGATTGCGATTGTGTTTGCGATTCTGGGTCGCCACTATCCCAGCGCAGGCGGTGTCGCGCACTTCGTCGGTATGGCGTTTGGTTCGCGGCTTGAGCGAGTCACCGGCTGGTTGTTTTTATCGGTCATTCCCGTGGGTTTGCCTGCCGCGCTACAAATTGCCGCCGGGTTCGGCCAGGCAATGTTTGGCTGGCATAGCTGGCAACTGTTGTTGGCAGAACTCGGTACGCTGGCGCTGGTGTGGTATATCGGTACTCGCGGTGCCAGTTCCAGTGCTAATCTACAAACCGTTATTGCCGGACTTATCGTCGCGCTGATTGTCGCTATCTGGTGGGCGGGCGATATCAAACCTGCGAATATCCCCTTCCCGGCACCTGGTAATATCGAACTTACCGGGTTATTTGCTGCGTTATCAGTGATGTTCTGGTGTTTTGTCGGTCTGGAAGCATTTGCCCATCTTGCCTCGGAATTTAAAAATCCAGAGCGTGATTTTCCTCGCGCATTGATGATTGGTCTGCTGCTGGCAGGATTAGTCTACTGGGGCTGTACGGTAGTCGTCTTACACTTCGACGCCTATGGTGAACAAATGGCCGCGGCAGCATCGCTTCCAAAAATTGTAGTGCAACTGTTCGGTGTAGGAGCGTTATGGATTGCCTGCGTAATTGGCTATCTGACCTGCTTTGCCAGTCTCAACATTTATATACAGAGCTTCGCCCGCCTGGTCTGGTCGCAGGCGCAACATAATCCTGACCACTACCTGGCACGCCTCTCTTCTCGCCATATCCCGAATAATGCCCTCAATGCGGTGCTCGGCTGCTGCGTGGTGAGCACTTTGGTGATTCATGCTTTAGAGATCAATCTGGACGCTCTTATTATTTATGCCAATGGCATCTTTATTATGATTTATCTGTTATGCATGCTGGCAGGCTGTAAATTATTGCAAGGACGTTATCGACTACTGGCGGTGGTTGGCGGGCTGTTATGCGTTCTGTTACTGGCAATGGTCGGCTGGAAAAGTCTCTATGCGCTGATTATGCTGGCGGGGTTATGGCTGTTTCTGCCAAAACGAAAAACGCCGGAAAATGGCATAACCACATAATCCGGCGTTTCGACATTAATCCTAGCGATCGTCTTTATGATCAAGGCGGTCGCGGTCATCATCCTTTCGCTGGTACTCACCATCAAAAGTATTACCGCCACCGGTCCCGGCGCTAAAACCGCCGCCTGGCATGCGAGAAAAGCGCAAATGTGGCATCAACTTCACTGTCAGATGCTTTTGCACCGGCGGCAATAAAAGCAGAAGACCGAGGAAGTCGGTGAAAAAGCCCGGTAATAAAAGCAGCAAACCGGCAATAATCAGCGAAACACTTTTAATCATCTCCGCCGCAGGGTTTTCACCCGCCGCCATTTTTTGCTGCATCAGCACGAAATTCTTAAAGCCCTGGTTACGTACCAGTGACATACCGATAACTGACGTGAATATAACCAGCACGAGGGTCAGCAATACCCCCAATACATGGGCAACCTGAATAAAGATTGAAATCTCAATATAGACATAAAGGAAAATGGCAATAAAAGGTAACCAGCGCAAAGGTTTCTCCTGTAATAGCAGCCGGTTAAACCCGGCTACCTGAATGGGTTGCGAATCGCGTTCAGCTTATATTGTGGTCATTAGCAAAATTTCAAGATGTTTGCGCAACTATTTTTGGTAGTAATCCCAAAGCGGTGATCTATTTCACAAATTAATAATTAAGGGGTAAAAACCGACACTTAAAGTGATCCAGATTACGGTAGAAATCCTCAAGCAGCATATGATCTCGGGTATTCGGTCGATGCAGGGGATAATCGTCGGTCGAAAAACATTCGAAACCACATATATTCTGTGTGTTTAAAGCAAATCATTGGCAGCTTGAAAAAGAAGGTTCACATGTCAAACAACATTCGTATCGAAGAAGATCTGTTGGGTACCAGGGAAGTTCCAGCTGATGCCTACTATGGTGTTCACACTCTGAGAGCGATTGAAAACTTCTATATCAGCAACAACAAAATCAGTGATATTCCTGAATTTGTTCGCGGTATGGTAATGGTTAAAAAAGCCGCAGCTATGGCAAACAAAGAGCTGCAAACCATTCCTAAAAGTGTAGCGAATGCCATCATTGCCGCATGTGATGAAGTCCTGAACAACGGAAAATGCATGGATCAGTTCCCGGTAGACGTCTACCAGGGCGGCGCAGGTACTTCCGTAAACATGAACACCAACGAAGTGCTGGCCAATATCGGTCTGGAACTGATGGGTCACCAGAAAGGTGAATATCAGTACCTGAACCCGAACGACCATGTTAACAAATGTCAGTCCACTAACGACGCCTACCCGACCGGTTTCCGTATCGCAGTTTACTCTTCCCTGATTAAGCTGGTAGATGCGATTAACCAACTGCGTGAAGGCTTTGAACGTAAAGCTGTCGAATTCCAGGACATCCTGAAAATGGGTCGTACCCAGCTGCAGGACGCAGTACCGATGACCCTCGGTCAGGAATTCCGCGCTTTCAGCATCCTGCTGAAAGAAGAAGTGAAAAACATCCAACGTACCGCTGAACTGCTGCTGGAAGTTAACCTTGGCGCAACAGCAATCGGTACTGGTCTGAACACGCCGAAAGAGTACTCTCCGCTGGCAGTGAAAAAACTGGCTGAAGTCACTGGCTTCCCATGCGTACCGGCTGAAGACCTGATCGAAGCGACCTCTGACTGCGGCGCTTATGTTATGGTTCACGGCGCGCTGAAACGCCTGGCTGTGAAGATGTCCAAAATCTGTAACGACCTGCGCTTGCTCTCTTCTGGTCCACGTGCCGGCCTGAACGAGATCAACCTGCCGGAACTGCAGGCGGGCTCTTCCATCATGCCAGCTAAAGTAAACCCGGTTGTTCCGGAAGTGGTTAACCAGGTATGCTTCAAAGTCATCGGTAACGACACCACTGTTACCATGGCAGCAGAAGCAGGTCAGCTGCAGTTGAACGTTATGGAGCCGGTCATTGGCCAGGCTATGTTCGAATCCGTTCACATTCTGACCAACGCTTGCTACAACCTGCTGGAAAAATGCATTAACGGCATCACTGCTAACAAAGAAGTGTGCGAAGGTTACGTTTACAACTCTATCGGTATCGTTACTTACCTGAACCCGTTCATCGGTCACCACAACGGTGACATCGTGGGTAAAATCTGTGCCGAAACCGGTAAGAGTGTACGTGAAGTCGTTCTGGAACGCGGTCTGTTGACTGAAGCGGAACTTGACGATATTTTCTCCGTACAGAATCTGATGCACCCGGCTTACAAAGCAAAACGCTATACTGATGAAAGCGAACAGTAATCGTACAGGGTAGTACAAATAAAGAAGGCACGTCAGATGACGTGCCTTTTTTCTTGTGAGCAGTAACTTAAAAATAACAATCTAATATCAACTTGTTAAAAAACAAGGAAGGCTAATATGCTAGTTGTAGAACTCATCATAGTTTTGCTGGCGATCTTCTTGGGCGCCAGATTGGGGGGAATAGGTATTGGTTTTGCAGGCGGATTGGGGGTGCTGGTTCTTGCCGCTATTGGCGTTAAACCCGGTAACATCCCGTTCGATGTCATTTCCATTATCATGGCGGTTATCGCCGCTATTTCTGCCATGCAGGTTGCTGGCGGTCTGGACTATCTGGTTCATCAGACAGAAAAGCTGCTGCGCCGTAACCCGAAATACATCACAATCCTCGCACCGATCGTGACCTATTTCCTGACAATCTTTGCTGGTACTGGCAACATCTCTCTGGCGACACTGCCAGTTATCGCTGAAGTTGCGAAGGAACAAGGCGTTAAACCTTGCCGTCCGCTGTCTACTGCAGTGGTATCCGCGCAGATTGCGATCACCGCATCGCCAATCTCAGCGGCAGTGGTTTACATGTCTTCCGTGATGGAAGGTCATGGCATCAGCTACCTCCATCTGCTCTCCGTGGTCATCCCGTCCACCCTGCTGGCGGTTCTGGTGATGTCCTTCCTGGTCACTATGCTGTTCAACTCCAAACTCTCTGACGATCCGATTTATCGCAAGCGTCTGGAAGAGGGCCTGGTTGAACTGCGCGGTGAAAAGCAGATTGAAATCAAATCCGGTGCAAAAACGTCCGTCTGGCTGTTCCTGCTGGGCGTAGTTGGCGTGGTTATCTATGCAATCATCAACAGCCCAAGCATGGGTCTGGTTGAAAAACCGCTGATGAACACCACCAACGCAATCCTGATCATCATGCTCAGCGTTGCAACTCTGACCACCGTTATCTGTAAAGTCGATACCGACAACATCCTCAACTCCAGCACCTTCAAAGCAGGTATGAGCGCCTGTATTTGTATCCTGGGTGTTGCGTGGCTGGGCGATACTTTCGTTTCCAACAACATCGACTGGATCAAAGATACCGCTGGTGAAGTGATTCAGGGTCATCCGTGGCTGCTGGCCGTCATCTTCTTCTTTGCTTCTGCTCTGCTGTACTCTCAGGCTGCAACCGCAAAAGCACTGATGCCGATGGCTCTGGCACTGAACGTTTCTCCGCTGACCGCTGTTGCTTCTTTCGCTGCGGTGTCTGGTCTGTTCATTCTGCCGACCTATCCGACGCTGGTTGCTGCGGTACAGATGGATGACACGGGTACAACCCGTATCGGTAAATTCGTCTTCAACCATCCGTTCTTCATCCCGGGTACTCTGGGTGTTGCCCTGGCCGTTTGCTTCGGCTTCGTGCTGGGTAGCTTCATGCTGTAATGACCAATCGCGGGGCGTTCACGCCCCGCTTTCTTTCCCGCCGACTAACATCCTTCCCCCGTCCGTTGTATAGTGACCTCTCTCTTGCGGTTCCATCTGTTCTTGCGAGGTGTTTATGCTTGATGAAAAAAGTTCGAATACCGCGTCTGTCGTGGTGCTATGTACCGCACCGGATGAAGCGACAGCCCAGGATTTAGCCGCCAAAGTGCTGGCGGAAAAACTGGCGGCCTGCGCGACCTTGATCCCCGGCGCTACCTCTCTCTATTACTGGGAAGGTAAGCTGGAGCAAGAATACGAAGTGCAGATGATTTTAAAAACTACCGTATCTCACCAGCAGGCACTGCTGGAATGCCTGAAGTCTCATCATCCATATCAAACCCCGGAACTTCTGGTTTTACCTGTTACACACGGAGACACAGATTACCTCTCATGGCTCAACGCATCTTTACGCTGATCCTGCTACTTTGCAGCACTTCCGTTTTTGCCGGATTATTCGACGCGCCGGGACGTTCACATTTTGTCCCGCGGATCAAGCCTTTGCTTTTGATTTTCAGCAAAACCAACATGACCTGAATCTGACCTGGCAGATCAAAGACGGTTACTACCTCTACCGTAAACAGATCCGCATTACGCCGGAACACGCGAAAATTGCCGACGTGCAGCTGCCGCAAGGCGTCTGGCATGAAGATGAGTTTTACGGCAAAAGCGAGATTTACCGCGATCGGCTGACGCTTCCCGTAACCATCAACCAGGCGAGTGCGGGAGCGACGTTAACTGTCACCTACCAGGGCTGTGCTGATGCCGGTTTCTGTTATCCGCCAGAAACCAAAACCGTTCCGTTAAGCGAAGTGGTCGCCAACAACGCAGCGTCACAGCCTGTGTCTGTTCCGCAGCAAGAGCAGCACACCGCGCAATTGCCCTTTTCCGCGCTCTGGGCGTTGTTGATCGGTATTGGTATCGCCTTTACGCCATGCGTGCTGCCAATGTACCCACTGATTTCTGGCATCGTGCTGGGTGGTAAACAGCGGCTCTCCACTGCCAGAGCATTGTTGCTGACCTTTATTTATGTGCAGGGGATGGCACTGACTTACACGGCGCTGGGTCTGGTAGTTGCCGCCGCAGGGTTACAGTTCCAGGCGGCGCTACAGCACCCATACGTGCTCATTGGCCTCGCCATCGTCTTTACCTTGCTGGCGATGTCAATGTTTGGCTTGTTTACTCTACAACTCCCCTCTTCGCTGCAAACACATCTCACATTGATGAGCAATCGCCAACAGGGCGGCTCACCTGGCGGTGTGTTTGTTATGGGGGCGATTGCCGGACTGATCTGTTCACCATGCACCACCGCACCGCTTAGCGCGATTCTGCTGTATATCGCCCAAAGCGGGAACATGTGGCTGGGCGGCGGCATGCTTTATCTCTATGCGTTGGGCATGGGCCTGCCGCTGATGCTAATTACCGTCTTTGGTAACCGCTTGCTGCCGAAAAGCGGCCCGTGGATGGAACAAGTCAAAACCGCGTTTGGTTTTGTGATCCTCGCACTGCCGATCTTCCTGCTGGAGCGAGTGATTGGTGATATATGGGGATTACGCTTGTGGTCGGCGCTGGGTGTCGCATTCTTTGGCTGGGCCTTTATCACCAGCCTACAGGCCAAACGCGGCTGGATGCGCGTGGTGCAAATAATCCTGCTGGCAGCGGCATTGGTTAGCGTGCGCCCACTTCAGGATTGGGCATTTGGTGCGACGCATACCGCGCAAACTCAGACGCATCTCAACTTTACACAAATCAAAACGGTAGATGAGTTAAATCAGGCGCTCGTTGAAGCCAAAGGCAAACCGGTGATGTTAGATCTTTATGCCGACTGGTGCGTCGCCTGTAAAAAGTTTGAGAAATACACCTTCAGCGACCCGCAGGTGCAAAAAGCGTTAGCAGACACGGTCTTACTTCAGGCCAACGTCACTGCTAACGACGCACAAGATGTGGCGCTGTTAAAGCATCTTAATGTCCTTGGACTACCGACAATTCTCTTTTTTGACGGACAAGGCCAGGAGCATCCACAAGCACGCGTCACGGGCTTTATGGATGCTGAAACCTTCAGCGCACATTTGCGCGATCGCCAACCGTGAACGACACTTGCAGTGGGAAAGACGGAGGAAAATAGCGTGCAACGTGAAGATGTACTGGGAGAAGCCCTGAAATTATTAGAATTACAAGGGATTGCCAACACCACGCTGGAGATGGTTGCTGAACGTGTGGATTATCCACTGGACGAGCTACGCCGCTTCTGGCCAGACAAAGAGGCAATCCTCTACGATGCGCTGCGTTATCTTAGCCAACAGATAGATGTCTGGCGTCGTCAGCTGATGCTTGACGAAACGCAAACCGCCGAACAAAAGCTGCTGGCACGTTATCAGGCGTTATCGGAGTGCGTTAAAAACAACCGCTATCCGGGCTGTCTATTTATCGCTGCCTGTACGTTTTATCCCGACCCTGGCCACCCTATTCATCAACTGGCCGATCAGCAAAAAAGCGCGGCCTACGATTTCACCCACGAACTGTTAACCACGCTGGAAGTTGACGATCCGGCGATGGTAGCAAAGCAGATGGAACTGGTGCTGGAAGGCTGTTTAAGCCGAATGCTGGTGAATCGTAGCCAGGCGGATGTCGACACCGCACATCGGCTGGCGGAAGATATCCTGCGCTTCGCCCGCTGCCGCCAGGGTGGTGCACTGACCTGACAGAAACACAGAAAAGAAGCGATTTGCCGCAATCTTAAGCAGTTGAATCGCTTTTACTGAAATTAGGTTGACGAGATGTGCAGATTACGGTTTAATGCGCCCCGTTGCCCGGATAGCTCAGTCGGTAGAGCAGGGGATTGAAAATCCCCGTGTCCTTGGTTCGATTCCGAGTCCGGGCACCAAATTCATATAAACGGACCTCCACGGAGGTCCGTTTTTCGTTTCAGGACGCCACGATTTAAGCGTTCTGCCTCCAAATCAATTCTACCGAACTCAACCAGATTCTCCCCACATCACCAGCATTTTGCGGGTATATCCCAATTCGGGAAAATTTGTTCCTGAGCGATAGCACTGACTGACGTGAAATGTCGTGCGGCCCCGTGATGTTGTTGAACGTCAAATGACGTCATCAGGAGCGTAACGCATCCATAAAGCACAACACCGGTCTGAACGGCGACTGATGAGATTTTCTGAATGAGAACAAAGAGAAATGTATCAGTCCGCTTGCTCATGCAAAGACTAACAATCCATTAAAATAGTAAGCGCTCCGGACAATTTTCCATGGATTATTTTCTACACATTTTTCTTTGGCAAAGATGATGAATTTTGATGGTAAGGAATATTACTTCTGGTTCTCAGTAAAATCCTTTCGTAATACTATGTAATCAAGAAGTTTATGGCTGGTAAAAATAACGTCTTGCATTCACCAATAACATGTAAATAAACCCATCTATTGATGGTAAAAATAGGTCATGGCAATTATCATTGCACCATTCCCTTTTCGAATGAGTTTCTATTATGCAACAACCTGTAGTTCGCGTTGGCGAATGGCTTGTTACTCCGTCCATAAACCAAATTAGCCGCAATGGGCGTCAACTTACCCTTGAGCCGAGATTAATTGATCTTCTGGTTTTCTTTGCTCAACACAGTGGCGAAGTACTTAGCAGGGATGAACTTATCGATAATGTCTGGAAGAGAAGTATTGTCACCAATCACGTTGTGACGCAGAGTATCTCAGAACTACGTAAGTCATTAAAAGATAATGATGAAGATAGTCCTGTCTATATCGCTACTGTACCAAAGCGCGGCTATAAATGAATGGTGCCGGTTATCTGGTACAGCGAAGAAGAGGGAGAGGAAATAATGCTATCTTCGCCTCCCCCTATACCAGAGGCGGTTCCTGACACAAATTCTCCCTCCCACAGTCTTACCATTCAAAACACCGCAACGCCACCTGAACAATCCCCAGTTAAAAGCAAACGATTCACTACCTTTTGGGTATGGTTTTTTTCCTGTTGTCGTTAGGTATCTGTGTAGCACTGGTAGCGTTTTCAACTCTTGATACACGTCTTCCTATGAGCAAATCGCGTATTTTGCTCAATCCACGCGATATTGACATTAATATGGTAAATAAAAGTTGTAACAGCTGGAGTTCCCCGTATCAGCTCTCTTACGCGATAGGCGTGGGTGATTTGGTGGCGACATCACTTAACACCTTCTCCACCTTTATGGTGCATGACAAAATCAACTACAACATTGATGAACCGAGCAGTTCCGGTAAAACATTATCTATTGCCTTTGTTAATCAGCGCCAATACCGTGCTCAACAATGCTTTATGTCGGTAAAATTAGTAGACAATGCAGATGGTTCAACCATGCTGGATAAACGTTATGTCATCACTAACGGTAATCAGCTGGCGATTCAAAATGATTTACTGGAGAGTTTATCAAAAGCGTTAAACCAACCGTGGCCACAACGAATGCAGGAGACGCTCCAGCAAATTTTGCCTCATCGTGGTGCGTTATTAACTAATTTTTATCAGGCTCATGATTATTTACTGCATGGCGATGACAAATCATTGAATCGTGCCAGTGAATTATTAGGTGAGATTGTTCAATCATCCCCAGAATTTACCTACGCGAGAGCAGAAAAAGCATTAGTTGATATCGTGCGCCATTCTCAACACCCTTTAGATGAAAAACAATTAGCAGCACTGAACACAGAAATAGACAACATTGTTACACTGCCGGAATTGAACAACCTGTCCATTATATATCAAATAAAAGCGGTCAGTGCTCTGGTAAAAGGTAAAATAGATGAGTCTTACCAGGCGATAAATACTGGCATTGATCTTGAAATGTCCTGGCTAAATTATGTGTTGCTTGGCAAGGTTTATGAAATGAAGGGGATGAACCGGGAAGCAGCTGATGCATATCTCACTGCCTTTAATTTACGCCCAGGGGCAAACACCCTTTACTGGATTGAAAATGGTATTTTCCAGACTTCTGTTCCTTATGTTGTACCTTATCTCGACAAATTTCTCGCTTCAGAATAAGTAACTCCGGGTTGATTTATGCTCTGGAATATTTGTTGTTGAGTTTTTGTATGTTCCCATTGGTATAATATGTTGCGGCAATTTATTTGCCGCATAATTTTTATTACATAAATTTAACCAGAGAATGTCATGCAATCCATTGTAAACATTGAATGTTTATCTTTTCATGATATCAACTTGCGATCCTGATGTGTTAATAAAAAACCTCAAGTTCTCACTTACAGAAACTTTTGTGTTATTTCACCTAATCTTTAGGATTAATCCTTTTTTCGTGAGTAATCTTATCGCCAGTTTGGTCTGGTCAGGAAATAGTTATACATCATGACCCGGACTCCAAATTCAAAAATGAAATTAGGAGAAGAGCATGAGTTCTGCCAAGAAGATCGGGCTATTTGCCTGTACCGGTGTTGTTGCCGGTAATATGATGGGGAGCGGTATTGCATTATTACCTGCGAACCTAGCAAGTATCGGTGGTATTGCTATCTGGGGTTGGATTATCTCTATTATTGGTGCAATGTCGCTGGCGTATGTATATGCCCGACTGGCAACAAAAAACCCGCAACAAGGTGGCCCAATTGCTTATGCCGGAGAAATTTCTCCTGCATTTGGTTTTCAGACAGGTGTTCTTTATTACCATGCTAACTGGATTGGTAACCTAGCGATTGGTATTACCGCTGTATCTTATCTTTCCACCTTCTTCCCAGTATTAAATGATCCTGTTCCGGCGGGTATCGCCTGTATTGCTATCGTCTGGGTATTTACCTTTGTAAATATGCTCGGCGGTACCTGGGTAAGCCGTTTAACCACTATTGGTCTGGTGCTGGTTCTTATTCCTGTGGTGATGACTGCTATTGTTGGCTGGCATTGGTTTGATGCGGCAACTTATGCAGCTAACTGGAATACTGCGGATACCACTGATGGTCATGCGATCATTAAAAGTATTCTGCTCTACCTGTGGGCCTTCGTGGGTGTTGAGTCCGCAGCAGTAAGTACTGGTATGGTTAAAAACCCGAAACGTACCGTTCCGCTGGCAACCATGCTGGGTACTGGTTTAGCAGGTATTGTTTACATCGCTGCGACTCAGGTGCTTTCCGGTATGTATCCGTCTTCTGTAATGGCGGCTTCCGGTGCTCCGTTTGCAATCAGTGCTTCAACTATCCTCGGTAACTGGGCTGCGCCGCTGGTTTCTGCATTCACCGCCTTTGCGTGCCTGACTTCTCTGGGCTCCTGGATGATGTTGGTAGGCCAGGCAGGTGTACGTGCCGCTAACGACGGTAACTTCCCGAAAGTTTATGGTGAAGTCGACAGCAACGGTATTCCGAAAAAAGGTCTGCTGCTGGCTGTAATGCCAGTCAGTTAAGCAACTGACTGGCTCTTTTTCGGGGCTGTGGGGTATTTCCAGGGCCTCTCCTTTACCACTCTCGGGAAGGCCCTTTCCCTTCTCGTCGGTAATTTCACAAGTTGTCCCATACTTGCAAGATCGCGCATCAGCTCCGGTATACGTCCCGGTGAAGCGCCCTGCAATGTCATCAGCATTCTCATCACCATTCCGCATGATTCTGAGAAACTCAGTTGATTCGGCCAGTAACCTTTCAGATGTTCCGCCATTTTAATCATCTGATATCTCACCAGATTATAAGCCAGTAAGACACCCCACAGCTCTTGCTCCACAAGCTCCGGCTTTTTACTTCTCAGCGTCAGCCTGCTCAGTTGCATCGTCTGTTTTATCTCCCTGTATCCCAGTTCGATTTCCCAGCGATGACTGTACAGATCCGCCATTTCTCCTCCGGGGAAGCGCATGGCGTCCGTCATCGACGTCAGCAGATGGCAGACTTTTCCTTTGCGCGTCACGGTCAGCAGGCGGGCTGTCACTTCATTTCCCAGTCCCGGCCACTTTTTTCGTGCCTGCGGGCTGGTTTTCAGCTTCACCAGATGATCGCCTTTACCCAGTTTTCTGAGCTCTTCATATTGCGCTCCCTTTCTGAGAGGTATCATCCAGTGGCGGTGTTCTCCCGCCAGGCTCCAGGCATTTAACAGTCCCAGTGAGTAATAACCTTTATCCATTAACGTCAGAGTGTTATCGCCGGTTTGTTCTATAAGTTGCTCAGCAAGCTCATTTTCGCTGTTCTTCATCGTGCCGAAGGCTGCAGCCGTCAGCAGATGGCTGGTCAGTTCCATCTGGCAGACCATTTTGACCTGCGGGTAGAGCGCCGGGTTCCCGGCATGTGTCTGGCGGGGGAAGGCTGCATCGTTCTCTGGTGTATCCGGTGTGCGCCAGAACACACCATCGATGGCCAGCAGGGTCAGGCCGCACCAGTGCGGATGCGGCGTGGCGTTATGCCAGAGCTGCGCTGTTTTCGTGAACACGCGGCGGACAGCCTCACTTCCCAGGCGCTGGCGGGCCTGAATAACGGCACTGGGGGCAACGAAGGGGCGATTGCCCGGCAGCATGATGTCCAGGCGATTCACAATCTGGTGAAGAGGTTCTTTACGCTCAAGCGCCATGCCAACAATACACCAGACCATCATTTCGAGGGGAAGACGGCGCTTGCGTAGCGTTACAGTACCTGATTCGGCAAGGCAACGAGAGATGAGTTCGGGGTCGAGGTAATCCCCCAGAGAAGTCAGTGGGTTACGCAGAGAATCGTAACGGGATACCAGATCAAGAGCCTGTCCAATGTGCATAAAAAAATCCGGAAACAAGTGAGCGTTTCCGGATTCTTACACAGCCACTGGATCGGTCAACTGAGGTGTACTGGCAATAGCGGACACTACCATTTGTTCTTTTTTTAAGCAGCCATCTGATGATATTTTTCCCTGAAGGCTGCCGGGGAGATATTCCCCAGACGAGAGTGACGACGCTGACGATTGTAGAAAATCTCAATGTATTCCCGTATTACTGAGATGGCTTCATCCCGGTTATTAAAACGATAGTGGCTCAGGCTCTCATTTTTCAGCGTTCCCCAGAAGCTTTCCATCGGAGCGTTGTCGTAACAGTTACCTTTACGCGACATTGATGTTTTCAGACCAGACTGCTCCTGTATGACCCGGTAATCGTATGCGCAGTACTGTGAACCTCGATCAGAGTGGTGGATTAGCCCGGCAGGTGGGCGCTGGCTCCTGAGCGCCATAAACAGGGCTTTACCTGTCAGCTCTTTTGTCATGCGCTCTCCCATGGCGTAGCCGACAATTTCGCACGTATAAACATCTTTGATGCCAGCGAGGTACAACCATCCCTCCTGTGTGGCAACATACGTCAGGTCCGCCACCCAGACCTGATTTGGTGCTGTAGGAGCGAACGTCTGGTTCAGCAGATTTGGCGCAACTGGCAGATTGTGGTTCGAGTTCGTAGTCGCTCTGAACTTGCGTTTCTGCTTACAGCGTAGCCTTAGCTCCTTACGAAGACGTGCCAGTCGGTCACGACCAACAATGATGCCATTCTCTGCCAGCTCCGTCTGGAGCCGCCGGGTTCCATATGTTTCGCGAGTGCGGATATGTGCCACCTTAATCTCCAGTTTTAGCCGCTCATCACTTTGTTTTCTGTCTGAGGGTTCATGCTGTACCCAGTTGTAATAACCGCTCCTGGATACACCAAATACCTGACACATCGCTTCAATGGGAAATTGTTGTCGCCATTGTTCGATTAACGCGTATTTTTCAGCGACTCCTGTGCAAAATACGCTGTTGCTTTTTTTAATATATCTCGCTCAAGGCGAGCTTCATTTAACGCCTTACGCAGTTGCAGAATTTCAGATTCCAGTTCAGCCACCGTGCGGGAACCAGGAGTACCGAGCCCTTTTCTGGCGGCGGTAACCCATTGTCCTAAAGTGCCTTCAGGAAGAGATAATCGGGAAGCGCCTTCACTGATCGAAAGTTGATTTTCAAGAACCGTTCTGACAGCTTCGGCTTTGAACTCTTTAGAGTAACGTTGGGTTTTTCTGCTCATTATTAGCTCCTTCTGATGCCATTCTATTTCAGGAAGGAGTGTCCGTTAAACTCAGGCTACCTCAAACTGATCCTTAACTGATCGGCATTACTGCTGCTGGCTGCAGTGAAAATGACTGCCCTGATGATCCTCATCACTCTGATGAACTCTGCCGGTGGTAAAGCATCTGACCTGTTCGGTGAACTGACCGGTATCGCAGTACTGCTGACTATGCTGCCGTACTTCTACTCTTGCGTTGACCTGATTCGTTTTGAAGGCGTTAACATCCGCAACTTTGTCAGCCTGATCTGCTCTGTACTGGGTTGTGTGTTCTGCTTCATCGCGCTGATGGGCGCAAGCTCCTTCGAGCTGGCAGGTACCTTCATCGTCAGCCTGATTATCCTGATGTTCTACGCTCGCAAAATGCACGAGCGCCAGAGCCACTCAATGGATAACCACACCGCGTCTAACGCACATTAATTAAAAGTATTTTCCGAGGCTCCTCCTTTCATTTTGTCCCATGTGTTGGGAGGGGCCTTTTTTACCTGGAGATATGACTATGAACGTTATTGCAATATTGAATCACATGGGGGTTTATTTTAAAGAAGAACCCATCCGTGAACTTCATCGCGCGCTTGAACGTCTGAACTTCCAGATTGTTTACCCGAACGACCGTGACGACTTATTAAAACTGATCGAAAACAATGCGCGTCTGTGCGGCGTTATTTTTGACTGGGATAAATATAATCTCGAGCTGTGCGAAGAAATTAGCAAAATGAACGAGAACCTGCCGTTGTACGCGTTCGCTAATACGTATTCCACTCTCGATGTAAGCCTGAATGACCTGCGTTTACAGATTAGCTTCTTTGAATATGCGCTGGGTGCTGCTGAAGATATTGCTAATAAGATCAAGCAGACCACTGACGAATATATCAACACTATTCTGCCTCCGCTGACTAAAGCACTGTTTAAATATGTTCGTGAAGGTAAATATACTTTCTGTACTCCTGGTCACATGGGCGGTACTGCATTCCAGAAAAGCCCGGTAGGTAGCCTGTTCTATGATTTCTTTGGTCCGAATACCATGAAATCTGATATTTCCATTTCAGTATCTGAACTGGGTTCTCTGCTGGATCATAGTGGTCCACACAAAGAAGCAGAACAGTATATCGCTCGCGTCTTTAACGCAGACCGCAGCTACATGGTGACCAACGGTACTTCCACTGCGAACAAAATTGTTGGCATGTACTCTGCTCCGGCAGGCAGCACCATTCTGATTGACCGTAACTGCCACAAATCGCTGACCCACCTGATGATGATGAGCGATGTTACGCCAATCTATTTCCGCCCGACCCGTAACGCTTACGGTATTCTTGGTGGTATCCCACAGAGTGAATTCCAGCACGCTACCATTGCTAAGCGCGTGAAAGAAACACCAAACGCAACCTGGCCGGTACATGCTGTAATTACCAACTCTACCTATGATGGTCTGCTGTACAACACCGACTTCATCAAGAAAACACTGGATGTGAAATCCATCCACTTTGACTCCGCGTGGGTGCCTTACACCAATAGACTGGCCCCCTGAATCTCCAGACAACCAGTATCACTTAAATAAGTGATAGTCTTAATACTAGTTTTTAGACTAGTCATTGGAGTACAGATGATTGATGTCTTAGGGCCGGAGAAACGCAGACGGCGTACCACACAGGAAAAGATCGCAATTGTTCAGCAGAGCTTTGAACCGGGGATGACGGTCTCCCTCGTTGCCCGGCAACATGGTGTAGCAGCCAGCCAGTTATTTCTCTGGCGTAAGCAATACCAGGAAGGAAGTCTTACTGCTGTCGCCGCCGGAGAACAGGTTGTTCCTGCCTCTGAACTTGCTGCCGCCATGAAGCAGATTAAAGAACTCCAGCGCCTGCTCGGCAAGAAAACGATGGAAAATGAACTCCTCAAAGAAGCCGTTGAATATGGACGGGCAAAAAAGTGGATAGCGCACGCGCCCTTATTGCCCGGGGATGGGGAGTAAGCTTAGTCAGCCGTTGTCTCCGGGTGTCGCGTGCGCAGTTGCACGTCATTCTCAGACGAACCGATGACTGGATGGATGGCCGCCGCAGTCGTCACACTGATGATACGGATGTGCTTCTCCGTATACACCATGTTATCGGAGAGCTGCCCACGTATGGTTATCGTCGGGTATGGGCGCTGCTTCGCAGACAGGCAGAACTTGATGGTATGCCTGCGATCAATGCCAAACGTGTTTACCGGATCATGCGCCAGAATGCGCTGTTGCTTGAGCGAAAACCTGCTGTACCGCCATCGAAACGGGCACATACAGGCAGAGTGGCCGTGAAAGAAAGCAATCAGCGATGGTGCTCTGACGGGTTCGAGTTCTGCTGTGATAACGGAGAGAGACTGCGTGTCACGTTCGCGCTGGACTGCTGTGATCGTGAGGCACTGCACTGGGCGGTGACTACCGGCGGCTTCAACAGTGAAACAGTACAGGACGTCATGCTGGGAGCGGTGGAACGCCGCTTCGGCAACGATCTTCCGTCGTCTCCAGTGGAGTGGCTGACGGATAATGGTTCATGCTACCGGGCTAATGAAACACGCCAGTTCGCCCGGATGTTGGGACTTGAACCGAAGAACACGGCGGTGCGGAGTCCGGAGAGTAACGGAATAGCAGAGAGCTTCGTGAAAACGATAAAGCGTGACTACATCAGTATCATGCCCAAACCAGACGGGTTAACGGCAGCAAAGAACCTTGCAGAGGCGTTCGAGCATTATAACGAATGGCATCCGCATAGTGCGCTGGGTTATCGCTCGCCACGGGAATATCTGCGGCAGCGGGCTTGTAATGGGTTAAGTGATAACAGATGTCTGGAAATATAGGGGCAAATCCAACCAACTTCTCACCGATTTACGAAGGTAAATGCGGTATGAGCGGTGGCCGTGTAGAAGGGAAAGTGATTTACGAAACCCAGTCCACTCACAAACTGCTGGCGGCGTTCTCTCAGGCTTCCATGATCCACGTTAAAGGTGACGTAAACGAAGAAACCTTTAACGAAGCCTACATGATGCACACCACCACTTCTCCTCACTACGGTATCGTGGCGTCCACTGAAACCGCTGCGGCGATGATGAAAGGCAATGCAGGTAAACGTTTGATCAACGGTTCCATTGAACGTGCGATCAAATTCCGTAAAGAGATCAAACGTCTGAGAACGGAATCTGATGGCTGGTTCTTTGATGTATGGCAGCCGGATCATATCGATACGACTGAATGCTGGCCGCTGCGTTCTGACAGCACCTGGCACGGCTTCAAAAACATCGATAACGAGCACATGTATCTTGACCCGATCAAAGTCACCCTGCTGACTCCGGGGATGGAAAAAGACGGCACCATGAGCAACTTTGGTATTCCGGCCAGCATCGTGGCGAAATACCTCGACGAACATGGCATCGTTGTTGAGAAAACCGGTCCGTATAACCTGCTGTTCCTGTTCAGCATCGGTATCGATAAGACCAAAGCACTGAGCCTGCTGCGTGCTCTGACTGACTTCAAACGTGCGTTCGACCTGAACCTGCGTGTGAAAAACATGCTGCCGTCTCTGTATCGTGAAGATCCTGAATTCTATGAAAACATGCGTATTCAGGAACTGGCTCAGAATATCCACAAACTGATTGTTCACCACAATCTGCCGGATCTGATGTATCGCGCATTTGAAGTGCTGCCGACTATGGTAATGACTCCGTATGCTGCGTTCCAGAAAGAGCTGCACGGTATGAGGTAGCCTGAGTTTAACGGACACTCCTTCCTGAAATAGAATGGCATCAGAAGGAGCTAATAATGAGCAGAAAAACCCAACGTTACTCTAAAGAGTTCAAAGCCGAAGCTGTCAGAACGGTTCTTGAAAATCAACTTTCGATCAGTGAAGGCGCTTCCCGATTATCTCTTCCTGAAGGCACTTTAGGACAATGGGTTACCGCCGCCAGAAAAGGGCTCGGTACTCCTGGTTCCCGCACGGTGGCTGAACTGGAATCTGAAATTCTGCAACTGCGTAAGGCGTTAAATGAAGCTCGCCTTGAGCGAGATATATTAAAAAAAGCAACAGCGTATTTTGCACAGGAGTCGCTGAAAAATACGCGTTAATCGAACAATGGCGACAACAATTTCCCATTGAAGCGATGTGTCAGGTATTTGGTGTATCCAGGAGCGGTTATTACAACTGGGTACAGCATGAACCCTCAGACAGAAAACAAAGTGATGAGCGGCTAAAACTGGAGATTAAGGTGGCACATATCCGCACTCGCGAAACATATGGAACCCGGCGGCTCCAGACGGAGCTGGCAGAGAATGGCATCATCGTTGGTCGTGACCGACTGGCACGTCTTCGTAAGGAGCTAAGGCTACGCTGTAAGCAGAAACGCAAGTTCAGAGCGACTACGAACTCGAACCACAATCTGCCAGTTGCGCCAAATCTGCTGAACCAGACGTTCACTCCTACAGCACCAAATCAGGTCTGGGTGGCGGACCTGACGTATGTTGCCACACAGGAGGGATGGTTGTACCTCGCTGGCATCAAAGATGTTTATACGTGCGAAATTGTCGGCTACGCCATGGGAGAGCGCATGACAAAAGAGCTGACAGGTAAAGCCCTGTTTATGGCGCTCAGGAGCCAGCGCCCACCTGCCGGGCTAATCCACCACTCTGATCGAGGTTCACAGTACTGCGCATACGATTACCGGGTCATACAGGAGCAGTCTGGTCTGAAAACATCAATGTCGCGTAAAGGTAACTGTTACGACAACGCTCCGATGGAAAGCTTCTGGGGAACGCTGAAAAATGAGAGCCTGAGCCACTATCGTTTTAATAACCGGGATGAAGCCATCTCAGTAATACGGGAATACATTGAGATTTTCTACAATCGTCAGCGTCGTCACTCTCGTCTGGGGAATATCTCCCCGGCAGCCTTCAGGGAAAAATATCATCAGATGGCTGCTTAAAAAAAGAACAAATGGTAGTGTCCGCTATTGCCAGTACACCTCAGTATGACCGAAGAAGTTTACCTCGACGAAATGGTAGGTCGTATTAACGCCAATATGATCCTTCCGTATCCGCCGGGAGTTCCTCTGGTAATGCCGGGTGAAATGATCACCGAAGAAAGCCGTCCGGTTCTGGAGTTCCTGCAGATGCTGTGTGAAATCGGCGCTCACTATCCGGGATTTGAAACCGATATTCACGGTGCATACCGTCAGGCTGATGGCCGCTATACCGTTAAGGTATTGAAAGAAGAAAGCAAAAAATAATTAGCTCGTACAAGGGAAGTGGCTTGCCACTTCCCTTTTTTGCTCATAAGGAGAACACATGAAAACACCCTCACAGCCGCGCGCGATATACTATATCGTGGCGATCCAAATCTGGGAGTACTTCAGTTTTTACGGCATGCGTGCCTTACTCATTCTCTATCTCACCCATCAGCTTGGTTTTGATGATAACCATGCCATCAGCCTGTTCAGCGCATATGCTTCTCTGGTTTACGTTACCCCTATTCTCGGCGGCTGGCTTGCCGACCGCCTGCTCGGCAACCGCACTGCAGTGATTGCCGGCGCGCTGTTAATGACCCTTGGCCATGTGGTGCTGGGCATTGATACAAATTCAACCTTTAGCCTGTATCTGGCGCTGGCAATCATTATTTGTGGCTACGGTTTATTCAAATCAAACATCAGCTGTTTGCTTGGCGAGCTCTACGACGAGAACGATCATCGACGTGATGGCGGTTTTTCGCTGCTGTATGCTGCGGGCAATATCGGTTCTATCGCCGCCCCAATCGCCTGCGGCCTGGCTGCTCAGTGGTATGGATGGCATGTTGGCTTTGCCCTTGCGGGTGGCGGCATGTTTATCGGTTTGTTGATTTTCTTAAGCGGTCATCGTCATTTCCAGTCCACGCGTAGTATGGATAAAAAAGCGCTCACTAGCGTCAAATTTGCCTTACCAGTATGGAGCTGGTTAGTGGTGATGCTCTGTTTAGCCCCAGTATTTTTTACCCTGCTGCTGGAGAACGACTGGTCCGGATATTTGCTGGCGATCGTTTGCCTCATTGCCGCACAAATCATTGCCCGCATGATGATCAAATTCCCCGAACACCGCCGTGCTCTTTGGCAAATTGTATTGTTGATGTTTGTCGGGACGTTGTTCTGGGTACTGGCACAACAGGGCGGCAGTACCATCAGCTTGTTTATCGATCGCTTTGTGAATCGTCAGGCATTCAATATTGAAGTACCTACAGCACTATTCCAGTCGGTGAATGCAATTGCAGTGATGCTCGCTGGGGTTGTACTGGCCTGGCTGGCGTCGCCAGAAAGCCGCGGCAACTCAACATTGCGCGTCTGGCTGAAGTTTGCCTTTGGCTTACTGCTGATGGCTTGTGGCTTTATGTTGTTGGCATTTGATGCCCGACATGCAGCGGCTGACGGTCAAGCGTCAATGGGCGTGATGATATCCGGGTTGGCGCTAATGGGCTTTGCAGAACTCTTTATTGACCCGGTGGCGATTGCGCAAATCACGCGTCTGAAAATGTCTGGCGTATTAACCGGTATTTATATGCTGGCAACAGGCGCGGTCGCCAACTGGCTGGCAGGCGTCGTGGCACAGCAGACGACAGAGTCGCAAATTAGCGGTATGGTAATTGCAGCTTACCAGCGATTCTTTTCTCAGATGGGAGAGTGGACGTTGGCTTGTGTCGCGATCATCGTCGTATTGGCCTTTGCTACCCGTTTTCTGTTTAGCACGCCGACGAATATGATACAGGAGAGCAACGATTAACTGTCGTAAAAACAATTGGTTATGAATAAATTAACTTTCAGTTAATCACACTAGTAAATCGAGATTAATAAGTCATTTAAACCATTTTGATGGTTATTTATTAGTGATATCAACTTGAGGTAAGCGTTAGTTTCGATAAGATAAACTGAGTTATTAATAGTCGAGGCAGATAATACAGTGTACCGATCTGTCTCTTTATCTACGCTAAATTGAAAGCTGGATTTAGAGGAACCAAAATGTCTGAACAAGAAACACGGGGAGCCAATGAGGCTATTGATTTTAACGATGAACTGAGAAATCGCCGCGAAAAACTGGCGGCACTACGTCAGCAAGGTGTGGCGTTTCCCAATGATTTTCGCCGCGACCATACCTCTGACCAGTTGCACGAAGAGTTTGATGCGAAGAATAACCAGGAACTGGAATCCTTAAACATTGAAGTCTCGGTTGCTGGCCGAATGATGACCCGTCGTATCATGGGGAAAGCCTCCTTTGTAACGTTGCAGGATGTCGGTGGCCGTATTCAACTGTACGTTGCAAGAGATAGCCTGCCAGAAGGTGTTTATAACGATCAGTTTAAAAAATGGGATCTGGGTGACATTATCGGTGCCCGCGGTACGCTGTTTAAGACGCAAACGGGTGAGCTTTCCATTCACTGTACTGAGTTGCGCCTGCTGACTAAAGCACTACGTCCTTTACCAGATAAATTCCATGGTCTGCAGGATCAGGAAGTCCGTTATCGTCAACGTTATCTGGACCTCATCGCTAACGATAAATCCCGTCAAACGTTTGTTGTCCGTTCAAAAATTCTGGCCGCTATCCGTCAGTTCATGGTCGCGCGCGGCTTTATGGAAGTAGAAACCCCGATGATGCAGGTAATTCCAGGTGGGGCATCTGCTCGCCCGTTTATTACCCATCATAATGCTCTGGATTTAGATATGTATCTGCGTATCGCGCCGGAGCTGTATCTGAAACGTCTGGTTGTAGGCGGTTTTGAACGGGTATTCGAAATCAACCGTAACTTCCGTAATGAAGGTATTTCTGTTCGCCATAATCCTGAGTTCACAATGATGGAACTCTACATGGCGTATGCGGATTACCACGATTTGATTGAACTGACAGAGTCACTGTTCCGCACCCTGGCACAAGAGGTTCTGGGTACCACTAAAGTCACTTATGGCGAGCATGTGTTTGATTTCGGCAAACCGTTTGAAAAACTCACCATGCGCGAAGCAATCAAAAAATATCGTCCAGAAACCGATATGGCCGACCTGGATAATTTTGATGCTGCTAAAGCATTAGCTGAATCTATCGGAATTACGGTAGAGAAAAGCTGGGGGCTGGGACGTATTATCACGGAGATCTTTGATGAAGTGGCAGAAGCACATCTGATTCAGCCAACCTTTATTACGGAATATCCGGCAGAAGTGTCACCGCTGGCGCGCCGTAATGATGTTAACCCGGAAATCACCGACCGTTTTGAATTCTTCATCGGTGGTCGTGAAATCGGTAATGGTTTTAGCGAATTAAACGACGCAGAAGATCAGGCTGAACGTTTCCAGGAACAGGTTAACGCTAAAGCTGCAGGTGACGACGAAGCCATGTTCTATGACGAAGATTACGTAACTGCGCTGGAATATGGTCTGCCGCCAACCGCTGGTCTGGGTATTGGTATCGACCGAATGATTATGCTGTTTACAAACAGTCATACTATTCGCGACGTTATTCTCTTCCCGGCGATGCGCCCACAGAAATAAATTTCACTTTAATGAACGAAGCAGTCAGGCGACTGCTTCGTTCGTCGTTCCGCAAATCCAGTTTTGAGGAGAGACGCTTCGTTTCACGATAACCAGCGGGTCCACTCAACTACAGCTCCTAAAAGAGAGAAAAAAGTAATGCCACAGGCAGACTCATTGGCCAGGTTATTCCGACCAGGAATGCACTAAGTAAACGAATATGTGTTTTCTCATGTGAGATAAACCAGATAATGACAAAGGATATGTTCACACCAATCACATAAAAAATTAATATTTTAGAGAATAGTGCCATTTTTTATGTTCTTCTTATCCTTCCTGGCTACTTGTAAAACTGACGGAAATAGTCATCAACTGTCATAATGTTGAGGTCAAAATCAATATCCGGTAAGTCTAAGCATTTAAGCCTGATTAAATCTTCGATTTCACTTGCGGCTAACGATGTCGTTATTGCGAAGGAATTTTCATTCAATTGTCGTGGTATCCCATATTCATCAGCCACGATAGAAGAGAAATTCATATCATACATCAATGATCTTAACCTTAAGAACACTGAGGAATAAGATGATGGATAATCAAAAGAAACAACATAAGTATTGAACTTGTTTTTACCTTCCATAATATGACTCCTATCAATATTGAATGCTCTGGGGACGCAAAACTTGATAACCCCGATTGATGATTCTCATATAGGAGATATTCTTTTTTTTGCTCAGTAAAGGGGATGACTTGGGACAAAAAAACGCGCTCTCTGCCCATTCTTTGTGCATCCCCCTACCCTTCAGATGCTCTCCTGCATCACTCCGCGGAGAGCATGAAAAATATCGTGACTCTGTACTCTCCCATCAACTGCGAATATCATCATACTCCCGCGTTTTATCAAATTCGTGTTTCGCAAATGGGCATAGTGGGATAATTTTTCGTTTTTCCCGACGCATTTTTTCCACGACTTTTGCAACCAGCTGTTTACCAATCCCCTGCCCTTTCAGGCTTTCATCGACATCGGTATGTTCGATAATCGCTAAATTCTCTCCAGTCGGCACAAAGACAATTTCAGCGATTTGCTTGCCTTGTTCGTCATTAATGTAAAATTTATTGTGGCCTTCGCGTATTTCCATTTTACCCTCGCTTATTTATGACGGTATTTCAGCGCGCCGCTCGGGCACGTATCAATCACTTTAACCACAGTGGCGACGTCGACTTCATCCGGCATGATCCACGGCTTTCGTTTGAGATTAAATAACTTGCCGTTGCCACGTACGCAATTGCCAGAATGCTGACATATCGCAGTGTTGAAATAGACATCGATCTTTTCGCCGGTATAACAGCGATAACCCTCGTCCAGTAGCGCCTGATCCATGACTTTCCCTCTCTCATCAGTATGATTATCGCTATAAGCATAGCCCTGGAATCTTCATACAGCACTGGCAGTTTCCGTTGCCAGAATCTCTTCCCCTATATAGCCAATCATTCTTACTCCCTTTGAATTACCCGCCTCATCAGAGATAATGTTTAAGAAATTTGTCACACAAGGAAGCTGATGAGACATTCATTGCCCTACCGCATGTTACGCAAACGTCCGATGAAATTGAGTACCACAGTGATCTTAATGGTCAGTGCGGTACTGTTCTCGGTGCTATTGGTGGTGCATCTGATTTACTTCTCGCAAATCAGTGATATGACGCGAGACGGGCTAGCCAACAAGGCACTGGCAGTGGCGCGTACCCTCGCCAACTCGCCGGAAATCCGTCAGGGCTTGCAGAAAAAACCGCAGGAGAGCGGCATCCAGGCCATCGCGGAAGCCGTGCGCAAACGCAACGATCTGCTGTTTATTGTCGTTACCGATATGCAAAGTCTTCGCTACTCGCATCCTGAAGCCCAGCGTATTGGTCAGCCATTTAAAGGTGATGACATCCTTAAAGCGCTGAATGGCAAAGAAAATGTCGCTATCAATCGCGGTTTTCTGGCGCAGGCTTTACGCGTATTTACCCCCATCTACGATGAAAATCATAAACAAATTGGCGTGGTGGCGATCGGCCTTGAGTTAAGCCGCGTGACCCAACAAATCAATGACAGTCGCTGGAGCATTATCTGGTCGGTATTATTTGGCATGCTGGTCGGACTGATTGGCACCTGCATTCTGGTTAAGGTACTGAAAAAAATCCTTTTCGGCCTGGAACCCTACGAAATCTCCACGCTGTTTGAGCAACGCCAGGCCATGTTGCAGTCTATCAAAGAAGGCGTCGTTGCCGTGGACGATCGCGGCGAGGTCACGCTGATCAACGATGCCGCACAAGAATTGCTGAATTACCGTAAGTCGCAGGACGATGAGAAACTGTCGACGCTCAGCCACTCATGGTCACAGGTGGTAGATGTCTCGGAAGTGTTACGCGACGGTACGCCGCGCCGCGACGAAGAGATTACGATTAAAGACCGGCTATTACTGATCAACACCGTTCCGGTGCGCAGTAATGGCGTTATCATCGGTGCCATTTCAACCTTCAGGGACAAAACCGAAGTACGTAAACTGATGCAGCGACTCGACGGTCTGGTCAACTATGCCGACGCACTTCGTGAACGATCCCACGAATTTATGAATAAATTGCACGTGATTCTCGGATTATTGCATCTGAAGAGTTATAAGCAGTTGGAAGATTACATTCTAAAAACAGCCAATAACTATCAGGAAGAGATTGGCTCTCTGCTGGGTAAGATCAAATCTCCGGTTATCGCTGGTTTTTTAATCAGCAAGATTAATCGCGCGACCGATTTAGGCCATACGCTGATTTTAAACAGTGAAAGCCAGCTGCCAGACAGCGGCAGTGAGGACCAGGTCGCGACGCTGATTACCACATTGGGAAATCTGATAGAAAACGCGCTGGAAGCATTAGGGCCGGAACCCGGTGGCGAAATTAGCGTAACATTGCACTACCGTCACGGCTGGCTGCACTGCGAAGTTAACGATGATGGACCGGGGATCGCACCCGACAAAATCGATCACATTTTTGACAAAGGTGTCTCGACAAAAGGAAGCGAGCGAGGCGTCGGTTTAGCACTTGTCAAACAACAGGTAGAAAATCTCGGCGGCAGCATCGCCGTGGAATCGGAACCCGGGATTTTCACACAATTTTTTGTCCAGATACCCTGGGACGGGGAGAGGTCGAACAGATGATCAATGTATTAATTATCGATGACGACGCAATGGTCGCGGAGCTGAATCGCCGATACGTAGCACAAATCCCAGGCTTTCAATGCTGTGGAACAGCCTCGACGCTGGAGAAAGCCAAAGAGATTATCTTCAATAGCGATACGCCTATCGACCTGATATTGCTCGATATCTATATGCAAAAAGAGAACGGGCTCGATTTACTGCCTGTCCTGCATAACGCGCGTTGCAAAAGTGATGTGATTGTCATCTCCTCCGCAGCCGATGCGGCAACCATTAAAGATTCGCTGCATTACGGTGTCGTGGATTACCTGATCAAACCCTTCCAGGCTTCCCGCTTTGAAGAGGCGCTCACCGACTGGCGGCAAAAGAAAATGGCGCTGGAAAAACATCAGTATTATGACCAGGCCGAGCTTGATCAGCTAATCCACGGCAGCAGCTCCAACGAACAGGATCCTCGTCGCTTGCCAAAAGGCTTAACGCCGCAGACGTTACGCACACTGTGCCAGTGGATTGACGCGCATCAGGACTATGAATTTTCAACCGACGAGCTAGCCAACGAGGTTAACATTTCGCGTGTTTCCTGCCGTAAATACCTCATCTGGCTGGTCAACTGCCACATCTTGTTCACCAGTATCCATTATGGCGTCACGGGGCGTCCAGTTTACCGTTACCGTATTCAGGCAGAACACTACTCACTACTGAAACAATATTGCCAATAACGGATCGCTGGTTATCTGTAAGTAATAATTATTACCGTAATGCAAAATACCCCTGGCACAAGTTACATCCTTCATCAGTAAAACTTGTGCCAGATCAAATATAATTATCCCTGCATCATCGCTAAAAATTAATATCTCTTCAGGTGAACGGTGTTTTTAATTTCAAAACGCTAACAAAAGTTAATTAACTATTATGTCACCCGCATTATGTGTATTTTTACCCACAAATGGGTAGATCAGATTAATCTATAAACCTAATGACATCTGCCCTGAGAACAAAAAATAGACCGATAAATATCAATAAGATAACAGCAAACAAAACATTAACATCTGCGCAGTACAAACTATAAACCCATCGCCAGAGAGTCTTTCTCTCTGAAAAAGCCGCTTATCACAGTGCATAAATTTGCCGCTGCTTTAATCAGCCAATATTCACTGTGAGGTATTTGCTAAAGCCGGTAACGACCAAACGGATATTTAGTCAGGCTCTGAAAACAGTTCATACAAAACAGAACGTGACTGTGATCTATTCAGCAAAAATTTAAATAGGATTATCGCGAGGGTTCACACATGTTATTTACTATCCAACTTATCATAATACTGATATGTCTGTTTTATGGTGCCAGAAAGGGTGGTATCGCGCTGGGTTTATTAGGCGGTATCGGTCTGGTCATTCTGGTCTTCGTCTTCCACCTTCAGCCAGGTAAACCACCGGTTGATGTCATGCTGGTTATCATTGCGGTGGTGGCGGCATCGGCGACCTTGCAAGCTTCGGGCGGTCTTGATGTCATGCTGCAAATTGCCGAGAAGCTGCTGCGCCGCAACCCGAAATATGTCTCAATTGTCGCGCCGTTTGTGACCTGTACGCTGACCATTCTTTGCGGTACGGGTCATGTGGTTTACACCATTCTGCCGATCATCTACGACGTCGCCATTAAGAACAACATCCGTCCGGAACGTCCGATGGCGGCAAGTTCTATCGGTGCACAGATGGGGATCATCGCCAGTCCGGTGTCGGTTGCGGTCGTGTCTCTGGTTGCAATGCTGGGTAATGTCACCTTTGATGGTCGCCATCTTGAGTTCCTCGACCTGCTGGCAATCACCATTCCATCGACGTTAATCGGTATCCTGGCGATCGGTATCTTCAGCTGGTTCCGTGGTAAAGATCTGGATAAAGACGAAGAGTTCCAGAAATTCATCTCCGTACCGGAAAACCGTGAGTATGTTTACGGTGATACCGCGACGCTGCTGGACAAAAAACTGCCGAAAAGCAACTGGCTGGCAATGTGGATTTTCCTCGGGGCAATCGCTGTAGTCGCCCTTCTTGGTGCTGATTCGGACCTGCGTCCATCCTTCGGCGGCAAACCGCTGTCGATGGTACTGGTTATTCAGATGTTTATGCTGCTGACCGGGGCGCTGATTATTATCCTGACCAAAACCAATCCCGCGTCTATCTCAAAAAACGAAGTCTTCCGTTCCGGTATGATCGCCATCGTGGCGGTGTACGGTATCGCATGGATGGCAGAAACCATGTTCGGTGCGCATATGTCTGAAATTCAGGGCGTACTGGGTGAAATGGTGAAAGAGTATCCGTGGGCCTATGCCATTGTTCTGCTGCTGGTTTCCAAGTTTGTAAACTCTCAGGCTGCGGCGCTGGCGGCGATTGTTCCGGTCGCGCTGGCGATCGGCGTTGATCCGGCATACATCGTGGCTTCAGCACCGGCTTGCTACGGTTATTACATCCTGCCGACTTATCCGAGCGATCTGGCAGCGATTCAGTTTGACCGTTCCGGCACCACCCACATCGGTCGCTTCGTCATCAACCACAGCTTTATTCTGCCGGGGTTGATTGGTGTGAGCGTATCGTGCGTCTTCGGCTGGATCTTCGCCGCGATGTACGGGTTCTTATAAATGCACTTTGCGTGCCGCCCGTGACTACGCGGCACGCCATTTTCGAATAACAAATACAGAGTTACAGGCTGGAAGCTATGTCAAACAAACCCTTTATCTACCAGGCACCTTTCCCGATGGGGAAAGACAATACCGAATACTATCTACTCACTTCCGATTACGTTAGCGTTGCCGACTTCGACGGCGAAACCATCCTGAAAGTGGAACCAGAAGCCCTGACCCTGCTGGCGCAGCAAGCCTTTCACGACGCTTCTTTCATGCTCCGTCCGGCACACCAGAAACAGGTTGCGGCTATTCTTCACGATCCAGAAGCCAGCGAAAACGACAAGTACGTGGCACTGCAATTCTTAAGAAACTCCGAAATCGCCGCCAAAGGCGTGCTGCCGACCTGCCAGGATACCGGCACCGCGATCATCGTCGGTAAAAAAGGCCAGCGCGTGTGGACCGGTGGCGGTGATGAAGAAGCGCTGTCGAAAGGCGTCTATAACACCTATATCGAAGATAACCTGCGCTACTCGCAAAACGCGGCGCTGGACATGTACAAAGAGGTCAACACCGGCACTAACCTGCCTGCGCAAATCGACCTGTACGCGGTAGATGGCGATGAGTACAAATTCCTTTGCGTTGCGAAAGGCGGCGGCTCTGCCAACAAAACGTATCTCTACCAGGAAACCAAAGCCCTGCTGACTCCCGGCAAACTGAAAAACTTCCTCGTCGAGAAAATGCGTACCCTCGGTACTGCAGCCTGCCCGCCGTACCATATCGCGTTTGTGATTGGCGGTACGTCTGCGGAAAC
The DNA here is from genome assembly GCF_002950395.1 of Shigella sonnei. Classification (NCBI taxonomy): domain Bacteria; kingdom Pseudomonadati; phylum Pseudomonadota; class Gammaproteobacteria; order Enterobacterales; family Enterobacteriaceae; genus Shigella; species Shigella sonnei. The sequence goes on from NZ_CP026802.1 coordinate 3,277,054, forward strand.
CAACCTGAAAACCGTCAAATTAGCAAGCGCTCACTATTACGATGAACTGCCGACGGAAGGGAACGAACATGGTCAGGCGTTCCGCGATGTCCAGCTGGAACAGGAACTGCTGGAAGAGGCCCAGAAACTCGGTCTTGGCGCGCAGTTTGGCGGTAAATACTTCGCGCACGACATTCGCGTTATCCGTCTGCCACGTCACGGCGCATCCTGCCCGGTAGGCATGGGCGTCTCCTGCTCCGCTGACCGTAACATTAAAGCGAAAATCAACCGCGAAGGTATCTGGATCGAAAAACTGGAACACAATCCAGGTCAGTACATTCCACAAGAACTGCGTCAGGCCGGTGAAGGCGAAGCGGTGAAGGTCGACCTTAACCGCCCGATGAAAGAGATCCTCGCCCAGCTTTCGCAATATCCGGTTTCCACTCGTTTGTCGCTCACTGGCACCATTATTGTGGGTCGAGATATTGCACACGCCAAGCTGAAAGAGCTGATTGACGCCGGTAAAGAACTTCCGCAGTACATCAAAGATCACCCGATCTACTACGCGGGTCCGGCGAAAACCCCTGCCGGTTATCCATCAGGTTCACTTGGCCCAACCACCGCAGGTCGTATGGACTCCTATGTGGATCTGCTGCAATCCCACGGCGGCAGCATGATCATGCTGGCGAAAGGCAACCGCAGCCAGCAGGTTACCGACGCGTGTCATAAACACGGCGGCTTCTACCTCGGTAGCATCGGCGGTCCGGCGGCGGTACTGGCGCAGCAGAGCATCAAGCATCTGGAATGCGTCGCTTATCCGGAGCTGGGTATGGAAGCTATCTGGAAAATCGAAGTAGAAGATTTCCCGGCGTTTATCCTGGTCGATGACAAAGGTAACGACTTCTTCCAGCAAATCGTCAACAAACAGTGCGCGAACTGCACTAAGTAACCTCTTCGGCCCAGCGCCTGGCAGCATGCTGCCAGGTGATCCCCCTGGGCCACCTCTTTTGCGATTGTAATTTCATGCTTGCTGGTGAATAGTCAGTATTTTCCCTGACTTGCGAACTCACCATGACCCGCACACTCAAACCGTTAATTCTTAACACCGGCGCACTGGCGCTAACGTTAATCCTGATTTATACCGGCATTTCGGCCCATGACAAACTCACCTGGCTGATGGAAGTGACACCGGTGATTATTGTCGTGCCGCTACTGCTTGCCACCGCTAAACGTTATCCGTTAACGCCGCTGCTCTATACGCTCATTTTCTTTCACGCCATCATCCTGATGGTCGGCGGGCAATACACCTACGCGAAAGTCCCCATCGGTTTTGAGGTGCAGGAATGGCTGGGGTTGAGCCGTAATCCGTATGACAAGCTGGGGCATTTTTTCCAGGGGCTGGTGCCTGCACTGGTGGCACGAGAAATTCTCGTGCGCGGGATGTACGTGCGCGGACGTAAAATGGTGGCGTTCCTAGTCTGCTGCGTGGCGCTGGCGATAAGCGCGATGTATGAATTAATCGAGTGGTGGGCGGCGCTGGCAATGGGCCAGGGAGCGGATGATTTTCTCGGCACCCAGGGCGACCAGTGGGACACGCAATCCGATATGTTCTGCGCGCTGCTTGGCGCATTAACGACGGTGATATTCCTCGCTCGCTTTCATTGCCGCCAGCTACGGCGCTTTGGCGGTAATGACTCCAACTTATTGATAGTGTTTTATGTTCAGATAATGCCCGATGACTTTGTCATGCAGCTCCACCGATTTTGAGAACGACAGCGACTTCCGTCCCAGCCGTGCCAGGTGCTGCCTCAGATTCAGGTTATGCCGCTCAATTCGCTGCGTATATCGCTTGCTGATTACGTGCAGCTTTCCCTTCAGGCGGGATTCATACAGCGGCCAGCCATCCGTCATCCATATCACCACGTCAAAGGGTGACAGCAGGCTCATAAGACGCCCCAGCGTCGCCATAGTGCGTTCACCGAATACGTGCGCAACAACCGTCTTCCGGAGACTGTCATACGCGTAAAACAGCCAGCGCTGGCGCGATTTAGCCCCGACATAGCCCCACTGTTCGTCCATTTCCGCGCAGACGATGACGTCACTGCCCGGCTGTATGCGCGAGGTTACCGACTGCGGCCTGAGTTTTTTAAGTGACGTAAAATCGTGTTGAGGCCAACGCCCATAATGCGTGCAGTTGCCCGGCATCCAACGCCATTCATGGCCATATCAATGATTTTCTGGTGCGTACCGGGTTGAGAAGCGGTGTAAGTGAACTGCAGTTGCCATGTTTTACGGCAGTGAGAGCAGAGATAGCGCTGATGTCCGGCAGTGCTTTTGCCGTTACGCACCACCCCGTCAGTAGCTGAACAGAAGGGACAGCTGATAGAAACAGAAGCCACTGGAGCACCTCAAAAACACCATCATACACTAAATCAGTAAGTTGGCAGCATCACCCGCTTTGGCTTGATAACCGGATAACAACGTGCGCTTTGTTGATGCCGGATGCGGCGTGAATTCCTTATCCGGTCTACAAAATTTGCAAATCCAAAGCATTACATTAAGACGTGGCCTGATAAACATATCGCATCAGGCCATTTTCGTTAGCTATTGTCCACGTCAGGCTTTCACATCACTCACTGCACCGACCGGAATATCAGCATGAACAGGCTCGGGCGGTACTTTGCGATATTTATCCAGCAGATGAATCTGGATCCTGCGCAGCGTGTCGCCATTGAGGCGATAGAAACGGAAGTAGAGAATCAGCGTTACCATGAAAAACAGAGTTGGTAGAGCAATCATAATAAACTGCATACCTAATAGGGCTTGCGTAGACTGTTCAACATTCGGTACATAGCCAATCATCCCTAACACAACCGCAATGAAAAAAGCCGCAAAGGCTGAACCGCCCTTCACCACCATAGTCTGCACGGAGTAAGCGATACTTTCACAGCGTACGTGCAGTTTATATTCACCGTAATCAACGGTATCTGCCACCATGATGACCTGTAATACCCAGAAAAGCGCCGTTCCCACATTCAGCAAAATACCCGCAATCACAATGAGGACGACGTTGTGATAGCTCATTAATGCCATTAACAGGAGAACACCACAGCTTAACACCGGAAGAATAGATGCTCCGGCCCATAAAATGCGTCGGGATAATGATTTAACTAAGCGTGGGAAGAATACTGGATTTGCCCCTATATTTCCAGACATCTGTTATCACTTAACCCATTACAAGCCCGCTGCCGCAGATATTCCCGTGGCGAGCGATAACCCAGCGCACTATGCGGATGCCATTCGTTATAATGCTCGAACGCCTCTGCAAGGTTCTTTGCTGCCGTTAACCCGTCTGGTTTGGGCATGATACTGATGTAGTCACGCTTTATCGTTTTCACGAAGCTCTCTGCTATTCCGTTACTCTCCGGACTCCGCACCGCCGTGTTCTTCGGTTCAAGTCCCAACATCCGGGCGAACTGGCGTGTTTCATTAGCCCGGTAGCATAAACCATTATCCGTCAGCCACTCCACTGGAGACGACGGAAGATCGTTGCCGAAGCGGCGTTCCACCGCTCCCAGCATGACGTCCTGTACTGTTTCACTGTTGAAGCCGCCGGTAGTCACCGCCCAGTGCAGTGCCTCACGATCACAGCAGTCCAGCGCGAACGTGACACGCAGTCTCTCTCCGTTATCACAGCAGAACTCGAACCCGTCAGAGCACCATCGCTGATTGCTTTCTTTCACGGCCACTCTGCCTGTATGTGCCCGTTTCGATGGCGGTACAGCAGGTTTTCGCTCAAGCAACAGCGCATTCTGGCGCATGATCCGGTAAACACGTTTGGCATTGATCGCAGGCATACCATCAAGTTCTGCCTGTCTGCGAAGCAGCGCCCATACCCGACGATAACCATACGTGGGCAGCTCTCCGATAACATGGTGTATACGGAGAAGCACATCCGTATCATCAGTGTGACGACTGCGGCGGCCATCCATCCAGTCATCGGTTCGTCTGAGAATGACGTGCAACTGCGCACGCGACACCCGGAGACAACGGCTGACTAAGCTTACTCCCCATCCCCGGGCAATAAGGGCGCGTGCGCTATCCACTTTTTTGCCCGTCCATATTCAACGGCTTCTTTGAGGAGTTCATTTTCCATCGTTTTCTTGCCGAGCAGGCGCTGGAGTTCTTTAATCTGCTTCATGGCGGCAGCAAGTTCAGAGGCAGGAACAACCTGTTCTCCGGCGGCCACAGCAGTAAGACTTCCTTCCTGGTATTGCTTACGCCAGAGAAATAACTGGCTGGCTGCTACACCATGTTGCCGGGCAACGAGGGAGACCGTCATCCCCGGTTCAAAGCTCTGCTGAACAATTGCGATCTTTTCCTGTGTGGTACGCCGTCTGCGTTTCTCCGGCCCTAAGACATCAATCATCTGTACTCCAATGACTAGTCTAAAAACTAGTATTAAGACTATCACTTATTTAAGTGATACTGGTTGTCTGGAGATTCAGGGGGCCAGTCTAAATACTAACGTCACCAGGTTAGCAGCTCCCGCATACGACAGATAATAGGGGAACAAATCCGCATCACCGATAACATATGAGAAATAATAGATAGCAAATCCGGTAATAATGTTGCTGGCTACATTATAAGCAAGAGCCATACCCAAGAGGCATGAAAGCTGATCGTTTTTATAAATTAGCGCAACGATGGCTTTAAGTGTCAGATGGCTTCCTTCAGCAGACGGTTGATTGTCTGACGAAAAGACTTCATGCACATTGCGCAGAGTGATGATGGTTGAAACAATAAAAAAGGCGATCAGTACCAGTGTGAACATCTGAAAGCCAAATCCCCGATCGCCACCGCCGACATAATTAACAAATGGTAGCGTCACACCTGCCGTAACAAAGCCCGCCAGACTGGCAAAAAAACGCGGATAAGGAACCAGTTGTTCACGCTCACGTTTATCGAGCGTGATGGTTGGAACCAGCGACCAGAAGGGAATATCCATAATGGTGTAAGTCATGCCCCAGAGGATGTAGGTCACGCAAACAAAGACAATCTGAGTAGTACCTTCAAACAGATGCGCACTAAAGAGGAGAAATAAGATTACAGAGTTTGCCAACGTACCGATCAGGATCCAGGGTTTGAACTTACCCCATCGCGATCGCGTAGCATTTACAATCCATCCCATAATCGGATCGTTAATAGCATCCCAGATCCTCGCCACCAGAAACAAAGTACCGACCAAACCCACAGACAGCCCAACGACATCGGTGTAGTAATACATGAGGTACATATACACAATGCCGATCGCAAAATCCTTCCCGAACGCTCCAAATCCATAACTGAGTTTTGTAGTCATTGAAATGCTCATAGGGTATCGGGTCGCTGTTACCAACGCCCGCCTTCTGTTATTGGTATCGTCAGAGGTGTGCGCCGGAATAAATCCCCCGGCGCAGTAGCGTTTAGTCGCGTTTTAACGGTGCAACCAGCCTGGCAGCCAGTCGCCGTGGGCGGCAATCAGGTCGTCAACAAGAGCATATATTTCGTCAATGCCCAGCACGGCGGCAGTATGCGGGTCCATCATCGCGGCGTGGTAAACACGGTCGCGATTTTCCGTAAGAATAGCTTCGGTCAGCAGCGTCTGTACATTGATGTTGGTTTGCATCAGGGCGGCCAGATGCGAAGGTAGCGTACCGACTTTAGTCGGCTGAATGCCATTAGCATCAACCAGACAGGCTACTTCCACGCAACATCCTTGTGGCAGGTTATCAATCAAACCATCGTTACGGACGTTGCCGTAAATCACACTCGGCTCGCCAGTCCAGATAGCGTTCATGATTGTGCTGGCATATTCTCGTGACGGTTTAATATCAATCCGGGAGGCGTTTTTATACTCCTCCAGCTCTTTATGCCAGTTCGCCAGCTGCTCGACGCAGCGTTTCGGGTACTCATCCAGCGGTACTTTATAACGCTCAATCAAATCCTCACGACCTGGCTTAATAAACCACGGCGTGTATTCAGCAAAATGTTCTGACGATTCCGTAACGAAGTAGCCCAGCTTTTTGAACATTTCGTAGCGCACAATATTCTGGCAGCGAGTATTACCATGAATATTTGGCTTCGGTGCCTGCCCTGCTTCATAAGCCGCCAGCAGTTCCGGGTAGAGATTCACGTAACTGCCGTCGGCGGTTTTACGCTCCAGTTCCAGGTAAAACGCCATATGGTTGATACCAGCGCAACGGTAACGCAGCGTGGACGGATCGATATTGAGGTCACGCGCCAGCTCTTCCGCCGTTCCCTGCACCGAATGGCACAGCCCTACCTGTTTGATATGCGGATAGCGGGCATACATCGCCCAGGTATTCATCGCCATTGGGTTAACGTAGTTGAGCATGGTGGCATCGGGGCAGACTTCCGTCATGTCCTCGCAAATTTGCCACAGATGCGGAATGGTACGTAGCGCGCGCATAATACCGCCCGGCCCCAACGTATCGGCAATGGTTTGTTCCAGACCATGCCGCTTACAGACCTCGAAATCAGTCACCGTGCAAGGTTCATAACCGCCAATCTGAAATGCCACCACGACAAAATCGGCATCCTGTAAGGCTTCTTTCTGTTGGGTGTGGCAGGTGATTTTGCCGCTGGCCCCTGCTGAATCCATCAGCTTACGCACCACAATATGCGACTCTTCCAGGCGGGTGGGATCAATGTCCATCAGGGCAATATGCGCCGTTTTCAGCGCCTCGCGATGGAACACATCACCAAGAATATTTTTAACGAAAATCGTCGAACCAGCGCCGATAAATGTAATTTTGGGTGCAGTCATCATGCAGATCTCCTGGCTTGCTTGAATAACTTCATCATGGCAGGCGAATCTGCAGAAAACCTCCGGCTTCCAGGTTGAGCATTCCCATAAACTCAGATCCTGCGTGAAGCAGCAGTAAATCTGAGTTTATGGTAATAAGTTACCTGAAAAGCAGAGTTTTCGGCCTCATGATGCTCGGACGCTCCCCTCGCCTCTCTGGGAAGAGGGTGAAAACCGTGCTCCCACTCGCAGTCATCCTCCCTCACTCCTGCCATAATTCTGATATTCCAGGAAAGAGAGCCATCCATGAATACAGATACGTTTATGTGCAGCAGCGACGAAAAACAGACCCGCAGCCCGCTGTCGCTGTATTCGGAATACCAGCGGATGGAGATTGAGTTTCGCGCACCGCATATCATGCCCACCAGCCACTGGCATGGTCAAGTCGAAGTGAATGTGCCTTTCGATGGCGATGTGGAATACCTGATCAACAATGAAAAAGTGAATATCAATCAGGGTAATATCACGCTGTTCTGGGCCTGTACACCGCACCAACTAACAGATACCGGAACCTGTCAGAGCATGGCGATTTTTAATCTGCCGATGCATCTGTTTCTCTCCTGGCCGCTGGATAAAGACCTGATTAACCACGTCACTCACGGCATGGTGATCAAATCACTGGCCACACAGCAACTTAGCCCGTTTGAAGTGCGCCGCTGGCAGCAGGAATTAAACAGTCCGAACGAGCAAATTCGCCAGCTCGCCATTGATGAAATTGGCCTGATGCTCAAGCGATTTAGCCTCTCTGGCTGGGAACCGATTCTGGTCAATAAAACCTCGCGCACACACAAAAACAGCGTCTCGCGCCATGCGCAATTTTATGTTAGCCAGATGCTGGGCTTTATTGCCGAAAACTATGATCAGGCGCTGACCATCAACGATGTGGCTGAGCACGTCAAACTTAACGCCAACTATGCAATGGGGATATTCCAGCGGGTCATGCAATTGACGATGAAACAGTACATTACCGCGATGCGCATCAACCACGTTCGCGCGTTACTGAGCGATACCGATAAAAGTATTCTCGATATTGCCCTGACGGCAGGCTTTCGTTCAAGTAGTCGTTTTTACAGCACGTTCGGCAAATATGTCGGCATGTCGCCGCAACAATACCGCAAACTTAGCCAACAGCGCCGCCAGACGTTTCCCGGCTAAAGACGATATCAGTATCAGCCAAAAAAATAGTTTAGCCGTCGATAATAAGCAGTGAAAATAATTTAAAATAATCACATAACGCATTGTTTATAAAAATAAATATTTCAAAAATGTTTGTTTTTCACGCGCTTTACAGCCCGAAAAGGCCGGAAGATACTTGCCCGCAACGAAGATTCCTTCATAACCGGGTAAGCAATGATGAAAGTATTAATTGTTGAAAGCGAGTTTCTCCATCAAGACACCTGGGTCGGTAACGCCGTTGAGCGTCTGGCAGATGCTTTAAGCCAGCAAAATGTTACCGTGATTAAATCCACCTCCTTTGATGATGGTTTTGCCATTCTCTCTTCAAACGAAGCCATTGACTGCCTGATGTTCAGCTATCAAATGGAACATCCGGACGAACATCAAAACGTCAGACAATTGATCGGTAAGCTTCATGAGCGCCAACAAAACGTGCCGGTCTTCCTGTTGGGCGATCGGGAAAAAGCCCTCGCCGCAATGGATCGCGACCTGCTGGAGCTTGTCGATGAATTCGCCTGGATTCTGGAAGATACCGCCGACTTTATCGCCGGACGCGCTGTTGCCGCGATGACCCGCTACCGCCAGCAGCTGTTGCCGCCACTGTTCAGCGCGCTGATGAAATATAGCGACATCCATGAATATTCCTGGGCAGCGCCAGGCCACCAGGGCGGCGTTGGTTTTACCAAAACACCCGCCGGACGTTTCTACCATGACTACTATGGTGAAAATCTGTTCCGCACCGATATGGGCATCGAACGAACTTCCCTCGGTTCTTTGCTTGACCATACTGGCGCATTTGGCGAAAGCGAAAAATATGCCGCACGCGTATTTGGTGCCGATCGCTCCTGGTCGGTAGTCGTCGGTACTTCCGGCTCTAACCGCACCATCATGCAGGCTTGCATGACCGATAACGATGTCGTGGTCGTTGACCGTAACTGCCATAAATCCATCGAACAAGGCTTGATGCTGACAGGCGCGAAACCGGTCTACATGGTGCCAAGCCGCAACCGCTACGGCATTATCGGGCCAATCTATCCGCAGGAAATGCAACCTGAAACCTTGCAGAAGAAAATCAGTGAAAGCCCGCTGACTAAAGACAAAGCCGGGCAAAAACCGTCTTACTGCGTGGTGACCAACTGCACCTATGACGGCGTGTGTTATAACGCTAAAGAAGCGCAGGATCTGCTGGAAAAAACCTCCGATCGTCTGCACTTTGACGAAGCCTGGTACGGCTATGCACGTTTCAACCCGATCTATGCCGATCACTATGCCATGCGCGGCGAACCTGGCGATCACAACGGTCCTACCGTTTTCGCCACCCACTCCACCCACAAACTGCTGAATGCGCTTTCACAGGCTTCTTATATTCATGTACGTGAAGGTCGTGGGGCGATTAACTTCTCCCGCTTCAACCAGGCCTACATGATGCATGCCACCACCTCCCCGCTGTATGCCATCTGCGCATCCAACGACGTGGCGGTGTCGATGATGGACGGCAACAGCGGCCTGTCACTGACGCAGGAAGTGATCGACGAAGCGGTTGATTTCCGTCAGGCGATGGCGCGGCTGTATAAAGAGTTCACCGCTGACGGTAGCTGGTTCTTCAAACCGTGGAACAAAGAAGTCGTCACCGACCCACAAACCGGCAAAACCTATGACTTTGCTGACGCACCAACCAAACTGCTGACCACCGTTCAGGACTGCTGGGTAATGCATCCGGGCGAAAGCTGGCACGGCTTCAAAGATATTCCGGATAACTGGAGTATGCTCGACCCGATTAAAGTCAGCATCCTTGCTCCGGGAATGGGTGAAGATGGTGAACTGGAAGAAACCGGTGTTCCGGCGGCGCTGGTCACTGCCTGGCTTGGTCGCCACGGCATTGTGCCTACCCGCACCACTGACTTCCAAATTATGTTCCTGTTCTCTATGGGCGTAACCCGTGGGAAATGGGGAACTCTGGTTAACACCCTTTGCTCCTTCAAACGCCACTATGACGCCAACACACCGCTGGCGCAGGTGATGCCGGAACTTGTTGAACAATATCCTGACACTTACGCGAACATGGGGATTCACGATCTGGGTGACACCATGTTTGCCTGGCTGAAAGAAAACAACCCTGGCGCACGGTTGAACGAAGCCTATTCCGGCCTGTCGGTGGCGGAAATCACCCCGCGTGAAGCGTACAACGCGATTGTCGACAACAATGTCGAACTGGTATCCATTGAAAATCTGCCAGGACGCATCGCGGCAAACTCAGTTATCCCATATCCGCCAGGAATCCCGATGCTGCTGTCTGGTGAAAACTTCGGCGATAAAAACAGTCCGCAAGTAAGTTATTTACGCTCGCTGCAATCCTGGGACCACCATTTCCCTGGATTTGAACACGAAACTGAAGGGACTGAAATTATTGACGGTATTTACCACGTTATGTGTGTGAAAGCGTAACCACTATTCCGCTGAAGGCGTAATTGTTTAAATAACATTACGCCGCCTGGCCTTAGGCCTTTTGAGTATGGCAACGTTTTCATAAAAATTGCTGCAAACAAAAATGTCATACTTTTTGCGCGGCCCCACCCCGCGCTTTTTTTTGCCTGTTATTTATCCTGTAAAAAAATATGTACATGAGAAATTACTATAAAAATTTGTAATATTAGTAAAACTCGTTATTTTTATGCATGTTTATATTCATCATACAATTATATAACCATTTCCCGGTATCGCTTTGCTTTAGCGAGAACTGGTCTTTTATTCGCACTCAGGAGTACATGTATGAGGATTTGCAGCGACCAACCTTGTATTGTTTTATTGACTGAAAAAGATGTCTGGATAAGGGTGAATGGGAAAGAACCTATTAGCCTTAAAGCTAACCATATGGCGTTATTAAATTGTGAAAATAATATTATCGACGTCTCCTCTCTTAACAACACTTTGGTTGCTCATATTAGTCACGACATCATCAAAGATTACCTCCGGTTTCTGAATAAAGATCTCTCGCAAATACCAGTATGGCAACGTAGCGCTACGCCCATACTCACCCTGCCATGCCTGACGCCAGACGTCTTTCGCGTTGCCGCGCAACACAGCATGATGCCCGCAGAAACTGAGTCAGAAAAGGAACGAACACGCGCATTATTATTCACGGTGCTATCCCGTTTTCTCGACAGTAAAAAATTCCTTTCATTAATGATGTATATGTTACGTAATTGTGTAAGTGACAGCGTTTATCAAATTATTGAAAGCGATATTCACAAAGACTGGAATCTTAGTATGGTAGCCAGTTGTTTATGTCTTAGCCCAAGTCTGTTAAAGAAAAAGCTGAAAAGCGAAAACACCAGTTATAGCCAAATAATCACCACCTGCCGCATGCGTTATGCCGTAAATGAATTAATGATGGACGGTAAAAATATCTCTCAGGTATCACAGTCCTGCGGCTACAACAGTACGTCGTACTTTATTTCTGTCTTTAAAGACTTCTACGGTATGACGCCGCTGCATTATGTTAGTCAGCACAGAGAACGAACTGTCGCCTGATTTTTAACCTTAACGAAGAGCTATATTAATAACGGCATCAGCGATAACCCGGTCGATAATAATTCAACTATCGAATGCAGGCGTATGATATGACGTAATTTATTGTCACGAAGCTCGCCTTCGCAGGAGTTTAATTATGTCTTCGGATGCTGATGCTCACAAAGTGGGCTTAATCCCCGTCACCCTGATGGTGTCGGGGAATATTATGGGGTCAGGTGTTTTTCTGTTACCTGCAAACCTGGCCTCCACTGGCGGGATTGCCATTTATGGATGGTTGGTGACGATTATCGGTGCGCTGGGGCTCTCGATGGTATACGCCAAAATGTCGTTCCTCGATCCAAGTCCTGGTGGTTCTTACGCTTACGCCCGCCGCTGCTTTGGCCCGTTTCTCGGTTATCAAACCAACGTCCTCTACTGGCTGGCCTGCTGGATCGGCAATATCGCTATGGTGGTCATTGGCGTAGGATATTTAAGTTACTTCTTCCCGATTCTGAAAGATCCATTGGTATTAACCATCACCTGCGTCGTGGTGCTGTGGATCTTCGTCCTGCTGAACATTGTCGGTCCGAAAATGATCACCCGTGTGCAGGCCGTTGCCACCGTGCTGGCGCTGATCCCCATCGTCGGGATTGCCGTATTTGGCTGGTTCTGGTTCCGTGGTGAAACCTATATGGCGGCATGGAACGTCAGCGGCCTGGGCACCTTCGGTGCGATTCAAAGTACCCTTAACGTTACGCTGTGGTCGTTCATCGGTGTGGAAAGTGCCTCCGTTGCCGCAGGTGTGGTGAAAAACCCGAAACGCAATGTCCCTATCGCCACCATTGGTGGGGTATTGATTGCCGCCGTTTGCTATGTGCTCTCCACCACCGCGATTATGGGGATGATCCCTAATGCCGCACTGCGCGTTTCTGCCTCGCCATTCGGTGATGCCGCACGGATGGCGTTGGGTGACACCGCTGGGGCCATTGTTTCCTTCTGCGCAGCTGCGGGTTGCTTAGGTTCACTGGGCGGCTGGACGTTGCTGGCGGGTCAAACGGCGAAAGCCGCTGCCGATGACGGACTGTTCCCACCGATTTTTGCCCGTGTAAATAAAGCGGGTACGCCAGTGGCGGGGCTGATTATCGTCGGTATTTTGATGACCATCTTCCAGCTCAGTAGCATTTCGCCAAACGCAACCAAAGAGTTCGGTCTGGTATCTTCCGTGTCGGTCATCTTTACACTGGTGCCATATCTTTACACCTGTGCGGCGTTACTGCTGCTCGGCCACGGTCACTTTGGTAAAGCACGCCCGGCATATCTGGCTGTTACTACCATTGCCTTCCTCTACTGCATCTGGGCCGTGGTGGGGTCCGGGGCGAAAGAGGTTATGTGGTCATTTGTCACCCTGATGGTCATCACCGCCATGTATGCGCTGAATTACAACCGGCTACATAAAAACCCGTATCCCTTAGATGCACCAATAAGCAAAGATTAATTCCCCTTAATCCAGCAAACATAAAAGCCAACCTTAAGAACTTAAGGTTGGCTTAATTTTGCTTTGCGAGCATATGCGCACTTTGTTCGATGGAAACACCGTGATGTTGAAGCGCCTACTAAAAAGCCCCTCTTTGAATTTACTCGCCTGGCTATTGTTGGCCGCTTTTTATATCTCTATCTGCCTGAATATTGCCTTTTTTAAACAGGTGTTGCAGGCGCTGCCGCTGGATTCGCTGCATAACGTACTGGTTTTCTTGTCGATGCCGGTCGTCGCTTTCAGCGTGATTAATATTGTCCTGACACTAAGCTCTTTCTTATGGCTTAATCGACCACTGGCCTGCCTGTTTATTCTGGTTGGCGCGGCTGCACAATATTTCATAATGACTTACGGCATCGTCATCGACCGCTCGATGATTGCCAATATTATTGATACCACTCCAGCAGAAAGTTATGCGCTGATGACACCGCAAATGTTATTAACGCTGGGATTCAGCGGCGTGCTTGCTGCGCTGATTGCCTGCTGGCTAAAAATCAAACCTGCCACCTCGCGTCTGCGCAGTGTTCTTTTCCGTGGAGCCAATATTCTGGTTTCTGTACTGCTGATTTTGCTGGTCGCCGCACTGTTTTATAAAGACTACGCCTCGTTGTTCCGCAATAACAAAGAGCTGGTGAAATCCTTAAGCCCCTCTAACAGCATTGTTGCCAGCTGGTCATGGTACTCCCATCAGCGACTGGCAAATCTACCGCTGGTGCGAATTGGTGAAGACGCCCACCGCAACCCGTTAATGCAGAACGAAAAACGTAAAAATTTGACCATCCTGATTGTCGGCGAAACCTCGCGGGCGGAGAACTTCTCCCTCAACGGCTACCCGCGTGAAACTAACCCGCGGCTGGCGAAAGATAACGTGGTCTATTTCCCTAATACCGCATCTTGCGGCACGGCAACGGCAGTTTCAGTACCGTGCATGTTCTCGGATATGCCGCGTGAGCATTACAAAGAAGAGCTGGCACAGCACCAGGAAGGCGTGCTGGATATCATTCAGCAAGCGGGCATCAACGTGCTGTGGAATGACAACGATGGCGGCTGTAAAGGTGCCTGCGACCGCGTGCCTCACCAGAACGTCACCGCGCTGAATCTGCCTGGTCAGTGCATCAACGGCGAATGCTATGACGAAGTGCTGTTCCACGGGCTGGAAGAGTACATCAATAACCTGCAGGGTGATGGCGTGATTGTCTTACACACCATCGGCAGCCACGGTCCGACCTATTACAACCGCTATCCGCCGCAGTTCAGGAAATTTACCCCAACCTGCGACACCAATGAGATCCAGACCTGTACCAAAGAGCAACTGGTGAACACTTACGACAACACGCTGGTTTACGTCGACTATATTGTTGATAAAGCGATTAATCTGCTGAAAGAACATCAGGATAAATTTACCACCAGCCTGGTTTATCTTTCTGACCACGGTGAATCGTTAGGTGAAAATGGCATCTATCTGCACGGTCTGCCTTATGCCATCGCCCCGGATAGCCAAAAACAGGTGCCGATGCTGCTGTGGCTGTCGGAGGATTATCAAAAACGGTATCAGGTTGACCAGAACTGCCTGCAAAAACAGGCGCAAACGCAACACTATTCACAAGACAATTTATTCTCCACGCTATTGGGATTAACTGGCGTTGAGACGAAGTATTACCAGGCTGCGGATGATGTTCTGCAAACTTGCAGGAGAGTGAGTGAATGAAAATTCTGATTGTTGAAGACGATACGCTGTTATTGCAGGGACTGATTCTGGCGGCGCAAACCGAAGGCTACACGTGCGATGGCGTAACAACCGCGCGGATGGCGGAACAAAGCCTTGAGGCCGGTCATTACAGCCTGGTGGTACTGGATTTAGGGTTACCCGACGAAGATGGACTGCATTTTCTCGCCCGTATCCGGCAGAAAAAATACACCCTGCCGGTACTGATCCTCACCGCTCGCGATACGCTGACCGACAAAATCGCCGGGCTGGATGTCGGTGCCGATGACTATCTGGTGAAGCCTTTTGCGCTGGAAGAGTTACACGCCCGTATCCGCGCCCTGCTACGACGCCATAATAATCAGGGCGAAAGTGAGCTGATTGTTGGCAATCTGACGCTGAATATGGGTCGCCGTCAGGTATGGATGGGCGGTGAAGAGTTGATTCTGACGCCCAAAGAATATGCTCTGCTGTCACGGTTAATGCTCAAAGCAGGCAGTCCGGTACATCGGGAAATTCTCTACAACGACATCTATAACTGGGACAATGAACCCTCGACCAACACCCTGGAAGTGCATATCCACAATCTGCGCGACAAAGTGGGCAAAGCCCGTATCCGCACCGTGCGCGGCTTTGGCTATATGCTGGTCGCGAATGAGGAAAACTAATTGAATCTGATGCGTTTTCTGCGCCGACCAATATCGCTGCGCCAACGGCTGATATTGACCATCGGGGCCATTTTGTTGGTGTTTGAGCTGATCAGCGTCTTCTGGCTATGGCATGAAAGTACCGAGCAGATTCAGCTGTTTGAGCAGGCGCTACGCGACAATCGCAACAACGATCGCCACATCATGCGTGAGATCCGCGAGGCGGTCGCCAGCCTGATTGTCCCCGGCGTCTTTATGGTCAGCCTGACGCTATTTATCTGCTATCAGGCGGTACGCCGCATCACCCGCCCGCTGGCGGAGCTGCAAAAAGAGCTGGAAGCGCGCACCGCCGACAACTTAACGCCCATTGCCATTCACAGCGCCACCCTCGAAATCGAAGCGGTGGTTTCGGCGTTGAACGATCTGGTCAGTCGCCTGACGAGCACGCTGGATAACGAAAGGTTATTTACCGCTGACGTCGCGCACGAACTGCGAACGCCACTGGCGGGGGTGCGTTTGCATCTGGAACTGCTGGCGAAAACGCATCACATTGATGTAGCACCGTTAGTGGCACGGCTTGATCAGATGATGGAGAGCGTCTCCCAGCTGCTGCAACTGGCGCGTGCCGGACAGTCATTTTCTTCCGGTAATTATCAACATGTAAAACTGCTGGAAGATGTCATTCTCCCCTCGTATGACGAACTCAGTACCATGCTCGACCAGCGACAGCAAACCCTGCTATTGCCAGAGAGCGCCGCCGACATCACCGTTCAGGGTGATGCAACCCTGCTGCGGATGTTATTGCGAAACCTGGTAGAAAACGCCCATCGTTACAGCCCACAAGGCAGCAACATTATGATTAAGCTGCAAGAAGATGGCGGAGCGGTCATGGCCGTTGAAGATGAAGGACCGGGTATTGATGAGAGTAAATGCGGGGAGTTGAGTAAAGCGTTTGTACGTATGGACAGCCGTTATGGCGGGATTGGTCTGGGGTTAAGTATTGTCAGCCGCATTACACAGTTGCATCACGGGCAGTTTTTCCTGCAAAACCGGCAAGAGACTTCCGGCACGCGGGCCTGGGTACGGCTGAAGAAAGATCAGTACGTAGCAAACCAGATATAAAGAAAGCTGCTGACCACCAGCACACTGAACACGGTAGTTAAACTTTCATAAACACGGTTTTTCATTGCACTCTCCTCCGTTAACCTGGAGGAGAGTATGCGCGTCAGAGATTAAGTGAACCTTAAGAGTTCAATTGGCCTGATAAGACAGCGTCACATCAGGCCATCCGTTTCAGCTTATTCATCAATTCGCGGATGTTGCTGCACCAGGCGGGTACGTTTCGCCTGCAAATCGGCAATCTCGTGGTCAATATCATCGATTTTCTGCTCGATATTATCGTAATGCTCGACGAGAATTTCCTTCGCTTCCTGTATATCTGACGCCGCCGGTGTCGCACCTTTCAACGGACGATTTGCCGTCTCTTTCATGGTTACGCCGGTGATTAAACCAATCACCGCCACTACCATCAGGTAATAGGCAGGCATCATCAGATTCTGCGAGCTTTCGACCAGCCAGGCCGCCAGTGTTGGCGTCAGACCGGCAACCAGCACCGAAATATTAAATGCCGCCGCCAGCGCGCTGTAACGGATATGCGTCGGGAACATCGCTGGCAAGGTAGAAGCCATAACGCCCGTAAAGCAGTTAAGGATCACCGCCAGCATCAGTAACCCGGCAAAAATCAGGCCGATGACGTTACTGTTAATCAGAATAAACGCCGGGATCGCCAACACAAACAGGGCAACACTACCAAGTAGCACAAACGGACGACGGCCAAAACGGTCACTCAGCAAGCCCATCACCGGCTGGACAAACAGCATACCGATCATAATGGCGATAATAATCAGCACCCCGTGGTCTTCGGAGTAATGCAGGTTATGCGACAAATAACTCGGCATATAGGTCAGCAACATGTAGTAAGTCACGTTGGTGGCAATTACCAGACCAATACATGTCAACAGGCTGCGCCAGTATTTAGTGGCAATCTCTTTAAACGAGACTTTCGGGCCATCCTGCAAACCTTCGCGGTCGCCCTGTTCCAGTTTATCAACATGCTGCTGGAACGCCGGAGTTTCTTCCAGCGCATGGCGCAGGTAAAGCCCGATAATCCCTAACGGCAGAGCAATAAAGAACGGAATACGCCAGCCCCAGTCGAGGAAGTTCGCTTCGCCGACAATGGTCGAAATTAACACCACCACGCCCGCACCCAGCACAAACCCGGCAATAGAACCGAAGTCCAGCCAGCTGCCCATAAAGCCACGTTTACGGTCAGGGGAGTATTCCGCAACAAATATCGACGCCCCGGTATATTCACCGCCGACCGAGAAACCTTGTGCCATCTTACAGATCAACAGCAGAATCGGTGCCCAAATACCAATCGTGTCGTAGGACGGTATTAAGCCAATACAGAACGTACTGATCGACATAATCACAATAGTGATAGCGAGGATCTTCTGGCGACCATATTTATCGCCCAACATACCAAAGAAGAGCCCGCCAAGCGGTCGAATCAGAAAGGGAACGGAGAAAGTGGCAAGTGCAGCAACCATCTGCACGCTGGGGTCAGCCCCCGGGAAAAAAACTTTACCTAATGCGTAAGCAACAAAACCATAAACACCAAAATCGAACCATTCCATTGCATTACCCAGTGATGCTGCGGTAATGGCTTTACGCAGTTTACCGTCATCAATAATGGTGACATCACGAAGGGTAATCGGTTTTACTTTTTTCCTTTTCAGCATAGCTTTCCTCGCAGAGTTGGCCCATTTCCGCAAACGCCAGAAAAATCAGCGCGACGGCCGCAAAAGGGGAGCGGGAATTGCAGGATGCAATCTCTGTAACAAGCGTAGCGGGTTTGCTTACACCCTCCGGTTAAGGAATGTACAATCAAACCAGTTGACGCCTGAATTGGGCAGTTAATGACCTTTTTACCCTACCAGTGTTTAAATTTGTGATCAACTTCACACATGGATTTCGTTTAGGACTCATTGATGTAACTGATTATTTACGCCAAATTTACAGAGAAGATTTCCTCGACCATTGCCCCACCAAACGCTGCGCTGAACAGAGTCGTGGCATCCCCAGCGCGACTGTTTGCCAGCGTTGGGTCACTGACCAGCAAACGGGCTGTTTATCTGCCGTGGACCACTTTCCCAGCCAACTTAAAAAATCAGCATGCTCCCCTCCCGAAGAGGCAAACCACTGATGGTAATAGTGACGCGTGGTCGGTGCCGCATTGATACTCTCTGCCAGATGTTGTGTCGCTTTCTCGCGCAAATCACCCAGTAACAACACCACCGCTTGCGGGCTTCCCAGACGGCAGGCATCGCCAAATGCACCCCAGCGCAACTCCTCCAGAACGATAAAACAGCGCCCAGGCAACGACCAGGCGTTATACGCCCC
Source organism: Shigella sonnei (assembly GCF_002950395.1). Lineage (NCBI taxonomy): Bacteria > Pseudomonadati > Pseudomonadota > Gammaproteobacteria > Enterobacterales > Enterobacteriaceae > Shigella > Shigella sonnei. The sequence goes on from NZ_CP026802.1 coordinate 3,295,935, forward strand.
AGCACGCCAGCGGGTAAAAATTTGCTCGCTCTGATCACCTGCCTGCACCAGTAGGCCTCGTTGCGTTAACGCCTTTTCCTTCCAGCGACAACGGGCTGAAAACCACTCATACAAGGCGGCAATTTGCTGGGGGAGCTCCGGGAAAGCAGAGTGCTGGCGGTGATCCATTTTTTGCAGCAGCGCCAGATGCTGCGCGATCTGCGTCAGCGCCAGATGACCGGGATCCAGCATCGACGCCAGTTTTTCCACCATTGTCAGTCGCAGGCTAAGCGGCGCATTTAACATGCCGCCGTTCGTCCATGTCTGAAGCTGCACACGCGAAAGAAGTTCCTGCATCAGTCGTTCACGAAACTGCTGCTGATGGGCTTGTGGAAGGCGGGCATCATCGCCCTGCGCCAGATCCACTAAAAAGCGGGGATAAACCGACTCCAGCACGCGACCGGGGCCGTCCAGTAACGTCTTGGTCAATATCGTTCTGCCGTGAAAAGTGTTTGAATATCATCGCGTAACAGCTGGGCGTCGGTGTAAATCCAGCCGTGAGTCATCACAGTCTGCTGCAATTGCTGCTGCATCAGCCTGACCACCGATTCATTTTGTTGACGCAGAGCCAGGCTTTCGCGTAAACGCGTCTGTAATTCCGTCAAACATGAAGCGAACTCAGCGCAAAAAGTATTCATGCCTGCCGTAACAGATTCATCGACCTGCTCTGCCAGAACTTTAGCCATTTGTTGGCAATAAAGATCGACTTCTGCGCTTAAAGCTCGTTGCAACACACTGTAATCAACCGTCTCTGTCGGGGATTTCTCATTTCCCCGTCCCCAGTCGGGCTGATTCAACCAGCGCGAAAAAGTCTCACGCACAACGCCTAAACGCGTGCTCTGCTCGTCCGTTGCATCCTGGCGCGAAATGACTTCACTGAACAGCTGGCGAGTGTTGACGTGGGGAACTACTCCGTGAAAAACAGGAAAATGAAACCCAGGACGAAACCCTGACTCGCTCAATTCCATTTTGACTTGTTGCTCAATGGGCCGAATAACATCGGTTAACACCCGGCAAAGGGTGGATTCAAGCTCGGCAAAACGCAGCGTAAAGTCGCGACTGATGGTGTTCTGCGCCGTCTGTAACAGTGTCTCACAGCAGGTACGAATCTCGCTTAACGGCTCCGAATCATCCTGAAACAAGGCGGCTAACTGCGCATTCAGCGCATCTTGCTGTTGACGCAGAAAGTGGTTGGCGGAGGTCAGGGCCAGCTCGATTTCATGTTTAATCTCGCCGCTCACCTGCGCCTGATTGAGTTGCAATAGCTGCAAACTTTCTTCGACCTGATGGATATTTTGCCGCAATTGTTCACAAGCGACGTTTAACCCGTGCGCACGAAAATCCAGGTATTCCCGCGCCTGCTGCGCGTAATTCAACAGTTTATGCGCAGCAGATCGCAGAGCATACAACGAGGCGTTAGCGTAAGCGGCATGAAGCAACGCCTGAATTGGCTGGGCGAACAGCGAATCTTCCCACAACTGATCGGCAGCATGACGAATATGTTCGAGGTCCGCCAGATCGGCATGACGCCAGCGCCTGCCGAGCGCGGCATGGGCAAAATCTTCCACCCAGCGTTGTTGCTCTGGCGCTGGTAACTTACCGTTGTTGGCTAACTCATGGCGCGCTCGATTTGCCAAGTAGCCCCACATCGACGACACCGGAAATATCTGCTGTGGCGTAATACAGCCTTTCATCAGCGTCCCGGAAATCAGTGCCCGCACCTGGTCGGCGTCGTCACTGTTACGATCCTGTTGATCGAACTTATTGACCAGCACATACAGTGGCACCGATTGCCCCACCGCCAAAATCGCCTCACGGACCTCTTCATCGGAGATCGATTTCAGTTGCGTATAATCCAGCACCGCCAGTACCGCCGAGGCGCGTGCCAGCTGCTGGTTAAGCATTTTTTGCAGATGCGGTTGCCCGGCTTCATTTGGCCCGGGGGTATCCAGTAACGTCAACTGACCGGGATAACTCTCCAGCCCCGCCAGATGGACAAACTCCACTTCAATCACGGGAATATGCTCAATGGCGGCGTAAGCAGAAAAAGGAAAATCGACGTCCAGCGCCTTCGCCAGTCGCACTAAATCATTCAAACTTTTCAGACAATGAAAAATAGGCTGGGCACCCAGATAATATTTTTCGAAAGCGACGCCATTTTCGATCCGCTGCATAAGCGCACGCATATCTTTATCTATTTCCAGCACATCGGTCAGATGCTTAATATCGCAATCACGCAGGCGCTGTTGTAATTGTTGAATTAAACAATCGATTGGCGCGACATGTGAAAAATGCAGTACCGGTTCCTTTTGCCCGGGCGTATGGCGAATAAGCGTCGGCAGCGCAGTCATTGGGCGATTACGATTAGGCAGAACCTCCGTACCAACAATGGCATTAATGGTGGTTGATTTCCCTGCTTTCATAGTACCGACAATCGCCAGCACCATTTCCAGTCGGGAAATTTTACTCAACTCATTATTCAGCATCGCGTGACGTTCGGCGATATTAGGCTGACTCCAGGGTAAAGCCAGTTGTGGCGCGTCGTCTCCGGGTACAGAGAGAGGCATTTTTTCCAGTAACTGCAACTGTTGGCGAGAAAGCTGTAACAGGCGTTCAGCCTCCTGACTTAACTCATACAGGGTCTGTGTGTACATAGAAAATTCTTCCTTAAAGCAAATTTTGTTACTTTTATTTAGCCAGATTGTTTTTGAGTTCTGTTTTTGGCTTTTATAATTACTGCAAGAAATAATTTTATATTTAGTGTGTTGTTTTTTATCAGAATAAATAACGTCTTCTGATGCGTTTAAAACGTCAGAAAGATAAAAATATCATGTGAATAAAAAAAAGAACAAGTAGAGCATTAACATTATCTTAAATAATAAATAGAGGCAAAAAGATTATTTTCTTTTTGCGTTTCCTTTCAAATGAAAACGATCGTCGTCTAAAATCAGCAGTACCCCCGACAAACTCAGGGATTTTGTGTATAATTGCGGCCTTTTTCGGCAATCTGCCGTTTTTTGGCGCTTTTGCCCTGCTGACTTTTGAGGAAATCCACATGTCATTACCACACTGCCCAAAATGCAACTCCGAATACACTTACGAAGATAACGGCATGTACATCTGCCCGGAATGTGCCTACGAATGGAACGACGCAGAACCTGCACAGGAAAGCGACGAGCTGATCGTTAAAGATGCTAACGGCAATCTGCTGGCTGACGGCGACAGCGTTACCATCATTAAAGATCTGAAGGTGAAAGGTAGCTCTTCGATGCTGAAAATTGGCACCAAAGTGAAAAACATCCGCCTGGTTGAAGGCGACCATAACATCGATTGCAAAATCGACGGTTTTGGTCCGATGAAACTGAAATCTGAGTTTGTGAAAAAGAACTGATTGTATTGTGATCGGTAAGCCGGATAAGGCGCTCGCGCCGCATCCGGCAACGATGCCGACTGCCTGATGCGACGCTTGCGCGTCTTATCAGGCAGCCTCTCATCTGTATAAATTTCGAACTACACTTAATTGGCTTCTCTTAACTGAGGTCACCATCATGCCGTTAAGTCCCTACCTCTCTTTTGCCGGTAACTGTGCCGACGCAATTGCTTATTATCAACGTACGTTGGGCGCTGAACTGCTCTATAAAATCAGCTTCGGCGAAATGCCAAAATCAGCGCAGGACAGCGCCGAGAACTGCCCTTCCGGAATGCAATTTCCCGATACCGCCATCGCCCACGCCAATGTGCGCATTGCCGGAAGCGACATCATGATGAGCGATGCCATGCCGTCAGGAAAAGCCAGCTACTCCGGCTTTACGCTGGTGCTCGATTCGCAACAGGTCGAAGAAGGAAAACGCTGGTTTGACAATCTTGCCGCTAACGGAAAAATCGAAATGGCCTGGCAGGAAACTTTCTAGGCGCATGGCTTTGGCAAAGTCACCGATAAATTTGGCGTACCGTGGATGATTAATGTCGTCAAACAACAACCAACGCAATAACCCGCCGGGAGGCCCGCCCTCCCGCACTGTCATCGAATTCCCGTTAACTCTTCATCTGTTAGTCACTTTTAATTAACCAAATCGTCACAATAATCCGCCACGATGGAGCCACTTTTTTAGGGAGGCTGCATCATGCAAACGATTATCCGTGTCGAGAAGCTCGCCAAAACCTTCAATCAGCATCAGGCGCTGCATGCGGTTGATCTGAACATTCATCACGGTGAAATGGTGGCTCTGCTTGGGCCGTCGGGTTCCGGCAAATCCACCCTTTTACGTCACTTAAGCGGTTTGATTACCGGCGATAAATCCGCCGGCAGCCATATCGAGCTGCTGGGCCGCACAGTCCAGCGCGAAGGCCGTCTGGCGCGCGATATCCGCAAAAGCCGCGCCAACACCGGCTACATCTTCCAACAATTCAACCTGGTGAACCGCCTGAGCGTACTGGAGAACGTGCTGATTGGCGCACTCGGCAGCACGCCGTTCTGGCGCACCTGTTTTAGCTGGTTTACCCGCGAGCAGAAACAACGCGCGTTACAGGCGCTGACCCGCGTTGGCATGGTGCATTTTGCCCATCAACGCGTTTCCACCCTCTCCGGCGGACAGCAGCAGCGTGTGGCGATTGCCCGCGCGCTGATGCAGCAGGCGAAGGTGATTCTGGCCGATGAACCCATCGCCTCGCTGGACCCGGAATCCGCCGGCATCGTGATGGACACCCTGCGCGACATCAATCAGAACGACGGCATCACCGTGGTCGTCACGCTGCATCAGGTGGATTACGCCCTGCGCTACTGCGAACGCATCGTCGCCCTGCGCCAGGGGCACGTTTTCTACGACGGCAGCAGCCAACAGTTTGATAACGAACGTTTTGACCATCTCTACCGCAGCATTAATCGCATCGAAGAGAACGCGAAAGCTGCCTGACATCCCCATCATTGAGGAAAACGAATGAACGCTAAGATAATTGCCTCGCTGGCCTTCACCAGCATGTTCAGCCTCAGCACCCTGTTAAGCCCGGCACACGCCGAAGAGCAGGAAAAGGCGCTGAATTTCGGCATTATTTCAACGGAATCACAGCAAAACCTGAAACCGCAATGGACGCCATTCTTACAGGATATGGAGAAGAAGCTGGGCGTGAAGGTGAACGCCTTCTTTGCCCCAGACTACGCAGGCATTATCCAGGGAATGCGCTTCAATAAAGTGGATATCGCCTGGTACGGCAACCTGTCGGCAATGGAAGCGGTGGATCGCGCCAACGGCCAGGTCTTCGCCCAGACGGTCGCGGCGGATGGATCGCCAGGTTACTGGAGCGTGTTGATCGTCAACAAAGATAGTCCGATCAACAACCTGAACGATCTGCTGGCGAAGCGGAAAGATCTCACCTTCGGCAATGGCGATCCTAACTCCACCTCTGGCTTCCTCGTCCCCGGTTACTACGTCTTTGCCAAAAACAATATCTCCGCCAGCGACTTTAAGCGCACCGTCAACGCCGGGCATGAAACCAACGCGCTGGCCGTCGCCAACAAGCAGGTGGATGTTGCCACCAACAACACCGAAAACCTCGACAAGCTGAAAACCTCCGCGCCAGAGAAGCTGAAAGAACTGAAGGTGATCTGGAAGTCGCCGCTGATCCCAGGCGATCCGATCGTCTGGCGCAAGAATCTCTCCGAAACCACCAAAGACAAGATCTACGACTTCTTTATGAACTACGGAAAAACGCCGGAAGAGAAAGCGGTGCTGGAACGCCTGGGCTGGGCACCGTTTCGCGCCTCCAGCGACCTGCAACTGGTGCCGATTCGCCAGCTCGCACTGTTTAAAGAGATTCAGGGCGTAAAAAGCAATAACGGACTGAATGAGCAGGACAAGCTGGCGAAAACCACCGAGATTCAGGCGCAGCTGGATGACCTGGACCGCCTGAACAACGCGTTAAGCGCGATGAGTTCGGTGAGTAAAGCGGTGCAGTAATGTGCTCGATCGGTCCCCTCTCCCTTGAGGGAGAGGGTTAGGGTGAGGGGGAAATGCGCACGCTGATGCCCTCACCCCGGCCCTCTCCCACAGGGAGAGGGAGAAAACATTAAACGGAGCCAAACATGCAAACCATCACCATCGCCCCACCCAAGCGCAGCTGGTTCTCGCTTCTGAGCTGGGCCATTGTTCTCGCCGTGTTGGTCGTCTCGTGGCAGGGCGCGGAAATGGCCCCGCTTACGCTGATCAAAGACGGCGGCAACATGGCGACCTTCGCCGCCGACTTCTTCCCGCCCGATTTCAGCCAGTGGCAGGATTACCTCACCGAAATGGCCGTCACGCTGCAAATCGCCGTCTGGGGCACCGCGCTGGCAGTGGTTCTCTCCATCCCCTTCGGCCTGATGAGCGCCGAAAACCTGGTGCCGTGGTGGGTTTACCAGCCCGTTCGCCGCCTGATGGACGCCTGCCGCGCCATTAACGAAATGGTCTTCGCCATGCTGTTCGTGGTCGCCGTCGGTCTCGGACCGTTCGCTGGCGTGCTGGCGCTATTTATTCACACCACCGGCGTGCTCTCGAAACTGCTTTCCGAAGCGGTGGAAGCGATTGAACCCGGCCCGGTGGAAGGCATTCGCGCCACCGGCGCCAACAAGCTGGAAGAGATCCTTTACGGCGTGCTGCCACAGGTAATGCCGCTGCTGATCTCCTACTCCCTCTATCGCTTCGAATCCAACGTCCGCTCGGCGACCGTCGTCGGCATGGTCGGTGCAGGCGGGATCGGCGTCACCCTGTGGGAAGCGATTCGCGGTTTCCAGTTCCAACAAACCTGCGCCCTGATGGTGCTTATCATCGTCACGGTCAGCCTGCTGGATTTCCTCTCTCAACGGTTGCGTAAGCACTTTATCTGATAAGTGAGGCATTGATATCTATGCACTTGTCTACACATCCGACCAGCTACCCAACACGCTATCAGGAGATAGCCGCAAAACTTGAGCAGGAGCTTCGTCAACACTATCGCTGCGGCGACTATCTTCCCGCCGAGCAGCAACTGGCGGCGCGCTTTGAGGTAAACCGCCACACCCTGCGCCGCGCCATCGACCAACTGGTGGAAAAAGGCTGGGTACAGCGCCGTCAGGGCATCGGCGTGCTGGTGCTGATGCGCCCGTTCGATTACCCGCTCAACGCCCAGGCGCGTTTTAGCCAGAACCTGCTGGACCAGGGCAGCCATCCCACCAGCGAAAAACTGCTGTCGGTATTGCGCCCCGCGTCCGGTCACGTTGCTGACGCGCTGGGGATTACCGAGGGTGAGAACGTTATCCATTTGCGCACCCTGCGTCGCGTCAACGGCGTCGCGCTCTGTTTAATCGACCACTACTTTGCGGACCTCACCCTCTGGCCGACACTGCAACGTTTCGACAGCGGTTCGCTGCACGATTTTCTGCGCGAGCAAACCGGAATTGCGCTGCGCCGCAGCCAGACGCGGATCAGCGCCCGCCGCGCCCAGGCCAAAGAGTGCCAGCGCCTTGAAATCCCGAATATGTCGCCGCTGCTGTGCGTGCGCACCCTTAACCACCGTGACGGTGAAAGCAGCCCGGCGGAGTACTCCGTCAGCCTGACGCGCGCCGACATGATTGAATTCACTATGGAGCACTGAATGCACGCAGATACCGCGACCCGCCAGCACTGGATGTCCGTACTGGCGCACAGCCAACCGGCTGAACTGGCAGCCCGCCTGAACGCGCTGAACATCACCGCCGACTATGAAGTGATCCGCACTGCCGAAACTGGCCTGGTGCAGATTCAGGCGCGAATGGGCGGTACCGGCGAACGCTTTTTTGCCGGCGACGCCACGCTGACCCGTGCCGCCGTACGCCTGACTGACGGCACCCTCGGCTACAGCTGGGTGCTGGGGCGTGATAAACAGCACGCCGAACGCTGCGCGCTGATTGATGCGCTGATGCAGCAATCTCGCCACTTTCAAAACTTATCAGAAACCCTTATTGCCCCGCTGGACGCTGACCGTATGGCACGCATTGCCGCACGCCAGGCCGAAGTGAACGCCAGCCGGGTCGACTTCTTTACGATGGTTCGCGGAGACAACGCATGACCCTGGAAACCGCTTTTATGCTTCCCGTGCAGGATGCCCAGCACAGTTTTCGTCGCCTGTTAAAGGCCATGAGCGAGCCGGGCGTGATTGTCGCCCTGTATCAGCTCAAACGCGGCTGGCAGCCGCTGAATATCGCCACCACCAGCGTGCTGCTGACGCTGGCCGATAACGACACGCCGGTGTGGCTTGCCACGCCATTAAGTAACGATATCGTCAATCAGAGCCTGCGTTTTCATACCAACGCGCCGCTGGTCAGCCAGCCGGAACAGGCGACCTTCGCGGTGACGGATGAGGCGATTTCCAGCGAACAGCTCAACGCCCTTTCCACCGACACCGCCGTTGCGCCGGAAGCGGGCGCGACGCTGATTTTACAGGTCGCCAGCCTGAGCGGCGGACGCATGTTGCGTCTCACCGGCGCGGGCATTGCCGAAGAACGAATGATCGCTCCGCAGCTGCCAGAGTGCATTCTGCACGAACTCACCGAGCGCCCGCACCCGTTCCCGCTCGGCATCGACCTAATCCTGACCTGCGGCGAGCGCCTGCTGGCTATCCCGCGAACCACTCATGTGGAGGTGTGCTGATGTACGTTGCCGTGAAAGGGGGCGAAAAGGCGATCGACGCCGCCCACGCCCTGCAAGAGAGCCGACGCCGGGGCGATACCGATTTGCCCGAACTGAGCGTCGCCCAGATTGAACAGCAGCTTAACCTCGCGGTGGATCGCGTGATGACAGAAGGCGGCATTGCCGACCGCGAACTGGCGGCGCTGGCGCTGAAACAGGCCAGCGGCGATAACGTCGAAGCGATTTTCCTGCTACGCGCCTACCGCACCACGCTGACGAAACTGGCGGTAAGCGAGCCGCTCGACACCACGGAGATGCGTCTCGAACGGCGTATTTCAGCGGTTTATAAAGATATTCCCGGCGGCCAGCTGCTTGGCCCAACCTACGACTACACCCATCGCCTGCTCGATTTCACTCTGCTGGCAAACGGCGAAGCGCCGACGCTGACCACCGCCGACAGCGAACAACAGCCGTCGCCGCACGTTTTCAGCCTGCTGGCGCGTCAGGGGCTGGCGAAGTTTGAAGAGGATAGCGGAGCACAGCCGGATGACATCACCCGCACGCCGCCGGTTTACCCCTGTTCACGTTCTTCCCGTTTGCAGCAGTTAATGCGCGGCGACGAAGGCTATTTGCTGGCGCTGGCTTACTCCACCCAGCGCGGTTACGGGCGCAACCACCCGTTCGCGGGCGAGATCCGCAGTGGTTACATCGACGTGTCGATTGTGCCGGAAGAGCTGGGATTTGCGGTAAACGTCGGCGAACTGCTGATGACCGAGTGTGAAATGGTCAACGGTTTTATCGACCCGCCGGATGAGCCGCCGCACTTCACGCGCGGCTACGGGCTGGTATTCGGCATGAGCGAGCGCAAAGCGATGGCAATGGCGCTGGTTGACCGTGCGTTGCAAGCCCCGGAATACGGCGAGCACGCGACAGGCCCGGCGCAGGATGAAGAGTTCGTGCTGGCGCATGCCGACAACGTCGAAGCCGCAGGCTTTGTCTCGCACCTCAAACTCCCGCACTACGTCGATTTCCAGGCCGAACTGGAGCTACTCAAACGTCTGCAACAGGAGCAGAACCATGGCTAATCTGAGCGGCTACAACTTTGCCTACCTCGACGAGCAGACCAAACGCATGATCCGCCGCGCCATCTTAAAAGCGGTGGCGATCCCCGGTTATCAGGTACCGTTTGGCGGGCGCGAGATGCCGATGCCGTACGGCTGGGGAACTGGTGGTATCCAGCTCACCGCCAGCGTGATTGGCGAAAGCGACGTGTTGAAGGTGATTGACCAGGGTGCGGATGACACCACCAACGCCGTGTCGATTCGCAACTTCTTTAAGCGCGTGACCGGGGTAAACACCACTGAATGTACGGACGATGCGACGCTTATCCAGACGCGTCACCGCATCCCCGAAACGCCGCTGACCGAAGATCAGATCATTATCTTCCAGGTGCCAATCCCGGAACCGCTGCGCTTTATCGAGCCGCGCGAAACGGAGACCCGCACTATGCACGCGCTGGAGGAGTACGGCGTGATGCAGGTGAAACTGTATGAAGATATCGCCCGCTTCGGTCATATCGCCACCACCTATGCTTATCCGGTGAAGGTGAACGGGCGCTACGTGATGGACCCGTCGCCGATCCCGAAATTCGATAACCCGAAAATGGACATGATGCCCGCCCTGCAGCTGTTCGGCGCAGGGCGCGAGAAGCGCATCTATGCGGTGCCGCCGTTTACCCGCGTGGAAAGTCTCGATTTCGACGATCACCCGTTCACCGTTCAGCAGTGGGATGAGCCATGCGCCATCTGCGGATCGACCCACAGCTATCTTGATGAAGTGGTGCTGGATGACGCCGGAAACCGCATGTTTGTCTGCTCCGATACCGATTATTGCCGCCAACAGAGCGAGGCGAAAAGCCAATGAATCAACCGTTACTTTCGGTCAATAACCTGACCCACCTTTACGCGCCGGGCAAAGGCTTTAGCGATGTCTCTTTTGATTTATGGCCGGGGGAAGTGCTGGGCATTGTCGGGGAATCCGGCTCCGGGAAGACCACGCTGCTGAAGTCGATCTCCGCGCGTCTGACGCCGCAGCAGGGGGAGATTCACTATGAAAACCGTTCCCTCTATGCAATGAGCGAGGCCGACCGCCGTCGCCTGCTGCGCACCGAATGGGGCGTGGTGCATCAGCATCCGCTCGACGGCCTGCGCCGCCAGGTGTCGGCAGGCGGCAATATCGGCGAGCGGCTGATGGCGACCGGGGCGCGACATTACGGCGATATTCGCGCTACCGCGCAGAAGTGGCTGGAAGAGGTGGAGATTCCCGCCAACCGTATCGACGACCTGCCGACCACCTTTTCCGGCGGTATGCAGCAGCGTTTGCAGATTGCCCGCAACCTGGTGACGCATCCGAAGCTGGTGTTTATGGATGAACCGACCGGCGGGCTGGATGTGTCGGTGCAGGCCCGCCTGCTCGACCTGCTGCGCGGACTGGTGGTGGAGCTGAACCTCGCGGTAGTGATTGTCACCCACGATTTAGGCGTCGCCCGCCTGCTGGCGGACCGTTTGCTGGTGATGAAGCAGGGGCAAGTGGTGGAGAGTGGGTTAACCGACCGCGTGCTCGACGACCCGCATCATCCGTATACACAGCTGCTGGTGTCATCGGTTTTGCAGAATTGAGCCGGTGCCGGATGCGGCGTAAACGCCTTATCCGGCCTACAAATGCGCTCCCCGTAGGTCGGATAAGACGCGTCAGCGTCGCATCCGACACCCGAACCACGAGGCGAAAAATGATTAACGTACAAAACGTCAGTAAAACCTTCATCCTGCACCAGCAAAACGGCGTGCGCCTGCCCGTCCTCAACCGCGCCTCGCTCATCGTCAACGCGGGCGAATGCGTGGTGCTCCACGGCCATTCCGGCAGCGGAAAATCAACCCTGCTACGCTCGCTGTACGCCAACTATCTGCCCGACGAAGGGCAAATCCAGATCAAACACGGTGACGAATGGGTCGATCTGGTCACCGCGCCAGCGCGCAAAGTGGTGGAGATCCGCAAAACCACCGTTGGCTGGGTGAGCCAGTTTCTGCGCGTCATCCCGCGTATTTCGGCGCTGGAAGTGGTGATGCAGCCGCTACTCGATACCGGCGTACCGCGTGAAGCCTGCGCCGCTAAAGCCGCGCGTCTGCTCACCCGCCTGAACGTGCCGGAACGCCTGTGGCATCTGGCGCCATCGACCTTCTCCGGCGGCGAACAGCAGCGCGTCAACATCGCCCGCGGCTTTATCGTCGACTACCCCATTCTGCTGCTCGACGAACCTACCGCCTCGCTGGACGCCAAAAACAGCGCCGCCGTAGTCGAGCTGATTCACGAAGCCAAAGCCCGTGGCGCGGCCATCGTCGGCATCTTCCACGACGAAGCCGTACGTAATGACGTTGCCGACCGCCTGCACCCAATGGAAGCCTCTTCATGATTATCAATAACGTCAAATTGGTGCTGGAAAACGAAGTGGTACACGGTTCACTGGAGGTGCAGGACGGCGAAATCCGCGCCTTTGCCGAAAGCCAGAGCCGCCTGCCGGAGGCGATGGACGGCGAAGGCGGCTGGCTGCTGCCGGGGCTGATTGAGCTGCATACCGATAATCTGGATAAATTCTTCACCCCGCGCCCGAAAGTTGACTGGCCTGCCCACTCGGCGATGAGCAGCCACGACGCGCTGATGGTGGCGAGCGGCATCACCACCGTACTGGATGCCGTGGCAATTGGCGACGTGCGCGACGGCGGCGATCGGCTGGTGAATCTGGAGAAGATGATCAACGCCATCGAAGAGACGCAGAAACGCGGCGTCAACCGCGCCGAGCACCGTCTGCATCTGCGCTGCGAACTGCCGCATCACACCACGCTGCCGCTGTTTGAAAAACTGGTGCAGCGCGAGCCGGTGACGCTGGTGTCGCTGATGGACCACTCGCCGGGCCAGCGCCAGTTCGCCAATCGCGAGAAGTATCGCGAATATTATCAGGGCAAATACTCCCTCACTGATGCGCAGATGCAGCAGTACGAAGAAGAGCAACTGGCGCTCGCCGCACGCTGGTCGCAGCCGAATCGCGAATCCATCGCCGCCCTGTGCCGCGCGCGAAAAATTGCGCTTGCCAGCCACGATGACGCCACCCACGCCCACGTTGCTGAATCTCACCAGCTTGGCAGCGTGATCGCCGAATTTCCCACCACGTTCGAAGCGGCGGAAGCCTCGCGCAAGCATGGCATGAACGTGCTGATGGGCGCGCCGAATATTGTGCGCGGCGGCTCGCACTCCGGCAACGTGGCAGCCAGTGAACTGGCGCAGCTTGGCCTGCTGGATATCCTCTCTTCCGACTACTACCCCGCCAGCCTGCTCGATGCGGCATTTCGCGTCGCCGATGACGAGAGCAACCGCTTTACGCTGCCGCAGGCGGTGAAGCTGGTGACTAAAAATCCAGCGCAGGCGCTTAATCTCCAGGATCGCGGGGTGATTGGCGAGGGCAAACGCGCGGACTTGGTGCTGGCGCATCGCAAGGGCAATCACATTCATATCGACCACGTCTGGCGTCAGGGTAAAAGGGTGTTCTGATGATGGGAAAACTGATTTGGTTAATGGGGCCGTCCGGCTCCGGGAAAGATAGCCTGCTGGCGGAACTCCGCCTGCGGGAACAAACTCAGCTACTGGTGGCGCATCGCTACATCACGCGCGACGCCAGCGCCGGAAGCGAAAACCATATCGCTCTGAGCGAGCAGGAGTTTTTTACCCGCGCGGGGCAGAACCTACTGGCCTTAAGCTGGCACGCTAACGGTCTGTATTATGGCGTCGGCGTCGAGATCGACCTCTGGCTGCACGCCGGATTCGACGTGCTGGTCAACGGCTCACGCGCCCATCTGCCGCAGGCGCGGGCGCGCTATCAATCGGCGCTGCTGCCCGTCTGTTTACAGGTTTCGCCGGAGATCCTCCGCCAGCGCCTGGAAAACCGTGGCCGTGAAAACGCCAGTGAAATTAACGCCCGCCTGGCGCGCGCCGCCCGCTATACTCCACAGGATTGCCATACGCTCAACAATGACGGCAGCCTGCGCCAGTCGGTCGACACGCTGCTGACGCTGATTCATCAGAAGGAGAAACACCATGCCTGCTTGTGAGCTTCGCCCGGCCACGCAGTATGATACCGACGCGGTTTACGCGCTGATTTGTGAGCTAAAACAGGCGGAGTTTGACCACCACGCATTTCGCGTGGGCTTTAGCGCCAATCTGCGCGACCCGAACATGCGCTATCATCTGGCGCTGCTGGATGGCGAGGTTGTCGGCATGATCGGCCTGCATTTGCAGTTTCATCTGCATCATGTCAACTGGATCGGCGAAATTCAGGAACTGGTAGTGATGCCGCAGGCGCGCGGCCTGAACGTCGGTAGCAAGTTGCTGGCGTGGGCAGAAGAAGAAGCCCGCCAGGCCGGGGCCGAAATGACCGAGCTTTCGACCAACGTGAAGCGCCACGACGCGCACCGTTTCTATCTGCGAGAAGGCTACGAGCAGAGTCACTTCCGCTTCACCAAGGCGCTGTAACATGAGTCTGACCCTCACGCTCACCGGCACCGGCGGCGCACAGGGCGTTCCGGCATGGGGCTGCGAGTGCGCGGCCTGCGACCGAGCGCGGCGCTCGCCGCAGTATCGCCGCCAACCGTGCAGCGGCGTAGTGAAGTTTAACGAGGCGATCACCCTGATCGACGCCGGGCTGCACGATCTCACCGATCGCTGGTCTCCCGGATCGTTCCAGCAGTTTTTGCTGACGCATTATCATATGGATCACGTCCAGGGGCTGTTTCCGCTGCGCTGGGGCGTGGGCGATCCGATCCCGATCTACGGCCCGCCGGATGAACAGGGCTGCGACGATCTGTTTAAACATCCCGGGCTGCTTGATTTCAGCCACACGGTGGAACCGTTTGTGGTGTTTGATTTGCAGGGGTTGCAGGTCACGCCGCTGCCGCTTAACCACTCAAAACTCACTTTCGGCTATTTACTGGAAACGGCGCACAGCCGGGTGGCGTGGCTGTCTGACACCGCTGGCTTGCCGGAAAAAACGCTGAAATTTTTACGCAATAATCAGCCGCAGGTAATGGTGATGGATTGCAGTCACCCGCCGCGCGCGGATGCACCGCGTAATCACTGTGATTTAAATACCGTGCTTGCGCTGAATCAGGTTATCCGCTCGCCACGGGTGATTCTGACCCATATCAGCCACCAGTTTGATGCGTGGCTGATGGAAAACGCACTACCGTCAGGGTTTGAGGTGGGGTTTGATGGGATGGAGATTGGGGTGGCGTGATGAGAGGGAATGTGCGCGCTGGCCCCCTCACCCTAACCCTCTCCCCAGAGGGGCGAGGGGACCGATTGTGCTCGATATTGAATATTGCGCTCGTTTTCTCCCTCTCCCCATTGGGGTGAGGGGCGATGCCTGCTCCATACCCAACCTCATCGCCCATACTCATCTTCCATTCTCCGCTCTTCATCCTCCAGTTGCCGACGCTCCTGATCAAGCTGGCGCTGGCGATCGTCCAGCTGCCTGCGGCGATCTTCAAACTGGCGGCGGCGGTCGTCATATTGTCTGCGCCGATCGTCGCTCACTTCACGCTGCCAGCCGTCGTCGCGCGAATCTTCATAGTCTCGCCCACGGTCAGGGTTATAAGCGTCATTAATCGCCTGCTGAATATTACCAATAGTATCGTCGATAATATCAGCCTGGGCCGGAACGGTGGACAGCGTGAGCAGGGTGAATAAAAGAAATAGCGGAAAGCGTTTCATTAGCCAACCTCAAAAAGAAACTCTATCCACATTAGTCATTACTCATCCATGCAAGTAGTGGATGAATCTCAATTTCTCCGCTGCTCTATTGCCGTAATCGCCTCCACGCGTTGTTGATGACGACCGCCTTCGTACTGTGCGCCCAGCCACGCATCCACAATCATTTTTGCCAGTTCGAGGCCAACCACTCGTGAACCAAAAGCCAGTGCAACTTCACTGGCATAATGCGGATAATCAGTGCGCTCTGACGACCTGGTGTCTTTATCAATCACCTCACTCATTGACCATGAATAAAAGGCTGGCACAGCAACGCAGAATCCTGCGGTGCCAGCGACATGACCGCCCATTGCTCCGGTACGTTTTTTAAAAAGAAACACCGGTTGCATTGATAAATTGTGCTCAGTATTTGCCGAAGTACAATATATATAATAAATATATAAAACACCTCATATTATTTACAGAGATAATAAATTCGCGTAATTTTCCCTCTTCAGCACAAATGCCTAATAAAATGGATCGTTCAGCTCACACTTCCACTTATTAAAGTCGCAAATTCCCAATTATGATAACCCCAGCTTTAAATGACGTATTTTGCATGGATTACATATTTACGACATAAATGATAAATGGAGATTTACATGAATAACTCTCGGTTATTCCGTTTGAGCAGAATTGTTATTGCGTTAACTGCCGCCAGCGGCATGATGGTAAATACCGCTAACGCGAAAGAGGAAGCGAAAGCCGCCACTCAATATACCCAACAGGTTAATCAGAATTACGCCAAATCATTACCGTTTAGCGATCGTCAGGATTTTGACGACGCTCAGCGTGGATTTATCGCTCCGCTGCTGGATGAAGGTATTCTGCGCGATGCTAATGGCAAACCATATTATCGCGGGGAAGATTATAAATTTGATATCAATGCGCCCGCGCCCGAAACCGTTAACCCTAGCCTGTGGCGTCAGTCGCAGTTAAACGGTATTTCCGGCCTGTTTAAAGTCACCGACAGAATGTACCAGGTTCGCGGTCAGGATATCTCCAACATCACCTTTATCGAAGGTGATACCGGGATTATTGTCATCGACCCGCTGGTGACGCCACCGAGCGCAAAAGCCGCCCTTGACCTTTACTTCCAAAATCGCCCGCAAAAACCGATTGTTGCGGTTATTTATACCCACAGCCATACCGACCACTATGGCGGCGTGAAAGGCATTATCTCTGAAGCTGATGTGAAATCCGGTAAAGTGCAGGTTATCGCCCCTGCTGGCTTTATGGACGAAGCCATCAGCGAAAACGTACTGGCGGGTAATATTATGAGCCGCCGTGCACTTTACTCCTACGGCCTGCTGCTGGCGCATAACCCTCAGGGTAACATCGGCAATGGTCTTGGCGTAACGCTGGCATCGGGCTACCCGAGCATCATCGCACCGAACAAAACCATCACCAAAACCGGTGAGAAGATGATTATCGACGGCCTGGAGTTTGACTTCCTGATGACCCCAGGTAGCGAAGCACCAGCCGAAATGCACTTCTATATTCCGGCCCTGAAAGCGCTGTGTACCGCCGAGAACGCCACGCATACCCTGCACAACTTCTACACTCTGCGCGGCGCGAAAACCCGCGACACCAGCAAGTGGACCGAGTATCTGAACGAAACGCTGGATATGTGGGGTAACGACGCGGAAGTCCTGTTTATGCCGCACACCTGGCCGGTCTGGGGCAATAAGCATATCAATGATTATATTGGTAAATATCGCGATACTATCAAGTACATTCACGACCAGACCCTGCACCTGGCGAACCAGGGCTACACCATGAATGAAATCGGCGACATGATTAAACTGCCGCCTGCACTTGCCAATAACTGGGCCAGCCGTGGCTATTACGGTTCTGTCAGCCACAACGCCCGCGCGGTGTATAACTTCTATCTTGGCTATTACGACGGTAACCCGGCTAACCTGCATCCGTATGGTCAGGTGGAGATGGGTAAACGTTACGTGCAGGCGCTGGGCGGTTCTGCCCGTGTCATCAACCTGGCGCAAGAAGCGAACAAGCAAGGTGATTACCGCTGGTCGGCAGAACTGCTGAAACAGGTGATTGCCGCCAACCCGGGTGACCAGGTCGCGAAGAATCTGCAAGCGAATAACTTTGAACAGCTGGGCTATCAGGCCGAGTCCGCCACCTGGCGCGGTTTCTACCTGACCGGCGCGAAAGAGCTGCGCGAAGGGGTGCATAAGTTCAGCCACGGCACCATCGGTTCCCCGGACACCATTCGCGGGATGTCGGTCGAAATGCTGTTCGACTTTATGTCCGTTCGCCTCGATAGCGCGAAAGCCGCGGGTAAAAATATCAGCCTGAACTTCAATATGAGCAATGGCGATAACCTCAACCTGACGCTGAACGATAGCGTGCTTAACTACCGTAAAACACTGCAATCCCAAGCTGACGCCTCTTTCTACATCAGCCGTGAAGATCTGCACGCCGTGCTGACCGGGCAAGCCAAAATGGCGGATCTGGTAAAAGCGAAGAAAGCCAAAATTATTGGCAATGGCGCGAAACTGGAAGAAATTATCGCCTGTCTGGATAATTTCGATTTGTGGGTGAATATCGTAACCCCAAATTAATGTCACTCGCTTTTGGGGGCGCTGAAGCCCCCAAAAGCATTTATTTTAAAAATATATACAGCCAATTAATAAATAAAATATATAAGTTATGAATGCGGTGACTGAATAAAGCTATTTTTATTCATCGAGAAAATAGCCATACTGACGCCTTCAATGGATATTGATATTCACTACAGATATTGTTCGCAGCAGACAGGATGTATTTAATATGCCAACAGTTCTCTCTCGCATGGCGATGCAACTCAAAAAAACAGCCTGGATAATTCCCGTCTTCATGGTTTCGGGATGCTCATTATCTCCGGCAATCCCGGTGATCGGTGCTTATTATCCCAGCTGGTTTTTCTGCGCCATTGCCAGCCTTATTTTGATGCTCATCACGAGGCGAGTTATTCAGCGGGCAAATATCAATCTGGCATTTGTCGGAATTATTTATACCGCCCTTTTTGCTCTCTACGCCATGCTGTTCTGGCTGGCATTTTTCTAATCTATTTGAGACGCGCTCATGGAAAGTACGCCGAAAAAAGCTCCTCGCAGTAAATTCCCTGCTCTGTTAGTGGTTGCATTGGCGCTGGTTGCCCTTGTTTTCGTTATCTGGCGCGTAGACAGTGCGCCATCAACTAATGACGCTTACGCGTCAGCAGATACCATTGATGTGGTGCCGGAAGTCAGCGGCCGCATTGTAGAACTGGCGGTCACCGACAACCAGGCAGTCAAACAGGGCGATTTGCTGTTCCGCATTGACCCGCGCCCGTACGAAGCCAATCTGGCGAAAGCTGAAGCCTCCCTCGCGGCGCTGGATAAGCAAATTATGCTCACCCAGCGTAGCGTTGATGCGCAACAGTTTGGTGCCGACTCGATTAATGCCACGGTAGAAAAAGCCCGTGCCGCCGCGAAACAGGCCACAGATACATTACGCCGTACCGAGCCATTACTGAAAGAGGGTTTTGTCTCAGCGGAAGACGTTGACCGTGCAAGAACTGCGCAGCGCGCCGCAGAAGCCGATCTTAATGCCGTATTGTTACAGGCGCAGTCAGCCGCCAGCGCCGTCAGCGGCGTCGATGCGCTGGTGGCGCAACGTGCGGCGGTCGAAGCGGATATTGCCCTGACCAAACTGCATCTGGAAATGGCGACCGTTCGCGCGCCGTTTGATGGCCGGGTCATTTCCCTCAAAACCTCCGTCGGGCAATTTGCTTCTGCCATGCGCCCTATTTTTACCCTAATCGACACTCGTCACTGGTACGTGATCGCCAACTTCCGCGAAACCGATCTGAAAAATATTCGCTCAGGTACACCCGCAACGATTCGCCTGATGAGTGACAGCGGCAAAACCTTCGAGGGTAAAGTGGATTCGATTGGCTACGGCGTGCTACCGGATGACGGCGGCCTGGTGCTGGGCGGCCTGCCGAAAGTTTCTCGCTCTATTAACTGGGTCCGCGTTGCCCAGCGTTTTCCGGTCAAAATCATGGTCGATAAACCTGACCCGGAAATGTTCCGCATCGGCGCTTCGGCAGTCGCTAATCTTGAGCCGCAATAATGAGCGCGCTCAACTCCCTGCCATTACCGATGGTCAGGCTGCTGGCGTTCTTTCATGAAGAGTTAAGCGAGCGGCGACCCGGCCGCGTGCCGCAGATCGTGCAACTCTGGGTAGGCTGCCTGCTGGTGATTCTGATCTCGATGACTTTTGAGATCCCTTTTGTGGCGTTATCGCTGGCAGTGCTGTTTTACGGTATTCAGTCGAACGCGTTTTACACCAAATTTGTGGCGATCTTGTTTGTGGTTGCCACGGTGCTGGAGATCGGCAGCCTGTTTTTGATCTACAAATGGTCATACGGCGAACCGTTGATCCGATTGATCATCGCCGGGCCGATCCTGATGGGCCGCATGTTTTTGATGCGCACCCATCGGCTGGGACTGGTCTTTTTCGCTGTCGCCATTGTCGCCATTTACGGGCAAACCTTCCCCGCCATGCTCGACTATCCGGAAGTGGTCGTGCGCTTAACGCTGTGGTGTATCGTTGTTGGCCTCTATCCAACCTTGCTGATGACGTTAATCGGCGTGCTGTGGTTTCCCAGTCGTGCCATTTCGCAAATGCATCAGGCGCTTAATGATCGGCTTGATGATGCCATTAGTCACCTGACAGACAGCCTCGCACCGCTACCCGAAACGCGGATTGAAAGAGAGGCGCTGGCGCTGCAAAAACTGAATGTCTTTTGTCTCGCGGACGATGCCAACTGGCGAACTCAAAGCGCATGGTGGCAAAGCTGCGTGGCAACGGTAACCTACATTTACTCGACGCTGAATCGCTACGATCCCACCTCTTTTGCTGATTCTCAGGCAATTATTGAATTTCGGCAAAAATTAGCCTCAGAAATCAACAAGCTGCAGCATGCCGTTGCTGAAGGTCAGTGCTGGCAAAGCGACTGGCGGATCAGTGAAAGTGAAGCGGTGGCGGCACGGGAATGTAACCTGGAGAATATCTGCCAGACGTTGTTACAACTGGGCCAGATGAACCCGAATACGCCGCCAACGCCCGCCGCCAAACCGCCATCAATGGTCGCCGATGCTTTTACCAATCCAGACTATATACGCTACGCGGTAAAAACATTGCTCGCCTGTTTGATCTGTTACACCTTTTACAGCGGCGTGGACTGGGAAGGCATTCACACCTGTATGCTGACCTGCGTGATCGTCTCTAATCCAAATGTCGGTTCGTCGTACCAGAAGATGGTGCTGCGTTTTGGCGGGGCCTTTTGCGGCGCGATTCTGGCGCTGTTATTCACGCTACTGGTCATGCCCTGGCTGGACAATATTGTCGAATTGCTGTTTGTGCTGGCACCGATTTTCCTGTTGGGCGCATGGATTGCCACCAGCTCTGAACGCTCTTCTTATATCGGCACACAGATGGTGGTCACCTTCGCGCTCGCCACGCTCGAAAACGTTTTTGGCCCAGTGTACGACCTGGTGGAAATTCGCGATCGCGCCCTGGGTATCATCATTGGTACCGTGGTGTCCGCGGTGATTTACACCTTTGTCTGGCCTGAAAGTGAAGCGCGCACGCTGCCGCAAAAACTGGCTGGCGCGCTGGGTATGTTAAGTAAAGTAATGCGGATCCCACGCCAGCAGGAAGTCACGGCTCTGCGCACTTATCTGCAAATTCGTATCGGTCTGCATGCGGCGTTTAATGCCTGTGAAGAGATGTGCCAACGCGTGGCGCTGGAGCGTCAACTGGACAGCGAAGAACGCGCCTTACTGATTGAACGTTCGCAAACGGTTATTCGTCAGGGCCGCGATATCCTTCACGCCTGGGATGCCACCTGGAATTCGGCGCAGGCGCTGGATAACGCACTACAGCCGGACAGAGCAGGTCAGTTTGCCGACGCCCTGGAAAAATACGCTGCCGGTCTGGCAACCGCACTCAGCCGTTCTCCTCAAATAACGCTTGAAGAGACACCCGCCTCGCAGGCCATCCTGCCCACCTTATTAAAACAGGAGCAACACGTCTGCCAGCTTTTCGCCCGCTTGCCAGACTGGACAGCCCCGGCATTAACGCCCGCCACGGAACAGGCACAAGGAGCCACGCAATGATCAATCGTCAACTTTCACGTCTGCTGTTGTGCAGCATTCTCGGCAGCACGACGCTGATTTCCGGCTGTGCCTTGGTACGCAAGGATTCTGCGCCTCATCAACAGCTCAAACCGGAACAAATCAAACTGGCCGATGATATTCATCTTGCCAGCTCCGGCTGGCCGCAGGCGCAGTGGTGGAAACAACTCAATGACCCGTAGCTGGATGCGCTGATCCAACGGACGCTAAGTGGTTCACACACCCTCGCCGAAGCGAAACTGCGGGAAGAAAAAGCGCAGTCCCAGGCCGATTTGTTAGATGCCGGTTCACAATTACAGGTCGCAGCGTTAGGGATGCTCAACCGCCAACGCGTCTCGGCGAACGGCTTTTTAAGCCCTTATGCGATGGATGCGCCCGCACTGGGTATGGACGGGCCGTACTATACGGAAGCCACAGTAGGTTTGTTTGCCGGACTGGATCTTGATTTGTGGGGTGTGCATCGCTCAGCGGTTGCCGCCGCCATTGGCGCGCATAATGCCGCGCTGGCAGAAACCGCAGCAGTAGAGCTATCGCTGACCACGGGCGTAGCGCAGCTTTATTACAGTATGCAGGCCAGCTATCAGATGCTCGATCTGTTAGAACAAACTCGCGATGTGATTGATTACGCGGTGAAAGCGCACCAGAGTAAAGTGGCGCACGGTCTGGAAGCACAAGTGCCTTTCCACGGCGCGCGGGCACAGATTCTGGCGGTCGATAAACAAATTGCTGCCGTCAAAGGGCAAATCACCGAAACGCGAGAATCTCTGCGTGCATTGATTGGCGCGGGGGCCAGCGATATGCCGGAGATCAAACCGGTGGCATTACCACGAGTCCAGACCGGCATTCCGGCGACACTCTCTTATGAGTTGCTCGCCAGACGCCCGGATCTGCAAGCCATGCGCTGGTATGTTCAGGCGTCATTAGATCAGGTGGATTCCGCGCGGGCGCTGTTCTACCCGAGCTTTGATATCAAAGCGTTTTTCGGCCTTGATGCCATCCACCTGGATACCTTATTCAAAAAAACCAGTCGCCAGTTCAACTTCATCCCGGGTCTGAAATTGCCGCTGTTTGACGGTGGACGGTTGAATGCCAATCTCGAAGGCACGCGCGCCGCCAGCAACATGATGATTGAACGTTACAACCAGTCAGTACTGAACGCGGTGCGTGACGTTGCCGTCAACGGCACGCGTCTGCAAACGCTCAACGACGAGCGAGAAATGCAGGCTGAACGCGTGGAAGCAACGCGCTTCACCCAGCGCGCTGCCGAGGCCGCCTATCAGCGCGGCTTAACCAGCCGCTTACAGGCCACTGAAGCCCGGTTGCCAGTACTTGCCGAAGAGATGTCATTACTGATGCTGGACAGCCGCCGGGTGATCCAAAGCATTCAGTTGATGAAATCGCTGGGCGGCGGGTATCAGGCGGCTCCCGTCGTCGAGAAAAAATAAAATGTCTGCCGCGTGATGGCTGTCACGCGGTATTTCGTTTCGTCACGTCAAAACTGACGACAGCCTGTTTTTCGTCAGAGTTTTGAATAAATAGTGCCCGTAATATCAGGGAATGACCCCAAATAAAATGTGGCATAAAAGATGCATACTGTAGTCGAGAGCGCGTATGCGTGATTTGATTAACTGGAGCGAGACCGATGAAAAAAGTCGTCACGGTTTGCCCCTATTGCGCATCAGGTTGCAAAATCAACCTGGTCGTCGATAACGGCAAAATCGTCCGGGCGGAGGCAGCGCAGGGGAAAACCAACCAGGGTACCCTGTGTCTGAAGGGTTATTATGGCTGGGATTTCATTAACGATACCCAGATCCTGACCCCGCGCCTGAAAACCCCCATGATCCGTCGCCAGCGTGGCGGCAAACTCGAACCTGTTTCCTGGGATGAGGCACTGAATTACGTTGCCGAGCGCCTGAGCGCCATCAAAGAGAAGTACGGTCCG
Source organism: Shigella sonnei (assembly GCF_002950395.1). Classification (NCBI taxonomy): domain Bacteria; kingdom Pseudomonadati; phylum Pseudomonadota; class Gammaproteobacteria; order Enterobacterales; family Enterobacteriaceae; genus Shigella; species Shigella sonnei. The sequence continues at coordinate 3,319,577 of NZ_CP026802.1, forward strand.
GATGCCATCCAGACGACCGGCTCCTCGCGTGGTACGGGTAACGAAACCAACTATGTAATGCAAAAATTTGCGCGCGCCGTTATTGGTACCAATAACGTTGACTGCTGCGCTCGTGTCTGACACGGCCCATCGGTTGCAGGTCTGCACCAATCGGTCGGTAATGGCGCAATGAGCAATGCTATTAACGAAATTGATAATACCGATTTAGTGTTCGTTTTCGGGTACAACCCGGCTGATTCCCACCCAATCGTGGCGAATCACGTAATTAACGCTAAACGTAACGGGGCGAAAATTATCGTCTGCGATCCGCGCAAAATTGAAACCGCGCGCATTGCTGACATGCACATTGCACTGAAAAACGGCTCGAACATCGCGCTGTTGAATGCGATGGACCATGTCATTATTGAAGAAAATCTGTACGACAAAGCGTTCGTCGCTTCCCGTACAGAAGGCTTTGAAGAGTATCGTAAAATCGTTGAAGGCTACACGCCGGAGTCGGTTGAAGATATCACCGGCGTCAGCGCCAGTGAGATTCGTCAGGCGGCACGGATGTATGCCCAGGCGAAAAGCGCCGCCATCCTGTGGGGCATGGGTGTAACCCAGTTCTACCAGGGCGTGGAAACCGTGCGTTCTCTGACCAGCCTCGCGATGCTGACTGGTAACCTCGGTAAGCCGCATGCGGGTGTAAACCCGGTTCGTGGTCAGAACAACGTGCAGGGTGCCTGCGATATGGGCGCGCTGCCGGATACGTATCCGGGATACCAGTACGTGAAAGATCCGGCTAACCGCGAGAAATTCGCCAAAGCCTGGGGCGTGGAAAGCCTGCCTGCTCATACCGGTTATCGCATCAGCGAGCTGCCGCACCGCGCAGCGCATGGCGAAGTGCGTGCCGCGTACATTATGGGCGAAGATCCGCTGCAAACTGACGCGGAGCTGTCGGCAGTACGTAAAGCCTTTGAAGATCTGGAACTGGTTATCGTTCAGGACATCTTTATGACCAAAACCGCGTCGGCGGCGGATGTCATTTTGCCGTCAACGTCGTGGGGCGAGCATGAAGGCGTGTTTACTGCGGCTGACCGTGGCTTCCAGCGTTTCTTCAAAGCAGTTGAACCGAAATGGGATCTGAAAACGGACTGGCAAATCATCAGTGAAATCGCCACCCGTATGGGTTATCCGATGCACTACAACAACACCCAGGAGATCTGGGATGAGTTGCGTCATCTGTGCCCGGATTTCTACGGTGCGACTTACGAGAAAATGGGCGAACTGGGCTTCATTCAGTGGCCTTGCCGCGATACTTCAGATGCCGATCAGGGGACTTCTTATCTGTTTAAAGAGAAGTTTGATACCCCGAACGGTCTGGCGCAGTTCTTCACCTGCGACTGGGTAGCGCCAATCGACAAACTCACCGACGAGTACCCGATGGTACTGTCAACGGTGCGTGAAGTTGGTCACTACTCTTGCCGTTCGATGACCGGTAACTGTGCGGCACTGGCGGCGCTGGCTGATGAACCTGGCTACGCACAAATCAATACCGAAGACGCCAAACGTCTGGGTATTGAAGATGAGGCATTGGTTTGGGTGCACTCGCGTAAAGGCAAAATTATCACCCGTGCGCAGGTCAGCGATCGTCCGAACAAAGGGGCGATTTACATGACCTACCAGTGGTGGATTGGTGCCTGTAACGAGCTGGTTACCGAAAACTTAAGCCCGATTACGAAAACGCCGGAATACAAATACTGCGCCGTGCGCGTCGAGCCGATCGCCGATCAGCGCGCCGCCGAGCAGTACGTGATTGACGAGTACAACAAGTTGAAAACTCGCCTGCGCGAAGCGGCACTGGCGTAATACAGTCCTTTCTACAGCCTCCTTTCGGAGGCTGTTTTTTTATCCATTCGAACTCTTTATACTGGTTACTCCCTACCCAATCGTATTATCAAAATGAAAAAAATTATCGCATTGATGTTGTTTTTGACATTCTTTGCCCACGCCAACGACTCCGAGCCTGGCAGCCAGTATTTAAAGGCAGCAGAGGCCGGGGACCGACGCGCACAATATTTTCTTGCCGACAGCTGGTTTAGCTCCGGCGATTTGAGCAAAGCCGAATATTGGGCACAGAAAGCCGCCGACAGCGGTGATGCTGATGCCTGCGCGCTGCTGGCGCAGATCAAAATCACCAATCCGGTCAGTCTGGACTATCCACAAGCAAAAGTTCTTGCAGAGAAAGCGGCGCAAGCGGGCAGTAAAGAAGGTGAAGTAACGCTGGCGCATATTCTGGTAAATACTCAAGCGGGTAAACCGGATTATCCAAAGGCTATTTCGCTGTTAGAAAACGCCTCGGAAGATCTGGAGAACGACTCTGCCGTCGATGCCCAAATGCTGCTTGGTTTGATTTACGCCAACGGCGTGGGCATTAAGGCCGACGATGACAAGGCAACCTGGTATTTCAAACGCAGCTCTGCAATTTCCCGAACCGGTTATTCCGAGTACTGGGCGGGAATGATGTTCTTAAACGGTGAAGAAGGTTTTATCGAGAAGAACAAGCAAAAGGCGCTGCACTGGTTGAACCTGAGCTGTATGGAAGGGTTTGATACCGGGTGTGAAGAGTTTGAAAAATTAACCAACGGTTAAGGTAGGCCTGATAAGACGCGGCAAGCGTCGCATCAGGCATTCACACATTGCCGGGTGGATATCCCCGGCAATCTTCAATTATTGATCCGCAGTTTTATCAAATTTGCCCAGCACTTCACGCTCATAAGCCAGCGCCTTTTTGCGGTCAAATTTGTGTTCCCACTTGGCAATCACCAGCACCGCCAGCGCATTACCCACCACGTTCAGCGCAGTACGCGCCATGTCGAGGATACGGTCAACACCAGCAATAAACGCCAGACCTTCCAGCGGAATACCTACGCTACCCAGCGTTGCCAGCAGCACCACAAACGACACGCCCGGCACGCCAGCAATCCCTTTCGAGGTCACCATCAGCGTCAGCACCAGAATGATTTCCTGCCAGATGGACAGGTCAATGCCATACAGCTGAGCGATGAAAATAGCGGCAATACTTTGATACAGCGTCGAACCATCAAGGTTAAAAGAGTAACCGGTCGGCACCACGAAGCTGGTGATCGACGCCGGTGCTCCGTAGGCTTCCATCTTCTCAATAATTCGCGGCAGTACGCTTTCAGAGCTGGCAGTGGAGTACGCCAGAATCAGCTCATCTTTCAGAATACGAATCAGGATCCAGACGCTTAACCCGCACAGGCGCGCCACAATTCCCAGCACTACCAGCGCGAAGAACAGAATGGCGAAATGCACCAGCAGCACCAGTTTCGCCAGTGGCCACAGAGAAGAGAAACCAAAGTTAGCCACCGTCACCGCAATCAGCGCAAACACACCCACCGGTGCATAACGCATCACCATGTGAGTCACTTTAAACATGGTTTCAGAGATGGAGCGGAACACGGTCACCAGCAGTTCACGATGCGTCGCGGGCAGGGAAGAAAGCCCCAGACCAAACAGCACCGAGAAAAAGATGATCGGCAGCATTTCGCCTTTCGCCATCGACGCCACAATGTTCGTCGGCACCAGCGACAAAATCGTGCCCATAATGCCGTGGGAACTGCTTTGTACCGCTTCCGTAGTGCTCTGATATTTCGAGATATCGACGGTCGCCAGCTGCGACATATCCACCCCGGCACCGGGCTGGAAGACGTTCGCCAGAGTGATCCCCAAAATGATGGCGACGGTGGTGATCACCTCGAAGTAAATAATGGTTTTCGCGCCAATACGCCCGAGCTGTTTGGCATCACCAACACCCGCGATACCCACCACCAGCGTGGAGATCACAATCGGCACAACAATCATTTTGATCAGATGGATGAAGATATCACCCGCCGGAGAGAGCAAATTGACGACCAGCCAGTCGCGGCTGTCGCTATGGTAGTGCAGGTAGCTTCCCAGGAGAATGCCCAGCACCATAGCAAACAGAATCTGCCAGGCCAGGCTGAATTTTATATTTTTCATCAGAATAACTTCCTCAATGGAGCGCCGTTCCCCGTTCAGAAACGCGAGAACGTGACATACTGCCAGGGCATGAATTGTGTTGCGTTGGTTTGTAGATTTTTTTAACGCTTATGATCAGTATCATTTGCGCGGTATGTTGCGCAACCCTTTAACAACAGAGCTTTTCGCTGCATTAATGCATAATAACGCGAGTTTATGGCAGGATTAATGAATAACCATTTGTTATGGAAAGATTTTTATTTGTTTAATCTGCAATAATACTGATTAGTGATTATTTTTGGCATATGTTCATTCGATTATTTTTTATGCAGCTCAATGACATAATCTTCATCACCAGATGATTAATCCGATCTCCGCTGCAACAGTTTTGCCATATTAATCGACTCGACCAGCTGTGTCCGGTTGATCCGGGGTGAGTTGAGATCCATCACTTTTTGCCATAGTTCGATGGCTTGCGCGTAATTCGCCTGCATAAACGCATCGGAAGCCAGCAGCATCAGAGCGGTGATTTCGTTAGAGTCCAGCGCGAGGGCTTTGTCGATCATTGCGCAAGTCTGGGCGGTCATATGCTGGCTGGCCTGGTAATAAAGCACCGTCGCCAGCGCCGCATACAGTTCAGCGTTCTCACCACGTAGTTGCAACGCCTGACGATACGCCAGCAGCGAATTGCTGTAATCGTTTTGCCACAGATAGTACTCGCCCAGTAACGCCCATTGTTCGCTGTTTTGTGGATTAGCGCGGATTTTATCCTGCAATGCCTGAAGCTGCGCTTCCGGGGTTTGCTGGCTGGCAAACTGATGTAGCGGATCGCGCTGACGCTGATACTCCGCACGTACCGCCTGCCATTTTGGGCTTAACAGATAACTGCCGACACAGAGGAATACCATCAATATCGTGAGTGTTGTCAGCATTTTCACCGGTATTTGAGGCTGTTTCATCGCTTAGCCCTCACTCGCCAGAGGATCAGTGCCATCAGCAATAACAACACCACTGGCAGCGCCCACAACACCAGCGTCTGACCCGTTAACGGTGGGTTATAGCGAACAAAATCTCCGTAGCGTTCGGTCATCCAGCCAATGATTTCGACTTCGTTCTTCCCCTCCGACACCATGCTATAAACCTGATGGCGCATACTGACCGCCACCGGCGCATTGGATTCGAGTAAGTTTTGATTCTGGCACTGCGGACAACGTAACTGGCTGGCAATATTTAACGCCTGTTGCTGTTGTTGCGGATTGGCGAATTGCCAGGTGTCTACGACCTGAGCGCGCGCAAAACAGGTAAATAACAGCAGTAGCGTGAGAAGCCCTTTATTCATCGCGCTTCTTCCCCCGCCATCCGCTTAACAATGCGCCCGCAATCATCAACAATCCTCCACCCCAGATCCAGCGCACACCGCTTTGTACATACAAACGAAAAGCGTAACGATCCGCTCCGGTTTTTTCACCCATGACCGCATACCAGTCATGGATGCCGTTCCAGCGAATTGACGGTTCCATCATTTGCTGACGGCGTGCTTCATAAAAACGCCGCTCCGGCGTTAATTCACCAATGCGTTGCTGATGGTCAAACAGCGCCACTATCGCTTTTTCGCTGGTGTAATTGCCTTTGGCTTGCAGATCGAGGCGCTCAAAACGGAAGGTGTATCCTGCCAGCGTCACCTGCTGACCCGGCTGTAAATTCAGGCTGATCTCCTGACGGCTGACGCTGGAAACCACGATCCCTGCGGCAAATAACAGCACGCCCGCATGAGCGACCAGCGCCGGAAGCTGCGCGCGTTTGCCAGAGACAAACGTCGCCAGCACAATCACCACCAGCATCAACAGACCAAACGGTAACGTCGCGCGGTTAAAATACGGCGCGCCAACGGAGAGGCGTCCCCAGCCCAGCAGACCGTAAATCATCGGATAAAGCGTTCCCACCAGCACGATCAGTAGCACTGCGCAAAACAGCAACAGCGTAGCGAGGATTAACATTTCCCGCGATAACCCCGAAAAACGCACCGCCGGGCCACCGTCCCGCGCTCGCCAGCCATACAGAGCCAAAGACGCAAGGCTAATCAGTGCAAACAGGCTGAACAACGGCACGGCGCGGACGTTATCCAGTGCGAACGCATGAACCGAAACCAGAATGCCAGAACGGACAATTAAGGTGCCCAGCAGCGACAGCATCAGAGTAACTATCGCCAGCAACAGCGACCAGTGGCAAAAAATCCCCCGCTGGCGTGTCAGGGATAAACTGTGCAGCAGCGCAGTGGCAGAAAGCCAGGGTAATAAAGAGGCATTTTCCACCGGATCCCAGAACCACCAGCCGCCCCAGCCGAGTTCGCAGTAGGCCCACCAGGAACCGAGGATGATCCCCGCCGTTAATGCACTCCAGCCAGGTAACGCCCAGCGCCAGCAAATTCGGGCGCTGGCCGCATCAAACTCGCCGCGCAGTAGACTCGCCAGCGCCACGCTCGCCGCTACCATCAAACCGCCATAGCCAAGGTAAAGCAGCGGTGGATGAAAGATAAGACCGGGATGTTGCAGCATCGGATTGAGATCGCGGCCTTCGATTGCTGGTGGAAATATCCGCACGAAGGGATCGGACCACAGCACCACAAACAGTAGCAGTGCGGCGAGCATGAGAGATAAAACGGCTAACGTCAGCGGAAATAGCGGATCGGTTTGCTGCCGATAATGCCAGGCAAACAGCGCGCTCCAGGCGGAAAGCAGCAGCACCCAAAGCAGCAGCGAACCTTCATGGCCGCCCCACACCGCTGCCAGCTTGAATTCCCACGACAGCAGGCTATAGCTATGTTGCGCGACATAAATGACCGAGAAATCGCTGATGAGAAAACAATACGTCAGTACGCCAAAGGCGAGCAGCAGGAGCGCGAACTGCGCCAGAATGCCGATGCAAGTGAGTCGCATCATGGCAGGCCAGCGCAACCGCACTCCCGCAAAGGCCGTCAACGGGGTCAACACGTTGACCCCGAGACTTAACAACAACGCCAGAAAACCGACTTCAGGAAGGAATACGTCCAGAAACCACCTCTTTTCTGGCTTACGCCACCGTCAACTGTCCGGCGTAGAGAATGAAAAAGCGCAGCATCAACACGCCGACCAGACTGGCCCCACACGCCGCCAGCACGGCAGGAATGCCGGAACTGCGATTGACCCACGGTTTGAGCAACATTGGCACAATCAGCCCCAGCCCGGCGACACCAAGCCAGAACCACCACGTCCAGAAACCGCCACCTAATGCCGCCACCAGCGCACGAACTTTACCGTCATCGCCCAGCGCCAGACCGACAAAAAACGCCACCAGCAGGAAGATTTCACCCCATACCACGGGGATTTCCATCCGGTGAACAAAGTGCGCTTCCGTGGAATGCGGGTTACTGCGTTGGCGTATCGCCATGGCGATCAGCGCCACCGCCGCACCGGACGAGATGCCGGAGAAGAGGAACAGCACCGGCAGGATCGGGTTATTGAGGAACGGATACGATTTCAGCGCCGACAGCAGAAAGCCGGTATAAGCCCCAGCAGCACCGCCAACACCAGCATCAGCGTTTCCAGTCCGCGATGAACGGGCGTCAGCAGGCTCAGAACCTTTTGCACGATCCCCAGCTTCGGCAACCAGCGTTGTTGCAGGGCAAGCAAATCATGTTCAAAGATTTTCGCCAGCCACAGCACCAGCACCACCATGTAGAGCTGAAACAGCATCACCCCCATCGACATCACCGAGGTAAAACTGTAGTGGAACATCAGCTTCCAGAAGGTCCACGGTCTTGTCAGGTGGAAGACGAGGATCAACAGACCGAGGATCACCGCGCCCGGCCCGACAATCAGCGTGGTGCGCAGCAACGTACTGTCTGCACCGCCCGCCTGCGGGTAGAAGCGACGTAACAGCACGGCCAGCGTCACCAGACCGGCAGAAATACCAATCAAAAACAGGTAGATGGCAATCGGCCAGTCCCACACCAGCGATTCAAAATGAAATGCGGAAGTCTGCGTCATTGGCTCACCTCCCCGTATTTAAACGGTACGCGGTACAGCTTCGGTTTGGTTCCCAGCGCCAGCTTGTAGCGGTAAGTAGGCTTCTGGCGCAGCAGTTGCGAAATCTCACTGTTAGGATCGTCCAGATTGCCAAACGTCAGCGCCTTCGTCGGGCAAGCCTCAACACACGCGGGCAGCTTACCGGCCTGCAAATTGGTTTTACGGCAGAAATCGCATTTGTCCGCCGTCTTCGTGACCGGATGGATAAAGCGCACGCGGTACGGACAGGCGGCGATGCAGTACTGACAACCGACGCAGAGATCAGGATTAACATCGACAATCCCGCTAGCGGCATCACGAAAAGACGCACCGGTCGGGCAGACGTCAACGCACGGCGCATGATCGCAGTGCTGGCAAGACTTACGGAAGAAGCGATATTTCACATCAGGAAATTCGCCCTGCGGCTCGCTACGAATAATCGTCAGGCGCGAGACGCCTTCCGGCACCTTGTTCACTTCCCGACAAGCATCCATACAGGCGGTACAGCCGATGCATAACGACTCGTCATGCACCATGCCGTAACGCACCCCATTGATATTCAACGTTTTCGCCACCACGCGCCCTGCGGTGCCGCTGACGGCTGCCAGCACGCCGACGCCGGTGAGAAACTGGCGACGAGACCAGGTCATGGCTGCTCCTTAAGCAACGGAACAGACGCCGGGTTAAAGTTCGGATTGGTGCGCTGATCGCTGTGGCAATCGACGCAAATCTTAATCCGTCCTTTGTCACTTAACGTCTGCATCGTATCTTGCTGTGGATGCAGGGAATGGCAGCTGGCGCACGCCACTTTGGTTACGTGGACATCGTGCGGCCAGAACGCTTTTTGCAACTGTTCCGGCAGATGACAGGACATACAGACGCTGTTCTGCTCTCCAACCTTGTACATCGGCTCGTTAAAGCGCATCACATCTTTCACCCCTTCGCGGTGTTGCGGTGATGGCTGGCCGTGACAGTTGGTGCAGGTGACCGGCAGTTTGTTATTCGGGTTGATAACGGAAGCATGTTTGCCATGCATACCTTCGGTATCTGGTTTATGACAGTCCAGACAGGCGGCATCCGGGTTACGCTGCTGGGTAACTTCGTAGCGATCATCAGATGCCTGCGCCGCAGGGGTAGCGGTAATTCCGTTCAGGCTCCACAACAGGCCCGACGCCAGCACCCCGGCAGTTAATAACGAACGTAATACGCTCATATTCACTCCATTGTGTTTTCCGCCCCTTGCGAGGCGGAACGGGGTTATTGGCTTAACAGACCGTTTTTACGTGCCTGTTCTTCCCACTGCGGGATCACCGTTTTGATGAAGTCCTGCTTCTCGGCCTTGATTTGTTCCATGTTCAGGCCAATGGCCTGCTGGGCTTTCTCTTTGGTTGAGATATCCGGGATCTGGATTTCATGGGTGATGCCTTTGGTCGCCAGCAGGCGCGCCAGTTTGGTGCGTGCATCCGCCGCTTTATCCATCGCCGTACCGAGCATCCGTAAACCTTCTTCCGGTGCGTGCATATGAATGCCGTGGGAAGCGATCGCCAGATCCCAGCGCCACTGGGCATGACGGATATCGTCCTGAATTGGCTTCATTTCAGCTTCCGTCGCGCCTGCATCCAGCGCTGCTTTCGCTTCGAAGTGAGCGTGAACCAGTTGATCTTCAACCTTGATTTTCAGGTCGTTAATCGACTGCTTACGTTCCGCGACCACTTTTTGCAAGGCAGCTTTGTCCTGGGTATGGCAGTTCGCACAAGTCTGGGCGAAGTTATCAAACGGATTACCAATTTTATGGTCGGTATAGAGTTTGCCTTCGGCGTTCTGCACTTTTGGCATATGGCAGTCGATACAGGTCACGTTGTTTTTACCGTGAATGCCCGCTGTCCAGGTTTCATATTCCGGGTGCTGCGCTTTCAGCATTGGCGTTTTCGACAGGGAGTTAGTCCAGTCAGAGAAGGCAATTTTGTCGTAATACTGCTCCATATTTTCGACTTTCATGCCGTCATCCCACGGGAATTTAACCGCTTTGTTTTTGCCGTCGAAGTAATACTCCACATGGCACTGACCGCAAACCATCGATTGCTGGTCGAAACGTCCGGCTTTCTCAAAAGGTTTACCAATGGCTTCCATCGCGCGAGCCGCATACGGACGGGAAAGGGTTAACTCCGGTTTGCCTTTGGCGAACTCTGGTGAGGCGGTGTTATGGCAGTCGGCACAACCTAAGTTGTTGACGATTTCCGGGCCGCCGCGCGCCCACTTACCGTGGAAGTAGCCATCTTCGCCGTCTTTCTGGATCAGACGCGCCACATCCGGGCTTTTACAACTCCAGCACGCCATCGGTAGCGGACCATCTTCAGCGTTTTTCGGCGCACCGGTACGCAGGGTTTCACGCACATCGGTCACAGCAAAGGCATGTCCACGCGGCTTGTTGTAATCGCGCGAGAAGGGATACCCCGCCCACAGGATCACCAGCCGTGGATCTTCCGCCAGGGCGTCAACACGCTCTGACTGTTCCGAGGTGGCTTTCCAGGAGAGATATTGATCGGGATGCTGCGGGGCAAAGGTTTCATTCTTCGCTTCCACAGTTACAGGTTTTGCGGGAGCTGCCGTTTGTTCAGCGTGAACAGAAGTGAAAAAGAAAAAAGGAATCAATAAGCTGAAGATACGGCGTGCGTTTATTTTTATCCTTGTCATAGGGGCTTCATCCGAATTGCGCCATTGTTACAATGGCGGTTTTTATTGTTTTTCACGACAGTAACCGCACCTACACTGTCATGACATTGCTCGCCCCTATGTGTAACAAATAACCACACTGTGAATGTTGTCTTTAATCAATTGTAAGTGCATGTAAAATACCACTTTAGAGTTAGTTAGTATCTTCCTCTTTTTCAACAGCAATGCATAACTGCATGTTCCTCAAAGAATTAATCAACTTTTGTTGCTGACCTTCAAAAATTACCCTGCCGTTTATTTGCACAATTCTACTTTTGCGTGATCTGTCGCCCAAATACTAAACAAAACTGCCAATACCCCTACATTTAACGCTTATGCCACATATTATTAACACCCTACAAGGAGAACAAAAGCATGAGCCAAATTCACAAACACACCATTCCTGCCAACATCGCAGACCGTTGCCTGATAAACCCTCAGCAGTACGAGGCGATGTATCAACAATCTATTAACGTACCTGATACCTTCTGGGGCGAACAGGGAAAAATTCTTGACTGGATCAAACCTTACCAGAAGGTGAAAAACACCTCCTTTGCCCCCGGTAATGTGTCCATTAAATGGTACGAGGACGGCACGCTGAATCTGGCGGCAAACTGCCTTGACCGCCATCTGCAAGAAAACGGCGATCGTACCGCCATCATCTGGGAAGGCGACGACGCCAGCCAGAGCAAACATATCAGCTATAAAGAGCTGCACCGCGACGTCTGCCGCTTCGCCAATACCCTGCTCGAGCTGGGCATTAAAAAAGGTGATGTGGTGGCGATTTATATGCCGATGGTGCCGGAAGCCGCGGTTGCGATGCTGGCCTGCGCCCGCATTGGCGCGGTGCATTCGGTGATTTTCGGCGGCTTCTCGCCGGAAGCCGTTGCCGGGCGCATTATTGATTCCAACTCACGACTGGTGATCACTTCCGACGAAGGTGTGCGTGCCGGGCGCAGTATTCCGCTGAAGAAAAACGTTGATGACGCGCTGAAAAACCCGAACGTCACCAGCGTAGAGCATGTGGTGGTACTGAAGCGTACTGGCGGGAAAATTGACTGGCAGGAAGGGCGCGACCTGTGGTGGCACGACCTGGTTGAGCAAGCGAGCGATCAGCACCAGGCGGAAAAGATGAACGCCGAAGATCCGCTGTTTATTCTCTACACCTCCGGTTCTACCGGTAAGCCAAAAGGTGTGCTGCATACTACCGGCGGTTATCTGGTGTACGCGGCGCTGACCTTTAAATATGTCTTTGATTATCATCCGGGTGATATCTACTGGTGCACCGCCGATGTGGGCTGGGTGACCGGACACAGTTACTTGCTGTACGGCCCGCTGACCTGCGGTGCGACCACGCTGATGTTTGAAGGCGTACCCAACTGGCCGACGCCTGCCCGTATGGCGCAGGTGGTGGACAAGCATCAGGTCAATATTCTCTATACCGCACCCACGGCGATCCGCGCGCTGATGGCGGAAGGCGATAAAGCGATCGAGGGTACCGACCGTTCGTCGCTGCGCATTCTCGGTTCCGTGGGCGAGCCAATTAACCCGGAAGCGTGGGAGTGGTACTGGAAAAAAATCGGCAACGAGAAATGTCCGGTGGTCGATACCTGGTGGCAGACCGAAACTGGCGGTTTCATGATCACGCCGCTGCCTGGCGCTACCGAGCTGAAAGCCGGTTCGGCAACACGTCCGTTCTTCGGCGTGCAACCGGCGCTGGTCGATAACGAAGGTAACCCGCTGGAAGGCGCTACCGAAGGCAGCCTGGTGATCACCGACTCCTGGCCGGGTCAGGCGCGTACGCTGTTTGGCGATCACGAACGTTTTGAACAGACCTACTTCTCCACCTTCAAAAATATGTATTTCAGCGGCGACGGCGCGCGTCGCGATGAAGATGGCTATTACTGGATCACCGGGCGTGTGGACGACGTGCTGAACGTCTCCGGTCACCGTCTGGGGACGGCAGAGATTGAGTCGGCGCTGGTGGCGCATCCGAAGATTGCCGAAGCCGCCGTAGTAGGTATTCCGCACAATATTAAAGGTCAGGCGATCTACGCCTACGTCACGCTTAATCACGGGGAGGAACCGTCACCAGAACTGTACGCAGAAGTCCGCAACTGGGTGCGTAAAGAGATTGGCCCGCTGGCGACGCCAGACGTGCTGCACTGGACCGACTCCCTGCCTAAAACCCGCTCCGGCAAAATTATGCGCCGTATTCTGCGCAAAATTGCGGCGGGCGATACCAGCAACCTGGGCGATACCTCGACGCTTGCCGATCCTGGCGTAGTCGAGAAGCTGCTTGAAGAGAAGCAGGCTATCGCGATGCCATCGTAACCCACAATTGCCGGATGCGAGTCGGTAACGGTTTGTAGGCCTGATAAGACGCGACAGCGTCGCATCAGGCATTGATTGCCGGATGCGGCGTAAACGCCTTATCCGGCCTACATTCGGCAAGGGTTACCCGAGCGTTAACCTTCTCCCATAAGGGAGCGGGAATTAAAACAATCCCTACATTACCTCTGGAGAATCTGTGATGAATGGCACTATTTATCAGCGGATAGAAGACAATGCGCATTTCAGGGAGTTAGTCGAAAAACGGCAACGGTTTGCCACCATCCTGTCGATTATTATGCTGGCAGTTTATATCGGCTTTATTTTACTGATCGCCTTCGCGCCCGGCTGGCTGGCACGCCGCTGAATCCGAACACCAGCGTCACACGCGGTATTCCAATTGGTGTTGGAGTGATTGTGATCTCCTTTGTTCTCACCGGTATCTACATCTGGCGGGCGAACGGCGAATTCGACCGTCTTAATAATGAAGTCCTGCATGAGGTACAAGCATCATGAAAAGAGTTCTGACGGCGCTTGCCGCCACACTCCCTTTCGCAGCTAACGCCGCGGATGCTATTAGCGGGGCCGTAGAGCGCCAGCCAACGAACTGGCAGGCGATTATTATGTTCCTGATTTTCGTCGTGTTTACGCTCGGCATTACCTACTGGGCATCAAAACTCGTACGTTCTCGTAGCGACTACTACACCGCAGGCGGCAATATCACTGGCTTCCAGAACGGGCTGGCGATTGCCGGGGACTATATGTCCGCCGCCTCATTCTTGGGGATCTCCGCGCTGGTGTTTACCTCCGGCTATGACGGCTTAATTTACTCGCTGGGCTTCCTGGTGGGCTGGCCGATCATTTTGTTCCTGATTGCCGAACGTCTGCGTAACCTGGGGCGCTACACCTTTGCCGATGTGGCCTCTTACCGTCTGAAACAAGGGCCGATTCGTATTCTTTCGGCCTGTGGTTCTCTGGTGGTGGTGGCGCTTTACCTTATCGCCCAGATGGTGGGCGCAGGTAAACTGATCGAGCTGCTGTTTGGCCTTAACTATCACATTGCGGTGGTGCTGGTCGGCGTGCTGATGATGATGTACGTCCTGTTCGGCGGCATGCTGGCGACCACTTGGGTACAGATTATCAAAGCCGTGCTGTTGCTGTTCGGTGCCAGCTTTATGGCCTTTATGGTGATGAAACACGTCGGCTTTAGCTTCAACAATCTGTTCAGTGAAGCGATGGCGGTACACCCGAAAGGTGTCGACATCATGAAGCCGGGCGGGCTGGTGAAAGATCCGATCTCCGCACTCTCTCTGGGTCTGGGACTGATGTTTGGTACGGCGGGCTTGCCGCACATTCTGATGCGCTTCTTTACAGTCAGCGATGCCCGCGAAGCACGTAAGAGCGTGTTCTACGCCACCGGGTTTATGGGCTACTTCTATATTCTGACCTTTATTATCGGCTTCGGCGCGATCATGCTGGTTGGTGCGAATCCGGAATATAAAGACGCGGCGGGCCATCTGATTGGTGGTAACAACATGGCGGCCGTTCACCTGGCGAATGCAGTGGGCGGCAACCTGTTCCTCGGTTTTATTTCAGCGGTTGCTTTCGCCACTATCCTCGCGGTGGTTGCGGGTCTGACGCTGGCGGGCGCATCCGCGGTTTCGCATGACTTGTACGCTAACGTCTTCAAAAAAGGCGCGACCGAACGTGAAGAGCTGCGGGTATCAAAAATCACCGTACTGATCCTCGGCGTGATTGCGATTATCCTCGGCGTGCTGTTTGAGAATCAGAACATCGCCTTTATGGTGGGGCTGGCGTTTGCCATCGCGGCGAGCTGTAACTTCCCGATCATTCTGCTTTCTATGTACTGGTCGAAACTGACCACGCGTGGCGCGATGATGGGTGGCTGGCTGGGGCTGATTACCGCAGTAGTACTGATGATCCTCGGCCCGACGATTTGGGTACAGATCCTTGGTCACGAAAAAGCCATCTTCCCGTATGAATACCCGGCGCTGTTCTCTATCACCGTGGCATTCCTCGGCATCTGGTTCTTCTCGGCAACCGATAACTCAGCGGAAGGGGCGCGCGAGCGTGAACTGTTCCGCGCGCAGTTTATCCGCTCCCAGACCGGCTTTGGCGTTGAGCAAGGCCGCGCACATTAATCTCTCCCCTTCCCCGGTCGCCTGACCGGGGAATACTCTTCCTCTCCAGCATGCATCACCTTTTCCCAAAATATTAAACAAATAAACTCATTAAAAAATGAGCGATTTTTGACAGTCGTAGAAAATGATAATGCAGGTGATGCTGCCAACTTACTGATTTAGTGTATGATGGTGTTTTTGAGGTGCTCCAGTGGCTTCTGTTTCTATCAGCTGTCCCTCCTGTTCAGCTACTGACGGGGTGGTGCGTAACGGCAAAAGCACTGCCGGACATCAGCGCTATCTCTGCTCTCACTGCCGTAAAACATGGCAAATGCAGTTCACTTACACCGCTTCTCAACCCGGTACGCACCAGAAAATCATTGATATGGCCATGAATGGCGTTGGATGCCGGGCAACTGCACGCATTATGGGCGTTGGCCTCAACACGATTTTACGTCACTTAAAAAACTCAGGCCGCAGTCGGTAACCTCGCGCATACAGCCGGGCAGTGACGTCATCGTCTGCGCGGAAATGGACGAACAGTGGGGCTATGTCGGGGCTAAATCGCGCCAGCGCTGGCTGTTTTACGCGTATGACAGTCTCCGGAAGACGGTTGTTGCGCACGTATTCGGTGAACGCACTATGGCGACGCTGGGGCGTCTTATGAGCCTGCTGTCACCCTTTGACGTGGTGATATGGATGACGGATGGCTGGCCGCTGTATGAATCCCGCCTGAAGGGAAAGCTGCACGTAATCAGCAAGCGATATACGCAGCGAATTGAGCGGCATAACCTGAATCTGAGGCAGCACCTGGCACGGCTGGGACGGAAGTCGCTGTCGTTCTCAAAATCGGTGGAGCTGCATGACAAAGTCATCGGGCATTATCTGAACATAAAACACTATCAATAAGTTGGAGTCATTACCCTAACCCCCGGCGAAGTGGCGAAACGCAGCGGTGTGGCGGTATCGGCGCTGCATTTCTATGAAAGTAAAGGGTTGATTACCAGTATCCGTAACAGCGGCAATCAGCGGCGATATAAACGTGATGTGTTGCGATATGTTGCAATTATCAAAATTGCTCAGCGTATTGGCATTCCGCTGGCGACCATTGGTGAAGCGTTTGGCGTGTTGCCCGAAGGGCATACGTTAAGTGCGAAAGAGTGGAAACAGCTTTCGTCCCAATGGCGAGAAGAGTTGGATCGGCGCATTCATACCTTAGTGGCGCTGCGTGACGAACTGGACGGATGTATTGGTTGTGGCTGCCTTTCGCGCAGTGATTGCCCGTTGCGTAACCCGGGCGACCGCTTAGGAGAAGAAGGTACCGGCGCACGCTTGCTGGAAGATGAACAAAACTAAAGCGCCACAAGGGCGCTTTAGTTTGTTTTCCGGTCTTTGTCTTTCTCTCTATCCCGCTGGTACACAGGAGGGTTTCCCCCGACGTCAACACACCCCATTCGAGCACGTGGTGGAGGTTCCGGTTGGTGTTGATGCTTTAATTGTATGTCACCGGCATTTCTTCGCCAGTGTAAAAGTATACTTTTTATCCGCAATATTTTTGTCATCTCAGACGATTTTTTATCGCAATCCTGAACGGTATACGGCTCGATAACGCTGCAATCTTGCGCACCGACGATAACGTTTGCGCATCAATTGCCTGGTTTTTCATCGTCAAGACAATAAAAGAGAAAAAAGCAGCAAACTTCGGTTGAAAAAGCCGCTATGATCGCCGGATAATCGTTTGCTTTTTTTACCACCCGTTTTGTATGCGCGGAGCTAAACGTTTGCTTTTTTGCGACGCAGTAAATTGTCGCAAACCTGGAGCAGGAAGATAACGTTTCGCTGGCAGGGGATTGTCCGCCACGCATCTTGACGAAAATTAAACTCTCAGGGGATGTTTTCTTATGTCTACGCCATCAGCGCGTACCGGCGGTTCACTCGACGCCTGGTTTAAAATTTCACAACGTGGAAGCACTGTCCGTCAGGAAGTGGTTGCCGGGTTAACAACGTTTCTGGCGATGGTCTACTCGGTCATCGTCGTTCCAGGTATGTTGGGTAAAGCAGGCTTCCCGCCTGCGGCAGTTTTCGTTGCAACCTGTCTGGTTGCCGGACTCGGTTCTATCGTGATGGGTCTGTGGGCTAATCTGCCGTTGGCGATTGGTTGCGCCATCTCCCTGACGGCGTTTACCGCATTCAGCCTGGTGCTGGGGCAACATATTAGCGTACCTGTCGCGCTGGGTGCCGTGTTCCTGATGGGTGTGCTGTTTACGGTAATTTCTGCCACGGGTATCCGTAGCTGGATTTTGCGCAACTTGCCGCACGGTGTGGCGCACGGCACGGGGATCGGTATCGGTCTGTTCCTGCTGCTCATTGCCGCTAATGGTGTCGGTCTGGTGATTAAAAACCCGCTTGATGGTCTGCCCGTTGCGCTGGGTGATTTCGCGACCTTCCCGGTGATTATGTCACTGGTAGGTCTGGCGGTGATCATCGGCCTGGAAAAACTGAAAGTCCCTGGTGGCATTCTGCTGACCATTATCGGTATCTCAATTGTCGGTTTGATCTTCGATCCTAACGTCCATTTCTCCGGCGTTTTCGCCATGCCTTCATTGAGCGATGAAAACGGCAATTCACTGATTGGCAGCCTGGACATTATGGGCGCGCTGAATCCTGTAGTCCTGCCAAGCGTTCTGGCGCTGGTGATGACGGCAGTATTTGATGCCACCGGAACTATCCGTGCCGTCGCCGGCCAGGCGAACCTGCTGGATAAAGATGGGCAGATCATCGACGGTGGGAAAGCACTGACCACTGACTCCATGAGCAGCGTTTTCTCTGGCCTGGTGGGTGCTGCTCCGGCAGCGGTATACATCGAGTCTGCGGCGGGTACGGCGGCGGGCGGTAAAACCGGTTTGACGGCTATCACCGTTGGCGTGCTGTTCCTGCTGATTCTGTTCCTCTCTCCGCTCTCTTACCTCGTTCCGGGGTATGCAACGGCTCCGGCGCTGATGTACGTTGGCCTGCTGATGCTGAGCAACGTGGCGAAAATCGACTTTGCTGATTTTGTTGATGCGATGGCGGGTCTGGTTACGGCGGTATTCATCGTGCTGACCTGTAACATCGTAACAGGCATCATGATCGGCTTCGCGACTCTGGTGATTGGTCGTCTGGTTTCCGGCGAATGGCGCAAGTTGAACATCGGTACGGTCGTTATCGCCGTGGCGCTGGTGACCTTCTATGCGGGTGGCTGGGCTATCTAATCTTTCATCGGATTCTGAAAACGGGTGGCAATGGCTGCCCGTTTTTATTTTCTCCGCACATTGTGTGAGCTTTTGCGATATTCTGAAAAAATGAGAATTCAGGCATAACGCCTTTCTCAGATCATAAAAAAACATCGCAAACAGGGAACGCATGGAAATCTTCTTCACCATACTGATAATGACCCTCGTGGTCTCACTGTCCGGGGTGGTCACTCGTGTCATGCCCTTTCAGATCCCGCTTCCGCTTATGCAAATCGCCATCGGTGCGCTACTGGCGTGGCCGACGTTTGGTTTGCATGTGGAGTTTGATCCTGAACTCTTTTTAGTCTTGTTTATCCCGCCGTTGCTGTTCGCTGATGGCTGGAAAACGCCGACCCGTGAATTTCTCGAACATGGTCGAGAGATTTTCGGCCTCGCGCTGGCGCTGGTGGTGGTCACCGTGGTCGGCATTGGCTTCCTTATTTACTGGGTGGTGCCGGGCATTCCGCTGATCCCCGCCTTTGCGCTGGCGGCGGTACTTTCTCCGACCGATGCTGTGGCGCTCTCCGGGATTGTTGGCGAAGGGCGCATCCCGAAAAAAATCATGGGCATTTTGCAGGGCGAAGCGTTGATGAATGACGCCTCCGGCCTGGTGTCGTTGAAGTTTGCCGTGGCAGTGGCGATGGGGACGATGATCTTCACCGTCGGCGGTGCGACGGTCGAATTTATGAAAGTAGCCATTGGTGGTATTCTTGCCGGTTTTGTGGTGAGCTGGCTGTATGGTCGCTCGCTGCGATTCCTCAGCCGCTGGGGCGGTGATGAACCCGCGACGCAGATCGTTCTGCTGTTCTTGCTGCCATTCGCTTCTTATCTGATTGCCGAACATATTGGCGTTTCCGGCATCCTCGCTGCGGTTGCCGCCGGGATGACCATCACCCGCTCCGGTGTGATGCGCCGTGCGCCGCTGGCAATGCGCCTGCGCGCAAACAGCACCTGGGCGATGCTGGAATTTGTCTTTAACGGCATGGTGTTCCTGCTGTTAGGTCTGCAGCTGCCGGGTATTCTGGAGACGTCGCTGATGGCGGCAGAAATCGACCCTAACGTCGAAATCTGGATGCTGTTTACCGATATTATTCTGATATATGCGGCGCTGATGCTGGTCCGTTTCGGCTGGCTGTGGACGATGAAAAAGTTCAGCAACCGCTTCCTGAAGAAGAAGCCGATGGAGTTTGGTTCGTGGACCACACGAGAAATCCTGATCGCGTCTTTCGCCGGGGTGCGTGGGGCGATCACTCTGGCCGGTGTGCTCTCTATCCCGCTGCTCTTGCCGGATGGTAACGTCTTCCCGGCGCGCTATGAGCTGGTGTTCCTGGCGGCTGGCGTCATTCTCTTCTCGCTGTTTGTCGGCGTGGTGATGTTGCCTATTCTGCTACAACACATTGAAGTCGCGGACCATTCGCAACAATTGAAAGAAGAACGTATTGCGCGAGCGGCAACGGCAGAAGTGGCGATTGTGGCGATCCAGAAAATGGAGGAGCGTCTGGCGGCGGATACCGAAGAGAATATCGATAACCAGCTGCTTACGGAGGTCAGTTCTCGCGTCATTGGTAACCTGCGTCGTCGCGCCGATGGACGTAACGACGTTGAAAGTTCCGTGCAGGAAGAGAACCTTGAGCGTCGCTTCCGTCTGGCGGCATTGCGTTCTGAACGTGCTGAACTGTACCACCTGCGCGCCACGCGGGAGATCAGCAACGAAACGCTGCAAAAATTACTGCACGATCTCGATTTGCTTGAAGCGTTGCTAATTGAGGAAAATCAGTAAGCCGAAAGCGACGTAACCAGGCCCGAGGTAATCTGAAAAAGGTGCAATCTTTTGCACCTTTAACAGGTTAGCTCGGGCTAACATTCATGATTCTAAAACAAATAAGTTATCTCTCTTGTAAAGTCAATTCATTGGCTGTTCTTCGACTTAACCTCAATCTGCGTGTTGCATAATATCTGCAGTAATCTTCATAGCGACTGCATTAATATTATCCTCAGTTTGTGACATGCCAGTATGAGAGGTACAATCTTCTTCAAAGAATTTCTGTAGTGTTACCAGGGTATCACTATCAATGGGGATATTTTCCTCCCCACGGAGTATGGAAATGCCCATTCCCTGGACGCTAGCCTCATCAAAATTAACCCGATAGAGACGGGTATTAAACATACAGGCTTTTGTTAAAATAGAACAGTTGAAATGGCAGTTGCTTAAATTGGCATTATTAAAATTAACATTAGCCATATTAGAGTCGGTACATATAACCATTTCGAGGAATGTATTTGTTAGCCACGTACAAAAGAGTTTGCTATCAATTAAGTTTATATTCTGGAGGATTGCTTTGTTCAGATTGACGCGAGACAGATCAGCATGTTCAAAGTTAATTAAATCGAGTTTAGAGAAACTAAGGTCGGCTTTAAATAAATTAACATATGGCGCTATTACTTTATAAAGATTTGCCTCAGCCATGTACGCCATATAAAAATTTGAATAGTCAAGAAAGGTATTTTTAATATTGGCTCTATTCATTGCTGCATTGTAGAATTGAACATGCATAACGGAGCATGCATTTAGAGTTCCGTCGGCCATTTTTATCTGAGCGAAATTTGAGTCATCGAGAATACAATTATCAAAAAGTATTTTTCCATTATGGCGTAATAAAAATTCGTTTTATACATATTACAGTCCTGGAAAATAGCGTTTTGTAGTCTGCAACCTGCAAAATTCGAATTGGATAAATCTTCATCTTTAATCACGATACCTTTCAGGCTAAGGTGTGAAAAATCGTAACCACCATTTACTGTCTGTGGAATTTCGATAGTATTATTATGGACGGCGACATTATTTATAAAATATACCACCTTAATGGATACTTCCTTTTCTTTACTAAGGTAAACTCTTCTCGTAATTCTATCGTCACATTTATTATTTGCATATAAAGCTATATCTATAAAATGTTTATGTATTTTCCTGTCCGTTTCCTTCGTGATTTTTCCTGATGGTAAACTATCATAAATTCTTTTCATTTTCTGAATCAAACCTATCACTTTTTCATGATCATCCATCTTGAAAAGAGAGAGGGCTTTATTGTCAATTAACGTGTTTTTATGATGTTTGCTGTAATTATATGATTTTGTTTTCTTTGTATGTGATGAACTTGTGAAAGAGTGGTTATCGTTAATCTGGCAAAGAGAGAAAAACATATTATTTAAACCATTATAGCGCATAAAATATCCTTATAATTAACAAGAAAGAAAAGGCATATTCTCTGCATTATCGGTAATGACTCCAACTTATTGATAGTGTTTTATGTTCAGATAATGCCCGATGACTTTGTCATGCAGCTCCACCGATTTTGAGAACGACAGCGACTTCCGTCCCAGCCGTGCCAGGTGCTGCCTCAGATTCAGGTTATGCCGCTCAATTCGCTGCGTATATCGCTTGCTGATTACGTGCAGCTTTCCCTTCAGGCGGGATTCATACAGCGGCCAGCCATCCGTCATCCATATCACCACGTCAAAGGGTGACAGCAGGCTCATAAGACGCCCCAGCGTCGCCATAGTGCGTTCACCGAATACGTGCGCAACAACCGTCTTCCGGAGACTGTCATACGCGTAAAACAGCCAGCGCTGGCGCGATTTAGCCCCGACATAGCCCCACTGTTCGTCCATTTCCGCGCAGACGATGACGTCACTGCCCGGCTGTATGCGCGAGGTTACCGACTGCGGCCTGAGTTTTTTAAGTGACGTAAAATCGTGTTGAGGCCAACGCCCATAATGCGTGCAGTTGCCCGGCATCCAACGCCATTCATGGCCATATCAATGATTTTCTGGTGCGTACCGGGTTGAGAAGCGGTGTAAGTGAACTGCAGTTGCCATGTTTTACGGCAGTGAGAGCAGAGATAGCGCTGATGTCCGGCAGTGCTTTTGCCGTTACGCACCACCCCGTCAGTAGCTGAACAGGAGGGACAGCTGATAGAAACAGAAGCCACTGGAGCACCTCAAAAACACCATCATACACTAAATCAGTAAGTTGGCAGCATCACCGGGGTTAGCAGCGCTTTAATGCGGGGTAATTTCTTTTCCATAAATCGCTTTACCTCAAGTTAACTTGAGGAATTATACTCCCCAACAGATGAATTAACGAACTGAACACTGAAAAGAGGCAGATTTATGTCCCATCAGAAAATTATTCAGGATCTTATCGCATGGATTGACGAGCATATTGACCAGCCGCTTAACATTGATGTAGTCGCAAAAAAATCAGGCTATTCAAAGTGGTACTTGCAACGAATGTTCCGCACGGTGACGCATCAGACGCTTGGCGATTACATTCGCCAACGTCGCCTGTTACTGGCCGCCGTTGAGTTGCGCACCACCGAGCGTCCGATTTTTGATATCGCAATGGACCTGGGTTATGTCTCGCAGCAGACCTTCTCCCGCGTTTTCCGTCGGCAGTTTGATCGCACTCCCAGCGATTATCGCCACCGCCTGTAGTTTTATTGCCCGCGCGTTAACTCCCGCGCGGGTAATTGCTCCATCCATTGCATAAACACCTGCGGCGGCATCGCCTTCGCAAAAAACCATCCCTGGCAATAGCGCACGCCGCGTTTGCGCAGCCAGTTAACCTGCTCCTCAGTTTCGACGCCTTCAGCGATCGTTTTTAACCCCAGGCTGTGCGCCAGCTCGATGATGTGTTCCGCAATCAAATGACTGGTTTTGTGGGTGGTCAGCGTTTCAACAAACGATTTATCGATTTTCAAAATATCGACATTCAATGATTTAAGGTTATGCAAGTTAGAGTAGCCAATACCAAAATCATCAATTGCCACTTCGTAACCAGCCTGGCGGAAAGCCAGAATAATCGGCGTCATTTTTTCGACATCAAGAAATGCATGCTCAGTCACTTCAAATTTAATTTGCTGCGGACGCACCGCGTATTGCTCTGTTTTCTGATTGATTCGCGCTATCAACCGTGACGTATGAAAATCGGAGGCCGACAGGTTAATAGAAACATAGCGATCGGCATGTGTTGCCAAGTACGCGCCCAGATCGCGGAAGACATTATCAATAACATAATCAGTTATCTGTTCTATCATCCCCTCCTTTTCTGCCAGCGGAATAAACTCTGCCGGATTCATTATTTGCCCCTGCTCACCAAGCCAACGTAACAACGCTTCAGCGCCGATACATTTTTCTGTTTTGATATCGATTATTGGCTGGTAATAAAGACAAAGTTGATGTTTTTCGAGGGCGCGTTGCAATTTACGTTTGGGAGATAAATAGTTTTGTCGAATACGTAGCCAGAGTAATAGCAGAACAAGACTCCCCAAAATACCGGCGGGCAACGCAAAAATAAGATGATTATAAAAATGGGTTATAAGACGTTGATATGAAGTCGCAACAATGGCTGCAATTGGGCGTTTTGTCGAATAAACTGTCGCATATAAATAGCCATTTCTTTGTACGGTTAAATCCTTCAAATGAATCAGCGGAGAAAACGTTGCTGCCGAGGCCTCTTTGCTTAACGAGAAAAAGGTTTTCGTCACCGTATCATACACACCCCATTGCAATGTCGGGTCATCAGACATCACTTCACTCCAGAAGAGAGGGTTGATAACCGCCACATAATTTCCCCGCTGCATATAGGTCATTTTATAGCCAGAGAAAAAAGGCGTATCGCGGTAATAATAGATAGAAACGTTAGGTTCACGCTTATAATCGGCCGGTGCAATCGTATAGCCGTTTACAGGCGCTATCAGCGATGAGCATAAAAAATGGTTATCACGGGCATAGATCAATTCATTAATATAAAGATAGCCACGAATAATATTCAACATTCGCTTTTGATGGGCTGGAGTGCAAACTTGCCCCTGATAGCGTTCAGCTGCATCGCTCACTAAATCTGCCTGGCGAATGACCAGCTCGGATTTATCCAGTGCCAGTTGAGCAAAGGTTCGGAGCTGATTATTCACTTCTGATTTTGCCCAAAGGAAGGCAATCCATAGCGAAAGAATGATGGGAAAGAGAACTAAAAAGATAATGCCCGGCAACGCCAGTAATTGGTGTCGTGCACGATGACTCATTGCTATCAATTTCCTGCCTGTTTATACCCGGCCATTGCAAGGTGAAAACCCTGGGTACCGACGTCTTTAGATAAATCTTACGGTATAAATAGCACTTTTGCCTGATTTGAAATTGATACCTTTCTAATCGTCACCTGGATGAAAATAATTCATTGATATTCAAAATTAATTTCCTACAGGAATGCAGAGGCGGCGGGAAGATATGCCCTTAATGCCACTGAAAAACCACATAATCTGTACAGCAATAAAAGTCACGGCCTAATATGGCTAACAAACAATCAATTGTGATATAGCTCACAAAATTAATGAAACAAACAGAGTGTTTCATTTTTGTGTTCTGCAAGCCCCGCGATAGCCAGAGTGTACCACGCCTCCCGTGAACAACGCCGCGCTGTCCAGGGCATCGGCTCTTTTCAGAGGAATTGTTTGATGGCTACCCTCACCACTGGCGTGGTTCTTCTTCGCTGGCAGCTTCTTAGTGCCGTAATGATGTTTCTGGCCAGCACATCAACATCCGTTTTCGTCGGTCTGATTATGTCGGGCTTGCGGTGATCAGCAGCGGTCTGGGCGTTGTTTCCGCCTGTTGGTTCGCAATGGGGTTGCTTGGCATCACAATGGCGGACATCACCGCTATCTGGCACAACATCGAGTCGGTGATGATAGAAGAGATGAATCAGACACCGCCACAATGGCCAATGATTTTGACCTGATACGTAGAAGCCTCCATAACGGAGGCTTCTTTTTTATGGCTGGCAGATGCTTTAATCATCCACCTTAAAACAATATAACCTATTGTTTTAATGACAAATCAGAACGGAATGTCATCATCAAAGTCCATCGGCGGCTCGTTAGACGGCGCTGCCGGAGCGGACTGCTGCGGGCGAGACTGCGCGCCGCCGCTGAACTGATTGCCACCCTGCGGCTGCTGAGGCTGACCCCAACCGCCCTGCGGCTGACCACCACCGATATTACCACCTGCCGGAGCGCCACCACCCTGACGACCACCCAGCATCTGCATGGTGCCGCCAACGTTCACCACGACTTCTGTGGTGTAGCGATCCTGACCGGATTGATCGGTCCATTTACGGGTACGCAGCTGACCTTCGATATAAACCTGAGAACCTTTACGCAGATATTCGCTGGCCACTTCTGCCAGTTTGCCGAACAGCACAACGCGGTGCCATTCAGTCTGTTCTTTCATCTCGCCGGTCGCTTTATCACGCCAGGATTCGGAAGTAGCCAGCGTAATGTTGGCAACTGCGCCACCATTTGGCATGTAGCGTACTTCCGGGTCCTGACCCAGATTACCAACGAGAATAACCTTGTTTACGCCTCTGCTGGCCATGTTCGTGTCTCCTGAAAAAAATCGTTCTGAATAAGTGTAAACGCGCGATTGTACCATTACCAATAGCGCTTTTACTATGTTGTGACCTCGGTTCCGGGAAACAAACCTGGCCAGACATTGTTACACAACACTCCGGATAATGCATTCCAATACTGTATATTCATTCAGGTCAATTTGTGTCATAATTAACCGTTTGTGATCGCCGGTAGCACCATGCCACCGGGCAAAAAAGCGTTTAATCCGGGAAAGGTGAATGGATAAGATCGAAGTTCGGGGCGCCCGCACCCATAATCTCAAAAACATCAACCTCGTTATCCCCCGCGACAAGCTCATTGTCGTGACCGGGCTTTCGGGTTCTGGCAAATCCTCGCTCGCTTTCGACACCTTATATGCCGAAGGGCAGCGCCGTTACGTTGAATCCCTTTCCGCCTACGCGCGGCAGTTTCTGTCACTGATGGAAAAGCCGGACGTCGATCATATTGAGGGGCTTTCTCCTGCCATCTCAATTGAGCAGAAATCGACGTCTCATAACCCGCGTTCTACGGTGGGGACAATCACCGAAATCCACGACTATTTGCGTTTGTTGTTCGCCCGCGTCGGCGAACCGCGCTGTCCGGACCACGACGTCCCGCTGGCGGCGCAAACCGTCAGCCAGATGGTGGATAACGTGCTGTCGCAGCCGGAAGGCAAGCGTCTGATGCTGCTCGCGCCAATCATTAAAGAGCGCAAAGGCGAACACACCAAAACGCTGGAGAACCTGGCAAGCCAGGGTTACATCCGTGCTCGTATTGATGGCGAAGTCTGCGATCTTTCCGATCCGCCGAAACTGGAACTGCAAAAGAAACACACTATTGAAGTGGTGGTTGATCGCTTCAAGGTGCGTGACGATCTTACCCAACGTCTTGCGGAGTCGTTTGAAACCGCGCTGGAGCTTTCCGGTGGTACAGCGGTAGTGGCGGATATGGACGACCCGAAAGCGGAAGAGCTGCTGTTCTCCGCCAACTTCGCCTGCCCAATTTGCGGCTACAGTATGCGTGAACTGGAGCCGCGACTGTTTTCGTTTAACAACCCGGCAGGTGCCTGCCCGACCTGTGACGGCCTTGGCGTACAGCAATATTTCGATCCTGACCGCGTGATCCAAAATCCCGAGCTGTCACTGGCTGGCGGTGCGATCCGTGGCTGGGATCGCCGCAACTTCTATTATTTCCAGATGCTGAAATCGCTGGCAGATCACTATAAGTTCGACGTCGAAGCGCCGTGGGGCAGCCTGAGCGCGAACGTGCATAAAGTGGTGTTGTACGGTTCTGGCAAAGAAAACATTGAATTCAAATACATGAACGATCGTGGCGATACCTCCATTCGTCGTCATCCGTTCGAAGGCGTGCTGCACAATATGGAGCGCCGTTATAAAGAGACGGAATCCAGTGCGGTACGTGAAGAATTAGCCAAGTTTATCAGCAATCGCCCATGCGCCAGCTGCGAAGGAACGCGTCTGCGTCGGGAAGCGCGCCACGTGTATGTCGAGAATACGCCGCTGCCTGCTATCTCCGACATGAGCATCGGTCATGCGATGGAATTCTTCAACAATCTCAAACTCGCAGGTCAGCGGGCGAAGATTGCAGAAAAAATCCTTAAAGAGATCGGCGATCGTCTGAAATTCCTCGTTAACGTCGGCCTGAATTACCTGACACTTTCCCGCTCGGCAGAAACACTTTCCGGCGGTGAAGCCCAGCGTATCCGTCTGGCGAGCCAGATTGGTGCGGGCCTGGTTGGCGTTATGTATGTACTGGACGAGCCGTCTATCGGCCTGCACCAGCGCGATAACGAGCGCCTGTTGGGTACGCTTATCCATCTGCGCGATCTCGGTAATACCGTGATTGTGGTGGAGCATGACGAAGACGCAATTCGCGCCGCTGACCATGTGATCGATATCGGTCCTGGTGCGGGTGTTCACGGCGGTGAAGTGGTCGCAGAAGGTCCGCTGGAAGCGATTATGGCGGTGCCTGAATCGTTGACCGGGCAGTACATGAGCGGTAAACGCAAGATTGAAGTGCCGAAGAAACGCGTTCCGGCGAATCCAGAAAAAGTGCTGAAGCTGACAGGTGCACGCGGCAACAACCTGAAGGACGTGACGCTCACGCTGCCAGTCGGTCTGTTTACCTGCATCACAGGGGTTTCAGGTTCCGGTAAATCGACGCTGATTAACGACACACTGTTCCCGATTGCCCAACGCCAGTTGAATGGTGCGACCATCGCCGAACCGGCACCGTATCGCGATATTCAGGGGCTGGAGCATTTCGATAAAGTGATCGATATCGACCAAAGCCCAATTGGTCGTACTCCACGTTCTAACCCGGCGACCTATACCGGCGTGTTTACACCTGTGCGCGAACTGTTTGCGGGCGTACCGGAATCCCGTGCGCGTGGTTATACGCCAGGACGTTTCAGCTTTAACGTCCGTGGCGGGCGCTGCGAAGCCTGTCAGGGCGACGGTGTGATCAAAGTGGAGATGCACTTCCTGCCGGATATCTACGTGCCGTGCGATCAGTGCAAAGGTAAACGCTATAACCGTGAAACGCTGGAAATTAAGTACAAAGGCAAAACCATCCACGAAGTGCTGGATATGACCATCGAAGAGGCGCGTGAGTTCTTTGATGCGGTGCCAGCTCTGGCGCGTAAGCTGCAAACGTTGATGGACGTTGGTCTGACGTACATTCGCCTGGGGCAGTCCGCAACCACACTTTCTGGTGGTGAAGCCCAGCGCGTGAAGCTGGCGCGTGAGCTGTCAAAACGCGGCACCGGGCAGACGCTGTATATTCTCGACGAGCCGACCACCGGTCTGCACTTCGCCGATATTCAGCAACTCCTCGACGTGCTGCATAAACTGCGCGATCAGGGCAATACCATTGTGGTGATTGAGCACAATCTCGACGTGATCAAAACCGCTGACTGGATTGTCGACCTGGGACCAGAAGGCGGCAGTGGCGGCGGCGAAATCCTCGTCTCCGGTACGCCAGAAACCGTCGCGGAGTGCGAAGCTTCGCATACGGCACGCTTCCTCAAGCCGATGCTGTAATCGTTAAGGCCGCTTTCTGAGCGGCCTTTTCCTTTCAGAGTTGTACCAGCAATTTACGCTTTTCTTCCGGTAGTAAATTCACTGCCTGCTGATAAGACGCATCCACCAGATAATAGATTTGCGAATCCGGCAGCGAACCGTCGAGATACACGGTGCTCCAGTGCGCTTTATTCAGATGGCGGCTAGGACGCACATCGCTGTGCTGCTGACGTAGCAGCTCCGCCAGCTCCGGGCTGGTTTTCAGCGAAACAGCTGGGCGATTTTCTACTTCTTTCACCATCGCAAACAGTACATCTTCCACTTTGATCTGCGTCGCTTTCCAGTCGTTATGCACGCTCTGTTCTGCGCCTGGTTTTGCCATGCAATATTGTAGCAACTCCGAAATGGTCATTTTTTACTCCCCTTGTAGTGTCGCGATGATGCGACGCGATCCGCCGTGGATGCGATGTTCCCCCAGCCAGATGCCTTGCCAGGTGCCGGTCTGAATACGCCCTTTATGTAACGGCAATACAAGCGATGTTCCCAGCATTGAGGATTTGATATGAGAAGGCATATCGTCTGCTCCCTCATAGTCATGCTCATAATTTCCGTTGTCGGGAACGGTGCGGAGGAAAAAACGCTCCATGTCGTGGCGTACGGTGGGATCGCAGTTCTCATTAAGTGTCAGAGAGGCGGAGGTATGTTGCAGCAACAGATGCAGTAAGCCGATGTTAACGCGCGGCATATCAGCCAGCTGATTCAGAATTTCATCCGTTACCAGATGAAACCCACGAGATTTGGCGCTAAGCGTGAGCGTCTTTTGATACCACATGTGCTGCTCCTTGATAAAACTCTCTTAATCAGTTTGCAGCAAGACAGCGAAAGGATAAAGGTGTGATTAAAAAAACAGCATTCGGGAGAGCATCACGCTCTCCCGCTCTGTCAGTATTCTGAATTGACGATCACCTCTTCACCAAACGCACCCGCTTGTGGCAAGGGTTTGTAGGTAGAGTTGGAGGCGCGCAGAATGCGGATACCACGAGCGCCGACATCGCGTGCGGCGGTAATATCGTTATCGGAATCGCCATAAAAAATTCGGATATTTTTATCCTGCAGCCATTGCGATTTTGTATTTTGCCCTGGTTTATCGCCCGCAAAGATTACCGGATTCATGTTGGTGGCAGGAATATGAAAATTATCCGCCAGCGTTTTTGAAACCGTTTCTGTTTTCGTCGGGCTACGACCAGTCACAAAGAAGATCGCGTCACCGCGGCGTACATGCATATCAATCAGCTGGCGAGCGACCTCTTTTGGAATGCTGAATTCATCCCAGCCATTATTCATTTTTTCCCAGAACACAGGATTTTTCAGATAATCTTCGCTTTCTGGCGAGAAGGTTTTTTTTGCCGCGCCAGAACCCCGGACTGGAAAAAAGTACCGTGTCATCGATATCAAACCCCACCGCCATTGGCGGACGCCCTGCGAGGCTATTTTCAATTTGTGCGACCGAAACCCAATGAATTGGTGCCTGTTCAGCAAGCCTGGCAACGTTAGTCCCAGGGTTAAGCGGTGAAGGAGATGAGGCCAGGGCAACAGCGGAACTGTTTAGAGCGAACAATAAGCAAACGGCACTGATTGCCTGTGTGATCTTGCGCATATTTTTCCCTAAATAGTCAGTATGTTGAAACTTTTTATTGTGAGATTTGTTGCAAAAACCATCTGACCATAACGCCAGCTGCCGGGGAAAGGAAGGATTATCTGCGGTTTTTGTGATGAAAAGCAGGATGATTATATTTAACCCAGTAAATACGTTCCTGTCTTTTTTTGTATAAAAAATGTTTATTACTCGATGTAAGGATACATTAATTTTACGTTTATTATGATGAATCCTCTGCAAATGAGCGAAATTTGAAAGAACATTTATCTGCTGTACGATTTAATGAACTTAATGATACAGCATTACAAAAACAATCGAAGTTTATAAAGATGATTCCTGATTGACCAGAACCCTATCCTACAATGGTGACTAATTTTATTACTCCCGATGGAGATGATGATATGAATATATCATATGTGAATAGCAACAAAACGACATCTTTACCTGTTGAGCTAGATGCACTAAATAATAAAGACATCTCTTATGCCAAAGATTTTTCTTATGCCAAAGATTTTTCTTATGCTAAAGATTTCTTTTTATACATAGAAACACAGTTAAAAATTGCAAAAGATTTTTGTAGACCTGGAGAAGAAGTATCAAGTTCTATTGCAAGTAAAGTTTTTCACGCATTTATCGATTTAGTTAACAAAATCAGGGGTAAGAAAGACTTTATGTATATTTGCACGCTTTGCTGTTTTGCCGAGGAGGTTAAAGGTGATTATTCTCATTACAGGACCTTTTTATTTGATATTGGTAATCAATATAAGGTTAAACTTACACAAAGCGGAAAAAAAGAGTTCTCTTTAACATTAGAATTTAACGATACTATAATTGAATCTCAGAAAGTCACAGGCAATAAGGCAAAGTATATTCTTGAGGATATAGAAATATTCTATCGTAACAAACCCGATACTTATTATTAAATTTAATAATGGTTAGATGTGCAGAAATTATTACTCCACACGAAAAAATAGGGAAAGGAATTCCAGATAATTGGGATAAACTTAACAATAAAAGAACTGACAACGTTTTATTATCTCTCACGTAGAACAACGGCATCAAAAAAATCATCTACAAAGAAATAGTGAAAGCGACGACAGTTTAATTTCACTGCAGGCTGGGTAACTCCAGCCTGCTTTCCTGCATTACATCACCGCAGCAAACGCCTTTGCCACACGTTGTACATTTGCCGTATTTAACCCGGCGACACACATGCGACCGCTGGCGATGAGATAGACACCAAATTCTTCACGTAGTCGGTCAACCTGAGCGGCACTTAAACCGGTATAACTGAACATGCCGCGCTGATTAAGCAGATAATCGAAATTGCGTTCTGGCATCTCTGTGCTTAATACCTTCACCAATTCCTGACGCATTGCCAGAATGCGAGTACGCATCTCTTCTACTTCCGCCAGCCAGCTGGCTTTCAATGCCTCGTCATTCAGCACTGCAGCCACCACCTGCGCACCAAAATTCGGCGGGCTGGAGTAGTTGCGGCGAACTGTTGCTTTCAATTGCCCCAGTACGCGGCCAGCGGCTTCGGCATCTTCACACAGAACAGAAAGTCCGCCGACGCGCTCGCCGTAAAGGGAGAAAATTTTCGAGAACGAATTGCTCACCAGAGCGGGTAATCCAGCGCTGGCAATGGCGCGAATAGCGTAGGCATCCTCTTCCATACCGGCACTAAATCCTTGATAGGCAATATCGAGGAATGGGATAAGCTCGCGGGCTTTGAGAATTTCAATCACCGCATCCCACTGATCATTAGTGAGATCGGCACCCGTTGGGTTGTGGCAACATGGATGCAGCAACACAATACTGCGGGCAGGTAATGTTTTCAGCGTCGCCAACAGGTCATTAAAGCGCACGCTGTTAGTCGCTTCGTCATACCAGGGGTAAGTACTCACTTCGAATCCAGCCCCGGCGAATATTGCTACGTGGTTTTCCCAGGTAGGATCGCTGACCCAGACGCCTGATTCCGGGAAGTAGCGTTTCAGGAAATCCGCGCCCACTTTCAATGCCCCTGAGCCGCCAAGGGTTTGAATGGTTGCTACGCGCTGTTGTTGCAGTACCGGATGGTCCGCACCAAACAGCAGCGGCGCAATGGCATGGCGATAGCTGTTAAGCCCTTCCATCGGTAAATAAAGCGAAGCGCCATGGGGCTGCGCATTCAGGCGCGCTTCCGCCTCCGCCACGGCTTTCAGTTGTGGAATAATTCCGTCTTCGTTGTAGTACAGACCGATACTTAAATTCACTTTGTCGCTGCGAGGGTCTTCTTTAAAACGCTCCATAAGCGTAAGAATCGGGTCGCCAGCGTAGGCGTCAACTTTTTGAAACACGCGATGGTTCTCCAGGTTTACGGGCAGGTGGTTAAAACACAATAAACCGGAAGAAGGCGAAGATCGAGTGGATGTTCAGGAGCGAACGGCAATTAGCAACAGAGTGAGACTCATGACAAACGAACATCCGCCAGAGGCACGACCTTTATAAGAGCATGAAAGAACATCAACTTATTGAATTTTTAGGATTTTATTGGCCGGATAAGGCATTCACGCCGCATCCGGCACAGACAATCAAATATTACAGAACGATTAATCCACGTATTTCATCGCGACCCTTGAAGTCAGGCGCGTAATAAGTTCGTAAGCGCTCACTTTTGTCATTTCAGCGATACGTTCTACGGGCAAACCTTCGCCCCATAAAATGACCGGATCCCCGGCTTTGTCCTGCGCCTGTGGACCTAAGTCTACGCAGATCATATCCATCGCCACGCGTCCGACAATCGGTACTTCGCGACCGTTCACCAGCACTGGCGTACCGGATGGAGCGGCGCGCGGATAACCATCGCCATAGCCCATCGCGACTACGCCAAGACGGGTATCACGTTCGCTTACCCAGGTTCCACCATAACCAACAGGCTCTCCGGCTTTATGCTCACGCACGGCAATCAGGCTGGAGGTTAGTGACATCACTGGCTGACAGCCAAAATCGGCACCGATGGAGCGATCTTCCAGCGGCGAGACGCCATAAAGAATGATGCCCGGGCGCACCCAGTCAAAATGCGATTGTGGCCACAGCAGAATGCCACCCGACGCGGCAATGGAACGTTGACCAGGTTTGCCTTCGCAAAAGGTATTAAAGATAGCGAGTTGTTTCTCGGTTGCGCCACATTTTGGTTCATCCGCGCGCGCAAAATGGCTGACGATATTCACCGGCTGACGAACGTTTTTGCACTGTGTCAGGCGATGATAAAACGCCTCAGCCTGTTCCGGCCTTACGCCCAGACGGTGCATACCGGTATCGAGTTTCATCCAGACGGTAACCGGCTCGTCCAGGCTAGCCTCTTCCAGCGCAGCCAGCTGTTCTTCGTTATGCACGGCGGTATGAAAATGTTGCGCAGAAATCGTCGGCAGATCTCTGGCATCAAAAAAGCCTTCGAGTAACAGTACAGGTTTGGTGATTCCCCCCGCACGCAGTCGCAGAGCTTCTTCGAGACGGGCTACGCCAAAGGCGTCAGCATCGGGGAGCGTTCGCGCGGTCTCAAGAAGACCGTGACCATAAGCGTTCGCTTTCACCACCGCAACCATTTTACTGGCAGGGGCCAGTTCACGAAGACGTTGCAGGTTGTGTCGCAGAGCGCGGCGGTTAATCACAACAGTTGCCGCTTGCATTTGTGTTCCTTGATAAGTGTTTGCTTTAATTACCTAATTCATAAAATAATTATTATTCGTCGTCGTACTGCGGCCCCGCATAGTTGTCGAAGCGCGACCATTGACCGTTAAAGGTCAGGCGTACCGTCCCGATTGGGCCGTTACGTTGTTTACCGATAATAATTTCCGCGATGCCTTTTAAATCACTGTTTTCGTGATACACCTCATCACGATAGATAAACATAATCAAGTCCGCATCCTGCTCGATAGAGCCAGATTCACGCAGGTCGGAGTTGACCGGGCGTTTGTCGGCACGTTGTTCCAGAGAACGGTTCAACTGGGACAGCGCCACCACCGGCACGTTCAGTTCTTTCGCCAGTGCTTTCAGCGAGCGAGAGATTTCTGCAATTTCCAGCGTACGGTTATCGGAAAGCGCCGGTACGCGCATCAGTTGCAGGTAGTCGATCATGATAAGCCCGATGCCGCCGTGTTCACGGGCAATACGGCGTGCGCGGGAACGCACTTCCGTTGGCGTCAGGCCGGAGGAGTCATCGATATAGATATTGCGTTTTTCGAGCAAAATACCCATGGTGCCGGAAATGCGCGCCCAGTCTTCATCATCGAGCTGCCCGGTACGGATTTTAGTCTGGTCAACGCGCGACAGCGACGCCAGAGAACGCATCATAATCTGTTCTGAAGGCATCTCCAGCGAGAAGATAAGTACTGGTTTATCCTGCAACATCGCCGCGTTTTCGACGAGGTTCATCGCAAATGTTGTTTTACCCATCGACGGACGCGCGGCGACGATGATCAAATCCGACGGCTGCAAGCCAGCGGTTTTTTTGTTGAGATCGTCATAACCGGTGTTTACTCCGGTAACGCCATCGTGTGGCTGCTGAAACAACTGCTCAATACGCGCCACGGTTGCGTCGAGCACATCGGCGATGTTCTTCGGCCCTTCGTCTTTGTTTGCACGACTTTCGGCAATTTTAAAGACGCGGGATTCAGCAAGGTCCAGCAGATCTTCGCTGGTACGCCCCTGCGGATCAAAACCGGCTTCAGCAATCTCATTCGCAACCGAGATCATCTCACGGACAACGGCACGTTCACGCACGATGTCAGCATAAGCACTGATGTTCGCCGCACTTGGCGTATTTTTTGACAGCTCTGCCAGATAAGCAAAACCACCGACGCTATCGAGTTGCCCCTGGCGTTCCAGCGATTCCGCAAGGGTAATCAGATCGATAGGACTACCGCTTTCCTGCAAACGCGCCATTTCAGTAAAGATATGGCGGTGTGGGCGGGTGTAAAAATCGTCTGCCACCACACGCTCGGCTACATCGTCCCAGCGTTCGTTATCCAGCATTAAACCGCCCAACACCGACTGCTCCGCTTCGATCGAGTGCGGAGGCACTTTCAGCCCGGCAACTTGTGGATCGCGTTCGCGGGGTTCAGCCTGCTGTTTGTTGAAGGGTTTATTTCCTGCCATAGTGAATGGAGTTACCGAGATAAAGAATGGGTCGAAACTTTACCATATGAAGCAGACCCTGACGATACGTTCTGGAGGACACATGGCAACACGAATTGAATTTCACAAGCACGGTGGCCCGGAAGTACTTCAAGCCGTAGAGTTCACTCCTGCCGATCCGGCAGAGAATGAAATCCAGGTCGAAAATAAAGCCATCGGCATCAATTTTATCGACACGTATATCCGCAGCGGCCTTTACCCGCCGCCATCACTACCCAGCGGATTAGGTACCGAAGCGGCAGGCATCGTGAGTAAAGTCGGCAGTGGTGTAAAGCATATTAAGGCAGGCGATCGTGTAGTCTATGCGCAGTCGGCGTTAGGCGCTTACAGCTCTGTGCATAACATTAATGCGGATAAAGCGGCGATTCTGCCTGCGGCAATTTCTTTTGAGCAAGCTGCGGCATCCTTCCTGAAAGGCTTAACGGTTTATTATCTGCTGCGCAAAACCTATGAAATTAAACCCGATGAACAGTTCCTGTTCCACGCAGCGGCTGGCGGCGTTGGCTTAATTGCCTGCCAGTGGGCAAAAGCCCTGGGCGCGAAACTTATCGGCACCGTAGGAACCGCGCAAAAAGCGCAGAGCGCGCTAAAAGCGGGCGCGTGGCAGGTTATTAACTATCGTGAAGAGGATCTGGTCGAGCGGTTAAAAGAGATCACCGGCGGTAAGAAAGTGCGCGTGGTGTACGATTCCGTGGGCAGAGACACCTGGGAACGGTCGCTGGATTGCCTGCAACGCCGCGGCTTAATGGTCAGTTTTGGCAACTCATCAGGTGCGGTTACCGGTGTGAACTTAGGCATTCTCAATCAAAAAGGCTCGTTGTATGTGACACGCCCTTCCCTGCAAGGCTATATCACCACGCGGGAGGAATTAACCGAGGCCAGTAATGAACTGTTCTCTTTGATTGCCAGCGGTGTGATTAAGGTCGATGTCGCCGAGCAGCAGAAATATCCGCTGAAGGATGCGCAGCGTGCGCATGAGATTCTGGAAAGCCGGGCGACGCAAGGTTCCAGCCTGTTGATTCCATAAAAGAAATAGGGCTTCCACCTGGGAAGCCCTTTCTTTTTATAGTTCGGCTGTATGTAGGGTACAGCACGATGAATCTGTTAGAGGCGCAATAGTGACAGATTTGATTATCAATTCCTATTTTGTTCTAAGGATAAAACCTTAGGTTGTGATCATCCGCACAATCCCTTAGTAACGCCAGCGGTCATAACGCTGATATTTCGGCACTTTTGGTGCTTTAATCGCCTTAATAACCCACACCACCGCAATCGCCAGTAGTAACCACGGCAGCAACTTAATCATCAATGCCAGCATACCGCCGAGGAACATAATGGCCGTCGCCACAACCAGCGCGGCGATAATGCCCAGCAACGAAACGCCGGTGACCATCAGCATGACAAAAAAGCCAATCACAAAAAGTAGTTCCAGCATGATGCTCTCCCAAATATGAAATCTCTTGCTGGCATTACAAGAATCATGCCAAAAATAATCTATTGATTTAACAGCAAAACGCCCCGCGACGGTGCGCAGGGCGTGGTGAATTTGACTACTTTTTGGTGAAAAGTTAACGCTTATCCGCCACCAGTTTGAGCGCGTGTTCCAGCACATTAATGTCTGCACCCGCTTTATGGGCATTTTCACTTAAATAACGCCGCCACTGCCGCGCGCCAGGAATACCCTGGAACAAGCCCAACATATGCCGGGTAATATGGCCGAGATACGTCCCCTGGCTGAGTTCACGCTCAATGTACGGATACATGGCGCGCACTACCGCCACCGGATCGGCATCGGTATCCGAGGAACCAAAGATCTCCCGGTCTACCGCCGCCAGAATACCCGGATTCTGATACGCCTCGCGCCCGACCATCACGCCATCCATATGTTGCAGGTGTGCTTTGGCCTCTTCCAGCGACTTGATACCACCGTTAATCGACATTGTCAGATGCGGAAAGTCACGCTTCAGTTGATACACACGCGGATAATCGAGCGGCGGGATTTCACGGTTTTCTTTCGGGCTTAACCCCGAAAGCCAGGCTTTACGTGCGTGGATGATAAACATCTCACACTCGCCTTTGCCGGAAACGGTGTTGATGAAATCGCAGAGAAATTCATAGCTGTCCTGGTCATCGATGCCAATACGCGTTTTCACCGTCACTGGAATCGACACCACATCGCGCATCGCTTTCACGCAGTCGGCAACCAGCTGCGCATTACCCATCAGACACGCACCAAACATGCCGTTCTGCACCCGGTCAGACGGGCAGCCGACATTCAGGTTGATCTCATCATATCCACGCGCTTCTGCCAGCTTCGCACACTGTGCCAGCGCCGCCGGATCGCTACCGCCGAGTTGCAACGCTACCGGATGTTCTTCTTCACTGTACGCCAGGTAATCACCTTTACCGTGAATAATCGCCCCTGTGGTCACCATTTCGGTATACAGCAACGTATTGCGGGAAAGCAGACGCAAGAAATAGCGGCAATGTCTGTCCGTCCAGTCGAGCATTGGTGCAACGCTAAACCGACCACTCCAGTGAACGTCAGTTTTTTCAGGCATTGCGCTGGTTTGGTTGATTTTTTGCATTTCAGAATTACCGTGCATTTTCAAATGTAGAGATTATTTTATCGATATATCATGGGGTTATGTTATTCAGCATCACTATTCAGGAGGCTCAATAGCGGGGTACTATACCATAACAACAGGAAGCGCCTGTCTCATTGCAAAAGAAAATTGAGATCCTCTCAAGGCATGAAGCTCTCACGAAGTGATGGAAATAATCTTATTAGCCGTTAACTTTGTTAAGGCCAATGATAAACAATCCAGGTTCGACGATAAATAAAAAATCACACATTAAACTCTGGTGATATATCTCCCTGCTAATAGCATTGATAGAGAAAAAAGAACCCAATAAATATTGGGTCCTTTTATATAATGCCTTCCATACTATCGAAGAACTTCACATATTATTTCTCCGATTTAACCCCGAACAAATCATAAATTAATTTAGAAGTGTCTGTAAGTATTTTAATCTCTTCCTTTGAGGTTGGGTCAAACGACTTCGCGAAGCTAATTAATTGTGGTGCAGCATCTCGCATTTTGCTTAAAATATCAGGATCGAGCGTTCCTTCATTCACCAGATGTGACATCTTATCCAGATAGCCATCAAAATTCATTTCTCCCCCATCAGCCAGACGCTTCATCTCTCCCAGGTACTTCTTCATATCACGTTGAGATAATTTTTCAAACTGAGCTTTCAGGTAGCTCTCATTATTTTCATTAATATACACTGTTTCTGATAAATCTGCGTAGGCACTAGAATATGAAAGTGAAATTAACAGCGAAGCAAATAATTTTAAGCTGTTGTCATCATGTTCCTGGCAGGCATTAACAAACGTTAAAAAACCAGAACCTATTGCTTGAAAATGTATATTCGCTAAAGGTTCATTATCCTTAGATTCCTCATAAAATAGCTGAACCGTGGAGGGAAGGCCATTCTTAGTTTCTACATCAAAAGTACATTGTTCAATGGGAGTCGCATCTTTATTATCCCCAGGATTACATATACTATTAATCGCGAAATGAAAAATAGCCCGGTCAACAACTGATGCAATAAAGTCACGATCGTTTAAATCCTCATCAGTGCAATCGTCAATATACTTATTGACCCACA
The DNA here is from genome assembly GCF_002950395.1 of Shigella sonnei. Taxonomy (NCBI): domain Bacteria; kingdom Pseudomonadati; phylum Pseudomonadota; class Gammaproteobacteria; order Enterobacterales; family Enterobacteriaceae; genus Shigella; species Shigella sonnei. Next base: position 3,359,071 of record NZ_CP026802.1, read on the forward strand.
TTTTGAGATCATTTATTTGCTCAATTAAAAACACATTTTTTTACGTGCATGCCATAAATTATGCGTGATTCGTTGAATAAACAAATCTATTTTTGCAATAATTATATCCCGATGACGCAGCGCTGCATAATCAATAGATTTACCATATATATTATTTAATTTACCTTTGATTGAACCTCTATTATCTAATTTATCTTTGATTGCATCTTCATTATCGAATTGATTTGAATTGAGTGTTTTATTAAAGTATCCAGTTGCACCGGGTATTATCTTCAACATGATTCATCTACCTTTTTTGTCGTACCGTGTCCTCCTTATAATTCTTTTGCCATCTGGTCACTATCAAAAATCGCTCATAATTTCTGAACTACAGGTATGCGTTTAAACCCAGTTAAATAAATAGCGAGTTAACTTGAAGCAATTTATTTAAAAATGAATTATTAATTATTATCGTGTTGATAATGGTACGACAAGGCAACATAACACCTTACCTACAAAACAGAAAATCAACATTACGGCAACAATAAGGGTTCTCGGTGTTTTTCCTGGAACATGGTAAAGTAAGGACATTCTTAACCCCCACTTTGAGGTGCCCGATGGAAAAGACCACAACGCAGGAGTTATTAGCGCAGGCTGAAAAAATCTGCGCGCAGCGTAATGTGCGCCTGACCCCACAGCGCCTGGAAGTGTTGCGCCTGATGAGTCTGCAGGATGGCGCTATCAGCGCTTATGATCTGCTTGATTTACTGCGCGAAGCTGAACCGCAAGCCAAGCCGCCAACGGTTTATCGCGCGCTGGATTTTCTGCTTGAGCAAGGTTTTGTGCATAAGGTGGAATCCACCAACAGTTATGTGCTCTGTCATCTGTTCGACCAGCCCACGCATACGTCAGCCATGTTTATATGCGATCGCTGCGGCGCGGTGAAAGAAGAGTGTGCAGAAGGCGTGGAAGACATTATGCATACGCTGGCGGCAAAAATGGGGTTTGCCCTGCGGCATAATGTGATTGAAGCACATGGGCTCTGTGCGGCATGCGTGGAAGTGGAAGCGTGTCGTCATCCTGAACAGTGCCAGCATGATCACTCTGTGCAGGTGAAAAAGAAACCGCGTTAAGAGGGCGTACATCCTTGTACACGTCGGGCAGGAGGGATTAATTACCAGCGATATTCATTGCGGGTTTCCCAATCCACGACCTCTTTTTCTGCCTGATCTTTCTGATAACCATAACGTTCCTGGATTTTACCGACCAGTTGATCACGTTTACCTTCAATGATCGTCATATCATCATCGGTCAGTTTGCCCCATTGCTCTTTCACTTTACCTTTAAACTGTTTCCAGTTACCGCCGGCTTCATCTTTATTCATAATCAAGACCTCATCGTTAGGTTGTGAATGAGAGTACGTTCACTTTTCTTCTGAACGTGAGATTAAGTGTAGTCAGCAATTTGGCTTAGGATAATTTATTCAGAATTTTTAACCGTCACGTTGCGGCAAACCAGGTACCGTTACGCCAGTGACGCCGCCAGATAGCCGCCAGAGAAAGCCCGCGCAACGCCAGAAAGACGGTTAATGCCAGCCACAAACCATGATTACCCAGCCACGGCAGCGTAAGGAGCGTCAGCGCAAAACCTGCGGCGGCCACCGCCATACTGTTACGCATTTCGGCGGCACGCGTTGCGCCTATAAACATGCCGTCCAGCAGATAACACCAGACGCCAACCAACGGCAAAATCACCTGCCAGATAAGATAGCGGTCAGCCAGCTGCTGAATCTGGGTTAACGACGTCAGCAACGCAATGATGTGTTCCCCTGCCAGCAAATAAACCACCGAAAATAGTAACGCTACGATCCCCGACTGGCGGCACGCTGCCCGCCAGACATCCAGCAACTGGCTACCGTCGCGCGCACCGTATGCCTGACCGGAATGTGCTTCAACCGCGTAGGCAAAACCATCCAGCGCATAGGCGGTAAAGGTGAGTAGCGTCATCAGAACCGCGTTTACAGCGATAATGTCACTCCCCAGTCGCGCGCCAAGTACGGTGATCGCGCCGAAACAGAGTTGCAACAACAGCGAACGCAGCATGATATCGCGGTTAAGCGCCAGCAAGCGACGGAAGTTTCCTCGCCAGGCAGTTTTCGACATTTCGCCGGAAATTCCGCGTAGTTTGAGGATTTTACGCACCATTAGCAGACCAATCAGCAATGTTGCATATTCCGCAATAACCGTCGCCAGAGCCGCGCCCTGCACGTTCATATGCAGCCCCATCACTAGCCAGACATCCAGCACAATGTTGAGGATATTGCCGACCACTAACAAAATTACTGGCGCACGGGCATATTGCACGCCGAGTAACCAACCGAGTAATACCAGATTCGCCAGCGACGCCGGTGCGCTTAACCAGCGGATTTCAAGAAAGCGCCGCGCCTGTTCCAGGACTGCTTCACTACCGCCAACAATATGCAGAGCCAGATCGATAATCGGTGTACGCAGCAGCGCAATTAACGCCCCAGCCCCCAACGCCAACAGCAACGGTTGCACCAGCGCACGGGCTAATGCCTGAGGATTTTTGGCACCATAAGCCTGCGCAGTCAGCCCGGTGGTGCTCATGCGTAAAAACAGCAACAGCATAAAGAGAAAGCTGGTCGCCGTTGCACCAACCGCCACGCCGCCCAAATAAACCGGGCTATCAAGATGACCAATTACCGCCGTATCGACCAGTCCCAGCAACGGAACGGTGATATTGGAGAAAATCATGGGTAAGGCGAGATGCCAGAGTGCTTTATCAGATGAAGTGAGGAATGCCATGCAGACAAGCCTGATGAAGAGAGATGAAAAACAAACCGCGACGCCTGGCGGCATCGCGGTCTCAGAGATATGTTACAGCCAGTCGCCGTTGCGAATAACCCCAACCGCCAGCCCTTCAATGGTGAAGCTCTGCTGACGAAGGTCAACGACAATTGGTTTAAACTCGCTATTTTCTGGCAACAGTTCGACTTTATTACCCTGTTTTTTCAGGCGCTTAACGGTAACTTCGTCATCAATACGTGCGACAACGACCTGACCGTTACGTACATCCTGAGTTTTATGCACTGCCAGCAAGTCACCATCCATAATGCCGATATCTTTCATCGACATCCCGCTGACGCGCAGCAGGAAATCAGCATTCGGCTTGAACAAGGAAGGATCGACCTGATAATGACCTTCAATATGCTGCTGCGCCAGAAGCGGTTCACCGGCAGCCACACGACCTACCAGCGGCAACCCTTCTTCCTCTTCCTGCAACAGACGAATCCCGCGTGATGCGCCGGAAACAATTTCAATAACGCCTTTGCGTGCCAGCGCCTTCAGATGTTCTTCAGCCGCGTTTGGGGAACGGAACCCCAAACGCTGCGCGATTTCCGCACGCGTCGGCGGCATACCTGTCTGGCTGATGTGATCACGGATGAGATCAAACACCTCTTGTTGCCTGGCCGTTAACGCTTTCATTCCGCCCCCTGGGTGTATATACAGTTATGCTGTGAGTATATACAGCAAAAGGCGATTTTGGAACCATAAACTGCACAATAAACCAGAGATTTATCGAAATCTGGAAGGGTTATCCAAAATGCGACCATAACAGGATGCACCAGGTTATCACGGCGACGATAATCGCAATCAGCACCGCGGCGGATCCCATATCTTTAGCGCGTCCGGAAAGCTCATGGTATTCAGAGCCAATTCGGTCAACCACTGCTTCGATGGCGCTATTGAGAATTTCCACAATCATCACCAGCATCACGGAGCTGATAAGCAGCACGCGGGTAATTGCGTCCACATCCAGCCAGCAGGCGATGACCACCGCCAACAATACCGCTACGCCTTCCTGACGGAATGCCGCTTCGTTGATCCATGCAGCGCGTAAACCTTTCCAGGAATAGCCAGCAGCTTTGATAATTCGGGTGAATCCAGTGGTATTATTGGCCATTGAAAGAACCTTTTTACATTATGAGCGTCAATATCAGTGTACCGTTAAATCCGATGATTCGGGTTTGCGTAACGCCGCGCGAAACATGAGCGGATACCACAGAATTTCCCATGACTTTCTGCTATCCTTGCCGCGCATTTGCATTATTAACCAGAGGCTTTACATCGTTTATGTCCGGCTGGCCACGAATTTACTACAAATTACTGAATTTACCATTAAGCATCCTGGTAAAAAGCAAGTCTATTCCGGCAGATCCTGCCCCGGAACTGGGGCTGGATACCTCTCGTCCAATTATGTACGTTTTACCGTACAACTCGAAAGCAGATTTGCTGACGTTACGCGCCCAGTGTCTGGCTCATGACTTGCCTGACCCGTTAGAGCCGCTAGAAATCGACGGCACGCTACTGCCGCGCTATGTGTTCATTCACGGCGGGCCGCGTGTATTCACCTATTACACGCCGAAAGAAGAGTCTATTAAGCTGTTCCACGACTATCTCGATTTGCACCGTAGCAACCCAAATCTGGATGTGCAGATGGTGCCAGTATCGGTGATGTTTGGTCGCGCGCCGGGGCGTGAAAAAGGCGAAGTAAACCCGCCGCTGCGTATGCTTAACGGCGTACAGAAATTTTTCGCCGTACTGTGGCTCGGTCGCGACAGTTTTGTGCGTTTCTCGCCGTCAGTTTCGCTGCGCCGTATGGCGGATGAACACGGCACGGATAAAACTATCGCACAGAAACTGGCGCGCGTGGCGCGTATGCACTTTGCCCGTCAACGTCTGGCTGCCGTAGGCCCACGTCTGCCTGCTCGTCAGGATCTGTTTAATAAGCTGCTCGCCTCCCGCGCCATTGCCAAAGCGGTAGAAGATGAAGCGCGCAGCAAAAAAATCTCCCATGAAAAAGCGCAGCAGAACGCGATTGCGCTGATGGAAGAGATTGCGGCGAATTTCTCTTACGAGATGATCCGCCTGACTGACCGCATTCTGGGCTTCACCTGGAACCGACTTTATCAGGGCATCAACGTCCATAACGCCGAGCGCGTTCGCCAGCTGGCCCACGACGGTCATGAGCTGGTGTATGTGCCTTGCCACCGCAGTCACATGGACTACCTGCTACTTTCTTACGTGCTGTACCACCAGGGGCTGGTGCCGCCGCATATCGCCGCCGGGATCAACCTGAACTTCTGGCCGGCCGGGCCGATTTTCCGCCGTCTGGGGGCGTTCTTTATTCGCCGTACTTTTAAAGGCAATAAACTTTATTCCACCGTTTTCCGTGAGTATCTCGGCGAACTGTTCAGCCGTGGTTATTCCGTCGAGTACTTCGTGGAAGGCGGTCGTTCCCGCACGGGGCGTTTGCTGGATCCGAAAACCGGTACGCTGTCGATGACCATTCAGGCGATGCTGCGTGGCGGCACGCGTCCGATTACGCTGATTCCGATCTATATCGGTTATGAGCACGTCATGGAAGTGGGTACTTACGCCAAAGAACTGCGCGGCGCGACGAAAGAGAAAGAGAGCCTGCCGCAGATGCTGCGCGGTTTAAGCAAGCTGCGTAATCTCGGTCAGGGTTACGTCAACTTCGGTGAACCAATGCCGTTGATGACCTACCTTAACCAGCACGTACCAGACTGGCGTGAATCTATCGATCCCATCGAAGCGGTGCGTCCGGCCTGGTTAACGCCGACGGTCAATAATATTGCTGCCGATCTGATGGTACGCATTAACAACGCAGGCGCGGCAAACGCCATGAACCTGTGTTGTACTGCGCTTCTGGCATCACGTCAGCGCTCACTCACCCGCGAGCAGTTAACCGAGCAACTCAACTGCTACCTGGATCTGATGCGCAACGTACCTTACTCCACGGACTCTACCGTTCCTTCAGCCAGCGCCAGCGAGCTTATCGATCACGCGCTGCAAATGAACAAGTTTGAAGTCGAGAAAGACACTATCGGCGACATCATCATTCTGCCGCGCGAGCAAGCGGTGCTGATGACCTACTATCGCAACAACATTGCGCATATGTTGGTGCTGCCTTCGCTGATGGCGGCAATTGTCACCCAGCATCGCCACATCTCCCGCGACGTATTGATGGAGCACGTCAATGTGCTTTACCCAATGCTGAAAGCGGAGCTGTTCCTGCGCTGGGATCGCGACGAGTTGCCGGACGTTATTGATGCGCTGGCAAATGAGATGCAACGTCAGGGGCTGATTACCCTGCAAGATGATGAGTTGCATATCAACCCGGCGCATTCTCGCCCCCTACAGCTGCTGGCCGCAGGCGCGCGCGAAACGCTGCAACGTTATGCCATCACCTTCTGGTTGTTGAGTGCCAACCCGTCGATCAACCGCGGTACGCTGGAGAAAGAGAGCCGCACCGTTGCGCAACGTCTCTCCGTGCTGCACGGCATCAACGCGCCGGAGTTCTTCGACAAGGCGGTGTTCAGTTCTCTGGTGCTGACGCTGCGTGATGAAGGGTATATCAGCGATAGCGGCGACGCCGAACCGGCAGAAACGATGAAGGTTTATCAGTTGCTGGCGGAGTTGATTACATCAGACGTGCGTTTGACGATTGAGAGTGCGACGCAGGGCGAAGGGTAATCAGAGAGAATTGCCGGATGCGGCGAAAACGCCTTATCCGGCCTTCCATAATCTGCAAATTCAATAAATTGCGATGTGTTGTGTAGGCCTGAGAAGCGCAGCGCATCAGGCAACCCAGAAGAAAGCCGGATGATCATCCGGCTTTTTTACATCATCAGAAATGCCAGTAACTCATTGCCAGTCCTAAAAACAGTACCAGACCAACATAGTTATTATTCATAAATGCTTTAAAGCAGGCTTCACGCTCGCGGTTGGCAATCAGTTTTTGTTGATAAACAAACAGCGCGCCAGCCACCAGAATTGACCAGTAATATCCCCAGCCTAAGCCATTTAACTCACCGATGATCGCCATCAGTGCCAGTACGCCAATCTGCAAAATACCAATAATCAATTTATCGTATTGGCCGAACAGGATTGCGGTGGATTTAATACCAATCTTCACATCATCGTCACGGTCAACCATTGCATACTGCGTGTCGTAAGCCACCGCCCAGAGAATATTGGCGAGGAACATTAACCAGCAACTCAATGGCACCGACTCACTCACAGCGGCAAAAGCCATTGGAATCGACCAGCCAAACGCCGCGCCCAGCACCACTTGCGGGAGATGGGTATACCGCTTCATAAACGGGTACACCCACGCCAACGCCAGAGCGGCAATCGACAACAGAATGGTCATCGTATTCAGCGTCAGCACCAGTAAAAATGAAATCAATACCAGCACTACAAACAGCGCGCGCGCCTCTTTCTCCGTTACCGCGCCGCTGGGAAGCGGTCGGTTCGCCGTGCGCTTAACATGACCATCAAACTTGCGGTCAGCATAATCATTCACCACACATCCGGCAGCGCGCATCAGCCAGACACCCGCGACAAACACCGCCAGGATCCAGAGCTGGGGAACGCCCGGTGTCGCCACCCACAACGCCCATAATGTTGGCCAGAGCAGCAGTAACGCGCCAATTGGCTTATCCGTACGCATTAAGCGATGAAACGCCAGCAGCTTATTCTGCGTCAGACTCCACTCCATATTTTTTTCCTCTTAGTACAACGGTGACGCCGGTAAAAACAGTTCTGTTAGCAACAGCGGTTTACCGCTTAATCGCAGGCGGGAACGTCGCCCCCACAGTCCGGCATCACGGCCTATCTCAATAAAGTCCCGGGTTAATGTCGATGATGTGAACAGATAGCGTCCTAGCGGCGTTTTACCCAATTTTTGTAACGCCAGCTCCGGCCCGCTTAACGTTGACACAGGAACGACGGTACGACCGGCAAGCCACGGTTCACCATCGGCACATAACAAAATTTCACGTAACCAGTAACGAGACTCTTTCGGCAGCAGCGGCAGTTCTTCGGGGATTTCATTCTGCTCGACAAACCCTTCGCGGATCATCGTCACGCTCACCGTTTTTCCCTGCTGTTCAAAACGTTTTGTCATGGAATCTTCCAGCAACAGCCAGTCGAGCAGTTGCGAATCCAGGGCAGGGATCTCTTTAAAATAGCGCAGCGCACGCAGTTGCGTTAACGCGGGGTGTGACATGCCGAACTCTCCGTTACATAACGTAAAGGCATTGTATCGCAGAAAAGTGTTTACGGGAGATGTAAAGCAAATTAAGTGATCTAATGCGCAACAAAAACGCAACAATCGCATGAAGTGGTAAAACGCTGTTGAACCTTACGCTTTGCCGATGCCCGTGCTGGCGAGGGCAACCGTAGGGGCATCACCGCCCATGATGCCAGGAACGGTGATGTTTTCCTTTACTTAAATACCTATATTCTTTATACGAGTAGCTCGCCAACTCGCAGTAAAAATTGGGAAAAGCGCATATTTACCATGAGATTTGGAGCTAAAAAGTGTTTCCTGAGTAAGATTAATAGGCAACATCTTATGTCTGGATTTATAGATACACGTGGAATTCCAATTGGTATCTTTTGTAGGATTCAACATATCATGTAAGGCAGTATGACTTTCCGTGAGACAGATGCTGGCCAACGTGGGATATTTAACGCGGGTTAACATCGTTGTCAGAGCCGCATGGGTGAGCTGTTGCTACACCCCGGTATTTCCACCACGGAGGCCAGCATGAACAACAATAACACATTGTACGTCGGGTTAGATGTTCACAAAGAATCGATTACTGTCGCTTATGCTATCAATTCAGAACCTGTTGAACTGATGGGTAAAATTGGCACATCACCTACTGATATTCAGAATCTTTGTAAACGTCTCAGGTCAAAGTCATCACAGGTCAGTATCGTTTATGAAGCGGGGCCCTGTGGTTATGGACTTTATCGTCGGCTGGTGAAATCCGGTTTTGACTGCATGGTCTGCGCCCCCTCACTTATCCCGAAAAAACCGGGGGAGCGGGTTAAAACCGATCGCCGTGATGCCATCAGACTTGTGCGTTCACTGCGTGCAGGAGATCTTTCTGCTGTCTACGTACCCGGCATTGAAGATGAGGCATTCCGGGATTTGGCCCGGGCATGGGCATCTGCCCGCGATGATTTACGGCATGCAAGGCAACGTCTGAAATCGTTTCTTCTGGTTCATGGGGGCCATTATGTCGGGCGAGCAGATTGGGGCCCTGCACACCGACGCTGGCTCAGCAAATACTCATTCGAAAGTCCCTGGCGACAATTAGCTTTTGACGAACACCGTCGTACAATAGAAGATCGGCAGGCACAATGTGAACGGCTGGAATCCGCCCTGAAGGAGGCCGTTACCGAATGGAGGCTGTATCCGGTAGTAGAGGCGCTGCAAGCCATGCGAGGGATTCAGTTTATTACTGCGGTTGGATTAATTTCTGAACTGGGTGATCTGACCCGTTTTGAACATCCACGACAACTGATGTCATGGTTTGGTATCACGCCATCAGAATATTCATCGGGTGGAAGCAGACATCAGGGCAGCATTACCAAAGCCGGAAACAGCTATGCCAGAAAGCTATTGGTCGAGGCAGCGTGGAGTTACCGTCATCCGGCACGCATCAGTCCGGCAATACAAAAAAGGCAGGAAAATTTACCCCGCCCCGTCATTGACAGAGCATGGGATGCTCAACTCAGGCTTTGTAAGAGGTATCGAAAACTTCAGGCCAAAGGAAAGAATGTCAATATTACAATTGTTGCTGTTGCACGTGAGCTGGCGGGTTTTATCTGGGATATGGGCCGAATAGCAATGTCTGTCGCACAACAACCACAATGTCACAAATAAAAAATGAGAATAACCAGTTCCCTGAAGGCGACGTAGCCCGGTACAAGAGTAACCCACGTTAGCGCTTGGCGACGGCGGAACAAAGCTGATTCGCGACGTAAGAAAGTGGCAGGCTCATATGACGGACCTCTGTAATGCGGTATCCAACCCGCGAATATCAGCGTGATTCACCGTCGGATTTACTGCTACGTCGCCCTCAGGGAATTAAACCTAAAAAGAAAATCGTCAAAATTAGAGATTCCGGTTTGACACGGAAAGTCATATCAGCGCTGGGAGCTTACCACCATAACAGGCCCATCATCGACAGAGGAGAACAGGATAAATATATTATCGTTTCGTGTTAATTTATTAGTGTTAAAGGTTCTTAACTTTTCTTCAGTTTCTATAAATATAGGTGAAACATCATCACTACGAATCCACTCTTTATAAAGATACCAGGCATTTGCTTTGATCATATCATCCGTTGATCGTAAGGCCTGATCGATAAGTTGGATAAAAAAATTGTTATTTTTATCAATCAGCCCTTTATTCATATTAAATCTGTTAATAAAATGGATCATCTGTTGGGTATCGAAATTCACCTTACTGAATCGATGTTGACGCATAAAATTATCGAACTTGTCATCTTCCCCAGAATGTATATAACTACGTATAATTGGATCTTTTATATAAGGACAATGGCTAAATGTTTTTTTCATATTCTCAATAAAGTTTTTATTAACAATATTGAGAATTTTTAATTGCATCACCAGTTTTACTGCCAGAACGGATTTCAATATCATTGCATTATCTGGCAATGTATCAATCATTTTTATAATGTTATTGATATAACCATCGAGATCTTCATTCCCAAATATATCTGAATAATCAATAGTTAATTCCAATTGTTCTGTAATGCAATCTTTAAAATTCCCTGTCGACATTCGCACATGATCAAACATAACAGCTGTCAAATTCGATTTAATAAATGATATTTCTTTGGCAGACAGAAACTCTGCTCTGGTGAAGTGCGAAGCGTAAAGATAACAATTATCGAAGTTTGAATTTCTAATCTGACATTCGCGAAAATGTAATGAACGCATCCCACACAATTAAACACGGAGCAGTATGATGGTTAAAAGGGTGAAACTGGCAGGTGTGGAGCCTCGCAGATTTCCGGCATCATAGTGCCCAATACGGGATGCATAAAGCTCCCTCAGACTGGAGACTCCACAAATGAAATATACACCGGTTGGCGTTGATATCGCAAAACATGTCATTCAGATTCACTTCATCAATGAGCACACAGGTGAAGTGGTTGATAAACAGTTGCGTAGACAGGATTTTCTGACGTTCTTCGGCAACCGTGAGCCATGCCTGATTGGTATGGAGGCCTGTGGAGGTTCTCAGCACTGGGCACGGGAACTGACAAAACTTGGTCATAAAGTCCGGTTGTTGCAGGCCCGCTTCGTTAAGGCATTCGTCATGGGCAATAAGAATGATGTGATGGATGCCCGGGCTATCTGGATGGCGGTTCAGCAGCCGGGTAAAGAAATCGCCGTAAAAACAGAAGAACAGCAGTCGGTACTGGTTCTGCACCGTACCCGCATGCAACTGGTGAAGTTCCGGACCGCACAAATTAATGCCCTGCACGGGACGTTACTGGAGTTTGGTGAAACCATCCACAAAGGCCGGGCAGCGATGGAGCGGGAGTTCCCCGAAGCACTGGAACGGATGAAAGAGAGACTGCCACCGTATCTCATTATGGTTCTGGAAAACCAGTACAACCGACTGAATGAGCTGGACTCACTGATAGAGGATATTGAAAAACAGCTTACCAGCGTGGCGAGGCAGAATGAAACCTGTAAGCGGTTGCTGGATATTCCTGGCGTTGGACCACTTATTGCGACGGCAGCGGTGGCCACCATGGGGGAAGCATCAGCGTTTAAATCGGGGCGAGAGTTCGCCGCATATGTTGGTCTGGTTCCAAAACAAACTGGCTCCGGAGGGAAAGTACGTCTGCTGGGGATAAGCAAACGTGGTGACACTTATCTCAGGACATTATTTATCCACGGTGCAAGAGCGGTGGCATTAGTAGCTAAAGAGCCTGGCCCGTGGATAACCGAACTGAAAAAACGTCGTCCAGCCAGTGTGGCAATCGTCGCCATGGCAAACAAGCTGGCACGAACAGTATGGGCGATAACCGCCCATGACCGTAAGTATGACAGGAACCACGTCAGTATCAGACCATATTAATCGCTGATACCATTAAACAATGAACTCTTAACAAAAGGGTGAATGCTGAAAGGTTGCTATGGCGGCCAGAGTGATGACAAAGACAGGTAAGACCGTGACTCACTAAACCTGAACAGTATTTTGGGCTTGAAGTCCGCCGTGAAAATAAGGGGTGAGTCGGCGAATTACATAGGGGCTCGCAGCGTTACGGCTGCAATAAAGCCGGATATAAAGCTGCAACCTACCCGTCATGTCAAAACAATGGATGCCTTGCAAACGGGATGCGTTCATATAAATTACTATGACCAAGTTGACTCTGCGAGAAGTCAACTGTATCAAGAATATTTTGGCTAAAATCAACACATTCGCCACTCGTTTTGAGAAAAATCACATTGTGTAAACGTCGACATTTAAATATGACATTATCAACTGTTGCCTTAGTAAAATTGCAATTCTCAATTTCTTTACATTCGAAAGTTACATGTTGTAGATTTGATGATAAAAAAGACACCTTAGAAATAACGTCACCTTTAAAATGACAATTTATTAAATCAAAATCAGACAGGTCGATATACCCCTGCGCATCTTTATCCATCAGAAAATTACAAGCGCATTCTATTTTTTCATTTCTGTAGAATTTTACACTTATAGTATCATTACTAATTGAGACTTCACGTAACATATTTATTGCATGATTTTTTCGTTCCGTTGTTTTATATTTAAAAATATATCACTGATATAAATAAAGTTATCTCTGTTTAAACCTGTCACCCCATTGAAATTACGTAGTAAATCAAGATCTACTATATTATTTCCTTGAACCACATCATGTTTCATCAAAGAGTTATTGCCGCCAGAATTTGTGATATGACCTATCATAAAACCTCTGTAATACAGAAATAAAATAACCTGGAAAAGTAGCCTGAGCGTCCAGACACTACCGGCGAAAGGAAAAGAATCTCTGATAAGGCATTGAGATAATGGACATTCTTAGTGAAGAAGAAGTGAAGTACTATAAAAAATCGCTCATATCCCAGGAAGGAAGCATAAAAAAAGGTGCGCCAGGAGACGCACCAGTTGTTGCAAAATCAGCACTGTGGGGCGTAATTACCCCTTGCCTTTTACACTGCTGATAAAGGTGGAACGGGCAGATGTCGATCCCAGGCGTTCAGCTTCATCAAGCAGTTTTAACGCCTTATCAACATCACCTTTCGCGACAGCGTTTTTGATCGCGGTATTAAAATAACTTTCCGTGTCGTTGAGCATCGGCTCGCTTTTCTTCACCGGCACCGGAGCAGGTGCAGCCACAGCTGGTGCCGCCGTGTTGCCTACCGTAACCGGAGCTGGAGCGGAAGAACCAAATAGTGGTCCTACCAACACGCTGGAGCTGGAGTTCGTTTTGACTTTCAGTTTCAGTAAGCCATCGCTGGTATGACGAGCAACCGGATCGGGAATATCCGGGATCGAGTTACCGACGCCTTTGGCATAGGCTTTAGCCGGGTCGAGCAGTTGGGTCGTCTGCTGGAGATCTTTTTCCGTGGTAAAGACCAGAACATAAAGTTTTTGCTGCCCCAACGCCGGTGTCAGGCGCATAACGCCTTCCAGCCGATCTGCACTCATCACGCCTGGTTCCTGGTAGGTGAAATAACTGCTGGGGAAGAAGGCTGATGGGGTCATGTTCTGATCAAGAATCAGCACGTTCGGCGCAAAAACGCTGGTTTGTTTGTTCACTTCGCTGGTCAGCGTCAGGGTCAGTTCGCCAATGTTTGCCGGGACGCTGTACGCAGCAACCGGACCACTGATGCCGGGAACGTTCAGTTGTTGGCCGCCGGTCGCCAGTTGGGTGGTCTGGGTTTTAGATTGATCGACCGGTGTCCAGGTGAGTTGTTGCAGCGCGGCAGATGGAATGGCTGGCGCGTCGCTGGTGTTTTGCGGTACGTAGTTAACATCGGCAAGGCTAATTCCAGGCGCGCTTGCCAGTAACCCTGCTGATAAACAGAGGGCGATGAGACTTTTATTCATTTTCATTGTTTTCACCTCAAAATCTGGAGCTCAGCGGTAGCCAGGCAATAGCGCGCTAAACCCGATAATCAGAGGGGCTTTCGCCCCTTTCAGATAATGACAACCTGTTTTTATGCCGGATGCGGCGTAAACGCCTTATCCGGCCCAGGTTTTGCTATTACCACCAGATTTCCATCTGGGCACCGAAGGTCCACTCGTCGCTGTCGCCACGACCGAAGCTGCCGCCGTTGAAATCAGCAGGAACGGCTTTGCCGTAGTTCGGGTTAACCTTGCTATCGCCGTTGTAGTCGTAACCCCATTTCTCATCCCACTTGGCGTAGGTTGCGAAGACACGAATAGCCGGGCGTGACCAGATGCTGTCGCCAGCCTGCCATTGTTGTGCGAGGGTAATTTTGTACTGATTGTTCTTGTCGCCGGTGCGCTGGGATTCGACGTTGTCGTAGCCGATTTCCATCACGGTGCTCATGATTGGCGTCCACTTGTACATCGGGCGAATACCGACGGTCCACCACTTGGTGCCGTTGTCGTTATCCCAGTTGATATCCTGGTACATACCCACGTACATCATGTCCCAGTTGTCGCCCATGGAGATCGCACCGTGGTCGAGGATACGCAGCATGTGACCGTTGTTGTTGATATTGTAGGCAAATTTTTCGTTATCAAACGCGACGCCAGAACCCTGCGACAGACCTTTACCCTGCGAGGTCATCGAGTCAGTAGCGTACTGAACAACAAACTTGTTAAAGCCCTTCAGGACACTCTGAGTATGTTCAGCAGTGAATAACCAGCCGTCTTTCGATGCGCCATCAACCAGACGATAGTTATCACGCAGGTTGGCACGACCGTAGTCGACACCCAGTTCTAATGTGCCGCCCGGGTTGATTTCCATCTGCGCTAAACGCACATCGAAAACGTCGTTCGCGGTTTCGTTGGTATAGTCATAAATATTGTTGCTGGCAAAAGAGGAAGAACCACCAGCTTCAGAGGAGCGGGTTGCTGCCAGAGAGAGTTTACCGAAGCCAACATCGATGTTTTCCAGACCGGCACCAGGACCAGAAATATCCCAGTAGTAGAAGTCGATCATATGAACGTCATGACGTTGGTAGAAGCGCTTACCTGCCCAGATGGTGGAACCTGGCAGCCATTCGATCAGGTTTTTACCCTGCACGTTTGCTTCACGGAAGGCCGGATCGGTAGCTTCCCAGTCATTCTGTTGCGCGACGGAATAGGCCACGTTAGTGTCGAAATAGAAGCTCTTATCGCCCTCTTTCCACACTTCCTGACCCAATTTTAATTCAGCATAAGTTTCACATTCGTTGCCAAGACGGTATTTACTTTGAGCACCGGTAGTCTGGAAACACTGTTGTTCACCGCCGCTACCTGTCCAGCCAATACCGGAACGTGCATAGCCGTGGAAATCAACAGCCATTGCCTGAGCAGACATTACGCCCGCTGCGACGGCAACCGCCAGAGGAAGTTTGCGCAGAGTAATCATCATTCTATCTCCTGAGTCATTGCTTTTCTTTTTTCACATCACCTGTGACAGGCTTTGTGTGTTTTGTGGGGTGCTTAAACGCCCGGCTCCTTATGCAGTCGACGACATGCAGTGCCATCCTCACGGAACAGATGGCAACGCTCTGGCGGCAGGCCGATAGCGAATGTGGCACCTTCTTCTACCAACACCACGTCGTTCTGGCGGTACACCAGGTTTTGACGAATGGAAGGGATCTGGATATGGATTTGGGTTTCGTTGCCGAGTTGCTCGACGACCTGAACTTCACCCTCAAGGATGACGTCAGCGATATCACTCGGCAGTAGATGTTCCGGGCGAATACCCAGCGACATATTGGCTCCAACCTGGACATCACGGCTTTCAACTGGCAGCCAGACTTGCTGACGATTTGGCATCGGCAGCTCCACCTGCACTTGATCGATTGCGGTGGCGGTCACTTTTACCGGCAGGAAGTTCATCTTTGGCGAACCGATAAATCCGGCGACAAAACGGTCTGCCGGATAGTGGTACAGCTCCAGCGGTTTCCCAACCTGCGCCACGCGACCGGCGTCCAGCACCACGATTTTGTCGGCCAGCGTCATCGCTTCGACCTGATCGTGGGTGACGTAAATCATTGTGCGGCCCAGGCGTTTATGCAGACGGGAGATTTCGATACGCATTTGCACACGCAGTGCAGCATCGAGGTTGGAGAGCGGTTCATCGAGCAAAAATACGCTTGGCTCGGCCACCAGCGTACGGCCAATCGCCACACGCTGACGCTGACCACCGGAGAGCGCTTTCGGTTTGCGATCCAGCAAATGCGCCAGTTGCAGCACTTCCGCCACCTGGTTGACGCGTTGGTTAATCACCTCTTTTTTTGCGCCAGCCAGTTTCAGGCCAAATGACATGTTTTCTGCTACTGACAGGTGGGGATAGAGCGCGTAAGACTGAAACACCATACCAACGCCGCGTTCTGCTGGCGGAGTGTCATTCATCCGTTTCTCACCGATGAACAGGTCGCCGCTGGTGATCGTCTCAAGCCCGGCAATCATGCGCAGTAAAGTCGATTTACCGCAGCCAGACGGTCCGACAAACACCACGAATTCACCTTCATGGATATCGAGATTGATATCTTTCGATACCACGACCTCGCCCCAGGCTTTCGTTACATTTTGCAGCTGTACGCTCGCCATGCCCTTCTCCCTTTGTAACAACCTGTCATCGACAGCAACATTCATGATGGGCTGACTATGCGTCATCAGGAGATGGCTTAAATCCTCCACCCCCTGGCTTTTTTATGGGGGAGGAGGCGGGAGGATGAGAACACGGCTTCTGTGAACTAAACCGAGGTCATGTAAGGAATTTCGTGATGTTGCTTGCAAAAATCGTGGCGATTTTATGTGCGCATCTCCACATTACCGCCAATTCTGTAACAGAGATCACACAAAGCAACGGTGGGGCGTAGGGGCAAGGAGGATGGAAAGAGGTTGCCGTATAAAGAAACTAGAGTCCGTTTAGGTGTTTTCACGAGCACTTCACCAACAAGGACCATAGATTATGAAAATAAAAACAGGTGCACGCATCCTCGCATTATCCGCATTAACGACGATGATGTTTTCCGCCTCGGCTCTCGCCAAAATCGAAGAAGGTAAACTGGTAATCTGGATTAACGGCGATAAAGGCTATAACGGTCTCGCTGAAGTCGGTAAGAAATTCGAGAAAGATACCGGAATTAAAGTCACCGTTGAGCATCCGGATAAACTGGAAGAGAAATTCCCTCAGGTTGCGGCAACTGGCGATGGCCCTGACATTATCTTCTGGGCGCACGACCGTTTTGGTGGCTACGCTCAATCTGGCCTGTTGGCTGAAATCACCCCGGACAAAGCGTTCCAGGACAAGCTGTATCCGTTTACCTGGGATGCCGTACGTTACAACGGCAAGCTGATTGCTTACCCGATCGCTGTTGAAGCGTTATCGCTGATTTATAACAAAGATCTGCTGCCGAACCCACCAAAAACCTGGGAAGAGATCCCGGCGCTGGATAAAGAACTGAAAGCGAAAGTATGACTAGGTAATTTATTCAAGATAACCGGGAAGAGATTAAAAAAGACGGGAATAGATTGGAATCAACAAGTTAGGAACTCAAGGTTTTCAAGATAAAGCGAGTCCAAAAATGTTAAACGGTTCGATATCAATAAAACATTCAAGATAACTCACAGGTTCTTACAATAGCCTTTAAAGACCGTTCAAAAACGATTCAGGTGTTTATTATAGCGCTGATGGGTGCAAGCGCCAAAACCAATGTAATTTTAGCACAGCTAGGCACTTGCACTGGGTTATGCGCTGGCTGCTTTCTGAGGTAGATTTAAGTGATCGCCCTTAGCTTCGGACAACGCGTAAATCTCTCTAACCTTTTCGTCTGGCAAATTACCAAGGCTTAACGCTATGGCTCTACGAACTCCAACTAGAGCGTGCAACTCTTGGATGTGCTCATCCAGAAGAATGAGTAATTGCTCCGCTCCTTTTCTCCCAAGAACATCAGCTACTTGTTGTTTTTCTTGTGGTTTAAGAAATGACAAGAACATTAGAATTTGAGCATCAACATTATCCGCATTCTCTTTTTTGGGTTCTTTGGAATCTTTTAGTTCAACATCACCCTCTCCCGTCATGAGCCATTCCAAGGTAACATTTTCGCTTTCTGCTATCTTTTTTAACTGATGCGGGCGTGGTATCGGTGCGTAATCCCGCCTGTTGTAATAATTTTTTAAAGTGCCTTCATTGATCCCCCATGCCCGAGCAGCCGCATTTCTTGAAGGGTATCGTTCTACTAACCTAAAGATTCTTTCGATAATCGGTTCTTTTCCATCGGCAGGAAAAGAACCTTGGGGTGCTTTTCTCATTCTTGGTTCCTTTCTATCTAATTCATTGATAAATAATGAAATTAAAAAATAAACCATAAAAACACCAAAGAACCCTTTACAAGGAATCTTTGGTATCTTAATCTTTATCCATACGGATATCCGACCGGATATCCGCGCGGGTAATTTTGTAGGTTAAAGGAAAGATGAGACAAAGAGAAGATAGTGACCGCGATTGGCCTTCGCTGAAGATTCAGCTGGCGCTCAAAGATAACGGGTGGTCTTCCTTCCGGGAGCTTTCACTCCATGCTGGTTATGCTCAGGATTCACTGAAAGCGGTAGTTCGCACACCAAACAAAAAATACGAACGCGTAATTTCTGACGCTATAGGTGTACCGCCAGAAATCATCTGGCCCAGCCGGTATCGTAACGATGGATTTATCAGGAAGGTGTCGTGATATGCAGTCGTACGTTACCGTAAATGACCTGCTCGGCGTACCAGGAATGCCAGCCACCACAAAAGGCATCCGACAGGCGTTACAGCGTTTTTCTCGTGATCTTGGTGACGTTAGTCGCCGTCGGGAAGGCACAAAAGCCATTGAGTACCACATTGATTGTCTGCCTGAAATAACACGAAAGGCACTGCGTGAACGCTATGTGGAACAGCTGGTGGCTACAGAGAACAATGTTTCTGAAGTGAAAGCTGTTACCAGAAAAACACGCAATCCTGACGCTGTCCAGGCAATCGAAGCATATCGCGGTTCTCCACAACTGATGGAAGAACGCCTGAATGCGCTGACCGAAAACCAGCGCCGGGTATCTGAAGCAAGAGCTGCGCTGGTGGTGGAAGTGCTGAAGCTGGAAAGCGCCGGTAACCTCGGGCGACTGAAAGCCATTAACTTTCTTGTTGAAAAAGCCCGTAAAGGTGAGCTGCCGGAGCGCCTGCAACAGGCCGCAGTTAACGCCAATGCAAAACGTGGCGCTAATCGTACTATCAGCCGCGATCCACTTTACCAGTGGGTTCTGAAATACAACCAGTCGCAGAACGCCGCCGAACGGCTGCTGTTACTGGCACCGGGAAAACGCGACGAAATAAAACCGGAAGAAATCAGCTGGCTGCCTGAATTTCTGGCGCAGTATCGGCAGGTGAACGGCAGACCCATGTCAGAAGCCTACGAGGATTTTGTCGCAGAATGGCAGCGTCGCCATGCGGACGAACCGTACATGCTGGAGGTGATGCCTTCCTATGATGTTGTCCGGTATGCCATGAAAAAACTGCCGGAAGTGGTGAGACAAAAAGGGCGCGTTACCGGCAGTGAATACCGTCAGCTTGAAGGATTCACCCGCCGCGACTGGACAGCTATGCCGGTGAATTATGTCTGGATTGGTGACGGTCACGGTATGAAGCTGAAATGTGCGCATCCGATCCACGGGCGTCCATTCTCACCGGAAGTCACGTTTGTGATCGATGGTGGAACACGGTTTGTTGTTGGCTGGAGTCTTGACCTTGCCGAAAACGTGTTCGCCGTTGCCAGTGCGATACAGCACGGCATTCGCAACCACGGAAAACCGTTCCTGTATTACTCGGATAACGGTTCCGGTGAAACGGCTGACATGCTGGACAAAGAGGTCGTGGGTATTCTGCCACGCCTGGGGATTAAACACCCTACCGGTATTGCCGGTAATCCACAGGGACGCGGCATTATTGAACGCCTGAACCGGACACTGCCGATGCGTATAGCCAGGAGGTATCGCACCTATTTTGGCAAGGGTGCTGACCGGGAATCGTTGCGTGTACTTAACCGTGATCTGCGTTCAGCGTTTAACGCCCTGCAACAGGACAAGCCTCTGAACGACCGCCAGAAAGCGGCAATGCGCGAGCTGCCATCGTGGGCGGAGCTTATTGAGGCTATTCGTGAAGGCGTGGAATGGTACAACAACCGCCCGCATTCTGAGCTGCCGATGAAACCGAACGGACGGCATTACAGCCCGACAGAGTTCAGAAAAAAACGCCTGGCAGAAGAAGACACCGAAATTGAGTGGCTGAGTGATCTTGAGCTGCGCGACATGTTCCGCCCAATGGTGGAACGACCGGTAAGACGCTGCGAAATTCAGTGGCTGAACAATATTTACTACGCGCCGGAGTTGCGTGACGAACACGGTCGCAAAGTGCTTATCAGTTATGACATTCATGACGCCGAGCGAATTACGGTACGTCGCAAGGACGGCAGCTTTATCTGTGAGGCGATATGGAACGGCAATAAACGCGCAGCCTTTGCTGTCAGTGCTGAATATCACAAACAACAGCAGCGTATTAAAGGAATGCGCAAACGCGCTGAGGAAAAAATTCGTGATGCTGAAGATGAAGGTATTCAGATTCTGGAACACAAACAGGCTGAACCCTGGCTGAGTAATGTTTATCGCCCGGTTGGTAATGTGGTGGCAGTTCAGCAACCGGAATATGAAGAAGAGCATGACGAAGAATTTGAACGCGATTTCCGGCTGGGGATGCAAAAACTTTTTGCCATGCAGGAAGAAGATGATCCGCTGGCCTGAATAAAAAAACAGTCCGCGGGAACGGACTGTTAAATAAAGGAAACAAAGCTGATTTGAAATAACCGAGGAAATACTATGACTGATATTGATGATGTTTTCAACACTATTAACGCTTTGATTAACGAGGGCGACAAGTCTCAGGAAGATATTGCTGATGAAGCCGGAATGTCTCCGGCAACACTCTCGGCTCTGCGTAAAGGAGAGTACAACGGTAATGTCGAAGGTATGCATGACAAATTACAGAAATGGTATCAGGTCTGGCAGAAGGGACAGAACTTGTCAGGTACCCCTGGTGTTGTGAAGACCCAGACATTTTGTGATTTGCATGAGCTGTTTAAAACAGTGCGCTCACTCGGGATTATCAGTGTCGTTGTTGGCGTACCGGGTGTCGGAAAAACCTTTGCTGCCCGGGAATATTGTCGCAGGACAGCTAATGCCTGGATGGTGACTCTTGCTCCGGCACATTCGAGCGTAACGGAATGCCTCCTTGAAATAGCATATGCGCTGGAAATTAATAATCCGGGAAGAAATAAGGGGAATATAACCCGCGCCATTCGCAGAAAACTGGGTGGTGGTAAAGAAACCAGTGGCCGTGTTAACCCCCTTCTGATTATTGATGAAGCTGATCACTTAAGTGTGGATGGTCTGGAGCAATTACGCGCCATTCAGGATGCCACTGGCGTGGGGATGGTTTTAATTGGCAACCCGAAACAGATGGCGGATGCCACCCGTCGTGGGACTGATGAACTGGCCCGTCTGTTCAGCCGTTTTGCCATGACAAAACAACTGCGCAAAGTAAAAAAGACCGATGTGATGGCTGTAGCCAAAGCATGGGGAGTAACACAGGAAGATGAGCTGGACCTGCTGATGAGGGTAGCCGAAAAGCCCGGGGGATTGCGTGTATTAACTCACACACTGAATCATGCGTGGCTGGCGGCAAAAGGTGCAGGCACATCCCTGAATAAAAGTCACATTAAAGCGGCTTTTAAGGAGGCTTACAGCAACCCCAGGTTACTGAACTGGTAGTAAAGGACATAAACCATGATGTCACGAAATATAAAAATGGCAACGGATGCGCAGAACTGGTTACAGGCGCACGGGAGTCACGTAAATGAATCATATCTCGGCGTGGCGCGTCCGGTACTTGAAATCACCTGCCCACCACCGGAGCTGGTCAGAAACGCTGTCAGGATTATGGAGCATAAATCAGGGGTTGCCCGTTCAGTATGGACGGCCCGCCTTAATGGCTGCCAGATTATCTGGCGTTAATAACGGCTTATTTATTTGTGAGGAATAACAAAATGGCAAAAGTAATTATTGAAATTAAAAATACAGTATCTGGAATTAAAGGACGGAATTTGCGCACCAGCATTGCGGTGGACGGTAGTGCGGAACTGGACGGTGATGAGGGTACACTTGCTGGCATGGTGGCGTTACTGGTGCTTAATAAAAGCCAGAAAATAATTAATGAGTCAGCCCATGAAGCTATCGAGATTTTGAAAAACGATGGTGTCATTACCGGTGGCCGTGTCACTGAAATGGCTGTTGAAAAAACATGCCACTGAAAGGAACGCTGACAATGAACGTCAAAATCCGAAATGAAATCCTGGCATTAATCCGGATTAAAGAGCGTAATAATAACGGTGGTGAATTACGCGAGTTTATTTGCGCCCGGAAAGTTGATGGTTATGGCGAAAAGACTTACCTGATTGCATTTGACCATTACAGCATTTGTGCGCGTTATTGCGGAGAGGCGGTATTCCGCGCCATTACGTTTGGCAATGCCTTCAATGTGGATTTATGGGAATACGTCATGGACCGCGAATACATCTGCGCGTCAGACCCGAAAGCCCGTGAAATGTGGCAGCGTATCTGGCGCGATTACCGGTTAATGGCAAAAGGCTGGGCGCGCTGCTGTTATTCCTCGCTTGCCCTGAAAGCGGTTCAGTTATCGCTGCGGCATATTCCGGCATCACTGCGCGAGCCTCTGTTGTACTGAGTGGTGACCGGAATGACGTGTAATCGTAAACGCTGGTCACGCGAAGACCGGGAATTTATCGAAGCCAGTGTCGGAAAAATGACCGTCGAGGAAATGGCGAAAAAACTGAAAGTTGCCCCAACCGCCCTACAGGCACATGCCAGAAGGCACGGAATATCGTTGTGTGCATACCAGGTCAGTGAGCACGACAAATATTTATGCCGTGAACTTTATAAAGAAGGGCTGGCTATTCATGTGATAGCCCAAAAGATGGAATTAAGCAATCGTGCTGTATCCGGCATTGTATACAGTGAATATTAATTAACAGGAGCTTTATTTATGGCTAAACCCGCAAAACGAATCAGGAACGCCGCAGCGGCTTATGTTCCGCAATCCCGCGATGCCGTGGTATGTGATATCCGCCGGATTGGGGACCTGCAACGCGAAGCAGCACGACTTGAAACGGAAATGAATGACGCTATCGCTGAGATTACGGAGAAATACGCCTCACAGATTGCACCGCTTAAAACCAGTATCGAAACCCTTTCAAAAGGCGTTCAGGGATGGTGTGAAGCGAACCGTGACGAACTGACGAACGGCGGCAAGGTGAAGACGGCAAACCTGGTAACCGGTGATGTGTCATGGCGTCAGCGCCCACCATCAGTAAGTATTCGCGGTGTGGATGCAGTGATGGAAACACTGGAGCGTCTTGGCCTTCAACGCTTTATTCGCACGAAACAGGAAATCAACAAGGAAGCGATTTTACTGGAGCCGAAAGCAGTCGCAGGTGTCGCCGGAATTACAGTTAAATCAGGCATTGAAGATTTTTCTATTATTCCGTTTGAACAGGAAGCCGGTATTTAATACCACGACGAATATTTAATTAATTCACTTTCTTTTAATTATGGCGCGATGCGTCAGGGGATTGCTCGCGCCTGAATCAGGACCAGAGGAAATGAATATGAAAGCATATGCTTATTTTAAACTGAGTGACGCAGCCGCTAACGGTTATACGATTCGCTGGCTGAAAGATGTTTCTGTTAAGCGTGACAAAATCATCTGCTCATTGCAGCGTGCGTTTGGCGCAGACGGTGTTTCCCTTGTCAGTAACAGAGGGTATGAACGGGTTGAATGTATCTGGATGAATCAATTAGCGCCGGAATTATGGCGTGGTAAATCAGACGGACTGTTTATTGGTGGATTTCAGTTTTATGGCGTTGTACCGGATATAACAACACCGGAAGGCCGAAACAATGCGACGCTTATTCAGGAACATGAAGAGCAACTCCGGAAATATCCCACATTCCCGGTCTGGTTGTGTAATGAACTCGGGGTTGATGTTGTACCCAACATGTTTGATCTCAAATCAGTCTGGACGATGCACCACAGCCGTGACGGATTCGGCATTTTGTTTGAGGTGTGCCTGCTGGATGGTGAGGTTAAGGGACCGGTTCCTGCCGAATGCCAGCGCATTAAACATTCTGAATTTGTGGCACTGACGGAGGAATAACCGGTGATTGATGCAAAAGTTCTGAACGGTGTCAGCACATTATTACGGGCTTACGGACGTCTGACCTGTGGTGTTCTGGCGGACAAAATGAGGATGCCGGTCTCTGCAATGGTGTATTTCCTGCGTGATGCGGTTGATGCCGGAGTGCTGACTGAACTGAACGGCTTTTACGACGTTCCGCGCTCCCGGGCAGAGCCGCCTGCCGGGCGAAATTCAACGGAGCACCCCGATGTTGATGGTGCGCAATGGTGCACGTTCCGCCGCTCTTTGCCCTGGCTGGAAGGCAATGCCATTCCGGCACTGGCAAAAGAATTTGCGACAGGCGTACTGACCTGCGAGTCGGTTTACATCGTTGCTGAAGTGGATGACGAGATGTGTAAACAGGGAATGCCCCATTTTGTGATGGCTTATATCGATATCCGGCTGGGTCGTTTTATTTGTGGCTCCAGTGGCTGGAATATCACCGACCACGTCCTGCGCTATCTCATTCTTGATTATTCACCGGTTCCGGCGGAAACACAGGAAATCAGCGAGCATGATTAAGTCAACTGGCTTTGTCCTGCTGGTTGGCACCTGCGGAAATGATGCCTGCGATGCCATTCCGGTAACGGAAAAAAATCTGGCCCACAGAGCAGACATGTATGCAGGTGATGGAGCGCATACAAAAACGTTATCCCAATGAAATCTTTTATTGCGAAGAGGTATTACGAAATGAATAAACCAGAGAATAAAGAAATGAAATTCACACCAGTTAATATTGATGACGTCATGGCTAATTTAAGGATGCTGGAACGTATGCATGATATTGTTAAATATGGTATTGAGCATGACCTCACCGCCAGAGAAGTCCGGAGCATTATCAACCGTGAAATGAACCAGGTGGAAGCTGCCGTGGCGCTACAAAATGAAGCAGCCCGCGAGGAATACATTCGTCGCAGGCTGGGACTATCAAATAAAGATATTCTTACGGATGCTCAGATGGCTGAGGCTTTTGATATTCATCAGAATCTTGGTCTAACAAACTGATGGTATCAGTGATTAGCTGTGATATTTGCAGGATGGGATTATTCGTTGTTCTCAATGCCGGAGCCTCTGCCGCTCCGCTTGCTGCGGCTTCGAGGATCGTTTTGCCTTCTTCTGCGGTAATTAGCCCCTTTCTGACAAGGAGTATCAGCAACCTTGAGGCAATGACATACCCTGCAACATCATAAGGCTGTTCACTGTTTTTCATAAAAAGTTTCCTCTGTTTAGTGAGTGGATTCTGGCGGTGTTGCCGCACCGCCCCCTTTTCTGGAGGTACGATAATGAATCGCACATCCCTGATTAAATTAATTCATGTCGCCCGTCGTGATCTACAACTCGACGATGACACTTACCGCGCCTTTCTGGTGCAGCACACGGGCAAAACCAGTTGCCGCGAGCTGTCCGTTGCACAACTGGAACGTGTGCTCGATGCCATGAAAGAGCGCGGTTTTAAGAAGCAGAAAAAACATCCCCGCCGTCGCTTTAAGGGGCATGTCACACCGCGCGAGAAGATTTATAAAATCTGGCAGCAGATGTTCCTTGATGGTTTCGTCTCCGATATCAGCGACGCTGCGCTGGACAAATACGTTGAACGCCTGACGGCCAGACGTAATGGCGGTCAGGGTGTTTCCACGCTGGCCTGGTGTCACGGGGAATCGTTGCATGTTGTGCTCGAAACGCTCAAACAGTGGCATATGCGCTGCATCCGGGAAGCCTTTGCCCGACATGGTGTGCCTTTACCTGTGAGCGAAACCGGGCGGAAGCTGCGCGGCTATGATGCACTGACCAGTGCATATGCCCGCGCACGAAACAGCGGGAGAATTGCTGTATGAAACAGATGAAAGAGCAGGATTTATTCGAAGACTTCCGGGACGACAGCGTTCTGGAATACCTTAACGATTACCAGGAAAACACGGCTTATCCGGCGTTACTTTCTGAACTGAACGCACTGCTGCGTAAAGAGCTGGCCCGGATTGGCGCAGACCCTGCCCATTCCCTTGAGCTGGTTGTGGCGATTTGTCGCTATATCGGCGGGATGCAGGTTTATGTTCCGAGGGGGAATATTCTGGAGAATCTTGTCCGGGATATGCGTATCTGGCGTGATTTTAACGGCCATAATATTCCTGAACTGGTTCAGCGTTACGGGGTGACGTATAAAACCGTCTACAAGGCCATCAAGCGGATGCGGCGTCTGGAGTGTAATAAATACCAGCCGGATTTGTTTTACCACTCCCCGAACCTGCCTCACCCCGTTCGTCGTCCGCCACGACGTCCTTAATCAATGAAGCCGGTAAATCCGGCTTTTTTTATGCCTCCGGCACCATGAAGCAGACCACGTTTAAATCTGCTTCACAGGTGCTTTTATGGAAAATCAAAAATTCTCCCCGGCCTTTGAGTATGCGCTGAATTTTATTCTGCGTCCCGATATCGAAGGCGTCTATGTCAATGACCCCACTGACCGTGGCGGCGAAACCAGATACGGCATTTCTGACCGCCGCGACGGTGTGATTGACGGCAAAACCGATGTCAGCGGCGACGGTAAACCGGATACCCGCATCAGGGATTTAACCCGCGAACAGGTCGCGCAGATTTACTGGCGCGATTACTGGCTGCCTGCCGGATGTGACCAGTGGCCTGATGGCGTGGCGATGTTTGTGTTCGATGCGGCGGTTCAGCATGGCGTTAAAAAAGCTATCAGGATTTTGCAGGAAGCCGCTGATGTGGATGCTGACGGCATCATCGGTCCGCGTACCCGTAAGGCAGTGAGCCTGTCCACCCCGGACTGGTTGCTGACCCGCTGCATTGTCCGTCGTTCCCGCTTTTATGCCGACATCATCAAATCCAAACCTGCCCAGGGCAAATACCTGAACGGCTGGTTTAACCGCATGGAGAAAGTGACCGACGCCTGTCTGGAAATTATCGACAACGTGTCGTCCGTCACGCGGGGATGATATGGGCAAAGGCTGGGATGCCTCGCTAAGAGCCGGGCGGCGTGACCGCCTGCGTCAGGAGGTTTTACATCGTATGGCCGGAGGTCCGCCCCCGAAACCGCTGGACTATACCGGTCATGACGGCACACACGCCAGCCACTACATGCGTGGCTGGAACACCGTGGATACACGGGACATTTTCTGGCAGTGCCAGAAGTACAAGGAAAAACTCAATGCACAGAATGAATAGTCTTTTTGTTCGCGTTATTTACTCCCGCTTTATGTTGTGCCAGTGGTCGTTTCTGGGGCTGTCGGCAGTCCTTTTTCTGGCGAGCTGTTTTGCCGGATGGCAGGCGTTTGCGGTCATGGTGCTGGCATACGGCGCGACACTCTGCCTGATTCACAGTTTCCAGCTGGGCAACGTACCTTATCGCCTGCAACCCAAAAGGCGTTTCCGGGCCGCCTCCCTTCGAATTGTCGTGTGGTCATGGGTGGTCTGGGCCGTTGGTTTTTTCATGCTGACATTCGGCCTTCTTTATCTGAAGGAGCCTTATCAGCTGGCGTTCTGGCTGGGCGGTATCTTTTGTGCGGCACTTTATAAACATCAGCGCCGTTTTCATAAGGGGGATTCATGGACCCGTTAACCCTTTCAGGCATCGCCTCCGTTCTGCTGAAAGCCGGGCCGGGGCTGATTCGTTCCGTCGGGCGCTGGTTTGGTGGCAGCACATCTGCCGCCGCTGACTCGGTGGCCGGTATGGTGGAAAGCGTCCGGGAAAGCCTGCCGGTGGCTGAACAGCAACGCATTCTGGAACAAAAACTGGTGATGCTGTCACCGGAGCAACTGGTGCAGCTGGAAACCCTGAAAGTCCAGCTGCAACAGCTGGAGGTGGAGCGGCAGAAGCTGGTGCTGGCTGACCAGCAGGCCGCTCACCACGAACAACAGGAAACCATCCGCAACGGTGACAACGCCACGGACAGCTATGTGCGCCAGACGCGCCCGTTGCTGGCCCGTCTGTCCTGTTACAGCAGTCTGGCCTATGTGCTGTTGCTCTCCTGTGGCCAGATTGCCGGTGCGGTTGCCGGTGCGAACGGTATCACGCTGCATATGCCGTCACCGGACTGGGATATCACGCTGATGTTGTTTACCCCGGCGCTGGGCTATCTCGGGGTAAGAACCCTTGACGGCTTTGCCCGTTACAGCAAATCGAGCTGTCACAAAATATCAGCGGGGCCGAAATGACCGATGAAACCGACCGCATCAGTGAAGTGGTTTTAAACGAACGTCAGGACGTCGTTAACGCCTGGCTGATGCGGATAAAAGAAGCACCCCACAGTCGGGGCTTCTGCAATGACTGCGGGAACGTTATTCCGGCACAGCGCCTTGCGGTGCTGCCGGATGTGGTGACCTGTATTGACTGCCAGCAGGCGCGGGAACACAGGAGGAAGACGTGTCCTGGGAAGTGATCCGGGCCAACTGGCCTGTTTTATGGGCGCTGTTGATGACAGCAATAAACCTGATTCAGCTGATTCTGGCGAAGACTTACGTCAAACGCGAAGAGTTTGATTCGCTGCGTTCCCGCGTGTCGGTGATGGAAGGCCTGGTGAATCAGCTACCCGACCGCAATGAATTTCACCGCCTGCAACTGGATATCAGCAACCTGCGGGGTGAAATCAAAGAGCTGGGGCCATCCATCCGCCAGGTATCCCGCATCAGCGATTTGTTATTAGAGAACGAATTAAAGGAAAAAAATTAATGGCGATGAAAGAGATCCTCACTGAAGACCGTCGTCTGGTGTTGCTGCGTTCCCTGCTGGACTGTGGCGACAGCGCGAATGAATCCGTGTTGCAGACCTGCCTTCAGGCCTACGGTCATAAGGTATCCCGTGATGTGGTGCGCACCCAGCTTGCATGGCTGCGCGAGCAGGGGCTGGTTCGTCTGTCTGATGTGGGCGGCTGTTACGTGGCTGAAATCACCGGCAGCGGCGAGGATGTGGCAAACGGCCTGTCCGGTGTGCCGGGCGTTAAAAAACCCCGTGCGAGGGACTGAACATGGCCCGAAAACTGAAGCCGTTAAGTCGTGGAGAACGGGCCGTCGTGCGGCAGCTGGCGTACTGCCTTGTGCTGGCAGACATTGAGCAAAACGCCATTGTCCGTGCATACGAAAAACATACAGGAAAGCCCTGGAACCCGGATGCACCGGATACCCCCATGAAACGCGCCCTGCGGTCATCACCGGCATGTGCGCGGCTGTGGAAGCTGTTAAGTAAGGATATTCAGTCCGTTCGTGAAGAAATATACGCCGGTCTGAAAACACCGGGAACTGAAGACGGGGGCCGTCGTGAACCGTAAAAAGAATCCGATAAGTAAAGCGTCCCGTGATGAGCTCCGCCGTCTGGCGCACAACCTGACATGGCGGGAAATCCAGAGCGGCGCACTGAAATCTGCATACGAAAGTTCACAGCGTAGTGAGCAACAGGAGGGCACACATGGAAAATGAACAACGCCCCACCCGTGGCCGTCTTTCCAAAGTGGATTTACTCCCGGACAGCATCCGGGAGCAGTTGCATCAGATGCTGCGGGAAAAGCGGCACACGCAGGAAGAAATCCGCGAAGCCATCAATGCCCTGATTGACGAACACAACCTGCCGGGGGAGATGCAGTTAAGCCGGACGGGCTTAAACCGCTATGCCATCCGCATGGAAAAAGTCGGGGCAAAAATCCGCGCCTCCCGCGAAATGGCCGAAGTCTGGGCGGCAAAGCTGGGTTCCGCGCCGACGTCAGACGTCGGCAAGCTGCTGATGGAGTTTGTAAAAACGCTGGCCTTTGAAACGTCCATGTCGATGGCAGAAGATGACAAACCTGTTGCACCGAAGGCGCTGGGGCAACTGGCGCTGGTTGCCCAGCGTCTGGAAGCGGCAGCCATGACCAGCCATAAACGCGAAAAAGCAATCCGCGATGCGTTTGCGCAGGAAATGGCAGAGAAAACCGAAGAGCTGGTCAGAGCGGGCGGTCTGTCAGGCGGTGCGGCTGACACCATCAAACGTGAAATTCTGGGGATTAGTGTATGACACAGATGAACGCATTCAGTGAATCCGATGTTCTGCTGCCGTATCAGAAACGTTGGGTGGCGGATGATTCAAAACTGAAAATCGCCGAAAAATCCCGCCGTACCGGTTTAACCTGGGCAGAAGCGGCAGATGCGGCACTGACCGCATCACTGAAGAAGGAAAACGGCGGGCGCGATCACTTTTACATCGGTTCGAATAAGGAGATGGCCCGCGAATTTATCGACGCCGTGGCGATGTGGGCGAAAGCGTTTAATGCAGCCGCGGAAGAAATCCGCGAGGAAGTGATCACCGACGAAGACAAGGACATTCTGACGTTCGTCGTGTACTTCGCCAGCGGATTTAAGGTCAAGGCGCTGTCCAGTAATCCGGGCAACATTCGCGGGATGCAGGGGAATGTCACCATCGACGAAGCGGCGTTTCATGAAAAGCTGGATGAGGTACTCAAGGCGGTCACACCACTGACCACGTGGGGCGGTAAGGTTCGCCTTATCTCCACCCATGACGGCGTGGACAACCCGTTTAACCAGCTGATTCAGGAAAGCCGCGCAGGCAAAAAAGATTACCGTATTCACACCATCACGCTGGATGACGCCTGCAATGACGGTCTGTACCGGCGTATCTGTCAGGTGCGCGGCATGGTGTGGTCACCGGAAGCCGAGGCGGAATGGAAAGAAGGCCTGCTGCGAAATACCGCCACCCGCGAAGATGCGCTGGAGGAGTATTACTGCGTCCCGAAAAACGGCGGCGGCACGTATATCCCCCGCTCACTGCGTGAACGTGCGGCCCGTGGCACCGGAAAAGTGTTGCGCTTTACCGGCACGCCGGAGTTTAACGCACTGACGGAAAGCCAGCGCCGGGCAGATATCCGGGAATGGCTGGAAACGGTGGTGCGCCCTGAACTGGAAAAACTCCCGCAGAGCCTGCGCCACTGTCTGGGGGAAGACTTTGCGCGTTCGGGTGACCTGACCGTGCTGGCCCCGGTAACGGTGAACGACGACACCACCCGCGAGGTGCCGTTCCTGGTTGAGCTTGCCAATGTGCCGTTTAAACAGCAGGAGCAGGTGCTGTTCTGGCTTTGCGATCGTCTGCCCCGTCGTGACGGTATCAAAATGGATGCGCGGGGGAATGGTCAGTATCTGGCAGAACAGGCGGCGGAGCGGTACGGCGATGAGGTGGAACAGGTGATGCTGTCCGTGGCGTTCTACCGCGAAAACATGCCCCGTTTCCGTGCAGCGTTTGAAGATGATGAGCTGATCCTTCCGAAGCATGAAGACGTGATCAATGACCTCGGGGCCATTCAGTTACTGCGTGGTGTTCCCGGCATTGACGATGCCCGTACTAAAGGCAGTGATGGCCGCAAGCGTCACGGCGACGCCGCTGTGGCCATTTTCCTGGGCTTCCTTGCCAGCAAGGATGACTGCCACCGTTACGAGCTGCACCGCCTGAACCGCCCGGCGAAACCGGAAGAAGGCAACGCGCGCCGCCAGATGAAGCTGACACGCGGCCTGAAAAATGAGGGAGGTTTACTGTGAACCTGAAACAACTGGCCGGGGCCGTTCGCCGTCTGCTGAATCCGGCAACCGGTGAGGAAGACACGCTGAAAAAAGAGGCGCTCAACGAAGCACAGGCCCGTCCGCGTCATGCCGGTGTGCGTCCGGCCTCGCCGGGTATCAGCGTCGCCTCCGGGCTGAACCCCGGCAGGCTGGCAGGCATTCTGCGCAATGCCGCCGACGGCATCACGCGTGATTTTTTTATCCTTGCCGAAGAGATGGAAGAACGTGATTTGCATTACGCCTCGGTGCTGCGCACCCGCAAGCTGACAGTGGCAGGTATCGAACCGGTGGTGGTGGCCGCCAGTGATGACGATGCCGACGTGCAGCTGGCGGACGCCATCCGTGCGCTGATGGAAGCCCCGCAAATCCCCGAACTGATGTTTGATTTGCTCGACGGGCTGGGAAAAGGCGTGGCGGTCTGTGAAATCCTGTGGGACACCCGCAACAACCACTGGATGCCCCGTGATTATGAGTGGGTTGATCCCCGTTTTCTGAAAGCCGAAAAGCCCACACTGCGCCAGTTCCGCCTGCTGACGGACGATGAACCGGTGGATGGCGTACCGCTGACACCGGGAAAATTCATTGTTCACCAGCCGCGTCTGAAATCCGGTCTGCCGCTGCGTAACGGTCTGGCCCGTCTGGTGGCTGTGATGTACATGCTGAAATCATTTACCGTGCGCGACTGGTGGGCATTTGCGGAAAAATTCGGCATTCCGGTTACGGTGGGGAAATACGGTCCCAACGCCACGGAGGAGCAAATCCGCGTGCTGATTGATGCGATTGCCTCCATTGCCTCGGATGCCGGGTGTGCCATTCCGCAGTCCATGCAACTGGAGATGCAGGAAACCGCCAGCCGGAATAACGGCGGCGCACTGTTCCGTGAAATGGCGGAATGGTGCGATGCGCAAATCAGTAAGGCTGTGCTGGGGCAGACCATGACCACGGATAACGGCAGTTCGCGTTCACAGGCGGACGTGCACAATCAGGTGCGCATGGACATTGTGCGCTGGGACGCGCGACAGCTGGCTAACACGCTGAATGAATATCTGGTGCGGCCCTACATCGAGGCCAACTACGGGCCACAGGCGCACTACCCCCGTGTTGTTCTGCGTATCAGTGAAGCCGAAGATCTGAAGGCGCTGACGGATGCTCTGGTGCCGCTGATTGACCGGGGGATGCGGGTTCAGGAATCGGAGCTGCGGGACCGGTTCGGCCTGACTGAGCCAGACGAAGGGGCTGATGTTCTGCATCCGGTTTCCGCCGGGATGCCGGGTGATATGGCGATGAACCGCGAGCGCGTCGCCCTGAACAGGGAACACCCCGACGAACTGGCACAGATGGTGGATGATGCCCTGCGTGACTGGCAGAAAACCGGCGAGGCGTTCACGAACCCGGTGCTGACACTGGCGCAGGAGTGCGACAGTTTTGATGACTTTCTGAAACGCCTGCCTGAGCTTCAGGAAACGCTGAACGCGGACGACTTTGCCCTGCAACTGGCGGAGGTGTGCTTTAAGGCGCGTGCGCTGGGAGACACTGCTCATGCGTGAAACCCTCATCCCGAAAGAGGCGCTGGCGTGGCTGAAGGCGAAGAAGCTGCGTCCCGGTTTTGATTACCGGGATGTGTGGCGGGAAGAGTACCGGTACAGCTTCCCCGTGGCCAGAATGCTGCAACTGGATTTGTTGTCGGATGTGAAAGCCCTTGTGGAAGACGCCCTGCAAAGCGGGCAGACGTTCAGCGAGTTCCGGGAGATGCTGCAACCGTTGCTGATAAAACGCGGATGGTGGGGCGTACAGGAGATGGATGATCCGCTGACGGGTGAAACCCGCACCGTGCAACTGGGCAGCGACCGCCGCCTCCGCACGATTTTTGATACCAACATGCGCACCGCCCGCGCGGCGGGCCAGTGGGAACGCATTCAGCGGACAAAGCAGGCCATGCCGTATCTGATGTACGAGCTGGGGCCATCCCGTGAGCACCGGGTGGAGCATGTGAAATGGGCGCGTCTGTGTCTGCCGGTAGATCATCCGTTCTGGCAGACGCATTTTGCCCCTAACGGCTGGGGCTGCAAATGCACCATCCGTCAGGTCAGCCGTGGTGAGTATGCGCAACTGGCGGCACAGGGCACCATTCACACCGAAGCGCCGGAAATCAGAACTGTCCGCTGGGTGAACAAACGCACGGGCGAAGAGGAAGATGTGCCGGAAGGGATTGATCCGGGCTGGAACTACAATCCCGGTATAAACCGTGAGCAGGAGCTGGCGCGCCAGCTGGCGGCCAGACAGGCCCGTTTTAACAGTGAATAACCCACCCCGCCGTAAATACCCCTGAAACGCATCAGAAACGCGTTTTTTATTCTGATGGCATGAATGTACACCCTGGCTTTTTTGAAGCGTCTGTGGCGTTTTTGAAGGGGTTTTGAAGGGGGTATTTCCCCGTTTTCAGTGAAGCCGGTAAATCCGGCTTTTTTTCTGCCTTCCGCATACTGACCGTCGGTAACCCCAGACGACGGAGACTGACATGCAACCGGAACTGCTGGCGCTGTGTTTTTCCCTGCCAGAACCCATCCCTGAGCTGACACCCGCTCAACTGCCGGAATGGCTTGAACTCGTTCCTGCGGGTGAGTTCACCGGGCGCGATGGCCGGACGTGGATGAACCGCAATCCACATGAGGTGGTTGCCCGTTCGTCCGACATCAACATTCCGGTGGACATTGAACATGCCACCGAAATTAAAGGCCCGCGGGGTGAAGAGGCTCCGGCGTATGGCTGGGTGGAAGCACTGCGGGTGACGGACAGCGGCACCATTGAAGGGCGTGTTGTCTGGAGTGAGTCCGCCCGGTGGATGCTGAGCGAGCGCCGCTACCGCTATTACAGCCCGGCGTTTTTCCATGACGCAGACGGTGCGGTGACGCGCCTGTCCAGCGTCGGGCTGACCAACAAACCTAACCTGGATTTTCCTGCACTGAATACGGAGAAAAACCCGATGACAGTACCTGTGCAAATCACCGGCCTGCTTGGACTGGCTGAATCCGCCACGGTGGACGATACCGTGGCCGCCATTAAACAACTTCAGGAGAACGAACAGGTGGCGCTGAACCGCGCACAGACACCTGACCTGACGAAGTTTGTGCCGGTGGAAACCCACAATCTGGCACTGAACCGTGCCGAAACCGCAGAAAAACGCCTTCAGCAACTGGAAGAGAAGGAAGCCGAGGCGCTTGTGGATGCGGCCATCGGGGCCGGAAAAGTCGCCCCGGCAAACCGTGACATGTTCCTTGCCACCTGCCGCACGGAAGAAGGCCGCAAACAGTTTGCGGAGTACACCAAAGGTGCACAGCCGCTGGTTAACAACGACAAGCCCAGCCAGGGCAAGGATAAACCCGCGCAGACACTGACCGATGCCGAACTGGCGATGTGTCGCAGCATGGGGATTACCGGGGAAGAGTTCCTCGCCGCTAAACCGAAACAGGAGTAAGTAACACATGTCACAGACTATCAGTTCTGAAATCCTTCATGCACTGACCACCTGCCTGAGCGCCGCCTTTACCCGTGGACTGAGTGGTGTCGAACCGCAGTGGAATCGTATTGCTTCTGAGGTGCCGAGTTCGTCCGCCTCCAACACTTACGGCTGGATGAAAGATTTACCGGACATCAAAGAATGGGTCGGTGAGCGTCAGCTGGCAACGCTGGACGGTTATGGTTACACCATCACCAACAAACTCTGGGAAAGTTCCATTCGCGTTAAGCGTGAACACATTGAAGATGACCAGATTGGTCAATACAGCATTACCGCCGAACGCTATGGCCGTATGACTGCTGTGTTCCCGGACAAGCTGTGTTACGCCCTGTTGTGTGCCGGTTTTAACACCCTGTGCTTTGACGGCCAGAACTTCTTTGATGAAGACCACCCGCTGGGTGACGGTACGTACAGCAACGTTGTCGGCACCCCGGCATCAGACAAGGGCGAACCGTGGTTCCTGATTGATGAGTCGCAGGTGCTGAAACCCATCATCTGGCAGACGCGACGCGCCTTTAAGTTTGAAGCCCTGGACGATCTGAACAGCGAGCACACCTTCAAGAACCACGAGTTCCTGTACGGCGTGGACGGTCGCTGTAATGCGGGCTTCGGCTTCTGGCAGACCGCCGTCGGTTCCCATGCAGCACTGACGGTGGAGAACTACAAAAAAGCCAATGAGTTGCTGCGGGGCATGAAGGGCACCAACGGTGAGCCGCTGGGCATCCGCCCGACCACCCTTGTGGTGGGGCCGAAAAACCGTGCGGACGCGAAGCTCATTATTGACGCCATGCTGGTTAACGGCGGCGATTCCAACATCTGGTACAAGGATGTGAAGATCGTGGACAGCCCGTACATCACCACCCCGGCATAACCCGTCATCCGTAAACCGCAGTTAAAAGGTGCTGTGAATGCCCTTTTAACTGCCTTTTAAAAGGCAGAGTCATGAGTGAAAAAGCAGAAACCAAAGGCGCGAAAGCCGCAAAGAACAGCGCTGCACAGGAAAACCCGGCACCGCTGGCAGACGTTATTGTGGCTGACGGTCAGGCGAATGAACCACGTCCGGCTGAAGACCCGGTTGCTGTACAGGGTGACGCCCCTGTCCGGCTGAACGTCAGGGCCGTGTCTGAAAACGGGTTCTGGCGCTGTGGCCGTTTCTGGTCACATATCGGTGAGGATGTGGCGGTGAGCGCTGCGGTTGCCACCCGCCTGATGGCAGAGCCGAATCTGATTGTCCGGGAAGCGGAGAAAGGCTGATGGGATACATCACGCAGGAAGACCTGTTACGCGCGGACGGCAATCTTGTCTGGAACATGGCGATTAACCGGGAAACCAACGGGCTGGATGAAGACAAAATCCGTCAGGCCATCAGTGATGCGGAAGCGGAAATTGATTCGTTTCTGTCCCGCCGCTACCAGCTGCCGCTGGGGGTGACGGAAATCCCGCGCCCGCTGCAACGCGTGGCGGTATCGCTGGCGTTTTACTGGTTATCAGAGCGTGACAATCAAATCACGGAGCTGATCCAGAAACGCTACGACGACGCCATTAAAACCCTGCGTGAAATGGCGAACGGCACCCGTGACCTGGGCCTGCCGACGTATGCCACCCCGGCAGAAACCGACAACGGGAAAATTATTGTGGTGGGTGCCAATGCCCGGCTGTTCACCCGTAACAACCTGAAAGGGGTGCTGTGATGGGGATTTCTGTACAGGTCAGCGGTGACCAGCGTCTGGAGGATATCCGCCGCGCCGTTGAAAAGCTGGCAGAGGGTTCATTGCAGTCAGAGCTGCTGGAAAGCATCGGTGCGGTGGTGGAATCACAGACCCGCCGCCGCATCATCGATGAGAAAACCAGTCCGGGTGGCGAACGCTGGCCGGACTGGTCTGACGGGTACAAAAAGACCCGCCACGGCAACCAGAGTCTGCTGCGCGGTGAAGGCCATCTGCTGGAGAGTATCCAGTACATCGTGGAAAACCGCGTGGTGCGTATCGGTTCACCGCTGGATTATGCCCGCATCATGAATGACGGCTTTTCCGGCAGCGTGCCGGTCAGCGCCCACAAACGGCTTATCTCGCAGTGTTTCGGGCGGGCGCTGAAATATCCGGTCTGGCAGACCGTCGGTGCACATCACCGCATGATGAACATTCCGCAACGTGAATTTCTGGGGCTGTCTTCTGCCAGCCAGCAGGAGCTGCAACAGGTTATCAGTCATTTCTGGAAGGAGGTTCTGCCATGACAGAACAACGCCCTGAACTGCGCACACCGGGGAGCACCGTTGCGGCCGCAGAGCGCATTGTGGCCTGGCTGCAGACGGCCCTTCAGGGGGACACCCCCGACCGGGCTGATGTGGTGGAGCGTCACATCGGCCAGTTCAACAGCACGGATGAAGTGAAACGCTATCTGTCCGGTCGCACCGGCTGTATCCGGGTAGCTGCCCTGCGTGTCCGGGATATCAACCCGCGCGGCGGGCTGTCCGGTCTGGTTACCTGGGTGGCTTACATCATGGCGACGGATTCGTGGGGGTACTCCCGCGACGTGCGCTGTGAAGTGCTGGCCGGGAAGGTGATCAAACGCCTGCTGTCGTCGGATGCCACCGGGGGCATGGGGGCTGAACGTATGGCCGCTGATGTGCGGGCAGACAACATTTACTCCGTCAGCCTCGACGGGCTGGGTGTCACCATGTGGGCGGTGACGTGGGAGCAGGAATTCCGGCTGGATGAAGAGATTGATCTCGCCGCGCTCCCTGATTTCCTGCGCCTCGGGGCAACGCTGCGCTGCGGCGAACACACTGAAATTAACGACGTGATCCATGTACGGGGTGACGATGGAACAGAAACTGATTAAGCCAGCGCGGGAAAACGTCCGTGTCCGTAAACCGGATGGCGCACATTTATCCCCGGAAGGGGAACGTCTCAACGTCTGCGCTTACTGGCTGCGCCGTGAAGCCGAGGGAGATGTGGAAATAACCACACTTCCGAAAAATAACAACAAAACCAGAGGGAAAAAATAATGTCGCTGGGTTCCATTCCTGATGATATCCGCGTCCCGCTTGTCTGGATCGATATCGACAATTCACAGGCGCTGGAGGGTGCATCCGCGCAAAGCCGAAAAATTCTGGTCATGGGCCATGCGGTATCGTCCGGCAGCGCAGACGCCCTGTCACTGACCCGCATCACCAGTGACAGCCAGGCAGACCAGCTTTATGGCAAAGGGTCGATGCTGGCTGAAATGCTCAAAATGCTGCGTCGTGCCAACACGTACACGGAAACCTGGGCGATGCCGGTTGCCGCTCCTGAAGGCGCTGCCGCAAAAGCCACGCTGACCGTGCTGGGTACAGCGACCGAAGCCGGAACGGTGGCACTGCTGATTAACGGTGTGTCCGTTCAGGTGAGCGTGAGCGCCGGGGATACGAAGGAAAACATTGCAAAAGCCATTGCTGATGCGGTGACGAAAAAGCCTGCCACGCAGGTGGCCGCTGCGGTGAAGGATGATGCCACGGATACCGTGGAGCTGACCGTGAACTGGCACGGCGTCACCGGCAACGGTGCCGACGTTCGCCTGAACTACCACACCGGTGAAGCCTTCCCGGCAGGTGTGAAGGTGACCGCAACCGCGTTTACCGGCGGCACCGGGACACCGGAAATGGCAGACGCCGTTGCGGCCATCGGCCCGGAGTGGTTTACCGATATCATCGCCCCGTTCACCGACACGAAAAGCCTGAACACCCTGCGTGATGAACTGCTGAACCGCTGGGGGCCGCTCAAAATGATGGAAGCGCAGCTGTGGACGGCGTTTCGTGGCACACACGGGGAAACCGGCACGTTTGGTGAAACCCGCAATGACTGGCTGATTAGCTGTATCGGCACCAACCTGTCACCGCACCCGGCGTGGATGTGGGCCGCGTCATACGGCGCAACGGCAGCGTATCACCTTGCCATTGACCCGGCGCGACCGCTTCAGACGCTGGTCCTGACCGGCATTCTGCCGCCTGCGCGTAATGTTCGCTGGGATATGCCGGAGCGTAATCTGCTGCTGCATGACGGCATTGCCACGCACATGGTGGACGCCGGGGATAACGTCTGCATCGAGCGCGAAATCACCATGTACCGGGTTAACCAGTACGGTGATGCGGATGTGTCGTACCTGGATGTGCAGTCACCCGCCACGCTGGGCCGTATCCGTTACATCATCAAGAACCGTTTCACGAACCGTTATCCGCGCCACAAGCTGGCGGATGATGACGTGCTGGACTCGCTGGATGCGGGGCAGCCGGTGATGACGCCGAAGCTGTGCACCGCAGAACTGCTGGATATCTGCCAGACCGAACTTCTCCCGGCGGGCCTTGTGGAGAACTTCAGCGATTACAAAGACACGCTTCAGGTGACACGTGACAGCAGTGATAAAAACCGCCTGAACTTTATCTGCCACCCGAATCTGGTGAACCAGCTGCGTGTGCTGGCAGGCCTGATTCAGTTCAAGCTTTAAGGGGGCCACATGGCAAAAATTCTTGGTATGGCGACCATTCGCGTGAATGGCCGCGAAATTAAAACCGAGGGGAAATCCACGCTGAATCCGGGCGGCTTCAGCCGCACCCAGCATATGGGCGGCGGCAAGGTCTGGGGTATCTCCAGCAAGATGGCCTCGCCGTCCATCAAGGTAACCATTGCGGCGGCAGCGGATATGGACGTGATTGAAATCAGCAGCTGGGAAGATGTCACGGTGATGTTCTACGGCGACAACGGCCTGAACTACATGATGACGGGTTCCGCCACGGATAACCCGGCAGAGCTGGACGAGGATTCCGGCACCATCAGTGCCAACTTTATCGGTGAAAAATGCGTGAAGGTGTGACATGGCCGCAATGGAATTTGAACTGAAACACGGGCTTCTGACCGGCAAAGGCACGGCAGATGAAACCCTGCATAAAACCGTGAAACTGCGCGAACTGACCGCCAGTGATGTGATTGATGCACAACTGGCCGCAGAACGCGTCGTCATGGGCGGGAACGGAAAGGCGGTGGCCTACTGTTCTGAGGTGCTGATGGGACTGGAGATGATGCGCCGTCAGGTTGCGTCAATCGGTAATATCCCCGGCCCGCTGGACATGAAACAGCTGCGAATGCTCCACCCGGCAGACCTTGAGCTTATCAGCACGAAAGCGGCTGTGCTGGATGACATGCTTGAGGAGGTGGCAACGCGGGGGCGAACTGATGCCGCTGGCGGCGGCACTGATGAACCTGCT
Organism: Shigella sonnei; assembly: GCF_002950395.1. Taxonomy (NCBI): domain Bacteria; kingdom Pseudomonadati; phylum Pseudomonadota; class Gammaproteobacteria; order Enterobacterales; family Enterobacteriaceae; genus Shigella; species Shigella sonnei. The sequence goes on from NZ_CP026802.1 coordinate 3,399,797, forward strand.
GGTTAACCTGTCTTCGCGATTCAGCATTCAGTACCTGGAACAACTGCCCCTGCGGCAGTTGTTCCGCCTGATAAAGCAACTGGAGAAACAGTATGGCAACAGGTAGCCGTCTCAGCACGGAAATCATGATCAACCTTGCCGGGAACCTGACCGCCAAAGCCCGGCAGTATGGCGCGAATATGTCGCAGTTCGCCCGGAATAACCAGAAAGCCATGCGCCTTGTCAAAGCCACAACGGAGGCCGCAGGACGCGGCCTTGATACGCTTGGTAACCGCTACACGGCAATGATAGCCGGGCTTGGCAGTAGTCTTACCATCAAACAGGTTGCCGATTTTGATGCGCAGATGCGCCGGATGGGTACGGATGCCCAGTTAACCACTGAACAGGTAAAGACGCTTCACGACAAAATCAGGGATGTATCGAACCAGAAAGATATTCGTATTGATGCTTCTGCGCTTGGTCAGGGGGCCAGCGAACTTCTGGGGAAAACCGGTGATTATCAGTATGTGGTGGACAACCTCCGCAACATGGGGTTGATGATGCAGGCGTTCGGTGTTGACGGACAGGTTGCAGCCGGGCTGATGGCCCAGTTCTGGGAAAAAAACGTCCGGGGTGCTGATGCGGTCAATAACATGATGGACAGGCTGTATTCGCAGTTCGCAGTGGGGTCTGTAAGCGTTGCCGATGTTGCCCTCGCTGCCCCGAAACTGTTTTCCATCATTCAGGATCAGGGACCGGAAGCCATTGCCCAGATGGGGGCATTTGCTCAGGTGTTCGCCAAAAACAAAGGCAGCATTGATGAGACGGTAACCAGTATTCAGGCCATGTATGCTTCCCTGTCGGACAAAAAGAACATCGAGTTCCTGAAAAAAAACGGCATTGACGTTTTTGTCAAAGGCACAAAAGACATCAAAAAGCCCTATGAGCTGATGATGGAAATCCTTAAACGGGCCAAATACGACCCGCTGAAACTTCAGGATGTGTTTGATCTGACCGGAATGCAGGGGATTAAGGCGCTGCTTAACCCTGAAAACCGGCAACTGATGGAACAAATGATTTACGGCACGATTGAGCTGGGTTCCACGCAAAAGGCCGCACAGACCAATGCCGAAGGCTTTAATGCCGCAATACAGTCACTGAATAACGAATGGCAACGTTTTGCTGAAGGGCAACTGGCAAAGCCCGTTCAGGACCTGGCGGATGCGCTCAACAGCGTGGACCAGAACACTGCCCAGAACTGGTTGCAGGTCGGTAAATATATGGCGATCGCGCTGGGCGGCATTATCGCCATCAGAAAGACGTATCAGTTCGGTAAAACCATCCACGACATCATGAATCCCAAAGGGAAAGGCAAAGGGATACCCGGCAGCATTACGGATGTTTTCGGCTCCGGTGTGATGCCGGTTTATGTGGTCAATATGGGCAGTGGCGGGATGAAGGGTAATACCGGCGGTCTGCCGGATGCGCCGGATTCATCGCGCAATCCCCGTAACTCCCGCAACCCACGTGGGCCAAAGACGCCAGCGCTGGTTACACCACAAACTGCATCAGGATTTAATCTCCTTGACATGGTGCTCTCTGCTTTCCCTAAGAACAAAGAGGAAGCAGATGCGTTAATCGCACGGGTTCAGGAAAACAACAACCGCCCGACGGTATGGACGGATATCAGGAACTGGTTTAACTCTCTGGAAAAAAAGAATATTGCCGACCCGCGACCGTGGGCTGGTATGCAACCCACTCAGAATTATCCTTTCCTTCCGCAACAATTGCAGGGGGAAATCCGTGTGGTGGTGGAAGGTGATGCCCGCGTGAAAAGCGTCAGAGTGGATCAACCCGGCGTCAGACTCAGTGCGCAGGCTGGCGTCACCAGCGTGGAGCAGGGTTAATGACAACGAGCAACGGTAAATGGGACGGGCTGCGCGACGCCTCGTTTCGTGGCGTCCCCTTCTTTCTGGTGGATACGGAGGGCACCGGTGGTCGTCGTGCCATTCCCCGTGCTTATCCCCGGCGTGAAACCGCCTGGACGGATGATAACGGGGCCGTTCCGGGGCAACAGCAGATTAACGCAAAGCTGCCAGGTAAAAACTTCCGGGATGATTTAAACGCCCTTTTAGATGCGCTCAATACCCCCGGCCCCGGCGAGCTTGTCCACCCGTGGTTCGGGATACAGACCGTACAGGTTGGCAAGGTCACCCATCGCCTCAGCACGGAGGAAGACGGCATTGCGTATGTCACCTTTGAAGTGTTTGAGGCAGGCGAGCGCCTGTTCCCGTCTGCGGCGGATAACACGCAGCAGGAAGTGCTGACAGGCATTGATGCGGTGAAAGCCGCCATTGACGATGGCGACTGGTTCGGCGCACTCGACGGGCTGGGTGACATGGCCGACAGTTTTCTGGCCGATATGGAAAACCTTGTGGCTAACCTGCCCACGTTACCGGCAGCACTGAATCAGTGGATGGACAGGCTGAAGCATTTTAAGGCGATGGCCGGAACCCTCATTGCCACACCGGGGCGTCTGGTCAGTGAGCTGTCAGCACGGGTGGAAGATATTGCGGGCCTTGTGACGGAACCACCCGAAGCACTGGCGGTTTACACGACATTACGCAACCAGTGGGCCGGAGAACGTGCCAGGCAGATTGCCACCGGCGCACTGCCGGAAGATATCACCGTGAAGCCCGGCAGCGTGGCAGACGGCAACCCCGGCTTTGCCATCGGGCTGTCACCGGATTATCAGCCGGTATCTGACAGCCTGCAAAAGAACATTGACGACTTCCGCCAGGTGGTTGTGCTGGGAGCCCTGCTGGGACAGGCCAGTGCCGTGGCCTCGATGACGTTCGATACCCGTGATGCGGCGTTATCTGCCGGTGACACGCTGGCGGCTGAACTGCATGAGCAGGCGGTGGCGGCGGTGGAAAACAACCAGCGGACATTGTGGCGAACGCTGCGCGATTTACGGCAGGCCGTGATTACGGATGCCCGCGAGCGTGCCGCCCGTCTGCCGGAAACCCGGCAGGTGACGCTGACCACAACCACCTCTGCCGCATTGCTGGCATGGCGCGAGCATGGTGACACACGCCGACGGGATGAAATCGTGCAGCGTAACCGCCTGCGTCATCCGTCATTCATCCTGCCGACGCAACCTGTGGAGATCACCGACTGATGGAATCCGTGATTCTTACCGTTGACGGCAAACTGTGGGAAGGCTGGACGGAAATGTCCGTCAGCCGTTCCCTGAAGGCGATTGCCGGTGAGTTTGAACTCAGTGTGACAACCCGCTGGTCAGCGGCGGCACCGCGCGTGATTCGTGAGGGGCAACCCTGCACGGTCAGGCTGGGCGCGGATACCGTGCTGACGGGGTATATCGATGATTTTATTCCCGGCTATGACGCTGAAAACGTGGAGATTCGCGTCATGGGGCGCGATAAAACCGGCGACCTGGTGGACTGCTCTGTGGTGCATTCGTCCGGGAAATGGAAAGGCGTGCGGCTTGAACAGGTGGCGGCTGATGTCTGCCGCCCGTTCGGGATAACCGTCATCACGGAAACCCCGACCGGGGAGGCATTTGCGTCTGTCGTTCTGGAACAGGGTGAAACGGGCTTTGAACTGCTCGACCGGCTGGCAAAACAGCGCGGCGTTCTGCTGACGTCTGACGGCGCGGGTAACCTGATTATCACCCGCGCCTCTTCCGTTCGCGCGGGCGTGTCACTGGTGCTGGGAAAAAATATCCTCGCCGCCCGTGGGCGCTTCAGCTGGCGGGAGCGTAACAGCCAGTACATCATCAAGGGCACCACCAGTGCCGGTGGCAAACTGTGGGACAGCCAGCCTGCCCCGATGGTGGGCGGTCGCCAGTACATCACCGAAGACCCGGAAATTAACCGTTACCGCCCGCGCATTCTGGTCAATGAAGACAGCCTGACCGTGGGCGGGGCCAGCATTCGCGGGGAATGGTACAAAGCCCGGATGCTGGGAGAGTCCCGCACGACGGAAATCACGGTGGCAGGCTGGCGCGAACAGGGCGACAGCGGCCCGCTGTGGCAGACCAACCGCCTTGTCGATATCGACGACAGCATTCAGAACCTGAAAACCACCTGGCTGATATCCGGGGTGACATGGACGGATGGCGCACAGGGGAGGATGACGGTTCTGGCGCTGGTTCCGCCTGAATCACTGGACATGCCGGAAATGAAAGCGAAGACGAAAAAAACAAAGGCGGTGGCCACATGGGATTAAACGCAATTGCCCGCCGCCTGCGACTGATGGTTGACCGCGCTGTTGTCCGCCTGGTGTCTGACGGTCTGGCACGGCAGAACCTGCAAATTCAGACGCTGGCAGATGCCACCGATGACGACGTGGAACGCTTCCAGAACTACGGGTTTACGTCCGTTCCGCCGGAAGGTTCTGAAGCCATTGTGCTGGCCGTTGGCGGACGGCGTGACGGGCTGGTTGCCATCGCGGTGGAAGACAAGCGATGTCGCCCGAAAGGACTGTCCCCCGGCGATGTCAGGGTGTATCACCGGGACGGCAAATCACACATCACCCTGAAGGAAAACGGCGTCATTGAAATCACAGGAGAACAGGTAGACGTTTCAGGGAAAACGGTAAATCTCACCGCCGACGAATTGCTGAATATTATCGGTAAACAAATGAAATTCGTCGGTCCCTGTGAATTTACTGAAGATGTCAGAATCAAGGGTAAATCATTCAGCGAACACATTCATAAGGACGGCGACAATGAGAATACATCACCGCCCGTATGACGACAGAAATCCGCTGGAATAACATGCTCTCACGGGGTGACATCACCGTCACCCATAACGGCCTCTCACGGGATGAGGGGCTGGTCACTCAGGTTCTTATCTGCCTTTTCACCGATGCCCGCGCTGATGACGATGATGTCATTCCTGACGGCTCCGGCGACCCGCGCGGCTGGCCGGGCGACACGTACAGCGATTTTTCGTGGGGTTCCCGCCTGTGGCTGCTTGAGCGTGAAAAGCTGACGGAAGATGTCCGCCTGCGCGTGGAAGATTACGCGCGGCTGTCCATGCAGCCGCTTCTGCGTGCCGGTTACGCCCGTAACGCCACCGTCACGGCCAGCATCATCATTCCTGACCGTATTGCCTTTCTGGTGGTGTTAACCCGCCCGGACAAAACCACACTCAGAATCGAAATCACCCGTCGATGGGAGGCCACCATTAATGCCGTATGAAATCCCCACGCTGGGCAAACTGATTGCCGACGGCGAAAAAGATATTGCGTATGAACTCGGCCTGCAAAAGCTGCCGCCTGTCAGTGTTGAGCAGGCGCTGAACGTGTCATTCAGCAGTCAGGTCCGGGATTTATACGACCATCAGAGCTGGATTAAGGACCAGATAATCCCGTCCACCACGTCTGATGATGAAACCATTATCAAAACAGCAAAGTATGAAGGCGTTATCCGCAAGCAGGCCACCTTTGCCAGCGGGCGGGTGACCTTCACCAGTCAGTCCCCCCTTCCGGCAGAAACCCGGATGCAGTCCGACACGAACCAGGTGTATCAGGTACTCACGTCCGGCGAGGTGCAGGACGGCGAGGTCACCGTCATCGTGCAGGCTGAAGAAGCCGGTGTGGCGGGCAATCTTGCTGCCGGTGCCGTACTCACCCTGCTGTCCCCGCTGCCCGGAACGGCCAGCACAGGCGCGGTGGCTGAAGGTGGCATCACCGGTGGCGCAGACACTGAATCCATCGCAGCGCTGCTGGACCGTCTGCTGTATGTGCGCCGCAATCCACCGACAGGCGGCGCGTTGCATGACTACGTGATATGGGTGCGTGAAGTGCCGGGCGTCAGCCGCGCGTGGGCGTGGGATGCATGGCACGGCCCCGGCACGGTCGGGCTGGCATGGCTTTATGATGACCGGGAAAACATCGTGCCAACCCGCGAAGACCTGAAGACAATGGAGCAGTATCTGTTCTGCCACAAACACCCGGCCACGGGCGTGATGGTGGGTAAACCGGGCGGCATTGAGGTCTGGCCGGTACAGGTCAGGCTGAAGAAAGTCAGCATATCCATCCGTCTGACACCGGACAGCCTGGCGAACAGGAGCGCCGTCCGGGCAAACCTGACCGCGTTACAGAAGACACTGGCACCCGGTCAGACGCTGCCGGTGTCCTCGCTGCGCACGGCCATCGGTATGACGTCCGGCATCACGGATTACTTCCTTAACATCGGGGAGGACACCACCAGTGATGTGGATGAGCTTATCACCATCGGGGAGGTGACATGGCTCACAGCGTGACGGAATGGCTGGCCGCACTGCAACAGGTCATGCCACGGGGTAAGGCATGGCCGCGTGATAACGACGCGGATTTAAACCGCTTTTTAAGGGCGCTTGCAGAACGTTTAAACCGCACTGAATACGACGCCTCGCGTCTGCATGTGGAGATGCGACCGGAAACCACGCTCCGGCTGCTGCCGGAGTGGGAGCAGTATCTGGCGCTGCCGGAATGCGGAATTGCCCCCACCACCAGGGAAGCCCGCCGCCGTGCCGTGGTGGAGAAATACCGTCGCAGGGGCGGGCTGGCAACCTGGCAGACTGAAGCCGCAGCAGCGGCGCTGGGCTTCACCATTAAGGTGGCAGCCGTTCTGCCGCACCACTGTCTGCGCGACTGCATGTATCCGCTGCATCCGGCGCGGTATCGCTGGATGCTGAAAGTGAACGTCCCGGGTAAAGATGCCGGGCGGTTTACCTGTATTGATGGCGTCATGACACCATTAATCAGCGAACGCACCCGTGAGCTGGAATGCCTGCTGAAGCATTACCGGCTGGCGGGCACGGAATATGAATATTATTACACCGGAGAATAATTTATGTTTTATGTGGATAACCCGACGGGTGTGCCGGTAATGCCACCTGTCGCGGCTGAATTAAGCAAAACAACGCTTTATTTCACCGAAGGCGGGAACGGTATTCCGCCCACGTATCCGGGGGCGGACTGGTTTAATATTATTCAGTCTGAATTACTGGAAATACTCCGGCAGGCAAATATCAAACCGGATAAAAACACAACCAACCAGATTATGACGGCGCTGAAAAAGCTGTTTATTACGAACAGTGGTTCAGCCGGTGCTATTGCCGGATTAACCGGTCAGAATAATACATTCCCTTATTTTACCGGCAAAGACACAATGGCATTAACGCCGCTCAGTGCTTTTGTGCGCGGTATTCTCGGCAAAGAGAGTGCAACAGATTTTGCAGATGCACTGAAAGTCATAAAACAATCAGGCGGCACGATGACAGGGGAGCTGAAAATCCGTGGTGTTAATGCGCTGAGGATTTTCAACGAAGCTTTTGGCCTGATTTTTCGTCGTTCGGAAGAGTGCCTGCACCTTATTCCCACCAGTGAAGGTCAGGGGGAAAATGGCGATATTGGTCCCCTGCGCCCGTTCACCATTAATTTGCGGACGGGTGAAATATCCATGTCGCATAAAGTGTCTGTTGGCGGTGGTTCGCAGGTCAATGGTGCGCTGGGTATCGGCGTTCAGAACGCCCTGGGGGGGAATTCAATTGTTCTTGGTGATAATGACACCGGATTCAAACAGAATGGTGATGGCCTGCTGGATGTTTATGCCAATAGCGTGCATGTGTTGCGTTTTCAGAGTGGCAGTATCCAGAGTAATAAAGCTGTAAACGTTACAGGACGGGTAACACCGTCAGACTACGGAAACTTTGATGCCCGTTACCAGCAGCGAAATGGTGGCGTGCAGGATGTGCGGTATGGCCATGAAATGTATTACAACCCTGGCAGCAACACCGTTTCATGGACGTTTCGCTCACCTTCGGGACACGGGCTGTCAGGGATATCGATATCGGATACCGGCCGTAACTCAGCGGATAACGTCAACGGTGTGTATTACCGACCGCTGCAAAAACTGATTAATGGCACCTGGTATAACGTAGCGAGTATTTAACAATGTTGCATTTAAAAAATATTACGGCAGGTAATCCGAAAACCGCGGAACAATATCAGCTGACAAAACAGTATGATGTCACCTGGCTTTTTTCGGAAGACGGCAAAAACTGGTATGAAGAACAGAAGAACTTTGCCAGTGACACCATAAAAATGGTTTACACCGGAGACGGGCGCGTGGTGTGGGTCGGTAAGGATGTGACAGGCATTGAACCCCGTAACGCCAGTGTTATTGAAGTTCCTGATATTACCGCCAACCGCCGCATTACCGCGCCGGGTTACTGGTTTTACCGCAATGATGAATTTGTCTTTGACTACAGACTCAAAGCGGAAGATGAGCGTGATGCCCTTCTGGCTCAGGTCAGTGCCCGGACAGGGGAATGGGAAGAAGACCTGCTGCTGGGGCTAATCAGCGACGAAGACCGGGAAAAACTGAAAGCGTACCGTATTTACGCGAAATCACTGCAGGCGATGGATTTCAGCGCCATCACAGATAAAGCCACATATAACGCCATCAACTGGCCGGAGCGTCCCGATGCCGCAGCTTAAAGGTGTGATTAAAACGCCCACGGGAGAACCGCTGGGCGGCGCAACCATTACACTAACCTCCATGCACAACCGTGCAGGGATTCTGAAAAGTGTTTTCAGCCATGTCACCACACAGAACGGGGAATATGACTTCCCCGTTCTGCCGGGTGTGTACAGCGTTCGCCTGACACAAAGCACACAGCGCCTTTCAGAAATCGGTGTCATCCGCGTTTATGAAGATTCAACGGACGGTTCGCTGAATGATTTTCTGGGCGCAACTGATATTGACCTGCGTCCGGAATCCCTGAAGAAATTCGAAGAGCTGGCGCAACAGGCGCAGCAGAGTGCCGGGGCCGCAGCCGGAAACGCACGGCAGACGGCGCAGGATGTGACGGCAGCCGCAACGGCCCGTGATGATGCACAACGTTTTGCGGAGAAAGCCCGACAGGATGCAACCGTCACAGCTGAGGACAGAAAGGCCACTGCGGAAGATGTGACAAGCACAGGAGCAAATGCAGCCGCAGCCGGACAGAGCGCACAGGATGCCGCAGGTTATGCCCGCGCAGCAGAACAGGCCAAAAATGACATTGATGCTGCGCTGACCGGCACTCTGAAAATGGCTAACCATCTGTCTGAAATCGCAGCAGCAGGCGAAAAGGCACAACAGAAGTCCCGGGATAGTCTGGGGCTGAAAAGTGCAGCCACGATGGAAGCACAGAGCGACATTTACGACCGGACAAAAGGCCGTCTGGCGATACCCGGCGCATTCGGCTTTGGGTGTGCTTTTCTGCCTGAAGATGTTATCCGTTTTGACACTAAGAGTGATTTCCTGGCCTGGGTAAGGAATGCGCTGCCAGGTGAGTATTCCGTTGCTGGCCGCCTGGGCATCATACCCGACACACGGTTTGAAGGGGTGCTCAGCATCCGGTGGACTGATGCACGCCCTGAGACAACAGAACCGCGGTACAGAGCCAAATCCCTTACTTTTTACGGCATTAACGGCCCCATTTATCACACCCGCTACTGCTACTGGCCCATATCCAGACTGACTGACTGGGTGAAAATAAATATAACCACAGAAGATATTATTTACAGAATCGTGGCGAGCTCTGTCCGCAACAGATGGGGAGACCCTGACATTGGCGGGCTGATTATTGCTGCGTACCAGGGAGAAGCTGACGGTGATAAAGTCATCAGACTTGTCAGGGGGCAGTCATACAGAGGCTCACGACTGGGACCGGTGGGGATTTCAGTGCCCAGTACTCCCACCGGAACGTATATAGCATCCCCACAATTTTTCATTACGGGATGTTCAGAGCATTCATTACCGGGGTCATATTGCGCCCTGTCCGGGGTGCCGGATGCTCATGTCTCTGGCGCAATGCCCGGGCTTTTTATTCGCACATCGTGAGGAATGCACCGTGGAAATTAAAAAAATCATTAATCCCCGTTATACCGAAAGTGGCGCAGTAGACTGTGACGTTTTTTTTGACGACAGGGACCAGGCAGTCCCCTACACAGCCACCGCTGATGATGTCGCACCGACGGGTCAGCAAATCTGGCAGGAACTGCAAAGTGGCAAATGGGGTGAGATAGCCCCATTCACTGTGACACCAGAAATGCTGGAAGCGGCCAGAGAGGCCAGACGTCAGGGAATTGAAGCATGGCGCACAGAACAGGAGGCGAAGCCGTTCACGTTTGAATGGAACGGTCGTATCTGGAATGCTGGTCCCGACTCACTGGGCCGCCTGTCCCCGGTAGTCATGCTGGCAAAATCTGTCACAGCACAAACACATATGGCGTGGAGCGATGCGGATAATCAGCAGGTGCAGCTGACGACGCAGGAACTTGAGGAACTGGCCACAGCGATGATGCAGGCCATTGTTGAGCGCAACGATGAGATTTATCGCTGTCAGCGGGAGATGAAAGAACAACTTTCTCTGTTGCCCACACTGGACGAGGTGAGAGCGTTCAGACCAGGCGATTATATAATCAGTTTGTATAGTTTATGACGATCGATAGCATCATATCGATCGTCGGTTTGCATCAAGTGTGATTAAATACCCCCAGCCCTCCGGGCAGCGATATCCTGTTATTACACTGGGGGAAGTTATGGATTCTGTTCGTTGTAAAAATTGCAATAAATTGCTGTTTAAAGGAGGTTTTAAGCATATAGAAATCAAATGTCCTCGCTGTAAACGTTACATTGTCATATCGAGTGCCCGGGAGCATCCCACGGAGCTGTGTTGTGGGAAAAGAGAAGAAATCACGCATTCTGACAAAACCCTGCGTTATTGAGTATGAAGGCCGGATTGTCGGCTATGGTTCAAGGGAGCTGCGCGTTGAAACCATATCCTGCTGGCTGGCCCGCACAATCATTCAGACAAAGCATTATTCCCGCCGTTTTGTGAATAACTCCTGGTTGCATCTGGGCGTATTCAGTGGACGTGATCTGGTTGGTGTTCTTCAGTGGGGATATGCCCTTAACCCCAACTCAGGGCGTCGCGTTGTGCTTGAAACGGATAACCGGGGCTATATGGAACTGAACCGCATGTGGCTACACGACGACATGCCCCGCAACTCTGAATCACGGGCCATCAGCTACGCGCTGAAAACCATCAGGTTACTGTATCCGTCAGTGGAGTGGGTTCAGTCCTTTGCAGACGAACGTTGCGGGCGTGCAGGTGTTGTGTATCAGGCGTCAAATTTTGATTTTATTGGCAGCCATGAAAGCACATTCTACGAACTGGACGGTGAGTGGTATCACGAAATAACGATGAATGCGATTAATCGTGGAGGGAAGCGCGGCGAATATTTACGAGCGAATAAGGAGCGGGCCGTGGCGCACAAATTTAATCAGTATCGCTACATCAGATTCCTGAACAAGCGAGCAAGAAAGCGACTAAATACTAAGCTATTCAGGATTCAGCCTTACCCGAAGTGATCCCACTTAATGAATAAAAAAGCAGCGGTTAATGCCGCTGTTTTATCTTGAATAACTTCCATATGCGCGCTTCTGGCTTATCTTGAAAGAATTCCATATCTATCTTGAATAATTTTGCGCGCTTTAAAAGGTAAGAGCGCGCTGATGTTCAACCTGCAAGAACCGTACTTCACCTGGCCGCTGATTGCTGCTGACGGGGGTTATGCGTTCAAGTATGAAAACGGCAAGTACGATATTAAAGACGTGGCCGTGGATAACGCTGGCGCGAAAGCGGGTCTGACCTTCCTGGTTGACCTTATTAAAAACAAACACATGAATGCAGACACCGATTACTCCATCGCAGAAGCTGCCTTTAATAAAGGCGAAACAGCGATGACCATCAACGGCCCGTGGGCATGGTCCAACATCGACACCAGCAAAGTGAATTATGGTGTAACGGTACTGCCGACCTTCAAGGGTCAACCATCTAAACCGTTCGTTGGCGTGCTGAGCGCCGGTATTAACGCCGCCAGTCCGAACAAAGAGCTGGCGAAAGAGTTCCTCGAAAACTATCTGCTGACTGACGAAGGTCTGGAAGCGGTCAATAAAGACAAACCGCTGGGTGCAGTGGCGCTGAAGTCTTACGAGGAAGAGTTGGCGAAAGATCCACGTATTGCCGCCACCATGGAAAACGCCCAGAAAGGTGAAATCATGCCGAACATCCCGCAGATGTCCGCTTTCTGGTATGCCGTGCGTACTGCGGTGATCAACGCCGCCAGCGGTCGTCAGACTGTCGATGAAGCCCTGAAAGACGCGCAGACTCGTATCACCAAGTAATGCTGTGAAATGCCGGATGCGGCGTGAACGCCTTGTCCGGCCTACAAAACTGAAACGCATGTAGGCCTGATAAGACGCATCAGTGTCGCATCAGGCAGTTGTTGTCGGATAAGGCGTGAAAGCCTTATCCGTCCTGGAATGAGGAAGAACCCCATGGATGTCATTAAAAAGAAACATTGGTGGCAAAGCGACGCGCTGAAATGGTCAGTGCTAGGTCTGCTCGGCCTGCTGGTGGGTTACCTTGTTGTTTTAATGTACGCACAAGGGGAATACCTGTTCGCCATTACCACGCTGATATTGAGTTCAGCGGGGCTGTATATTTTCGCCAATCGTAAAGCCTACGCCTGGCGCTATGTTTACCCGGGAATGGCTGGAATGGGATTATTCGTCCTCTTCCCTCTGGTCTGCACCATCGCCATTGCCTTCACCAACTACAGCAGCACTAACCAGCTGACTTTTGAATGTGCGCAGGAAGTGTTGTTAGATCGCTCCTGGCAAGCAGGCAAAACCTATAACTTTGGTCTTTACCCGGCGGGCGATGAGTGGCAACTGGCGCTCAGTGACGGCGAAATCGGCAAAAATTACCTCTCCGACGCGTTTAAATTTGGCGGCGAACAAAAACTGCAACTGAAAGAAACGACCGCCCAGCCCGAAGGCGAACGCGCGAATCTACGCGTGATTACCCAGAATCGTCAGGCGCTGAGTGACATTACCGCCATTCTGCCGGATGGCAACAAAGTGATGATGAGCTCCCTGCGCCAGTTTTCTGGCACGCAGCCGCTCTACACACTCGACGGTGACGGCACGTTGACGAATAATCAGAGCGGCGTGAAATATCGTCCGAATAACCAAATTGGCTTTTACCAGTCCATTACCGCCGACGGCAACTGGGGTGATGAAAAGCTAAGCCCCGGTTACACCGTGACTACTGGCTGGAAAAACTTTACCCGCGTCTTCACCGACGAAGGCATTCAGAAACCGTTCCTCGCCATTTTCGTCTGGACCGTGGTGTTCTCGCTGATCACTGTCTTTTTAACGGTGGCGGTCGGCATGGTTCTGGCATGTCTGGTGCAGTGGGAAGCATTGCGCGGCAAAGCGGTCTATCGCGTTCTGCTGATTCTGCCCTACGCGGTGCCATCATTCATTTCAATCTTGATTTTCAAAGGGTTGTTTAACCAGAGCTTCGGTGAAATCAACATGATGTTGAGCGCGCTGTTTGGCGTGAAGCCCGCCTGGTTCAGCGATCCGACCACCGCCCGCACGATGCTAATTATCGTCAATACCTGGCTGGGTTATCCGTACATGATGATCCTCTGCATGGGCTTGCTGAAAGCGATTCCGGACGATTTGTATGAAGCCTCAGCAATGGATGGCGCAGGTCCGTTCCAGAACTTCTTTAAGATTACGCTGCCGCTGCTGATTAAACCGCTGACGCCGCTGATGATCGCCAGCTTCGCCTTTAACTTTAACAACTTCGTGCTGATTCAACTGTTAACCAACGGCGGCCCGGATCGTCTTGGCACGACCACGCCAGCCGGTTATACCGACCTGCTTGTTAACTACACCTACCGTATCGCTTTTGAAGGCGGCGGGGGTCAGGACTTCGGTCTGGCTGCAGCAATTGCCACGCTGCTCTTCCTGCTGGTGGGTGCGCTGGCGATAGTGAACCTGAAAGCCACGCGAATGAAGTTTGATTAAGGGAGATAACAAAAATGGCAATGGTCCAACCGAAATCGCAAAAAGCACGTTTGTTTATTACTCACCTGCTACTGCTACTTTTTATCGCGGCGATTATGTTCCCGCTGCTGATGGTCGTCGCTATCTCACTGCGCCAGGGGAACTTTGCGATCGGCAGCCTGATCCCGGAGCAAATCTCCTGGGATCACTGGAAACTGGCTTTAGGTTTTAGCGTGGAACAGGCTGATGGTCGCATTACGCCACCGCCATTCCCGGTACTGCTGTGGCTATGGAACTCGGTAAAGGTCGCCGGGATTTCCGCGATTGGCATTGTCGCGCTCTCTACCACCTGCGCCTACGCTTTCGCCCGTATGCGCTTTCCAGGCAAAGCGACGCTGCTGAAAGGAATGCTGATTTTCCAGATGTTCCCGGCAGTACTTTCACTGGTCGCGTTGTATGCGTTGTTTGATCGTCTGGGTGAGTACATTCCATTCATTGGCCTGAATACTCACGGCGGCGTAATTTTCGCGTATCTGGGTGGGATTGCGCTGCATGTCTGGACCATCAAAGGCTATTTCGAAACCATCGATAGTTCGCTGGAAGAAGCGGCTGCGCTGGATGGTGCGACACCGTGGCAGGCCTTCCGCCTTGTCCTGTTGCCGCTGTCAGTACCGATTCTGGCGGTGGTATTCATCCTGTCGTTTATCGCTGCCATTACTGAAGTTCCGGTCGCGTCGCTGTTACTGCGTGACGTAAACAGCTACACCCTGGCCGTGGGGATGCAGCAATACCTCAACCCGCAAAACTACCTGTGGGGTGACTTTGCCGCCGCTGCCGTGATGTCTGCATTACCGATCACCATCGTCTTCTTGCTGGCTCAACGCTGGCTGGTCAACGGCCTGACGGCAGGTGGTGTGAAAGGTTAAAGATGTTGTTCTGCCAATGTTATGCCGCTGCACCCTCAACTTACGTTATCCCAACTTGTGACTGTTATTCGGCGCTCCACGGAGCGCCTTTTTTTCTTTCGTCTGCAATCTGAATCGTTCGCCGGTTAATATTTCCATCATAGAGCTTATTATTTTTACGTTATTTGTTTTCCCACTTACGATAATTCTCTTTCGTGCTCTGAGTCACGGCAATAGTATTGTTTTCATCAATTTTTGATAATTATCACAATTAAGATCACAGAAAAGACATTACGTAAACGCATTGTAAAAAATGATAATTGCCTTAACTGCCTGACAATTCCAACATCAATGCACTGATAAAAGATCAGAATGGTCTAAGGCAGGTCTGAATGAATACCCAGTATAATTCCAGTTATATATTTTCGATTACCTTAGTCGCTACATTAGGTGGTTTATTATTTGGCTACGACACCGCCGTTATTTCCGGTACTGTTGAGTCACTCAATACCGTCTTTGTTGCTCCACAAAACTTAAGTGAATCCGCTGCCAACTCCCTGTTAGGATTTTGCGTAGCCAGCGCTCTGATTGGTTGCATCATCGGCGGTGCCCTCGGTGGTTATTGCAGTAACCGCTTCGGCCGTCGTGATTCACTTAAGATTGCTGCTGTCCTGTTTTTTATTTCTGGTGTAGGTTCTGCCTGGCCAGAACTTGGTTTTACCTCTATAAACCCGGACAACACAGTACCTATTTATCTGGCAGGTTATGTCCCGGAATTTGTTATTTATCGTATTATTGGCGGTATTGGCGTTGGTTTAGCCTCAATGCTTTCACCAATGTATATTGCGGAACTGGCTCCAGCTCATATTCGCGGAAAACTGGTTTCATTTAACCAGTTTGCGATTATTTTCGGGCAACTTTTAGTTTACTGCGTAAACTATTTTATTGCCCGTTCCGGTGATGCCAGCTGGCTGAATACTGACGGCTGGCGTTATATGTTTGCCTCGGAATGTATCCCTGCACTGCTGTTCTTAATGCTGCTGTATACCGTGCCAGAAAGTCCTCGCTGGCTGATGTCACGCGGCAAGCAAGAACAGGCGGAAAGTATCCTGCGCAAAATTATGGGCAACACGCTTGCAACTCAGGCAGTACAGGAAATTAAACACTCCCTGGATCATGGCCGCAAAACCGGTGGTCGTCTGCTGATGTTTGGCGTGGGCGTGATTGTCATCGGCGTTATGCTCTCCATCTTCCAGCAATTTGTCGGCATCAATGTGGTGCTGTACTACGCGCCGGAAGTGTTCAAAACGCTGGGGGCCAGCACGGATATCGCGCTGTTGCAGACCATTATTGTCGGAGTTATCAACCTCACCTTCACCGTTCTGGCAATTATGACGGTGGATAAATTTGGTCGTAAGCCACTGCAAATTATCGGCGCACTCGGAATGGCAATCGGTATGTTTAGCCTCGGTACCGCGTTTTACACTCAGGCACCGGGTATTGTGGCGCTACTGTCGATGCTGTTCTATGTTGCTGCCTTTGCCATGTCCTGGGGTCCGGTATGCTGGGTACTGCTGTCGGAAATCTTCCCGAATGCTATTCGTGGTAAAGCGCTGGCAATCGCGGTGGCGGCCCAGTGGCTGGCGAACTACTTCGTCTCCTGGACCTTCCCGATGATGGACAAAAACTCCTGGCTGGTGGCCCATTTCCACAACGGTTTCTCCTACTGGATTTACGGGTGTATGGGCGTTCTGGCAGCACTATTTATGTGGAAATTTGTCCCGGAAACCAAAGGTAAAACCCTTGAGGAGCTGGAAGCCCTCTGGGAACCGGAAACGAAGAAAACACAACAAACTGCTACGCTGTAATCTTCCTGTCCAGCACGCCGCGCCAGTTCGGCGTGCTTTCTTTTTACTCCCGCTTCAGCCGTTTCGAATTACACAGCCACAGAGTGATCACCAGTAACAGGATCGCAGCCGAGTAGATCAACACATCCAGTGGCGATTTATGATCGACGATGATCAAGCGCACAATGGCGGTGATCCCAATATAGACAAAGTAACGTAGCGGGAAGTGAAAACCGGACTGAAAGTACTTCACAATCAGCGCGATAAATTCGAAATAGAGAAAGTAAACCACCAGTCCTTCTACCAGCTCATATTTGCTGGTTTGTTCTGGCGCGAACAGCACATCTGCCAGATGCACCGTTTCTTTGCCGAGGAAGACAACCAAAATCAGGCCGAGGCACAGCAGGCCAAGATTGAGTACGGTCTGCAAAATGGTGGAGATAAACTCCACGCGCGGACGAGAGAGTGACGTCATAGCAGTACCTCCTTCACAGTGGCGAGCTTCCTGTATAACGCAAAAATGTGACGGAGATCTATATTTTTTGTGTATGTTTTGTTCAACCTGGATTTGGAGCGCGCCTCCACCAAAGCCGGATATACCTACCCGTAGGCCGGATAAGCCGCGCCTGGCGGCGCATCCGGCAAGACAAACCGCACCCAAGCCGGTAATTCAAAAATCACCCATTCAGGTGATTCCCAGCCACCAGCAATGCGCGAAAAATCGACAATGTTCCTCTGGAACAAATGAAACGTAACCTGATAAAGGTGGTAAAAATGAAGCCTTATTTTGCTGCTTTGATGTTATCAGTCTCTGTTCTTCCTGCTTATGCTGGTCCGCTCGGTACTGCTGATAAAGCCGACCTACCGCAAAGCAATGTCTCCAGCCCAATGATGGCCCAGTCGCTCAGGCAACCAGACCTGCAACCGATATCGACGGACAGGAAGACAGAATGTTTTCGCCTTTACACACCAGATCGCAAACCGGGGGTGAACTGCGTTCCTGATGGCTCAACAGGCCATTAAGAATGAGGGTGCCAGTGATTGCGAAAACTGGCACCTTTCCCATGACTTAGCGGAAATTGACGCTACGGTCGCTGGTCATATCATACAACTGGAACTTACGCCCAAGTTGCTGACCACCGTCACGCGTCAGCGGCGTCCAGCCAATCGCCGCACGGCTGCGTGTCGGGCCAGACGAGAAGAGATCCAACGGTACCGAGACATACACGCCTTTGGTGAAGTCCCCTTCGCCGTACTCCTCTTTTGAAACATTCGTGATCGTGGCATAGCCACCCACCACCACGCCGCTATCAAAGCGTTTGGCGATCTCCAGCGTGCCGCCTTTATCCCCTGCCAGATACTGCCCGACGCTGGCTTTCACTAACACGTCCTGGGCGAAAGATGGCGTCCAGTAGGCGGTCAGATGTCCGGTTTTCACGCTGTAGTCGGTGAATTTCATCATATCTTTTGCACTACGCCAGTCGCGCTGTTTAACGTAGTTGGCATCCAGACCAAACGCCCAGTTGCTGTCCAGCGGACGATACAACACTTCAGCCCCCGCACCGCCAAACATGGTTTCGAGATAACCTCCATAGACCTGACCGTAGAAGCCGTTGCCCAGATGCTGGAAGTAGTTGGCTTGCAGGTTATTCACATAGGCATCGTTCTGCACATACTCGCGCACATGGGTACGAACGCGCGGTAAGTGCGAGTCCTGTGGCGGATTGGTGTAGTTAAACTTGTCGTAGTTGTTGGCAAGATTTGCAAACAGGCTGCCGATGGTCAGCAGATGGTCCGTCAGCCACAAATCTGCCGTTCCCATCACGCCCAGCTGATACATGTAAAAGTTTTCCGGGCCACCGACCGACTGGTTCAGCACCGGATCGATATGGAAATCAAAGCGTGATTTGTCGATATACCAGCCCTGCTCGGTGGACTGCGGAACCACTGGCTCGACGCGTTTTTGCGCCAGCGTCGTTTCGTGGCCCAACGGCTCTCCGGCGAGATGATTTTTCAGGCTGGCGACATCGGTTTCCGTCGTCACCTGCGGCATGTTAAGGCGATTTTCCGTAATGCGGATCGTTTTGATCCCATCCGGCAGATCGTTCATCACGATCCGATTAGCACGGATGATCCCTTCGCGCGAATCACGATATTTCACCTGCTCGCCGGTAACATACAGCGTATCGCCTTTCGCCTGGATCTGCGGATCGGCAAGTCCGGCATTGTATTTCAGCAACGTTAACTGATTCGCCACCACCGAGTGCTGCAAAATGGCATCCTGCGGCTGCGGTTGATATTGCGGGCGGGCGTTATCGATGTAGGACGGGCGCAGATCGTTAAAGTTGGTGCGCAGCGTGACGCCAAACATAAAGGTGTTGCCACGTTCATAGCTAAGGTTAACGTCGGCCCAATCGGTAACGCGATAAATCGCCCCGACGTTAAACTTACTTTTTTGCTCCAGCTTCCCGGCAAAATCCTGCTGATAATTATTACCTTCATACTCCAGTTTCAGGCGCAGCGGTTGCCAGGGCGTCTGGTATTCCACGCCGCCAAACAGTGAGGCCGGGCCGTGGAACATCTGACTGCCGTCGATAGATCCCGCTTGTTTGTAGCTGTTATCGCGATAGCAATATTTATCACTGGCTGAACAGAGCGGATTTTTCACATTACCGCTGGTGCCCAGATATCCCCAGCCCAGGCCGAGCGTAAAATCGAACGGCCCCCAGGCTTTGCTGGCAACAAGATATTCCGCATCAAACAGCCCCGTACCGCCGATATCCCGCGCACCAACCGCCACTTGCGGCAGCCAGTAACTCTCTTCCCACAAACGCAGTTTGAGATCGAAGGCTTTATCTTTATACGTTTGATCGCCAGAGAACGCTTCGACGCTGCTGTACTGCCGGGTGCGCACGTCGGTGTAACGCAGCGTTGTTTCCAGCCACGGGAAGAGTTGCACTGAAGCTGAGTAATAACGGTACTGATCGTTATCGCGATAGTTCAGACTCAACTCCCCTTCCCGTGCCATACGCGCGGTGGGAGTTTGTAATAATCCTACGCCACCGAAATCCGACTGCGACGGACCAATGGGCGCAGGATATGTTTCGCCGTAGCAAGCTGTGCTAATGCCCAGCGCCAGTAAGCTAAGCAGATGTCTTTTTTTCATTATTGGGGTATCCGCTGCGTCAGAGTCTGAAGAATGTCGGCGTTAAGGGCATCAGGCGTCTCACTCCAGACGGAGTCTGCGAGGCCAACATAAATAATGCTGCCGGGCATCGGCTCTACGTGACGCTTGTTCCAGTAAGCCACCGGCGCTTTTTGCGTGCGTCCGTCCGGGTAAACGACCCACGCGTAGCTGCGATCCGCACCGCTGAGCAGGCTCTGGTCAGAGAGATAGCTCGCCACGTCGCGACCTGGAGTGAATGGCTGATTGCCAGGATGGCTGATAAGCCCGAACAACGTGACCGTGGACGGCGGTGGTCCGACCCACAGCGTGTAGTTGCCCTGCAACGGCGGGTTACCGCGTTCGGCAACGCGGACGATATCGGGATCAAGATTGATTTTTTGCCTGCCTGTCACTTCCAATGCCTGGATTTGCTGGCGTAAGGCGTTAATGGCGGCGGCATCGTCGGTGCTGGAATCTGCGCCCTGTTCTGCCAGCCGTGTCAGCAACGCCTGCTGCTGACGCAATGCTGCCGCCGTTGCCAGCTCTTCGCTAATCACCGCACCAGGCCACCAGCTGTTTGCCAGTCGAGGTTGCCCTACCAGATCGATTAAATGCTCTGCGCCCGTTAGCGTTTTGGCCTCACTGCTGCCATTGCTGAACACCTTGACGGTTCCTGCCGCGAAGACCGATGACGCTCCCACACTCAAAAGCAACGCGACAATAGTTTGTTTAATCATTGTTTTGCCGCCTTGATGAGAGTGGTTTTCACCGGGAAATAATCCGCGCCGAGATACTGTTCCGACTGGCGAATTTGCCCTTCGCTGTCGATCCAGTAGCGGTTATGCCAGCGCGCCTGGTCGGTGGAGACTTCTTCGTCCAGCACGCGAACCAGGGTTTCATCGCTGCCGACCTTGACGGTATCGGTGCCATCCCATTTGAAGACTGAGCGTGCGGTGGCGTAGCGTACCTGCTGGTACTCGGTCCAGCCCATCGTGCGCGTCCATGTTGCACCATCAACAATTTGTGCGGGTTTAATCAGCGGGTCGGCGGCAAGGTTATTCACTTCAATCAGGTTGTCGCCGCCAAGCAAAGTCTTCACCAGACGACCATGTTGTGTGACAAGAGTGGCTTGATCCTGAGTGACCCATTTTTGTTGTCCGTCTTCAGCGAAGGCCAGCACCACAAACAATTGCGGCCCGCCATTAAGCTGCATGTACTGGCTGGCGTAGGGCATATTTTGAATATCATCGTCCGTCAGCTGTACGCCTGGCGTGCCGAACAGACTGTCCCACAGTGAATTGCCCAGCTCTTTAGTCGTGGCTGAACAGGCCTGTAATAACAGGCAGATAAGAATGAGTGCAGGTCGCTTCACGACTCTTCTCCAGAGGGGCAGAATAACCACACCGGAGTGTGGTTATGGTTAATCCCTTCATATTTCAAGCCACAGATGCAATGACTCGAATTATTTTGGGGATACATACTTTATTACTGGGTACTGGTGGTTGTGGTTGTTGTGGTCCCGGTATTAGAACCATCACCGCCACCGGTTGCCGCGAGCGCGACACCCACCGCCGAGCTTACGGTGCTGACGCTGGTCGCGGAGGAACTCCCCGCCGAAACCGACGTTGCTGCCGCCCCTGCCGCTTCGCCCACCTGTACAGGTGCAGCCCACACAGAAGTCGCCGCAAGCGCAGATATGGCAAAAATGCCATACAGAACTTTTTTCATAACAATTTCCCTTCATTGAATGAATGGAGATTTACCCAAAAACATTTCGGGCGGGATCGAGTATACACAACTAAAGCATGCGAATTACGGCGCGGGGAATTAGCGATGGTGTTTTAGGATAATTGGAATGAATATCAAATATAAGTTTCAACTTATATTTAAATAACAATAAAAATCATAAACTTAAAATAAAAACAAAAGTAATTAATCTGCGTATTCTCCGAAATAAACAACGATTAAAAATCTATTTTAGGATTAACCTCACGGTATGATTTCCGTTAAATCACAGACAAGGGGATTTATCTGATAAAACAATGCCGACTTATTGTCGGCATTGTTTTTAAGGTTATTTAACTCCTCATACTATGCATTAATGTCGATATTGGCATCAGGCTCCGGTTGCCGGATGCGGCGTAAACGCCTTATCCGGCCTACATATCGGCATCAGGCACGCATGATGATTAACCGCGCCACGCTTTATAGCGGTTAATCAGACCATTGGTCGAGCTATCGTGGCTGCTGATTTCTTTGTCATCTTTCAGCTCTGGCAGAATACGGTTCGCCAGTTGTTTACCCAACTCCACGCCCCACTGGTCGAAGGTAAAGATGTTCAGGATCACGCCCTGAGTAAAGATTTTGTGCTCATACAGCGCAATCAACGCACCCAGGCTGAACGGAGTGATTTCGCGCAGCAGGATGGAGTTGGTCGGGCGGTTACCTTCGAACACTTTGAACGGCACCACGTAGTCAAGCGTTGCCGGATCTTTACCCTGATCGCGATATTCCTGCTCAACCACTTCGCGGGATTTACCAAACGCCAGCGCTTCGGTCTGGGCGAAGAAGTTAGACAGCAGTTTCTGGTGGTGATCAGAGAGCGGGTTATGGGTGATAGCCGGGGCGATGAAATCGCACGGTACCATTTTGGTTCCCTGGTGGATCAGCTGGTAGAACGCGTGCTGACCGTTAGTGCCTGGTTCACCCCAGATAATCGGGCCAGTCTGGTAATCCACAACGTTACCGTTACGGTCAACATACTTACCGTTGGACTCCATATTGCCCTGCTGGAAGTACGCCGCGAAACGGTGCATATACTGGTCATACGGCAGAATCGCTTCAGTTTCCGCACCAAAGAAATTGTTGTACCAGATGCCAATCAGCGCCAGCAGGACAGGCAGGTTTTTCTCGGCAGGCGTGGTGGAGAAATGCTTGTCCATCGCGTGTGCGCCAGAAAGCAGTTCAACGAAGTTATCAAAGCCGATGGAGAGAACAATCGACAGGCCAATCGCTGACCACAAAGAGTAACGGCCGCCGACCCAGTCCCAGAACTCGAACATGTTGGCAGTATCAATACCAAACTCGCCAACGGCTTTGGCATTGGTGGAAAGCGCCGCAAAGTGTTTTGCAACGTGTTTTTCATCACCTGCCGCTTTCAGGAACCAGTCACGCGCGCTATGGGCGTTGGTCATAGTTTCCTGAGTGGTGAAGGTTTTAGATGCTACCAGGAACAGCGTGGTTTCCGGGTTTACTTTTTTCAGCACTTCAGCGATGTGAGTCCCATCGACGTTAGAAACAAAGTGCATGTTCAGGTGATTTTTGTACGGACGCAGTGCTTCGGTCACCATGTACGGGCCGAGGTCAGAACCACCGATCCCGATGTTCACTACGTCAGTGATTGCTTTGCCGGTATAACCCTTCCACTCACCGGAGATAATCGCTTCCGAGAAGGTTTTCATCTTCTCCAGCACCGCGTTGACTTCCGGCATTACGTCTTTGCCATCAACCAGAATCGGGGTATTGCTACGGTTACGCAGCGCTACGTGCAGCACGGCGCGGTTTTCAGTGCGGTTGATCTTCTCGCCAGAGAACATCGACTTAATCGCGCCCGCCAGATCGCACTCTTTCGCCAGATCCTGTAATTTCGCCAGCGTCTCTTCAGTGATGCGGTTTTTGGAGTAATCCACCAGCATCTGATCGTCGAATGTTGCGGAGAACTTAGAAAAACGATCGCCGTCTTTAGCAAAAAGATCGGCGATCGTAACGTCTTTCATTTCATCGAAGTGTTTCTGTAGTGCCTGCCAGGCAGCGGTCTGCGTTGGATTGATGTTTTTCATTAGCAATACTCTTCTGATTTTGAGAATTGTGACTTTGGAAGATTGTAGCGCCAGTCACAGAAAAATGTGATGGTTTTAGTGCCGTTAGCGTAATGTTGAGTGTAAACCCTTAGCGCAGTGAAGCATTTATTAGCTGAACTACTGACCGCCAGGAGTGGATGAAAAATCCGCATGACCCCGTCGTTGACAACCGCCCCGCTCACCCTTTATTTATAAATGTACTACCTGCGCTAGCGCAGGCCAGAAGAGGCGCGTTGCCCAAGTAACGGTGTTGGAGGAGCCAGTCCTGTGATAACACCTGAGGGGGTGCATCGCCGAGGTGATTGAACGGCTGGCCACGTTCATCATCGGCTACAGGGGCTGAATCCCCTGGGTTGTCACCAGAAGCGTTCGCAGTCGGGCGTTTCGCAAGTGGTGGAGCACTTCTGGGTGAAAATAGTAGCGAAGTATCGCTCTGCGCCCACCCGTCTTCCGCTCTTCCCTTGTGCCAAGGCTGAAAATGGATCCCCTGACACGAGGTAGTTATGTCTGAAATTGTTGTCTCCAAATTTGGCGGTACCAGCGTAGCTGATTTTGACGCCATGAACCGCAGCGCTGATATTGTGCTTTCTGATGCCAACGTGCGTTTAGTAGTCCTCTCGGCTTCTGCTGGTATCACTAATCTGCTGGTCGCTTTAGCGGAAGGGCTGGAACCTGGCGAGCGATTCGAAAAACTCGACGCTATTCGCAACATCCAGTTTGCCATTCTGGAACGTCTGCGTTACCCGAACGTTATCCGTGAAGAGATTGAACGTCTGCTGGAGAACATTACTGTTCTGGCAGAAGCGGCGGCGCTGGCAACGTCTCCGGCGCTGACAGATGAGCTGGTCAGCCACGGCGAGCTGATGTCGACCCTGCTGTTTGTCGAAATCCTGCGCGAACGCGATGTTCAGGCACAGTGGTTTGATGTACGTAAAGTGATGCGTACCAACGACCGATTTGGTCGTGCAGAGCCAGATGTAGCCGCGCTGGCGGAACTGGCCGCGCTGCAGCTGCTCCCACGCCTCAATGAAGGCTTAGTGATCACCCAGGGATTTATCGGTAGCGAAAATAAAGGTCGTACAACGACGCTTGGCCGTGGAGGCAGCGATTATACGGCAGCCTTGCTGGCGGAGGCTTTACACGCATCTCGTGTTGATATCTGGACCGACGTCCCGGGCATCTACACCACCGATCCACGCGTAGTTTCCGCAGCAAAACGCATTGATGAAATCGCGTTTGCCGAAGCGGCAGAGATGGCAACTTTTGGTGCAAAAGTACTGCATCCGGCAACGTTGCTACCCGCAGTACGCAGCGATATCCCGGTCTTTGTCGGCTCCAGCAAAGACCCACGCGCAGGTGGTACGCTGGTGTGCAATAAAACTGAAAATCCGCCGCTGTTCCGCGCGCTGGCGCTTCGTCGCAATCAGACTCTGCTCACTTTGCACAGCCTGAATATGCTGCATTCTCGCGGTTTCCTCGCGGAAGTTTTCGGCATCCTCGCGCGGCATAATATTTCGGTAGACTTAATCACCACGTCAGAAGTGAGCGTGGCATTAACCCTTGATACCACCGGTTCAACCTCCACTGGCGATACGTTGCTGACGCAATCTCTGCTGATGGAGCTTTCCGCACTGTGCCGGGTGGAAGTAGAAGAAGGTCTGGCGCTGGTCGCGTTGATTGGCAATGACCTGTCAAAAGCCTGCGGCGTTGGCAAAGAGGTATTCGGCGTACTGGAACCGTTCAACATTCGCATGATTTGTTACGGCGCATCCAGCCATAACCTGTGCTTCCTGGTGCCCGGCGAAGATGCCGAGCAGGTGGTGCAAAAACTGCATAGTAATTTGTTTGAGTAAATACTGTATGGCCTGGAAGCTATATTTCGGGCCGTATTGATTTTCTTGTCACTATGCTTATCAATAAACGAGCCTGTACTCTGTTAACCAACGTCTTTATCGAGAATAATTGCCTTTAATTTTTTTATCTGCATCTCTAATTAATTATCGAAAGAGATAAATAGTTAAGAGAAGGCAAAATGAATATTATCAGTTCTGCTCGCAAACGAATTCCCGTACACTGAACTCTCTGGCTCACTGAGGGCACCATCATGGCACTCCCCCGTATTACCCAAAAAGAGATGACTGAACGCGAGCAGCGTGAACTTAAAACACTGCTGGATCGGGCGCGGATTGCGCATGGTCGCGTACTGACCAACTCCGAAACCAACAGCATTAAGAAAGAGTACATCGATAAATTAATGGTCGAGCGTGAGGCTGAAGCGAAAAAAGCCCGCCAATTGAAGAAAAAGCAGGCTTATAAACCGGATCCTGAAGCGTCATTTAGCTGGTCAGCAAATACGTCGACGCGCGGCAGGCGCTAATGAACAATCAACGCCTGAGATTTTCACTCGTCAGTGTGAACACAATTTTCCCCTCACCCTAACCCTTTTCCCGAAGGGGCGAGGGGACTGTCCGAGCACTTTTGGGCCGTTTTCATCAGTCTGAGGCGTTAATCAGCGCCCCTTCTTTTTACGCCCCGGCGAGGTAAAACGCTTACCGTTGGACGCCGGGCGACCGCCTTTTTCCGCCGTTTTTTCCATCTTAACGACTGGACGTTTGATGCCCGCTGTTTTCGGTTTGGCCTTCGCTTTGGGCTTCGCCTCGGAAGAGGAATTTTCAATGAGCTTAAAGAGATCGATAAGCTCGTCGTCGGTTAAATCGCGCCATTCTCCCAGCGGAATGCCGCTTAAGCTGACGTTCATAATGCGCGTACGTTCCAGCTTTTTCACTTCATAGCCGAAATGCTCGCACATGCGCCGGATCTGACGGTTCAACCCCTGCACCAGGGTAATGCGGAAGACAAACGGTGCTTCTTTTTTGACTTTGCACTTTTTCGTCACCGTCCCGAGGATCGGCACTCCCGCCCCCATACCACGAATAAATTCATCGGTAATCGGTTTATCGACCGTCACCAGATACTCTTTCTCATGATCGTTACCCGCACGGAGGATCTTATTCACCAGATCGCCGTGATTGGTGAGGAAAATCAGCCCCTGGGAGTCTTTATCCAGGCGGCCAATCGGGAACACGCGTTTGCTGTGGTTAACGAAATCGACAATGTTATCGCGCTCGCCATCTTCGGTGGTGCTGACAATACCGACGGGCTTGTTCAGGGCGATAAGTACCAAATCTTCGGCTTCCCGAGGCTCAATCAACTGACCGTTTACTTTCACAATGTCGCCGGGTTTCACCTGATCACCAATGGTGGCTCGCTTGCCATTAAGGAACACATTGCCTTGCTCGATATAGCGATCCGCTTCGCGGCGTGAGCAAATTCCGCTTTCGCTGATGTATTTATTTAAACGGACTGATGAGTCGGGCAGCATAAATTCTCCTGTAAAACGCGGAATATACCGTACCTCTTAGCGGGGAAAAACAGGGTTATGCGGCAACGTCGAAATTAAATGTGATCTGCCACGCCTTTTATCACAAAAGTGTCTCCGGAAGTACGATGCAAATTTGCCTGGCAAAATAAGGATAATCAACATATTACGAATCGCTGCACACCTGTGCTGATGACTACTACGCAGAGAAACAAATGTGCAAGAGAAAGCGCTATTTCTCCCCATGCAAAGAGTGAAAAATCGCTTTGAAAGGCCCTCATAATGGGGTTATATCAGATCAAGCGGTGAGAAAGCGTATTTGCACAAATGTGCAGAACCAGGAGGCGGCAATGGAAAACAGTGACGATATCCGTTTGATTGTGAAGATTGCCCAACTCTATTACGAACAGGATATGACGCAGGCGCAAATCGCGCGCGAACTGGGTATTTACCGCACCACCATCAGCCGCTTGCTTAAACGAGGCCGCGATCAGGGAATTGTCACCATCGCCATCAACTATGACTACAACGAAAATCTCTGGCTGGAGCAGCAACTGAAGCAAAAGTTTGGCTTGAAAGACGTTGTGGTGGTGTCGGGAAATGATGAGGATGAAGAGACTCAACTGGCGATGATGGGGTTACACGGCGCGCAACTGCTGGATCGCTTGCTGGAGCCTGGCGATATTGTCGGTTTTTCCTAGGGTCGCGCGGTGAGCGCACTGGTTGAAAACTTGCCGCAAGCGGGGCAATCGCGGCAGTTAATCTGCGTGCCAATTATTGGCGGACCGTCCGGTAAACTCGAAAGCCGCTATCACGTAAACACATTAACCTACAGCGTGGCAGCGAAGCTGAAAGGGGAATCGCATCTCGCGGATTTTCCGGCTCTGCTGGATAACCCCTTAATTCGTAATGGGATCATGCAGTCTCAGCACTTTAAAACCATCTCTGCCTACTGGGATAATCTGGATGTCGCCCTGGTGGGAATTGGCTCACCGGCCATTCGCGACGGCGCTAACTGGCATGCGTTTTATGGTGGTGAAGAGAGTGACGACCTGAAAGCAGGCGCGGTATTCCATTGGCATTGCCATGAGTGAAGAAAAATACAGCGGAATTGTTGGTGCACTGCGTGGAAAATATATTAATTGTCTGGTAACGAATAGCAGCACAGCTGAACTATTACTGAAATAAAAATCTTCCCGATGTTTACCGTAATAAAAATTACGGCGGGTCCCTATTATCTAAAATCAGGAGTCTGTTATGCAAACGTGGTTAAATTTGCAGGATAAAATCATTATCGTCACCGGCGGCGCATCCGGTATTGGTCTGGCGATTGTAGAGGAATTATTAGCACAAGGCGCAAACGTACAGATGGTAGATATTCACGGTGGCGATGGTCAATATGAAGTTCATAAAGGCTATCAGTTTTGGCCGACCGATATTTCCAGCGCCAAAGAGGTAAATCATACGGTAGCGGAAATTATCCAGCGTTTTGGTCGCATCGACGGTCTGGTCAATAACGCCGGGGTCAATTTCCCGCGTCTGCTGGTCGATGAGAAAGCGCCTGCCGGGCAGTATGAACTCAACGAAGCTGCATTCGAAAAAATGGTCAATATCAACCAAAAAGGCGTTTTTCTGATGTCGCAGGCGGTGGCGCGCCAGATGGTCAAACAACATGATGGCGTGATTGTGAATGTTTCCTCAGAAAGTGGACTGGAAGGCTCAGAAGGCCAAAGCTGTTACGCCGCTACCAAAGCCGCGCTCAATAGCTTCACGCGCTCCTGGTCGAAAGAGCTGGGTAAACACGGTATCCGTGTGGTCGGTATCGCGCCGGGGATTCTGGAAAAAACCGGGCTACGCACGCCGGAATATGAAGAGGCGCTGGCGTGGACGCGCAATATCACCGTCGAGCAGCTGCGTGAAGGCTATACCAAAAACGCCATTCCTATTGGGCGCGCCGGAAGATTAGCAGAAGTCGCTGATTTTGTTTGTTATCTGCTGTCTGAACGCGCCAGCTACATCACCGGAGTAACCACTAACATTGCGGGCGGCAAAACGCGCGGATAAGGAGGCTTTATGGTCAACGCCATTTTTTGTGCCCACGGCAAATTAGCTTGCGCCATGCTGGAATCGGTTCAGATGGTGTACGGCGACGCCAATGTCGAGGCGGTTGAATTTGTACCAGGCGAGAACGCCGGAGACATCGTAGCAAAGCTGGAAAAGTTAGTAAGCATTCACAATCAAGATGAGTGGCTGATTGCCGTGGATTTACAGTGCGGCAGCCCGTGGAATGCGGCAGCGATGCTTGCGATGCGCAATCCTCGTCTGCGGGTAATCAGCGGCCTTTCCCTGCCGCTGGCGCTCGAACTGGTTGATAACCAGGACAGCATGAATGTTGATGAACTGTGTGAACACCTGACGCAAATCGCAAAGCAAACCTGCGTTGTCTGGAAACAACTGGCAACGGCAGAGGAAGATTTCTGATGAACATTACGCTCGCCCGCATTGATGACCGTCTGATCCACGGCCAGGTCACTACCGTCTGGTCGAAAGTGGCTAACGCCCAGCGCATTATTATCTGCAATGACGAAGTTTATAACGATGAAGTGCGCCGGACATTATTGCGTCAGGCTGCGCCACCGGGAATGAAGGTTAACGTGGTCAATATTGAAAAAGCCGTCGCGGTTTATCACAACCCGCAATATTAGGACGAAACCGTTTTTTATCTTTTCACTCGCCCACAGGATGCCTTAGCGATGGTTCGCCAGGGGGTAAAAATAGGCACCCTGAATATTGGCGGCATGGCCTGGCGGCCCGGTAAAAAACAGTTAACCAAAGCGGTTTCATTAGATGATGATGATATTAACGCATTTCATGAGTTAAATAATCTTGGCGTCATAATGGATTTACGCGTCGTAGCGTCAGATCCCTCAATCAATATTATCGACAAAATAAACGAACAGTTAATCGCAAATTAAATAATAGCGCCTGTGTACATATGCTTTAACAGGCAGGGATGACGACACTTAAAAGGTGACAAATCATGGAAATAAGTACCCTACAAATTATTGCTATATTTCTTTTTTCCTGTATTGCCGGAATGGGCAGCGTGCTGGATGAATTTCAGACTCATCGCCCGTTAATTGCCTGTACGGTGATTGGTTTAATTCTCGGTGATTTAAAAACCGGAATAATACTCGGTGGTACGCTGGAATTGATAGCTCTCGGCTGGATGAACGTCGGCGCGGCGCAATCTCCGGATTCTGCACTCGCCAGCATAATCTCCGCCATTCTGGTTATCGTTGGTCAGCAAAGCATCGCCACCGGAATCGCCATCGCGTTGCCTGTGGCTGCGGCAGGCCAAGTGCTGACGGTGTTTGCCCGTACCATCACCGTAGTGTTCCAGCACGCGGCGGATAAAGCAGCGGAAGAGGCGCGGTTTCGCACTCTCGATATTCTGCATGTCTCCGCGCTTGGCGTGCAGGCGCTGCGCGTTGCTATTCCGGCACTGATTGTCTCACTGTTCGTCAGCGCCGATATGGTCAGCAATATGTTAAACGCCATTCCCGAATTTGTGACCCGTGGACTGCAAATTGCTGGCGGTTTTATCGTGGTGGTCGGTTACGCCATGGTGCTACGTATGATGGGCGTGAAATATTTGATGCCTTTCTTTTTCCTCGGTTTCCTCGCAGGTGGCTACCTCGATCTCAGCCTGCTGGCGTTCGGTGGCGTCGGCGTGATCATGGCCCTGGTCTACATCCAGCTAAATCCACAGTGGCGTAAAGCTGAACCTCAACTCCAGGCCACCGCCTCCACCGCCCTTGACCAACTTGACGATTAACGGAGCCATCATGGAACAGAGAAAAATTACACGCAGCGATCTGGTGAGCATGTTTCTGCGCTCCAACCTGCAACAGGCGTCCTTTAACTTTGAACGTATTCACGGACTGGGCTTTTGCTACGACATGATCCCCGCCATCAAGCGACTTTACCCATTAAAAGAGGATCAGGTTGCGGCGCTCAGGCGACACCTGGTGTTCTTCAATACCACGCCAGCCGTATGTGGCCCGGTCATCGGCGTCACTGCCGCCATGGAAGAGGCGCGGGCCAACGGCGCGGAAATTGATGACGGTACCATTAACGGCATCAAAGTCGGTCTGATGGGACCATTGGCAGGAGTTGGCGATCCACTGGTCTGGGGAACGCTGCGCCCGATTACCGCTGCGCTCGGCGCATCTCTGGCACTTTCTGGCAACATCCTCGGCCCGCTGCTGTTTTTCTTTATTTTCAATGCGGTGCGTCTGGCGATGAAGTGGTATGGCCTACAGCTCGGCTTTCGCAAAGGGGTGAATATCGTCAGCGATATGGGCGGGAATGTGCTGCAAAAACTCACCGAAGGCGCGTCGATTCTCGGACTGTTTGTGATGGGCGTGCTGGTCACCAAATGGACGTCAATCAACGTACCGTTGGTGGTTTCACAAACGCATGCCGCCGATGGCTCCACCGTCATCATGACCGTGCAGAACATTCTCGACCAACTTTGCCCTGGTTTGCTGGCGCTCGGTCTGACGCTACTGATGGTTCGTCTGCTCAACAAAAAAATTAACCCGGTATGGCTGATTTTCGCCCTGTTTGGCTTAGGGATTATCGGCAATGCGCTGGGCTTCCTGTCCTGATTCTTCGCCCCGGCACGACTGCCGGGGCCATCGCTCAACATGAGGTGGTTTATGAAAACAACAGCTCTGCGTCTTTATGGTAAACGTGATTTACGCCTGGAAACCTTTGACCTTCCTGAAATGCAGGAGGATGAAATCCTCGCGACGGTGGTCACTGACAGCCTGTGCCTCTCTTCCTGGAAAGAGGCAACCTGGGTGAAAACCATAAAAAAGTACCCGACGATGTGGCGACCAACCCAATCATCATCGGCCACGAGTTTTGCGGCGATATTCTGGCCGTGGGTAAAAAGTGGCAGCACAAATTCCAGCCGGGTCAGCGTTATGTGATTCAGGCCAACCTGAAACTCCCTGACCGCCCGGACTGCCCCGGCTACTCCTTCCCGTGGGTGGGCGGCGAAGCCACGCATGTGGTTATTCCCAACGAGGTCATGGAACAAGATTGCCTGCTGGCATACGACGGCGAAACCTATTTTGAAGGCTCGCTGGTTGAACCGCTTTCCTGCGTGATTGGCGCGTTCAACGCCAACTATCATCTTCAGGAAGGTAGTTATAACCACACGATGGGGATTCGCCCGCAAGGGCGCACGCTGATCCTCGGCGGCACCGGACCAATGGGATTGTTGGCGATTGATTATGCGCTGCATGGACCAGTTAACCCGTCGCTGCTCGTCATTACCGATACCGACAACGACAAATTGAGTTATGCGCGCAAGCACTATCCATCAGAACCGCAAACACTGATTCATTATCTCAATGCCACCGATGCAGCATTTGATACGTTAATGGCGCTGAGTGGCGGTCACGGCTTCGATGATATTTTCGTCTTTGTGCCTAATGAAGGACTGGTGACTCTCGCCTCTTCCTTGCTGGCGACAGATGGTTGCCTGAATTTCTTCGCCGGACCGCAGGATAAACATTTCAGCGCGCCAATTAATTTCTACGATGTGCATTATGCATTTACCCACTACGTGGGCACGTCAGGCGGCAATACCGACGACATGCGCGCGGCGGTCAAACTGATTGAAGAGAAAAAAGTGCAGGCCGCAAAAGTGGTAACACATATTCTTGGGCTGAATGCCGCGGGCGAAACCACGCTTGAATTGCCTGCCGTCGGCGGCGGCAAAAAGCTGGTGTATACCGGGAAATACCTGCCGCTGACGTCACTCACGCAGATTCAGGATCAAGCACTGGCGGCGATTCTGGCGCGTCATCAGGGGATCTGGTCCGGTGAGGCGGAGCAATATCTGCTCACTCATGCAGAGGCAATTTCCCATGATTAATCGCGCTACTTAACTCTGCATGTCGCTGGCTGGTCGCCGCGGCAACTTCGCGACCTGATGTGCGGCTGATTGCTGAAGCGGCCCAATGTGCACGAGAAGGATAAAAAAACATCAGCGCCTTAAGGGGCGCTCAAATTGGTGGCAAAGTACACATTGTTTATGCCGGATGCGGAATAAAGCCTTATTCGGCCTACATAATCTCGAAAATTCAATATATTGCAGTTATCTGGTAGGCCTGGTAAGCGTAGCGCATCAGGCAATGCTGTGTTTGTCATCAGTCTCAGCGCCCGGTGCAATACGTGACATCGTGAGCCATGTCAGTAAGTGGTTAAATTCGCAGTGGTAGCATGCCTTCCGTGATTTCTTACTAACCGGAGAAGTAATGGAACTGCTTTTATTGAGTAACTCGACGCTGCCGGGTAAAGCCTGGCTGGAACATGCACTGCCGCTAATTGCTGAACAGTTGCAGGGTCGCCGCTCAGCGGTGTTTATCCCTTTCGCTGGCGTAACGCAGACCTGGGATGATTACACAGCGAAAACGGCTGCGGTTCTCGCTCCGCTGGGTGTTTCTGTCACCGGTATTCATAGCGTTGTCGATCCCGTTGCCGCGATTGAAAATGCTGAGATCGTGATTGTCGGGGGCGGGAATACTTTCCAGTTGCTGAAACAGTGCCGCGAGCGCGGGCTGCTGGCACCAATTACTGACGTGGTTAAACGTGGTGCGCTGTATATTGGCTGGAGCGCAGGCGCTAACCTTGCTTGCCCAACCATTCGTACCACCAACGATATGCCGATTGTCGATCCGCAAGGTTTCGATGCGCTAAATCTGTTCCCGCTGCAAATCAACCCGCACTTCACCAACGCGCTGCCGGAAGGCCATAAAGGTGAAACCCGTGAGCAGCGTATTCGCGAACTGCTGGTCGTCGCGCCAGAACTGACGATTATTGGTCTACCGGAAGGTAACTGGATCACGGTGAGTAAAGGTCACGCTACGCTGGGTGGCCCGAACACCACTTATGTGTTTAAGGCCGGTGAAGAAGCGGTGCCGCTGGAAGCGGGTCACCGTTTTTAAGTGAATTGCCGGATGCATGATCCGGCATCTTGTTCATAGTGCCTGATGCGACGCTTGACGCGTCTTATCAGGCCTACAGGATTCACAATATTAATACTCGTCCCGTCCTTCATCTTCATCCGGCTGTTCCAGCACACTGTAAGCCACCGAACAAAACAGCGAGTTCAGACGCTGCATATCTCCCAGTAAGCCTAAATGTAGCGAACTGGTTTCAATGCTCTGCACGTTTTGCTGATGCAGGCGATCGACGTGGGCGTGGGAATAGCGGCGATTAAGAATGCGAAAGCGATGCTTGCTGCGGCGCAAACGACGAGCGCTGGTGACATCGCCAGAGAAGAACACCGACATTGCCAGCTTTAAATTACTGAGCAATTGCTCATAGAGCGCATCCAGTTCCTTCAACCCATCAAGCGAAAATGCCCGCCGTGCTGCCAGCGATTTATCAGCAATTTCGCTGCCCATGCGCTCGACGATATCGGAAGCCTGTTCAAGGTTGAGCGACATTTCAATAATCTCCGCCCAGCGACGCGACTCTTCTTCTGCCAGTTCCTCTTTTGGCATTCGCGCCAGATACAGCTTAATGGCGGTGTAGAGAACGTTGATATCATCTGCCAGCTTACGCAGCTCTTTCTCCTGCCGTGGCTCGCCGTGCATCACTTTATTCAGCCCTTCCATCATCTGTTCCATGGCGTCGCCAATGCGCAGGGTTTCGCGCGCGGCGTTCGCCAGAGCAAGCGTGGGCGTATCCAGCGCGCTGACATCCAGATGTTTAGGCCGTAGCTGGGTATCCAGTTCCGGTTCATCGCGAATAATCGTTTTGCAAAACCGTGCCATCGGGTCAACAAATGGCAGCATGACCAGGCAACGTACAAGGTTGTAGAAGACGTGGAAATAGATCACCAGTTCCGCTTTTGGCAATGACAACTTCCCCATTGTCTCTGCCAGCAAATGGACAAACGGCAGGATAATCAGGCTACCCACCAGCTTAAACAGCAAACTACCCAGCGCGACACGGCGGGCTGCGGCATTGGCGGCACTGTTGTTGAGCATCGCCAGCAGGCCGGAACCGAGGTTAGCACCAATCACCAGACAGAGCGCCACGGGGAAGGAGATAATGCCTGCGGCGGTCAGAGTCGCGGTCAGCAGTACAGCAGCAAGGCTGGAGTAGCTGATAATGGCGAACATCGCGCCAATCAGCGCATCCAGCAGAATATCGCCGGTCAGCGAGGCAAAGATCACCTGAACGCCGTTTGCCTGGGTGATCGGCGTTACGGCCTGCACAATCAACTCCAGCGCCAGCAAAATCAGCCCAAGACCAATACCGACGCGGCCCAGTTGCCCGGCGCGTGACTGTTTGCGTCCGAGGAAAAAAATCACGCCGATAAAAATAAGTAACGGTGACAGCCAGGATAAGTCGAAGGTGAGAATACGCGCCATTAGCGCCGTCCCGACATCTGCACCCAGCACAATCACCAGAGCCGGTGCGAGGGCTACCAGATCCTGAGCGACGAACGAGGTCACCAGCATGGTGGTGGCATTACTGCTCTGTACCAGTGCGGTAACGCCGATCCCCGCGCAAAAGGCGAGCGGCTTTTTTTCGACGCTCCGGCTAAGGACAGTACGCAAACGCGCGCCGAAGACGCGCATTACGCCGGTTCGAACAATATGAGTCCCCCAGACCAGCAGGGCGACGGCAGAAAGCAGGTGAAGCAGCGTTAACACGAGTTCAGGTTCTCCTTATCGTTATATGTTCCTGAAGCAATTGAATGACCAAAGGACCGGAAACACGCTGACTGGCATCTTTACTGTGCCTTTTGACATTCGTTTTTCCGGCTAAGATTATTCCAGCCTGTTTCCAGTATAAGTGTTTCATATTAATAAAGAGACAGGGCACTCATTGAGCGCCCTGTTTGTTGTAAGGAAAAGTGACAGATTTGTGAATCAGTCCGCGTCATACCCCAGATTCGGTGCCAGCCAGCGCTCAACATCGGAGACGCTCATACCTTTACGGCGGGCATAGTCTTCAACCTGATCGCGCTGAATTTGCGCCACCGCGTAGTACTTGCTGTCCGGGTGGCTGAAATACCAACCCGAAACCGATGCACCAGGCCACATGGCGAAAGATTCTGTGAGTTTCATGCCAGTATGTTTTTCCACTTCCAGCAGCTCCCAGATGGTGGCTTTTTCCGTATGTTCCGGGCAGGCCGGGTAGCCCGGTGCCGGACGGATGCCCTGGTAGTTTTCGCGGATCAGTTCTTCGTTGCTGAGGTTCTCGTTCGGCGCATAGCCCCAGTAGACTTTACGCACACGCTCATGGAGATACTCCGCAAAGGCTTCGGCTAAACGGTCGGCAAGCGCTTTCACCATGATTTTGTTGTAATCATCGTGCTGCGCTTCAAAGGCATCAGCCAGTGCGTCCTCTTCCAGCCCGCCAGTCACGGCAAATGCGCCGATGTAATCTGCTTTACCAGAAAGCTTCGGCGCAACGAAGTCAGCGAGACAGTAGTTAGCGAATCCCGTTTTTTCGGTCTGTTGACGCAGATGGTGGCTGACGTTGATCACATGGGTGCGCGTTTCGTCACGGTAGATTTCAATGTCATCGCCCACACGGTTTGCCGGGAACAAGCCCACCACGCCACGCGGATTCAGCGTTTTCTCGGCGCTTAATTTATCCAGCATGTCGTTGGCGTCTTTAAACAGCCGCTGCGCCTCAACGCCCACCACTTCATCTTCCAGAATGCGCGGATACTTCCCGGCCAGCGACCAGGTCATAAAGAACGGTGTCCAGTCGATGTAATTACGCAGAGTTTCGATGCTGGCTTCAACTTCCTGCACGCCGAGACGGTGCGCCACCGGCGGCGTGTAAGCCTGCCAGTCAAAAGCGAAGTCGTTATCGCGCGCCGCTTCCAGCGTGACCGGTGGTGTGCGCGGTTTCTTGCGCCCGTGCTGAATACGTACGGTTTCATACTCCTTGCGGGTACGAGCGACAAAATCATCGCGCTGAGTATCGGAAAGCAGCGCCGCCACCACACCAACGGTGCGCGAGGCATTCTGCACATACACCGTCGGGCCGCTGTAGTTCTGCTCAATTTTCACCGCCGTGTGCGCTTTTGAGGTCGTCGCGCCACCGATCAGTAACGGAATGGTGAAGCCCTGACGCTCCATCTCTTTCGCCACGTTAACCATCTCGTCCAGCGACGGCGTGATAAGCCCCGAAAGTCCAATCAGATCAGCATTCACTTCTTTAGCGGTACGGAGAAT
Source organism: Shigella sonnei (assembly GCF_002950395.1). Taxonomy (NCBI): domain Bacteria; kingdom Pseudomonadati; phylum Pseudomonadota; class Gammaproteobacteria; order Enterobacterales; family Enterobacteriaceae; genus Shigella; species Shigella sonnei. The sequence continues at coordinate 3,437,149 of NZ_CP026802.1, forward strand.
TTTTTCCGCAGGCACCATAACGCCGAGATCGACAATTTCGTAGTTGTTACATTGCAGCACCACACCAACGATATTTTTACCGATGTCGTGGACGTCGCCCTTCACGGTGGCGATCACCATCTTGCCGTTGGTTTTGCCCTGCTCTTTGCTGGCTTCAATAAACGGTTCGAGGTAGGCCACTGCCTGTTTCATGACGCGCGCCGATTTGACCACCTGTGGCAGGAACATTTTCCCCTCGCCAAACAGATCGCCGACCACGTTCATGCCGTCCATCAACGGGCCTTCAATCACTTCAATCGGGCGCGTAGCCTGCTGGCGGGCTTCTTCGGTATCCTGCTCGATAAACTCAGTAATGCCTTTGACCAGCGAGTATTCCAGACGTTTATTCACTTCCCACGAGCGCCACTCCGCCTGCTGGGCGTTAGCGGTGTCGTCGGTTTTGCTGCCGCGATATTTCTCGGCAAGCTCCAGTAAACGTTCAGTGCCATCATCGCGACGATTAAGAATCACATCTTCCACCGCGTCGCGCAGTTCAGCGGGCAGGTCGTCGTAAATCGCCAGTTGCCCGGCGTTGACGATCCCCATATCCATGCCATTGCGAATAGCGTAGTAGAGGAACACCGCGTGAATGGCTTCGCGCACCGGTTCGTTGCCACGGAATGAGAAAGAAACGTTAGATACGCCGCCGGAAATCAGCGCGTGCGGCAGTTCGCGTTTGATGTCTTCGCAGGCGCCGATAAAGTCCTGCGCATAGTTGTTGTGCTCTTCAATGCCGGTGGCGACCGCGAAGATGTTCGGGTCGAAGATGATATCTTCTGGCGGGAAGCCAACCTCTTCGGTGAGGATTTTGTACGCCCGACGGCAAATCTCGATTTTCCGTGCGCGGGTATCGGCCTGTCCCTGTTCGTCAAAGGCCATTACCACCACCGCTGCACCGTAACGACGCAACAGTTTCGCATGATGGATAAAGGCGTCGACGCCCTCTTTCATTGAGATAGAGTTAACAATGCCTTTGCCCTGAATACACTTCAGCCCCTTTTCGATGACCTCCCATTTTGAGGAGTCGATCATAATCGGCACGCGAGCGATATCCGGTTCACCGGCAATCAGATTGAGAAAACGCACCATCGCCGCTTCGGCGTCGAGCATCCCTTCATCCATATTGATATCGATAATCTGCGCGCCGTTTTCCACCTGCTGGCGGGCCACATCCAGTGCCTCGCTGTATTTCTCTTCTTTGATCAGGCGCTTGAACTTAGCGGAACCGGTGACGTTGGTGCGTTCACCCACGTTCACAAACAGGCTATCTTCGCCAATGTTCAGCGGCTCCAGGCCGGACAAACGGCAGGCTACGGGGATTTCCGGCAGTTTGCGCGGCGCTAATCCTTCTACTGCACGACTCATCGCTGCAATATGTTGTGGCGTGGTGCCACAGCAGCCGCCGACGATATTGAGAAAGCCCGCTTCCGCCCATTCACGTATTTGTTTTGCCATCGTGTCGGCGTCGAGATCGTACTCACCAAAGGCGTTGGGTAGCCCGGCGTTCGGGTGCGCGGTGACGTAGCATTCCGCAATCCGTGACAGCTCCTGCACGTACTGGCGCAGTTCATCGGGCCCCAGCGCACAGTTCAGGCCAAAGGTCAGCGCTTCGGCGTGGCGCAATGAGTTGTAAAATGCTTCGGTGGTCTGCCCGGAGAGCGTGCGCCCGGAGGCGTCGGTGATGGTGCCAGAGATCATAATCGGCAGCTCAACGCCCAGCGTTTCAAACTCCGTTTTTACCGCAAATACCGCCGCTTTGGCGTTAAGGGTGTCGAAAACGGTTTCAATCAGGATCAGATCCGCACCACCTTCCACCAGCGCTTTGGTGGACTCTCGATAAGCCGCCACCAGCCCGTCAAAAGTGATATTACGAAATGCCGGATCGTTGACGTCCGGAGAAATAGACGCCGTGCGGTTGGTTGGGCCGAGAACACCGGCAACGTAGCGCGGTTTCTCCGGCGTGCGCGCGGTCCACTCGTCAGCACAGGCGCGCGCCAGTTTCGCCGCCGCAAAGTTGATTTCCGCCGACAGGGATTCCATCTGGTAATCCGCCATCGCAATGGTCGTGGAGTTGAAGGTGTTGGTTTCGATGATATCCGCGCCCGCTTCAAAGTAGGCGTTGTGGATAGCGGCGATCACTTCCGGTTTACTGAGTACCAGCAGGTCGTTGTTGCCTTTGAGGTCGCATGGCCAGTCGGCAAAGCGTTCACCACGAAAATCGGCTTCGTTCAGTCGATAGCTCTGGATCATGGTGCCCATACCGCCGTCCAGCACCAGAATACGTTCATTTAACTGCGCACGCAGTTGTTCCACTTTGCTGCTCACACTTGCTCCCGACACGCTCAACCCAGATTTAATAAAAATTCAACAAACCATACTGGCATAAACGCATCTGTGGTAAAAGCGACCACCACGCAACATGAGATTTGTTCAACATTAACTCATCGGATCAGTTCAGCAACTATTGCATTAACTAACAATAAAAATGAAAATGATTTCCACGATACAGAAAAAGGAGACTGTCATGGTCGCACCCATTCCCGCGAAACGCGGCAGAAAACCCGCCGTTGCCACCGCACCAGCGACTGGACAGGTTCAGTCTTTAACGCGTGGCCTGAAATTACTGGAGTGGATTGCCGAATCCAATGGCAGTGTGGCACTCACGGAACTGGCGCAACAAGCCGGGTTACCCAATTCCACGACCCACCGCCTGCTAACCACGATGCAACAGCAGGGTTTCGTGCGTCAGGTTGGCGAACTGGGACACTGGGCAATCGGCGCACATGCCTTTATGGTCGGCAGCAGCTTTCTCCAGAGCCGTAATTTGTTAGCGATTGTTCACCCTATCCTGCGCAATCTAATGGAAGAGTCTGGCGAAACGGTCAATATGGCGGTGCTTGATCAAAGCGATCACGAAGCGATTATTATCGATCAGGTACAGTGTACTCACCTGATGCGTATGTCCGCACCTATCGGCGGTAAATTGCCGATGCACGCTTCCGGTGCAGGTAAAGCCTTTTTAGCCCAACTGAGCGAAGAACAGGTGACGAAGCTGCTGCACCGCAAAGGGTTACATGCCTATACCCACGCAACGCTGGTGTCTCCTGTGCATTTAAAAGAAGATCTCGCCCAAACGCGCAAACGGGGCTATTCATTTGACGATGAGGAACATGCACTGGGGCTACGTTGCCTTGCAGCGTGTATTTTCGATGAGCACCGTGAACCGTTTGCCGCAATTTCTATTTCCGGACCGATTTCACGTATTACCGATGACCGCGTGACCGAGTTTGGCGCGATGGTGATTAAAGCGGCGAAGGAAGTGACGCTGGCGTACGGTGGAATGCGCTGACTTTTTCTGGCGGGCAGAGGCAATATTCTGCCCATCATACCTGAGTGGCAATAGAATAAGGGTGTCTGTTAATCGCATTGACGCCAAAATAACTTAATGTCATACACTTCACACACTTTTATTAACTCAGCATTATTTTTAAACATCAAACCACTTAATTATTAACAAAATCGCAAGATCTCATTCCACCGAAACTTTTACGGCTGCATTATGAGATTGAGCGATTTATGATATTTCTTTAGTTGTAATCATATTAAATTTTTTCACTGTTCTGATAGTTAAAATTTAAGACATCAATAAACAATGAGATATTTAAATGATTACTCGTATTCCTCGTAGTTCTTTCTCTGCAAATATTAATAATACAGCCCAGACAAATGAACACCAAACCCTGAGTGAATTGTTTTATAAAGAACTCGAGGATAAATTTTCTGGCAAGGAGCTGGCGACGCCTCTATTAAAAAGCTTCTCAGAGAACTGTAGACAAAATGGTCGTCATATCTTTAGCAACAAGGATTTTGTCATTAAATTTTCCACGTCCGTCTTACAAGCTGATAAGAAAGAAATTACGATAATTAATAAAACGAAAACACGACACTCACTCAAACCATTGCTCCAATATTTGAAGAATACCTAATGGAAATTTTACCTCAACGCTCAGACACTCTTGATAAACAAGAATTAAACCTAAAATCAGATAGAAAAGAAAAAGAATTCCCAAGAATTAAACTTAATGGTCAATGTTATTTTCCGGGGCGACCCCAAAACCGTATAGTATGCCGACACATTGCTGCACAATATATTAATGATATTTATCAGAATGTTGATTACAAACCCCATCAAGATGATTATTCTTCAGCTGAAAAATTTCTCACTCACTTCAACAAAAAATGCAAAAACCAGACTTTGGCGTTGATTTCCAGCCGTCCTGAGGGGCGTTGCGTTGCTGCCTGCGGTGATTTCGGGCTAGTTATGAAAGCATATTTTGACAAGATGGAATCAAATGGCATCAGTGTTATGGCAGCCATATTACTGGTGGATAACCATGCTTTGACGGTCCGGCTAAGAATAAAGAACACAACTGAAGGATGTACCCATTACGTGGTTTCGGTTTATGATCCTAATGTAACTAACGACAAAATAAGAATCATGAGCGAAAGCAAAGAGGATATTAAACACTATTCTCTGATGGATTTTATGAATGTAGATTATAGCCTCCTGAAATGGTCAAATGATCATGTTATTAACCAATCTGTTGCAATAATTCCAGCACTTCCGAAAGAACAGCTATTGATATTAAAAGGATCTGTGGGTGATGCTGCCAACTTACTGATTTAGTGTATGATGGTGTTTTTGAGGTGCTCCAGTGGCTTCTGTTTCTATCAGCTGTCCCTCCTGTTCAGCTACTGACGGGGTGGTGCGTAACGGCAAAAGCACTGCCGGACATCAGCGCTATCTCTGCTCTCACTGCCGTAAAACATGGCAACTGCAGTTCACTTACACCGCTTCTCAACCCGGTACGCACCAGAAAATCATTGATATGGCCATGAATGGCGTTGGATGCCGGGCAACTGCACGCATTATGGGCGTTGGCCTCAACACGATTTTACGTCACTTAAAAAACTCAGGCCGCAGTCGGTAACCTCGCGCATACAGCCGGGCAGTGATGTCATCGTCTGCGCGGAAATGGACGAACAGTGGGGCTATGTCGGGGCTAAATCGCGCCAGCGCTGGCTGTTTTACGCGTATGACAGTCTCCGGAAGACGGTTGTTGCGCACGTATTCGGTGAACGCACTATGGCGACGCTGGGGCGTCTTATGAGCCTGCTGTCACCCTTTGACGTGGTGATATGGATGACGGATGGCTGGCCGCTGTATGAATCCCGCCTGAAGGGAAAGCTGCACGTAATCAGCAAGCGATATACGCAGCGAATTGAGCGGCATAACCTGAATCTGAGGCAGCACCTGGCACGGCTGGGACGGAAGTCGCTGTCGTTCTCAAAATCGGTGGAGCTGCATGACAAAGTCATCGGGCATTATCTGAACATAAAACACTATCAATAAGTTGGAGTCATTACCGTCGGTTGCTTAGAACTGCGATTCTTCAGTGGAGCCGGTCAGCGCGGTGACTGAAGACGTGCCGCCCTGAATAATAGTCGTCACTTTATCGAAGTAACCTGTACCCACTTCCTGCTGGTGAGATACGAAGGTATAGCGGCAAATTCCGGCTGCTGCACTTTCTCAACGTAGTGCTTCATACCCTCGCCCTGGGCATAGGCGTTTGCCAGGTCAAACATGTTGAACCACATGCTGTGGATACCTGCCAGGGTGATGAACTGGAACTTGTAGCCCATATCCGACAGCTGCTGCTGGAAGCTGGCAATAGTTTTGTCGTCGAGGTTTTTCTGCCAGTTGAACGACGGCGAGCAGTTATAAGCCAGCAGTTTGCCCGGATATTTCGCGTGGATAGCTTGTGCAAAGCGACGCGCCAGTTCCAGATCCGGCGTGGAGGTTTCACACCAGACCAGGTCAGCATATGGCGCATACGCCAGGCCACGGCTGATCGCTTGCTCAATGCCCGCATGAGTACGGAAGAAGCCTTCACTGGTACGCTCGCCGGTAATAAATTCGCTGTCATACGGGTCGCAATCGGAGGTGATCAGATCCGCTGCATCGGCATCGGTACGAGCAACCAGTAGGGTTGGAACGCCCGTCACGTCAGCTGCCAGACGCGCCGCGACCAGTTTCTGAATAGCTTCTTGAGTTGGCACCAAAACTTTGCCGCCCATGTGACCGCATTTCTTCACTGACGCCAGCTGATCTTCGAAGTGAACTGCCGCTGCACCGGCTTCAATCATCGCTTTCATCAGTTCAAAGGCATTCAGGACACCGCCAAAACCGGCTTCCGCATCGGCAACGATCGGCAGGAAGTAATCGACATAGCGCGGATCGCCCGGCTCAATGCCCGCGGACCATTGGATCTGATCGGCACGACGGAAGGTGTTGTTGATCCGCTCCACCACAGCTGGCACCGAGTTTGCCGGATAGAGCGACTGATCCGGATACATGCTGGCCGCCAGGTTAGCGTCCGCCGCTACCTGCCATCCCGACAGATAGACTGCTTCAATACCCGCTTTCGCCTGTTGCAGCGCCTGACCGCCAGTCAGTGCACCGAGGCTGTTGATGTAGCCTTTTTTCGACTCACCGTGCAGCAGACGCCACATTTTCGCTGCGCCCAGTTGCGCCAGCGTGCATTCAGGATTGACTGAACCGCGTAATTTCACCACATCTTCCGCACTGTATGGGCGAGTAATGCCTTCCCAACGCGGTTGAGTCCACTCTTTCTGTAATTCTTCAATTTGTTGTGTACGGGTTTTCATGTGCAGATGCTCCATAGTTATGTGGTGGTTTACGCTAACAGGCGGTAGCCTGGCAGGGTCAGGAAATCAATTAACTCATCGGAAGTGGTGATCTGTTCCATCAAGCGTGCGGCATCGTCAAAACGGCCCTGGGAGAAACGTTCTTCGCCCAGTTCGCTGGCAATGACTTTCATCTCTTCGCCCAGCATCTAGCGGAACAAGGCTTTGGTCACCGGTTTGCCATTGCTCAACGTTTTTTGATGATGGATCCACTGCCAGATCGAGGTACGGGAAATTTCAGCCGTCGCCGCATCTTCCATCAGGCCATAAATCGGCACGCAGCCGTTGCCGGAGATCCACGCTTCGATGTACTGCACAGCCACGCGAATGTTGGCGCGCATACCTTCTTCGGTGCGTTCACCGTCACAAGGTGCCAGCAGCTGATCGGCAGTAATCGGCGCGTCTTGTTCGCGCAATACTTCAAGCTGATTTTTACGGGAGCCGAGAATGTCGTTGAATACCGCCATTGCCGTGTCCGCAAGGCCTGGGTGAGCGATCCATGTGCCATCGTGACCGTTATTGACTTCCAGCGCTTTATCCGCTTTTACTTTGTTGAGCACCTGGTTATTACGCTCTTCATCTTTGCTCGGAATAAACGCTGCCATGCCGCCCATCGCAAAAGCACCGCGTTTATGGCAGGTTTTAATCAGCAGGCGTGAGTAAGCATTCAGGAATGGTTTATCCATCGTCACGGCCTGTCTGTCTGGCAGGACACGATCGGGATAGTTTTTCAACGTTTTGATATAGCTGAAGATGTAATCCCAGCGACCGCAGTTCAGACCAACAATATGGTCGCGCAGCGCGTGAAGGATTTCGTCCATCTGGAACACGGCGGGCAGCGTTTCAATCAGCAACGTCGCCTTGATGGCGCCGCGCGGCAGATTAAAGCGATCTTCTGCATAGCTGAAGACTTCGCTCCACCAGGCCGCTTCCTGCCAGGACTGGGTTTTCGGCAGATAGAAATAGGGACCGCTGCCCTTTGCCAACAGTGCCTGATAGTTGTGGAAGAAATAGAGCGCAAAATCAAACAGGCTACCGGGGATTGCCTCACCACGCCAGGTGACATGTTTTTCCGGCAAGTGTAGACCGCGTACCCGACAAATCAAAACCGCTGGATTGGGCTTGAGCTGATAAATTTTGCCTGCTTCATTGGTATAGCTGATGGTGCCGTTAACTGCATCACGCAGGTTAATTTGCCCGTCGATCACTTTGTTCCAGTCCGGGGCCAGTGAATCTTCGAAATCGGCCATAAAGACTTTCACATTGGCGTTGAGCGCGTTGATCACCATCTTGCGCTCTACCGGGCCAGTTATCTCTACGCGGCGGTCTTCTAAGTCCGCAGGAATCCCGCGAATTTTCCAATCAGCATCGCGAATGGAAGCTGTTTCCGAAATAAAATCAGGCAACGTTCCGTTATCAATATCTTGCTGCTGCTGAATGCGCGCTGCCAGAAGTTTATTGCGTTGTGGCGTAAAATGCGTCACCAGCTCAGTCAGAAATTCTACCGCTTCGGCAGTAAGAATTTGCTTCTCCTGCTCGCCATACGGCCTTGTGAAAGCCAGTTCATCGGTTGTTGTTGCCTGTTCAGTCATCGTGCAGCTCCTCGTCATGGATCCGAAAACTTCCCCACTGTGAACGAAGGATCGTTGTGCGCTTTTCGTTCAGCACAACTAAGACTACTCATTTAAAATGCAAAATCAAAAACAATTTCCATTTTAATTAAAAATACTTGATAACTTATTGATAACAATATGAATAAAATTTATTCACTTGCTGAGGTGCGTTTCGGAAATAAAAAAGGCACCCGAAGGTGCCTGAGGTAAGGTGCTGAATCGCTTAACGATCGACTATCACAGAAGATTAATCCAGCGTTGGATTCATGTGCCGTAGATCGTATGGCGTGATCTGGTAGACGTAATAGTTGAGCCAGTTGGTAAACAGCAAATTACCGTGACTACGCCAGCTCGCGCGCGGTTTGTTTTGCGGATCATTGTGCGGGAAATAGTTATACGGTACATCCGGGTCTAGTCCGGCTTCCACATCGCGGAAATATTCCTGCGCCAGCGTTTGCGCATCATATTCGGGATGGCCCGTCACAAAGGCAATGCGCTTATCTTTACTGGCAAACAGATATGCATCCCCTTCTTCCGTCTCTGCCAGAATTTCCAGATCGGTGTAATCACGAATCAACGCTGCCGGAAAGTCAGCATAGCGCGAATGCGGTGCCAGGAATGAATCATCAAAGCCACGCGTCAGAAGCGCATGAGGATGGAGAATATGATGCTCGTAAACGCCAGAGAGTTTGTCGGTGCGAGTTTGCTTAGGAATGCCGTAGAGGATATTGAGCGCGGCCTGTACCGCCCAGCAGACAAACAGCGTCGAGGTGACGTGATCTTTCGACCACTCCAGCACCTGTTTGATCTGCGGCCAGTAAGCGACATCATTAAACTCCACTAGGCCCAGCGGCGCGCCGGTAACTATCAGACCGTCAAAGTTTTGTTCCTGAATATCTTCAAAGTTACAGTAGAAGTTGTTCAGATGCTCTGCGGGCGTGTTGCGCGATTCACGGGAATCGATGCGCAACAGCTGAATATCGACCTGCAAAGGTGAGTTTGAAAGCAGGCGCAGAAACTGATTTTCAGTTTCAATCTTCTTCGGCATCAGGTTAAGGATCAGAACCTTAAGTGGACGAATTTCCTGACCAGACGCACGAGAAGTTGTCATCACAAAGACGTTTTCTTCACGCAAGAAATTGACGGCGGGTAGCTCGTCCGGCACACGAATCGGCATAACCTGATTACCTCACTACATACGCTTATACGTTTAGACATCCAGATAGCTGAAGATAACCAGAAAATTTGCCAATGTCGAGCCTGCATGTTGAAGGTGAGAAAGTTTCAAGGAAAAGGCTACGTTAGAATATAAGAATGACGAAAAGGAGAGAAAATGGTTATTAGTATTCGCCGCTCACGGCATGAGGAAGGGGAGGAACTCGTTGCGATTTGGTGTCGTTCTGTCGATGCCACACACGATTTTTTATCAGCAGAGTATCGGGCCGAGCTGGAGGTGCTAGTTCGTTCCTTCCTGCCGGAAGCGCCGTTGTGGGTCGCGGTTAATGAACGGGATCAGCCGGTTGGGTTTATGTTGTTAAGTGGGCAGCATATGGATGCGCTGTTTATCGATCCTGATGTGTGCGGCTGCGGCGTGGGTCGGATGCTGGTGGAGCATGCGCTCTCGATGGCACCGGAACTGACAACCAACGTTAATGAGCAAAATGAGCAGGCGGTTGGGTTCTATAAGAAGGTGGGTTTTAAGGTTACGGGACGCTCTGAGGTGGACGATTTGGGGAAACCGTATCCGTTGCTGAATCTGGCGTATGTGGAGGAATAAGCTGCCCCTGCCGTGCCTGCCCAGGCTGGAGAAGACGCGCCAGCGTCGCACCCGGCATTTTTTTCTGCGCCAATGCAAAAAGGCCATCCGTCAGGATGGCCTTCTGCTTAATTTGATGCCTGGCAGTTCCCTACTCTCGCATGGGGAGACCCCACACTACCATCGGCGCTACGGCGTTTCACTTCTGAGTTCGGCATGGGGTCAGGTGGGACCACCGCGCTACGGCCGCCAGGCAAATTCTGTTTTATCAGACCGCTTCTGCGTTCTGATTTAATCTGTATCAGGCTGAAAATCTTCTCTCATCCGCCAAAACACCTTCGGCGTTGTAAGGTTAAGCCTCACGGTTCATTAGTACCGGTTAGCTCAACGCATCGCTGCGCTTACACACCCGGCCTATCAACGTCGTCGTCTTCAACGTTCCTTCAGGACCCTTAAAGGGTCAGGGAGAACTCATCTCGGGGCAAGTTTCGTGCTTAGATGCTTTCAGCACTTATCTCTTCCGCATTTAGCTACCGGGCAGTGCCATTGGCATGACAACCCGAACACCAGTGATGCGTCCACTCCGGTCCTCTCGTACTAGGAGCAGCCCCCCTCAGTTCTCCAGCGCCCACGGCAGATAGGGACCGAACTGTCTCACGACGTTCTAAACCCAGCTCGCGTACCACTTTAAATGGCGAACAGCCATACCCTTGGGACCTACTTCAGCCCCAGGATGTGATGAGCCGACATCGAGGTGCCAAACACCGCCGTCGATATGAACTCTTGGGCGGTATCAGCCTGTTATCCCCGGAGTACCTTTTATCCGTTGAGCGATGGCCCTTCCATTCAGAACCACCGGATCACTATGACCTGCTTTCGCACCTGCTCGCGCCGTCACGCTCGCAGTCAAGCTGGCTTATGCCATTGCACTAACCTCCTGATGTCCGACCAGGATTAGCCAACCTTCGTGCTCCTCCGTTACTCTTTAGGAGGAGACCGCCCCAGTCAAACTACCCACCAGACACTGTCCGCAACCCGGATCACGGGTCCACGTTAGAACATCAAACATTAAAGGGTGGTATTTCAAGGCCGGCTCCATGCAGACTGGCGTCCACACTTCAAAGCCTCCCACCTATCCTACACATCAAGGCTCAATGTTCAGTGTCAAGCTATAGTAAAGGTTCACGGGGTCTTTCCGTCTTGCCGCGGGTACACTGCATCTTCACAGCGAGTTCAATTTCACTGAGTCTCGGGTGGAGACAGCCTGGCCATCATTACGCCATTCGTGCAGGTCGGAACTTACCCGACAAGGAATTTCGCTACCTTAGGACCGTTATAGTTACGGCCGCCGTTTACCGGGGCTTCGATCAAGAGCTTCGCTTGCGCTGACCCCATCAATTAACCTTCCGGCACCGGGCAGGCGTCACACCGTATACGTCCACTTTCGTGTTTGCACAGTGCTGTGTTTTTAATAAACAGTTGCAGCCAGCTGGTATCTTCGACTGATTTCAGCTCCATCCGCAAGGGACTTCACCTACATATCAGCGTGCCTTCTCCCGAAGTTACGGCACCATTTTGCCTAGTTCCTTCACCCGAGTTCTCTCAAGCGCCTTGGTATTCTCTACCTGACCACCTGTGTCGGTTTGGGGTACGATTTGATGTTACCTGATGCTTAGAGGCTTTTCCTGGAAGCAGGGCATTTGTTGCTTCAGCACCGTAGTGCCTCGTCATCACGCCTCAGCCTTGATTTTCCGGATTTGCCTGGAAAACCAGCCTACACGCTTAAACCGGGACAACCGTCGCCCGGCCAACATAGCCTTCTCCGTCCCCCCTTCGCAGTAACACCAAGTACAGGAATATTAACCTGTTTCCCATCGACTACGCCTTTCGGCCTCGTCTTAGGGGTCGACTCACCCTGCCCCGATTAACGTTGGACAGGAACCCTTGGTCTTCCGGCGAGCGGGCTTTTCACCCGCTTTATCGTTACTTATGTCAGCATTCGCACTTCTGATACCTCCAGCATGCCTCACAGCACACCTTCGCAGGCTTACAGAACGCTCCCCTACCCAACAACGCATAAGCGTCGCTGCCGCAGCTTCGGTGCATGGTTTAGCCCCGTTACATCTTCCGCGCAGGCCGACTCGACCAGTGAGCTATTACGCTTTCTTTAAATGATGGCTGCTTCTAAGCCAACATCCTGGCTGTCTGGGCCTTCCCACATCGTTTCCCACTTAACCATGACTTTGGGACCTTAGCTGGCGGTCTGGGTTGTTTCCCTCTTCACGACGGACGTTAGCACCCGCCGTGTGTCTCCCGTGATAACATTCTCCGGTATTCGCAGTTTGCATCGGGTTGGTAAGTCGGGATGACCCCCTTGCCGAAACAGTGCTCTACCCCCGGAGATGAATTCACGAGGCGCTACCTAAATAGCTTTCGGGGAGAACCAGCTATCTCCCGGTTTGATTGGCCTTTCACCCCCAGCCACAAGTCATCCGCTAATTTTTCAACATTAGTCGGTTCGGTCCTCCAGTTAGTGTTACCCAACCTTCAACCTGCCCATGGCTAGATCACCGGGTTTCGGGTCTATACCCTGCAACTTAACGCCCAGTTAAGACTCGGTTTCCCTTCGGCTCCCCTATTCGGTTAACCTTGCTACAGAATATAAGTCGCTGACCCATTATACAAAAGGTACGCAGTCACACGCCTAAGCGTGCTCCCACTGCTTGTACGTACACGGTTTCAGGTTCTTTTTCACTCCCCTCGCCGGGGTTCTTTTCGCCTTTCCCTCACGGTACTGGTTCACTATCGGTCAGTCAGGAGTATTTAGCCTTGGAGGATGGTCCCCCCATATTCAGACAGGATACCACGTGTCCCGCCCTACTCATCGAGCTCACAATATGTGTATTTTTGTGTACGGGGCTGTCACCCTGTATCGCGCGCCTTTCCAGACGCTTCCACTAACACACACACTGATTCAGGCTCTGGGCTCCTCCCCGTTCGCTCGCCGCTACTGGGGGAATCTCGGTTGATTTCTTTTCCTCGGGGTACTTAGATGTTTCAGTTCCCCCGGTTCGCCTCATTAACCTATGGATTCAGTTAATGATAGTGTGTCGAAACACACTGGGTTTCCCCATTCGGAAATCGCCGGTTATAACGGTTCATATCACCTTACCGACGCTTATCGCAGATTAGCACGTCCTTCATCGCCTCTGACTGCCAGGGCATCCACCGTGTACGCTTAGTCGCTTAACCTCACAACCCGAAGATGTTTCTTTCGATTCATCATCGTGTTGCGAAAATTCGAGAGACTCACGAACAACTTTCGTTGTTCAGTGTTTCAATTTTCAGCTTGATCCAGATTTTTAAAGAGCAAATATCTCAAACATCACCCGAAGATGAGTTTTGAGATATTAAGGCAGGTGACTTTCACTCACAAACCAGCAAGTGGCGTCCCCTAGGGGATTCGAACCCCTGTTACCGCCGTGAAAGGGCGGTGTCCTGGGCCTCTAGACGAAGGGGACGTATCAGTCTGCTTCGCAAGACGCCTTGCTTTTCACTTTCTATCAGACAATCTGTGTGAGCACTGCAAAGTACGCTTCTTTAAGGTAAGGAGGTGATCCAACCGCAGGTTCCCCTACGGTTACCTTGTTACGACTTCACCCCAGTCATGAATCACAAAGTGGTAAGCGCCCTCCCGAAGGTTAAGCTACCTACTTCTTTTGCAACCCACTCCCATGGTGTGACGGGCGGTGTGTACAAGGCCCGGGAACGTATTCACCGTGGCATTCTGATCCACGATTACTAGCGATTCCGACTTCATGGAGTCGAGTTGCAGACTCCAATCCGGACTACGACGCACTTTATGAGGTCCGCTTGCTCTCGCGAGGTCGCTTCTCTTTGTATGCGCCATTGTAGCACGTGTGTAGCCCTGGTCGTAAGGGCCATGATGACTTGACGTCATCCCCACCTTCCTCCAGTTTATCACTGGCAGTCTCCTTTGAGTTCCCGGCCGGACCGCTGGCAACAAAGGATAAGGGTTGCGCTCGTTGCGGGACTTAACCCAACATTTCACAACACGAGCTGACGACAGCCATGCAGCACCTGTCTCACGGTTCCCGAAGGCACATTCTCATCTCTGAAAACTTCCGTGGATGTCAAGACCAGGTAAGGTTCTTCGCGTTGCATCGAATTAAACCACATGCTCCACCGCTTGTGCGGGCCCCCGTCAATTCATTTGAGTTTTAACCTTGCGGCCGTACTCCCCAGGCGGTCGACTTAACGCGTTAGCTCCGGAAGCCACGCCTCAAGGGCACAACCTCCAAGTCGACATCGTTTACGGCGTGGACTACCAGGGTATCTAATCCTGTTTGCTCCCCACGCTTTCGCACCTGAGCGTCAGTCTTCGTCCAGGGGGCCGCCTTCGCCACCGATATTCCTCCAGATCTCTACGCATTTCACCGCTACACCTGGAATTCTACCCCCCTCTACGAGACTCAAGCTTGCCAGTATCAGATGCAGTTCCCAGGTTGAGCCCGGGGATTTCACATCTGACTTAACAAACCGCCTGCGTGCGCTTTACGCCCAGTAATTCCGATTAACGCTTGCACCCTCCGTATTACCGCGGCTGCTGGCACGGAGTTAGCCGGTGCTTCTTCTGCGGGTAACGTCAATGAGCAAAGGTATTAACTTTACTCCCTTCCTCCCCGCTGAAAGTACTTTACAACCCGAAGGCCTTCTTCATACACGCGGCATGGCTGCATCAGGCTTGCGCCCATTGTGCAATATTCCCCACTGCTGCCTCCCGTAGGAGTCTGGACCGTGTCTCAGTTCCAGTGTGGCTGGTCATCCTCTCAGACCAGCTAGGGATCGTCGCCTAGGTGAGCCGTTACCCCACCTACTAGCTAATCCCATCTGGGCACATCCGATGGCAAGAGGCCCGAAGGTCCCCCTCTTTGGTCTTGCGACGTTATGCGGTATTAGCTACCGTTTCCAGTAGTTATCCCCCTCCATCAGGCAGTTTCCCAGACATTACTCACCCGTCCGCCACTCGTCAGCGAAACAGCAAGCTGTTTCCTGTTACCGTTCGACTTGCATGTGTTAGGCCTGCCGCCAGCGTTCAATCTGAGCCATGATCAAACTCTTCAATTTAAAAGTTTGATGCTCAAAGAATTAAACTTCGTAATGAATTACGTGTTCACTCTTGAGACTTGGTATTCATTTTTCGTCTTGCGACGTTAAGAATCCGTATCTTCGAGTGCCCACACAGATTGTCTGATAAATTGTTAAAGAGCAGTTGCGACGCGCTTTAGCGCACTGTCGCGAGGTGGCGTATATTACGCTTTCCTCTTTCAGAGTCAACCCTGAATTTCAGGATTTTTCTCTTCAACCGAACCGGCTGTTTGTGTGAAGTGATTCACATCCGCCGTGTCGATGGAGGCGCATTATAGGGAGTTCTCCGCAGGCCGCAATAGAAAAATTGCAGAAAAATGACTGACTGCTGCATTCCCCAGCAAAACCCCGCTTTATACCTTTTTACGCACAGAGTTATCCACAATCATCAATGTAATTTCTGTATTTTTCCCACGGTAACCACTGTCAAAATTGTGATCACCATTGAAAGAGAAAAATTCGCGAGCGTTGCGCAAACGTTTTCGTTACAATGCGGGCGAAAAATAAGGATGCCCCGTTAGGGGCGTTAGCTGAGTTTTTCGCGAAAAATTCAGCTAACGCTCTCTGTAATAGTCAAATCCAGGGGATTTACCATGCAACAACGTCGTCCAGTCCGCCGCGCTCTGCTCAGTGTTTCTGACAAAGCCGGTATCGTCGAATTCGCCCAGGCACTTTCCGCACGCGGTGTGGAGCTGCTGTCTACAGGGGCACTGCCCGTCTGTTAGCAGAAAAAGGTCTGCCGGTAACCGAAGTTTCCGATTACACCGGTTTCCCGGAGATGATGGATGGACGCGTGAAGACCCTGCATCCGAAAGTACATGGTGGCATTCTGGGCCGTCGCGGCCAGGACGATGCCATTATGGAAGAACATCAGATCCAGCCTATCGATATGGTGGTTGTTAACCTGTATCCGTTCGCCCAGACTGTTGCTCGTGAAGGCTGCTCGCTGGAAGATGCGGTTGAGAACATCGATATCGGCGGCCCGACCATGGTGCGCTCCGCCGCTAAGAACCATAAAGATGTCGCAATCGTGGTGAAGAGCAGCGACTACGACGCCATTATTAAAGAGATGGATGACAACGAAGGATCGCTGACGCTTGCAACCCGTTTCGACCTCGCCATCAAAGCCTTCGAACACACTGCCGCCTACGACAGCATGATTGCCAACTACTTCGGCAGCATGGTTCCGGCTTACCACGGTGAAAGCAAAGAAGCCGCCGGTCGCTTCCCACGCACGCTGAACCTGAACTTCATTAAGAAGCAGGATATGCGTTACGGCGAGAACAGCCACCAGCAGGCTGCCTTCTATATAGAAGAGAATGTGAAAGAAGCCTCCGTTGCTACCGCAACCCAGGTTCAGGGTAAAGCCCTCTCTTATAACAACATCGCCGATACCGATGCGGCGCTGGAGTGCGTGAAAGAGTTCGCCGAGCCGGCATGTGTGATTGTGAAGCACGCCAACCCTTGCGGCGTGGCTATCGGCAATTCCATTCTTGATGCTTACGATCGCGCGTACAAAACCGACCCAACCTCCGCATTCGGCGGCATCATTGCCTTTAACCGCGAGCTGGATGCGGAAACCGCACAGGCCATCATTTCTCGTCAGTTTGTCGAAGTGATTATTGCGCCTTCCGCCAGCGAAGAAGCCCTGAAAATCACCGCCGCCAAGCAGAACGTACGCGTTCTGACCTGCGGTCAGTGGGGCGAGCGTGTTCCGGGTCTTGATTTCAAACGCGTGAACGGCGGTCTGCTGGTTCAGGATCGTGACCTGGGCATGGTCGGTGCGGAAGAACTGCGCGTCGTCACCCAACGTCAGCCGACCGAACAGGAACTGCGTGATGCGCTGTTCTGCTGGAAAGTGGCGAAGTTCGTGAAATCCAACGCTATCGTCTATGCCAAAAACAATATGACCATCGGGATTGGCGCGGGCCAGATGAGCCGCGTGTACTCCGCGAAAATCGCCGGTATTAAAGCTGCCGATGAAGGCCTGGAAGTGAAAGGTTCCTCGATGGCTTCTGACGCGTTCTTCCCGTTCCGCGACGGTATTGATGCCGCCGCCGCTGCAGGCGTGACCTGCGTAATCCAGCCTGGCGGTTCTATCCGTGATGACGAAGTGATTGCCGCCGCCGACGAGCACGGTATTGCGATGCTCTTCACCGACATGCGCCACTTCCGCCATTAATGGAGCAATAGATGAAAGTATTAGTGATTGGTAACGGCGGGCGCGAGCACGCGCTGGCCTGGAAAGCGGCGCAGTCGCCGCTGGTTGAAACTGTTTTTGTTGCTCCGGGTAATGCAGGCACTGCGCTGGAACCCGCGCTGCAAAACGTTGCTATCGGCGTGACCGATATCCCGGCGCTGTTGGATTTCGCACAAAACGAAAAGATTGATCTGACCATCGTCGGCCCGGAAGCGCCGCTGGTGAAAGGCGTGGTCGATACCTTCCGCGCCGCCGGGATGAAAATCTTCGGCCCAACCGCAGGTGCCGCGCAACTGGAAGGTTCGAAAGCGTTTACCAAAGATTTCCTGGCCCGCCATAAGATCCCTACAGCGGAATACCAGAACTTCACCGAGGTAGAACCTGCGCTGGCGTATCTGCGTGAGAAAGGTGCGCCGATCGTCATTAAAGCGGACGGTCTGGCAGCCGGGAAAGGCGTTATCGTGGCGATGACGCTGGAAGAAGCCGAAGCGGCTGTTCACGATATGCTGGCGGGCAACGCTTTTGGCGACGCGGGTCATCGCATCGTTATCGAAGAGTTCCTCGACGGCGAAGAAGCGAGCTTTATCGTGATGGTAGACGGCGAGCATGTGCTGCCGATGGCCACCAGCCAGGATCACAAACGCGTAGGCGATAAAGATACCGGACCAAACACGGGCGGGATGGGCGCTTACTCCCCCGCGCCGGTAGTAACCGATGAAGTTCATCAGCGCACCATGGAACGTATCATCTGGCCAACCGTGAAAGGCATGGCGGCGGAAGGCAACACCTACACCGGTTTTCTCTACGCGGGCCTGATGATCGACAAACAGGGCAATCCGAAGGTTATCGAATTTAACTGCCGCTTTGGCGATCCAGAAACCCAGCCGATTATGCTGCGCATGAAGTCCGATCTGGTTGAGCTCTGCCTGGCGGCCTGTGAAGGCAAACTGGACGAGAAAACGTCAGAGTGGGATGAGCGTGCTTCTCTCGGCGTGGTGATGGCTGCGGGTGGATATCCGGGCGATTACCGCACCGGCGATGTGATCCACGGCCTGCCGCTGGAAGAAGTGGCAGGCGGCAAAGTGTTCCACGCGGGCACGAAACTGGCGGATAACGAGCAGGTAGTGACCAGCGGCGGGCGCGTACTGTGCGTCACCGCGCTGGGTCATACCGTGGCAGAAGCGCAGAAACGCGCTTATGCCTTAATGACCGATATTCACTGGGACGACTGCTTCTGCCGGAAAGATATCGGCTGGCGCGCTATCGAACGCGAGCAGAACTAACGCGACAGTTTTGCCAATAGCGTTTTGCGCGTGATCCCTAACTGACGGGCGGCTTCGGTTTTGTTGCCGCCCGTTTTCTCCAGTGCCGCCAGAATCACTTCTTTTTCGACTTCCACCAGCGGCTGAATATCCTGACTTTGCCCCAGTGGGATCGGCGTACCGGCAATCGCCAGCGGCAGCTCGCGTTCGGAAATATATTCCCCGGTCAGCAGCACCACCGCCCGTTCCACCGCGTTTTCCAGTTCACGAATATTTCCCGGCCAGTCGTAGTGGATCAGCAAATCCATCGCCTGTGGCGTAAAGCCTTTTACCGCCTTGCGATTACGCTCGGCAAAGCGCTGAAGAAAATGGACAGCCAGCAGAGGGATATCTTCCCGCCGTTGCCGCAGCGATGGTACTTCAATCGCCACCACATTCAGGCGATAGTAGAGATCCTGGCGAAAACGCCCGGCATTCACCTCTGCGGCAAGATCGCGATGGGTCGCCGCAATCAACCGGACATCAACCGAGATAGTCTGGTTGCTACCGACACGCTGAACTTCGCGCTCCTGAATCGCACGCAGCAGACGCACCTGCATCATCGGCGAGATATCGCCAATTTCATCGAGAAACAGCGTGCCGCCGTCCGCCTCAACAAAGCGCCCTTCCCGGCGTCTATCGGCTCCAGTGAACGCCCCTTTTTCGTGACCGAACAATTCAGATTCCAGCAAGGATTCGTTGAGTGCCGCACAGTTGAGCGTTACCAGCGGTTTTTCGCTACGTGCGCTACTGGCGTGAATCGCCCTGGCGACCAGCTCTTTACCGGTGCCGGAATCGCCGTGGATCAGCACCGTGGCTTCCGATGGCGCGACGAGGGCGATTTCACTGAGCAGGTGTTGCATCGCCGGGCTTTTACCGACCATACCGAACTGGCTGGCAGACACCGCAGGCGTTTCAGCGTCAATACTGTGCGTATGCGCGAGCGCCTTTTCCAGCGTCGCCTGCAGGTTATCGAAATCCAGCGGCTTGATGAGATAATCCAGCGCCCCGGTTTTCAACGCTTCTACCGCCGTCTCGACGCTGGAGTATGCGGTCATAATCAGCACCGGAATCGCCGGATTTAACGCTTTGATCTCTTTTAGCGTGGCAATGCCGTCCATCTCCGCCATTCGCACATCGCAAAGCACAAGATCAAAAACCTGTTCCCGCACCTGCTCCAGCGCCTGTCGCCCGCTGTTCGCCAGCGCGACGTTATAGCCCCAGCCGCGCAGTAAAGCCTGCAAAATAGTGCAGTGGCTAATGTCATCATCCACCACCAGAATATCGATATTATCGTGCGTCATCCTTGTGGGCCCTTACGCGTAATAGTGACCGGAAGCCAGAGGGTGAACGTTGCGCCTTTTCCCTCCTGGCTTGCGACCTGAATTGTACCACCGTGTTGTTCAACAATATTATGCACGACCGCCAGCCCCAGTCCGGTGCCTTCGGCTTTAGTGGTGAAGTACGGAGTGAAGATGGCATCAAGCTGATCTGCCGCAATTCCCTTACCGCTGTCGGTAACGCTGATTTTCACGCCCGCGCCGCTTTCGCTGGCCGTCACGCTAATCACGCCATGCTGACCAATCGCCTGAATAGCATTGAGATAGAGATTCAACAGGACCTGAGTCAGCCTGTCCGGATCGGCCTGAATTTCCGGTAATGTGTCGTTGGCGGTAAAGCGTAACTGGATCTCCCGGCTGTTCGCATCCTGGCTTACCAGCTGTAATGAGTGGTTAATCAGCGTGTTGAGATCCACCGCCTGCAAAGCCAGATGCGTTGGCTTAACCAGTTCCAGCAGCTCGCTTACCACGCGGTTTAAACGGTCGGCCTCTTTCGCCATCACCTGCGCCAGTTGATGCGCTTCTCCCCCTGCAGGCGCGCGCTCGGCAAAGTATTTCGCCAGTCCTTTAATCGAGGAAAGTGGGTTACGGATTTCGTGGGCAACGCCTGCCGCAAGATGCCCCAGCGCCACCAGCTTCTCTTTGCGCTTCATTTCATCTTGTAGAAGCTGGCGCGAGCGCAAATAGCGGCGATACCAGAAGAATGACAATACGCTTGCCAGCAAGACCGTCGCCAGGGCGAAGAGGATAATCAGGGTGTTTCTCTGCTCACGATCTTCGGCACTCACAATATTACTGGCGTCGAAAGCGATGAAAATTGCTTGTGGTGTCGCGGCATACTGCTGCATATGGCGCATCCGGTGCATTCCAGCAGCAAACATCGGTTGAAACTGGCGATAAATTTCCAGAACAGGCTCGCCGTCTGCGCTATCGATCCGCCGCCACGCTTCTTCATCTCCCGGATGTAACTGCTGCATTTCCTGCGGGGAATAAAGCTGTTTTCCCACCATGCCGGAGTTGCTATGCATCACGATTGTTCCTTGTTCATCCGTGACCGCAAACCAACGTACTCCAGGCTGCCCGGCCATTTCTTCCAGTAAGGCCTGCTGCTGCGCATGATGCATGCGCATCCCCATGCCGACGCGCGAGCCGGATTCAAGAGCGCGAATAAGTACACTGCCTTTTTCCAGCAGCGTTTGTCTGGCGGCGGCAGTCTCGCGCCCATAATCGCGAATCACCGTCACCGCAAACAACCCTACCAGCCCAACAATGACCACGGGGAGGATCGCGCTTAACCATTTAGCTAAGGAGTCTTTAGAACGTTGCATAAAACGCATCTTCTTCTTTGCCTGCTCATCCCTTTCTGACAGCAGAAATCATGCCATCTTTTATCAGCGCTTACCCTGCGCTGTAACACAAAGGCTTAAGTTTCAATGAGTAAAAATGACTCGCTACCCGCAGCAGGCGAGTCATTTTTACTCGTTTATCATGCCAGATTACCCGTCATATCAGCGTTTCATCGTTGGCACGGAAGATGCAATACCCGAAGTAAGACAACCACTGGAGGATTAACCATGAAACGGAACACGAAAAT
Organism: Shigella sonnei; assembly: GCF_002950395.1. Lineage (NCBI taxonomy): Bacteria > Pseudomonadati > Pseudomonadota > Gammaproteobacteria > Enterobacterales > Enterobacteriaceae > Shigella > Shigella sonnei. The sequence continues at coordinate 3,458,929 of NZ_CP026802.1, forward strand.
TGCCCTGGTAATGATGGCGCTTTCAGCAATGGCGATGGGATCGACATCTGCATTTGCTCACGGCGGACACGGTATGTGGCAGCAAAATGCCGCGCCTTTGACCAGCGAACAACAGACAGCGTGGCAGAAAATCCATAATGACTTTTACGCTCAAAGCAGCGCACTGCAACAGCAACTGGTGACGAAGCGTTATGAATACAATGCCCTGTTAGCCGCGAACCCACCGGATAGCAGCAAAATTAACGCGGTCGCCAAAGAGATGGAGAATTTGCGTCAGTCGTTAGATGAGTTACGGGTGAAACGAGATATCGCGATGGCTGAAGCGGGTATTCCGCGCGGAGCCGGAATGGGCATGGGCTACGGCGGCTGCGGTGGTGGCGGTCATATGGGTATGGGCCACTGGTAAATCAGAACGTTTTCTCGTTGGGTTGCCAGCGACAGAAATCAGAGTTTGCCACTAACAGTAATTGCGAACCTTCGGGCGCTTCCAGCCATGCCACGCTGACATCAACAGAAGAGCGGCTCTGGCGGCGCTCGATATGCGCTATCGCCTGCGAATCTAAATCAGGTTTAATGGTTTGCCCTTCGCAGGTGGTCACGGTCTGTTCCATCGCATGCCAGCGCCCCTGGCGCAGCACGACTCTCCCCTGACGTAAGGCATCGCTAATCTGGCGGATCTGATCAGCACGATAACGGTATAAATCGATTTGGTCGTTAGAAAGCTGCTGCTTTTCCCCATCGGATTCACGTTGCATAAAGCTCAGATCACCGCGATCGTCAAAACGCGCGCGAATATTCACCGGCGGTTTGCTGTAAACATTGATATTGATGAGCGTGAGGTTATCGCCCTGCCAGCGATACTCTCGCGTCGTGGTATCGCCACTGCGCCACGGGCTAAACACGGCAAGCAGATGCACATTATCGCCGCTGTCTTTTCGCCAGATGCGTACCGCGCCCTGGTCTTCAGCAAATCCACTGGCGGTAAAGGGAGGAAGTGAAGAGTTATGACTACAGGCAGTGAGAAGCAGAGCGCCAGCCAGCATCAATGATCGACGCCAGAAAGACAAAAGGGGTGAAACCACCCCTTCGTTAAAACTGTTCACTGCCACGCAATCTTACTTAACTGCGTCTTTCAGTGCCTTGCCAGAAACAAATGCCGGTACGTTAGCTGCGGCAATTTTGATTTCTTTACCGGTCTGCGGGTTGCGGCCAGTACGCTCAGCGCGGTGGTTCACTTTGAAGGTACCGAAACCAACCAGTTGTACAGCATCGCCTTCTTTCAGAGACTCAGTAATTGCAGCCAGAGTGGACTCCAGAGCAGCTTTAGCCTGGGTTTTGGACAGTTCTGCTTTCTCTGCAATTACATCAATCAGTTGAGTCTTGTTCATAAGTTATCCTTACAATGTGTTTATCGCTTGCTAAGCATCGAGTGCGACGGAAATGCCAGAATAGCACTCTCCTGCATACACGCACCGATAGCCACTTTTTTTCGCCCCCCAAATGTAGACCAGACGGGGGGCGAAAGGGAAGACTCCAGGTACGACAAATCAGGCGTTAAATCACGTTTTCTGGTCTTATTGCTGAAAAATTATACCAATATTGCTCTCACCCGCCTCACGCAGGTCTGCCCTAAGGCCTTTTATCAGCTCGATATCGCGTTCTTCGCACTCAGCTAAAAGTCGGAATATTTCCCACTGAATGTCCCATTCTTGCTCTACAGCTGGGTTTTCTTTAAGCTCTTCATCGCTCATTTCGCGACCAGCCTGAGTCATTTCCAGCATCGCAACGGTCGTGATGGAGGTCTTACTCACTTCCACCGCGTGTTCGAGCGTTTCACCACTCAAACGCGAATGGACCAGTTCACTTAACGCCACGCAGGCATCGATTGCCGGATAAACGCCGTACAGATCGAAATCGTCGGCTGAAGGAATCGCTTCTTCAAATTTCTCCAGTTGGCTGTCGAAATTTACTTTTGCGTCTTTAACGGTCAGCGTTTCCCAGATGAGATCGAGAATACGACGGTAAATTTGCCCATCACCAAAACCGGTTTGCTGGCAGAACATGGCGTAATTGGGGTACATGCGTTCGCATAAGCAAGCCATGAAAGTGACATGCTGCCAGCTTTCCAGGCGCTCCAGACGCAGATGAATTGGGTTTTGTAACATGTTGAGTTCTCAAATACGGAAATTATCCGCAGTTTACCTGAATTAGGGCTGATTTGCTGTATAGCGCACGAACGCCGGACGTTCCGAGGCCACCGCGTCCGCCCAGCGCGTTGGCTCCGGCAGACGATAGCCTTTCATGCAGCGTTGTACCCACGCCAGCGCGCTGTCCACGCTGACCCGATGGCCGGTAGCGATAAACAACGGGTTACAGCGCGCTTTGCTGCGCCAGACCCAGGCCAGCTGCTCGCCTTTATCCATCAGTGGGGCCAGCGCGCCCGGTTCGCTGGAGAGCGGTTCGAATTTACCGCAGAGCCGTTTTTTCGCCACGCCGATCGTTGGCACATCCACCATCAAACCAAAATGGCTGGCGACGCCAAGACGGCGAGGATGCGAGATCCCATGACCATCGACAAACACTAAATCCGGCTTTTGCGACAGCATCTCCCACGCTGCCAGCAGCGCAGGATATTCGCGGAAGGAAAGAAAACCTGGAATGTAAGGCATGGTGGTGGCGATGCGGGCAACTTTATACTCCACCAGCTCAAGCGAGGGATATTTCAGCAGCACCATCGCCGCTCGCGTCACTTCTCCGCCCTGCTCAAACCCGACATCGGCTCCGGCGATCAGATCCGGTGGATCTTTATCGAGTCGATCCTCGCGGATCACAGAAGAAGCCAGTTCGATTTGTTGAGCGCGTAATGACGCGAGATCCATAATCACTCCTTAGCGGTGATATTGTTCAGACAGTCGATGCACTGCCTCCACGAACACGCCAGCATGTTCTGGCGGCACATCCTGATGAATGCCGTGACCAAGGTTAAAGACATGACCTTCGCCGTGACCGAAACCTGCAAGTATAGTCGCTACTTCTTCTTCAATGCGGGCAGGCGGCGCGTACAGCATCGACGGATCCATATTACCCTGCAACGCGACTTTATTGCCCACACGGCGGCGCGCATCGGCGATATCCGTTGTCCAGTCGAGGCCCAACGCATCGCAACCGGTTTCTGCCATCGCTTCCAGCCACTGTCCGCCGCCTTTGGTAAACAGCGTGACTGGCACGCGGCGACCGTCGTTTTCACGCAGTAAACCATCAACAATTTTATGCATGTAATAGAGCGAGAACTGTTGATAATCGCGCCCGGTAAGCACACCGCCCCAGGTGTCGAAAATCATCACTGCCTGAGCACCGGCTTTAATCTGCGCATTCAGATACAAAGTGACGCTTTTCGCCAGTTTATCGAGTAGAGCGTGCAGCGCCTGCGGATCGGCATACATCATTTTTTTGATCACGGTGAACGCTTTGCTGCTGCCGCCTTCCACCATGTAGGTCGCCAGCGTCCACGGGCTGCCGGAAAAACCAATCAGCGGCACTTCGCCTTTCAGTTCGCGACGAATGGTACGCACCGCGTTCATCACGTAACCCAGCTCATCTTCCGGGTCCGGAATTGGCAGTTTATCGACGTCGGCTTTGCAGGTGACTGGCGAGGTAAAACGCGGACCTTCTCCGGCTTCAAAATAGAGCCCTAACCCCATCGCGTCCGGCACGGTGAGGATATCGGAAAAGAGGATCGCCGCATCCAGCGGGTAGCGACGCAGCGGTTGCAAAGTCACTTCGCACGCCAGCTCGGCGTTTTTGCACAGCGACATAAAATCGCCCGCCTGGGCGCGCGTGGCTTTATATTCCGGTAGATAGCGACCCGCCTGGCGCATCATCCATACTGGAGTGACATCAACGGGCTGGCGCAGCAGCGCCCGCAGATAACGATCGTTTTTAAGTTCGGTCATTTTGGCTGTTCCTTAGTGCGTCAGGCGGTCAGTGTATCATCACTCATACTCTGCCCGACACATCGCCACAGTATCTTCTATCAGACGGCGCGCTACGGTGCCGGGCGGCGGGAGTAACGGCAAATCGTCATAGCGATACCAGTTCGCCTCGAGCAATTCTTTCGGGTCGATCACGATGTCGCCGCTGTCATATTCCGCCATAAACGCGGTCATTAAAGACTGAGGAAACGGCCACGGCTGAGAAGTCACGTAACGCAAGTTTTTAACTTTAATTCCGCTCTCTTCCATCACTTCCCGCGCGACTGCCTGCTCGAGGGTTTCGCCCACTTCGACGAATCCGGCAAGTACTGTATGGACACCGTTACGATGGCGGGTATGCTGGGCGAGGAGGATCGAATCATCGCGACGGATGGCAACAATAATGCAGGGGGCGATTTGCGGGTAGTAACGCTCACGGCAATGGCTGCACAGCATCGCCCATTCGGTTTTGCTCGGATACATTTCATGCCCGCAGTAACCACAGTATTTATGCGATCGGTAAAACTCCGCCAGTTGTACGCCTCGTCCGGCCAGTTGAAACAGCCCAACATCGAGATCAATGACCTGACGTACCGACCCCATATCGTGACGCCGCTGCTGTTGTACTAACCAAACAGGTTCCCCCTGCCATTCGCCGATTTGTAGTGCGCGCTGACCCACAAGATCGAAATTTGCCGCTTCGCCATATGGCAATTCTCCCTTCGGCAACCATAATTTTTGTTCATGGCTGACGACCCACCAGCCGTGATCTAATTTTTCAATTATACGATCCATAGCTCTTGCACTACCTTTGCATCACTGGCATGTTTAACATGGTTTTTACATTTCTCACTGAGCAGTTTTTGAATACAAACTTGCGGAGTCAATCATGCTTAACCAGCTCGATAACCTGACGGAGCGCGTCAGAGGAAGTAACAAACTGGTTGATCGCTGGCTACATGTACGTAAGCATCTGCTCGTGGCTTACTACAATCTGGTTGGCATTAAGCTTGGCAAAGAATCGTACATGAGGCTAAACGAAAAAGCCCTTGATGATTTTTGTCAGAGCCTGGTCGATTACTTGTCTGCCGGACATTTCAGTATTTATGAGCGCATTCTTCATAAGCTGGAAGGCAACGGGCAACTCGCGCGCGCCGCGAAGATTTGGCCGCAACTCGAAGCCAATACCCAACAGATTATGGATTACTACGATTCCAGCCTGGAAACCGCCATCGATCATGATAATTACCTTGAGTTTCAACAGGTTTTATCTGACATCGGCGAGGCGCTGGAAGCGCGCTTTGTGCTGGAAGATAAGCTGATTCTGCTGGTGCTTGACGCCGCCCGCGTCAAACATCCTGCTTGAGTTCTGCGCTGTTAACGCGTAATTTACATTCAACGCCCCGTTTGTGGGGGCTAATTTCTTGTCGGAGTGCCTTAACTGGCTGAGACCGTTTATTCGGGATCCGCGGAACCTGATCAGGCTAATACCTGCGAAGGGAACAAGAGTTAATCTGCTATCGCATCGCCTTTGCGGCGATCGTCTCTTGCTTCATCCGTCGTCTGACAAGCCACGTCCTTGACTTTTTGGAATGAGCTATGTCTGCAACAAAACTGACCCGCCGCGAACAACGCGCCCGGGCCCAACATTTTATCGACACCCTGGAAGGCACCGCCTTTCCCAACTCAAAACGCATTTATATCACTGGCACACACCCCGGCGTGCGCGTGCCGATGCGTGAGATCCAGCTTAGCCCGACGCTAATTGGCGGTAGCAAAGAACAGCCGCAGTACGAAGAAAACGAAGCGATTCCGGTCTACGACACCTCCGGCCCGTATGGTGATCCGCAGATCGCCATTAACGTGCAGCAAGGGCTGGCAAAACTACGCCAGCCGTGGATCGATGCGCGCGGCGATACCGAAGAACTTACCGTGCGCAGTTCCGATTACACCAGAACGCGGCTGGCAGATGATGGTCTCGACGAGCTACGTTTTAGCGGCTTATTAACGCCAAAACGCGCCAAAACAGGACGCCGTGTCACCCAACTGCACTACGCCCGCCAGGGCATCATCACGCCGGAAATGGAATTCATCGCCATCCGCGAGAATATGGGCCGCGAGCGCATCCGTAGCGAGGTTTTACGCCACCAGCATCCGGGAATGAGCTTTGGCGCACATCTGCCGGAAAATATCACTGCGGAATTTGTCCGTGATGAAGTTGCTGCCGGACGTGCGATTATCCCGGCCAACATTAATCATCCGGAATCGGAGCCGATGATTATTGGTCGCAATTTCCTGGTAAAAGTTAACGCCAATATCGGCAACTCGGCGGTCACCTCTTCCATCGAAGAAGAAGTGGAAAAGCTGGTATGGTCCACGCGCTGGGGAGCGGATACGGTGATGGATCTCTCCACCGGTCGCTATATTCACGAAACCCGCGAGTGGATTTTGCGTAACAGCCCGGTGCCGATCGGTACAGTGCCGATCTACCAGGCGCTGGAGAAGGTTAACGGGATCGCCGAAGATCTTACCTGGGAAGCGTTCCGCGACACGCTGCTGGAACAGGCCGAGCAAGGTGTGGATTACTTCACTATCCATGCGGGCGTACTGCTGCGCTATGTGCCGATGACCGCGAAACGCCTGACCGGTATCGTCTCTCGCGGCGGTTCGATTATGGCGAAATGGTGCCTCTCCCATCATCAGGAAAATTTCCTCTATCAACACTTCCGCGAAATTTGTGAAATCTGTGCCGCTTATGACGTTTCGCTGTCGCTGGGCGACGGTCTGCGCCCCGGTTCTATTCAGGACGCCAACGATGAAGCGCAGTTTGCCGAGCTGCATACGCTGGGCGAACTGACCAAAATTGCCTGGGAATATGACGTGCAGGTGATGATTGAAGGCCCAGGCCACGTGCCGATGCAGATGATCCGCCGCAATATGACCGAGGAGTTAGAGCACTGCCACGAAGCGCCGTTTTACACTCTGGGGCCGCTAACTACCGATATTGCGCCGGGCTATGACCACTTCACGTCGGGGATTGGTGCGGCGATGATTGGCTGGTTTGGCTGCGCGATGCTCTGTTACGTAACGCCAAAAGAGCATCTGGGTCTGCCTAATAAAGAAGATGTTAAGCAGGGGCTTATCACCTATAAGATTGCCGCCCACGCCGCTGACCTGGCGAAAGGGCATCCAGGCGCGCAAATTCGCGATAACGCCATGTCGAAAGCCCGCTTCGAATTTCGCTGGGAAGACCAGTTTAATCTGGCCCTCGACCCGTTTACCGCCCGCGCTTATCACGATGAAACCCTGCCGCAAGAGTCAGGTAAAGTCGCCCATTTTTGCTCCATGTGTGGGCCGAAATTCTGCTCGATGAAAATCAGCCAGGAAGTACGTGATTACGCCGCCGCGCAAACCATTGAAGTGGGAATGGCGGATATGTCGGAGAACTTCCGCGCCAGAGGCGGAGAAATCTACCTGCGTAAGGAGGAAGCGTGATGTATCAGCCTGATTTTCCTCCTGTACCTTTTCGTTTAGGACTGTACCCGGTGGTGGACAGCGTACAGTGGATCGAACGTCTGTTGGATGCAGGCGTACGTACTCTCCAGCTACGCATCAAAGATCGGCGCAATGAAGAGGTGGAAGCCGATGTCGTGGCGGCAATTGCGCTGGGCCGCCGCTATAACGCGCGATTGTTTATCAACGATTACTGGCGGCTGGCGATCAAGCATCAGGCGTATGGCGTCCATTTGGGGCAGGAAGATTTGCAAGCCACCGATCTCAATGCCATCCGCGCGGCAGGCCTGCGGCTGGGCGTTTCGACACATGACGATATGGAAATCGACGTCGCGCTGGCAGCACGCCCCTCTTATATCGCGCTGGGACATGTGTTCCCGACGCAAACCAAACAGATGCCTTCTGCACCGCAGGGGCTGGAACAGCTGGCACGGCATGTTGAGCGACTGGCGGATTATCCCACCGTGGCGATTGGCGGTATCAGTCTGGCGCGCGCGCCTGCGGTGATAGCAACGGGTGTCGGCAGTATCGCCGTCGTCAGCGCCATTACTCAAGCCGCAGACTGGCGTTTGGCAACGGCACAGTTGCTGGAAATTGCAGGAGTTGGCGATGAATGACCGTGACTTTATGCGTTATAGCCGCCAAATTCTGCTCGACGATATCGCTCTGGACGGGCAGCAAAAACTGCTCGACAGCCAGGTGCTGATTATTGGTCTTGGCGGGCTGGGTACACCTGCTGCGCTATACCTGGCGGGGGCTGGCGTCGGGACGCTGGTACTGGCAGATGACGACGATGTGCATTTAAGCAATCTGCAACGACAAATCCTCTTTACCACTGAAGATATCGATCGCCCGAAATCGCAGGTCAGCCATCAGCGACTGACACAGTTGAATCCCGATATTCAACTGACAGCATTACAACAACGGTTAACGGGTGAGGCGTTAAAAGATGCGGTTGCACGGGCCGATGTGGTGCTCGACTGTACCGACAATATGGCGACTCGCCAGGAGATTAATGCCGCCTGCGTGGTACTCAACACGCCGCTTATCACCGCCAGCGCGGTCGGATTTGGCGGTCAGTTGATGGTACTGACGCCGCCCTGGGAGCAGGGGTGTTACCGCTGCCTGTGGCCAGATAACCAGGAGCCAGAACGCAACTGCCGCACGGCGGGCGTGGTTGGCCCGGTGGTCGGGGTTATGGGCACTTTGCAGGCACTGGAAGCCATTAAGTTATTAAGCGGTATAGAGACACCTGCGGGAGAACTCCGACTGTTCGACGGTAAATCGAGCCAGTGGCGCAGCCTGGCGTTGCGCCGCGCCAGTGGTTGCCCGGTATGCGGAGGAAGCAATGCAGATCCTGTTTAACGATCAACCGATGCAGTGCGCCGCCGGGCAAACTGTTCACGAACTACTGGAGCAACTCGACCAACGACAAGCGGGCGCGGCTCTGGCGATTAATCAGCAAATCGTCCCGCGTGAGCAGTGGACGCAACATATCGTGCAGGATGGCGACCAGATCCTGCTTTTTCAGGTTATTGCAGGGGGTTGAGATGTTACGTATTGCGGACAAAACGTTTGATTCACATCTGTTTACCGGCACAGGGAAATTCGCTTCTTCACAACTGATGGTGGAGGCGATCCGCGCTTCCGGCAGCCAGCTGGTGACACTGGCGATGAAACGTGTCGACTTGCGCCAGCACAACGACGCTATCCTCGAACCGCTTATCGCGGCGGGTGTGACCCTGCTGCCAAATACTTCCGGGGCGAAAACAGCGGAAGAAGCCATTTTCGCCGCCCATCTGGCACGTGAAGCGTTAGGCACAAACTGGTTAAAATTAGAGATTCACCCTGACGCCCGCTGGCTGTTGCCCGATCCCATCGAAACTCTGAAAGCCGCCGAAATGCTGGTACAACAGGGATTTGTCGTGCTGCCTTACTGCGGGGCCGATCCGGTATTGTGTAAACGTCTGGAAGAAGTCGGCTGTGCAGCGGTGATGCCGCTCGGCGCGCCGATTGGCTCGAATCAGGGACTGGAAACCCGTGCCATGCTGGAGATTATTATCCAGCAGGCCACAGTTCCGGTGGTTGTCGATGCTGGCATCGGCGTTCCCAGCCATGCCGCGCAGGCCCTGGAAATGGGGGCCGACGCGGTGTTAGTGAATACGGCGATTGCCGTAGCGGACGATCCCGTCAACATGGCGAAGGCATTTCGTCTGGCGGTAGAAGCAGGCCTGCTGGCACGTCAGTCCGGACCGGGCAGCCGCAGTCATTTTGCTCATGCCACCAGCCCGCTGACTGGATTTCTGGAGGCATCGGCATGAAAACCTTCAGCGATCGCTGGCGACAACTGGACTGGGACGACATCCGCCTGCGTATCAACGGCAAAACGGCTGCTGACGTAGAACGGGCGCTAAATGCCTCGCAACTCACCCGCGACGATATGATGGCGCTGTTATCGCCAGCCGCCAGTGGCTATCTGGAACCACTGGCCCAACGGGCGCAGCGTCTGACCCGTCAGCGATTTGGCAACACAGTTAGTTTCTACGTCCCGCTTTATCTTTCCAATCTTTGCGCTAACGACTGCACGTACTGCGGATTTTCCATGAGTAATCGCATCAAGCGCAAAACGCTGGATGAAGCGGATATTGCCAGGGAAAGCGCCGCTATACGGGAGATGGGCTTTGAACATCTGCTATTAGTCACTGGTGAACATCAGGCGAAAGTGGGGATGGATTACTTTCGTCGTCATCTCCCCGCCCTGCGTGAACAGTTCTCTTCACTACAAATGGAAGTGCAACCGCTGGCGGAGACGGAATACGCCGAGTTAAAGCAACTTGGTCTGGATGGGGTGATGGTTTATCAGGAGACATATCACGAGGCGACTTATACCCGCCATCATTTGAAAGGCAAAAAACAGGACTTCTTCTGGCGGCTGGAAACGCCGGATCGGCTGGGGCGTGCGGGGATTGATAAGATAGGCCTCGGCGCGCTAATTGGCCTTTCCGACAACTGGCGCGTTGACTGCTATATGGTTGCCGAACATTTGCTATGGCTGCAACAGCATTACTGGCAAAGCCGTTACTCTGTCTCCTTTCCGCGCCTGCGCCCGTGTACTGGCGGCATTGAGCCTGCGTCGATTATGGATGAACGCCAGTTAGTGCAAACCATCTGCGCCTTCCGACTGCTTGCACCGGAGATTGAACTGTCACTCTCCACGCGGGAATCACCGTGGTTTCGCGATCGCGTTATTCCGCTGGCGATCAATAACGTCAGCGCCTTCTCGAAAACGCAGCCAGGTGGCTATGCCGATAATCACCCCGAGTTGGAACAGTTCTCACCGCACGACGATCGCAGACCGGAAGCGGTTGCTGCCGCGTTAACCGCTCAGGGTTTGCAGCCGGTATGGAAAGACTGGGACAGCTATCTGGGACGCGCCTCGCAAAGACTATGAGACGGAATGTAAGAACGTAAATTTATTCCGAGCCGCTACGGAAGATGAAAAACGCAAGGTTGTTGAAAGCGTTGTGTTTTTTTATGGTAGTGCCGTCAGCAGGAATGTTGTCCAGGGCGAAAAGCTTCTTCCTCGTTTCGCCCTGCCTTTCTTAATATTTTCCGTGAAGAATTTGCCCTCTGAATAACACCCATAAAAAAACCCGCCGAAGCGGGTTTTTACGTTATTTGCGGATTAACGATTACTCGTTATCAGAACCGCCCAGACCTGCGTTCAGCAGTTCTGCCAGGCTGGCAGATGCGTCTTCTGCAGTCACCTGCGGTGCAGCCGGAGCTTCACCCGCAGCACGGCGACGCATACGATCCTGGTGGTACGCGTAACCGGTACCTGCCGGGATCAGACGACCCACGATAACGTTCTCTTTCAGGCCGCGCAGTTCGTCGCGTTTGCCCGCAACGGCTGCTTCGGTCAGCACGCGAGTGGTCTCCTGGAACGATGCCGCGGAGATGAAGGACTCGGTTGCCAGAGACGCTTTGGTGATACCCAGCAGATCGCGGGAGTAAGTTGCACCCACTTTGCCGTTCGCTTCCAGTTCGCGGTTTGCGATCTTGACGCGAGAGTATTCAACCTGTTCGCCTTCCAGGAAGTCGGAGCTGCCCGCGTTAACGATGGTAGCTTTACGCAGCATCTGACGAACGATAACTTCGATGTGTTTATCGTTAATCTTAACGCCCTGCAGACGGTATACGTCCTGTACTTCGTTAACGATGTAACGAGTCACAGCATGAACACCACGCAGACGCAGAATGTCGTGCGGCGCTTCCGGACCGTCGGAAATTACGTCACCACGTTCTACACGTTCACCTTCGAACACGTTGAGCTGACGCCATTTCGGAATCATCTCTTCGTACGGATCGCTACCGTCTACCGGGGTGATAACCAGACGACGTTTACCTTTGGTTTCTTTACCGAAGGAAACGATACCGCTGATTTCAGCCAGGATTGCCGGCTCTTTCGGACGACGAGCTTCGAACAGGTCCGCAACGCGCGGCAGACCACCGGTGATGTCCTTGGTACCGCCGGATTCCTGCGGAATACGCGCCAGGGTGTCACCAGAGCTGATCTGTACGCCATCTTCCAGCTGAACAATCGCTTTACCCGGCAGGAAGTACTGCGCAGGCATATCGGTACCTGGGATCAGAACGTCGTTACCCTGAGCATCAACGATTTTCAGTGCCGGACGCAGATCTTTACCACCTGCGGTACGTTCTGCGGAATCCAGAACCACCAGCGAAGACAGACCGGTCAGTTCGTCGGTCTGACGAGTAATGGTCTGGCCGTCGATCATGTCAGTAAAGCGTACAAAACCGCTTACTTCGGTGATAACCGGCATGGTGTGCGGGTCCCAGTTTGCAACGGTTTCGCCGCCAGCAACCTGTTCGCCATCGCCTTTCGCCAGTACCGCACCGTAAGGCACTTTGTAGCTTTCTTTGGTACGACCGAATTCGTCGATCAGTTTCAGTTCGGTGTTACGGGAAGTGATAACCAGTTTACCGCTGGAGTTCACAACCGACTTCACGTTGCTGAGCTTGATGCTACCTTTGTTTTTCACCTGGATGCTGGATTCAGCAGCCGCACGAGATGCCGCACCACCGATGTGGAACGTACGCATGGTCAGCTGTGTACCCGGTTCACCGATGGACTGTGCCGCGATAACACCGATTGCTTCACCTTTGTTGATGATGTGGCCACGCGCCAGGTCACGACCGTAGCAGTGCGCACATACACCAAAGTCGGTGTCACAAGATACAACAGAACGTACTTTTACCGCGTCGACAGAGTTCTCTTCCAGCAGGTCACACCACTGTTCGTGCAGCAGCGTGTTGCGCGGAACGAGGATATCAGCAGTACCCGGCTTCAGAACGTCTTCAGCAGTTACACGACCCAGTACGCGATCGCGCAGCGGCTCTTTAACGTCACCACCCTCGATAACCGGAGTCATCATGATACCTTCATGGGTACCACAATCGTCTTCGGTAACCACCAGGTCCTGCGCCACGTCAACCAGACGACGAGTCAGGTAACCGGAGTTCGCAGTTTTCAGTGCGGTATCCGCCAGACCTTTACGAGCACCGTGGGTGGAGATGAAGTACTGGAGTACGTTCAGACCTTCACGGAAGTTCGCGGTGATTGGCGTTTCGATGATGGAGCCATCCGGCTTCGCCATCAGACCACGCATACCAGCAAGCTGACGAATCTGTGCCGCAGAACCACGCGCACCGGAGTCGGCCATCATGTAGATGCTGTTGAAGGAAACCTGCTTCTCTTCCTGACCGTCACGGTTAATCACGGTTTCAGTTTGCAGGTTATCCATCATCGCTTTGGATACACGATCGTTCGCCGCAGCCCAGATATCGATAACTTTGTTGTAGCGTTCGCCCGCAGTTACCAGACCAGACTGGAACTGCTCCTGAATTTCAGCAACTTCTGCTTCTGCCTCGGAGATGATTTCGTGTTTCTTCTCCGGGATGACCATGTCATCGATACCAACAGATGCACCAGAACGCGCTGCATAGGCGAAGCCGGTGTACATGATCTGGTCCGCAAAAATAACGGTCGGTTTCAGACCGAGAATGCGGTAGCAGGTGTTCAGCATTTTGGAGATTGCTTTTTTACCCAGCGCCTGGTTGACGATGGAGTAAGGCAGACCTTTCGGTACAATCATCCACAGAATGGCACGGCCAACAGTCGTGTCTTTCAGGCTGGTTTTCGCTACTAATTCACCGTTTGCATCTTTTTCATACTCGGTGATACGCACTTTAACGCGCGCATGCAGAGAAGCCAGACCAGAGCGATACAGACGTTCTGCTTCTTTCGGGCCAGTCAGCACCATGCCTTCGCCTTTGGCGTTAACACAGTCACGGGTCATATAGTACAGACCCAGAACAACGTCCTGAGACGGAACGATGATTGGTTCGCCGTTCGCCGGGGACAGGATGTTGTTGGTAGACATCATCAGCGCACGCGCTTCCAGCTGGGCTTCCAGCGTCAGCGGTACGTGAACAGCCATCTGGTCACCATCGAAGTCGGCGTTATATGCCGCACAAACCAGCGGGTGCAGCTGGATAGCTTTACCTTCGATCAGTACCGGTTCAAATGCCTGGATACCCAGACGGTGCAGAGTCGGTGCACGGTTCAGCAGTACCGGGTGTTCGCGGATAACTTCGTCCAGGATATCCCAAACGACAGCTTCTTCGCGCTCAACCATTTTCTTCGCAGCTTTAATGGTGGTAGCAAGACCACGCAGTTCCAGCTTGCCGTAGATGAACGGTTTGAACAGCTCCAGCGCCATTTTCTTCGGCAGACCGCACTGATGCAGACGCAGGTATGGACCTACGGTGATTACAGAACGACCGGAGTAGTCAACACGCTTACCGAGCAGGTTCTGACGGAAACGACCCTGTTTACCTTTGATCATGTCGGCCAAAGATTTCAGAGGACGCTTGTTAGAACCGGTGATCGCACGACCGCGACGACCGTTATCCAGCAGGGCGTCTACCGCTTCCTGCAGCATACGTTTTTCGTTACGTACGATGATGTCCGGCGCAGCCAGATCCAGCAGACGTTTCAGACGGTTGTTACGGTTAATGACGCGACGATACAGATCGTTCAGGTCAGAAGTCGCGAAACGACCACCATCCAGCGGAACCAGTGGACGCAGATCTGGCGGCAGTACCGGCAGAACGGTCAGGATCATCCACTCTGGTTTGTTACCAGACTGAACGAACGCTTCCAGCAGTTTGATACGCTTGGTCAGCTTTTTACGCTTGGTTTCGGAGTTGGTTTCGTTCAGCTCTTCACGCAGCTGTTCGCACTCTTGCTCCAGATCCATGCTCTTCAGCAGAGCCTGGATTGCTTCCGCACCCATCTTCGCGTCGAATTCGTCACCGAACTCTTCCAGCGCGTCCAGATACTGCTCTTCAGTCAGGATCTGCTGACGTTCCAGGTTGGTCATACCGCCTTCGATAACCACATAGGATTCAAAGTACAGTACGCGTTCGATATCGCGCAGCGGCATATCGAGCAGCAGACCGATACGGGACGGCAGCGATTTCAGGAACCAGATGTGCGCAGTCGGGGAAGCCAGTTCGATGTGGCCCATACGCTCACGGCGTACTTTAGTCTGGGTCACTTCAACGCCGCACTTCTCACAGATGACGCCACGGTGTTTCAGGCGCTTGTACTTACCGCACAGGCACTCGTAATCTTTTACCGGCCCAAAGATACGGGCGCAGAAAAGGCCGTCACGTTCTGGTTTGAACGTACGGTAGTTGATGGTTTCCGGCTTTTTAACTTCACCGAAAGACCATGAACGGATCATGTCTGGCGAAGCCAGAGCAATTTTGATCGCATCAAACTCTTCGGTTTTAGTCTGCGCTTTCAGAAACTTTAATAAATCTTTCACGGATTTGCTCCCGTCGGAGTTAGCACAATCCGCTGCCGGGTTTTACCCCGACAGCAGTGACCTGTTTGAGCGAGAATTACTCGTCTTCCAGTTCGATGTTGATACCCAGCGAACGAATCTCTTTCAACAATACGTTGAAGGATTCTGGCATGCCCGGCTCCATCTGATGGTTGCCGTCCACGATGTTTTTATACATCTTGGTACGACCGTTCACGTCATCAGACTTAACGGTGAGCATTTCCTGCAGGGTGTATGCTGCGCCGTATGCTTCCAGCGCCCACACTTCCATCTCCCCGAAACGCTGACCACCGAACTGTGCCTTACCACCCAGCGGCTGCTGAGTAACCAGGCTGTAAGAACCGGTGGAACGCGCGTGCATCTTGTCGTCGACCAGGTGGTTCAGTTTCAGCATGTACATGTAACCAACGGTTACCGGACGCTCGAACTGTTCACCAGTGCGACCATCGTACAGGCGGATCTGACCGGAAGTCGGCAGGTCGCCAAGTTTCAGCAGCTCTTTAATTTCTGCTTCTTTCGCACCGTCGAACACCGGCGTTGCGATTGGCATACCTTTGCGCAGGTTTTCAGCCAGACGCATAACTTCTTCATCGCTGAAGGTACTCAGGTCAACTTTCTGACGAACGTCAGCGCCCAGATCGTACGCACGCTGGATGAATTCGCGCAGTTTCGCGACTTCTTGCTGCTGTTTCAGCATGGCGTTGATCTTGTCGCCGATACCTTTCGCAGCCATACCCAGGTGGGTTTCGAGGATCTGACCGATGTTCATACGAGACGGTACGCCCAGCGGGTTCAGTACGATGTCTACCGGCGTACCGTTTTCATCGTAAGGCATATCTTCGATCGGGTTGATCTTAGAAATTACACCCTTGTTACCGTGACGACCTGCCATCTTGTCACCAGGCTGGATACGGCGTTTAACCGCCAGATACACCTTAACAATCTTCAGCACGCCCGGTGCCAGATCGTCGCCCTGGGTGATTTTGCGGCGTTTCGCTTCGAGTTTCTTCTCGAACTCGTGTTTCAGTTCGTCATACTGCTCAGCCAGCTGTTCCAGCTGATTTTGTTTCTCTTCGTCGGTCAGGCCCAGCTCCAGCCAGCGATCGCGCGGCAGTTTGTCGAGCTTCTCAGCTTCAACGCCACCGGCTACCAGCACAGCACGGATACGGCTGAACAAACCCGCTTCGAGGATCTGCAGTTCTTCAGACAGGTCTTTCTTCGCCTGTTTGAGCTGCATTTCTTCGATTTCCAGCGCACGTTTGTCTTTTTCTACGCCATCGCGAGTAAAGACCTGAACGTCGATAACCGTACCGGATACACCGTTTGGTACGCGCAGAGAAGAGTCTTTAACGTCAGAGGCTTTCTCACCGAAGATCGCACGCAGCAGTTTTTCTTCTGGGGTCAGCTGAGTTTCACCTTTCGGCGTTACCTTACCAACCAGAATGTCGCCACCGGTCACTTCCGCACCAATGTAAACGATACCGGATTCATCCAGTTTGGAGAGCGCAGCTTCACCCACGTTCGGGATGTCAGCGGTGATCTCTTCCGGCCCCAGCTTGGTGTCACGGGACACACACGCCAGTTCCTGAATGTGGATGGTGGTGAAACGGTCTTCCTGAACAACACGCTCGGATACGAGGATGGAGTCTTCGAAGTTGTAACCATTCCACGGCATGAACGCTACGCGCATGTTCTGACCAAGCGCCAGTTCACCGAGGTCGGTGGACGGACCGTCTGCCAGCACGTCGCCACGTTCAACCGGTTCACCCAGAGACACACACGGCATCTGGTTGATACAGGTGTTCTGGTTAGAACGGGTGTATTTGGTCAGGTTGTAGATGTCGATACCTGCTTCACCCGGATACATCTCGTCTTCGTTAACTTTGATAACGATACGGGAAGCATCCACGTACTGAACGACACCACCACGTTTAGCTACCGCAGTTACACCGGAGTCAACGGCAACAGCACGTTCCATACCAGTACCAACCAGCGGCTTATCAGCGCGCAGAGTCGGAACGGCCTGACGTTGCATGTTCGCACCCATCAATGCACGGTTGGCGTCATCGTGTTCCAGGAACGGGATCAGGGACGCACCGACGGATACCACCTGCTGGGTGGATACGTCCATGTAGTCAACCTGGTCACGGCTGAACAAGCTGGATTCGCCTTTGCTACGGCAAGTTACCAGGTCTTCTACGAAGTGGCCTTCTTCATCCAGGTTGGAGTTCGCCTGGGCGATAACGTAGTTGCCTTCTTCGATAGCAGAAAGGTAGTGAATTTCGTCAGTTACAACACCGTCGGTCACCTTACGATACGGAGTCTCAAGGAAGCCGTATTCGTTAGTCTGTGCGTACACGGACAAAGAGTTGATCAGACCGATGTTCGGACCTTCAGGGGTTTCGATTGGACATACGCGACCGTAATGAGTCGGGTGTACGTCTCGAACTTCGAAGCCTGCACGTTCACGGGTCAGACCACCCGGGCCGAGTGCGGAGATACGACGTTTGTGCGTAATCTCAGACAGCGGGTTGTTCTGGTCCATAAACTGAGACAGCTGGCTGGAACCGAAGAACTCTTTCACTGCTGCGGAAATCGGCTTGGCGTTGATCATGTCCTGAGGCATCAGGGTATCCAGATCGCCCAGAGACAGACGCTCTTTCACCGCACGCTCTACACGTACCAGGCCAACGCGGAACTGGTTTTCCGCCATTTCGCCAACAGAACGGATACGACGGTTGCCGAGGTGGTCGATATCATCGACTTCGCCTTTACCGTTACGGATATCGATGAGCTTTTTCATAACATCAATGATGTCGTCTTTGCTCAGGATACCGGAACCTTCGATTTCTTCGCGCAGCAGAGAACGGTTGAACTTCATACGACCAACCGCAGACAGGTCATAACGGTCTTCGGAGAAGAACAGGTTCTCGAACAGGCTTTCAGCTGCTTCACGAGTCGGCGGCTCGCCAGGGCGCATCATGCGGTAGATTTCTACCAGTGCGCTCAGACGGTCGTTAGTTGGGTCGACACGTAAGGTTTCAGAGATATACGGGCCGTGATCCAGGTCGTTGGTGAACAGCGTTTCAATACGCTTGTGACCAGACTGGCTCAGCTTAGCCAACAGATCCAGGCTCAGCTCCATGTTCGCTGCGCAGATCAGCTCGCCGGTAGACTCATCAATATAGTCTTTAGCAACCACTTTACCTGCGATGTACTCAACCGGGACTTCGATCAGTTTGACGTCGTCTTTTTCCAGCTGGCGAATGTGGCGCGCAGTGATACGGCGGCCTTTTTCTACGTACACTTTACCGTTAGCTTCGATGTCGAAAGATGCAGTTTCACCACGCAGGCGTTCCGGCACCAGCTCCATCTGCAGCTTGTTATCACGGATTTCAAAGATAACTTTTTCAAAGAACAGGTCGAGGATCTGCTCTGTGGTGTAGTTCAGGGCGCGCAGAATGATGGTCGCAGGCAGTTTACGGCGACGGTCGATACGTACGAACAGGTTGTCCTTCGGATCGAATTCGAAGTCCAGCCAGGAACCACGGTAAGGGATGATGCGCGCGTTATACAGCACTTTACCCGAAGAGTGGGTTTTACCTTTGTCGGAGTCAAAGAAGACGCCCGGACTACGGTGCAGCTGGGAAACGATAACACGCTCAGTACCGTTGATAACAAAGGTACCGTTGTCTGTCATGAGCGGAATTTCGCCCATGTAGACTTCTTGTTCTTTAATGTCTTTTACGGTGCCTTCCGGCGCTTCGCGCTCATAGATCACCAGACGCAGTTTAACGCGCAGCGGTGCGGAATAGGTCACGCCACGGATTTGACATTCCTGGACGTCAAACACCGGTTCGCCAAGGCGGTAGCTGACGTATTGCAGCTCGGAATTACCGCTGTAGCTCTGAATCGGGAATACGGAACGGAAAGCAGCTTCCAGACCATACTGCCCTTCAGGATCTTGCTCGATAAATTTCTGAAACGAGTCAAGCTGGATAGAAAGGAGATAAGGTACATCCAGAACTTGTGGACGTTTACCAAAATCCTTACGAATACGTTTTTTCTCGGTATAGGAGTAAACCATAGGGTTCCTCAGCTCGCTGACAAGTCGACCCATCTGTCCATTGAGCGGACAGTTTGTGCAACACTATTTTGTTGACCGGAAAATGGAACACTTTCCGCAATGCCTGTTGCTATCACGCTTAAACCATTTCATTGCGATTTACACAGAACGGACGTCCTGTCGCAGTATATTAAGTCGTCGATAGAAACAAGCATTGAAAGGCACAGCAGTAGTCAAACAGTGTGAAACGCTACTGGCGCCTTACAGCGCAAAAAGGCTGGTGACCAAAAAGTCACCAGCCATCAGCCTGATTTCTCAGGCTGCAACCGGAAGGGTTGGCTTATTTAACTTCAACTTCAGCGCCAGCTTCTTCCAGGGATTTTTTCAGTGCTTCTGCGTCGTCTTTGCTCACGCCTTCTTTCAGAGCAGCCGGTGCAGATTCTACCAGGTCTTTAGCTTCTTTCAGACCCAGGCCAGTTGCGCCACGTACTGCTTTGATAACAGCAACTTTGTTAGCGCCAGCAGCTTTCAGAATTACGTCGAATTCAGTTTTTTCTTCAGCAGCTTCAACCGGGCCAGCAGCTACAGCTACAGCAGCAGCAGCGGAAACACCGAATTTTTCTTCCATTGCAGAGATCAGTTCTACAACGTCCATTACAGACATAGCTGCAACTGCTTCAATGATTTGATCTTTAGTGATAGACATTTAAATTGTTCCTGAATATCAGAATAAGTTTATACGTAAGCGAATGCGTTAAAAAGATAACTGCGATTAAGCAGCTTCTTTCGCATCGCGTACAGCAGCCAGAGTACGAACCAGTTTACCAGCCGAAGCTTCTTTCATGGTTGCCATCAGGCGTGCAATTGCTTCTTCGTAGGTCGGCAGAGTTGCCAGGCGGTCGATCTGAGACGCCGGGATCAGCTCACCTTCAAAGGCAGCGGCTTTGACCTCAAATTTTGCATTCGCTTTCGCGAACTCTTTGAACAGACGAGCAGCAGCGCCCGGGTGTTCCATAGAGTATGCAATCAGGGTCGGACCAACAAACGCGTCTTTCAGGCACTCGAACGGAGTACCTTCAACAGCACGGCGCAGCAGGGTGTTACGAACAACACGCATGTATACGCCAGCTTCGCGACCTGCTTTACGCAGTTCAGTCATTTTATCTACAGTTACGCCACGGGAATCCGCAACTACTGCAGACAGCGCGCCTTTGGCTACTTCGCTGACTTCAGCAACAATCGCTTGTTTGTCTTGAAGATTTAAAGCCATTAGCTTTGCTCCTGGATGTTTGCCAGAGAAAATCTCTGGAACTCACTTCACTCCTCCAAGCGGAGAGAGCGTCTTAATTACGGTGAGCAGAAACAAGCCAGAATATAAAAGAATAATCTTAGCGTTCTGTCACCGTCTACGCAGGGGATTAAGTTTCTTGCGAAACTCCTGCGGTCTTCGACGGAGGCCTGGATAGGCCAGGCTCCAACGAACAAATCTTTTCTATCCGTCGCTATTCAACTTGTGGCGGCGTTGGCTTCCTTCATTCGCACCAGTCACATAGTTAGCTATGCTCCTGGCGACTCACTCAGTTGCCGCCTTGCCACAACCCGAATATCTCGGATATACGTCTGCATTAAGCATTATATGTGGGGGTAAGATTGTAGACAAAATCACCGCCCACGTAAAGGCATTAGTTTACAGAAGCGCTCAGGCCAGCCTGGTCAACTGCAACACCTGCACCCATGGTGGTGGAGATGCTAACTTTCTTGATGTACACGCCTTTCGCCTGAGTCGGTTTTGCTTTTTTCAGCGCAACCAGCAGAGCTTCCAGGTTTTCTTTCAGTTTGTCAGCGTCAAAGTCCACTTTACCGATGGTGGTGTGGATGATGCCGTTTTTGTCGTTACGGTAACGAACCTGGCCAGCTTTAGCGTTTTTAACCGCTTCAGCAACGTTCGGCGTTACAGTACCCACTTTCGGGTTTGGCATCAGGCCGCGCGGACCCAGAACCTGGCCCAGCTGGCCAACAACGCGCATTGCATCCGGAGAAGCAATAACAACGTCAAAGTTCATTTCGCCTTTCTTGATCTGGTCAGCCAGATCTTCCATACCTACCAGTTCTGCGCCTGCAGCTTTAGCAGCTTCAGCGTTTGCACCTTGGGTAAATACGGCTACGCGAACGGAACGGCCAGTACCGTGCGGCAGTACAGTTGCACCACGTACGTTCTGGTCAGATTTACGAGCGTCGATGCCGAGGTTAACAGCTACGTCCACGCTTTCTACGAATTTAGCAGTCGCCAGCTCTTTCAGCAGTGCGATAGCTTCGTTGATGTCGTACTGTTTGGTTGCATCAACTTTCTCGCGGATAACACGCATGCGCTTGGTCAGTTTAGCCATTTCTTAGTCCTCCACTACCAGGCCCATGGAACGTGCAGTACCTTCGATGGAGCGAGTCATCGCTTCAATGTCGGCACCAGTCATGTCGGCAGCTTTGGTCTGCGCGATTTCCTGCAGCTGAGCGCGGGAAATTTTACCCACTTTGTCTTTGTTCGGCTTACCGGAACCAGACTTGATACCAGCCGCTTTTTTCAGCAGAACTGCTGCCGGCGGAGTCTTGGTAACGAAAGTGAAAGAACGGTCAGCGTAAACGGTGATTACTACCGGAATCGGCAGACCTTTTTCGATGGAATCAGTTTTTGCGTTGAACGCTTTGCAGAATTCCATGATGTTTACGCCCTGCTGACCCAGAGCCGGACCTACTGGCGGACTCGGGTTAGCCATACCAGCTGCAACCTGCAGCTTGACATAGGCTTGTACTTTCTTAGCCATTATAAATTCCTCAAGTTGGGTAATAACGCCTCTGAGAGGCTCCCCGTGATATAAAAAATCGTTTTACGGGCAAGGCCCATAAAAACAAAAGGCGCGAAATTGTATTCCAATCTCACGCCTTGTGCAACGATTAAATCGCCGCTTTTTTGATCGCTGGGTTAGGCTTTTTCAACCTGGCTGAAGTCCAGCTCTACCGGGGTCGCACGACCGAAGATAGAAACAGACACTTTCAGACGAGATTTCTCGTAATCCACTTCTTCAACAACACCGTTGAAGTCAGCGAACGGACCATCATTAACACGGACCATTTCACCCGGTTCAAACAGCGTTTTCGGACGCGGCTTATCACCAACCTGCTGCAGGCGGTTCATAATCGCATCGACTTCTTTATCGCTGATTGGCGCAGGACGATCGGAAGTACCGCCGATGAAGCCCATCACACGCGGTACGCTGCGCACCAGGTGCCAGCTCGCGTCGTTCATCACCATCTGAACGAGGACGTAGCCAGGGAAGAATTTACGTTCGCTTTTGCGACGCTGACCGCCACGGATTTCAACCACTTCTTCGGTTGGTACCATGACTTCACCAAACAAATCTTCCATGTTGTGTAATTTGATATGCTCACGTAGCGACGTTGCTACGCGGCCTTCAAAACCGGAAAACGCCTGAACGACGTACCAGCGCTTTTTAGGAGCTTCAGACATCTCAGAACCTCAGGCCAGTGATAAAGGATACCAGGCGAACCAGAATACCATCCAGTCCCCACAGGATCAGTGACATTACTGCGGTAACCGCAGCCACAATCAGCGTGGTGTGCAATGTTTCCTGGCGAGTCGGCCAAATGACCTTACGGACTTCGGTACGCGCTTCACGGGCAAAAGCAACGGTAGCTTTACCTTTTGTCGTTAACAGCGCGACACCACCCGCTGCAGCAATCAGAATTACTACGGCCAGCGCACGCAGCGGCAGCATAATGTCGCGATAAAGGTAGTTGCCGACAATCGCCACCAGGAGCAATGCCACCACAACGACCCACTTCATCGCTTCCAGGCCGCGCCCGCTTCCTTGAGCTTCGGTATTCGCACTCATAAACCAACCTGTCAGAAGTTTTCTACAAACATTTTCACCCCGCGATCGCGAGGCAAACCAAATCGAAACGCGTATTAGCTTTTCGGATTATACGCCCTCAACAGAGCCTGTCTCAGCAATGATTATGACAAAGAAAATCACTGATGAGCCAGGTTCTGGTACGAAAGCGTGCAAAAAGGGCATCAAATGATGCCCTTTTAGTGCGCATTGCGTCAAATGTTATCGGCAATTAGCTCAGAACTTTTGCTACAACGCCCGCGCCAACGGTACGGCCGCCTTCACGGATTGCGAAACGCAGACCGTCGTCCATCGCGATCGGGTGGATCAGGGTAACAACCATTTTGATGTTGTCGCCCGGCATTACCATCTCTACGCCTTCCGGCAGTTCGATGGTACCAGTCACGTCAGTAGTACGGAAGTAGAACTGCGGACGGTAGCCTTTGAAGAACGGAGTATGACGACCGCCTTCATCTTTGGACAGAATGTACACTTCAGATTCGAACTTGGTGTGCGGCTTGATGGTGCCCGGCTTAGCCAGTACCTGACCACGTTCGATTTCTTCACGTTTGATACCACGCAGCAGAACACCTACGTTCTCACCAGCACGGCCTTCGTCCAGCAGTTTGCGGAACATTTCAACGCCAGTACAGGTAGACTTCTGAGTCTCTTTGATACCAACGATTTCAACTTCTTCACCAACTTTGATGATACCGCGTTCTACACGACCGGTAACAACGGTACCACGACCGGAGATGGAGAATACGTCTTCGATCGGCAGCAGGAACGGCTTGTCAATCGCACGCTCTGGTTCCGGAATGTAAGAATCCAGGAAGCCAGCCAGTTCCAGGATTTTCGCTTCCCACTCTGCGTCGCCTTCCAGCGCTTTCAGAGCAGAACCACGAACGATCGGAGTGTCGTCGCCCGGGAAGTCGTACTGAGACAGAAGTTCACGAACTTCCATTTCAACCAGTTCCAGCAGCTCTTCGTCATCAACCATGTCGCATTTGTTCAGGAACACGATGATGTACGGAACGCCTACCTGACGACCCAGCAGGATGTGCTCACGAGTCTGCGGCATCGGGCCGTCAGTCGCAGCAACTACCAGGATCGCGCCGTCCATCTGAGCAGCACCGGTGATCATGTTTTTAACATAGTCGGCGTGCCCCGGGCAGTCTACGTGTGCGTAGTGACGGGTCGGAGTGTCGTATTCAACGTGAGAAGTGTTGATGGTGATACCACGAGCTTTTTCTTCCGGCGCGTTATCGATCTGGTCGAATGCGCGAGCAGCACCGCCGTAGGTTTTAGCCAGTACGGTAGTGATTGCAGCGGTCAGCGTTGTTTTACCATGGTCAACGTGGCCGATAGTACCGACGTTAACGTGCGGTTTTGTACGTTCAAACTTTTCTTTAGACATCGATTGTCCCTCTAAGACACGGATAAATCGGTGATATCACCACATCAACCAGGCAACATGCCCGACTTGTTGAATGCAATAAACAGAAGGAAAAAACAGGGAGGAGAAAAGAAGTGGTGCTGATAGGCAGATTCGAACTGCCGACCTCACCCTTACCAAGGGTGCGCTCTACCAACTGAGCTATATCAGCACATCTTGGAGCGGGCAGCGGGAATCGAACCCGCATCATCAGCTTGGAAGGCTGAGGTAATAGCCATTATACGATGCCCGCATCCTGGAACTCGGCTACCTGATTTTCATTCTGCACTGAATATCGAGAGAAGCTCTCTTTATTCGAGCCGGTAAGCGAACTTATCGTCTCGGGCTACGCCATCGCGTGGCCGAAATTGGTGGTGGGGGAAGGATTCGAACCTTCGAAGTCTGTGACGGCAGATTTACAGTCTGCTCCCTTTGGCCGCTCGGGAACCCCACCGGACTTGATGGTGCCGACTACCGGAATCGAACTGGTGACCTACTGATTACAAGTCAGTTGCTCTACCTACTGAGCTAAGTCGGCATCAAGTAGCGCGCATTCTATGGAGACATGCGAGTTCATGCAACTAAAAAATTGCATAATTTGTTTTATTGGTCACATTTTATGCGACACGATGAAGAAACAGCCGAACGGAGGGCAGATTAGCACACTTTTTCAACATCATTGTGCTCAACAATGCGCTCCTGCTAAACCATAATTCTTTTTATCAGATGGAATATCTGTCACATTGCTTTTCAACGATAGCTTCCTGGCAGAGATTTTTTCTTATTATTCCTCCCCATCTGGTGTTACCCTCCTGCCCATTAACCCATTCAACAGAACTGTGACGCGCCATGGCAAATATCGCTTTGCCGATAGAGCTATGACCGCCAGAAACATGCTTATGAGTATAAAAGAGCAAACGTTAATGACGCCTTACCTACAGTTTGACCGCAACCAGTGGGCAGCTCTGCGTGATTCCGTACCTATGACGTTATCGGAAGATGAGATCGCCCGTCTCAAAGGTATTAATGAAGATCTCTCGTTAGAAGAAGTTGCCGAGATCTATTTACCTTTGTCACGTTTGCTGAACTTCTATATAAGCTCGAATCTGCGCCGTCAGGCAGTTCTGGAACAGTTTCTTGGTACCAACGGGCAACGCATTCCTTACATTATCAGTATTGCTGGCAGTGTCGCGGTGGGGAAAAGTACAACCGCCCGTGTATTGCAGGCGCTATTAAGCCGTTGGCCGGAACATCGTCGTGTTGAACTGATCACTACAGATGGCTTCCTTCACCCTAATCAGGTTCTGAAAGAACGTGGTCTGATGAAGAAGAAAGGCTTCCCGGAATCGTATGATATGCATCGCCTGGTGAAGTTTGTTTCCGATCTCAAGTCCGGCGTGCCAAACGTTACAGCCCCTGTTTACTCGCATCTTATTTATGATGTGATCCCGGATGGAGATAAAACTGTTGTTCAGCCTGATATTTTAATTCTTGAAGGGTTAAATGTCTTACAGAGCGGGATGGATTATCCACACGATCCACATCATGTATTTGTTTCTGATTTTGTCGATTTTTCGATATATGTTGATGCACCGGAAGACTTACTTCAGACGTGGTATATCAACCGTTTTCTGAAATTCCGCGAAGGGGCTTTTACCGACCCGGATTCCTATTTTCATAACTACGCGAAATTAACTAAAGAAGAAGCGATTAAGACTGCCATGACATTGTGGAAAGAGATCAACTGGCTGAACTTAAAGCAAAATATTCTACCTACTCGTGAGCGCGCCAGTTTAATCCTGACGAAAAGTGCTAATCATGCGGTAGAAGAGGTCAGACTACGCAAATAATTTGCAGGGGAGCGAATACTCCCCTTTCTTATTTTTCTGCACTACGCAGGGATATTTCACCGCCCATCCAGGGTTTTATTATTCCATCCTGCTCAAGTAATAAAGCCCCCTGTTTGTCTATTCCGCGTGAAATGCCAAATATTTCTTTATCACCAATGATAAGTTTCACTGGGCGATTAATAAAATTATCCAGCTTTTCCCAGCGCGACAGATAAGGTGCCAATCCTTCTTGTTCGAAGAGTTCCAACGCAGCACGTAATTCACGTATTAGCATGGCCGCCAACGTATTACGATCGAGATTGATCCCCGCTTCCTGCAGCGTGATCCACCCCTGATTAACGACACTCTCTTCAACACGGCGCATTGCCATGTTGATCCCGGCTCCAATGACTATTTGCGCCGCATCGCCAGTTTTGCCAGTCAGCTCCACAAGAATGCCTGCCAGCTTGCGATCCTGCAGATAGAGGTCATTAGGCCATTTGACACGAACTTTATCTGCTCCCAGCTTGCGTAATACTTCCGCCATCACGATACCGATAACCAGACTTAAACCAATCGCCGCCGCCGGGCCTTGTTCCAGACGCCAGAACATCGACAAATATAAGTTTGCGCCAAAAGGCGAAAACCATTTCCGCCCCCGGCGACCACGGCCAGCCTGCTGGTATTCTGCAACACAGGCATCGCCCGATTTAAGCTCTCCGATACGATCAAGAAGGTACTGATTCGTGGAGTCAATAACTGGCAGCACGGCTACACTACCGCCATCCAGCTGACCCAATATCTGTTCAGCATTAAGTAACTGGATGGGCTCAGGCAGGCTGTATCCTTTACCCGGAACGGTAAAGACATCAACGCCCCAGTCACGCAGTGTCTGAATGTGTTTATTAATAGCCGCCCGGCTCATTCCCAGCGTTTCACCCAACTGCTCGCCAGAGTGAAATTCACCGTTCGCTAACAGGGCAATCAATTTCAGTGGCACGGTGTTATCCTTCATGAAATTGTCTCCACTGCGCTCACTTCACCTGATGCACCAATAAAGCGGACTTCAGGCTCAAGCCAGACATTAAATTTTTCACCCACTTTTTGTCTTACATGGTGTGCCAGTTGCACCACATCTTCGCTTTTTGCATTGTCTTCATTAATGAGAACTAACGCCTGTTGACGGTGCACCGCAGCCCCACCCATTTGCATCCCTTTTAGCTGGCACTGATCAATAAGCCAACCTGCTGCCAGTTTTACTGAACCACCCGCCTGGGGGTAATTTGGTGCTGTTGGAAATTGCGCCAGTAATGCTTTAGCCGTTTCGGCAGATACAACAGGGTTTTTGAAGAAACTACCGGCATTGCCATTCACTTTTGGATCAGGGAGTTTGGTGGTGCGCATATGACACACCGCATTAAATACTTGCTGTGGCGTTACTGTTGTAGGATCCAGACGAGTTAAGTCACCATACGTTAGTACAGGTTGCCACTCTTTTGGCAGACGCAGACCTACGGCTACAATGGCGAAGCGATCCTGGTATTCATGTTTAAAAATACTGTCGCGATAGCCAAAACGGCACTCTTTGGCAGTTAAGCGCACTTGCTTGCCTGTCGCCAGTTCAACACAATCAACATAAGCGCAAACTCGCTGTAATTCTACGCCATAAGCACCAATATTCTGGATAGGTGATGAGCCGACACAACCAGGAATTAATGCCAGATTTTCCAGACCAGGCATACCTTCCTGCAAAGTGTATTTTACCAGGCGATGCCAGTTTTCTCCGGCTCCTACATGTAAATACCACGCATCAGGTTCATCATGAATTTCGATACCTTTGATCCGGTTGATGATCACCGTGCCACGATAGTCTTCCAGAAAAAGTACATTACTTCCTTCACCCAGAATAAGAACGGGTTGTCCTTCTGCGGTTGCATGCTGCCAGGCATTGAGTAATTGTTGTTCGTCTTCGGCACATACAATGTGCTGAGCATTATGATCAATGCCAAATGTGTTCCAGGGTTTTAAGGAGTGGTTCATAGCTGCTTTCCTGATGCAAAAACAAGGCTAGTTTACCGTATCTGTGGGGGGATGGCTTGTAGATATGACGACAGGAAGAGTTTGTAGAAACGCAAAAAGGCCATCCGTCAGGATGGCCTTCTGCTTAATTTGATGCCTGGCAGTTCCCTACTCTCGCATGGGGAGACCCCACACTACCATCGGCGCTACGGCGTTTCACTTCTGAGTTCGGCATGGGGTCAGGTGGGACCACCGCGCTACGGCCGCCAGGCAAATTCTGTTTCATCAGACCGCTTCTGCGTTCTGATTTAATCTGTATCAGGCTGAAAATCTTCTCTCATCCGCCAAAACATCTTCGGCGTTGTAAGGTTAAGCCTCACGGTTCATTAGTACCGGTTAGCTCAACGCATCGCTGCGCTTACACACCCGGCCTATCAACGTCGTCGTCTTCAACGTTCCTTCAGGACCCTTAAAGGGTCAGGGAGAACTCATCTCGGGGCAAGTTTCGTGCTTAGATGCTTTCAGCACTTATCTCTTCCGCATTTAGCTACCGGGCAGTGCCATTGGCATGACAACCCGAACACCAGTGATGCGTCCACTCCGGTCCTCTCGTACTAGGAGCAGCCCCCCTCAGTTCTCCAGCGCCCACGGCAGATAGGGACCGAACTGTCTCACGACGTTCTAAACCCAGCTCGCGTACCACTTTAAATGGCGAACAGCCATACCCTTGGGACCTACTTCAGCCCCAGGATGTGATGAGCCGACATCGAGGTGCCAAACACCGCCGTCGATATGAACTCTTGGGCGGTATCAGCCTGTTATCCCCGGAGTACCTTTTATCCGTTGAGCGATGGCCCTTCCATTCAGAACCACCGGATCACTATGACCTGCTTTCGCACCTGCTCGCGCCGTCACGCTCGCAGTCAAGCTGGCTTATGCCATTGCACTAACCTCCTGATGTCCGACCAGGATTAGCCAACCTTCGTGCTCCTCCGTTACTCTTTAGGAGGAGACCGCCCCAGTCAAACTACCTACCAGACACTGTCCGCAACCCGGATCACGGGTCCACGTTAGAACATCAAACATTAAAGGGTGGTATTTCAAGGCCGGCTCCATGCAGACTGGCGTCCACACTTCAAAGCCTCCCACCTATCCTACACATCAAGGCTCAATGTTCAGTGTCAAGCTATAGTAAAGGTTCACGGGGTCTTTCCGTCTTGCCGCGGGTACACTGCATCTTCACAGCGAGTTCAATTTCACTGAGTCTCGGGTGGAGACAGCCTGGCCATCATTACGCCATTCGTGCAGGTCGGAACTTACCCGACAAGGAATTTCGCTACCTTAGGACCGTTATAGTTACGGCCGCCGTTTACCGGGGCTTCGATCAAGAGCTTCGCTTGCGCTGACCCCATCAATTAACCTTCCGGCACCGGGCAGGCGTCACACCGTATACGTCCACTTTCGTGTTTGCACAGTGCTGTGTTTTTAATAAACAGTTGCAGCCAGCTGGTATCTTCGACTGATTTCAGCTCCATCCGCAAGGGACTTCACCTACATATCAGCGTGCCTTCTCCCGAAGTTACGGCACCATTTTGCCTAGTTCCTTCACCCGAGTTCTCTCAAGCGCCTTGGTATTCTCTACCTGACCACCTGTGTCGGTTTGGGGTACGATTTGATGTTACCTGATGCTTAGAGGCTTTTCCTGGAAGCAGGGCATTTGTTGCTTCAGCACCGTAGTGCCTCGTCATCACGCCTCAGCCTTGATTTTCCGGATTTGCCTGGAAAACCAGCCTACACGCTTAAACCGGGACAACCGTCGCCCGGCCAACATAGCCTTCTCCGTCCCCCTTCGCAGTAACACCAAGTACAGGAATATTAACCTGTTTCCCATCGACTACGCCTTTCGGCCTCGCCTTAGGGGTCGACTCACCCTGCCCCGATTAACGTTGGACAGGAACCCTTGGTCTTCCGGCGAGCGGGCTTTTCACCCGCTTTATCGTTACTTATGTCAGCATTCGCACTTCTGATACCTCCAGCATGCCTCACAGCACACCTTCGCAGGCTTACAGAACGCTCCCCTACCCAACAACGCATAAGCGTCGCTGCCGCAGCTTCGGTGCATGGTTTAGCCCCGTTACATCTTCCGCGCAGGCCGACTCGACCAGTGAGCTATTACGCTTTCTTTAAATGATGGCTGCTTCTAAGCCAACATCCTGGCTGTCTGGGCCTTCCCACATCGTTTCCCACTTAACCATGACTTTGGGACCTTAGCTGGCGGTCTGGGTTGTTTCCCTCTTCACGACGGACGTTAGCACCCGCCGTGTGTCTCCCGTGATAACATTCTCCGGTATTCGCAGTTTGCATCGGGTTGGTAAGTCGGGATGACCCCCTTGCCGAAACAGTGCTCTACCCCCGGAGATGAATTCACGAGGCGCTACCTAAATAGCTTTCGGGGAGAACCAGCTATCTCCCGGTTTGATTGGCCTTTCACCCCCAGCCACAAGTCATCCGCTAATTTTTCAACATTAGTCGGTTCGGTCCTCCAGTTAGTGTTACCCAACCTTCAACCTGCCCATGGCTAGATCACCGGGTTTCGGGTCTATACCCTGCAACTTAACGCCCAGTTAAGACTCGGTTTCCCTTCGGCTCCCCTATTCGGTTAACCTTGCTACAGAATATAAGTCGCTGACCCATTATACAAAAGGTACGCAGTCACACGCCTAAGCGTGCTCCCACTGCTTGTACGTACACGGTTTCAGGTTCTTTTTCACTCCCCTCGCCGGGGTTCTTTTCGCCTTTCCCTCACGGTACTGGTTCACTATCGGTCAGTCAGGAGTATTTAGCCTTGGAGGATGGTCCCCCATATTCAGACAGGATACCACGTGTCCCGCCCTACTCATCGAGCTCACAATATGTGTATTTTTGTGTACGGGGCTGTCACCCTGTATCGCGCGCCTTTCCAGACGCTTCCACTAACACACACACTGATTCAGGCTCTGGGCTCCTCCCCGTTCGCTCGCCGCTACTGGGGGAATCTCGGTTGATTTCTTTTCCTCGGGGTACTTAGATGTTTCAGTTCCCCCGGTTCGCCTCATTAACCTATGGATTCAGTTAATGATAGTGTGTCGAAACACACTGGGTTTCCCCATTCGGAAATCGCCGGTTATAACGGTTCATATCACCTTACCGACGCTTATCGCAGATTAGCACGTCCTTCATCGCCTCTGACTGCCAGGGCATCCACCGTGTACGCTTAGTCGCTTAACCTCACAACCCGAAGATGTTTCTTTCGATTCATCATCGTGTTGCGAAAATTCGAGAGACTCACGAACAACTTTCGTTGTTCAGTGTTTCAATTTTCAGCTTGATCCAGATTTTTAAAGAGCAAATATCTCAAACATCACCCGAAGATGAGTTTTGAGATATTAAGGCAGGTGACTTTCACTCACAAACCAGCAAGTGGCGTCCCCTAGGGGATTCGAACCCCTGTTACCGCCGTGAAAGGGCGGTGTCCTGGGCCTCTAGACGAAGGGGACGTATCAGTCTGCTTCGCAAGACGCCTTGCTTTTCACTTTCTATCAGACAATCTGTGTGAGCACTGCAAAGTACGCTTCTTTAAGGTAAGGAGGTGATCCAACCGCAGGTTCCCCTACGGTTACCTTGTTACGACTTCACCCCAGTCATGAATCACAAAGTGGTAAGCGCCCTCCCGAAGGTTAAGCTACCTACTTCTTTTGCAACCCACTCCCATGGTGTGACGGGCGGTGTGTACAAGGCCCGGGAACGTATTCACCGTGGCATTCTGATCCACGATTACTAGCGATTCCGACTTCATGGAGTCGAGTTGCAGACTCCAATCCGGACTACGACGCACTTTATGAGGTCCGCTTGCTCTCGCGAGGTCGCTTCTCTTTGTATGCGCCATTGTAGCACGTGTGTAGCCCTGGTCGTAAGGGCCATGATGACTTGACGTCATCCCCACCTTCCTCCAGTTTATCACTGGCAGTCTCCTTTGAGTTCCCGGCCGGACCGCTGGCAACAAAGTATAAGGGTTGCGCTCGTTGCGGGACTTAACCCAACATTTCACAACACGAGCTGACGACAGCCATGCAGCACCTGTCTCACGGTTCCCGAAGGCACATTCTCATCTCTGAAAACTTCCGTGGATGTCAAGACCAGGTAAGGTTCTTCGCGTTGCATCGAATTAAACCACATGCTCCACCGCTTGTGCGGGCCCCCGTCAATTCATTTGAGTTTTAACCTTGCGGCCGTACTCCCCAGGCGGTCGACTTAACGCGTTAGCTCCGGAAGCCACGCCTCAAGGGCACAACCTCCAAGTCGACATCGTTTACGGCGTGGACTACCAGGGTATCTAATCCTGTTTGCTCCCCACGCTTTCGCACCTGAGCGTCAGTCTTCGTCCAGGGGGCCGCCTTCGCCACCGGTATTCCTCCAGATCTCTACGCATTTCACCGCTACACCTGGAATTCTACCCCCCTCTACGAGACTCAAGCTTGCCAGTATCAGATGCAGTTCCCAGGTTGAGCCCGGGGATTTCACATCTGACTTAACAAACCGCCTGCGTGCGCTTTACGCCCAGTAATTCCGATTAACGCTTGCACCCTCCGTATTACCGCGGCTGCTGGCACGGAGTTAGCCGGTGCTTCTTCTGCGGGTAACGTCAATGAGCAAAGGTATTAACTTTACTCCCTTCCTCCCCGCTGAAAGTACTTTACAACCCGAAGGCCTTCTTCATACACGCGGCATGGCTGCATCAGGCTTGCGCCCATTGTGCAATATTCCCCACTGCTGCCTCCCGTAGGAGTCTGGACCGTGTCTCAGTTCCAGTGTGGCTGGTCATCCTCTCAGACCAGCTAGGGATCGTCGCCTAGGTGAGCCGTTACCCCACCTACTAGCTAATCCCATCTGGGCACATCCGATGGCAAGAGGCCCGAAGGTCCCCCTCTTTGGTCTTGCGACGTTATGCGGTATTAGCTACCGTTTCCAGTAGTTATCCCCCTCCATCAGGCAGTTTCCCAGACATTACTCACCCGTCCGCCACTCGTCAGCGAAACAGCAAGCTGTTTCCTGTTACCGTTCGACTTGCATGTGTTAGGCCTGCCGCCAGCGTTCAATCTGAGCCATGATCAAACTCTTCAATTTAAAAGTTTGATGCTCAAAGAATTAAACTTCGTAATGAATTACGTGTTCACTCTTGAGACTTGGTATTCATTTTTCGTCTTGCGACGTTAAGAATCCGTATCTTCGAGTGCCCACACAGATTGTCTGATAAATTGTTAAAGAGCAGTGCCGCTTCGCTTTTTCTCAGCGGCGCGAGGTGTGCATAATACGCTTTCCCGCTACAGAGTCAAGCATTTTTTTTGCTTTTCTCTGTTGAGATTCTCAGGAGAACCCCGCTGACCCGGCGGCGTGTTTGCCGTTGTTCCGTGTCAGTGGTGGCGCATTATAGGGAGTTATTCCGGCCTGACAAGAGGAAATTTAAAATAATTTTCTGACCGCGCAACATTCAACCAAATCAGCCTAAAACTGCCAGTTTTTCGAGCGTTTCGAAGCCGTAACGCTGTAAAACGGGCAATAATTGTTCAGCTTCTGGCGTCATTGCCATACAAAAGGCAATATTCGCATCGGCAGATTTTGCATCCGGGGCTTCATGTTCTAACAACCAGGCCGTTCGGCGAGCAATCGCTGCGCCAGAATCCACCAGCCGGGTTCCCTCTGGCAGCACTTGTAACAGTTCTTCTTGTAGTAGAGGGAAATGGGTGCAACCCAATACAACGGTATCTGGCGGCTCTTTCATTCTTAACCACGGGCGTAGGATACGTTTTAGTGCATCCAGAGAAACATCTTCGCCATGTAGCTTCGCTTCAGCCAACTCAACCATCTCTGCCGAGCCCAGCATTTCTATCTGGCATTCATTAGCGAAACGCGCGATCAGCTCATGAGTATAAGAACGTTTAACTGTTCCGCGGGTTGCCAGTAATCCGACAATGCCATTTGCCGTCAGACGTGCAGCAGGTTTAATCGCCGGCACGACACCAACAACCGGGAAGTCGAACTTTTCGCGTAATGCAGGAAGTGAAACGGTACTGGCAGTGTTGCAAGCGACCACAGCCAGCGCAAGGGGATAACGTTCTTGCACCGCGGTGACAATTGCCACCACTCGCTCAACAATAAACGCTTCGCTTTTTTCGCCATACGGGAAAGCGACGTTATCGAAAGCATAAATGTAATGGAGATCCGGTAAGAGATGCCGGATCTCGTCATAGACCGACAACCCACCGACGCCGGAGTCAAACACCAGCACGGTGGGACGTGGTTCAGAAGGTGTAGCTGCCAGACAAGGTGTATTCCCGTCCTGCAGTTTGGTAGCCATAGACTGTCTCATAATCTTTGTCGAACAGGTTGGCTATTTTACCACGAACTGTCAGGTGAGAGGTGACCGGATACGCAACCGCAAGATCCCACAAGCTCACACCGCCCATTTTAACGGTTTGATAAGGATAAGATGAGTAATCCTTATCATAGCGAGTGCCTAAATACTGATAAGTAATACCCCAGTCGAAGTCATACAACTGCCAGTCGAGCTGGTATTTCACCTGCTGTTTAGCACGGCGTAACAACGGCGTGTCGGTAATCGCATTGCGCGCATCGACATAATCATAACTCACAGTATGCGTCAGTGGTCCGGTATCAAAATTGGCGGTCGCCTCGACGCCCTTAATCCGCGCTTTCCCTTCGTTGTAATATTTCAGGGTGTGATCATCATAATCGATCAAGTCACTGACATCGTTACGATATCCGGAAATACGCCAGTTCACCCCAGCGGTTAAGCCTTCAAACGCGCCTTCCCACTGTTTGCTTTTCTCCGGGTCCAGATTCGGATTTCCGTAGAAGCCATACAGTTGCCCCAGATTTGGTGCCTTATAAGATGTCCCGTAGGAAGCAATGAAGCGATAACCTTCGATGAATTCCCAACCGGCGCTGGTTTGCCAGGTTCCATGACGACCAAACTGTGAGTTATCGTCACTGCGTGCTGCGCCTTCAAAGGTAAAATCGCCGACTTGTTGCAGCCCGGTCAGATAGATGCCGGTATTACGTTGATCATATCCATCCTCAACATAACCTGTACCCGGCGTCGTAGTCTGTTTCTGCCAGTCGACACCCGCACCAATACTACCGTGACCAACGATGACATTGTTTGCCCACTGGACGGTGTATTGCTTCATCTCATCGAGCGTCGCCGACGAATCATAACGACCATAATGGGGATCGTAGTTGTAATCTTTGCTATGGCTATAGCTGGTAATGAGTTGTGATTTAATCAGTTCGCCGTTATAGCGCAGCCCGGCGTCCCAACTTTGGCTATAGAGTTTACGGGTATCGAGCAACGGTGAACCGGGAGAATAATACGCGTCATAATTGGTACGGTTATCATAGCCATAGCCGCGCACAAAGCCGCTCCAGGCATCAGTAAAGTTATGCTCCAGCGCGCCATAAAGCGTTTTACTTAAAAAACCATCGTTATCTGTCTGCGCTTGCGTTCCTGTATTACCATAGGCAACAACATCATAACCATGAGTATGGGCATAATCGCCCAACAGCGTTACCCGTGTCTTATCCCCCAGTTGTTGCTGCGTAGAGACATCATAGTTCTGATAACTATTGCTTCCCCACCCTGCTGAAATTTCCGTTCCGGGTTCATCGCGCGTCGTGATGATATTCACCACCCCGCCTATTGCATCGGAACCATAAACAGCGGAGCGCGGCCCACGGATATATTCAACACGCTGGACAAGCGCAATAGGGAACTGGCTAAGGTCGGCAGAACCACTCACCCCCGCCAGATTCAGGCGTACGCCATCAATTAACACCAACACATGACTGGCATTTGTACCGCGAATAAAAATAGATGAGAGCTGACCTGAACCGCCGTTTTGGGTGATATCGACGCCCGGAAGACGGCGCAGCACATCATTGACCGAGGTCGACTGCCAGCGGTCGATATCCTGACGGGTCACAACGGTGGTTGGTGCAAGCACAGTGCTGCGCGGCTGTTCAAAACGGTTAGCAGTAACGACGAGAGTATCCGGGCTGGTATCCTGTGCCCAAGCGGAAAAGGCTGTGACAGAACACGCCGTCAGCAGCGAAGCTTTTTTAATCATTGTAAAGCATCCACAATAGAAGAAGGATGCCGCAGGTTTCATCAATATTACGCGATGATGAGAACCAGATGCGACGTTGGCCGGCAGGTCTTCGGGCTTGGAGGGGTATCTAAGATACTAAGAGATGATGACTTCCCACCGGATGGCAGTGTCCGCATAACGCAATCATCGCACCTTTCCTTACCGCTGCGCGTCAGCTCCAGATTCGCACTGGATTCCCTATTAACTCACAGGACCGACAAGTGGATGCTACAGGTTGTAACAAGTTACTGTCCAGACGTAGCTCACAAATAGGAATTCATCAAGATCTGGACATCTGATGAGCAATCCCTACAATCGCCGCGTACTTTAATTTTTCAGGATACATCATGACCCCCGAACACCTTCCAACAGAACAGTATGAAGCGCAGTTAGCCGAAAAAGTGGTACGTTTGCAAAGTATGATGGCACCGTTTTCTGACCTGGTTCCGGAAGTGTTTCGCTCGCCGGTCAGTCATTACCGGATGCGTGCGGAGTTCCGCATCTGGCACGATGGCGATGACCTGTATCACATCATTTTCGATCAACAAACCAAAAGCCGTATCCGCGTGGATAGCTTCCCCGCCGCCAGTGAACTTATCAACCAGTTGATGACGGCGATGATTGCGGGTGTGCGTAATAATCCCGTTCTGCGCCACAAGTTGTTCCAGATTGATTACCTCACCACGCTGAGTAATCAGGCGGTGGTTTCCCTGCTATACCATAAGAAGCTGGATGATGAGTGGCGTCAGGAAGCGGAGGCCCTGCGCGATGCACTGCGCGCGCAGAATCTGAATGTGCATCTGATTGGTCGGGCAACGAAAACCAAAATCGAGCTGGATCAAGATTACATCGACGAGCGTCTGCCGGTCGCAGGGAAAGAGATGATCTACCGTCAGGTAGAAAACAGCTTTACCCAGCCGAACGCGGCGATGAATATTCAGATGCTGGAATGGGCGCTGGACGTAACCAAAGGCTCAAAAGGCGATTTACTGGAGCTGTACTGCGGCAACGGTAACTTTTCATTAGCGCTGGCGCGCAATTTTGATCGGGTATTAGCCACCGAAATCGCTAAGCCGTCGGTTGCTGCTGCGCAATACAACATCGCAGCTAACCATATTGATAACGTACAAATTATTCGTATGGCGGCAGAAGAATTTACTCAGGCGATGAATGGTGTGCGCGAGTTTAACCGCCTGCAAGGGATCGACTTAAAGAGTTATCAGTGCGAAACCATTTTTGTCGACCCACCGCGCAGCGGTCTGGACAGTGAAACCGAGAAAATGGTGCAGGCGTATCCGTGTATTTTGTACATCTCCTGTAACCCGGAAACGTTATGCAAGAATCTGGAAACATTAAGCCAGACGCACAAGGTCGAACGTCTGGCTCTGTTTGATCAGTTCCCCTACACGCACCATATGGAGTGCGGCGTATTACTGACCGCGAAGTAAAACCCATGCCGGATGCGCCAGCATCCGGCATAATACCGATTACTCAGCAACTTCCTGCTTACGGTTACGCATCTTCGCGCCAATCCAGAACACCATAATGACGGAGAGTACTGCCGGGAAGAAGTTAGAGCCGATATCCGGATATTCCGCACGAACTACCGTGCTGTACAGCAGTACGCCGAGAATAAAACAGGCAGCTGCCAGACCCGGCAAGCCTACCGGCATAGTGCGATTAAGATAACGTTGATGCAGGCAGTAAACCGTCAGCACCAGGGAAATAATCGGGAATACAGAAAATGGCACAATGGAGCTAAACAGCGCTGCGAAAGTACCATTAATCGATAAGCCAGCAACTAACGCCAGCAGCAGCGTACCTCTATCTTGATTTGCTTGTTTCATTACTCGTCCTTCACATTTCCCGGAATAATTGCGGTTTTCTCTTGTTCACGGCGATACCAGTAATAAGCCCCTTTCGAAATCATTCGCAGTTGCAGTACCAGTCGCTCTTCTAATTGCCGACGTTGTTCGACGCCGACGTCCAACGCCTCGGCACCCGCACTGAAGACAATTGTCACCATTGCTTCGGCTTGCGCTTCAGTAAACGCACGCGGCATATGGTTTTCGAGTTCCAGATAGTCCGCAAGTTCCGCAATGAAGTGCTGAATTTCACGCGCAACGGCGGCACGAAACGCAGCGGAGGTGCCGGAGCGTTCCCGCAATAATAACCGGAAGGCGTTAGGATTATTACCGATGAACTCCATAAATGTGGAGACCGAGGTGCGGATCACACTCCCGCCTTTGGCGATACGCTGACGCGCCTGGCGCATGAGTTGGCGTAGCATTAAACCGCTCTCATCAACCATGGTCAGACCCAGTTCGTCTACGTCGCGGAAATGCCGATAAAAAGAGGTGGGAGCAATGCCCGCTTCACGCGCCACTTCACGCAAACTCAGGCTGGCGAAGCTGCGTTCAGCACTTAATTGGCTAAATGCGGCTTCCACCAGCGAACGGCGGGTTTTTTCTTTTTGTTGCGCTCTTATGCCCATCACGATGTCTGAATCCTTGCCAAAAGTACTGCTGGCACTATACCAGAGAATGAACATACTGGATTGCTCCAGTATTGTGAATGAACGGTAACGCAATAAAACATATTTACTGGCCGGTTCTTTTACGTACAGCGGAAACCTGCCGCTTAAACGGAGAGTATCGTCGATAAAAATCCAATAAAACGTCAGGGCAAAAGTAAGAAACAGACAAAGCAAAGGCCGCTCAGGATATAGCCAGATAAATGACGGGGATCAATTGGCTTACCCGCGATAGAATGTTACCATTCTGTTGCTTTTATGTATAAGAACAGGTAAGCCCTACCATGCCACATTCCTACGATTACGATGCCATAGTAATAGGTTCCGGCCCCGGCGGCGAAGGCGCTGCAATGGGCCTGGTTAAGCAAGGTGTGCGCGTCGCAGTTATCGAGCGTTATCAAAATGTTGGCGGCGGTTGCACCCACTGGGGCACCATCCCGTCGAAAGCTCTCCGTCACGCCGTCAGCCGCATTATAGAATTCAATCAAAACCCACTATACAGCGACCATTCGCGACTGCTCCGCTCTTCTTTTGCCGATATCCTTAACCATGCCGATAACGTGATTAATCAACAAACGCGCATGCGTCAGGGATTTTACGAACGTAATCACTGTGAAATATTGCAGGGGAACGCTCGCTTTGTTGACGAGCATACGTTGGCGCTGGATTGCCCGGACGGCAGCGTCGAAACACTAACCGCTGAAAAATTTGTTATTGCCTGCGGCTCTCGTCCATATCATCCAACAGATGTTGATTTCACCCATCCACGCATTTACGACAGCGACTCAATTCTTAGCATGCACCACGAACCGCGCCATGTACTTATCTATGGTGCTGGAGTGATCGGCTGTGAATATGCGTCGATCTTCCGCGGTATGGATGTAAAAGTGGATCTGATCAACACCCGCGATCGCCTGCTGGCATTTCTCGATCAAGAGATGTCAGATTCTCTCTCCTATCACTTCTGGAACAGTGGCGTAGTGATTCGTCACAACGAAGAGTACGAGAAGATCGAAGGCTGTGACGACGGTGTGATCATGCATCTGAAGTCGGGTAAAAAACTGAAAGCTGACTGCCTGCTCTATGCCAACGGTCGTACCGGTAATACCGATTCGCTGGCGTTACAGAACATTGGGCTGGAAACTGACAGTCGCGGACAGCTGAAGGTCAACAGCATGTATCAGACCGCACAGCCGCACGTTTACGCGGTGGGCGACGTGATTGGTTATCCGAGCCTGGCATCAGCGGCCTATGACCAGGGGCGCATTGCCGCGCAGGCGCTGGTAAAAGGCGAAGCCACCGCGCATCTGATTGAAGATATCCCTACCGGCATTTACACCATCCCGGAAATCAGCTCTGTGGGCAAAACCGAACAGCAGCTGACCGCGATGAAAGTGCCATATGAAGTGGGCCGCGCCCAGTTTAAACATCTGGCACGCGCACAAATCGTCGGCATGAACGTGGGCACGCTGAAAATTTTGTTCCATCGGGAAACAAAAGAGATTCTGGGTATTCACTGCTTTGGCGAGCGCGCTGCCGAAATTATTCATATCGGTCAGGCGATTATGGAACAGAAAGGTGGCGGCAACACTATTGAGTACTTCGTCAACACCACCTTTAACTACCCGACCATGGCGGAAGCCTATCGGGTAGCTGCGTTAAACGGTTTAAACCGCCTGTTTTAACACTTTATCGAAATAGCCATCCATTCTTGCTCGGATGGCCTCTGCCAGCTGCTCATAGCGGCTGCGCAGCGGTGAGCCAGGACGATAAACCAGGCCAATAGTGCGGCGTGGTTCCGGCTTAATGCACGGCAGATAAACAACCCCATCGCGTTTGCGCTCCGGCGGCACAGCCAGCGCTGGCAGTAAAGTGATCCCGCTACCTGCCGCCACCATGTTGCGCAGCGTCTCCAGGCTGGTCGCGCGGAAGTGTGTATCTTCATCCGCCCCGGCTTCAAAACAGAAACCCATTGCCTGATCGCGCAAACAGTGACCATCTTCCAGCATCAGCAGTTTTTCCCCTGCCAGATCGGCCATCGGTACGCATTCGCGGTTCGCCCACGGGTGATCTTCATAGATAGCCAGCAACATTGGCTCATCAAACAACGGCACTTCAATGAATGCTTCGCTCTCTTTCACCAGCGCGAGGATCACGCAATCGAGTTTGCCACTGTCCAGTTGCGCCAGTAACTGGTGGGTCTGTGCTTCATGCAGATACATTTCCAGCTTTGGAAAGGTCTGGTGCAGCATCGGGATAATATGCGGTAGCAGGTACGGTCCAACCGTGGGAATCAAACCAATATGCAGCGGTCCGGACATCGTCTCGCCCTGCTGGCTTGCCATCTCTTTAAGGACTTTCACCTCACGCAGCACGGTACGCGCCTGATCCACCAGCAGCATTCCCGCCTGGGTGAACAACACTTTACGGCTGGTCCGCTCCAGCAACATCACGCCCAGCTCATCTTCCAGCTTACGAATTTGCCCGCTAAGCGTCGGCTGGCTAACGTGGCAGGAATCTGCCGCACGCCGAAAATGGCGGTGTTCAGCCAATGCCACCAGGTACTCAAGATCACGAATATTCATTATCCATCCTCCATCGCCACGATAGTTCATGGCGATAGGTAGAATAGCAATGAACGATTATCCCTATCAAGCATTCTGACTGATAATTGCTCACAGAAACGGAGCGGCACCTCTTTTAACCCTTGAAGTCACTGCCCGTTTCGAGAGTTTCTCAACTCGAATAACTAAAGCCAACGTGAACTTTTGCGGATCTCCAGGATCCGCTTTTTTTTGCCATAAAAAAGCCCGGCGATAAGCCAGGCTCAAATTTGTACATATAAATGTTCTTACCCCAACCGCGCCTGCGCAAAAGCAATCGCTTGGGCCACCTGCTGCGGTGAGACGCCGCCTTTTGCCGCACGCTTGTCGAGGCACGATTGCAGCGACAAAATCGGATAGACATCTTCGCCAATCACCGGGCTGAATTTCTGCAACTCGTCGAGCGGCAGATCTTCCAGCGGTTTGCCCTGACGAATGGCTTCCACCACCGCTTCACCCACGATATGGTGCGCCTCGCGGAAAGGTACGCCTTTCGCCACCAGGTAATCCGCCAGTTCGGTGGCGTTGGCGTAACCCTGCTGAGCCGCTTCCTGGCAACGTGGACGTTTCACCTGAATGCCGTCCAGCACCAGCGCCGCCATATGCAGGCAGTCCAGCCAGGTATCGAGCGCGTCGAACAGACCTTCTTTGTCTTCCTGCATATCTTTGTTGTAAGCCAGCGGCAAACCTTTCAGCGTCATCATCATGCCGGTTAACGCACCCTGCACCCGACCGCATTTACCGCGAATCAGCTCCAGCGCATCCGGGTTTTTCTTCTGCGGCATTAATGATGAACCGGAAGTCACGCGGTCAGAAAGCTCCACAAACCCCGCTTCGCCGGTGTTAAAGAAAATCAGATCTTCAGCAAAACGCGACAGATGCACCATGCCGATAGCGGCAGCCGACAGCAGTTCCAACACATGGTCACGGTCAGAAACGCTGTCCAGACTGTTACGGGTCGCCGAAGCAAAGCCCAGCCAGCCTGCTAACTGTTCACGGTCGATTTCATAGGCCGTTCCCGCCAGCGCGCCACAGCCTAATGGGCTGACATCCAGACGCTTAAGCGCATCCTGCAAACGGCTTTCATCACGCGCCAGCATCTCAACATAGGCCAGGCACCAGTGCGCGAACGTCACCGGCTGGGCGCGTTGCAGGTGAGTGTAACCTGGCATGACCGCGTCCTGATTGTTTTGTGCGGTTTCCACCAGCGCCGATTGCAGCTGTCGGTTAGCCGTCAGTAACTCGCTAACGGTATCTTTGCACCACAGTTTCAGGTCAGTCGCTACCTGATCGTTACGACTACGCCCGGTATGCAGCTTTTTGCCTAACTGGCCCACTTTGTCGATCAGTTTGCCTTCCACCCAGCTATGGATATCTTCGGCGTCGCTTTCAAGGATTTGTTGTGGCCTGGCGCGAACATCTTCCAGCAGCACGTTCAGCGCCTCTTCCAGTTGCGCCTGCTCTTCTGCGGTTAACACGCCTACCGTGACCAGGGCTTTGGACCAGGCCACAGAGCCAACAATATCCTGCTCCGCCAGACGGTAATCAAAGCGCAGTG
Organism: Shigella sonnei; assembly: GCF_002950395.1. NCBI lineage: Bacteria > Pseudomonadati > Pseudomonadota > Gammaproteobacteria > Enterobacterales > Enterobacteriaceae > Shigella > Shigella sonnei. The sequence continues at coordinate 3,502,499 of NZ_CP026802.1, forward strand.
AGTCGTTGAATTGTTTGAACCGTTGATCTGCTGCCTGGGTAAAACGCCCGCCCCAAAGTGCCATAACTCTGTTTCCTTATTTTGAAATTCAATGCCGGAAAGCTGCGCCTCCGGCCAACAAAACTTAAGCTAAAATCCGCGTACCCATCGGCATACCGTTAAACAGTGCCGGAAGCTGCTCCGCATGACGCCAGGAGGCGATATCTACCGGACGGCCCAGCGTGCGGGCCGCATCCAGCGCCGCGTTCACTTTCACTATCATGCCGTCAGTAATAATGCCCTGCTCAATCAGTTGTTCTGCTTTCGCGGCGGTCATTTCGGCAATGCGTTGCCCTTTGCCGTCGAGAATGCCGCTGACGTCGGAGAGCAAAATCAGATCCGCGCCCAGCGTTGCCGCCAGCGCCGTTGCCGCCTGGTCGGCATTGACGTTCATCAGTTGCCCTTCGTCTGTTACGCCAATGGAGCTGACCACCGGCAGATAACCGTTCTCCAGCAAGGAGTTGATAAGCTTAGGCGAACCTGGCTGCGCCAGTCCAACATGACCTAACTCTTCATCAAGCTGGGTCACTTTGACGCTGTCGCCGTCACCGAGAAACAAACCTACGGCCGCAATCTGATGTTTCTTCGCCCATGCCAACAGGGTTTTATTTGCCGTTCCCGCCAGTGCTCCGGTGATAATGTCTATCTGATCAGCAGGCGTCACCCGCAGGCCGTTTTTCTTTTTCACCGGCAGATTCAGCCCTTTCATCAGCTCATCCACCACGCAACCGCCGCCGTGCACAATCACCAGCGGACGCTGATGTGACTCACGATAATTCACCAGTGTGCTAAACAGACGTTCCAGCGCCTCTTCACTATCCAGCAGTACGCCGCCCAGTTTGATAATTAATGGATTCATCATTGCACCCTTAAATAAGAGACTGCGTTTCCGCATAGCCGAAACGAATATTGGCGCACTGTACCGCTTGTGCCGCCGCGCCTTTCAGTAAGTTGTCTTCGGTCGCCACAATAATCAGATGCTCGCCCTGAACGGCAAACCCGATATCGCAAAATGGCAGCCCAACGACATTTTTCAGCGCCGGAACGCCTTTGTCATACAGCCGCACCAGCGGTTTATGGGCATACGCCTGCTGTAACACTTGCGCGACTTGCGCCTGGGTCACACCCGATTTCAGGCGGCAGGTAATGGTTTCGAGAATGCCGCGCGGGAAATTGCCCAGATGTGGGGTGAAGATAACGTCAGCACCGAGGTGTGTGGCGATCTCTGGTTGATGGCGATGAGTAAAGACGCCATACGGTTGCAGGCTAACTTCACAAAAACTATTTGAAATCGCTGCCTTACGTCCTGCACCGCTCACGCCGCTGGTGGCGTTGATCACCGGCCACTGATTGAGGTCAAGAAGATCGGCATCAATCAACGGTTTCAGCGCCAGCTGTGCCGCCGTCGGATAACAGCCTGGCACCGCAATCAAATTCGCTTCTTTTAATTTATTACCGCACCACTCCGCCAGACCGTAGGCTGCCTGTTCCAGCAGTTCCGGGTATTGATGGGTAAAGCCGTAATATTTTTCATAGAAGGTGGCGTCGTTAACACGAAACGCACCGGAAAGGTCGAACACCACGCAGCCCGCTTCAAGAAACTGCGGCGCTAAATCGTGGCTAACTTCATGGGCGGTGGCGAGAAACACTACGTCCACCCCTGGGCTAAACTCGCTGATATCCGACATCGGCTGCAACGGCAGCTCAACGATGCCTTTTAGCTGCGGATGCAAATCGGAGATTAACTTTCCCGCATCATTGCTTTGCGCTGAAACAGTCAAAGCGGTTATGTTCATATGCGGATGGCGATTTACATAGGTCACTAGCTCTGCGCCAGCGTAGCCGCTGGCACCCACAATCAGCGTATTCAACATCGGGGCTATTCACCTTCTTATGTCTGGTTGCCAGGTTAAACGTAAAACATTCACCTTACGGCTGGTGGGTTTTATTACGCTCAACGTTAGTGTATTTTTATTCATAAATACTGCATGAATATTGATACTATCATGACCAGAGGTGTGTCAACAATGAAAAACAAATTACCGCCATTTATCGAGATTTACCGTGCTCTGATTGCCACACCTTCAATAAGCGCCACGGAAGAGGCACTCGATCAAAGCAATGCAGATTTAATCACTCTGCTGGCGGACTGGTTTAAAGATTTAGGCTTCAATGTGGAAGTGCAGCCTGTGCCAGGAACTCGCAACAAATTCAATATGCTGGCAAGTATCGGACAGGGGGCTGGCGGCTTGTTGCTGGCGGGGCATACCGATACGGTGCCATTTGATGACGGTCGCTGGACGCGCGATCCGTTTACACTGACGGAGCATGACGGCAAGCTTTACGGCTTAGGCACCGCCGACATGAAAGGCTTTTTTGCGTTTATCCTTGATACGCTACGCGATGTCGACGTCACGAAACTGAAAAAACCGCTCTACATTCTGGCGACTGCTGATGAAGAAACCAGTATGGCCGGAGCGCGTTATTTTGCCGAAACTACCGCCCTGCGCCCGGATTGCGCCATCATTGGCGAACCGACGTCACTACAACCGGTACGCGCACATAAAGGTCATATCTCTAACGCCATCCGTATTCAGGGCCAGTCGGGGCACTCCAGCGATCCAGCACGCGGAGTTAACGCTATCGAACTAATGCACGACGCCATCGGGCATATTTTGCAATTGCGCGATAACCTGAAAGAACGTTATCACTACGAAGCATTTACCGTGCCATACCCTACGCTCAACCTCGGGCATATTCACGGTGGCGACGCTTCTAACCGTATTTGCGCTTGCTGTGAGTTGCATATGGATATTCGTCCGCTGCCTGGCATGACACTCAATGAACTTAATGGTTTGCTCAACGATGCATTGGCTCCGGTGAGCGAACGCTGGCCGGGTCGTCTGACGGTCGACGAGCTGCATCCGCCGATCCCTGGCTATGAATGCCCACCGAATCATCAACTGGTTGAAGTGGTTGAGAAATTGCTCGGAGCAAAAACCGAAGTGGTGAATTACTGTACCGAAGCGCCGTTTATTCAAACGTTATGCCCGACGCTGGTGCTCGGTCCGGGTTCCATCAATCAAGCTCATCAGCCTGATGAATATCTGGAGACGCGGTTTATTAAACCCACCCGTGAGTTGATTATCCAGGTAATTCACCATTTTTGCTGGCATTAAAACGTAGGCCGGATAAGGCGCTCGCGCCGCATCCGGCACCGTTGCCAAACTCCGGTGCCGCAATAATGTCGGATGCGATGCTTGCGCATCTTATCCGACCTACACCTTTGGTGTTATGTATGGCGATTTTTTAACATTTCCATAAGTTACGCTTATTTAAAGCGTCGTGAATTTAATGGCGTAAATTCCTGCTATTTATTCGTTTGCTGAAGCGATTTCGCAGCATTTGACGTCACCGCTTTTACGTGGCTTTATAAAAGACGACGAAAAGCAAAGCCCGAGCATATTCGCGCCAATGCGACGTGAAGGATACAGGGCTATCAAACGATAAGATGGGGTGTCTGGGGTAATATGAACGAACAATATTCCGCATTGCGTAGTAATGTCAGTATGCTCGGCAAAGTGCTGGGAGAAACCATCAAGGATGCGTTGGGAGAACACATTCTTGAACGCGTAGAAACTATCCGTAAGTTGTCGAAATCTTCACGCGCTGGCAATGATGCTAACCGCCAGGAGTTGCTCACCACCTTACAAAATTTGTCGAACGACGAGCTGCTGCCCGTTGCGCGTGCGTTTAGTCAGTTCCTGAACCTAGCCAACACCGCCGAGCAATACCACAGCATTTCGCCGAAAGGCGAAGCTGCCAGCAACCCGGAAGTGATCGCCCGCACCCTGCGCAAACTGAAAAACCAGCCGGAACTGAGCGAAGACACCATCAAAAAAGCAGTGGAATCGCTGTCGCTGGAACTGGTCCTCACGGCTCACCCAACCGAAATTACCCGTCGTACACTGATCCACAAAATGGTGGAAGTGAACGCCTGCTTAAAACAGCTCGATAACAAAGATATCGCTGACTACGAACACAACCAGCTGATGCGTCGCCTGCGCCAGTTAATCGCCCAGTCATGGCATACTGATGAAATCCGTAAGCTGCGTCCAAGCCCGGTAGATGAAGCCAAATGGGGCTTTGCCGTAGTAGAAAACAGCCTGTGGCAAGGCGTACCGAATTACTTGCGCGAACTGAACGAACAACTGGAAGAGAACCTCGGCTACAAACTGCCCGTCGAATTTGTTCCGGTCCGTTTTACTTCGTGGATGGGCGGTGACCGCGACGGCAACCCGAACGTCACTGCCGATATCACCCGCCACGTCCTGCTACTCAGTCGCTGGAAAGCCACCGATCTGTTCCTGAAAGATATTCAGGTTCTGGTTTCTGAACTGTCGATGGTTGAAGCGACCCCTGAACTGCTGGCGCTGGTTGGCGAAGAAGGTGCCGCAGAACCGTATCGCTATCTGATGAAAAACCTGCGTTCTCGCCTGATGGCGACACAGGCATGGCTGGAAGCGCGCCTGAAAGGCGAAGAACTGCCAAAACCAGAAGGGCTGCTGACACAAAACGAAGAACTGTGGGAACCGCTCTACGCTTGCTACCAGTCACTTCAGGCGTGTGGCATGGGTATTATCGCCAACGGCGATCTGCTCGACACCCTGCGCCGCGTGAAATGTTTCGGCGTACCGCTGGTCCGTATTGATATCCGTCAGGAGAGCACCCGCCATACCGAAGCGCTGGGCGAGCTGACCCGCTACCTCGGTATCGGCGACTACGAAAGCTGGTCAGAGGCCGACAAACAGGCGTTCCTGATCCGCGAACTGAACTCCAAACGTCCGCTTCTGCCGCGCAACTGGCAACCAAGCGCCGAAACGCGCGAAGTGCTCGATACCTGCCAGGTGATTGCCGAAGCGCCGCAAGGCTCCATTGCCGCCTACGTGATCTCGATGGCGAAAACGCCGTCCGACGTACTGGCTGTCCACCTGCTGCTGAAAGAAGCGGGTATCGGGTTTGCGATGCCGGTTGCTCCGCTGTTTGAAACCCTCGATGACCTGAACAACGCCAACGATGTCATGACCCAGCTGCTCAATATCGACTGGTATCGCGGCCTGATTCAGGGCAAACAGATGGTGATGATTGGCTATTCCGACTCAGCAAAAGATGCGGGCGTGATGGCAGCTTCCTGGGCGCAATATCAGGCACAGGATGCATTAATCAAAACCTGCGAAAAAGCGGGTATTGAGCTGACGTTGTTCCACGGTCGCGGCGGTTCCATTGGTCGCGGCGGCGCACCTGCCCATGCGGCGCTGCTGTCACAACCGCCAGGAAGCCTGAAAGGTGGCCTGCGCGTGACTGAACAGGGCGAGATGATCCGCTTTAAATATGGTCTGCCAGAAATCACCGTCAGCAGCCTGTCGCTTTACACCGGGGCGATTCTGGAAGCCAACCTGCTGCCACCACCTGAGCCGAAAGAGAGCTGGCGTCGCATTATGGATGAACTGTCAGTCATCTCCTGCGATCTCTACCGTGGCTACGTACGTGAAAACAAAGATTTTGTGCCTTACTTCCGCTCCGCTACGCCGGAACAAGAATTGGGCAAACTGCCGTTGGGTTCACGTCCGGCGAAACGTCGCCCAACCGGCGGCGTCGAGTCGCTGCGCGCCATACCGTGGATTTTTGCCTGGACGCAAAACCGCCTGATGCTCCCCGCCTGGCTGGGTGCAGGTACGGCGCTGCAAAAAGTGGTCGAAGATGGCAAACAGAGCGAGCTGGAAGCCATGTGCCGCGATTGGCCATTCTTCTCGACGCGTCTCGGCATGCTGGAGATGGTCTTCGCCAAAGCAGACCTGTGGTTGGCGGAATACTATGATCAACGTCTGGTAGACAAAGCACTGTGGCCGTTAGGTAAAGAGTTACGCAACCTGCAAGAAGAAGACATCAAAGTGGTGCTGGCGATTGCCAACGATTCCCATCTGATGGCCGATCTGCCGTGGATTGCAGAGTCTATTCAGCTACGGAATATTTACACCGACCCGCTGAACGTATTGCAGGCCGAGTTGCTGCACCGCTCCCGCCAGGCAGAAAAAGAAGGCCAGGAACCGGATCCTCGCGTCGAACAAGCGTTAATGGTCACTATTGCCGGGATTGCGGCAGGTATGCGTAATACCGGCTAATCTTCCTCTTCTGCAAACCCTCGTGCTTTTGCGCGAGGGTTTTCTGAAATACTTCTGTTCTAACACCCTCGTTTTCAATATATTTCTGTCTGCATTTTATTCAAATTCTGAATATACCTTCAGATATCCTTAAGGAATTGTCGTTACATTCGGCGATATTTTTTTCAAGACAGGTTCTTACTATGCATTCCACAGAAGTCCAGGCTAAACCCCTTTTTAGCTGGAAAGCCCTGGGTTGGGCACTGCTCTACTTTTGGTTTTTCTCTACTCTGCTACAGGCCATTATTTACATCAGTGGTTATAGTGGCACCAACGGCATTCGCGACTCGCTGTTATTCAGCTCGCTGTGGTTGATCCCGGTATTCCTCTTTCCGAAGCGGATTAAAATTATTGCCGCAGTAATCGGCGTGGTGCTATGGGCGGCCTCTCTGGCGGCGCTATGCTACTACGTCATCTACGGGCAGGAGTTCTCGCAGAGCGTTCTGTTTGTGATGTTCGAAACCAACACCAACGAAGCCAGCGAGTATTTAAGCCAGTATTTCAGCCTGAAAATTGTGCTTATCGCGCTGGCCTATACGGCGGTGGCAGTTCTGCTGTGGACACGCCTGCGCCCGGTCTATATTCCAAAGCCGTGGCGTTATGTTGTCTCTTTTGCCCTGCTTTATGGCTTGATTCTGCATCCGATCGCCATGAATACGTTTATCAAAAACAAGCCGTTTGAGAAAACGTTGGATAACCTGGCCTCGCGTATGGAGCCTGCCGCACCGTGGCAATTCCTGACCGGCTATTATCAGTATCGTCAGCAACTAAACTCGCTAACAAAGTTACTGAATGAAAATAATGCCTTGCCGCCACTGGCTAATTTCAAAGATGAATCGGGTAACGAACCGCGCACTTTAGTGCTGGTGATTGGCGAGTCGACCCAGCGCGGACGCATGAGTCTGTACGGTTATCCGCGTGAAACCACGCCGGAGCTGGATGCGCTGCATAAAACCGATCCGAATCTGACCGTGTTTAATAACGTAGTTACGTCTCGTCCGTACACCATTGAAATCCTGCAACAGGCGCTGACCTTTGCCAATGAAAAGAACCCGGATCTGTATCTGACGCAGCCGTCGCTGATGAACATGATGAAACAGGCGGGTTATAAAACCTTCTGGATCACCAACCAGCAGACGATGACCGCCCGCAATACCATGCTGACGGTATTTTCGCGCCAGACCGACAAGCAGTACTACATGAACCAGCAACGTACGCAGAGTGCGCGTGAATACGACACCAACGTGCTGAAGCCGTTCCAGGATGTGCTGAATGACCCTGCGCCGAAGAAACTGATCATCGTTCATCTGCTGGGTACGCATATCAAATACAAATACCGCTACCCGGAAAATCAGGGCAAGTTTGATGGCAATACCGATCATGTTCCGCCAGGATTAAGCGCAGAAGAGCTGGAATCATATAACGATTATGACAACGCTAACCTGTATAACGATCATGTGGTTGCCAGCCTGATTAAAGACTTTAAAGCGGCAGACCCGAACGGATTCCTGGTTTACTTCTCTGACCACGGTGAAGAGGTTTACGACACGCCGCCGCACAAAACTCAGGGGCGTAACGAAGACAACCCGACGCGCCACATGTACACCATTCCGTTCCTGCTGTGGACGTCGGAAAAATGGCAAGCGACTCATCCCCGTGATTTCTCACAGGATGTCGATCGTAAATACAGCCTGGCGGAACTGATCCACACCTGGTCAGATTTGGCGGGCTTATCTTACGACGGTTACGATCCAACCCGTTCAGTGGTGAATCCGCAGTTCAAAGAAACTACCCGCTGGATTGGTAACCCGTACAAGAAAAACGCGCTGATCGATTACGACACTCTGCCGTATGGCGACCAGGTAGGTAATCAGTAATTATCAGCCAGGCGCTATTTGCCGGATGCGACGCTTGACGCGTCTTATCCGGCCTACAGATCGCGGCGGTAGGCTGGATAAGGCGTTTACGCCACATCCGGCAATACAACTGCCGCAATGTTTACATCGAACTCCCCTCAGGCCACACTTTTCAGGTGGCCTTTTTTAATAATGCCAGTTACTGTTTTCCCGTCTACATACCTAAGGGAATAACATGTATCACGACGTCAGCTATCTGCTCTCCCGCCTGATCAACGGCCCGCTGTCCCTGCGCCAGATTTACTTTGCCAGCAGTAACGGCCCGGTGCCCGATCTTGCGTATCAGGTCGATTTTCCACGGCTGGAAATTGTGCTGGAAGGTGAGTTTGTTGATACCGGCGCTGGAGCAACGTTAGTTCCCGGCGATGTGCTGTACGTTGCCGCTGGTGGCTGGAATTTCCCACAATGGAAAACACCCGCTACCACCTTTAGCGTGCTGTTTGGCAAACAGCAACTCGGCTTCAGCGTCGTGCAATGGGATGGCAAACAATATCAAAATCTGGCGAAGCAACACGTCGCCCGACGCGGCCCACGTATAGGTTCTTTTCTGCTACAAACGCTCAATGAAATGCAAATGCAGCCGCAGGAGCAGCAAACGGCAAGGCTTATCGTAGCCAGCCTGCTTAGCCACTGCCGCGATTTGCTCGGCAGCCAAATCCAGACCGCCTCACGCAGCCAGGCACTATTTGAAGCTATTCGCGATTATATCGACGAACGCTATGCCTCCGCGCTTACCCGCGAATCTGTCGCACAGGCATTCTATATTTCACCAAACTATCTCTCGCACCTGTTTCAAAAAACGGGGGCCATTGGTTTTAACGAATACCTGAATCACACGCGACTGGAGCACGCTAAGACGTTATTGAAAGGCTATGACCTGAAGGTAAAAGAAGTGGCGCACGCCTGCGGCTTTGTCGACAGCAACTACTTCTGCCGTCTGTTTCGTAAAAACACCGAACGCTCGCCGTCGGAATATCGCCGGCAGTACCACAGCCAACTGACAGAAAAACCGACTACTCCAGAATAAGATGGGTTTGCTGCGGCGCAGAAAGCACTTTGCGCACCGCGCTCATTACCCGCTGCGGCTCACGCAGGAATGCGTAGATGCTGCATTGCACATAGCGGCAATGTTCAAATCGCTCGGCACCGGCAAGCTCGATATCCGTAATCAACAGAGCAACATCCGCCCGACGGATATCCTCGTCCGCTAAACGATTCTCCGTTCCCAGCGCGCCCTGAGTTTCAATGCTGACGCCCCACTTCTCTAACTGGCACAACTTTTCCAGCCGTTCCGCCGCCATATAAGTATGCGCCACGCCGCTTACGCAGGCGGTTACTGCCACCAGGTATGCCATTTTAACCTCCCACGGTAACCTGAAATCCGGCCCGTTCTGCCATTTCGCGCATCGTTGTCACATCGGCTGACGACGGCGCAGGCACCTCTTTCATCGACCATGTTTTCCCCAGCAGGCGGTATTTCGGTTCGCCGTACTGATGAAACGGTAACAGATGGATCTGCCTGATTTTCAGCGGGATCAGTACATCCAGCGCCTGCTGCATATTCTCCCTGCTGAGCGTGAAACCAGGGATCAACGGTAAACGCGGGATCACGTTGACACCCTCACTCACCAGCAAACGCAGATTCTCCAGCACGCGTGGCAGGTTCATCTTCACCACATCCCGCGCCTGAGTCGCGTCCATAATTTTTAAATCGAACAGCACTTCATCGCACAATTTCGCCAGCGGTAACAGCTTGCTTGCTGGCGCGTCTCCGGCAGTTTCAATGGCGCATGACACACCCCACAGCCGCAGTCGCTGTAAAAAACGGGTAGCAAACTCCGCCTGCATTAACACTTCGCCGCCAGAAAGCGTGACGCCGCCGCCGGACGTGCGAAAGAAAATGTCATCTTTCATCACTTCCCGTTCCAGAGCGTCAAGGCTGATATCGCGACCAATCCGTTCAAACGCCCCGGAGGGGCATTCATCCGCATCACGCAAACATTTCGCACAGTGCAGACATTTCGCCTCTCTGCGTACCGTCTGGATTTTGCCGGAGATCGACTCCGGATTAGCACACCACGGGCAAAGATGCGGACAGCCTTTAAAAAAGACCACCGTACGAATGCCCTCGCCGTCATTCAGTGAATAACGCTGAATGTTGAAAATGCGCGCCACATCATCGCGGCGCGTTTCCACAACGTTACAGCTGATGCGCTGTCCGGCGGATGATGTCATCCTGGATCTCCTTCGACAGTTCGACAAAGAAGGCGCTGTATCCGGCAACGCGCACCACCAGCCCGGCATAATCTTGTGGGCGCTGTTGCGCTTCCCGCAACGTGTCGGCGTTCACCACGTTAAACTGAATATGCTGCAACTTAAGCTGGGTAAACGCCCGTAAGAAGTCGGCCAGTTTGCGTAATCCCGCTTCACCTTCCAGGGTCGCCGGAGTGAATTTCACGTTCAGCAACGTACCGTTAGACAGCAGCGTATTATCGAGCTTACTGACTGACTTCAGTACCGCTGTTGGCCCTTGTGCGTCCTGGCCCAGCATAGGTGACAAGCCGCCGTCTGCCAGTTGTTCCCCGGCAAAACGACCGTCTGGCGTCGCGCCAACCACCGATCCCAACGGGACGTGAGCAGAAACGGTATACGATCCCGGCGTGAAGTAACCGCGCGCGGGTTCTGGTATTTTTCCACTTCTTTGCAGTAGTGGCGTAACAGTTCGGCGCTGATGTTATCCACCTCGTCGATATCGTTACCGTATTTCTCGAAGCGGTTAATTAAGCGAGCACGGACTTTTTCGCCTTCTGGCGTTGCAAAGTTGGCTTTTAATACCGACAGCAATTCGTCAAAACTTAAACGCTGTTGCTCAAAAACCATCCCTTTCAACGCATGGAGAGAATCGCTCAGGTTGGCGATACCGATCCCCTGTACGCCGGAGAAGTTATAACGCGCGCCGCCATCGGTAATATCGCGACCTTTTTCCAGACAATCGCTGATAAAAGACGAGAGCAGCGGTACAGGTGCCCAGTCGCGATGGCCGATATCACAAATATTGCTGCCCTCAACCATCAGGGTGATGTAGTGGCTGATCTTGGCGCGGATCTGCTCCAGTAAACCTTCATAAGTCAGCGCAGCATTGCCTTCATTTTCATGCAGGCAGATTTCCATCACTTTCAGCAGATTAAACATCGCGATGTCATGCAAGCCGTAGGTTCTGCCGGGAATAGATAATTCCACACAGCCCACTACGGAATAGTCGCGCGCATCTTCCAGCGAAACGCCACGGTTGAGGAACGCTGGTACCACCACTTCATCGTTAAAGATTTGCGGAATACCGGTGCCGAGGCGAATGGTTTCGGCGGTTTTCATCAGGAACGGCGTGTCGATCAAGGCGTTAGTGCGCACGCCGAGGTTCGGTTGCGGTAATTGCACGCTTTGATAGGCGTCAAGGCAAAGGAACGAAAGCACGTTCACCGCGCTACGTCCGTTCTCGGTTAACCCGCCGAGCAGTGCGGTATAGCCGGTCGGGAAACCTGCGAAATAACGCGCGCTGCTGGTGGAGCGCAACAGCACGATGTCGTTGCATTTCACCCATAAAGATTCGAGCAGTTCTTTCAGGAACGCCGGATCTTCGCCCTGGGTTAAAGATGCCTGATAGAACGGCAACATATACTGGTCGAAGCGCCCTAAAGACAGCGAACTGGCGTTGGATTCGTATTGCAGAATGATGTTCATGTACCAGAATAACTGGCACGCCTGCCAGAACGTCTGCGGCTTATGTTCGGCGTTATGGCGAGAGATCTCCGCAATAGTCAGCAGTTCTTCGCGACGCTGTGCATCTGTGCAGTTTGCCGCCATCGTTTCCGCCAGTTCGGCGTAACGCAAAATGTGTTTCTGCGAGGCTTCCAGCAGTAACAACGCGGCCTGATAAAAGTGATTCTCCGGCTGTTGCTGACAATGTTGCTGCATCTGTGCCACCAGCTCACCCAGACCGTGATTCAACAGGCGTGGGTAATCAATAATAATGTGCCCCTGGCCTTTATCCGTCTGGTTGATGCTGAAAATCTGCGTGTTGGTCGCGGCTTTTACTTCATCTGTCATCTGCCCGTTGATGAAATCTTTCATCGAACGTTTTTCCCAGTACGGGAACAACTCTTCACGGTAGATACGTTTATCTTCTTCGCTGATAGCAAAGCGGTCCTGCGGACGCGTCGGGAATTGATCCAGCTCTTTCAGCAGCCAGTAAGGGTCCATTTCCGGCGACATAATCCCGGCGCGCGGTTTTACGGTGCGGTTACCGGCAATCAGTTCTTCATCACGAATCGAAATTTCAACATGTTCAAGGATATACGCTGTTGCTTTCGCCCGGCGCAATATCACCGGTTCGCCTTCGGTTTGCCGATGGCTGGCGGTATAAAGCAGCGCCCGCTCCAGCGAGATTTCACGGGTATTGGCAAACAGTGCAGTTTTGAGGCGAGAGATACGATTCGTCATGAGGAACTCCTGTGGGAAAGCGAACCCGCCCTTGCGAGCGGGAGAAGAACTTAAGCGGTTTGCGCCAGGTGAGCTTCAATTTTGCTCATAATGGCGTCAGCACGTTTTACTGCATCGCTGATGTTGACGCGCACGATGGTCTTGCCAGCAAAACGCTCTTCAAACTTGATGCCGATATCTTTGGTCAGAATCACCATATCAGCGCTCGCCACATCTTCCGCAGTCAGTTCATTTTCCAGACCAATTGACCCCTAGGTTTCTACTTTCACTTCCCAGCCTTTCGCTTTCGCGGCACTTTCCAGCGCCTCTGCTGCCATATAGGTATGGGCAACACCTGAAGGACATGCGGTTACTGCAATAATTTTCGTCATGGCTCGTTCCTCAATTAATTAATTTCAAAATCCAAATCCAGGTCGTCTTCTTTTTCATCAGTCGAAGACCCATTTTTACGCGCCAGACTTTTCAGCACGTTCACACAAACAGCCGTCACCACTGCTCCGACAGCCACTGCTGCGATATAACCCAGCTTGCCTTCAACCACCGGCAGCACAATCAGACCACCCCAGCCTGCATAGCACTGCGCACCGACCAGCGCCGCAGTTACTGCACCACAAACTGAACCGACCATGATGGAAGGAATGACACGCAGCGGATCGGCAGCGGCGAAAGGAATCGCCCCTTCAGTAACGCCAACACAGCCCATCACCAGTGCCGCTTTGCCGGTTTCGCGCTCTTCTGCGGAGAAATTTTTACGACCAATCAGCGTCGCCAGCCCCATCCCCAGCGGCGGGATACAAATACCCACGGCAGCGATGGCCACCACGGTATAAACACCCTGAGCAACGCAAATCAGCATGAAGGCATAGGCCACTTTGTTAACCGGACCGCCCATATCGAACGCCAGCATCAGACCCATGATCACCGCCAGCATAACAATGCTGCCCTGCTGCATCCCCTGAAGCCACTGAGTCAGGCTGTTGGTCAACGCCCCTACAGGCTCGCCCAAGCCCCACATCATGATGCCTGCGGTAATCAGTGTGCCGACGATAGGAATAATGAAGATAGGCATCACCGAGCGCAGAACTTTATGCACCGGAATTTTCTTCAGGTAATGCACCACGATGCCGCCGATAATCCCGGCGATCAGTGCACCAAAGAAGCCCGCACCAAAGCTGTTACCAACCCAGGTACCGATAGCGCATGGAGCCAGCGCAGAACGTTCTGCAATGGAATAACCAATGTAAGCGGCGAGGAAAGGCACCATCAGCGTCAAGCCCGCAACGCCGATATCAAACAGTTTTTTCAGATTTGGATCGGCTACGGCATCCGGCACTGCGCCTTTGCCATACAACATGACGGAAACCGCCAGCAAAATACCGCCCGATACCACGAAGGGAATCATGTGTGAAACGCCCGTCATTAAATGCTGACGGGTATTTTTCAGGATCTGCACCAACTCATTCATAAGCTGCTCCCGGGCTTGCGAAAGCCCATGTCCATATTTTTGATGGAGGAAACAATAGGCAATCGCAGGCGGAGCAAACAGTGGATAAAAAGGCCATTTACTGGACTTTTGTAATATCAGTACAAAAATGCGATCCGCCTCATAACTTGCGATAAACCGGAAGCATGCCGCAAAACGGCGTCTTGTGAGACGCGTCGCAAATTGACGGTTACATTACATTTGTCCAGCTTTTGGCAGATTTGTCACATGGCAGGCCGTTGCCGTGCGCTCTTATCCTGTAAACAGAAAACCGTACCGGGAGAGAGGCAATGGCCCTGATTGTGGAATTTATTTGTGAGCTACCTAACGGCGTACATGCGCGTCCGGCAAGCCACGTTGAAACGCTGTGTAATACTTTTTCATCACAAATTGAGTGGCATAACCTGCACACTGACCGCAAGGGCAACGCCAAAAGCGCCCTTGCGCTGATTGGCACCGATACGCTGGCGGGCGATAACTGCCAGTTACTGATTTCCGGGGCCGACGAACAGGAAGCGCACCAGCGTTTAAGCCAATGGCTGCGCGATGAATTCCCCCACTGCGATGCGCCGCTGGCGGAAGTTAAATCTGACGAACTGGAACCACTGCCGGTTTCACTGACCAATCTGAATCCGCAAATTATCCGCGCCCGCACCGTGTGCAGCGGTAGTGCAGGCGGCATTCTGACGCCGATCTCTTCTTTAGATCTCAATGCGCTGAGTAATCTTCCCGCAGCCAAAGACGTTGACGCCGAGCAATCCACACTGGAAAACGGCCTGACGCTGGTACTGAAAAACATTGAGTTTCGTCTGCTGGATAGCGACGGTGCTACCAGCGCGATACTGGAAGCTCACCGATCCCTGGCTGGCGATACATCTTTACGTCAGCACTTACTGGCAGGCGTCAGCGAGGGATTAAGCTGCGCCGAAGCGATTGTCGCCAGTGCGAATCACTTTTGCGAAGAGTTCGCCCGTTCCAGCAGCAGCTACCTGCAAGAACGTGCCCTGGACGTACGCGACGTCTGCTTCCAGTTACTCCAGCAAATCTACGGTGAGCAACGCTTCCCGGCACCGGGCAAACTGACGCAGTCCGCCATTTGTATGGCTGATGAACTGACCCCCAGCCAGTTCCTCGAACTGGATAAAAATCACCTCAAAGGTCTGTTGCTGAAAAGTGGCGGCACCACCTCACATACGGTGATCCTTGCCCGTTCGTTCAACATTCCGACGCTGGTTGGTGTGGATATTGATGCCCTCACTCCGTGGCAGCATCAAACGATTTATATCGACGGCAACGCCGGGGCGATTGTGGTTGAGCCAGGAGAAGCCGTAGCTCGTTATTATCAGCAAGAAGCCCGCGTACAGGACGCCCTGCGTGAGCAACAGCGTGTCTGGCTGACCCAACAAGCCCGTACCGCTGACGGTATCCGCATTGAAATTGCCGCTAACATCGCTCACTCCGTGGAAGCGCAGGCCGCATTCGGCAATGGTGCGGAAGGCGTTGGTTTGTTCCGCACTGAAATGCTCTATATGGATCGCACCAGTGCACCGGGCGAAAGCGAGCTGTACAACATTTTTTGTCAGGCGCTGGAGTCTGCCAACGGACGCAGCATTATTGTGCGCACTATGGACATTGGCGGCGACAAACCCGTTGATTATCTAAACATTCCCGCAGAGGCAAACCCGTTCCTCGGTTATCGCGCCGTGCGTATTTATGAAGAATACGCGTCGTTATTTACCACACAACTACGCTCGATCCTGCGCGCCTCCGCTCACGGCAGCCTGAAAATCATGATCCCGATGATCTCCTCAATGGAAGAGATCTTATGGGTGAAAGAAAAACTGGCAGAAGCCAAACAGCAACTACGTAACGAACACATTCCGTTTGATGAGAAGATCCAGCTCGGCATTATGCTGGAAGTGCCGTCGGTGATGTTCATCATCGATCAATGCTGCGAAGAGATTGATTTCTTTAGTATTGGTAGTAATGACCTGACGCAATATCTGCTGGCAGTGGATCGCGATAACGCTAAGGTTACTCGTCACTACAACAGCCTGAATCCGGCATTCTTGCGGGCGCTCGATTACGCCGTGCAGGCGGTGCATCGCCAGGGTAAATGGATTGGTCTGTGCGGTGAGCTGGGAGCGAAAGGTTCCGTGCTGCCGTTGCTGGTCGGCTTAGGGCTGGATGAACTCAGCATGAGCGCACCATCAATTCCGGCGGCGAAAGCGCGGATGGCGCAACTTGATAGCCGTGAGTGCCGCAAGTTGCTCAACCAGGCAATGGCCTGCCGTACTTCGCTGGAAGTGGAGCACCTGCTGGCGCAATTCCGCATGACCCAACAAGACGCACCGCTGGTCACCGCCGAGTGCATCACACTGGAAAGCGACTGGCGCAGCAAAGAAGAAGTGCTCAAAGGCATGACCGATAACCTGCTGCTGGCAGGGCGCTGCCGCTATCCGCGTAAACTGGAAGCCGACTTGTGGGCGCGCGAGGCCGTTTTCTCTACCGGTCTGGGCTTTAGTTTTGCCATTCCACACAGCAAATCAGAACACATTGAGCAATCCACCATCAGCGTTGCGCGTCTGCAAGCGCCGGTGCGCTGGGGTGATGATGAAGCGCAATTCATCATCATGTTAACCCTGAACAAACACGCTGCGGGCGATCAGCACATGCGCATTTTCTCGCGCCTCGCTCGCCGCATCATGCACGAAGAATTCCGTAACGCGCTGGTTAACGCCGCCTCTGCCGACGCTATCGCCAGCCTGCTGCAACATGAACTGGAACTGTAAAAGGAAACATCATGGAACTGTATCTGGACACCGCTAACGTCGCAGAAGTCGAACGTCTGGCACGCATATTCCCCATTGCCGGGGTGACAACTAACCCGAGCATTATCGCTGCCAGCAAGGAGTCCATATGGGAAGTGCTGCCGCGTCTGCAAAAAGCGATTGGTGATGAGGGCATTCTGTTTGCTCAGACCATGAGCCGCGACGCGCAGGGGATGGTGGAAGAAGCGAAGCGCCTGCGCGACGCTATTCCGGGTATTGTGGTGAAAATCCCGGTGACTTCCGAAGGTCTGGCAGCAATTAAAATACTGAAAAAAGAGGGTATTACTACGCTTGGCACCGCAGTGTACAGTGCTGCACAAGGGTTACTGGCCGCGCTGGCAGGGGCAAAATACGTTGCTCCGTATGTTAACCGCGTAGATGCCCAGGGCGGAGACGGCATTCGTACGGTTCAGGAGCTGCAAGCGCTGTTAGAAATGCACGCGCCAGAAAGCATGGTGCTGGCAGCCAGCTTTAAAACGCCGCGTCAGGCGCTGGACTGTTTACTGGCAGGATGTGAATCCATCACCCTGCCCTTAGATGTAGCGCAACAAATGCTCAACACCCCTGCGGTAGAGTCAGCTATAGAGAAGTTCGAACACGACTGGAATGCCGCATTTGGCACTACTCATCTCTAAAGGAGCAATTATGGACCGCATTATTCAATCACCGGGTAAATACATCCAGGGCGCTGATGTGATTAATCGTCTGGGCGAATACCTGAAGCCGCTGGCAGAACGCTGGTTAGTGGTGGGTGACAAATTTGTTTTAGGTTTTGCTCAATCCACTGTCGAGAAAAGCTTTAAAGATGCTGGACTGGTAGTAGAAATTGCGCCGTTTGGCGGTGGATGTTCGCAAAATGAGATCGACCGTCTGCGTGGCATCGCGGAGACTGCGCAGTGTGGCGCAATTCTCGGTATCGGTGGCGGAAAAACCCTCGATACAGCCAAAGCACTGGCACATTTCATGGGTGTTCCGGTAGCGATCGCACCGACTATCGCCTCTACCGATGCACCGTGCAGCGCATTGTCTGTTATCTACACCGATGAGGGTGAGTTTGACCGCTATCTGCTGTTGCCAAATAACCCGAATATGGTCATTGTCGACACCAAAATCGTCGCTGGCGCACCTGCACGTCTGTTAGCGGCGGGTATCGGCGATGCGCTGGCAACCTGGTTTGAAGCGCGTGCCTGCTCTCGTAGCGGCGCGACCACCATGGCGGGCGGCAAGTGCACCCAGGCTGCGCTGGCACTGGCTGAACTGTGCTACAACACCCTGCTGGAAGAAGGCGAAAAAGCGATGCTTGCTGCCGAACAGCATGTAGTGACTCCGGCGCTGGAGCGCGTGATTGAAGCGAACACCTATTTGAGCGGTGTTGGTTTTGAAAGTGGTGGTCTGGCTGCGGCGCACGCAGTGCATAACGGCCTGACCGCTATCCCGGACGCGCATCACTATTATCACGGTGAAAAAGTGGCATTTGGTACGCTGACGCAGCTGGTTCTGGAAAACGCACCGGTTGAGGAAATCGAAACCGTAGCTGCACTTAGCCATGCGGTAGGTTTGCCAATAACTCTCGCTCAACTGGATATTAAAGAAGATGTCCCGGCGAAAATGCGAATTGTGGCTGAAGCGGCATGTGCAGAATGTGAAACCATCCACAACATGCCTGGCGGCGCGACGCCAGATCAGGTTTACGCCGCTCTGCTGGTAGCCGACCAGTACGGTCAGCGTTTCCTGCAAGAGTGGGAATAACCTACTCCAAACTCCCGGCTTGTCCGGGAGTTTGAACGCAAAATTGCCTGATGCGCTACGCTTATCAGGCCTACGCAATCTCTGCAATATATTGAATTTTCTTGTTTTTTAGGACAGATAAGGCGTTCACGCCGCATCCGGCACTCTGTGCCAGTAATCTGAAACTCCCACGTTGTTCAGGAGTTTTTTATCCGCTTCTGGACATTTTCTCTACAGAACAATCGTTATCCCGGAAGGTCGAATCTGTGACTCTTATTTTCACGGACGAACCAGATGAAAGCTTCACTGGCGCTGCTCAGCCTGCTAACGGCATTTACCAGCCACTCCTTAAAATCTCCCGCCGTTCCACCAACCGTGGTACAAATCCAGGCCAATACCAACCTTGCCATCGCAGACGGTGCCAGACAGCAAATCGGCAGCACGCTATTTTACGATCCGGCGTATATGCAGCTTACCTATCCTGGCGGTGATGTCCCGCAAAAACGCGGGGTATGTTCCGATGTGGTGATCCGTGCATTGCGCAGCCAGAAGGTCGATTTGCAGAAACTGGTGCACGAAGATATGGCGAAGAATTTTGCCGAGTACCCGCAAAAATGGCAGTTAAAGCGCCCGGACAGCAACATCGATCACCGTCGGGTGCCTAATCTGGAAACCTGGTTTACCCACCACGATAAAACACGCCCCATCAGCAAGAACCCCAGTGACTATCAAGCGGGCGATATTGTCTCCTGGCGATTAGATAACGGGCTGGCACATATTGGGGTGGTTTCAGATGGCTTCGCCCGCGACGGTACGCCGCTGGTGATACATAACATTGGCGCAGGTGCGCAGGAAGAAGATGTGCTGTTTAGCTGGCGCATGGTGGGGCATTATCGTTATTTTGTTAAATAAGCGATCGCCCCACATGAAGAAAAAATTCAGATCCTTTTTACACTAACGGCTTCTTTTTTCTTACGGCTCACCAGCGCCAGTGCCATCACAATCAGCACAATACCGCTACCTTCAACGGCCCCCGGATTCTCGCCGAGCAGCCACCAGGAAAAGAGTACGCCGCAAACGGGAACGGCCAGTGTGCTTAAGCTGGCAATACTGGCAGGCAAGTTTTTCAATACAAACAACCATAAGCTCCACGCCAGTGCCGTCGCCAGAATCGCACTGTAGGCCAGCGCCCAGAACACGGTGGGCTGCCAGTCAATTTCACGTTGCGGCACCAGTAAAGCGACCACACTCATCACCAGCGCCGCATAGAGCATCTGCCAGGATGTTAACGACAATAAATCCACGCGCGGATGACGGGCATACAGACGTTTAGCAACAATCGCGCTCGCCCCCCAACTGACGCCGGAGAGGATTGCCAGCATGGCACTTTTCATCGAAGAGAAATCGAGTTGCCACGGCTGCAACACCAAAAATAAGCCGAAAGCGGCAATCAGTATCGCGAAATATTGCCCACGTCGCAGGCGTTCACCGAGAAACAACGCGGCGAAAATCACCACCCAGAACGGCATGGTATAGCTTAGGATCGCCACCTTCCCCGCTCCGCCGCTGACCAGCGCCCACTGCGCCAGGCCAACCATCCCGCAGGTTTGTAACAGGGCAATGGCTAAGGTGTATTTAAACGGTGTCGGGCGCATTCCGCGACCACGTAATAAAAGGACGATGAATAAAACGAGAGCGCCGAAAATGCAGCGTAAGGCGGTAAAGTCGAAGGCACCGATGTAGCTGGTGACTTGCTTCATGAAAATCCAGCTATAACTCCAGATAAGTGTGAGCACAACCAGGCCACTGATTGCCAGTGGGTTGCTCTTTCCTGCGGCAGACATGAGAGATCCAGTGTGTAGTTTTCCTGTGGACACTATACGCCGGTAAAGAAACTTCAGCGACTGCCTGAAAGGCAGTCGCTGAAGAAGGTCAGATTACAGCAGGTCGAAACGGTCGAGGTTCATCACTTTCACCCATGCCGCCACGAAGTCTTTAACAAACTTCTCGTGAGCATCGCTGCTGGCGTAAACTTCAGCCACCGCACGCAGGACAGAGTTAGAACCAAATACCAGATCCGCACGGCTGGCAGTGTATTTCACTTCGCCGGTTTCGCGGTCACGGCCTTCAAACAGCTCTTTCGATTCGTCGGTCGCTTTCCACTCGTAACGCATATCCAGCAAGTTCACGAAGAAGTCATTGCTCAATACGCCAACGCGGTCAGTGAAGACGCCGTTTTTGCTGCCATCGAAGTTGGCACCCAGTACGCGCATCCCGCCCACCAGCGCGGTCATTTCCGGCGCGGTCAGGGTCAGTTGCTGGGCTTTGTCGATCAGCAGTGACTCGGTGGTGGAAACATCCAGACGAGCGCGATAGTTACGGAAACCGTCAGCAATTGGCTCCAGCAGCTCGAACATCTCAATGTCAGTCTGATCCTGACGCGCATCAACGCGGCCCGGCGCAAACGGTACATGAATGCTCAAACCTGCGGCGCTTGCGGCTTTCTCAACACCAACCACACCAGCCAGCACGATGATATCCGCCAGCGAGGCTTTACCAGACTCTTTCTGGATTTTCTCCAGAACAGGCAGAGCACGAACGGCTGCGGCGTTCACATCCCAGTCGCGCTGCGGCATTAATGCCAGACGCGCACCGTTGGCACCACCGCGTTTGTCGCCACCACGGAAGGTAGAAGCAGATGCCCAGGCCACCGATACCCGCTCACTAACAGACAGACCAGAATCCGCAATCGCGAATTTCAGATCGATAATGTCCTGCTCGGTCGGGTTGTAGATCGGCTGCGGCAGCGGATCTTGCCAGATCAGATCTTCTTTCGGCACTTCCGGCCCGATGTAGCGAGATTTCGGCCCCATATCCCTGTGCGTCAGTTTGAACCAGGCACGGGCAAAGGCTTCGTTGAACGCCTGCGGATCGTTGAGGAAACGACGAGAGATCTTCTCGAACTCAGGATCAAAACGCAGCGTCAGGTCGGTCACCAGCATCGTCGGTTTACGTTTCTTCGACGGATCGAATGGATCCGGGATAATTTCCGGTGCGTCTACCGCTTCGAACTGGATTGCGCCAGCCGGACTGCGGGTCTGTACCCACTCATATTTGAACAGGTTTTCGAAGAAATAGTTGCTCCACTGGGTCGGCGTCTGGGTCCAGACAACTTCCAGACCAGAGGTAATGGCATCTGCGCCAACGCCGCTGCCGTAAGTGCTCGCCCAGCCTAAACCTTGTTCTTCAATCGGTGCAGCTTCTGGATCAGGACCTACGTTTGATGTCGGACCGGCACCGTGGGTTTTACCCAGCGTATGACCACCCGCAATCAGCGCCACGGTTTCTTCGTCGTTCATGCCCATGTTGCCGAAGGTCGCGCGGATAGCTGCTGCCGCAGAAAGCGGTTCGCCGCTGTGATCCGGGCCTTCCGGGTTAACGTAAATCAGGCCCATCTCGGTTGCACCCAGCGGTGCTTTCGCCAGCGCTTCCGGATGACGGTGAGTCAGCCAGGCTTTTTCATCACCCCAGTTAACATCCAGATCCGGTTCCCAGACGTCTTCACGACCGGCACCAAAACCGAAGGTACGGAAGCCGGAGTTTTCCAGCGCCACGTTACCTGCGAGGATAAACAGGTCGGCCCAGGAGATTTTCTGACCATATTTCTGTTTGATTGGCCACAACAGGCGACGCGCTTTATCGAGGCTTACGTTATCCGGCCAGGAGTTCAGCGGTGCAAAACGTTGCTGACCACGACCCGCGCCGCCGCGTCCATCGATTGAACGGTAAGTACCTGCGCCGTGCCAGGCCATACGAATAAACAGACCGGCGTAGCTGCCCCAGTCGGCTGGCCACCACGGCTGAGATTCTGTCAGCAGGGCTTTCAGATCTTTTTTCAGGCCGTAGTAATCTAATTTGCTGAATTCTTTGCGGTAGTCAAAGTCCTCACCCAGCGGGTTAGAACGATTAGAATGTTGGTTTAACAGGTCAACACGGAGTTGATTTGGCCACCAGTCGCGAGTGGTTGTGCCCGCCCCCGCGCTCTGGTCGTGACCGCCCTGATGGAACGGGCATTTGCCAGTGGCTGTCGTGTTATGGATATCGTCTGACGTGCTCATCAATGTGCTCCCCTCTACAGTGTTACCGTTACGATACACAGCGTTAGAGAGAAGTTATAATTGAATTAATCCACGGATGCGATAGTTGAGATCTTACATATTGTTGGTTAAAGAGATGTAGGTCAAATTGATCGTAATTAAGCTTTTTTGATTATGTCCGAATTCGGACAAATGCTTTATAAAAAAGGGTTTTAGCTTCATATCCTTCAAGTAATGAGGGAGAAAACAAGGCTGACAACCTTATTTTCCCGCCCTCATTTCGAGGCAGCATTTTGTGCTCTGTTTAAAATTTGTGATCACTGTGTGATTTTCACAAAAGCCACACTATTTATAAACCAGGTCGAACACCCAGCGTATGGCAAATCGCGTAACTCATTTCAGCGCGGTTAAGCGTATAGAAGTGGAAATCTTTCACTCCTTCACGGCTTAAAATCTTCACCATATCCATGGCAATATTCGCGCCCACCAGTTTGCGGGTTTCGGCATCATCATCCAGGCCGTCGAACATTTGCGCCATCCACGCCGGAATACGCACGTTGGTCATATCGGCAAATTTCTTCGCCTGTTTAAAGTTAGATACCGGCAAAATTCCCGGAATAATTTCCACATCAATGCCCGCCGATACACAGCGGTCACGAAAACGCAGGTAGCTTTCGACATCGAAGAAGAACTGAGTAATCGCGCGGTTGGCTCCGGCATCGACTTTGCGTTTCAGATTAAGCAAATCCGCCTGAGCGCTTTTTGCTTCCGGGTGAACTTCCGGATACGCCGCCACGGAGATATCGAAATCTGCCACTTCTTTTAATAGCGTCACCAGGTCAGAAGCATACATTTCTGGCTTACCACTTCCCGGCGGCAGATCGCCACGCAGCGCCACGATATGACGAATACCGTTATTCCAGTAGTCGCGTGCAATGGTGCGCAACTCGTCGGGCGTCGCATCAATGCAAGTAAGATGCGGTGCCGCTTCCAGACCAGTGCGATCTTTAATGCCTTTAATAATGCTGTGCGTACGGTCGCGCTCGCCGGAGTTCGCGCCATAGGTCACCGATACAAACTTCGGTTTCAGGCTGCTAAGGCGATCGATGGAGTTCCACAGGGTCTGCTCCATTTCACTGGTACGCGGCGGGAAAAACTCGAACGAAACGTTAATCTGCCCCTGGACTTCTGCCAGGCTCTGATTCAGGGCATCCCGCTGGCTGGCGTGAAAAAAGCTCATACCTTACCTCATCAATCGCTTGTAGTTATATGTTGTGTTGTGCACATCTATCCGTTTAGACGTCCAGATGTAAAGATGAAGGAAAAGCCGAAGGGCGTCAACCGAAAAATGACCAATGATGGTGAGGAAAAATCAGGGAAGATGAAAAAACTTCAGGATGGTAAGAAAAAGAAAATCCGGTATGCAAAGCAAACCGGACTGCAAATATAAACTAACCATGTACTTATTGCTTCTTGCCGGATTCGTCGTAAACGCTTAATCCGGCCTAATCCTATGATAATTCAATATATTTCATTAGAAACCATAAACCCGAAAACATGAGTACCGGGCATTATTAAATTTCTGAAATTACAACAACTGTGCCAGCCGGTTGATATCCGACTGAATCGCCCCGGCGGTGACGTCGCGCCCAGCGCCAGGCCCACGGATCACCAGCGGATTATCGCGATACCAGCGGCTTTCGATGGCAAAGACGTTATCGCACGGCAGCAGTGATGCCAGCGGATGGTCTTCACGCACCGCTTCCACGCCCACACGCGCTTTGCCATTGGCATCGAAACGCGCCACGTAGCGCAGCACCAGCCCCATTTCGCGGGCCGCTTCCAGCCGTTGCACCATCTGCTCGTTAAGTTCATCGCCATTTTCAAAGAAATGGTCGATGCTGCCGCCTTCGCAATGGGCAGGCACCAGCGACTCCACGCGTACCTGATCCGGTTCGATGTTGTAACCTGCTTCACGCGCCAGAATCACCAGCTTGCGCATCACGTCTTTGCCAGAGAGATCGTCACGCGGGTCAGGTTCGGTTAAGCCCTGCTGCCACGCCTGATCCACCAGCTCGGTAAACGGCACGCTACCGTCGAATTGCAGGAACAACCAGGAGAGCGTGCCGGAGAAGATCCCGCTGATCGACAAAATAGTATCGCCGCTGTCGATCAGATCGCGCACGGTGTGGTTGATCGGTAAGCCCGCACCGACGGTGGCATTGTACAGCCAGTGACGCCCGGTTTTTTCGAAGGCGTCGTGGATCTGGCGATATTTATTGCTGTCGCTGGCTCCCGCCAGTTTGTTGGCGCTGATGACGTGGAAACCGTGGCTGGCGAAATCAAGATACTGATCAGCAAGCTGCTGGCTGGCGGTAACGTCCAGCACCACTAAATCATCATACGGATGGGCGCGCATCCACAGGAACAACGACTCTTCATCCTGCTCAACCGCTTCATCGTTGAAGAAGGCTAACGCGCGGCTGGCGTCCAGCCCGTCATAGCTCAACAGACTGCGGCGGCTGTCCACCACGCCTGCCAGCACAAATTCAAAGTCGGTACGTGCCGAAAGCGTGCTCTGCTCACGGGCGAACAGTTCCAGCCAACGGGAACCGATATTGCCCTTACCGAACAATACCAGGCCGATGCGTTTTTCTGCGCGGAAGACGGACTGATGCAGCCCCTGAATCAGGCTTTCGGTCGGGCCGGTGCGCAGTACTGCCACCAGGCTGATGCCGTCATCGGACTGCCAGGTAAATTCGACCGGCTGGCCTTTCAGTTGCTGCCAGAAGCGGTGGCAATGCAGCGGGTTACGGGTGACGCCTGCACCGACCATCGCCACCAGCGCCAGCCCCTGACGCAGGCGCAGTTCGCCAGGTAATCCCGCTTCGTCGAGGATTTTCAGCGCACTGTCGGCCACTTCTGAGGTGTAGCAAAATTGCAGCAACTGGCGATCGTTATGTACGCCAACCGCCAGCGGGCGTACCTGCGCGCGTTTCAGGATTTGGTCGATCTCTTTATGCGCCAGTTTGAAATCCTGACTGGCGGGCACCTGAAACTCAATCAAACAGACATCATCGTGGCTGGTGACAATACGCGCACCAGTACCGGAGGCCAGCACGCGTTCAATGCGCGTGGAACCTTGATCCGGCGTGTAGCTACAGCGCAGTTGCAGGTCGATTTCGCTGCCAGAAACCGGCTGTAAAGTACGGGCGTGAAGAACGGGAGCCGCCAGACGAGCCAGTTCGCTGGCTTCATCCAGACGCAGCAACGGCAGCAGACAGGCATCTTTCACTTTACGCGGGTCGGCACTGTATACCCCGGCGACGTCGCTCCAGATGGTTACACGAGAAACACCCGCCAGCGCACCGATTTGTGTCGCGGAATAGTCGGAACCGTTACGCCCCAGCAGCACCGTTTCACCGGCGTTGTTACGGCTGATAAACCCGGTCACCACCAGACGTTTGCCCGGATGTTGCACCAGTAGCTGTTGCAGCAACGGGTAAGAAAGCCCTTCATCAACCTGCGGTTGTGCGGCGCGTTCAGCGCGTAAAAACTCGCGGGCATCAAGCCAGGCCGCTGGCAGCCCTTGTTGATTAAGTACCGCAGACATCAGGCGTGCCGACCATACTTCCCCGTGGCCCACCACTTCCGCATACACTGCGTCGTTAATACCGCTGTCGAGCAGCGCCGCCAGGCGTTCCAGATCGCTGACAAAAGCGCTAATGAGGCTATCGGCTTCTTCAGCGGGTAGCAGACCGCTAATCAGATCGCACTGATAGCGACGCAGCGTTTGTTGAACCTGATGCGCAGAGAGACGATCGGTCTGGCTTAGTTTCAACCAGTTAATCAACTGGTTAGTGGTGCTACCGGCGGCGGAAACCACCATCATATCGTCAGGCTGAGAGTACTCCGCCATAATGCCCGCGACACGCAAATAACACTTCACATCAGCCAGACTACTGCCACCAAATTTATGCAGCTGACGACCTTTCGCCCCTGCCTGCGCAATCACACTCATTTTTACCCCTTGTTTGCAGCCCGGAAGCCATTTTCCAGGTCGGCAATTAAATCTTCGCCATCTTCAATACCGGTGGAGATACGCAGCAGCGTCTCGGAGATCCCGACGGCAGCACGCGCTTCTGGTGCCATGCCTGCATGTGTCATGGTTGCGGCGTGAGAGATTAAACTTTCCACTCCCCCTAATGATTCCGCCAGCGTAAACAACGACAGCCCGCTCAGGAAACGACGCAGCGTCTGCTCATCGCCATCCAGTTCAAAACTCAACATTGCGCCAAAGCCTTTTTGCTGACGCGCGGCAATTTCATGCCCCTGATTTTCCGGCAGCGACGGGTGATACAGTTTTTTCACCAACGGCTGGGTTTGCAGATATTTCACAATCGCCTGCGCGTTGCGCTGCGCCAGCTCCATACGCGGCACCAGCGTTCGCAACCCGCGTAGCAGCAGATAGCTGTCAAACGCGCCGCCCGTCACGCCAATATTGTTTGCCCACCAGGCAAGTTCAGTGACAACGTCCGGGTCTTTAGCAATCACCACGCCAGCCACCACGTCAGAGTGACCGTTCAGATATTTCGTGCATGAATGCAACACCAGATCGGCACCTAATGCCAGCGGATTTTGTAATGCCGGGCTTAAGAAGGTGTTATCCACCACGCTCACCGCCCCGACTTCCCTTGCCAGATGGCAGATTTTCGCAATATCCACGACGCGTAACAATGGATTACTTGGGCTTTCTACCAGTACCAGTTTGGGTTTTTCTGCCAGCGCTGCCCGTAATGCCTGTTCATCGCCTTGATCAACAAACAACACGCGATAGCAACCGCGTTTCGCCAGACTGTCGAACAGGCGATAGCTACCGCCGTAGCAGTCGTGCGGCGCAACCAGCAGATCGCCAGGTTTCAAAAAGACGGTCGTTACCAGGTGAATCGCGGACATGCCGGTATTAGTAAGTACTGCGCCAGCACCGCCTTCCAGTTCTGCCAGCGCACGCTGAACCACATCGCGCGTTGGGTTGCCGCGACGCGAGTAATCATGCGCGCGCGGTTCATTAAATCCGGTAAAGTTATAGGTGCTGGAAAGATGGATGGGAGGGACAACGCAACCATACTGTTCGTCGTCATTTAACCCGCTACGCACTGCGATGGTGGCCTGTTTACGCGTCATGTGATGAAGTTTCCTGGGCTTTGTCGGTGAAATGTCAGGCACCAGAGTAAACATTGTGTTAATGGACGTCAATACATCTGGACATCTAAACTTCTTTGCGTATAGATTGAGCAAATCCCAAATAGCCGTTAAAATTATATGCATTATCACGCCGACAGGTGCATTACACGATGTCACGGTAACGCCTGTACGGTAAACTATGCGGGTTTACGGTCAGTACCCACATAAATTGTGTGGTCTGGTCTCAATTTATTGACGAAGAGGATTAAGTATCTCATGGCTGAATGGAGCGGCGAATATATCAGCCCATACGCTGAGCACGGCAAGAAGAGTGAACAAGTCAAAAAGATTACGGTTTCCATTCCTCTTAAGGTGTTAAAAATCCTCACCGATGAACGCACGCGTCGTCAGGTGAACAACCTGCGTCACGCTACCAACAGCGAGCTGCTGTGCGAAGCGTTTCTGCATGCCTTTACCGGGCAACCTTTGCCGGATGATGCCGATCTGCGTAAAGAGCGCAGCGACGAAATCCCGGAAGCGGCAAAAGAGATCATGCGTGAGATGGGGATTAACCCGGAGACGTGGGAATACTAAAGCAAAAAAGAGCGGCGCGGAGTGGAATCGCCTGATGCGCTACGCTTATCAGGCCTACGTCATATTGCAATTTATTGAATTTGCACGAACTTGTAGGCCGGATAAGGCGTTCACGCCGCATCCGGCATAAACAACGAGCACGTTGTCTGCGACCCACCGCTTTTTATACATGGACGTTTAACTATGAAAAACAGGCTGCTGATCCTCAGCCTGCTGGTTTCTGTACCTGCCTTTGCCTGGCAGCCACAAACCGGCGACATCATCTTTCAGATCTCTCGCTCATCGCAAAGTAAAGCGATCCAACTGGCGACCCATTCCGATTATAGCCACACCGGTATGCTGGTGATACGCAACAAAAAGCCCTACGTTTTTGAAGCGGTCGGCCCGGTGAAATACACCCCGCTCAAGCAGTGGATCGCCCATGGTGAAAAGGGCAAATACGTTGTTCGCCGCGTTGAAGGCGGACTGAGTGTTGAACAACAGCAAAAACTGGCGCAAACGGCAAAACGTTATCTCGGTAAACCGTATGATTTCAGCTTCTCATGGAGCGACGATCGCCAGTACTGTTCGGAAGTGGTGTGGAAGGTTTACCAGAACGCGCTGGGAATGCGCGTGGGCGAGCAGCAGAAGTTGAAAGAGTTCGATCTCAGCAACCCGCTGGTCCAGGCTAAGCTCAAAGAACGCTACGGCAAAAATATTCCGCTTGAGGAAACGGTAGTTTCACCACAAGCCGTTTTCGACGCGCCACAACTCACCACAGTCGCCAAAGAGTGGCCGCTGTTTTCGTGGTAATGGATGATGAAAAAAATAATTCCCGCCGTAGTCTGTTTGTTGCTTTGTAGTTGCACGACCTTTCCGCAAGCTGTCGCTCCGGTAAACGGTGATGCCTCCAATTAGTTGAATTAAGGATATAATACTCGCTTTTAAGGTTGTTTCATGGTCACAGTTAACCTTCATTGCCCCCGTTGCCAGTCCGTTCAGGTTTACCGTCACGGGCAGAACCCAAAAAGACATGAGCGATTCCGCGGCCGTGACTGTCACCGGGTATTTCAGCTCAGTTACTGTTACGAGCCCCGTAAACCGGGAGTTAAAGACCAAATCGCTGAAATGACTTTCAACGGTGCCGGGGTTCGCGATACTGCCCGTACGCTGAAAATCGGCATTAATACAGTCATCCGAACTTTAAAAAACTCTCGCCACGAAGAATAACGTCATCCCCGGTCGCTCATGCTGATGTGGCACTCATCTGCAAACTTAGTCAGCAATGGAGCTTTGTCGGCAGTAAAGCGCGACAGCACTGGCTCTGGTACGTGTACAACACGAAAACTGGTGGTGTTCTGGCCTACACTTTTGGCCCCCGGACTGACGAAACCTGTCGTGAATTGCGGGCGCTGCTTACCCTTTTACCATCGGCATGTTGACCACTGACGAATGGGGTAGTTACGCTAGAGAGTTACCGAAGGAGAAGCATCTGACTGGTAAGATTTTTACTCAGCACATTGAGCGTAACAATCTGACCCTGAGAACCCGAATCAAACGTCTGGCCCGCAGAACCATCTGTTTCTCGCGTTCTGTAGAACTTCATGAAAAAGTCATCGGTGCTTTTATCGAAAATATATGTTCTACTAATTGGAGTCATCACCCTTCTGATAAGCTTTCCTTGGATGATTACCAGACTGAATACACAGCCAAAGATTTTTACCTCATTCTGCTCTTTTTTCTCAAATGACATATATTATATTTTACATCATATTCATAGGCATATGACATTCCCCCGCCCCCCATTATGTCATTGTGGGTTGATGTTGGGCTTTCATAAAAAAAACATCTTTTTTTGAACTAGCATTAATTATATTTACTTTATATATTAAAATATTTTCTCCATCTGGAAATATTTTAGCCACACAATATAAAGCAGCTGAATCCGAATTACTTAAAAATATATTATCATCACCCATAACTCCAGCCATTAAATGACTGGAGACTAAAGCAAGGAAATAACAACATTGTATTGCCTTCATTTTAATTACTCCCTTGCCTGATAAT
Source organism: Shigella sonnei (assembly GCF_002950395.1). Taxonomy (NCBI): domain Bacteria; kingdom Pseudomonadati; phylum Pseudomonadota; class Gammaproteobacteria; order Enterobacterales; family Enterobacteriaceae; genus Shigella; species Shigella sonnei. Next base: position 3,533,135 of record NZ_CP026802.1, read on the forward strand.
TGTAACTCCATTCCCTTTAGCTTTGGGATTATATTTTAGATAGGTGTTATTTGGTGTTCCCAAGTAACTACTGTATTCTTTTTTTCCCATTCCATTCATATAAGAATTCGTTAAATCTTTGCTTGAAAAATTTAGACTATCATAAACATCATTTTCTTTTGTTACTTTATTTCCTTTATCGTCAGAGTAAAAACCGTGAGTGTGATAATCGCCTACTCTCTCTGAACCTTCAGGGCATTTTATATTTCGCAAGTCTACACTATCATTATCATTTGAACTTATCGGATTCATGGGGAAATATTCACCTTGCTTCTTACATATTAGTCCACCATATTCTTTATTCTCGTTAATTGATTCTCCATTACACATTGCCAATGCAAATATTCCAATATCATCAATATTTTTTGATTTAAATTCATATAATCCTAATGGATCCATGCTATTCACCGGGCTCAGCGGATATGTATACAGGTTCCATCCCCCCTTCAGCCCAATCGGATCCTGAGTGATATACCGCCCCTGCAGCGGGTCATAATAGCGGTGGCGGTTATAATACAGGCCGGACTCCTCATCATACTGCTGCCCCGGCAAACGAATAAGCTGCTGCAGCTGATGCGGGTTCTCTTCATTCAGCAGGTTGCCCCATTCATCATATTCCCGGCGTATTTCCAGCCCGTCAGGCCCGGTGGCTGACGTTAACTGGCTGTGGTGGTTATAGTAAAACGCCGATGCCCTGCCATCCGGCGTGGTGATGCGCGTGATGAGACCCGTCACCACATCCGGGCTGTATTCTGTTGTCCGGCCTGCGGCATCCGTCTGTGTCCTGAGCCTGCCCACGGCGTCAAACTGACTCTGCGTGACGCTGCCGTCCGCGTGTTCCTTTTTCACCACCCGCTTCAGCCCGGCTTCACCCTACGTGTGCTGTCAACGCCACGATGTTTGACCGTTATTTGCCATTTTCATGCCCGCTAAATACTTTCGTTACTGATGCTGTCCGCTTTCCACCATTTCATCATCACTGATTGGCGTTGTGTTTTTGGTCAGCACTCCAGCTTTACGTTTCTCTTTTAACCGGTAACTCTCTCCTTTGATATTCAGCGTGGTTGAGTGATGTAGCAGCCGATCCAGGATCGCTGTTGCCAGTACGTGATCTCCGAACATTTCTCCCCAGTCTGCGAACCCTTTGTTTGACGTCAGTATGATGCTCGCTTTTTCATATCGACGGTTCAGTAGCCGGAAGAACAGACTGGCTTCCTCTCTGTTCATCGGCAGATAGCCTATTTCATCCAGGATCAACACCCGGGCATAACTCAGTTGCTGTAGCTGACGCTCCAGCCGGTTTTCCTGTTTCGCTTTCATCAGTGTCGCGATCAGTCTGTCCAGTGGCATAAACAGTACCCGATGTCCCGCATCCACCGCTTTCACGCCAAGAGCTATGGCCAGATGAGTTTTTCCGACACCAGGAGGGCCCAGCAGGATCACGTTTTCGCTGCGCTCCACGAACGCCAGACCAGCCAGTTCCCGGACAACCTTACGGTCGATGCCCGGCTGGAAGGTAAAGTCGAACTGCTCCAGCGTTTTGACCCACGGCAGACGAGCCTGCTTCAGCCTGGACTCCATACCGCGCTGATGCCTGCCGTTCCATTCCTGCTGTAGCGCCATGCACAGGAACTCCCGGTAGTTCAGCTCTTTTTTAGCTGCCTGTTCCAGCAGGCTTTCAACGTGATAACTCAGATGCTCCATTTTCAGGCGACTCAGCAGGACTTCCAGTTCATGCATCACAACAGCTCCTCATAGGCACTCAGTGGTCGATGTTCCACCTGACTGACCTGCTGCCAGAGCGGGGCGTGATGCTCCGGCACTGTCTGCCAGCCAGACGATGCTGAACAGAGGCGATGTGAGGCCACCAGTTTCTCATTACTGTAGATCCGCAACTCGTCATCCAGCGATATTCGTATCGATACCGGCTGACCACACAGCGCTTCGGGAACGCTGTAACGATTACCACCAACCTCGATATAGCTGTCCCAGGACACATGGCGGATATCGAAGTAACTGGTATCGAAGTCTGTATCCGGTAACGGCTGCAGATGTTCCTGCTCCAGCGCGAAGCGCTGTTCCGGCGTTTCTTTGAACTGGCGAAGCTCCCGTTTGTCAGCCACATCGGCTATCCATTGCTCCAGTTGTTGATTGACATGAGTGAAGCTGTCGAACCTGCGGTACCGGACGAAGAAGTTCTCCTTGAGGTATTTCACCATCCGCTCAACCTTACCTTTTGTTCTGGCCCTGCGTGGACGGCATGCCCGTGGCAGGAAGTTATAGTGGTCAGCCAGCAACAGGAATCCGGAGTTGAACACGACTTTCCCGTTGTTATTCTTCAGCACCGCAGCCTTCTGGTTATCAACCAGCACCGTTTTCACACAACCACCGAAGTAGCGGAAGGCGCGAACCAGTGATTCGTAGGTATGCTCAGCATCCTGTTTTGGTGCGGCGAAGACATGGAAGCTGCGGGAGAACCCCAGCGTATTAACCGCAAAGTTAACTTTGCACCGTTGCCCGGCAACCTCCACCTCAACTTCGCCCCAGTCATGCTGGAGCTGGTATCCAGGCTGAGTTTCGAAGCGAACTGTTCTTTTTGACGGACGCATTTTACGTTTGGGCTGGATGTAGTAACGCAGCATGGAACGTCCGCCCGTATAACCCATTGCCTTAATCTCCGCGAAGATAACCTCGCTATTCCAGACATTCTCTGCCAGGCGCATGTCGATGTAATCCATAAACGGTTTCAGCTTAACCATTTTGTGGCGGGTCTTTCTGGCTGGCGGTTCAGGGTATTTGAGGTAGCGTCTGACCGTCCGTTCAGAGCAACCAATCTGAGTCGCAATATCGACGATGTACGCGCCCTGCTGGCGCATTTGCTTTATCATGTAAAAGTCCTCTCTGCTCAGCATGTTGATGTCCTTTCTGGTGTGAGAACCTTAAGGAAACAACATGTTGGGTGGAGCGGACAATCCAAATGGCGAATTACCGTCTTATATCACTGGCGCTGACAGTGCAGCACTTCACGGCGGTTCAGGCTGTCGGTGATGGTGATGCGGTCCTTCTCATACTGATACGTGTAGCTTAAGCCTGCCGGGTTAAGCTGTTCTGTCACCCGCCCGTCGCTGTCGTAACGGTAACGGATTTCCGGCCGGCCCGTGTGACGGTGCGCCACCATCCGGCCCCGGTATTTATCATCGTAAGTAAAGCTGCGCACCTGTTTGCCACTACGGTCATACACCACCGCCAGTTCGCCGCGTGGCGTCCAGCCATAGCGCACCAGCGGCGCGGCAGGTAAATTCTCCGGGTATTCCGGGTCGTGCGTCAGCCACACGGCAGACAGATGCCGTTGTCCCGGCCATATTCGGTGTAACCCGGCAGGGTATCAGGAAAAGCGGACGGTTCCGTCCCGCCGGAAATGGCCTGCTGCCGGGCTTCTTCTGCCCGCTGCGCCTGCGTGGTCAGTACCAGCCGGAAGTGACGCCCGGCACCATCCGTCACGTCGGTGATTTCGCCGCTGAATTCACCGGCGGCTTCGCGGTGGAACGTCTGTGTGCGCCCGAAGCGGTCCACCAGCCCGGTCAGTACCCGGTACGGCGGCAGCGGCGCAGGCAGCACCTCATCCGCTTCCGGCACCCGCTCACACCAGCCGAGCAGCCACCACGGCCCCTGCGGACTGTTTGTCGCCAGATAACGATGCGGACTTAAGCGGAGTTCTTCCGGCAGCGCCTGCCAGAGTGCGGCCAGCCGGTGACCTTCATCCAGTTTCGCCACGCCGCCGCGCACCAGCCAGAGTGATTCGCTGCGGCTGTAACCGTCCTCACCGGGAAACAGGTGCTCAAAATACAGGCTTCTGCCGCCGTTATCACTGAGTATCAGTGTGTTATCGCGCAGCTGTAAGCGGATATCCGCAGGCATTTTCCAGCCGGGGCCGAGGCTCCCCACCGGCGCGGGCGTTTTTGTCCGGTAACTGCTGTAGGTGCGGGAGAGGATGAACGGCAGCGGGGCGGGCAGGGCGATGTCGGTTTCACCGGGAAGGACCTTCGCACCGAGCAGCGGATTGACCGGATGGCCGGACGTCACCCCGCCGGGGCACACCGAACAGGCCACGCCGGTGGGGGCACCGATGCGCACCCCGGCTGAACCCTGGACAATGCTACCGCCATACTGCGTCATGTCGCCCTGACGCGCCGCCGGTTTTCCGCTCATCGTAAAATCCTTTTGAAATAAATAAGAACCAGAAGCCTAGCGCCAGTCAACAACAGGAAATGATAATGAGTTAACACCCCGGAATTTTTCAGAATTTATAAAAGGCAAATTACAGGCACAAAAAAAGCGCCGTGCGGCGCTTTTTTCGGAAATCCGGTCTTATTTGCTGCCCGGGATGTTGAAACGCTTGTTGAAGCGGTCAACACGGCCACCGGTAGCAACATCACGCTGTTTGCCAGTGAAGAACGGGTGGCACTTGCTGCACACGTCGAGGTTCAGGTCATGACCAACGGTGGAGCGGATTTTCATTACGTTACCGCAAGAGCAGCTAGCAGTAATTTCTTCGTATTTCGGGTGAATATCTTTTTTCATGGGAAAACCTCGGTTTAAGGCCGCGTCGCTCTTCCAGCCCTAACGCCAGACACCACGCGATGTTAAAAGTATAGCTTCAATACGATCATTTCGTACGAAGGCGCGAAATCATACAGAAATTAACCAGCGTATGCAAACTGATCCGCACTCTTCTACGGCAATGTGTATACTAACCCACCGAATTTCAAGTCAGGATGATGCTATGCCCGTTGCCCACGTTGCCTTGCCCGTTCCGCTTCCTCGTACCTTTGACTATCTGCTGCCAGAAGGCATGGCGGTTAAAGCCGGGTGTCGCGTGCGCGTGCCGTTTGGCAAACAGCAGGAGCGCATCGGGGTTGTGGTATCAGTTAGCGATGTCAGTGAGCTGCCGCTTAACGAGCTGAAAGCGGTAGTTGAAGTGCTGGACGTTGAGCCGGTATTTACTCACTCCGTCTGGCGATTACTGCTCTGGGCGGCAGATTACTATCATCATCCGATTGGCGATGTGCTGTTTCATGCCTTGCCGATTTTACTGCGCCAGGGGCGGCCTGCGGCGAACGCGCCGATGTGGTACTGGTTTGCCACTGAACAAGGCCAGGCGGTGGATCTGAACAGCCTGAAACGCTCACCCAAGCAACAACAGGCGCTGGCGGCGTTACGGCAAGGGAAAATCTGGCGCGACCAGGTTGCCACGCTCGAATTTAATGATGCCGCGTTGCAGACGCTGCGCAAAAAAGGTCTGTGTGATTTAGCAAGTGAAATACCAGAGTTTAGCGACTGGCGAACGAACTATGCCGTTTCTGGTGAGCGGTTGCGATTGAATACCGAACAGGCCACCGCCGTTGGCGCAATTCATAGCGCGGCAGATACTTTTTCTGCCTGGCTGCTGGCGGGCGTTACCGGTTCCGGTAAAACGGAGGTTTATCTCAGTGTACTGGAAAACGTGCTCGCTCAGGGCAAACAGGCGCTGGTGATGGTGCCGGAAATCGGCCTGACACCGCAAACTATCGCCCGTTTTCGTGAACGGTTTAATGCGCCCGTGGAAGTTCTGCATTCCGGTCTGAACGACAGCGAGCGTCTTTCGGCGTGGCTGAAAGCGAAAAATGGCGAGGCGGCGATTGTGATCGGCACCCGCTCCGCGCTGTTTACGCCGTTTAAAAATCTCGGCGTGATTGTCATTGACGAAGAGCACGACAGTTCCTACAAGCAGCAGGAAGGCTGGCGCTATCATGCCCGCGACCTGGCGGTGTATCGTGCGCATAGCGAGCAAATCCCGATTATTCTTGGCTCCGCAACGCCCGCGCTGGAAACGTTGTGCAACGTCCAGCAGAAAAAATACCGCCTGCTGCGCCTGACGCGCCGGGCGGGGAATGCGCGTCCGGCAATTCAACACGTGCTGGATTTAAAAGGTCAGAAGGTGCAGGCAGGTCTGGCTCCGGCGTTAATCACCCGTATGCGCCAGCATTTACAGGCCAACAATCAGGTTATCCTCTTTCTTAACCGCCGTGGCTTTGCGCCTGCGCTACTGTGCCACGACTGCGGCTGGATTGCCGAATGCCCACGTTGCGATCACTACTACACGCTGCATCAGGCGCAACAGCATTTGCGCTGTCACCACTGTGACAGTCAGCGTCCGGTGCCGCGCCAGTGCCCTTCCTGCGGTTCCACGCACCTGGTACCCGTGGGGCTGGGCACCGAACAGCTTGAACAGACGCTTGCGCCGCTGTTCCCTGATGTGCCCATTTCTCGTATCGACCGCGATACCACCAGCCGCAAAGGGGCGCTGGAACAGCAACTGGCGGAAGTACATCGCGGCGGTGCGAGGATTTTGATCGGCACACAAATGCTGGCGAAAGGTCACCACTTTCCGGATGTGACGCTGGTGGCGTTACTGGATGTGGACGGCGCGCTGTTTTCTGCCGATTTTCGCTCGGCAGAGCGTTTCGCTCAGCTTTACACCCAGGTCGCCGGTCGTGCCGGGCGTGCGGGTAAACAGGGCGAAGTGGTGCTGCAAACGCACCATCCGGAACATCCTCTGTTGCAAACGTTGCTCTATAAAGGCTACGACGCCTTTGCCGAACAGGCGCTGGCTGAGCGACGCATGATGCAGCTGCCGCCGTGGACCAGCCATGTGATTGTGCGTGCGGAAGATCATAACAATCAGCATGCGCCGCTGTTCCTGCAACAACTGCGTAATCTGATCCTCTCCAGCCCGCTGGCAGACGACAAATTGTGGGTTCTCGGTCCGGTTCCGGCACTGGCACCTAAACGTGGCGGTCGCTGGCGCTGGCAGATATTGTTGCAGCACCCTTCCCGCGTGCGCTTGCAACACATCATTAACGGTACGCTGGCACTCATCAATACAATACCGGATTCCCGTAAGGTGAAATGGGTGCTGGATGTTGATCCGATTGAGGGTTAAACCGCTCACGATGCGAGGCGGATCGAAAAATTCAATATTCATCACACTTTTCATGAAAATTCTGTAACCGTTTTCACGCGCTATCTGCTAAAAATGTTGCCGATGTGAAGTAAACATGGATGTAGTACGCCTGACGTGCCAGGCGAGGAGTGAGTGTGAAAGCGAAGAAGCAGGAAACTGCCGCGACCATGAAAGACGTTGCCCTCAAGGCAAAAGTCTCTACAGCGACTGTCTCCCGAGCATTAATGAATCCCGATAAAGTCTCCCAGGCCACCCGTAATCGGGTTGAAAAAGCGGCCCGGGAAGTGGGTTATTTACCGCAGCCTATGGGGCGCAACGTCAAGCGTAATGAATCCCGCACCATTCTGGTGATTGTCCCGGATATCTGCGATCCCTTCTTTAGCGAAATTATTCGCGGTATCGAAGTTACGGCGGCAAATCACGGATATCTGGTGCTGATTGGCGACTGTGCGCATCAAAATCAGCAGGAAAAAACCTTTATCGATTTGATCATCACCAAGCAAATTGATGGCATGTTGCTGCTGGGTTCAAGGCTGCCGTTTGATGCCAGCATTGAGGAACAGCGTAATCTGCCGCCGATGGTGATGGCGAACGAATTCGCACCGGAACTGGAGCTACCTACAGTTCATATCGACAATCTGACCGCCGCATTTGATGCAGTAAATTATCTATATGAGCAAGGGCATAAACGGATTGGCTGTATAGCCGGTCCCGAAGAGATGCCGCTGTGTCACTACCGCCTGCAAGGTTACGTTCAGGCGCTGCGTCGCTGCGGCATTATGGTTGATCCGCAATACATCGCCCGTGGCGACTTCACCTTCGAAGCCGGAAGCAAAGCGATGCAGCAGCTGCTTGATCTTCCACAACCGCCTACTGCTGTCTTCTGCCATAGCGATGTGATGGCGCTCGGCGCACTTTCTCAGGCAAAACGCCAGGGGCTGAAAGTCCCGGAAGACCTTTCCATAATCGGTTTTGATAACATCGACCTGACGCAATTTTGTGATCCGCCGCTGACAACCATCGCGCAGCCGCGTTACGAAATCGGTCGGGAAGCTATGCTGTTATTGCTTGATCAAATGCAGGGGCAACACGTTGGCAGTGGCTCTCGTTTAATGGACTGCGAACTTATCATCCGGGGATCAACACGCGCGTTACCTTAAAGTAAACCTTTAAGACTGCCGTGACTGGTCAAAGGCCCGCCGCTTAAGTAACATGGCGGGCTGACGAACGAATAAATACAGCGAAACGATAGTGGCACAACGAGATTATGTACGCCGCAGCCAACCGGCACCTTCGCGGCGAAAAAAGAGCACCTCACGGAAAAAGCAACGAAATCTGCCTGCGGTTTCTCCCGCTATGGTCGCTATTGCTGCCGCCGTGCTTGTGACCTTTATCGGTGGTCTGTACTTCATTACGCATCACAAGAAAGAAGAGTCCGAGACGCTGCAAAGCCAGAAAGTGACCGGTAACGGACTACCACCAAAACCAGAAGAACGCTGGCGCTACATTAAAGAGCTGGAAAGTCGCCAGCCGGGTGTGCGTGCGCCCACAGAACCTTCTGCCGGTGGTGAAGTGAAAACGCCGGAGCAACTGACACCAGAACAACGTCAGCTTCTTGAACAAATGCAGGCTGATATGCGCCAGCAGCCAACGCAGCTGGTTGAAGTTCCGTGGAATGAACAGACGCCGGAACAGCGTCAGCAAACGCTACAACGCCAGCGTCAGGCGCAGCAATTAGCGGAGCAGCAACGCCTGGCTCAGCAGTCGCGTACGACTGAACAAAGCTGGCAGCAGCAGACGCGTACGTCGCAAGCCGCGCCGGTACAGGCGCAACCGCGCCAGTCTAAACCGGCTTCTACTCAGCAGCCGTACCAGGATCTGCTGCAAACCCCTGCGCACACGACCGCGCAGTCGAAGCCGCAGCAAGCTGCGCCGGTTGCTCGTGCCGCTGACGCGCCAAAACCGACGGCGGAGAAAAAAGACGAACGCCGCTGGATGGTGCAGTGCGGTTCGTTCAGAGGCGCGGAACAGGCAGAGACGGTACGTGCTCAGCTGGCGTTCGAAGGATTTGACTCGAAAATCACCACCAACAATGGCTGGAATCGTGTGGTCATTGGCCCGGTGAAAGGCAAAGAGAACGCAGACAGCACCCTCAATCGGTTGAAGATGGCGGGTCATACAAACTGCATTCGGCTCGCCGCCGGGGGTTGAAACCCTCAAAATCCCCCCCATCTATAATTGCATTATGCCCCGTACTTTTGTACGGGGTTTGTACTCTGTATTCGTAACCAAGGGGTCAGCTCGTGACAACTATAGTAAGCGTACGCCGTAACGGCCATGTGGTCATCGCTGGTGATGGTCAGGCCACGTTGGGCAATACCGTAATGAAAGGCAACGTGAAAAAGGTCCGCCGTCTGTACAACGACAAAGTCATCGCGGGCTTTGCGGGCGGTACTGCGGATGCTTTTACGCTGTTCGAACTGTTTGAACGTAAACTGGAAATGCATCAGGGCCATCTGGTCAAAGCCGCCGTTGAGCTGGCAAAAGACTGGCGTACCGATCGCATGCTGCGCAAACTTGAAGCACTGCTGGCAGTCGCGGATGAAACTGCATCGCTTATCATCACCGGTAACGGTGACGTGGTGCAGCCAGAAAACGATCTTATTGCTATCGGCTCCGGCGGCCCTTACGCCCAGGCTGCGGCGCGCGCGCTGTTAGAAAACACTGAACTTAGCGCCCGTGAAATTGCTGAAAAGGCGTTGGATATTGCAGGCGACATTTGCATCTATACCAACCATTTCCACACCATCGAAGAATTAAGCTACAAAGCGTAAGGATCTCCCATGTCTGAAATGACCCCACGCGAAATCGTCAGCGAACTGGATAAGCACATCATCGGCCAGGACAACGCCAAGCGTTCTGTGGCGATTGCTCTGCGTAACCGCTGGCGTCGCATGCAGCTCAACGAAGAGCTGCGCCATGAAGTGACCCCGAAAAATATCCTGATGATCGGCCCGACCGGTGTCGGTAAAACTGAAATCGCCCGTCGTCTGGCTAAGCTGGCGAATGCGCCGTTCATCAAAGTTGAAGCGACCAAATTCACCGAAGTGGGCTATGTCGGTAAGGAAGTGGATTCTATTATTCGCGATCTGACCGATGCCGCCGTGAAAATGGTACGCGTCCAGGCTATCGAGAAAAACCGTTATCGCGCTGAAGAACTGGCAGAAGAACGTATTCTCGACGTGCTGATCCCACCTGCTAAAAACAACTGGGGACAGACCGAACAGCAGCAGGAACCGTCCGCTGCTCGTCAGGCATTCCGCAAAAAACTGCGTGAAGGCCAGCTTGATGACAAAGAAATCGAGATCGATCTTGCCGCAGCACCGATGGGCGTTGAAATTATGGCTCCTCCAGGCATGGAAGAGATGACCAGCCAGCTGCAGTCCATGTTCCAGAACCTGGGCGGCCAGAAGCAAAAAGCGCGTAAGCTGAAAATCAAAGACGCCATGAAGCTGCTGATTGAAGAAGAAGCGGCGAAACTGGTGAACCCGGAAGAGCTGAAGCAAGACGCTATCGACGCTGTTGAGCAGCACGGGATCGTGTTTATCGACGAAATCGACAAAATCTGTAAGCGCGGCGAGTCTTCCGGTCCGGATGTTTCTCGTGAAGGCGTTCAGCGTGACCTGCTGCCGCTGGTAGAAGGTTGCACCGTTTCCACCAAACACGGGATGGTCAAAACTGACCACATTCTGTTTATCGCTTCTGGCGCGTTCCAGATTGCGAAACCGTCTGACCTGATCCCGGAACTGCAAGGTCGGCTGCCAATCCGCGTTGAACTGCAGGCACTGACCACCAGCGACTTCGAGCGTATTCTGACCGAGCCGAATGCCTCTATCACCGTGCAGTACAAAGCACTGATGGCGACTGAAGGCGTAAATATCGAGTTTACCGACTCCGGTATTAAGCGCATCGCGGAAGCGGCATGGCAGGTGAACGAATCTACCGAAAACATCGGTGCTCGTCGTTTACACACTGTTCTGGAGCGTTTAATGGAAGAGATTTCCTACGACGCCAGCGATTTAAGCGGTCAAAATATCACTATTGACGCAGATTATGTGAGCAAACATCTGGATGCGTTGGTGGCAGATGAAGATCTGAGCCGTTTTATCCTATAATCGCGTTCAATCATTTTCATCATTGTTTGATGGGGCTGAAAGGCCCCATTTTTATTGGCGCGTATTATGACTGAACAACAAATTAGCCGAACTCAGGCGTGGCTGGAAAGTTTACGACCTAAAACCCTCCCCCTCGCCTTTGCTGCAATTATCGTCGGGACGGCGCTGGCATGGTGGCAAGGTCACTTCGATCCGCTGGTCGCCCTGCTGGTACTAATTACCGCCGGGCTATTACAGATCCTTTCTAACCTCGCCAATGATTACGGCGATGCGGTAAAAGGCAGCGATAAACCTGACCGCATTGGGCCGCTACGCGGCATGCAAAAAGGGGTCATTACCCAGCAAGAGATGAAACGGGCGCTCATTATTACCGTCGTGCTCATCTGTCTCTCCGGGCTGGCACTGGTTGCAGTGGCATGCCATACGCTGGCCGATTTTGTCGGTTTCCTGATTCTTGGCGGGTTGTCGATCATTGCCGCTATCACCTACACCGTGGGCAATCGTCCTTATGGTTATATCGGTCTGGGTGATATTTCCGTACTGGTTTTCTTTGGCTGGTTGAGCGTCATGGGGAGCTGGTATTTACAGGCTCATACATTGATTCCGGCACTGATCCTTCCGGCGACCGCCTGTGGCCTGCTGGCAACGGCAGTACTGAACATTAATAACCTGCGTGATATCAATAGCGACCGCGAAAATGGCAAAAACACGCTGGTGGTGCGCTTAGGTGAAGTGAACGCGCGTCGTTATCATGCCTGCCTGCTGATGGGCTCTCTGGTATGTCTGGCGCTGTTTAATCTCTTTTCGCTGCATAGCCTGTGGGGCTGGCTGTTCCTGCTGGCGGCACCATTACTGGTGAAGCAAGCCCGTTATGTGATGCGGGAAATGGACCCGGTGGCGATGCGACCAATGCTGGAACGTACTGTCAAGGGAGCGTTACTGACTAACCTGCTGTTTGTTTTAGGGATATTCCTAAGCCAGTGGGCAGCATAACTGACAAATATCAATTAACAATTGATGATTTTGCCAACAGCCTACATAGCGCGATATACTGAAAATTCTCGCAGCAACTGAATGTTAAGCCTATGAAATACGATACTTCCGAGCTTTGTGACATCTATCAAGAAGATGTTAACGTCGTGGAACCGCTGTTCTCCAACTTTGGCGGACGGGCGTCGTTTGGCGGACAAATAATCACGGTAAAATGTTTCGAGGACAACGGGTTGCTGTACGATCTGCTCGAACAGAATGGCCGTGGTCGTGTTCTTGTCGTCGATGGCGGTGGTTCTGTTCGTCGCGCACTGGTCGATGCTGAACTGGCGCGTCTGGCAGTACAAAATGAATGGGAAGGTCTGGTTATTTACGGCGCGGTGCGTCAGGTAGATGACCTAGAAGAGTTGGATATCGGCATCCAGGCGATGGCGGCAATTCCGGTTGGTGCCGCTGGCGAAGGCATTGGCGAAAGCGATGTCCGCGTCAATTTTGGCGGTGTAACCTTCTTCTCCGGCGACCATCTTTATGCCGACAATACCGGGATTATTCTTTCAGAAGATCCGCTGGATATTGAATGATAAGAAAGGCACCGCAAGGTGCCTTTTTTCTGCGTTACCTGTTGGCCTACACAGTAAAGAAATTACGCGAAAGATGAAGCGTAATCAGACCTCTTCCATGCGACCCAGCAGGGCCTGCAGACGTTCCTGCCAGCCGTTCTGCTGTTCTTTCAGATGGTTGTTCTCACGCTCCAGCTCTTCGCGCTGATGCTGGGCATTTTGAACTTCCTGCGACAGTGAGTTGTTTTTTTCTTTCAGCTCTTCGATTTCCATCTGCAACAGAGTGATGGTATCAATCGCCTGCTGTACTTTTGCTTCCAGTTTCTCAAACACTTCTAATGACATTGTCATACCTCTCCTGAATTGCAAGGCGTTGATGGATAAAAAATCCTCGTCCCGATTACCGGTGACGCCTTAATAAATACGAGCGCACTTTAGTTAGCTCCGATTGTATGAAGCCGCGCCATCGCTGTCCAGCGGCACGCCTTGCAGATTACGGTTTGCCACACTTTTCATCCTTCTCCTGGTGACATAATCCACATCAATCGAAAATGTTAATAAATTTGTTGCGCGAATGATCTAACAAACATGCATCATGTACAATCAGATGGAATAAATTGCGCGATAACGCTCATTTTATGACGAAGCACACACATTTTAAGTTCGATATTTCTCGTTTTTGCTCGTTAACGATAAGTTTACAGCATGCCTACAAGCATCGTGGAGGTCCGTGACTTTCACGCATACAACAAACATTAACTCTTCAGGATCCGATTATGAGTCAAACATCAACCTTGAAAGGCCAGTGCATTGCTGAATTCCTCGGTACCGGGTTGTTGATTTTTTTCGGTGTGGGTTGCGTTGCAGCACTAAAAGTCGCTGGTGCGTCTTTTGGTCAGTGGGAAATCAGTGTCATTTGGGGACTGGGGGTGGCAATGGCCATCTACCTGACCGCAGGGGTTTCCGGCGCGCATCTTAATCCCGCTGTTACCATTGCATTGTGGCTGTTTGCCTGTTTCGACAAGCGCAAAGTTATTCCTTTTATCGTTTCACAAGTTGCCGGCGCTTTCTGTGCTGCGGCTTTAGTTTACGGGCTTTACTACAATTTATTTTTCGACTTCGAGCAGACTCATCACATTGTTCGCGGCAGTGTTGAAAGTGTTGATCTGGCAGGCACTTTCTCTACTTACCCTAATCCTCATATCAATTTTGTGCAGGCTTTCGCAGTTGAGATGGTGATTACCGCTATTCTGATGGGGCTGATCCTGGCGTTAACGGACGATGGCAACGGTGTACCACGCGGCCCTTTGGCTCCCTTGCTGATTGGTCTACTGATTGCGGTCATTGGCGCATCTATGGGCCCATTGACGGGTTTTGCCATGAACCCAGCGCGTGACTTCGGTCCGAAAGTCTTTGCCTGGCTGGCGGGCTGGGGCAATGTCGCCTTTACCGGCGGCAGAGACATTCCTTACTTCCTGGTGCCGCTTTTTGGCCCTATCGTTGGCGCGATTGTAGGTGCATTTGCCTACCGCAAACTGATTGGTCGCCATTTGCCTTGCGATATCTGTGTTGTGGAAGAAAAGGAGACCACAACTCCTTCAGAACAAAAAGCTTCGCTGTAATATGACTACGGGACAATTAAACATGACTGAAAAAAAATATATCGTTGCGCTCGACCAGGGCACCACCAGCTCCCGCGCGGTCGTAATGGATCACGATGCCAATATCATTAGCGTGTCGCAGCGCGAATTTGAGCAAATCTACCCAAAACCAGGCTGGGTAGAACACGACCCAATGGAAATCTGGGCCACCCAAAGCTCCACGCTGGTAGAAGTGCTGGCGAAAGCCGATATCAGTTCCGATCAAATTGCAGCTATCGGTATTACGAACCAGCGTGAAACCACTATTGTCTGGGAAAAAGAAACCGGCAAGCCTATCTATAACGCCATTGTCTGGCAGTGCCGTCGTACCGCAGAAATCTGCGAGCATTTAAAACGTGACGGTTTAGAAGATTATATCCGCAGCAATACCGGTCTGGTGATTGACCCGTACTTTTCTGGCACCAAAGTGAAGTGGATCCTCGACCATGTGGAAGGCTCTCGCGAGCGTGCGCGTCGTGGTGAATTGCTGTTTGGTACGGTTGATACGTGGCTTATCTGGAAAATGACTCAGGGCCGTGTCCATGTGACCGATTACACCAACGCCTCTCGTACCATGTTGTTCAACATCCATACCCTGGACTGGGACGACAAAATGCTGGAAGTGCTGGATATTCCGCGCGAGATGCTGCCAGAAGTGCGTCGTTCTTCCGAAGTGTACGGTCAGACTAACATTGGCGGCAAAGGCGGCACGCGTATTCCAATCTCCGGGATCGCCGGTGACCAGCAGGCCGCGCTGTTTGGTCAGTTGTGCGTGAAAGAAGGGATGGCGAAGAACACCTATGGCACTGGCTGCTTTATGCTGATGAACACCGGCGAGAAAGCGGTGAAATCAGAAAACGGCCTGCTGACCACCATCGCCTGCGGCCCGACTGGCGAAGTGAACTATGCGCTGGAAGGTGCGGTGTTTATGGCAGGCGCATCCATTCAGTGGCTGCGCGATGAGATGAAGTTGATTAACGACGCCTACGATTCCGAATATTTCGCCACCAAAGTGCAAAACACCAATGGTGTGTATGTGGTTCCGGCCTTTACCGGGCTGGGTGCGCCGTACTGGGACCCGTATGCGCGCGGGGCGATTTTCGGTCTGACTCGTGGGGTGAACGCTAACCACATTATACGCGCGACGCTGGAGTCTATTGCTTATCAGACGCGTGACGTGCTGGAAGCGATGCAGGCCGACTCTGGTATCCGTCTGCACGCCCTGCGCGTGGATGGTGGCGCAGTAGCAAACAATTTCCTGATGCAGTTCCAGTCCGATATTCTCGGCACCCGCGTTGAGCGCCCGGAAGTTCGCGAAGTGACTGCATTGGGCGCGGCCTATCTTGCTGGTCTGGCGGTCGGTTTCTGGCAGAACCTCGACGAGCTGCAAGAGAAAGCGGTGATTGAGCGCGAGTTCCGTCCAGGCATCGAAACCACTGAGCGTAATTACCGTTACGCAGGCTGGAAAAAAGCGGTTAAACGCGCGATGGCGTGGGAAGAACACGACGTAATGTAAATGCCGGATGAAGCGTTTATGCCGCATCCGGTAGTCCCGAAACGTGCGGGGGCAACCCCGCACACATCAATAATCCCTCCCTTCCCCTGTGCTACACTTCGCGCCATTCCTTACTGCTTAGAGTTTGCTATGAGACGAGAACTTGCCATCGAATTTTCCCGCGTCACCGAATCTGCGGCGCTGGCTGGCTACAAATGGTTAGGACGCGGCGATAAAAACACCGCGGACGGCGCGGCGGTAAACGCCATGCGTATTATGCTCAACCAGGTCAATATTGACGGCACCATCGTCATTGGTGAAGGTGAAATCGACGAAGCACCGATGCTCTACATTGGTGAAAAAGTCGGTACTGGTCGCGGCGACGCGGTAGATATTGCTGTTGATCCGATTGAAGGCACGCGCATGACGGCGATGGGCCAGGCTAACGCGCTGGCGGTGCTGGCAGTAGGCGATAAAGGCTGCTTCCTCAATGCGCCGGATATGTATATGGAGAAGCTGATCGTCGGACCGGGAGCCAAAGGCACCATTGATTTGAACCTGCCGCTGGCGGATAACCTGCGCAATGTTGCGGCGGCGCTCGGCAAACCGTTGAGCGAACTGACGGTAACAATTCTGGCTAAACCACGCCACGATGCCGTTATCGCTGAAATGCAACAACTCGGCGTACGCGTATTTGCTATTCCGGATGGCGACGTTGCGGCCTCAATTCTCACCTGTATGCCAGACAGCGAAGTTGACGTGCTGTACGGTATTGGTGGCGCGCCGGAAGGCGTAGTTTCTGCGGCGGTGATCCGCGCATTAGATGGCGACATGAACGGTCGTCTGCTGGCGCGTCATGACGTCAAAGGCGACAACGAAGAGAATCGTCGCATTGGCGAGCAGGAGCTGGCACGCTGCAAAGCGATGGGCATCGAAGCCGGTAAAGTATTGCGCCTGGGCGATATGGCGCGCAGCGATAACGTCATCTTCTCTGCCACCGGTATTACCAAAGGCGATCTGCTGGAAGGCATTAGCCGCAAAGGCAATATCGCGACTACCGAAACGCTGCTGATCCGCGGCAAGTCACGCACCATTCGCCGCATTCAGTCTATCCACTATCTGGATCGCAAGGACCCGGAAATGCAGGTGCACATCCTCTGATTGATTTGATCGATTGAGCCTTCCAGTCCTTCGGGACTGGAATTTTTTTGTTCGGAGAACGAAGATAAGGCAAGTCAATCAAAACAGGAGAAAAACATGGCTGATTGGGTAACAGGCAAAGTCACTAAAGTGCAGAACTGGACCGACGCCCTGTTTAGTCTCACCGTTCACGCCCCCGTGCTTCCGTTTACCGCCGGGCAATTCACCAAGCTTGGCCTTGAAATCGACGGCGAACGCGTCCAGCGCGCCTACTCCTATGTTAACTCGCCCGATAATCCCGATCTGGAGTTTTACCTGGTCACCGTCCCCGATGGCAAATTAAGCCCACGACTGGCGGCACTGAAACCAGGCGATGAAGTGCAGGTGGTTAGCGAAGCAGCTGGCTTCTTTGTTCTGGAGGAAGTACCAGATTGCGAAACGCTATGGATGCTGGCAACCGGTACAGCGATTGGCCCTTATTTATCGATTCTGCAACTAGGCAAAGATTTAGATCGCTTCAAAAATCTGGTCCTGGTTCACGCCGCACGTTATGCCGCCGACTTAAGCTATTTGCCACTGATGCAAGAACTGGAAAAACGCTACGAAGGCAAACTGCGCATTCAGACGGTGGTCAGTCGGGAAACGGCAGCGGGGTCGCTCACCGGACGGATACCGGCATTAATTGAAAGTGGGGAACTGGAAAGCGCGATTGGCCTGCCGATGAATAAAGAAACCAGCCATGTGATGCTGTGCGGCAATCCACAGATGGTGCGCGATACACAACAGTTGCTGAAAGAGACCCGGCAGATGACGAAACATTTACGTCGCCGACCGGGCCATATGACAGCGGAGCATTACTGGTAAGCGGTTACTTATCGATAAACGGCACGATGAGCAAATCCGCACTCATCTTATTGATCATCCCGCGATATGCCGGCATCAAACGGTTGATAAATGAGTGGTGATGACCACAGACAAGGAGGTCGCACTGCTCTTTTTGCATAATTTCCAGCAGTGTTTCCGGCATTTCTCCGCGTTCAATACGCAGTTTTGTCTTCGGCCATTGAATATTTTTCGTCAGTTTATACAGCTTGTTATCCGACTTATTCTTCAACAATTGAAGAATATCTTCTGTTGCAGGGAAGTAGATACCCGGATACAACTCGCTTAAGCCATCATCAATATGAATTAACGTCAGGTGAGCGTCATTATGTCTGGCGAGCTCCAGGGCTTTATTCACCAGTAAGGCATCTTCTTCATTCCCGGAAATTGCCACGCCAATGTGTTTATAAGCCATGTTTAACTCCTTCTAAAGCAACTCCATCAAGCTAACGAACGCAGTGATAACTCAAAAATAATCATCTCGGCCTGGCATGAGAAAGTGAAGGCCGCATCAAGCTCAACTTGCCCCTCCAGATCCTTAATCTTATAGGCCACGCTGGCCCCTTCATCTGCAGAGGATGCAGCGGCGGCAAGCTCTTTCAGTTTGGTCATAAAAGACTCTGCTTCTTCGCGGGTGGCAAAAAAGCGCGAAAACTTACTGGTACAGTTGTCGTTATCAATCACCGTACCGATATCAATCGCACATCCTTTAGTACTGCATTTATCTACGACATCTTTCATAGGGCACCTCTGTATATTCGCCTCTCTGTCGATTACGACTTAAGAATAATGCGCCGTTAAGGGAAGAACAAACAAGTAATGATCTTATGGATTACCATTTTTTTTGATATTGCTTAAGGTGAAGAGTTCAGAAGGATTTTCCGGGTATTGTCATTTGCATCGTGGAAATAACAATCCCGGAAAAAAATAGCAGTAAGAGATATATTAAAGGTTAATTACTTGATTTATTGTCGGCTTTATACTTCACATCCTGAGTATCTTTACCATATTTATTTTCGCCTTGTGTGCCAACAAACGCACCAAGATCGATAAGCATCATCACCAGAATCAACGTCGGGACAAAACGCCCCACCGCCCATTGCCAGACACCCGGTAAAATCGCCCAGTTACCCGCCAGCAGCATCCACGCCACAATCATCAGAAATGCCCATGCGCCGGAACGCCCGCGATCATGCAAGCGCTTAACAGTTACTGCCGCTGTTGGCCAAAGCAAGCACACAAGGCAAAACGCCGCGGTCTGAATATCGAGTAAATTTTTACCCGCCAGTGAGAAAAGCACCAGCATGCCTGCGAACCACAGGCCTATCCAAATCCAGAAATCACGGCGTCCAATACGCCCTTTAAATGAGAATAACCATTGCTGTATGGTCATGTAAGTTCCTTGATGGTTGTCTTTTCCAGGATTCTACCCTTTTGACAAGGGCGACAGATATCGTTTTAATCGGAGCCAGTCATAACAAAAGGTACTGTCAATGAAGCCAGGGTGTACGCTGTTTTTTCTCTTATGTTCTGCATTAACCGTTACAACAACGGCGCATGCACAAACACCAGATACGGCAACGACCGCGCCTTATCTGCTGGCTGGAGCCCCTACTTTCGATCTCTCCATCAGCCAGTTTCGAGAAGACTTTAACAGCCAGAATCCTAGCCTGCCACTGAACGAATTTCGTGCCATCGACAGCAGTCCCGACAAAGCCAATCTCACTCGTGCTGCAAGTAAAATTAACGAGAACTTGTATGCTTCTACAGCGCTGGAGCGCGGTACCTTAAAAATCAAAAGCATTCAAATGACCTGGCTACCCATCCAGGGGCCAGAGCAAAAAGCAGCGAAAGCGAAAGCTCAGGAATACATGGCAGCAGTGATCCGCACACTCACCCCATTAATGACCAAAACACAAAGCCAGAAAAAACTGCAGTCGCTACTAACGGCGGGGAAAAACAAACGTTATTACACCGAGACAGAAGGTGCACTGCGTTATGTTGTCGCGGACAACGGCGAAAAGGGGCTGACCTTCGCTGTTGAACCGATTAAGCTGGCGCTATCTGAATCGCTTGAAGGTTTGAATAAATGACAAAAAGCAAAGCCTTTGTGCCGATGAATCTCTATACTGTTTCACAGACCTGCTGCCCTGCGGGGCGGCCATCTTCCTTTATTCGCTTATAAGCGTGGAGAATTAAAATGCGACATCCTTTAGTGATGGGTAACTGGAAACTGAACGGCAGCCGCCACATGGTTCACGAGCTGGTTTCTAACCTGCGTAAAGAGCTGGCAGGTGTTGCTGGCTGTGCGGTTGCAATCGCACCACCGGAAATGTACATCGATATGGCGAAGCGCGAAGCTGAAGGCAGCCACATCATGCTGGGTGCGCAAAACGTGGACCTGAACCTGTCCGGCGCATTCACCGGTGAAACTTCTGCCGCTATGCTGAAAGACATCGGCGCTCAGTACATCATCATCGGCCACTCTGAACGTCGTACTTACCACAAAGAGTCTGACGAACTGATCGCGAAAAAATTCGCGGTGCTGAAAGAGCAGGGCCTGACTCCGGTTCTGTGCATCGGTGAAACCGAAGCTGAAAACGAAGCGGGCAAAACTGAAGAAGTTTGCGCACGTCAGATCGACGCGGTACTGAAAACTCAGGGTGCTGCGGCATTCGAAGGTGCGGTTATCGCTTACGAACCTGTATGGGCAATCGGTACTGGCAAATCTGCAACTCCGGCTCAGGCACAGGCTGTTCACAAATTCATCCGTGACCACATCGCTAAAGTTGACGCTAACATCGCTGAACAAGTGATCATTCAGTACGGCGGCTCTGTAAACGCGTCTAACGCTGCAGAACTGTTTGCTCAGCCAGATATCGACGGCGCGCTGGTTGGCGGTGCTTCTCTGAAAGCTGACGCTTTCGCAGTGATCGTTAAAGCTGCAGAAGCGGCTAAACAGGCTTAAGTCTGACAGGTGCCGGATTTCATATCCGGCACTTACTTTCCTTAACTCTTCGCCTTAACGCAAAATCTCACACTGATGATCCTGAATTTCCTCGGCTGAAGCACGGTTAAGCGTCAGTAGATTTCGTTGTGTCGCCAGCAATACAAATGAGTTATCACTCTGCCGTACCATCGCCAGCCCGTAGCTTCCCATATGTTCCCGCGCCTCAGGTACTTCTTCTGCCAGCATCATAAATGGGCTGCGTTGTACCAGTTCGCTTTCCGTTACCCGACGCGCCAGGTATTCATGCCCGCGCAAACCACCTGGCAGTGGCAACCAGCGGCTGCTGATGTTCGCCAGATTGTTATCCAGTTGTTCGCGCACATCAGGACGAATACAAGAGATATGAATATGAAAATGGTTTTGCGTACGCCCGGTGCGGGAGTTGATCGCCAAAGAAACCGCGCGATCGGGAACCGGCTGGCCGTATTTTTTGCTCATAAAATCACGCGCCTGCCAGGCCAACCAAAAGAAGTTCGGCGTTGAAGGATCGGTCAACAAAGGACTTTCAGTACCGTTAATACGATACGTTGGCATCAACAGATATTGCAGTGGACCATTAAGATCTTTTAAAACCACGTATCCGGCATTGGGTTTGACTTCCGCACATGGCGAAGGATTTTGATTTTGCTGCTGATTGGGCAAACATTCCTCAAGGACAATCTTACGTAATGTATCCGACTCTTCACCGGTTAATTTCCAGTAACCAATACCGGCAGCCACAACGGCGATAACTATCATCACCAAAAAAAGAAGACCCGCTTTTTTCATCTTTTTTTCCCTGTACCTCAAAGAGATGCAAGGGTAACGCAAAATCGTGACAAATAAAAAACCCGGTCGCGAGAAACCACCGGGTTTGATAATTATCCTGGGGAAATCAGCGTTTGCTGATCTGATCGAACGTACCGCCGTTAGCAAAATGCTCTTTTTGCGCTTTCGTCCAGCCGCCGAACTCTTCATCAATGGTGAATAACTTCAGCTTTGGAAACGCATTTTCGTACTTTTTCGCTACTTCAGCGTCGCGCGGACGGTAGTAGTTTTTCGCGGCAATTTCCTGACCTTCTGGCGAGTAGAGATATTTCAGGTAGGCTTCCGCCACCTCTTTGGTGCCTTTTTTCTCGACCACTTTATCGACCACCGACACGGTTGGCTCTGCGAGGATAGACTCACTCGGCGTGACGATTTCGAATTTATCTTTCCCCAGTTCATTCGCTGCCAGCAGAGCTTCGTTTTCCCAGGCGATCAGTACATCGCCAATCCCGCGCTCGACAAAGGTGTTAGTGGAGCCGCGCGCGCCAGAATCCAGAACTTCGACGTTTTTATACAGTGCCCGAACAAAATCCTGTGCTTTTGCCTGATCGTTGTTGTTGTGATGCAGCGCGTAGCCCCAGGCAGCCAGGTAGTTCCAGCGTGCGCCACCAGAGCTTTTCGGATTAGGCGTGATCACCGAAACACCCGGTTTAATCAGATCGTTCCAGTCATGGATCTGCTTCGGATTGCCCTTACGCACCAGGAAAACAATGGTGGAAGTGTACGGTGCGGAGTTATCCGGCAGACGTTTGATCCACTCTTTATCAATCCGCCCGCGTTCCGCAATCGCGTCCACGTCATAGGCCAGAGCCAGCGTGACAACATCAGCTTCAATACCGTTGATTACCGACGTCGCTTGTTTACCTGAACCACCGTGTGACTGACGAATCACCACGTTATCACCAGTTTGCTGTTTCCAGTGGGCGCTGAATGCCTTGTTGTACTGTTCGTACAATTCGCGCGTTGGATCATATGAAACGTTAAGAAGCTGAATATCCTTTGCCATAACGCTGGTTGCCGCCAGCAAAAATGTTAACCCTACGCCCCACTTGTTCATCGCCCGACTCTCTTATGTTGTGTTGTGATGAGCAAAGCGTGCCAGAAGGTTAACCAAACATTAAAGAATAAAAAAAGATTGGCTATAACTTGCGGGTATATGTTGAGGGATTAAAAAGGCGGAAGAAATCCGCCTCATATTGCTGACAAAGTGCGCTTTGTCCATGCCGGATGCGGCGCGAACGCCTTATCCGGCCTACAAAAGTTTGCAAATTCAATAAATTGCAGAATTCATGTAGGCCTGATAAGCGAAGCGCATCAGGCATTTTTGCTTCTGTCATCGGTTTCAGGCTAAAGGAATCTGCCTTTTTCCGAAATCATTAATACAGTTTTTTCGCGCAGTCCAGCCAGTCACCTTTGAACGGACGCTTCATGTTTTCGATAGCGTCGATGATGTCGTGGTGAACCAGCTGTTCGTTCTGGATACCTACACAACGACCGCCGTAACCTGCCAGCAGCAGATCGATAGCGTAAGCGCCCATACGGGAAGCCAGAATACGGTCGTAAGGCACCGGAGAACCACCGCGCTGGATGTGGCCCAGCACAGTTGCGCGGGTTTCACGACCGGTTTCTTTCTCGATGAAATGCGCCAGTTCGTCAACATCACACATATGTTCGGTAATCGCCACGATCGCGTGTTTTTTACCTTTCGCGATACCCGCTTTGATTTCGTTTACCAGGTCTTCACGGCTGAATTCAACTTCCGGAACCACAACGAATTCACAGCCACCGGCAATGGCCGCAGCCAACGTCAGATCGCCACAATAACGGCCCATCACTTCCACCACGGAAATACGCTGGTGAGAAGAAGAGGTGTCACGCAGACGGTCGATCGCTTCTACAACGGTGCTCAGCGCAGTGAAGAAACCGATAGTGTAGTCAGTGCCTTTGATGTCGTTGTCGATAGTGCCCGGCAGACCGATGCACGGGAAGCCCATTTCGGTCAGACGCATTGCACCCATGTAGGAACCGTCACCGCCGATAACCACCAGCGCGTCGATACCACGTTTTTTCAGGTTTTCGATAGCCACGGCGCGGATGTTCTCGTCGCGGAATTCCGGGAAGCGCGCAGAACCGAGGAACGTACCGCCACGGTTGATCATGTCAGAAACGCTGTAACGGTCTAGCTGTACCATACGGTCTTCATACAGACCCAGATAGCCGTCATAAATGCCCATTACTTCCAGACCTTCTGTCAGCGCAGAACGAACAACCCCGCGAATTGCGGCGTTCATGCCTGGCGCATCACCGCCGCTTGTCAACACACCGATTTTCTTAATCATGACTACCTCTGAACTTTGGAATGCAAAATAAAATCTGTTGCCGGAAGTCTTCTTGCACATCGAAGTGATCCAACGAATGTGCAAATAGTATAACAATCACTTCCTGCTGAATTGATTCAGGTCAGGCCAAATGGCGGTATTTTATACACAAAATGCGGGTCTGGCTCTCTTTTATACTGATTATGAAAGCATAGACCGTTTACCCTCCCTGGGTACGACGGAACAGGGGTCCTGATGGATAATTACATCCGATCCCGGAAAACGCCGTAAAATAGCCTGCTCTACCTGATCCGCCACCATATGTGCCTGAACCAAAGGCAGAGAGTCTTCCATTTCCAAATGAATCTGAATAAAGCGGGTCGGCCCTGACTGCCGCGTGCGAAGATCGTGAGCGCCGCTAACACCCGGCCAGGAAGTCACGATATCAATAATTTCTTGCCGTTCCTCATCAGGCAATGCGCGATCCAGTAATGACTGTACCGCCTCATATCCCATGCGTAACGCGCTATATAAAATATAGATGCCGATTCCCAATGCAAACAGAGCATCGGCGCGATGCCAGCCGTACCAGGACAACCCCAGCGCCAGCAGAATTGCGCCGTTCATCATAACATCAGACTGGTAATGTAGCATATCAGCCCGCACCGCCTGGCTTTGCGTCCGGCGCACCACCCACCGCTGAAACGAGACAAGGATAATCGTACAAATTAGCGCCACAATTGTCACGATAACCCCGACGCCTGGATCTGTCATCGGTGTTGGAGATACCAGATGTTGAATACCCGTCAAAAACAGGAATAGTGCCGAACCGGAGATAAACATACTTTGCGCCAGCGCCGCGAGGGACTCAGCTTTACCGTGACCAAACGAGTGATTATCGTCGGCAGGTTGCAGGGAATATCGCACCACCAGTAAATTCGTCAACGACGCGCCGATATCCACCAGCGAATCCACCAGCGCGGCGAGAATACTCACCGACCCGGTATACCACCATGCAAAAATTTTAATCAGCAATAGCAGCGAAGCCATCGCCGTCGCAGCAATCGCCGCCCGACTGACCAGCCGTCCATAAGATTGATTCATAAATACTCCCGCTATCAACTGACGCTAGTATAACGGAAGCAAATCATCTGCAATGCATTAAGCAGCAGGCAAATTGAGGATAAAAAAACCCCCACATCATGTGGGGGAAGACAGGGATGGTGTCACAAAAAAGTACCTAACCTGATGATATAAATGGATTTATGTCAACCGCTGTCCACATAGCGTCCACATCGACCATAAATAAGCCCCTCAACTGAGGGGCTATTTTTTTGATCACATCCACATAATTTGCTGCCCTGACGGCAACGGGTGCGGCCTTACGGCGTGGACTTCTCCCGGCTTCACGATGTATCGCTGTACCGACTCATAAGTGATGAACGTGGCGCTGCAATTCACGTTCTGGCACTGGTGATAACGCTCTTTTGTCGTGTCAGTGATATAGCGACTTGTACGCGCATGTGCGGCATGCTGGCATAAAGGACAATGAAACATCGCGAGCACCTCTTCCGGTTTTGTTGATGGTGCCATTTTAGTTAATTTATCCTTATAAAACAAACAGATAAATAAACCACGTCACTCATCATCTTCTGTTTCGTACTCCACATCAGAAAGCCTTACCTCAAGCTCCAAGGACGTCGTGAAGCCGCTATTATTGAGACAATGTGTCACCTTAGTGATGGTCCAGTCCTGCTCGTCTATGACGCGCTTAAAGCCTGACACTTTAACCGGTGTTTCCGTGTAAATATCTGCACGACCGGTAGCCAGGCTGATGGAGAACTCCGCTACACCCCGTTGCAGTTTATCCCACTTCGCCTGAGCGGCGCGCATGGCCTGCGCTTTTGTGGCATATACCGTGGTCAGGGCAAAAACGTTGTCAGCTTCACCGGCCATGTATTCACCTTCGCGCGCTTCCGGTACTTTTGGCGCTTTCTTCTGCGTGACCGGTTTCGCTTTCGGGTGCTCCAGTGCGCGCAGGTGTTTTTCTTTCTTTTTGCGTTTCAGTTTTACCTTCTGCTTTTGCGGCTTCGGGTCTTTGGTGTGTAACCACTTTGCCGTTACGCCGGTGTAAGCTCCACGGTCAGCAATCGCAAAATGATGACGGTCGCCGTCGCTGCGGGTGATGGTAATCTGCGGGATTTTTTTACCGCTGGCCGTCACCCCCTGCCCCGCTTTGAGAAACAGCAGTTTTCCCATTTTTACCGACACCTCGCCGCCGTTGCGTTCAGCAAGACGGGTCAGGAATTTCGCATCAGACTCCTGCGACTGGTCGATGTGTGGAATTTTTATTCCGGCCAGTGACGGAGCGACACTGGCTTCCAGCCTGTTACGGGAGGCTATCGCCTCAACAATCGCACCGAGCGTAATGTCATGCCATGAGCCTTCACGGCGGGAATTGAGCGTCCCGCGAAAATCTGCACTCCGGGCGCGGATGGTGACCACATCCGGCGCGCCCCGGTGTTCAACCTCATCAACGGTAAATTTCCCTTTGCATACCAGGGCAAAACCTTTCCAGCCGATATACACCGTCAGGACAGCGCCACGAACCGGCAGCCCGACCTGCCCGTCGGCATCGTTCAGTTCAATATCAAGCTGGTCAGCCTCAAAGCCCCGGTTATCCGTCAGGGTCATGCTCATCAGACGGTCGCTGATATTGCCGGTAATATCCCTGCTGTCGAGCATCAGCATGTAATCCGGCGTCAGCGTACTGCCTGCATCAAATGTCAGCGCATCCAGCATTATCCCGCCCCCGTCATACCCGTGAATTTAGTCGCCATACTGCCAGCCTTACCGATGAGCGATTCCGCCTGTTTACCGATATCGCCATAAAGCGCGGCCAGTGACTCATCAACGCGGGTGAGCGACAGCGTAAAATCAATTTTCCGTGGTGTGCCGTCTGCAAAGAAAATACTCCCTGTTTCACTCACCTTGCTGATGACATACATGCCGTAAATCATGCCGGTGCCATCCAGCAACGGCCACGCCCGGCCTTCCTCTGCCATCAGTCTGAGCGTGGTCATCGTCAGCTTTCCGCCAGTCAGTTCGGGATAAAGCACACCGGCAAGTGTGATGTTCTCCTCACCTACACCGAGAAACTGATAGGCATCCCGTTTACCGATACGGGAATTTGACGGCCAGCGATAATCTGATTCACGCTGCATGGTCTGGTGTGGCAGCGTCTGGCGCATAAAAACAAACATACCTAACGCGAGCATCATTTTTCGTCACCTCCTTAACCGTCATGCATCATGCTGGCACGGGCGCGCGCACGTTTATCCCGCTCGTATTTTTCGAGCGCATCCTGTAACTGGCGGTCAAGCTGTGTCCCCGGTGCAGTACCACCCGTCAGGCTGATGTGATATTCGTTTTTACTCTGGTCCACATAAGAGCGGCCAGCCGGTGCCGTGACCGGCTGATAAGCCTGATAGCCTGCATAAGAGCTGGTCGCCGGAATATAACCACCGGTGCCATACGTGGCGGCATGAGTTCTGGCGGCGGTCTGGTCAAGTGTGTCTGACTCTTTGTTGATGACCCCGAGCTTTTCCAGTACCCAGTCAATGCCGCTGCGCAATTTGTTGAACGCATTAAGCGGCAGCATCAGCGCGTCAGCCAGTGCCTGCCCGAACATGACGCCCGTGTCACGGCAACGGTTCAGGGTGTCCTGGGTGGCTTTGACCGGGGCAATCAGGTTTTTAAACCACTGCCACGCAGCCTGTAACTTTTCGCCCAGCCAGTCAAACACCGGTTTCAGTGGCGTGAACAGCTCCCCCACCGGCGCAAATGCCGCTTTCAGCCCTTCAACCACACCGCCAAAGAATGCGCTGACAGGCTCCCAGTATTTACGGATAAGCAACGCCCCGGCGACAATGGCGGCCACCACAGCCACAACCGGCCAGCTAATCGCCCCGATGGCCGTCATAACGGCACTACCAACCGTCGTGAAGATTGCCCCCATTGCGCCTGCTGCCGCGATGATGGCATTGATGCCGGTGATAACCGGCCAGGCTACAAGACCAATTGCACCGATGATGCCAGTCAGCGCCAGCGCGCCACCGGCAATGAGGCCAATGGTTGACGCCAGTGATTTGTTTTTCTGTACCCAGCCGTCGAGTTTTAACACATACTTTGTGGCCGTCTGCGTGAGCTTACGTAGCGCGCCTTCCTGCTGGTCAAACAGGTCTGTCCCCACCGCCTCATAAGCGGACTGAAACTCCTTAAAGTCACCGCCGAGGTTGTCCTGCATGATATTTACCAGCTCTGCGGTCTTCCCGTCTGAGGCTTTAAACGCAGCGGTCAGTTTGTCCAGCTTTCCGGTTGACGCGGCAGTCATCAGCACAGCGGCGGCTGAGCTGGCCTCCTCCCCGAAAATGGTTTTCATGTATTCGGCCTGCTGGGCAGTACCGAGCCGGTTTTTCTCAAAGCTGGCCTGCATTTCTTTCAGAATGGTAAATACTGGTCGGGTGTTTCCCTTACTGTCTGAGGTTTTCACGCCAAGCTCTTTGAGTGCATCCCATGCTTTTCCAGTCGGTGCCTGCAGGCGACTTAACACGGCACGGCTTCCCGTCCCCGCCATTGAGCCTGTGATTTTTGCATCATGCAGCGCCCCGACCATTGCGGCGGTTTCTTCAATGCTGACACCGGCATTTTTTGCCACTGGTGCGGCATAGGTCAGCGCATCGCTCATGCCGTCAAAATCAGCGGCGGTTTTGTTCATCGTCATGGAGAGAACATCCCCGATATGAGCGACCTTATCGTTTGAAAGCTGAAAGGCGGATTTCATCCCCATCAGCAGGGCGGCGTTTTCTTCCATTGTGCGGCGGTTCGCCAGCGCCATATTCAGCGTGACCGGCGTTGCCGCCTGAATGGCATCAACATCCCCACCCGCTTTCGCAATGATAATCTGTGCACCGGCCGCATCATCCGCTGAGGCGGCGGTGTTGTCACCGAGCTGGCGCGCCTGCTTGCGGAGTGCAGCCATTTCGGCGGAGTCTTTTGCCACACCGAGCACAGCCTGCAATTCTGAGTTTTTCTGCGCAAACTCATAACCTGGCATCAGCAGCTTAACTCCGGCTATCGTTCCCGCAGCAGCAATCCCCACACCGGCAGCGCCCACTGAGGCCATATTTCCGGCCAGTTCCTTTCCGGCCTGATAACGCTGTTTGACTGCGTTAAGTTTTGCCTGTTGCGCACTGACACGCGCCAGCGCGTCACGCTGCCGGTTAAGCTGGGCGGTGGTTTCACTGATACGGTTTTTCAGTCCCTGCTCATCATGTGCAAGATTGCGGGTATTAATTCCCACAGCGGCCAGTTCCCGCTGCTGGCGTTTAACGGAATCTGTCAGGCGGTTATATTTCGCCTGTAAGTCCTCCGCCGCACGCTTTGCGGATTCCAGCACTTTCGCCTGAGCACGGGTCGGGCGTTCGGTGTTTTTAAACTGTGTGGCAAGGGCTTCGGCCTCCTGCCGTGCCTTTTCAAGTGCATGACCAGTCACGGCGAGCTGTGCACTGGTCTTGCGGAATCCCTCAATACGGGATGCGTGACCGTTCAGCTCGCGCAGTGATTTTTGTGTTTCCCGGATATCCCCCGACAGCAACTTACTCGCTCTGCGGATGGATTTAAACGGGCGGGACGCCTGGTCAACAGCCCTGAGCAATACCTGTAATTTTACATTGTTACTCATTCGTGTTTCCGCTTCGCCTGAGCGCCTTTTCGCGCCATGTGATGAGTTCGGTCAGGCTCATGGGATACAGTTCTGATGGCGGCCAGTGAAATATCACTGCCACATCCGCCATCAGGTCATCGACCGACAGATTTTTCGGAAGCGTCACTGCACCGAGTTCGGCGACAAAAAACCGACCACCTTACCGGCCAGCGCCACAAGGTCAGGCAGTTCCAGCGCGGCGACTTCCTGCTCGGTCAGCATCGGTGCCGTCATGCGCGGCAGCACCTTAATCAGTGCATCGACTTCTGAGTTTGCGACCGCAGCCAGACTGACACCGCGCAGCGTCCCCGCACTGGGTTTCATCAGCGTGACCTGTTCGATAACCTGCTCACCACGCTTGACCGGATTGTCCAGGGTAATCACATTTTCTTTGTTCATGGTTTTCTCACTTCTGAATCGGGGTTAACCGGTCAGCCAGGCTGACCGGATGAAAATTACAGGCCGATATTGCGGCGGTGTTGCTCCAGCCGGTCGACGCCGTTCACCTTCTCAATCATGTTGATGGTGTCGATTTCGACCAGCTCCTTACCGTCCATCGTCAGCCGGAAATAGGTGCAGACCACGGAGATTTTCGACTCGGTGTCTTCTCCCTGTTTACCCTCGCCGGTGTCGATTTCTTTCTGACGGCCACGCATGACCACCTCTACGGCCACCGTTTCGCCGGTATCGTCACGCTGGTAAGAGCCTGCAAAACGAATCGGCACGGCATCCACACCGGTTGCGGCGTAAAGCTCCCAGATAACCGAATCCGGGAAGCCCCCGAGCGACCACTCCATTGACAGCGCATCGTCATCAAGGCCGAGGTCTACCGGTGCGCTTCCGTTCATCCCCGCACCGCGATAGTTTTCGAGTTTACGGGTCAGTTTTGGCAGCGTGACGGACTTTGCAACGCCCTGATAGCTGTAGCCGTTCAGAAAGACGTTCATTAACTTGAGTTTGCGCGGCATTGCCATCGGTCAGGCTCCTTAATTGCTGTTAACCGAGGTGACCAGATTTGCCAGGTATTTATCGGTAATACGCTGGCGCAGGGTCAGGTTTTCAAGAGGAGGCACCGGGGTATAGTCGTAGTCGATATACAGTTTTCCGGCCTTGAGGGTTTCCGCATCGTTGGATTCTTCGCTGAACCAGCAGGTCGCATCCACGATATAGCCGTTTGTTTTCAGCTCACGGAATTTGGCATTGATGCCGTCAACGATGTCGCGAATCAGCGTTGCGGTGATGGGCTTGTCCACCGCCCACATGTGCGCCTCAGCCATCGTGTCGGCCAGCACCTGCGCGGTGCGGGTGTAGTTTTCAAAGAGGAACAGCGGGTCATCAGAGCAGGTACGGTTACCCCAGAAGCGGAAACCGTCACGGCGAATCAGCGTTGTGACGCCTGACTCGTTAAGCAGGTCAGCATCGGTGCCGGACTCCTGCAAATCCCAGAATACGGACGCGCTGATGCCGGTAACACCGTTCACCCCGACGTTGGACAGCGTTTTATGCCAGCCCTGCTCCTGGTCGATTTTAGCGCGCAGACCCAGCGCACGGGCGGTGGCATACGCGGTGGCGGTGGTACTGGCGACCGTATCCCATGCGAGGAAATCCGGCCAGATGACCATCAGCTCACGCTGGCTGAAATTCTGACGGTAGGCTTTCACCTCGGAAACGGTCTTACAGCCCCATGCGCTGATATACCCGAAAGCGCGCAGCTTCTGACAGACTGATGCCAGTGCAACAGCCACCTCTTTGGTGTCCAGTCCCGGCACGCCGAGAATACGCGGTTTAACACCGGTTACCGACTCCGCCGCCAGCAGGGCTTTCAGTCCGGTGTACTGACCGTTTTCGTCGGTGGTGCCGATGATATTGGAAACGGTCTGCGCGAGTTTCGTTTCCTCGTCGTCGCCGGTGCCGTCTTCCACACGCACGACAACGGTGACCGGTTTTGACTGGTCGGCGATGGCCTGCAACGATGCCGCCAGCGTGCCTTTTTTACCGGCCTTTGCAATTGCGCTCTGCACATTGGTAATCAGCACCGGTTTATTGAGGGGGAAGGTTTCCGCATCCGCATCGCTGGCCGTGCAGACCATGCCGACAATGGCAGTGGATACGGTGGAAATGACGCGGGTGCCGTCGTTAATCTCCAGCACCTGCACGCCGTGATGATAGTCACTCATCCGTTTAACTCCGTGGTTAATGGGTGCAACTATTTTCTGTTGGGCAGTGCATGAGACGCTATTTGACCTGGCTGGTCAGTGGATGAAACAACAGATAAAGAAAATGCGGGCAATTCGCCCGCATGTCCTGATTTGTACACACTCATTTTCCGACTGACAGTTTACATAGCCCAAACGCTATCAAATCTGACAGCCTGCTATGAGCGAAAAGCGTTAAATCTCACGATATCTGCTACCGGGAAAAATTTCGATTATCTTCGATGGGAACTTTGATAATGTAGTAAATGCCATTTTCAGCGATCACTTTTCAAGCGTGTGTAAATGATTAATGTTAAAAAATTGACTTCACTGAAATAAGGTTGCTAGTATTTTTGGAGCAACCATTAATGTTTTTTATTTAAGGAATGTAAATGACATACGCACTGATTGATAATTCAACTCTAACTGCAGTCCAAAGAATCGAGGGGAAAGTAAAAACAAGATCGAAGGACTCAGTAGATACAGACATAATAGCATTTGAGAACTATATACAGTCTATTTTGTTCTATGATCACGTTATCGCGGTTGATGATTATATTCCAGAGTACCGTGGGAGTAGGATTTCAAGTTTCAGAGAGATATTATTTCTTGATAAAGCACAATATGGGTTGGATGAAATTGAAAGTGAAGCAAAAAAAATATCTGATGCATTGAAACCTAAAATTCGTGGTGGAACATTTGTTAATGACGATTTTAAAAAACTAATTGAACTTCTTCAGACACATATCATATGTACATGGGACATTAGTTCAAGTGTTTATCATCTAACACTGAAGAACTTATCTGATGGAGGTAAGGAGTTTGAAAAATATGGTAACATTGCTGCTGCCATTTTTTCAGAACTGCGTGATGCTGCTGAGTCTGGTAATAGAACAAATGGCGATGTTGAACTTCTCGATCGATTTGGCAACCCTATTCGCAAGGGGTACAAAGTTCCCGGAGCAAAATGGGGGGATGGCACATCTGCTGGTGAAGCATCAGATGCAATCAAAGCATTCGTGGCTTCGCTTGTATGGCTGGCTAATCGGGCAGTATTTTATTCTCTCACAGCTAAGTACCTTCAAGCAGATACTTTTTTATATCCATTACGTCAGGCGTATCAACAGACATATTTAAGCCAAAACTGTCAGTATGGTTTTGACTATGCTAAACATATTGTAGAAAACTTTTCCACTTCGTTAAGTCATGATCTCATTGATATTCATTCTGGTGGTAAAGCTGTAGCAACAGCAACTTCGCTTCCTTTATTTTCGGCATGGCTCGCAAAAGAAACTGGTGATCCAAGTTGTATTGTTGAAGCTGCTTATAACATAAGGGACAACAACGAATTTGTAAGGGCCCGTGAGAAAATGCGAGAAATAAAGCGCTTGTTTGATGAAAATGAATTGCCTCAAGCTAATAAGTCAGTAAGAGCATTGCTTACTGAAGTATCGAAAGAATCAGATTATATTCGAACTAAGTATGGGCTCAAGACTAGACAAGGTGTACCTGTAACTAAGCTTGTACATGTATACAATACTGTTGCGGCTATTAATTCCCTTCCGAAACTACCGACCTTTAATTTTAAAGTTAAAGTTCCTGATTTCTTATATGATCTTAAAAAACCCAAGGGGTTTCGTGCTCTCTATCGAAATTTGACTAATGATCTTTCTACTGTGTGGTCGTTAGGAGAAGCTCGAGATATTCTTGGAAGTAAAGTTGTGATAGATAATCATGCAAGAATTTACAGTCCGAAGCATGAAGAACCGCGTTTCAAAAACTCTCATTCCCCATATAAGAGCCCGATGTAGCTTAAGAAAAAGACACGCCCACCTTGTGCGTCTACTTCTGGCACAGAGCGGACTCTCAGATTAGGCTTTACTCTGTGCCATAGATATGTAAGCTCACACCAGAGCTCATACAACTTATTGCGGCATTTCCGGCCATTCAGGATTTGCAGGATCCACACGACTGACCAGAACACTGTAGCGTTCCCATGCCTCCAGTCGACTGCGCTCCTCATCTGTTGCCATATTCAGCCTGACAGCGCGCTCCAGCGGCAAAATCACGGATTCAGCATCTGCAAGAAGTCTGGCTTTCCGATTTTCTGCCTGCTGCTGCAATTCCTCTGCCGTATAAATTCGTTTAATCACTGTACAGTCCTTAAACATCCAGTTCCCTGAAATGTCCGCCCGTCGGTTAGCAGTAATATCCGGCACTTCAACAACACTTAATCCATCCGGTCTGATAGCTGTCACATCCTTTTCCACATAGCGGATAATATTATCTTTGTCGTACGCTATTTTTATCGTGTCATCAGCAAAATACTTTTGTTCTTCGTACCAGTTCTTACCATCTTCTGAAAAAAACCAGACAACATCAAAGTCCTTTGTCAATTGATATTGTTCAACCGTTTTTGGATTACCTGCCGTTATATTTATCAAATGCTGCATAAATTATACCTGTGCCACGTTATACCAAGTCCCGTTAATGTATTTCTGCACCGGTCTGTAATATACGCCACCAATGTTATCGGCAGAGTTTGAGCCGGTATCCTGAACAATAATGCCGGAATATACACACCCGGACGGTGCCTGATGTGTCCATGTCATACCATTGTTCGCAGGTTTGTATGTGGCAGCACCACCAAGCCGGATATCCCGGACATAGCGTGAATCAAAGTTGCCATAGTTAGATGGTGATACCTGCCCGTTAACAGCAAAAGTGATGCTGTTATCTGTATTTCTCTGACTGTAAAAATGCCAGCCTGCATCATCACCTAATTCAGCCACCACAGGACGACTTGAGTTTCCCCACAAATTGAATGCGGCTTCCTTCGTGGATGTATTGCTGCTGCTGACCGTGAACTTTTTCCCGCTACCGGCACGTACTTTGGTACTTGAGACAATATCACCTGTAACACTCAGGCCATGCCCCATTGACACTCCGCCATTGGCGTTATTGATAGTCAGCGGTCTTAAGCCGTTCCATGTCCCAAATTTATCGCCAGAGGCCGTCAGCATTAAATATGTGCTGCCGCCATCATTCCTGATAAAGAATCCATAATTGCCATAAGCAATGCGCAGACCATTAGCACTGAGTGATGTAATTTCACCTCTTGAACGGAGACCATAAGCGGAGCTGAGTGATAATTCTTCCTGAGCGTCATTGTTTCCTGTCGCCCAGCGAATTACCCCGCCCTGAACTGTTTCATGCCAGATAGTATCTCCTTCTCCACCACGAAACTTTCTGAGATATTTTTTGCCGCCTCTGGTGCCTGAACATAAGGCCGTAGACATATAGGCATTCTGGCTTCCGCCATCCTGATTAATCGTTCCGGTCATTGAGTCGCCCTGACGATTCCAGTCACGACGCCAGCCGGGGGAGTAGCCGTCCCCATGATTTATGTAAGTGAATTGCGCGCTGGTTGTACCGCCACCGCTTGATGTTGTTGGCGTGGTCACTCGGATAGTGATTGCAGATTTAGTTCCCATGACCTCGACGACACAACCAGCCAGGTGGATATCACCACATCCGGTATCCGTAATGATTTTGTTATTTGCATATGACCAGGAGCCTTTGCACATCCAGTACGGATGATTAAATGCACCACGGGAATCCAGCCATTCAATAAACTGAGCGGTTGTCCAGTTTCCGGCTTCAGTGCTCAAAGCGCCGCTATAAGCACGACAGGCACCGATATTTTTCGTGAAGGTATCCTTTCCCGGAATATCCGCACCGTTCTGATCTTTCTGAAGACGTTTTTCAGCATTGTCATAGGCAGACTTCACTGCTTTTGGCGTTGCGGCCAGCGTTTCAGAATCGCTGTTGATGGCACTACTTAGCTGGACAAGACCTTTTCGCGCTGTGGTGGCATCCTGTGCAGTGTATTTCCCGTTAGCAAGGTCATACGCTGTCTTAACCGCCTTTGGTGTTGCCGCAAGCGTTTCAGAATCGCTGTTGGTGGCGCTACTGAGCTGGACAAGACCTTTTCGCGCTGTAGTGGCGTCCTGTGCAGTGTATTTCCCGTTAGCAAGGTCATACGCTGTCTTAACCGCCTTTGGCGTTGCCGCAAGCGTTTCAGACGTGCTGTTGGTGGCACTACTGAGCTGGACAAGACCTTTTCGAGCTGTGGTAGCGTCCTGTGCGGTATATTTCCCGTTAGCAAGGTCATAGGCGGCCTTTACCGCTTTCGGCGTTGCGGCCAGTGTTTCAGACGTGCTGTTGGTCGCACTGCTTAACTGAGTAAAACCTTTTGCGGTCAGCGAGGCGTCCGGGTGACGTCGTGACTGTTCGTGCTCTGCAATTTTGTCATCAACGTAATCCTGTGTCGCCATCACCGTTGTGGTGTCAATGGTCAGCTCCACCGAGGCCACACTGCTGACGATGATGACCATGCGACAGGTCTGCGAACGCCCTGAGCCTTCGGCAAGAGCTGGCTTATAACTTTCGGCCATGTTCGCCACGGCAATTAACGTTCCCGCATCATCGTACAGGCCAAGCTCACGCATCCAGAAACCGCCCACCTCCGGCGGAATAACCAGCTCTGCGATAATATAATTACTGTTTCGTTTGTCCTGGCTGATTTTGTTCAGCGTATGTCGCCAGACTTCGTGGATAAGCCCGGTCTGTCCGGCATCCGGGACAGGCAATTTACCACCGCCATCCCCGACGGCCATCGTGGTAATGTTGACCTTCCGCCCTCCCGGTGCGGTTGCCGCTGCCAGCTTTGCTGCACCGGCAGTGGTGATAACGGTTCTGAATTTTGTGCTCATTATTCCTCACTTATCCGGGGTAAACCGTAATTACATCGCCGTCGTAAGCCACACCACCGGCGAACAGGTAGCCGGGAATGTCCCGGGTAATGTTCAGGCCAATAAGATGACGGCTTGCAGGTTTGGCATCAGCAATAAGCCGTTCCATTTCCTGATACATTGCCTCTGTGATGCCGCTTTCCAGTACACCAATATCAAGCCGGAAGGTGCCGGGCGGGTCACTGTTTTCCCACCACTCCGTCACGTTGATGAGATAGCCGAGCGGCTCCACCACACGCCGGATTGCGCCGATAGTGCCTTTATGACAGTGGATGAAATAGGCATCGCGGATAACGGCGCGTTTTGTCGCTTCCGGCCACTTTTCATCCCACCTGTCGACCGAAAACGCCCACGCCAGCCACGGCAGCAGATTTGCCGGACAGGTATCCGGGTTCCACAGTTCACGAATCCTGACCGGCGTTTTTTCAATTTCCGCACAGGCTTTTGCGGCGGCAACTTCAAGCGGTGATGAGCCGGTCGGCAGCAGTCGCGAATCACTCATCCGAGCCTCCGGTCACGACGCGGTATTCGGTACAGAAAGACGCCTGCGTACTGTTGAGCACGATGTCGGCCAGCGGTGCAGTCAGTTCGACACGCTGCACGCCTTCCACATGCAAAGCGGCATAAATGGCAGACAGACGGATGTCGCGCCCCAGCCGGTGCTGTGCCGTGATGTACGCTTCCAGTTTTTTCACGGCAGCAGCGCGTATGGGTTCGCTTTCGGGACCAGGGTAAAGGTAAAGCGTGGCGTTTATCTGGTATTCAACGATGGCGGCAGACTGCACGGTCACGCGGTCGGCCACCGGCCTGACGTCCTCACCATTAAGGGCGTTACGCACCACCGCCAGCAGGTCTTCGGATGCGACACCGTTATTTTCACGTGACAGCACAGAGATGGTGACGCAGGCCGGAGACGGACTGGTTACAGAAATATCCGCGACACGCCCGTCGGCACTGCGACCATGATACTGATAGGCCCCCACCGACCCGGCGACGCTTAAACCTTCAAACGCCTGCTGAATACGCAGACGATAATCCGTGTCAGATTCCATCACTGCCGGTGTCGGCGGGAGGGTCGAATCATCTGCCGGGGTGATAATCAGGCGCGTGGTGTTGTAATTGGCACCAATCACATCAAGGTCATTACCGGCGGCACAGGCCAGCATTACCGCCCGTGCGGCCTCATTCACACGCTGACGCCAGATAAGCTCACGATAAGCATTTTCCTCCAGCAGTTTGACGAGAGGCTCGGATTCCAGCGTCAGGGTACGGGCGACCGCCTCCTGCTGGTCTTCCGGGTAAAGGGAAATCAGTGTCGCCTTGCGTTCGGCAAGAATGGTTTCAAAGTCCAGCTCCTCGACCACATCCGGTGCGGGTAGCTGGTTCAGGTCGATAATCGGCATGGTTTCAACTCACAGGGATGGTTAACGAAAGTGGCTGGCCGGTGTCGTTGTGCTGGCCGGTTAACGTGACCGTCATTCGCCCGTCAAAGCTGCGCGCCGTGGTGACGGATGACAGGGTGACGCGGGCTTCCCATTTCAGCACGGCCATGTAACAGGCGACCTTAATCTGCAACTCAAGCGCCGGGGTCTGCGGCTGGTCAATCATTGACGCCAGCAACGAGCCGTAATCACGACGCATCACCCGTGAGCCGACCGGCGTGCGCAGGATATCGCCGATACTCTGGCTGATATGCTCAAGGTCAGAGACAGTCAGGCCATCACTGCGATTCATTCCGAGATAACGCGCTGTCATAGAGGACTCCCGGTTGTGCCGCCGCTGTCGCCGGGGTGTTTATGGGTATGCAGTACCTTCCCGTTTGATGAGAGTTCACCGCCGGTGTGTTCAATGTTGCCGCGCATCGTCCCGCCCTTCTGCACTTCCAGCGTGCCAGTGATCAGCTTGTTTGTGCAGACCACCTCCGGCGTGTCCAGAGTGACGCGGGTTGATGCTTTCACCGTGACCACCGGCACCGTGGCAGTAACAGAATCAGAAGCCGTCACGCTGGCCGTTTTAATTCCGCTTACCGTGAGTGCACTGGTTTCAGGTTCATACTCAATCACCGCCCCGTCAGGGAAACGGATATGCAGGGCATCCGCCGACGCAGACGGCGCGGGGTTATCACCGGAATAAATCCCCGGCAGAACGAACGCCGTGTCGAGTTCACCGCCTACGGCCAGAATCAGCACCTGTTCCCCCACGGAAGGTGCCCACCATGTGCGCGAACGTCCGGCGCGATGGGTCAGCCACTGAAGCCAGTCGGTGCACATGCCGCCGGTCTGCACACGGCAGCGACCGGCATTAAGGTCGGTTTCGACGATAATGCCGGTGCGGATCATGTTGCGCAGTGCGCGCGCGAGTTCCTGAATATTTGCGAGAGTGTTCATAACGGGAAGGATGCCGCCGGGTCATACCGGCGGCAATGTGACGATGAGGTGTCAGGAATGGCACAACTAACGGTCGAGGTGAGCCAGGATAATCTCTTCAATCATCTGCACATCCTCACCGGTAAAGCCGAGCAGGGGACGCGCCGGATAATGAATTTTCTTACCGTCTTTCCGGGTTTCTTCCGACAGACCGAACTGATGCACACTGGCTATTTTCGGTGACTTCCCGCCGTAAAACTCCATTGATGCCTGTTCAGGGCTGGCGCGGATATGCAAAAAACGACTGGTGATAAGTTTCGCAAACATTTTTCGCTTAACGCGACCGGTCTTTTTTCTGGCGCTCTGCTGCTGGCGTGGTGCGTAGGGTGTGCCGTCCGGGGCTTTCTGTGCCATCACCCGACGCTGCTGACTCTGACGCAGACGTTTCGCCAGTTCGGCGCTCAGTCGCCGACGCCCTGACGGTGACAGCGACTCAATAAGTCCGGTCAGCCTGTCTTCAAAACGCTTAAACTCATTCATCCCACTTACTCACCAGTTCGCCATTGATATAAAGCTCCATCGGGCGGGTGACCGGCTCCGGCGGCGGAGGTTCCGGGATATTCTTCACATGCAGCGCGCCGTCCACCTCACTGACCAGCGTGCGCTCGGTCAGCATCAGGCTGATGCTGATATCAAAGCTGCTGTCATTGTTGATGTCTGCATAAAACGTGAAGCCCTTTTTCTGGCCTTCGTCGGTGGTCATGATGTCGGGCTGATTTTCCCGCAGCCACGCCAGCACCGGCACGATGAGCAGGTCAAAATCACCGGTAAAGTCGGTCACAATCACGTTGAGCGTGTAACGCTTTTCGAATGACAGCGACGTCGCCAGTGTGGAGGCAATACTCCCGTTATCCACGAATATCCGCAGCATCTCGGGGCTTGTTTTCAGCACCGTGACGGCATCAGTCAGCGCCCTGCGCAGGCTGTCGGGTTTGAGCATCGTTTTCGTCCTGACAGTGTTTAATCATTTTTACCTGGCTGGCACAGCGTGCCAGCGCGTTCTCAAGCTGCCGGATATCAGCACTTAAATCGCCGTTCGTCTGCGGGTCACTGCCCGGCATCGGGCAAAGGCTCACTTTCGGGCAGGCGTTGTGGACAATCACTGGCGTCTGCGCAGGCTGTGCGCTGGTGCAACCGGCGCACAGCATCAGGCAGGTCAGCACCGTACCAGCGGCGAAAATCTTCGTTTTCATTAAGTAACCTCGTGATGGTTTTCTCGCGCTGAGCTTCACGCTTCGCGGCGTTCTCCAGTTCCTGACGCAGTGCCACCTGCGCCAGCTCGTTTTTGTCTGCCCTGGTGAGGGCAACATGAAGCTGGTTTTTCAGCATGGTGATGGTCGTCTGCTGTTCACTGGCGACGTTGTTCGCCCTGTCCAGCAAGGCGCGCAGGCTGGCATTTTTGTGTTTCACCAGAAACAGACCGGCCACCGCCAGCGATAACAACACAACCAGCACAATCATCAGTTTTGACATGGTTCCCGCCCCTCAAGACGCTGACGGCAGGCCGTACGTATCAGCCGGAAAAACAGCGATGCCACGAGATAAATCAGTGCGGTAAAAATCCACCCGGCAGCGACCAGCGAGATAAACGTCGCCACCATCACCATCAGAGCCGCTGCCCGTCTGCGCCACGGCACCGGCTGCAAAAACAGCGACGTGACAATCTTCACGGCCAGCGATTCCGGCGGCAGCTCCCGCCCGTAGCGTTCCAGCACATACTCCGCGGCATACACGCCGACACCACCGGCAATCACACAGATAACCGTCGCCAGAATCGCCCATGCAGCGACAAAACTGACGGCCACGCTCTGCGGGTAAATCAGGGACAGTGCCAGCATCAGCGCCAGCGACACGTTCAGCATCAGTGAAAGGGATAATTTCTTCATGGTGTTTACTCCGTTTAAGCCGGTACGCCGCCAGCGGTGCGCCAGACGGTGACCAGTTTTTCCAGTGAATGCTCACGCTGACCGTAACCGGCACCCGGCAGGGACGCCCAGATATTGCGACAGCGTGAAATGGCGCGCTCAATGCGTCCCGCCCGGATGTCATCCAGTGCACCGCGTTCGCGGATCAACTGAATGGCGAGCCTGTCCTGTGACAACGGACTGAAATCCGGCAGGGCAAGCTGTTTGCGGTAGTGCGGCCAGAACAGGTAAAGCTGCTGATAGCGACCGGAGGCCGTGGATTTTTCACCGCGACGGTTAAACACCTTCGCCGGTCGGCCATGTGCGAACGGGTGGTCACTGTAGTCGGTGAAGATTTCCGGCTTCCCGTCCAGTCCGGTGACTATCACGTCATAGCCCCGGTTTTTCGTCAGCGGATGATTCGCCGTCCCTTCGGACACGGCCAGCATGTCGAGAAAGGCGGCGATATTCTGATGTGTGCTAATTACCGGCATTACGGTTTCCCCCTGCCCTTAAAGCGGCGCTGAATGGCAATCTCAATCACCTGATAACCGGCGATACCCAGCATGGAGCCGATGCCGCACACCGCAGGCAGTGACAGGTCAGGAAACTGCACCAGAACAACACCGGCAACCATCGAGACAAAACCACCGAGCAACATGCGCCCGATAAACAGACGCGGAGTGATGGGTTCACCACCGGCAAGCACCTTGCCGACAACAATCAGCACCCCAATCATGAAAAGCGACAGGACGCTTTTTTCTTCTGCTGTCATGCGTTACTCCCACAGATTGACAGTTTCAGCCACGGGCGCGGTCTGAACGTCGGGCAGTTCGACGGCGGTGCCGTGTGGCAGCACCGCCCCCAGTTCAGCCAGTCCCGGATTTGCGGCGAGCACGGCCTCGACCACGCCCTCAGTGCGCCCGTAATACCGAACACAAATGGCGTCGAGCGTGTCGCCCTGTAGCGCAAAGGTCTTCATCAGATTTGACTCACGATGCAGCGCGGCTTGTCCTGGATACGCGCCACCGCCCAGCGCATATCCCGCCACAGCTCATCAATGGTGCTGTCAATGCTGTCGGCCTTCTTGTCGCCCTTGGCACTGGCATCCACGCCGCGGTAACGCTCATAAAGCGACGCGGTCGCCATCGCACACACAGCGCGCTCGTAGTAAAAAACTTTGATGCTTTCACCGTCGATGTCGTCCGCCGGGACGTCAGCCAGACGCGAAAAACCGGCAGCAATTTTCTGTTCGCGGTACTCGTACAGCTCCGCATTCGTCTCCGCCATGCCTGACTTGATGGCCTCACGCAGACGGGCGGGGGCGACGGTCTGCTCAAGGCGCATACGTTCCCGGACGCGCTTCGGGTCAATATCGGGAAAAAAGAACGTGTTTTTAATCACCGGCTCGTCGCCTGCCGGTTGCGGGATAACCACCGTACCCTCACCGGACACGGGAGCCTCCTTTCGCGGAATAATCAGCGTCATCATGACTACCTCTGAAAAGTCGGGCGGTGGACGCCGGTGCAGTGTCAGGTGATTCACCGTCACTGACCGGCGTGCCGCCCTGGCGCGGGGCGCATTCGGTTGTTAACTGGCTTTCTTTTTCGGGCGTCCACGTTTTGCCGGTGTCACGCTCCGGGTCTTACGCGGAGTGCGGGTGGCCGCTTTGGGCTGCGGCTCCGGCTTCGGTTTCAGCTCCCGCTCCAGTCGTTCAATCTCTTTTTTGACGCCTGCCTGACAGTCGAGCTGTGTCGCACGTTGCAGGTGTACCAGCGCACCTGCGGCATCACCAGCGTCACGCAGAAACAGACCGGTGATTTTGTGCAGCTTTGCGCGCACTTCATCAGGCATGTCAGCCGTGGCGGTCAGTTCGAGGGTGTCCGTCAGCAGGCGGGGATCCACAGACTCACCGGCAGCGTGAGCGCGCATGGCCGCAAGCGCCACCTCCTCGGTGAACATGTACGGCGGGGTGCGGCGGTGTTTACCCGGCATGGTCAGACCGTACTTCAGGGCATAACGGGCAATCTCCAGCGCACCGGCAATATCGCCGGTATCCAGACGCCACAGCATGACCGTCATCAGAATGTCATCCTGTGCACCTTTGCCCTGCTCCAGCACGCCGTTCACCCACGGCAACCAGAACGGCAGCAGTTCGCGTTTTTTCGCGGCCTTCAGCTCTTTTGAATAAATCGCTTTCAGTGTGCGCTGGTCTGCGGCCAGCTTGACCAGCATCTGCTCATAGACAGTTGCATGTCGCAGCGGGGCGGCTTCCCGCTGCGCGGTCATCGCTGCCGAGACCCGCATCATGTGGCGCTGTGCGGGACTCGTCATCGGTTACGCTCCCGGCTCTGCGGTCGCTTTAGCCGGTGTGGAGAAATCACCGACCTTAATTTTTTCCACCAGACAACCGGCGGCGTAGTCCTCCACCACGTAATCAATGT
The DNA here is from genome assembly GCF_002950395.1 of Shigella sonnei. NCBI lineage: Bacteria > Pseudomonadati > Pseudomonadota > Gammaproteobacteria > Enterobacterales > Enterobacteriaceae > Shigella > Shigella sonnei. The sequence goes on from NZ_CP026802.1 coordinate 3,576,741, forward strand.
TCATTGACTCGTAGTTCTCCACGCGGTCGAGTTTCGGGTTTTCCACAATCACGCGGCGATGGCTGTCATCCATGTAGTAGATGGACAGGTTTTCCAGCTTCGTGATGAGCATCGCATCCGCCGGGAAGTACGGGACGCGTACCGCCGGCAGGTTACCGATGCGTTTCTGGCTGATGATGACGTCAGCGGCCAGCATCTCGCTGTTATCCTGCTCCTTGTTGACGATAGGGAAATACTTGTCCGCCAGTAGCTGACGCCCCACAATCACCACAAGGTCAGGGTCTTCCTGATACCAAGGTTCAATCAGGTTGTTGGTCGCATCCATCACCAGTGCATCGAGGCTTACATAATCACCGCCCTTACCCACGCGGATAACCTCAGAGGTGGTGCGGCCTTCCTCGTCAGTGACCTTGCTCATCACGCGCGCCGGGGCTTCATTCGGTATTTCTGCAGCCAGCCGACCGCCACATCCTGCAGCATCGGATTACTGTTGCGGTCAGAGGTTTCGGCACGCTTCACGCCGTTAAAACCGGCCATGATGAAATCAAGGGACTGGCGTTTGATAATGGCGTTACGGATACGGAGCTGGAAATCCTGATAACGCGCCCACAGGTCAAGCGTTTTGTAGCGGATATAAAAATCGAAGTTAACCTGGTCGCATTCGTACTTGTTTGACGCCAGCTTCGAGAAGTCCTTCGGCTGACGCTCGGTGCCACCGGCGGTGTCGGTGGTGCTGGCGATGGAGCCGGTGACACCGATGCCAATTTTTTCCCCTTTCATTTCACTGACCGGCACAATGTTGATGCGGGTCAGAAAGTCAGAGGACTCCTGCATGGTGTTCATCAGGGTCTGGGTGACCGACGGTTCAACGGTGAATTTTTTCGACACATCACCGGCGTCGATGCCGTTCAGCTCGGCAACACGGGACAGGTAAGCATTAAATTTAAAGCGGGTTTCCTGGCGCATAGTTTTTCCTGAAATTAAGGGTTAATCGTGAAGGTTTTCCCGGACTGACTGACGCCGGTCAGCAGTTCGTCATCAGGGCGTCACCGCCACCACCGGTGGCCTTGCTGCGGCGCTGCTGGGTCAGACTTTCGGTGTGGTCGAGACTGTTTTTCAGGCGGGTGAATGCCTGGCTGGTTTCATCCGCCCTGTCAGTCACCTCCTGCTTAAGTGCAGAAAAGGCGGTTTCCATCTCAGCGAGGCGCTGCTCAGTGGCGCTCAGTTTTTCCTGCACATGTTCAGCAACAGCGGTCACCGCTTCATGCACGTCATTCAGACGGGCATCATCGCTGGCCTGTTTGCGGCCAAAAATGGATTTCACCTTTTCGGTCAGGGCGGTGAACACGGTTTCAGGCAGGTCTTCAAATTCCAGCTCAACAGGCGTTGCCACTGAAATCAGGTTTTCAGGGCTTAATTTGAAGCGGTTCAGGGGGTTGTGTTTTGCCGTGCGGCAGAATTCCAGGTATTCCGTGCCGAGGCTTGCCGGGTCATCGGTGACGGCCAGACCCACCAGATAACATTTGCCGGTGTTGGCAAAGTTCGGCTGAATTTCCATTGAGGTGTAGACCTTCTGCGCGGCCTTGTTCATCGCGATAAGGTCATCGGTCGGGGTGATTTTCGCAAACAGCGCCCATTTGCCTTTCAGCGCCGAATCATCGTCAATCTTTTCGGCCTTCAGTTCGGCCACATCGCCATAACGCTTAAAAATACCGTCAGGCAGGATGCCGCGCAGATGTTCCAGGTTAATGCGGCAACCATAGACACGCGGGTCAAAGGTTTCGGCCATTTCCTGAATATCCTGCGCACTGATGACACGCCCGTCACAGGTGTCACCCTCAACGCCGATACGAAAGAATTTTGAGACTTTTTTTGCCATTGTCAGGAGTCCTGAATAGTGATTAGAGGAGTCACATGTCGGCATCAGTTTCCCGACGATGCGCATCCTCCGCCATCAGTCCCGGATGGTTTATCACTGACACAACAGCACATTAGCGAATCGCGGGGCGCGACTCAGTAGCCTTGCCGTGTATTCATCACGGCGAGGTATTCATGACCATCACCACAGACACCACTCTTTTACACGACCCGCGTCGTCAGGCGGCGCTGCTGTACTGGCAGGGGTTTTCCGTGCCGCAGATTGCCGCCATGTTGCAGATGAAACGCCCGACGGTGCAGAGCTGGAAACAGCGCGACGGCTGGGACAGTGTTGCCCCCATCAGCCGTGTCGAAATGAGTCTGGAAGCGCGGCTGACCCAGCTCATCATCAAACCGCAGAAAACCGGCGGTGACTTCAAGGAAATTGACCTGCTCGGACGCCAGATTGAACGACTGGCACGGGTAAACCGCTACAGCCAGACCGGCAACGAGGCAGACCTTAATCCGAACATCGCTAACCGCAACAAAGGCGGGCGTCGCAAACCGAAAAAGAATTTTTTCAGTGACGAGGCCATCGAAAAGCTGGAGCAGATTTTCTTTGAGCAGTCTTTCGACTATCAGTTGCACTGGTATCGTGCCGGGCTTGAGCACCGCATCCGCGATATCCTGAAATCCCGCCAGATTGGCGCGACGTTTTATTTTTCCCGCGAGGCGCTGCTGCGCGCCCTGAAAACCGGCCATAACCAGATTTTTCTGTCGGCCAGTAAAACGCAGGCGTATGTGTTCCGTGAATACATCATCGCCTTTGCTCGTCTGGTTGACGTTGACCTGACCGGTGACCCGATTGTCCTGGGCAATAACGGCGCAAAACTGATTTTTCTCGGCACCAACTCCAACACCGCACAGAGCCATAACGGCGACCTGTACGTCGACGAGATTTTCTGGATCCCGAATTTTCAGGTACTGCGTAAGGTGGCATCAGGTATGGCCTCACAGAGTCACCTGCGCTCGACCTATTTCTCCACCCCGTCCACGCTGGCGCACGACGCCTACCCGTTCTGGTCGGGTGAACTGTTCAACCGGGGACGCGCCAGCGCCGCCGAACGTGTGGAAATCGACGTCAGTCATAACGCCCTTGCCGGTGGTCTTCTCTGTGCGGACGGCCAGTGGCGGCAGATTGTCACCATTGAGGACGCCCTGAAAGGCGGCTGCACATTGTTCGACATTGAGCAGCTCAAACGCGAAAACAGCGCCGACGATTTTAAAAACCTGTTCATGTGTGAATTTGTTGACGACAAGGTATCGGTGTTCCCGTTCGAGGAGCTGCAACGCTGCATGGTCGACACGCTGGAAGAATGGGAAGACTACGCGCCGTTTGCCGCAAATCCGTTCGGCTCCCGCCCGGTATGGATTGGTTACGACCCGTCACACCGTGGCGACAGCGCCGGATGCGTGGTGCTGGCACCGCCGGTGGTGGCCGGTGGCAAATTCAGAATACTTGAGCGTCACCAGTGGAAAGGCATGGACTTTGCCACCCAGGCGGAGTCCATCCGCAAACTCACCGAAAAATACAACGTCGAATACATCGGTATTGATGCCACCGGCCTCGGTGTCGGCGTGTTCCAGCTCGTGCGCTCGTTCTATCCCGCCGCGCGCGATATCCGCTACACGCCGGAAATGAAAACCGCAATGGTGCTCAAGGCCAAAGACGTCATCCGCCGTGGCTGTCTGGAATATGACGTCAGCGCCACCGACATCACCAGCTCGTTCATGGCTATCCGCAAGACCATGACCAGCAGCGGACGCAGTGCCACCTATGAGGCCAGCCGCAGCGAGGAAGCCAGCCACGCCGACCTCGCCTGGGCAACCATGCACGCCCTGTTAAATGAGCCACTCACCGCCGGTATCAGCACTCCGCTGACATCCACCATTCTGGAGTTTTACTGATGAGCAAGAAAAAAGGGAAAACACCGCGACCTGCGGCAAAAACAATCACCGCCAGCGCCCCGAAAATGGAAGCATTCACCTTTGGTGAGCCGGTGCCGGTACTCGACCGCCGTGACATTCTGGATTACGTCGAGTGCATCAGTAACGGCAGATGGTATGAGCCGCCGGTCAGCTTTACCGGTCTGGCAAAAAGCCTGCGTGCTGCCGTGCATCACAGCTCACCGATTTACGTCAAACGTAATATTCTGGCTTCAACGTTTATCCCGCACCCGTGGCTTTCCCAGCAGGATTTCAGCCGTTTTGTGCTGGATTTTCTGGTGTTCGGTAATGCGTTTCTGGAAAAGCGTTACAGCACCACCGGTAAGGTCATCAGACTGGAAACCTCACCGGCCAAATATACCCGTCGTGGCGTGGAGGAGGATGTTTACTGGTGGGTGCCGTCCTTCAACGAGCCGACAGCCTTCGCGCCCGGCTCCGTGTTTCACCTGCTGGAGCCTGATATTAATCAGGAGCTGTACGGCCTGCCGGAATATCTCAGCGCCCTTAACTCTGCATGGCTGAATGAGTCGGCCACGCTGTTCCGCCGCAAGTATTACGAAAACGGCGCACATGCCGGATACATCATGTACGTCACCGATGCCGTGCAGGATCGCAACGATATCGAAATGCTTCGCGAAAACATGGTTAAGTCGAAAGGCCGCAATAACTTTAAAAATCTGTTTCTCTATGCCCCACAGGGGAAAGCCGACGGCATTAAAATTATCCCGCTCAGTGAAGTGGCAACGAAGGACGATTTTTTTAATATCAAAAAAGCCAGCGCCGCTGACCTGCTGGACGCGCACCGCATCCCCTTTCAGTTGATGGGGGGCAAGCCGGAGAACGTCGGGTCGCTGGGTGATATTGAGAAAGTGGCAAAGGTCTTTGTCCGCAATGAGCTTATCCCGTTACAGGACAGGATCCGCGAGATAAACGGCTGGCTCGGTCAGGAGGTCATCCGCTTTAAAAACTACTCACTGGACACTGACAACGGCTGAACATCGCCGCCTGCGGGCGGCTTTTTTACACCCCGCCATCACGCCCTCACACGCTCATCACCGCACAAAAAATCCCGCAGACACACCAACGCCCAACGGGCAGACTAAGCGCCGTCACGACGCGCTGAGACGCTGGAAAATAAAATCAGCACCACCGCCAGCGCGCAGTGCTTTCCCCGCCTCGCCCGCCCGCTTCATGGGGCGGTTTTAATGCAGTTGCATGAACACTCCAAGAGCACGCCAGCGCTAGTGATAACTAACAATAAAAGCGACTTCTGACGCATGCAAATCCATGCACATGATGGCATTTTTCATGATCTATGCGGTATGCTATCCGCTTCAATTTTTAACACTTGTTAAGGGAACTAGACATGGACATTATTGATTTAAAATCTCAACTAGAAAATGAAGATAATGCCAAGAAAAGAGCAGAGTTGCTTGCTCAGCTAGAGGTGATAAAGCAAAACGCTGAAGAGCAAATTCGTGCTGAGCAAAAGGATGTGGATTTTGAGACCAAAGAATTTACCGTTGAGTTATTAGTTAATAAGTATCATAACGGATTAGAGGATGATACTAACGAACTCTTTGTTCCTGATTATCAAAGGGATTTTGTTTGGAGTGAAAAAAGACAATCAAAATTGATAGAGTCTTTGATTTTGGGTTTTCCTATACCATATATATTTATAGCAGATGTTCTCTCCGAAGATCCCGATTTAGATGGGCGAATTGAGATTGTTGATGGCTCACAACGAGTTAGGACTATACACGCTTTTATCCAAAATGAATTAGTTTTACAAGACCTGAAATCTTTAGACGTCCTTAATGGTTTCAAATTCCAAGATTTACCATTATCACGTCAACGTCGTTTCATGAGAATTCCTGTCCGCGTTATAGAATTGAGTTCTAAATGCAATGAAGAAACCCGTAGAGATCTTTTTGAGCGTATTAACTCTGGCAGCGATATATTGAAAGATATGGAAGTCCGTAAAGGATCAGAACTTGGTTCAACAAATTTATATACACAGGTTATTAAGCCATGCTCAACAATACCTAAATTTAAAGAATTAGCACCTTTATCTCAGACTAAAGAAAAACGAGATGAACGGTTAGAATTTACATTAAGATTCTTTGCCTACGTAGATAAGTACAAGAACTTTGATCATTCCGTACGGGATTTTCTAAATGACTATATGTCAGAAAATCGAGATATAGACGAAACTAAACAAAACTCAATGAAACAAGAGTTTGCTAATGTTCTATCTTTTGTTGAAAACTATTTCCCAGCAGGATTCAAGAAAACTATTACTGCAAAATCTACACCTCGAGTTAGATTCGAATCTCTCGCTGTTGGCGCAGCACTTGCATTACGTGAAGTCCCTGACCTTGTTCCCAAGAACTTAGATTGGCTAAGCTCAGAAGAATTCAAACGATTGACCACTTCCGACGGAGCTAATAGTCGCGTGAAGGTAATTGAACGAATTGAATATGTTCGGGATAAATTATTAGAGGATTAACATGGATCGTTTTCGTGAGGATTTTGACGAAAGGTCAGGAGAGATCTTGGCCTATTTGGATCTTTTGAAATTTATTGAGTATGCCGGTGCAGAACTGATATCAGCTGATGATAAAGAACATAAGTTCTCCATTACTGCTCAATCACGAAAAACTCTAAAGGGAGCAGTATATATACTGTTATATAACCTCATTGAATCAACAATGAGAGAAGCTATCTGCCTTATTCATGAGACTATTTATGATAGAAACGTAGAATTTGACAAACTCAGGAAAAATCTCAGGTCAGAAATATTAAAAAGATTAAAAAATGAATCTGTAAATGTTGAAAGTTTAGTTAATCACCTTACCAAAGGTATATCTTGCGGTATATCTTATGGCACGTTCAACAAAAAGAAAATATTCTCAGGAAATATTGATAGAGAGGAAATCAAAGAAAAATCGAAAATATATGGTTTTTCTACACATTCCGATTACACTCACACTAAACATGGTGAAAAATTAGCCACTGTTAAACAACATCGTAATGATTTATCTCATGGCAATGTATCATTTGCTGAGATTGGAAAAAATGTTTCATATCAGGACTTAGAGAATATTTCATTAGAAGTAATCGCCTATCTTGATGCTATCGTGAATAATATAGAGCACTATATAAATAATAATGAATATTTAGAACAATAGTTATAAGGCCTGTAAAGCAGGCCATTTTATCATTCTAAATGGTTCTTGATTGATTGCCCAATTGCTTTTCCTAGTTCCACAGGAACAGCATTACCTATCATTTTCCCAATACTTCTTATAACAAACTTGTTTTTGTCTTCTACAAAAATATAATCCATCGGGAAAGTTTGCAATAAAGCAGCCTCTCTAAGAGAAATCGCTCTATGCTGTTCTGGATGTCCAAAACGCCCATTCCCGAAACCATAACAAAGAGTTGTAATTGTTGGACTTGGCTTATCCCAAGACATGCGCCCATATACACTAGCATACCCTTTACCGCTGGATTTCATATGACAAGCGGCAACCAACTCTTTCGGCCAGTCCTTCCATGTACCACCAGGAACAGAGTGTATAATTCTTTTTTTATTAATCGGATTTAATTTACTGGCTCTATGTAATATATCATTTGGATCTGTTTGGCCATCTTCTAATGGAGGAAGATTTCCTATTGCATCTCTAACTGTTTTCAAAATAACATCGTCACGTTTTACTAACTCAATCGCCCCCAATTTTGAGGCCAACAATACATGACGGGAACGGTTTTGTGGGATTCCATATTCGACACAATCAATCTTAGACGCCCAAACATAATAGCCCAACTTTAACAATGAATTATAAAAATCATTATAAACTTTATGTTTAGTTACATCAGGAACGTTCTCCATTGTTACGATTTCTGGAGATACTTCGCGAATTAAACGTTCGAACTCATAAAGAAGAGGCCATTTTTTATCATCAGCCTTATCTTTTCCTTGAGTATATTTTGAAAAAGGTTGGCAAGGTGCGCATCCTGCCAATACTTTTACAGACGCATCACCATAAAGCCTCAGCAGTTCCTCTTTTGTTACTTTAGCGATATCTTGCTCAATAAACTTAGATTTATTGTTTCTTTCATAGGGAAACCTACATTCCCCCTCAAGGTCAATGCCTGCAACGACATCAAGCCCCGCAAGCTGCAAACCATGAGTTAATCCGCCAGCACCACAAAAAAGGTCTATCACCTTTACAGTCATCACTCACTCCAAATCTATACGATACTCAGTATACATCCCTTTCTACAAAATCTCGAGGCCTAACTTATAAACTCATATTTATTGAGTTAACGCTTCACTGAGTTTGACTCTAATACTGTTGAGAATCCCGACCACTCATCAGCGAGCGGGTAAGTGAATTTTTTCCCGTCATAATTTACGGTTGCCCCACGCGCCAGCACCTCAAGCTCCCATCGCTGCGGCCTGATACCGTTCTGAGCAAGGTCAACGCGGATACGGGTAATTTGCATTCGTTCCGACCGGGTCAGTCTGGCCGATGGCGCTATTTCATGCGGTTTTAACGGGCTTCCGTTTCTTTGCTGACGGTTTGGTCTTCTCAGTCCGTGTTTTAATGCACCTCTGAGCGCCCTCACAACCTCCGGGTCATTCCATTCGATAACACCGTCATCTACCAGATTAAGCACTGCTGCGGCGTGCTCAGAAGGTGTGGGAGCCGGTAACGAAGTATCACCACCAGTGAGCTTTCCACAGTTATTGACAGGACTCCGAGGCGCGGCGATGCCGCTTTTTAAAGTCAAAGGCTCAACGACCGGCACTTTCGGAACAATGCGCCAGTCCGTCGTTCTGGTGATATGAATATGACGCGCGCCGAGATGCGGCGCGTAAATGCCGACCACTCTCTCGACTTCTTCCTCGTACTCGTTAACTTCATCCGACGGACTACGGGCGACCCTGACAGTCTGACAATCGCGCGGGACATTTGCCCCACCCTGCGCGCTGATATACAGCGCAAAATCACCACTGTCTGCGGCGGCGCGTGCAGCCTCGACGCGCTCGTCAAACTCATCAGCAATGCTGACGCCGCGAGGCAATTTGCGTAGTTCACGGTAAGCCCCCATTGTCGGCAGGCCAACCGTTTTAAATTGCGGAATGCGCCACGTTGACGCCCATGCGGTAACAGCCGCGGCAGTATCTTTCAGCGGTCTGCCGCTATCGTTATCGAGCTGCCCATCCAGTGCATAGCCGTCGATATTTTTTGAGATGTATTTCGCGATATACCCCGCAGCACCGCCCCGATTAAGATGTTTTGCCTGAAAACGGTTTCGCGCAGCTCCTCTTTCGTCGCCATCCTCTTTGAGCGCGTAGCGACGCATGATTTCGATAATCTGGTTACGCTGGCGTGGATTACAAAAAAGCATCATATGCCAGTGCGGCGTTCCGTCGTGGTGTGGCTCGACGACTCGCAAACCGTAGACCTGTAAATCATTATCCTTGAATGCCGTGCGCATCAGGCTCCAGATACGGCAGAGATAACGCTGCGCATCCTTTGGATTAAATGCCTCATCGTTCCAGCCGTGATTTAGCTGGACGGTTTTACTTTCGCCTTTTCCAACCTGACGTGTCGGGTGATACTTTGACGGCGCGGTCAGCGTGATAAACATCCCCACATCACCTTCTGCGGCGGCGTAACGCTCAATACCGGCAATGGTGTTCATCAGCTCCATCCGGCGAATTTCAGGATTAGAAATACTGCCCATCACCTTACTGATAAGGTCGATGCGCTCGCCTGTTTCCCTGTTTTCGAGATCACACGATTTAAGAAATTCCAGATTTGCCTGGCGGCGTGCACGCACATCACGAATGGCATGTTTACTGGCATAAGGAGAACGGTCTTTATTGACCTCCCCGACAGCAATCAGTAACGCCTCATGCCAGCGCATACGCTGGCCTTTAAGCTGACTAATCCACCACTCATCGTTAAACAGACGGGCAATGGCAGAATATGCCTGCCTCGTGGTCATCTGTCCTTTACGGTATTTTTTCCAGTAGAGAGGGGAAATATTGAAAGCACGTGCAGCGCCAGCAACATGACCATAGAGGTGAGCCTGCGCCTCATCCGTAAACAGCGATTCTTTTTCGCCATGCGCATCCACCCAGGCATCGCTGAGTTCCTCATACATCATGAAAAGCTGCGATGAGATACGGGCGGCAAACTTTTTCAGCTCCTTGTCATTCATTCCCGGCAGGCGCGCATAGTGGTCACGCTCAGCCAGAAACAGCATCGACGCGTCGGTGTTCATTTCATGGCGCTGATTCACACGCTCAATGCGCGGCCATAAACGACGCTGAAAAGTGGATGTGAGGAAATAAAACCCGTGCACCGGGCTTTTATTGCGCCGGATGTAGTCATAGCGTGACGTAAACAGCGAGCGCAAAAAGTAAGGCAGGCGGTTAATCGTGGATAAAACACCTTGCACCTGACGCATCTCGTCACGTGTAAGGGGTCTTTCGCGCCCGACAGCCTCGCGTGGCGCGTTCCATGCATAAGCACCGGTAAACGCCTTACCGGTGCCTGCAGCAAATGCTGACGGAGGGACAAAACGCCCGGAGGCTTTAACGGCCATATGAGCCAAAAGCCTCTGAACAACGCTTGCTGAGTTGCTCAACCTGCGCGTTTAAATCAGCAAAAGACTTTGCGCTTCCGGTCAGAATATCGTGATGCATCAGGCCGGAAACGAGCTGGCTTAATTTCGGGTAATAACCAACCACCGCCAGCCATTCCTGACCGGCGTTTTTACCGCTTTCCGCTCTCTTTTTCTCGTGGAGAATAAACTGGAAGCTGTCACTGGTAACGACATAACGTTCGCCAATTTCAATACGAATACTCATGCCGTTCTCCGGTAATGTTTGTTTTTTGCTTCAAAGACTGACTGACAGGAAACACAACGCGTGGCTGACGGATAAGCCGCACGACGGGCAGCAGGAATTGGCGCGTCACACTCTTCGCAAACCAGCGCAGAAGCACCGCAATGTTTTACCCTTGCCGCGTTAATCTGGCGCTCCAGTAATTCAGCCTGTTGTTCCTGAATAAAATCTATGTTGTCCGGCATTATCAGCTCCTTTTATCGTTAAGTTTCCTGGATACATCAGCGCAATAACTGGCAAGTTCTGTCGTTAATTTTGTCAGTTCATCCACTGAGGAAATTTGCTTGTGGAATACAGCGCGTTTAACAAGTAAATTGACCACATCAGACAGGAGGTTTAATTCATTCTGATAAATCGCGATAACAGATTCAGTGATGTCGCGTTTTTCTTTATCAAGACAAAGTTGAATAAGAGACAAGTCGCCATTTTTCATAACGGCGATTTTTAAGGCGTTATTCAGTAATACAACTGAATGAGAACAGGACATCAAAGCACCTCCCCGCGAGACAATCCGATATTGTGAAATTTTTCCGACTCCTGACTGAGCAGCTCGACTATCTCCACGCGGGATAACTCCGCCTTTGTGATATGGCGAATCATGGCGTCAAGATGAGAAGAAAAGCGCGTCGCAGCGTCGGCCTGTGCTTCGGTTCTGGCCTGTTGCAGCAGTAATGCGTATTTACCGCACTGATTTTCAGAAACTGTATGCATGACTTTCTCCAGGCAAAAAGAAGCCCCGCACAATTAAGTGCGTTAAAAACTCTGGTTAATTATTTAATGCAAATATTGCTCTGGTTTTACCGACGTCAGAATTGTCGGTGCATACTCAAACAGACTGAATAGTTCACGTAATGCACGGAATAAAGCATCACGCCAGTAACATGACTCTTCATTAATTCGCCAGTATGGCTGATTGAATTCTTTTTCAGTCAATCCGGCATGCATAAATAAAGTACGACGCTGACTGACTGTTAAAAAACTAATATATGCATACTCACTTGCGCCAACCTGACGGCGTTTTGAGAATGCCCCACGCAATTCATCAATTGCACAAACCAGCCGTTCACGTTCGACGTCGTTCATTTCTTCAAAACGCATCGTTGCGTGACGTTGTTTTAACTGCGCATGAAAGCAAACTGTTAGCCGTTCGCGCTCCATCATCTGATTATAATAATCACATGTATCCTGCCAACGAGGGACGGCAAGATGCTTACCAATTATCCGGCGCATAGCTGCTGGCTGTTTTTCGACGAGATTGAGCGTCATCACTGTCATTTCCAGACCCTCCGGCTTTTCAGAAAGGTCAGAGCCTTTTTTAACGGACTCTGTTTTTTGGTGCGGATAATGATTCCCTTGCGACCCTTCCCGTGGGTGATGGTGAAGTCAATCGCCCTAGGGCTTTCGTTACGCAATAACTGAGCAATACAACGCGGCTCATTCATAATCACAACCCCATCCACAAAAGCCATGCATCACGCTGTTCAACCGGTCGGTTATAAAACGCCTCACGTACAGCGCGATTAAACTCAGGAATGAAAACCCATTTTTCACCGGCACGAGCCTTCGGTTTGCAAGGATCACGCAATTCAATAATTGGTAATTTATTTGCCTTCACCATTTCACTGACGGCTGTCTTTGGCTTCCCTAATAAATCAGCAAATTTATCCACATGAACCGCATCAAGCGGATACTGAATCACATAATTTTCAGCGTCCATATATGGTACCCTCATAGGATCCAGCCCTTTCTAAACCACTCAAAACCGTTTAGACGCTGGTTTATTCTCAAATCAATGGAACCTATATAGGTTCCAGTTTTGAGGGAATTTAGTCCCTATATAGGCACCATGTCAAATGAAATTAAGCGAAAAGATTAAGGCCTTGCGTGAGGCTGAAGGGCTAAGCCAATCAAAATTCTGTGAAATCATAGAGTTACCGCTAAGCACACTTAAAAAATATGAAGGAGGAAACTTTGAACCCGGTGGCACAGCTTTGCTAAAAATCACTATGCATCCCACATTCCAAAAATATGCTCTATGGCTTATGACAGATAAAACCGCGCCGGACGCAGGACAAATCGCACCGGCTCTCGCGCACATTGGGCCAGAGTCAACAGAGTCCAACCACTCCGCGAAAAGGATTGGCTAACTCTATATAAAGATTACATTTTCACCATTTGCTACCAAGATGGTGAATACAGCGCCGGAGGGCTTTCTTATGGCAATTAAGAAGCTCGATGATGGTCGCTATGAAGTGGACATTAGACCTCGCGGTCGCGACGGAAAACGCATCCGCAGGAAATTCGAAAGAAAAGCTGAAGCACTAGCATTTGAGCGATACACAATCGCCAATGCCAGTCAGAAAGAATGGGGAGGCCAGCGAGCAGACCGCCGGACTTTGAGTGAGTTGCTGGACATCTGGTGGAAATATCACGGGCAAAACCACGAGCATGGAACAAAAGAGTTTAATCATCTACTCAAAACCATCAGCGGCATAGGTGATATACCAGTGAGCAGGATGAGCAAAAGGGCTTTGATGGATTATCGTTCCATGCGACTACGTGATGGTATCAGTGCCGCAACGATAAACCGTGACATGTACAGATTATCCGGCATGTTCACAAAATTAATTCAATTGGATGAATTTTCCGGGCAACACCCAATTCACGGACTGCCGCCACTGGCGGAGGCCAACCCTGAAATGACGTTCCTGGAAAAAGCAGAAATCGAAAAACTGTTAAATGTTTTGGCTGGTGATGACTTACTTGTCGCGCTTTTATGTCTGAGCACTGGAGGAAGATGGACGAAAGTTGCCACGCTAAAACCAGCACAGATTACAAATTGCAGGGTTACCTTCCTGAAAACCAAAAACGGTAAAAAGCGAACCGTGCCGATTTCTGAGGAACTGGAGAAAAAAGTTAAAGAGGAGGCCAGCGCCAAATTATTCAAAGTTGATTATGAGAAATTTTGCGGGATTTTACGCAGAGTGAAACCTGATATACCACCCAATCAGGCAACCCACATCCTGCGGCATACATTCGCAAGCCATTTCATGATGAATGGGGGCAATATAATCGCACTGCAACAGATTCTGGGACATGCGAGCATTCAGCAGACGATGGCCTATGCGCACCTTGCGCCTGACTATCTGCAAAATGCCGTCGCTCTGAATCCACTAAAAGGCGGAGTGACGTTATAAATTTCCCCCTCTGAGTGTCCACATAGTGTCCACACTCAAGAAATTTTGAAACCGCTCCAAACCCTTACAGCTTTCGATAAGTAACTGTTTTTACTTTTGATTGCATGTAAGTATTTGATAAAAAAAACCCCACATCATGTGGGGGAAGACAGGGATGGTGTCTATGGCAAGGAAAACAGGGTTTACTACTGGGAACGTGAGTTGCTACTACTCAATAGCTTCAACGATGAACTTTTTTGCCATTGCGTCACGTCACGCAACTGCTCCATTCGTTGTTGATGTTTCTCGTTTAAAACCGCTTGCTGCTCCGGCGTTAACAGGCGATACATTTGGTTGCGGACTTTTGCCATCTCAACCTGACGAGCAATTTGCTCATTCGCCATTTTTTCTGCCTGTGCGCGCACAGCGTTTTCATCAAAATTTTCTGCGGTGACAAGGCGATGCATTGTCTCCAGTTCGCTAACATTAACAGGAGGCTGTTCGTGCCGGGCCTGTTGCATAAGATCTCGCATCTGCTGACGCTGATGTTCGGTTAAACTTATGCCGTCGAACATATGGCTCTGCGTACTGCGCTGCGTAAGTTCTTCACCCGGATGCCAGTTATCGCCTGAACCGACTTCAGCAGCGTGGCTTAATGAACTGACTGCCAGCGTTGAGGCCATGACGGCAGCGGTAACTATGCGCATCATTTGCTCCCAAAATCTTTCTGTCGCGATTCAACGATAGAGAGTTTACGATTCAGGCTGCAAACATGCGTCAGGGGGTGTAAAACAACGTAAAGTCATGGATTAGCGACGTCTGATGACGTAATTTCTGCCTCGGAGGTATTTAAACAATGAATAAAATCCTGTTAGTTGATGATGACCGAGAGCTGACTTCCCTATTAAAGGAGCTGCTCGAGATGGAAGGCTTCAACGTGATTGTTGCCCACGATGGGGAACAGGCGCTTGATCTTCTGGACGACAGCATTGATTTACTTTTGCTTGACGTAATGATGCCGAAGAAAAATGGTATCGACACATTAAAAGCACTTCGCCAGACACACCAGACGCCTGTCATTATGTTGACGGCGCGCGGCAGTGAACTTGATCGCGTTCTCGGCCTTGAGCTGGGCGCAGATGACTATCTCCCGAAACCGTTTAATGATCGTGAGCTGGTGGCACGTATTCGCGCGATCCTGCGCCGTTCGCACTGGAGCGAGCAACAGCAAAACAACGACAACGGTTCACCGACACTGGAAGTTGATGCCTTAGTGCTGAATCCAGGCCGTCAGGAAGCCAGCTTCGACGGGCAAACGCTGGAGTTAACCGGTACTGAGTTTACCCTGCTCTATTTGCTGGCACAGCATCTGGGTCAGGTGGTTTCCCGTGAACATTTAAGCCAGGAAGTGTTGGGCAAACGCCTGACGCCTTTCGACCGCGCTATTGATATGCACATTTCCAACCTGCGTCGTAAACTGCCGGATCGTAAAGATGGTCACCCGTGGTTTAAAACCTTGCGTGGTCGCGGCTATCTGATGGTTTCTGCTTCATGATAGGCAGCTTAACCGCGCGCATCTTCGCCATCTTCTGGCTGACGCTGGCGCTGGTGTTGATGTTGGTTTTGATGTTACCCAAGCTCGATTCACGCCAGATGACCGAGCTTCTGGATAGCGAACAGCGTCAGGGGCTGATGATTGAGCAGCATGTCGAAGCGGAGCTGGCGAACGATCCGCCCAACGATTTAATGTGGTGGCGGCGTCTGTTCCGGGCGATTGATAAGTGGGCACCGCCAGGACAGCGTTTGTTATTGGTGACCACCGAAGGCCGCGTGATCGGCGCTGAACGCAGCGAAATGCAGATCATTCGTAACTTTATTGGTCAGGCCGATAACGCCGATCATCCGCAGAAGAAAAAGTATGGCCGCGTGGAACTGGTCGGTCCGTTCTCCGTGCGTGATGGCGAAGATAATTACCAACTTTATCTGATTCGTCCGGCCAGCAGTTCTCAATCCGATTTCATTAACTTACTGTTTGACCGCCCGCTATTACTGCTGATTGTCACCATGTTGGTCAGTACGCCGCTGCTGTTGTGGTTGGCCTGGAGTCTGGCAAAACCGGCGCGTAAGCTGAAAAACGCTGCCGATGAAGTTGCCCAGGGAAACTTACGCCAGCACCCGGAACTGGAAGCGGGGCCACAGGAATTCCTTGCCGCAGGTGCCAGTTTTAACCAGATGGTCACCGCGCTGGAGCGCATGATGACCTCTCAGCAGCGTCTGCTTTCTGATATCTCTCACGAGCTGCGCACCCCGCTGACGCGTCTGCAACTGGGTACGGCGTTACTGCGCCGTCGTAGCGGTGAAAGCAAGGAACTCGAGCGTATTGAAACCGAAGCGCAACGTCTGGACAGCATGATCAACGATCTGTTGGTGATGTCACGTAATCAGCAAAAAAACGCGCTGGTTAGCGAAACCATCAAAGCCAACCAGTTGTGGAGTGAAGTGCTGGATAACGCGGCGTTCGAAGCCGAGCAAATGGGCAAGTCGTTGACAGTTAACTTCCCGCCTGGGCCGTGGCCGCTGTACGGCAATCCGAACGCCCTGGAAAGTGCGCTGGAAAACATTGTTCGTAATGCTCTGCGTTATTCCCATACGAAGATTGAAGTGGGCTTTGCGGTAGATAAAGACGGTATCACCATTACGGTGGACGACGATGGTCCTGGCGTTAGCCCGGAAGATCGCGAACAGATTTTCCGTCCGTTCTATCGGACCGATGAAGCACGCGATCGTGAATCTGGCGGTACAGGATTGGGGCTGGCGATTGTTGAAACCGCCATTCAGCAGCATCGTGGCTGGGTGAAGGCAGAAGACAGCCCGCTGGGCGGTTTACGGCTGGTGATTTGGTTGCCGCTGTATAAGCGGAGTTAAACTCCGCATTTGTAGGCAGGATAAGGCGTTTACGCCGCATCCGGCATTTGAGCAGGATGCCTGATGCGACGCTGATAGCGTCTTATCAGGCCTACACTCCGGGGGTTATTTTCCCCACAACCGGCGGGAAAAATCTTCGATCTTGCCGCTCAGTCGGCGCTTTTGCATCGTCCGCGTCCAGCTTTTCGATAACCCGGCGGCGGAGAGTAAACGGTGATACTGATCGTCATCAAACGGCATATGCCATGCGATGGCGGCAGCCTCCTGCACGGTCACATCGCTGACACGGGAAACCAACTCCAGCGGCGCGTCCGCAGACACTTTCCCTGGCGCTATCACGCTATACAACCACCCCACCTTACCTGTGTTTTGCATCAACTGCGCTATATCGCTGATATCAAAATGGTAATTGAGTTTATAGCAAGGCGAGCGCGGCTGGCTGACCTGAATTAATGCCTCTCCCCAGCGGAAAATATCGCCCATATGAACATTACTTTCCGTGAGACCGTCGGTTGAGAGATTTTCGCCAAACGCAGGCGCAACAAACAACTCCGCCTGTTCCGGAAATTCCCGCACCCAGTAGAGATAGTGCTCACGAGGATAATGACACAGCGCTCTGTCTGGCCCGCCGTGAACCTTTTTCTCCGCCTGCTCGTCACCTTCCAGCCCCAGCTCCGTCAGCATCAACTCACCATCAACCTGGATTTTGGCAATTGCGCTGGGTTTGCCTTCGGGATAAGCCTGAATCTTGCCTGTGTATACATCAACCGGATATCGCATCTGTTCCCTCTCCACGAGAAATTTCCCCATTAGACCATATTTATTTTATGTCAGGCGTGCTGTTTTCGCGGTAAGTATCCAGGCAGGAACTCAATAGCAAACCGGACGAACGTTAGTTCATCCGGCTGTGGGGATTAAGGAAGCAGGTTTATTTCACCGTACCTAAAATTTCGATTTTCGCTGCTCTGGCTTTGACTTTACGTGACCAGATAGAGGTAAGAATTGGCACCAGAATCGAAGTCACAATGACCGCCGTCGCTACCAGCGAAGTTGCTGCCGGAGCCATCGGTTTAAACGCAGGCACCATTTCTGCAATCAGCACAGGTGTCGCTACCGCGGCCCCTGCGGAACTGGAAGCGGCAATTCCGGCAGTGCCATCGCCACCGCCAATCAATTTATCGGCGATAATCAACGGAATACCGGTCACGATAATTACTGCCACACCCAACAGGATCCCCAGCAAACCAGTCTGGGCAATCACAGTCAAATCAATGGTATTGCCCAGCGCGAAGGCAAAGAATGGAATCAGCGTTTGCACTGCTTTGCTGAAAAATTCTCGTAATTCAGGGTCAAGATTCCCCAGGGCAAAGCCCACCAGGAACGGTAATACTGCGCCGACGAAAACATGCGGTTCAAACGAGGCAATCCCGGCAGTGCCCAGAATAATCATCGTCATGAGCGGCCCGGACTCCAACGACATCAACACAAATGCCCCAGCTTCTTCTTTCGTACCGTACTGCTGCATGATGGAAGCGTAAAGTCCGCCGTTGGTCATATCCATCGCCGCCACCAGCGCCAGCGTTGAAAGTCCGGCAAAGAATCCAACTTCAACACCATGTTCCGGAATAATGCGCGAGGCAATTGCCGCAACCACCCACGCGACGGCAATTTTAGTTACCACCAGCGTACCGGATTTACGCAGTACCGTTCCCGTCGCGCTTAATTTTATTGACGCCCCCATGCAAAAAAACCACACCGCCAGAATGGGCACCGTACCGGTAATCATCCCGTTGGTGAATGATCCAAAATATTTCCCCGCCCCCGGCGAGAAGGTGTGGCACAGTGCGCCAAGGAATAGCGGGACGAGCATCATCCCCCCGGGATTTTCTCAATCGAGCGTTTTATCTGCATTTCCATCACCTGTCGGCATATTTTTAAGGGCTGATGCGTAATTCCTCAATGGAGCATCAGTGTTGATGGAAACGAAGATAGACATTCATTTAATCAATAAAAGTGATCAAAACCACATCAATTGAAACGCTGTTTTATTTTTATCGGATCATTGTTTTTATTTTGAAATTGATCACAAAAAAACCACCGCCGTTGGCGATGGTTCATTTTTTAAGCTGATATGCGGCCTATACGCCTCATTGCAGCAGGCGGCAAATGATTATTTTTTCGCCGCAAAACGTGCCGCTGCTTCGTCCCAGTTCACCACGTTCCAGAACTCTTTAATGTAGTCCGGACGGCGGTTCTGGAATTTCAGGTAGTAAGCATGTTCCCACACATCCAGGCCCAGAATCGGGAAGCCGGAAGCGCCAGAAATAGCTTCACCCATCAGCGGAGAATCCTGGTTAGCAGTAGAAACCACCGCCAGTTTATCGCCTTTCAGCACCAGCCATGCCCAGCCGGAACCAAAGCGGGAAGCTGCCGCTTTTTCAAATTCTGCTTTGAAGTTATCAACGGAGCCGAAGTCACGTTCGATAGCCGCTTTCAGGTCACCCTGCAGGGTGGTGCCTTTTTTCAGACCTTTCCAGAACAGGCTGTGGTTAGCGTGACCGCCAGCGTTGTTGCGCAGTACGGTTTTCTTGTCTGCTGGCAGCTGGTCCAGTTTGGTGATCAGCTCTTCAACCGGCAGGTTGGCAAATTCTGGCAGGCTTTCCAGCGCCGCGTTGGCGTTGTTTACGTAGGTCTGATGGTGTTTGGTGTGGTGGATTTCCATGGTCTGCTTATCGAAGTGCGGTTCCAGGGCATCGTAAGCATACGGCAGGGATGGCAGGGTATAGCTCATATTCATCTCCAGTATTGTCGGGCGGCCGATTGTTAATGCCGCGTAAGCAGTTGGTTCATTATAGTTAATTAAATGATATTGAAAATGATTATCAATGCCGTACTTTTCGTAAGGGTATGGTTTTGCAGGAAAATGCCCGAGATGTGAAGCAAATCACCCACTTAATGCCGTGATTGCCAGTAAATCGACAACGGCGGCAACAGGCGAAAGGTTAATCGACAGCACGATTTTTACACTCATCTCGTCGGAGATGTGAAGCGACGAAAAATGATGAGGATAAGAAGATGAGTAACGCGATTACGATGGGGATATTTTGGCATTTGATCGGCGCGGCCAGTGCAGCCTGTTTTTACGCTCCGTTCAAAAAAGTAAAAAAATGGTCATGGGAAACCATGTGGTCAGTCGGTGGGATTGTTTCGTGGATTATTCTGCCGTGGACCATCAGCGCCCTGTTACTACCGGATTTCTGGGCGTATTACAGCTCGTTTAGTCTCTCTACGCTGCTGCCTGTTTTTCTGTTCGGCGCTATGTGGGGGATCGGTAATATCAACTATGGCCTGACCATGCGTTATCTCGGCATGTCGATGGGAATTGGCATCGCCATTGGCATTACGTTGATTGTCGGTACGCTGATGACGCCAATTATCAACGGCAATTTCGATGTGCTGATTAACACCGAAGGCGGACGCATGACGTTGCTCGGCGTTCTGGTGGCGCTGATTGGCGTAGGGATTGTAACTCGAGCCGGGCAGTTGAAAGAGCGCAAGATGGGCATTAAAGCCGAAGAGTTCAATCTGAAAAAAGGGCTGGTGCTGGCGGTGATGTGCGGCATTTTCTCTGCCGGGATGTCCTTTGCGATGAACGCCGCAAAACCGATGCATGAAGCCGCTGCCGCACTTGGCGTCGATCCACTGTATGTCGCTCTGCCAAGCTATGTTGTCATCATGGGCGGCGGCGCGATCATTAACCTCGGTTTCTGTTTTATTCGTCTGGCAAAAGTGAAGGATTTGTCGCTAAAAGCCGACTTCTCGCTGGCAAAACCGCTGATCATTCACAATGTGTTACTCTCGGCACTGGGCGGGTTGATGTGGTATCTGCAATTCTTTTTCTATGCCTGGGGCCACGCCCGCATTCCGGCGCAGTATGACTACATCAGTTGGATGCTGCATATGAGTTTCTATGTATTGTGCGGCGGTATCGTCGGGCTGGTGCTGAAAGAGTGGAACAATACAGGACGCCGTCCGGTAACGGTGTTGAGCCTCGGTTGTGTGGTGATTATTGTCGCCGCTAACATCGTCGGCATCGGCATGGCGAATTAATCTTTCTGCGAATTGAGATGACGCCACTGGCTGGGCGTCATCCCGGTTTCCCGGGTAAACACCACCGAAAAATAGTTACTATCTTCAAAGCCACATTCGGTCGAAATATCACTGATTAACAGGCGGCTATGCTGGAGAAGATATTGCGCATGACACACTCTGACCTGTCGCAGATATTGATTGATGGTCATTCCAGTCTGCTGGCGAAATTGCTGACGCAAAACGCGCTCACTGCACGATGCCTCATCACAAAATTTATCCAGCGCAAAGGGACTTTTCAGGCTAGCCGCCAACCGGGTAATCAGCTTATCCAGCAACGTTTCGCTGGATGTTGGCGGCAACGAATCACTGGTGTAACGATGGCGATTCAGCAACATCACCAACTGCCCGAACAGCAACTCAGCCATTTCGTTAGCAAACGACACATGCTGACTACTTTCATGCTCAAGCTGACCGATAACCTGCCGCGCCTGCGCCATCCCCACGCTACCTAAGCGCCAGTGTGGTTGCCCTGCGCTGGCGCTAAATCCCGGAATCGCTCCCTGCCAGTCAAGATTCAGCTTCAGCCGCTCCGGGCAATAAATAATATTCTGCAAAACCAGATCGTTAACGGAAGCGTAGGAGTGTTTATCGTCAGCATGAATATAAAAGAGATCGCCACGGGTAATGCGATAAGGACGATCGTTGAGTACATGCAGACCATTACCGCGCCAGACAATCACCAGCTCACAAAAATCATGTGTATGTTCGGCAAAGACATCTTGCGGATAACGGTCAGCCACAGCGACTGCCTGCTGGTCGCTGGCAAAAAAATCATCTTTGAGAAGTTTTAACTGATGCGCCACCGTGGCTACCTCGGCCAGAGAACGAAGTTGATTATTCGCAATATGGCGTACAAATACGTTGAGAAGATTCGCGTTATTGCAGAAAGCCATCCCGTCCCTGGCGAATATCACGCGGTGACCAGTTAAACTCTCGGCGAAAAAGCGTCGAAAAGTGGTTACTGTCGCTGAATCCACAGCGATAGGCGATGTCAGTAACGCTGGCCTCGCTGTGGCGTAGCAGATGTCGGGCTTTCATCAGTCGCAGGCGGTTCAGGTATCGCTGAGGCGTCAGTCCCGTTTGCTGCTTAAGCTGCCGATGTAGCGTACGCAGTGAAAGAGAAAATTGATCCGCCACGGCATCCCAATTCACCTCATCGGCAAAATGGTCCTCCAGCCAGGCCAGAAGCAAGTTGAGACGTGATGCGCTGTTTTCCAGGTTCTCCTGCAAACTGCTTTTACGCAGCAAGAGCAGTAATTGCATAAACAAGATCTCGCGACTGGCGGTCGAGGGTAAATCATTTTCCCCTTCCTGCTGTTCCATCTGTGCAACCAGCTGTCGCACCTGCTGCAATACGCTGTGGTTAACGCGCCAGTGAGACGGATACTGCCCATCCAGCTCTTGTGGCAGCAACTGATTCAGCCCGGCGAGAAACTGAAATCGATCCGGCGAGCGATACAGCACATTGGTCAGACACAGATTATCGGTATGTTCATACAGATGCCGATCATGAGCGCGTACGAAACAGACCGTGCCACCGGTGATGGTATAGGGCTGCCCATTAAACACATGAATACCCGTGCCATGTTCGACAATCACAATTTCATGAAAATCATGATGATGTTCAGGAAAATCCGCCTGCGGGAGCCGGGGTTCTATCGCCACGGACGCGTTACCAGACGGAAAAAAATCCACACTATGTAATACGGTCATACTGGCCTCCTGATGTCGTCAACACGGCGAAATAGTAATCACGAGGTCAGGTTCTTACCTTAAATTTTCGACGGAAAACCACGTAAAAAACGTCGATTTTTCAAGATACAGCGTGAATTTTCAGGAAATGCGGTGAGCATCACATCACCACAATGAAGCAAATTGTGAACATCATCACGTTCATCTTTCCCTGGTTGCCAATGGCCCATTTTCCTGTCAGTAACGAGAAGGTCACGAATTCAGGCGCTTTTTAGACTGGTCGTAATGAAATTCAGCAGGATCACATTATGACCTTTCGCAATTGTGTCGCCGTCGATCTCGGCGCATCCAGTGGGCGCGTGATGCTGGCGCGTTACGAGCGTGAATGCCGCAGCCTGACGCTGCGCGAAATCCATCGTTTTAACAATGGCCTGCATAGCCAGAACGGTTATGTCACCTGGAATGTGGATAGCCTGGAAAGTGCCATTCGCCTTGGATTAAACAAGGTGTGCGAGGAAGGGATTCGTATCGATAGCATTGGGATTGATACCTGGGGCGTGGACTTTGTGCTGCTCGACCAACAGGGTCAGCGTGTGGGCCTGCCCGTTGCTTATCGCGATAGCCGCTCCAATGGCCTAATGGCGCAGGCACAGCAACAACTCGGCAAACGCGATATTTATCAACGTAGCGGCATCCAGTTTCTGCCCTTCAATACGCTTTATCAACTGCGTGCGCTGACGGAGCAACAACCTGAACTTATTCCACACATTGCTCACGCTCTGCTGATGCCGGATTACTTCAGCTATCGCCTGACCGGCAAGATGAACTGGGAGTACACCAACGCCACGACCACGCAACTGGTCAATATCAATAGCGACGACTGGGACGAGTCGCTACTGGCGTGGAGCGGGGCTAACAAAGCCTGGTTTGGTCGCCCGACGCATCCGGGTAATGTCATTGGGCACTGGATTTGCCCGCAGGGTAATGAGATTCCGGTGGTCGCCGTTGCCAGCCATGATACCGCCAGCGCGGTTATCGCCTCGCCGTTAAACGGTTCACGCGCTGCTTATCTCTCTTCTGGCACCTGGTCATTGATGGGCTTCGAAAGCCAGACGCCATTTACCAATGACACGGCGCTGGCAGCCAACATAACCAATGAAGGCGGGGCGGAAGGTCGCTATCGGGTGCTGAAAAATATTATGGGCTTATGGCTGCTTCAGCGAGTGCTTCAGGAGCGGCAAATCAACGATCTCCCGGCGCTTATCGCCGCGACACAGGCACTTCCGGCCTGCCGCTTCATCATCAATCCCAATGACGATCGCTTTATTAATCCTGAGGCGATGTGCAGCGAAATTCAGGCTGCGTGTCGGGAAATGGCGCAACCGCTCCCGGAAAGTGATGCTGAACTGGCGCGCTGCATTTTCGACAGTCTGGCGCTGCTGTATGCCGATGTGTTGCATGAGCTGGCGCAGCTACGCGGTGAAGATTTCTCGCAACTGCATATTGTCGGCGGCGGCTGCCAGAACACGCTGCTCAACCAGCTATGTGCCGATGCCTGCGGTATTCGGGTGATCGCCGGGCCTGTTGAAGCCTCGACGCTCGGCAATATCGGCATCCAGTTAATGACGCTGGATGAACTCAACAATGTGGATGATTTCCGTCAGGTCGTCAGCACCACCGCGAATCTGACCACCTTTACCCCTAATCCTGACAGTGAAATTGCCCACTATGTGGCGCAGCTTCACTCGACACGACAGACAAAGGAGCTTTGCGCATGACCACTCAACTGGAACAGGCCTGGGAGCTGGCGAAACAGCGTTTCGCGGCGGTGGGGATTGATGTCGAGGAGGCGCTGCGCCAACTTGATCGTTTACCCGTTTCAATGCACTGCTGGCAGGGCGATGATGTTTCCGGTTTTGAAAACCCGGAAGGTTCGCTGACCGGTGGGATTCAGGCTACTGGTAATTATCCGGGCAAAGCGCGTAATGCCAGTGAGCTACGAGCCGATCTGGAACAGGCTATGCGGCTGATTCCGGGGCCGAAACGGCTTAATTTACATGCCATCTATCTGGAATCAGACACGCCAGTCTCGCGCGACCAGATCAAACCTGAGCACTTCAAAAACTGGGTTGAATGGGCGAAAGCCAATCAGCTCGGTCTGGATTTTAACCCCTCCTGTTTCTCGCATCCGCTAAGCGCCGATGGCTTTACGCTCTCGCATCCCGACGACAGCATTCGCCAGTTCTGGATTGATCACTGCAAAGCCAGCCGTCGCGTTTCGGCCTATTTTGGCGAGCAACTCGGCACACCATCGGTGATGAACATCTGGATCCCGGATGGTATGAAAGATATCACCGTTGACCGTCTCGCCCCGCGTCAGCGTCTGCTGGCAGCACTGGATGAGGTGATCAGCGAGAAGCTGGATCCGGCGCACCATATCGACGCCGTTGAGAGCAAATTGTTTGGCATTGGCGCAGAGAGCTACACGGTTGGCTCCAATGAGTTTTACATGGGGTATGCCACCAGCCGCCAGACTGCGCTGTGCCTGGACGCCGGGCATTTCCACCCGACTGAAGTGATTTCCGACAAGATTTCCGCCGCCATGCTGTATGTACCGCAGTTGCTGCTGCACGTCAGCCGTCCGGTTCGCTGGGACAGCGATCACGTGGTGCTGCTGGATGATGAAACCCAGGCGATTGCCAGTGAGATTGTTCGTCACGATCTGTTCGACCGGGTGCATATCGGCCTCGACTTCTTTGATGCCTCTATCAACCGCATTGCCGCGTGGGTCATTGGTACACGCAATATGAAAAAAGCCCTGCTGCGTGCGTTGCTGGAACCTACCGCTGAGCTGCGCAAGCTGGAAGCGGCGGGCGATTACACTGCGCGTCTGGCGCTACTGGAAGAACAGAAATCGTTGCCGTGGCAGGCGGTCTGGGAAATGTATTGCCAACGTCACGATACGCCAGCAGGTAGCGAATGGCTGGAGAGCGTGCGGGCTTATGAGAAAGCGATTTTGAGCCAGCGTGGGTAAACACTGCCGGATGCGGCGCGAGCGCCTTATCCGGCCTACAGGTCGAATGACCATGCGTGCTGCCACCCTCACCCCGGCCCTCTCCCTGAAAGGGCGAGGGAGAAAAACATAGCCTCGTGCGGCAACGGAGCTGAACACCGCTCCGGACAGTCCCCTCGCCCCTACGGGGAGAGGGTTAGGGTGAGGGGAACAAGCCGCACCATGTCTAAACAAGGCAACCTAATTTACAGGAACACAGAACATGCAAAACATTACCCAGTCCTGGTTTGTCCAGGGAATGATCAAAGCCACCACCGATGCCTGGCTGAAAGGCTGGGACGAGCGCAATGGTGGTAACCTGACGCTGCGCCTGGATGACGCCGATATCGCGCCTTATCACGGCAACTTTCATGCACAACCGCGCTATATTCCCCTCAGCCAACCCATGCCTTTACTGGCAAATACGCCGTTTATTGTCACCGGCTCCGGCAAATTCTTCCGTAACGTCCAGCTTGATCCTGCAGCTAACTTAGGCGTCGTAAAAGTCGACAGCGACGGCGCGGGCTACCATATTCTCTGGGGGTTAACCAACGAAGCCGTTCCAACTTCCGAACTTCCGGCTCACTTCCTTTCCCACTGCGAGCGCATTAAAGCCACCAACGGTAAAGATCGGGTGATCATGCACTGCCACGCCACCAACCTGATCGCCCTCACCTATGTACTTGAAAACGACACCGCGGTCTTTACTCGCCAACTGTGGGAAGGCAGCACCGAGTGTCTGGTGGTATTCCCGGATGGCGTTGGCATTCTGCCGTGGATGGTGCCCGGCACGGACGAAATCGGCCAGGCGACCGCACAAGAGATGCAAAAACATTCGCTGGTGTTGTGGCCCTTCCACGGCGTCTTCGGCAGCGGGTCGACGTTGGATGAAACATTCGGTTTAATCGACACCGCAGAAAAATCAGCACAAGTATTAGTGAAGGTTTATTCGATGGGCGGCATGAAACAGACCATCAGCCGTGAAGAGTTGATAGCGCTCGGCAAGCGCTTCGGCGTTACACCACTAGCTAGTGCGCTGGCGCTGTAAGGAGCAAACATGATCCGCAAAGCCTTTGTCATGCAGGTTAACCCCGACGCCCACGAAGAGTATCAGCGTCGGCATAACCCCATCTGGCCGGAACTGGAAGCAGTGTTGAAATCTCACGGTGCGCATAACTACGCCATTTACCTCGACAAAGCGCGTAATCTGCTGTTTGCCACGGTAGAGATTGAATCTGAAGAACGGTGGAATGCGGTAGCCAGCACTGATGTTTGCCAACGTTGGTGGAAATATATGACCGATGTTATGCCCGCTAACCCGGATAACAGCCCGGTGAGTAGCGAGCTGCAAGAAGTGTTTTACCTGCCGTAATTGCCCAATGTGCCAGAGATGCCTCCGGCACAATATTTTAAATTTCGATTTGAAAAATTAAACATATTACATCTCCCGGTAAGTTATATTTCCCTGATACATTGTGAGTAAATCACAAAAATAATGAATAACCCATTAATGATTCATGTGGTTTATTTAAATAACCATTATGTGCATTACTCCGCAAATCTGACCTTTCACTCTGTCTCAAATTGTCATTGTTTACCGACATATCGCCTCTCATCACTTAATCGCTCCACCATTACAATTGATTAAAATATATTTTATGGAGTCCGATTAATGGCAGCTCTTACTGCAAGCTGTATTGACCTGAATATTCAGGGCAATGGCGCTTATTCCGTTCTGAAGCAGTTGGCGACAATAGCGTTACAAAACGGTTTTATCACCGACTCACACCAGTTCCTGCAAACCCTGCTGCTGCGCGAAAAAATGCACTCTACTGGATTTGGTTCCGGTGTCGCCGTGCCGCACGGTAAAAGCGCCTGCGTTAAACAACCGTTTGTATTATTCGCCCGCAAAGCGCAGGCTATTGACTGGAAAGCCAGCGATGGCGAAGACGTCAATTGCTGGATCTGCCTCGGCGTGCCGCAAAGCGGCGAAGAGGATCAGGTCAAAATCATCGGCACACTGTGTCGCAAAATTATCCACCAGGATTTTATTCATCAACTGCAACAGGGCGACGCCGACCAGGTGCTTGCCTTGTTAAATCAAACCCTCAGCTCATAAGGAAGTGGCGATGGAGTCATCCTTATGTATTGTCGCGATCACCAACTGCCCCGCCGGGATCGCTCACACCTACATGGTGGCGGAAGCCCTGGAACAGAAAGCCCGTTCTCTCGGCCATACCATAAAAGTGGAAACTCAAGGGTCCAGTGGCGTTGAAAACCGCTTATCCAGCGAAGAGATTGCCGCTGCCGATTACGTCATTCTCGCTACCGGGCGTGGCCTGAGCGGTGATGATCGCGCGCGGTTTGCCGGGAAGAAAGTTTATGAGATTGCCATCTCCCAGGCGTTGAAAAATATCGACCAGATTTTCAGCGAATTACCGACAAACTCGCAGCTTTTTGCCGCAGATAGCGGCGTGAAGCTTGGCAAACAGGAAGTGCAAAGCGGCAGCGTGATGAGCCACCTGATGGCGGGCGTCTCTGCGGCGCTGCCGTTTGTCATCGGCGGTGGTATCCTGGTGGCGCTTGCCAACATGCTGGTGCAGTTCGGTTTGCCGTATACCGATATGTCGAAAGGCGCGCCGTCGTTTACCTGGGTAGTTGAATCCATCGGTTACCTTGGCTTCACCTTTATGATCCCCATCATGGGCGCTTATATTGCCTCGTCGATTGCCGATAAACCGGCTTTCGCTCCGGCGTTTCTGGTTTGCTATCTGGCGAACGACAAAGCGCTGCTCGGCACCCAGTCGGGTGCGGGATTCCTCGGCGCGGTGGTGCTGGGGCTGGCGATTGGCTATTTCGTCTTCTGGTTCCGCAAAGTGCGCCTTGGCAAAGCATTACAACCGCTGCTCGGTTCAATGCTGATCCCGTTCGTTACTCTGCTGGTTTTCGGCGTGCTCACTTACTACGTTATCGGGCCGGTGATGTCCGACCTCATGGGCGGGCTGCTCCACTTCCTGAATACCATTCCTCCATCAATGAAGTTTGCGGCAGCGTTTCTGGTCGGTGCGATGCTGGCGTTCGATATGGGCGGCCCCATCAATAAAACCGCCTGGTTCTTCTGCTTCTCACTGCTGGAAAAACACATTTATGACTGGTACGCCATCGTCGGCGTTGTCGCGTTGATGCCGCCCGTTGCGGCGGGTCTTGCGACGTTCATTGCGCCCAAACTGTTTACCCGACAGGAAAAAGAGGCTGCCAGTAGTGCCATTGTGGTCGGTGCCACAGTCGCAACCGAACCGGCTATACCTTACGCTCTGGCAGCTCCGTTGCCGATGATTACCGCCAATACGCTGGCGGGTGGCATTACCGGCGTGCTGGTGATCGCTTTCGGAATCAAACGTCTGGCACCTGGTTTGGGTATCTTTGACCCGCTGATCGGCCTGATGTCGCCGGTGGGTTCGTTTTATCTGGTGCTAGCGATTGGCCTCGTGCTGAACATTTCATTCATTATCGTCCTGAAAGGATTGTGGTTACGCCGCAAAGCGAAAGCCGCGCAACAGGAGCTTGTCCATGAACATTGAGTTACTGCAACAGTTGTGCGAAGCCAGCGCCGTCAGCGGCGATGAACAGGAAGTTCGCGACATTCTGATAAACACGCTGGAACCTTGCGTTAATGAGATCACCTTTGATGGTCTGGGCAGCTTTGTTGCCCGTAAGGGGAATAAAGGTCCAAAAGTTGCCGTTGTCGGGCATATGGATGAAGTCGGCTTTATGGTCACCCACATCGACGAGAGCGGTTTTCTGCGCTTTACCACCATTGGCGGCTGGTGGAATCAGTCAATGCTCAACCACCGGGTAACCATACGCACACACAAGGGATTTAAAATCCCTGGTGTGATTGGTTCCGTCGCACCTCATGCGTTAACGGAAAAGCAAAAGCAACAGCCGCTGTCATTTGATGAGATGTTCATTGATATTGGCGCGAACAGTCGCGATGAGGTGGAAAAACGCGGTGTGGCGATGGGCGATTTTATTAGCCCGGAAGCCAATTTTGCCTGCTGGGGCGAAGATAAAGTGGTCGGCAAGGCGCTGGATAACCGCATCGGCTGCGCAATGATGGCTGAACTATTGCAGACGGTGAATAATCCCGAAATTACGCTGTATGGCGTCGGCAGCGTGGAAGAAGAAGTTGGGCTACGCGGGGCACAAACCTCGGCGGAACACATTAAACCGGATGTGGTGATTGTGCTGGATACCGCTGTCGCAGGTGATGTTCCGGGCATTGATAACATTAAATACCCGCTGAAACTGGGCCAGGGGCCGGGGCTGATGCTGTTTGACAAGCGCTACTTCCCCAACCAGAAACTGGTGGCGGCGTTAAAAAGCTGTGCCGCACATAACGATTTACCGCTGCAATTTTCCACCATGAAAACCGGTGCGACGGATGGCGGGCGCTACAACGTGATGGGCGGCGGGCGTCCGGTTGTTGCGCTGTGCCTGCCAACCCGCTATCTGCACGCTAACAGCGGCATGATTTCAAAAGCCGATTACGATGCTCTGCTCACGTTGATACGGGATTTTCTGACCACCTTAACCGCGGAGAAAGTCAACGCGTTTAGCCAGTTCCGTCAGGTGGATTAATGCTAAACGAACGCCAGTTAAAGATTGTCGATCTGCTGGAGCAACAGCCGCGCACGCCTGGTGAGCTGGCGCAACAGACTGGCGTTTCAGGCAGGACCATCCTGCGTGATATTGACTATCTCAACTTTACCCTTAACGGCAAAGCCCGCATTTTCGCCAGTGGCAGTGCGGGCTATCAGCTGGAAATCTTCGAGCGCCGCAGCTTTTTTCAGTTGCTGCAAAAGCACGATAACGACGATCGGCTGCTGGCGCTGTTATTACTGAATACCTTTACTCCCCGTGCGCAACTCGCCTCGGCGCTTAATTTGCCAGAAACCTGGGTAGCAGAGCGTCTGCCCCGGTTAAAACAGCGTTATGAACGCACTTGTTGCCTGGCCAGTCGCCCCGGTTTGGGCCATTTCATTGATGAGACAGAAGAGAAACGCGTTATCTTGCTGGCGAACTTGCTGCGCAAAGATCCGTTTTTAATTCCGCTGGCGGGCGTAACACGAGACAATTTTCAGCATTTATCCACGGCCTGCGACAACCAACACCGCTGGCCGCTCATGCAGGGTGATTATCTCTCCAGCCTGATTCTGGCGATTTACGCCCTGCGTAATCAACTGACCGATGAGTGGCCGCAATATCCCGGTAACGAGATAAAACAAATCGTTGAACAGAGCGGCATGTTTCTTGGTGATAACGCTGTAAGAACCCTGACAGGTTTGATAGAGAAACAGCATCAGCAAGCGCAGGTAATTTCAGCCGATCATGTGCTGGGGTTGCTGCAAAGGGTGCCAGGCATCGCGTCATTGAATATTATTGATACGCAGCTGGTTGAGAATATTACCGGGCATTTATTACGTTGCCTTGCCGCACCGGTGTGGATTGCCGAGCACCGCCAAAGCAGCATGAATAACCTGAAAGCCGCCTGGCCTGCGGCCTTTGATATGAGTCTGCACTTTATTACGCTACTGCGTGAACAGCTCGATATTCCCCTTTTCGATAGCGATCTGATCGGTTTGTATTTTGCCTGTGCGCTGGAACGGCATCAAAACGAACGCCAGCCGATCATTTTGCTCTCGGACCAGAACGCGATTGCCACTATTAATCAGCTCGCCATTGAGCGCGATGTTTTACATTGTCGGGTGATTATTGCCCGTAGCTTAAGCGAGCTTATTGCCATTCGCGAAGAGATTGAGCCGTTATTGATCATTAACAACAGCCATTATTTACTGGATGACGCGGTAAATAATTACATCACCGTAAAAAATATCATTACGGCTGCCGATATCGAACAAATAAAACACTTTCTGGCGACGGCATTTATTCGCCAACAGCCGGAACGCTTTTTCTCTGCCCCCGGAAGTTTTCATTATTCGAATGTACGCGGTGAAAGCTGGCAACATATTACCCGGCAAATTTGTGCGCAATTAGTGGCACAACACCATATTACCGCCGATGAAGCGCAACGGATCATCGCCCGCGAAGGCGAAGGTGAAAACCTGATTGTTAATCGCCTCGCCATCCCACATTGCTGGAGCGAACAGGAGCGACGTTTTCGTGGATTTTTTATTACCCTCGCCCAACCAGTTGAGGTGAATAACGAAGTCATTAACCATGTCTTGATCGCCTGCGCCGCCGCCGATGCGCGTCATGAGCTAAAAATATTTAGCTATCTGGCAAGCGTATTGTGTCAGCATCCGGCAGAAGTTATTGCCGGGTTAACAGGATATGAGGCATTTATGGAGTTACTTCACAAGGGGTGAACTGTGTCGGATGCGCCGCATCCGACACTGCATTTATCATCAAAAACGTTTAACGCAGGCTATTATAGTCATCAACCATTTCGTTGTACTCGCGTAACGCTCGTGGAAATGAGTCTTCGACCATCCAGCTTGTGTTTGCATCCTGAAGATGCTCTTTATCCCAGTCAGAGTACGGGACTTTATCTCTGACGCGGCGAACATATTTTTTAGTCTCGAGTTGATACTGGTCTGCCGAATTAATGAACGAGAAATTCATACCGCCTTTATCCGCTTCTTTGGCCTGCGCTACCAGCGTTTCCAGTTCAGAGACTTTCTTCATTGCCGCATCAACATCAAACTTCTCTTGCGAAATCAGGTTATTAATTTGTTTCGCTGAAATCATGACTGCCAGAGAGTAGTAGTGGAATGTTTTCCCTTCTCTTTCTTCAATATTTTTCAGTTCCGCAAGCTGGCGCTTATCATTAATTTCCTGAATCGCCGCATGATAAGATTCTGCTACAGGTTCAAAGGATTCCAGATTTTTTAAGAATGTCTGGTGCAGCGTTTTCCCTTTCGCAAACGCATCGTCTTTATAATTTTCCTGGGTGTAATATTTATCCATTTCGTTAATGGTATTACCCAACGCCACGGCAGCATCAATATAACTCACCGCCACGCCATCAATAGGTTGCAGCGCAGGCGTTAACGCCACAGCACTTTTTACGCCTTTTTCACACTCAGCGAGGTTGGATTCACTAATGCCGTAGATGCCATAAACAGTACTCTCTTTACCGGTAGGCCCCTGTTTAAAATCTTTCAGCCAGTCAGCATAACGCGCCAGACTGTTCTGTACAGGGATCTGTAACTTGTTGTAGCACTTGATATAGACATCCATTTTTTCGTCGAAAACCGCTTGTTCATCGACCACCGGTTGCGCAGGTGTTTCAGGTTTAGCTTCTGCTTTTGCAACGGGAGCTTCAGGAGCTGGTGCGGCAGGTTGACTATTGGCAGGCGGGGGCGTTTCTGTTTCGGCTTTTTTATCATCACAACCCGTCAGACCGAGGGCCATGATGGCGACTATAATAGCGGAAGATAATAAATTCCTTTTCATTTAATTGCCTTATAAATATATAGATAAGAGAGTGAACATAATAAATGAAAAAAGAAAACGTCACTACACGCGTTTTATTTATAAATAAAATAATAAAATTCACGAAATGAATAAGTCCTGCAATTTAATATATATCGCAGGACTTATTTTAATTAATTGCTCAAACGCTGCGGATGGGTATAAACCGTTGCCCGACCCGGTTTACAAAAACCTACCAGTGTCAGATTACAGCGCTCAGCCACTTCTACAGCAAGCGTGGTCGCGGCAGACACCGCAAACAAAATCTCTACGCCGCACATCGCCGACTTTTGCACCATTTCATAACTGGCACGACTGGAAACCAGTACCGCACCTTGCTGCCAGCTTTCCCCTTCTTGTGACCGGCGGCCTAACAGTTTGTCCAGCGCCACATGGCGACCCACGTCTTCATGCCCGCCGACCAGTTCGCCAGATGGCAACATCCAGGCAGCGGCGTGAGTACAACCAGTCAGTTGCCCCACTGGCTGAAAATCGTTGAGATGACGTAATGCATCATCCAGTTTGTTGAGATCAAACGTCTGGGTGAACGGTAGCGGCTGCACCGGTTTTCCGATGTCATTAAGTTGCTCCACGCCGCATACGCCACAGCCCGTACGTCCCGCCAGCGCCCGGCGGCGCTCCTTCAACCCCATAAAGCGGCGGCTGGAAAGCTCAATTTGTACTTCAAGACCATTACAGGAAGGAACGACATCCATGCCGAAGATATCGCGCGGACTTTCTATTATCCCCTCGGAAAGCGAAAAACCGAGCGCAAAGTACTCAAGGTCTTTGGGCGACGCCATCATCACCACATGCGAAATGCCGTTGTAGACCAGCGCAACGGGAACTTCTTCCGCGACCTCATCTAACCGTGGGTGTTGTAAATCATCACGCCGCCATAACTCAATTTGACGAACACCTGTGATATTTGTCACATTTTCGATTTCTTTTCGCTGTGTTTTTTTCACTTTCTCTTAACCAGATAAGAACACACACACCAACATTATGGTATTCTGTTACAAACCCTTCCTGGATGGAGGGAAATTGAGCCAATTCTGGACCTTTGCGGCCCCTTCCGCAAAGAAAAATAACTCCCACTCCCTGCACACGCAGCAAGCGAATGTAAATGGGACGTGACAATGTCGAAACAAGGAGCAATCCATGCAGGTCAGCAGAAGGCAGTTCTTTAAGATCTGCGCTGGCGGTATGGCAGGCACCACGGCAGCGGCACTGGGTTTTGCACCCAGCGTAGCACTCGCGGAAACCCGGCAGTATAAACTGCTGCGCACCCGCGAAACCCGTAATACCTGCACCTATTGTTCCGTAGGCTGTGGGCTGTTGATGTACAGCCTCGGTGACGGAGCAAAAAACGCCAAAGCATCTATCTTCCATATCGAAGGCGATCCGGATCACCCGGTCAACCGCGGTGCACTTTGTCCGAAAGGCGCTGGCCTGGTGGATTTCATCCACTCCGAAAGCCGTCTGAAGTTTCCGGAATACCGTGCGCCAGGTTCTGATAAATGGCAGCAAATCAGTTGGGAAGAGGCGTTTGATCGCATCGCCAAACTGATGAAAGAAGACCGCGATGCTAACTACATTGCGCAAAACGCCGAAGGCGTGACTGTTAACCGCTGGCTCTCCACCGGGATGCTGTGTGCTTCCGCGTCGAGTAACGAAACCGGCTATTTAACGCAAAAATTCTCCCGCGCGCTGGGTATGCTCGCGGTCGACAACCAGGCGCGTGTCTGACACGGACCAACGGTAGCAAGTCTTGCTCCAACATTTGGTCGCGGTGCGATGACCAACCACTGGGTCGACATCAAGAACGCCAACCTCGTCGTGGTGATGGGCGGTAACGCCGCTGAAGCTCACCCGGTCGGGTTCCGCTGGGCGATGGAAGCCAAAATTCACAATGGCGCGAAGCTGATTGTGATCGATCCTCGCTTTACGCGTACGGCGGCGGTGGCTGACTACTATGCCCCTATTCGTTCCGGTACTGACATTGCTTTCCTGTCAGGCGTATTGCTGTACCTGCTGAACAATGAAAAATTCAACCGCGAATACACCGAAGCCTATACCAACGCCAGCCTGATCGTGCGTGAGGATTACGGCTTTGAAGATGGCCTGTTCACCGGCTATGACGCGGAAAAACGCAAGTACGATAAATCCTCCTGGACTTACGAACTGGACGAAAACGGCTTCGCCAAACGCGATACCACGCTGCAACATCCGCGCTGCGTGTGGAACTTGCTGAAACAGCACGTTTCCCGCTACACGCCAGATGTGGTTGAAAACATCTGTGGTACGCCAAAAGACGCGTTCCTGAAAGTCTGCGAATACATCGCAGAAACCAGTGCTCACGATAAAACTGCCTCGTTCCTGTATGCCCTCGGCTGGACGCAACACTCCGTTGGTGCGCAAAACATTCGTACGATGGCGATGATCCAGCTGCTGCTCGGCAATATGGGGATGGCAGGCGGCGGCGTTAACGCCCTGCGCGGTCACTCCAATATTCAGGGGCTGACGGACCTGGGGCTGCTGTCGCAGAGCCTGCCAGGTTACATGACGCTGCCAAGCGAGAAGCAGACCGATCTGCAAACCTACCTTACCGCCAACACGCCAAAACCGCTGCTGGAAGGCCAGGTAAACTACTGGGGCAACTACCCGAAATTCTTCGTCTCTATGATGAAGGCCTTCTTTGGTGATAAAGCGACGGCGGAAAATAGCTGGGGCTTTGACTGGTTGCCGAAGTGGGATAAAGGCTACGACGTCCTGCAATACTTCGAGATGATGAAAGAGGGCAAGGTCAATGGCTATATCTGCCAGGGCTTTAACCCTGTTGCCTCATTCCCGAACAAAAACAAAGTGATCGGTTGTCTGTCGAAACTGAAGTTCCTCGTCACCATCGACCCGCTGAACACTGAAACCTCTAACTTCTGGCAGAACCACGGTGAGCTGAACGAAGTTGACTCGTCGAAGATCCAGACCGAAGTGTTCCGTCTGCCATCGACCTGCTTCGCAGAAGAGAACGGTTCAATCGTTAACTCAGGTCGCTGGTTGCAGTGGCACTGGAAAGGTGCGGACGCCCCAGGGATTGCGCTGACTGATGGCGAGATCCTCTCCGGTATCTTCCTGCGCTTGCGCAAGATGTATGCCGAACAGGGTGGCGCAAACCCGGATCAGGTGCTGAACATGACCTGGAACTACGCCATTCCGCATGAGCCGAAGTCGGAAGAAGTGGCGATGGAGAGCAACGGTAAGGCGCTGGCCGATATTACCGATCCGGCAACCGGTGCGGTTATCGTCAAGAAAGGCCAACAACTTAGCTCGTTCGCCCAATTGCGCGATGACGGTACAACCTCCTGTGGCTGCTGGATTTTCGCCGGTAGCTGGACGCCGGAAGGCAACCAGATGGCGCGTCGTGATAACGCCGATCCGTCTGGCCTCGGTAACACGCTGGGCTGGGCATGGGCATGGCCGCTTAACCGCCGCATTCTGTATAACCGCGCCTCCGCAGATCCGCAGGGTAACCCGTGGGATCCGAAGCGTCAGTTGCTGAAATGGGACGGCACTAAGTGGACCGGCTGGGATATTCCGGACTACAGCGCAGCGCCTCCGGGCAGCGGCGTCGGGCCGTTTATCATGCAGCAGGAAGGCATGGGGCGTCTGTTTGCCCTCGATAAGATGGCGGAAGGTCCGTTCCCGGAACACTACGAGCCGTTTGAAACGCCGCTGGGAACTAACCCGCTGCATCCAAACGTTATCTCGAACCCGGCTGCGCGAATCTTTAAAGACGACGCCGAAGCATTGGGTAAAGCCGATAAGTTCCCGTATGTCGGAACCACCTATCGTCTGACCGAGCACTTCCACTACTGGACCAAACACGCGCTGTTGAACGCGATTTTGCAACCAGAGCAGTTTGTGGAAATCGGGGAGTCGCTGGCGAATAAACTTGGCATTGCCCAGGGCGATACCGTGAAAGTCTCCTCCAACCGTGGCTATATCAAAGCCAAAGCGGTGGTGACCAAACGTATTCGCACGCTGAAAGCGAACGGCAAAGATATCGATACCATCGGTATTCCGATTCACTGGGGCTATGAAGGCGTAGCTAAAAAAGGCTTTATTGCCAATACGTTAACGCCATTCGTTGGTGATGCGAACACGCAGACGCCGGAGTTTAAGTC
The DNA here is from genome assembly GCF_002950395.1 of Shigella sonnei. Classification (NCBI taxonomy): domain Bacteria; kingdom Pseudomonadati; phylum Pseudomonadota; class Gammaproteobacteria; order Enterobacterales; family Enterobacteriaceae; genus Shigella; species Shigella sonnei. The sequence goes on from NZ_CP026802.1 coordinate 3,614,211, forward strand.
CTTCCTTGTGAATGTGGAAAAGGTGTAACGGAGACGACATATGGCTTATCAATCGCAAGATATCATTCGTCGTTCCGCGACTAACGGTCTGACCCCCGCGCCTCAGGCGCGGGACTTCCAGGAAGAAGTGGCGAAACTCATCGACGTCACCACCTGTATCGGCTGTAAAGCCTGTCAGGTGGCGTGTTCAGAGTGGAACGACATTCGCGATACCGTCGGCAATAACATTGGGGTGTACGACAACCCCAATGATTTAAGCGCCAAATCGTGGACGGTGATGCGCTTCTCGGAAGTGGAGCAGAACGACAAACTGGAATGGCTGATCCGCAAAGACGGCTGTATGCACTGTTCCGATCCAGGCTGCCTGAAAGCGTGCCCGGCGGAAGGTGCAATTATTCAGTATGCCAACGGTATCGTCGACTTCCAGTCCGAGCAGTGCATTGGCTGCGGTTATTGCATTGCGGGCTGTCCGTTCGACATTCCGCGCCTCAACCCGGAAGACAACCGCGTCTACAAATGTACGCTGTGCGTTGACCGCGTGGTGGTTGGGCAAGAACCAGCCTGCGTGAAGACCTGCCCAACGGGCGCGATTCACTTCGGTACGAAAGAGTCGATGAAAACGCTGGCGAGCGAGCGCGTTGCTGAGCTGAAAACCCGCGGTTACGACAATGCGGGTCTGTACGATCCGGCAGGCGTCGGTGGTACACACGTCATGTACGTGCTGCACCATGCTGACAAGCCAAATCTGTATCATGGCTTGCCGGAGAACCCGGAAATCAGCGAAACCGTGAAATTCTGGAAAGGCATCTGGAAACCGCTCGCGGCTGTTGGCTTTGCGGCTACCTTTGCGGCCAGTATCTTCCACTACGTGGGTGTCGGTCCGAACCGTGCGGATGAGGAAGAGAATAATCTGCACGAAGAGAAAGACGAGGAGCGCAAATGAAACGACGTGACACCATCGTGCGCTACACCGCGCCGGAACGTATCAACCACTGGATCACCGCCTTCTGCTTCATCCTGGCGGCGGTGAGCGGGCTGGGCTTTTTGTTCCCGTCCTTCAACTGGTTGATGCAAATCATGGGCACACCGCAGCTGGCGCGAATTCTGCACCCGTTTGTCGGCGTGGTTATGTTTGCCTCGTTCATCATCATGTTTTTCCGTTACTGGCATCACAACCTAATCAATCGGGATGATATCTTTTGGGCGAAGAATATTCGTAAGATCGTCGTCAACGAGGAAGTAGGTGACACCGGGCGTTATAACTTCGGTCAGAAATGCGTTTTCTGGGCGGCGATTATTTTCCTGGTTCTGCTGCTGGTGAGCGGCGTGATTATCTGGCGTCCTTATTTTGCGCCTGCTTTCTCAATCCCGGTGATCCGATTCGCGTTAATGCTGCATTCATTTGCCGCAGTGGCGTTAATTGTGGTTATCATGGTGCATATCTACGCCGCCCTTTGGGTGAAAGGCACGATTACCGCCATGGTGGAAGGATGGGTTACCAGCGCCTGGGCGAAGAAACATCACCCGCGCTGGTACCGTGAGGTCCGCAAGACAACGGAAAAGAAAGCTGAATGAGTATTCGCATAATCCCGCAAGATGAGCTGGGTTCGAGCGAGAAACGTACGGCGGATATGATTCCGCCGTTATTGTTCCCTCGGCTCAAGAATTTATACAACCGCCGCGCCGAGCGTCTGCGCGAGCTGGCAGAAAATAATCCGCTGGGTGATTACCTGCGCTTTGCTGCGCTTATCGCCCACGCCCAGGAAGTGGTGCTGTACGACCATCCGCTGGAGATGGATCTGACCGCGCGCATTAAAGAAGCCAGCGCACAGGGCAAGCCCCCGCTGGATATTCACGTTCTGCCGCGTGATAAGCACTGGCAAAAGCTGCTGATGGCGCTAATTGCTGAGCTGAAACCTGAAATGAGCGGCCCGGCGCTGGCAGTGATTGAGAATCTGGAGAAGGCATCGACTCAGGAGCTGGAAGATATGGCCAGCGCGCTGTTTGCCTCTGATTTCTCGTCCGTCAGCAGCGATAAAGCGCCGTTTATCTGGGCTGCGCTGTCGCTCTACTGGGCGCAGATGGCCAATCTGATCCCCGGCAAAGCCCGCGCTGAATACGGCGAACAACGTCAATATTGCCCGGTATGTGGCTCTATGCCGGTGTCCAGCATGGTGCAAATTGGCACCACTCAGGGTCTGCGTTACCTGCACTGCAACCTGTGTGAAACCGAATGGCACGTAGTGCGCGTAAAATGCAGCAACTGCGAGCAGAGCGGCAAACTGCATTACTGGTCGCTGGATGACGAACAGGCCGCGATTAAAGCCGAAAGCTGCGATGACTGCGGCACTTACCTGAAGATTCTTTATCAGGAAAAAGAACCGAAAGTTGAAGCCGTGGCAGATGACCTCGCCTCTCTGGTACTGGACGCGCGAATGGAGCAAGAAGGCTACGCCCGTAGTTCCATTAACCCGTTCCTGTTTCCGGGTGAAGGAGAGTAATCTCTGACGTTTTCCGGGTGGCGCAGGTCGCCCGGATTACAGCTCATAGGGTGTGACGACACCATCTCTCGTATTCCGCGTTACCCATTCAAGATCATGCCGCAATTGTCTGTTTGCCTCGTTCTTCCCTCCAACACATCGATAAGGTTATGGGTATGTCACTGATGACAAGCGTATGATTGCCTGATGCGCTGCGCTTATCAGGCCTACCAATAAACTTCAATATATTGAATTTGCATGACTTTGTAGGCCGGATAAGGCGTTCACGCCGCATCCGGCATGAACAACGCGCACGTTGTCAGCAATCTGATTGACATCATTTTTTCCCATTACCATTCCTCGCGCAGCTTACGCTGATATTCGACACCATCTTCCTCACACCCTTGCCAGATGCCAGGAACACTGGTTCTTGCTGTTTGCGATTGATTTATCAGGTATTGATCTACCGCTTCCCTTAATAGGTCCGCACGAGGAAGATTACGCTGCACCTCGAGATCATCAAGTTGCTTAATCACCTCATTCGATAAATCGAGTAAAATTCTGCCCATATCTATACCTGCCAGAGAGTTCATAAATATCTCGCCAATATCATTTTTGAATCTATGGAGAGAAAAGTACCCTTGCCGAATCTTTAAAGAAAGCTCATTTACGCATCATTTTTTATTTTTGCGAGGCGTTTTCCAGAAATAATAAGAGCGTTGCAGTTGTTTCATTTATTACTCAAAAATGGTTTAGTTATCGCCCAGGATGAGTTATGGGTGCTATGAATATATTATATTCAGGGATATTTATTTGCATAATCTGAATGGTGTAGCCGAAAAACGTCAGCATCCTAACAGCACCAGGATTTAAGGTGAAATTAATCTTTCATCACAGACCGGTCAGTACTGCCACCAACCGGTCTTTACTTGCTCATCGTTATAATTTTGTTGGTAACAGTTCGGGAAAGTTGTTTTTCTAAATTAACAACAGAATAACTTTCTTGTTTAATGAGATTAATATTGGCAACCATTATAGCCTCCTTCCCACGGTTTAAGAGCAAACATACAACATAATGATTCATAACATACAGAGCAGTAAATGAATGATACTGACAATGATGCCAGCCCATTATCTTTGCATAATGTTTGTGAGCTATAGATTTTAAAAATATTTATGAGAAAAGTATGGCACCAGAGGAGGTTTTGACTATCAAAAATCGCTCAAACCTGAACTAAGATGATGAGTTAAGCATTATCTGCTATAATTGCCACTCAGCTCTACAAATAATATTTAAATGCTCCTGAACAGTGATGTAGCAAGACACGTATGGTGCCAACGAAGAATAAAAATTTATAGAGTTCTTATTCAATATTACCGGCATAGACAGGGAATGATGTAAATGACCGGGGTGATGCTGCCAACTTACTGATTTAGTGTATGATGGTGTTTTTGAGGTGCTCCAGTGGCTTCTGTTTCTATCAGCTGTCCCTCCTGTTCAGCTACTGACGGGGTGGTGCGTAACGGCAAAAGCACTGCCGGACATCAGCGCTATCTCTGCTCTCACTGCCGTAAAACATGGCAAATGCAGTTCACTTACACCGCTTCTCAACCCGGTACGCACCAGAAAATCATTGATATGGCCATGAATGGCGTTGGATGCCGGGCAACTGCACGCATTATGGGCGTTGGCCTCAACACGATTTTACGTCACTTAAAAAACTCAGGCCGCAGTCGGTAACCTCGCGCATACAGCCGGGCAGTGACGTCATCGTCTGCGCGGAAATGGACGAACAGTGGGGCTATGTCGGGGCTAAATCGCGCCAGCGCTGGCTGTTTTACGCGTATGACAGTCTCCGGAAGACGGTTGTTGCGCACGTATTCGGTGAACGCACTATGGCGACGCTGGGGCGTCTTATGAGCCTGCTGTCACCCTTTGACGTGGTGATATGGATGACGGATGGCTGGCCGCTGTATGAATCCCGCCTGAAGGGAAAGCTGCACGTAATCAGCAAGCGATATACGCAGCGAATTGAGCGGCATAACCTGAATCTGAGGCAGCACCTGGCACGGCTGGGACGGAAGTCGCTGTCGTTCTCAAAATCGGTGGAGCTGCATGACAAAGTCATCGGGCATTATCTGAACATAAAACACTATCAATAAGTTGGAGTCATTACCAATGACCGGAATGAATGAGAGAGGCAGCACCGCCCCTCTCCATAAGCTACTCTTCTTCGTTCCCGCCCTCTTCATACGGGCCAAATGGCTTCGCGGGCAGAACGATATACGTGCCTTCAAACACTGCACCCGGCGTCTCGTCGCCAAAGATTTCAACTTGCATCTGCACCCGTGCTTTTCGTCCGCGCGCCAGACGGTCGAGATCGCCGCTTAAGGCACCAAGGTCGGCTACCGCATGAGGTTTACCGCTAATCGGCTTGCTGTAGCGGATATGCGCATCCGCCAGAATAATCGTTCCGCCGAGGTGGCGTTCACGCAGCATCAGCCAGATAAGTCCCCAACCGGTGAGCGTCGCCAGCGAGAATAAACTCCCGGCAAACAACGTATGGTGCGGATTCTGATTACCGGTTTCTGGCATGGTGGTGATAAATTTTTGCCCGGTATATTGCTGAATGCGCACGCCCATTTTTTCGCTTAACGGGATATGTTCGTACCACGCCTGTTGCAGCTGCGCGCACCAGTCACCGCGATGCAGAATGTCATCCAGAGTGGCAACGGGTTTAATCATCAAAAAATGGCGAATCGGCGTGGTAGTTGGGGTGGTGATCTCCCCCTGATTAATGAATCCCAGCTTGGCGAAAAACTCCACCGCGTCTTCACGGGCGCTACAGGTCACGCGCTTAACGCCTTCCTGACGCGCCACCGACTCCAGGGTCATCGCCATCAGCGTTCCTAACCCTTTGTCCTGCACGTCCGGGTGAACGGCCATAAAGCGAATGGACGCTTCATTGTCGGCATTAATATACAATCGGCCTACCGCCACCAGATTACCCTGCTCGTCGACGACCATCTGGTGATGCGCCATCGCATCCCACGCGTCGCGTTCCGAACCTTTTGGTTGATGCAGGGGCTTACGCAACATTTCCCAGCGAAACTGATAGTAACGCTCTAACTCTTCTTCTGTTTGTGGAACCCGAAGGTGATACATAGCGATACTCTCTCTTGTTTCCCGTGACAACCCTGGAAGCAGGCTCATACCTGCAACCAGAATGTCACGGGGCCATCATTGACCAGCGATACCTGCATATCGGCAGCGAAGCGTCCTGTTTGCGTGTTCATCTCTTGCTGGCGGCAGCGTTCGACGAAATAGTCATATAACGCCTCTGCGCGATCCGGTGATGCGCCTTTGGAGAAACTTGGGCGCATCCCCCGTTCGGTATCTGCGGCGAGGGTAAACTGGGAAACCACCAGTACACTGCCGCCCGCCTGTTGCACGTTGAGATTCATCTTGCCTTCGGCATCGCTAAAGATGCGGTAGCCGAGCACACGCTCGCACAGACGGTTTGCTTTCTGTTCGTCGTCATCCTTTTCGACACCCAATAACACCAAAAGTCCCGCGCCAATTTCGCCCGTCACTTCTCCCTCCACGGTGACGCTGGCACGGGTTACGCGTTGAATTAATGCAATCATGGTTCGTCGTCTTCTTCTTGTTCAGCTGCTTGTTTTAGTTTGCGGTATTCCCCGAGAGTGACAGTAATTTCCGCGCCAAGCAAGACGATACACCATGTCCAGTAGACCCAAACGAAGAGAATGGGGATCACCGCCAGCACGCCGTAAATGAGCTGATATGACGGGAACATGGTGATATAAAGCGCGAAACCTTTCTTTCCTGCTTCGAACAGGAGTGCAGCGACAAACGCGCCGACAATCGCGTCGCGGTTAGGTACGCGGATGGTAGGAACAATGCTGTACAGCAACCAGAAGGAGATCCACGACAACAGCAGCGGAAAAATACGCAGCACGTTATCGATGACAGTATTGAGATCGCTCGCCCAGCGCAGGGAGAACAAATAGGAACTGATCGCCAGACTGGCCCCTGCCAGCAGCGGCCCCAGCGTTAAGATCATCCAGTACACGGCAAACGAGTAAATTTTTGGTCGCGCTCGTTTACTGCGCCAGATGGTATTCAACGCGCTATCGATGGAGTACATCAACAATAACGCGGTGACGATCAGCCCGCACGCCCCAACGGCGGTCATCTTGTTGGAATTGGCAACAAATTGTTCGATATACCGCTGAATAACATCGCCAGTAGCAGGCAGAAAGTTGGCAAAAATAAAGTGACGTAACTGAATGCTGACGTCGGAAAACATGGGAAAAGCGGCGAAAAGCGCAAAAACAACGGCAACCAGCGGCACTAATGAGAGCAAAGACACATAGGCAAGGTTACCTGCCAGGGTTGTCATGTTGTCCTCATCAATACGTTGCCAGAGTAGTTTTAGCCAGGCCCATAGTGGACGGGTACGGTGCCTGGCTTTGTCCTGAATGGTTTTTAGCATAACACCTTCGCGAAATAGTCCGGGATGGTGGTTTTATCTTTCACCAGAATGCTGGTAATGCCCAGCTGATTGGCTCCTTCTATATTATCGGCGTTATCGTCGAAAAAGACCGTATCGCTGGGTGAAAAACCTTCCGCCTGCAAAACATGCTGGTAAATTCGTGCTTCAGGTTTGCGCATCCCCAGATCTTGCGACAGATAGATATGGTCAGCAGCATCACGAATTTCCGGGTATTCTTCCGGCCAGAAGGTGGTATGCAGGCGGTTGGTATTGGAAAGCACCACCACGCGATGCCCCTGCTCACGCAGTTTATGCATGATGGCGATCACTTCCGGGCGCAGCGCAACAAACACCGCCTGCCAGCCGTGAGAGAACTGCTCGTAGCTTAGCGGTAGAGCCATCTCATGACACAGCGCCTCTGCGAACGCTTCGTCGCTAATTTCCCCACGCTCATGCTGATGAAACGCCTCCCCCATATGAAAACTCTTCTTAAGCGATGCCAGCGGAATACGCGTTAAATCGCTCCAGGCTCCCAGCACACGGTTAAAGTCGATATCGACAATCACATTACCTAAATCAAAGATATAGAGCATTTTTGCCTCCTTTCGCGCCACAAGAAATTAACTGTAGCGGGAAAGGATGGGTTTGGCTATGTGGCAATAAGGGTAATCTTGTGATGCTGATTGCGAAAAAGCAGAGTAATTTCACTGGCTTTTTCGCAATAGATGAATGGTTAAGATTCAGGTGTAAATTGCCAACGAGTTTCGATGACCAGCGGCCTATCTGGTGTCACCAATTCCGGCGTTAGATTTATTGCGTTAGGTGCCTGAGTCAGCGGGTTAATACAGGTGGCATCGGGCTGTTTATCAAATACCACCAGACTGTTTGCAGAAGAGATCATGGTCATCGCGAGTTTACCAGGCCACAGTAACTTAACCTTCACCCCGTTATAAAAACCAAAACAGTCATCCCAGGGACCGGCTTGAGGAGAGATACGATTTCCAGTTGGCAGTTCATCACTACCCGCTTCTTCTTGCCAGTCCGCATCAAAAAGCACCTGCAACGATTCTGTATTTTGCGGAGTCAGCTTTTTCGCAAACCACGGATGCCAGCCTGCGGAGGCCGGGAATGTATCGGCATATGAATGGACTTCCAGTTGCAAAACCAGCGCATCGTTCTCCAGCAAAAAAGTCTGAATCACTTCCCCTTGCCAGGGCCACGGTGAAGCCAGGGGCATACGTAAAGTCAGGGAATCTGCTGTTTTGTCGATGATTTCCCACGTTGAGTAACAAGCCATACCATGCAACGCATGTGGTGGTTTATTGGCGGGTAAAGAATAACATTGCCCACCAGCATTCAGCGTCGCATTCCCCAGTCGCCCTGCCCACGGCACCATTGGGAAACAGCCATACTGAAAAGCTCTGCGCTGCGGCTGCCATTGGCGTAATACTTCAGAACCAAATGCCTTTAACGAGGTTATCCTGGCACCATCATGCGGATAAATCTGCAGGTGAATATTGCCTTTTTCCAGCGTCACTAACTCTCCTACAGGCCCAGGCCATGGCGCGTCAAACGCCTGTTGTAGCGCCAGGTAATGCTCGTTTTTTCGTTCAGTTTTCATGAGATTGTTCCCTGATGTAGCGGTAAGAAGCGGTTTCTTGTTCATCGGTCGGCTCAATCAGCCAGACGCAAACAAAGGAAAGAACTGAGACAGCAAATAAAAACAGAGCGACATACCACGGTTTTCCTCCCCCTAGCGCCAGCAAACTTGAGGCGATAAGGGGGCTTAGTCCGCCAAGAATCGCGGAAAATTGATAAGCAAAAGAAAGGCCGGTATATCGTACTTTGGTACCGAACATGCGGGTGAAAAGTGTTGGCTGCACGGCAAACATCATCGTCGGACCTAAGTTGTAGCCGAGGATCATACTGCACCAGATGATGAGCGTACTTTTGCTATCCAGTAATAAGAAGAAAGGAAACGCGAACAGGACACAAAATCCTGCTCCCGACAAATACAGACTTTTTTGACCTATACGATCTGATAACCATCCAACCAATGGACAACTGAAAATACCGATCGCCGAGGCAATCAACATACCCGTCAGGGGAATATCTCGCGACAATGCTAATTGGCTGGAAATATAGACAATACCAAAGGCGTTAATAATATTAGAGGAGACACTTTCCGCCAGCCTCGCACCCAGTGCCAATAAAATATTTCGTGGATGTTTTTTGAATAATTCAATCAACGGAGGAACGGACTTTTCTTTATTATTCGTCGTTTTTTGCTTTTGAAAATCCAGTGTTTCTTCGGTATGCAGGCGGATAAACAGCCCAACGATCAACATCACCGCAGAAAGCCAAAACGGAATGCGCCATCCCCAGGAGAGAAACTGCTCCGAAGTAAGAAAATGGTTACAGAGAGCAAAAATACCGGTTGCCAGCATAATACCCACAGACGCAGCCGTTTGCGGGAGTGAACCTAAAAATCCGCGTCGGGATTCGGGCGCTGATTCTATGGTCATCAATGCCGCTCCGCCGTACTCGCCACCAAGACCAAAGCCCTGAATCAAACGCAGCACCATTAATACAAGCGGTGCCCAAATGCCAATTTCCTGATACGTCGGAATAAAACCAATCAAAAATGTGGAGCAACCGACAATAGCCAGCGTCCAGATAAGTGTTATTTTTCGCCCGATTTTATCGCCAAAATGACCAAAGACGATGCCACCTAAAGGACGAGTCAGAAAACCGACACCAAAGGTCGCAAAGGCGGCTATAAGACCTATAAAAGGATCGCTGTCTGGATAAAACAGCGGTGCAAATACCAGTCCTGCTGCCGTGCCAAAAATAAAGAAGTCATACCATTCCATTAACGCGCCTGCGAAACTGCCCATAACGACACGTCTCATGGCTTTACCGGAAAGCCCTTCACGCGGTGCGGGTAACTTTTCAGACATAATTTTCCTCTCCTGGTAGGCGAGAAATCTGGGATACGAACCACTAAACGTGGGCAGTTTGAATTAATGCGCATCGGTTTAAGCCGATGCGCATTAATTTATTTCTTCAATTCAGCCAGAACCTCTGCATCCTCAGCATCAACATTTGCACCCAGTGGTTCCCAATTAATCAATACGCAGGTCAGGAACCCCAGGAATGGCACGATTGCCAACCAGTAAAACGCTTCAGTTTTCAACGCACCCCACAGCATCGGCCAGAAAATGAGTCCTGCAATTGCCCCTGTGCGCATAATAGCGCGGGCAAATCCGACCCCAGTAGGGCGAATAGCGGGAGGATAAGAGAGTGTGGCAATGGTCATGCCCAGCCCACCAGGACCCGCTGAATGGAAGAAAATAATTGATCCCAATAACCCTAAAGACAGCCAGGGATTAGTCGTTGCCAGTGCGCCTAACGACAGCAATGCTAAGGTCACAACAGCAAATCCATACATCGACTGTCGGCGAGTACCCAGTCGTTGGAGAATAAACGAGCCGATCATCCCCCCTGTCACCCCACAAAGGGCATTCACGACGGCAGAACCGGTCAACGCGCCAGTAAGCCCGCCACTTATTATTCCCGCCAACGTAAGAGGAAGATAAACACCTACGGCGTTATATTGCCACGCCTGCATGGTTGCCACGACACAGCCAAGAATGGTGCGTTTGCGGTAACGATCATTAAATAAGATGCCATATCCACCACTGTATTTATTCTCTGCTTTTTCCGAGAATTTCGCTTCTGTTGTACCCGATGCCGCAACGCGAGCCTGAACACCATAACGTTTTCCCAGAATGTCGCACGCTTCCTGGTAACGCCCGACGCGTGCGGCCCACATTGCGGATTCACCAATAAAGAAGTAACGCAAAATCATGAAGATGACTGCAAAAATAGCTCCGATGAATATTCCGTAACGCCACAATTGTTCTTCAGCGATACCCGACAGAAGCAGCGGCAAAAGTACCAAATAAACAACGGTTGTCGAAACATACCAGGCCATTTGCCAGAGGTTGACCGACGTTCCGGTTTTCTTCGACGTTGAACCACGAAGCTCTGCCACGGCATTGGTTGCCAAAGGGAAGTCAATGCCTAAACCAAAGCCCATGATGACGCGGCACACCAGCACCCACCAGATACTGGGAGCAATAGCTACCGCTGCAGCACCGATGGTGCACAGCCCCATGCCAATAATAAATGCCCGCTTTTGCCCAAAGCGGTTTATTACTCGGTTCGCTAATAAACCGCCAATTAACGCGGCGATTAATACTGATGCATTGACGGTTGCAGCAAGACCCGGCGAAATGCCGAATTGAGCGGCAATGTATTTATTACCAAACCCCACCATCGCCGCCTGGTAGGCATCAATCAATATGCCGCCCAAAGCAATAAAAATAACGCCGATACTGGTGTTGATTGCAGAGTTCTTATTAACAATATCAATTACGTCCTGTGGCCGACTAATTGAATAAGTTGCAGGACTGGTGATTTGACTCATCGCAGTGTCCTTTTTAATTGTTGTAGGGTGGCGCTGACGTGACGCAGCGCCAGACAGAGATTTAGAAAATCATTCCGGCGCAAATTGCAGCATGACCTTTATGGAGTCATTTTGCTGCGCGCGTTCAAATGCCGCCGCTGCATCCTCAATGGCAAATAAATCGGTAACCAGTTCACTGGTATCAAACCGCCCATCCGCCAGCCATTCGATAACAACATCGAAATCTTCAGGGATGTACATGCCAGAGTTGAGCAAGTCACGCTCGAAACGTTGCATCATCGGTAATGGTATTTCACGCGGCCCACTTGGTACGCCCATGCACACGACGGTGCCTCCGGCATATACACGGGTACATGCATCGTTAAGCGTGGCCTGCGCTGCAACGACATCAATCGCCCCCGTAAATCGCACATCTGCGGCCAGCTCACCTGGTGCCCAAACTTCTGCTGCGCCCAGCTTTAACGCCAGCGCGCGTTTGGCAGCGTCAGGTTCAATCACGGTAATCTTACCTGCCCCCATAATGCGCAGTGCCTGCACGATGGATAAGCCTATCGTTCCGGCACCAATTACCAGTACGCTTTCCAGAGAAGCTTTCGGCATTCGGTTAACGCAGTGACGGGCACAAGCCGCCGGTTCGGCAAAGGCCAACATTTTTAGCGGTAAAGAGGCTGGTGCGACATGGCAATTACGCGCAGGAACAATGTGTTGTGAGCGAGCAAAGCCCGGTGCGCGAAAACCAGCAACCTGCGGTGGTTCACAAAGATTAAAACGTCCTGCTTTGCAGGCTCGGCATTCCATGCAAGCCATGATGGGATCGACCACAACATGATCGCCCGGCTGTACATTTTTAACGTCGCTGCCAACTTCCGTAACGCGCGCTGCAATTTCATGACCGGGGACGACAGGTGGTTTGGCAAACGGATGACCGCCTTTCAGAACATGCAGATCCGAACCGCATATCCCATAGAACACAGGCGCAATCCGCACTTCGTGCGGTTTAAGTTCCTGGTGTGGTACTTCAACATATTGAGTGGTGACTTTCCCAATATCTGAAAATAAAACCTGGGTAATTTTATCCATTGTTATTCTCCAGAATCGATATCCATAGGGGATTAGCGTTGCGCGATACCTTCATCGACAATTTCTGCCAACCGTTGTAAACGAGGAACAGAGACATCGCGCAGCATAGTTTGTGGATCTTGTGCACCAACAACCGACGCCCAAACCGCTCGTCCAGCCAGGAAGCCCGACGCACCACCTTTCATGGCAATACTTACTGCACGGCCAAAAATATCGGCATCAACGCCAGAAGAAAGAATTACCCACGGCATCTTCATCTGATCGTTAAGTTGCTGACAGGCGGCAAGTAAGGTTTTTTCATCGCCTTTGCCCCCTAATGGCATCTCGGCTTTGTAAAGATCAGCCTCTGTTCCACCAAGCTCTGCGGCGGCGGCAACAATGGTGCTTTCACGATCAAAGTCCCAACCGCGACGAGGTGGACGCACCACAGGTTCAATAATGCTCACCAGCCCGGCACTACGGCAGCGACGAACAAATTTATCAACCATTGCCAGACGTTCCTCTGCGGGTTCATCTTCACGCCAGAGTACAAGTAATTTCATTGCCTTAGCCCCCATTTCACGGGCTTTATGCGGGTCGACGGACATATCTATTTCAACGCTATCAACCGGGATGCCATTACCTGGGATAAAAAGATCGGCAGCGACAATCAGGCCGCAAGAATTAGCAACAGCGCCCTGCTCGACTATTTGCTCAAGACAAAATTGTTTATCCGCCAGAACGACAGAAGCATAAGGAGAAAGGATTCGGGTCGCGGCAACTTTAAAATCGGTGAGTACACTGTCAGCGATGGGTTTTGGCTGCCCTGCTGCCGCAAACATCAAGCGCATGGCCTCACGCTGATCGACAGCTAACATGGCAAATCCACCACCTGGGCGGGAGATATCTTTCAGCGTAAATGGGGTGAAGTGGGATGACATAGAAACTCCTGTTAATAGATAAAATTAAAGACCAGCCTGCTGGCGAACCTGATTTAGCAGGGCACTCCAGTCCTGCCGCCCTTTGCCGTCTTGACTTGCTGCAGCGTAATAACTTTCTGCTGCAATCCCCATATTGAGCGGTGCCCCCGTCTCCCGAGCGACGTCAACTGCAATACGCAGATCTTTCAACGCCAGATCCACCATGAAGGCGGGTGAAAGATCGCCTTTCAGCACTTTGCCAGGCCAGGTGGTCGTAAAATGTCCTTTCCCTGCTGCCGTACCACTCATCACCTTAATTGCGACATCAAGATTTAATCCCAGTGACTCACATAACACAGCGGCCTCGGAGGACAGCGCATTAAGCGCAATGCTCATATAGTTGTTAATTAGCTTCACGCGGATCCCCATTCCTGGGCCGCCAGCCTCGACCAGCTCATTACCCATGCACATGAGAATCGGGCGTGCACGTGCAATCTGCTCATCAGTGCCACCCGCTAAAATCAGCAATGTGCCATCAATCGCATTCACGGACGTTCTGCCCACGGGAGCGTCCATCATACTGATGCCTTTTTCTTGTAACTCCCGTATTAATGCATCGGTCTGTAAGGGATGAATAGTCGACATATCAATCAATAACGCGTCAGATGAAACAGCCTCACAGACGCCTTTTTCCCCCAACAGAACCTGTCGAACAATGTCACCATTGGGAAGCATAGTGATGATAAATTCAGCGCCTGCTGCTGCTTCCGCTGGGGTTTGTGCCGCAGTGGCCCCCTGCGTAACTAGCGCATCGACGGCCTGTGCATTGACATCAAATACCTGCAATGAATGCCCTTTTTGCAATAGATTGTTAGCCATTGGGCTACCCATCTGCCCCAGCCCGAGAAATGCAATGGTTGCCATGAATACTCTCCTGTCTGACATTGACAAAATAATGACAATTGAAAATTCGTTTTCGTCTGTTTTTGAGCATATTTGTAATTTATGTTCAAAAACACGACACGCATCACTAATTTGATCATTTGCGTCATTTAAATTGACCAAAGACGACAAAATTAAACAGGACAAGACAAATATGACCAGAATTGCATGCGTGGGTATCACAGTTCAGGACAGAATTTATTCTTTGCCCACTCTGCCGGAGGGCGGCGGGAAATATCAGGCAAATCATTATCTTGAGATTGGTGGCGGCCCGGCAGCAACAGCCGCTGTTGCAATCGCAAAGCTTGGCGTGGAGGTTGATTTCATCGGTCGCGTCGGCGATGACAGTTGTGGAAATACCTTACTTGCAGAACTTGAGGGTTGGGGCGTCAATACCGCATTTTGCCGCCGATATCCTAACGCCCGTTCGTCGCAATCAGCGATCCTCGTTGATCAGCATGGCGAACGGATTATCGTTAATTATCCAAGTCCTGATCTCGGTACTGATGCCGAATGGTTAGAAGCGATCGATTTCTCTCGTTATGATCTGATTCTGGCCGATGTTCGCTGGCATAGCGGTACTGAAAAAGCATTCTCGCTAGCGCGCCTTGCGGGTGTGACAACGCTTTTAGACGCCGATATGACACCGCAGGATATTTCTCCACTTGTCGCGCTTGCCGATCACGCCGTGTTCTCAACACCAGGGCTGAAACGCATGACTGGCCTGCAGTCACCTGAAGAAGGTTTGTTCCAGGCAACGACACAAACAGCAGGTAAAGTGTATGTTACGCTGGGTTCTGAAGGATCGTTGTGGATTGAAGATGGTCATTTGTGTCAACAGGAGGCATTTTCTGTCAATGTGGTTGATACCACTGGAGCAGGCGATGTTTTTCACGGCGCACTCGCGGTAGCGTTGGCAGAAAAAATGCCAACAAAAGAGGTAATGCCGATCAGTTAAGGATCAGTTGACCGATCCAGTGGCTGTGTAAGAATCCGGAAACGCTCACTTGTTTCCGGATTTTTTTATGCACATTGGACAGGCTCTTGATCTGGTATCCCGTTACGATTCTCTGCGTAACCCACTGACTTCTCTGGGGGATTACCTCGACCCCGAACTCATCTCTCGTTGCCTTGCCGAATCAGGTACTGTAACGCTACGCAAGCGCCGTCTTCCCCTCGAAATGATGGTCTGGTGTATTGTTGGCATGGCGCTTGAGCGTAAAGAACCTCTTCACCAGATTGTGAATCGCCTGGACATCATGCTGCCGGGCAATCGCCCCTTCGTTGCCCCCAGTGCCGTTATTCAGGCCCGCCAGCGCCTGGGAAGTGAGGCTGTCCGCCGCGTGTTCACGAAAACAGCGCAGCTCTGGCATAACGCCACGCCGCATCCGCACTGGTGCGGCCTGACCCTGCTGGCCATCGATGGTGTGTTCTGGCGCACACCGGATACACCAGAGAACGATGCAGCCTTCCCCCGCCAGACACATGCCGGGAACCCGGCGCTCTACCCGCAGGTCAAAATGGTCTGCCAGATGGAACTGACCAGCCATCTGCTGACGGCTGCAGCCTTCGGCACGATGAAGAACAGCGAAAATGAGCTTGCTGAGCAACTTATAGAACAAACCGGCGATAACACTCTGACGTTAATGGATAAAGGTTATTACTCACTGGGACTGTTAAATGCCTGGAGCCTGGCGGGAGAACACCGCCACTGGATGATACCTCTCAGAAAGGGAGCGCAATATGAAGAGCTCAGAAAACTGGGTAAAGGCGATCATCTGGTGAAGCTGAAAACCAGCCCGCAGGCACGAAAAAAGTGGCCGGGACTGGGAAATGAAGTGACAGCCCGCCTGCTGACCGTGACGCGCAAAGGAAAAGTCTGCCATCTGCTGACGTCGATGACGGACGCCATGCGCTTCCCCGGAGGAGAAATGGCGGATCTGTACAGTCATCGCTGGGAAATCGAACTGGGATACAGGGAGATAAAACAGACGATGCAACTGAGCAGGCTGACGCTGAGAAGTAAAAAGCCGGAGCTTGTGGAGCAAGAGCTGTGGGGTGTCTTACTGGCTTATAATCTGGTGAGATATCAGATGATTAAAATGGCGGAACATCTGAAAGGTTACTGGCCGAATCAACTGAGTTTCTCAGAATCATGCGGAATGGTGATGAGAATGCTGATGACATTGCAGGGCGCTTCACCGGGACGTATACCGGAGCTGATGCGCGATCTTGCAAGTATGGGACAACTTGTGAAATTACCGACGAGAAGGGAAAGGGCCTTCCCGAGAGTGGTAAAGGAGAGGCCCTGGAAATACCCCACAGCCCCGAAAAAGAGCCAGTCAGTTGCTTAACTGACTGGCATTACAACAAAAGAGGCTATTCGTTTTGCCAGTGCGGTTGCCGCGATGAAATGTACCCAGCCTGGCGGTCGGGCCGGCATTCCTAATCGTGAGCAAACCGAATCATTTTTGTCACTTTATGCGTAAAATGGTAAACATCTACCGAGGAGGGGCAAGGGAGTATTCATGAGTATCATCGAAGTGACAGGTAATCCACGCCATGACCAACTCGTTCATCTAATCGCAGAACGCGGTTATATGAATATTGAAGAACTGGCACAACTGCTGGATGTTTCAACGCAAACCGTGCGCCGGGATATCCGAAAACTCAGTGAGCAGGGCTTGATCACCCGTCATCATGGAGGGGCCGGGCGCGTCTCCAGCGTCATGAATACCGCTTTTGAGCAACGGGAACTTTCGCTCACCGCCGAGAAACGGGCGATCGCTGAGGCAGTCGCCGATTACCTTCCCGAACGCTGTACCGTCTTTATCACCATCGGTACAACCGTAGAAGCCGTTGCCAGGGCATTACTCAACCGGCGTGATTTACGCATTATCACTAACAGCCTACGTGTGGCACAGATTCTTTATAAGAATCAGGATATTGAAGTGATGGTGCCGGGAGGCACTTTACGCGCTCATAACGGCGGGATTATCGGCCCAGGAGCCGTGGATTTTATTGAAGGCTTCCGCGCAGATTATTTAATCACCAGTATAGGTGCCATTGAACATGACGGCACCCTACTGGAATTTGATGTAAATGAAGCGTTAGTCGCGAGAACGATGATTAAACATGCGCGGAATACATTGTTAGTGGCCGATCATACGAAGTTTGCCGCGTCTGCTGCCGTTTCAATTGGCAATGCACGGAATGTCAGGGCTTTTTTTACTGATGCCCCGCCTCCCAATTCTTTCTGCCAGTTGTTAAGTGAAGAGAATGTTGAACTGGTGGTTGCCGAGCAAGAAGTATCCTGAAATTGAAATTTCGGAAAATCCGCTGGGAATTTCAGCGGATTTTGTTTTCCATAAGCAAAAAAAACCTGCCAGCGATGGCTAATGCCAGTCAGTTAAGCAACTGACTGGCTCTTTTTCGGGGCTGTGGGGTATTTCCAGGGCCTCTCCTTTACCACTCTCGGGAAGGCCCTTTCCCTTCTCGTCGGTAATTTCACAAGTTGTCCCATACTTGCAAGATCGCGCATCAGCTCCGGTATACGTCCCGGTGAAGCGCCCTGCAATGTCATCAGCATTCTCATCACCATTCCGCATGATTCTGAGAAACTCAGTTGATTCGGCCAGTAACCTTTCAGATGTTCCGCCATTTTAATCATCTGATATCTCACCAGATTATAAGCCAGTAAGACACCCCACAGCTCTTGCTCCACAAGCTCCGGCTTTTTACTTCTCAGCGTCAGCCTGCTCAGTTGCATCGTCTGTTTTATCTCCCTGTATCCCAGTTCGATTTCCCAGCGATGACTGTACAGATCCGCCATTTCTCCTCCGGGGAAGCGCATGGCGTCCGTCATCGACGTCAGCAGATGGCAGACTTTTCCTTTGCGCGTCACGGTCAGCAGGCGGGCTGTCACTTCATTTCCCAGTCCCGGCCACTTTTTTCGTGCCTGCGGGCTGGTTTTCAGCTTCACCAGATGATCGCCTTTACCCAGTTTTCTGAGCTCTTCATATTGCGCTCCCTTTCTGAGAGGTATCATCCAGTGGCGGTGTTCTCCCGCCAGGCTCCAGGCATTTAACAGTCCCAGTGAGTAATAACCTTTATCCATTAACGTCAGAGTGTTATCGCCGGTTTGTTCTATAAGTTGCTCAGCAAGCTCATTTTCGCTGTTCTTCATCGTGCCGAAGGCTGCAGCCGTCAGCAAATGGCTGGTCAGTTCCATCTGGCAGACCATTTTGACCTGCGGGTAGAGCGCCGGGTTCCCGGCATGTGTCTGGCGGGGGAAGGCTGCATCGTTCTCTGGTGTATCCGGTGTGCGCCAGAACACACCATCGATGGCCAGCAGGGTCAGGCCGCACCAGTGCGGATGCGGCGTGGCGTTATGCCAGAGCTGCGCTGTTTTCGTGAACACGCGGCGGACAGCCTCACTTCCCAGGCGCTGGCGGGCCTGAATAACGGCACTGGGGGCAACGAAGGGGCGATTGCCCGGCAGCATGATGTCCAGGCGATTCACAATCTGGTGAAGAGGTTCTTTACGCTCAAGCGCCATGCCAACAATACACCAGACCATCATTTCGAGGGGAAGACGGCGCTTGCGTAGCGTTACAGTACCTGATTCGGCAAGGCAACGAGAGATGAGTTCGGGGTCGAGGTAATCCCCCAGAGAAGTCAGTGGGTTACGCAGAGAATCGTAACGGGATACCAGATCAAGAGCCTGTCCAATGTGCATAAAAAAATCCGGAAACAAGTGAGCGTTTCCGGATTCTTACACAGCCACTGGATCGGTCAACTGATCCTTAACTGATCGGCATTAGCCAGCGATGGCAGGTTTTTTATAACTAAAAAACGAAATTAATCGTCTTTCGGTGCGCGGTTGGCGCGACGACGATCGTTTTCCGTCAGGTGACGTTTACGAATACGGATAGAGGTCGGAGTCACTTCTACCAGTTCGTCATCATCGATGAACTCCAGAGCTTGTTCCAGAGTCATGCGGATAGGCGGAACCAGAACAACAGCTTCGTCAGTACCGGAAGCACGCATGTTGGTCAGTTTCTTACCGGTCAGGCAGTTTACAGTCAGGTCGTTAGAGCGGCTGTGAATACCGATAATCTGACCTTCGTAAACTTCTGCACCGTGACCGAGGAACAGCTTACCGCGGTCCTGCAGACCGAACAGTGCGAACGCGACCGCTTTACCCTGACCGTTAGAGATCAGTACGCCGTTCTGACGCTGACCCACTTCACCCGGACGTACGTCGTCGTAGTGGCTGAAGGTGGAGTACAGCAGACCAGTACCGGAAGTCATGGTCATGAACTCAGAACGGAAGCCAATCAGACCACGGCTTGGGATCACGTAGTCGAGACGTACGCGGCCTTTACCGTCTGGATTCATGTTTTTCAGGTCGCCTTTACGTTCGCCCAGCGCCTGCATTACAGAACCCTGATGCTGTTCTTCAACGTCCAGAGTCACGTTTTCATACGGCTCTTGTTTACGACCGTCGATTTCACGGAAGATTACTTTTGGACGGGATACCGCCAGTTCGAAACCTTCACGACGCATGTTTTCGATCAGAACAGACAGGTGCAGTTCGCCACGACCAGAAACGCGGAACGCATCGGCGTCTTCGGTTTCTTCTACGCGCAGCGCAACGTTGTGTACCAGTTCTTTGTTCAGACGATCCAGGATCTGACGAGACGTTACGAACTTACCTTCTTTACCGCAGAACGGCGAGGTGTTAACGCAGAAGAACATAGAAACGGTCGGCTCATCAACGGAGAGTGCCGGCAGCGCTTCAACGTTTTGCGTGTCGCAAACGGTGTCAGAAATGTTCAGTTCGCCAAGGCCCGTGATCGCCACGATATCGCCAGCTTCCGCCAGATCGGTTTCGATACGTTCCAGACCGAGGTGGCCCAGCACTTTACCGACTTTCGCGTTGCGGGTTTTGCCTTCGCTATCGATGATAGTGACCTGCTGGTTCGGCTTCACTTTACCGCGCTTGATGCGGCCAATGCCGATAACGCCAACATAGCTGTTGTAATCGAGCTGAGAAATCTGCATCTGGAACGGACCGTCAAGGTCAACGTCCGGCGCAGGAACGTGGTCAACAATCGCCTGGTACAGCGGGGTCATGTCTTCCGCCATATCTTCGTGGTCCAGACCCGCGATACCGTTCAGCGCAGAAGCGTAAACGATCGGGAAGTCCAGCTGCTCGTCGGTCGCGTCGAGGTTAACGAACAGATCGAATACCTGATCCACAACCCAATCAGGACGCGCGCCAGGGCGGTCAACTTTGTTGATAACAACAATCGGCTTCAGGCCGTAAGCAAACGCTTTTTTGGTTACGAAGCGCGTTTGCGGCATCGGGCCGTCAAATGCGTCAACCACCAGCAGCACTGAGTCTACCATGGACATTACACGTTCAACTTCACCACCGAAGTCGGCGTGCCCCGGGGTATCAACGATGTTGATACGGTAATCATTCCATTTGATAGCGGTGTTTTTCGCGAGGATGGTAATCCCACGCTCTTTCTCCAAATCGTTGGAGTCCATCACGCGCTCTTGGGTTTCGGCACGAGAGTCGAACGTACCGGATTGTTGGAGCAGCTTGTCTACCAGGGTGGTTTTACCATGGTCTACGTGCGCGATGATGGCGATATTACGCAATTTTTCGATCACAACTTTGCCTCAGGCATTAGAAATAGCGCGTTATTGTACACGGATTAATCGCACTACAAAACAGGATCACAAACATCCTCCGCAAACAAGTATTGCAGAGTCCCTTTGTGATCGCTTTCACGGAGCATAAAAAGGGTTATCCAAAGGTCATTGCACCAACATGGTGCTTAATGTTTCCATTGAAGCACTATATTGGTGCAACATTCACATCGTGGTGCAGCCCTTTTGCACGATGGTGCGCATGATAACGCCTTTTAGGGGCAATTTAAAAGTTGGCACAGATTTCGCTTTATCTTTTTTACGGCGACACGGCCAAAATAATTGCAGATTTCGTTACCACGACGACCATGACCAATCCAGGAGAGTTAAAGTATGTCCGCTGAACACGTACTGACGATGCTGAACGAGCACGAAGTGAAGTTTGTTGATTTGCGCTTCACCGATACTAAAGGTAAAGAACAGCACGTCACTATCCCTGCTCATCAGGTGAATGCTGAATTCTTCGAAGAAGGCAAAATGTTTGACGGCTCCTCGATTGGCGGCTGGAAAGGCATTAACGAGTCCGACATGGTGCTGATGCCAGACGCATCCACCGCAGTGATTGACCCGTTCTTCGCCGACTCCACCCTGATTATCCGTTGCGACATCCTTGAACCTGGCACCCTGCAAGGCTATGACCGTGACCCGCGCTCCATTGCGAAGCGCGCCGAAGATTACCTGCGTTCCACTGGCATTGCCGACACCGTACTGTTCGGGCCAGAACCTGAATTCTTCCTGTTCGATGACATCCGTTTCGGATCATCTATCTCCGGTTCCCACGTTGCTATCGACGATATCGAAGGCGCATGGAACTCCTCCACCCAATACGAAGGTGGTAACAAAGGTCACCGTCCGGCAGTGAAAGGCGGTTACTTCCCGGTTCCACCGGTAGACTCGGCTCAGGATATTCGTTCTGAAATGTGTCTGGTGATGGAACAGATGGGTCTGGTGGTTGAAGCCCATCACCACGAAGTAGCGACTGCTGGTCAGAACGAAGTGGCTACCCGCTTCAATACCATGACCAAAAAAGCTGACGAAATTCAGATCTACAAATATGTTGTGCACAACGTAGCGCACCGCTTCGGTAAAACCGCGACCTTTATGCCAAAACCGATGTTCGGTGATAACGGCTCCGGTATGCACTGCCACATGTCTCTGTCTAAAAACGGCGTTAACCTGTTCGCAGGCGACAAATACGCAGGTCTGTCTGAGCAGGCGCTGTACTACATTGGCGGCGTAATCAAACACGCTAAAGCGATTAACGCCCTGGCAAACCCGACCACCAACTCTTATAAGCGTCTGGTCCCGGGCTATGAAGCACCGGTAATGCTGGCTTACTCTGCGCGTAACCGTTCTGCGTCTATCCGTATTCCGGTGGTTTCTTCTCCGAAAGCACGTCGTATCGAAGTACGTTTCCCGGATCCGGCAGCTAACCCGTACCTGTGCTTTGCTGCCCTGCTGATGGCCGGTCTTGATGGTATCAAGAACAAGATCCATCCGGGCGAAGCCATGGACAAAAACCTGTATGACCTGCCGCCAGAAGAAGCGAAAGAGATCCCACAGGTTGCAGGCTCTCTGGAAGAAGCACTGAACGAACTGGATCTGGACCGCGAGTTCCTGAAAGCCGGTGGCGTGTTCACTGACGAAGCAATTGATGCGTACATCGCTCTACGTCGCGAAGAAGATGACCGCGTGCGTATGACTCCGCATCCGGTAGAGTTTGAGCTGTACTACAGCGTCTAATAGTTGAAGTTGTACTACCCGGCGCAACAACGCCGGGATTTAGTTGCCGTGGAAACTTTCAGCCCATCTCTGCATGGGCTTTTTTCTCCGTCAATTCTCTGATGCTTCGCGCTTTTTATCCGTAAAAAGCTATAATGCACTAAAATGGTGCAACCTGTTCAGGAGACTGCTTTATGGCAACAGGCACGCAGCCCGATGCTGGGCAGATCCTCAACTCGCTGATTAACAGTATTTTGTTAATTGATGACAATCTGGCGATCCATTACGCCAACCCCGCCGCGCAACAACTGCTCGCCCAAAGCTCCCGCAAATTGTTTGGTACACCGTTACCGGAACTGTTGAGCTACTTCTCATTAAATATCGAGCTGATGCAAGAAAGTCTGGAGGCGGGGCAAGGTTTTACCGATAACGAAGTGACGCTGGTCATCGACGGGCGCTCGCATATCCTTTCTGTGACGGCCCAGCGTATGCCGGACGGCATGATCCTGCTGGAGATGGCTCCGATGGATAACCAGCGCCGCTTAAGTCAGGAACAGCTACAGCACGCCCAGCAGGTTGCTGCCCGTGATTTAGTGCGCGGCCTGGCACATGAGATTAAAAATCCGCTTGGAGGTTTACGTGGCGCGGCGCAGCTGCTCAGCAAAGCGTTACCTGACCCATCACTACTCGAATATACCAAAGTGATTATCGAACAGGCGGACCGGCTGCGAAATCTGGTCGACCGTCTGTTGGGGCCGCAGCTGCCCGGTACGCGCGTTACCGAAAGTATTCACAAAGTAGCTGAACGCGTGGTGACGCTGGTGTCGATGGAACTGCCGGACAACGTGCGGTTGATTCGTGATTACGACCCCAGCCTGCCGGAACTGGCGCACGACCCGGATCAAATTGAACAGGTCTTGCTGAATATTGTGCGCAATGCGCTACAGGCGCTGGGGCCGGAAGGCGGTGAAATCATTCTGCGTACCCGCACCGCGTTTCAACTGACCTTACACGGCGAGCGCTACCGGCTGGCGGCGCGGATTGATGTGGAAGATAACGGGCCGGGCATTCCGCCTCATTTGCAGGATACGCTGTTTTACCCGATGGTCAGCGGCCGCGAAGGTGGCACCGGGCTTGGCTTATCCATCGCCCGTAATTTGATTGATCAGCATTCAGGCAAAATTGAATTTACCAGTTGGCCAGGTCATACCGAGTTCTCGGTTTACCTGCCTATCAGGAAATAAAGGTGACGTTTATGCAACGAGGGATAGTCTGGGTAGTCGATGACGATAGTTCCATCCGTTGGGTGCTTGAACGTGCGCTCGCTGGAGCGGGTTTAACCTGTACGACATTTGAGAACGGCGCGGAAGTACTGGAGGCGCTGGCGAGCAAAACGCCGGATGTGCTGCTTTCAGATATCCGTATGCCGGGAATGGACGGGCTGGCGCTGCTCAAGCAGATTAAACAGCGCCATCCAATGCTTCCGGTCATCATTATGACCGCACATTCCGATCTGGATGCTGCCGTCAGCGCCTATCAACAAGGGGCGTTTGATTATCTGCCCAAACCGTTTGATATCGACGAAGCAGTGGCGCTGGTTGAGCGCGCTATCAGTCATTACCAGGAACAGCAGCAGCCGCGTAATATTCAGCTTAACGGCCCAACGACCGATATCATCGGCGAAGCGCCAGCCATGCAGGACGTGTTCCGTATTATCGGTCGGCTTTCGCGTTCTTCTATTAGCGTGCTGATTAACGGCGAATCCGGCACCGGTAAAGAACTGGTCGCTCATGCCCTGCATCGCCACAGTCCGCGCGCCAAAGCGCCGTTTATCGCGCTGAATATGGCAGCTATCCCAAAAGATTTGATCGAATCAGAACTGTTTGGCCACGAGAAAGGCGCGTTTACTGGCGCGAATACCATTCGTCAGGGGCGTTTTGAACAGGCCGATGGCGGTACATTATTCCTCGACGAAATTGGTGATATGCCGCTGGATGTGCAGACGCGTTTGCTGCGCGTGCTGGCAGACGGTCAGTTTTACCGCGTTGGCGGCTATGCGCCGGTGAAAGTGGATGTGCGTATTATCGCTGCCACTCACCAGAATCTCGAACAACGAGTGCAGGAAGGTAAGTTCCGTGAGGATCTGTTCCACCGCCTGAACGTTATCCGCGTTCATCTGCCGCCGCTGCGCGAACGTCGGGAAGATATTCCCCGTCTGGCGCGCCATTTTTTACAGGTTGCCGCGCGCGAACTGGGCGTAGAAGCGAAGTTACTGCATCCGGAAACCGAAGCTGCTCTGACGCGTCTGGCGTGGCCAGGCAACGTGCGCCAGCTGGAAAACACCTGCCGCTGGCTAACGGTGATGGCCGCCGGGCAGGAAGTGTTGATTCAGGATTTGCCCGGCGAACTGTTTGAATCAACGGTTGCGGAGAGTACTTCGCAAATGCAACCGGACAGCTGGGCAACGCTTCTTGCGCAGTGGGCAGACAGAGCGCTGCGTTCCGGTCATCAAAATCTGCTTTCCGAAGCGCAGCCAGAGCTGGAGCGGACGTTACTGACGACCGCGTTGCGACATACGCAGGGGCATAAACAGGAAGCGGCGCGGCTACTCGGCTGGGGCCGCAACACCCTGACGCGTAAGTTAAAAGAGCTGGGGATGGAGTGATTCACAGCTTGTGTGTAAAGATTGATTATTGAGCGCAAATTGCTGGTATTTTACGCTTTACTGTTCCGATAAGTTCAGTATGATCTTGCCCGGAAAACGGGGAGAGTCATTATGCTGGAATCAATAATTAATCTGGTATCGAGTGGCGCAGTTGACAGCCACACACCGCAAACTGCCGTTGCTGCCGTGCTGTGTGCCGCAATGATTGGGCTGTTTAGTTGAGTTTCAGATTGCTGATGAAGTGCTCTTTGTTCATGCCGGATGCGGCGTGAACGCCTTATCCGGCCTACAAAAGCAATATTTTCAACAGGTTTTGTAGGCCTGATAAGCGTAGCGCATCAGGCAATCTTGTTCTCAGCACATTGATGGCGCTTTCGTTTTCTACTTTGTAAACGAAGCGCCATTCACTATTTAAATCACCCGTGAGAACTGCTGCATCCGCGCTTTCTGGCGCAGATAGGTATCAAAGCACATGCAAATGTTGCGGATCAGCAAGCGACCTTTCGCCGTCACCTGTATTCCCTTCTCATCCACATCCACCAGCCCATCTTTTGCTAACGGGGCGAGCAGCTTGAGATCTTCCGCAAAGTAATCAGCGAAGTGCAAATCCCACTGTTTCTCAATAGGGGCGTAATCCAGACGGAAGTTGCAGATGAGCGACTTAATCACATCGCGGCGAATACAGTCATCACGCGTTAGCGCAATACCACGCCACAGCGCATTGCCTTGTTCATCCACTTGCTGATAGTACTGCTTCAACTCTTTCTGGTTCTGCGCGTAGCAGTCGCCAATCATGCTGATGGCGGAAACGCCCATCCCCAGCAGATCGGTATCGCCCTGAGTGGTGTAGCCCTGGAAGTTACGATGCAGCACGCCTTCACGCTGGGCCACCGCCAGCTCGTCATCCGGACGGGCAAAGTGATCCATACCGATAAACTGATAGCCCGATTGCGTCAGGAAGGCGATGGTTTCCTGCAGGATATCGAGTTTTTGCTGCGGACTCGGCAGGTCAGCATCTTTGATTTTGCGCTGAGCAGCAAAAATGGTCGGCAGATGCGCGTAGTTAAAGACACTCAGACGATCGGGGTTCAGCTCCGCCACACGTTTCAGGGTAAAGGCGAAACTCTCCGGCGTCTGTTTCGGCAGGCCGTAAATCAGGTCGATGTTGGTGGAGGTAAAACCAATCTCACGCGCATGGTTAAGCAGTGCAAAGATGAACTCTTCATCCTGCTCGCGGTTAACCAGACGTTGCACTTCTTTGTTGAAGTCCTGCACGCCCATGCTCAGGCGATTAAAGCCTTCGGCGCGTAAATGATCGAGTACATCCAGTTCGATTTCCCGCGGATCGACTTCGATCGAAATCTCCGCATCGGCATTGAACTGGAAGTTTTCGCGCAGCAGCTTCATCAGGCGGCTGATTTGCGCTTTATTCAGATACGTCGGCGTTCCGCCGCCCCAGTGCAATTGGCTGACGTGACGCCCGGCGAACAGCGGTGCACGATGGACGATTTCTTGCTCCAGCGCGTCCAGATACTGATCGGCCTTGTGCTGCTGGCGAGTAACAATCTTATTGCAACCGCAGAAGTAACAAAGCTTATGGCAGAACGGGATATGTACGTAGAGAGATAATGGACGCTCAGGATAGCGCGCCACGGCTTGTAAAAACGCCTGTTCGCCGAAGTCTTCTGAAAACTCCAGCGCGGTCGGGTACGAGGTGTATCGTGGCCCGGAATAGTTATATTTCTGGATCAGGGCCAGATCCCAGTCGATTTGCTGTACAGACATGCTCACTCCTTCCGATGGCGTCTCTGGCGGCTACGGCGTACCGGCGGATGCCCGTTTCGGGTCATCAGCCGGTTGCGCAGCCACTTTTGTCGCCGCGACAACCGCTGTAGTTTAACGAATAACCACACCAGATAACATATAACCGGAAGGGTTATCAGCAGAACGGGAAGGCCCACGGTGGCAATCCGTTAGTTACCCCGCAGCAGACGCATCATGTCTTCTTGCTTCTCGTCTTCTTCCTCTTCTTCGTCATCGTCATAAGAGAGGCCGAGTTTCTGCATCAACTCATCAATACGATCCAGTTTAGCATCCACCCAGGATTGCTCTTCGGCGCTCAGGGTTTCGCCTGCTTCCAGACGTTCCAGCAGCGCATCCAGACGCTCATCCGTTTCCAGTAATTCCAACTCCGCCTGCGGTGAAAGCATAGGTTTCTCACTCTTCGGTTTGTGCTGTTTGGTGACTTTTTCAGCCACGCCCAATGGAATAGGGGTTTTACTGCCAATACGTGGATCTTTTGGTGCGTTCTGGCCTTTGCTGCCTGACGTGGTGTTTCCGCCCGCTGCGCGGCTGCCCGGCGCATGACCACGACGTTTTTTCTGACGCTTGCGATCACGAGCTTCCTGATCCAGCTCCTCGCGTGTTTTTCGACGCACTTTTGCATGACCTTTGCTGCGTGAGTTTGAAGATGATGGTTTCATAATGGTTCGTCTTTTAGCCGTTTTATTCAGTATAGATTTGCGGCGGAATCTAACAGAAAGCAAGCAAAGAAAAAAGGCGACAGATTACTCTGTCGCCTTTTTTCCTGACTCATAACCCTTAACGGGTCTTACAATCCTTGCAGGCCGCCAACACACCCTGTTTTTCCTTTAGCCGGAACAATCCGTGTTGATTCCATTTCCGTTTAATTACGTCTCCGGACGTTTGTCTTCCTGACAATCCTCTGTCTTCGCCTCCTGGCGCTCCTGACCCTCATCCTGAGTCATTGTTCCTGTTAGCGTCCTCGCTCTATGGGTGCTACTTTACGCCTTTGCTTTAAACAAACAATCAACCGCCATCAGTATTTGCACATTTTCAGAGTTTTATATAAAAGCAATTCACTGATTTATATAGCTTATTTGACATGCATCGCAGAATTTTCTCTGCTATTTCGCATAAAGACTATCGGCAATGTCTCACAAAGCGTATGGCTTTTACTTACAACGCTCACGCCGAAAAATCCGCCTTTTATTATGGTTCAGGTATAATCGCCACAAAGCTTTGACTGACGGAGACGACCGCTTTGACTAATTTGAATTATCAACAGACGCATTTTGTGATGAGTGCGCCTGATATTCGCCACCTACCTTCCGATACCGGAATTGAAGTGGCTTTTGCAGGCCGTTCCAACGCAGGTAAATCCAGCGCGCTGAACACGCTGACTAACCAGAAAAGCCTGGCTCGTACCTCAAAAACCCCAGGGCGCACCCAGCTTATCAACCTGTTTGAAGTGGCTGACGGCAAGCGTCTGGTTGACTTGCCTGGGTACGGTTATGCGGAAGTCCCGGAAGAGATGAAGCGCAAATGGCAGCGTGCGCTCGGCGAATACCTCGAAAAACGTCAGAGCCTGCAAGGTCTGGTGGTGCTAATGGATATTCGCCATCCGCTGAAAGATTTGGATCAGCAGATGATTGAGTGGGCGGTAGACAGCAATATCGCCGTTCTGGTGCTGCTGACCAAAGCGGACAAACTGGCAAGCGGCGCACGTAAAGCGCAATTGAATATGGTGCGTGAAGCTGTACTGGCGTTTAACGGTGATGTGCAGGTTGAAACGTTTTCTTCGTTGAAGAAACAAGGCGTGGACAAGCTGCGGCAGAAACTGGATACCTGGTTTAGCGAGATGCAGCCTGTAGAAGAAACGCAGGACGGCGAATAATTTTCTTGCCTTAATGCTTGTGCCGGATGTGGCGTATCCGGCCCGTAAATTCAATAGATTACAATTCTACCGTTGGCCTGATAAACATAGCGCATCAGGCATTACGGATCTTTTCTTTCGCCCAATAAAAAACGCCCCAGTCATTACTGACTGGGGCGGCTAAAATATTCAGCCAAATCCGATTACGTGAAGTAAAAGGTCTGAAAGATAGAACATCTTACCTCTGTACCCTACGCGACTAACTTTACTCTTTTTTGTTCAGTTCAGAAAGCACTTTTTGTAATTTTTTTTCAGTTGTTGCATAGGAATTTCTAATAGCCATCACAAAACGTGACAGCTTATGTTGCTTACTTACGAAAAAAGGGCATGTTCAGGCGAATCTTAGTGCGCCTGATCCCAGTTTTCGCCACTCCCCACTTCCACCAGCAACGGCACATCCAGACGGGTACAGTTTTCCATCAGTTGATGAATCTGCTTCGCGACGGCATCAACATCATCTTTATGAACTTCAAATACCAGTTCATCGTGTACCTGCATGATCATACGTACACGCGGTTGCTCAGCCTGTAACCACGCATCAACGGCAATCATCGCCCGTTTGATAATGTCGGCGGCGGTTCCCTGCATTGGCGCGTTAATGGCTGCACGTTCAGCCGCTGCACGACGAGCACCATTGCTGGATTTGATATCCGGCAGATACAGACGGCGTCCGTCCAGCGTTTCAACGTAGCCCTGCTCTTTCGCCTGAGCACGGGTGCGTTCCATATACTCCAGCACGCCAGGGTAGCGTTCGAAGTAAAGGTCCATGTACTTCTGCGCTTCTTTACGTGGAATGTTCAATTGCCGCGCCAGACCGAAAGCACTCATGCCATAAATCAGACCAAAGTTGATCGCTTTCGCGCTACGGCGTTGCTCGCTGGTGACGGTTTCCAGTGGCAAACCAAACACTTCTGCCGCCGTTGCCCGGTGGATATCTTTTCCTTCCGCGAATGCGGTCAGCAAGCCTTTGTCACGCGAAAGATGCGCCATAATGCGCAGTTCAATCTGCGAGTAGTCCGCTGAGACAATCACATAATCCTCTGGCGCAATAAACGCCTGGCGGATACGACGACCTTCTTCGTTACGCACCGGAATGTTTTGCAGGTTAGGATCGGTTGACGATAAACGTCCCGTTGCAGTTACTGCCTGGTGATAAGAGGTATGCACACGCCCGGTTTTCGGGTTGATCATCAGCGGCAGCTTGTCGGTGTAGGTCGATTTCAGCTTCGCCAGACCACGATACTCCAGAATCACTTTTGGCAACGGATAGTCCAGCGCCAGTTCTTCCAGTACCTCTTCCGACGTTGACGGCGCGCCACCCGGCGTTTTCTTCAGCGGTTTAATGCCCTGTTTTTCAAACAGAATGGTTTGTAACTGCTTGGTGGAAGAAAGGTTAAATTCCTCACCTGCAATTTCATGCGCTTTCTTTTCCAGCTCAGCCAGACGAAGGGTGAGCTCTTCAGAATGATTGTGCAGCACTTTCGGATCGATCTTCACACCGTTACGTTCAATGCGTGAAAGCACCGGCACCAGCGGCATTTCGATATTCTCGAAGACGTTCAACGGCCCTTTGTGTTTTTGCAGATCTGGCCACATTTTCAGATGCAACTGCAAGGTGACATCCGCATCTTCGGCGGCGTAACGTCCGGCCTCTTCGAGGGCAATCTGGTTAAAGGTCAGTTGATTTTTGCCTTTACCCGCAATCTCTTCAAAAGTGATAGTTTTGTGCTTCAACCAACGTTCCGCGAGGCTGTCCATATCGTGACGCCCGGCAACGCTATTGAGAATGTAGGACTCCAGCATGGTATCAAACGCAATCCCACGCAGCTCAATGCCGTAATTCGCCAGAATACCGCGATCGTATTTCAGGTTTTGCCCGACCTTCAGCGCCTTTTCATCTTCCAGCAGCGGTTTTAGCAACTCGAGTGCACGCTCGCGAGAGATTTGATCGGGCGCATCAAGATAATCATGAGCAACCGGAATATATGCCGCTACGCCTGGCTCGATAGCAAAAGAAAGCCCGACCAGGTTAGCAGAGATGTTATCAAGGCTGTCGGTTTCGGTATCAAATGCAAATACCGGCGCTTTTTCCAGCTTCGCAATCCACGCTTTCAGTGTTTCTTCATCAAGGATGGTGACGTAGTTGTCATAAGAAATCACCGTTGCCGTCACTTCTGGCGCTTCGTCTGCAACACTGGTTTCCTGCGGCTTCGCGGCTGGTTTTGCCCCTTTGGCCTGTAACCATTTGCCCGCTTCGACATCAGCAGTCCAGCGTTTGAACTCATACTTTTTGAACAGCCCCAACAACTCTTCCGCTGCCGGTTGCTGCACTTCCAGTTGTTCACAGGTCAGCTCCAGTTCAACGTCGGTTTTAATCGTCGCCAGCTGGTATGAGAGATAAGCAACTTCTTTGTTTTGCTCGAGCTTCGCTGCCATTGTTTTCGCGCCACGGAAGCTCAACCCAGCAATTTTTTCTGGCTCGGCATACAGCGTATCCAGCCCGCCAAGACCTTGCAGCAATGCCTGCGCGGTTTTTTCACCGACGCCCGGTACGCCAGGAATGTTATCGGAGGAGTCACCCATCAGCGCCAGGAAATCGATGATCAGTTCTGGCGGCACGCCGTACTTATTCACCACCTCTTCCGGTCCGAGGATGGTATTCGTCATGGTGTTGATAAGCGTAATATTTGGCGTCACCAGCTGCGCCATATCTTTATCGCCAGTGCTGATCAGCACCGGACGCCCGGCTTTTTCGGCTTCGCGCGCCAGAGTACCGATAACGTCGTCCGCTTCTACGCCAGAAACCGCCAGCAGCGGCAGTCCCATCGCTTTAACCATCGCGTGCAGGGGTTCGATTTGTGCTCGCAGATCGTCCGGCATTGGCGGGCGATGTGATTTGTAATGTTCAAACAGTTCATCACGAAAGGTTTTTCCCTTGGCGTCAAAGACCACCGCTGCATGCGTCGGTTTATATTGCATGATCAGACTGCGCAGCATGTTGAGGACACCATACATCGCACCGGTCGGCTCGCCTGCGCTGTTAGTCAGCGGGGGAAACGCGTGATATGCGCGATAAAGATAAGATGAACCATCTACAAGGATAAGTGGATTTTGGGGGATCTGAACCATAATGTCCGTGCCTGTTTATCAGATTATGGGTAAAGGATGCCACAGACAGGATGAAAACATGAGTTTTTCACCGCTTTTCGTGAAAATCTTTTGTAGATCTTCTGGATCGCTCGCAAATCGTCATGTGGATAACTTTGTGCATAAATTATTTACATCGCTTTTAATTTATTATCATGCTTTTTACAGCATGATGTTTGTCTTTGTTTTTCATGCAGTTAAAAATAAAGCCATCCCTAATAATTGAGATAATGGGATTTTTTCTAATGTGGATAGATATGGATTATTTTTCTCCTTAAGGATCATCCGTTATTTGGGTCGTTTTCTGCTAAAATCTGCGCCTTGCGCTTCTTTAGCGCACTGTCTATGGCTAACCTTTTGAATAAATTCATTATGACGAGAATACTCGCTGC
Organism: Shigella sonnei; assembly: GCF_002950395.1. NCBI lineage: Bacteria > Pseudomonadati > Pseudomonadota > Gammaproteobacteria > Enterobacterales > Enterobacteriaceae > Shigella > Shigella sonnei. The sequence goes on from NZ_CP026802.1 coordinate 3,647,006, forward strand.
GATAACCCTTTTGCTGAGTATCGTATTGACCATTTTGGTCACTATTTTTTGTTCCGTCCCGATCATCATTGCCGGGATTGTAAAACTATTGCTACCTGTGCCAGTCATTTGGCGAAAGGTTTCGCGTTTTTGTGATTTTATGATGTATTGCTGGTGTGAAGGTCTGGCGGTATTACTGCATCTGAACCCACACCTGCAATGGGAAGTTCACGGGCTGGAAGGGTTAAGTAAGAAGAACTGGTATCTGCTTATTTGTAACCACCGTAGTTGGGCAGATATTGTCGTACTGTGCGTGCTGTTTCGTAAGCACATTCCGATGAATAAATATTTCCTCAAGCAACAGCTGGCCTGGGTGCCATTTCTTGGCCTGGCGTGCTGGGCGCTGGATATGCCGTTTATGAAGCGTTATTCCCGCGCTTATTTATTACGTCATCCGGAGCGACGTGGTAAAGATGTTGAAACCACTCGGCGTTCTTGTGAAAAGTTTCGCCTGCATCCCACCACCATTGTCAATTTCGTTGAAGGCTCCCGTTTCACGCAAGAAAAACATCAGCAAACCCACTCCACTTTTCAAAACTTGTTGCCACCAAAGGCGGCAGGCATTGCGATGGCGCTAAATGTACTGGGTAAACAATTCGATAAACTGCTTAATGTTACGCTGTGTTATCCGGACAATAACCGTCAGCCGTTCTTCGATATGTTAAGCGGTAAACTGACGCGGATTGTCGTACATGTGGATTTACAGCCTATTGCCGATGAGTTACATGGCGACTACATCAATGACAAAAGCTTTAAGCGCCATTTTCAGCAATGGCTGAACTCATTGTGGCAGGAAAAAGACCGGCTTCTGACGTCTCTCATGTCATCACAGCGTCAGAATAAGTAAGTTTTACTCGCCTCTGAATGAGCAGAGGCGAGTGAGTATTTTAATGAACAAAACGTCCGGCACGAGACATAAATTCTTCTTCGCTCATCTCCTGTCCGTTAAACACAACTTTACCCGGTGTATAACGCAGCTGCAGCGAGGCGGTATTGTTGTCAATCGTGATTAACTGAAACATCTGACCCAATGTCATCATCCCGCTGATTTGTTTATCAGCCTGCTTTTGCGCTTTTTCCGCATCCATTCCTTCAGATAAATTAAGCTGTTTTGCGGTTTCTGTGACGACATTAAGCGGTAACTTCACATCAAAATTGAGCAATTTGATATCTTTGTTTGTGGATGATGAAGATTTGGCTGGGTCGGCAATACTGATATCCAGATTGGCATTTAGTTCGCCGAGTGCGTTCTTCCATCTTACCGGTTGTTTAATGGTCGGCTCACTTTTTTGTAATAACGGTAAATACTCTTTGAACAATGCAGCATTCACTTCTTGCAGAGCAACTTCATCGTTTGCTAACTCAGGGTGTACAGCAAGCTGCTTCTGCATAGCAATGTTATACTGGATGATAAATTGGCGCACTGCTGAGGGATCAATAGATTCAGCAATCAATGACCACTCACCACTACCGAGTTGCTGATTCCCTTTTGTTAACTTATCAAGTTCGTAGGTCAGATTGACATTGATATAATCTTTGTCTTTAACGCGATCCAGCATGGTTTTTGCAACGAAAGCATCGATTTGGGCAACGTCTTCCCCGTGATTGATAATGTTAATCTGATTAAATTTCGACTCGCTTTCACCAACCGGAAATTTCTTTTCTTCTAATCGCGCCAGAGAATCAATGGTAAAACTTTTTGCCGTTACTTTGTTCATTGGTGATAATTGCAGAACAATATCTTCGACTTTGCCTTCAATATCCAGGTTAGACAATGAACTACCATCACCATTAAAAGTAAACTGGCCCTCACCAAAAGAAAACTTTCCATACTCTGCAGGGGCAACATCTAATGTCGTAGAGAATGAGCCACCAAACGCGAATCGCAATGTCGCTTCCACGGGCGATTTATTTTTCGCGGCGATAAATAGCGGTTGTGTCAGTTCATTATTCACTAAGTTCACTTTTGCCGCTGCCAGTGCTGGGATGACATTACCATGCATTAACATTGTGATGGGCAACGGACCGTGCTCAACATCCACATCAAATACAACTTTCTGGCCTGGCTTGATATTGAGATCGGGTGCACCGTTATCGAATGTCATTTGCATTTGAAAACGAGAATTAAAAAAACCTTTGTCAAAATTTTTATAACTTAACGTCATATCGTAGGCATGTTCACCTTTCTTTTTAGCATCGTTAAAATCTTTAATAAACTTTTCGACACCAGGCTGAATTTGCGTACCTGTGTACCATGTGCCACCACCCCAGATTACGGCTAACGCAACAATAACACCTGTAGCTGACTTACGTATCATATAAATATTCCCTGATAAAACAGCAAAACTTTAAATATCCGCTTATGCTGAAATAATGTCCAGCGGCAGGACGCATTATCAGAATGTATTTATATTTATTAAATAATAAAAAAAACCGTGAATATTCACGGGCCTGGTGATGCTGCCAACTTACTGATTTAGTGTATGATGGTGTTTTTGAGGTGCTCCAGTGGCTTCTGTTTCTATCAGCTGTCCCTCCTGTTCAGCTACTGACGGGGTGGTGCGTAACGGCAAAAGCACTGCCGGACATCAGCGCTATCTCTGCTCTCACTGCCGTAAAACATGGCAAATGCAGTTCACTTACACCGCTTCTCAACCCGGTACGCACCAGAAAATCATTGATATGGCCATGAATGGCGTTGGATGCCGGGCAACTGCACGCATTATGGGCGTTGGCCTCAACACGATTTTACGTCACTTAAAAAACTCAGGCCGCAGTCGGTAACCTCGCGCATACAGCCGGGCAGTGACGTCATCGTCTGCGCGGAAATGGACGAACAGTGGGGCTATGTCGGGGCTAAATCGCGCCAGCGCTGGCTGTTTTACGCGTATGACAGTCTCCGGAAGACGGTTGTTGCGCACGTATTCGGTGAACGCACTATGGCGACGCTGGGGCGTCTTATGAGCCTGCTGTCACCCTTTGACGTGGTGATATGGATGACGGATGGCTGGCCGCTGTATGAATCCCGCCTGAAGGGAAAGCTGCACGTAATCAGCAAGCGATATACGCAGCGAATTGAGCGGCATAACCTGAATCTGAGGCAGCACCTGGCACGGCTGGGACGGAAGTCGCTGTCGTTCTCAAAATCGGTGGAGCTGCATGACAAAGTCATCGGGCATTATCTGAACATAAAACACTATCAATAAGTTGGAGTCATTACCTTTACATTGAATTATTTTTTCTCGGACAGATATTTCACTGTATCAGCATACTGCTGAACAAAAACATCCATATTGCTGGTATCCATACCCTGCGGATTCAGCTGATATTTACCGTTAACAAACATCGCCGGAACGCCACGCAATTGCACGTCAGCTGCAGCTTTTTCCTGCTGAGCGACCAGAGATTTGACCACGAAGCTGTTCCACGCCGCGTCGTACTCTTCACCTTTAATACCTGCGTTGATAAATACATCGCGGATATCAGATGCTGAACGAATGGTCTGGGTTTTCTGTACGCCTTCAAACAGCGGAACAGTGACTTTGTCTTCCACGCCCAGCGCCATCGCCACAGCCCATGCCTGAGTCAGATCTTTGCCCAGGTCACCACCCATGAAGTTGACGTGGTATTTAGTCATCTTCACGCCTTCCGGCAGTTTTTTCTTCACATTATCAGAAATATGCAGAACTTCTTCAAACTGATAGCAGTGCGGACAGAAGAAAGAGAAAAACTCCAGCACTTGCGGCGCGCCAGCTACCGGTTTTTCCAGGGTAGTGTACTGTTTACCATCTTCATACTGCGCCGCCGATGCGCTAAACGCTAAAACTAAACCAGCCAGCGCCAGCCAAATCTTTTTCATGATCTACTCTCTCCGATTAATACATAGGTGTTAATTGTAAAGGGGGTTCTTGTAGAACTTTTGCCTGTTCTATAAAAGTCGCCGTTTGTCGCAGCCAGTAATCTTCCCCGGTTAACCACGGGAAATTTTTCGGGAACGCGGGATCAGCCCAACGCCGCATTAGCCAGGCAAGATAATAAACCAAACGCATGGCGCGTAAAGGTTCAATCAGTCCGATTTCAGCGGTGTCGAACTCGCCAAATTCTTCATAAGCTTCAATAATAGTTTCCAGTTGCATCCGCTGCTCGGCTTTATCGCCATTGAGCAACATCCACAAATCCTGAATAGCTGGACCATTACGTGCATCATCCAGATCAACAAACATTGGACCATCGCGCCAGAGAATATTCCCGGCGTGGCAGTCTCCATGTAGCCGCAGAACGGTGAAATCTTCCCGCCAGTGTGCTGTAACGGCGGCGATCAGCTCATCTGTCGCTTTCAGGAATGCCGCTTTCAACCCGGAAGGTATCAGTGTAGCGTCCTCAAACAGCTTGCGTGGCTCAATGAGATATTCATTCAGACCGATGGTCGGGCGATGGATAAAAAGCTGTTTGTGCCCCGTCTGGTGCATACGCCCTAAATAACGCCCAACCGCTTCCGTCTGATCGATATTATCAGCTTCGAACTGGCGACCACCGACGCTTGGAAAAACAGCGAAATAAAATCCCTGATGATTCAATAAAGTCTGACCGTTAAAGGCCACAGGTGCTGCGACCGGAACTTCATCATTTACCAGCTGCAACGCAAATTGATGTTCTTCGAGGATTTGATCGGCTGTCCAACGTTCAGGGCGATAAAATTTGACGACAAAACGTCGACGCTCTTCGTCCTGAAATTGATAGACACGGTTTTCATAGCTGTTAAGCGGGGTAAGACCGGAATCCACCCGGATCCCTTGCTCAAACAGAGCGTCCATGATGGTATCCGGGTGTAGTGTCTGGAAAGTAAAAGCGCTGTTGTTCATCCCATCATCCGGAAAACATTACGAATGATGAAGGATATCATTTCACGATGATTTTGGTGGCGCCGCTTACAAGCTTTTACTCTTTAATTACGCCGCGAGCGCGTAACAGCGCCGTTTTGAAGTCTTCTTCATAATCTTTCTGCAAACCCGGGATCACCGCATCTTTCGCGGAATCACGCATTTTCAGGTGATAGATCAGAATGTCATCCGTCAAATCCGCCAGTTCGCCGTCAAAACCTGACTCTTTCGCCAGTTTCTGCAAAAATTGCAACAGGTTAAGGTCTGGCTCTTTTTGCCAGGCTGGCTGGAGGAGTTCAATAACTTCATTCAGACGTTTACATTTCATAGTGATGCTCCTTACTCTTGAGACAGACACGTTAGCAGGGTCAATCCCACAATAAAAGAGGCGATATCGGTGAATCTGATGACGACGATAACAGGCGTTGTGCTGGCAGGCGGTAAAGCCAGACGAATGGGCGGCGTAGATAAAGGATTGCTTGAATTAAACGGCAAACCATTATGGCAACATGTCGCTGACGCGCTTATGACGCAGCTCTCTCACGTCGTGGTTAATGCCAATCGTCATCAGGAAATCTATCAGGCAAGCGGTCTGAAAGTGATTGAAGATTCACTGGCGGATTACCCAGGCCCTCTGGCAGGAATGCTTTCAGTAATGCAGCAGGAAGCTGGTGAGTGGTTTTTGTTTTGTCCGTGCGATACGCCTTACATTCCCCATGTTTTAGCTTCCCGGCTTAATCATCAGCGCAAAGATGCGCCTGTCGTGTGGGTCCATGACGGTGAACGCGATCACCCGACTATTGCTCTGGTAAACCGTGCTATTGAGCCTTTATTACTAGAATATCTGCAAGCAGGAGAACGCCGGGTAATGGCATTTATGCGTCTGGCTGGCGGCCATGCGGTTGATTTCAGCGATCATAAAGATGCATTTGTTAACGTGAATACGCCAGAGGAGCTTGCCCGATGGCAGGAAAAACGATGATACCGTTACTCGCCTTTGCCGCGTGGAGTGGTACCGGAAAAACTACGCTTTTGAAAAAACTGATCCCGGCATTATGCGCCAGAGGGATCCGTCCAGGGCTGATTAAGCATACGCACCATGATATGGATGTTGATAAGCCAGGCAAAGATAGCTATGAGCTGCGCAAGGCTGGCGCGGCACAAACCATCGTTGCCAGCCAGCAACGATGGGCCTTGATGACGGAAAAACCAGACGAAGAAGAGCTGGATCTACAGTTTCTCGCAAGTCGAATGGATACCTCAAAGCTGGATTTGATTCTGGTCGAAGGGTTTAAGCATGAAGAGATCGCAAAGATTGTGCTGTTTCGCGATGGAGCCGGACATCGACCTGAAGAATTAGTGATAGACAGGCATGTTATTGCTGTAGCCAGTGATGTGCCGCTTAATCTTGATGTCGCATTACTGGATATTAATGATGTTGAGGGGCTGGCTGATTTTGTGGTGGAGTGGATGCAAAAGCAGAACGGATAAGCAAGAGTAGGCTGGATAAGACGCGCCAGTGTCGCATCCGGCATTTTTTTCTGCGCCAATGCAAAAAGGCCATCCGTCAGGATGGCCTTTCGCTTAATTTGATGCCTGGCAGTTCCCTACTCTCGCATGGGGAGACCCCACACTACCATCGGCGCTACGGCGTTTCACTTCTGAGTTCGGCATGGGGTCAGGTGGGACCACCGCGCTACGGCCGCCAGGCAAATTCTGTTTTATCAGACCGCTTCTGCGTTCTGATTTAATCTGTATCAGGCTGAAAATCTTCTCTCATCCGCCAAAACATCTTCGGCGTTGTAAGGTTAAGCCTCACGGTTCATTAGTACCGGTTAGCTCAACGCATCGCTGCGCTTACACACCCGGCCTATCAACGTCGTCGTCTTCAACGTTCCTTCAGGACCCTTAAAGGGTCAGGGAGAACTCATCTCGGGGCAAGTTTCGTGCTTAGATGCTTTCAGCACTTATCTCTTCCGCATTTAGCTACCGGGCAGTGCCATTGGCATGACAACCCGAACACCAGTGATGCGTCCACTCCGGTCCTCTCGTACTAGGAGCAGCCCCCCTCAGTTCTCCAGCGCCCACGGCAGATAGGGACCGAACTGTCTCACGACGTTCTAAACCCAGCTCGCGTACCACTTTAAATGGCGAACAGCCATACCCTTGGGACCTACTTCAGCCCCAGGATGTGATGAGCCGACATCGAGGTGCCAAACACCGCCGTCGATATGAACTCTTGGGCGGTATCAGCCTGTTATCCCCGGAGTACCTTTTATCCGTTGAGCGATGGCCCTTCCATTCAGAACCACCGGATCACTATGACCTGCTTTCGCACCTGCTCGCGCCGTCACGCTCGCAGTCAAGCTGGCTTATGCCATTGCACTAACCTCCTGATGTCCGACCAGGATTAGCCAACCTTCGTGCTCCTCCGTTACTCTTTAGGAGGAGACCGCCCCAGTCAAACTACCCACCAGACACTGTCCGCAACCCGGATCACGGGTCCACGTTAGAACATCAAACATTAAAGGGTGGTATTTCAAGGCCGGCTCCATGCAGACTGGCGTCCACACTTCAAAGCCTCCCACCTATCCTACACATCAAGGCTCAATGTTCAGTGTCAAGCTATAGTAAAGGTTCACGGGGTCTTTCCGTCTTGCCGCGGGTACACTGCATCTTCACAGCGAGTTCAATTTCACTGAGTCTCGGGTGGAGACAGCCTGGCCATCATTACGCCATTCGTGCAGGTCGGAACTTACCCGACAAGGAATTTCGCTACCTTAGGACCGTTATAGTTACGGCCGCCGTTTACCGGGGCTTCGATCAAGAGCTTCGCTTGCGCTGACCCCATCAATTAACCTTCCGGCACCGGGCAGGCGTCACACCGTATACGTCCACTTTCGTGTTTGCACAGTGCTGTGTTTTTAATAAACAGTTGCAGCCAGCTGGTATCTTCGACTGATTTCAGCTCCATCCGCAAGGGACTTCACCTACATATCAGCGTGCCTTCTCCCGAAGTTACGGCACCATTTTGCCTAGTTCCTTCACCCGAGTTCTCTCAAGCGCCTTGGTATTCTCTACCTGACCACCTGTGTCGGTTTGGGGTACGATTTGATGTTACCTGATGCTTAGAGGCTTTTCCTGGAAGCAGGGCATTTGTTGCTTCAGCACCGTAGTGCCTCGTCATCACGCCTCAGCCTTGATTTTCCGGATTTGCCTGGAAAACCAGCCTACACGCTTAAACCGGGACAACCGTCGCCCGGCCAACATAGCCTTCTCCGTCCCCCCTTCACAGTAACACCAAGTACAGGAATATTAACCTGTTTCCCATCGACTACGCCTTTCGGCCTCGCCTTAGGGGTCGACTCACCCTGCCCCGATTAACGTTGGACAGGAACCCTTGGTCTTCCGGCGAGCGGGCTTTTCACCCGCTTTATCGTTACTTATGTCAGCATTCGCACTTCTGATACCTCCAGCATGCCTCACAGCACACCTTCGCAGGCTTACAGAACGCTCCCCTACCCAACAACGCATAAGCGTCGCTGCCGCAGCTTCGGTGCATGGTTTAGCCCCGTTACATCTTCCGCGCAGGCCGACTCGACCAGTGAGCTATTACGCTTTCTTTAAATGATGGCTGCTTCTAAGCCAACATCCTGGCTGTCTGGGCCTTCCCACATCGTTTCCCACTTAACCATGACTTTGGGACCTTAGCTGGCGGTCTGGGTTGTTTCCCTCTTCACGACGGACGTTAGCACCCGCCGTGTGTCTCCCGTGATAACATTCTCCGGTATTCGCAGTTTGCATCGGGTTGGTAAGTCGGGATGACCCCCTTGCCGAAACAGTGCTCTACCCCCGGAGATGAATTCACGAGGCGCTACCTAAATAGCTTTCGGGGAGAACCAGCTATCTCCCGGTTTGATTGGCCTTTCACCCCCAGCCACAAGTCATCCGCTAATTTTTCAACATTAGTCGGTTCGGTCCTCCAGTTAGTGTTACCCAACCTTCAACCTGCCCATGGCTAGATCACCGGGTTTCGGGTCTATACCCTGCAACTTAACGCCCAGTTAAGACTCGGTTTCCCTTCGGCTCCCCTATTCGGTTAACCTTGCTACAGAATATAAGTCGCTGACCCATTATACAAAAGGTACGCAGTCACACGCCTAAGCGTGCTCCCACTGCTTGTACGTACACGGTTTCAGGTTCTTTTTCACTCCCCTCGCCGGGGTTCTTTTCGCCTTTCCCTCACGGTACTGGTTCACTATCGGTCAGTCAGGAGTATTTAGCCTTGGAGGATGGGCCCCCCATATTCAGACAGGATACCACGTGTCCCGCCCTACTCATCGAGCTCACAATATGTGCATTTTTGTGTACGGGGCTGTCACCCTGTATCGCGCGCCTTTCCAGACGCTTCCACTAACACACACACTGATTCAGGCTCTGGGCTGCTCCCCGTTCGCTCGCCGCTACTGGGGGAATCTCGGTTGATTTCTTTTCCTCGGGGTACTTAGATGTTTCAGTTCCCCCGGTTCGCCTCATTAACCTATGGATTCAGTTAATGATAGTGTGACGAATCACACTGGGTTTCCCCATTCGGAAATCGCCGGTTATAACGGTTCATATCACCTTACCGACGCTTATCGCAGATTAGCACGTCCTTCATCGCCTCTGACTGCCAGGGCATCCACCGTGTACGCTTAGTCGCTTAACCTCACAACCCGAAGATGTTTCTTGCGATTCATCATCGTGTTGCGAAAATTTGAGAGACTCACGAACAACTTTCATTGTTCAGTGTTTCAATTTTCAGCTTGATCCAGATTTTTAAAGAGCAAAACTTCGCAGTGAACCTTTGCAGGTACACTCTGAAGTATTTTTTATTTAATCACTACAGAGATGGTGGAGCTATGCGGGATCGAACCGCAGACCTCCTGCGTGCAAAGCAGGCGCTCTCCCAGCTGAGCTATAGCCCCATAACATGTAGTTAAAACCTCTTCAAATTTGCGATGCAAATTTGGTAGGCCTGAGTGGACTTGAACCACCGACCTCACCCTTATCAGGGGTGCGCTCTAACCACCTGAGCTACAAGCCTGTAGAGGTTTTACTGCTCATTTTCATCAGACAATCTGTGTGAGCACTGCAAAGAACGCTTCTTTAAGGTAAGGAGGTGATCCAACCGCAGGTTCCCCTACGGTTACCTTGTTACGACTTCACCCCAGTCATGAATCACAAAGTGGTAAGCGCCCTCCCGAAGGTTAAGCTACCTACTTCTTTTGCAACCCACTCCCATGGTGTGACGGGCGGTGTGTACAAGGCCCGGGAACGTATTCACCGTGGCATTCTGATCCACGATTACTAGCGATTCCGACTTCATGGAGTCGAGTTGCAGACTCCAATCCGGACTACGACGCACTTTATGAGGTCCGCTTGCTCTCGCGAGGTCGCTTCTCTTTGTATGCGCCATTGTAGCACGTGTGTAGCCCTGGTCGTAAGGGCCATGATGACTTGACGTCATCCCCACCTTCCTCCAGTTTATCACTGGCAGTCTCCTTTGAGTTCCCGGCCGGACCGCTGGCAACAAAGGATAAGGGTTGCGCTCGTTGCGGGACTTAACCCAACATTTCACAACACGAGCTGACGACAGCCATGCAGCACCTGTCTCACAGTTCCCGAAGGCACCAATCCATCTCTGGAAAGTTCTGTGGATGTCAAGACCAGGTAAGGTTCTTCGCGTTGCATCGAATTAAACCACATGCTCCACCGCTTGTGCGGGCCCCCGTCAATTCATTTGAGTTTTAACCTTGCGGCCGTACTCCCCAGGCGGTCGACTTAACGCGTTAGCTCCGGAAGCCACGCCTCAAGGGCACAACCTCCAAGTCGACATCGTTTACGGCGTGGACTACCAGGGTATCTAATCCTGTTTGCTCCCCACGCTTTCGCACCTGAGCGTCAGTCTTCGTCCAGGGGGCCGCCTTCGCCACCGGTATTCCTCCAGATCTCTACGCATTTCACCGCTACACCTGGAATTCTACCCCCCTCTACGAGACTCAAGCTTGCCAGTATCAGATGCAGTTCCCAGGTTGAGCCCGGGGATTTCACATCTGACTTAACAAACCGCCTGCGTGCGCTTTACGCCCAGTAATTCCGATTAACGCTTGCACCCTCCGTATTACCGCGGCTGCTGGCACGGAGTTAGCCGGTGCTTCTTCTGCGGGTAACGTCAATGAGCAAAGGTATTAACTTTACTCCCTTCCTCCCCGCTGAAAGTACTTTACAACCCGAAGGCCTTCTTCATACACGCGGCATGGCTGCATCAGGCTTGCGCCCATTGTGCAATATTCCCCACTGCTGCCTCCCGTAGGAGTCTGGACCGTGTCTCAGTTCCAGTGTGGCTGGTCATCCTCTCAGACCAGCTAGGGATCGTCGCCTTGGTGAGCCGTTACCCCACCAACAAGCTAATCCCATCTGGGCACATCCGATGGCAAGAGGCCCGAAGGTCCCCCTCTTTGGTCTTGCGACGTTATGCGGTATTAGCTACCGTTTCCAGTAGTTATCCCCCTCCATCAGGCAGTTTCCCAGACATTACTCACCCGTCCGCCACTCGTCAGCGAAGCAGCAAGCTGCTTCCTGTTACCGTTCGACTTGCATGTGTTAGGCCTGCCGCCAGCGTTCAATCTGAGCCATGATCAAACTCTTCAATTTAAAAGTTTGATGCTCAAAGAATTAAACTTCGTAATGAATTACGTGTCCACTCTTGAGACTTGGTATTCATTTTTCGTCTTGCGACGTTAAGAATCCGTATCTTCGAGTGCCCACACAGATTGTCTGATAAATTGTTAAAGAGCAGTGCCGCTTCACTTTTTCTCAGCGGCGCGGGGTGTGCATAATACGCTTTCCCGCTACAGAGTCAAGCATTTATTTTTGCTTTCTCTGTCGGAATTCTCAGGAGAACCCCGCTGACCCGGCGGCGTGTTTGCCGTTGTTCCGTGTCAGTGGTGGCGCATTATAGGGAGTTATTCCGGCCTGACAAGAGGAAATTTAAAATAATTTTCTGACCGCGCATTTTTTATTCTTTATGCTTATTTCAGCGTCGGTTTGTTGGTTAACTGGGCGATTTCTCGGGCGAAATTCGCCACCTGCTCCCAATCGGTATAGACAACTTCTTTGCGCGTATCCGTTTCACCGCCTGACATCTTCATAATTAGCTTGATCATAAAACGATCGTACCAGCGATAACGTGGGTAACGCAGCGCCCCGGCAATGACCGCGCAGCGATCGGGACGCCATTGCGAGTTCATCAGAAACTTCCGCGCGTAGCTGTTGGTCTGTGGAGTACGCTTCTCCGGTTTGCGCGCCACCAGGTTTACGGAATAAAAGGCGCTCGGCATCGAATTCAGTCGCGTCGCATGTTTTTTGACAAATTCCTGGAACGCAGAGTGGTAGTGACCATAGCGAATAGAAGCACCAATGACCACACGGTCATAATTTTCCCATTGTGGTTCTTCAATGCGGTGCACATTGGCGACATCCGTCTGGATCCCCAGTTCTTTCAGTTCCGAAGCCAGGTAGGAGGCAATCTCGCGCGTTTGTCCGTCCCTTGTTGAGAAAAGAATTAATGTTTTCACGTATTACTCCATCATTCACGCCAGAAAGTCGGGGTAAAGAGCACCAGCAATGTAAAGACCTCGAGACGACCAAACAGCATGTTGGCAATCAGGATCCATTTAGCCACCGGGTTCATACTGGTAAAGTTATCAGCAACCACGCCAAGCCCTGGCCCCAGGTTATTCAATGTCGCAACAACTGAAGCAAAGGCAGAAAAGTCATCCACGCCCGTGGCGATAATCGCCAGCATACTGACAATAAACACCAATGCATAGGCGGAGAAAAATCCCCAAACGGCTTCGAGGATACGTTCCGGCAGTGCGCGATTCCCCAGCTTAATGCTATAGACGGCGTTCGGATGCACCAGTCGTTTCAGCTCACGGTTCCCCTGCTTAAACAGCAGCAGGATGCGGATCACTTTCAGGCCACCGCCCGTTGACCCGGCGCAACCGCCGATAAAAGCTGAACATAAAAGCAGTACCGGCAAAAAGAGCGGCCAGCGGGCAATGCTGTCAGTCGTAAACCCGGCGGTTGTCGCCATCGATACCACCTGGAAAAACGCCTGGTTAATTGTCATCAGCGCCGAACTGTAGACATTATGAAACCACAGTACGAGTGTACAAATAACCACCAGCGTAAACTGTACGCCGATAAACATGCGAAATTCCGGATCGCGCCAATAAACCTTCAGACTACGCCCACTTAACAGTGAAAAGTGCAGACCGTAGTTACAGCCGGAGATCAGCAGGAAGATAGCAATGATAGTGTTAATAGTCGGGCTGTCGAAATAACCGATACTGGCATCATGTGTCGAGAAGCCGCCAATAGCGATAGTCGCAAAGCTATGGCCGATGGCATCAAAGGCATCCATTCCGGCAAACCACAACGCCAGCGCACAGGCGACGGTCAGCAAGACATAAATCAACCACAGGGTTTTCGCCGTTTCCGCAATTCGCGGGCGCATTTTGTTATCTTTCAGCGGGCCGGGCATTTCTGCGCGATAGAGCTGCATCCCACCCACGCCGAGGATAGGCAGTATCGCAACCGCTAACACGATGATCCCCATCCCGCCAAACCATTGCAGCATCTGGCGATAAAAGAGGATGGCATGAGGGAGCGAATCCAGCCCCACCAGCGTAGTGGCCCCGGTGGTGGTCAGGCCAGAGAAAGATTCAAAAAACGCATCGGTAATCGTGAGGTTCGGGCTTTCCGAGAAGATAAAAGGGAGCGCACCGACACTACCCAGCACGGTCCAGAACAGCACCACTATCAGAAACCCCTCACGGGATTTCAGTTCGCCCTTCTCTTTACGGTTCGGCCACCACAGCATAGAACCAATGGCGAGGGCGACAAAAAAGGTCTGGGTAAAAGCGCGGCCCGCTCCATCCCGGTAGATGAGTGCTACCAGCCCAGGGATAATCATGGTCCCTGAAAATAAGATGACCAGTAGTCCAACGATTCGGGTAATGGCGCGAAAATGCATCTCTGCCGCTTCCTTAGTTCTGCAAAACGAAGTGGGGATTATTCTTCAATCGCTAACAATTGCAATGAACCACGGCTAAAATCCGCCAGCTTTGCGGAAAATTCAGCCACTTTCGCCGCCGGAAGCGCCACCCGCAGCAGAACGAATGCCTGATAATCACTGTTGATAATTTTGCCGTCACACTGCCCCAGCAACGCTTCAATGCCGGTTAACTGATGATATTCACATTGCAAAGTATATTCGGTTAATGGCGTCTTGCGTTGGGTCGTTAGCTGGCGCAGCGCCTGATTCACGCCGCCGCCATACGCTTTCACTAACCCACCGGTGCCAAGCAATATGCCGCCGTAGTAGCGCACTACCACAGCGGTAATTTCCCCGACGCCGCTGCCCATTAGCTGGGCGAGCATCGGTTTACCTGCCGTTCCTGCCGGCTCCCCGTCGTCAGAGAAACCCAGCTGTTGAGAATCATCCGGCGCACCCGCCACCCACGCCACGCAATGGTGGCGGGCATCGGGGTGTTCTGCCCGCACCGATTCAACAAACGCTTTCGCCGCCTCAACGCCATCGGTATGCGCCAACATCGTTATGAAGCGGCTTTTTTTGATCTCTTCAACGACCGTGACCGGTGCCGCAGGAATTAACCAGCTTTCCATCACGCCAGTTTCAGATCCCGGGTCATGTTTTCCACGTTGTTTTCGTGGATCACCACGTTGTCTTCGATACGAATGCCGCCGAACGGTTTCAGTGCTTCAATTTTCTGCCAGTTGAAGTGCTTGCTGAACTGCCCTTCACGCCACGGTGCCAGTAGCGATTCAATGAAGTAGATACCCGGTTCGATGGTTAACACCATACCCGGCTGGAGAATACGGGTGCAGCGCAGGTACGGATATTTTGCCGGTGCCGCGAGGTGTGTACCGCTATCATCCTGCATAAAACCGGCTACGTCATGCACCTGCAGGCCCAGCGGATGACCGATACCATGCGGCATAAACGGTCCGGTGAGATCGTTTTCGACCATCGCTTCTTCACTCATATCGGTGATGATTTGATGTTTACGCAGCAGTTTGGCGATGCGCTGATGGAACTGGATGTGGTAATCCACATAGCTAACGCCTGCTTTCATGGTGGCGATCAGCGCCAGTTGTTCATCATTTACGTCTTTCACCAGCTGTGCGTAGTCGTTGTCGCTTTTTGCCGACCAGGTACGAGTCAGGTCAGCCGCATAGCCGTTATATTCGGCCCCGGCATCCAGCAGGAAGCTGCGCATCTCTTCCGGTGCCTGATGATCCAGTTTGGTGTAATGCAGCACCGAAGCGTGTTCGTTAAGCGCCACAATGTTGCTGTAAGGTACGTCGGTATCACGATGACCGGTCGCGGTCAGATAGGCGATGTTGATATCGAACTCGCTCATGCCAGAACGGAACGCTTCTTCTGCCGCACGATGACCGTTGACCGCCATTTTCTGCGCTTCACGCATACAGGCCAGTTCGTACTCGGTTTTGAAGGAGCGGTAGTAATGCAGGTAGTCGATCACCCCTTTCGGGTTGATGTTGCTGGCCTCAATACCCAGTTGCAGCGCACGTTCCGGCACCGGACCGATATAACCGATATTGCCGCGCGCAGCGGGCAGCAGGCTACCAATGCCATCGGCTTTCGGCAGTGCGATCACTTCCACATCTTCAGTCCAGAAGGAGGTCGGCAGCGGTTCGACGTTGTGCCAGTAATCAACCGGCAGATAGAACCACAGTTTCGGCTTGTTCACGCCATCCACCAGCAACCAGCAGTTTGGCACCTGAGTTACCGGCACCCACGCTTTGAATTGCGGGTTCACTTTAAACGGATAGGGATGATCGTCGAGAAAAACGTTGAACAGCTCGCCGGAGTGAATAAGTAATGCATCCAGCTTGAAGCGCGCCAGCGCATCGCGAGTCCGTTCTTGTAAGGTAGCTATATGATTTTTATAGAGCGAGGCCAGTGATTCCATTTTTTACCCTTCTGTTTTTTTGACCTTAAGTCTCCGCATCTTAGCACATCGTTCATCCAGAGCGTGATTTCTGCCGAGCGTGATCAGATCGGCATTTCTTTAATCTTTTATTTGCATATTTTTAACACAAAATACACACTTCGATGCATCTGGTACGACCAGATCACCTTGCGGATTCAGGAGACTGACATGCTTTACAAAGGCGACACCCTGTACCTTGACTGGCTGGAAGATGGCATTGCCGAACTGGTATTTGATGCCCCAGGTTCAGTTAATAAACTCGACACTGCGACCGTCGCCAGCCTCGGCGAGGCCATCGGCGTGCTGGAACAGCAATCAGATCTAAAAGGGCTGCTGCTGCGTTCGAACAAAGCAGCCTTTATCGTCGGTGCTGATATCACCGAATTTTTGTCCCTGTTCCTCGTTCCTGAAGAACAGTTAAGTCAGTGGCTGCACTTTGCCAATAGCGTGTTTAATCGCCTGGAAGATCTGCCGGTGCCGACCATTGCTGCCGTCAACGGCTATGCGCTGGGTGGTGGCTGCGAATGCGTGCTGGCGACCGATTATCGTCTGGCGACGCCGGATCTGCGCATCGGTCTGCCGGAAACCAAACTGGGCATCATGCCGGGCTTTGGCGGTTCTGTACGTATGCCACGTATGCTGGGCGCTGACAGTGCGCTGGAAATCATTGCCGCCGGTAAAGATGTCGGCGCGGATCAGGCGCTGAAAATCGGTCTGGTGGATGGGGTAGTCAAAGCAGAAAAACTGGTTGAAGGCGCAAAGGCGGTTTTACGCCAGGCCATTAACGGCGACCTCGACTGGAAAGCGAAACGCCAGCCGAAGCTGGAACCGCTAAAACTGAGCAAGATTGAAGCCACCATGAGCTTCACCATCGCTAAAGGAATGGTCGCGCAAACGGCGGGGAAACATTATCCGGCCCCCATCACCGCAGTAAAAACCATTGAAGCTGCGGCCCGTTTTGGTCGTGAAGAAGCCTTAAATCTGGAAAACAAAAGTTTTGTCCCGCTGGCGCATACCAACGAAGCTCGCGCACTGGTCGGCATTTTCCTTAACGATCAATATGTAAAAGGCAAAGCGAAGAAACTCACCAAAGACGTTGAAACCCCGAAACAGGCTGCTGTGCTGGGCGCAGGCATCATGGGTGGCGGTATCGCTTACCAGTCCGCGTGGAAAGGCGTGCCGGTTGTCATGAAAGATATCAACGACAAGTCGTTAACCCTCAGCATGACCGAAGCCGCGAAACTGCTGAACAAGCAGCTTGAGCGCGGCAAGATCGATGGTCTGAAACTGGCTGGCGTGATCTCCACGATCCACCCAACGCTCGACTACGCCGGATTTGACCGCGTGGATATTGTGGTAGA
Organism: Shigella sonnei; assembly: GCF_002950395.1. Lineage (NCBI taxonomy): Bacteria > Pseudomonadati > Pseudomonadota > Gammaproteobacteria > Enterobacterales > Enterobacteriaceae > Shigella > Shigella sonnei. The sequence continues at coordinate 3,664,373 of NZ_CP026802.1, forward strand.
AGCGGTTGTTGAAAACCCGAAAGTGAAAAAAGCCGTACTGGCAGAAACCGAACAAAAAGTACGCCAGGATACCGTGCTGGCGTCTAACACTTCAACCATTCCTATCAGCGAACTGGCCAACGCGCTGGAACGCCCGGAAAACTTCTGCGGGATGCACTTCTTTAACCCGGTCCACCGAATGCCGTTGGTAGAAATTATTCGCGGCGAGAAAAGCTCCGACGAAACCATCGCGAAAGTTGTCGCCTGGGCGAGCAAGATGGGCAAGACGCCGATTGTGGTTAACGACTGCCCCGGCTTCTTTGTTAACCGCGTGCTGTTCCCGTATTTCGCCGGTTTCAGCCAGCTGCTGCGCGACGGCGCGGATTTCCGCAAGATCGACAAAGTGATGGAAAAACAGTTTGGCTGGCCGATGGGCCCGGCATATCTGCTGGACGTTGTGGGCATTGATACCGCGCATCACGCTCAGGCTGTCATGGCAGCAGGCTTCCCGCAGCGGATGCAAAAAGATTACCGCGATGCCATCGACGCGCTGTTTGATGCCAACCGCTTTGGTCAGAAGAACGGCCTCGGTTTCTGGCGTTATAAAGAAGACAGCAAAGGTAAGCCGAAGAAAGAAGAAGACGCCGCCGTTGAAGACCTGCTGGCAGAAGTGAGCCAGCCGAAGCGCGATTTCAGCGAAGAAGAGATTATCGCCCGCATGATGATCCCGATGGTCAACGAAGTGGTGCGCTGTCTGGAAGAGGGCATTATCGCCACTCCGGCGGAAGCGGATATGGCGCTGGTCTACGGCCTGGGCTTCCCTCCGTTCCACGGCGGCGCGTTCCGCTGGCTGGACACCCTCGGTAGCGCAAAATACCTCGATATGGCACAGCAATATCAGCACCTCGGCCCGCTGTATGAAGTGCCGGAAGGTCTGCGTAATAAAGCGCGTCATAACGAACCGTACTATCCTCCGGTTGAGCCAGCCCGTCCGGTTGGCGACCTGAAAACGGCTTAAGGAGTCACAATGGAACAGGTTGTCATTGTCGATGCAATTCGCACCCCGATGGGCCGTTCGAAGGGCGGTGCTTTTCGTAACGTGCGTGCAGAAGATCTCTCCGCTCATTTAATGCGTAGCCTGCTGGCGCGTAACCCGGCGCTGGAAGCGGCGGCCCTCGACGATATTTACTGGGGTTGTGTGCAGCAGACGCTGGAGCAGGGTTTTAATATCGCCCGTAACGCGGCGCTGCTGGCAGAAGTGCCGCACTCTGTCCCGGCGGTTACCGTCAATCGCTTGTGTGGTTCATCCATGCAGGCACTGCATGACGCAGCACGAATGATCATGACTGGCGATGCGCAGGCATGTCTGGTTGGCGGCGTGGAGCATATGGGCCATGTGCCGATGAGTCACGGCGTCGATTTTCACCCCGGCCTGAGCCGCAATGTCGCCAAAGCGGCGGGCATGATGGGCTTAACGGCAGAAATGCTGGCGCGTATGCACGGTATCAGCCGTGAAATGCAGGATGCCTTTGCCGCGCGGTCACACGCCCGCGCCTGGGCCGCCACGCAGTCGGGCGCATTTAAAAATGAAATCATCCCGACCGGTGGTCACGATGCCGACGGCGTCCTGAAGCAGTTTAATTACGACGAAGTGATTCGCCCGGAAACCACCGTGGAAGCCCTCGCCACGCTGCGTCCGGCGTTTGATCCAGTAAGCGGTACGGTAACGGCGGGTACATCTTCTGCACTTTCTGATGGTGCCGCGGCCATGCTGGTGATGAGTGAAAGCCGCGCCCGTGAATTAGGTCTTAAGCCGCGCGCCCGTGTGCGTTCGATGGCGGTCGTTGGTTGTGATCCGTCGATTATGGGTTACGGCCCGGTTCCTGCCTCGAAGCTGGCGCTGAAAAAAGCGGGGCTTTCTGCCAGCGATATCGGCGTGTTTGAGATGAACGAAGCCTTTGCCGCGCAGATCCTGCCGTGCATTAAAGATCTCGGGCTAATGGAGCAGATTGACGAGAAGATCAACCTCAATGGTGGTGCGATCGCGCTGGGTCATCCGCTGGGTTGTTCCGGTGCGCGTATCAGCACCACGTTGCTGAATCTGATGGAACACAAAGACGTTCAGTTTGGTCTGGCGACGATGTGTATCGGTCTGGGTCAGGGTATTGCGACGGTGTTTGAGCGGGTTTAACCACTTGCCGGATGCGGCGTGAACGCCTTATCCGGTCTACCGATCCTGCACCAATGTAGGCCTGATAAGACGCGCCAGCGTCGCATCAGGCATCGTGCACCGATTGCCGGATGCGACATAGATCTAAATGCCACTGAATAAAGTTTTAGTTGCCGTTCTTCCCGCCTGTCAGGGGCGGGTTTTTATATCTCAGATAAATGCAAACGCATCGCCAAACAGACGATCTTCCCGCGCATTACGCTCACTGCAAAACAGGTCACGAGCAATTTTCGCCATCTCAAAACGTCCGGCAATATAGATATCATGCTCTGCCAGCGTACCATGATCCTGCAAGACCGCCGTTAACACGGTGCCAGTACGCCCACGCCAGCCCGCTTCCGGTTGTTCAACCACCGGCACCACTTGCAGACCAGGATGCTTCAGCGAAAGCGCCTCAAGCTCGCAGAGATCATACAGATGTTGCTCTTCACGCCCACCCCAGTAAATGGTGATATCGCGATTGGGATTACGCGCCAACGCCGTCAATAAAATCGAGCGCGCATAGGAGAACCCGGTGCCGCCCGCAATCAAAATCATCGGACGCTCTTCATCATCGCGCAGCCACGCTTCTCCGTGGGGAATATCGACCACGATTTGATGATCTTTGAGGATGCGGTCCATGACTGCTTTCGCGTAAAGGTTGATTTCAGAAGCGCCAATATGCAGCTCGATAAACCCTTTTTCATCCGGCGTCGAAGCCATTGAAAACGGACGTTTGTCGCGCTCATCCATCACTACCATCAAATACTGACCAGCACGAAAAGAAAAGGCCGCGTCTGGTACGATTCGGACACGGTATACAGTATCCGTGATAGCTTCTACCGAGGTCACTTTACAGCTTAAGGTTGTCATGCGCTTTCTCTGTCGGATCAAATAAATAGGGCAAAACTAACGCGCATCAGGCGCTTTTACCGTTGTTAAAAATAGCCAGTTCATCCCAGATGGCGTCAATATGCGCGACGACATCAGGATCTTTTTTGATGGGACGTCCCCATTCACGCTGGGTTTCCCCCGGCCATTTATTCGTGGCATCCAGCCCCATTTTTGAACCCAGCCCGGAGACAGGCGAGGCAAAATCCAGATAATCAATAGGCGTATTTTCTACCAGAACAGTATCCCGCGCCGGGTCCATACGGGTGGTAATCGCCCAAATCACATCGTTCCAGTCGCGTGCGTTGACGTCATCATCGCAAACGATCACAAATTTAGTGTACATAAACTGGCGTAAGAACGACCAGACGCCCATCATGACGCGCTTCGCGTGTCCGGCGTACTGTTTTTTGATTGTCACTACCGCCAGACGATAAGAACAGCCTTCCGGTGGCAGGTAAAAATCGACAATTTCCGGGAACTGTTTTTGCAGAATCGGCACAAACACTTCGTTCAGTGCGACACCCAGCACCGCGGGTTCATCCGGCGGACGACCAGTATAGGTGGAGTGGTAAATCGCATCTTCACGCTGGGTAATATGCGTCACGGTAAATACCGGGAAACTATCGACTTCGTTATAGTAACCGGTGTGGTCGCCATACGGCCCTTCCGGCGCAGTTTCGCCTTGTTCGATATACCCTTCCAGCACAATCTCCGCACTGGCGGGCACTTCAAGGTCATTGGAGATACACTTCACCACTTCGGTCTTGGTACCGCGCAGCAATCCGGCAAACGCATACTCTGAAAGTGTATCCGGAACGGGGGTGACTGCACCGAGAATCGTGGCGGGATCGGCACCCAGCGCCACAGAAACCGGGAAACGTTCGCCCGGATGCGCCGCACACCACTCCTGATAATCCAGCGCGCCGCCGCGATGCGACAGCCAGCGCATAATCAGTTTGTTTTTACCAATCAGCTGCTGGCGATAAATGCCCAGATTCTGCCGCTCTTTATGCGGGCCGCGCGTTACGGTCAGCCCCCAGGTAATCAGCGGCGCGGCATCTTCCGGCCAGCAGGTCATAATGGGAATGCGATTGAGATCGACGTCATCGCCAGAGACGATTTTTTGTTGGCAGGGCGCACCACGCAGCCGCTTTGTCGGCATGTTCAATACTTGCTTAAACTGCGGCAGTTTATCAAACAGGTCGCGGAAACCTTTTGGCGGCTCGGGCTCTTTCAGAAACGCCAATAATTTACCAACTTCACGCAGCGCCGAAACATCTTCCTGCCCCATGCCCATCGCCACGCGCTTTGGCGTACCGAACAGGTTGCACAGCACCGGCATTGAGTAGCCTTTAGGGTTTTCGAACAACAGCGCAGGCCCACCGGCACGCAAAGTGCGGTCAGCAATTTCAGTGATTTCCAGATGCGGATCCACCGGGAGCGTGATACGTTTTAGCTCACCCTGCTGTTCAAGCAGCGTCAAGAAGTCGCGTAAATCGTTATATTTCATGGCGTCCATTGTAGCCTCTTAATCTACGCCCATTATACGGCGTTCATCTTTGCGATGCTGTAAATTTGTTAAATTAGCGTGAACTCTGACGGTATAACGCAAACCGGGGAATATAATTAACTTAGCGTAAAGCTTTTGCTATCCTTGCGCCCCGATTAAACGGATAAGAGTCATTATGCAATCTTGGTATTTACTGTACTGCAAGCGCGGGCAACTTCAACGTGCCCAGGAACACCTTGAGAGACAGGCTGTGAATTGCCTGGCACCGATGATCACCCTGGAAAAAATCGTGCGTGGAAAACGTACTGCAGTCAGTGAGCCATTGTTTCCCAACTACCTGTTTGTCGAATTTGATCCAGAAGTGATTCATACCACGACTATCAACGCGACCCGCGGTGTCAGCCACTTCGTGCGCTTTGGCGCGTCGCTAGCGATAGTCCCATCGGCGGTGATTCATCAGCTATCGGTATATAAACCGAAAGACATTGTCGATCCGGCAACCCCTTATCCGGGAGATAAGGTGATTATTACCGAAGGCGCGTTCGAAGGCTTTCAGGCCATTTTCACCGAACCCGATGGTGAGGCTCGCTCCATGCTATTGCTTAATCTTATTAATAAAGAGATTAAGCACAGTGTGAAGAACACCGAGTTCCGCAAACTCTAAAACGCAATCCCAAACCGTGTTTTGACATTAGCATCCGTGGTGGCAGCCAGCCATGCGGCATCTTCTCCACGCCAGTGCGCAATACGTTGCAAAATATGGGGCAGATGGGCTGGCTCGTTGCGCCGGGATGATGGCTTTGGCGTGAGATCGCGAGGGAGCAGATACGGCGCATCAGTTTCGATCAGTAATTTTTCCGCCGGAATCAACGGCAAAAGTTCCCGCAGCTCCAGTCCGCGTCGTTCATCGTAAACCCAACCGGTAATGCCGATATAAATTCCATGCGCCACGCACGCCTGCATCTCTTCGCGTGTGCCGGTAAAGCAATGAAGAACCGCACCAGGCAGTTTATCCAGCCACGGCTCCAGCAATGTCATAAACCGCTCGTGGGCATCGCGACAGTGCATAAATACCGGCATGTTTAAATCTGCGGCAATGCGTAGCTGGGCAACAAAAGCGCGTTCCTGCTCTTCCGGCGTCGAAAAGTTGCGGTTAAAGTCGAGACCACATTCACCAATCGCCACCACTTCTGGCTGCGCGGCCAGCTCAATAATCGCTTCTTCAGTCGCAGCTTGCCACTGGCTGCTGTCGTGAGGATGTACGCCCGCCGTTGACCAACAGGACGAATACTGACGCGCCAGCTTTTGCGCCTGCTGGCTTTCACGCAGGTTAGTGCCGGTGATGAGTAGCCCATTAACTCCCGCGTCAAAAGCGCGCGCTACAACATCATCACGGTCTTTCGCAAATTGCGAACTGGTCAAATTAACGCCGATATCAAACATCCTGTACTCCATATGACAACCGCCCTGACGGGCGGTTGAATTTATTCTTCAGTTTTTTCGCTTTCTGCTTCAGCGTCGTTTTCCTCTTCCCGATTTCGCCCTTTACCAACGTAAAAGCGTGAGAAGAAGACACCGATTTCAAACAGACAGTACATCGGGATCGCCAATAGCGTTTGCGAGAAGACATCCGGCGGCGTCAGCAACATCCCGACAACGAATGCACCAACCAGCACATACGGGCGTTTTTTGCGTAAGTCTTCTGGCGAGGTAATCCCCATCCAGCACAGCAGCACAATTGCCACCGGCACTTCAAAGGAGACACCAAACGCCATAAACAGCGCCATAACGAAGCTTAAATAGCTGGCGATGTCGGTGGATACCTGCACCCCTTCCGGCGCGGTATTGGCAAGGAAGCCAAATGCCAGCGGAAAGACCACAAAGTAGGCGAATGCCATGCCGATATAAAACAGCAGAGAGCTGGAAACCAGCAGCGGCACCACCAGGCGACGTTCATGCTTATACAGCGCTGGGGCGATAAATGCCCACACCTGATAGAGAATCACCGGCGCTGACAGAATCAGCGACACCATAAAGGTCAGCTTGATCGGCGTAAAGAACGGCGAGGCCACGTCGGTGGCGATCATCGTTGAACCTTGCGGCAACTGCTTGATCAATGGCGCGGATACCAGGTGATAGATGTCATTGGCGAAATAGACCAGACACAGGAATATCACGATCACCGCGATAATGCAGTTCAGCAGACGCTTACGCAGCTCAATTAGATGCGTGATAAGCGGTTGAGTATCTTCTACAGACATGTTTACGGTTTATCACTCGACGAAGGGGAAGGTGCAGCGGTTTTCGGTTCAGCGTCCGCAGCAGGTTTTACCACCGGCTCTGGCGTGGTTTCTGGCTTCTGTTCCGGCGAACTGGCCTGCGTTTGTGCAGCGGCAGGCGTTACGCCCTCATGCGCAGCTTCATTATCTTTCACCACCGGGTTATGGATGGTGTGCGCTTCATCGCTCGCCTTTTCAGGATCGTTTGCAACGTAGGAACGCTTCATCGACTCCGCGGCCTGGCGTAGTTCATCCATCGACGCTTTCAGTTCGGGCGTCAGGTTAGTGAGGCTCGCCTTTTCAACCTTTTTCAGACTGTCCTGAAACTCCTGGAGTTTTAACTCCTGGGTCAGTTCGTTCTGCACCGTTGTCGCCAGTGAACGCAACGCGCGAATCCAGCCCGCTACCGTTTTTACCGCCACAGGCAGTCGTTGCGGCCCCAGAACGACGAGGCCGATGATGAACACCAATAGCAGTTCGCTAAAACCGATATCAAACACGGATTACACCTGCTCTTTATCGTGGCGCTTCGCGTCTTCTGTTTTAGCCTGTTCCTGATTCGTATCCGCCTGCTTATCGGCGATAGTTTTCGCAGTAAAATCAGCATCCTGACTGGTTTTATCCTGCTTTGGTTCATCATCGCTCATTGCTTTTTTAAAGCCTTTGATCGACGCACCAAGATCGGAACCGATGGAGCCGAGCTTTTTGGTGCCAAAAAGCAGTACAACGATGACGGCAATAATCAATAACTGCCAAATACTGATACCACCCATACATGTTCCTCTGTGGTAGATGATGATTAAACAAGGCCGCATTATACGTTACACGACCCGCCTTGAGCGATGAAAAAATCAGCGTGTTTTGCGCCAACCGACAAACCAGGCGATCAGACCACCTGCCATTAACCAGCCGGGCATCAGCCCCCATTCAGGTCGGCTGACCAACAAGAATGTGCCACTTAATACTAACGTAGCGCCAATTCCGAGAAAATAACGCGATTGTCCCTGACGTACATGATTTGACTGAAGCTCGCGGGCAATCTTATCAACACTGTGCTGTAAATACTTGCCCTGGCGCAAACTGTCGTAAACCAATTCAGGCAGTTCTGGCATTTTTTCGACCCAGAACGGCGCTTTTTCTTTAAATGCTCTCACCAGGGCAGGAATACCGACCTGATCTTTAATCCACGACTCCAGGAAAGGCTTCGCTGTTTTCCATAAATCGAGCTGCGGATAAAGCTGGCGTCCTACCCCTTCGACATAGAGCAGGGTTTTCTGGAGTAACACCAGTTGCGGCTGCACTTCCATATTGAAGCGACGCGCCGTATTAAACAGATTTAACAGTACATGTCCAAACGAAATTTCGGCCAGCGGTTTCTCAAAGATAGGTTCACAGACCGTACGAATGGCAAATTCGAACTCTTCAACGTTGGTATCTGGTGGCACCCAGCCAGAATCGACGTGTAGCTCTGCCACTTTGCGATAGTCGCGATTAAAGAAGGCGATAAAGTTTTCTGCCAGATAGCGTTTATCTTCTTTGTTTAGCGAGCCAACAATCCCGCAATCAATGCCGATATATTTCGGGTTTTCCGGGTGTTCATAGCTTACGAAAATGTTGCCAGGGTGCATATCGGCATGGAAAAAGCTGTCGCGAAAGACCTGAGTGAAGAACACCTGCACGCCACGTTCCGCCAGCAATTTCATGTTGGTGCCATTTTTCTCCAGCGTCGCAACATCAGACACCGGAATGCCGTAAATGCGCTCCATCACCATCATCCCTTCACTACAATAGTCAGGGTAAACTTCCGGGATGTAGAGCATCGGGCTGTCTTCAAAATTTCGCCGAAGCTGAATGGCGTTGGCAGATTCCCGCAGCAAATTCAGTTCATCAATCAAGGTCTTTTCGTACTCGCGCACCACTTCGGTTGGGCGCAGACGGCGACCATCCGGCAGCAAACGCGGCACCCAGCGAGCCAGACGGTAGATAAGTTTCAGATCCGCTTTAATAACCGGCAAAATATCCGGGCGGATGACTTTAATCACCACCTCTTTACCATTCGATTTCAATCGCGCGGTATGAACCTGGGCGATAGAAGCAGAAGCCAGTGGCTTGATTTCAAAATCGTCAAACCACGCTTCTACCGGCAAGCCGCCCATTGCAGCTTCAATCTGCTGCTTCGCCAGCTTGCCATCAAACGGAGCAACTTTGTCCTGCAATAACGCCAGCTGATCGGCAATATGCGGTGGAAAAAGATCGCGGCGGGTTGATAACATTTGCCCGAACTTGATCCAAACCGGCCCCAGTTCTTGCAGGGCCAGTCGTAGTCGCTCACCTAAAAGTTTGTCTTTATGCCGATTTGGCATCCAGAATAATGAGTATCGCCATAGCCGTAGCGGCAGGGTGATACGCATTTTGGGGATCAGTTCATCAAGTCCGTAGCTTAAAAAAGTGCGAATGATGAAATATAGGCGCCGTACTTCACCTGGCGTCATTTAGCCTCCAGTTTTTCCAGCCGTTTGGTCAGGGCATCAACAGCACGCTCGACGGCAGCCGTCTCTTCCGCAAACCAGGCCACTTCAAGCGGACCGGGTGCCATACGCCACTCTTCAGTAATGGCTTCCGCCACATAACGTTGCTGGCGCTTAATGCCGTGATGCAGGAACTTTGCGCCTCCGCGCATGGCTTTGCTGATTCCTTCAGCGGCGATATCACCGGTATAAGGGGCCAGCAGTTCCGCAGGGTCGAACTCTGCCAGATCTGCCAGCGCAACGAAGTTTTGCACCACCTGAATATCGCCCTGCACTTCCAGCTCACCACTGCGAATCAGTGCGGTAAGCTGCTGGCGATCGCGAAGTTTCGGCAACACACTGGCGTAGGCGATAACGGTGCAGTCAGCATCGCCTGCCCATTCGCCCAGTACATCAACCTGGCGTTCGCTGAACACCAGAATCAATGACGTCGAAAAGCCTTTTACCTCCACGCGCAATACTTTACCCAGCAGACGCGAGCGGGCTGTTTTCAGCGCGGGTGAGCGATACAGGAAGGTGTTGAGCAGACTTTCAATTCCTGCCGTCACTAAAGGTTTAAAAGGCATTTCCGGTCTCCTGTCAGAACTTATAACCACGATGCAGCGCCACAACCCCTGCCGTCAGATTGTAGTAGTCGACACTTTCGAATCCGGCATCCTGCATCATGGCTTTCAGGGTATCCTGATCGGGATGCATACGGATGGATTCTGCCAGATAACGGTAGCTGTCGGCGTCGTTCGCGACCAGTGAGCCAATACGCGGCAGCACATGGAAGGAGTATGCATCATAGGCTTTGCTCAGCGGCTCGATAATTGGCTTCGAGAACTCAAGCACCAGCAGGCGGCCGCCGGGTTTCAGCACGCGATACATTGAACGCAGTGCTTTATCTTTGTCGGTGACGTTACGCAGACCAAACGAAATGGTGATGCAATCAAAGGTGTTATCCGGGAACGGCAGCGCCTCAGCGTTCGCCTGAACATACTCAACGTTGCCAATCACACCGATATTACGCAGCTTCTCGCGTCCCATTTTGAGCATGGATTCATTGATATCAGCAAGGACCACTTTGCCAGTTTCTCCGACCAGGCGGGAGAATTTCGCTGTCAGGTCGCCGGTGCCACCAGCCAGATCCAGCACGGTCTGCCCACGGCGTACGCCGCTGCAATCAATCGTGAATCGCTTCCACAAACGATGAATACCAAATGACATCAAATCATTCATGACATCGTATTTTGATGCCACGGAATGGAAAACGTGGGCGACCATATCCGCTTTTTGTTCCTTCGCGACGGTCTGAAAACCAAAGTGCGTCGTTTCTTGTGACTTATCCACCATCTCAATGCCTGCTCATCAAAAAATTGTTCCAGAAGTGTAACAGATTGGGCGTCGATGCCCTAGATTTCTACCCGGCTTAACTACCCCTAATGGGCTAGCGCGACTGCTGATTATATTCATCATCGCGTTGATAAGCTTCATCATTCGGCTGCTCCGGAACCGACCGAAGTCGATACTCTTCATTCTGGCTCACCGCCTGTTCAGCCAAATCCGGATTAATCTCGCGTTTAATTTCTACTCCTAAACCGCGAAACGCTTCTGCCTGCGCCAGCACATTTCCGCGACCTGAAGAGAGTTTTTTCATTGCCTGGCGGTAGTTATCCTGCGCTTTGTCGAGACTTTGACCAATCGCGGACATGTCATCGATGAACAAACGCATCTTGTCGTACAGCTTGCTGGCACGATCGGCGATTTGCTGGGCGTTGCGGCTTTGATGCTCATAACGCCACAGGTTGGCAATAGTACGCAACGCCACCAGCAGCGTAGTCGGGCTAACCAGCATGATATTGTTTTTCAACGCTTCGGTGATCAGCTCCGGCTGGCGGTCAAGCGCCAGTAAAAAAGCGGGTTCAACGGGAATAAACATCAGCACGTAATCCAGAGTTCGCAGCCCCGGCAGCTGTTGATAATCTTTGCGTCCCAGCAAACGGATATGGTTACGCACCGACGCGATATGTTCCTGTAGCGCGCTTTCGCGGGTGTAGTCGTCTTCGGCGTTAAAATAGCGTTCATAGGCGACCAGCGTCATTTTGGCGTCGATCACCACATCTTTTCCCTGCGGCAGCCGCACGATGACATCCGGCTGCATCCGCGAGCGGGCGTCATTTTCGATGCTGACCTGGGTTTCATATTCATACCCTTCACGCAGACCGGAAGCCTCCAGCACCCGCGTCAATACTACCTCGCCCCAGTTGCCCTGGGTTTTATTGTCGCCTTTCAGCGCGCGCGTCAGGTTGATCGCTTCCTGGGCCATTTGCGCGTTGAGTTGCTGGAGATTGCGAATTTCGTGGGTCAGGGTATGGCGTTCTTGTGCTTCTTTACCGAAGCTGTCCTGAACCTGACGGCGGAAACCGTCCAGTTGTTCACGTAGCGGCGACAACAGGCTGTTCAGACTCTGACGGTTTTGCTCATCAACCCGGCGATTGCTGTGCTCAAAAATACGGTTGGCGAGGTTTTCAAACTGCTCACTGAGGCGCTGCTCGCTGTTAATCATCTGGCGAATTTTATCGTCAGCATGTTGCTGTGCGGCTTCCATCCGCGTGGTTACTTCACGCAGATCGGCCTCCAGAGAGGTGTTAATACTTTGCAGGCTGCGCACTTCGTTATTGAGTAACTCGCACTCTGCACGCCAGTGCTCGCTTTGGGTAATTTGTTGTTTTGCCGCGCTTAACTCCGCGACCATCTCTTCACGTTCAGCTAATTGCTCGGCTTTTTGCTGCGCATGTTGATAACTGGCAAACAGCCAGCCAATTGCCACACCCACCAACGCAATAACTGCGTAAACCATGATTGAGAAATCCACAACGCCTCCTGACGCAACAACTTACCCGCACAAAATAGAATTGTGCTGTACAAACGTCCAGTTGGAAAGGCATTTCCTGCGAGGCGCTACGCAAAAATACAAAAGGCCGAACGCGTCGGCCTTCAGACAGGAGAAGAGAATTACAGCAGACGACGCGCCGCTTCCACCACGATTTTCACCGCTTGGCTTTCAGTTTGTTTCATCGTCTCAGCATTCGGGATCTCTTGCTGGGTGCGGTTAACGATAACACCCGCTACCATACCGGCACGCAGGCCCTGACTTGCACACATGGTCAGCAGGGTTGCAGATTCCATTTCATAGTTCATTATGCCCATCGCCTGCCACTCTTCCATAGAACCTTTAAAGTGACGAACTACGCGACCAGAGTAAGTATCGTAACGTTCCTGACCTGGGTAGAAGGTATCAGAAGAAGCTGTCACGCCAACGTGAGTTGTCGCGCCAATGGATTTCGCAGCTTCAACCAGCGCAGTCGTACATTCGAAATCAGCGACAGCCGGGAATTCCAGCGGTGCGAAGTGCAGGCTCGCGCCATCCAGACGGACAGACGCCGTGGTAACCAGGACATCACCCACATTAATATGCGGCTGAATAGCGCCCGTTGTACCGATACGCAGGAAGGTGCGAATGCCCAGCTGTGCCAGCTCTTCAACAGCAATAGAGGTAGACGGGCCGCCGATACCGGTAGAGCAGACGATAACAGGTTTACCATCCAGCTCTGCACGCCAGGTAGTGAATTCGCGGTGAGATGCCAGCTTAACCGGCTTATCCATCAGCGCGGCGATCTTTTCCACACGATCCGGGTCGCCAGGGACGATGGCAAGCGTAGCCCCTTGTAAATCGTTTTTAGTGAGGCCGAGATGAAAAACATCAGACTTGGACATATACAACTCCTCTGTGAATCGGTTTAGTCAGAAGAAGCAAAAAGACACTTTACCGAAGGGTTTAACATTTTTTCGTGATACTCATCACCATGACGCAAATGCGTTGCATAAATTTACCCACCAAAAGTGATTCAAATCACATAAATCACTCTTCATTCTGCAGGACTGCATAAAAGATGAGCCGATTCAGGCAATGTGATTTGTTGCATGCTGACTATAGTTAACATTGCGCAACATTTTTATAAGGGTACGGAGAATACCATGGCAACAACACAACAATCTGGATTTGCACCTGCTGCATCGCCTCTCGCTTCGACCATCGTTCAGACCCTGGACGACGCGATTGTGGCGGGCTTCACCTCTATCCCTTCACAAGGGGATAACATGCCTGCTTACCATGCCAGACCAAAGCAAAGCGATGGCCCACTGCCAGTGGTCATTGTAGTGCAGGAAATTTTTGGCGTGCATGAACATATCCGCGACATTTGTCGCCGTCTGGCGCTGGAGGGGTATCTGGCTATCGCACCTGAACTTTACTTCCGCGAAGGCGATCCGAATGATTTTGCCGATATCCCCACGTTGCTTAGCGGTCTGGTAGCAAAAGTGCCTGACTCGCAGGTGCTGGCCGATCTCGATCATGCCGCCAGTTGGGCTTCCCGCAACGGCGGCGATGTTCATCGTTTAATGATCACCGGATTCTGCTGGGGTGGACGTATCACCTGGCTGTATGCCGCGCATAATCCACAGCTAAAAGCTGCAGTGGCGTGGTACGGCAAACTGACGGGCGACAAGTCGCTGAATTCACCGAAACAACCTGTTGATATCGCAACCGATCTTAACGCGCCGATTCTCGGCTTATATGGCGGTCAGGATAACAGCATTCCGCAGGAGAGCGTTGAAACCATGCGCCAGGCGCTGCGGGCTGCTAATGCGAAAGCAGAGATTATCGTGTACCCGGATGCCGGGCATGCATTCAACGCTGATTATCGCCCGAGCTATCATGCCGAATCTGCGAAAGATGGCTGGCAGCGTATGCTGGAATGGTTTAAGCAGTATGGAGAGAAGCGGAGTTAGTTTCCTCTTAGTCTATATTTGAGATGGTGAGTAAACGAGTGCGTTTTGCTGCCATCTCTGTCCCCCAAAAAATAATCAGTATGAATTGATTGGAGATTACGACTCCGCTATTTGACCTTAAGAAAGTCGGCAAGTCATAGTCATAAATGAGTCTCTTCAATGGAAGACACCTTAGAGATTTACCATCAACTCCCATTCACAAACAAACATTAATTATTATCAACACATTCACATTAATTATAAATCATCTCAGACCTTCCTGATAAAAAGATATTAAAGTGAAACATTTTGTTTTTCACATTTTAGTTCATCACTTTTAGGCGTAAATAAAGGTAAAAAAAACAACAATACTATTTCTCTTTCACAAAAGAATTAACAAAAGGTTTTTCAAGGATGAGTGATATTATTTACCTGACCATAACCGGAGAACAACAAGGATGTATTTCCTCTCGTTGTGGAACGAGCGCATCAATAGGTAATCGCTGGCAGATTGGCCATGATGATGAAATCTTCGCGTTCTCGCTCTCTAATAGTATTACGAATACAGGCAAAGGGTCATAATTGCATGGCCTTAGTTTCTGTAAATTGATTGACAAAAGCTCCCCGTTACTTATTAACGCTATTAACAATAACGAGCAGTTGTTCATGGAGTTTGACTTCTATCGGATCAATAGGTTTGGTCGATGGGAGAAATATTACAACATTCAACTCCGCGGCGCGCTCTTATCAGCAATCAATCACCTGTTTACTGAGAACAATCTGGATACAGAAGCCATCACTGTCAGTTATTAATATATACTCTCCAGGCATCTGATTGCTAATACTGAATTTAGTTATTGGGCATTTCCCGATAACTACAACCGTCTGTTTATACCACGGCCAAAAACTAAAGCTGGTAATGGTTTCAAAACACTTAATAGTAAAGCGGTTGGCAGACTGCTTGCTGCTGTCGGCATATACAATGGGAATATCGAAGGATTCAGGGAAACAGCAGACAAGTTGGGGGGAGATGCACCTGCTGGTTATGATCAATTTATGGATAACAAAGGGTTACTCATCGCTGGTGCTTCAATAGTTGCTGGAGCAGTTCTGGGGAGAATGAGACTCCCTGATTTGGAATCACTTGAGCATTTCGGAGCCAGAGGAGCAGTATCAGGAAGACCATTTAATCCCGAGCTTGCCGGTGGTCCAATAGAAAACCTGACGACAGATGGCGTAACAATCAACAGGGAAGGTATCGCTATTGTTGAAAAACATATAGCCAGATTTGGTCATGATCCTGTAAATGAAGTGATGATCAATAGACTGAAAGACATTGAGAAAGGAAAAATCCCCCCAGAACAAGTAGATCTTAACTTCTATACTCATGAGTGTCGGGAATATCAGCGTTACTGTAATCTTGGTTGGGAAACAGGACAACCTGATGGTGACGCAGGCTATGCACTCTGGAATCATACTGGATTTGCCCCTATATTTCCAGACATCTGTTATCACTTAACCCATTACAAGCCCGCTGCCACAGATATTCCCGTGGCGAGCGATAACCCAGCGCACTATGCGGATGCCATTCGTTATAATGCTCGAACGCCTCTGCAAGGTTCTTTGCTGCCGTTAACCCGTCTGGTTTGGGCATGATACTGATGTAGTCACGCTTTATCGTTTTCACGAAGCTCTCTGCTATTCCGTTACTCTCCGGACTCCGCACCGCCGTGTTCTTCGGTTCAAGTCCCAACATCCGGGCGAACTGGCGTGTTTCATTAGCCCGGTAGCATGAACCATTATCCGTCAGCCACTCCACTGGAGACGACGGAAGATCGTTGCCGAAGCGGCGTTCCACCGCTCCCAGCATGACGTCCTGTACTGTTTCACTGTTGAAGCCGCCGGTAGTCACCGCCCAGTGCAGTGCCTCACGATCACAGCAGTCCAGCGCGAACGTGACACGCAGTCTCTCTCCGTTATCACAGCAGAACTCGAACCCGTCAGAGCACCATCGCTGATTGCTTTCTTTCACGGCCACTCTGCCTGTATGTGCCCGTTTCGATGGCGGTACAGCAGGTTTTCGCTCAAGCAACAGCGCATTCTGGCGCATGATCCGGTAAACACGTTTGGCATTGATCGCAGGCATACCATCAAGTTCTGCCTGTCTGCGAAGCAGCGCCCATACCCGACGATAACCATACGTGGGCAGCTCTCCGATAACATGGTGTATACGGAGAAGCACATCCGTATCATCAGTGTGACGACTGCGGCGGCCATCCATCCAGTCATCGGTTCGTCTGAGAATGACGTGCAACTGCGCACGCGACACCCGGAGACAACGGCTGACTAAGCTTACTCCCCATCCCCGGGCAATAAGGGCGCGTGCGCTATCCACTTTTTTGCCCGTCCATATTCAACGGCTTCTTTGAGGAGTTCATTTTCCATCGTTTTCTTGCCGAGCAGGCGCTGGAGTTCTTTAATCTGCTTCATGGCGGCAGCAAGTTCAGAGGCAGGAACAACCTGTTCTCCGGCGGCGACAGCAGTAAGACTTCCTTCCTGGTATTGCTTACGCCAGAGAAATAACTGGCTGGCTGCTACACCATGTTGCCGGGCAACGAGGGAGACCGTCATCCCCGGTTCAAAGCTCTGCTGAACAATTGCGATCTTTTCCTGTGTGGTACGCCGTCTGCGTTTCTCCGGCCCTAAGACATCAATCATCTGTACTCCAATGACTAGTCTAAAAACTAGTATTAAGACTATCACTTATTTAAGTGATACTGGTTGTCTGGAGATTCAGGGGGCCAGTCTACATACGCATACTGCTACTCTAGAAGATTATAAACTTAAGGGAGAACTTAATGACTTATACCACCAGGATGCACTTGACTATGATAACTGAAACTGAAATTAACGTACTGAAAATTATGGCTGAGAAAGATATAAACTGGAACTGGATGAATCTCGATCGCACACTATCCATAAGGCAAATTCCAGGATTCGGTAATGTTGTTAACATTGTTAACAAATTAGCTAACGAGGGTTTGGTTATTATTGAGGATAGCGGACATAAGTCTATGCCTCACTACCACGTTACTGAAAAGGGATACAATTTCGTGAAAAGTGAGAATAAATAACGTAGCGTTGATTACTGAACAAATCGCTCAGGATTATATTTTGCGTAAAAATGATTCGGTTATTTCTGTATCTGAACGGGCGCAGATAGCAAAATGGCTTCCGGTGATGGAAGCCATCAGATTATTGGCAAAGTGCGCGTTGTTCATGCCGGATGCGGCGTGAACGCCTTGTCCGGCCAACAAAACCCAAAAATTCAATAAATTGCATAAATTATGTAGGCCTAGTATCAGGCAGTTTTGCCTCTTTCATCGTACTGCAATTTACAGTGACTCGTTAATATTCATCATCCCCGACGCAAATTCTGCGCCGCCTGCACCATGTTCGCCAGTGCCGCGCGGGTTTCTGGCCAGCCGCGCGTTTTCAGGCCACAGTCCGGGTTAACCCACAGGCGCTCTGCCGGAATGCGTTTTGCCGCTTTCTTCAGCAAGGCTTCAATCCATTCCACGCTCGGTACGTTTGGCGAGTGAATGTCATAGACGCCTGGACCGATTTCATTCGGATAATCAAACTCTTCGAACGACTCCAGCAACTCCATGTCAGAACGCGAGGTTTCGATGGTGATGACGTCTGCGTCCAGTGCCGCAATCGAATCCATGATGTCGTTGAACTCGCAATAACACATGTGAGTGTGGATTTGTGTGTCATCTTTCGCCACGGCGGCGTTGATACGGAAGGCCTCTACGCCCCACTGGAGATACGCATCCCAGTCGCTACGACGCAGCGGTAAACCTTCGCGCAGAGCCGGTTCGTCAATCTGGATGATGCCAATTCCAGCGGCTTCCAGATCGGCCACTTCATCACGCAGCGCCAGCGCAATCTGTTTGGCGATGGTTTCACGGCTGACATCTTCACGCGGGAACGACCAGCAGAGAATAGTCACCGGGCCAGTCAGCATCCCTTTCACCGGTTTATCAGTCAGAGATTGCGCATACTTCGCCCACTCCACGGTAATCGGTGCCGGGCGACTAACGTCACCAATAACAATCGGTGGCTTCACGCAGCGGGAACCGTAGCTCTGTACCCAACCGTTTTGCGTAAAGACAAACCCGTCGAGGTGCTCGCCAAAGTATTCCACCATGTCATTACGCTCGGCCTCGCCATGTACCAGCACATCCAGTCCCAAACGTTCCTGTTCAACAATGGCCTGCCTGATATGTTCCGCAATGCCCGTGCGGTAGTTATTGGCGTCGAGATTGCCCTTTTTGAAATCCAGACGCAGGGTACGAATTTCCGTGGTTTGCGGGAAGGAACCAATCGTGGTGGTCGGCCACGCTGGCAGTTTAAAACGTGCACGCTGGGCTTCAGCACGCACTTCATAGACATTCGCACGCTGGCTGTCCTGGGCGGTGATCGCCGCCAGACGCTTTTCTACCGCCGGATTATGTACACGAGTAGAGTGACGACGCGCCTGAATTGGGGCGCTCCACTCTGCCAGAGCTGCCGTGTCACCACTGTTCAGCGCATCGCGCAGCAGTGCTAGTTCATGGCATTTTTGTAGGGCGAAGGCAAACCAGCTTTTCACTTCTGCATCAAGACGCGTTTCCACGCTCAGGTCGATGGGGCTGTGCAGCAACGAGCAGGAAGATGCCACCCACAAATCACGTTTGCCGACAATGTCCTTAATTTGCGCATATTTCTCGGTAAGATCGGCGCGCCAGACGTTACGACCATTGATCAGACCCGCAGACAGCAACCAGTCAGAAGGCAGGCGCTTGTGCAGTTCAGCAACGTCATCTTTACCATGTACGAGATCAACATGCAGACCCTGAACAGGCAGCGCAGTAATCGTGTCGAGATTTGGCGTTACGCCTTCAAAATAGGTGGTCAGCAGCAGTTTCACCTGTCCCTGGAGCGCGTCGTAAGCGGGTTTGTATGCGTCCAGCCACGCCTGTGGTAGTTCCAGTACCAGCGCGGGTTCATCAATCTGTACCCACTCGATGCCGCGTTTCGCCAGTTCTGCCAGCACTTGCTGATAAACCGGCAGAATGTCGTTCAGCAGGCTAAGGCGGTCAAACTGTTCACCTTTCACTTTCCCCAGCCACAGGTAAGTAACCGGCCCCAGCAGCACAGGCTTAACGTTGTGGCCCAGCGCCAGCGCCTCGTCCACTTCCTCCAGCAGCTGCGTCCAGGTCAGTTTGAACTGTTGGCCTTTAACGAACTCCGGCACCATGTAGTGATAGTTGGTGTTAAACCATTTGGTCATTTCCGCTGCCGCCGCAGGTTCGCCAGTCGGCGCACGTCCACGACCAATACGGAACAGGGTGTCGATATCTACCGAACCGTCTTTGTTCTGATGACGTGGCGGAACATTACCCAGCAGCAAACTGGTGGTCAGTACATGATCGTACCAGGCAAAATCGCCCACCGGCAGCAGGTCGATACCCGCTTGCTTTTGTTGATCCCAGTGACGAGCACGCAGTTCACGCCCTACTGTCAGCAGTTCTTCACGCGTGGAGTTCCCCGCCCAATAACTTTCTTGCGCTTTTTTCAGCTCGCGACGCAGGCCAACGCGAGGGAAACCGAGGGTGTGATTCAATATTGTCATTTTTCTTCCTCTAATTATATGTAAATCCTATGGATTTTGAATTTAGGGAAGGCGGCAAGTTTATTCATCCCCGGGAGCTTACTGAAGTAAGTGACCGGGGTGGAGAAACGCAGCCAACGCACCATAAATTTAAAAGACGAAGGATTTTAGCCGTCCAGATGTTTACACATCCATAATTGGCGGTTACTGTATATTCCTCAAGCGCAAATTATTCATGCCGAAGTGAAGGACTTTCATGATCGAAGTAAAACACCTGAAAACGCTACAAGCGTTGCGGAACTGCGGCTCTCTCGCAGCCGCTGCGGCGACGTTGCATCAGACGCAATCCGCCCTGTCTCACCAGTTTAGCGATCTGGAACAACGCCTTGGCTTCCGGCTATTTGTGCGTAAGAGCCAGCCGCTACGCTTTACACCGCAGGGAGAAATCCTGTTGCAACTGGCAAACCAGGTGCTGCCGCAAATCAGCCAGGCACTGCAAGCCTGCAATGAACCGCAGCAGACGCGTCTGCGCATTGCCATTGAGTGCCATAGCTGTATTCAGTGGCTGACGCCCGCGTTAGAAAATTTCCATAAGAACTGGCCGCAGGTAGAGATGGATTTTAAATCGGGCGTGACGTTTGACCCGCAGCCTGCGTTGCAACAGGGCGAGCTGGATCTGGTGATGACCTCCGATATCCTGCCGCGCAGTGGCCTGCATTATTCGCCGATGTTCGACTATGAAGTGCGTCTGGTGTTAGCACCTGACCATCCACTGGCGGCGAAAACGCGAATTACACCGGAAGATCTCGCCAGCGAGACGCTGTTGATTTATCCGGTGCAGCGTAGTCGACTGGATGTCTGGCGGCATTTTCTTCAGCCGGCAGGCGTCAGCCCGTCACTGAAAAGCGTCGATAACACCTTATTGTTGATTCAGATGGTTGCCGCGCGGATGGGTATTGCCGCGCTACCGCATTGGGTAGTAGAGAGTTTTGAGCGCCAGGGTCTGGTGGTGACCAAAACCCTGGGCGAAGGCTTGTGGAGCCGACTGTACGCCGCCGTGCGCGATGGCGAGCAGCGTCAGCCGATTACAGAAGCATTTATTCGCTCAGCGCGCAATCACGCCTGCGATCATCTGCCGTTTGTGAAGAGCGCGGAGCGACCCACTTACGATGCACCCACAGTGAGGCCAGGATCACCAGCGCGCCTGTAATGAACGTTGGCCAGTGCGGCTGTTGGTGCCAGATAGCCAGGTTTACCAGCAGCCCTGCCGGAACGTGCATATTATTCATAATGCCCAGCGTTCCGGCGTCCACCTGCGTCGCGCCGTAGTTCCACATAAAGTAGCCAATCCCGGAAGCCACCACGCCAAGAAACACCAGAATGCCCCATTGCAACGTGGTTTGCGGCATTTTCTGCGCATTTCCCAGCAAGAACCATGCAATTACCGCCACCAGGAACGCGCCAAGATAGAACCACGCAAAGGCGTTATGCTGCGGCATCGGGCGAGTTTCCATCAGGCGTTTGTAACCCACCATGCCGATGGCAAAAGTGATATTGGAGAGTTGCACCAGCAACAAGCCAGTCCAGAAATGGTCGGTAACCTGATCATAGCGAATAATCCCGGCACCAATCACCGCCAGCAAGGCGCTAAAAGCATAGCCCCAGCGCAGACGGCGCTTACTCATGATGTCATAAATCAGCGTGATGTAGAGCGGCGTCAGTACGGTGAACAGCAACAATTCGGAGACCGTCAGGTAGAGATAAGCGCGGAAACTCAGCATATACATCACGCCGAGCTGCATCGCGCCCACCAGCATATACAGGCCGACCGTTTTCAGGCTATTGCCACGGGTACGCAGAAACGGCAGAAAAACGAGTGCCGCCAGGCCAACGCGCACCAGCACCGCAAAATAGCTATCGACGTGCCCCGCAAGGTACTCGCCATAAAAGCTAAAGGAGAAGGCCCACAGAATCGTGGTGATGATAAGTAGCGCCACAATGGAAAACTCTTTGATTAACGAGTATCCATTGTAGCGAAGTATCAGGTTGACAACTGACCAAATAAAGAACGATTACGATAAATAGAGTTTACGCAGATAATGCGGCACCGCGTCGTCGGCATTAGTACCAATCACTTCCAGCTCGGGATGAAGGTCTTTCAGACGCTGGTGCGCACTGCCCATAATGCAGCCTTTCCCCGCCATCGACAGCATTTCGGCATCGTTCATCCCGTCACCAAACGCAATACAATCCTTCAGGCTGTAGCCCAGTTTCTTCGCCACCGCTTCCAGCGCATGGCCTTTTGAAACGCCGCCCGCCATCACTTCCAGACAGGTTAAGGTAGAGAAACTAACGTTGACGCGATCGCCCCAACGAGCGTTAATCGCCTGCTCCAGCGGCAGCAGTTGTTCATGGGAATCGCAGGTGAAGAACACTTTGCTGACGCCTTCCGGCTCCAGTAATCCAGGCTCATACAGCGCATATTTGAACACCGCTTCTTTAAAAAAGCGCATCTCTTCCGGGCGATGGCGATTCATAAACCATTCGTCGTCGCGATAAACGTTAGTAATGATGTCCAGATTGTCGTTGACTACGCCAAACAGATCGCTGGCAATGTCGCGATCCAGGTTATGAGCAAAAATCAGATTGCCATCCAGATCGTGAACGCGCGCGCCGTTGGAGGTGATCATGTACGACTTGATCTCCAGATTATCGCGAATTTGCCCCACATCAACGTGGTGACGACCGGTCGCAAACACAAAGTTGATGCCGCGCGCGGTGAGCAGCTTCAGGGTTTCTTTGGCGTAAGGGGATAACGTATGGTCGGGAGAAAGTAACGTGCCATCTAAATCAGACGCAACAACCTGGTACATAAGAAATTTAAACCTCTGTAGAGCGGTTTCCGCTGGGTGAGTTATGCCTGTTGAAAAAATCAACAATGGCGTGGAGCGCGACTGAGCGCATTGCGTCCTTTTCAAAAAGGATCTCATGGTAAGCACCTTTAATTACCAACGGTCGTCCTCCTTCGACAGGATGGCCCGCGGCGGTGCGGAGTTCACAAAAACGGTCATGCATGCGGTTATCCACCACGCGTTCCTCTTCAGCCTGCAAGAGAAGCGTTGGCGTGGCGTCATCACCCGCACCGGCTAACACCTGTTCGCCAGCCAGAATACTTTCGCGTACCCAATGGTAGGTCGGCCCACCGACGCGAATCGTTGGGTCATCAGCATAGAAGCGTAAGTTACGTCGATATCGCTGTCTGCTGTGGGTCAGTACGTTGATAGCAAACGGCAACGCGCGCCAGCGCCCGGTGCCTATTGCATAGCCATCACGGAAACGTGGATGCGCTTCGGCCCAGTTGAGGATCTGCCGTGCCATAAATGACGGCATACGAATCACGATCCCAAACATTGGCGCAGTTAGCGCAATGGCGTCACATACACCTGGATGGCGTTGCAGAAATAATGTGGAGATCGCACCGCCCATCGAATGTGCCAGTATATAGCGTTTACGCCACGGACCGGGCTGAACCTCCTGCTGCCAGAATGCCGCCAGATCATCAACATAATCATTAAAGCGATTAACATGCCCGAGATGCGGATCGGCTAACAGGCGACCGGAACGTCCCTGCCCGCGATGGTCGATGATTAAGACATCAAACCCCAAATGGAACAGGTCATAGGCCAGTTCCGCATATTTTACGTAGCTCTCAATACGCCCCGGGCAGATGACTACCACCCGGTCATGGTGCTGTGCGCGAAAACGGACAAAGCGCACCGGAATGTCATCCACACCAGTAAACTCTGCTTCATCACGCTGACGCCAGAAATCAGTCAGCGGTCCCATGGTAAAAGCAGCAAACGCGTTTTCTCTTGTTTCCCAGTCTTTTTGCTGCTGAAACATCGGGTAATCTGCCTCTTAAACCACGTAAAATCGTTTTTTTTAGCGTGCCTGACACAACGCTGCGACAGTAGCGTATTGTGGCACAAAAATAGACACACCGGGAGTTCATCATGACCTTAGAATGGTGGTTTGCCTACCTGCTGACATCGATCATTTTAAGCCTGTCGCCAGGCTCTGGTGCAATCAACACTATGACCACCTCGCTCAACCACGGTTATCGCGGCGCGGTGGCGTCTATTGCTGGGCTTCAGACCGGACTGGCGATTCATATTGTGCTGGTTGGCGTGGGGTTGGGGACGCTATTTTCCCGCTCAGTGATTGCGTTTGAAGTGTTGAAGTGGGCAGGCGCGGCTTACTTGATTTGGCTGGGAATCCAGCAGTGGCGCGCCGCTGGTGCAATTGACCTTAAATCGCTGGCCTCTACTCAATCGCGTCGACATTTGTTCCAGCGCGCAGTTTTTGTGAATCTCACCAATCCCAAAAGTATTGTGTTTCTGGCGGCGCTATTTCCGCAATTCATCATGCCGCAACAGCCGCAACTGATGCAGTATATCGTGCTCGGCGTCACCACTATTGTGGTCGATATTATTGTGATGATCGGTTACGCCACCCTTGCTCAACGGATTGCTCTATGGATTAAAGGACCAAAGCAGATGAAGGCGCTGAATAAGATTTTCGGCTCGTTGTTTATGCTGGTGGGAGCGCTGTTAGCATCGGCGAGGCATGCGTGAAAAATAATGTCGGATGCGGCGTAAACGCCTTATCCGACTTACTCTGAAGACGCGTCTGGCATCACCGCGAAATAATCAAATGAATGCCAAATCCGGCAAATAACGCCCCGGCAAAACCATCAATCCACTTCGCCAGACGTTGATAACCACGGCGCATTTGCGGCAGGGCAAACAGGCTGGCAACGACGATAAACCACGCCAGCGTTTCGACAATGATCAGCGCAAAAATGCCCCAGCGCGCGGTAGTGCCAACGTTATCACCGACAAACAATGAGAACACCGAGCCAAAGTAGATAATCGCTTTCGGATTAGCGAGATTGGTCAGTAAACCTTTCAGGAAACTGCGCCCACTTTTCGCCAGCTCGACCTGTGGCGCAGGTGCAGAAACCGCCTCTTTTTTCAGCGCGCCGCGCAGCATCTGGTAACCCATCCAGCAGAGATACAGGCCACCGCCAACCATAAGCGTATGCAGCCAGGCCATTTTTTCGATAATCAAATGCAGGCCAAGCAACGCAATCCCAGCCCAAACCATTACACCGCAGGTAATGCCCAGCACGCCCATCATCGCTTCTTTACGGGAACGACTGACAGCGGTCTGAGAGACAAAAAAGAAATCGGGACCGGGGCTCATAAGCGCCACAATGTGCACCATGGCGACGGTGAGAAATAACATCAA
The DNA here is from genome assembly GCF_002950395.1 of Shigella sonnei. Lineage (NCBI taxonomy): Bacteria > Pseudomonadati > Pseudomonadota > Gammaproteobacteria > Enterobacterales > Enterobacteriaceae > Shigella > Shigella sonnei. Next base: position 3,689,553 of record NZ_CP026802.1, read on the forward strand.
CATACATTTGACTCGCGGGGAAACGTTTACGGAGTCTTCATCCTGGCACTTTTTTATGCTGCTGACTACTCTTCGTCGTCGCCATCGACATGCGCACGAATCAGCGCCATAAACGGTTTACCAAAGCGTTCCAGCTTGCGCATCCCAACGCCGTTAACGCTGAGCATTTCGCTGGCGGTGATCGGCATCTGTTCAGCCATCTCAATCAAGGTTGCGTCGTTAAACACCACGTACGGCGGGACATTACTTTCATCGGCAATCGATTTACGCAGTTTGCGTAATTTGGCGAACAGTTTGCGATCATAGTTGCCGCCGAACGATTTCTGCATCGCTTTCGGTTTGAGCGCCACGATACGCGGCACGGCAAGTTGCAAAGAGGATTCGCCGCGCAGCACCGGGCGCGCGGCCTCTGTCAGTTGTAGGGCAGAATGCTGGGCAATATTTTGCGTCACCAGGCCGAGGTGAATCAGCTGGCGGATCACGCTCACCCAATGTTCATGGCTTTTATCACGGCCCATGCCATAGACTTTCAGTTTGTCATGACCATAGTCGCGGATACGCTGGTTATTAGCACCACGAATCACTTCCACCACATAACCCATCCCAAACCGCTGATTCACACGACCAATGGTGGAAAGGGCAATCTGAGCATCGGTTGAACCGTCGTACTGTTTCGGCGGATCGAGGCAGATATCGCAGTTCCCGCACGGCTCCTGACGCCCTTCGCCAAAATAGTTCAGCAATACCAGACGACGGCAAGTTTGCGCTTCGGCAAACGCGCCCATCGCATTGAGTTTGTGGCGCTCAATATCCTGCAACTGCCCCTGCGGCTTCTCTTCCAGACAACGGCGCAGCCACGCCATATCAGCCGGATCGTAAAACAGCATCGCTTCCGCAGGCAGGCCATCACGCCCGGCGCGACCGGTTTCCTGATAATAGGATTCGATATTGCGCGGAATATCAAAGTGGACCACGAAGCGAACGTTTGGTTTATTGATGCCCATGCCGAACGCCACCGTCGCCACCACAATTTGCAGGTCATCGCGCTGGAATTTCTCCTGCACGTCGGCGCGGACATTATTTTCCAGCCCGGCATGATAGGCCGCCGCGCTAATACCCTTGCTTTGCAGGCGCGCAGCGGTGTCTTCTACTTTCGCCCGGCTGTTGCAGTAGATAATGCCGGACTTACCGCGCTGTTCCTGCACGTAGCGCATCAACTGATCGAGCGGTTTGAATTTCTCCATCAGCATGTAGCGAATATTCGGACGGTCAAAACTGCTGATTTGAATCAGCGGATCGTTCAGCCCCAGCAAGCGCACGATATCCTGGCGCGTGGTGTCGTCGGCTGTGGCAGTCAGCGCCATAAACGGCAGGGTCGGGAAACGCTGGCGTAACTGACCAAGCGCGGCATATTCCGGGCGGAAATCGTGGCCCCATTGGGAGATACAGTGCGCTTCATCAACGGCTAATAACACCGGATTCCAGTGCGCCAGATGCTCAAGAAAGTTATCCAGCATCAGGCGTTCCGGGGCGATATAAAGCAGACGAATTTGCCCGGTGCGGCAGCCTGTCATCACTTCAAGTTGCTGCTCGCGGGTTTGCGTCGAGTTAAGGCACGCCGCCGCCACGCCGTTGGCTTGCAGTTGATCCACCTGATCTTTCATCAACGAAATCAGCGGTGAAACAACCACGGTAAGGCCGTTTAGCAATAAGGCAGGAATTTGATAGCAAAGGGATTTTCCGCCACCGGTGGGCATGACGACCAGGCAATCGCGACCGGAAAGCACAGTGTCGATAATTTCTTCCTGGCCGGGGCGAAACTGTTGGTAGCCAAAGGTTTCTTGTAAAACCTGTTTAGCTCCGGACTCCAGATTCAACACTTCCGCCTGCGCCACATTCACCCCGATTGCCTGAAATAAAAACAGGCGCTATTTTCAGCGCCTGCGCGAGAAACTGCAATGCTTTTAGTCTCTGAGAGGGTAATCCTGGATGCTGGGTTCCAGATTTGCCAACCACTCAACCGTTCATCAAAACAAGTCGTTTAGCATAACTCCTACACCGACACGGGTCTGGTTGAAGTTATAGTCGATGAGCGATTCGCCATAGCCGCTGTAAACCTGAGTATAAAGGCGCACATGTTTGGTGATCGGGTAACTTAAGCCTAACTCCGCGCCGCCGTAACCGGTATTCCAGTTGTACTGTCCTTTCGCACTCAACACCGCATCACCGAGGTGATAGCCGATTTTAAGCTGGTAGTAACCCATATATTTGGTGATATCCGGGTTATCGTCAGTATTACCCACCACATACCACGGCTTCACTTCTACCAGCCAGTTACCGTTTTCTGCCATCAGGCGAGTATAAAGGCGGTTCCAGCTGCGGGAGGTCGGGTCGGAACGCCCGTTAGAGTCGTGGTTATACCCCATCTCCACATCGCGCAGCGTCCAACCTGCAAAACAGTAATCGGTGGCAAAACCGAGGAACAATTGCGGTTCGTAGTTGGTTTCACGAAACGGTGAAGACTCTTCGCTATTGGACAGTTGCCACCAGGATTTTTGCGTATAAGACGCACCCAACACCGAGTTCGGGCCTAAAATCCCACGCCACAGCGGAAATGCCAGGCTCAACTGAAACTTTACTTCATCCTTACGCGCATTTTCCGCCCAGTCGTAACTGGCAATCGCTTCTTTATTCAGATCGCTGGTTTGGGTGTAAATGAGGTAGTTGGTGTCATAAGGATAGAGCGTGAACGGATTGTCATGCTCCTGCAGCATATTGGCGATAATACTGCCACGCACCGCTGGCGCGTCATGCACCTCTTTCACCGTTGCCTCTTGTGCATATACTGCCATAGGCAACATAAACACCGGCAACAACCAGCCCTGCAGAGTCCGCATCGGTCGTGTTCTCCGTAACGAATTATTGATAAGGTGAATATTTTTCTGCGGGCTATTTTACATACTTAACTCCATAGCCGTTAGTTATCCCTTCCTAAAGTAGAAACCAACAACAAAGAAGCATAAAATCAACATTTCATTAACCAATGAAGTGTAAGGATGATATGTCTGCCGTACTGACCGCTGAACAAGCCCTGAAATTAGTGGGTGAGATGTTTGTTTATCACATGCCATTTAACCGCGCATTGGGGATGGAACTGGAGCGTTACGAAAAAGAGTTCGCACAGCTGGCCTTTAAAAATCAGCCAATGATGGTGGGCAACTGGGCGCAAAGCATTTTGCACGGCGGGGTCATTGCGTCGGCGCTGGATGTCGCCGCCGGTCTGGTGTGCGTGGGAAGTACCTTAACCCGCCACGAAACCATCAGTGAAGATGAACTACGCCAGCGGCTATCGCGGATGGGGACCATTGATCTTCGCGTTGATTATCTGCGCCCAGGCAGGGGCGAGCGTTTTACTGCTACCAGTAGCCTGTTGCGTGCAGGCAATAAAGTCGCCGTCGCCCGCGTTGAATTACACAATGAAGAACAGCTTTATATTGCCAGTGCCACCGCCACCTATATGGTAGGTTGAAGACATAAAAGCAGGTAAACTGCTGTTACCAATTAAAAATGAGTATTCCCGATGGATGCAAAACAAACGCGGCAGGGCGTATTACTCGCTCTTGCCGCTTATTTTATTTGGGGTATAGCGCCAGCGTACTTCAAGTTGATTTACTACGTGCCCGCCGATGAAATCCTGACGCATCGCGTGATCTGGTCGTTTTTCTTTATGGTGGTGCTGATGAGCATTTGCCGCCAGTGGTCCTATTTAAAAACGCTGATTCAGACGCCACAGAAAATTTTTATGCTGGCAGTCTCTGCCGTGCTGATTGGTGGCAACTGGCTACTGTTTATCTGGGCGGTGAACAATCACCATATGCTGGAAGCGAGCCTTGGTTACTTTATTAACCCGCTGGTGAACATTGTGCTGGGGATGATTTTCCTCGGCGAGCGATTCCGCCGGATGCAATGGCTGGCGGTGATTCTGGCGATATGTGGCGTGTTAGTCCAGCTGTGGACTTTTGGTTCGCTACCTATTATCGCGCTGGGACTGGCATTTAGTTTTGCCTTCTACGGTCTGGTACGCAAGAAGATTGCCGTTGAAGCGCAAACCGGCATGTTAATCGAAACCATGTGGCTGCTGCCCGTGGCGGCAATTTACCTGTTTGCTATTGCCGACAGCTCAACCAGCCATATGGGGCAAAACCCGATGTCGCTGAATTTACTGCTGATCGCCGCCGGTATTGTCACTACCGTACCGCTGTTGTGTTTTACCGCCGCTGCCACGCGCTTGCGTCTCTCAACGTTAGGCTTTTTCCAGTACATTGGCCCGACGCTGATGTTCCTGCTGGCTGTGACGTTTTATGGTGAAAAACCGGGTGCCGATAAGATGGTGACTTTCGCCTTTATTTGGGTGGCGCTGGCAATTTTTGTGATGGATGCGATTTATACGCAGCGTAGAAAAAGTTAAGAATTAACATGGGTAGGCCGTTTAAAGAGCCTACCCACTGACTTATTTATCTTTTTTTGAAAAAAATTAAGATAAGAAAAAGAACAATATTTGTTACAGGAAATACCCCCAAAACTCCCCAGTACTTACTCCATCCTAGAGACATCGTATATCTACCAAGGATTTGACAAAACCCAAAACTTAACCCTATACCTATACTTCTTAAATTTAATGTCGTAGTCAGGCTTAAAATAAATAGAACAAGGATGGTAATAGCCCACCACAATAACCATGCCTTAACAAAATCAGATTTTTTGCTGTAAGGTTCTTTACCCAAGAACAACTGCCAAAAGTTACCATTTCCCATATAGAATCCATTCACCCAAGATATTGTTTATAGAATAAAAATACATTTCAATTATATTTAATTAAAATATACCCCATCAATAAAAACTTACACACTCTAAATTACTACTGTATAGTTATCAATGCAAAGACTGCTATATTGCATATATATATGCAAACCACATAATTCAGGTAATATATATTCAAAACAATTATATATATAAAACAATGTAAAAATGTTCAAATCATCCATCAGAAATATATTCTACCCATCCAGGCTTGAGCGTTTATCACGCTTTCAGTTCATAATCTATACATTAACATCATGGTCAATATTAATAACTTTGAATGATATCAACCTGGCTTTGAGTTTTATTCTGGTTATTAATAATACCTATGTAAATATCAATATTGGAGCAAAAAGAATAAGAGATACTGGATGTAAGGCAATCTACTTTGTATTGATTTCATTGGGTTTGACACTTTTTTCTATTATCTCTGCAGCAATTGAAGGGGTGAGATGTGAGTCATTAAGCGTCCAACTCAACGTGGCATGGATATTATTCACAACAATTATGTTATCTGCGATTCCCTCGGCTAAAATGTCGCTGTCAGCACACTAACTTACTCACAGCGACATCGTATAGTTACAGCCAGTTCTTACGCTTAAAGTACAGATACGGTGTCAGGCCCGCAAGGATCATAAAGATAATCGCGCCAGGGTAGCCAAAGCTCCACTTCAGTTCTGGCATAAACTCAAAGTTCATGCCATAGCTGGAGGCAATCCGCGTAGGAAAAAGTTTCCTAATCGGTAAATTCAACATTTTGTTATTAACAATGAGCAAGACCAATCATTAACGAGGTTCTCTTCAGAGATGTAATGAAAAAATGTGAAGTGTACTTCTTTTTTAAATATTTTTTTACCCTAGCATTTGTTCTCGAATTGATCTTGAGCTTAAATATAACCAAGGCAAATGCAAATGAATAACATATTACTTCCGCCAATTAATATTCCCTGTACACTTTTCGAAACTATTAGTTTATTCGATGATTTTTCTGCTGATGATATGCAATATGGTGATATGGTAGAACAAGACTTTCTCTCACTCGGCCTAAGCGATATCTCAGCAAAAGTTGATCCTTACAGACTTATTAAATACCATTTCCCTGGCCCAGGTTCTATTAATGTTGCTTTTAGTGCCTCAAGTTCCGGGTGATGCTGCCAACTTACTGATTTAGTGTATGATGGTGTTTTTGAGGTGCTCCAGTGGCTTCTGTTTCTATCAGCTGTCCCTCCTGTTCAGCTACTGACGGGGTGGTGCGTAACGGCAAAAGCACTGCCGGACATCAGCGCTATCTCTGCTCTCACTGCCGTAAAACATGGCAACTGCAGTTCACTTACACCGCTTCTCAACCCGGTACGCACCAGAAAATCATTGATATGGCCATGAATGGCGTTGGATGCCGGGCAACTGCACGCATTATGGGCGTTGGCCTCAACACGATTTTACGTCACTTAAAAAACTCAGGCCGCAGTCGGTAACCTCGCGCATACAGCCGGGCAGTGACGTCATCGTCTGCGCGGAAATGGACGAACAGTGGGGCTATGTCGGGGCTAAATCGCGCCAGCGCTGGCTGTTTTACGCGTATGACAGTCTCCGGAAGACGGTTGTTGCGCACGTATTCGGTGAACGCACTATGGCGACGCTGGGGCGTCTTATGAGCCTGCTGTCACCCTTTGACGTGGTGATATGGATGACGGATGGCTGGCCGCTGTATGAATCCCGCCTGAAGGGAAAGCTGCACGTAATCAGCAAGCGATATACGCAGCGAATTGAGCGGCATAACCTGAATTTGAGGCAGCACCTGGCACGGCTGGGACGGAAGTCGCTGTCGTTCTCAAAATCGGTGGAGCTGCATGACAAAGTCATCGGGCATTATCTGAACATAAAACACTATCAATAAGTTGGAGTCATTACCCAAGTTCCGGAACAAAAATATCACAACGTGAATGCACTGATATTTTATTTGCAGAAATGAAAGAACTAGCAAAAATGTTTTCCTTTTTTGGACAATATAAAACACTTATCGAAGATCTGATTGAACATTTTAGATATGGAAATGGCAGCAATTTTCATAGCCAACAATTAAATTTATCTTTTCATGAAAAAATAAATATGGTTATAATAGTCCAATACGAATAATCAAAGAATGTATCGAAAATGGCATTAATTCAACTCCCTCGACAGGATACCAACCTCTTATCCTGCAAAGCATTAAAACCAAATTACTTTCATCAAGACTAAATAAATTTAATGACTTCGAGGACAGTTTTAATGGCTTAGGAATCAGTGTTCATGATATTTCAGCTCAAAAAATATCTCTTTTAAGTTTTCAAAAATACGCTATAGGATGGAGTGCAACAATTCATTTTGTAGCACAGGACCACTTCGGTCTTGATGTAACTGATATCAAAAACAAGACTTACAGCAAATATAGATTTTTTCGCATATGGTTCTTTTTACAACGGCATAAAGACTTTGCTTTCAAACCTTTTTTCACCAATTTTAACACTATCGAAAGAATCGAAAATTATCTATGAAAAGCAAACTCCAGAAAATTATATTATGTTTATTTCTTCTATGCTGCATCTATAATTTATGGACATTGCGTCCTGTACAGATTTTGTATACATACTCTGATGCTGGCAATTCAGTCTTTCTGGTCGTTGATCATCTGCCATGGACTGACAGCGATAAAATAAATTGGTATCTGAAGCATCAGAATGAAATTAAAAATCAACATCCCCTACCAGAAGGTAGTTGGCATACCTGGTATGTCATTGATATCGGTAATGGCTTCACTGACTATAAAAAATATATCGAAGGGCCGTATGAAGATCTCTACTGTTTCCCGACAATTAAGAGCAATGATAATTGCATCGTGAAAAATTACTTAATGGTTATTAATGAATACCCTTATCGTAACACTCATATTGGTATTAACGATTTTACTGAGTATCAATTAACACAAGAAAATAAAATAGAGCGAGTTTTCAATCCGCATGACTTTAAATAAGACAATTTTTAGAAATAAGCCGGATAAAAAAATAGCTTTATCCGGCACTCATATTACAGCCAGTTCTTGCGCTTAAAGTACAGATACGGTGCCAGGCCCGCGAGGATCATAAAGATAATCGCGCCTGGGTAGCCGAAACTCCACTTCAGTTCTGGCATAAACTCAAAGTTCATCCCATAGCTGGAAGCAACGAGCGTCGGCGGCAGGAATACCACGGATACCACCGAGAAGATTTTGATGATGCGGTTCTGCTCGATGTTGATAAAACCCATCGCCGCCTGCATCAGGAAGTTCACCTTCTGGAACAGGGATTCGTTATGCGGCAGCAGGGATTCGATATCTCGCAGGATTTCACGCGCCTGCTCCAGTTGCCCACCCGGTAAACGCGCTTTACGCACCAGGAAGTTGAGCGCGCGCTGGGTATCCATCAGACACAGGCGAACTTTCCAGCCGATATCTTCCAGTTCCGCCAGAGTGGAGAGCGCCTCGTCGTACTCATCGCCCTGATGCCCTTCCATAATCACCCGGCTCAACTGCTCCAGGTCGCTATAGATATTTTCAATTTCATCTGCCAACTGTTCGATTTTGGTTTCGAACAGATCCAGCAGCAGCTCGTAGGCGTTACCGTCTACCATCGACTGGCTACGGGCACGCATACGATACAGACGAAAAGCGGGCAGTTCACGCTCACGCAGAGTAAACAGACGACCATCACGGATGGTAAATGCCACAGTGGAGTTACCGGCGTGATCTTCCGCATCTTCAAAGAAGAAGAAGGAGTGAATATGCAGGCCGTCGTCGTCTTCAAAGAAACGTGCCGATGCTTCGATGTCTTCCAGTTCCGGGCGGGTTGCCAGGCTCTGGCCAAGTTCAGATTGTACGCGCAGTCGCTCGTCGTCGTCCGGTTCGACAAGATCAATCCATACTGCATTTACAAGGGGTTGTGACTCTTCGACTTCCAGCCGGGTCAGTCGGTTATTTTCCAGTTGAAATGCGCTCAGCATGACCGGGACTCCCAATGCTTAAAATATCGGACAGTTCGGTGGGCACACAGAAACAAATTGGGTTTCAGACCATTAAACAGCCTGACTCAGCGCGACGGGAAAAATTGAGGTCGCTGACAACCGCTAAGGCTATCAGCAAAAAGGGATAGCCTTAGGAGTTGATCCTGGATGACAGGATAGTGAGCCAGTATCTACTGGGTGTGTCCAAGGCGAATGTCCTCTTAGAGTGATCGTGCGCGCATGTTACGCCAGCAAAATTTTGCCGTCAACACGCAACAGAACACCACAGAACAATAGTTGAACTTCGCGCTTTTTGGTACTCGTCAAGGTCGCTAACAGGATAAAAAAATCCAACATCCAGGACCTATAATGGCGCATCGGCTACTCATTGGTAAAGGAATGATCACCTTGAATCTCAAACGGATTTTTCTCGCCCTCACCTTACTTCCCTTGTTTGCTGTTGCCGCTGATGATTGCGCACTCTCAGATCCGATGCTGACCGTACAGGCGTATACCGTTAATCCTCAAACAGAGCGGGTGAAAATGTACTGGCAAAAAGCCAATGGCGAAGCGTGGGGAACTTTACATGCTCTGCTGGTGGATATGAATAGTCAGGGTCAGGTGCAGATGGCGATGAACGGCGGCATCTATGATGAAAGCTATGCGCCGCTCGGTTTGTACATCGAAAACGGTCAGCAGAAGGTGTAATGCCAGTCAGTTAAGCAACTGACTGGCTCTTTTTCGGGGCTGTGGGGTATTTCCAGGGCCTCTCCTTTACCACTCTCGGGAAGGCCCTTTCCCTTCTCGTCGGTAATTTCACAAGTTGTCCCATACTTGCAAGATCGCGCATCAGCTCCGGTATACGTCCCGGTGAAGCGCCCTGCAATGTCATCAGCATTCTCATCACCATTCCGCATGATTCTGAGAAACTCAGTTGATTCGGCCAGTAACCTTTCAGATGTTCCGCCATTTTAATCATCTGATATCTCACCAGATTATAAGCCAGTAAGACACCCCACAGCTCTTGCTCCACAAGCTCCGGCTTTTTACTTCTCAGCGTCAGCCTGCTCAGTTGCATCGTCTGTTTTATCTCCCTGTATCCCAGTTCGATTTCCCAGCGATGACTGTACAGATCCGCCATTTCTCCTCCGGGGAAGCGCATGGCGTCCGTCATCGACGTCAGCAGATGGCAGACTTTTCCTTTGCGCGTCACGGTCAGCAGGCGGGCTGTCACTTCATTTCCCAGTCCCGGCCACTTTTTTCGTGCCTGCGGGCTGGTTTTCAGCTTCACCAGATGATCGCCTTTACCCAGTTTTCTGAGCTCTTCATATTGCGCTCCCTTTCTGAGAGGTATCATCCAGTGGCGGTGTTCTCCCGCCAGGCTCCAGGCATTTAACAGTCCCAGTGAGTAATAACCTTTATCCATTAACGTCAGAGTGTTATCGCCGGTTTGTTCTATAAGTTGCTCAGCAAGCTCATTTTCGCTGTTCTTCATCGTGCCGAAGGCTGCAGCCGTCAGCAGATGGCTGGTCAGTTCCATCTGGCAGACCATTTTGACCTGCGGGTAGAGCGCCGGGTTCCCGGCATGTGTCTGGCGGGGGAAGGCTGCATCGTTCTCTGGTGTATCCGGTGTGCGCCAGAACACACCATCGATGGCCAGCAGGGTCAGGCCGCACCAGTGCGGATGCGGCGTGGCGTTATGCCAGAGCTGCGCTGTTTTCGTGAACACGCGGCGGACAGCCTCACTTCCCAGGCGCTGGCGGGCCTGAATAACGGCACTGGGGGCAACGAAGGGGCGATTGCCCGGCAGCATGATGTCCAGGCGATTCACAATCTGGTGAAGAGGTTCTTTACGCTCAAGCGCCATGCCAACAATACACCAGACCATCATTTCGAGGGAAGACGGCGCTTGCGTAGCGTTACAGTACCTGATTCGGCAAGGCAACGAGAGATGAGTTCGGGGTCGAGGTAATCCCCCAGAGAAGTCAGTGGGTTACGCAGAGAATCGTAACGGGATACCAGATCAAGAGCCTGTCCAATGTGCATAAAAAAATCCGGAAACAAGTGAGCGTTTCCGGATTCTTACACAGCCACTGGATCGGTCAACTGATCCTTAACTGATCGGCATTACAGCAGAAGGTGGCGTTAAATCTCGCTTCAGGTGAAGGGAATTTCTTTATCCGTCCTGGCGGCGTGTTTTATGTCGCGGGAGATAAAGTCGACATCGTTCGTCTGGATGCCTTCAAAACCAGTAAAGAGATTCAGTTTGCGGTGCAGTCAGGGCCAATGTTGATGGAAAACAGTGTAATTAATCCGCGTATTCATCCCAACGTCGCCTCACGTAAAATTCGTAACGGTGTTGGGATTAATAAACATGGGAATGCCGTGTTTTTGTTGAGCCAGCAGGCGACAAATTTTTATGATTTTGCCTGTTATGCCAAAGCGAAACTGAACGTTGAGCAGCTGCTTTATCTTGATGGCACGATTTCACATATGTATATGAAAGGCGGGGCAATCCCGTGGCAACGCTATCCTTTTGTCACCATGATTTCCGTCGAGAGGAAAGGTTAAGCATTGTACACTCGAGGAGGCCAGACAAACTGGGGCTGGCTACACAGCTGAAAAATCATCAGATAAATGAAGGGAAACAAAAATGAAAAAAACGCTCGCAACGTTATTTTTATTAACGTGTCTGGGATCATCATCCGCTTATGCGGATAACGCTTTGATTTTACAAACTGATTTTAGCCTGAAAGATGGTGCCGTCTCGGCGATGAAAGGGGTCGCATTCGGTGTTGACCATAATCTTAAAATATTTGATTTAACACACGAAATTCCACCGTATAACATCTGGGAAGGCGCTTACCGCCTGTATCAGACCGCCAGTTACTGGCCGCAAGGTTCGGTATTTGTCAGTGTGGTCGATCCTGGTGTTGGTACAGACCGTAAATCGGTAGTGCTAAAAACCAAAAACGGTCAATACTTCGTTTCACCAGATAACGGTACGCTCACTTTGGTGGCGGAATCGCTGGGTATTGAGAGCGTCCGGCAAATCGATGAAAAAACCAACCGCCTGAAAGGTTCCGAAAAGTCATATACCTTCCACGGTCGTGACGTGTATGCCTACACCGGTGCACGCCTGGCTTCCGGAGCGATCACGTTCGAACAGGTGGGGCCAGAGCTTCCTGCAAAAGTTGTCGAACTTTCTTATCAGAAAGCCAAAGCAACAAAAGGTGAAGTGAAGGGCAATATCCCGATTCTCGATATTCAGTACGGCAACGTCTGGAGCAATATCAGCGACGAGTTGCTGAATCAGGCAGGAATCAAACTCAACGACACGTTGTGTGTAACCATTTCCGAAGGTTCCCAGCAAAAATACGCAGGGAAAATGCCGTATGTCGCAAGCTTCGGCGATGTGCCGGAAGGCCAGCCGATGGTGTATCTAAACAGCTTATTGAATGTTTCCGTGGCGCTCAATATGGATAATTTCGCGCAGAAACATCAAGTTGCGTCTGGTGCTGACTGGAATATTGATGTGAAGAAGTGCGCTAAGTAAGGTGCTGATGCAGGATGCGGTGTGGCGCACCGCATCCTGCAACGGAGTTGTAAATTACACCGTCTCCAGCCGGGCGTAAGCCGCCACCAGCCATTTGATTCCCTGGCCCTGGAATGCCACCTGCAAACGGCTATGTTCACCGCTGCCTTCCATATTGACGATGGTGCCTTCACCAAACTTAGCGTGGCGCACGCGCTGGCCGAGTTTGTAGCCGCTGTCGTTCTCGACCATCGGCGTACCCATCCGCTGATGGCTAACCGGGCGGCTTACCGTGGCGCGCAGGCGCACCTCTTCCACACACTCTTCCGGCAGCTCGCCGATAAAGCGCGACGGGCGATGGTAAACCTCTTTGCCATACAGACGGCGAGTTTCCGCGTAGGTCAGCGTCAGTTTCTGCATCGCACGGGTTACGCCAACGTAGGCCAGACGGCGTTCTTCTTCCAGACGTCCGCCTTCATCCAGCGACATCTGGCTTGGGAACATGCCCTCTTCCATACCGACGATAAACACCTGCGGGAACTCCAGCCCTTTCGCCGAGTGTAGCGTCATCAACTGCACCGCATCCTGCCAAGTATCCGCCTGCCCTTCACCTGCTTCCAGTGCCGCATGGGAGAGGAACGCCTGCAGCGGCATTAAATCTTCGTCTTCTTCGTTGTAGCTGAACTGGCGCGTTGCCGTCACCAGTTCCTCTAAGTTTTCGATACGCGTCTGACCTTTTTCGCCCTTCTCCTGCTCGTACATGGTACGCAGGCCGGAGTCTTTAATTACCCGGTCAGTCTGTACATGCAGCGGCATATCGGCAGTTTCTTGCGCTAAGGCATCGATTAATTCCATAAATCGCTGCAAGGCGCTGGCAGCTCGCCCGGCGAGGGCTTTTTCCTGCAACAGTTCACGACATGCCTGCCAGAGTGTTAACTGGCGATCGCGCGATGTCTGACGTACCACGTCCAGCGTCCGGTCACCAATACCCCGCGTTGGCGTATTCACCACGCGCTCAAACGCCGCGTCGTCGTTACGGTTGGCAATCAGACGCAGATACGAGAGCGCGTCTTTGATTTCCTGGCGTTCGAAGAAGCGCATCCCGCCGTAAATACGGTACGGCATACTGGCCTGCAACAGTGCTTCTTCCAGTACACGCGACTGGGCGTTACTGCGGTAGAGAATGGCGCACTCGGCAAGCGCCCCGCCGTTGTCCTGCCAGGTTTTGATGCGGTTAACCACAAAACGCGCTTCGTCGAGTTCGTTAAAAGCGCAATAGAGGGAAATAGGCTCACCGTCCGCGCCATCGGTCCACAGTTTTTTACCCAGACGCCCGTTGTTGTTTTCAATCAGGGCGTTCGCGGCGCTCAGAATATTGCTGGTAGAGCGGTAGTTCTGCTCCAGACGGATAGTTTCAGCACCGGGGAAATCATTGAGGAAACGCTGAATATTCTCTACCTGCGCCCCGCGCCAGCCGTAGATTGACTGGTCGTCATCGCCAACGATCATCACTTTGCCGGTATCGCCCGCCAGCAGGCGGATCCACGCGTACTGAATGTTGTTGGTATCCTGGAATTCGTCCACCAGGATGTTGGTAAAACGTTCGCGGTAGTGTTGCAGGATATGCGGCTTGTTAAGCCACAACTCGTGAGCGCGCAGCAGCAGCTCGGCGAAGTCCACCAGGCCCGCACGATCGCACGCTTCCTGATACGCCTGATACACCTTCTGCCAGGTCTGCTCCACCGGATTACCGTAGCTTTGAATATGATGCGGACGCAGGCCTTCATCTTTCTGGCTGTTGATGTACCACATTGCCTGGCGCGGCGGCCACTGCTTCTCGTCGAGGTTCATGGCTTTGATCAGACGCTTAAGCAGGCGTAGCTGGTCTTCACTGTCGAGGATCTGGAAATCCTGCGGTAGATTGGCGTCCATATGGTGCGCACGCAGCAAACGGTGCGCCAGCCCGTGGAAGGTGCCGACCCACATGCCGCCCTGGCTGGTGCCCATCAGTTGCCCGATACGATGACGCATCTCCGCCGCCGCTTTGTTGGTAAACGTCACAGCCATAATCGAGTATGGCGAGCAGTTTTCCACGCTCATCAGCCAGGCGATACGATGCACCAGTACGCGCGTCTTACCACTGCCCGCGCCCGCCAGCACCAGAAGGTTGCTGCGTGGCGCGGCCACCGCTTCGCGCTGTTTGTCATTAAGGCTGTCGAGCAGGTAAGAAACGTCCATTGGCACCGCCGCGTAAAAATAGGTTGGGCGGAGAAGCGCAACGCCCTCCGCCAAAAAGCTGGGTATATATACAGATTTACTGATTATATCAGCGAGGTCAGAGATGCCAACCGGGAAATTTCCAGATGCGGCAGTAAACGGCTGTCCCAGGTTTGCATCAGATCGCCATTTTCCGGTCTGATCCAACAAGCCTGCATTCCGCTGCGAATTGCCCCACCCACGTCAGTGGTGAGATCGTCCCCAACATGTAAGATCTCGCCGATCGGCACGTTGAGTTTTTCCGCAGCCAAAAAGTACATATCGCTGAACGGTTTTGAGCGCCCGTGCGGGCCAGCGCGCAGCACAAACTCAAAATAATCCCCCAAACCAAACAGTTCCGGCTGGGCGTTACCGTTGGTGATCGCCACCAGCGGCCATTTCTTCGCCAGCTGTTTTAAGGTGTCGTGAGTTTGCTGCGGGACGTCGATTCGGCTGCGCCATTTGGCAAAGTTAATCATTGCTGCGTGTGCGCCTGCACTGGCTTCTTCGGCACTCAGCCCGGCGTCGAGCATCGCTTGTTCAATCGAACGAAAACGCCAACGCGTCACGTCGTGATAAATCTCGGGTTCCGCTTCCCGTACCGCCTGGCGCAGGCGTTGCAGATCTTCATTCTGGAAGCTGCGCAGCGCCGGATGATAATTTTGCACAAAGGTAAGCGCCTCTCGCTCGGTGCGCAAAATCACCGGACGGTTATCGTAAAGGGTATCATCCAGGTCAAAGGTGAGCGCCGAGATGCGCCCCAAAGGCCGGTAAAAACGCATTATTTCCCCCGTTTGGCGCGTGGATGCGCCGCATCGTACACCGAGGCAAGGTGTTGAAAATCAAGATGAGTATAGATTTGCGTGGTGGAGAGGTTGGCATGACCCAGCAGCTCCTGCACACCACGAAGATCGCCGCTCGACTCCAGCATATGCGTGGCGAACGAGTGACGTAATTTATGCGGATGAACGTGATTATTCAGCCCTTGTTTTATGCCCCATTCGGCAAAGCGTTTCTGCACATTACGCGCGGAGATACGCTTGCCCAGTTTCGACAGAAAAAGCGCGTCGTCTTCGCTACCAAACAGGTCGCGCAAATCAAGCCAGTGCTCAATCCACGCCACAGCGTTGCGACCAATCGGCAGGCGGCGCTCTTTGCTGCCTTTCCCCATTACCCACACTTCACCAGACTCCAGGTCGAGGTGTTTGATATCCAGCCCCACCAGCTCGGAAAGACGCAGACCCGCGCCGTACATCACTTCCAGCATTGCACGGTCGCGTACAGCGAGGGGATCGTTGATATCAATGTCCAGCAGCCGATTCATATCGTCGACGTCGATATTTTTCGGCAGATGACGCGGCGCTTTCGGTGCCGAAACACCTTTCGCCGGGTTAGCTTTGAGTTCGTTCTGGCTGACCAGCCAGTCAAAAAAGCTACGTAGCGCAGAAAGCCGTAACGCGAGGCTTGCTGCTCCCAGCCCTTTACGGCGACTGCGTACAGCAAAATTGCGCACCATCGTCACATCACATTGCTGCCAGCTTTGCAGGACGTTTTCGCTGGCAAAATTGATGATCGCCTCAAGCTGACGCTGGTAGTTAAGCAGGGTTATCGGGCTAAGCTGGCGCTCCACGCTCAGATAACGTAGGTAGCGTTCTACATCGGTGTGTAAATCGGTCATACGCGTTCAATCCAACGCTCCAGAAGCTCCGGCAACATCAGCGCAATTTCATGAAGTAACTGCGTTCCCTGCCCTTGTTGATAGTGACTGGCATCGCGACTGGTAAACAGCACGACACCCAAATCAGCATCGCTTCCCAGCATCGACATCGCCACCGATCCCACCGCTTTCGCTTCCGGTAGCACCACCAGCAGCTCTGGTCCGTTAAGCGGCCCAAGATAGTGCTGTTCCTGCCCCAAACGCTGAATACGCAGCGGTTCGAAAGACTGACGGCTTAATGCCAGATGAGTGTGGTTCGACGGCGCACCTAAGCGCCAGCGATCCGGAAACAGGCGCAGACTCGCACCTGCCAGGCCGAGATCGCGCGCCCAGCGGTGAAAGCGCATCAGCATATCGTCGAGACTGCTGGCGGCGGTGAGACTGCGCTGCAGGTAGAGTAGGCGATAAAACAGGCCTTCGTTGGCGATAGCCTGTTCCATCAACAGCGCCATGTTCTCTTCCAGAACATGAATATGATTACGTGCGCGGGCCATGTGCCACTCGACCAACGAAACGGTGCCGCGTACCGGATGCGGCACACGTATCGCTTCTACTGCGCGCGCATTACGGATAAAAAACTCAGGATTTTTAATCAGATAATCGACAACCGCCCGGTCATCAAGCTCCGTGAGTGTTTCCTGCAGTTCTTCCCCTGGTTGCTTCATAGATGAATAAATCCGTCGTAGACATGTACCGCCGGGCCAGTCATATATAACGGGTGACCCGGACCTTTCCAGGCGATATCAAGACGACCGCCGGGGAGTTCCACGCGTACTTCTTCGGCCAGCAAACCTTGCTGAATCCCTACTGCAACCGCCGCACACGCGCCGCTGCCGCAGGCCTGGGTTTCTCCTGCCCCACGCTCATAAACGCGTAAACGAATATGCTCGCGCTTAACCACTTGCATAAAACCGATATTGGCGCGCTCCGGAAAACGCTCGTGGCTTTCCAGAACAGGACCAAGCGTTTCTACCGCCGCGGTATCGACATCATCGACCTGAATCACGCAATGCGGATTTCCCATCGACACCACGCCGCATAAGATTGTCTGCTCGGCGGCGCGCATAATATAGGTCTTTTCCGCTTTGTTAGCGCGAAACGGCACGGCGGAAGGTTCGAAGTTGGGTTCGCCCATATTTACGCGGACCAGATCATCATCGGTGACGGTCAGAACCATCCGCCCGTTGGCGGTGCTGACGCGGATATCACGCTTATTGGTCAGTCCTTTCAGACGCACAAAACGGGCAAAGCAGCGCGCACCGTTGCCGCACTGCGCCACTTCACTGCCATCAGCATTGAAAATGCGATAGTGAAAATCCAGTTCAGGATCATACGGCGGCTCAACCACCAGCAGTTGGTCAAACCCTACCCCCAGGTGTCGATCAGCCAGGCGACGAATCAGCTCCGGTGAAAAAAAGACATTCTGCGTTACCGCGTCGACGACCATAAAATCGTTGCCAAGGCCATGCATTTTCGAGAACTGCATCATTTACTCCAATCACGCGGGTACAGAAACTGACTTTTAGTAATTCACCTGGGATGGACCATCGCCAGTGGCGCGATCGTTTTTATCCGGCACCGTGGATTGCGTTTGCGTCTCTACCGGTTTGGTCGGCGGCGGTGCGTTTTTATCTGCAGGCGGGAAATAGAGCGGACCTTTCAGACCGCAGCCCGTCAGGCTGAAGAGAGTAAGTAATACAGTGAGTGCCTTAAACACGTTTTTCATTATGGATTGCCTGTAAAGTTCATCGCTTTCTGCTTTCTGCTTTCTGCTTTCTGCTTTCTGCTTTCTGCTTTCTGCTTTCTGCTTTCTGCTTTCTGCTTTCTGCTTTCTGCTTTCTGCTTTCTGCTTTCTGCTTTCTGCTTTCTGCTTTCTGCTTTCTGCTTTCTGCTTTCTGCTTTCTGCTTTCTGCTTTCTATCATCGCAGGAGAAGACGTAAAAGCAAGCGTTTAGCGACTCTTTATGAAGTCTGAAAAGTGAGGAAATGCTGCGAGTATAACGCTTACTCGTGGGGATTTATGTTTTGCTGGTAGTTTCGTGATCGGCACCTCGCGCCAGGATGGCTCTATGCACTATCGCAATGTGGTTTGTTTGTTGTCTTTTTTAGTTCCGTCAGCGTGAGGATGCTCGCTCGGTAAACCTGATCATAATGTTTACCAGAAACAGGGAAAGGCGTGGTGTAACTGCGCCCTAATGAAGAGACAAATCTTTCGCTACACAGAGACATCATTATTCCGGTGACGGATGAATCGTGCCGGAACGCAGCCGCAGAGGTGCAAACTTTGAAGCCCTGACCCCATGCCGCTATACTGCCGCCATCACTTAAAAACAGGATACAACAATGAACGACAGTGAATTTCATCGCCTGGCTGATCAACTCTGGCTGACCATTGAAGAACGCCTGGACGACTGGGATGGCGACAGCGATATCGACTGCGAAATCAACGGCGGCGTGCTGACCATTACCTTTGAAAACGGCAGCAAAATCATTATCAACCGCCAGGAACCGCTGCACCAGGTATGGCTGGCAACCAAACAAGGCGGCTACCATTTTGATCTGAAAGGCGATGAGTGGATTTGCGATCGCAGCGGCGAAACCTTCTGGGATTTGCTGGAACAGGCGGCGACGCAGCAGGCGGGTGAAACAGTCAGTTTCCGCTAAGATTGCATGCCGGATAAGCCTCGCTTTCCGGCACGTTCATCACGAAAAATATTGCTGTAATAGCGGCGTATCGTGATCCTGATTGGCAGGCGGCATGTTACCGATAGATTTTGTGCGGAACGGAATCACCTGTTCACGACCATCAACCTTCACAATCTGATAGAACTGCGGCAGGTTGAAGTTGATGAAGCTTGAGCCGTAGGTGAAGCGGTCGTGCGATGACGAGTAGAAGCGACTGACGTCACGCACCAGTTCCTCTTTGCTGCCTTCGCAGTGGTGATACACCTCAACCCGGTTGCTTTCGTCAAGAATGTAGATATTAAAGCCATTCTCGTCTTGCGTTTCTTCGAAGAAGAACTGGATGATCCCTTCACTAGCAAAGCCGTCCACCACCGCCGGTAATTTGACGTGATTGGTTTCAACCTGCACTGACAGGCCGTGCAGTTTGTTATGCGAAATAGCGCCATAAAACTCGATGGCGTTCTCCAGCTTCTGTACCGATACATTCAGGCGTTCGAAGAACAAGCCCCAGGTTTGACCAGAAACGCGCAGCGCCTTGAAACGCCCGGTTTCCTGGCGGGTGCTGGAAAGGCGCAGTTCAATACACTCAGAAACCAGTTGCTGCACGCGAGTACGGATTAACCCGCGCAGATGCTGGCTATAACAGAAGACTTCCACGCTATCTGGCGGTGCGGCGTCCTGATGCATTTTGCCGAGAATAGTTTTCAGGGCTTCGATCATCGATTGCTCGCCGTTGAAGTGCAGCGTACGCACTTCGTTCCACGAGTTGCGGTACAGCAGGTCAACGCTACCTACCAGGCAATTTTGATTCTCGCCAAAGCTGAAGACATCCAGCTTACGGAAATCAAAATGCACCACCTGATTGCGGAACGCCGCTGTCGGGTCATATTCCAGGTTAACGATAATCGCCAGATGGCGGATCTCACACGGGCTGTAGAGCGCCTTCGGTGTCGGTGCAGGTAAGCGCAGCGGGAAATGGTGCGACACGTCGGCGACCATCTCCTGCAACTTAGGCAAATCGACAATGCCGTTACCTTTAATATACAAACGGGTGCGCGAGGTCAGCAGACCGTTAAACCATGCCCACGCCACCAGTTTATTCAGGTAACGGTTATATTCCAGCGGCTGATGGCTGATGATCGACTCAATATTTGGCGCGCGGTTATACAGATACCAACCTGAACGGTTAGCCCGGCCCGGCGGCACATAAATAAAGGTCAGATTCGGTTCCGAGAGATCGGGTGAAATCTGCGGGTTTACCAGCGTCACTTTACCTGGTAATGCTTCAAACGCGGCATACAGCTTACGCGTCAGCACGCCGATATCCTGCGGACTGGCGGAGACGCTAAGGTTATTGCGACGCGCAAAGCGGATCAGATTACGGTAGCTCTGCATCATCGCGTCGAGCAACTCGTTGTGCGCCTCACGCACCTGATCAATCTTCCAGTTAGCACGGTTATCGAGCATTGCCAGACGAGCTTCGTCCCAACCCCACTCGCTCACTAACTGGCTCAACACTGCGCGACGCCAGCCTACACAGGCGCGTTCACGGCTGAGTTTTTCGCACACTTTTAAATAGAAGCAGCGACGTACTAAATCCAGACGGGTGAAATCTTCAATCGCCGTCAGGTATTCAGTAACACGCTCCAGCATCATGCAGTATGGATCGAGGCCAAACGATACAATCTCGCCGTCGTGCAAACGCTGTTTGATATCTTTCGCCAGCAGACGTGGGTTCGGGTATTCCCAGGAATAGGCTTCCAGCAGCAGTGTTTTCAGCACCGCTTTGTATGGGGAATCGATACTCTTGTAGAGCTGCCAAAGGCTGGCACCAAAGTACTCTTCAGCAGAAAGCGAGCTTAAGCCACCGAGATCCAGCCATTCATTTGGCGTCAGCACGCCCTGCGCGTAAAGCGTCATCACATAGTCGTCGTAATGCTCTTCTTCGTCGCACGGCACCATATTCCACAGAATACGCTTACCGGCGAGACGCACGGCGGTACGATAAAATTCGTCAAGCAGCAGTATATGCTGGGTGGAGCCACAATCTTCGCCCCCCAGGCTGCCGCTTTCATTATGACGAAAGCGGTTTTCATCAATCAGGAAGAAGCTGACTTCCACACCCAGCGAGGCGGCCCAGCTTTCCAGCAGGCTGCATTTACGTTGTAGTAACTGGCGCTCTTCGCTATCGAGCCAGGATTGATGACAGACCCAGATATCCAGGTCAGAGGAACAACTTTGCCCTACGGACGAGGTGCTGCCCATGGTGTATACACCAGTAATTGGAAGCTCACCTTTCGGTGGATCCTGTACTGACATTCCACGATACAGTTCAAGCTCGTTCAGGTAGTGGCGTTGAGTTTCATCAGGCGTGTAAAGGCAAATGCCTTTGGGAACGTTACCATCAAGGTAACCCGGCATTAGCGGATGGTGATAGTGCAACAATGTCGGCAGTAGACTGTAGACCTGTTGGAATGCAGGCCCCATAGCAGCAAGCGCGCGATCCACACGCAATTGATTTATGGCATCCAGTCTCTGTTTCAGAGTCTCAATATAGAGGTACAAGACGTATCGCCTGATTTGCTACCCGTCATGACTGTGATTCCGCCAACATCAACGGTAACACGCGGCATTCGGGATATTTCGTATGTCAAAGGTAACCGTTACCACTTTTCGCGCCTGGTTTTTTTAGTTTCACGACGAAAAAATGGTCTAAAACGTGATCAATTTAACACCTTGCTGATTGACCGTAAAGAAAGATGCGCTACATACAAGTGTAGCACCGTTTATTCTCTGTAAATTCCTTATTACGACAGCGTGAAACGTCTGTCAGGATCCACTGCCAGACCTCATTTTACGGTTTGCGCAGGCGTCTACGTTTCACCACAACACTGACATCACTCTGGCAAGGATGTTAGGATGGACCACGGATGATAATGACGGTAACAAGCATGTTAGACAATGTTTTAAGAATTGCCACACGCCAAAGCCCACTTGCACTCTGGCAGGCACACTATGTCAAAGACAAGTTGATGGCGAGCCATCCGGGCCTGGTCGTTGAACTGGTACCGATGGTGACGCGCGGCGATGTGATTCTTGATACGCCGCTGGCGAAAGTAGGCGGAAAAGGCTTATTTGTAAAAGAGCTGGAAGTCGCGCTCCTCGAAAATCGCGCCGATATCGCCGTACATTCAATGAAAGATGTGCCGGTTGAATTCCCGCAAGGTCTGGGACTGGTCACTATTTGTGAGCGTGAAGATCCTCGCGATGCCTTTGTGTCCAATAACTATGACAGTCTGGATGCGTTACCAGCAGGCAGTATCGTCGGGACGTCCAGTTTACGTCGCCAGTGCCAACTGGCTGAACGCCGCCCGGATCTGATTATCCGCTCCCTGCGCGGCAACGTCGGCACTCGCCTGAGCAAACTAGATAACGGCGAATACGATGCCATCATTCTTGCCGTAGCCGGACTAAAACGTTTAGGTCTGGAGTCCCGCATTCGCGCCGCGTTACCACCCGAGATTTCTCTTCCGGCGGTAGGACAAGGTGCAGTCGGTATTGAATGCCGCCTTGATGATACGCGCACTCGCGAGCTGCTTGCCGCGCTGAATCACCACGAAACTGCACTGCGCGTTACCGCAGAACGCGCCATGAATACCCGTCTCGAAGGCGGATGTCAGGTGCCAATTGGTAGCTACGCCGAGCTTATTGATGGCGAAATCTGGCTGCGTGCGCTGGTCGGCGCGCCGGACGGTTCGCAGATTATTCGCGGTGAACGCCGCGGTGCGCCGCAAAATGCCAAACAAATGGGGATTTCGCTGGCAGAAGAGCTACTGAATAACGGCGCGCGCGAGATCCTCGCTGAAGTCTATAACGGAGACGCCCCGGCATGAGTATCCTTGTCACCCGCCCGTCTCCCGCTGGAGAAGAGTTAGTGAGCCGTCTGCGCACACTGGGGCAGGTGGCCTGGCATTTTCCGCTGATTGAGTTTTCTCCGGGTCAACAATTACCGCAACTTGCTGATCAACTGGCAGCGCTGGGGGAGAGCGATCTGTTGTTTGCCCTCTCGCAACACGCGGTTGCTTTTGCCCAATCACAGCTACATCAGCAAGATCGTAAATGGCCCCGACTACCTAATTATTTCGCCATTGGACGCACCACCGCACTGGCACTACATACCGTAAGCGGACAGAAGATTCTCTACCCGCAGGATCGGGAAATCAGCGAAGTCTTGCTACAATTACCTGAATTACAAAATATTGCGGGCAAACGTGCGCTGATATTACGTGGCAATGGCGGTCGTGAGCTAATTGGGGATACCCTGACGGCGCGCGGTGCTGAGGTCACTTTTTGTGAATGTTATCAACGATGCGCAATCCATTACGATGGTGCAGAAGAAGCGATGCGCTGGCAATCCCGCGAGGTGACGACGGTCGTTGTTACCAGCGGTGAAATGTTGCAGCAACTCTGGTCGCTGATCCCACAATGGTATCGTGAGCACTGGTTACTACACTGTCGACTATTGGTCGTCAGTGAGCGTTTGGCGAAACTCGCCCGGGAACTGGGCTGGCAAGACATTAAGGTCGCCGATAACGCTGCCAACGATGCGCTTTTACGGGCATTACAATAACTCTCATAACAGGAAGCCATAATGACGGAACAAGAAAAAACCTCCGCCGTGGTTGAAGAGACTAGGGAGGCCGTGGACACCACGTCACAACCTGTCGCAACAGAAAAAAAGAGTAAGAACAATACCGCATTGATTCTCAGCGCGGCGGCTATCGCTATTGCTCTGGCGGCGGGCGTCGGTTTGTATGGCTGGGGTAAACAACAGGCCGTCAATCAGACCGCCACCAGCGATGCCCTGGCTAACCAACTGACGGCATTGCAAAAAGCCCAGGAGAGCCAAAAAGCCGAACTGGAAGGCATTATTAAGCAACAGGCTACGCAGCTTGAACAGGCGAATCGTCAGCAAGAAACGCTGGCAAAACAGCTGGATGAAGTCCAGCAAAAGGTCGCCACCATTTCCGGCAGCGATGCTAAAACCTGGCTGCTGGCCCAGGCCGATTTTCTGGTGAAACTCGCCGGACGGAAGCTGTGGAGCGATCAGGACGTCACGACCGCTGCAGCGTTGCTGAAAAGTGCAGACGCCAGCCTGGCGGATATGAATGACCCGAGTCTGATTACCGTTCGTCGGGCAATTACCGATGATATCGCCAGCCTTTCTGCAGTATCGCAGGTGGATTATGACGGCATCATCCTTAAGCTTAATCAGCTTTCAAATCAGGTAGATAACCTGCGTCTGGCCGATAATGACAGCGATGGTTCGCCGATGGATTCAGACGGTGAAGAGCTTTCCAGTTCCATCAGCGAATGGCGTATCAATCTGCAAAAAAGCTGGCAGAACTTTATGGACAACTTCATTACGATTCGCCGTCGTGATGACACCGCCGTACCGCTGTTAGCGCCAAATCAGGATATCTATCTGCGCGAAAATATTCGCTCTCGCCTGCTGGTCGCAGCACAAGCTGTACCGCGTCATCAGGAAGAGACTTATCGCCAGGCGCTGGAGAACGTCTCCACCTGGGTACGTGCTTACTACGATACTGATGATGCCACCACCAAAGCGTTCCTCGACGAGGTGGACCAGTTAAGCCAGCAAAATATCTCGATGGATCTTCCGGAAACCCTGCAAAGCCAGGCGATGCTGGAAAAACTGATGCAGACCCGCGTGCGTAACCTGCTGGCACAACCGGCAGCGGGGACAACGGAAGCTAAACCTGCACCTGCACCTGCACCTGCACCTGCACCTGCACCTGCACCTGCACCTGCACCGCAAGGTGATACTCCGGCAGCCGCGCCGCAAGGAGAATAACCATGCTAAAAGTGTTATTACTCTTTGTTTTGCTGATTGCGGGGATAGTGGTTGGCCCGATGATTGCCGGTCATCAGGGTTACGTGCTGATCCAGACTGACAACTACAATATCGAAACCAGCGTCACGGGCCTGGCGATTATTTTGATTCTGGCGATGGTAGTGCTGTTTGCCATTGAGTGGCTACTGCGGCGGATCTTCCGCACAGGCGCACACACCCGTGGGTGGTTTGTCGGACGTAAGCGTCGCCGTGCCCGTAAGCAGACCGAACAGGCGCTGCTGAAACTGGCGGAAGGCGATTATCAGCAAGTTGAAAAGCTGATGGCGAAAAATGCCGATCACGCGGAACAACCGGTGGTGAACTATCTACTGGCTGCCGAAGCCGCGCAACAACGTGGTGATGAAGCACGCGCCAACCAACATCTGGAACGCGCAGCAGAGCTGGCCGGCAATGACACCATTCCGGTAGAAATCACCCGTGTACGTCTGCAACTGGCCCGTAATGAAAACCATGCTGCACGCCACGGCGTGGATAAGCTGCTGGAAGTTACGCCACGCCATCCGGAAGTATTACGTCTGGCGGAACAGGCGTATATCCGCACAGGTGCATGGAGTTCTCTGCTGGATATCATCCCATCAATGGCGAAAGCCCATGTTGGTGATGAAGAACATCGTGCAATGCTGGAACAACAGGCATGGATTGGCCTGATGGATCAGGCGCGTGCCGATAACGGTAGTGAAGGTTTGCGTAACTGGTGGAAAAACCAAAGCCGGAAAACGCGTCATCAGGTAGCGTTGCAGGTGGCAATGGCGGAACATCTTATTGAATGTGACGATCATGATACTGCCCAGCAAATTATCATCGATGGCCTGAAACGCCAGTACGACGATCGCCTACTGCTGCCGATTCCTCGACTGAAAACCAACAATCCGGAACAGCTGGAAAAAGTGCTGCGCCAGCAGATCAAAAACGTCGGCGATCGCCCGCTGTTGTGGAGCACACTGGGCCAGTCACTGATGAAGCACGGAGAATGGCAGGAAGCATCGCTCGCCTTCCGCGCAGCGCTGAAACAACGTCCGGACGCCTACGATTACGCATGGCTTGCCGACGCGCTGGACAGACTGCACAAGCCGGAAGAAGCTGCAGCGATGCGTCGCGACGGTTTGATGTTAACGTTGCAGAACAACCCACCACAGTAGTTCCTTCTCACCCGGAGGCAAGCACCTCCGGGACCTTTCTGATGCATAAAAAAACGCCTGCTCTTATTACGGAGCAGGCGTTAAAACAGGTCTGTATGACAACAGTGGGTGCTTCACTCAACGTTGTGTCCATGGTGTCTGATGAGGCATAAGCGACATCTGTCAGTGGACGATAAGCACCGTAAACGGCTCTGCGTCATTCCGGAGTTTATGAGGCACTAAGGCGAACATAAGAGATGGAATGAGCATCTACCCGTTTATTATGCCACAGAGAATCGGGAAATAACATCCCTTAACACTTGTTATGAGATAATTCTGTAATCCTCTTTGCTTCCTGAGTGAATATTTAACCTGAGCTTGATCCTACACATACTTATTATGAATGATAAAATTCATTCAATTAATAACACATATATTAATTGCCGTTAAAACTAAAAAAGCATTAATAATCAACGCAATATAATAAACCTGCCTTACATATCAACTGCGCCAGAGGTAGGATTGAAAACGCTCTCCTGATTTTCCAATTCATTTTCTGGATAAATAAATAATTTATTTTTGTCACTATTATTTATGTAATCATCCTGTCAGGGAGAGGGATCTCAATTATCAATGCTTAATTACGTCATCATTTTGATGACATGAAACCGGAGCATTTTGCATGGAATTTTCGTTTTCACCCAAACTTCTTGTTGTTGCTGTCGCCGCCGCTCTTCCTCTCATGGCCAGCGCAGCAGATACCCCGTCAACTGCCACCGCACGCAAAGGCTTTGCCGGATACGATCACCCAAACCAGTATCCACAGAACGCTGCAATTTATTGAATTTGCACGATCATGTAGGCCGGATAAGGCGTTTACGCCGCATCCGGCAATCAACCGCAGGCGGCCACAAAATGGCCGCTTTTTTACTTATTCACCACCAGCAAATGTGCCTGCATAATGTCACTGGCCGGGCGACCGTGCGCCAGCAAATCAGCCATTGCTTTAAGATATGGCGGTAGATGGCGGAAATAACGCTGATACCCGGCACACAAATAATTCAGCCCCGGTTTGCCGCTGGCATCGAGCATGAAGCGGTGTTTCGGGCAGCCTCCCCAGCACGCTTTTAACACGTTACAACTGCGACACTGCGCCGGTAATTGCTTAAATTTATCTTCACCAAACACCTGCTGTTGCGGGGAATCGATCATTTCTGCAATTGTTTGCTGATGCATATTCCCCAGCCGATATTGCGGATAAACATAGTGATCGCAGGCGTAAACGTCGCCGTTGTGCTCAACAATCACCGAGCGCCCACAGGTTGGCTGATGATGGCAAACCGCACCCGGCGCACCGACAAAATTGGCAAACGCCCATTCGATATTCATCACGAAAATCTTGCCGACGTCGCGTTTGATCCAGTGGTCGAATATCGCCACCAGAAATTCACCAAATTCATCGGGGCGCACCGACCATTCCGTCAGTTCCCCCTGAATATCACCAGGCGCATGCAATTTCAGTCCATCGCGGGCAGCTGTTTCATCAGCCAGACGCTCGACCACCGGAATAAACTGGATGAATTCGACTCCCGCATCGCACAAAAAATCATAAACCTGCAACGGTTGCTGCGCGCTGGTGCGGTTGACGCAGACCAGCACGTTATAGTCGACATGATGTTTTTGCAGCAGCGTCAGGGCACGCATCACCAGCTTATGCGTTGGTCTGCCACCTTTGGTCACGCGATATTGATTGTGGATCTCAGCCGGACCGTCCAGCGATAACCCAACAAGAAAATGATTTTCTGCCAGAAATGCACACCATTTATCATCGAGCAGCACGCCGTTAGTCTGGAAGCTGTTACTTATCTTCCTGCCAGCACCGTATTTCGCCTGTAACTTTACGGCACGGCGGTAAAAATCCAGCCCGAGTAACGTTGGTTCGCCGCCCTGCCAGGTAAAAGCCACTTCGTTTTGCGGTTCGCTGGCAGCGATATAGTGACGGACATACGCTTCCAGCGTGTCATCGTCCATATGCGTGACTGGCTTTTCGCGGTAAAGGGATTGTTTTTCGAGATAAAAACAGTAGTCACAGTTCAGATTACAATCGGAACCACTCGGTTTCGCCATCACATGAAAAGCACGCGTTGGAACCTGTTGCAGCATGGTCACTCCTTGCCTGAAGTCATCCTTCAATACGTTAAGGGCGAAATCATACCGTGGGGCAATGAGTTATTACGGGCGTTTATTGCGAAGGGAGGGTGACGAAATGCACAGAAAACAAAAAACCCCGCCGAAGCGGGGTTCAAAATTGGTCGGCGAGAGAGGATTCGAACCTCCGACCCACTGGTCCCAAACCAGTTGCGCTACCAAGCTGCGCTACTCGCCGAAATACTGCTTTTTGAATTTTTAGTTCAATTCTTTAAAGTCGTGGTGCGAGGGGGGGGACTTGAACCCCCACGTCCGTAAGGACACTAACACCTGAAGCTAGCGCGTCTACCAATTCCGCCACCTTCGCATTGTCACAACTTCTAATAATGGGGTGGCTAATGGGATTCGAACCCACGACAACTGGAATCACAATCCAGGGCTCTACCAACTGAGCTATAGCCACCACTACAAATCTTGTTACGCGGTATTACTACCACCGCAGCTCAAGCGCCGGGACTAAATGGCGCGCCCGACAGGATTCGAACCTGAGACCTCTGCCTCCGGAGGGCAGCGCTCTATCCAGCTGAGCTACGG
This sequence comes from Shigella sonnei, assembly GCF_002950395.1. Lineage (NCBI taxonomy): Bacteria > Pseudomonadati > Pseudomonadota > Gammaproteobacteria > Enterobacterales > Enterobacteriaceae > Shigella > Shigella sonnei. The sequence continues at coordinate 3,718,414 of NZ_CP026802.1, forward strand.
GCGCTTAGCGCCGTTGCGGGGGTGGATAATACGGACTTCCCACCCCTCTGTCTAGTCCCTTTTTAAATAAATTGCGCGTTTGGTTACGGTTTGTGCGTTTTGCTGCTTATTCCTCCAGTTTATGCGCTTTCCCGTGGCGATTAAGGCCAAAAACTTTATAAATCGCCGTCACCGCCAGCATAAAGATGATGCCAACAAACAGCGACATACGCGTATCTTCATTAAAGTACATGCCGATCAAAACGCAAATCAGGAATGCCATTGTTACGTAGTTGGCCCACGGGAACAGGATTGAGCGGAACGGATGGCTGGCAATCGCCGCTTTATGTGCACGCCGAAAACGCAGCTGGCTTATCAATATCACAAACCATGGCACCATCCCCGGAAGCACGCTGGCACTGTAGACGTAGACAAACACACGCTGCGGATTGGGAATGATGTAGTTCAGGCATGAGCCAATTAGCAGAATAGCAATAGATACTGCCACACCCGCAACTGGTACGCCGTGACGGGAAACTTTCGCCATCGCCGCCGGTAACTGACGGTTTTTCGCCAGTGCGTAGAGCATACGTCCGCAACTGTACATGCCGCTGTTACAGCCAGAGAGCGCAGCCGTCAGCACCACAAAGTTGATAATGCCCGCCGCTGCGGTAATACCGATTTTGGCAAAAGTCAGTACGAACGGGCTGCCGTTGCTGCCAATTTCATTCCACGGGAAGATGGTGACGATAACGAAAATCGCGCCTACGTAGAAAATCAGGATCCGCCACAGCACTTTGCCTACAGCACTGCGCAGCGTCACCTGCGGATTCTTCGCTTCACCGGCAGTAATGCCAATCAGCTCCACGCCCTGGTAGGACGCCACCACAATACACAGCGCGGTCAGGAACCCTTTCCAGCCACCCGCAAAGAAACCGCCATGCTCTGTGAGATTGCTAAAACCAATCGACTGCCCGCCATTGCCAAAGCCAAAGAAAATCACGCCCAGGCCAATGACAATCATCACGATAATCGTGGTGACTTTGATCATCGCGAACCAGAACTCGATTTCGCCGTACAACCGCACCGCCGCCAGATTCGCCAACGCCACCAGCGCCACCGCGATCAATGCAGGTATCCACTGCGCCATCTCCGGGAACCAGAACTGGACATAAACGCCAATGGCGGTGATTTCTGAGATCCCCACCGCCATCCACATAAACCAGTAAGACCAGGCGGTGAGATAACCAAAAAACGGGCTCATATAACGATGCGCATAAACGGCGAACGAACCGGTAACAGGTTCAAGGAACAACATTTCGCCCATTGAACGCATGATGAAAAAGACGAACAGCCCGGCGATGATATAGGCCAACAATACGGATGGCCCGGCCCATTTCAGGGTACTGGCGGCCCCCATAAACAGGCCGACGCCAATAGTGCCCCCCAGGGCGATGAGTTCGATATGTCGAGCTTCCAGCCCACGCTGTAGCTCTGGTTTGTTATCTGCCATAAATCCTCGTGTTGTGTTTGCATGCTTTCCGGTGTTACCGGTTATCGTTATGGGTACATCGAGTGTTGCGAATGTTTTCGTAATTCAGGAGAAATGGCAAATAAAGCATTAAAAATTTGAATGCTTTGTGTAATAAAAAAGCAGACAGGCGACGGAGTGACCACTCCGTCGCTTTACAAAGAGAGGAAAATCAGAGGTTGCCGGTGTAGTGCCAGCGTAAATAACGCAGCAAACGAAGCTGACGCTTAATGCGGCTCGGCTGCGAAAGCAGGCGGTAGAGCCACTCCAGTCCCAGCGTTTGCCAGATTTTCGGTGCGCGTTTTACGTGACCGGTGAAAACATCGTAAGTCCCGCCAACGCCCATATACAGCGCATCTGGATGCACCAGACGGCAGTCGCGCATGAAGATCTCCTGCTTTGGCGATCCCATCGCAACGGTGACGATTTGCGCTCCGCTGGCATGAATGCGTTCAAACAGCGCCTGACGCTGCTCGGGTTTAAAATAACCATCCTGACTGCCAACGATATTCACATTCCATTGGTTGCGCAGTTTAGCTTCAGTTTGCGCCAGCACTTCAGGTTTACCGCCCACAAGAAATACCGGCGTCCCTTCTTTGCCTGCGCGCGCCATCAGCTCTTCCCAGAGATCGGCACCGGCAACGCGGGAAACCTGCGCCTGCGGGTACTTTTTACGTACTGAACGTACAACGCTGATGCCATCCGCATATTTAAATTCGGCAGCGTTAATTAACTCCCTGACCTCGGCGTTATCTTCAATGGTCAGCATTTTTTCAGCATTAATGGCAACCAGCGTTCCCTGCTTAAGCTGCCCGTCAGCAAACAGATAATCGAGGGCGTGCTGCATATCACGCCAACCAATCAACTGTAAGCCACGCAGCGTATAGGTCGGTGCCGTGGTGTTGTTATTCATTGTTATCCTTCAACCTGCGTCCGGAGCGATGATTTTGTACGTTTATGAATGAGTCCGGCGCTTTCAAAAAGCCAGTACAGCAGTTTTGCGATTATCAGACATGCGCCGAAGACCACGATAAAAAAGACTACGCGTGAGACAAACGAATCCAGCCCTTCACGCGCCAGCACGATCATATTGAAGATCGCCCCAAAGCAGAAACTGTGCAATATCGCAGCCTTATAGCGATTAGGCTCGCGGTTGCCCAGCTCATACAGCCAGTCGAACCATTTGATGATCAGACCAACCACGATCGCCCCGAGCGGGATGAACAACGCGCCGCCCATCACCACCAGTGAGCCTATAAGCGTAGGCGAGATCGCCAGTCCGGAGTGGTTATTCAGCACTTCCCAGGTAAAGTAGTTGGCTGAGTTCAGCACCATACTCGGGCGACCCGGCCACAGCCAGGAAGGGATAAAGACATAGAAATCGCGGACAATTGGAGCCAGGCCCTGGAAGTCGATGTTGTCGTAGTTCTGCAACAGCAACGCCAGATTCTCCCACGGGGAGAAGGTGTCGCGAGTGAGATAGAGAAACGTATAGAACGCTTCATCGCCGCTCACATTCATTCCATAGCGTTTTAGCGCCATCCAGAACATGCCAACAATCCCCAGCACGCCCGCCGCCGCCAGCATCCACAACGAAATCCAGCCGCGAATAATGCCAATAAACAGGAAGATAGCGAATGCGATGATGATATTGGCGCGAGTGCCGCCGACAATCATATAAGTCAGCAAGCCAAAGGCGACCGTGCTGACGAGGAAAAACAGCCACGCTTTGCTGTCCTGGCGCAGAAAGTAGACCACCAGCATCGCCGGGATGAAAAAGTAAAAGAAGCGTTTTAACGCCACGCCGGAGACTTCACTGGAGAAGATCTGACTGTAGGAGTTAAGCCGGAACAGCAAAAAGCCGTTGTGCATGAAGAAGATGCCGACGCTTACCAGCGCGATACCCATCAGGATCACCCACGTAAGATTGGTCTCCACGCGGTTCATGGTAAACAGCGGACGGCGCGGTACATCAGCAACGCGTTTGCGTAGGCGGGTTTTGTAGGTGACATAGTAAACCGCGTAGAAGCAGCCCGCAGAAAGCAACGCCTGCAACAAGATTTCTGGCGGCGCGACACCAACATCAAAGCGAAATACCAGCACGCTGGTCAGCGGGAAGCCGAAGAAAAAGGTGAGCAAAAACAGCAATGAAAAGAAGACATTGAAGTTAAAGCGCACACGGCGAAACTCAAACCAGGTCAGCGTGGCAATAAACAGCGTGCAGAGCAGCCAGACCACAAACAGGCCACTGAATTGCAGCAGACTCATGCGACCTCCCCGGCGGCAATCGCCAACGCCCGCTGCCAGCCTTGTAGATAGTTAGGGCTAAAGAAGGCAATGGTGTTTTTATCCACCGACGCCAACTGGCGCTGCGCTTCACGCACAATATCCTCGTTGAGATCGTCGGTAGTAAACAGCACCGGCAAATGCTGTTCCGTCATATCCTGCCAGAACGGATTTTCCCGGTTAAGCACACAAGGAATGCCCGCCTGAATCAGTAAGCAAAGCGTACCAATGCCCTGCTGGCGGGCAAAAATAAAGTAACCAAGATCGCACTGACGAAGTAGCGCCAGATAGGCGTCAAATTCCAGTTTTTCGCTCAAAATTTGCAGATTTTCTTCGCTGAATAACTCCAGCCCCGCCTGACGAACTTCCTCAATGTACGCTTCGTTATTAGGCGGATATCCCATCGGCACCACCACTTTTACCGTATCGCCAAATTGCTGATGAACGGCGCGCAAGGCAGCAATATGGTCATTGCTGCGGTCACCGGAGTTCCCCACCAGAATGGTCATTTTCCCTTCACGTTGCCGATCATTCGCCATCGTATTGAGAGAAGGGTCCATCCGCGTCGGGAAGTACAGCAGTTCGCCCCGCACCTTTGGATGCGTTTTGGCAAAAAAGCTCAAATCACCGCGGGTGGCAAATACACAGCCGACTCGCTTTTGCGCCAGGCGACGTAGCGGGTAAAAAAGCTTATATCTCAAGCCACTGGAAAGCTCATACAGGTCTGCCCCCCAGATATGCCAGAAAAACTGGCTGGGCTTAATGCCACCACTCAGCAGAGCCAGCCACAGTGTGGGATTGAACTGACCGTGGAAAAAAAATCGCTGCTGACGGTTAGCTTTTGCTTTCGCGATGACCGCTTCCGCCAGCGATTTTTTCCCAGGGAAAAATTGCACAGAAAGCGCCGGACAGCTATCACTTAAGCCGTCGTCCTTGCCAACAACCATAAACTCGCGCGCGTGCTCGCTCGTCGCGGCCAGCGCGTCATTGAAAAACCGCAAAACGGTTCGGTTATGGTGAGGGATATCCGATCCCAGTACGTGAATCAGTACAGTCATGCCCGCCTACGCCAGAGTAAAAACACGCCACAACAAAGAGAAAAATAGACGATATAAGTTGCCATATATGCCTGCGCCGCGCCCAGTGCACCATGCGCAGGGATTAGCCAGTGGGCAAATACCATCAATAAAGTGAACTGGCTGACTTCCGCCAGAATATAAAACCGCAGTGACGCTTTGGCGATCACCAGATAACCAAAGACATAAGCGCCCACTTTTAACACATCACCCACTAACTGCCAGGCAAAGAGATCGCGCATAGCGGTAAATTTATTCGACAACAGCAACCAGATAGCAAAATCACGCAGCAACCAGACGGTAAAACTCGCCGCCGCCACTGCCGGTAAGACGAATTTCAGCGATTTAACCACTTCCCGGGTGATATCGCGCTTTTCCGTTAGCCGCGACAACGTGGGCAGCAAATATACGCTGAACGATGCCGTAATAAATTGCAGGTAGGCATCGGAAATACTGCTCACCCCTTGCCAGATCCCCACTTCATCCCAGCTATACTGCGCCGCCAGCAGTTTACGCATCATGATGTAAGCAACAGGCAAGGTCACCGACGTAATCAACGCCATGAGCGTAAATTTGCTCAACTGCCCTGCCAGACCGTTATCCCAGCTGGGTTTCAGATAGCTTAACGGGATGACACCACGTTTGATCAACATGATGGCGGCAGGAATCACCACCAGCGCGGGAATCAGCGCCAGACCCAGCAACGCCCCTTCATAACCGCCCAAACGGTAACTGACGTAGTACGCGAGAACGCCAATCAAGCTGCCGACAATCAGCGATAACGCATTACCTGCGGCATCGCGAAAGCCTTTCATCAGCGCCAGTAACAGGTTGCCCCAGGCGATCCCCATTTGCACCAGCGCCACTAAACGCACCAGCCCCTGATAGTCGGTATTACCAAACAGTCCCTGGCTGATTGGCGCAGCTGCCAGCACAAAAACCAGCGCCATCAGCGTAGAGAAACCAAGTACCATCGCTGATGAAGTGCCGACCACGCGGCGCAGCTGTTGCGGATTATCATGGTACTGGGCAACGTATTTGGTTACACCGTTAAAGATGCCAGCTCCGGCAAGCACGCCGAGCACGGTAATCAACTGGCGGAAATTTGCCGCCAGCCCAAGCCCCGCCGGACCAAATGACACAGCCAGCAACTTACCGACCAGTAACCCGGCACCAATCTTGACCAGTGTACTGGCCGCCGTCCACAAGGACGCTTTTGCCAACGACATATCAGGAGAAGTAGTTCAACAAAGTCGCAATTACCGTACGCTGATTGACGGGCGACAGGTTGTAGAACAGCGGCAGGCGCAGCAGGCGCTCGCTCTCTTTGGTGGTGTAGCGATCTTCACCGTGGAACTCACCAAAGCGTTCCCCCGCAGGGCAACCGTGCAGCGGAATGTAATGGAACACCGCCATGATTTCCGCTTCTTTCAGAAAGTTAATCAACGCGCTCCGGTCATCAATATCCCGCAGTTTAATGTAGAACATATGCGCGTTCTGCACGCAGCCATCGGGAATCGACGGCAGCTCGATACGCCCGGCTTTCGCCAGAGGCGCTAACGCATCGTAGTAGTTTTGCCACAGCGCCAGACGTTGCTGGTTGATACGATCCGCTGCTTCCAGTTGCGCCCACAGGTACGCAGCTTGCAGATCGGACATCAAATAGCTGGAGCCAATATCGCGCCAGGTATATTTATCGACCTGACCACGGAAGAACTGGCTGCGGTTAGTGCCCTTTTCACGGATGATCTCGGCTCGTTCGATTAACGCTTTATCGTTAATCAGCGTCGCGCCGCCTTCACCACCCGCCGTATAGTTTTTGGTTTCATGGAAGCTAAAGCAGCCAATATGACCAATGGTTCCCAGTGCACGCCCTTTGTAAGTGGACATCACGCCCTGAGCGGCATCTTCTACCACAAACAGATTATGCTTTTTCGCCAACGCCATAATGGTGTCCATTTCGCAGGCCACACCCGCGTAATGGACCGGCACGATAACGCGCGTTTTGTCGGTGATCGCCGCTTCAATCAGCGTTTCGTCGATGTTCATGGTGTCCGGGCGAACATCCACAAAAACGATTTTTGCGCCACGCAGCACAAAGGCATTGGCGGTGGAGACAAAGGTGTAGCTCGGCATGATCACTTCATCGCCAGGCTGGATATCGAGCAGCAGCGCCGCCATCTCCAGCGAAGCGGTGCAGGACGGCGTCAGTAACACTTTGGCGCTGCCAAAACGTTGCTCCAGCCACTGCTGGCAGCGACGGGTAAAACCGCCATCGCCACACAGTTTGCCGCTACCCATTGCCGACTGCATATAGTCGAGTTCGGTTCCCACCACCGGCGGTGCGTTAAATGGAATCATGTGATCACCTGTATAACCAGTACGCGGTGCTTTCTACATTCGCACCACTTTGTATGTATCGTTTAAGCGCGGCGGTGTTGCCCATTTGGGTCGCCACCCGCAAAGTTGTTTTACCGCGAGCATACGCCCAGTTTAGCGCCGTTTGCATCAGCTCAGCACCTGCACCGCGTCCAGCCAGCAGGCCAATTCGCGCATCTGTCGCATTGAGTTCCCGTAAAGAGACATAACCGCGAATACCGCCGGACGCCGCACGTAAAATCAGACATTGATGATCAAAGGTGCCGCGCACGGCATTTTCAATCCACTGTGCATAAAAGCGTCCGCTGGCGTCAGGCGCATACCACGGCGCACGAAAACGGCTTTGCGCAAATGCGGCGCTGGCTAACTGACGTAATGCGGGAATATCGGTCTCTTGTGCCACTACAGCACCACTATCACTGACATTGTTCACGGGTAGTGCCAAATCAACTTCACCTTCTACCAGGGAGAATCCCAGCTGTTGCAGGGCATCCAGTTCACCCGTATTTGATGCCGCAATTTTGGCCTGCACCCGTGACCACGGCGCTAACACGTCTGGCGTCAGGAGCGGTGCTTCAGACGTAATGCGCACGATGGCGCTGTTAACACCAAAGAAGGCGTTTTCCCAGGTTAGTGGCTCAATACTGGCGCGGACGGGCACGAAGTAACTCCAGCAGATATTGGCCGTAGCCAGTTTTCGCTAATGAACTGGCAGCACGCTTCACACCCTCGTCATCGAGCCAGCCGTTACGCCAGGCGATCTCTTCCAGGCAGGCAATCTTAAAGCCCTGGCGTTTTTCTACTGTCTGCACAAAGGTACTGGCTTCAATCAGGCTGTCGTGAGTGCCAGTGTCCAGCCAGGCAAATCCGCGCCCGAGCAGTTCAACGGTCAGGTTGCCCGCCTCGAGGTACATCTGGTTGATGGAGGTAATCTCCAGTTCACCACGCTCCGACGGCTTCACCTGCTTTGCGTACTCCACGACTTTACTGTCGTAGAAATAAAGCCCGGTCACCGCCCAGTTTGACTTCGGCTGTTTTGGCTTTTCTTCCAGCGAGATAGCGCGGAAATTGTCGTCAAACTCCACCACGCCAAAGCGTTCCGGGTCCATCACCTGATAGCCAAATACCGTCGCCCCTTCCGTGCGCGCCGCAACATGACGCAGCTTCGGACTGAAGCCCTGACCGAAGAAGATGTTATCGCCCAGCACCAGACAAGAAGGTTCACCGTTGAGGAAGGTTTCACCGATGATAAAGGCCTGCGCCAGACCGTCCGGGCTGGGCTGTTCGGCGTATTCCAGCTGGATACCGAACTCACTACCATCGCCCAGCAGGCGCTGGAAATAACCTTTATCTTCCGGCGTAGTGATGATGAGAATTTCGCGGATATCGGCCAACATCAGCACCGACAGCGGATAGTAAATCATTGGCTTATCGTAAATCGGCAACAGTTGCTTCGATACGCCGCGCGTAATCGGATGCAATCGGGTGCCGGAACCGCCCGCCAGGATAATACCTTTCATGTTTGCCTCCGCTGAAAATTAGCCTTTCAGACCTAAACGCTCGCCCTGATAGCTGCCGTCCTGCACCTGCTTCCACCAGCTTTCATTAGCCAGATACCACTGCACCGTTTTACGCATTCCACTTTCAAAGGTTTCCTGTGGCAGCCAGCCAAGTTCACGGGCAATTTTCGAAGCATCAATGGCATAACGCAGATCATGCCCCGGACGGTCAGCGACAAAGGTGATCAAGTCACGATAGTGCACCACGCCGTGCGGCTTGTTCGGAGCCAGTTCTTCCAGCAGCTCGCAAATGGTTTCCACAACATCGAGATTCTTACGCTCGTTGTGACCACCAATATTATAGGTTTCACCGACTTTCCCGGTGGTCGCCACGCAATACAGCGCGCGGGCGTGATCTTCCACATACAGCCAGTCACGGATTTGCTGCCCGTTGCCATATACCGGCAGCGGTTTACCCGCCAGCGCGTTGAGGATCATCAGCGGGATCAGTTTTTCCGGAAAGTGGTAAGGACCGTAGTTATTCGAGCAGTTGGTGATAAGCGTCGGCAGACCGTAGGTCCGCAGCCAGGCGCGCACCAGATGGTCGCTGCTGGCTTTTGACGCGGAATAAGGGCTGCTCGGCGCATACGGCGTGGTTTCGGTGAAGAAATCATCCGTCGAGTGCAGGTCACCATATACTTCGTCGGTGGAGATATGATGAAAACGGAACGCTGATTTTTTATCTTCCGTCAGCGTATTCCAGTAAGCCCGCGCCGCTTCAAGCAATGTATAAGTCCCGACAATGTTGGTTTCAATAAACGCTGCCGGGCCGTCAATAGAACGGTCAACATGGCTTTCGGCTGCCAGATGCATGACACAGTCTGGCTGATGCTCAGTGAATACGCGTGCCAGTTCTGCCCGATCGCAGATATCAACTTTCTCAAAGGCAAAGCGCTCGCTTTGCGCGACCGGTGCCAGCGACATCAGGTTTCCGGCGTAGGTCAGCTTATCGACCACTACCACCGCGTCGCTCGTTTCGTTGATGATATAACGCACCAGCGCCGAGCCAATAAACCCGGCACCACCTGTTATCAGAATTTTTCTCATCAGCGCCAGACTCCTTTGGCATCGACGACATACTGCTGATGGACATTGTCGCCATTGATAACTTTAAACTGACTATGATCGACCAGCATCACCAGCACGTCTGCCGTTGCCAGCGCCTCGTCAAGCTGCGCCAGAGTACAAAGCCCGGTCAGTTTTTTCGGCAACTGGTGGATGTTAGGCTCAACAACCAGAGTTTCGCCGCTATGCCACTGGGCGATCAGTTCAGCGATTTCCATCGCCGGGCTTTCGCGCAGGTCATCAATATTCGGTTTAAACGCCAGACCAAAGCAGGCGATTTTCAGTTCACTGGCGCGTTTATCGGTAGCCGCCAGGCAATCAGCCACCGCCGCTTTCACCTGATCGATAACCCAGAACGGTTTGTGATCGTTCACTTCGCGCGCGGTACGGATAAGCCGCGCCTGCTGGGGGTTCTGTGCCACGATAAACCACGGATCAACAGCAATGCAGTGACCGCCCACGCCAGGGCCAGGCTGAAGAATATTAACGCGAGGGTGACGATTCGCCAGGCGAATCAGTTCCCAGACGTTAATCCCCTGATCGGCACAAATCAGCGACAATTCATTAGCAAAAGCGATATTCACATCGCGGAAGCTGTTTTCGGTGAGCTTACACATTTCCGCCGTCCGCGAGTTAGTGACGACACACTCACCTTCGAGGAAAATTTTGTACAGTTCGCTGGCGCGGGTCGAACAAACCGGCGTCATACCACCAATCACGCGATCGTTTTTAATCAGCTCGACCATAACCTGGCCCGGTAACACGCGTTCCGGGCAGTAAGCAATGTTGACGTCCGCCTGCTCGCCCACCTGCTGTGGGAAAGTGAGATCCGGACGCATCTCTGCTAACCATTCTGCCATCTTCTCGGTTGACCCCACCGGCGAGGTGGATTCAAGGATCACCAGCGCGCCTTTTTTCAGCACTGGCGCAATGGAGCGAGCAGCCGATTCAACGTAGGTCATATCTGGCTCATGATCGCCTTTAAACGGCGTGGGTACAGCAATCAGCCAGGCATCCGCTTCAACTGGCGTCGTGCTCGCTCGTAAAAAACCGCCTTCTACGGCAGTTTTTACTACGCTCGCCAAATCAGGCTCGACGATATGGATTTCGCCACGATTGATGGTATCAACCGCGTGTTGGTTGATATCGACACCAATCACCTGTTTTTGCCGTGAGGCAAACGCTGCTGCTGTAGGCAGCCCGATGTAACCCAGTCCGATAACAGAAATGGTCGCAAAACTCATAGTGATATCCGATTATTTTTTAACGCTTCCAGAATGCGAGAGCATGCCTGACCATCACCATACGGGTTATGGGCGCGGCTCATAGTTTGATATTCGTTTTCGTCTTTTAAAAGACGCGTCACTTCCTCGACAATTCGCTGCTTATCCGTGCCTACCAGACGCACCGTACCCGCCGTCACCGCTTCCGGACGCTCAGTGGTATCGCGCATCACCAGCACCGGTTTCCCCAGCGAAGGCGCTTCTTCCTGAATGCCGCCTGAGTCGGTCAAAATCAGCCAGGCGTGGTTCATCAGCCAGACAAACGGTAAATACTCCTGGGGATCGATCAGAATGACATTTTTCACATGCCCCAGAATGCGATTGACCGGCTCTCTGACGTTCGGGTTGAGATGCACCGGATAGACAATCTGGATGTCCTGGTGCGTGGTGGCAATGTCTGCCAACGCGTGGCAGATTTCTTCAAAGCCACGACCGAAACTTTCACGCCTGTGACCGGTCACCAGAATCATCTTTTTATCGGGGTCGATAAACGGGTAATTTGCCGCCAGTTCTGAACGCAGCGTATCGCTGCTCATCACCTGGTCACGCACCCATAACAGTGCATCAATAACTGTATTACCAGTAATGAAGATTCGGCTATCCGCAACGTTTTCACGCAGCAAGTTTTGCCGGGAAGTTTCGGTTGGAGAGAAGTGATACATCGCCAGATGCCCGGTCAATGTACGGTTAGCCTCTTCCGGCCACGGCGAATAAAGATCGCCCGTGCGCAGACCAGCCTCAACGTGACCAACAGGAATACGCTGATAAAACGCCGCCAGGCTGGTTGCCAGCGTCGTCGTTGTGTCGCCGTGAACCAGCACGACGTCTGGTTTGAACTCGGCAAGAATAGGTTTTAGCCCTTCCAGAATCCGACAGGTTATCTCTGTCAGGCCCTGTCCTGGCTGCATTATGTTGAGATCGTAGTCAGGTACAATGGAAAAGAGTTTCAGCACCTGATCGAGCATCTCCCGATGCTGCGCAGTGACGCAAACTTTAGCCTCAAAAAAAGGATCTTTTGCCAACGCATGCACCAACGGCGCCATCTTGATGGCTTCCGGGCGCGTACCAAATACAGTCAGTACTTTCACATCGATTCTCTTCGAATAAGCGGCGAGCGCCTTTGCGCTCACCGCAGCAGTGTTGCTATTTCGAGCAACGGCGGGTTAATGCGACACCAGCCCCGATCAGCCCCCCGACAATGCCCCACATAATCATCAGGAAGGCACGACGTGGGCTATCGCGTTTTACCGGTTCTTCCGGCGTACGCAAATAGCGATAGGTCTGAAAACGCGGATCCAGGGTTGGACCAACATTCAGGGTGTTTAACATGGCCCGATTCTGATCATAGTCGAGATCAAAGGCCGGACCGACGGCCTGTAAATTTTCCAGTCGAGCCTGGAGCATTGGACGCCCAAGCAGGAACATTTCTGAATCAGGTAATTCCTCGGCAGGCACATCTGTCGCACTGCGCGAAATATTATGCTGCTCAGCAATTTTCAGCGCCTGTTCAATACTGTTCATCCGGCGGTCGTAGATGGCTTTCGCCACCTCTTCCTGACGCTTCACCTGTGCTTTCATCTGGATGGTACGCGCCGCCCATGCGCCTTTCAGCTCATCATTCAGATGGCTGGCTGCACGCTGGCTGGCAAAAGCAACATACTGACGTAACAGGTTATTAGCGTCAGGCGCGGTTTCAGCAATAAGCTTCACGCTGTCATTGACCGCGCGGGTAAAGTCTCCGGGGATAAACTGGATGTTGTTAATCATTTCATCCAGCAACGCCGCATCGGCTTTGCTGTTGCCCACCATCCGCTGTTTGTAATAGTCGGTTTGCAGCCAGAACTCTCTGCGGGTATCCCACGAGGCCAGTTGCATAACAAACTCTTTATAGGCTTCGTCCATGACCGATGGTTGGTCGGCAGAAGCCATGTTTGAACGGACATCCAGGTTACGCAAAAATTGCTGCTGCGAGTAATATCCCCCCAGCATATTCACCGTTGGACGATCGGTAATCGCCGTCGAGCTCCACTCCTGACGAGCAAAAAAAGTATACGCCAGCGCGATTAACGCAAATGCCAGCCCCATGCCAATAATCCATAGCTTCCCAGCCCACAAGGTACGAAACAACCCACGAATATCCAGTTCATTTTCAGCGTCTTCGGCCGGTTTCCCAGGCATTGGTTGTGTCATCACATCCTCATTTATTTGGTTAAATTGGGGCTGCCACCACGATTTCTACGCAGTCTGCGTTTTACGCGCTTAATAAAGCGAGCAACTTTCCAGGCACGCTTAATGCAATATCCATAGAGGAAGAATGCTAGCAAAAAGAGCACCAGCATGACCCACTCCGGGACAAAATGAGAATATTCTGCCAGCACGCCAATGGAAGCGAGCAGTGCCGCAGCAAGGGTAATCAGCACAAACGCCTGACGGGAAGTAAACCCGGCACGCATGATCAAATGGTGAATATGCTGACGGTCAGGAGAGAATGGGCTCATGCCTTTACGCAGGCGACGGTACATAATCGCCACCATATCCATTAGCGGAATGGCGATTATCCACAAAGCGGTAACCGGGCTGATGGGATGGGTTTTGCCCTGGGTCGTTTCGAGCAGGATCCAGATAACGGTAAAACCAATCAGCGTACTGCCCGCATCACCCATAAAGACTTTGTAGCGGCGACCCAGGATACCAAGGTTAAGCATGATGTATGGCAGGATGGCGGCGATCATCGCAAAGCACCAGATTGCGAGGCTGGTTTGCCCGTCGAACCACAAAATCATACCGATTGCTGCAAACGAGACGCAGGACAACCCGCCCAGCAAGCCATCAATGCCATCAACCATGTTGAACGCATTAATGGCCGCCCAGACGGCAAATAGCGTCAGGAAGTAACCAAACGGTCCGAGCACCATCTCCCAGGAGCCAAAGATATAACCCAGGCTACTGAGATAAAGTTTGCCGAACACCATCATAACAATGCCAACAGCGGCCTGTATGGTGGCACGGATTTTTACGCTGATATCAAAACGGTCATCCAGCGCGCCAATGAAAACAAGCACACCGGCACAAGCGAGATAGAGAGATGCATGCGGAATATAGTAATCGACAATTCCGAACGTGAAGCAAATCCCTGCGTAAACCGAAATCCCCCCAACGAGAGGTATCAATCCCTGGTGACGTTTGCGGAAGTTTGGTTTATCCACTAAACCGACTTTTTTTGCCACCTTACGGGCAAAAAACAGAAACAGTGTCGTGAATAAAAAAATACTGATGAGATCAGTACTCACTGTCAGTAAATTCACAATGCATGCTCTCAGAGAAAATTATTAGCAGAAGTATAACCACGAAGACCTTTATTCAGAAGGGAAAGTCCGTTCCGAACCCACCAGTCCTGTGCAAAAATTAACCATTTGATATGCAAATTGCATAACACGCCAGCAAATTCCAGGAATTTTCCTAACATCGCCAGCGCGGCATTAAGATTACAGATATAAAAGCAAAACGCCACGTAAACACGTGGCGTTTTTGGCATAAGACAAATTTATGAGCGTTTCATCATTTCGAAGAAATCGTCATTGGTCTTGGTCATGGCCAGTTTATTAATGAGGAATTCCATTGCATCGATTTCGCCCATCGGGTGAATGATTTTGCGCAGGATCCACATTTTCTGCAGTTCTTCCTGAGTAGTGAGCAGTTCTTCTTTACGGGTACCGGAACGGTTGTAGTCGATAGCCGGGAAGACGCGTTTTTCAGCGATCTTACGAGAGAGGTGCAGTTCCATGTTGCCTGTACCTTTAAACTCTTCGTAGATAACTTCGTCCATTTTAGAACCGGTATCGATAAGCGCCGTCGCGATAATAGTCAGGCTGCCGCCCTCTTCCACGTTACGCGCCGCACCAAAGAAGCGTTTCGGACGATGCAGGGCGTTGGCATCCACACCACCGGTCAACACTTTACCTGACGCCGGAACAACGGTGTTGTAAGCGCGCGCCAGACGAGTGATGGAGTCGAGCAGAATGATAACGTCTTTCTTGTGCTCAACCAGGCGTTTGGCCTTCTCGATCACCATTTCCGCAACCTGAACGTGGCGAGATGCGGGTTCGTCAAAGGTAGAAGCAACAACTTCACCTTTTACCAGACGCTGCATCTCGGTTACTTCTTCCGGACGTTCGTCGATCAGCAGAACCATCAGCACACAATCCGGGTGGTTGTAAGCAATGCTCTGGGCAATGTTCTGCAGCAGCATGGTTTTACCGGCTTTCGGCGGTGCCACAATCAGACCACGCTGACCACGACCGATAGGTGATGCCAGATCCAGTACGCGAGCAGTTAAATCTTCAGTAGAACCGTTACCACGTTCCATACGCAGACGAGAATTTGCGTGCAGCGGGGTTAAGTTCTCAAAGAGGATTTTGTTGCGGGCGTTTTCAGGTTTGTCGAAGTTAACTTCGTTAACTTTCAGCAGCGCAAAATAGCGTTCACCTTCTTTCGGCGGGCGAATCTTACCAGAGATGGTATCACCAGTGCGGAGGTTGAAACGGCGGATTTGGCTAGGGGAAACGTAGATGTCATCAGGACCGGCGAGGTAGGAGCTGTCTGCGGAACGGAGGAAACCAAATCCATCCTGCAATATCTCCAGTACGCCATCACCAAAGATATCTTCGCCACTCTTTGCGTGCTGCTTCAGGATGGCAAAAATAATGTCCTGCTTACGCATGCGAGCCAGGTTTTCCAGCCCCATATTTTCGCCGAGAGTGATCAGCTCAGAAACCGGCGTATTCTTTAATTCGGTAAGATTCATAGTGGTGTGAGTTCTTAAACTTGGGGTAAATCTCGAACTTAATGTTGTGAATGGTATGGCAGGATCATCCATGCCTGTTTACGGTCATCGACTCATGTCTTTTCGCTGCCTGGTCACAGGAGAGTACGCAGAACTGAAACGACAAGACGGATTGAGTGACGAGCCAGAAATCTGTTCACTTCGCATTTAAGATAAAACGGGAAGCGTTGGAAATTACAAGATTCAAACTTAATAAGGTATGTTTAATACGAAGTCAACACTAAGTTAGCATGACTCACGCCGGGCGTCCAGTTTTTAGCGACGGGGCACCCGAACATGAAATTCCCTTACGCCAGGTTAGCGTCGAGGAACTCTTTCAACTGACCTTTAGACAGTGCGCCCACTTTGGTTGCCGCCACTTCACCGTTTTTGAACAGCAGCAGAGTCGGGATACCACGGATGCCATATTTCGGCGCAGTGCCAGGGTTTTGATCGATGTTCAGTTTTGCAACGGTCAGTTTGCCCTGATATTCGTCAGCGATTTCATCCAGAATCGGGGCGATCATTTTGCACGGACCGCACCACTCTGCCCAGAAATCGACGAGGATCGCCCCGTCCGCTTTGAGTACATCCGTGTCAAAACTGTCGTCAGTCAGGTGAATAATTTTATCGCTCATATATAACTCCACAGGAATAAGCCTGGCGTGTTGGTTTCGTTGTTGGTGTAACATTAACCAACTAAAGGTTGACTTTATTTCACCGGATACGCTTTCGTAAAGCAATAGTAAGCTGATATTCTACCACACTATGAGCAAAACACATTTAACAGAACAGAAGTTTTCCGACTTCGCCCTGCATCCGAAGGTTGTAGAAGCCCTTGAAAAAAAAGGGTTTCATAACTGTACGCCCATTCAGGCACTGGCCCTTCCGCTGACGCTGGCGGGTCGTGACGTAGCCGGGCAGGCGCAAACCGGTACCGGGAAAACGATGGCGTTTCTTACGTCAACGTTTCATTATCTTCTCTCTCATCCTGCGATTGCCGATCGCAAGGTGAATCAACCGCGTGCCTTAATTATGGCACCGACGCGTGAACTTGCCGTGCAGATCCATGCCGACGCAGAACCGCTGGCGGAAGCTACTGGCCTGAAGCTGGGTCTGGCTTACGGTGGTGATGGCTACGACAAACAGCTGAAAGTGCTGGAAAGCGGCGTTGACATTCTGATTGGCACCACGGGTCGTTTAATTGACTACGCCAAGCAGAACCACATTAACCTCGGTGCCATTCAGGTAGTGGTTCTGGATGAAGCCGATCGCATGTACGATCTGGGCTTTATTAAAGATATCCGCTGGCTGTTCCGCCGTATGCCGCCTGCAAACCAGCGCCTCAACATGCTGTTCTCCGCCACGCTTTCGTACCGGGTACGTGAACTGGCGTTCGAGCAGATGAACAATGCCGAATATATTGAAGTGGAACCGGAACAGAAAACGGGCCACCGTATTAAAGAAGAGCTTTTCTACCCTTCTAACGAAGAAAAAATGCGTTTGCTGCAAACGCTGATCGAAGAAGAGTGGCCAGACAGAGCGATTATTTTCGCCAATACCAAACACCGTTGTGAAGAGATCTGGGGCCACCTGGCGGCAGATGGTCATCGTGTCGGTTTGTTGACAGGCGATGTCGCGCAGAAAAAACGTCTGCGTATTCTTGATGAATTTACCCGTGGCGATCTGGATATTCTGGTTGCCACCGACGTTGCCGCGCGTGGTTTGCATATTCCGGCAGTGACGCACGTCTTTAACTACGATTTACCCGATGACTGTGAAGATTACGTTCACCGTATTGGTCGTACAGGTCGCGCAGGCGCAAGCGGTCACTCTATCAGCCTGGCGTGTGAAGAGTATGCATTGAATTTGCCTGCTATTGAAACCTATATTGGTCACTCAATTCCGGTAAGCAAATACAATCCGGACGCATTGATGACCGATCTGCCAAAACCGCTGCGCCTCACGCGCCCACGTACAGGCAATGGTCCGCGTCGTACTGGCGCTCCGCGTAATCGTCGTCGTTCAGGTTAAATAAAATGTCATACTCAAAATCATTCAAACTGTATCAAGATGGCAAGAGAATGAATCCCGATGAGCATACTGTAGTAAGTGATTCAGGTGAAAGAATGCAGCCAACACAGAGACAGATTGAAGGATGAAGAGTATGGGTTCCACCTCGTCGCTGTATGCAGCCATTGATCTCGGTTCGAATAGTTTTCATATGCTGGTTGTGCGCGAGGTGGCTGGAAGCATCCAGACGCTGACGCGAATAAAACGCAAAGTGCGTCTGGCTGCTGGCCTGAATAGCGAAAATGCCCTGTCTAATGAAGCAATGGAGCGCGGTTGGCAATGTCTGCGCCTGTTTGCTGAACGTCTGCAAGATATCCCTCCCTCGCAAATTCGCGTTGTCGCTACGGCGACATTACGTCTTGCCGTCAATGCGGGTGATTTTATTGCCAATGCGCAGGAAATCCTCGGTTGTCCGGTACAGGTGATCAGCGGTGAAGAGGAAGCACGTCTGATTTATCAGGGCGTTGCTCACACAACTGGCGGTGCCGATCAGCGCCTGGTGGTGGATATAGGCGGTGCCAGTACTGAACTGGTAACCGGCACGGGTGCACAAACCACCTCGTTGTTCAGCCTGTCGATGGGCTGCGTCACCTGGCTGGAACGCTATTTTGCCGATCGTAATCTGGGGCAGGAAAATTTTGATGCTGCAGAAAAAGCGGCACGCGAAGTGTTACGTCCGGTTGCCGATGAATTACGGTATCACGGCTGGAAAGTGTGCGTTGGTGCTTCCGGCACCGTGCAGGCGTTACAGGAAATCATGATGGCACAGGGGATGGATGAACGCATTACCCTGGAAAAGTTGCAGCAATTGAAACAGCGAGCCATTCATTGCGGTCGGCTGGAGGAACTGGAGATTGACGGGCTGACGCTGGAACGTGCGTTAGTGTTCCCGAGTGGTCTGGCGATCCTGATCGCCATTTTTACCGAACTGAATATTCAGTGTATGACCCTGGCGGGCGGTGCGCTGCGTGAAGGCCTGGTCTACGGCATGTTGCATCTGGCCGTCGAGCAGGATATTCGCAGCCGTACGCTGCGTAATATTCAGCGCCGCTTTATGATCGATATTGATCAGGCGCAGCGCGTAGCCAAAGTTGCGGCTAACTTCTTCGATCAGGTGGAAAAGGAATGGCATCTTGAAGCAATAAGCCGCGATTTGCTCATCAGCGCCTGTCAGCTTCATGAAATCGGCCTGAGCGTTGACTTTAAACAAGCGCCGCAACACGCTGCTTATCTGGTGCGTAATCTGGATCTTCCCGGTTTTACCCCCGCACAGAAAAAATTGCTGGCGACGCTACTGCTCAACCAGACTAATCCGGTCGATCTCTCATCGCTGCATCAGCAAAATGCCGTACCGCCGCGCGTCGCAGAACAACTCTGCCGTTTACTCCGCCTGGCCATCATTTTTGCCAGCCGTCGCCGTGACGATCTCGTGCCAGAGATGACATTACAGGCTAACCATGAACTGTTGACCTTGACGCTTCCGCAAGGTTGGCTAACCCAACATCCGCTGGGTAAAGAGATTATTGCTCAGGAAAGCCAGTGGCAGAGCTATGTCCACTGGCCGCTGGAAGTGCATTAATGAGTAAGTGCCGGATGCGATGCTGACGCATCTTTTCCGGCCTTGATTATTTCCCTCGTTTTGCCGCCATCATCGCTTTCAGATTCGCCAGATGGCTTTGCCCTTTCTGCATCCGTTCTTCGGCGCTGACCACTTTGCGCTCCTGTTCCCAAATCAGATCATCCTGCGGCAGCTCCAGCAAAAAGCGGCTCGGCTCCGGGCGCACCAGCTCGCCGTACTGACGGCGTTCTTTACACAGCGTAAAGGTCAATTCCTTCTGGGCGCGGGTAATGCCGACATAGGCCAGCCGCCGCTCCTCATCGATATTATCTTCATCGATGCTGCTCTGGTGCGGCAAAAACCCTTCTTCCATACCGACCATGTAGACATAAGGAAACTCCAGCCCTTTTGACGCGTGCAGAGTCATCAGTTGCACCTGATCCAGCTCTTCTTCACTCTCACCACGCTCCATCATGTCGCGCAAAGTAAAGCGCGTCACCACCTGGGTGAGCGTCATCGGCTCATCCAGTTCGCTGCCTTCCAGCATCTCCGTCATCCAGCTAAACAGTTGGTTGACGTTCTTCATGCGCATTTCGGCGGCTTTCGGGCTGGGCGATGTTTCGTACAGCCAGGATTCATAATCCATGCCGTGGATCAGATCGCGCACCGCGGCAATCGGCTCCCGCTCCGCCAGACGCTGGATTTCTGCCAACCAGTGAGTAAAGCGGGTCAATGCTTCATAACCACGTCCGCTAAGCGTCTGACTCAGGCCCATATCAAAGCTGGCGGTAAACATGCTTTTATTGCGCGTCATCGCCCACTCACCCAGCTTTTTCAGCGTCGCCGGGCCAATCTCTCTCTTCGGCGTGTTAACGATACGCAGAAATGCGCTGTCATCGTCCGGGTTAGTCAGCACGCGCAGATAAGCCAGCAAGTCCTTGATTTCAGGACGAGAGAAAAACGACGTACCACCAGAAATTTTGTACGGGATGCGGTTTTGCATCAGGAATTTTTCAAACACTCGCGACTGATGGTTACCGCGATAAAGAATAGCGTAATCTTTGTACTGCGTTTTATTGACGAAGTGATGCGCAATCAGTTCACCAGTGACGCGCTCGGCTTCATGTTCTTCGTTATTCGCGCTTAAAACTTTAAGCTCTGTGCCGTAACCCAGTTCGGAGAACAGACGCTTCTCAAAGACGTGCGGGTTATTGGCGATCAGGATGTTCGCCGCTTTCAAAATACGTCCGGAAGAGCGGTAGTTCTGCTCAAGCTTAATCACCTTCAGCGCCGGAAAATCCTGACTCAGCAGCACCAGGTTTTGTGGACGTGCGCCGCGCCAGGAGTAGATCGACTGGTCGTCATCGCCCACCACGGTAAAGCGCGCGCGGCTGCCCACCAGCAGTTTCACCAGTTCATACTGGCTGGTGTTGGTGTCCTGATACTCATCCACCAGCAGATAGCGAATTTTGTTCTGCCAGCGCTCGCGGACTTCTTCATTGCGTTGCAGCAGCAACGTCGGCAATAAAATCAGATCATCGAAGTCGAGAACATTGCACGCTTTCAGGTGTGCATCATACAGCCCATAACAATGGGCAAAAATACGGTCCCGCTCGCCAATCGCACTGGCTGCCGCCTGGGACGGTGTTTTGAGATCGTTCTTCCAGTTAGAGATGGTCGAAATCAACTGTTGCAGGAGAACTTTGTCATCTTCAATCAGCCCTTCGGTCAACTCTTTGAGCAACGCCAGCTGATCGGTATCGTCAAACAGCGAAAAGTTCGCCTTCATCCCCAGCGCCGCATACTCACGCTTGATGATATCCAGCCCCAGCGTGTGGAAGGTTGAGATCATCAGCCCACGCGCCTCTTTGCGACCCAGCGTCTGTCCGACACGCTCTTTCATCTCGCGCGCCGCCTTATTGGTAAAGGTCACCGCCGCGATATGTCGCGCCTGATAACCGCAACCGCGGATCAGATGGGCGATTTTATTGGTGATCACACGAGTTTTACCGGAACCCGCGCCCGCCAGCACCAGGCAGGGGCCGGTAACGAATTCGACAGCTTGTTGTTGGCCGGGGTTTAGACGCATAGGTGTATTGCTCAATCTTCGAACGGGGGGAGGATTGTAGCAGAATCGCATTTGAATGTGACCGCGTGTAAGCCGCTAACCGATTGGCTGCGGATGTTTAAATCAGAGAGGGAAGACCGAAACCGGAGTTCATCGTGAATCCATTAGACTTAGAAAATATCGGGTCGTAACGTTGTGTTATTACTTTTTCAGAGTTTACTAAGGAGAGGTGTACTCGTGGCGATTAATTTCAGTCCTAAGGTTGGTGAAATACTGGATTGCAACTTTGGTAACTATCCTGTTAGCCAGAATGGACAGTTCAGCACCACGTATTACGATGGCCGCATTCCTCCTGAAATGATAAAAAACAGGTTAGTTGTTAGACTGGCCCCCTGAATCTCCAGACAACCAGTATCACTTAAATAAGTGATAGTCTTAATACTAGTTTTTAGACTAGTCATTGGAGTACAGATGATTGATGTCTTAGGGCCGGAGAAACGCAGACGGCGTACCACACAGGAAAAGATCGCAATTGTTCAGCAGAGCTTTGAACCGGGGATGACGGTCTCCCTCGTTGCCCGGCAACATGGTGTAGCAACCAGCCAGTTATTTCTCTGGCGTAAGCAATACCAGGAAGGAAGTCTTACTGCTGTCGCCGCCGGAGAACAGGTTGTTCCTGCCTCTGAACTTGCTGCCGCCATGAAGCAGATTAAAGAACTCCAGCGCCTGCTCGGCAAGAAAACGATGGAAAATGAACTCCTCAAAGAAGCCGTTGAATATGGACGGGCAAAAAAGTGGATAGCGCACGCGCCCTTATTGCCCGGGGATGGGGAGTAAGCTTAGTCAGCCGTTGTCTCCGGGTGTCGCGTGCGCAGTTGCACGTCATTCTCAGACGAACCGATGACTGGATGGATGGCCGCCGCAGTCGTCACACTGATGATACGGATGTGCTTCTCCGTATACACCATGTTATCGGAGAGCTGCCCACGTATGGTTATCGTCGGGTATGGGCGCTGCTTCGCAGACAGGCAGAACTTGATGGTATGCCTGCGATCAATGCCAAACGTGTTTACCGGATCATGCGCCAGAATGCGCTGTTGCTTGAGCGAAAACCTGCTGTACCGCCATCGAAACGGGCACATACAGGCAGAGTGGCCGTGAAAGAAAGCAATCAGCGATGGTGCTCTGACGGGTTCGAGTTCTGCTGTGATAACGGAGAGAGACTGCGTGTCACGTTCGCGCTGGACTGCTGTGATCGTGAGGCACTGCACTGGGCGGTGACTACCGGCGGCTTCAACAGTGAAACAGTACAGGACGTCATGCTGGGAGCGGTGGAACGCCGCTTCGGCAACGATCTTCCGTCGTCTCCAGTGGAGTGGCTGACGGATAATGGTTCATGCTACCGGGCTAATGAAACACGCCAGTTCGCCCGGATGTTGGGACTTGAACCGAAGAACACGGCGGTGCGGAGTCCGGAGAGTAACGGAATAGCAGAGAGCTTCGTGAAAACGATAAAGCGTGACTACATCAGTATCATGCCCAAACCAGACGGGTTAACGGCAGCAAAGAACCTTGCAGAGGCGTTCGAGCATTATAACGAATGGCATCCGCATAGTGCGCTGGGTTATCGCTCGCCACGGGAATATCTGCGGCAGCGGGCTTGTAATGGGTTAAGTGATAACAGATGTCTGGAAATATAGGGGCAAATCCAGTTGTCGTGCTCAACGGAAAAATTAATGGCAACGCATGTATCGTCGTTCCATTATCAACCACTCGCGATCATGACAAGTTAAATCGTGGAATGCATGTTGAAATAGCCAGTAATGTTATCAATGACCTGCAATTCTTTGATCAGCAGATTCGTTGGGCCAAAGCCGACCTAGTACAACAAGTCAGTCGAAACCGATTAAACAGAGCAAGGACTTACAGAGGGTATCTTAATCAATGTTTGCCACATGAGTTGGTTGCAGACATACAGAGGGCGGTCATCAAGTCAATCAATGCCATATCGCTCATAAATTGACAATAAAATAACCATCCCCGATAATGACTTTGTAGCCCATAGAGGCCCTAAGTTTTCTCCCCTTGAGGGACCTGCGAAGCCCGGATTTTCCGGGCTTTTGCCATATATGTACCAGCCCCTCCCTGACTAACAATTACGTTAGCATCTGCGGATCATGCTAAAATCGCCGCCTGACAATTATTCACTCAAGGCACGATCATGGCAAAAACAGCAGCAGCACTGCATATCCTTGTAAAAGAAGAGAAACTGGCTCTGGATCTTCTCGAGCAGATTAAGAACGGTGCCGATTTCGGCAAGCTGGCGAAGAAACACTCCATTTGCCCATCAGGCAAACGCGGCGGTGATTTAGGTGAATTCCGCCAGGGTCAGATGGTTCCGGCGTTTGATAAAGTTGTGTTCTCTTGTCCGGTACTGGAGCCAACCGGCCCGCTGCACACCCAGTTCGGTTACCACATCATTAAGGTGCTGTACCGTAACTAATAGCAAGGCCTTCTCCAGGAGAAGGCCTTGAGTGTTTTCTCCCTCTCCCTGTGGGAGAGGGTCGGGGTGAGGGCATCAGCGCGCACTTAACCCGCAACTGCAATACGTTTCATATCCGTCATATAGCCGCGCAGTTTCTTACCTACCTGCTCAATCGCATGGCAGCGAATCGCTTCGTTCACATCACGCAGTTGCGCGTTATCTACCGCACCTTCCGGAATAGCTTTACCCAGATCGCCCGGTTGCAGCTCTGCCATAAACGGTTTCAGCAGCGGCACACAAGCGTAAGAGAACAGATAGTTACCGTACTCGGCGGTATCAGAGATAACCACGTTCATTTCGTACAGACGCTTACGGGCGATGGTGTTGGCAATCAGCGGCAGTTCGTGCAGTGATTCATAGTAAGCAGATTCTTCGATGATGCCGGAATCAACCATGGTTTCAAACGCCAGCTCAACGCCCGCTTTCACCATCGCGATCATCAGTACGCCTTTATCGAAGTACTCCTGCTCGCCGATTTTGCCTTCATACTGCGGCGCGGTTTCGAAGGCGGTTTTGCCGGTCTCTTCACGCCAGGTCAGCAGTTTCTTATCATCGTTGGCCCAGTCCGCCATCATACCGGAGGAGAATTCGCCGGAGATGATGTCGTCCATATGTTTCTGGAACAGGGGTGCCATGATCTCTTTCAGCTGTTCAGACAGCGCGTAAGCACGCAGTTTCGCCGGGTTAGAGAGACGGTCCATC
The DNA here is from genome assembly GCF_002950395.1 of Shigella sonnei. Classification (NCBI taxonomy): domain Bacteria; kingdom Pseudomonadati; phylum Pseudomonadota; class Gammaproteobacteria; order Enterobacterales; family Enterobacteriaceae; genus Shigella; species Shigella sonnei. The sequence goes on from NZ_CP026802.1 coordinate 3,743,340, forward strand.
ATCAGGGTGATGCCGCCCTGCTTCAGCGCTTCGGTGATGGTTTCCCAACCGAACTGAATTAGTTTTTCTGCGTATGCCGGATCGGTGCCCTCTTCCACCAGCTTGTCGAAGCACAGCAGAGAGCCAGCCTGCAACATACCGCACAGGATGGTTTGCTCACCCATCAGGTCAGATTTCACTTCCGCAACGAAGGACGATTCCAGCACGCCCGCACGGTGACCACCGGTTGCTGCCGCCCATGCTTTAGCGATCGCCATGCCTTCGCCTTTCGGATCGTTTTCCGGGTGAACGGCAATCAGCGTCGGTACGCCGAATCCACGTTTGTACTCTTCACGTACTTCGGTGCCAGGGCATTTCGGCGCAACCATGACTACGGTAATGTCTTTACGGATCTGCTCGCCCACTTCGACGATGTTGAAACCGTGCGAGTAACCCAGCGCCGCGCCGTCTTTCATCAGTGGCTGTACGGTGCGCACTACATCAGAGTGCTGCTTGTCTGGCGTCAGGTTAACCACCAGATCCGCCTGCGGGATCAGTTCTTCGTAAGTACCAACTTTAAAACCGTTTTCGGTCGCTTTACGCCAGGACGCGCGCTTCTCGGCAATCGCTTCTTTACGCAGAGCGTAGGAGATATCGAGACCAGAATCACGCATGTTCAGGCCCTGGTTCAGCCCCTGTGCGCCACAGCCGACGATAACCACTTTTTTACCCTGAAGGTAGCTCGCGCCGTCGGCGAATTCGTCGCGCCCCATAAAGCGACATTTGCCCAGCTGTGCCAGCTGCTGGCGCAGGTTCAGTGTATTGAAGTAGTTAGCCATGGTGATTCCTCGTGATGTTGTGCTTCTTATTGTTCGGTTCGCGTTTGCGAGATTGAATTCACTATATGACAGGAAATTTATTGCGGAAATTGATATATTCACAACGTCACATTGCAATTTCTGCAACGTCAACATCGAGGGCTGCGCCATTGGATTTACGCGATCTGAAAACCTTCCTGCATCTGGCGGAAAGCCGCCATTTTGGCCGCAGCGCGCGGGCGATGCACGTTAGCCCATCCACGCTCTCACGGCAGATTCAGCGCCTGGAAGAAGATCTTGGTCAGCCGCTATTTGTGCGCGATAACCGCACGGTAACGCTGACGGAAGCGGGCGAAGAGCTGCGCGTTTTCGCCCAGCAAACGCTGTTGCAGTATCAGCAATTGCGCCACACCATCGATCAGCAAGGGCCGTCGCTCTCTGGCGAATTACATATCTTCTGCTCGGTGACCGCTGCCTACAGCCATCTGCCGCCGATTCTGGATCGCTTCCGCGCGGAACACCCGTCGGTGGAGATCAAACTCACCACTGGTGATGCGGCAGATGCAATGGAAAAAGTGGTCACGGGAGAAGCGGATCTGGCGATTGCCGGGAAACCGGAGACGCTACCCGGCGCTGTGGCGTTTTCGATGCTGGAGAATCTGGCAGTAGTGCTGATTGCCCCCGCGCTGCCCTGCCCGGTGCGTAATCAGGTATCTGTCGAAAAGCCCGACTGGTCAACGGTGCCGTTTATTATGGCCGATCAGGGGCCGGTACGCCGCCGCATTGAACTGTGGTTTCGACGCAATAAAATCAGCAACCCGATGATTTACGCCACGGTTGGCGGGCATGAAGCGATGGTATCGATGGTGGCGCTCGGCTGTGGTGTGGCGCTGTTGCCGGAAGTGGTGCTGGAAAACAGCCCGGAGCCTGTACGCAACCGGGTAATGATTTTAGATCGCAGCGATGAGAAAACGCCGTTTGAACTGGGCGTGTGTGCACAAAAAAAGCGGCTGCATGAGCCGCTGATTGAGGCGTTCTGGAGGATTTTGCCGAACCACAAATGACGTTGTCGCGCGGGTAGGCCTGATAAGCGAAGCGCTATCAGGCATTTTTCCCTAACCCGCCAAAAAGAACCTGAACGCCGGATTATTGGTTTCGTCGTGGCAATCGTAGCCCAGCTCATTTAGCCGGGTTTCGAAATCCGGTTCATGGTCGCCGAGTTCGAACGCCGCCAGTACGCGCCCGTAGTCGGTGCCATGGCTGCGATAGTGGAACAAAGAAATGTTCCAGTGCGTACCCAGCGTGTTGAGGAAGCGCAGCAGCGCGCCCGGTGATTCCGGGAATTCGAAGCTGTAGAGGCGTTCCTGCAACGGATGTGACGGACGCCCGCCGACCATATAGCGCACATGCAACTTCGCCATTTCGTCGTCGGAGAGATCCACCACGCTGTAGCCGCCGTCGTTGAGCATCTGCAAAATTTCTTTGCGCTCTTCGAGGCCGCGGCTCAGGCGCACGCCGACAAAGATGCAGGCGTTTTTGGCATCGGCAAAACGGTAGTTGAACTCGGTGACCGATCGCCCGCCAAGCAGTTGGCAGAATTTGAGGAAGCTGCCTTTTTCTTCCGGAATGGTCACCGCCAACAACGCTTCACGCTGTTCGCCCAGTTCGCAGCGTTCCGAGACGTAGCGCAGGCCGTGGAAGTTCACGTTGGCACCGGAAAGAATATGCGCCAGGCGTTCGCCGCGAATGTTGTGCTGAGCGATATATTTTTTCATTCCCGCCAGCGCCAACGCGCCAGAGGGTTCCGCCACTGCGCGCACATCTTCGAATAAATCCTTCATCGCCGCACAGATCGCATCACTATCGACGGTGATGATGTCGTCGAGATACTCCTGGCATAAACGGAAGGTTTCGTCGCCGATGCGTTTTACCGCGACACCTTCGGCGAACAGTCCCACGCGCGGCAGATCAACCGGATGACCCGCATCCAGCGCTGCTTTCAGGCAGGCGGAGTCTTCCGCTTCTACGGCGATCACTTTGATTTGTGGCATCAGTTGTTTGATCAGCACCGCAACGCCCGCCGCCAGACCGCCGCCGCCGACTGGCACAAATACGCGGTCGAGATGGGCGTCCTGCTGGAGCAGTTCCAGCGCCAGCGTGCCTTGCCCGGCAATCACCATCGGATGGTCGAACGGCGGCACCCAGGTGAACCCCTGCTGCTGTGACAGTTCGATCGCTTTAGCTTTCGCTTCGTCAAAGTTCGCGCCATGAAGCAGCACTTCGCCGCCGAATCCACGTACCGCATCGACTTTGATGTCGGCGGTGGCGGTTGGCATAACGATCAGGGCCTTCACGCCTAACCGCGCAGAAGAAAACGCGACGCCCTGCGCGTGGTTACCCGCAGAAGCAGTGATCACGCCGTGCGCTTTTTGTTCTTCCGTCAGGCCCGCCATCATGGCGTATGCGCCGCGCAGCTTAAAGCTGTGCACTGGCTGGCGATCTTCGCGCTTCACCAGAATGACGTTATCAAGACGCGACGACAGTTTTTCCATTTTTTGTAGCAGCGTAACCTGCGCCGCCTCGTAAACCGGCGCGCGCAGCACTGCTCTTAAATATTCGGCACCTTCCGGAGCACCGGACAGGGGTTGCGAGTCAGCCATTATTAACCCCCCAGTTTCGATTTATCGCGCACCGCACCTTTGTCGGCGCTGGTTGCCAGGCTGGCGTAGGCGCGCAGGGCAAAGGAAACCTGACGTTCACGGTTTTTCGGCGTCCAGGCTTTGTCACCCCGAGCTTCCTGCGCTTCACGACGCGCCGCCAGTTCGGCATCGCTTACCTGTAACTGAATGCCACGGTTCGGGATGTCGATAGCGATCAGGTCACCATCTTCAATCAGACCAATGCTGCCGCCGCTTGCCGCTTCCGGTGAGACGTGGCCGATGGAAAGACCAGAGGTGCCGCCAGAGAAACGACCGTCGGTGATCAGCGCACAGGCTTTACCGAGACCCATTGATTTCAGGAAGCTGGTTGGGTAGAGCATTTCCTGCATGCCAGGGCCGCCTTTCGGGCCTTCATAGCGGATCACCACCACATCGCCCGCGACAACTTTGCCACCGAGGATCGCTTCTACCGCGTCGTCCTGGCTTTCGTACACTTTCGCCGGGCCGGTGAATTTGAGGATGCTGTCATCGACGCCCGCTGTTTTCACGATGCAGCCGTTTTCAGCAAAATTACCGTAGAGCACCGCCAGGCCGCCGTCTTTGCTGTAGGCGTGTTCCAGCGAGCGGATACAGCCGTTTGCGCGATCGTCATCGAGAGAATCCCAACGGCAATCCTGCGAGAATGCCTGTGTAGTACGAATGCCCGCAGGGCCTGCGCGGAACATATTTTTTACCGCGTCATCCTGGGTCAGCATAACGTCGTATTGTTCCAGAGTTTGCGGCAACGTCAGGCCAAGTACGTTTTTCACATCACGGTTCAGTAACCCCGCGCGATCCAGTTCACCGAGAATACCGATAACACCACCAGCACGGTGAACATCTTCCATATGGTATTTTTGGGTGCTCGGCGCAACTTTGCATAACTGCGGGACTTTACGCGAAAGTTTGTCGATATCACTCATGGTGAAGTCGATTTCCGCTTCCTGCGCCGCCGCCAGCAGGTGAAGTACCGTGTTGGTAGAGCCGCCCATCGCGATATCCAGCGTCATGGCATTTTCAAACGCCGCTTTGCTAGCAATATTGCGCGGCAGTGCACTTTCGTCGTTTTGCTCGTAGTAACGTTTGGTCAATTCAACAATGCGTTTACCGGCATTGAGGAACAACTGCTTACGGTCCGCGTGGGTTGCCAGCAGCGAGCCGTTGCCTGGCTGCGACAAACCCAGCGCTTCGGTCAGGCAGTTCATTGAGTTAGCGGTAAACATCCCGGAGCAGGAACCGCAGGTTGGGCAGGCGGAACGTTCAACCTGATCGCTCTGGGAGTCAGAAACTTTCGGGTCTGCGCCCTGGATCATCGCATCAACCAGATCGAGCTTGATGATCTGCTCGGACAGTTTGGTTTTCCCGGCTTCCATCGGGCCGCCGGAAACAAAGATCACCGGAATATTCAGGCGCAGGGAAGCCATCAGCATCCCCGGGGTGATTTTGTCGCAGTTAGAGATGCAGACCATGGCGTCGGCGCAGTGGGCGTTGACCATATACTCAACGGAATCAGCGATCAGTTCGCGAGATGGCAGTGAATAAAGCATCCCCCCGTGGCCCATAGCAATCCCATCATCCACCGCAATGGTGTTGAACTCTTTGGCAACGCCGCCAGCCGCTTCAATTTGTTCGGCGACCAGTTTACCGAGATCGCGCAGATGGACGTGACCCGGTACAAATTGGGTGAACGAGTTCACAACCGCGATAATCGGCTTGCCAAAATCGGCATCGGTCATTCCGGTGGCGCGCCACAGCGCACGAGCACCCGCCATATTACGACCATGAGTGGTGGTGGCGGAACGGTACTTAGGCATACTTTATTTACTCCCAGTGTCTGTCTCGTAAATGGGACGGTAAGTGCCGTCCCATTTTTTGTATTTATTGATTAACTTGATCTAACCAGCCCCATTTATCTTCGGTTTCGCCAGTGAAGAGGCCGAAGAAGGCTTGCTGAATGCATTTGGTAACCGGGCCGCAACGGCCTTCACCCACCTGAATACCGTCTACACTGCGCACTGGCGTGATTTCTGCCGCCGTACCGGACATAAACACTTCATCCGCCAGGTACAGGGATTCGCGCGACAGCACCTGCTCACGCACTTCAATTCCCAGCTCTTTCGCCAGTTTGATGATGGCATCACGGGTAATACCCGGCAGCGCGGATGAGGTAAACGGTGGGGTGAACAGCACGCCGTCTTTCACTTCAAACAGGTTTTCACCTGCGCCTTCAGAGATGTAACCGTTCACATCCAGCGCGATACCTTCCTGATAACCGTGGCGGCGCGCTTCGCTACCCACCAGCAGGGAAGAGAGGTAGTTACCACCGGCTTTTGCCGCCGTCGGGATGGTGTTTGGTGCTGCGCGGTTCCAGGAGGAAACCATCGCATCGATCCCCTGCTCCAGCGCTTCTGCGCCCAGATACGCTCCCCACGGGAAAGCAGCGATAATCACGTCGGTTGAGTATCCCGCTGGCGGGTTTACTCCCATGCCAACATCACCGACGAAGATCAGCGGACGGATATAGGCGCTGGTGAGATTATTTTTGCGGATCACGTCACGACAAGCTTCCATCAGCTCATCAATGCTCTGCGAAACCGGGAAGCGATAGATTTTGGCGGAGTCATGCAGACGCTGCATATGCTCACGATGGCGGAATACAACCGGTCCTTTGTGCGAGTCGTAGCAACGGATGCCTTCAAAAACCGAAGTGCCATAGTGCAGCGCGTGCGACATCACATGCACCTTCGCGTCTTCCCAGCGAACCATCTCCCCATTGAACCAAATGTAATCAGCTTTCTTCGTGGTCATTTTTATATTCCTTTTGCGCTCAGGCGCGGATTTGTTGTGATGTGGTTGTGCTCTGGCAGATGGCAACGTGTGCGACGTCCACCAGTTTATTTAACTGACTAAACAGTAAGTCGACCGACCGTGGGCTGGCAACGGTCAATTCGATATTTATATTTTGTGCATCGCTGGCGGCGGCCATATTCATTGAGCAGACGTGGAAACCACGATGACGCACCACGCGTAAAACACGTTCTAAGGTTTCTGGATTGAAGCGAGCCGATACATTGACCTGATGTTGCATCATGATAATTTCTCCAACATTTCTGAATTACTGGCGCCAGGCGGCACCAGCGGCCAGACGTTCTCAAGTTCGTCGATTGAGACATGAAGCAGGTATGGCCCATCACTGTTCAGCATGGTGTCGAGTGCCGCTTCAACCTGGTCTTTACGGGTGATGTGTTGGCCAGGGATGCCGAAGGCGCTGGCTAACATGAGGAAATCGGGGTTATCAGTAAGGGTGGTTTCGCTGTATCGTTCCTGAAAAAACAGTTGCTGCCATTGTCGAACCATCCCTAACCGTTGGTTATCGAGTAAGACGATTTTCAACGGTAACTGCTTGCGTTTTACGGTGCCCAGCTCTTGCACATTCATCATGAAAGAGCCGTCACCGGAGATACAGACAACGGTATCGTTCGGTCGCGCGACTTGTGCGCCAACCGCCGCCGGTAAACCAAAACCCATGGTACCTAAGCCGCTGGAGGTGATGAAATTTTCCGGGCGAGTGTGGGCGATGTGCTGCGCAGCCCACATCTGGTGCTGCCCCACATCTGTGGTCACGACGCAATCCGCAGGTTTACGATCCGACAGTTGTTTTAACAACAACGGCGCGTAGATAGCGTCACCGGGATGGTCGTAACGCCAGGAATGTTCATCACGCAGCTGCGCGCAGTATTGCTGCCAGTCATTGATATTTAACGGCTGCTGTAATGCTGGTAACAGAGCATTTAAATCACCCTGTAATGCCACATGTGCCTGACGCAGCTTGTTCATTTCTGCCGGGTCGATATCCATATGGATAACACTGGCGTGTGGTGCGAAAGTATTCAGTTTGCCGGTCACCCGGTCATCAAAACGTGCGCCCACGGCGATCAGCAGGTCACACTCCTGCACCGCGAAGTTTGCCGCTTTGATGCCGTGCATCCCCAGCATGCCCAGATAGTACGGATAATCTGCTTCTACTGCGCCCAGCCCTTTCAGCGTACAGGTGGCAGGCATTTTTGTGGCAGCGAGAAATTCACGCAAAGCCGGAACTGCCTGCGCCATACCCACGCCACCGCCAACGTACAGCATCGGTTTTTGCGCTTTTGCCAGCATCTGGCGCGCTTGCTCAACTTCGGCATGTGGGAAAGTCACTTCGTTTTCAACGGTGGTGAACCACGGTTCCAGGTCACCGCTGGCTAACTGGATATCTTTTGGGATATCGACCAGAACCGGACCAGGACGACCTGAGCAGGCAACGTCGAATGCTTCAGCCATGATGCGCGGCAACTCTTCCAGCGACTGCACCAGAAAGCTGTGCTTGGTACAGGCTAACGACAATCCTAGGACATCCACTTCCTGAAATGCGTCAGTGCCGATAAACGGTGCGGACACTTGACCGGTGATGGCAACAACAGGGATGGAATCTAACAGTGCGTCCGCAAGCCCGGTTATCAGGTTGGTTGCGCCCGGACCAGACGTGGCGATACATACGCCAGTTTTGCCGGTAGCACGGGCATAACCGATAGCCGCCATTGCCGCACCCTGCTCATGTCGGCATAGCAAGTGCTCCACGCCGCCGTCATACAATGCATCGTAAACCGGCATAATTGCGCCACCCGGATAACCGAAAACGGTGTTCACACCCTGTGCCCGCAACGCATGTACCACCCACTGTGCGCCATTCATAGTTAGTTCCCCGTCCTGAATCTTGAGAAACAGAATTTTGTGCTGTTATTCATTGTCTGCTCCTCGGTTATGTTTTTAAGGTCAAAAAAAACCCCCGGACCTTTCGGTGCGGGGGTCTTAGTTCGTTAAGGCTTGATCTCTAAGCCTTTCCTCGTCCAAGTGCAGCCCCGCACGGTGGGATAATAATCACCACCACGCTAATCACGACTAGGCTAATCACTCGTAGAAGGGCTGTCATTTTGTCTTTTCTTGCATCTTGTTCGAAGGAATGCCTAAAGAGTTACCATAGATTTTGCGAATAGCACAAGATATTTTTGGGCCTATTTTTATGATAGCTTTAATAATTTCAATAGAAGTTGTTGTTTTTTAAAAAGAAAATAGTGAGTGGAAAAAATTCAATTTCAGTATAAATGTTGTTCCCTTCCTCGTAGTTCATCCTTTGTCCGCTGCATTTTTGCGAGCATCATTCCACCGCCAGAACAACTCAACTTCACTTGCACAAATAAACAGGAATCAGCCACTAAAATTCACGAATTAGCGGGCTACAGCAGCGATATCTTATGCACATAATGGTGACTCAAGGAGGGCTTATGTCACTGTCAATTGTTCATACCCGCGCAGCCCTGGGAGTAAATGCGCCCCCGATCACTGTTGAGGTACATATCAGTAAAGGTCTACCCGGCTTAACGATGGTGGGCTTACCAGAAACAACTGTAAAAGAAGCTCGCGATCGCGTGCGCAGCGCCATTATCAATAGCGGATATGAATATCCGGCGAAAAAAATCACCATCAACCTTGCTCCAGCCGATCTGCCAAAAGAAGGGGGACGATATGATTTACCTATCGCCATTGCGTTGCTGGCGGCCTCAGAACAGCTTACAGCCAATAAGTTAGATGAATATGAATTAGTCGGAGAACTGGCTCTTACAGGCGCTCTGCGTGGCGTTCCCGGTGCAATCTCCAGTGCAACTGAAGCTATTAAGTCGGGCAGAAAAATTATCGTCGCGAAAGATAACGAAGATGAAGTGGGGCTAATTAACGGTGAAGGATGCCTGATAGCCGATCATCTGCAAGCTGTCTGTGCGTTTCTGGAAGGTAAGCACGCTCTCGAACGCCCGAAACCAACTGATGCAGTATCCCGGGCGCTACAACATGATCTCAGTGATGTTGTCGGTCAGGAACAAGGAAAGCGAGGACTGGAAATTACCGCCGCTGGCAGGCACAACCTTTTACTGATTGGGCCGCCGGGAACAGGTAAAACAATGCTCGCCAGCCGTATTAATGGCCTGTTGCCAGATTTAAGCAATGAAGAGGCACTGGAGAGCGCTGCGATATTAAGTCTGGTAAATGCTGAATCAGTACAAAAACAATGGCGGCAGCGCCCGTTCCGCTCACCTCATCACAGTGCGTCGTTAACTGCGATGGTGGGCGGTGGTGCAATTCCAGGGCCAGGTGAAATTTCGTTGGCGCATAACGGCGTGCTGGTAATGACTCCAACTTATTGATAGTGTTTTATGTTCAGATAATGCCCGATGACTTTGTCATGCAGCTCCACCGATTTTGAGAACGACAGCGACTTCCGTCCCAGCCGTGCCAGGTGCTGCCTCAAATTCAGGTTATGCCGCTCAATTCGCTGCGTATATCGCTTGCTGATTACGTGCAGCTTTCCCTTCAGGCGGGATTCATACAGCGGCCAGCCATCCGTCATCCATATCACCACGTCAAAGGGTGACAGCAGGCTCATAAGACGCCCCAGCGTCGCCATAGTGCGTTCACCGAATACGTGCGCAACAACCGTCTTCCGGAGACTGTCATACGCGTAAAACAGCCAGCGCTGGCGCGATTTAGCCCCGACATAGCCCCACTGTTCGTCCATTTCCGCGCAGACGATGACGTCACTGCCCGGCTGTATGCGCGAGGTTACCGACTGCGGCCTGAGTTTTTTAAGTGACGTAAAATCGTGTTGAGGCCAACGCCCATAATGCGTGCAGTTGCCCGGCATCCAACGCCATTCATGGCCATATCAATGATTTTCTGGTGCGTACCGGGTTGAGAAGCGGTGTAAGTGAACTGCAGTTGCCATGTTTTACGGCAGTGAGAGCAGAGATAGCGCTGATGTCCGGCAGTGCTTTTGCCGTTACGCACCACCCCGTCAGTAGCTGAACAGGAGGGACAGCTGATAGAAACAGAAGCCACTGGAGCACCTCAAAAACACCATCATACACTAAATCAGTAAGTTGGCAGCATCACCCGGCGTGCTTTTTCTTGATGAGCTACCTGAATTTGAACGGCGTACACTGGATGCCTTGCGAGAGCCGATTGAATCCGGGCAGATCCATCTTTCACGCACACGAGCAAAAATAACCTATCCAGCCCGTTTCCAGCTTGTTGCGGCGATGAATCCCAGCCCTACCGGACATTATCAGGGAAACCATAACCGCTGCACGCCAGAACAGACATTACGTTATCTCAACCGGCTCTCGGGGCCCTTTCTCGACCGCTGTCAGCGCCAGTGATATAAGACGGTAATTCGCCATTTGGATTGTCCGCTCCACCCAACATGTTGTTTCCTTAAGGTTCTCACACCAGAAAGGACATCAACATGCTGAGCAGAGAGGACTTTTACATGATAAAGCAAATGCGCCAGCAGGGCGCGTACATCGTCGATATTGCGACTCAGATTGGTTGCTCTGAACGGACGGTCAGACGCTACCTCAAATACCCTGAACCGCCAGCCAGAAAGACCCGCCACAAAATGGTTAAGCTGAAACCGTTTATGGATTACATCGACATGCGCCTGGCAGAGAATGTCTGGAATAGCGAGGTTATCTTCGCGGAGATTAAGGCAATGGGTTATACGGGCGGACGTTCCATGCTGCGTTACTACATCCAGCCCAAACGTAAAATGCGTCCGTCAAAAAGAACAGTTCGCTTCGAAACTCAGCCTGGATACCAGCTCCAGCATGACTGGGGCGAAGTTGAGGTGGAGGTTGCCGGGCAACGGTGCAAAGTTAACTTTGCGGTTAATACGCTGGGGTTCTCCCGCAGCTTCCATGTCTTCGCCGCACCAAAACAGGATGCTGAGCATACCTACGAATCACTGGTTCGCGCCTTCCGCTACTTCGGTGGTTGTGTGAAAACGGTGCTGGTTGATAACCAGAAGGCTGCGGTGCTGAAGAATAACAACGGGAAAGTCGTGTTCAACTCCGGATTCCTGTTGCTGGCTGACCACTATAACTTCCTGCCACGGGCATGCCGTCCACGCAGGGCCAGAACAAAAGGTAAGGTTGAGCGGATGGTGAAATACCTCAAGGAGAACTTCTTCGTCCGGTACCGCAGGTTCGACAGCTTCACTCATGTCAATCAACAACTGGAGCAATGGATAGCCGATGTGGCTGACAAACGGGAGCTTCGCCAGTTCAAAGAAACGCCGGAACAGCGCTTCGCGCTGGAGCAGGAACATCTGCAGCCGTTACCGGATACAGACTTCGATACCAGTTACTTCGATATCCGCCATGTGTCCTGGGACAGCTATATCGAGGTTGGTGGTAATCGTTACAGCGTTCCCGAAGCGCTGTGTGGTCAGCCGGTATCGATACGAATATCGCTGGATGACGAGTTGCGGATCTACAGTAATGAGAAACTGGTGGCCTCACATCGCCTCTGTTCAGCATCGTCTGGCTGGCAGACAGTGCCGGAGCATCACGCCCCGCTCTGGCAGCAGGTCAGTCAGGTGGAACATCGACCACTGAGTGCCTATGAGGAGCTGTTGTGATGCATGAACTGGAAGTCCTGCTGAGTCGCCTGAAAATGGAGCATCTGAGTTATCACGTTGAAAGCCTGCTGGAACAGGCAGCTAAAAAAGAGCTGAACTACCGGGAGTTCCTGTGCATGGCGCTACAGCAGGAATGGAACGGCAGGCATCAGCGCGGTATGGAGTCCAGGCTGAAGCAGGCTCGTCTGCCGTGGGTCAAAACGCTGGAGCAGTTCGACTTTACCTTCCAGCCGGGCATCGACCGTAAGGTTGTCCGGGAACTGGCTGGTCTGGCGTTCGTGGAGCGCAGCGAAAACGTGATCCTGCTGGGCCCTCCTGGTGTCGGAAAAACTCATCTGGCCATAGCTCTTGGCGTGAAAGCGGTGGATGCGGGACATCGGGTACTGTTTATGCCACTGGACAGACTGATCGCGACACTGATGAAAGCGAAACAGGAAAACCGGCTGGAGCGTCAGCTACAGCAACTGAGTTATGCCCGGGTGTTGATCCTGGATGAAATAGGCTATCTGCCGATGAACAGAGAGGAAGCCAGTCTGTTCTTCCGGCTACTGAACCGTCGATATGAAAAAGCGAGCATCATACTGACGTCAAACAAAGGGTTCGCAGACTGGGGAGAAATGTTCGGAGATCACGTACTGGCAACAGCGATCCTGGATCGGCTGCTACATCACTCAACCACGCTGAATATCAAAGGAGAGAGTTACCGGTTAAAAGAGAAACGTAAAGCTGGAGTGCTGACCAAAAACACAACGCCAATCAGTGATGATGAAATGGTGGAAAGCGGACAGCATCAGTAACGAAAGTATTTAGCGGGCATGAAAATGGCAAATAACGGTCAAACATCGTGGCGTTGACACCGCTTCGATCTCTCACTGGAGATCCCATTACCACCCCCCGGCATTTTGAGTAAAACGGTAGTGCCGGGAGAAAGCAGCGCCACCGTTAAACAACGCGTAATGGCCGCCAGAGAGCGCCAATTTAAGCGGCAGAATAAACTGAATGCCTGGCTGGATAGTCCGGAAATACGCCAATTCTGCAAACTTGAGAGCGAAGATGCGATGTGGTTGGAAGGAACACTGATCCATCTGGGGTTATCGATTCGTGCCTGGCAGCGGTTATTGAAAGTTGCACGAACCATTGCTGATATTGATCAGTCTGACATTATCACACGTCAGCATTTGCAGGAGGCAGTTAGCTATCGTGCGATTGACCGTTTGCTCATCCATCTGCAAAAACTACTGACATAAAAAAAGGGCATTTCGCCCTTTTTATTAATCATCAGAATCGGTGTAGTCTTCAGCACCTTCAACCTGCGGTTTACCGCCGGAAAGGGTGTGAAAACGTTTTGGACGCTTAATACGCGTCATATACTTGGACCACACGCGTTCTGCTTCTGTCACTGGCTCACGTTCGCCACGGCATACTGCTACGAAGAGTTTCTCTTCCTCGGTAACCGGCTCGCGTTTGCCAAGATCCAACTCATTGAAGGCATAACCATGACGCTCAAGCAGTTGTGCCTCTTTGATGGTGAAATCACCATGACGAGAGAATCCACGTGGATAATGTTTATTGTCGAAATATCGATTAGTCGTCGTAAAGCTTTCCGCCATCCTGCACGCTCCTAATTCTTTGACCGAGCTAGTTATGGCGCGGAGTATTAGTTACGCTTGACAGAGTGTAAAACAAAACATTTAAATCATAACGACAAATAATTTTGCGGAGAGCACTGTGGATACGGAATTGTTAAAAACTTTCCTGGAAGTTAGCCGAACGCGTCACTTTGGTCGAGCGGCTGAATCGCTCTATCTGACCCAGTCAGCAGTGAGCTTTCGAATCAGGCAACTGGAAAATCAACTGGGTGTGAACCTTTTCACCCGCCACAGAAACAATATCCGTTTAACCGCTGCCGGTGAAAAACTACTGCCTTATGCAGAAACGCTCATGAGCACCTGGCAGGCCGCCCGCAAGGAGGTGGCGCATACCTCACGACATAACGAGTTTTCTATCGGTGCCAGCGCCTCGTTGTGGGAATGTATGCTTAATCAGTGGTTGGGACGCTTGTATCAAAATCAGGATGCCCATACAGGCTTACAGTTCGAAGCGCGAATTGCCCAACGGCAGTCTCTGGTAAAACAGCTGCATGAACGCCAGCTTGATCTTCTTATTACCACTGAAGCGCCCAAAATGGACGAATTTAGTAGTCAGTTGCTGGGGTATTTCACTTTAGCGCTTTATACCAGTGCCCCTTCTAAACTAAAGGGAGATCTTAACTATCTGCGACTGGAGTGGGGGCCAGATTTTCAACAGCATGAGGCAGGTTTGATCGGTGCTGACGAAGTTCCCATTCTGACAACCAGTTCTGCTGAACTGGCACAGCAACAGATTGCGATGCTTAATGGTTGCACCTGGCTACCCGTTAGCTGGGCGCGTAAAAAAGGCGGCCTGCATACCGTTGTCGATAGCACAACACTTTCACGGCCGCTTTATGCCATATGGCTGCAAAATAGCGATAAAAATGCGTTGATTCGCGATCTTTTGAAAATTAACGTGCTGGATGAAGTGTATTAATCTGAATGGCTGGCAAGGATGCCGGTAGAAGGATTTACTTCGGAGAGGATTATTTCAGATAAAAAAAATCCTTAGCTTTCGCTAAGGATGATTTCTGGCAGGGGCGGAGAGACTCGAACTCCCAACACCCGGTTTTGGAGACCGGTGCTCTACCAATTGAACTACGCCCCTAATTAGGGTGGCGGAACGGACGGGACTCGAACCCGCGACCCCCTGCGTGACAGGCAGGTATTCTAACCGACTGAACTACCGCTCCACCGAATTCTTTTACAACCACCGGTTTTATGACCGGCTTACTGCTTAATTTGATGCCTGGCAGTTCCCTACTCTCGCATGGGGAGACCCCACACTACCATCGGCGCTACGGCGTTTCACTTCTGAGTTCGGCATGGGGTCAGGTGGGACCACCGCGCTACGGCCGCCAGGCAAATTCTGTTTTATCAGACCGCTTCTGCGTTCTGATTTAATCTGTATCAGGCTGAAAATCTTCTCTCATCCGCCAAAACACCTTCGGCGTTGTAAGGTTAAGCCTCACGGTTCATTAGTACCGGTTAGCTCAACGCATCGCTGCGCTTACACACCCGGCCTATCAACGTCGTCGTCTTCAACGTTCCTTCAGGACCCTTAAAGGGTCAGGGAGAACTCATCTCGGGGCAAGTTTCGTGCTTAGATGCTTTCAGCACTTATCTCTTCCGCATTTAGCTACCGGGCAGTGCCATTGGCATGACAACCCGAACACCAGTGATGCGTCCACTCCGGTCCTCTCGTACTAGGAGCAGCCCCCCTCAGTTCTCCAGCGCCCACGGCAGATAGGGACCGAACTGTCTCACGACGTTCTAAACCCAGCTCGCGTACCACTTTAAATGGCGAACAGCCATACCCTTGGGACCTACTTCAGCCCCAGGATGTGATGAGCCGACATCGAGGTGCCAAACACCGCCGTCGATATGAACTCTTGGGCGGTATCAGCCTGTTATCCCCGGAGTACCTTTTATCCGTTGAGCGATGGCCCTTCCATTCAGAACCACCGGATCACTATGACCTGCTTTCGCACCTGCTCGCGCCGTCACGCTCGCAGTCAAGCTGGCTTATGCCATTGCACTAACCTCCTGATGTCCGACCAGGATTAGCCAACCTTCGTGCTCCTCCGTTACTCTTTAGGAGGAGACCGCCCCAGTCAAACTACCCACCAGACACTGTCCGCAACCCGGATCACGGGTCCACGTTAGAACATCAAACATTAAAGGGTGGTATTTCAAGGCCGGCTCCATGCAGACTGGCGTCCACACTTCAAAGCCTCCCACCTATCCTACACATCAAGGCTCAATGTTCAGTGTCAAGCTATAGTAAAGGTTCACGGGGTCTTTCCGTCTTGCCGCGGGTACACTGCATCTTCACAGCGAGTTCAATTTCACTGAGTCTCGGGTGGAGACAGCCTGGCCATCATTACGCCATTCGTGCAGGTCGGAACTTACCCGACAAGGAATTTCGCTACCTTAGGACCGTTATAGTTACGGCCGCCGTTTACCGGGGCTTCGATCAAGAGCTTCGCTTGCGCTGACCCCATCAATTAACCTTCCGGCACCGGGCAGGCGTCACACCGTATACGTCCACTTTCGTGTTTGCACAGTGCTGTGTTTTTAATAAACAGTTGCAGCCAGCTGGTATCTTCGACTGATTTCAGCTCCATCCGCAAGGGACTTCACCTACATATCAGCGTGCCTTCTCCCGAAGTTACGGCACCATTTTGCCTAGTTCCTTCACCCGAGTTCTCTCAAGCGCCTTGGTATTCTCTACCTGACCACCTGTGTCGGTTTGGGGTACGATTTGATGTTACCTGATGCTTAGAGGCTTTTCCTGGAAGCAGGGCATTTGTTGCTTCAGCACCGTAGTGCCTCGTCATCACGCCTCAGCCTTGATTTTCCGGATTTGCCTGGAAAACCAGCCTACACGCTTAAACCGGGACAACCGTCGCCCGGCCAACATAGCCTTCTCCGTCCCCCCTTCGCAGTAACACCAAGTACAGGAATATTAACCTGTTTCCCATCGACTACGCCTTTCGGCCTCGTCTTAGGGGTCGACTCACCCTGCCCCGATTAACGTTGGACAGGAACCCTTGGTCTTCCGGCGAGCGGGCTTTTCACCCGCTTTATCGTTACTTATGTCAGCATTCGCACTTCTGATACCTCCAGCATGCCTCACAGCACACCTTCGCAGGCTTACAGAACGCTCCCCTACCCAACAACGCATAAGCGTCGCTGCCGCAGCTTCGGTGCATGGTTTAGCCCCGTTACATCTTCCGCGCAGGCCGACTCGACCAGTGAGCTATTACGCTTTCTTTAAATGATGGCTGCTTCTAAGCCAACATCCTGGCTGTCTGGGCCTTCCCACATCGTTTCCCACTTAACCATGACTTTGGGACCTTAGCTGGCGGTCTGGGTTGTTTCCCTCTTCACGACGGACGTTAGCACCCGCCGTGTGTCTCCCGTGATAACATTCTCCGGTATTCGCAGTTTGCATCGGGTTGGTAAGTCGGGATGACCCCCTTGCCGAAACAGTGCTCTACCCCCGGAGATGAATTCACGAGGCGCTACCTAAATAGCTTTCGGGGAGAACCAGCTATCTCCCGGTTTGATTGGCCTTTCACCCCCAGCCACAAGTCATCCGCTAATTTTTCAACATTAGTCGGTTCGGTCCTCCAGTTAGTGTTACCCAACCTTCAACCTGCCCATGGCTAGATCACCGGGTTTCGGGTCTATACCCTGCAACTTAACGCCCAGTTAAGACTCGGTTTCCCTTCGGCTCCCCTATTCGGTTAACCTTGCTACAGAATATAAGTCGCTGACCCATTATACAAAAGGTACGCAGTCACACGCCTAAGCGTGCTCCCACTGCTTGTACGTACACGGTTTCAGGTTCTTTTTCACTCCCCTCGCCGGGGTTCTTTTCGCCTTTCCCTCACGGTACTGGTTCACTATCGGTCAGTCAGGAGTATTTAGCCTTGGAGGATGGTCCCCCCATATTCAGACAGGATACCACGTGTCCCGCCCTACTCATCGAGCTCACAATATGTGTATTTTTGTGTACGGGGCTGTCACCCTGTATCGCGCGCCTTTCCAGACGCTTCCACTAACACACACACTGATTCAGGCTCTGGGCTCCTCCCCGTTCGCTCGCCGCTACTGGGGGAATCTCGGTTGATTTCTTTTCCTCGGGGTACTTAGATGTTTCAGTTCCCCCGGTTCGCCTCATTAACCTATGGATTCAGTTAATGATAGTGTGTCGAAACACACTGGGTTTCCCCATTCGGAAATCGCCGGTTATAACGGTTCATATCACCTTACCGACGCTTATCGCAGATTAGCACGTCCTTCATCGCCTCTGACTGCCAGGGCATCCACCGTGTACGCTTAGTCGCTTAACCTCACAACCCGAAGATGTTTCTTTCGATTCATCATCGTGTTGCGAAAATTCGAGAGACTCACGAACAACTTTCGTTGTTCAGTGTTTCAATTTTCAGCTTGATCCAGATTTTTAAAGAGCAAATATCTCAAACATCACCCGAAGATGAGTTTTGAGATATTAAGGCAGGTGACTTTCACTCACAAACCAGCAAGTGGCGTCCCCTAGGGGATTCGAACCCCTGTTACCGCCGTGAAAGGGCGGTGTCCTGGGCCTCTAGACGAAGGGGACGTATCAGTCTGCTTCGCAAGACGCCTTGCTTTTCACTTTCTATCAGACAATCTGTGTGAGCACTGCAAAGTACGCTTCTTTAAGGTAAGGAGGTGATCCAACCGCAGGTTCCCCTACGGTTACCTTGTTACGACTTCACCCCAGTCATGAATCACAAAGTGGTAAGCGCCCTCCCGAAGGTTAAGCTACCTACTTCTTTTGCAACCCACTCCCATGGTGTGACGGGCGGTGTGTACAAGGCCCGGGAACGTATTCACCGTGGCATTCTGATCCACGATTACTAGCGATTCCGACTTCATGGAGTCGAGTTGCAGACTCCAATCCGGACTACGACGCACTTTATGAGGTCCGCTTGCTCTCGCGAGGTCGCTTCTCTTTGTATGCGCCATTGTAGCACGTGTGTAGCCCTGGTCGTAAGGGCCATGATGACTTGACGTCATCCCCACCTTCCTCCAGTTTATCACTGGCAGTCTCCTTTGAGTTCCCGGCCGGACCGCTGGCAACAAAGGATAAGGGTTGCGCTCGTTGCGGGACTTAACCCAACATTTCACAACACGAGCTGACGACAGCCATGCAGCACCTGTCTCACGGTTCCCGAAGGCACATTCTCATCTCTGAAAACTTCCGTGGATGTCAAGACCAGGTAAGGTTCTTCGCGTTGCATCGAATTAAACCACATGCTCCACCGCTTGTGCGGGCCCCCGTCAATTCATTTGAGTTTTAACCTTGCGGCCGTACTCCCCAGGCGGTCGACTTAACGCGTTAGCTCCGGAAGCCACGCCTCAAGGGCACAACCTCCAAGTCGACATCGTTTACGGCGTGGACTACCAGGGTATCTAATCCTGTTTGCTCCCCACGCTTTCGCACCTGAGCGTCAGTCTTCGTCCAGGGGGCCGCCTTCGCCACCGATATTCCTCCAGATCTCTACGCATTTCACCGCTACACCTGGAATTCTACCCCCCTCTACGAGACTCAAGCTTGCCAGTATCAGATGCAGTTCCCAGGTTGAGCCCGGGGATTTCACATCTGACTTAACAAACCGCCTGCGTGCGCTTTACGCCCAGTAATTCCGATTAACGCTTGCACCCTCCGTATTACCGCGGCTGCTGGCACGGAGTTAGCCGGTGCTTCTTCTGCGGGTAACGTCAATGAGCAAAGGTATTAACTTTACTCCCTTCCTCCCCGCTGAAAGTACTTTACAACCCGAAGGCCTTCTTCATACACGCGGCATGGCTGCATCAGGCTTGCGCCCATTGTGCAATATTCCCCACTGCTGCCTCCCGTAGGAGTCTGGACCGTGTCTCAGTTCCAGTGTGGCTGGTCATCCTCTCAGACCAGCTAGGGATCGTCGCCTAGGTGAGCCGTTACCCCACCTACTAGCTAATCCCATCTGGGCACATCCGATGGCAAGAGGCCCGAAGGTCCCCCTCTTTGGTCTTGCGACGTTATGCGGTATTAGCTACCGTTTCCAGTAGTTATCCCCCTCCATCAGGCAGTTTCCCAGACATTACTCACCCGTCCGCCACTCGTCAGCGAAACAGCAAGCTGTTTCCTGTTACCGTTCGACTTGCATGTGTTAGGCCTGCCGCCAGCGTTCAATCTGAGCCATGATCAAACTCTTCAATTTAAAAGTTTGATGCTCAAAGAATTAAACTTCGTAATGAATTACGTGTTCACTCTTGAGACTTGGTATTCATTTTTCGTCTTGCGACGTTAAGAATCCGTATCTTCGAGTGCCCACACAGATTGTCTGATAAATTGTTAAAGAGCAGTGCCGCTTCGCTTTTTCTCAGCGGCGCGGGGTGTGCATAATACGCTTTCCCGCCACAGAGTCAAGCATTTATTTTTGCTTTCTCTGTTGAGATTCTCAGGAGAACCCCGCTGACCCGGCGGCGTGTTTGCCGTTGTTCCGTGTCAGTGGTGGCGCATTATAGGGAGTTATTCCGGCCTGACAAGAGGAAATTTAAAATAATTTTCTGACCGCGCATTTTTTCAGCAAAAGCCCCGTTAATGTACCATAAAACAAGCAATTTGCCGTTTTTGCAACCGTAATCACACTTCCTGGTGGCATACTAAGGAGGAATAAAAAGAAAAAGGAAGATAAGTAATGCCTTTAAGCGCACAACAGTTAGCTGCACAGAAAAACCTTTCGTATGTTCTGGCTGAGAAGCTGGCGCAACGGATCTTAAAAGGTGAATATGAACCCGGCACCATTTTGCCTGGTGAGATTGAGCTGGGCGAGCAATTTGGAGTGAGTCGTACAGCGGTACGCGAAGCGGTCAAAACGTTAACGGCAAAAGGGATGGTTTTACCGCGACCGCGAATTGGTACTCGGGTCATGCCACAATCGAACTGGAATTTTCTTGATCAGGAATTGCTTACCTGGTGGATGACAGAAGAGAACTTTCATCAGGTCATCGATCACTTTCTGGTTATGCGTATCTGTCTGGAGCCGCAAGCCTGCCTACTGGCAGCAACGGTTGGCACCGCGGAACAGAAGGCGCATCTCAATACGTTAATGGCCGAAATGGCGGCATTAAAAGAGAACTTTCGCCGTGAACGCTGGATCGAAGTCGATATGGCCTGGCATGAGCATATCTATGAAATGAGCGCCAATCCGTTTTTGACCTCATTCGCCTCGCTATTCCATTCGGTTTATCACACTTACTTCACGTCAATTACCAGCGACACAGTGATAAAGCTAAATCTGCACCAGGCGATTGTCGATGCGATTGTCCAAAGCGATGGCGACGCGGCATTTAAAGCTTGTCAGGCGCTGCTACGCTCACCTGATAAGTGACAACCCGATAACAAGACATTGAATGAGCGATAAAAAGAAGCGCAGTATGGCGGGTT
The DNA here is from genome assembly GCF_002950395.1 of Shigella sonnei. Lineage (NCBI taxonomy): Bacteria > Pseudomonadati > Pseudomonadota > Gammaproteobacteria > Enterobacterales > Enterobacteriaceae > Shigella > Shigella sonnei. The sequence continues at coordinate 3,764,462 of NZ_CP026802.1, forward strand.
TGCCGTGGATCGCGGCGATGGCCTTCTTCATGCAGGCACTTGATGCCACTATTCTGAATACCGCCTTACCCGCAATCGCTCATAGCCTTAATCGTTCTCCTCTCGCGATGCAATCAGCCATCATCAGTTATACGCTGACGGTGGCGATGCTTATTCCGGTAAGCGGATGGCTAGCCGATCGCTTCGGTACGCGTCGCATTTTTACCCTTGCCGTGAGTCTGTTCACATTGGGTTCTCTGGCCTGCGCACTTTCTAATTCGCTACCACAGCTGGTTGTCTTCCGGGTTATTCAGGGGATAGGCGGCGCAATGATGATGCCTGTTGCTCGGCTGGCCTTACTGCGCGCTTATCCTCGTAATGAACTTCTTCCAGTATTGAATTTTGTCGCCATGCCGGGTCTGGTGGGGCCAATTTTAGGCCCCGTTCTTGGCGGCGTGCTGGTCACCTGGGCAACCTGGCACTGGATATTTTTAATCAATATCCCCATAGGTATTGCGGGCCTTCTTTACGCGCGCAAACATATGCCCAATTTCACCACCGCACGACGCAGATTCGATATCACTGGCTTTTTGCTGTTTGGCCTCAGCCTTGTTCTCTTCTCAAGCGGAATAGAGCTATTCGGGGAAAAGATTGTCGCCAGCTGGATTGCCTTGACGGTAATTGTCACCAGCATCGGGTTACTGCTTCTCTATATTCTCCATGCGCGACACACGCCAAACCCATTAATTTCATTAGATTTATTTAAAACCCGCACTTTCTCAATCGGTATCGTAGGCAATATTGCAACCCGTCTGGGGACCGGTTGTGTATCGTTCCTTATGCCATTGATGTTACAGGTAGGATTTGGTTATCAGGCGTTTATTGCCGGCTGTATGATGGCACCGACAGCGTTAGGTTCCATTATTGCAAAATCGATGGTTACCCAAGTCTTACGTCGTCTGGGCTATCGCCATACGTTAGTGGGGATCACGGTGATTATTGGGCTAATGATCGCTCAGTTCTCTTTGCAATCACCGGCAATGGCGATATGGATGCTGATCTTGCCGTTGTTTATATTAGGGATGGCTATGTCGACGCAATTTACCGCGATGAATACCATCACACTTGCCGATCTGACCGATGACAACGCCAGCAGCGGTAACAGTGTTCTGGCGGTCACGCAGCAACTGTCGATTAGTTTAGGCGTTGCTGTAAGTGCGGCCGTCCTTCGCGTTTATGAAGGGATGGAAGGCACAACGACTGTCGAACAATTCCACTATACGTTTATCACGATGGGCATTATTACTGTTGCTTCAGCAGCAATGTTCATGCTTCTGAAAACAACCGATGGTAATAATTTGATCAAAAGACAGCGTAAATCTAAGCCGAACCGCGTTCCATCAGAATCGGAGTAAGTTGTAATCGTTGTTGCTGAAGGGTCGGCTGGGTTATCCGATGGATGAGTACATCAATCGCCAGCTCCCCAGTTCATCTTTCGGTTGGTGGATAGTGGTTAATGGTGGCGTCATAAAGCTTGCCAGTTCGATATCGTCATAGCCAATCACCGCGATATCCTGCGGAACCTGTAACTCTGCCTGATATAACGCCTGGTAAACGCCAACAGCCATAGCGTCATTTCCGGTAAAGACGGCCTGAGGACGCAGCGGATGTGATAACAGTTGGCGCATGGCGTCAAACCCGCCGTTAAATTCAAAATCACCAGTGACTTCATAGCCATCAGGAATGTTGAGACCCGCACGTTTCATCGCCGCCCGATAACCTTCCAACCGCAGGCGCGCCGGAGTTTTATCCAGCGGACCGGTAATACAGGCGATACGGGTATGACCTTTATCGATCAGATATTGCGTTGCTAAGTCTCCGCCCAACAACGAGTTATCCTGAATAAGATCGCTGTCGCCATCGAACGGAGCCCAGTCCATCATCACAGTAGGCACTGTCGGATAACGTTGCATGATTTCACGCGAAGGTTGATGCGTTTCGGTGCACAGTAACAGCAAGCCATCAACGCGTTTTTGCATCAGCGTTTCCAGATTGCGATTCATCCGCTGTTCATCGCCTTCGGTATTGCAAAGGACGAGACTATAACCGCGTTCGAAGCAGCTGCGTTCAACGCCACGCACCAGTTCTGAATAGAAAGGATTGGTACTGGCAGTGATCAACATGCCAATGGTATGTGTTTGATTGAGTTTGAGGCTACGCGCCAGGGCTGATGGCGCGTAATTGAGTTCTTTAATCGCCGCTTCAACTTTGGCGGTAATCGCTTCACTGACGAAGCGATCTTTATTGATAACGTGAGAAACTGTTGAGGTAGAAACGCCCGCCAGGCGGGCAACATCTTTCATTGTAGCCAAGCGTCACCTCTGCCTGTCTAAAAATGCGTCGATCTCTTCACGCCACGGTACGGAAGGTTGTGCGCCTTTACGTGTTACGGCAATCGCAGCGGCAGCATGGGCAAACCGAATCGCCTCTGGCAATGGTTTTTCTTCCAGCAACGCCGTGATTAACGCGCCGTTAAAGGTATCTCCGGCAGCAATGGTATCGACAGCCTGCACCCGGAATCCAGGAACGCGCTGACCTTCACCATTCACGCTAGCCCATACACCACGACTTCCTAAAGTAATCAGTACAGTACGGATACCTTTTTCATGCAGTACCTGCGCCGCCTTCGCTGCATCTTCATCATTTTCAACACGAATACCGGTGAGCTTTTCTGCTTCCGTTTCGTTTGGCGTAATAATGTCCACCAGCGCCAGCAGTTCGTCAGGAAGTTCGCGAGCCGGAGCCGGGTTAAGCGCAACGATAGTCTTATTTTGATGGGCGATTTTCGCCGCTGCCATCACACTTTCGAGTGGTGATTCCAGCTGCATTAATAATGCTGACGCGTTGGCAATACGCTCACGTTGCGCTTCCACCAGCGCCGGGGAAAGGGCAGCATTAGCGCCGGCATGAATACCGATGACATTCTCACCTTCACCATTAACAAAAATCAGCGCCACACCTGTTGATTCGCCTTTGATCACGCTGACCGGAGTAATATCAATGTTATCAGTGGCGAGCTGCTGGCGAACGCTCTCACCAATGCTGTCATCACCCGTACAGGCAATAAACGCGATATTCGCACCGCTACGCCCAGCAGCCACAGCCTGATTCGCGCCTTTGCCGCCAAATGCAACCTGATAGTGGTTACCGGTTACGGTTTCGCCTGGAGTAGGAAAAGATTGAAGATTAAGAATGTGGTCAGCATTAATGCTGCCAAGAACAACGAGGCTGCCTGCGTTTTGCATATTCGGGATGTCCATAAAATGCGCCACCGTGTTAGGGTGGCGCGTGCCCTGCTTTTCTTTATATTACACGTTCATCTGTCGATGACGTATTTATGTCACCATCAGGTCATACAACCTGATTAAAACTACTGCTTAACAACCAGTTTCAGATCAACCGGATACTTAGCCTGAACTTTCTCGCCTTTCAGCACTTTATCTGCGGTTTCGACGCCTTTCGCGCCAATCTGATCGGGTAGCTGAGCGATAGTCGCTGCTAGTTTGCCATCATTCACCGCTTTTTCGCCATCCGGTGTACCGTCAAATCCGACGACCATCACATCCGATTTACCGGCAGTTTGCAGTGCGCGCAGCGCGCCCAGCGCCATTTCATCATTCTGCGCGAATACAGCCTGAACATCCGGATGAGCGGTCAACAGGTTCTGCATTACGTTCAAACCTTTAGTGCGATCAAAATCTGCTGGCTGGCAAGAACATTAAACTTGTGAGCAGCAACGGCCTGCTGGAAGCCTTCGCCACGTTCACGGGCTGCGGATGTACCAGCAATGCCTTGCAGCTCGATAACTTTGGCACCTTCACCCGCTTTCTTCGCGATGTAATCACCGGCGATTTTGCCACCCAGTACGTTATCAGAAGCAATGTGGCTCACCACTTCACTTTTCGTTGCCTGGCGGTCAAGAGTGATAACCGGGATGTTCGCCTGGTTAGCCATCTTCACAGCATTACCTACTGCGTCGGAGTCGGTCGGGTTAATCAGCAGAATTTTGGTGCCGCGAACGGTTAAGTCCTGCACGTTCGCCAGCTCTTTCGCCGGGTTGTTCTGGGAGTCCAGCACCACCAGGTTATAGCCAAGCTTATCCGCCTCTTTCTGCGCGCCATCTTTCAGCGATACAAAGAACGGGTTGTTAAGCGTGGAGACCACCAGCGCGATGGTGTCTTTTGCCATCGCATTCGCACTGACGGTGGCGCTTAGCGCAACAGCGGAAACCAGGGTAGCCAGTTTTTTCATGTTCATATTCAAGATGTCCTGTAGTCGTTATTACTGCTTTTTGTTGTCTACCAGCACCGCCAGCAAAATCACCACCGCTTTGACGATCATCTGGTAATAGGAGGAAACACCTAACAAATTCAATCCATTATTAAGGAAGCCAAGAATTAATGCGCCGATCAACGTCCCAACAATGCGACCTTTTCCGCCCGCCAGACTCGTACCGCCCAGAACCACCGCAGCAATAGCATCCAGCTCATAGCCAGTCCCCGCCGTGGGTTGTGCGGAGGAGAGACGCGCCACTTCAATGATCCCGGCCAGCGATGCCAGCAGACCACAAAGAGAATAGACGATGATTTTGATTTTATTGACGTTGATACCAGAAAGACGCGTTGCCGCTTCGTTGCCGCCCAGCGCGTAGATGTAACGCCCCAGACGCGTGTGATGCAGCATGTACCAGGCCGCGAGGAAGACAATCCCCATGATCCAGACTGGCGTCGGTACGCCCAGCGGACGACCAATACCAAACCAGCCAAACAGATCGGCGTTCTCAGTAAAGCCGGTATTCACTGGGCTACCGTTGGTATAAACCATGGTCACGCCGCGCAGTAAAAGCATCATAACCAGCGTAGCGATAAACGCCTGAACGCGACCTTTCGCTACAATCACCCCGGTTACCGCACCAATTGCGGCACCTAACGCGAGAGCAGCAGCGACAGCCACCAGCGCATTGACTTCAATGCCGACGATAGATGCAGCAACTGCGCCGGTTAGCGCCAACAGAGAACCTACAGACAAGTCGATGCCCGACGTCAGGATCACCAGCGTCATCCCGACCGCCATAATGGCGTTCACCGAGGTTTGCTGGAGAATATTGAATAAGTTATTGATGGTGAAAAAGTTCGGGCTTAACGTCGAGACAATCGCGATCAGCACCAGCAGAGCGATAAGCGATTTCTGCTCCATCAGCCACGCTTTCGTGAAATAACGGCGACCAGAGACAGTCTGGGTTGTCATTTTTTTACTCCTGATTCACGCGATTAAGCTTGCCCACAGCGGCAGCCATTAACACTTCCTGGGTGGCCTGCTCACGAGTAAATTCCCCGCTGAGATGCCCTTCATGCATGACGATGATGCGATCGCTCATGCCTAATACTTCTGGCATCTCCGATGACACCAGAATGATGCTCAAGCCATCGGCTTTGAACTGGTTAATCAGTTGATAGATCTCTTTTTTCGCGCCGACATCTACGCCACGGGTAGGTTCATCAAGGATCAACACTTTGGGGCGTGTCATCAGACCGCGGGCAATCGCCACTTTTTGCTGATTGCCACCGGAAAGCAGACCAATTGCCTGTTCCATCGACGGTGTTTTCACATTAAACAGACGAATGAAATCACTCACTGCCTGCTGTTCATCGGCATGCTTCAAACTGCCGCCAGCGCGGCTGAAGTAGCGCAGCGCTGTCAGCGACATGTTCTCTTTTACTGACATGCCCAACACTAAACCGTCACGTTTACGGTCTTCGGAGATATACACAATGCCGTTTGCCAGGCCATCCTGCGGTGAACGGGTAACGACTTCATGCCCATCCAGGGTGACGTAACCGCTGGTGCGCGGCTGTGCGCCGTAGAGCACTTTCATCAGTTCGGTACGACCTGCGCCCATCAAACCAGAGACGCCAAGAATTTCGCCTTTGCGTAAAGTAAAAGAGACATCGTTAACGCCAGGTCCGCAGAGATTATCGACTTTCAGGCGGATATCTCCCGGCGCTTTGTCCAGGTGTGGATATTGATCTTCCAGCTTGCGGCCCACCATCATCTCAATCAGCGAATCTTCGGTCAGTGATGCCACTTCGCGCTCAGCAATAAATTGCCCGTCACGAAAAACGGTAACGTCATCGCAAATCTCGAAGATTTCTTTCATGCGGTGGGAGATATAGACAATACCGCGGCCTTGCGATTTCAGCTCGCGGATGACGCGGAACAGGGATTCGGTTTCGGTATCGGTCAGCGCATCGGTCGGTTCATCCATAATGATGACTTTCGACTCAAAGCTCAGCACTTTGGCGATTTCAACCATTTGCTGGTCACCGATGGAAAGATCGCCCACCAGCTTGTCGCTTTTAAAGCACAGGTTAAGTTTAGCCAGCAATTTATCCGCTTCGGCATACATGGTTTTCCAGTCAATTTTGCCAAAGCGATTAACAAACTCACGACCGAGGAAAATGTTTTCGGCAATGGTCAACTGCGGGATCAGGTTCAGTTCCTGATGGATAATCCCAATCCCGGCTTCCTGGGAAGATTTCGGCCCGGTAAATGTCGTTTCTTTCCCCAGCCATAAAAGCGTGCCGGCATCGCGAGTATAGATACCAGTAAGCACTTTCATCATGGTGGATTTACCCGCGCCGTTTTCGCCCACCAGCGCTATCACGCGGCCCGGATAGACATTTAACGCAGCGCCCGAGAGGGCTTTTACGCCCGGGAAGGCTTTATCGATGCCTTTAAGCTGAAGTAATGCTTCCATGACGGCCTCAGAACGTCACGCCAGCACAGAGAATGATATTCGCATACGGAGAACATTCTCCGCTGCGAATTACCGCCTGACTTTCTGCGGTTTGTTGTTTGAATTGTTCATGCGTGGTGTAACGAATTTCAATGGTATTTCCCTGGTGTTTTTGCAGCTGCTCAAGGTGAGTGAGCAACGTTTCGTGGAGTTGCGGATTATGTTGTTTGATCTCTTCCGCGATAATGGCAGCCTCGACCTGCATTTCATTTGTGACGACGCCCAGCACCTGCATAAAAGAAGGTACACCCTGGGTTAATGCCATATCGATACGCGTTGTACTTTTGGGGATGGGTAAACCAGCATCACACACCACCAGCGTATCGGTATGTCCCAGACGGGAGATCACCGATGAAATATCAGAATTAAGAACGGTGCCTTTTTTCATTTTTTTCTCCATCAGCGAAACGTTTCGCTGACCCACAGTTTAATCCTGACTGAGTTGGGAAAACCATCGTGACGTTACGGAAATGTGATCAACCTCGAAACGTTTTACATGGTGATTAACCATGAAAACAAAAACGCCCCCTTATGGAGAAAGGAGGCGTCTAGCGTTAGATTTCGACCTGAGTACCCAGTTCGATAACCCTGTTTGGCGGGATTTCAAATTGATCTGGTGCACGCAGCGCATTACGTTGCAGCAGCAAGTACAGCTTGCCGCGCAGACGCAAATACCACGGGCGTTTGCCGAGGATCAACGACTCATGCGACATAAAGAAGGAGGTTTCCATCATCCGGCAACTTAATCCTTCCAGACCGCAGCGGTGGAAAACTTCTTCCACGTTTGGCGTTTCTCGCCAACCATAACTTGCCACCACGCGCCAGAAAGTGGGCGACAGTTGTTCAATCTGTACCCGACGGACGTTATGGACATATGGCGCGTCTTCGGTGCGCAGAGTTAACAGAATCACCCTCTCATGCAATACCTTGTTATGTTTAAGGTTATGCATCAGCGCAAAGGGAATGACGTTGATTGCACGCGACATATACACCGCGGTCCCGGGCACGCGAACAGGCGGTGATTTCTCCAGCGAAGCAATCATCGCTTCCAGAGAGTTACCATGTTCATGCATCCGCCGCAGCAAGCGGAAACGCTCGCTCTTCCAGGTGGTCATCACGATAAACATCACAGTACCGAGGCTCAATGGCAACCAGCCGCCGGAGAGCAGTTTATCGAGGTTAGCGGTGAACAATGGAATATCGACACAAAGGAAAGCAATCAGGATCAGCGCAACAAAATACTTATTCCAGTGCCAGTTCTGACGTGCCACGGTAGTCGAGAGAATAGACGTCAGCACCATGGTTCCGGTCACCGCAATCCCGTACGCCGCCGCCAGGTTGCTGGAGTGCTCAAAGCTGACAATCACAATCACGACCGCGACATAGAGCATCCAGTTCACAAACGGAATATAGATTTGCCCTGACTCCATTTCGGAGGTGTGAATAATGCGCATCGGCGACAAATATCCCAGACGTACCGCCTGACGCGTCAATGAGAAGACGCCAGAGATAACCGCCTGCGAGGCAATTACCGTCGCCAGTGCGGCGATGATCAGCAGCGGGATCAGCGCCCAGTCCGGTGCCAACAGGAAGAACGGGTTCTTAATCGCTTCCGGGTTCTTTAACAACAGCGCTCCCTGACCGAAGTAATTAAGGGTCAAGGAAGGTAATACGACGGTGAACCACGCCAGGCGAATAGGGAACTTACCAAAGTGCCCCATATCAGCATACAGCGCCTCGACCCCCGTAATCGACAACACCACTGCCCCTAATGCAATAAAAGAAACCGTTTTGTATTCAAGGAAGAAATGCATCGCCCACATCGGATTCAGCGCATGCAGCACTTCCGGGTTAGCAATAATGCTACGTAACCCCAGTCCTGCCAGAATCAAAAACCAGGTCAGCATGATCGGCGCAAACAGCTTACCGACCATAGCCGTGCCATGCTTTTGAATCATAAATAATAAAGTGAGAACGATAATTGAGAGGGGAACTATCCAGGTATCCAGCTGCGGGGCGACGATTTCCAGACCTTCAATGGCTGACATCACCGAAATAGCGGGTGTTATGACGACTTCACCATAGAAAAAGCTGCCGCCGATTAGCCCCATAATCACCAGCATTGATGTGGTTCGCGCCGACGTATTACGCCCGGCAAGCGACATCAACGTCAGGATCCCCCCCTCACCGGCGTTATCTGCCCGCATCACGAAGGTGAGATATTTAATGGAAACCACAAAGATTAGCAGCCAGAAGATCAGCGATAAAAAGCCAAACACGGCATCGCGTTCAACGCCAAAACCAAACTGGCCGGACAAACATTCACGAAGTGTATATAACGGGCTGGTACCAATATCGCCGTAGACAACTCCAATCGCCGCGAGGGTAATCGCGGGCAATGATTGCTTATTATCAGTGCTCATAGACTAGTCTTTCGTTGAAATATGAAATGTGTGCTTAGTCCCTTGGCCCACAAAAAAGCGCACAGTATGCACGATTAACGGCAAAATCGTACTCCTAAATGCGGCCACATTAACCTGGCTCAAAGAAAAATACCCCCCCTTTGAGTAATGCCAGTCAGTTAAGCAACTGACTGGCTCTTTTTCGGGGCTGTGGGGTATTTCCAGGGCCTCTCCTTTACCACTCTCGGGAAGGCCCTTTCCCTTCTCGTCGGTAATTTCACAAGTTGTCCCATACTTGCAAGATCGCGCATCAGCTCCGGTATACGTCCCGGTGAAGCGCCCTGCAATGTCATCAGCATTCTCATCACCATTCCGCATGATTCTGAGAAACTCAGTTGATTCGGCCAGTAACCTTTCAGATGTTCCGCCATTTTAATCATCTGATATCTCACCAGATTATAAGCCAGTAAGACACCCCACAGCTCTTGCTCCACAAGCTCCGGCTTTTTACTTCTCAGCGTCAGCCTGCTCAGTTGCATCGTCTGTTTTATCTCCCTGTATCCCAGTTCGATTTCCCAGCGATGACTGTACAGATCCGCCATTTCTCCTCCGGGGAAGCGCATGGCGTCCGTCATCGACGTCAGCAGATGGCAGACTTTTCCTTTGCGCGTCACGGTCAGCAGGCGGGCTGTCACTTCATTTCCCAGTCCCGGCCACTTTTTTCGTGCCTGCGGGCTGGTTTTCAGCTTCACCAGATGATCGCCTTTACCCAGTTTTCTGAGCTCTTCATATTGCGCTCCCTTTCTGAGAGGTATCATCCAGTGGCGGTGTTCTCCCGCCAGGCTCCAGGCATTTAACAGTCCCAGTGAGTAATAACCTTTATCCATTAACGTCAGAGTGTTATCGCCGGTTTGTTCTATAAGTTGCTCAGCAAGCTCATTTTCGCTGTTCTTCATCGTGCCGAAGGCTGCAGCCGTCAGCAGATGGCTGGTCAGTTCCATCTGGCAGACCATTTTGACCTGCGGGTAGAGCGCCGGGTTCCCGGCATGTGTCTGGCGGGGGAAGGCTGCATCGTTCTCTGGTGTATCCGGTGTGCGCCAGAACACACCATCGATGGCCAGCAGGGTCAGGCCGCACCAGTGCGGATGCGGCGTGGCGTTATGCCAGAGCTGCGCTGTTTTCGTGAACACGCGGCGGACAGCCTCACTTCCCAGGCGCTGGCGGGCCTGAATAACGGCACTGGGGGCAACGAAGGGGCGATTGCCCGGCAGCATGATGTCCAGGCGATTCACAATCTGGTGAAGAGGTTCTTTACGCTCAAGCGCCATGCCAACAATACACCAGACCATCATTTCGAGGGGAAGACGGCGCTTGCGTAGCGTTACAGTACCTGATTCGGCAAGGCAACGAGAGATGAGTTCGGGGTCGAGGTAATCCCCCAGAGAAGTCAGTGGGTTACGCAGAGAATCGTAACGGGATACCAGATCAAGAGCCTGTCCAATGTGCATAAAAAAATCCGGAAACAAGTGAGCGTTTCCGGATTCTTACACAGCCACTGGATCGGTCAACTGATCCTTAACTGATCGGCATTACACCACTAAGGAGACGTTTTTTGCCCCAGGGGCAAAGTAGCGAAAGGTCACGCTGTTATCGGCATTGACCTGAGTCACATACTGTTTAACCGGAATAGTGGGTGCCGGGCTGGCTGGCATATCCGCTGCTATGGCCCACTGAGCAGAAATACCGCTGGCAATAGCCAGCGTTAAAGCAGCAATTTTTATATTCATCGTAATATTCCTTTCATTAAGTTCCATTACCACCAGATTTCAGCCTGCGCACCGACAGCAAACTGGTCGTCTTTATTGTCTTCAAAGGTGAAGCCATCCAGTTCGTTTTCCAGAGCTTTGATATACGTGGCGTAGAAACGAATTTCCGGACGCGAGGTCAACATACTGGTATTGACTTTAAAGGTATGGAAGAGCGTGGTTTTATAACCAGACTCATTAAATTTATTACTATTCGCATCTTTGTTTTGCTGGGTGAAATAGCCCAGTTCAACACCTGTCTGGTTATATTGGTCCCAAATATAGGCCGGGCGAACAACCGCACGAATAGATTCGAAATCAGAGTGTGCGCCTGTTTCGTAGCTATAAATATCGTTACCGAAGGAGTAAACAATCGCGTTAGCCACAATAAAATGATCGCCGATATAGGCTTCGCCCTGCGAGGTCAGACGAACTGCTGTTCCGCCGGTGTGATCACCATAATAACGACCATTAAAGGTGGTAAATGGACTTGCGCCAGCATAACGGCCAAAGTTACTGGCGATAGAGTTATTCGCAACCAGGAAGGAGAATTCGTTGAAGCCACCTTTATCAAATTTCTGCGTTAAAGATGTGCCGAACATCCAGGTATCTTTCCAGTCATAATACCCGTTATTATCCTGATTATCTTTTTCCGATGCGCTTTCGTTTGCCGTGACATAACGACCACTCACCATTAAGGTCGCTTTATCCCATAACGGGATATCTTTATAGCGTAAATCAATAGTATTGGTATTAATCTGCTGTTTGTTTTGCAGGCTGCGATCGTAATCATCGACATCTTCGCGAACCAGCGCGATATCAATTTTACCCGGACCGACTTTCCAGTTTTCCAGACCTACACCCGCTGCGGCATCAGTACGCTGCGTTTTCCAGTCCAGCATCTGGATTTCAATTTTCGGCGCACCGTGTTTACCCACCCAGAAATCAGCCTCTGGCGCAAAGGGCAGGAAACCTTTGGTGGTAACGTACATATCGGAGAACTGCATAAAGTTCTCGCCACCGGCGTTATCGCCAAACCAGCCGGTAGAGTACTGCTGACCAACGTTACCATCCATCATCACAACGGCATCAACCCGTTTGCCGTTTTCGTTGTAGACACGTTGTTTTAACTGCAAATCAAACCAGCCGGAGTATTCGTTACCAAAGCGGCCCAGAGAACCAATCGCCCATGATTTAGGTGAACCATGAGAGGCGGTCCCCCAACCAGAACGGTAATAGCCGTTGTAACTAAAGCCAATTTCATCTTTCACAAACTTACTGAAATCTTTCAGAGTCATGGAAGAATAAATCGAACCTGTCTCACTGGCATTTTTCTCTTCATTTTTGACCAGTACAGCATCAGGTTTTGCGGCACTACTGGTCGGGAACGGATTGGCGGCATACCCTTGATCATTCGTACTTACGCTACGATTCACCGTCGCTGGCGTATATTTTTTCTTCTCTTCATCTTTATACTTTTTGAGTTCGCTTTGCGTTTCTCTTAACGCTTTTTCTAATAACTCAAGGCGTTGTTCCACCGTTAATGATTCAGCCAATGATTGTGCAGAAAAGGCTAACGGTGCCATTAATAAGATGGCAGAGGTAATAAGATTTCGTCTAAACATAATATCCCTTTATGGTGCAAAGAAAGAATTAACGTATCGCATCCAGACTGTTCTGAATGCGACGATAATTAAGGTGCTTTATTGGTTATTTTTTTAATGACAGCCCCCGCGTTTTGATCACTTCTGCATACCATCCGAAGCTTTTCTTACGCGTTCTTGTGAGGCTTCCTTCGCCATTATCATCACGATCCACATAAATAAAGCCGTAGCGCTTAGACATTTGTGAATGAGATGCACTGACTAAATCAATTGGCCCCCAACTGGTGTACTCCATAATATCCACACCATCGGCAATCGCTTCATTTACCTGTACCAGGTGATCGTTTAAATAGGCAATTCGATAATCGTCCTGTATCGAACCATCCGCTTCAACGCTGTCTTTTGCGCCTAATCCGTTCTCGACAATAAATAACGGTTTTTGATAACGATCCCAAAGCGTATTTAACAGAACCCGTAATCCAACCGGATCAATTTGCCACCCCCACTCTGAACTTTTCAGATGCGGATTGGGGATCATATTCAGTATGTTGCCCTGCGCATTTTTATTAATGCTTTCGTCGTGGGAAACACAACCAGTCATGTAATAACTAAAAGAGATGAAATCTACAGTATGTTTTAAATCTTCTGCGTCACTTTCAGTCATCTCAATGGTGATATTGTGGTCGCGGAAGAAACGCTGCATATAGCCGGGATACTGGCCACGCGCCTGAACATCACCAAAGAACATCCAGCGCCGGTTCTCTTCCATGGCCTGCAACATATCCTGTGGCTGGCAGGTGAGGGGGTAAACCAGCCCACCGAGAAGCATATTGCCGATTTTCGCTTCGGGGATCAGGCTATGACAGGCTTTAACTGCCCGCGCACTGGCAACCAGTTGATGATGGATCGCCTGATAAACTTCCGCCTCGCCACTCTCTTCTGCCAGCCCCACGCCCGTGAATGGCGCGTGTAACGACATATTGATTTCATTAAACGTCAGCCATAACGCTACTTTATGTTGGTAGCGGGTAAAGACCGTGCGGGCGTAATGCTCGAAGTGATCGATGACCGCCCGATTAGCCCAACCGCCGTAGTTTTTCACCAGCCCATATGGCATTTCGTAATGGGATAACGTTACCAGCGGCCTGATCCCCGCCTGCGCCATTTCATCAAACAGCCGATCGTAAGGCAGTATGACTTTCCGTGAGACAGATGCTGGCCAACGTGGGATATTTAACGCGGGTTAACATCGTTGTCAGAGCCGCATGGGTGAGCTGTTGCTACACCCCGGTATTTCCACCACGGAGGCCAGCATGAACAACAATAACACATTGTACGTCGGGTTAGATGTTCACAAAGAATCGATTACTGTCGCTTATGCTATCAATTCAGAACCTGTTGAACTGATGGGTAAAATTGGCACATCACCTACTGATATTCAGAATCTTTGTAAACGTCTCAGGTCAAAGTCATCGCAGGTCAGTATCGTTTATGAAGCGGGGCCCTGTGGTTATGGACTTTATCGTCGGCTGGTGAAATCCGGTTTTGACTGCATGGTCTGCGCCCCCTCACTTATCCCGAAAAAACCGGGGGAGCGGGTTAAAACCGATCGCCGTGATGCCATCAGACTTGTGCGTTCACTGCGTGCAGGAGATCTTTCTGCTGTCTACGTACCCGGCATTGAAGATGAGGCATTCCGGGATTTGGCCCGGGCATGGGCATCTGCCCGCGATGATTTACGGCATGCAAGGCAACGTCTGAAATCGTTTCTTCTGGTTCATGGGGTCCATTATGTCGGGCGAGCAGATTGGGGCCCTGCACACCGACGCTGGCTCAGCAAATACTCATTCGAAAGTCCCTGGCGACAATTAGCTTTTGACGAACACCGTCGTACAATAGAAGATCGGCAGGCACAATGTGAACGGCTGGAATCCGCCCTGAAGGAGGCCGTTACCGAATGGAGGCTGTATCCGGTAGTAGAGGCGCTGCAAGCCATGCGAGGGATTCAGTTTATTACTGCGGTTGGATTAATTTCTGAACTGGGTGATCTGACCCGTTTTGAACATCCACGACAACTGATGTCATGGTTTGGTATCACGCCATCAGAATATTCATCGGGTGGAAGCAGACATCAGGGCAGCATTACCAAAGCCGGAAACAGCTATGCCAGAAAGCTATTGGTCGAGGCAGCGTGGAGTTACCGTCATCCGGCACGCATCAGTCCGGCAATACAAAAAGGCAGGAAAATTTACCCCGCCCCGTCATTGACAGAGCATGGGATGCTCAACTCAGGCTTTGTAAGAGGTATCGAAAACTTCAGGCCAAAGGAAAGAATGTCAATATTACAATTGTTGCTGTTGCACGTGAGCTGGCGGGTTTTATCTGGGATATGGGCCGAATAGCAATGTCTGTCGCACAACAACCACAATGTCACAAATAAAAAATGAGAATAACCAGTTCCCTGAAGGCGACGTAGCCCGGTACAAGAGTAACCCACGTTAGCGCTTGGCGACGGCGGAACAAAGCTGATTCGCGACGTAAGAAAGTGGCAGGCTCATATGACGGACCTCTGTAATGCGGTATCCAACCCGCGAATATCAGCGTGATTCACCGTCGGATTTACTGCTACGTCGCCCTCAGGGAATTAAACCTAAAAAGAAAATCGTCAAAATTAGAGATTCCGGTTTGACACGGAAAGTCATATCAACGCTAACCCCGCTTCATTCGGTTCGGCTTCGTCGCCCTGAGGGAAAATTCGCGCCCAGGCAATGGAAATACGCAGACAGGTGAAGCCCATCTCGGCAAATAACGCGATATCTTCCGGGTAACGGTGATAAAAATCGATGGCGACATCTTTGATATTCTCTTTCCCCAGGATGCGCGGTTCCATTTTTCCCATAACGCCATGAGGCTGTAAATCTGAGGTCGTGCTCCCTTTGCCATCTTCCAGCCAGGCACCTTCCACCTGATTGGCAGCTGTTGCGCCACCCCAAAGAAATGTTTCTGGAAATGCTTTCATAATTAACTCCTTTTATCGTTAGCGAATGATGGATAACAGCGGTTCACCTGCGCTTATCTGCGCCGTGCCGTGGGGTAATACGTCTGTAAAATCATCGCTATTACTGATTAATACCGGCGTCGTCACATCAAATCCGGCCTCGCGAATAGCAGGGATATCAAAAGAAATCAGCCGATCGCCTGTATTGACCTTGTCACCCACGTTGACGTGAGCGGAAAAGAATTTGCCGTCCAGTTTTACGGTGTCGATACCGACATGAATCAGGATCTCCACACCATCATCTGACTCAATGCCAATGGCGTGTAATGTGGCGAACAACGAAGCAATTCGACCCGCAACCGGAGAACGCACTTCACCAACCGTGGGCAGAATGGCGATACCTTTACCCAACAGGCCACTGGCAAACGTGGTATCAGCGACGTGAATGAGCGGCACAATCTCTCCCGTCATCGGTGAACAGATACCGCCCTGCTCAGGTGGTGTAATAACCTCTGGTGTTTTCTCTTGCGGGGCACCCTGCGCTGGCTGACGTTTAGCGGTGATGAAATGAAGCATCACCGTACCGACAAATGCGCAACCGATGGCAATGACACCGCCAATAACGCTGGCCCAGACGGTGAAATCAATTCCCGTTGACGGGATGGTTTGCATGAAGGTGAAAATACTTGGCAAACCAAAGGAGTACACTTTCGTTTGCGCGTAGCCAATGATGGTGGCCCCCAAAGCCCCACTGATACAGGCGATAACAAAGGGGTACTTACGCGGCAGATTAACGCCATATACCGCTGGTTCGGTGATACCAAACAGGCCCGTCAACGCCGCTGATCCCGCCACCACTTTTTTCTGCGCATCGCGTTCGCAGAGGAAGACGCCGAGCGCCGCCCCGACCTGCGCCATAATGGCGGGCATTAACAGCGGGATCATGGTGTCGTAGCCCAGCACGGTGAAGTTATTGATACACAGCGGCACCAGGCCCCAGTGCAGTCCGAACATGACGAAGATTTGCCAGAAGCCGCCCATTACCGCGCCCGCAAATGCAGGAACCGCCTGATAAAGCCAGAGATAACCGGCGGCAATCAGTTCGCTTATCCAGGTTGATAGCGGCCCCACCAGCAGAAAGGTGACGGGTGTGATAACCATCAGACATAGCAATGGTGTGAAGAAATTTTTGATTGCCGACGGTAACCACGCATTAAGTCGGCGTTCCAGAATGCTGCACAACCAGGCAGAAAAAATAATGGGAATAACCGATGACGAGTAATTCAACAATGTGACCGGAATACCCAGGAAATCCAGCCCCAGCGCATCCGCTTTTTGCCCGTTCTCGAAAGCAGTCAGAATTAATGGATGCACTAACGCTCCACCAATCACCATGGCAGTAAATGGATTACCGCCGAAGCGTTTCCCCGCGGTGTATCCCAGGATTATCGGGAAGAACCAAAACAAGGCATCACTGGCGCTGAATAAAATTAAATAAGTACCACTTTGTTCGGTCGTCCACTGAAAAGTGAGCGCCAGAGCCAGCATACCTTTCAGGATCCCGGTTGCCGCCATCAAACCGATCAGAGGCGTAAAAATACCTGAAATAACATAAACAAAGCGGTTTAGCAGATTACCTTTCTCATCATTTTCCGGTGCCTGTTGCGCTTTTTCGCCAAGGCCTGCCACGCTGTTGACCGCCAGGAAGACATCGGCCACATGGTTACCTATGACCACCTGAAACTGGCCACCGCTTTCCACCACCATAATAATACCGGGGGTGTTTTTCAGTACCTCAGCTTGCGCTTTGCTTTCATCCTTTAACTTAAAACGTAATCGCGTTGCGCAATGCATCAGACTAACAATGTTATCTGCGCCCCCGACTCCTGCGACTATTTTTCTGGCTAACTCCGTCATAACTTGCCCTCTACCGCTTTGCGGCAAAACTCCCAAAAAAAAACTGAAAAAAACGGCCTGACGTGAATCAAGCAATTTTTTTCAGGTTTTGCCCGCTTAGTGCGGTAACAATCCTTTACTCAGTAATAATATTTCAGTGTTCTTTGCGCACGCGCTCTATATTTATGGCTAAAAACATAATCTCTGCGGGTGAAATTTTACGTTGATACTGCAAACCAATAAAAATGGCGATCCGTTCCGCACATTGCCATGCTTGCGGGTAATTTTGTTTTACTGCTTGTTGTAATGATTCATCACTATCGTTAATTGAAGCATGTTCAAGAATACGCCAGGATAAAAACTTCAGATGTGTAACCAGTCGCTGATAACTCAAGCTTTCTTCCTGGTAATTAAGGCTGAACTGAAATTTTATTAATTGCAGCATTTCGCGCATTAACTGCGTGACACCTGCAACATCCTCCATATTTCCGCTCATTTGGGCACTGACCAGATGCATGGCAATAAAGCCCACTTCATCTTTCGGTAACTGCACGCCCAACCGTTTATCAATAATGGTTAACGCTTCTTCCCCTAGCTGGAACTCTTTCGGGTAAAGCCGCTGGATATCCCACAGCAACGGGTTGGGCAGCAACACGTTTTGCTGAAAGCGTTTAATCGCAAACTGGCAATGGTCAGTTAGCGAGATATAAATACTGTCCTGTAATTTTCCCAAGCGCTCCTGCGCTAAAGAGATAATACGATCACAGGTTGCCATCACCTCAAGAGGAATATGACTTAAGAGTTCGCTTAATCGCCCGTTCAGTTCATGACTGCTCAAGGCATACTCTTTTTCTATTCCACTTGAGTTAATTCTTTCGCCAGCGCATTTTTGAAAGCCAATTCCTCGCCCCATGACGACTTTTTCCCGCTGTTGATCATCAATAACCACCACAACATTATTGTTGAGAATTTTGGTGATTTGCATGTTCATAGCAAGGACCTTTTTTATAAACAAAAAAAACCGACTTCACCAGTATTCTCTGGTTATGTCAGGTTTTGCCTGCGAATGCAGTAACAATCCAGTCATTTATTAATGGTTTTTATAACGAACATCCAGGTTCGGAAATTAATTTAATTGCGTGCAGAGAAAATAGCAATGCGCTATTGATAAAAATATGACCATGCTCGCAGTTATTAACTTTGTGTAATTTTAGGAATTTATAAAGTTATATATAACAAATCCCAATAATTAAGTTATTGGGATTTGTCTGGTGAATTATTTGTCGCTATCTTTTCCCGCCAGCAGTTTATCCAGCTCATCACCGCCTACATGACGGAAATCCTGCCCCTTCACGTAGTAGAAGATAAACTCACAAATATTCTGGCAGCGGTCGCCAATACGTTCGATAGAACGCGCGCAGAACAGCGCAGTAAGTACGCTCGGAATGGTACGCGAATCTTCCATCATGTAGGTCATCAGTTGACGAACAATACCTTCGTATTCCTGATCGACTTTTTTATCTTCACGATAAATACGTACCGCTTCGTCAATGTCCATCCGCGCGAACGCGTCCAGCACGTCGTGCAGCATCTGGATGGTATGACGGCCCAGCGACTCCAGACTTACCAGCAACGGCTGATGCTGCTGGGAGAATTTCTCCAGCGCAGTACGGCAGATTTTGTCCGCCACGTCGCCAATACGCTCCAGCTCGGCAATGGTTTTACTGATCACCATAACCAGTCGCAGGTCGCTCGCCGTCGGCTGACGTTTGGCGATAATGCGCACGCAGGCTTCATCGATCGCCACTTCCATCATGTTGACGTTCTTGTCGCCTTCGATCACGCGCTTCGCCAGATCGCTGTCCTGGTTATGCATCGCGGTGATTGCATCAGAAAGCTGCTGCTCCACCATGCCGCCCATGGTCATCACCTGCGTGCGGATACTTTCCAGTTCGGCGTTGAACTGGCCGGAAATATGTTTATTAAGATTGAGACTGTCCATAACGCACTCCTGAATCAACCGTAACGACCGGTGATGTAGTCTTCTGTTTGTTTCTTCGCTGGCTTGGTGAACAGATCGTCCGTGTTGCTGAACTCAATCAATTCGCCCAGGTACATAAACGCCGTGTGGTCGGAACAACGCGCAGCCTGCTGCATGTTGTGGGTAACGATCACCACGGTGTAATCCTGCTTCAGTTCGGTGATCAGCTCTTCAATACGCCCGGTAGAGATGGGGTCGAGCGCCGAACACGGTTCGTCGAGCAGCAGCACTTCCGGGCGAATGGCGATACCACGCGCAATACACAGACGCTGTTGCTGACCACCAGAGAGAGAGTAACCGCTCTGGTGCAATTTATCTTTGGTTTCGTTCCACAATGCGGCTTTGGTCAATGCCCACTGCACGCGCTCGTCCATGTCGGCACGGGAGAGCTTCTCAAACAGACGAACACCAAAAGCGATGTTGTCGTAGATGGACATCGGGAACGGCGTCGGTTTCTGGAACACCATGCCCACTTTCGCACGCAGCAGTGCGATATCCTGAGAGTTGGTCAGGATGTTGTCGCCATCAAGCAGAATTTCACCTTCTGCGCGCTGCTCCGGATACAGTTCAAACATTTTGTTGAAGGTACGCAGCAGCGTCGATTTACCGCAGCCGGACGGCCCGATAAACGCCGTTACCTGGTTTTTAGCGATATCCAGGTTGATGTTTTTCAGGGCATGGAATTTGCCGTAGTAGAAGTTCAAATTACGAACCTGAATTTTACTCGGGGCAGTTTCAACCATACTCATTGCAATCTTTTCCTCATCGTACCTGATGCTTTTCGCTAATCAGGCTTACCGTAGGCCGGGTAAGGCGTTCACGCCGCATCCGGCAAAGTGTTAACCGTGTTTATTCTTCGCAAAAACAACGCGCGCCAGAATGTTCAGCAGCAGGACGCACAGGGTAATGATCAATACCCCGGCCCAGGCCAGTTGTTGCCATTCCGCAAACGGGCTCATCGCAAACTTAAAGATCGTCACCGGCAGGTTGGCGATCGGCTGCATCATGTCCGTGCTCCAGAACTGGTTGGAGAGCGCGGTAAACAGCAGCGGCGCGGTTTCACCGGCAATACGGGCAATCGCCAGCAGGATACCGGTCATAATCCCGGACACCGACGCTTTCAGCGTAATCGCGGAGATCATCTTCCACTTCGGTGTACCCAGCGCATAAGCCGCTTCACGCAGGCTGTCCGGCACCAGTTTCAGCATGTTCTCGGTGGTGCGGATAACGATCGGCACCTGCAACAGCGCCAGCGCAATTACGCCCGCCCAGCCGGAGAAGTGCTCCATCTGTGCCACCACGATGGTGTAGACAAACAGACCAACCACAATCGACGGCGCGGAGAGCAGAATGTCGTTAATGAAGCGAATCACTTCTGCCAGCCAGGATTTACGACCATATTCCGCCAGATAAATCCCCGCCATAATGCCCAGCGGCGTACCGAATACCGTGGCCCACAAAATTAACAGCCCGCTACCCGCCAGGGCGTTCGCCAGACCACCACCTTCCGTATTGGGCGGCGGCGTCATTTCAGTGAACAGCGCCAGCGACATACCGTCGATACCGCGAGTGATGGTGGACATTAAAATCCAGATCAGCCAGAACAGGCCGAAGGCCATCGTCGCCATCGAGAGCGTCAGCGCAATACGGTTTTTGAGGCGGCGACGCGCCTGCATTTTGCGGCGAGATTCAGCCAGCGCCGCAGTGGTTTGCATTTCAACCATAGCCATTAGCGTGCCCCCTCATTCTTAGCCAGGCGCATAATCATAAACTTCGATGCGGCGAGGACGATGAAGGTAATCACAAACAGGATCAGGCCCAGTTCCATCAGTGCGGCAACGTGCAGACCGGATTCCGCTTCCGCAAATTCGTTCGCCAACGCAGAGGTGATACTATTGCCCGGCATGTACAGCGAGGCGCTGTCGAGCTGGTAGGTGTTACCGATGATAAAGGTCACCGCCATGGTTTCACCGAGCGCGCGGCCCAGCCCCAGCATGATGCCGCCGATAACACCATTTTTGGTGAACGGAAGAACGATACGCCAGATAACTTCCCAGGTGGTGCAGCCAATACCGTAGGCCGACTCTTTCATCATCACCGGGGTTTGTTCGAACACATCACGCATTACCGCCGCAATGTACGGAATAATCATGATGGCGAGGATCACGCCTGCCGCGAGGATACCGATACCAAATGCGGGGCCAGAGAACAGCGCGCCAACAATCGGGATATTCGACATGATATTGCCGACCGGCTCCTGAAAGTAAACGGCGAACAGCGGCGCAAAGATAAACAGGCCCCACATGCCGTAAACGATACTTGGAATGGCTGCCAGCAGCTCAATGGCGATACCCAGCGGGCGTTTCAGCCAGCCAGGCGCAAGCTCAGTCAGGAACAGGGCGATACCGAAACTCACCGGGACGGCGATCAGCAGCGCGATAAACGAAGTCACCAACGTACCGTAGATCGGCACCAGCGCCCCGTAGATATCGTTCGGTGCATCCCACTCTTTGGTCCATAGGAAAGCCAGACCAAATTTCTGAATGCTCGGCCAGGAGGAGATGATCAGAGAGACAATAATGCCACCCAACATCAATAGCACAATCAGCGCCGCCAGTTTTACCAGCACGCTGAAAATTATGTCGCCCTTTTTACCCGGTGGGTTAAAAGCAGGCTTGGTTGCAGCCATAAGTTACTCTTCAGTTAAACGCGTTTACAAAGTCATTTTGTAATGCCGGATGCGGCGTAAAACACCGTACCCGGCCTAGAGTTTTATTAGTACAGCGGCTTACCGCTACTGTCTTTAATATTGGTCTTCCACGCAGCGCGAACCTGTTCAACTACACTATCCGGCAGGCTGGCGTAATCCAGGTCGTTCGCCTGTTTAGCCCCGGTTTTGTACGCCCAGTCGAAGAATTTCAGCACTTCTGTGCCTTGTTCTGGTTTCTTCTGATCTTTGTGGATCAGAATGAACGTGGTAGAGGTAATAGGCCATGCATCTTCGCCTTTCTGGTTGGTCAGATCCTGAGCGAAGGTTTTGCTCCAGTCTGCACCTTTTGCTGCATTAGCGAAGTTTTCTTCGGTCGGACTAACCGGTTTACCATCAGCGGAGATCAGTTTGGTGTACGCCAGGTTGTTCTGCTTCGCGTAAGCATATTCAACATAACCAATTGCACCCGGCAGACGCTGAACGAACGCGGCGATACCGTCGTTACCTTTACCGCCCAGACCGATCGGCCATTTTACGGTAGAGCCAGTACCAACGTTGTTTTTCCACTCTTCGTTCACTTTCGCCAGGTAGCTGGTGAAGACGAAGGAAGTCCCGGAGCCATCTGCGCGGCGTACTACAGCAATGTTTTGTGAAGGCAGTTTCAGACCCGGATTCAGTTTGGCGATGGTTTCATCATCCCACTTCTTGATTTTGCCCAGGTAGATGTCGCCGAGGGTTTTACCATCCAGCACCAGTTCGCCAGACTTCAGCCCTGGAATGTTAACCGCCAGCACCACGCCGCCAATCACGGTCGGGAACTGGAACAGACCTTCCTGAGCCAGTTTTTCGTCAGACAGCGGCGCGTCAGAGGCACCAAAATCAACGGTATTAGCGATAATCTGTTTTACGCCACCGGAAGAACCGATACCCTGGTAGTTAACTTTATTACCGATTTCTTTCTGGTAAGTGTCAGCCCATTTGGCATACACCGGCGCAGGGAAGGTTGCACCTGCACCTGTCAGGCTTGCTTCTGCAAACACAGAGAAAGCGCTCATCGATAAGGTCGCGGCGACAACAGTTGCGACGGTGGTACGCATAACTTTCATAATGTCTCCTGGGAGGATTCATAAAGCATTGTTTGTTGGCTACGAGAAGCAAAATAGGACAAACAGGTGACAGTTATATGTAAGGAATATGACATTTTTATGACAGAAAGGAATTAACAAATAACTTACTGATTTTAAATGTGAAGATGAAAATCCCACATGTCATCTTTTTGTCATGATGCATTTAAAAGTGATAAAGAAATGGGTGAGATGACAACGATGTGATGAACAATCGTTGTCAGACCTATTAGCGCACAATCTCAACAGTTATCGTCGCTGTTGCAGTAAATTGCCCCGGGGCTGGGCGAGCTCCAGTAAGGCTCGCAGGAGCAGCTGAAAAAGTTACACTACCTGATTTTTCACCATACACTGTTGATTTACCCATGTCTGTTGGCAACTCACCACCGTTCACTTTGATTTCCTTATTATTTTTGTCGTAAATTTTTATCCCCACGTTAGAGTTTGAAGTTACGACCATTGAATTGTCCGTATTGGGTTCGGTAGCATAAAAAGACGTACTGATATCATCGGTATTCAGTATCCCCAGGTTTTCACACTCAATAGTGACTGTTTTAGTAATTTTATGTGTTGTTACCGCACTTCCAACAACAGATGAAAAATCTGCAGCTGGTATTTCTTTAAAATCAAAATAAACTGGCTGTAAATTATTTATTTCGCAACTTTGCGGAGCTGTAATATCGCCCCGAATATAAACATCAGCCATCGGCTGTGAGTAATCCACCGGGGTGTCACGGCTAATTGTTCCATACAATGTCACTATCTTTGTTTCAGGAATAATCAATTTTCCTGCAAATGTCTTCTTGATATAAAAATATACTATCGCTTTACCCCCACTGGATATACTTAAAGGTTCAATGCGGTTGCAATTGTACTTTGTATTACCAGACGGGTTGTTAGCATGATATTCAAAAGGTGCATTCACATACCCAACCCCAAGAATATCTATAGCAATCCCAACATCAAGGTTCGGATTAAGATCATAATAATTAATATTAGAGTGAACCCCAGCATAAGTTAATGCCTGGTTTATTTTTGACGTATAATAGATATAGGGGAATTCTCCTACATTACCAGTATCACAATGACAGCGTCCAGGATATGAGGATCCATTAGTTACAGTGGTATTAAATGTCGTTCCAACCTTATTTTCGTTCGCGGTAATAAGATATCCCGAGAAATCAAGCGTACGGTGAAATACGCCATTATCAGGGGTACAGATACCTTTAGGAGCTGCAAGTGCTACACTACTTAACGAGAGCATAAACACAGCAAAGCACCACTGTTTGATATACTTGTTCATAAAAATCCTTTTAATGACATGTCACACCCTGTTCAATTAATCCGCTCTCACTTTCTGGTGTCGAAAGTGAATAATTGAAGATGCATTTTGTTGAGGCGTTTTCTCCCCAGGATAACGTAACCTGTCCTTTTTCTGGTAGACCAGAAAGATAAAGTTCGCCACGGTCACCGACAATTCCTGAATCTGCCAAACTTGCATCTTGTATCGCAGCAATGGCTCCAAAAGGTACCGGTTTACCATTTGCATTTAACACTCTGAAGAGAACGCGATAACCCACATGAGTCACAAACTCCGCTTTAACCACTGCACCACGCGTGGGAACCATCGTAACGACGGTATTATCAAGTTCTATATTCGACTTCGAGAAATAGTTATCGCTGATTGCTACCCGATTTTCATCATAAGGGTTTAGCTGTGTCTTGACCGTATAGCCGCGCCAGTCCGTCGCAGCACCGCGCATATTATCTATTTCTAACCCGGCGGCCCCAGGTGCTTTAACAAGAGCAATAGTTTCACCTAACTCCTGACTTAACGTTACCCCTTCGCTGTGTGCCAGAATTCCCCCTCTGATACCATAATTCAGCCTCTGGGAATTTTGGCTGTAGTTATAGCTGCCGTTCACCGTGCCATAAGAGCCATCATAGGTCAGGGACATATTACCGCCAACCTCATCATCATGACTGTTATAGGACTGCATTAAATTCCATGAAAGGTTATTTCTTTCCAGCGCCGTACCGCTGAGTCCGAGTTGATGTGAGCTACCGGAATTATCGTTTTGCGAAACAGAATAGGTGGCGTAACTATTACCCCACCAGCCCAATAAAGGAACAGATAAAGAGAGCATGTAGATCTGCTCACTGGTGTTATCACTGGCATGGTTGTTCCCCGTCCCCTGTCTGGCAGTATTGGAATAACTCCAGGAGACGTTCCACGAGAGACGCTTCCAGCTACTGCTGTAGCCAAATTGCATTAATCGTTCGACATCATCGGTATGCCAGTATTGTTGCCGGCTTAATGTCAGGTATAAATTGCCATAATCTCTCCCCAACGACTGCGTTAGCGTCCCCTCCACGCAACTACGTCGGTTACCTGTTTCCCAAAAGTCTTCAGGGCTGTTGCGCCGCGATGCCCACTCATTGAGGGTATAGTAGCCCTCGGTGGAGTAACGATAGCCAACCAAGCGCAAGCTAGTGTCTGTGTCGTCAAATCGTTTTGAATAGAGAAAGCGATATGACTGACCCGTTTCTGTATCATCATGGCTAAAATTCGCACGAGCATGTGTCACATCGAAAGAAATTGCGCCCAAAGCGCCAAGATCTTTACCGACACCCAGAGCTGCAGAACCATAATTTTCAGCAGCCTGCATACCTCCATATAAAGTGATCCCGTGGGAAAAACCATGAAGTATTTGCGCCTGAAGGACGTCCGGTGTAAATCCGTCTTCATCGCGCAATTCACCCACGCTGACATCAACATCTGTCTGACCTTCACGTTTAAGAATCGCTAATGAAGCATAAGGTTGGGTGAATCGTTGTTCGCTACCGTCTTCTTCTTTGATGGTTACGTCCAAATCGCCACCTGTACTGGCGGTGTTGAGATCGGTGATCTCAAAAGCACCTTGTGGAACGGCAGACTGATAAATCACGTAGCCATTCTGCCGAATGATGACGGTGGCGTTGGACTTTGCAATCCCACGAACCACAGGAGCAAAGCCATTCTGGCTGGCGGGTAGCATATCGTTATCAGTATACAAACGCGCGCCGCGAATTTGCGTACTGTCGAAAATATCGCTCGCCGTCCACGTATCACCAATCATAATCTGGCTTCTTAACGCGGCAATATCGCGCTGTATCCAGGTACTAATGGAGTTGTATTCCGCACGGCCATCGCTGGTGTTTAAAGTACTGTAATTACGTAGCCGCCACGGTCCAATATTCAGTCCATTGCGCAGATTGAGATAACTGGTATCTGTCTCTTGTGAACCATAATCTGAACGTAGTGTATGTGAACCAGAAAAATCGTAGTTGATGGTGAGCGCGTTAATCCCCTCATCCCAACGCGTGGGGCTGATGTAATCATAAGCCATCGCGTCCATGTAGATTTGGGGAATGGATATATTCAGCTGCAATTTATCACTGTCAAACTGCCAGGATGAGCCTTCAATACGTGGAGCAGGATCGAGGCAAACCGTCTCATCCACATCATTGAACGATTTGAGCGCATCAACTTTTATGCCAAAGGAGGACAGTGTTTTTTTAATGGCAATAAAGCAAGCGTGCAGATCAGCATCTGGATTATCCTGAACAAATGTCACATCCTGACGTTCAAACATTTTACCGTTGATAAAAATATCAACGCTATAAACACCTGGGGGCATCAGGTTTGCCCGATTAAACTGGCGAATATCGACTCCGGATTGATGGTCGATTTCCAGAAGCGCCGGATTGAATACACTGACCTCGGCCATCAGGTTTTGCGAGAAAATCAGACACGTCCCTGCCGTGAGGCCAACCACTATTCTGGTCGTCATCATAATACGCCTATCCTTATCCCTTGCTTACAGCGTCATTTTTATCGGGTCACTGACTGCGCCGTAATCATTAATAAATCGCCAGGTCATTTGGCCTCCCGCAGAATTAGCAGGTAAAGGTAACGTGAGCGTTTCAAAAGGACGGATCATATTGAGGGGCACATCATGGCCATCAACGATGACATCCATCACACTGATATGAATTGGGTTGGGATTCTCTGCTATCAGATTTCGCCCTTCCCGGCGCCATTTCACTTTCGGCGCAGCATCTTCGGGAATAAGGCGGATATTTGCTGGTCGCCAGAACAGCTTGATACGCGTTTTTACTGCTATTTCCAGCGAGTTCGTCGCTTTGTTGCTCGCTGATGGCGGAATATTTTTAATATTCAGCCAGAAGACTGACTCGCGATCATCAGGCAATGACACACCTTTGGTGTGAATAATGCGTAATATTTTTTCTTGCGAAGGTTCTAATCGTGATACTGGCGGAATAACGGTAAACGGCGCTTTGCTTTTATCCTCTTTATTAAATGGATCTACCCAAGCCTGGATGAGATAAGGTATTTTTTCTTCTTTGCTAAATACAGAAATAGATTTATCAGCATTATTACTTAAGTAAACCACCCGCGTACCACCAATGACAACGCCTGCATAAGTTAATGCTGGTTGGCCTAAAAAAACGCTGAGTATAATCGCGGTAAATAACTTACATGAAACTGTTGTTTTAAAGAGCCTGATTAAACAACTTTTTCTGGACATAACGACTCCCTGGCCAAAGCCAACTGAATAAAAAGGCCCTTGATAAATTATTTCTTATATTCGACAGTAAATTGTGAATCAGCGTTCGCCGTACCAGCCGTTACGGTCGCATTGGTTGCCACATAGCGTGCAATAAACTTCATTTCAGCCTTGCCTTCAGCATCGATAGCGGTATAAGCAGAGTCGTTATAAAGTTTAACCAGCGAATTATCGGACTGGTTAAAAATACGAATACCAACGCCGGTTGCCGCAATCGCTTGTCCTGTACCGGTAAAATCACCAGGGTTGCCTGCTGTAAGCGGCGTACCCACTTTCAGGTCGCCGTCGCCGCCAGGCGCTTCTGTACCATCAAAACGAACGGCTGCTTGAGTGTACGTTGCCGGGCAATTTTCAAGTTTAATACTGAACTTCTGTGGCGACGCCAGACTACCTACACCTGAAAATGCATTTTTACTGACTTTACCCAGTGGGACAATTTGATCGGCTGTATCGGAGGTAACTTCACAAGTAGTGTCGACAATTTCACCGACGAAGTGAACAACACCATCTTCTGCCAGTGCATGCCCGGCCAGCATTAGAGATGCCAGAGTGAATGCACCGCCTATAATATTACGCTTCATAAAAACTCCATTGATATAATATATCCTTTACCATGAATCATCACTTATATTAATAAGTGTATTTTTGATTCAAAGGAATAGTACACCAAAGAGACGGCTTTATCTAAAAATAATATTAATTACGCAAAAATAAAATATAAATTTATTGTTTAAATATTATTTAAACAGTAAAAAATCAAGTTTGTTATCAGACATTAATGATAATTCAGAATATATTTATATAGAAAGATAGATGAATTTATTAATGTCAGTTATAAAAAAGGGCCACCGGTCGGCAGTAATGCCAGTCAGTTAAGCAACTGACTGGCTCTTTTTCGGGGCTGTGGGGTATTTCCAGGGCCTCTCCTTTACCACTCTCGGGAAGGCCCTTTCCCTTCTCGTCGGTAATTTCACAAGTTGTCCCATACTTGCAAGATCGCGCATCAGCTCCGGTATACGTCCCGGTGAAGCGCCCTGCAATGTCATCAGCATTCTCATCACCATTCCGCATGATTCTGAGAAACTCAGTTGATTCGGCCAGTAACCTTTCAGATGTTCCGCCATTTTAATCATCTGATATCTCACCAGATTATAAGCCAGTAAGACACCCCACAGCTCTTGCTCCACAAGCTCCGGCTTTTTACTTCTCAGCGTCAGCCTGCTCAGTTGCATCGTCTGTTTTATCTCCCTGTATCCCAGTTCGATTTCCCAGCGATGACTGTACAGATCCGCCATTTCTCCTCCGGGGAAGCGCATGGCGTCCGTCATCGACGTCAGCAGATGGCAGACTTTTCCTTTGCGCGTCACGGTCAGCAGGCGGGCTGTCACTTCATTTCCCAGTCCCGGCCACTTTTTTCGTGCCTGCGGGCTGGTTTTCAGCTTCACCAGATGATCGCCTTTACCCAGTTTTCTGAGCTCTTCATATTGCGCTCCCTTTCTGAGAGGTATCATCCAGTGGCGGTGTTCTCCCGCCAGGCTCCAGGCATTTAACAGTCCCAGTGAGTAATAACCTTTATCCATTAACGTCAGAGTGTTATCGCCGGTTTGTTCTATAAGTTGCTCAGCAAGCTCATTTTCGCTGTTCTTCATCGTGCCGAAGGCTGCAGCCGTCAGCAGATGGCTGGTCAGTTCCATCTGGCAGACCATTTTGACCTGCGGGTAGAGCGCCGGGTTCCCGGCATGTGTCTGGCGGGGGAA
This sequence comes from Shigella sonnei, assembly GCF_002950395.1. Lineage (NCBI taxonomy): Bacteria > Pseudomonadati > Pseudomonadota > Gammaproteobacteria > Enterobacterales > Enterobacteriaceae > Shigella > Shigella sonnei. The sequence continues at coordinate 3,794,265 of NZ_CP026802.1, forward strand.
GGCTGCATCGTTCTCTGGTGTATCCGGTGTGCGCCAGAACACACCATCGATGGCCAGCAGGGTCAGGCCGCACCAGTGCGGATGCGGCGTGGCGTTATGCCAGAGCTGCGCTGTTTTCGTGAACACGCGGCGGACAGCCTCACTTCCCAGGCGCTGGCGGGCCTGAATAACGGCACTGGGGGCAACGAAGGGGCGATTGCCCGGCAGCATGATGTCCAGGCGATTCACAATCTGGTGAAGAGGTTCTTTACGCTCAAGCGCCATGCCAACAATACACCAGACCATCATTTCGAGGGGAAGACGGCGCTTGCGTAGCGTTACAGTACCTGATTCGGCAAGGCAACGAGAGATGAGTTCGGGGTCGAGGTAATCCCCCAGAGAAGTCAGTGGGTTACGCAGAGAATCGTAACGGGATACCAGATCAAGAGCCTGTCCAATGTGCATAAAAAAATCCGGAAACAAGTGAGCGTTTCCGGATTCTTACACAGCCACTGGATCGGTCAACTGATCCTTAACTGATCGGCATTCCCCCCTTTGAGACTATTTTAGCCACCAGCAAGAAACGTCTATACTCGCAATTTACGCAGAACTTTTGACGAAAGGACGCCACTTCATTATGGCTCACCCTCATTTATTAGCGGAAAGAATTTCCCGCCTGAGCAGTTCGTTGGAAAAGGGGCTTTATGAACGTAGCCACGCCATCCGCTTGTGTTTATTAGCGGCATTAAGTGGTGAAAGTGTGTTCCTCCTTGGCCCGCCAGGTATTGCCAAAAGTTTGATCGCCCGGCGCTTAAAATTCGCCTTTCAGAATGCCCGCGCGTTTGAATATCTGATGACCCGCTTCTCCACGCCGGAAGAAGTTTTTGGTCCCCTTTCTATTCAGGCGCTAAAAGATGAAGGGCGCTATGAACGTTTAACCAGCGGTTACCTGCCGGAAGCAGAAATTGTCTTTCTGGATGAGATCTGGAAAGCGGGCCCGGCAATTCTTAATACCTTGCTCACCGCCATTAACGAGCGCCAGTTCCGCAACGGTGCACACGTAGAAAAAATCCCGATGCGTCTGCTGGTGGCGGCCTCCAACGAGCTGCCGGAAGCAGACAGCAGTCTGGAAGCGTTATATGACCGCATGCTGATTCGTCTGTGGTTAGATAAAGTGCAGGATAAAGCGAATTTCCGCTCCATGCTGACCAGTCAACAGGATGAAAACGACAATCCGGTTCCTGATGCCTTGCAGGTCACAGATGAAGAATATGAACGCTGGCAGAAAGAGATTGGTGAAATTACGCTGCCCGATCATGTATTTGAGCTGATTTTTATGCTGCGCCAGCAACTGGATAAATTACCGGATGCGCCTTATGTCTCGGATCGTCGCTGGAAAAAAGCGATCCGATTATTGCAGGCCAGCGCCTTTTTTAGCGGTCGCAGTGCTGTTGCCCCGGTAGATCTCATTTTGCTGAAAGATTGCCTGTGGTATGACGCGCAAAGCCTGAATTTGATACAACAACAAATTGATGTATTGATGACCGGTCATGCCTGGCAACAGCAAGGGATGTTGACTCGCCTTGGCGCGATTGTGCAACGTCACCTGCAACTCCAGCAGCAACAAAGCGATAAAACAGCCTTAACGGTAATTCGTCTGGGCGGCATTTTCAGCCGTCGTCAGCAGTATCAACTTCCTGTTAACGTTACTGCTTCCACTCTGACTCTACTGCTGCAAAAACCGTTAAAACTGCATGATATGGAAGTGGTTCATATCTCCTTTGAGCGTAGCGCGCTGGAACAGTGGCTGAGCAAAGGTGGTGAAATTCGCGGTAAACTGAACGGTATCGGCTTTGCCCAGAAACTGAATCTGGAAGTTGATAGCGCCCAACATCTTGTCGTTCGCGATGTAAGTTTACAAGGCAGTACGCTGGCACTTCCCGGTTCATCGGCTGAAGGTCTGCCTGGTGAAATAAAACAACAACTGGAAGAGCTTGAAAGCGACTGGCGCAAGCAACACGCTTTATTCAGCGAACAGCAAAAATGTCTGTTTATCCCTGGCGACTGGTTAGGTCGCATTGAAGCCAGCCTACAGGATGTCGGTGCACAGATTCACCAGGCACAACAATGCTAACGCTGGATACGCTTAATGTGATGCTGGCCGTCAGCGAAGAGGGATTGATCGAAGAGATGATCATCGCACTGCTGGCCTCACCGCAGCTGGCGGTCTTCTTTGAAAAATTCCCACGCCTGAAGGCGGCAATCACTGATGATGTTCCCCGCTGGCGTGAGGCGCTGCGCAGTCGGCTGAAAGATGCCCGAGTCCCGCCGGAACTCACCGAAGAGGTGATGTGCTATCAGCAAAGCCAGCTCCTCTCCACGCCGCAGTTTATTGTGCAGCTACCACAGATCCTGGACTTACTGCATCGTCTGAATTCCCCATGGGCAGAACAAGCCCGGCAGTTGGTTGATGCTAACAGCACAATAACTTCAGCGTTACACACGCTTTTTCTCCAGCGTTGGCGTTTAAGTCTGATCGTGCAAGCAACGACGTTAAATCAACAGCTATTAGAAGAAGAACGCGAACAACTGTTGAGTGAAGTTCAAGAACGCATGACGCTGAGCGGACAACTTGAACCGATTCTCGCAGATAACAATACTGCAGCTGGTCGTCTGTGGGATATGAGCGCCGGTCAGCTTAAACGTGGCGACTATCAGTTGATTGTGAAATACGGTGAATTTCTTAACGAACAGCCGGAACTGAAACGCCTGGCAGAGCAGCTGGGGCGTTCTCGGGAAGCCAAATCAATACCGCGCAACGATGCGCAGATGGAAACCTTCCGCACCATGGTGCGCGAACCGGCGACGGTTCCTGAGCAGGTTGATGGTCTGCAACAAAGCGATGATATTTTACGTCTTCTGCCGCCAGAACTGGCGACACTAGGGATAACGGAACTGGAGTATGAGTTTTACCGTCGGCTGGTGGAAAAACAGTTGCTCACCTATCGCCTGCACGGTGAGTCGTGGCGTGAAAAAGTGATCGAACGTCCGGTGGTACATAAAGATTACGATGAACAGCCGCGCGGGCCGTTTATTGTCTGTGTGGATACTTCCGGCTCAATGGGCGGCTTTAATGAACAGTGTGCGAAAGCGTTCTGCCTGGCCTTGATGCGCATTGCTCTCGCTGAAAACCGGCGCTGCTATATTATGCTATTTTCCACCGAGATCGTCCGTTATGAGCTTTCAGGCCCCCAAGGCATCGAACAAGCAATCCGTTTTTTAAGCCAGCAGTTTCGTGGCGGCACCGATCTTGCCAGTTGTTTTCGCGCCATTATGGAACGCTTGCAAAGCAGGGAATGGTTTGATGCCGATGCGGTGGTGATTTCTGATTTTATCGCTCAGCGGTTGCCTGACGACGTGACGAGTAAAGTGAAAGAGCTGCAGCGGGTACATCAGCATCGCTTTCATGCCGTGGCGATGTCGGCACACGGCAAACCCGGCATCATGCGCATTTTCGATCATATCTGGCGCTTTGATACCGGGATGCGAAGCCGCCTGCTCAGACGCTGGCGGCGATAAATTATTACAGCAGAGAAGGGACGTTCTCGCGAACAGCAGCTGGCCATACACCACACTGAACCTGGCCGATATGCGGCAGTTGCAGCAGCAGCATGGTCAAACGAGACTGGCCGATACCGCCGCCGATGGTCTGCGGCATTTCACCGCGCAGCAGCGCCTGATGCCATTCCAGCTGCAGACGATCTTCATCACCGGTCAGCGCCAACTGATGCTTCAACGTGTCGGCATCCACGCGGATCCCCATGGAAGAAAGCTCAAACGCATCTTCCAGTACAGGGTTCCACACCAGAATATCGCCGTTCAGACCCGCATGACCCAGCTCTGACGGGGTGCTCCAGTCATCATAATCCGGTGCGCGCACGTCGTGGCGATGACCATCGCTCAGCTTGCCGCCAATCCCGACAAGGAATACCGCGCCAAGATCTTTCGCTATCGCCCGCTCACGCCCTTTGGCATCGAGATCCGGATAACGAGACAGTAACTCCTGGCTGTGTACGAAGTGGATCTGATCCGGCAGGAACGGTGCCAGGCCAAACTCTTCGCTAACCGCAGCTTCGGTTGCTTTAATTCCCGCCCAGATCGCCTCTACCGTGCTTTTCAGAGTCGAGAATTGACGCTCACCGTCGCCCATTACGCGTTCCCAGTCCCACTGGTCAACATAGACCGAGTGCAACGGAGAAAGACGGTCTTCATCGGGGCGAAGGGCTTTCATGTGCGTGTACAGCCCTTCGCCCGCGCTGAAGTCGTGTTGCCCTAAGGTCTGACGTTTCCACTTCGCCAGTGAATGAACCACTTCGAACTGGGCATCAGGCAGAGCTTTCACTTTTACCTGCACCGCTTTTTCACAGCCCGACAAGTTATCCTGCGTGCCATCCCCCACACGGCTAAGAATCGGCGCCTGGACTTCGATCAGCCCCAGACGTTCTTCCAGTTGGCGAGAAAAGTGAGATTTCACGAAGCTAATTTGGCGTTGTTTGGCAATGTAAGCGGTTTTCATTTTTTATACTCCTGCGTCCTGTTGCTTATGATTAAGCAACAAAAACCGACAAACATGCAATAATCATTCAATAAAAAGCCTAACACACTTTTGATTCATTAAAAAAGAAGGCTAAAATAGAATGAATCATCAATCTGCATAAGAAAATCCTATGGAAAATTATCTGATCGACAATCTGGACCGTGGCATCCTGGAAGCATTAATGGGCAATGCGCGCACCGCTTACGCCGAACTGGCGAAACAATTTGGCGTCAGTCCGGGGACGATTCACGTTCGAGTAGAGAAAATGAAGCAGGCGGGGATCATTACCGGGGCGCGTATTGATGTCAGCCCGAAGCAGCTCGGTTATGACGTAGGCTGCTTTATCGGCATTATATTAAAGAGCGCCAAAGACTACCCTTCCGCGCTGGCAAAGCTGGAAAGCCTTGCTGAAGTCACTGAAGCCTATTACACAACAGGCCACTACAGCATCTTTATAAAAGTAATGTGCCGTTCGATCGACGCTCTCCAGCATGTACTTATCAACAAGATCCAAACAATTGATGAAATTCAGTCCACCGAGACATTGATCGTCCTGCAAAACCCGATCATGCGTACCATCAAGCCATAATCGGCTTTTTTAATCCCATACTTTTCCACAGGTAGATCCCAACGCGTTCACAGCGTACAATACGCCACTCTTAATAAAGGTGGCGGTTTATGGCAGATATCACTCTTATCAGCGGCAGCACCCTCGGCGGTGCCGAATATGTAGCAGAACACCTGGCTGAAAAGCTGGAAGAGGCGGGTTTTACCACCGAAACGCTGCACGGTCCGCTGTTGGAAGATTTATCTGCCTCGGGGATCTGGCTGATTATCAGCTCCACCCACGGTGCCGGAGATATTCCGGACAACCTTTCTCCTTTCTATGAAGCATTGCAGGAACAGAAGCCCGATCTTTCTGCGGTCCGCTTTGGCGCAATCGGTATTGGTAGTCGTGAATATGACACCTTTTGTGGGGCTATCGATAAACTCGAGGCAGAACTCAAAAATTCCGGTGCAAAACAGACAGGCGAAACACTGAAGATCAACATTCTTGATCACGACATTCCGGAAGATCCGGCAGAAGAATGGCTGGGATCGTGGATTAATTTACTCAAATAAGTATACAGATCGTGCGATCTACTGTGGATAACTCTGTCAGGAAGCTTGGATCAACCGGTAGTTATCCAAGGAACAACGGTTGTTCAGTTTTTGAGTTGTGTATAACCCCTCATTCTGATCCCAGCTTATACGGTCTAGGATCACCGATCATTCACAGTTAATGATCCTTTCCAGGTTGTTGATCTTAAAAGCCGGATCCTTGTTATCCACAGGGTAGTGCGATCCTAATAAGAGATCACAATAGAACAGATCTCTAAATAAATAGATCTTCTTTTTAATACCCAGGATCCCAGGTCTTTCTCAAGCCGACAAAGTTGAGTAGAATCCACGGCCCGGGCTTCAATCCATTTTCATACCGCGTTATGCGAGGCAATCACCATGTTTTATCCGGATCCTTTTGACGTCATCATCATTGGCGGGGGTCATGCAGGCACCGAGGCCGCGATGGCCGCGGCGCGTATGGGTCAACAGACTCTGCTTTTGACACACAATATCGACACTCTGGGGCAGATGAGCTGCAACCCGGCGATCGGCGGTATTGGGAAGGGACATCTGGTAAAAGAAGTGGATGCACTCGGCGGTCTGATGGCGAAAGCGATCGATCAAGCGGGTATCCAGTTTAGGATACTAAACGCAAGCAAAGGACCGGCGGTTCGCGCTACCCGAGCTCAGGCGGATCGTGTGCTCTACCGTCAGGCGGTACGTACGGCGCTGGAGAACCAACCGAACCTGATGATCTTCCAGCAGGCGGTTGAAGATCTTATTGTCGAAAACGATCGCGTGGTCGGTGCTGTTACCCAAATGGGACTGAAGTTCCGTGCCAAAGCCGTCGTGCTCACCGTTGGGACGTTCCTCGACGGTAAAATTCATATCGGTCTGGATAATTACAGCGGTGGTCGTGCTGGTGATCCGCCGTCCATTCCGCTTTCTCGCCGTTTGCGTGAACTGCCGCTGCGCGTTGGTCGTCTGAAAACCGGGACACCACCGCGTATTGATGCTCGAACTATCGACTTTAGTGTGCTGGCGCAACAGCATGGCGATAACCCAATGCCGGTATTCTCGTTTATGGGCAATGCGTCCCAGCATCCCCAGCAGGTGCCGTGTTATATCACTCATACCAACGAGAAAACCCATGATGTGATCCGCAGTAACCTCGATCGTAGCCCAATGTACGCAGGGGTGATCGAAGGTGTCGGCCCACGCTACTGCCCATCGATCGAAGACAAAGTCATGCGCTTCGCCGACAGAAATCAGCATCAGATCTTCCTTGAACCGGAAGGGCTGACCTCTAACGAAATTTATCCGAACGGTATCTCCACCAGCCTGCCGTTCGATGTGCAGATGCAAATCGTCCGCTCCATGCAGGGGATGGAAAACGCGAAGATCGTGCGTCCGGGTTATGCCATTGAGTATGACTTCTTCGATCCACGCGACCTGAAACCGACGCTGGAGAGCAAGTTTATCCAGGGGCTGTTCTTTGCTGGTCAGATTAACGGCACTACCGGTTACGAAGAAGCCGCTGCGCAAGGTTTGCTGGTCGGTCTTAACGCTGCCCGTCTGTCTGCTGACAAAGAAGGTTGGGCTCCGGCGCGTTCTCAGGCGTATCTCGGCGTACTGGTTGATGACCTGTGCACTTTAGGAACCAAAGAACCGTATCGTATGTTTACTTCGCGCGCAGAATATCGTCTGATGCTGCGCGAAGATAATGCGGATCTGCGTTTGACTGAAATCGGTCGTGAACTGGGCCTGGTGGATGACGAACGTTGGGCGCGCTTTAACGAGAAACTTGAGAATATCGAGCGTGAGCGTCAGCGTCTGAAATCGACCTGGGTAACCCCGTCGGCGGAAGCTGCAGCCGAAGTGAATGCTCACCTGACTGCGCCGCTTTCCCGTGAAGCCAGTGGTGAAGATCTGCTGCGTCGTCCGGAAATGACTTATGAAAAATTAACCACGCTGACGCCGTTTGCCCCTGCGTTGACAGACGAACAGGCGGCGGAACAGGTTGAGATTCAGGTTAAATACGAAGGTTATATCGCGCGCCAGCAAGATGAGATCGAAAAGCAGCTGCGTAACGAGAACACCCTGCTACCCGCGACACTGGATTACCGCCAGGTATCCGGTCTTTCTAACGAAGTGATCGCCAAACTTAACGATCACAAACCGGCCTCTATCGGCCAGGCTTCGCGTATTTCTGGCGTCACGCCTGCGGCTATCTCCATTCTGCTGGTGTGGCTGAAAAAACAGGGTATGCTGCGTCGTAGCGCATAACGCATTAAAAATGCCTGGTAAGCACCCGCTTACCAGGCAACGCATCAAGAACAGGTAATCACCGTGCTCAACAAACTCTCCTTACTGCTGAAAGACGCAGGTATTTCGCTTACCGATCACCAGAAAAACCAGCTTATTGCCTACGTGAATATGCTGCATAAATGGAACAAAGCGTACAACCTGACTTCGGTCCGCGATCCTAATGAGATGCTGGTACGCCATATTCTCGATAGCATTGTGGTGGCACCGTATCTGCAAGGTGAACGGTTTATCGATGTCGGCACCGGACCAGGACTGCCAGGCATTCCACTCTCTATCGTGCGTCCTGAAGCCCATTTCACTCTGTTGGATAGCCTTGGTAAACGCGTGCGTTTCCTTCGTCAGGTGCAACATGAGCTTAAACTGGAGAATATTGAGCCAGTACAGAGCAGGGTAGAAGAGTTTCCTTCAGAGCCGCCATTTGATGGCGTAATTAGCCGCGCTTTTGCCTCTCTGAACGATATGGTGAGCTGGTGCCACCATCTTCCTGGTGAGCAAGGCCGTTTCTACGCGCTGAAAGGGCAAATGCCGGAAGATGAAATCGCTTTGTTGCCCGAAGAATATCAGGTCGAATCAGTGGTTAAACTTCAGGTTCCAGCTCTGGATGGCGAACGTCATCTGGTGGTGATTAAAGCAAATAAAATTTAATTTTTATCAAAAAAATCATAAAAAATTGACCGGTTAGACTGTTAACAACAACCAAGTTTTCTACTGATATAACTGGTTACATTTAACGCCACGTTCACTCTTTTGTATCAACAAGATAACGTGGCTTTTTTTGGTAAGCAGAAAATAAGTCATTAGTGAAAATATCAGTCTGCTAAAAATCGGCGCTAAGAACCATCATTGGCTGTTAAAACATTATTAAAAATGTCAATGGGTGGTTTTTGTTGTGTAAATGTCATTTATTAAAACAGTATCTGTTTTTAGACTGAAATATCATAAACTTGCAAAGGCATCATTTGCCAAGTAAATAAATATACTGTGCGCGAACATGCGCAATATGTGATCTGAAGCACGCTTTATCACTAGTGTTTACGCGTTATTTACAGTTTTTCATGATCGAACAGGGTTAGCGGAAAAGTCGCAATTGTATGCACTGGAAAAATATTTAAACATTTATTCACCTTTTGGCTACTTATTGTTTGAAATCACGGGGGCGCACCGTATAATTTGACCGCTTTTTGATGCTTGACTCTAAGCCTTAAAGAAAGTTTTATACGACACGCGGCATACCTCGAAGGGAGCAGGAGTGAAAAACGTGATGTCTGTGTCGCTCGTGAGTCGAAACGTTGCTCGGAAGCTTCTGCTCGTTCAGTTACTGGTGGTGATAGCAAGTGGATTGCTGTTCAGCCTCAAAGACCCCTTCTGGGGCGTCTCTGCAATAAGCGGGGGCCTGGCAGTCTTTCTGCCTAACGTTTTGTTTATGATATTTGCCTGGCGTCACCAGGCGTATACACCAGCGAAAGGCCGGGTGGCCTGGACATTCGCATTTGGCGAAGCTTTCAAAGTTCTGGCGATGTTGGTGTTACTGGTGGTGGCGTTGGCGGTTTTAAAGGCGGTATTCTTGCCGCTGATCGTTACGTGGGTTTTGGTGCTGGTGGTTCAGATACTGGCACCGGCTGTAATTAACAACAAAGGGTAAAAGGCATCATGGCTTCAGAAAATATGACGCCGCAGGATTACATAGGACACCACCTGAATAACCTTCAGCTGGACCTGCGTACATTCTCGCTGGTGGATCCACAAAACCCCCCAGCCACCTTCTGGACAATCAATATTGACTCCATGTTCTTCTCGGTGGTGCTGGGTCTGTTGTTCCTGGTTTTATTCCGTAGCGTAGCCAAAAAGGCGACCAGCGGTGTGCCAGGTAAGTTTCAGACCGCGATTGAGCTGGTGATCGGCTTTGTTAATGGTAGCGTGAAAGACATGTACCATGGCAAAAGCAAGCTGATTGCTCCGCTGGCCCTGACGATCTTCGTCTGGGTATTCCTGATGAACCTGATGGATTTACTGCCTATCGACCTGCTGCCGTACATTGCTGAACATGTACTGGGTCTGCCTGCACTGCGTGTGGTTCCGTCTGCGGACGTGAACGTAACGCTGTCTATGGCACTGGGCGTATTTATCCTGATTCTGTTCTACAGCATCAAAATGAAAGGCATCGGCGGCTTCACGAAAGAGTTGACGCTGCAGCCGTTCAATCACTGGGCGTTCATTCCTGTCAACTTAATCCTTGAAGGGGTAAGCCTGCTGTCCAAACCAGTTTCACTCGGTTTGCGACTGTTCGGTAACATGTATGCCGGTGAGCTGATTTTCATTCTGATTGCTGGTCTGTTGCCGTGGTGGTCACAGTGGATCCTGAATGTGCCGTGGGCCATTTTCCACATCCTGATCATTACGCTGCAAGCCTTCATCTTCATGGTTCTGACGATCGTCTATCTGTCGATGGCGTCTGAAGAACATTAATTTACCAACACTACTACGTTTTAACTGAAACAAACTGGAGACTGTCATGGAAAACCTGAATATGGATCTGCTGTACATGGCTGCCGCTGTGATGATGGGTCTGGCGGCAATCGGTGCTGCGATCGGTATCGGCATCCTCGGGGGTAAATTCCTGGAAGGCGCAGCGCGTCAACCTGATCTGATTCCTCTGCTGCGTACTCAGTTCTTTATCGTTATGGGTCTGGTGGATGCTATCCCGATGATCGCTGTAGGTCTGGGTCTGTACGTGATGTTCGCTGTCGCGTAGTAAGCGTTGCTTTTATTTAAAGAGCAATATCAGAACGTTAACTAAATAGAGGCATTGTGCTGTGAATCTTAACGCAACAATCCTCGGCCAGGCCATCGCGTTTGTCCTGTTCGTTCTGTTCTGCATGAAGTACGTATGGCCGCCATTAATGGCAGCCATCGAAAAACGTCAAAAAGAAATTGCTGACGGCCTTGCTTCCGCAGAACGAGCACATAAGGACCTTGACCTTGCAAAGGCCAGCGCGACCGACCAGCTGAAAAAAGCGAAAGCGGAAGCCCAGGTAATCATCGAGCAGGCGAACAAACGCCGCTCGCAGATTCTGGACGAAGCGAAAGCTGAGGCAGAACAGGAACGTACTAAAATCGTGGCCCAGGCGCAGGCAGAAATTGAAGCCGAGCGTAAACGTGCCCGTGAAGAGCTGCGTAAGCAAGTTGCTATCCTGGCTGTTGCTGGCGCCGAGAAGATCATCGAACGTTCCGTGGATGAAGCTGCTAACAGCGACATCGTGGATAAACTTGTCGCTGAACTGTAAGGAGGGAGGGGCTGATGTCTGAATTTATTACGGTAGCTCGCCCCTACGCCAAAGCAGCTTTTGACTTTGCCGTCGAACACCAAAGTGTAGAACGCTGGCAGGACATGCTGGCGTTTGCCGCCGAGGTAACCAAAAACGAACAAATGGCAGAGCTTCTCTCTGGCGCGCTTGCGCCAGAAACGCTCGCCGAGTCGTTTATCGCAGTTTGTGGTGAGCAACTGGACGAAAACGGTCAGAACCTGATTCGGGTAATGGCTGAAAATGGTCGTCTTAACGCGCTCCCGGATGTTCTGGAGCAGTTTATTCACCTTCGTGCCGTGAGTGAGGCTACCGCTGAGGTAGACGTCATTTCCGCTGCCGCACTGAGTGAACAACAGCTCGCGAAAATTTCTGCTGCGATGGAAAAACGTCTGTCACGCAAAGTTAAGCTGAATTGCAAAATCGATAAGTCTGTAATGGCAGGCGTTATCATCCGAGCGGGTGATATGGTCATTGATGGCAGCGTACGCGGTCGTCTTGAGCGCCTTGCAGACGTCTTGCAGTCTTAAGGGGACTGGAGCATGCAACTGAATTCCACCGAAATCAGCGAACTGATCAAGCAGCGCATTGCTCAGTTCAATGTTGTGAGTGAAGCTCACAACGAAGGTACTATTGTTTCTGTAAGTGACGGTGTTATCCGCATTCACGGCCTGGCCGATTGTATGCAGGGTGAAATGATCTCCCTGCCGGGTAACCGTTACGCTATCGCACTGAACCTTGAGCGCGACTCTGTAGGTGCGGTTGTTATGGGTCCGTACGCTGACCTTGCCGAAGGCATGAAAGTTAAGTGTACTGGCCGTATCCTGGAAGTTCCGGTTGGCCGTGGCCTGCTGGGCCGTGTGGTTAACACTCTGGGTGCACCAATCGACGGTAAAGGTCCGCTGGATCACGACGGCTTCTCTGCTGTAGAAGCAATCGCTCCGGGCGTTATCGAACGTCAGTCCGTAGATCAGCCGGTACAGACCGGTTATAAAGCCGTTGACTCCATGATCCCAATCGGTCGTGGTCAGCGTGAATTGATCATCGGTGACCGTCAGACAGGTAAAACCGCACTGGCTATCGATGCCATCATCAACCAGCGCGATTCCGGTATCAAATGTATCTATGTCGCTATCGGCCAGAAAGCGTCCACCATTTCTAACGTGGTACGTAAACTGGAAGAGCACGGCGCACTGGCTAACACCATCGTTGTGGTAGCAACCGCGTCTGAATCCGCTGCACTGCAATACCTGGCACCGTATGCCGGTTGCGCAATGGGCGAATACTTCCGTGACCGCGGTGAAGATGCGCTGATCATTTACGATGACCTGTCTAAACAGGCTGTTGCTTACCGTCAGATCTCCCTGCTGCTCCGTCGTCCGCCAGGACGTGAAGCATTCCCGGGCGACGTTTTCTACCTCCACTCTCGTCTGCTGGAGCGTGCTGCACGTGTTAACGCCGAATACGTTGAAGCCTTCACCAAAGGTGAAGTGAAAGGGAAAACCGGTTCTCTGACCGCACTGCCGATTATCGAAACTCAGGCGGGTGACGTTTCTGCGTTCGTTCCGACCAACGTAATCTCCATTACCGATGGTCAGATCTTCCTGGAAACCAACCTGTTCAACGCCGGTATTCGTCCTGCGGTTAACCCGGGTATTTCCGTATCCCGTGTTGGTGGTGCAGCACAGACCAAGATCATGAAAAAACTGTCCGGTGGTATCCGTACCGCTCTGGCACAGTATCGTGAACTGGCAGCGTTCTCTCAGTTTGCATCCGACCTTGACGATGCAACACGTAAGCAGCTTGACCACGGTCAGAAAGTGACCGAACTGCTGAAACAGAAACAGTATGCGCCGATGTCCGTTGCGCAGCAGTCTCTGGTTCTGTTCGCAGCAGAACGTGGTTACCTGGCGGATGTTGAACTGTCGAAAATTGGCAGCTTCGAAGCCGCTCTGCTGGCTTACGTCGACCGTGATCACGCTCCGTTGATGCAAGAGATCAACCAGACCGGTGGCTACAACGACGAAATCGAAGGCAAGCTGAAAGGCATCCTCGATTCCTTCAAAGCAACCCAATCCTGGTAACGTCTGGCGGCTTGCCTTAGGGCAGGCCGCAAGGCATTGAGGAGAAGCTCATGGCCGGCGCAAAAGAGATACGTAGTAAGATCGCAAGCGTCCAGAACACGCAAAAGATCACTAAAGCGATGGAGATGGTCGCCGCTTCCAAAATGCGTAAATCGCAGGATCGCATGGCGGCCAGCCGTCCTTATGCAGAAACCATGCGCAAAGTGATTGGTCACCTTGCACACGGTAATCTGGAATATAAGCACCCTTACCTGGAAGACCGCGACGTTAAACGCGTGGGCTACCTGGTGGTGTCGACCGACCGTGGTTTGTGCGGTGGTTTGAACATTAACCTGTTCAAAAAACTACTGGCGGAAATGAAGACCTGGACCGACAAAGGCGTTCAATGCGACCTCGCAATGATCGGCTCGAAAGGCGTGTCGTTCTTCAACTCCGTGGGCGGCAATGTTGTTGCCCAGGTCACCGGCATGGGGGATAACCCTTCCCTGTCCGAACTGATCGGTCCGGTAAAAGTGATGTTGCAGGCTTACGACGAAGGCCGTCTGGACAAGCTTTACATTGTCAGCAACAAATTTATTAACACCATGTCTCAGGTTCCGACCATCAGCCAGCTGCTGCCGTTACCGGCATCAGATGATGATGATCTGAAACATAAATCCTGGGATTACCTGTACGAACCCGATCCGAAGGCGTTGCTGGATACCCTGCTGCGTCGTTATGTCGAATCTCAGGTTTATCAGGGCGTGGTTGAAAACCTGGCCAGCGAGCAGGCCGCCCGTATGGTGGCGATGAAAGCCGCGACCGACAATGGCGGCAGCCTGATTAAAGAGCTGCAGTTGGTATACAACAAAGCTCGTCAGGCCAGCATTACTCAGGAACTCACCGAGATCGTCTCGGGGGCCGCCGCGGTTTAAACAGGTTATTTCGTAGAGGATTTAAGATGGCTACTGGAAAGATTGTCCAGGTAATCGGCGCCGTAGTTGACGTCGAATTCCCTCAGGATGCCGTACCGCGCGTGTACGATGCTCTTGAGGTGCAAAATGGTAATGAGCGTCTGGTGCTGGAAGTTCAGCAGCAGCTCGGCGGCGGTATCGTGCGTACCATCGCAATGGGTTCCTCCGACGGTCTGCGTCGCGGTCTGGATGTAAAAGACCTCGAACACCCGATCGAAGTCCCGGTAGGTAAAGCGACTCTGGGCCGTATCATGAACGTACTGGGTGAACCGGTCGACATGAAAGGCGAGATCGGTGAAGAAGAGCGTTGGGCGATTCACCGCGCAGCACCTTCCTACGAAGAGCTGTCAAACTCTCAGGAACTGCTGGAAACCGGTATCAAAGTTATCGACCTGATGTGTCCGTTCGCTAAGGGCGGTAAAGTTGGTCTGTTCGGTGGTGCGGGTGTAGGTAAAACCGTAAACATGATGGAGCTCATTCGTAACATCGCGATCGAGCACTCCGGTTACTCTGTGTTTGCGGGCGTAGGTGAACGTACTCGTGAGGGTAACGACTTCTACCACGAAATGACCGACTCCAACGTTATCGACAAAGTATCCCTGGTGTATGGCCAGATGAACGAGCCGCCGGGAAACCGTCTGCGCGTTGCTCTGACCGGTCTGACCATGGCTGAGAAATTCCGTGACGAAGGTCGTGACGTTCTGCTGTTCGTTGACAACATCTATCGTTACACCCTGGCCGGTACGGAAGTATCCGCACTGCTGGGCCGTATGCCTTCAGCGGTAGGTTATCAGCCGACCCTGGCGGAAGAGATGGGCGTTCTGCAGGAACGTATCACCTCCACCAAAACTGGTTCTATCACCTCCGTACAGGCGGTATACGTACCTGCGGATGACTTGACTGACCCGTCTCCGGCAACCACCTTTGCGCACCTTGACGCAACCGTGGTACTGAGCCGTCAGATCGCGTCTCTGGGTATCTACCCGGCCGTTGACCCGCTGGACTCCACCAGCCGTCAGCTGGACCCGCTGGTGGTTGGTCAGGAACACTACGACACCGCGCGTGGCGTTCAGTCCATCCTGCAACGTTATCAGGAACTGAAAGACATCATCGCCATCTTGGGTATGGATGAACTGTCTGAAGAAGACAAACTGGTGGTAGCGCGTGCTCGTAAGATCCAGCGCTTCCTGTCCCAGCCGTTCTTCGTGGCAGAAGTATTCACCGGTTCTCCGGGTAAATACGTCTCCCTGAAAGACACCATCCGTGGCTTTAAAGGCATCATGGAAGGCGAATACGATCACCTGCCGGAGCAGGCGTTCTACATGGTCGGTTCCATCGAAGAAGCTGTGGAAAAAGCCAAAAAACTTTAACGCCTTAATCGGAGGGTGATATGGCAATGACTTACCACCTGGACGTCGTCAGCGCAGAGCAACAAATGTTCTCTGGTCTGGTCGAGAAAATCCAGGTAACGGGTAGCGAAGGTGAACTGGGGATCTACCCTGGCCACGCACCGCTGCTCACCGCCATTAAGCCTGGTATGATTCGCATCGTGAAACAGCACGGTCACGAAGAGTTTATCTATCTGTCTGGCGGCATTCTTGAAGTGCAGCCTGGCAACGTGACCGTTCTGGCCGACACCGCAATTCGCGGCCAGGATCTCGACGAAGCGCGAGCCATGGAAGCGAAACGTAAGGCTGAAGAGCACATTAGCAGCTCTCACGGCGACGTAGATTACGCTCAGGCGTCTGCGGAACTGGCCAAAGCGATCGCGCAGCTGCGCGTTATCGAGTTGACCAAAAAAGCGATGTAACACCGGCTTGAAAAGCACAAAAGCCAGTCTGGAAACAGGCTGGCTTTTTTTTACGCGTGATCCGTCCTGAAGAGCGTTCACATAGATCCTGCTGATATAAAACACCCCTGTTTTCCCGTTTATTCATTGATCGAAATAAGAGCAAAAACATCCACCTGACGCTTAAATGAAGGTACTGCCTTAATTTTCTGCAGACAAAAGGCGTGACGATGGTCGAAAATGGCACTTTCGTCAGCGGGGATAATCCGTTATTGAACAATTTATCCTCTGTCCATTTCACGATGAAAAAAATGTAGTTTTTTCAAGGTGAAGCGGTTTAAATTCGTTCTCAAATTACAGTCAGGACGCGTATGTTGAATAATGCTATGAGCGTAGTGATCCTTGCCGCAGGCAAAGGCACGCGCATGTATTCCGATCTTCCGAAAGTGCTGCATACCCTTGCCGGGAAAGCGATGGTTCAGCATGTCATTGATGCTGCGAATGAATTAGGCGCAGCGCACGTTCACTTGGTGTACGGTCACGGCGGCGATCTGCTTAAACAGGCGCTGAAAGACGACAACCTTAACTGGGTGCTTCAGGCAGAGCAGCTGGGTACGGGTCATGCAATGCAGCAGGCCGCACCTTTCTTTGCCGATGATGAAGACATTTTAATGCTCTACGGCGACGTGCCGCTGATCTCTGTCGAAACACTCCAGCGCCTGCGTGATGCTAAACCGCAGGGTGGCATTGGTCTGCTGACGGTGAAACTGGATGATCCGACCGGTTATGGACGTATCACCCGTGAAAATGGCAAAGTTACCGGCATTGTTGAGCACAAAGATGCCACCGACGAGCAGCGTCAGATTCAGGAGATCAACACCGGCATTCTGATCGCTAACGGCGCAGATATGAAACGCTGGCTGGCGAAGCTGACCAACAATAATGCTCAGGGCGAATACTACATCACCGACATTATTGCGCTGGCGTATCAGGAAGGGCGTGAAATCGTCGCCGTTCATCCGCAACGTTTAAGCGAAGTAGAAGGTGTGAATAACCGCCTGCAACTCTCCCGTCTGGAGCGCGTTTACCAGTCCGAACAGGCTGAAAAACTGCTGTTAGCAGGCGTTATGCTGCGCGATCCGGCGCGTTTTGATCTGCGCGGTACGCTTACTCACGGGCGCGATGTTGAAATTGATACTAACGTTATCATCGAGGGCAACGTGACTCTCGGTCATCGCGTGAAAATCGGCACCGGTTGCGTGATTAAAAACAGCGTGATTGGCGATGATTGCGAAATCAGTCCGTATACCGTTGTGGAAGACGCGAATCTGGCAGCGGCCTGTACTATTGGCCCGTTTGCTCGTTTGCGTCCTGGTGCTGAGTTGCTGGAAGGTGCACACGTTGGTAACTTCGTTGAGATGAAAAAAGCGCGTCTGGGTAAAGGCTCGAAAGTCGGGCATCTGACTTACCTGGGCGATGCGGAAATTGGCGATAACGTTAACATCGGCGCGGGAACCATTACCTGCAACTACGATGGTGCGAATAAATTTAAGACCATTATCGGCGACGATGTGTTTGTCGGTTCCGACACTCAGCTGGTGGCCCCGGTAACAGTAGGCAAAGGCGCGACCATTGCTGCGGGTACAACTGTGACGCGTAATGTCGGCGAAAATGCATTAGCTATCAGCCGTGTGCCGCAGACTCAGAAAGAAGGCTGGCGTCGTCCGGTAAAGAAAAAGTAATTCTGGCCGGGTAATCCGGTCATCTGGGATGAGGAGATAACATAATCTCCCTCCCACAAGCAGTAACTATAAAAATAACCCCACTCTCTACAAGGCTCGGGGCGCCCGAAAAAACGGGCATACAGGTTGACCGACAACGATATAAATCGGAATCAAAAACTATGTGTGGAATTGTTGGCGCGATCGCGCAACGTGATGTAGCAGAAATCCTTCTTGAAGGTTTACGTCGTCTGGAATACCGCGGATATGACTCTGCCGGTCTGGCCGTTGTTGATGCGGAAGGTCATATGACCCGCCTGCGTCGCCTCGGTAAAGTCCAGATGCTGGCTCAGGCAGCGGAAGAACATCCTCTGGATGGCGGCACCGGTATTGCTCACACTCGCTGGGCGACCCACGGTGAACCTTCAGAAGCTAACGCGCATCCGCATGTTTCTGAACACATTGTGGTGGTGCATAACGGCATCATCGAAAACCATGAACCGCTGCGTGAAGAGTTAAAAGCGCGTGGCTATACCTTCGTTTCTGAAACCGACACCGAAGTGATTGCCCATCTGGTGAACTGGGAGCTGAAACAAGGCGGGACTCTGCGTGAGGCTGTTCTGCGTGCTATCCCGCAGCTGCGCGGTGCGTACGGTACAGTGATCATGGACTCCCGTCACCCGGATACCCTGCTGGCGGCACGTTCTGGTAGTCCGCTGGTGATTGGCTTGGGTATGGGCGAAAACTTTATCGCTTCTGACCAGCTGGCGCTGTTGCCGGTGACCCGTCGCTTTATCTTCCTTGAAGAGGGCGATATTGCGGAAATCACTCGCCGTTCGGTAAACATCTTCGATAAAACTGGCGCGGAAGTAAAACGTCAGGATATCGAATCCAATCTGCAATATGACGCGGGCGATAAAGGTATTTACCGTCACTACATGCAGAAAGAGATCTACGAACAGCCGAACGCGATAAAAAACACCCTTACCGGGCGCATCAGCCACGGTCAGGTTGATTTAAGCGAGCTGGGACCGAACGCCGACGAACTGCTGTCGAAGGTTGAGCATATTCAGATCCTCGCCTGTGGTACTTCTTATAACTCCGGTATGGTTTCCCGCTACTGGTTTGAATCGCTGGCAGGTATTCCGTGCGACGTCGAAATCGCCTCTGAATTCCGCTATCGTAAATCTGCCGTGCGTCGTAACAGCCTGATGATCACCTTGTCACAGTCTGGCGAAACCGCGGATACCCTGGCGGGCCTGCGTCTGTCGAAAGAGCTGGGTTACCTTGGTTCGCTGGCAATCTGTAACGTTCCGGGTTCTTCTCTGGTGCGCGAATCCGATCTGGCGCTGATGACCAACGCGGGTACGGAAATCGGCGTGGCGTCCACTAAAGCATTCACCACTCAGTTAACTGTGCTGTTGATGCTGGTGGCGAAGCTGTCTCGCCTGAAAGGTCTGGATGCCTCCATTGAACATGACATTGTGCATGGTCTGCAGGCGCTGCCGAGCCGTATTGAGCAGATGCTATCTCAGGACAAACGCATTGAAGCTCTGGCAGAAGATTTCTCTGACAAACATCACGCACTGTTCCTGGGCCGTGGCGATCAGTACCCAATCGCACTGGAAGGCGCATTGAAGCTGAAAGAGATCTCCTACATTCACGCTGAAGCCTACGCTGCTGGTGAACTGAAACACGGTCCGCTGGCGCTTATTGATGCCGATATGCCGGTTATCGTCGTTGCACCGAACAACGAATTGCTGGAAAAACTGAAATCCAACATTGAAGAAGTTCGCGCGCGTGGCGGCCAATTGTATGTCTTCGCCGATCAGGATGCGGGTTTTGTAAGTAGCGATAACATGCACATCATCGAGATGCCGCATGTGGAAGAGGTGATTGCACCGATCTTCTACACCGTTCCGCTGCAGCTGCTGGCTTACCATGTCGCGCTGATCAAAGGCACCGACGTTGACCAGCCGCGTAACCTGGCAAAATCGGTTACGGTTGAGTAATCACTATCATAGATAAAAAAGGGCTGCCGACCGGTGTAATGCCGATCAGTTAAGGATCAGTTGACCGATCCAGTGGCTGTGTAAGAATCCGGAAACGCTCACTTGTTTCCGGATTTTTTTATGCACATTGGACAGGCTCTTGATCTGGTATCCCGTTACGATTCTCTGCGTAACCCACTGACTTCTCTGGGGGATTACCTCGACCCCGAACTCATCTCTCGTTGCCTTGCCGAATCAGGTACTGTAACGCTACGCAAGCGCCGTCTTCCCCTCGAAATGATGGTCTGGTGTATTGTTGGCATGGCGCTTGAGCGTAAAGAACCTCTTCACCAGATTGTGAATCGCCTGGACATCATGCTGCCGGGCAATCGCCCCTTCGTTGCCCCCAGTGCCGTTATTCAGGCCCGCCAGCGCCTGGGAAGTGAGGCTGTCCGCCGCGTGTTCACGAAAACAGCGCAGCTCTGGCATAACGCCACGCCGCATCCGCACTGGTGCGGCCTGACCCTGCTGGCCATCGATGGTGTGTTCTGGCGCACACCGGATACACCAGAGAACGATGCAGCCTTCCCCCGCCAGACACATGCCGGGAACCCGGCGCTCTACCCGCAGGTCAAAATGGTCTGCCAGATGGAACTGACCAGCCATCTGCTGACGGCTGCAGCCTTCGGCACGATGAAGAACAGCGAAAATGAGCTTGCTGAGCAACTTATAGAACAAACCGGCGATAACACTCTGACGTTAATGGATAAAGGTTATTACTCACTGGGACTGTTAAATGCCTGGAGCCTGGCGGGAGAACACCGCCACTGGATGATACCTCTCAGAAAGGGAGCGCAATATGAAGAGCTCAGAAAACTGGGTAAAGGCGATCATCTGGTGAAGCTGAAAACCAGCCCGCAGGCACGAAAAAAGTGGCCGGGACTGGGAAATGAAGTGACAGCCCGCCTGCTGACCGTGACGCGCAAAGGAAAAGTCTGCCATCTGCTGACGTCGATGACGGACGCCATGCGCTTCCCCGGAGGAGAAATGGCGGATCTGTACAGTCATCGCTGGGAAATCGAACTGGGATACAGGGAGATAAAACAGACGATGCAACTGAGCAGGCTGACGCTGAGAAGTAAAAAGCCGGAGCTTGTGGAGCAAGAGCTGTGGGGTGTCTTACTGGCTTATAATCTGGTGAGATATCAGATGATTAAAATGGCGGAACATCTGAAAGGTTACTGGCCGAATCAACTGAGTTTCTCAGAATCATGCGGAATGGTGATGAGAATGCTGATGACATTGCAGGGCGCTTCACCGGGACGTATACCGGAGCTGATGCGCGATCTTGCAAGTATGGGACAACTTGTGAAATTACCGACGAGAAGGGAAAGGGCCTTCCCGAGAGTGGTAAAGGAGAGGCCCTGGAAATACCCCACAGCCCCGAAAAAGAGCCAGTCAGTTGCTTAACTGACTGGCATTACTTCAGGAGGAGATATTTAACATCATTGCCGCCTGGGTGCGATTTTTCACTTCCAGACGGCGATACAGGGATTCCAGATGCGCTTTTACCGTTCCGGTACTGATATTCAGCGCTCTGCCGATCTCCTTATTTGATTCGCCCGCCGCTAACATGGTTAAAATCTCCCGCTGGCGGGCGCTTAACGATTTGAGATCTTTAATGTCCTTTTCCGGCGTCGTCCGCCAGTCTCCAGGCAGAAACATCATCCCCATCGCCGCACTATTTACCGCCAACGCAAATGTCTCGACGGTTGAATCACGAGGCACAATGGCCAGCACATTAAAATGAATAACTTCCTGTAACCACCGTTTATTGCAATCCGTCGCCGTGATTAACACCTTAACCTCAGGAAACTGCACCACGGTTTTTTGCAGCAACCAGTAGCAAAACTCACCATCCTGATCGCCATCGAGCATAACTAAGGCTTCAGGGTAACTTTCCAGCTTTTGCCATAACTCGTCTGCCTGACTGGCCCCCTGAATACTCACTCCTGGAATACGCTGCTGTAAACTGATTTTCATTCCATGAATAAATATTGACTGCCTGTCAAACATGACTATTTGCATAACTGAATCTCCACCTGAATACGTTAAAAAGACTTAAGTAGTGGAAGGGTATTACCCGCGAGAAAAAATAAGAATTCGCCATTTGGCGGTGGCCATTCTACAGAGATGACGCGTAGAAAATAGTTACCGATATAAATAGTTACAGCTAAACGCCTGAAATTACATGTCGAGGGCACTATTTAAAACAATTTTGAGGATTTCCTTATATTGGTGGTTAGTACGCATGCAATTAAAAATGAAATTCCGCGACTACAAGCCAAAATAACAAATGGCAATGAGACAAAAATAAGCACAAATAGCCAATACGTCCTCTATTCACTTTAAAGGGAATCACTGAAAAATACGCTCTGTTTAAGGGGATTCACCTTTCTCATAAAGCTATTCCGCCCTTTTCCTGCTGAGAAATCGCCACATTCGTCATGACAACATTGTGAAACCCGGCATTAGATGTTAGAAAAAACAATAAACAATGCGATATGCGCGTTACTGTTTCGCTGTGAACAACAATCGGTCAAAGAAATGGATAAAATTCACGCAATGCAGTTGTTCATCAAAGTCGCGGAGCTGGAAAGTTTTTCCCGCGCGGCGGATTTCTTTGCTTTGCCAAAGGGAAGTGTTTCGCGCCAGATACAGGCACTGGAACATCAACTTGGCACCCAGCTTCTCCAGCGCACTACGCGACGGGTCAAACTCACGCCAGAAGGCATGACCTATTATCAACGGGCAAAAGATGTGTTGAGTAATCTCAGCGAACTGGACGGTCTGTTTCAACAGGATGCCACCAGTATCAGCGGTAAATTACGCATCGACATCCCGTCAGGAATCGCGAAAAACCTGTTACTGCCGCGTCTGTCGGAATTTCTCTATCAGCATCCGGGAATTGAGCTGGAACTGAGTAGCCATAACCGTCCGGTAGATATTCTTCATGATGGTTTTGATTGCGTGATACGCACTGGCGCGTTACCGGAAGATGGCGTTATCGCCCGTCCCCTCGGCAAACTGACCATGGTCAACTGTGCCAGTCCGCACTATCTGACGCGCTTTGGTTATCCGCAAAGCCCCGATGATCTGACTTCACACGCAATGGTGCGTTATACACCGCACCTGGGTGTACATCCGTTAGGTTTTGAGGTTGCCAGCGTTAATGGCGTCCAGTGGTTTAAGTCTGGCGGCATGTTGACAGTAAACAGTAGCGAAAACTATCTCGCCGCCGGTCTTGCCGGTCTGGGGATTATTCAGATCCCGCGCATTGCCGTGCGCGAAGCCCTGCGTGCCGGGCAGCTTATTGAAGTGTTGCCAGGCTACCGTGCCGAGCCGCTCTCCCTTTCGCTGGTTTATCCGCAGCGTCGGGAGCTTTCCCGGCGTGTAAACCTGTTTATGCAGTGGCTGGCTGGCGTAATGAAAGAGTACCTGGACTGACCGACTATACTTTTTAAGAATGACCACAACAGAAGGACAAAAGAGCGGATGACGCAGGAAAACGAGATCAAACGTCCCACCCAGGATCTGGAGCACGAGCCGATTAAGCAGTTGGATAATAGCGAGAAAGGCGGCAAAGTTAGCCAGGCGCTGGAAACCGTCACCACCACTGCCGAAAAAGTCCAACGCCAACCGGTTATTGCGCACCTGATTCGCGCGACAGAACGCTTTAACGATCGGCTGGGTAACCAGTTTGGTGCGGCTATCACCTATTTCTCATTTTTGTCGATGATCCCGATTTTGATGGTGTCGTTTGCCGCAGGGGGCTTTGTGCTGGCCTCCCATCCGATGTTGCTACAGGATATCTTCGACAAAATTCTGCAAAACATCAGCGATCCGACGCTAGCCGCCACGTTGAAAAACACCATCAACACCGCCGTTCAGCAGCGTACGACTGTAGGGCTTGTCGGCCTGGCCGTGGCGCTTTATTCCGGCATCAACTGGATGGGTAACCTGCGTGAAGCGATTCGCGCCCAGTCGCGCGATGTCTGGGAACGCTCGCCGCAAGATCAGGAGAAGTTCTGGGTAAAATATCTACGTGATTTTATTTCGCTGATTGGTTTGTTGATTGCGCTGATTGTGACGCTTTCGATCACCTCGGTTGCCGGTTCGGCGCAGCAAATGATTATTAGCGCCCTGCACCTGAACAGCATTGAGTGGCTGAAACCGACGTGGCGGTTGATTGGCCTGGCGATTTCCATCTTCGCCAACTATCTGCTTTTCTTCTGGATCTTCTGGCGGTTACCGCGCCACCGTCCGCGCAAAAAAGCCCTGATTCGCGGAACATTTCTGGCTGCTATTGGTTTTGAAGTGATTAAAATCGTGATGACCTACACCCTGCCATCGCTGATGAAATCCCCCTCTGGCGCAGCATTTGGTTCCGTGCTGGGGCTGATGGCATTTTTCTACTTCTTCGCCCGTTTGACGCTGTTTTGCGCGGCGTGGATTGCCACCGCCGAATATAAAGACGACCCGCGAATGCCAGGGAAAACGCAGCCTTAAAATAGGCCGGATGCGGCGTAAACGCCTTATCCGGCATACGATTTTATTCGGCCTGGCTCCCCGTAGGCCGGATAAGATGCGCCAGCATCGCATCCGGCTATAATGCGCACATAACCTCTTGAAACTCTTCCCCAGAGCCTCTTCAGCCATCTATTTGGGAGCAAACAATTTCATTCCAACTCATAACCCCAGCATATAAATCCAGTTGGTAACTTTTATTTAACCTGAAACTAGTTTTATCCACTATTTATAAAATTATGTGAAGCATTTCATAGAAGAAAAATCACTGGCCTAAACATTATCCCCTTTTTGCCTGGTTTTTGACCATTTCCGCGATTTGTTACACATTGAAATATCACTTTTGCTGTGCGTAATATGGCTATTCGTTAGCCAAAAAATAAGAAAAGATTATGCAAGCAACAGCCACAACACTCGACCACGAGCAAGAATACACGCCGATCAACTCGCGTAATAAAGTCCTTGTCGCCTCTCTCATTGGCACGGCCATTGAGTTCTTCGACTTTTACATTTACGCCACTGCGGCCGTTATTGTGTTTCCGCATATCTTCTTCCCGCAGGGCGATCCAACGGCAGCAACGCTACAGTCGCTCGCCACCTTCGCCATCGCCTTCGTCGCGCGCCCCATTGGCTCTGCCGTTTTTGGTCATTTTGGCGATCGCGTTGGGCGTAAAGCGACGCTGGTCGCCTCGTTGCTAACGATGGGGATTTCAACCGTGGTGATTGGTCTGCTGCCGGGCTATGCCACGATTGGTATTTTCGCCCCGCTGCTGCTGGCGCTGGCTCGATTTGGTCAGGGTCTGGGCTTAGGCGGTGAATGGGGCGGCGCGGCGCTGCTGGCGACTGAAAACGCCCCACCGCGCAAACGTGCACTGTATGGCTCCTTCCCACAGCTGGGCGCACCGATTGGCTTCTTCTTTGCCAACGGCACTTTCTTGCTGCTTTCCTGGCTACTGACCGACGAGCAGTTTATGAGCTGGGGCTGGCGTGTGCCATTTATCTTCTCGGCGGTACTGGTCATTATCGGCCTGTATGTTCGCGTGTCGCTGCATGAGTCGCCGGTGTTTGAGAAAGTCGCTAAAGCGAAAAAACAGGTGAAGATCCCGCTGGGTACGCTGCTGACCAAACATGTTCGCGTAACCGTACTGGGTACGTTCATCATGCTGGCAACCTATACGCTGTTTTACATCATGACGGTCTACTCTATGACCTTCAGTACCGCCGCCGCGCCAGTTGGGCTTGGCCTGCCGCGTAACGAAGTGTTGTGGATGCTGATGATGGCAGTTATTGGTTTTGGCGTGATGGTGCCAGTCGCCGGATTACTGGCTGATGCCTTTGGTCGCCGTAAAAGCATGGTAATTATCACCACGCTGATCATCCTGTTCGCGCTGTTCGCCTTTAACCCGCTGCTCGGTTCTGGCAACCCGATTCTGGTTTTTGCCTTCCTGCTGCTGGGGTTAAGTCTGATGGGGCTGACCTTCGGGCCGATGGGCGCGCTGTTACCAGAGCTGTTCCCAACAGAAGTGCGTTACACCGGAGCATCATTCTCTTACAACGTAGCGTCGATTCTCGGGGCTTCCATTGCACCGTATATCGCAGCCTGGTTGCAGACTAACTACGGGTTAGGTGCGGTGGGGTTATATCTGGCGGCGATGGCTGGCTTGACGTTAATCGCCCTGCTGCTGACCCATGAGACGCGACATCAGTCGTTGTAATAAGTGTGAAAAGCCTGATGCGCTACGCTTATCAGGACTGAATTTCCATACAATATATTGAATTCACAAGGATTTGTAGGCCGGATAAGGCGTTCACGCCGCATCCGGCATGAACAAAGCACACTTTGCCAAAAATCTAAATCTGTTTAATTGCCGGATGTCAGACATCCGGCAATTATCATCACTTCTTCATCTGCGACAATATCGTCCGACACTGATTAGCCTCCCCTTCGGAAGGTGAGATCAGTGCCAGTAACGCCGCCGTCGGTGTTACCAGCGTTGCCAGTGCCGCAGCAACAGCACCACGGGCAATCAGCGGTCCGGCTTTCACCCCAGCCTGCGGATTTTTAAACGTCCCAC
The DNA here is from genome assembly GCF_002950395.1 of Shigella sonnei. Classification (NCBI taxonomy): domain Bacteria; kingdom Pseudomonadati; phylum Pseudomonadota; class Gammaproteobacteria; order Enterobacterales; family Enterobacteriaceae; genus Shigella; species Shigella sonnei. The sequence goes on from NZ_CP026802.1 coordinate 3,820,775, forward strand.
GCACATACAGCGGCGAACGCAGTGTGATAATCCGAATCCCTTTACTCTCCGGATCAATAGTCAAATCCAGCTGTTCTGAAGCAAAACTTGCCGTGCCGGTAACATTAATCAACGCGTTCTCAGTATCGAAAGCAAAAATCTGCGGGCGCGCCACGCCGTTGGCAATATTCAGATTCGCCGCCGCGCAGTTCACCCGCACCTCATCGTCACCAAATATCGCACCGACAATGTAGTTGCCGACATTCAGCCCAACAATCTCCATCAGGTTGCGGCTCACCAGCCCGTCATTCATCAACAGTTTCAGGTTGCCGTTACTGTTGCCTAAAAGCGCCGCCACCGAGTTACCGCTACCGCGTAGTTCCGCGTCACCGTTCATTTCCCCCAGCGTCTTCTGCATCAGTTCCACATCGGGCATCAGTTCTTTCAGTTTCAGTCGACGAGCCTGAATATCTGCCCGCCCCTGCATCGGCTTTTTATCGCCTTCCAGATGAATATTCGCCGCAATGCTGCCGCCCGCCATGCCAAATTTCAGCGGTTGCAGGCGCAGGTCAGCATTTTTGAGGATGATATGAGTAGAAAGATCGCTAATCGGCAGGCTACTGCCATGCTCAATGCGCCGCCCTTTGAAGCGAACATCGGCATCCATAACGTCCCATTTATCGGTTTCGAAGCGGTCATAAGGCAGCACTTTGCCCGCAGGCTGAACGCTTTTTTCGCCCTTCTTCTGTTCAGACCGTTTCGACTTTTCTGCCCCTTTCCCGGAATCAACGCCAATCAACGGTCCCAGGTCCGCCAGCCGCAATTGCCGCGACTCGACATCACCTTCCAGTTTTGGTCGTGGCTTTCCGGTGGTGTAGACCAGAGAACCGTGGATATCGCTATCGCCAATTCGCCCATTAAAACCGCGATAATCAAAGACCGACGATTTTTCAGTGTCGATTTTCGCTACCAGCCGACCATCCGTTTCAAACGGCGGGGTATCGGGCAGCAGAACGCCCGTCAGTTCATAGAGATCACCCAGTGAATCGCCAGAAAATTTAAGCCGTAAATCGACACCGCCCATCTTCATTGGGTCATTCACGACGCCATCAAAAGCAACACGGGTATTACCTGAACGGAAATCAGCCTGTACCGGAAACGGCGTCCCTTCGCCACGCAGCGCCAGCATACCGCCTATTTTTCCCGTACCCGTGAGCGGTTCACCGTTATAACGTCCCTGCGCCTTCAGGCCAAAAACGTAATCGCCCACCTTTTCTTTATCCGCTTTACCTTTCGATCCAGTAACTTCGCTGAACGGCAGCGGCTTGCCTAACGGATCAACAAAAATTTCCAGATCCGCTTTGCTTACTTTGTCATCAATGGCGATCCGCCCTTGATCGAAAAGAATATTATCCAGCCGAAACGACCATGCCGACGGCTTTGCATTCGCGTCTTTGTTGTCATCGTTGGCAAGATTAAACGTCCAGTTATTGTTCTTTTCGGAGAGGCGAATCAGGCGCGCGTCGGGCTTTTCGAGCTTGATCCACGGCAGCCAGACCGTTTTGGTCAGCAGCGCCAGCGGTGCCAGCGTTGCCTCTACTCGCGGCAAATGCACCATCGTGACTTCGGGAATATCCGGTGGATTACCAAGAATGATGTCTTCTGCATGTACATGAGGCCACGGCACCCAGCTGCGCCAGCCAGTTTCTTGTTTTTGCCGCTCCCACACCACGCCCAGATCGCCACGGATAGCGAACGGACGATTCAACTCCGCAGAGACTTTCTGGTTGATGGTCGGTTTGAGTCGATTCCAGTCAAAAGTTGCAATCAAAATGATCGCCACGACAATCAACAACAAGAAAGCCCCTGAAATCGCAGCGGTTATTTTGCCTGCCTTGCTCATCGTTCGCTTCCTCATATTCTTCCTGTGCCAGTCCTAAAGATAGTCCAGCCCAGCGGAAAATGAGGCAGCTTATAGCGCCAGAACCGCCGTATTCAGCGTTTCCATCGGTGCCGGGCGTGAAAGAAACCAGCCTTGTGCGGCGAATGCGGGCGAGTTCTGAACATCACGCCACTCTTCCGGTGTTTCTACGCCCTCGACAATCACCCCGCGACAATAGCGATTCATTAGATGTAAAAGCTGAGAAAAGAGTGTGCGGCCTTCCGGCGACTGACGCAGCATCACGAACAGCTCTCGCGCGATTTTGATGTAGTCATAACGCACTTCACTTAGCGCAGAGAAATTTGCCATCCCGGTGCCAAAATCATCCAGCCACAGCGGGCCAAATTCACACATCGAGGCAAAGGTTGAATCTTTCGGCAGGCGGATGTGTTCCACCAGTTCGAAACGCAGCCAGGGAAGACGCTCAATTTGGCGCAGGATTTTTGGTTGCTGACGCAGGGCGATGAGCGTAGGGCCATCAATATTGACCGATGCCAGCAGGTCGTGCTCTACAAAGAAGTCGGCTTTTTGCGCCAGCAAATCAATCTGCTCTTTCACAACCTCCATCCGATGGCTGACGGTGATTTCAGTAAAATAGCGATCCGGCGGCAGGCGTTGCGAAGGGTTCAAGGGATGCGTGACCACCGTTAATAGCTCCACGGCCATTAACCGTCCGCATGTTTGATAGATCGGCTGCCAGGTGTAAGCACGCTCACACTGCAACCAAAAACGCCGTTCCTGCAAGCTCTCGATGCTTGCTTCAGGGTTGCTTATTCGCTGGATAACCTGCCTTATCATCAAAGATGTCCTGTGTTTAAAAGTGATGCTGCCCGGACTCGACAAAGATTATCGGCGCGCAAGGGCAGAACTTTACCGCCTGGCCGGGGTAAATTTCCTCACTCCACAACGGAATCTTTCAGGAATACGTTCTGGCTCAAAAAAATAATGGAACACTGTTTTAATATGGTTGACCAGCAAACCACCACAGCGCAAACTAACGCTAATTTTTTACAGATCAGGTTCACGACTATGTCCAAAAAGATTGCCGTGATTGGCGAATGCATGATTGAGCTTTCCGAGAAAGGCGCGGACGTTAAGCGCGGTTTCGGCGGCGATACCCTGAACACTTCCGTCTATATCGCCCGTCAGGTCGATCCTGCGGCATTAACCGTTCATTACGTAACGGCGCTGGGAACGGACAGTTTTAGCCAGCAAATGCTGGACGCCTGGCACGGCGAGAACGTTGATACTTCCCTGACCCAACGGATGGAAAACCGTCTGCCGGGCCTTTACTACATTGAAACCGACAGCACCGGCGAGCGTACGTTCTACTACTGGCGGAACGAAGCCGCCGCCAAATTCTGGCTGGAGAGTGAGCAGTCTGCGGCGATTTGCGAAGAGCTGGCGAATTTCGATTATCTCTACCTGAGCGGGATTAGCCTGGCGATCTTAAGCCCGACCAGCCGCGAAAAGCTGCTTTCCCTGCTGCGCGAATGCCGCGCCAACGGCGGAAAAGTGATTTTCGACAATAACTATCGTCCGCGCCTGTGGGCCAGCAAAGAAGAGACACAGCAGGTGTACCAACAAATGCTGGAATGCACGGATATCGCCTTCCTGACGCTGGACGATGAAGACGCGCTGTGGGGTCAACAGCCGGTGGAAGACGTCATTGCGCGCACCCATAACGCGGGCGTGAAAGAAGTGGTGGTGAAACGCGGGGCGGATTCTTGCCTGGTGTCCATTGCTGGCGAAGGGTTAGTGGATGTTCCGGCGGTGAAACTGCCGAAAGAAAAAGTGATCGATACCACCGCAGCTGGCGACTCTTTCAGCGCCGGTTATCTGGCGGTATGTTTGACGGGCGGCAGTGCGGAAAACGCGGCGAAACGCGGGCACCTGACCGCAAGTACCGTTATTCAGTATCGCGGCGCGATTATCCCGCGTGAGGCGATGCCAGCGTAAACGCAGCATATGCAAAAGGCTGGATAAAGTGTTACCCCTCTATCCAGCTCATCCATAAATACCTGATGGTTGTGCTAACTCATCACCATCAGGCATTACTGTGCAGGTGGAATATCCGTCACTTCAGGATGTACGTCATCCGTGGCGACAGAGGTGGCGGCAGCAGCAGTCGATGGGGCCATGATTTGATCCCAGGCCGCCTGCAACGCTTTCATGTTAAATTCCGGCTCGCCTTTCGGCTGCAGCAGTATTAACGCCATATCATTCGACAACTGCTGACGCAGATCCTGATTTAACATCTCCACCGTCAGGCTGTTAAGGAAATCCTGCCGCAGTTTCTGATACTGCTCCGGCGCGATATCGACGACCTGATTTTGCAGCGAACGCATCCGCTGACCCATCAGAATATCGGTATCAGCCCGCGCATAGGCGGCAAACAGTTTCTGCAGCTCCAGTTTCTTTTGCGCCACTAACGCATTGAACTCTTCTTCCGGCAGACCTTTATCGCGAACCTTCGCCAGTTCACGCGCCACCAGATTAAGGTTGCTGTTCAGCTTGTCGTTTGGTGATTCGATGTTGATGGCACACTGCGCACGCAGATACAGCACACGGCAGTCAAATCCAAGACCGATGTCTTTGCTGTTACTGGCGCTTAACGCTTGCTGAACATGCCAGAACAGCGCCTCGCGGGCCAGGTCCGCACGCCAGTAGCGCAGCAGTGCGGCTGATTCACGAATCGGCTGCCACGGCGTATCCCACATGATAGATAACCGGTCCTGACGCACCGCGTCAGTCATAATACTCACCGCTTCCGCACGCAGCGGAGAAAGCGTCGGCACCGGAGCTGGCGTTTCACGTTTGCCTTTCAGTTCGCCAAACGTTTTGTTGATTTGGTCGACAACCGAGCGCGCATCCACGTTTCCCACCACCAGTAGCGTCATTGCATCCGGGGTGTACCATTTCTGATAGAAATCTTTAATTTTTTCCGCTTCAACGGGTTGTTTCAGCGGATCGGCAGGATCGTGACCTAACAAGGTTGACCCTTTCAGACGATAGCGCCACCAGCCCTCTTTAGTATCGGCAGGCCAGGTTGCCACCATGTCCTGACTTTGCAGCGCGTGGTTGATGGTTTCTGGTGTGATGGTCAATTTGCCAGTGGCATTTGCCAGATAAGAGAGCGCTTCTTTCAGCAAATCGTTACGGTTATTGGGCAAACTCAGATTAAACAGCGTGGTGTCATAAGAGACAATTACCGGCGGCATCGGGCGTTTAGGGTCGATCCCCTGCTGCCACAATGAACGCGCCTGTGCTGCGTCAAGGCCACCGCTTTGCGTTAGCGCAATACGAGGGATGGCGTGACTGTAACCGCTCTGTTGTGTACTTTCGGCGAGCGAACCGATATTAACCAGCAGGCGAATTTCAACACGATCGCTGGGACGCTGGGGGGTGGTCAGCACTTGCCACTGTAAACCGTTGGAAAGCGTCCCCTGTTGCCATGCTGGATCAGGCTGGAGCGCATCTGCCTGCACATAGCCAGCAGTGGCCATCATCAGCAAACCGCCCGCTAAAAGTCGAATTTTTGTGCCCTGCATGTGAACCCCTGATCAACTATCCTGGTAATAAAAAACTGCCCGTTGTCAGTCAGTCTAAATGACGTTAAAAACACTTCGTGTTAGACCGCAAGAACATGAAAATGTCACGGAAGAAGTGAAATAAACCTGAACTCACCCAGGTGGTAAGTTCAGGCACAGGGGTCAATTATGCGCAAACACCCGCACTCGGGGAAGGGAGTGCGGGCATAAGTGGTGAGATTAAGAGGATAATTCGTGCGTTTTGCCATCCGGCGCACGATTATTCAGCACATCGTCCAGTTTTTTGTGGTCCAGTTCTTTCACCCACTTAGCAACGACAATGGTCGCTACGCCGTTACCGACCAGGTTAGTCAGCGCACGAGCTTCTGACATAAAGCGGTCGATACCGAGGATCAGCGCCAGACCCGCTACCGGCAAATGGCCCACCGCAGAGAGCGTCGCCGCCAGCACGATAAAGCCACTACCCGTTACCCCTGCCGCCCCTTTAGAAGAAAGCAGCAACACGATTAACAGCGTGATTTGGTGGACGATATCCATCTGACTGTTAGTGGCCTGGGCGATAAACACCGCCGCCATTGTCAGGTATATCGATGTGCCATCAAGGTTAAACGAGTAGCCTGTCGGGATGACCAGCCCCACCACCGATTTGCGGCAGCCGAGTTTCTCCATCTTGTCGAGCATACGCGGCAGCGCCGACTCGGAAGATGAAGTCCCCAGTACAATCAGCAGTTCTTCACGGATGTAGCGGATAAATTTGAAGATACTGAAACCAGTCGCTTTAGCGATTGAACCCAATACTAGCACCACAAACAGGATACAGGTAATATAGAAACAGATAATCAGCTGCCCCAGTTGCACCAGTGTGCCGACGCCGTATTTACCGATGGTAAACGCCATTGCCCCGAACGCACCAATAGGTGCCAGACGCATGATCATATTGATGATGCCGAAGATGACCTGCGAGAAACTTTCGATGACGTTAAAAATCAGTTGGCCTTTGCTGCCCAGACGGTGGAGCGCAAAACCAAACAGTACGGCAAACAGCAGCACCTGCAGAATGTTACCGCTGGCAAATGCGCCAATGACGCTCGCCGGGATGACATCCATAATGAAGGCGACAATGCCCTGGTCTTTCGCCTGATCGGCGTAAACCGCTACCGCTTTCGCATCAAGCGTTGCCGGATCGACGTTCATTCCGGCACCAGGCTGCACGACGTTAACGATGATAAGACCAATAATCAGCGCGATGGTACTGACAATTTCAAAGTAAAGCAGTGCGACTGCGCCGGTACGACCGACCGCCTTCATGCTTTCCATGCCCGCAATGCCCGTTACGACGGTACAAAAGATGACAGGAGCGATGATCATCTTAATGAGCTTAACGAAGCCGTCGCCAAGCGGTTTCATTTGCTCGCCTATTTCAGGATAGAAATGGCCAAGGAGAATACCAATGGCTATCGCTGTCAGGACCTGAAAGTAAAGGCTTTTAAACAGAGAGGTTTTCATAGGGTGTCCTTTAGTAAAACCACAGGTCTTGTAAGGTTATGGGGTACCTGCGGCCTTAAAATAACACCCAGACAACATCACAGAAATGTACCTGGATCATAATTGAAACAAAAAGGTTAAAAAGTTTGAGCTGGCTCGCACAAACCAGCACTTTTTAAAGTTTTGTAATCAGTTTGGGGTAGCTACTTTTCTTCCAGGTAACTCTCTTCGAAGATTTCAATAGGGAGTGGGTGAGCAAAAAGGAAGCCCTGGGCAATACCAACGCCCGCTTTTGCCAGCCAGTCGCGTTGTGCTTCAGTCTCCACGCCTTCGGCAATCATTTGTAAGTTCAGGCTCTGCGCCAGCATGATAATTGCAGCAATCATGCTGCTATCTTCCGGCAAGCCTTCAACAAACATTTTGTCGATTTTCAGTACGTCGATTGGCAACGATTTCATATGCTGCAGCTGACGCAGCCCTGCGTAGCCCATGCCGAAATCATCCAGCGCCACCCGAACTCCGGCATTGCGCAGCGGACGGAGGATTGCCACCGCAGCATGAGGGTCGTCAATACGTCGGCTTTCTGTCACTTCCAGAATCAGTGTTCCCGGCTGAATGCGATAGCGGGTTAACAGTTCCAGCATATCCGCCACCATATTTGGGTGCATCAGTTGCAGCGCAGAGAGGTTTACCGACAAGGGCAGCATAATGCCGCGCTCTTGCCAGGCTGCAAGCAATCGACAGGACTCTTCCAGCACCCAGTGACCGACGGTAACCATCAGCCCACAGCACTCAATGCGATCGATTAAGCCATCCGGCAGGTCCCAACTGCCATCCGGTTGCTGGATACGCAGTAACACTTCCGCACTGACCAGTTTACCGCTGGTCATCTCGACCTGTGGCTGTAACCAAATAGCAAACTGATGATTTTCCAGTGCATTAAGGATATCGCTCTCTTCCGTCAACCGCTTCTGGGCGGCTTCCATCTGCTGCGGATCAAAGAACTGAATCTGATTCTTGCCTTTATGGCGAGCGGTAAATGCCGCAGAAATAGCGCGACTGTAAAGCTGTTCGGCGGTGAGATCGCCGTAGAACATCGCCACGCCAATGCTACAGTGCGGACGGAGTTGAATACGTTCAATCGGCAGGCGCTCGCTCATGATAGTGAGCACTTGCTGACCTAAGGTGATTGCGTGCCACGGTTCCTGTACACCGTTGGCAATGACAGCAAAGTCATAACCGCTAATCTGCGCGAGGATCATACGTGGCGACAGTACCGATTTGAGTTTTTCCACCAGCGTCAGCAGCAGAATTTCTCGTTGCGCCTCTTTCAGCACGCCCGCAGTATCACGCAGGGTTTCACAGGTGATGATCATCAGCGCGGTGGTTTGTTTACGCGCGACAACCTGCTCCAGCATCTCCATCAGCAAGGCTTTGTTCGGCAAATCCGACACCGGGAAGCGCATCGCATTTTCGTTCTGTTCTTCATAATGGCGCTGCAGCAATTGCTGGTTGAGGTTGTAACTGCGCACCAACATACCGATTTCATCGTCCTGATGCAGACGCGGTAATGCCAGTTGGTGACCAACAAGCTCCTGGGCTGGGATGGCGTTAAGTTCGCGAGCAATATTGCGTAACGGATGCAAAATCAGGCGGTTAATGCACCAGCTGATGGCGACGGTCAGGATAAGCGACAAAAGTAAGTAAATGGTCACTAACGTTGAGAGGGTGCTCATCACGAACTTATACATACGGAAGGAATCCGCCTGTAGTACCAGATAGGCAATTGGCTGCGGGTTTGCCGGACGTTCGAGCGAGTAAACGCCCAGCGAGATTTGAACCGGTAGCTCAAACAGGCGAGTAACCATTATCGGCACCGGGCGCTCTGGAATAAAACTTTTACGCAGCGCCTGGAACTGGTTAGGCAGCACTACATCGGCACGGCTGACCACGCCTGCCGGTTTAATGCTGGCAAGAATAGCTTCCGCTTCGGGAATATCGCCTTTCAAAATAGCTGAAGATAAGGGTTCGCGGACAGAGCGAGCAATGCTTTCCAGTTGCGTAGCCGTGTTATAGCGATTCTGCTGGACCAGATGGAACAGCAAAACGGTGCAAAAAATAAAAACGAACACCAGGACAACGGCTGCCACCATTGCCATCTGCTTGATTGTTAACGAGCGACTTACGCGCAAATTGTCTCCCCCCGGAAATCCCAGATTGCCGCCCGAGTATACCCGATCGCAGCGGCATTAAGAGAGGCGCTATCTGAAAACTTACCAGTCGGCGTAAGGTATCAGCGGCTGCGGCGGTAAATCCATGTCACCCTGCCATCCGGCGGCGGAATAACGTACGTAGAGCAGGAAATGGCTGGGTGCGTAATCTTTCGCCTGCTGGATATCAATTGCCGTGCCAACAAACCAGTTGGAAGTAACACGTCGTTCAAGTAATGCCCGCGCCGTGTAGCCGAAGCCCTGACTGCTGCCGCCATCGTTGGATTGCCGCGCAGCTTCTTCCTGCCAGTCGGTCGGGATCAGATTCATCAGCGGATAACGCGGCATGGTTTTGGTGCGTGAATGCGACCACGAGCCAGACGCCCCCAGCTCCCACGACCAGTTTTCCGTGCGCTCCCGCCACATCACCGGTATGGCAAACGACAGGTATTCCTGCGGACTGTAGTAACCGCCCTGACCGAGTGAGTAGCCACTCAGATCTTTGTCGTAATGCCAGATCATGTTGTTCAGGCCGATTGTGACGCGGCGATTGTTCTGGTTAATGACCTTATAGTAATAGCCCGTCATCCAGCGCACGCGCCAGTTATCTTCGACATTTTTACCGGTTAACTGGTCGCCACTAAGCGATGCCCAGACGCCGTTTGCTTCACCTTTATCGTAGCTCAGACTTAGCCCCACACCGTCGGCACGTACGCCACCCCATTTTTTCCCGGTATTGCTCGGGGAGTCTTTTTGCCCACCAAAGGCCAGCAAAGAACTGGAGATGGGCCGACGGTGGGCGTTAACGGTGTAACCCAGCGGCCCGATATCATCGCTGTAACTGATGCCGCCGACCACATCCACCACGTTGAAGCCCATCGGCGTGGTACCGATATCCCAGCTCCAGACGTCATTTCGCCAGCCGACCGCCACGCTGGCACCGGAATCCGACTGGCTGCGGTTGCCGCTACAGTCCTGTAATGTACAGGTGCCCCAGTTGTCATCCCATTTGCCATCGGCATTAGTGGAGAAACTGCCGACGTTCATATTGACGAAATCACTGCGAAAGAACATCCGCCCGTCAGAATACGGCGCATCCACCTGCAACATGGTAGTGTGCGCTTTCAGATCGGAGTAACCACCGGTGCCGCTCGAACCCCAGTAATCGTGCTCAAGGGTGACGTTAAGATCCTGCTGGCGATAGAGGTCCGCCGCATCGCTGCGCACGCCACGTTTCAGCCAGTCATCTTTCTCGTCGTTACGGGTCAGTCGGGTAAAGGTGTCGTTATCCTGCGGACGCGTCGTAGTCACACCGGATGCGACCATGGCGTCTTTGTAGGTTTCCAGCGCCTGCGTTGGATCGCCCGCCTGCGCTTCAAACTTCGCACCATCACGCAGCACCATCGCGCTTTCCATCGACGGTGGCTGAGATTTTGCCTGCGGGATCAACTTATTAAACGTCCGCTGCGCTGCTGCGGTATCGCCAAGCTGCGCCTGTGCCAGCGCCACGCGCCGCTGTGTGTTCAGCGAGGCGTTATCGGTAGCGGGCAGTTTCGCCAGCTGGCTACGTGCCGCCGCTTTGTCACCGGCAGCAATATCCACTTCCGTCAGACCAAGAATGGCGTCGGCGTTAGCTGGCTCCCGCGTCAGGACATTCTGATATGCAGCGCGGGCGGCGGTGTAATCACGTCGTTGTTGCGCCCAGTCAGCCAGCGTGAGGTCAATACGCGTGGAAGGTGGTTGCTGGCGCAGCATCGCTTCCGCTTCTGCCTCTTTGCCGCTTTCTCGCAGGCGGTTAGCGGTTTCCAGCACCTGATCGCTTTGCAGTCGATTAACCAGCTCCTGAATATTGCTGTTCCACTGCGCACGCGGCAGGCTGTTGATATGCGCCAGCGCCGCTCTGTCCTGGTCATGACCAGAGAGGTACAGCCCGTAAGCGTAGGTACAGCCCGTAAGCGTAAACCTGCTCTGGGTCGTTCGACTTCTGCTGCGCCAGATTGCGCATTAACGTATCGGCCTGGCTGCGTTGTCCGGCCTGCCAGAGATCCTGCGAAAGTCGGTAAGTAATCCATACGCTGCCGGGGTCCAGCGCCAGTCGTTGCCGCTGAAGTGCTGCCGCCTGCGCCCATTTGCCCTGGTTTTCCAGTGCCTCTGCCTGCTGTGCCAGACGGTCGTTTTGCAGGCTGCGTTCGATATCATCAATGCTACGCCGCTGACTGGCAGAGAGCGAGGCGATAAACGCTTCAGCTTTTTCTGGCGATTGCTGGCGGTAAATATTTGCCAGCCCGCGCACGGCGTTAGTGTTGCCGCTGTCCATACGCAAGGTCTGCTGATAATAACGTTCGGCGGCGGGATAATCTTTTCGCGCCATCGCCACATCGCCCAGCCCCAGCACTGCATAACTGTCGGTGTTATCGACATTACGCGCCTGCTGGAACAGGCGTTCTGCCCGGTCAGGATTATTGGCTTTCAGCGCAGCATCGCCCTGCTGGATCGCCAGCCAGTAGCGGTTTACTTTCAGCAGACTGTTCCATTTGTCGTTGTTGCTGCTGTGCGGGTCCAGTGCGAGGGCTTTTTCCAGATTCGCCACTGCATTGGCGCGATCGCCTTTCTGAGAATACGCCTGGCCCAGCGCCCCCAGAGCTTCACTGTCTTTCGGGTTCGCCCGCACCGCCTGTTGTAGTTCGGGAATGGCTTTACCCGCCATACCAGAGTCCACCGCCGCTAAACCTTGCGCACGAGCGCGGAAAGCAGGATCGGCCAGCTGTTTTTGCTGTTCTGCCAGTTGCGATTGCGCAGCCGCCACGCTATCGCCATCACTAAAGATCGAGAGATATTTTTTCAGCGCCGACACACTGGCATCACTGACGGGCATGTCTTTAATCTGCCCGTACCAGATTTTAGAGGCCCCTTCGCGCCCGGCGTTCGATTTTGCCATCTGTTCCAGGACGGCAAAACCTTCGTCACGGCGATCGCTACTAAACAGCAATAGCGCCAGATTGTTTTGCAGGCCCGTATTGCCCGGTGCATCCGCATTGATGCGTTTTAACTGATTAATCGCTTCGCCACGGCGAGCCGGAATTTTCGCCACCGTACTCCAGTACTCGACAGCAATGTCACCTTCCGGCGGCGCACCGTTGAATAGTTTGTTGTAACTCGCCACAGCTTCTTCTGCATGACCGGTCGTCGCCTGCAATCGTGCCTGTTGCAGTGCCTGACGACCATCCGGCGTGGAAAGTAGCATCGTAGTCCGCGACGATTTATACGCATTTGAACTCGGCGCTAACTGCGACAGCCGATCGAGCTGTTTTTGCGCGCCATCAATATCGCCCTGACGTAACAAAGAACGGAAACGGGCGGCAACGACGTCCGGGTTATTCGGATCAATAAGTTCCAGCCGATATAACGACTGTTGCACCAGATCTTCACGATGGGTCGCTTCGCCTAACCGAACTTGCTCCAGCAACTGTTGCTGAGCGGTTGGTGCTGCCTCGACCATCGGCATGACGGCCAGACCGAGGGAAAGCGTGAATATGTTTAGTGTGAATTTGCGCATTCCTGGCCCCAGTCAGGTAATAACTCACCTTTTGTCGAGAAGCGGAAACGGTGTTGATCCCAGCCTTGTCCAAACAGGGTCAGCACATAGTTGTAATAGGCATCGCTGCCGGGAAAGTTATCGGCCACGCGCTGGCGCTGAACGGCCTGCGCATCGCGGTTTTGTAAAAAGGGCAGCATGGCGGCAGAAAAACCGATCGGTCCTTTACCCTGCGCTTTCCCCGTAGCCACATCCACTTTTTCCGGCGGATAACCGTTTTTCTCAGTGAATGTCGCCATCGGTTTAAACCGGTTGAGCATCCGCGCTTTTTGCGGATCGCTGTCAGGCATCATGCCTACCCACATGTAAACGCGGATAGCGTCGTAGCTGCTGATCAATGTTTTTTCGGCTTTTAGCTGCCAGCCTTTGTCTTTCTCATAGCGCACCCAGTCTGGCGAAAAACCTTTCGGGGCGGTTTCCAGCAATAAACGTTGATTGGTTTCGCGCAGCGTGGTCCACGGCGCGCCAAAGCGGGTGAAATACTGCGCCAGCGTCGGCGGCAGGTAGCTGGGGTTAAAACGCCAGCTGTTATCCTCAGCAAAACCCACTTTGCCCGGTAACAACATGGAACCCAGCCCAGGCACCGTCACCACTTCCTCCCGCGCGATACGTTTTAGCAACGCGCTGCCGATGTCGGTATAACGCTGCTCTTTCCACAAACGCCCCGCCTCCAGCAACGACCAGGCCATCCAGACATCACCATCGGAGGCCGAATTGCTGTCCAGCACTTCCCACTTACTGTTCTCTTTCTTGCCCCACAGCCAGGCGGGCAAACGTTCTTTTAAAGAGCCCTGAGCGAGATTGTTCTGCGTCCAGTCGAGAATATTATCGAAAGCTACACGGTCGTTAGCCGCCAGGGCAAAGAACATACCGTAACTTTGCCCTTCGGAGGTGGTGATTTTGCGCGCGTCGCTGGGGGCGATGACGCGCCCTTCCTGACTGATGTAATCCTTTTTAAACTGCTCCCAGGCAGGCCAGGTACAGGCTGCCTGAACACTAAAGGCAGCCAACAGCAGCATCGTCACGATTCCACTACGCAACACATTCATCTTCAATTACTCGTTATCCGGGTTAAGACGACGACGACTAATAATTCGCAGCAGACGCCACAGTACCCATGCCAGCAATATCACACTGATTGCCGCCAGCACCGCCAGCAGAATCGGATGGTTTGCCAGCGCATACCACAAGCGCTCGAACCACGGCAGATGACCTACGTAATAAACGTCGCCAACACGTAGGCTGTTGATACCGGACTCGCGGAGCACCGCGACCGAACCGAACATGGTGGCGCGTTTGCCGCTATCGTTCACCGCATCGTTAAGCATTTCATAACCGCGTGGGCTATCTGCCAGCAGCGCAATCACGCTGCGCTGGTCGTTATACGGCGACTGGAAGCCAATCACCGCCGCCATCGCACCGGAAGAGGTCAGCGTTGACTGGGTTTCTGCCGCGCGATCGCTCTCGTCCGGCACAATGCCGGGGAACGGGGTCTGGCGCATCGGTGTTTTCACCCAGCTTTCGGTCGCCTGCACCAACAGGTCGATCTGCTTATCGTCTTTTAATTTGTCCGGGATACCACCGATGATCATGATGTCGGCATCTTTGCCCTGAATGGTGCTGCCATCATCGGTCACCGTCAGATTAATCGCCGGGAAGCCCGTCTGTGCGCCGATAAAACCAACAGTATTCAGCAACGTTTCCATCTGTGCTTCGTTAGGCGTTTTCGGCATCACGGTGATGGTTTGCGACAGATCCGCCATCCGGCTGAACGGGAAGCCCGCGTTAGCAAAGGCGCGTAGATCCGGCATCGGGATGAAGTGGTAATACTTCGAGAAGTCGATGGTGGAATCGTCACCAATCACCACATGATTCTGCACCGGCTGGAAGGTAATACAGTTATCCACCGAACCGCCCGGCATCGGGTTCATATACTCAAAGTCGAAGCGCAGCTGGTTGGTCGCGCCCAGTTTCAGCGCCGGAATAGAGACATCCGTTTTGCCATCCAGCAAACCTTGTAATACCGGAATCCGCAGCAGCAGGCGGTTCGCCTCCTGTTTACTGCTCAGGTTGAAGGATTGCAGGAACTGGTTATTCAGGCTGATATCCATCCGCGAACTGTCTTTCACCGGCGGCATGGTGTAGCGGTAATTAATATCCATATCAATGCCGGTACTGCGCATCAGGTAGAGATCCGGCGGCAGGTTTAGCGAAACGTTAATCGCTGCTGGCTCAAGACCGCTGGATTGTAACTGTTCTTCATAGGTTTTCAGTTCGCCAAATGTGACCGGACGATCGGTACGTACCCAGTTCGGCGCATCGTACGGCTTACGCGGTAGCAGCGGTTTCACTTCATTCACTACCACGCTTTCACCACGGAACAGAATGTTACCCTGAGCGATACCTTTCGCTGCCTGCAACAGGTCTTTGTCGTCACGACCAAACACCACCAGCAGTTTGACGTAAGGATTCTGCGGATGGTTAATCATCTCAATCACCGGGGCTTTTACCGCCGGATGATCGCGCAGGAAGTCCGGCCGTTTGTCGTTGGTTGCAAAGACAATGGCATTGCGATCCGGCAATTGGTTATAGAGCACCGGGAAGTTCTGCCCACGCCAGCCAGAACGCGAACCAAACCACGAGGCGACAATGGCAGATGCTTGTTGCAGCCCAACATCCGGCGCACCCGCAAAGACCATCGGCAAGGTGTTAGTACGGTTATCGCGCGGGTCAAAGAATGGCACCGGGAAGTGTGACAGGTCACTCTTCACATTCAGGGTCTGATAGGTCAGATCCAGTCCACTGCTCCGCCCAACATCCAGCCAAAGCGTGGTGCTGGCCGGGTTTTCGCACACGTCCTGATAATGGCCGACAAACTCCAGCCGCACACGGTTGAAGTCGGTAATAAACAGTGGGTTAATGGGCATTTGCGCCAGCGTTTTTTTACCCAACTGTTCTTTGGTCACTGGCAGCACGCCCATCAGCTCATCATTGAGATAAACCTTTAACTGCGACTGGACAGGCAGTAACGATGGCGATGGCGTGTATTCGAGGTTGAGCATCGCCTTCGTCACCACTTCATCGCTGCGCATACCAAACTCAATGCTGCCGTTCGGGTTAATGCCACGTAGCACCATGCTGCCCGGCGGCGGCGCAATTTGCGCAAAGGTCAGCTTCACATCACGCGAAGGACCGTTCTGCGCCACGACTGGCGCATCAGCGCCCTGCACGCCCGGCATCACTTGCCCCACCTGCGGATTTTGTTCCGTCTGGGCGGCTACAGCTGGCTCAGCATTGATCAGTGGTTGCGTTGCTGGCGTCGCCTGCGTCATGAAAGAGGGGAACGCACTCATCCCCATAGCCACTGCACAAATCCAGAATAGTTTTCTTTTCATCGCGTTATCATCATTGTTGAGCCAAAGCCTGATCCGATGGTTGTGCCGTTTCGCTCCGCTCCGGGTGGCGCGGAATAAACGATACAACCCAGGAAACCAGAGAAGTCAGCACACGGAATATGCCCTTCACCGAAGAAGGCGCAAACTCCGCCAGATGGCGGTAGCCACGGAAGCCGAGCTTCAGAATATCCAGCAGACTTTCCAGCGGCTTATCTTCCGGGTAGCTGTCCTGCCAGAGCGCCCATGTATCCGCACGGGCAAACGTACACTGCACAAAATCGATATGTTGCTGGGTGGTGAGCGGCATTAATTTCAGCCCAACTTCATTACCCATCACGCGCGCCACCTGGGTCGGGAAGACGTATTCCTGCTGACCGCGTTTAAGCAACAGATTCACTTTCTGCCCTTCCAGAATCTGCGCCTGACCGTTGATCTTGATCCCCAAACCACCGTCGGAGAAATCCTGAACGGTACACGAGAAGAGGTGACCATCTTCGCGGGCAATTGCCGCGGGCATCGTCATCTCCACGCGGTGCGATCGGCGTACCTGTTTGCTTTCTACCGATACCGCAACTGCGCCGCCAAGAACAATCAGGTTGTAGAACACCCACACCATACTGACGACCACGGTGAGCATCTCGGTTGGCGGGCCATAGAAGTAGCGCCAGATGCCTACCGCAACGCCCACCAGGTTGAGTAGAACAAGGAAGATGTAGGGCCGCGAGATCACCCAGTCGACGTACTCTTCTTCCACCAGTCCACCTTTGGCGGTGACGTTAAATTTGCCTTTGTGCGGGTTAATCAGCGCCACCAGCGTCGGTGGTGCGATATACCACGCCAGCACCGTTTCGTAGATTTCACTCCAAAAAGAGTGGCGATATTTGCCCTGGATCTTCGAGTTGGTCAGGCTGGCATGGATCATATGCGGCAGCACGAATAGGGCGATCATCAACGCTGGCGCATAGATGATGTAGGCATGAAGCAGCAGGAACGCCAGCGGCGCAGTCAGGAAGATCAGCCGTGGAATGCCCGACAAGAAGTGGAACATGGCGTTGACGTAGCACAGCCGCTGAGCAAACTTCAGTCCTTTACCGGTGAGCGGGTTATCGAGACGGAAGATTTGTACCATCCCGCGCGCCCAGCGAATACGCTGACCGATATGCGCCGACAGACTTTCGGTCGCCAGCCCCGCCGCCTGCGGAATACGCATATACGCGGAGGTATAGCCACGACGGTGCAAACGCAGAGAAGTATGCGCATCTTCAGTCACGGTTTCGACAGCAATGCCGCCAATTTCATCCAGCGGCTTACGACGAATCACCGCATAGGAACCGCAGAAGAAAGTGGCGTCCCACATATCGTTGCCATCCTGCACCAGACCATAGAACAGCGTGCCTTCGTTCGGCGTTTTACGAAAACGTCCCAGGTTGCGTTCAAACGGGTCCGGCGAGAAGAAGTGGTGTGGAGTCTGCATCATCGCCAGCTGTTTCTCTTTCAGGAACCAGCCCATGGTCATTTGCAGGAACGATCGCGTTGGTACGTGGTCGCAGTCGAAAATCGACACGAACTCGCCTTTGGCATATTTCAGCGCATTGTTGATGTTGCCCGCTTTCGCATGTTCATGAGTGGTGCGGGCGATATATTTCACCCCCACGTTTTGCGCAAACTGGCGAAACTCTTCCCTGCCGCCGTCATCGAGGATCCAGATGTTCAGTTTGTCTTTCGGCCAGTCGATACCCAGCGAGGCGTAAATGGTATTTTTCACCACATTGAGATTTTCGTTGTAAGTCGGGACAAAGATATCCACTGACGGCCACAGCGACATATCCTTCGGCAATGGCACCGGCTGACGATTCAGCGGCCATACTACCTGGAAGTAGCCGAGCACCAGCACAATCCACGCGTACGTTTCAGCGAAGAGCAGAATAAGCCCGCACACCAGGCTGACCGGATCGTCCCAGTTCAGCGTAGAGGTGTAACGCCACCAGATATAACGGCAAGAAACGGTCAGCGACAGCACAATCAACATTAGCGCCGAGAAGCGCCCCGGCATCCGCCGTACGATCAGCGCTACACCCCACAGCAGCATCAGGAAGATAAACTGCGCCAGCGGGTTAAACGGTTGAGTAACGCAGATTAACGCCAGAATCAGCGAGAAGGTGACGATGATACCGAGGATCAACCGCCGCGCCCCGGCACTCAAATGACCGAGCTCTTTTTTCTCATCAAGATGCTGTGTTTTATGGCTAACGCGCTCAGGCAGCTCGTTCATCTATTGATGGTAACGTCCACGAATATTCTGCAGACCTGAAAATGCCCGCCTGCGCGGTTTCGGCGTTTCTTTGCGCGATGTACCGATCAGTAACCAGCATGTTTGAATGAGATAACGGACCGGGTCCAGCGGACGCGGACGCGAGGCGTTGATATGCGGATACAGGTTTTTATGTTCTGCGCGAATACGCTGCTAGCGCGGGTGCTCCAGCGGAATAAAAATCCAGGCCAGGATCATCCAGAAACAGCCGAGCGTCGCGCTGAAAGCCGACGCACCGTGACGACGATAATCGCGATAACGCCCGATAAGCCGCGCGTTGACCGGCGGGATAAGCAACCACCGGGTCAGGATACTCATGATGCACTCCCGACTGGCGTTTTCAGCCCGGAGTAGTTCAACAGGCACCAGTTCGCCAGCGTCAGTATCTCTTCAGCCGCCAGCGCATCACTGCGATATTCACCTACTGGTTGCTTAGCCGCCAGGCATTCAGCCATCGCTTCATCACGATGAATGAGCATCGGCAGTAATCGGCGCTGGCTTTGCAACCAAAGCTGGTAAATATCGTCCTGAACCTGACTGCCAATACGGAAGTCATTAATCAAAATATGTGCGCCATCCGGCAGCGCTTGCTGATGCAGTCGGATATGGCAGTTGGCATCCACATTGACGATTGCCAGCGAGTGATCGCACAAACTCAGCAGCTGGTGGGTTATCTGCGAGGCATCACGCGGTAAGTCGATTAAAATCCACTGGTAACGCCCGCTGGCTTTTAGTTGCTGTAAGCCGGAGCAAATATCGCTCAGCCGGGTTTGCCAGTGCTGTGGATTTTCTTGTTCTTCAATGGATAACTGACCAAAAGGCAGCAAATCGAGCTGCGAGGTGTAGCGCAACCCAGCGTCACGCCAGTCCTGGCCATCCAGCATCGCTCTGGCCCAGCCCTGACGGTGGGTAAAATCAACATTAAATGACAGGCGCAACAAGTTGTCCGGGCAGGCATCGACCACCAGGACATTTTCTCCCAACATTTGTAATGACCAGGCTAATGCGGCGGTGATGGTTGTTGTCCCCACGCCTCCCCGCACCCCCTGCAATCCCAGTACGGCCATTCACCAATCCCCTACTTTTGTTGCGCAAACTCTGCCAGCAACGGCCAGCGTTTTAATGCCGCGGCCAACTGTTCGCGTTGGGAAATATCGGCATAATCAATATCAGGCAGTGAAAATGCCTGCTTTAACGCCACAATATCATTCTGGAAGATATAGCCTATCGCGGGATCAGGCAGAGTATCTGGTTCATTGTTATTCATTTTGCTTGATCCCTATGAAATAACCGTACCGTTCATGAAACAATTCTAACCGTGAGCATTTCGCCGGTTTATTGTTTACGGCGAGACGGGAATTTGCTCACTTTTTGACTTTCCGTTACGCAACAGAAAAAGTTAAAAACGAAAAGACTAAAATCACACGTCTTGTGACCTTCTAAATTGATTCACAAGCTAAATCTGGGTGATGCTGCCAACTTACTGATTTAGTGTATGATGGTGTTTTTGAGGTGCTCCAGTGGCTTCTGTTTCTATCAGCTGTCCCTCCTGTTCAGCTACTGACGGGGTGGTGCGTAACGGCAAAAGCACTGCCGGACATCAGCGCTATCTCTGCTCTCACTGCCGTAAAACATGGCAACTGCAGTTCACTTACACCGCTTCTCAACCCGGTACGCACCAGAAAATCATTGATATGGCCATGAATGGCGTTGGATGCCGGGCAACTGCACGCATTATGGGCGTTGGCCTCAACACGATTTTACGTCACTTAAAAAACTCAGGCCGCAGTCGGTAACCTCGCGCATACAGCCGGGCAGTGACGTCATCGTCTGCGCGGAAATGGACGAACAGTGGGGCTATGTCGGGGCTAAATCGCGCCAGCGCTGGCTGTTTTACGCGTATGACAGTCTCCGGAAGACGGTTGTTGCGCACGTATTCGGTGAACGCACTATGGCGACGCTGGGGCGTCTTATGAGCCTGCTGTCACCCTTTGACGTGGTGATATGGATGACGGATGGCTGGCCGCTGTATGAATCCCGCCTGAAGGGAAAGCTGCACGTAATCAGCAAGCGATATACGCAGCGAATTGAGCGGCATAACCTGAATCTGAGGCAGCACCTGGCACGGCTGGGACGGAAGTCGCTGTCGTTCTCAAAATCGGTGGAGCTGCATGACAAAGTCATCGGGCATTATCTGAACATAAAACACTATCAATAAGTTGGAGTCATTACCAGCTTTCGCTAGTAAACTGATAATCAGACAAAATGGTGACATGAGGGACATTGTGGACCCTGTATTCTCTATCGGTATCTCATCATTATGGGATGAGCTGCGACATATGCCAGCAGGCGGCGTCTGGTGGTTTAACGTCGATCGCCATGAAGATGCTATCAGTCTGGCGAATCAAACAATTGCATCCCAGGCTGAAACCGCACACGTCGCGGTCATTAGCATGGACAGCGATCCGGCGAAAATCTTTCAATTAGATGATTCTCAAGGGCCGGAAAAAATAAAATTATTTTCAATGCTAAATCATGAAAAAGGTCTATACTATTTGGCCCGTGATTTGCAGTGTTCTATTGATCCCCATAATTACCTTTTTATTCTTGTTTGCGCAAATAACGCATGGCAAAACATTCCTGCCGAGCGGCTTCGCTCATGGTTGGATAAAATGAATAAATGGAGCAGGTTAAACCATTGTTCGCTTTTGGTAATTAATCCCGGAAATAATAACGATAAACAATTTTCATTGTTGCTTGAGGAATACCGTTCACTTTTTGGTCTTGCCAGTTTGCGTTTTCAGGGTGACCAACATTTGCTGGATATTGCCTTCTGGTGCAACGAAAAAGGGGTCAGCGCCCGTCAGCAGCTTAGCGTTCAGCAACAAAATGGTATCTGGACATTAGTTCAAAGCGAAGAGGCGGAGATCCAACCACGCAGCGACGAAAAACGCATTCTGAGTAATGTTGCTGTACTGGAAGGTGCGCCGCCGCTATCGGAACACTGGCAACTGTTCAACAATAACGAAGTCCTGTTCAATGAAGCCCGTACCGCTCAGGCGGCGACGGTGGTCTTTTCTTTACAGCAAAATGCGCAAATCGAGCCACTGGCCCGCAGCATTCATACCCTGCGTCGCCAGCGCGGTAGTGCGATGAAAATCCTCGTGCGGGAAAATACCGCTAGCCTGCGCGCCACCGATGAACGTTTGTTATTGGCCTGCGGTGCAAATATGGTTATTCCGTGGAATGCGCCACTCTCCCGTTGTCTGACGATGATCGAAAGCGTGCAAGGGCAGAAGTTTAGTCGCTATGTGCCGGAAGATATCACTACCTTGCTGTCAATGACCCAGCCGCTCAAACTGCGTGGTTTCCAGAAGTGGGATGTGTTCTGTAATGCCGTCAACAACATGATGAATAACCCTCTATTACCTGCCCACGGTAAAGGCGTTCTGGTTGCCCTACGTCCGGTACCGGGTATCCGCGTTGAACAAGCCCTGACGCTGTGTCGCCCTAACCGTACCGGCGATATCATGACCATTGGCGGTAATCGGCTGGTGCTGTTTCTCTCATTCTGTCGGATTAACGATCTGGATACCGCGTTGAATCATATTTTCCCATTGCCTACTGGCGACATTTTCTCAAACCGTATGGTCTGGTTTGAAGATGATCAAATCAGTGCCGAGCTGGTGCAGATGCGCTTGCTTGCCCCAGAACAATGGGGCATGCCGCTGCCTTTAACGCAAAGTTCTAAACCGGTCATCAATGCCGAGCACGATGGTCGCCACTGGCGACGAATACCAGAACCCATGCGACTGTTAGATGATGCTGTGGAGCGCTCATCATGATGACCATCAGCGATATCATTGAAATTATTGTCGTTTGCGCACTGATATTTTTCCCGCTGGGCTATCTGGCGCGGCACTCTTTGCGACGCATTCGCGACACCTTACGTTTATTCTTTGCTAAACCTCGTTATGTTAAACCGGCCGGGACGTTACGCCGCACGGAAAAAGCCAGGGCAACCAAAAAATGACTCAATTTACGCAAAATACCGCCATGCCTTCTTCCCTCTGGCAATACTGGCGCGGCCTTTCCGGCTGGAACTTCTATTTTCTGGTTAAGTTCGGCCTGTTGTGGGCGGGATATCTTAACTTCCATCCGCTCCTCAATTTGGTGTTTGCCACGTTTCTGCTGATGCCCATTCCGCGCTACAGCCTGCATCGCTTGCGCCACTGGATTGCCCTGCCGATCGGCTTTGCTTTGTTCTGGCATGACACCTGGTTGCCTGGCCCGGAAAGCATAATGAGCCAGGGTTCGCAGGTGGCGGGGTTCAGTACCGATTATTTAATCGACCTTGTCACACGCTTTATTAACTGGCAGATGATTGGGGCCATTTTTGTTTTATTAGTGGCCTGGTTATTCCTGTCACAATGGATTCGCATTACCGTTTTTGTGGTTGCCATACTGCTATGGCTGAACGTACTTACCCTGGCGGGACCAAGTTTCTCCTTGTGGCCAGCCGGACAACCGACGACCACTGTAACAACGACGGGTGGTAACGCAGCGGCAACCGTTGCGGCGACGGGTGGCGCATCGGTAGTGGGTGATATGCCCGCACAAACTGCACCGCCAACAACGGCGAACCTTAACGCCTGGCTGAATAATTTCTATAACGCGGAGGCGAAACGTAAATCGACCTTCCCGTCTTCGCTGCCCGCTGATGCTCAGCCATTTGAACTACTGGTGATTAACATCTGTTCGCTTTCCTGGTCGGATATAGAAGCCGCCGGGTTGATGTCGCATCCACTGTGGTCGCATTTCGATATTGAGTTCAAGAACTTTAACTCCGCCACCTCCTACAGTGGCCCGGCGGCGATCCGTTTACTGCGCGCCAGCTGCGGGCAGACTTCGCACACTAATCTGTATCAACCGGCAAATAACGACTGCTATCTGTTTGATAACCTTTCGAAACTGGGCTTTACCCAGCACCTGATGATGGGACATAACGGCCAGTTCGGCGGTTTTTTGAAAGAAGTTCGCGAAAATGGCGGCATGCAGACTGAATTGATGGATCAAACAAATCTGCCGGTTATTTTGCTGGGCTTTGATGGTTCGCCGGTTTATGACGATACCGCCGTGCTTAACCGCTGGCTGGACGTTACCGAAAAAGATAAAAACAGCCGTAGTGCCACGTTCTACAACACGCTTCCACTGCATGACGGCAACCATTATCCGGGGGTCAGCAAAACAGCGGATTACAAAGCGCGGGCGCAGAAATTCTTTGATGAACTGGACGCCTTCTTTACTGAACTGGAGAAATCGGGTCGTAAAGTGATGGTGGTCGTGGTGCCGGAACACGGCGGCGCGCTGAAGGGCGACAGAATGCAGGTATCTGGCCTACGTGATATCCCTAGCCCGTCTATCACAGACGTCCCCGTTGGGGTGAAATTCTTCGGCATGAAGGCACCACATCAGGGGGCACCGATTGTCATTGACCAACCGAGCAGCTTCCTAGCTATCTCCGATCTGGTGGTTCGCGTTCTTGATGGCAAGATTTTCACCGAAGACAATGTTGACTGGAAAAAACTCACCAGTGGGTTGCCACAAACAGCACCGGTCTCCGAGAACTCAAATGCAGTAGTTATTCAATACCAGGATAAACCGTACGTTCGCCTGAACGGCGGCGACTGGGTGCCTTACCCGCAGTAAGCACGAAAAAGGCCGCAGAGTTTAACCTCTGCGGCCTGATCCGGGCGCAAATTGCCATTACGGCAGCCTGACGCCCGCATGACACGTTACTTCCGCTTATTCAGCCAGTTCACGATCATACTGGCAAGAATGCCAGCAATGACCGGAGCCGCTAAATCATGCCAGAAGGCCATGCCCAGTTCTGCGAGCGTCATATAGCCGCCTGTGTTGTAATGCCAACGTTTCGCGGCTATTCTTGAGTTGTTTGGGTTCAAGATTAGCCCCCGTGATGTTGTCAGGTGCATACCTGCAACGTGCGGGGGTTTTCTCTCTCCAGCAACCAATGCCACCAGGGATAAAGCCCCCGCAACATTGCGCCTCACCGGAACCTTTCCGGCTTGCCGCTGATTCTACGACTGTTTTTCTGTTCCGGAATCCGTCACGTCTTCACTCTGTGCTGCGCATTCCGCAGAATATTATCCGCGTGCAATCGTTGCATTTTTCTTACGAAAAAGGCCGCAGAGTTTCACCCCTGCGGCCTGGTCCGGGCGCAAATTGCCATTACGGCAGCCTGACGCCCGCATGACACGTTACTTCCGCTTGTTCAGCCAGTTCACGATCATACTGGCAAGAATGCCAGCAATGACCGGAGCCGCTAAATCATGCCAGAAGGCCATGCCCAGTTCTGCGAGCGTCATATAGCCGCCTGTGTTGTAATGACAACGTTTCGCGGCTATTCTTGAGTTGTTCAGGTTCAAGAATGGCCCCCGTGATGTTGTCAGGTGCATACCTGCAACGTGCGGGGGTTTTCTCTCTCCAGCAACCAATGCCACCAGGGATAAAGCCCCCGCAACATTGCGCCTCACCGGAACCCTTCCGGCTTGACGCTGATTCTACGACTGTTTTTCTGTTCCGGAATCCGTCACGTCTTCACTCTGTGCTGCGCATTCCGCAGAATATTATCCGCTTGCAACCGTTGCATTTTTCTTACGAAAAAGGCCGCAGAGTTTCACCCCTGCGGCCTGATCCGGGCGCAAATTGCCATTACGGCAGCCTGACGCCCGCATGGCACGTTACTTCCGCTTGTTCAGCCAGTTCACGATCATACTGGCAAGAATACCAGCAATGACCGGAGCCGCTAAATCATGCCAGAAGGCCATGCCCAGTTCTGCGAGCGTCATATAGCCGCCTGTATTGTAATGACAACGTTTCGCGGCTATTCTTGTATTGTTTGGATGCAAGAATGGCCCCCGTGGTGTTGTCAGGTGCATACCTGCAACGTGCGGGGGTTTTCTCTCTCCAGCAACCAATGCCACCAGGGATTAAGCCCCCGCAACATTGCGCCTCACCGGAATCCTTCCGGCTTGACGCTGATTCTACGACTGTTTTTCTGTTCCGGAATCCGTCTCATCTTCACTCTGTGCTGCGCATTCCGCAGAATATTATCCGCTTGCAACCGTTGCATTTTTCTTACGAAAAAGGCCGCAGAGTTTCACTCCTGCGGCCTGGTCCGGGCGCAAATTGCCATTACGGCAGCCTGACGCCCACATGACACGCTACTTCCGCTTGTTCAGCCAGTTCACGATCATACTGGCAAGAATGCCAGCAATGACCGGAGCCGCTAAATCATGCCAGAAGGCCATGCCCAGTTCTGCGAGCGTCATATAGCCGCCTGTGTTGTAATGACAACGTTTCGCGGCTATTCTTGAGTTGTTCAGGTTCAAGAATGGCCCCCGTGATGTTGTCAGGTGCATACCTGCAACGTGCGGGGGTTTTCTCTCTCCAGCAACCAATGCCACCAGGGATAAAGCCCCCGCAACATTGCGCCTCACCGGAACCCTTCCGGCTTGACGCTGATTCTACGACTGTTTTTCTGTTCCGGAATCCGTCACGTCTTCACTCTGTGCTGCGCATTCCGCAGAATATTATCCGCTTGCAACCGTTGCATTTTTCTTACGAAAAAGGCCGCAGAGTTTCACCCCTGCGGCCTGATCCGGGCGCAAATTGCCATTACGGCAGCCTGACGCCCGCATGGCACGTTACTTCCGCTTGTTCAGCCAGTTCACGATCATACTGGCAAGAATACCAGCAATGACCGGAGCCGCTAAATCATGCCAGAAGGCCATGCCCAGTTCTGCGAGCGTCATATAGCCGCCTGTATTGTAATGACAACGTTTCGCGGCTATTCTTGTATTGTTTGGATGCAAGAATGGCCCCCGTGGTGTTGTCAGGTGCATACCTGCAACGTGCGGGGGTTTTCTCTCTCCAGCAACCAATGCCACCAGGGATTAAGCCCCCGCAACATTGCGCCTCACCGGAATCCTTCCGGCTTGACGCTGATTCTACGACTGTTTTTCTGTTCCGGAATCCGTCTCATCTTCACTCTGTGCTGCGCATTCCGCAGAATATTATCCGCTTGCAACCGTTGCATTTTTCTTACGAAAAAGGCCGCAGAGTTTCACTCCTGCGGCCTGGTCCGGGCGCAAATTGCCATTACGGCAGCCTGACGCCCACATGACACGCTACTTCCGCTTGTTCAGCCAGTTCACGATCATACTGGCAAGAATGCCAGCAATGACCGGAGCCGCTAAATCATGCCAGAAGGCCATGCCCAGCTCTGCGAGCGTCATATAGCCGCCTGTGTTGTAATGACAACGTTTCGCGGCTATTCTTGAGTGGTCTAGGTTCAAGATTAGCCCCCGTTATGTTGTCAGGTACATACCTGCAACGTGCGGGGGTTTTCTCTCTCCAGCAACCAATGCCACCAGGGATAAAGCCCCCGCAACATTGCGCCTCACCGGAACCCTTTCGGCTTGCCGCTGATTTTACGATTGCTTTTTACTGTCAGCACCCGGCAATCTTCCTCATTGCGCGATGCCTTCCAGCTTAATTTCTTTATTTGCAATAGTTGCAGTTCATATCCGGGCTGACTCCAGACTGGTAGTGAAATGCGCAATTTTGTAGAATTGCGCCTCCTCGCGACCTCCCCAGTGAATCTGTTGCCTCATTTTTTACATACTGCGTATTCGACTTCTCCACCTGTTGCGCAAGAGAAACTGGGTTTATTCATTTTTGCGAGGCCGACTTCTTTCTGGACAGGACTTTATGCAGCACAACACACTATCGAAACACAATCAGAAATTGCCGTTTACACGCTACGACTTCGGCTGGGTTTTATTATGCATAGGCATGGCGATTGGTGCCGGAACCGTGCTGATGCCAGTACAAATTGGCTTGAAGGGAATTTGGGTATTTATTACCGCAGCGATCATTGCTTATCCTGCCACCTGGGTAGTGCAGGACATTTATTTAAAAACCCTTTCTGAAAGCGATTCCTGTAATGACTACACCGATATTATCAGTCATTACCTGGGGAAGAACTGGGGAATTTTCCTCGGGGTTATCTACTTTTTGATGATTATCCACGGGATTTTTATCTACTCTCTCTCCGTGGTTTTCGACAGCGCCTCGTACCTGAAAACCTTCGGTTTAACCGATGCCGATCTTTCACAATCTCTACTTTATAAAGTCGCTATTTTCGCCGTACTGGTGGCGATTGCGTCTGGTGGTGAACGATTACTGTTTAAGATTTCCGGGCCAATGGTGGTGGTCAAAGTAGGGATTATTGTCGTGTTCGGTTTTGCGATGATCCCGCACTGGAATTTCGCCAATATAACCGCCTTCCCGCAAGCCTCCGTCTTTTTCCGCGATGTCTTGCTTACCATTCCATTTTGCTTCTTTTCTGCAGTATTTATTCAGGTACTTAACCCAATGAATATTGCCTATCGTAAACGGGAAGCGGATAAAGTACTGGCAACCCGGCTCGCGCTGCGTACCCACCGAATTAGTTATATCACGCTCATCGCGGTGATCCTGTTTTTTGCCTTTTCGTTTACCTTCTCAATTAGCCACGAAGAAGCCGTTTCTGCCTTTGAACAAAATATCTCAGCACTGGCGCTGGCCGCGCAGGTGATCCCTGGGCATATCATTCATATCACCTCTACGGTGCTTAATATCTTTGCCGTACTGACCGCATTCTTTGGCATTTATCTCGGTTTCCACGAGGCCATTAAAGGCATTATTCTCAATCTGTTAAGCCGAATTATTGATACCAAGAAAATTAACTCACGCGTGCTGACTCTGGCGATCTGCGCTTTTATCGTCATTACGTTGACGATTTGGGTTTCGTTTCGTGTATCGGTGCTGGTGTTCTTTCAGTTGGGAAGCCCGTTATATGGTATTGTGTCGTGCCTCATTCCGTTTTTCCTGATCTATAAAGTCGCACAACTGGAAAAACTTCGCGGATTTAAAGCCTGGCTGATTCTGCTGTACGGCATTTTGCTATGCTTGTCGCCACTGTTGAAGCTGATTGAGTAAACCGGAGCGCATGGCCCCGGTTTTGTGAGTTAACGCTGCGGATTTTCATCCTGATCAACAGCAAAACAAGCTACCAGTTGACCGCCGTAGTCTTTTAGCTGCGGCTGCAACTGGGTGCAGGGGCCGAAGCGCCGACGACAGCGGGCGTTGAAGGCGCAACCCGGCGGTGGATTCAGTGGGCTTGGTAGTTCACCGCTGAGCTTGATGCGCTCGCGGCGATCGTCCGGGTTCAGGCGCGGCGTCGCGGAAAGTAGCGCCTGAGTGTACGGATGGCGCGGGTTATTGAAGATTTGGTCTTTCGTTCCCTTCTCCACGCAGCGGCCCAGGTACATCACCATCACTTCATCAGCAATGTGCTCCACCACCGACAGGTCGTGGGAGATAAAGACATAAGACAGCCCCAACTCCTGCTGCAAATCCATCATCAGATTCAGCACCTGCGCGCGCACTGAAACATCCAGCGCGGAAACCGGTTCATCGGCAATCACCACATCCGGGTCGAGCATCAGACCACGGGCGATGGCGATACGCTGACGCTGACCGCCGGAGAACATATGCGGATAGCGGTCATAGTGCTCGGTTTTCAGGCCGACTTTCGCCATCATCGACAGGGCTTTTTCCCGACGCTGTTCTTTGCTTAAGCTGGTGTTGATCAGCAGCGGCTCTTCAAGAATTTGCCCGACTTTTTTACGCGGATTCAGCGAACCGTAAGGGTTCTGGAAGACGATCTGGATTTTCTGCCGACGCAGCTTCTGCGCCTGCGGATCGTGCTTAAGCAGATCCTGCCCCTGGTAATACAGCTCGCCACCGGTGGGCGTTTCAATCATCGTCAGCAACCGACCGAGGGTCGATTTACCGCAGCCAGATTCGCCCACTACTGCCAGCGTTTTGCCACGTTCAAGGTTAAACGAAACGCCATCCAGCGCTTTAACCAGACGTTCCGGCGCGAACATGCCTTTCTTCACCGGATAATGTTTTTTCAGGTCGATAGCCTGCAACAGCGGTTGTTGCAGGGTGGCCTCTTGCGTACTCATAGTGTCGGCCTCCCGGCATCATCAAGTGGGTAATGGCATTTGGACTGGCGCCCGTCAGCGAGCATATTCAGCGCCGGTTCTTCAGCGCGACATCTGTCAGTGGCATAGGGGCAGCGCGGGTTAAGCAGGCAGCCGTTCGGGCGGTCGTACTTGCCGGGAACGACACCTGGCAACGACGCCAGACGTTCTTTGTCCTGAGCAAATTCTGGCAGCGCACGCAGCAATGCCTGAGTATACGGGTGACGCGGCGCATGGAAGATGGCGTGCGCATCGCCCGTTTCCACCACCTGGCCTGCATACATCACAATGATTTTATGCGCAGCTTCCGCCACCAGCGCCAGATCATGGGTAATTAACACCAGCGCCATGTTCTCTTTCTGCTGTAGCTCCAGCAACAGTTCGATGATTTGCGCCTGAATGGTCACGTCCAGCGCAGTGGTCGGCTCATCGGCAATCAGCAGTTTTGGCCGACAGGCAATCGCCATGGCGATCATCACGCGCTGGCTCATGCCGCCGGAAAGCTGATGCGGGTAAACATCCAGACGCGATGCCGGATCGGGAATACCGACCTGATTCAGCAGGTCAATCGCCCGCTGACGGCGAGTGCTCTTATTACCGCCCTGATGCACCTTAATCGCTTCCATGATCTGGAAACCCACGGTGTAGCACGGGTTAAGGCTGGTCATCGGGTCCTGGAAGATCATCGCCACTTCGGCACCCACCAGGTTGCGGCGCTCTTTTTCTGATATACGCTGCAAATCCTGACCGTTAAACACCAGCTTTTCCGCCATTACGCGGCCCGGATAATCAATCAGCCCCATAATCGCCAGTGAACTGACCGACTTACCGGAGCCAGACTCACCCACAATCCCGACCACTTCGCCCTGTTTTACGCTGTAGCTGATGCGGTCTACGGCGCGGAACGGTGCGCTTTCGTCGCCGAAATGCACCGATAATTTATCTACATTTAATAACGCCATCTCGAACCTCTTACTGCTTCAGTTTGGGATCGAGCGCGTCACGCAGACCGTCACCCATCAGGTTAAATGCCAGCACCGTCAGCAGGATCGCCAGACCCGGGAAGGTCACGACCCACCAGGCGCTTTGCGCGAACTGCAACACGTCGGAGAGCATGGTGCCCCACTCTGGTGTTGGCGGCTGCGCTCCCATGCCGAGGAAGCCAAGGGCGGCCATATCGAGAATGGCGTTAGAGAAACCGAGCGACGCCTGAACAATCAGCGGCGCCAGGCAGTTCGGGAAGATGTTAATAAACATCTGACGCATCGCCCCGGCACCTGCCACGCGAGACGCGGTAACGTAATCGCGATTCACCTCCACCAGCACGGCGGCGCGGGTTAAGCGCACATAGTGCGGCAAGGCAACGAAGGTCAGTGCCAGCGCGGCGTTACCAATCGACGGGCCGAAAATCGCCACCAGCACCAGTGCCAACAGCAGACTTGGCAGCGCCAGCATGATATCGACCACGCGCATGATGATGTTATCGACCAGGCCGCCGAAGTAACCGGCGATCAGGCCGAGAATAACGCCCATAATCAGCGATAACACCACCACCAGACAGCCAACCAGCAGCGACAAGCGCGCGCCGTACATCAGCCGCGACAGCACATCACGGCCTACGTCATCGGTGCCCAGCAAGTGCGCCATGCTGCCGCCTTCCTGCCAGGCTGGCGGGGCGAGCAGCGCATCGCGGAACTGATCCGCCGGGTTATAAGGCGCAATCCAGTTGGCAAAGATCGTGATAAACAGCACGATGACGATGTAAACCAGCCCGACAACCGCGCCTTTGTTGCGTTTAAAATAGTGCCAGAACTCCTGTAACGGGGTCATCGGCACCGGTGCGCTAATCACTTTATTTTCAGTAACCTGTGACATGATGTCCCCTTACTTCTTATGACGAATACGCGGGTTCACCACGCCGTACAGCAGATCGACCAGCAGGTTGACGAGGATAATCATCGTCGCCACCAGCAATACGCCGCCCTGCACTACCGGATAGTCGCGGCGTTGCAGTGCGTCAATCAACCAGCGTCCCAGACCGGGCCACGAGAAGATGGTTTCGGTCAGAATCGCCCCCGCCAGCAATGTTCCCACCTGCAGGCCGATAACGGTCACTACCGGCAGCATCGCGTTACGCAGCGCATGGACGATAATCACCCGCATGCGGGTCAACCCTTTGGCGCGCGCGGTGCGGATGTAATCTTCACCCAGCACTTCCAGCATCGAAGAGCGCGTCATACGAACGATAACCGCCAGCGGGATAGTACCCAGCACAATAGCCGGTAAGATCATATGGGCAACGGCGTCGATAAAGTTGCCATCTTCACCCCAGATGGCGGTGTCGATCAGCATAAAACCGGTTAACGGATTGGAGTCATCGAGGAACACCATATCGCTCACGCGACCGGAGACGGGCGTCAGGTTCCAGTGCACCGAAACCAGCATGATCAGCATCATGCCCCACCAGAAGATCGGCATCGAGTAGCCGGTCAGCGCCAGGCCAACTGCAGTGTGATCGAAAATGGAACCGCGTTTAACCGCAGCCAGCACACCAACCGGAATACCGACTGCCGTAGCAAAAATCATCGCGCAGACGCCAAGTTCCAGCGTGGCCTGAAAGCGCGGCACGAACTCTTCCCATACTGGAATTCGGCTTTTCATTGAAATGCCTAGATCGCCGTGCATTACGCCCCAAATGTAATGGAGATACTGCTGCCACATCGGTTTATCTAAGCCGAGTTCAGCCAGCAGCTGCGCGTGACGCTCAGGGGAGATCCCGCGTTCGCCTGCCATGATCATCACCGGATCGCCCGGGATCATGTGGACAAAGGCAAATGTGAGAAGGGTAATACCGATAAACGTGGGGATGACGAGTCCCAAACGTCGGAGAATAAACTGCAACATAACCCGGATTCTCTATAGTGACCCGCAGCCTGGAACTGCGTGTCTGTATTGCTCACAAATCAATTCCCGCCCTTATCGGACAGGGAATGAAGTATTGCTGCCGGATGGCGCTGCACGCAGAGGCACAGCGCCACCGGGTATACAGATTGTTGACAAAGTGCGCTTTGTTTATGCCGGATGCGGCGTTAACGCCTTATCCGGCCTACAAAATCGTGCAAATTCAATACATTGCAGAATTTTCGTAGGCCTGATAAGCGGAGCACATCAGGCAGTTTTGCCTTTGCCATCAGTCTTGTATGGCTTTTAATTATTCGATAGAGACGTTTTCGAAGTGATGTTTGCCTAATGGATCAACCACATAGCCTTTGACTTCTTTGCGTACCGGTTCAAACACGGTGGAGTGAGCGATGATCAGTGCCGGAGTCTGATCGTGCATCACCACCTGCGCTTGCTTGTACAGTTCAACGCGTTTGTTATGGTCGTCGGTAGCACGCGCCGGTTGAATCAGATCTTCAAACGGTTT
Organism: Shigella sonnei; assembly: GCF_002950395.1. Taxonomy (NCBI): domain Bacteria; kingdom Pseudomonadati; phylum Pseudomonadota; class Gammaproteobacteria; order Enterobacterales; family Enterobacteriaceae; genus Shigella; species Shigella sonnei. The sequence goes on from NZ_CP026802.1 coordinate 3,853,787, forward strand.
GTAGCACCATTTTGAGTAGTTAGAACCTTGTTCAGAGGCGGCGCAGCTGAACAGGGTGGCGAAGAAGTTATCCGGGTCCCCGTTATCGCCAGTCCAGCCCATCATTACCGTCTGATGTTCGCCATCTTTCGCACGCTTGAGGTACTCACCCCATTCGTAGGTGACGATTTTGGCCTGCACGCCCACTTTCGCCCAGTCTGCCTGAATCATCTCCGCCATGCGGCGAGCGTTCGGGTTATACGGACGTTGTACCGGCATCGCCCACAGGTCGATGGAGAAACCTTTTTCCAGACCCGCTTCTTTCAGCAAGGCTTTCGCTTTTTCAGGATCGTAGGTGTAATCCTGAACGTCGTCGTTATAGCCCCACATGGTTGGCGGGATCAGGTTTTTCGCTGATACACCCGCGCCCTGATAAACCGCTTTGATGATCGCGTCTTTGTTCACCGCGTAGGTCAGTGCCTGGCGAACTTTCACGTCATCCAGCGGTTTTTTCTGCACGTTATAGGAGAGGTAGCCGACGTTCAGCCCCGGCATTTCCATCAGGTTGATGGATTTATCCTGCTTCATGCGAGCGATGTCTGCCGGGTTCGGGTACGGCATCACCTGGCATTCATTCTTCTGCAATTTCGCGTAACGCACGGAAGCATCAGGGGTAATAGAGAAAACCAGCGTATCGATCTGCGGTTTGGTGCCCCAGTAGCCATCAAACGCTTTGTAGCGGATACGGGAATCTTTTTGGTACTGCTGTAACTGGAACGGACCGGTTCCGATTGGGTTGAGGTCCAGTTTTTCCGGTGTACCGGCTTTCATCATCGCATCAGCATATTCTTTTGACAGAATAGAGGCGAAGTCCATTGCCAGATCAGCGAGGAACGGCGCTTCCGGGCGAGTCAGTACGAACTGAACTGTGTTGTCGTCCACCTTTTTCACTTCACTGATCAGCTCCGGCAAGCCCATGCCTTCGAAGTATTCGTAGCTGCCGCCAGAGACTTTATGGTACGGGTTTTGCGCGTTTTTCTGACGGTCGAACGAGAACACCACGTCATCGGCGTTCAGTTCACGCGTCGGTTTGAATTCTTTATTGTCGTGCCACTTCACACCTTTACGCAGATGGAAGGTATAGGTTTTACCGTCTTCGCTGACTTCCCACTTTTCAGCGAGGCCCGGGATCACTTCAGTGGTGCCGATTTTAAATTCAACCAGGCGGTTATAAAGCGGTACGGAAGAGGCGTCATAGGTGGTGCCGGAGGTAAACAGCTGCGGGTTAAACCCTTCCGGAGATCCTTCTGAGCAATAAACCAGAGTTTTAGCCTGAACACTTGCTGCGACGGTCATAGCCACCAGGCTGAGACCAAGCTTCAGCATCCCTGACTTTTTCAAGGAAATACGCATTATTCTGCTCCAATTGTGATGTTTGTTGTTTTAACCCTTTGCAGTGGGTTGTCGCTGCCTGACCTTTTTTGTTTTTTGCCCGGTCGGGTCAACGTTATGAGGTGGGGATGCCGTACTAATTAACATCAGTGTAACAGTGCGGATCCTCCATAAAATGCCCCTCGTGACCTACAATCTGTCAACAGAATGTGAAAACGTCAATACAGCCAACCGGGATTTACACCAACGGTGAGAATCCACAAACAAAGATTAAAAAAACTTCAAACAGCTATTTGCAGCAGAGAAATTTGTGCTACTCCAACATAACCAGAACAATCAGCTTAATATTTAGCAACATTTGGTGATTAAGTTTTATGCATTTAATGAAAAAAATCTGAGGAAAAGGTGGATATCTGAGCGATTAATACCATGAACGCTAAAACGCACAGCGGAAAATGCCAGCGCCAGCCATAAGTAACGCAAAAAAAGATTTAAGCAAATATAAAAAAAGACAATGGTTTCTGTCACAAATCCGTTAATGGATAGTGAGATATGGGGCGCAAAGTTGGCAGGAAAATGTGTGGTGTGTTGGTCGAATAAGGCGGTCGCGCCGCATCCGACAATAAATGCGGTGCCGTTGCCTGATGCGACGCTGGCGCGTCTTATCAGGCCTACGTCGAGTCGAACCTCCCTGCCCCCGGAGGTTCTCATCCTCATGAGCTACAAATGCAAAAAAGCCTGCTCGTTGAGCAGGCTTTTCGAATTTGGTCGGTGATAGAGGATTACTCGCCACTTCGTGGCTCGCCCTGCGGGCCGTTGCTGGCGCAACGTTCTCTCGCTTCGCTCGAGTCGAACCTCCCCGCCCCCGGAGGTTCTCATCCTCATGGGCTTCAAATGCAAAAAAGCCTGCTCGCTGAGCAGGCTTTTCGAATTTGGTCGGTGATAGAGGATTCGAACCTCCGACCCCTTCGTCCCGAACGAAGTGCGCTACCAAGCTGCGCCAATCACCGAATGCGGGGCGCATCTTACTGCGCAGATACGCCCTCGTCAATCCCTTAATAGCAAAATGCCTTTTGATCGGCGAGAAAGTCAGCAGGCCTCTTAGTTAGCCGCTGCCTCTTTTGTCTGCGGGATGTGACACCAGTTGTTGTTTTCGTTAATTCCACCATCCGGTGAAGTATAGCCAAGACAACCCATGATGGTGTCGTACAGCTCTACGTGACGGCGTGGCACTTTCATGTCGGCTTCTTTTTTCAGCTGCGCAAACGCCTGCGCATTGGCCGGATTTTCCAGATATTTATCTGACATCCAGACCATCATCGGTACGCGGAACTGCTCCGGCGGTGCCAGTTCACGCGGCGTGCCGTGCAGGTGCTCGCGTTCATTAATTGACTCACCGTGGTCAGCTGCGTAGAACACAATCGCTTTCTTATCGCGAACCTGATCAATCACGCTGGAGATAAAGTGATCCACATAGGTCACCGAGTTGTCATAGGAGTTGATCATCTGCGCTTTGGTACAGCCGCTATCAACACCAATACATTCCGGCTTCCACTGCGCGAAGCTACGCGGATAACGCTGGGTGTAGTTAAAATGCGAACCTTTGGTATGCAGAATGATCAGATGCTTACCATCCGGGTTGCGCCCTAGCGATTGCTGCATTTCGTCTACCAGCAACATATCATCTACCGGCTTGCCACGATTACGTGGCTCCGCACCAATCTGCTCACGATAAGCAATGTTGTCCGCCATCGTGTTGCTGTAGAACCACATTTCGCTCTGCATAGCGTAGAGGTCAGAACTGAATCCTAACTGCTTCAGAACCGCGAAAATGTTCTGTTCTTTTAATGTGCGCTGCGGATTATCTTCCGCGCCCCCCTGACGTACAAACATGCAACGCAGTGAGAGTTTGGTTGCGGTATCACAGGAGTAACCACGGAACGCCGCCAGATTTTTCTCCTGGGCCAGTTTCGGCGTGGTATTACGCTCATAGCCGAAAATACCCATATGGTCCCAACGCGTGGTTTCACCGATGATAAACACGACATAAGTATCATCAACGTTTTGTGGAGCCTGGTATGTAAACTTCTTCGCCGGATTAAGCAATGAATTATTATCGGAAGATTCATCGACCCGCGCCCAGGCATACAGCCCCAACGCAGAAAGCCAGTTTGATGGCAGATAAGAGTTCGCTACGACACCGCCATAACTCGGCAAATCAACGCCGGTCGCCCTCTCCACTTTCTTCTGCTGGATATCCAGCAAACGAATCGGTGCCCAAACCATAATACCCGCCAGTACGACGACCGCCAGGCTGCGAATACGCTGCCCTGGGGTTCGCAGTTGTCGGAGCAAGGTGTAGCGACAGCGGTTATTCCAGATAAGGATAAGAGGCAATGCACTAACGGCGATTAACCAGAGAATAAAGTTCAGACCAACAACTTCTTTTGACAGGTCGATATCGGTGGTCATGACGGAAGCGATGATGCCATAACCAATGACCACATTAAGGAAGGTCATGTAATAGCTGGCACCTGCGGAAAAGAGCACCACCAGCGACGCCAGAATACGCCAGCTGCGGCGGCCAAACAGCGATAGAAGACGTAGTAAAAAGAAGGTCACCAGTACGGTGGCGGCCAGTTCAACAACAGCAGAAACGCCTTTCCAGACGGTAAAATCGTGCGCATAGCTGCCGAAGCGGCGATAAAAAACCGCGCCATTCATAAAAAGGCCAATATAGATTGCAAGCAAAAAGCTCAGCTTCTGCTGTGTAATCGATTTGATGTATCTCATGCAAACAAACCCTGGACAAACAGGTGATAACACCCTGCTTAACGGCTTTTCAGGCCCGGCAGGGGAAAAGTGCGGAGGTAGTCAGATAAGTAAAATCTACACGCGCGAATAAGTAGACCACAGCAAAGCGAAAAAGTGTGGGGAAAGAGTGTGCATGAAGCACAAATTTACAAAAATGCAAGTTTGAAAAGAGACTTTAGCGTTACAAAAAGCAGTAAAAAGGGCCAGTTAACTGGCCCAAATTTTACGAGTCATTGTTTATACATTTCGTTGATGCGTTTGATGCACACGGAAGCTGAAGCCCAGTAGCTCGCGGCTGAGCATTAAAGGGAGCCATGCGCCTCACGCAACATTTTCTGCTCTGGCTGACGAATCGTCGTAGAAAGCGCCAATGACAGAATCAGCAGGGCGAAAATCACGTAGAAGGTCACATAGAAACCGCCAAACAGTGAGGCGATAATCGAACCAAAAATGCTACCGATACCGAAACCGAGGTAAATCACACCGTAGTTTTTCGCCAGGTTATTGAGGCCGAAGAACTCACTGACCAGTGATGGAAAGACGGTAATAGTGCCGCCAAAGTTAAATGCCACGCAGGCAATCGCTGCAAAGAACGTCACTGCATTTAATGGTGCAAACAGCAGGGCCGCCATACCCACCAGCGAAATCACCTGACCAATGGTGATAACACGGATACGGGCAATTTTGTCAGACAGAATGCCCAGCACCAGACGACCTGAAAGGTTAGCGATGGAAATAACCGTTACTGCATTGGCTGCGGAAACCACATCAAGGTGTGCCAGACTTTGGGCGATATCTTTCGCTACCCCAATCACGTACAGGCCGCTCATGCAGGCAGTCAGGAACATTACCGCTAACATCCAGTACTGCGGTTTACGCATCGACTCTGCCAGCGTGTAATCTTTCTCCACCACACCATTGCTGGTTTTCACTTCCTGTTTTGGTGCGTCTTTCATTAACGTTGCGCCGAAAACAATCATCACCAGCGCAATCGCTCCCCAAATCACAAATGTTTTTTCCAGACCCACCGTTTCGAGCAGCTGCGTGTCGATAAATTTGAAACCCAGGCTACCCAGACCATAAGAACCGATAGCGAACGCGGAGATCAGACCTTTACGCTCCGGGAACCACTTCACGCAGTTAGAGAGCGTCAGCAGGTAACCCGCGCCATCCGCCAGACCGACCAGCACACCGGCGCTTAACCACAGCATCATCAGGTTGTTGGAATGCGCGGTCAGGAAGAAGCCTAATCCCAGCAAAATGCCGGAAGCCATGGTGACGCGTTTAACGCCAAAACGTTCCTGTAATTTGCCCGCAACAGAAGACGAAATTGCCAGCCCCAGACTTAACAAGCCGAAAGAGAAAGCGACCTGGCTTACCGGCGCATCCAGCTTGGCGGAAAGCGCGCCATTAAACAGGCTCCAGGTATAAACCGACCCCAGCGCAAACTGGGTAATGATAGTACCGATGAGTGTCAGCCAGCGGGTACGCTGATAATTTGAAGGTGTCATGGCAGTATTCCTGCAGTAATAAAAAGGAAAAATCTCTGCCGACAACCATAACGAAGTGCACTTTATGCCTGGGGAAAAACGGCATGAAATGCCATCAGAACGGAATGAAATGCCTTAGTTCAGGAATGAATGACGCGACAATTATTCACCAAATTTATTATTTGGTAAGTTAGCACCCACTATCGCCACAATTATTGTTATTTAATGGTTTCAATTGTGACTATTACGTTAAAATCTGGCGCTAACCCCCATCGTATACAGATAGTCGCTATTATTAGTGGTATTTTCTGCCTGAGTTAGCGCGGCATAGGCGGCAATATTTTGATTGAGCAACATATCAGCGCCTACGGTGACATCCAGCCAGTTGCCGTTCTGGTTTGTCGCCGTCATCCGGCTCAGGCCTGATTGCGCCTTCCAGATATTCTCGCCAAATTGCTGGTTATAGCTGATTTGCGCCCAGGGTCGGAGATCGCCAAGCCGGGAGTCAACACGCCAGCCTAAGGTACTCACGCTGGCATGCCATAACGGATCGGTCTGCGTGGTAGTACTGTCGCCAAACTCGTTATACATCGAGGTGGTTGTGCCATCGTAATGTAATGCCGCGACCGGGCCGGTTGTAACCTGTTCATATAAAGGAAAATTCCAGCCCATACTCATACTGCTGGTCACATCCACAGGAGTTTCTTCCGCCAGATTGACTTCCAGTCCCAGCGCCCTTTGGCTACTTTGAATACGTTGCGACAAAATATCGTTGTAATTAGGTTGATGATCACTATCCCAGGTGTAACGCTCTGTGGAATGTCCGGGTTGCGTATCAACGATATATTCTTGTTGCCAGGCGTAAGCTGTGTTGAGAAAAAAGGCACTGATTACCACGCTCGCCAGCAGGCTTAGCTGCCAGCGACCACCGCTTTTTTTTATGATCATTAACACGACTCCAGGGAAGAGCCGAATTCGGCAATATTATTGTCATTGTATGAAGGATATCGGGCATAGTAGCCCTGTATTAAATATTGACTTTTTCACCGATGCGTCAAGAAAAGCGGCTGAAATTTTTACGATCGGGTACATAGCGAGGGAAAGTATGGAACGTTGCGGCTGGGTGAGTCAGGACCCGCTTTATATTGCCTACCATGATAATGAATGGGGCGTGCCTGAAACTGACAGTAAAAAACTGTTCGAAATGATCTGCCTTGAAGGGCAGCAGGCTGGGTTATCGTGGATCACCGTCCTCAAAAAACGCGAAAACTATCGCGCCTGCTTTCATCAGTTCGATCCGGTGAAGGTCGCAGCAATGCAGGAAGAGGATGTCGAAAGACTGGTACAGGACGCCGGGATTATCCGCCATCGAGGGAAAATTCAGGCAATTATTGGTAATGCGCGGGCGTACCTGCAAATGGAACAGAACGGCGAACCGTTTGCCGACTTTGTCTGGTCGTTTGTAAATCATCAGCCACAGGTGACACAAGCCACAACGTTGAGCGAAATTCCCACATCTACGTCCGCCTCCGACGCCCTATCTAAAGCACTGAAAAAACGTGGTTTTAAGTTTGTCGGCACCACAATCTGTTACTCCTTTATGCAGGCATGTGGGCTGGTGAATGATCATGTGGTTGGCTGCTGTTGCTATCCGGGAAATAAACCATGATTCGGGAAGCGCAACGTTCAGAACTCCCCGCGATCCTCGAACTGTGGCTGGAAAGTACAACCTGGGGGCATCCCTTTATAAAAGCGAATTACTGGCGTGACTGCATTCCGCTGGTGCGGGATGCCTATCTTGCCAACGCGCAAAACTGGGTCTGGGAAGAGGACGGTAAGCTTCTCGGTTTTGTCAGCATTATGGAAGGCCGATTTCTGGCAGCAATGTTTGTCGCACCGAAGGCCGTCAGACGCGGTATTGGTAAGGCGCTGATGCAGTATGTGCAGCAGCGCTATCCCCATCTGATGCTGGAGGTTTATCAAAAAAATCAACCGGCGATAGATTTTTACCGTGCGCAGGGTTTTCACATTGTCGATTGCGCATGGCAGGATGAAACCCAACTACCCACCTGGATTATGAGCTGGCCGGTGGTTCAAACGCTGTAAGTGTCAGTTCCGGACCGTTGTATTTTTCCAGCCATGCCAGCGCCGTATTACCCGCACAGCCATTCCCCAGCCGCGAGCTGGGGAGATCTTTGGTCAGCACGTTCACTGCGCCGTTTTTACAAATACCGTCAGCGGTTAAATCCAGATCCGGCCATGCCCCTTCGTGAATGCAAATCACGCCAGGTTTAATTCCCTCGCTAATGACCGCTCCGGCAAGGATCTGCCCACGGGAGTTCCACACCCGCACCATATCCCTTCGGTTATGCCGCGCGCCTGAGCATCGTCAGGATGAATGGTGACAGGCTCACGGTTTGCTACCGCGTACAATTCGCGCAGAGAACTGTAATTCAGCTGGCTGTGCAGGCGGTGCGCCGGATGGGCAGAAAGTACCTGCAACTGTTCTGGTTCGGCATTGCCCTGCCATTCGTCCGGCTCCAGCCACATTGGATGCCCAGGGCAATCCGGGTAACCGTAATCGGCAATACGCTGTGAGAAGATTTCAATCTTGCCGCTGGCGGTTTTTAACGGATGCGCCAGCGGATCGCGGCAAAAATCAGCGAAGCGAATAAACCGCTCGCTGTCCGGGTTTTCCGGCATCTCAATTAACTGGTTGGCTTGCCAGAACTCAGCAAATGGCGGCAATTCAACCTGCTGGCTTGCCCCGCGCTGCCGGGCAACGTTATAAAACGTTTCCAGCCATTGCAGCTGACTTTTTCCTTCCGTAAACCGCGCATAGCCGCCCTTCTCCCAACGTTCACTCAACTCGGCAAAAACATCAAAATCATTACGCGCTTCATAGCGTGGCGGCACCACTTGCTTCATCGGCACCAGATGCTGATTACTGTAATCACCGGTCATGGTGAGATCATTACGCTCAAAAGAGGTAGTCGCAGGCAGAACGATATCCGCGTGTTTCGCCGCCGCCGTCCAGAAGCATTCAGAGATCACCACCAGCTCCGGTTTTTGCCAGGCACGGATCAGACGATTGGTATCCTGATGATGAGTAAAGTTGGCACCGCCCGCCCACCAGATAAAACGAATATCCGGGAAATGTCGGTTCATACCGTTGTGTTGATATGCGCCACCAGGGTTTTCCAGTGCTTCAACAATGCGGGCAACAGGGATTTTATCCACCGCATCGCAGCCACCCGGCAAGCTGCCCTGCATGGAAGAGAGCACCGCAGAACGCCGCGTGGGGTTACCACCATTGGCAAAATGGTAAGAAAGACCAAAACCGCCGCCGGGTGTGCCGATTTGCCCCAACATTGCTGCCAGCGTGACGATCATCCAGTGTTTTTGCTCACCAAACTGTTGGCGCTGCATTCCCCAGCCTGCCATCAGCATGGTGGTATTTTGGTGGAAAATAGCCGCCAGCTGGCGGATTTTCGCTGCGCCAACACCACAAATCTCTGCTGCCCATTCGGCGGTTTTCGCTATTCCGTCACTCTCGCCCAGCAAATAAGAGGCGAAGACGGCATAACCTGTGGTGCAACGCGCCAGAAACGCTTCGTCGTGCCAACCATTTTCCACCAGCGTATGGGCGATCCCCAGCATCAGCGCAACATCGGTGCCCATGTGCGGTGCCACCCACTCCATTTTATCGCCAAAGAAATCGACGGTTTCCGATCGCATTGGATCAATGCAGATCAGCTTTTTCCCACTGTCACGCAGTGCGGAAAAGTAAGAAAGCCCCTGCTCATCGGATGCATTCCACGCAATTTTCAGCGTATTGAGTGGGTTAGCACTCCACAACACCACGACATCGCTATGTTCCAGCACCAGCGGCCAACTGGTTTGCTGTTGATAAACTTCGCTGCCACCTACGACATACGGCATGATCGCCTGTGCCGCACCGGTCGAATAATCCCCAGATGCCCGGTATAACCGCCTGCCAGCGCCATATAGCGTTGTAATAATGTCGAGGCCTTATGCAGCACGCCGTTTGAACGCCAGCCGTAGGAACCAGCAAAAATCGATGCCGGACCATAAGCCTCACGAATGCGTTTATGTTGTTGGTGAATAAGATCCAGCGCCTCATCCCAACTCACGCGAACAAATTCATCCTGCCCACGAATGCCTTGCGGGTTTTCCGGTGACGCGAGAAAGCCTTTGCGCACCATTGGAAATCGTACCCGCGTATTGCTGTGAACCTGGTCGCGAACCGCGCTCTGCAAGGAGTTTTCCATTCCTGTGGCTAACGCGCCACGCGAGCTAAACACGGTTTCGCCGTCGGTTTCAACCAGCATGGGCCCCCAGTGGGCGGCAGTCAGAACGGAATATCGTGAGGATGAGTTGGCCAAACCGAAGACTCCTGAAAGGTTAGATGTATTGAGCAGTTAAATATTACTTACAAATTTCCGAGTATTCCCAGGAATAATCTTGAGGTAGCCTGAGTTTAACGGACACTCCTTCCTGAAATAGAATGGCATCAGAAGGAGCTAATAATGAGCAGAAAAACCCAACGTTACTCTAAAGAGTTCAAAGCCGAAGCTGTCAGAACGGTTCTTGAAAATCAACTTTCGATCAGTGAAGGCGCTTCCCGATTATCTCTTCCTGAAGGCACTTTAGGACAATGGGTTACCGCCGCCAGAAAAGGGCTCGGTACTCCTGGTTCCCGCACGGTGGCTGAACTGGAATCTGAAATTCTGCAACTGCGTAAGGCGTTAAATGAAGCTCGCCTTGAGCGAGATATATTAAAAAAAGCAACAGCGTATTTTGCACAGGAGTCGCTGAAAAATACGCGTTAATCGAACAATGGGCGACAACAATTTCCCATTGAAGCGATGTGTCAGGTATTTGGTGTATCCAGGAGCGGTTATTACAACTGGGTACAGCATGAACCCTCAGACAGAAAACAAAGTGATGAGCGGCTAAAACTGGAGATTAAGGTGGCACATATCCGCACTCGCGAAACATATGGAACCCGGCGGCTCCAGACGGAGCTGGCAGAGAATGGCATCATTGTTGGTCGTGACCGACTGGCACGTCTTCGTAAGGAGCTAAGGCTACGCTGTAAGCAGAAACGCAAGTTCAGAGCGACTACGAACTCGAACCACAATCTGCCAGTTGCGCCAAATCTGCTGAACCAGACGTTCGCTCCTACAGCACCAAATCAGGTCTGGGTGGCGGACCTGACGTATGTTGCCACACAGGAGGGATGGTTGTACCTCGCTGGCATCAAAGATGTTTATACGTGCGAAATTGTCGGCTACGCCATGGGAGAGCGCATGACAAAAGAGCTGACAGGTAAAGCCCTGTTTATGGCGCTCAGGAGCCAGCGCCCACCTGCCGGGCTAATCCACCACTCTGATCGAGGTTCACAGTACTGCGCATACGATTACCGGGTCATACAGGAGCAGTCTGGTCTGAAAACATCAATGTCGCGTAAAGGTAACTGTTACGACAACGCTCCGATGGAAAGCTTCTGGGGAACGCTGAAAAATGAGAGCCTGAGCCACTATCGTTTTAATAACCGGGATGAAGCCATCTCAGTAATACGGGAATACATTGAGATTTTCTACAATCGTCAGCGTCGTCACTCTCGTCTGGGGAATATCTCCCCGGCAGCCTTCAGGGAAAAATATCATCAGATGGCTGCTTAAAAAAAGAACAAATGGTAGTGTCCGCTATTGCCAGTACACCTCATCTTCATGTTCACGCGGCATAATCTCCCGCCACGGAACCCGTGGCAAAGAATAAAAAGGTTATTAAGGATTAACAATGAAGAAACGTGTTTATCTTATTGCCGCCGTAGTGAGTGGCGCTCTGGCGGTATCTGGCTGCACAACTAACCCTTACACCGGCGAACGCGAAGCAGGCAAATCTGCTATCGGCGCAGGTCTGGGCTCTCTCGTGGGCGCGGGTATTGGTGCGCTCTCTTCTTCGAAGAAAGATCGCGGTAAAGGCGCGCTGATTGGCGCAGCAGCAGGCGCAGCTCTGGGCGGCGGCGTGGGTTATTACATGGATGTGCAGGAAGCGAAGCTGCGTGACAAAATGCGCGGCACTGGTGTTAGCGTAACCCGCAGCGGGGATAACATTATCCTCAATATGCCGAACAATGTGACCTTCGACAGCAGCAGCGCGACCCTGAAACCGGCAGGCGCTAACACCCTGACCGGCGTGGCAATGGTGCTGACAGAGTATCCGAAAACGGCGGTTAACGTGATTGGTTATACCGACAGCACGGGGGGTCACGACCTGAACATGCGTCTCTCCCAGCAGCGTGCGGATTCCGTTGCCAGCGCGTTGATCACCCAGGGCGTGGACGCCAGCCGCATCCGTACTCAGGGCCTTGGCCCGGCTAACCCAATCGCCAGCAACAGCACCGCAGAAGGTAAGGCGCAAAACCGCCGTGTAGAAATTACCTTAAGCCCGCTGTAATCCCTTTCATGCCAGGTGATGCAGAAATCACCTGGCATTCTTCAGTTTTCCTTCATCATATTTCAGGCTAAGGTGATCGCCTTATCAGTGAATGGAGAGAAGCATGAAGCCGTCCGTTATCCTCTACAAAGCCTTACCTGATGATTTACTGCAACGCCTGCAAGAGCATTTCACCGTTCACCAGGTGGCAAACCTCAGCCCACAAACCGTCGAACAAAATGCAGCAATTTTTGCCGAAGCTGAAGGTTTACTGGGTTCAAACGAGAATGTTGATGCCGCATTGCTGGAAAAAATGCCGAAACTGCATGCCACATCAACGATCTCCGTCGGCTATGACAATTTTGATGTCGATGCGCTTACCGCCCGAAAAATTCTGCTGATGCACACGCCAACCGTATTAACAGAAACCGTCGCCGATACGCTGATGGCGCTGGTGTTGTCTACCGCTCGTCGGGTTGTGGAGGTAGCAGAACGGGTAAAAGCAGGCGAATGGACCGCGAGCATAGGCCCGGACTGGTACGGCACTGACGTTCACCATAAAACACTGGGCATTGTCGGGATGGGACGGATCGGTATGGCGCTGGCACAACGTGCGCACTTTGGCTTCAACATGCCCATCCTCTATAACGCGCGCCGCCACCATAAAGAAGCAGAAGAACGCTTCAACGCCCGCTACTGCGATTTGGATACACTGTTACAAGAGTCAGATTTCGTTTGCCTGATCCTGCCGTTAACTGATGAGACGCATCATCTGTTTGGCGCAGAACAATTCGCCAAAATGAAATCCTCCGCCATTTTCATTAATGCCGGACGTGGCCCGGTGGTTGACGAAAATGCACTGATCGCAGCATTACAGAAAGGGGAAATTCACGCCGCCGGGCTTGATGTCTTCGAACAAGAGCCACTGTCCGTAGATTCGCCGTTGCTCTCAATGGCCAACGTCGTCGCAGTACCGCATATTGGATCTGCCACCCATGAGACGCGTTATGGCATGGCCGCCTGTGCCGTGGATAATTTAATTGATGCGTTACAAGGAAAGGTTGAGAAGAACTGTGTGAATCCTCACGTCGCGGACTAAGCCGCGACTGCGTGAAGTAAAGCCCGATAATCGCTCGGGCTTTTACTCTTTATTGGGTTGCAGTAACTGCTGTAGTCCAGGCCTGATTAAACGCCTGATGTTGTGCCGGTAATGGCGCAATCAGTTTGTTATATTCACTTGCCTGCTGTGAAGTCGGGAACTGGATGCCATTTGCGACAAAGCTCACCTGAGTACCTTGCTGAGCAATGTAGTCTCCAACCATCACCAGTTGTTGCGTGAAAGTTTGTGCCGCCGGAATCAACGGTTGCAATGCATCAGCTGGCGTCGTTACCACTTTGGTGAATGCCTGATCAAATACCGGTTTCAGGTCATCGCTCTGTTTTAGCGCAGAGTGCGCAGCATCGGCCTGCAACTTCGCATTTTGCAGTTGTTGCGCCAGCACACCCAGCGAACCATTCATTTCACGCAGCGGACCGCTTTGCGTAACGTAATCCTGCGGTACGCGAATTGCGTTAACGCTGTCTACGACCGGGCGCAGACCAGAATCCATCGCCTGATTCACCTGCTGAGAATAACCATACAGAATCGCGTAATCAGAGACAAAAGGACCAAACTGTTTTTTCTGATCGGCAGTCAGGGTTGGTAGACGTTCACCGCTACGCATCACTGTATTCTGCAGGAAGTCGATAAACGCTTTACGCTGATCGCCTTCTTTATCAAAACACCCACTCAGGCTAACTACCATTAATAACGCCGCAAGAGGCGCAAACCAGCGAGAGCAGGACTTTCCTGTCGCCATTTTCTTACTCCTTTCACCCAAAAAAAGCGCACAACGACACACGCGTGTCTGACGTGACAAGGATAGTCCAGGACAGGCTTGCAGGATACCCTTTCTACGTAATCTTCCTGGTAAAATCATGGAGAAAATGAAACAAGGTTAATTTGTTGTTTCATTGTTAAAAAATGATAGTGCCGTTGCCTTTTTTGTAGCCAGAGATTTACGCCTTCGCAGAAGGTTAGATTTTCGAAATCTTTACAAAACAGGAGTGGTAAGAGATATATCGGCATTTATCAGATCGTTAGGTGGCTATAAGTCACGCTAAATGACAGGCTGAATCGAATCATAGCCAGAGCATGCCCTGACTTCACCCCGCTGTGTCTGCTTTTCCCGACTATTCTTAATGAGCTTCGATGCAATTCACGATCCCGCAGTGTGATTTGAGGAGTTTTCAATGGAATATAAAGATCCAATGCATGAGCTGTTGAGCAGCCTGGAACAGATTGTTTTTAAAGATGAAACGCAGAAAATTACCCTGACGCACAGAACAACGTCCTGTACCGAAATTGAGCAGTTACGAAAAGGGACAGGGTTAAAAATCGATGATTTCGCCCGGGTTTTGGGCGTATCAGTCGCCATGGTAAAGGAATGGGAATCCAGACGCGTGAAGCCTTCAAGTGCCGAACTAAAATTGATGCGTTTGATTCAAGCCAACCCGGCATTAAGTAAGCAGTTGATGGAATAGACTTTTATCCACTTTATTGCTGTTTACGGTCCTGATGACAGGACCGTTTTCCAACCGATTAATCATAAATATGAAAAATAATTGTTGCATCACCCGCCAATGCGTGGCTTAATGCACATCAACGGTTTGACGTACAGACCATTAAAGCAGTGTAGTAAGGCAAGTCCCTTCAAGAGTTATCGTTGATACCCCTCGTAGTGCACATTCCTTTAACGCTTCAAAATCTGTAAAGCACGCCATATCGCCGAAAGGCACACTTAATTATTAAAGGTAATACACTATGTCCGGTAAAATGACTGGTATCGTAAAATGGTTCAACGCTGACAAAGGCTTCGGCTTCATCACTCCTGACGATGGCTCTAAAGATGTGTTCGTACACTTCTCTGCTATCCAGAACGATGGTTACAAATCTCTGGACGAAGGTCAGAAAGTGTCCTTCACCATCGAAAGCGGCGCTAAAGGCCCGGCAGCTGGTAACGTAACCAGCCTGTAATCTCTGCTTAAAAGCACAGAATCTAAGATCCCTGCCATTTGGCGGGGATTTTTTTATTTGTTTTTCAGGAAATAAATAATCGATCGCGTAATAAAATTTAGTATTATTTTTGTGAAGAATAAATTTGGGTGCAATGAGAATGCGCAACGCCGTAAGAAAGGCGGGAATAACTTCCCGCCAAAGACTCTTACTCTTTCAAATTGCAGGCTAAAAATGCCGCCAGCTCATAACTCTCCTGTTTAATATGCAATTCACACAGTGAATCTCTTATCATCCAGGTGAAAAATAAAAGCGTGAAACAAATCACTATTAAAGAAAGTAATCTATATTTCTGCGGCATTCCC
The DNA here is from genome assembly GCF_002950395.1 of Shigella sonnei. Classification (NCBI taxonomy): domain Bacteria; kingdom Pseudomonadati; phylum Pseudomonadota; class Gammaproteobacteria; order Enterobacterales; family Enterobacteriaceae; genus Shigella; species Shigella sonnei. Next base: position 3,869,347 of record NZ_CP026802.1, read on the forward strand.
AGCCTCCTGTGTTGATTTCCAACGAGTAAGAGGCTAACCTTATGGTGTTCAGGCATAGGGTAGCCTCACTTTGATTTATAGTCAGGTGGGGCTTTTCTCTGTCTGCCTTTCGGTGAATACCTGAGACAAACAGTCTCAAGCACCCGTGGCTATTCTAGCTTAATAAGTTTGTTTCTTCTCCTTGATATAATCCTAAAAAAACCTCATAAAATTAATATATGAGATAATCTTTATTCAACAGAAGATTATTAAAGGTTGCTGTATTATTTAGCGATAATAAAAAAAGCCTGCCAGATGGCAGGCTTTTTAATAACGGCGTTATTACTGCAACAGCGAAATATCCGCAACGCGCAGGAACAGTTCGCGCAGTTTCTCCAGCATGGTCAGACGGTTGAGACGCAATTCTTTGTCATCAACCATGACCATCACTTTATCGAAGAAAGCATCAACCGGCTCACGCAGCTCTGCCAGTTCGACCAGCGCATCCTGGTAACGACCTTCCGCAAAGTACGGCTCCAGCTTGTCACGTAGCACCACAACCTGCATCGCCAGTTTAATTTCTTCCGGCTCTTTCAGGGTAGAGGCATTCACGCGGTCGCTCAGCACTTCGTCAGATTTCGCCAGAATGTTAGATACACGTTTGTTCGCCGCCGCCAGTGCAGCAGCTGCATCCAGGGTACGGAAATGCGATACCGCTTTCATACGGGCATCGAAATCAGCCGGACGAGTCGGACGACGCGCCAGTACCGCCTGGATGGTGTCAACGGTGTAACCTTCGTCCTGATACCAGGCGCGGAAGCGACCGAGCATAAAGTCGATAACATCATCAACTACGTTGGCGTTAGTCAGCTTATCGCCATACAGACGCACTGCTTCTTCGGTCAGCGTTTGCAGATCAAGGTTGAGGTTCTTCTCAACGATAATTCGCAGCACGCCAAGTGCGGCACGACGCAGCGCAAACGGGTCTTTGTCGCCTTTCGGATGCTGACCGATACCGAAGATACCCGCCAGAGTATCCATCTTATCAGCAATCGCCAGCGCACAAGCTACCGGGTTGGACGGCAGGTCATCACCGGCAAAGCGCGGCTGATACTGCTCATTCAGCGCGACGGCTACGTCTTCCGCTTCGCCATCGTGACGCGCGTAGTGCATCCCCATAACGCCTTGGGTGTCGGTGAACTCGAAGACCATGTTGGTCATCAGGTCACACTTAGACAGCAGGCCCGCACGGGTTGCGTGGTTAACGTCAGCGCCAATCTGTTCAGCAATCCAGCCAGCCAGCGCCTGGATGCGGTCAGTTTTGTCACGCAGCGTACCCAGCTGTTGCTGGAACAGCACGGTTTGCAGGCGCGGCAGGTTATCTTCCAGACGTTTTTTACGGTCGGTATTGAAGAAGAACTCGGCATCCGCCAGACGTGGACGAACGACTTTCTCGTTACCAGAGATAATTTGCTGCGGATCTTTCGATTCGATGTTGGCAACGAAGATGAAGTTCGGCAGCAGTTTGCCATCGTTCGCATACACCGGGAAGTATTTCTGGTCACCTTTCATGGTGTAAACCAGGGCTTCAGCCGGCACCGCGAGGAATTTCTCTTCGAATTTTGCGGTCAGAACGACCGGCCACTCCACCAGCGAAGCCACTTCTTCCAGCAGGCTTTCGCTTAAGTCAGCGTTACCGCCAATCTTACGCGCTGCTTCTTCGGCATCGGCTTTAATCTTCGCTTTACGTTCTTCGTAATCGGCGATGACTTTCCCGCGCTCACGCAGAATTTCCGGATACTGATCGGCGTTGTCGATGGTGAATTCCGGTTCGCCCATAAAGCGGTGGCCGCGAATCACGCGATCGGACTGAATGCCCAGAATGGTTGCCGGAATGACTTTGTCGCCCAGCAGCAGGGTCACGGTGTGCACCGGACGCACGAAGTGCACGTCGCTTGCGCCCCAACGCATCAGTTTCGGGATCGGCAGTTTCGCCAGCGAAGTCGCAACCATATTCGGCAGTAGTGCTTCAGTGCTTTCGCCCTTCACATGGGCGCGATACAGCAGCCATTCGCCTTTATCGGTAGTCAGACGCTCAGCCTGGTCAACGGTAATACCGCAACCACGCGCCCAACCTTCTGCCGCTTTGCTCGGTTTGCCTTCAGCGTCGAACGCCTGGGCAATCGCCGGGCCGCGTTTTTCGATTTCACGATCTGGTTGCGCTTCCGCCAGGTTAGCTACTTTCAACGCCAGACGACGCGGAGCAGCAAACCATTGAACGGTGCCGTGTGCGAGGCCAGCGTTATCCAGCTCCGCAGTAAAGTTCGCAGCAAAGGACTCAGCCAGGCTGCGCAGTGCTTTTGGTGGCAGCTCTTCAGTGCCGATTTCCACCAGAAAAGTTTTCTCAGACATAGCCGCCTCTTACTTATCTTTGTTGCACATCGGGAAGCCGAGGGCTTCACGGGAAGCGTAGTATGCTTCTGCCACTGCTTTGGTCAGGGTGCGAATGCGCAGAATGTAGCGCTGACGCTCAGTGACGGAGATGGCTTTACGCGCATCCAGCAGGTTGAAGCTGTGGGCGGCTTTCAGAATACGCTCGTAGGCTGGCAGCGGCAGCGGATTTTCCAGCGCCAGCAGCTGCTGCGCTTCTTTCTCGTACTGCTCGAAGCAGGTGAACAGGAAATCCACATCCGCGTATTCGAAGTTGTAAGTGGACTGCTCCACTTCGTTCTGATGGAACACGTCGCCGTAGGTGGTTTTACCCAGCGGGCCGTCGCTCCAGACCAGGTCGTAAACGCTGTCTACGCCCTGAATGTACATGGCCAGACGTTCCAGACCGTAGGTGATCTCGCCGGTAACCGGTTTACACTCCAGACCACCAACCTGCTGGAAGTAAGTGAACTGCGTCACTTCCATGCCGTTTAGCCACACTTCCCAGCCCAGTCCCCAGGCACCCAGAGTCGGGTTTTCCCAGTTATCTTCCACGAAACGGATGTCGTGAATAGTCGGGTCCATGCCCAGCTCTTTCAGAGAACCGAGGTACAGCTCCTGAATATTGTCCGGCGATGGCTTAATGACCACCTGGAACTGATAGTAGTGCTGTAAACGGTTGGGGTTTTCGCCGTAGCGACCATCGGTCGGGCGACGAGAAGGCTGAACATAAGCAGCCGCCATCGGTTCTGGCCCCAGCGCGCGCAGACAGGTCATTGGGTGAGAGGTTCCCGCGCCGACTTCCATGTCCAATGGTTGAACAATGGTGCAGCCCTGGCGAGCCCAGTAATCCTGTAAGGTCAGGATCAAGCCCTGGAAGGTCCTGGTATCAAACTTTTGCATATTATTTCGTGCTGGATACGTGTGGATTTAAAGGAAGGGATCAGTATACCCGCTGGATGGAAGATATACAGTACGAAACGGGAAAAAGCAGGGCTTAACGCATGGAAAGATGCAAAAAATGGCCATCTGCGTCAAAAGAACAGACAAACTGCTCTTTACGGAAGGTATAACCGCGCATTTCATAGCTTCCCTGGAACTGTTCGAAGGCGGTGACGTCGATTTTTTGCTCGCCGGTGTTATAACGTTTTGCCGCCTGATCCTTGCATAACGCTTCCATATTCAACGAACGCAGAGGATCAACCTTTACCCGTTGTGCTTTCTGCACGGGTGACGGTGTAGACCAACCCACTAGCACCATAAGCGCCATTGCCGGAAAGAAAGCGTTCATCATCATTAAATTACCGTCTGGTTTGCAGGTGAGTCTTATTATTTATATCGGTATAGTGGCTGATATCTTACGAATTTCCTTAAGCCTCTATAAGCTGTAGTGATAAAACTCAGATTATTCCAGTGCGCCAACCAAATGATTTATCGGTCAGACTTTTTTTAACCAGATACAGAGACACAGATGCAGCCCAAAATTTACTGGATTGATAACCTGCGAGGGATAGCGTGTTTAATGGTGGTGATGATTCACACCACTACCTGGTATGTGACCAATGCTCATAGTGTTAGCCCCGTCACATGGGATATCGCCAATGTTCTGAATTCTGCCTCTCGTGTCAGCGTGCCGCTATTTTTCATGATTTCCGGCTATCTCTTTTTTGGCGAACGCAGCGCCCAGCCGCGCCATTTCTTGCGTATCGGCTTATGTCTGATTTTTTATAGCGCAATCGCACTGCTCTACATTGCGCTGTTTACCTCCATCAATATGGAGTTAGCGCTGAAAAACCTGCTGCAAAAGCCAGTGTTTTACCACTTGTGGTTTTTCTTCGCGATTGCGGTGATTTATCTGGTTTCACCGCTGATTCAGGTGAAGAACGTCGGCGGAAAAATGTTGCTGGTGCTAATGGCGGTGATTGGCATTATCGCTAACCCAAACACAGTGCCGCAGAAAATTGACGGTTTTGAATGGCTGCCAATTAACTTATATATCAATGGCGATACTTTTTACTACATTCTGTATGGCATGTTGGGCCGCGCTATAGGGATGATGGACACACAGCATAAAGCACTGTCGTGGGTGAGCGCCGCGCTGTTTGCGACGGGGGTTTTTATTATCTCTCGCGGGACATTATATGAATTGCAGTGGCGCGGAAATTTTGCCGATACCTGGTATCTTTACTGTGGGCCGATGGTTTTTATCTGCGCAATCGCGCTATTGACTCTGGTTAAAAACACGCTGGATACGCGTACCATTCGCGGACTTGGCTTAATCTCCCGCCATTCATTGGGTATATACGGATTCCACGCCTTGATTATCCATGCGCTGCGCACCCGGGGAATTGAGCTTAAAAATTGGCCAATACTGGATATTATTTGGATCTTTTGCGCGACGTTGGCAGCGAGTTTGTTACTTTCTATGCTGGTACAACGAATCGACAGAAACAGATTAGTGAGTTAAGTAAAAGCCCGTTCACATTGGACTGACCGGGCTTACGTGAATTATTCGCTGTATTCTTCCTGGGTAACCTGTGTTTCTTTTGGCGGGTTTATTCCGGCATCACGAATATTCTTCTGCACCGCTACTGCACCAAACAAGCTTAAGAAGAAAGCCAGTCCATAAAAACCTTTTTCACTGAGTAATAATGTCGCATTCCACAGACCTACCATCAGTATGAGGTGTACTGGCAATAGCGGACACTACCATTTGTTCTTTTTTTAAGCAGCCATCTGATGATATTTTTCCCTGAAGGCTGCCGGGGAGATATTCCCCAGACGAGAGTGACGACGCTGACGATTGTAGAAAATCTCAATGTATTCCCGTATTACTGAGATGGCTTCATCCCGGTTATTAAAACGATAGTGGCTCAGGCTCTCATTTTTCAGCGTTCCCCAGAAGCTTTCCATCGGAGCGTTGTCGTAACAGTTACCTTTACGCGACATTGATGTTTTCAGACCAAACTGCTCCTGTATGACCCGGTAATCGTATGCGCAGTACTGTGAACCTCGATCAGAGTGGTGGATTAGCCCGGCAGGTGGGCGCTGGCTCCTGAGCGCCATAAACAGGGCTTTACCTGTCAGCTCTTTTGTCATGCGCTCTCCCATGGCGTAGCCGACAATTTCGCACGTATAAACATCTTTGATGCCAGCGAGGTACAACCATCCCTCCTGTGTGGCAACATACGTCAGGTCCGCCACCCAGACCTGATTTGGTGCTGTAGGAGCGAACGTCTGGTTCAGCAGATTTGGCGCAACTGGCAGATTGTGGTTCGAGTTCGTAGTCGCTCTGAACTTGCGTTTCTGCTTACAGCGTAGCCTTAGCTCCTTACGAAGACGTGCCAGTCGGTCACGACCAACGATGATGCCATTCTCTGCCAGCTCCGTCTGGAGCCGCCGGGTTCCATATGTTTCGCGAGTGCGGATATGTGCCACCTTAATCTCCAGTTTTAGCCGCTCATCACTTTGTTTTCTGTCTGAGGGTTCATGCTGTACCCAGTTGTAATAACCGCTCCTGGATACACCAAATACCTGACACATCGCTTCAATGGGAAATTGTTGTCGCCATTGTTCGATTAACGCGTATTTTTCAGCGACTCCTGTGCAAAATACGCTGTTGCTTTTTTTAATATATCTCGCTCAAGGCGAGCTTCATTTAACGCCTTACGCAGTTGCAGAATTTCAGATTCCAGTTCAGCCACCGTGCGGGAACCAGGAGTACCGAGCCCTTTTCTGGCGGCGGTAACCCATTGTCCTAAAGTGCCTTCAGGAAGAGATAATCGGGAAGCGCCTTCACTGATCGAAAGTTGATTTTCAAGAACCGTTCTGACAGCTTCGGCTTTGAACTCTTTAGAGTAACGTTGGGTTTTTCTGCTCATTATTAGCTCCTTCTGATGCCATTCTATTTCAGGAAGGAGTGTCCGTTAAACTCAGGCTACCTCAGTAATGCAACAGAGATAATAAAGACAGTCAGGCAGGTCATATAATAAATGGAAGTGGTCGGTATGCCTTCATACTTGTCCCGAACGGTCTTTTGATAAGACGCAGCAGAAAACAGTCCTAACACCAGTTAGACTGGCCCCCTGAATCTCCAGACAACCAGTATCACTTAAATAAGTGATAGTCTTAATACTAGTTTTTAGACTAGTCATTGGAGTACAGATGATTGATGTCTTAGGGCCGGAGAAACGCAGACGGCGTACCACACAGGAAAAGATCGCAATTGTTCAGCAGAGCTTTGAACCGGGGATGACGGTCTCCCTCGTTGCCCGGCAACATGGTGTAGCAACCAGCCAGTTATTTCTCTGGCGTAAGCAATACCAGGAAGGAAGTCTTACTGCTGTCGCCGCCGGAGAACAGGTTGTTCCTGCCTCTGAACTTGCTGCCGCCATGAAGCAGATTAAAGAACTCCAGCGCCTGCTCGGCAAGAAAACGATGGAAAATGAACTCCTCAAAGAAGCCGTTGAATATGGACGGGCAAAAAAGTGGATAGCGCACGCGCCCTTATTGCCCGGGGATGGGGAGTAAGCTTAGTCAGCCGTTGTCTCCGGGTGTCGCGTGCGCAGTTGCACGTCATTCTCAGACGAACCGATGACTGGATGGATGGCCGCCGCAGTCGTCACACTGATGATACGGATGTGCTTCTCCGTATACACCATGTTATCGGAGAGCTGCCCACGTATGGTTATCGTCGGGTATGGGCGCTGCTTCGCAGACAGGCAGAACTTGATGGTATGCCTGCGATCAATGCCAAACGTGTTTACCGGATCATGCGCCAGAATGCGCTGTTGCTTGAGCGAAAACCTGCTGTACCGCCATCGAAACGGGCACATACAGGCAGAGTGGCCGTGAAAGAAAGCAATCAGCGATGGTGCTCTGACGGGTTCGAGTTCTGCTGTGATAACGGAGAGAGACTGCGTGTCACGTTCGCGCTGGACTGCTGTGATCGTGAGGCACTGCACTGGGCGGTGACTACCGGCGGCTTCAACAGTGAAACAGTACAGGACGTCATGCTGGGAGCGGTGGAACGCCGCTTCGGCAACGATCTTCCGTCGTCTCCAGTGGAGTGGCTGACGGATAATGGTTCATGCTACCGGGCTAATGAAACACGCCAGTTCGCCCGGATGTTGGGACTTGAACCGAAGAACACGGCGGTGCGGAGTCCGGAGAGTAACGGAATAGCAGAGAGCTTCGTGAAAACGATAAAGCGTGACTACATCAGTATCATGCCCAAACCAGACGGGTTAACGGCAGCAAAGAACCTTGCAGAGGCGTTCGAGCATTATAACGAATGGCATCCGCATAGTGCGCTGGGTTATCGCTCGCCACGGGAATATCTGCGGCAGCGGGCTTGTAATGGGTTAAGTGATAACAGATGTCTGGAAATATAGGGGCAAATCCACCAGTACGGCAAAATAATACCCTTTTTCATTTAACTGCATCTCTGCATTCCATAGCCCTAACAGATAGGTAACGATACCACCAACGAGAGCTATCCATGACACAATACTAAAGGCCGGTGAATAGGTTGATATTTTGTTGTCCATCACAGTATTCCTTTCATTCCTGAATGTGTAAGAGCTTTATGTTGCTCATACCGAGCGAAACAAACGCATTTGACCAAACAAGCAGACAAAAAAGGCGATGGGGTAGATCACCATTTCATAAGCATTGATAGGTGCATTTAAAACACCGATAAACAAGAGACCGATAGTGATTAACGCAACTAACTGGCAGATATGGGTAAAAAAATTATCCAGTTGCCCGAGTTTTTCTGCGCGAAGATATGCATAGTTACCAAAAGTTGCTGTCATTAACACGCCAAGAAAATAGCCTTTTCCACTTAGCAATGGGCATGAGATCCATAGCCCAACCAGATAAACCAGCGCCCCGACAACAAATAATAGTTTTGCCACAGTTTTTGAGGTTTTCATAACGATCTCCATATCTACCAGCGATACATTACGAGTAACCAACGAAAGACAAAACTGAAAAATGCCATTAACAAATGATTTTCAGAATAAATTCATACTAAATATTAATTAATTAGTGAGATATATAGATGTGAATTATCCCCCACCCGGTCAGGCAGGGGATAACGTTTACGCCATTAATGGCAGAAGTTGCTGATAGAGGCGACGGAACGTTTCACGTCGTGGCTGATAAGCGGCATAACGCTGCGCATCTGGTAGATGCGACTGTTCTAACGGTAGCTGCGGCAACAACTCAATGAGCGATTTCTCTGGATTCGCCGCAATCTGCGCCAGCCTTGCTGCGCCCAGTGCTGGCCCCACATCCCCCCCCGTACGGTAATCGAGCTGCTGACCGCTGATATCCGCCAGCATCTGACGCCAGTACTCACTACGCGCCCCGCCACCAATCAACGTAACACTTTGCGGTTTAATGCCGCAGGCATGCACGACATCCATGCCATCTGCCAGCGCATAACCCACGCCTTCCAGCACTGCTCGCGCCAGTTCATTGGGGCCATGTTGATGAGTCAAACCAAAGAAAACCCCCTTCGCCTGGGGATTATTGTGTGGTGTACGCTCGCCGGAAAGATAAGGCAGAAACCAAACTGGCTCGACACTTTCATCAGCCTGTTGAGCTGCAGCGATTAAAGCTGGGACATTGCACAGGCCGGTTAATTTCGCGGCCCAATCCAGACACGATGCTGCACTCAGCATTACAGACATTAAATGCCAACGCTGCGGTAGCGCATGGCAAAAGCTGTGTACAGCGCTTTCTGGCTTGCTTAAGAACCCTTCGCTGACAGCAAAATAGACCCCCGACGTCCCCAGCGATAACATTGCCTGATTAGCATCAACCATTCCCACACCAACTGCACCAGCTGCATTGTCGCCACCGCCTGCGACAACTGGCACCGTCGCCATACCCCACGCTTTCGCAACTTCAGGTAACAAAGCACCAGTAATTTCGCTGCCTTCGTATAATGCGGGCATCTGGTCACGAGATAAGTCGCAAGCCTGCAGCATGACGTCACTCCAGTCACGCTTTGCGACATCCAGCCACATGGTGCCAGCTGCGTCAGACATATCGCTGGCAAACTCCCCCGTCATACGCAGACGCAAGTAATCTTTCGGTAATAATACTTTGTCGATTTGACGGAATATCTCCGGCTCATGCCGCTGAACCCATAGCAATTTAGGCGCAGTAAATCCGGGCATCATCAGGTTGCCGGTAATCACTCGTGATTGCGGAACTCTCGCTTCCAGCAAAGTGCACTCTTGCGCACAGCGCCCGTCGTTCCACAAAATGGCAGGGCGCAATACCCGTTGTTGAGCATCCAGTAAGGTTGCTCCATGCATCTGGCCGGCAATACCCAATGCTTTAACGTCCTGCAGAGAATGCTGATCGCCCAGAGCTTTCATTGCGCGATCAGTTGCCTGCCACCACTGTTCCGGGTCTTGTTCCGACCAGAGTGGATGCGGGCGCGAAACGGTCAGCTTTTCCGTTTGCGAATCAACCACCTCACCCTGCTCGTTGAGCAAAATAACTTTTACGCCCGAGGTGCCAAGATCTATCCCGATATACATATCGATCGTTCCTTAAAAAAATGCCCGGTATCGCTACCGATAACCGGGCCAACGGACTGCACAGTTAGCCGTTATTTGTCGAACAGATAATGATTTACCAGATTTTCCAGTTGCTCCTGGCGACCACTCTGATGCACCGGAGACAAATTATGTTCCTGAGCATATTTGGCTAAATCTGCCAGTGACATTTGGCCTTTCAGGATTTGCTGGCCCAATTCGCTATTCCAGCCGGAATAACGCTGCGCGATGCGTTTATCCAGCTCGCCATCTTCAATCATGCGCGCTGCAATTTTCAGCGCCAGTGCCATCGTATCCATCGCGCCGATATGACCGTAAAACAGATCATATTTATCAGTACTTTGACGACGTACTTTGGCATCGAAGTTCAGACCACCGGTGGTGAAACCGCCTGCTTTGAGAATTTCATACATCACCAGCGCATTCTCTTCCACACTGTTCGGGAACTGGTCGGTGTCCCAGCCCAGTTGCGCATCGCCACGGTTGGCGTCGACAGAACCGAACAGGCCAAGCGCAATGGCGGTGGCTATTTCATGATGGAAAGAGTGACCTGCCAGCGTCGCGTGGTTAGCTTCAATGTTCAGTTTAATCTCTTTTTCCAGACCAAACTGTTTCAGGAAGCCATAGACCGTCGCGGCATCGTAATCATATTGATGTTTAGTCGGTTCTTGCGGTTTCGGTTCGATAAGCAACGTGCCCTGGAAGCCGATTTTATGTTTATGCTCAACCACCATCTGCATAAAGCGGCCCAGTTGTTCACGCTCCTGACGCAAGTCGGTATTTAACAGCGTTTCGTAACCTTCACGACCACCCCACAGGACATAGTTTTCACCGCCCAATTTATGGGTTGCTTCCATCGCTGTAACAACTTGCGTTGCCGCCCAGCTGAAGACTTCAGGATCTGGGTTCGTCGCCGCACCCGCGCCATAGCGAGGGTTTGTAAAGCAGTTAGCGGTTCCCCACAGCAGCTTCACGCCGCTCTCTTCTTGCTTGGCTGCCAGGACATCAACCATTTGCGCAAAATTATTGATGTACTCTTTTAACGACGCGCCCTCAGGGGAAACATCCACATCGTGGAAGCAATAAAATGGCACATGTAACTTGTGGAAAAACTCAAATGCGACATCTGCTTTACGCTTCGCCAACGCCAGTGCCTCACCAGGCTGCTGCCACGGACGATTAAACGCCCCCACACCAAACATGTCCGCCCCGTTCCAGCAGAAGGTGTGCCAGTAGCAGGCGGCAAAACGCAAGTGCTCTTCCATACGCTTACCCAACACCAGTTCGTCGGGATTGTAGTGACGGAATGCTAACGGGTTTGAGGATTTTGAGCCTTCATAACGAACGCGATCGAGCTGGTCAAAATAGGCTTGCATATTGGGTGATGCTGCCAACTTACTGATTTAGTGTATGATGGTGTTTTTGAGGTGCTCCAGTGGCTTCTGTTTCTATCAGCTGTCCCTCCTGTTCAGCTACTGACGGGGTGGTGCGTAACGGCAAAAGCACTGCCGGACATCAGCGCTATCTCTGCTCTCACTGCCGTAAAACATGGCAAATGCAGTTCACTTACACCGCTTCTCAACCCGGTACGCACCAGAAAATCATTGATATGGCCATGAATGGCGTTGGATGCCGGGCAACTGCACGCATTATGGGCGTTGGCCTCAACACGATTTTACGTCACTTAAAAAACTCAGGCCGCAGTCGGTAACCTCGCGCATACAGCCGGGCAGTGACGTCATCGTCTGCGCGGAAATGGACGAACAGTGGGGCTATGTCGGGGCTAAATCGCGCCAGCGCTGGCTGTTTTACGCGTATGACAGTCTCCGGAAGACGGTTGTTGCGCACGTATTCGGTGAACGCACTATGGCGACGCTGGGGCGTCTTATGAGCCTGCTGTCACCCTTTGACGTGGTGATATGGATGACGGATGGCTGGCCGCTGTATGAATCCCGCCTGAAGGGAAAGCTGCACGTAATCAGCAAGCGATATACGCAGCGAATTGAGCGGCATAACCTGAATCTGAGGCAGCACCTGGCACGGCTGGGACGGAAGTCGCTGTCGTTCTCAAAATCGGTGGAGCTGCATGACAAAGTCATCGGGAATTATCTGAACATAAAACACTATCAATAAGTTGGAGTCATTACCAGAAATTTGTATTAATTTATTTTAAAAATTAATTAATCATTTCCTTATTTTTCCGGAAATAATAATGCGTCGCGCAATAAATGATCATTTCCACGACGACGCGTAAAGCCAATGCGGTCAAAATATTCCAGAATCTGAATTGCCAGCTTTCGGCCTACGCCTAAGCGATCGCGGAAATCCGCCGCGCAGGTTGAACCACACTCCTGATCGAGATCGCGGATCATATTGGCAAATTCGACAATCCGATCGTTACGGTAATAACGATCTTTGACGATCGCGGTAATTATTCCTTGCTGCGCCGCCTGGCGTAGCGTCAGGCGCATTGCCTGCTCGTCGGTACCCGTCTCTTTTGCCAGATCACGCACCCACCACGGCTCGTCACCAAACAGCGGCTCTGCTTTTTGCCAGATGGCCTGCTGCTCTTCGCTGAAGCCCGCTTTGTGATCCGGCAGATGCAGCCAACCGTGATGACTGAGGATGTCGCCGCTTTCGCGCATCTTTTCAATCAGCAACAGTACCAGCGCTTCATCTTCCATTGGCAACGCCATACGTCGCAGACGTTCGCGCCCAGGACCAGGTTCATCGCGATGTTGCTCATGATAAGTCGCTAATGTGTCGAGAATTTTCCGCTGCCAGCGGGCGGCAACCGGCGCATTCAACAAGCTATAACCAGCCTGAATATAGCCAGGCTGTTGCAGCAATTCGCGCATCCCTTCGCCGTTGAGCTGGCGCGCCCAGGCGAAATCCGCAAGGTTAACCGCGCCGCGTTCCAGATGAACAGATAACGCATCGGCATCGCTCTGCGCCCGTGCAAGAGACGCCAGCCATTGCAGATATTCCGGCTTACGTTTACCGCGACGCGGCGGGTTAAGCATCACCACACGCGCCCCCGCCAGCGTGTTGCGGGCCGAGATATCGCGCAGCACTAAGCGATCGTTATCCGCCAGCCACAGCGGCGTGTCGAACACCAGCTCGGCAAGGTTATCTTCCAGCAGCGAAACGCGTCCCGTAACGTGGCTGGCGGCGTGGTGAATATGCAGCGGCTGCCACTGGGTCAGCGGCGTATGGGTTTGAAGCTCGACAATCACCCGTGTGAACGGCTCTGGCGGCGCATCGGCAAGCAGCCAGTCGCCACGGTTAATCTGCTCTTTTTCCGCATCACCCGCGATGTTAAGCGCGATACGCTGCCCGGCATGGGCGGTTTCTGTTGGCTGGTTTTGTGCATGCAGCGCACGTACACGCATCGGTTTATTTACACCAGTCAGCCAGAGTGAATCGCCTACCTTCACTTCCCCGCTTAACGCCGTACCGGTGACGACCAGCCCGGCACCTTTTACGGTAAATGCGCGGTCGATCGCGAGGCGGACACTATGTTGGCTGGCGTGTTCACGTCCTGGTAACTGAAGCAGATGCTCGCGCAGGGCATCAATTCCCCGACCTTCGGTTGCTGCGGTGATAAACAGTTTTGCCTCAGCAAAACCGTATTCCCGCAGCACCTCCTTTACCTGGCGTTCAACCTCATCAACACGCGCTTCGTCCACGCGATCGGCTTTGGTCAGCGCCACTGTCAGCATCGGGTTACCGGTCAGCTGCAAAATCGCCAGATGCTCACGGGTCTGCGCCATCACGCCGTCATCGCACGCCACCACCAACAGCGCGTGATCGATACCACCAACGCCCGCCAGCATGTTGGAAAGAAACTTTTCATGACCGGGTACGTCGATAAAACTAGGCACGCGACCATCCGGCTGCGGCCAGTAGGCATAGCCGAGATCGATGGTCATGCCGCGCTTTTTTTCTTCCGGCAGACGGTCAGCATTTACGCCAGTAATCACCTGCAATAAGGTTGTTTTGCCGTGGTCAACGTGTCCGGCAGTCGCAATAATCATTTCAACAACATCTCCAAAAACCGTTGCTCATCTTCAAGGCAGCGTAAATCCAGCCACAATCGTCCGTCATAAATACGACCAATCATCGGCACTGGCAATTCACGCCAGCGGGCGGCTAATGACTCAAGGTGGCTACCGCGTCCATCATGGGGTGTAAACGTTAATGCCGCGCTCGGCAGGCGATCAACCGGCAGCGAACCACTGCCAATCTGCGAAAGACATGGCATAACCTGTACCGCAAACTCCGCGCCGTAATGTGCGGCAAGGGGAGCCTGTAAACGTTGTGCCTGGATTTGAATGACCTCTGCGCTGCGGGTAAGCAGGCGCAGGGTCGGTAATTTTTCACTCAGAGCTTCAGGGTGTAAATAAAGACGCAACGTGGCTTCCAGCGCCGCGAGGGTCATTTTATCCGCGCGTAATGCACGCTTCAGCGGGTGGCTTTGCAGGCGGGCGATTATCTCTTTTTTACCAACGATAATCCCTGCCTGCGGCCCGCCTAACAACTTGTCGCCGGAGAAGCTCACCAGACTGACGCCCGCCGCAATCAACTCCTGCGGCATTGGCTCTTTCGGCAAACCGTACTGGCTAAGATCGACCAGCGAGCCACTGCCTAAATCAGTCACTACGGGAACATCCAGCTCTTTGCCGAGCGCCACCAGTTCCGCTTCATCTATCGCTTTGGTGAACCCCTGAATGCTGTAGTTACTGGTATGTACTTTCATCAACAGTGCGGTATTTTCATTCACCGCCTGACGATAATCATTCGCGTGCGTGCGGTTGGTGGTCCCTACTTCGTGTAGGGTGCAGCCTGCCTGACGCATAACATCGGGAATACGAAACGCGCCGCCAATCTCCACCAATTCGCCGCGAGATACTACCACCTCTTTCCCGCTGGCAGTGGCCGCCAACATCAATAACACCGCCGCCGCATTGTTATTGACGATACAGGCATCTTCCGCCCCCGTAATACGGCACAGCAGTTGCGCCAGCGCCCGATCGCGATGTCCGCGTCCGGCGTCGTCCAGATCGTACTCGAGGGTCACTGGCGAACGCATAGCCTGCGCAACGGCTTCCACCGCGGCTTCCGCCTGTAAAGCTCGTCCAAGGTTGGTATGCAGCACGGTTCCCGTCAGGTTGATCACCGGACGCAGCGCGCTCTGCGCCTCTTTCGTCAACCGGGCATCGACTTCTTGCGCCCAGTTTTCACACCACGCAGGAAGCGTCTGGCTGTCACGAATCACTTCTCGCGCTTCGTCGAGCATCTGACGCAACAATTCCACCACGCGGGTGTGACCATAAGTATCACGCAAAGAAAGGAAGGAGCTATCGCGCAATAAGCGATCAATAGCCGGAAGTTGACTATAGAGGGAACGCGTTTCGGTTGTCATAGGAAACCTGGCTGATCAAGGCCCTCTCACACGGAGAAGGGCGTTTAACATAACCACGGATTGTAACGTGAGATGGGTCAGGAGGACATATCGCGCATCAAGCCTTTGGCGGTTCGGTGCGAGCAAAACTTTCGCGGCTAAACAGGTTTTCGACCAGTTTGACTAAGTGTGGGCGGTCGACACACCAACCTGGCGCAACGCGGCGGAAATTGAGATATCCGACAGCACAGGCAATGGCGATAGTCGCCAGATTGACCGTATCGGTTTTGAGTGTGCCATCGACCAGATATCCTTCCAGCACATCCAGACTGCGGTTGATTTTCTCCCGCTGGCGTAACAATTCATCTTCAGACTGCTGCGCCGCCGGACGCGCCTGTTCACGCACCGATACCAGCCCGGCATCCATAATGCCATCCGCCAGCGCCTCAATTTTGCGCACCCGCAACGACTCCAGCGGATCGCGCGGCAACATCGCCGGAGCGACATTCATTAACTCAATATATTCAGCGATGATCGGCGAATCAAACCAGCATTCGCCCTCTTCGGTCACCAGCACCGGCACTTTTCCTAACGGGTTAAATTGCGCCACGCCGTTGTCCGCGTTATAGGGCAGTTCATTAATAAATTCGAAAGTTATGCCCTTTTCTAACAACAGAATAGAAAGTTTGCGTACAAACGGGCTGGTGTAGCTACCGACGAGTTTCATGCCGAGTCCTTTGTGCGAGGAAAAATATCAGTATGGCCTGGTGATGGGAAAAAGGGCAGAAAATGTTGATGGTTTGTTACTTCCAAATAAATCACATATTTATCATGGTGATATAAATATTTTCCTAATTGTTTCTATCTGATGGATATCTCACTTAAGGCTTTCTTATAAATCTGTAGGGTTTTGCCTGGAAGCAGACAAATAACCCGATAAAACAAGGATGAGCAGATGAGCGGAAAACCGGCAGCGCGTCAGGGCGACATGACGCAGTATGGCGGTAGCATTGTTCAGGGTTCAGCCGGGGTGCGCATCGGTGCCCCCACCGGTGTGGCCTGTTCGGTGTGCCCCGGCGGAGTGACGTCCGGCCATCCGGTCAATCCCCTGCTCGGTGCAAAGGTCCTTCCCGGTGAAACCGACATCGCCCTGCCCGCCCCGCTGCCGTTCATCCTCTCCCGCACCTACAGCAGTTACCGGACAAAAACGCCCGCGCCGATGGGGAGCCTCGGCCCCGGCTGGAAAATGCCTGCGGATATCCGCTTACAGCTGCGCGATAACACACTGATACTCAGTGATAACGGCGGCAGAAGCCTGTATTTTGAGCACCTGTTTCCCGGTGAGGACGGTTACAGCCGCAGCGAATCACTCTGGCTGGTGCGCGGCGGCGTGGCGAAACTGGATGAAGGTCACCGGCTGGCCGCACTCTGGCAGGCGCTGCCGGAAGAACTCCGCTTAAGTCCGCATCGTTATCTGGCGACAAACAGTCCGCAGGGGCCGTGGTGGCTGCTCGGCTGGTGTGAGCGGGTGCCGGAAGCGGATGAGGTGCTGCCTGCGCCGCTGCCGCCGTACCGGGTACTGACCGGGCTGGTGGACCGCTTCGGGCGCACACAGACGTTCCACCGCGAAGCCGCCGGTGAATTCAGCGGCGAAATCACCGGCGTGACGGATGGTGCCGGGCGTCACTTCCGGCTGGTACTGACCACGCAGGCGCAGCGGGCAGAAGAAGCCCGGCAGCAGGCCATTTCCGGCGGGACGGAACCGTCCGCTTTTCCTGATACCCTGCCGGGTTACACCGAATATGGCCGGGACAACGGCATCTGTCTGCCGTGTGGCTGACGCACGACCCGGAATACCCGGAGAATTTACCTGCCGCGCCGCTGGTGCGCTATGGCTGGACGCCACGCGGCGAACTGGCGGTGGTGTATGACCGTAGTGGCAAACAGGTGCGCAGCTTTACTTACGATGATAAATACCGGGGCCGGATGGTGGCGCACCGTCACACGGGCCGGCCGGAAATCCGTTACCGTTACGACAGCGACGGGCGGGTGACAGAACAGCTTAACCCGGCAGGCTTAAGCTACACGTATCAGTATGAGAAGGACCGCATCACCATCACCGACAGCCTGAACCGCCGTGAAGTGCTGCACACGTAGGGTGAAGCCGGGCTGAAGCGGGTGGTGAAAAAGGAACACGCGGACGGCAGCGTCACGCAGAGTCAGTTTGACGCCGTGGGCAGGCTCAGGACACAGACGGATGCCGCAGGCCGGACAACAGAATACAGCCCGGATGTGGTGACGGGCCTCATCACGCGCATCACCACGCCGGATGGCAGGGCATCGGCGTTTTACTATAACCACCACAGCCAGTTAACGTCAGCCACCGGGCCTGACGGGCTGGAAATGCGCCGCAAATATGATGAATCCGGCCGTCTGATTCAGGAAACCGCCCCTGACGGCGATATCACCCGCTACCGTTATGATAATCCACACAGTGACTTACCCTGCGCAACGGAAGATGCCACCGGCAGCCGGAAAACCATGACATGGAGCCGTTACGGTCAGTTGCTGACCGTCACTGACTGTTCCGGTTATGTAACCCGTTATGACCATGACCGTTTTGGTCAGGTGACGGCGGTGCACCGCGAGGAAGGGCTGAGCCAGTACCGCGCATACGACAGCCGTGGACAGTTAATTGCGGTGAAAGACACGCAGGGCCATGAAATGCGGTATGAATACAACGCCGCCGGTGACCTGACCGCCGTCATTGCCCCGGACGGCAGCAGAAACGGGACACAGTACGATGCGTGGGGAAAAGCCATCTGTACCACGCAGGGCGGGCTGACGCGCAGTATGGAATACGATGCTGCCGGACGGGTCATCCGTCTGACCAGTGAAAACGGCAGCCACACCACCTTCCGTTACGATGTACTCGACCGGCTGATACAGGAAACCGGCTTTGACGGCCGCACACAGCGTTATCACCACGACCTGACCGGCAAACTTATCCGCAGCGAGGATGAGGGGCTGGTCACCCACTGGCACTATGACGAAGCAGACCGCCTCACGCACCGCACCGTGAAGGGTGAAACCGCAGAGCGGTGGCGGTACGACGAACGCGGCTGGCTGACAGACATCAGCCATCTCAGCGAAGGGCACCGGGTGACGGTGCATTACGGGTATGATGAGAAAGGCCGGCTGACCGGTGAGCGTCAGACGGTGCATCACCCGCAGACGGAAGCACTGCTCTGGCAGCATGAGACCAGACATGCGTACAACGCGCAGGGGCTGGCGAACCGCTGTATACCGGACAGCCTGTCCGCCGTGGAATGGCTGACCTACGGCAGCGGCTGGCTGTCAGGCATGAAACTCGGCGACACACCGCTGGTGGAGTACACCCGCGACCGCCTGCACCGGGAAACGCTGCGCAGCTTCGGCCGTTATGAACTCACCATCGCTTATACCCCTGCCGGGCAGTTACAGAGCCAGCACCTGAACAGCCTGCTGTCTGACCGCGATTACACCTGGAACGACAACGGCGAACTCATCCGCATCAGCAGCCCGCGCCAGACCCGGAGTTACAGCTACAGCACCACCGGCAGGCTGACCGGCGTTCACACCACCGCAGCGAATCTGGATATCCGCATCCCGTATGCCACAGACCCGGCGGGGAACCGCCTGCCCGACCCGGAGCTGCACCCGGACAGCACCCTCAGCATGTGGCCGGATAACCGTATCGCCCGTGACGCGCACTATCTTTACCGGTATGACCATCACGGCAGACTGACAGAGAAAACCGACCTCATCCCGGAAGGGGTTATCCGCACGGATGATGAGCGCACCCACCGGTACCATTACGACAGTCAGCACCGGCTGGTGCACTACACGCGGACACAATATGCAGAGCCGCTGGTCGAAAGTCGCTATCTTTACGACCCGCTGGGCCGCAGGGTGGCAAAACGGGTATGGCGGCGTGAACGGGACCTGACGGGCTGGATGTCGCTGTCACGGAAACCGCAAGTGACCTGGTACGGCTGGGACGGCGACCGGCTGACCACAATACAGAACGACAGAACCCGCATCCAGACGATTTATCAGCCGGGGAGCTTCACGCCACTCATCAGGGTCGAAACTGCCACCGGTGAGCTGGCGAAAACGCAGCGCCGCAGCCTGGCGGATGCCCTTCAGCAGTCCGGCGGCGAAGACGGTGGCAGTGTGGTGTTCCCGCCGGTGCTGGTGCAGATGCTCGACCGGCTGGAAAGTGAAATCCTGGCTGACCGGGTGAGTGAGGAAAGCCGCCGCTGGCTGGCATCGTGCGGCCTGACGGTGGAGCAGATGCAAAACCAGATGGACCCGGTGTACACGCCGGCGCGAAAAGATTGGACTGAAGGGGGGATGGAATTTTTATCAGTATCCGTTGAATCCGATAACTGATATTGACCCGTTGGGATTAGCGACCTGTTTATACAGCATAACTTTAAGTATGCTTTCATGCGTTTCAGATACGCAAAATGATGATAACTCTTATGATGTGCTTACTATTCCTGTCGCCTCTGGTAATAATGGTAATAATATGCAATGTAAAAATAATCCTGGTTGTACACACTTACAAAATAGAGGTCCAATACCTCAAGGGGTATGGAGCTGGAATGTTAATGGTCCTGGAGCAACCAATAGAAAACCTAATGGTATACGTTTAGTACCGTCAGCAAATACAGAAACATATAATCGTGATGGATTTTTAACACAAAGTTGTTTAAACGCTTTCGGTCCGTCTTTAGGACCTCGATTCTGTTCCGAGGGTTGTATAACTGGTTCATCTAATGACATGCAAAAATTAAATGAGTTAATATTTTCAGAGCCAGATAGCACATTAACAGTTACGGACTAAAAAATATGGCAAAGTTATTAACAATTGTATTTTTTTCTCTATTTCTGCGAGTACAGTTACTGCAAGACAATTTCAGAGAGAGTTAGATTTGGCAGACAAAGCAATATTATGGGCACTAATATCAGCCAGTACTAAAGAGGGACGAAAAGCGTGTTCACTAAGCTATTTTGCCTGTAAGGCCGCAGAGGCTGAACTCGGACTGGCATATATGGCTGCGAATGATAACAAGGAATTTCTCACATCCTTATCTAATATAATGAGGTACAAAATAGATGCTGGACTTTCCGAATCCTATACATGCTATTTATTAAGTAAGGGAAAGATCATAAGACCATATCTGAAAAATCTAAATCCACTCCAACTTGCCGCTGATTGCATTGAAACAGTAAATAAAAGATAAGAATAAAAAAATCATTGATATAAATTCAGTTAATATTTGTAGTGATGATAAAAATATAAAATTGAGAGTTAATAGTACTATTATGGCCATTGATGATTCTATAAAATGCATCGATGAATGATAACTTAATTTTATTTAAAAATATATTAATAACTCACTCTCTAGGAGTTTTTTTAACTTAGTTTTATAATGAATACGATAATTAAAAGTGAAGAAGAAAATAGTTGTATACATATATTCCATGACCCTACATTGTGATCTATAGATTAAATATTTTTTAAATGTGACTGTCATCCTTCAGATAATAAAGCCATCATCGCAATAGATGGAAAAGCACTCCTGCTCTTTTTTGATTAGAGCCGTCGCAGGAGGAACAACTCATATCATCATTGCGATCTCGACGATGTATAGTCTCATCCTGCGGCAGAACAAGACGGATAAAAAATCCAATGAGAGCACACTCATCCAGAACTTATTAACATAATGAATATTAAAGAAAAATCATCGCAGCCAATGAAGTAATATGCAAAAATAATTAGCCCTTGCAGGGAGCAAAGTTCCATAATCTCCCCCTTCCCCCTCAATGATCCAAATACAAATAATGCATCCAACTGGTCATTCTTAGCAGCACCTTCCGCATCACCGAAACATGGCTGAAATGGTCGGAGTAAACTGCTACCTGGGCGTAAATGCCGTCGGGTAAGGCATCGATATCATCGTTAGGGTCCAGTTCAATGGTTCCCAGCACGCCGTCCGTGCCGGGAACGACCGTTAATGATTGCAATACCCCCTGCGCCTGATAAGAACCGCCTGGCACGACAGGTAAAATACTAGTCAATTTGCCGTGGAACACCTGCCCAGGTAGCGCGTTAAACACCACTTCCGCATCATCGCCAGGTTTCAGACGTAACAGCGAGTTTTGCCGAAATTGGGCGACAATTTGCCGTTTTTGCTCGGGGATGAAGACCATCACCGGACGCAGCGGCAAGGCAGCTGCGTATGTACCTGGGCGGATCAGTACCTGAGTAACGTAGCCATTGCTCGGCGCGCGAATGACAGTCTGCTCAAGGTTATATTTTGCTTCAGTAAGTTGCGCTCTTAAGCTCACAATCTGCGATTGCTCGCCGTTAACCATACTGTCGAGCTGGCTCTGGATCTGCGCCTGCTCCGCCACCGAGCCTTTCACCAGCGCATCCTGCGCGAGGAAATTTTGCCGCGCATCGTCGATGTCACGTTCCGAGAACGGATTCACCGCCGCCTGGCTGCCTTTCAGGTAACGTTGATAATTTTTAAACAGACGGTCGCGCTCCGCTGAAACCTGGGTGGTGTTGGCCTGCGCTTCAGTGAGCTGCGCACGCAGCGTCTTTATATTATGCGTCGCCGTCATCAGGTCAGCCTGAAGTCTGTCAACTCGCGCCTGGTAACGAACCGGGTCGAGCTTAAAAAGCACCTCGCCCTTTTGAATAAGCTGATTATTCTTGTCAGTGACTTCAGTAACAATTCCCGTCACCTGTGGCGTGATAGGGATCGCTATCACTGCCTTTTGCGCGGTAAAAGTGTAAGGGTGGTTGTAGTTCATCAACAAAATCAAACCACTCACCAGAAACACGCCTCCCAGCGCCGCCGTCGCCAGCGTCCACTGATTCACCGGAATACGAAAGATTTTAAAGACCGCCCACGCCAGCTGCAAAATGGCATCTGAATCGATCGCAGTTTGGCATTCGAATCGATCATGATTTGGCATCCATCTCCGATCACAGTTTGGCATCACAATCGATCACGATTTGGCATACTTCCGATCATTGATTGGAATTCGCCAGTCACTCCGGGAATTAACTCTTTTCACCACAGTCTCCATTGCCGTGTTTAAACCAGTGGAGACGTCAATGTCCAAAAAGAGAAAATCCAGGAGCACTATGGAAACTTGTTTTAAGATCCTTCAGCTCAAGTTCGATAAGAAGCTGACTAACCGTTGTATCGGACTGACGTTACACATCAGCGCCTCAACCGTTTTTGAGGTTCTTGCCCGCTTCAAAGCCTCTTCTCTGTCATGGCCATTACCTGCGGATATATCCCATGACACGCTGGAGAAACTCATTTTCCCGCCCAAAGACACCTCTGCGTCAGAGCTTGTTATGCCTGACATGCTGTACTTCGATACGGAAATGAGAAAACCTGGCGTGACGCGCCAACTGTTGTGGATGGAATACAAGGCACAGGCGGGTGACAAAGCGATGGGATACTCACACTTCTGCCGTTGCTACCGGAAGTGGAAAAAAACGCGACGCCTCTCCATGCGACAGGAGCATCGTGCTGGCGAAAAGCTCTTTATCGACTTCTGTGGTCCTACGGTCCCTGTTATTAATCCGGACACCGGAGAGATACGCCGCGTGGCAATCTTCGTGGCTGTAATGGGGGCGTCCAACTATACCTATGTTGAAGCGTGCGAAGGTCAGGACATGATGTCATGGTTAAATGCCCACAGCCGTTGCCTGACCTTCCTGGGCGGCGTACCGAAGCTGCTCATCCCCGATAACCTCAGAAGCGCAGTGAAAAAAGCCGATCGCTATGAGCCTGTCATCAACGACAGTTATCAGGCGCTGGCTGAGCACTATGGCACGGTTATTATCCCGGCCCGCCCGCGCAAACCTAAAGATAAACCAAAAGCAGAAAACGGCGTCCTCATCGTCGAGCGATGGCTTCTTGCCCGCATCCGTAATGAAACCTTCCACACGCTCAGGGCGCTGAATGCACGCCTTCGGGAGTTGCTGACGGACATGAATAACCGACCAATGAAGGGATACGGTAATCAAACCCGCGCAGAACGCTTCCGCATGCTGGATGCACCAGCACTCTCTCCGCTGCCTCTGGAGCCTTATGAATACACGGAATACAAAGCCGTGAAGGTTGGCCCTGACTACCACGTTGAATATGCCCGTCACTGGTACTCCGTTCCACACGAACTGGTCGGTCAGCGTCTGTCACTGAAGGTGGGGCAGTCGGTGGTACAGCTCTGGCACAAGGGGCAGTGTGTGGCGCAACATCCGCGCAGCACACATGAATATAAACACACAACCAATCCGCTTCACATGCCAGAACGCCACCGGCGGCATGGGACATGGACACCGGAACGCCTTATCGAGCAGGGAAACCGTACAGGTCCGTCCACAGGCCGGGTGGTTGAATCCATGCTGAAAGCCAAACCCCATCCGGAGCTGGCTTACCGTGCAGTCCTGGGTCTGCTGGCACTTCAGAAAAAATACGGCCCGGAACGGCTGGAAAAGGCCTGTTACGTTGCCCTGCACTATAACGCCCCGGACAGACGCTTTATCGACAATCTGCTGCGTCATCATCGGGATAACGTTGAGCTTCCGTTATCCCGCCTGGGCGAACAACATCCGGCATATGCTTCAGAGCATGAAAACCTGCGTGGTCCTGGCTACTACCACTGACAGAAGGAACAACCGTATGAGTGATAATCTGTTAAACAAACTGACCCAACTGAAACTCCCGGCGATGGCCGGGAGCCTGATACGGCAACGGGAAACGCCTCAGACTTACGACGAACTGTCGTTCGAGGAAAGGCTGACACTGCTGGTTGATGACGAGCTTCTGAGCAGAGAAAACAGTCGTGTGGCACGGTTGAGAAAAAATGCCTGCCTGAAATATCAGGCAACACCGGAAGGGCTGCGTTATCCGGCCTCAAGAGGTCTGCGGGCTGAACAGATGAGGGAACTGCTGAACGGCTACTACATAATCCACAGGAAAAACCTACTGATAACCGGTCCGACAGGATGCGGTAAGAGCTGGATAGCCAATGCGCTGGGCGAACAGGCATGTCGACAGAAATACAGCGTCCGGTACTGTAGAACCGGGCGATTACTGGAACAGTTGGCTCAGGGACGTGTTGATGGCAGTTGGCTGAAATATCTGAAACAGTTGCAAAAAATACAGGTTCTAATAAGCAGCACGATAGTGGTAAGCCAGTTCCCGGTAGATAAATGGCATGGTCTGATGGAGAACCCAACAACAGCAGATGCCATCCTGGACAGACTGGTACATAACTCACACAGAGTGGTCCTTCAGGGAGAGTCCCTGAGGAAAAATCCCCCGACAGTGGAAAGCAGCGAAAAAAACGAGTTAAAAAGCGGTAGAAAAAGTTAAGTTCCCGGTTGATCGAATGGATGCGAATCGCTGATCGAACTTCGATGCCAATCCGTGATCGAATAGAGCGGAATACGCACCAGCACCACGTAAGTTAAAACAATCAATAGATCCATAATTAGATCTCCGGGAACGTGGAATAGTCAGTCTTTTTCTCGGCGGCGAGTTGATGCTCTAGCCGGGAAATTCGGTCAGAAAGTGCGGCGATTTCCGGGTCAGTCGCTTTCTCCTGCGACGCAACATGTGACTGCATGCCCCACCCGCGCTCCGGTTGATAGAGCGTCGCCCAGATCCACAGGAACGGCCAGATAACATGCAGGGTAAACAGGCTCACCCAGCCCGCCGTATGAATAGCGTCGGCATGGGGATGGTTGCGCTTTTTGGCAATCAGATAAGGGATGTCATGTATCGCGATGATTCCATAAAAAATCACCAGAAAGACGAAGATCAGCACTCCCAACGCGAAATAGTTTAGAAACATATCTGCCTCGGATTCACGTTTATCAGTGTTGTTTTTGGGCTGGCAGCCAGAAGGGAGTCAGGCTGATATTTTGACAATAATCCGGGTTCGCGATTCTCGCCATAACACCAAAGAATAATTTTTAGAGGTGATGAGTTGCTTAGTTACATAACAATTGTATGACGAAGGCATAACATGCTGTAGATCACATCAGGTGAACGCCGTAAGAAAATATCTTGTGATTCAGATCACAAAGATTCAACAAACCATCAAAACAAAAATGTGACACTACTCACATTTAAATGCCATTTTTAGCGAAAATCGCCGCCTTGTTGCTTTTTTACACAAGCGTTTTGTGATGAACGTCACGTTAATTACCTCTCTACCCCCTATATTTATGTGATTGATATCACACAAAAGGCCGTCGACTGGACAGTTAACCGATTCAGTGCCAGATTTCGCAGTATCTACAAGGTCCGGCTACCTCTGCCGCCACATTAACAAAAAACCTCGGGCTTCCAGCCTGCGCGACAGCAAACATAAGAAGGGGTGTTTTTATGTCATCCGATATTAAGATCAAAGTGCAAAGCTTTGGTCGTTTCCTCAGCAACATGGTGATGCCAAATATCGGCGCGTTTATCGCGTGGGGTATCATCACCGCGTTATTTATTCCAACAGGGTGGTTACCGAACGAGACGCTGGCGAAGCTGGTCGGGCCGATGATCACTTATCTCCTGCCGCTGCTGATCGGTTATACCGGTGGTAAGCTGGTAGGCGGCGAACGTGGCGGCGTAGTCGGTGCCATCACCACCATGGGCGTTATCGTCGGCGCAGACATGCCGATGTTCCTCGGTTCTATGATTGCAGGTCCGCTGGGCGGCTGGTGCATTAAGCACTTCGACCGCTGGGTAGACGGTAAGATCAAATCCGGTTTTGAGATGCTGGTGAATAACTTCTCCGCAGGCATCATCGGGATGATCCTCGCTATTCTGGCATTCCTCGGCATTGGCCCGATTGTTGAAGCCCTGTCCAAAATGCTGGCTGCGGGCGTTAACTTCATGGTTGTCCATGACATGCTGCCGCTGGCGTCTATCTTTGTTGAACCGGCGAAAATCCTGTTCCTCAACAACGCCATTAACCACGGTATCTTCTCGCCGCTGGGTATTCAGCAGTCCCATGAACTGGGTAAATCAATCTTCTTCCTGATTGAAGCTAACCCAGGTCCAGGTATGGGCGTGCTGCTGGCGTACATGTTCTTTGGTCGTGGTAGCGCTAAACAGTCTGCGGGCGGTGCGGCAATCATCCACTTCCTGGGTGGTATCCACGAAATCTACTTCCCGTATGTGCTGATGAATCCGCGTCTGATCCTCGCAGTCATCCTCGGCGGTATGACTGGCGTGTTCACGCTGACTATCCTGGGCGGTGGTCTGGTTTCTCCGGCATCTCCGGGTTCTATCCTTGCTGTACTGGCGATGACACCAAAAGGTGCTTATTTCGCTAACATCGCGGGTGTGTGTGCGGCGATGGCTGTCTCCTTCGTTGTCTCTGCTATTTTGCTGAAAACCAGCAAAGTGAAAGAAGAAGATGATATTGAAGCAGCAACTCGTCGTATGCAGGACATGAAAGCTGAGTCTAAAGGCACATCTCCGCTGTCTGCGGGCGATGTGACTAACGACCTGAGCCACGTACGTAAAATCATCGTTGCCTGTGACGCCGGTATGGGTTCCAGTGCGATGGGCGCAGGCGTGCTGCGTAAGAAAATTCAGGATGCAGGTCTGTCACAGATTTCGGTCACTAACAGCGCGATCAACAACCTGCCGCCAGATGTGGACCTCGTCATCACTCACCGTGACCTGACCGAACGCGCTATGCGCCAGGTTCCGCAGGCGCAGCATATTTCGCTGACCAACTTCCTCGACAGCGGCCTGTACACCAGCCTAACCGAACGTCTGGTTGCTGCCCAGCGCCATACTGAAAACGAAGTGAAAGTGAAAGACAGTCTGAAAGACAGCTTTGACGATTCCAGTGCTAACCTGTTCAAACTGGGCGCGGAGAACATCTTCCTCGGTCGCAAAGCAGCAACCAAAGAAGAAGCGATTCGTTTTGCTGGCGAGCAGCTGGTGAAAGGCGGTTACGTTGAGCCGGAATACGTTCAGGCGATGCTGGATCGTGAAAAACTGACCCCGACTTATCTGGGTGAGTCTATCGCGGTGCCACACGGTACGGTTGAAGCGAAAGATCGCGTACTGAAAACGGGCGTGGTGTTCTGCCAGTACCCGGAAGGCGTGCGCTTCGGTGAAGAAGAAGATGACATTGCCCGTCTGGTGATTGGTATTGCAGCCCGTAACAACGAGCACATTCAGGTTATCACCAGCCTGACCAATGCACTGGATGATGAGTCCGTCATCGAGCGTCTGGCACACACCACCAGCGTGGATGAAGTGCTGGAACTGTTGGCAGGTCGTAAGTAATCCAATCCCACCCTCTCCACATGGAGAAGGTGGGGTTAATTGCCTGATGCGCTACGCTTATCAGGCCTACAGGATGCATCACGATTTGTTGAATTTGCACGTTCTTGTAGGCCGGATAAGGCGCTTACGCCGCATCCGGCGCTGCCCTCTCCTCACGGAGAGGGTTTGGGTGAGGGAAAAGCCTCACCCCAGCCCTCTCGGGTAAAAACATTGATGAAGGTTAATACTATGAAAGCATTACATTTTGGCGCAGGTAATATCGGTCGTGGCTTTATCGGTAAACTGCTGGCAGACGCGGGTATCCAACTGACGTTTGCCGATGTCAATCAGGTGGTACTTGATGCCCTGAATGCCCGTCATAGCTATCAGGTTCATGTGGTTGGTGAAACCGAGCAGGTAGATACCGTTTCCGGCGTCAATGCTGTCAGCAGCATTGGTGATGATGTCGTTGATCTGATTGCTCAGGTCGATTTAGTCACTACCGCCGTTGGCCCGGTTGTGCTGGAACGTATTGCTCCGGCTATCGCCAAAGGGCTGGTGAAACGCAAAGAACAAGGTAATGAATCCCCGCTGAACATCATCGCCTGTGAAAACATGGTACGCGGTACCACGCAGCTGAAAGGCCATGTGATGAACGCCCTGCCGGAAGACGCCAAAGCGTGGGTAGAAGAACACGTTGGCTTTGTCGATTCCGCCGTTGACCGCATCGTACCGCCTTCGGCTTCGGCAACTAACGATCCGCTGGAAGTGACGGTAGAAACTTTCAGCGAATGGATTGTCGATAAAACGCAGTTCAAAGGCGCACTGCCGAACATCCCAGGCATGGAGTTAACCGACAACCTGATGGCATTTGTCGAACGTAAACTCTTCACCCTGAACACGGGTCATGCTATAACCGCGTACCTCGGAAAACTGGCCGGTCATCAGACCATTCGTGACGCTATTCTCGACGAGAAAATCCGCGCGGTGGTAAAAGGTGCGATGGAAGAAAGTGGTGCGGTACTGATCAAGCGCTACGGCTTTGACGCAGACAAACATGCGGCGTACATCCAGAAAATCCTCGGTCGTTTTGAGAACCCGTATCTGAAAGATGATGTAGAGCGCGTAGGCCGTCAGCCGCTGCGTAAACTGAGTGCTGGCGACCGTCTGATCAAGCCATTGCTCGGTACGCTGGAATACAGCCTTCCGCACAAGAATCTGATTCAGGGGATTGCTGGTGCAATGCACTTCCGCAGTGAAGATGATCCGCAGGCTCAGGAACTGGCAGCACTGATCGCTGACAAAGGTCCGCAGGCGGCGCTGGCACAGATTTCCGATCTTGATGCCAACAGCGAGGTTGTATCCGAGGCGGTAACCGCTTATAAAGCAATGCAATAATGGTGGACCAGGCGCAGGACACCCTGCGCCCGAATAACAGATTGTCAGATATGCAGGCAACAATGGAACAAACCCAGGCCTTTGAAAACCGTGTGCTTGAGCGTCTGAATGCTGGCAAAACCGTGCGAAGCTTTCTGATCACCGCCGTCGAGCTTTTGACCGAGGCGGTAAATCTTCTGGTGCTTCAGGTATTCCGCAAAGACGATTACGCGGTGAAGTATGCTGTAGAACCGTTACTCGACGGCGACGGTCCGCTGGGCGATCTTTCTGTGCGTTTAAAACTCATTTACGGGTTGGGCGTCATTAACCGCCAGGAATACGAAGATGCGGAGCTGCTGATGGCATTGCGTGAAGAACTAAATCACGACGGCAACGAGTACGCCTTTACCGACGACGAGATCCTTGGACCCTTTGGTGAACTGCACTGCGTGGCGGCGTTACCACCGCCGCCACAGTTTGAACCAGCAGACTCCAGTTTGTATGCAATGCAAATTCAGCGCTATCAACAGGCTGTGCGATCAACAATGGTCCTTTCACTGACTGAGCTGATTTCCAGAATCAGCTTAAAAAAAGCCTTTCAAAAGTAAGCAACGTCTGCTTACTGCCCCTCTACCTGCTTCGGCCGATAAAGCCGACGATAATACTCCAGACGTTGTAGATATAACGGCACGCTTTCATCGGGTATTCCGGACGGAATCGCGTTACGGGGAGGAAGTTTTTTCAGATACTCCCGGAACGCCTGGCTTGATGCCATGAAATCTACGGCTTTATCGATAAGAAGCGGAACGTTTTCACCTAATTTGCCCATGATGATATCTCCGTATTACCCCGCGCCGGGAATGCGCGGCCGCCAATTTTAGTTTAGGTTCCCGGTAAAGATGACATTAAGGAAAACGTGCTGAATCCTCAATAATCATCCGCTGCTGTTTATTATCTTTTTTCTATAGATTTCTTAATTAATCAATAAATTGCGTAGTTTTTAAGCATGTTAATGATTACGTTACAGAACTATTGCAATGTCATCAGTTGTGAACAAAGCACCTGGTCGCGCATACTAGGGGCTATAAATTTATCTTTATCAGAAGCCATCACATGAAAGAAGTCGAAAAAAACGAAATCAAACGTCTCAGCGATCGTCTGGACGCCATCCGCCACCAGCAGGCCGATCTGTCGCTGGTTGAAGCCGCAGACAAATATGCCGAGCTGGAAAAAGAGAAAGCCACGCTGGAAGCAGAAATTGCTCGCCTGCGTGAAGTTCATAGCCAAAAACTGAGTAAAGAAGCACAGAAGCTGATGAAGATGCCGTTTCAGCGCGCAATTACCAAAAAAGAGCAGGCTGATATGGGCAAGCTGAAGAAAAGTGTTCGCGGACTGGTGGTTGTGCACCCAATGACCGCGCTGGGCCGTGAAATGGGCCTGCAGGAGATGACTGGATTCTCTAAGACTGCGTTTTAAGCGCCTCAGACGACTGGTTCGATCATATCAACCCGCATCTGGCTTGCCTTAGCTGGTCAATGCGGGGACTCTCCTGTCTACTCGCCTAATTACCAAACAATTCACTCCCTTTACGTCGATTTACCGCTGGTTGATATTCTGAAAATGCATTTTTACCGAAATAGCCACCTATAAACAATAAAAATATATAGAAGATATCATTTATTAATTAACAAGCAGTTACGTCTCTTTTTTTCGGATTTAATTGTGAAATTTTAATCATCATATTCATACAATAAATTATCTGTAAATTTTTTCCCAGACATGGTTTCTTTCATATTTGACATTTATTAATAATCATCATTAGAATCCACGAAAATAATATATTCATACAAACACAGACATCTTTTGAAACGAATGATACATTTTTATGATGAATGCTTAAAACAATATTTAATCGACACACATCACTGTCATTAATGTAAAGCAACATAGATCACCAATAATACAATGGACAACTCTACCGGCATTGATCGCTGGTCGGAGGAAATAAGGATTTTTACATGAACTTGAAGAAGATTTTTTTCAGTGCTGTCACTGTTTCAGTTCTCTGCGCATTAACGGGATGTGACTACATTGAAGAAGGCAAGCCAGAAAGTAGTTTATTGAAACAACAAGAAGAACATTAAAATTGATCTACTTGAAAAACAACAAGCACAGCTAAAGAGTCAACTGGAAACTATTCAAAAACAACAAACTGGCATAATAAGCAGTACAAAGACTTTAACTCACGTAATTAAATCCGTTAAAGATCAACAAAACACTTTTATTTTTACCGAGTTTAACCCAGCAAAAACGAAGTATTTCATCCTGAACAATGGTTCGGTGGCTTTAGCGGGTCGAGTGTTATCCATTGACGCCACAGAGAATGGCAGTGTTATTCATATTTCACTGGTCAACTTATTAAGTACACCTATCTCAAATATTGGTTTTAATGCGACATGGGGTGGTGAAAAACCTGTCGATGCCAAAGAGTTTGCCCGGTGGCAACAATTACTTTTCAACACATCAATGAAATCCACATTGAAATTATTACCAGGTCAATGGCAAGACATTAATTTGACCCTGAAGGGTGTATCGCCCAATAACCTGGGATATCTGAAGTTAGCCATCAACATGGAAAATATTCAGTTCGACAATCTTCCCTCTGCTGAAAATCGGCAGAAAAGAAGCAAAAAATAAATGCAGTTAGTACGCTTATAACAAGGAATAGCGAGCATCATTAATGAACAAAATATTTAAAGTTATCTGGAACCCTGCGACAGGGAATTATACTGTTACCAGCGAAACGGCAAAAAGCCGTGGCAAGAAATCTGGGCGCAGTAAGCTGTTAATTTCTGCGCTGGTTGCGGGTGGAATGTTGTCGTCGTTTGGGGCATTGGCGAATGCCGGGAATGACAACGGCCAGGGTGTTGATTACGGTAGTGGATCAGCTGGCGACAGCTGGGTTGCTATAGGCAAAGGGGCGAAAGCAAATACTTTTATGAACACCAGTGGTTCCAGTACTGCTGTGGGTTATGACGCTATAGCTGAAGGCCAATATAGCTCTGCCATCGGGTCAAAAACCCATGCGATTGGTGGTGCATCAATGGCCTTTGGGGTTAGTGCAATATCAGAAGGCGATAGAAGTATAGCACTGGGTGCCTCTTCGTATTCATTGGGCCAATACTCAATGGCCCTCGGCCGTTATTCAAAAGCATTGGGTAAATTGTCTATTGCTATGGGGGACTCTTCCAAAGCGGAAGGAGCAAACGCCATTGCCCTGGGAAATGCCACTAAAGCTACTGAGATTATGAGTATTGCTCTTGGCGACACCGCCAATGCGTCAAAAGCGTATTCAATGGCGCTGGGAGCAAGTAGCGTCGCATCTGAAGAAAACGCAATTGCCCTGGGGCGTAGCAGTGTAGCTAGCGGTACTGACAGCCTCGCATTTGGCAGACAATCACTTGCCAGCGCAGCGAACGCTATTGCGATAGGTGCTGAGACCGAAGCCGCTGAAAATGCAACTGCTATTGGCAATAATGCGAAGGCAAAAGGGACTAATAGCATGGCAATGGGGTTCGGAAGCCTTGCCGATAAAGTCAATACTATCGCATTAGGAAATGGCAGCCAGGCTCTGGCAGATAATGCAATCGCCATAGGCTAGGGCAACAAAGCTGATGGCGTGGATGCCATCGCTCTGGGTAATGGTAGCCAGTCGAGAGGCTTAAACACCATTGCCTTAGGCACAGCCAGTAATGCAACTGGTGATAAGAGTCTTGCGCTTGGTAGTAATAGCAGTGCCAACGGTATTAACTCTGTCGCGCTGGGCGCAGATTCCATTGCGGATTTAGACAATACCGTCTCTGTCGGCAATAGTTCATTAAAACGCAAGATCGTTAATGTGAAAAATGGCGCGATCAAGTCTGACAGTTACGATGCCATTAATGGTTCACAGCTTTATGCCATTAGCGACTCGGTAGCAAAAACGCTTGGAGGAGGGGCTGCAGTAGATGTTGATGACGGTACTGTTACAGCACCAACCTACAATTTAAAAAATGGTAGCAAAAATAACGTAGGGGCTGCGCTCGCTGTACTTGATGAAAACACCCTGCAATGGGACCAAACCAAAGGCAAATACAGCGCTGCTCATGGTACTAGTAGCCCAACTGCCAGCGTAATCACCGATGTTGCGGATGGCACGATTTCAGCCTCCAGTAAGGATGCGGTTAACGGTTCCCAACTGAAAGCTACCAATGACGATGTCGAAGCCAACACCGCCAATATCGCTACTAATACCAGCAACATTGCCACGAATACAGCAAGTATTGCCACCAATACCACCAATATCACCAACCTGACGGATTCCGTTGGTGACCTTCAGGCTGATGCCCTGCTCTGGAACGAAACTAAAAAGGCATTCAGTGCAGCTCACGGCCAGGATACCACCAGCAAAATCACCAACGTTAAAGATGCCGACCTGACGGCTGACAGCACTGATGCTGTTAACGGCTCTCAGCTGAAAACCACCAACGATGCTGTGGCGACGAATACCACCAATATCGCCAATAACACTTCCAATATTGCCACTAACACCACCAACATCTCTAATCTGACTGAGACGGTGACTAATCTTGGTGAGGATGCGCTGAAATGGGATAAGGACAATGGTGTATTCACGGCAGCTCATGGCACCGAGACCACCAGCAAAATCACCAACGTTAAAGATGGCGACCTGACGACTGGCAGCACCGATGCCGTTAACGGCTCTCAGCTGAAAACCACCAACGATGCCGTGGCGACGAATACCACCAATATCGCCACTAACACCACCAACATCTCTAATCTGACTGAGACGGTGACTAATCTTGGTGAGGATGCGCTGAAATGGGATAAGGACAATGGTGTCTTCACTGCAGCTCATGGCAACAATACCGCCAGCAAAATCACCAATATCCTGGACGGCACAGTCACTGCAACCAGTTCCGATGCCATTAACGGTAGCCAGCTTTATGACTTAAGCAGCAATATCGCCACCTACTTCGGCGGCAATGCTTCTGTGAATACTGACGGTGTGTTTACCGGTCCAACCTACAAAATCGGTGAAACAAATTATTATAACGTCGGCGATGCACTGGCTGCGATTAACTCCTCATTTAGCACGTCTCTCGGCGATGCTCTGCTTTGGGATGCCACCGCAGGTAAATTCAGTGCCAAACACGGTACTAATGGTGACGCAAGCGTGATCACTGATGTCGCAGATGGTGAAATTTCAGACTCCAGTTCTGACGCAGTAAACGGCTCACAACTCCACGGCGTGAGCAGTTATGTTGTTGATGCGCTGGGGGGTGGTGCCGAAGTCAATGCAGACGGCACCATCACTGCGCCGACGTACACCATTGCTAATGCTGATTACGATAATGTCGGTGATGCCCTGAATGCTATCGATACCACTCTTGACGACGCTCTGCTCTGGGATGAGGACGCCGGTGAAAATGGTGCATTTAGCGCCGCTCACGGAAAAGATAAAACTGCCAGTGTAATCACTAACGTCGCTAACGGTGCAATCTCTGCTGCCAGCAGCGACGCGATTAACGGCTCACAACTCTATACCACCAATAAGTACATCGCTGATGCGCTGGGTGGTGACGCAGAAGTCAACGCTGACGGCACCATCACCGCACCGACTTACACCATTGCGAACGCCGAGTACAACAACGTCGGTGACGCCCTGGATGCGCTTGATGATAACGCCCTGCTGTGGGATGAGACTGCCAATGGCGGTGCTGGAGCCTACAATGCCAGCCATGACGGTAAAGCCAGCATCATCACTAATGTCGCTAATGGCAGTATTAGTGAGGACAGTACCGATGCAGTGAACGGTTCTCAGTTGAATGCGACGAATATGATGATTGAGCAGAACACCCAAATTATCAATCAGCTCGCTGGTAACACCGACGCAACCTATATCGAAGAAAATGGCGCTGGTATCAACTACGTTCGTACTAACGACAACGATTTAGCCTTTAACGATGCAAGCGCCTCTGGTGTCGGCGCTACAGCTGTAGGTTATAACGCTGTCGCGTCTGGTGCCAGCAGCGTAGCCATTGGTCAGAACAGCAGCAGCACCGTTGATACCGGTATTGCGCTGGGTAGCAGCTCCGTTTCCAGCCGTGTGATTGCCAAAGGTTCTCGTGACACTAGCGTAACGGAAAATGGCGTGGTGATTGGTTATGACACCACTGACGGCGAACTGCTAGGTGCATTGTCAATTGGTGATGACGGTAAATACCGCCAAATCATCAACGTAGCTGATGGTTCAGAAGCCCATGACGCCGTTACGGTTCGCCAGTTGCAGAACGCTATTGGAGCGGTCGCCACTACGCCAACCAAGTACTTTCACGCCAACTCAACGGCAGAAGACTCACTGGCCGTTGGTGAAGACTCGCTGGCAATGGGTGCGAAAACTGTCGTTAATGGTAATGCAGGTATTGGTATCGGTTTGAACACTCTGGTTCTAGCTGATGCGATCAACGGCATTGCTATCGGCAGTAACGCACGCGCAAACCATGCAAACAGTATCGCAATGGGTAACGGTTCTCAGACCACCCGTGGTGCACAGACTGGCTACACCGCCTACAACATGGACGCACCGCAGAACTCTGTAGGTGAGTTTTCTGTCGGTAGTGAAGACGGTCAACGTCAGATCACAAACGTCGCAGCTGGTTCAGCGGATACCGATGCGGTTAACGTGGGTCAGTTGAAAGTCACTGATGAGCGCGTAGCGCAAAATACCCAGAGCATTACTAACCTGAACAATCAGGTCACTAATCTGGATACTCGCGTTACTAATATCGAAAACGGTATTGGCGACATTGTCACCACCGGTAGCACCAAGTACTTCAAGACCAACACCGATGGCGTAGATGCCAACGCCCAGGGTAAAGATAGCGTTGCTATTGGTTCTGGTTCCATTGCTGCCGCTGACAACAGCGTCGCACTGGGTACCGGTTCCGTTGCAGAGGAAGAAAATACAATCTCTGTAGGTTCTTCTACTAACCAACGCCGTATCACCAACGTAGCTGCCGGTGTTAATGCCACCGATGCGGTTAACGTGTCGCAGCTGAAATCTTCTGAAGCAGGCGGCGTGCGCTACGACACCAAAGCTGATGGTTCTATCGACTATAGCAATATCACCCTCGGTGGTGGCAACGGCAGTACGACTCGTATCAGCAACGTCTCCGCTGGCGTCAACAACAACGACGCGGTGAACTACGCGCAGTTGAAGCAAAGCGTGCAGGAAACGAAGCAATACACCGATCAGCGGATGGTTGAGATGGATAACAAACTGTCTAAAACTGAAAGCAAGTTGAGCGGTGGTATCGCTTCTGCAATGGCAATGACCGGTCTGCCGCAGGCTTATACACCGGGTGCCAGCATGGCTTCTATTGGTGGCGGTACTTACAACGGTGAATCGGCAGTTGCTTTAGGTGTATCGATGGTGAGCGCCAATGGTCGTTGGGTCTACAAATTACAAGGTAGTACCAATAGCCAGGGTGAATACTCCGCCGCACTCGGTGCCGGTATTCAGTGGTAATGATCCATTAAGTTAGTGTGACTAAGGGCAAACGCCAAATTGCCTGATGCGTTACGCGCATCAGGCAAGATAAGGCGCCCCGGGTCAACAATCTAAGGGCAATTCTCTGATGAGGATTGCCCTTTTCTTTACCAGACATCTCCCCCCACAAGAATTGGCCCTACCAATTCTTCGCTTATCTGACCTCTGGTTCACAATTCCCCAATTAAAACTCACATCAATATTGCCAATACATAACATTTAGTTAACCATTCATTGTCATTATCCCTACACAACACAATTGGCAGTGCCACTTTTACACAACGTGTGACAAGGAGATGAGCAACAGACTCATTACACGATGTGCGTGGACTCCAGGAGACCTGCAATGAATCTCTGGCAACAAAACTACGATCCCGCCGGGAATATCTGGCTTTCCAGTCTGATAGCATCGCTTCCCATCCTGTTTTTCTTCTTTGCGCTGATTAAGCTCAAACTGAAAGGATACGTCGCCGCCTCATGGACGGTAGCAATCGCCCTTGCCGTGGCTTTGCTGTTCTATAAAATGCCGGTCGCTAACGCGCTGGCCTCGGTGGTTTATGGCTTCTTCTATGGTTTGTGGCCCATCGCGTGGATCATTATTGCAGCAGTGTTCGTCTATAAGATCTCGGTGAAAACCGGGCAGTTTGACATCATTCGCTCGTCTATTCTTTCGATAACCCCTGACCAGCGTCTGCAAATGCTGATCGTCGGTTTCTGTTTCGGCGCTTTCCTTGAAGGAGCCGCAGGCTTTGGCGCACCGGTAGCAATTACCGCCGCATTGCTGGTCGGCCTGGGTTTTAAACCGCTGTACGCCGCCGGACTGTGCCTGATTGTTAACACCGCGCCAGTGGCATTTGGCGCGATGGGCATTCCAATCCTGGTTGCCGGACAAGTAACAGGCATCGACAGCTTTGAGATTGGCCAGATGGTGGGGCGGCAGCTACCGTTTATGACCATTATCGTGCTGTTCTGGATCATGGCGATTATGGACGGCTGGCGCGGTATCAAGGAGACGTGGCCTGCGGTCGTGGTTGCGGGCGGCTCGTTTGCCATCGCTCAGTACCTTAGCTCTAACTTCATTGGGCCGGAGCTGCCGGACATTATCTCTTCGCTGGTATCACTGCTCTGCCTGACGCTGTTCCTCAAACGCTGGCAGCCAGTGCGCGTATTCCGTTTTGGTGATTTGGGGGCGTCAAAGATTGATATGACGCTGGCCCACACCGGTTACACTGCGGGTCAGGTGTTACGTGCCTGGACACCGTTCCTGTTCCTGACAGCTACCGTAACACTGTGGAGCATCCCGCCGTTTAAAGCCCTGTTCGCATCGGGTGGTGCGCTGTATGAGTGGGTGATCAACATTCCGGTGCCGTACCTCGATAAACTGGTTGCCCGTATGCCACCAGTGGTCAGCGAGGCTACAGCCTATGCCGCCGTGTTTAAGTTTGACTGGTTCTCTGCCACCGGCACCGCCATTCTGTTTGCTGCACTGCTCTCGATTGTCTGGCTGAAGATGAAACCGTCTGACGCTATCAGCACCTTCGGCAGCACGCTGAAAGAACTGGCTCTACCCATCTACTCCATCGGCATGGTGCTGGCGTTCGCCTTTATCTCGAACTATTCCGGACTGTCATCAACACTGGCACTGGCACTGGCGCACACCGGTCATGCATTCACCTTCTTCTCGCCGTTCCTCGGCTGGCTGGGGGTATTCCTGACCGGGTCGGATACCTCATCTAACGCCCTGTTCGCCGCGCTGCAAGCCACCGCAGCACAACAAATTGGCGTCTCTGATCTGTTGCTGGTTGCCGCCAATACCACCGGTGGCGTCACCGGTAAGATGATCTCCCCGCAATCTATCGCTATCGCCTGTGCGGCGGTAGGCCTGGTGGGCAAAGAGTCTGATTTGTTCCGCTTTACTGTCAAACACAGCCTGATCTTCACCTGTATGGTGGGCGTGATCACCACGCTTCAGGCTTATGTCTTAACGTGGATGATTCCTTAATGATTGTTTTACCCAGACGCCTGTCAGACGAGGTTGCCGATCGTGTGCGGGCGCTGATTGATGAAAAAAACCTGGAAGCGGGCATGAAGTTGCCCGCTGAGCGCCAACTGGCGATGCAACTCGGCGTATCACGTAATTCACTGCGCGAGGCGCTGGCAAAACTGGTGAGCGAAGGCGTGCTGCTCAGTCGACGCGGCGGCGGGACGTTTATTCGCTGGCGTCATGACACATGGTCGGAGCAAAACATCGTCCAGCCGCTAAAAACGCTGATGGCCGATGATCCGGATTACAGTTTCGATATTCTGGAAGCCCGCTACGCCATTGAAGCCAGCACCGCATGGCATGCGGCAATGCGCGCCACACCTGGCGACAAAGAAAAGATTCAGCTTTGCTTTGAAGCAACGCTAAGTGAAGACCCGGATATCGCCTCACAAGCGGACGTTCGTTTTCATCTGGCGATTGCCGAAGCCTCACATAACATCGTGCTGCTGCAAACCATGCGCGGTTTCTTCGATGTCCTGCAATCCTCAGTGAAGCATAGCCGTCAGCGGATGTATCTGGTGCCACCGGTTTTTTCACAACTGACCGAACAACATCAGGCTGTCATTGACGCCATTTTTGCTGGTGATGCCGACGGGGCGCGTAAAGCAATGATGGCGCACCTTAGTTTTGTTCACACCACCATGAAACGATTCGATGAAGATCAGGCTCGCCACGCACGGATTACCCGCCTGCCCGGTGAGCATAATGAGCATTCGAGGGAGAAAAACGCATGATTATTTCCGCAGCCAGCGATTATCGCGCCGCAGCGCAACGCATTCTGCCGCCGTTCCTGTTCCACTATATGGATGGTGGTGCATATTCTGAATACACGCTGCGCCGCAACGTGGAAGATTTGTCAGAAGTGGCACTGCGCCAGCGTATTCTGAAAAACATGTCCGACTTAAGCCTGGAAACGACGCTGTTTAATGAGAAATTGTCGATGCCGGTAGCACTGGCACCGGTGGGTTTGTGTGGCATGTATGCGCGTCGTGGCGAAGTTCAGGCAGCCAAAGCGGCGGACGCGCATGGCATTCCGTTTACTCTCTCGACGGTTTCCGTTTGCCCGATTGAAGAAGTCGCGCCAGCCATCAAGCGCCCAATGTGGTTCCAGCTTTATGTACTGCGCGATCGCGGCTTTATGCGTAACGCGCTGGAGCGAGCAAAAG
Organism: Shigella sonnei; assembly: GCF_002950395.1. Lineage (NCBI taxonomy): Bacteria > Pseudomonadati > Pseudomonadota > Gammaproteobacteria > Enterobacterales > Enterobacteriaceae > Shigella > Shigella sonnei. Next base: position 3,909,301 of record NZ_CP026802.1, read on the forward strand.
CAGCGGGTTGTTCGACGCTGGTTTTCACCGTGGATATGCCGACACCGGGCGCACGCTACCGTGATGCGCATTCAGGTATGAGCGGCCCAAATGCGGCAATGCGCCGCTACTTGCAGGCGGTGACGCATCCGCAATGGGCGTGGGATGTGGGCCTGAACGGTCGTCCACATGATTTAGGTAATATCTCAGCTTATCTCGGCAAACCGACCGGACTGGAAGATTACATCGGCTGGCTGGGGAATAACTTCGATCCGTCCATCTCATGGAAAGACCTTGAGTGGATCCGCGATTTCTGGGATGGCCCGATGGTGATCAAAGGGATCCTCGATCCGGAAGATGCGCGCGATGCAGTACGTTTTGGTGCTGATGGAATTGTGGTTTCTAACCACGGTGGCCGCCAGCTGGACGGTGTACTCTCTTCCGCTCGTGCGTTGCCCGCTATTGCAGATGCGGTGAAAGGTGATATCGCCATTCTGGCGGATAGCGGAATTCGTAACGGGCTTGATGTCGTGCGTATGATTGCGCTCGGTGCCGACACCGTACTGCTGGGTCGTGCTTTCCTGTATGCGCTGGCAACAGCGGGCCAGGCGGGTGTAGCTAACCTGCTAAATCTGATCGAAAAAGAGATGAAAGTGGCGATGACGCTGACTGGCGCGAAATCGATCAGTGAAATTACGCAAGATTCGCTGGTGCAGGGGCTGGGTAAAGAGTTGCCTACGGCACTGGCTCCGATGGCGAAAGGGAATGCGGCATAGTCGTTTGCGCCCCCTCACCCTCAGGGAGAGGGGACCGTTCGGCGCTGTATGTACTCCCTCACTCTGAAACGACACCGCACTCTTTTTTTCTCCCTCGCCCCTCCGGGGAGGGCCGGGGTGAGGGGAAAAGGCCGCACGGTTCACCAATTTTCTGCTATCCTGCCCCCGCACTAAGGGGGCAGTATGCTAAACATCGTACTTTACGAACCAGAAATTCCGCCAAATACTGGCAACATCATCCGTCTTTGCGCTAATACCGGCTTTCGTCTGCATATCATCGAACCGATGGGATTTGCCTGGGACGATAAGCGCCTGCGCCGCGCGGGGCTGGACTATCACGAGTTTACCGCCGTTACGCGTCATCATGACTATCGCGCGTTCCTCGAAGCAGAAAATCCCCAGCGCCTGTTTGCCCTCACCACGAAAGGTACGCCTGCTCACAGCGCCGTAAGCTATCAGGATGGCGATTATCTGATGTTCGGCCCGGAAACACGCGGCCTGCCAGCGAGCATTCTTGATGCCCTGCCCGCTGAACAAAAAATTCGCATTCCGATGGTGCCGGACAGCCGCAGCATGAATCTGTCCAATGCGGTGTCGGTAGTGGTGTATGAAGCCTGGCGGCAGCTGGGATATCCGGGAGCGTTGTTGAGAGATTAGTTACTGTATGCCGGATAGATGATTACATCGCATCCGGCACGATCACAGGACATTAGATCCCATCCCCATACTCAAATGTATGGTTAATACCGTTGAAATGCTGGTCCATATCCATTGATGGCTTATCGCTGTCTGGTTTACCGACAATACGAGCCGGAACGCCAGCGGCGGTTGTATGCGGCGGCACCGGTTGCAGCACCACGGAACCTGCGCCAATCTTCGCGCCGCGACCAACTTCAATATTGCCGAGGATTTTCGCGCCCGCGCCAATCATCACACCTTCACGAATTTTCGGGTGACGGTCACCACCAGATTTACCCGTACCGCCAAGCGTCACAGATTGCAGAATCGATACGTCGTTTTCAATTACCGCCGTTTCACCCACAACGATGCCCGTGGCGTGGTCGAGCATAATGCCACGGCCAATTTTTGCTGCCGGGTGAATATCGACCTGGAACGTCACAGAAACCTGGTTTTGCAGAAAGATTGCCAATGCGCGACGCCCCTGATTCCACAACCAGTGACCGATGCGATAGGCCTGCAAGGCATGAAAACCCTTCAGGTATAACAACGGGGTTGAGTATTTATCGACTGCCGGGTCGCGGGTACGCACCGCCTGAATATCACAGGCCGCAGAGGCGATCATTTCCGGGTCAGCGGCGTAGGCTTCTTCCACCACTTCACGGATAGCAATAGCAGGCATAATTGGCGATGACAGCTTGTTCGCCAGCATGTAGCTCAGTGCACTACCAAGGTTTTCGTGCTTGAGTAGCGTCGCGTGGTAAAAACTGGCCAGCATTGGCTCACAGTCCGCCAGCGTTCTGGCTTCGGCTTTAATATTGTTCCAGACAATTTCCAGTTCTTCACACGACATTGCTTACTCCACACGATGAGATAATGACCGGCCCGTTCTGCGCGGGCCGGGTCATAGCGGTAACAAAGGTTCCCTGGGGTTAGTGGCTGCTGCGCTCGTCCTTGCGTGCACGACCTAATAACGTCAATGCTGCCTCGCGCGCGTTTTTTCCGCAATATAATACTTGATAAATTTCCTCGGTTATTGGCATTTCTACGCCGAAGCGATGCGCCAGTTCGCGGACTTCTTTCGTATTGCGGTAGCCTTCCACCACCTGACCAATCTTCTCCTGCGCGCTTTGTACATCCATGCCCTGACCGAGCATCATGCCAAAACGGCGGTTACGCGACTGGTTGTCGGTACAGGTAAGCACCAGATCGCCCAGCCCCGCCATGCCCATAAAGGTGGCAGGATCGGCACCCAGCGCCGCGCCAAGACGCGACATTTCAGCCAGCCCACGGGTGATCAGTGCCGTACGCGCATTCGCACCAAAACCGATACCGTCGGACATCCCCGCGCCAATGGCAATGACGTTTTTCACCGCACCGCCAAGCTGCACACCGATGAAATCCGGGTTGCTGTAAACGCGGAAACTTTTGCCACAGTGCAGCAATTGTTGGAGATCATCGGCAAAGGTCTGGTCGGTAGAGGCCAACGAAATAGCCGTCGGTAAACCTGCCGCCAGTTCTTTCGCAAACGTTGGGCCAGAGATAACCGCCAGCGGAATTTGATCGCCTAAGGCCTCACGCGCCACGTCCTGTAACAGACGTCCGGTTTCCGCTTCCAGCCCTTTGGTCGCCCACACCAGACGCGCATCAGGACGCATCAGCGGTTTAATCTGGCGCAGCACTTCACCAAAGACATGGCTGGGTACGACGACGAGAATATTACGGCTGGCTGCCAGCGCAGTGGCGAGATCGCTTTCAAGATGGAGCGTATCGGGAAAAGGCACATCGGGGAGAAACGCGGCGTTACAGCGGTCGCGTTCAAGCGTTGCGATATGTTCAGGGTCATGGCCCCAGAGGACAACCTCGTGGCCATTTCTTGCCAGGGTAATGGCAAGAGCGGTGCCGTACGAGCCGGCACCGATCACAGTCATTGAAGCATTACGTTGGTTCATCAGGCATCCTGATGTTCTTCAGTACCTTCGCCAGCCTGCTGCTGCAAATAGTTCATGAACAGCGCATCGAAGTTAATCGGCGCAAGGTTCAGTTGCGGGAATGTACCGCGGGATACCACGCTGGTGATGCACTCACGAGCATACGGGAACAGAATGTTCGGGCAGTATGCGCCCAGGCAATGTGCCATCTGGGTGCCTTCGATACCCGCGATGGAGAAAATACCGCCCTGCTGAACTTCACACAGGAACGCGGTTTCTTCGCCCAGGGAGGCCGTTACGGTAACACGCAGTACCACTTCGTATACGTCATCTGCCAGTTGGGAAGATGCCGTATCCAGATCAAGTTTAACTTCTGGTTGCCAATCTTTCTGGAAAACGTGCGGCGCGTTCGGCGCTTCGAAAGAGATATCCTTGGTATAAATACGTTGGATCTGGAAAGTCATTTCAGTGTTGTTTTGTTCTGACATGTGTAGAAAACCCTTAAGTGTTGTCCTTAAATACTGCGCAATGTAATGCCAACGTTCACACGTTATTTCAGCAGGGGATCCAGTCCACCACGTGCATCCAATGCATACAAGTCATCACAGCCGCCAATGTGCTGTGCGTCAATAAAAATCTGGGGAACCGTGGTGCGACCGCTGCGTTTGATCATCTCTTCACGCTTGGCGGCATTGCCATCGATCGGCAACTCCTGAAAACTCACGCCCTTGCTGCTCAGCAGTGCTTTTGCACGATGGCAATACGGGCAGGTTTCTTTGGTATAGATTTCAACATTGGCCATAATTTAGCTCCTGTTTTTTTACCCTGAAATTTCATGTTGCAGGGCGGCTGCAAAATGGAGTGTCCCCAGAAGCTTATAACAATAAGTCGCTGGGGCCTAATTGCAGCTAACGGCCTGCATCATGAAAGACGACAGGTAAATTATTTGCCGCGCACCAGAGGCAAGTTTTCGCCAGCCCAGCCAGCAACGCCCTCTTTCAGCACGAATACTTGCGCAAAACCAGCTTTCGTCAGCGCGTTTGCAGGCTCCTGGCACTGCATGCCAGAACCGTCTACCACGATAACCGGTTTGTCTTTGTGCTTCTCAAGCTCACCAACATTGTTGGCTTTGATTTCGCTCGGCAACAGATTGATAGAACCTGCGATATGGCCTTTACGGAAGTCATCACGCTGACGTAAATCCACAACCACAGCGTCTTCTTTGTTGATCAGACGCGTAGCTTCACCACGAGTAATCACCTTCACTTTCGAGGTCAGGCTCTTAAACGTAGTCACAAGAACCGCCACCAGTAACGCGATCCAGGCGATACTCAGTATGGGATGACGGCCAACAAATTGCATAATTTCTTGCATGGGGGGTAACAACTCCCGACGTAGTGATTAAAAAAACCAGGAAAGGAGTATACCTGCGCGGTGCGGCAAATACAGCCAGCGCGTTAACTGGAATGCAATTTTGCGGGGCACGACGAAAAAAAAGCGCAAATCTGGCATCGGCTTGCCGCGAGCGGTCGTATATTTTGATCTTCAGAGGCTATTTTATCGATTCAGCTGTAGTAAAATTACGCAAATTTTGACTCTTGAGTATGAGGTTGTCGCAATGTCGGTTTCTAAAAAACCTATGGTACTGGTGATTCTGGATGGCTATGGCTATCGTGAAGAACAGCAGGATAACGCCATTTTTAGTGCTAAAACCCCGGTAATGGATGCACTGTGGGCCAATCGTCCGCATACCCTGATCGACGCTTCCGGTCTGGAAGTCGGTCTGCCTGACCGTCAGATGGGTAACTCCGAAGTAGGCCACGTTAACCTGGGTGCCGGCCGCATCGTGTATCAGGACCTGACTCGTCTGGACGTTGAAATCAAAGATCGCGCTTTCTTTGCTAATCCAGTGCTGACTGGCGCGGTAGATAAAGCGAAAAACGCAGGTAAAGCAGTACACATTATGGGTCTGCTCTCCGCAGGCGGCGTACACAGCCACGAAGATCACATCATGGCGATGGTAGAACTGGCAGCTGAACGCGGCGCAGAAAAAATCTACCTGCACGCATTCCTTGACGGTCGCGACACCCCGCCGCGCAGTGCTGAATCCTCGCTGAAAAAATTTGAAGAGAAATTTGCTGCGCTGGGTAAAGGCCGCGTAGCGTCCATCATTGGTCGTTACTACGCGATGGACCGCGATAACCGTTGGGATCGCGTTGAAAAAGCCTATGACCTGCTGACTCTGGCGCAGGGTGAGTTTCAGGCCGATACTGCCGTTGCTGGTTTGCAGGCAGCTTATGCTCGCGACGAAAACGACGAGTTCGTGAAAGCGACCGTTATTCGTGCAGAAGGTCAGCCAGATGCGGCAATGGAAGACGGCGATGCGCTGATTTTCATGAACTTCCGTGCTGACCGCGCGCGTGAAATCACTCGTGCATTCGTGAACGCTGATTTCGATGGCTTCGCGCGTAAGAAAGTGGTTAACGTCGATTTCGTGATGCTGACCGAATACGCCGCTGACATCAAAACTGCGGTTGCTTACCCACCCGCTTCCCTGGTTAACACCTTCGGCGAGTGGATGGCGAAAAACGACAAAACTCAGTTGCGTATTTCCGAAACCGAAAAATATGCCCACGTTACTTTCTTCTTCAACGGTGGCGTAGAAGAGTCGTTCAAAGGCGAAGATCGCATTCTGATCAACTCACCGAAAGTGGCTACCTACGATCTGCAACCGGAAATGAGCTCCGCAGAGCTGACCGAAAAACTGGTTGCGGCCATCAAGAGCGGCAAATACGACACCATTATCTGTAACTATCCGAACGGCGACATGGTAGGTCACACCGGGGTGATGGAAGCGGCGGTTAAAGCGGTTGAAGCACTGGATCACTGCGTGGAAGAAGTCGCGAAAGCGGTTGAGTCCGTGGGTGGACAACTGCTGATCACCGCTGACCACGGTAACGCTGAACAGATGCGCGATCCGGCAACGGGTCAGGCACACACGGCACACACCAACCTGCCAGTTCCGCTGATTTACGTTGGTGATAAGAACGTGAAAGCGGTTGCAGGCGGCAAACTTTCTGACATCGCGCCGACCATGTTGTCGCTGATGGGTATGGAAATCCCGCAAGAGATGACTGGTAAGCCGCTGTTCATCGTGGAATAATCCCTCCCCATGAGGGGAAAGGCGATTAATACCATGACACGGGCCGTGAAACCGCGCAGGTTTGCAATCAGGCCCATCATCTACGCCAGCGTTCTTAGCGCTGGCGTATTGTTGTGCGCCTTTTCCGCCCACGCGGATGAGCGTGACCAACTCAAATCTATTCAGGCCGATATCGCCACAAAAGAGCGCGCGGTACGCCAAAAGCAACAACAACGCGCAAGCCTGCTCGCACAATTGAAAAAGCAGGAAGAAGCGATCTCTGAAGCCACCCGTAAGCTGCGCGAAACGCAAAACACGCTCAATCAACTCAATAAACAGATTGATGAGATGAACGCGTCGATTGCCAAACTGGAGCAGCAAAAAGCCGCCCAGGAGCGCAGCCTCGCCGCACAACTGGATGCCGCATTCCGTCAGGGCGAGCATACCGGTATTCAGCTAATTCTCAGCGGTGAAGAAAGCCAGCGTGGACAGCGTTTACAGGCTTATTTCGGCTATCTCAACCAGGCGCGACAAGAAACCATTGCCCAGTTGAAGCAAACGCGTGAAGAAGTCGCCATGCAGCGTGCTGAACTGGAAGAGAAACAAAGCGAGCAACAAACGCTGTTATATGAACAGCGCGCCCAACAGGCGAAACTGACTCAGGCTCTGAACGAGCGTAAAAAGACGCTGGCGGGGCTGGAATCTTCCATCCAGCAAGGTCAGCAGCAGCTAAGTGAACTGCGTGCCAACGAATCCCGTCTGCGTAACAGTATTGCCCGTGCGGAAGCCGCGGCGAAAGCGCGTGCTGAACGAGAAGCGCGTGAGGCTCAGGCAGTTCGCGACAGGCAGAAAGAAGCGACGCGCAAAGGCACCACCTACAAACCGACCGAAAGCGAAAAATCGCTGATGTCCCGAACTGGTGGCCTGGGTGCGCCGCGTGGTCAGGCATTCTGGCCAGTTCGTGGCCCTACGCTGCATCGCTATGGCGAGCAGCTACAGGGTGAATTACGCTGGAAAGGAATGGTTATCGGTGCCTCTGAAGGTACTGAAGTTAAAGCAATTGCCGACGGTCGGGTGATTCTGGCTGACTGGCTGCAAGGCTACGGTCTGGTGGTGGTGGTTGAGCACGGTAAAGGCGATATGAGTCTTTACGGCTATAATCAAAGCGCGCTGGTGAGCGTTGGTTCGCAGGTTCGTGCGGGCCAGCCAATTGCACTGGTGGGCAGCAGTGGCGGTCAGGGCAGACCTTCACTCTATTTCGAAATTCGCCGCCAGGGTCAGGCCGTCAATCCACAGCCGTGGTTGGGAAGATAAGTTTTGTTTCCATTTCGTCGTAACGTTCTTGCATTTGCCGCTCTGTTGGCGCTCTCCTCCCCTGTAATTGCTGGCAAACTTGCCATCGTCATTGATGATTTTGGGTATCGCCCGAACAACGAAAACCAGGTGCTGGCGATGCCTTCCGCTATCTCCGTCGCTGTATTACCCGATTCACCGCACGCCAGAGAGATGGCGACCAAAGCGCATAACAGCGGTCACGAAGTGTTGATTCATCTCCCGATGGCACCGTTGAGTAAACAGCCGCTGGAGAAAAATACGCTGCGCCCGGAGATGAGCAGCGACGAAATTGAGCGCATTATTCGTAGTGCGGTCAATAACGTGCCCTATGCCGTGGGGATCAATAACCACATGGGCAGCAAGATGACCTCTAACCTGTTTGGTATGCAGAAAGTGATGCAGGCGCTGGAGCGTTATAATCTTTACTTCCTCGACAGCGTAACCATTGGTAATACCCAGGCGATGCGCGCCGCGCAAGGCACTGGCGTGAAGGTGATCAAACGGAAGGTGTTCCTCGACGATTCACAGAACGAAGCGGACATCCGTGTGCAATTCAATCGCGCAATTGACCTAGCGCGTCGCAACGGATCAACCATTGCCATTGGGCATCCTCACCCTTCAACGGTACGCGTGTTGCAACAGATGGTTTATAACCTGCCGCCAGACATTACGCTGGTGAAAGCCAGCAGCTTGCTGAATGAACCGCAGGTTGATACGTCTACACCGCCGAAAAACACTGTGCCCGACACACCGCGTAATCCGTTCCGTGGCGTGAAGCTGTGCAAACCGAAGAAACCGATAGAACCTGTTTATGCTAATCGCTTCTTTGAAGTATTAAGCGAAAGCATCAGCCAGAGCACGCTGATCGTTTACTTCCAGCATCAGTGGCAAGGCTGGGGCAAACAGCCTGAAGCGGCGAAGCTTAACGCTAGCGTAAATTAAAGGCGCTACGCGTAATGCGATGGTGCGACCGCGTTTTGTCGCGCCATTGCCATAAGCGGAAAGACCACAGTAACGCCTGATAACCCACCTTTACGCTGCGCACATTGGTAATCAGGCGCTTATACATACCGGGGTGATGCTGCCAACTTACTGATTTAGTGTATGATGGTGTTTTTGAGGTGCTCCAGTGGCTTCTGTTTCTATCAGCTGTCCCTCCTGTTCAGCTACTGACGGGGTGGTGCGTAACGGCAAAAGCACTGCCGGACATCAGCGCTATCTCTGCTCTCACTGCCGTAAAACATGGCAACTGCAGTTCACTTACACCGCTTCTCAACCCGGTACGCACCAGAAAATCATTGATATGGCCATGAATGGCGTTGGATGCCGGGCAACTGCACGCATTATGGGCGTTGGCCTCAACACGATTTTACGTCACTTAAAAAACTCAGGCCGCAGTCGGTAACCTCGCGCATACAGCCGGGCAGTGACGTCATCGTCTGCGCGGAAATGGACGAACAGTGGGGCTATGTCGGGGCTAAATCGCGCCAGCGCTGGCTGTTTTACGCGTATGACAGTCTCCGGAAGACGGTTGTTGCGCACGTATTCGGTGAACGCACTATGGCGACGCTGGGGCGTCTTATGAGCCTGCTGTCACCCTTTGACGTGGTGATATGGATGACGGATGGCTGGCCGCTGTATGAATCCCGCCTGAAGGGAAAGCTGCACGTAATCAGCAAGCGATATACGCAGCGAATTGAGCGGCATAACCTGAATCTGAGGCAGCACCTGGCACGGCTGGGACGGAAGTCGCTGTCGTTCTCAAAATCGGTGGAGCTGCATGACAAAGTCATCGGGCATTATCTGAACATAAAACACTATCAATAAGTTGGAGTCATTACCGACAAAGTCATCGGGCATTATCTGAACATAAAACACTATCAATAAGTTGGAGTCATTACCACATACCGGAAGTAAATATCTCGGCAATCATCCGTTGGCGGGTAATAATATCCGGCTCTTTGCGCACCGCATGGCAAACACGCAATGCTTCGTAAGTTATTTGCTGATGAAATTCCGGATAAATCGTAATTTTGTCGGCATAATTTCGATTTAATTTCTCTAGCAGACGAGTAATCTTAATATAGTGACGTTGATAATTAAGGTTTTTGTTCCCTTGTCTATGCAACCGACTCACTGACGTATTATGCAGATAATATTTATATAACGATTGCTCGGTATATCGCGCACGCAGCGCATTAAACATAAATTCTGTTGTCCAGACAATATCCTGATGATGTAATCCGGCAATAAATTTAATGTTATTTTTAACAATAACATCGCGGCGATAAACCCCCATCCAGACAACGTGAGTCCAACGGCGCGAAGAAAGCCCCATCCGCAGCCAGTCCGGGCCGGTTAATACGCCGGTTGAGCGAAGGCGATCGCTGGGGATGGATTTCCAGGTTTCTCCCGTTTCACGAAAACACCAGTCAGCGTTGCACTGCGCCACGTCGAGGTCGTCCTCTAACGCCATGGTCATCAGCGTTTCGTACATGGTGGGATAGACTTCATCGTCAGCATCGACAAAAGCGACATATTTGCCCGTTGCCACTTCAATCCCACGATTACGCGCCACCGATGCGCCAGCATTCGCCTGATGCAACAAACGAACGTGCGGATAGTTTTCTGCGTAATGCTTTGCTATTTCAACAGAATTATCCGTTGAACCATCGTTAATAATAATGATTTCCAGAGCAGTCCAGGTTTGCGTAATTAAAGATTCCATACAAGTGCGGAAATCATCGCCCGCATTATATAACGGAATAATAACACTAAGTTTATTGGTGCTGTTCATCATAAATTACCGACGACCTCTGAAGTTATCCTGACGTTTTACAGGCTTTGTATTAAGAAACTATTAAGCCTGTGAGATATTATTTTTACAGGTGAGAGAGTCACTTCAGGGTAGAGAGATAATGAGAGCAGCTATATAAGAGATCAGCGCAATTACGATATCTTTATTACACTGACAGGATTTTACATATTTAACGGATTATCCTCAGGCAAAAGGGCTGGAATACCAGCCCTTGTTCGTGTTAATCCCAGCTCAGAATTACTTTCCCGGACTGGCCCGAACGCATAGCGTCAAAGCCCTTCTGGAAATCATCGATAGAGAAACGATGGGTAATGATCGGCGAGAGATCCAGACCTGACTGAATCAGCGCCGCCATCTTGTACCAGGTTTCAAACATCTCACGACCGTAAATACCTTTAATGAACAAGCCTTTAAAGATTACTTTGGTCCAGTCGATAGACATATCGGACGGTGGAATACCCAGCATCGCAATGCGACCGCCGTGGTTCATGGTGTCGAGCATGGTACGAAACGCTGGCGGCGCACCGGACATTTCCAGACCGACATCAAAGCCTTCGGTCATGCCCAGTTCTGCCATCACATCATTAAGGTTTTCTTTAGCGACGTTGACCGCACGGGTGATACCCATTTTGCGCGCCAGTTCGAGACGATATTCGTTAACATCAGTGATCACCACATTGCGTGCACCAACGTGTTTCGCCACCGCCGCTGCCATAATACCAATCGGGCCTGCACCAGAGACCAGCACATCCTCGCCAACCAGATCGAACGACAGCGCGGTATGCACGGCGTTACCGAAGGGATCAAAAATGGAAGCCAGGTCGTCGGAGATATTGTCGGGAATTTTGAAGGCGTTGAACGCCGGAATCACCAGATATTCGGCGAAGCAGCCCGGGCGGTTAACGCCGACGCCGATCGTGTTGCGGCACAGATGGGTACGACCGCCACGACAGTTGCGACAGTGACCGCAGGTGATATGGCCTTCGCCAGAAACGCGATCGCCAATCTTGAAGCCCTTCACTTCCTGACCAATACCTACCACTTCACCGACATATTCATGGCCCACGACCATCGGCACCGGGATGGTTTTTTGCGACCACTCATCCCAGTTATAGATGTGAACGTCAGTCCCGCAGATGGCTGTTTTACGGATTTTAATCAGCAGATCGTTATGCCCGAGTTCCGGTACAGGAACGTCGGTCATCCAGATGCCCTCTTCCGCTTTCAGTTTGGATAACGCTTTCATCTCACATCCTCAGGCAATAACGCCCAGTTGTTTACCAATACGCGTGAATGCTTCTACTGCACGCGTAATTTGCTCAGGGGTATGCGCCGCAGACATCTGGGTACGAATACGCGCCTGACCTTTCGGAACGACCGGATAGAAGAAACCGGTGACGTAAATGCCCTCTTTTTGCAGCTCACGGGCAAATTTCTGCGCCACTACCGCATCACCAAGCATGACCGGAATAATGGCGTGATCGGCTCCCGCCAGGGTAAAGCCCGCCGCCGACATTTGCTCACGGAACTGACGCGCGTTCGCCCACAGACGGTCACGCAGCTCGCTACCCGCTTCGACCATCTCCAGTACTTTGATGGATGCGGCAACAATGGCCGGTGCCAGCGAGTTGGAAAACAGGTACGGACGAGAACGCTGGCGCAGCCACTCAACCACTTCTTTGCGCGCCGCGGTATAACCACCAGAAGCCCCGCCCAGCGCTTTACCGAGCGTGCCGGTGATAATATCGACCCGGCCCATCACATCGCAGTATTCATGGGAACCACGACCATTTTCACCGACAAAACCGACCGCGTGGGAGTCGTCTACCATCACCAGGGCATCATATTTATCTGCGAGATCGCAAACGCCCTTCAGGTTGGCAATCACGCCGTCCATCGAGAACACACCATCGGTGGCAATCAGCACATGACGCGCACCGGCTTCACGCGCTTCTTTCAGACGTGCTTCCAGCTCCTGCATATCGTTGTTGGCATAGCGATAGCGTTTAGCTTTACACAGACGCACACCATCAATAATAGACGCGTGGTTCAGTGCGTCGGAGATAATGGCGTCTTCCGCGCCCAGCAGCGTTTCAAACAGGCCACCGTTAGCATCAAAGCAGGAAGAGTAGAGAATCGCATCTTCCATCCCCAGGAATGCCGCCAGTTTTTGTTCAAGCTCTTTATGGCTGTCCTGAGTGCCGCAAATAAAACGCACCGAAGCCATGCCGAAACCGTGAGAATCCATTCCCGCCTTTGCCGCCGCAATCAGATCCGGATAATTCGCCAGCCCGAGATAGTTATTGGCACAAAAGTTAATGACGTGGCTTCCATCAGCCACAGTGATATCTGCTTGCTGCGCAGACGTAATAATGCGCTCTTCTTTAAACAACCCTTCCGCCCGTGCGGTTTCCAGATCGTTGGTTAACTGCTGATAAAATTCTCCACGCATTGCGATTCTCCAGACAGGGCAAATTCCAGCACATATTACCCAAACTTATAGGTCGCGACGAGATGACGCGTTAACACTTCTGCAAAATTCAGGATAAATAACGTCCATCAATCTCACTTTTGGCGAATGGCTGAAGCCAACGCCGTGTAGTGATATGATAGAAGTATTCGTGTCTGAGATTGTCTCTGACTCCATAATTCGAAGGTTACAGTTATGATCATCGTTACCGGCGGCGCGGGCTTTATCGGCAGCAACATCGTTAAGGCCCTGAATGATAAAGGCATCACCGATATTCTGGTGGTGGACAACCTGAAAGACGGCACCAAGTTTGTGAACCTGGTGGATCTGGATATCGCGGACTATATGGATAAGGAAGACTTCCTGATCCAGATTATGGCTGGCGAAGAGTTCGGCGATGTCGAAGCGATTTTCCACGAAGGCGCGTGCTCTTCCACCACCGAGTGGGATGGCAAGTATATGATGGATAACAACTATCAATACTCCAAAGAGCTGCTGCACTACTGTCTGGAGCGCGAAATCCCGTTCCTGTATGCCTCTTCCGCAGCCACCTACGGCGGACGCACCTCCGACTTTATTGAATCCCGCGAGTACGAAAAACCGTTGAACGTCTACGGTTACTCAAAATTCCTGTTTGATGAATATGTTCGCCAAATCCTGCCTGAAGCTAACTCGCAGATTGTTGGCTTCCGCTATTTCAACGTTTATGGACCGCGTGAAGGCCATAAAGGCAGCATGGCGAGCGTCGCTTTCCATCTCAACACCCAGCTTAACAACGGTGAATCACCGAAGCTGTTTGAAGGTAGCGAGAACTTCAAACGCGACTTCGTCTATGTGGGCGACGTGGCTGATGTGAATCTGTGGTTCCTGGAAAATGGCGTTTCCGGCATCTTCAACCTCGGTACTGGTCGTGCGGAATCCTTCCAGGCTGTAGCTGATGCTACGCTGGCTTATCACAAGAAAGGCCAGATCGAATACATTCCGTTCCCGGATAAGCTGAAAGGCCGCTACCAGGCGTTCACTCAGGCAGATCTGACAAATCTGCGCGCGGCGGGTTACGACAAACCGTTCAAAACCGTTGCTGAAGGTGTAACGGAATACATGGCCTGGCTGAATCGCGACGCATAAGAGCTCTGCATGAAAATACTGGTGATCGGCCCGTCTTGGGTTGGCGACATGATGATGTCGCAAAGTCTCTATCGCACGCTCCAGGCGCGCTATCCCCAGGCGATAATCGATGTGATGGCACCGGCATGGTGCCGTCCATTATTATCGCGGATGCCGGAAGTTAACGAAGCTATTCCTATGCCTCTCGGTCACGGAGCGCTGGAAATCGGCGAACGCCGCAAACTGGGTCATAGCCTGCGTGAAAAGCGCTACGACCGCGCCTACGTCTTACCCAACTCCTTCAAATCTGCATTAGTGCCTTTCTTCGCGGGTATTCCTCATCGCACCGGCTGGCGCGGCGAGATGCGCTACGGTTTACTCAACGATTTACGCGTGCTCGATAAAGAAGCCTGGCCGCTAATGGTGGAACGCTATGTCGCGCTGGCCTATGACAAAGGCGTGATGCGTACCGCACAAGATCTACCAAAACCGTTGTTATGGCCGCAATTGCAGGTGAGCGAAGGTGAAAAATCATATACCTGTAATCAATTTTCGCTTTCATCAGAACGTCCGATGATTGGTTTTTGCCCGGGTGCGGAGTTTGGTCCGGCAAAACGCTGGCCACACTACCACTATGCGGAACTGGCAAAGCAGCTGATTGATGAAGGTTATCAGGTGGTTCTGTTTGGCTCGGCGAAAGATCATGAAGCGGGCAATGAGATTCTTGCCGCTTTGAATACCGAGCAGCAGGCATGGTGTCGGAACCTGGCGGGGGAAACACAGCTTGATCAAGCGGTTATCCTGATTGCAGCCTGTAAAGCCATTGTCACTAACGATTCTGGCCTGATGCACGTTGCGGCGGCGCTCAATCGTCCGCTGGTTGCCCTGTATGGTCCGAGTAGCCCGGACTTCACACCGCCGCTATCCCATAAAGCGCGCGTGATCCGCCTGATTACCGGCTATCACAAAGTGCGTAAAGGTGACGCTGCGGAGGGTTATCACCAGAGCTTAATCGACATTACTCCCCAGCGCGTACTGGAAGAACTCAACGCGCTATTGTTACAAGAGGAAGCCTGACGGATGCGGGTTTTGATCGTTAAAACATCGTCGATGGGCGATGTTCTCCATACGTTGCCCGCACTCACTGATGCCCAGCAGGCAATCCCAGGGATTAAGTTTGACTGGGTGGTGGAAGAAGGGTTCGCACAGATTCCTTCCTGGCACGCCGCCGTTGAGCGAGTTATTCCTGTGGCAATACGTCGCTGGCGTAAAGCCTGGTTCTCGGCCCCCATAAAAGCGGAACGCAAAGCGTTTCGTGAAGCGCTACAAGCAGAGAACTATGACGCAGTTATCGACGCTCAGGGGCTGGTAAAAAGCGCGGCGCTGGTGACGCGTCTGGCGCATGGCGTAAAGCATGGCATGGACTGGCAAACCGCTCGCGAACCTTTAGCCAGTCTGTTTTACAATCGTAAGCATCATATTGCAAAACAGCAGCACGCCGTAGAACGCACCCGCGAACTGTTTGCCAAAAGTCTGGGCTATAGCAAACCGCAAACCCAGGGCGATTATGCTATTGCACAGCATTTCCTGACGAACCTGCCTACAGATGCTGGCGAATATGCCGTATTTCTTCATGCGACGACCCGTGATGATAAACACTGGCCGGAAGAACACTGGCGAGAATTGATTGGTTTACTGGCTGATTCAGGAATACGGATTAAACTTCCG
This sequence comes from Shigella sonnei, assembly GCF_002950395.1. NCBI lineage: Bacteria > Pseudomonadati > Pseudomonadota > Gammaproteobacteria > Enterobacterales > Enterobacteriaceae > Shigella > Shigella sonnei. Next base: position 3,925,265 of record NZ_CP026802.1, read on the forward strand.
TGGGGCGCGCCGCATGAGGAAGAGCGGGCGAAACGACTGGCGGAAGGATTTGCTTATGTTGAAGTATTGCCGAAGATGAGTCTGGAAGGCGTTGCCCGCGTGCTGGCCGGGGCTAAATTTGTAGTGTCGGTGGATACGGGGTTAAGCCATTTAACGGCGGCACTGGATAGACCCAATATCACGGTTTATGGACCAACCGATCCGGGATTAATTGGTGGATATGGGAAGAATCAGATGGTTTGTAGGGCTCCGGGGAATGAGTTGTCTCAATTGACAGCAAATGCTGTTAAGCGATTCATTGAAGAAAACGCTGCTATGATTTAAATTACAACCCCTTAATAGATAATTTTGAAATAAAATCAGCCTCCTTGCTGATTTTATTTCACATATTCATTATTTATCTAATAAACATTGGTCTGATTGTGCTTTAAAATAAGCACAAAGCAATATTATGGTGACAAACACAGCAGTCGGAACCGGTTTAGAAAAGAGTATTACATCACTTAGGCCTACTACCAGTAGTGAAAAAAGCAAGATTAAAATATAAGGTTCTTTAGCAGTTCTTAAGGCATATATGAGTATTGCTGAAAAGGCTAAAATTGTTAATACAACTCCAGGAATACCACGCGTTGATAACGTATCTATGAGATCGTTATGCAAATGAGAATCTATATAGGGTAAAGCGCCACTCAATCTAGGCTCTTTTTCTTCTAGTTCATGTATTTTTTCCGCTCGTTTTTCCAGTGATTGTCCTATTGGAGAATATGTTTTTAAGCCAACTTCATACATTGCCAGACGGGCACCGACTGAAGTTCTGGTGTTATCATGCGAATAATTAACTAAATCGTTATTTAAGTCATTCATTCTCATAAGCAATGTATCTTTAAAAGAAAATACACCTGCTAATAATGCAATCGCAATAAAACAATATAACTTATAATTAATTCGCTTATTAATATAACTATCCATTACGATTAATAGTAACGCAAAGAATGGAAACACTAATATGGCTGCACGCGTTTCAGTTACTATGACAGCACATAAGCTAAGCATGAAGTTAATTGTATATAATGTTGTTTTATGTCTAAAGTCGGATTTTAAAATGAGAATTGATGCCAGTAAAGAAGGGAAAAGGATGATGTAGCCTGCTGTTGTAGCGTGGGAAGCTGATAATGCAACACGGTCAACGTTTAAATAGAAATGTTGCCACATGGCATGCGCAAAAAAAAGTAACTGCGTTGCCAGGGATGCGAACAGAATTAGTTTCCCAAATTTTATTTTTGTTCTCAACTCATTTTTAGCAAAAAGAACCAAGAAAATAAAAGCACTACACAAGGCAATTTTCCCAGTTTCCATTGGGCCACGATATGCATTGGTATAAACAGAGCCTGAAACTTTATAATGTGAATACCAGATGATATTTATGATTCCCAAAAGACATAATGAGATGAAAATTAACAAAGTAGGATTGTTAGTTATTGTTTTTTTTGGTGTTATTAGAAAATACAATGCAGATATAATTCCAGCTGCATGAAGAAACTTTGTTGCAACATCATCCCATAAAGACAAAGTCATCAAAGAAAAAATACATAATATGAGAATTAAAGACTTTATACCAGAATTAATTTCATTCCAACAAAATGACATATAGTTTCAACCTATGCTACGAGGACGGATTATTTAATGCAAGATCTAACGTTTATTCTTTTTCCTATTTACCAGTCTTACCATCCTCCAGAGAATATAATTTTTTGATGCTAATATTTTTGCTCGTCTTTTATCTCTCTTGCCAGAAAGATTACAATCATTCAATTCTTTTTCATTGCTTTCAACTAATTGATTTAATAGTTCAAAATCACCATTAAGTAGAACATTCCATAAATAACGAGTTTTATGATAAGCTCTATTTTGACTCAATAATGTATGAATTTCTTCTTTCCTGTTACCTTTGTATAACTGCATCACAGAAGAGTAGATTCTTTCGTGCGCAAATGACTCATGTCGATAATGAGTGATGGTTCTACATGAGTTCATTAAGGAATTTTCTCTATAGTTATGCTTATACATATAATATGGAACCGCATACATATCGCATGTAATTAGCAGTCGATAGATAAAATCCAGATCTTCTCCTAGTCGTAAATCTTCATCAAAAAAAAGATTATTCTCTTCCAGAAGTTGTTTTCTTATAAACAAGCACCCTATATGGAATCTAACCTTTTTATAAAAAAAGTCGAAAAGTAAAGATCCTTCATTAAACTCTGTATTTATAGGTGAGTAAGTAACACCATCTTTTATATAATGGCCATAAAGCCCACAATAAATCGCATCCCCTCCCGTCTCATGTTGTCTGGTATACATCTTCAGCAGATAGTTAGGATCTATCTCATCATCATCATCCATAAAACATATAAACTGTCCTTGCGCCTTGCGGATACCTGTATTCCTGGCAGACGAAACACCGCCATTTTCTTTATTGATAATAATTAATCGAGAGTGGGTTAACCCATACTCTCTCAAAACGTTTGATGTGTTATCTTTAGAACCATCATTAACAATAACAATTTCAAAATTTGGGTAAGTTTGTTTTTCTAATTTCGTTAGAGTTTCAGTAATGTAATCAGATGAATTATACGTCGGTATTATTATGGATACTAAAGGGTAATCATTGCTCATCGTGTTCTCTTGCCTGAACTAATAAAATATGATAGTACTCATCCTTAATTATTATTGTAACTCAGACATCCATGATCTTTATTATTATCCAAATAGTTTTCTTTTATACTTATTTAATTTAAATTTAATAAAGTAAATAAAAGCGTTAAACGTATCACCATTTTTCTTTGCATGTTGATATTTCACTTGATACTGCTTTTCATTCGTGGCTGGAATAAACGCCACATCATTCCAGCAAGAAGCCTGATAAGCCTCATTAAAATACTTCTGGCAGGGATAATTCGTCCAGTCGTTCCAGGGCTTCGTTACGCCAACATAATGAATCAGCTTAGTATCATCGGTAATGGTCTTTTTATAATCTTCATCGCTTTTATTTTTTAACTCATAATCGATGCCATAAAAGCAATCATAATCGCCGCTAATAAAAATACAATGACCAAAGAACAGAATATTTAAAATATCCTGATCAAGGCATTTATACTTCGTGTGCTGCGGGTCACTTGCCAGCATAGCAATGGCTTTATTCATAAAATCATTTTTCGCCCATGCTTCAAGCTGCAGATATACTACACCGGCGTTGAAATAATTCCCTGGAAGTCCCTCTATAGCCAGACGCTTCGCTGGTTTTTCCTGCATAAAAGGCACATCTTTAATAACAGCTGCAAACTTATCCCCATCAAAATTAATATCAAGCAATCCAGCTAATGAGCCTTTACAGATGACATCAGCATCGATATATAACAGATTTTCAATAGTTTCACTCAGATACTGGAACGCAACTAAACGGAAGAATGTTGCATAAGACCACTGTTTCAGGCTGGGGAAGATATCAATAAAGGCACTGGAGACTTTATAAATTCTTACTTCAACGTTAGCATTTTTGCTGGTAAAAGCATTAACACGTTGTAGATAATCTTCATCAATGTAGTCGGTAAAGAGATGAAACTTAACCGCAAGGTCCGGATTATGCATAACAACTGATTGCATAGATACTGCCGCACCAAATAAAAAGTTACGGTCAATACCGTAAGCGATATTTAACACACGATCGGTGTTAGCAATTTCCCCAGAGACAGCGACTTCAGTAATACTCTCAGCTAATAAATCCATGTTGGTTCCGTTTTGACTGTGTGGTTTACGCTTTGCCTTTTAATTTTTTAATAAATTTGCGTAGTTTGGTTCTGTAGATTACTGAATAGTAGCCATAATCTTTTATTTCGTTGGCAATACCCAGGTGACGTTCCATGGCCAGACGATCACGAGCTTTACGCTCTGCCGTACAGCTTTTACCGGATAGGTCAATTATCCTGACACCATCTTTACTAACGATAAAGTTACCCCGGTGTGGGTCGCCCGATAGCATATTTAAGGCATGCAATTTTTCCATTGAAGCCTTAATTTCTGCTTTAACATCTTCTGGAATGATCGGCATATCATTGAGCTCTACGCCCTCGACATACTCGATAAGCATGATAAAAACACTGGCATAGTTGAAAATTTTACGCTCAGCCAGAAAATAAAAATCATTAGGAAAAGTAAGACCTGCACTTCTGACACGATCGGTTTCAACGATCAAATTCTGATAGTAGTCACCTTTTACAAAAGATTTTAAAAAACGTTCATTCCTTTTCGTTTTCGGGGCAAAGACTTTAAAAACATAGCGACCATATTTCGTATCAATCAATGATACTTTGGTATCATTAATATTACGTAATACTTTTACTGTTTTAAAATTATAGGCCAGTATTTCATCAAAGATTTCTTTATATTTATTATCATTATCTTTGTAATAAAATGAGAAGCCGCGATAGCGTATACTTGTAATCATAAGAGTAATTTATTTCTTAAGCTTGTACTTAATTAATGAAGTTATGCCTTTAATATACTCACCATGGGCAAACAGATGCTTATATTGTTTCTGCATTTCTGCAACAGTCCGCGCCTCTTTAAGAGGATATTTCTTCCAGGGAGATTGTTCACGCGCGATATTAAAGTATGATGCAGACGGATAACCAGCCCAGCTATGCCATGGTTTAGTTATCCCTGTATAGTGAATCAATACTGTTTTATCGGTAATGGTTTGCTGATACTTTCGATGACTACGATCATGAAGTTCGTTTTTCAGGGTATAAATAGTATCAAAATCCTTCGCGAGGTAGATATTATTCATATTAAATGCGATATTCAACGCATCCTGATCTAAATATTTAAGAGAGCCATATTTAGTTTCCCCTCGTAAAAGCGTGAGTAAATACGGTGTCAAATTTGCTTCATGCCATTTTTTAAGATTGACATAGATAACGCCTGCATTGAAATAACGTCCATTCATCTCGGGAATGTTGAGGCGTTTTGCACATGCCGCCTGAGTACTAACATTGTCAGGAATGACCGCAGCAAACTCATCTTTAAATATAATTTCTGTGAGAGGCTTCAGACTTCCTTTACAAACGACATCGGCATCCAGATACAGCAGTGTGGAAATACTTTCACTCAGATATTCAAAGGACAATACCCTGAAGTATGTCGCGTACGACCAAAACTGTGACGTCGGCAGATCAGCAAAGTATTTTGGGTCAATTAAATATACAATAATTGAGGTATTAAATTGTTTTGCTGTTTCATTAAATGACTTTAAATAATCATCATCCACATAATCAGTGAAAACATGAAAGACAAAATTAATATCTGAATTATTAATCAAAACGGAAGAAATTGAAACGCCAGCACCATACAAAAAATTCTTATCGATACCGTAGGAAACATTTAGTTCTGGGGCGTTTTCTTTTTTATTATCTGCTAAATACGAAAACCGTTCTTTTATAAATTCATTCATTTAACTTTTCTCAATATCATTTTATTATCTTTAAATAAAAATAATAAATATAATTCATTATCCCGTTAATTGGTTCATTTTGTTTAAAATTATGCTTGGCGCAATAACGAGCATAGTTTGAATTAATTGGCCGCATAAACGGTTCATTTTTCCAGGGCGATGCTTCTTTGGCGTTGATAAAAGGTTGCGCACTTGGATAACCGGCCCAGTAATGCCAGGGTTTTGTCGGGCCGACATAATGAATTAATACGGTTTCATCATTAATTGGACAAACAAATGATTTTTTTAATTCATAATTTAAACTAAATTGAGTATTGTATTTAGCATCAATGAATTTAACTTTCCCTGACAGGATAAGATTAAGTATATCTTGATCCATATAGGTTAAACGGGAAACGACGGCTTTATCAGCAAGCATCGACATCGCTTTAGCAGAAACGGACTCCTGCGCCCACGCTAGTGTATTAATTAACAGGACACCTGAATTAAAGTAACCCTTTTCAAGTTCATTACACTGCAGACTTTGACCCCGTAACGACCACCAGTTAGCATCGCGTTCAGTAACAACAGCAGCAACGTTATTGGCAAGATCCATTGTTATCAGCGGCTTTAAGTTTCCCTGACAGGCGATATCAGCATCCAGGTAAAGGATCTTATCTTGTTGATCAATAAAGTAATCTGCAATTACAAAACGGAAATACATGGCAATAGACCAATTTTTGGTCGTCGGTAATGCCTTAAGCCGTTCACAATTTACCAGATGGATCTGGATACAGGTACGATAGCTTTTCGCCAATTGGGCTAAACGCTGGATATCGGCTTCAGGGATATCATCAATAAAAACGTGGAAAACAAAACTCACGTCGTTGTTATGTAACAAAACTGACGTGATTGAAACACCACAACCAAAAAGAAAGTTTTTATCAATGCCATAAGCAACATGGAATGATGATGCCACTGACGCCGCTGGCCTTTCATCGAAGATGATTGTCTTATTGATCATCTCTTGTGGATTAAAATAGTGGGCACTCATATTTCTCTCCGGAAATTACAACGATTTTCGAATCGTTCTTTCCCTGATTTTTGTGGCTTTTGCTTCTGCTTGCGACAGCAGTCCTTGTTCCTGCTTGAGAATGTCTTTAAGCGGGGCGACAAAATACACTTTCATAAACCGCCAGATATCCCGCTGAGTCAGGCCGATATTCATCGAAGAAAAATAAAGCCCAATAAGATCTTTATCGCGCCAACGACGTGGAACGCGCGTGCGAAGCTGCGCCCGGTGCAGGTCAATTACCGAAATTTTTAACTCCTCTTCCTTACCGGAAAAAGGCAAGTGCAGCAGGAAATGACAGATATAACAGTCACGGTGGTTAATGCCCACAGCATGCATATCGCGCACCATCGTCGCGACACGCTTAATAAGCATACGCTTTACGCGAACATCTGGTGGGTTGGTCGCCCAGTCAGCACAGTAATCTTCCAGACTGATGGTTGGGGTCAGATCTTCGGTAATAATAAACGAGGTTCTGCTCAGCGGATTAATACCTTTTTCGCCAAATGCCACCCCATACATAGTATCAACGCCGACATCCCGCAGTCGATGAATCGCATTCCATTCGCGGTCTGCGCCTAATACTGGCATCCGCAATGAGAGTAAATTTTTGATTATCTCTTTCAGGGTCGTGCCGCGATGCCATTTGAGAAAATAGCTTTTGCCCGCCATTTCAAATCGCAGAGTGCGGCGAGTTTCCAGTTCACGAAAAACCTCACCCTGCAAGGTTTTAACTTCCTCAAAAGGATCTTTACCGCGCCATAACGTGGCAAACGGCTCTTTAAGTTCAACCATCCAGACCACCCGTTATGATATCCGCCGCTTTCTCTGGCAGACTGTATAAATCTTGTGTATCAGCATAATGTCGCGCATTTTCCGCCCAGGCCTGGCGCAATGAAGATTGCGTTAACGCTTTGCGTAAAATCTCATTCAATGTTTCCTGGCGGAATGGCTCAGCAATAGCCTCGCCGCAATTGGCGTCGACAATATAATGCGCATAGCCACAAACGGCTGTTGTTAGTACCGGTAATCCTGCAGTAATCGCTTCCAGTAGCACAATTCCCGCTGCTTCCTGGTAGGCAGGATGCAGTAATAAATCCGCCGCCGCCATTAATTCCGAGACATCGTTGCGCCCCGAGAAGAAGTGAACATTACTGCGCACGCCGCGTTTTTCTGCCAGCGCCTCAAATTTTCGCGGCTTATCCTGTCCAACAACATATAGCAATGTGTTGTGGCGCAGCGAATCCGGTAACGAAGCAAGTGCTTCAATGGAACGATCGACACCTTTACGCGTGAAGTCTGAACCGACCTGCAACAATAAATATTGTTGTTCGGTTATTCCATTCTTCTTACGGAAGATTTCACGGCTATTAGCTGGCTGCTGGCTATATTTACGATCAGGATAAATCCCCGGTGGCAGAATATGAAAACGCTCCGCTTCAGTCTGATAATGTTTCTGGAAATCGGCGATTTGCTTATCTGTCAGCATCAGCAGCTGTGTCGGCTTGCCCTGTTCGAAGGTTGCCCGCTCAAAGGCGGCATAATGGCGATAACGTGACGTCAGGTGATAGAAAAAGCCTTTTTCCTGCGCGACTTTCTCGGCATAACAAACATCAGCGGCATAATAAACGTCCAGCCCCGGCATTTTGTTGAATCCAACGACTTTATCGACGGGATGTTCGCGTAAATGTTTTTGCACCCAGGCAAAATACTCCGCATTGCGCCCGTGATTGGTATGCGATTTAACCGGCACTTTGATCAGTTCAAATACATCAGGGCATTCGCCTTCCCACGACTGGGTATAAACCCGAACATGATGACCTCGGGCGGCGACTGTCTGAGCAATACGCATAAAATCGCGCTGCAAACCGCCAAAGGGAAAATATTTATATAAACAAAAAGCAACGATCATAACGACGTACCTGTCGTGGAGGAGGGCAGTAATTTATCGACAGCAGCAATGACATCTGCCGCCGGAATAACCGAAAGATACATCTCATTTCGGTCACGCTGATCGCGCGTTGGCATTTCCCGGTAATCTCCCGCCCAGAATTGAATCATGTTATTTGACCAAGGACGCCAGAAAATATGGTCTGTCGCACCAAACAGCGATATCAGCGGCGTATTAACTGCAGCGGCAATATGCGCCGGTGCGGAATCAACGCCAATAAACAGCTGCGCATGATCGATTAACGCACCAAGTTCCGGGAAGGTCACCTTTCCAGCCAGCGCCGTTACTGGTGGCGTCTGGCATCCCTGCGCAATTTCATTGACGCAGGCCAGATCGTCTTTATCTGGGCCGGACGTCAGAACGACTTCATAACCACGAGCATGTAAGGCATCAATCACAGCGGAAAACTTGGCGTTGTCCCAGCATTTGAAGATTTGCCGCGCCGTAGGTTGGATAACCACATAATTTTGTCCAACACCAGCGTGATCAAGTTCGCGACGCATACGTTTCCAGCTTGCAGGCGGGTAACTCATGGTTGTCTGCTTCACCAACGAATCAAGTCCCAATGGTGTCAGCACGGATAAGTTACTTTCCACCACATTTCCACCCTGCAACGGCACTAAATGGGTGAAACTTTTACGCCAAAAAGCAGACTGCCGATGATGATAATCCTGGGAAATTTTCACACGGGCATTTAATAAGCGAACCAGTATAGCAACCATCCATTGATCGGTAAGATTGACGATAAGGTCATACTTATTGGCACGTAATACCTTGATGAGATGAAAAAAGTTGGCAATTTTTTCTGAGGCTTTTGCTTTTTTATTTTTTATGCCGTAGAGCGCGTTAATCTCTGGATTTTCAGACAGGATCGGGGTGGTGTCCTGATAAAGCAGCACATCGATTTTTGCGTCAGGGTAATTTTTTTTCAGCGAACTAATGACGGGAGTAGTTAATAACATATCCCCATGAAAACGCATCTTAATGAGCAAAATTCTTCGAAATGGCTTATCCACAAGTAACTCTTTTTGTTGAGATTATCCGATTAAGGTGAAGCAGAAAAAGCACGCTACCGCCCCAGGCTCAACAGCTACCTGAATACTGATACCGCACTGATATTGACGCGCTAGTGTATCACTTCTTTCGCGGCAATCCGACCCGAATGCTTTTTAAGCACATTGTTGATTTTCAATAAAGAAATCAATCAAATAAAATCATTAGCAACCATATTCTTTCACTGTTGCTCTGCGATTCCTTCCTGCACGTACAGCAGAAATCAATGAATCGCATAAAAATACAAAAAAAGTATAGATGTTCAGCAAGAATTGGCGGGTAAATTGCTATTTAAGTCAAAAACGGGAAAAGTAATGGTAAAGCCACAGCTAAATACATAGAATCCCCAGCACATCCATAAGTCAGCTATTTACTATGCTCGAATTGCTTTACACCGCCCTTCTCTACCTTATTCAGCCGCTGATCTGGATACGGCTCTGGGTGCGCGGACGTAAGGCTCCGGCCTATCGAAAACGCTGGGGTGAACGTTACGGTTTTTACCGCCATCCGCTAAAACCAGGCGGCATTATGCTGCACTCCGTCTCCGTCGGTGAAACTCTGGCGGCGATCCCGTTGGTGCGCGCGCTGCGCCATCGTTATCCTGATTTACCGATTACCGTTACAACCATGACGCCAACCGGTTCGGAGCGCGTACAATCGGCTTTCGGGAAGGATGTTCAGCACGTTTATCTGCCGTATGACCTGCCCGATGCGCTCAACCGTTTCCTGAATAAAGTCGACCCCAAACTGGTGTTGATTATGGAAACCGAACTATGGCCTAACCTGATTGCGGCGCTACATAAACGTAAAATTCCGCTGGTGATCGCTAACGCGCGACTCTCTGCCCGCTCGGCCGCAGGTTATGCCAAACTGGGTAAATTCGTCCGCCGCTTACTGCGTCGTATTACGCTGATTGCTGCGCAAAATGAAGAAGATGGTGCACGTTTTGTGGCGCTGGGCGCAAAAAATAACCAGGTAACCGTTACCGGTAGCCTGAAATTCGATATTTCTGTAACGCCGCAGTTGGCTGCTAAAGCCGTGACGCTGCGCCGCCAGTGGGCACCACACCGCCCGGTATGGATTGCCACCAGCACTCACGAAGGTGAAGAGAGTGTGGTGATCGCCGCACATCAGGCATTATTACAGCAATTCCCGAATTTATTGCTCATCCTGGTACCCCGTCATCCAGAACGCTTCCCGGATGCGATTAACCTTGTCCGCCAGGCTGGACTAAGCTATATCACACGCTCTTCAGGGGAAGTCCCCTCCACCAGCACGCAGGTTGTGGTTGGCGATACGATGGGCGAGTTGATGTTACTGTACGGCATTGCCGATCTCGCCTTTGTTGGCGGTTCACTGGTTGAACGTGGAGGGCATAATCCTCTGGAAGCTGCCGCACACGCTATTCCGGTATTGATGGGGCCGCATACTTTTAATTTCAAAGACATTTGCGCGCGGCTGGAGCAGGCAAGCGGGCTGATTACCGTTACCGATGCCACTACGCTTGCAAAAGAGGTTTCCTCTTTACTCACCGACGCCGATTACCGTAGTTTCTATGGCCGTCATGCCGTTGAAGTACTGTATCAAAACCAGGGCGCGCTACAGCGTCTGCTTCAACTGCTGGAACCTTACCTGCCACCGAAAACGCATTGAGGTTGTTATGCAAAAACGGGCGATTTATCCGGGTACTTTCGATCCCATTACCAATGGTCATATCGATATCGTGACGCGCGCCACGCAAATGTTCGATCACGTTATTCTGGCGATTGCCGCCAGCCCCAGTAAAAAACCGATGTTTACCCTGGAAGAGCGTGTGGCGCTGACACAGCAGGCAACCGCGCATCTGGGGAACGTGGAAGTGGTTGGGTTTAGTGATTTGATGGCGAACTTCGCCCGTAATCAACACGCTACGGTGCTGATTCGTGGCCTGCGTGCGGTGGCGGATTTTGAATATGAAATGCAGCTGGCGCATATGAATCGCCACTTAATGCCGGAACTGGAAAGTGTGTTTCTGATGCCGTCGAAAGAGTGGTCGTTTATCTCTTCATCGTTGGTGAAAGAGGTGGCGCGCCATCAGGGCGATGTCACCCATTTCCTGCCGGAGAATGTCCATCAGGCGCTGGTGGCGAAGTTAGCGTAGCGTTTATGCCGGATGGTATGCCATCCGGCGCGTATGAATTACTTCTGGCACTGCCGACAATAAAACGTTGCCCGCTGCGCATGTTTAGTCGCCACAATCGGCGTACCGCACACCCGACACGGCTCACCTTTTCGCCCGTAAACCTGCAATTCCTGCGCGAAATAGCCCGGTTTACCATCACTTTGCAGAAAATCTTTCAGCGTTGTACCACCCTGCTCAATCGAACGCAGCAACACCGCTTTAATCACCCGAGCTAACAATTCACACTCTGCCAGCGACAGTGATGACGCCAGCCGATCCGGATGGATCCCCGCCGCAAACAGTGATTCGCTGGCATAGATATTCCCTACCCCTACCACCAGCTTGTTATCCATCAGCCACGGTTTAATCGCCGTTTTTTTCTTCGCGCACTTCTGATGCAGATACTCACCATTGAAATCGTCGCTAAGCGGCTCCGGTCCAAGATGAGCCAGCACGTTGTGCCCTTCCAGCTCTTTGGTCCACAGCCAGGCACCAAAGCGGCGCGGATCGGTGTAGCGCAGCACTTTGCCGTTGCTCATCACCAAATCCACATGGTCATGCTTTTCAGGGGGAAGTTCTTCTGGAAGGATGCGCAGGCTGCCAGACATCCCCAAATGAATGATAATCCAGCCCTCAGGCAGCTCCAGCAGCAGATATTTAGCCCGCCGCTGCACGCTAAGCACTGGTTGGTCGCTTAAACGGTAGATCTCTTCTGAAACCGGCCAGCGCAAGCGTCCGTTGCGCACCACCGCATGAAGAATGGTTGCACCAACGAGATGCGGTTCTATGCCGCGACGGCTGGTTTCAACTTCGGGTAATTCAGGCATAGCATCTCCAGGAATGAACAGATGCAATCAATATGGGGGCAAGCAGATAACAAAAAACCCCGCCGGAGCGAGGTTTTTTGTTACATCAAAGCGAGAATTATTTGATTTTCGCTTCTTTGTAGATCACGTGCTGGCGAACAACTGGATCGAATTTTTTCAGTTCCAGTTTTTCCGGCTTAGTACGTTTGTTCTTCGTAGTGGTATAGAAGTGACCAGTACCAGCAGAAGAAACCAGCTTGATTTTCTCACGAATACCTTTAGCCATGATTTATTTCCTCTAAGTACTTAGTACTTTTCGCCACGGGCACGCAGTTCAGCCAGAACTGTATCGATGCCTTTTTTATCGATTACACGCATACCTTTAGCAGATACGCGCAGGGTGACAAAACGCTTTTCGCTCTCAACCCAGAAACGGTGAGAGTGCAGGTTCGGCAGGAAACGGCGTTTAGTCGCGTTCAGTGCGTGGGAACGGTTGTTACCGGTCACCGGACGCTTGCCAGTAACTTGGCAGACTCGGGACATGTCTATTCTCCAAAAATCAAATTAGCTCGAGCTTCGTATGGGGTATTGGCGCCTCGTCAGGCTTTACAGCCCGGTCATCGCAGTTCTATGTGAACTCTCGATTGCCAGGCCCAAATGCCAAACCCGAGATTCTCAAAGGTGGCGTAGTATACGCTGACTCAGCGATGTGCTCAAGTCCCGAACAGACAAAGATCCCGAAGGATCGCGCATAGCGGGTTAAATCCAGCCGCGTTCGGCAAAAGAAACATACTCTCCACGCCCAATCACGATATGGTCGAGCACGCGTAAATCCATGAACTGACAACTCTTTATTATCCGTTCAGTAATGAGTTTATCCGCTTTACTGGGTTCAGCACAACCCGAAGGGTGATTATGTGCAAGGATCAGCGCCGAGGCGTTTATTTTTATCGCTTCCCGGATAATTTCCCGAGGATGGACTTCAACATGGTTTAGCGTGCCGGAAAAAAGACGGCTATGCGTTATAACCCGGTGTTGTGAGTCGAGAAAGATCACCATAAAGATCTCCCGCTCCTCACCCGTGAGCTGGCTTTGTAAAAATTCCCGCGTCATCTCCGGGCTGAGTAAAGGGCTTTCTTCACGCATCCGCACGTTGTAGTAACGCCGCGCCAGTTCAGCAATCCCCTTTAACTGGGCAAATTTCGCTACGCCAATTCCATGAACGCCACTAAATTGTTCATATTCAGAGGTTAACAAGCCAGGTAATGACTCCAACTTATTGATAGTGTTTTATGTTCAGATAATGCCCGATGACTTTGTCATGCAGCTCCACCGATTTTGAGAACGACAGCGACTTCCGTCCCAGCCGTGCCAGGTGCTGCCTCAGATTCAGGTTATGCCGCTCAATTCGCTGCGTATATCGCTTGCTGATTACGTGCAGCTTTCCCTTCAGGCGGGATTCATACAGCGGCCAGCCATCCGTCATCCATATCACCACGTCAAAGGGTGACAGCAGGCTCATAAGACGCCCCAGCGTCGCCATAGTGCGTTCACCGAATACGTGCGCAACAACCGTCTTCCGGAGACTGTCATACGCGTAAAACAGCCAGCGCTGGCGCGATTTAGCCCCGACATAGCCCCACTGTTCGTCCATTTCCGCGCAGACGATGACGTCACTGCCCGGCTGTATGCGCGAGGTTACCGACTGCGGCCTGAGTTTTTTAAGTGACGTAAAATCGTGTTGAGGCCAACGCCCATAATGCGTGCAGTTGCCCGGCATCCAACGCCATTCATGGCCATATCAATGATTTTCTGGTGCGTACCGGGTTGAGAAGCGGTGTAAGTGAACTGCAGTTGCCATGTTTTACGGCAGTGAGAGCAGAGATAGCGCTGATGTCCGGCAGTGCTTTTGCCGTTACGCACCACCCCGTCAGTAGCTGAACAGGAGGGACAGCTGATAGAAACAGAAGCCACTGGAGCACCTCAAAAACACCATCATACACTAAATCAGTAAGTTGGCAGCATCACCAACAAGCCATAAAGAGAGCCGAAATTCTCCAGCATCTCTTTTGCCAGGGTTAATACATCTTTACCGCGCGTTCCGGTACGCAGAAATAGCGCCAGCAGCTCGACATCCGTTAAGGCGCTAATACCAAACTTCAGCATTTTTTCGCGCGGCATCAACAGCTGTGCATTGTTTTTCACCTTCACCTCCTTTGTGGTGCTCGCATCCTGTCATAGCCGTTTCGTTAAATCGACGGCCAGTTTTCAATCCTGGAAAGCGCCTCGCAAAGTGAATCTCAGGTGAAGGCACGACAACAAAAGTATTGTGATAAAATCGCCAACTTCTGGTGTCACCCTACAGGAAAAATCATCATGAGCCTGGCCGGTAAAAAAATCGTTCTCGGCGTTAGCGGCGGTATTGCTGCCTATAAAACCCCTGAACTGGTGCGTCGTTTGCGCGATCGCGGGGCCGACGTCCGCGTAGCCATGACCGAAGCGGCAAAAGCCTTTATCACCCCACTTAGCTTGCAGGCGGTTTCTGGTTATCCCGTTTCCGACAGTCTGCTGGACCCGGCAGCCGAAGCCGCTATGGGCCATATTGAGCTGGGTAAATGGGCTGATTTAGTGATTCTCGCCCCTGCCACGGCAGATTTGATTGCCCGTGTTGCTGCCGGAATGGCGAATGACCTGGTATCGACGATTTGTCTGGCTACACCTGCGCCTGTAGCCGTGCTCCCCGCCATGAACCAGCAGATGTACCGTGCCGCTGCCACGCAGCATAATTTAGAGGTGCTTGCTTCCCGTGGTTTGCTCATCTGGGGGCCAGACAGTGGCAGTCAGGCTTGTGGTGATATCGGTCCTGGGCGAATGCTCGATCCGTTAACCATTGTGGATATGGCGGTAGCGCATTTTTCGCCCGTCAACGACCTGAAACATCTGAACATTATGATTACCGCCGGCCCGACGCGTGAACCGCTCGATCCGGTGCGTTATATCTCTAATCACAGCTCCGGCAAGATGGGTTTTGCTATCGCCGCCGCCGCTGCCCGTCGTGGCGCGAACGTCACGCTGGTATCAGGCCCGGTTTCGCTACCGACGCCACCGTTTGTTAAACGTGTTGATGTGATGACCGCGCTGGAAATGGAAGTCGCCGTGAATGCTTCTGTACAGCAGCAAAATATTTTTATCGGCTGCGCCGCCGTGGCGGATTATCGCGCAGCTACCGTGGCCCCAGAGAAAATCAAAAAGCAGGCCACGCAGGGTGATGAATTAACAATAAAAATGGTTAAAAACCCCGATATCGTCGCAGGCGTTGCCGCACTAAAAGACCATCGACCCTACGTCGTTGGATTTGCCGCCGAAACAAATAATGTGGAAGAATACGCCCGGCAAAAACGTATCCGTAAAAACCTTGATCTGATCTGCGCGAACGATGTTTCCCAGCCAACTCAAGGATTTAACAGCGACAACAACGCATTACACCTTTTCTGGCAGGACGGAGATAAAGTCTTACCGCTTGAGCGCAAAGAGCTCCTTGGCCAATTATTACTCGACGAGATCGTGACCCGTTATGATGAAAAAAATCGACGTTAAGATTCTGGACCCGCGCGTTGGGAAGGAATTTCCGCTCCCGACTTATGCCACCTCTGGCTCTGCCGGACTTGACCTGCGTGCCTGTCTCGACGACGCCGTAGAACTGGCTCCGGGTGACACTACGCTGGTTCCGACCGGGCTGGCGATTCATATTGCCGATCCTTCACTGGCGGCAATGATGCTGCCGCGCTCCGGATTGGGACATAAGCACGGTATCGTGCTTGGTAACCTGGTAGGATTGATCGATTCTGACTATCAGGGCCAGTTGATGATTTCCGTGTGGAACCGTGGTCAGGACAGCTTCACCATTCAACCTGGCGAACGCATCGCCCAGATGATTTTTGTTCCGGTAGTACAGGCTGAATTTAATCTGGTGGAAGATTTCGACGCCACCGACCGCGGTGAAGGCGGCTTTGGTCACTCTGGTCGTCAGTAACACATACGCATCCGAATAACGTCATAACATAGCCGCAAACATTTCGTTTGCGGTCATAGCGTGGGTGCCGCCTGGCAAGTGCTTATTTTCAGGGGTATTTTGTAACATGGCAGAAAAACAAACTGCGAAAAGGAACCGTCGCGAGGAAATACTTCAGTCTCTGGCGCTGATGCTGGAATCCAGCGATGGAAGCCAACGTATCACGACGGCAAAACTGGCCGCCTCTGTCGGCGTTTCCGAAGCGGCACTGTATCGCCACTTCCCCAGTAAGACCCGCATGTTCGATAGTCTGATTGAGTTTATCGAAGATAGCCTGATTACTCGCATCAACCTGATTCTGAAAGATGAGAAAGACACCACAGCGCGCCTGCGTCTGATTGTGTTGCTGCTTCTCGGTTTTGGTGAGCGTAATCCTGGCCTGACCCGCATCCTCACTGGTCATGCGCTAATGTTTGAACAGGATCGCCTGCAAGGGCGCATCAACCAGCTGTTCGAGCGTATTGAAGCGCAGCTGCGCCAGGTATTGCGTGAAAAGAGAATGCGTGAGGGTGAAGGTTACACCACCGATGAAACCCTGCTGGCAAGCCAGATCCTGGCCTTCTGTGAAGGTATGCTGTCACGTTTTGTCCGCAGCGAATTTAAATACCGCCCGACGGATGATTTTGACGCCCGCTGGCCGCTAATTGCCGCGCAGTTGCAGTAATATGACGCCGGATGACTTTTCATCCGGCGAGTTTCTTTAAACGCCAAACTCTTCGCGATAGGCCTTAACCGCCGCCAGATGTTCCGCCATTTCCGGCTTCTCTTCCAGGTAAGCAATCAGGTCTTTCAGGGTGATGATAGAGATCACTTTGCAGTTGTAATCACGCTCAACTTCCTGAATCGCCGAAATCTCGCTGCGCCCCCGTTCCTGACGATCGAGCGAAATCAACACGCCAGCAAGCGTCGCGCCATTGGCCTGAATAATTTCCATCGACTCACGAATCGCCGTTCCGGCGGTGATCACATCATCTACCAGCATTACGCGTCCTTGTAACGCGCTACCAACCAGATTGCCGCCTTCACCGTGGTTTTTTGCCTCTTTGCGGTTAAAGCAGTACGGCAGGTCCAGGTCATGATGCTCCGCCAGCGCCACGGCGGTTGTGGTGGCAATCGGGATCCCTTTGTAAGCAGGGCCAAACAGCAGATCGAACTCAATGCCGGAATCCACCAATGCTTCAGCGTAAAAACGGCCTAACAGTGCCAGGTCGCGCCCGGTATTAAACAGCCCGGCGTTGAAGAAATAGGGGCTTTTACGCCCGGATTTCAGCGTAAACTCGCCAAACTTTAACACCTGCTTGCTAAGCGCAAATTCAATAAACTGGCGCTGATATGGTTTCATGCCTTCGCTCCTCATCTTACTTTTCTACAGACAAAAAAAAGGCGACTCATCAGTCGCCTTAAAAATCAGTTTGCCAGCGCCGCCTTCTGCGTCGCTACAATGGATTCGATTCCCCCTCGGGCCAGAGCCAACAAGGTGAGTAATTCTTCGTGGGTGAACGGTTCGCCTTCTGCCGTCCCCTGCACTTCAATGATGCGCCCGTCTTCGGTCATCACTACGTTCATGTCGGTCTCTGCGGCAGAGTCTTCAACGTATTCCAGATCGCAAACCGCTTCGCCGTTCACAATCCCGACAGAAACCGCGGCTACCATCCCTTTCATCGGATTGGTTTTCAGCTTACCGTTTTCCACCAGCTTCTGTAGCGCATCTGCCAGCGCCACGCAGGCACCCGTAATCGAAGCGGTACGAGTGCCACCATCAGCCTGAAGCACGTCGCAGTCCAGCGTAATGGTGAACTCACCCAGCGCTTTCAAATCTACTGCCGCGCGAAGCGCACGGGCGATCAGACGCTGGATTTCCATTGTGCGTCCACCCTGCTTACCTTTCGCCGCTTCACGAGCGTTACGGGTGTGGGTAGAACGCGGCAGCATACCGTACTCTGCGGTGATCCAGCCCTGGCCCTGACCTTTCAGGAAGCGCGGCACGCCTTCTTCAATAGAGGCGGTACACAACACTTTGGTATCGCCAAATTCGACCAGCACCGAGCCTTCTGCATGTTTTGTATAGTTACGAGTCAGGGTAACGGGACGCACCTGATTATTGCTACGGCCTGCTGGACGCATATTGAAATCTCCGGCTTGAAACAAATGTGGCTGCGCATTATACGGACTTCCGGAGGTTATTCCTATCCTGACAAGGCATCGATGGCTATAATCCTTCCACCTCTCCTTTTATAAACAGGAACGTCTATGATCCGCAGTATGACCGCCTACGCCCGGCGTGAAATCAAGGGTGAATGGGGGAGCGCAACCTGGGAAATGCGCTCGGTAAACCAGCGTTATCTGGAAACTTACTTTCGTCTGCCGGAGCAGTTCCGTAGCCTTGAACCTGTCGTTCGCGAGCGTATTCGTTCTCGCCTGACGCGCGGTAAAGTGGAATGTACCCTGCGCTATGAGCCAGATGTTAGCGCGCAAGGTGAGCTGATCCTCAACGAAAAACTGGCTAAACAGCTGGTAACTGCCGCGAACTGGGTAAAAATGCAGAGTGACGAAGGGGAAATCAACCCGGTTGATATTCTGCGCTGGCCGGGCGTAATGGCAGCCCAGGAGCAGGATCTCGACGCGATTGCCGCTGAAATTCTCGCGGCGTTGGATGGTACCCTGGACGACTTTATCGTCGCACGTGAAACCGAAGGTCAGGCGCTGAAAGCGTTGATCGAGCAGCGTCTGGAAGGCGTCACCGCCGAAGTGGTCAAAGTCCGCGCCCATATGCCGGAAATCCTGCAATGGCAGCGTGAGCGTCTGGTCGCGAAGCTGGAAGATGCTCAAGTGCAACTGGAAAACAACCGCCTGGAGCAGGAGTTGGTTCTGCTGGCACAACGAATTGATGTTGCCGAAGAACTGGACCGCCTGGAAGCGCATGTCAAAGAGACCTACAACATTCTGAAGAAAAAAGAAGCCGTTGGTCGTCGTCTGGACTTTATGATGCAAGAGTTCAACCGCGAGTCGAACACTCTTGCGTCGAAATCTATCAATGCCGAAGTGACGAATTCTGCCATCGAGCTGAAAGTGTTGATTGAGCAGATGCGCGAGCAGATTCAGAATATTGAGTAACTCGTAACACTAATTCTTACCTTTCAGCCTTCACAAATGCCGCCCACTCAAACAGAGCGGCATTTTTCTTCCCCGCAACATTCAATTCTGTTTTGCGTACCTGCTCCAGATTTTGCGATGTTTTTTTGCGCAGCGCAGTGAGAACGTGAGATACTCACAACTGTATATAAATACAGTTATAGACTTACTTTCTTTGCAATCGATATCACATGGAGTGGGCAATGAACGAACATCATCAACCTTTTGAAGAAATACGGCATTATGGCACTGAAGGGCAAGAATTTTGGTCAGCGAGAGAATTGGCACCGTTACTGGATTATCGGGACTGGCGCAATTTTCAAAAGGTACTGGCCCGCGCGACTCAAGCGTGCGAAGCCAGCAATCAAGCTGCATCTGACCATTTCGTTGAAACCACCAAAATGGTTGTATTAGGTTCAGGGGCTCAACGAGAACTTGAAGATGTTCATCTCTCTCGCTATGCCTGTTACCTGGTAGTACAAAACGGCGACCCTGCGAAACCGGTTATTGCGGCAGGGCAAACTTATTTTGCTATCCAGACCCGACGGCAGGAGCTGGCTGACGATGAAGCTTTCAGGCAACTTCGTGAAGACGAAAAGCGTCTTTTTCTGAGAAATGAGTTGAAAGAACATAACAAACAATTAGTTGAGGCAGCGCAGCAAGCTGGGGTAGCGACAGCTATCGATTTCGCCATATTTCAGAATCATGGTTACCGGGGGCTGTATGGTGGATTAGATCAGAAAGCCATCCATCAGCGGAAGGGGCTGAAAAAGAGTCAGAAGATCCTGGATCATATGGGTTCAACAGAACTGGCGGCTAATCTCTTTCGAGCTACCCAAACAGAAGAAAAACTCAAGCGGGATGGCGTAAATTCAAAACAGCAAGCTAATACCACACACTTTGACGTGGGTAGCAAGGTGAGGCAAACCATTCAGGAACTTGGCGGAACCATGCCTGAGGAGTTGCCGACCCCGCAGGTCAGCATCAATCAGTTAGAAAACAGTGTAAAAATTACAGAGAAGAAATAGCAGAAACTAAAAACTCTTTTTCTTAATTGAGATACCCGATGCGTAAGCCAAAGTCCAGGTGCAGTGAACACAATGGCTAAACATTGCACCTTTCTTTTCCACCCCTCAATTTTAACCTATTTTTTCTTATGCATTTTCTCAGACAAGAAGTCAGAAGAATGCATCTACACTACAGAAAATAGCGATTTCACATAACTACAAGTTATCAATTTCCTCTCACCTTAAAAAATCTCAATCGTGACAATACGCACAAATCGCTACCCTGCCAGACAGATTTTTAGGGAGAGAACCATGCTGTTACACATTTTGTATTTGGTTGGCATTACTGCCGAAGCCATGACGGGGGCGCTGGCGGCCGGACGACGGCGCATGGATACATTTGGCGTAATTATTATTGCGACCGCCACCGCAATTGGCGGAGGGTCAGTGCGCGATATTCTGCTGGGCCACTATCCGCTCGGCTGGGTCAAACACCCGGAATATGTGATTATCGTCGCTACCGCCGCAGTACTCACCACTATCGTTGCTCCTGTAATGCCTTACCTGCGCAAAGTGTTTCTGGTGCTCGATGCGCTCGGACTGGTGGTCTTTTCTATCATCGGCGCACAGGTTGCACTGGATATGGGGCACGGCCCAATTATTGCCGTTGTCGCGGCGGTAACCACCGGCGTGTTTGGCGGCGTTTTGCGCGATATGTTCTGTAAACGCATCCCACTGGTATTCCAGAAAGAGTTGTATGCCGGTGTCTCATTTGCCTCCGCCGTGCTGTACATCGCGCTGCAACACTATGTTTCTAACCATGATGTGGTGATTATCTCCACCCTGGTATTCGGCTTTTTTGCCCGCTTACTGGCGCTACGTCTTAAGCTGGGATTACCGGTCTTTTACTACAGCCACGAAGGTCACTAAGGTTCAAAACCTGTGATCTGCTGGGCAGCCAGCCAACTGCCCAGCTTCTTGATTTGCGCATTTTCCTTCCATTCAATAACCTGTCTGGCGCGCCCAGATCCAGTCCCCGGCAGCCGCTGCCAGAACTGCTCCGTGCTAAATAAAAGTTGCGACCAGGACCGTTCATCACTGGCATTAAGCGCCGCCCGGGTTAACGGTATTCCCATTGCCATCACCCAGCGAGTAAAAGGCTGCTTACGAGCCAGATTAAACTGATGCCATAACTGCGCACTTTTACTTTTCGCGATCCCCGGCGTGTTCTGTAATTGCTCTGGCGTTAATAAAAGCCAGGAAAAGATATGCTCAAAGCGATGAGTCTGATGCAGCGCGCGCCAGCCGGCCTCACCAATGCCATCCAGCCCAAGAACCTGTTTTGACCCCAGCCAGACTAAGCGTGAAATGAACTGTTCCTGACAAACATCAGAAGCAAAGTAGCAGGTCAACGAGTTAAAGCGGTTTTCTGGTGGTGTCGGTTTTGTACGTTCTGCACCGCGCCAGACCACATCATCAATGCGAGGAATACCCTGACCGGCAAGGCTGACGAGGATCTGATCACCAGGCGCAATATCCCACTCCTGCCAGCGCCTGACGGAACCAATATTCACCCGCTGGACTTTTTTATCATCCAGCATGACAGGTGCGAGTGACGCAACCACCGATATTTTACCGCTCTTACCCACCGCAAACTGAATCGCCTTCACTTCGGCAACCTGAGCTACAGGTTGATATTTCCAGGCCACCAACCATTCTGCCTGGCCTGGTAGCCAATGGCGGGATTCGGGTTCCTTAGCCGCTCGCACAACCACGCCATCGGTGACGAAGGGTAATTTCGCTTTCCACCACTCATTGCGTACGCGCGCAACTTCATCAGCATTTTTAACCGCACGGGTATACCTCTGCGTTAGAGTAAAACCTGCGGTAGCCAGCTCCTTTAAACGATCGGTCATTAACTGCGGTCCATCCGGCCATGCCCAGACAAAAACAGCCAGTGAGTTTAGCGTGTCGCTATTCCCCTGGCGCATCATCAGGCCAGCAACTTTTGCGCGGGCATTTATTCCCCCCATTTGTTGTTGGATATGCCCCTCGCGCTGGAGAAATATTTCCCCCTGAAGCGTACTGTTGGCTAAAGGCCCGCTAACGGTTTGCGGCACAGCGGAAATTAAGCTAACTTTCTGCGTCCAGTCCTCGCCTTTCAGGCCATTACCGCGACTGATTGCTTTGTTCAGTTTCCCGTCCCGATAAACCAGGGTTACCGCAACGCCATCAACTTTTGGCTGCACCCAAAGATCGCTACGTTCTCGCATCCACAGACTTAATGCGTTTTTATCCACCATTTTGCGTACACCCGTATGGGCAACCGGATGCATAACCGCACCATTTAAAGGCGGCATCATCACGTCGCGGGGCTCGCTCCCAAAGCAGCGTTGCCACTGCGTAAGACGGGCGC
This sequence comes from Shigella sonnei, assembly GCF_002950395.1. Lineage (NCBI taxonomy): Bacteria > Pseudomonadati > Pseudomonadota > Gammaproteobacteria > Enterobacterales > Enterobacteriaceae > Shigella > Shigella sonnei. Next base: position 3,948,423 of record NZ_CP026802.1, read on the forward strand.
TTAACTGATCGTAAACACCGTCTTCCACCTCACTTTTCCCTTCCTTCCAGTAGTCATCGTCCCACTGTTTTATTTGCTGTTGCAGGCGGGAAATTTCTTCCTGTGCTCTGGCTGGCGACCAGGCCGGACAGACCGCCCACACAGATGATTGCCAGCACAAGATACTTATTAATATCGCCATCCATACTTTCATCATCACCTCCGCTGTAGATAGTCAGGCAGATATACAACGTGATGAAAGCAAAGCCGAGTGGCAAAAACGGAGTCTGCGAGGACGCTTCCTGAAAATCGTCTTTATTGCAATGAATGACAGGCAAATGCGGAAGCAGCTACGCAAAACGCAACAACTTTGCGCAAAAAGTGTGAGCAAGGGCTACGTCACATGGCCGCGCCGTGTATAATAAGCTCGTATGTAGGCTTTATTTCGCTAATCACATACGAAAGATACTCATGGCTCAAGGCACGCTTTATATTGTTTCTGCCCCCAGTGGTGCGGGTAAATCCAGCCTGATTCAGGCTTTATTAAAAACCCAACCGTTGTATGACACCCAGGTTTCTGTTTCACACACCACACGCCAACCGCGTCCTGGTGAAGTCCACGGTGAACATTATTTCTTTGTTAATCATGATGAATTTAAAGAAATGATTAGCAGAGATGCGTTCCTCGAACACGCAGAAGTTTTTGGTAATTACTATGGCACTTCGCGTGAGGCCATTGAGCAAGTACTGGCGACCGGTGTCGATGTTTTTCTCGATATCGACTGGCAGGGCGCGCAGCAAATTCGCCAGAAGATGCCGCACGCGCGGAGTATCTTTATTTTACCGCCGTCCAAAATTGAACTGGACCGCCGTCTACGCGGTCGCGGTCAGGACAGCGAAGAGGTCATTGCAAAGCGTATGGCGCAAGCTGTTGCAGAAATGAGCCATTACGCCGAATATGATTATCTGATTGTGAATGATGACTTCGATACCGCGTTGACCGATTTGAAGACCATTATTCGCGCCGAACGTCTGCGCATGAGCCGCCAAAAGCAGCGTCATGACGCTTTAATCAGCAAATTGTTGGCAGACTGAACCTGATTTCAGTATCATGCCCAGTCATTTCTTCACCTGTGGAGCTTTTTAAGTATGGCACGCGTAACTGTTCAGGACGCTGTAGAGAAAATTGGTAACCGTTTTGACCTGGTACTGGTCGCCGCGCGTCGCGCTCGTCAGATGCAGGTAGGCGGAAAGGATCCGCTGGTACCGGAAGAAAACGATAAAACCACTGTAATCGCGCTGCGCGAAATCGAAGAAGGTCTGATCAACAACCAGATCCTCGACGTTCGCGAACGCCAGGAACAGCAAGAGCAGGAAGCCGCTGAATTACAAGCCGTTACCGCTATTGCTGAAGGTCGTCGTTAATCACAAAGCGGGTCGCCCTTGTATCTGTTTGAAAGCCTGAATCAACTGATTCAAACCTACCTGCCGGAAGACCAAATCAAGCGTCTGCGGCAGGCGTATCTCGTTGCACGTGATGCTCACGAGGGGCAAACACGTTCAAGCGGTGAACCCTACATCACGCACCCGGTAGCGGTTGCCTGCATTCTGGCCGAGATGAAACTCGACTATGAAACGCTGATGGCGGCGCTGCTGCATGACGTGATTGAAGATACACCCGCCACCTACCAGGATATGGAACAGCTTTTTGGTAAAAGCGTCGCCGAGCTGGTAGAGGGGGTATCGAAACTTGATAAACTCAAGTTCCGCGATAAGAAAGAGGCGCAGGCCGAAAACTTTCGCAAGATGATTATGGCGATGGTGCAGGATATCCGCGTCATCCTCATCAAACTTGCCGACCGTACCCACAACATGCGCACGCTGGGCTCACTTCGCCCGGACAAACGTCGCCGCATCGCCCGTGAAACTCTCGAAATTTACAGCCCGCTGGCGCACCGTTTAGGTATCCACCACATTAAAACCGAACTCGAAGAGCTGGGTTTTGAGGCGCTGTATCCCAACCGTTATCGCGTAATCAAAGAAGTGGTGAAAGCCGCGCGCGGCAACCGTAAAGAGATGATCCAGAAGATTCTTTCTGAAATCGAAGGGCGTTTGCAGGAAGCGGGAATACCGTGCCGCGTCAGTGGTCGCGAAAAGCATCTTTATTCGATTTACTGCAAAATGGTGCTCAAAGAGCAGCGTTTTCACTCAATCATGGACATCTACGCTTTCCGCGTGATCGTCAATGATTCCGACACCTGTTATCGCGTGCTCGGGCAAATGCATAGCCTGTACAAGCCGCGTCCGGGTCGCGTGAAAGACTACATCGCCATTCCAAAAGCGAACGGCTATCAGTCTTTGCACACCTCGATGATCGGCCCGCACGGTGTGCCGGTTGAGGTCCAGATCCGTACTGAAGATATGGATCAGATGGCGGAGATGGGTGTTGCCGCGCACTGGGCTTATAAAGAGCACGGCGAAACCAGCACCACCGCGCAAATCCGCGCCCAGCGCTGGATGCAAAGCCTGCTGGAGCTGCAACAGAGCGCCGGTAGTTCGTTTGAATTTATCGAGAGCGTTAAATCCGATCTCTTCCCGGATGAGATTTACGTTTTCACACCGGAAGGGCGAATTGTCGAGCTGCCTGCCGGTGCAACGCCCGTCGACTTCGCTTATGCAGTGCATACCGATATCGGTCATGCCTGCGTGGGCGCACGCGTTGACCGCCAGCCTTACCCGCTGTCGCAGCCGCTTACCAGCGGTCAAACCGTTGAAATCATTACCGCACCGGGCGCTCGCCCGAATGCCGCGTGGCTGAACTTTGTCGTTAGCTCAAAAGCGCGCGCCAAAATTCGTCAGTTGCTGAAAAACCTCAAGCGTGATGATTCTGTAAGCCTGGGCCGTCGTCTGCTCAACCATGCTTTGGGTGGTAGCCGTAAGCTGAATGAAATCCCGCAGGAAAATATTCAGCGCGAGCTGGATCGCATGAAGCTGGCAACGCTTGACGATCTGCTGGCAGAAATCGGACTTGGTAACGCAATGAGCGTGGTGGTCGCGAAAAATCTGCAACATGGGGACGCCTCCATTCCACCGGCAACCCAAAGCCACGGACATCTGCCCATTAAAGGTGCCGATGGCGTGCTGATCACCTTTGCGAAATGCTGCCGCCCTATTCCTGGCGACCCGATTATCGCCCACGTCAGCCCCGGTAAAGGTCTGGTGATCCACCATGAATCCTGCCGTAATATCCGTGGCTACCAGAAAGAGCCAGAGAAGTTTATGGCTGTGGAATGGGATAAAGAGACGGCGCAGGAGTTCATCACCGAAATCAAGGTGGAGATGTTCAATCATCAGGGCGCGCTGGCAAACCTGACGGCGGCAATTAACACCACGACTTCGAATATTCAAAGTTTGAATACGGAAGAGAAAGATGGTCGCGTCTACAGCGCCTTTATTCGTCTGACCGCCCGTGACCGTGTGCATCTGGCGAATATCATGCGCAAAATCCGCGTGATGCCAGACGTGATTAAAGTCACCCGAAACCGAAATTAATGTTTTATGAACCCAACACGTTATGCACGCATCTGCGAAATGCTCGCCAGGCGGCAGCCTGATCTGACCGTCTGCATGGAGCAGGTCCACAAACCTCATAACGTTTCTGCGATTATTCGTACCGCAGATGCCGTTGGCGTACATGAAGTTCACGCCGTCTGGCCTGGTAGCCGCATGCGCACCATGGCTTCGGCAGCGGCGGGTAGTAACAGCTGGGTACAGGTGAAAACACACCGCACCATTGGCGATGCCGTCGCTCATCTGAAAGGCCAGGGCATGCAGATTCTGGCAACCCATCTTTCTGATAACGCTGTCGATTTCCGCGAAATTGATTACACTCGCCCGACCTGCATTTTGATGGGACAGGAGAAAACGGGCATCACGCAGGAAGCATTGGCCCTGGCGGATCAGGACATCATCATTCCGATGATCGGCATGGTGCAGTCGCTGAATGTTTCCGTTGCCTCAGCCCTCATTCTTTACGAAGCCCAGCGTCAGCGGCAAAATGCAGGCATGTACCTGCGTGAAAACAGCATGTTGCCGGAAGCAGAGCAACAACGCCTGTTGTTTGAAGGCGGCTATCCGGTGCTGGCGAAAGTCGCAAAACGCAAAGGCCTGCCTTATCCCCACGTCAATCAGCAAGGCGAGATCGAAGCTGATGCCGACTGGTGGGCTACTATGCAGGCTGCAGGGTAAGTGCCATGAAAGGTCGCCTGTTAGATGCTGTCCCACTCAGTTCCCTAACGGGCGTTGGCGCAGCACTTAGTAACAAACTGGCGAAAATCAACCTGCATACCGTGCAGGATCTACTCTTACACCTTCCCCTGCGCTACGAAGATCGCACCCATCTCTACCCCATCGGAGAACTACTGCCGGGCGTTTATGCCACGGTGGAAGGCGAAGTGCTGAACTGCAATATCTCCTTCGGCGGTCGGCGGATGATGACCTGCCAGATCAGCGACGGTTCCGGCATCCTCACCATGCGCTTTTTCAATTTCAGCGCGGCAATGAAAAATAGCCTGGCGACGGGCCGCCGTGTACTGGCTTATGGCGAAGCAAAGCGCGGTAAATATGGTGCGGAGATGATCCACCCGGAATACCGCGTGCAGGGCGATCTCAGCACGCCAGAATTACAGGAAACGCTCACGCCGGTTTATCCAACAACGGAAGGCGTAAAGCAGGCCACGCTGCGTAAATTAACCGACCAGGCGCTGGATCTGCTCGACACCTGCGCCATTGAAGAACTCCTGCCGCCGGAACTGTCACAAGGAATGATGACGCTACCGGAAGCGTTGCGCACTTTGCACCGCCCGCCACCGACGCTACAGCTTAGCGATCTGGAAACCGGGCAGCATCCGGCGCAACGTCGTCTGATTCTGGAAGAACTGCTGGCGCACAACCTCAGCATGTTAGCCTTACGTGCCGGAGCACAGCGTTTTCATGCCCAGCCGCTGAGCGCCAATGATGCGCTGAAAAATAAACTCCTCGCAGCCTTACCGTTCAAGCCAACGGGCGCACAGGCACGCGTAGTGGCGGAGATCGAGCGCGATATGGCGCTGGATGTGCCGATGATGCGCCTGGTACAGGGCGATGTAGGTTCCGGTAAAACGCTGGTCGCCGCCCTCGCCGCGCTGCGTGCGATTGCCCACGGCAAACAGGTGGCATTGATGGCACCAACCGAATTACTCGCCGAACAGCACGCCAATAACTTCCGCAACTGGTTTGAACCGCTCGGTATCGAAGTGGGCTGGCTCGCCGGTAAGCAGAAAGGCAAAGCGCGACTGTCTCAGCAGGAAGCCATCGCCAGCGGTCAGGTGCAGATGATTGTTGGTACGCACGCCATCTTCCAGGAACAGGTGCAGTTTAACGGTCTGGCGCTGGTGATTATCGACGAACAACATCGCTTTGGCGTGCATCAGCGTCTGGCGTTATGGGAGAAAGGCCAGCAGCAAGGCTTCCATCCGCATCAGTTGATCATGACCGCCACGCCGATCCCCCGCACGCTGGCAATGACGGCGTATGCCGATCTCGATACCTCGGTGATAGATGAACTGCCGCCAGGCCGCACGCCAGTGACTACGGTCGCTATTCCTGATACTCGCCGTACCGACATCATTGACCGCGTGCGCCACGCCTGCATGACTGAAGGTCGTCAGGCGTACTGGGTTTGTACGTTGATTGAAGAGTCAGAGTTACTGGAAGCGCAGGCGGCGGAAGCTACCTGGGAAGAGTTGAAACTGGCGCTACCAGAATTGAATGTTGGCCTGGTACACGGGCGGATGAAACCAGCCGAGAAACAGGCGGTGATGGCGTCGTTTAAACAAGGTGAGCTACATCTGCTGGTTGCCACTACCGTTATTGAAGTCGGTGTTGATGTGCCTAACGCCAGCCTGATGATTATCGAAAACCCTGAGCGTCTGGGTCTGGCGCAGTTACACCAGCTGCGCGGGCGCGTAGGTCGTGGCGCGGTGGCTTCTCACTGCGTGCTACTCTACAAAACGCCGCTTTCTAAAACGGCGCAAATTCGCCTGCAAGTGCTGCGCGACAGTAACGACGGTTTTGTGATTGCGCAAAAAGATCTGGAGATTCGCGGCCCTGGCGAATTGTTAGGCACGCGTCAGACGGGTAATGCTGAATTTAAAGTGGCGGATTTACTGCGCGATCAGGCGATGATCCCGGAAGTTCAGCGCCTGGCACGCCATATTCACGAACGTTACCCACAACAGGCAAAAGCCCTGATAGAACGCTGGATGCCGGAGACGGAACGTTACTCGAATGCGTAAAAGGCGGCAGTGAGAAGACCGCCATTTCAGGTTACCCTACCTTCCTGCCGGATGCGATTCATCACCCTACAAATTCAATAAATTATGAATCAATACGCAGGCTTGATAAGCGAAGCGTATCAGGCATTTGTCTTTGTTGCGGCGGCACTTCTACCGCCGCTTCATCGGTTAACCGGCAAAAATCGGCAACATCAAATACAACTTAATTACCAGCGCATTGACGATATCGATAAAGAACGCACCGACCATCGGCACCACCAAAAACGCCATGTGCGACGGGCCAAAGCGTTCAGTAATCGCCTGCATGTTGGCGATTGCCGTTGGCGTTGCACCGAGGCCAAAACCACAGTGACCTGCAGCCAGCACTGCCGCATCGTAGTTTTTGCCCATCATGCGCCAGGTAACGAAGATGGCATACAACGCCATGAAGATGGTCTGTACCACCAGAATCGCCAGCATCGGCAGCGCCAGCGAAGCCAGCTCCCACAGTTTCAGCCCCATCAACGCCATCGCCAGGAACAACGACAAGCTTACGTTACCCAGCACGGATACCGCACGCTCAAAGACGCGGTAAAAGCCCATTATTGACAGACCGTTGCTCAGAATCACGCCAACAAACAGTACACAGACGAAGGTCGGCAGTTCAAAAGCAGTGCCAGCCAAAAGTTGCGCAACAATTTTCCCCACCGTCAGGCAGATAGCAATCAGCGCGATAGTTTCAATCAGCACCAACGAGGTGATCATGCGTCCCACATCCGGCTTTTCAAACGCCGTCGGGACTTCCTGGTCATCCGGAATACCGTTCGGCGTGGTGGAGTGTTTCACCAGATAGCGCGCCACCGGACCGCCAATCAAGCCGCCCAGCACCAGACCGAACGTTGCACAGGCCATCGCCACTTCCGTCGCATTGGTGAAGCCATAACGTTCAATGAACAATTTACTCCACGCAGCGCCCGTACCGTGACCGCCGGAAAGCGTAATAGAACCGGCCAACAGCCCCATCAGCGGATCAAGCCCTAACAGGCTAGCCATACCAATGCCAATGGCATTTTGCATCACCAACAGACCAACAACCACAATCAAGAAGATGCCAACCACACGCCCACCGGCACGCAAACTGGCAATGTTGGCGTTCAGGCCAATGGTGGCGAAGAAAGCCAGCATTAACGGATCGCGCAGGGACATATCAAAGTTGACTTCCCAGCCCATGCTTTTTTTCAGTACTAGTAGCGCCAGCGCCACCAACAAACCACCCGCAACAGGTTCCGGTATGGTGTATTTCTTCAAAAAGGAGACGGAATGGACCAACTTACGCCCGAGCAGCAACGTCAGCGTTGCGGCAACAAGCGTTGCTAAAGTATCGAGATGAAACATAGTTACTCCTTTGTATCCGCATCACTCTTTCATACTCGTCATACTTCATCGCGCAGTGGCAACTTCATGAACTATGACGGGTATCGAGTTATGCTTTCCTGGGTCAAATTCTCAGCTGTTAATGAACAAATGGCATGGATTTTAAGCAGAAAAATACCAAAAGTTATATAAAAAAGTGCATTTATCTCATTTAAATATTTAGATGAGGATGTGGCAAACGTTTGCTTTTCTCTTTCGGTCAGCTAAAATGCCCGCTTTGCTACCACGGGATTGTTTTCGATGTCTGTTTCCACCCTCGAGTCAGAAAATGCGCAACCGGTTGCGCAGACTCAAAACAGCGAACTGATTTACCGTCTTGAAGATCGTCCGCCGCTTCCTCAAACCCTGTTTGCCGCCTGTCAGCATCTGCTGGCGATGTTCGTTGCGGTGATCACGCCAGCGCTATTAATCTGCCAGGCGCTGGGTTTACCGGCACAAGACACGCAACACATTATTAGTATGTCGCTGTTTGCCTCCGGTGTGGCATCGATTATTCAAATTAAGGCCTGGGGTCCGGTTGGCTCCGGGCTGTTGTCTATTCAGGGCACCAGCTTCAACTTTGTTGCCCCGCTGATTATGGGCGGTACCGCGCTGAAAACCGGTGGTGCTGATGTTCCTACCATGATGGCGGCTTTGTTCGGCACGTTGATGCTGGCAAGTTGCACCGAGATGGTGATCTCCCGCGTTCTGCATCTGGCGCGCCGCATTATTACGCCGCTGGTTTCTGGCGTTGTGGTGATGATTATCGGCCTGTCGCTAATTCAGGTGGGGCTGACCTCCATTGGCGGCGGTTACGCAGCCATGAGCGATAACACCTTCGGCGCACCGAAAAATCTGCTGCTGGCAGGCGTGGTTTTAGCCTTAATTATCCTGCTTAACCGTCAACGTAACCCTTACTTACGCGTGGCCTCACTGGTAATTGCGATGGCGGCCGGATATGCGCTGGCGTGGTTTATGGGCATGTTGCCAGAAAGCAACGAACCGATGACGCAAGAACTGATTATGGTGCCAACGCCGCTCTATTACGGTCTTGGCATTGAATGGAGTCTGCTGCTGCCGCTGATGCTGGTCTTTATGATCACTTCGCTGGAAACCATTGGCGATATCACGGCGACCTCTGACGTTTCCGAACAGCCAGTGTCCGGTCCGCTGTACATGAAACGCCTGAAAGGCGGCGTGCTGGCAAACGGCCTGAACTCGTTTGTTTCGGCGGTGTTTAACACCTTCCCGAACTCCTGCTTCGGGCAAAACAACGGAGTGATCCAGTTGACCGGTGTTGCCAGCCGCTATGTCGGTTTTGTCGTCGCGCTGATGTTGATCGTGCTGGGTCTGTTCCCGGCAGTGAGCGGTTTTGTACAACACATTCCAGAACCGGTTCTGGGCGGCGCAACGCTTGTAATGTTTGGCACCATCGCCGCCTCCGGTGTGCGTATCGTTTCTCGTGAGCCGCTGAACCGTCGGGCGATTCTGATTATCGCGCTGTCGCTGGCGGTTGGTCTGGGCGTGTCTCAGCAGCCGCTGATTTTGCAGTTTGCCCCTGAATGGCTGAAAAACCTGCTCTCCTCCGGGATCGCCGCGGGCGGTATTACTGCCATCGTGCTGAATCTGATTTTCCCACCAGAAAAACAGTAATTCACTGGCGGCGGTAAGATAATTACCGCCGCAGTCTCACCTCTTTAACCATTCCCGCCTTGAGGATTGCGCGTAAATCGTGCATAACTCCCTTATGTGCATTTCACGGGATGGAAGACCATGAAATTTATTGGGAAGCTGCTTCTCTACATTCTCATCGCTCTGTTAGTGGCGATCGCTGGCCTCTATTTTCTTCTGCAAACCCGCTGGGGAGCAGAACATATCAGCGCATGGGTTTCCGAGAATAGCGACTATCATCTGGCCTTCGGGGCGATGGTTCACCGTTTTTCCGCGCCATCTCATATCGTGCTGGAGAATGTCACGTTTGGTCGTGATGGCCAGCCCGCGACCCTGGTGGCCAAAAGTGTCGACATTGCGCTAAGTAGTCGGCAACTGACCGAACCACGCCATGTCGATACCATCCTGCTGGAAAACGGGACGCTGAATCTCACCGACCAGACCGCGCCGCTACCGTTCAAAGCCGATCGTCTGCAACTGCGTGATATGGCGTTTAATAGCCCGAATAGCGAATGGAAACTGAGCGCGCAGCGGGTAAATGGCGGCGTGGTTCCGTGGTCACCAGAAGCCGGTAAAGTGCTGGGTACGAAGGCGCAGATTCAGTTTAGTGCCGGATCGCTTTCGCTCAATGATGTTCCTGCCACCAATGTACTGATTGAAGGCAGTATTGATAACGATCGCGTTACGCTGACTAACCTGGGTGCCGACATCGCGCGCGGGACATTAACCGGAAACGCGCAGCGTAACGCCGACGGCAGCTGGCAAGTGGAAAACCTGCGCATGGCGGATATCCGTCTACAAAGCGAAAAATCGCTAACCGACTTCTTTGCGCCATTACGCTCTGTCCCGTCGTTGCAGATTGGTCGCCTGGAAGTGATCGATGCTCGTTTGCAAGGTCCGGACTGGGCGGTGACCGACCTCGATCTCAGCTTGCGCAACATGACCTTCAGTAAAGATGACTGGCAGACACAAGAAGGCAAACTGTCGATGAACGCTAGCGAGTTCATTTATGGTTCGCTGCATTTATTTGACCCGATTATAAACGCGGAATTTTCTCCGCAGGGCGTAGCGCTGCGCCAGTTCACCAGCCGCTGGGAAGGGGGTATGGTCAGAACGTCAGGGAACTGGCTGCGTGACGGGAAAACGTTGATCCTTGATGATGCGGCAATTGCCGGACTGGAATATACCTTGCCGAAAAACTGGCAACAGTTGTGGATGGAAACGACACCCGGTTGGTTAAACAGCCTGCAACTGAAGAGATTTAGCGCCAGCCGCAATCTGATCATTGATATCGACCCTGACTTCCCGTGGCAGCTCACCGCGCTCGATGGTTACGGTGCCAACCTGACGCTGGTTACCGATCATAAATGGGGCGTCTGGAGTGGCTCGGCGAATCTGAATGCCGCCGCCGCGACGTTTAATCGTGTTGATGTCCGTCGTCCGTCGCTGGCGCTAACCGCCAACAGCAGCACGGTGAATATCAGCGAACTGAGTGCATTTACTGAAAAAGGCATTCTGGAAGCCACCGCCAGTGTTTCACAAACGCCACAACGTCAGACACATATCAGCCTGAATGGACGCGGTGTGCCGGTGAATATTTTGCAACAGTGGGGATGGCCTGAATTACCGTTGACTGGCGACGGCAATATTCTGCTTACCGCCAGTGGCGATATTCAGGCCAATGTCCCGTTGAAACCTACGGTTAGCGGGCAATTGCATGCCGTGAACGCCGCAAAGCACCAAGTGACTCAAACCATGAATGCGGGCGTCGTTTCCAGCGGTGAAGTTACATCGGCAGAGCTGGTGCAGTAAACATCAATCTCGCCGGGTACGACTCAGACGTACCCGGCATTCTTCAATAGATTACAACGTAATTGTCAGCGCATTCCCTTGAGGCGTAACCACCAGCCCCTGCTCACTTTCAGCCTGCGAACCGCCTTGCAGACCATTTACTTTCACAATATTGCGCAAGCACAGTGTCCAGTTCCTCGCCTCGCCCGCACCAGTCACAGTAATCGTGTTACCAGTACGTGTTGCTTTTAGAGTAAAGATCACCGAACCGTCAGCAGCGGGCACTTCACATACAGCTTCATGCCCGTCTTGCAGATTAAAGAGATGGAATGCCGTGCCTTCGTGCCACGCGTAATCGGGACGTTGATCGTTGTTGCCCAGCGCCAATAGGGTGTTATCACGCACATAAACGGGCAGACTCAGGAAGCCGTGCTGCTGTTTATGCCAGCGACTACCGTCGAGCTCATTGTTGTGCCACAGGTGTGTCCAGCGACCTTCCGGCAAGTAGAACTGCACCTCGCCCGCCTCAGTGAACACCGGAGCAACCATCACGTTGTCGCCTAGCATGTATTGACGGTCAAGGTAATCACAAGCCGGATCGTCCGGGAACTCCATCATCATGGCCCGCATCATCGGCGTACCCCGCGCTTTCGCACGCGCAGCTTCACGATACAGATACGGCATCATGCGGCATTTCAGTTGCGTGAAGAAGCGCACCACATCACAGGACTCATCATCGTAGGCCCACGGCACACGATAAGATTTGCTGCCATGTAAACGACTATGGCTGGAGAGCAAACCAAACGCGCACCAGCGTTTGTAAACGTGTGCCGGCGCGGTATTTTCAAAGCCGCCGATATCGTGGCTCCAGAAGCCAAAACCTGAAAGGCCAATAGACAAACCACCGCGCAGGCTTTCCGCCATTGATTCGTAGTTAGCGTAACAATCGCCACCCCAGTGTACCGGGAATTTCTGCGCACCGACGGAGGCCGAGCGGGCAAACAAGACAGCTTCTTCCTCACCAACGGTGTCCTTGAGCACGTTCCACACCAGTTCGTTGTAGATGTACGCATAATGGTTATGCATTTTCTGCGGATCGGAACCGTCAAACCACTGAACATCAGTTGGGATACGTTCGCCAAAGTCGGTCTTAAAGCAATCAACGCCCATCGCGACCAGACCTTTCAGTTTGTCGGCGTACCATTTGCAGGCATCCGGATTGGTAAAGTCATAAATCGCCAGACCTGGCTGTAATGCCAGTCAGTTAAGCAACTGACTGGCTCTTTTTCGGGGCTGTGGGGTATTTCCAGGGCCTCTCCTTTACCACTCTCGGGAAGGCCCTTTCCCTTCTCGTCGGTAATTTCACAAGTTGTCCCATACTTGCAAGATCGCGCATCAGCTCCGGTATACGTCCCGGTGAAGCGCCCTGCAATGTCATCAGCATTCTCATCACCATTCCGCATGATTCTGAGAAACTCAGTTGATTCGGCCAGTAACCTTTCAGATGTTCCGCCATTTTAATCATCTGATATCTCACCAGATTATAAGCCAGTAAGACACCCCACAGCTCTTGCTCCACAAGCTCCGGCTTTTTACTTCTCAGCGTCAGCCTGCTCAGTTGCATCGTCTGTTTTATCTCCCTGTATCCCAGTTCGATTTCCCAGCGATGACTGTACAGATCCGCCATTTCTCCTCCGGGGAAGCGCATGGCGTCCGTCATCGACGTCAGCAGATGGCAGACTTTTCCTTTGCGCGTCACGGTCAGCAGGCGGGCTGTCACTTCATTTCCCAGTCCCGGCCACTTTTTTCGTGCCTGCGGGCTGGTTTTCAGCTTCACCAGATGATCGCCTTTACCCAGTTTTCTGAGCTCTTCATATTGCGCTCCCTTTCTGAGAGGTATCATCCAGTGGCGGTGTTCTCCCGCCAGGCTCCAGGCATTTAACAGTCCCAGTGAGTAATAACCTTTATCCATTAACGTCAGAGTGTTATCGCCGGTTTGTTCTATAAGTTGCTCAGCAAGCTCATTTTCGCTGTTCTTCATCGTGCCGAAGGCTGCAGCCGTCAGCAGATGGCTGGTCAGTTCCATCTGGCAGACCATTTTGACCTGCGGGTAGAGCGCCGGGTTCCCGGCATGTGTCTGGCGGGGGAAGGCTGCATCGTTCTCTGGTGTATCCGGTGTGCGCCAGAACACACCATCGATGGCCAGCAGGGTCAGGCCGCACCAGTGCGGATGCGGCGTGGCGTTATGCCAGAGCTGCGCTGTTTTCGTGAACACGCGGCGGACAGCCTCACTTCCCAGGCGCTGGCGGGCCTGAATAACGGCACTGGGGGCAACGAAGGGGCGATTGCCCGGCAGCATGATGTCCAGGCGATTCACAATCTGGTGAAGAGGTTCTTTACGCTCAAGCGCCATGCCAACAATACACCAGACCATCATTTCGAGGGGAAGACGGCGCTTGCGTAGCGTTACAGTACCTGATTCGGCAAGGCAACGAGAGATGAGTTCGGGGTCGAGGTAATCCCCCAGAGAAGTCAGTGGGTTACGCAGAGAATCGTAACGGGATACCAGATCAAGAGCCTGTCCAATGTGCATAAAAAAATCCGGAAACAAGTGAGCGTTTCCGGATTCTTACACAGCCACTGGATCGGTCAACTGATCCTTAACTGATCGGCATTACAGACCTGGCTGCCATTTATCCCACTGCCATAGCGAACCGTCCGGGCGTTTGAGTAAATAGCCTTTCTCTTGTAACTCTTTAAAGACGGGGGATTTTTGACCGATATAGGGGTTAATCCAGACGCAGATTTTCAGCCCTTTCGCTTTCAGGCGGCGGATCATCCCTTCCGGGTCAGGGAAAGTCAGCGGGTCCCACTCAAAATCGCACCACTGGAAGGCTTTCATCCAGAAACAGTCAAAGTGGAAAACATGCAGCGGCAGATTGCGTTCCGCCATACCATCGATAAAGCTGTTTACCGTCGCTTCGTCGTAGTTGGTGGTAAATGAAGTGGTTAGCCACAGGCCGAAGGACCACGCGGGCGGCAGCGCCGGACGACCAGTAAAGCGGGTATAACGATCAAGTACCGCTTTCGGCGTCGGGCCGTCGATAACAAAGTATTCGAGATATTCACTCTCAACGCTGAACTGCACTTTGGAGACTTTCTCCGATCCCACTTCAAAAGAGACACACTGGGGATGATTGACCAGTACCCCATAACCACGGTTAGTCATGTAGAACGGGATATTTTTATACGCCTGTTCAGTACTTGTGCCGCCGTCCCGGTTCCAGGTCTCTACCGTCTGGCCATTGCGCACCAGGGCAGTAAAGCGCTCTCCCAGACCGTAAACTGTTTCGCCAACGCCAAGATCAAGCCGCTCAAACATATAATTGCGTTGATTATTCGTGTCCTGCACGTAGCCATTATTTTTCACCTGACTACCGGTAATACGTTCGCCGTTGCGCAGAAAATCCAGTGACCAGAACTCACCTTTGCTGACACGCGCGCTTAAGTTGCCACTTTTAAACTCAGCATAACGTTCTGTGTTTTCGATTGTGACCTTCACGTCCTGCAAAATATTGAGCGGATAATGAGGACCGTTATTCAGCGCCCCCTGAAAATGCTCAATCCGCACACCGACAATACCTTCCTGTGGGGAGAAAAAGCGCAGCGTAAATAAAGGCGTATCAAGCTGCCAGGTACGTTCACGCACATCACGGGGGGCAGCATAGACCACCATTTCATTATCCTGCTGTTCAACCTCGAACACCTGAAGCGGGTGAATCAAATTGAGGCCAGGTTGAATCAACCAGTTTCCATCGCTAATTTTCATTGCCGTTCCTTAGTTCTGCACTTCTTGAGAGGTGAATTGTTGCTGGCAACGGCGTTTACCCTGAGCCAGCTGTTCCATAACGGTTTTCAGATTGTGCGTCGTGAGTGAGTAGTAGCGTTTAGCGATAATCGCGCTCAGCAAATAACAGATCGCCGGAACAATCGTGAATAGCGCAATAATGATGCTAATCGTGGCGCTGGGTAATGACTCCAACTTATTGATAGTGTTTTATGTTCAGATAATGCCCGATGACTTTGTCATGCAGCTCCACCGATTTTGAGAACGACAGCGACTTCCGTCCCAGCCGTGCCAGGTGCTGCCTCAAATTCAGGTTATGCCGCTCAATTCGCTGCGTATATCGCTTGCTGATTACGTGCAGCTTTCCCTTCAGGCGGGATTCATACAGCGGCCAGCCATCCGTCATCCATATCACCACGTCAAAGGGTGACAGCAGGCTCATAAGACGCCCCAGCGTCGCCATAGTGCGTTCACCGAATACGTGCGCAACAACCGTCTTCCGGAGACTGTCATACGCGTAAAACAGCCAGCGCTGGCGCGATTTAGCCCCGACATAGCCCCACTGTTCGTCCATTTCCGCGCAGACGATGACGTCACTGCCCGGCTGTATGCGCGAGGTTACCGACTGCGGCCTGAGTTTTTTAAGTGACGTAAAATCGTGTTGAGGCCAACGCCCATAATGCGTGCAGTTGCCCGGCATCCAACGCCATTCATGGCCATATCAATGATTTTCTGGTGCGTACCGGGTTGAGAAGCGGTGTAAGTGAACTGCAGTTGCCATGTTTTACGGCAGTGAGAGCAGAGATAGCGCTGATGTCCGGCAGTGCTTTTGCCGTTACGCACCACCCCGTCAGTAGCTGAACAGGAGGGACAGCTGATAGAAACAGAAGCCACTGGAGCACCTCAAAAACACCATCATACACTAAATCAGTAAGTTGGCAGCATCACCGTGGCGCTGTTCTGCGCTTTTTCTGCCGCATCATATCCGCCATAAGCCAGCATCCAGCCGATAAGAGCGCCGCCGAAGGCCAACCCCAGTTTGAGCACAAACAGCGTGCCAGCAAAACTGATCCCGGTCAGGCGTTTACCATTGCACCACTCGCCGTAGTCGACGGTATCGGACATCATTACCCACTGGATAGGTGTCACCAGTTGATGCAACACACCAATCACGAAGATGAAGACAAACATAGTGATGCTGGCCTGCATGGGAACAAAGAACATCGCGAGGCTAATCACTGCCAGCAGGGCGTTCGTCCACCAGAAGATAGTGACTTTACATTTCCAGTCGGTCAGAGGTTTTGCCAGTGCGGAACCAATCAGGTTACCCACGCAATAAGTGGTGAGAAAAGCGACAAACACTTCCGGCGTGCCCAAAATCCATGTGACGTAATACATCATCGCCCCACCGCGTACGCACACCGCCAGGATATTGAAAATGGTTAGTAAACCGACAATCCGCCACTGGTCGTTTTGCCAGATATCACGTAAATCTTCCCGCATAGACGTTGTTGTAGGTGGTGCTTCAACGCGTTCTTTAGTGGTGAAGAAACAAAATGCCAGCATCATGAATGCCACCACGGAAAGGACCGCGATACCGCCCTGGAAACCGAGTGGTTTATTATCACCGCCAATTAAATTAACCAGTGGCATCATCAGAACAGTAGAAAGCATGCCTCCCGCGGTCGCCAGCACAAAACGCCAGGATTGCAGCGAGATACGCTGAGTCGGGTCATTGGTGATTACACCACCCAATGCGCAGTAAGGGATATTGACGACGGTATAAAGTAAGGTAAGTAGGGTGTAAGTAATTGCTGCATAGATCATTTTGCCGTTCATACTGAGATCTGGCGTGCTATAGGCCAGTACACAGACGATCCCGAATGGCAGTGCGCCAAACAGTACCCACGGACGAAATTTACCCCAGCGAGAGCGCGTTCGATCGGCCAACAACCCCATGCAAGGATCGGAAATCGCATCCAGTGCACGAGCGACCAAAAACATGGTTCCGACAAATCCGGCAGGAATGCCAAAAATATCGGTATAAAAGAACATCATATATAACATTACGTTATCGAAAATAATGTGGCTGGCGGCGTCTCCCATGCCATAACCAATTTTCTCTTTAACGGACAACACTTCACTCTTCATCTGCTTTTCCTTGATGCTATAGGGGTGCTGAGACCGATAACGCATTTTGTAAACCATCCCTGTGAGAGCGAATATTCCGATATCTGGTTATTAATTTATGATTCTTGTTTTATGTGATCGTGGTAGCGTTAATTCCGCTCATATATCATTGTAAAATATGGGTTTTATATGAGTTATAATGCTTTCGTGATAATACGCTGCGTGTATTAGGCGGAAAAAACTGATCTGGGGGATGTAGAAACTCAAGGAAGTAGCTATAATGCGCCCCGCCTCCATGTAGCAATCGAGGCGCGGAAGATCGTCGTCTCCGGTGAGGCGGCTGGACTTCAAATCCAGTTGGGGCCGCCAGCGGTCCCGGGCAGGTTCGACTCCTGTGATCTTCCGCCAGTTTACCTCTTCTGAACTCTCCCAATGTCAATAAATCTCTTCTAATCCCTTGTATATCAGTATTTATTTGTATCCTGAGGTCAACCTACTTCACCCCATATCAAGTTTCTTTTGGGGGTACTTTAGGGGGTGTTATTTCCTATTGAAATACAAGCACCCCCATAATAGGAAAAATGTGATACATAACAACGGCTTTTAACAATATCTTTGTTATACAAGGGGTGTATTGGGGGTATCAGGTTAGTTACTGGCAGAAATCCCCCTCAGGAACATGAATTCATCAAAAGCCGGAGGATGTCATGGCATTAACCGATATCAAAGTGAAAACCGCAAAACCCAAAGACAAACCCTATAAGCTTGCTGATGGCGGCGGTATGTATCTACTGATTAACACTAATGGTTCTAAATACTGGCGCATGAAGTACCGCTTTGCTGGTAAAGAAAAGATGCTTTCTATTGGCGTATACCCCGATGTAACGCTAGCCGATGCTCGCGAGAAACGCAGTGAAGCCAGGAAACTCCTCGCTGCTGGAGGCGATCCAGGGGAGGCAAAAAAGGAAGAAAAAATCGCGCAGCAAATGAGTCTGAAAAATACGTTCGAGGCTATTGCTCGCGAATGGCACCAGTCAAAAGCTGATCGGTGGTCATTACGCTATCGTGATGAAATCATTGATACCTTTGAAAAAGACATTTTTCCCTACATTGGCAAGCGCCCTATTGCCGAAATCAAACCAATGGAGTTACTGGAAGCACTGCGTAAAATGGAAAAACGTGGAGCTCTGGAGAAAATGCGCAAGGTCCGCCAGCGCTGTGGTGAGGTGTTCCGCTATGCAATTGTTACTGGCCGGGCAGACT
This sequence comes from Shigella sonnei, assembly GCF_002950395.1. NCBI lineage: Bacteria > Pseudomonadati > Pseudomonadota > Gammaproteobacteria > Enterobacterales > Enterobacteriaceae > Shigella > Shigella sonnei. The sequence continues at coordinate 3,966,831 of NZ_CP026802.1, forward strand.
ATAACCCAGCCCCCGATCTTGCCAGTGCTTTAGCTACACCGAAAAAAGTACATTTTCCCTTTCTTACTGCTAATGAACTTCCCCACTTCCTCAACGATCTGGCGGGTTATACCGGAAGTATAATCACTAAGACAGCTACTCAGATCATTATGTTAACCGGCGTACGAACACAAGAACTGCGTTTTGCACGCTGGGAAGATATCGATTTTGAGACAAAATTGTGGGAGATCCCGGCAGAAGTAATGAAGATGAAGCGACCTCATATTGTGCCGCTCTCTGAGCAGGTCATTATGCTATTTAAGCAGCTTGAACCAATCTCAAAACATCATCCCCTAGTCTTTATCGGTAGAAATGATCCCCGCAAACCAATTAGTAAGGAAAGCATTAACCAAGTAATTGAATTACTTGGATATAAGGGAAGACTCACAGGGCACGGTTTCAGACACACCATGAGTACAATTCTGCGGTGATGCTGCCAACTTACTGATTTAGTGTATGATGGTGTTTTTGAGGTGCTCCAGTGGCTTCTGTTTCTATCAGCTGTCCCTCCTGTTCAGCTACTGACGGGGTGGTGCGTAACGGCAAAAGCACTGCCGGACATCAGCGCTATCTCTGCTCTCACTGCCGTAAAACATGGCAACTGCAGTTCACTTACACCGCTTCTCAACCCGGTACGCACCAGAAAATCATTGATATGGCCATGAATGGCGTTGGATGCCGGGCAACTGCACGCATTATGGGCGTTGGCCTCAACACGATTTTACGTCACTTAAAAAACTCAGGCCGCAGTCGGTAACCTCGCGCATACAGCCGGGCAGTGACGTCATCGTCTGCGCGGAAATGGACGAACAGTGGGGCTATGTCGGGGCTAAATCGCGCCAGCGCTGGCTGTTTTACGCGTATGACAGTCTCCGGAAGACGGTTGTTGCGCACGTATTCGGTGAACGCACTATGGCGACGCTGGGGCGTCTTATGAGCCTGCTGTCACCCTTTGACGTGGTGATATGGATGACGGATGGCTGGCCGCTGTATGAATCCCGCCTGAAGGGAAAGCTGCACGTAATCAGCAAGCGATATACGCAGCGAATTGAGCGGCATAACCTGAATCTGAGGCAGCACCTGGCACGGCTGGGACGGAAGTCGCTGTCGTTCTCAAAATCGGTGGAGCTGCATGACAAAGTCATCGGGCATTATCTGAACATAAAACACTATCAATAAGTTGGAGTCATTACCCAATTCTGCATGAACAAGGCTTTAATTCCGCCTGGATTGAAATGCAGTTAGCTCATGTGGATAAAAATTCCATCAGGGGTACCTATAATCATGCCCTGTATCTCGATGGCCGCCGTGAAATGATGCAATGGTACGCTGATTACATTGATTCACTCTCCAGCCGGGAAAGTTAAGTCAGAAATACTTTTCCCTGATATTTTCCTCAATTAAGTATTTTATCCTCTGGCCTACAAGGCTGGAGGATTTTTGTTATTATATTATTTTTTTGCGTCTTCAAACTTATTACAAAAACATAATTAAAAACAAATTGACATTTTTAAATTGGCAATTACAAAATACAGCCTTGCAGTTATTTCGATACCTTTAGCAAAGGAAAAGTTGATTCAGATATAATTTAGCATTTCAATCATCTGACATCATTATAAAAAATGAGATTCACATAAAGATAAAATTATTGTTCTCAAGGAAAGCATGAAGGGGCTTCGTAAGCAATATTCATTCGGTGCCAAGACAGGACTTGATACACAGAATCTCAACTTTTATGCTCTCAGACTATATCACCACATGTTTTACAGGCTCAGAAATGAACGATAGATTATGCTTTGAAGTGCACGATAACAAGGGTTATTTCGTATTTTCGGATACCTGGTTTGGCCCATTGCTGGGGGAGTTTGAAGAAGTGCTTGATGCATACGACGCTGATGAAATCAGCGAGACGAGTTACATCAACAAACTCCGACGCCTTGCTCAACGGGAGCCGGACTTTATTGATATACACGCTCATCTGGCATATGCATTTCTGGAACAGAATGCCCCGCGTAAGGCACTGAACGCCTCTCTTAAAGGACTGGCGGCAGGTAATCGTATCATCCCGGAAAGTTTCTGTGGTGAAATAATCTGGATGCATCCCGAAAACCGGCCTTATCTGCGCGCGCTTTATGCAGCAATTCTCGCAAATGTGCACTTACAGCGCCATCAGGATGCGGTTATGCTCACTGATAAAATACTGGCATACAATCCTGAAGATAATCAGGGGGCTCGCTGGTTGTTGGGTTCAGAGCTGTTACGCACCGGCGATCATGAGCGAGCCTTCAGTGTACTGAAAGAGCATGCTGATGAATTTTCACCTTACTGGTATGAACTCGGTCTCCTGCATTTTCTGAACGGGGAACATGTTAAGGCCGCCACAGCTTTTCGCCATGGCTTTGCCACAAACACTTACATCGCAGAAATGCTGTGCGGAAATCTGCATCCATTTCCACTTGCTGTGTGGCATGACTTCTCCGGCTCTCTGGATACGGCAGAAGATTACTATGCAACATACTCACCATTATGGGGACAATATCCGGAAGCATTGCTGTTTGTAAACTGGCTCTATAACCATTCCTCCGTGCTGCATGAACGATCAGAAATCATTAAATGCGCCGAAATGCTGATTCAGGAAGATGATTTCGAAATATGCGAAAGTATTTTAAGACAGCAGGAGCACCTGTGGAAAAGAATTGACAAGACACTTTCTGAGGAAATTGTACAGAAATGCAGAAATATGAACGGTGAATATATCTGGCCCTGGATATTGCCCTTTTCCGCAGCAGGGATGAAACATTCAAGCATCCAGTATCAGTAGATATTGCATTAGTGTAACTTTAAAACAAGTAATAATTTATTATCCAATAATAACACTGTGTTCCTTCCCCAGGTGATTACCCTGGGGTTATTTTCTGAAAGTTTCCTTTGCAAAAGGATAGCGTTGTAAATTACTTTAACGAATTACTCCATGAACTCATTAAAGTTCTTTCGTAATACTTTATCGTCAAACACGTTATAGCTGGCATCAAAAACCACAGATTTACCCTGCCAGCGGGTAATCCCCTCCTCTGGCGTTTTCGGTTGAACTGGTATCCCCGTGGATTTGCCCCTATATTTCCAGACATCTGTTATCACTTAACCCATTACAAGCCCGCTGCCGCAGATATTCCCGTGGTGAGCGATAACCCAGCGCACTATGCGGATGCCATTCGTTATAATGCTCGAACGCCTCTGCAAGGTTCTTTGCTGCCGTTAACCCGTCTGGTTTGGGCATGATACTGATGTAGTCACGCTTTATCGTTTTCACGAAGCTCTCTGCTATTCCGTTACTCTCCGGACTCCGCACCGCCGTGTTCTTCGGTTCAAGTCCCAACATCCGGGCGAACTGGCGTGTTTCATTAGCCCGGTAGCATGAACCATTATCCGTCAGCCACTCCACTGGAGACGACGGAAGATCGTTGCCGAAGCGGCGTTCCACCGCTCCCAGCATGACGTCCTGTACTGTTGTCAACGCCACGATGTTTGACCGTTATTTGCCATTTTCATGCCCGCTAAATACTTTCGTTACTGATGCTGTCCGCTTTCCACCATTTCATCATCACTGATTGGCGTTGTGTTTTTGGTCAGCACTCCAGCTTTACGTTTCTCTTTTAACCGGTAACTCTCTCCTTTGATATTCAGCGTGGTTGAGTGATGTAGCAGCCGATCCAGGATCGCTGTTGCCAGTACGTGATCTCCGAACATTTCTCCCCAGTCTGCGAACCCTTTGTTTGACGTCAGTATGATGCTCGCTTTTTCATATCGACGGTTCAGTAGCCGGAAGAACAGACTGGCTTCCTCTCTGTTCATCGGCAGATAGCCTATTTCATCCAGGATCAACACCCGGGCATAACTCAGTTGCTGTAGCTGACGCTCCAGCCGGTTTTCCTGTTTCGCTTTCATCAGTGTCGCGATCAGTCTGTCCAGTGGCATAAACAGTACCCGATGTCCCGCATCCACCGCTTTCACGCCAAGAGCTATGGCCAGATGAGTTTTTCCGACACCAGGAGGGCCCAGCAGGATCACGTTTTCGCTGCGCTCCACGAACGCCAGACCAGCCAGTTCCCGGACAACCTTACGGTCGATGCCCGGCTGGAAGGTAAAGTCGAACTGCTCCAGCGTTTTGACCCACGGCAGACGAGCCTGCTTCAGCCTGGACTCCATACCGCGCTGATGCCTGCCGTTCCATTCCTGCTGTAGCGCCATGCACAGGAACTCCCGGTAGTTCAGCTCTTTTTTAGCTGCCTGTTCCAGCAGGCTTTCAACGTGATAACTCAGATGCTCCATTTTCAGGCGACTCAGCAGGACTTCCAGTTCATGCATCACAACAGCTCCTCATAGGCACTCAGTGGTCGATGTTCCACCTGACTGACCTGCTGCCAGAGCGGGGCGTGATGCTCCGGCACTGTCTGCCAGCCAGACGATGCTGAACAGAGGCGATGTGAGGCCACCAGTTTCTCATTACTGTAGATCCGCAACTCGTCATCCAGCGATATTCGTATCGATACCGGCTGACCACACAGCGCTTCGGGAACGCTGTAACGATTACCACCAACCTCGATATAGCTGTCCCAGGACACATGGCGGATATCGAAGTAACTGGTATCGAAGTCTGTATCCGGTAACGGCTGCAGATGTTCCTGCTCCAGCGCGAAGCGCTGTTCCGGCGTTTCTTTGAACTGGCGAAGCTCCCGTTTGTCAGCCACATCGGCTATCCATTGCTCCAGTTGTTGATTGACATGAGTGAAGCTGTCGAACCTGCGGTACCGGACGAAGAAGTTCTCCTTGAGGTATTTCACCATCCGCTCAACCTTACCTTTTGTTCTGGCCCTGCGTGGACGGCATGCCCGTGGCAGGAAGTTATAGTGGTCAGCCAGCAACAGGAATCCGGAGTTGAACACGACTTTCCCGTTGTTATTCTTCAGCACCGCAGCCTTCTGGTTATCAACCAGCACCGTTTTCACACAACCACCGAAGTAGCGGAAGGCGCGAACCAGTGATTCGTAGGTATGCTCAGCATCCTGTTTTGGTGCGGCGAAGACATGGAAGCTGCGGGAGAACCCCAGCGTATTAACCGCAAAGTTAACTTTGCACCGTTGCCCGGCAACCTCCACCTCAACTTCGCCCCAGTCATGCTGGAGCTGGTATCCAGGCTGAGTTTCGAAGCGAACTGTTCTTTTTGACGGACGCATTTTACGTTTGGGCTGGATGTAGTAACGCAGCATGGAACGTCCGCCCGTATAACCCATTGCCTTAATCTCCGCGAAGATAACCTCGCTATTCCAGACATTCTCTGCCAGGCGCATGTCGATGTAATCCATAAACGGTTTCAGCTTAACCATTTTGTGGCGGGTCTTTCTGGCTGGCGGTTCAGGGTATTTGAGGTAGCGTCTGACCGTCCGTTCAGAGCAACCAATCTGAGTCGCAATATCGACGATGTACGCGCCCTGCTGGCGCATTTGCTTTATCATGTAAAAGTCCTCTCTGCTCAGCATGTTGATGTCCTTTCTGGTGTGAGAACCTTAAGGAAACAACATGTTGGGTGGAGCGGACAATCCAAATGGCGAATTACCGTCTTATATCACTGGCGCTGACACTGTTTCACTGTTGAAGCCGCCGATAGTCACCGCCCAGTGCAGTGCCTCACGATCACAGCAGTCCAGCGCGAACGTGACACGCAGTCTCTCTCCGTTATCACAGCAGAACTCGAACCCGTCAGAGCACCATCGCTGATTGCTTTCTTTCACGGCCACTCTGCCTGTATGTGCCCGTTTCGATGGCGGTACAGCAGGTTTTCGCTCAAGCAACAGCGCATTCTGGCGCATGATCCGGTAAACATGTTTGGCATTGATCGCAGGCATACCATCAAGTTCTGCCTGTCTGCGAAGCAGCGCCCATACCCGACGATAACCATACGTGGGCAGCTCTCCGATAACATGGTGTATACGGAGAAGCACATCCGTATCATCAGTGTGACGACTGCGGCGGCCATCCATCCAGTCATCGGTTCGTCTGAGAATGACGTGCAACTGCGCACGCGACACCCGGAGACAACGGCTGACTAAGCTTACTCCCCATCCCCGGGCAATAAGGGCGCGTGCGCTATCCACTTTTTTGCCCGTCCATATTCAACGGCTTCTTTGAGGAGTTCATTTTCCATCGTTTTCTTGCCGAGCAGGCGCTGGAGTTCTTTAATCTGCTTCATGGCGGCAGCAAGTTCAGAGGCAGGAACAACCTGTTCTCCGGCGGCGACAGCAGTAAGACTTCCTTCCTGGTATTGCTTACGCCAGAGAAATAACTGGCTGGCTGCTACACCATGTTGCCGGGCAACGAGGGAGACCGTCATCCCCGGTTCAAAGCTCTGCTGAACAATTGCGATCTTTTCCTGTGTGGTACGCCGTCTGCGTTTCTCCGGCCCTAAGACATCAATCATCTGTACTCCAATGACTAGTCTAAAAACTAGTATTAAGACTATCACTTATTTAAGTGATACTGGTTGTCTGGAGATTCAGGGGGCCAGTCTACCCCGTCCAACACAGGTAGCCATTATAAACAGTAAAAAATTGTATTCGCTGTTATGAAATCAATAGTCCTGACGTACTGTTGAATGTGCTTGTGTTCTGAACTGAACCGCCCCGGGAATCCTGGAGACTAAACTTCCTGAGAAAGAGGTAAACAGGATGACTAAAAATACTCGTTTTTCCCCCGAAGTCCGTCAACGGGCAGTCCGTATGGTTCTGGAAAGTCAGGGCGAATATGACTCACAATGGGCGACAATTTGTTCCATTGCTCCAAAGATTGGCTGTACGCCGGAGACTCTGCGTGTCCGGGTTCGCCAGCATGAGCGGGATACCGGGGGCGGTGATGGAGGGCTCACCACCGCTGAACGTCAGCGTCTGAAAGAGCTGGAGCGTGAAAATCGTGAACTGCGCCGCAGTAACGATATCCTTCGCCAGGCTTCCGCTTATTTTGCGAAGGCGGAGTTTGACCGCCTCTGGAAAAAATGATGCCACTGCTGGATAAGCTGCGTGAGCAGTACGGGGTCGGACCGCTATGCAGCGAACTGCATATTGCCCCGTCAACGTATTACCACTGTCAGCAACAGCGACATCATCCGGATAAACGCAGTGCCCGTGCGCAGCGCGATGACTGGCTGAAGAAAGAGATACAGCGCGTATACGATGAAAATCACAAGGTATACGGTGTAAAGTCTGGCGTCAGTTGTTACGGGAAGGTATCAGAGTGGCCAGATGCACTGTGGCACGTCTCATGGCGGTTATGGGACTTGCCGGTGTTCTCCGGGGTAAAAAGGTCCGTACGACCATCAGCCGGAAAGCCGTTGCCGCAGGCGACCGCGTAAACCGTCAGTTCGTGGCAGAACGACCTGACCAGCTGTGGGTGGCTGATTTTACTTACGTCAGCACATGGCAGGGCTTCGTCTATGTGGCGTTCATCATTGATGTGTTTGCCGGATACATCGTGTGGTGACGAGTCTCATCGTCTATGGAAACGACATTCGTGCTGGATGCACTGGAGCAGGCGTTGTGGGCCCGTCGCCCGTCTGGCACCATCCATCACAGCGATAAAGGCTCTCAGTATGTGTCACTGGCCTATAAGGCGCGACTAAAAGAAGCAAAACTGCTGGCATCAACAGGGAGTACTGGTGACTCGTATGACAACGCGATGGCAGAGATCATCAAGGGCCTTTACAAAGCGGAGGTAATACACCGTAAGAGCTGGAAAAACCGGACAGAAGTGGAGCTGGCCACACTCACGTGGGTGGACTGGTATAACAATCGACGATTGCTGGAAAGGCTGGGCCATATCCCACCGGCAGAAGCAGAAAAAGCTTATTATGCTTCCATCGGAAATGATGATCTGGCAGCCTGAGTTCACAGATAAAACACTCTCCAGGAAACCCGGGGCGGTTCAGTTCACAAAAACACATTAATGCAGTAACTATATTTTCCTTTCTGGTGATAACGTCGGGTTATCATTAGCTTCTTCAGCTATTTTACTTTTATATCCCTTGTAAACATCATGGAGAATCCATAGTGAATAAAGTTTATTCTCTTAAATATTGCCCCGTCACCGGGGGGCTTATTGCTGTCTCTGAACTTGCCCGCAGGGTAATAAAAAAGACATGCCGAAGATTAACGCATATTCTTCTGGCTGGCATTCCAGCAATCTGTCTGTGTTACTCTCAGATATCCCAGGCGGGTATTGTCCGTTCCGATATTGCCTATCAGATTTATCGTGATTTCGCCGAAAACAAAGGGCTTTTTGTACCTGGTGCCAATGATATTCCGGTATATGATAAGGACGGAAAACTTGTGGGAAGACTGGGTAAAGCCCCAATGGCCGATTTCAGCAGTGTGAGCTCAAATGGCGTTGCTACGCTTGTATCGCCTCAGTATATCGTCAGCGTAAAGCATAACGGAGGATATCGGAGTGTGAGCTTTGGTAATGGGAAAAATACATATTCCCTTGTTGACCGTAATAACCACCCTTCTATTGACTTCCATGCTCCACGTCTGAATAAACTGGTTACAGAAGTTATTCCCTCAGCGGTAACATCAGAAGGAACCAAAGCCAATGCTTATAAATACACTGAACGTTACACCGCTTTTTATCGGGTGGGTAGTGAGGTAGCCTGAGTTTAACGGACACTCCTTCCTGAAATAGAATGGCATCAGAAGGAGCTAATAATGAGCAGAAAAACCCAACGTTACTCTAAAGAGTTCAAAGCCGAAGCTGTCAGAACGGTTCTTGAAAATCAACTTTCGATCAGTGAAGGCGCTTCCCGATTATCTCTTCCTGAAGGCACTTTAGGACAATGGGTTACCGCCGCCAGAAAAGGGCTCGGTACTCCTGGTTCCCGCACGGTGGCTGAACTGGAATCTGAAATTCTGCAACTGCGTAAGGCGTTAAATGAAGCTCGCCTTGAGCGAGATATATTAAAAAAAGCAACAGCGTATTTTGCACAGGAGTCGCTGAAAAATACGCGTTAATCGAACAATGGCGACAACAATTTCCCATTGAAGCGATGTGTCAGGTATTTGGTGTATCCAGGAGCGGTTATTACAACTGGGTACAGCATGAACCCTCAGACAGAAAACAAAGTGATGAGCGGCTAAAACTGGAGATTAAGGTGGCACATATCCGCACTCGCGAAACATATGGAACCCGGCGGCTCCAGACGGAGCTGGCAGAGAATGGCATCATCGTTGGTCGTGACCGACTGGCACGTCTTCGTAAGGAGCTAAGGCTACGCTGTAAGCAGAAACGCAAGTTCAGAGCGACTACGAACTCGAACCACAATCTGCCAGTTGCGCCAAATCTGCTGAACCAGACGTTCGCTCCTACAGCACCAAATCAGGTCTGGGTGGCGGACCTGACGTATGTTGCCACACAGGAGGGATGGTTGTACCTCGCTGGCATCAAAGATGTTTATACGTGCGAAATTGTCGGCTACGCCATGGGAGAGCGCATGACAAAAGAGCTGACAGGTAAAGCCCTGTTTATGGCGCTCAGGAGCCAGCGCCCACCTGCCGGGCTAATCCACCACTCTGATCGAGGTTCACAGTACTGCGCATACGATTACCGGGTCATACAGGAGCAGTCTGGTCTGAAAACATCAATGTCGCGTAAAGGTAACTGTTACGACAACGCTCCGATGGAAAGCTTCTGGGGAACGCTGAAAAATGAGAGCCTGAGCCACTATCGTTTTAATAACCGGGATGAAGCCATCTCAGTAATACGGGAATACATTGAGATTTTCTACAATCGTCAGCGTCGTCACTCTCGTCTGGGGAATATCTCCCCGGCAGCCTTCAGGGAAAAATATCATCAGATGGCTGCTTAAAAAAAGAACAAATGGTAGTGTCCGCTATTGCCAGTACACCTCACCACGCTGCCTCGACCAATAGCTTTCTGGCATAGCTGTTTCCGGCTTTGGTAATGCTGCCCTGATGTCTGCTTCCACCCGATGAATATTCTGATGGCGTGATACCAAACCATGACATCAGTTGTCGTGGATGTTCAAAACGGGTCAGATCACCCAGTTCAGAAATTAATCCAACCGCAGTAATAAACTGAATCCCTCGCATGGCTTGCAGCGCCTCTACTACCGGATACAGCCTCCATTCGGTAACGGCCTCCTTCAGGGCGGATTCCAGCCGTTCACATTGTGCCTGCCGGTCTTCTATTGTACGACGGTGTTCGTCAAAAGCTAATTGTCGCCAGGGACTTTCGAATGAGTATTTGCTGAGCCAGCGTCGGTGTGCAGGGCCCCAATCTGCTCGTCCGACATAATGGCCCCCATGAACCAGAAGAAACGATTTCAGACGTTGCCTTGCATGCCGTAAATCATCGCGGGCAGATGCCCATGCCCGGGCCAAATCCCGGAATGCCTCATCTTCAATGCCGGGTACGTAGACAGCAGAAAGATCTCCTGCACGCAGTGAACGCACAAGTCTGATGGCATCACGGCGATCGGTTTTAACCCGCTCCCCCGGTTTTTTCGGGATAAGTGAGGGGGCGCAGACCATGCAGTCAAAACCGGATTTCACCAGCCGACGATAAAGTCCATAACCACAGGGCCCCGCTTCATAAACGATACTGACCTGCGATGACTTTGACCTGAGACGTTTACAAAGATTCTGAATATCAGTAGGTGATGTGCCAATTTTACCCATCAGTTCAACAGGTTCTGAATTGATAGCATAAGCGACAGTAATCGATTCTTTGTGAACATCTAACCCGACGTACAATGTGTTATTGTTGTTCATGCTGGCCTCCGTGGTGGAAATACCGGGGTGTAGCAACAGCTCACCCATGCGGCTCTGACAACGATGTTAACCCGCGTTAAATATCCCACGTTGGCCAGCATCTGTCTCACGGAAAGTCATACTGCCTTACTCTCAACGAAGGGGCCGACAAACACGTTGTCCCTGAGTTCACATTCATAAATGTTGACCGGTTTGACAATACGGACATTGATCCCATAAATCACATCCCGGACAGCACATTCCAGAAATTTCATACTCACACGTCCTTTAAATACAGATGACATTTGCCGGAATTATACCGCCCAGATTCACTTGCCATGTTTCAGAATAGCTTATAAGCCGCACTTTTACCGATACTCAGCAACAAATCAGGTCTGTATCCACTTCAGCCGGAAACCGGATCTGCGCGGCGGGGAACGGGCAAGAAATATGATAATTAAGCAACACACATAAAATCATATTGCATAATCGCATCTGAATCGAACACTTATTCGCATCACTATCGATCATCACTTCGCATCTCATACCCTTACCCACAAGTTGAAATAATAGTATTATATTGAAAAGACAGAGATTATTTCAGAGGTGTTATGGAAAACTGGGTTATTCAGGAGCTAAAATCACTGGATATAGGGGACTCAAGACTTGATAAAAGAGTAAAACATATCCTCAATAGCCTCAGTCGTTCACCAGAAGAAAGTATTCCTGTTTCCTGCCGTACCTGGAGTGAAACAAAGGCAGCTTATCGTTGTTTTTCAAACGATAAAGTCTCTGCTAATAAAATTATGGCTCCTCACAAAGAAAATATCACTGAAAGAGCTCAGCAGTTTAAAAGAGTTTTAGTTTTACAGGATACAACAGAACTTAATTATTCTGGTCAGAAAGAAAAACAAGGAGTTGGTCACAAAAAACATAAAGATGAAAGAAACTTATTTCTTCATCCTCAACTCGTCATCAGTGAGTCAGGTGTTTGCCTCGGTGTTTATGATGACTATCAGTGGTTCAGGGATGAATTAAAAACCAGTAAAAATACCCGACAAGAAATCTGCAATGATTTACTTCATAAAAAACATGTCAGTGAAAAAGAAACCTGGCGTTGGGTTGAAGGATATAATAAAGCAACAGAACTGGCTCGCCAATGCCCTGATACCCATGTATTGTCAATTTCTGATCGTGAAGGCGATTTTTATGACCTGTTTGAACGCGCAGAGCAGACTCCCGGAATAAAAGCTGACTGGCTTGTCAGAATGAAATTTAATAACAGAGCAACGCTGAATATTAATGGTAAACGGGATCATAGGTTGTTGCACGAAAGAATCATGGAGATTACACCGCAGCAACTGGTTGAATTCACTATACCTGATGGGCGGGGGCAGCAAGCCAGAACACTGCCTGACATGCTTTCATCAGACGCAGGTCCTCTCTCATATCCTCTGATTTACTCCAGTAAGGTGATGATCATATCTTTATTTGATAGTACGGTAATGCCAGATAAATACAGACACAATGGTAAATAATATAGTTGCAAATAATGCTGCCATAATCAGCGCGATTGCGACACCTGTTTTCGATACCAGCGGCACCAGCAAAGCGCACAGTCCATAGCCAAGTGTGTGACTGGTAGCGAGCCAGCCCGCGCCTGCGCCATCAGCCAGCTTATCATTCAGTAGAAGTTGATAAGCGGGTGTTGCCAGAGCTGCTCCAAATGACAGCACTGCACAGCCCGGGTAAAACAACCATAGCTGTTCGGAGAGCATGATAGCCAGACCACCACTCATCAACACTCCGGCACTCAGGAGCAGGGCCACCGGAGTCAGGCGCTGCGGACGGAGTACCCCGAACTGCGCGATAAGCGCAGCTACTGCGGACAGACCCAACAGCCAGGCCACCTGTTGGCTAATGGCGGTGGTATCCGTGACGAACTGGCGAGTAAGGGCAGGCGAAAGTCCAAGCTGCATCATGCTCACCGCCGCAGCCAGTAATATTGCGCAAAGCAGATAAGGCAGACAATCCCGCTTCAGACTGACGCTCTTGCACTCCGGTGTGGGCTGTGGTGGTGTGCCGGGCAACCGCAGCAGCATCAGCAGCGCCAGCACTGGTGCTGCCATCAGTAGCCCCAGTGGCGCCAGAGGATGAATGGCCAGCATTGCTGCCGCGCACAGCGGCCCGAATAGCCTGCCGCAACTCAGGCCGGAGCTGATGGTTGCCAGAGCGGCCATGCGATTCCCTTCTCCAGCTCTCTGCAATGCCCAGACCTGACAGGCTGGCACCATTGCCGACACGGTCAGCCCGTAGGCGATCCGGGCGATGATTAATATTCCCAGTCCCACCGCTGTTGTTATGGCGCTGGTAGCCATCAGCACGCTTCCCAGCCCTAGCAGGGTAAAGCTTATGCCATATCCTCCCAGAGCCCACAACACCACAGGTTTACTGCCAGTACGGGAAATTTGCTTTCCCCACCACGGGGACGATGGCAGAAACAGCATTGAGCCAAGCATCAGCAGGGCAGCCCATACAGACAGACTCAGATTTGTCTGTATGACCAGAACAGGGAGCACAACCAGCAGACCGTTCTGTCCGATACCGAGAAGCCCGGCACTGAACGCAAGTGGCCAGCAGGACAGTGTTTTTTGGGGCGTATCTTCGATCCCTGGTGACATTATAATGTTTCAACTCCATGTATTAATTGTGTTTATTTGTAAAATTAATTTATCTGACAATAACATTTATTGTTGATAATGAGAATCATTATCGACATAATTGTTATTATTTTACTGTGTGGGAGCTGTTTGACTATGACCCTGCCCTCTGAAAAACCAGCCACAGATGTGGCTGCGCAGTGCTTCCTGAATGCACTGATTCGTGAAACCACAGACTGGAAACTGACAGAATACCCGCCAGACGAATTGCTCATCCCGCTGGATGAGCAGAAATCGCTCCATTTCAGAGTGGCTTATTTCTCCCCAACCCAGCATCACCGCTTTGCATTTCCTGCACGTCTGGTCACGGCATCAGGCAGTTATCCTGTCGACTTTACCACTCTCTCCCGGCTTATTATTGATAAGCTACGCCATCAACTGTTTCTGCCCGTTCCCCTCTGCGAAACTTTCCACCAGCGCGTGCTGGAAAGCCATGTCCATACGCAACAGGCAATTGATGCCCGTCATGACTGGGCCGCTCTGCGTGAAAAAGCGTTGAATTTTGGCGAGGCTGAGCAGGCGCTGCTGACAGGACACGCTTTCCACCCTGCGCCTAAGTCTCATGAACCGTTTAACCGACGGGAGGCTGAACGCTACCTGCCTGATATGGCACCCCACTTCCCACTGCGGTGGTTTTCGGTGGATAAAACGCAAATCGCCGGTGAAAGTTTGCATCTCAACCTTCAACAGCGGCTGACGCGATTTGCCGCAGAGAATGCGCCTCAGTTACTCAACGAATTAAGTGACAACCAATGGCTGTTCCCGTTGCACCCGTGGCAGGGGAATATCTTTTGCAGCAGGGGTGGTGCCAGGCACTTGTTGCTAAAGGGCTGATTAAAGACTTAGGTGAGGCCGGCACGTCGTGGCTGCCGACCACCTCTTCCCGTTCCCTCTACTGTGCCACCAGCCGCGATATGATCAAGTTCTCCCTGAGCGTACGGCTGACCAACTCCATCCGTACTCTGTCCGTGAAAGAAGTGAAGCGTGGGATGCGCCTGGCACGCCTGGCTCAAACCGACGGCTGGCAGATGCTACAGGTCCGCTTCCCGACTTTCCGGGTAATGCAGGAGGATGGCTGGGCCGGGCTGCTCGATCTTAACGGCAACATCATGCAGGAAAGTCTGTTTGCCCTGCGTGAAAATCTGCTGGTGGATCAGCCGAAAAGCCAGACTAACGTACTGGTCTCCCTGACTCAGGCCGCACCTGATGGCGGTGATTCGCTGCTGGTTTCGGCGGTAAAACGCCTGAGCGATCGCCTCGGTATCACTGTGCAACAGGCCGCCCATGCATGGGTCGATGCATACTGTCAGCAAGTGCTAAAGCCGCTGTTTACGGCTGAAGCGGATTACGGCCTGGTGCTGCTGGCGCATCAGCAAAATATTCTTGTCCAGATGCTTGGGGATCTGCCGGTCGGATTTATTTACCGTGACTGTCAGGGCAGCGCTTTTATGCCTCACGCGACAGACTGGCTCGATTCTATTGGCGAGGCGCAGGCGGAAAATATTTTCACCCATGAGCAGTTGCTGCGCTATTTCCCTTATTACCTGCTGGTTAACTCCACTTTTGCTGTGACCGCTGCGCTGGGGGCTGCCGGGCTGGACAGCGAATCGAATCTGATGGCTCGTGTACGAGCATCGCTGGCTGAAGTGCGTGATCAGGTGACTCATAAAACCTGTCTCAACTACGTGCTGGAAAGTCCGTACTGGAACGTAAAAGGTAACTTTTTCTGTTATCTGAACGATCATAACGAGAACACCATTGTTGACCCTTCGGTGATCTATTTCGATTTCGCTAACCCGCTGCAGGCTCAGGAGGTCTGAATGTCTGAGGCAAACATTATTCACAGCAGATATGGACTGCGCTGTGAAAAACTCGACAAGCCCCTGAATCTTGGCTGGGGACTGGACAATAGCGCGGTGTTGCACTGTCCCGGGGAGCTGCCGACAGGGTGGCTGTGCGATGCGCTGGATCAGATATTTATCGCCGCACCACAACTGTCAGCAGTGGCTCTCCCCTGGGCCGAATGGCGTGAGGAGCCACAGGCGCTGACGCTTTTTGGGCAGGTAAAAAGCGACATTATCCATCGTACTGCCTTCTGGCAGTTACCGTTATGGTTGAGTTCACCGGCAAACCGGGCCTCCGGTGAAATGGTTTTTGATGCAGAGCGTGAGATTTATTTCCCGCAGCGCCCACCCCGTCCACAGGGTGAGGTTTACCGCCGTTACGATCCACGTATTCGCAGGATGCTGAGTTTCCGCATTGCCGATCCCGTTTCTGATGCAGAACGTTTCACCCGCTGGATGAATGATCCGCGCGTTGAGTATTTCTGGGAGCAAAGTGGCTCACTGGAGGTACAGACCGCCTATCTGGAGCGCCAGCTCACCGGTAAACATGCATTCCCGCTGATTGGGTGCTTCGACGATCGGCCATTCAGCTATTTCGAAATCTACTGGGCGGCGGAAGACCGCATTGGTCGTCACTATTCGTGGCAGCCCTTTGACCGTGGCCTGCATCTGCTGGTTGGTGAACAGCAATGGCGCGGGGCCCACTATGTGCAAAGCTGGCTGCGCGGGCTGACACATTACCTGCTGCTGGATGAGCCCCGTACGCAGCGCACAGTACTGGAGCCACGCACCGATAACCAGCGCCTGTTCCGCCATCTTGAGCCTGCGGGATACCGGACAATTAAAGAGTTCGACTTCCCACATAAGCGCTCGCGCATGGTGATGGCGGATCGTCATCACTTCTTCACGGAGGTCGGTCTGTAATGAATCACAAGGACTGGGATTTTGTTAACCGTCGGCTGGTGGCAAAAATGTTGTCTGAGATGGAGTATGAGCAGGTTTTCCACGCGGAATCTCAGGGCGATGACCACTACTGCATTAACCTGCCGGGAGCACAATGGCGCTTCATCGCTGAACGTGGTATCTGGGGCTGGCTGTGGATTGATGCCCAAACGTTGCGCTGCACGGACGAACCAGTACTGGCGCAGACGCTGCTGATGCAGCTAAAGCCGGTGCTGTCAATGAGTGATGCCACTGTTGCAGAGCATATGCAGGATTTGTATGCCACGCTACTGGGCGACCTGCAACTGCTGAAGGCCCGTCGCGGACTGAGTGCCAGTGACCTGATTAATCTTGATGCCGATCGTCTGCAATGCCTGCTGAGCGGTCATCCTAAATTCGTTTTTAATAAAGGTCGCCGTGGCTGGGGCAAAGAGGCGCTGGAACGATATGCGCCAGAGTATACCAACACCTTCAGACTGCACTGGCTGGCGGTAAAACGTGAACATATGATCTGGCGCTGCGATAACGATCTGGATATTCAGCAGTTGTTGACTGCCGCAATGGATCCGCAGGAGTTTACACGCTTCAGTCAGGTCTGGCAGGAAAACGGGCTGGATCACAACTGGCTACCGCTGCCGGTACATCCGTGGCAGTGGCAGCAAAAAATCGCCACAGACTTCATCGCTGATTTTGTCGAAGGCAGGATGGTGTCTCTCGGCGAGTTTGGCGACCAGTGGCTCGCCCAGCAGTCGCTGCGTACCCTGACCAACGCCAGCCGCCGGGGAGGGCTGGATATCAAGCTGCCGCTGACCATCTACAACACCTCATGCTACCGGGGAATCCCTGGCAGATATATCGCTGCCGGACCACTGGCTTCACGCTGGCTGCAACAGGTTTTTGCGACCGACGCCACCCTGGTGCAAAGCGGCGCAGTGATCCTTGGTGAACCGGCTGCAGGCTATGTGTCCCATGAAGGCTATGCCGCGCTTGCCCGGGCTCCCTATCGCTACCAGGAAATGCTTGGTGTTATCTGGCGGGAGAATCCGTGCCGCTGGCTGAAACCGGATGAAAGTCCTGTTCTGATGGCAACACTGATGGAGTGCGACGAAAACAATCAGCCGCTGGCAGGCGCATATATCGACCGCTCCGGACTGGACGCTGAAACCTGGCTTACGCAATTGTTCCGGGTGGTTGTGGTTCCGCTGTATCACCTGCTTTGCCGCTACGGTGTCGCGCTTATTGCACACGGACAAAATATAACGCTCGCCATGAAAGAGGGGGTACCACAGCGTGTTCTGCTGAAAGACTTCCAGGGCGATATGCGGCTGGTGAAAGAAGCGTTTCCCGAAATGGACTCTTTGCCTCAGGAGGTGCGTGATGCCACATCCCGTCTGAGTGCGGACTACTTAATCCATGATTTGCAGACGGGTCACTTCGTGACAGTACTGCGTTTTATTTCGCCACTGATGGTTCGTCTTGGCGTACCTGAAAGGCGATTTTATCAACTGCTGGCAGCAGTGTTGAGTGATTACATGAACAAACATCCACAAATGGCAGAGCGTTTTGCGCTTTTCTCACTCTTCAGGCCACAAATCATTCGCGTGGTGCTGAACCCGGTAAAACTGACCTGGCCGGACCTGGATGGCGGCAGTCGCATGCTGCCGAATTACCTTGAGAATCTGCAAAATCCGCTGTGGCTGGTAACTCAGGAATATGAATCATGAAAAAAAGTGTCGATTTTATTGGTGTCGGGACAGGGCCATTTAATCTCAGCATTGCTGCATTGTCACATCAGATCGAAGAACTGAACTGTCTCTTCTTTGACGAACATCCTCATTTTTCCTGGCATCCGGGTATGCTGGTACCGGATTGTCATATGCAGACCGTCTTTCTGAAAGATCTGGTCAGTGCAGTTGCACCTACAAATCCCTACAGCTTTGTTAACTATCTGGTGAAGCACAAAAAGTTCTATCGCTTCCTTACAAGCAGGCTACGTACAGTATCCCGTGAAGAGTTTTCTGACTATCTCCGCTGGGCTGCTGAAGATATGAATAACCTGTATTTCAGTCATACCGTTGAAAATATTGATTTCGACAAAAAAAGTCGATTGTTTCTGGTTCAGACCAGTCGGGGAGAATATTTTGCCCGCAATATCTGCCTTGGTACAGGAAAACAACCTTATTTACCACCCTGTGTGAAGCATGTGACACAATCCTGTTTCCATGCCAGTGAAATGAATCTTCGTCGGCCGGACCTGAGTGGAAAACGGATAACCGTGGTTGGTGGAGGACAGAGTGGTGCAGACCTGTTCCTTAATGCATTACGCGGGGAATGGGGAGAAGCGGCGGAAATAAACTGGGTCTCACGGCGTAATAATTTTAACGCACTGGATGAGGCTGCTTTTGCTGATGAGTATTTTACACCTGAATATATTTCAGGCTTCTCCGGACTGAAGGAAGATATTCGCCATCAGTTACTGGATGAGCAGAAAATGACATCGGATGGCATCACTGCCGATTCTTTACTGACCATTTATCGTGAGTTGTACCACCGTTTTGAAGTTCTGAGAAAACCAAGAAATATCCGTCTGCTACCCAGTCGCTCGGTAACAACCCTGGAAAGTAGTGGTCCGGGCTGGAGGTTATTGATGGAACATCATCTGGATCAGGGCAGAGAGAGCCTGGAAAGTGATGTGGTGATTTTCGCCACAGGTTACCGTTCTGCATTGCCACAAATACTTCCCTCACTGATGCCCTTGATCACCATGCACGATAAGAACACCTTTAAAGTGCGTGATGACTTCACTCTGGAATGGAGTGGCCCGAAAGAAAATAACATCTTTGCGGTCAACGCCAGCATGCAAACTCATGGCATCGCCGAACCCCAGCTCAGCCTGATGGCCTGGCGATCTGCACGTATTCTTAATCGCGTACTGGGGCGTGATTTATTCGATCTCAGTATGCCGCCCGCACTGATTCAGTGGCGCAGCGGCAGCCGGAAAAAACCGCAGCCGGAGGCTGCTTCTTTAACTCACTATACAGCAAATATTCAGGAATAACGATGATGCGCAAAAAGTATATGCCCCGGGCTCTTGGTCCGCTGCTTCTTGTCGTGCTGTCACCAGCTGTCGCCCAGCAAAACGATGATAATGAGATCATAGTGTCTGCCAGCCGCAGCAATCGAACTGTAGCGGAGATGGCGCAAACCACCTGGGTTATCGAAAATGCCGAACTGGAGCAGCAGATTCAGGGCGGTAAAGAGCTGAAAGACGCACTGGCTCAGTTAATCCCCGGCCTTGATGTCAGCAGCCAGAGTCGAACCAACTACGGTATGAACATGCGTGGCCGCCCGCTGGTTGTCCTGATTGACGGTGTGCGCCTCAACTCTTCACGTTCCGACAGCCGACAACTGGACTCTGTCGATCCTTTTAATATCGACCATATTGAAGTGATCTCCGGCGCGACGGCCCTGTACGGTGGCGGGAGTACCGGAGGGTTGATCAACATCGTGACCAAAAAAGGTCAGCCGGAAACCATGATGGAGTTTGAGGCTGGCACAAAAAGTGGCTTTAACAGCAGTAAAGATCACGATGAGCGCATTGCCGGTGCTGTCTCCGGCGGAAATGACCATATCTCCGGACGTCTTTCCGTGGCATATCAGAAATTTGGCGGCTGGTTTGACGGTAACGGCGATGCCACCCTGCTTGATAACACCCAGACCGGCCTGCAGCACTCCAATCGGCTGGACATCATGGGAACCGGTACGCTGAACATCGATGAATCCCGGCAGCTTCAACTGATAACGCAGTACTATAAAAGTCAGGGAGACGACAATTACGGGCTTAATCTCGGGAAAGGCTTTTCCGCCATCAGCGGGAGCAGCACACCATACGTCAGTAAGGGGCTGAATTCTGACCGCATTCCCGGCACTGAGCGGCATTTGATCAGCCTGCAGTACTCTGACAGTGATTTCCTGGGACAGGAACTGGTCGGTCAGGTTTACTACCGCGATGAGTCGTTGCGGTACTACCCGTTCCCGACGGTAAATGCGAATAAACAGGCGACAGCTTTCTCCTCGTCACAGCAGGATACCGACCAGTACGGCATGAAACTGACTCTGAACAGCCAACTGATGGACGGCTGGCAAATCACCTGGGGGCTGGATGCTGAGCATGAGCGCTTTACCTCCAACCAGATGTTCTTCGATCTGGCTCAGGCAAGTGCTTCCGGAGGGCTGAACAACCATAAGATTTACACCACCGGGCGCTATCCGTCATATGACATCACCAATCTGGCGGCCTTCCTGCAATCCAGCTATGACATTAATGATATTTTTACCGTTAGCGGTGGCGTACGCTATCAGTATACTGAGAACAGGGTAGATGATTTCATCGACTACACGCAGCAACAGAAGATTGCTGCCGGGAAGGCGATATCTGCCGACGCCATTCCTGGTGGTTCGGTAGATTACGATAACTTTCTGTTCAATGCTGGTCTGCTGATGCACATCACCGAACGTCAGCAGGCATGGTTCAATTTTTCCCAGGGGGTGGCATTGCCGGATCCGGGGAAATATTATGGTCGCGGCATCTATGGTGCAGCAGTGAACGGCCATCTTTCCCTGACAAAGAGCGTGAACGTCAGCGACAGTAAGCTGGAAGGCGTGAAAGTCGATTCTTATGAACTGGGCTGGCGCTTTACCGGTGACAACCTGCGGACTCAAATCGCGGCATATTACTCGCTTTCCAATAAGAGCGTGGAAAGGAATAAAGATCTGACCATCAGTGTGAAGGACGACAGGCGCCGTATTTACGGCGTGGAAGGTGCGGTGGACTACCTGATCCCGGATACTGACTGGAGTACCGGTGTGAACTTCAATGTGCTGAAAACCGAGTCGAAAGTGAACGGTCAATGGCAAAAATATGACGTGAAGGAATCAAGTCCATCGAAAGCGACAGCTTACATTAACTGGGCGCCGGAACCGTGGAGTCTGCGTGTACAGAGCACCACTTCTTTCGACGTAAGCGATGCAGAGGGTAACGATATTAATGGTTACACTACCGTCGATTTTATCAGTAGTTGGCAGCTTCCGGTGGGAACACTCAGCTTCAGCGTTGAGAACCTCTTCGACCGTGACTATACCACTGTCTGGGGACAGCGTGCACCTCTGTACTACTGCCCGGGTTACGGCCCTGCTTCACTGTACGACTACAAAGGCCGGGGCCGAACCTTTGGTCTGAACTACTCAGTGCTGTTCTGACGGGGATGCTTTTGCAACAAGGGTATGCTGTAAACAACATGGTCCTTGGTGGCCATGTTGTTTACAGCCAGTATAATATACAGCCTTAACAAGATATTCCGTCTCCGGAATGGACTGTTCACCACTGAATAACATTATTTCTGTTTTATGGATCTTTGACTGAAATTTATCGCATATCCTCATTTCATTGTCCGTCTGAAAACTAACCTTACAAGTAAGCGTCGTCTCAGCACCGTCTGGCAGATCCTGAAATTCCTGAGAGGATGATCTGCGCCCAATATCCTGAGCCGGAACTTTGCTGCAATGAAGGCCAACGAAAAATGGGGGAGTATGTTATAGAGTACTTGCTACAGGGTAAAAAGAGGTACCTGTCGCTGGTTCTCCGTTCAGTTTAACCGGGAGATTTTCTCCTGCGCCTGTCATAAAGTCCGGTAATGGAGATTGTTAATACGATGGTGCACGATGCATTGTCGGTGCCCGGCCCGGAGGATGCCCCGTAACTACATACGGATCAGGGTTGGCAATATCGAATGGCAGGCTATAGGCAAAGTTAAAGCCCCATGGAGTAGCACAAAATATGCCACACAAAGGAAACGGTCTGAATAACGCAGTGATGGAGAACTTCTTCGGCACACTGCAAAATCGCATCGTGGTCGATCGCTAATTCGCCGTGAATCACTGAACGATGTTCCATGCGAACAGATATTCGATCATATCGAAATATTAAACATTACCCCTCCCCGCATTGGGCAAAAAAAAAAAACAAAAAACGATCAATTAGTATTGATTCACATAATCTCTCATCATTAATGAGAACATTGTCACATATTTACAATATAGAACTGTTACTTTTAGTAAGCTGTTAGTAACCAACTGTTACTAATAATTTTAATTCTTAATACTTTGTTCATTCAATAAATGAGTTGAGAGAATAGGTGATGCTGCCAACTTACTGATTTAGTGTATGATGGTGTTTTTGAGGTGCTCCAGTGGCTTCTGTTTCTATCAGCTGTCCCTCCTGTTCAGCTACTGACGGGGTGGTGCGTAACGGCAAAAGCACTGCCGGACATCAGCGCTATCTCTGCTCTCACTGCCGTAAAACATGGCAACTGCAGTTCACTTACACCGCTTCTCAACCCGGTACGCACCAGAAAATCATTGATATGGCCATGAATGGCGTTGGATGCCGGGCAACTGCACGCATTATGGGCGTTGGCCTCAACACGATTTTACGTCACTTAAAAAACTCAGGCCGCAGTCGGTAACCTCGCGCATACAGCCGGGCAGTGACGTCATCGTCTGCGCGGAAATGGACGAACAGTGGGGCTATGTCGGGGCTAAATCGCGCCAGCGCTGGCTGTTTTACGCGTATGACAGTCTCCGGAAGACGGTTGTTGCGCACGTATTCGGTGAACGCACTATGGCGACGCTGGGGCGTCTTATGAGCCTGCTGTCACCCTTTGACGTGGTGATATGGATGACGGATGGCTGGCCGCTGTATGAATCCCGCCTGAAGGGA
Organism: Shigella sonnei; assembly: GCF_002950395.1. NCBI lineage: Bacteria > Pseudomonadati > Pseudomonadota > Gammaproteobacteria > Enterobacterales > Enterobacteriaceae > Shigella > Shigella sonnei. The sequence goes on from NZ_CP026802.1 coordinate 3,989,965, forward strand.
AAGCTGCACGTAATCAGCAAGCGATATACGCAGCGAATTGAGCGGCATAACCTGAATCTGAGGCAGCACCTGGCACGGCTGGGACGGAAGTCGCTGTCGTTCTCAAAATCGGTGGAGCTGCATGACAAAGTCATCGGGCATTATCTGAACATAAAACACTATCAATAAGTTGGAGTCATTACCCACATGCTGGTCACTGACACCATAACAGAGGCCACCCTGTACGAAAACGGGCTGTATACGCGCCACATCAGACTCAGTCGCCCAGTATCTGACAGCAAATACCCCTTGCCACCCGGATCTCAGCTCATTAAAAATATGACCTTACGACTGCGCCTGCAGGATCAGCAGGAAGAAACATCCGTGACATTATTTCAGGGAAAAATGAGTACCGACGGAAATAACTATTACATCATCAAAGGTAAAGTAAGCTCAGTACTTCTGTTATTAAAAATGCTGCAGATTAATCACGCCTGATCTCTGTCCCGGTATTTTAGCCCGAGGTATATTCTGAAATATCATTCATCATGACCGGCGTTTATACAAACGCCGGTCATTCGCTAACAGCTTCACCGTTCCTTCCCCCATCCAGGTTCCGCATGAGCGTGTTGTAATGTTCATAAGCGTATTATCAGGATTGTCTGGAAAATTCCCGATACTTTGGACTATTACTCCTGAACAATTCGAAATTCAGCAGATTAAAGGTAAGCGTTAACGGAGGTAAGCGTTAACGGAGGTAAGCGTTAACGGAGGTAAGCGTTAACGGAGGTAAGCGTTAACGGAGGTAAGCGTAAACCGACTGCCGTATGTAGCCATTAAGCCAGTATTGGTAACGTAGGTGCCCACCTTTTCAAATGATCTGCGCCCCAAATCTTGGACATCCTATGAAAAATGTTTAAGTCGATATTGAACCGGACTCATGCCATCGAGTTTCTCTTTAATGCGATGGTGATTGTAGTATTCAATGTAATCAATTATATCTTGCTTTAGATGATGTAACTTATTGTATTTATTTAGGTAGTAACATTCTTATTTTAAAGTACTAAAAAAGCTTTCCATTGCTGCATTATCTAAGCAGTTACCACGTCGGGACATGCTTTGTGTTATGCCATTATCACTCAACCAACGTTGCCAACGAGGCATCTGATATTGCCACCCCTGATCACTATGCAACAAGGGCTTATCGTCTTTATTGAGTTGTTCTACCGCATCTAATAGCATGCTCTTTACCATTGATGCTAATGGGCGCTCAGTAAGGTTATATGAGACTATTTCTCCATTATACAGGTCCATGATTGGTGATAAATAGAGCTTCCTGCCATCGACCTTAAACTCTGTGACATCTGTTACCCACTTTTGATTTGGGCGGTCAGCATAAAATTGTCTCTTCAGTAAATTATTACAAGTTCGCCCCTGTTCTCCACGATAGGCACGGTACTTCTTGCGCCTGATAAGTGAGCTGATACCCAGTTCCTTCATTAACTTTCTGATGGTTTTACCATTAAGTAAAATGCCCTCGTTACGGCAGGCAAGTCTGATGCGTCGATAACCATAACGCCCTTTATGCTGATGGTATATTCTCAATATTACTTGTTTAACAAGTTGATATGGATCTGGCGCATTAAGGCGTTTCACGTGATAGTAAAATGTACTACGTGGCAAATCCGCGATAACCAGTAATTGTGATAATGGATGACATTGCCTTAACTCATTAATAATGATTACTTTTTCTTTTGTTCCAATCGTAATTTTTCCTGAGCTAAGGCTTTCAGCTTTTTTAGATAATGAACCGCCCCGGGAATCCTGGAGACTAAACTCCCTGAGAAAGAGGTAAACAGGATGACTAAAAATACTCGTTTTCCCCCGAAGTCCGTCAACGGGCAGTCCGTATGGTTCTGGAAAGTCAGGGCGAATATGACTCACAATGGGCGGTAATTTGTTCCATTACTCCAAAGATTGGCTGTACACCGGAGACTCTGCGTGTCTGGGTTCGCCAGCATGAGCGGGATACCAGGGGCGGTGATGGAGGGCTCACCACCGCTGAACGTCAGCGTCTGAAAGAGCTGGAGCGTGAGAATCGTGAACTGCGCTGCAGTAACGATATCCTTCGCCAGGCTTCCGCTTATTTTGCGAAGGCGGAGTTCGACCGCCTCTGGAAAAAATAATGCCACTGCTGGATAAGCTGCGTGGGCAGTACGGGGTCGGACCGGTATGCAGTGAACTGCATATTGCCCCGTCAACGTATTACCACTGTTAGCAACAGGACATCATCCTGATAAACGCAGTGCCCGTGCGCAGCACGATGACTGGCTGAAGAGAGAGATACAGCGCGTATACGATGAAAATCATCAGGTGTACGGTGTGCGTAAAGTCTGGCGCCAGTTGTTACGGGAAGGAATCAGGGTGGCCAGATGTACAGTGGCGCGCCTCATGGCGGTTATGGGACTTGTCGGTGTTCTCCGGGGTAAAAAGGTCCGCACTACCGTCAGCCGGAAAACCGTTGCCGCAGGTGACCGCGTAAACCGTCAGTTCGTGGCAGAACGTCCTGACCAGCTGTGGGTGGCTGATTTTACTTACGTCAGCACATGGCAGGGCTTCGTCTATGTGGCGTTCATCATTGATGTGTTTGCCGGATACATCGTGTGGTGACGAGTCTCATCGTCTATGGAAACGACATTCGTGCTGGATGCACTGGAGCAGGCGTTGTGGGCCCGTCGTCCGTCTGGCACCATCCATTACAGCGATAAAGGCTCTCAGTATGTGTCACTGGCCTATAAGGCGCGACTAAAAGAAGCAAAACTGCTGGCATCAACAGGGAGTACAGGCGACTCGTATGACAACGCGATGGCAGAGATCATCAAGGGCCTTTAGGTAATGACTTCAACTTATTGATAGTGTTTTATGTTCAGATAATGCCCGATGACTTTGTCATGCAGCTCCACCGATTTTGAGAACGACAGCGACTTCCGTCCCAGCCGTGCCAGGTGCTGCCTCAGATTCAGGTTATGCCGCTCAATTCGCTGCGTATATCGCTTGCTGATTACGTGCAGCTTTCCCTTCAGGCGGGATTCATACAGCGGCCAGCCATCCGTCATCCATATCACCACGTCAAAGGGTGACAGCAGGCTCATAAGACGCCCCAGCGTCGCCATAGTGCGTTCACCGAATACGTGCGCAACAACCGTCTTCCGGAGACTGTCATACGCGTAAAACAGCCAGCGCTGGCGCGATTTAGCCCCGACATAGCCCCACTGTTCGTCCATTTCCGCGCAGACGATGACGTCACTGCCCGGCTGTATGCGCGAGGTTACCGACTGCGGCCTGAGTTTTTTAAGTGACGTAAAATCGTGTTGAGGCCAACGCCCATAATGCGTGCAGTTGCCCGGCATCCAACGCCATTCATGGCCATATCAATGATTTTCTGGTGCGTACCGGGTTGAGAAGCGGTGTAAGTGAACTGCATTTGCCATGTTTTACGGCAGTGAGAGCAGAGATAGCGCTGATGTCCGGCAGTGCTTTTGCCGTTACGCACCACCCCGTCAGTAGCTGAACAGGAGGGACAGCTGATAGAAACAGAAGCCACTGGAGCACCTCAAAAACACCATCATACACTAAATCAGTAAGTTGGCAGCATCACCCGGGTGATTGATAAGATTGCAGAAATTCCTTCACGTTTTCTGCATTCTTATTATCTTCCCGTGCCACCAAAATATTCACATACGGCGAATTCTTATCTTCAATAAATACGCTGTCGTGCACCGGAGAAAGCCCTGTCTGCTGAATGTAAGTGGTGCTGATAATCGCTACATCAACTTTGGGATCATCCAGTACGCGCGGGAGCTGCGCCCCCTCGAGTTCCATAATCTGCAAATGACGAGGATTATCGGTTATATCCAGCGCGGTAGGTAATAACCCTTTTCCCTCTTTCAGAGTAATTAGCTTCTCTTTTTGCAACAGTAAAAGTGCGCGACCAAGGTTGGTCGGGTCGTTGGGGATCGCCACTGTCGCGCCTTCTTTTATTTGCGCCACGGTTTTGATTTTTTTGGAATAACCCGCCATAGGGAAGACAAACGTATTTCCCACCGCTACCAGTTTATAACCATGCGCCTGATTATCTTGTTCAAGAAAGGGTCGATGCAGGAAGACATTCGCATCAAGTTCGCCATGATTTGTCGCATCGTTCGGTAGCAACGAACCGCTAAATCCTACCAGTTCAACATCGAGGCCATATTTCTCTTTTGCCACCTTTTTAGCGACTTCCGCGACATCTTGTTCTGCGCCATTTATAACGCCAACTTTAATGTGTTTTGCATCGCTGCTACTCTGGTCGCAACCTGCCAGCAGAATTCCGGCCAGCAATAATGCGGCCCCTGTCCGTAGATGATGTGTTGTCAGTTTCATTTTTTTATCCTTTTATTAATGATTACCTGACTATAGCGGTAAGGTCGCTGCGGTTTAAAAAACGAAACGCTATCGATAAGAATAAAAAGGAATAAAAGTGGAATATAAAGTCTGGCACTTCTTACTGACCACGCAAGCGCGTTTCGTACAGCATGATGAGAGCGATGAAAGCAAACTACACTTATGCTTCATTCGATACACATTTGTAAAAGGTTGAATCCATGAAACCAACGACACTACTGCTTATTTTCACTTTTTTCGCTATGCCAGGCATCGTATACGCCGAGTCGCCTTTTAGCTCACTGCAGTCCGCAAAAGAGAAAACCACGGTATTACAAGATTTACGTAAAATTTGCACGCCACAGGCGTCATTATCAGATGAAGCGTGGGAAAAGTTAATGTTGTCAGATGAAAACAATAAACAACATATACGCGAGGCCATCGTGGCGATGGAACGTAATAATCAGAGCAATTATTGGGAAGCGTTGGGTAAGGTAGAATGCCCGGATATGTAAGAACAGCAACAACTACTGACCAACGCTTCTTTACCTGATATCAGGATTTCTTCATTTTCACCTTTGCAGTAACCAACAATGCAGTCAGCAACATCAATGTGCCAGAAAACATCAACGGCGAAGTCAGACCAATATTATCCAGCGCATAACCGCCGATTGCCGCGCCACAAGCTGAATAACCGCCACCTGAATAGACCCGGCTTTTTCTGCCTGATCGGCCAGTGAGCGGGTGATCCACGTTGACCAGCCGACGGGAACCAATGCAAAAGTTAGCCCCCAGATAATCGCCACGCCGGTAGCAACGATTTTATCGCTTCCCCACAACGTCAGCACCAACGCACTCACAGCCAGTATTAACGGCGCGCCTGCTAAGGCCAGTTTTTACCGAACGTTTAAGAATGAATGACGAAAGCGACGTACCGATAAAGCTGGCAATGCCAAAACTCAACAGCACCAGCGTTAAGCCATCCACGCTGAATCCCGCCAGGTTCATATACACCGGGCGAATATATGTGAAGAAAGCAAACTGCCCGGCGAAAGACATGAAGATGGCGATCATCCCTGCCATCACACCCGGACGTTGTAATAAGCGGAAAGTATTTTGTTTCTGATGCGAGGGTTCGCCTGGCAGTGAAGGCAATGATTTGATAATCCAGAAAATACACAGCACGCCCATCACCGCCGCCGCATTAAAGACATTGCGCCAACCGATAAGCTCGCCTAAAAAAACTGCCCAACGGCGCGGCAATCACCAGCGCAATAGAAACCGCGCCGAAGATCACCGACAGCGCCTTCGGCACCGTACGCGGCGGCACCAGACGCATGGTCAGCGACGCCGACATCGCCCAGAACCCGCCCAGCGCCAGCCCCAGACAGGCACGACCGATTAAAAGCAAACTGAATGAGTTAGCAAAGGAAACCAGCAAGCAGGAGAGCGTCAGCAAAACGGCAAACAAAATAACAACGTTGCGGCGGTCAGTAGCCTGAATTGTCTGGGTAATAAACAAACTGGCAAACATTGCCACAAAGGCGGTCACGGTCACCGATTGCCCGGCAACCCCTTCCGAAATGCCTAAATCCTGGGCCATTGGCGTCAACAAACTGACGGGCAAAAACTCAACGATAATCAGACAGGCGACACAAAACGCCACCGAGAAAACGGCTGACCAGTTCGGTCGGGTGATGGCATCCGCGCCGCGGTTTTCGGCAATAAATTCACTCATGGTGTTACCCGTGGCATGTTTCAGGGGAAAAGCCGACCACTTTAACATTGAAATGTGTGACGCATTTAACGTTTTTGCAACTTTTACGGTGTTGCTTGAGCTGGAGTTAAGATCGAAACGGAACAGGGCAAAGATTACCGGATGCGGCGTGAACGTCTTATCCACCCGACAGGTCAGGCGCGGTCTGTAGGCTGATAAGACGAAGCGGTTTTAATGCAGCCAGTGAACGCCCTCGGCAGGCTGAAAGAACGCGTTATAGCGCATCTGAAAAGCATTAATATCCTGCATTTCAGGTTCGGTTTCGCGCAGAAAACCCAGCGCCAGCCTGACCTGAGCATCGGTAATCGGCGCGGAAAGGCGGGCTTTTTGTAAAATCCGATGCCATTGCAGCAGGTTCTGTTCGCTACCATCGACAATGACAATTTGCCAGATGAGCAACACCTGCGCGGCGTTTTGCAGGTGCGACTCATCCGGGCGATGCAAATAACGTAAAAATTCGTCACCGGCTGACTTTCCCATTTGATCGACCATCGACTCCACGGGTACGACATCGATATTCAGCCGATCACTGAGACGGCGAATCGCTTTTCTGGCCCCGGATGTCAGCACCCGAAAACCAACCACAAACACTACCGCCAGCGTGGCGAGCATTATCCAGATCATGAGTTCTCCTGCGTTATCAGAACTCATGATATCTGGAAACCCTCGCCAGTTACTAATCCACCAGAATAATCTTCAGTGCAAACAGAGATGCGACCACCACCACACACAGGTTCAGATCGCGCCAGCGCCCGGTGCACACTTTCATGATGCAGTACGACATAAAGCCGAGTGCAATCCCTTCGGTGATCGAGAAAGTAAAGGGCATCATCACCGTGGTAATAAACGCAGGCACCGATTCGGTAAAATCATCCCAGTTAACGCGCGCCAGGCTCGAAGTCATCAGCACGCCAACAAAGATTAACGCTCCGGCGGTTGCGTAAGGAGGAACCATCGCCACCAGCGGGGAGAAGAACATAACCAACAGGAACATAACGCCAACCACAACCGCAGTCAGCCCCGTGCGGCCACCGACTGCCACACCAGAAGTACTTTCAATATAGGCAGTAACAGACGAGGTGCCGATAAACGCACCCGCCACCGAACTGACGCTATCAACATACAGCGCCTTATTCATATTGGGGAATTTACCGTTACCATCTATTAAGCCCGCTTTATCAGTTACACCAATTAATGTTCCTGATGAATCAAATAGGTTGATCAGCATAAAGGAGAAAATGATACCGGCGAGTTCAAGTGTTAACGCGCCGCTCAAATCTACTTCACCAATGACGCCGCTAATATCAGGCGGAATGGAATAGACGCCGCTAAAATGAACATCACCGAAAAATAATCCACAGCAAGACGTCACCACAATAGAAACCAGCACCGCGGCATGAAAATGACGTGATGACAACACGGTTATAATAAAAAACCCTAAAATACCTAACAACACGCCGTGAGAACTTAAATCGCCAATCATCACCAGCGTGTCTTTATTGGCGACAATAACGCCAGTATTTTTTAATCCCATTAAGGCGATAAATAATCCAATTCCGGGTAATGACTCCAACTTATTGATAGTGTTTTATGTTCAGATAATGCCCGATGACTTTGTCATGCAGCTCCACCGATTTTGAGAACGACAGCGACTTCCGTCCCAGCCGTGCCAGGTGCTGCCTCAGATTCAGGTTATGCCGCTCAATTCGCTGCGTATATCGCTTGCTGATTACGTGCAGCTTTCCCTTCAGGCGGGATTCATACAGCGGCCAGCCATCCGTCATCCATATCACCACGTCAAAGGGTGACAGCAGGCTCATAAGACGCCCCAGCGTCGCCATAGTGCGTTCACCGAATACGTGCGCAACAACCGTCTTCCGGAGACTGTCATACGCGTAAAACAGCCAGCGCTGGCGCGATTTAGCCCCGACATAGCCCCACTGTTCGTCCATTTCCGCGCAGACGATGACGTCACTGCCCGGCTGTATGCGCGAGGTTACCGACTGCGGCCTGAGTTTTTTAAGTGACGTAAAATCGTGTTGAGGCCAACGCCCATAATGCGTGCAGTTGCCCGGCATCCAACGCCATTCATGGCCATATCAATGATTTTCTGGTGCGTACCGGGTTGAGAAGCGGTGTAAGTGAACTGCAGTTGCCATGTTTTACGGCAGTGAGAGCAGAGATAGCGCTGATGTCCGGCAGTGCTTTTGCCGTTACGCACCACCCCGTCAGTAGCTGAACAGGAGGGACAGCTGATAGAAACAGAAGCCACTGGAGCACCTCAAAAACACCATCATACACTAAATCAGTAAGTTGGCAGCATCACCGGTGGTCCCATGCTGAGGTAGTTTAAATAATCGCGAAAGCGTCCCTGATTCATTACTCACGTAATCGGTATTGTCATTATTCATTTTTTTGTCCATTGGAGGAGATTTAATCCCTTGCTTTTGTAAAACAAATGACAACAACGGTTCAGTGATAATTATCACATTTCAATTGCACATTAATGGATATTCTTTAATAATCTCGCGACGTTTCTTTATGATAAATAATAATCAAATTGATAAAATCAAAATGAGAAAAATATGAATAATTCTATTAACCATAAATTTCATCACATTAGCCGGGCTGAATACCAGGAATTGTTAGCCGTTTCCCGTGGCGACGCTGTTGCCGATTATATTATTGATAATGTCTCTATTCTCGACCTGATCAATGGCGGAGAAATTTCCGGCCCAATTGTGATTAAAGGACGTTACATTGCCGGTGTTGGCGCAGAATACGCTGATGCTCCGGCTTTGCAGCGGATTGATGCTCGCGGCGCAACGGCGGTGCCAGGGTTTATTGATGCTCACCTGCATATTGAATCCAGCATGATGACGCCGGTCACTTTTGAAACCGCTACCCTGCCGCGCGGCCTGACGACCGTTATTTGCGACCCTCATGAAATCGTCAACGTGATGGGAGAAGCCGGATTCGCCTGGTTTGCCCGCTGTGCCGAACAGGCAAGGCAAAACCAGTACTTACAGGTCAGCTCTTGCGTACCCGCCCTGGAAGGCTGCGATGTTAACGGTGCCAGTTTTACCCTTGAACAGATGCTCGCCTGGCGGGACCATCCGCAGGTTACCGGCCTTGCAGAAATGATGGACTACCCTGGCGTAATTAGCGGGCAGAATGCGCTGCTCGATAAACTGGATGCATTTCGCCACCTGACGCTGGACGGTCACTGCCCGGGTTTGGGTGGTAAAGAACTTAACGCCTATATTACTGCGGGTATTGAAAACTGCCACGAAAGTTATCAGCTGGAAGAAGGACGCCGGAAATTACAACTCGGCATGTCGTTGATGATCCGCGAAGGGTCCGCTGCCCGCAATCTCAACGCGCTGGCACCGTTGATCAACGAATTTAACAGCCCGCAATGCATGCTCTGTACCGATGACCGTAACCCGTGGGAGATCGCCCATGAAGGACACATCGATGCCTTAATTCGCCGCCTGATCGAACAACACAATGTGCCGCTGCATGTGGCATATCGCGTCGCCAGCTGGTCGACGGCGCGCCACTTTGGTCTGAATCACCTCGGCTTACTGGCACCCGGCAAGCAGGCCGATATCGTCCTGTTGAGCGATGCGCGTAAGGTCACGGTGCAGCAGGTACTGGTGAAAGGCGAGCCGATTGATGCGCAAACCTTACAGGCGGAAGAGTCGGCGAGACTGGCACAATCCGCTCCGCCATATGGCAACACCATTGCCCGCCAGCCAGTTTCCGCCAGCGACTTTGCCCTGCAATTTACGCCCGGAAAACGCTATCGGGTCATTGACGTCATCCATAACGAATTGATTACGCACTCCCACTCCAGCGTCTACAGCGAAAATGGTTTTGATCGCGATGATGTGTGCTTTATTGCCGTACTTGAGCGTTACGGGCAACGGCTGGCTCCGGCTTGTGGTTTGCTTGGCGGCTTTGGACTGAATGAAGGTGCGCTGGCTGCGACGGTCAGCCATGACAGCCATAATATTGTGGTGATCGGTCGCAGTGCCGAAGAGATGGCGCTGGCGGTCAATCAGGTGATTCAGGATGGCGGCGGGCTGTGCGTGGTACGTAACGGCCAGGTCCAAAGTCATCTGCCGTTGCCCATTGCCGGCCTGATGAGCACCGACACGGCGCAGTCGCTGGCGGAACAAATTGACGCCTTGAAAGCCGCCGCCCGTGAATGCGGTCCGTTACCCGATGAGCCGTTTATTCAGATGGCGTTTCTTTCTCTGCCAGTGATCCCCGCGCTAAAACTAACCAGTCAGGGGCTATTTGATGTCGAGAAGTTTGCCTTCACTACGCTGGAAGTCACGGAATAATAAAAAAGCCCGGCGTCATGCCGGGCAAAAGTCACCAGTTACGTTTATGCCACTGTCAACTGCTGAATTTTTTTCTCGCGGCGGATTTTGCGTTCTTCCATCACCGCCACTATCGCCATCAGGCAGATACAACCAATCGCGGCGATATCAAGTGCGGCGAAGGTGCCTGCCCAGCCGGTAAGGCCGAATACCGGCGTCCCATCGGCAATCATTCCCAGACCTAACTTGGCAAAGCTGTCACCAATCAGGTAAGCAAAGGTGCCTTTAATACCATCGGCAGCGCCAATCGCTTTTTTAGGTACAAAGCCAACAGCAGCCACACCAATCAACAATTGCGGGCCAAAGACCAGGAAACCCAACGCAAAGAGAGAAGCCAGATAGATATATTCGTTACTGGCATGTTGATACACACCGAGCGTGGCGATAATCAGCGCCAGCGCGATGCAGGCCACCAGGCCACGGCGACCGTTCGCTAGGTCAGAGAGCCAGCCCCACAGCAGCGTACCGACCAGCGCACCAGCTTCAAACAGCGTAAAGCCCTGAATCGCCACCGCTTTAGAGAGTTTCAGTTCCTGGAACGCGTATACGGTTGACCACTGGTCGATACCAATACGTACCACATAGAGGAAAATGTTGGCGAAGCACAGCAGCCAGATCACTTTGTTTTTCAGCACATACTCAACAAAGATCTGCCACTTGGTCATATCGGTAGATTCTGTCTCTTTGTCCTCTTCGCTGATCTCCTCGCCGAACAGTTCTTCAGCTTTGCCGAGGCCATAAGATTCCGGGGAGTCGCTGCCGTAACGCAGGCCGATAAAACCGACAATCAGCGCGATAATCGACGGGAAGATAAACATGCCGATGACATGGCCATCGAACAGGTAATTTGCCCCGAACAGCGCCACGCCTGCTGCGCCTGCACCGCCAAGGTTGTGAGAAATATTCCAGAAACCGAGGAATGTCCCGCGTTTACGACGCGGCGTCCATTTGGTGATGGTGGAGTAACTGCACGAACCGCCGGTACTCTGGAAAAAGCCGCTTAAGGCGTAGAAGGCAATCATCAGGAACAGGCTAACCGAGCCGCTGCCCATACTGGCACTGAAGCCCAGCATACAAATGGCAGACAGGATCAGCATGAACGGCAGGAATTGTTTGGTGTTTTTGCCGTCGGCGTAGTAGGAAACCAGCGTTTTACCCACGCCATAAGTGATGGAGAAACCCAGGCCGATCATCCCCAGCTGCGTCATGCTCAACCCGTAGGTCGAGATCATGTCGTTCTGCGCGATGTTAAAGTTCTTGCGAATCAGGTACATCGTCAGGTAGCCGATAAAGACCACCAGGTAGGATTGCATGAACGGTTTGAACCACATTTTGCGCCGCACTTCGAGCGGAAGGTCCAGGGTCGGCTTGCGAACCTGGTTTAAGAAAGCCAGCATGGGTTACTCCTGAAATGAATACCTGCGTGAGGCATGCATTGTAAAAATCAGCAGCAAATCAGGCCTGAGATAGCGTCCAGGCAAAACCTGGAAAATTTCTTAGTTTTGCCGGATATGAAGTGAAAAGGTGAGATGCATCACGCTTCGCGCGGTGTCTGGGCGTTCAAAAAGGGCAGTAACAGCAGTGCGGAAATCCCGGCGGCGATAGAGATAACCACAAAAAATCCGCTCCAGTGCCAGGTATCGAGTACTTTCGCCAGCGGCCAACCAGCAAGCGACGCCCCCAGATAAGCAAACAAGCCGACAAACCCCGTCGCCGCCCCTGCCGCCTCTTTGTGGGAACACTCTGCCGCCGCCATACCGATTAACATCTGTGGGCCAAAGACAAAAAAACCAATGGTGAAGAAGCAGGTTGCCTGCATCACGTAGCTGGCAAATGGCATCAGCCACAGGGAGCCGACTGAAAGCAAAATTCCGGCGGCGAAAATCAAATTCATCGGCCCTCGGTTGCCGTTAAACAATTTGTCCGAGCCCCAACCCGCTACCAGCGCACCGATAAATCCACCCAGTTCAAACATCGTCACTGCCGTATTCGCCGTGACCAGATCGACGCCCAGCGTCTCGGACATATACAAATTGCCCCAGTCGTTGATCGCCGCCCGGACCACATAGACCAGCACATAGCAAAACGAAAGCAGCCAGATATACGGATTCAGCAACACATATTTGGTGAGGATCTCTTTACGCGTCAGCCCTGCCCCTTCTTGTTGTTGAGCTATCTCCAGCGCGTCGTGTCGCCATTCACCGACCGCCGGTAAACCTAACGCCTGCGGGCGATCGCGCAGCCGCCAGCAGAGAAAAATTCCCACGACGATCGCCATACAACCAGCAATCATCATCCCGGCACGCCAGCCGTAATGTAGTGCAGCCGCTGCCATCACAATGGGAATGAGTGCGCCGCCGACGTTATGCGCCGTGTTCCATAATGCCCACCAACCACCGCGCTCGGTACGTGAATACCAGGCCGTTAACAGACGCGCACACACCGGTGAACCCCAGCCCTGGAAAAAGGCGTTCAGCACCCAGAGTACGGCAAACGCCCATAGCGACGTCGAGAAGCCAAACAGAATGTTGATAATGCCCGTGGCGATAAGCCCTATCCCCATAAAATAACGGGCATTTGAGCGATCGCTGACAATGCCGGAGACAAACTTCGACACGCCATAGGTAATGTAAAACAGGGTCGCTAACAGGCCGATATCGCTACGGCTGAGCACGCCGTTAGCAAGGATTTCTGGTACGGCGGCGTTAAAACTTTTCCGCGTGAAGTAAAACAGCGCGTAACCCAGCCAGATGGTCAGCAGAATATGCCGACGCCAGTAGCGATAGCGGGCATCAATTTCATATTTATCAGCCATTAATGGCGCATCGGCAGGCGCTTTCAGAAACGGCAACATCATCAAACCTTAGACATAGCGTTGAGGTAGAGAAACGCTGACACGCGTGCCGTGCAGACAGGAAATGTGTAATGTGCCACCCAGCGCCGTTACGCGCTCGCGCATTCCGGTGAGGCCAAAACCTTGTTGCCCGGAACCCGGCGGCAAACCGCTGCCATCGTCTTCAATAACCAGCATCAACCGTTCATCCTGCTGCCAGCCTTGCAGGGTGACCGCGCTGGCATCAGCATGTTTCACAATGTTGTTCAGCCCTTCCTGGCAGACACGAAACAGCGTCACGCGCTGGTTTTCGCTTAACGCTGATTCATCGATTCGCCATTCGAGATGGCTGACAATACCGCGCCCTTCCAGCTCCATTTCCCGCATCAGTGAGCGGATGGCCTGCTCCAGGGTGAGATCATCCAACTGGCGCGGACGTAACCGACCCAACAAACGGCGCACCGCGTCGTAAACGCCCAGCGATAGTTGTTCGATGAGTTGCCCGCTCTGCTTCACGCTGGCGTTATCTGCCGCCAGCCGCTGAACAATGCCCGCCTGAGTACGAATAGCAGTGATGGTCTGGCCGATATCATCATGCAGCTCACGCGCCACATCACGGCGCACGCTCTCTTCGGTTTCCAGCAACCGTTCAGCCAGATGCTGATTGCGCGCCAGTTCCTTTTGCAGCGACTGGTTAAGTTCACGCAACCGCTGGATGCCAGCGCCAAGCAACAACCCTGTCAGACTTTGCACCAGCAGCGAGAGCAATAAATCCACCGGATGATCGCGCCAGGTTTGACTGGCGATCAGCGCGATGGCGTTCATCAACGTCGCAATCAGCGCCCCTTGCCAACCATAGTGCCAGGCCAGCGCGATAATCGGCAGCACCAGACAGAATGGCGTAAAGCGCGACAGTTCGTCCGGCAATCCCAACTGGAGCCAGAGACTGATAACAAACAGCAGCAAGTACCAGACCAGATGTCGCCCGCGCCAGTTGATTGGCTGAGAAACCAGTGACGGGCCGAGCGGCAGCCAGGTGTTATTGGCGAGATAGTGCCAGAACACCAGACATATCGGGGCCAGCGTCAGGCCGCCAGTTAAAGTCAGCAACAGCGCATTCCACGACTCTTTGCCGTGCCAAAGCCAGGGCAGCGACTGCAACAACGCCGCCGCCGTTAACGCCGCCCCCTGTAACAGCAAGGTGCGCCAGTCACGCTGATGGCGATAGCGCGAGATCAGCGCTACGGGCAGTAACGTCAGTAAACTACCGATCATCAATAACGGAAAATGGGTTAAACCGACCGCCTGCGTTAGCCAGTAAATCAGCAGCCACTCCGCACCCAGCAATACGGGCCAGTATCCGCGCGGGCATTGCAGCATTAGCCCCAGACGCAGACCAAACGGAAATAACAGCACCGCCATATCAGGGCGCTCAACCAGATGCAGGCTGATACTCCACAGGCAAAACCATGCGGCAGAGAAGATAAAAAAGCAGGCAATAACGGTAATTAAGCGGGAGAACAACGTCTTCATCACCAGCCATCAAACATGCGGCGCGCCAGCTCTACGTCGTTACTGACGCCCAGTTTTTCCATCAGATTGGCGCGATGGACGTGTACCGTTTTCGGTGACAAGCCCAGTTCGGCGGCAATCTCTTTCACCGCCATTCCTTGCGCCAGTTTTTCCGCCACCTGGCGTTCACGTTTGGTTAGCGGGTCCTGACGACCGGATGCCAGTTTAATGGCAATATCCGGCGTCAGATAACAGCCACCCGTGGCAACCGTATGCACCGCAGCAATGAGTTCATCCGGGCTACAGCGTTTGGAAAGAAAGCCGCGTGCCCCCGCGTTAAGCGCCTGCTCAACCAGCGCAGGACTGTCGTGAACGGAGAGCATAATCGTCGCCATACCTTTCGGCAGCTGGCTTAGCAGCTCCAGACCGGAGATATCGGGCATGGAGATATCGCAAATACACACCTGCACACCGCGCCCCGGCAGCCCCGCCAGCGCCTCGCGCCCCGAACCAAACTCGGCAACTACCTGCAAATCAGGTTCCAGCCCCAGCAGCTGCGCAAAGCCGGAGCGGACGATGAGGTGATCGTCTATAAGGGCAACGGTGATCATGGTCTTGTCCTGGCGGGTAAAAAAAAACGCGCTTACCTTAACGATAAGCGCGATGTTGTTCAAGCCTTGAGCGGTTACTGAAAAAACACCGCGATCTTGTTAAACATCGTCGGATCGGACTGATTACGCTGCACTTTCACGACATCTTCCAGCTTATCGATTTGGCTTATCATCTGCTCCAGACGCTGGTCGTCATTGACCAGTAGCCAGATATGGCTTTTGTCGCTGTCCTGAATCGGCAGACAAAGAATGCCTTCAACGTTAAAAGCGCGGCGGGCAAAAAGGCCACAAACGTGGGTCATTACGCCCGGATGGTTGCGAACGGTGAGCTCCAGAATTACGTTGTCATGAGTTGTGTTTTGCATGGCTTATTCCTCCACCATTTCAGTATTCGCCGCACCTGGCGGCACCATCGGGTAAACTTTTTCTTCGGCATCAATGCGCACATGGATCAGCGCCGGGCTAGGGCGATTGATGATTTCCTGCAATGCAGCCTGCGGATCGGCTTCGTTATTCAAATCACAGGTTTCGAGGCCGAATCCGGCGGCAATCTGCATAAAGTTGATTTTGCCCGGATAGGTGGCGGCAAAAACGCCTTGCTCGTAGAACAGACTCTGTTGCTGATGCACCAGCCCCAGCGCTTCGTTGTTCATCAGAATGATTTTGACATCCAGCTGATTTTCACTGGCGGTCGCCATCTCCTGAATATTCATCATCAGGCTGCCGTCGCCGGAGAAACACAACACTTTGCGATCCGGGTTCGCCAGCGCCGCGCCAATCGCCGCAGGCAGGCCAAAACCCATCGTGCCCAGCCCACCGGAGGTCAGCCACTGGCGTGGGCGATTGAGCGGATAAGCTTGCGCGGTCCACATCTGATGCTGACCCACATCGGTGGTGATAATCGCATTGTCATCGACACAGGCGGCAACGGCGTTGATCAGGCCGTAATGGCTTAATGGATCGCACGCTTTCGGGATTGGACACGGGAATTCGCGCTGCAAATCCGCTACCAACTGGTGCCACTCTGCACGCGGTTGCGCTTCCACCTGCGGGATCAATTGCGCCAGCACGTCATCAACATCCGCCTGAATCGCCACATGCGGCTGCTTGATTTTACCCAGCTCTGCGCGATCGATATCGACATGAATAATTTTGGCATTCGGACAGAACTGCTCGGTTTTGCCAATCGCCCGGTCATCAAAACGCGCACCGAGCACAATCAACAAATCCGCCTCCTGCAAAATATAGTTGGTACTGCGCACGCCGTGCATCCCCAGCATACCCAGCGACAACGGATGCGCTTTTGGCAGCATGCCCAGCGCCATTAAAGTCATGGTGGTAGGCAGTTGCGCTTTCTCCGCCAGTTCACGCACCCGCGCAGGCGCATTGATCACACCACCACCCAGATAAAGCACCGGGCGTTTGGCAGCGTTAATCATTGTAGCTACGTCACGAATGCTTTCTTCGCTAAAGGCGGGTGCAGCGGCTTTTTCTGCCACCGCGGGCTGAGCTTCAATCTCAAAAACCGCCGTTTGTACATCCTTAGGAATGTCTATCCACACCGGGCCAGGGCGGCCTGATTGCGCAATGCGGAAGGCATCGCTCATGACCTGCGGGAGTTCTTCGATATGTCTGACCAGATAGTTGTGTTTGGTGATGGGGATAGAGATGCCGTAGGTGTCGACTTCCTGGAAGGCGTCGGTGCCGATCATCGAGGCGGGAACCTGACCAGTGATGCAAATCAGCGGGATGGAGTCCAGCCGCGCATCGGCAATGGCGGTCACCAGGTTAGTCGCACCCGGTCCGCTACAGGCCATACAGACCGCCGGTTTACCGTCGGTGCGCGCCATTCCCTGAGCGATAAAGCCCGCGCCCTGTTCATGACGGGCCAGAATATGGCGGATTTGCGTGCTTTGGCTTAAGGCATCGTAAACAGGCAGGATAGAACCGCCCGGAATGCCTGTCACAATCTTAATGCCCTGCTGTTCCAGGAAATGAACGATAAATTCTGCGCCGGTAAAGCGCTTACGCGTCAATGTTGTGCCCGAACTTGCCATGCTCCAGTCCTTTTCTTCTGGGCCGACTTTCCGGGAGGTGCTTAAACGAAAAACCCCGCCCGGTTTGCGCCGACGGGGTTTTGGAATCGTGTGTTGTTCCAGTCCCTACGGCGCATTGCCGACGACCACCACCACACGCACGACGACCACTGCGGCGGATGGCGCAGTTGGTAGTAGTTTTGCGTTGAACATGGAAGTAGTCATTGGGGACCTTGTTGGTTTTGTGTTTAACAATATTTATACAAGCACAGCTTTACAGGGGAGACAATGGAAAATTTTTCAGCAAGGGAAAATTGAGGGGTTGATCACGTTTTGTACTGAATTGCAGATAACAAAAAACCCCGCCGGAGCGAGGTTTCGTCAGTCGCCCGCGGCTGGTAACCGCAAAGCACACTGTATTATGTCAACACAGAAAGTATACGTGTTCCGCGCAGAACGCGCAATTTCGGCACGAATTTTGACGTATTTAGTGCATAGTTGAGTATCGATCACAGTTTGCGTTTTGTCCAAATATTACTGTTTATTTATACAGTAAACTTCTATAATATCACTGTACGCAATGTGTTATGCGGGGGCCGCATCGTTACCCGGCGCACTAAGTCCTGGCTGAAACGGGTGGTGCCGTCAGCGCCTTAACCCCGCGTGAGCACACTGTGTTATGTCAACAAGCACAAAGTTTCTCCTTGAGATACCGCGTGCACAACAGCTGGCAACAGGCAGCGGAAAGGTACGTCAGCTGGCAGTGCTCCTGAACCACAGGAGACGCGTATGAGCCTGGTGGATATCGCCATTCTTATCCTCAAACTCATTGTTGCAGCACTGCAACTGCTTGATGCTGTTCTGAAATACCTGAAGTAATTCAGATTCAAGTCGCACCAAAGGGGAGCGGGTAACCGCTCCCCTTTTATATTTAGCGTGCGGGTTGGTGTCGGATGCGATGCTGACGTATCTTATCCGCCCTACCATCTCTCCCGGCAACATTTATTGCCGCTTTTGTTTACATATTCTGCCGCTAAACAACTCCCCATTCCTGGCGTATATCTGGCTAACATTCATCAATGTGATAGATTCCTCTCCCGCATTTATGGGAATGCGTAGTGACTTACTCTAATTATTTTTATAAAAGCATCCGTGATAATGAAAAGGCATAGAAACGTCAATTTGTTATTGATGTTGGTATTACTCGTGGCCGTCGGTCAGATGGCGCAAACCATTTATATTCCAGCTATTGCCGATATGGCGCGCGATCTCAACGTCCGTGAAGGGGCGGTGCAGAGCGTAATGGGCGCTTATCTGCTGACTTACGGTGTCTCACAGCTGTTTTATGGCCCGATTTCCGACCGTGTGGGTCGCCGACCGGTGATCCTCGTCGGAATGTCCATTTTTATGCTGGCAACGCTGGTCGCGGTCACGACCTCCAGTTTGACGGTATTGATTGCCGCCAGCGCGATGCAGGGGATGGGCACCGGCGTTGGCGGCGTAATGGCGCGTACTTTGCCGCGAGATTTATATGAACGGACACAGTTGCGCCATGCTAACAGCCTGTTAAACATGGGGATTCTCGTCAGTCCGTTGCTCGCACCGCTAATCGGCGGTCTGCTGGATACGATGTGGAACTGGCGCGCCTGTTATCTCTTTTTGTTGGTTCTTTGTGCTGGTGTGACCTTCAGTATGGCCCGCTGGATGCCGGAAACGCGTCCGGTCGATGCACCGCGCACGCGCCTGCTTACCAGTTATAAAACGCTTTTCGGTAACAGCGGTTTTAACTGTTATTTGCTGATGCTGATTGGCGGTCTGGCCGGGATTGCCGCCTTTGAAGCCTGCTCCGGCGTGCTGATGGGCGCGGTGTTAGGGCTGAGCAGTATGACGGTCAGTATTTTGTTTATTCTGCCGATTCCGGCAGCGTTTTTTGGCGCATGGTTTGCCGGACGTCCCAATAAACGCTTCTCCACGTTAATGTGGCAGTCGGTTATCTGCTGCCTGCTGGCTGGCTTGCTGATGTGGATCCCCGACTGGTTTGGCGTGATGAATGTCTGGACGCTGCTCGTTCCCGCCGCGCTGTTCTTTTTCGGTGCCGGGATGCTGTTTCCTCTGGCGACCAGCGGCGCGATGGAGCCGTTCCCCTTCCTGGCGGGCACGGCTGGCGCGCTGGTCGGCGGTCTGCAAAACATTGGTTCCGGCGTGCTGGCGTCGCTCTCTGCGATGTTGCCGCAAACCGGTCAGGGCAGCCTGGGGTTGTTGATGACCTTAATGGGATTGTTGATCGTGCTGTGCTGGCTACCGCTGGCGACGCGGATGTCGCATCAGGGGCAGCCCGTTTAAGCGCACGTCACCGCAGCATCGTCATCAGCTCCATGGGAGAACGATGCTGCTTTATCAGATCACGCATCACCCGCATATGCGGTGCGGAG
The DNA here is from genome assembly GCF_002950395.1 of Shigella sonnei. Lineage (NCBI taxonomy): Bacteria > Pseudomonadati > Pseudomonadota > Gammaproteobacteria > Enterobacterales > Enterobacteriaceae > Shigella > Shigella sonnei. The sequence continues at coordinate 4,009,958 of NZ_CP026802.1, forward strand.
TAAGAATAAAACGCCTGATAGCCCGCACAAAGCACGCTGTCTGGCATCTCCTGCCGAGCGTGCGGGCACAGGCGATGCCAGTCGCACGCCTGGCAGTCACAGCGCGGTTGCGGGTTTTCGCTGCCACACCATTTTTGTAAGGTGGCGTCAAAAAGCTCAATCGAGATACGACTGATATCTGCCCGCACCCAACACTCGAACAGGGCAATTAAAAATTTCCCCCACAGCTCTGCTGTCACCGAAGCGGCCGTCAGATCGCCCCGGTCATCAAATTCAAGATAGGGAATGAGCTGTACGGAGCGGATGCCCCGCTGTTTGAAATTGTGATAAAAATCGGCAGGTTGCAGAGCATCCTTGTACTCTACAACCAGTTTATGCCTGTCCTCTTCAGCATCAATGACCTGACTTCCTGTCATGCGACTCTCTCAATAAATACGATAAGTTGATGTATATGCGTTACAGCAAACAGTATTGCGAGAGATAACACCGCGAGGGAGATCAAAAATTTGTCACGGACTACGTGAAATTGGGAAAAATCGCTATTCGTGACATCCATTAAATTGCGATTACGGGTGTAGTGCCAGAGGATCAGCGCCACGATGGCGAGAATGCCAATCGAAATCCAGAATAACATGCCCGCCTGGTGCCAGTTGTGTTTGATAGCCAACGCCATCAACGCGCCGTAGCCCAGCATGGTACGAAACCACGCCAGTGATGTGCGCTCCGGCTGCAGTCCTGGGTCGGCAATGCGTCTGGCTTTGCGGCTATCCGGCATACAACACCAGTCCCATAACGATCACCGCCACGACCATCAATATTAAGCTAATGATTAATAAGCTGTTGGTGTAGGGCAGGTCCTCTTTCAGACGCATCGCTTTTTCATTGCGTAACCAGCGCAGGTAGCCATACATTGCTAACCCGCCGGAAAACAGACACAACAACAACGCCAGCAGTTCACGAATGACGGGCGTGGCGAAATCTGGCGCAAGTTGATCAAGCCCAACCCCCGCCGCCAGAAATCCTAGTGCGGTACGGATCCACGCCAGAAAAGTACGCTCATTAGCCAGCGAGAAGCGGTAATCGGGCGCTTCTCCAAGGCGGGAAATTTTCATTGTTGCTCCTTTGCAATTTCACTAACTCTCTACCTTTAGCGGTTTTTTTTAAGAATTTCGTCCGCCCGTTTCCTGATATGCTTTTGCCATCCGCTACAAGGAGGTCAGATGGGTATCATAGCGCAAAATAAAATCAGTTCATTGGGCATGCTGTTCGGTGCCATCGCTTTAATGATGGGGATTATCCACTTTTCATTCGGCCCTTTTTCCGCACCACCGCCAACGCTTGAAAGCATCGTGGCGGACAAAACGGCTGAAATTAAAAGAGGTCTTCTCGCCGGAATAAAAGGCGAAAAAATTACCACCGTGGAGAAAAAAGAGGACGTAGATGTCGATAAAATCCTCGATCAAAGCGGTATCGCACTGGCCATTGCTGCGCTACTTTGCGCATTTGTTGGCGGTATGCGTAAGGAAAATCGCTGGGGCATTCGCGGCGCGCTGGTTTTTGGCGGCGGAACGCTGGCTTTCCATACCTTGCTTTTTGGTATCGGCATCGTGTGCAGCATTTTGCTGATATTCCTTATCTTTTCCTTCCTGACCGGCGGTTCGCTGGTTTAAGCAGCCTGAATAATGCCCGCCGGGTGATCATCAGCGGGCATTATCGTCAGAACTTCTGTTTTTTCTCTTCCACCTTCACCCCTTGTGTCGGTAGGCCGGTGTCATAGTCACGTACCACCGGCGAATAGCCATCTTGTGGGCGTGGACGAAATGCCCCCATCCAGCGCGGCCGTGCATCTTTACGCCACGGACGCAGGCTCCATTGTTGACATCCTCCACGCCCTGAAGGACGTGGACCCCTGCTACGTTCAGGCTGTCGCCTGAATCATTTCGGTGGGTTCCTGCTTCAACGAGCGGCCTGACTGCACCATCTCTCCACAGGCAAGAACGGCGTGCCCCGCCGCTAAAATGTTACGAGCGCCATTTACATCGGCGTTCGCTGTATATCCACATACCTGGCATCTGAATTTACTTTGTGACAGGCGATTTTCTTTCGCTGTATGACCACAGCACACGCAACGCTGGCTTGTGTACGCTGGCGGAACAGCAAGCACCTGACCACCACGCCAGAGCTGCTTGTACGCAAGCTGGCGGCGCATTTCATACCAGCCCTGATCCAGTATCGAACGGTTTAAACCTGATTTTGCCCGGACATTGCGCCCCGGCAGGCTGACCGTACCCGCTGCTGACTTTGACATGTTGCTGACCTTCAAATCCTCAATGACTATCATTGCGTGGTTTTTGCTGACGGTCGTTGTGACTTTGTGAAGGTAGTCCCTGCGGATATTTGCGATACAGGAATGCAGTCGCTGTATTTTGCGTTTCTGCTTCTGCCAGTTGTTGCTGAATTTGACCTTGCGGCTTAACTGTCGCTGAAGTCTCGCCAGCGTCTTCTGGTTTTTCTGAAAACTGTTTACAGGCTCAAAGACTGTGCCATCTGACAGCGTGGCGAGTTTAGCCACGCCAGCATCCAGCCCGACCATTGATGCTGAAGGGTGAGCCGGAGTGGATACTTCACTTTCTGTCTGAATACTGATGTACCACTTACCGCAGGACTGGCTGACAGTGACATTTTTCACAACACCCGTGACCTGACGGCTGTTCCGGTAGCGCATCCAGCCCAGTTTCGGCAGAAAAATACGGCTGTTTTCCTGATCGAGCTTAACGCCCTGCGGGTAGCGGAATACATCATTCTGTCCCCGCTTTTTGAATCGGGGAAAAGCAGCCCGATTCTGGAAGAAGTTTTTGTAAGCCCGCTCAAGGTCTTTCAGTGACTGTTGCAATGGCTGTGACGGGGCATCTTTAAGCCATTGCGTTTCAGTGGCATTTTTCCACTCAACCAGCCAGGAAGCCATTTTCCCGTAAGGGATGTATTTATTACCGGCCTCATGATTCTCATTCTGACGTGCCAGAGCACGATTGAAAACGAAACGACATGCGCCTGCGAAGCGCCTCATTTCACGCTCCTGTTGACCACCGGGTCTTAACTGGAATTTAAATGCTTGTAGTCGTTTCACAGGCCAAATGATACTTTGGTCTGTGAAAAAAGAAACCGATATCCGGCGTGGAAGGCATTGTGTTTTCCTGATGCATGTTCACCTGGTCTTTGTCACCAAATACCGACGTCAGATTTTTGACTATGACGCGACAGAAAAACTACGCACTTACTTTTCAAATGTATGTGCTGATTTTGAAGCTGAACTGGTTTAAATGGATGGCGAACCAGATCACGTCCATTTGTTAATTAACTATCCTCCCAAACTGGCGATATCCAGTCTGGTAAACAGCCTCAAAGGCGTATCGGGTAGGTTACTGCGACGAGATCGACCAGATATTGCAGTCAGGTATTACTACAAAGGCGTTTTGTGGAGTCCTGGCTATTTTGCCAATAGCTGCGGAGGTGCGCCAATATCCGTCATCCGCCAATACATTGAACAACAGCAAACACCTGGTTAGGTGGAAAACCGCGCCTTATATCCCCGCCCTGAGGGACGGGGTTTTACGGCGCACCGGATAAATTTGGTTATGCGCCGTCAGCCGTGCTAAAGAATACGGACCAGCACCCAACGGATGCCAGTCCACACAATTAACGTAACTCTGGCCAGTACGCTTTGTTGGCCTCCAGCAACTCATCCAGAATAGCTTTGGCGACCGAGGCGCTCGGTACCGTTTTCGATAACGTAATCGCCTGCCACAGGTGCTGATATGAACGCTGTTCCCAGGCGTCCACGACCAGTTTTTCCACCGCCACTTGCTGACTCATTAACCCTTTCTGAAACTGCGGGATATCGCCGACCACCAGTGGTTCTGGTCCGTTGTGCCCGACCAGACACGGGATCTCGACCATCGCTTCATCATCAAAGTTATGGATTGCCCCGTTGTTAGGCACAATCAGCAACATCCGCTCCTGAGTGTTGAAGGCAATTGCCGCCGCCAGATCGACGATGTATGACGCATGTTCGTCAATCTCCAGCTTGGCCGCCGCTGAATTTCCTGCCGCTGTAATGGCGCGGCAAGCATCGAAAACCTGTTTCTCGCGATGTTCCATTCACCTCATTCGCGCGGGTATGTTCAGGGTTGGAATGCTGAACAACATAATCCGGGAAGAGATAATATTTCAGATAGGTGTTCGGCAATGTATCCGGGTCCAGTGCCTGGACATCCCGCGCTTTTGCATAGGTGTCGTTCCAGCTCGCTTCAGTATGTGTATCTTGCTGCGGTGGAACATAACCGTGCTTCGAGACATATTGCCGCAGCTGGGGCATCAGGTCGTTGCCCTGCAAATCTTCAATTGATGTCCACCAGCCAAAGTGGTTCAGGCCGTAGTAGCGCACGCGCATCTGTTTGCGATCTTGCAGCCCAACAATTTGCGCCATCCGGCTTTCAATACCGATTGGCATGTCACAGATGTTGAGGATTTTCGCATTCGGGCGCAGACGACGCGTGGCTTCTGCGACAATGGCTGCCGGGTTGGAGTAGTTGAGCATCCAGGCATTTGGTGAATATTTTTCCATATAATCCACCAGTTCCAGGACGCCGCCAATGGAACGCATGCCGTACGCTATTCCGCCGGGTCCGCAAGTTTCCTGACCAACAACACCGTGGCGCAGTGGGATTTTTTCATCCAGTTCGCGCATCGGGTACTTGCCGACGCGGATGTGCGCCATGACAAAATCAACGTCGCTGAACGCCACTTCAGGATCGGTGGTGTAACTAAACGCAATGTCCGGCGCTTTCTCTTTAAGGATGACTTTACAGGCTTCGGCAATCACTTCCTGCCGCGCGCCATCGTTATCATAAAATTTCAGTGCACGAAGCGGGAAACGCTCCTGATTCGCCAGGAGCATCAACACGATGCCTGGCGTAAAGGTGCTTCCACCGCCTGCGACAACCACTGAGAATTTGGTCATTATACTGCCTCCGTAATGGCAACATTTTCTGCTGATTGATGAGAATTAATTAAGCTATCGAGCTGTTCACGCAGCTGGGATACATGCAGACCAATGATCACCTGAATGGCATCGCCACTACGGAAGACGCCGTGCGCTCCCAGCTTTTTAAAGACTTCGTCATCCAGCGTTTGTGACATGTCATGCAGTGCAATGCGTAGACGCGTCGCACAATTGTTAATGCTGGAGATATTGCCGACCCCGCCCAGGGCTTGCAGGATACCGGCAGCTTGATCCAGCTCTTTTTTTGGCTCTGCCGCGGTGGTTTGGCCTCGCGAGGCTTTGTATTCGGCTTTTGAGTAGAGTTTCACTTCCGCATCTTCACGTCCCGGCGTGCACATGTTGAACTGCAGAATCAGGGTGCGGAAAACCACGAAGTACAGCAGGGTAAAGCACAACCCAATGGCGATTTGGGTCAGCATCATATCCGCGTGGTTGCTGAACATCGGGATCCAGTTTTGCGGTAAAACCTGGTCAATCAGACCTCCGCCCATGTTGCCCACCACACCAAAGAGATACATCACGGTCGACATTGAGGCCGCAAGCACAGCGTGTACCGCAAACAGCAACGGTGAAATGAACAGGAAGGTAAATTCCAGCGGTTCGGTAATTCCCACCAGCATGGCGGTTAAGGTTGCGGGAATCAGCAAGCCCGCCACTTTTACCCGATTTTCCGGTGCGGCAGTGAAGTACATCGCTAAAGAAATGCCCACGGCACCAAAGATTTTTGAGTTACCGTGCAGGGCAAAACCGCCTTCCGGGAACAACGATTTCAGCGGCTCGGCGCTCAAACTGAACTCTTGCAGATGCTGCGCCCAGTACATCTGAATGCCGCCTTCAACAGCTGCCGGACCCAAGATAAACGGTCCGTAGATGAAGTGGTGTAAACCGGTTGGGATCAGAATACGTTCGAGGAAGGTGTAAACCCAGACCCCAAGCGCACCCGCCGAACGCAGGAACGCTTGCAGAGATTCAATCCCCGTTTGTACTTTTGGCCAGCCGAGCAATGTCAGCCAGGCACAGGGGATCATCACCAGGAAGGCGATAATCACCACATAAGACGTCCCCTGGAAAATGCCGAGAAAAACCGGCAGTTTTTTATCGAACAGACGGTTATGCAGCGCCGTCACAATGCCGGAAATGATAATTGCGCCGATAATGCTGGTATCGAGGGTTTTAATCCCGGCCATCATTGTCAGACCGCTACCTGCCACCGCGTCCTGAGTGAAATCGACGCCGAAGTAGCTTCCCCAGGTCATTCCCATCGCGTTGATGAAATAGTTCCAGGTCAGGAAACTCACCATCACCGCCAGACAAGCACGTCCCTGCGCTTGCTTAGCAAGGCCAATGGGTAAACCGACAGCAAAAATCAGCGGCATATTACGGAATACCGTCCAACCGCCCTCTTCAATAATGTGTACGATTTGCGCGAATAAACTGTTCGGATCGGTCAGTGATTCCCCGACAAACATCGGGTTTTGCAGCAAGATGGCAAGACCCACCACAATCCCGGCGAAGGGAAACAGCAGCACTGGCGTAAACATCGCGCCGCCAAAGCGTTGAATTTGACTGAGCATTTCCACATCCTCTTTTCTCAATTCTGTAAGTAGGAAGCCTGATTGGTTATGCGGCAGGCCTGGAGCAAGGATAGGAAGATGCGATCGGCAGAACATGACGACCCAATGGGATTCGTGATCGCTTTCATGCTTTTCGTTGGGCGGTAGAGATCTACGTTTTCGCGAAAAAGTAGACATCTGTGAGCACAGGTACACAGCATCGAACACATCTTTAAAAAAAAGATGTTTTTTCAATCGATTAAGCAGAACTTGTGTGCGCATTACCCGGGCTTGCAGGCAAAAAAGAGATCTAGAGATGATCTACAAAAGCATTGCGGAGCGGTTAAGAATTCGACTTAACTCCGCAGATTTCACGCTAAACAGCCTTCTTCCGGGTGAAAAAAAGCTGGCGGAAGAGTTTGCGGTATCGCGGATGACCATCCGTAAAGCCATTGACCTGCTGGTAGCGTGGGGGCTGGTGGTCCGCCGCCACGGTAGTGGCACTTACCTGGTGCGCAAAGATGTACTGCATCAAACCGCCAGTCTGACCGGGCTGGTGGAGGTGTTAAAACGGCAGGGAAAAACTGTCACCAGCCAGGTGCTGATTTTTGAAATCATGCCTGCGCCTCCGGCCATTGCCAGCCAGTTACGGATTCAAATCAACGAGCAGATCTACTTCTCCCGTCGCGTTCGTTTTGTGGAAGGGAAACCGCTGATGCTGGAAGACAGCTATATGCCGGTAAAACTGTTCCGTAATCTTTCGCTGCAACATCTGGAAGGGTCGAAGTTTGAATATATTGAACAAGAGTGCGGGATTTTGATTGGCGGTAATTATGAAAGCCTGACGCCGGTGCTCGCCGATAGACTGCTGGCGCGGCAAATGAAGGTAGCGGAACACACGCCACTGCTGCGGATCACCTCGTTGTCATATAGCGAGAGCGGGGAGTTTTTGAATTATTCAGTGATGTTCAGAAATGCCAGCGAATACCAGGTGGAGTACCATTTACGGCGACTCCACCCGGAAAAGAGTTAACCGATACTCCAGAAGAGCACCGCCAGTAATTGGGGGGTGATAATGCGCAGGAACATCACTAACGGATAGACAGTGGCGTAAGAGAGCGCCGCCGCACCGCTAGTTGGATGAAGATTATTAGCAAACGCCAGCGCCGGAGGATCGGTCATGGAACCTGCCAGCATCCCGCACATGGTCAGGTAATTCATTTTGGCTAACATCCGCGCCAGAATGCCAACAGTAATCAGCGGAACGGCGGTGATCAGGGCACCATAACCAATCCAGCTTAGCCCTTCGCCATTGACCAGGGTATTCACAAAATCCCCACCAGATTTCAGACCAACGACCGAGAGGAACAGCACGATCCCCAGCTCCCGCAGCGCGAGGTTGGCACTTGGCGGCATAAACCAGTACAGCTTGCCGATACTGCCGATACGCCCGAGGATCAACGCCATAATCAGCAGACCGCCCGCCAGCCCCAGTTTCAACGCGGCCGGGAATCCCGGCACAAAGACGGGAATAGAACCTAACAATACGCCAAGCCCGATGCCAATAAACACTGGCAGCATCTGAACCTGTTGCAGTTTTTGCTGCGCATTCCCCAGCACATTGGCAACGGCATCAATTGCGGACGGACGCCCCACCAGGTTGAGGATATCGCCGAACTGCAGGCTGATATCGCCACTGGCGACCAGTTCGACCCCGGCACGGTTCAGGCGCGAGATAACAACGTCATAGCGTTCTTTAAAGTGCAGGTCGCGAATACGTTTTCCGAGCACGTTTTCATTGGTGACCACCACACGCTCGACGCGCAAATCAGTGTCTTTCGTGGACAGCGAAGTATCGACCTCCTGACCAATCACCAGTTGCGCATTATGTAAATCCGCTGGCTGACCCACCAGATGCAGCAAATCGCCCAGTTGGATAATGGTATCTGGCGAAGGAACTTTTAGGGTTTCTTCGCGTTTCAGACGCGAGCAGATAATTTTGTCGCCGTTGAGAATCGGTACATCTTTAATGGCTAAATCATGCAGGTTAGGGTTCTCAACGCGAATATTGATAGTCTTGATCAGCGCGCCGCCATTGGTGCGTGAAGACTCGTGCTGCTGAGCTTCTGTCTCGACATTGACGCGGAAAATAACCCGCAACATCCACATGGTGAACAAAATCCCGCAAATGCCGAATGGATACGCCATCGCGTAACTCATCCCCATCTGATCGACCATTTCCATTGGTGTACCCAGGTCGCGCAAAATCTGCTGCCCTGCCCCCAGCGCTGGCGTATTGGTAACCGCACCGGAGAAAATCCCCAGCACTACCGGCAGTGGAATATCAAACAGTTTATGCAGGATGGCGGTAACCAGACCACCGATGATGACGATCAGAACAGCAAACAGGTTGAGGCGTAATCCGGAGACGCGCAATGAGGCAAAGAAGCCCGGCCCTACCTGAATCCCGATGGTATAAACGAACAGGATCAGGCCAAATTCCTGAATAACATGCAGCATATCGCTACTTAATGTCATCCCCGCCTGAGAAACAAAATGGCCGACGATGATCCCACCAAACAGCACGCCGCCAATACCTAATCCTATGCCGCGAAATTTGACGTTGCCGATAAACAAACCGACGACTGCCACCAAAGCCAGAATACTGACCGTTAATGCTATATCACTCATCGTCCATTTCTCTTGAGATAACATTTTAATTGCTACGGATTATGGCTGAATCGGTGAAGCAGATTTGCCTTATAGCGCACATTATTACGGGAAAGAACGTGCCGAAATATCTTAAACAGTCGAAATTTAACGCATTGTTGAAGAAGAAAGACAAAAAAAGCCCCACCAGAATGGCGGGGCAAAGAGAATAGCTAGTTAGCTATTTAACGCGGGACGTTCGCTGATAGCGATACGCTGCGCTGCGATGGGTTCAGGCTCATTACGAATTAAATCAATATGCAGTAAACCGTTTACGAAAGTTGCGCCAGAGACTTCCATATTTTCAGCCAGCGTAAAGCTCAGGCTAAATGGCTGATTCATAAGCCCTTGATGCAGCCATTTTTTCTCTTCTTTTGGCTGCTCCGGCGTGCCTTTTACGCTCAGGCGCGTACCTTCCAGTTGAATCTCTAAATCTTCCTGACGGAAACCTGCCAGCGCAAGGGTAATGCGGTAGTGGTTATCGTCGCTTTTCTCAATGTTGTACGGCGGGAAGCTCTGACTTTCACCGGCGTTTTGCAGTGCGTTGGCCAGTTTGTCAAAACCGATCCATTGACGCATCAGTGGGGATAAATCGAAGTTACGCATAGTCATTTCTCCTTCTAAGAAGCGAGTAAGTACCTGCAAATCCGAAGATTCGCATATGCTCCCTGACGGCGAGCATGGAGATGTCAGGCCGCGCCAGGCGGCCTTAAGGAATTAGTTGATTTCGATACGGCGCGGTTTTTTCGCTTCCGGAATCACGCGTTCGAGATCGATATACAGCAAACCATTTACCAGGTTAGCGCCACGAACATGAATGTTCTCAGCTAACTGGAATTTGCGTTCAAAGTTGCGTTCAGCGATGCCCTGGTACAGATAGGTGCGCTCTTTTTGTTCGTCGGCGTGAGCACCTTTCACCACCAGCAGATTATCCTGGGCGGTAATTTCCAGTTCGCTCTCAGCAAAACCAGCCACAGCGATAGCAATGCGGTAATGGTTTTCGTCTACCAGTTCAACGTTATACGGAGGGTAGCCGCCATTACTCTGGCTCTGGTTGTTTTCTAAGTGGTTAAACAAACGGTCAAATCCAATAGCAGAACGGTAAAGCGGGGATAAATCAAAGTTACGCATAATCAATAGCTCCTGAAATCAGCGAGAATGTAAGACCTTCCACAATGGACAGGTCAGGTAGCCAGAACACCCATCAGGCGCGTCCTCATCGACTACGATGTAAAAATGGGTCTGGAAATGAACTTTTCAAGCCTTATCAGCGGACTTTTTTTTGCAGTTTATGGTCTATTGCATAGACTGAGGGGGCAGCACGAAACGTTAAAGTGCGATAGCCGCCACAGAGCGACGTAATGATGATGTTATTTTCAGCAAGGGATCGCTATAACTCATCAGGCCAACACCCACGATCAACAGATGAATTTATTATGATAAGAAATGTGTTGTTAGCGTTCATGATATGCAGCGGAATGGCATTACTCGGAGGATGCTCCAGCGTGATGTCCCATACCGGAGGGAAAGAAGGAACGTATCCCGGCACCCGCGCCAGCGCCACCATGATTGGCGATGATGAAACCAACTGGGGCACTAAGTCGCTGGCGATTCTCGATATGCCGTTTACCGCTGTGATGGACACGCTTTTATTACCGTGGGATGTGTTCCGCAAAGACAGCTCGGTGCGCTCACGCGTTGAAAAAAGCGAAGCCAACGCGCAAGCCACCAATGCGGTTATTCCACCGGCCAGAATGCCTGATAACTGATTTAGCGATCAGTTTCGGTGATCCACAGCTGGCCACCTTCCATCCACGCCAGCCATTGACCATCCGGCGAGAAGACCACGGCGTCCGCAGAAGGTGGATTGGCGTGGTTTTCGGTTAAATACTCAACCTCGCCGCTTTGCGCATGGGCACAAGCAATTCGATTATCCAGCACAAAGCCCAACCATTCTCCTGACGGATGCCAGTTAAATGCAGACTGAATATCCGTTTTGTTATGGGTTAACTGGCGCGGCTCGCCGCCCTGTGGCGAGATAAGCCACAGTTGCACAATGCCGTTATCATCACGCATTAAAAACGCGATTTGCGTACCCTGCGGATTACAGCGCACCCAGTGGCGCGGGACGTTGACTAACCCCGGATAAGCCCGATGGTGGGTAAAGGTTAAACGTCGCTGCACGACGCCACGCGGTGGCGCGGGCAGGGTGGTTTCCGTTCCACTTAACGGCGCATCACCTGCCGCTTTCCAGCCAGCTTCATCTTGCGGCAACTCAACGATAAACAGCTCCGGCACTTTCTCACCCTTTGGCGAAAGTGTGTCGCCAATAAACGCCAGCGCGTGATTTCCTACCCATCCTTCTTCATAAGCACGATTGATTTCATCACTGCCAGGCTGCGGCGTGGGCGTGGTTTTACTCACCAGCACACACCAGTGGCTGCCGCTGTATTCACGCGGATGCTGCTTTTGTACGTTGACCGGACCAAACGGCGCAGCAACACCGACGTTTCGCAAATCCAGCGCCGGATCGAGTTCATGCATTACATGGTCGTTATAGGTAAAGCTCACCCTTTCACCGTTCGGGCTAAAGACATGCACATGGCTGCCGCCGCGCAGCGCTCCTGGCGTATACGGCGCGGTAATATCCATTGCATCGAGATTGCTCACCTTGCCGCCTTCAGCAATGACTCCGCGCCGATGATGGAAGTCGTAATGCCATGTTTCATCAGGATTTTCCGGGCCGTGAATAAAGACATATTTCTCTGACTTCGGATGAACGGTCACCACGCCGACGTGTGCGCCCTGTGACGCACAGTAGATAACCTCGACCTCACCGGTATGGATATTCACACGCTCAATGGTCTCGCCGGTAAACGACGCCCCAGAAGGACGCACGTCAAATACCAGCCACTGGCTGTCGGGCGTCCAGGTATTGGTATTGGTGAGCAGGTGATTACGGGGAGCAAAGGTTATCTGTTTCATGGCGCGGTCCTGATACAAAACGGGTCCAGCCATCATACTTCACAAGGACTTCACTTTCAGACAATAGTCTTTTGCCATCGTGATGAATGTGAGTGAAAAGATGGAACATTTCGACGTGGCGATTATTGGCCTCGGCCCGGCAGGGTCGGCGTTGGCACGAAAGTTAGCCGGCAAAATGCAGGTGATCGCGCTGGATAAAAAGCACCAGCATGGTACTGAAGGTTTCAGCAAACCTTGTGGCGGTCTGCTGGCACCGGACGCGCAGCGATCTTTTATTCGCGATGGGCTGACGCTTCCTGTCGATGTGATCGCTAATCCGCAGATTTTCAGCGTCAAAACCGTCGACGTCGCCGCATCGCTCACGCGTAACTACCAGCGAAGCTATATCAATATTAATCGCCATGCTTTCGACTTGTGGATGAAATCGCTGATCCCCGCCAGCGTTGAGGTTTATCACGACAGCCTGTGTCGAAAAATCTGGCGTGAGGATGATAAATGGCATGTCATTTTTCGTGCAGACGGCTGGGAGCAGCATATTACCGCCCGCTATCTGGTCGGTGCCGATGGTGCCAACTCGATGGTGCGGCGACATCTCTACCCGGATCATCAAATCCGTAAATATGTCGCAATCCAGCAGTGGTTCGCAGAGAAACATCCGGTGCCGTTCTACTCCTGCATCTTTGATAATGCGATAACTGACTGTTATTCATGGAGTATCAGCAAAGACGGTTATTTTATCTTTGGCGGTGCCTATCCAATGAAAGACGGTCAGACGCGTTTCACGACTCTGAAAGAGAAAATGAGCGCCTTTCAGTTCCAGTTTGGCAAAGCGGTGAAAAGCGAAAAATGCACGGTGCTGTTTCCCTCACGCTGGCAGGATTTTGTCTGCGGTAAGGACAACGCCTTTCTGATTGGTGAAGCGGCGGGATTTATCAGCGCCAGCTCGCTGGAGGGGATTAGCTATGCGCTGGATAGCGCAGACATTCTGCGTTCGGTGTTACTGAAGCAGCCAGAGAAGCTCAATACCGCTTACTGGCGCGCCACCCGCAAACTGCGTTTAAAACTCTTCGGCAAGATAGTAAAAAGCCGATGCCTGACCGCACCGGCTTTAAGAAAGTGGATTATGCGCAGTGGTGTGGCACATATTCCACAGTTGAAGGATTAGCCAACGCGCTTCACATCGCCCACCAGCAGGATATAAGAGAGCGCGCCAATCAACGCGACGGCGGAGATATAAACCAGTGCAGGTGCGAAACCGTAACCCTGCGCCAGGTACCCCACCACCAGCGGAACGGTGATGCCGCCCAGACCACCGGCGAAGTTAAACACGCCGCCGGTTAAACCAATCAGGCGCATCGGTGCCAGAGAAGAAACCAGCGACCAGGTAATCGAAGCAAAACCGTTACCGAAGAATGCCAGCGCCATCAGGCACATAATCATCATCGGATCGTTAGTGTAGTTAGCGCCCATAATGCAGGTGGAGATCAGCAAGCCGCAGATAATCGGCGTTTTACGCGCAAAGCCCAGTGAAAAGCCCTTACGTACCAGCAGATCCGCTACCCAGCCAGAGAGCAGGACGCCGACAAACGCCGCGAGGAATGGCACCGTGGTCATAAAGCCTGCTTTCAGCGCCGTGATTCCTTTTTCCTGGGTTAAATAGTTCGGGAACCAGGTTAAGAAAAACCACAGTGTAGAAGCCACCGCAAATTGCCCAAGATAGACGCCGATCAGTTTACGATGGAACACCAGTTTCCAGTCTTTGGCTGTTAACGGCTGACGTGCCTCTTTCTTCACTGGCGCATCACCATCCACCAGACCGCCGCCATCACGAATGTAATCCAGTTCAGCTTTGCTGATGCCTTTGGTCAGGCGCGGCGGCTGATAAACCTTAAACCAAATCAGCGACCAGATAATGCCGATACCACCAGTCACAATGAACACCCAGTGCCAGCTCAACATCTCCTGAATCCAGATCAGCAGCGGAGTCAAAAACGCCAGACCGACAAACTGACCAGACGTATAAAAACCAACGGCGGAAGCGCGTTCATGTTCCGGGAACCAGCTGGTCACCATCCGGTTATTGGTCGGGAAAGCGGGCGCTTCGAAAATACCGGTTATCGCACGCAGACCAATTAATGACATTAATCCCGTGGCAAAGCCCTGGAATAAAGTCGCCACTGACCAGCCAAATATCGCAATAAAATAAGTCACGCGAGAACCTACGCGATCTAAAAACCAACCGCCGGGGATCTGGCATAGCGTATAAAGCCAGGCGAAGGCCGAAAATACATAGCCCATTTCCGCTTTCGTAATGCCGAACTCTTCCTGAATATGGGCGGAAGCCACGGCCAGGTTAGCGCGGTCAACATAACAAATGACCACCGTAATAAAGATCATCACCAGCGTCAGATAACGCCGACGCCCCGGCTTTGCTGCATTAACGGGAATATCCATAGCGAGCTTTCTCCAGATTTTGGGCATAGCGAAGCCGCTCACCATGCCCTGTAATTTACAGAGGGTTATATTTTTGTATTGCTGTTTTAGTGCCCGATGAGGGGCTTACGTGGCAGGAATTACCACTCTGCTACGCTGTTATCTTCATGACGCCAGAGTGGATTACGCCAGTCCGGGGCATTTTTACTGAACTCAATAACTTTAGCTTCGTCGATTTCCACGCCTAAGCCCGGTTTCGTTAGCGGTTTAAAGAAGCCGCCAACCATGCTGAAGTCTTCTTTGTTTTTCACAAAGTCGAGTAACTCCGCGCCTTTGTTGTAATGAATTCCCATACTTTGTTCCTGAAGTACCGCGTTATAGGAAACAAAGTCGATATGCAGACAAGCCGCCAGTGCAATCGGTCCGAGCGGACAGTGCGGCGCAAGGGTCACGTCATAGGCTTCTGCCATTCCGGCAATTTTGTAGCATTCGGTAATACCGCCTGCATGGGAGAGATCCGGTTGTAGAATCGAAATACCGCCTGCCTCCAGCACGCGTTTAAAATCGAAACGTGAGAACATGCGCTCACCCGCCGCCAGTGGAATATGCGTTTGTGCCGCCAATTTCGGGTAGTATTCGGCTTGTTCCGCCAGCACCGGCTCTTCAATAAACAGCGGGCGATACGGCTCCAGTTCTTTAATCAGCACTTTCGCCATTGGCGCGCTGACGCGACCGTGGAAATCAAGACCAAACTCAATCTGATTGCCAAAAGCTTCACGAATTTGTGCCACGGTGTTGACTGCCGCATCTACCGCGCGGGAGTTATCAATTAGCCCCAGTTCTTCACAACCGTTCAGTTTGAAGGTATCGAAGCCGATTTCGCGCAGGGTTTTAATACCGTCGATCACATCCGCCGGACGATCGCCGCCGACCCAACTGTAGGCTTTAATTTTGTCGCGAACCAGGCCGCCCATCAGTTGCCAGACCGACGCATTCAGCACTTTACCTTTGATATCCCATAACGCCTGGTCGATCCCGGCAATGGCGCTCATCAGGATTGGACCGCCACGATAAAATCCGGCGCGATACATCACTTGCCATAAGTCATTGATGCGCTATGGATCCTGACCAATCAAATAGTCACCCAGCTCGTGAACTGCCGCTTCCACCGTGCGGGCGCGGCCTTCAATCACTGGCTCGCCCCAGCCGACGACGCCTTCATCGGTTTCAATTTTCAGGAACATCCAGCGGGGAGGTAAACGATACGTGGTAATTTTGGTGATTTTCATTG
The DNA here is from genome assembly GCF_002950395.1 of Shigella sonnei. Lineage (NCBI taxonomy): Bacteria > Pseudomonadati > Pseudomonadota > Gammaproteobacteria > Enterobacterales > Enterobacteriaceae > Shigella > Shigella sonnei. Next base: position 4,025,991 of record NZ_CP026802.1, read on the forward strand.
CACTGCCTCTCGATACGCCTTAACAAATGCTGCTGCCTGCTGCGCGGTGCGTTCTACGGACTGCCCGGCGCGATAGAGATCGCTGCCTAAGCCCGCCCCAGCACAACCTGCGTCTATCCACTGCGCCAGGTTTTCTGGCGTCACGCCGCCAACGGCAAAGACTGCGATGTCCGATGGCAATACCGCTTTTAACGCTTTGATGTATTGCGGACCAAAAGCCGATGACGGAAATATTTTCAGCGCCTGCGCGCCCGCTTCGAGCGCGGTAAAGGCTTCGGTCGCCGTCGCGCAGCCGGGGCAGACGGTCATGCCGTAGCCCACCGCACGGCGGATCACTTCACTATGGATATTGGGCGTAACGATGAGCTGACAGCCCATCCTGGCGAGCGCATCGACCTGTTCAGGTTTCAGTACCGTACCTGCGCCAATCAACGCCTTGTCGCCATACGCATCAACGATGGCGGGAATGCTTTGCTCCCATTGTGGGGAATTCAGCGGGATTTCAACCGCGTCGAACCCGGCGTCAATCACCGCGCCAACATGCGCCAGCGCCTCGTCGGGCTTAATGCCGCGCAAAATGGCGATCAGCGGAAGTTTAGTTTGCCACTGCATGAGCGATGCTCCTTATACCAGCCTGAAATGCCGTGTCGCCCGCCACCGCCGTCACGTCGCAACCCATCGCCTGAAAGGCTTGCTGGTAGCGCGCGGTCAACGATGTTCCGGCGACAAGGGTGATGGCGTGTTGATGGGCCACATAGTCGCGCATACTGGCGACCTCTGCGCCAATCAACAAACCAGAGAGAAATTCACTGACCTGTTCACGGGGAAGTGTTCCCAGCACATGCGAGGCACGAACTTCAAAAAGCTGCGGCAATATGGCGGGCGTATTAAGACCACGCTCAAGGCCAGCCGTGAAGGCATCGGCAGAGTTTTCCTGCGGCGGCAAACCTGCACCAATCAATGAGTGATTTAACAGTAAATGATGTAATTCACCGGTCATCACGGTGCGAAAATCGTTGATTTGCTGGCTATCGGCCTGCACCCATTTGCAATGCGTACCGGGCATGACATAAAGAGAGGAAGGAGCCAGAGCTCGCGCGCCGATCAATTGAGTTTCTTCGCCGCGCATCACATTGTGGTTATCATCATGAGAGACGCATAATCCGGGAATAATCCAGATATTGTCGCCAACAGACGTTAATTGTTCGCCAATAGACGAAAAACGGGCAGGAACAGATAAATACGGAGCAACTTTCCAGCCGACATTGCTGCCGACCATTCCTGCCATTACCACTGGCGTATTCTCTTCACGCCAGTCGGTCGTGACTTCTGCTAACACCGCAGCCGGAGATTTTCCGTTCAGGCGCGTGACGCCTGCTTCTGATTGCCTGCTCTCCAGGCAGTGGTCGCCCTGATAAAGCCAGGCGCGCAGATTGGTCGATCCCCAGTCAATTGCGATGTAGCGAGCTGTCATGTGATTTCCTTTAACCTTCGTGTCGAGCTGGCGATCATGGTAAGCGCCGCCTGCTCTGCCGCATCGCCGTCCTGATGCCGTATCGCATCGAACAGCGCCTTATGTTCCTGGAGCGTTTGCGGCATGTTGGCCTCATCGCCCATCCAGGTTCGTTCAAAAACCGCCCGCTGCAGCGAACTGATCGCAATGCTAAGTTGCTGTAACACCGGGTTATGCACCGACTGCAGCACCGCCTCGTGGTAGCGAATATCCGCTTCGTTAAACGCTTCGCGGTCCTGATTGTTGGCAATCATCTCGTTCAGCGCCGATTCAATCTGCGCCAGATCGCTGGAGGTCGCGCGCTCTGCTGCCCAACGGGCAATCGCCGGTTCCACCAGATTTCGCACTTCGCTCATGGCACTGATAAGCCGTGGGTCGTAGTCGTTTTCCAGCACCCATTGCAGTACGTCAGTGTCGAGGTAATTCCACTGGTTACGCGGTGCCACAAACGCGCCGCGATAACGTTTCATTTCAATCAGCCGTTTCGCCATCAACGAACGGAACACCTCACGGATGATGTTGCGCGAGGTTGCAAACTCCTCACAGAGTTCCGCCTCAGCCGGAAGCGGCGAGCCTGGTACGTATTTGCCGTGAACGATCTGTTTACCCAGCGTAATGACGATGCGATCGGTTTTATTGAGAGTCATGGAGAGTCCTTGTGCTCTGTATGTTCTTCTCTACTTTACCCCGATCGATGCATAACACGGCAACTTTGTAGTACCAGCGTGATGACGTTCGCGTTTGCTGTGCGTGTAATGTAGTACAAACTTATATTGTTGTACTACAATTTAGATCACAAAAAGAACAATGCGTAAAAAAATGACATGCGTCGGGCAGAAATCTGAAAAGGGATATCAGGCGCTAAACAGGAGGGAAAGAAGAGTATGCTTTCAACGGCTTAGCTACTCGTTTAAAGGATTAATCATGAAGTTGAATCTTAAGGGATTTTTTAAGACTGCCGGTTTATTCCCACTGGCGCTGATGCTTTCGGGCTGTATCTCGTATGCCCTGGTTTCCCATACCGCAAAGGGTAGTTCAGGAAAGTATCAATCGCAGTCAGACACCATCACGGGGCTATCGCAGGCAAAGGATAGTAATGGAACAAAAGGCTATGTTTTTGTAGGGGAATCGCTGGATTACCTTATCACAGATGGTGCCGATGACATCGTTAAGATGCTCAAGGATCCAGCTCTTAACCGGCACAATATTCAGGTTGCTGATGACGCAAGATTTGTTTTAAATGCGGGGAAAAAGAAATTTACCGGCACAATATCACTCTATTACAACTGGAGCACAGAAGAAGAAAAAGCACGAGTGACACAATATCGTTTTGCTTGTGGTGTTCAGCACTGTACCCGGACAGTAGAAAACCTGGAAGGTACTATCCATGAGAAAAATAAAAACATGGATTACTCAAACGTAATGGCTTTCTACCATCCATTTAAAGTGCGATTTTATGAATACCATTCACCCAGAGGCATTCCGGATGGTGTTTCCGCAGCATTACTGCCAGTGACTGTTACGCTGGACATCATTACTGCACCGCTGCAATTTCTGGTTGTATATGCAGTAAACCAATAATCAGTAAGCGGGCAAACGCGTTTATGCTGTTTGCCCGCCCACAGATTAATTCAGCACATACTTCTCAATAGCAAACGCCACGCCATCTTCAAGGTTAGATTTGGTGACAAAGTTCGCCACTTCTTTCACCGAAGGAATAGCGTTATCCATCGCCACACCGACGCCTGCATATTCAATCATTGCGATGTCGTTTTCCTGATCGCCAATCGCCATGATTTCTTCCGGTTTAATACCTAACACGTCGGCCAGTGATTTCACACCCGTACCTTTGTTAACGCGTTTATCGAGGATTTCGAGGAAGTACGGCGCACTTTTCAGCACGGTATATTTCTCTTTCACTTCCTGCGGAATACGCGCGATAGCCTGGTCGAGGATGGCGGGTTCATCAATCATCATCACTTTCAGGAACTGGGTATTGGGGTCCATTTTCTCCGCTTCGCAGAACACCAGCGGAATAGTGGCAACGAAAGATTCATGCACTGTGTAGTAGCTGATATCGCGGTTGGCGGTGTACAGCGTGGTGCGGTCCAGGGCGTGGAAATGAGAACCGACTTCGCGAGAGAGTTTTTCCAGGAAACGATAGTCGTCATAGCTGAGAGCAGTTTGCGCCACGGTGCTACCATCAGCGGCCTTCTGTACTAGCGCGCCGTTATAAGTAATGCAGTAGTCGCCCGGCTGTTCCATATGCAGCTCTTTCAGGTAGTTGTGCACACCTGCATACGGGCGACCCGTCGTTAGCACGACATTCACGCCACGGGCGCGAGCTGCGGCAATCGCATTTTTAACGGCGGGTGAAATGGTGTGATCGGGCAGCAGAAGGGTGCCATCCATATCGATAGCAATGAGTTTGATAGCCATGAGTTCCCCAGGTAGATTGGTTCCTGACCCATGCTAACGCGATTCCGCTCAAAAATCAGTACAACACCCGAGGGAAAAGGGGGATGCAACGCGGGTTGCATGCTCCCCATTTGCTTAGCGGAAGAGTTTCCCTTTCAGCAGTTCCATACCTGCGGAAAGCAGATCGTTATTGGCTTGTGGTGACACTTCACCTTGCGGTGAGAGCGCATCAATAATCTTCGGCAATTGCTCTGCCAGTAAACTGGAAGCTGTACTGGTATCCACGCCAAGTTTTTGCCCGAGATCGGACACCGCATTTGTGCCGAGCGCCGATTCCAGTTGCTCGCCACTAACCGATTGATTGCCCTGTTGATTACTCAGCCAGGTTGAGAGAATGGCCCCTAAGCCGCCACTTTGCAGTTTTTCCAGCAGCACCTGAATGCCGCCCTGCTCCTCAACCCAACTTAAAATAGCCTGATATTTCCCCGCATCGCCTTTCAGAAAGGCACCGACAACTTCATCAAAAAGCCCCATGATAATCACCTGTAAAGCGTTACGTGTTGACCCAAAAAGTATAGATTTGCGGGATGATAATTGCGGATTGCAGAAATAAAAAGGGCGGAGATGATCTCCGCCCTTTTCTTATAGCTTCTTGCCGGATGCGGCGTGAACGCCTTATCCGGCCTACAAAATCATGAAAATTCAATACATTGCAAGATTTTCGTAGGCCTGATAAGCGTAGCGCATCAGGCACGCTCGCATGGTTAGCGCCATTAAATATCGATATTCGCCGCTTTCAGGGCGTTCTCTTCAATAAACGCACGGCGCGGTTCAACGGCGTCGCCCATCAGCGTGGTGAACAACTGGTCGGCAGCAATCGCATCTTTAACGGTAACGCGCAGCATACGACGGCTTTCCGGGTCCATGGTGGTTTCCCACAGCTGTTCCGGGTTCATCTCGCCCAGACCTTTATAACGCTGGATGGAGAGGCCGCGACGGGACTCTTTCACCAGCCAGTCCAGCGCCTGCTCGAAGCTGGCTACCGGCTGACGACGCTCGCCACGTTCGATAAACGCATCTTCTTCCAGCAAGCCACGCAGTTTCTCACCCAGCGTGCAGATACGACGATATTCGCCACCGGTGATAAACTCGTGATCCAGCGGATAGTCAGTATCCACACCGTGGGTACGCACGCGAACAATCGGTTCAAACAGGTTTTGTTCGGCATTGGTGTGGACATCAAACTTCCACTGGCTGCCGTGCTGTTCTTTGTCGTTCAGTTCGCTGACCAGCGCGTTCACCCAGCGGGTAACGGTCTGCTCATCAGAGAGGTCGGCTTCCGTCAGCGTCGGCTGATAGATAAGCTCTTTCAGCATTGCTTTCGGATAACGACGCTCCATGCGGTTGATCATTTTCTGCGTCGCGTTGTACTCAGACACCAATTTCTCTAACGCTTCGCCAGCCAATGCCGGTGCGCTGGCGTTGGTGTGCAGCGTTGCGCCATCCAGCGCGATAGAGATCTGGTACTGATCCATCGCTTCGTCGTCTTTAATGTACTGTTCCTGCTTGCCTTTCTTCACTTTGTACAGCGGCGGCTGAGCGATGTAGACGTGACCGCGTTCAACGATTTCCGGCATCTGACGATAGAAGAAGGTCAACAGCAGCGTACGAATGTGCGAGCCGTCGACGTCCGCATCGGTCATGATGATGATGCTGTGATAACGCAGTTTGTCCGGGTTGTACTCGTCACGACCGATACCACAGCCAAGCGCGGTGATAAGCGTCGCCACTTCCTGAGAAGAGAGCATCTTATCGAAGCGCGCTTTCTCAACGTTGAGGATTTTACCCTTCAGCGGCAGAATCGCCTGGTTCTTGCGGTTACGCCCTTGCTTCGCAGAGCCGCCCGCGGAGTCCCCTTCCACCAGGTACAGTTCGGAAAGCGCCGGATCGCGTTCCTGGCAGTCTGCCAGTTTGCCCGGCAGGCCCGCTAAGTCGAGCGCACCTTTACGGCGGGTCATTTCACGCGCGCGACGCGCCGCTTCACGGGCACGGGCAGCATCGATAATTTTGCCAACCACGATTTTCGCGTCGGTTGGGTTTTCCAGCAGGTATTCTGCCAGCAGTTCGTTCATCTGCTGTTCAACCGCTGATTTCACCTCAGAAGAAACCAGTTTGTCTTTGGTCTGGGAGGAGAATTTCGGGTCCGGCACTTTCACGGAAACGACCGCAATCAGGCCTTCACGCGCATCGTCACCGGTGGCGCTAACTTTGGCTTTTTTGCTGTAGCCTTCTTTGTCCATGTAGGCGTTCAGGGTACGGGTCATCGCCGCACGGAAGCCTGCCAGGTGAGTACCGCCGTCACGCTGCGGAATGTTGTTGGTAAAGCAGTAGATGTTTTCCTGGAAGCCATCGTTCCACTGCAACGCCACTTCGACGCCAATACCGTCTTTTTCAGTGGAGAAGTAGAAGATATTCGGGTGGATCGGCGTTTTGTTCTTGTTCAGATATTCAACGAACGCCTTGATGCCGCCTTCATAGTGGAAGTGGTCTTCTTTGCCGTCGCGCTTGTCGCGCAGACGAATGGAAACGCCGGAGTTGAGGAACGACAACTCACGCAGACGTTTCGCCAGAATTTCATATTCGAACTCGGTCACATTGGTGAAGGTTTCGAGGCTGGGCCAGAAACGCACCATGGTGCCGGTTTTTTCAGTCTCGCCGGTAACCGCCAACGGTGCCTGCGGTACACCGTGTTCGTAGATCTGACGGTGAATTTTACCCTCGCGCTGGATAACCAGCTCCAGTTTTTGCGACAGGGCGTTTACTACCGAAACACCAACGCCGTGCAGACCGCCGGACACTTTATAGGAGTTATCGTCAAATTTACCGCCTGCGTGCAGAACGGTCATGATCACTTCCGCCGCCGATACGCCCTCTTCCGGGTGAATACCGGTCGGAATGCCGCGCCCGTCATCCTGTACAGAGACAGAGTTATCGGCGTGAATGGTGACGATAATTTCTTTACAGTGACCCGCGAGCGCTTCGTCGATAGCGTTATCTACCACCTCGAATACCATGTGGTGCAGACCGGTGCCGTCATCCGTGTCGCCGATATACATACCCGGGCGCTTACGCACCGCATCCAGCCCTTTCAGGACTTTGATACTGGAGGAGTCATAAGAATTCGACATCAACGTTTCTCGCTCATTTATACTTGGGTTAATCCGTTATTTTACCCTTTTCCACGGTAAACATCTTCGAATTTTCGTCCGACATGTCTATAACGTGTTCAGCACTGATCGCGCTGACAAAGACCTGTGATTGCGTCGCTTTTAAGCGGCTGGCAAGCAGCCCGCGACGCTCATCATCAAGCTCAGAGGCAAAATCATCTATCAGGTAGAGACACCGCCGCCCGCTTTCACGGGTGAGGAACTCTCCTTGCGCCAGACGTAAGGCGCACATCAACAGCTTAAGCTGCCCACGCGATAAGGTATCTTCCACCGGCGCACCGTCGGCGCGAATGCGTAAGTCCGCTTTATGCGGGCCATGCGCGGTGTAGGTTAGCTGGCGATCGCGTTCAAAATTACGTTCCAGCACCTCAGCATATTCTGTCTCTTTCTCCCAGCCGCGCTGGAAAGAGAAAGTCAGAGAAAACTCAGGGAGAAATTGCTTACAAGTATCGGCCATATCAGCCGCGATACCGGCGCTATACTCCGCGCGCCAGGTGCTGATTTGCTCCGCCAGCGGGATCAGCTCTTTATCCCACGGGCGTAGCTGTTCGTAACGTGTCACCTGGCGCAGCGCCGCATTGCGCTGCTTGAGCAATCGCTTGAGATTGCTCCAGGCGGTGAAAAATCCGGGTTCGTTGTGAAAGCATCCCCAGTCGAGGAATGCTCTTCTGTATTTGGGGCCGCCGTTGAGTAAAGTAAACCCTTCTGGCGTTATCAACTGCATTGGCATCAGGTGCGCCAGTTCCGCGACCTTATGCCCGTCTGTACCGTCGATGCGGACTTTGCTGTCGCCCTGTTTGTCTTTGGTTAAGCCAATCGCTGTCTCGCGCTCTTCGCCCTGTAATCGCCCGTGGAGAACAAACGCCTCCTGCTCATGGCGAATGACGCGACCAATCTGCAAACTGCGAAACGCCCGACCATGGCCGAGCGTATAGATGGCTTCCAGCACGCTGGTTTTGCCACTGCCGTTGGCACCTACCAGAAAGTTAAAGCCGGGAGATAAAGCGAGATCCGCGGTTTCAATGTTGCGGAAATCGCGGATCAACAAGCGGGTGAGGGACATTACAGTCTCATTGGCATGACAACATAGGCAGCCGACTGTGATGCGGCATCTTCAATCTGCACGCTGGAAACCGAATCGGTCAGCATCATGCGGACGTTTTCACATTTCAGCGCGTTCAGAACATCCAGCACGTAGCTGACGTTGAAGCCGATTTCCATCTCCGCACCGCTATAGGTAACGTCGAGGATCTCTTCCGCTTCTTCCTGTTCCGGGTTGTTGGCGGTGATTTTCAGCTGGTTTTCGCTGACATAAAGACGTACGCCGCGGAATTTCTCGTTAGAGAGAATCGCCGCGCGAGCAAACGCCTGCTTGAGCAGATCGCAGCCAGCTTCCAGATGTTTGTCCGGGTTCTTCGGCAGAACGCGGCGATAATCCGGGAAGCGACCATCCACCAGTTTGGAGGTGAAGATAAAGTCGCCAACGTGGGCGCGAATGTTGTTGCTGCCAATCTGTACGCGCAGCGGATTGTCGCCGCCGTCGAGCATACGCATCAGTTCAATCACGCCTTTACGCGGCACGATCACCGAATGGCTTGGCAAAGATTGACCAATTGGCATTGAACAGACTGCCAGACGGTGGCCGTCGGTCGCCACGGTGCGCAGTTCTTCGCCTTCGGTTTCAAACAGCATACCGTTTAAGTAATAGCGAACGTCCTGATGCGCCATAGAAAACTGGGTCGCTTCAATCAGACGCTTCATCGTCGCCTGCGGCAGGGTAAATTCGACTTCGCTCTGCCAGTCATCGAGGTTCGGGAAATCCGCCGCTGGCAGGGTAGACAGCGAAAAACGGCTACGCCCGGAGCGCACCAGCATCCGTTCACCTTCCAGCTGTACGGCAATTTCCGCGCCTTCAGGCAGACCACGGCAGATATCAAAGAATTTGCGCGCCGGAACGGTCGTCGCTCCTGGCTCGTGTGGCTGAACCAGCGCAACGCGTGCCACCATTTCCATCTCGAGATCAGTACCGGTCAGCGACAACGTACCGTCAGCAACCTGTAACAGCAGATTACCGAGAATCGGTAGCGTAGGACGACCACCTAACGGCCCGCTCACCTGTTGTAGCGGTTTTAATAAATGCTCACGTTCTACGGTAAATTTCATAGGTTTACGATGACAATGTTCTGATTAAATTTGAAAAATCTTCTTTGATATCGTGGCTCTCTTCACGCAACTGCTCGATCTTACGGCAGGCATGAAGCACCGTCGTGTGGTCACGACCACCAAACGCATCGCCAATCTCCGGCAGACTGTGGTTAGTCAGCTCTTTCGCCAGCGCCATCGCCATCTGGCGCGGACGCGCCACCGAGCGGGATCGACGCTTGGAAAGGAGATCCGCGACTTTGATCTTGTAGTACTCCGCCACCGTCTTCTGAATATTGTCGATGGTGACCAGTTTTTCCTGCAATGCCAGCAAGTCGCGCAGTGCCTCACGCACGAAGTCGATGGTGATCGCCCGTCCGGTAAAGTTGGCGTTAGCAATAACGCGGTTCAGCGCCCCTTCCAGCTCACGTACGTTAGATCGTAGACGCTTGGCGATAAAGAACGCCACTTCGCCTGGCAAACGAATGTCATTTTCGTCGGCCTTTTTCATCAGGATCGCCACGCGGGTTTCCAGCTCTGGCGGTTCGATCGCCACAGTCAGTCCCCAACCGAAGCGGGATTTCAAACGATCCTCAACGCCGTTGATCTCTTTCGGATAGCGATCCGAGGTGAGAATGATCTGTTGATTACCTTCCAGCAGGGCGTTGAAGGTGTGGAAAAACTCTTCCTGAGATCGTTCTTTATTAGCAAAAAACTGAATATCGTCGATCAGCAGTGCATCTACGGAACGGTAGTAGCGTTTAAACTCTTCGATCGCGTTGTTTTGCAGGGCTTTAACCATGTCCTGAACAAAGCGCTCGGAGTGCATATAAACCACTTTGGCATTCGGCTTGCGCGCCATAATGCCGTTACCCACCGCATGCAGCAGGTGAGTTTTACCCAGACCCGTGCCGCCATAAAGGAACAATGGGTTATAGGCACCGCCAGGGTTATCCGCCACCTGGCGAGCCGCCGCGCGCGCCAGTTGGTTAGATTTACCTTCAACGAAGTTATCAAACGTGTGTTTGACGTTTACGTTAGAACGATAGGTCGGTTCTGCCGGGGCCGGGACGTTATCCCAACCTGAGCGCGTAGAAGGCGCAGCACGTTGCGGCTGCGTTTGCGCCACCTGTGCAGGGGCCGCGACGTTGCTCGTCACTGCCGCTTGTGGCGTTTGCGTCACCGGTTTGGTGCCGACTTCAAAACGCAGCTGTGGGGCATCCGCTCCGCAGAAACTGGTTAGCAGTCCATTGATATTATTAAGGTACTTGTCCCGTACCCAATCGAGGACAAAACGGTTTGGCGCGTACAGGGCCAGCGTGTTATCGCTCAGTTCCGCCTGCAATGGGCGTATCCACATACTGAATTCTGTGGCTGGTAACTCATCCTGCAATCGGGCAAGACACTGCTGCCAAAGCGAAAGTGACACGGCGGACTCCACTCGAACAAAAGTCGATAATGACTAAGGCTGAAACATTCATGATTGTTGACGTACGTCGAAAAGACCCTGCTTGAGGGTGACGCACGAACCGCTGTCTGCGGTTATATGCCCGATCAAGATCCTGCAAAACGATCGGGACCGCGGATCATAGCCTAAACTGCGCAAGAGATCTTCTGTTTCTCACAGATTTTCCCGATTTATCCACAGGACTTTCCAGACCTCGCTAAGTGTAAACGATCCTGCCGCGAGGCGGGCACGATTTACGCCGCATATTGGAAAATTTAATGACCATAGACAAAAATTGGCTTAATCGATCTAATAAAGATCTAGGACGATCCTTGCGCTTTACCCATCAGCCCGTATAATCCTCCACCCGGCGCGCCATGCTGGTTTTCACTGGTGTGAGGTCGTACATTTTCCCTGCGAAAAGGTGCGGAAAAGCGCGGTAAATAAGGAAAGAGAATTGACTCCGGAGTGTACAATTATTACAATCCGGCCTCTTTAATCACCCATGGCTTCGGTGTCCATCGTTTCATTTTTCGGCGGATATCCAATAAAGCCATTGAATTTATTCAAGTTTAGGTAGAAATCGCCATGAAACGCACTTTTCAACCGTCTGTACTGAAGCGCAACCGTTCTCACGGCTTCCGTGCTCGTATGGCTACTAAAAATGGTCGTCAGGTTCTGGCACGTCGTCGTGCTAAAGGCCGCGCTCGTCTGACCGTTTCTAAGTAATAAAGCTAACCCCTGAGTGGTTAAGCTCGCATTTCCCAGGGAGTTACGCTTGTTAACTCCCAGTCAATTCACATTCGTCTTCCAGCAGCCACAACGGGCTGGCACGCCGCAAATTACCATTCTCGGCCGCCTGAATTCGCTGGGGCATCCCCGTATCGGTCTTACAGTCGCCAAGAAAAACGTTCGACGCGCCCATGAACGCAATCGGATTAAACGTCTGACGCGTGAAAGCTTCCGTCTGCGCCAACATGAACTCCCGGCTATGGATTTCGTGGTGGTGGCGAAAAAAGGGGTTGCCGACCTCGATAACCGTGCTCTCTCGGAAGCGTTGGAAAAATTATGGCGCCGCCACTGTCGCCTGGCTCGCGGGTCCTGATAGCCCTCATTCGGGTCTATCAACGCCTGATTAGTCCGCTACTCGGGCCGCATTGTCGTTTCACTCCAACCTGTTCAAGCTACGGAATTGAGGCATTGCGCAGGTTTGGAGTGATAAAAGGCAGTTGGTTGACGGTGAAACGCGTATTAAAATGCCACCCTTTACACCCTGGTGGTGACGATCCCGTCCCGCCCGGACCATTTGATACCAGAGAACACTAACGATGGATTCGCAACGCAATCTTTTAGTCATCGCTTTGCTGTTCGTGTCTTTCATGATCTGGCAAGCCTGGGAGCAGGATAAAAACCCGCAACCTCAGGCCCAACAGACCACGCAGACAACGACCACCGCAGCGGGTAGCGCCGCCGACCAGGGCGTACCGGCCAGTGGCCAGGGGAAACTGATCTCGGTTAAGACCGACGTGCTTGATCTGACCATCAACACCCGTGGTGGTGATGTTGAGCAAGCTCTGCTGCCTGCTTACCCGAAAGAGCTGAACTCTACCCAGCCGTTCCAGCTGCTGGAAACTTCACCGCAGTTTATTTATCAGGCACAGAGCGGTCTGACCGGTCGTGATGGCCCGGATAACCCGGCTAACGGCCCGCGTCCGCTGTATAACGTTGAAAAAGACGCTTATGTGCTGGCTGAAGGTCAAAACGAACTGCAGGTGCCGATGACGTATACCGACGCGGCAGGCAACACGTTTACCAAAACGTTTGTCCTGAAACGTGGTGATTACGCTGTCAACGTCAACTACAACGTGCAGAACGCTGGCGAGAAACCGCTGGAAATCTCCACCTTTGGTCAGTTGAAGCAATCCATCACTCTGCCACCGCATCTCGATACCGGAAGCAGCAACTTCGCACTGCACACCTTCCGCGGCGCGGCGTACTCCACGCCTGACGAGAAGTACGAGAAATACAAGTTCGATACCATTGCCGATAACGAAAACCTGAACATCTCTTCGAAAGGTGGTTGGGTGGCAATGCTGCAACAGTATTTCGCGACGGCGTGGATCCCGCATAACGACGGTACCAACAACTTCTATACCGCTAATCTGGGTAACGGCATCGCCGCTATCGGCTATAAATCTCAGCCGGTACTGGTTCAGCCTGGTCAGACTGGCGCGATGAACAGCACCCTGTGGGTTGGCCCGGAAATCCAGGACAAAATGGCAGCTGTTGCTCCGCACCTGGATCTGACCGTTGATTACGGTTGGTTGTGGTTCATCTCTCAGCCGCTGTTCAAACTGCTGAAATGGATCCATAGCTTTGTGGGTAACTGGGGCTTCTCCATTATCATCATCACCTTTATCGTTCGTGGCATCATGTACCCGCTGACCAAAGCGCAGTACACCTCCATGGCGAAGATGCGTATGCTGCAGCCGAAGATTCAGGCAATGCGTGAGCGTCTGGGCGATGACAAACAGCGTATCAGCCAGGAAATGATGGCGCTGTACAAAGCTGAGAAGGTTAACCCGCTGGGCGGCTGCTTCCCGCTGCTGATCCAGATGCCAATCTTCCTGGCGTTGTACTACATGCTGATGGGTTCCGTTGAACTGCGTCAGGCACCGTTTGCACTGTGGATCCACGACCTGTCGGCACAGGACCCGTACTACATCCTGCCGATCCTGATGGGCGTAACGATGTTCTTCATTCAGAAGATGTCGCCGACCACAGTGACCGACCCGATGCAGCAGAAGATCATGACCTTTATGCCGGTCATCTTCACCGTGTTCTTCCTGTGGTTCCCGTCAGGTCTGGTGCTGTACTATATCGTCAGCAACCTGGTAACCATTATTCAGCAGCAGCTGATTTACCGTGGTCTGGAAAAACGTGGCCTGCATAGCCGCGAGAAGAAAAAATCCTGATTCGGTGAGTTTTCGCTAAAATAAGGGCGGTCAGTTGACCGCCTTTTTTCTTTTCGTAGGGTGGATAAGCACCGCGCATCCGCCACACAAAGCAACAGGAACATCATGAGCGATAATGACACTATCGTAGCCCAGGCCACGCCTCCGGGACGTGGCGGCGTTGGCATCCTGCGCATCTCCGGCCTAAAAGCCCGTGAAGTTGCCGAAACCGTGCTGGGTAAACTGCCTAAGCCGCGCTACGCCGATTATCTTCCGTTTAAAGACGCCGACGGCAGCGTGCTCGATCAGGGGATTGCGCTATGGTTCCCTGGCCCGAACTCGTTCACCGGCGAAGATGTGCTGGAACTGCAGGGTCATGGCGGTCCGGTGATCCTCGACCTGCTGTTAAAACGCATTCTGACCATTCCCGGCCTGCGGATTGCTCGCCCTGGTGAGTTTTCCGAACGCGCGTTTCTTAACGATAAACTCGACTTAGCCCAGGCCGAGGCGATTGCCGATCTTATCGACGCCAGTTCGGAACAGGCGGCCCGTTCGGCACTTAACTCGCTGCAAGGCGCATTCTCCGCACGGGTCAACCATCTGGTGGAAGCCCTCACCCACTTGCGCATTTACGTCGAAGCGGCAATTGATTTCCCTGATGAAGAGATCGATTTCCTCTCCGACGGCAAAATTGAAGCCCAGCTTAATGACGTGATTGCCGATCTCGATGCAGTGCGTGCTGAAGCACGTCAGGGTAGTTTGTTGCGCGAAGGGATGAAGGTGGTGATTGCCGGACGTCCTAACGCCGGTAAATCGAGCCTGTTAAACGCGCTGGCGGGCCGTGAAGCAGCAATCGTAACTGATATCGCCGGAACCACACGTGACGTGCTGCGTGAGCATATCCACATTGACGGAATGCCGCTGCATATCATCGATACCGCTGGGCTACGTGAAGCCAGTGACGAAGTGGAACGTATTGGTATCGAGCGCGCGTGGCAGGAAATTGAACAGGCCGACCGCGTGCTGTTTATGGTCGATGGCACCACAACAGACGCCGTGGATCCGGCAGAGATCTGGCCGGAATTTATCGCCCGTCTGCCAGCGAAACTACCGATCACCGTGGTGCGCAATAAAGCCGATATCACCGGCGAAACGCTGGGAATGAGTGAAGTGAACGGTCACGCGTTAATTCGTCTCTCGGCAAGGACAGGTGAAGGCGTGGAGGTGCTGCGTAACCATCTCAAACAGAGCATGGGCTTTGACACCAACATGGAAGGCGGCTTCCTGGCGCGTCGTCGCCACCTACAGGCGCTGGAACAGGCAGCGGAGCATTTGCAGCAAGGTAAAGCGCAACTGTTAGGTGCCTGGGCGGGTGAACTGCTGGCGGAAGAGTTGCGCCTGGCACAGCAGAACTTAAGCGAAATCACCGGGGAATTTACCTCTGATGATTTGCTGGGGCGGATTTTCTCCAGCTTCTGTATTGGTAAGTAACCGCGCTTACGAAGCCGTATTCTGACTGTCAGATGCGGCTTCGCTTCATTGTTAGCACTCCTGTTATTCCTCAACCCTTTTTTTAAACATTAAAATTCTTACGTAATTTATAATCTTTAAAAAAAGCATTTAATATTGCTCCCCGAACGGGTAATGACTCCAACTTATTGATAGTGTTTTATGTTCAGATAATGCCCGATGACTTTGTCATGCAGCTCCACCGATTTTGAGAACGACAGCGACTTCCGTCCCAGCCGTGCCAGGTGCTGCCTCAGATTCAGGTTATGCCGCTCAATTCGCTGCGTATATCGCTTGCTGATTACGTGCAGCTTTCCCTTCAGGCGGGATTCATACAGCGGCCAGCCATCCGTCATCCATATCACCACGTCAAAGGGTGACAGCAGGCTCATAAGACGCCCCAGCGTCGCCATAGTGCGTTCACCGAATACGTGCGCAACAACCGTCTTCCGGAGACTGTCATACGCGTAAAACAGCCAGCGCTGGCGCGATTTAGCCCCGACATAGCCCCACTGTTCGTCCATTTCCGCGCAGACGATGACGTCACTGCCCGGCTGTATGCGCGAGGTTACCGACTGCGGCCTGAGTTTTTTAAGTGACGTAAAATCGTGTTGAGGCCAACGCCCATAATGCGTGCAGTTGCCCGGCATCCAACGCCATTCATGGCCATATCAATGATTTTCTGGTGCGTACCGGGTTGAGAAGCGGTGTAAGTGAACTGCAGTTGCCATGTTTTACGGCAGTGAGAGCAGAGATAGCGCTGATGTCCGGCAGTGCTTTTGCCGTTACGCACCACCCCGTCAGTAGCAGAACAGGAGGGACAGCTGATAGAAACAGAAGCCACTGGAGCACCTCAAAAACACCATCATACACTAAATCAGTAAGTTGGCAGCATCACCCTAAATTTGGCTAAATCCTTCAAGAAGCCAGCCATTCGCTGGCTTCTTGCCTCTCAGGAAATCACTTATGTCCAAATGGCAACTCGCCTGATCCTCCTTCACCACGTATGCTTTGCGTCACCTTACTATCAGGACGCTTTAGCCCATGTCCCGCTTTTTGATTTGTAGTTTTGCCCTGGTTTTACTTTATCCCGCCGGGATTGATATGTACCTCGTTGGTTTACCGCGCATCGCCGCCGATCTCAATGCCAGCGAAGCGCAGTTGCATATTGCGTTCTCCGTATATCTGGCGGGGATGGCAGCTGCGATGTTATTTGCCGGTAAAGTGGCTGATCGTTCAGGGAGAAAGCCGGTCGCCATACCCGGCGCGGCGCTATTTATTATTGCCTCGGTGTTCTGTTCACTGGCTGAAACCAGCACGTTATTTCTTGCAGGCCGATTTCTACAGGGGTTGGGCGCAGGCTGTTGTTACGTAGTGGCGTTCGCCATTTTGCGCGACACGCTGGATGATCGACGTCGGGCTAAAGTGCTGTCATTACTCAACGGTATTACCTGCATCATTCCGGTGTTAGCGCCAGTGCTCGGACATCTGATTATGCTTAAATTCCCGTGGCAGAGTCTGTTCTGGGCGATGGCAATGATGGGCATCGCGGTACTGATGTTGTCTTTGTTTATTTTAAAAGAAACGCGCCCAGCGTCCCCCGCTGCTTCGGACAAACCACGAGAAAATAGCGAGTCGCTGCTTAATCGGTTTTTCCTCAGCCGTGTTGTTATCACCACCCTCAGCGTTTCGGTGATCCTCACTTTCGTCAATACATCGCCGGTATTGCTGATGGAAATCATGGGTTTTGAGCGCGGAGAATACGCCACCATTATGGCGTTGACCGCTGGCGTCAGCATGACCGTTTCATTCTCCACGCCATTTGCGCTGGGAATTTTTAAGCCACGTACGTTGATGATCACCTCGCAGGTGTTATTCCTTGCGGCGGGGATCACCCTTGCCGTTTCACCTTCCCATGCGGTTTCTCTGTTTGGTATCACGCTGATTTGCGCCGGTTTCTCGGTAGGTTTTGGCGTAGCGATGAGTCAGGCGTTAGGACCATTTTCATTACGCGCGGGCGTAGCCAGCTCGACCTTAGGTATTGCGCAGGTTTGCGGTTCGTCACTGTGGATTTGGCTGGCAGCGGTGGTTGGTATTGGCGCATGGAATATGCTGATCGGGATTCTGATTGCCTGTAGTATAGTGAGCCTGTTGCTGATTATGTTCGTCGCGCCTGGACGCCCCGTTGCCGCTCATGAAGAAATCCATCACCACGCTTGATCTCAATCTGCTGCTCTGTCTGCAACTGCTGATGCAGGAGCGCAGCGTGACCAAAGCGGCGAAGCGGATGAACGTGACCCCTTCAGCGGTGAGTAAGTCGCTGGCAAAGTTAAGAGCGTGGTTTGACGACCCGCTCTTTGTGAACTCACCGCTGGGCCTGTCGCCCACACCGCTAATGGTCAGCATGGAGCAAAATCTGGCGGAATGGATGCAAATGAGCAATCTGCTGCTGGATAAACCGCACCACCAGACACCGCGCGGCCTGAAGTTTGAGTTGGCGGCGGAATCGCCGCTGATGATGATCATGCTTAATGCGCTGTCGAAACGGATCTACCAACGTTACCCGCAGGCGACCATCAAACTACGTAACTGGGATTACGATTCCTTAGATGCCATTACTCGTGGTGAAGTGGATATTGGTTTTTCCGGTCGCGAAAGCCATCCTCGCTCGCGGGAGCTGTTAAGCTCGCTACCGTTAGCCATTGATTATGAAGTGCTGTTTAGTGATGTACCCTGCGTCTGGTTACGCAAAGATCATCCGGCACTGCATGAAACGTGGAATCTGGACACCTTTTTACGTTATCCGCATATCAGCATTTGCTGGGAACAGAGCGACACCTGGGCGCTGGACAATGTGTTACAGGAGCTGGGGCGCGAACGCACGATTGCTATGAGTCTGCCGGAATTCGAGCAGTCACTGTTTATGGCAGCGCAACCCGACAATCTGCTACTGGCGACCGCGCCGCGCTACTGTCAGTACTACAATCAACTCCATCAACTGCCGTTGGTTGCTCTTCCTCTCCCGTTTGACGAAAGCCAGCAAAAAAAGCTGGAAGTTCCTTTTACCCTGCTGTGGCATAAACGGAACAGCCATAATCCGAAGATCGTCTGGTTACGGGAAACCATTAAAAACCTTTACGCGTCGATGGCATAACCGAATCGTATGAAACGCGACCCAATTTCACAATAAAATGTAAAAAAGTTGTAACAAGCTTGTCTGAATCGAACTTTTAGCCGCTTTAGTCTGTCCATCATTCCAGTAAATGATTACTCTTGTATTCATAATGGACCATTAAGCATGGAGCGAAAAATGGCGACTCACTTTGCCCGAGGGATTTTAACGGAAGGACATCTGATTTCTGTTCGTCTCCCCTCCCAGTGTCATCAAGAAGCCCGAAACATTCCCCCTCATCGTCAAAGCCGTTTTCTGGCGTCCAGAGGTTTACTCGCAGAACTGATGTTCATGCTGTATGGCATTGGCGAATTGCCGGAAATCGTCACCCTGCCGAAAGGTAAACCGGTTTTCAGTGATAAAAATTTGCCTTCGTTTTCTATTTCCTATGCCGGGAATATGGTTGGCGTGGCGTTAACAACCGAAGGTGAATGTGGCCTCGATATGGAACTACAGCGTGCGACGCGCGGGTTTCATAGCCCACACGCGCCCGATAACCACACCTTTTCCAGCAATGAATCGCTATGGATCAGTAAACAAAACGATCCTAACGAAGCGCGGGCGCAGCTCATCACGCTGCGCCGAAGCGTGCTAAAACTAACCGGTGATGTTTTGAATGACGATCCGCGCGATCTGCAGCTGCTGCCCATTGCCGGACGCCTGAAATGTGCTCATGTAAATCATGTAGAAGCGTTATGCGACGCGGAGGACGTGCTGGTGTGGTCCGTGGCGGTCACGCCCGCGATTGAAAAGCTCAGTGTCTGGGAGTTAGATGGCAAACACAGCTGGAAAAGCCTGCCGGATATTCACAGCCGCGCCAACAATCCTACCAGCCGGATGATGCGTTTTGCCCAGCTCTCTACCGTGAAGTCTTTTTCGCCAAATTGATAGACAACCACAGGAGTCATTATGTCTGAAAAATTGCAGGTGGTTACGTTACTGGGGAGCCTGCGCAAAGGCTCATTTAATGGCATGGTTGCACGTACCCTGCCGAAAATTGCTCCGGCGAGCATGGAAGTCAATGCGTTACCTTCCATTGCCGACATTCCCCTGTATGACGCTGACGTACAGCAGGAAGAAGGTTTTCCAGCAACGGTTGAAGCTCTGGCGGAACAGATCCGTCAGGCTGACGGTGTGGTGATCGTCACGCCGGAATATAACTACTCGGTACCGGGTGGGCTGAAAAATGCCATCGACTGGCTTTCCCGCCTGCCGGATCAACCGCTGGCCGGTAAACCGGTGTTGATTCAGACCAGCTCAATGGGCGTGATTGGCGGCGCGCGCTGTCAGTATCACCTGCGCCAGATTCTGGTTTTCCTCGATGCAATGGTGATGAACAAGCCGGAATTTATGGGCGGCGTGATTCAGAACAAAGTTGATCGGCAAACCGGAGAAGTGATTGATCAGGGTACGCTGGACCACCTGACCGGGCAATTGACCGCATTTGGTGAGTTTATTCAGCGAGTTAAGATCTAAATAAAAAACCCGCCAGTAATCATGCATGGCGGGTTTTTAATGCGCTATCGATTTTAATGAGCGTCGATAAATACAATCTTCAGGATAAACAGCAGCGCAACGATGATTACGCACGGGCTAAGGTCACGCAGACGCCCGGTACCAATCTTCATCACGCAGTAGGAGATAAAGCCCAGCGCAATACCTTCGGTAATCGAAAAGCTGAACGGCATCATCACGGCGGTAATAAACGCCGGAACAGATTCAGTAAGATCCTGCCAGTTCACGCGAGCAAGACTTGAGGTCATCAACACGCCAACGTAGATCAACGCGCCAGCTGCAGCGTAGCCTGGCACCATTCCCGCCAGCGGCGACAGAAAGATAACCAGCAGGAACAGCAGACCAACAACCACTGCCGTCAGACCGGTACGACCGCCAACCGATACGCCGGAAGAGGACTCAATATAAGCCGTAACGGAAGAAGTACCGATAAACGAACCGGTCACGGAAGAGATACTGTCGACATACAGCGCCTGCTTCATGCGCGGGAATTTCCCCTTCTCATCCGCCAGACCTGCTTTATCGGTCACGCCAATCAGCGTACCGGAGGAGTCAAACAAGTTGACCAACATGAAAGAGAAAATCACCCCTGCCAGCCCGAGGTTAAACGACCCGGCTAAATCTACATGACCCACAACTGTCATTACGCTCGGCGGCGCAGAAACGATGCCATTGTAGTGCACATCACCCAGCATCCAGCCCAGCAGCGTCGTCACCACGATAGAAACCAGCACCGCTGCGTGAATGTTGCGCGAGGCCAGAATGGCGATGATGAAGAAACCGAGGATCCCCAGCAGCACGCTGTGAGAAGTCAGATTACCGATGCTCACCAGCGTTTCCGGGTTAGCGACAATCACACCTGCGTTTTTCAGCCCCATCATGCCAATGAACAGACCGATACCGCTGGTAATACCCACACGCAGACTTACCGGAATGTTAGCAATCATCCAGTAACGAACGCGGAAAATGGTCAAAAGAAGCAGTCCGACAGCGCCCCAGAAGATTGCGCCCATACCGATCTGCCACGGCAGCCCCATTGCCTGGACAACCACAAAAGCGAAAAAGGCGTTAAGCCCCATCGCAGGAGCCAGCGCCACCGGAAGGTTTGCAAACAATCCCATCATAATGCTACCGAAAGCAGCAATCAGACAGGTTGTTACGAAGACGGCACTGGTGTCCATGCCAGCAACGCCCAGAATTTGTGGGTTAACAAATACGATGTAGACCATCGTCAGGAAGGTGGTGAACCCGGCAATCACTTCAGTTCGTGCCGTAGTACCATGTTCGCGCAGTTTAAAAACTCGTTCCAGCATCCCCTGACCAGAAGTCTGGGTGGTATGTTGATGACTCATTATCTATTTCCGAACAAGGAGGGAAAATCCGTCGCTATCGTATACCAAAATGCGACAATAGGCGCGTTTGTGAGAGACTTTTTTTATTGGATTTACTTATACGGCAACGATTGCGTTGCGCAAATCGGCTCTACGAAAACGTTAAACTGATTAAAAAGGAAAGGCATGTCCCGGATAGAAGCGGTATTTTTCGACTGCGACGGTACGCTGGTCGACAGTGAAGTCATTTGCTCCCGCGCATATGTAACGATGTTTCAGGAATTTGGTATTACGCTCGATCCTGAAGAGGTATTCAAACGTTTCAAAGGTGTAAAACTGTACGAAATTATCGATATTGTTTCCCTTGAACATGGTGTTACGTTAGCGAAAACAGAATCTGAACACGTTTACCGTGCAGAAGTCGCTCGGCTGTTCGATTCAGAACTGGAAGCCATCGAAGGGGCTGAAGCGCTCCTGTCAGCGATCACTGCGCCAATGTGTGTGGTATCTAACGGCCCAAATAACAAAATGCAGCATTCTATGGGCAAGCTGAATATGTTGCACTACTTCCCGGATAAACTGTTCAGCGGCTACGATATTCAGCGCTGGAAGCCAGACCCGGCGTTAATGTTCCATGCGGCAAAAGCGATGAATGTAAATGTAGAAAACTGCATTCTGGTTGATGACTCAGTTGCCGGTGCGCAATCTGGTATCGACGCAGGTATGGAAGTGTTCTACTTCTGCGCCGACCCGCACAATAAGCCGATCGTTCACCCGAAAGTCACCACCTTTACCCATCTTTCGCAGTTACCGGAACTGTGGAAAGCGCGTGGTTGGGATATTACGGCATAGTTCTTCACACTCCCTTCACTTACCCCGCTTAAATTGGCGCTCAAAGGTAAGTAAAGGGAGTTTGATATGTCTGTTTCACGTCGGGTAATACATCACGGACTTTATTTTGCGGTTTTAGGACCGTTAATTGGTGTTCTGTTTCTTGTCCTCTACATATTCTTCGCAAAAGAACCGCTGGTTCTTTTGGTAATAATACAGGTACTTCCATTGTTTCTCTTATTGTCGATTACTACGGGAGCTATTCCTGCATTGTTAACCGGCGTGATGGTCGCCTGTCTGCCGGAAAAGATCGGGTCACAGAAAAATTATCGTTGTCTGGCTGGTGGCATAGGTGGCGTCGTTATCACCGAGATCTATTGTGCAGTTATTGTACATATTAAGGGCATGGCTTCCTCGGAGTTGTTTGAAAACATTCTTTCTGGTGACAGTCTCGTTGTCCGCATCATTCCTGCATTGCTGGCAGGTGTGGTGATGAGCAGAATCATTACCCGTCTGCCCGGATTGGATATTTCATGTCCTGAAACAGACTCTTTAAGTTAAGCGGGATACTTTATCTTTGGGCTACTCAAAAGCAGACAGGATGTTACTATGGGTGATGCTGCCAACTTACTGATTTAGTGTATGATGGTGTTTTTGAGGTGCTCCAGTGGCTTCTGTTTCTATCAGCTGTCCCTCCTGTTCAGCTACTGACGGGGTGGTGCGTAACGGCAAAAGCACTGCCGGACATCAGCGCTATCTCTGCTCTCACTGCCGTAAAACATGGCAACTGCAGTTCACTTACACCGCTTCTCAACCCGGTACGCACCAGAAAATCATTGATATGGCCATGAATGGCGTTGGATGCCGGGCAACTGCACGCATTATGGGCGTTGGCCTCAACACGATTTTACGTCACTTAAAAAACTCAGGCCGCAGTCGGTAACCTCGCGCATACAGCCGGGCAGTGACGTCATCGTCTGCGCGGAAATGGACGAACAGTGGGGCTATGTCGGGGCTAAATCGCGCCAGCGCTGGCTGTTTTACGCGTATGACAGTCTCCGGAAGACGGTTGTTGCGCACGTATTCGGTGAACGCACTATGGCGACGCTGGGGCGTCTTATGAGCCTGCTGTCACCCTTTGACGTGGTGATATGGATGACGGATGGCTGGCCGCTGTATGAATCCCGCCTGAAGGGAAAGCTGCACGTAATCAGCAAGCGATATACGCAGCGAATTGAGCGGCATAACCTGAATTTGAGGCAGCACCTGGCACGGCTGGGACGGAAGTCGCTGTCGTTCTCAAAATCGGTGGAGCTGCATGACAAAGTCATCGGGCATTATCTGAACATAAAACACTATCAATAAGTTGGAGTCATTACCTAGGTGCAGATGGTCATTTTTGTGGCAATTTGCCGAATACGACCCATTTCCATGAGCAAACCGTGGAGTTCCCGATCCAGGGAGAGATGGTTGATATTGTGGCGCATGGTGAGTTGGGCGGCGACTTTTCGTTAGTGCCTGACAGCTACGTGACGATGGGGCCGAAAAGCATCATGGCGGCGAAAAACTTGCTGATAATTGTCAGTGGCGCAGGTAAAGCGCAGGCACTGAAAAATGTGCTGCAAGGTCCGGTTACCGAAGATGTTCCAGCTTCCGTGTTGCAGCTGCATCCTTCGCTGATAGTAATCGCTGATAAAGCCGCTGCCGCAGAATTAGCGCTCGGTTAAGCTGAAGAAATAAGGCCGGATGTATGAATTACGCTCCGGCCTGTTCTCATTATTTAAATAACTACGAAAAATCACCCCACAGTCTCAGCTTGCCGCAGTGGAGACAGCGGAAGAGATAACCCTGACAATCACCACCCTTTTGCAGGCATTTAGCTAGATCAGAATTTCTAATACCGAAATTCTCACAATCTTCTTCAAGGTTGGCAAATTCATCGAGGCGATCTTTTATATCATTCCAGCCCACATAGCCGATAAAAGCACAGAAATCGCCACAATGCGCAAGCCAGAATTCCTGTTGCCATCCATGATAACCTGGCGTGCGTTCAACCAACTCTTTCAGCATTTCATCAGGATATGTGTTCTTAATACCGGCAAATTCGTCCTCTTCATCATACTCAAATTCAACACCTTCTATGCTGGCATCATCCTGAAAACGGTAATGACTCCAACTTATTGATAGTGTTTTATGTTCAGATAATGCCCGATGACTTTGTCATGCAGCTCCACCGATTTTGAGAACGACAGCGACTTCCGTCCCAGCCGTGCCAGGTGCTGCCTCAAATTCAGGTTATGCCGCTCAATTCGCTGCGTATATCGCTTGCTGATTACGTGCAGCTTTCCCTTCAGGCGGGATTCATACAGCGGCCAGCCATCCGTCATCCATATCACCACGTCAAAGGGTGACAGCAGGCTCATAAGACGCCCCAGCGTCGCCATAGTGCGTTCACCGAATACGTGCGCAACAACCGTCTTCCGGAGACTGTCATACGCGTAAAACAGCCAGCGCTGGCGCGATTTAGCCCCGACATAGCCCCACTGTTCGTCCATTTCCGCGCAGACGATGACGTCACTGCCCGGCTGTATGCGCGAGGTTACCGACTGCGGCCTGAGTTTTTTAAGTGACGTAAAATCGTGTTGAGGCCAACGCCCATAATGCGTGCAGTTGCCCGGCATCCAACGCCATTCATGGCCATATCAATGATTTTCTGGTGCGTACCGGGTTGAGAAGCGGTGTAAGTGAACTGCAGTTGCCATGTTTTACGGCAGTGAGAGCAGAGATAGCGCTGATGTCCGGCAGTGCTTTTGCCGTTACGCACCACCCCGTCAGTAGCTGAACAGGAGGGACAGCTGATAGAAACAGAAGCCACTGGAGCACCTCAAAAACACCATCATACACTAAATCAGTAAGTTGGCAGCATCACCCTGCACCTAATCCCAGCACCACCAAATCCAGGCCGCCTTCACGCGCCAGTTTCTGATCATGCTCGCGGTAGTTATCAATAGTGAGCTTCTGGATATTCTCTTCTTTGATCCCCGCAGGGGTGAAAAACAGATTACGCAGATTGGTAATCGTTACGCCTTCTCCCTCTTTGCCGCGAAAGGGAATTTCATCGAAATTATAGAAATAGCAGTTATCGTACCAGGGCTTACCTTTAACCAGGGTGGTGAGGTATTCATACATGCCTTTGGGCGTGCTACCGGCGGTAATTGCCAGGTTAACACGACGCGTCTTCGACATATAACCAAGCAGATGGTGTGCCGCGACACGGCTCATTTCCTGGTAATCTTCGGTAATGATTAATTTCATCTTAATGCCTTATTTTATTTAAATAATTTCTGTACGAAGGCTGCATAGGCAGGCCGCCAGACATCCATTTCATGGTTCAGGCCGGGATATTCCTGGTAATCAAACTTAATTTTTTTCTGCTCAAGCTCAGTTTTCAGCCCGGCGATATCCTTGCCGGTTACGACATCTTTATCACCAACGACCACAGTAAAATTACGTAGTTGCTGGTTAATAGCTGCCGGATCGTTCAGCCGGGCCGCGACACCTTCATCCGGTACGGTTGTCGTGGTAACACCACTGAATGTGGCCAGCCAGCCAAAGCTTTCCAGATGATTCATTCCGGAAACCAGCGCCTGGTACCCGCCTTGTGAAAGCCCTGCCAGCGCGCGACCATCGGCATCTTTACGGACATTAAAACGCTTGCTAATCAGCGGGATAATATCGTTCATCAGTTCGCGATCTGCCGCTTTAGCATTCAGCGGATAAAAGACTTTACGTCTTTCCTGAGGCACGAAATCTTCGGGAATAATGCCCTTCGCATCGGTTTCGGTATCCGGGATCACCACCAGCATCGGTTTAATTTTCCCTTCAGCCAGCAGGTTATCCATGATTTGCGGGATACGCCCCTGATCGATAGCGGAACGTCCGGTATCACCAAAACTGTGATAGAAATAGAGCACTGGCAAAGGCTCGCCCATGCCGGTGTATCCTGGCGGGGTCCAGACATACATCTGACGTTCAGATTGCAATGCGTTGGAGTGGTAAGTTATGGCGATCAAATCACCATGCGCAACAGAACGCGTATCCAGATAACTGCCTGGCACCAGAACCATACTGGAGTTAACCTGGCGCTGAGGCTTAGTCATTGCGGTGCCTATATCAATGCTGCGTACACCATCAACATTGAAAAAATACTCATACAGGTTGCCTTTCAGGACAGGCGTGCGCCACGACCAGACTCCTGCTTCGTCTTTGATCATCGGGTGAATATTGTCCGGAACCGGAACACCCACCACTAAGGAGTAATGCCAGTCAGTTAAGCAACTGACTGGCTCTTTTTCGGGGCTGTGGGGTATTTCCAGGGCCTCTCCTTTACCACTCTCGGGAAGGCCCTTTCCCTTCTCGTCGGTAATTTCACAAGTTGTCCCATACTTGCAAGATCGCGCATCAGCTCCGGTATACGTCCCGGTGAAGCGCCCTGCAATGTCATCAGCATTCTCATCACCATTCCGCATGATTCTGAGAAACTCAGTTGATTCGGCCAGTAACCTTTCAGATGTTCCGCCATTTTAATCATCTGATATCTCACCAGATTATAAGCCAGTAAGACACCCCACAGCTCTTGCTCCACAAGCTCCGGCTTTTTACTTCTCAGCGTCAGCCTGCTCAGTTGCATCGTCTGTTTTATCTCCCTGTATCCCAGTTCGATTTCCCAGCGATGACTGTACAGATCCGCCATTTCTCCTCCGGGGAAGCGCATGGCGTCCGTCATCGACGTCAGCAGATGGCAGACTTTTCCTTTGCGCGTCACGGTCAGCAGGCGGGCTGTCACTTCATTTCCCAGTCCCGGCCACTTTTTTCGTGCCTGCGGGCTGGTTTTCAGCTTCACCAGATGATCGCCTTTACCCAGTTTTCTGAGCTCTTCATATTGCGCTCCCTTTCTGAGAGGTATCATCCAGTGGCGGTGTTCTCCCGCCAGGCTCCAGGCATTTAACAGTCCCAGTGAGTAATAACCTTTATCCATTAACGTCAGAGTGTTATCGCCGGTTTGTTCTATAAGTTGCTCAGCAAGCTCATTTTCGCTGTTCTTCATCGTGCCGAAGGCTGCAGCCGTCAGCAGATGGCTGGTCAGTTCCATCTGGCAGACCATTTTGACCTGCGGGTAGAGCGCCGGGTTCCCGGCATGTGTCTGGCGGGGGAAGGCTGCATCGTTCTCTGGTGTATCCGGTGTGCGCCAGAACACACCATCGATGGCCAGCAGGGTCAGGCCGCACCAGTGCGGATGCGGCGTGGCGTTATGCCAGAGCTGTGCTGTTTTCGTGAACACGCGGCGGACAGCCTCACTTCCCTGGCGCTGGCGGGCCTGAATAACGGCACTGGGGGCAACGAAGGGGCGATTGTCCGGCAGCATGATGTCCAGGCGATTCACAATCTGGTGAAGAGGTTCTTTACGCTCAAGCGCCATGCCAACAATACACCAGACCATCATTTCGAGGGGAAGACGGCGCTTGCGTAGCGTTACAGTACCTGATTCGGCAAGGCAACGAGAGATGAGTTCGGGGTCGAGGTAATCCCCCAGAGAAGTCAGTGGGTTACGCAGAGAATCGTAACGGGATACCAGATCAAGAGCCTGTCCAATGTGCATAAAAAAATCCGGAAACAAGTGAGCGTTTCCGGATTCTTACACAGCCACTGGATCGGTCAACTGATCCTTAACTGATCGGCATTACTCCTCCTGAAGAGGATAATTTTACAGCCAGCAGGAAGTTAGCGGCTGGCTGTAAAAATATTATGGTTCGCCGTACAAACCAATTAAACGGCGTACCACACCGTTAGTCCAGCCAAACCCATCCTGCAACGGATACTCGCCACCGCCGCCTTCGCGGGGAACACCATCGGCAATATGGTATTTCTCGATCATTTTGTGCTGTTCCAGATAGAACTGATTCACCGTTTTCAGCCAGCTGCGCGCGATTTCATCACCCAGAAGGTCATCGCCATACATTTTAAATCCCTGAATTGCCATCCATTGTAACGGTGCCCAGCCGTTGGGTTTATCCCACTGTTCACCGGTTTCGTACTCGCTTGCCAGAATCCCGCCAGGTGTCAGTAACCGGCTGCGTACGGCGTTTGCCAGACGATCGGCCTGTTCATGGTTCGCCATGCCGACATAGAGCGGCACAATGGCGGCAGCGGAAAACAGCGCCAGTTGTTCGCGTCGCCAGTCGTAATCGCGGTAGATGCCGTTTTCATCATCCCAGAGGTAACGGTTTACCGCATCGCGACGGGCACTGGCCTTCTGGCGGAACAGCGCTTCTGTCTCTTTCTCGCCTTTCAGCGCCGAGATGTTGGCGATGGCGCTCTCCAGTTTAAACAGGAAGGCATTCAGATCGATGGGGATGAACTGGGTGGTACGAATGCTCGCCAGACGACCAGTATCACGCAGCCAACGGGAAGAGTAATCCCAACCGGAGGCCGCCCCCGCGCGTAAATCGCGGTACACCTCGTTGGGCGGGCGACCAGAATGTTTCGCGGTTTCAACGTCCTCAAGCCAGGATTCGTCACGCGGCGTGTCGCGATCGTCCCAGTAACGGTTGAGCAGCGATCCGTCCGGCATCCGCACAACATGGCGATAGGCCTGATTAGGGATCAACGATTCTGCACCGTCCATCCAGAAGGCATATTCCATTTTAAGGTGGTCGAGATAGCGGCGCGCACCGCGTACACCATCTTCTTCAAACAACTCCACCATCAGCGCAAAAACCGGTGGTTGCGATCGGCTCAAATAATAGGTGCGGTTGCCGTTGGGGATGTGACCATAGTTTTCGATCATCCAGGCGAAGTTATCGGCCATGCATTTCAGCAAATCTTCCCGACCACTTTCCGCCAGCCCCAGCATGGTGAAATAGGAGTCCCAATAGTAGGTTTCGCTAAAACGGCCGCCTGGGACAATATATGACTGCGGCAGCGCCAGTAGAGAAGACCACGGAATGTGATCCTGTGGTTCGCGGGTTAGCACCGGCCACAGCTGGTCGATATGCTCTTTCAGGGAATTTTGCGGGTCCGATACATACTCGCTGGAGTAGACCTCCGGCAGCCAGAAGTGATTTTCAACAAACTTGCGCAAGTCAAAATCACGATGACGGCGCACTTTACGGTAGCGGATTAAAATATCCAGCGGGTCCATTTTAGGTGCGCAGTCGGGAAAGGTTTTACTGTCCGGGAAAATTTTCGCCGACTGAACATGCTCGAACAGTTCGAGATAGCGATCGGCAGGCGTCAGCGCATCAGAGGCGGGCAGCCCTTCAATCATCTCGGGTTCCGGTTCTGCCTCGATCATCTCATCCAGTTTTAATTCATACGGGTCCAGCTCATAGCAGAGATCGACTTCGATCATCAGTTCGTCTGGATTAGGGTTTTGAATTTTCTGATTGAGCATAAGGATCCAACCTCCGAAATTCGTCGCTAATTATCGGGCTTTTCTTTAAGGGTAGTCATTCGCTCCGCCTGGTGGGCGACAAAGCGTGCGGTGGATCACGTTTATTAACCTGTCAAAAAATATAACGCACTAATATCCATGGAATTTATAAAAATACGGATTTCGTGTTGTTTTTCATTTTCAGAACATTCAATCCTGCTCTCGCCGCAATCATGATATGCCATTCCTGATCTGGGTAATAGGCACAGGCTATCTTATTGATAGTTTATATTCATGTAATTGATTGATTCCTATCAAAAAGCGTATCTCACTGTTTTTTATGATGGCTTTGTCTCGCAGAGACGTTTGCAGCATTCTGGAAAATTTTCTGGGTCACAATAACTCACCACCGTGAGGGAAGAATAATGAAAATGGTCTCACGTATTACCGCGATCGGCCTGGCTGGCGTCGCGATTTGCTATTTAGGGTTATCTGGTTATGTGTGGTACCACGATAATAAACGCAGTAAACAGGCCGATGTTCAGGCATCCGCTGTCAGTGAAAATAATAAGGTTTTAGGTTTTCTCCGCGAAAAAGGATGCGACTATTGCCACACGCCTTCGGCAGAATTACCCGCCTATTATTATATTCCTGGCGCGAAACAGTTGATGGATTACGACATTAAGCTTGGATATAAATCTTTTAACCTCGAGGCCGTGCGTGCGGCACTGCTGGCTGATAAACCCGTTTCGCAAAGCGATCTGAATAAGATTGAATGGGTGATGCAGTATGAAACTATGCCGCCAACGCGTTATACCGCGCTTCACTGGGCGGGTAAGGTGAGTGATGAAGAGCGGGCGGAAATACTGGCCTGGATTGCAAAACAGCGCGCGGAATATTACGCCAGCAATGATACTGCTCCGGAGCATCGCAATGAACCGGTGCAGCCCATCCCGCAAAAACTGCCTACCGATGCGCAAAAAGTGGCGTTGGGCTTTGCGCTGTATCACGATCCCCGTTTATCGGCTGATAGCACCATTTCATGCGCTCATTGCCATGCGTTGAATGCGGGGGGCGTCGATGGCAGAAAAACATCGATTGGTGTTGGTGGCGCAGTTGGGCCGATTAACGCGCCGACGGTATTTAACTCAGTATTTAACGTTGAGCAGTTCTGGGATGGTCGTGCGGCAACATTGCAGGATCAGGCTGGTGGACCGCCGTTGAACCCGATTGAAATGGCGTCGAAATCTTGGGACGAAATTATTGCTAAGCTGGAAAAAGATCCGCAGCTTAAAGCGCAGTTCCTCGGCGTCTATCCGCAAGGTTTCAGTGGCGAAAATATTACTGATGCCATTGCTGAATTTGAGAAAACATTAATTACGCCGGATTCCCCATTTGATAAATGGTTGCGTGGAGATGAAAATGCGCTGACGGCGCAACAGAAAAAAGGCTATCAATTATTTAAAGATAATAAATGTGCAACTTGTCATGGTGGTATTATTCTCGGTGGACGTTCCTTTGAACCGTTGGGGCTGAAAAAAGACTTTAACTTTGGGGAAATTACGGCGGCGGATATTGGTCGTATGAATGTTACTAAAGAAGAGCGTGATAAATTGCGTCAGAAAGTACCCGGTTTACGTAACGTTGCTTTAACGGCACCGTACTTCCATCGCGGTGACGTGCCGACGCTGGACGGGGCGGTGAAACTGATGCTGCGCTATCAGGTAGGCAAAGAGCTGCCGCAGGAGGATGTGGATGATATCGTAGCTTTCCTGCACAGTCTGAACGGGGTGTACACGCCGTATATGCAGGATAAACAATAATTAATTTGATCGCCCGAACAGGAATGTTTGGGCGATTTTTATTACGATAATAAAGTCTGTTTTTAATATTATCATGTTAAATGTTTATATTATAAAAAGTCGTTTTTCTGCTTAGGATTTTGTTATTTAAATTAAGCCTGTAATGCCTTGCTTCCATTGCGGATAAATCCTACTTTTTTATTGCCTTCAAATAAATTTAAGGAGTTCGAAATGGACCAGAAGCTGTTAACGGATTTCCGCTCAGAACTACTCGATTCACGTTTTGGCGCAAAGGCCATTTCTACTATCGCGGAGTCAAAACGATTTCCGCTGCACGAAATGCGCGATGATGTCGCATTCCAGATTATCAATGATGAATTATATCTTGATGGCAACGCTCGTCAGAACCTGGCCACTTTCTGCCAGACCTGGGACGACGAAAACGTCCATAAATTGATGGATTTGTCGATCAATAAAAACTGGATCGACAAAGAAGAATATCCGCAATCCGCAGCCATCGACCTGCGTTGCGTAAATATGGTTGCCGATCTGTGGCATGCGCCTGCGCCGAAAAATGGTCAGGCCGTTGGCACCAACACCATTGGTTCTTCCGAGGCCTGTATGCTCGGCGGGATGGCGATGAAATGGCGTTGGCGCAAGCGTATGGAAGCTGCAGGCAAACCAACGGATAAACCAAACCTGGTGTGCGGTCCGGTACAAATCTGCTGGCATAAATTCGCCCGCTACTGGGATGTGGAGCTGCGTGAGATCCCTATGCGCCCCGGTCAGTTGTTTATGGACCCGAAACGCATGATTGAAGCCTGTGACGAAAACACCATCGGCGTGGTGCCGACTTTCGGCGTGACCTACACCGGTAACTATGAGTTCCCACAACCGCTGCACGATGCGCTGGATAAATTCCAGGCCGACACCGGTATCGACATCGACATGCACATCGACGCTGCCAGCGGTGGCTTC
The DNA here is from genome assembly GCF_002950395.1 of Shigella sonnei. NCBI lineage: Bacteria > Pseudomonadati > Pseudomonadota > Gammaproteobacteria > Enterobacterales > Enterobacteriaceae > Shigella > Shigella sonnei. The sequence goes on from NZ_CP026802.1 coordinate 4,058,262, forward strand.
CTGGCACCGTTCGTCGCCCCGGATATCGTCTGGGACTTCCGCCTGCCGCGTGTGAAATCGATCAGTGCTTCAGGCCATAAATTCGGTCTGGCTCCGCTGGGCTGCGGCTGGGTTATCTGGCGTGACGAAGAAGCGCTGCCGCAGGAACTGGTGTTCAACGTTGACTACCTGGGTGGTCAAATTGGTACTTTTGCCATCAACTTCTCCCGCCCGGCGGGTCAGGTAATTGCACAGTACTATGAATTCCTGCGCCTCGGTCGTGAAGGCTATACCAAAGTACAGAACGCCTCTTACCAGGTTGCCGCTTATCTGGCGGATGAAATCGCCAAACTGGGGCCGTATGAGTTCATCTGTACGGGTCGCCCGGACGAAGGCATCCCGGCGGTTTGCTTCAAACTGAAAGATGGTGAAGATCCGGGATACACCCTGTACGACCTCTCTGAACGTCTGCGTCTGCGCGGCTGGCAGGTTCCGGCCTTCACTCTCGGCGGTGAAGCCACCGACATCGTGGTGATGCGCATTATGTGTCGTCGCGGCTTCGAAATGGACTTTGCTGAACTGTTGCTGGAAGACTACAAAGCCTCCCTGAAATATCTCAGCGATCACCCGAAACTGCAGGGTATTGCCCAGCAGAACAGCTTTAAACACACCTGATAACATAACGTTGTAAAAACCGAATGCCCAGCCTTTAAAAAAACAGCTGGGCATTCGGTTGCTTATTAATCGCAATAATATATTGGCTGTCTATTCATCGTGTTGATAAGATATATGTTATATGAATGTTTATTAAATGTAGCGATTGCCTTTAATGTCACGAAAAGGGATTATTTGCTTGCTATTAATTTCACTGCGTTCTTAAACACATTTTTGTATTATAAATCCAGTCATCCTGCCCGTAGAACATCACACATTATCATCCTGTTCTCCCGCTTCGTTTAAATTTATTTATCAATCAATTTGACTTAAGAGGGCGGCGTGCTACATTAATTAACAGTAATATGTTTATGTAATATTAAGTCAACTATGCAATCATTACATGGGAATTGTCTAATTGCGTACGCAAGACATAAATATATTCTCACCATGGTTAATGGTGAATATCGCTATTTTAATGGCGGTGACCTGGTTTTTGCGGATGCAAGCCAAATTCGAGTAGATAAGTGTGTTGAAAATTTTGTATTAGTATCAAGGGATACGCTTTCATTATTTCTGCCGATGCTCAAGGAGGAGGCATTAAATCTTCATGCACATAAAAAAATTTCTTCATTACTCGTTCATCACTGTAGCAGAGATATTCCTGTTTTTCAGGAAGTTGCGCAACTATCGCAGAATAAGAATCTTCGCTATGCAGAAATGCTACGTAAAAGAGCATTAATCTTTGCGTTGTTATCTGTTTTTCTTGAGGATGAGCACTTTATACCGCTGCTTTTGAACGTTTTGCAACCGAACATGCGAACACGAGTTTGTACGGTTATCAATAATAATATCGCCCATGAGTGGACACTAGCCCGAATCGCCAGCGAGCTGTTGATGAGTCCAAGCCTGTTAAAGAAAAAATTGCGCGAAGAAGAGACATCATATTCACAGTTGCTTACTGAGTGTAGAATGCAACGTGCTTTGCAACTTATTGTTATACATGGCTTTTCAATTAAGCGAGTCGCAGTGTCCTGTGGATATCACAGCGTGTCGTATTTCATTTACGTCTTTCGAAATTATTATGGGATGACGCCCACAGAGTATCAGGAGCGATCGGCGCAGGGATTGCCGAACCGTGACTCGGCGGCAAGTATTGTTGCGCAAGGAAATTTTTACGGCACTGACCGTTCTGCGGAAGGAATAAGATTATAGAATTTTACTCAGACATAAAAAAAACCCGGCATAGGGGACCGGGAAGAGGATAGTCTGCCGTCTCCAGACTAATAAACCGTTATAACACTCCCTGTTGGCACGGGAAACTTTGTGCTCTCAGTAAGTTAAATATAACTTTTACTGGAAATAAGATCAGCCATTTTTTTATAAACATAAGCTATACGCTGTGCGAAAATATATTCGTGCTGCATTTACTTATTATCAATTAACTGTTATGCAAAACTACTTTGTGGATAAATTTTGGTCCTACCAAATCTGGCAGTTTTTTCGCTAAGAAACAGTCTGGCAACATTTCATTAGTATACTGAAATTGAAATAATCGCAGTATGAAATATAAGGGATAATCATGACTCATGTCTGCTCGGTGATCCTCATTCGTCGTTCATTCGATATTTATCATGAACAGCATAAAATATCGCTGCATAACGAGAGTATCGTGCTGCTGGAGAAAAATTTGGCAGACGATTTTGCGTTTTGTTCACCGGATACGCGACGACTGGATATCGATGAGCTGACAGTTTGCCATTACTTACAAAATATTCGTCAGCTACCACGCAATTTAGGGTTACATAGCAAAGACCGTCTATTAATTAACCAGTCACCCCCCATGCCGCTGGTGACGGCGATTTTTGATAGCTTCAATGAATCCGGGGTAAATTCACCGATACTGAGCAATATGCTCTACCTTTCCTGTTTATCGATGTTTTCTCATAAGAAAGAACTGATCCCCTTACTTTTCAATAGCATCAGCACTGTTTCAGGAAAAGTTGAACGCCTTATTAGCTTTGATATCGCCAAACGTTGGTATCTGCGCGATATCGCGGAAAGAATGTATACCAGCGAGAGTCTCATAAAAAAAAAGTTGCAGGATGAAAATACCTGTTTCAGTAAAATATTACTCGCTTCCAGGATGTCGATGGCCAGACGATTACTCGAGTTACGTCAAATTCCTCTGCATACTATTGCAGAAAAATGTGGCTATAGCAGTACGTCGTACTTTATAAACACATTTCGACAATATTATGGTGTAACGCCACATCAGTTTGCGCAACATTCGCCAGGTACCTTTTCCTGACATATTTTGCATTTGAATATTGGTCAGGATCTCACACCTGCTTCATGTGAAACTCTTCCCTGATGATTTCTGCCGGGCTACCGGCTAGTTCTCTTTCGCAGTTTGCCAGGCGGTATAGGTATTTTCAGGAGGAAAAGACTCGGCATGTTTGGGATTATTAAGCTGACAATTCATACGATTACGGGAATGTGGGTCAGTATTGTGCTGTTCAAATTGATGACGAATGGCTGGAGTGGTTTCTACTTTCAGTGCTGTGTACTAAGCCTGGTATTCCTGACGGTTAGCTGGTTGTTGAGTGGTGAATGGTTAGCAGGAAAGAGTAAGGCTGAACCTTCACGTTCAACCTTACTCTCATTTACACGTTACGCTTTTTTAAAGCGGGCAAAGAGATGTTCCACTACAACGAAAAAGACCGGAACGAAGTAAATTGCCAGCACTGTTGCGGCAAACATCCCGCCCATCACGCCGGTACCTACCGCGTTTTGCGCGCCAGAACCGGCACCATGACTGATAACCAGCGGCAGCACGCCGAGAATAAAGGCGAGAGAGGTCATCAGGATTGGGCGTAAACGCATCCGCGCCGCTTCGATGATTGCCTCTATCGGCGTTTTCCCTTCTTTCTGCATCATCTCAACGGCAAATTCGACAATCAGGATGGCGTTCTTGGCGGAAAGCCCGATGGTGGTCAGCAAACCAACCTGGAAGTAGACGTCATTACTTAAGCCGCGCAGATCGGTGGCCAGTAATGCGCCAACGACGCCTAACGGAACAACCAACATCACCGAGAACGGAATTGACCAGCTCTCATAGAGTGCGGCGAGGGCGAGGAACACCACGACCAGTGAAATGGCATACAGTGCAGGAGCCTGGTTTGAGGATAACGCTTCCTGATACGACAGTCCGGTCCATGAGTAGCCGACGCCTGCCGGAAGTTTAGCGACCAGGTCTGCCATAAATTTCATAGCGTCACCGGTACTTTTCCCGGCCGCCGCTTCACCTAAAATCTCCATTGACGGGATGCCGTTGTAGCGTTCCAATCGCGGTGAACCATAGGTCCATTCGGTAGACGAGTAGGCAGAAAGCGGTGCCATCGTGCCAGAGGCGTTGCGTACATACCATTGGTTGATGTTATCCGGCAACATACGGAACGGCGTGCCTGCCTGGACATACACTTTTTTCACCCGCCCCTGGTTGAGGAAGTCGTTCACGTAGCTGCTGCCGAAGGCGGTGGAAATTGTCTGGTTGATATCAGACAGCGCCACACCCATTGCCTCAGCTTTCGCGGCGTTGACGTTCACTTTGAACATCGGCGTATCTTCCAGGCCGTTCGGGCGTACCCCGGTGACCTGGTCAGGCGATTGCGCTGCCAGTGATAACAGCTCGTTTCGTGCCTGGGTTAGTTTTTCGTGCCCCAGGTTACCGTTGTCCAGCAGTTCCATATCAAAACCTGACGCGGTACCCAGTTCAGCCACCGCGGGTAAGTTGAACGGGAAGACGACGGCTTTATTGATACTGCTTAACGCAATCATTGCCCGCTGAATGATCGCGGTAACCGAGTTTTCCTCACCGACACGTTCAGACCACGGCTTGAGACTGATAAACGCCAGGCCGTTGTTTTGCCCCTGGCCGCTGAAGCCAAAGCCGCCAACGGTAAACACCGACTGAACATTATCTTTCTCTTTTGTAAGATAATAATCCGTCACCTGTTGCAGCACTTTCGTGGTGTTAACCATGGTGGCACCGGAAGGTAACTGCGCGGTGGTCATAAATACCCCCTGATCCTCTTCTGGTAAGAAAGAGGTCGGTGTACGCAGGAACAGCACCGCCATCCCGGCGCAAATCAGCAGGTAGACCACCATGTAGCGACCGGTACAACGCAACAGCGAGCGGGTGCTATCGGTATAGTGCTGAGTTGATTTTTCAAACAGCGTGTTGAAGCGTGCGAACAGGGCGTTAGGTTTGTGACCGCCTTCCGGCGCGGCTTTCAGAATGGTGGCGCACAGGGCAGGGGTCAGGCTCATTGCCACAAATACTGAAAGCAGCATGGAGGAGATCAGCGTGATGGAGAACTGGCGGTAGATCTCCCCGGTTGCGCCGCTCATAAAGGCCATCGGCATAAACACTGCGGAAAGAACAACAGCAATACCGACCAGCGCACGTTGGATCTGCCCCATCGATTTATGCGTCGCTTCCTTCGGTGGTAGCTTATCTTCCGCAATGACACGCTCGACGTTCTCCACCACCACGATGGCGTCATCCACCAGTAACCCTATCGCCAGCACCATCCCGAACATAGTTAACGTGTTGATGGTGAAACCGACCGCCGACAAGATCGCAAACGTCCCGAGAATAACCACCGGTACGGCAATCGTCGGGATGATTGTGGCACGGAAATTCTGCAAAAACAGATACATGACCAGGAAGACGAGGATGATAGCCTCAACCAGTGTTTTAAAAACTTCCTGAATAGAAATTTCGATAAACGGCGTGGTGTCGTAAGGATAAACCGTCTTCAGACTTGCGGGGAAATAGGCTGATAAGCGGTTCAGCTCCTCTTTGACTGCCCGCGAGGTATCCAGGGCGTTTGCTCCGGTAGCCAGTTTGATGGCGATCCCGGCAGCAGGTTTGCCGTTATAGCGCGCCACGGTGGAATAATCTTCCGCTCCAAGTTCGACGCGGGCGACATCACGCAGCAGCACTTGCGAACCATCTTGCTGAACTTTCAACAGGATTTTGCCAAATTCTTCCGGCGTTTGCAGACGCGTCTGCACAATGATCGAGGCGTTTAGTTGCTGGTCTGCCGCCTGTGGCATGCCACCCAGTTGACCACCGGAAATCTGGTTGTTTTGCACCTTAATCTGGGAAATAACATCGGAAGGTACCAGATTGTATTTATTGAGTTTTTGCGGGTCCAGCCAGATACGCATGGCGTACTCGGAACCAAAGAGCTGTACGCTACCAACGCCCGCGGTACGGCTTAGCGGGTCTTTGATATTAGACGCTACATAGTCCGCGATATCGTACTGGTTGAGGCTGCCGTTATCAGAAATAAACGCCGCTACCATCAGAATATTACTGCTCGACTTATCAACGCTAATCCCCTGCTGCTGCACCGCTTCAGGTAATGAAGGCATAGCGAGTTGCAGTTTATTTTGCACCTGAACCTGTGCGATATCAGGAGATGTCCCAGTCTCGAAGGTCAGAGTGATAGAGGCATTACCCGCCGCATCACTGGTTGAAGACATGTACATCAGGCCATCAAGCCCATTCATATTTTGCTCAATCACCTGAGTGACCGAGTCTTCTACCGTTTGCGCATCGGCACCTGGATAGGTAGCGCTGACGGTAATGGTCGGTGGCGCAATCTGCGGATACTGCGCAACCGGTAAGTTCATGATCGCCAGACCACCTGCAAGCATCATAATAATGGCAAGTACCCAGGCAAAAACCGGGCGATCAATAAAATAGTTAGCCATGAAAGTCCCCTTAAGCCTGCAACGTTATTGTTTCGATTCGGTGCTGGCGTTTTCCTGGCTGGAGGAAATTGCTCGTGCTTTGATACCCGGACGAATGCGTTGCAAACCGGAAACGATCACCCGATCGCCAGCCTGCAAGCCAGAGGTGACAACCCACTGGTCGCCGATGGCTTTGCTGGCTTCAATTTCGCGTAGCTGCACAACATCGTCTTTATCCAGAATGAGCGCCGTTGCTTTACCCTGGGCGTTGTGAGTGACGCCTTCCTGCGGCACCAGTAATACATTCTGGCGGCTACCTTCATCCACTAATGCCGTGACGTACATGCCAGGCAGCAAGTCACCATTTGGGTTGGGGAAAATCGCCCGTAACGTCACGGAGCCCGTGGTTTCATCCACCGTCGGGTCGGAGAATTTCAGTGTGCCGGTCTGGCTGTAGCGTTTACCATTTTCCAGATTGAGCTGTACTGGCGTACTGCCCTGAACCTGTTTGATTTGCCCACTGGCGACCTCTTCTTTCATGCGCAAGAAATCCTGCACCGACTGCGTGAGATCGACATAAATCGGGTCCAGACGTTGTACGGTAACCAGCGAATCTGCCTGATTAGCGGTAACGAGTGCGCCGACGGTCACCGACGATTTCCCGCTGACGCCCGTAATCGGCGAGGTGACATTCGCGTATTGCAGATTGATCGTCGCCTGTTCAACAGCCGCTTTGGCGACGGTGACATTGGCTTCTGCTTCATTCAGCTGGGTGCGCGCGGTGTCGTAATCCTGACGGCTAACGTAGTTGGTCTTCAGCAACGATGCCTGGCGGTTAAAGGTGATGCGGGCATTGCTGGCGGTAGAGAGCGCTTTCGCCAGCGAGCCTTTGGCGGAGTTTAGCTCGGCCTGTAAAGGTGCAGGATCAATCTGATACAGCGAATCGCCCTGGTTCACTTTATCGCCTTCGATAAAGTTGCGTTTAATGATAATACCGCCCACCTGGGGACGTATCTCGGCAACTTCATAAGGAACGGTTCTACCGGGCAATTCGCTCAACACATTGACCGAACCGGGGGAGAGTGTGACGACACCGACCTCAGGCGTCATGGCGGCGGCGTTTTCCGCCGATTTGTCATCGCAGGCGGTGAGCATCGCGCCGCAGAATAACAACGGTATTAACAGCTTTCTTCTTCTGTTCATTTTAGTCCCTGAAAATTCTTGAGAAATAACGGTTCTTTAAATTGCGCGCGAGGAGAGATATGAGGGATTTACAGACCAGCGGCATAGTGGGGTTGTCAGCCAGTAAGGTGGGATACAGGCACAGTGATCGACATGGTGAGGTCAACGACAAAAAAAATGTTGCCGTTCTGCCAACAGTTCCTGCCAGCATTCGGGCAACGAAGGGTTCTACTGGTGGATACACATACCTGGGGAATAAAGTCGTTTTAGCCTCTCCTTTAGTAATCACCGGGGGTAATGAAATCAGCATCTGCATCCCTCGTCATGCCAGCCATCAATTTCAGTTGCTTATGTCCTGACTAAAAATAAGATGTGATACCCAGGGTGACGATGTCGCTCATACGTCTTAGTTTCAGCTTGTACATAATGTTGAATTTCTGAATCTTTAATGTTTGTTGCGAAATATTGAGCGTCGACGTGATATTGCTTTCATTTTTATTTTTCAGAATCAGTTGCATAATTTTGAACTGATTATGTGAAAAACATAATTGTGAATTCTTATGGGGCAAGTGTTTACCATAAGTAATCTCAAGAAGATTTTTGATACTTTCTTTGCGGCTAACAAAATAAATAGGCGCTTTAGCTTTTAGTTTACTGATGTGATAAGGTGCCAAAACAATAATTCTCTCGGCATCTAATTTCTCCAGAAATTTAATCGCTTCTTCATCAAGGATATGATTGTGATAGGTATCAATGATAACCTTGAAGGGTTTATTGCCTACTTTTTTGATCTCTGACAGGGAATTGATTTTTATCATTTCGTGATTATCTTTCAACTGCCAAAAGCCCTGTAAAAGAAAAGAATCTTTCGTCATGAGAAAAATCATAACTTGCTCCTTAGCCGTTATCGTTTCGAACATGTCATCCTTTTCATTATTTACATCCTTGTCCGAATCGTTGTTCAATATAGTAAACGCCTATAAGAACTTTACCCTTCGTGAACTAATACGTCTATTAACACTAATCAATACTTCAGATTTATCCATCACGCACTCCATATATTGATCCTAAGTAAGATTCCTGGTTGTTATCAGCTTGTAAATAGTAAACAAAAAGTTAACGTTTGCGGATTACTGCCCAAGAATAAGTTATCAATAACCAGTTTGTGATCTCTGAAGAATATTACTAAAGTTAAAATGTAATCCGATTTAAATATCGAGTCTCCTTGTTTCGACTTAAGCTGGCAATTGGATTGCCAGCTTTCTTTTAACGCATTGAAATTACCTGAGTAAATAACGCATTCATGTCTTCAGGTTTTTATATAGCGTCTGGAGACACGGATATTTATGCAATGTAATCAACGCCAGTTGCAAAAAAATGAACCCGGATTACTTATTTAACCGCCCATAGCATCAACGCTTACGGAACTCTTTGTTCACTTTCCCACAGCACTTTTAAAACATTAAACCTGACTACGGAAAATATCAGCCATGATAATGTTTGAAATGGCTAATTTGCCATGGAGTGAAAAAAATTAGATGAAATTCAGTAGGTTGAAATAATCACTAGCAGGTAATTATTTCAATGATAGTGCGCAATTGATCTACAACACTCCGTAGCGGAGAGAGTATTAATCGGATCATAGTCATATCAAGTGACTATGATCCGGGTGACAACCGGGATAATTATTGCTGCTTAACGAACAAACTGGCGAAGCTGAACAGGCTGGCGGCGCTAAATATCAGTTCAATTCCCACCAGTGTGGAAACCAGCGTTACAGACACCATCGGCGTTGCACCAAGGAATATCCAGGCAATGACGATATCCAGCACACCAATAACGAGCTGTAGCCAGCTGCCTTTCATTGAACGCTGACGATACCAACTCATCAGGCGAATAACCCCTGCAACACAGAACAAACCGGCAATAAATGCCGCAATGGCAAAAATGCCCAGCTCCGGTGCGCGGATGAAGAAATAGCCGATCAATAAATAGGCGACTGCGACGAGGAAACCGGATAATACCGGCCAGAAATTATGACTGCGGTTGCTGAATAACCCGACAATAAGCGCAATGCCCGAGCAGATTAATAATGCACCCACTACTGTGCTTAAAATATCGCCAGAGACGAACGGGAAACTGATACACAGCAACCCGACGATAAACAGTAGCACGGCAATAAACTGGATTGCTCTGCGATGTTTTTTAAGCATCTCCAGATCAAACTTCAAAATTGTTGCCTTATCTATATATAACATAGAACCACCCTATAAAATTAAGAAGAAAATCCCCTGCTATCAATCTATGCCAAAAACGCGTCTAAGAATGTAGTCGATTTAATAAAAATTTCCTAATTACAGTATCTGATGCATCTGTAACTCATTGTATTGAAATAAAAATATCTGATTTTGATATTTTATATCAACATGACATATACAGAAAACCAGGTTATAACCTCAGTGTCGAAATTGATTCGTGACGGCTCTTTCACTTTATAGTTGAGGATATTACGATGAAAAAAGTATTAGGCGTTATTCTTGGTGGTCTGCTTCTTCTGCCAGTTGTGAGCAATGCAGCGGATGCGCAAAAAGCAGCTGATAACAAAAAACCGGTCAACTCCTGGACCTGTGAAGATTTCCTGGCTGTGGACGAATCCTTCCAGCCAACTGCAGTTGGTTTTGCTGAAGCGCTGAACAACAAAGATAAACCAGAAGATGCGGTTTTAGATGTTCAGGGTATTGCAACCGTAACCCCAGCTATCGTTCAGGCTTGTACTCAGGATAAACAAGCCAACTTTAAAGATAAAGTTAAAGGCGAATGGGACAAAATTAAGAAAGATATGTAATTCCGGGAATGCGTTACATCGTACTTCCTTGCATATTGAACAGGCCGGAATATCTTCTTTAAAAGCAGCTATTCCTCCTGTTCATATATAATCTCTATATTGAATGGGTTACAAAATGAATATTTCATCTCTCCGTAAAGCGTTTATTTTTATGGGCGCTGTAGCGGCTTTGTCACTGGTGAACGCACAATCTGCGCTGGCAGCCAATGAATCCGCTAAAGATATGACCTGCCAGGAATTTATTGATCTGAATCCAAAAGCAATGACCCCGGTTGCATGGTGGATGCTGCATGAAGAAACAGTATATAAAGGTGGCGATACCGTTACTTTAAATGAAACCGATCTCACTCAAATTCCTAAAGTGATCGAATACTGTAAGAAAAACCCGCAGAAAAATTTGTATACCTTCAAAAATCAAGCATCTAATGACTTGCCGAATTAATGAGGTACAAGTAAAAAGGAGTAGCAAGTTGAGCCATCTTGCTGCTCCTTTTTGCATTTTTATATGACAGCAGAATTTATTATACGTCTTATACTCGCGGCAATTGCCTGTGGCGCTATTGGCATGGAAAGGCAAATGCGCGGCAAAGGAGCAGGGTTACGCACACATGTATTAATTGGCATGGGAAGCGCCCTGTTTATGATTGTTTCGAAATATGGTTTTGCTGACGTGCTGTCTTTAGATCACGTCGGACTCGACCCCAGCCGTATTGCTGCTCAGGTGGTGACGGGCGTCGGGTTTATCGGTGCAGGTAACATTCTCGTTCGTAACCAAAATATTGTAGGTCTGACGACGGCAGCGGATATCTGGGTGACCGCCGCCATAGGTATGGTTATTGGCAGCGGTATGTACGAACTGGGTATTTATGGTTCAGTGATGACCTTGTTGGTGCTGGAAGTCTTCCATCAATTAACCTTCCGCCTGATGAACAAAAATTACCATTTACAGCTGACATTAGTGAACGGTAATATGGTATCAATGCTCGACTGGTTTAAGCAGCAAAAAATAAAAACTGATTTAGTTTCGTTGCAGGAAAATGAAGATCATGAAGTGGTCGCCATTGATATCCAGCTTCATGCCACAACGTCGATAGAAGACCTGTTGCGATTATTAAAAGGTATGGCAGGGGTGAAAGGCGTTTCAATTAGCTAATCTGTGTGGCAGCGTAGCCAGACTCACCGTAAGCCTGAAATTCACACCAGATAATCAATATGCTGATGGCGTACCAGCTCATTGATCCGCTTAAGATTGAGGATCATCATGATATTGTGTTTATGGCAGTAGAACGTTTTTAGCGATATTTTCAGTTTCTCCAGAATATCTTCAGTTGTCATTTGATTCGCAATGCAGCTCAGAACCTGATGTTGCTTGCGCGAAAGTGACACATTCGCTTCAGGCACAGAGCAGTAACTGCCATTGATGAGTGCGACAAAATCAATGATAGTGATAGTCCGCGGAACAAAGGTCACCGGTACTTTCCCCAGACAGCGTTTAATATTAAAGGGGGAGAAAACAATGACATGGACAGGTTTTAATCGTTCAATTTGAGTGAGAAAATTAGAATGAAATACATTATTCATTAATGTATCAATAATGACGAAGGCATTCTGATGCAACATTACGTCGATCTCTTCTTCGTTCTGTATATGAACGACATTACCTTTACTCAGAATGTTTTTCATCGCGGTGAAGAACATCGTATCCCTGGTAATTATAAGAAACATAACCGACTCCTGGTGCGGACATTAACTTTATAATCAATTTGCCAAAGGTAATTAACAGGACAGGGCTTATAATAATAATAGTTAGCTTACTGTATATTAATTTTATGTAATACATGATGCAGATGCTGAGAAAGCATCTGCATCTTTCGGTGGTGTTATTTGACCAGCTCAGGTGTTACCTGACTCACCGCATTGGTGTAGTAAGGCGCACCCCAGCCCGGTTCCGGCCAGAATGCACCATAGCCGTAATCCCACAGGTTATAGGTGGTATTAACCACTTCTCTCAAATGCCACACCTGGATGCCCTGCATATTCACTTCCAGGAAGTTATACGGGACTTTATTGATAAAGCCAGGTTGTTCACCCTGAATGGTACCGAGGATGGTAACAAAGTGATTACGATAGTTCACTGGGTCAAGGAAGCCGCTTTGTCTGGCGAGCAGTCGGCCCTGATAGTTGGCTTCAATATCAGGTTTCGCATAGCTATCCAACGGTAATACAGCGATTTCTAACAACGTATCCGTTTTGCCATTGATAACGTTGATAACCTTCCCACCAAAGCGCGCTTGTTGACCAACATATAACCCCGGCTGGTTATGAACAGCAACAAAACTTTTTTGAATATCAGGTTGGTTATTGCCTTTGATATTTTGCGGAATTGAACTACATGCGGCAAGCAAAAATGAAAGGCTGAGGATGAGTGCACCTTTTGTCATGTTCATGTTACTATCCTTATCAACAAATATTAAAACCATAATAGATATTTCTTTATAGTTTTCATCTGATTCTGAGGCGATATGCCTGATAGTAACGTAAACCTGTCTGATGTTTATATCCCTTTTGTTTAGTTCAATTCCATTGATTTTGGGGCGTGGCATGAGTATCCATCGCCCCATAATATAATCCTTTGTTGGTGATGCTGCCAACTTACTGATTTAGTGTATGATGGTGTTTTTGAGGTGCTCCAGTGGCTTCTGTTTCTATCAGCTGTCCCTCCTGTTCAGCTACTGACGGGGTGGTGCGTAACGGCAAAAGCACTGCCGGACATCAGCGCTATCTCTGCTCTCACTGCCGTAAAACATGGCAACTGCAGTTCACTTACACCGCTTCTCAACCCGGTACGCACCAGAAAATCATTGATATGGCCATGAATGGCGTTGGATGCCGGGCAACTGCACGCATTATGGGCGTTGGCCTCAACACGATTTTACGTCACTTAAAAAACTCAGGCCGCAGTCGGTAACCTCGCGCATACAGCCGGGCAGTGACGTCATCGTCTGCGCGGAAATGGACGAACAGTGGGGCTATGTCGGGGCTAAATCGCGCCAGCGCTGGCTGTTTTACGCGTATGACAGTCTCCGGAAGACGGTTGTTGCGCACGTATTCGGTGAACGCACTATGGCGACGCTGGGGCGTCTTATGAGCCTGCTGTCACCCTTTGACGTGGTGATATGGATGACGGATGGCTGGCCGCTGTATGAATCCCGCCTGAAGGGAAAGCTGCACGTAATCAGCAAGCGATATACGCAGCGAATTGAGCGGCATAACCTGAATTTGAGGCAGCACCTGGCACGGCTGGGACGGAAGTCGCTGTCGTTCTCAAAATCGGTGGAGCTGCATGACAAAGTCATCGGGCATTATCTGAACATAAAACACTATCAATAAGTTGGAGTCATTACCTCCTTTGTTTTAAAATTACATAAAATCTATTTTCATTCAATAATTATAAAGTGCTAATAATCAATATTATGGTATTATATTCTGATAATGATTTGATAAGCGAATTCTTTTGCCAGATGGTATTTCTATTTCCACCCCATAATTTATATCTTTTTCATTAGGAAGTGGCCTCTTTAAATAAGGCGTGTGTGACATTTTTTTGGGGTTAAGCGTCTCGTATTGAAATACTTCGAACTGATATTCAGACATTTCTGCCCATGTTTGAATTTTATTGTATCGAGAGAGTGTCGTAAAGGCTTTAACTTGCTTATAACATTGTTTTTGGAATTCTTGCTGATATTTTAATATGTCATTGTATGAAAGATTGGTTATCCTGGCCTCTAAAAATTTAATTATTGTCGAAGCAATTTCCGCTTTTGCTCGTAAAAAGTTGTCATTAATGGTTAATAATGTTGAAAATAAACCTTCGATTTGTTTGTCAAGATATTGTCCATCTTTATATAATTTGGGGGTAGGGTGTTCTTTATGTAAAAAATAGTGTCACCTAAATTTGCGTCAGTGAAATTTATATTAAGTAGATCTTCGAAATAAAACCTTGACAAGGTTAGAACGAACCCGGACAGGTTCTGTCCTGTCATATTGAAATCAATAAAGTTGGCTCCGGCAAAGACTTTCATCCTGTTTTTATTTTCACTGTGCTCAATATATAACTTCGTCATTTTTTGATACAGGCTTTGAATATCTTTTATATTAGTTGGTAAGTCAGCTCGTTGTTCAGCAATAAAATTAGTATCTGAAAACATGGTTTGGACACTGAATGTTATGGGTATTCCCTCTTCTACGCTAATTTTAGTTATGATTGCCTTGTCGGGTTTAGGATTAGCGACAACAATGATTCGACATTCAGCACTTTTGTTTTTTTCATATCTAATGTTATTAATCTGATTAAGTATTGATTGTGTCTGTTGCGTAAGTTGTGTCGAACTTATCGTTTCAATGTTAGTAATAAGACTTACAAGTTGAGCCACAACTTTTGAGTAGTCTGCATTTGTATATGTAGTGTTCGTGTGGCACGCATTAATTTGTTGAAGTTGGTGTTGCACTAAATCATATTGATCAGAGATATATCCTTCTCCAGAGAATGTGGAATTAATGGGTTGTTGTTCTTCCCAATTATCGCAAGGCCACTTCGGTGTGTCTGGCGTTTTAGCATTATCGGTATTTGTTGTGCAGTTATAAATATCGCCGTGATATGTATTTATTATACCTGGGGTAAAGTCAATTGACATAAAATTCCTTATTCATCATTTGTTTTATGCTAAGATGTTTAAATTGGATAATTAGAACAGGAATGGATTTTCTTCTACACACAATAAATGTAATGCGTTATATCTTCCTGATATAATTACCTTTGATTTCCCTTTTATCTCCACCCGGTAATATTTGTGTATAAAAAAAGGGTAGTGATAGTATCGTAAAGGAAATCGTTAACAACTATCAAAATGCGCTCATTTTAAAAAGTTATTATGTTCTCTGATAGTGTGTGAAGTGATTTTTTTTGTGATGTTTTAGATGTGTATGGATTTGCCCCTATATTTCCAGACATCTGTTATCACTTAACCCATTACAAGCCCGCTGCCGCAGATATTCCCGTGGCGAGCGATAACCCAGCGCACTATGCGGATGCCATTCGTTATAATGCTCGAACGCCTCTGCAAGGTTCTTTGCTGCCGTTAACCCGTCTGGTTTGGGCATGATACTGATGTAGTCACGCTTTATCGTTTTCACGAAGCTCTCTGCTATTCCGTTACTCTCCGGACTCCGCACCGCCGTGTTCTTCGGTTCAAGTCCCAACATCCGGGCGAACTGGCGTGTTTCATTAGCCCGGTAGCATGAACCATTATCCGTCAGCCACTCCACTGGAGACGACGGAAGATCGTTGCCGAAGCGGCGTTCCACCGCTCCCAGCATGACGTCCTGTACTGTTTCACTGTTGAAGCCGCCGGTAGTCACCGCCCAGTGCAGTGCTTCACGATCACAGCAGTCCAGCGCGAACGTGACACGCAGTCTCTCTCCGTTATCACAGCAGAACTCGAACCCGTCAGAGCACCATCGCTGATTGCTTTCTTTCACGGCCACTCTGCCTGTATGTGCCCGTTTCGATGGCGGTACAGCAGGTTTTCGCTCAAGCAACAGCGCATTCTGGCGCATGATCCGGTAAACACGTTTGGCATTGATCGCAGGCATACCATCAAGTTCTGCCTGTCTGCGAAGCAGCGCCCATACCCGACGATAACCATACGTGGGCAGCTCTCCGATAACATGGTGTATACGGAGAAGCACATCCGTATCATCAGTGTGACGACTGCGGCGGCCATCCATCCAGTCATCGGTTCGTCTGAGAATGACGTGCAACTGCGCACGCGACACCCGGAGACAACGGCTGACTAAGCTTACTCCCCATCCCCGGGCAATAAGGGCGCGTGCGCTATCCACTTTTTTGCCCGTCCATATTCAACGGCTTCTTTGAGGAGTTCATTTTCCATCGTTTTCTTGCCGAGCAGGCGCTGGAGTTCTTTAATCTGCTTCATGGCGGCAGCAAGTTCAGAGGCAGGAACAACCTGTTCTCCGGCGGCGACAGCAGTAAGACTTCCTTCCTGGTATTGCTTACGCCAGAGAAATAACTGGCTGGCTGCTACACCATGTTGCCGGGCAACGAGGGAGACCGTCATCCCCGGTTCAAAGCTCTGCTGAACAATTGCGATCTTTTCCTGTGTGGTACGCCGTCTGCGTTTCTCCGGCCCTAAGACATCAATCATCTGTACTCCAATGACTAGTCTAAAAACTAGTATTAAGACTATCACTTATTTAAGTGATACTGGTTGTCTGGAGATTCAGGGGGCCAGTCTAGTGTAATAATGAACTAGGTTAAAGTGTATTTAAAAATGTGTTGTATTAGCGACTGAAATCTGCCTTTTAAAAAGGAGGAGGGTACTGAGACAAAGAGTCATTGAGGTGTACTGGCAATAGCGGACACTACCATTTGTTCTTTTTTTAAGCAGCCATCTGATGATATTTTTCCCTGAAGGCTGCCGGGGAGATATTCCCCAGACGAGAGTGACGACGCTGACGATTGTAGAAAATCTCAATGTATTCCCGTATTACTGAGATGGCTTCATCCCGGTTATTAAAACGATAGTGGCTCAGGCTCTCATTTTTCAGCGTTCCCCAGAAGCTTTCCATCGGAGCGTTGTCGTAACAGTTACCTTTACGCGACATTGATGTTTTCAGACCAGACTGCTCCTGTATGACCCGGTAATCGTATGCGCAGTACTGTGAACCTCGATCAGAGTGGTGGATTAGCCCGGCAGGTGGGCGCTGGCTCCTGAGCGCCATAAACAGGGCTTTACCTGTCAGCTCTTTTGTCATGCGCTCTCCCATGGCGTAGCCGACAATTTCGCACGTATAAACATCTTTGATGCCAGCGAGGTACAACCATCCCTCCTGTGTGGCAACATACGTCAGGTCCGCCACCCAGACCTGATTTGGTGCTGTAGGAGCGAACGTCTGGTTCAGCAGATTTGGCGCAACTGGCAGATTGTGGTTCGAGTTCGTAGTCGCTCTGAACTTGCGTTTCTGCTTACAGCGTAGCCTTAGCTCCTTACGAAGACGTGCCAGTCGGTCACGACCAACGATGATGCCATTCTCTGCCAGCTCCGTCTGGAGCCGCCGGGTTCCATATGTTTCGCGAGTGCGGATATGTGCCACCTTAATCTCCAGTTTTAGCCGCTCATCACTTTGTTTTCTGTCTGAGGGTTCATGCTGTACCCAGTTGTAATAACCGCTCCTGGATACACCAAATACCTGACACATCGCTTCAATGGGAAATTGTTGTCGCCATTGTTCGATTAACGCGTATTTTTCAGCGACTCCTGTGCAAAATACGCTGTTGCTTTTTTTAATATATCTCGCTCAAGGCGAGCTTCATTTAACGCCTTACGCAGTTGCAGAATTTCAGATTCCAGTTCAGCCACCGTGCGGGAACCAGGAGTACCGAGCCCTTTTCTGGCGGCGGTAACCCATTGTCCTAAAGTGCCTTCAGGAAGAGATAATCGGGAAGCGCCTTCACTGATCGAAAGTTGATTTTCAGGAACCGTTCTGACAGCTTCGGCTTTGAACTCTTTAGAGTAACGTTGGGTTTTTCTGCTCATTATTAGCTCCTTCTGATGCCATTCTATTTCAGGAAGGAGTGTCCGTTAAACTCAGGCTACCTCACATTGCTTCTCCGATAAAATGTCAGAGAAGCATGATTACGTGGTTATTGTCTGTTGATGACTTGTTGACCGAGCCGTCATCATTCTCAATGCATTAGTTAAATCATTTGTGATTTTTAAGGATTATCCTGTCTATGATTTTCTACTTAGAAGGATATGGCACTAACTATGCATCTTATAGTTTACTGCTGGCATCTATTTAAAATAGCAATTGAGTCAAATAGCCCATCAAGATAGCCATACCTAATATAACCGTCAGGAATGCAGCTATCATCGGCATTCTGAACATTGATTTAAGTAATATCACTTCCGTCAGGCTTGCGCCGGCACTGCCGATGATTAATGCCATTAATGCTCCCAGACCCATTCCTTTTGTCATCAGAACAGATGCCAGAGGGATAACCGCCTCAGCCCGGATATACAGCGGAATACCGACAACGGCGCTTAATGGGATGGCGAAGGGATTATCTGCTCCTGCATGAGCGGCAATCCACGCTGAGGGAATAAAGCCATAAATAAAAGATCCTATTAATACTCCTAACAAAAGATATGGCAGTACATCTTTAAACTGTTGCAACGCATCTTTGGTGGCTAGTTTTATGGGATTAATACTTACTACAGCTTTGGTACTGCAACAGGTAACTACGGGGTTCTCAATGGCTTTAGCCGCTGGACTACAACAACTCACTTTTATGGGCGTATATGTCGTTCCCGGCGAAGTTTTTGCTGGAGCACAACAATTTGCTGATGAGCTTTTACTGGCAATGATATGACGTTCAAACCCCAGAGAATCCAGGATAATACTGGCAAGAACGGAGACGCCGGCTGCGATAATCGCGTACAACAAGGTGACTTTCCAACCAAAGGTCATCCACATTAGTCCGACGATAATGGGATTAAGTAATGGTGAAACAAATAAAAAAGTGAGAGTCGGACCAAACTGTCAACGCCACGATGTTTGACCGTTATTTGCCATTTTCATGCCCGCTAAATACTTTCGTTACTGATGCTGTCCGCTTTCCACCATTTCATCATCACTGATTGGCGTTGTGTTTTTGGTCAGCACTCCAGCTTTACGTTTCTCTTTTAACCGGTAACTCTCTCCTTTGATATTCAGCGTGGTTGAGTGATGTAGCAGCCGATCCAGGATCGCTGTTGCCAGTACGTGATCTCCGAACATTTCTCCCCAGTCTGCGAACCCTTTGTTTGACGTCAGTATGATGCTCGCTTTTTCATATCGACGGTTCAGTAGCCGGAAGAACAGACTGGCTTCCTCTCTGTTCATCGGCAGATAGCCTATTTCATCTAGGATCAACACCCGGGCATAACTCAGTTGCTGTAGCTGACGCTCCAGCCGGTTTTCCTGTTTCGCTTTCATCAGTGTCGCGATCAGTCTGTCCAGTGGCATAAACAGTACCCGATGTCCCGCATCCACCGCTTTCACGCCAAGAGCTATGGCCAGATGAGTTTTTCCGACACCAGGAGGGCCCAGCAGGATCACGTTTTCGCTGCGCTCCACGAACGCCAGACCAGCCAGTTCCCGGACAACCTTACGGTCGATGCCCGGCTGGAAGGTAAAGTCGAACTGCTCCAGCGTTTTGACCCACGGCAGACGAGCCTGCTTCAGCCTGGACTCCATACCGCGCTGATGCCTGCCGTTCCATTCCTGCTGTAGCGCCATGCACAGGAACTCCCGGTAGTTCAGCTCTTTTTTAGCTGCCTGTTCCAGCAGGCTTTCAACGTGATAACTCAGATGCTCCATTTTCAGGCGACTCAGCAGGACTTCCAGTTCATGCATCACAACAGCTCCTCATAGGCACTCAGTGGTCGATGTTCCACCTGACTGACCTGCTGCCAGAGCGGGGCGTGATGCTCCGGCACTGTCTGCCAGCCAGACGATGCTGAACAGAGGCGATGTGAGGCCACCAGTTTCTCATTACTGTAGATCCGCAACTCGTCATCCAGCGATATTCGTATCGATACCGGCTGACCACACAGCGCTTCGGGAACGCTGTAACGATTACCACCAACCTCGATATAGCTGTCCCAGGACACATGGCGGATATCGAAGTAACTGGTATCGAAGTCTGTATCCGGTAACGGCTGCAGATGTTCCTGCTCCAGCGCGAAGCGCTGTTCCGGCGTTTCTTTGAACTGGCGAAGCTCCCGTTTGTCAGCCACATCGGCTATCCATTGCTCCAGTTGTTGATTGACATGAGTGAAGCTGTCGAACCTGCGGTACCGGACGAAGAAGTTCTCCTTGAGGTATTTCACCATCCGCTCAACCTTACCTTTTGTTCTGGCCCTGCGTGGACGGCATGCCCGTGGCAGGAAGTTATAGTGGTCAGCCAGCAACAGGAATCCGGAGTTGAACACGACTTTCCCGTTGTTATTCTTCAGCACCGCAGCCTTCTGGTTATCAACCAGCACCGTTTTCACACAACCACCGAAGTAGCGGAAGGCGCGAACCAGTGATTCGTAGGTATGCTCAGCATCCTGTTTTGGTGCGGCGAAGACATGGAAGCTGCGGGAGAACCCCAGCGTATTAACCGCAAAGTTAACTTTGCACCGTTGCCCGGCAACCTCCACCTCAACTTCGCCCCAGTCATGCTGGAGCTGGTATCCAGGCTGAGTTTCGAAGCGAACTGTTCTTTTTGACGGACGCATTTTACGTTTGGGCTGGATGTAGTAACGCAGCATGGAACGTCCGCCCGTATAACCCATTGCCTTAATCTCCGCGAAGATAACCTCGCTATTCCAGACATTCTCTGCCAGGCGCATGTCGATGTAATCCATAAACGGTTTCAGCTTAACCATTTTGTGGCGGGTCTTTCTGGCTGGCGGTTCAGGGTATTTGAGGTAGCGTCTGACCGTCCGTTCAGAGCAACCAATCTGAGTCGCAATATCGACGATGTACGCGCCCTGCTGGCGCATTTGCTTTATCATGTAAAAGTCCTCTCTGCTCAGCATGTTGATGTCCTTTCTGGTGTGAGAACCTTAAGGAAACAACATGTTGGGTGGAGCGGACAATCCAAATGGCGAATTACCGTCTTATATCACTGGCGCTGACAAAACCCGGCTTTCGCTGACAACAATCCACGTAACATGGGTATTGTCGAGCAACTACAGAACGGGGTAACGGCTCCCAACAGAGCAGCCAGGAGATAGCCTCTCCCTTTTCTGGCCCCCATCATCTGCTGGATTTTATGGTCTGGCACCTTTTGTCTTATCAGGCTGACACCGGCACTAATCACTATAAACAGCAACGAAAGCTCGACGGCGAGAAACACAAACATCTCTGCGGCATCTTGCAGCATCGCAAGCCAACTACTCATACGTAACCTCATTGGATAAATCTATATTTCCAGAATAATCGAAATGAAATTCAGATCAAGATATTTCTGGTATTATCGAAATATCAACCAGACAGAGGGGTGTCATATGCAGTTGGAAGAAGTCGCTAAAGCGCTGAAAGAGCTAGGTCACCCGACCCGTTTGTTCATATTTAAACATCTTGTCAAAGCCGGGGAACAAGGGTTGCCGGTCGGTGAGTTGCAAAAGCAGCTTGGGATACCTGGCTCCACACTCAGCCACCATATATCAGCACTGGTATCGGTAGGACTGGTCAAACAAAACCGTGAGAGTCGGACGCTGATGTGTGTTTCGCAATACGCAATGCTGGAAGCGATAATTGAATTCTTACGCGAGGAGTGCTGCGTAAATAGCAAAATTGCCTGATGCGCTACGCTCTACATATTTCATGCCATATATTGAATTTGCACGGTTTTGTAGGTCGGATAAGACGCGTTAGCGTCGCATCCGACATAAACAAAGCGCACTTTACCAACTATCGGCAGTGGATATCGCCGCTTTATTTCAGGCGCTTACCCGCTTCATCAACCACTTTCTCGCCATCTTCCTTGGAGAATGCGCCTTTTTGCGCATCTGGCAGAATTTCCAGCACCACTTCTGAAGGGCGGCACAGGCGAGTTCCCAGCGGCGTCACCACAATCGGGCGATTAATCAGAATCGGGTGCTGAAGCATAAAGTCGATTAACCGATCGTCAGTAAATTTATCTTCCGCAAGGCCCAGCTCCTCATACGGTTCGACGTTTTTACGCAGCAGCGCGCGTACGGAAATCCCCATATCGGCAATGAGTTTGACCAGTTCATCGCGCGTTGGCGGAGTTTCCAGATAATGGATAATGGTCGGTTCTGTGCCGCTGTTGCGGATCATCTCCAGCGTATTACGCGACGTGCCGCAGGCCGGGTTGTGATAAATGGTAATGTTGCTCATATCAGTATCTCATTACAAAGTGAAAGAGAGACGTAGCGCCAGCGCAGCCAGCGTCACAAACAGCACAGGCAGGGTCATGATAATCCCTGTACGGAAGTAATATCCCCAGCTGATAGTCATATTCTTCTGCGAAAGTACGTGCAGCCAGAGTAGCGTAGCCAGGCTACCAATTGGGGTAATTTTCGGTCCCAAATCGCAGCCAATCACATTGGCATAAACCATCGCTTCTTTGATAACGCCAGATGCCGTGCTGCCATCAATGGACAACGCGCCAACCAGTACCGTCGGCATATTGTTCATAATAGAAGAGAGGAAGGCGGTGAGGAATCCGGTGCCGAGCGTCGCGGCCCACAGGCCGTTATCCGCCAGCACGTTGAGTACGCCAGAAAGATATTCCGTTAATCCGGCATTGCGCAGGCCATAAACCACCAGATACATGCCGAGCGAGAAGATGACAATCTGCCAGGGGGCACCGCGCAGGACTTTACCCGTATTAATCGCATGACCGCGTTTAGCGACGACAAATAATATCAGCGCGCCCACAGCTGCAATGGCGCTCACCGGAATGCCGAGCGGTTCCAGGACGAAAAATCCCACCAGCAGAAGCAGTAAAACAACCCAGCCAGTTTTGAACGTAGCAGGATCTTTGATCGCTTCTGCGGGAGATTTCAGCAGCGCCATATCGTAGTTCTGCGGAATATCTTTGCGAAAATAGAGATGTAGCATCACCAGCGTGGCAACAATCGCGGCGATATCCACCGGCACCATCACCGAGGCGTATTCGCGAAAGCCGAGGCCAAAGAAATCAGCGGAAACGATATTCACCAGGTTGGAGACAATAAGCGGCAGGCTGGCGGTATCGGCAATGAATCCGGCCGCCATCACGAACGCCAGCGTCGTGCCTTTACTGAATCCTAAAGCCAGCAGCATGGCGATGACAATCGGCGTCAAAATAAGCGCCGCGCCATCATTGGCAAACAGGGCGGCAACGGCAGCACCGAGCAGGACAATCCAGGTAAACAGCAAGCGACCACGACCATTACCCCAGCGTGAGACGTGCAGCGCCGCCCATTCAAAAAAGCCGGACTCATCCAGCAGCAGGCTGATGATAATGACGGCGATAAACGCAGCCGTCGCGTTCCAGACGATATTCCACACCACCGGAATATCACCCGGATGAACCACGCCCGTAACTAACGCCAGTACTGCGCCGAGCGTTGCACTCCAGCCGATGCCTAAACCTTTCGGCTGCCAGATAACCAATACGATGGTCAGGACAAAGATAGCGCCTGCCAGTAACATAATGCCTCCCGGATAAAACACATCTGAAAATTCATATGTGTTTAGCTAAATTTTTAACTGCAAATGTTCTTACTGTCCCCGGAACAGTTTTGTCGAGCCAGGTTGCGGACAATCGCCTGAACCTTTTCCTGTTCACATCGCCAGGCCTCATCAATAATTTTCGCCGCCCATGCTGGAATATGCGGTGATAAGCGGTAATGAACCCACTTACCTTGCTTGCGGTCCAGCAATAGCCCGCTTTCACGAAGCAATGCCAGGTGGCGGGAGATCTTGGGCTGCGACTGATCGAGGGCAGTACAAAGATCGCAGACGCATAACTCTCCCAGCTCGCTGAGCAGTAAAACGATGCCCAGACGGGTTTCATCAGCAAGAATTTTGAACAATTGGATGGGTAACAGAAATGACATATTGCGCTCCTGATTGTGGCAGGTAGTGTCTCTCTTCGAAGCGGATAAGTCAAAAACATATATGACTTAACGAATGTGTAAGTGCAGAGGAAGGTAATAGGTGTGAATTTTGAGTTGGCTATTCATTTGAAAGGCGGTTTGAATCAGGACGTAAAAAAACCGACTTTGCGTCGGTTTTTTACTCTTCAGCCTGAGTTGGTGGCTCTGGCTGGAGTGAGAATGCCCACATCTAACGGTTCAATACTATTAGCCAGTGGCTAACATTGCAAGAATTAGCGATTTCTTCAGCTGGCGGAGGGGGCACTTCGGTATATATCGCAATGACGATTTATATACTTTCACTGGGTCATCGTCATATTAAGCCTTGTCCGAATCCGGATGTAAAAAAACCGACTTTGCGTCGGTTTTTTTACTCTTCAGCCCTGAGTTGGTGGCTCTGGCTGGAGTGAGATAGTCATCATCTAACGCATCAATGCTAATACCATACTGAAACTATTGCAAGGACATGCTGGTTTTATAACCTGAATGTACTGTATGATTATCCAGTTAGCTCTGAGGCATTTTCACTCTGGTAATGCGCATAAACGCTTTCAAAGTCCTGGTCAGAAGTACGGGTGGTGCCGTTAACTGATGCTCTGGCCGGAGTGAGATAGTCGTCATCTAACAATGAGACATGCGCCGTGACAGGCAGTGGATGAGTAAGCGGATGCATTCTCACTCCATCGCATGGAGAAAACGGGTGATTGATAAAGCAATCATCGTTCTTGGAGCGTTAATTGCGCTGCTGGAACTGATCCGCTTTCTGCTTCAGCTTCTGAACTGATAGCGGAAACGTAATTAAGGGCTAAGAGCACACTACTCTTAGCCCTTTAACATTTAGCGCATGGTCACGAACTCTTCTGCCGCCGTTGGGTGAATGGCGACGGTATTGTCGAAGTCTTTTTTGGTTGCGCCCATCTTCAGCGCCACCGCGAAGCCCTGCAACATTTCGTCCATACCAAAGCCAATGCCGTGAATACCGACAATCTTCTCTTCTGGCCCAACGCACACCAGCTTCATGCGGCACGGCTGGCGGTGAGTGGTGACGGCGGTATACATCGCGGTGAAAGAGGATTTATACACTTTCACCTGATCGTCGCCGTACTGCTCGCGCGCCTGCGGTTCCGTTAAACCAACAGTACCAATCGGCGGATGGCTGAAGACCACGGTCGGAATGTTGCTGTAATCCAGATGCTCATCCGGCTTGTTATTAAACAGGCGTTCAGAGAGACGGCGACCCGCTGCAACTGCTACCGGTGTCAGTTCCACTGCACCCGTGTTATCGCCCACCGCGTAAATACCTTCAATATTGGTGTTTTGATATTTATCGACGACGATATAGCCTTTTTCGTTAGTTTTAACGCCAGCGGCTTCTAGGTTGATGTTGTCATTGGCAGGCTCGCGACCAATCGCCCAAATCAGGCAATCCACCGTTTCACTGCGACCATCTTCCAGCTCCAGCGTCAGGCTACCATCGGCATTTTTCACTACCGCTTTCGGGATGGCGTTGGTGTGCAGCTGCGGGCCTTCGGCGTTCATCACTTCGACCAGCGTTTCGGAAATCATCGGGTCGAAGCTGCGCAGCGGCGCATGTTTACGCACAAACAGATGCGTTTTCGCGCCGAGGCCGTTAATCACGCCCGCCAGCTCAACGGCGATGTAACCCGCGCCAACAACCGCCACGCGCTCTGGCAAAGCAGGAAGGGCGAAGAAGCCATCAGAATCAATACCGTATTCCACGCCCGGAATATCCGGGTGGCTCGGACGACCGCCTGTGGCGATCAGAATATGATCGGCCGTGATGGTTTCGCCGTTTACCTCCAGCGTTTTGGCATCAACGAAGCGGGCAAAGCCTTTGATTACATCAACGTTATTTTTACCGAGCACGTTTTCATAGGAAGTATGAATACGGTCGATATAGGCGGTACGGCTGGCGATCAACGTTTCCCAGTTGAACTTGTTGATGGTGGTATCGAAACCATAATCAGGGCCGTACATATGGATCGCTTCACGGATTTGCGCCGCGTGCCACATCACTTTTTTCGGCACGCAGCCGACGTTCACGCAGGTGCCGCCCAGCTCTTTGGCTTCAATCAGTGCGCATTTCTGGCCGTACATAGCCGCGCGGTTGATGGAGGCGATACCGCCGCTGCCGCCGCCGATGGCGATGTAATCATAGTGTTTAGTCATGACAGAGTGTCCTTATCGTTGATTACCGCGATTGTAGCGCGAGACGTAATAGGTGCCAGCAATGGCTGCAATTACTCCGGCACGATCCAGCTTACGGTGGCGTGCCCGGTGCCTGCCGGAACCAGTTTGCTGTGCAGCCACGGCAGCACGTTATTCATCTGCTGTTCCAGTTTCCACGGCGGGTTAATCACAATCATGCCGGAAGCGGTCATGCCACGGCGATCGCTGTCTGGCAGTACCGCCAGTTCAATTTGCAGAATTTTGCGAATACCGGTCGCTTCCAGATCGTGGATCATGCGCTTAATTTGCTGACGCAGCACCACCGGATACCACAGTGCGTAAGTACCAGTGGCGAAACGTTTGTAACCTTCTGCTATCCCGCTGACCACCGCCTGATAGTCGGTTTTCATTTCATACGGCGGGTCGATAAGGATTAAACCACGGCGGGAAACCGGCGGAAGTTTGGCCTTAAGCTGCTGGAAACCGTCGGCTTTTTCGACGCGCGCACGGCTGTCTTTCTGAAATTCAGAACGCAGCAACGGGTAATCGCTCGGGTGCAGTTCGGTCAGTTGCAGGCTGTCTTGTTCGCGCAGTAGCTGGCGAGCAATCAACGGCGACCCGGGGTAGTAACGCAACTGACCGCTACGGTTGAAGTGTTTTACCACATTGATGTACGCCTCCAGTTCTGCGGGCAAATCGTCCTGCTGCCAGATACGGGCGATACCTTCGAGATATTCGCCGGTACGCTCGGCATGTTCGCTGCCTAACTGATAACGCCCGGCCCCTGCGTGGGTATCGAGATAGAGAAACGGTTTATCTTTCTCTTTCAGCGACTCGATGATCAGGCTCTGAACGGTATGTTTAAGGACGTCGGCGTGGTTGCCAGCGTGAAAGCTGTGGCGATAACTGAGCATGGGTAAAGGTGTTCCGGTAAGTAAAAATCGGCCCGTATTCGGGGCGCACAAAAGCGTATCAGGACAGTATACCGAAAAGAGGCCGCCGCCGCGAAAGCGTAACGTTTCTCATTGAAATTCACTACACTTAACCCCATGCTACACACATTATGTAAAGCGCCTGTTGAGCGCTTCCTTAACCTCTTTAACCAGGACTGCGCGAATGACGAATCCGTTACTGACTCCCTTTGAATTGCCTCCGTTTTCTAAAATTCTCCCGGAACATGTCGTTCCAGCCGTGACTCAGGCGCTGAACGATTGCCGCGAAAATGTGGCGCGCGTAGTAGCGCAAGGGGCACCGTACACCTGGGAAAATCTCTGCCAGCCGTTGGCGGAAGTGGACGATGTGTTGGGGCGTATCTTTTCCCCGGTCAGCCACCTGAACTCGGTGAAAAATAGCCCGGAACTGCGTGAAGCCTACGAGCAAACCCTGCCGCTGCTGTCGGAATACAGCACCTGGGTAGGGCAACATGAAGGGCTGTATAAAGCGTACCGCGACCTGCGCGATGGCGATCATTACGCCACGCTGAACACGGCGCAGAAGAAAGCGGTTGATAACGCCCTGCGTGATTTTGAACTCTCTGGCATAGGTCTGCCGAAAGAGAAACAGCAGCGTTACGGCGAAATTGCTACCCGTCTTTCTGAACTGGGCAACCAGTACAGCAACAACGTCCTCGATGCGACGATGGGCTGGACCAAACTCGTTACCGACGAAGCGGGGCTGGCGGGGATGCCAGAAAGCGCGCTGGCTGCGGCAAAAGCCCAGGCCGAAGCGAAAGAGCTGGAAGGCTACCTGCTGACGCTGGATATCCCAAGCTACCTGCCGGTAATGACCTACTGCGACAACCAGGCTCTGCGCGAAGAGATGTATCGCGCTTACAGCACCCGCGCCTCCGATCAAGGCCCGAACGCCGGTAAGTGGGATAACAGCAAGGTGATGGAAGAGATCCTCGCGCTGCGTCACGAACTGGCGCAACTGCTGGGCTTTGAAAACTACGCCTTTAAATCCCTTGCCACTAAAATGGCAGAAAACCCGCAGCAGGTGCTGGATTTCTTAACCGATCTGGCAAAACGCGCGCGTCCGCAAGGCGAAAAAGAGCTGGAGCAACTGCGTGCCTTCGCTAAAGCCGAATTTGGTGTCGATGAGTTGCAGCCGTGGGATATCGCTTACTACAGCGAAAAACAGAAACAGCACCTCTACAGCATCAGCGACGAGCAGCTGCGTCCGTACTTCCCGGAAAACAAAGCGGTTAACGGCCTGTTTGAAGTGGTGAAACGTATTTACGGCATCACCGCTAAAGAGCGTAAAGAGGTTGATGTCTGGCATCCGGATGTACGTTTCTTCGAACTGTATGACGAAAATAACGAACTGCGCGGCAGCTTCTACCTCGATCTGTATGCCCGTGAAAACAAGCGCGGCGGGGCGTGGATGGATGACTGCGTAGGCCAGATGCGTAAAGCTGATGGTTCTCTGCAAAAACCGGTCGCGTATTTGACTTGTAACTTCAACCGCCCGGTAAATGGTAAACCGGCGCTGTTCACTCACGACGAAGTGATCACCCTGTTCCACGAGTTCGGTCACGGCCTGCACCATATGCTGACCCGCATCGAAACCGCTGGTGTTTCCGGTATCAGCGGTGTGCCGTGGGATGCGGTCGAACTGCCGAGTCAGTTTATGGAAAACTGGTGCTGGGAGCCGGAGGCGCTGGCGTTTATCTCTGGTCACTATGAAACCGGCGAACCGCTGCCGAAAGAGTTGCTGGATAAAATGCTGGCGGCGAAGAACTACCAGGCGGCGCTGTTTATTCTGCGTCAGCTGGAGTTCGGCCTGTTTGATTTCCGCCTTCATGCCGAGTTCCGCCCGGATCAGGGGGCAAAAATCCTCGAAACTCTGGCAGAAATCAAGAAACTGGTTGCCGTGGTGCCATCTCCGTCCTGGGGCCGTTTCCCGCACGCTTTCAGCCATATTTTCGCCGGTGGTTATGCGGCAGGTTACTACAGCTACCTGTGGGCTGACGTACTGGCGGCAGATGCTTTCTCGCGCTTTGAGGAAGAGGGCATTTTCAACCGTGAAACCGGGCAGTCGTTCCTCGACAACATTCTGAGCCGTGGCGGTTCAGAAGAGCCGATGGATCTGTTCAAACGCTTCCGTGGTCGTGAACCGCAGCTGGATGCGATGCTGGAGCATTACGGCATTAAGGGCTGATCATTCAGTGAAAATCTGCTTAATTGATGAAACAGGCGCCGGAGACGGCGCCTTATCTGTTCTGGCGGCCCGCTGGGGGCTGGAGCACGATGAAGACAACCTGATGGCGCTGGTGTTAACGCCGGAACATCTGGAATTGCGCAAGCGTGATGAGCCAAAACTTGGCGGCATCTTTGTTGATTTTGTTGGCGGAGCGATGGCGCACCGACGCAAATTCGGCGGTGGTCGCGGTGAGGCGGTGGCGAAAGCGGTGGGCATTAAAGGCGATTATTTGCCGGATGTGGTGGATGCCACTGCAGGACTGGGGCGCGATGCCTTTGTGCTGGCTTCAGTCGGTTGCCGCGTGCGGATGCTGGAGCGTAATCCAGTTGTTGCCGCGCTGCTCGACGACGGCCTGGCGCGTGGTTATGCGGATGCGGAAATCGGCGGCTGGTTGCAGGAGCGTTTGCAGTTAATTCACGCCTCCAGCCTGACGGCGCTAACCGATATTACCCCACGCCCGCAGGTGGTCTATCTCGACCCGATGTTCCCGCATAAGCAGAAAAGCGCGCTGGTGAAAAAAGAGATGCGTGTCTTTCAGTCGCTGGTGGGGCCGGATCTTGATGCCGATGGATTGCTGGAGCCTGCACGCTTGCTGGCGACCAAACGCGTGGTAGTAAAGCGCCCGGACTACGCGCCACCGCTAGCGAATGTCGCCACGCCAAACGCGGTTGTGACTAAAGGGCATCGCTTTGATATCTATGCAGGTACGCCCGTGTAAAAGTAAAGCAGGGTAGCGATAACGCTACCCTGCTTTCTGCAAGAATAATTAATGGCTTTCCGGCGTCGCAATCATGCGTTTCAGCCACGGCACCATCAACAGCATCACTACTGCAACGCCCAGCGTAACCAGGCCAATCTTACCAAACACGTTGGTATAGACGGGTAACGTCTCAAGCGGATCGGTAATGTTGTCCGGCACTGCGGTAAATGTTGCCACATAGCCGCCCAGCAAGAATGCGGCAGCCTGCGTCAGGAACCACATCCCGAGAATAAAGCCCATCAAATGCTGCGGCACCAGGGCAGCAATCATCGCCAGGCCAAGGGCGCTAATAAACAATTCACCCAGGCTCTGGAATAAATACACCAGCACGATAAACCATGGCGATGTCAGCCCTTGTGCATCCGCAAACCACATTCCCGCAGCTGCCGCCGTCAAAAAGCCCAGTGAGCACATAAACATGCCGAGAGTAAATTTCATCGGCATCGAGAGGTCTTTGCCTTTGTTACCCAGATGCGTGTAAATGCCTGCCAGTATTGGGCTGGCGAGTACCACCCAGAACGGGTTAAGCGCCTGGAAGCTGACCGGGTTTATGGAAAAGCCGAGAATTTCATGATGCACGTTGTTGATGGCAAAGAAGTTCAGCGACGTTGGCATCTGGGCGTAGAGAATGTAAAACACCACCGCTTCGAGCATCAGGACAAAGGCGACAAACATTTTATTGCGCCCGGTTTTATCCAGCTTGAATGCCTGACGAAAGAAGATGATGGTGACGACGATGGAGAGAACAATCAGCACCAGATTGGCGACTTCTACGTTGTGCATCAGCCATGCACATACGAAGATCATCACCACGCTGCCAAGTAATACGTACAACAGTTTGCTGAAGCTCATCGGCTTGAAGTCGGGTTCAGAACCAATGTCTTTCACCATTCCACGACAGGCGATGTAAACCAGTAATGCGATAATTAACCCCGCCCCGCACAGGTTGTAGGTGACTGAATAACCGTATCTATCAGCGATCACAGGGGCCAGCGATAACGCTATCAACGAGCCGATATTGATCGACATATAGAACAGGGTGAATGCGCCATCAAGCCGCGGATCTTTCGGCGGATAGCACTTCGAAAGCAAGCTGGCTGGGTTAGCTTTAAACAGGCCGTTACCGACAGCGATAGTCCCCAGGGCGATGAAAATCAGGTCAGGCTTAAGTAGCGACATGCCGGTCATGAAGTAGCCAATCGCCAGCACAAGTGCTCCGAGAACAATGGTGCGTTTGGTCCCCAGCAGGTGGTCGCCGACATAGCCGCCAATGGAAATGAGGCCATAGACCAGCGCAGCAAAAGCACCAAAAGTGACAAAAGCCTGCTCTTGCGAGAATCCAAGCTGTTTAACGAAGAAAACCGCCAGTACGCCCTGCACGCCGTAGTAGCCGAATCGCTCCCATAACTCGACAAAAAAGATCATGAAAAATGGGCGAGGTTGCTGCAGCATCCCCATGGGTGTTGTTGTATTCATATTTATTAACCTTCCAATACCATCCTGAAAAGTATGAACGCGTAAGGGATAACGCGCGAAAAAGTTTACATCTGTCAGAGATTCTTAATATTGATGCGGTGAATAGATTAATACACTATTACAACAGAAAATAACCAGCTGATCACACTAATGATGGAAAATATGATAGTGTTAAATGTTGTATTGGCAGGAGATTTTGATTGCGTACGCAGATCGTAGGCCAGATAAGGGGTTTACGCTGCATCAG
Organism: Shigella sonnei; assembly: GCF_002950395.1. Lineage (NCBI taxonomy): Bacteria > Pseudomonadati > Pseudomonadota > Gammaproteobacteria > Enterobacterales > Enterobacteriaceae > Shigella > Shigella sonnei. The sequence goes on from NZ_CP026802.1 coordinate 4,090,286, forward strand.
GTAACAAGGCGCGCCAAAAAGCAAAACGCCCGCATATGCGGGCGTTCAGGAACACGTCGTGGGGGGATGATTATTCTTCTTCGTCGCGCAGCGGAACAATCAGCATATCAACGTGAACGGTGTTGATCAGCTGACGTGCGGAAGACATTAGTTTGCTCCAGAAGTCCTGGTGGTGACCACAAACCACCAGATCCATATCGTATTTCTTGATTGCATCGACCAGAACCTGGCCCAGGTCGCCGCTGCCGCTCAGGGTTTCAGTGATTGGGTAGCCTGCATTAGTGGAAAGCTCGGTCAGCGCATGATGTGTCTCTTCAGAGATGCGTTTCTGCATATCACCCAGATTCACATCAATAAGCCCGGTGTATAGGTCAGAGTAGTTTACATCTACGTGGATCAGAGAAACTTTCGCATTGTAGGGGCGAGCCATAGAGACTGCTTTCTCTACCAGAACTTTGCTTTCCGGGGAGAGATCGACCGCGATGAGAATGTGTTTATAAGCCATAGTGTTACTCCTTCCATAAAGTTGTCGATGACTGGCCAGCTAGCGTTTCTTGTGCCGTTACGTCACCCGCGTCCTGCGAACTACGTGCGCGGGGCTAACCCAGCCGTAAAGATTCAGTGTTAAGACCATCCTTACCTTATAGCGACCCGGATGATCCGTCAATCCGCCTTGCTTACCCGTTAGATAAACAAATTTTCGACATGAATATATTGATAGTGGTTAACCTTCTGGAAAAAAAACAACCTGATCTCCTACACTATCTATAGAGCCGCTCGGATGTTGGTCACCACAAAAGCGGTTTCTCCAGGACCTGGTGTTAACTGATTGGCAGCGTATCGGGAGCGGTAGCCCCGGGGTGGAACTCCGCGGGCAGGTCGCCGGGGAGGAGGTATGATAAGCACCGTCGCATTATTTTGGGCTTTATGTGTCGTTTGCATTGTTAACATGGCGCGCTATTTCTCATCACTACGCGCGTTGTTAGTGGTACTGCGTAACTGCGATCCATTGCTCTATCAATATGTTGATGGAGGGGGCTTTTTTACCTCACATGGCCAACCCAACAAACAGGTGCGTCTCGTTTGGTATATCTATGCCCAACGTTATCGCGATCATCACGATGATGAATTTATTCGCCGCTGTGAGCGGGTGCGTCGGCAGTTTATTCTGACCAGCGCATTGTGTGGTCTGGTGGTGGTCAGCCTGATTGCATTGATGATTTGGCATTAAGCACTTCAGCAATAATAACGCATAAAAAAAGCGGGCCAGTAAACTGACCCGCTCAAGACTGATTACAAACGCAAAATTGCCTGATGCGCTACGCTTATCAGGCCTACATAATCTCTGCAATCTATTGAATTTGCATGTTTTTGTAGGCCGGATAAGGCGTTCACGCCGCATCCGGCATGAACAAAGCGCACTATGTCACAATCTGAAGCGGGCCAGCTGACCCGCTCGTTTTGGTGCGTACGATTACAGGAACTGCAAGGAGAGCCAGTACAGCCCGCCGGAAAGCAGTACCGCAGCCGGAAGGGTAAACACCCAGGCCATCAGAATACTGGTTACGGTTTTACGCTGTAAGCCGCCGCCATCTACCACCATCGTCCCCGCGACAGAAGAGGAGAGTACGTGAGTAGTGGAAACCGGCATCCCGGTATAACTCGCCAGGCCGATAGACACTGCCGCCGTCATCTGGGCAGACATCCCCTGAGCGTAGGTCATGCCTTTCTTACCGATTTTCTCACCGATAGTCGTTGCCACACGGCGCCAGCCAATCATCGTACCGATACCTAACGCCAGCGCGACCGCCATGATGATCCACACCGGTGCATACTCGATGGTGCTAAGCATGTCGGACTTCAGTTTCTTCAACAGGCGCTGATCGTCAGCACTCACGCCAGGCATCTTCACCACTTTGTCGATAGTGTCAGAAACGCACAGCATAATGCGGCGCATCTGGCTACGTTGATCAAGCGACAGCTTGTCGTAGCTTTCCACATCGGTGGTCAACATACCTTTCAGGCGGTTGAGCGCGTTAATGGTATTCGACGGATGGCAGTGGAACTCCGCAGGTTGCGTTGCGCCAGCTTCCGGAGCCGGTACTAACTGATCAGCACCGGTAGCCTGTTTGAGCAGCGCAGGATGCTGCTCAAAGTAAGCTTCGACGTTGTTGATGGCATCACGGGTACGGGTGATTTCGTAGCCAGTGGCATTCATGTTCACCACGAAGCCTGCTGGCGCGACGCCAATCAATACCAACATAACCAGACCAATGCCTTTCTGACCATCGTTCGCGCCGTGCGAAAACGCCACGCCGATAGCGGAAAGGATCAGCGCGATACGTGTCCAGAACGGCGGCTTTTTCTTGCCGTCTTTCTTTTCACGCTCCGCTGGGGTCAGGTGGATACGGGCGCGTTTCTTGGTGCCGCTCCAGTAGCGACGCAGCAAGAAAATCAGACCGCCAGCAAACACCAGGCCGACAATAGGGGAAACGATCAGAGAACCGAAAATACTTAATACTTTCGGGATATTGAGTGCATCCACCACTGACGTCCCGGTCATCAACGCATTGGTTAAACCAATCCCGATGATCGCGCCAATCAGCGTATGAGAGCTGGATGCAGGTAAACCAAAGTACCAGGTACCCAGGTTCCAGATAATCGCCGCCAGCAACATAGAGAACACCATGGCAAGGCCATGAGACGATCCCATATTAAGCAGCAGATCCGTCGGCAGCATATGCACAATGGCATAGGCAACACTCAGACCACCCAGCAAAACACCCAAAAAGTTGAACACCGCCGCCATAACCACGGCGAGCTGAGAACGCATCGCGCGGGTATAGATAACGGTTGCCACGGCGTTGGCTGTGTCATGGAAACCATTGATGGCTTCGTAGAACAGCACAAAAGCCAGTGCAAGCAATAATAACAGCCCGGTATGCAAATCCAGGCCAGCAAACAAATGTAGCATAGGACGTTACGCCATTTTGAGGACATGAACGCGGCGCATTATCAGTGACTTTCGCGGCGCGGGCAAAGTGAAATATAGACTTTTTTTGATTTGCCTCCTGTATGGATTTCACTCAAAAAATAATTATCTTATATAATTCAGGCAAATACTTCCTTTTAGTAATATTGATGCTGGTGCGACCACTGAGGAATCTTTACAATTCACGCCCGTTTTTTCTAAGAGGAGCGCAACGTGGAAAGGTTTGATGCCATTATTATAGGCGCTGGTGCGGCGGGTATGTTCTGTTCTGCGCTGGCAGGTCAGGCAGGACGCCGGGTTCTGCTGATCGATAATGGTAAAAAACCAGGGCGCAAAATCCTTATGTCTGGCGGTGGGCGCTGCAACTTTACCAACCTTTATGTCGAACCAGGCGCTTATCTGAGCCAGAATCCGCATTTTTGTAAGTCTGCACTCGCACGTTTTACCCAGTGGGATTTCATTGATCTGGTCAATAAACACGGCATCGCATGGCACGAGAAAACGTTAGGGCAACTCTTCTGCGATGACTCCGCGCAGCAGATTGTCGACATGCTGGTGGATGAGTGCGAGAAGGGCAATGTGACCTTCAGATTGCGTAGCGAAGTGCTGAGTGTGGCGGAGGATGAAACAGGCTTCACGCTTGATCTGAACGGCATGACTGTCGGTTGCGAAAAGCTGGTCATGGCGACCGGTGGGCTGTCAATGCCGGGGCTGGGCGCGTCGCCGTTTGGTTATAAGATTGCCGAACAATTTGGCCTCAACGTGCTGCCGACCCGTGCGGGTCTGGTGCCATTCACTCTGCATAAACCGTTGCTCGAAGAGTTACAGGTGCTGGCGGGCGTGGCGGTGCCTTCCGTGATTACCGCTGAAAACGGCATCGTTTTCCGTGAGAACTTACTCTTCACCCATCGCGGCTTGTCTGGACCGGCGGTGTTGCAGATTTCCAGCTACTGGCAACCGGGTGAATTTGTCAGTATCAATCTGCTACCGGATGTGGATCTCGAAACCTTCCTGAATGAGCAGCGTAACGCACATCCGAATCAGAGCCTGAAAAACACACTGGCGGTTCATCTACCGAAGCGGTTGGTTGAACGCTTACAGCAACTCGGGCAAATCCCGAATGTTTCGCTAAAACAGCTCAACGTGCGTGACCAACAGGCACTGATTAGCACATTGACCGACTGGCGCGTACAACCCAACGGCACTGAAGGCTATCGCACTGCCGAAGTGACGCTCGGCGGCGTGGACACCAACGAACTCTCTTCACGGACGATGGAAGCGCGCAAAGTGCCTGGGCTGTACTTCATCGGCGAAGTGATGGACGTTACCGGCTGGCTGGGGGGCTATAACTTCCAGTGGGCGTGGTCGAGTGCGTGGGCTTGTGCGCAGGATTTGATTGCAGCGAAGTCGTCCTGACCTGTTACCTAAAGATGAAAATTATTAGAGCCGCATTAAAAATGAGCTAATTTTGATAGTGGCTATCTTGTGATTATTTTCTAATGAGCCCGTGAACTGAAACCCTCCAGGCTTAATATAAGGTGGAAGGAAAGGTGATTGAAAACTCACCCAGTGGCCAGATCTTTATAAAATATGAACAGGCTGAAAAAGACAGTAACTTTGTTGTTTTTTTATCCTTAACCACTATGCATTAATGCTGCGTTATTTCATGATGCCTAAGAAAAACCAGCGTTACGCAAATGGTCAACGCTGGTTTTATCCGGTACGTTGCAATTATTTTTTAGCAGAACCCGCTTCTAATATTGAAACGATTGAGAACAACGTAAAGCATACCGCTCCCAAACCGACCAGAACTCGCGAAGGAATAAAATATCCCATGTCGGTCTGCGCCATTTCCGCAAGAAATGATGCCAGGAAAAGGCAAAACAGGCAGGTGAAGACGGGTATCATCGGTATTCTGTTGGCTAACGAACAGGTACGTCTCCAGACCAGTGCCAGTAGCCAGACTTTTGAGAATATGCTGTAACAGATCATTCCGAGGCAAATAAGAATAATGCCGGGAGCCAGTCGGGCGCTTGCATCGGAACTGACTAAGACGTATATCCCCTGCAGTACCGTGATTGAGCCGAGAAAAATAACCCAATAACACCACAGCCAGTGTTCTTTAGTTGAAAACGTATTACGTGTTTGATGGACAATTGTGGCAACAAGGCCAATTAGACAGGCACAGATTGCGGTTAACCCAAGCAATACGTGACCCGCGACATAATGCGGAGTTATGTCAGCACTACGTAACAGCGTAATAGACCAAATGAAACCGAGCAGGGTGAGTAAAACGGGAACGGCAATGAGGCAATTACCGATTAATGAAGAATAAGCCTGTACCGGCGTTCCATCGCTCTTGCTCCCCGCTGCATTTTTGGGAATGAGCAGAAAGTGACCGGATGACGCTGCCACCGTCGATACACAGGCGGCAATCATACCAACGCCGAAAATAACATGGCCGGCGACAAACTCGTCTGCCATCACATCATTGCCTGCTAACAGTGCCCAACCCCATATCATGGTGATAATTGACCCCGCATAGCCAATAATGGGGAACAATGTATTGTAAAACGTATTAACGCCGCGCGTGAGCTGCGAAATGATAATAAATGCGGTAGTGAATAATGCCAGGCATATGGCCGCCAGAGAAATCAGCACATGACCCGCGACGAAATACTCGCTTTGCCCTGAACTTTCCAGCACAAAGCCACCTAACGCGATGCAAATTAATCCCATAATCAAAGGGATTAATTTGAAAAGCCACCCGATATATATGTTCACTTTAAACTCCTCAGGTATCCCTGCTAATAATGAAATGTGCATTAATGATAATTTCAGCCTGTTAATATAACGACGAGATATCATTAAAGACAAATGCATAGCATAACTATAGCGGGGTTTACTGTGCCGAGTGCCATTTTTTACCGGTTAAAAGGCCATGATAAATAAATATTTATCCTAAGATTAATTCTTATTCTGTTGTTTTTTTTTACAATTATCTTCCAGGGATGGATTGTTTTCCATTATTTAGTAAAAGACCGGATAGTCTCGGTGCTTAAAATCATCGAACATATAAGTATTATTGCTTTGTATCATCGTAAATATGTCTTTCAGACATGTATTGTTTATTTTGTTACTAACAAGTAAAAATATTACAGGTTATTTATGAAAGTATTTCACAATATATTTAAGCACTTCTCTTCAAACCATCAAGATAAGCATTCAGATAAAGTTAACAGTCATCAACACCATGGCAAGGTTGATAAAAAATATCGATCAAACACAGTTGAAGTTAATATGCTGAATGACTTTTCGCAAATAGATAACGATTTAGGCCTGAATATCATCTATTTCCTGCAACATGGTCACTGGAGGGTAAATGAACATAGTCTTCAGATGGAGAAAATATGGTTTTACAATAGTGAGCCATCTATAGATATTCAAGAATATAATAGTTTCGCCGATAATACTACTAACACGTTTATCTTTACAATTATACCAGACAATAACCATGTGATAAAATTATCGTCTCCCATTACAGTTAAGATTGAGTGTAAGGATGGTTATTATTTTATTAATTTCTCCGGAGATAAATCAGACATAATTTATAAATCAGACATAACTTATAAAGTTAATGGGCTTTCTATCATACCTGAAAATTTCTTTACTCTTCTTAGCGGTAATTTTAAAGCTGACTGGCGTTGGGATGTCTCTAAAGAGACGTTTCCTAAGGATAAGTTTGATAGCTATGTTAAATCTGTGTTTTCTAAAATAGACTTTTATAAACAATGTGGTGTGATTAACCCACAAAATGCCAACACGGCTTATTTTGGCGATACAGATGGAAGAGTAGGCGCTGTACTTTATGCATTGCTCGTTTCAGGGCATATAGGCATCAGGGAAAAGGGTTGGAGTTTATTATGTGAATTATTAAAACACGAAAACATGGCTTCATCTGCATACATACATAAAAATAATAAATTGCTCTACAATTTATTAAATACGAGAGACATGATATTGAATGAGTTGCATCAACATGTTTTTTTAAAGGACGATGCGATAACCCCTTGTATCTTCCTTGGGGATCATACAGGCGATAGATTTAGTACTATTTTTGGTGATAAATATATCCTTACTTTGCTAAATTCTATGCGAAATATGGATGGTAATAAAGATAGCCGTATTAATAAAAATGTCATCGTTCTGGCTGGAAATCATGAAATCAATTTTAATGGTAACTATACTGCACGACTAGAAAATTATAAACTCTCTGCCGGTGATACGTATAACTTAATTAAAACGCTCGATGTTTGTCATTATGACTCAGAAACGAAAGTTTTAACCAGTCATCACGGAATAATAAGAAATGAAGAAAATGAATGTTATTGTCTCGGTGCTTTGCAGGTTCCATTTAATCAGATGAAAGACCCAATTGATCCTGAGGAATTAGCAAATATATTTAATAAAAAACATAAACAACACATGGATGATCGTCTTATCCATCTAATTAGAAGCAATGCTGTAGCATCCACACCTGTATATGAAAATTATTTTAATAACACTACTGCTTTCAGACCAAAACCTGAAGATATCTTCAAATGTGGACAGACGCTCAAAAAAACTAAACAGAAATATGGCCATTATGGATTAGGGGTAGATCAGCATCAAAAAATTGATAATTATACCATGGGGCTAAATTCCTGGAAGATAGCACCTAACGAACGTGGTGATAAAAAAGGTGTCCCAGGGCTTAGTTGTTTTCAACCTCAATAAAACTTCATGAGTGCTGTGGTATCTCTTTTTAATTTTGCCAGTATTTCATAGGTTTTCTTAATCGATTGTAGAGGCATGTTCTGATGACGCCTCTACAATCTTTAGGGACTTTCTCTGCTATGAGATAAGAAATTTCATATTATGCTTTAAGGCTGAATGATTTGTGCAAAATATAATTATTTTCCCATCGAACATGAGGTGTATGTCATAAGATTAAATGTTAACTATGTATTCCTCGCGGTAAATAATATGAGGTAAAAGATGAAAATTGGAACTGTGGCAGGCACTAACGACAGTACAACGACAATCACAACAAATGATATGGTGCAAGAGCATGTTACCAACTTCACTAAAGAACTGTTTGGGTATATTGCAAATGGTATAGGTGATGATATATCAAGTATTGCCAGGACAATGCTCGGTGAGGTTGTGGAAAAAATAGATGATTGGCAAATAGAACGGTTCCAACAATCTATTCAAGATGACAAAATTTCATTTACCATACAAACGAATCATTCAGAAAAATATAGTATGCTATCGGGCATGCGCGCTCATATTCTACGTAGGAATAACTGTTATCAGTTTATTGTGACAATTAATAGTAAAAATTACGGTTGCCCTCTTGATAATACCGATATTAATTGGTGCAGCATTGTTTATTTACTTAATAATATGACAATAAATGATAATGCTAATGATGTTGCAGTTACTGAGTCGTACAAACCCATCTGGAACTGGAAAATATCGCAATACAATGTATTTGATATTAAATTCGAAACAATGATAAAACCCCAGTTCGCTGACAGAACCTATTTCTCCAATTGTTCACCTGTTGATCCCACAAGTACCAGACCGACCTATTTTGGCGATACCGATGGCTCAGTCGGTGCAGTTTTGTACGCGCTTTTTGCAACGGGACATTTGGGAATCATGGCTGAAGGAGAAAATTTCCTTAGCCAGTTGCTTAATATAGAAGATGAAGTTCTCAACGTATTGCTAAGGGAGAACTTTAATGAGCAACTTGACACTAATGTTAATATAATAATCAGTATCCTGAACAGAAGAGACATTGTTTTAGAAAGTCTTCAGCCTTATTTGGTTATTAATAAAGACGCAGTCACGCCATGTACGTTTCTGGGCGACCAGACTGGCGATCGATTTAGTAATATCTGTGGCGATAAATTTATCATCGATTTATTAAAACGCATAATGAGTATCAATGAAAACGTTCATGTATTAGCTGGAAATCATGAAACGAATTGCAATGGTAACTATATGCAGAACTTCACGCGCATGAAACCACTTGATGAGGATACCTACTCTGGGATAAAAGATTATCCTGTATGTTTCTATGACCCCAAATACAAAATAATGGCAAATCATCATGGGATAACTTTTGATGATCAGCGAAAACGTTACATTATAGGACCGATAACAGTCTCTAGTGATGAAATGACCAATGCTCTCGATCCGGTCGAATTAGCGGCAATTATCAATAAAAAGCACCATGCTGTAATTAATGGCAAAAAGTTTAAAAATAGCCGGGCTATCTCTTGTCGATCCTTTAATCGTTATTTTTCTGTTTCGACAGATTACAGACCTAAACTTGAAGCACTATTAGCATGCTCACAAATGTTAGGTATAAATCAAGTTGTTGCACATAACGGTAATGGTGGAAGAGAATGTATAGGTGAAACGGGGACAGTTTTAGGTCTTAACGCCCGTGACAGTAAACATGCTGGAAGAATGTTCAGCATGCATAATTGCCAAATTAACCCTGGTGCAGGGCCTGAGATAACCACTCCCTGGAAGTCTTACCAGCATGAAAAAAACAGAAATGGACTTATGCCTTTGATCAGAAGGCGCACAATGTTACAGCTCTGAACCATAGACAACATGAATATTAATGTTACTATCTGGTTGAGACTGTTGATAAAACGTAAAAAGGAATGCTCTGTTCCTGCAACTGAACAGGCGTGAAACGCTATCCAACAGGATGGATACCGTTTTGTCAGCCAGTTTTATAGATCACACTTATGAGTATGCGTGTTTCATTTACGGCCAGGAATGCTGATGATGACAACATTACTACCCGTTTTCACTAAGCCTTCCCCGTTGGCGCTCAATGCTCTGCGCGCTGGTCGTATTTGTCGTTTCCTTCTTATCCCGGATGGAAGAATCCGCTGAACGTCGTTCGGCGGCAGTTGTAACACGCGTCGTTTGCTTGCAGGGATTATGGCGGGTCGATTATGGATAAGAGTAAGCGCCATCTGGCGTGGTGGGTTGTCGGGTTACTGGTGGTGGCTGCCGTCGTGGCGTGGTGGCTGTTGCGCCCGGCGGGTGTGCCGGAAGGCTTTGCTGTCAGCAATGGGCGCATTGAAGCGACGGAAGTGGATATCGCCAGCAAAATTGCCGGGCGTATCGACACCATTCTGGTGAAAGAAGGCCAGTTTGTTCGCGAAGGCGAAGTGCTGGCGAAGATGGATACTCGCGTGTTGCAGGAGCAGCGACTGGAAGCCATCGCGCAAATCAAAGAAGCACAAAGTGCCGTTGCTGCCGCGCAGGCTTTGCTGGAGCAACGGCAAAGCGAAACTCGTGCCGCGCAGTCGCTGGTTAATCAACGCCAGTCCGAACTGGACTCCGTGGCTAAACGTCATACGCGTTCCCGCTCGCTCGCCCAACGAGGGGCTATTTCTGCGCAACAGCTGGATGACGATCGCGCCGCCGCTGAGAGCGCCCGAGCTGCGCTGGAATCGGCAAAAGCTCAGGTATCGGCTTCTAAAGCGGCTATAGAAGCGGCCCGTACCAATATCATTCAGGCCCAAACTCGCGTCGAAGCCGCGCAAGCCACTGAACGGCGTATTGCCGCAGATATCGATGACAGTGAACTGAAAGCCCCGCGTGACGGACGCGTGCAGTATCGGGTTGCTGAGCCAGGGGAAGTGCTGGCGGCAGGCGGTCGGGTGCTGAATATGGTCGATCTCAGCGACGTCTATATGACTTTCTTCCTGCCAACCGAACAGGCGGGCACGCTGAAACTTGGCGGTGAAGCCCGGCTGATCCTCGATGCCGCGCCAGATCTGCGTATTCCGGCGACCATCAGTTTTGTCGCCAGTGTCGCCCAGTTCACGCCAAAAACCGTCGAAACCAGCGATGAACGGCTGAAACTGATGTTCCGCGTCAAAGCGCGTATCCCACCGGAATTACTCCAGCAGCATCTGGAATATGTCAAAACCGGTTTACCGGGCGTAGCGTGGGTGCGGGTGAATGAAGAACTTCCGTGGCCTGACGACCTCGTGGTGAGGTTGCCGCAATGACGCATCTGGAACTGGTTCCCGTCCCGCCTGTCGCGCAACTGGCGGGCGTGAGCCAGCATTATGGAAAAAACGTTGCGCTGAACAATATTACTCTCGATATTCCGGCCCGCTGTATGGTCGGGCTGATTGGTCCGGATGGCGTCGGGAAGTCGAGCTTATTGTCGTTGATTTCCGGTGCCCGCGTCATTGAGCAGGGCAATGTGATGGTGCTGGGCGGCGATATGCGCGACCCGAGGCATCGCCGCGACGTCTGCCCGCGCATCGCCTGGATGCCGCAGGGGCTGGGCAAAAACCTCTACCACACCTTGTCGGTGTATGAAAACGTCGATTTTTTCGCTCGCCTGTTCGGTCACGACAAAGCGGAGCGGGAAGTGCGAATTAATGAGCTGCTGACCAGCACGGGGTTAGCACCGTTTCGCGATCGTCCGGCAGGGAAACTCTCCGGCGGGATGAAGCAAAAACTTGGGCTGTGCTGCGCGTTAATCCACGACCCGGAACTGTTGATCCTTGATGAGCCAACAACGGGGGTTGACCCGCTCTCCCGCTCCCAGTTCTGGGATCTGATCGACAGTATTCGCCAGCGGCAGAGCAATATGAGCGTGCTGGTCGCCACCGCCTATATGGAAGAGGCCGAACGCTTCGACTGGCTGGTAGCGATGAATGCCGGAGAAGTGCTGGCAACTGGCAGCGCCGAAGAGCTACGGCAGCAAACGCAAAGCGCTACGCTGGAAGAAGCATTTATAAATCTGTTACCGCAAGCGCAACGCCAGGCGCATCAGGCGGTAGTGATCCCACCGTATCAACCTGAAAACGCAGAGATTGCCATCGAAGCGCGCGATCTGACCATGCGTTTTGGTTCCTTCGTTGCCGTTGATCACGTTAATTTCCGCATTCCACGCGGGGAGATTTTTGGTTTTCTTGGTTCGAACGGCTGCGGTAAATCCACCACCATGAAAATGCTCACCGGACTGCTGCCCGCCAGCGAAGGTGAGGCGTGGCTGTTCGGGCAACCGGTTGATCCAAAAGATATCGATACCCGCCGTCGGGTGGGCTATATGTCGCAGGCGTTTTCGCTCTATAACGAACTCACCGTGCGGCAAAACCTTGAGTTACATGCCCGTTTGTTTCACATCCCGGAAGCGGAAATTCCCGCAAGAGTGGCTGAAATGAGCGAGCGTTTTAAGCTCAACGACGTTGAAGATGTTCTGCCGGAGTCATTGCCGCTCGGCATTCGCCAGCGGCTTTCGCTGGCGGTGGCGGTGATTCATCGCCCGGAGATGTTAATCCTCGATGAGCCTACTTCTGGTGTCGATCCGGTGGCGAGGGATATGTTCTGGCAGTTGATGGTCGATCTCTCGCGCCAGGACAAAGTGACTATCTTCATCTCTACCCACTTTATGAACGAAGCGGAACGTTGCGACCGCATCTCACTGATGCACGCCGGAAAAGTGCTTGCCAGCGGTACACCGCAGGAACTGGTTGAGAAACGCGGAGCCGCCAGTCTGGAAGAGGCATTTATCGCCTATTTGCAGGAAGCGGCAGGGCAGAGCAACGAAGCCGAAGCGCCGCCCGTGGTACACGACACCACCCACGCGCCGCGTCAGGGATTTAGCCTGCGCCGTCTGTTTAGCTACAGCCGCCGCGAAGCGCTGGAACTGCGACGCGATCCAGTACGTTCGACGCTGGCGCTGATGGGAACGGTGATCCTGATGCTGATAATGGGTTACGGCATCAGTATGGATGTGGAAAACCTGCGCTTTGCGGTGCTCGACCGCGACCAGACCGTCAGTAGCCAGGCGTGGACACTCAACCTCTCCGGTTCCCGTTACTTTATCGAACAGCCGCCGCTCACCAGTTATGACGAGCTTGATCGTCGGATGCGTGCGGGCGATATCACGGTGGCGATTGAGATCCCGCCCAATTTCGGGCGCGATATCGCGCGTGGTACGCCTGTGGAACTCGGCGTCTGGATCGACGGAGCGATGCCCAGTCGTGCCGAAACGGTAAAAGGTTACGTGCAGGCAATGCACCAGAGTTGGCTTCAGGATGTGGCGAGCCGACAATCGACACCCGCCAGCCAAAGCGGGCTGATGAACATTGAGACGCGCTATCGCTATAACCCGGACGTAAAAAGCCTGCCAGCGATTGTTCCGGCGGTGATCCCGCTTCTGCTGATGATGATCCCGTCAATGCTAAGCGCCCTTAGCGTGGTGCGGGAAAAAGAGCTAGGGTCGATTATCAACCTTTACGTGACCCCCACCACCCGTAGCGAATTTTTGCTTGGCAAACAGCTGCCGTACATCGCGCTGGGGATGCTGAACTTTTTCCTGCTCTGCGGCCTGTCGGTGTTTGTGTTTGGCGTACCGCATAAAGGCAGTTTCCTGACGCTCACCCTGGCGGCGCTGCTGTATATCATCATTGCCACCGGAATGGGGCTGCTGATCTCCACCTTTATGAAAAGCCAGATTGCCGCCATTTTCGGAACGGCGATTATCACGTTGATCCCGGCGACACAGTTTTCCGGGATGATCGATCCGGTAGCTTCGCTGGAAGGGCCTGGACGTTGGATCGGCGAGGTTTACCCGACCAGTCATTTTCTGACTATCGCCCGCGGAACGTTCTCGAAAGCGCTGGATCTGACTGATTTGTGGCAACTTTTTATCCCGTTGCTGATAGCCATCCCGCTGGTGATGGGCTTAAGCATCCTGCTGCTGAAAAAACAGGAGGGATGATGCGCCATTTACGCAATATTTTTAATCTGGGTATCAAAGAGTTGCACAGTCTGCTCGGTGATAAAGCGATGCTGACGCTGATTGTCTTCTCGTTTACGGTGTCGGTGTATTCGTCAGCGACCGTTACGCCAGGATCGTTGAACCTCGCGCCGATCGCCATTGCCGATATGGATCAATCGCAGTTATCGAACCGGATCGTTAACAGCTTCTATCGTCCGTGGTTTTTGCCACCGGAGATGATCACCGCCGATGAGATGGATGCCGGACTGGACGCCGGACGCTATACCTTCGCGATAAATATTCCGCCTAATTTTCAGCGTGATGTCCTCGCCGGACGCCAGCCGGATATTCAGGTGAACGTCGATGCCACGCGCATGAGCCAGGCATTTACCGGCAATGGGTATATCCAGAATATTATCAACGGTGAAGTGAACAGCTTTGTCGCGCGCTACCGTGATAACAGCGAACCGTTGGTATCGCTGGAAACCCGGATGCGCTTTAACCCGAACCTCGATCCCGCGTGGTTTGGCGGGGTGATGGCGATCATCAACAACATTACCATGCTGGCGATTGTATTGACCGGATCGGCGCTGATCCGCGAGCGTGAACACGGCACGGTGGAACACTTACTGGTGATGCCGATAACGCCGTTTGAGATCATGATGGCGAAGATCTGGTCGATGGGGCTGGTGGTGCTGGTGGTATCGGGATTATCGCTGGTGCTGATGGCGAAAGGTGTACTGGGCGTACCGATTGAAGGCTCGATCCCGCTGTTTATGCTGGGCGTGGCGCTCAGTCTGTTTGCCACCACGTCAATCGGCATTTTTATGGGGACGATAGCGCGTTCAATGCCGCAACTGGGGCTGCTGGTGATTCTGGTGCTGCTGCCGCTGCAAATGCTTTCCGGTGGATCCACGCCGCGCGAAAGTATGCCGCAGATGGTGCAGGACATTATGCTGACCATGCCGACGACACACTTTGTTAGCCTCGCGCAGGCCATTCTCTACCGGGGTGCCGGATTCGAAATCGTCTGGCCGCAGTTCCTGACGCTGATGGCAATTGGCGGCGCGTTTTTCACCATTGCGCTGCTGCGATTCAGGAAGACGATTGGGACAATGGCGTAAGGAAGGGAAACTTGACTTCATACTGTGATGTCATACTATTGATGTCATAAAGTGAAGTCATAAGGACATGCCATGAGAACCAAGGTACAGGCTTTACGGAAGAAAAAAAAATACATTGGATCAAATATTTAAAACTCCTGTTCCTCAAGGGATCAAGTGGTCTGATATAGAGTCACTGGTTAAAGCATTAGGCGGAGAAATTAAGGAAGGAAGAGGTTCGCGTTGTAAGTTCATACTAAATATGAGCGTTGCGTGTTTCCATCGGCCTCATCCGTCGCCAGATACCGATAAAGGCGCTGTAGAAAGCGTGCGTGACTGGTTACTAAGTATAGGGGTAAAACCATGATCAAACTGAAGACGCCAAACTCTATGGAGATTGCCGGGCAACCAGCTGTTATTACCTACGTGCCAGAACTGAATGCATTTCGTGGCAAATTCCTGGGCTTGTCAGGTTATTGTGATTTTGTCTCTGACAGCATTCAGGGGCTGCAAAAAGAAGGGGAACTTTCCCTGCGAGAGTATCTTGAGGATTGTAAAGCTGCGGGTATTGAGCCGTATGCGCGTACAGAAAAGATTAAGACCTTTACGTTACGCTATCCAGAATCGCTGAGTGAACGCCTTAATAATGCGGCTGCGCAGCAACAAGTCTCTGTTAATACCTATATTATTGAAACACTGAATGAGCGTTTGAATCATTTATAAATTTTAGCGGCGTACATTACGCAGAATATCTGCCTTTACAGGATCTATCTATGCAACTGAACTTAATTTTATAAATTAAGTTCAGTTAATATCTTTTCTTTCCTCGTTTCAGAAATAACTCAATCTTCCTTCGGCAAGCACTGCAAATGCCCATGCCGCACGCCGCGCTGGGCGATAACGTCATCGGCAAAATGCTGCACGTCGCCCATATCACCTTTCAGCACGGCGATTTCCAGACAGTCGTCGTGATTGATATGCACATGCAGCGTGGCGACGGAGAGATCGTGGTGATGGTGCTGGGTGGAGACAATGCGGCTGGCTAAGTCGCGTTTTTCGTGTTCATACACATAGGAGAGCACCGCGAAACCTTGCGTGCCGTGCTGCTGAGTGGCCTCCTGGGCCAGGGCGCTACGCAGAATATCGCGGATAGCTTCGGAACGGTTGTTATAACCACGACGCTGGCTCAGGCTGTCCAGCGTCTCCAGTAAATCGTCATCAAGCGTGATGGTGACTCGTTGCATTTGCGTTAAACCTTTTCTGTGGTGCGACGGCGCACGGGGAATGCGGGTAATACCGCGTTTTGTAGCACACGTCCGGCGTCAGAGGAAAAGGTTAATTTATCTCCCACCACCTGGGTTTCGACGATTTGTCCGTTGTCCATCACCATCACCCGCTGACAGAAGCGTTCCACCAGGCGTAAGTCGTGGGTGATGAACAGGCAGGCGGTGCCAAACTGTTGTTGTAGCTTTTTCAGCAGGCGAATGACGCCCGCCTGTAACACGAGATCAAGGTTAGAAACGGCTTCATCCAGAATCAGTAGTTTCGGTTCGACCGCCAGCGCGCGAGCCAGGCAGACGCGCTGGAGCTGGCCGCCGCTTAACTGCGGTGGGCGTTTGTCGAGAACGCTGTCATCGAGATCGACCGCCTTCAGCATTTCGCTGGCGCGCGCCAGTTGTTCGGATTTTTTCAGTGATAGCAGGTGGCGCATCGGTTCACGCAGGATCTCGCGCACGGTTTTGCGCGGATTCACGGCGCTGATGGAGTCCTGAAATACCATCTGAATATCGCGGCGGAACGCTTTACGCTGGGCGCGATTGAGTTTCGCCAGCGGTTCGCCACGCCAGCTAATATTCCCCTGCGCGGGCGATTCTAAACCCACCAGCAACCGCGCGAGGGTACTTTTCCCGCAGCCGCTGCGCCCCAGCAGGGCGACGGTTTCGCCGCTTTTCAGGGTCAGGGAAACGTTATTCAGCACCGCCTGATGTTGATGTTTTCCGTTAAATCCACCGTGGGCATAGTGATGGGAAAGGCCGGAGACGTTAAGTAAAGTCATGATGCCAGCTCCATACCGTAGAGGGCGAGATGAGCGGAAACCAGGCTGCGCGTTACCGCATGTTTGGGGGCGTTAAACAGCGTTTCTACATCGCCCTGTTCGACAATTTTACCTTGTGACATCACCGCCACGTCATCCGCCAGACGCGCCACAACGCCCATATCATGGGTGACCAGCAGCATTCCCGGCGCTTGTTTTTGCATAATGCTTTCCAGCAGATCGAGGATGCGCGCCTGTGCTACCACGTCGAGGTCGGTGGTCGGTTCATCGGCGATGATAAACGGTGATTCACACAGCACCGCCATCGCAATCATCATGCGCTGCAACATGCCGCCGCTCATCTCGAACGGGTACAGCTTCAGCACGCGCGCGGCGTTTTCCAGCCCCACCGCTTCTATGGCAGCGGTAAGCGTAGCGTCATCGGCGGGTTTCCCTAACGCCAGGCAGGTTTCCCGCGCGTGGGTGTGCATGGTGTGTAGCGGATTAAAGGCGCTGCGCGGGTTCTGCATGATGGTGGCAATTTTGATGCCGCGCAGGGCGCAGGGATAAACCGCTTTGCCATCGGCTAAAATTTCCCCCGCCGTCTGGCGAACGCCAGCGGGCAAAATGCCCAGCGTCGCGGCGCAGGTTAATGATTTCCCGCTGCCGCTACCGCCGACTAACGCCAGCACGCGCCCGCGTTGCAGGGTTAACGATACACCGTGTACCAGCGGCTGCGCGGCCTGTAGCGCGATATTACGTAGTTCAATCTGTTGCGGCATTAGTGTGCGTGCTCCGTCACCAGATGAGGATCCAGATGATCGCGCAGTGCGTCACCCACCAGGTTAAAGGCCATCACGCTGATAAACAGCGCCAGCCCCGGCCAGAACATTTGCAGCGGCTGGGTCCAGATATACTGGCGCGCGTCGTTAATCATCACGCCCCATTCGGCGGTCGGCGCGGTCACACCGAGGCCAAGGAAAGACATCCCCGCGACGTGCAGCATCATATGGCCGATATCCAGCGTTGCCAGCACCAGCAGCGAAGGGATCACCGCGCCTGCCAGATGATCGACAAACACCCGCACATGGCCCGCACCGGAAAGCCGTGACGCCAGCACAAACTCGCGTTGGCGTAGTGAAATCACCAAGCTGCGCACCATGCGTGCATACCACGCCCAGTGCGACAGGGCGATGGCGATAATTACGTTGGTCAGCCCGGTGCCGAGCACGCCAACCATAAAGAACGACAGAATCGAGGTCGGGAAGGTCATAAACATATCGGCGACGCGCATGGTGGCCTGATCAACGCGCCCGCCAATCAACCCGGCGCTGCCGCCAATAACCAGCCCTAATGTCAGCACCAGCAGCAGGCAGGCCATTACCGAACCGAGCGACACGCGGGTCGCTGCCATCAGCCGCGAGAAAATATCGCGACCTAAGTGATCGGTGCCCAGCCAGTGCTGCGCATCCGGCGAAAGCAGGCGCGACGGCAAATCAATCGCCTGGGGGTCATACGGCAGCCACCACTGGCTGGTGAGCGCAATCAGCGCCAGCAGGGCGATAATGATCAGCGCCAGGCGTACCGACCAGCGGGAAGAGAGGAAAAAGTTCACGCGTGCGCTCCTTCATGACGACGAATGCGCGGGTCCAGCGCGGCGTTGAGCAAATCGACAATCAAATTACAGACCACAAAAACCACCACCATCATCAGCGTAAAGCACTGAATCACCGGATAGTCACGGTTAAAAATCGCCGACACCGCATAGCGCCCGACGCCCGGCCAGGCAAAGATGTTTTCGATAATCATCGTCCCGCCAATCAGTTCGCCGATGTGCATCCCCACGGCGGTGATCATCGGCAGCGAGGCATTGCGCAGAATATGGCGGCGTTCGGTCTGTTTGTCGTTCAGGCCGCGCAGACGCGCCCAAGTGACGTGACGCTGACCGGCGACGTCCAGCATACTGGCGCGCAGCAGTCGCGCGTTAATCGCCAGCGACATAAAGGCAATGGAAACCGCAGGCAAAATGATGTGCTGCCAGCCGCCGTAACCCATCGCGGGTAGCCATTGCAGATACACCGAAAACGCCATCACCAGTAAAAACGCCAGCCAGAAGTTAGGCATCGACACGCCAAGAAACGCGATGAAACGTACGGCGAAATCCGGCAGACGGTCGCGATGGCGCGCCGCCCAGATACCGAGCGGTACGGAAGTGAGCAGAATTAATACCAGCGCCGCACCTGCAAGTTCCAGCGTGGCGG
The DNA here is from genome assembly GCF_002950395.1 of Shigella sonnei. Classification (NCBI taxonomy): domain Bacteria; kingdom Pseudomonadati; phylum Pseudomonadota; class Gammaproteobacteria; order Enterobacterales; family Enterobacteriaceae; genus Shigella; species Shigella sonnei. The sequence goes on from NZ_CP026802.1 coordinate 4,109,502, forward strand.
GCAGGAAGTTCAGCATATCGTCCAGCACCGGGCGTTGGCTGGCGAATGAGATACCAAAGTCAAGATGCAGCGCCTTCCACAACCAGGTACCGTACTGGACGTACAGCGGCTGATCCAGCCCGAGCATGGTGCGGGTAGAGGCCAGCATCTCCGGCGTCGGCGGCAGGTTAGATAAACGCAGATAATCGAGCGCCGGGTCGCCGGTACCGAGGCGCAGCATCAGAAAAATGATCACCGAGGCGGCGAGCACCATCGGGATCAGCAGCAGAAAGCGGCGTAATACGTAACGCAACATTAAGGTTTCACCGGTTTAATCTGTTCGAACGGAATTTCGGTGGCGATCGGCGCGTAGGGGATATTACCCAGCTCCGGTTTTGATACCACCATCATCGAGATGTAGCTGATAGGCAGATAAACCGCCTCGTCATGCAGACGGGTCAAAATGTCGCGATACAGCGCCTGACGTTGCGTTTCGTCATGGGTCGCCAGCACTTCGCCGATCTCTTTATCAATCAGCGGCTTGTCGGCTAATCCTTGCTGTGCCTGGAAGTCAGCGTGCGACGGTACGCGCATTGAACTCAGGAAGGCGTGTGGATCGTATGGCGCGCCCCAGGTGCGGTGGAAAATCATGCCAAAACGACCGTCGCGCTGACGAGCATAGATACTGCTCTCTTCTTCGCCAATCAGCGAGACATCTGCGCCAATCTGGCGCATATCAGCCTGAATGATTTCCGCCATCGATTTGCTTAACGCATCGGTGCCGATGAACGACAGTTCAATGCGCAGCGGCTGACCATTTTTCTCGCGGATGTCTTTGCCCGCAGGCAGCGTCCAACCGGCTTTTTCCAGCAACTCTTTCGCTTTCTGCGGATCGTACTGGCGCGGTTTCAGGCCGAGATTAGCGTAAGGCACAGAAGGGGCAAACAGGGTGTCGGCGACCTGCTGGGTGCCATATAACGCGTTATCAATCAGCGATTTTTTGTTTACCGCGTAATTAAGAGCTTCACGTACTGCCAGCTCGTTGGTGGGGGCTTTGGCGGTATTGAGCGCCAGCATCACGGTTTCGATCGGCTGTGACAGTTGGGTGTGGTAAGCCGGATTCTGGCTAAAGCGGGCGAAGGTATCGAGCGGTAATAACCCTTCGTTTCCGTACAGCAGGTCGATATCGCCAGTTTCAAACGCCACCGCGCGGGTAGTCGGGTCCGGGATGACGTTAAAGGTGATCTTTTTAATCGCTGGCTTTTCGCCCCAGTAGTTTTCGTTACGGACGAAGACATCGTACTGATTCAGTTTCGATTCCTGCAAAATCCACGGTCCGGTGCCAATCGGCGCTTTAATTCCGTTCATGGTTTCATGGTTTTTAAACTGCGAGGGAGCGATAAAACGGAAAGGACGGGGCAGGGCCAGTTCTTGCAGGAAAGGATAGTAGGCGCTTTTCAGGGTAATTTGCAGCTCTGTTTTACTGAGTGCTTTAACATCAACAATCTGGTTTGCCAGCTCCAGCCAGGCGTGACGTTGACGGTTATCGAGCACTGCGCGGAAGTTTTCTGCCGCCGCCTCGGCATCGAACGGTTCACCGTTGGAGAATTTCACGTCATCACGCAGGGTGAAGGTCCAGGTTTTACCATCTTCTGAATGAGTCCAGCTTTTTGCCAGCCACGGGATCACCGAACCGTCTGCCTGATATTTCACCAATGGTTCATAAACCATGCTCTGGGCGAACATCTGGTTAGGCGTGTAAAGGTGCGGGTTTAGTGGCCCGACATTCACCGGCCAGGCGGTAGTGATTTCATCTGGTGCAGCGGCATGGACGATAAAAGACGCACAAGCCAGCAGCGCAAATAGAGTGCGGCGGAGTGTGGAGAGCATGGTAACCCCAATGGATTAAAATAGATGGCGGAAATAAGTATGACGATTTTAAGTATTCGTCATACTGATTACCTGTTCTGGATCAATAGATGGGCAGTCGGGTGGGCGGATCAGTTAACTGAATCGATCCATTGCACACTGTCGGCGGTGAGCGTAAAGGGGGTGGGGGTGCAGATCGCAAGGCTTAAATTTTCTAGCTGACAATGGCTGACTGACAGCGAGGAGTGATAGGTGCTATCTACGCTGACGATTTGCCAGGCGCTGCCGCCACGCTGTTTAACGATGGCTTCTTTGCGCGTCCAGATGCGCCAGAACATTTCCAGTTGCTGATCAGGATGCACGGCGTCCATTTCAGCGTGTTCCCCGAGGCTGAACACGGCGTTCGCCAGCCAGCGCCAGTTGGCGCGCGGGCGAATCACTTCGATATCGCAGCCGACTTCGCCTTCATCGCTCAACAGCAGAGCGATATCGTCACCGCTATGGCTTAAGTTGAACCATAGCGGCGTTTCCGGCGCGAATGCAGGTTTGCCTTGTTCGCCATAGATGATCTCCGGTAGCGGGGAAAGCGTGTGCGAAAGCAATGCACGCCCCGCCAGCCAGCGTTCGCGTCGTGGACCTTGCGGTGCTTGCTCGCGTAAACCCGGTGGCAGTGGAGCTGCGCTTAAGGTCGAAACTTTCCCCAGAACTATCCGATACATATCAGGGCCAACGTTTAATGGAAAATGAAAGTGCGTATCGTATCACTTGTCGCCTCATCCCGGTAACCGACTTTTCGGTCTGCCTGGCCCCAGTAAAATCGCCAGTTTGCTACCGCCTTTGGTGGTTTCCATCCAGATTTTACACACACTGGTTAATGGCACCGAAAGTAGCATCCCTACCGGGCCGAGCAGCCATCCCCAAATTAACAATGAAAGAAATACCACCATGGTGGACATCCCCAGGCGATGGCCCATCATCCGTGGTTCTAAAATATTGCCGATGACCATATGGACCACTAAAAACAATGCGCCGACCAGAATACATTCGTAAACACCATTAAACAGCAGCACCTGAATCATTGGCGGTACGGCGGAAATTACCGCGCCGATATTGGGCACGTAGTTGAGCAAAAACGCCAGTACTGCCCACATCAGCGCAAACTGCACCCCCATCAGCTCCAGCCCCAGCCAGACGATGACACCTGTCCATAAACTGAGTAGCGTCTTCAATGCAAGATAGTGCGAAACGCCTTTAAGTGCGCGGTGTAATCCTGCGATGTGAATCTGTGGGTTATTCAGCGCAAAACGCATTTTGTAAGGGACGTGGCGCACTTCAAACAGCATAAAAACTACGGTCATCACCAGCAAAAGCACGCTCGCCATTGCCCCGGAAAGCCCGGTCATTAGCGCTGTGGTGAAGGTAACCACTTTTTCCGAGTCCATCCGCTGCAGCATTCGCTCCGGCGACATATGCAAATTAAGAAAAGGCAACATCTCCTGCAATTTAAAAAGTTTGCGCGTCAGCTCCTTATTAAACTTCGGCAGCATAGAGATAAATTCGTTAAACGATGCCGCCAGTACGCCGACCAGCGCGGTTAGTGCGATCAGCATCACCACCACTACAATCGTAATGGCAACGGGGCGTTGTACTCCCCGACGAATAAACCAGGTAACGAGCGGGTTGAGGACGATGGCAAAAAACAGCGCCAGTAACAGCTGCACAATGATATCTGCCGCTGCGTGAATGCCCGCGAGGATCACTACCAGCGAGGCCAGCTTGAGCAGAATGTGCATGCCCGTTTTATCGGGTTGAGGGATTTCCATTGGGGCTTCCTTGTGACTTTTTGTATTAAGTGTAGCGGGAGTCACGCCAGCAATATTCTGATTCTTACTGCTGATTTTCACGTCAGCACGTGGTAAAAATGAAACACTGTTGTAAAAATGTGGTGATCCTCATGCCCGAACCCGTAGCCGAACCCGCGCTAAACGGATTGCGCCTGAATTTGCGCATTGTCTCCATTGTCATGTTTAACTTCGCCAGCTACCTCACCATCGGGTTGCCGCTCGCTGTATTACCGGGCTATGTCCATGATGTGATGGGCTTTAGCGCTTTCTGGGCAGGATTGGTTATCAGCCTGCAATATTTCGCCACCTTGCTGAGCCGTCCTCATGCCGGACGTTACGCCGATTTGCTGGGCCCCAAAAAGATTGTCGTCTTCGGTTTATGCGGCTGCTTTTTGAGCGGTCTGGGATATCTGACGGCAGGATTAACCGCCAGTCTGCCCGTCATCAGCCTGTTATTACTTTGCCTGGGACGCGTGATCCTTGGGATTGGGCAAAGTTTTGCCGGAACGGGATCGACCCTGTGGGGCGTTGGCGTGGTTGGCTCGCTGCATATCGGGCGAGTGATTTCGTGGAACGGCATTGTCAATTACGGGGCGATGGCGATGGGTGCGCCGTTAGGCGTCGTGTTTTATCACTGGGGCGGCTTGCAGGCGTTAGCGTTAATCATTATGGGCGTGGCGCTGGTGGCCATTTTGTTGGCGATCCCGCGTCCGACGGTAAAAGCCAGTAAAGGCAAACCGCTGCCGTTTCGCGCGGTGCTTGGGCGCGTCTGGCTGTACGGTATGGCACTGGCACTGGCTTCTGCCGGATTTGGCGTCATCGCCACCTTTATCACGCTGTTTTATGACGCTAAAGGTTGGGACGGTGCGGCTTTCGCGCTGACGCTGTTTAGCTGTGCGTTTGTCGGTACGCGTTTGTTATTCCCTAACGGCATTAACCGTATCGGCGGCTTAAACGTGGCGATGATTTGCTTTAGCGTTGAGATAATCGGCCTGCTACTGGTTGGCGTGGCGACTATGCTGTGGATGGCGAAAGTCGGCGTCTTACTGGCGGGGGCAGGGTTTTCGCTGGTGTTCCCGGCATTGGGCGTAGTGGCGGTAAAAGCGGTTCCGCAGCAAAATCAGGGGGCGGCGCTGGCAACTTACACCGTATTTATGGATTTATCGCTTGGCGTGACCGGACCACTGGCTGGGCTGGTGATGAGCTGGGCGGGCGTACCGGTGATTTATCTGGCGGCGGCGGGACTGGTCGCAATCGCGTTATTACTGACGTGGCGATTAAAAAAACGGCCTCCGGAACACGTCCCTGAGGCCGCCTCATCATCTTAAAACTTACTGAATAACCAGCGTATTAATGATGTTTTCTGCGGTGGTCTGCGCTTTTTGCTGATCGTCAGCTGGCAGAGTAATTTGCATGGTCAGCAGTTGATTACCCACGTTACCCAGAATAACGGAAGAGTACGCCGTCTGGCCTTTCGCGGAGATAATACTGTCTAACTGCTGCATTTTGTGACCTTTCAGCTCAATGGCTTTGTTGGTTACCACTTGCAGCTGCGGATCGCGGCTACGTTGCTGATCTTCCAGACGCTTCGCCAACACCGCCAGATCTTCTTTCGGATCATCGCCCATGATGACGATGACTGCTTTCTGCCCGGTGGCGTCGGACCAGACATGCATGTTATTGGCCTGCGTTCCCAGCTTACCGCTCTGGTCGGTCATATCCGCTGGCAGCGAGAAACTTAACTTGCCATCAAGCAGGTTGACGGGATTCCCGGTAGCGTTACTTTCCGCGACCGAACCCTGCGCCGTAGCGTTAGTGTCTTTATCATCACAGGCCGCAAGCCCCATAACCAGCAGGCCAATTCCGACATATTTAACCAGATTGCGCATTGACTTCTTCCTTTCGATAAACGGCCATAACGGCTCATTCATCCATCTTATCACAACTCTGATAACGAACCTTTAACTCGCCTGCAAAGCGTTGATTTCGGATTTATCTGCCAGTCTTTTCAACAGAATATTGAGTAATACGCCATACATTGGCAGGAAGAAAACGATACTGATTAACACTTTGAAACAGTAATCGACCAGCGCGATTTCCATCCAGTGTTCAGCCATAAAGGCATCCGGGCTACGCCAGAAGGCAATGAAGAAAAAGGCCAGCGTGTCGCTGACGTTACCGAACAGTGTGGACGCTGTCGGTGCCAGCCACCAGCGGCGACTCTGACGCAGGCGGTTAAAAACGTGCACGTCGAGGATCTGTCCCAGCGCGTAGGCCATGAAACTGGCGGTGGCGATACGGGCGACAAACAGGTTGAAGTGGGCGAGTGCGCCGAATCCCTGCCAGGAACCCATATAGAATAGCGACGAGATGACGTAGGAGATCAGCAACGCCGGGATCATCACCGCAAAGATGATACGACGGGCCAGCGGTGCGCCAAAAATACGCACGGTCAGGTCGGTAGCAAGGAAAATAAACGGGAAGCTAAACGCGCCCCAGGTGGTATGGAAACCCAAAATGGAGACGGGAAGCTGAACCAGATAGTTACTGGAGGTGATCACCAGCAGATGAAATAACGATAACCAGAACAACGCCTTATAGCGTTGAGTTTGCGAGAAAACGTTCATATTGTACCTTTTTGATTAACCATTGGGGTGAGGGAACCCAATACGTACGACACGTCTGTTACCTTAACATAATAACGTGCTTACCCTTTTTTCGAGCCGCCGCATGATACTGCTTTACGTTGACAATGCAATGGTTAATTTTCACGCAATCGTTAACCTGGTTTGCTTACGGACTCACAGGGCGTAAACTAGCGCCGTTTTTTTATGTGATGAGAAGAAAATGACCGATCTCTTTTCCAGCCCTGACCACACACTCGACGCACTTGGCCTGCGCTGCCCGGAACCCGTAATGATGGTGCGCAAAACTGTGCGCAATATGCAGCCTGGCGAAACGTTGCTGATTATCGCCGACGATCCGGCCACTACCCGCGATATTCCTGGGTTTTGTACCTTTATGGAACACGAACTGGTTGCGAAAGAGACGGATGGACTGCCTTATCGTTATTTGATTCGTAAAGGCGGTTGATGGGGAAAGATTGGCTTCGATGCCGCCTTTTCCCCTCACCCTAACCCTCTCCCCAGAGGGGCGAGGGGACCGATCGCGCTCAATGTTGCGATCGGTTTGCCTTATCTCCTGCGCAACAATCTTAACGCATTCGCTGTCACCAGCACCGTCGCACCCGTATCTGCCAGCACCGCCAGCCACAGGCCGGTCATCCCTAACAGCGTGGTGACGAGGAAGATCCCTTTCAGCCCCAGCGCAATGGTGATGTTCTGGCGGATATTGGCGTGAGTGGCGCGTGCCAGTTCAATCATTTGCACCAGGCCGCGCAGGTGGTTATGGGTTAATGCTGCATCAGCGGTTTCCAGCGCCACGTCTGTGCCACTGCCCATTGCAATCCCAATGGCGGCAGCTTTCATCGCTGGCGCGTCGTTAATACCATCACCGACCATCGCCAGGGGCGCATGTTGATTCAGCTTGGTCACCGCTTTGACTTTATCTTCCGGCAATAGGCCCGCTTTAAACTCCAGCCCCAGCTCCCCGGCGATTGCCGCCGCTGCACGTGGATTATCGCCGGTGAGGATCACTCCTTTGACCCCCAGCGCGTTCAGTTCACTGATGGCAGTTGCAGCATCGGCGCGCAGGGTATCCTGCAATGCAATGATACCCAGCACGTCATCATTACGTACTACCAGCACAACCGTTTGCCCGGCGCTTTCCAGTTCATTAATCAAACCAGCAAATGCATCAGCGGGATGTTTCCCGGCAGCGCAAATCAATACGCGCTCACCGTTAACCTGCGCTTCAATGCCAGACCCGACCAGCGCCCGCTGTGATTCGGCGGTGGGAATGGCGAGTTCAGCAACCTGTGCTTCGCGTACGATGGCTTGCGCCAGTGGATGCGTCGCGCCTTGCTCGACCGCCGCCGCCAGTGTCAGCAGTTCAGATTCACTAATACCCGTTGCCGGATGAATCGCGGTAACGCGCGGTTTACCGACGGTCAGCGTACCGGTTTTATCAAACGCCACCTGAGTAACACGACCTAGTTGTTCCAGCGCCGCTCCGCCTTTAATCAACGCCCCACGACGCGCTGCCGCCGCCAGCCCGGAGGTAATCGCCGCAGGCGTTGAGATAACTAACGCACACGGGCAGCCAATCAGCAGCAGCGTCAGCCCTTTATAAATCCACTCCTGCCAGCTGGCGGCAAACAGCAGCGGTGGCACCAGCGTCACCAGCAGAGCGACGGCCATAATCGCGGGCGTATAGATACGGCTGAAACGGTCGATAAACCGCTCAATGGGGGCGCGACGCTCTTCGGCTTCTTCGATCAGTTTCAGAATCCGGTCAATGGCGCTGGCACCCGGTTCTGACAGCACTTCCAGCGTTACCAGACGGTCTACGCTGGTGGCTCCTGCAGGAACTTTATCGCCCGTCGCGCGCTCCACCGGAATGGATTCTCCGGTCAGGGCGCTTTCATCAAAACTGGCAAACGGTGAGAGCAGTTTACCGTCGGCAGGCAAACGCCCACCTGCGGCGACTTCAATCACATCGCCAGGCCGCAGGCTGTTAATCGCCACCTCTTCCCGCTCACCGTTACGCAGGCGCGTGGCGGTTTCTGGTTTCAGCGCCATTAACGCGCTAACGCCCTGACGCGCGCGGCTGGCGGCCCAGCCTTCCAGTCGTTCACCAATCAAAAACAGCAGCAACACCATCGCAGCTTCAGCCGTTGCGCCAATAAACAGTGCACCAATAGCGGCTACGCTCATTAAGGTTTCAATGGCGAAGTAGCTGCCGGATTTGATCAGCCGTAATGCCTGACGAGCAATCGGGTACAGCCCAACCAGCGTGGTCGCGATAAACGCCAGTTGCCCGAACGGATGATTGAACTGCTCCAGACCCCAGCTGATTGCCATCATCACGATTAGTGTAATCAGCGGCAGATTCTCTTTCAGGCGCGATGCTTGTGGCTCGTCGGCGGCCTGCTCATCGCGCAGGGAATAGCCCGCTTTTTGCACCGCAGATTCAACTTGTGCACGAATGTCATTGTCGGCATCAACCACCAGTTTTTCGGTGGCGAACAACACCTGCACCTGATTCACACCTGCAAGCTGGCGCACGGCATTTTCTACCTTGCGCGCACAGGCGGCGCAGTCCATGCCACTGACTTTCCAGCTATAGCGGGTGCCGGAGACGTTTTCAGAGAGCGTTGGCGAGCTGGAGCATGCGCCGTCGCAGCAACAGTCGTTGGCGTTCTGTACCGTGGTTAGCGGTTTGAACGCAGCAAATTGAGGGGCTTTCTTGCCGTGATTGTCAGGTGTCGACATGGCATACTCCGGTTAAGTTTTTTCTCATTAACCGAAGGATACACTCTGGAGTCGACTCCAGAGTCAAGTTTTATCAGAGATACAGTGAGCGGATGATGAGGAAGTGACCGGCAAAGTAGCAGGCCGCAGCAATCGCGTTATCCGCACGGAAGCGTCGGCGATAGTGGCTCCCCAGCCAGACAAAGTTACTGATAAACAGCAACGAAGCGCCAACAAACGCAGAGAGCGCCGGAGCGGTCGGACGGAAGAACCACAGTTCACCTGCCAGCCACACCATCACCAGCGTCATGCCGATAAACGTGCAGATAGGCCAACGATACTCTTCCAGCCGCGTCCAGATAATCGCCAGTAACAGCGCACCCAGAACCAGCAACACCAGTGGCAGAGGCCAGAAGAAAGAGAGCGTCATCTGACTGGCGAAATAGATGGTGTACAGCAGGTGCGAGAGGAAAAACGCGCCGATGGCGTACATCAGACGTTGACGTGGCAACAGGGTTAGCGCATCGCCCAGCAGTGAGGCGCACAGCCCTGCCAGCACCAGATAGCTAATGGCGTCGAACATCGGCGCTTGCCAGGCCAGTAACAGCAGGAGAAGAAGGGTTAACGGTTTAAACACCCAGCGTTGCCAGGTTGGCCCACGATACGATGCATCCACAGATAGCCATGCGGAAAGACAGACAGCGATAAACGACCAAAGCATCTTAGTTCCTTGAATTCGTTATTTTTTCGTAAGCGGAATGCCTACGGTCTTGCTTCCAGTTTAGTGGCGAGGGTGGACGGATGACAACACCATAACTGGCAGGGTATGCTTATTTCCGCATTTTCCGATGAGGGATAAAGATGAGCAAACCACCTCTTTTCTTTATTGTTATCATTGGCTTAATTGTCGTCGCCGCATCGTTTCGTTTTATGCAACAGCGACGGGAAAAAGCTGATAATGATATGGCTCCGCTCCAGCAAAAGCTGGTGGTGGTGAGCAACAAGCGGGAAAAACCGATTAACGATCGCCGTTCGCGCCAGCAGGAAGTGACTCCGGCAGGCACCAGTATGCGCTACGAGGCAAGCTTCAAACCGCAAAGCGGAGGAATGGAGCAGACGTTTCGCCTCGACGCCCAGCAGTACCACGCCCTGACAGTGGGCGATAAAGGTACGCTGAGCTATAAAGGAACGCGCTTTGTTAGCTTTGTTGGCGAACAATAAGGTTATTTTTTAACTTTAAATTTCTTCTGCCAGACCAGCAGTTCAAACACGCCGAAAAGGAAAATCCGTACCTTTTCGGCGGTGGTCATCTGCGGGCCATCTTTCGGTAAAGTGGATTTCAATAGCGCCAGCTGCATACCATGCATCAGCACGGTAAAAATCAGCGCCACGTTAACGAAAATATTTAGCGGGCGCGGGAAGGGATGCACCAGATTGAGGATTAAAAATCCCCAAACGCAGAGCATTAACAAACGACCAATATTAATCAGCATCACTTTCTCCTTGTGCTTCGCGTTGATACAGCCGATAAGCCACCTGACCCGCCACTTTTTCCCGATGTAACGACCAGTTTGCCGGAACGGTGGGCAGACCGTTTTCGACTTCGCTTTCGACATAAATCAGGGCTTCGTCAGCCAGCCAGCCGTTATCTTCCAGTAAATTTATCGTCTCTTCTAACAAGCCACGGCGGAACGGTGGATCGACAAACACGATATTATGCGGTGTGCCTTTTTGCGCCAGGAATGACATCGCGTTGCTGTTCACCACGCGTGCATTGCCTGCTTTTAGTGTCGCCAGATTCTTAATTAACTGCTGAGAAACTGCACGATCCATCTCAATTAACGTGGCCCCCGCAGCGTAGCGCGATAACGCTTCCAGCCCCAGCGCGCCGCTCCCGGCGAAGCAATCCAGACATTGGGCGTCAACAATGACCGGAGCCAGCCAGTTAAACAACGTTTCGCGTACGCGGTCGGTGGTGGGGCGCAGACCTGGGCTATCAGGAACCGGGAGTTTACGGCCTCGCCACTGCCCGCCAATAATGCGGATTTGGCCGCTGCCGGAATGATTCGGTTTTTTCATGATAAATTGCTCAATCCGCCAGATAACACATACTTGCAGGCGGTGATGTGAATTAAGTTAAGTGATAGACTATTTCATCATTTTTTTAGCTGCTATGTACATAGCGTTAACGCTGTGCCATGAAGCAACAGCGAGGAGTGTAGTCGCAAATGGCGAAAGAAAAAAAACGTGGCTTTTTTTCCTGGCTGGGCTTTGGTCAAAAAGAGCAGACCCCGGAAAAAGAGACAGAAGTTCAGAATGAACAACCGGTTGTAGAAGAAATCGTTCAGGCGCAAGAGCCTGTGAAGGCTTCGGAACAAGCCGTTGAAGAGCAGCCGCAGGCGCATACTGAAGCCGAGGCGGAAACTTTTGCTGCCGACGTTGTGGAAGTCACTGAACAGGTTGTTGAAAGTGAAAAAGCGCAGCCTGAAGCGGAAGTTGTTGCACAGCCGGAACCGGTCGTAGAAGAAACGCCGGAGCCAGTGGCTATCGAACGTGAAGAGCTGCCGTTGCCGGAAGACGTCAACGCCGAAGAGGTTTCGCCAGAAGAGTGGCAGGCTGAAGCGGAAACCGTAGAGATTGTCAAAGCGGCGGAAGAAGAAGCGGCTAAAGAAGAAATCACCGACGAAGAGCTGGAAGCACAGGCGCTGGCAGCCGAAGCAGCAGAAGAGGCGGTGATGGTGGTTCCTCCGGCAGAAGAAGAGCAGCCGGTGGAAGAAATCGCTCAGGAGCAGGAAAAACCAACCAAAGAAGGTTTCTTCGCGCGCCTGAAACGCAGCCTGTTAAAAACCAAAGAAAATCTCGGTTCCGGATTTATCAGCCTGTTCCGCGGTAAAAAAATCGACGATGATCTGTTTGAGGAGCTGGAAGAGCAGCTTTTGATCGCCGATGTGGGCGTGGAAACCACACGTAAAATTATCACCAATCTGACGGAAGGCGCATCCCGCAAGCAGCTTCGTGATGCCGAGGCGCTCTATGGCCTGCTGAAAGAAGAGATGGGTGAGATTCTGGCGAAAGTCGATGAGCCGCTGAATGTTGAAGGTAAAACGCCGTTCGTGATCCTGATGGTGGGCGTCAACGGTGTGGGTAAAACCACGACGATTGGTAAGCTGGCACGTCAGTTTGAGCAGCAGGGTAAATCGGTGATGCTGGCGGCGGGCGATACTTTCCGTGCAGCAGCGGTTGAACAGCTTCAGGTCTGGGGTCAGCGCAACAATATTCCGGTGATTGCCCAGCATACCGGGGCGGATTCCGCCTCTGTTATCTTCGACGCCATTCAGGCAGCTAAAGCGCGTAATATCGACGTCCTGATTGCCGATACCGCCGGACGCCTGCAGAACAAATCGCACCTGATGGAAGAGTTGAAGAAAATCGTCCGCGTGATGAAGAAACTCGACGTTGAAGCGCCGCATGAAGTTATGCTGACTATTGATGCCAGCACCGGGCAGAACGCGGTAAGCCAGGCCAAACTGTTCCACGAAGCTGTTGGCTTAACCGGCATCACGCTAACGAAACTGGACGGCACGGCGAAAGGCGGGGTAATTTTCTCGGTGGCTGACCAGTTTGGTATCCCTATCCGCTACATTGGTGTCGGCGAACGTATTGAGGATTTGCGTCCGTTTAAGGCGGACGACTTTATAGAGGCACTTTTTGCCCGAGAGGATTAACAATGATTCGCTTTGAACATGTCAGCAAGGCTTATCTCGGTGGGAGACAGGCGCTGCAGGGCGTTACGTTCCATATGCAGCCGGGTGAGATGGCGTTTCTGACCGGTCATTCCGGCGCAGGGAAAAGTACCCTCCTGAAGCTGATCTGTGGGATTGAGCGGCCCAGCGCCGGGAAAATCTGGTTTAGCGGCCATGACATCACGCGTCTGAAAAACCGTGAAGTTCCGTTTCTGCGCCGCCAGATTGGCATGATTTTCCAGGATCACCATCTACTGATGGACCGTACTGTCTACGATAACGTGGCGATCCCGCTGATTATCGCTGGTGCCAGCGGTGACGATATTCGTCGCCGGGTGTCGGCGGCACTGGATAAAGTCGGGCTACTGGACAAAGCGAAGAACTTCCCTATTCAGCTTTCCGGCGGTGAACAACAGCGTGTTGGCATTGCCCGCGCGGTGGTGAATAAGCCCGCGGTACTGCTGGCGGACGAACCGACCGGTAACCTGGACGACGCGTTGTCGGAAGGGATTCTACGTCTGTTTGAAGAGTTTAACCGCGTTGGGGTAACCGTATTGATGGCAACGCACGACATCAACCTGATTTCACGGCGTTCCCATCGCATGCTCACCCTGAGCGATGGTCACTTGCATGGAGGCGTGGGCCATGAATAAGCGCGATGCAATCAATCATATTCGGCAGTTTGGTGGGCGTCTGGATCGCTTCCGTAAATCGGTCGGCGGCTCAGGCGACGGCGGTCGTAACGCACCGAAACGCGCGAAATCCTCGCCAAAACCGGTAAATCGCAAAACCAACGTTTTCAACGAACAGGTGCGCTATGCCTTCCACGGCGCATTGCAGGATCTGAAAAGCAAACCGTTCGCCACGTTTTTAACGGTGATGGTTATCGCCATCTCCCTGACGCTGCCCAGCGTCTGTTATATGGTGTACAAAAACGTTAATCAGGCGGCGACGCAGTATTATCCGTCACCGCAAATCACTGTTTACTTGCAAAAAACGCTGGACGATGACGCCGCTGCGGGCGTGGTGGCACAGTTGCAGGCCGAGCAAGGCGTGGAGAAAGTGAACTATCTTTCTCGTGAAGACGCACTGGGCGAGTTCCGTAACTGGTCTGGTTTTGGTGGTGCGCTGGATATGCTGGAAGAAAACCCGCTTCCGGCAGTGGCGGTGGTGATCCCGAAACTCGATTTTCAGGGGACGGAATCACTCAATACGCTGCGTGATCGTATCACGCAGATTAACGGCATTGACGAAGTGCGGATGGATGACAGCTGGTTTGCCCGTCTGGCGGCGTTGACCGGGCTGGTCGGGCGCGTTTCGGCGATGATCGGCGTGTTGATGGTGGCGGCAGTGTTCCTCGTCATCGGCAACAGCGTACGTCTGAGCATCTTTGCTCGCCGTGACTCCATCAACGTGCAGAAACTGATTGGTGCGACGGATGGTTTCATCCTTCGCCCGTTCCTGTATGGTGGCGCACTGCTGGGATTTTCTGGCGCATTGTTGTCATTAATTTTGTCAGAAATTCTGGTGCTGCGATTGTCATCGGCGGTTGCGGAAGTGGCACAGGTTTTCGGAACGAAGTTTGATATCAATGGTTTATCGTTCGATGAATGCCTGCTATTGCTGCTGGTATGCTCGATGATTGGCTGGGTGGCAGCGTGGCTTGCCACGGTACAACATTTACGCCACTTTACGCCTGAATAATAAAAGCGTGTTATACTCTTTCCCTGCAATGGGTTCCGTAGCAGGGAAAGAGATCCCGTTGTCTCTTCCCGGTATTTCATCTCTATGTCACATTTTGTGCGTAATTTATTCACAAGCTTGCATTGAACTTGTGGATAAAATCACTGTCTGATAAAACAGTGGATGATAACCTCGTTGCTCTTAAGCTCTGGCACAGTTGTTGCTACCACTGAAGCGCCAGAAGATATCGATTGAGAGGATTTGAATGACTGACAAAATGCAAAGTTTAGCTTTAGCCCCAGTTGGCAACCTGGATTCCTACATCCGGGCAGCTAACGCGTGGCCGATGTTGTCGGCTGACGAGGAGCGGGCGCTGGCTGAAAAGCTGCATTACCATGGCGATCTGGAAGCAGCTAAAACGCTGATCCTGTCTCACCTGCGGTTTGTTGTTCATATTGCTCGTAATTATGCGGGCTATGGCCTGCCACAGGCGGATTTGATTCAGGAAGGTAACATCGGCCTGATGAAAGCAGTGCGCCGTTTCAACCCGGAAGTGGGTGTGCGCCTGGTCTCCTTCGCCGTTCACTGGATCAAAGCAGAGATCCACGAATACGTTCTGCGTAACTGGCGTATCGTCAAAGTTGCGACCACCAAAGCGCAGCGCAAACTGTTCTTCAACCTGCGTAAAACCAAGCAGCGTCTGGGCTGGTTTAACCAGGATGAAGTCGAAATGGTGGCCCGTGAACTGGGCGTAACCAGCAAGGACGTTCGTGAGATGGAATCACGTATGGCGGCACAGGACATGACCTTTGACCTGTCTTCCGACGACGATTCCGACAGCCAGCCGATGGCACCGGTGCTCTATCTGCAGGATAAATCATCTAACTTTGCCGACGGCATCGAAGATGATAACTGGGAAGAGCAGGCGGCAAACCGTCTGACCGACGCGATGCAAGGTCTGGACGAACGCAGCCAGGACATCATCCGCGCGCGCTGGCTGGACGAAGACAACAAGTCCACGTTGCAGGAACTGGCTGACCGTTACGGTGTTTCCGCTGAACGTGTACGCCAGCTGGAAAAGAACGCGATGAAAAAACTGCGCGCTGCTATAGAAGCGTAATTTCCGCTATTAAGCAGAGAACCCTGGATGCGAGTCCGGGGTTTTTGTTTTTTGGGCCTCTACAATAATCAATTTCCCCTCCGGCAAAACGCCAATCCCCACGCAGATTGTTAATAAACTGTCAAAATAGCTATTCCAATATCATAAAAATCGGGTATGTTTTAGCAGAGTATGCTGCTAAAGCACGGGTAGCCATGCATAAAACGAAATAAAGTGCTGAACAACAACATCACAACACACGTAATAACCAGAAGAATGGGGATTCTCAGGATGAACATAAAGGGTAAAGCGTTACTGGCAGGATGTATCGCGCTGGCATTCAGCAATATGGCTCTGGCAGAAGATATTAAAGTCGCGGTCGTGGGCGCAATGTCCGGTCCGGTTGCGCAGTACGGTGACCAAGAGTTTACCGGCGCAGAGCAGGCGGTTGCGGATATCAACGCTAAAGGCGGCATTAAAGGCAACAAACTGCAAATCGTAAAATATGACGATGCCTGTGACCCGAAACAGGCGGTTGCGGTGGCGAACAAAGTCGTTAACGACGGCATTAAATATGTGATTGGTCACCTCTGTTCTTCATCAACGCAGCCTGCGTCTGACATCTACGAAGACGAAGGCATTTTAATGATCACCCCAGCGGCAACCGCGCCGGAGCTGACCGCCCGTGGCTATCAGCTGATCCTGCGCACCACCGGCCTGGACTCCGACCAGGGGCCGACGGCGGCGAAATATATTCTTGAGAAAGTGAAACCGCAGCGTATTGCTATCGTTCACGACAAACAGCAATACGGCGAAGGTCTGGCACGAGCGGTGCAGGACGGCCTGAAGAAAGGCAATGCTAACGTGGTGTTCTTTGATGGTATCACCGCCGGGGAAAAAGATTTCTCTACGCTGGTGGCGCGTCTGAAGAAAGAGAATATCGACTTCGTTTACTACGGCGGTTACCACCCGGAAATGGGGCAAATCCTGCGTCAGGCACGCGCGGCAGGGCTGAAAACTCAGTTTATGGGGCCGGAAGGTGTGGCTAACGTTTCGCTGTCTAACATTGCGGGCGAATCAGCGGAAGGGCTGCTGGTGACCAAGCCGAAGAACTACGATCAGGTTCCGGCAAACAAACCCATTGTTGACGCGATCAAAGCGAAAAAACAGGACCCAAGCGGCGCATTCGTTTGGACCACCTACGCCGCGCTGCAATCTTTGCAGGCGGGCCTGAATCAGTCTGACGATCCGGCTGAAATCGCCAAATACCTGAAAGCGAACTCCGTGGATACCGTAATGGGACCGCTGACGTGGGATGAGAAAGGCGATCTGAAAGGCTTTGAGTTCGGCGTATTTGACTGGCACGCCAACGGCACGGCGACAGATGCGAAGTAATCATTAATCGGCAACTTTGGGTTGCCGCCAAATTGCTAATATCGAGTACGTTGCTTCATGCCGGATGCGGCGTAAACGCCTTATCCGGCCTATAAGATCCAAAGAAATCAGTAAATTGCAACACACATTGTAGGCCTGATAAGCGTAGCGCATCAGGCAATTTCTCGTTGGTCATCACTTTTGAAATCAACTTGACGATTAACGCTTCTCCCAGCCGCCCTGTTGCGCCGTAAATCCCAGTGCCTGCATAAACGCTGTCATCACACCGCGATCTTCCACGCCTGCATCCGCTATCCACCAGCATGAAACGCCAGGATTGTTACGCAAAACCTCTTCCAGCAGATATTGCCCCACACCGCGACGTCGGGTGACTTCCCGCACACGCAGGGAATCCAGTGCTCCCTCGGTGCCGCTTAAGGTTACCCGTACGGCAGCGAGCAGGCGCTCGTTAAAACGCGCGGCGTAGATACGGTGGTTATCGTCAACCTGTAAAGAGGAAGGGGAATACTCCGGCCAGATCTTTTGCAGGTCAATCCGGTCCTGGTCGCTAAAGTTTTCTAATCGAATGATGGTCAGCTTCATGGGTAACCCGTGTAAATCACAAAAGTGGAACCAGTGTAGCGAAATAATTTAATCGGAGGCTTTCTCTTTTTTATTTCTTTTGGCAGGTGATTAATTTTTTAACAGCAATAATTACAAAGTTAAAACATTAGAGAATGAAAAATACCCAGCATAATCCCCTGAATGGTAGTGAATTATTCCGCCCTTTGTGCCGTTATTTTATGCTGACAAAGGCACTTTTTTCTGTTTATCTATCAATAAATTCAGAATATTATCTGTTCTTAATCGACTGAAAAATAGGGATTTTAATCACTGTTATCACAAAATACTGCGCTAAACCCTTAATCAGACAGGCAAAAACAGTGCAGTATAAAAAAAGAACAGTCTGATTTGTTAACACATAAAAACAAAGCAACACAACATCACGAATGGGGATTTTTGACTATGAAACGGAATGCGAAAACTATCATCGCAGGGATGATTGCACTGGCAATTTCACACACCGCTATGGCTGACGATATTAAAGTCGCCGTTGTCGGCGCGATGTCCGGCCCGATTGCCCAGTGGGGCGATATGGAATTTAACGGCGCGCGTCAGGCGATTAAAGACATTAATGCCAAAGGGGGAATTAAGGGCGACAAGCTGGTTGGCGTGGAATATGACGACGCCTGCGACCCGAAACAAGCCGTTGCGGTCGCCAACAAAATCGTTAATGACGGCATTAAATACGTTATTGGTCATCTGTGTTCTTCTTCTACCCAACCTGCATCAGATATCTACGAAGACGAAGGTATTCTGATGATCTCGCCGGGAGCGACCAACCCGGAGCTGACCCAACGCGGTTATCAACACATTATGCGTACTGCCGGGCTGGACTCTTCCCAGGGGCCAACGGCGGCAAAATACATTCTTGAGACGGTGAAGCCCCAGCGCATCGCCATCATTCACGACAAACAACAGTATGGCGAAGGGCTGGCGCGTTCGGTGCAGGACGGGCTGAAAGCGGCTAACGCCAACGTCGTCTTCTTCGACGGTATTACCGCCGGGGAGAAAGATTTCTCCGCGCTGATCGCCCGCCTGAAAAAAGAAAACATCGACTTCGTTTACTACGGCGGTTACTACCCGGAAATGGGGCAGATGCTGCGCCAGGCCCGTTCCGTTGGCCTGAAAACTCAGTTTATGGGGCCGGAAGGTGTGGGTAACGCATCATTGTCGAATATTGCTGGCGATGCTGCCGAAGGCATGTTGGTCACTATGCCAAAACGCTATGACCAGGATCCGGCAAACCAGGGCATCGTTGATGCGCTGAAAGCAGACAAGAAAGATCCGTCCGGGCCTTATGTCTGGATCACCTACGCGGCGGTGCAATCTCTGGCGACTGCCCTTGAGCGTACTGGCAGCGATGAGCCGCTGGCGCTGGTGAAAGATTTAAAAGCTAACGGTGCAAACACCGTGATTGGGCCGCTGAACTGGGATGAAAAAGGCGATCTTAAGGGATTTGATTTTGGTGTCTTCCAGTGGCACGCCGATGGTTCATCCACGGCAGCCAAGTGATCATCCCACCGCCCGTGAAATGCGGGCGGGTTTAGAAAGGTTACCTTATGTCTGAGCAGTTTTTATATTTCTTGCAGCAGATGTTTAACGGCGTCACGCTGGGCAGTACCTACGCGCTGATAGCCATCGGCTACACCATGGTTTACGGCATTATCGGCATGATCAACTTCGCCCACGGCGAGGTTTACATGATTGGTAGCTATGTCTCCTTTATGATCATCGCCGCACTGATGATGATGGGCATTGATACCGGCTGGCTGCTGGTGGCGGCGGGATTCGTCGGCGCAATCGTCATTGCCAGCGCCTACGGCTGGAGTATCGAACGGGTAGCCTATCGCCCGGTGCGTAACTCTAAGCGCCTGATTGCGCTCATCTCGGCAATCGGCATGTCCATCTTCCTGCAAAACTACGTTAGCCTGACCGAAGGTTCGCGTGACGTGGCGCTGCCCAGTCTGTTTAACGGTCAGTGGGTGGTGGGGCATAGCGAAAACTTCTCTGCCTCTATTACCACCATGCAGGCAGTGATCTGGATTGTTACTTTCCTCGCCATGCTGGCGCTGACGATTTTCATTCGTTATTCCCGTATGGGGCGCGCCTGCCGTGCCTGCGCGGAAGATCTGAAAATGGCGAGCCTGCTTGGCATCAACACCGACCGGGTGATTGCTTTGACCTTTGTTATTGGCGCGGCGATGGCGGCAGTGGCTGGCGTACTGCTCGGTCAGTTCTACGGCGTCATTAACCCCTATATCGGCTTTATGGCCGGGATGAAAGCCTTTACCGCTGCGGTGCTCGGTGGGATTGGCAGCATTCCAGGGGCGATGATTGGCGGGCTGATCCTGGGGATTGCGGAGGCGCTCTCTTCTGCCTATCTGAGTACGGAATATAAAGATGTGGTCTCATTCGCCCTGCTGATTCTGGTGCTGCTGGTGATGCCGACCGGTATTCTGGGTCGCCCGGAGGTAGAGAAAGTATGAAACCGATGCATATTGCAATGGCACTGCTCTCTGCCGCGATGTTCTTTGTCCTCGCTGGCGTCTTTATGGGCGTGCAACTGGAGCTGGATGGCACCAAACTGGTGGTCGACAGCGCTTCGGATGTCCGTTGGCAGTGGGTGTTTATCGGCACGGCGGTGGTCTTTTTCTTCCAGCTTTTGCGACCTGCTTTCCAGAAAGGGCTAAAAAGCGTTTCCGGGCCGAAGTTTATTCTGCCCGCGATTGATGGCTCCACGGTGAAGCAGAAACTGTTCCTCGTGGCGCTGCTGGTGCTTGCGGTGTCGTGGCCGTTTATGGTGTCACGTGGGACGGTGGATATCGCCACTCTGACCATGATCTACATTATCCTCGGTCTCGGGCTGAATGTGGTTGTTGGTCTTTCTGGTCTGCTGGTGCTGGGGTACGGCGGTTTTTACGCCATCGGCGCTTACACTTTTGCGCTGCTCAATCACTATTACGGTCTGGGGTTCTGGACCTGTTTGCCGATTGCCGGACTGATGGCAGCGGCGGCGGGCTTCCTGCTTGGTTTTCCGGTGTTGCGTCTGCGCGGTGATTATCTGGCGATCGTTACCCTCGGTTTCGGCGAAATTGTGCGCATATTGCTGCTCAATAACACCGAAATTACCGGCGGCCCGAACGGTATCAGTCAGATCCCGAAACCGACTTTCTTCGGCCTTGAGTTCAGCCGTACCGCCCGTGAAGGCGGTTGGGACACGTTCAGTAATTTCTTTGGCCTGAAATACGATCCCTCCGATCGCGTCATCTTCCTGTATCTGGTGGCGTTGCTGCTGGTGGTGCTAAGCCTGTTTGTCATTAACCGCCTGCTGCGGATGCCGCTGGGGCGTGCGTGGGAAGCGTTGCGTGAAGATGAGATCGCCTGCCGTTCGCTGGGCTTAAGCCCGCGTCGTATCAAGCTGACTGCCTTTACCATCAGTGCCGCGTTTGCCGGTTTTGCCGGAACGCTGTTTGCTGCGCGCCAGGGCTTTGTCAGCCCGGAATCCTTCACCTTTGCTGAATCGGCGTTTGTACTGGCGATAGTGGTGCTCGGCGGTATGGGATCGCAGTTTGCGGTGATTCTGGCGGCAATTTTGCTGGTGGTATCGCGCGAATTGATGCGTGATTTCAACGAATACAGCATGTTAATGCTCGGTGGTTTGATGGTGCTGATGATGATCTGGCGTCCGCAGGGCTTGCTGCCCATGACGCGCCCGCAACTGAAGCTGAAAAACGGCGCAGCGAAAGGAGAGCAGGCATGAGTCAGCCATTATTATCTGTGAACGGCCTGATGATGCGCTTCGGCGGCCTGCTGGCGGTGAACAACGTCAATCTTGAACTGTACCCGCAGGAGATCGTCTCGTTAATCGGCCCTAACGGTGCCGGAAAAACTACGGTTTTTAACTGTCTGACCGGATTCTACAAACCCACCGGCGGCACCATTTTACTGCGCAATCAGCACCTGGAAGGTTTACCGGGGCAGCAAATTGCCCGCATGGGCGTGGTGCGCACCTTCCAGCATGTGCGTCTGTTCCGTGAAATGACGGTAATTGAAAACCTGCTGGTGGCGCAGCATCAACAACTGAAAACCGGGCTGTTCTCTGGCCTGTTGAAAACGCCTTCTTTCCGTCGCGCCCAGAGCGAAGCGCTCGACCGCGCCGCCACCTGGCTTGAGCGCATTGGTTTGCTGGAACACGCCAACCGTCAGGCGAGTAACCTGGCCTATGGTGACCAACGCCGTCTGGAGATTGCCCGCTGCATGGTGACGCAGCCGGAGATTTTAATGCTCGACGAACCGGCGGCAGGTCTTAACCCAAAAGAAACCAAAGAGCTGGATGAGCTGATTGCCGAACTGCGCAATCATCACAACACCACTATCTTGTTGATTGAACACGATATGAAGCTGGTGATGGGGATTTCAGACCGAATTTATGTGGTCAATCAGGGGACGCCACTGGCAAACGGTACGCCGGAGCAAATCCGTAATAACCCGGACGTGATCCGTGCCTATTTAGGTGAGGCATAAGATGGAAAAAGTCATGTTGTCCTTTGACAAAGTCAGCGCCCACTACGGCAAAATCCAGGCGCTGCATGAGGTGAGCCTGCATATCAATCAGGGCGAGATTGTCACCCTCATTGGCGCGAACGGGGCGGGGAAAACCACCTTGCTCGGCACGTTATGCGGCGATCCGCGCGCTACCAGCGGGCGAATTGTGTTTGATGATAAAGACATTACCGACTGGCAGACGGCGAAAATCATGCGCGAAGCGGTAGCGATTGTCCCGGAAGGGCGTCGCGTCTTCTCGCGGATGACGGTGGAAGAGAACCTGGCGATGGGCGGCTTTTTTGCCGAACGCGACCAGTTCCAGGAGCGCATAAAGTGGGTGTATGAACTGTTCCCACGTCTGCATGAGCGCCGTGTTCAGCGGGCAGGCACCATGTCCGGCGGTGAGCAACAAATGCTGGCGATTGGTCGCGCGCTGATGAGCAACCCGCGTTTGCTGCTACTTGATGAGCCATCGCTTGGTCTTGCGCCGATTATCATCCAGCAAATTTTCGACACCATCGAGCAGCTGCGCGAGCAGGGGATGACTATCTTCCTCGTCGAGCAGAACGCCAACCAGGCGCTAAAGCTGGCGGATCGCGGCTACGTGCTGGAAAACGGCCATGTGGTGCTCTCCGATACTGGTGATGCACTACTGGCGAATGAAGCGGTGAGAAGTGCGTATTTAGGCGGGTAATAACACGTTGATTGATAAGGAGTCAAAAGACTCCTTTGAGACAGGTGACAAATGTAAAATTGCCTGATGCGCTGCGCTTATCAGGCCTACTGGGTGAGTTGCAATATATTGAATTTGCACGATCTTGTAGGCCGGATAAGGCGTTTACGCCGCATCCGGCATGAAACGATGAGTAATCTGTAGAGTTTGATTCAGACCTTCTATTTTTCCGCTTATCCGTGCCCCATCTCCCATTTTCCCTCACCCACGCCGTCACCGCCTTGTCATCTTTCTGACACCTTACTTGCAGGTTTATGAAGTTGGCACCGCCACCATGATGGCATCGAAAGCCATTAAACCGGTATATGACGTGTTTAAAGAGGCAGGGATTCAATTCGATGAGTCGCAGTTTGTGCCGACGGTTTCCGGTTACTACTCCGACAGCAAAACGGGCCACTTACTCTCCCAGCCATTCAACAGCTCGACTCCCGTTCTCTATTACAACAAAGACGCCTTCAAGAAAGCGGGGTTAGACCCGGAACAGCCGCCGAAAACCTGGCAGGATCTGGCGGACTCTTCCGCAAAACTGAAAGCCTCCGGTATGAAGTGCGGCTACGCCAGCGGCTGGCAGGGCTGGATCCAACTGGAAAACTTTAGCGCCTGGAACGGTCTGCCGTTTGCCAGCAAAAACAACGGCTTTGACGGCACGGACGCGGTGCTGGAGTTCAACAAGCCGGAGCAGGTGAAACACATTGCCATGCTCGAAGAGATGAACAAGAAGGGCGACTTCAGCTACGTCGGTCGTAAGGATGAATCCACCGAGAAGTTCTATAACGGTGATTGCGCGATGACCACCGCCTCTTCCGGTTCTCTCGCTAATATTCGTGAGTACGCCAAATTTAACTATGGCGTAGGCATGATGCCTTACGACGCCGATGCGAAAGATGCACCGCAAAACGCCATTATCGGCGGGGCCAGCCTGTGGGTGATGCAGGGCAAAAATAAAGAAACGTATACCGGCGTGGCGAAGTTCCTCGACTTCCTCGCGAAGCCAGAAAACGCTGCCGAGTGGCATCAGAAAACCGGTTATCTGCCAATCACCAAAGCAGCGTATGACCTGACCCGTGAGCAGGGCTTTTATGAGAAAAACCCAGGGGCGGATACCGCGACGCGTCAGATGCTGAATAAGCCGCCGTTGCCGTTCACCAAAGGGCTGCGTCTGGGCAACATGCCGCAGATCCGCGTGATTGTGGATGAAGAGCTGGAGAGCGTGTGGACCGGTAAGAAGACACCACAGCAGGCACTGGATACCGCCGTTGAGCGTGGAAATCAGTTGCTGCGCCGCTTTGAGAAATCGACGAAGTCTTAATCAGTGTAATGTCGGATGCGTTTCGCTTATCTGACCTGGCATCGCGTGTAGGCCGGATAAGCGAAGCGCATCCGGCACAGTTCAGGAATTAACCGTAATGTCATCATCCCGTCCGGTGTTCCGCTCGCGCTGGCTGCCTTATCTGCTGGTCGCGCCGCAGCTCATCATCACCGTTATCTTTTTTATCTGGCCTGCGGGCGAAGCGTTGTGGTACTCGCGGCAAAGCGTCGATCCGTTTGGTTTCTCCAGCCAGTTTGTCGGTCTGGATAACTTCGTCACGCTGTTCCATGACAGCTACTATCTAGACTCCTTCTGGACGACGATAAAATTCAGCACCTTTGTCACCGTCAGCGGTTTGCTGGTATCGCTGTTCTTTGCGGCGCTGGTGGAGTACATCGTGCGCGGCAGCCGTTTCTATCAAACCTTGATGCTGCTGCCGTATGCCGTGGCTCCCGCCGTTGCCGCCGTATTGTGGATCTTCCTGTTTAACCCCGGTCGCGGGCTGATCACCCATTTTCTCGCTGAGTTCGGCTACGACTGGAACCACGCGCAAAACAGCGGTCAGGCAATGTTTCTGGTGGTGTTTGCCTCGGTGTGGAAGCAAATCAGCTACAACTTTCTGTTCTTCTATGCCGCGCTGCACTCCATTCCCCGTTCGTTGATTGAAGCCGCAGCTATTGACGGCGCAGGGCCGATTCGCCGCTTCTTTAAGATTGCTCTGCCGCTTATCGCTCCGGTGAGTTTCTTCCTGCTGGTGGTGAACCTGGTGTACGCCTTCTTCGACACCTTCCCGGTGATCGACGCCGCCACGTCCGGCGGGCCGGTTCAGGCCACCACTACGCTGATTTATAAGATCTACCGCGAAGGCTTTACCGGACTGGATCTGGCTTCGTCTGCCGCGCAGTCGGTGGTGTTGATGTTCCTCGTCATCGTGCTGACGGTGGTGCAGTTCCGCTATGTTGAAAGCAAGGTGCGTTACCAATGATTGAGAACCGTCCGTGGCTGACGATATTCAGCCATACCATGCTGATCCTCGGGATCGCGGTGATCCTCTTCCCGCTGTACGTGGCGTTTGTCGCGGCGACGCTGGATAAACAGGCCGTCTATGCCGCGCCGATGACGCTCATCCCCGGCACACATCTGCTGGAAAATATCCACAACATCTGGGTTAACGGGGTAGGCACGAATAGCGCGCCGTTCTGGCGGATGTTGCTTAACAGCTTTGTGATGGCGTTCAGCATTACGCTCGGCAAAATTACCGTCTCGATGCTCTCGGCATTTGCCATTGTCTGGTTTCGTTTTCCGCTACGTAACCTCTTCTTCTGGATGATTTTTATCACCCTGATGCTGCCGGTTGAAGTACGTATCTTCCCGACGGTGGAAGTCATCGCCAACCTGAAAATGCTCGACAGCTACGCCGGTTTAACGCTGCCGCTGATGGCCTCGGCGACCGCCACGTTTCTGTTCCGCCAGTTCTTTATGACCCTACCGGATGAATTGGTGGAAGCCGCGCGGATCGACGGCGCGTCACCAATGCGTTTCTTTTGCGACATCGTTTTTCCGTTGTCCAAAACTAATCTGGCGGCGCTGTTTGTGATCACCTTTATCTACGGCTGGAATCAGTATTTGTGGCCGTTGTTGATTATTACCGACGTTGATCTCGGCACCACCGTGGCAGGGATCAAAGGGATGATCGCTACAGGCGAAGGCACCACGGAATGGAACTCGGTAATGGCGGCGATGTTGTTAACGCTTATCCCTCCGGTGGTGATTGTTTTAGTGATGCAGCGTGCCTTCGTGCGCGGCCTGGTCGATAGTGAGAAATAAGATGGCAGGACTGAAATTACAGGCAGTAACCAAAAGCTGGGATGGCAAAACCCAGGTCATTAAACCGCTGACCCTTGATGTGGCGGATGGCGAATTTATCGTGATGGTCGGGCCGTCTGGCTGCGGGAAATCGACGCTGCTGCGCATGGTTGCCGGGCTGGAGCGGGTGACAGAAGGCGATATCTGGATCAACGACCAGCGCGTGACCGAAATGGAGCCGAAAGATCGCGGGATTGCGATGGTGTTCCAGAATTACGCGCTTTATCCGCATATGAGCGTAGAGGAGAACATGGCGTGGGGGCTGAAAATTCGCGGCATGGGCAAGCAGCAAATTGCCGAGCGCGTTAAAGAAGCGGCGCGCATTCTGGAACTGGACGGTCTGCTTAAGCGTCGTCCGCGTGAGCTATCCGGCGGTCAGCGCCAGCGTGTGGCGATGGGCCGCGCGATTGTGCGCGATCCGGCGGTGTTCTTGTTTGATGAGCCGCTCTCTAACCTCGATGCCAAGCTGCGCGTGCAGATGCGTCTTGAACTGCAACAGTTGCACCGTCGCCTGAAAACGACTTCACTCTACGTTACTCACGATCAGGTTGAAGCGATGACGCTCGCCCAGCGAGTAATGGTGATGAACGGTGGCGTTGCCGAACAGATTGGCACACCAGTTGAAGTCTACGAAAAGCCCGCCAGCCTGTTTGTGGCGAGTTTTATCGGCAGCCCGGCGATGAACCTGCTGACAGGCCGCGTGAATAATGAAGGCACGCATTTCGAACTGGACGGCGGTATCGTGCTACCGCTAAACGGTGGCTACCGTCAGTATGCCGGGCGTAAAATGACTCTCGGCATTCGCCCGGAACATATAGCGCTAAGCTCGCAGGCAGAAGGTGGTGTGCCGCTGGTGATGGACACGCTGGAGATCCTCGGCGCAGATAACCTGGCGCACGGACGCTGGGGCGAGCAGAAGCTGGTGGTGCGACTGGCGCATCAGGAGCGCCCGACGGCAGGCAGCACGCTGTGGCTGCATTTGGCGGAAAATCAGCTGCATCTTTTTGATGGTGAAACAGGACAACGAGTATGAGTAACTGGCCTTATCCCCGCATCGTCGCTCATCGTGGCGGCGGTAAGCTGGCCCCGGAAAACACCCTGGCGGCAATCGACGTCGGGGCAAAATACGGTCATAAGATGATCGAATTTGACGCGAAGTTATCGAAAGATGGCGAGATCTTCCTGCTCCATGACGACAATCTCGAACGCACCAGCAACGGCTGGGGCGTCGCGGGTGAACTGAACTGGCAGGATTTACTGCGCGTGGATGCGGGCAGTTGGTACAGCAAAGCGTTTAAAGGTGAGCCGCTGCCGTTGCTTTCGCAGGTGGCGGAACGCTGTCGCGAACACGGGATGATGGCGAATATCGAAATCAAACCCACCACTGGCACTGGACCATTAACGGGCAAAATGGTGGCGCTGGCGGCACGCCAACTGTGGGCCGGTATGACGCCGCCGCTGCTGTCATCGTTTGAGATTGATGCTTTAGAAGCTGCACAACAGGCGGCACCGGAACTGCCGCGTGGTTTATTGCTTGATGAGTGGCGCGACGACTGGCGCGAACTGACCGCGCGGCTGGGCTGCGTCTCTATTCATCTCAATCATAAGTTACTCGATAAAGCGCGAGTGATGCAGTTGAAAGACGCCGGATTACGGATTCTGGTTTATACCGTCAATAAACCCCAGCGCGCGGCAGAGTTGCTGCGCTGGGGCGTGGATTGCATCTGTACCGATGCGATTGACGTGATTGGTCCGAACTTTACGGCCCAATAGTTTTCAACGGAATGTCAGGCTGCGGCGTGCTGGGCTGATTCAGCATGTCGCCGTTTCTCCTTTCCGGCAGCATATGCTGCTGATTCAACGAACTATCCGGATTACGGTTGCTGTTTAACATCCCGCCGTTGGTGTTGGGCAGCATTTGCTGCCGGGCGGGATTTCGCTCCCCCGGCTGTGACTGCAACACCCGCTGAGAATTATTGTTTATCTGGTTTTCTAAATGCTGCTGTTGCAACTGAGTTTGCGTTTTCAGTTGCTGATTCAGCATCCCTTTTTGCTGGATTTGCTGAGTCTGCATCTGGGTTTGCATCCGCTGCTGGCTGGGTATCTGATACCCCGGCTGGTTAGGGTTGTTCAGAGTATTAATGGGCTGTGCAAAGCCGACAAACGGCAGGAGTGCCGTAAGAATCAGAAGTCGTTTCATCGCGTATCCTCCTCTGAAGATATCCTTTAAGTTTACTCGCTTCCCGACAAAACGATGATTAATTCAGAGTTATATACCAGGCTTAGCTGGGGTTGCCCCTTAATCTCTGGAGAATAACGATGATAAAACCGACGTTTTTACGCCGGGTGGCCATTGCTGCTCTGCTCTCAGGAAGTTGTTTTAGCGCCGCCGCCGCGCCTCCTGCGCCGCCCGTCTCGTATGGTGTGGAGGAAGATGTCTTCCACCCGGTACGCGCGAAACAGGGAATGGTAGCGTCTGTGGACGCCACTGCCACTCAGGTGGGGGTGGATATCCTCAAGGAGGGCGGGAATGCCGTTGATGCCGCCGTGGCGGTGGGCTACGCGCTGGCGGTAACGCATCCGCAGGCAGGGAATCTGGGCGGTGGTGGTTTTATGTTAATCCGCTCGAAAAATGGCAATACCACGGCTATCGATTTCCGCGAAATGGCACCCGCCAAAGCGACCCGCGATATGTTCCTCGATGATCAGGGCAACCCGGACAGCAAAAAATCACTCACTTCGCATCTGGCTTCCGGCACACCGGGTACGGTAGCAGGTTTCTCGCTGGCGCTGGATAAATACGGCACCATGCCGCTGAACAAAGTCGTGCAGCCCGCGTTTAAACTGGCACGCGATGGTTTTATCGTTAACGACGCGCTGGCTGACGATCTCAAAACCTACGGTAGCGAAGTGTTGCCGAATCACGAAAACAGTAAAGCTATCTTCTGGAAAGAGGGCGAGCCGCTGAAAAAGGGCGACACGCTGGTGCAGGCGAACCTGGCAAAGAGCCTGGAGATGATTGCTGAAAACGGCCCGGACGAATTCTATAAAGGCACGATTGCGGAACAGATCGCCCAGGAGATGCAGAAAAACGGTGGCTTGATCACTAAAGAAGATTTAGCGGCCTATAAAGCGGTCGAACGCACTCCGATAAGCGGCGATTATCGCGGGTATCAGGTTTACTCCATGCCACCGCCATCCTCCGGCGGGATCCATATCGTACAAATCCTCAATATTCTGGAAAACTTCGATATGAAGAAATACGGCTTTGGCAGCGCCGATGCGATGCAAATCATGGCAGAAGCGGAGAAATACGCCTACGCCGACCGCTCGGAATATCTTGGCGACCCGGATTTTGTCAAAGTCCCGTGGCAGGCACTGACCAATAAAGCCTATGCCAAATCCATTGCCGATCAAATTGATATCAACAAAGCGAAGCCGTCCAGTGAGATTCGCCCTGGCAAGCTTGCGCCTTATGAGAGTAATCAAACTACCCATTACTCTGTAGTGGATAAAGACGGTAACGCGGTGGCGGTGACCTATACGCTGAACACCACCTTCGGTATGGGCATTGTCGCGGGCGAGAGCGGTATTCTGCTTAATAATCAGATGGATGATTTCTCCGCCAAACCGGGCGTACCGAACATTTACGGGCTGGTGGGCGGTGATGCCAACGCCGTCGGGCCGAATAAACGTCCGCTGTCATCGATGTCACCAACCATTGTGGTGAAAGACGGTAAAACTTGGCTGGTTACCGGTAGTCCTGGCGGGAGTCGGATTATTACCACCGTGCTGCAGGTAATGACTCCAACTTATTGATAGTGTTTTATGTTCAGATAATGCCCGATGACTTTGTCATGCAGCTCCACCGATTTTGAGAACGACAGCGACTTCCGTCCCAGCCGTGCCAGGTGCTGCCTCAGATTCAGGTTATGCCGCTCAATTCGCTGCGTATATCGCTTGCTGATTACGTGCAGCTTTCCCTTCAGGCGGGATTCATACAGCGGCCAGCCATCCGTCATCCATATCACCACGTCAAAGGGTGACAGCAGGCTCATAAGACGCCCCAGCGTCGCCATAGTGCGTTCACCGAATACGTGCGCAACAACCGTCTTCCGGAGACTGTCATACGCGTAAAACAGCCAGCGCTGGCGCGATTTAGCCCCGACATAGCCCCACTGTTCGTCCATTTCCGCGCAGACGATGACGTCACTGCCCGGCTGTATGCGCGAGGTTACCGACTGCGGCCTGAGTTTTTTAAGTGACGTAAAATCGTGTTGAGGCCAACGCCCATAATGCGTGCAGTTGCCCGGCATCCAACGCCATTCATGGCCATATCAATGATTTTCTGGTGCGTACCGGGTTGAGAAGCGGTGTAAGTGAACTGCAGTTGCCATGTTTTACGGCAGTGAGAGCAGAGATAGCGCTGATGTCCGGCAGTGCTTTTGCCGTTACGCACCACCCCGTCAGTAGCTGAACAGGAGGGACAGCTGATAGAAACAGAAGCCACTGGAGCACCTCAAAAACACCATCATACACTAAATCAGTAAGTTGGCAGCATCACCCGCAATGCGTACTTCTTACCAGTCCCTTCAATTTCAAAGCCGTATTTTTTATAGACCTTAATTGCCGGGGCGTTATCGACAAACACGGTTAGTTCAATGCGATCTACCCGCAACCAGTTGTCGCACATTTCAATCATCTCTCGCATCAGGGCGCTGGCGACGCCGCGGTTCTTCCAACGAGAGTCGACACAGATACCAAAATCGGCAACATGACTGCGGCGTGGGTGCTGTTGCACGTCAATGGTGAGATGGCCCACGACGTCTCCATCAATACAGGCGACGAGTTGCTTGATGCCGGGACGATCGGCGAGTCGCTCCTGCCACATATGATCGGAAGGATGAGGCACCTGTAGTGTGTTGCAATACACCTCCGGCTGGGCGTGAATCTGCCTGATGGCCTCGTAATCCCGTGTTTCTGCGTGGCGTATTACTATCTCACTCATTCCTTTGTCCTCTTTGGGGTAAATGTCCCTTTCAACATCATTGACTTTCAAATGCGAGTCAAATGCATTTTTTTTGCAAAAAGTGTTGGACAAGTGCGAATGAGAATGATTATTATTGTCTCGCGATCAGGAAGACCCTCGCGGAGAACCTGAAAGCACGACATTGCTCACATTGCTTCCAGTATTACTTAGCCAGCCGGGTGCTGGCTTTTTTTTTGATCTTTCGTTCTCAATTTATCCACGGGAGTGCTTGTGTTCGTTATGCGCACTCCAGTAGGAACCACGTCCGCTTTGCGCTAAGGTGTAAATAACCACCTTAAAAAGGACGAAATCATGGTCATCAACTGCGCCTTTATTGGCTTCGGCAAAAGCACCACCCGTTACCATCTGCCGTATGTACTTAACCGCAAGGATAGCTGGCATGTCGCGCATATTTTTCGTCGCCATGCGAAGCCGGAAGAACAGGCTCCCATTTACTCTCATATCCATTTCACCAGCGATCTCGACGAAGTGCTAAACGATCCCGATGTTAAGTTGGTTGTTGTCTGCACCCATGCGGACAGCCACTTCGAGTACGCGAAGCGCGCGCTGGAAGCCGGGAAAAATGTGCTGGTCGAAAAAACCGTTCACTCCGACACTTGCGCAGGCGAAAGAGCTGTTTGCACTGGCGAAAAGCAAAGGGCTGACCGTCACGCCATATCAGAATCGTCGCTTTGATTCCTGCTTCCTGACGGCGAAAAAAGCGATTGAAAGCGGTAAGCTGGGAGAGATTGTTGAAGTGGAAAGCCATTTTGACTATTACCGCCCGGTGGCAGAAACCAAACCTGGGTTGCCGCAGGATGGCGCGTTCTATGGCCTTGGTGTGCATACGATGGACCAGATTATTTCTCTGTTCGGTCGCCCGGATCACGTCGCTTATGACATCTGCAGCCTGCGTAATAAAGCCAATCCTGACGACACCTTTGAAGCGCAACTGTTTTATGGCGACCTGAAAGCCATCGTCAAAACCAGCCATCTGGTGAAAATCGATTATCCGAAATTTATCGTTCACGGTAAGAAAGGTTCGTTTATTAAATACGGTATCGACCAGCAGGAAACCAGCCTGAAGGCTAATATTATGCCGGGCGAACCGGGATTCGCAGCGGATGATTCGGTCGGTGTGCTGGAGTATGTCAATGACGAGGGCGTGACGGTCAGAGAAGAGATGAAGCCGGAGATGGGCGATTACGGGCGCGTTTATGATGCGTTGTATCAAACCATCACCCACGGTGCGCCAAATTACGTCAAGGAATCTGAAGTTCTTACCAATCTGGAAATCCTTGAACGCGGATTTGAGCAAGCCTCTCCCTCCACAGTGACTCTCGCGAAGTAAGTTTGATGGCCCCTCGAATAGTTCAATTTTTTTGAACAGAGGGGTCAATTTTCACCCTCTATCATCCCAGGCAGATCGGGTCCACACTAAGCCCATCGAAATCATTCATGGGGCGAATACAAATGATCTACTTACGCAAAGCAAATGAACGTGGTCATGCAAATCATGGCTGGCTGGACTCCTGGCATACTTTCTCTTTTGCCAACTATTACGATCCGAACTTTATGGGCTTCTCCGCGCTGCGCGTGATTAACGACGACGTGATTGAAGCAGGGCAGGGCTTCGGCACTCACCCGCATAAAGATATGGAAATTTTGACCTACGTGCTGGAAGGTACTGTTGAGCATCAGGACAGCATGGGCAATAAAGAGCAGGTTCCGGCGGGTGAGTTCCAGATTATGAGTGCGGGTACGGGTATTCGTCACTCAGAGTACAACCCAAGCAGCACCGAGCGTCTGCATCTGTATCAGATCTGGATCATGCCTGAAGAAAACGGTATTACGCCGCGTTATGAACAGCGTCGCTTCGATGCCGTACAGGGCAAACAGCTGGTGCTCTCGCCGGATGCGCGAGATGGTTCATTGAAAGTGCATCAGGATATGGAACTGTACCGCTGGGCGTTGCTGAAAGATGAGCAGTCGGTGCATCAGATTGCCGCTGAACGCCGCGTCTGGATCCAGGTGGTGAAAGGCAATGTCACCATTAACGGCGTGAAAGCCTCGACCAGCGATGGTCTGGCAATCTGGGATGAGCAGGCAATCTCCATCCATGCGGATAGCGACAGCGAAGTGTTACTGTTCGATCTGCCGCCGGTTTAAAACTCAACGGCATCTTTGAAGCCTGCCTTTTTGCAGGCTTCCTCGCTCGCTCCGGTCGCGTGCTGATGCACGCTTCCGGGGTTTTACCGCGTCGTTAGCACAATGCGATGCAATTGATTTAGTGTATATCTAATAATTGTAAACAAGCACTGTTTTCCCCGGGAAGGTTCTGATGCGTCCGTGTTAAACTAAGAGAATCTATCTCTTTTGTACCTTCAGGACGATGAAAAAGAAAAGACCCGTACTTCAGGATGTGGCTGACCGTGTAGGCGTGACCAAAATGACGGTCAGCCGTTTTTTACGCAACCCGGAGCAGGTTTCCGTCGCTCTACGCGGCAAGATTGCCGCCGCTCTTGATGAACTGGGCTATATTCCCAATCGTGCGCCCGATATCCTCTCTAACGCCACCAGCCGGGCGATTGGCGTCCTGTTACCTTCTCTCACCAACCAGGTTTTCGCGGAAGTATTACGCGGAATCGAAAGCGTCACCGACGCGCACGGTTATCAGACCATGCTGGCTCACTACGGTTATAAACCGGAAATGGAGCAAGAACGTCTCGAATCCATGCTCTCCTGGAATATCGACGGACTGATCCTCACCGAACGTACCCACACGCCGCGCACCTTAAAGATGATTGAAGTGGCGGGGATCCCGGTGGTGGAACTCATGGACAGCCAGTCGCCGTGCCTCGATATCGCCGTCGGTTTTGATAACTTTGAAGCGGCACGCCAGATGACCACCGCCATTATTGCTCGCGGGCATTGCCACATTGCCTATCTCGGCGCGCGTCTCGACGAACGTACTATCATCAAACAGAAGGGATACGAACAGGCGATGCTGGATGCAGGTCTGGTGCCGTATAGCGTGATGGTTGAGCAATCTTCTTCTTACTCTTCCGGTATTGAACTGATTCGCCAGGCGCGGCGGGAATATCCGCAGCTGGATGGCGTGTTCTGTACCAACGATGACCTGGCGGTCGGCGCGGCGTTTGAATGTCAGCGTCTGGGATTGAAGGTTCCTGACGATATGGCGATTGCCGGTTTCCACGGTCATGACATTGGCCAGGTGATGGAGCCGCGGTTAGCGAGCGTGCTGACGCCGCGTGAGCGGATGGGCAGTATTGGCGCTGAACGCCTGCTGGCGCGTATTCGTGGCGAATCTGTGACACCGAAAATGTTAGATTTAGGTTTCACCTTGTCACCGGGCGGATCTATTTAAGCCTACAAATTTGAAGTAGCTCACACTTATACACTTAAGGCACGGATGGATATTGCTTCTGATATTGTCCGGCTGGACAATGTTACCGATAACAGTTACCCGTAACATTTTTAATTCTTGTATTGTGGGGGCACCACTTTGAGCACGACTAACCATGATCACCACATTTACGTCTTGATGGGCGTATCGGGCAGCGGCAAATCTGCGGTCGCCAGTGAAGTGGCGCATCAACTTCATGCCGCGTTTCTTGATGGCGATTTCCTCCATCCACGGCGCAATATCGAAAAAATGGCGTCTGGCGAACCGCTGAATGACGACGATCGCAAACCCTGGTTGCAGGCGCTGAACGACGCCGCGTTTGCTATGCAGCGCACTAATAAAGTGTCACTGATCGTCTGTTCTGCATTGAAAAAACACTATCGCGACTTGCTGCGTGAAGGTAATCCGAATCTCTCTTTCATCTACCTGAAAGGCGATTTTGACGTGATTGAAAGCCGCCTGAAAGCGCGCAAAGGCCATTTCTTTAAAACCCAAATGTTGGTGACGCAGTTTGAAACGCTGCAGGAGCCGGGTGCGGACGAAACCGATGTACTGGTGGTGGATATCGATCAACCGCTGGAAGGTGTTGTGGCAAGCACCATTGAGGTTATTAAAAAAGGCAAATAAGTAGTGACTACATTAACGCTTGTTTTAACAGCAGTAGGGTCTGTTTTACTGCTGCTGTTTTTAGTCATGAAGGCGCGTATGCACGCTTTCCTGGCTTTGATGGTGGTGTCCATGGGGGCTGGCCTTTTTTCCGGTATGCCGCTCGATAAAATCGCAGCGACGATGGAAAAAGGGATGGGAGGCACCCTCGGCTTCCTGGCGGTGGTTGTCGCCCTGGGAGCTATGTTTGGCAAGATCTTACATGAAACCGGCGCAGTCGATCAGATTGCCGTCAAAATGCTCAAATCCTTCGGTCACAGCCGCGCGCATTATGCCATCGGCCTTGCGGGGCTGGTCTGTGCGCTACCGCTGTTCTTTGAAGTGGCGATTGTTCTGCTGATTAGCGTTGCTTTCTCAATGGCGCGCCACACCGATACGAACCTGGTGAAGCTGATAATCCCATTATTCGCAGGCGTGGCGGCAGCGGCGGCGTTCCTGGTGCCAGGGCCAGCGCCAATGCTGCTGGCATCGCAGATGAACGCCGATTTTGGCTGGATGATCCTGATTGGCCTGTGTGCGGCAATTCCGGGAATGATTATTGCCGGGCCGCTGTGGGGTAACTTCATCAGCCGTTACGTTGAGCTGCATATTCCTGACGACATCAGCGAGCCGCATCTCGGCGAAGGTAAAATGCCATCTTTCGGATTCAGCCTGTCGCTGATCCTGTTGCCGCTGGTGCTGGTGGGGCTGAAAACCATTGCCGCGCGTTTTGTGCCAGAAGGCTCTACCGCTTACGAATGGTTCGAGTTTATTGGTCATCCGTTTACCGCGATTCTGGTTGCTTGTCTGGTAGCGATTTATGGCCTGGCAATGCGTCAGGGCATGCCAAAAGACAAAGTGATGGAGATTTGCGGTCACGCGCTGCAACCGGCGGGGATCATTCTGCTGGTGATTGGTGCAGGCGGCGTGTTCAAACAGGTGCTGGTTGACTCTGGCGTAGGTCCGGCACTGGGCGAAGCGTTAACCGGCATGGGCCTGCCGATTGCTATCACCTGCTTCGTGCTGGCAGCTGCAGTGCGCATCATTCAGGGGTCTGCCACCGTTGCCTGTTTAACGGCGGTGGGGCTGGTGATGCCGGTCATTGAACAACTGAACAATTCCGGTGCGCAAATGGCGGCGCTGTCGATTTGTATCGCCGGTGGTTCGATTGTTGTCAGCCACGTTAACGACGCTGGTTTCTGGTTGTTCGGTAAATTTACCGGCGCGACCGAAGCCGAAACGCTGAAAACCTGGACCATGATGGAAACCATCCTCGGCACTGTTGGTGCCATTGTTGGGATGATTGCGTTCCAGCTGTTGAGTTAATTACTGCGACAAATTACTGCGAGCTTGCTCGCAGTAATTCATTTCTCTTATCTCCTGTCTTCATCTTTTTGATCTCTCTCGCAAAAAGACCGGAACATTATCCGTTCTAATCACTGCGTTAACGGACGAGGGAGAAGATGATGGAGAAACACGGAGCTGAATTGCTGTTACAGCGGATGTTAAGTAACACCAGCGCTACTTTCAGGGAAGGGCAATGGGAAGCTATAGATGCGGTGGTTAATCAGCGGCGAAAACTGCTGGTTGTCCAACGCACTGGCTGGGGGAAAAGTGCCGTGTACTTCATCGCCAGTAAAATCTTCCGCGATCGCGGCGCTGGCCCGACAATTATCATCTCTCCTTTGCTTGCCCTGATGCGTAACCAGGTTGCCGCCGCTGAACGGTTAGGTATTACGGCTGAAACGTTGAATTCTACAAACAGGGAAGAATGGCAGCGCATTAGCGATAAGTTGCTGCGGGGTGGTGTAGATTGTCTGCTGATTTCACCTGAACGGTTGGCGAATCAGGATTTTCTTGAAACTGCGAATACCCCTGTTCTGGGTACAACCGCGACAGCGAATAATCGTGTCGTTGAGGATATCCGTCAGCAATTGGGTGACATTGTGATTCAGCGTGGAACGCTGGCTCGCGAAAGTTTGGCGCTTGATGCCTTAGTCTTAGGTGAACAGTCATCCCGTCTGGCATGGTTAGCAACGGTTATCCCTCAGTTTTCCAAATCGGGAATTGTTTATACCCTGACTACTCGCGATGCCGAACTTGTCGCCGAGTGGTTAAGGACAAATGGTATCAGTGCATTTGCTTACTACAGCGGCGTGACTTGTGAAGGCGCGGAAGATTCTAATACTGCCAGGGAATATCTGGAGCAGGCGCTGCTGGCAAATAAAATCAAAGTGCTGGTCGCGACGACGGCATTAGGTATGGGGTTTGATAAACCTGATTTAGGTTTCGTCATTCATTATCAAATGCCGGGGTCTATTGTCGGTTACTACCAACAGGTAGGGCGTGCCGGGCGTGCTATAGATTCCGCAGTTGGCATATTGCTTTGTGGTGGTGAAGACCGCGCTATTCATAAATTCTTCCGTGAAAGCGCCTTTCCTGCGGAGGCGCAAATTCATGAAATACTCAACGTACTTAGCGAGAATGACGGTCTTACCCTACGAGGCATTGAACAACGGACGAATCTCCGTTATGGGCAAATAGAAAAAGCACTGAAATTATTGGTAGCTGAAAATCCATCGCCTGTGGTGTATACCGAGAAATTATGGCGCAGAACTATCGTCAGTTTCTCTCCTGACCATGAACGAATTAACCATTTGATGAATCAGAGAAAAAATGAGCTGGCAGATGTTGAAAGCTATATCACGACCAAGGAGTGCAAAATGCAATTTCTGCGCCGCGCACTCGATGAGCCAAGTGCCGAACGTTGTGGTAAATGTAGCAGTTGTCTTCAGCATCCGTTGTTGTCGCCCGATATTGATAGCGGCTTACTCCATGCGGCAAATTTATTTATTAAACACGCTGACCTGCCATTAAATCTCAATAAACAGGTAGCATCTGGAGCTTTTACGCAATACGGATTTAAAGGGAACTTGCCTGCGGGTTTACAAGGATCTACGGGGCGAGTCCTTTCTCGTTGGGGAGATTCCGGGTGGGGAAAGCAGGTAGCACAGGAGAAAAAAACGGGGCGATTCAGTGATGAGCTGGTGGAGGCATGTGCGGAAATGGTTCGCCAACGCTGGAATCCGCATCCTGAACCAACCTGGGTATGCTGCGTTCCTTCATTAAAGCACCTCGACCTGGTTCCTGATTTTGCCCGGCGACTGGCGGCGAAACTTGGCTTACCTTTTATTGATGCCATTGAAAAAGTCGTGGACAATCCACCGCAGAAAATGCAGCAAAACCGTTTCGGTGATGCTGCCAACTTACTGATTTAGTGTATGATGGTGTTTTTGAGGTGCTCCAGTGGCTTCTGTTTCTATCAGCTGTCCCTCCTGTTCAGCTACTGACGGGGTGGTGCGTAACGGCAAAAGCACTGCCGGACATCAGCGCTATCTCTGCTCTCACTGCCGTAAAACATGGCAACTGCAGTTCACTTACACCGCTTCTCAACCCGGTACGCACCAGAAAATCATTGATATGGCCATGAATGGCGTTGGATGCCGGGCAACTGCACGCATTATGGGCGTTGGCCTCAACACGATTTTACGTCACTTAAAAAACTCAGGCCGCAGTCGGTAACCTCGCGCATACAGCCGGGCAGTGACGTCATCGTCTGCGCGGAAATGGACGAACAGTGGGGCTATGTCGGGGCTAAATCGCGCCAGCGCTGGCTGTTTTACGCGTATGACAGTCTCCGGAAGACGGTTGTTGCGCACGTATTCGGTGAACGCACTATGGCGACGCTGGGGCGTCTTATGAGCCTGCTGTCACCCTTTGACGTGGTGATATGGATGACGGATGGCTGGCCGCTGTATGAATCCCGCCTGAAGGGAAAGCTGCACGTAATCAGCAAGCGATATACGCAGCGAATTGAGCGGCATAACCTGAATCTGAGGCAGCACCTGGCACGGCTGGGACGGAAGTCGCTGTCGTTCTCAAAATCGGTGGAGCTGCATGACAAAGTCATCGGGCATTATCTGAACATAAAACACTATCAATAAGTTGGAGTCATTACCAACCGTTTCCACCAGTGTCAAAATCTCGACGGGGCGTTTGTTATTACCCCTCCTTTGATGCCTGGTCCGGCGTTGCTGGTTGACGATATCGTGGATTCTGCATGGACGCTGACAGTTCTGACAGCACTGTTACGCCAGGCAGGTTGCCCGACGGTTTATCCTCTTGCCCTTGCTTCTACCTCGGTAAAAAATTGATGAATCTTTCAGCCAATGCACAAGCAACTCTCCTGCTAACCAGCGATTTTTCTCGCGCGGCGGCGAGTGAGTATAAACCTCTTAGTAATAGTGAATGGGGGAAGTTTGCATTATGGCTGAAGCACCAACGTATCAGTCCCGCCGAGCTTCTGGTGCCGCAACCGCAAGAGAAACTTACAGGCTGGAGCGATCCGCGTATTTCTCAGGAGCGTATTCTTGGCTTGCTGGCGCGTGGTCATAGTCTGGTGTTGGCGGTAGATAAGTGGCAACGCGCCGGTTTATGGATCTTAACCCGCGGAGATGCTGATTATCCCGTTCGCTTGAAAAACCGATTGCGAACGGATGCACCTCCCGTTTTATTTGGCTGCGGGAATAAAGCATTACTGCAAGCGGAAGGTATGGCGATTGTTGGCTCGCGAGATGCTCCGACTGACGATTTGCGCTATACCCAACAACTGGCCGCGAAACTGGCCCAACAGGGGATTTGCGTTATCTCTGGTGGTGCGCGAGGTATTGATGAATGTGCAATGGCGTCGGCACTGGAGGCCGGGGGAACTGCCGTTGGCGTATTAGCTGATAGCTTGTTAAAAACGAGTACGTTAGTGAAATGGCGTGAAGGGCTTATAGCAGGCAACCTGGTGTTGATTTCGCCGTTTTACCCAGAGGTACGTTTCACCGTCGGCAATGCGATGGCGCGAAATAAATATATTTATTGCCTTGCTGAAAGCGCAATGGTTGTACGTGCGGGAATGACCGGTGGAACGATAACCGGGGCGATGGAGGCATTAAAACATCAGTGGCTGCCTGTGCAGGTTAAACCAAATCAGGATATGCAATCAGCCAATTCACGATTAGTAGAAAATGGGGCGTCATGGAGTGCTGAACAGGCTGAGAATGTGACGATCAGACTGCCAGACGTTCCTGGGCTGATGTATGACAGAGCACTCCGTAACGCTCAACCAGAACTGTTTTCGCTGCATGAAGATGACGCAAATTACGCAGTAATGCCCGCGTATACGCCTGTCGATTTTTATCAACTCTTTGTGGCGGAACTGGCGATCCTTGCAAAGGAATCGATAAGTATTGAAAGGCTGGCGTCTTGTACTGGTTTAACCATCGAACAAATTAGTGTGTGGCTGAACCGCGCAGAAGAAGAGGGAAGGGTTATCCGATTGGGCGAAGGTCATTATCAGTTCAGGTAATAAAACAGGTGCCGCGTCTGGTTGTGTGCAGCACCTGTTTGAACCTTACCCCTTCATCCACATTCGAATGCCGTCGAGGAACATCTGGGTTGCCATCATCACCAGAATCAATCCCATCAGGCGTTCAAGTGCGTTCACCCCTTTCTCGCCCAGCAGACGTAAAAATAGCGAAGACTGTAGCAGGATGACAAAGGTGCCGCCCCAGGCCAGCAGCAGAGCAATCACCAGATGTCCCATCTGATTCGGGTACTGATGAGACAACAACATCAGCGTGGCGAGAATAGTCGGCCCGGCGACTAACGGAATTGCCAACGGCACGATAAATGGCTCTTCACCTGCCGGAAGCCCGCTGCTATTTCCTGAAGCGCTGGGGAAAATCATCTTAATGGCGATTAGAAACAGAATGATGCCGCCAGAAATGGAGACGGTTTCTGCTCGCAGGCTGAGAAATGCCAGAATTTTCTCACCCGCAAACAGGAACACCAGCATTACCAGGAGAGCAATAAGCAACTCTCGCACCATGATTGCCCGCCGTCTTTTCGGTTCAGTATGTTTCAGTACGGACATGAAAATAGGCAGGTTTCCGAGCGGATCCATAATCAGGATCAATAAAACTGCTGCAGAAATGATTTCATTCATAACTCAAATTCCCTGATAATTGCCGCGGACTTTCTGCGTGCTAACAAAGCAGGATAAGTCGCATTACTGATGGCTTCGCTATCATTGATTAATTTCACTTGCGACTTTGGCTGCTTTTTGTATGGTGAAAGATGTGCCAAGAGGAGACCGGCACATTTATACAGCACACATCTTTGCAGGAAAAAACGCTTATGAAAAATGTTGGTTTTATCGGCTGGCGCGGTATGGTCGGCTCCGTTCTCATGCAACGCATGGTTGAAGAGCGCGACTTCGACGCCATTCGCCCTGTCTTCTTTTCTACTTCTCAGCTTGGCCAGGCTGCGCCGTCTTTTGGCGGAACCACTGGCACACTTCAGGATGCCTTTGATCTGGAGGCGCTAAAGGCCCTCGATATCATTGTGACCTGTCAGGGCGGCGATTATACCAACGAAATCTATCCAAAGCTTCGTGAAAGCGGATGGCAAGGTTACTGGATTGACGCAGCATCGTCTCTGCGCATGAAAGATGACGCCATCATCATTCTTGACCCCGTCAATCAGGACGTCATTACCGACGGATTAAATAATGGCATCAGGACTTTTGTTGGCGGTAACTGTACCGTAAGCCTGATGTTGATGTCGTTGGGTGGTTTATTCGCCAATGATCTTGTTGATTGGGTGTCCGTTGCAACCTACCAGGCCGCTTCCGGCGGTGGTGCGCGACATATGCGTGAGTTATTAACCCAGATGGGCCATCTGTATGGCCATGTGGCAGATGAACTCGCGACCCCGTCCTCTGCTATTCTCGATATCGAACGCAAAGTCACAACCTTAACCCGTAGCGGTGAGCTGCCGGTGGATAACTTTGGCGTGCCGCTGGCGGGTAGCCTGATTCCGTGGATCGACAAACAGCTCGATAACGGTCAGAGCCGCGAAGAGTGGAAAGGGCAGGCGGAAACCAACAAGATCCTCAACACATCTTCCGTAATTCCGGTAGATGGTTTATGTGTGCGTGTCGGGGCATTGCGCTGCCACAGCCAGGCATTCACTATTAAATTGAAAAAAGATGTGTCTATTCCGACCGTCGAAGAACTGCTGGCTGCGCACAATCCGTGGGCGAAAGTCGTTCCGAACGATCGGGAAATCACTATGCGTGAGCTAACCCCAGCTGCCGTTACCGGCACGCTGACCACGCCGGTAGGCCGCCTGCGTAAGCTGAATATGGGACCAGAGTTCCTGTCAGCCTTTACCGTGGGCGACCAGCTGCTGTGGGGGCCGCGGAGCCGCTGCGTCGGATGCTTCGTCAACTGGCGTAATCTTTATTCATTAAATCTGGGGCGCGATGCCGCCCCTGTTAGTGCGTAATACAGGAGTAAGCGCAGATGTTTCATGATTTACCGGGAGTTAAATAGAGCATTGGCTATTCTTTAAGGGTGGCTGAATACATGAGTATTCACAGCCTTACCTGAAGTGAGGACGACGCAGAGAGGATGCACAGAGTGCTGCGCCGTTCAGGTCAAAAAAATGTCACAACCAGAAGTCAAAAATCCAATTGGATGGGGTGACACAATAAAACAGGAAGACAAGCATGTCCGATCGTATCGATAGAGACGTGATTAACGCGCTAATTGCAGGCCATTTTGCGGATCCTTTTTCCGTACTGGGAATGCATAAAACCACCGCGGGACTGGAAGTCCGTGCCCTTTTACCCGACGCTACCGATGTGTGGGTGATTGAACCGAAAACCGGGCGCAAACTCGCAAAACTGGAGTGTCTCGACTCACGGGGATTCTTTAGCGGCGTCATTCCGCGACGTAAGAATTTTTTCCGCTATCAGTTGGCTGTTGTCTGGCATGGTCAGCAAAACCTGATTGATGATCCTTACCGTTTTGGTCCGCTAATCCAGGAAATGGATGCCTGGCTATTATCTGAAGGTACTCACCTGCGCCCGTATGAAACCTTAGGCGCGCATGCAGATACTATGGATGGCGTCACAGGTACGCGTTTTTCTGTCTGGGCTCCAAACGCCCGTCGGGTCTCGGTGGTTGGGCAATTCAACTACTGGGACGGTCGCCGTCACCCGATGCGCCTGCGTAAAGAGAGCGGCATTTGGGAACTGTTTATCCCTGGGGCGCATAACGGTCAGCTCTATAAATACGAGATGATTGATGCCAATGGCAACTTGCGTCTGAAGTCCGACCCTTATGCCTTCGAAGCGCAAATGCGCCCGGAAACCGCGTCTCTTATTTGCGGGCTGCCGGAAAAGGTTGTACAGACTGAAGAG
The DNA here is from genome assembly GCF_002950395.1 of Shigella sonnei. Classification (NCBI taxonomy): domain Bacteria; kingdom Pseudomonadati; phylum Pseudomonadota; class Gammaproteobacteria; order Enterobacterales; family Enterobacteriaceae; genus Shigella; species Shigella sonnei. The sequence continues at coordinate 4,152,960 of NZ_CP026802.1, forward strand.
CGCAAAAAAGCGAATCAGTTTGATGCGCCAATCTCTATTTATGAAGTTCACCTGGGCTCCTGGCGTCGCCACACCGATAACAATTTCTGGTTGAGCTACCGCGAGCTGGCCGATCAACTGGTGCCTTATGCTAAATGGATGGGCTTTACCCACCTCGAACTACTGCCCATTAACGAGCATCCCTTCGATGGCAGTTGGGGTTATCAGCCAACCGGCCTGTATGCACCAACCCGCCGTTTTGGTACTCGCGACGACTTCCGTTATTTCATTGATGCCGCACACGCAGCGGGTCTGAACGTGATTCTCGACTGGGTGCCAGGCCACTTCCCGACCGATGACTTTGCGCTTGCCGAATTTGATGGCACGAACTTGTATGAACACAGCGATCCGCGCGAAGGCTATCATCAGGACTGGAATACGCTGATCTACAACTATGGTCGCCGTGAAGTCAGTAACTTCCTCGTCGGTAACGCGCTTTACTGGATTGAACGTTTTGGTATTGATGCGCTGCGCGTCGATGCGGTGGCGTCAATGATTTATCGCGACTACAGCCGTAAAGAGGGGGAGTGGATCCCGAACGAATTTGGCGGGCGCGAGAATCTTGAAGCGATTGAATTCTTGCGTAATACCAACCGTATTCTTGGTGAGCAGGTTTCCGGTGCGGTGACAATGGCTGAGGAGTCTACCGATTTCCCTGGCGTTTCTCGTCCGCAGGATATGGGCGGTCTGGGCTTCTGGTACAAGTGGAACCTCGGCTGGATGCATGACACCCTGGACTACATGAAGCTCGACCCGGTTTATCGTCAGTATCATCACGATAAACTCACCTTCGGGATTCTCTACAACTACACTGAAAACTTCGTCCTGCCGTTGTCGCATGATGAAGTGGTCCACGGTAAAAAATCGATTCTCGACCGCATGCCGGGCGACGCATGGCAGAAATTCGCTAACCTGCGCGCCTACTATGGCTGGATGTGGGCATTCCCGGGCAAGAAACTGCTGTTCATGGGGAACGAATTTGCCCAAGGCCGTGAGTGGAACCATGACGCCAGCCTCGACTGGCATCTGTTGGAAGGCGGCGATAACTGGCACCACGGTGTCCAGCGTCTGGTGCGCGATCTGAACCTCACCTACCGCCACCATAAAGCAATGCATGAACTGGATTTTGACCCGTACGGCTTTGAATGGCTGGTGGTGGATGACAAAGAACGCTCGGTGCTGATCTTTGTGCGTCGCGATAAAGAGGGTAACGAAATTATCGTTGCCAGTAACTTTACGCCGGTGCCGCGTCATGATTATCGCTTCGGCATTAATCAGCCAGGCAAATGGCGTGAAATCCTCAATACCGATTCCATGCACTATCACGGCAGTAATGCAGGCAATGGCGGCACGGTACACAGCGATGAGATTGCCAGCCACGGTCGTCAGCATTCACTAAGCCTGACACTACCACCGCTGGCCACTATCTGGCTGGTTCGGGAGGCAGAATGACACGACTCGCCATTGGCAAACCCGCTCCCCTCGGCGCGCATTACGACGGTCAGGGCGTCAACTTCACACTTTTCTCCGCTCATGCCGAGCGGGTAGAGCTGTGTGTCTTTGACGCCAATGGCCAGGAACATCGCTATGACTTGCCAGGGCACAGTGGCGACATTTGGCACGGTTATCTGCCGGATGCGCGCCCGGGTTTGCGTTATGGTTATCGCGTTCATGGCCCCTGGCAACCCGCCGAGGGGCATCGCTTTAACCCGGCGAAGTTGTTGATTGATCCTTGCGCGCGGCAAATTGAAGGGGAATTCAAAGATAACCCGCTGCTGCACGCCGGTCATAATGAACCTGACTATCGCGACAACGCCGCCATTGCGCCGAAATGCGTAGTGGTGGTTGATCACTATGACTGGGAAGATGATGCCCCGCCGCGCACGCCGTGGGGCAGCACCATCATTTATGAAGCCCATGTTAAAGGATTAACGTACCTGCACCCGGAGATCCCGGTCGAGATCCGTGGCACTTATAAAGCCCTCGGGCATCCGGTGATGATCAACTATTTGAAACAGTTGGGCATTACCGCGCTGGAACTGCTGCCGGTGGCGCAGTTTGCCAGTGAACCACGTCTGCAACGCATGGGGCTAAGTAACTACTGGGGTTACAACCCGGTGGCGATGTTTGCGCTGCATCCGGCGTATGCCTGCTCGCCAGAAACGGCGCTGCATGAGTTTCGCGATGCAATCAAAGCACTGCATAAAGCGGGTATCGAAGTCATTCTTGATATCGTGCTCAACCATAGTGCGGAACTGGACCTCGACGGCCCGTTATTCTCGCTGCGTGGGATCGACAACCGTAGCTATTATTGGATAAGAGAAGACGGCGATTATCACAACTGGACCGGTTGTGGCAACACGCTCAATTTGAGTCATCCGGCGGTGGTGGATTATGCCTGCGCCTGCCTGCGTTATTGGGTAGAAACCTGTCACGTCGATGGTTTCCGCTTTGATCTGGCGGCAGTCATGGGCCGTACGCCAGAGTTCCGTCAGGATGCGCCGTTGTTTACCGCTATCCAGAACTGCCCGGTGCTCTCGCAGGTGAAGTTAATTGCTGAACCGTGGGATATCGCCCTTGGTGGTTATCAGGTGGGAAATTTCCCGCCGCTGTTTGCCGAGTGGAACGATCATTTCCGCGATGCTGCCCGTCGTTTCTGGCTACATTATGATTTGCCTCTGGGGGCGTTTGCCGGGCGTTTTGCTGCCTCCAGCGATGTTTTTAAACGTAATGGTCGTCTGCCGAGTGCCGCGATTAATCTCGTCACTGCGCATGACGGTTTTACGCTTCGCGACTGCGTTTGCTTCAACCATAAACACAATGAAGCAAACGGAGAAGAAAATCGCGACGGGACCAACAACAATTACAGTAACAATCATGGTAAAGAAGGGTTAGGCGGTTCTCTTGACCTGGTTGAACGGCGGCGCGACAGTATTCACGCCCTGTTAACAACGTTGTTGCTCTCCCAGGGTACGCCGATGTTACTGGCCGGTGACGAACACGGTCACAGCCAGCATGGCAATAACAATGCCTACTGTCAGGATAACCAATTAACCTGGTTGGACTGGTCGCAGGCAAGCAGTGGTTTAACCGCATTTACCGCCGCGTTAATCCATCTGCGCAAGCGCATTCCCGCTTTGGTGGAGAATCGCTGGTGGGAAGAAGGCGACGGCAATGTCCGTTGGCTAAATCGATATGCTCAACCTTTAAGCACGGATGAGTGGCAAAACGGGCCGAAACAGCTGCAAATTCTGCTCTCGGATCGCTTTTTGATCGCAATTAACGCCACGCTTGAGGTAACAGAGATTGTTTTACCTGCTGGGGAGTGGCACGCCATTCCCCCATTCGCTGGAGAGGATAACCCAGTGATTACGGCTGTCTGGCAGGGACCTGCACACGGATTGTGTGTGTTCCAGAGATGATAAAAAAGGAGTTAGTCATGGTTAGTTTAGAGAAGAACGATCACTTAATGTTGGCGCGCCAGCTGCCATTGAAATCTGTTGCCCTGATACTGGCGGGAGGACGTGGTACCCGCCTGAAGGATTTAACCAATAAGCGAGCAAAACCGGCCGTACACTTCGGCGGTAAGTTCCGCATTATTGACTTTGCGCTGTCTAACTGCATCAACTCTGGGATCCGTCGTATGGGCGTGATCACCCAGTACCAGTCCCACACTCTGGTGCAGCACATTCAGCGCGGCTGGTCATTCTTCAATGAAGAAATGAACGAGTTTGTCGATCTGCTGCCAGCACAGCAGAGAATGAAAGGGGAAAACTGGTATCGCGGCACCGCAGATGCGGTCACCCAAAACCTCGACATTATCCGCCGTTATAAAGCGGAATACGTGGTGATCCTGGCGGGCGACCATATCTACAAGCAAGACTACTCGCGTATGCTTATCGATCACGTCGAAAAAGGCGCACGTTGCACCGTTGCTTGTATGCCAGTACCGATTGAAGAAGCCTCCGCATTTGGCGTTATGGCGGTTGATGAGAACGATAAAATTATCGAATTCGTTGAAAAACCTGCTAACCCACCGTCAATGCCGAACGATCCGAGCAAATCTCTGGCGAGTATGGGTATCTACGTCTTTGACGCCGACTATCTGTATGAACTGCTGGAAGAAGACGATCGTGATGAGAACTCCAGCCACGACTTTGGCAAAGATTTGATTCCCAAGATCACCGAAGCCGGTCTGGCCTATGCGCACCCGTTCCCGCTCTCTTGCGTACAATCCGACCCGGATGCCGAGCCGTACTGGCGCGATGTGGGTACGCTGGAAGCTTACTGGAAAGCGAACCTCGATCTGGCCTCTGTGGTGCCGGAACTGGATATGTACGATCGCAATTGGCCAATTCGCACCTACAATGAATCATTACCGCCAGCGAAATTCGTGCAGGATCGCTCCGGTAGCCACGGGATGACCCTTAACTCACTGGTATCCGGCGGCTGTGTGATCTCCGGTTCGGTGGTGGTGCAGTCCGTTCTGTTCTCGCGCGTTCGCGTGAATTCATTCTGCAACATTGATTCCGCCGTATTGTTACCGGAAGTATGGGTAGGTCGCTCGTGCCGTCTGCGCCGCTGCGTCATCGATCGTGCTTGTGTTATTCCGGAAGGCATGGTGATTGGTGAAAACGCAGAGGAAGATGCACGTCGTTTCTATCGTTCAGAAGAAGGCATCGTGCTGGTAACGCGCGAAATGCTACGGAAGTTAGGGCATAAACAGGAGCGATAATGCAGGTTTTACATGTATGTTCAGAGATGTTCCCGCTGCTTAAAACCGGCGGTCTGGCTGATGTTATTGGGGCATTACCCGCAGCACAAATCGCAGACGGCGTTGACGCTCGCGTACTGTTGCCTGCATTTCCCGATATTCGCCGTGGCGTGACCGATGCGCAGGTAGTATCCCGTCGTGATACCTTCGCCGGACATATCACGCTGTTGTTCGGTCATTACAACGGGGTTGGCATATACCTGATTGACGCGCCGCATCTCTATGATCGTCCGGGAAGCCCGTATCACGATACCAACTTATTTGCCTATACCGACAACGTATTGCGTTTTGCGCTTCTGGGGTGGGTTGGGGCAGAAATGGCCAGCGGGCTTGACCCATTCTGGCGTCCTGATGTGGTGCATGCGCACGACTGGCATGCAGGCCTTGCGCCTGCGTATCTGGCGGCGCGCGGGCGTCCTGCGAAGTCGGTGTTTACTGTGCACAACCTGGCCTATCAAGGCATGTTTTATGCACATCACATGAATGACATCCAATTGCCATGGTCATTCTTTAATATTCATGGGCTGGAATTCAACGGACAAATCTCTTTCCTGAAGGCCGGTCTGTACTATGCCGATCACATTACGGCGGTCAGTCCAACCTACGCTCGCGAGATCACCGAACCGCAGTTTGCCTACGGTATGGAAGGTCTGTTGCAACAGCGTCATCGTGAAGGGCGTCTTTCCGGCGTACTGAACGGCGTGGACGAGAAAATCTGGAGTCCAGAGACGGACTTACTGTTGGCCTCGCGCTACACCCGCGATACGTTGGAAGATAAAGCGGAAAATAAGCGCCAGTTACAAATCGCAATGGGGCTTAAGGTTGACGATAAAGTGCCGCTTTTTGCAGTGGTGAGCCGTCTGACCAGCCAGAAAGGTCTCGACCTGGTGCTGGAAGCCTTACCGGGTCTTCTGGAGCAGGGCGGGCAGCTGGCGCTACTCGGCGCGGGCGATCCGGTGCTGCAGGAAGGTTTCCTTGCGGCGGCAGCGGAATACCCCGGTCAGGTGGGCGTTCAGATTGGCTATCACGAAGCATTTTCGCATCGCATTATGGGCGGCGCGGACGTCATTCTGGTGCCCAGCCGTTTTGAACCGTGCGGCTTAACGCAACTTTATGGATTGAAGTACGGTACGCTGCCGTTAGTGCGGCGCACCGGTGGGCTTGCTGATACGGTTTCTGACTGTTCTCTTGAGAACCTTGCAGATGGCGTCGCCAGTGGGTTTGTCTTTGAAGATAATAATGCCTGGTCGCTGTTACGGGCTATTCGGCGTGCTTTTGTACTGTGGTCCCGTCCTTCACTGTGGCGGTTTGTGCAACGTCAGGCTATGGCAATGGATTTTAGCTGGCAGGTCGCGGCGAAGTCGTACCGTGAGCTTTACTATCGCTTGAAATAGTTTTCAGGAAACGCCTATATGAATGCTCCGTTTACATATTCATCGCCCACGCTTAGCGTAGAAGCTCTTAAGCACTCTATCGCTTACAAGCTGATGTTTACGATTGGAAAGGACCCGGTCGTCGCCAATAAACATGAATGGCTGAACGCAACGTTATTTGCTGTGCGCGATCGTCTCGTGGAGCGCTGGTTACGTTCAAACCGTGCCCAGTTGTCGCAAGAAACACGTCAGGTTTACTACCTGTCGATGGAGTTTTTGATTGGCCGTACGCTCTCCAACGCCATGTTGTCGCTAGGAATTTACGAAGATGTACAGGGCGCACTGGAAGCGATGGGGTTAAATCTCGAAGAGCTGATTGATGAAGAAAATGACCCAGGCCTCGGTAACGGTGGCCTGGGACGTCTGGCGGCTTGCTTCCTTGATTCTCTGGCGACGTTAGGGTTGCCGGGGCGCGGTTACGGCATCCGCTATGACTACGGTATGTTCAAGCAGAACATCGTTAACGGTAGCCAGAAAGAGTCGCCAGACTACTGGCTGGAATACGGTAACCCGTGGGAATTCAAACGCCACAACACGCGCTATAAAGTCCGTTTTGGCGGTCGCATTCAGCAGGAAGGTAAAAAAACGCGCTGGATTGAAACCGAAGAGATTCTGGGAGTCGCTTACGATCAGATAATCCCTGGTTACGACACCGACGCGACCAACACGCTGCGTTTGTGGAGTGCGCAAGCCAGTAGCGAAATTAACCTCGGTAAATTCAACCAGGGTGACTACTTCGCGGCAGTGGAAGATAAAAACCACTCCGAGAACGTATCTCGCGTACTGTATCCGGATGACTCCACCTACTCCGGGCGTGAGCTGCGCCTGCGTCAGGAATACTTCCTGGTTTCCTCGACCATTCAGGACATTTTAAGCCGCCATTATCAGTTGCATAAAACCTACGATAACCTGGCGGATAAAATCGCGATTCATCTCAATGATACCCATCCGGTACTGTCGATTCCTGAGATGATGCGTCTGCTGATCGATGAGCACCAATTTAGCTGGGACGACGCGTTTGAGGTGTGTTGTCAGGTCTTCTCCTACACTAACCACACGCTGATGAGCGAGGCGCTGGAAACCTGGCCGGTTGATATGCTGGGTAAAATTCTGCCGCGTCACCTGCAGATCATCTTTGAAATCAACGACTATTTCCTGAAAACCTTGCAGGAACAGTATCCGAACGATACCGATCTGCTGGGACGGGCGTCGATCATTGATGAATCCAACGGTCGTCGTGTGCGTATGGCCTGGCTGGCGGTTGTTGTGAGCCACAAAGTTAACGGTGTATCGGAACTGCACTCTAATCTGATGGTGCAATCGTTGTTTGCCGACTTTGCGAAAATCTTCCCGGGTCGTTTCACCAACGTCACCAACGGTGTGACGCCGCGTCGCTGGCTGGCGGTAGCGAACCCATCGCTTTCAGCCGTGCTGGACGAACACCTGGGCCGTAACTGGCGCACCGACCTTAGCCTGCTTAATGAGCTGCAACAACACTGTGATTTCCCAATGGTTAATCACGCTGTGCATCAGGCGAAGCTGGAGAACAAAAAGCGTCTGGCAGAGTATATCGCCCAGCAGCTGAATGTGGTGGTGAATCCAAAGGCGTTGTTCGATGTACAAATCAAACGTATTCACGAATACAAACGTCAATTGATGAATGTGTTGCATGTGATTACCCGCTATAACCGCATCAAGGCCGACCCGGATGCGAAGTGGGTACCGCGCGTGAATATTTTTGGCGGTAAGGCGGCTTCGGCCTATTACATGGCGAAGCACATTATTCATTTGATCAATGACGTAGCGAAAGTGATCAACAACGATCCGCAGATTGGCGATAAGCTGAAAGTCGTGTTCATCCCGAACTACAGCGTTAGCCTGGCGCAGTTGATCATTCCGGCGGCAGATCTGTCTGAACAGATTTCGCTGGCAGGGACGGAAGCTTCCGGCACCAGTAACATGAAGTTTGCGCTTAACGGTGCGCTGACTATCGGTACGTTGGACGGTGCGAATGTCGAGATGCTGGATCATGTCGGTGCTGACAATATCTTTATTTTTGGTAACACAGCGGAAGAAGTGGAAGAACTGCGTCGTCAGGGCTACAAACCGCGTGAATACTACGAGAAAGATGAGGAGCTGCATCAGGTGCTGACGCAAATCGGCAGCGGTGTATTCAGTCCGGAAGATCCGGGTCGCTATCGCGATCTGGTTGATTCGCTGATCAACTTCGGCGATCACTATCAGGTTCTGGCGGATTATCGCAGCTATGTCGATTGTCAGGATAAAGTCGACGAACTCTACGAGCTTCAGGAAGAGTGGACCGCAAAAGCGATGCTGAACATTGCCAATATGGGCTACTTCTCTTCTGACCGTACTATCAAAGAGTACGCCGATCATATCTGGCATATCGATCCGGTGAGATTGTAAGTTCACCAATAAATAGAACGGGGCCAAAGGGTCTAATGCCAGTCAGTTAAGCAACTGACTGGCTCTTTTTCGGGGCTGTGGGGTATTTCCAGGGCCTCTCCTTTACCACTCTCGGGAAGGCCCTTTCCCTTCTCGTCGGTAATTTCACAAGTTGTCCCATACTTGCAAGATCGCGCATCAGCTCCGGTATACGTCCCGGTGAAGCGCCCTGCAATGTCATCAGCATTCTCATCACCATTCCGCATGATTCTGAGAAACTCAGTTGATTCGGCCAGTAACCTTTCAGATGTTCCGCCATTTTAATCATCTGATATCTCACCAGATTATAAGCCAGTAAGACACCCCACAGCTCTTGCTCCACAAGCTCCGGCTTTTTACTTCTCAGCGTCAGCCTGCTCAGTTGCATCGTCTGTTTTATCTCCCTGTATCCCAGTTCGATTTCCCAGCGATGACTGTACAGATCCGCCATTTCTCCTCCGGGGAAGCGCATGGCGTCCGTCATCGACGTCAGCAGATGGCAGACTTTTCCTTTGCGCGTCACGGTCAGCAGGCGGGCTGTCACTTCATTTCCCAGTCCCGGCCACTTTTTTCGTGCCTGCGGGCTGGTTTTCAGCTTCACCAGATGATCGCCTTTACCCAGTTTTCTGAGCTCTTCATATTGCGCTCCCTTTCTGAGAGGTATCATCCAGTGGCGGTGTTCTCCCGCCAGGCTCCAGGCATTTAACAGTCCCAGTGAGTAATAACCTTTATCCATTAACGTCAGAGTGTTATCGCCGGTTTGTTCTATAAGTTGCTCAGCAAGCTCATTTTCGCTGTTCTTCATCGTGCCGAAGGCTGCAGCCGTCAGCAGATGGCTGGTCAGTTCCATCTGGCAGACCATTTTGACCTGCGGGTAGAGCGCCGGGTTCCCGGCATGTGTCTGGCGGGGGAAGGCTGCATCGTTCTCTGGTGTATCCGGTGTGCGCCAGAACACACCATCGATGGCCAGCAGGGTCAGGCCGCACCAGTGCGGATGCGGCGTGGCGTTATGCCAGAGCTGCGCTGTTTTCGTGAACACGCGGCGGACAGCCTCACTTCCCAGGCGCTGGCGGGCCTGAATAACGGCACTGGGGGCAACGAAGGGGCGATTGCCCGGCAGCATGATGTCCAGGCGATTCACAATCTGGTGAAGAGGTTCTTTACGCTCAAGCGCCATGCCAACAATACACCAGACCATCATTTCGAGGGGAAGACGGCGCTTGCGTAGCGTTACAGTACCTGATTCGGCAAGGCAACGAGAGATGAGTTCGGGGTCGAGGTAATCCCCCAGAGAAGTCAGTGGGTTACGCAGAGAATCGTAACGGGATACCAGATCAAGAGCCTGTCCAATGTGCATAAAAAAATCCGGAAACAAGTGAGCGTTTCCGGATTCTTACACAGCCACTGGATCGGTCAACTGATCCTTAACTGATCGGCATTAGGCCAAAGGGTCCCGTTTTTTTCCGCCATCATTTCGGAAAAGTGTCCAGAAGGGGCAAGGGGACTCGGGGAGTATAATTTCACCATTCAAAAAGAATGGAAAGAATAATGCAAAACAGAAAATGGATTTTGTCCTCGCTGGTAATGACTTTTTTCGGCATCCCCATACTGACGCAATTTTTGGCGGCGGTTGTTGCTATGCTGGGTGTCGGACTTGCCGGTATTATTGAAGTTTGTAATATCCTTATCACGCCAACAAGTTACCTTCTGCTCAACATTTTTATGCTGGCGCTGGGCGCATTAATGCTATTTTTCTCGGGGCGAGTATGGGCAGGCGATAGTGCACCAGAAAAAAGAGAAATAGCCGTCTGGCGACAATGTCTTTTTTTAGTACCCGGTTTATTAATCCTGGTTGGCTGGATAATCGCGCTGCATCTGGCAGATTATCAATTTCACCAGATGGGATCGGGTTGGTTGGCTGATCTTATGCTCCCCTGGCTGGGCGTTTTGTTAGTCTCAGTAGTCGGAGGTGAGTACTGGTGGATAGTCATTATACCCGTTGGCGCGCATATCAGTTTTTCGCTGGGGTACGGCCGGCCAACCAGACATCCTTTAACCGGTACATCCGGGCTACGTTGCCGTAATTCCCTCCTGTTTATCCTTCTCATGCTTGGTTTTGTCGCTGGTTATCAGGGTTATTTATATAAACAGCTCAATCCCGGTGTCGGTGTGCGCGAAAATATTGATACCTGGGCCTGGCGACCCGATAAACTCAATAATCAACTGACACCACTGCGTGGTAAACCGCAAATTCAGTTTACGCAAAACTGGCCGCGACTCGATGGTGCTACGGCGGCGTACCCAATTTATGCCTCTGCATTTTATGCTTTAAGCGTTATACCGGAAGATTTTCACACCAGGGAATATCTGGAGAGCTCTCGTACCCCCGATGCGTATAACAGGATTGTTAAAGGTGATGCTGATATTATTTTTGTGGCGCAATCTTCCGGTGGGCAGAAAAAACGCGCTGAGGAATCGGGCGTTACTTTGCTGTACACGCCTTTTGCCCGTGAAGCGTTTGTTTTCATCGTCAATGCGGATAATCCGGTTAATTCCCTGACTGAACAACAGGTGCGTGACATCTTCAGTGGTGCAATTACCAACTGGCGTACTGTTGGCGGTAACGATCAGGAGATCCAGACCTGGCAACGCCCGGAAGACTCTGGTAGCCAGACGGTGATGCAATCCCAGGTCATGAAAAATGTCCGCATGATCTCGCCGCAGGAAACAGAAGTGGCAAGTATGATGGAGGGAATGATTAAAGTCGTTGCCGAATACCGTAATACAAACAACGCAATAGGTTACACCTTCCGGGTAATGACTCCAACTTATTGATAGTGTTTTATGTTCAGATAATGCCCGATGACTTTGTCATGCAGCTCCACCGATTTTGAGAACGACAGCGACTTCCGTCCCAGCCGTGCCAGGTGCTGCCTCAGATTCAGGTTATGCCGCTCAATTCGCTGCGTATATCGCTTGCTGATTACGTGCAGCTTTCCCTTCAGGCGGGATTCATACAGCGGCCAGCCATCCGTCATCCATATCACCACGTCAAAGGGTGACAGCAGGCTCATAAGACGCCCCAGCGTCGCCATAGTGCGTTCACCGAATACGTGCGCAACAACCGTCTTCCGGAGACTGTCATACGCGTAAAACAGCCAGCGCTGGCGCGATTTAGCCCCGACATAGCCCCACTGTTCGTCCATTTCCGCGCAGACGATGACGTCACTGCCCGGCTGTATGCGCGAGGTTACCGACTGCGGCCTGAGTTTTTTAAGTGACGTAAAATCGTGTTGAGGCCAACGCCCATAATGCGTGCAGTTGCCCGGCATCCAACGCCATTCATGGCCATATCAATGATTTTCTGGTGCGTACCGGGTTGAGAAGCGGTGTAAGTGAACTGCAGTTGCCATGTTTTACGGCAGTGAGAGCAGAGATAGCGCTGATGTCCGGCAGTGCTTTTGCCGTTACGCACCACCCCGTCAGTAGCTGAACAGGAGGGACAGCTGATAGAAACAGAAGCCACTGGAGCACCTCAAAAACACCATCATACACTAAATCAGTAAGTTGGCAGCATCACCCACCTTCCGTTATTACGCAACACAAATGAACGCCGATAAAAATATAAAACTGCTAGCGATTAACGGTATTGCACCGACTGCCGAAAACATTCGCAACGGCAAATATCCCTATATCGTCGATGCCTTTATGGTAACGCGGGAAAATACGACGTCAGAGACACAAAAATTGTTGGAGTGGTTTTTAACGCCGCAGGGACAGAGTTTGGTGGAAGATGTAGGTTATGTCCCGATGTATAAGACGCTACCTTAAAGCTGGATAATAAAAATGGAATTAGTTAATACATTATTTGCAAGCCTTGCCGGTACTGATCCCTTCACAGGCGTGGATATTACGATTGCCAACTGCAAATCGGCATACTGGGATGAAGGCATTGTTCAGCAACTTATTAACCAGGCCTTGGATGAAGGGGAAAAGTTCGTCGGTGCTGACGGTCTTGAGGGATTGCTTCGATATGATGTCACATTAAATATTGGCTTAACCTCCAGCAAGGTATGGCCGGGATTTTCCCTCGATACCGCCACCATTAGCCGTCTTTGTGCCTGTGGTGCTGATTTTGGATTTGACCCCTATATCAGTGATGTACCAGATGTTCAATGTGACCTGAACACGACAAATGACGTCACCGTACAATTTACGGCGATGCTAAATCCGGATGAGCGGGTGATAATAGCAAAGCGCCCGCTTAAAAAATGTGACTCCTGGATTGAGGATGTCTATATCTTTCAGGTCTTTAAAGATGCCTGGAAATTTCATAACAATAACAGTTTACGCGGATTTCGCGATAAGCAGGCCGAACTGAAACTCTACACGCGTCATTACTCAGTGGAAAATTGCGCAGAGGAAAGCTGTCGAGACTGCAATAGTTGCATTCGCCCCAGCTTTTCCCTTTCGCGTAGCGCCCTTATTCGCCTGAACGCGGCGAATGCTCGTTTTGTCTATCAACCGTTTACACGCGATCAGCGGGCGAGGGGGTAACTATGCAACCCAGCCCCGCCATGCAGGCATTAATTGAGCAGATTTATCACACCTTTCGTCGTTATCGGGTGCCGCAGAAATTTGTGGTTTGTTGTGAATATTGCCTGAGTCAGCAGGAACAAAAGGCATTACGGAGTACATCGTTACGAGCGATCCCGTATTCCTTAATCAATGCCTGGAATAGTAGCCCAGGGCCTGATCCGCAAAATAGCGATGAGGTCCGCTATTTTCTGCCGCGTTTACTGGAATTTGTTGCACAGGGGCATTTTGACAATATTCACGTAGTTTTTTCTCTGCGCCGTATCAACCTTGCCAACAAAGAAAACTGGCGTGCGGATGAACGGGCAATTTTAGGTAATGACTCCAACTTATTGATAGTGTTTTATGTTCAGATAATGCCCGATGACTTTGTCATGCAGCTCCACCGATTTTGAGAACGACAGCGACTTCCGTCCCAGCCGTGCCAGGTGCTGCCTCAGATTCAGGTTATGCCGCTCAATTCGCTGCGTATATCGCTTGCTGATTACGTGCAGCTTTCCCTTCAGGCGGGATTCATACAGCGGCCAGCCATCCGTCATCCATATCACCACGTCAAAGGGTGACAGCAGGCTCATAAGACGCCCCAGCGTCGCCATAGTGCGTTCACCGAATACGTGCGCAACAACCGTCTTCCGGAGACTGTCATACGCGTAAAACAGCCAGCGCTGGCGCGATTTAGCCCCGACATAGCCCCACTGTTCGTCCATTTCCGCGCAGACGATGACGTCACTGCCCGGCTGTATGCGCGAGGTTACCGACTGCGGCCTGAGTTTTTTAAGTGACGTAAAATCGTGTTGAGGCCAACGCCCATAATGCGTGCAGTTGCCCGGCATCCAACGCCATTCATGGCCATATCAATGATTTTCTGGTGCGTACCGGGTTGAGAAGCGGTGTAAGTGAACTGCATTTGCCATGTTTTACGGCAGTGAGAGCAGAGATAGCGCTGATGTCCGGCAGTGCTTTTGCCGTTACGCACCACCCCGTCAGTAGCTGAACAGGAGGGACAGCTGATAGAAACAGAAGCCACTGGAGCACCTCAAAAACACCATCATACACTAAATCAGTAAGTTGGCAGCATCACCCAATTTTACAGCGATTTGCCTGCCAGTATATGACTGATTGGGTATCCGGCGATGAAGCTGTCGAATTACAGTATATGCTGGAAATGTTTTTCCGTGCCGATATCGCTCTTGCGCCATTGCTGGATGCCATTAATTCAGTTCCCGGCTTTTGGTCGACCGTTTCTCTTGCCTGTTTATTGAACAGATATTGTGAGGATTATATCAGAGATAACCAGGACGATATCGATAACGCCATTACCACCCAAATCAATGCCTGGGCTAGAAATAATCATCCTTTACTGAAAGAAAGAGCGCGGCAAGCGATTGAGAACCCGCTAAAACAGCCCGAACCAATGACAGAATATCAGGTCTGGGAAGATGACTGGATAATTGATGAGTGTTTATGCGCGATGTATGACGCATCATCCGAATCACCAGGAAAATAAAAATGATTAAATTCCGGCTTTATATTCCCCCTGTAATTCTCGGTTTTGTTATCGTGCCATTATTGGTATGGCCGACGGTTATTGTCTTAGCCGTGCTTATATTCACGTTAACTTTTCTGGCAGAAATAATATTCTCCTTTCCGCTCCTGGTTGTGCGTATTTCTCTTCAGGAATTACAACTTGAGTTAATGGTTGAATATGCACTTTTTTTCAGTGTAATGGCTGGCATCGGTTGGCAATTCTCCCGCAGAACGCCTCCTGAATTAAAAAACAGACTGCATTGCTGGCTGGTCTTTTCGCCGGTCTATTTCTGGTTAATTCTCTCGAATTTCATTCTTTATATTTCTCCAGAGAAATCAGCGTTGCTGGAAAATATCCGAAATTTCTTTCTGACGTTTGTCTGGCCTCCCCTGAATTTTTCCCCTTTTTGGCCGCAGCCTTGGACTGATTTTGTCGGCCCGATTAGTGCACAGCTTGGTTTTGCATTGGGATATTATTGCCATTGGTGCAGAAAAAATAGAAACCAGAGGAAGAAGTGGGGCGATTGGGTAACGTGCTTAAGTTTGGCGATTTTAGCTCAGGGGCCGTTATTCAATTATTTACAATGAATAGTCTAAGGAATCCAAATAGCCCGGTTGCACTTCAACCGGGCATCATCCTTACGACGCCAGCGACAACTTCTGCTGCGTATATTCCACCAGCCACTGACTCACACGAGATTGTTGATCCGCATTCAGCCACATGCCTTGTTTTGTGCGACGCCAAAGGGCATCGTCGGTGCGGCGGACCCATTCGTGATCCACCAGGTATTTCAGTTCCGCTTCGTAGAACTCATGACCGAAATCCTCCCCGAGGTCGCTTATCGCCCCCGCATTGCCGAGCAGCAGCTCGCTGTTGCTGCCGTAAGTGCGTGCGTAATGACGCGCCAGCGATTCAGTCAGGAATGGATAGCGACGGCGCAGACGAGCTGCGTAATCGTCGCGGTCGCCTTCAATGGCACCACCCGGCAGCACGCTCTCTTTCGTCCATGCCGGGCCAATGCCCTGATAATACGGCGTCAGTTTTTCCAGCGCATGTTCCGCCAGTTTGCGGTAGGTGGTCAACTTACCGCCGAATACCGACAGCAGCGGTGCTTTGCCGTTTTCATCATGGATATCAAGGGTGTAATCACGGGTAATAGCCTGCGGCGAGTCGGACTCATCATCACACAGCGGACGCACACCGGAGTAGGTCCAGACGATATCGTCACGGCTTAACTGCTTTTTAAAGTGCGTGTTATACACTTTCAGCAGGTAATTGATTTCACTCTCTTCAATCTTCACCGCTTTCGGATCGCCTTTGTATTCCACATCGGTGGTGCCGATGATGGAAAACTCGTCCATCCACGGGATCACGAACACAATGCGTTTATCTTCGTTTTGCAGAATGTAGGCCTGCTTTTGGGTATGCACGCGCGGCACCACAATATGGCTGCCTTTGATCAGGCGAATGCCATAAGGCGAAGGCAGATGCATCCTGTCGTCGAAGAACTGTTTCACCCACGGGCCGGTGGCGTTAACCAAGCCGCGCGCTTGCCAGCTATATTTTTTGCCGGTATCGATATCTTCCGCTTCCACAATCCACAGGCCGTTTTCGCGGCGAGCAGAGGTGGCGCGAGTCCGAGTAAGCACTTCGCCGCCTTTACGCACCACCATCTGGGCGTTGGCGAGTACCAGACGGGCGTCGTCTACCCAACAGTCAGAATATTCGAATCCGCGCTTAATTTCCGGTTTTAACACTGAATTTGCGCCAAAACGCAAACCAGTTGATCCCGGCAGGCTGGTGCGTTTACCCAGATGATCGTACATAAACAGACCAATGCGAATCATCCACGCCGGGCGCAGATGCGGACGATGTGGCAGGCGAAAACGCATCGGGAAGGCGATATGCGGAGCCATTTTCAGCAGCACTTCACGTTCAGCCAGCGCCTCGCTGACCAGGCGGAATTCATAGTGCTCAAGGTAGCGCAGGCCACCGTGAATGAGTTTTGAACTGGCGGAAGAGGTCGCGCAAGCGAGATCCTGCGCCTCCAGCATCAGCACGGATAAACCGCGTCCAGCGGCGTCTGCCGCGATACCAGCACCATTGATGCCGCCACCTATCACAATCAGATCTTTGGTTTCCATGCTGCCCTCATTCACTTTCGTTAAAGCTCATAAATGTTCGTTATCGAACATATTAGCAAAGAATCGCGCTTTAGGTAACATTGAAAAAACATTTTAGAGTGATATGTATAACATTATGGCGTTTATCTGCCGCTTCGACGTAAACTGTGCGGTAAATTTGCCCACTTGTTTGTAAAGAAAGAGAGACGCATGGATCAGTTCGAATGTATTAACGTTGCCGACGCGCACCAGAAGTTGCAGGAAAAAGAGGCGGTGCTGGTCGATATTCGCGATCCACAGAGTTTCGCTATGGGGCATGCGGTGCAGGCTTTCCATTTAACCAACGACACGCTGGGCGCGTTTATGCGTGATAACGACTTTGACACTCCGGTGATGGTGATGTGTTATCACGGCAATAGCAGCAAAGGCGCGGCGCAGTATCTGCTGCAACAGGGCTACGATGTGGTCTATAGCATTGACGGCGGCTTTGAAGCCTGGCAACGTCAGTTTCCCGCAGAGGTGGCGTACGGCGCGTAACGCTTTATACTGTCCCCTTTTGTGTGGAATAAGCGACAGCAACGATGTTGATGATTACCTCTTTTGCTAACCCCCGCGTGGCGCAGGCGTTTGTTGATTACATGGCGACGCAGGGTGTTATCCTCACGATTCAACAACATAACCAAAGCGATGTCTGGCTGGCGGATGAGTCCCAGGCCGAGCGCGTACGGGCGGAGCTGGCGCGTTTTCTCGAAAACCCGGCAGATCCGCGTTATCTGGCGGCCAGCTGGCAGGCAGGCCATACCGGCAGTGGCCTGCATTATCGCCGTTATCCTTTCTTTGCCGCCTTGCGTGAACGCGCAGGTCCGGTGACCTGGGTGATGATGATCGCCTGCGTGGTGGTGTTTATTGCCATGCAAATTCTCGGCGATCAGGAAGTGATGTTATGGCTGGCCTGGCCATTCGATCCAGCACTGAAATTTGAGTTCTGGCGTTACTTCACCCACGCGTTAATGCACTTCTCGCTGATGCATATCCTCTTTAACCTGCTCTGGTGGTGGTATCTCGGCGGTGCGGTGGAAAAACGCCTCGGTAGCGGTAAGCTAATTGTTATTACTCTCATTAGCGCCCTGTTAAGCGGCTATGTGCAGCAAAAATTCAGCGGGCCGTGGTTTGGCGGGCTTTCTGGCGTGGTGTATGCGCTGATGGGCTACGTCTGGCTACGTGGTGAACGCGATCCGCAAAGTGGCATTTACCTGCAACGTGGGTTAATTATCTTTGCGCTGATCTGGATTGTCGCCGGATGGTTTGATTTGTTTGGGATGTCGATGGCGAACGGAGCACACATCGCCGGGTTAGCCGTGGGTTTAGCGATGGCTTTTGTTGATTCGCTCAATGCGCGAAAACGAAAATAATTCCAGGGATTTATAAATGAAACAAACACAACGTCACAACGGTATTATCGAACTGGTTAAACAGCAGGGTTATGTCAGTACTGAAGAGCTGGTAGAGCATTTCTCCGTCAGCCCGCAGACTATTCGCCGCGACCTCAATGAGCTGGCGGAGCAAAACCTGATCCTGCGTCACCATGGCGGTGCGGCGCTGCCTTCCAGTTCGGTTAACACGCCGTGGCACGATCGCAAAGCCACCCAGACCGAAGAAAAAGAGAGGATTGCCCGCAAAGTGGCGGAGCAAATCCCCAACGGCTCGACACTGTTTATCGATATCGGCACCACGCCGGAAGCGGTGGCGCACGCGCTGCTTAATCACAGCAATTTGCGTATTGTCACCAACAATCTCAATGTTGCTAACACGTTGATGGTAAAAGAAGATTTCCGCATTATTCTCGCCGGTGGCGAATTACGCAGCCGCGATGGCGGGATCATTGGCGAAGCGACGCTCGATTTTATCTCCCAGTTCCGCCTTGATTTCGGCATTCTGGGGATAAGCGGCATCGATAGCGACGGCTCGCTGCTGGAGTTCGATTACCACGAAGTTCGCACCAAGCGCGCCATTATTGAGAACTCGCGCCACGTTATGCTGGTTGTCGATCACTCGAAATTTGGCCGTAACGCGATGGTCAATATGGGCAGCATCAGCATGGTAGATGCCGTCTACACCGACGCCCCGCCGCCAGTAAGCGTAATGCAGGTGCTGACGGACCATCATATTCAACTGGAGCTGTGCTGATCCTGCACGGCTTCCCACGTCAGACCAAAACGCGCCAGGTATTTGCGTAGCCGATCCGCGTCATTGACGCTGGCTTTGCCCTGGCGCGAAACATCAAAAAGCTGTCGTCCGGCTGCAGAAAGCGACTTTGCCTGGCGGCAGATAGCGATAACGTGTTCCAGTTGCATACGGTCGAAGAGATTGATGTTTTCTGCCTCTGCGCCCAGCAACGCCGTAAGCGCGGAGGGGCGGCTCTCCTGCCAGTTATAGCGCAGACGGTTTATCTCATCTTCAACCACGTCCAGAGTGATGCGTCCGCTAGTGGCAAAGGTGGCCATCCGCGTGACGCTGGCAGAAAGTTCGCGAAAGTTACCGCGCCATGTTGCCTGGGGAGAGGTCGCAAAAGCCAACCAGGCGCGCCGCGCTTCGGTGTTAAAACGCACGCTGTCGCCAGTGAGTGTGGCGTGGCGCTCCACTTCATAATCAAGGTTCGGTTCAATATCTTCCTGGCGCTGGCGTAGACCCGGCAGGGTGAAGGTCCAGAGATTGATCCGCGCGTACAGATCTTCGCGAAATTTGCCTTCGGCAACCAGCTGGCGCAAATCGCGCACCGTTCCGGCGATAAGCTGAAAATCACTGCTCACCTGGCGATCGCTGCCAAACGGGTAAAAGGTTTTCTCTTCAATGGCTTTTAGCAGCATTGCCTGTTCGTCTGCGCCCAGTTCGCCAATCTCATCAAGAAACAACATTCCGCCGTTGGCGCTGCGTAATAAACCTTCACGAGATTACCGCGCCCCGGTAAACGCGCCTTTTACATGACCAAACAGCGTCGACATGGCGGTATCGCCGCGCAGGGTGGCGCAGTTCACTTCCACAAACGCGCCGCTAAACTGATGCCGCGCCTGTTTTAACTCGAAGATGCGTCGCGCCAGAAATGACTTGCCCGCGCCGGTTGGACCGTTAAGCAGAATCGGCGCGCGGGATTTGATCGCCACTTTTTCGATCTGCTCAATCATGCGGTTGAAGTGGGGGTTACGCGTGGCAATGCCGGACTTAAGAAAATCAAGCGTTTGCTGGCGTTCCTCGGCAAAGCGGCTGGCGATGGCGTTATAACGGCTTAAATCGAGATCGATAATCGTCACTTCACCTGCGCCGCGCGGCTGTTCTTTTTTGCGCGGAGGTGAAGATTGTATCAGCCGGGCGGGCAGGTAACGCGCTTCCGCCAGCAGAAACCAGCAAATCTGCGCGACGTGGGTGCCGGTGGTGATGTGAATTAAATAGTCTTCTTTTTCTGGCTGAAACTCGTAACCACGGGCGAAATCATGCAGGCAGGCGTAAACCTCTTCGAAATCCCACGGGTTATGCAGTTCAATCTCAACGCCCACGACTTCTGTTTCTGGCGAAACGCTGGCGATATCGCGTTTAAGCGTTTCGAATAGCGAGCGCGAGCGAGTGTCGTGCAACAATTCCAGCCGATCGATGACTAACGATTCTTGCTGGCATAAACAAAGCGTCGGACGCCATTTCGACCAGCGCTGACTGCCGCGTCCGGCATAATCCAGCACGGTACCGACAAAGCCAAAAGCCACTGTTTTACGCATCTTAGATATCCTTATAAAAGACGATATTTCATTATCGGTGAATTGGTTTTGTGGAAAATCTCCGTTTACGGACGTAAAGATTTAACCTATTTAAAAACAATGAATTAAAAAATTAATCTGCTTATTTAATTTTCTGGCACGACGGTTGCAATTATCACGACAGCAAACAACGAAGGTGATGCTGCCAACTTACTGATTTAGTGTATGATGGTGTTTTTGAGGTGCTCCAGTGGCTTCTGTTTCTATCAGCTGTCCCTCCTGTTCAGCTACTGACGGGGTGGTGCGTAACGGCAAAAGCACTGCCGGACATCAGCGCTATCTCTGCTCTCACTGCCGTAAAACATGGCAACTGCAGTTCACTTACACCGCTTCTCAACCCGGTACGCACCAGAAAATCATTGATATGGCCATGAATGGCGTTGGATGCCGGGCAACTGCACGCATTATGGGCGTTGGCCTCAACACGATTTTACGTCACTTAAAAAACTCAGGCCGCAGTCGGTAACCTCGCGCATACAGCCGGGCAGTGACGTCATCGTCTGCGCGGAAATGGACGAACAGTGGGGCTATGTCGGGGCTAAATCGCGCCAGCGCTGGCTGTTTTACGCGTATGACAGTCTCCGGAAGACGGTTGTTGCGCACGTATTCGGTGAACGCACTATGGCGACGCTGGGGCGTCTTATGAGCCTGCTGTCACCCTTTGACGTGGTGATATGGATGACGGATGGCTGGCCGCTGTATGAATCCCGCCTGAAGGGAAAGCTGCACGTAATCAGCAAGCGATATACGCAGCGAATTGAGCGGCATAACCTGAATCTGAGGCAGCACCTGGCACGGCTGGGACGGAAGTCGCTGTCGTTCTCAAAATCGGTGGAGCTGCATGACAAAGTCATCGGGCATTATCTGAACATAAAACACTATCAATAAGTTGGAGTCATTACCAACAACGAAAAGAGAAAAACAAAATGAATTACGAATTACTGACCACTGAAAATGCCCCGGTAAAAATGTGGACCAAAGGCGTGCCGGTAGAAGCCGATGCGCGTCAGCAACTTATTAATACGGCGAAGATGCCGTTTATTTTCAAACATATTGCGGTAATGCCTGATGTACACCTGGGTAAAGGTTCCACCATTGGTAGCGTGATCCCGACCAAAGGGGCGATTATTCCGGCGGCGGTGGGCGTGGATATTGGCTGTGGAATGAACGCGCTGCGTACCGCGTTAACGGCGGCAGACCTGCCTGAAAACCTGGCGGAGCTGCGTCAAGCGATTGAAACGGCCGTACCACACGGGCGTACTACCGGGCGTTGTAAACGTGATAAAGGCGCATGGGAAAACCCGCCTTTTAACGTCGATGCGAAATGGGCTGAGCTGGAGGCCGGTTATCAGTGGTTAACGCAAAAATATCCGCGTTTCCTTAACACTAACAACTATAAACACCTGGGAACGGGTAACCACTTTATTGAAATCTGCCTTGATGAGTCGGAGCAGGTGTGGATTATGCTGCACTCCGGTTCACGCGGAATTGGTAACGCCATCGGGACTTACTTTATCGATCTGGCGCAAAAAGAGATGCAGGACCAACTTGAGACGTTGCCGTCGCGTGATCTGGCGTACTTTATGGAAGGTACGGAATACTTTGATGATTACCTAAGAGCCGTGGCCTGGGCGCAGCTTTTCGCCAGCCTTAACCGCGATGCGATGATGGAAAACGTGGTAACGGCATTGCAGAGCATTACGCAGAAAACGGTCAGACAGCCACAAACGCTGGCGATGGAAGAGATCAACTGTCACCACAACTATGTGCAAAAAGAACAGCACTTTGGTGAAGAGATCTACGTGACGCGTAAAGGCGCGGTGTTTGCGCGTGCTGGTCAATATGGAATTATTCCAGGGTCGATGGGAGCAAAAAGCTTTATCGTCCGTGGGCTGGGAAATGAAGAATCTTTCTGTTCGTGCAGCCACGGTGCCGGGCGGGTAATGAGCCGTACTAAAGCGAAAAAACTGTTCAGCGTGGAAGATCAAATTCGTGCCACCGCGCATGTGGAATGCCGTAAAGATGCCGAAGTGATCGACGAAATCCCGATGGCGTATAAAGATATTGATGCGGTGATGGCGGCACAAAGCGATCTGGTGGAAGTTATCTATACCCTGCGTCAGGTGGTGTGCGTAAAAGGATAAATGATGAAAAGGATGATTGCGCTGGATGGCGCACAGGGCGAAGGTGGCGGGCAGATCCTGCGCTCGGCGCTGAGCCTGTCGATGATAACCGGCCAGCCATTTACCATCACCAGCATTCGTGCCGGGCGGGCGAAACCGGGGCTGTTGCGCCAGCATCTGACCGCGGTAAAAGCGGCTGCGGAAATTTGTAGGGCAACGGTGGAAGGCGCGGAGCTGGGGTCGCAGCGTCTGGTCTTCCGGCTTGGCACCGTGCGCGGCGGCGAGTACCGCTTTGCTATCGGTAGTGCCGGAAGCTGTACGCTGGTGCTGCAAACGGTGCTGCCCGCGCTGTGGTTTGCCGATGGACCTTCGCGTGTTGAAGTGAGCGGAGGCACCGATAACCCGTCGGCCCCGCCTGCGGATTTTATCCGCCGGGTGCTGGAGCCGCTGCTGGCGAAAATAGGAATTCATCAGCAAACCACGCTGTTACGTCACGGTTTTTATCCTGCCGGAGGCGGCGTGGTGGCAACGGAAGTCTCGCCCGTGGCATCGTTTAACACCTTGCAACTTGGCGAGCGCGGGAACATTGTGCAGATGCGTGGAGAAGTTCTATTAGCTGGTGTGCCGCGCCATGTTGCTGAGCGTGAAATCGCTACACTGGCGGGGAGTTTTTCCCTGCATGAACAGAATATTCATAACCTGCCGCGCGACCAGGGGCCGGGTAATACCGTCTCGCTGGAAGTCGAAAGTGAAAATATCACTGAACGCTTTTTCGTCGTCGGTGAAAAGCGCGTCAGTGCCGAGGTGGTAGCCGCGCAGTTAGTGAAAGAGGTGAAACGCTACCTGGCAAGCCCGGCGGTAGTGGGGGAATATCTCGCCGACCAGCTGGTGCTACCGATGGCGCTGGCGGGCGCGGGAGAATTTACGGTCGCCCATCCTTCATGCCATCTGCTGACCAATATCGCCGTGGTGGAGCGTTTCTTGCCGGTGCGGTTTGGTTTGATAGAAACAGATGGCGTAACGCGGGTGAGTATTGAATGATGTAAAGATGTAAACCGGATCCAATGCATTATCCGGCTAAACTCACACCCCATATCCCATCATCTTCAGCAGTTTCTGCGCGTGTTGTACCGCGGCCTGACGGTGGGCGACGCCGAGTTTTTGGTACAGATTGCGGATATGCGTCTTGATGGTGGTTGCCGCCACTTCCAGCTCGCCCGCAATTTGCTCATTGCTGTAACCGGAGTAGATCAGCCCCAGGACCTGCCATTCACGTTGGGTCAACGGGCTGGTGCGGATCAGTTCTGGCACTTCCGGATGATTCAGCAGACGTTCAACGAAATTCTCATCGAAATGGGCGAATTTATGCCGATGATGTTGATTGATTTCTCGCAGAATACGCTGCGCGCGATGCTGTTCCAGTTCCGGCAGCGTATTGAGTTGAATCAGCTGGCGCAGTTGTTGCGCCATCGCTTCGCCTTCGATGACAAAATGACTGATAAATCCGGTGCGATTCGCCAGTTTTAATGCGTCCAGCAACACGCGCTGGGCGTCACTTTTACGTCCGGCCTGCCAGTACAGTTGATTAAGCAGCAACAGGTTACGGTTGAGATCGCTCATCAACCGCAGACTGCGGGCATTTTCATTGAGTTCTTCGAGAACAATTTCCGCAGGTTCAAACTCGCCCAGCAAGATTTGTGCGCGGGCAATGTTGCGCCATTGACCTTGCAGGAAGTGGTTGTTCGCAAACTCCGGTTTAGCCGTATGACGCAACCAGTTGGCAGCGGCGGCTTTATCGCCGGTCATTTGCCAGTAAATCACCCGGACTTTGTTGGCGTTAGAGATCCAGTCGCTGTGATATTTGCCATTCCCCAGCAGGTTTTCCAGACGGTTCAGCTGGCTACGGGCGTTATCTAAATCACCACGGGCCAGCGAGCATTGAATCAACATTGCCAGGCACTGAAGCTGTTGCTGTGGCTGATAAGACGACAAGACTTCAATCCCGCTACGCGCCGACGCTTCGGCTTCATCCAGCCGTGCCCAGGCCCATAACAGTTGTGCTCGGATGCGCACCAGAAACTCATGCATCGGCAGCTGTTCCAGATGCTGCTCGTTGATCAGCTGGAACGTTTTTTCCTGTGTTTCCCACGCGGTTTGCAGGAACCCTTGGGCAAACAGAATTTCACTTTGCTGGATTAAACTCCATAAGGCGTAGTGCCAGACGTCGTGCTGGCGTGCCATCTGTTCGGTTTGCTGCATTAGCGCCAGTGAGCGGGTCAATTCGCCTTTGCAGTGCAGCACTTCACCCAGCACCGAGGTTGCTACAATGCGGCTATAGAACCAGCCCGGTGGCAGCTCTTCCAGTGCCAGTTTTGCCAGCCGTTCCGCTTCATCCGGATTACCATCGTTAATCGCCACCTGGGCGCGCAGAGCGTTAAATTCTGCGTGCATGGTGCCTTCTCTGATGTCCTTGATTTCATGTTCAGCACGGGCTAGCAGGGTGTTAACTTCGCCATAGCGATGTTGGCTTTGCATTAGCCACGCCTGCAATAACACTAACTGCGGATTTTCCAGCAAACTGTCCCACGGCAGGGCCTTAAGCGACTCTTCCAGCAGCGACAGTTCGCTATGGTTGAACAAACTCCAGGCGTGATTAAGCAGAATATCGCGCAGCATCAGCGCATCGCCTGCCGCCAGCGCATGATGAATCGCTTCGCTGGGAAATCCCTGGGCCATCCAGCTTTCTGCGGCGGCACGGTGGATTTCCGGCAGCTCCGCCGCCAGTTCCCACTGGCAGCGCTGGCGCAGGAAGTTGCCAAACAGCGGGTGATAGCAGAACCACTCGCCGGTATCATCCATCCGCTGTAAAAACAGCCCCTGACGCTCAATCTCTTCGAGACGCATTTGCCCGTTTTCTTCGCCAGTCACACGGGTGATGAGGGCATCGTTCATTGAGCGCAAAATGGCGCTTTTCAACAGAAAATGGCGCGTTGCGAGATCGACGTTATCCAAAACCTCATCGACCAGATAATCCGAAAGATGGCTGGCATTGATTCCCGCCAGGCGGCGTGCCGACTTATGGGCTGAGTGGGTATTCTGCCGGGCGGAGAGGGCGATTAGCTGTAGTGCCGTCGCCCAACCGGAAACGTCATCGCAAATCCAACTGCTTTCTGCGGCTTCAATCGGCGATGACAGACGGCAATCAAAAAACTGCTTCGCTTCCTGATGGGTAAATGCCAGTTGCTGACTGCCAATTTCCAGCAGTTGGTCACGAACACGCAGATTGGCAATGCCCAGTTGCGGAAGGTTGCGTGACAACACCACCAGGGTGAGATTTTCTGGTTGATGGCGAATAAAGAAGCGCATTGACTCGTGGATCACTGGATTAGTGATCAGATGATAGTCATCGATGACCAGATAAAGTGGGCTATGCCATTCCGCCAGCTCAATGAAAAGCTGGGCGAAGAGTGACGTCAGGCTGGCATATTGCCGTTTTTGCGCCATCGTCTCACATATCGCACAGTGACCGTTGGTTGCCTGCTGCACGGCGGCAATGAGATAGCTGGCGAAACGCTCTTGCTGGTTATCACCTTCATCCAGCGAGTACCAGCCGATATCGTTTTTGCCTGCCGCCCACTGGGAAATGAGGGTGGTCTTTCCGTAGCCCGCAGGACTCGTGATCAGCGCCAGCCGGAAGTTGTTCGCGCCGGAAAGTTTAGCCAGCAGGCGCTCACGAACCACGGTATGGTCGAGTCGAACCGGACGACTTAGTTTTGACGGAATCAGCATAGTTAATCACTTCACTGTGGAAAATGAGGAAATATTATTTTTTTGCGCTTCGTAATTAATGGTTATAAGGTCGGCCAGAAACCTTTCTAATGCAAGCGATGACGTTTTTTTATGTGTCTGAATTTGCACTGTGTCACAATTCCAAATCTTTATTAACAACTCACCTAAAACGACGCTGATCCAGCGTGAATACTGGTTTCCCTTATGTTCATCAGATTCATTTAAGCAAGGGTTTCTTCTTCATTCCTGATGAAAGTGCCATCTAAAAAGATGATCTTAATAAATCTATTAAGAATGAGATGGAGCACATTGGATATTTTACTTGTGAAACTGTTTCACTCCTTTACTTAATTTATAGAGTTACCTTCCGCTTTTTGAAAATACGCAACGGCCATTTTTTGCACTTAGATACAGATTTTCTGCGCTGTATTGCATTGATTTGCTGCTAATCCTGTGGTTTGCACTAGCTTTAAGTGGTTGAGATCACATTTCCTTGCTCATCCCCGCAACTCCTCCCTGCCTAATCCCCCGCAGGATGAGGAAGGTCAACATCGAGCCTGGCAAACTAGCGATAACGTTGTGTTGAAAATCTAAGAAAAGTGGAACTCCTATGTCACAACCTATTTTTAACGATAAGCAATTTCAGGAAGCGCTTTCACGTCAGTGGCAGCGTTATGGCTTAAATTCTGCGGCTGAAATGACTCCTCGCCAGTGGTGGCTAGCAGTGAGTGAAGCACTGGCCGAAATGCTGCGTGCTCAGCCATTCGCCAAGCCGGTGGCGAATCAGCGACATGTTAACTACATCTCAATGGAGTTTTTGATTGGTCGCCTGACGGGCAACAACCTGTTGAATCTCGGCTGGTATCAGGATGTACAGGATTCGTTGAAGGCTTATGACATCAATCTGACGGACCTGCTGGAAGAAGAGATCGACCCGGCGCTGGGTAACGGTGGTCTGGGACGTCTGGCGGCGTGCTTCCTCGACTCAATGGCAACTGTCGGTCAGTCTGCGACGGGTTACGGTCTGAACTATCAATATGGTTTGTTCCGCCAGTCTTTTGTCGATGGCAAACAGGTTGAAGCGCCGGATGACTGGCATCGCAGTAACTACCCGTGGTTCCGCCACAACGAAGCACTGGATGTGCAGGTAGGGATTGGCGGTAAAGTGACGAAAGACGGACGCTGGGAGCCGGAGTTTACCATTACCGGTCAAGCGTGGGATCTCCCCGTTGTCGGCTATCGTAATGGCGTGGCGCAGCCGCTGCGTCTGTGGCAGGCGACGCACGCGCATCCGTTTGATCTGACTAAATTTAACGACGGTGATTTCCTGCGTGCCGAACAGCAGGGCATCAATGCGGAAAAACTGACCAAAGTTCTCTATCCAAACGACAACCATACTGCCGGTAAAAAGCTGCGCTTGATGCAGCAGTACTTCCAGTGTGCCTGTTCGGTAGCGGATATTTTGCGTCGCCATCATCTGGTGGGGCGTAAACTGCACGAACTGGCGGATTACGAAGTTATTCAGCTGAACGATACCCACCCAACTATCGCGATTCCAGAACTGCTGCGCGTGCTGATCGATGAGCACCAGATGAGCTGGGATGACGCTTGGGCCATTACCAGCAAAACTTTCGCTTACACCAACCATACCCTGATGCCAGAAGCGCTGGAACGCTGGGATGTGAAACTGGTGAAAGGCTTACTGCCGCGCCATATGCAGATTATTAACGAAATTAATACTCGCTTTAAAACGCTGGTGGAGAAAACCTGGCCGGGCGATGAAAAAGTGTGGGCCAAACTGGCGGTGGTGCACGATAAACAAGTGCATATGGCGAACCTGTGTGTGGTTGGCGGTTTCGCGGTGAACGGTGTTGCGGCGCTGCACTCGGATCTGGTGGTGAAAGATCTGTTCCCGGAATATCACCAGCTATGGCCGAACAAATTCCATAACGTCACCAACGGTATTACCCCACGTCGCTGGATCAAACAGTGCAACCCTGCACTGGCGGCTCTGTTGGATAAATCACTGCAAAAAGAGTGGGCTAACGATCTCGATCAGCTGATCAATCTGGAAAAATTCGCTGATGATGCGAAATTCCGTCAGCAATATCGCGAGATCAAGCAGGCGAATAAAGTCCGTCTGGCGGAGTTTGTGAAAGTTCGTACCGGTATTGAGATCAATCCACAGGCGATTTTCGATATTCAGATCAAACGTCTGCATGAGTACAAACGCCAGCACCTGAATCTGCTGCATATTCTGGCGTTGTACAAAGAAATTCGTGAAAACCCGCAGGCTGATCGCGTACCGCGCGTCTTCCTCTTCGGCGCGAAAGCGGCACCGGGCTACTACCTGGCGAAGAATATTATCTTTGCGATCAACAAAGTGGCTGACGTGATCAACAACGATCCACTGGTTGGCGATAAGTTGAAGGTGGTGTTCCTGCCGGATTATTGCGTTTCGGCGGCGGAAAAACTGATCCCGGCG
The DNA here is from genome assembly GCF_002950395.1 of Shigella sonnei. Lineage (NCBI taxonomy): Bacteria > Pseudomonadati > Pseudomonadota > Gammaproteobacteria > Enterobacterales > Enterobacteriaceae > Shigella > Shigella sonnei. The sequence continues at coordinate 4,182,101 of NZ_CP026802.1, forward strand.
GCGGATATCTCCGAACAAATTTCGACTGCAGGTAAAGAAGCTTCCGGTACCGGCAATATGAAACTGGCGCTCAATGGTGCGCTTACTGTCGGTACGCTGGATGGTGCGAACGTTGAAATCGCCGAGAAAGTCGGTGAAGAAAATATCTTTATTTTTGGTCATACCGTGGAACAAGTGAAGGCAATTCTGGCCAAAGGCTACGACCCGGTGAAATGGCGGAAGAAAGATAAGGTGCTGGACGCAGTATTGAAAGAGCTGGAAAGCGGTAAATACAGCGACGGCGATAAGCATGCCTTCGACCAGATGCTGCACAGTATCGGCAAACAAGGCGGCGATCCGTATCTGGTGATGGCGGATTTCGCAGCCTATGTTGAGGCACAAAAGCAGGTGGATGTGCTGTACCGCGACCAGGAGGCCTGGACTCGCGCGGCGATCCTCAATACCGCCCGCTGCGGTATGTTTAGCTCGGATCGCTCTATTCGCGATTATCAGGCTCGTATCTGGCAGGCAAAACGCTAAGGAAGCTCGATGGAAAGCAAACGTCTGGATAATGCCGCGCTGGCGGCGGGGATTAGCCCCAATTACATCAATGCCCACGGTAAACCGCAGTCGATTAGCGCCGAAACCAAACGGCGTTTGCTTGACGCGATGCATCAACGTACCGCCACGAAAGTGGCGGTAACGCCAGTCCCGAATGTCATGGTTTATACCAGCGGCAAAAAAATGCCGATGGTGGTGGAGGGCAGCGGCGAATATAGCTGGCTGCTGACCACCGAAGAAGGAACACAGTACAAAGGCCATGTAACGGGGGCAAAGCGTTCAATCTACCGACGAAGCTGCCGGAAGGTTATCACACGCTGACACTCACCCAGGACGACCAGCGCGCGCATTGCCGGGTGATTGTCGCCCCGAAACGCTGTTACGAACCGCAGGCGTTGCTGAATAAACAAAAGCTGTGGGGTGCCTGCGTTCAGCTTTATACGCTGCGATCGGAAAAAAAACTGGGGTATTGGGGATTTTGGCGATCTCAAAGCGATGCTGGTGGATGTGGCAAAACGTGGCGGGTCGTTCATCGGCCTGAACCCGATTCATGCGCTCTATCCGGCAAATCCGGAGAGTGCCAGCCCATACAGCCCGTCTTCTCGCCGTTGGCTGAATGTGATTTATATCGACGTTAAAGCCGTCGAAGATTTCCATCTTAGCGAAGAGGCTCAGGCCTGGTGGCAGTTGCCGACCACGCAACAGACGCTGCAACAAGCGCGGGATGCCGACTGGGTCGATTACTCCACGGTTACCGCCCTAAAAATGACAGCATTACGAATGGCGTGGAAAGGTTTCGCGCAACGTGATGATGAGCAGATGGCCGCGTTTCGCCAGTTTGTTGCAGATCAAGGCGACAGCCTGTTCTGGCAGGCAGCCTTTGATGCGCTACATGCCCAGCAAGTGAAAGAGGACGAAATGCGCTGGGGCTGGCCTGCATGGCCAGAGATGTATCAGAACGTGGATTCACCAGAAGTGCGTCAGTTCTGCGAAGAACATCGTAATGACGTCGATTTTTATCTCTGGTTGCAGTGGCTGGCTTACAGCCAGTTTGCCGCCTGCTGGGAGATAAGCCAGGGCTATGAAATGCCGATTGGCTTGTATCGTGATCTGGCGGTTGGCGTAGCGGAAGGTGGGGCGGAAACCTGGTGTGACCGTGAACTATATTGCCTGAAAGCGTCGGTTGGCGCGCCGCCGGATATCCTCGGCCCGTTGGGGCAGAACTGGGGATTACCGCCAATGGACCCGCATATCATCACCGCGCGTGCCTATGAACCGTTTATCGAGCTGTTGCGTGCCAATATGCAAAACTGCGGCGCATTACGAATTGACCATGTGATGTCGATGCTGCGTTTGTGGTGGATACCGTATGGCGAGACGGCAGATCAGGGCGCGTATGTTCACTATCCGGTGGATGATCTGCTCTCGATTCTGGCACTCGAAAGTAAACGTCATCGCTGTATGGTGATTGGTGAAGATCTCGGTACCGTACCGGTAGAGATTGTCGGTAAGCTGCGCAGCAGCGGTGTGTACTCCTACAAAGTGCTCTATTTCGAAAACGACCACGAGAAGACGTTCCGTGCACCGAAAGCGTATCCGGAGCAGTCGATGGCGGTTGCGGCGACACATGACCTGCCTACGCTACGCGGTTACTGGGAGAGCGGGGATCTAACGCTGGGCAAAACCCTGGGGCTGTATCCGGATGAAGTGGTACTGCGCGGTCTGTATCAGGATCGCGAACTGGCGAAGCAAGGGCTGCTGGATGCACTGCATAAATATGGTTGTCTGCCAAAACGTGCCGGGCATAAGGCATCGTTGATGTCGATGACGCCGACGCTGAACCGTGGTTTGCAGCGCTACATTGCCGACAGTAACAGTGCTCTGTTAGGACTACAGCCGGAAGACTGGCTGGATATGGCCGAACCGGTGAATATTCCTGGCACCAGTTACCAGTATAAAAACTGGCGACGCAAGCTTTCCGCAACGCTTGAGTCGATGTTTGCCGATGATGGCGTGAACAAGTTGCTGAAGGATTTGGACAGACGGCGCAGAGCTGCAGCGAAGAAGAAGTAGAGTGCGGTTGATGCCGGATGCGATGCATCCGGCAGTCAGTGTTATCAAATCACCATATTCAGCAGCAGACAGCCTACCAGACCGCACACCGAGATAATGGTTTCCAGCATCGACCAGGATTTGATGGTCTCGCCGATAGTCAGGTTAAAGTACTCTTTGAACAGCCAGAAGCCCGGATCGTTCACATGAGAGAAAATCACACTACCGGAACCCACCGCAATAACCATCAGCTCTGGGCTAACACCCGTCGTTGCAATCAGCGGTGCCGCGATACCACCCGCAGTGATTGCCGCAACGGTTGCGGAACCCAGCGCGATACGCAGTACGGCAGCAATCGACCAGGCCATCAGCAGCGGAGAAATGTTGGTTTCGTGCATCATGGAAGCAATGTATTTGTCCACGCCGCTGTCTACCAGCACCTGCTTGAACGCACCGCCACCACCGATGATCAACAGCATCATCGCAATGATTTTGATGGAAGAAACCAGCGTGTCGTTAATCTGATCCATTGAACGACCACGGTTCAGACCAAAGGTGAACATCGCAATCAGCACGGCAATCAGCGTTGCCATTACCGGGTCACCGAGGAACTCCGCTACCGGCAGGAAAGCGTGACCTTTCGGCAGGATCATTTCGGCAATCGCACGCATCGCCATCAGCACAACCGGCACCAGAGAAGTCCAGACGCTGACGCCAAAGCTCGGCATCTCTTCTTCGCTGAAGGTTTTCGCGCTGTAGAGACCTTCCGGGATTGGCTTATCGATACCTTTCAACACGCGAGCGTAAACCGGACCGGCGAGAATCACGGTCGGGATTGCCAGAATAGTACCGTACAGCAGGGTTTTACCCATATCGGCATTGAAAATGGTGGCAATCGCAGTCGGGCCCGGATGCGGTGGCAGGAAGCCGTGGGTCACAGACAGTGCAGCCGCCATTGGTACACCAACATACAGCAGTGGAATATTCGCGGAAGCCGCGATGGTAAACACCAGCGGCAGCATCAGCACGAAGCCCACTTCATAGAACAGGGCAAAACCAACGGTAAAACCGGTTAACACCACCGCCCACTGGATGTGCTTTTTACCAAATTTGGCAATCAGCGTGGTGGCGATACGTTGTGCGCCACCGCAGTCTGCCAGCATTTTGCCCAGCATTGCGCCAAAACCCATGATCAGGGCAAGGCTACCGAGCGTCCCGCCGACACCGACTTTGATGGAGTCAATAACTTTATCCAGCGGCATTCCTTGCATTAATCCAACAGCAAGCGCCACGAGGACGAGAGCGATGAAGCCGTTCATTTTGAAGCGGATCATCAGGAGCAACAACAAGATTACACCGATAGCAACAATGACTAATGGCATGATTTACCTGGCCTTTCATTTGTTATGGGTAACGTCAATTTTCTGACGACAAACTCTAATTATCCCAATCGGGAACAGAGATATTGCGGCACCACGACTGATACCCACTAAAACTAATTATTGTAGTCAGATGTCAGGAGTATGTTTGGTACCCATGTGAATGATACGGGTAACATTTGGCGTTTGAGAATCACCAGAGCGGGGTAAATTTAAATTATGAGAGGTTGGTCATATTATCGCGGGGAAACGAAGGGAGGGATTTGCCAAAGCAATGCTGTGCCAACGTCTGGCACATGTTCAACGTAGGCCCGAAATGACGCTTTAGCGTCGCATCGGGCAATCTACAAAAGAGGGGATAACTTAGTAGTAGGAGTGTTCGCCGCGCTGGTGTTCGGTGAGATCGCGCACACCTTTCAGCTCCGGGAATTCGTTCAGCAGCTGCTTCTCGATCCCTTCTTTCAGCGTCACATCGACCATGGAACAACCGTTACAGCCGCCGCCAAATTGCAGAATGGCGTAACCGTCTTCGGTGATTTCCATCAGCGAAACGCGACCACCGTGACCAGCAAGCTGTGGGTTGATCTGCGACTGCAGCATATACTCCACGCGCTCCATCAGCGGTGCATCGTCTGCCACTTTACGCATTTTGGCGTTCGGGGCTTTCAGCGTTAACTGAGAACCCAACTGGTCGGTAACAAAGTCGATCTCTGCATCTTCCAGGTATGGTGCGCTTAACTCATCAACATACGCGGTCAGCAGGTCAAATTTCAGGGCAGTGTCGGTGGCTTCCACGGCATCCGGCGGACAATAAGAAACACCACATTCAGCGTTAGGCGTGCCAGGGTTAATCACAAATACGCGGATTTGTGTCCCTTCTTCCTGATTTGCCAGCAGTTTGGCAAAGTGCGCTTGTGCAGCATCGGAAATACGGATCATAGTAATGGCCTAATAGTTGACTATTTTAGTTGGTTATAATACGCCCATCATCGAGGCTCTACAAGGTTCGACAAAGGCACCAGACCTGGACAGTCGCCGCACCATTGCGTAAAAGCAACTGCGCAATCTCTGCGACGGTACTTCCGGTGGTAACGACATCATCCACAATCACCATATGGCGACCTTGCACGGGCAATTCAAGACGAAAGGCATTTTTCAGGTTGCGCTTGCGCAGCCGGGCACTGAGAAAATGCTGGGTCGCAGTGGCCCGTGTACGTGTGACGGCTTCGCTATCCCATTGGCAGTGCAACCAGCGTGATAACGGCTGACACAGCAAATCGCTCTGATTAAATCCCCGACGCCAGTGACGCCGCTGCCATAACGGAACGCTGATGATGCGATCCGGCAATTGCAACCCGGTGGTGCGACGAGCGTGTAAGACTTCCAATAGTAACAGACGTGACAGGGCGCTGGCGATTTCACTGCGCCGGGAAAATTTAAGCTGGTGGATGAGCAGACTTAACGGCGGCGCATAGTCGGCAACCGTGACCAGTCTTTGCCAGGGCGGCGGTTTTTGCAGGCAGCGACCGCAGGGAAGATGGGAGTGTGTGGCGGGTAATCCACATTGTGGGCATAACGTTTTATCTGTGCGGGTGGCGCGTGAACAGACCGAACAAATCCCCCAATGACCTAACGCCAGTGGCATTCGGCATAGCCAGCATAATCCCGGTACTGTTAGCATATGTTCATCCTTGTAAGTCAAAAGAGAACAATAGCGGATGAATAACATTTGGTGGCAGACCAAAGGTCAGGGGAATGTTCATCTTGTGCTGCTGCACGGATGGGGACTGAATGCCGAAGTGTGGCGTTGCATTGACGAGGAACTTAGCTCGCATTTTACGCTGCACCTTGTTGATCTGCCCGGCTTCGGGCGCAGCCAGGGATTTGGTGCGCTGTCACTTGCTGATATGGCCGAAGCCGTGCTGCAACAGGCACCTGATAAAGCCATTTGGTTAGGCTGGAGTCTGGGCGGGCTGGTGGCAAGCCAGATTGCGTTAACCCATCCCGAGCGTGTTCAGGCGCTGGTCACCGTGGCGTCGTCACCTTGTTTTAGTGCTCGTGACGATTGGCCGGGGATAAAACCGGACGTGCTGGCGGGATTTCAGCAGCAACTCAGTGATGATTTTCAGCGTACAGTGGAGCGGTTCCTGGCGTTACAAACCATGGGGACTGAAACGGCGCGCCAGGATGCGCGGGCGTTGAAGAAAACCGTTCTGGCGTTACCGATGCCGGAGGTTGACGTGCTTAATGGCGGGCTGGAAATCCTGAAAACGGTTGATCTCCGTCAGCCGCTGCAAAACGTGCCCATGCCGTTTTTGCGATTGTATGGCTATCTCGATGGTCTGGTGCCGCGCAAAGTGGTGCCGATGCTGGATAAACTCTGGCCTCGCAGCAAATCATATATCTTCGCCAAAGCGGCCCATGCGCCGTTTATTTCGCATCCGGTCGAGTTTTGTCACCTGCTGGTGGCGTTGAAGCAGAGGGTGTAGGCAACTTTTGAAATGGCGAGACAGAAATTTACTGGCTCGCCGCAGCCAACTCTTCTTCTGACACCCCGGTAAAGCGCATGATGTCCGCAAGAGGGACTCCGGATTCAAGCATTATTTTGGCTATATGCAGGGCTTTGGATTGTTCCCCCTCCTGCCGCAATCTTTCCGCAATTGTCATTAAACTCTCCTTGTGTTTCGGTGAACGTTCGGCAACGCCGTCGATAAAATCGTTAAAACGTACCGCGTCGCCGGTTTGCAGTATGTAATTAAACAGCCCTTTGATTTGTCTGTCATTAGCGTATCCACTACTTAATAAGCAGGCCATTTGCTCTACCAGCCCCATCAGGTCGCGGGTGATGCTGCCAACTTACTGATTTAGTGTATGATGGTGTTTTTGAGGTGCTCCAGTGGCTTCTGTTTCTATCAGCTGTCCCTCCTGTTCAGCTACTGACGGGGTGGTGCGTAACGGCAAAAGCACTGCCGGACATCAGCGCTATCTCTGCTCTCACTGCCGTAAAACATGGCAACTGCAGTTCACTTACACCGCTTCTCAACCCGGTACGCACCAGAAAATCATTGATATGGCCATGAATGGCGTTGGATGCCGGGCAACTGCACGCATTATGGGCGTTGGCCTCAACACGATTTTACGTCACTTAAAAAACTCAGGCCGCAGTCGGTAACCTCGCGCATACAGCCGGGCAGTGACGTCATCGTCTGCGCGGAAATGGACGAACAGTGGGGCTATGTCGGGGCTAAATCGCGCCAGCGCTGGCTGTTTTACGCGTATGACAGTCTCCGGAAGACGGTTGTTGCGCACGTATTCGGTGAACGCACTATGGCGACGCTGGGGCGTCTTATGAGCCTGCTGTCACCCTTTGACGTGGTGATATGGATGACGGATGGCTGGCCGCTGTATGAATCCCGCCTGAAGGGAAAGCTGCACGTAATCAGCAAGCGATATACGCAGCGAATTGAGCGGCATAACCTGAATCTGAGGCAGCACCTGGCACGGCTGGGACGGAAGTCGCTGTCGTTCTCAAAATCGGTGGAGCTGCATGACAAAGTCATCGGGCATTATCTGAACATAAAACACTATCAATAAGTTGGAGTCATTACCCAGGTCGCGTTGACGAATATGTTTTTGAATTAACTCCAGCAGCGCCATACGTCGGTGCTGCATGATTTCATCATCAGGCATGACGGTGACATCAATCAGCGGAAATGCGGAGGCATAAAGCTGCCTTGCCAGTTTGGGATCGGCGAAACAATCCAGCCAACACAGCGAATAGGGATAGGGGCTTTCAATACCGTGGTAAAACAACAATAGCACCACCATCGGCAACGTTTTGTATCCAGCATCAAGGTGATTTTGCATTGCGGCAATAGCGTAACGCATCATGCGAAATGCGATCAGTTTGTTTGAGGTGCTTTGATGTTCAATCAGACAATAGATGTATCCTGGTCCTTGTTCCGTTTTCACCGACCACAGCACATCGGAATAGCTTTCACGCAGATCGTCATCAATAAAGCTGCTCGACTCCAGCTTGAGGGTTTTCATATCACAAAGCGCGTGAATGGGTGCCGGTAAATGAAACGCAAGAAAATCACGAGCCGTGTCCGGTTGGCGTAAAAAGAGTTTGAACAGCGCATCGTGTGGGGTGGAACTCTGCTTTTTGCTCATGGCGTTCCTTCACCTGTTGTTTGAATGCCGCGACTCTACGCGCCACTCCACACCTGTGCATTAGCGAGTTTTCATCCCTGCGAGATGCTTTCAAAGGAACTTACGCCGTGCTGCAAGAGTTGCATTTTTATGGAAAGCCGCACGCAAAAAAGCCCGGATGCAGACGCATACCGGGCTTTCCAAAACAGGCGATGGAGTAAGGTTAACGCAGCGCCCACCACTCGCGCAGACAGGCTTTTCCTTCCGGGCAGCTTTTACAACTGCCAGAGAGGCAGCCGTCAGGTTCTTCCTGAATCCGCACGGCTTTGCCCATACTTTCCAGTTGTTGCAGCATGGCGTTAATCATTGGCTGCGGAGTGTTCAATGTCTGGCTTATCTGGGTCGCTTCCATACGGCCCCGTAACGCCAGCAAATCACGTACCTGAATAAGTGAAGCCATTAATGGCAATCACCGGTGGTGCTGGCTGCGCAGCAACTGCTTACCGACTTGCGGGTTGCCAGCAGTTCGATATCCACCCGGCTACGCGCGCGGCGCAGCAGACCGATAACTACGATGTTAAACAGGATTACCGCCAGAATGCACACCAGGCTGTAAGTTGGGTGCTGACTGTAGCTGGCGACCTGATAGAACAATGTTGCCAGTGAGTAAGCGATATTCAGCCCCCACAGGATGGAGAAGCCCATCCAGCCACGGCTTGATTCACGGGCGATGGCTCCCATCACCGAGATACATGGTACATACAGCAGGACGAAAATCAGGTAGCTGTATGCGGCAGCTGCGCTACCGAATTTCTGATCCATCACGCCCATCGCCCCGGTACCCATTTCACCGTCGCCTTTGCTAGCTTCAATGGGGTTCATCAGTACGCTAAGGCTGAAGGTGTCTTTCAGGCTCTGCCAGGTTTCATCTACCGCACTGAACAGCTCTTCACCGAGGTTGAATTCCGCCGGATTGAACTCTTCGTCCTGAATATTTTCTGCGGTGTAGAGGGTGTTGAGCGTACCCACCACCACTTCTTTTGCCATTGCGCCCGTAAACAGGCCAACCGTTGCCTGCCAGTTATCTTCATGTACGCCAATCGGCTTGAAGACAGGGGTTATCACCCGGCTGACGGACGCCAGCGCCGAGTCGTTGATGTTATCGACGATTTTCCCGCTCAACGAGAAGCTGTTGAAAGCGCTCAGGAAAATGCTGACGATGATAATCACTTTACCAGCACGCAGAACGAAGCCCTTCAGACGCTGCCAGGTCTGGATAATCAGGCTTTTAACGTGTGGTACATGGTAGACCGGCAGCTCCATGACAAACGGCGTCGCTTCACCGCGCATGATGGTGTACTTGAGCATCAGGCCAGTCAGCACCGCCATCACGATACCGAGCATATACAGCGAGAAAACCGCCAGGGCACCGTTCTGCCCGAAGAAGGCAGCCGCGAATACTGCGAAGATAGCCAGACGCGCGCCGCAGGACATAAACGGTGCCATCATGATGGTCATCAGACGTTCACGCGGTGCATCAAGCGTACGTGCGCCCATTACCGACGGTACGTTACAACCGAAACCGACGATCAGCGGCACAAAGGATTTCCCCGGCAAGCCCAGCGCCTGCATCAGGCGGTCCATCACAAACGCTGCACGCGCCATATAGCCGGAGTCCTCAAGGAAGGAGAGGAACAGGTACATCATGCCGATCTGCGGCACCAGTGGCAGCACGGTGTTAATACCGCCACCCAGGCCCTGGGCGAGGAAGATAGTCAGCCAGTCCGGGAAGTGGAGCGTGTAGCCAATCCATTGAATACCATGCACAAATAGCGCCACGGAGCCGACGTCAAACAGCGGCTGTAACGCCCCGCCGATGTTGATAGCCAGCAGGAACATCAGGTACATCACAAAGAGGAAAATCGGCAGACCGAGGAAACGGTTGAGCACGATTTTATCTACCGCAGTGGTGAAACGGCTGGGTTCTGCCGTCAGGGTGTTGCTTACCACATCACAGATGGCAGCTATGCACTGGTAACGCGCATCGGCAATGTGCAGCGCCGGATCATCCATTTCATTACGCAGACGGGCAAGGGCGGCATCCAGATGCTGCGACGCTTCACCGGCGTAGGCGCGGCTGTAGATATCGCCTTCCAGCATTTGCAGGCCCAGCCAGCGACGTTGTTTCAGCGGGATGTCGGAAGGCATCACTTTTGCCAGTGAATCTGCTTCGTTGAGTAGCGGCTGTGCGTAATGCACCAGTTCCACATTCTCGTTAGCTTTATAGCGATCAATCGCCAGCTTGAGCGCTTCAATACCGCGACCACGGGTTGAAACCAGCGGGATCACTGGGCAGCCAAGACGCGCCGACAGAGCATCAATTTCAATACGAATATTTTGCTTCTCGGCAATGTCGAGCATGTTCAGTGCCACGATGCAGGGAATGCCGAGTTCCAGCAGTTGTAGCGTCAGGTACAGGTTACGCTCAAGGTTAGACGCATCCACCACGTTAATCAGCAGGTCGGCGTCGCCACTCAAAATGTAGTGACAGGCGATTTGCTCATCGAGCGAGGTCTGCGATGAGATGGTGGTCAGAGAATAGGTGCCGGGCAGGTCCACCAGCGTGACCTGATGATCGGTGGTGGAGAATTGCCCTTCTTTACGTTCGACGGTAACGCCAGCCCAGTTACCTACACGCTGACGTGCGCTAGTGAGCTGGTTAAATAAGGTTGTCTTGCCAGAATTTGGATTACCAATTAAGCCAATGGTTAATTTTTTCATTGTTGTTATCACCGTATTAACAGGAAACCGCTTCCACTTCTAATAAGGCCAGATCTTTTTTGCGTAATACCAGGCTCACACGACGGGTTTCGATATGAATGGGGTCGCCGAGTGGAGCGACGCGCACCACATTAAAAGAGGAGCCAGGTAACATGCCAAGAGAAAGCAGTTTTTGGCGATATGCCGGGCTGATTTCACGGGAAAAGCCAGTGATTTTCCACGCAGTATCTGGAGTGTATTGCATAGGTGCCTACTTGTTTCTCATTAACTGGATAACTACCTCATGGGGCGTTTGACAGCGACATGAGACCAGATGATTTGCCAACAAAGGAGAGATTAAATAATCAACAACACAATGATAATGAGAATGGTTTCTATCAGCAATACTTAAAATGTGTGCGAATGTTGGTTTGAATAATAATCTGACTCAATGTTGATGTGGCTCAAGGTTATATCGCAGCGAAAATATAATTCGAATAGTGAATTACCCGGACTGGCTAATGTTTAATTAAGGTTTCAGTTGTTAATGAAGTGATAAATATTGCCGGAATATATTATGAGTTTGGTTGTGGAATAAAAAGGCCGGAGATATTCTCCGGCACTTTTATGTCAGGCAAGGCGTTCGTTGCCAGATGCGGCGTGAACGCCTTATCGCGCAGGTTTAGGGGCCAGTCCGGGCGTTTAACGTTTTTTGCCCATTGCCGCCGCCAGCGCATCCATCATCGCGCTATTACCGGCAGGCTGCGCTTCACGACCGCGTGGTTTGGCTGCCGGGCGGTTGTTTTGCGGGCGTTCATTACCGCCGCCGCGACGGGCGTTGGTTTCGCCAGGCTGCTCGTCCAGACGCATGGTCAGGGCGATACGTTTACGCTGAAGATCCACTTCCAGCACTTTCACCTTCACAATGTCGCCCGCTTTCACCACGGTATGCGGATCTTCCACAAACTTGTTCGACAATGAAGAGATGTGAACCAGGCCGTCCTGATGCACGCCAATATCGACAAACGCGCCAAAGTTGGTGACGTTGGTGACAGCGCCTTCGAGGATCATACCCGGTTGCAGGTCGTTCATTGTCTCGACGCCATCGGCAAACTGAGCGGTTTTAAATTCCGGACGCGGATCGCGACCCGGTTTTTCCAGCTCTTTGATGATGTCAGTTACTGTCGGCACACCGAATTTTTCATCAGTAAAGTCAGACGCTTTCAGGTTACGCAGTTCGCTGCTGTTACCCATCAGATCTTTCAGTGCCTGCTGTGTTGCTGCCAGAATGCGTTCCACCACCGGATAGGCTTCCGGGTGAACGGTAGAGGCGTCCAGCGGGTTATCACCGTGGTTAATGCGCAGGAAGCCCGCGCACTGCTCGAAGGCTTTCGGCCCCAGACGGCTGACTTTCAGCAGTTGCTGACGGTTCTTGAACTGGCCGTTCTCATCGCGCCAGGCCACGATGTTTTGCGCCATCATGCGCGTCAGGCCCGCCACGCGAGTTAATAGCGGAACAGAAGCGGTGTTGAGATCGACGCCAACGGCGTTTACGCAGTCTTCTACTACTGCATCCAGTTTGCGGGCCAGTTGCGTCTGGCTGACGTCATGCTGATACTGACCTACGCCGATAGATTTCGGATCGATTTTCACCAGCTCCGCCAGCGGATCCTGCAAACGGCGGGCGATAGATACCGCACCACGCAGCGAAACGTCGAGATCCGGGAACTCCTGCGCTGCCAGCTCGGAAGCTGAGTAAACCGACGCGCCAGCTTCGCTGACGATCACTTTCTGTGCGGTCACTTTCGGGAACTGCTTCTGCACGTCGAGATAGAAACGTTCAGTTTCGCGGGAAGCTGTACCGTTGCCGATCGCCACCAGTTCAACGTTATGTTTTTCACACAAGGCAGCAACGGTCATCGCTACTTTTGCGGCTTGTCCGGTGTGCGGGTAAATGGTATCGGTCGCCACCAGTTTGCCAGTGGCATCGACCACTGCCACTTTTACCCCGGTACGCAGACCCGGATCGAGGCCCATCGTTGCACGCAGTCCGGCAGGGGCCGCCATCAGCAGATCGTGCAGGTTACGGGCAAAGACGTTGATTGCTTCATCTTCCGCGCGTTCGCGCACGGTACCCATCAGTTCGGTTTCCAGATGCATCAGCACCTTGATGCGCCAGGTCCAGCTCACTACGCCTTTGCGCCAGCTATCCGCCGGGGCATTGTTCAGGCGCAGGCCAAGGTGATCCATGATGATTTGCTCGCAATAGCTCTCTTTGGGCGGCTCATCGAACTGCGGATCGGCATTCAGCGAAAGCTGGAGTACGCCTTCGTTACGCCCACGGAACATCGCCAGCGCGCGGTGAGAAGGCACCGTGGACAACGGTTCGTGATGATCGAAATAGTCGCGGAATTTCGCCCCTTCCTCTTCTTTACCGCTCACCACCGTAGAAACCAAATGCGCGTTCTTCCACAGATAATCACGCACTTTCGCCAGCAGCGCGGCATCTTCGGCAAACCGTTCCATCAGGATATAGCGCGCGCCGTCCAGCGCGGCTTTGGTATCTGCCACGCCTTTATCGGCATCAATATATTGCGCAGCGGCGACTTCTGGTGTGTGTGACGGATCGCTCCACAGCAGGTCAGCCAACGGCTCAAGCCCTGCTTCAATGGCGATTTGCCCGCGGGTGCGGCGTTTAGGTTTGTAGGGCAGGTAGAGGTCTTCGAGTTCGGTTTTGCTTAGGGTGGCGTTGATGGCCTTCGCCAGATCATCGGTGAGTTTGCCTTGCTCGGAAATGGACTTGAGGATCGCCTGACGTCTCTCTTCCAGCTCGCGCAGATAGCTCAGACGCGTTTCCAGATTACGCAGCTGCGTGTCATCCAGACCGCCGGTGATTTCCTTACGATAACGTGCGATAAACGGCACGGTATTCCCTTCGTCAAGCAGGCGAACGGCAGCGTCAACCTGTTCCGGGCGCGCCTGAATTTCACCCGCAATAATGCGGCAGAACGAATCATTCATCATGGTTTGAGTTCATCTTTTCGGATCAAAAATCAGGGGATAGTTATACGGACTGGCTGGCAAAAATGCCAGCCATCGGCAGGAGGTTAAGACTCTTCATTACGGTTTCACGTATTCGATAGCATTAACATACCAGCTCGCTTCCCCGGCAGGGGTATTCACCACCGCCAGATCGCCGACTTCTTTTTTCAGCAATGCGCGGGCCATCGGGGAATCGATAGAGATGTAATCTTTACGGCCAAAAATTTCATCGTAGCCGACAATACGGAAACGGTGAGTCACGCCATCGTCGTTTTCAATCTCCACCCACGCGCCAAAAAAGACTTTGCCTTCCTGCTGAGGGGAGTAATTGACGATTTTGAGATTTTCCATGCATTTAGTGAGATAGCGCACGCGACGGTCGATTTCACGCAGACGCTTTTTATTATACTGATAGTCAGCATTTTCGCTGCGGTCGCCCAGACTTGCGGCCCAGGTCACCTTTTTTGTGACCTCCGGGCGTTCTTCACGCCAGAGATAATTAAGCTCTTGTTTGAGTTTTTCATACCCTTCCCGGGTAACCAGGGGCGTTTTCATCTCGTTGATTCCCTTTGTCTGTTTGATAATGCGCACATTGGGTATAACGTGATCATATCAACAGAATCAATAATGTTTCGCCGAATAAATTGTATACTTAAGCTGCTGTTTAATATGCTTTGTAACAATTTAGGCTGAAATTCATACCAGATTTAGCTGGTGACGAACGTGAGCTTTTTTAAGAATACACGCTTACAAATTGTTGCGAACCTTTGGGAGTACAAACAATGCAAGAGAACTACAAGATTCTGGTGGTCGATGACGACATGCGCCTGCGTGCGCTGCTGGAACGTTATCTCACCGAACAAGGCTTCCAGGTTCGAAGCGTCGCTAATGCAGAACAGATGGATCGCCTGCTGACTCGTGAATCTTTCCATCTTATGGTACTGGATTTAATGTTACCTGGTGAAGATGGCTTGTCGATTTGCCGACGTCTTCGTAGTCAGAGCAACCCGATGCCGATCATTATGGTGACGGCGAAAGGGGAAGAAGTGGACCGTATCGTAGGCCTGGAGATTGGCGCTGACGACTACATTCCAAAACCGTTTAACCCGCGTGAACTGCTGGCCCGTATTCGTGCGGTGCTGCGTCGTCAGGCGAACGAACTGCCAGGCGCACCGTCACAGGAAGAGGCGGTAATTGCTTTCGGTAAGTTCAAACTTAACCTCGGTACGCGCGAAATGTTCCGCGAAGATGAGCCGATGCCGCTCACCAGCGGTGAGTTTGCGGTACTGAAGGCACTGGTCAGCCATCCGCGTGAGCCGCTCTCCCGCGATAAGCTGATGAACCTTGCCCGTGGTCGTGAATATTCCGCAATGGAACGCTCCATCGACGTGCAGATTTCGCGTCTGCGCCGCATGGTAGAAGAAGATCCAGCGCATCCGCGTTACATTCAGACCGTTTGGGGCCTGGGCTACGTCTTTGTACCGGACGGCTCTAAAGCATGAGGCGATTGCGCTTCTCGCCACGAAGTTCATTTGCCCGTACGTTATTGCTCATCGTCACCTTGCTGTTCGCCAGCCTGGTGACGACTTATCTGGTGGTGCTGAACTTCGCGATTTTGCCGAGCCTCCAGCAGTTTAATAAAGTCCTCGCGTACGAAGTGCGTATGTTGATGACCGACAAACTGCAACTGGAGGACGGCACGCAGTTGGTTGTGCCTCCCGCTTTCCGTCGGGAGATCTACCGTGAGCTGGGGATCTCTCTCTACTCCAACGAGGCTGCCGAAGAGGCAGGTCTGCGTTGGGCGCAACACTATGAATTCTTAAGCCATCAGATGGCACAGCAACTGGGCGGCCCGACGGAAGTGCGCGTTGAGGTCAACAAAAGTTCGCCTGTCGTCTGGCTGAAAACCTGGCTGTCGCCCAATATCTGGGTACGCGTGCCGCTGACCGAAATTCATCAGGGCGATTTCTCTCCGCTGTTCCGCTATACGCTGGCGATTATGCTATTGGCGATAGGCGGGGCGTGGCTGTTTATTCGTATCCAGAACCGACCGTTGGTCGATCTCGAACATGCTGCTTTGCAGGTCGGTAAAGGGATTATTCCGCCGCCGCTGCGTGAGTATGGCGCGTCCGAGGTGCGTTCCGTTACCCGCGCCTTTAACCATATGGCGGCTGGTGTTAAGCAACTGGCGGATGACCGCACGCTGCTGATGGCGGGGGTAAGTCACGACTTGCGCACGCCGCTGACGCGTATTCGCCTGGCGACTGAGATGATGAGCGAGCAGGATGGCTATCTGGCAGAATCGATCAATAAAGATATCGAAGAGTGCAACGCCATCATTGAGCAGTTTATCGACTACCTGCGCACCGGGCAGGAGATGCCGATGGAAATGGCGGATCTTAATGCAGTGCTCGGTGAGGTGATTGCTGCCGAAAGTGGCTATGAGCGGGAAATTGAAACCGCGCTTTACCCCGGCAGCATTGAAGTGAAAATGCACCCGCTGTCGATCAAACGCGCGGTGGCGAATATGGTGGTCAACGCCGCTCGTTATGGCAATGGCTGGATCAAAGTCAGCAGCGGAACGGAGCCGAATCGCGCCTGGTTCCAGGTGGAAGATGACGGTCCGGGAATTGCGCCGGAACAACGTAAGCACCTGTTCCAGCCGTTTGTCCGCGGCGACAGTGCGCGCACCATTAGCGGCACGGGATTAGGGCTGGCAATTGTGCAGCGTATCGTGGATAACCATAACGGGATGCTGGAGCTTGGCACCAGCGAGCGGGGCGGGCTTTCCATTCGCGCCTGGCTGCCAGTGCCGGTAACGCGGGCGCAGGGCACGACAAAAGAAGGGTAAATAAACGGGAGGCGAAGGTGCCTCCCGTTTTGCTTTCTATAAGATACTGGATAGATATTCTCCAGCTTCAAATCATTACAGTTTCGGACCAGCCGCTACCAGCGCGGCACCCGCAGGGGTGTCGGTGTATTTATCGAAGTTGTCGATAAACAGTTTCGCCAGGGTTTCGGCTTTTTCCTGCCACTGTTCCGGAGAAGCGTAGGTGTTACGCGGATCGAGAATCTTCGTGTCTACGCCCGGCAGTTCGGTTGGGATCGCCAGGTTAAACATCGGCAGAGTGAAGGTTTCTGCATTATCCAGCGAACCGTTGAGGATGGCGTCGATAATGGCGCGGGTATCTTTAATCGAGATACGTTTGCCAGTGCCGTTCCAGCCAGTGTTAACCAGATAAGCCTGCGCGCCCGCCGCCTGCATACGTTTCACCAGCACTTCTGCGTACTGAGTCGGGTGCAGCGACAGGAACGCCGCGCCGAAGCAAGCGGAGAAGGTTGGCGTCGGTTCGGTGATGCCACGCTCAGTACCGGCCAGTTTGGCGGTGAAGCCAGAGAGGAAGTGATACTGGGTTTGATCGGCAGTCAGGCGAGAAACCGGCGGCAACACGCCGAAAGCATCAGCAGTCAGGAAGATAACCTTAGTCGCGTGGCCCGCTTTGGAAACCGGCTTAACGATGTTATCGATGTGATAGATTGGATAAGAAACGCGGGTGTTCTCGGTTTTTGAACCATCATCAAAGTCGATAGTGCCATCTTCACGCACGGTGACGTTTTCCAGCAGCGCATCACGACGGATAGCGTTGTAGATTTCAGGTTCCGCTTCTTTCGACAGCTTGATAGTTTTTGCGTAGCAGCCGCCTTCGAAATTAAACACGCCGTCATCGTCCCAGCCGTGTTCGTCATCGCCAATCAGGCGGCGTTTCGGGTCGGTGGAAAGGGTGGTTTTACCGGTGCCGGAAAGGCCGAAGAACACCGCAACATCGCCTTTCTCGCCAACGTTGGCGGAGCAGTGCATAGAAGCGATACCTTTCAGCGGCAGCAGGTAGTTCATCATCGAGAACATCCCTTTCTTCATTTCGCCGCCGTACCAGGTGCCGCCAATCAGCTGCATGCGCTCGGTCAGGTTAAACGCCACGAAGTTTTCGGAGTTCAGACCCTGTTCTTTCCACTGCGGGTTAGTGCACTTCGCGCCGTTCATAACGATAAAGTCTAGTTTGAAACCTGCCAGCTCTTCATCGCTCGGGCGAATAAACATGTTTTTGACAAAATGCGCCTGCCAGGCCACTTCGGTGATGAAACGGACGGAAAGACGAGTATCCGGGTTCGCACCACAGAAAGCGTCGACAACGAACAGACGTTTGCCGGAAAGCTGCCTGGTCACCAGGCCTTTCAGATGCTGCCAGGTTTCCGGAGAGAGAGGTTTGTTGTCGTTCTTACCTTTGCCTTTGTCTGCCCACCAGAAAGTATCGCGAGTGGTATCGTCACGGACGATATACTTATCTTTTGGTGAACGACCGGTGAAGATCCCGGTATCGACGGCAACGGCACCCAGATTAGTTAACACCCCGCGCTCATAACCTGTCAGGCTCGGATCGAGCTCTTCCTGATACAGCAGGTCGTAGCTTGGGTTGTAAACGATATCATGTACGTCACTGATACCATAAGCCTCGAGTTCTTGCGGGGTCAAACCATTGTTAACGCGCATTTCACTGCTCCTTAGCCAATATGTATTGCCTGAATAGTAAAGTCTTTTTGGGGGTGTTAACCGCGACAAGGCTCATAGATTTACGTATCTGGAGAAATTCATATTTGACAAAAAACTCCGTGATTCCTGTCACGAAACGGTTGCTATTATCGCAGAAATAGCATTTTAGGTGTGGAAAATGTTCTCAAAAGGTTAAATCTTGGTTTATATGGCGGGAATATTGTGAGTGGAATCGCATTCCTGAATGAAATTGATGCAAATTCAACCGGTAAAGTATCGATTCACCACGCTAACTTTTTTTGATTATTTTCTGAAAAAAGCAAAATACTACTGCCCGGATGCGATAATTAACCCACCTTTTGATTCTGGATAACCAACATGGATAACGTTGAACTTTCACCGGCAACACGCTGGGGGATGATTGCTACCGGATTACTTCAGGGGCTGGTTTGCTACCTGCTTATCGCCTGGCTTGCCGGAAAAAATCACAGTTGGATTGTTTATGGCGTGCCTGCGACCGTCGCGTTTTCATCCGTTTTACTCTTCTCCGTGATCTCTTTTAAACAGAAGCGCCTTTGGGGATGGCTGGCGCTGGTGTTTATTGCCACGACAGGGATGAGCGGTTGGCTGAAGTGGCAAACTGATGGCATGAACCCCTGGAGAGCTGAAAAGGCGATTTGGGATTTTGGCTGATATCTGCTGTTGATGGCAATGTTGTTGCTACCGTGGATACAACAAAGCCTTCGTATCCGCAATGGCAGTAGCCGCTATAGCTACTTTTACCAGTCAGTATGGCATAACGTACTTATATTACTGGTGATTTTTCTCTCCAATGGCCTGACGTGGCTGGTGCTTTTACTGTGGGGTGAGTTGTTTAAACTTGTTGGCATCACGTTTTTCAATACGCTCTTTTTTGCAACCGACTGGTTTATGTATCTTACATTTGGTCTGGTTACCGCACTGGTGGTGATCCTCGCGCGTACACAGTCACGTTTAATCGACTCTATTCAAAAGTTGTTCACGCTAATCGCCACGGGGTTGCTGCCGTTAGTATCATTGCTAACCCTGATGTTTATCATCACCCTGCCGTTTACGGACCTGAGCGCGATTTCTCGCCACATCTCCGCCGCCGGGTTGCTGTTAACGCTGGCCTTTTTGCAATTGATCTTAATGGCTATTGTCCGCGATCCGCAAAAAGCGTCACTTCCCTGGACGGGGCCGTTGCGTTGCCTGATTAAAACCGCTTTGCTGGTTGCTCCGCTGTATGTGTTCGTCGCCGCCTGGGCGTTATGGCTGCGGGTCGCTCAGTACGGCTGGACTGTCGACCGCTTGCAGGGCGCGCTGGCGGTGCTGGTGTTACTGGTGTGGTCGCTGGGGTATTTTGTCAGTATCGTCTGGCGTAATGGGCAAAATCCCCTTGTTCTTCAGGGCAAAGTGAACCTTGCGGTTTCGTTATTGGTGTTGGTGATACTGGTGCTTCTTAATTCGCCGGTGCTGGACAGTATGCGCATTAGCGTGAACAGTCATATGGCGCGTTATCAGAGCGGCAAAAACACGCCAGACCAGGTAACTATCTACATGCTCGAACAGAGCGGTCGCTATGGACGTGCGGCGCTTGAGTCGCTGAAAAGCGATGCCGGGTTTATGAAAGACCCGAAACGCGCGCGGGATCTGCTGATGGCGTTAGATGGAGAGCAACATCTTCAGGAACAGGTATCGGAAAAAGTATTAGCCGAAAATGTGTTAATTGCTCCTGGTTCTGTTAAACCGGATGCGACATTCTGGTCGGCCTTAATCCAGGATCGCTATAACGTGATGACCTGTATTGAAAAAGACGCCTGCGTCCTGGTCGAGCAAGATCTGAATAGTGATGGTCAGGCGGAGCGGATCCTGTTTGCTTTTAATGATGACAGAGTCATTGTCTATGGCTTTGACTCAGACAGAAAAGAATGGGACGCGCTTGATATGAGTTTACTTCCGAACGAAATAACGAAAGAAAAATTACTCACAGCTGCGAAGGATGGAAAACTGGATCTGACGGTAGATGGTGAAACGCTGGAAATAAACTTAAGTAAGTGACAACTCTTTTAACGGATACGACGCTGTATCTGACCAACAATAATTTGCGATTTATTTCACAGGCCTGGTAAGCGCAGCACATCAGGCCATTACGTCGTAAAATCCGGCAGAGCCCTCTCTGCCGGACATACTCATTAATGAACTTGCGGATCTGCCGGAGACGCGTTGTTGCGGATTTCAGCAATATCCATCGCATTGAACAGATAGTGGTTACCGCAGTAATCACAATGCATGTCAATTTCGCCATCTTCCGCCAGGATGCTATCGACTTCTTCATCAGGCAGCGTTTTCAGCGCGTCGGCGCAACGTTCACGCGAGCAGGTGCATTTGAACTCCACATCCTGCGGATCGTAAACCGTCACCTCTTCTTCGTGATACAAACGCCACAACACTTCGTTTGCCGGTAAGGTCAGCAGTTCTTCGGTTTTGATGGTTTCGGTTAGCGTCGCCAGGTGGTCAAAGTCGTCCTGCTGGGCATTTTGCGCAGGCATTACCTGCAACAACATACCGCCTGCAGCCGGTTTGCCGTCTACGTCGCCGGTGCGAATAAACAGGCGCGTCGGCAGCTGTTCAGAACGCATAAAGTAATCTTCCAGGCAGGCCGCCAGGGTATCACCTTCCAGACCAACCACGCCCTGATAGCGTTCGCCTTCGCTCGGGGTAATGGTGATCACCACGTAACCATTGCCGACCAGCGTTTTCAGGTCGGCATTTTCTGGAATTTCGCCCTGCACGCGCGCCACACCGCGCATTTGCTGGTTATTGTTACCGTTAATAACCGCCAGATTCATCGGACCGTCGCCTTGCAGCTGTACGGTGATATCACCATCAAACTTCAGCGTAGCGGTTAACAGGCTGGTCGCAACCAGCAGTTCTGCCAGCACGTTTTTAACGGGCTGCGGATAATCGTGATTCTCAAGGATCTGTTGCAGGGTTTCCGAAACGGTTACCAGTTCGCCGCGCACGGCAAAGTTTTCAAACAGATAGCGATGTAATTGGTCATGTTGCGGCATAATCATCTCTCTTGCAGGTGACAGTTATTCACTGTCGCCGTGTTTAAATCGTAACAGGTCGCGGCGCTCTTTTTTGTCCGGGCGTCGGTCCGGGTGCGGCATGGTTAAGGCATTAAGTTTACGTGCCAGCGCCATTTTTTCGCGTTTCTCTACACTTTCCGCAGTCTCTTCATACAGCAAGGCTGCCTCGCTGGCGGGGCGACGCTGTTCAGTAATCGCCTTTACAATCACCGTGCGTTCGTCATTTCCCTGGCGCAGAGTGAGCGTGGCATTCAGCTCGACGATTTTGCTCGGCTTGCTGCGCTGCCCGTTGTAATGCACCTTACCGCCTTCAATCATTTCACGGGCCAGCGCGCGGGTTTTATAAAAACGGGCAGCCCATAGCCATTTATCCAGTCGAACCTCAACAGCAGGTTTTTCTTTCATGGCGTCTCCTTCACATTAGCGAGGGGATCAGGCGGCGGTAGTCATTCAGTGACGGATGGCGTTGATACTGTTTCTCGGCAATCCCGGAATCAGGATTAGTCACGCCGAGGCAGTAACGAATACCAAATTGCGCGGCAGCATCGAGAATCGCTTCGCTGTCATCAATAAACAGCGTTCTTTCAGCTTTCAGACCCGTAGCTTCGGCCACCGCATGCCATAACCGCTGATCCTCTTTCGGATAACCAAATGTGTGGGTGGAAAGTAATAAATCAAGGTGTGCGTCCAGACCGGTATGCTCAAGTTTTACCGCCAGGTTGTGCGGATGCGCATTGGTGAGCAAAATTCGCTGCTTACCGCTGGCTTTCAGTGCCTCAAGAAACGGAATGGTATCTTCACGCAGTACGGCACGCGGTCCCATCTCGGTGGTCATCGCACAGATATCCAGACCCAGTTGCTCACTCCAGTAATCAAGACAGTACCAGTTTAGCGTATGCTGTACGTCGTGATATTGCTGGCGCATATATTCCATCGCTTCCTGTGGCGTAACCCCGTTTTTCGCGCCCCATGTTTCAGGCACCAGCTTTTGCCAGAAATAGTTATCGAAGGCGAGGTCGAGCAACGTGCCGTCCATATCCAGCAGAACGGTATCTACGTCCTGCCAGGCAATGTTGATATGCATGAGGGAAATCTCCAGAGTGAAGCAATTTGCGCGACAGGGTAGCATAACCTGCCGCGCAAACGTGTTATTCGATAAGGCTTTCTGAAGGGGTGATCAGTTGCGGGTTCAGGCAGCTTTCATAATAGGCCTGAATCTTCATCATGCGAGTGCGATGACGCTGGTAACGACGCCAGGCCTGTACGCCATTGTAAATGGCGCTACCCAGCATCGTCAGTAGCAGCAATGTGGTGCTGAGATAGCGCCACAGGCCGGAACGATCCGGGATTGGATGAAGGCCAATATGCTGCGTACCATTGGCGTCAGTGAAGATTTTTGTGACGATACCCTCGGCGTTAAACGGCGTATGCATCAGCATTTGTGCCAGTTTCTGGAAAGCGTTCCACTGTTCTTGCGGCGGGTAGTCGTAAAGTGATGCCGAAGGCCAGGGCTGATCAACAAAATCGCTGCCTTCGTCGCTGACAATCAGGAATCCGCCGGGGGCCGGACTGTTTAGTGATTGTGCCGCTCGCGCCGTTTCATGCGTGATAAACGGCGCGGTGGAGGTTGCCACCAGGTTATCCAGCGATTCCGCACTCACCGGGCGTAATAACACATTCACGCCATCGAGCTTCCCGGCGTTGGCGCGTTTTACCAGCGCGTCCCAGTCTTTACTGTTGCCGAGATTGACCAGCGCATTTTTCAGTCGCACACAGTCATCTTTGGCAGAACATAAATCCGCTGTCTTCAGTACAATGTCGCCAAAATCATCAAGCAATACCATGCCGGATTTTTGAATTGCTGAACGTAATGAGGCACTGACGCGAGATCCATCTTCCGGTTTAGGGTGCAGCTGGCGATTAACTGCTTCAGTCAATGCCGTCGCTTTGTTGACCAGTTCAGATTCTGGTAATGGCAATGAGCGGGCGTCGTTCCAGATGATCTGCGAGCAGTCAAACGGTAAAAAAGGTGAATTGGTTTTCGCGCTCCAGGTTCCGGAAGTGCGAATATTACACATTCCCGTACCGCTGATACGCAATGTATCGCCTACCCGCACGCCAGCGTCAGCCAGTTGTTTTACGCTGGTGGCTTCAATGGTCTGTGCGCCTTTCATCCATGAGAGAGTGAATTTCAGCGGCATATCCAGCGGGATCCAGAATAACAGCATAAACAGCACCAGCAGCGAGCCCGCAGCGATAATCGTACTGCGCAGCCAGTGCTGTAACGGAAAGTTTTTTACTTCATCATGCAGCGAAAGATATCGCCCCTGACGCACTACGTGGCGGTCGAGATAGATATCAATATCGGTTTGTTGACCGAGATCCTGAGCAATGTATGGCTGCCAGTGTGCGGGATAGACCAGGTCGATAATACCGAGTGAAATATTGTTGATCTGTTCCTGATCGTTTTCGCCAAACAATCCCCAACGACGGGGTGTACCGCGCAGACAATGAATTTCCCGCAGGGAGGATTTTGCCGGGGGCGCGAATAGCCCCCACAGACCTGCGCCCAGCAGCAGTAATGCGCCGCCTGCCAGCCACGGAACAAATACATCCGGGGTAATCAGGCAGAAAAAGAACATCAGGAAGGAGGCGACGATCAGCAACGCTTCACGCAGCCCGCGCGGACGACTCAGCGCATATTCTTCATGCGTTTCTTTGCGAATATTGAGTAGCTCGATTTGCTCACTCTCTTCCCCGCGAATCGACGCCTGCGTGGACGGAACAGGTTGCAAGGCATAGCCGCGCGTTTCCTGCATGTACTCCTGCAGCGTATGACCGTTGAGTGAAATAACCAGCGGCAGCGAATCGGTATAAATCAGTTCAACGGTATTCTCATCGTTGATGTATTGTTCCCAGAAAGGGGGCAGGTGGACTTCTACCGAATCGAGGTAGTAACGCCATTTATTCGGATCGTCGGTAGAGATGCCGTAACGCGTGATAGCGTGTGTCAGCATCATGACGTTGTTGCTTTCGGCATTCAGCGCCAGAGAGATCGGTGCCGCGCTAGCTCCCGTTGGGCCAGGCACCTGTAATACCTGCGTCAGGCTCTCAAGATAATTTTCAACGGCGCTACGTTCTTCAGGTGTGAGTTTACGCGTTTGCGCATCCGCGAAGGCGTTGGTCCAGGGCAGCTGACGCCGTCTGGATCGCACTTTTATCAGCCATCCCGCAAGTAGTGAGCAGGCCAGCAAAGCAGCTAAAAAAATCACAATGGTGCTCATGCTTTCCCCATCTTACTTAGTCTGTCAGGCGTGGTCAGTCGCACCAGACACAATACATGATTCTGCGGTTGGCTATCGGCAAGCGTGGAGTTTAACTTGAGCATCATTAAGCACATCACAGTAACCGCTGATCATAGCAAACCCTCTGAAGGCGGGATATCAGCAAATTCCTGGAGTTATTTCAACCTATTGACTTTTAATTTGATTTGAGGACAATTATTTATTAAGTTACATAAATGTAAATAACATGCAATTCACATTGCCGAAAGCGTGTCCGATATCGCACAATAACCGCTGATTTCACAGCATAGATCCCACGATGAGCAAATCATTACAAAAACCCACCATTCTGAATGTTGAAACTGTAGCCCATTCCCGACTGTTTACCGTCGAGAGCGTGGATCTGGAGTTCAGCAATGGCGTGCGGCGTGTTTATGAACGAATGCGTCCAACCAACCGGGAAGCAGTGATGATTGTGCCGATTGTGGACGATCACCTGATCCTGATCCGCGAATACGCAGTGGGAACTGAATCCTACGAATTAGGTTTTTCGAAAGGATTAATTGATCCGGGTGAAAGCGTCTACGAAGCCGCTAACCGCGAGCTAAAAGAAGAGGTTGGATTTGGTGCGAACGATCTGACTTTTTTGAAGAAGCTCAGCATGGCACCGTCTTACTTTTCCAGCAAAATGAATATCGTGGTCGCGCAAGATCTCTACCCGGAATCGCTGGAAGGCGATGAGCCAGAGCCGCTACCACAGGTGCGCTGGCCGCTGGCGCATATGATGGATTTGCTGGAAGACCCTGACTTCAACGAAGCGCGTAATGTCAGCGCGCTGTTCCTCGTGCGCGAATGGTTGAAAGGGCAGGGGCGAGTGTAAATGCGTGAAGTTTGCCTGATGCACAACGATTATCAGGCTTATGGGGTTCCTGCAATATATTGATTTTTCACGATTTTGTTAGCCGGATAACGCGTTCACCCGCATCCGGCATAAACAAATGCACTTTGTCAGCCAACTGAAAAGGCGCCGAAGCGCCTTTTTAATCAGAACAATTCCTGTGCCTCACCATTATCGATAATGGTTGTTCCCACCTCGTGCACCGCCTGTTGTGTCGGCTGCGTACCTTCGATGAAATACTCTTCGCGGCTGTTGCCACCATTAGCTAACTGCCCGGTGCTGCGATCGATATTCACCGTCACAATACCCGGAGGCGGCGTCAGCGGCTGCTCCGGCACACCTTCAAGAACGGCTTTCATATAAGCGTCCCATGCAGGCTGGGCACTCTTGGCACCGCCTTCGTAACCTGAGATCTGATCTTTAATCGCTCCGGAAGCCGTTGTATGACCGAGATTACGACGGTGATCATCAAAGCCAATCCAGACCGAGGTCACAACGCCCGGACCGTAACCCGAGAACCACGCATCTTTCGAACTGTTAGTGGTACCGGTTTTCCCGCCGATATCGCGACGCTGCAAATCACGACCTGCACGCCAGCCGGTACCCTGCCAGCCTGGTTCACCAAAGATATTGGTGTTCAAAGCACTCTTAATCAGGAATGCCAGCGGAGTGTTGATGACGTGCGGTGCGTACTCCTGCGCGCCAGTCTTCGCCACTAACGCCTGATTTGCCTGCTCCAGCTGCGGCATTGGTACAGAAACATTCTGCTGCTCGCGGGAGATAGCGACATCTTCAACATCGTTATTTTCCAGCACGTTCGATTTCTGCGTATCACCGTAAATCACCGGAATATCGCATTCCGGGCAGGCTACTTTCGGTTTCGCTTCGAAAATCACGCCGCCCTGATCGTTTTCAATTTTGCTGATAAACCACGGGTCCACCAGGAAGCCGCCGTTCGCCATGACCGCGTAGCCGCGCGCCACCTGCATTGGGGTGAAGGACGCTGAACCCAGCGCCAGCGATTCGGTGTGGACAATGTTTTGCGCCGGGAAGCCGAAGCGTTGCAGATATTCTGCAGCGTAGTCGACGCCCATCGCCCGCATTGCACGTACCATCACCACGTTTTTCGACTGACCCAGCCCCTGACGTAAGCGAATTGGACCAGCATACTGCGGTGGTGAGTTCTTCGGCTGCCAGTCAGAACCGACACCTGCATCCCAGCGAGAAATTGGCACATCGTTCAACATACTTGCCAGCGTCAGACCTTTATCCATCGCCGCGGTGTAGAGGAACGGTTTGATGTTGGAACCCACCTGACGCAGTGCCTGGGTGGCGCGGTTAAACTTGCTCTGATTGAAATCAAAGCCACCGACCAGCGCCATAACGGCACCATTTTGCGGATTGATCGACACCAGCGCCGAGTTCACTTCCGGCACTTGTGCCAGCCACCATGCATCGCCAACCTGACGAACCCAGATTTGCTGACCCGTTTGCAGAACATCGGTCACTTTACGCGGCGTCGGTCCCTGCTGAGTATCCGAACGGTAAGGACGCGCCCAGCGAACGCCGTCCATACTCAATGCGACAGTCGACCCGTCCGCCAGCATTGCCGTCGCTTCCTGAGGATTGGCGCTGGTGACTGCGGCAGGCAGCAGCGGACCATAGGTCGGCAGCGCCTTCAGCGTATCGGTAATCTTGTTGTTATCCCACGCCGACTCGCCCACTTTCCACAGCACATTTGCCGGGCCGCGATAGCCGTGGCGCATGTCGTAGTCCAGCACGTTATTACGTACCGCCTGCTGTGCGGCCTGCTGCACTTTGCGGGTGATGGTGGTGTAAATGCGATAACCGTCTTCATAGGCACTTTCGCCATAACGGTTATACATCTCCTGGCGCACCATTTCGCTCAGGTACGGCGCAGAGAAAGCAATCTCCGGCGCGTGATAGTTAGCGTTAATCGCCTCAGTGCGTGTCTGATCGAACTGTTGTTGGGTGATATACCCTTCATCCAGCATCCGCGACAGTACGACGTTACGCCGCGCGACGGCACGATCCATTGAGTAGAGCGGATTAAAGGTGGAAGGCGCTTTCGGCAGCCCGGCTATCACAGCCATTTCGTTCAGCGTCAGTTGGTCGACCGTTTTACCGAAATAGACTTGTGCCGCAGCACCGACACCATAGGCGCGGTAACCGAGGTAAATCTTGTTCAGATAAAGCTCGAGGATCTCGTCTTTCGTCAGCAACTGTTCAATGCGAATCGCGAGGAAGACTTCCTTAATCTTACGCATCAGCGTGCGTTCTGGACTGAGGAAGAAGTTTCTCGCCAGCTGCTGGGTAATGGTACTCGCCCCTTGTGACGCGTGGCCGGAGAACAGCGCCACACTTGCCGCACGGAAGATCCCCACCGGGTCAACGCCGTGATGCTCGTAGAAGCGGCTGTCTTCCGTCGCGATAAAGGCTTTCACCATCTCCGGCGGGATTTGATCCAACGTAACCGGAATACGACGTTTCTCACCGTATTGAGCAATCAGCTCGCCATCGGCGCTGTAAATCTGCATCGGAATTTGCAGGCGAACATCTTTTAATGTCGCCACATCCGGCAGTTGTGGCTCGATGTAGCGGTATAGGCCATAAATCGAGCCTGCTCCCAGCAGAATGCAACAGACTGCAAGGATCAAAAAATACTTTACGAACTTCACTGGAAATTTCCCATTTAGTTTCATTTGGGCAGTTTATAAACAAACGTGCGGTAGTATAAAGGCAAGCCAGACGCATTGATATACCCGTCAGAGTGACGGGTGATAAGGAGATCATCACAATGGCATTTAAGATCTGGCAAATTGGTTTGCATTTACAACAGCAAGAAGCAGTAGCGGTTGCGATCGTGCGGGGCGCAAAAGAATGCTTTTTGCAACGCTGGTGGCGGTTGCCGCTGGAGAACGACATTATCAAAGATGGGCGGATTGTTGATGCGCAGCGGCTGGCTAAAACGTTGTTACCGTGGAGTCGCGAACTGCCGCAGCGTCATCACATTATGTTGGCGTTTCCCGCCAGTCGCACATTACAGCGGTCATTTCCGCGCCCGTCGATGTCCCTCGGTGAGCGGGAGCAAACGGCCTGGCTGTCAGGGACGATGGCCCGCGAGCTGGATATGGATCCGGACTCCCTGCGTTTCGATTACAGCGAAGACTCACTCAGTCCCGCCTATAACGTGACTGCCGCGCAAAGCAAAGAGCTGGCAACGCTACTCACTCTGGCAGAAAGGTTGCGTGTTCATGTGAGCGCGATCACCCCGGATGCCAGTGCATTACAGCGATTCCTGCCTTTTTTACCTTCTCATCAGCAATGTCTGGCCTGGCGTGATAACGAACAGTGGCTGTGGGCGACACGCTGTCGCTGGGGGCGCAAACTGGCGGTGGGGATGACTAGCGCGAAGGAGCTGGCGGCAGCGTTATCCGTTGATCCCGAAAGCGTCGCGATATGTGGCGAAGGCGGATTTGATCCCTGGGAGGCCGTTTCTGTTCGTCAGCCGCCGCTACCGCCGCCAGGTGGAGACTTTGCCATCGCGCTGGGGCTGGCGCTTGGGAAGGCGTACTGATGAACCCGCCAATTAATTTTTTGCCCTGGCGACAGCAACGCCGGACCGCTTTTCTTCGTTTCTGGTTGCTGATGTTCGTTGCGCCTCTGCTGCTGGCCGTCGGGATAACGCTAATACTGCGTCTGACAGACAACGCCGAAGCACGCGTAAACACCGTTTTGCTTCAGGCGGAACAACAACTCGCCCGCAGCTTACAGATAACGAAACCACGTTTGCTGGAGCGCCAACAAATTCGTGAGCAGCGTTTGCAACGGCAGCGCCAGCGACAATTTACCCGCGACTGGCAATCTGCGCTGGAAGCACTGGCGGCGCTTTTACCCGAGCACGCCTGGCTGACAACGATAAGCTGGCAGCAGGGAACGCTGGAGATCAAGGGGCTGACAACAAGCATTACCGCGTTAAACGCACTAGAAACGTCACTCCGCCAGGATGCGTCTTTTCATCTCAATCAGCGGGGAGCCACGCAGCAGGATGCGCAGGGACGCTGGCAATTTGAGTATCAGTTAACAAGGAAGGTTAGCGATGAACATGTTCTTTGACTGGTGGTTCGCCACATCACCCCGCCTCCGCCAGTTTTGCTGGGCATTCTGGTTGCTGATGTTAGTTACGCTCATTTTTCTGTCATCGACACACCATGAAGAGCGCGACGCATTAATTCGACTACGGGCAAGTCATCACCAGCAGTGGGCCACACTGTATCGCCTGGTTGACACCACTCCCTTCAGCGAAGAAAAAACGCTGCCCTTTTCGCCACTGGATTTTCAGTTGCCCGGCGCGCAACTGGTTTCCTGGCATCCATCCGCGCAGGGAGGCGAGTTGGCGTTGAAAACGCTGTGGGAAGCAGTGCCGTCGGCATTTACACGGCTGGCAGAGCGCAACGTCAGCGTGAGCCGTTTTTCATTAAGCGTGGAAGGTGATGATCTTTTGTTCACGCTACAACTGGAGACGCCGCATGAGGGTTAAACGCTGGTTGTTGGCAGGTATTGTATTGTGCCTTTTAACCGGTATGCGTGACCCTTTTAAACCGCCGGAAGATCTATGCCGGATTAGCGAACTTAGCCAGTGGCGCTATCAGGGGATGGTAGGGCGAGGCGAGCGCATCATCGGTGTAATAAAAGACGGGCAAAAGAAATGGCGACGGGTGCAGCAAAACGATGTGCTGGAAAACGGCTGGACAATTTTACAGCTGACGCCAGACGTACTAACGCTGGGTACCGGGACAAACTGCGAACCGCCACAATGGTTGTGGCAACGGCAAGGAGATACAAATGAAGCAATGGATAGCCGCACTACTGTTGATGCTGATACCCGGCGTACAGGCGGCAAAGCCGCAAAAAGTGACGCTGATGGTGGATGACGTTCCGGTAGCTCAGGTGTTGCAGGCGCTGGCTGAACAGGAGAAGTTGAACCTGGTCGTGTCGCCAGACGTCAGCGGTACGGTGTCGTTACATCTAACAGATGTTCCCTGGAAGCAGGCACTACAAACTGTAGTGAAAAGCGCCGGACTGATAACGCGGCAGGAAGGCAACATTCTCTCAGTGCATTCCATTGCCTGGCAGAATAACAATATCGCCCGCCAGGAGGCGGAGCAGGCGCGGGCGCAGGCAAATCTGCCGCTGGAAAATCGCAGTATAACCCTGCAATACGCCGACGCGGGAGAACTGGCGAAAGCGGGGGAGAAGCTACTGAGTGCCAAAGGGAGTATGACCGTCGATAAACGCACCAATCGCCTTTTGCTACGAGATAACAAAACGGCGTTAAGCGCGCTTGAACAGTGGGTAGCGCAAATGGATCTGCCGGTCGGGCAGGTTGAGCTGTCGGCGCATATTGTCACCATTAATGAAAAAAGTTTGCGTGAGTTAGGCGTGAAATGGACGCTGGCCGATGCGCAACACGCTGGTGGCGTTGGGCAAGTCACCACGCTTGGTAGCGACCTCTCCGTAGCGACGGCGACAACGCATGTCGGTTTTAACATTGGGCGCATCAACGGACGCTTGCTGGATCTTGAGCTTTCCGCGCTCGAACAAAAACAGCAGCTGGATATTATCGCCAGTCCGCGTCTGCTGGCCTCACATCTTCAGCCTGCCAGCATTAAACAGGGGAGCGAAATTCCATATCAGGTTTCCAGCGGGGAAAGTGGCGCGACGTCGGTGGAATTTAAAGAGGCCGTCCTGGGGATGGAAGTTACGCCCACAGTGTTACAAAAAGGTCGCATCCGGCTGAAATTACACATCAGCCAGAACGTTCCGGGGCAGGTGCTACAGCAGGCCGATGGCGAAGTGCTGGCGATTGATAAGCAGGAGATCGAAACGCAGGTCGAGGTCAAAAGCGGAGAAACGTTGGCGCTGGGCGGCATTTTTACCCGTAAAAATAAATCGGGTCAGGATAGCGTACCGTTGCTTGGCGACATTCCCTGGTTCGGGCAATTATTTCGTCATGACGGAAAAGAAGATGAACGACGCGAGTTAGTGGTGTTTATCACGCCACGACTGGTTTCCAGTGAGTAAACAGCCGTAAAAGCGGTAATGTTTTTACGCTGAACGTGTTTCATCTATTTGACGCGCGCAGGTATTTAGCATACAAGGAGTACCGATTTGAGAGTTGGTGCTCTTCGCTGCCTGCGTTCCATGATGATGATTTATCATTCAGGCGGCATTTTGCTGTCTTTTTTACGCTAATCTTACCCGGTGATTTATCGCCAGAGCGGTGGTAGCAAGGCAGCGCGCTTGCAGCGACCAGATATGCAGAGGGATGGGTGATTTATTCAGTTGCCAAACCCGCTGGAGTATTGAGATAATTTTCAGTCTGACTCTCGCAATATCTTATGAGGTTTCAGTTCATGTCCTGCGGCGCTCTCTGAGCGAAGCGGGTTTATCATTAACGAATAGTCTTAGTAGTACCGAAAAAATGGCAGAGAAACGCAATATCTTTCTGGTTGGGCCTATGGGTGCCGGAAAAAGCACTATTGGGCGCCAGTTAGCTCAACAACTCAATATGGAATTTTACGATTCCGATCAAGAGATTGAGAAACGAACCGGAGCTGATGTGGGCTGGGTTTTCGATTTAGAAGGCGAAGAAGGCTTCCGCGATCGCGAAGAAAAGGTCATCAATGAGTTGACCGAGAAACAGGGTATTGTGCTGGCTACTGGCGGTGGCTCTGTGAAATCCCGTGAAACGCGTAACCGTCTTTCCGCTCGTGGCGTTGTCGTTTATCTTGAAACGACCATCGAAAAGCAACTTGCACGCACGCAGCGTGATAAAAAACGCCCGTTGCTGCACGTTGAAACACCGCCACGTGAAGTTCTGGAAGCGTTGGCCAATGAACGCAATCCGCTGTATGAAGAGATTGCCGACGTGACCATTCGTACTGATGATCAAAGCGCTAAAGTGGTTGCAAACCAGATTATTCACATGCTGGAAAGCAACTAATTCTGGCTTTATATACACTCGTCTGCGGGTACAGTAATTAAGGTGGATGTCGCGTTATGGAGAGGATTGTTGTTACTCTCGGGGAACGTAGTTACCCAATTACCATCGCATCTGGTTTGTTTAATGAACCAGCTTCATTCTTACCGCTGAAATCGGGCGAGCAGGTCATGTTGGTCACCAACGAAACCCTGGCTCCTCTGTATCTCGATAAGGTCCGCGGCGTACTTGAACAGGCGGGTGTTAATGTCGATAGCGTTATCCTCCCTGACGGCGAGCAGTATAAAAGCCTGGCTGTACTCGATACCGTCTTTACGGCGTTGTTACAAAAGCCGCATGGTCGCGATACTACGCTGGTGGCGCTTGGCGGCGGCGTAGTGGGCGATCTGACCGGCTTCGCGGCGGCGAGTTATCAGCGCGGTGTTCGTTTCATTCAAGTCCCGACGACGTTACTGTCGCAGGTCGATTCCTCCGTTGGCGGCAAAACTGCGGTCAACCATCCCCTCGGTAAAAACATGATTGGCGCGTTCTACCAGCCTGCTTCAGTGGTGGTGGATCTCGACTGTCTGAAAACGCTTCCCCCGCGTGAGTTAGCGTCGGGGCTGGCAGAAGTCATCAAATACGGCATTATTCTTGACGGTGCGTTTTTTAACTGGCTGGAAGAGAATCTGGATGCGTTGTTGCGTCTGGACGGTCCGGCAATGGCGTACTGTATTCGCCGTTGTTGTGAACTGAAGGCAGAAGTTGTCGCCGCCGACGAGCGCGAAACCGGGTTACGTGCTTTACTGAATCTGGGACACACCTTTGGTCATGCCATTGAAGCTGAAATGGGGTATGGCAATTGGTTACATGGTGAAGCGGTCGCTGCGGGTATGGTGATGGCGGCGCGGACGTCGGAACGTCTCGGGCAGTTTAGTTCTGCCGAAACGCAGCGTATTATAACCCTGCTCAAGCGGGCTGGGTTACCGGTCAATGGGCCGCGCGAAATGTCCGCGCAGGCGTATTTACCGCATATGCTGCGTGACAAGAAAGTCCTTGCGGGAGAGATACGCTTAATTCTTCCGTTGGCAATTGGTAAGAGTGAAGTTCGCAGCGGCGTTTCGCACGAGCTTGTTCTTAACGCCATTGCCGATTGTCAATCAGCGTAACAACAAGAAAGGTCAGGCCGCTTATCAAGCGGTCTATTAGCTTCAGGTTAATTGCAACGTGGTAAGCATTAACCTTTTAGTGGGGTGTTAAATGGATGAATTCAAACCAGAAGACGAGCTGAAACCCGATCCCAGCGATCGTCGTACTGGTCGTTCTCGTCAATCTTCTGAACGTTCTGAGCGTACTGAACGTGGCGAACCGCAGATCAATTTTGATGATATTGAACTTGATGACACTGACGATCGCCGTCCGACTCGTGCGCAAAAAGAGCGCAATGAGGAACCGGAAATCGAAGAAGAAATTGACGAATCCGAAGATGAAACCGTGGATGAAGAGCGCGTAGAGCGTCGTCCGCGTAAGCGCAAAAAAGCAGCCAGTAAACCCGCTTCTCGTCAGTATATGATGATGGGCGTCGGCATTCTGGTTCTACTGCTGTTGATCATCGGTATCGGTTCTGCGCTAAAAGCCCCCTCGACCTCTTCCAGCGATCAAACCGCGTCTGGCGAGAAGAGTATTGATCTTGCAGGCAATGCGACCGATCAGGCGAATGGGGTGCAGCCAGCGCCGGGAACCACGTCTGCGGAAAATACTCAGCAGGATGTTTCTCTGCCACCGATCTCTTCTACGCCGACTCAAGGGCAAACCCCGGCGGCAACGGATGGTCAACAACGTGTTGAAGTGCAGGGTGACCTGAACAATGCGCTGACCCAGCCACAAAATCAGCAACAGTTGAACAATGTGGCGGTCAATTCCACATTGCCGACCGAACCCGCGACTGTCGCGCCTGTTCGCAATGGCAATGCATCGCGTGACACGGCGAAAACGCAAACCGCTGAACGTCCGTCCACTACGCGCCCAGCTCGTCAGCAGGCGGTGATTGAACCGAAAAAACCGCAAGCAACCGTGAAAACGGAGCCGAAGCCGGTAGCACAGACGCCGAAGCGTACTGAACCAGCTGCCCCTGTGGCGAGCACGAAGGCACCGACTGCGACTTCTACGCCAGCACCAAAAGAGACGGCGACTACGGCTCCAGTACAGACGGCATCCCCGGCGCAAACCACGGCAACACCAGCCGCTGGAGGGAAGACCGCAGGTAATGTTGGTTCGTTGAAATCGGCACCGTCCAGCCATTACACTCTGCAGCTGAGCAGTTCCTCTAACTACGACAACCTGAACGGTTGGGCGAAGAAAGAGAATCTGAAAAACTACGTTGTCTATGAAACGGCGCGTAATGGTCAGCCGTGGTATGTC
Organism: Shigella sonnei; assembly: GCF_002950395.1. Lineage (NCBI taxonomy): Bacteria > Pseudomonadati > Pseudomonadota > Gammaproteobacteria > Enterobacterales > Enterobacteriaceae > Shigella > Shigella sonnei. The sequence continues at coordinate 4,217,294 of NZ_CP026802.1, forward strand.
CTGGTTTCTGGCGTGTACGCTTCGAAAGAAGAGGCGAAAAAAGCGGTATCTACATTGCCAGCAGATGTTCAGGCCAAAAACCCGTGGGCGAAACCGCTGCGTCAGGTACAGGCCGATCTGAAGTAATCAAGGTTATCTCCCGCAATGGTTTATCGTTGCGGGAGCTGCCTGAAGCGCTGGATGCTGTCGGAGCTTTCTCCACAGCCGGAGAAGGTGTAATTAGTTAGTCAGCATGAAGAAAAATCGCGCTTTTTTGAAGTGGGCAGGGGGCAAGTATCCCCTGCTTGATGATATTAAACGGCATTTGCCCAAGGGCGAATGTCTGGTTGAGCCTTTTGTAGGTGCCGGGTCGGTGTTTCTCAACACCGACTTTTCTCGTTATATCCTTGCCGATATCAATAGCGACCTGATCAGTCTCTATAACATTGTGAAGATGCGTACTGATGAGTACGTACAGGCCGCACGCGAGCTGTTTGTTCCCGAAACAAATTGCGCCGAGGTTTACTATCAGTTCCGCGAAGAGTTCAACAAAAGCCAGGATCCGTTCCGTCGGGCGGTACTGTTTTTATATTTGAACCGCTACGGTTACAACGGCCTGTGTCGTTACAATCTGCGCGGTGAGTTTAACGTGCCGTTTGGCCGCTACAAAAAAACCTATTTCCCGGAAGCAGAGTTGTATCACTTCGCTGAAAAAGCGCAGAATGCCTTTTTCTATTGTGAGTCTTACGCCGATAGCATGGCGCGCGCAGATGATGCATCCGTCGTCTATTGCGATCCGCCTTATGCACCGCTGTCTGCGACCGCCAACTTTACGGCGTATCACACAAACAGTTTTACGCTTGAACAACAAGCGCATCTGGCGGAGATCGCCGAAGGTCTGGTTGAGCGCCATATTCCAGTGCTGATCTCCAATCACGATACGATGTTAACGCGTGAGTGGTATCAGCGCGCAAAATTGCATGTCGTCAAAGTTCGACGCAGTATAAGCAGCAACGGCGGCACACGTAAAAAGGTGGACGAACTGCTGGCTTTGTACAAACCAGGAGTCGTTTCACCCGCGAAAAAATAATTCTCAAGGAGAAGCGGATGAAACAGTATTTGATTGCCCCCTCAATTCTGTCGGCTGATTTTGCCCGCCTGGGTGAAGATACCGCAAAAGCCCTGGCAGCTGGCGCTGATGTCGTGCATTTTGACGTCATGGATAACCACTATGTTCCCAATCTGACGATTGGGCCAATGGTGCTGAAATCCTTGCGTAACTATGGCATTACCGCCCCTATCGACGTACATCTGATGGTGAAACCCGTCGATCGCATTGTGCCTGATTTCGCTGCCGCTGGTGCCAGCATCATTACCTTTCATCCAGAAGCCTCCGAGCATGTTGACCGCACGCTGCAACTGATTAAAGAAAATGGCTGTAAAGCGGGTCTGGTATTTAACCCGGCGACACCTCTGAGCTATCTGGATTACGTGATGGATAAGCTGGATGTGATCCTGCTGATGTCCGTCAATCCTGGTTTCGGCGGTCAGTCTTTCATTCCTCAAACACTGGATAAACTGCGCGAAGTACGTCGCCGTATCGACGAGTCTGGCTTTGACATTCGTCTGGAAGTGGACGGTGGCGTGAAGGTGAACAACATTGGCGAAATCGCTGCGGCGGGCGCGGATATGTTCGTCGCCGGTTCGGCAATCTTCGACCAGCCAGACTACAAAAAAGTCATTGATGAAATGCGCAGTGAACTGGCAAAGGTAAGTCATGAATAAGTTTGAAGATATTCGCGGCGTCGCTTTTGATCTTGATGGTACGCTGGTCGACAGTGCTCCCGGTCTTGCTGCTGCGGTAGATATGGCGCTGTATGCGCTGGAGTTGCCCATCGCAGGTGAAGAACGCGTTATTACCTGGATTGGTAACGGCGCAGATGTTCTGATGGAGCGCGCATTGACCTGGGCGCGTCAGGAACGTGCGACTCAGCGTAAAACAATGGGTAAACCGCCCGTTGATGACGACATTCCGGCAGAAGAACAGGTACGTATTCTGCGTAAACTGTTCGATCGCTACTATGGCGAGGTTGCCGAAGAGGGGACGTTTTTGTTCCCGCACGTTGCCGATACGTTGGGCGCGTTGCAGGCTAAAGGCCTGCCGCTAGGCCTGGTCACCAACAAACCGACGCCGTTCGTCGCACCGCTGCTCGAAGCCTTAGATATTGCCAAATACTTTAGCGTGGTTATCGGCGGCGATGATGTGCAAAACAAAAAACCGCATCCGGACCCGCTGTTACTGGTGGCTGAGCGGATGGGAATTGCCCCACAACAGATGCTGTTTGTCGGCGACTCACGCAATGATATTCAGGCGGCAAAAGCGGCAGGTTGCCCATCAGTTGGCTTAACCTACGGATATAACTACGGCGAGGCTATCGATCTCAGCCAGCCTGATGTAATTTATCAGTCTATAAATGACCTTCTGCCCGCATTAGGGCTTCCGCATAGCGAAAATCAGGAATCGAAAAATGACTAAGCCCATCGTTTTTAGTGGCGCACAGCCCTCAGGTGAATTGACCATTGGTAACTACATGGGTGCGCTGCGTCAGTGGGTAAACATGCAGGATGACTACCATTGCATTTACTGTATCGTTGACCAACACGCGATCACCGTGCGCCAGGATGCACAGAAGCTGCGTAAAGCGACGCTGGATACGCTGGCCTTGTATCTGGCTTGTGGTATCGATCCTGAGAAAAGCACCATTTTTGTTCAGTCCCACGTACCAGAACATGCGCAGTTAGGCTGGGCACTGAACTGTTATACCTACTTCGGCGAACTGAGTCGCATGACGCAGTTTAAAGATAAATCTGCGCGTTATGCCGAGAACATCAACGCTGGTCTGTTTGACTATCCGGTGCTGATGGCTGCGGACATCCTGCTGTATCAAACTAATCTGGTACCGGTGGGTGAAGACCAGAAACAGCACCTGGAACTGAGTCGCGATATCGCCCAGCGTTTCAACGCGCTGTATGGCGAGATCTTTAAGGTGCCGGAGCCGTTTATTCCGAAATCTGGCGCGCGCGTAATGTCGCTGCTGGAGCCGACCAAGAAGATGTCCAAGTCTGACGATAACCGCAATAACGTTATCGGCCTGCTGGAAGATCCGAAATCGGTAGTGAAGAAAATCAAACGCGCGGTCACTGACTCCGACGAGCCGCCGGTAGTTCGCTACGATGTGCAGAACAAAGCGGGCGTTTCCAACCTGCTGGATATCCTTTCTGCGGTAACGGGCCAGAGCATCCCAGAACTGGAAAAACAGTTCGAAGGCAAGATGTATGGTCATCTGAAAGGTGAAGTGGCTGATGCCGTTTCCGGTATGCTGACTGAATTGCAGGAACGCTATCACCGTTTCCGCAACGATGAAGCCTTCCTGCAACAGGTGATGAAAGACGGCGCAGAAAAAGCCAGTGTACACGCTTCCCGTACGCTGAAAGCGGTGTACGAAGCGATTGGTTTTGTGGCGAAGCCGTAATTTAACATTAATGCCAAAAACCGGGGAAACCCGGTTTTTTTATCCTCATTTGCAATAATCCGAAAAAATGTGAAGCGCCTCGCCGTTTCCACATCTCGTCGTTGCCACTTATCTTCATTTTAATGAAGATATAAATATTCATTTTATTGAAAATATATTATGCGTCGAACGTTTATCAAAAAAGAAGGCGTCGTCATCATGACGCTGGCCCGTTATTTGTTGGGTGAAAAATGCGGTAATCGACTGAAAACCATAGATGAGCTGGCAACTGAATGCCGTTCATCGGTTGGCCTGACGCAGGCCGCGTTGAAAACGTTGGAATCAAGCGGAGCGATACGGATTGAACGCCGTGGGCGCAATGGCAGTTATCTGGTCGAGATGGATAACAAAGCATTGCTGAGTCATGTGGATATCAACAACGTGGTATGTGCGATGCCTTTGCCCTATACCCGCTTGTACGAAGGTTTAGCGAGCGGGCTGAAAGCTCAGTTTGATGGCATTCCTTTTTACTATGCGCATATGCGCGGCGCGGATATTCGCGTGGAGTGTTTACTTAACGGCGTGTATGACATGGCGGTGGTTTCCCGACTGGCGGCGGAAAGTTATCTCACGCAAAAAGGGTTATGCCTCGCGCTGGAGTTGGGGCCGCACACCTACGTTGGCGAGCACCAGTTGATTTGCCGTAAAGGCGAGTCCGCAAACGTGAAGCGCGTGGGGCTGGATAACCGTTCGGCGGATCAGAAAATCATGACCGATGTCTTTTTTGGCGATAGTGATGTGGAACGTGTCGATCTCTCTTATCACGAGAGTTTACAACGCATTGTTAAAGGCGATGTCGATGCGGTTATCTGGAACGTGGTGGCGGAAAACGAACTGACCATGCTGGGATTAGAGGCGACGCCGCTCACAGACGATCCGCGATTTTTACAGGCCACCGAAGCCGTGGTCCTGACGCGAGTCGATGATTACCCAATGCAACAACTGCTGCGTGCCGTTGTAGATAAACACGCCCTGCTCGCCCATCAACAACGGGTAGTGAGTGGGGAACAGGAACCGAGTTATTAAACGAAAGGCATCTGATATGGAAACCAGACTCAACCTGCTTTGCGAGGCAGGCGTTATTGATAAGGACATCTGCAAAGGCATGATGCAGGTCGTCAACGTACTGGAAACAGAGTGCCATCTGCCGGTGCGCAGTGAGCAAGGAACGATGGCGATGACACATATGGCGAGTGCACTGATGCGCAGTCGCCGTGGTGAAGAAATAGAGCCGCTGGATAACGAATTGCTGGCAGAGCTGGCGCAATCCAGCCACTGGCAAGCCGTTGTGCAATTGCATCAGGTGTTGTTGAAGGAATTCGCACTGGAAGTTAACCCGTGTGAAGAAGGCTATTTGCTGGCCAACCTTTATGGATTATGGATGGCTGCTAACGAAGAGGTTTGAAGCTCCCGACAAATCCACGTCGCACAACCTAAATATTCAAAAAAATGAATATTTAATTCAAGGAACAGAAACGAGGCAACAAGATGTTTGTAGAAGCATTGAAACGCCAGAACCCGGCGCTGATTTCCGCCGCACTAAGTTTGTGGCAGCAGGGCAAGATCGCCCCGGACAGCTGGGTGATCGACGTGGATCAGGTACTGGAAAACGGTAAGCGACTGATTGAGACGGCGCGGCTTTACGGCATTGAACTGTATCTGATGACCAAGCAGTTTGGCCGTAACCCATGGCTGGCGGAAAAATTGCTGGCATTAGGTTACAGCGGCATTGTGGCGGTGGATTACAAAGAGGCGCGAGTCATGCGCCGCGCTGGTTTGTCGGTGGCACATCAGGGGCATCTGGTACAAATCCCTTGTCATCAGGTTGCTGACGCCGTTGAACAGGGCACCGACGTCATCACCGTGTTTACTCTCGACAAAGCGCGGGAAGTTTCTGCGGCAGCGGTGAAGGCCGGACGTGTGCAGTTTGTGCTGCTCAAAGTTTATAGCGACGATGATTTTCTTTATCCGGGGCAGGAGAGCGGTTTTGTACAGCATTCGCTGCACGAGGTGGTTGCTGAAATTAAGAAACTGCCGGGGCTGCATTTAGCCGGACTTACCCATTTCCCTTGCCTGCTTTGGGATGAGGCTGCCGGAAAAGTTTTGCCGACACCGAATCTTCACACGCTGATACAGGCACGGGATCAACTGGCGAAATCTGGTATTGCACTTGAGCAACTGAACGCGCCTTCAGCGACCAGCTGCACTTCGCTGCCATTACTGGCGTAATACGGTGTGACTCATGCCGAACCCGGTCATGCGCTGACGGGCACTATTCCGGCAAACCAGCAGGGCGATCAGTCTGAACGTATCGCGATGCTCTGGTTGAGTGAAATCTCCCATCATTTCCGTGGCGACAGCTACTGCTACGGCGGCGGTTACTACCGTCGTGGTCATGCGCAACATGCGTTGGTGTTTACGCCAGAAAATCAAAAGATTACTGAAACCAATCTCAAAACTGTGGATGACAGCAGTATCGACTACACCCTGTCGCTGGCAGGCGAGTTTCCGGTAAGCAGTGCAGTGGTGCTCTGTTTCCGCACGCAGATTTTTGTCACCCGTAGCGATGTGGTGCTGGTGTCCGGTATTCACCGTGGCGAACCGAAAATAGTTGGTCGTTATGACAGTCTTGGAAACTCTCTGGGGGCGTAATGGCGCGATTTGTGGTGTTAGTGATTGATAGCTTTGGCGTAGGGGCAATGAAAGATGTCACGCTGGTGCGTCCGCAAGATGCGGGAGCGAATACATGTGGTCACATCCTGAGCCAGTTGCCGCATTTGCAGCTACCAACGCTGGAGAAGCTGGGGCTAATCAACGCATTGGGTTATGCGCCAGGCGATATGCAGCCGTCAGATTCCGCAACCTGGGGCGTGGCAGAGCTGCAACATGAAGGTGGCGATACCTTTATGGGGCATCAGGAAATTTTAGGCACGCGCCCGTTACCGCCGCTGCGGATGCCTTTTCGCGATGTGATTGACCGTGTTGAGCAGGCATTAGTATCCGCCGGTTGGCAGGTGGAGCGCCGTGGCGATGAACTGTAATTTCTGTGGGTCAATCAGGCGGTTGCGATTGGCGATAATCTCGAGGCGGATTTAGGCCAAGTCTATAACATTACCGCCAATCTCTCTGTGATCTCTTTTGACGACGCAATCAAAATTGGTCGTATCGTGCGTGAGCAGGTACAGGTCGGTCGGGTCATTACATTTGGTGGCCTGTTAACCGACAGTCAACGCATTCTCGATGCCGCAGAAAGCAAAGAAGGGCGCTTTATTGGTATCAATGCGCCGCGTTCTGGCGCTTATGACAACGGCTTCCAGGTCGTGCATATGGGCTACGGTGTCGATAAAAAAGTGCAGGTGCCGCAAAAACTGTATGAGGCGGGCGTGCCAACCGTGCTGGTGGGTAAGGTGGCAGATATCGTCAGCAATCCTTATGGCGTGAGCTGGCAAAACCTGGTGGATAGCCAGCGGATTATGGATATCACCCTCGACGAATTTAACACCCATCCGACGGCGTTTATTTGCACCAATATCCAGGAAACCGACCTCGCTGGTCATGCAGAAGACGTCGCACGTTATGCCGAACGTTTGCAGGTCGTTGACCGTAACCTTGCCCGGCTTGTTGATGCGATGCAGCCAGATGATTGCCTGGTCGTGATGGCGGATCACGGCAACGATCCGACCATTGGTCACAGCCACCATACCCGCGAAGTGGTGCCGCTGCTGGTTTATCAGCAAGGCCTGGCTGCTACGCAGCTCGGTGTGCGCACCACGCTTTCTGATGTGGGAGCTACCGTGTGTGAATTTTTCCGTGCGCCACCGCCACAAAATGGTCGCTCTTTTCTTTCCTCCCTCCGGTTTGCAGGAGACACCCTATGAGTTTTGATCCGACGGGTTACACCCTGGCCCATGAGCATCTGCATATTGATCTCTCCGGCTTTAAAAACAACGTGGACTGCCGCCTTGATCAGTATGCGTTCATTTGCCAGGAGATGAACGACCTGATGACCCGGGGTGTACGTAATGTGATTGAGATGACCAACCGTTACATGGGGCGCAATGCGCAATTTATGCTCGGTGTAATGCGCGAAACCGGGATCAACGTGGTGGCCTGTACTGGTTATTACCAGGATGCGTTTTTCCCGGAACATGTGGTGACCCGCAGCGTGCAGGAACTGGCGCAGGAGATGGTCGATGAAATTGAACAGGGTATCGATGGCACGGAGCTGAAAGCCGGGATCATCGCGGAGATCGGCTCCAGCGAAGGAAAGATTACGCCGCTGGAAGAGAAGGTATTTATTGCCGCTGCGCTGGCGCATAACCAGACCGGACGCCCGATCTCCACGCATACGTCGTTCAGCACCATGGGGCTGGAACAACTGGCTCTGTTGCAAGCCCACGGAGTTGATCTTTCGCGCGTCACCGTTGGTCACTGCGATCTGAAAGACAACCTCGACAACATTTTGAAGATGATCGATCTCGGCGCGTACGTGCAGTTCGACACCATTGGTAAGAACAGTTACTACCCGGACGAAAAGCGCATTGCGATGCTCCACGCGCTACGTGACCGTGGGTTGCTGAACCGCGTCATGCTGTCGATGGATATTACGCGCCGCTCCCATTTAAAAGCCAATGGTGGTTATGGCTATGACTATTTATTGACCACCTTTATTCCGCAATTGCGCCAGTCAGGATTCAGTCAGGCCGATGTGGATGTGATGTTACGTGAAACTCCCTCTCAATTTTTCCAATAAGGACAGACTCATGAAAAAGATTGGCGTTGCAGGCTTACAGCGTGAGCAGATTAAAAAAACCATTGAAGCGACGGCTCCTGGCAGTTTTGAAGTTTTCATTCACAACGACATGGAAGCGGCAATGAAAGTGAAATCCGGGCAACTGGATTACTACATCGGTGCGTGTAATACCGGTGCGGGCGCGGCATTGTCGATTGCCATCGCGGTGATTGGCTATAACAAAAGTTGCACCATTGCCAAACCAGGCATTAAAGCGAAAGACGAGCATATCGCCAAAATGATCGCTGAAGGAAAAGTGGCGTTTGGCCTTTCCGTTGAGCACGTCGAACACGCGATTCCGATGCTGATTAACCATCTGAAATAAAAGGCACGACTATGGATCTGTATATTCAGATTATCGTGGTGGCGTGCCTGACGGGTATGACATCGCTTCTGGCGCATCGCTCGGCGGCTGTTTTTCATGACGGTATCCGCCCGATCCTGCCGCAACTGATTGAAGGCTATATGAACCGTCGCGAGGCGGGGAGTATCGCTTTTGGTCTGAGCATTGGTTTTGTGGCCTCGGTGGGGATCTCTTTTACCCTGAAAACCGGGCTGCTCAACGCATGGTTACTCTTTCTTCCTACCGATATCCTCGGCGTACTGGCGATAAACAGCCTGATGGCGTTTGGTCTTGGCGCTATCTGGGGCGTGTTGATCCTTACTTGCCTGTTGCCAGTAAACCAGCTGCTGACCGCGCTGCCGGTGGATGTATTAGGTAGCCTCGGGGAATTAAGCTCGCCGGTGGTTTCTGCTTTTGCACTGTTCCCGCTGGTGGCGATTTTCTACCAGTTTGGCTGGAAGCAAAGTCTGGTCGCCGCCGTGGTTGTTCTGATGACCCGTGTGGTAGTCGTGCGCTATTTCCCACATCTTAACCCTGAATCCATCGAAATCTTTATTGGCATGGTGATGCTGCTGGGGATCGCGATAACTCACGACCTGCGTCATCGTGATGAAAATGATATTGATGCCAGCGGGCTTTCGGTGTTTGAAGAACGCACGTCGCGGATTATCAAAAACTTACCCTATATCGCCATCGTGGGAGCATTGATTGCCGCCGTTGCCAGCATGAAGATTTTCGCCGGCAGTGAAGTGTCGATCTTCACTCTGGAGAAAGCGTACTCCGCAGGCGTAACGCCGGAACAATCGCAAACGCTGATCAACCAGGCGGCACTGGCAGAATTTATGCGCGGGCTGGGTTTTGTACCGTTGATTGCCACCACCGCCTTAGCAACGGGTGTGTATGCAGTTGCGGGCTTTACCTTTGTTTATGCGGTGGGCTATCTCTCGCCGAATCCGATAGTTGCAGCGGTATTAGGCGCAGTGGTTATTTCGGCGGAAGTCTTGCTGCTTCGTTCGATCGGCAAATGGCTGGGACGCTACCCGTCGGTGCGTAATGCGTCGGATAACATCCGTAACGCCATGAATATGCTGATGGAAGTGGCGCTGCTGGTCGGTTCGATTTTCGCAGCAATTAAGATGGCGGGTTATACCGGATTCTCTATCGCGGTTGCCATTTACTTCCTCAACGAATCCCTGGGCCGTCCGGTACAGAAAATGGCGGCACCGGTCGTGGCAGTAATGATCACCGGTATTCTGCTGAATGTTCTTTACTGGCTTGGCCTGTTCGTTCCGGCTTAAGGAAGGCACCTATGAAGACGTTTCCTCTGCAAAGTCTGACGATTATTGAGGCGCAGCAAAAGCAGTTTGCGCTGGTGGATAGCATTTGTCGCCATTTCCCCGGCAGCGAGTTTCTTACTGGCGGTGATTTAGGCTTAACGCCAGGACTGAATCAACCGCGCGTTACCCAGCGTGTGGAACAGGTGCTGGCTGATGCATTTCACGCACAGGCTGCGGCGCTGGTGCAGGGTGCGGGTACTGGCGCGATTCGTGCGGCGTTGGCGGCTTTGCTCAAACCGGGGCAGCGTCTTCTGGTACATGATGCGCCTGTTTACCCGACGACACAGGTCATTATTGAGCAGATGGGGCTGACGCTTATTACTGCTGATTTCAATGACCTGTCGGCACTGAAGCAGGTCGTCGACGAGCAACTACCGGATGCGGCGCTGGTGCAGCATACGCGCCAGCAGCCGCAGGACGGCTACATTCTGGCAGATGTGCTGGCAACATTGCGCTCGGCTGGCGTTCCTGCATTAACCGATGACAACTATGCGGTGATGAAAGTGGCGCGAATTGGCTGCGAATGCGGGGCAAATGTCTCGACTTTTTCCTGCTTCAAGCTGTTTGGGCCGGAGGGTGTTGGCGCGGTGGTAGGCGATGCCGATGTTATTAGTCGGATTCGCTCCACGCTCTATTCCGGCGGCAGCCAGATTCAGGGCGCTCAGGCGCTGGAAGTCTTGTGTGGGCTGGTGTTTGCGCCAGTGATGCACGCGGTGCAGGCGGGGGTATCTGAACGGTTGCTGGCTTTGCTTAACGGTGGTGCGGTGCCGGAAGTGAAAAGCGCGGTGATTGCTAATGCGCAGTCGAAGGTGTTGATTGTCGAGTTTCATCAGCCGATTGCCGCCAGAGTGCTGGAAGAGGCGCAAAAGCGCGGTGCCTTGCCTTACCCGGTGGGTGCAGAGTCGAAATATGAAATCCCGCCGCTCTTTTATCGCCTTTCCGGAACGTTTCGCCAGGCGAATCCACAATCAGAACATTGTGCGATTCGCATTAACCCGAATCGCAACGGTGAAGAGACGGTGCTGCGGATTTTGCGTGAGAGTATTGCCAGTATTTAATGCTGGATAGCACCGTCAAGCTAAATTCCGTACTGAACGGTCCCCTCGCCCCTTTGGGGAGAGGGTTAGGGTGAGGGGAACGTACGGGATGTAAAATTCAACGCGCCAGCATCGCCGGATGCGATGCTGGCGCATCTTATCCGGCCTACGGTTAATGTCTTTTATTATCAATCGTTAAGGTGATGCGATTGGCGCGGCAGAAGAGTTCGGAGACGTGCACCGGTTTGTCATTCTGATCAAAGGCGATTTTGCTGATGCGAAACAACGGTTCGCCCAGTTCGCATTTCAGCCATTTTGCCTGCGGGCGGGTGGCGGCAAAGATATCGATGGTCTTTTTGTCGCTGACCACTCGCGTGTCAAAACGCTCCTGAAATAACTGATAGGTGGAGCTTCCTTCGACGTAAATCTCATCAAAGTCAGGATAACGCGACAGCGGGATCCATGAACTATCAATAAACAGCGGCTCTTTATCGAGATACATCACCCGGCAGAGATGGAACACTTCGCTGTTTCCGGGGATGTTCAGCTTTTCGCAAAACGGCGCGGCGCTGACCCGTTCCTGTTCGATCACTTTCTCTTTCGTCGCCTTGCCTTGTGAGACGCCAAAATCGGTAAAACCACTGACAGTAAGCAGGGCGTTTTCAACTTTCTGGCTTTGTACAAAGGTGCCTTTGCCCTGCCAGCGGATCAGTACGCCGTCTGCCACTAAGTCGCTGATAGCTTTGCGAATAGTAATGCGGCTGACGTTATATTGCGTACAAAGCTCGTTTTCGGTAGGGATCTGTTGCCCGGCCTGGTAAACCCCCTGCGCGATATCATCCAGCAGCCGCTGGCGGACGGTAGCGTAGAGGAGTTGATGAGAGTAGCGGTCCGTAGCTGACATAATCGACCCTGAAATAAAGAATGAATTACACGGATTATAGGGTCGTTTTCCGGCAAGTAACAGCACGTTGGCGCGGAGATGCTCACGCCAACGTTATACCTACCAGGCACCGTGATACTGAATGGTTTTCGCCGCGCACGCCGTTCCCTGCGCCATCGCCTGCGGTAATGTCATCCCCGCAGACCAGCCGCAAAGGAATCCGGCAATGAACGAATCTCCGGCACCCATGGTGTCGATAACCGTCACCGGTTCAGGAGCCTGACGCCAGAACTGCGCGCCATCCCAGGCAATGCTGCCGTTTTCACCCAGCGTGACAATCACTGTTCCTGCGCCACGGGCAACAATCGCTTTCATCTTCAGACGCAGCGCTTCGTCTTCTTGCGGTGCGGAGGCAAAGGCAAAATCGAGATGCGGCACCAGTGTCTGCCAGAGCGGGCTGTCCCACTTGTCGGAGAAGTCGAAAGCGGTAAGTTTGCCCGCAGCGTGCAGCTGTGGGAATGCGTCTTCCGCATGTCCCCAGATTGCCGCGTGCACAATGTCATACTGCGCCAGCCAGGCGTAATCCTCTTCACTCAGGGCAAAGTCGGCCATCACGCCTTCGGTGTAGTCGCCAAAAACGCGATCATTGTCGTGCAGTTCCACCTGAGTTTGTGCGGTAACGCCGTGTTTCGTATGGACATGGCTGATATCGACGCCCATGCGGGCGAGATCCTGCTTCAGCTTTGTGCCGTAGTCATCGTCACCCACCAAGGTAATGCATCCCGGCTGTATGCCGTAGCGAGTGCAGTACACCGCCACATTGACCGCATTACCGCCAGAAAACGCTTTATTCAGTTGCGGGTAGATATCGACGCAGTTATCGCCGATTGTCGCCAGGGTTTTCATCTCTCATCCTCCGGCAGCAGCGCGCGAAAGCGTTCCAGCGCCTGGCGGGCATAGAGTCTGGGCTCGTTCATATACATCGTCACCAGCTCCACCGTACAGTAACCCTCATAGCCCCGCTCAATAATATCGCGCATCAGTTCCCGCAGCGGCATTTTGCCTTCTCCAGGAATGTAATGCGTGTCGCTGGCCCCGTCGCTGTCGACAATATGCAGATGACGATAATTTATCGCCCAGTTTGTCGAAATAACTCATCACCGGTTCCGCCTGGACATACGGCGCGCAAATGTCGACCATGCTGAACAGGCGCGGCGAAGGCACCAGCGCCAGCGCATGAAGCACATCATTAGCATTACACACGACGTTCGATTCATACGGCGTTAACGGTTCGAGGATTAGATCCATGCCGATGTTTTCCGCGTACTCACACAGTTCGCTTAGGTTCTCTGCCAGCCGTCCCCAGATAACATTAGGTGGCGTGAGATAGCCTGCGTGGGCCGCGGAAATCAGCGTATAACCCGCGTTCATCTCTTTTGCCATATCCATCGCCAGCTTGATCATGTCGAGGCTTTCGCGACGCATATGTTCATCGCCCAGCATCATGTTATACGGATAGCCGTTGGTTTCTGGCGTATAGCCGATAATCGGCATCTGATACGTCTGCGCCAGCGCCTTGATTTGTTTGATGCCGCCCGCTTTTAAGTCCGGCGCGAACGCGTGCGGGCGACCGCCCCAAATTTCGATGCCGTCGTAACCCAGCTCGCTTGCATCACGAAATGCGTGTTCAATAGGCAGCCGCTGGTGGCCGCAGGTAAACATACCTGTTTTCATCGGGTAACTCCTTGCGTAAATCCGGCCCGTTGCCGGGCCGGGAGAGGGATTAATATTCCACCAGACCACCGTAATAGCGGCGTTCATCCGGGTTGTGATCTTTGTAAATAGACAGGTAGTAGCAGAGCCACTCCATTGGCACGAACATCAGGAACGGTGCCAGCCACGGGTGCAGCCCTTGCGAAATTTCGGCGTAATCGATGACGATCACGTTGTCAGTACGCTGTTTAACAAAGTTAATGGCGCGTTCGGTGGTGTGGCGACTTTCATCATTGCCGAGCAGGAACAGGAACGGAACGCCCGGTTCGACAATCTCCAGCGGGCCATGGCGGAACTCTCCGCTCTCAATCACGCAGCCGTGCGTCCAGGTAAATTCCATCAGCGTTACAATGCCTTCTTTGTAACCCAGCGGACGCAGCGGACCCGCAGCAACGGTATAAATCATCGGCCACTGGCTGGCCAGTTCACCAAGCTGGCGGCCTTTTTCTTCCCAGGTGCGTACCAGATGACCGAGCGCATTCGGCAACGGCTTGAGATCGTTTTTGATCTTGCCGATTTCCGCGTTCGGCGCGAGGCGGGTGATCATCTCCAGCACCACGCTGTAGCAGAGCAGCAGGTGAATTTCCCAGATACAGTCGGCCTGATAATCAATGCTAAATTCCGCCGCCGAGGTAATCGGGCTGTCCGCGCGTTTGGTGAACGCCGCAGTGAGTGCGCCGCAGGCCCGGCCCAGCTCCAGCGCTTTGATTACCTCTTCCGTTTTACCGTAGTCAGAAACGCCAATCACCGCGCAACGATCGTCGAGGCGATACGGGGTGTTATCGCAGAACTCCCAGCCGGAAATGGCGTAGACCTGAAGATCGGAAAAGCGATCCGCCAGATGTTTCGCCGTTTGCGCCGCGTTGAGTGGCGAGCCGCAGGCAACGAAATAAATACGATCAATGTCGCGCTTCACCATCTCTTCCACGATGGCGTGCACCAGCGGAACGTCATGGCTGAGAACTTTTTCCACTTCCTGAACCATATTTTCGGTGACCAGAAAGTCCACGGTGCTTTTATCAATATCCAACATTTTATTTTCTCCAGATAACATTACGACAAAGCGTTGAGCTGGCGGCTACGCTTCGCCCAGAAGGCGTAAGCAGGCAGACCAGTAGCAATAACGATGACGGCGCAGATAAGGCCGGGAATCGGTGCCCAGACAAAGGTTGAGGCGACCAGAATGAGGCTTGACGCAATGGCGAGGGTGGTCATCAGCCCGAAAGCCGGAGTACGCCACAGCGGTTTGTAATCGTCGCGTTTACGACACCAGATGATGGAGCCGAAGGTGAGGGTATTTTTGAAACACATCACCAGGGTGAAATAACCCAGCAGGCTGGTGAGATCGGAAACGAAGATGAAGAAGATCCCCAGCGCCCCTTGCAGGATGATGGAGACATCCGGCGTGTTGTATTTCGGATGCACATGGCCGAAGCATTTAAAGAACAGGTTGTCTTTCGCCATCGCGTATTCCAGCCGCGGCTGGTACATCACGCAGCTGGAAAGCGAACCAAGAATGACGATCATCGCCGTGATGGCAACAAAGATCCCAGCGGTGCTGCCGAGTGCGGGGATCCAGGTCAGGGCGTCGGAAATCGGCGTTTCAGAATTGGCGAGTTTGTCGAAGGGCATCAGGCCGGAAATCACCAGCGCCAGCAGGGTGTAGAGCACCAGAACCAGCAGACAGGAACCAATCAGCGCTCGTGGCATGGTTTTTCCGGGGTTTTTAATTTCGCCGGTCATATAACAGATAGAGGCCATGCCGGTATACGACCAACTGGTGGCAGAGATCCCCGCCAGCAGCGCCATAAAGCTGCCCGTTGCGCCAATCGCAGTGGTGGTAGGGGCGGCAAAATTCTCCGCTTTAAACCAGAAGATCCCAAGGCCAATGACGATAGTGAACGGGATAATTTTGGCGATGGTAATTAGCGTCTGAAACGCTGCGCCGCCTTCAACGGAGCGCAGGTGTAGCAACATAAAGGCGATAATTAATCCGGCGGCGATAAATTTACCGAGCAACGGATCGATAGGCGTTAAAAAGCCAAGATTGCTGACAATCGCCAGCGCCATAATCGACAATGACGGTGCATCGTTGGCCCAGAAGCTGGCCCAGCCGGAGAGGAAAGCCAGCGGTCGGCTTCCGGCATTTTTCAGATAAACATAATCTGCGCCATTTTCCGGATAAGCGGTGGATAGTTCCGCATAGACGCACATTTGCGGGATCACAATTAACCCGCCAATGACAAACGCGAGCACCGTAAGCCACGGCGTGCCCGCTGCTTTTGCCACTTCACCCACAGATACAAAAATACCGGAGCCGACGGTTGTCCCGACGGCGATTGCAAGAACGGCCCAAAATCCGAGCTTGCGTTGGAGTTCCTGGCTTCCCATAGCGATACCTTTTTCTTGTCCAATACGTTGTAGGGGAGAGTTTGCAGTCATTTAAAAGGTAACATGACAATGCATGATGAATATAACAACATATGATGTTATGTAATGTGGAGGAAGATCACAAAATTTCGCACAGGATCGCGCTGTGGCTAATGGATGTAGTTATCAAATTGAATTTAAAGTGAAAATATTTTTACGGGCGGGGGCAAGAAGGACATAGAAACAAATACGCCCTCGGAAAATCCAGAGGGCGTCGGGCAATTAAACCGGTGTTAGCCGATTTCTGTCAGAGACTTACTGTGCAGTAGGACCGCAACCGCCAATGATTTTAGAAATAGAAATTGCCGGGTGCAGCAGGTAGTCGTAAGAGCAGTTCTTATCACGGTTTTCAATATGACCAGTACATGCAGTTAACGTAGCCAGTACTGCACCTACCAGTGCAACTTTAATAAATTTGTTCATTTACATTCCCTATGTATTATATATTAATTAATATTCATTGATTATATGAATATAAGCAGACTGCTCGTTAAGAACGATACAGGAATATTTAATTGGCGTCAGTGAGCGAATGACTTAATTTTGTAAGTCGCTGTAACGGTGAATATAACCCATTAGCAGATAATATTTATTAAGGGGTTATGTTTTATTTGCTGAATATATAAAAAGAGTCATTAAGAAGGCCAGAATTCTCTGGCCCGGGTTAAATTAATGGTTGGAGAACCAGTTCAGTTTATCGCGCAGGCCAACAACCCGACCAATAATAATTAGCGATGGACTGTTCATTTGCTGAGCAAGTTCACCGAGTTGCGTGAGCGTACCGTCAATCACGCGCTGCGTGACTGCCGTTCCGTTTTCGACAATTGCCACCGGCATTTCGCCAGGCATACCGTGTTCAATCAGCTTTTGCTGAATAGTCGCGGCCTGATTCAATCCCATATAGAACACCAGCGTCTGTTTTTCTGCCGCCAGGTTTTCCCAGTCCAGCTCGCCACCGGTTTTTAAGTGTCCGGTAATTAAGCGTACGCTCTGGGCATAATCGCGATGCGTGAGTGGAATACCCGAATAGGCAGAGCAACCAGAAGCTGCGGTAATACCCGGAACCACCGAGAACGGAATACCCGCGTTGCACAGTGTTTCCAGCTCTTCGCCACCACGGCCAAAAATAAACGGATCGCCACCTTTCAGCCGCACCACGCGTTTGCCTTTTTGCGCTTCCCGCAGCAGGATCTGGTTAATCTCTTCCTGCGGTACACAGTGGTATCCCGCGCGTTTGCCGACGAAAACGCGATCAGCATCGCGGCGTACCAGATTCATAATATCGTCAGAAACCAGACGGTCGTAGACCACCACATCTGCCTGCTGAATTTGTTGCAGTCCTTTCAGCGTCAGCAGCCCGGCATCGCCCGGACCTGCACCAACCAGCACCACTTCACCGCGATGGTCGAGCGGTTCGTTGATTAACTGTTCGGTCGTTTCAGTAATGGCTTTCTGATCGTTGTTTGCCAGCGACTGCGCCAGGCGGTCGTTAACGAACAATTTCTCCCAGAAACGGCGACGCTCACTCATCGTGGCGAACTGTTGTTTCACTCGCCCGCGTAATTGCCCGGCATATTTCGCCACCTGGCCCAGATGCAACGGCAGCAGTGATTCGAGTTTTTCGCGCAACAGGCGCGCCAGAACCGGAGAGGTGCCGCCAGAGGAGACCGCTACCATTAGCGGTGAGCGGTCAATAATCGACGGCATAATAAAGCTGGCGGCTTTCGGCGCATCGACTACGTTACAGAAGATGCGACGAGCTTCAGCGGCTTCGCTGACGCGCTGGTTAAGCGTGTCATCATCCGTCGCTGCAATCGCCAGCCAGCAGGTGTCGAGAAGGCTTTCATCAAATGGCCCTTCGACGAGGGTTAACATGCCTGCATCTGCCCATGCGGTGAACTGTGGAATAAACGCTAATGCATTCACCGTTAAGCGAGCGCCTGCGTCTAACAGCAACCTTGCTTTGCGTTCCGCGACATCACCACCGCCGACAATCAGACAGTCGCGATCGCGTAATTGGCAAAATATAGGCAAATGATCCACGTAAAAACCCCTTAGTAATTAACCGGCAGCCGTTTCAGTTTGATTAAATTTGTCCGCAACCGGACGATTCGCTTTCGGCGTAGCATACCAATAACCCAATCCCATGAATACGGCACCCGATAAAGTATTACCCAGCGTCACCCACAGCAGGTTATGACCAATACCCGCCAGCGTGTAGGCTTCGCTGTGGTTGCCGAACCAGGAGAGGGCGAACAGCGTCATGTTAGCGATGGAGTGCTCGTAGCCGGACGCGATAAATGCCAGCAGACACCACCAGATAGCGATAAATTTCGCCGCCCCTTCAGTGCGCAGCGCCATCCAGATAGCCAGGCAAACCAGCCAGTTACACAATGCACCTTTGAAGAACAGTACCATTGCCGGTGCAGTGGTTTTAGCCAGCGCGACGGAGTGAACGATGCTGGTATCTACCGGCAGCAGGCTACCGCCGCCCCAGCTATAGAGCATGGCAACGAAGACGGAACCGACCAGGTTACCCAGCCAGGTTTGCGGCAGGATTGCCCACATTTGCCCGTGGCTGATGCTGCCCGCTTTTACCCCAAAGGTGAGGAACATGGCGTGTCCGGTGAACAGTTCAGAACCGGCGATAATCACCAGCGTTAAGGCGATACCAAAGGTCGCGCCCATCACCAGCGGACGTACGGACGGGTCGAGCAAATTACCGAGCGTGAAAATCAGGATGATCCCAAGACCCACATATGCGCCCGCCATGGCGGAGCTGACCCAAAAGCCGAGCGGGTTATTTGCCGACAGGCGTGCAATGCGCGCAGCATTAGCCGCACACTTATTAATAGTGTCTGTAAACATTTGATTATCCTTTAAAAAATAAAAACAAAAAATAAAACAAAAAGTTTAAAAAATGTTCTGCAATATACCGAAGGTCATTACAGGACCATGCAAAAAGGGGAGGCATTGCGCCTCCCGTTAAAACATTAACCGCGCAGCTGCACCACGCCGTCTTTCACTCGCGCTTCGTAATGTTTGACGGAAAACTGTTCGTCTTCCATGCACAAGCCATCACTTAAGCGAAAACGCTGTTTTTTCAGCGGGCTGGCGACCCACAGCTCGCCCTGGTGTTCCGCAATCAGCCCGCGTGATAGCACGCTGGACTCGAAGAACGGATCAATGTTGCTGATCGCAAACACCTGGTCGCTGTGATACGGGCGGAAAATCGCTACCTGCTCGTCACCTAACAGCGCGCAGACGCCGGTTTCAGGCAGGATGTCATCGATTTTGCAGATGTCTTTCCACTGGCTCATGCGTTGTCCTCCACCAGAGTTACCGGGATACGTTCATACGGCGTTGCCGGACGGTGCTGTTCGCGCTCTGGCACCATCTGCACGTTCGGGTCACGCTTGTCGCTGTTGATGAAGTGTTTGAAGCGAGTCTGCGCAGACGGCGTATTGACCGTTTCAGTCCACTCACACACTACCGCTTCACGCAGGCGCGCCATCTCTTCTTCCAGATGAGCGTTCAGCCCCAGTTTGTCGTCAATGATCACCGCTTTCAGGTAATCGATGCCGCCTTCGAGGTTTTCTAACCACGGCGCGGTACGCGTCAGTTTGTCGGCGGTACGGATGTAGAACATCATGAAGCGGTCGAGATATTTGATCAGCGTTTCGCGATCGATATCCGCTGCCAGCAGATCCGCATGACGCGGTTTCATGCCGCCGTTACCGCAAACATACAGGTTCCAGCCTTTTTCAGTGGCGATAATACCCACGTCTTTACCCTGAGCTTCTGAACATTCACGGGTACAGCCGGAGACACCGAACTTCATTTTGTGCGGCGTACGGATGCCTTTGTAGCGGTTTTCCAGTTCCACGCCGAGGCCGACGCTATCGCCAACACCGTAGCGGCACCAGGTGCTACCCACGCAGGTTTTCGCCATACGCAGTGCTTTCGCATAGGCATGACCGGTTTCGAAGCCAGCTTCAATCAGCTGACGCCAGATTTCCGGCAGATCGTCTTTCTGTGCGCCAAACATCGCCAGGCGCTGGGAGCCGGTGATTTTGGTGTAGAGATTAAATTCACGCGCGATACGACCCACTGCCATCAGCCCTTCCGGGGTGATTTCACCGCCCGGAGAACGCGGGATCACCGAGTAGGTGCCGTCTTTCTGGATGTTAGCGAGGAAGTTGTCGTTAGAATCCTGCAGCGGAGTATGTTCCGGCTTCAGAATGTATTCGTTCCAGCAGGAGGCCAGCAGCGAACCGACGGTTGGTTTACAAACTTCACAACCGTAGCCTTTGCCGTGTTTCGCCAGCAGTTCTTCGAAGGTTTTAATGCCTTCAACGCGGATCAAATGGAACAGTTCCTGACGCGAATAAGCAAAGTGTTCGCACAGGTTGTTGTTAACTTCGATGCCCTGTTTCGCCAGTTCCGCGTTCAGTACCTGAGTGACCAGCGGGATACAGCCACCGCAGCCAGTACCCGCTTTGGTTTCAGCTTTCAGCGCCGCAACTGTGTGGCAGCCTTTGTTGATGGCAGCAATCAGATCACCTTTAGTGACGTCGAAGCAGGAGCAGATTTGCGCGCTGTCCGGCAGTTTATCAACACCGATAGACGGCTTGCCGCTACCAGAGTGTGCTGGCAGGATCAGGGAATCCGGGTTTTCCGGCAGTTCGATAGCGTTCAGCACCAGTTGCAGCAGGTTACCGTAGTCGCTGGTATCGCCCACCAGTACCGCACCGAGCAGGGTTTTGTTGTCTTCGCTGACAATCAGGCGTTTGTAGATCTCTTTACTTTCGTCGAGGTAAACGTAGCTACGTGCGCCAGGCGTGCGACCGTGCGCATCACCAATACCGCCTACGTCTACGCCCAGCAGTTTCAGCTTGGCGCTAAGGTCAGCACCTTCAAAGGCGTTTTCGCTACCGAGAATATGGTCAACGGCGACCTGCGCCATTTTGTAGCCAGGTGCTACCAGACCAAATACACGGTTGTTCCAGCTTGCGCATTCACCGATGGCGTAGATATCCGGATCGGAAGTCTGGCAGGAATCATTAATGACGATACCCCCACGCGGAGCAACGTCCAGACCACACTGGGTTGCCAGCTTATCGCGCGGACGGATACCGGTAGAGAAGACGATAAAGTCGACTTCCAGTTCGCTGCCGTCGGCAAAACGCATGGTTTTACGCGCTTCGACACCTTCCTGCACAATCTCAAGGGTGTTTTTGCTGGTGTGAACGCGCACGCCCATACTTTCGATTTTGCGACGCAGCTGCTCGCCACCCATCTGATCAAGCTGTTCCGCCATCAGCATAGGGGCAAATTCGATAACGTGGGTTTCAATACCTAAGTTTTTCAGCGCGCCAGCGGCTTCCAGACCTAACAGGCCGCCACCAACAACGGCACCGCGTTTGCTGCGACGGGCGCAGGATTCAATGGCGTTGAGGTCTTCAATGGTGCGATAGACAAAGCAGTCCTGAGTATCAGAACCTTTGATTGGTGGGATCCACGGGTAGGAACCGGTTGCCATGATCAGCTTGTCATAAAAAACGGTACGTCCGGCGCTGGAGTGAATCACCTTCTCCTGACGGTTGATGGTGATAGCGCGTTCGCCGACCAGAACTTTGATGCCGTGTTTCTCGTAGAAGCCTTCGCGCACCAGCGACAGCTCTTCGGCGGTGTGGTGAGAGAAGTAAGACGAGAGGTGTACGCGGTCATAAGCGATGCGCGGTTCTTCACAGAAAACGGTAATATCAAAGTTGGCCGCATCAGATTTATCAAGAAGATCTTCGATAAAGCGATGGCCGACCATACCGTTACCGATAATTGCGAGTCTGACTTTGCTCATTTTTGCCTCGATTTCTTTTCTATTACCGCCTACCTTAACGATTCAGCAACCCCGCTTATTGATGTAAATCAAATTCACCTTTATATACTCCTTAAGTGGTATGTTGCTGATTTGTATAAATTTTCTTAAGTCACGGAATTGTCTGACATTTCATGTTTGTGCAAAAAATGGACAAAATGAACGGGTTTATAGAAATAGATGCACGTAGCGGGGGAAGAGAGGAAAAGGCCGGACGACGATAGTGCCGTCCGGCATTAGCAATTAATGAGAGGTCAGGGTGTTATGCTGACGGTGACGGCTGACGAAACCTAACAGGAAGCACATCACAAAGACGACAGCGTACAGACCGTTTGCTGTAAGCAGTGCCGCCTGCGGACCGCTATGTTCAACAATCGGGCCGGTAACCACAAAGGTCAACATAGTACCGATGGTTCCGCAGGTCAGGACAAAGTTAACCAGTTTTGGCGACGGTACTTTGGTCTGCTGTGAACCCAGGGTGATGATGGTGGTATAGATCGCGCTGGAGAAGAAGCCCAGAGCGAGAATTGACCACGCCATATGTGCTGGTGTTCCGGTGTTAAAGACGTACATCAGAATCGCAGCCAGACCAGCCAGTACGGTCAGAATGCGTTGCAAATCAAAGAAGCGAAGAATAAAGCTGAACGCCCACATGCCGACCATGTATGACATCCAGAAGTTACTCACCAGCGTGCCCGCGTCGTTCAGGCTCATGCCCAGGCCTTTGGCATACTCAGGCACCCAGGAGATAAAACCTAACTGACCGAGGATGTAGCACAGCGCCGCAACAGAGAGAAACAGTACGCCGATCCCCCACTTTTCTTTCTCTACCGGAGCATCCGTTTTTGGTGCATGTTTGCCCAGTGCCGGGAACTCACAGCCGAAGGTCAGAATAAAAATAGCGACATACACCAGCCCGATGCAGGCATAAACCCAGTACCACTCAATGCTGCGCGCCAGTAGAAACGCGGCGATCATTGGGAAAATCATCCCAGCCATACTGAAGAAGGAGTCAGTAAATAACAGGCGGGAACCGCGCTGACGCCCTTCATACATTTGTGTTATCAGGAATGTACCAATCGACATAGTAATGCCGCTGACCACCCCGAGAATGAACATCGCCGTCGAGAACAGCGCCAGGCTGTGGCTGAACATCAAACCGGCAACCGCCAGCACCATCAGGAGAAAGCCAAAACGTAACTGCGTTTTCAACGGGACGATTTCCATCAGCCAGGCGTTGAGGAAGATAGAGATTAAAATGCCGGCGTTGAGGAAGGTGAAGGTGTTACTCATACTGGAAACAGGCAGATTGAAATAATCGGCGATATTTCCCATCACCATCCCGGTGACAATAACCAACGCACCAGTCAGTGCGTAGGAGAGAAAGCTAATCCATGTGAGCTTGATGCGATTGCTGTTAGTCATGATTGGCCTGCGTTCAAAAATAAAATGGCATAGCGGGATATGCCGCGAGCGGGCGATTTTAGGTGATTTTGTGATCTGTTTAAATGTTTTATTGCAATCGGTTGCTAAATTGCATTTTAAGAGGTGATTTTGATCACGGAATAAAAAGTGATCGTCAGGTTACATATATTTCAGATACGTAAAATTAGGTAAAGGGATGGCCTTGTTCTTGAAGGCTATTTAGAATCTCTTCACTTGCTTTTTTTCTGCTCTGTTTGTTAAGGAAATCTCATGTTCAAATCGACCCTGGCGGCGATGGCTGCTGTTTTCGCTCTTTCTGCTCTTTCTCCCGCAGCAATGGCAGCGAAAGGGGACCCGCACGTATTGTTGACAACCTCAGCTGGTAACATCGAACTGGAGCTGGATAAACAAAAAGCGCCAGTGTCTGTGCAAAACTTTGTCGATTATGTGAACAGCGGTTTTTATAACAACACTACCTTTCACCGCGTCATTCCTGGCTTTATGATTCAGGGCGGCGGTTTCACCGAGCAGATGCAGCAGAAAAAACCAAACCCGCCAATCAAAAATGAAGCCGATAACGGCCTGCGCAACACGCGTGGCACCATCGCGATGGCGCGTACCGCTGACAAAGACAGCGCCACCAGCCAGTTCTTTATCAACGTTGCCGATAACGCCTTCCTTGACCATGGTCAGCGTGATTTCGGTTACGCGGTATTTGGTAAAGTGGTGAAAGGCATGGACGTTGCCGATAAGATTTCCCAGGTGCCGACTCATGATGTTGGTCCGTACCAGAATGTGCCGTCAAAACCGGTAGTTATCCTTTCCGCTAAAGTCCTGCCGTAATGATTTCTCGCGCGGGCAATCTTGCCCGCGCTTCTGCTCTCCCGGCGTAACCCGGATTTGCCGCTTATACTTGTGGCAAATGGACACGTTCAGGGAGGCATCAAGTGAAGAAACTCACCGATAAGCAAAAGTCCCGTCTCTGGGAGCTTCAGCGTAATCGTAATTTCCAGGCCAGTCGCCGTCTTGAAGGCGTCGAGATGCCTTTAGTCACTCTTACTGCCGCAGAGGCTTTAGCGCGCCTTGAAGAGCTGAGGAGGCACTATGAGCGATAAATTCGGCGAAGGGCGCGATCCGTATCTTTATCCTGGCCTTGATATCATGCGTAACCGGCTGAACATCCGTCAGCAGCAGCGGCTGGAACAGGCCGCTTACGAAATGACGGCGCTGCGTGCTGCGACCATTGAGCTTGGTCCGCTGGTGCGCGGTTTACCGCATTTGCGCACTATCCATCGCCAGCTGTACCAGGATATTTTCGACTGGGCAGGGCAACTGCGTGAAGTTGATATTTATCAGGGCGATACGCCGTTCTGCCACTTTGCTTATATCGAAAAAGAGGGCAATGCCCTGATGCAGGATCTGGAGGAAGAAGGTTATCTGGTTGGCCTGGAGAAAGCGAAGTTCGTCGAGCGGCTGGCGCATTACTATTGTGAAATCAACGTGCTGCATCCCTTCCGGGTGGGAAGTGGTCTGGCACAGCGGATCTTCTTCGAGCAACTGGCGATTCATGCCGGATATCAACTGAGCTGGCAGGGTATCGAAAAAGAGGCCTGGAATCAGGCAAATCAGAGTGGGGCAATGGGGGATCTCACCGCACTGCAGATGATATTTAGCAAAGTGGTAAGCAAAGCCGGGGAATCTGAGTAAAATAGCGCGGTTCTTTCGTACCGGAGCCGCCATGATCCTGCTTATAGATAACTACGATTCTTTTACCTGGAACCTCTACCAGTACTTTTGTGAACTGGGGGCGGATGTGCTGGTTAAGCGCAACGATGCGTTGACGCTGGCGGATATCGACGCCCTTAAACCACAAAAAATTGTCATCTCACCTGGCCCCTGTACGCCAGATGAAGCCGGGATCTCCCTTGACGTTATTCGTCACTATGCCGGGCGCTTGCCGATTCTTGGCGTCTGCCTCGGTCATCAGGCAATGGCGCAGGCATTTGGCGGCAAAGTTGTGCGCGCCGCAAAGGTCATGCACGGCAAAACCTCGCCGATTACACATAGCGGTGAGGGCGTATTTCGGGGGCTGGCAAATCCACTTACCGTGACACGCTACCATTCGCTGGTGGTGGAACCTGACTCATTACCAGCGTGCTTTGACGTGACGGCCTGGAGCGAAACCCGCGAGATTATGGGGATTCGCCATCGCCAGTGGGATCTGGAAGGTGTGCAGTTCCATCCAGAAAGTATTCTTAGCGAACAAGGACATCAACTGCTGGCTAATTTCCTGCATCGCTGATTTCTGATTGCCATTTAGTGATTTTTTATGCATATTTTGTGATTATAATTTCACATTTGTTTATGCGTAACAGGGTGATCATGAGATGGCAATTGAACAAACAGCAATTACACGCGCGACTTTCGATGAAGTGATCCTGCCGATTTATGCTCCGGCAGAGTTTATTCCGGTAAAAGGTCAGGGCAGCCGAATCTGGGATCAGCAAGGCAAGGAGTATGTCGATTTCGCGGGTGGCATTGCAGTTACGGCGTTGGGCCATTGCCATCCTGCGCTGGTGAACGCGTTAAAAACCCAGGGCGAAATTCTGTGGCATATCAGTAACGTTTTCACCAATGAACCGGCGCTGCGTCTTGGGCGTAAACTGATTGAGGCAACGTTTGCCGAACGCGTGGTGTTTATGAACTCCGGCACGGAAGCTAACGAAACCGCCTTTAAACTGGCACGTCATTACGCCTGTGTGCGTCATAGCCCGTTCAAAACCAAAATTATTGCCTTCCATAACGCTTTTCATGGTCGCTCGCTGTTTACCGTTTCGGTGGGTGGGCAGCCAAAATATTCCGACGGCTTTGGGCCGAAACCGGCAGACATCATCCACGTTCCCTTTAACGATCTCCACGCAGTGAAAGCAGTGATGGATGATCACACCTGTGCGGTGGTGGTTGAGCCGATCCAGGGCGAGGGCGGCGTGACGGCTGCGACGCCAGAGTTTTTGCAGGGCTTGCGCGAGCTGTGCGATCAACATCAGGCATTATTGGTGTTTGATGAAGTGCAGTGCGGGATGGGGCGGACCGGCGATTTGTTTGCTTACATGCACTACGGCGTGACGCCGGATATTCTGACCTCTGCGAAAGCGTTAGGCGGCGGCTTCCCGATTAGCGCCATGCTGACCACGGCGGAAATTGCTTCTGCGTTTCATCCTGGTTCTCACGGTTCCACCTACGGCGGTAATCCTCTGGCCTGTGCAGTAGCGGGGGCGGCGTTTGATATCATCAATCCCCCTGAAGTGCTGGAAGGCATTCAGGCGAAACGCCAGCGTTTTGTTGACCATCTGCAGAAGATCGATCAGCAGTACGATGTGTTTAGCGATATTCGCGGTATGGGGCTGTTGATTGGCGCAGAGCTGAAACCACAGTACAAAGGTCGGGCGCGTGATTTCCTGTATGCGGGCGCAGAGGCTGGCGTAATGGTGCTGAATGCCGGACCGGATGTGATGCGTTTTGCACCGTCGCTGGTGGTGGAAGATGCGGATATCGATGAAGGGATGCAACGTTTCGCCCACGCGGTGGCGAAGGTGGTTGGGGCGTAAATACGAAGCATCAGGCAAAAGATGTCGGATGCGGCGTGAATGCCTTATCCGATGGTTTAGCCTGCATTACGCCTTCGAATCCCGCAACTTGCGACTCAGCCAAATCCCGTGATGCGGTCGCTGACGCCATGCCATCGACGAAATGGTGTGCATGGTGTTCAGATGACCAATAACCCGCTGTAAATGCTGCTCCAGCGTACCTGCCGCGCCTTCGTGCGGCTGCATCTCCGGCGAATCCATGATATTGGCATCGCCAGAACTCCCCGGTTCGTCATATTCCAGTCGCTGCTGACAACGCTGAATGGCGATTTCACAAGACTGTAAATACTCTTGTGCCAGTTCAGGTGGCAATGCCCGGTGTTCCCGCGCCAGCGTGGTCATGGCATTAATATGCTCAACAATAAACTGGCTGTGCGTTACCCACAGTTTCATATCTGCCAGATAATGGCTGTTAAACGCCGGTTCCTGCATCGCCTGATTCAATGAGTTATACAGAGTGTTATGTGCCTGATTTACCCGCATTCGCTGCCAGGCCAGTGGCGTAGGTTGCGGATCCTCGCTAAGAATCAAGCGAATCGCTTCCTGATAGGCTTCTAAAGCGTCATGGGCGTTTTTACGCAATAACCCGCTCTGCCACTGCGGCCACAGCCAGACAGTACCGCCGAAAGCAATTAAACAACCAATAATGGTATCGATAAGACGCGGAAGGATGTATTGCTCGCCGTTCAACCACAATAGTTGCAGGGTATACACTGCGGTAATAGTAAAACCGACCGTCGCCCAGCCGTAGTTTTTGCGCAATATCAGGTAGCTGGCGAGGGTGGTAATCAGCATCAACGTCAGGGTGTAACCTTCGGGAATTTTAAAGTGCAGCGCCACGCCCGCAATGATTAACCCGACCACGGTTCCCACGGAGCGATTCACAATCCTCAGACGGGTTGCGCCATAGCCATTTTGTGTCACCAGCAATACCGTCATCAGGATCCAGTACGACTTCGGCAGATGCAGCGCGGTGCCCATCAGGCTGGCAACGCTTAACATCACACTGAGTCGTCCGGCATTGCGTAGCGCCGGAGACTTTAGTGACAGATAACTTTTCAGCGCCGGAAGTAACGGCATTCGCCGCTGTTTATCGGCCAGTAAGTCACGGGCATAGAGCGGTTTTTGGGTGCGCAGCACGCGGGCGATGCGGCTGAAATGCCAGTAGCAGAATTGCCCAACCGGATTATCCGGATGCTGGCGGGCGATTTTTTCCAGTGCGCCAATTTGCTTTTCCATCGTAAAACGCGTTGGCAGGCGATGGTAAAGAATGTCATCAGCCAGCACGCGCAGGCGAGCGGCGACGGTTTGCGCATTCCAGCGGATAACTTCTTCCGCATGGCTACGCTCGACCAGCTTTTGCACCTCTTCCGGCTGATGCAAACTGACCGAAATATGTTCCTGTAAATCCAGCGCCTCCTGGAAAATACGCAGCATCCGCTTGTAATCAGTATTATTTTGCGCGGAAAGCATATGCATTTGCTGATAGCACTGGGTAATTAGATCGACCGCTTTTTGCTGGCGCACCAGCAGCGGCGGCAGCGCTTTTTCAGGGTCGGTGTGCTGGGTAAGCAGGCTGTATTTGGCTTCACAATAATCTGCCAGTTCGCGGTACAGCAGACTTAGTGACTCGCGCAGCGGTTGTTCGCGCCAGATCCAGAACCAAAACCAGTTAAACAATCCGTACCAGAGAGTGCCCAACGCATAGATGAGCAACGGTTCCCAGACCGGCATGTATCCCGCCAGACTGAGGGTAAAAATGGCGGCGAGCAGCGATGCAGGAAGCAATTTTGCGTGCAATGGCCCCAGCTCAGCAGTGACGCCAAGTACCAGCGTTAATCCGGTCAGCAAAAAGGGCAGGGGAACATCTTTTGCCAGTAGTAGCTGTGTCAGCAAGCTACAGGTGGCAAACAGCGACGCACCAATGATTAAGCGTTTGAAAAAACGTTTATGAGGCGTATCAAGGCCCGCAATATTGCAACAGGCAGGAACGAGGGAGAAGAGCAGACCGAATCGTAATTCGCCAAGCATTAACCCAACGGCCACGGGCAAACATAGCACCAGCGTTTGTCGAAGTGCATAGTTGATATCGGGGTGATAAATCAGTCTGCGCCACATCGGGGGAAACAAAATGGCGCGCTACCAGGTAACGCGCCACTCCGACGGGATTAACGAGAGCCGTAAACGACGATGGTTTTACCGTGTGCGGAGATCAGGTTCTGATCTTCCAGCATCTTCAGAATGCGTCCCACGGTTTCACGAGAACAGCCGACAATCTGACCGATTTCCTGACGGGTAATTTTGATTTGCATACCGTCCGGGTGAGTCATAGCGTCTGGTTGTTTTGCCAGATTCAGCAGAGTCTGTGCAATGCGGCCCGTCACGTCGAGGAACGCCAGGTTGCCCACTTTCTCTGAAGTGACTTGCAGACGACGCGCCATCTGTGCAGACAGACGCATCAGAATGTCCGGGTTTACCTGAATCAATTGGCGAAATTTTTTGTACGAAATTTCAGCCACTTCACAGGCGGTTTTCGCACGTACCCATGCGCTACGTTCCTGGCCCTCTTCAAACAGGCCCAGTTCGCCAATAAAATCACCCTGATTCAGATAGGAGAGGATCATTTCTTTACCCTCTTCGTCTTTGATCAGCACTGCCACAGAGCCTTTAACGATGTAGTACAGCGTTTCCGCTTTTTCACCCTGGTGAATAAGCGTGCTCTTGGATGGGTACTTATGAATGTGGCAATGAGACAAGAACCATTCGAGAGTCGGGTCTGTTTGCGGTTTGCCAAGCACCATGCGCGGTTATCCTCTGTTATAAGCTTTCTCCAGAGCCAGATAACGCCGCTGTCTCTGGATTGCCGAAATATGCTTCCCGCTACCTGGGAAGGGGCTATCAACTGTACTGCACGGTAATGTGACGTCCTTTGCATACATGCAGTACATCAATGTATTACTGTAGCATCCTGACTGTTTTAGCATAGCTTTCGCTTTGTGTCTCCTGGTGTCTCGCTTCAGCATGACCCAGGTTGCCTTCCGTTGCGCGATTTGGTTAGTACGCGTACTCTGTCAGGAAAATTGACGCAGTGGAGTAGCAAAAATGCAAGCGCGAGTGAAGTGGGTCGAAGGGTTAACTTTTCTGGGCGAATCCGCCTCTGGTCACCAGATTTTAATGGACGGCAACTCAGGCGATAAAGCACCAAGTCCGATGGAAATGGTGTTGATGGCGGCGGGTGGTTGCAGTGCCATCGATGTGGTTTCTATCCTGCAAAAAGGGCGTCAGGATGTGGTCGATTGTGAAGTAAAATTGACCTCTGAACGCCGCGAAGAGGCACCACGCCTGTTTACGCACATTAATCTGCATTTTATCGTCACCGGTCGCGACCTGAAAGACGCAGCGGTTGCGCGTGCGGTTGATCTCTCTGCTGAGAAATATTGTTCAGTGGCGTTGATGCTGGAAAAAGCGGTGAATATTACTCACTCGTATGAAGTGGTTGCCGCGTGATTTAACTATCCCGTTGTGAAGCCGGATAGTATTTTATCCGGCGTAATAGCAGAGTTACTCGATTTTCTTTCCTTCCATCAATCGTTGCACCAGCGGCAGCATAATTAATTCCATTGCCAGACCCATTTTGCCGCCCGGTACCACTAACGTATTGATGTGGGAAATGAATGAGCCTTGCAACATCGCCAGCAGCCAGGGGAAATCGATCCCTTCCAGATTACGAAAATGGATCACCACAAAGCTTTCATCGAGCGACGGGATACCTTTTGCCGCGAACGGGTTTGAAGTGTCGACGGTGGGAACGCGCTGGAAGTTAAGATGGGTGCGGGAAAACTGCGGTGTGATGTAGTTGATATAGTCTTCCATTGAACGCACTACTGAGTCCATCACTGCTTCTCGTGAGTGCCCGCGCTCGCTGGTGTCGCGGATCAGTTTTTGAATCCACTCAAGGTTAACGATAGGCACCACGCCGACCAGTAAGTCCACATGCTGCGCAACGTTATGCTGTGGCGTGACTACGCCGCCGTGTAAACCTTCATAAAACAGTACATCAGTGGGTTCCGGTAAAGGTTGCCAGGGGGTGAATGTCCCCGGTACCTGATTCCACGGTACGGCTTCGTCGTAGGTATGCAGATATTTGCGAGATTTCCCTTTGCCGCTCTGACCGTATTCAATGAAGGTTTGTTCCAGCAGGCCGAAGTCGTTAGCCTCGGGGCCGAAGTAGCTGATATGCCGCCCGGCGTCGCGCGCTTTGCGGATCGCCATGTCCATTTCCGGGCGGGTGTAACGGTGAAAACTGTCGCCTTCCACCTCAGCTGCATGCAGATTTAACTGCGCGAATATTTTACGAAACGCGAGGCTGGTGGTGGTGGTCCCCGCGCCGCTGGATCCTGTTACCGCAATGACCGGATGTTTGGCAGACATAGTAACTCCATGACTTAGCTATCATTATTATCTCGTCCGCCGACGGTTGCAGGCTATTCGCGAAACTGACTGCGCGGCATGATATTGACCGTTTCGTGCAGCTCCGACCATACCAGCACCGCTTCTCCGCACTGTAGCTGGCGTTTGACGTCGGCGACTTTCTGTTCAAGTGTACGCTCATGTTCACCATAATCGGTGCCTTCACGTAACACAAAGCTTTCAATTAAATTTTCCAGCGTTTCGGGGGAGAGGTCTTGCCACGGAATCAACATGATTTCGCCTCCAGATACGTTGTTAACCAGTCAGGAATGCGTGACTCCAGCCACATTTGCGGATGAAGTAATGTACCGCCAATAAAGCCAACATGACCGCCATGTTCAGTCAGTTGATACTCCACCTGCGGGGGGAGACTTTCCGGTTTCGGGATCACCTGATGATCCATAAACGGATCGTCTTTGGCGTGAATAATCAGCGTCGGTTTGGCGATCCGGTTCAGCATCGGCATGGCGCTACACTGACGATAATAGTCGATAGCGTCGGCGTAGCCGTGAATTCTGGCGGTGATTAGATCGTCAAATTCACGGATGCGACGTACCGATTTTAACTGCGCGAGATTAATCGGCAGCGTTCCGGGGTAGGCTGCCAGCTTGCGCGCGGCATTGGCTTTTAACAGGTTCAGCAAGTAACGCTGATAAACGCGGGAAAAGCCCTTTTCCATATGATAGCTACAGGCTTCCAGCATAAACGGCGCAGAGACAATCACCGCCGCATCAACCGGGAGATCATTGCCTTCCTTTGCCAGCAAACAGGCCAGCATATTACCGCCGAGCGAATAGCCGACGGCAGCCGTTGGCGCATGACCAAATTCGCGTTGCAGCCAGCGTAAAAACCAACTGGCGTCTTCGGTTTCGCCCGAATGGTAAATGCGGTGCATACGGTTTGGTTCACCGCTGCATCCGCGAAAATGCATCACCACGCCCAGCCAGCCGCGCT
Organism: Shigella sonnei; assembly: GCF_002950395.1. Classification (NCBI taxonomy): domain Bacteria; kingdom Pseudomonadati; phylum Pseudomonadota; class Gammaproteobacteria; order Enterobacterales; family Enterobacteriaceae; genus Shigella; species Shigella sonnei. The sequence goes on from NZ_CP026802.1 coordinate 4,249,814, forward strand.
TTTGCGCCGCCTCAACCAGACCGTGGGCGTAAGGGCTATTGAGACTGCCTTCCAGCCCGTGAAATACCACTAAACGCGGTTTATGCCGAGCCTGTGCAGGGGCTTCACTCCACGCGAGATCGACAAAATCGCCGTCGGGCAACTCCAGCCGCTGCCAGTACGGGGTGAATTTCACCTGACGACGAAACAAACGCGGCAGCATAGTTTGTAGATGACAATTGCTAAAGCCGCGCATAGGGGTGAATTCAGCACTGCTGCTGAATTCATTGGCATCGGTCGTCGTTATCTGCGCCATCAGTTGCTTTGGCCTTCCAGCAGCATCTGCTCAAGCTGCTCCTGGGCTTCCAGCCACGCCATTTCGCACTCTTCCAGGCCGGATTTGGCGCTGGCTTGCTGTTGCAGGCAGGCGGTCAACTCCGCTTTACGGCTCTGGTCATACAGTTCGCTGTCTCCGAGTTTCTCTTCCGCCTGCGCCAGTTGCGCGTTCAGCTTCTCCATCTCTTTTTCCAGACGGGCAATCTCTTTACGCAGCGGCTGGGTTTGCGCACGCAGCTCCGCTTCCCGACGCTTCTGATCTTTACGTGCCTGGGCGCTGTTCGCGTTCTCTTTTGGCGCTTCGTCGGTCTGGTTTTCCTGCTTTTGTACGTCGCTCAACCACTGTTGATAATCTTCCAGATCGCCGTCGAACGGTTCGACTTTACGATCGTGAACCAGGTAGAGATCGTCAGTGGTGGAACGCAGCAAATGACGGTCGTGCGAAACGACAACCAGCGCGCCTTCAAACTCGATTAATGCTTCGGTGAGTGCCTGACGCATGTCGAGGTCAAGGTGGTTAGTCGGTTCGTCGAGCAGCAGCAGATTCGGACGCTGCCAGACAATTAATGCCAGCACCAGGCGGGCTTTTTCCCCACCGGAGAAGCGGCGCGTTTCTTCGGTTACTTTATCGCCCTGGAAACCAAAGCCGCCGAGGTAGTCACGCAGTTTTTGTTCCAGCTCCTGCGGCGCTAAACGTGCCAGATGTTGAATAGGTGATTCGTCGGCGCGCAGGTATTCAAGTTGATGCTGGGCGAAGTAGCCGAGCTTGATCCCTTTCGCCAGACCAATTTCACCGCTGACTGGCGCAAGTTCACCGGCTAACAGTTTGATTAATGTCGATTTACCCGCGCCGTTGCGGCCTAACAGACCAATGCGCGAGCCGGGCACCAGGTTCAGTTTAATCGAGTCGAGAATAATGCGATCGCCATAGCCCGCGCTGACTTTTTCCATCTTCAGTAACGGATTTGGCAGGCTTTCCGGCGCGCGGAAGCTAAAGCGGAACGGGTTGTCGACGTGCGCGGGGGCAATCAGCTCCATACGCTCAAGCATCTTAATGCGGCTCTGGGCCTGCTTCGCTTTGGTGGCTTTGGCACGGAAACGGTCGATATAACTTTGCAGATGTGCCACGCGTTCCTGCTGGCTTTCATACATCGCTTGTTGCTGCGCCAGACGGGTGGCGCGCTGTACTTCAAACGAACTGTAGTTGCCGGTGTACTCGAACATGCTTTGTTGTTCGATATGAATAATTTTATCAACGATCGGATCGAGGAAGTCGCGGTCGTGAGAGATCAGGATCAGCGTGCCCTGATAGCTCTTCAACCATTTTTCCAGCCAGATAACGGCATCGAGATCGAGGTGGTTAGTCGGTTCGTCGAGCAGCAGCAAGTCTGAACGGCAAATCAGCGCCTGGGCAAGGTTAAGACGCATACGCCAGCCACCGGAGAAATCACTTACCGGGCGCTCCAGTTGTTCATTGCTGAAACCGAGGCCGTGCAGCAGGCTGGCGGCACGGGAGCGAATACTCCATGCGTCAATAGCATCCAGCTTGCCATGAATGGTCGCAATGGCGTGCCCGTCGTTACGTTCGTTGGCGTCGTGCAGCTGCGCTTCCAGTTGACGATATTCACGGTCGCCGTCAATGACATATTCCAGCGCCGCTTGCGGTAACGCTGGCGTTTCCTGATTCACCCACGCCAGTTGCCAGCTTCCCGGAAAGGTGTAGCTGCCGCCGTCGGCGCTGATTTCATTTTTCAGCAATGCCAGCAGGGTAGATTTACCACAGCCGTTTTTACCCACCAGGCCGACTTTCTGCCCGGGGTTGATGGTGGCGGTGGCATTATCCAGCAGGACGCGCACGCCGCGACGAATTTGTAACGAGGAGAAAACAATCATAAGGCGCCGTATGTTCAGACTATGTTAACTTATCATTATGATAATGTAATGTATGGGCGAGCTGCCGCACCGGGCGCAATGGTAGCCCAAAACAGCGACTATACACAAAAACCATACCGGGAGGGGGATGATGTCTCAGCCAGCGAAAGTTTTGCTGCTGTATGCCCATCCGGAATCTCAGGACTCGGTGGCAAACCGGGTACTGCTTAAACCGGCCACGCAGCTCAGCAATGTTACCGTGCACGACCTTTACGCGCACTATCCCGATTTTTTTATTGATATCCCCCGTGAGCAGGCATTACTGCGCGAGCACGAGGTGATTGTCTTTCAGCATCCTCTTTATACCTATAGCTGCCCGGCGCTACTGAAAGAGTGGCTGGACCGGGTATTAAGTCGTGGTTTTGCCAGCGGGCCGGGAGGAAACCAACTGGCGGGAAAGTACTGGCGTAACGTGATTACCACCGGCGAGCCGGAAAGTGCTTACCGTTATGACGCGCTGAATCGCTACCCGATGAGCGATGTGCTGCGCCCCTTTGAACTGGCGGCGGGCATGTGCCGGATGCATTGGTTAAGTCCCATCATTATTTACTGGGCGAGACGGCAAAGCGCAAAGGAGCTGGCGAGCCACGCCAGAGCCTACGGTGACTGGCTGGCAAATCCGCTGTCTCCAGGAGGCCGCTGATGGAAGGTTCCGATTTTTTACTCGCAGGAGTGCTGTTTCTCTTCGCGGCGGTGGCTGCGGTGCCGTTGGCATCGCGGCTGGGGATTGGCGCTGTGTTGGGATATTTGCTGGCAGGGATTGCAATTGGCCCGTGGGGGCTGGGGTTTATTAGCGACGTCGATGAGATCCTCCACTTTTCGGAACTCGGCGTGGTATTCCTGATGTTTATCATCGGCCTTGAGTTGAATCCCTCCAAACTTTGGCAACTGCGGCGTTCGATTTTTGGCGTAGGCGCGGCACAGGTGCTGTTAAGCGCGGCGTTGCTGGCGGGATTATTGATGCTGACGGATTTCGCCTGGCAGGCGGCGGTGGTCGGTGGCATTGGCCTTGCGATGTCTTCAACTGCAATGGCGTTGCAATTGATGCGTGAGAAAGGGATGAATCGCAGCGAATCCGGCCAGCTCGGGTTTTCGGTTCTGCTGTTTCAGGATCTGGCAGTGATCCCAGCACTGGCGTTAGTGCCGTTGTTGGCGGGGTCGGCAGACGAACATTTCGACTGGATGAAGATCGGCATGAAGGTGCTGGCGTTTGTCGGCATGCTGATTGGTGGGCGCTATTTACTGCGTCCGGTATTCCGCTTTATTGCAGCTTCTGGCGTGCGGGAAGTGTTCACCGCCGCGACGCTGCTGCTGGTGTTGGGTTCCGCATTGTTTATGGATGCGCTGGGGCTGTCGATGGCGCTCGGTACATTTATTGCGGGCGTGCTGCTGGCGGAAAGTGAATATCGCCATGAACTGGAAACGGCTATCGATCCCTTCAAAGGCTTGCTGCTCGGTTTGTTCTTTATCTCTGTCGGCATGTCGCTCAACCTCGGGGTGCTTTATACCCATCTGTTGTGGGTAGTGATAAGCGTGGTTGTGCTGGTGGCGGTGAAAATTCTCGTGCTGTATCTGCTGGCGCGATTGTATGGCGTGCGTAGCTCAGAGCGGATGCAGTTTGCTGGCGTGTTGAGTCAGGGCGGTGAGTTTGCCTTTGTCCTCTTTTCTACCGCTTCTTCACAACGTTTATTCCAGGGCGACCAGATGGCGCTGTTGCTGGTGACGGTGACGCTTTCCATGATGACCACGCCGTTGCTGATGAAGCTGGTGGATAAATGGCTATCCCGCCAGTTTAACGGACCGGAAGAAGAAGACGAAAAACCGTGGGTCAACGATGATAAACCCCAGGTCATTGTCGTGGGCTTCGGGCGTTTTGGTCAGGTGATTGGTCGTTTGCTGATGGCAAATAAAATGCGCATTACCGTGCTGGAGCGGGATATCAGCGCCGTTAACCTGATGCGTAAATATGGCTACAAAGTTTATTACGGCGACGCCACGCAGGTCGATCTATTACGTTCTGCGGGTGCAGAGGCCGCTGAGTCTATCGTCATTACCTGTAACGAGCCGGAAGACACCATGAAGCTGGTGGAAATATGCCAGCAGCACTTTCCGCATTTGCATATTCTTGCGCGAGCGCGCGGACGTGTGGAAGCGCATGAGTTATTACAGGCAGGGGTGACGCAGTTTTCCCGTGAAACATTCTCCAGTGCGTTAGAGCTGGGGCGCAAGACTTTGGTCACGCTTGGGATGCATCCGCATCAGGCGCAGCGGGCGCAACTGCATTTTCGCCGCCTGGATATGCGGATGCTGCGAGAGCTCATCCCAATGCATGCCGATACTGTACAAATTTCTCGCGCCAGGGAAGCCCGACGCGAACTGGAAGAGATTTTCCAGCGTGAAATGCAACAAGAACGACGCCAGCTGGACGGCTGGGATGAATTTGAGTAGAGGGTAAAGATGGCAATCCGAAAACGTTTTATTGCGGGCGCAAAATGCCCGGCCTGTCAGGCACAGGATTCAATGGCGATGTGGCGCGAAAATAATATTGATATTGTTGAATGCGTTAAGTGCGGACATCAGATGCGAGAAGCAGACAAAGAAGCCCGCGATCACGTTCGCAAAGATGAGCAAGTGATCGGGATTTTTCATCCGGACTAGCGATATGCGCCGAGTTTTTTTAAGCTAGTGAGTACACGGCTGCAGAATTCCGCTACAATCTGCGCCACTATTCTTCCCATGCTCAGGAGATATCATGAAAGTAGCAAAAGACCTGGTGGTCAGCCTGGCCTATCAGGTACGTACAGAAGACGGTGTGTTGGTTGATGAGTCTCCGGTGAGTGCGCCGCTGGACTACCTGCATGGTCACGGTTCCCTGATCTCTGGCCTGGAAACGGCGCTGGAAGGTCATGAAGTTGGCGACAAATTTGATGTCGCTGTTGGCGCGAACGACGCTTACGGTCAGTACGACGAAAACCTGGTGCAACGTGTTCCTAAAGACGTATTTATGGGCGTTGATGAACTGCAGGTAGGTATGCGTTTCCTGGCTGAAACCGACCAGGGTCCGGTACCGGTTGAAATCACTGCGGTTGAAGACGATCACGTAGTGGTTGATGGTAACCACATGCTGGCCGGTCAGAACCTGAAATTCAACGTTGAGGTTGTGGCGATTCGTGAAGCGACCGAAGAAGAACTGGCTCATGGTCACGTTCACGGCGCGCACGATCATCACCACGATCACGACCACGACGGTTGCTGCGGCGGTCATGGCCACGATCACGGTCATGAACACGGTGGCGAAGGCTGCTGTGGCGGTAAAGGCAACGGCGGTTGTGGTTGCCACTAATACCGAAAAGGTGACAAAAAAGCGGGGAATCCCCGCTTTTTTTACGCCTCAATAATGTGGCGGTGGCGTTTCTTCAGCCTGCGACGCGATGTTCGACGGCTGGCTGGCTTTTAACTTCTCGGTCAGCAGACGCAGATGATCGCGCAGTTTCGCCATCTCCATTTCATGAGCGGTCACCGTGACGTTCAGTTCTTCAATGGTGATTTCCTGAAAAGCCAGTCGGCTCTCCAGCTCTGCCAGGCGTGCTTCCAATGATAAATCCTGCATGATTCACCTCTTTTGTCGAATGGTCGCCGCGGATTCTACTTAACTTTGCTGCCCGAGACAGCACTCATTTCGCGGTCATCGAAACTAATTTAAACAAAAAGAGTCTGAAAATAGATGATAATAGGGCGTGTCTGTATGTAGATTTGTTCGACAACGCTTTATAGTACCCTTCTGATAATAGTTAACCCTGGGGTGAGATGCCCCGATCCTGGAGATATGGATGAAATCACTGTTTAAAGTAACGCTGCTGGCGACCACAATGGCCGTTGCCCTGCATGCACCAATCACTTTTGCTGCTGAAGCTGCAAAACCTGCTACAACTGCTGACAGCAAAGCAGCGTTCAAAAATGACGATCAGAAATCAGCTTATGCACTGGGTGCTTCGCTGGGTCGTTACATGGAAAACTCTCTTAAAGAACAAGAAAAACTGGGCATCAAACTGGATAAAGATCAGCTGATCGCTGGTGTTCAGGATGCATTTGCTGATAAGAGCAAACTCTCCGACCAAGAGATCGAACAGACTCTGCAAGCATTCGAAGCTCGCGTGAAGTCTTCTGCTCAGGCGAAGATGGAAAAAGACGCGGCTGATAACGAAGCAAAAGGTAAAGAGTACCGCGAGAAATTTGCCAAAGAGAAAGGTGTGAAAACCTCTTCAACTGGTCTGGTTTATCAGGTAGTAGAAGCCGGTAAAGGCGAAGCACCGAAAGACAGCGATACTGTTGTAGTGAACTACAAAGGTACGCTGATCGACGGTAAAGAGTTCGACAACTCTTACACCCGTGGTGAACCGCTCTCTTTCCGTCTGGACGGTGTTATCCCGGGGTGGACAGAAGGTCTGAAGAACATCAAGAAAGGCGGTAAGATCAAACTGGTTATTCCACCAGAACTGGCTTACGGCAAAGCGGGTGTTCCGGGGATCCCACCGAATTCTACCCTGGTGTTTGACGTAGAGCTGCTGGATGTGAAACCAGCGCCGAAGGCTGATGCAAAGCCGGAAGCTGATGCGAAAGCCGCAGATTCTGCTAAAAAATAAGCATTAAGAACCGCCGCCTGACCAGGCGGCGGTTTTTTTATTACAGGCCGGATATAATTAGTGCTGGAAAGCGGAACCTCCGCTGTATTAATTTAGTTACCCGCATCATTAATGAGCCTGCCCTGAAAAGTTAACGACAGGCTCCTGAAAAGGAGTGTTTTTTTTCATGTCCAGGTCGCTTTTAACCAACGAAACCAGTGAGTTGGATTTACTGGATCAACGTCCTTTCGACCAGACCGATTTTGATATTCTGAAATCCTACGAAGCGGTGGTGGACGGGTTAGCGATGCTTATTGGCTCCCACTGTGAAATCGTTTTGCACTCTTTGCAGGATCTAAAATGTTCAGCCATTCGCATTGCTAACGGTGAACATACAGGCCGGAAGATTGGTTCGCCAATTACTGACCTGGCGCTACGTATGCTGCACGATATGACGGGAGCGGATAGCAGCGTTTCTAAATGCTACTTTACTCGCGCCAAAAGCGGCGTATTAATGAAGTCCCTGACTATCGCGATTCGTAACCGCGAACAGCGTGTAATTGGTCTGCTGTGCATCAATATGAATCTTGATGTTCCCTTCTCGCAGATTATGAGCACTTTTGTGCCGCCAGAAACCCCGGATGTCGGTTCAAGCGTCAACTTTGCCTCTTCTGTTGAAGATCTGGTTACCCAAACGCTGGAGTTCACCATCGAAGAAGTAAATGCCGATCGCAATGTTTCTAATAACGCCAAAAATCGTCAGATCGTGCTGAATCTCTACGAGAAAGGGATCTTCGATATTAAAGACGCGATCAACCAGGTTGCTGACCGCCTGAACATCTCCAAACACACTGTCTATCTCTACATCCGCCAGTTCAAAAGCGGTGATTTCCAGGGGCAAGATAAGTAATGCGTTTTGCCATCGTGGTGACCGGGCCAGCATACGGTACGCAACAGGCGAGTAGTGCTTTTCAGTTTGCGCAGGCGCTGATAGTAGAAGGCCATGAGTTAAGCAGCGTCTTTTTTTATCGGGAAGGGGTCTATAACGCTAACCAATTGACCTCACCGGCAAGCGACGAATTTGACCTTGTGCGCGGCTGGCAACAGTTGAATGCGCAACATGGTGTGGCGCTGAATATCTGCGTAGCGGCAGCATTACGCCGTGGCGTTGTTGATGAAACGGAGGCCGGAAGGCTGGGGCTGGCCTCGTCAAACCTTCAGCCGGGATTTACCTTAAGCGGACTTGGCGCGCTGGCGGAAGCCTCGCTGACCTGTGACAGGGTGGTACAGTTCTGATGAAACGAATTGCGTTTGTTTTTTCTACTGCGCCTCATGGTACAGCTGCTGGTCGGGAAGGTTTAGATGCTTTACTGGCAACTTCCGCATTAACTGATGATCTGGCTGTCTTCTTTATAGCTGATGGCGTTTTTCAGCTGCTGCCAGGACAAAAGCCCGATGCAGTGCTGGCGCGTGATTACATTGCCACTTTTAAATTGTTGGGTCTGTACGACATTGAACAGTGCTGGGTTTGTGCGGCTTCACTGCGCGAACGCGGGTTAGATCCGCAGACCCCCTTTGTTGTCGAAGCCACGCCGCTCGAAGCAGATGCCTTACGCCGCGAACTCGCCAACTACGATGTTATTTTGAGGTTTTGAGGCTTTTATGCTGCACACATTACATCGTTCACCCTGGCTGGCGGATTTTGCTGCGCTGCTGCGTCTGCTCAGTGAAGGCGACGAACTGCTATTATTGCAAGATGGCGTAACTGCCGCAGTTGACGGTAACCGCTACCTTGAAAGTCTGCGTAATGCCCCCATTAAGGTCTATGCCCTGAACGAAGACCTTATTGCCCGCGGTTTGACTGGTCAAATTTCGAACGACATCATTCCCATTGACTATACTGATTTCGTCAGACTTACGGTTAAGCACTCCAGCCAGATGGCCTGGTGATGGCGGGATCGTTGTATATTTCTTGACATCTTTTCGGCATCGCCCTAAAATTCGGCGTCCTCATATTGTGTGAGGACGTTTTATTACGTGTTTACGAAGCAAAAGCTAAAACCAGGAGCTATTTAATGGCAACAGTTAACCAGCTGGTACGCAAACCACGTGCTCGCAAAGTTGCGAAAAGCAACGTGCCTGCGCTGGAAGCATGCCCGCAAAAACGTGGCGTATGTACTCGTGTATATACTACCACTCCTAAAAAACCGAACTCCGCGCTGCGTAAAGTATGCCGTGTTCGTCTGACTAACGGTTTCGAAGTGACTTCCTACATCGGTGGTGAAGGTCACAACCTGCAGGAGCACTCCGTGATCCTGATCCGTGGCGGTCGTGTTAAAGACCTCCCGGGTGTTCGTTACCACACCGTACGTGGTGCGCTTGACTGCTCCGGCGTTAAAGACCGTAAGCAGGCTCGTTCCAAGTATGGCGTGAAGCGTCCTAAGGCTTAATGGTTCTCCGTTAAGTAAGGCCAAACGTTTTAACTTAAATGTCAAACTAAACTCGTAGAGTTTTGGACAATCCTGAATTAACAACGGAGTATTTCCATGCCACGTCGTCGCGTCATTGGTCAGCGTAAAATTCTGCCGGATCCGAAGTTCGGATCAGAACTGCTGGCTAAATTTGTAAATATCCTGATGGTAGATGGTAAAAAATCTACTGCTGAATCTATCGTATACAGCGCGCTGGAGACCCTGGCTCAGCGCTCTGGTAAATCTGAACTGGAAGCATTCGAAGTAGCTCTCGAAAACGTGCGCCCGACTGTAGAAGTTAAGTCTCGCCGCGTTGGTGGTTCTACTTATCAGGTACCAGTTGAAGTCCGTCCGGTTCGTCGTAATGCTCTGGCAATGCGTTGGATCGTTGAAGCTGCTCGTAAACGCGGTGATAAATCCATGGCTCTGCGCCTGGCGAACGAACTTTCTGATGCTGCAGAAAACAAAGGTACTGCAGTTAAGAAACGTGAAGACGTTCACCGTATGGCCGAAGCCAACAAGGCGTTCGCACACTACCGTTGGTAATCCCTTCGGAGTTTTAGTCACCAGGCGGGCGCTTCCAGTAAGCAGCCCGCTTTGGGCTACTTAAATTGAACGCCTAAAAGATAAACGAGGAAACAAATGGCTCGTACAACACCCATCGCACGCTACCGTAACATCGGTATCAGTGCGCACATCGACGCCGGTAAAACCACTACTACCGAACGTATTCTGTTCTACACCGGTGTAAACCATAAAATCGGTGAAGTTCATGACGGCGCTGCAACCATGGACTGGATGGAGCAGGAGCAGGAACGTGGTATTACCATCACTTCCGCTGCGACTACTGCATTCTGGTCTGGTATGGCTAAGCAGTATGAGCCGCATCGCATCAACATCATCGACACCCCGGGGCACGTTGACTTCACAATCGAAGTAGAACGTTCCATGCGTGTTCTCGATGGTGCGGTAATGGTTTACTGCGCAGTTGGTGGTGTTCAGCCGCAGTCTGAAACCGTATGGCGTCAGGCAAACAAATATAAAGTTCCGCGCATTGCGTTCGTTAACAAAATGGACCGCATGGGTGCGAACTTCCTGAAAGTTGTTAACCAGATCAAAACCCGTCTGGGCGCGAACCCGGTTCCGCTGCAGCTGGCGATTGGTGCTGAAGAACATTTCACCGGTGTTGTTGACCTGGTGAAAATGAAAGCTATCAACTGGAACGACGCTGACCAGGGCGTAACCTTCGAATACGAAGATATCCCGGCAGACATGGTTGAACTGGCTAACGAATGGCACCAGAACCTGATCGAATCCGCAGCTGAAGCTTCTGAAGAGCTGATGGAAAAATACCTGGGTGGTGAAGAACTGACTGAAGCAGAAATCAAAGGTGCTCTGCGTCAGCGCGTTCTGAACAACGAAATCATCCTGGTAACCTGTGGTTCTGCGTTCAAGAACAAAGGTGTTCAGGCGATGCTGGATGCGGTAATTGATTACCTGCCATCCCCGGTTGACGTACCTGCGATCAACGGTATCCTGGACGACGGTAAAGACACTCCGGCTGAGCGTCACGCAAGTGATGACGAGCCGTTCTCTGCACTGGCGTTCAAAATCGCTACCGACCCGTTTGTTGGTAACCTGACCTTCTTCCGTGTTTACTCCGGTGTGGTTAACTCTGGTGATACCGTACTGAACTCCGTGAAAGCTGCACGTGAGCGTTTCGGTCGTATCGTTCAGATGCACGCTAACAAACGTGAAGAGATCAAAGAAGTTCGCGCGGGCGACATCGCTGCTGCTATCGGTCTGAAAGACGTAACCACTGGTGACACCCTGTGTGACCCGGATGCGCCGATCATTCTGGAACGTATGGAATTCCCTGAGCCGGTAATCTCCATCGCAGTTGAACCGAAAACCAAAGCTGACCAGGAAAAAATGGGTCTGGCTCTGGGCCGTCTGGCTAAAGAAGACCCGTCTTTCCGTGTATGGACTGACGAAGAATCTAACCAGACCATCATCGCGGGTATGGGCGAACTGCACCTCGACATCATCGTTGACCGTATGAAGCGTGAATTCAACGTTGAAGCGAACGTAGGTAAACCGCAGGTTGCTTACCGTGAAACTATCCGCCAGAAAGTTACCGATGTTGAAGGTAAACACGCGAAACAGTCTGGTGGTCGTGGTCAGTATGGTCATGTTGTTATCGACATGTACCCGCTGGAGCCGGGTTCAAACCCGAAAGGCTACGAGTTCATCAACGACATTAAAGGTGGTGTAATCCCTGGCGAATACATCCCGGCCGTTGATAAAGGTATCCAGGAACAGCTGAAAGCAGGTCCGCTGGCAGGCTACCCGGTAGTAGACATGGGTATTCGTCTGCACTTCGGTTCTTACCATGACGTTGACTCCTCTGAACTGGCGTTTAAACTGGCTGCTTCTATCGCCTTTAAAGAAGGCTTTAAGAAAGCGAAACCAGTTCTGCTTGAGCCGATCATGAAGGTTGAAGTAGAAACTCCGGAAGAGAACACCGGTGACGTTATCGGTGACTTGAGCCGTCGTCGTGGTATGCTCAAAGGTCAGGAATCTGAAGTTACTGGCGTTAAGATCCACGCTGAAGTACCGCTGTCTGAAATGTTCGGATACGCAACTCAGCTGCGTTCTCTGACCAAAGGTCGTGCATCATACACTATGGAATTCCTGAAGTATGATGAAGCGCCGAGTAACGTTGCTCAGGCCGTAATTGAAGCCCGTGGTAAATAAGCCTAAGGGTTAATACCAAAGTCCCGTGCTCTCTCCTGAAGGGGAGAGCACTATAGTAAGGAATATAGCCGTGTCTAAAGAAAAATTTGAACGTACAAAACCGCACGTTAACGTTGGTACTATCGGCCACGTTGACCACGGTAAAACTACTCTGACCGCTGCAATCACCACCGTACTGGCTAAAACCTACGGCGGTGCTGCTCGTGCATTCGACCAGATCGATAACGCGCCGGAAGAAAAAGCTCGTGGTATCACCATCAACACTTCTCACGTTGAATATGACACCCCGACCCGTCACTACGCACACGTAGACTGCCCGGGGCACGCCGACTATGTTAAAAACATGATCACCGGTGCTGCTCAGATGGACGGCGCGATCCTGGTAGTTGCTGCGACTGACGGCCCGATGCCGCAGACTCGTGAGCACATCCTGCTGGGTCGTCAGGTAGGCGTTCCGTACATCATCGTGTTCCTGAACAAATGCGACATGGTTGATGACGAAGAGCTGCTGGAACTGGTTGAAATGGAAGTTCGTGAACTTCTGTCTCAGTACGACTTCCCGGGCGACGACACTCCGATCGTTCGTGGTTCTGCTCTGAAAGCGCTGGAAGGCGACGCAGAGTGGGAAGCGAAAATCCTGGAACTGGCTGGCTTCCTGGATTCTTACATTCCGGAACCAGAGCGTGCGATTGACAAGCCGTTCCTGCTGCCGATCGAAGACGTATTCTCCATCTCCGGTCGTGGTACCGTTGTTACCGGTCGTGTAGAACGCGGTATCATCAAAGTTGGTGAAGAAGTTGAAATCGTTGGTATCAAAGAGACTCAGAAGTCTACCTGTACTGGCGTTGAAATGTTCCGCAAACTGCTGGACGAAGGCCGTGCTGGTGAGAACGTAGGTGTTCTGCTGCGTGGTATCAAACGTGAAGAAATCGAACGTGGTCAGGTACTGGCTAAGCCGGGCACCATCAAGCCGCACACCAAGTTCGAATCTGAAGTGTACATTCTGTCCAAAGATGAAGGCGGCCGTCATACTCCGTTCTTCAAAGGCTACCGTCCGCAGTTCTACTTCCGTACTACTGACGTGACTGGTACCATCGAACTGCCGGAAGGCGTAGAGATGGTAATGCCGGGCGACAACATCAAAATGGTTGTTACCCTGATCCACCCGATCGCGATGGACGACGGTCTGCGTTTCGCAATCCGTGAAGGCGGCCGTACCGTTGGCGCGGGCGTTGTTGCTAAAGTTCTGGGCTAATTACACGTTAATTAGTTTTGAATTGAAAAGGGCGCTTCGGCGCCCTTTTTGCATTTGTTGACTGCATATCTTATTCGTACTGTCAGAACGAATAAATTATTCATATTTAAAATATCAATTCAATTTAATATTTTAAATATGAATGTTTCTGTTTTTAAAATTCTTCATTTGTCAGGCTTTTTTCTTATTTTTAATGCCTCACTTTAATTCATATTGAAGGGTTCTCGTAAAACGTAAATAATTCCTGCGTAGGACTTTTGTTTTGCAGTTTTTACGTCACAAGGGATTATAATGAAATTAAATATATTTACTAAATCTATGATTGGTATGGGGCTGGTGTGTTCCGCTCTGCCAGCATTGGCAATGGAAGCATGGAATAACCAACAAGGTGGTAATAAATATCAGGTTATTTTCGATGGCAAAATTTATGAAAATGCCTGGTGGGGTTTTTCTACAAATTGCCCGGGAAAAGCGAAAGCAAATGATGCAACTAACCCGTGGCGTTTAAAGCGTACCGCAACAGCTGCTGAAATTAGTCAGTTTGGCAATACACTTTCCTGCGAAAAGAGCGGCAGCTCATCTTCTTCAAATTCAAATACGCCTGCATCCAATACGCCGGCTAATGGCGGTTCGGCTACACCAGCACAGGGCACTGTTCCGTCTAATTCTTCTGTAGTTGCCTGGAATAAACAGCAGGGCGGTCAGACCTGGTATGTCGTCTTTAATGGTGCGGTATATAAAAATGCTTGGTGGGTAGCCTCTTCTAACTGTCCGGGTGATGCGAAAGGCGGTAATGACTCCAACTTATTGATAGTGTTTTATGTTCAGATAATGCCCGATGACTTTGTCATGCAGCTCCACCGATTTTGAGAACGACAGCGACTTCCGTCCCAGCCGTGCCAGGTGCTGCCTCAGATTCAGGTTATGCCGCTCAATTCGCTGCGTATATCGCTTGCTGATTACGTGCAGCTTTCCCTTCAGGCGGGATTCATACAGCGGCCAGCCATCCGTCATCCATATCACCACGTCAAAGGGTGACAGCAGGCTCATAAGACGCCCCAGCGTCGCCATAGTGCGTTCACCGAATACGTGCGCAACAACCGTCTTCCGGAGACTGTCATACGCGTAAAACAGCCAGCGCTGGCGCGATTTAGCCCCGACATAGCCCCACTGTTCGTCCATTTCCGCGCAGACGATGACGTCACTGCCCGGCTGTATGCGCGAGGTTACCGACTGCGGCCTGAGTTTTTTAAGTGACGTAAAATCGTGTTGAGGCCAACGCCCATAATGCGTGCAGTTGCCCGGCATCCAACGCCATTCATGGCCATATCAATGATTTTCTGGTGCGTACCGGGTTGAGAAGCGGTGTAAGTGAACTGCATTTGCCATGTTTTACGGCAGTGAGAGCAGAGATAGCGCTGATGTCCGGCAGTGCTTTTGCCGTTACGCACCACCCCGTCAGTAGCTGAACAGGAGGGACAGCTGATAGAAACAGAAGCCACTGGAGCACCTCAAAAACACCATCATACACTAAATCAGTAAGTTGGCAGCATCACCGGCAGCATCTTTATTATGATTCGCCAGATGGAAGGGGAAACGTAGTGTGGGCACGATGTATGTTCTAATAAAATAGATTGGGTGGGTTGTATATTGACGTTAGTATAAATAGTATTAATGCCGCTTGCATGAATCAAGCAAAATTTATTTATATTAGTAATATGTATTTAATTAATAAATACATACATTATTTTTATGATTAAGGATAATCAATAATTAAAACAGGAAGTTCTATGTCTACGAGAAGAGAAGTTATTCTTTCCTGGTTGCGTGAGAAACGTCAGACCTGGCGTCTGTGCTATTTGTTGGGTGAGGCTGGAAGTGGAAAAACCTGGCTGGCGCAGCAACTGCAAAAAGATAAACATCGCCGTGTGATTACTTTAAGCCTCGTTGTTTCCTGGCAAGGTAAGGCCGCATGGATCGTTACCGACGATAACGCGGCTGAACAGGGCTGCCGTGACAGCGCCTGGACGCGAGATGAGATGGCGGGGCAATTACTGCATGCGCTTCATCGAACTGATAGTCGCTGCCCTCTTATTATTATTGAAAATGCTCACCTGAATCACCGCCGCATACTTGATGATCTCCAACGCGCGATATCTCTTATTCCTGACGGTCAATTTTTGCTGATCGGCAGACCCGATCGAAAAGTCGAACGTGATTTTAAAAAACAGGGCATTGAACTTGTCTCGACAGGACGTCTGACGGAGCACGAACTTAAGGCAAGCATCCTTGAAGGTCAGAATATTGACCAACCCGATCTCCTTTTAACCTCCAGAGTTCTGAAACGGATAGCTTTATTATGTCGGGGCGATCGCAGAAAGCTGGCGCTTGCCGGCGAAACAATTCGCTTATTACAGCAAGCCGAGCAGACCAGCGTTTTCACTGCAAAACAATGGCGAATGATTTACCGCATATTGGGTGATAACCGCCCCCGGAAAATGCAGCTTGCCGTGGTAATGAGTGGAACCATTATCGCTATTACCTGTGGTTGTCAGCGCCAGTGATATAAGACGGTAATTCGCCATTTGGATTGTCCGCTCCACCCAACATGTTGTTTCCTTAAGGTTCTCACACCAGAAAGGACATCAACATGCTGAGCAGAGAGGACTTTTACATGATAAAGCAAATGCGCCAGCAGGGCGCGTACATCGTCGATATTGCGACTCAGATTGGTTGCTCTGAACGGACGGTCAGACGCTACCTCAAATACCCTGAACCGCCAGCCAGAAAGACCCGCCACAAAATGGTTAAGCTGAAACCGTTTATGGATTACATCGACATGCGCCTGGCAGAGAATGTCTGGAATAGCGAGGTTATCTTCGCGGAGATTAAGGCAATGGGTTATACGGGCGGACGTTCCATGCTGCGTTACTACATCCAGCCCAAACGTAAAATGCGTCCGTCAAAAAGAACAGTTCGCTTCGAAACTCAGCCTGGATACCAGCTCCAGCATGACTGGGGCGAAGTTGAGGTGGAGGTTGCCGGGCAACGGTGCAAAGTTAACTTTGCGGTTAATACGCTGGGGTTCTCCCGCAGCTTCCATGTCTTCGCCGCACCAAAACAGGATGCTGAGCATACCTACGAATCACTGGTTCGCGCCTTCCGCTACTTCGGTGGTTGTGTGAAAACGGTGCTGGTTGATAACCAGAAGGCTGCGGTGCTGAAGAATAACAACGGGAAAGTCGTGTTCAACTCCGGATTCCTGTTGCTGGCTGACCACTATAACTTCCTGCCACGGGCATGCCGTCCACGCAGGGCCAGAACAAAAGGTAAGGTTGAGCGGATGGTGAAATACCTCAAGGAGAACTTCTTCGTCCGGTACCGCAGGTTCGACAGCTTCACTCATGTCAATCAACAACTGGAGCAATGGATAGCCGATGTGGCTGACAAACGGGAGCTTCGCCAGTTCAAAGAAACGCCGGAACAGCGCTTCGCGCTGGAGCAGGAACATCTGCAGCCGTTACCGGATACAGACTTCGATACCAGTTACTTCGATATCCGCCATGTGTCCTGGGACAGCTATATCGAGGTTGGTGGTAATCGTTACAGCGTTCCCGAAGCGCTGTGTGGTCAGCCGGTATCGATACGAATATCGCTGGATGACGAGTTGCGGATCTACAGTAATGAGAAACTGGTGGCCTCACATCGCCTCTGTTCAGCATCGTCTGGCTGGCAGACAGTGCCGGAGCATCACGCCCCGCTCTGGCAGCAGGTCAGTCAGGTGGAACATCGACCACTGAGTGCCTATGAGGAGCTGTTGTGATGCATGAACTGGAAGTCCTGCTGAGTCGCCTGAAAATGGAGCATCTGAGTTATCACGTTGAAAGCCTGCTGGAACAGGCAGCTAAAAAAGAGCTGAACTACCGGGAGTTCCTGTGCATGGCGCTACAGCAGGAATGGAACGGCAGGCATCAGCGCGGTATGGAGTCCAGGCTGAAGCAGGCTCGTCTGCCGTGGGTCAAAACGCTGGAGCAGTTCGACTTTACCTTCCAGCCGGGCATCGACCGTAAGGTTGTCCGGGAACTGGCTGGTCTGGCGTTCGTGGAGCGCAGCGAAAACGTGATCCTGCTGGGCCCTCCTGGTGTCGGAAAAACTCATCTGGCCATAGCTCTTGGCGTGAAAGCGGTGGATGCGGGACATCGGGTACTGTTTATGCCACTGGACAGACTGATCGCGACACTGATGAAAGCGAAACAGGAAAACCGGCTGGAGCGTCAGCTACAGCAACTGAGTTATGCCCGGGTGTTGATCCTGGATGAAATAGGCTATCTGCCGATGAACAGAGAGGAAGCCAGTCTGTTCTTCCGGCTACTGAACCGTCGATATGAAAAAGCGAGCATCATACTGACGTCAAACAAAGGGTTCGCAGACTGGGGAGAAATGTTCGGAGATCACGTACTGGCAACAGCGATCCTGGATCGGCTGCTACATCACTCAACCACGCTGAATATCAAAGGAGAGAGTTACCGGTTAAAAGAGAAACGTAAAGCTGGAGTGCTGACCAAAAACACAACGCCAATCAGTGATGATGAAATGGTGGAAAGCGGACAGCATCAGTAACGAAAGTATTTAGCGGGCATGAAAATGGCAAATAACGGTCAAACATCGTGGCGTTGACAATGCTTCTTTAATGGGCGCTTTGGATAGTAAAAGCAGAAGTCACTGTAGAGGCTGAAACGCCCGCTTTTAAACAATCAACACAACACTATTTCTTCAAAAAACAGCCACTCCCCGTCGTCGAATCCGTCGAGGAGGAAGATGACCCAGACGTCGCGGTTGAGAATGCTCCCTCTTCTTCTGAAGACGAAGAAAATACTGTAAAAGAAAGCGACGAGAAAGCCGGTTTAAGAGAGCGTGTCAAAAATGCGCTGAACGAACTTGAGAGATAACCCGAAGGCTGTTTACTTTACTAGCAATACGCTTGCGTTCGGTGGTTAAGTATGTATAATGCGCGGGCTTGTCGTAGTTGACAGCAGGTTCAATCTGAACCTCAGTTAGCCGAATTTGGCTACCTAACAATGCTCCCAATCGGGGAGCTACGTAAGAACGGTTACACTCTCCCATCAATCGTAATGGGTCTGAGGAGTAATCATTTTCGTTTATAAAATAATTGGAGCTCTGGTCTCATGCAGAACCAAAGAATCCGTATCCGCCTGAAAGCGTTTGATCATCGTCTGATCGATCAAGCAACCGCGGAAATCGTCGAGACTGCCAAGCGCACTGGTGCGCAGGTCCGTGGTCCGATCCCGCTGCCGACACGCAAAGAGCGCTTCACTGTTCTGATCTCCCCGCACGTCAACAAAGACGCGCGCGATCAGTACGAAATCCGTACTCACTTGCGTCTGGTTGACATCGTTGAGCCAACCGAGAAAACCGTTGATGCTCTGATGCGTCTGGATCTGGCTGCCGGTGTAGACGTGCAGATCAGCCTGGGTTAATCAGGTCATTGAGCGATTGAGAGGTTGAAACAATGATTGGTTTAGTCGGTAAAAAAGTGGGTATGACCCGTATCTTCACAGAAGACGGCGTTTCTATCCCAGTAACCGTAATCGAAGTTGAAGCAAACCGCGTTACTCAGGTTAAAGACCTGGCTAACGATGGCTACCGTGCTATTCAGGTGACCACCGGTGCTAAAAAAGCTAACCGTGTGACCAAGCCTGAAGCTGGCCACTTCGCTAAAGCTGGCGTAGAAGCTGGCCGTGGTCTGTGGGAATTCCGCCTGGCTGAAGGCGAAGAGTTCACTGTAGGTCAGAGCATTAGCGTTGAACTGTTTGCTGAGGTTAAAAAAGTTGACGTAACTGGCACCTCTAAAGGTAAAGGTTTCGCAGGTACCGTTAAGCGCTGGAACTTCCGTACCCAGGACGCTACTCACGGTAACTCCTTGTCTCACCGCGTTCCGGGTTCTATCGGTCAGAACCAGACTCCGGGCAAAGTGTTCAAAGGCAAGAAAATGGCAGGTCAGATGGGTAACGAACGTGTAACCGTTCAGAGCCTTGACGTAGTACGCGTTGACGCTGAGCGCAACCTGCTGCTGGTTAAAGGTGCTGTCCCGGGTGCAACCGGTAGCGACCTGATCGTTAAACCAGCTGTGAAGGCGTAAGGAGATAGCAATGGAATTAGTATTGAAAGACGCGCAGAGCGCGCTGACTGTTTCCGAAACTACCTTCGGTCGTGATTTCAACGAAGCGCTGGTTCACCAGGTTGTTGTTGCTTATGCAGCTGGTGCTCGTCAGGGTACTCGTGCTCAGAAGACTCGTGCTGAAGTAACTGGTTCCGGTAAAAAACCGTGGCGCCAGAAAGGCACCGGCCGTGCGCGTTCTGGTTCTATCAAGAGCCCGATCTGGCGTTCTGGTGGCGTGACCTTTGCTGCTCGTCCGCAGGACCACAGTCAAAAAGTTAACAAGAAGATGTACCGCGGCGCGCTGAAAAGCATCCTGTCCGAACTGGTACGTCAGGATCGTCTGATCGTTGTCGAGAAGTTCTCTGTAGAAGCGCCGAAAACTAAGCTGCTGGCACAGAAACTGAAAGACATGGCTCTGGAAGATGTGCTGATCATCACCGGTGAGCTGGACGAAAACCTGTTCCTGGCTGCGCGCAACCTGCACAAGGTTGACGTACGCGATGCAACTGGTATCGACCCGGTTAGCCTGATCGCCTTCGACAAAGTCGTAATGACTGCTGATGCTGTTAAGCAAGTTGAGGAGATGCTGGCATGATTCGTGAAGAACGTCTGCTGAAGGTGCTGCGTGCACCGCACGTTTCTGAAAAAGCGTCTACTGCGATGGAAAAATCCAACACCATCGTACTCAAAGTTGCTAAAGACGCGACCAAAGCAGAAATCAAAGCTGCTGTGCAGAAACTGTTTGAAGTCGAAGTCGAAGTCGTTAACACCCTGGTAGTTAAAGGGAAAGTTAAACGTCACGGACAGCGTATCGGTCGTCGTAGCGACTGGAAAAAAGCTTACGTCACCCTGAAAGAAGGCCAGAATCTGGACTTCGTTGGCGGCGCTGAGTAAGTCGGAGGAGTAATACAATGGCAGTTGTTAAATGTAAACCGACATCTCCGGGTCGTCGCCACGTAGTTAAAGTGGTTAACCCTGAGCTGCACAAGGGCAAACCTTTTGCTCCGTTGCTGGAAAAAAACAGCAAATCCGGTGGTCGTAACAACAATGGCCGTATCACCACTCGTCATATCGGTGGTGGCCACAAGCAGGCTTACCGTATTGTTGACTTCAAACGCAACAAAGACGGTATCCCGGCAGTTGTTGAACGTCTTGAGTACGATCCGAACCGTTCCGCGAACATCGCGCTGGTTCTGTACAAAGACGGTGAACGCCGTTACATCCTGGCCCCTAAAGGCCTGAAAGCTGGCGACCAGATTCAGTCTGGCGTTGATGCTGCAATCAAACCAGGTAACACCCTGCCGATGCGCAACATCCCGGTTGGTTCTACTGTTCATAACGTAGAAATGAAACCAGGTAAAGGCGGTCAGCTGGCACGTTCCGCTGGTACTTACGTTCAGATCGTTGCTCGTGATGGTGCTTATGTCACCCTGCGTCTGCGTTCTGGTGAAATGCGTAAAGTAGAAGCAGACTGCCGTGCAACTCTGGGCGAAGTTGGCAATGCTGAGCATATGCTGCGCGTTCTGGGTAAAGCAGGTGCTGCACGCTGGCGTGGTGTTCGTCCGACCGTTCGCGGTACCGCGATGAACCCGGTAGACCACCCACATGGTGGTGGTGAAGGTCGTAACTTTGGTAAGCACCCGGTAACTCCGTGGGGCGTTCAGACCAAAGGTAAGAAGACCCGCAGCAACAAGCGTACTGATAAATTCATCGTACGTCGCCGTAGCAAATAATTTTAGAGGATAAGCCATGCCACGTTCTCTCAAGAAAGGTCCTTTTATTGACCTGCACTTGCTGAAGAAGGTAGAGAAAGCGGTGGAAAGCGGAGACAAGAAGCCCCTGCGCACTTGGTCCCGTCGTTCAACGATCTTTCCTAACATGATCGGTTTGACCATCGCTGTCCATAATGGTCGTCAGCACGTTCCGGTATTTGTGACCGACGAAATGGTCGGTCACAAACTGGGTGAATTCGCACCGACTCGTACTTATCGCGGCCACGCTGCTGATAAAAAAGCGAAGAAGAAATAAGGTAGGAGGAAGAGATGGAAACTATCGCTAAACATCGCCATGCTCGTTCTTCTGCTCAGAAGGTTCGCCTTGTTGCTGACCTGATTCGCGGTAAGAAAGTGTCGCAGGCTCTGGATATTTTGACCTACACCAACAAGAAAGCGGCTGTACTGGTCAAGAAAGTTCTGGAATCTGCCATTGCTAACGCTGAACACAACGATGGCGCTGACATTGACGATCTGAAAGTTACGAAAATTTTCGTAGACGAAGGCCCGAGCATGAAGCGCATTATGCCGCGTGCAAAAGGTCGTGCAGATCGCATCCTGAAGCGCACCAGCCACATCACTGTGGTTGTGTCCGATCGCTGAGACTCTGGAGACTAGCAATGGGTCAGAAAGTACATCCTAATGGTATTCGCTTGGGTATTGTAAAGCCATGGAACTCTACCTGGTTTGCGAACACCAAAGAATTCGCTGACAACCTGGACAGCGATTTTAAAGTACGTCAGTACCTGACTAAGGAACTGGCTAAAGCGTCCGTATCTCGTATCGTTATCGAGCGTCCGGCTAAGAGCATCCGTGTAACCATTCACACTGCTCGCCCGGGTATCGTTATCGGTAAAAAAGGTGAAGACGTAGAAAAACTGCGTAAGGTCGTAGCGGACATCGCTGGCGTTCCTGCACAGATCAACATCGCCGAAGTTCGTAAGCCTGAACTGGACGCAAAACTGGTTGCTGACAGCATCACTTCTCAGCTGGAACGTCGCGTTATGTTCCGTCGTGCTATGAAGCGTGCTGTACAGAACGCAATGCGTCTGGGCGCTAAAGGTATTAAAGTTGAAGTTAGCGGCCGTCTGGGCGGCGCGGAAATCGCACGTACCGAATGGTACCGCGAAGGTCGCGTACCGCTGCACACTCTGCGTGCTGACATCGACTACAACACCTCTGAAGCGCACACCACTTACGGTGTAATCGGCGTTAAAGTGTGGATCTTCAAAGGCGAGATCCTGGGTGGTATGGCTGCTGTTGAACAACCGGAAAAACCGGCTGCTCAGCCTAAAAAGCAGCAGCGTAAAGGCCGTAAATAAGGAGCGTCGCTGATGTTACAACCAAAGCGTACAAAATTCCGTAAAATGCACAAAGGCCGTAACCGCGGTCTGGCGCAGGGTACGGATGTTAGCTTCGGCAGCTTCGGTCTGAAAGCTGTTGGCCGTGGTCGTCTGACTGCCCGTCAGATCGAAGCAGCACGTCGTGCTATGACCCGTGCAGTTAAGCGTCAAGGTAAGATCTGGATCCGTGTGTTCCCGGACAAACCGATCACTGAAAAGCCGCTGGCAGTGCGTATGGGTAAAGGTAAAGGTAACGTGGAGTATTGGGTTGCCTTGATTCAGCCGGGTAAAGTCCTGTATGAAATGGACGGTGTTCCGGAAGAGCTGGCCCGTGAAGCATTCAAGCTGGCAGCAGCGAAACTGCCGATTAAAACCACCTTTGTAACTAAGACGGTGATGTAATGAAAGCAAAAGAGCTGCGTGAGAAGAGCGTTGAAGAGCTGAACACCGAGCTGCTGAACCTGCTGCGTGAGCAGTTCAACCTGCGTATGCAGGCTGCAAGTGGCCAGCTGCAACAGTCTCACCTGTTGAAGCAAGTGCGTCGCGATGTCGCACGCGTTAAGACTTTACTGAACGAGAAGGCGGGTGCGTAATGACCGATAAAATCCGTACTCTGCAAGGTCGCGTTGTTAGCGACAAAATGGAGAAATCCATTGTTGTTGCTATCGAACGTTTTGTGAAACACCCGATCTACGGTAAATTCATCAAGCGTACGACCAAACTGCACGTACATGACGAGAACAACGAATGCGGTATCGGTGACGTGGTTGAAATCCGCGAATGCCGTCCGCTGTCCAAGACTAAATCCTGGACGCTGGTTCGCGTTGTAGAGAAAGCGGTTCTGTAATACAGTACACTCTCTCGATACGAATAAACGGCTCAGAAATGAGCCGTTTATTTTTTCTACCCATATCCTTGAAGCGGTGTTATAATGCCGCGCCCTCGATATGGGGATTTTTAACGACCTGATTTTCGGGTCTCAGTAGTAGTTGACATTAGCGGAGCACTAAAATGATCCAAGAACAGACTATGCTGAACGTCGCCGACAACTCCGGTGCACGTCGCGTAATGTGTATCAAGGTTCTGGGTGGCTCGCACCGTCGCTACGCAGGCGTAGGCGACATCATCAAGATCACCATCAAAGAAGCAATTCCGCGTGGTAAGGTCAAAAAAGGTGATGTGCTGAAGGCGGTAGTGGTGCGCACCAAGAAGGGTGTTCGTCGCCCGGACGGTTCTGTCATTCGCTTCGATGGTAATGCTTGTGTTCTTCTGAACAACAACAGCGAGCAGCCTATCGGTACGCGTATTTTTGGGCCGGTAACTCGTGAGCTTCGTAGTGAGAAGTTCATGAAAATTATCTCTCTGGCACCAGAAGTACTCTAAGGAGCGAATCATGGCAGCGAAAATCCGTCGTGATGACGAAGTTATCGTGTTAACCGGTAAAGATAAAGGTAAACGCGGTAAAGTTAAGAATGTCCTGTCTTCCGGCAAGGTCATTGTTGAAGGTATCAACCTGGTTAAGAAACATCAGAAGCCGGTTCCGGCCCTGAACCAACCGGGTGGCATCGTTGAAAAAGAAGCCGCTATTCAGGTTTCCAACGTAGCAATCTTCAATGCGGCAACCGGCAAGGCTGACCGTGTAGGCTTTAGATTCGAAGACGGCAAAAAAGTCCGTTTCTTCAAGTCTAACAGCGAAACTATCAAGTAATTTGGAGTAGTACGATGGCGAAACTGCATGATTACTACAAAGACGAAGTAGTTAAAAAACTCATGACTGAGTTTAACTACAATTCTGTCATGCAAGTCCCTCGGGTCGAGAAGATCACCCTGAACATGGGTGTTGGTGAAGCGATCGCTGACAAAAAACTGCTGGATAACGCAGCAGCAGACCTGGCAGCAATCTCCGGTCAAAAACCGCTGATCACCAAAGCACGCAAATCTGTTGCAGGCTTCAAAATCCGTCAGGGCTATCCGATCGGCTGTAAAGTAACTCTGCGTGGCGAACGCATGTGGGAGTTCTTTGAGCGCCTGATCACTATTGCTGTACCTCGTATTCGTGACTTCCGTGGCCTGTCCGCTAAGTCTTTCGACGGTCGTGGTAACTACAGCATGGGTGTCCGTGAGCAGATCATCTTCCCAGAAATCGACTACGATAAAGTCGACCGCGTTCGTGGTTTGGATATTACCATTACCACTACTGCGAAATCTGACGAAGAAGGCCGCGCTCTGCTGGCTGCCTTTGACTTCCCGTTCCGCAAGTAAGGTAGGGTTACTAAATGGCTAAGCAATCAATGAAAGCACGCGAAGTAAAACGCGTAGCTTTAGCTGATAAATACTTCGCGAAACGCGCTGAACTGAAAGCGATCATCTCTGATGTGAACGCTTCCGACGAAGATCGTTGGAACGCTGTTCTCAAGCTGCAGACTCTGCCGCGTGATTCCAGCCCGTCTCGTCAGCGTAACCGCTGCCGTCAAACAGGTCGCCCGCATGGTTTCCTGCGGAAGTTCGGGTTGAGCCGTATTAAGGTCCGTGAAGCCGCTATGCGCGGTGAAATCCCGGGTCTGAAAAAGGCTAGCTGGTAATTGTCACCAATTGAATCACGGGAGTAAAGACAGATGAGCATGCAAGATCCGATCGCGGATATGCTGACCCGTATCCGTAACGGTCAGGCCGCGAACAAAGCTGCGGTCACCATGCCTTCCTCCAAGCTGAAAGTGGCAATCGCCAACGTGCTGAAGGAAGAAGGTTTTATTGAAGATTTTAAAGTTGAAGGCGACACCAAGCCTGAACTGGAACTTACTCTGAAGTATTTCCAGGGCAAAGCTGTTGTAGAAAGCATTCAGCGTGTCAGCCGCCCAGGTCTGCGCATCTATAAACGTAAAGATGAGCTGCCGAAAGTTATGGCGGGTCTGGGTATCGCAGTTGTTTCTACCTCTAAAGGTGTTATGACTGATCGTGCAGCGCGCCAGGCTGGTCTTGGTGGCGAAATTATCTGCTACGTAGCCTAATCGGAGGAAAAAATGTCTCGTGTTGCTAAAGCACCGGTCGTTGTTCCTGCCGGCGTTGACGTAAAAATCAACGGTCAGGTTATTACGATCAAAGGTAAAAACGGCGAGCTGACTCGTACTCTCAACGATGCTGTTGAAGTTAAACATGCAGATAATACCCTGACCTTCGGTCCGCGTGATGGTTACGCAGACGGTTGGGCACAGGCTGGTACCGCGCGTGCCCTGCTGAACTCAATGGTTATCGGTGTTACCGAAGGCTTCACTAAGAAGCTGCAGCTGGTTGGTGTAGGTTACCGTGCAGCGGTTAAAGGCAATGTGATTAACCTGTCTCTGGGTTTCTCTCATCCTGTTGACCATCAGCTGCCTGCGGGTATCACTGCTGAATGTCCGACTCAGACTGAAATCGTGCTGAAAGGCGTTGATAAGCAGGTGATCGGCCAGGTTGCAGCGGATCTGCGCGCCTACCGTCGTCCTGAGCCTTATAAAGGCAAGGGTGTTCGTTACGCCGACGAAGTCGTGCGTACCAAAGAGGCTAAGAAGAAGTAAGGTAACACTATGGATAAGAAATTTGCTCGTATCCGTCGTGCGACCCGCGCACGCCGCAAGCTCCAGGAGCTGGGCGCAACTCGCCTGGTGGTACATCGTACCCCGCGTCACATTTACGCACAGGTAATTGCACCGAACGGTTCTGAAGTTCTGGTAGCTGCTTCTACTGTAGAAAAAGCTATCGCTGAACAACTGAAGTACACCGGTAACAAAGACGCGGCTGCAGCTGTGGGTAAAGCTGTCGCTGAACGCGCTCTGGAAAAAGGCATCAAAGATGTATCCTTTGACCGTTCCGGGTTCCAATATCATGGTCGTGTCCAGGCACTGGCAGATGCTGCCCGTGAAGCTGGCCTTCAGTTCTAAGGTAGAGGTGTAAGATGGCTCACATCGAAAAACAAGCTGGCGAACTGCAGGAAAAGCTGATCGCGGTAAACCGCGTATCTAAAACCGTTAAAGGTGGTCGTATTTTCTCCTTCACAGCTCTGACTGTAGTTGGCGATGGTAACGGTCGCGTTGGTTTTGGTTACGGTAAAGCGCGTGAAGTTCCAGCAGCGATCCAGAAAGCGATGGAAAAAGCCCGTCGCAATATGATTAACGTCGCGCTGAATAACGGCACTCTGCAACACCCTGTTAAAGGTGTTCACACGGGTTCTCGCGTATTCATGCAGCCGGCTTCCGAAGGTACCGGTATCATCGCCGGTGGTGCAATGCGCGCCGTTCTGGAAGTCGCTGGGGTTCATAACGTTCTGGCTAAAGCATATGGTTCCACCAACCCGATCAACGTGGTTCGTGCAACTATTGATGGCCTGGAAAATATGAATTCTCCAGAAATGGTCGCTGCCAAGCGTGGTAAATCCGTTGAAGAAATTCTGGGGAAATAAACCATGGCAAAGACTATTAAAATTACTCAAACCCGCAGTGCAATCGGTCGTCTGCCGAAACACAAGGCAACGCTGCTTGGCCTGGGTCTGCGTCGTATTGGTCACACCGTAGAGCGCGAGGATACTCCTGCTATTCGCGGTATGATCAACGCGGTTTCCTTCATGGTTAAAGTTGAGGAGTAAGAGATGCGTTTAAATACTCTGTCTCCGGCCGAAGGCTCCAAAAAGGCGGGTAAACGCCTGGGTCGTGGTATCGGTTCTGGCCTCGGTAAAACCGGTGGTCGTGGTCACAAAGGTCAGAAGTCTCGTTCTGGCGGTGGCGTACGTCGCGGTTTCGAGGGTGGTCAGATGCCTCTGTACCGTCGTCTGCCGAAATTCGGCTTCACTTCTCGTAAAGCAGCGATTACAGCCGAAGTTCGTCTGTCTGACCTGGCTAAAGTAGAAGGCGGTGTTGTAGACCTGAACACGCTGAAAGCGGCTAACATTATCGGTATCCAGATCGAGTTCGCGAAAGTGATCCTGGCTGGCGAAGTAACGACTCCGGTAACTGTTCGTGGCCTGCGTGTTACTAAAGGCGCTCGTGCTGCTATCGAAGCTGCTGGCGGTAAAATCGAGGAATAAGTAGCAGATGGCTAAACAACCGGGATTAGATTTTCAAAGTGCCAAAGGTGGCTTAGGCGAGCTGAAACGCAGACTGCTGTTTGTTATCGGTGCGCTGATTGTGTTCCGTATTGGCTCTTTTATTCCGATCCCTGGTATTGATGCCACTGTACTTGCCAAACTGCTTGAGCAACAGCGAGGCACCATCATTGAGATGTTTAACATGTTCTCTGGTGGTGCTCTCAGCCGTGCTTCTATCTTTGCTCTGGGGATCATGCCGTATATTTCGGCGTCGATCATTATCCAGCTGCTGACGGTGGTTCACCCAACGTTGGCGGAAATTAAGAAAGAAGGGGAGTCTGGTCGTCGTAAGATCAGCCAGTACACCCGCTACGGTACTCTGGTGCTGGCAATATTCCAGTCGATCGGTATTGCTACTGGTCTGCCGAATATGCCTGGTATGCAAGGCCTGGTGATTAACCCGGGCTTTGCATTCTACTTCACCGCTGTTGTAAGTCTGGTCACAGGAACGATGTTCCTGATGTGGTTGGGCGAACAGATTACTGAACGAGGTATCGGCAACGGTATTTCAATCATTATCTTCGTCGGTATTGTCGCGGGACTCCCGCCAGCCATTGCCCATACTATCGAGCAAGCGCGTCAAGGCGACCTGCACTTCCTCGTGTTGCTGTTGGTTGCAGTATTAGTATTTGCAGTGACGTTCTTTGTTGTATTTGTTGAGCGTGGTCAACGCCGCATTGTGGTAAACTACGCGAAACGTCAGCAAGGTCGTCGTGTTTATGCTGCACAGAGCACACATTTACCGCTGAAAGTGAATATGGCGGGGGTAATCCCGGCAATCTTCGCTTCCAGTATTATTCTGTTCCCGGCGACCATCGCGTCATGGTTCGGGGGCGGTACTGGTTGGAACTGGCTGACAACAATTTCGCTGTATTTGCAGCCTGGGCAACCGCTTTATGTGTTACTCTATGCGTCTGCAATCATCTTCTTCTGTTTCTTCTACACGGCGTTGGTTTTCAACCCGCGTGAAACAGCAGATAACCTGAAGAAGTCCGGTGCATTTGTACCAGGAATTCGTCCGGGAGAGCAAACGGCGAAGTATATCGATAAAGTAATGACCCGCCTGACCCTGGTTGGTGCGCTGTATATTACCTTTATCTGCCTGATCCCGGAGTTCATGCGTGATGCAATGAAAGTACCGTTCTACTTCGGTGGGACCTCACTGCTTATCGTTGTTGTCGTGATTATGGACTTTATGGCTCAAGTGCAAACTCTGATGATGTCCAGTCAGTATGAGTCTGCATTGAAGAAGGCGAACCTGAAAGGCTACGGCCGATAATTGGTCGCCCGAGAAGTTACGGAGAGTAAAAATGAAAGTTCGTGCTTCCGTCAAGAAATTATGCCGTAACTGCAAAATCGTTAAGCGTGATGGTGTCATCCGTGTGATTTGCAGTGCCGAGCCGAAGCATAAACAGCGCCAAGGCTGATTTTTTCGCATATTTTTCTTGCAAAGTTGGGTTGAGCTGGCTAGATTAGCCAGCCAATCTTTTGTATGTCTGTGCGTTTCCATTTGAGTATCCTGAAAACGGGCTTTTCAGCATGGAACGTACATATTAAATAGTAGGAGTGCATAGTGGCCCGTATAGCAGGCATTAACATTCCTGATCATAAGCATGCCGTAATCGCATTAACTTCGATTTATGGCGTCGGCAAGACCCGTTCTAAAGCCATCCTGGCTGCAGCGGGTATCGCTGAAGATGTTAAGATCAGTGAGCTGTCTGAAGGACAAATCGACACGCTGCGTGACGAAGTTGCCAAATTTGTCGTTGAAGGTGATCTGCGCCGTGAAATCAGCATGAGCATCAAGCGCCTGATGGATCTTGGTTGCTATCGCGGTTTGCGTCATCGTCGTGGTCTCCCGGTTCGCGGTCAGCGTACCAAGACCAACGCACGTACCCGTAAGGGTCCGCGCAAACCGATCAAGAAATAATCGGGGTGATTGAATAATGGCAAAGGCACCAATTCGTGCACGTAAACGTGTAAGAAAACAAGTCTCTGACGGCGTGGCTCATATCCATGCTTCTTTCAACAACACCATCGTGACTATCACTGATCGTCAGGGTAACGCGTTGGGTTGGGCAACAGCCGGTGGTTCCGGTTTCCGTGGTTCTCGCAAATCCACTCCGTTTGCAGCTCAGGTTGCAGCAGAGCGTTGCGCTGACGCCGTGAAAGAATACGGCATCAAGAATCTGGAAGTTATGGTTAAAGGTCCGGGTCCAGGCCGCGAATCTACTATTCGTGCTCTGAACGCCGCAGGTTTCCGCATCACTAACATTACTGATGTGACTCCGATCCCTCATAACGGTTGTCGTCCGCCGAAAAAACGTCGCGTATAACGCCTCGTTTTCCAGGTTTGTTGGAGAAAGAAAATGGCAAGATATTTGGGTCCTAAGCTCAAGCTGAGCCGTCGTGAGGGCACCGACTTATTCCTTAAGTCTGGCGTTCGCGCGATCGATACCAAGTGTAAAATTGAACAAGCTCCTGGCCAGCACGGTGCGCGTAAACCGCGTCTGTCTGACTATGGTGTGCAGTTGCGTGAAAAGCAAAAAGTTCGCCGTATCTATGGTGTGCTGGAGCGTCAGTTCCGTAACTACTACAAAGAAGCAGCACGTCTGAAAGGCAACACCGGTGAAAACCTGTTGGCTCTGCTGGAAGGTCGTCTGGACAACGTTGTATACCGTATGGGCTTCGGTGCCACTCGTGCAGAAGCACGTCAGCTGGTTAGCCATAAAGCAATTATGGTAAACGGTCGTGTTGTTAACATCGCTTCTTATCAGGTTAGTCCGAATGACGTTGTAAGCATTCGTGAGAAAGCGAAGAAGCAGTCTCGCGTGAAAGCCGCTCTGGAGCTGGCTGAGCAGCGTGAAAAGCCAACCTGGCTGGAAGTTGATGCTGGCAAGATGGAAGGTACGTTTAAGCGTAAGCCGGAGCGTTCTGATCTGTCTGCGGACATTAACGAACACCTGATCGTCGAGCTTTACTCCAAGTAAAGCTTAGTACCAAAGAGAGGACACAATGCAGGGTTCTGTGACAGAGTTTCTAAAACCGCGCCTGGTTGATATCGAGCAAGTGAGTTCGACGCACGCCAAGGTGACCCTTGAGCCTTTAGAGCGTGGCTTTGGCCATACTCTGGGTAACGCACTGCGCCGTATTCTGCTCTCATCGATGCCGGGTTGCGCGGTGACCGAGGTTGAGATTGATGGTGTACTACATGAGTACAGCACCAAAGAAGGCGTTCAGGAAGATATCCTGGAAATCCTGCTCAACCTGAAAGGGCTGGCGGTGAGAGTTCAGGGCAAAGATGAAGTTATTCTTACCTTGAATAAATCTGGCATTGGCCCTGTGACTGCAGCCGATATCACCCACGACGGTGATGTCGAAATCGTCAAGCCGCAGCACGTGATCTGCCACCTGACCGATGAGAACGCGTCTATTAGCATGCGTATCAAAGTTCAGCGCGGTCGTGGTTATGTGCCGGCTTCTACCCGAATTCATTCGGAAGAAGATGAGCGCCCAATCGGCCGTCTGCTGGTCGACGCATGCTACAGCCCTGTGGAGCGTATTGCCTACAATGTTGAAGCAGCGCGTGTAGAACAGCGTACCGACCTGGACAAGCTGGTCATCGAAATGGAAACCAACGGCACAATCGATCCTGAAGAGGCGATTCGTCGTGCGGCAACCATTCTGGCTGAACAACTGGAAGCTTTCGTTGACTTACGTGATGTACGTCAGCCTGAAGTGAAAGAAGAGAAACCAGAGTTCGATCCGATCCTGCTGCGCCCTGTTGACGATCTGGAATTGACTGTCCGCTCTGCTAACTGCCTTAAAGCAGAAGCTATCCACTATATCGGTGATCTGGTACAGCGTACCGAGGTTGAGCTCCTTAAAACGCCTAACCTTGGTAAAAAATCTCTTACTGAGATTAAAGACGTGCTGGCTTCCCGTGGACTGTCTCTGGGCATGCGCCTGGAAAACTGGCCACCGGCAAGCATCGCTGACGAGTAACCGGATCACAGGTTAAGGTTTTACTGAGAAGGATAAGGTCATGCGCCATCGTAAGAGTGGTCGTCAACTGAACCGCAACAGCAGCCATCGCCAGGCTATGTTCCGCAATATGGCAGGTTCACTGGTTCGTCATGAAATCATCAAGACGACTCTGCCTAAAGCGAAAGAGCTGCGCCGCGTAGTTGAGCCGCTGATTACTCTTGCCAAGACTGATAGCGTTGCTAATCGTCGTCTGGCATTCGCCCGTACTCGTGATAACGAGATCGTGGCAAAACTGTTTAACGAACTGGGCCCGCGTTTCGCGAGCCGTGCCGGTGGTTACACTCGTATTCTGAAGTGTGGCTTCCGTGCAGGCGACAACGCGCCGATGGCTTACATCGAGCTGGTTGATCGTTCAGAGAAAGCAGAAGCTGCTGCAGAGTAATCTGAAGCAATGTAAAAAAACCCGCCCCGGCGGGTTTTTTTATACCCGTAGTATCCCCACTTATCTACAATAGCTGTACTCTTTTTGTTCATCCCCTGGAGTATTTATGTGGTTACTTGACCAGTGGGCAGAGCGCCATATAGCAGAAGCGCAAGCGAAAGGTGAGTTTGATAACCTGGCAGGTAGCGGCGAACCATTGATACTGGATGATGATTCTCACGTGCCACCGGAATTACGTGCGGGGTATCGCTTGCTGAAGAATGCCGGTTGCTTACCGCCAGAACTTGAGCAACGGAGAGAAGCAATTCAGCTTCTGGATATTCTCAAAGGTATCCGTCACGATGATCCGCAATATCAAGAGGTTAGCCGTCGATTGTCATTACTGGAATTGAAGCTGCGACAAGCTGGATTGAGTACCGATTTTTTACGCGGCGATTATGCTGACAAGTTGTTGGACAAAATCAACGATAACTAGTGGAGTATGTATGTATCGCATTGGTGAGCTGGCAAAAATGGCGGAAGTAACACCTGACACGATTCGTTATTACGAAAAACAGCAGATGATGGAGCATGAAGTGCGTACTGAAGGCGGGTTTCGCCTGTATACCGAAAGCGATCTCCAGCGATTGAAATTTATCCGCCATGCCAGACAACTAGGTTTCAGTCTGGAGTCGATCCGCGAGTTGCTGTCGATCCGCATCGATCCTGAACACCATACCTGTCAGGAGTCAAAAGGCATTGTGCAGGAAAGATTGCAGGAAGTCGAAGCACGGATAGCCGAGTTGCAGAGTATGCAGCGTTCCTTGCAACGCCTTAACGATGCCTGTTGTGGGACCGCCCATAGCAGTGTTTATTGCTCGATTCTTGAAGCTCTTGAACAAGGGGCGAGTGGCGTTAAGAGTGGCTGTTGATTTTTTGCACTGACAGGATTACACTCGCGCCGTTAAATAACCAACTGGAGTTTTTATGAGCCGATATCAGCATACTAAAGGGCAGATAAAGGATAATGCGATAGAAGCATTACTACATGATCCCTTATTCCGACAGCGAGTAGAGAAAAATAAGAAAGGGAAAGGCAGTTACATGCGAAAAGGAAAACATGGCAATCGGGGGAACTGGGAGGCCAGTGGCAAGAAAGTAAATCACTTTTTTACCACTGGTCTTCTGCTTTCAGGCGCTTGTTAAGAGCGGTTATTCTGCTCTTTCAGCAAATCACGAATTTCTGCCAGTAATACTTCTTCTTTAGTTGGTGCAGGTGCGGCAGCTGGTTCTTCTTTTTTCCGATTCAGTTTGTTGATTAGCTTAATCGCCATAAAGATGGCAAAGGCCACAATCAGAAAATCAAAGACGTTTTGAATGAAGACACCGTAATGCATCACAACAGCAGGGATATCCCCCTGCGCATCGCGTAGCGTGACAGCAAACTGTTTAAAGTCGATCCCGCCAATTAATAAGCCCAGAGGTGGCATGATGATATCGGCAACCAGTGAAGATACAATCTTCCCGAATGCCGCACCGATAATGACACCCACCGCCAAATCCACCACGTTCCCGCGCATCGCAAATTCGCGAAATTCTTTAATAATGCTCATGTTATTCTCCCTATGAAGCCGACAACCATAAGTCTAACAAATGTTAAGCCATTTTCCTGCCAGGAATGAATTTAATTAATCCTTGATAATCAAAGGGAAATAATAAGGCGTCATTAGACGCCTTATTAATTACAAGAAGAAAGGGCTTGGCTGGAAGAGTCTTTCGACGTCGGTAATAAACTTTTTATCTGTGAGGAACATAATTACGTGATCGCCTTGCTCAATGCGCAGATTGTCATTGGCAATCATCACGTCGTTTCCACGTACCACCGCTCCAATAATCGTTCCTGGCGGTAGCTTGATTTCGTCAATGACTCTGCCGACAACGCGTGAGGTGCTTTCATCACCGTGAGCAACGGCTTCAATAGCTTCTGCTACGCCGCGGCGCAATGAGGAAACACCAACAATATCTGCTTTTCGCACATGGCTAAGCAACGCAGAAATAGTTGCTTGTTGTGGTGAAATTGCAATATCGATCACGCTCCCCTGAACCAGATCCACATAAGCGCGACGCTGGATCAATACCATCACCTTTTTCGCACCCATACGTTTGGCAAGCATGGCGGACATGATATTGGCCTCGTCATCGTTGGTGACGGCAATAAACAGATCAACTTGATCGATATGTTCTTCGGCCAGCAGTTCTTGATCCGACGCATCACCAAAAAAGACGATCGTATTCTGCAACTTTTCCGCCAGTTCGGCAGCGCGCTGCTGATTACGTTCGATGAGTTTAACGCTGTAATCTTTTTCCAGACGACGCGCCAGCCCTGCACCGATATTACCGCCACCAACCAGCATGATCCGCTTATACGGTTTTTCCAGTCGCTGTAATTCACTCATCACCGCGCGGATATGCTGTGAAGCGGCAATAAAGAACACTTCATCACCAGCTTCAACAATGGTCGAACCTTGTGGACGAATGGGGCGATCGTGGCGGAAAATTGCTGCCACACGAGTATCGATATGTGGCATATGTTCGCGCATGGTCGAAAGTGCATTACCAATCAGCGGGCCGCCATAATAGGCTTTAACTACAGCGAGGCTGACTTTACCCTCAGCGAAGTTCACCACCTGCAATGCGCCTGGATACTCAATCAGTCGGTAAATATTATCGATAACCAACTGCTCTGGTGCGATCAGATGATCAATCGGTACAGCATCTGAATGAAATAGCTTATCGGCATCGCGTACGTAGTCTGGTGAGCGGATGCGAGCGATGCGATTAGGGGTGTTGAAAAGTGAGTAGGCTACCTGGCAGGCAACCATATTGGTTTCATCTGAACTGGTTACAGCAACCAGCATATCGGCGTCGTCGGCACCTGCCTCCCGCAATACGCGTGGATGAGAGCCATGCCCCTGCACGACTCGCAGGTCAAATTTATCCTGCAAGGTCCGCAGACGCTCACCGTTGGTATCGACAACAGTAATATCGTTGTTCTCGCCAACCAGGTTTTCCGCCAGTGTGCCGCCAACCTGGCCGGCACCCAGAATGATAATTTTCATCAGTCTCGACCCGTTATCTCATCACTTTTTGATTAGCTTAGCGTAAAAGAAGCCGTCGCCCTCTTCGGCACCAGGCAGATTTTGTTTACCCGGTTGCTCTGGTGTTCCTGTTTCGCAAAGTTCGGCATCAGCGGTACGTTGCAAAAAAGCTTTAATCTGCAGGCTATTCTCTTCCGGTAACACCGAACAGGTGGCATAGACCAGGGTTCCACCGGATTTTAAATGCGGCCAAATGGCGTCGAGAATTTCAGACTGCAATTGCGCGAGTTCCGGGATATCGCGATCGCGACGTAACCATTTAATATCCGGATGGCGACGAATCACCCCCGTTGCTGAACAAGGCGCATCTAATAAAATGCGATCAAACTGTTGCTCGCCACACCATTGGGAAGGGTAACGGCCATCACCTTGTTTCACGGTCGCCTTCATACCAAGGCGTTTTAAATTGTCGTGAACGCGAGAGAGGCGCTGTTCGTCAATATCAACCGCAACAACCTGCGCTTCTGGTGCCACCTCAAGGATATGCGTTGTTTTACCGCCGGGGGCGGCACAAAGATCCAGAATGTGTTCACCGTTTTGTGGCGCAAGCCAGGTCATGCAACCTTGTGCTGATGCATCCTGAACGGTAACCCATCCGTCTTCAAAACCAGGTAGCGCATGAACAGGTGCAGGTGTTTCCAGCCGTACAGCATCAGGGTAATCCGCATGCGGGAAACCTTTCATTCCTGCTTCATCCAACAATGCAAGCCAGCTGTCGCGGGAATGATGCGTACGATTAACGCGCAGCCACATTGGCGGACGCTGGTTATTGGCTTCGACGATGGATTGCCACTGCTCTGGATACGCTTTTTGCAGACGCTTCAGCAACCAGGAAGGATGCAGATAACGTGCATCACTGGTATTAAACTCGGCTAATAACTCTTCTTGCTGATGCTGGAACTGGCGTAATACACCGTTAATCAACCCTTTAAGTTGCGGACGCTTAATTGCGATAGCGCCTTCAACCGTTTCAGCCAGCGCAGCATGAGGTGGAATGCGGGTATAAAGCAGTTGATACAAACCAACCATAATCAGGTAATGCACAGTGCGCTGTTTGCCGGTCATCGGACGGGCCATTAACTTATTAATCAGCCAGTCTAACTGCGAAAGCGTACGCAGTACGCCAAAGCACAACTCTTGAAGAAGTGCTTTGTCTTTATCAGAAACTTTTTGCTGGAGCGGTGGCAGAATGTTGCTTAATGATTGCCCTTGCTCGACGACTTGTTCAACGGCCTGGGCCGCCATGCTACGTAAATTACGTTGTTTTTTCATAAGTATAAAAATGCCCGGTAAGACCGGGCTTAGAAGAGTGGACTATCAGGCCAGACGGTTGCCCGGAACAAACCATTCCCGACGAGAATTCAGGAGGTCTTGCGCGCTCATCGCTTTCTTACCCGCAGGTTGTAACGAGAGCAGGTTCAGGATGCCATCACCAGTCGCAACCTGAATGCCTTGTTTGTTGGCTTCAAGGATCGTTCCTGGTGCAGCGTTGGTTGCCGTATCAATGACCGACGCTTTCCAGACTTTAACCGGTTGTCCTTCAATTTCCAGCCAGCTCATTGGCCATGGGTTGAAAGCGCGAATGCAGCGTTCAAGCTGCGCTGCCGAAAGCGACCAGTCAATACGCGCTTCTTCTTTACTCAACTTCTCGGCGTAAGTGACAAGAGTTTCGTCCTGAACTTCTGGTTTCGCCGTGCCGTCTGCTAGTTGTTTCAACGTGGTGATTAGCCCTTGTGGGCCAAGCTCTGCCAGCTTGTCGTACAGCGTACCACTGGTATCTTCTGCAGTAATCGGGCAGGAGAGCTTATAGAGCATATCACCGGTGTCTAAACCGACATCCATTTGCATAATGGTCACACCAGTTTCTGCATCACCCGCCCATAGTGAGCGTTGGATTGGTGCAGCACCGCGCCAGCGTGGCAGCAGTGAACCATGAACGTTGATACAGCCAAGACGCGGCATCTCCAGCACTGCTTTAGGCAGAATTAAGCCATAGGCGACGACGACCATAACATCAGCCTGCAGATCGGCGACCAGTTGCTGGCTTTCTTGTGGACGCAGGGAAACAGGTTGAAAAACGGGCAGACCTTTTTCCTCAGCCAGAACTTTAACCGGGCTGGGCATCAGTTTTTTACCGCGTCCTGCCGGTCGGTCTGGCTGGGTGAACACGCCAACGACGTTATGACCAGAAGACAACAGCGCGTCGAGATGACGCGCTGCAAAGTCAGGTGTACCCGCAAAAATAATACGTAGTGATTCTGACACGTTAGTTCTTATCCTTAAGCCCGGGCTTTCAGACGATCTAGTTTTTCAACTTTCTGACGAATACGTTGTTGTTTCAGCGGTGACAGATAATCCATAAACAGTTTGCCGACCAGGTGATCCATCTCATGCTGAATACAGATGGCTAACAGCCCCTCTGCTTCCAGTTCAAATGGTTTACCGTCGCGGTCAAGGGCGCGAATTTTAACTTTCTCTGCGCGCGGCACTAAAGCACGTTGTTCAGGGATCGACAGGCAACCTTCTTCAATGCCTGTTTCGCCGCTTTTTTCTAAAAGCTCCGGATTGATTAACACCAGCCGTTCGTCACGGTTTTCCGAAACATCAATAACAATGATACGTTGATGGATATCAACCTGGGTTGCCGCCAGGCCAATACCTTCTTCTGCGTACATCGTCTCGAACATATCATCGACGATACGCTGTATTTCTGCATTCACTTCTTCTACCGGTTTAGCAACTTTGCGAAGCCGCTCGTCCGGAATATGTAACACTTGCAAAACTGACATAAATCTCCAGAGATGTGTTCAGGGGTTAGAAAGATTATTTCTTCTATTCTAGACAAATCCCCCTCTGATTGACAGCATCACTGACCAATCGCAAAGATTGCTAAGGCTGCTTATGGCAGGGAGATAAGGATGGTCGATACAGAAATTTGGCTGCGTTTAATGAGTATCAGCAGCTTGTACGGCGATGATATGGTCCGTATAGCTCACTGGCTGGCAAAACAGTCGCAAATTGATGCGGTTGGATTGCAGCAAACAGGGCTTACATTGCGGCAGGCACAACGCTTTCTTTCATTTCCGCGAAAGAGTATCGAAAGCTCACTTTGTTGGTTGGAGCAACCCAACCATCATTTAATCCCTGCGGACAGCGAATTTTATCCTCCTCAACTTCTGGTGACGACAGATTACCCCGGCGCACTGTTTGTTGAAGGAGAACTGCACGCGCTGCATTCATTTCAGCTTGCCGTAGTGGGGAGTCGGGCGCATTCATGGTATGGCGAGCGATGGGGACGGTTATTTTGCGAAACTCTGGCGACGCGTGGAGTGACAATTACGAGTGGACTGGCGCGTGGAATCGATGGTGTGGCGCATAAAGCTGCCTTACAGGTAAATGGCGTCAGCATTGCTGTATTGGGGAATGGACTTAATACCATTCATCCCCGCCGCCATGCCCGACTGGCTGCCAGTCTGCTTGAACATGGCGGAGCTCTCGTCTCGGAATTTCCCCTCGATGTTCCACCCCTTGCTTACAATTTCCCACGAAGAAATCGCATTATCAGTGGTCTAAGTAAAGGTGTACTGGTGGTGGAAGCGGCTTTGCGCAGTGGTTCGCTGGTGACAGCACGTTGTGCGCTTGAGCAGAGGCGTGAAGTTTTTGCCTTGCCAGGTCCAATAGGGAATCCGGGAAGCGAAGGGCCTCACTGGTTAATAAAACAAGGTGCGATTCTTGTGACGGAACCGGAAGAAATTCTGGAAAACTTGCAATTTGGATTGCACTGGTTGCCAGACGCCCCTGAAAATTCATTTTATTCACCAGATCAGCAAGACGTGGCATTGCCATTTCCTGAGCTCCTGGCTAACGTAGGAGATGAGGTAACACCTGTTGACGTCGTCGCTGAACGTGCCGGCCAACCTGTGCCAGAGGTAGTTACTCAACTACTCGAACTGGAGTTAGCAGGATGGATCGCAGCTGTACCCGGCGGCTATGTCCGATTGAGGAGGGCATGCCATGTTCGACGTACTAATGTATTTGTTTGAAACCTATATTCACACTGAAGCTGAGTTGCGTGTGGATCAAGACAAACTTGAACAGGATCTTACCGACGCAGGTTTTGAGCGAGAAGATATCTACAATGCCCTGCTATGGCTGGAAAAACTTGCTGATTATCAGGAAGGGTTGGCAGAACCGATGCAACTGGCCTCGGATCCTCTCTCCATGCGTATTTATACACCGGAAGAGTGTGAACGACTGGATGCCAGCTGCCGTGGGTTTCTGCTTTTCCTTGAGCAGATTCAGGTGCTCAACCTTGAAACTCGTGAAATGGTGATAGAGCGAGTGCTCGCGCTGGATAACGCAGAGTTCGAACTGGATGATCTGAAATGGGTGATCCTGATGGTGTTGTTCAACATCCCGGGGTGCGAAAATGCGTACCAGCAAATGGAAGAATTACTCTTTGAAGTGAATGAAGGTATGCTGCATTAATCATTTCTTTAATTCAGCATAAGTTGTTATGGCAAAATCAGCACTGTTCACGGTGCGTAATAATGAGTCCTGCCCAAAGTGCGGGGCTGAACTGGTTATTCGATCCGGGAAACACGGTCCGTTTCTTGGATGCTCACAGTATCCGGCGTGTGACTACGTCCGTCTTCTGAAATCTTCAGCGGATGGACATATTGTCAAAGTTCTGGAGGGGCAGGTTTGCCCTGCATGTGGCGCAAATCTGGTATTACGCCAGGGACGCTTTGGTATGTTTATTGGTTGCAGTAACTACCCTGAATGCGAACATACCGAACTTATCGATAAACCGGACGAAACAGCAATTACATGCCCCCAATGTCGGACGGGCCATCTGGTCCAGCGCCGCTCCCGTTATGGCAAAACATTTCACTCCTGTGATCGCTACCCGGAGTGTCAATTTGCCATTAACTTCAAACCAATAGCTGGAGAATGCCCTGAGTGTCATTATCCGCTACTCATCGAAAAGAAAACCGCGCAGGGTGTAAAACACTTTTGTGCCAGTAAACAATGTGGAAAGCCGGTTTCGGCGGAATAATAACGTGAATAATAACCTGCAAGGAGACGCTATCGCAGCTGCGATAGATGTCCTCAATGAAGAACGTGTCATCGCCTATCCAACGGAAGCCGTTTTCGGTGTTGGGTGCGATCCTGATAGCGAAACAGCAGTGATGAGACTGTTGGAGTTAAAACAGCGTCCGGTTGATAAGGGGCTGATTTTAATCGCGGCAAATTACGAGCAGCTTAAACCCTATA
The DNA here is from genome assembly GCF_002950395.1 of Shigella sonnei. Taxonomy (NCBI): domain Bacteria; kingdom Pseudomonadati; phylum Pseudomonadota; class Gammaproteobacteria; order Enterobacterales; family Enterobacteriaceae; genus Shigella; species Shigella sonnei. The sequence continues at coordinate 4,290,421 of NZ_CP026802.1, forward strand.
TTGATGACACCATGCTGACTGATGCGCAGCGTGAAACCATTTTTTCCCGCTGGCCAGGTCCTGTCACCTTTGTCTTTCCCGCGCCTGCGACAACACCGCGCTGGTTGACGGGCCGCTTTGATTCGCTTGCTGTACGAGTCACCGACCATCCGTTGGTGGTTGCTTTGTGCCAGGCTTATGGTAAACCGCTGGTTTCTACCAGTGCCAACTTGAGTGGATTGCCACCTTGTCGAACAGTAGACGAAGTTCGCGCACAATTTGGCGCGGCGTTCCCGGTTGTGCCTGGTGAAACGGGGGGCGTTTAAATCCTTCAGAAATCCGCGATGCCCTGACGGGTGAACTGTTTCGACAGGGGTAACATAATGGAAACCTATGCTGTTTTTGGTAATCCGATAGCCCACAGCAAATCGCCATTCATTCATCAGCAATTTGCTCAGCAACTGAATATTGAACATCCCTATGGGCGCGTGTTGGCACCCATCAATGATTTCATCAACACACTGAACGCTTTCTTTCGTGCTGGTGGTAAAGGTGCGAATGTGACGGTGCCTTTTAAAGAAGAGGCTTTTGCCAGAGCGGATGAGCTTACTGAACGGGCAGCGTTGGCTGGTGCAGTTAATACCCTCAAGCGGTTAGAAGATGGACGCCTGCTGGGTGACAATACCGATGGTGTAGGCTTGTTAAGCGATCTGGAACGTCTGTCTTTTATCCGCCCTGGTTTACGTATTCTGCTTATCGGCGCTGGTGGAGCATCTCGCGGCGTACTACTGCCACTTCTTTCCCTAGACTGTGCGGTGACAATCACTAATCGGACGGTATCCCGCGCGGAAGAGTTGGCTAAATTGTTTGCGCACACTGGCAGTATTCAGGCGTTGGGTATGGACGAACTGGAAGGTCATGAGTTTGATCTCATTATTAATGCAACATCCAGTGGCATCAGTGGTGATATTCCGGCGATCCCGTCATCGCTCATTCATCCAGGCATTTATTGCTATGACATGTTCTATCAGAAAGGAAAAACTCCTTTTCTGGCATGGTGTGAGCAGCGAGGCTCAAAGCGTAATGCTGATGGTTTAGGAATGCTGGTGGCACAGGCGGCTCATGCCTTCCTTCTTTGGCATGGCGTTCTGCCTGATGTAGAACCGGTCATCAAACTATTGCAACAGGAATTGTCAGCGTGAATCAGGCCATCCAGTTTCCGGATAGGGAAGAGTGGGACGAGAATAAAAGATGTGTATGTTTTCCTGCTCTCGTGAATGGTATGCAACTGACATGTGCGATCTCTGGCGAGAGTCTGGCGTATCGCTTTACTGGAGGTACGCCAGAACAGTGGTTAGCGAGTTTTCGTCAGCATCGCTGGGACCTGGAAGAAGAAGCGGAAAACTTAATTCAGGAACAAAGTGAAGATGATCAAGGTTGGGTCTGGTTACCTTGATCCAGATATTCGTCCTTCCATTTCACGTAGTTATTTGCGGAATAGCGTAACCCAGCCTTCTCTTCATCACTTAACGGGCGGATCTGTTTGACGGGACTACCGAGATACAGATATCCGCTCTCCAGCCGTTTATTTTGTGGGACCAGGCTACCCGCACCAATCATCACATCATCTTCTACTATTGCGCCATCAAGTAAAATTGAGCCCATCCCAACCAAAACTCGATTGCCAATGGTGCAGCCGTGGAGCATCACCTTGTGACCAACAGTGACATCTTCGCCAATGGTTAATGGGTTGCCATCTGGGTTGTACGAGGATTTATGAGTGACATGCAACATACTGCCATCCTGGATATTGGTGCGTGCTCCGATCTGTACATAATGTACATCTCCACGAATCACAACGAGCGGCCAGATCCCCACATCATCAGCCAGACGAACGTCACCAATCACGACGCTGCTATCGTCGATCATTACGCGCTGGCCGATTTGTGGAAAAAGATCGCGGTATGGGCGTAAAACATCAGACATACTCACCTCAACAATAAATGATTTCCTAATGACTTTGGGTGCATTATTAGCCTTGTGCAAGTCTTTTAGTATGCAAAAAAGCACCGTTTTGTGTGCGAATGCAGCAAAAAGGGTGAAAAAACAACAAACAGAAAAAAAGATCAAAAAAGTACTTGTGCAAAAAATTGGGATCCCTATAATGCGCCTCCGTTGAGACGACAACGTGAAACACTTCACAGGATGGTCGGAACAACGAAGAGAAAAAATTCTGAAATTCAGGGTTGACTCTGAAAGAGGAAAGCGTAATATACGCCACCTCGCGACAGTGAGCTGAAAGCCGCGTCGCAACTGCTCTTTAACAATTTATCAGACAATCTGTGTGGGCACTCGAAGATACGGATTCTTAACGTCGCAAGACGAAAAATGAATACCAAGTCTCAAGAGTGAACACGTAATTCATTACGAAGTTTAATTCTTTGAGCATCAAACTTTTAAATTGAAGAGTTTGATCATGGCTCAGATTGAACGCTGGCGGCAGGCCTAACACATGCAAGTCGAACGGTAACAGGAAGCAGCTTGCTGCTTCGCTGACGAGTGGCGGACGGGTGAGTAATGTCTGGGAAACTGCCTGATGGAGGGGGATAACTACTGGAAACGGTAGCTAATACCGCATAATGTCGCAAGACCAAAGAGGGGGACCTTCGGGCCTCTTGCCATCGGATGTGCCCAGATGGGATTAGCTTGTTGGTGGGGTAACGGCTCACCAAGGCGACGATCCCTAGCTGGTCTGAGAGGATGACCAGCCACACTGGAACTGAGACACGGTCCAGACTCCTACGGGAGGCAGCAGTGGGGAATATTGCACAATGGGCGCAAGCCTGATGCAGCCATGCCGCGTGTATGAAGAAGGCCTTCGGGTTGTAAAGTACTTTCAGCGGGGAGGAAGGGAGTAAAGTTAATACCTTTGCTCATTGACGTTACCCGCAGAAGAAGCACCGGCTAACTCCGTGCCAGCAGCCGCGGTAATACGGAGGGTGCAAGCGTTAATCGGAATTACTGGGCGTAAAGCGCACGCAGGCGGTTTGTTAAGTCAGATGTGAAATCCCCGGGCTCAACCTGGGAACTGCATCTGATACTGGCAAGCTTGAGTCTCGTAGAGGGGGGTAGAATTCCAGGTGTAGCGGTGAAATGCGTAGAGATCTGGAGGAATACCGGTGGCGAAGGCGGCCCCCTGGACGAAGACTGACGCTCAGGTGCGAAAGCGTGGGGAGCAAACAGGATTAGATACCCTGGTAGTCCACGCCGTAAACGATGTCGACTTGGAGGTTGTGCCCTTGAGGCGTGGCTTCCGGAGCTAACGCGTTAAGTCGACCGCCTGGGGAGTACGGCCGCAAGGTTAAAACTCAAATGAATTGACGGGGGCCCGCACAAGCGGTGGAGCATGTGGTTTAATTCGATGCAACGCGAAGAACCTTACCTGGTCTTGACATCCACAGAACTTTCCAGAGATGGATTGGTGCCTTCGGGAACTGTGAGACAGGTGCTGCATGGCTGTCGTCAGCTCGTGTTGTGAAATGTTGGGTTAAGTCCCGCAACGAGCGCAACCCTTATCCTTTGTTGCCAGCGGTCCGGCCGGGAACTCAAAGGAGACTGCCAGTGATAAACTGGAGGAAGGTGGGGATGACGTCAAGTCATCATGGCCCTTACGACCAGGGCTACACACGTGCTACAATGGCGCATACAAAGAGAAGCGACCTCGCGAGAGCAAGCGGACCTCATAAAGTGCGTCGTAGTCCGGATTGGAGTCTGCAACTCGACTCCATGAAGTCGGAATCGCTAGTAATCGTGGATCAGAATGCCACGGTGAATACGTTCCCGGGCCTTGTACACACCGCCCGTCACACCATGGGAGTGGGTTGCAAAAGAAGTAGGTAGCTTAACCTTCGGGAGGGCGCTTACCACTTTGTGATTCATGACTGGGGTGAAGTCGTAACAAGGTAACCGTAGGGGAACCTGCGGTTGGATCACCTCCTTACCTTAAAGAAGCGTTCTTTGCAGTGCTCACACAGATTGTCTGATGAAAATGAGCAGTAAAACCTCTACAGGCTTGTAGCTCAGGTGGTTAGAGCGCACCCCTGATAAGGGTGAGGTCGGTGGTTCAAGTCCACTCAGGCCTACCAAATTTGCATCGCAAATTTGAAGAGGTTTTAACTACATGTTATGGGGCTATAGCTCAGCTGGGAGAGCGCCTGCTTTGCACGCAGGAGGTCTGCGGTTCGATCCCGCATAGCTCCACCATCTCTGTAGTGATTAAATAAAAAATACTTCAGAGTGTACCTGCAAAGGTTCACTGCGAAGTTTTGCTCTTTAAAAATCTGGATCAAGCTGAAAATTGAAACACTGAACAATGAAAGTTGTTCGTGAGTCTCTCAAATTTTCGCAACACGATGATGAATCGCAAGAAACATCTTCGGGTTGTGAGGTTAAGCGACTAAGCGTACACGGTGGATGCCCTGGCAGTCAGAGGCGATGAAGGACGTGCTAATCTGCGATAAGCGTCGGTAAGGTGATATGAACCGTTATAACCGGCGATTTCCGAATGGGGAAACCCAGTGTGATTCGTCACACTATCATTAACTGAATCCATAGGTTAATGAGGCGAACCGGGGGAACTGAAACATCTAAGTACCCCGAGGAAAAGAAATCAACCGAGATTCCCCCAGTAGCGGCGAGCGAACGGGGAGCAGCCCAGAGCCTGAATCAGTGTGTGTGTTAGTGGAAGCGTCTGGAAAGGCGCGCGATACAGGGTGACAGCCCCGTACACAAAAATGCACATATTGTGAGCTCGATGAGTAGGGCGGGACACGTGGTATCCTGTCTGAATATGGGGGGCCCATCCTCCAAGGCTAAATACTCCTGACTGACCGATAGTGAACCAGTACCGTGAGGGAAAGGCGAAAAGAACCCCGGCGAGGGGAGTGAAAAAGAACCTGAAACCGTGTACGTACAAGCAGTGGGAGCACGCTTAGGCGTGTGACTGCGTACCTTTTGTATAATGGGTCAGCGACTTATATTCTGTAGCAAGGTTAACCGAATAGGGGAGCCGAAGGGAAACCGAGTCTTAACTGGGCGTTAAGTTGCAGGGTATAGACCCGAAACCCGGTGATCTAGCCATGGGCAGGTTGAAGGTTGGGTAACACTAACTGGAGGACCGAACCGACTAATGTTGAAAAATTAGCGGATGACTTGTGGCTGGGGGTGAAAGGCCAATCAAACCGGGAGATAGCTGGTTCTCCCCGAAAGCTATTTAGGTAGCGCCTCGTGAATTCATCTCCGGGGGTAGAGCACTGTTTCGGCAAGGGGGTCATCCCGACTTACCAACCCGATGCAAACTGCGAATACCGGAGAATGTTATCACAGGAGACACACGGCGGGTGCTAACGTCCGTCGTGAAGAGGGAAACAACCCAGACCGCCAGCTAAGGTCCCAAAGTCATGGTTAAGTGGGAAACGATGTGGGAAGGCCCAGACAGCCAGGATGTTGGCTTAGAAGCAGCCATCATTTAAAGAAAGCGTAATAGCTCACTGGTCGAGTCGGCCTGCGCGGAAGATGTAACGGGGCTAAACCATGCACCGAAGCTGCGGCAGCGACGCTTATGCGTTGTTGGGTAGGGGAGCGTTCTGTAAGCCTGTGAAGGTGTGCTGTGAGGCATGCTGGAGGTATCAGAAGTGCGAATGCTGACATAAGTAACGATAAAGCGGGTGAAAAGCCCGCTCGCCGGAAGACCAAGGGTTCCTGTCCAACGTTAATCGGGGCAGGGTGAGTCGACCCCTAAGGCGAGGCCGAAAGGCGTAGTCGATGGGAAACAGGTTAATATTCCTGTACTTGGTGTTACTGCGAAGGGGGGACGGAGAAGGCTATGTTGGCCGGGCGACGGTTGTCCCGGTTTAAGCGTGTAGGCTGGTTTTCCAGGCAAATCCGGAAAATCAAGGCTGAGGCGTGATGACGAGGCACTACGGTGCTGAAGCAACAAATGCCCTGCTTCCAGGAAAAGCCTCTAAGCATCAGGTAACATCAAATCGTACCCCAAACCGACACAGGTGGTCAGGTAGAGAATACCAAGGCGCTTGAGAGAACTCGGGTGAAGGAACTAGGCAAAATGGTGCCGTAACTTCGGGAGAAGGCACGCTGATATGTAGGTGAAGTCCCTTGCGGATGGAGCTGAAATCAGTCGAAGATATCAGCTGGCTGCAACTGTTTATTAAAAACACAGCACTGTGCAAACACGAAAGTGGACGTATACGGTGTGACGCCTGCCCGGTGCCGGAAGGTTAATTGATGGGGTCAGCGCAAGCGAAGCTCTTGATCGAAGCCCCGGTAAACGGCGGCCGTAACTATAACGGTCCTAAGGTAGCGAAATTCCTTGTCGGGTAAGTTCCGACCTGCACGAATGGCGTAATGATGGCCAGGCTGTCTCCACCCGAGACTCAGTGAAATTGAACTCGCTGTGAAGATGCAGTGTACCCGCGGCAAGACGGAAAGACCCCGTGAACCTTTACTATAGCTTGACACTGAACATTGAGCCTTGATGTGTAGGATAGGTGGGAGGCTTTGAAGTGTGGACGCCAGTCTGCATGGAGTCGACCTTGAAATACCACCCTTTAATGTTTGATGTTCTAACGTGGACCCGTGATCCGGGTTGCGGACAGTGTCTGGTGGGTAGTTTGACTGGGGCGGTCTCCTCCTAAAGAGTAACGGAGGAGCACGAAGGTTGGCTAATCCTGGTCGGACATCAGGAGGTTAGTGCAATGGCATAAGCCAGCTTGACTGCGAGCGTGACGGCGCGAGCAGGTGCGAAAGCAGGTCATAGTGATCCGGTGGTTCTGAATGGAAGGGCCATCGCTCAACGGATAAAAGGTACTCCGGGGATAACAGGCTGATACCGCCCAAGAGTTCATATCGACGGCGGTGTTTGGCACCTCGATGTCGGCTCATCACATCCTGGGGCTGAAGTAGGTCCCAAGGGTATGGCTGTTCGCCATTTAAAGTGGTACGCGAGCTGGGTTTAGAACGTCGTGAGACAGTTCGGTCCCTATCTGCCGTGGGCGCTGGAGAACTGAGGGGGGCTGCTCCTAGTACGAGAGGACCGGAGTGGACGCATCACTGGTGTTCGGGTTGTCATGCCAATGGCACTGCCCGGTAGCTAAATGCGGAAGAGATAAGTGCTGAAAGCATCTAAGCACGAAACTTGCCCCGAGATGAGTTCTCCCTGACCCTTTAAGGGTCCTGAAGGAACGTTGAAGACGACGACGTTGATAGGCCGGGTGTGTAAGCGCAGCGATGCGTTGAGCTAACCGGTACTAATGAACCGTGAGGCTTAACCTTACAACGCCGAAGATGTTTTGGCGGATGAGAGAAGATTTTCAGCCTGATACAGATTAAATCAGAACGCAGAAGCGGTCTGATAAAACAGAATTTGCCTGGCGGCCGTAGCGCGGTGGTCCCACCTGACCCCATGCCGAACTCAGAAGTGAAACGCCGTAGCGCCGATGGTAGTGTGGGGTCTCCCCATGCGAGAGTAGGGAACTGCCAGGCATCAAATTTAGCGTGCTGATATGGCTCAGTTGGTAGAGCGCACCCTTGGTAAGGGTGAGGTCCCCAGTTCGACTCTGGGTATCAGCACCACTTTTTAGGTTAAAGTTCGGCAGATTAGAAAAGAATTTGTCTGGCGGCAGTAGCGCGGTGGTCCCACCTGACCCCATGCCGAACTCAGAAGTGAAACGCCGTAGCGCCGATGGTAGTGTAGGGTCTCCCCATGCGAGAGTAGGGAACTGCCAGACATCAAATCAAGCGAAAGGCCATCCGAAAGGATGGCCTTTTTGCTTTTCGAACTAACATTCAATTAATGGATTACCTGCGATAAAAATGCCCTCGTACGCTCTGATTTAGGATGCGCAAAAAATTCATCAGGTGCAGCTTGCTCCACTATTTCCCCACGATCCATAAAAATCACCCGGTCAGCGACGGTTCGCGCAAACCCCATCTCATGCGTTACACACAACATTGTCATACCCGATTGCGCCAGCCCAATCATCGTATCCAGCACCTCTTTCACCATCTCCGGATCGAGCGCCGACGTTGGCTCATCAAACAACATAATTTTCGGCTTCATACACAGCGAACGCGCAATGGCAACGCGTTGCTGCTGACCACCAGAAATTTGTCCGGGAAACTTATGCGCATGTTCGGCAATTCTCACCCGCTCAAGGTAATGCATCGCCAGAGCTTCAGCCTCTTTCTTTGGCATCTTGCGTACCCAAATCGGTGCCAGGGTACAGTTCTGTAGAACGGTCAGATGAGGGAAGAGATTGAAATGCTGAAAGACCATTCCCACTTCCTGCCTGACGCGCTCAATATTGCGGATATCTTCATTAAGTTCGATGCCATCTACTACGATCCGTCCCTGTTGATGTTCTTCCAGATGATTAATACAACGAATGGTTGTCGATTTACCGGAACCAGAAGGGCCACACAGAACGATCCGTTCTCCCAGTTGCACGGTTAAATTTATATTTTTCAAAACATGGAATTGTCCATACCATTTATTGACGTTTTCCAGCGTAATCATCGCGTTAGCAGGTTGCAGTAAAATTTGGCTCATAGTGTCCTCAATGCGGTGTACGCCCGGTGTTAAAACGTTTTTCCAGATGCTGGCTATAGCGCGACATGCTGAAACAGAAGATCCAGTAGATCAGTGCGGCGAAAACATACCCTTCCGTCGACATACCCAACCAGGCGGGATCAACGGTTGCCTGCTGAACGCTACTGAAAAGATCGAACAACCCGATAATGATCACCAGGCTGGTATCTTTGAAGAGTGCGATGATGGTATTTACCAGCCCAGGAATTACCAGCTTCAACGCCTGTGGCAGAATAACCAGCCCCTGAGTTTTCCAGTAACCCAATGCCAGTGACTCTGCCGCTTCATATTGCCCTTTAGGCAGCGCCTGTAATCCGCCTCGCACGACTTCCGCAACATATGCTGACTGAAACAGGATCACGCCAACCAGCGCGCGGATCAGTTTGTCGATATTGGTGCCTTCTGCCATAAACAAAGGCAGCATGACCGAAGACATAAACAATACGGTAATCAGCGGTACGCCGCGCCAGAACTCGATAAAAATGACCGATAAGATACGCACAATCGGCATATGGGAGCGGCGACCTAACGCCAGTAAGATCCCCCACGGTAGCGCCCCCGCAATCCCAACGGATGCAATAATTAAAGTTAGCGTCAGCCCGCCCCATTGCCGGGTTTCAACCCGCTCCAGACCAAAAAAACCGCCATACATCAGCCACCAGACAATCAGTGGGTAAATCACCGCCCAGACCGCAATATAGCGACCGCGATGCGGGAGTATTTTCCAGAACATTGGTGCGATTGACACAAGGCCAATCAGTAATGCCAGGTTAATTCGCCAGCGTTGGTCGTGTGGGTAAAGTCCATACATAAACTGACCAAATCGTTCGTGGATGAAGACCCAACAGGCACCGGCTTTTGTGCAGTCGGCACGCGTTGAGCCAACCCAATTAGCCTGCAAAAATGCCCAGTTCAGCAACGGTGGGATCAGTTCCCACATCAACCATATGCAGCCAATAGTCAGCAGGCTATTGCTCCAGCTGGAGAACAGATTTTTTCGCACCCACACCATCGCGCGGCTTGAGTTATGGCTCGCTGGGCGCGAGGGCTGAGACAGCAATACTTTTGTCATCATGACTCCTTAGCGTTCAACGATCGCGATGCGGCGGTTATAGATATTCATCAGCAGCGAGATAGTCAGGCTGATAATCAGATAGACCGACATGGTCATGGCTATCGTCTCGATGGCTTGCCCCGTCTGGTTCAGCACGGTGCCAGCAAACAGCGAAACCATATCGGGATAGCCAATAGCGGCGGCAAGAGAGGAGTTTTTGACGATGTTGAGATACTGGCTGGTTAACGGCGGAATAATCACTCGCAGTGCCTGGGGAATAATGACCTAGCGTAGCGTAACCGGGTTGGGTAATCCCAGTGACCGAGCCGCTTCATGTTGACCATAAGGCACTGCCTGGATCCCAGCGCGGATAATCTCGGCGATAAATGCAGATGTATAAACCGAAAGTGCCAGCGTTAAGGCTGCCAGTTCAGGAATTAAAACCATCCCGCCGCGGAAGTTAAAGCCTCGTAGGGCTGGGACATCCCAGTGTAGTGCTGCGCCAAAAAGCCATTGCGCCAGTAAAGGCAAACCAATGATCAACACTGCGGCGATCGGCCAGGTGCGGCGCAGTTGTCCGGTCTTTATCTGGTATGTTTTATTAAAGCGGAATAGCCCAACAGAAAGGACTATAGCCATAACAACAGCCAGGATAAACGCAATAAATCCGTCTCCCAGCTGCGGTGACGGAATATAAAGCCCACGATTGCTCAAAAAGGCCAGATCAAACGCGCTCACAGCCTGGCGTGGTCCGGGCAAATTGCGCAACACGGCAAAGTACCAGAAGAAGATTTGCAGCAGCGGGGGAATATTACGGAAGATCTCAATATAAATTGTGGAAAGCTTTCGTAGCAGCCAGTTATCCGAAAGTCTCGCCAGACCGATAAAGAAGCCCAAAACAGAAGCGAACACAATACACAATGCAGAAACCAGTAGCGTATTGAGTAAGCCGACAATAAAAACGCGTCCGTAGGTGTCGCCCTGCTGGTAATCGATCAAATGCTGGACAATACCGAAGCCAGCGCCGCGATCCAGAAAGGCAAAACCTGAAGTAATGCCACGATTATTGAGATTCGTTACAGTGTTGTGAAATAACCAACCAACAATGCCGACAACAGCAACAACGGCAAGGATCTGGAATAACCAGGCACGAACCGTAGGGTTGGCAAAAGAGAGTGAGCCTTTAACGGTTGAGCGGCGATGAGACATAGAAACCTCGGAAAGCATAACGCTGAAGAGAGCGCCGCCGTAGCGACGCTCGTTACCTCACACCGACTTAACGCACGGGCGGCGCGTACTGAATACCGCCGTTATTCCAGAGATTATTTTGCCCACGTTTAATTTTCAGCGGGCTTTCTGAACCTACGTTACGCTCGAAAATTTCCGAGTAGTTACCCACCTGTTTGATGATGTTATAGGCCCATTTATTATCCAGCTTCAGATCCTTGCCGTAATCGCCTTCTTTACCCAGCAGATGTGCCATATCAGGCGTTGCTGGATTAGCCGCTTTTTCATCGACGTTCTGGGAATTGATGCCCATCTCTTCAGCATTCAGCATTCAGCATGGCGAAAAGCGTCCAGCGTACAATCGAGAACCATTCATCATCGCCACGACGAACTACCGGCCCAAGCGGTTCTTTAGAGATAACCTCCGGTAAGACAATCCATTCAGCTGGGTTGCTTAATTTGATGCGCAGGGCATACAGTTGCGACTGATCCGAGGCCAGCGTATCGCAGCGACCAGATTCCAGTGCCTTCGCTGATTCGTCAGAGCGATCGAAAGTCACCGGTGTGTACTTCATATTGTTTGCCTTGAAATAGTCGGCGACGTTGAGTTCGGTATCTGTACCCGCCTGAATACAGACGGTAGCGCCATCCAGTTCTTTCGCGCTTTTTAGCCCCGCTTTATCGTGCGTCAGGAAGCCAATGCCGTCGTAATCAGTGACGCCAGTAAATGCCATTCCCATCCCGGCATCGCGAGATGAAGTCCAGGTCGTATTACGGGAGAGCAAATCCACCTCCCCTGACTGTAAAGCGGTGAAGCGTTCTTTTGCAGTGAGCGGGGTATATTTCACTTTCGTGTCGTCACCAAATACAGCAGCGGCAACACCACGACAAACATCTACATCAATACCTGAAAACTTACCGTCTGCATCGGCATAAGAGAACCCAGGTAATCCATCACTGATCCCGCATTGCACAAAACCTTTTTTCTGTACGGCATCAAGCGTCGCGCCAGCATGCGCCTGATTTGCAACGGCAAGCAGCACGCTGGCGGCAGCCAGTGTGGCTATCATCATCTTTTTCATAATGCTTCCTGTGAGGCGAAAATTATCGTTATAGGACGTTTGGGAAACGTCTTTTACCTGTCTGTGGCCATCCTCTTATAAGCAAAAGTAGTGCCATCTTTTGCGCACGATTTCGCGTCGCAATAAGCTGAGTGTAGACAGGAAATAATAAAAACAGCGCCCCGCAATGGTGCGAAAATGAAACATGCGCCACATTTTGGCGCAAAATATTTACGCGTGTTTTACTAAGCAGAATAATGATTGTTAGCGTGAGTATATTTCTGGTGGGAGGTGTGAAAGTTAAATTGATGCGTTATTTCGAAAGCAGCGAAATAACGCGATATAACATGCTAAGGTAATGACTCAAACTTATTGATAGTGTTTTATGTTCAGATAATGCCCGATGACTTTGTCATGCAGCTCCACCGATTTTGAGAACGACAGCGACTTCCGTCCCAGCCGTGCCAGGTGCTGCCTCAGATTCAGGTTATGCCGCTCAATTCGCTGCGTATATCGCTTGCTGATTACGTGCAGCTTTCCCTTCAGGCGGGATTCATACAGCGGCCAGCCATCCGTCATCCATATCACCACGTCAAAGGGTGACAGCAGGCTCATAAGACGCCCCAGCGTCGCCATAGTGCGTTCACCGAATACGTGCGCAACAACCGTCTTCCGGAGACTGTCATACGCGTAAAACAGCCAGCGCTGGCGCGATTTAGCCCCGACATAGCCCCACTGTTCGTCCATTTCCGCGCAGACGATGACGTCACTGCCCGGCTGTATGCGCGAGGTTACCGACTGCGGCCTGAGTTTTTTAAGTGACGTAAAATCGTGTTGAGGCCAACGCCCATAATGCGTGCAGTTGCCCGGCATCCAACGCCATTCATGGCCATATCAATGATTTTCTGGTGCGTACCGGGTTGAGAAGCGGTGTAAGTGAACTGCAGTTGCCATGTTTTACGGCAGTGAGAGCAGAGATAGCGCTGATGTCCGGCAGTGCTTTTGCCGTTACGCACCACCCCGTCAGTAGCTGAACAGGAGGGACAGCTGATAGAAACAGAAGCCACTGGAGCACCTCAAAAACACCATCATACACTAAATCAGTAAGTTGGCAGCATCACCAACTCTCTTATTAACGAGCTGAATGCCATTTTATCACCGGAGGTTATAAATATTGCGGAATGAATAATGACAAATTATGTGAATTGTAAAAATAGTGAAGGGAGCGGGAACTATAGAAAGTTTTTAAAGAGTGAGTAGAAGAATATATTATTAATTTTTATGGGTTTCACTGAAAATAATAAAGGCACCCGAAAGTGCCTTTATGTTTCTGATTTATCCTTTAAAGCAACGGCGGATCACCACAAAGAACACCGGTACGAAGAAGATTGCCAGCAACGTTGCAGAGACCATTCCTCCCATTACCCCGATACCCACTGCGTTCTGCGCGCCACTGCCGGCACCGTTACTGATAGCTAGCGGTAATACGCCGAGAATAAAGGCGAGAGAGGTCATCAGGATAGGACGCAGACGCATACGTACTGCCATCAGTGTCGCTTCAACAACACCTTTACCCTTTTTCTCCATGAGATCTTTAGCGAACTCAACAATCAAAATAGCGTTTTTGGCCGACAAGCCAATTGTCGTTAGCAAGCCCACCATAAAGTAGACGTCATTTTTTTGATTAAAGAGTGTTGCCGCCAGTAGCACGCCGACAATCCCTAACGGCACGACCAACATAACCGAGACAGGAATTGACCAGCTTTCATAGAGTGCAGCAAGGCACAGGAAGACAACCACAAAGGAAATTGCTACCAGAGCGGGAGCCTGGTTTCCCGATAAGCGTTCCTGATACGACATACCTGTCCAGTCATAACCAATGCCCGCAGGTAATTTTGACGCAAGGTTTTCCATCAATGCCATGGCATCGCCGGAACTGGTTCCTGGCGCGGCTTCCCCCTGAATCTCCATTGACGGCAGACCGTTGTAGCGTTCCAGTCGCGGAGAGCCATACACCCAATGTGAAGTGGTAAAGGCAGAGAATGGCACCATTTCGCCGTTGGCGCTGCGGACATAAAGTTTATCGACATCTTCTGGCAGCATACGGAATTTGGCATCCGCCTGAACATACACCTTTTTCACGCGACCACGGTCGATGAAGTCGTTAACGTAAGTCCCACCCAGCGCCGTTGAAATGGTCTGATTGATGTCAGAAAGTGAAACACCTAATGCCTGCGCCTTTTCCTGGTCAACTTCCAGTTTAAACTGCGCGGTGTCTTCCAGACCATTAGGACGCACGCTGACTAAGCTGGCAGGATGTTGCGCCGCCATGCCAAGCAACTGGTTACGGGCCTGGGTCAGGGCATCGTGACCCAGCCCAGCCTGATCAATTAACTCAAAGTCGAAACCCGTTGCCGTGCCCAGTTCAACAATGGCTGGCATATTGAATGGAATGACAAAACCGTCGCGGATCTTGCCCAATTCCATTTTGGCACGATGGATTACCGCTTCCGCACTGTTTTCGTCACCACTACGCTCTTCCCACGGTTTCAGACTGACGAAAGCCATACCGGCGTTTTGTGCCTGGCCGCTGAAGCTAAAGCCGTTAACCGTAAAGACACTTTCTACGTTCGCTTTCTCGTTATTCAGATAGTAATCCGTCACTTGATCCAACACTTTTTGCGTCCGCTCTTGCGTCGCGCCAGCGGGTAACTGAATCATGGTCAGAAAGACACCCTGATCCTCTTCAGGTAAGAAGGAAGACGGAAGACGTAAAAACAACACCACCATTCCTGCAACAATCAGCGCATAGATCAGTAAATATCGTCCTGTGGAACCGAGGATTTTGCCGACGCTGTTGGTGTAGTGGTTAACGCTATGATCGAAGGTGGTATTAAACCAGCCGAAGAAACCGCCCTTATTTTCGTGATGCTCAGCAGAGACGGGTTTAAGCAGCGTTGCACATAACGCAGGGGTAAGAATCAATGCCACCAGAACAGAAAGCGCCATTGCCGAAACGATGGTGATAGAGAACTGGCGATAAATTGCCCCAGTAGAACCGCCGAAGAATGCCATCGGAATAAATACCGCTGACAGCACCATCGCGATACCCACCAGTGCGCCCTGAATTTGCGACATCGATTTTTCCGTCGCTTCTTTTGGCGGGAGCTTATCCTCCATCATCACGCGCTCGACGTTCTCCACCACCACTATCGCATCATCGACGAGCAGCCCGATGGCAAGCACCATCCCGAACATCGTTAGTGTGTTGATGGAGTAACCAAAAGCGGCGAGGATGGCAAACGTCCCTAACAACACCACGGGTACCGCAATGGTGGGGATCAGCGTTGCTCGCATATTCTGCAAGAACAGATACATCACCAGGAACACCAGCATAATGGCTTCGAACAGCGTTTTTACCACTTCGTGAATAGAAAGCTGGACGAATGGCGTGGTGTCATAAGGGTAGAGAACCTTCATTCCCTGCGGGAAGAATGGCTGTAATTCCGCCAGTTTTGCCTTAATGGCTTTCGCGGTATCGAGAGCGTTCGCGCCGGTTGCTAGCTTAATCCCCAGGCCCGCCGCCGGTTTTCCGTTGATACGAGCGATAACGTTATAGTTTTCACCGCCAAGTTCAACTCGTGCGACATCTTTCAGGCGTACCACCGAGCCGTCACTGTTTACGCGCAGGGTTACTTTGCCGAATTCTTCCGGATTTTTTAACCGCGTCTGAGCAATAATCGAGGCGTTCAACTGTTGCCCTGGTAACGCTGGCGTTCCGCCCAACTGCCCGGCAGCGATCTGATCGTTCTGTACCTTCAACTGGTTAATCACATCAACCGGTGTCAGTTTATATTTGTTTAGCAGATCGGCGTCCAGCCAGATACGCATCGCATACTGTGCGCCGAAAAGCTGTACGTCACCGACGCCATTCAGACGGCTAAGCGTATCTTTAACGTTAGAGGCCACATAGTCCGAGATATCGTCCTGTGTGGTGTCTGGGTTATCAGAGACAAAGCCCGCCACCATCAAATAGCTGCTACTGGACTTTTCAACACTGATCCCCTGCTGCTGAACCTCCTGCGGCAGCAACGGCGTGGCGAGCTGGAGTTTGTTCTGCACCTGCACTTGCGCGATATCAGGATCGGTCCCGGACTGGAAGGTAAGGGTAATTGTCACGCTACCGGCGGAATCGCTGGTGGAGGACATATACATCAGGTTATCGATACCATTCATATTCTGTTCGATAACCTGCGTCACCGTATCCTGCACGGTCTGCGCATCAGCACCTGGATAGTTTGCCTAAACAGAAACCGCAGGCGGTGCAATGGTTGGATACTGAGCGACGGGCAATTGTAGGATCGCCAGTGCGCCCGCCATCATCAGAATAATGGCCAGCACCCATGCAAATATCGGTCGTCGAATAAAAAAGTTTGCCATGTCAGATTACCTTACTTCGATGCAGTATCTGCGGGGGTATCGGTAGTGGCTTTAACCTGCTCTCCCGGACGCGCTTTTTGCAGGCCGCTGACAATGACTTGATCGCCAGATTTCAGACCTTCGCTAATCAACCATTTATCGCCAATCGCCTGACTGGCAACGACAGGGCGCGCTTCCACCTGACTTTTATCGTTAACAATCAGCACGGTTGCATCACCACGCGGTGTGCGGCTAACGCCTTGTTGCGGGATAAGAATGGCGTCAGGTTGGACGCCTTCATCAATCCGTGCACGCACAAACATACCCGGCAAAAGCGTATGTTGCGGGTTAGGGAAGACAGCACGTAGGGTTATGGAGCCGGTGCATTCATCAACGGTCACATCAGAGAATTGCAGCGTACCTTTCAGGGGATAGGTTTGACCGTTTTCCATGACCAACTCTACGTTGCTGGTGGCGTTTTCCTTATGCAAATTTCCTTGCTCTACGGATTGCTTCAGCCTCATAAAATCGTTGCTGGATTGGGTCACATCAACGTAGATAGGATCGAGCTGCTGGACAGTCGCCAGTTCAGTCGTTTGCCCATTAGTGACAAGAGCGCCTTCGGTCACGGTCGATTTGCCGATACGTCCGCTAATTGGCGCAGTCACTTTGGTATAAGCGAGATTGATGCGAGCGCTTTCGACTGTGGCTTTTGCGGCAATCACGGCGGCATCGGCCTGGCGAGCATCAGCAATGGCCTGGTCGTACTCCTGCTGGCTGATGTATTTCGTACCCACGAGCGGAACGTAACGTTTTACCGTCAAATGCGCGATGGCGGCGGCGGCTTCACTTTTCGCCAGTTCGCCTTTCGCGCTGTCATAATTTGCCTGATAGGTCGCGGGATCGATCTGGTACAGGGACTGGCCTGCTTGTACATCGCTGCCTTCAGTGAAATTACGATTCAGTACGATCCCGCTAACCTGTGGGCGAACTTCGGCTATACGGTAAGCATTGGTGCGGCCTGGTAATTCAGTCTTAACTTCTAACGGGGCCGTTTTCACAATATGAACGGTAACCTGCGGTTCACCGACGTGAGCTTTCTCTTCTCCCTTATCGTTACAACCGACGATTAAAGCCGCGGAGATCAGAATAAAGGAGGGCAGGAGGAAAAACCTGGCATGTTTCGTCATTACTATTCCTCAAAAAAACAAAAGCGCGTTATTTACCCAGAAAGGCAACGCGTTAACTCGCAGAAAGAAAAATACAGTTTGCTATCCTACAAATTATCATTCGTCGATGTAAGGAATAGTTATGAATACTGGCGTCTCAAGGCACATAAACACAAAAAAAGATTAATATTCTACTGTTTTATTTTGACGCGGGTTGAAAGAGGCAGAATTAAAACCTCGTAAATTGAAATATATATTCATGTGGCGAATGTATTTTAGGTAAATAATATATATTATTTATTTGACGATTTATAGCAACTCAATGTTACCCTCTCGTATAAATACACATTAGATGATAGATTAACCTTCGCTATTTTCTCACCCTGTGTCGAATATATTTATTTCCTGAATAATTAATCATGGCAAAAAGAACCAAAGCCGAAGCTCTGAAGACCCGGCAAGAACTGATTGAAACTGCCATCGCCCAGTTTGCGCAACATGGCGTAAGCAAGACGACGTTCAACGACATTGCCGATGCCGCTAACGTTACGCGTGGCGCTATCTACTGGCACTTCGAGAACAAGACCCAACTGTTTAATGAGATGTGGTTGCAACAGCCTTCATTGCGGGAGTTAATCCAGGAACACTTGACGGCTGGATTAGAGCATGACCCGTTTCAACAATTGCGTGAAAAATTGATTGTCGGCTTGCAATATATTGCCAAAATTCCCCGCCAGCAGGCGTTGCTGAAAATCTTATATCACAAATGTGAATTTAATGATGGGATGCTGGCCGAGGGAGTGATACGCGAAAAGATGGGCTTTAATCCGCAGACTCTCCGCGAAGTATTGCAGGCGTGTCAGCAACAAGGTTGTGTAGCAAATAACCTCGATTTAGATGTTGTGATGATTATTATTGATGGTGCCTTCAGCGGAATTGTTCAAAACTGGTTAATGAATATGGCGGGTTATGATCTTTATAAACAAGCACCCGCGCTGGTCGATAACGTATTAAGAATGTTCATGCCAGATGAAAACATAACGAAATTAATTCATCAAACGAATGAATTAAGTGTCATGTAAATTCACATTCTGTCCTGAAAATTCAGTTCGTCACAGTTAACCAGTTTTAGTGGATAAACTGAGTTCATATTACGGCATTTGTCTGTTTCTGTTGTCAGCAGTTCAATCCACTGCATCAGTAAAGTATCAAACAGAAAAACGAAGACAGCGAAAACGACGAGCCACCAATACTTGCGAATCATTACCTGAGCCTGTGCATGTTTAACCAAGTCTGGCAGGAAATATACACGAAATGAATAATCTGAAAACCAGGCTTACACTTCCTTTACTTTGCAATGAGATCGGGGTCAACTTCGCTTAACCGGCTTCGTTTTGACAGGTTGCCGGTCTTTCTTTTTTTCACTTTCGCCAGTTCTTCCGCGGAGTAATGCGACGCGACATCCAGCCGTCGAAGCCCCATTTTGATGTACTCGCTGTTGATCTCAATACCAATGAATTTTCGTCCGCTGGCGATGGCTACGGCACCGGTAGTAAAGCTACCGGCAAACGGGTCGAGAACGATATCGCCTGGGTTGGAAGAGGCGAGAATAATGCGTTTCAGTAAGGCTTCCGGTTTTTGCGTCGGGTGGTTCTCATATTCATCCATCAAATAACGCACGCGCGGAAAATCCCAGACGTTACCCGGTACTTTTTGATGATTGTATGGCTGTGGAGGATTTTTGCGATAATCGATCAACGCGCGCTGCGATCCGGTTTTGGCTTCTACCAGAATAGCATCACCGTTGAATGTGTAGTTCTTTGCGTCTTTCACCATCATCAGGATGGGTTCGTACATGGAGCCGTAGTGTTTTTTCGCCTGTACTCCAGAACTGTCATATGACCAGACGATGCGACTTTTGATGGTAAAAAGCTTGCGGCACTGGAGATCGATAAAGGGCATGTTTTCCGTACTGTTCATAATGTACATGCTGCCCTGCTTTTTCAGAACGCGGTGGCACTCTACAATCACTTCAAACAGCCAGTCGATAAACAGATCTTCTTTCCAGGCTTCGATCAGACCATCAAAATTTTTACCGATGTTATACGGTGGGTCGGCAAAGATCAGATCGACGCTTTCAGTAGGTAGCTTTTTAAGTTCGGCAAGGGCATCACCGTGAATAATGGTCTTAGCTTCATTACCAAACCGGGTCGGTTCACATCCTGTTCTCATGGTCACTCCCTTTGTGACACCTATAAAAAAGGCGCTTCCCCATGCCGAGTAGCGCCTTTTTAATCAAGCATTTAGCTAACCTGAATTAGTTCATGCCGTATTTTTTCAATTTTTTACGCAGCGTACCACGGTTGATGCCCATCATCAGCGCAGCACGGGTCTGGTTACCACGGGTGTATTGCATCACCATGTCCAACAGGGGCTGTTCTACTTCAGCCAGTACCAGCTCATAGAGGTCATTCACATCCTGACCATTCAGTTGAGCAAAATAGTTCTTCAGTGCCTGTTTAACCGAGTCACGCAGGGGTTTTTGGGTTACCTGATCCTGAGAGTTAACGGTAGAAACGGTCAGTACGTCAGAATTTACGCGTTGTTCGAACATAGTTCTGTCAGCTCTTTATTTCTGTTTACGCAAAATTTTCGAAGTATGCCTCCAACGCCTCCAGCTGTTCGCTGGCATCCTCAATGGCGTTGAATGTGCGCCGAAACTGGTCATTTGGAGCGTGTTCCTGGAGATACCAGGAAACGTGTTTACGTGCAATTCGGTACCCTTTTGCCGGACCATAAAAGTCATGCAGTTCCCGAACGTGCGCGCAAAGCAAGCGCTTAACCTCTGCCAAAGGCAGCGGGGGCAGCAACTCCCCAGTGTCCAGATAATGCTGGATTTCCCGAAAGATCCAGGGTCTTCCCTGAGCTGCGCGGCCTATCATCAGGGCATCCGCCCCTGTATAGTCGAGCACAGCTCTGGCTTTAAGCGGGTCAGTAATGTCGCCATTCGCGATAACCGGAATGGAAACTTTCTGCTTAACTGCCCGAATACTGTCGTACTCAGCTTCTCCATTGAACAAACAGGCGCGTGTACGGCCATGAATGGTCAGAGCCTGAATGCCACAGTCTTCAGCCAGTTGGGCAATCTCTTCGCAGTTACGGTGTTCCGGTGCCCAGCCGGTGCGAATCTTCAGGGTAACAGGAACGTCCACTGCATTGACGACCTCGGTAAGGATCGATTTAACGACATCCGGGTACTGCAAGAGGGCTGAACCTGCGAGCTTGCGATTCACTTTTTTAGCCGGGCAACCCATATTGATATCAATAATCTGGGCACCGCTTTCCACGTTAATACGTGCTGCATCTGCCATTTCTTTCGGATCGCTACCAGCAATTTGCACGGTGCGAATACCGGGTTCATCAATGTGCACCATCCGTAAACGAGATTTGTCGCTTTCCCAAACCTGTGGGTTAGAAGACATCATCTCGGATACTGTCAATCCGGCTCCCATCTCGTAGCACAACGTCCGAAAAGGTCTGTCTGTAATGCCAGCCATGGGCGCTGCGATCAGGCGATTTCTGAGCTGATATTGTCCGATGCGCATGAGTTAAGAAATGACCATACTGTGACTGCAAGGCGGCGTATATTACGCATTTTTTGCACGAGATGAAAGGCCAAACTTTGACCAATCCTCTGAGATGGATCAAAGAATTGCATTTAAAATGAGCGTGGTGAGATAATTACTCATAAAAATCATCATATTAGAAAATAGTGACTAAAATTTACACTCAAAGAAATTTGAGTAAGTTCTCAATTTTTCTTTATGAATGAAAATTTTGGCACGCAAATTTGCGTAAATAACCGGCAAATTTACGTGCCTTTTGTGAGCTTGCTCGCACTTCGCCCCGCGTCACCCTACGGCGATGCGAAGGTTAATTCTTACGACCGGTAATGCGGCACCACTCTTCTTTTTCCACGACCGGGTCCAGTGCGAAGCTGTCGACATAAGCTTCACAAACGCTCTCTGCCTGGCTTGCCAGAATACCGGAAAGGCCCAGCAAACCGCCTGAAACCGGCAGGACGCTGATTAACGGTGCCAGTTCACGTAATGGGCCTGCAAGGATGTTAGCGACCACCACGTCGGCTTTCATTTCTTCTGGCTGATCTTTCGGTAAGTAGAGTTCCAGACGGTCAGAAACGCCATTACGTTCGGCGTTGTCGCGGCTAGCCTGAATCGCCTGCGGATCGATATCAATACCAATGGCTTTTGCTGCACCCAGTTTCAGCGCCGCGATAGCCAGAATGCCGGAACCACAGCCAAAGTCGATGACTATTTTACCGGTTAAATCGAGGCTGTCGAGCCACTGCAGGCACAGAGAGGTAGTTGGATGGGTACCCGTACCAAACGCCAGCCCTGGATCTAACATCACGTTGACGGCGTTTTCGTCCGGCACATCACGCCAGCTAGGGCAGATCCACAGTCGTTCACCAAAGCGCATCGGGTGGAAATTATCCATCCATTCGCGCTCCCAGTCTTTATCTTCCAGTTGTTCGATTTTATGCGCGAAGCCTGCGCCGAGCAGCGGATGGTTTTCCAGAATCGCCACCACGTCGTTCATATCGGTTTCAGCGTCGAACAGACCAATCACATCGGTGTCGCCCCACAGGCGCGTTTCGCCCGGCAGCGGCTCAAATACTGGCGTATCGTGGGTATCCTGAAAAGTGATAGAAACGGCACCCGCTTCCATCAGCGCATCGCTAAGATCTTCAGCGTTCGCGCCGGTGGTGTTCAGTTTCAGTTGGATCCAAGGCATGGCAAAACTCTTTATTTATCAGTAGTCAAAACGGTAGCTTGCGGGACGGATGTACCGAAACGGTTTCCGACCAGGAAAGCCAGCAAACTTAGTAGTAACGAGGGCACGATAGGGTGGAAGCCCAGGTACTGAATATTCAGCGTCGCGAGTACGGCATACAGCACGCCGCCAACGATCATCGCACTTAGCGCGCCTTTGGCGTTGGCGCGTTCCCAGTAAAGACCCAGCACCAGCGGCCACAGGAAAACGGCTTCCAGCCCACCGAAGGCCAGCAAATTCAGCCAGATGATCATTTCTGGCGGCTTCCAGGCGGCAAGCAGCAGCAACGCGCCGAGAACTAACGTAATTACCGCCGACATCCGCTTCAGACGCGTCTCGTTTTGCATTTGATCCGGACGGATATTCAGATAGAGATCTTTAATGATCGTAGCGGAACTTTGTAGCAATTGGGCGTTAATTGTCGACATGATCGCAGCCATAGGTGCAGCCAGAAAGATCCCGGCAGCAAACGGTGGCAGCACTTTTACCATTAACGTCGGGATCACCAGATCCGGTACGGTGAGATCGGGGATCACTGCACGACCTAACGCTCCGGCTAGGTGCATACCGAACATCAGGATTGCGACTACAATCGTACCGATGATGATCCCCCGGTGTACCGCTTTGCTGTCTTTATAAGAGATACAGCGCACCGCAGTATGCGGCAGGCCAATCACGCCAAAGCACACCAGTACCCAGAACGACGTCATAAAGGCAGGCGACAGAATATCGTCAGCGCCTTGTGGCGTAACCAGTTGCGGATCGATGGTTTGCAAGGTCTGTACTGCGTTGCTTAAGCCGCCAGCGGCATGTACCACGCCAATAAGCAGCACAACGGTGCCAATCAGCATCACAAGCCCTTGCATGGTGTCGTTCAGCACGCTGGCGCGAAAGCCGCCAAAGGCGGTATACAACGCAATGCTGATACCGAAAATCAGCAGCCCGGTTTCATAAGGAATACCCGCCGCGGTTTCCAGCAGGCGCGCACCGCCGATAAACTGCACGGTCATTGCCCCAACGAACGCAACCAGCAAACTCAAACTCGCCAGCCACACCAGAAGACGACTCTGGTAGCGGGCAAACAGCATGTCGTTCAGCGTCACTGCATTGTAGCGGCGCGCAAGAATCGCAAACTTCTTGCCGAGAATACCGAGTGAAAGCCAGACTGCAGGAAGCTGAATCATCGCCAGCAATACCCAGCCCAGCCCGTATTTATAAGCAGCTCCTGGCCCGCCGATAAACGAACTGGCACTGATATAGGTCGCGGTGAGCGTCATCGCCAGCACAATACCGCCCATAGAGCGGCTGCCGAGGAAATACTCATTAAGGAAGGTGCCGGTGCTCCGTTTACGCATCGCATAAACCGAGATACCGAACACCACCACCAGATAGGCGACCAGCGGTAGAATTACTTCAAGCTGCATCGTCATCCTCCAGTGGGATATCGCGATAGATAAATTTCACCATCGCCCAGCACAGTCCAATAAACAGTAGCGGCGTCAGGATGCAGGCCATCTCAAACCAGCGCGGAAAGCCGGTAAAACCGGGGGCAACGCCAGGTAAGTAAGCGGCTACTAACCAAACTGCCAGATACAAAAGGGTCAGCCCCAGCGCCCAGCGCGCCTCTTTATGGGCCTGAACAAAACGAGTGTCCATTTTTTG
The DNA here is from genome assembly GCF_002950395.1 of Shigella sonnei. Classification (NCBI taxonomy): domain Bacteria; kingdom Pseudomonadati; phylum Pseudomonadota; class Gammaproteobacteria; order Enterobacterales; family Enterobacteriaceae; genus Shigella; species Shigella sonnei. The sequence continues at coordinate 4,314,511 of NZ_CP026802.1, forward strand.
TCCCTGATGGGTGAAGAAAGCGAGGATTGTACCTTATGGGGGTTGTCGATCCCCAGTAATAAAAAAGGCCGGAAAATCCGGCCTTTTGACGCTTTTGCAGTCTTATTTTTCCTGAAGACCGAGTTTTTTCTCCAGATAGTGGATGTTAGTGCCACCATGCTGGAAGTTCTCGTCATTCATGATGCGGATCTGCAGATCAACGTTGGTTTTGATACCGTCGATGATCAGCTCCTGCAGCGCATTCTTCATGCGGGCAATCGCCACGTCACGGTTTTCACCGTAGCAAATCAGCTTACCGATCATTGAGTCATAGTACGGCGGTACGGTGTAGCCCGCGTAGATATGAGACTCCCAACGTACGCCAAAACCGCCAGGTGCGTGGAAACGGGTGATTTTGCCTGGGCTTGGCAGGAAGGTGTTCGGATCTTCGGCGTTGATACGACATTCCACCGCATGGCCGCGAACGTGAACTTCTTCTTGCTTGATCGACAGCGGTTGACCGGCAGCGATACGGAGCTGTTCTTTGATCAGGTCAACGCCAGTGATCATTTCGGTAACCGGGTGTTCTACCTGAATACGGGTGTTCATTTCGATGAAATAGAACTCGCCGTTTTCGAACAGAAACTCGAAAGTACCTGCACCGCGATAGCCGATATCAACACACGCTTTAGCGCAACGTTCGCCGATGTAGCGACGCAGTTCCGGGGTAATGCCCGGTGCTGGCGCTTCTTCGACCACTTTCTGGTGGCGGCGCTGCATGGAGCAGTCACGTTCCGCCAGATAGATAGCGTTGCCCTGACCGTCAGCCAGTACCTGAATCTCGACGTGGCGAGGATTTTCCAGGTATTTCTCCATGTAAACCATATCGTTGCTGAAAGCAGCTTTCGCTTCCGCACGGGTCATGGAGATGGATTGTGCCAGTTCAGCGTCGCCGCGCACTACGCGCATACCGCGACCACCGCCGCCGCCGGAGGCTTTGATAATCACCGGATAACCAATGCGTTTAGCAATGGCACGGTTTTTATCCATATCGTCGCCCAACGGGCCGTCAGAACCCGGTACGCAAGGGACGCCCGCTTTTTTCATCGCCGCGATTGCGGATACTTTGTCGCCCATCAGGCGAATGGTTTCTGCTTTCGGGCCGATGAAGATAAAGCCGGAGCGTTCAACCTGCTCGGCAAAGTTGGCGTTCTCGGAGAGGAAGCCGTAACCCGGATGGATTGCTACTGCGCCGGTGATTTCAGCGGCGCTGATGATTGCCGGGATGTTCAGATAACTTTTTACTGACGGAGCAGGGCCAATACAGACCGTTTCATCTGCCAGTAATACGTGTTTTAGATCGCGATCCGCGCTGGAGTGCACAGCGACAGTCTTGATGCCCAGTTCTTTACAGGCACGAAGAATACGCAATGCAATCTCGCCGCGGTTGGCAATAACAATTTTATCCAGCATGTTCGCCTCGTTACTCGATGACGACCAGCGGCTCGTCAAATTCTACCGGTTGTCCACTTTCGACCAGAATTGCTTTCACGGTACCGGATTTGTCCGCTTCGATCTGGTTCATCATTTTCATGGCTTCAACGATGCACAGGGTATCGCCCACGTTGACTTTCTGACCCACTTCGATGAACGCTTTTGCGTCCGGGCTTGGGGTGCGGTAGAAAGTACCAACCATCGGGGAACGTACGATGTGACCACTGATTTCCGCTGCTGCTGGCGCTTCCATGGAAGGAACGGTCGCCGGAGCGGCTGCGTTAGATTGAGCTGGCTGCTGCATCATTGGTGCAGCGTAAGCTTGTTGCATCACAGGGAAACTTGCGGCAGGAGCTGCACGGCTAATGCGTACTGACTCTTCGCCTTCAGAAATTTCCAGTTCGGAGATGCCTGATTCTTCAACCAGCTCGATCAGTTTTTTAATCTTACGAATATCCATGAGTGGGTTCCGTACTCTTTGTTTAGTGTGATTGTGACAGGCGTTTCACCGCCGTCTGTAAAGCGTATGCCCCGACAGCTGTATGCATAGCGATAAATTCCAGCAGGCCGGGACGCCGGTCTATTTTGCCCCAGAGTATCAATGTTAGACTTGACGGACATTGTGCAGCGATCTGCTGCTATCCTCCGGCAAAAAACAAAATATACCTTCGTTGCGCCAATGTCACCTTTTCCGCAGCGCAAAAACTGCGTCAGGGAGGACGAGGTCGCACATTATAACGATTTCGTAGCAATTGGCAGCTAAATACTGGTCTCATCAGGGAAGATAATCAACAGCTAACATGTAAATAACCTTCAACACCGTGTAATTTGCAACAAGCCGCACAATTCACGAAATTAGCGCCATCATCGACGGAACTTCTTATAACGTAAGGTGAAAAGCTGTAAAGCCAGCCCTGCGAAGATGAGGGGCTGCAATGAGATAATCTTCACAGACCACAAATAATGTAGGGATGCCAGGATCGCGACAAGATAGACGACATTACGCAGCGGTTGCTGGGGATTACCCAATTTTCACTGCATCGTCTGGATAGATGTGAATGCTAAAGCACGCAAAATCAACCGACTGACAATTCTCAGCATTAAATAGGTTCGAGTGGTTAATTTGTAGTCAAATAAAATCAGATTATTCACCCCATGGTACCAGAAATCAGTAACAGGTTAAGCGTAGTGTCGCCCAGGCAAAGCACCATAAACCTAACAGGCGACGGAGGCGTATCAATAATGGCTGTTTAGAGGAGTATCAATGCGCATCAATTTGTGGTCAGTCGAAATCATGACTTTCCAGTTTGGATGATGTTGTACAACTTCCTGACCAAGGTGTTCGACGAAAGCTGTCCGGCTAACCGCTTTTCCCGTTAACCGATTGAATAATGATGTCAAAATGAGTTCCCTCTCTTATTATTCCTTGCTAAATGGTTAGTTAACCTTCACCAGCGTGCGACCCTGGATCTGGTTATTAATGATGGCCTCGGCAAAGTTCGGTGCCTCTGACAGAGATATCTCTTTTGCCGCCTGGGTATAGAATGATTCCGGTAAATCGGCGACCAGTCGCTGCCAGGCTTGTGCGCGGCGTTCTGGTGGCGTCATTACTGAATCCACCCCTTGCAAACGGACATTACGCAGAATAAATGGCATGACCGTGGTTGGCAGAGTAAAACCACCCGCCAGACCACAGGCCGCCACGCAGCCGCCGTAATTCATTTGCGCCAGCACTTTTGCCAGCACTTTGTCGCCAACAGTGTCAATTGCCCCAGCCCAGACTTGTTTTTCCAGAGGACGGGATTCGGCAAACTCATCACGAGGGAGAATACGGCTGGCACCTAAACTTTTCAGATATTCATGGGTACTTTCGCGACCGGAAACGGCAACGACCTGATAACCCAACTTATGCAGCAGCGCCACGGCGGTACTGCCGACGCCACCACTGGCACCCGTCACGACAATCTCCCCGTCCTGCGGGCGAACACCGGCATCTTCCAGCGCCATCACACACAGCATGGCGGTAAAACCGGCAGTACCGATAATCATTGCTTTACGCGCGTCCAGCCCTTGCGGCATGGCAACCAGCCAGTCACCTTTCACTCGCGCCTGCTCCGCCAGCCCACCCCAGTGGTTTTCACCAACGCCCCAGCCAGTGAGTAACACCTCCTGACCGGCATGAAAACGCGGATCTTCGCTGGTGCGTACAGTTCCGGCAAAATCGATCCCAGGAATCATCGGAAAATTACGGATGATTTTTCCCTTACCGGTAATCGCCAGCGCATCTTTATAGTTCAGGCTCGACCAGTGAACATCGACCGTGACATCGCCCTCCGGCAGGCGACTTTCGTCCAGAGTCTGTACTGATGCGAGAGTTTTGCCGTCCTGCTGTTCTAAAAGTAACGCCTGCATAAGTGGTCCTCATGTGCATGATGGATTGGAAAATAATTTCTGAAGATTATACTCGCTAATGGAAAAGCAAAGCCGATGAAGCGCAATAAATTGCGAGATAAATCTGATTTGCTAGTATGCCCGCTTCCTCACTATCGGAGTTAACACAAGGATGAGATTAACGACGAAATTTTCGGCCTTTGTTACGCTGCTCACCGGGTTAACAATTTTTGTGACTTTGCTGGGCTGTTCGCTAAGTTTCTACAACGCAATTCAGTATAAGTTTAGTCATCGCGTTCAGGCGGTGGCGACGGCGATTGATACCCACCTTGTGTCGAATGACTTCAGCACATTAAGGCCACAAATTACCGAATTAATGATGTCGGCAGATATCGTTCGTGTAGACCTGCTCCATGGTGATAAACAGGTTTATACCCTGGCCAGAAATGGTAGTTATCGTCCGGTTGGCTCCAGCGATCTGTTTCGCGAACTGAGTGTTCCGTTGATAAAGCATCCGGGGATGTCGCTGCGTCTGGTTTATCAGGATCCGATGGGCAACTATTTCCATTCTTTAATGACTACCGCGCCGCTCACGGGGGCGATTGGCTTTATCATTGTTATGCTCTTCCTGGCGGTACGCTGGTTACAACGGCAACTTGCCGGGCAAGAATTGCTGGAAACCCGGGCTACTCGTATCTTAAACGGTGAGCGTGGCTCTAATGTGTTGGGAACCATCTATGAATGGCCGCCCAGAACCAGCAGTGCGCTAGATACGCTGCTTCGTGAAATTCAGAACGCACGCGAACAACACAGCCGTCTTGATACGCTGATCCGCTCTTATGCCGCCCAGGACGTGAAAACCGGCCTCAATAACCGACTCTTTTTCGATAATCAGTTAGCAACGTTACTGGAAGATCAGGAGAAAGTAGGTACCCACGGGATCGTGATGATGATTCGTCTGCCGGATTTCAATATGTTGAGCGATACTTGGGGGCACAGCCAGGTTGAAGAACAGTTCTTCACTCTGACTAATCTGCTGTCGACATTTATGATGCGCTACCCTGGCGCACTGCTGGCGCGTTACCACCGCAGTGATTTTGCTGCGCTGTTACCGCACCGGACGTTAAAAGAGGCAGAGAGCATCGCCGGTCAGTTAATCAAAGCCGTCGATACCTTGCCGAACAATAAAATGCTCGATCGCGACGATATGATCCACATTGGTATCTGCGCCTGGCGTAGTGGTCAGGATACCGAGCAGGTAATGGAACATGCAGAGTCTGCCACGCGTAATGCGGGATTGCAGGGCGGCAATAGCTGGGCTATTTACGATGACTCGTTGCCTGAAAAAGGACGCGGTAATGTTCGCTGGCGTACGCTTATCGAGCAAATGCTCAGTCGCGGCGGCCCGCGCCTTTATCAAAAACCGGCGGTTACTCGCGAAGGTCAGGTTCATCATCGCGAACTCATGTGCCGCATCTTCGATGGTAATGAAGAGGTTAGCTCGGCGGAGTATATGCCGATGGTCTTGCAGTTTGGCTTATCGGAAGAGTATGACCGTCTGCAAATCAGCCGTCTTATTCCACTATTGCGTTACTGGCCAGAGGAAAATCTGGCGATTCAGGTTACCGTTGAGTCGCTGATTCGCCCGCGTTTTCAGCGTTGGCTGCGCGATACGTTAATGCAATGTGAAAAATCACAACGAAAACGCATAATTATTGAACTTGCAGAGGCCGATGTAGGTCAACATATCAGTCGTTTACAACCTGTTATTCGTTTAGTGAATGCTTTAGGGGTACGGGTAGCCGTCAACCAGGCTGGTTTGACGCTGGTAAGCACCAGTTGGATCAAAGAACTTAATGTTGAGTTACTCAAGCTCCATCCGGGGCTGGTCAGAAACATTGAGAAGCGAACGGAGAACCAGCTGCTGGTTCAAAGCCTGGTGGAAGCCTGCTCCGGGACCAGCACCCACGTTTACGCCACCGGCGTGCGTTCGCGAAGCGAGTGGCAGACCCTGATTCAGCGCGGTGTTACAGGCGGGCAAGGGGATTTTTTCGCGTCCTCACAGCCACTTGATACTAACGTGAAAAAATATTCACAAAGATACTCGGTTTAACCTGCCGTTTAATCCGTTTTCACGTAGAATAACGCGCGCTGCGTCTCATGGGAGTGTGCTTGTCTGCTCGCCAGATTGTTGCAGCACATATGCAGATGAATGACCTTACGCGGTTGCAAACAGGCGAGGAATGCTGCTGATGCATTAAGCCTTTCTGGACTCAGGCAGAGATTTGTAACAAAGGAAACGAACTGCACTAATTTTCACCGTAGCAGATGATTTTTGCGCCTTGTCGCTGCTGCGTGTGGTTGGTAAAGTAAGCGGATTTTCTTTTCCGCCCCAGCTTTCAGGATTATCCCTTAGTATGTTGAAAAAATTTCGTGGCATGTTTTCCAATGACTTGTCCATTGACCTGGGTACTGCGAATACCCTCATTTATGTAAAAGGACAAGGCATCGTATTGAATGAGCCTTCCGTGGTGGCCATTCGTCAGGATCGTGCCGGTTCACCGAAAAGCGTAGCTGCAGTAGGTCATGACGCGAAGCAGATGCTGGGCCGTACGCCGGGCAATATTGCTGCCATTCGCCCAATGAAAGACGGCGTTATCGCCGACTTCTTCGTGACTGAAAAAATGCTCCAGCACTTCATCAAACAAGTGCACAGCAACAGCTTTATGCGTCCAAGCCCGCGCGTTCTGGTTTGTGTACCGGTTGGCGCGACCCAGGTTGAACGCCGCGCAATTCGTGAATCCGCGCAGGGCGCTGGTGCCCGTGAAGTCTTCCTGATTGAAGAACCGATGGCTGCCGCAATTGGTGCTGGCCTGCCGGTTTCTGAAGCGACCGGTTCTATGGTGGTTGATATCGGTGGTGGTACCACTGAAGTTGCTGTTATCTCCTTGAACGGCGTGGTTTACTCCTCTTCCGTGCGCATTGGTGGTGATCGTTTCGACGAAGCTATCATCAACTATGTGCGTCGTAATTACGGTTCTCTGATCGGTGAAGCCACCGCAGAACGTATCAAGCACGAAATCGGTTCGGCTTACCCGGGCGATGAAGTCCGTGAAATCGAAGTTCGTGGCCGTAACCTGGCAGAAGGTGTTCCACGCGGTTTTACCCTGAACTCCAACGAAATCCTCGAAGCACTGCAGGAACCGCTGACCGGTATTGTGAGCGCGGTAATGGTTGCACTGGAACAGTGCCCGCCGGAACTGGCTTCCGACATCTCCGAGCGCGGCATGGTGCTCACCGGTGGTGGCGCACTGCTGCGTAACCTTGACCGTTTGTTAATGGAAGAAACCGGCATTCCAGTAGTTGTTGCTGAAGACCCGCTGACCTGTGTGGCGCGCGGTGGCGGCAAAGCGCTGGAAATGATCGACATGCACGGCGGCGACCTGTTCAGCGAAGAGTAATCGGATGCAGGCAGGGGAAATGTCTGTTTACCCTGCCTGGTCTGATACGAGAATACGCATAACTTATGAAGCCAATTTTTAGCCGTGGCCCGTCGCTACAGATTCGCCTTATTCTGGCGGTGCTGGTGGCGCTCGGCATTATTATTGCCGACAGCCGCCTGGGGACGTTCAGTCAAATCCGTACTTATATGGATACCGCCGTCAGTCCTTTCTACTTTGTTTCCAATGCTCCTCGTGAATTGCTGGATGGCGTATCGCAGACGCTGGCCTCGCGTGACCAACTAGAACTTGAAAACCGGGCGTTACGTCAGGAACTGTTGCTGAAAAACAGTGAACTGCTGATGCTTGGACAATACAAACAGGAGAACGCGCGTCTGCGCGAGCTGCTGGGTTCCCCGCTGCGTCAGGATGAGCAGAAAATGGTGACTCAGGTTATCTCCACGGTTAACGATCCTTATAGCGATCAAGTTGTTATCGATAAAGGTAGCGTTAATGGCGTTTATGAAGGCCAGCCGGTCATCAGCGACAAAGGTGTTGTTGGTCAGGTGGTGGCCGTCGCTAAACTGACCAGTCGCGTGCTGCTGATTTGTGATGCGACCCACGCGCTGCCAATCCAGGTGCTGCGCAACGATATCCGCGTAATTGCAGCCGGTAACGGTTGTACGGATGATTTGCAGCTTGAGCATCTGCCAGCGAATACGGATATTCGTGTTGGTGATGTGCTGGTGACCTCCGGTCTGGGCGGTCGTTTCCCGGAAGGCTATCCGGTCGCGGTTGTCTCTTCCGTAAAACTCGATACCCAGCGCGCTTATACTGTGATTCAGGCGCGTCCGACTGCAGGACTGCAACGTTTGCGTTATCTGCTGCTGCTGTGGGGCGCGGATCGTAACGGCGCTAACCCGATGACGCCGGAAGAGGTGCATCGTGTTGCTAATGAACGTCTGATGCAGATGATGCCGCAGGTATTGCCTTCGCCAGACGCGATGGGGCCAAAGTTACCTGAACCGGCAACGGGGATCGCTCAGCCGACTCCGCAGCAACCGACGACAGGAAATGCAGCTACTGCGCCTGCTGCGCCCACACAGCCTGCTGCTAATCGCTCTCCACAAAGGGCTACGCCGCCGCAAAGTGGTGCTCAACCGCCTGCGCGTGCGCCGGGAGGGCAATAGTGGCGAGCTATCGTAGCCAGGGACGTTGGGTAATCTGGCTCTCTTTCCTCATTGCGCTGTTGCTGCAAATCATGCCCTGGCCGGATAACCTGATTGTTTTCCGGCCAAACTGGGTGTTACTCATCTTGTTGTATTGGATCCTGGCCTTGCCTCATCGCGTAAATGTGGGCACAGGTTTTGTGATGGGTGCCATACTGGATCTGATCAGCGGCTCGACGCTTGGCGTACGCGTATTGGCGATGAGCATCATTGCTTACCTGGTGGCGCTGAAATACCAGCTTTTCCGCAACCTCGCATTATGGCAGCAGGCGCTGGTCGTCATGTTGCTTTCGCTGGTGGTGGATATTATTGTTTTCTGGGCAGAGTTTTTAGTGATTAACGTCTCTTTCAGACCGGAAGTGTTCTGGAGTAGTGTAGTCAATGGGGTGCTCTGGCCGTGGATTTTCTTGCTGATGCGTAAAGTCCGTCAGCAGTTTGCAGTGCAATAAAGGTTTCTATGACTTCTCTGTATTTAGCTTCCGGTTCTCCGCGTCGTCAGGAGTTACTTGCGCAACTTGGTGTGACCTTTGAACGTATTGTTACGGGCATTGAGGAGCAGCGTCAGCCGCAGGAGAGCGCGCAGCAGTATGTTGTGCGTCTGGCGCGCGAGAAAGCACAGGCGGGTGTCGCGCAAACGGCGCAGGATCTCCCGGTGCTGGGTGCGGATACTATCGTTATCCTGAATGGAGAAGTGCTGGAGAAACCGCGCGACGCAGAGCATGCGGCGCAGATGTTGCGCAAATTATCGGGTCAGACCCATCAGGTGATGACGGCAGTGGCGTTGGCCGACAGCCAGCACATTCTCGATTGCCTGGTGGTCACCGATGTGACTTTCAGAACGTTAACAGACGAAGACATCGCGGGCTATGTCGCCAGCGGTGAACCGTTAGATAAAGCAGGTGCATACGGTATTCAGGGGCTGGGTGGCTGTTTTGTCAGGAAGATAAATGGCAGCTATCACGCCGTAGTCGGCTTACCTCTGGTTGAAACGTATGAATTATTAAGTAATTTTAACGCACTGCGTGAGAAAAGGGATAAACATGACGGCTGAATTGTTAGTAAACGTAACGCCTTCGGAAACGCGAGTGGCGTATATTGATGGCGGTATTCTGCAGGAAATTCATATTGAACGTGAGGCGCGACGCGGAATAGTAGGCAATATCTACAAGGGTCGTGTAAGTCGTGTACTTCCGGGTATGCAGGCGGCTTTTGTAGATATTGGGCTGGATAAAGCCGCGTTTCTTCATGCATCCGATATCATGCCGCACACCGAATGTGTGGCGGGTGAAGAACAAAAGCAATTCACGGTGCGCGACATCTCGGAACTGGTTCGTCAGGGGCAAGATCTGATGGTGCAGGTGGTGAAAGATCCGCTTGGCACTAAAGGTGCGCGCCTGACCACCGATATCACGCTGCCTTCTCGCTATCTGGTCTTTATGCCAGGGGCTTCTCACGTTGGGGTTTCCCAACGTATTGAAAGCGAATCAGAACGTGAACGCCTGAAAAAAGTGGTCGCAGAGTATTGCGACGAGCAGGGCGGGTTTATCATCCGTACCGCAGCGGAAGGGGTTGGCGAGGCTGAACTGGCCTCCGATGCCGCTTATCTGAAACGCGTCTGGACCAAAGTTATGGAGCGTAAAAAGCGCCCGCAGACCCGTTATCAGCTGTACGGCGAACTGGCGCTGGCTCAGCGTGTTCTGCGTGATTTCGCCGACGCCGAACTGGACCGCATTCGCGTTGACTCACGCCTGACTTACGAAGCATTACTTGAGTTCACCTCGGAGTACATTCCCGAGATGACCAGCAAGCTGGAGCATTACACCGGACGCCAGCCGATTTTCGATCTCTTTGATGTCGAAAACGAAATCCAGCGAGCGCTGGAACGCAAAGTAGAACTGAAATCCGGTGGTTATCTCATTATCGACCAGACCGAAGCGATGACCACCGTGGACATCAATACCGGAGCGTTTGTCGGTCATCGCAATCTGGACGACACCATTTTCAATACCAATATTGAAGCGACGCAGGCTATCGCTCGCCAGTTACGGTTGCGTAATCTGGGCGGGATTATCATTATTGATTTCATCGATATGAATAATGAAGATCACCGCCGCCGCGTGCTGCACTCGCTGGAGCAGGCGTTGAGCAAAGACCGGGTGAAAACCAGCGTTAATGGTTTTTCGGCGCTGGGGCTGGTGGAGATGACGCGTAAACGCACCCGCGAAAGCATTGAGCACGTACTGTGTAACGAATGCCCAACCTGCCACGGTCGCGGAACGGTGAAAACCGTGGAAACGGTATGCTATGAAATCATGCGCGAGATTGTTCGTGTCCACCATGCTTACGACTCCGACCGTTTCCTGGTCTATGCTTCTCCGGCAGTAGCCGAAGCCTTGAAAGGCGAAGAGTCACACTCGCTGGCGGAAGTGGAAATTTTCGTTGGCAAACAGGTTAAAGTACAAATTGAACCGCTCTATAACCAGGAGCAGTTTGACGTCGTAATGATGTAAACAGATGCTGGGCCGCCATCCGGCAAAGGGTTTTTGAGTCACATTTTTAGCAGACAAGGAGTGACGGGTGAGGCGATTGCCGGGGATTTTACTGCTTACTGGAGCCGCGCTCGTTGTGATCGCTGCCCTGCTGGTTAGCGGCCTGCGTATTGCTTTACCGCATCTTGACGCCTGGCGTCCGGAAATCCTCAACAAAATAGAATCCGCGACTGGCATGCCGGTAGAAGCCAGTCAGCTCTCAGCCAGCTGGCAGAATTTTGGCCCGACGCTTGAAGCACACGACATCCGTGCAGAACTAAAAGATGGCGGCGAATTTTCGGTTAAACGCGTTACTCTGGCGCTGGATGTCTGGCAGAGCCTGTTACATATGCGCTGGCAGTTTCGCGACCTCACTTTCTGGCAGCTGCGCTTTCGCACCAACACTCCTATCACCAGCGGTGGTAGCGATGACAGTCTGGAAGCCAGTCACATCAGCGATCTGTTTCTTCGTCAATTTGACCATTTCGATCTCCGCGACAGTGAAGTCAGTTTCCTGACGCCATCCGGTCAGCGTGCCGAGCTGGCGATCCCACAACTCACCTGGCTGAACGATCCACGTCGACACCGTGCGGAAGGCCTGGTAAGCCTCTCCAGCCTTACCGGACAGCACGGCGTGATGCAGGTGCGCATGGATTTGCGCGATGATGAGGGGTTGTTAAGCAATGGTCGCGTCTGGCTACAGGCGGATGACATCGACCTGAAGCCGTGGCTCGGTAAATGGATGCAGGACAATATTGCTCTGGAAACGGCACAGTTCTCCCTTGAAGGCTGGATGACGATCGACAAAGGCGATGTAACCGGCGGTGACGTCTGGCTGAAACAGGGCGGTGCCAGCTGGTTGGGCGAGAAGCAAACGCATACGCTGTCGGTGGATAATCTGACCGCGCATATTACGCGTGAAAATCCGGGCTGGCAGTTCTCTATTCCCGATACACGGATCACGATGGACGGCAAACCCTGGCCGAGCGGAGCATTGACGCTGGCCTGGATACCGGAACAGGACGTTGGCGGCAAAGACAATAAACGCAGTGACGAACTCCGGATTCGCGCCAGTAATCTGGAGCTGGCAGGCCTGGAGGGCATACGCCCGCTGGCCGCGAAACTTTCACCTGCACTGGGTGATGTTTGGCGCTCCACACAACCGAGCGGCAAGATTAACACTCTGGCGCTGGATATCCCGCTTCAGGCGGCAGACAAGACCCGTTTTCAGGCATCGTGGAGCGATCTGGCCTGGAAGCAATGGAAATTATTACCGGGTGCGGAACACTTCTCCGGGACGCTTTCCGGCAGCGTTGAAAATGGTTTGCTTACCGCGTCGATGAAGCAGGCAAAGATGCCTTACGAAACGGTATTCCGTGCGCCACTGGAAATCGCCGACGGCCAGGCAACTATAAGCTGGCTGAACAATGACAAAGGTTTCCAGCTGGATGGGCGTAATATTGACGTTAAAGCCAAAGCCGTCCATGCGCGCGGCGGTTTTCGTTACCTGCAACCTGCTAACGATGAACCCTGGCTGGGTATTCTGGCTGGCATCAGTACCGATGATGGTTCACAAGCCTGGCACTATTTCCCGGAAAACTTGATGGGTAAAGACCTGGTTGATTACTTAAGTGGCGCGATTCAGGGCGGTGAAGCGGATAACGCGACGCTGGTTTATGGTGGCAATCCGCAACTCTTCCCCTATAAACACAACGAAGGTCAGTTTGAAGTGCTGGTGCCGCTGCGCAACGCGAAGTTTGCCTTCCAGCCGGACTGGCCTGCATTAACTAACCTTGATATTGAACTGGACTTTATTAACGACGGTTTATGGATGAAAACCGATGGCGTTAATCTGGGCGGCGTGCGCGCGAGTAATCTCACCGCAGTGATCCCTGACTACTCGAAAGAAAAACTGCTGATTGACGCTGACATTAAAGGTCCGGGTAAAGCCGTTGGCCCTTACTTTGATGAGACACCGCTGAAAGATTCTCTGGGTGCGACCCTGCAAGAACTCCAGCTCGACGGCGATGTGAATGCTCGCTTACATCTTGATATCCCGCTGAACGGCGAGCTGGTAACCGCGAAAGGTGAAGTGACGCTGCGTAATAACAGTCTGTTTATCAAACCACTCGACAGCACCCTGAAAAATTTGAGCGGTAAATTCAGCTTTATCAATGGCGATCTGCAAAGTGAACCACTGACAGCAAGCTGGTTTAATCAGCCGTTGAACGTGGATTTTTCCACCAAAGAAGGGGCAAAAGCCTACCAGGTTGCGGTGAATCTCAACGGTAACTGGCAACCGGCGAAAACCGGCGTTCTGCCTGAAGCGGTGAACGAAGCATTGAGTGGCAGCGTGGCGTGGGATGGTAAAGTGGGCATTGATCTGCCTTATCATGCTGGCGCGACCTATAACGTAGAGCTGAACGGCGATCTGAATAATGTGAGTAGTCACTTACCTTCACCGTTAGCCAAACCTGCGGGTGAACCACTAGCGGTAAACGTTAAGGTTGATGGCAATCTCAACAGCTTTGAATTAACCGGACAGGCTGGTGCGGATAACCATTTCAATAGCCGCTGGTTGCTTGGTCAAAAGCTGACGCTCGATCGTGCTATTTGGGCGGCAGACAGTAAAACGCTCCCGCCGTTGCCGGAACAAAGTGGCGTTGAACTCAATATGCCGCCGATGAATGGTGCCGAGTGGCTGGCCCTGTTCCAGAAAGGCGCTGCGGAGAGTGTCGGTGGTGCAGCGAGTTTCCCACAATACATAACGTTACGTACGCCTATGTTGTCACTGGGAAATCAGCAATGGAATAACCTGAGTATTGTTTCGCAACCGACGGCAAATGGCACCCTGGTTGAGGCGCAAGGGCGTGAAATCAACGCCACGCTAGCGATGCGTAATAACGCGCCGTGGCTGGCGAATATCAAATATCTTTATTACAACCCGAGCGTGGCGAAAACTCGTGGTGATTCAACGCCGTCATCACCTTTCCCGACAACGGAGCGCATTAACTTCCGTGGCTGGCCGGACGCACAAATACGATGCACAGAGTGCTGGTTCTGGGGGCAAAAATTCGGTCGCATTGACAGTGATATCACCATTTCTGGCGATACGTTAACGCTGACCAATGGACTGATTGATACTGGTTTCTCGCGGCTTACTGCCGATGGTGAATGGGTTAATAATCCGGGGAATGAACGTACCTCGCTGAAAGGAAAACTGCGCGGGCAGAAAATTGATGCCGCCGCAGAATTTTTTGGTGTCACGACGCCCATACGCCAGTCGTCATTTAATGTGGATTACGATTTACACTGGCGCAAAGCACCCTGGCAGCCAGATGAAGCGACGTTGAATGGCATCATTCATACTCAACTGGGTAAAGGCGAAATTACCGAAATCAATACCGGACATGCCGGGCAATTGCTGCGCTTATTGAGCGTAGATGCCCTGATGCGTAAGCTGCGTTTTGATTTCAGAGACACTTTTGGCGAAGGGTTCTATTTTGACTCCATTCGCAGCACCGCGTGGATTAAAGACGGGGTTATGCACACCGACGACACGCTGGTGGATGGCCTGGAGGCGGATATCGCCATGAAAGGGTCGGTAAATCTGGTACGTCGCGACCTGAATATGGAAGCGGTTGTCGCACCAGAGATTTCTGCGACGGTGGGCGTGGCTGCGGCTTTTGCGGTTAACCCCATTGTTGGCGCGGCAGTTTTTGCCGCTAGTAAAGTGCTGGGGCCGCTGTGGAGCAAAGTCTCCATTTTGCGCTATCACATTTCGGGTCCGCTGGACGATCCGCAAATCAACGAAGTGTTGCGCCAACCGCGTAAAGAAAAAGCGCAATGATTTGACGAGGGCGCGTAATTGCCCCAATCTCATATGATAATCGTTGCCAAAGGCCAACGAGCCAGAACATAACCGTAGGCCGGATAGGGCGTTCATGCCGCATCCGGCAGCCGTAAAAAATCCTCTACTGCAGTAACTAACGAGTAGCAAAAACGATGAGTCTGAACCTGGTAAGTGAACAATTGCTAGCGGCGAACAGCCTGAAACATCAGGACTTGTTCGCGATCCTCGGTCAACTGGCCGAACGTCGCCTTGATTATGGCGATCTCTATTTTCAGTCGAGCTATCACGAATCCTGGGTTTTAGAAGACCGCATTATTAAAGATGGTTCTTACAACATCGATCAGGGCGTTGGCGTGCGTGCAATCAGCGGTGAAAAAACCGGATTTGCTTACGCTGACCAAATCAGCCTGCTGGCGCTGGAACAGAGTGCGCAAGCGGCGCGCACCATCGTCCGTGATAGTGGTGATGGCAAAGTACAGACGCTGGGCGCGGTAGAGCATAGCCCGTTGTATACCTCGGTAGATCCGCTGCAAAGCATGAGCCGTGAAGAGAAGCTGGATATCCTGCGTCGCGTCGATAAGGTTGCTCGCGAAGCGGACAAGCGCGTACAGGAAGTGACTGCCAGCCTCAGTGGTGTCTATGAATTAATTCTGGTTGCGGCCACCGACGGCACGCTAGCGGCGGATGTCCGTCCGCTGGTGCGTCTTTCCGTGAGCGTTCTGGTCGAAGAAGATGGCAAACGCGAACGCGGTGCCAGTGGCGGCGGCGGTCGTTTTGGTTATGAGTTCTTCCTTGCCGATCTTGACGGCGAAGTCCGTGCGGATGCATGGGCAAAAGAAGCAGTGCGTATGGCGCTGGTCAATCTTTCTGCCGTTGCTGCACCAGCGGGCACCATGCCGGTAGTACTTGGCGCAGGTTGGCCGGGCGTGCTGTTGCATGAAGCGGTAGGTCACGGTCTGGAAGGCGACTTCAACCGCCGCGGCACTTCAGTATTTAGTGGGCAGGTCGGGGAGCTGGTGGCTTCAGAACTGTGTACCGTGGTTGATGACGGCACGATGGTCGATCGCCGTGGTTCGGTGGCGATTGATGACGAAGGTACGCCAGGCCAGTACAACGTGCTGATTGAGAACGGCATTCTGAAAGGCTACATGCAGGATAAACTCAACGCGCGTTTGATGGGGATGACGCCGACTGGCAACGGTCGCCGTGAATCCTACGCCCATCTGCCCATGCCGCGTATGACTAACACCTATATGCTGCCGGGTAAATCGACCCCGCAGGAAATTATTGAATCCGTTGAGTACGGTATCTATGCACCGAACTTTGGTGGCGGTCAGGTGGATATCACCTCCGGCAAATTCGTTTTCTCCACTTCAGAAGCATATCTGATTGAAAACGGTAAAGTAACGAAGCCGGTGAAAGGCGCAACGTTGATTGGTTCCGGTATCGAAACCATGCAGCAGATTTCGATGGTTGGCAACGACCTGAAACTGGATAACGGCGTGGGTGTCTGCGGTAAAGAAGGGCAAAGTTTGCCGGTTGGCGTGGGCCAGCCAACGCTGAAAGTTGATAACCTGACTGTTGGCGGTACTGCGTAATAATTTCATTATTTTCAGAAGGATAATTAATCTTTCTACGTGCACGAACGGTCCCCTCGCTCCTCTGGGGTTAGGGTGAGGGGAACCCGTTGGCACAGGTTTGTAGAACGTAACAGTACAATATGAATTACTTCTCTTTCCCGCGCCCGTGCATCTCCTGAAACAATTTACCGACCTCAACAAAATAATCCGTCAGCGAGTTGATCACGACCTGTACCTTCAGCGGCAGCTTATCTTTTTCGGTATATAACGCATAAACCGGGCGTGGATCTGACTGATAACGCGGCAGCAGGATCTCCAGCTCACCGCGATTGATCTCGTTGATCACCCACATCAGCGGCACGTAGGCGATCCCGGCACCCGCCGTCAGCCAGCGCACCAGCGTCATCGGATCATTAGTCACAAATCTTCCTTGTGGGATCAGGCGAGTCGAGATCCCTTCCGGTGCGATCAGTTCAAATTCATTGTCGGGCCGCACGCTGTATTCAAGCCATGAATGACTACTCAAATCGGCGGGTTTTTCCGGTATGCCGTATTGTGTGAGATAGCTTTTCGCGGCGCACACCACCATCGGCATCGCGCCCAGACGGCGGGAAAACAGGCTGGAATCCTGCAACGCGCCGACGCGGATCACCACATCCAGACCGTCGGCAATCAGGTCGGGGGCTGGAATTCCGGTAACCAGATTGACGCTCAAACCTGGGTATTCTTTCAGCATTTTTGCTGTCAGCCCGGCGAGAACATTTTGTGCCATAGTTGAAGAACAGCCAATGCGCAGCGTCCCGATGGGGGTGTTATTGAAGGCATACAGTTGCTCATGAACATCCTGCACTTCATGAAGCATCCGACGGCAGCCCTGGTAGTAAATTCTGCCGGCTTCGGTCAGGCCAATGCTGCGTGTGCTACGGTTTAACAGCTTTACCTGCAACTCATCTTCCAGTTTTGACACCGTCTGACTGATGGACGAAACGCTCATCTGTAGCTGTCTGGCGGCGGCGGTAAAAGAGCCAAATTCAACTACTTTGGCAAACACCGACATGCGTTTTAGTCGTTCCATTATTCACTCTGACTTAAAAGTGATTTAGATCACATAATATAGATAACAGCATAACAGTTACGCTAATATATTAAATATCAATCTACAGCAATGTTGCTCTCGCCCGGCTTTCCATGCCCTTCTCTGCGGCGACAGATGCTGAAAATAATAACGCCTGCTCTCTCTTTACAACCAAGGTCAACATGAGTCTGTTTCCCGTTATCGTGGTGTTTGGACTGTCCTTCCCACCGATATTTTTTGAATTGCTTTTATCACTGGCGATTTTCTGGCTGGTGCGCCGGGTACTTGTGCCAACAGGTATCTACGACTTTGTCTGGCATCCGGCGTTGTTCAACACCGCGCTCTATTGCTGCTTGTTTTATTTGATATCGCGACTGTTCGTTTGAGGTTGAAGTGAAAACACTAATAAGAAAATTCTCCCGTACGGCCATCACGGTCGTATTAGTCATTCTAGCCTTCATCGCAATTTTTAATGCCTGGGTCTATTACACCGAATCCCCCTGGACGCGTGACGCGCGCTTTAGCGCTGACGTCGTTGCGATCGCGCCGGACGTTTCTGGACTCATTACCCAGGTGAATGTTCATGATAACCAGCTGGTGAAAAAAGGACAGATACTGTTCACCATCGACCAGCCGCGCTATCAAAAGGCGCTTGAGGAAGCGCAAGCCGATGTTGCTTATTATCAGGTACTGGCACAGGAGAAACGCCAGGAGGCCGGACGTCGTAACCGTCTCGGTGTGCAGGCGATGTCTCGCGAAGAGATCGACCAGGCCAACAACGTACTACAAACGGTTCTGCATCAGTTAGCGAAAGCGCAGGCGACCCGCGATCTGGCAAAACTGGATCTTGAACGCACGGTGATCCGCGCGCCAGCAGATGGCTGGGTGACCAACCTCAACGTCTATACCGGTGAGTTTATTACTCGAGGATCAACGGCGGTTGCGCTGGTGAAACAGAACTCCTTCTATGTACTGGCCTATATGGAAGAAACTAAGCTGGAAGGGGGGCGTCCGGGGTATCGTGCAGAGATCACGCCGCTTGGCAGTAACAAAGTGCTGAAAGGGACTGTTGATAGTGTTGCCGCAGGGGTCACCAACGCCAGCAGCACGCGTGACGACAAAGGGATGGCGACTATAGACTCTAATCTTGAATGGGTGCGTCTTGCGCAACGTGTTCCGGTTCGTATTCGTCTCGACAACCAGCAAGAGAACATCTGGCCTGCGGGCACCACTGCTACAGTGGTGGTCACTGGCAAACAAGATCGCGACGAAAGCCAGGATTCGTTCTTCCGTAAAATGGCCCATCGCCTGCGTGAGTTTGGTTAATCACGATGGGTATTTTCTCCATTGCTAACCAACATATTCGCTTTGCGGTAAAACTGGCGACCGCCATTGTACTGGCGCTGTTTGTTGGCTTTCACTTCCAGCTGGAAACGCCACGCTGGGCGGTACTGACAGCGGCGATTGTTGCCGCCGGTCCGGCCTTTGCTGCGGGAGGTGAACCGTATTCTGGCGCTATTCGCTATCGTGGCTTTTTGCGCATCATCGGCACATTTATTGGCTGTATTGCCGGACTGGTGATCATCATTGCGATGATCCGCGCACCATTATTGATGATTCTGGTGTGCTGTATCTGGGCCGGTTTTTGTACCTGGATATCCTCGCTGGTACGAATAGAAAACTCGTACGCGTGGGGGCTGGCCGGTTATACCGCGCTGATCATTGTGATCACCATTCAGCCGGAACCATTGCTTACGCCGCAGTTTGCCGTCGAACGTTGTAGCGAGATCGTTATCGGTATTGTGTGTGCGATTATGGCGGATTTGCTCTTTTCTCCGCGATCGATCAAACAAGAAGTAGATCGAGAGCTGGAAAGTTTGCTGGTCGCGCAATATCAATTAATGCAACTCTGTATCAAGCATGGCGATGGTGAAGTTGTCGATAAAGCCTGGGGCGACCTGGTGCGACGCACCACGGCACTACAAGGCATGCGCAGCAACCTGAATATGGAATCTTCCCGCTGGGCGCGGGCCAATCGACGTTTAAAAGCGATCAATACGCTATCGCTGACGCTGATTACCCAATCCTGCGAAACTTATCTTATTCAGAATACGCGCCCGGAATTGATCACTGATACTTTCCGCGAATTTTTTGACACGCCGGTAGAAACCGCGCAGGACGTCCACAAGCAGCTCAAACGCCTGCGGAGAGTTATCGCCTGGACCGGGGAACGGGAAACGCCTGTCACCATTTATAGCTGGGTCGCGGCGGCAACGCGTTATCAGCTTCTCAAGCGCGGCGTTATCAGTAACACAAAAATCAACGCCACCGAAGAAGAGATCCTGCAAGGCGAACCGGAAGTAAAAGTAGAGTCAGCCGAACGTCATCATGCAATGGTTAACTTCTGGCGAACCACACTTTCCTGCATTCTGGGCACGCTTTTCTGGCTGTGGACGGGCTGGACTTCCGGCAGTGGTGCAATGGTGATGATTGCGGTCGTGACGTCACTGGCAATGCGTTTGCCGAATCCACGCATGGTGGCGATCGACTTTATCTATGGGACGCTGGCCGCGCTGCCGTTAGGGCTGCTCTACTTTTTGGTGATTATCCCTAATACCCAACAGAGCATGTTGCTGCTGTGTATTAGCCTGGCAGTGCTGGGATTCTTCCTCGGTATAGAAGTACAGAAACGGCGACTGGGCTCGATGGGGGCACTGGCCAGCACCATAAATATTATCGTGCTGGATAACCCGATGACTTTCCATTTCAGTCAGTTTCTCGACAGCGCATTAGGGCAAATCGTCGGCTGTGTGCTCGCGTTCACCGTTATTTTGCTGGTGCGGGATAAATCGCGCGACAGGACTGGACGTGTACTGCTTAATCAGTTTGTTTTTGCCGCTGTTTCCGCGATGACTACCAATGTGGCACGTCGTAAAGAGAACCACCTCCCGGCACTTTATCAGCAGCTGTTTTTGCTGATGAATAAGTTCCCAGGGGATTTGCCGAAATTTCGCCTGGCGCTGACGATGATTATCGCGCACCAGCGCCTGCGTGATGCGCCGATCCCGGTTAACGAGGATTTATCGGCGTTTCACCGACAAATGCGCCGCACAGCAGACCATGTGATATCTGCCCGTAGCGATGATAAACGTCGTCGGTACTTTGGCCAGTTGCTGGAAGAACTGGAAATCTACCAGGAAAAGCTACGCATCTGGCAAGCGCCACCGCAGGTGACGGAACCGGTTCATCGGCTGGCGGGGATGCTCCATAAGTATCAACATGCGTTGACCGATAGTTAAGTCAAAACCGACGCCAAAAGCGTCGGTTTTTTCATGGCTATACTTAGCGATGCACGGCAGAACTCGCCGCGAAACGTGACGGTGGCAACAGATGAATATTTATACCTTTGATTTTGATGAGATTGAGAGTCAGGAGGATTTTTATCGTGACTTTAGCCAAACCTTTGGTCTGGCTAAAGATAAGGTACGCGATCTCGACTCACTATGGGATGTGTTAATGAACGATGTCCTGCCGCTACCACTTGAGATTGAATTTGTTCATCTGGGAGAGAAAACGCGTCGCCGTTTTGGCGCGTTAATATTGCTGTTTGATGAGGCAGAGGAAGAGCTGGAAGGGCATTTGCGTTTTAATGTTCGTCATTAGCGCAAAAAAAAGCCCCCGAACCGGGGGCAATATCGTCGGACAAGACGATGAGGGTTTATTTGTACAGTTCAGCCGTAGCGTGCCAGGTGTCACCGCTACGAGCTTCAGTAATCTGGTAGGCCGTTGCGCCTTTCTCTTCCGCTTTTTTGTTCAGCATTTCACGCATATCCATTGGCGAAGACGCCACACCACTTACGGATACGGTCCCGATTGCTTCACGATTTTGTGCTTGTGCAGTATCAATGGAGTCGGCAGCGAATGCACCGAAAGAGAGAACAGAAAGTACGCTTAATGCAGCTACAGTGGTTTTGATTTTCATGATTTTTACCTCGACATAATCTTTTAGCTGGGCCTTTGTTTCGTGACCCATATCACAAAATCAAGCATACACTAATTATTGAACTAATTAATACCACGCTAACTATTTCAGTTGATACTAAGTGTTAAAAATGTGAATTTTAATAACAAAAAAGAATTAAAAACACGGTTATTTATTGTTAATTCTAGTATTTTCAATTAGATAATGAATTTTACATAATGTGCTTTTTTTACCGTATGTATTCATTGTGTGAATGATATGTCGCGGTAAAACGCACTATTCGTTAAATTAATCGCAGGGGAAAGCAGGGGGTTGAGAGGAATAAGCAACATTTTCCCCGCCGCCAGAAGCGACGGGGCAGAGATTAAAGCTCCTGGTCGAACAGCTCTAAAATCGCTTCGTACAGGTCTTTGACGGTGAAACCGTTAGCAGGGGTGGTAAAGATGGTGTCATCGCCAGCGATGGTGCCCAGAATACCTTCTGCTTTGCCCAGTGAGTCCAGCAGGCGAGCAATTAACTGCGCCGCGCCAGGGCTGGTATGAATCACGACAACTGCATCGTTGTAGTCGATATCCAGCACCAGATTCTTCAATGGACTGGAGGTGGTTGGTACACCCAGTTCAGCTGGCAGGCAGTAAACCATTTCCATTTTGGCATTGCGTGTACGTACAGCACCAAACTTGGTCAACATCCGCGAGACTTTAGACTGATTAATATTGTCAAAGCCTTGCTCCTGCAACGCGGCGACGATTTCGCCCTGGGAGCTAAATTTCTCTTCTTTAAGTAATGCTTTAAATGCTTTAACTAGTTCTTCTTGCTTAGCCGAGCTTCGCATAAGTCACCCGATATGGTGGTTGATACAACATTATTGTGCATACAGATGAATTTTTATGCAAACAGTCAGCCCTGAAGAAGGCTGAAATAATGTTATGAAAGAGCGGGATTTTATCAAATTTCGTTATTGAGAAACATGCCTGCGTCACGGCATGCAAATTCTGTTTAAAAGTAAATTAATTGTTATCAAATTGATGTTGTTTTGGCTGAACGGTAGGGTATATTGTCACCACCTGTTGGAATGTTGCGCTAATGCATAAGCGACTGTTAATTACGTAAGTTAGGTTCCTGATTACGGCAATTAAATGCATAAACGCTAAACTTGCGTGACTACACATTCTTGAGATGTGGTCATTGTAAACGGCAATTTTGTGGATTAAGGTCGCGGCAGCGGAGCAACATATCTTAGTTTATCAATATAATAAGGAGTTTAGGATGAAAGTCGCAGTCCTCGGCGCTGCTGGCGGTATTGGCCAGGCGCTTGCACTACTGTTAAAAACCCAACTGCCTTCAGGTTCAGAACTCTCTCTGTATGATATCGCTCCAGTGACTCCCGGTGTGGCTGTCGATCTGAGCCATATCCCTACTGCTGTGAAAATCAAAGGTTTTTCTGGTGAAGATGCGACTCCGGCGCTGGAAGGCGCAGATGTCGTTCTTATCTCTGCAGGTGTAGCGCGTAAACCGGGTATGGATCGTTCCGACCTGTTTAACGTTAACGCCGGCATCGTGAAAAACCTGGTACAGCAAGTTGCGAAAACCTGCCCGAAAGCGTGCATTGGTATTATCACTAACCCGGTTAACACCACAGTTGCGATTGCTGCTGAAGTGCTGAAAAAAGCCGGTGTTTATGACAAAAACAAACTGTTCGGCGTTACCACGCTGGACATCATTCGTTCCAACACTTTTGTTGCGGAACTGAAAGGCAAACAGCCAGGCGAAGTTGAAGTGCCGGTTATTGGCGGTCACTCTGGTGTTACCATTCTGCCGCTGCTGTCACAGGTTCCTGGCGTTAGTTTTACCGAGCAGGAAGTGGCTGATCTGACCAAACGCATCCAGAACGCGGGTACTGAAGTGGTTGAAGCGAAAGCCGGTGGCGGGTCTGCAACCCTGTCTATGGGCCAGGCAGCTGCACGTTTTGGTCTGTCTCTGGTTCGTGCACTGCAGGGCGAACAAGGCGTTGTCGAATGTGCCTACGTTGAAGGCGATGGTCAGTACGCCCGTTTCTTCTCTCAACCGCTGCTGCTGGGTAAAAACGGCGTGGAAGAGCGTAAATCTATCGGTACCCTGAGCGCATTTGAACAGAACGCGCTGGAAGGTATGCTGGATACACTCAAGAAAGATATCGCCTTGGGCGAAGAGTTCGTTAATAAGTAATTGATTAGCGAATAATAAAAAACCGGAGCACAGACTCTAATGCCGATCAGTTAAGGATCAGTTGACCGATCCAGTGGCTGTGTAAGAATCCGGAAACGCTCACTTGTTTCCGGATTTTTTTATGCACATTGGACAGGCTCTTGATCTGGTATCCCGTTACGATTCTCTGCGTAACCCACTGACTTCTCTGGGGGATTACCTCGACCCCGAACTCATCTCTCGTTGCCTTGCCGAATCAGGTACTGTAACGCTACGCAAGCGCCGTCTTCCCCTCGAAATGATGGTCTGGTGTATTGTTGGCATGGCGCTTGAGCGTAAAGAACCTCTTCACCAGATTGTGAATCGCCTGGACATCATGCTGCCGGGCAATCGCCCCTTCGTTGCCCCCAGTGCCGTTATTCAGGCCCGCCAGCGCCTGGGAAGTGAGGCTGTCCGCCGCGTGTTCACGAAAACAGCGCAGCTCTGGCATAACGCCACGCCGCATCCGCACTGGTGCGGCCTGACCCTGCTGGCCATCGATGGTGTGTTCTGGCGCACACCGGATACACCAGAGAACGATGCAGCCTTCCCCCGCCAGACACATGCCGGGAACCCGGCGCTCTACCCGCAGGTCAAAATGGTCTGCCAGATGGAACTGACCAGCCATCTGCTGACGGCTGCAGCCTTCGGCACGATGAAGAACAGCGAAAATGAGCTTGCTGAGCAACTTATAGAACAAACCGGCGATAACACTCTGACGTTAATGGATAAAGGTTATTACTCACTGGGACTGTTAAATGCCTGGAGCCTGGCGGGAGAACACCGCCACTGGATGATACCTCTCAGAAAGGGAGCGCAATATGAAGAGCTCAGAAAACTGGGTAAAGGCGATCATCTGGTGAAGCTGAAAACCAGCCCGCAGGCACGAAAAAAGTGGCCGGGACTGGGAAATGAAGTGACAGCCCGCCTGCTGACCGTGACGCGCAAAGGAAAAGTCTGCCATCTGCTGACGTCGATGACGGACGCCATGCGCTTCCCCGGAGGAGAAATGGCGGATCTGTACAGTCATCGCTGGGAAATCGAACTGGGATACAGGGAGATAAAACAGACGATGCAACTGAGCAGGCTGACGCTGAGAAGTAAAAAGCCGGAGCTTGTGGAGCAAGAGCTGTGGGGTGTCTTACTGGCTTATAATCTGGTGAGATATCAGATGATTAAAATGGCGGAACATCTGAAAGGTTACTGGCCGAATCAACTGAGTTTCTCAGAATCATGCGGAATGGTGATGAGAATGCTGATGACATTGCAGGGCGCTTCACCGGGACGTATACCGGAGCTGATGCGCGATCTTGCAAGTATGGGACAACTTGTGAAATTACCGACGAGAAGGGAAAGGGCCTTCCCGAGAGTGGTAAAGGAGAGGCCCTGGAAATACCCCACAGCCCCGAAAAAGAGCCAGTCAGTTGCTTAACTGACTGGCATTAGAGCACAGACTCCGGTTTTTTGTTTTGAGCACTCGACTTAATTGGTTGCCGGATATTCCTGAATGGTGACCTGCAGCGTTAACTGCTTATCATCACGCATCACTACAACCGGGATCACCGAACCAGGGCGAATTTCCGCCACCTGATCCATCGTCTCCAGAGCAGAGATGGCCGGTTTGTTATCCACCGAAATAATCAGATCGTTGACCTGAATACCCGCATTCGCCGCCGGGCCGTCAGGTGACACTTCATTAACCACGATCCCTTGCAGTTGATCTATACCACCGCCCTGTGCGTGCAGCGGTGCGATCTCACGTCCGCCAATGCCAATGTAGCCGCGGATCACGCGACCATCGCGGATCAGCTTATCCATAATTTTGGTTGCTAACTGGAAAGGAATCGCAAAGCCGATACCTTCCGGCGTTTCGCCATCGTTACTCTTATCAAACGACAGCGTGTTAATGCCCATCAGTTCGCCCAGCGAGTTCACCAGCGCGCCGCCAGAGTTACCGTGGTTAATGGAAGCATCGGTTTGCAGGAAGTTTTGCCGCCCGGTCGGGTTCAGACCAATTCGACCCGTGGCACTAATAATCCCCTGGGTAATGGTCTGCCCGAGGTTGTACGGGTTACCGATCGCCAGTACCACGTCGCCAATATGCGGTACGCGACGTGCATTGATTGGAATGGTAGGTAAACCGCCAGTGGCATTAATTTTAAGTACCGCCAGATCGGTTAGAGAGTCAGATCCCACCAGCAATGCTTCAAATACACGACCATCCTGTAAGGCGACGATGATCTGATCGGCGTCGTTGATGACGTGTTTATTGGTGATGATATAACCGCGTTGATCCATGATTACACCGGATCCCAGGGTGCGGATCTCAAGCTGGTTGTGAGAGTTGGTGTTCAAACCACGGTTGTAAACGTTAACCACCGCTGGCGCGGCGCGGCGAACCGCCAGATTATAGCTGGCAGGCGTCTCATCGGTACTGTCAAATTGCGGAGTGGAAAGCGGGTTAAGGCTGCGCAGCGAAGGCATGGCAACCAGCAGAATAGCGCCGACAATTAATCCAATCGCAACGGAACGTAAGAGCTTCACAAACATGATGGAGGCGTCATTAAAAAAGGGAACGGCAGCAGCATACCACGAGTTAACCGGACATCACACGTAAGCCTGATGCCCGGTTTACGACATTAACGCATCAGCAGATAGATGCTTTCATTGCCGCGTACAATTTGCAGGGCGATGATGGCCGATTTTGCCGCCAGCACTTTACGCATTTCAGCAATCGAGTTCACCCGATCGCGGTTGACGCCAATGATCACATCGTCTTTTTGCAAGCCAGCCTGAGCAGCTGGGCTTCCTTTGACAACTTCATCGATCTTAATACCTTTGCCGCCATCTTTTAGCTGACCATCGCTCAACGTTGCACCTTCCAGCGCTGGCGCGATCATTTCAGCGCTGGCCGACGAAGAGGTGCTGGTATCGAGCGTCACTTCTACTTCCAGTGGTTTGCCGTTACGCAGCAGGCCAAGTTTCACTTTTGTGCCCGGCTCGGTGGTCGCGATACGAGAGCGCAACTCAGCAAAGCTATTCAGCGGTTTGCCGTTGAGGCTGGTAATAATATCGCCCGCTTTGACGCCCGCTTTCGCCGAGCCAGAACCTGGCAACACTTCGCTGACAAACGCGCCACGCTGCACGTCAAGGTTGAAGGCTTTGGCGATATCGGCACTCATCTCGGTGCCTTTGATGCCTAACAAACCGCGTTTGATTTCACCAAAGTCGATAAGCTGCTGCGCCAGTGTTCGCGCCATATTACTGGGGATGGCAAATCCAATCCCGACGCTCCCGCCGCCAGGCGCAAGGATTGCAGTGTTGATGCCAATTAACTCACCGTTAAGGTTTAACAGTGCACCGCCGGAGTTACCGCGGTTAATGGAAGCATCTGTCTGGATAAAGTTTTCCAGACCTTCAAGATTCAACCCGCTGCGTCCTAATGCGGAAACAATGCCAGAGGTGGCGGTTTGCCCAAGGCCAAATGGGTTACCGACCGCTACGGCAAAATCACCGACGCGCAATTTATCGGAGTCGGCAATAGCGATTTGCGTTAATTTGCTCGGGTTTTGAATTTGTAACAGGGCGATATCGCTCTGGTCATCGCTACCAATCAGTTTTGCATCAAACTCGCGCCCATCATTGAGCTGAATACTGATTTTCTGTGCCTGATTAATCACATGGTTGTTGGTCAGCACATAGCCTTTACTGGCGTTGATGATGACACCGGAGCCTAAACCTTCGAAGGGTTGTGCAGGTTGCTCCGGTAAATCATCACCAAAAAACTTTTTGAATTCTTCCGGGATTTTCTGTCCCTGACTGGCCGTTCCTTCCACCCGTACGCTCACCACTGCCGGAAGCACTTTTTCCAGCATTGGAGCCAGACTGGGGAGAGGGGCCTGATCGGCAACCTGGCCTGGAATCGACGCGACGGCCTGAAATGACGCCGAGAGAGTTAACCCGACACTTAACGCTAATGCACTCAACAGCTGGGGTTGTTTTTTCATTATTCCTGCTCTCGTACCTGAATGATAAGAAAAGAGATTCAAAACAGTTTGATGTTATTGAATTTTCAGACGGCTAACAATGAGACACCAGATTAAATGATAGTCGGGGAGGGAGAGAAGAGGAGGGCGCAATGGCTGCGCCCGAAAAATAAATTAGTCGCGCTTCGCGCCAGTACGCAGCAGGCCGGATGCGCCTTCAGAATAGTCGCGAGGCATCTGCACCGGTGCCTGATCGTTGCTGGCTTCAGACTCTGCCAGACGATTACGGAACGGGTTTGCTTCAGCAGACAGTTCCGGCAGCAGGCTGCTGGAGCTTTTCGCCATGTGCTGATACAGCTGGCGATAGTCGTGCGCCATGGTATCCAGTAATTCCGCGCTGCGGGCAAAGTGGCTAACCAGCTCTTCGCGATACTCGTCCAGTTCAGCTTTATTCTTTTCCAGTTCGTACTGCAACGCCTGTTGCTGGCGTAGTTTACGATTACCAAAACGCATGGCCACAGCACCAATAATGATGCCGACGACTAACCCAATTAGCGCATATTCCCAGGTCATGAACATCTCCCGTTGTCTTTTGTTTCCGTAGGGTGTTGGCTTCAGGCTCCATGCCTGCGGCTGATTATGCCACTATAACCGTTAATTCCACAGAAGTGGAATCCCGACTGCATATCGCGTAGTGTAGAACGGCCTTTTTTTCGTCAACCGTGAACAACGGCGCACCGATTATTCAAGGAATAACAATAAGATCATGCAAAGCGTTACCCCAACATCGCAATACCTGAAGGCGCTCAATGAAGGCAGCCATCAACCCGACGACGTTCAAAAAGAGGCCGTCAGCCGCCTGGAAATTATTTATCAGGAACTCATCAATAGCACGCCACCAGCCCCCAGGACGAGTGGGCTAATGGCGCGGGTCGGTAAGCTGTGGGGTAAACGCGAAGACACAAAGCATACGCCAGTGCGTGGCTTATATATGTGGGGCGGTGTAGGACGCGGGAAAACCTGGCTGATGGACCTTTTCTATCAAAGCCTGCCGGGAGAGCGGAAACAGCGCCTGCACTTTCACCGTTTTATGCTGCGGGTGCATGAAGAGCTAACTGCCTTACAGGGGCAGACCGATCCGCTGGAAATTATTGCCGATCGCTTTAAAGCCGAAACTGACGTGCTCTGTTTTGACGAATTTTTTGTTTCTGATATTACCGATGCCATGCTACTTGGCGGTCTGATGAAAGCCTTGTTCGCCCGCGGTATTACCCTGGTAGCGACGTCAAATATTCCGCCGGACGAACTTTATCGAAATGGCTTGCAACGTGCGCGTTTTCTGCCTGCAATCGATGCCATTAAACAGCATTGTGATGTAATGAACGTGGACGCTGGTGTTGATTATCGACTGCGTACACTCACTCAGGCGCATCTGTGGCTTTCGCCACTCCACGATGAAACCCGGGCGCAAATGGATAAACTATGGTTGGCGCTGGCGGGGGGAAACGAGAAAATTCACCGACGTTAGAAATCAACCATCGGCCATTAGCGACAATGGGCGTCGAGAACCAGACGCTGGCGGTCTCTTTTACTACGCTGTGCGTCGACGCCCGCAGTCAGCATGACTATATTGCGCTCTCACGTCTCTTTCATACGGTCATGTTGTTTGATGTACCAGTTATGACGCGGTTGATGGAGAGCGAAGCGCGGCGCTTTATTGCGCTGGTGGATGAGTTTTACGAGCGCCATGTCAAATTAGTGGTGAGTGCAGAAGTGCCGCTGTATGAAATTTATCAGGGCGATCGGCTGAAGTTTGAGTTCCAGCGTTGCCTGTCACGTCTGCAAGAGATGCAAAGCGAAGAGTATCTGAAGCGCGAGCATTTGGCGGGTTAAAACCTGTCACAAATCACAAAAAGGGGTCGATCTTTGACCCCGACTTCTCTATAATCCTGCGACCCCACGTTACAAGAAAGTTTTTTTCCCAAAACTTTTTGTGTGCTGGCATAGGCTATTCGAAGGGGTAGGTTTGCCGGACTTTGTCGTGTGAACCTCAACAATTGAAGACGTTTGGGTGTTCACCAACGTGTAACTATTTATTGGGTAAGCTTTTAATGAAAACTTTTACAGCTAAACCAGAAACCGTAAAACGCGACTGGTATGTTGTTGACGCGACCGGTAAAACTCTGGGCCGTCTGGCTACTGAACTGGCTCGTCGCCTACGCGGTAAGCACAAAGCGGAATACACTCCGCACGTAGATACCGGTGATTACATCATCGTTCTGAACGCTGACAAAGTTGCTGTAACCGGCAACAAGCGTACTGACAAAGTGTACTATCACCACACCGGCCACATCGGTGGTATCAAACAAGTGAGCTTTGAAGAGATGATTGCTCGCCGTCCTGAGCGTGTGATTGAAATCGCGGTTAAAGGCATGTTGCCAAAAGGCCCGCTGGGTCGTGCTATGTTCCGTAAACTGAAAGTTTACGCGGGTAACGAGCACAACCACGCGGCACAGCAACCGCAAGTTCTTGACATCTAATCGGGATTATAGGCAATGGCTGAAAATCAATACTACGGCACTGGTCGCCGCAAAAATTCCGCAGCTCGCGTTTTCATCAAACCGGGCAACGGTAAAATCGTAATCAACCAACGTTCTCTGGAACAGTACTTCGGTCGTGAAACTGCCCGCATGGTAGTTCGTCAGCCGCTGGAACTGGTCGACATGGTTGAGAAACTGGACCTGTACATCACCGTTAAAGGTGGTGGTATCTCTGGTCAGGCTGGTGCGATCCGTCACGGTATCACCCGCGCTCTGATGGAATACGACGAGTCCCTGCGTTCTGAACTGCGTAAAGCTGGCTTCGTTACTCGTGACGCTCGTCAGGTTGAACGTAAGAAAGTCGGTCTGCGTAAAGCACGTCGTCGTCCGCAGTTCTCCAAACGTTAATTGGCTTCTGCTCCGGCAGAAAACAATTTACGAAAAAACCCGCTTCGGCGGGTTTTTTTATGGCTAAATTCTGAATCAGCGTAAAAAATGGGAAGTTGCTTTTTGCTGCCGTCTGAAAGACAGGCAAAACAAAAACCACATCGCCAATAAGGGTCTAAGTCAACTATTTCAGACTAAAGCGCATCTCTTTTTCCCCATTTCCGGCATCCACTCACCACAATGGTCGCAAAATCTGGTAAACTATCATCCAATTTTCTGCCCAAATGTCGGGTATTGCTCATTTTTTGTTTGATTTTCGAACAAAGAGAGTCGTTCCTTATTGGGTAACACAACTTCTGACTGGCCACCTGGTGGCTGGTAGCAGTAAAAATTCTGACTATACCTGGAGGTTTTCATGGCTGTCGCTGCCAACAAACGTTCGGTAATGACGCTGTTTTCCGGTCCTACTGACATCTATAGCCATCAGGTCCGCATTGTGCTGGCTGAGAAAGGTGTAAGTTTCGAGATCGAACACGTGGAAAAGGACAATCCGCCTCAGGATCTGATTGACCTCAACCCGAATCAGAGCGTTCCGACCCTGGTGGATCGTGAGCTGACCCTGTGGGAATCTCGCATCATTATGGAATATCTGGATGAGCGTTTCCCGCATCCGCCACTGATGCCTGTTTACCCGGTAGCTCGCGGTGAAAGCCGTCTGTACATGCATCGCATCGAAAAAGACTGGTACACGCTGATGAACACCATCATCAACGGTTCAGCTTCTGAAGCAGATGCCGCACGTAAGCAACTGCGCGAAGAACTGCTGGCGATTGCGCCGGTCTTCGGTCAGAAGCCGTACTTCCTGAGCGATGAGTTCAGCCTGGTCGATTGCTATCTTGCTCCGCTGCTGTGGCGTCTGCCGCAACTGGGTATCGAGCTCAGCGGCCCGGGTGCGAAAGAGCTGAAAGGCTATATGACCCGCGTCTTTGAGCGTGACTCTTTCCTTGCTTCTTTAACTGAAGCAGAACGTGAAATGCGTCTGGGCCGGAGTTAATCTGTATGGATTTGTCACAGCTAACACCACGTCGTCCCTATCTGCTGCGTGCATTCTATGAGTGGTTGCTGGATAACCAGCTCACGCCGCACCTGGTGGTGGATGTGACGCTCCCTGGCGTGCAGGTTCCTATGGAATATGCGCGTGACGGGCAAATCGTACTCAACATTGCGCCGCGTGCTGTCGGCAATCTGGAACTGGCGAATGATGAGGTGCGCTTTAACGCGCGCTTTGGTGGCATTCCGCGTCAGGTTTCTGTGCCGCTGGCTGCCGTGCTGGCTATCTACGCCCGTGAAAATGGCGCAGGCACGATGTTTGAGCCTGAAGCTGCCTACGATGAAGATACCAGCATCATGAATGATGAAGAGGCATCGGCAGACAACGAAACCGTTATGTCGGTTATTGATGGCGACAAGCCAGATCACGATGATGACACTCATCCTGACGATGAACCTCCGCAGCCACCACGCGGTGGTCGACCGGCATTACGTGTTGTGAAGTAATACAAAACAGGCCCAGGCGGCCTGTTTTGTCTTTTTAATGACTTAATAAAATAGCGTGATTGTGGCAATCATATTCACCACGAAACCGACTGCCATGGGGATCGCTGTCCGCTTCACCACCGCAGTAATCGGCGAAACCGCGCGCGCTAGCGTCGTGGCAAAATGCATCGGCATAATCATTACAACCGCTGGTACATGTAGTCCGGCTGCGATATTCGGAATAAGACTGGCAAATGACATAAACGGCGCATTGCCAGAGCCCATCACAATGGCACAAATGGCAATGACTAGCGCCATAATAATCATCACGCCAATACCGCCCAGACCAGAATGCTCCGCACCCCTGATAACCGCATCAACAGTGCCAATCGTCGTTAAGCCTTTCGCAAATATTTCACCCGCGACCACCAGCGTTACCACGTTGGCAAACTGCGTACCCATGCCGTCAAAAAACGCCTGCACATCGTCCATTGTTTCGCGCAAGTTATGCTTGCGGAAGAACTCAACAAACATCGTCACCGTCAAACTTAGTAACATCACCACCACCAGATGCAGTTCTGACTTCATCAGCCCGACGTGGGCGAGGAACAGCGAGCCGAGCATCAGGATTAACGGCATCACAGGTAAAATGGCGTAATAGAGCGGCGGGACATTATCGAGAGTTTTTTGCTCTGCCTGTTCGTGATTGATATTTTTATCTTTTTTGTCAAAAGCGCGTTGCACGAAAAAGTGGGAGATCGCCACCGAGATAATGACGCAAGAGGCGACCGGAAGCTGGTAGTGGAAGAAGTATGTGGCAATTTTCATTCCCGCGACCTGGGCTGCAAAAATGGAGTTCGTTTCCAGAATCCCCCACTCAATGGACATCGTGGTTGCGATAACCGCCACCGCAGAGAGGCGACTTACTCCCAGACTCACCAGCGTCGGAAATAAGGTGACCATCAGCAACATACCCAGACCGGAGGCGCTGGTAATAAACTGCGCCATGATTTGGCCGATGACGTAAGTTGCCGACAGAATAATATACGGCGAGCGAATGAGTTTTAACGGGCGGCTTAGCAAGCTCACCATCGCGCGACTGGCTCCTATGCGCTCCATGTAGCGGGCATAACCGCCCACCGCCATAATCGACAGCCCCAATCCGGCAATGCGGTTGGACAGCATGCGCAGGATTTCATTATAAATGTCGACGATCAAGTAGCCGCTGCTTTTGGCGGGATCGAGTACACCACCGAACCCTAACCAGACTCCGCACATCATCAGGAAGACACCTGCGGCAGCCAGCACCACCTGAGGTTTGTAGTTTTTCAGGATCAAATAGCCCATCGTAATTAATACGATGACAGATATAATTATGCCGAACATTGTTGAACTCCGTGTCAAAAGAAAACGGTCAATCCCATAAACGGCAGATTGAAAACAATGATGTTATATTTTTTGCAAGTCTATTTATGGTGCGGATGTCGTGTTTTTAATTGTAGGTGATGTGATTTTTCATTAAAAAATATGCGCTTATGATTATTTTGTAAGAACACATTCATAATATTCATAATGCTTGTGAATAGTCTTATGAATAATTCAATCGGGATGTGTTTATCTGCGTTACATTAATTTTTCGCAATAGTTAATTATTCCGTTAATTATGGTAATGATGAGGCACAAAGAGAAAAACCTGCCATTTTCCCCTACTTTCAATCCTGTGATAGGATGTCACTGATGATGTTAATCACACTGACCTTACAGAATGGGCCTTATGAACGCATTTGATTCGCAAACCGAAGATTCTTCACCTGCAATTGGTCGCAACTTGCGTAGCCGCCCGCTGGCGCGTAAAAAACTCTCCGAAATGGTGGAAGAAGAGCTGGAACAGATGATCCGCCGTCGTGAATTTGGCGAAGGTGAACAATTACCGTCTGAACGCGAACTGATGGCGTTCTTTAACGTCGGGCGTCCTTCTGTGCGCGAAGCGCTGGCAGCGTTAAAACGCAAAGGTCTGGTGCAAATAAACAACGGCGAACGCGCTCGCGTCTCGCGTCCTTCTGCGGACACTATCATCGGTGAGTTTTCCGGCATGGCGAAAGATTTCCTTTCTCATCCCGGTGGGATTGCCCATTTCGAACAATTACGTCTGTTCTTTGAATCCAGTCTGGTGCGCTATGCGGCTGAACATGCCACCGATGAGCAAATCGATTTGCTGGCAAAAGCACTGGAAATCAACAGTCAGTCGCTGGATAACAACGCGGCATTCATTCGTTCAGACGTTGATTTCCACCGCGTGCTGGCGGAGATCCCTGGTAACCCAATCTTCATGGCGATCCACGTTGCCCTGCTCGACTGGCTGATCGCCGCACGTCCAACCGTGGCTGATCAGGCTCTGCACGAGCATAACAACGTTAGCTATCAACAGCATATTGCGATCGTTGATGCGATCCGCCGTCATGATCCTGACGAAGCCGATCGTGCGTTGCAATCGCATCTCAACAGCGTCTCTGCTACCTGGCACGCTTTCGGTCAGACCACCAACAAAAAGAAATAATGCCACTTTAGTGAAGCAGATCGCATTATAAGCTTTCTGTATGGGGTGTTGCTTAATTGATCTGGTATAACAGGTATAAAGGTATATCGTTTATCAGACAAGTATCACTTCAGAGGTATTTATGGCAACGAATTTACGTGGCGTAATGGCTGCACTCCTGACTCCTTTTGACCAACAACAAGCACTGGATAAAGCGAGTCTGCGTCGCCTGGTTCAGTTCAATATTCAGCAGGGCATCGACGGTTTATACGTGGGTGGTTCGACCGGCGAGGCCTTTGTACAAAGCCTTTCCGAGCGTGAACAGGTACTGGAAATCGTCGCCGAAGAGGCGAAAGGTAAGATTAAACTCATCGCCCACGTCGGTTGCGTCAGCACCGCCGAAAGCCAACAACTTGCGGCATCGGCTAAACGTTATGGCTTCGATGCCGTCTCCGCCGTCACGCCGTTCTACTATCCTTTCAGCTTTGAAGAACACTGCGATCACTATCGGGCAATTATTGATTCAGCGGATGGTTTGCCGATGGTTGTGTACAACATTCCAGCCCTGAGTGGGGTAAAACTGACCCTGGATCAGATCAACACCCTGGTTACGTTGCCTGGCGTCGGTGCGCTGAAACAGACTTCTGGCGATCTCTATCAGATGGAACAGATCCGTCGTGAACATCCTGATCTGGTGCTCTATAACGGTTACGACGAAATCTTCGCTTCCGGCTTGCTGGCAGGCGCTGATGGTGGTATCGGCAGTACTTACAACATCATGGGCTGGCGATATCAGGGGATCGTGAAGGCGCTGAAAGAAGGCGATATCCAGACCGCGCAGAAACTGCAAACTGAGTGCAACAAAGTCATTGATTTACTGATCAAAACTGGCGTATTCCGCGGCCTGAAAACTGTCCTGCATTATATGGATGTCGTTTCTGTGCCGCTGTGCCGCAAACCGTTTGGACCGGTAGATGAAAAATATCTGCCAGAACTGAAGGCGCTGGCCCAGCAGTTGATGCAAGAGCGCGGGTGAGTTGTTTTCCCCTCGCTCGCCCCTACCGGGTGAGGGGAAATAAACGCATCTGTACCCTACAATTTTCATACCAAAGCGTGTGGGCATCGCCCACCGCGGGAGACTCACAATGAGTACTACAACCCAGAATATCCCGTGGTATCGCCATCTCAACCGTGCACAATGGCGCGCATTTTCCGCTGCCTGGTTGGGATATCTGCTTGACGGTTTTGATTTCGTTTTAATCGCCCTGGTACTCACCGAAGTACAGGGTGAATTCGGGCTGACGACGGTGCAGGCGGCAAGTCTGATCTCCGCAGCCTTTATCTCTCGCTGGTTCGGCGGCCTGATGCTCGGCGCTATGGGTGACCGCTACGGGCGTCGTCTGGCAATGGTCACCAGCATCGTTCTCTTCTCGGCCGGGACGCTGGCCTGCGGCTTTGCGCCAGGCTACATCACCATGTTTATCGCTCGTCTGGTCATCGGCATGGGGATGGCGGGTGAATACGGTTCCAGCGCCACCTATGTCATTGAAAGCTGGCCAAAACATCTGCGTAACAAAGCCAGTGGTTTTTTGATTTCAGGCTTCTCTGTGGGGGCCGTCGTTGCCGCTCAGGTCTATAGCCTGGTGGTTCCGGTCTGGGGTTGGCGTGCGCTGTTCTTTATCGGCATTTTGCCAATCATCTTTGCTCTCTGGCTGCGTAAAAACATCCCGGAAGCGGAAGACTGGAAAGAGAAACACGCAGGTAAAGCACCAGTACGCACAATGGTGGATATTCTCTACCGTGGTGAACATCGCATTGCCAATATCGTAATGACACTGGCGGCGGCTACTGCGCTGTGGTTCTGCTTCGCCGGTAACCTGCAAAATGCCGCGATCGTCGCTGTTCTTGGGCTGTTATGCGCCGCAATCTTTATCAGCTTTATGGTGCAGAGTACAGGCAAACGCTGGCCAACGGGCGTAATGCTGATGGTGGTCGTGTTGTTTGCTTTCCTCTACTCATGGCCGATTCAGGCGCTGCTGCCAACGTATCTGAAAACCGATCTGGCTTATAACCCGCATACTGTCGCCAATGTGCTGTTCTTTAGTGGCTTTGGCGCGGCCGTGGGATGCTGCGTAGGAGGCTTCCTCGGTGACTGGCTGGGAACCCGCAAAGCGTACGTTTGTAGCCTGCTGGCCTCGCAGCTGCTGATTATTCCGGTATTTGCGATTGGCGGCGCAAACGTCTGGGTGCTCGGTCTGTTACTGTTCTTCCAGCAAATGCTTGGACAAGGGATCGCCGGGATCTTACCGAAACTGATTGGCGGTTATTTCGATACCGACCAGCGTGCAGCGGGCCTGGGCTTTACCTACAACGTTGGCGCATTGGGTGGCGCACTGGCCCCAATCATCGGCGCGTTGATCGCTCAACGTCTGGATCTGGGTACTGCGCTGGCATCGCTCTCGTTCAGCCTGACATTTGTGGTGATCCTGCTGATTGGTCTGGATATGCCTTCCCGCGTTCAGCGTTGGCTGCGCCCGGAAGCATTGCGTACTCATGACGCTATCGACGGCAAACCATTTAGCGGTGCCGTGCCATTTAGCAGCGCCAAAAACGATTTAGTCAAAACCAAAAGTTAATCCTGTTGCCCGGTCTATGTACCGGGCCTTTCGCTAAGGGAAGATGTATGTCGTTACTTGCACAACTGGATCAAAAAATCGCTGCTAACGGTGGCCTGATTGTCTCCTGCCAGCCGATTCCTGACAGCCCGCTCGATAAACCCGAAATCGTCGCAGCCATGGCATTAGCGGCAGAGCAGGCGGGCGCGGTTGCCATTCGCATCGAAGGTGTGGCAAATCTGCAAGCCACGCGTGCGGTGGTGAGCGTGCCGATTATTGGAATTGTGAAACGCGATCTGGAGGATTCTCCGGTACGCATCACGGCCTATATTGAAGATGTCGATGCGCTGGCGCAGGCGGGCGCGGACATTATCGCCATTGACGGCACCGACCGCCCGCGTCCGGTGCCTGTTGAAACGCTGCTGGCACGTATACATCATCACGGTTTACTGGCGATGACCGACTGCTCAACGCCGGAAGACGGCCTGGCATGCCAAAAGCTGGGCGCCGAAATTATTGGCACTACGCTTTCTGGCTATACCACGCCTGAAACGCCAGAAGAGCCGGATCTGGCGCTGGTGAAAACGTTGAGCGAAGCCGGATGTCGGGTGATTGCCGAAGGGCGTTACAACACGCCTGCTCAGGCGGCAGATGCGATGCGCCACGGCGCGTGGGCGGTG
Organism: Shigella sonnei; assembly: GCF_002950395.1. Classification (NCBI taxonomy): domain Bacteria; kingdom Pseudomonadati; phylum Pseudomonadota; class Gammaproteobacteria; order Enterobacterales; family Enterobacteriaceae; genus Shigella; species Shigella sonnei. The sequence continues at coordinate 4,352,568 of NZ_CP026802.1, forward strand.
ACGGTCGGTTCTGCCATTACGCGTCTTGAACACATTTGTCAGTGGTACAACACAGCGATGAAAAAGGCGGTGCTATGACCACACTGGCGATTGATATCGGCGGTACTAAACTTGCCGCCGCGCTGATTGGCGCTGACGGGCAGATCCGCGATCGTCGTGAACTTCCTACGCCAGCCAGCCAGACACCAGAAGCCTTGCGTGATGCCTTATCCGCATTAGTCTCTCCGTTGCAAGCTCATGCGCAGCGGGTTGCCATCGCTTCAACCGGAATTATTCGCGACGGCAGTTTGCTGGCGCTGAATCCGCATAATCTCGGTGGATTGCTACACTTTCCGTTAGTCAAAACGCTGGAACAACTTACCAATTTGCCGACCATTGCCATTAACGACGCGCAGGCCGCAGCATGGGCAGAGTATCAGGCGCTGGAAGGCGATGTAACCGAGATGGTGTTTATCACCGTTTCCACTGGCGTCGGCGGCGGTGTAGTGAGCGGCGGTAAACTGCTTACCGGCCCTGGCGGTCTGGCGGGGCATATCGGGCATACGCTTGCCGATCCACACGGCCCAGTCTGCGGCTGTGGACGCACAGGTTGCGTGGAAGCGATTGCTTCTGGTCGCGGTATTGCAGCGGCAGCGCAAGGTGAACTCATGGGCGCGGATGCGAGAACTATTTTCACACGCGCCGGGCAGGGCGACGAGCAGGCGCAGCAACTGATTCACCGCTCCGCACATGTGCTGGCAAGGCTGATCGCTGATATTAAAGCCACAACTGATTGCCAGTGCGTGGTGGTCGGTGGCAGCGTTGGTCTGGCAGAAGGGTATCTGGCGTTGGTGGAAACGTATCTGGCGCAGGAGCCAGCGGTATTTCATGTTGATTTACTGGCGGCGCACTACCGCCATGATGCAGGTTTACTTGGGGCAGCGCTGTTGGCCCAGGGAGAAAAATTATGATGATGGGTGAAGTACGGTCATTACCGTCTGCTGGGTTACATCCTGCGTTACAGGACGCGTTAACGCTGGCATTAGCTGCCAGACCGCAAGAAAAAGCGCCGGGTCGTTACGAATTACAGGGCGACAATATTTTTATGAATGTCATGACGTTTAACACTCAATCGCCCGTTGAGAAAAAAGCGGAGCTGCACGAGCAATACATTGATATCCAGCTGTTATTAAACGGTGAAGAACGGATTCTGTTTGGCATGGCAGGCACTGCGCGTCAGTGTGAAGAGTTCCACCATGAGGATGATTACCAGCTTTGCAGCACCATTGAAAACGAGCAAGCCATCATCCTGAAACCGGGAATGTTCGCCGTGTTTATGCTAGGAGAGCCGCATAAGCCGGGATGCGTTGTTGGCGAGCCGGGTGAGATTAAAAAGGTGGTGGTGAAGGTTAAGGCTGATTTAATGGCTTAAATTTATTAGATCAGGTGTGACCTGACCCATCTTTGGCACAGAGCCAAACCTGAACTGACGGACCGCTCTGTGCCATTACCTGACGTTGTATTCTTTTATGTTAACACCCTTGATACTGTATATACCTGTCCGCTTAATTCGCTTGCCCTTTTTATTCGTAATAGTTGCTGTAAGTGTACTGCAGCGAATGGAATGACGTTCATCAATCACCAGCCGAATTGCTTCTGAAGCATCTTCCACCTCTAGAAGGTCGTGAGTCTTATTTAAGCCGAATGGAACAAGGTGGAAGGCAGTTTTTCCTGATGATTTTCTGGTTATTTTTACTGGATACAACACATCACCACTTTTATGGATTAATTCAAGCTGTTCAATGTAAATCACGGCAACTTTCCTTCGTTTATTTGCATGAATATACAAACCGAAAATAGGAGATGCAATACAAAAGCTGTGGAAATATCAAACAGCCTCTCAATTTGGCAGACAGCGTCTGCCAAATCTTTGCCGATGGGAATTCTGCAGATGGTGTCTGCGGAATTCCCAATGGTGTTAATTCGCCAGACACTGTCTGGCGAATTTCAACATGTTGAAAAAAGAGGTAAAAAAGCCTCATTTGGCGTAAGTTTTTTGCAGAGAAACCACGCTTATACCTTAGACTTAAATCCTTTGATAGTCGCTTGATTAGCTGCGCACCATACGCAGCCCTTGCCTCGCCACCTTGTTCAAATTCGACAATTCGTCGGCCAATTTCCCAGTATGTCGCGGTCATCAGCGCGTTAACGCTACGTACCGTTTCCGTCCGGGCGCTATCGACCAGGTGAATAATACCGTCGTGGATTTGCTGGTAGCCTGTTGAGGTTCTCTCTGAGAGCGATTCCATTATCTGTCCCTTTATATGGCGCTGCGTTGAATAATGGAATCAGCTATACGCCGGGCATCTACCGGTAACAATCCAGATGAGCGTATTACATTGGTTTTCTTCAGATTATGCGAGGCGCTTTCCAGAAAGAAAGGAGAATTTCAGCGCCGACTCTTTTCTGAGGAGGCGGCGCTGGGACAGAGCTTAAACTTCCAGCCAGTTCATAATACCGTCTGCCGCCTTACGACCTTCGGCAATAGCGGTTACCACCAGATCGGAACCACGGACGATATCGCCGCCAGCAAAGATTTTCGGGTTGCTGGTCTGGAAGGCGTTGTCGCTGCCTTCCGGGGCGATGATGCGGCCTTGTGAATCCAGCTCGACGCTGTGTTTTGCCAGCCATTCCATGTTGTGTGGACGGAAACCAAACGCCATGATCACTGCATCTGCCGGAACGATATGTTCGGAACCTGCAACGATCTCCGCGCGGCGACGGCCTTTGGCATCCGGTTCGCCCATTTCGGTACGTACCATTTTTACGCCGCTGACTTTGCCGTTACCGTTCACTTCAATCCCCAGTGGCTGGACGTTGAATTTGAACTCTACGCCTTCTTCCCGCGCGTTTTTTCACTTCGCGGCGGGAACCCGGCATGTTCTCTTCATCACGACGATAGGCACAGGTAACGTGCTTCGCTCCCTGGCGCACGGACGTACGCACGCAGTCCATCGCAGTGTCGCCACCGCCAAGGACCACCACGCGTTTGCCTTCCATGCTGACGAACGGTTCGTCGCGGGTTTCACCAAAGCCCATTAACTGTTTGGTGTTGGCGATAAGGAACGGCAGCGCTGCGTACACGCCATCGGCGTCTTCGTTTTCCAGCCCGCCGCGCATTGACTGATAAGTCCCGACGCCAAGGAAGACGGCATCGTAATCACTCAGCAGATCGTCCAGCTGCACGTCGCGGCCCACTTCGGTATTGAGTTTGAATTCAATACCCATGCCGGTGAAGATTTCACGGCGACGCGTCATTACCTCTTTTTCCAGCTTGAAGGCCGGAATACCGAAGGTCAGCAGCCCGCCAATTTCTGGATGACGGTCGAAGACAACGGCTTTTACGCCGTTACGCGTCAGGACATCCGCACACGCCAGACCTGCCGGGCCTGCGCCGATAATCGCCACTTTTTTACCGGTTTGCTTCACGCCGGACATATCCGGACGCCAGCCCATTTCGAACGCTTTATCATTGATATAACGCTCAATGTTGCCGATGGTCACCGCGCCAAACTCATCGTTCAGAGTGCAGGAACCTTCGCACAGACGGTCTTGCGGGCAGACTCGTCCGCAAACTTCCGGCAGGGTGTTGGTCTGGTGCGACAGTTCCGCCGCTTCAAAAATACGCCCCTCGTTGGCGAGCTTCAGCCAGTTCGGGATGTAGTTGTGTACCGGACATTTCCACTCGCAGTATGGGTTGCCGCACGACAGGCAGCGGTCAGCCTGCGCTTTGGCCTGGCCTTCGGAAAACGGCTCGTAAATTTCAACAAACTCAATTTTGCGGATCTTCAGCGGTTTCTTTGGCGGATCAACGCGCTGCAGGTCGATAAATTGATAAACATTCTGACTCATTGTTGCTACCCCTTACTGCGCCTGCACGCGCAACTCTGCTGCGCTACGACTACGATGACCCAGCAGTGCTTTTACATCACTGGACTTCGGTTTAACCAGCGCAAATTTAGTGGCGAAGGTTGACCAGTTCGCCAGAATCTCTTCACCGCGCTGAGAGCCAGTATGCTGAACATGCTCGGTGATAAGACCGCGCAGATGCTCTTCATGGATCGCCAGATCGTCAACGCTTAAGACCTCGACCAGTTCCGGGTTAACGCGTTTGCGGAAATCACCGCTTTCATCGAGAACGTAAGCGAAGCCGCCGGTCATGCCCGCACCGAAGTTAACGCCGGTTTTACCCAGAATACAGACAATACCGCCCGTCATATATTCACAGCCGTTGTCGCCAATGCCTTCTACCACGGTGATAGCACCGGAGTTCCGCACGCCGAAACGTTCACCCGCGCGGCCTGCGGCATACAGACGACCACCGGTCGCGCCATACAGGCAGGTGTTGCCGATAATACTTGCTTCATGGCTGCGGAAGGCGGAACCAACCGGAGGACGAATGGCGATTAAGCCGCCCGCCATGCCTTTACCGACATAGTCGTTGGCATCCCCGGTCAGGTACAGTTCCACGCCGCCCGCGTTCCATACACCGAAACTCTGGCCTGCGGTGCCGTTGAAGTACGCTTTGATAGGATCGGCTGCCAGCCCCTGATCGCCGTGCGTCTGGGCGATATAGCCTGAAAGCGACGCGCCCACGGAGCGATCGGTATTGCGGATATCGAACCAGAAGGTTTTGCTCTGGCGTTCATCGACAAACGGTTTCGCCTGTTGCAGCAACTGCGCGTTCAGCAGGCCGTTATCAAACGGCGGGTTGTTTTCGGTGCAGTAGAGTGCCTTACCTGGATGCGGTTCGGCGGTCTCCAGCAGCTTCGACAGCGCCAGTTTCTGCTGTTTGGCGGTGAAACCGTCCAGCTCTTTCAGCAGGTCGGTGCGACCAATCAGATCCACCAGCCGCGTTACCCCCAGCTGTGCCATCAGCTCGCGGGTTTCACGGGCGATAAACTCAAAGTAATTCGTCACCTTGAACGGCAGGCCGTGATAGTGATTCTTACGCAGTTTGTCATCCTGAGTTGCCACACCCGTTGCGCAGTTGTTCAGGTGGCAAATACGCAGATATTTACAGCCGAGCGCGACCATTGGGCCAGTGCCGAAGCCGAAGCTTTCTGCGCCGAGAATCGCCGCTTTGATGATATCAACACCGGTTTTCAGGCCGCCATCGACCTGCAAACGGATCTTATGACGCAGACCATTGGCAACCAGCGCCTGCTGGGTTTCAACAAGCCCCAGCTCCCACGGGCAACCTGCGTATTTCACTGACGACAGCGGGCTTGCGCCGGTGCCACCGTCATAGCCTGCGATGGTGATTAAATCGGCATAAGCTTTTGCCACGCCAGTCGCGATGGTGCCTACGCCCGGTTCGGAAACCAGCTTCACGGAGATCATCGCTTTCGGGTTAACCTGCTTGAGGTCGAAAATGAGCTGCGCTAAGTCCTCGATAGAGTAGATATCGTGGTGCGGCGGCGGGGAGATCAGCGTCACTCCGGGCACCGAATAGCGCAGTTTGGCGATGTAAGGAGTGACTTTATCACCCGGCAACTGACCGCCTTCGCCCGGCTTCGCGCCCTGGGCGACTTTAATCTGAATGACGTCGGCATTGACCAGATACGCCGGAGTAACCCCAAAGCGACCGGAAGCCACCTGCTTGATGCGCGACACTTTGTTGGTGCCGTAGCGCGCCGGATCTTCACCGCCTTCACCGGAGTTTGAGTTACCGCCGATGCTGTTCATCGCTTCCGCCAGCGCCTCGTGGGCTTCCGGGCTTAACGCGCCGATAGACATCGCAGCGGTATCGAAGCGTTTAAACAGTTCGCTTGCCGGTTCAACATCAGCAATGTTGACCGCGTTTTCACCCGGCGTAATTGCCAGCAGATCGCGCAGCGTGGTTGCCGGACGCTCATTAACCAGCTTCGCGTATTCCTGATAGTCGCTGTACTCGCCGCTTTGTACCGCTTGTTGCAGCGTGCGCACCACGTCCGGGTTGTAGGCGTGGTATTCGCCGCCGTGGACGTATTTCAGCAGGCCGCCCTGGCTGATGGGCTTACGCGCCAGCCAGGCACGTTTCGACAGATTCAGCAGATCCTGCTGGAAGTCTTCAAAGCTTGCCCCACCAATGCGGCTGACCGCCCCCTGGAAGCACAGGCCCACTACATCATCGTGTAGACCGACCGCTTCAAACAGTTTCGAGCAGCGGTAAGAGGCGATGGTGGAGATGCCCATTTTGGACATGATTTTGTACAAGCCTTTGTTGATGCCGTTACGGTAGTTGAGCATCACGGTACGATAATCTTTGGCAATCGCATGGGTGTCTACCAGGCGGCCCAGCGTTTCATAGGCAAGGTATGGATAAATAGCCGTCGCGCCGAAGCCCAGCAACACGGCGAAGTGGTGCGGATCGCGGGCGCTGGCGGTTTCGACGATGATGTTGGCATCGCAACGCAGGCTTTGATCGACCAGACGGGTCTGGATCGCGCCAACCGCCATCGGGGCTGGAACCGGCAGGCGATCTTTAGCGATATTCCGGTCGGAGAGCACCAGCAGCACGGTGCCGCTACGTACCATTTTTTCGGCTTTGTCGCACAGCTCTTTGACTGTCGCTTCGAGCGTGGTTTTAGTGACGTCAAAGGTGATATCCAGCGTATCTGCGCGGTAGTGCTCCTCTTTCATCGTCGTGAGCTGTTTGAAATCGGAGTAGAGCAGAATCGGCGATTTAAAGCTTAAACGGTGCGCCTGGCCCTCTGCTTCGCAAAAGACGTTCATTTCACGACCGATACTGGTGGCGAGCGACATAACATGCGCTTCACGCAGCGGGTCGATTGGCGGGTTAGTCACCTGGGCAAACTGCTGGCGGAAGTAGTCGTAAATAATGCGCGGCTGACTGGAGAGCACGGCGAATGGGGTATCATCGCCCATCGAACCGACCGCTTCCTGACCGTTTTCGCCCAGTACGCGAATTACGGAGTCCAGCTCTTCCGCGCTGTAGTTAAACTGTTTCTGGTAGCTGGCAAGCGTGTCGTCGTCCAGTTCGCGGCTACCCACTTCTTCATCGGGCAGATCTTCAAACGGTACCAGTCGGCGGACGTTTTTCTCCATCCACTCTTTATATGGATGGCGGCTTTTCAGATCGTCATCGGTTTCTGCCGAGTGCAGAATATGCCCACTGCGGGTGTCGATAACCATCAGTTCGCCTGGCCCGACGCGGCCTTTTTCGACCACTTCGTCAGGCTGGTAATCCCAGATACCGACTTCAGAGGCGCAGGTGATGAGCTTATCTTTGGTGATGACGTAGCGCGCCGGACGCAGACCGTTACGGTCGAGGTTACAGGCGGCAAAACGACCGTCGGACATCACGATGCCCGCCGGGCCATCCCACGGCTCCATATGCATGGAGTTAAAGTCAAAGAAGGCACGCAGTTCCGGGTCCATATCCGGGTTGTTCTGCCAGGCGGGTGGCACTAACAGACGCATGGCGCGGATGATATCCATCCCGCCTGCCAGCAGGAGTTCCAGCATGTTATCCATCGAACTGGAGTCAGAGCCGGTTTCGTTGACGAACGGTGCGGCGTCGTGCAGATCAGGGATAAGCGGCGTCTGGAATTTATAGGTACGCGCACGCGCCCATTGGCGGTTACCAGTGATGGTGTTGATTTCACCGTTATGCGCCAGATAGCGGAACGGTTGCGCCAGCGGCCAGCGCGGTACGGTGTTAGTGGAGAAGCGCTGGTGGAACAGGCAAATGGCCGATTCCAGACGCAGGTCCGCAAGATCCAGATAAAAGCGCGGCAGATCCGCCGGCATACACAGACCTTTATAGATGTTCACCAGATTCGATAGGCTACAGACGTAGAAGTCTTTGTCGGCTTCGAGACGCTTTTCAATGCGGCGGCGGGCGATAAACAGACGGCGCTCCATATCGCGCGGACGCCAGCCTGCCGGGGCGTTCACAAAAATTTGCTCAATGCGGGGCAGAGAGGAGAGGGCGATTTCACCCAGTACGCCTTCGTTAGTGGGGACATCACGCCAGCCCACAATCGACAAGGTTTCGCGTTGCAGTTCTTCTTCAACGATGCGGCGTGCGGCAGCGGCGAGTTCAGGATCTTTATTCAGGAATAGCATCCCGACGGCGTAGTTTTTCGCTAAACGCCAGCCGCGCTCCTGCGCAACGATGCGAAAAAAGCGATCCGGTTTTTGTAACAGCAAGCCGCAACCGTCACCGGTTTTACCATCGGCGAGAATCGCGCCACGGTGCTGCATGCGGGCCAGTGCGTGTATTGCAGTACGCACTACCTTGTGGCTAGGTTCGCCTTCTATGTGGGCGATCAGGCCGAAACCACAGTTATCCCTCTCAAGGGATTTATCGTACAACATATCGTGAACCTCCCCCAGGCTCTGCGGGAACCCCACTACCGAACCGCTGCGCACGGGTACAGAAAGAGCGTGGCGACGGGGGTTGCGTGTCATACGCGCGCCTCGCATTCGCCCCCTTGTTGTCCTTTTCGCATCGGTTAATACGGTGAAGAGGGGATCTCAATTACTGCATAAATATGATGAGCAGGCTGCTCATCCAGAAAGCTTCCAGCGGATTTCCAACTTATCGGGAAAGCTGATACAGGTCAAATGGCAAGCTTATTGGTACAGAAATGTGCTTTAGCGCAAAATTCTTTATTAAATGGCTGAAATTAAAATAGATTTTATCTTTAAGGCTAAAAGGGAAGTCGTTAGAGAAACAGTCAATTCCTGACTGTCATAAAGGCGTGTTAACCCTTATCCTGCCTTGAATTGACGAGAAAACCAGCATTTTATACTGCATTAATTGGTAATGACGTTTCATGCTACTGTTTTTGCCTAAAATCCATAAGGAGATAAAAAAATCTGACACAAGATAAGCAAAAGTGATTTATGTGATTATGCATGAAATTTCGGTAATTTTGATTGATTATGCAGTTGATAAAAGCGGGCCGGGACGATTGATCCAGGTCATCGCCGAATTGAGCTAAAAATGGCAGGCTTTGGCCTCTTTTCAAGGCGCGGTCTATCAGATTATGCAGTTACAGAAATTAGTCAATATGTTTGGTGGTGATCTCACCCGTCGTTATGGGCAAAAGGTGCATAAGCTGACGCTGCACGGCGGTTTCAGTTGCCCGAATCGCGACGGCACCATCGGGCGCGGCGGCTGCACCTTCTGTAATGTTGCCTCGTTTGCCGACGAAGCGCAGCAGCATCGTTCCATTGCCGAACAGCTGGCGCATCAGGCGAATTTAATTAATCGCGCGAAACGTTACCTCGCCTATTTCCAGGCGTATACCAGCACCTTTGCCGAAGTTCAGGTGCTGCGTTCGATGTATCAACAGGCGGTGAGCCAGGCCAATATTGTCGGTTTGTGTGTCGGCACGCGCCCGGACTGCGTGCCGGATGCGGTGCTGGATCTGCTTTGCGAATATAAAGACCAGGGCTACGAAGTGTGGCTGGAGCTGGGGCTGCAAACCGTGCACGACAAAACGCTACATCGCATTAATCGCGGTCATGATTTCGCCTGTTATCAGCGCACGACGCAGCTGGCACGCCAGCGCGGGCTGAAGGTGTGCTCGCATTTAATTGTCGGTCTGCCAGGCGAAGGGCTGGCTGAATGTCTGCAAACGCTGGAGCGGGTAGTGGAAACCGGTGTTGACGGTATAAAGCTACATCCGTTGCATATTGTGAAAGGCAGCATTATGGCGAAAGCCTGGGAAGCGGGGCGTTTGAACGGTATTGAACTGGAGGATTACACGCTCACTGCCGGAGAAATGATTCGCCATACGCCACCGGAAGTGATCTACCACCGCATTTCCGCCAGCGCCCGTCGCCCGACGCTGCTTGCTCCTCTGTGGTGCGAAAATCGATGGACGGGAATGGTCGAGCTGGATCGCTATCTGAATGAACATGGCGTACAGGGATCGGCGCTGGGACGTCCGTGGCTACCTCCAACGGAGTAGGTCGTTGAGGGGAATTCCGCATTTCTCACACAATTTATAACGTAACTGTCAGAATTGGGTATTATTGGGGCAGGTTGTCGTGAAGGAATTCCCTAATGAAGCAAATTCGTCTGCTGGCGCAGTATTATGTTGACCTGATGATGAAGTTAGGTCTGGTGCGCTTCTCAATGTTGCTGGCGCTGGCCCTCGTCGTTCTTGCCATTGTGGTACAAATGGCGGTAACCATGGTGCTGCATGGTCAGGTCGAAAGCATTGATGTTATTCGTTCTATCTTCTTTGGTTTGTTGATTACGCCGTGGGCGGTCTACTTTCTATCGGTGGTCGTCGAGCAACTGGAGGAGTCACGACAACGTCTGTCACGGCTGGTGCAAAAACTGGAGGAGATGCGCGAGCGCGATTTGAGCCTCAACGTTCAGTTAAAAGATAATATTGCCCAGCTAAATCAGGAAATCGCCGTTCGTGAAAAAGCGGAAGCAGAACTGCAGGAAACCTTCGGCCAACTGAAAATTGAAATCAAAGAGCGCGAAGAGACACAAATTCAGCTCGAGCAGCAATCCTCATTCTTACGTTCCTTCCTTGATGCTTCACCCGACCTGGTTTTTTATCGTAACGAAGATAAAGAGTTTTCCGGCTGTAACCGCGCGATGGAGCTGCTGACCGGAAAAAGCGAAAAACAACTGGTTCACCTGAAACCTGCTGATGTTTACTCACCGGAAGCCGCCGCAAAAGTCATTGAAACCGATGAAAAAGTGTTCCGTCATAATGTGTCACTGACCTATGAACAGTGGCTGGATTACCCGGACGGGCGCAAAGCCTGCTTTGAAATCCGTAAAGTGCCGTACTACGACCGCGTGGGTAAACGTCACGGTTTGATGGGCTTTGGTCGAGACATTACCGAGCGTAAGCGGTATCAGGATGCGCTTGAACGGGCCAGCCGCGACAAAACGACGTTTATCTCCACCATCAGTCACGAATTGCGTACACCGCTGAACGGTATCGTCGGTCTGAGCCGCATTCTGCTGGATACCGAACTCACCGCCGAGCAGGAAAAATATCTCAAGACCATCCATGTTTCGGCCGTCACGCTGGGGAATATCTTTAACGATATTATCGACATGGATAAGATGGAACGGCGCAAGGTCCAGCTTGATAATCAACCGGTTGATTTCACCAGCTTCCTTGCCGATCTGGAAAATCTCTCCGCATTGCAGGCGCAACAAAAAGGATTGCGCTTTAACCTGGAGCCGACGCTGCCATTACCGCATCAGGTCATTACCGACGGGACGCGTTTACGGCAGATCCTGTGGAACCTCATCAGTAACGCCGTCAAATTCACCCAGCAAGGCCAGGTTACCGTGCGCGTGCGCTACGATGAAGGCGATATGCTGCATTTTGAAGTGGAAGACTCTGGTATCGGCATTCCGCAGGATGAGCTGGATAAAATTTTCGCCATGTATTACCAGGTGAAAGACAGTCATGGCGGTAAACCTGCCACCGGCACCGGTATTGGTCTGGCCGTTTCTCGTCGTCTGGCGAAAAATATGGGCGGCGATATTACGGTTACCAGCGAACAGGGCAAAGGTTCAACCTTTACGTTGACGATCCACGCACCGTCGGTAGCAGAAGAGGTCGATGATGCGTTTGATGAAGACGATATGCCTTTACCGGCGCTGAATGTGCTGCTGGTGGAAGACATTGAACTGAACGTGATTGTTGCGCGTTCTGTGCTGGAAAAATTAGGTAACAGCGTTGATGTCGCCATGACCGGCAAGGCGGCGCTAGAGATGTTTAAACCGGGCGAATACGACCTGGTGTTACTGGATATTCAGTTGCCAGATATGACCGGGCTGGATATCTCTCGTGAACTGACGAAGCGTTATCCGCGAGAGGATTTACCGCCGCTGGTGGCCTTAACCGCTAACGTGCTGAAAGACAAACAAGAGTACCTCAATGCTGGAATGGATGATGTGCTGAGTAAGCCGCTTTCTGTTCCGGCGCTAACCGCGATGATCAAGAAATTCTGGGATACCCAGGATGATGAGGAGAGTACGGTGACGACAGAAGAGAACAGTAAATCAGAAGCATTGCTCGATATTCCCATGCTGGAACAGTATCTCGAACTTGTAGGACCGAAGCTGATCACCGACGGGTTAGCGGTGTTTGAGAAGATGATGCCGGGCTATGTCAGCGTGCTGGAGTCGAATCTGACGGCGCAGGATAAAAAAGGCATTGTTGAGGAAGGACATAAAATTAAAGGTGCGGCGGGGTCAGTGGGGTTACGCCATCTGCAACAGCTGGGTCAGCAAATTCAGTCTCCTGACCTTCCTGCCTGGGAAGATAACGTCGGTGAATGGATTGAAGAGATGAAAGAAGAGTGGCGTCACGACGTAGAAGTGCTGAAAGCGTGGGTGGCAAAAGCCACTAAAAAATGACCCCGGCTAGACCGGGGTGCGCGAATACTGCGCCAACACCAGGGAAATCTTGGCTGCGCCGTAAATTATTATGATGAGTTACAAGGGCACAGCACTGTTTTTCAGGCCGCACGCAGTTAAGATAGCAAAACTTAAATGATTTGTTACATGAATCAGTTAAATGTGTGATGCGTACCATTTTTATTAAAAAAATTAATGTGTTTCAGTCAATTGCGAAAGGATGATCACAATGAAGAAAATTGGCGTAATTCTGAGCGGATGCGGCGTCTATGACGGTTCTGAAATTCATGAAGCGGTGTTGACGTTGTTAGCTATTTCACGCAGCGGTGCGCAGGCGGTCTGCTTTGCACCGGATAAGCAGCAGGTTGATGTTATCAACCATTTAACTGGCGAAGCGATGACGGAAACGCGCAACGTGCTGATTGAAGCGGCACGAATAACGCGCGGTGAAATCCGTCCTCTGGCCCAGGCCGATGCCGCTGAACTGGATGCGTTGATTGTGCCGGGGGGGTTTGGCGCGGCGAAGAATTTAAGCAATTTTGCCACTCTTGGTAGCGAATGCACCGTTGACCGTGAATTAAAGGCGCTGGCACAAGCGATGCATCAGGCCGGAAAACCGCTTGGTTTTATGTGTATTGCCCCGGCGATGCTGCCGAAAATTTTCGATTTCCCGCTGCGTTTGACCATCGGTACTGATATCGATACCGCAGAAGTGCTGGAAGAGATGGGCGCGGAGCATGTGCCCTGTCCTGTCGATGATATCGTGGTTGATGAAGACAATAAGATTGTCACCACCCCAGCATATATGCTGGCGCAGAACATTGCAGAAGCGGCGAGCGGCATTGATAAGCTGGTTTCCCGCGTGCTGGTTCTGGCTGAATGAGTAAAAGCCGCTTAACGGTGTTTAGTTTCGTTCGCCGTTTTCTTTTGCTGTTAATGGTTGTCCTCGCCGTTTTCTGGGGCGGGGGCATCGCGTTGTTTAGTGTTGCGCCTGTTCCCTTCTCAGCGGTAATGGTCGAGCGACAGGTCAGCGCCTGGCTGCATGGCAATTTTCGTTACGTGGCACATTCTGACTGGGTCAGTATGGATCAAATCTCGCCGTGGATGGGACTGGCGGTGATTGCCGCAGAAGATCAGAAATTTCCTGAGCACTGGGGCTTTGATGTCGCTTCCATTGAGAAAGCCCTGGCGCACAACGAGCGCAATGAAAACCGTATTCGCGGTGCTTCAACGATTTCTCAGCAGACGGCCAAAAATCTCTTTTTATGGGATGGGCGTAGCTGGGTACGAAAAGGGCTGGAAGCTGGATTAACGCTGGGGATAGAAACAGTCTGGAGCAAAAAGCGTATCCTGACGGTTTACCTGAATATCGCCGAATTTGGCGACGGTGTGTTTGGCGTCGAAGCTGCGGCACAACGTTATTTCCACAAACCCGCGAGCAAACTTACCCGGTCGGAAGCTGCATTACTGGCAGCTGTATTACCTAATCCACTTCGTTTCAAAGTCTCCTCGCCATCGGGCTACGTGCGTAGCCGTCAGGCGTGGATTTTACGGCAGATGTATCAGTTAGGCGGTGAGCCGTTTATGCAACAACACCAGCTGGATTAAGCTTCGCGCGAAGTGAGGGCCAGCGTTTTGCTCTCACGAGGTTGCAGATCTTTCTGCAGGGCAATAGCCAGCGCCGGTTGGGCGATAAATCGTTTCCATAACCGCTCTTGCTTACGCAGACAACACCACTTCGACCAGGTCGCCAGTGGAATCAATGTGCTTTCACCAATGTTGTCGCAGACGACCGGGATAACCTCTGACTCACTGATGCGGTGACAGAGGATATTCTGCGGCTTCAGCGACATCGTCACGATACGGTTATCCTGCAAATAACGCTTCAGCTGTTTCAGTAGCTGGCGCAGTTGTGCAATGTCTTCTTCGTAACGGCATTGTTCAGCAAATTCGGTCAGCGTAATGGAGAGTTTGCCGTCAAAATCTGCAATCACATCGTAGACATAACCGGTTCCGCAATCCGTCTCAACGGTACCGTGATAGCGCGGTATTCCACTCCAGTCTTTTAACCGGCGACCAAGATGCGCGTAGTACTTTAACTCACGGCGGATCTCTTTATCGCCACCATCGCCACGATGGTAGACAATCTTGATACAGCGTTGGGCATCTTCCGGATGCGCATAACATTTCCGATGTCTTCCGGTGCCCAGGGGACTTTGTTCAGATAAGCGAATCATGCCATCTCCTGGAAATATTTTCTGACGATCTCCAGTATGGTCGATTAACTTAAACAAAACCTAAACAATGCCTCTTAAGGTTTTCTTAAGGTTCTTCTGAAAGTGAAAAGCGCACAAAATGTACAAATGACGTTGATTGAGAACGATTTCAGTACGTGATTTTCTTATTGTCGGGGGGAGTTTGAAGGGAGTTGTATGTCAAAGTGATGAAGATTAATCTTCATCAAAACCAGAGTTAAAGAGGGCGATAACGGCGGCCAGTGCTTCCTCTTCCTGTGGGCCGGTCGCTTCAACTTCAATCTGCCGTCCTTTGGCAGAATCCAACATCAGCAGCGCAATAACGCTGTTGGCTTCGGCCTCGGTGCCTTCGTCATTACGTAACAGCACTTCAGCGTCAAAACCCTGCATTAATTCAAACAGCTTCATTGCAGGCCGGGCATGCATGCCCAGCTTGTTTGTGATTTCAACAGTTTGCTTGACGGTCATGGTTTACGTTTTTCCAGCGTACGATGGCGTGACTGGACGTTTTTACCGCGCGAGCGGAAGTAGTCTGCCAGTTGCTCTGCAATATACACCGAACGGTGCTTCCCGCCGGTACAACCAATGGCGACCGTCAAGTAGCTACGGTTGTTGGTTTCCAGCATAGGTAACCATAGCTCAAGATAGCTTCGCGTCTGGTAGATAAAATTGTGTACTTCTGTGTGGCGGTCGAGGAACGCGGCGACAGGTTTATCAAGACCTGTCATTGGACGCAGTTTCGGATCCCAGTGCGGGTTCGGCAAGAAGCGCACGTCAAAGACGTAATCTGCATCGATAGGGATACCGTGTTTGAAGCCGAAAGACTCAAAGACCATGGTCAGTTCGCGTTCACGTTTACCCAGCAGACGGGTACGCAGCATTTCAGCCAGCTCGTGAACGGACATTTCTGAGGTATCGACAATCAGATCCGCTCGCGAACGCAGAGGCTCCAGCAAATCGCTTTCTTTGTCGATAGCACTTTCCAGCGACAGGTTTTTGCTGGAAAGCGGATGCAGTCGGCGCGTGTCACTGTAACGACGAATTAAGGTATTACGGTCGGCATCCAGGAACAGGAGTTGCGGTGAGAAAGCGTCAGGCAGGTTACTCATCGCCTGTTCGAATATTTCTGGTGACTCCGGCATATTACGAACATCAATGCTGACGGCGGCAGAAATCTCGCGATCGGCCAGGGTTCGAGCCAGATCGGGTAACAACACTACGGGAAGGTTATCCACGCAGTAAAAACCCATATCTTCCAGCGCACGCAGGGCGACAGATTTACCTGAACCTGAACGTCCGCTGACGATCATCAGTACCATGTACTGTTTCTCCTCACAACGTCTAAAAGAGACATTACCGAATAACTACGCTTCATCCGGAGTACCTTCGGTATCCGTAATGATTTGATACAGCTCTTCATCGCTCTGGGCTGCGCGTAAACGGCGGCAGATGGTTTTGTCCGCCAGACGTTTCGCCACCAGCGACAGAGTATGCAGGTGCGTTTTAGTTTGGTCTGCCGACACCAGCAGGGCAAAAAGTAAGTCCACCGGTTGGTTGTCGATGGCATCGAAAGCTATAGGCGTTTCGAGCTGAACGAAAACGCCAACGGCGCGCAGAGTATCTTCTTCCAGTTTGCCATGCGGAATGGCAATACCATTGCCGATACCGGTACTGCCCATTTTTTCCCGCGTCAGGATAGCTTCAAAAACCACCTGAGGCGGCAGGCTAAGTTGTTTCGCCGCCAGCTCGCTGATGATTTCCAGGGCGCGTTTTTTGCTCTGACAGTGGACGCGGCTTCGCGTACATTCCCTGTTAAGAACACTGCTAAGCTGTAGAGTTGTATCATTATTTGTCATAATTTCACCTAAGAACCTGCCCACTCAAACAGTGGAACAGGCTCGGAGCATTAACCGTACAAATGGCCCGTTGTGCCGCACAACAGGCCGCCATGCACATGCTAATTGCCCGGACAATTAGTGTTGTTTCAGTTTATCTTTATGTTTGGTCAACTGGCGTGCCAGCTTATCAATTAAGCCATCAATGGCAGCGTACATGTCCTGACCTTCCGCGCTGGCATGAATTTCACCACCGTTTACATGCAGTGTTGCATCTGAGGTGTGGGTGACTTTCTCCACTTTCAGAACAACATAGACCTGGTTGATTCGGTCAAAATATTGCTCAAGTTTGGCAAATTTGGCTGTAACAAATTCGCGCAGTGCCTCGGTGATCTCGACGTTATTTCCGGTAATGTTGAGCTGCATAGTGTCTTCCTTATCGGTTGGGTCAAACGAGCTGTTTACGCTGGTTTGACGGCGGAATGGATAAAGACTCTCGGTACTTCGCAACAGTGCGGCGTGCCACCATGATACCTTGTTCCGACAGCAAAGAGGTTAACTTGCTGTCGCTCAACGGTTTCGCTGGGTTTTCCGCCGCGATTAATTTCTTCACCAGCGCACGAATCGCCGTGGAGGAAGCTTCGCCGCCGCCCTCGGTATTGATGTGACTGGAAAAGAAATACTTCAGTTCAAAAATGCCTCGTGGACTATGCAGGTATTTTTGCGTGGTCACGCGAGATATCGTCGATTCATGCATTTCGACAGCCTGGGCGATATCGGCCAGTACCATCGGTTTCATATATTCTTCACCTTGCTCAAAGAAGGCTTGCTGCTGTTCAACGATACAGCGACTCACGCGCAGTAGCGTATCGTTACGGCTTTCCAGACTCTTGATCAACCATTTGGCATCCTGCAGATTGCTGCGGATAAACTGGCTGTCACCATCGTTGCGCGCGTTATTGCACATCGAGGCGTAGTGCTGGTTGATTTGCAGACGCGGAATGCTGTCACTGTTGAGTTCTACCGTCCAGTGACCGTTATGCTTACGCACCAGCACATCTGGAATGACATACTCAGGTTCGCCAGTCTGGATCGACTGCCCGGGGCGCGGATCGAGCGACTGGATCAGATTGACGGCTTCTTTCAGCACATCTTCTTTCAGACGCGTGACGCGCATTAAAGTGCGGAAGTCGTGATTGGCTAACAGATCGAGATGATCGCTAATGATCAGTCTGGCCTCTTCCAGCCACGGCGTGGTTTTATCGAATTGGGAGAGTTGGATTAGCAGGCAGTCACGCAGATCTTTTGCCGCTACACCGACCGGATCAAACCGTTGGATCCGCTTAAGGACGGCTTCAACCTCGTCGATGTCGATCTCTTCATCGCCCATACTTTCGAGAATATCTTCCAGCGGGACAGTCAGATAACCGATGTCATCAACGGCATCGACGATAGAGGTAGCAATAGCGCGGTCAGTGTCGGAAAACGGTGTCAGCTCGACCTGCCACATCAGGTAATCCTGCAAGGTCTGCGTCGTTTCGCCCTGATAGACCGGCAGCTCATCGTCAATGTAGTCACCGCTGGTGCCGGATGGTGTACCAGCGGTGTAAATGGTGTCCCAACTGGCATCGAGCGGCAGCTCTTCCGGCATCTCTTTTTGTTCGAGCGCGTCGGCGGTGTCCAGCGTTTCACTGTCTTGCGTTTCGCGGGTGTCGATTTCTTCATGAGTGTCGATTTGCTCAAGCAGCGGATTACTCTCCAGCGCCTGCTGTAGCTCCTGCTGAAGTTCCAGCGTCGACAACTGCAACAGACGAATTGCCTGTTGGAGCTGTGGCGTCATCGCCAGTTGTTGGCTAAGCCTGAGTTGCAAACCTTGCTTCATGTTCAGAATCGTACTCTCCTGCTAAAACGTCGCAAACTTCTACCCTATCAGAGTCTGAAGTCTTCCCCAAGGTATACACGCTTAACGTGTTCGTCTTGTAAGATTTCTGTAGGCGTGCCGTGGGCGATCAAATGCCCCTGACTGACGATATAAGCGCGTTCACAAACCGCCAGTGTTTCACGCACGTTGTGGTCAGTGATCAGCACGCCCAGGCCGCTGTCGCGCAGGTGCTCAATGATGCGTTTAATGTCGATAACCGAGATCGGGTCAACCCCGGCAAACGGTTCGTCGAGCAGAATAAATTTCGGATTCGCAGCCAGTGCGCGGGCAATTTCTACACGGCGACGTTCACCCCCGGAGAGTGACTGCCCCATGCTGTCACGCAGGTGCTCAATGTGAAACTCTTCCATCAGCTCGTTCGCGCGGTCTTCACGTTGTTCAGCAGACAAGTCGTCACGAATTTGCAGTACCGCCATCAGGTTATCGTAAACGCTGAGGCGACGGAAAATGGAGGCTTCCTGTGGCAGATAGCCGATACCGCGGCGCGCGCGTGCATGCAGAGGCAGCAGACTGATATCGTCATCATCAATAATGATGTTGCCCGCATCGCGCGGCACAATGCCTACAACCATGTAGAAAGTGGTGGTCTTACCGGCACCGTTTGGCCCCAGCAGACCGACAATTTCCCCGGAGTTGACGGTCAGGCTGACGTCTTCTACCACGCGACGGCCTTTATAGGCTTTTGCAAGGTTCTTTGCAGTTAATGTTGCCATAACGAATTAATTACCCTTCTTCTGTGCCGGGGTCTGGCCTTTGTTGTTTTTGTCCTGCAGCTGCGACGGCACCAGAACGGTGGTTACGCGCTTGCCTTTGTCGCTGAAAGCCTGCATTTTCTGCTCTTTTACCAGGTAAGTGATCTTATCGCCCTTAATGTTGCTATCGACCTGCTGCAGATAAGCATTACCCGTCAGAACGACAAAATCTTTTGCCAGTTCGTAGTGCATCTGGGAAGCGTGACCTTCAACGGGTTTACCGTTGTCCTGCATCTGGTAGAACGTTGCCGGTTTACCGTAGCCGTCAATCACTTCTTTACCTTGTTCGCCGCCCGGACGGGTAACGACCACTTTGTCGGCATTAATTTTGATGGTGCCCTGGGTGACGATGACATTACCGGTAAAGGTAACCACGTTGCCTTGCATATCAAGAGATTGCTGGTCCGATTCAATGTGGATCGGCTGATCAGTGTCTCCGGTTACGGCAAATGCCGGAATGCTGGCGGCCAGAAGTGAGCTGGCAAGCACAAGATTAAGGCTGAGTTTGTTTGTTTTGAATTTCATAGGATGTTCTAACCTTTTCAATCAGCTCGGCGTTCTTGCTGCGTAAGTTGCCGCGCATTTTCAGACCGCTGGAGTTAAATGTTGTTCCGTATAACGTGACGAGGTCTTCAGAGGTAACATCCTGCGTCACCAGATTGATCTGCGCGTTATCCGTCGTGATTCTGCGAAGTTGAGAGTCTGGCACAAGTGCGTTGACTTCAACGTGTCCATATAAATAGAGCATCCGGTCATTGGTCAGCTTGGCTTTATCTGCTTTTACGGACCATGTCGGGATTTTATCCTTATCAAACGTGGTAAGTACCGGCTGCGTAAACCACGAAACGGCCTGATCGGAATAATATTCAACGTGTTGAGCAATCAATCGATAGCTTAGTGCCCCTTCTGGGTTATAGACGAGCGTGTCCGTATGCTCGCTTTTATAGGTGGGATCATTGTTGTTGACGACCACCTGGGCGGTATCGTCTTTTTCGGCCATATCAATGCCGATCATCACCAGAACCGCCAGTGATAGCACAATGATAACCCAACGTCTGGCTTTACTCATATCGATTGCCCTTTGGCTTCATCCAGTTTGCCCTGCGCCAGGAGTAATAAGTCGCAAACTTCGCGCACTGCGCCACGACCGCCAGCAATGCGCGTCACGTAATCGGCGCGCGGGATCAACAGTGGATGCGCATCGGCCACGGCGACGCTTAAACCCACTTTTTCCATTACCGGCCAGTCGATGAGATCATCGCCGACATAAGCCACATTTTCCGGGGCAATCGCCAGTTTTTCCAGCAGATCGCTAAAGGCGATCAGTTTGTTTGACTGCCCCTGATACAAGTGAGTGATCCCCAATGTGGCACAACGATCTTCTACCAGTTTAGCCTTTCGCCCGGTAATGATAGCGACTTCAATATCAGAGGTGAGCGCACAACGAATGCCATAACCGTCACGAACATTGAACGCTTTCAGCTCTTCGCCATTATTGCCCATATAAATCAGGCCATCTGACAGTACGCCATCGACATCGAGGATCAGCAGACGAATGTTCTCTGCTTTTGCTATAACGTCGGCGCTGACAGGGCCGTAACAGGTCGCAAGCGACGCACCTGCTTTGCTCATTGTTGTTTATCCTTGAATCTTTACACTACGCCTGCACGCAGTAAATCATGCATATGTAACACTCCGAGTAAATGGTCGCCATCGGCAACCATCACGGAGGTGATATGGCGGGACTGCATTAAGTTCAGTGCCTCAACGGCCAGAATGCCAGGGCGCACACGTATTCCCCCCGGCGTCATCACATCGGCAATACTTAACTGACGAACATCCACGCCCATATCGAAGACACGGCGTAAATCACCGTCGGTAAAGATGCCTTCAATCATCATATTGTCATCGCAAATGACAGTCATACCAAGATTTTTGCGGGTAACTTCCAGCAACGCGTCACGCAGACTGGCCGTTTTCTTAACATGCGGGATCTCATCGCCCGTATGCATAATATCGTTTACGCGCAGCAGAAGTTTACGACCCAGTGCGCCGCCTGGGTGTGAGAGCGCAAAATCTTCAGCAGTAAAGCCGCGTGCTTTTAACAGCGCGACAGCGAGGGCATCGCCCATAACCAGCGTGGCGGTGGTGCTGCTGGTCGGTGCCAGCCCTAACGGACAGGCTTCTTTCGCTACTTTAACACACAGATGCACATCTGCGGCGCGCGCCATGCTGCTCTCCGGGCGACCGGTGATGCAGATTAACGGTACGTGAAGACGCTTAAGCACTGGAATTAAGGCCGTGATTTCGCTGGATTCACCTGAGTTAGAGATAGCAATCACCACATCCTGTGGGGTGACCATGCCTAAATCACCATGCGCGGCTTCACCAGGATGGACGAAAAATGAAGGTGTACCGGTGCTGGCAAACGTTGCGGCCATTTTGCGCCCGATGTGCCCCGATTTCCCCATCCCCATGACGACAACTTTCCCTTTACACCAGAACATCTTTTCACAGGCAAGCGTGAAATTCTGATTGATGTATTGATCAAGCTCCGCCAGGCATTCACGTTCAATCGCCAGGACTTCTTTACCTGCTTGCTGAAAGTCAAAACCCGGTTGTAACTCTACGTGCGACATAATGCGTTTCCAGTTATTCAACGAGTATTGGCGATAACCAGTACAACATCGCCAGCCATACGATAAATCCGCCAGTTAATAATACCCCTACACCACGGCCCGGTTGCGGGGAGCGCCGCCAGCACAGCAACGCAAAAATAATGCTCACCAGCAACATCACGCTGTAGTCACGACTGTACGCCAATGGCTCAATCTCTCCTGGCGTTATCAGCGCGGGTAAACCCAACACGATGACAATATTAAAAATGTTTGCGCCAATGATATTTCCGACAGCAATGTCGTTTTCACCTTTGCGAACCCCCGCTATTGCGGTTGCCAGTTCCGGCAGGCTGGTTCCGATAGCAATTGCCGTCAGACCCATCGTCAACTCGCTGATGGCAAAGTAATTCGCCAGCACCGTGGCGTTATCAACCACCATCCGCGTGGCCACTGGCATGATGATAAGCGCAATGCCGAGCCATAAAAACGCGACGGGCAATCCGCCGTCACGCGGCAGCTCTGCAAGCTGCTCTCTGGTCAGGCTGTCAGTCCCCTGACGTTCAGCCTGACGTGCAAGTTTAACAATGAACAGCAGCCATAGCACAGCCAGAAAGAGGAGAAAGATACCATCGCTGCGACTAAGTTGTCCGTCATAGAGTACGGAACCGGCCACTACGCTGACCAACAACATTAAGGGTAATTCACGACGCAGAACATCGGAATGGACGGTAAAAGGACGAACCAGCGCAGCCAGACCGAGGATCAGCAAAATATTGATAATGTTTGAGCCGAGGGCTGTACCAACGGCTAAATCGCGTTGTTCGTGCAGAGACGCGGCAAGCGAGACGATGATTTCTGGTAACGATGTACCAATACTGACCACCGTCATGCCGATGATCAGCGGCGGGATGCCAAAGGTTCGGCAAAGAATAGACGCGGCAAAAACCAGGCGGTCGGCACTGTAAACGACCAAAAGTAAACCAACAATTAACAGTGCCGTAGCTAAAAGCATCTAACGTCCTTTCTTCAGGTATACTCGTCGGTCCGCTGAAGATTTTCAGAAAGCCGTAACGGATTCTTAATTTTGACTTTATGCGGCTAAAAAGTAAAACAAATGCCAGCTTTCGCTAACCACGGCGGGTAATATTCTGTAAATATGTTGGGTTCAAGGTTAAATTGAGCGCCATGCTTAGAAAATCAACGCAAGACGAAGGGTGAATTATGGAGCAGTCTGTGGCGAATTTAGTCGATATGCGCGATGTCAGTTTTACGCGTGGCAATCGCTGCATCTTCGATAATATTTCCCTGACCGTGCCGCGAGGGAAGATCACGGCGATCATGGGGCCATCGGGCATCGGTAAAACGACGCTACTCCGTCTGATTGGCGGGCAAATCGCACCAGATCATGGTGAGATCCTTTTCGATGGTGAGAATATTCCGGCGATGTCTCGTTCGCGCCTGTATACAGTGCGCAAACGGATGAGCATGTTATTTCAGTCCGGGGCGTTGTTCACTGATATGAACGTATTTGACAACGTCGCCTATCCACTGCGCGAACATACCCAACTACCCGCGCCATTGTTGCATAGTACGGTGATGATGAAGCTGGAGGCCGTGGGGCTGCGTGGAGCGGCTAAACTAATGCCTTCTGAACTTTCCGGTGGGATGGCGCGGCGTGCAGCGCTGGCGCGTGCGATTGCGCTGGAGCCGGATCTCATCATGTTTGATGAACCTTTTGTTGGGCAAGATCCCATCACCATGGGCGTACTGGTGAAGCTGATTTCTGAGCTGAACAGCGCGCTGGGCGTGACTTGTGTGGTGGTTTCTCACGATGTGCCGGAAGTGTTAAGTATTGCGGATCACGCCTGGATCCTGGCGGACAAAAAAATTGTCGCTCATGGCAGTGCCCAGGCGTTGCAGGCGAATCCTGATCCGCGCGTACGTCAGTTTCTGGACGGGATAGCTGACGGGCCTGTTCCGTTCCGCTATCCTGCCGGCGATTATCACGCTGATCTTTTACCAGGGAGTTAAGCCACTCATGCTGTTAAATGCGCTGGCGTCGCTCGGACATAAAGGGATTAAAACCCTGAGAACGTTCGGGCGGGCCGGGTTAATGTTATTCAATGCGCTGGTCGGCAAACCGGAATTTCGCAAACATGCGCCGCTGCTGGTGCGCCAGCTCTATAATGTCGGCGTCCTGTCGATGCTGATTATTGTGGTTTCTGGCGTGTTCATCGGAATGGTGTTGGGGCTGCAAGGTTATCTGGTTCTGACCACTTATAGTGCGGAAACCAGTCTGGGTATGCTGGTGGCGTTATCGCTACTGCGTGAACTGGGGCCGGTGGTTGCCGCGTTGTTGTTTGCCGGGCGTGCTGGTTCGGCGCTAACCGCAGAAATCGGCCTGATGCGCGCTACAGAGCAACTCTCCAGTATGGAGATGATGGCGGTGGATCCGCTGCGTCGGGTTATTTCTCCCCGTTTCTGGGCTGGGGTTATTTCATTACCACTGTTGACGGTTATTTTCGTCGCCGTGGGGATCTGGGGCGGATCTCTGGTCGGCGTCAGTTGGAAAGGCATTGATAGCGGGTTCTTCTGGTCGGCAATGCAAAATGCCGTCGACTGGCGTATGGATCTGGTCAACTGTCTGATTAAGAGCGTGGTGTTCGCCATCACGGTGACGTGGATTTCGTTGTTTAACGGCTACGACGCCATCCCGACGTCTGCCGGGATTAGCCGGGCAACCACTCGCACCGTTGTCCACTCGTCTCTGGCTGTTCTGGGGCTGGATTTTGTGCTGACCGCATTGATGTTTGGGAATTGAGTTCATGCAAACGAAAAAAAATGAAATTTGGGTGGGTATCTTTTTATTAGCAGCACTGCTGGCGGCGCTGTTTGTTTGCCTGAAGGCGGCGAACGTGACGTCCATACGTACTGAACCGACCTACACGCTTTATGCGACGTTCGATAACATTGGCGGCCTGAAAGCGCGCTCTCCGGTCAGTATTGGTGGCGTTGTTGTGGGTCGGGTGGCGGATATTACGCTGGACCCGAAAACCTATCTGCCGCGCGTAACGCTGGAAATTGAACAACGTTATAACCACATTCCAGATACCAGTTCGCTGAGCATTCGTACTTCCGGCCTGCTGGGGGAACAATATCTGGCATTAAACGTCGGTTTTGAAGACCCGGAACTGGGGACTGCTATCCTGAAGGATGGCGATACAATTCAGGACACTAAGTCTGCGATGGTGCTGGAAGATCTCATTGGTCAGTTCCTTTACGGTAGTAAAGGCGATGACAATAAGAATAGTGGCGATGCGCCAGCTGCTGCGCCAGGTAATAATGAAACCACTGAACCTGTGGGTACAACGAAATAATTTCAGGAGAACCGACGCATGTTTAAACGTTTAATGATGGTCGCTTTGCTGGTGATTGCACCTCTGAGTGCGGCAACCGAGGCAGACCAGACCAATCCTTATAAGCTGATGGACGAGGCGGCGCAGAAAACGTTCGATCGCCTGAAGAATGAGCAACCGC
The DNA here is from genome assembly GCF_002950395.1 of Shigella sonnei. Classification (NCBI taxonomy): domain Bacteria; kingdom Pseudomonadati; phylum Pseudomonadota; class Gammaproteobacteria; order Enterobacterales; family Enterobacteriaceae; genus Shigella; species Shigella sonnei. The sequence continues at coordinate 4,377,907 of NZ_CP026802.1, forward strand.
AAATTCGGGCCAACCCGGATTATCTGCGTACCATTGTTGATCAGGAACTGCTGCCATACGTACAGGTGAAATACGCCGGTGCGCTGGTGCTGGGCCAGTATTACAAGAGTGCGACCCCTGCTCAACGTGAAGCCTACTTTGCCGCTTTCCGTGAGTACCTGAAGCAGGCTTACGGTCAGGCGCTGGCGATGTATCACGGTCAAACCTATCAGATTGCGCCAGAACAGCCGCTGGGCGATAAAACCATTGTGCCTATTCGCGTTACCATTATTGACCCGAATGGCCGTCCGCCGGTGCGTCTGGACTTCCAGTGGCGTAAAAACTCCCAGACGGGAAACTGGCAGGCTTACGACATGATTGCTGAAGGCGTCAGTATGATCACCACCAAACAAAACGAGTGGGGAACGCTGCTGCGTACCAAAGGTATCGACGGCCTGACTGCGCAACTGAAATCGATTTCTCAACAGAAAATCACTCTGGAAGAGAAAAAATAATGAGCGAGTCACTGAGCTGGATGCAGACGGGTGACACGCTGGCGTTATCCGGAGAGCTGGATCAGGACGTTCTGCTACCGCTTTGGGAAATGCGTGAGGAAGCGGTGAAGGGGATTACCTGCATCGATCTTAGCCGTGTGTCCCGCGTGGATACGGGTGGACTGGCACTGCTGCTCCATCTTATCGATCTGGCGAAAAAGCAGGGCAACAACGTGACGCTTCAGGGGGTAAACGACAAAGTGTATACCCTCGCGAAATTGTATAATTTGCCTGCTGATGTTCTGCCTCGTTAAATTTTTTCAGGCCGGATATGGCGTTAACCGCCTGTCCGGCAAACCTGCCTGCAAGTCGAGCCTTGTCTGATTTATCAGCGAGGCTTTTTGCTTATTTATGCCAGCGCAACTTTGCTCTAAGATGTTTCGCTGGTTTATTAACTGATGATTGAAGATCCCATGGAAAATAATGAAATTCAGAGCGTGTTGATGAACGCTCTCTCCCTCCAGGAAGTCCACGTTTCCGGCGATGGCAGCCACTTTCAGGTTATTGCCGTGGGTGAGTTGTTTGACGGCATGAGTCGGGTTAAAAAACAGCAGACGGTCTATGGCCCGCTGATGGAATATATTGCGGATAACCGCATTCATGCTGTGTCGATCAAAGCGTATACCCCTGCGGAGTGGGCGCGCGATCGCAAACTGAACGGCTTTTGAGCTATGGGCGATTCGCCGGTAGCGGATATGAATTGTTAACTGAGAACAAACTAAATGGATAAATTTCGTGTTCAGGGGCCAACGAAGCTCCAGGGCGAAGTCACAATTTCCGGCGCTAAAAATGCTGCTCTGCCTATCCTTTTTGCCGCTCTACTGGCGGAAGAACCGGTAGAGATCCAGAACGTCCCAAAACTGAAAGACGTCGATACATCAATGAAGCTGCTAAGCCAGCTGGGTGCGAAAGTAGAACGTAATGGTTCTGTGCATATTGATGCCCGCGACGTTAATGTATTCTGCGCACCTTACGATCTGGTTAAAACCATGCGTGCTTCTATCTGGGCACTGGGGCCGCTGGTAGCGCGCTTTGGTCAGGGGCAAGTTTCACTGCCTGGCGGTTGTACGATCGGTGCGCGTCCGGTTGATCTACACATTTCTGGCCTCGAACAATTAGGCGCGACCATCAAACTGGAAGAAGGTTACGTTAAAGCTTCCGTCGATGGTCGTCTGAAAGGCGCACATATCGTGATGGATAAAGTCAGCGTTGGCGCAACGGTGACCATCATGTGTGCTGCAACCCTGGCGGAAGGTACCACGATTATTGAAAACGCAGCGCGTGAACCGGAAATCGTCGATACCGCGAACTTCCTGATTACGCTGGGTGCGAAAATTAGCGGTCAGGGCACCGATCGTATCGTCATCGAAGGTGTGGAACGTTTAGGCGGCGGTGTCTATCGCGTGCTACCGGATCGTATCGAAACCGGTACTTTCCTGGTGGCGGCGGCGATTTCTCGCGGCAAAATTATCTGCCGTAACGCGCAGCCAGATACTCTCGACGCCGTGCTGGCGAAACTGCGTGACGCTGGAGCGGACATCGAAGTCGGCGAAGACTGGATTAGCCTGGATATGCATGGCAAACGTCCGAAGGCTGTTAACGTACGTACCGCGCCGCATCCGGCATTCCCGACCGATATGCAGGCCCAGTTCACGCTGTTGAACCTGGTGGCAGAAGGGACCGGATTCATCACCGAAACGGTCTTTGAAAACCGCTTTATGCATGTGCCGGAGCTTAGCCGTATGGGCGCGCATGCCGAAATCGAAAGCAATACCGTTATTTGTCACGGTGTTGAAAAACTTTCTGGCGCACAGGTTATGGCAACCGATCTGCGTGCATCAGCAAGCCTGGTGCTGGCTGGCTGTATTGCGGAAGGGACGACGGTGGTTGATCGTATTTATCACATCGATCGTGGCTACGAACGCATTGAAGACAAACTGCGCGCTTTAGGTGCAAATATTGAGCGTGTGAAAGGCGAGTAATCGTCTGAGAGCTGGCAGCCCCGTTCGCGGGGCTACCGCCAGACCACTCATTTTTTCGGTTTAGTGTAGCTACGCATCAACTGCGTTCTGTCGATAAACTCATGGGTCTGCGGATCATGGTAGCGTGATGGCCAGATAACCCAGGGGTCAGTTCCCAGGGCTTTCGCAATAATCATCTCTCCTTTCGGCCATGGGCGCGATAATGCGTTTGCCAGCGTTGAGGAACTCAAACCATTTCTGCGAGACTCCGCCGCCATTGACGTTCCCTTCTTGCGCAAACCCGCAATGATGTCAGCGGGATGCCAGTCAATGAAATTACTTTCCATCTTTCCTCACTCCTTAAGTTAGTCGCTTTCATTCAGAACACTTCTTCTGTCGGGCATCACTATACTCCTGATGGCCTATTGCTCTAAAAAGTTCCTGTAAAGAGTGTGAATATTCAGAATATATAAAGATTCATCGCCCTTTTTTTCAGGTGTTATAGCGCTGAATTAGTGTTTTTATGGAATTTACTGGAATCATCCGCGCACTGCGCGGGATGAAGGGAGGGGATTAACGATCGCGTTGAACAGCGATGTGCGCGAGGCCGATGAGTGCTTCTCGCCAAGGGGTGTCCGGGAGCACCTGTAATGCTGCGATGGCTTTGTCTGCTTCTTCCTCGGCACGCTGACGCGTCCATTCAAGAGATCCACAAGCGTTCATTGCTTCCAGAACCGGTTCCAGAAGATGGCGACCGTTACCCTGTTCGATGGCGGTACGGATCATCTGTGCCTGTTCTGGTGTGCCATGATGCATCGCATGCAGCAGCGGCAGCGTCGGTTTACCTTCGTTCAGATCGTCGCCGACATTTTTACCTAACTGTTCGCCATCGGCATTGTAATCGAGTAAATCGTCGATCAACTGGAAAGCAGTGCCGAGATAGCGCCCATAATCCTGCAGGCCTTTCTCCTCCTCCGGCGTACAGCCAGCCAGAATCCCGGAACACTGCGCGGCAGCCTCAAACAGACGCGCGGTTTTGCTATAGATAACGCGCATGTAGTTTTCTTCAGTGATGTCCGGATCGTTAACGTTCATCAGTTGCAGAACTTCACCTTCTGCGATGACGTTTACAGCTTCTGACATGACTTCCAGCACTTTGAGTGAACCGAGGCTGGTCATCATCTGGAACGCGCGGGTATAAATAAAATCGCCTACCAGCACGCTGGCGGCATTGCCAAATGCGGCGTTGGCGGTAGCTTTACCCCTGCGCATATCTGATTCATCCACAACGTCGTCGTGTAGCAGAGTCGCCGTGTGGATAAACTCGATCAGGGCAGCAATGGTGACATGCGCATTTCCCTCATAGCCAACAGCTCGTGCAGCCAGTACAGCAATCATCGGACGAATACGTTTACCGCCGCCGCTGACGATGTAATAGCCTAACTGATTGATCAGTTGGACGTCGGAATTAAGCTGCTCAAGGATTGCCGCATTAACACCCGCCATATCTTGCGCGGTTAACTCATTGATTTTTTCTAAATTCATCGCAAAAGCCGGGCTTTTCGCCCCGATTACCTTACTGTGAACAAAGGCAACTTAGGGTTTATGGTTAGGAATATAGGGTGATTGTACTGAAAAAATGGCACAGATAAACGTTACCGTACAAGTTGTGTTTTTTTTCTTCGTGTATTGACTGTAGCACTTGTCAAAGGCGTGCGTTTTGCGTAATATTCGCGCCCTATTGTGAATATTTATAGCGCACTCTGAATCATTGAAAAGGTGTGCGCGGAAGCGGAGTTTTATATGTACGCGGTTTTCCAAAGTGGTGGTAAACAACACCGAGTAAGCGAAGGTCAGACCGTTCGCCTGGAAAAGCTGGACATCGCAACTGGCGAAACTGTTGAGTTCGCTGAAGTGCTGATGATCGCAAACGGTGAAGAAGTCAAAATCGGCGTTCCTTTCGTTGATGGCGGCGTAATCAAAGCTGAAGTTGTTGCTCACGGTCGTGGCGAGAAAGTTAAAATCGTTAAGTTTCGTCGTCGTAAACACTATCGTAAGCAGCAGGGCCATCGTCAGTGGTTCACTGATGTGAAAATTACTGGCATCAGCGCCTAAGACCTGAGGAGAGATTTCAAATGGCACATAAAAAGGCTGGCGGCTCCACACGTAACGGTCGCGATTCAGAAGCTAAACGCCTGGGCGTTAAGCGTTTCGGTGGCGAATCCGTTCTGGCGGGTAGCATCATCGTTCGTCAACGTGGTACCAAATTCCACGCTGGCGCTAACGTAGGTTGCGGTCGTGACCACACTCTGTTTGCTAAAGCAGACGGTAAAGTGAAATTCGAAGTTAAAGGCCCGAAAAACCGTAAATTTATCAGCATCGAAGCTGAATAAGTTTTTCGCGTCCCGGTAACGGATGAAAGCCCCGCAACACGTTGCGGGGCTTTTTACATTCGATAACCGGTAAAAATGCGCATGGTGCGACGTTAATCCGCAAATGCGCTTTGCAGGGAATACGGTATGAAGCAGCAGGCAGGCATTGGCATTCTTTTGGCGCTCACCACAGCAATTTGCTGGGGGGCGTTGCCAATCGCAATGAAGCAGGTGCTGGAGGTGATGGAACCTCCGACAATCGTGTTTTACCGTTTCTTGATGGCGAGTATTGGCCTTGGTGCCATTCTTGCGGTGAAGAAGAGGTTGCCGCCATTACGCGTGTTTCGTAAGCCACGCTGGTTGATTTTGTTGGCAGTGGCGACCGCCGGGCTGTTTGGGAACTTCATCCTGTTCAGCTCATCCTTGCAATACCTGAGTCCGACCGCTTCGCAGGTGATTGGGCAACTCTCGCCAGTTGGCATGATGGTTGCCAGCGTATTTATCCTGAAAGAGAAAATGCGCAGCACTCAGGTTGTAGGGGCATTGATGCTCCTGAGCGGCCTGGTGATGTTTTTTAACACCAGTCTGGTCGAGATATTTACAAAGCTCACCGATTACACCTGGGGAGTTATCTTTGGGGTCGGTGCGGCGACGGTTTGGGTGAGTTATGGCGTGGCGCAAAAGGTTTTATTGCGTCGGCTGGCCTCACCGCAGATCCTGTTTTTACTGTACACTTTATGTACAATTGCGCTCTTCCCTCTGGCAAAGCCTGGAGTGATAGCGCAGCTTAGCCACTGGCAGCTCGCATGTTTAATTTTTTGCGGACTGAATACATTGGTAGGATATGGCGCCCTGGCGGAAGCGATGGCTCGCTGGCAGGCAGCGCAGGTGAGCGCGATCATCACGCTCACCCCACTGTTTACGCTGTTTTTTTCAGATCTTTTATCACTGGCCTGGCCCGATTTCTTCGCCAGACCGATGTTAAACCTTTTAGGTTATCTCGGTGCGTTTGTCGTGGTTGCGGGCGCGATGTATTCCGCCATTGGTCATCGTATTTGGGGCGGATTACGTAAGCATACAACGGTGGTATCGCAACCCCGCGCAGGCGAATGATTTATGGAGAATAAAATGAAGTTTGTTGATGAAGCATCGATTCTGGTCGTTGCAGGTGATGGCGGTAATGGTTGCGTGAGCTTCCGCCGCGAAAAGTATATTCCGAAAGGCGGCCCGGATGGCGGCGACGGTGGTGATGGTGGTGACGTATGGATGGAAGCCGACGAAAACCTGAACACGCTTATCGATTATCGTTTTGAAAAATCTTTCCGTGCAGAGCGCGGTCAGAACGGCGCAAGCCGCGATTGTACCGGTAAGCGCGGTAAAGACGTGACGATTAAAGTGCCGGTAGGTACGCGTGTAATCGACCAGGGTACTGGTGAAACCATGGGCGATATGACTAAACACGGTCAGCGTCTGCTGGTTGCTAAGGGCGGCTGGCACGGTCTGGGCAATACCCGTTTCAAATCGTCCGTTAACCGTACACCACGGCAGAAAACCAACGGTACGCCGGGTGATAAGCGTGAGCTGCTGCTGGAGCTGATGCTGCTGGCTGACGTCGGTATGTTGGGGATGCCAAACGCGGGTAAATCGACCTTTATTCGCGCGGTATCGGCGGCTAAACCGAAAGTGGCGGATTATCCGTTTACCACTCTGGTGCCAAGTCTGGGTGTGGTACGAATGGACAACGAAAAGAGCTTCGTTGTTGCCGATATTCCAGGACTGATTGAAGGCGCTGCGGAAGGCGCAGGTCTGGGTATCCGCTTCCTGAAGCACCTGGAACGTTGCCGCGTCCTGTTGCACCTCATCGATATCGATCCGATTGACGGCACCGATCCGGTTGAAAACGCGCGTATTATTATCAGCGAGCTGGAAAAATACAGCCAGGATCTGGCGGCGAAACCGCGTTGGTTAGTGTTCAATAAGATCGATCTGCTGGATAAGGCAGAAGCTGAAGAGAAAGCGAAAGCGATTGCTGAAGCGCTGGGCTGGGAAGATAAATATTATCTGATCTCTGCGGCGAGCGGACTGGGCGTGAAAGATCTCTGCTGGGATGTGATGACCTTTATCCTTGAAAACCCGGTCGTGCAGGCTGAAGAAGCGAAACAGCCAGAGAAAGTCGAATTCATGTGGGACGATTATCATCGCCAGCAGCTTGAAGAGATTGCTGAAGAGGATGATGAAGACTGGGATGACGACTGGGACGAAGACGACGAAGAAGGCGTTGAGTTCATTTACAAGCGTTAATCACTGATGATAAACGCCAAATCAGCCTGATGCGCTACGCTTATCAGGCCTACAAGAGAATTGCAATATGTTGAATTTGCACGATTTTGTAGGCCGGATAAGGCGTTTACGCCGCATCCGGCATAAACAAAGCGCACTTTGTCAATAATCTGAAGCCCCGGCCATGTGCCGGGGTTTCTTTTTGACTAATTGTTCTGATAAATATCTTTATACAAACGGCTTTCAAAACGCACTAACGGAATACGGCGATTACGCTGATCCGCAGGTTCTACTGCATAGCCAGAAAGATATTGCACAAACGCCATTCGTTGCCCGCTCGCTGTGGTAATGAATCCCGCCAGGTTATATACCCCCTGCAACGAACCGGTTTTCGCTGAGACTTTTCCATCCACGCCCGCCTGATGCAGACCTGCACGGTACTGCAAAGAGCCGTCATAGCCCGCCAGCGGCAGCATGGAGATAAAGTTAAGTTCATTGTCGTGTTGGGCAATGTATTGCAGCACCTGCATCATGGTGGCGGGGGCAATCAGGTTATGCCGCGAAAGCCCTGAACCATCGGCAATAATGGTGTTTCCAATATCGACACCGGCTTGCTGGCGCAGGATCTGACGCACAGCGTCCGACCCGGCCCGCCATGTACCAGGTACATTGAAGCGCGCATGGCCTATCATGCGGAAAACCGTATCGGCGATCATGTTATCCGACTTTTTCAGCATAATCTTAAGCAGATCGTGCAGCGGGGCCGACTGTTTACTGGCAACTACCGTTCCAGGTTCGTTAACCTGAGTCTGGCGCAGCAGTGTTCCGCTCCAGGTGATACCCGCCTGTTTTAACTCATCTTTCAGAATTGCACCGGCATAACTGGCTCCATCCTGCACGGCAAAAGCCAACGGGAGCGGCTCAGAACGTTGTGGCAGGCATCCCGTCAGCGTAAAGCGGTTCAGGTCGCCTGGTACGACATCCAGTTCGCAGTATTGCGCTTCGGCAGAACCACGGGGGAGGGTGCGTACCTGGCTGAACATCGTAACGGGGTAATAAGATGCCACGCGTATAAAGGCCATATCACCGGGTTTTTGGGCACTGTAGAGCGAGACGGAGAAACAGTTGCGGTCAACTATGGCGGCGGCAGGCGGAGCGCTAAAGCATTGTGTCATGTCATTCCATGGCCAGCCGGGGGCTTTATCGTGGCTGGCGAAAATGGAGGTATCTATCAACACATTGCCATCGATTTGGTTGACGCCAGATTTTTTCAAAGTCGCGACCATATTGCGAATATCCTGACGTTTTAACGTCGGATCGGCACCAAATCGCGCCACTAAGTCACCCTTAAGTACGCCGTTTTCCACATTGCCTTTGGTTTCAAGCGTCGTGGTAAAACGAAAATCGGGGCCGAGTTGAATCAACGCCGCCAGCGCAGTAATCACTTTCTGGGTACTGGCAGGCAGCGCCATCTGCTGACTGTGGTAATCAATAGCGGGGGCCGACGCGCCGACTTTTTGCACCATCAGGGCAAGGTTGGCACCAGCGGGGAGTTGAGTAATGTACTCATCAACATTTGCGGCCTGAACACTGAACGCTATACAGCTGGTCAATCCGATGATAAATCTGGAAAATCGCATAATCTCGCGCTAACAACCTGGAATCGAGCCGTCATACTACGGCGCAACGCCCTATAAAGTAAACGATGACCCTTCGGGAACTTCAGGGTAAAATGACTATCAAAATGTGAATTGTAGCTGACCTGGGACTTGTACCTGGGTCGGTATTTTTTTGCTTCTGGTCCCGGTGAGGAGTTATGCCGGGCAGGCCGAACAGCCGGGGTGGGTGAAGACTTGCCCCATCAGGAATATTCAAGAGGTATAACAAATGCAAGCTATTCCGATGACCTTACGCGGCGCTGAAAAATTACGCGAAGAGCTGGATTTTCTGAAATCTGTGCGCCGTCCTGAAATCATTGCTGCTATCGCGGAAGCGCGTGAGCATGGCGACCTGAAAGAAAACGCCGAATACCACGCAGCTCGTGAACAGCAGGGCTTCTGCGAAGGCCGTATCAAAGACATCGAAGCCAAGCTGTCAAACGCGCAGGTGATTGATGTCACCAAAATGCCTAACAATGGGCGCGTTATTTTTGGTGCTACCGTAACGGTGCTGAATCTGGATTCTGACGAAGAACAGACTTATCGCATCGTTGGCGATGACGAAGCTGACTTTAAACAAAACCTGATTTCTGTAAACTCGCCTATTGCTCGTGGCCTGATCGGCAAAGAAGAAGATGATGTTGTGGTCATCAAAACGCCGGGCGGCGAAGTAGAATTTGAAGTAATTAAGGTGGAATACCTGTAAGAATTACCCAATACTCAAGATGTTGATGTATTGTAAAGAAAGGAAAAAGGCCGCTATGCGGCCTTTTATCAACGAACAGAGCGTGGCATTTTGCTCTCCTGCCTGCGGAAAACCCCTCGTTTTACACAGCAAATGTGTGTAACTTTAGGATAATCTTAGCGTGGCAGCGAGATTTTACGTTCTTTAGTTGGGCGATAAAGCACCAGCGTTTTACCGATGACCTGTACATTACAGGCGCCGGTTTCGCGCACGATAGCTTCCACGATCAAGGTTTTTGTTTCGCGATCTTCGGTGGCGATTTTCACCTTGATGAGTTCATGGTGCTCTAACGCTTGTTCAATCTCGGCCAGCACCCCTTCGGTCAAACCATTACTGCCAAGCAGAACAACTGGCTTGAGCGGATGTGCCAGACCTTTCAGGTGCTGTTTTTGTTTAGTACTCAGATTCATCGTATTTTTTGCTTACGTTGGGATTGAAAATGGGTCATTCTACCGCCATCTCCCATATATCACCAAATAGGCGCGTAAAAATTTACGCAATTGGTTACGATGAGTTATCCCCATGGGAAAGTTAAATGACAGGTAAGAAGCGTTCTGCCAGCTCCAGCCGCTGGCTTCAGGAACACTTTAGCGATAAATATGTTCAACAGGCACAGAAAAAGGGGTTACGTTCCCGTGCCTGGTTTAAACTTGATGAAATACAGCAAAGTGACAAACTCTTTAAACCGGGAATGACGGTTGTCGACCTTGGTGCTGCTCCGGGTGGTTGGTCACAATATGTGGTCACCCAAATTGGCGGCAAAGGCCGCATCATCGCTTGCGATCTTTTACCTATGGATCCTATCGTTGGTGTGGACTTTCTTCAGGGCGATTTTCGTGATGAACTGGTGATGAAAGCACTGCTGGAGCGCGTTGGCGACAGCAAAGTCCAGGTTGTCATGTCCGATATGGCACCAAACATGAGCGGAACACCGGCGGTGGATATCCCCCGTGCCATGTATCTGGTGGAACTGGCGCTAGAAATGTGTCGTGATGTATTAGCGCCAGGTGGCAGTTTTGTAGTGAAGGTGTTCCAGGGCGAAGGTTTCGATGAGTATCTAAGGGAAATTCGCTCCCTGTTTACGAAGGTCAAAGTTCGTAAGCCGGACTCTTCTCGTGCACGTTCGCGGGAAGTGTATATTGTAGCGACCGGGCGTAAACCCTAACCGGGAGATTTCAGACGAAAGTTTGAAAGATGCTGGATATAGAGTATCCTGACGCTGTTTTTAACACAGTTGTAATAAGAGGTTAATCCCTTGAGTGACATGGCGAAAAACCTAATACTCTGGCTGGTCATTGCCGTTGTGCTGATGTCAGTATTCCAGAGCTTTGGGCCCAGCGAGTCTAATGGCCGTAAGGTGGATTACTCTACCTTCCTACAAGAGGTCAATAACGACCAGGTTCGTGAAGCGCGTATCAACGGACGTGAAATCAACGTTACCAAGAAAGATAGTAACCGTTATACCACTTACATTCCGGTTCAGGATCCGAAATTACTGGATAACCTGTTGACCAAGAACGTCAAGGTTGTCGGTGAACCGCCTGAAGAACCAAGCCTGCTGGCTTCTATCTTCATCTCCTGGTTCCCGATGCTGTTGCTGATTGGTGTGTGGATCTTCTTCATGCGTCAAATGCAGGGCGGCGGTGGCAAAGGTGCCATGTCGTTTGGTAAGAGCAAAGCGCGCATGCTGACGGAAGATCAGATCAAAACGACCTTTGCTGACGTTGCGGGCTGCGACGAAGCAAAAGAAGAAGTTGCTGAACTGGTTGAATATCTGCGCGAGCCGAGCCGCTTCCAGAAACTCGGCGGTAAGATCCCGAAAGGCGTCCTGATGGTCGGTCCTCCGGGTACCGGTAAAACGCTGCTGGCGAAAGCGATTGCAGGCGAAGCGAAAGTTCCGTTCTTTACTATCTCCGGTTCTGACTTCGTAGAAATGTTCGTCGGTGTGGGTGCATCCCGTGTTCGTGACATGTTCGAACAGGCGAAGAAAGCGGCACCGTGCATCATCTTTATCGATGAAATCGACGCCGTAGGCCGCCAGCGTGGCGCTGGTCTGGGCGGTGGTCACGATGAACGTGAACAGACTCTGAACCAGATGCTGGTTGAGATGGATGGCTTCGAAGGTAACGAAGGTATCATCGTTATCGCCGCGACTAACCGTCCGGACGTTCTTGACCCGGCCCTGCTGCGTCCTGGCCGTTTCGACCGTCAGGTTGTGGTTGGCTTGCCAGATGTTCGCGGTCGTGAGCAGATCCTGAAAGTTCACATGCGTCGCGTACCATTGGCACCCGATATCGACGCGGCAATCATTGCCCGTGGTACTCCTGGTTTCTCCGGTGCTGACCTGGCGAACCTGGTAAACGAAGCGGCACTGTTCGCTGCTCGTGGCAACAAACGCGTTGTGTCGATGGTTGAGTTCGAGAAAGCGAAAGATAAAATCATGATGGGTGCGGAACGTCGCTCCATGGTGATGACGGAAGCGCAGAAAGAATCGACGGCTTACCACGAAGCGGGTCATGCGATTATCGGTCGCCTGGTGCCGGAACACGATCCGGTGCACAAAGTGACGATTATCCCACGCGGTCGTGCGCTGGGTGTGACTTTCTTCTTGCCTGAGGGCGACGCAATCAGCGCCAGCCGTCAGAAACTGGAAAGCCAGATTTCTACGCTGTACGGTGGTCGTCTGGCAGAAGAGATCATCTACGGGCCGGAACATGTTTCTACCGGTGCGTCCAACGATATTAAAGTTGCGACCAACCTGGCGCGTAACATGGTGACTCAGTGGGGCTTCTCTGAGAAATTGGGTCCACTGCTGTACGCGGAAGAAGAAGGTGAAGTGTTCCTCGGCCGTAGCGTAGCGAAAGCGAAACATATGTCCGATGAAACTGCACGTATCATCGACCAGGAAGTGAAAGCACTGATTGAGCGTAACTATAATCGTGCGCGTCAGCTTCTGACCGACAATATGGATATTCTGCATGCGATGAAAGATGCTCTCATGAAATATGAGACTATCGACGCACCGCAGATTGATGACCTGATGGCACGTCGCGATGTACGTCCGCCAGCGGGCTGGGAAGAACCAGGCGCTTCTAACAATTCTGGCGACAATGGTAGTCCAAAGGCTCCTCGTCCGGTTGATGAACCGCGTACGCCGAACCCGGGTAACACCATGTCAGAGCAGTTAGGCGACAAGTAAGTTCCCGCATCAGATGACTGTATTTGTACCGAAAACCCCGGGGCGTGCTCCGGGGTTTTTTCTTATCAATTCATACCAGGGATAACACCATGAAACTCTTTGCCCAGGGCACTTCACTGGACCTTAGCCATCCTCACGTAATGGGGATCCTCAACGTCACGCCTGATTCCTTTTCGGATGGTGGCACGCATAACTCGCTGATAGATGCGGTGAAACATGCGAATCTGATGATCAACGCTGGCGCGACGATCATTGACGTTGGTGGCGAGTCCACGCGCCCAGGGGCGGCGGAAGTTAGCGTTGAAGAAGAGTTGCAACGTGTTATTCCTGTGGTTGAGGCAATTGCTCAACGCTTCGAAGTCTGGATCTCGGTAGATACATCCAAACCAGAAGTCATCCGTGAGTCAGCGAAAGTTGGCGCTCACATTATTAACGATATCCGCTCCCTTTCCGAACCTGGCGCTCTGGAGGCGGCTGCAGAAACCGGTTTACCGGTTTGTCTGATGCATATGCAGGGAAATCCAAAAACCATGCAGGAAGCTCCGAAGTATGACGATGTCTTTGCAGAAGTGAATCGCTACTTTATTGAGCAAATAGCACGTTGCGAGCAGGCGGGTATCGCAAAAGAGAAATTGTTGCTCGACCCCGGATTCGGTTTCGGTAAAAATCTCTCCCATAACTATTCATTACTGGCGCGCCTGGCTGAATTTCACCATTTCAACCTGCCGCTGTTGGTAGGTATGTCACGAAAATCGATGATTGGGCAGCTGCTGAACGTGGGGCCGTCCGAGCGCCTGAGCGGTAGTCTGGCCTGTGCGGTCATTGCCGCAATGCAAGGCGCGCACATTATTCGTGTTCATGACGTCAAAGAAACCGTAGAAGCGATGCGGGTGGTGGAAGCCACTCTGTCTGCAAAGGAAAACAAACGCTATGAGTAATCGTAAATATTTCGGTACCGATGGGATTCGTGGTCGTGTAGGGGATGCGCCGATCACACCTGATTTTGTGCTTAAGCTGGGTTGGGCCGCGGGTAAAGTGCTGGCGCGCCACGGCTCCCGTAAGATCATTATTGGTAAAGACACGCGTATTTCTGGCTATATGCTGGAGTCAGCACTGGAAGCGGGTCTGGCGGCAGCGGGCCTTTCCGCACTCTTCACTGGCCCGATGCCAACACCGGCCGTGGCTTATCTGACGCGTACCTTCCGCGCAGAGGCCGGAATTGTGATATCTGCATCGCATAACCCGTTCTACGATAATGGCATTAAATTTTTCTCTATCGACGGCACCAAACTACCGGATGCGGTAGAAGAGGCCATCGAAGCGGAAATGGAAAAAGAGATCAGCTGTGTTGATTCGGCAGAACTGGGTAAAGCCAGCCGTATCGTTGATGCTGCGGGTCGCTATATCGAGTTTTGCAAAGCCACGTTCCCGAACGAACTTAGCCTCAGCGAACTGAAGATTGTGGTGGATTGCGCAAACGGTGCGACTTATCACATCGCGCCGAACGTGCTGCGTGAACTGGGGGCGAACGTTATCGCTATCGGTTGTGAGCCGAACGGTGTAAACATCAATGCCGAAGTGGGGGCTACCGACGTTCGCGCGCTCCAGGCTCGTGTGCTGGCTGAAAAAGCGGATCTCGGTATTGCCTTCGACGGCGACGGCGATCGCGTGATTATGGTTGACCATGAAGGCAATAAAGTCGATGGTGATCAGATCATGTATATCATCGCGCGTGAAGGTCTTCGTCAGGGCCAGCTGCGTGGTGGTGCTGTGGGTACATTGATGAGTAACATGGGGCTTGAGCTGGCGTTGAAACAGTTAGGAATTCCATTTGCGCGCGCGAAAGTGGGTGACCGCTACGTACTGGAAAAAATGCAGGAGAAAGGCTGGCGTATCGGTGCAGAGAATTCCGGTCATGTGATCCTGCTGGATAAAACCACTACCGGTGACGGCATCGTTGCTGGCTTGCAGGTGCTGGCGGCGATGGCACGTAACCATATGAGCCTGCACGACCTTTGCAGCGGCATGAAAATGTTCCCGCAGATTCTGGTTAACGTGCGTTACACCGCAGGTAGCGGCGATCCGCTTGAGCATGAGTCAGTTAAAGCTGTGACCGCCGAAGTTGAAGCGGCGCTGGGTAGCCGTGGACGTGTGCTGTTGCGTAAATCCGGCACCGAACCGTTAATTCGCGTGATGGTAGAAGGTGAAGACGAAGCGCAGGTAACTGAATTTGCACACCGTATCGCCGATGCAGTAAAAGCCGTTTAAAACGGTAAATAACTGGCTAAAAAGGCGGCGATTGTCGCCTTTTTTCTCAGCGAACACATCGGTTTTGCTGTTTTTTTCCGCAGTTGATACAATGCGATAAAATTGCCCTTGCGAAGGTCATTCGCTTTGGTTAGTATTCACACCCACTTCAGTGGGAAAGATTAAAAACTCCCGCTTTATTGGTTGAAGCATTGGTACGCGGCAACTCCGCAAGGAACAGGTTGATTATGTACGAAGCTCTTTTGGTAGTTTTCCTTATTGTGGCAATTGGCCTTGTTGGTCTGATCATGCTGCAGCAAGGTAAAGGCGCTGATATGGGAGCCTCCTTCGGAGCAGGCGCTTCCGCTACGCTGTTTGGTTCAAGTGGTTCTGGTAACTTCATGACCCGCATGACGGCGCTGCTGGCAACGTTATTCTTCATCATCAGTCTGGTGCTGGGTAACATCAATAGCAACAAAACCAATAAAGGTAGCGAATGGGAAAATCTGAGTGCACCGGCGAAAACCGAACAAACTCAGCCAGCTGCTCCGGCTAAGCCGACCAGCGATATCCCGAACTAAAAAGTAGTATCCGTGCCGAGGTGGTGGAATTGGTAGACACGCTACCTTGAGGTGGTAGTGCCCAATAGGGCTTACGGGTTCAAGTCCCGTCCTCGGTACCAAATTCCAGAAAAGAGACGCTGAAAAGCGTCTTTTTTCGTTTTGGTCCTGGTCTGAGGAATGGTTGTCAGGTATCTGTATCTCGTCCAGTTGCTTTACTCGTAGCTGGTACCTTGAAACGATGGTGCCGGTACGCCTTAGTTATAAACTTTTCCCTTCTGCTGACATAATTGGCACTTTATTGTGTCAACTCCAGTTCCGGTACGAATACGGATATGTTTACTTCTCGATAAACCATCCTGCTCCTGTCAGTATAACTACTGATGGCTACGTTCTGCGTAATGTTTAGAGACGCATTGATAATGTTATTTAATTACTGAGAACGCAATGGCCGCATCATTTAAAAAGAAAAAACTAACAGTGTTTCGGTCTGATATGGATCAGAGTTGAAAAACATGTCTGATATAAAATTGAACATTGTTGATAATTGTTTATATTGGTTGTGAACTTGGATTTCTGGATGACAGTATTCAACAAATTTGCTAGAAGTTTTAAATCTCATTGGTTGTTGTATCTTTGTGTTATTGTTTTTGGTATTACGAACTTAGTCGCCTCTTCCGGCGCGCATATGGTTCAGCGATTGCTGTTCTTCGTCCTGACCATCCTGGTTGTAAAACGTATATCATCCCTTCCGCTTCGCCTGCTTGTTGCCGCACCATTTGTGTTACTGACTGCGGCAGACATGAGTATTAGCCTCTATTCATGGTGTACCTTTGGTACAACTTTCAATGATGGATTTGCGATTAGTGTGCTGCAGAGTGATCCGGATGAAGTTGTCAAAATGCTGGGGATGTATATCCCTTATCTATGTGCTTTTGCTTTTTTATCCCTTCTTTTTTTGGCAGTAATAATAAAATATGATGTTTCCTTGCCGACAAAAAAAGTGACAGGAATATTATTGCTGATTGTCATTTCGGGCAGTTTATTTTCTGCTTGTCAATTTGCTTATAAAGATGCAAAAAATAAAAAAGCATTCAGTCCATATATACTAGCGTCGCGATTTGCTACCTATACGCCGTTTTTCAATCTCAATTATTTTGCTTTAGCAGCGAAAGAGCATCAAAGATTACTCTCAATTGCAAACACGGTGCCGTATTTTCAATTATCAGTCAGGGATACAGGTATTGATACCTACGTGTTGATTGTGGGGGAGTCTGTACGTGTCGACAATATGTCTTTGTATGGATATACACGCTCTACGACACCGCAAGTTGAAGCACAAAGAAAACAGATCAAACTGTTTAATCAATCAATAAGCGGCGCACCTTACACTGCGCTGTCGGTTCCCCTTTCTTTAACTGCTGATTCTGTTTTGAGTCATGACATTCATAATTACCCCGACAACATTATTAATATGGCTAATCAAGCAGGATTTCAGACTTTCTGGCTAAGCTCGCAATCCGCTTTTCGGCAGAATGGTACAGCAGTTACCAGTATCGCCATGCGCGCCATGGAAACAGTTTATGTCAGAGGATTTGATGAATTGTTGTTGCCGCATTTATCGCAAGCATTACAGCAAAATACGCAGCAAAAGAAACTGATTGTTCTTCATTTAAATGGAAGCCATGAACCGGCTTGTAGCGCCTATCCGCAATCCAGCGCCGTGTTTCAACCGCAGGACGATCAGGATGCCTGCTATGACAACTCCATTCATTACACAGATAGTTTGCTAGGTCAGGTTTTTGAATTATTAAAAGATCGCCGCGCCTCGGTCATGTATTTTGCCGACCACGGCCTGGAACGTGACCCTACGAAGAAGAACGTCTATTTTCATGGAGGCAGGGAGGCTAGCCAGCAGGCATATCATGTCCCGATGTTTATCTGGTATAGCCCCGTTCTTGGGGATGGCGTGGATCGTACAACGGAAAACAACATCTTTTCGACAGCTTACAATAATTACCTTATTAATGCGTGGATGGGGGTAACAAAGCCGGAACAACCGAAAACGCTGGAGGAAGTGATTGCACACTATAAAGGAGACTCACGGGTTGTGGATGCAAACCATGATGTTTTCGATTATGTGATGCTCAGAAAGGAGTTTACAGAGGATAAGCAAGGTAACCCCACCCCTGAAGGGCAGGGTTGATGTCGAATTACTGGCCTTTGTTTTCCAGATTCTCCACCTGCGGCACGCCTGAAGTGGCAGAGGAGGAGAGCAGGCCAGTTTTGGCATAACCAAAAAGTTTCTCTCGGGTATCAGTGATATCCAGGTTACGCATGGTCAATTGACCAATACGATCATCTGGCGAGAACACCGAGTCGCCTTTTTCCATCGTCAGACGCTCTGGCTTGTAGGTCAGGTTCTCTGAGACGGTATTCAGGATTGAATAATCGTTCCCACGGCGCAGCTCCAGGGTAACTTCACCAGTGATCTGGCTGGCAACCCAGCGTTGCAGAGAGTCACGCAGCATCAGCGCCTGGGAATCAAACCAACGCCCCTGGTACAGCAGACGGCCCAACTGACGACCATGTGCATGATACTGCTCAATGGTGTCTTCGTTGTGAATACCGGTCAACAGACGTTCATAAGCGATATGTAGCAGTGCCATCCCCGGAGCTTCGTAAATACCACGGCTTTTCGCTTCGATGATACGGTTTTCAATCTGGTCGCTCATGCCCAGGCCGTGACGACCGCCGATGCGGTTAGCTTCCAGCATCATTTCTACGTCGTCGCTAAAGGTTTTACCGTTCAGCGCTACCGGATGACCTTGCTCAAAGCGTACTGTGACTTCTTCTGCCGGGATCTTCACGCTCTCATCCCAGAATTTCACGCCCATAATTGGGTTGACGATTTTGACGCTGGAGTTGAGGTATTCCAGATCCTTCGCTTCGTGCGTTGCACCAAGCATGTTGGAGTCTGTGGAGTAGGCTTTTTCGACAGACATTTTGTAGTCGAAACCGCAGGCAATCATAAATTCAGACATCTCATGACGGCCGCCCAGTTCATCAATAAAGTCAGTATCAAGCCACGGTTTGTAAATCTGCAGTTCAGCATTGGTCAGCAGACCATAACGATAGAAACGTTCGATATCGTTTCCTTTATAGGTGCTACCGTCACCCCAGATATTCACGCCATCTTCTTTCATCGCAGCAACCAGCATGGTACCAGTCACGGCGCGGCCCAGCGGCGTCGTGTTGAAATAGGTCAGGCCGCCGGTGGTGTTATGAAATGCGCCACACTGAATAGCGGCAATACCTTCGGCCACCAGTTGTTTGCGGCAGTCGATCAGACGTGCGTTCTCCGCGCCGTATTCCATGGCACGACGAGGGATCGCATCATAATCCTCTTCGTCTGGCTGGCCCAGGTTTGCAGTATATGCATAAGGAACCGCTCCCTTTTGTCGCATCCACAGCAGTGCGGCACTGGTGTCCAGACCGCCGGAAAAAGCGATACCAATACGTTGACCTACCGGGAGATGCTTGAGAATCGTCGTCATAAAATAACACCCTGCTTAATTAACTGATGATGAGCCTGGATTTCCGCTCTCACTGAATTTTTATGCAAAATAAATGAGTTTTCATTTAATCATCTTTTATCGGAGACAGGAAGAGTTTAGTGTGTTTTTTGTAAAATAATGCGCTTATGTCAACGCCACGATGTTTGACCGTTATTTGCCATTTTCATGCCCGCTAAATACTTTCGTTACTGATGCTGTCCGCTTTCCACCATTTCATCATCACTGATTGGCGTTGTGTTTTTGGTCAGCACTCCAGCTTTACGTTTCTCTTTTAACCGGTAACTCTCTCCTTTGATATTCAGCGTGGTTGAGTGATGTAGCAGCCGATCCAGGATCGCTGTTGCCAGTACGTGATCTCCGAACATTTCTCCCCAGTCTGCGAACCCTTTGTTTGACGTCAGTATGATGCTCGCTTTTTCATATCGACGGTTCAGTAGCCGGAAGAACAGACTGGCTTCCTCTCTGTTCATCGGCAGATAGCCTATTTCATCCAGGATCAACACCCGGGCATAACTCAGTTGCTGTAGCTGACGCTCCAGCCGGTTTTCCTGTTTCGCTTTCATCAGTGTCGCGATCAGTCTGTCCAGTGGCATAAACAGTACCCGATGTCCCGCATCCACCGCTTTCACGCCAAGAGCTATGGCCAGATGAGTTTTTCCGACACCAGGAGGGCCCAGCAGGATCACGTTTTCGCTGCGCTCCACGAACGCCAGACCAGCCAGTTCCCGGACAACCTTACGGTCGATGCCCGGCTGGAAGGTAAAGTCGAACTGCTCCAGCGTTTTGACCCACGGCAGACGAGCCTGCTTCAGCCTGGACTCCATACCGCGCTGATGCCTGCCGTTCCATTCCTGCTGTAGCGCCATGCACAGGAACTCC
The DNA here is from genome assembly GCF_002950395.1 of Shigella sonnei. Classification (NCBI taxonomy): domain Bacteria; kingdom Pseudomonadati; phylum Pseudomonadota; class Gammaproteobacteria; order Enterobacterales; family Enterobacteriaceae; genus Shigella; species Shigella sonnei. Next base: position 4,397,919 of record NZ_CP026802.1, read on the forward strand.
CGGTAGTTCAGCTCTTTTTTAGCTGCCTGTTCCAGCAGGCTTTCAACGTGATAACTCAGATGCTCCATTTTCAGGCGACTCAGCAGGACTTCCAGTTCATGCATCACAACAGCTCCTCATAGGCACTCAGTGGTCGATGTTCCACCTGACTGACCTGCTGCCAGAGCGGGGCGTGATGCTCCGGCACTGTCTGCCAGCCAGACGATGCTGAACAGAGGCGATGTGAGGCCACCAGTTTCTCATTACTGTAGATCCGCAACTCGTCATCCAGCGATATTCGTATCGATACCGGCTGACCACACAGCGCTTCGGGAACGCTGTAACGATTACCACCAACCTCGATATAGCTGTCCCAGGACACATGGCGGATATCGAAGTAACTGGTATCGAAGTCTGTATCCGGTAACGGCTGCAGATGTTCCTGCTCCAGCGCGAAGCGCTGTTCCGGCGTTTCTTTGAACTGGCGAAGCTCCCGTTTGTCAGCCACATCGGCTATCCATTGCTCCAGTTGTTGATTGACATGAGTGAAGCTGTCGAACCTGCGGTACCGGACGAAGAAGTTCTCCTTGAGGTATTTCACCATCCGCTCAACCTTACCTTTTGTTCTGGCCCTGCGTGGACGGCATGCCCGTGGCAGGAAGTTATAGTGGTCAGCCAGCAACAGGAATCCGGAGTTGAACACGACTTTCCCGTTGTTATTCTTCAGCACCGCAGCCTTCTGGTTATCAACCAGCACCGTTTTCACACAACCACCGAAGTAGCGGAAGGCGCGAACCAGTGATTCGTAGGTATGCTCAGCATCCTGTTTTGGTGCGGCGAAGACATGGAAGCTGCGGGAGAACCCCAGCGTATTAACCGCAAAGTTAACTTTGCACCGTTGCCCGGCAACCTCCACCTCAACTTCGCCCCAGTCATGCTGGAGCTGGTATCCAGGCTGAGTTTCGAAGCGAACTGTTCTTTTTGACGGACGCATTTTACGTTTGGGCTGGATGTAGTAACGCAGCATGGAACGTCCGCCCGTATAACCCATTGCCTTAATCTCCGCGAAGATAACCTCGCTATTCCAGACATTCTCTGCCAGGCGCATGTCGATGTAATCCATAAACGGTTTCAGCTTAACCATTTTGTGGCGGGTCTTTCTGGCTGGCGGTTCAGGGTATTTGAGGTAGCGTCTGACCGTCCGTTCAGAGCAACCAATCTGAGTCGCAATATCGACGATGTACGCGCCCTGCTGGCGCATTTGCTTTATCATGTAAAAGTCCTCTCTGCTCAGCATGTTGATGTCCTTTCTGGTGTGAGAACCTTAAGGAAACAACATGTTGGGTGGAGCGGACAATCCAAATGGCGAATTACCGTCTTATATCACTGGCGCTGACACTTAAGGGGGAGCAGGAGAAGGCAAAAGTATTCAACAAATGAAAGTGAACTGGATATTCATTCACATGATTAGCAATAAACGTTGACAAAATGTGGCGTGGATCACTATAATGCCTGCAGATTTTACGTCCCGTCTCGGTACACCAAATCCCAGCAGTATTTGCATTTTTTACCCAAAACGAGTAGAATTTACCACGTTTCAGGCGCGGGGTGGAGCAGCCTGGTAGCTCGTCGGGCTCATAACCCGAAGGTCGTCGGTTCAAATCCGGCCCCCGCAACCACTTTCCCTTAGAGTCCTTTTTCAAATATACTGTGAAGACTTCGGCCTTCGTAGTGGGATTTGAAAAAATCCTTCTGGAAAGTGCTCCAGACCGCAGTTGCGGTTATAGGGTTCAGTTATATAAAGCCCCGATTTATCGGGGTTTTTTGTTATCTGACTACAGAATAACTGGGCTTTAGGCCCTTTTTTTATGTCTTGGGGGTGGGCTTGTCCACATTAGAGCAAAAATTAACAGAGATGATTACTGCGCCAGTTGAGGCCCTGGGTTTTGAACTGGTTGGCATCGAATTTATTCGCGGTCGCACATCCACACTGCGCATCTATATTGATAGTGAAGATGGCATCAATGTTGATGATTGTGCTGATGTGAGCCACCAGGTAAGTGCTGTGCTGGATGTTGAAGATCCCATCACCGTTGCTTATAACCTGGAAGTCTCCTCACCGGGTCTCGATCGCCCACTGTTCACGGCTGAACACTACGCCCGTTTTGTCGGAGAAGAGGTGACTCTGGTTCTCCGTATGGCGGTACAAAACCGTCGTAAATGGCAGGGCGTTATCAAAGCGGTAGACGGTGAAATGATCACAGTTACCGTCGAAGGTAAAGATGAAGTGTTCGCGCTGAGTAATATCCAGAAGGCGAACCTGGTTCCCCACTTTTAATAGTCTGGATGAGGTGAAAAGCCCGCGATGAACAAAGAAATTTTGGCTGTAGTTGAAGCCGTATCCAATGAAAAGGCGCTACCTCGCGAGAAGATTTTCGAAGCATTGGAAAGCGCGCTGGCGACAGCAACAAAGAAAAAATATGAACAAGAGATCGACGTCCGCGTACAGATCGATCGCAAAAGCGGTGATTTTGACACCTTCCGTCGCTGGTTAGTTGTTGATGAAGTCACCCAGCCGACCAAGGAAATCACCCTTGAAGCCGCACGTTATGAAGATGAAAGCCTGAACCTGGGCGATTACGTTGAAGATCAGATTGAGTCTGTTACCTTTGACCGTATCACTACCCAGACGGCAAAACAGGTTATCGTGCAGAAAGTGCGTGAAGCCGAACGTGCGATGGTGGTTGATCAGTTCCGTGAACACGAAGGTGAAATCATCACCGGCGTGGTGAAAAAAGTAAACCGCGACAACATCTCTCTGGATCTGGGCAACAACGCTGAAGCCGTGATCCTGCGTGAAGATATGCTGCCGCGTGAAAACTTCCGCCCTGGCGACCGCGTTCGTGGCGTGCTTTATTCCGTTCGCCCGGAAGCGCGTGGCGCGCAACTGTTCGTCACTCGTTCCAAGCCGGAAATGCTGATCGAACTGTTCCGTATTGAAGTGCCAGAAATCGGCGAAGAAGTGATTGAAATTAAAGCAGCGGCTCGCGATCCGGGTTCTCGTGCGAAAATCGCGGTGAAAACCAACGATAAACGTATCGATCCGGTAGGTGCTTGCGTAGGTATGCGTGGCGCGCGTGTTCAGGCGGTGTCTACTGAACTGGGTGGCGAGCGTATCGATATCGTCCTGTGGGATGATAACCCGGCGCAGTTCGTGATTAACGCAATGGCACCGGCAGACGTTGCTTCTATCGTGGTGGATGAAGATAAACACACCATGGATATCGCCGTTGAAGCCGGTAACCTGGCGCAGGCGATTGGCCGTAACGGTCAGAACGTGCGTCTGGCTTCGCAGCTGAGCGGTTGGGAACTCAACGTGATGACCGTTGACGACCTGCAGGCTAAGCATCAGGCGGAAGCGCACGCAGCGATCGACACCTTCACCAAATATCTCGACATCGACGAAGACTTCGCGACTGTTCTGGTAGAAGAAGGCTTCTCGACGCTGGAAGAACTGGCCTATGTGCCGATGAAAGAGCTGTTGGAAATCGAAGGCCTTGATGAGCCGACCGTTGAAGCACTGCGCGAGCGTGCTAAAAATGCACTGGCCACCATTGCACAGGCCCAGGAAGAAAGCCTCGGTGATAACAAACCGGCTGACGATCTGCTGAACCTTGAAGGGGTAGATCGTGATTTGGCATTCAAACTGGCCGCCCGTGGCGTTTGTACGCTGGAAGATCTCGCCGAACAGGGCATTGATGATCTGGCTGATATCGAAGGGTTGACCGACGAAAAGGCCGGAGCACTGATTATGGCTGCCCGTAATATTTGCTGGTTCGGTGACGAAGCGTAATAAACTGTAGCAGGAAGGAACAGCATGACAGATGTAACGATTAAAACGCTGGCCGCAGAGCGACAGACCTCCGTGGAACGCCTGGTACAGCAATTTGCTGATGCAGGTATCCGGAAGTCTGCTGACGACTCTGTGTCTGCACAAGAGAAACAGACTTTGATTGACCACCTGAATCAGAAAAATTCAGGCCCGGACAAATTGACGCTGCAACGTAAAACACGCAGCACCCTTAACATTCCTGGTACCGGTGGAAAAAGCAAATCGGTACAAATCGAAGTCCGCAAGAAACGCACCTTTGTGAAACGCGATCCGCAAGAGGCTGAACGCCTTGCAGCGGAAGAGCAAGCGCAGCGTGAAGCGGAAGAGCAAGCCCGTCGTGAGGCAGAAGAATCGGCTAAACGCGAGGCGCAACAAAAAGCTGAACGTGAGGCTGCAGAACAAGCTAAGCGTGAAGCTGCTGAACAAGCGAAACGTGAAGCTGCGGAAAAAGACAAAGTGAGCAATCAACAAGACGATATGACTAAAAACGCCCAGGCTGAAAAAGCCCGCCGTGAGCAGGAAGCTGCAGAGCTCAAGCGTAAAGCCGAAGAAGAAGCGCATCGTAAACTCGAAGAAGAAGCACGTCGCGTTGCTGAAGAAGCACGTCGTATGGCGGAAGAAAACAAATGGACTGATAACGCGGAACCGACTGAAGATTCCAGCGATTATCACGTCACTACTTCTCAACATGCTCGCCAGGCAGAAGACGAAAGCGATCGTGAAGTCGAAGGCGGTCGTGGCCGTGGTCGTAACGCGAAAGCAGCGCGTCCGAAGAAAGGCAACAAACACGCTGAATCAAAAGCTGATCGTGAAGAAGCACGCGCAGCAGTACGTGGCGGTAAAGGCGGAAAACGTAAAGGTTCTTCCCTGCAGCAAGGCTTCCAGAAGCCAGCTCAGGCCGTTAACCGTGACGTTGTGATCGGCGAAACCATCACCGTTGGCGAACTGGCGAACAAGATGGCGGTTAAAGGCTCTCAGGTCATCAAAGCGATGATGAAACTGGGCGCAATGGCAACCATCAACCAGGTTATCGATCAGGAAACCGCACAGCTGGTTGCTGAAGAGATGGGCCACAAAGTTATCCTGCGTCGTGAAAACGAGCTGGAAGAGGCGGTAATGAGCGACCGTGACACGGGTGCTGCGGCTGAACCGCGCGCGCCGGTTGTGACCATCATGGGTCACGTTGACCACGGTAAAACCTCTCTGCTGGACTACATTCGTTCAACGAAAGTTGCCTCTGGCGAAGCGGGCGGCATTACCCAGCACATTGGTGCATACCACGTTGAAACTGAAAACGGCATGATCACCTTCCTGGACACCCCGGGGCACGCCGCGTTTACTTCAATGCGTGCACGTGGTGCGCAGGCAACGGACATCGTAGTCCTGGTTGTTGCTGCCGACGACGGCGTGATGCCGCAGACCATCGAAGCAATCCAGCACGCGAAAGCGGCGCAGGTACCGGTGGTGGTTGCAGTGAACAAGATTGATAAACCAGAAGCCGATCCGGATCGTGTTAAGAACGAACTCTCCCAGTATGGCATCCTGCCGGAAGAGTGGGGCGGTGAAAGCCAGTTCGTACACGTATCTGCGAAAGCGGGTACCGGCATCGATGAACTGCTGGACGCTATCCTGCTGCAGGCGGAAGTTCTGGAGCTGAAAGCGGTACGTAAAGGTATGGCGAGCGGTGCGGTTATCGAATCCTTCCTCGATAAAGGTCGTGGTCCGGTTGCTACCGTTCTGGTACGTGAAGGTACTCTGCACAAGGGCGATATCGTTCTGTGTGGCTTCGAATACGGTCGTGTTCGTGCGATGCGTAACGAACTGGGTCAGGAAGTGCTGGAAGCGGGTCCGTCCATTCCGGTGGAAATCCTCGGCCTGTCCGGCGTACCGGCTGCGGGTGATGAAGTTACCGTTGTACGTGACGAGAAGAAAGCGCGTGAAGTTGCACTGTATCGTCAGGGTAAATTCCGCGAAGTTAAACTGGCGCGTCAGCAGAAATCTAAACTCGAGAACATGTTCGCCAACATGACCGAAGGCGAAGTTCACGAAGTGAACATCGTCCTGAAGGCAGACGTACAGGGTTCTGTGGAAGCGATCTCCGACTCCTTGCTGAAACTGTCTACTGACGAAGTTAAAGTGAAGATCATCGGTTCTGGCGTAGGTGGTATCACCGAAACCGACGCCACCCTGGCTGCGGCGTCCAACGCCATCCTGGTTGGCTTCAACGTACGTGCTGATGCCTCTGCACGTAAAGTGATTGAAGCGGAAAGCTTGGATCTGCGTTACTACTCCGTCATCTATAACCTGATTGACGAAGTGAAAGCGGCGATGAGCGGTATGCTGTCTCCGGAACTGAAACAGCAGATTATCGGTCTGGCGGAAGTTCGTGACGTGTTCAAATCGCCGAAATTTGGTGCCATCGCAGGCTGTATGGTTACCGAAGGTGTGGTTAAACGTCACAACCCGATCCGCGTTCTGCGTGACAACGTGGTTATCTACGAAGGCGAGCTGGAGTCCCTGCGCCGCTTCAAAGATGACGTTAACGAAGTCCGTAACGGTATGGAATGTGGTATCGGCGTTAAGAACTACAACGACGTCCGCACTGGCGATGTGATCGAAGTATTCGAAATCATTGAGATCCAACGTACCATCGCTTAAGGTTTTTAGGGTTCCATGCGGGATAAGGCGTTTACGCCGCATCCGGCATGGATTGCCTGATGTGACGCTGGCGCGTCTTATCAGGCCAACGTGAACAGCCCTTCCACCTGAAATTAATTTTAAAAAGGGGCTAACAGCCCCTTTTTTGTCAGGAGAATTTATTATGGCGAAAGAATTTGGTCGCCCGCAGCGCGTAGCGCAGGAAATGCAAAAAGAGATCGCTCTCATCCTGCAGCGTGAAATTAAAGATCCTCGCCTGGGCATGATGACCACCGTTTCCGGTGTCGAAATGTCTCGCGACCTGGCGTATGCCAAAGTATATGTGACGTTCCTCAACGACAAAGATGAAGACGCGGTTAAAGCGGGCATCAAAGCGTTGCAAGAAGCTTCTGGTTTCATCCGCAGCCTGCTGGGGAAAGCGATGCGCCTGCGTATCGTGCCGGAACTGACCTTCTTCTACGACAACTCTCTGGTTGAAGGGATGCGCATGTCAAACCTGGTGACCAGCGTGGTCAAACATGACGAAGAACGTCGTGTTAACCCGGACGACAGCAAGGAGGACTAATGAGTCGTCCTCGTCGTCGCGGTCGCGACATTAACGGCGTTTTGTTGCTGGATAAACCGCAGGGTATGTCCAGCAATGATGCGCTGCAAAAAGTGAAACGGATTTATAACGCCAACCGTGCCGGGCATACCGGTGCGCTGGACCCGCTGGCAACAGGCATGTTGCCAATTTGCCTCGGGGAAGCGACGAAGTTTTCCCAGTATCTGCTGGACTCCGACAAACGCTATCGGGTCATTGCGCGTCTTGGACAGCGTACCGATACTTCTGATGCCGACGGACAAATCGTTGAAGAACGTCCGGTAACCTTTAGCGCAGAGCAACTGGCGGCGGCGCTGGATACTTTCCGTGGCGATATCGAACAGATCCCTTCGATGTATTCAGCACTGAAATATCAGGGTAAAAAACTGTACGAATATGCGCGTCAGGGCATTGAAGTACCGCGTGAAGCGCGCCCGATTACCGTTTATGAATTGCTGTTTATTCGCCACGAAGGCAATGAGCTGGAGCTGGAAATTCACTGCTCAAAAGGCACTTATATCCGCACCATCATTGATGACCTGGGTGAAAAACTCGGTTGTGGCGCGCATGTTATTTACCTGCGTCGTCTGGCGGTAAGTAAATATCCGGTTGAACGGATGGTGACCCTGGAACATCTGCGTGAACTGGTCGAACAAGCCGAACAGCAGGATATTCCGGCTGCGGAGTTACTTGATCCATTACTGATGCCAATGGACAGTCCAGCTTCGGACTACCCGGTGGTGAATCTTCCGTTAACGTCTTCTGTTTACTTCAAAAATGGTAACCCAGTTCGTACATCCGGTGCGCCGCTGGAAGGACTGGTTCGCGTTACAGAAGGTGAGAACGGCAAGTTTATCGGTATGGGCGAAATTGACGATGAAGGCCGCGTCGCGCCTCGTCGCCTGGTGGTTGAATACCCGGCGTAATGTTAACCGTCTTGCGATAACAGGTCGCTACGAGTAGAATACTGCCGCTTAACGTCGCGTAAATTGTTTAACACTTTGCGTAACGTACACTGGGATCGCTGAATTAGAGATCGGCGTCCTTTCATTCTATATACTTTGGAGTTTTAAAATGTCTCTAAGTACTGAAGCAACAGCTAAAATCGTTTCTGAGTTTGGTCGTGACGCAAACGACACCGGTTCTACCGAAGTTCAGGTAGCACTGCTGACTGCACAGATCAACCACCTGCAGGGCCACTTTGCAGAGCACAAAAAAGATCACCACAGCCGTCGTGGTCTGCTGCGCATGGTTTCTCAGCGTCGTAAACTGCTCGACTACCTGAAACGTAAAGACGTAGCACGTTACACCCAGCTCATCGAGCGCCTGGGTCTGCGTCGCTAATTCTTGCGAGTTTCAGAAAAGGGGGCCTGAGTGGCCCCTTTTTTCAAGCTGACGGCAGCAATTCACTGGAAACTAATGTATTGTTGCTATGAATGATCTTCCGTTGCAGAGGTTCGCGCGGCTAATGAGAGGCTTTACCCACATAGAGCTGGGTTAGGGTTGTCATTAGTCGCGAGGATGCGCAGAAGATCGGGTATTAACACCAGTGCCGTAAGGTACTGTCTAAGAAAGAGAAAGGATATTACATTGCTTAATCCGATCGTTCGTAAATTCCAGTACGGCCAACACACCGTGACTCTGGAAACCGGCATGATGGCTCGTCAGGCTACTGCCGCTGTTATGGTTAGCATGGATGACACCGCGGTATTCGTTACCGTTGTTGGACAGAAAAAAGCCAAACCAGGTCAGGACTTCTTCCCACTGACCGTTAACTATCAGGAGCGTACCTACGCTGCTGGTCGTATCCCGGGTAGCTTCTTCCGTCGTGAAGGTCGTCCAAGCGAAGGCGAAACCCTGATCGCGCGTCTGATTGACCGCCCGATTCGCCCGCTGTTCCCGGAAGGCTTCGTCAACGAAGTTCAGGTTATCGCCACCGTGGTTTCTGTTAACCCGCAGGTTAACCCGGATATCGTCGCGATGATTGGTGCTTCCGCAGCACTGTCTCTGTCTGGTATTCCGTTCAATGGCCCGATTGGTGCTGCCCGCGTAGGTTACATCAATGACCAGTACGTACTGAACCCGACTCAGGACGAGCTGAAAGAGAGCAAACTGGATCTGGTTGTTGCCGGTACTGAAGCCGCTGTACTGATGGTTGAATCTGAAGCTGAACTGCTGAGCGAAGATCAGATGCTGGGCGCAGTAGTGTTCGGTCATGAACAACAGCAGGTTGTTATTCAGAACATCAATGAACTAGTGAAAGAAGCCGGTAAACCGCGTTGGGACTGGCAGCCGGAGCCGGTAAACGAAGCGCTGAACGCGCGCGTTGCTGCACTGGCTGAAGCTCGTCTGAGTGATGCTTACCGCATCACCGACAAACAAGAGCGTTATGCGCAGGTTGATGTCATCAAATCTGAAACCATCGCGACGCTGCTTGCTGAAGACGAAACCCTGGACGAAAACGAACTGGGTGAAATTCTGCACGCTATCGAGAAAAACGTTGTTCGTAGCCGCGTACTGGCAGGCGAACCGCGTATCGACGGTCGTGAAAAAGATATGATCCGTGGTCTGGATGTGCGTACTGGCGTGCTGCCGCGTACTCACGGTTCTGCGCTGTTCACCCGCGGTGAAACGCAGGCACTGGTTACTGCAACGCTGGGTACCGCTCGTGACGCGCAGGTTCTTGATGAACTGATGGGCGAACGTACCGATACCTTCCTGTTCCACTACAACTTCCCTCCGTACTCCGTAGGCGAAACCGGCATGGTCGGTTCTCCGAAGCGTCGTGAAATTGGTCACGGTCGTCTGGCGAAGCGCGGCGTGCTGGCAGTCATGCCGGATATGGACAAATTCCCGTACACCGTACGTGTAGTGTCTGAAATCACCGAATCCAACGGTTCTTCTTCTATGGCTTCCGTGTGCGGCGCGTCTCTGGCGCTGATGGACGCAGGTGTGCCAATCAAAGCTGCCGTTGCGGGTATCGCAATGGGTCTGGTGAAAGAAGGCGACAACTACGTTGTACTGTCTGACATTTTGGGCGACGAAGATCACCTGGGCGATATGGACTTCAAAGTTGCAGGTTCCCGCGACGGTATCTCTGCACTGCAGATGGATATCAAAATTGAAGGTATCACCAAAGAGATCATGCAGGTTGCGCTGAACCAGGCTAAAGGTGCGCGTCTGCATATCCTGGGCGTAATGGAACAGGCGATCAACGCGCCGCGTGGCGATATCTCTGAGTTCGCACCGCGTATCCATACCATCAAGATCAACCCGGATAAGATCAAAGACGTTATCGGTAAAGGCGGCTCTGTTATCCGTGCCCTGACCGAAGAAACTGGCACTACCATCGAAATCGAAGATGACGGTACTGTGAAGATCGCAGCGACCGACGGCGAGAAAGCGAAACATGCTATTCGTCGTATCGAAGAGATCACTGCAGAAATCGAAGTGGGCCGCGTCTACACTGGTAAAGTGACCCGTATCGTTGACTTTGGCGCATTTGTTGCCATCGGCGGCGGTAAAGAAGGTCTGGTCCACATCTCTCAAATCGCTGACAAACGCGTTGAGAAAGTGACCGATTACCTGCAGATGGGTCAGGAAGTACCGGTGAAAGTTCTAGAAGTTGATCGCCAGGGCCGTATCCGTCTGAGCATTAAAGAAGCGACTGAGCAGTCTCAACCTGCTGCAGCACCGGAAGCTCCGGCTGCTGAACAGGGCGAGTAAGGTTGCCATTTGCCCTCCGCTGCGGCGGGGGGCTTTTAACCGGGCAGGACGCCTTGTTAGCAACCGGGAACAGGACGTTCATTCAACCGTGGTCTTCGGGAGTGGGAAATGAAGCCTTTTTTGCGCTGGTGTTTCGTTGCGACAGCACTTACGCTTGCAGGATGCAGTAATACTTCCTGGCGTAAAAGTGAAGTCCTCGCGGTACCATTGCAACCGACTTTACAGCAGGAAGTGATTCTGGCACGTATGGAACAAATCCTTGCCAGTCGGGCTTTAACCGATGACGAACGCGCACAGCTTTTATATGAGCGCGGAGTGTTGTATGATAGTCTCGGTCTGAGGGCATTAGCGCGTAACGATTTTTCGCAAGCGCTGGCAATCCGACCGGATATGCCTGAAGTATTCAATTACTTAGGCATATATTTAACGCAGGCAGGCAATTTTGATGCTGCCTATGAAGCGTTTGATTCTGTACTTGAGCTTGATCCAACTTACAACTACGCGCACTTGAATCGCGGGATCGCATTATATTACGGCGGTCGTGACAAGTTAGCGCAAGATGATCTGCTGGCGTTTTATCAAGACGATCCCAATGATCCTTTCCGTAGTCTGTGGCTTTATCTCGCCGAGCAGAAGCTCGATGAGAAGCAGGCTAAAGAAGTGTTGAAACAGCACTTCGAAAAATCGGATAAGGAACAGTGGGGATGGAACATTGTCGAGTTCTACCTGGGCAACATTAGCGAACAAACGTTAATGGAAAGGCTCAAGGCGGACGCAACGGATAACACCTCGCTCGCTGAGCATCTCAGTGAAACCAACTTCTATTTAGGTAAGTACTACCTAAGTCTGGGGGATTTGGACAGCGCCACGGCACTGTTCAAACTGGCGGTTGCCAACAACGTTCATAACTTTGTTGAGCACCGATACGCATTGTTGGAATTATCGCTCCTGGGCCAGGACCAAGATGACCTGGCAGAATCGGACCAGCAATAGCTGACGTACACATCAGCCCGTAATCTTTTTTGATTGCCATCACCTTAACGGGTGAGGGCGTTGTTGTTCGTTAATACACCTACTTTGAGCCGGTTCACACTTTTCAATGAAAATTGCTGATCAATTTCATGATGAGTTATGTAGACTGGCCGCCATTAATTTTGAGGCACACGTACTACATGGCTGAATTCGAAACCACTTTTGCAGATCTGGGCCTGAAGGCTCCTATCCTTGAAGCCCTTAACGATCTGGGTTACGAAAAACCATCTCCAATTCAGGCAGAGTGTATTCCACATCTGCTGAATGGCCGCGACGTTCTGGGTATGGCCCAGACGGGGAGCGGAAAAACTGCAGCATTCTCTTTACCTCTGTTGCAGAATCTTGATCCTGAGCTGAAAGCACCACAGATTCTGGTGCTGGCACCGACCCGCGAACTGGCGGTACAGGTTGCTGAAGCAATGACGGATTTCTCTAAACACATGCGCGGCGTAAATGTGGTTGCTCTGTACGGCGGCCAGCGTTATGACGTGCAATTACGCGCCCTGCGTCAGGGGCCGCAGATCGTTGTCGGTACTCCGGGCCGTCTGCTGGACCACCTGAAACGTGGCACTCTGGACCTCTCTAAACTGAGCGGTCTGGTTCTGGATGAAGCTGACGAAATGCTGCGCATGGGCTTCATCGAAGACGTTGAAACCATTATGGCGCAGATCCCGGAAGGTCATCAGACCGCTCTGTTCTCTGCAACCATGCCGGAAGCGATTCGTCGCATTACCCGCCGCTTTATGAAAGAGCCGCAGGAAGTGCGCATTCAGTCCAGCGTGACTACCCGTCCTGACATCAGCCAGAGCTACTGGACTGTCTGGGGTATGCGCAAAAACGAAGCACTGGTACGTTTCCTGGAAGCGGAAGATTTTGATGCGGCGATTATCTTCGTTCGTACCAAAAACGCGACTCTGGAAGTGGCTGAAGCTCTTGAGCGTAACGGCTACAACAGCGCCGCGCTGAACGGTGACATGAACCAGGCGCTGCGTGAACAGACACTGGAACGCCTGAAAGATGGTCGTCTGGACATCCTGATTGCGACCGACGTTGCAGCCCGTGGCCTGGACGTTGAGCGTATCAGCCTGGTAGTTAACTACGATATCCCGATGGATTCTGAGTCTTACGTTCACCGTATCGGTCGTACCGGTCGTGCGGGTCGTGCTGGCCGCGCGCTGCTGTTCGTTGAGAACCGCGAGCGTCGTCTGCTGCGCAACATTGAACGTACTATGAAGCTGACTATTCCGGAAGTAGAACTGCCGAACGCAGAACTGCTGGGCAAACGCCGTCTGGAAAAATTCGCCGCTAAAGTACAGCAGCAGCTGGAAAGCAGCGATCTGGATCAATACCGCGCACTGCTGAGCAAAATTCAGCCGACTGCAGAAGGTGAAGAGCTGGATCTCGAAACTCTGGCTGCGGCACTGCTGAAAATGGCACAGGGTGAACGTACTCTGATCGTACCGCCAGATGCGCCGATGCGTCCGAAACGTGAATTCCGTGACCGTGATGACCGTGGTCCGCGCGATCGTAACGACCGTGGCCCGCGTGGTGACCGTGAAGATCGTCCGCGTCGTGAACGTCGTGATGTTGGCGATATGCAGCTGTACCGCATTGAAGTGGGCCGCGATGATGGTGTTGAAGTTCGTCATATCGTTGGTGCGATTGCTAACGAAGGCGACATCAGTAGCCGTTACATTGGTAACATCAAGCTGTTTGCTTCTCACTCCACCATCGAACTGCCGAAAGGTATGCCGGGTGAAGTGCTGCAACACTTTACGCGCACTCGCATTCTCAACAAGCCGATGAACATGCAGTTACTGGGCGATGCACAGCCGCATACTGGCGGTGAGCGTCGTGGCGGTGGTCGTGGTTTCGGTGGCGAACGTCGTGAAGGCGGTCGTAACTTCAGCGGTGAACGCCGTGAAGGTGGCCGTGGTGATGGTCGTCGTTTTAGCGGCGAACGTCGTGAAGGCCGCGCTCCGCGTCGTGATGACTCTACCGGTCGTCGTCGTTTCGGTGGTGATGCGTAATCATCGCTGAACAGCGAACACAATCTGTAAAATAATATATACAGCCCCGATTTTTACCATCGGGGCTTTTTTTCTGTCTTTTGTACTCGTGTACTGGTACAGTGCAATGCATAACAACGCAGTCGCACTATTTTTCACTGGAGAGAAGCTCTCATGGCAACACTAACCACCACCCAAACGTCACCGTCGCTGCTTGGCGGCGTGGTGATTATCGGCGGCACCATTATTGGCGCAGGGATGTTTTCTCTGCCAGTGGTCATGTCCGGGGCGTGGTTTTTCTGGTCAATGGCGGCGCTGATCTTTACCTGGTTCTGTATGCTGCATTCCGGCTTGATGATTCTGGAAGCTAACCTGAATTACCGAATCGGTTCGAGTTTTGACACCATCACCAAAGATTTGCTGGGCAAAGGCTGGAACGTGGTCAACGGTATTTCCATTGCCTTTGTGCTCTATATCCTGACCTATGCCTATATTTCTGCCAGTGGTTCAATTCTGCATCACACCTTCGCAGAGATGTCGCTAAACGTCCCGGCACGGGCGGCGGGTTTTGGTTTTGCACTGCTGGTAGCGTTTGTGGTGTGGTTGAGTACTAAGGCCGTCAGCCGCATGACGGCGATTGTACTGGGGGCGAAAGTCATTACCTTCTTCCTCACCTTCGGTAGCCTACTGGGGCATGTGCAGCCTGCGACATTGTTCAACGTCGCCGAAAGCAATGCATCTTATGCGCCGTATTTGCTGATGACCCTGCCGTTCTGTCTGGCATCGTTTGGTTATCACGGTAACGTGCCGAGCCTGATGAAGTATTACGGCAAAGATCCGAAAACCATCGTGAAATGCCTGGTGTACGGTACGCTGATGGCACTGGCGCTGTATACCATCTGGTTGCTGGCGACGATGGGTAACATCCCGCGTCCGGAGTTTATCGGTATTGCAGAGAAGGGCGGTAATATTGATGTGCTGGTACAGGCATTAAGCGGCGTGCTGAACAGCCGTAGCCTGGACCTTCTGCTGGTCGTGTTCTCAAACTTTGCGGTAGCGAGTTCGTTCCTTGGCGTAACGCTGGGTTTGTTTGACTATCTGGCAGATCTGTTTGGTTTCGATGACTCAGCCCTGGGGCGCTTGAAAACGGCATTGCTGACCTTTGCCCCGCCTGTTGTGGGTGGTCTACTGTTCCCGAACGGATTCCTGTACGCCATTGGTTATGCTGGTTTAGCAGCTACCATCTGGGCGGCAATTGTTCCGGCGCTGTTAGCCCGCGCATCGCGTAAACGCTTTGGCAGCCCGAAATTCCGTGTCTGGGGCGGCAAGCCGATGATTACGCTGATTCTGGTGTTTGGCGTTGGCAACGCACTGGTCCATATCTTATCGAGCTTTAATTTGCTGCCGGTGTATCAGTAATCAGCGGTGCCTTATCCGACATTTCTGCTGCCTACACAATGCCTGATGCGCTTCGCTTATCAGGTCTACGTAGGACAGCGTTGCCAGCTCGGATAAGGCTTCCCGCGTTAAGACACACTATCCCAACAACTCTTCCTTCACATCCATCGCCAGTTCAAACGAATGCAGGCGCGCCTGGTGGTCGAAAATCTGCCCGTTAACCATAATTTCATCGGCGTCGGTTTCGCGCAGGATCGACTGCAAGCCGTGACGCACTTTCGCTTTATCACCCACCAACGACATACTCAGCGCCTGCTGCACGCCATACTGCTCAGACGGTGACCAGAACTGATCCATATTTTGAATCGGCGGCGGCAGTTGTCCGGTTTCGCCACGGCGCAGCTTCACAAAGGCTTGCTGCATTGAGGTAAATAGAAATTCAGCGTCGCGGTTGCTGTCGGCGGCGATAATATTGATGCACACCATCGCGTATGGTTTTTCCAGTCGTGCCGACGGTTTGAAGTTGCTGCGATAAAGATGCAGCGCCTGGAACAACATATCCGGCGCGAAGTGTGAGGCAAACGCGAACGGCAGACCAAGCTGCGCCGCCAGTTGCGCGCTGTAAAGGCTGGAGCCTAACAACCACACGGGGATTTTCTCGCCATAGCCTGGTACCGGGCGCACATGCGGATTGGGATCGCGGGCGTCAAACCAGTCCACCAGCTCCGCGACATCGCGGGGGAAATTATCAATATCGCCGCTCATATGGCGACGCAGCGCCATCATTGTCCGTTGGTCACTACCTGGCGCACGACCCAGCCCCAAATCGATTCGCCCCGGATAGAGTGTATTGAGCGTGCCGAACTGTTCGGCAATGACCAACGGTGAGTGGTTAGGCAACATCACGCCGCCAGACCCCAGATGCAGCGTGGTGGTATTCGCCGCCAGATAGCCAATCAATACCGACGTGGCAGCACTGGCAATGCCAGTCATATTGTGGTGTTCTGCCAGCCAGTAGCGATGATAGCCGCGCTTTTCAGCCAGACGGGCGAGATCGAGAGAGTGGGAGAATGCTTCTCGCGCTGAAGAACCTTCGGGAATGGGGGCCAGATCGAGTAGCGAAAACGCAATGGTTTTATCAGTCATAACAGCTCACTTTGTTACCGATTAATCTTTAATACTGCATTAAAGAGTAGTTAAAGTTGTTAACAAAGTGAGCTGTGCTCTAAATAATTCGAGTTGCAGGAAGGCGACAAGAGAGTGAATCCCCAGGAGCTTACATAAGTAAGTGACTGGGGTGAACGAATGCAGATGCAGCACATGCAACTTGAAGTATGACGAGCATATTTACTTAGGCTTGCAGCTCCAGCCCAGCCAGCCGCCGCCAGTAGCCGTTACAGTCGCTGTTTGCCGTCAACGGCAGTGGCGCAGCGCCATTTTCATTAGCGCGGAAGGCGTCGAGCATCGCGAAAGTGTCAGTACCCTGCGGTGACAGGCGGACCACATCAACCAATCCCTGCATGGATGTCAGCTCGTTACCGAGGTTGTAAACGTAGCCGCTCATGGTCTGAATGCCATTGAGTACAAACACTTGTTGGTTTTCCTGCGACAGCACGTTGCGCCCGTTCGGATACTTAATGCAGCAGGTTTCACACTCATCTTTCGGGCGGTCTTCCGAACGCGCGGTAAAGCAGCGGGCGGAGTAGGCCAGCGGTAGATGACCGTAGCTCAGGACTTCCACTTCAAACTGGTTGCGAATCCCCAACTTATCGCACTGATTAAGCAGATTCACCAGCCAGTCGCGGGAAAGCTCCACCGGCATACACCAGCGCATCATGCCCTGTTTGAGCAATATTTTCAGCGTCACCGCGTTGTAGCAGTTCAGCGCGTGCCCGGCGACGAACGGCAGTTTGCGTTCAGCGCACATATTCACCACGCCGAGATCGCTGGCTTCAATCAGAAACTCACCGTTCTCAACATAGCGTTTCAGTTCGCCCAGTTCAGAGGATGCCTGCACCAGCGCCAGCGTGGAGAGCACTATCTGCTTCCCGCTTCCGGCGAGCGATTTTGCCATCTCCAGCCAGTCGCCAACTTTGGTTGCCCGGCGCTTGCTGCATACCGCTTCACCAAGATAAATCACGTCGGCGCTGCTGGTGGCGGCCTGCTGATAAAATTCTTCCAGCGCCTCTTTTGGCCAGTACCACAGCACTGGCCCTAAGGAATATTTCATTGCTCTTCTCACTGCCATTTACGGTGATACGCGCCAAGGGTGGTCTGCGTGCCTTCGGACATCGACCCGAGCGTCTCCATCCACGCGCTTTGCGGTACGAAGTTTTGCGGATCGGCCTTACAACGGTCGATAGCCTGACGCCAGACTTTCGCCACCTGGCTGACATACGCCGGGCTACGCTGGCGGCCTTCAATTTTCACCGAAGCAATATTCGCCGCCATTAACTCCGGCAGCAGTTCCAGGGTATTGAGACTGGTTGGTTCTTCCAGCGCGTGATAGCGCTCGCCGTCCACCAGATAACGCCCTTTACACAGCGTCGGATAACCTGCGTTTTCGCCATCCTGATAACGGTCGATCAGCACTTCGTTCAGGCGGGATTCCAGCCCCTGCGGCGTTTGTTGCCAGCGCACGAAACGGGCCGGAGAACACGCGCCCACGGTGTTGGGCGACTCACCCGTCAGATACGACGACAGATAGCAACGACCTTCCGACATAATGCACAGGCTGCCAAAAGCAAAGACTTCCAGCGGGACAGGTGTGACCCGTGCCAGCTGTTTCACCTGATGAATCGACAACACGCGCGGCAGCACCACGCGGGCAACATCAAAATGGCGATGATAAAAGTTAATCGCCTCTTCATTGGTCGCCGAAGCCTGCACTGACACATGACGCTCAATATGCGGGTAACGCTCGGCGGCGTACTCCAGCATGGCGAGGTCGGCGAGGATCAGCGCGTCGGCACCCAGCTGCGCCGCCATATCCACGGCGCGCTGCCAACGGGCGTAACCGTCCGGATGCGCAAAAGTGTTAATCGCGATGTGAAGTTTGCGGCGATGTTGATGGACAAAACTCACCGCTTCCTGCAATTTTTTCTCGGTAAAGTTAAGGCCGGCGAAGTGACGGGCATTAGTATCATCTTTTAGCCCGATATAAACAGCATCTGCGCCGTTTTCGATGGCCGCCTTAAGCGCCGGGAGATTTCCGGCAGGGCAGAGCAGCTCCATAATTTTTCCTGAAGGTTGCGCTTTCAAAACGCAAAAATGTTAACGAACTGGGATTTTAGTTAACCTTGCTGCGACAATTTTTGATTTAAGGCAGTTAAAGTTGTATTGGTGGTAGCAGCAATTTCATATGGAATTGTTGATTTATACCGCTATGTTATTTTTCTGATATGGCAAAATAGGATGATTGTTGAAACAGGGAGTAAAACTCGTGTTGGATAAACTGCGTTCCCGTATTGTGCATTTGGGGCCATCTCTGTTGAGTGTACCGGTAAAACTGACGCCATTTGCGCTAAAACGCCAGGTTCTTGAGCAGGTCTTAAGCTGGCAATTCCGTCAGGCGCTGGATGATGGTGAGCTGGAGTTTCTTGAAGGCCGCTGGTTAAGTATTCATGTGCGTGATATTGACCTGCAATGGTTTACCTCGGTGGTGAATGGCAAACTGGTGGTCAGCCAGAACGCGCAAGCTGATGTGAGTTTTAGTGCCGACGCCAGCGATCTGCTGATGATTGCGGCGCGTAAACAAGATCCGGATACGCTCTTCTTCCAGCGTCGGCTGGTGATTGAAGGCGATACGGAGCTGGGGCTGTATGTGAAAAACCTGATGGACGCCATTGAACTGGAGCAAATGCCGAAAGCCTTACGCATGATGCTGCTGCAACTGGCGGATTTTGTTGAGGCGGGAATGAAAACCGCGCCTGAAACCAAACAGACATCGGTAGGTGAACCATGCTAATTCGAGTAGAAATTCCCATTGATGCGCCGGGTATTGATGCCCTGCTGCGTCGCTCATTCGAAAGTGATGCGGAAGCGAAGCTGGTTCACGATCTGCGTGAAGATGGCTTTCTGACGCTGGGGCTGGTGGCGACAGATGACGAAGGTCAGGTCATTGGCTATGTGGCATTTAGTCCGGTTGATGTGCAGGGCGAAGACCTGCAATGGGTCGGCATGGCACCGTTGGCGGTTGATGAAAAATACCGTGGACAGGGGCTGGCACGCCAACTGGTCTATGAAGGACTCGATTCGCTTAATGAGTTCGGCTATGCCGCAGTGGTGACGCTGGGCGATCCGGCGCTGTACAGTCGTTTCGGCTTTGAACTGGCGGCGCATCACGATCTGCGTTGCCGCTGGCCGGGCACTGAAAGCGCCTTCCAGGTACATCGTTTAGCGGATGACGCGCTGAATGGCGTAACCGGTCTGGTTGAGTATCACGAGCATTTCAATCGCTTTTAATCTCCGGGGTTTGCAGACTGCTTAACAGCTCTGCAAACCCTGCGCCTTCCGCTACCAGACGCTCTTTTTGCCGTTTGGTCAGTTGCTTAACGCGATATTCCGCCCGTAACGCCAGCGAACGATCGCCCACTGGCGCAGAAAACGCCAGCGTCAGTTCTCCTTTCCCGCGCAGTGCTTTCGCCCCTTTGCCGCTTTGGTGCTGCTGATAGCGGCGTTCGACATCCGTGGTGATCCCGGTATAAAGCTTATTGTCGGCGGTACGGATCAAGTAAAGAAACCAGGGTGTCATCGTCTGCGTCGCATGTTAAGGTCAGGCCCACAGTATAAAAGAGAGCAGCAATGGAAACACTCATCACCATCAGCCGTTGGTTGGCAAAACAACATGTTGTCACCTGGTGTGTGCAGCAGGAAGGGGAACTGTGGTGCGCTAATGCTTTTTATCTGTTTGATGCGCAGAAAGTCGCCTTCTACATTTTGACGGAAGAAAAAACGCGCCACGCGCAGATGAGTGGGCCGCAGGCTGCGGTTGCCGGAACGGTAAACGGTCAGCCGAAAACGGTAGCGTTAATTCGCGGCGTGCAGTTTAAAGGTGAGATCCGCAGGCTGGAAGGTGAGGAAAGCGACCTCGCGCGCCAGGCGTACAATCGTCGCTTTCCGGTTGCCAGAATGCTGTCGGCCCCGGTGTGGGAAATCCGGCTCGATGAAATCAAATTCACTGACAACACGCTGGGCTTTGGTAAAAAAATGATTTGGCTACGCGACTCAGGCACCGAGCAGGCGTAACGCCTCGCGGTTAAACGCTGGCAGATCGTCCGGTGTCCGGCTGGTAACCAGCTGATCTTTATCAACCACGACTTCCTGATCGTAAAATTCCGCGCCCGCATTTTTAACATCAATAATGATCGGTTTAACTGCGGTCAGTTTGCGCCCCCGAATCACATCGGCGCTGATCAGCAGCTGCGGACCGTGACAGATGGCGAAAACAGGTTTGCCGCTATTCACAAAATCACGGGTAAAGGTGACAAAACGGTTGTCGCCACGCAGATAATCCGGTGAATGACCACCCGGTAGCAGCAGGGCATCAAACTCCGCTGGCGTCACTTCATCGATGGATTTATCGATGGTCACGCTGGCTTCTCCTTTTTTGCCTTTCACCGTTTTACCCGCTTGTTTTTCAATGGTAATCACTTCGTGTCCGGCTTTACGGAACTCGTCTGCGGGTGAAGTAAATTCTGAATCCTCAAATTCATCACTGATTAAAACGGCAATTTTCTTACTCATGCTTCCTCCGCGTTGTTGCATTGGATGAGGCGAATTTCACACAATCGGGGATAATTACCTCATGGTCTATTAAGCCTGGTGCATGAGCCGTGGAGCGCAAGGCAGACAATTCTGTAAAGGAGCGAAGATGAGTCAGGTACTGATTACAGGCGCAACGGGGCTGGTGGGCGGTCACCTGCTGCGGATGTTGATTAACGAACCGAAAGTTAACGCCATAGCCGCGCCGACGCGACGTCCGTTGGGCGATATGCCCGGGGTGTTTAATCCCCATGATCCGCAACTGAGTGACGCGTTGGCGCAGGTCACCGAACCCATCGACATTGTGTTTTGTTGTCTCGGCACCACGCGGCGAGAAGCGGGGAGCAAAGAGGCGTTTATTCATGCCGATTACACGCTGGTAGTGGATACCGCATTAACCGGGCGGCGACTGGGCGCGCAGCATATGCTGGTGGTCAGTGCTATGGGTGCCAATGCCCACTCGCCGTTTTTCTATAACCGCGTCAAAGGGGAGATGGAAGAAGCATTAATTGCCCAGAACTGGCCGAAATTGACCATTGCTCGCCCGTCGATGTTGCTGGGCGATCGTAGCAAACAGCGGATGAACGAAACGCTTTTTGCGCCGCTGTTTCGTTTACTGCCCGGTAACTGGAAATCCATTGATGCGAGAGACGTGGCGCGGGTCATGCTGGCAGAGGCGATGCGGCCTGAGCATGAAGGCGTGACTATTTTAAGCTCTTCAGAATTACGCAAAAGAGCTGAATAATTATTCCCAAGAATTGATAGTGAGCGTAATATTCACGCGCTCAATTATCATAACTTATTCCTGGGGAATGCTATGACTGGTCAGTCTTCATCTCAGGCGGCAACGCCCATTCAGTGGTGGAAACCCGCGCTTTTCTTTCTCGTTGTCATTGCCGGTCTCTGGTATGTGAAATGGCAACCTTACTACGGCAAAGCGTTTACTGCTGCCGAAACCCACAGTATCGGTAAATCTATCCTTGCGCAGGCGGATGCTAATCCGTGGCAGGCGGCGTTGGATTACGCGATGATCTATTTCCTCGCGGTATGGAAAGCGGCGGTGCTGGGGGTGATCCTCGGTTCGTTGATTCAGGTGCTGATCCCGCGTGACTGGTTGTTGCGTACGCTTGGACAATCGCGCTTTCGCGGCACGCTGCTGGGAACGCTGTTTTCGCTGCCGGGCATGATGTGTACCTGCTGTGCGGCTCCGGTCGCGGCGGGAATGCGTCGCCAACAGGTATCGATGGGCGGTGCGCTGGCATTCTGGATGGGCAATCCGGTGTTAAACCCGGCGACGCTGGTGTTTATGGGGTTTGTCCTCGGCTGGGGTTTTGCGGCGATTCGTCTGGTGGCCGGGCTGGTGATGGTGTTGCTGATTGCGACGCTGGTGCAAAAATGGGTGCGTGAAACACCGCAAACGCAGGCACCGGTCGAAATTGACATACCGGAAGCACAGAGCGGTTTTTTTAGCCGCTGGGGCAGGGCGCTATGGACACTTTTCTGGAGTACGATCCCGGTTTACATCCTTGCAGTACTGGTGTTGGGTGCCGCACGCGTCTGGTTATTCCCCCATGCCGATGGTGCTGTCGATAACAGCCTGATGTGGGTGGTGGCGATGGCGGTAGCAGGATGCTTGTTTGTCATTCCCACGGCAGCAGAAATTCCGATTGTACAAACGATGATGCTGGCAGGTATGGGAACCGCTCCGGCGCTGGCATTGTTGATGACGCTCCCGGCAGTGAGTTTGCCGTCACTGATTATGCTGCGCAAAGCGTTCCCGGCGAAAGCCTTATGGCTGACGGGGGCGATGGTGGCAGTGTCAGGCGTGATTGTCGGCGGGCTGGCGCTGTTATTCTGATTTGAGGGAAAACATGTCGGATGCGGCGTAAACGCCTTATCCGACCTACGGTTTGCATCGTTGTAGGCCTGATAAGACGCGGCAAGCGTCGCATCAGGCATTACAAGGGGCTGCTATTTAATAAACGTAAACGCTGTGGTTACCCGCTTTACGCCGCTCACCCGGCTGGCAATATCTGCCGCCGCTTTCGCTTCACGTTCAGTCACCAGCCCCATCAGGAACACTTCACCGTTTTCGGTGGTCACTTTCACGTTGGACGATTTCACCAGGTCGCTGGTTAAGAGCTGCGAACGCACTTTGGTGGTGATCCACGTATCGTTAGATGCTTCGCCCAGACCAATCGGCTGGCCCTGACGAATCTCGTTATACACTTCGTTGGCACCGTCTACGCCCATAGCAATCTGTTTGGCGCGAGCCGAAAGTTCAGCGTTTGGTGACTGCCCAACCAGCAGCACTTTGCCCTGATACGCCGTGACATTAATACGGGTTTCTTTCTTAATCTGTTCGTCTTTCGACAATGCGCTGTTCACGCGCACTTCCAGGGTACCATCGTCCACCTGGGTGCCGACACTGCGTGGGTCAGTTGCGGCTTTGGTACCCACAGCAGCGGTACCCACTACGGCAGCGGCAACACAACCTTGCAACAGCAGCGCGGAAATAAGGACTGCGATTGGCGATAATGCCTTCATGTATTCTCCTTAATCATCCTGGTGAGGGAAAAGCGTGTTATCGATCAGATCGCACAGGCAATTTACCGTCAGCATATGCATTTCCTGAATGCGAGCACTACGATGCGAAGGAATGCGGATCTCCACATCCTGTGGCCCTAACAAACCTGCAAGCTCGCCGCCGTCATAGCCGGTCAATGCCACAATGGTCATATCACGCGTAACGGCGGCTTCAACTGCTTTAACAATATCGCGGCTGTTGCCACGGGTGGAAATGGCTAACAATACATCTCCCGCATGACCCAGCGCCCGCACCTGTTTTGCATACACTTCATCATGTAAGCGATCGTTGGCAATCGCCGTTAAGACAACATTATCAGTATTTAGTGCAATGGCAGGTAAGCTGGGCCGCTCCGTTTCGAAACGGTTGATCATGCTGGCAGCAAAATGCTGTGCATTGGCAGCGGAAGTTCCATTACCACAACAGAGGATTTTGTTGCCATTGAGCAGAGACTGAACCAGCGTCATGGCTGCACGGGAGATGGCATCCGGAAGCGCCTCTGCCGCCGCAATTTGAGTTTGAATGCTTTCAGTGAAGCAAGCTTTAATTCTTTCTTGCACGCTAATCCTTAAACCTTAATTATGAGTGGTCATTAAAGGCATCCTTAATCCACTCAACCTCATTCCCGGTGAAGGCTACCACATCGAACCGGCAATCCACAGTATCAAAACTCCCATTATGACGCGCGAGCCACAAGCGGGCAGTCTGTAATAATTTGTGTTGTTTGCTGCGGGTCACACTGGCTGCCGCGCCGCCATAAAGCGCAGAGCGGCGATAGCGTACCTCGACAAAAACGGTGGTCCGGCCTTCACGCATTATCAGATCGATCTCGCCGCCACGCTCGTTCACGTTAGCGGCGATAAACCGCAGTCCTTTGCCTTCCAGCCAGCGACGCGCTTGTGCTTCCCACGCATCGCCGGTCTGTTTGGTGGTTAACTGACGGGGACTACCTGACCTTGTTGGTACTGTAGCCATGATAACTTCCTGTTAATCACGCAATCCGGGTTTGCCGTCAGGCTTCCGGTATTACCGTTGATTTCAAAACCCTGAACCTGGCGCATTTGTGAGAAATGATTTGCCAGCGACCAGGCATCGACGCCCATCGCATACATGCGAGCCAGTGAATAATCGTTATTCACCGCGCTGAGTGCCTGCTGCATTAACGGCAGATTACCGCCCGCCAGCATCGGGATTTCGCTGTACTGCAAACCTTCCATCTCCAGACGGAAATCCGGGCCTGCGGTGCCTTGTGCGCTGCGGGAGCTGGCGTACAGCATTGCACCGCTCTGGCTACCGTTACGCATGGCGATCATCGGTTTGATAAAAGCGATTTCACCCGGCGTTGCCACAATGTACACCGCATCGACACGACCGCCATTATTGGTGAACTGGTCATCGGTTGGCGTGGTTTGCAGCGTTGGATTGTTGGTCGTCATGCCGGAGTCGGTTGTCGCTCTGGGAGTAATCGGGGTACCCGTTAAAGCGATACCAGAACCGCCGTTAACACCCGCGCGTAATTCGCTGGTGGAACCAAATTTTTGTTGCAGAACGGTGCCGCCGCCCAGTTTCTGCCACTCTTGCGCAAACGCATTGGCTACGCGATCGCCCAATGAACTGCGTGGGATCAGCACCAGCGGCGCTTGTTTACCCTGGTCACGAATATGACGCGCTGCATCGCGCGCTTCGTCTTCAGGTGAAAGCGCGAAGTAACAAATATTGACGCGGTTTTCGATATTCTCTGGCTGGTTCAGTGCCAGCACGTTCAGCGGGGTGTTGCTCTTCAGCAACTCTTCAACGTTATTTTTCAGCAACGGACCAACCACAATACTCGCGCCATCCTGCTGAACCTGGCTTAAGATCTGGCTAAGTGGTTGTGATGAGGTATCGTAGATTTTCAGCTCTGCGGATGGATTTGCGGGTGCGCTTACCGCTGCGGTGCTTGTCGCCGGGGCGCTTACAGGCACCGGCTGGGCCGCAGGCTGATCACCGGTCAGATCGCTAACCGAGGCTTGTGCCGGGCTGGCAACGCCATCCACGGTTTGCGGCTGAGGTTGTTCAGCTACGTCTGCGGCAGGTGCGGCAGCTACCTGAGCCGCCACTGGCTGAGTGCCGATATTTTTCGCCGCTTCAAAGCCTTGCTGAATGGTGCGACCAAATACCGCTGCCTGGCCATTCAGCGGCAACAGCAGGGCGATTTTGTTGGTCGAGGCTGGTTTAAACGCTTTTACGTTAACCAACTGCGTTGGCAGCATTTTCGCGCCCGGATTGTTCGGATAACGTTTTTGCCAGTCGGCGATCCCGGCTTTCATCATGTCGGGATCGTTACGGTTATCAAACCAGACGCGCTGCAGATCCAGCCAGCCTTGCAGAATATTTTCGTCGGCGTTGATCACCAGCGTATTCGCCTGTTCCTGAGTCATGGAGGAGAGCGCCTGCCAGGTGGCATCAATATTCTGCTTTTTTTCTTTCGCGCCGAGCAGCGGTTCCTGAGCAATTAACGCGCGCAGTAAATCAATGGAAGGACGCCCCTGGCTGGCATCGATTTTTGCCTGCCAGTAACGCGCTTGCTGGTTTTGTTCTAAATCGGCAGGTGTGATTTTCGCCAGCAAGTTTTGCGCGCCAGCAAAATCTTTCTGCGCCAGTTTAATCTCTACCGCCAGCAGTGTTTTCTCGCGACGCTGAGAATCGTTCAGTTCTTGCGGTAGTTGGTTAAACAACTCAACCGCCTGCCCGGTTTTACCTTCTTTCACCAGTGCACGAATGGCGAGTAATTGCCAGTTGATCCTGGTATCATCAGAGCTTTGCTGCATCTGCTGAAGATAAAAGGCAGAATCAGCCTGCGCCGTGCCCTGCATATAAGCAGTGGACTGATCGGGAGTATGGGTGCCACAACCGGCGAAAATCAGGGCTGCCAGAACAACAGGCAGACAACGCGCGGCTTTCAAACGAGAAAATGTTGAGGGTACCATAATGTATCCAGTGATATTTTTTTACGCAATGCTCAATATTAAATCGGCAATACGGACGACACAATGAAACAACACCAATCGGCGGATAATTCTCAGGGCCAGCTTTACATTGTACCGACGCCAATCGGCAATCTGGCGGATATCACCCAGCGTGCGTTAGAGGTATTACAGGCCGTTGATCTGATTGCCGCCGAGGATACTCGTCACACCGGTTTATTGCTGCAACATTTTGGGATTAATGCCCGGTTGTTTGCGCTGCACGACCATAACGAACAACAAAAAGCCGAAACGCTGCTGGCGAAGCTGCAAGAGGGGCAAAACATTGCGCTGGTTTCCGATGCCGGAACGCCGCTAATTAACGATCCTGGCTACCATCTGGTGCGTACCTGCCGTGAAGCGGGGATTCGTGTGGTGCCGCTACCCGGACCGTGTGCTGCTATCACTGCGTTAAGCGCCGCGGGTTTACCCTCTGACCGTTTCTGTTACGAAGGCTTTTTACCTGCCAAATCAAAAGGCCGCCGTGATGCGCTAAAAGCCATTGAAGCGGAGCCGCGCACGCTGATTTTTTATGAATCTACCCACCGTCTGTTAGATAGCCTGGAAGATATCGTTGCGGTATTAGGCGAATCCCGCTACGTGGTTCTGGCGCGTGAGCTGACCAAAACCTGGGAAACCATTCACGGCGCGCCCGTTGGCGAGCTGCTGGCGTGGGTAAAGGAAGATGAAAACCGTCGCAAAGGCGAAATGGTGCTGATTGTCGAAGGTCATAAAGCACAGGAAGAAGACTTACCCGCCGATGCCCTGCGCACGCTGGCGCTGCTACAGGCAGAACTGCCGCTGAAAAAAGCGGCGGCGCTGGCCGCAGAAATTCATGGCGTGAAGAAAAATGCGCTGTATAAGTATGCGCTGGAGCAGCAGGGGTAACAGTGCCGAAGCGTTGCGTTAATCAAAACGCAACGTCTTCTTTTACCGCACCATGACGGTAATGGTGGCGGTGCCCTGAAATTTTCCTGTTTCCAGCTCACCACCGACCAGATTAACTGGCCAGGCGCGCATATTGACGGTGCCATGCCCGGAAGGATCAACGGGAAGGATACCGTTCTGAAAAGGAATATTTGCAACTCCGCCGCCGAGATTTTCAATACGAATACCGACATCGGGCACATTGTCTGAACTTCTTCGCCTGGCGACCAGGTTGTACTGGTCTACTACCCCAGTTGTACCGTCGATGCGCATTTGCAACGAGTTTTTAATCTTTGAAGTATCACCACAGTCATAAGTGATATCAAAGTCTACTGGAGTAAAACCGTCTGGCATGGCATTGCGGGTGGTAAACTTCTGACCATTGATGAATCCAAAATTAACCTTAATAACATCGCCCTGATTAATTTTGCACGACTGTGGGGCGGTGAGATTTCCCTGAATCGATAACTTGACTAAATCATGGAAGTCACCTGTAGACGGGCTTCCCATTCCATCGACCCACGCGCCTTTAATGACGGCAATATCCGTTTTCGGAATGGTCATCGAGCCGAGAAATGGCTTGGTGACATACAGGGTAAAGGTGGTATTTGCACCAATATTAACGGGTCCATAACGAGACGTGTCACCCTGGCAAACACCCGTTTGGGTTGCAGCAGAATATACGGTGCTGCTTTTTATCTGTGTGAATCGGGTGTTAACAGAGACAACCTGGTCGGTTGTGAGTCCTGGAATGTCGTTTGCCTGTAATGTGGTTTTAATATCCAGGCTGTCATTGAGTTTGTAATATCCTGTCTGATGTCCAGTGGTGGTAAGTACGGGGCTGACCATATAGACAAGTTTAACTGCCTTACCCGCAGAGCAGGAACAGGCGTATTGCCAGTTAGTGCTACTTAGCGTTGCAGAGGTAAATGGATTTGCCCCTATATTTCCAGACATCTGTTATCACTTAACCCATTACAAGCCCGCTGCCGCAGATATTCCCGTGGCGAGCGATAACCCAGCGCACTATGCGGATGCCATTCGTTATAATGCTCGAACGCCTCTGCAAGGTTCTTTGCTGCCGTTAACCCGTCTGGTTTGGGCATGATACTGATGTAGTCACGCTTTATCGTTTTCACGAAGCTCTCTGCTATTCCGTTACTCTCCGGACTCCGCACCGCCGTGTTCTTCGGTTCAAGTCCCAACATCCGGGCGAACTGGCGTGTTTCATTAGCCCGGTAGCATGAACCATTATCCGTCAGCCACTCCACTGGAGACGACGGAAGATCGTTGCCGAAGCGGCGTTCCACCGCTCCCAGCATGACGTCCTGTACTGTTTCACTGTTGAAGCCGCCGGTAGTCACCGCCCAGTGCAGTGCCTCACGATCACAGCAGTCCAGCGCGAACGTGACACGCAGTCTCTCTCCGTTATCACAGCAGAACTCGAACCCGTCAGAGCACCATCGCTGATTGCTTTCTTTCACGGCCACTCTGCCTGTATGTGCCCGTTTCGATGGCGGTACAGCAGGTTTTCGCTCAAGCAACAGCGCATTCTGGCGCATGATCCGGTAAACACGTTTGGCATTGATCGCAGGCATACCATCAAGTTCTGCCTGTCTGCGAAGCAACGCCCATACCCGACGATAACCATACGTGGGCAGCTCTCCGATAACATGGTGTATACGGAGAAGCACATCCGTATCATCAGTGTGACGACTGCGGCGGCCATCCATCCAGTCATCGGTTCGTCTGAGAATGACGTGCAACTGCGCACGCGACACCCGGAGACAACGGCTGACTAAGCTTACTCCCCATCCCCGGGCAATAAGGGCGCGTGCGCTATCCACTTTTTTGCCCGTCCATATTCAACGGCTTCTTTGAGGAGTTCATTTTCCATCGTTTTCTTGCCGAGCAGGCGCTGGAGTTCTTTAATCTGCTTCATGGCGGCAGCAAGTTCAGAGGCAGGAACAACCTGTTCTCCGGCGGCGACAGCAGTAAGACTTCCTTCCTGGTATTGCTTACGCCAGAGAAATAACTGGCTGGCTGCTACACCATGTTGCCGGGCAACGAGGGAGACCGTCATCCCCGGTTCAAAGCTCTGCTGAACAATTGCGATCTTTTCCTGTGTGGTACGCCGTCTGCGTTTCTCCGGCCCTAAGACATCAATCATCTGTACTCCAATGACTAGTCTAAAAACTAGTATTAAGACTATCACTTATTTAAGTGATACTGGTTGTCTGGAGATTCAGGGGGCCAGTCTAGTGGTACGCCGTCTGCGTTTCTCCGGCCCTAAGACATCAATCATCTGTACTCCAATGACTAGTCTAAAAACTAGTATTAAGACTATCACTTATTTAAGTGATACTGGTTGTCTGGAGATTCAGGGGGCCAGTCTAGTAAACTCCCGTCCTGTCACGTTATCTGTCTGGTTCACCGTAACATCATCAACCACACTGCTGTAATTTGTCGCACCGCTAGTGCTGTCAGCTCCACACCCTCCTGAGGAGGCATAAGCGCAGGATGTGGATATCAACAAAAGTCCTGTTATAAGAGGCGCTCTTTTCATTTTTTTATCCTTAATGGCACTGCGCCGTGCCTTGTAATACAGAGGTTGTTGGTTCTGAATCCGGTGTACTAAAAGCAAACTGACATTGTTGATCTGCCTGATTTCCCCAGCGTACAGTCCAGCTTTGTGATTTACTCGATATCCCAGAGAGATATAGTATGCCGCCCTCATCGACGATACTTTGTTGCCCCGTCTCATCGTTGCTGGCAAGAGCGCCAAAGGGCAACGGTTTACCGTTGCGATCGCTGACTGTAACAAGTACGCGATAACCGATATTGGCGTTGAAACGCGCCGCTACCATTGCACCTCTGTTGGGCACCACAAACTGTGTTGTTTGCTCAAGATCGACGTTATCGGGCAGCTGCGTAGTATCTACCGAGAGACGGTTTTCCTGGTAAGTCGTGAGATAAGGAACCACTGCATAGCCAAAGGGATCAGTAGCAATCCCCGGATAGTTTTGTATCCTCACGCCAGAAGCCCCATTAGCATCGATAAGCGCAAAAGCGTTGCCCAGATATTGCGAGAGCGTCACGCCATGAGTATGGATAACCACGCCGCCGGTAACGCCGTAATTGTATTGGCTGCTGTCATTACCGTAGCTGTATCCGGCACTGAAGGTGCCATAAGGTGAACGGTAACTGGCGTTCAGGCTACTGTTATGGTTGTTATCGTCATCCAGACTTTGTTCCAGGCTATAGCTCAGGCGACCATCATCCAGCAGTGAGCCATTAAGACGCATTTCATGTTGGGTTGGGCGATCTTTCTGGCTGGTCATCTGATAGGAAACCCGGCTACGCGGTAACCAGCGTTCTAACGGAATACTGAGATTCAAAGAGAGTGCGCGGTCATTATTTTGATCCGTGTAGCGACTGTATTGATAATTCAGGCTGTAACCAATTCCCCATTGCTGACCGGAAACCCCAACTGAGATATTCCTGTTTTTATCGTTATTGCCCCAATAGTCTTGCTGCGAACCGGAGGCATACAGACTTACCCCATCAAATATTGTCTGGCTGATGTTGAATTGAATTTCACTTTTTTGGCGACTGTTATAGTTCCAATTACGGGTATTGGCTTCATCAAAACTAAAATAGCCATCGTTGGTATAGCGATAGTAGCTGACAGCGATATTGGTGTTGGTTTCCGGGATATCTTTGATGTACTGCGTACGCCATTGATAGCCATGAAAAGAGTGCTGGTTATCGAATTGGGTGTCAGCTCTGTTGATATCCATCGACAACGCGCCCAGTGCGCCAAGTGTGCCGCCGATACCGATCCCCAGCGCATAATAATCTTCAGAACCGAGCAGGCCACCATACAGCGTAAAAGTATTATTCAAACCATATATTGCCGTGGCTTCAGCAAATTCGGGTTCTTTGCTATCACTGTTTGCATCAGCGCGATAGCGTCCAGCGGTCGCGCTATATTTTAGATGCCCAGGTCGCTGCATCATGGGTAATGAAGAATAAGGCTGGATAAAGCGACGTTGCGTACCGTCACTTTCTTCAATCGTGACTTCTAAATCGCCGCTGTTGGAAGAGGGGTAGAGATCGTTAATTTCAAAGGCACCCGCTGGCACGTTGCTTTGATAGATCACATAACCATTTTGCCTGATAGTCACGATTGCACTACTGTTTGCGATACCGCGTACCGTTGGGGCAAATCCGCGCTGGCTGTTTGGCAACATATTATCGTCGGAAGCGAGTTGAACGCCAGTAAAGGTGTAGCTGGAAAAAATACTGCCGCTGGTGGCGCTTTCTCCCAGAAGCAACTGAGACTTCAATGCCTTGATATCACGTTGTAAATAACTACTGATGGTATTCCAGCTTGATGTCTGATCGTTGCGTGTCCATGTGGAATAGTTGCGTAATCGCCAGGGGCCAAAATTAGCACCATTTTGCATATTCAGGTACTGTCGTTGGCTACGATTGCCCTGGCGGTAACGGTTATCAGAACCTGTAAACGAGTAGTTGGTAAACAGCGTTGGTATACCATCGTCCCAACGAGAAGGGGAGACGTAACCTCTTGCATCACGGTACAGTGCAATTTGGGGAATGCTCAAATTAAGTCGCTGATGATTGAAATCAAATTCAGCTGCTGTACCGGGAATGATTTGTTCAAGCGAGTTGATCACGCTATCGTCATCTTTTTCAGCCAGCGCCGGGATTTCATCCACCTTAATACCCAGCTCACGTAGTTGTTCTACCGTAAACTGTGGCTGCAGAAGTTGCTCTGCATTGGCGGTAAATGTAATTTTTTTCTGTGAAACCTTCTTTTTATTCAGCCAGATATCAACCTGATAAGTTCCTGGTAGTTGTGCGTATTTTTTTGAAAAACGTGACAGATCGGTTGTTTGCATACCACTTTTTGTAGTTTCCAGCATAATGGGGTCGAAATAATACTCTTCGGCGTTAGCGGTAGTGCAAAGCATGCCGCTGCCAGTGAGCACCATCGGCAAACAACGTTTGATGATGAGCGCCAACTGTTTCGGTGTGCGTTTATGTCCCTGGTGGTGTCGTTGTGGCATTCCCTGATGACCTGTGTTTTTTATATTTGTTATTGCAGTGGACGAGTTTCTGTCCCGGAACTGCCGCCATAATCATTGATTGCAGCCCATTTCACGTTCTTTCCGCCAGATGCAGGAAGTGGTAACTGTTTATGTTCTCCGGGCGCGATATATTCAATTTTGCTTGTGAGATCGGTTTTATCGACTGCCAGTCCGGCAAATACGACGTAATATTCAGTTGGGTTATATATATTGAGTGAATGGTCACTACGTTTAAATTCCAGTGATGTCCACGCATCGTTTACCCGTCCCTTCAGGTGTGCGGGGCGATAAAACATTTTGATCCGTGTTTTAAATACCAGCGTCAACTCGTTAGCATTAACATCATCTGATTTTTTCTTTGCTGGAATGGCACGAACATTAATGTAGAACAGCGACTCTTTATTTTCAGGCAGGTTATCAGCTGTTTTAATAATTCGCAGTGATGAGTCATCGCCAGCTTCAATACGAAATAGCGGTGGGGTTATAATAAATGGGGCACGGCTTGTAGGTGATGCTGCCAACTTACTGATTTAGTGTATGATGGTGTTTTTGAGGTGCTCCAGTGGCTTCTGTTTCTATCAGCTGTCCCTCCTGTTCAGCTACTGACGGGGTGGTGCGTAACGGCAAAAGCACTGCCGGACATCAGCGCTATCTCTGCTCTCACTGCCGTAAAACATGGCAACTGCAGTTCACTTACACCGCTTCTCAACCCGGTACGCACCAGAAAATCATTGATATGGCCATGAATGGCGTTGGATGCCGGGCAACTGCACGCATTATGGGCGTTGGCCTCAACACGATTTTACGTCACTTAAAAAACTCAGGCCGCAGTCGGTAACCTCGCGCATACAGCCGGGCAGTGACGTCATCGTCTGCGCGGAAATGGACGAACAGTGGGGCTATGTCGGGGCTAAATCGCGCCAGCGCTGGCTGTTTTACGCGTATGACAGTCTCCGGAAGACGGTTGTTGCGCACGTATTCGGTGAACGCACTATGGCGACGCTGGGGCGTCTTATGAGCCTGCTGTCACCCTTTGACGTGGTGATATGGATGACGGATGGCTGGCCGCTGTATGAATCCCGCCTGAAGGGAAAGCTGCACGTAATCAGCAAGCGATATACGCAGCGAATTGAGCGGCATAACCTGAATCTGAGGCAGCACCTGGCACGGCTGGGACGGAAGTCGCTGTCGTTCTCAAAATCGGTGGAGCTGCATGACAAAGTCATCGGGCATTATCTGAACATAAAACACTATCAATAAGTTGGAGTCATTACCAGGCACTCCCCGATATTAATCGGGAAGTACATTGGGATAAATCATAAAAAACTAATGATTATGCTGAAATTCGATTCGCTGAACCACAGACATTAATTTTATTTCTGACAACTTCTTTCATCGCATCCATTCCGACGCGCATATAATAACGAGGATCATTACCCTGCGGATTTTCCGCAAACCAGGCTTTAACCGCGCCAGCGAAGGCTATTTTTAATTCTGTGGCAACGTTCACTTTTGTGACGCCAAGTTCAATAGTGCGACGGACAAATTCATCCGGAACATCGCTGGCACCATGCAGCACCAGAGGAACATCCACCACTTCACGAATTTCCGCCAGCCGCTGGAAATCAATCTTCGGCGTTTTGCTGTATAAGCCGTGCGCCGTACCAATCGCTACCGCCAGGCTGTCGACGCCAGTCAGTTCGACAAAGCATTTAGCTTCTTGTGGATCGGTCAGGAATGCACTTTCGGCGTCAACGCTCATGTCATCTTCAACACCGCCCAGGCGGCCCAGTTCTGCTTCCACGCTGCAATCCTGGGAGTGGCAGAAGTCGACAACCGATTTCACCAGCTTTACGTTCTCGGCAAACGGGAAGTGGCTGCCGTCGATCATCGCACTGCGCACGCCTGCGTGGACTTTACGGCGAATATCATCCAGCGATTCGTGGTGGTCGAGATGCAGCGCCAGTGGCATGTTGTAGGTTGTGGAATAGGCGCTACACAGGGCGTAGATCTCTTCCAGCGCGATATGTTTAAAGGTCCCCGGCGTTCCGGCGAGGATCACCGGCGATCGCATTTCACTGCACACTTCGAGGATCGCCTGGATCGTCTCGGCGTTATGAATGTTAAAGGCAGGCACCGCGTAGTCATTGGCCTGGGCGTCCTGTAACAGATATTTGGTGGAGATAATGCTCATAATGCGATCCTCTTATGCCTGCCACGGATGAATGATTACGCCTTGCACCACGCGGTTAACGGTGCCACTGGCTGATGGGGTATCCGGCGTATTGCCCATGTGCAGCGACTGCATCAGTGCAAACGTCTGGGCGTACATCAGGAAGCAAAATGCCTGCTCAACGTCGATAAAGTGACGGGATGGCGGCAGGATGATATGCGGGCCAGCGGCGATAACGTCGGTGCTTTCCGCGGCGATGGCGATTACGCGCATTGCCTGGTTGTCACGGCGAAGTTCAGCCAGCAGATCAAGATCATACTGACGGGTGTAAGGGTGGCTTGAGACAAATACCACCACCAGCGTTTCGTTATCGACCAGCGATTTCGGGCCATGACGGAATCCGGTTGGGGAATCATAGAAGGCCGCCAGTTTACCCGCAGTCAGTTCCAGCACTTTCAGCGCCGACTCGCGTGCTGCGCCCTGTAAGCCACCGCTGCCGAGATAAACGATCCGTTTCCACGGTGTATAACCAAACACACCTTCGCTGAAATCACCCAGTGAGGTCAGGATCGCCTGGCAACGATCCGCCACATCGCGGAAGGTTTGGCTGTTGATCGTCTCAGGTGCGAAAACCGCGAGGCAGCTGGCCATCATGGTGGTAATGCTGCTGGTCATCGCAAAGCCGCGATCGTGCGTTTCTGCGGGCATCAGCAGGGCAAACGCGTTATCGCTGTTGATCGCGTTTTGGTAAAGAGCGCCCGCTTCGTTGCAGGTGATCGGCAGGTGATAGCACTCGGGTACAAATTGATTTGCCAGTTCCACGGCGGCGACGCTTTCCGGGCTGTTGCCGGATCGACCGAAGGAGATCAACAGCAGCGGATGAGCTGGATTCAGGTAGTCCATCGGATTGGTGACCAGATCGGTGGTCGGTACGGCGCTGAAGTTTTTACCGGTATGGCTGGCGAGCCACGGCGCGATGATGTCACCGATAAATGCCGACGTTCCGGCTCCGGTCAGGATGATCCGCAGATTCTCTTTGCGCAGTAACGGTTCAAGGAAGTTATTGAGCGCGGAACGTAGCGCGTCGATGTTGGTGAGTGAACGGATCCATGCGCGAGGCTGATGGCGGATCTCTTCTTCAGTCCATGTATCGGTTGCGGCGGCAGCAGGGGTGTAATTTTCTGGCATAACTCAATCCTTAGTCTGATGAACTTGACGTCGGGCGTTGTCGCTTTCACTTGCCTTTCGTTTCATTTCACTTGGTGATGTCTTTCGTTGATTAAAATCTATAGAAAAGAAACCGAAAGTTCAATGGAGGGAAGGGAAATAAAACGAAATCTGTGATCGTTGAAAGAAAAGACAAGGGAAGATTAAAGAATTGCGTAATGACGTCGCTATGTTCACCGATTGCCGGATGCGGCGTACCGTAGGTCGGATCAGACGCGTTAGCGTCGCATCCGGCACCGCTGCACAGATCAAAACGAAAGAAAAAGAAAGGCCTTACGGGGGAAGTGAAGGCCCAATAATGGAGCAAACCATCAAAACGAAGCTAATTGACCCTGAATCCAGATTTGTTGCACATGCAGCCCGCTATCCAGCGCAACGACGCTGGCGCGTTTGCCCGGTTTAAGCGATCCCAGAACACCATCAACACCCAGCATTCGCGCCGGATGCAGCGACGCCATATGGATGGCTTCCGCAGGCGTTACGCCCGTTAACTCGACCATGTTGCGCACTGCTGCATCGACAGATAGCGTACTGCCCGCCAGCCCACCGGACGCGGTACGGACAACGCCACCGTGCATCTGCACTTCTTCACCACATAACGTATAGCGACCATCCGGCATCCCAGCGGCCTGCATCGCGTCGGTGATCAGTACGATTCTCTCTTTCGCACAGCAACAACACAGCGACATTGCCGCCGGATGCACATGATGACCATCGGCTATCAGTTCCAGCCAGGCGCGCTTGTCCGTTAATCCCGCGCCAACCATTCCCGGTTCGCGGTGATGTAAACCTGTCATCCCGTTATAGCAATGCACCAGGCCGTCGGCACCAGCATCAAATGCGGCGCGGGTTTGTTGCCAGGCCGCCGCGCTATGCCCCAGCATCACCCTTACGTTTTGCTGTTTAAGATGGCGGATGGCCTGCAATGCCCCTTCTTTTTCCGGTGCCAGCGCTACCACACGTAAGGTGTGCTGAGAAACGGCAATCAACTGATCCAGCTCGGCAATTTCAAGCTCGCGAAACAACTCCGGCGGATGCGCGCCTTTATTCTGCGGCGTGAAGTACGGTCCTTCGAGATAACTCCCCAGCACTTGCGCACCAGGTCCGCCGCGTTGGCAACGTTGAGCAATACGTTTCAGCGCCGCATGAATGGTATTAAGCGGCGCGGTTACGGTGGTCGGTAACCAACTGCCGACACCTTCGCGTGCCTTGTGCATTGCCAGCTTGTCGAACACATCCGGCGCGTCATCCATTACATCAACGCCCGCACCACCGTGTACATGGGTGTCGATGTAAGCAGGGCAGAGCAGTTCCGCATCGCGTTCAGTCACGCCCACTGGAATCGGTTCGATTGCTGCGATGACACCGTCAGTAATACACAACTGATGGTCATCGAGCCATCCCTCTTCAGTCAGCAGCCTTCTGGCGCGCAGAACGTGTGTCATATTCCTTCCTCGACCGGACATTCCTCATGGCAGCGGCCTAACTCGTCCACCAGACAGGTCAGCCCACGGTGTCCACACTCCAGCGCCTGCACACGGAACTCTTCACCGCTTAACCCTTCGCGCTCCAGCACCATCTCCAGTAGCAGTTGCAAATTGGTGCCGGTAATCACTTCACAGCCCGGTTTTTGCATCGCCAGCGTTGAAGCTACGCGAAACGGCGTGCCGCCCAGCAAATCCGTCAGAAAAACAATGCCGTCTTCACAATCCAGTTGGGCGATGGCCTCTTCAAGCTGCGATGTAAGCAGCGCGGTGCTTGAGGTTTCGGGAAAATCGATGGCAATAAACTGCGATTGATCGCCGAGGATTTGCTTCATTGCTTTTTCCATGCCACTGGCAAACCCGCCATGCCCTGTCAAAATAATACTTAACATCTAATACCTCATTGTATTTAAAGGAAATGGCAGAATTTACCGACGATGCCGAGAACCACGGTCACTGCAATCAGGCGCAGCGGACTCCAGCCGCGGCGTACCAGCCAGAACATGGTCAGGGTGTAGACCAGCGGTAAGAAGGCAGGCATCAGTTTGTCAATAACATCAGTCTGTAACTTAACCACTGCGTCGCCCGCTGTGATTTCCAGCGTGGTGCTTAAACGAACATAGGTTGCCACCAGTGCGCCGATTACCGTCATTCCAACGATTGACGCAGCATGGCCGACTTTTTTGGTATTCGCTTTAATGAGTGGAATCGCCGCCACGCCCATGCGGTAAGCATAATGCGCCAGACCAAAACGCAGCCCCAGGTGTACCACGTTGAACAGCACAATAAAGACGACTGCG
Source organism: Shigella sonnei (assembly GCF_002950395.1). Lineage (NCBI taxonomy): Bacteria > Pseudomonadati > Pseudomonadota > Gammaproteobacteria > Enterobacterales > Enterobacteriaceae > Shigella > Shigella sonnei. Next base: position 4,436,276 of record NZ_CP026802.1, read on the forward strand.
CCAAGAATAGAGCCTTGTAGCGCGAGGCTTGCGCCTATCCCGCCACAAATCGGCAGTAGCGTCAGCCAGAACATTGCATCGCCAATCCCGCCAAGCGGCGCACCGACGGCAATTTTGGTGCTCTGAATACTGTTAACGTCCTGCTTAGAACGCTCCATCGCAAGGATAATGCCGATAACAAACGTCACCAGAAACGGATGGGTATTGAAGAAACCCATATGCCCCTTCATGGCGCGCGCCAGGTCGCGTTTATTAGTGTGGATCTTTTTCAGAGCAGGCAGCAGACCGTACAACCAGCCAGAAGCCTGCATACGTTCGTAGTTAAAAGACGCTTGTAACAACATGGAACGCCAGGCGACGCGGTTGATATCTTTTTTCGTCAGCTCCGCGCCAATGCTCTGATCTTCATACACGTTTTCATTGACGCCAGTCAGCAATGTTTCTTCGTTTTCACTGACGTTCGGCAGGGTGGTTTGATTAGATGCCATCTTCAAATTCCTCTTTCTGTGCCGAAGGTTGAGTCGGTTCAGGAGATTTACGCAGCAGGTCGATCAGCGCCATCGCCAGCGCAGCGGCAGCAATAGCCAGCACCGGTAACTTGAGCCAGGCTGCGGCAACAAAGCCCAGGATGAAGTAGGGGATGTAGACGTTTTTCATCATGATTTTCAGCAGCACGGCAAAACCGATTGCTGGCATGATGCCGCCCGCGACGCCGAGGCCGTCGATTAATCGTTGCGGCAGGACATCAATGATGGTTTTTGCATGTTCCGCGCCGAAGTAGATAGGCAGGAAAGCGCAGAGAAAATAGAAAGTGCCGAGTGCCAGCAGTGCCAGATAGTTCACGCGTTCAATGCCGCGAGTATCGGCGTTCTCCGCCATCCGGTCGCAGCGAGACATCACGCCAGACATCACCGAGAACAGGAAGGTAATCCCCATCTGTACTGCGACAGCGAAAGGTACGGCGACACCGACTGCGACATCGGGTTTCACGCCAGTAGTAATGGCAAACGCCGTGCCGACGATAGTACCGATAATCACGTTAGGCGGCTGTGCGCCCGCCAGCGGGGCCAGCCCCATCCACACCAGTTCCAGCGTACCGCCGGTTAAAATTCCGGTATGCAGATCGCCAAGTACCAGCCCGACCAACGGGCCGAGGACCACCGGGCGGTGCATATGGGTTAGGCCGTTAAACATATCCAGGCCAGCGATAAAGGCGATAATGCCCAACGCGAATGCCTGCAACAGACTGATTTCCATGATGAATCCCTCAAAGTAATTTAAAGAGGTCCACAGCAGGCTCTGTCGGGACGCCCTGAACGAAGCATTCCACCCCAGCGGCTTTCAGGTCGTTAAATGCTGCGATATCGCCCGCATCCACAGAAACCGTTTTGGCGATTTGTTGTTTGCCATTGGCGTAGTGCATATTGCCAACGTTAATGCGATTCACCGGAACGCCACCTTTCACCAGCGTCAGGAAATCGGCGGGTGTTTTACAAACCAGCAGGATTTTCTGTCGATCGGCGGCGCGATGAATGTTGTCGATAACTTTTTGCAGCGTCCAGAAACGTACGGCGATCCCTTCTGCCAGTACCATTTCCATCAGGTTTTGTTGTACCGGATCTTCGGCAACCTCATCGTTGGCTACCAGCACCAGATTTGCCCCCGCAAATCCGACCCACTGAACGCCGACCTGACCGTGAATCAAGCGTTCATCAATCCGGCTTAAAACAATATTTGGCATAGCGTGTTCCTCTTTGTTTTGCTTATTGGCCTTCACAGGCTGTGTGGTACTGCGCCAGGATGTCCTGAATATGGTTGATAATGAGTTCCCGTGGCGTCGGTTGCAGCTCGCCGGAGCGAACTTTCACGTATTGCAGCGGCAGATACTGGCTGATGAGCGGTAGCGGAATTGGTGAATCCGCCAGATTACGAACCAGATGAGCGAAAGCGTCATCAATCTGGCTGTCCGGCCAGTAATAGCGCACGCGATCCGAGTAGCTATAACCACGCGCCAGACGACGCGCGTTGCCGTCACCGTGGTAGTGGCTTTGCCAGTATTCCGGCCGGTCGAGCATCACGTTTTCCAGCACCTGACGCAGACCGGAACAGGCTTTTGCTGGCACCAGTTCTTCTTCAATCGCCGCCAGAGAAAACAGGGCTTCACGCAGGGCGAAGGTCAGCGCCGGGCCAACTTTCAGAATGGCAAAGTGATCAATCACCAGCTGGCGCAGCGATTGCGGCGTTTGATAATCTGTAGAGTGCGCTTCGAATATCAGCGTTTCGTAGTTTTCGACCATCTGGCTTAAGGCGGTCGCTTTGGCGGGCTGATAATCAATAACGTTGGTGTGATCGAATTCGACGCCGGGTTGAACCACCAGGGCAATGATGCGTGGCCAGATGGCATTCAGACCCTGCTTTTTAAAGGCGTGACGATGGGCTTCCAGCGTGGCGCGGGCGGCATCCGGCGTGGTGACCGCCAGCTCGCTTAAGGTTTCATGCGCGTCGCCAGGTACCGGCACTTCGGTACCAATGACATACTCCAGATCGGCTTCGCCAAAGTGTTCGCGACAGGTTTCTTCCGCCACTTTCGCCAGACGGGCGGCGCGTTCAGCCACGATGTCATCAGTTAAGGGAATTGGATCGTCCTGACAGGACATGTTGCAATCAAGGTGGATTTTTTTGAATCCTGCCGCAACGTAGCTTTTAATCAAATCATCGGCATTGGCCATTGCCTGAGCGGCTGGCAGGTTTTGCCAGCGGTTTGGCCCCAGATGGTCACCACCCAGAATCAACGCATCCTGCGGGAAATTCAACGAGTCGGCGAGCTGACAAACAAAGCCGCGAAAATCGGCGGGCGTCATTCCGGTATAACCGCCGAACTGGTCTACCTGATTGGAGGTTGCTTCAATCAGTAACGGCGTTTGGTTTGCACTGGCGTAGCGGATTGCAGCCTCCAGCACCAGCGGATGTGCGGAACAAACGGCATAAATTCCATTTGTTTTGCCCGCTTTGTGCTGTCTCACCATTTCTGTCAGATGTTTCACTTTCCTCTCCAGTTCAGATTACTGCGATATTAATCTTTCGTTTTGTTTCAGTTGATACTGCGCCATGGTGAGATAAAAATAAAACGAAAGATAATAGTTTTCTGATCTGATTCACAAAAGAAACATAATGAAAGTTACTGAAACGAGAGTAGCTTGCGTCAATGGGCAAGGTGGGCTTGCATTTGCTTAATAGAAAGGCGTTAATAGGCAAAACGAAATGAAACGAAAGTTTTACGAAAGGACTTACTATGAGTAATACCGACGCTTCAGGTGAGAAGCGAGTGACAGGCACCAGCGAGCGACGAGAACAGATCATTCAGCGCCTGCGACAGCAAGGGAGTGTGCAGGTTAACGATCTGTCGGCATTGTATGGCGTATCTACTGTGACGATCCGCAACGATCTGGCGTTTCTGGAAAAGCAGGGGATCGCTGTGCGTGCCTATGGTGGCGCGTTGATCTGCGATAGCACGACGCCGTCAGTCGAGCCATCAGTGGAAGATAAAAGCGCACTGAACACCGCGATGAAACGCAGCGTTGCGAAAGCTGCCGTTGAGTTGATTCAGCCAGGTCATCGGGTGATCCTCGATTCCGGGACCACCACTTTTGAGATTGCTCGTCTGATGCGCAAGCACACTGACGTAATTGCGATGACCAACGGTATGAACGTGGCTAATGCGTTGCTGGAAGCCGAAGGCGTTGAGCTGCTGATGACCGGCGGGCATTTGCGCCGTCAGTCGCAATCTTTTTACGGCGATCAGGCTGAGCAATCGCTGCAAAATTACCACTTCGATATGCTGTTTCTTGGTGTAGATGCGATCGATCTGGAGCGCGGCGTCAGCACACATAATGAAGATGAAGCCCGTTTAAACCGCCGGATGTGCGAAGTTGCGGAACGGATCATCGTGGTCACCGATTCCAGTAAGTTCAACCGCTCCAGTTTACATAAGATCATTGATACTCAACGTATCGACATGATCATTGTTGATGAAGGCATTCCTGCGGATAGTCTGGAAGGACTGCGAAAGGCTGGGGTTGAAGTGATTCTGGTCGGGGAGTGAGAAAGGGTGCCCGCTGGTCAACACGAATGCGTTCGGCGGGCATTGTGAACACCATCAATGGGTTTCTTCTGTCTCTCGGGTGAGGGTTTCCCAGTCGGCAGGAGGATGTCCTCTTTTTAACATTTTGCTGAATACGGTATAGGCATTTGTTTTTTTACCGTAGGTGCGCAGAGTGTTTTCATCGTTCATCCGGTGATGCTGCCAACTTACTGATTTAGTGTATGATGGTGTTTTTGAGGTGCTCCAGTGGCTTCTGTTTCTATCAGCTGTCCCTCCTGTTCAGCTACTGACGGGGTGGTGCGTAACGGCAAAAGCACTGCCGGACATCAGCGCTATCTCTGCTCTCACTGCCGTAAAACATGGCAACTGCAGTTCACTTACACCGCTTCTCAACCCGGTACGCACCAGAAAATCATTGATATGGCCATGAATGGCGTTGGATGCCGGGCAACTGCACGCATTATGGGCGTTGGCCTCAACACGATTTTACGTCACTTAAAAAACTCAGGCCGCAGTCGGTAACCTCGCGCATACAGCCGGGCAGTGACGTCATCGTCTGCGCGGAAATGGACGAACAGTGGGGCTATGTCGGGGCTAAATCGCGCCAGCGCTGGCTGTTTTACGCGTATGACAGTCTCCGGAAGACGGTTGTTGCGCACGTATTCGGTGAACGCACTATGGCGACGCTGGGGCGTCTTATGAGCCTGCTGTCACCCTTTGACGTGGTGATATGGATGACGGATGGCTGGCCGCTGTATGAATCCCGCCTGAAGGGAAAGCTGCACGTAATCAGCAAGCGATATACGCAGCGAATTGAGCGGCATAACCTGAATCTGAGGCAGCACCTGGCACGGCTGGGACGGAAGTCGCTGTCGTTCTCAAAATCGGTGGAGCTGCATGACAAAGTCATCGGGCATTATCTGAACATAAAACACTATCAATAAGTTGGAGTCATTACCCGTTCATCCATCCCAGAATGATGACTTTCTCTTTTTCACTATAACGAAAGAAGAGACGATAACGACCTGCACCAAATTTTACCCGTGACCAGTCTTTATTTTTCCCAGAGCCTAACGACTTGCCATGACGGAATGCCGGTGATGATGGATTGACCGTGATATGCTCCTCAATCACTTTATGGACTACCGCCAATAACTTTGTGGCGGCTTTTCTCTGATAATTTTCAGGATCTTTTCCCTTTAATGTCTCGACTTCGGCAACTAAAGCGTCGTAGGTTTCCTGAAAACAGGGATGAGCATATAGCGCCCAACCATTAACCCTTTGTGGAAAATCCATTATTCGTCGTCGCCAATCTCATCATCAATGTTGACGTCCATGCCAGCGACAAGTTTCTTTCCTTGTTGAATGTTGAATGTTGAATGTTGAATGTTGAATGGACGAGTTTTTTGCGGGTTGTTCTGGATATCTGTATCCAGAAAACGCAAAAATGCATTCATAGTATGATCCTCCTGTTCATCTCCCAGTCGGCACATAAATACTTGCCCACCAGGCAGAATTTCGTAATGAATGCTGTCCTGGCCTGGCTTCAGTTTTAAGGCCTCACGCACTGGCGCGGGGATAGTTGTTTGTCCGCGTATCGTGACCTTTGATTCAGTGGTCAGTACAGCGTGAGAGCGAGCATTAGCGGGCATGATTCATTGTCCTTTTACAGCCTGTTTTCTGCTCAAATTATAAGCTTGAACTAAGGTAATGCAAATGCATTATTAATGGACGTGGGGGCTTTAAACAATAAAAACATGGCACTAAGGCCATGTTTTGCGAGGGACGTTCCAAAAGAAATCAGGTCACCGGTGCCGGGTTAAACACCGCCAGCTGGTTATGCAGCCCCCATTGATCCGAGAAGGTTTTCTTCTTCCCGCTGGCGACGTCGAGAATAAAGTGGAACAACTTCCAGCCCACCTCTTCAATGCTCTCTTCGCCGGTAGCGATAGTGCCCGCGTTAATATCCATTAAATCAAACCAGCGGTTCGCCAGCTCGGTGCGGGTTGCCATTTTAATTACGGGTACCGCCATCAGGCCGTACGGCGTACCACGGCCGGTCGTAAACACTTGTACGGTGATACCCGAAGCCACCTGTTGCGTGCCACAGACAAAATCGCTGGCTGGCGTCGCGGCGTAAATTAATCCGCGTTTAGTCGGGCGTTGACCGGGCGACAGCACTTCAACAATTGCACTTTTACCCGATTTAGCAATGGAGCCGAGTGCCTTCTCCACCACATTTGCCAGACCGCCTTTCTTGTTGCCCGGCGAAGGGTTGGCGCTGCGGTCGGTTTTTCCCATATTGAGATAGTTATCGTACCACTCCATCTCCTCCAGCAGCCGTTTGCCGACCTCTTCGTTCACTGCGCGTGGTGTCAGCAGATGGATCGCGTCACGCACTTCCGTTACTTCTGAAAACATCACCGTTGCGCCGCAGCGCACCAGTAGATCAGACGCATAGCCAACCGCCGGGTTTGCCGTTACACCAGAAAACGCATCGCTGCCACCGCACTGCACACCAACGACCAGTTCTGAAGCCGGGCAGGTTTCTCGCTGCCGTTGATTCAGTTTTTGTAGATGGCGTTCGGCGACCTGCAAAATATCCTCGACCATGGACTGAAAGCCGACATGCTTTTCATCCTGCAAACTGACAATGCTGGCGCTTTCTACTGGAATAGCTTGCACATCATCCGTGCCGACCAGCAGGCGCTCAGGCTGCAACTTTTCACAACCCAGACCAATCACCATTACTTCGCCGCCAAAGTTAGGGTTCAGCGAAATATTGTGGATGGTACGAATAGGCACAACTGCCGCCGGTGCGTTAATCGCCACGCCACAGCCGTACAAATGATTCAGCCCCACCACGCCATCGACGTTCGGGTATTTCGGTAGCAGATCGCGTTCAATGATTTTTACTACATAGTCCACCACGCCTGCCACACAGTGGACGCTGGTGGTGATGCCGAGCAGGTTTTTGGTGCCCACGCTGCCATCGGCATTGCGATAGCCCTCAAAGGTGTATCCTTCCAGCGGCGGTAAGGGGGCCGGGACTTTGGTTGCCAGTGGCAGCGTGTGTAACGGCGGCGCTTCCGGTAGTACAACCATTGATTCGTCGATCCAGCTTCCGCGTGGGATTGCGCGCACGGCGTAACCAATCACTTCGCCATAACGAATAATTTCACCATTAGCTGGAATGTCCAGCAATGCGACTTTATGCCCCTGGGGAATATGTTCAATTAATTCCAGCCCATCCGGAAAACGCGTTCCTGCTTTCAGGCCATTATCATTAACAATAATTGCCACATTATCTGTGTCGTGAACTTTTATATAAAACGCAGTTGGCGTTTCTTGTCTGATTTCGATGTTGGCCATTGTGCAATATTCTCCAGCCAGGGGTTATTAAAATGAGGATCTGGTCTCATTTAAAAATAAATGACTTCATTGGGTGAAATAAGAATGTCAGGAGTTTAAACGCAGAAATGTGATCAATGTCAATCATTTCAGGGATTGCAGTGCCGCCCGGTAAGGTAAAGCGCAAATCTGTGCTTTAGCGCGCAACCTTATGTGCATATGCTCAAAATAATATTTAAATAGTACTGATTAAATTAGCATTTGCACAATGATTATTATTCTCCCGCTGCTTATACTAATTCCCGAGTTCATTGTCGTAACGGCATAAATAAAACTCATAAATAACACCTTCCCCATAATAATAAAAATCAGCATAAGTACCCGAGGTAAATAAAATGATTCTGGACACCGTTGACGTAAAAAAGAAAGGCGTGCATACCAGCTATTTAATATTACTGATTATTTTTATTGTTACCGCCGTTAACTACGCCGATCGTGCAACGCTGTCTATTGCTGGTACCGAAGTGGCAAAAGAGTTGCAGTTAAGTGCGGTTTCGATGGGTTACATCTTCTCTGCTTTTGGCTGGGCCTACTTGCTGATGCAAATCCCCGGCGGCTGGTTGCTTGATAAGTTTGGCTCGAAAAAAGTTTACACCTACAGCCTCTTTTTCTGGTCGCTGTTCACCTTCCTGCAAGGCTTTGTTGATATGTTCCCGCTGGCCTGGGCAGGGATCTCCATGTTCTTTATGCGCTTTATGCTGGGGTTCTCGGAAGCGCCATCATTCCCGGCGAACGCCCGTATTGTCGCCGCCTGGTTCCCGACGAAAGAACGTGGTACTGCCTCCGCCATCTTTAACTCGGCGCAATATTTCTCGCTGGCGCTCTTTTCGCCGCTGCTTGGCTGGCTGACTTTCGCTTGGGGCTGGGAGCACGTCTTCACCGTTATGGGGGGATTGGTTTTGTGCTGACGGCGCTGTGGATCAAGTTGATTCATAACCCGACAGATCACCCACGTATGTCTGCGGAAGAGCTGAAGTTTATCTCTGAAAATGGCGCGGTGGTCGATATGGACCACAAAAAGCCGGGCAGCGCGGCAGCAAGCGGTCCCAAACTGCATTACATCAAGCAATTGCTCTCTAACCGCATGATGTTGGGCGTATTTTTCGGACAATATTTTATCAACACCATCACCTGGTTCTTCCTCACCTGGTTCCCGATTTATCTGGTGCAGGAAAAAGGCATGTCGATTCTGAAAGTGGGTCTGGTCGCCTCGATTCCGGCACTGTGTGGTTTTGCGGGCGGCGTGCTGGGAGGTGTCTTCTCGGATTATCTGATCAAACGCGGTTTATCCCTGACCCTGGCACGTAAGCTACCGATTGTGCTGGGAATGTTGCTGGTTTCCACCATCATCTTATGTAACTACACCAACAACACCACGCTGGTGGTCATGCTGATGGCGCTGGCTTTTTTTGGCAAAGGATTTGGTGCTCTGGGCTGGCCGGTGATTTCTGACACCGCGCCGAAAGAGATTGTTGGCCTCTGTGGCGGCGTCTTTAACGTCTTTGGCAATGTTGCCTCCATTGTCACTCCACTGGTGATTGGCTACCTGGTAAGTGAACTGCACTCCTTCAATGCAGCACTGGTTTTCGTGGGATGTTCAGCGCTGATGGCGATGGTCTGCTACCTCTTCGTAGTTGGCGACATTAAACGTATGGAATTGCAGAAATAAGCAAAGGTATAAGCGATGAATAACGATGTTTTCCCGAATAAATTCAAAGCCGCACTGGCTGCGAAACAGGTACAAATTGGTTGCTGGTCAGCACTCTCTAACCCGATTAGCACTGAAGTTCTTGGTTTGGCTGGGTTTGACTGGCTGGTGCTGGATGGCGAACATGCGCCAAACGATATTTCCACGTTTATTCCGCAGTTAATGGCCCTGAAAGGCAGCGCCAGCGCGCCAGTAGTGCGAGTGCCGACCAACGAGCCGGTAATTATTAAGCGTCTTCTGGATATCGGTTTCTATAACTTCCTGATTCCTTTTGTAGAAACAAAAGAGGAAGCAGAGCAGGCGGTGGCATCAACTCGTTACCCGCCGGAAGGCATTCGCGGCGTCTCCGTTTCTCACCGCGCCAATATGTTTGGCACCGTGGCGGATTATTTCGCTCAGTCGAACAAGAACATTACTATTCTGGTCCAGATAGAAAGTCAGCAGGGCGTAGATAACGTCGATGCTATTGCCGCTACCGAAGGTGTAGACGGTATCTTCGTCGGCCCCAGCGATCTGGCTGCGGCATTGGGCCATCTCGGCAATGCCTCGCATCCGGATGTACAAAAAGCAATTCAGCATATTTTTAACCGTGCCAGCGCGCACGGCAAACCCAGCGGTATTCTCGCGCCGGTCGAAGCCGATGCGCGTCGTTATCTGGAATGGGGCGCGACGTTTGTGGCTGTCGGCAGCGATCTTGGCGTCTTCCGCTCTGCCACTCAGAAACTGGCTGATACCTTTAAAAAATAACCACCACCGCAACAAGAGAGATGGTTGATATGACTATGAAAGTTGGTTTTATTGGCCTGGGGATTATGGGTAAACCAATGAGTAAAAACCTTCTGAAAGCAGGTTACTCGCTGGTGGTTGCTGACCGTAACCCAGAAGCTATTGCTGACGTGATTGCTGCAGGTGCAGAAACAGCGTCTACGGCTAAAGCGATCGCTGAACAGTGCGACGTCATCATAACCATGCTGCCAAACTCCCCTCATGTGAAAGAGGTGGCGCTGGGTGAGAATGGCATTATTGAAGGCGCGAAGCCAGGTACGGTATTGATCGATATGAGTTCTATCGCACCGCTGGCAAGCCGTGAAATCAGCGAAGCGCTGAAAGCGAAAGGCATTGATATGCTGGATGCTCCGGTGAGCGGCGGTGAACCGAAAGCCATCGACGGTACGCTGTCAGTGATGGTGGGCGGCGACAAGGCTATTTTCGACAAATACTATGATTTGATGAAAGCGATGGCGGGTTCCGTGGTGCATACCGGGGAAATCGGTGCAGGTAACGTCACCAAACTGGCAAATCAGGTCATTGTGGCGCTGAATATTGCTGCGATGTCAGAAGCGTTAACGCTGGCAACCAAAGCGGGCGTTAACCCGGACCTGGTTTATCAGGCAATTCGCGGTGGGCTGGCGGGCAGTACCGTGCTGGATGCCAAAGCGCCGATGGTGATGGACCGCAACTTCAAGCCGGGCTTCCGCATTGATCTGCATATTAAGGATCTGGCGAATGCGCTGGATACTTCTCACGGCGTCGGCGCACAACTGCTGCTCACAGCTGCGGTTATGGAGATGATGCAGGCACTGCGTGCAGATGGTTTAGGAACGGCGGATCATAGCGCCCTGGCGTGCTACTACGAAAAACTGGCGAAAGTCGAAGTTACTCGTTAATGACGTCGTGCCCGGATGGTGTATTGCAATCCGGGCCTGGAATCTAGGCCGAATAAGAGAAACGCCCTCCGGCGTCATGTGGTAACAGGCATAGGTATGAAAATCGTAATCGCCCCAGACTCTTATAAAGAAAGTTTATCTGCCAGCGAGGTTGCGCAGGCGATAGAAAAAGGATTTCGGGAAATTTTTCCTGATGCACAGTATGTTTCTGTTCCGGTTGCCGACGGTGGTGAAGGAACGGTGGAAGCGATGATTGCAGCCACCCAGGGGGCTGAACGTCACGCCTGGGTTACAGGGCCGCTGGGCGAGAAAGTGAATGCCAGTTGGGGGATCTCCGGCGATGGCAAAACCGCGTTTATTGAAATGGCGGCGGCCAGTGGGCTGGAGCTGGTACCTGCGGAAAAACGCGATCCACTCGTAACCACTTCACGCGGCACAGGCGAGTTAATCCTGCAGGCGCTGGAGAGCAGTGCAACAAACATTATTATCGGCATTGGCGGCAGCGCTACAAATGATGGCGGCGCAGGCATGGTACAGGCGCTGGGGGCGAAATTATGCGACGCCAACGGCAATGAAATTGGTTTTGGCGGCGGTAGTCTTAATACTCTGAATGATATTGATATTTCCGGCCTCGATCCGCGCTTAAAAGATTGCGTCATTCGCGTCGCTTGTGATGTCACCAATCCGCTGGTGGGCGATAACGGCGCATCGCGCATCTTTGGCCCACAAAAGGGAGCCAGTGAAGCGATGATTGTTGAGCTGGACAATAACCTCTCTCACTATGCCGATGTCATTAAAAAAGCGCTGCATGTTGATGTGAAAGATGTCCCCGGCGCAGGAGCTGCGGGCGGTATGGGCGCGGCGCTGATGGCGTTTCTTGGTGCGGAACTGAAAAGTGGTATTGAAATCGTCACTACGGCGCTGAATCTGGAAGAACATATTCACGATTGTACGCTGGTGATCACCGGTGAAGGGCGTATTGACAGCCAGAGTATTCACGGCAAGGTACCGATTGGCGTTGCAAACGTGGCGAAGAAGTACCATAAACCGGTGATTGGCATTGCGGGTAGCCTGACCGATGATGTTGGCGTTGTACATCAGCATGGCATCGATGCGGTCTTCAGCGTATTGACCAGCATAGGTACGTTGGACGAAGCATTCCGCGGGGCTTATGACAATATCTGCCGTGCTTCACGTAATATCGCCGCGACACTGGCGATTGGAATGCGCAACGCGGGGTGACAAGGGCGCGCAAACCCTCTATACTGCGCGCCGAAGCTGACCAGACAGTCGCCGCTTCGTCGTCGTCCTCTTCGGGGGAGACGGGCGGAGGGGAGGAAAGTCCGGGCTCCATAGGGCAGGGTGCCAGGTAACGCCTGGGGGGGAAACCCACGACCAGTGCAACAGAGAGCAAACCGCCGATGGCCCGCGCAAGCGGGATCAGGTAAGGGTGAAAGGGTGCGGTAAGAGCGCACCGCGCGGCTGGTAACAGTCCGTGGCACGGTAAACTCCACCCGGAGCAAGGCCAAATAGGGGTTCATAAGGTACGGCCCGTACTGAACCCGGGTAGGCTGCTTGAGCCAGTGAGCGATTGCTGGCCTAGATGAATGACTGTCCACGACAGAACCCGGCTTATCGGTCAGTTTCACCTGATTTACGTAAAAACCCGCTTCGGCGGGTTTTTGCTTTTGGAGGAGCGGAAAGATGAATGACTGTCCACGACGCTATACCCAAAAGAAAGCGGCTTATCGGTCAGTTTCACCTGGTTTACGTAAAAAACCGCTTCGGCGGGTTTTTGCTTTTGGAGGGGCAGAAAGATGAATGACTGTCCACGACGCTATACCCAAAAGAAAGCGGCTTATCGGTCAGTTTCACCTGATTTACGTAAAAACCCGCTTCGGCGGGTTTTTGCTTTTGGAGGGGCAGAAAGATGAATGACTGTCCACGACACTATACCCAAAAGAAAGCGGCTTATCGGTCAGTTTCACCTGATGTACGTAATAAACCGTTCCGGCGGGTTTCAGATTGTTGAGTGCGCTTTATTCATGCCGGATGCTGCGTGAACGCCTTATCCTGCCTACAAAAGCACGCAAATTCAATATATTGTAGAGATGGCGTAGGCCTGATAAGCGTAGCGCATCAGGCATTTTTGCGGTTGCCATCAGTTTCAAACCCGCGTCAGTGAGTTTTTGCTTTTGGTGCACAGGGTAAGATGAATGAATATCTACGGTATTAATTATAGATTTTGTAAGAAGTTATTATGTCTATATTGCATTTAAAAGGTCGTAATCATACGTATATTCCTCTCTGGTAAAATATAGATTCTCTGAGTTATATGCTTCATATGCGTTATATTTTTCGACCTCAAAGCAATTGTCCGAAGAATTTTCGTCTTTCTCGAGGCTATTATCAAAAAGGAATTCCTCTGAGCTAGAGTCTTCTATGTTTAAATCTATAGTGTAATTAATTTTTGGATCGACCAGATAAGCATTTTCTTTGATATTTTCATAATCTTCAATGATTATATCGATGTAATCATATATTTTTTTCTGATGAGAATTCTTTCATCTCTGGTAATTTAATTCTGTTCAAGCAATTGTTGATTTTCGATGAGCTTTTATATATTTCTTTTGTTAATTCATTTTCTAATTTATCTGTAAGAGTTGCCCTTGGTATAGATTTTATAATTGCAAATCTCATAATTTTTAATTGTTCTTCGGTAATGTCTCCAAGCTCATTTAAACAACTTTCGACAAACTTGATTTTTTCTTCAGAATACATATCGCTAATGCTTATTAAAACAGGCGTTATTTTTAGTAAATAATCCCAGGAGATTGTGGCGTTTTGTGTTGAACTAACAAAATTAACCTGGAACATGTTGGCATTAGTAAAATTTGTTGAATCCAATTTAAAAGGATTTAAAATAGTATTAGCCATATGTTTATCTGTAAAATCGTAATAATCTAAATCGACATTACGTAAGTCCAGAGAGGATAGATCAACTATATCTCCAGTCCCACAACTAAAAATTACGTTCAACCTCCTGATTTCATTGTAAATATTTTTTAATGGGCAATTAACATTGATATTGCCTGTAGATATTTCCGGTAATGACTCCAACTTATTGATAGTGTTTTATGTTCAGATAATGCCCGATGACTTTGTCATGCAGCTCCACCGATTTTGAGAACGACAGCGACTTCCGTCCCAGCCGTGCCAGGTGCTGCCTCAGATTCAGGTTATGCCGCTCAATTCGCTGCGTATATCGCTTGCTGATTACGTGCAGCTTTCCCTTCAGGCGGGATTCATACAGCGGCCAGCCATCCGTCATCCATATCACCACGTCAAAGGGTGACAGCAGGCTCATAAGACGCCCCAGCGTCGCCATAGTGCGTTCACCGAATACGTGCGCAACAACCGTCTTCCGGAGACTGTCATACGCGTAAAACAGCCAGCGCTGGCGCGATTTAGCCCCGACATAGCCCCACTGTTCGTCCATTTCCGCGCAGACGATGACGTCACTGCCCGGCTGTATGCGCGAGGTTACCGACTGCGGCCTGAGTTTTTTAAGTGACGTAAAATCGTGTTGAGGCCAACGCCCATAATGCGTGCAGTTGCCCGGCATCCAACGCCATTCATGGCCATATCAATGATTTTCTGGTGCGTACCGGGTTGAGAAGCGGTGTAAGTGAACTGCATTTGCCATGTTTTACGGCAGTGAGAGCAGAGATAGCGCTGATGTCCGGCAGTGCTTTTGCCGTTACGCACCACCCCGTCAGTAGCTGAACAGGAGGGACAGCTGATAGAAACAGAAGCCACTGGAGCACCTCAAAAACACCATCATACACTAAATCAGTAAGTTGGCAGCATCACCGATATTTCCTGGTTTTTTAACGGTTCATTAATGGGGTAATGACTCCAACTTATTGATAGTGTTTTATGTTCAGATAATGCCCGATGACTTTGTCATGCAGCTCCACCGATTTTGAGAACGACAGCGACTTCCGTCCCAGCCGTGCCAGGTGCTGCCTCAGATTCAGGTTATGCCGCTCAATTCGCTGCGTATATCGCTTGCTGATTACGTGCAGCTTTCCCTTCAGGCGGGATTCATACAGCGGCCAGCCATCCGTCATCCATATCACCACGTCAAAGGGTGACAGCAGGCTCATAAGACGCCCCAGCGTCGCCATAGTGCGTTCACCGAATACGTGCGCAACAACCGTCTTCCGGAGACTGTCATACGCGTAAAACAGCCAGCGCTGGCGCGATTTAGCCCCGACATAGCCCCACTGTTCGTCCATTTCCGCGCAGACGATGACGTCACTGCCCGGCTGTATGCGCGAGGTTACCGACTGCGGCCTGAGTTTTTTAAGTGACGTAAAATCGTGTTGAGGCCAACGCCCATAATGCGTGCAGTTGCCCGGCATCCAACGCCATTCATGGCCATATCAATGATTTTCTGGTGCGTACCGGGTTGAGAAGCGGTGTAAGTGAACTGCAGTTGCCATGTTTTACGGCAGTGAGAGCAGAGATAGCGCTGATGTCCGGCAGTGCTTTTGCCGTTACGCACCACCCCGTCAGTAGCTGAACAGGAGGGACAGCTGATAGAAACAGAAGCCACTGGAGCACCTCAAAAACACCATCATACACTAAATCAGTAAGTTGGCAGCATCACCCAATTTCTGCAAACTTTCTTTTTACCGTCCAATAATCAATATTTCTATTGTGATTGTTAACCACTGCGTGCATTGGCGGGATTGAAGGGTGAAAAATATGTGCAATTGGGAAGCCTTTCATTGATGCCTGCCTTGTCGTCATGACAAACAATAATAGATGCTTATTTTCCTCGCAGGGTTCTTTCGCACTATCAAAAAACGCTCATTTACCCGGCGTTACAGTAAACGAAGCAACATTCTGTGGCCTACGACGATCAAAAGCTCTGTGAAAATTTCCCTTGTTGTCTTTGTCTGACCTTATCGCGGCGATCAGCAATTATTCGTTTTGTGATCCTCAACACAAAATGCTATTCGTCGCCTATGAGGGGAGAAGAATTTATGGAAAACGATTGCATTCACAAAATGACGTCCTGTCAGAAGAGAAAAAGTTGACGTTAATCAATTGTTCGAGATGATCAATACCTGTATTCGAAATTTTAAAATATTGATAAAATAAATGTTTGTTCTCCAACAAATAGCGTGAAAAAATGTGACGTGCCGCAGTATTTATCGCTGAAAATGGTTTATTTATAATAAAATTTGAGAACTTGCTCATTAAATTTAACTCAAATTTTGCCTGGTAATTATCCGGTAATTGCTTGAAATATGGTCTCAGCCCCTTTTTTGTATTAACCACATAACGAATGATGTTATCGCCATAAAATATGGTTATCCCCGTCATTTTTTTTGACAAAAATCAGGGTTTATGCTGATTTTTATGCTTTAACTTGTTGATATTTAAAGGTATTTAATTGTAATGACGATACCCTGGAAAGTATTGAAAGTTAATTTGTGAGTGGTCGCACATATCCTGTTCATTTCATTTTGATACACTTCATGCCGTCAATGAGGTAATTAACGTAGGTCGTTATGAGCACTATTCTTCTTCCGAAAACGCAGCACCTGGTAGTCTTTCAGGAAGTCATTAGAAGTGGCTCTATCGGCTCGGCTGCAAAAGAATTAGGGTTAACTCAACCGGCCGTCAGTAAAATCATTAACGATATTGAAGATTATTTTGGTGTGGAATTAGTGGTGCGGAAAAATACCGGTGTAACATTAACACCTGCCGGTCAATTGTTACTCTCCCGTTCCGAATCCATTACCCGTGAAATGAAAAATATGGTTAATGAGATAAGCGGTATGTCTTCTGAGGCGGTGGTGGAAGTCTCATTTGGTTTTCCTTCATTGATTGGTTTTACTTTTATGTCAGGGATGATCAACAAGTTCAAAGAGGTGTTCCCGAAAGCGCAGGTTTCTATGTATGAAGCGCAACTGTCTTCGTTCTTACCGGCAATCCGCGACGGTCGACTGGATTTTGCGATTGGTACGTTAAGTGCAGAAATGAAGCTTCAGGATTTACATGTTGAGCCGCTGTTCGAGTCCGAGTTTGTGCTGGTAGCCAGTAAGTCCCGAACATGCACCGGCACCACCACGCTGGAGTCGTTGAAGAACGAACAGTGGGTGTTGCCACAAACTAATATGGGGTACTACAGCGAACTGCTTACTACGTTACAAAGAAATGGCATCAGTATTGAAAACATCGTTAAAACCGACTCAGTCGTGACAATTTATAATCTTGTTCTCAATGCTGATTTCTTAACTGTAATTCCTTGTGATATGACGTCACCTTTTGGTTCTAATCAATTTATTACTATTCCGGTTGAAGAAACATTACCTGTGGCACAATATGCCGCGGTATGGTCGAAAAATTATCGTATTAAAAAAGCAGCATCGGTTTTGGTGGAATTAGCCAAAGAGTATTCATCTTATAATGGGTGTAGACGAAGGCAATTAATAGAAGTTGGTTAGTTATTTGTTTTTATTTAAACATAAATAATCCACCTGTCTGTTTTGCAGGTGTCGGTTACGGTTACCTACATATTTAATTCAGGCGAAGAGGTTTTATAATGCATATTACATACGATCTGCCGATTGCTATTGATGATATTATTGAAGCGAAACAACGACTGGCTGGGCGAATTTATAAAACAGGCATGCCTCGCTCCAACTATTTTAGTGAACGTTGCAAAGGTGAAATATTCCTGAAGTTTGAAAATATGCAGCGTACGGGTTCATTTAAAATTCGTGGCGCATTTAATAAATTAAGTTCACTGACCGATGCGGAAAAACGCAAAGGCGTGGTGGCCTGTTCTGCGGGCAACCATGCGCAAGGGGTTTCGCTCTCCTGCGCGATGCTGGGTATCGACGGTAAAGTGGTGATGCCAAAAGGTGCGCCAAAATCCAAAGTAGCGGCAACGTGCGACTACTCCGCAGAAGTCGTTCTGCATGGTGATAACTTCAACGACACTATCGCTAAAGTGAGCGAAATTGTCGAAATGGAAGGCCGTATTTTTATCCCACCTTACGATGATCCGAAAGTGATTGCTGGCCAGGGAACGATTGGTCTGGAAATTATGGAAGATCTCTATGATGTCGATAACGTGATTGTGCCAATTGGTGGTGGCGGTTTAATTGCTGGTATTGCGGTGGCAATTAAATCTATTAACCCGACCATTCGTGTTATTGGCGTACAGTCTGAAAACGTTCACGGCATGGCGGCTTCTTTCCACTCCGGAGAAATAACCACGCACCGAACTACCGGCACCCTGGCGGATGGTTGTGATGTCTCCCGCCCGGGTAATTTAACTTACGAAATCGTTCGTGAATTAGTCGATGACATCGTGCTGGTCAGCGAAGACGAAATCAGAAACAGTATGATTGCCTTAATTCAGCGCAATAAAGTCGTCACCGAAGGCGCAGGCGCTCTGGCATGTGCTGCATTATTAAGCGGTAAATTAGACCAATATATTCAAAACAGAAAAACCGTCAGTATTATTTCCGGCGGCAATATCGATCTTTCTCGCGTCTCTCAAATCACCGGTTTCGTTGACGCTTAATTAATTCGTTGAGGATAGGATATGAGTACTTCAGATAGCATTGTATCCAGCCAGACAAAACAATCGTCCTGGCGTAAATCAGATACCACATGGACGTTAGGCTTGTTTGGTACGGCAATCGGCGCCGGGGTGCTGTTCTTCCCTATCCGCGCAGGTTTTGGCGGACTGATCCCGATTCTTCTGATGTTGGTATTGGCATACCCCATCGCATTTTATTGCCACCGGGCGCTGGCGCGTCTATGTCTTTCTGGCTCTAACCCTTCCGGCAACATTACGGAAACGGTGGAAGAGCATTTTGGTAAAACTGGCGGCGTGGTTATCACGTTCCTGTACTTCTTCGCGATTTGCCCACTGCTGTGGATTTATGGCGTTACTATTACCAATACCTTTATGACGTTCTGGGAAAACCAGCTCGGCTTTGCACCGCTGAATCGCGGCTTTGTGGCGCTGTTCCTGCTGCTGCTGATGGCTTTCGTCATCTGGTTTGGTAAGGATCTGATGGTTAAAGTGATGAGCTACCTGGTATGGCCGTTTATCGCCAGCCTGGTGCTGATTTCTCTGTCGCTGATCCCTTACTGGAACTCTGCAGTTATCGACCAGGTTGACCTCGGTTCGCTGTCGTTAACCGGTCATGACGGTATCCTGATCACCGTCTGGCTGGGGATTTCCATCATGGTTTTCTCCTTTAATTTCTCGCCAATCGTCTCTTCCTTCGTGGTTTCTAAACGTGAAGAGTATGAGAAAGACTTCGGTCGCGACTTCACCGAACGTAAATGTTCCCAAATCATTTCTCGTGCCAGCATGCTGATGGTTGCAGTGGTGATGTTCTTTGCCTTTAGCTGCCTATTTACGCTGTCTCCGGCCAACATGGCGGAAGCCAAAGCGCAGAATATTCCAGTGCTTTCTTATCTGGCTAACCACTTTGCGTCCATGACCGGTACCAAAACAACGTTCGCGATTACACTGGAATATGCGGCTTCCATCATCGCACTCGTGGCTATCTTCAAATCTTTCTTCGGTCACTATCTGGGAACGCTGGAAGGTCTGAATGGCCTGGTCCTGAAGTTTGGTTATAAAGGCGACAAAACTAAAGTGTCGCTGGGTAAACTGAACACTATCAGCATGATCTTCATCATGGGCTCCACCTGGGTTGTTGCCTACGCCAACCCGAACATCCTCGACCTGATTGAAGCCATGGGCGCACCGATTATCGCATCCCTGCTGTGCCTGTTGCCGATGTATGCCATCCGTAAAGCGCCGTCTCTGGCGAAATACCGTGGTCGTCTGGATAACGTGTTTGTTACCGTGATTGGTCTGCTGACCATCCTGAACATCGTATACAAACTGTTTTAATCCGTAACTCAGGATGAGAAAAGAGATGAATGAATTTCCGGTTGTTTTGGTTATTAACTGTGGTTCGTCTTCGATTAAGTTTTCCGTGCTCGATGCCAGCGACTGTGAAGTATTAATGTCAGGTATTGCCGACGGTATTAACTCGGAAAATGCATTCTTATCCGTAAATGGGGGAGAGCCAGCACCGCTGGCTCACCACAGCTACGAAGGTGCATTGAAGGCAATTGCATTTGAACTGGAAAAACGGAATTTAAATGACAGTGTGGCCTTAATTGGCCACCGCATCGCTCACGGCGGCAGTATTTTTACCGAGTCCGCCATTATTACCGATGAAGTCATTGATAATATCCGTCGCGTTTCTCCACTGGCACCCCTGCATAATTACGCCAATTTAAGTGGTATTGAATCGGCGCAGCAATTATTTCCGGGCGTAACTCAGGTGGCGGTATTTGATACCAGTTTCCACCAGACGATGGCTCCGGAAGCTTATTTATACGGCCTGCCGTGGAAATATTATGAAGAGTTAGGTGTACGCCGTTATGGTTTCCACGGCACGTCGCACCGCTATGTTTCCCAGCGCGCACATTCTCTGCTGAATCTGGCGGAAGATGACTCCGGCCTGGTTGTGGCGCATCTTGGCAATGGCGCGTCAATCTGCGCGGTTCGCAACGGTCAGAGTGTTGATACTTCAATGGGAATGACGCCGCTGGAAGGCTTGATGATGGGAACCCGCAGTGGCGATGTCGACTTTGGTGCGATGTCCTGGGTCGCCAGCCAAACCAACCAGAGCCTGGGTGACCTGGAACGCGTAGTGAATAAAGAGTCGGGATTATTAGGTATTTCCGGTCTTTCTTCGGATTTACGTGTTCTGGAAAAAGCCTGGCATGAAGGTCACGAACGCGCGCAACTGGCAATTAAAACCTTTGTTCACCGAATTGCCCGTCATATTGCCGGACACGCAGCTTCATTACGTCGCCTGGATGGAATTATATTCACCGGCGGAATAGGAGAGAATTCAAGTTTAATTCGTCGTCTGGTCATGGAACATTTGGCTGTATTAGGCGTAGTGATTGATACAGAAATGAATAATCGCTCTAACTCTTTTGGAGAGCGAATTGTTTCCAGTGAAAATGCGCGTGTCATTTGTGCCGTTATTCCGACTAACGAAGAAAAAATGATTGCTTTGGATGCCATTCATTTAGGCAAAGTTAACGCGCCCGCAGAATTTGCATAATTTAGTTGAAGTATTGTAGAGAGATTATTTTTCATGAAGATAGATATTGATACCAGCGATAAGCTGTACGCCGACGCATGGCTTGGCTTTAAAGGTACGGACTGGAAAAACGAAATTAATGTCCGCGATTTTATTCAACATAACTATACACCGTATGAAGGCGATGAATCTTTCCTCGCCGAAGCGACGCCTGCCACCACGGAATTGTGGGAAAAAGTAATGGAAGGCATCCGTATCGAAAACGCAACCCACGCGCCGGTTGATTTCGATACCAATATTGCCACCACAATTACCGCTCATGATGCGGGATATATTAACCAGCCGCTGGAAAAAATTGTTGGTCTGCAAACGGATGCGCCATTAAAGCGCGCGCTGCATCCGTTCGGTGGCATTAATATGATTAAAAGTTCATTCCACGCCTATGGCCGTGAAATGGACAGTGAATTTGAATATCTGTTTACCGATCTGCGTAAAACCCATAACCAGGGCGTATTTGATGTTTACTCACCGGATATGCTGCGCTGCCGTAAATCTGGCGTGCTGACCGGTTTACCAGATGGCTATGGCCGTGGGCGCATTATCGGTGACTATCGCCGCGTAGCGCTGTATGGCATCAGTTATCTGGTGCGTGAACGCGAACTGCAATTTGCCGATCTCCAGTCCCGTCTGGAAAAAGGCGAAGATCTGGAAGCCACCATCCGTCTGCGTGAGGAGCTGGCAGAGCATCGTCATGCGCTGTTGCAGATTCAGGAAATGGCGGCGAAATATGGCTTTGATATCTCTCGCCCGGCGCAGAATGCGCAGGAAGCGGTGCAGTGGCTCTACTTCGCTTATCTGGCGGCAGTGAAATCACAGAACGGCGGCGCGATGTCGCTGGGGCGCACGGCGTCGTTCCTCGATATCTACATTGAGCGCGACTTTAAAGCAGGCGTACTCAATGAGCAGCAGGCACAGGAACTGATCGATCACTTCATTATGAAGATCCGTATGGTGCGCTTCTTGCGTACGCCGGAATTTGATTCGCTGTTCTCCGGCGACCCAATCTGGGCGACGGAAGTGATCGGCGGGATGGGGCTGGACGGTCGTACGCTGGTGACCAAAAACTCCTTCCGCTATTTGCACACCCTGCACACTATGGGGCCGGCACCGGAACCTAACCTGACCATTCTTTGGTCGGAAGAATTACCGATTGCCTTCAAAAAATATGCCGCGCAGGTGTCGATCGTCACCTCTTCCTTGCAGTATGAAAACGACGATCTGATGCGTACTGACTTCAACAGCGACGATTACGCAATTGCTTGTTGCGTCAGCCCAATGGTGATTGGTAAGCAAATGCAGTTCTTTGGTGCACGCGCTAACCTGGCGAAAACACTGCTGTACGCAATTAACGGCGGGGTGGACGAGAAGCTGAAGATTCAGGTCGGGCCGAAAACAGCACCGCTGATGGACGACGTGCTGGATTACGACAAAGTGATGGACAGCCTCGATCACTTCATGGACTGGCTGGCGGTGCAGTACATCAGCGCGCTGAATATCATTCACTACATGCACGACAAGTACAGCTACGAAGCTTCGCTGATGGCGCTGCACGATCGTGATGTCTATCGCACTATGGCATGCGGCATCGCGGGCCTGTCGGTGGCGACGGACTCCCTGTCTGCCATCAAATATGCCCGCGTGAAACCAATCCGTGACGAAAACGGCCTGGCGGTGGACTTTGAAATCGACGGTGAATATCCGCAGTACGGCAACAACGACGAGCGCGTAGACAGCATTGCCTGCGACCTGGTTGAACGCTTTATGAAGAAAATTAAAGCGCTGCCAACCTATCGCAACGCCGTCCCTACCCAGTCGATTCTGACTATCACTTCTAACGTGGTGTACGGCCAGAAAACCGGTAATACGCCGGACGGTCGTCGCGCCGGAACACCGTTCGCGCCGGGCGCTAACCCGATGCATGGTCGTGACCGCAAAGGTGCCGTGGCCTCATTGACGTCGGTGGCGAAACTGCCGTTCACCTACGCCAAAGATGGGATCTCGTACACCTTCTCAATCGTTCCTGCGGCGCTGGGCAAAGAAGATCCAGTACGTAAAACCAACCTTGTCGGCCTGCTGGATGGGTATTTCCACCACGAAGCGGATGTCGAAGGCGGTCAACACCTCAACGTCAACGTAATGAATCGGGAAATGCTGCTGGATGCCATCGAGCACCCGGAAAAATATCCTAACCTGACAATCCGTGTCTCTGGCTACGCCGTGCGCTTCAACGCACTGACCCGTGAACAGCAACAGGATGTTATTTCACGTACTTTTACCCAGGCGCTCTGACGCCGGAGGATGTATGAAAAAGATTATCGAAACGCAACGTGCCCCAGGCGCAATCGGCCCTTATGTTCAGGGCGTTGATTTAGGCAGCATGGTCTTCACCTCCGGGCAAATTCCGGTTTGCCCGCAGACCGGTGAGATCCCGGCTGATGTGCAAGATCAGGCGCGTTTAAGCCTCGAAAACGTCAAAGCGATCGTGGTTGCTGCCGGGCTGAGCGTGGGCGATATCATCAAGATGACCGTGTTCATCACCGATCTGAATGATTTTGCCACCATCAATGAAGTCTATAAGCAGTTCTTCGATGAGCATCAGGCGACCTACCCGACCCGGAGCTGTGTGCAGGTTGCGCGTTTGCCGAAAGATGTGAAGCTGGAAATTGAAGCTATCGCAGTACGTAGTGCGTAAAGCCTCGTGAGCGGGACGGTCGCAAGGTCGTTCCGCTCCACTTCACTGAACGGCAATCCGAGGGTGTGGATATGATTAGTGCATTCGATATTTTCAAAATTGGGATTGGTCCCTCCAGTTCGCATACCGTGGGGCCAATGAATGCCGGAAAAAGTTTTATTGATCGGCTGGAAAGTAGCGGCTTATTAACCGCGACGAGCCATATTGTGGTCGATCTGTATGGGTCGTTGTCACTGACGGGCAAAGGCCATGCCACGGATGTCGCCATTATCATGGGACTGGCAGGAAACAGTCCGCAGGATGTTGTCATTGATGAGATCCCTGCATTTATAGAGTTAGTAACGCGCAGCGGGCGGCTGCCAGTGGCATCTGGTGCGCATATTGTTGATTTTCCTGTAGCAAAGAACATTATCTTCCATCCCGAAATGTTGCCTCGCCATGAGAACGGAATGCGGATCACTGCCTGGAAGGGACAGGAAGCGCTATTAAGTAAAACCTATTACTCTGTCGGCGGCGGGTTTATTGTCGAAGAAGAACACTTCGGCCTGTCGCACGATGTCGAAACGTCCGTACCTTACGATTTCCACTCAGCAGGTGAACTGCTGAAAATGTGTGATTACAACGGCCTGTCTATATCTGGCCTGATGATGCACAACGAGCTGGCGCTGCGCAGCAAAGCGGAAATTGACGCAGGATTTGCCCGTATCTGGCAAGTGATGCATGACGGTATTGAACGCGGGATGAACACTGAAGGCGTGCTGCCTGGTCCGCTCAATGTGCCGCGTCGTGCCGTAGCGCTGCGTCGTCAGCTGGTTTCTAGCGATAACATCTCTAACGATCCGATGAATGTCATCGACTGGATCAACATGTACGCGCTGGCGGTTAGTGAAGAAAACGCAGCTGGCGGGCGCGTGGTAACGGCACCGACTAACGGTGCGTGCGGCATTATTCCGGCAGTGCTGGCTTATTACGATAAGTTCCGTCGTCCGGTAAACGAGCGGTCAATTGCCCGCTATTTTCTGGCAGCGGGGGCTATTGGCGCGCTGTATAAAATGAACGCCTCCATCTCTGGCGCGGAGGTCGGCTGTCAGGGGGAGATTGGCGTGGCCTGTTCAATGGCGGCGGCAGGGTTAACTGAACTACTGGGCGGCAGTCCGGCGCAGGTATGCAATGCGGCGGAAATCGCGATGGAGCATAACCTTGGGCTGACCTGCGATCCGGTTGCCGGACAGGTACAAATCCCGTGCATTGAACGTAATGCCATTAATGCCGTGAAAGCAGTAAACGCCGCGTGGATGGCGATGCGCCGCACCTCGGCACCGCGTGTTTCACTCGATAAAGTGATCGAGACGATGTATGAAACCGGCAAAGATATGAACGATAAATACCGCGAAACATCACGCGGAGGACTGGCCATTAAAGTGGTCTGCGGCTGACATTGCTGTCAGCTTTCATCCTTGGGTGCACAAATGTGCACCTTTTTTTTGTGATCTGCCGCAAATAGAGAATGAATATTCTCTTGCGATTAATTTAGTAGAAAATTCTTATCCATCTCCGTTATTTCAAAGTCTTGATTGTGAAGATTTTCTCTGACCTCGCGCGTATCATTTCTTTATTCTAATAACTCGCCTGCAAAAACGTAGACCGCATATCGCCTTGATGCGGCTCGGAAAAAAATAATAAGCCCTACAAAATATTGAGCGAGAAATTATGGAAATTGCATCGAATAAAGGCGTCATTGCAGACGCTTCGACCCCGGCGGGTCGTGCTGGAATGAGTGAGAGCGAGTGGCGAGAAGCGATCAAATTCGACAGTACTGACACCGGCTGGGTGATTATGAGTATCGGGATGGCGATTGGCGCGGGGATTGTTTTTCTCCCGGTGCAGGTCGGTTTGATGGGATTGTGGGTATTTTTGCTCTCATCGGTGATTGGTTACCCGGCAATGTATCTGTTTCAGCGGTTGTTTATTAATACGCTGGCAGAATCACCAGAATGTAAAGATTACCCGAGTGTCATTAGCGGTTATTTAGGTAAAAACTGGGGCATCCTGTTAGGTGCGTTCTATTTCGTAATGCTGGTGATTTGGATGTTCGTCTATTCCACCGCCATCACCAACGATAGTGCTTCCTATCTGCATACCTTCGGCGTGACGGAAGGGTTGCTGTCAGACAGTCCCTTTTATGGTCTGGTACTGATTTGCATTCTGGTGGCGATCTCTTCACGCGGCGAGAAATTGTTATTCAAAATTTCGACCGGCATGGTGCTGACCAAGCTGCTGGTGGTCGCGGCGCTGGGCGTGTCGATGGTGGGAATGTGGCATCTGTATAACGTCGGTTCGCTACCGCCGCTGGGGCTGCTGGTGAAAAACGCCATTATTACGCTGCCGTTTACCCTGACGTCGATTTTGTTTATCCAGACGTTAAGCCCGATGGTGATCTCTTATCGCTCGCGGGAAAAATCTATTGAAGTGGCGCGGCATAAAGCATTGCGGGCAATGAATATCGCGTTTGGCATTTTGTTTGTCACCGTCTTTTTCTACGCCGTGTCGTTCACGCTGGCGATGGGGCATGACGAAGCGGTAAAAGCCTACGAGCAGAATATTTCCGCGCTGGCGATTGCCGCACAGTTTATTAGCGGTGACGGCGCAGCGTGGGTGAAAGTGGTCAGCGTCATTCTCAATATCTTTGCTGTCATGACTGCATTCTTTGGCGTCTATTTAGGCTTTCGCGAAGCAACGCAAGGGATCGTAATGAACATCCTGCGTCGCAAGATGCCTGCCGAGAAGATTAACGAAAATCTTGTTCAGCGCGGCATCATGATTTTCGCCATTTTGCTGGCCTGGAGCGCTATCGTACTGAACGCACCGGTGTTGAGCTTCACCTCTATCTGTAGCCCGATTTTCGGCATGGTAGGGTGCCTGATCCCGGCGTGGCTGGTTTACAAAGTACCGGCATTGCACAAATACAAAGGGATGTCTCTGTACCTGATTATCGTCACTGGTTTGTTGCTTTGTGTTTCTCCGTTCCTGGCATTTTCTTGATTTACCTGAAATTTTAAGGTTTTTAATATGTTTGATTCGACTTTAAATCCGTTATGGCAGCGTTACATCCTCGCCGTTCAGGAGGAAGTAAAACCGGCGCTGGGATGTACTGAACCGATTTCACTGGCGCTGGCGGCGGCGGTTGCTGCGGCAGAACTGGAAGGTCCGGTTGAACGTGTAGAAGCCTGGGTTTCGCCAAATCTGATGAAGAACGGTCTGGGCGTCACCGTTCCCGGCACGGGAATGGTGGGGCTGCCGATTGCGGCGGCGCTGGGGGCGTTAGGTGGAAATGCCAACGCCGGGCTGGAAGTGCTGAAAGACGCAACTGCGCAGGCAATTGCCGATGCCAAAGCACTGCTGGCGGCGGGGAAAGTCTCCGTTAAGATCCAGGAACCTTGCAATGAAATCCTCTTCTCACGCGCCAAAGTCTGGAACGGTGAGAAGTGGGCGTGTGTCACCATCGTCGGCGGGCATACCAACATTGTGCATATTGAGACGCACAATGGTGTGGTGTTTACCCAGCAGGCGTGTGTGGCAGAGGGCGAGCAAGAGTCTCCGCTGACGGTGCTTTCCAGAACGACGCTGGCTGAGATCCTGAAGTTCGTCAATGAAGTCCCGTTTGCGGCGATCCGCTTTATTCTCGATTCCGCGAAGCTAAATTGTGCGTTATCGCAGGAAGGTTTGAGCGGTAAGTGGGGGCTGCATATTGGCGCGACGCTGGAAAAACAGTGCGAGCGCGGTTTGCTGGCGAAAGATCTCTCTTCATCCATTGTGATTCGTACCAGCGCGGCATCCGATGCGCGTA
This sequence comes from Shigella sonnei, assembly GCF_002950395.1. Taxonomy (NCBI): domain Bacteria; kingdom Pseudomonadati; phylum Pseudomonadota; class Gammaproteobacteria; order Enterobacterales; family Enterobacteriaceae; genus Shigella; species Shigella sonnei. The sequence goes on from NZ_CP026802.1 coordinate 4,463,941, forward strand.
TGGGCGGCGCTACGCTTCCGGCTATGAGTAACTCCGGCTCGGGTAACCAGGGGATCACCGCAACAATGCCTGTGGTGGTTGTAGCAGAACACTTCGGAGCGGATGATGAACGACTGGCGCGTGCGCTGATGCTTTCTCATTTGAGCGCAATTTACATCCATAACCAGTTACCGCGTTTGTCTGCACTTTGTGCCGCAACGACCGCAGCAATGGGGGCCGCCGCCGGGATGGCATGGCTGGTGGATGGGCGTTATGAAACTATCTCGATGGCGATCAGCAGTATGATCGGCGATGTCAGCGGCATGATTTGCGATGGTGCGTCGAACAGCTGCGCGATGAAGGTTTCGACCAGTGCTTCGGCTGCGTGGAAAGCGGTGTTAATGGCGCTGGATGATACCGCCGTGACCGGCAATGAAGGGATCGTGGCGCATGATGTTGAGCAGTCGATTGCCAACCTGTGTGCGTTAGCAAGCCATTCGATGCAGCAAACGGATCGGCAGATTATCGAGATTATGGCGAGCAAGGCCAGATAAACGCCAGGTTTTGAGTATTGTGCCGGATGCGATGCTGGCGCACCTTATCCGGCCTACGGGTTGTTTAATTCGTTAATGTTGTTGGATTTTGTAGGCCGGATAAGGCGTTTTCGCCGCATCCGGCAACCTGTCTTTACGCGGTAGCTTCATCCTCGGCTAAACGCGTTTCAGCATCCGCGACGATGGCTTCCAGCTCGCTCAACATCTCTTCATAGCCAAAATTTTTGGCGGTGCGAGCAGGTTCTTTCGCCACCACGGGCTTCACTGGCTGGCGCTTTTTGGCCGATTTTTTACTCATCATCATCTCCCTGTAAAAACAACTAGACAGGCAAATCTATCAGCAAAGCGCGCAGTGGGGAATCGGCAACCAGCGTAATGTTAGCCTCGTCACGAATAAACGCCCCATCACCGCAGGTCAGCGCCGCTTTCTCTTCATGATGCGTAAGCGCATGAAATTTCCCGTGAATCGATTGCAAATACGCGCGTGGCCCATGCAACTGGAAATTCGCACTTTCGCCTTTGTCGAGCACGATATGGTGCAGCCACACTTGCTGGCGTAATTGCAGGCTTCCCATCGTACCCTCTGGCGAGGCGATTAATTGCTGCTTGCCCATATTAAGCGCCAGTTTTTGAATCAGCGGATTCTCTCGCTGCGGGCAGGCGTCCAGCCAAAGCTGCATTCGTGTTAACGGTTTGTCTTTGCTGAGATTGTGTTCGCTGTAGCTGACACCCGGCTGGGTAGAGAGCAGCAACGCCTCACCGGCGCTGGCCTGAACATGATTGCCTTCGCTGTCGCGATACTCTGCTTCTCCATCCAGAATCACATTTAAAATATCGACTTTGGGATAGGTTCGCGGCTGAAAGGCGGCACCTGGGGCCAGCACTTCCTGGTTAAGCACACGCAGGGAGGCATAGCCTAACAATTTCGGGTCGAAGTAGTGTCCAAAGGAAAAAGTATACCGGGCCTGCAACCATCCGTAGTCTGCTTGTCCACACTGCCTGGCAGTTCGGGTAGTAATCATAATTCTTGACCTCTCTTTACTTCCTTTTATGGTAAGGGGCTGGACGCTACATTGTTAGCCAGATATTCTGCCCGGTATGTTCAAATTTCCTGAATGAGAACGAAATGGCCAAAGAAAGGGCATTAACGCTGGAAGCACTACGGGTTATGGATGCGATCGCCGGGGCAGTTTTGCGGCGGCGGCGGATGAGCTGGGACGCGTGCCTTCCGCACTTAGCTACACCATGCAAAAACTGGAAGAAGAGCTGGATGTGGTGCTGTTTGACCGCTCGGGCCATCGCACCAAATTCACCAATGTCGGGAGGATGTTGCTGGAGCGAGGGCGCGTTTTGCTGGAAGCCGCAGATAAACTGACTACCGATGCGGAAGCCCTCGCGCGCGGTTGGGAAACGCATCTCACCATTGTGACCGAAGCGCTGGTACCGACACCTGCCTTTTTCCCGTTAATCGACAAACTGGCGGCAAAAGCCAATACCCAACTGGCAATCATCACCGAAGTGCTGGCGGGGGCGTAGGAACGACTGGAGCAGGGGCGGGCGGATATTGTTATCGCGCCGGATATGCATTTTCGTTCCTCGTCGGAGATCAACTCGCGCAAGCTCTATACGTTAATGAACGTCTACGTTGCCGCGCCTGATCACCCGATTCATCAGGAGCCGGAACCGTTATCTGAAGTGACGCGCGTGAAATATCGTGGAATTGCGGTAGCGGATACCGCTCGTGAGCGCCCGGTGTTGACCGTACAACTGCTGGACAAACAGCCGCGCTTAACGGTGAGCACGATTGAAGATAAACGTCAGGCATTACTGGCGGGGCTTGGCGTGGCGACGATGCCGTATCCGATGGTCGAAAAAGATATTGCGGAAGGGCGGTTGCGTGTCGTCAGCCCGGAATCGACCAGTGAGATCGATATTATTATGGCCTGGCGTCGTGACAGTATGGGGGAAGCGAAATCCTGGTGTCTGCGGGAAATTCCCAAACTTTTTAGCGGAAAATAATATTTATTATTGTTAATAAAAAGGGGCGAAATATCGCCCCAATTCTAAGATTAATTTGAACCAAACTTCGGATCGTTTCCGTAACGATTGCTGCCAGAAGTACCTTCTGTGCAGAAAAAAACCAGAAGCACGAGCCAGCCAATAAACGGAACAAAAAAGAGCAAGGCCCAGGCACCTGAACGGTCGGTATCGTGTAAGCGACGGATAGCAAGCGCAAGGACGGGAAGGAAGGTTGCCAGCAAATAAAGCATAGACAGATATGGAAGCTCCAGACCTAAAATCAATTGAATGACATTGATAATAGCGCCGACGATGGCGTTAATCAGAGTAAACATCCAGTACTCTTTACGACGTGCGCGACCAGAGAAACCAACATAATTTTTTAATACGGATAAATACCACTGCATAAAAACATCCCTTTAATTAAAAGTGACGAAAGTCTATTCCGGGTATTGTGTAAATGCTATTCGTATCTTTCTTTTTCGGATGTTATAAAGGTTTTGATATTTAAGATAAATACATGGTTATTTTTTATAGGTAATTTATATAACGACATTGAAATATTTTAAATAAACATTAGTAAATTATTCATTCATCAACATGATGATAAAAGCCGGATGAGTCAGACATCCGGCGAGCAGATTTGTTTTAAGGTTCCAGTTTTGGATCAGGTCCAAAGCGGTTTTCGCCTGGCGTACCCGCCTGGCAGTTAAAGACGATGATAATAAGCCAGCCGATAAACGGGATTAAGAATAGCAGTGCCCACCACGCCGAGCGGTCGGTGTCGTGCAGGCGGCGGAACTGAACTGCCCACCACGGTAAAAACACCAGAATACCGTAGATTGTCGTCAGGATGCCTTCGCCACCAGCGCGTTGCCAGCCTAACATTTTATCCAGCAGCCCCAGCACGAACGTAAAGATGATGTTGACCAGAATAAACATCCAGTACTCTTTGCGCCGCGCACGACCCCGGAAACCGACATAATTTTTTATTACTTTCAGATACCAGTCCATTTTTGCCTCAATTTTGCTCAATCACTTGTTTTTAAAGCAGCAAATTAAGAATAGACGTGAATGAAATGGCAGTAAATATTCGTTCAAGGAATTAATAAAGTGCTGTGAAGGCGCGCTAAGACTGATGACAAGCGCAAAATCGCCAGATGCGCTACGCTTATCTGGCCTGCGCGGTCATTGCAACATATTGAATATAAATGTTTTGTAGGTTTGATAAGGCGTTCACGCCGCATCCGATATGAACAACATGCACTTAGCTAATTATCAGAGGCACTTCGTAAGGTGCCTTTTTTTAACCGAAGCGAACATCTCGTCCTGCGGTTCATCGAGATCCTGCCACGGACCAATTGAAATAATCCCCGTAGGGTTGATGGTCTTATGGCTGCGGAAGTAATGATTACGGATGTGATCGAAATTGACAGTTTCGGCGATCCCCGGCATCTGGTAGATATCGCGCAGGAAGCCATACAGATTCAGGTAATCGCTGATGCGGTGCTTATCACACTTGAAGTGGGTCACATACACTGGATCAAAACGCACCAGCGTAGTCCACAGGCGAATATCGGCTTCGGTTAGCTGGTTGCCGGTCAGGTAACGATGCTGGCCTAAAATCTGCTCCAGTCGCGCCAGCGATTCAAACACTTTCGCCACCGCCTCGTCGTAGGCTTGCTGGCTGGTGGCAAAACCAGCTTTATACACGCCGTTGTTAACGGTGTCATAAATCCAGCCGTTAAGTTCGTCAATTTTCGTTTGCAGGGCTGGTGGGTAGTAATCACCCGCTTTCGCGCCCAGCGCATCAAACGCGGTATTGAACATGCGGATGATTTCTGTTGATTCGTTGCTGACGATGGTGTGGTTCTTTTTGTCCCACAGTACGGGAACAGTAACTCGTCCGCTGTAGTGTGGATCGGCGTGGAGATAAAGCTGATACAGAAATTCATGTTGATAGAGCGTATCTCCGGTTGCTCCCGGAAAACTGTCATCAAAGGTCCAGCCGTTTTCCAGCATCAGCGGGTTCACTACGGAAACGGAAATAAACGGTTCCAGTCCTTTGAGTTTGCGCATGATCAGCGTGCGGTGCGCCCACGGGCAGGCGAGTGAAATATAGAGATGATAACGATCTTTCTCTGCGATAAAACCGCCTGTGCCAGTGGGGCCAGGTGCGCCATCGGCAGTGAGCCAGTTACGAAATGCGGAAGCTGAACGTTGAAATTTACCGCCGGTAGATTTGGTATCGTACCAGGTGTCATGCCAGACGCCGTCAATCAGTTGACCCATTTTTCTCTCCTCCAATAGCAAAAACGAGGAGCTTCCTCCTCGTTTTTTATCGTTAAGTATAGCGCGTGCTTACCACTTTTTATTCAGCAGGCGGTCGATGCTATACGCGCCCGGACCGGTAATTGCCAGCAGCAGGAATCCGCCAGAAATTGTCAGGTTTTTCATGAACATCAGCGAGTTGACGCCTTCAGCAAAGTTGCTGTGAAATAAAAATGCCGTCAGCAGCGTAAAGCCCGCAGTAAACAGGGCTGTGGTGCGAGTCAGGAAACCGAACAGGATTGCCAGACCACCACCGAACTCAAGCAGAATCACCAGCGGCAGCATAAAACCCGGGACACCCATTGCTTCCATATATTGTTGGGTACCAGAGTAAGCGGTGATTTTTCCCCAGCCTGCGGTAATAAACAGAATCGGCATTAAAATGCGCGCTACCAGTACACCAACATCTTCTAATTTTTTCATCATACTCTCCACTGCGCCACTCAGGCTGCTGATTGTTTTTTTGTGCAAGGGCGCGGTATTAGCGTCGTTGCTGTCGATGGAGAGAATCATAAACGTGGTGAATGATGATTGTTAGCAAGGAAAACTGTCAAAAATCTTCAAAAAATTTGAGGGATAAGGCCGGAATTGCTCCGGCCAGAGGGAAGTTAACCGCGAAGCTGTTGCTGCTTGAGGGTCGTTTTAACCAGACGCCAGGCGCTCCATACGCCAAAACCGCGTCTGGCCCAGCGGACCAGCATATTAGGATGGCGAATCGTCCAGATCGCCATCACGCTACTGCCAACCAGCGCCCAGGAGCGCAGACTTAGCAGCATATTCCAGCGACGATCGTAAGCGCCTGTTGCCTCCAGCCATTCACGACGACTGGCGGAAAGATCCAGCCGTTGTTGCTGGATCTGGCTAAGCAGTTGCGCCTTACGTCGTTCACGTTCGACTTTACTGCTCACGGGACTCCTCCTCGAGCAGTTGCCGATCGTTTGCCAGCTCATGGCGTGTATGGCGCAGCAAGGTGGATTTACGCGATTTACGTAACGTCCAGATACCGCCAATCAGTGCCAGTAGCAGCAACACCACGGTGGTGGCAATCATCGCATTCAGGCGATATTGCGGATCAACCGCCCAAATAATTAGCACCATCAGGCTCATAAGACCAAATGCAGCGAAAAGCATCGTCAGGCCCAGCATCAGTAAAAGTTGAAAGAGATTAGCTTTTTCCTCTTCCAGCTCCACCACCGCCAGCCGCAGACGTGTTTCCACCATTTCAACCATGATGGAAACAATTCGCTGCCCGATGCCCAGAACGCTTTTACCGGGCCCTTGCGCGTGATGAGTGTCCGCCATAATTAACGACGCGACAGCAGAACGCCGAGCACTACACCGATTGCAGCGCCAATTCCCACGCCGGTCCACGGATTTTCACGCACATACTCATCAGCACGCGCCGCCGCGACACGGGTTTGTTTGGCGATGGCATCACCGGTTTCACCCAGGCGATAACGGCTCTGTTTCAGTGCCTGCTCCGCTTTGCTACGAATCTTACTCAACTCTTCTTTCGACTTCTCGCCAGATGAGCTAAGCACCTCTTCCAGCGTATCGGAAAGGGATTTCAACTCAGCACGCAGATGTTCCGTAGTGTGTTCTTTCGACATAGTTTTCTCCAGGTGAGTAAGTAGTGACTATTGTGAGTTAGTAGTCGCGCGCTTCCAGCTTTTTCAGCTCTTCCTGCGCTTCTGCCAGTTTCCGTTCGCGTTTGGCAATCTTATCGGCATCGCCTTTTTGCTTCGCCTCGGCTAAATCTTGCTGGCGTTCCGCCACCTCATCTTTCTGCTTTGCGATTTTCTTGTGATGATCGGCACGCAGCTGGCTATCTGAACAGTTGGCCCGGACTTCACTCAGGGCTTTATTCAGACCGTCAATACGATTCTGGTTTTGGTGTTTTTCGGCATAGCTGATCTCCTTAAGGATATTTTGCTCCTTTTCCTGACACAGGGTAGTGGCATAACTACCGGCACTAAGAGCAAAGAGAGAAACAGCTAAAGCGATGCGGTATTTCATTCTTGAACCTTCCATTGTGATTCGGACCTATTACAAAGGAACGATTGTCCAGACAACGAAGCGGTAGTGTTAACCACCGCCTCATTAATCATAGACAGTTACGGTGAAATCACCAAAGTGAGTGATATGTTTCGGATAACAGGAAGTTATCCGAAGCGATGAGAGTTATCCCGTAACCGGGTCAGCCACTGCATAGCCTGACTGTTATTGTCCTGCTGCGCAATGATGTAGCCATGGGGCAATGTTCTGTCGAGGACCGCTTTTGCGGCGGCGCTCTGGTCGCTGGAGTCAAATGTAATTAACAGAGTGTCGTTTTTGGGGGTGATACTTTTGAAAGGAATGCCATGAGCGTCAAGGTGATGCCAGATCGAAAAACCGTCTGGCATCGTTGTGCCTTGATGAACGGCACGAATCGCCAGCGTAGACTCTTGCTGGCGAACCGCGGACCAGGCCAGCAACAGCGTGCCGACCAGAAGTAAAACAGTGCCGGACCAGGCTAGCTGGCGAAGCGACATGCGAGGTATTTGCATCCCTTACCCCCGATTTCCATATTTCTTTTTCCATAACACGACCAGAGAACCTGCCAGGCCAAACACCAGCAGCACCACCGGGAGCAGCATCAGGCATGACATCAGCTGGTCCTCGTACTTTAAAAATATCGGCGTTTTGCCGAGCATGTAACCCAGAGTTGTCAGGATCAATACCCACAGCAGACCGCTCATCCAGTTGAAAAACTGAAAGCGCGCGTTATTCAGCCCTGATAACCCGGCAATCGTCGGCAGCAGTGTTCTGACAAACGCAATAAAGCGACCAATTAACAGCGCCGATAAACCGTGTTTATGAAAAAGATGGTGTGCGCGTTGATGATAATGCGCGGGTAAATGAGATAGCCAGTTTTGTACGGTGCGGGTATTGCCCAGCCATCGCCCCTGAATATAGCTGACCCAGCAGCCGAGGCTGGCGGCAACGGTCAGCAGCAGAATCGTTTGCGGGTAACCCATCGCGCCTTTCGCAATCAACACGCCGACCAATACCAGTAAACTGTCGCCCGGTAAAAAGGCCGCTGGAAGCAAGCCGTTTTCAAGGAACAAAATTACAAACAAGACAAAATACAACATGCCAATCATCGATGGATTGGCCAGGGTTTCAAAATCCTGCGCCCACAGGGCTTGCAGCAATTGGGTCAAAAGTTCCATTCATTATTCCTGGTGAATCGGTTAACGCCACGCTGGTTTTAAAAGATGCACTACCGCAATGTTATTGCTGTTTTGGTATGTTCTGCGGGTTTGATACATCAACACAGCCTGAACTATTCCCTGTTAAATCGTGAGATAAGAAAGCATTCAAAAACATAAATTCAAATTGAATCTAATTGTAACAAAGGTCAACGTTGTTCGTTATCAAAATTACATGTCCGTGGAGTCTGATTTTGCTGAATGCAGGGGAGGGTGGCGAGAGGATTTACACAGGCTGACACTTTATACTTTTCGCTTACCGACGAAGCGAACAGGCGCGTCGCAGCGCCTGTCGGACAGGAGTTTCATTTACTGCCACTGGTGGCCGTATCGAGATGCACTACCGGGTTTTCGGCGAATAGATAGCGGTCGGCATTGAACTCGAAATCGTCGCTGGTTTCGTTAAATAACATGATTTTGGTGTTTTCCAGATGCTGCCACATTGCCAGCTTAGCAGCATGGGGATCTTTGCGAATTAACGCCTTGAGAATTTGATCGTGGTCATCACACCAGTTATCAACGGTACGGGAATCAATGTGTTCGTGTAGTTTTTTCCAGTACGGGTTATGGCTACGCTGGGTCCACATTTTTTCAACGATGGCCGCCAGGGCGGAGTTCTGCGTCGCCAGGGCTACCTGAATGTGGAACTGTAAATCCCACTCGGAATCACGGAAGCATTGTTCGCCGCGCGCCTGTTCCTGAATGGCCATCAGTTTCATGATGTCTTGTTTCGTTACCTGAGTTGCCGCGAACTCGGCAATATTACTTTCGATGAGCTGGCGAGCCTGAAGCAACTCAAACGGACCGTAATTGGCGAATTCCATATTATTGTCAGCCGCCTGCTGATGGCGCGGCTGGTTGGAAACCACATGAATACCTGAACCTTTACGCACCTCCACATAGCCTTCAACTTCCAGCATGATGATGGCTTCACGAACTACCGTTCGGCTGACGTTCTTTTCATCGGCAATAAAGCGTTCGGCAGGCAGTTTATCACCCACCAGATAGACGCCCTGTTCAATGCGCTCTTTCAGGTCAGCGGCAAGTTGTTGATACAAACGGCGTGGTTCAGTGATTTCCATATGCGTCTCCCGGAGTGGAATGCGGACGAAGTTATCATACCACTTTATTCATGGGTATGCCATTGGTCATATATAAATTTGGTGATTGAATTAATGTATTGAATTAATATTGTGAATATTTATAAATTCCTAAAAAATAAGTATCGTCATTGTGAAAGCTACTAAATTTCAGTAAGTTAATTCCCAGCCTTTAAATTTAATATTAACTAAAAATGCTTTTTTATATTGACTTACAATAAATCTACATCTCTAATACACCAACTTTTTGGAAACAATATTGTAAGATCAAATTTATATGGTGGCGAAAATTAATCTCTTATCACGGCTTACGCCGCTTTTATTCGTGTTCGCTCCTTTTTTGGCACAGTCAAATATGACTGTTTATCCTATGGCTGTTTCCATTAATAGTCAGGGTGAAGGCAACGTTCGCGTAATATCTAAAAGTAATGAAGTTCAGTACATCAAGGCGACAGTATTCCGTATCGATAATCCATCGACGCCTCAGGAAAATGAAGTTGAGATTAAATCCGGTGATGCAAATCATCTGGTTGTTATGCCACCTAAATTCGCTTTACCAGCCGGTAGTAGCAAAACTGTGCGCTTTGTTGCAATGGAACCAGAGCAAAAAGAAAAAAATTATCGCGTTAAATTTGAAGCGGTTCCCAGTATTGATGACGTTGCCACAGATAAAAAAGATCTCTCTATGCAGTTAACAGTTAACTTAATTTGGGGGATTGTTGTTAGTGTTCCACCTCAGCAACCTATTGCTAAGTTAGAAGTAAATGCTGCCCAAAAATTAGTTAATGCAGGGAATCAACGCTTAAAGATTTTAACGATCGCTTATTTTAAAAATAATAGCAAAGAAAATTGTAAGATACAGACCGTAAATAAAAACATCTTCCTTGGTCAGGAAAGAAATCTTGAAAGCATATCTGGCTACGACAAAATCGTTGTCAAATATAATAACTGGATCACCAAAGATAATGGCGAGTTTGAACTGGCGGTCCATTAATTATCATTGTAATAAACGAAGGAATAGTAATGAAAAAGGTATTTGCAAAATCTCTTCTGGTCGCAGCGATGTTTTCTGTTGCAGGCTCCGCATTGGCAGTACAAAAGGATATTACTGTAACGGCCAACGTTGATGCCGCTCTGGATATGACACAGACCGATAACACCGCGTTGCCGAAAGCAGTAGAAATGCAATATCTGCCGGGGCAGGGTCTGCAATCTTACCAGTTGATGACCAAAATCTGGTCTAACGACGTTACCAAAGATGTAAAAATGCAGTTAGTTTCCCCGGCGCAACTGGTTCAAAGCCTGGATGCTAGCAAGATTGTTCCGCTGACAGTAACCTGGGGCGGTGAAGAAATTAAAGCTGATGCGGCAACCACTTTTACCGCAACCAAAATCTTTGCTTCCGATGCGTTAACTAACGGTTCTCTGGCTAAAAACCTGATGTTTGCTCAAACCACCAAAGGTGTTCTGGAGACAGGCATCTACCGTGGTGTAGTAAGCATTTATCTGTCTCAGGATATCTAATCCAGATAACAGAATTAACACGTAACAAAGGGAGGGGTAGCCCTCCCTTATTTTAACTGTTTTAGTATTTGTTATGGATTTCAGGATTGCCATGGATAAAAAATTACTGGCTCTTTTGATCCTGGCGAGTCTCAGCCCGGCAGAGGCGACATTAACCGAAATTCCCGCAGGGTTTGAGGTTATTGCTCAGGGACAGCAGGAGTATATCGAGGTTTATTTTTCAGGGAAAAGTCTCGGTAAATATTATGCAATGGTTAATCTTGATACCGTAACATTTCTTGATCCAGCAAGTCTATATAACAAGCTGGAACTGGATGTAGACGATCAGAAAATCGCGCATATAGTGAAAGAAAAATTATCGCAGCCGCTAGCTCGCCACGGTGAATTGGCTTGCGGTTATGTACGTACTGACTCAGGGTGTGGTTTTCTGAATACCGATACGCTGGAAATAATCTATAATGATGAAGAAAGTTCGGCAACGTTGTTTATTAATCCGCAATGGAATTCAGCTTTCGATGCGAAGTCATTATATTTAAATCCAGACAAAAATACTGTTAATGCTTTTATACATCAGCAAGACATCAATGTTCTGGCACAGGATGATTACCAATCGTTGTCTATTCAGGGAAACGGTGCGCTGGGAATAACAGAAAATAGTTATATTGGTGCACACTGGAATTTCAACGGTTATGATGCAGATGATGTCAGTGACAGTAATGCTGACGTCAGCGATCTCTATTATCGTTATGATTTTTTACGTCGTTATTATGTGCAGGCGGGTCGCATGGACAACCGCACACTATTTAATGCACAAGGCGGGAACTTTACCTTTAACTTTCTGCCACTCGGTGCAATTGATGGGATGCGTATCGGGTCGACACTGAGCTATTTAAACCAGGCGCAAAGCCAGCAAGGAACCCCAGTAATGGTTCTGCTTTCGCGCAATTCTCGTGTTGACGCTTATCGTAATGAGCAACTTTTGGGATCGTTTTATCTCAATAGTGGTTCGCAATTTATTGATACCAGTTCCTTTCCGCCAGGCAGCTACAGCGTGGCATTAAAAGTCTACGAAAATAACCAACTCACCCGCACCGAGCTTGTGCCGTTTACCAAAACCGGCGGTCTGACTGACGGAAATGCGCAATGGTTCTTACAGGCAGGTAAAACTACATCACAGGTTTCTGATGATGAAAGTTCAGCTTATCAGCTAGGAGTACGCCTGCCATTACATCCGCAATATGAGCTCTACGCAGGGCTGGCGAATGCCGATGATGTGAGTGCTTTCGAGTTAGGTAATAACTGGACGGCAGATTTAGGCGGGGTGGGGAATCTTGCAATCAGCGCCAGCGTGTTCCGTAACGATGACGGCGGCAAAGGTGATATGCAACAGGCCAACTGGAGTAATCCGGGATGGCCGACGTTGGGCTTTTATCGGACCAACTCTGACGGCGATGCTTGTACAACCGACAGCAGAGAGAGCTATAACGCCTTAAGCTGTTATGAAAGTATTTCCGCGACGGTTTCACAGAATTTTGTCGGCTGGAATATGATGCTGGGTTATACCCGCACACAAAATAACACTGATGATAGTTTGCGTTGGGATAAACAGCAGAGCTTTGAAAATAACTATCTTCGCCAGACAACAGCGCAAAGTATCTCTGAAACTGTACAACTTAGCGCTTCCCGCGCTTTTGTGATGCGTGACTGGATTTTGAGTACGTCAGTCGGTGTTTTCCATCGTAATGACAACGGTGGCGATAACGACGACAACGGCTTGTACTTATCGTTTTCGTTATCTGACACGCCAACGATGGATAGCAATAACAACAGCCATTCAACAAATGTGTCTACGGATTATCGTTATAGCGAACAGGATGGCGATCAAACGTCATGGCAGTTATCGCATACCTTTTATAACGATTCATTCAGCCATAAAGAACTTGGCGTAACCGTCGGAGGCCTGAACACCGATACCATAAACAGCGCGGTTAACGGGCGTTGGGATGGGCAATACGGAAATGTCTACGCTACCGTATCTGATAGTTATGACCGTAAGAATCATGATCATCTTTCGGCCTTTACGGGCACTTATAGCTCTACGCTGGCTGTCAGTTGCTATGGCGTTAATTTGGGAGCCAGTGGTACAGACGATTTGCTGGGTGCGGTACTGGTGGATGTGAAAGGCTTCTCTGAACAGGATGAAGAGAGTCAGGATCTGCAACTCGAAGCGCGGGTGGCAGGCAGCCGAACTTTGCAGCTTGGTCAAAGTGACAGTGTGTTGTTCCCTTATCCTGGATTTCAGTCTGGTTTTGTTGAGGTTAACGACAGTAGCCAGGGCAATCAGCAGGGGACAACAAACATCATTAACGGTGCAGGGAATCGTGAATTAATGTTGTTGCCTGGCAAGCTGCGCTATCGCGAAGTGTCTGCCAGCTTTAACTACAACTATATCGGTCGTTTATTACTGCCGGCAGCGGTGAAAAAATTCCCGATTGTGGGGCTGAACAGCGCCATGTTACTGGTAGCTGAAGATGGAGGATTTACACTTGAAATTAACGGCAGCGAAAAAGAGCTCTATCTGCTTTCCGGGCAGCAATTCCTTAAGTGTCCACTGAGTGTTGTAAAGAAACGCGCCAGCATTCGTTACAGCGGAGATGTTACTTGTAGTGTGGTGACTTATTCACAATTACCGGAGTCGATTCAGGTTCAGGCACAGTTGAAACAGCCTAAATTACGTGGAAACGTTCAGACGGCGCAAAGGGAGGTTGCACCATGAGAAATCGATTGATTGCGGCGATATTGGGCTTGTTTGGCACGCTCATTGGCGTTCAGGCAGCTCCTGACGTGACCAGTGAAATTACGTATGATTTGGCATCTGGTAGAGCGGATTATTACTTCTGGAAGGATGAAGCGTCGGCAGGAAATAATGGATATATGTGGTATGAATGTTCGTATCCTGACCTCCAACAAACCTGTACAGCTAATGGAAATATATCGACAGTACAAATCTATTTAACTGAACAACGCAGTGGGATGCGTTGGCCGGTAAAACTCAAAGGATTTAAAACAGCCATTGTAAGTAGCGATGAAGCGCCGCCAGGATGCAAGGGGGCAAAGGGCTTCAGACGAATCTTAAGGATTCTAATAGATCTTCATGTACAGAAGATGGTCAACATTATTATATATACGATACAAAGTTTCTTACGCTCTACCTTGAGCAGACAGAGATGAAGAATTTGCCGATTGGTGGCGTCTGGAAGGGGAAAGTTAAATTACATTCGAACAGCCCGGCCCAGGACTATTTCGCAAATATTACCCTGAATACGCTCGACCCCAACCATATTGACGTGTTCTTCCCGGAGTTCGCCCACGCCACGCCAAGGGTGCAGTTAGACTTGCATCCAACAGGAAGCGTTAACGGCAGCAACTACGCGCAAGATCTGACCATGTTGGACATGTGCCTGTACGATGGTTTTAACGGTAATGCCATCAGTTATGAAATCATGCTCAAAGATGAAGGGCGACCAGCTGCAGGGCGCAGAGACGGTGACTTCTCTATCTATCGTCAAGGAGGGACCACCACCGACGAGGGAGAACGCATTGATTACCGGGTCAAAATGTACAACCCGGAAACCGGTGGGCAAATTGATGTGCGCAATAATGAAAATATGGTCTGGAACAGCATTAACCTGAAACGTGTGCGTCCGGTGGTACTGCCCGGTATTCGCTATGCCGTGATGTGTGTGCCGACACCCTTGACTCTGGCAGTCGATAAATTCAGCGTGATGGATAAACAGGCCGGGTACTACATGGGCAAATTGTCAGTAATCTTTACGCCTTCCTTGCCAACCATCAATTGACCCCGCAGACCAGAAAAAACTAAACAACGAAGCCGCCTGATAAGGCGGCTTCGTCATTACAACTTACGTTAAACGTTAAACGTTAATGTTGCGGTGCGGGATCGTTATGTGTTTCCTGCGCCACCTCAATCGCCGGTTTGTTCTGCAATACGGTCCAGATAACCAGCGCACCCAGCAGGTCAAATACTGCCAGAACTGCGAACAGCGGGCTGAAGCCGATGGTGTCAGCCAGTGCACCGACAACCAGCGCAAACAGCGTACTTGCCAGCCATGCGGACATCCCGGTTAAACCGTTCGCCGTCGCCACTTCGTTACGACCGAACACGTCAGAAGAGAGCGTAATCAGCGCGCCAGACAGTGCCTGGTGGGCAAAACCACCGATACACAGCAGCATAATTGCGACATACGGGTTGGTGAACAGACCGATCATACCCGGGCCAATCATCAGCACAGCACCCAGCGTTACGACCATCTTACGGGAAACGATCAGGTTCACACCAAACCAACGCTGGAACAGCGGCGGCAGGTAACCACCGAGGATACAACCGAGGTCAGCAAACAGCATCGGCATCCAGGCGAACATCGCGATCTCTTTCAGGTTAAAGCCGTAAACTTTAAACATGAACAGCGGGATCCACGCGTTAAAAGTACCCCAGGCCGGTTCTGCCAGGAAACGCGGCAGTGCGATACCCCAGAACTGACGGTTACGCAGGATCTGACCAACGGACATTTTCTTCGCCGTGCTCACCTGGTGCTGGGCTTCCTGACCATTAATAATATAGTCGCGTTCTTCATCGGTCAGATGCTTCTGGTCGCGCGGATGTTTATAGAAAATCAGCCATGCCATCGCCCAGATAAAGCTCAATGCACCGGAGATGATAAATGCCATCTGCCAGCTGTGCATCACGATTGCCATACCACCAGCGGCGGCGCAATCATCGCACCAATCGAAGAACCTACGTTAAAGTAGCCTACTGCGATGGAACGCTCTTTCGCCGGGAACCATTCGGAGCTGGCTTTCAGACCCGCCGGGATCATCGCTGCTTCCGCGGCACCGACCGCACCACGAGCAACAGCCAGGCCACCCCAGCTACCTGCCAGCGCGGTTACACCACAGAACACGGCCCACAGCACAGCAAACATTGCATAACCGATTTTCGTACCCAGCACATCCAGTACATAACCTGCTACCGGTTGCATGACCGTATAAGCAGCAGAATAGGCTGCGATGATATAGGAATACTGTTGGGTGGAGATGTTTAACTCTTCCATCAGAGTTGGCGCAGCTGCCGCCACAGTGTTACGCGTCAGGTAACCAAGCACGGTGCCGAGCGTCACCAGTGCGATCATATACCAACGTAACCCTTTAATTTTACGCATGTAAAACCTCATCGTTTTGTTATATCCGCAGGAAGCGCGGCCATCATCCCGCCAGAGGCTGAAGATGTTAGTTACGACCGGGTAACCGAAAAAAAACCGGCACGCCCCGAACGTTGCCATGAAAGTTTCGTGCTAATTCGGCTTCCGTACCGGTTAACCCGATTCATCTAACAAATGAATGAATCGGCAATTTGCATTCCGTCGACTTATGATTTGCGACGGCAGAAAGATAACTTGTCATACAACTTTAAAAGGTGAGAGCCATCACAAATGTGCGAATATTTGTAGGGACATTACCTGACGACAGCGAGGCCAGTACTGGCGCGGCCTGCAGCGAGATTTATCACTTTGAGAGTAATTTTTTTAACTACGTTTATTGATCTAACTCACGAAAATATCTTCGGACTCTGGAAATTGGTGTGATAACTTTGTCAGCATCGCACCATAAGCAAGCTAGCTCACTCGTTGAGAGGAAGACGAAAATGACTCCGTTTATGACTGAAGATTTCCTGTTAGATACCGAATTTGCCCGCCGTCTGTATCACGACTACGCAAAAGACCAGCCGATTTTCGATTACCATTGCCATTTGCCGCCGCAGCAGATTGCGGAAGACTATCGTTTTAAAAACCTGTATGACATCTGGCTGAAAGGCGATCACTACAAATGGCGCGCTATGCGTACCAACGGTGTGGCCGAGCGTCTGTGTACCGGTGATGCATCTGACCGTGAAAAATTTGACGCCTGGGCGGCGACTGTTCCGCACACTATCGGCAACCCGTTATACCACTGGACGCACCTTGAACTGCGTCGTCCGTTTGGTATCACTGGCAAATTGCTTTCTCCGTCAACTGCCGATGAAATCTGGAACGAATGTAACGAACTGCTGGCGCAGGATAACTTCTCCGCGCGCGGCATCATGCAGCAGATGAACGTGAAAATGGTCGGCACCACCGATGACCCGATCGATTCTCTGGAGCATCACGCAGAGATCGCCAAAGACGGCTCTTTCACCATCAAAGTGCTGCCGAGCTGGCGTCCGGACAAAGCCTTCAACATCGAACAGGCGACCTTTAACGACTACATGGCGAAGCTGGGCGAAGTTTCCGATACCGACATTCGCCGCTTTGCTGACCTGCAAACTGCCTTGACCAAACGTCTGGATCACTTCGCCGCTCACGGCTGTAAAGTGTCTGACCATGCGCTGGACGTGGTGATGTTTGCTGAAGCGAACGAAGCGGAACTGGACAGCATTCTGGCGCGCCGTCTGGCTGGCGAAACCCTGAGCGAGCACGAAGTGGCACAGTTCAAAACTGCGGTACTGGTGTTCCTTGGTGCCGAATATGCACGTCGCGGCTGGGTACAGCAGTACCACATTGGCGCGCTGCGTAATAACAACCTGCGTCAGTTCAAACTGCTGGGGCCGGATGTAGGCTTTGACTCCATCAACGACCGTCCGATGGCGGAAGAGTTGTCTAAGCTGCTGAGCAAGCAGAACGAAGAAAACCTGCTGCCGAAAACCATTCTCTACTGCCTGAACCCGCGCGATAACGAAGTGCTGGGCACCATGATCGGTAACTTCCAGGGCGAAGGTATGCCGGGCAAAATGCAGTTCGGTTCCGGCTGGTGGTTTAACGATCAGAAAGACGGTATGGAACGTCAGATGACCCAACTGGCGCAGCTCGGTCTGCTGAGCCGCTTTGTCGGTATGCTGACTGACAGCCGTAGCTTCCTGTCATACACCCGTCACGAATACTTCCGCCGCATTCTGTGCCAGATGATCGGTCGCTGGGTGGAAGCGGGCGAAGCACCGGCGGACATCAACCTGCTGGGCGAGATGGTGAAAAATATTTGCTTTAACAATGCGCGTGACTACTTCGCCATTGAACTGAACTAAGGTCTGGGGTTGATATGCAATACATCAAGATCCATGCGCTGGATAACGTCGCGGTCGCTTTAGCAGATTTGGCTGAAGGCACAGAAGTCAGTGTCGATAACCAGACTGTTACGCTGCGCCAGGATGTTGCTCGTGGACATAAATTTGCGTTAACGGATATCGCAAAAGGGGCCAACGTCATCAAATATGGCCTGCCGATTGGTTATGCATTGGCGGATATTGCGGCGGGGGAACACGTCCACGCCCACAATACGCGCACGAATCTGAGCGATCTGGATCAGTATCGCTATCAACCTGATTTTCAGGATCTGCCTGCGCAAGCGGCAGATCGTGAAGTGCAGATCTATCGTCGCGCTAACGGCGATGTCGGGGTGCGTAACGAGCTGTGGATCCTGCCAACCGTGGGCTGTGTCAACGGCATCGCGCGGCAAATCCAGAACCGTTTCCTGAAAGAGACCAACAACGCCGAAGGTACCGACGGCGTGTTCCTCTTCAGCCACACCTACGGCTGCTCACAACTGGGCGACGATCACATCAACACCCGCACCATGCTGCAAAACATGGTGCGCCACCCGAACGCGGGCGCAGTGCTGGTGATTGGTCTGGGCTGTGAAAACAACCAGGTTGCCGCATTCCGTGAAACGTTGGGCGATATCGATCCTGAACGCGTTCATTTCATGATCTGCCAACAGCAGGATGATGAGATCGAAGCCGGGATCGAGCATTTGCATCAGCTGTATAACGTGATGCGCAACGATAAACGCGAGCCAGGCAAACTCAGCGAACTGAAGTTTGGTCTGGAGTGCGGTGGTTCTGACGGTCTTTCTGGTATTACTGCTAACCCGATGCTGGGGCGTTTCTCTGACTACGTGATTGCTAACGGCGGTACTACCGTACTGACCGAAGTGCCGGAGATGTTTGGCGCAGAGCAGTTGCTGATGGACCATTGCCGCGACGAAGCAACGTTTGAAAAACTGGTCACCATGGTCAACGACTTTAAACAGTACTTTATTGCCCATGATCAGCCGATCTACGAAAACCCATCACCGGGGAACAAAGCGGGCGGTATCACCACGCTGGAAGACAAATCACTTGGCTGTACCCAGAAAGCGGGTTCCAGTGTCGTGGTTGACGTGCTGCGTTACGGCGAGCGTCTGAAAACGCCTGGGCTGAACTTGTTAAGTGCGCCGGGTAACGATGCCGTAGCGACCAGCGCCCTGGCGGGTGCGGGCTGCCATATGGTGCTGTTCAGTACTGGTCGCGGCACGCCATACGGTGGATTTGTGCCGACGGTGAAAATCGCCACCAACAGTGAACTGGCGGCGAAGAAAAAACACTGGATCGACTTTGACGCGGGTCAGCTGATCCACGGTAAAGCGATGCCGCAGTTGCTGGAAGAATTTATCGACACCATCGTTGAGTTTGCCAACGGTAAGCAAACTTGCAACGAGCGTAACGACTTCCGCGAACTGGCGATCTTCAAAAGCGGCGTAACGCTATAAAGTCGAAATGAGTTGTTAATAAAAAACGGCGTTTCATAATGTGAAGCGCCGTTTGCTTTTCCATACCTGATAAGGATTTATCATGACCGCGTATTGGCTGGCCCAGGGCGTGGGTGTCATCGCCTTTCTGATTGGTATCACAACATTTTTCAATCGTGACGAACGTCGCTTCAAAAAGCAGCTTTCGGTCTATAGCGCCGTTATTGGCGTACATTTTTTTCTTCTGGGCACCTATCCCGCTGGTGCCAGTGCCATCCTTAATGCCATTCGTACATTGATTACCTTACGCACGCGCAGCTTATGGGTAATGGCGATTTTTATTGTGCTGACTGGCGGAATTGGCCTCGCGAAGTTCCATCATCCTGTCGAACTATTGCCGGTTATCGGTACGATTGTCAGTACCTGGGCGCTGTTCCGCTGTAAAGGGCTCACCATGCGCTGCGTGATGTGGTTTTCAACGTGTTGCTGGGTGATTCACAACTTCTGGGCGGGGTCGATAGGCGGCACAATGATTGAGGGTAGTTTTCTGCTTATGAATGGCTTGAATATCATTCGTTTCTGGCGGATGCAGAAAAGGGGAATTGATCCGTTTAAAGTAGAGAAAACCCCTCCCGCCGTAGACGAAAGGGGTTAAACAATTAATTACGCAGGGCGCTATTTGCCAGACGATCGTCTTCCGCCTGGCAAGCTGCCGCAGTGAACAGCACGTCAGTTGAAGAGTTCAGCGCGGTTTCGCAAGAGTCCTGCAATACGCCGATGATAAAGCCGACGGCAACCACCTGCATGGCGATATCGTTCGAAATACCGAACATATTACAGGCCAGCGGGATCAGCAGCAGAGAACCCCCCGCCACGCCGGATGCGCCACAGGCACACAGAGAAGCCACCACGCTCAACAGCAGCGCCGTGGGCAGATCGACCGGGATACCCAGCGTATTAACCGCAGCCAGCGTCAACACGGTAATGGTGATTGCTGCGCCCGCCATATTGATGGTGGCACCCAGCGGAATAGAAACGGAATAGGTATCGCGATCCAGATTCAGCTTTTCACACAGTGCCATATTCACCGGAATGTTCGCCGCAGAGCTGCGGGTGAAGAAGGCATACACGCCGCTTTCGCGCAGGCACAGCAGCACCAGCGGGAACGGGTTACGACGAATTTTCCACCACACCAGCAATGGGTTAACCACCAGCGCCACCAGTAACATACAGCCAACCAGCACGACCAGCAGTTGCGCGTAGCCCCACAGTGTGGAGAAACCGGTGGTTGCCAGGGTAGAAGAAACCAGACCAAAAATACCAATCGGTGCGAAGCGAATGACCAGTTTCACCATAAAGGTGACGGCATTCGACATATCGTTGACCAGGTTTTTGGTGGTCTCGTTACCGTGACGCAGTGCGAAACCGAGGCCAATTGCCCACACCAGGATCCCGATGTAGTTACCTTTCAGCAGCGCGTCGATGGGGTTGGAAACCATGCTCATTACCAGCCCGCGCATCACTTCTACAATGCCTGACGGTGGCGAAATATCACCCGCGCTACTGGATAAGTGCAGGGTAGAAGGGAAGGCGAAGCTGAAAACGACTGCGGCCAGAGCAGCAGAGAAGGTACCCAGCAGATAGAGGAACAAAATAGGGCGGATATTGGTTTTCTGCCCGTGCTGGTGGTTAGCAATAGATGCCATCACCAGCATCAACACCAGGATGGGGGCAACGGCTTTCAGTGCGCCGACGAACAAAGTACCTAACAGACCAACAGCTTCCGCCGCGGGTTTTGATATCCATGCCAGAAGAATCCCCAGAACAAGGCCGACCAGGATTTGTTTTACCAGGCTGCCATGAGCCAGACGCCGGAATAGCCCCGGTGAACGTTGCGTAGTCATTTTTCGATCCTTTCATTGTGTTATCGCACATCCCTGGTGCGTTCTGTCGACGCATCTTTCAGGATGTAACAAAGTGTTTGCAAGGTCGAGTATAAGGAAAGTTACAGCTTCGGGAAGCGAAAAATGCTGGATTTTAAAGAGAAGTCATATTTTGAAACTTAATGGTTACATTTGTTTGACATAAACAGAGGGAAGGACTGGCTACTAAGGCTGATTAGATAACATATGGGCAAAACTATTTGGAATATGAGAACGGTTGCGCTCCTTTAATGTGCTATGCCATATAAAGTCACTGGCGCAGGGAGCGCGCAGGGGGCGGCCAATCGCCGCCGCCCCCTGCACCCCCAGGCTCTGGCGAACAAAATCGCCGCTGCGCGATTCCCTCAGCTTATCCCTTGCGGCTACCGGGTCGGGCGCAAGGGAACGTCCCTGTAAGATGCGCCCTCGCCGCGCATCCATGCGCGTCGCCCCGGCCTCCAGGGAACGCTTCGGCGATTTTGACGCCACCAACACCCGTGCGGTCTTTTTGTAAAGAGCTACAAGCCGATTACATAATTAATAGCTCACCTTTGTCTGGAATGAGTTATCTCTAGGAATGGCTTAATATACAGCGAATCATTCTCCCCGCTGCTTATCATGCCGATAATTCACCCAGGCGTTGATAATAAACGTCATCACCAGAATGCCAAACACCACGCCCAGCGAGACGGCGATTGGAATATGGTAGAAGTCGACAATCAGCATCTTGATACCGATAAACACCAGAATCACCGCCAGGCCATATTTGAGCATCGAGAAACGCTCTGCTACGCCCGCCAGCAGGAAATACATCGCACGCAGGCCGAGGATCGCAAACAGGTTTGAGGTCAGCACAATGAACGGGTCAGTGGTCACGGCGAAGATAGCCGGAATGCTATCCACGGCGAAAATCACGTCGCTCAATTCCACCAGAATCAGTACCAGCATCAGCGGTGTGGCGTACAGCAATCCATTCTTACGCACAAAGAAATGCTCGTTGTCGATGGTGTCGGTCATGCGCAAATGACCGCGTAGCCAGCGCACCAGCGGCTTGTCGCCAATGCCTGATTCATCTTCATGGGCGAGCGCCATCTTCACGCCGGTAAACAGCAGGAAGGCACCGAAGATATACAGGATCCAGTCGAACTGCGAAATTAGCCAGCTGCCAGTGAAGATCATGATGGTACGCAGAACAATCGCCCCGAGCACGCCATACACCAGCACGCGGCGTTGTAATGCCGCCGGAACAGAGAAATAGCTGAACAACATCAGCCAGACAAAGACGTTATCGACCGCCAGCGATTTCTCAATCAGATAACCCGTGAGAAAGGCCAGTGCCTGTGGATCGGCAACGGCGCGACCTTCAGTTTGCACCAGATACCACCAGAAAGCGGCGTTAAACAGTAACGACAGCGTCACCCAGACCAGCGACCAGGCCGCAGCCTGTTTCATGGTCATGGCATGTGCCCCACGACGCCCCTGCAACAACAGGTCGATAGCCAGCATAATGGCGACAACAACAGCGAATCCGCCCCATAGCAACGGCGTGCCGACAGTATTCATAGAAGTTCCTTACACATAAAAAAACGGCCAACGTCGGAAGACGTCAGCCGCTGCTTTTTATGCATAGACCTCGCCTTCCGGCAAGGTCTCACTTACAACAAAAAAGGAATACGTCTGCGTATTCCTTTCGGGTTGCCCGGTGACCGGATGTGGTTTTTCACACATCGTAATGACGATCGACCGGCAATGAAGTTACTCCCCTTTGCAGGTAACAAAGTATGACAGACCATTCAGCCAGTCAATGGTCTGTTACATACCTTTTACACTGTTTTACTTTGGCAATTATAGTTTTACGCTATCTGCCGGAAAAATCACCCCAGTCTGGCGGCGGATCTCAGTCAGCAGTTTGGCGGTGATGCGACTGACCGCCAGCCCTGGATGATCCACCAGATGCTCATCCACCAGGGTAGCAAACAGCTCTGCTTCGTAGAGCATGGTATTAATATGCTGCGGCTGGGTGAGATCCTGCATCTGGCTGCCACGCGGCACGAAGCACACTTTCTGGCATTCAGACAGTTTTTCAATCACCAGCGATCCCGCTTCGCCCTGAATCTCGCTTTCCAGGACAGAATCACTGACCTTTGAGTGCTGCAACGTAACGCTGAAATCACCGTAATCCATCACCACCACGCCGTGGGCATCTACGCCGCTTGCCAACAAACTGGCGGTTGCCTGCACGCTTTTCGGTTCACCGAATAATGCCACCGCCGACGCCAGGCAGTAAAAGCCGATATCCATAATTGAACCGTTAGAGAATGCCGGATTAAAGGTGTTGGGATTCTCACCATCCAGGTAACGTTGATACCGCGAGGAATACTGGCAATAGTTGAAAAAGACTTTACGCAATTTGCCGACTTTCGGCAGCGCCTGGCGCAGCAAATGAAAGTTCGGCAGGCTGGCGGTTTTAAATGCCTCAAACAGCACCACCTGATTTTCCCGCGCACAGGCAATGGCGGCATCCACTTCCGCCAGATTCGACGCCAGTGGTTTCTCGCAAATCACATGAATTTTATGGCTAAGGAAAAGTTGTGTCTGGGAAAAGTGCAGGGCATTCGGGCTGGCAATATACACCGCGTCAATGGCATCGCTTTCCGCCATCGCTTCCAGCGAGGTAAACAGATGCTCGACAGAAAAATCATTGGCGAAGTGCTGGGCCTGTTCAAGGCTGCGGGAATATACGGCGGTTAACTTGTATTTACCGCTCTCATGGGCGGCCTCGACGAACTGGCGAGTGATCCAGTTCGTACCAATCACAGCGAAACGTATCATAACGCGTGGATACTCCATAAAGGGATTCTGTCGTCAATGTAGCACGCCTTTTTCATCTTCGACGTGCGCAGATACGCATTATTCTTTCGCCGGACAGCCATGCTCACTAAACGGCCCAATCATGACCGATGGCCCGAGATATTTCGGCTGGCGATGGAGGATTTTGGCGTCAATCACCGCGCTGACACGAGCGAGTTTCTCCCGCAGTTGAGTATAAAAACCGTGCTTCATATTAAGGTCTGGCGCGTTAAACCCGATAGCGTCGATGCCGTACTGTTTTGCCAGCCAGATGGCGCGTTGGTTATGAAATTCTTGCGAGATAATGGTGATATGGTTTTCCCCAAACACCTTTTTGGCACGCACCACTGAATCAAGCGTTGAGAATCCGGCATAGTCGCAGAAGATCACTTTCGCCGGTACGCCTTTAGCGATCAAAGCCTGCTGCATACCTGAGGCTTCATCGTAATTTTTACGTCCGTTATCGCCACTGACTAACAGCCATTTCACTTTTCCGACGTGGTACAACGCTGCTGCGGTATCAATACGTCGGGTAAAGTAGCGATTACCCGGCCTCGCCCCCAGCAATAAACCCACGTTACGCGCCGGAACTGCGTTGACATCGCTCCAGGTCAGCTGCTTGCTGGCGTTGACCATTACGCGATCGGCGATAAAAATGGTCGCTCCTGCCACAAGTAACAGTAAGCAGGTAATCTTTAGAGTCCGGCGAGAAAAACAAATACGGAGAAGAAGGCGGGGCTGCATGGTCGTTATCCTTAACGAAAGGGGGGAGGTCGATTTTAGGCGCTAAAGAAAGAAAAGATAACGCCTGACATCATTTTCAGATTTTGTCCTGCCCAAGCGACAACTGCGTTAGCCACAGCCGGGTGTCGAACTCAAGCTGGTGGTACTGCGGCTCCATATGGCAGCACAACTGGTAAAACGCTTTGTTATGCTCTTTCTCCTTCAGGTGCGCCAGTTCGTGCACCACGATCATGCGTAAAAACGGTTCCGGCGCGTTGCGAAACACAGTAGCGACGCGGATCTCTGCTTTTGCTTTCAGCTTGCCGCCCTGCACACGAGAAACAGCGGTATGTAATCCGAGCGCGTTTTTCAGTACGTGGATCTTATTGTCATACATCACTTTAGTGATCGGCGGGGCATTGCGCAGAAACTGATTTTTTAGATCCTGGGTATATTGCCAGAGGGCTTTATCGGTGGCGTAGTCGTGTGTTCCCGGATAGCGTTTTGCCAGCACATCGCCCAGACGCTGTTCGTTAATCAGCGTTCGCACCTGGGAAAGTAGCTGCTCGGGATAACCCTGAAGATAAGTAAGATTGCTCATAACCGCCCACGAAAAAGAGAAAAAGGGTATACTCACGCACCCTTTTCAGGGGCAACGTCGAAATTTTATCATTCAGGAGGGCCGATGAGCCACTTAGACAACGGTTTCCGTTCACTGACACTACAACGTTTTCCGGCGACGGATGACGTTAACCCGCTACAGGCGTGGGAAGCGGCGGATGAATATTTGCTGCAACAGTTGGACGACACAGAAATCCGCGGCCCGGTGTTGATCCTGAATGATGCCTTTGGTGCGTTAAGCTGCGCGCTGGCGGAACATAAGCCGTACAGCATTGGCGACTCATACATCAGTGAACTGGCGACGCGCGAGAATTTACGCCTCAACGGGATTGATGAGTCGAGCGTGAAGTTTCTCGACAGCACCGCCGACTACCCGCAACAGCCGGGTGTGGTGCTGATCAAAGTGCCGAAAACACTGGCATTGCTGGAACAGCAACTGCGTGCGCTGCGCAAAGTGGTCACGTCGGATACACGTATTATTGCCGGTGCCAAAGCCCGTGACATTCACACTTCCACGCTGGAGCTGTTCGAGAAAGTGCTCGGCCCGACCACCACTACGCTGGCATGGAAAAAAGCGCGCCTGATTAATTGCACTTTCAATGAACCGCCGCTGGCCGATGCGCCGCAGACCGTTAGCTGGAAGCTGGAAGGTACTGACTGGACTATCCACAACCATGCGAATGTCTTCTCCCGCACCGGGCTGGATATTGGCGCACGCTTCTTTATGCAACATCTGCCAGAGAATCTCGAAGGTGAGATTGTCGATCTCGGTTGCGGTAATGGCGTTATTGGTCTGACGCTGCTTGATAAAAACCCTCAGGCGAAAGTGGTGTTTGTCGATGAATCGCCGATGGCGGTTGCTTCCAGCCGTTTGAACGTTGAAACCAACATGCCAGAGGCGTTAGATCGCAGCGAGTTTATGATCAACAACGCGCTCTCCGGCGTGGAGCCTTTCCGCTTTAATGCTGTGCTCTGCAACCCGCCGTTTCACCAACAACATGCGCTGACCGATAACGTCGCCTGGGAGATGTTCCACCATGCCCGCCGCTGCCTGAAAATCAACGGCGAGCTGTATATTGTTGCCAACCGTCACCTGGATTACTTCCATAAACTGAAGAAGATTTTCGGCAACTGCACCACCATCGCCACGAATAATAAATTTGTGGTGCTGAAAGCAGTGAAGCTGGGGCGTCGTCGGTAAGATTGGGAGTTACCTGCCGGATGCGGCGTTAACGCCTTATCCGGCCTACGTTCAGCACGTTACTCCCAGGCCGGATAAGACGCGGCAAGCGTCGCATCCGGCAATGTCTGCCCAGTTCTGGAATCGCGCTTCCATAAAACAAAAAATCCCTCTCACCATCCTCTACATTCTCTTGTTTAGCGTTTTTCTACGTTTATTCTTCCGTCACACAGATAAATTCATCCGTTGCCAATCTGTCAACGGATGTTATCATATTGCCAATTTGTCAACGGACGTGATGAAGAATGCACCTGATAACTCAAAAAGCATTGAAAGATGCTGCGGAAAAATACCCGCAACATAAAACGGAGTTGGTGGCTCTGGGGAACACGATTGCTAAGGGATATTTCAAAAAACCTGAGTCATTAAAAGCAGTATTCCCATCTCTGGATAACTTCAAATATCTGGATAAGCATTATGTTTTCAATGTTGGGGGCAATGAATTACGTGTTGTAGCAATGGTCTTTTTTGAATCGCAAAAGTGCTACATACGTGAAGTTATGACGCATAAAGAATACGATTTCTTTACCGCTGTTCATCGTACTAAGGGGAAAAAATGATTGCGATTGCCGACATCTTGCAAGCAGGAGAAAAGCTAACTGCGGTGGCACCTTTTCTGGCGGGTATTCAGAACGAGGAACAATACACCCAGGCGCTGGAACTGGTAGATCATCTGCTGCTCAACGATCCTGAAAACCCCTTGCTGGATCTGGTGTGTGCCAAAATAACCGCGTGGGAAGAATCAGCGCCCGAATTTGCGGAATTTAATGCCATGGCTCAAGCCATGCCTGGCGGTATAGCCGTGATTCGTACCCTTATGGATCAATATGGTTTAACCCTTGCCGATCTGCCGGAAATTGGCAGTAAATCTATGGTGTCACGCGTTTTGAGCGGGAAGAGGAAATTAACGCTGGAACACGCTAAAAAATTGGCAACGCGATTCGGCATTTCTCCCGCCTTGTTTATTGATTAACGCGACGTGCCGGATGCGTTGCATCCGGCGCTTAAAATAACGATTTAAATCTCCAGCGCCAGCCGTGTTCCCTGGGCAATTGCCCGTCGTGCGTCCAGCTCCATAGCCACATCGCAGCCGCCAATTAAATGCACAGTTTTCCCGCTATCAATCAGCGGTTGCGCCAGCGCGCGGTTTGGCTCTTGCCCTGCGCAGATCACCACATTGTCCACTGCTAATACCTGCGTTTCGCCGTTGATCACCACATGCAGCCCGTCATCGTCAATCTTCTGATAACTTACGCCTGGGATCATTTTCACACCCCGCGAGAGCAGGGTGGTGCGATGGATCCAGCCGGTGGTTTTGCCTAACCCCTGTCCCGGTTTGCTGGCTTTGCGCTGGAGCATCACAATTTGCCGTGGGCTACGCGGGATCTGCATTCCCTGCGGGCTTAAGCCACCAGCCTGTTGTAGGCTGCTGTCGATCCCCCACTCATTACAGAACCTGGCGATATTCTGGCTGGTGGATTCGCCCGGCTGACTTAAATACATCGCCGTATCAAAACCAATCCCGCCACAACCGATGATGGCAACCTTGTTGCCTACCGGCGCTTTGTCGCGCAGTACATTGAGATAACTCAATACCTTCGGATGATCGATCCCGTCGATAGGCGGAACGCGCGGCACGATCCCACTGGCGAGGATCGTTTCATCGAACGCCTGTAACTGATCCGCCGTCACGGTGTGATTGAGTTTCAGCGTCACGCCCGTCACTTCGATCATCCGGTGGTAATAGCGCAGCGTTTCGTAAAACTCCTCTTTGCCGGGGATCTGTTTGGCGATATTAAACTGCCCGCCGATCTCGCTGTGGGCATCAAACAATGTTACCTGATGCCCACGCGCCGCCGCGTTAATGGCAAACGCCAGCCCAGCAGGTCCCGCACCGACCACCGCCAGATTTTTTTTCTGCACGGCAGGAAGGATTGGCATTTTGGTTTCGTGGCAGGCGCGAGGATTCACCAGGCACGAGGTGACTTTGCCAACGAAGATCTGATCGAGGCAGGCCTGATTGCAGCCAATGCAGGTGTTGATCTCATCGGCTCGCCCCGATTGCGCTTTTGACAGCAGTTCCGCATCAGCAAGAAACGGTCGTGCCATCGATACCATATCGGCATCGCCGCGCGAGAGAATATCGTCGGCAACCTGCGGATCGTTAATCCGGTTGGTGGTTACCAGCGGCAGCGAGACGTGGCCTTTCAGTTTGCGCGTGACCCAGCTAAATGCGCCGCGCGGCACGGGCGTGGCAATGGTCGGAATACGTGCTTCATGCCAGCCAATGCCGGTGTTGATAATGGTCGCGCCCGCCGCTTCAATGGCCTGCGCCAGCTCTACCGTTTCGGCAAAAGTCCCGCCGTCTTCGACCAGGTCGAGCATCGACAGTCGGTAGATAATAATGAAGTCGTTGCCGACGCGTTCGCGCACCGCACGCACTACTTCTACGGCAAATCGCATCCGGTTGCGGTAATCGCCGCCCCACTGGTCACTACGCTGATTGGTGCGCAGCGTCAGAAATTCGTTGATCAAATACCCTTCGGACCCCATTACCTCTACACCGTCGTATCCTGCCTCCCGTGCCAGTTGCGCGCAGTGGGCGAAATCGTCGATCAGTTGCAGGATCTCTTCATGGGTGAGTTCGTGAGGAACGAAACGGTTGATGGGGGCCTGCAATGCGGAGGGAGCGACCAGATGCGGTTGGTAGCTGTAGCGCCCGGTATGCAAAATTTGCAGGGCTATTTTGCCGCCTTCCTGATGTACCGCTTCGGTAATGGTGCGATGGTGTGGGATCTGGCTGGCGTCGTTGAGCATTGCGCCACCTTCCATGCCAACGCCTGTTAAATCTGGTGCAATGCCGCCGCTGACAATCAGCGCCACGCCGTGACGGGCGCGTTCGGCATAAAACGCTGCCAGCCGCTCGGCACCGTCCGGGTATTCCTCCAGCCCGGTGTGCATTGAGCCCATCAACACGCGGTTTTTTAACGTGGTAAAACCTAAATCCAGCGGGGCGAACAGCGACGGGTAGCTCATAAAATTGTCCAGTATGTAAAATAATTGTTATGTGGTCGGATGAGTTCTAATTTAGCCGTCGATGGAGAAAAGGGAAAAGGGGAGTGCGGGGTTTGTGATGGGATTCAAAAAGAATACGCCCGGTGGTAACGCCGGATGCAACGCTTGCCGCGTTTTATCCGGCCTGGGGGATTGCACATGTAGGGCGGATAAGGCGTTCACGCCGCATCCGCCAGCCGTTGCAAATTACTGCTTACGGAAAAAATCGTTATACAACATATACAAATGAGCGGCACTCCAGGAGAAATTTGGTGCGCCTTGCTGTGCGCCAGTCAGCGGGTTGTAATTCTCCTGAATTGGGCCATCGGCGGTTAATCCTTTGGCGTGCCGGAAGAACGTATCCGCCAGCTTCAGGGCATCATCACGATAACCGTAACGCTCCATCCCTTTCAGACCAAACCAGAACTGATCCACCCATACGCGCCCACGCCAGTAGATATCAGCGCCAAAAGCCGGATTGGTTAACGCCGCCGTTCCCAGCGGGACAAAGGTGTTGAACTCTTTAGGATCGAGCATCACCTTCACCACCGCGTCGGCGTTGGCCTGCGTTGCCGCACCGTTAAACAGCGGCGACCAGCCTTCCGGCCCTTTACCGCGCTCAACAATCGGTTTGCCCGCGCAGCCGTTCGCCAGTGGTTTATCTTCAATACGTACGTCATAGTAGAACTGGGTAGTCGGGTCGAACATACAGGTGTTGATGTAGTCCGCGAGCTGCTGTGCCAACTGGCGATAGCGTTTGGCCTCTTCTGGCTTACCGAGGATGGTTGCCATCTCCGCCAGATAATGGTTATCGCTGTACATATAGCTGGCCTGATCCACCGACTCCTGCAATAGCGAGTAGCCCAGCAACGTTCCGTCCTGACTGCGGTTTTCGGCGAATTTCACCGTCCAGTCGCTACGTTTGCCGCCATTAGCGACATATTTATCCAGCTGTTCTTTGTCGATAAACCCAAAGACGGCGGCATCATCACGCCCCGATTCCCACGATGCAGCAACCTGTGCCGGAATTTCCAGACTGTCGTACAGGCCTTTCTCCACCACGCGGGCGTAGTTGTTCAGCCCAGACTGCGTCTCTTCTTTATCGCCTTTTTTCACCGTAAACAGCATCTCGCCGCTCTCAGTGTTGTGGGCTTTGTCGCGGGTCGCGCCATATTCCGGCACGCCGTTGCCGTTGTGATCGCGGTTACGTAACCACCAGTCGTGATAGGCCACCAGTTTCGGGTACATCTCTGCCAACCAGGCTTTATCCTGGGTGACGTTGTACACTTCCATCACCGACCAGGCGGCAAGGCTGGGTTTGGTATTACGTTCGTTCCAGTTGCCGCCATCGCCACCACGCTCGGGGCTAAGGTTCCACGCTATCAGGTCGGGGACAAAGCCCACATCCTGCGGACGCACGCTATCGCCAGGCTGGATCTGCCAGGAGAAGACCGCGCGGATATTCTCTTTGGCGATGTCCGGATTGAAATGCGCCATCGCAAACGCCTGCTTCCAGGTATCCCACGGCCAGGTCTGATTGCCGGAGAACCAGCGCCCGGTCACCGACGGTGTAACGGTGTTAAATTTCACCGCACCGCCCGGTGAGAGCCAGTTACCGTTGAGCGTTTCGATCGCTTTCACCGCGACGCGCGTCTGTTCCGGCGTCGCATCCGGATTGGTTAACCCTTTCTTCAGGTATTCTTCCCAGCGTTGCTGCGAGGCGGTGAGATAAAACGCCGGACGCGCCAGAATATCGCGGATCTGCATTTGCTCTTTGCTAACTTCCTGAGCGGTCAGCAGATGGGAATAGGTGGTGTAGAGCGTGGTCGAACCGTTGATATGCGCCTTACTGGTAAAGCGATTACCGTTGATTTCAGTCTGCACCGGCAGGGATTTATGCACCTGATATTCCGATTCGCCGGAGGTCAGCAGATCCCAGGTGGCGCGCACTTTGCCAAAGGTGACTTTCAGGCCATCACGGGTGGCGCTGATTTTGCGCTGATAGTCAGGGTATTCGCCAGCAATGGTTTTATCGGAAAGCGGTTTCCCTTCTTTCGCTTCCAGTTTTTCCAGCAGTTCGCCGTCCCACACCAGATCCAGCGGTTTATTGCTGGTGATTTTGGTTTCCAGTAGTGACGTGCGCGGCGTGGCGAAGCGCAGAGTCATTTCGACTTGCACATCTTTTGCTGTCAGTTTTTGCACCAGCGCACCGGGAATACTGTATGCCTCCAGCGTAAAGTCGACTTTCTTGCCGTCCTGCCAGACGGTCAGGCGGTCGAAATTGCTGGCCATAAAGTTGATGTACTCTTCCGTCAGCAGCGCAACGCCCGGAAAGCCGCCCATGGTGTTAGGGCCGTCTGGCAACAGATGACCATGCCAGGCTCCGAGATCGAAAAACGGATTAAAACGCTGGTGATCGTCGTAATCGTAATCCTTCATGTACTGCGGCGCGCCAGTACGGTTAATCACGTTTTTATAATTGTCGGCGTTAGCGGCATGGGCGGAAAAACTTATCAGCAGAGCGCAGGTTACTGGCGTTAAAATAGTTTTTATTTTCATGAAATTACAGTCCTTATTACCAGTAGAAATATTGCATCAGGAAGATTTGGTCGCTGGGATCGTGAGAGGCATTTTTCATGTAGAAGCGGCTATCAAAAGCCGTGGCGAAACGTCCGCCGCCGTATTCGTACCAGATACCAAACTGCATGAAAGAGGTGGTTTCATCGTCAGCGTGGTCAGGGCGATGTTTGGCGTAGGTGTAAGCGGTGGAGAGATAAACGCCCTTTAACGCTTCATACATGGCGCTCACCATCATCCCACTTTCACTTCCCGGTACGTCCAGCCCGTCGGCGCGTCCGGTATGGTGCCAGGCGCGAGCGGCAAAGTTAGGAGTTAGCAGGCCCGTGAGATAGAGCTGTCCTGTGCCGTCGGTGATTTCCAGACCGTTCATCCAGGTGATGCCTTCGGCAAGGTCATACTGGATGTAACCGTTCATCATTGCCGGATAGGTGTATTTGTCGTCATAGCGATCGTATTTGCCAAAATGTAGCCAGGCTTTGCTTTCATCATGATGTCCGGCAGGAGTCGCGGTGACGCTATAACGAAAGTTGCCGCTTAAGTTCTGTACCTTCAGCGCAGTCATAATGTCGCGGGTATTGGGAATGACGTAGCCCAGATCGGGGGTGAAATCGCCCCACCATTGCAGGTCATCCAGCGAGGAATCCTGACGCAGACTGAGCATGATTTCGGTGCCATCATTGGTACGATAACCGCCATAGAAACGGTTAATTCCGCCCTCGAAACCACCCCAGCTATGGTCTGGCACCCAGGCATTGCCGTCGTGGTCGGCCTGCACGGTCCAGCCTTCGCCGTAAATCAGGCCGAACCAGGAGCCGTACTTCATCTCCAGGCCACCTTCAATATAGGTACCGTCGCTGTATTTATGTTTATTCTCACCCTCTAAATCCATATATCCACCACCCCCTAATCCCTAATTCGCCGTAAAAACGAAATGAAGGAGAAGATGTCGAGGTAATTGCGGGTGTTTTTGTGTCGTCATGTTCTGCCGGACGTGCTTCTTCTCCTGCCGCAGAAAAGGCGTAGCAAAACGGCAGAGCAAGTAATGCTCTGCATGGTGCAGTGATTAATTTCATTGTGTTAATCCATGAGCTAAAGAAAAAGTACAGCCTTTTATCGTTGTAATTATAAAAATATAAAGGCAGAAACTATTTTCCCTCTCCTCATCCAGGAAGAGGGAAAATGCCTGCTCATTTTTTATTATTCTGCTTAATCAACATTGCTGGCTGGCGTCGCTTCAATATGGCGCTCTTCAGCCGTTAATCCCTTTATATATTTACTGTATTTCCACCACGCAAAGCCAAGGAAGATAACAATACCGCCGACGTTATAAAAAATGATGGTCAGAATATTCGCGCCAGTCGGGAATGTCGAAGCGACAAACCCTACGGCAAATATCGCAATCAGCATTGAAACAACGATAATACCGGTGCGGCGGGAGCCCATACGGAAATCGCGTGGCAGGTGATCTAATTTGGCGCGTAAATTCAGGTAAGCCAGCATGATGAATAACGGCGGAAGCATGGACGCTGCGGCGGTAATGACTCCAACTTATTGATAGTGTTTTATGTTCAGATAATGCCCGATGACTTTGTCATGCAGCTCCACCGATTTTGAGAACGACAGCGACTTCCGTCCCAGCCGTGCCAGGTGCTGCCTCAGATTCAGGTTATGCCGCTCAATTCGCTGCGTATATCGCTTGCTGATTACGTGCAGCTTTCCCTTCAGGCGGGATTCATACAGCGGCCAGCCATCCGTCATCCATATCACCACGTCAAAGGGTGACAGCAGGCTCATAAGACGCCCCAGCGTCGCCATAGTGCGTTCACCGAATACGTGCGCAACAACCGTCTTCCGGAGACTGTCATACGCGTAAAACAGCCAGCGCTGGCGCGATTTAGCCCCGACATAGCCCCACTGTTCGTCCATTTCCGCGCAGACGATGACGTCACTGCCCGGCTGTATGCGCGAGGTTACCGACTGCGGCCTGAGTTTTTTAAGTGACGTAAAATCGTGTTGAGGCCAACGCCCATAATGCGTGCAGTTGCCCGGCATCCAACGCCATTCATGGCCATATCAATGATTTTCTGGTGCGTACCGGGTTGAGAAGCGGTGTAAGTGAACTGCAGTTGCCATGTTTTACGGCAGTGAGAGCAGAGATAGCGCTGATGTCCGGCAGTGCTTTTGCCGTTACGCACCACCCCGTCAGTAGCTGAACAGGAGGGACAGCTGATAGAAACAGAAGCCACTGGAGCACCTCAAAAACACCATCATACACTAAATCAGTAAGTTGGCAGCATCACCCGCTGCGGCGGTCATATTAATAATAGTATTCATCAGATCCTGCACGGTATTGGAACCGAGCATCGGGATAATCATCAGCGGGATGACGATCAGGAACTGGATCCACGCTGCGCGCGCCGGAACGCCGTTTTCGTTCAGTTCGACGGTTTTCTTACCAAAGATGCCTTCCGGGATTTCGGAGAAGAAAATTTTCACCGGCGTTGCGGTCCACATCAGCAGGGAACCGAACATCGCGGTAAAGGACACCAGACCGACAAAGCGATTCATCAACGCTTCCGGTAGACCAAAATACGCCGCCATGCCGTGGAATACCTGCACCGATCCGCCGGTAAATTTCAACTCTTTGCTGCTGACGAAGACGTTAATCAGCACCGAGGAGACGGAATACAGTACGCCGATAAAAATTCCGGCGAGGATGATCACTTTAACGAACGATTTCGAACCGCCTTTGACGTCGTTAACGTACACAGCGACGGACTCCGCGCCACCTGCGGCCATAAAGATCCAGGTGGTAACGCCGAGGAACGCCTAAATAGCTGCGCTTAATACCGCTACACTTTTGCCAGCCCATGTTTGCCTCCGGGGAATGGGCTGACGGTTTCCATAAAATGGCGAACTTTTTTCAACAGTTGCCACATTGAGCTGCACTGATGATTACGCGTTATTGTGTCGTGAAGTGCCTGCCATAGCCGTTCAACATGATTCACCCATGGCGAGTAAACCGGCTGATAAATGACCCTGAACTTCGGGTTCTCCTTCAGCCAGCTCTGTGTTTCCCGGCTTTTGTGGATAATGTAGTTGTCCACGATCAGCGTGATGGTTTTCGCCCGACGGTATGTCGCTTTAAGCCGCTTCAGCAGGCTGATGAACAGCGCCGAACTTTTGCTGTTGCCGCCCACACAGCTGACTTTACCTGTCCCGCTGTGCAGCGCTCCGGCCAGATAATATTTTTCATTCTGTCCCGGCGTGACCACCCGTTTTTGCTGTCCGCGCAGTTGCCAGTCCGCACCGATTTTGGGATTAAGATGGATATCCACTTCATCTTCATAAAAGACCGGATGCTCTGCGCTGCATTCGTCCAGTGCTTTATGGATTGCTGCCATCTTTTCATCTTTATGCGGGTCACGGATACGCAGAGTTGGCGCAGCCCTTCGCCACACAATCCCCGCAGACGGCAACCAGCGGCGAACGGTTCCGGCATTTAACTGGCAACCGGTTATCTCATTGATTTTTATTGCCAGCAGTTCTGTACTCCAGCGTGAACGCTGGTAGCCAAAGTCGCCGGGAGAATGTTTTACCAGCTCACGTAACAGTGTGCAGATATGCTCAAACGGCCAGCGACGGGCACGCCCGGCAGGTAATGATTTCAGTCCCTCAACACCCGACTGCGTGAACCAGTTAATCCAGCGTCCAACAGAGGAACGGGCGCAGCAGAGCGTTCTGGCAACGTCGCTGACACGGTCGCCCCGGTGCAGCATCAGCATGGCAGTCAGTCTGCGGGCATAATTTTTATCGTGTGTTTTATGGATGGCTTTCTGCATCAGGCGTCGTTCGTCACGGGAAATTGGTGCTATGATCGGCATTGCTCAGTCCGGTTGGTGATTTGTTTTGATTTGGCGATTGATCAGATCGCACAATCCGGGCTAAGTTCCCTCAAAGTGATCTACTATTCCGCGCAGCTATTTAGTTGAAGTTCGGGATCATCGCGTCAACGGTGATGGCGTCAGCAGGCTGTACGCCGCCAACCAGCGCCGTACCTGCCAGTAAAATGTAGGAGAGCGTTAACAGCAGCATCAGCGTTGAAGTGACGGAGGTAATTGGCCCCAACATTTTCGCCCCGTTGGTGGAAACCCAGGTGGAGAAGGCGAACAGCACCATACTGATAATGGTGGTGGCAACCGGCGTCATAATATATTCGTATCCGAGGAAGGCATACGAAGCATAAGCAATAACGCGCGGCAACAGTGAGGTGAAAAAGAACAGGTTTACGAACCAGTAGGTATAGGCAGTAATAAATGCCCAACGTCCGCCCAGCGAACTTTTTACCCATGCGTAGACACCGGCTTCTGAGTTTTTATTTAACGAAACAAATTCTGCGATGATCAGACAGAAGGGAATAAAATAAAAAATCGTCGCGAGGAAAAACATCGGTGCCGAGGCCAGTCCAAGATCAATATTATTATTGATAACGTTGTTAAAGCTGTAAACGGCGGCAAAAGTCAGCGAGAGCAAGCCGAATTTGCCGATTGTATTACGTTTGGTATCAGACATAACACATCTCCGAAAATGAGTAGGGTAGCGGTGGCGGCAAACTCCTTTTGCCGCCGTAGTTGTTATTTGTTATGGAAATAACCATCTTCGATGGTGACTTTGAGAACCACTTTTTTGACCGCGTTATTGCAGATAAACCGATACGCTTCATGGATATCGCAAATAACGATTTGCCCTTCGTGGACCTCAACGGTTTCTCCGCAGCCTTTTAAATATTCACGGTCAGTTTCATCACGATAATATTCCACTACCTGTAATGTCTCTTTCGGCGCATATTCAATTTTTTGCTGCCCTTGCAGGTAGTAATGCACTTCAAAATAGCGTCGATGCCCGGTAAATAGCGCATCGGTCGCGGAGTCTGTCTCCACGCGGTAAGTCAATGAGTCACCGATGGAGTGGGCGACGCCAGGCTGAATGTTGTCGATATTTTCAATCGCTTCAACGCAGCGTTGCCACTTCTTGCCAGAGGCGTAAATCTGGCGGAACTGTTCTAAGTTATCGATGATCCTCATTGCTTATTCTCGCTGTGCAAATTCGTGGAAAAGAACCCTGCGCCGAACTCATACGACGCCAGGCTTTGCGCGGTAGCTTCTCCGCCAGAAACCGGCAGCAACGTAAAGCCGTAGCTGAAGTCACGGAACCAGACGCGCCAGGAGTCCAGCACCTCGCTGCCCCAGGAGTTGGAGCCGAGGCCAAGCAGCTGGTGATCGAGGTTCAGGGTGATGTCATCACTGCGCTGCAGCTCGTTACAGTGCTGGGCAGCGTGGATGTTTTCCTAGGTATAGTGCCAGGCGCTGAAGTTAATTGGGCGCTGCGGAACCACCAGCAGACCGTTACCGTGGCGGTTAGTCAGTGCCGTCCAGCGGACATGCTGACGGTTACCGTTGTTCTGCGGGAAGGGATAGTTCTCGAACATGGCATCGACGGTGCTGCGCCAGATATCGATGATGTTAGCCTGCTGGCTGTCGGCGTAGTTTTCGCCCGGTCCACGACCGTAATACGCCACCTGATCGTATTCGCCGTTAATTCCCATGGTGAAACCGATGCACGGAATGATGTGCGGATAGTCGCCGTAACGCTCGCCGGAAAGCGCCACGTTAACCTGGCCATCGGCAGCGATGCGCCAGATGTAGGTGCAGCGCATTCCGAAATCAAACACCGGCGGGGCAATAACCGTGCGGCTGATGATCAACACTTCACCCTCGCTCTGTTCTACGGCAAAGTCGCGCAGATGTTCCTGCATGATCTGCAAATGATTCGGCTGCCACAACCCTTCGTACTCCTGCTTGTGGTTGTCGATCATCGGCTTGAAGAAGTTGATCTTTGGCTCGCGGGTCAGCAGCGACTCGCCATTTACCTGCCAGGATGTCGGTTTGCCACTCATTTTTGAGAAGGTGATCGCGAAGTTGTAGCCGCGAACGGTGCAGCTCAAACGATCGTCTTCCAGCGTCAGCGGACGCGCATTATTTGGTGCGAAAGGCACTGGCTGCGCGGTGTTTTCCTTCAGCGGGAACTGATAAGTGGCGATAGAATGCCCGGCTTCGCTGTAGCGGGTGCGGGAATCTTTGGTCACCGTAATGTTGAGGAACGCTTCGCGGGCGTCCAGCTGCGGCAGCGTGATCTGCAAGGGGGCTTCGCTGTTCGGCGCAACGTCGCGCAGTTTAATCTGCTGCGTCGCGAGCGTTTCACCTTCGGCGCGCACCTCTGCGTGCAGGGTGTAGTCATCAAGCGTGGTAAACCACAGTTTATTTTCGACTTTCAACTCGCCGCGAGTCAGATCCCGCGCGTGGATTTTTACCGGCGCGATAACCTGTTTGTACTCTTTCAGGCCCGGTCCCGGCGTCTGATCGGAATAGATCAAACCATCAAGACAGAAGTTATAGTTGTTGGGATAGTCGCCGTAGTCGCCGCCGAATTTATACCAGACATTGCCGTGGTCGTCCTGTGCCTGGATCCCGTGGTCGCACCACTCCCAGACATAATGACCCTGAATGCAATCGTGCTTATAGAAGACGTTCTGGTACTCCGTCAGCCCGCCCGGTCCGTTCCCCATCGCATGAGCATATTCACAGATGATGCGCGGCTTCGGATGCGGGTATTCACCAAACTCATTCATCAGCGGCACGCGGGTGTACATGGTGGAAATAATATCGACCACTTCAGCATCGCGATCTTCTTCGTAATGCACCAGTCGCGTGTCATCCAGCGCCTTCGCTGCGTGGTACATCGCGCGGATGTTACAGCCATAGCCGGATTCATTGCCCAGCGACCAGATGATGATCGACGGATGGTTTTTCTGCGCGTGAATATGGCGAACAATGCGCTCGACGTAGACTTTTTCCCACTGCGGATCGTCGGTAATACGGCTGATATCGCCGACATTAGCAAAGCCGTGCGATTCGACGTCGGTTTCCGCCATCACAAACAGGCCGTAGATATCACACAGTTCGTAAAAACGCGGATCGTTCGGGTAGTGAGCGGTACGCACGGAGTTGATGTTGTGCTGCTTCATCAACTGGAGATCTTTCTCGACGCGATCCATTCCAACGGCGCGGCCTTTGCGATGATCGTTGTCGTGACGGTTGACGCCGTGCAGCATCACATAACGGTTATTGATCCAGAACAGACCGTCGCGCACTTTGATATCACGGAAGCCAACGCGTTGTGGTACCACTTCCAGAACGTTGCCGTTGGCGTCTTTCAGCGTCATGACCAGATGGTAAAGATAAGGGGATTCTGCTGACCATTGCTGCGGCTGTTCGACAGTAAAAGCAAAGCTGGCGCTGGTCAGTTTTTCAATTGCCAAATGATCAATGGCGCTGCTGTGCACCACGCGTTCGCCATCAAACAGGGTATATTCCAGCGTCGTGACGACAGGGGAGGCGGCGAGATTTTCCAGCACCACTTCGCAGGAAAGCGTGGCATCGCAATAGGCTTCGTCAAAGTCGGTACGCACGGTGAAATCGTTAATATGTGTTAGTTGTTTTCCGATCAGATAAACATCGCGGAAGATCCCCGCTGACCACCACATATCCTGGTCTTCCACGTAGGTAGAGTCCGCCCATTGCATCACGCGCACACACAACAGGTTGTCGCCGGTTTTAACCATCGCGCTGATGTCAAACTCTGCGGTCAGGCGACTGCCCTTGCTGAAACCCACATACTGACCGTTAACGTAGACTTCAAAATAGGTTTCGACGCCGTCAAATTTAATCAGCGTCTGTTTACCCTGCCAGCCGTCGCTGAGGGTGAAAATACGTTGATAGGCACCGGTTGGGTTATCGCTGGGAACAAACGGCACATCGATGGGGAACGGAAAACCTTCGTCGGTATATTGCAGTTTGCCGTGACCTTCCATTTGCCACATGGCGGGGACGGTAATATGCCCCCAGTCAGCCATTAACTCAGAGGTGAAGGCTTCAGGCACTTGCAGCGGGTGGTCAAAAAAGTGGAAATTCCACTGACCGCTTAAGGGCAGAAACAGGCTGCTGGTTTCGCGGGCAAAGGTACGCGCTTGCGCAACAGAATCATATGAAAAAAAGTACGCACGTGGCGCAAGTCGGTTTTCGTGGGTGAGCTGAATGTTTTCCCAGCGATTCATAGGGCCTCCCGGTAGAGAGAAATCGGAACCATTCATGGTGATGGTAGTTTGTGTAATTGCTGGGGAGTTTAGTAAAATTTTTACTAAAAAGTGGCAGGTAAATGCATTTACTTTAACTGGATCACGAAAATAAACGGCAGCACTGTCCGTAATGCCGATCAGTTAAGGATCAGTTGACCGATCCAGTGGCTGTGTAAGAATCCGGAAACGCTCACTTGTTTCCGGATTTTTTTATGCACATTGGACAGGCTCTTGATCTGGTATCCCGTTACGATTCTCTGCGTAACCCACTGACTTCTCTGGGGGATTACCTCGACCCCGAACTCATCTCTCGTTGCCTTGCCGAATCAGGTACTGTAACGCTACGCAAGCGCCGTCTTCCCCTCGAAATGATGGTCTGGTGTATTGTTGGCATGGCGCTTGAGCGTAAAGAACCTCTTCACCAGATTGTGAATCGCCTGGACATCATGCTGCCGGGCAATCGCCCCTTCGTTGCCCCCAGTGCCGTTATTCAGGCCCGCCAGCGCCTGGGAAGTGAGGCTGTCCGCCGCGTGTTCACGAAAACAGCGCAGCTCTGGCATAACGCCACGCCGCATCCGCACTGGTGCGGCCTGACCCTGCTGGCCATCGATGGTGTGTTCTGGCGCACACCGGATACACCAGAGAACGATGCAGCCTTCCCCCGCCAGACACATGCCGGGAACCCGGCGCTCTACCCGCAGGTCAAAATGGTCTGCCAGATGGAACTGACCAGCCATCTGCTGACGGCTGCAGCCTTCGGCACGATGAAGAACAGCGAAAATGAGCTTGCTGAGCAACTTATAGAACAAACCGGCGATAACACTCTGACGTTAATGGATAAAGGTTATTACTCACTGGGACTGTTAAATGCCTGGAGCCTGGCGGGAGAACACCGCCACTGGATGATACCTCTCAGAAAGGGAGCGCAATATGAAGAGCTCAGAAAACTGGGTAAAGGCGATCATCTGGTGAAGCTGAAAACCAGCCCGCAGGCACGAAAAAAGTGGCCGGGACTGGGAAATGAAGTGACAGCCCGCCTGCTGACCGTGACGCGCAAAGGAAAAGTCTGCCATCTGCTGACGTCGATGACGGACGCCATGCGCTTCCCCGGAGGAGAAATGGCGGATCTGTACAGTCATCGCTGGGAAATCGAACTGGGATACAGGGAGATAAAACAGACGATGCAACTGAGCAGGCTGACGCTGAGAAGTAAAAAGCCGGAGCTTGTGGAGCAAGAGCTGTGGGGTGTCTTACTGGCTTATAATCTGGTGAGATATCAGATGATTAAAATGGCGGAACATCTGAAAGGTTACTGGCCGAATCAACTGAGTTTCTCAGAATCATGCGGAATGGTGATGAGAATGCTGATGACATTGCAGGGCGCTTCACCGGGACGTATACCGGAGCTGATGCGCGATCTTGCAAGTATGGGACAACTTGTGAAATTACCGACGAGAAGGGAAAGGGCCTTCCCGAGAGTGGTAAAGGAGAGGCCCTGGAAATACCCCACAGCCCCGAAAAAGAGCCAGTCAGTTGCTTAACTGACTGGCATTACAGCACTGTCCGGCAAAAATGATTGCCGGACAGTGTGTAAGGGGATTTAACGGGTCGTGCCGCGCAGTTTTAATTTGCTGGGAACGAAGACTAGCAGCGGCAGCGCGCGACCATCGCGGGCTTTTTCATACACCAGGTTAACGCCCTGACTTCCCATCATCTCGGAATGGATGCGCACGGTGGAGAGCGGCGGAAAGGTAAATCGCGCGGTGGGGATATCGTTAACGCTGAAAAGCGAAATATCCTGTGGGATGTTCAGGCCACGTTCATGAATTGCCCGCAGTACGCCGATAGCAATGGAATCGGAAGCAACAAACAGTGCCTTCGGATAGTCTTCCCGCGCCAGCATTTGTTTTGCCAGTTCATAACCCGACGAACTGGAAAAACCGCCGCGCCAGATATCCTCTTCGCGTACCACTTGTTTCAGTCGGCCATATTCCGCAAAGGCGACCTCACGAATATCCGCCTTGCCAGGCTCATCTTCACCGCCAATAAAACCAATACGATTAACGCCCTGGTTGATATAGAAGTCGATGATTTCTTTACTGATGCGTGCCAGATCGATATCCACCGCATCGTAACCGCTGCCGGGTTCGTGAAAGTCGATAAAACAGATATTGTCGGTCAACGCGCTGGCAGCGGCGCGCAGGGCGGGCGTGGGTTTGCCGACAATTAAAATACCGGTGACGTTTTTAATGTCTGGTAATCCGTTGTGTTCATAACAGTTGGTCAGTTCGATCGCCAGCTTTTCGCACTGAGTTTCAATGCCGTGGCGGATCGCCAGATAGTAAGGATCGTTGATCTCCAGCTCCTGCTGGTAGCTGTAGATAGCCAGAATATGGTGTTGGTTGACTGCGCCTGTCTGTAGTTTACGGGCGCTACTGGTCTTGTACTCCAGCTTTTCGGCGATCTCGAGAATGCGATGTTTCGTCTCTTCTTTCACATTCAATGTCGGATCGTCATTTAAGACCCTGGATACTGTCGCCAGGGATACGCCAGCTTCGATTGCGATGTCTTTTAATGTTGCCATGTTTACCTTTTTTACTTTCCCTGATGTGCGCCCCCATTGTAGAGGAAGTGCTTATCGGGTCACCTGTTTTCAGTAAATAAAGCGCGTTTCTTTGACGCTGTAACGGTAACACAGCGGCTTACGAATGTGATCACGCCTGCATTCTCCATTTTTAGCCTACAGGATTGAGAAAAAATTTTGCTATAGTTTAGTAAAATTTTACTTGAAGGGAGGAAGCAATGGAAACCGTGGCTTACGCTGATTTTGCACGTCTGGAAATGCGCGTCGGAAAGATTGTGGAAGTGAAACGCCATGAAAACGCCGACAAGCTGTACATCGTACAGGTTGATGTGGGGGAAAAAACACTGCAAACCGTGACCAGCCTGGTGCCGTACTACAGCGAAGAGGAGCTGATGGGAAAAACGGTGGTGGTCTTATGCAATCTGCAAAAAGCGAAAATGCGTGGTGAAACGTCGGAATGCATGCTGTTGTGTGCGGAAACCGATGACGGCAGTGAAAGCGTGCTGTTAACGCCGGAGCGGATGATGCCTGCGGGCGTACGCGTCGTATAAAAAGATCGGATGGCGACGTCGTATCGCCATCCGATTTGATATTACGCTTCTTCGACACTTACTCGCATGGCCGCCAGCGCCTTACGCGCCGCTTTGATCACCAGTTCACACTGTTCAATGGTCAGTGTCAGTGGCGGTTCAATGCGGATCGTTTTGGCGTTATTGAGCGTTCCGGCCACCAGTACGCGCTGGCGGAACATCTCGCTGGCAAAGTTATAGCCGATTTCGTTATCAACAAACTCAATCGCCATCAACATCCCTTTACCACGCGCTTCCTGTACCAGATCGGGATATTCCCGCGCCAGTTGACGGAAACCGTCCAGCAACATATCGCCTTTTTGATCAGCCTGAGCCGGTAAGTTCTGCTCCAGCAACACATTGATGGTCGCCAGCGCCGCCGCACAGGCCAGCGGGTTGCCGCCAAAGGTGGTGGTATGCAGGAATGGGTTGTCGAACAGAACTGAAAACACCTCTTCAGTGGCGATGGTCGCGCCAATCGGCATCACGCCGCCGCCGAGCGCTTTGGCAAGGCAGAGGATATCCGGCTGTACGTTCTCATGCTCGCAGGCGAACATCTTGCCCGTGCGCCCCATGCCCGTTTGTACTTCATCGAGGATCATCAGTGCGCCGAACTCATCGCATAGCTTACGTACGGCGGTGAGATAGCCCGGCGGCGGCAGAATTACGCCACCTTCACCCTGAATCGGTTCGAGGATCACCGCAGCCACATCATCACCGGTTTTTTTGCACTCGTTAAGAGCCGTGCGCATGGCTTCGATATTGCCAAACGGCACATGACGGAAGCCCGGCAGTAACGGCATAAACGGTTTGCGGAAGGTCGATTTCGCCGTGGCCGACAGCGCGCCAAGTGATTTACCGTGGAACGCGCCGCTGGTGGCAATAAAAGTAAACTTGCCGCGCGGTGACTGGTAAGCTTTCGCCAGCTTCAGCGCTGCTTCAACGGACTCGGTGCCGCTATTACAGAAGAAGCTGTATTTCAGTTTACCGGGCGTTAGCGCAGCAAGGG
This sequence comes from Shigella sonnei, assembly GCF_002950395.1. NCBI lineage: Bacteria > Pseudomonadati > Pseudomonadota > Gammaproteobacteria > Enterobacterales > Enterobacteriaceae > Shigella > Shigella sonnei. Next base: position 4,508,661 of record NZ_CP026802.1, read on the forward strand.
TTTTCGCCAACATCGCCCGTAACGGATCGAGCAGCTCCTGGCTGTGCAGCGGTTGTTTCGCAAGTTGATTCTGTACGGCGGAAACCACAACTGGATTACGGTGCCCCACGTTGAAAATTCCAAAACCTCCCAGGCAGTCGATAAACTCCTGTCCCTGGGTGTCGACAAGCGTATTTAAACTTCCCGCTTGCCACTCTACGGCTCCGTAATCCCCGCCGGCGGTAACAGATTTGCGATACTCTAAAAACCCCGGATTGACATGCTCTTTGAAGTATTCAATCACCTCTCGGTTAAGTGCTTTCATCTCCTCATGATCCAGCGTTCGCTTCTCAATGAGATTCAGGGCGTGGGCGCTGCACGCTAAAGCCGATGCGCTCGAAGGTAACCTGTTCAAAATATGCTCCGGAGGCTCGCGTATCACATGATACCGATTTAAGTATTGCAGGGATTGCGCCACTCCGGCTGCGATCGCGAAAATCGGGATAAACACAAATTCGGTTATCATTTGTGCAATATTTAATGCTATCTGTTAACATTTGTTGTTATTTTGCACGGTTTTTGTCGGGTATGGATTTGATGATTGCTGCGCAAATGCACGTTTTCAGGGCAATAATTGCCTGATTTTTGGGCAAGATAATTAACGTTTTCGTATAGTAACAGAGTGAAAGTATTTTAAATCAAAGAATTAGATTTGTGCTTTAATCGCAAATTGCGATCTAAATCAAATTAATCGGTTAAAGATAACCGCAGCGGGGCCGACATAAACTCTGACAAGAAGTTAACAACCATATAACCTGCACAGGACGCGAACATGTCTTCTCATCCGTATGTCACCCAGCAAAATACCCCGCTGGCGGACGATACCACTCTGATGTCCACTACCGATCTGCAAAGCTATATCACTCATGCTAATGACACTTTTGTGCAGGTGAGCGGCTTTACCTTGCAAGAGTTACAAGGGCAGCCGCACAACATGGTGCGTCACCCGGATATGCCAAAAGCGGCGTTTGCGGATATGTGGTTCACCCTGAAAAAAGGGGAGCCCTGGAGCGGCATCGTGAAAAATCGCCGCAAAAATGGCGACCATTATTGGGTGCGGGCCAATGCGGTACCGATGGTGCGCGAGGGAAAAATCAGTGGCTATATGTCGATTCGTACCCGGGCGACGGATGAAGAGATTGCGGCGGTGGAGCCGCTGTACAAAGCGCTGAACGCCGGACGTACCAGTAAGCGTATTCATAAAGGCCTGGTGGTGCGTAAAGGCTGGCTGGGTAAACTGCCTTCATTACCGCTTCGCTGGCGGGCGCGTGGAGTGATGACCCTGATGTTTATCTTGCTGGCGGCCATGCTTTGGTTTGTTGCTGCCCCGGTGGTGACGTATTTCCTCTGTGTGTTAGTGGTATTGTTGGCAAGCGCTTGTTTTGAATGGCAGATTGTGCGCCCGATAGAAAATGTCGCCCGTCAGGCACTGAAGGTGGCGACCGGAGAGCGTAATAGTGTTGAGCACCTGAATCGCAGCGATGAGCTGGGGCTGACATTACGCGCGGTAGGGCAGCTTGGCCTGATGTGCCGTTGGCTAATTAACGATGTCTCAAGCCAGGTGTCCAGTGTCAGAAATGGCAGTGAGACGCTGGCGAAAGGCACCGATGAACTGAACGAACATACCCAGCAGACAGTTGATAACGTTCAGCAAACGGTGGCGACCATGAACCAAATGGCGGCGTCGGTGAAACAGAACTCTGCCACGGCGTCGGCTGCCGATAAACTTTCTATCACCGCCAGTAATGCGGCAGTGCAGGGTGGGGAGGCGATGACCACGGTGATCAAGACAATGGACGATATCGCCGACAGTACCCAGCGCATTGGCACCATTACTTCGCTGATTAACGATATTGCGTTTCAGACCAATATTCTGGCCCTGAATGCGGCGGTGGAAGCGGCGCGTGCCGGCGAACAGGGCAAAGGTTTTGCAGTGGTGGCAGGGGAAGTGCGTCATTTAGCCAGCCGCAGCGCTAATGCTGCCAACGATATTCGCAAGCTGATTGATGCCAGTGCTGATAAGGTGCAATCCGGTTCGCAGCAGGTACACGCCGCCGGACGGACGATGGAAGATATTGTGGCACAGGTGAAAAACGTCACCCAGTTGATCGCCCAGATTAGCCATTCAACGCTGGAACAGGCCGATGGGCTTTCCAGCCTGACCCGTGCAGTGGATGAGCTTAACCTGATCACCCAGAAAAATGCTGAGCTGGTGGAAGAGAGTGCGCAGGTGTCGGCGATGGTGAAACACCGCGCCAGCCGACTGGAAGACGCGGTGACGGTGCTGCATTAATCGGTATGCCGGATCCGGCGGTTGGAGCACAATGCCTGATGCGATGCTGGCGCATCTTATCAGGCCTGCGGGGTGTGTAGGGTACGCCGCATCCGGCAATCGGTGATTAATCCAGTTGGGTAATATCAAAAGCGGCGTGGTCGATCACCGCAATGATCTTTTTTATTTGTGCATCAGTGATATCGCTCTGGTTGACGCGTAAATCCAGCACCGCTTTAAAATTATCCAGCGCCCGCTTCATTTGCGGGTTCTGGCGCAGCGCAGCACCAACGCAACGCGCTTTGATGCGTTCTTCAATCATCTCCACCTGTTCGCGGTTTTCTTCCAGCCACTGCGCGCCTTGTTCGGTCAGCGCAATCTGCTTCTTACCACCTTCCTCTTCGCGGATGGTAATCAGCGACTGCTCCTGCAGAAAATCCAGCGTTGGGTAGATGACGCCCGGGCTTGGGGTGTAATTCCCCTGGGTTAGATTCTCAATCGCTTTAATCAATTCGTAACCGTGGCTGTCATCGCGCGAGAGAATATCCAGAATCACCAGACGCAATTCACCGTGACCAAAGAAACGTTGCCGACGACCGCCGCCGCGACCGTGGCGACCACCGCAGCATTGACCGTGTTCATGCTGGTGACCGTGTCCGCAGTGCTCGTGTTCTGACTTCTCACCTTTGCAGCAGCCCTCATGGCGTGGCTGGCCTTCATGTTTACAACACCCTTCGTGATGATGGCTCATATCAGCCTCCTTTTGCTTGATTAGATATATCTAATTTATATCTGATATGAGCACTCTTGCAAGAATAAAAATGATTTTTAAATGTGGACTCATCTCACACGTAGGCCGGATAAGGCGTTCACGCCGCATCCGGCGTTGAGTAATGATGCCTGAGAAGAGGCGGTTCGTCTTATCAGACTATAGACATATCAGTTCTACAAATCGCTTGCATTTATCATGATTAACAATCATTATCATTTACGAAAATTATTTAGATATATCTGATTACCATCACGAAGGCGATAACAATGAATAACTCCCCCCGCTACCCGCAGCGCGTTCGCAATGATCTGCGCTTCCGTGAACTGACTGTGTTACGCGTTGAGCGCATCAGCGCCGGTTTTCAGCGCATTGTCCTCGGCGGCGAGGCGCTGGACGGTTTTACATCGCGCGGCTTTGACGATCACAGCAAACTCTTCTTTCCTCAACCTGACGCTCACTTTGTGCCGCCAACGGTAACGGAAGAGGGCATCGTCTGGCCGGAAGGACCACGCCCACCGTCGCGTGACTATACGCCGCTGTATGACGAACTACGCCATGAACTGGCGATCGATTTCTTTATTCACGACGGTGGGGTCGCCAGCGGCTGGGCGATGCAGGCGCAACCGGGCGATAAACTTACGGTTGCAGGTCCGCGCGGTTCGCTGGTGGTGCCGGAAGATTACGCGTATCAGCTGTATGTCTGCGATGAATCCGGAATGCCCGCACTGCGCCGCCGCTTGGAAACGTTGAGCAAACTTGCCGTTAAACCGCAAGTTAGTGCGCTGGTTAGCGTGCGGGATAACGCCTGTCAGGATTATCTCGCGCACCTTGATGGTTTTAATATCGAATGGCTGGCACATGATGAGCAGGCGGTAGATGCGCGTCTGGCGCAGATGCAAATCCCTGCCGATGATTACTTCATCTGGATAACCGGCGAAGGTAAAGTCGTTAAGAATTTAAGCCGCCGCTTTGAAGCGGAACAGTATGACCCACAGCGGGTACGTGCAGCGGCTTACTGGCACGCAAAGTAACTGATATATAAAAAGAAAAAGGCTGACGATTTCTCGTCAGCCTTTGCTATATCTGGTGGCCCCTGCTGGACTTGAACCAGCGACCAAGCGATTATGAGTCGCCTGCTCTAACCACTGAGCTAAGGGGCCATGGTAGCGGATTATAAAGTAACTCCGTGTCGCAATCCAGCCATTACCGTGCGCCTGCTGTTTTTATAAACAATGTATTTTCAATCCGTTATACTTTTCCTGGTGATGTTAGAAAGGAGTAAATATGGTTGAGGATATTTTGGCTCCAGGGTTACGGGTCGTGTTTTGCGGTATCAACCCTGGGCTTTCATCCGCCGGGACTGGTTTTCCCTTTGCTCATCCAGCAAATCGCTTCTGGAAGGTGATATATCAGGCCGGGTTTACCGACCGTCAGTTGAAGCCGCAGGAGGCACAGCATCTGCTGGATTATCGTTGTGGCGTCACCAAACTGGTAGACCGTCCAACGGTGCAAGCCAATGAAGTTTCAAAGCAGGAGCTGCACGCAGGTGGGCGTAAGCTGATTGAAAAAATTGAAGATTATCAGCCGCAGGCGTTGGCGATTCTGGGCAAACAAGCATATGAACAGGGATTCAGCCAGCGCGGTGCACAGTGGGGGAAACAAACGCTCACCATTGGTTCGACGCAGATTTGGGTGCTGCCAAATCCCAGCGGTTTAAGTCGCGTTTCACTAGAGAAACTGGTTGAAGCGTATCGCGAGCTGGACCAGGCGCTGGTAGTGCGTGGGCGATAAAAAACGCCACCGAAAAGGTGTAATGCCGATCAGTTAAGGATCAGTTGACCGATCCAGTGGCTGTGTAAGAATCCGGAAACGCTCACTTGTTTCCGGATTTTTTTATGCACATTGGACAGGCTCTTGATCTGGTATCCCGTTACGATTCTCTGCGTAACCCACTGACTTCTCTGGGGGATTACCTCGACCCCGAACTCATCTCTCGTTGCCTTGCCGAATCAGGTACTGTAACGCTACGCAAGCGCCGTCTTCCCCTCGAAATGATGGTCTGGTGTATTGTTGGCATGGCGCTTGAGCGTAAAGAACCTCTTCACCAGATTGTGAATCGCCTGGACATCATGCTGCCGGGCAATCGCCCCTTCGTTGCCCCCAGTGCCGTTATTCAGGCCCGCCAGCGCCTGGGAAGTGAGGCTGTCCGCCGCGTGTTCACGAAAACAGCGCAGCTCTGGCATAACGCCACGCCGCATCCGCACTGGTGCGGCCTGACCCTGCTGGCCATCGATGGTGTGTTCTGGCGCACACCGGATACACCAGAGAACGATGCAGCCTTCCCCCGCCAGACACATGCCGGGAACCCGGCGCTCTACCCGCAGGTCAAAATGGTCTGCCAGATGGAACTGACCAGCCATCTGCTGACGGCTGCAGCCTTCGGCACGATGAAGAACAGCGAAAATGAGCTTGCTGAGCAACTTATAGAACAAACCGGCGATAACACTCTGACGTTAATGGATAAAGGTTATTACTCACTGGGACTGTTAAATGCCTGGAGCCTGGCGGGAGAACACCGCCACTGGATGATACCTCTCAGAAAGGGAGCGCAATATGAAGAGCTCAGAAAACTGGGTAAAGGCGATCATCTGGTGAAGCTGAAAACCAGCCCGCAGGCACGAAAAAAGTGGCCGGGACTGGGAAATGAAGTGACAGCCCGCCTGCTGACCGTGACGCGCAAAGGAAAAGTCTGCCATCTGCTGACGTCGATGACGGACGCCATGCGCTTCCCCGGAGGAGAAATGGCGGATCTGTACAGTCATCGCTGGGAAATCGAACTGGGATACAGGGAGATAAAACAGACGATGCAACTGAGCAGGCTGACGCTGAGAAGTAAAAAGCCGGAGCTTGTGGAGCAAGAGCTGTGGGGTGTCTTACTGGCTTATAATCTGGTGAGATATCAGATGATTAAAATGGCGGAACATCTGAAAGGTTACTGGCCGAATCAACTGAGTTTCTCAGAATCATGCGGAATGGTGATGAGAATGCTGATGACATTGCAGGGCGCTTCACCGGGACGTATACCGGAGCTGATGCGCGATCTTGCAAGTATGGGACAACTTGTGAAATTACCGACGAGAAGGGAAAGGGCCTTCCCGAGAGTGGTAAAGGAGAGGCCCTGGAAATACCCCACAGCCCCGAAAAAGAGCCAGTCAGTTGCTTAACTGACTGGCATTACACCGAAAAGGTGGCGTTTGTGCAGAGGGACTAGTGCCGGGTGCGGCGTAACGCCTGATCCGGCCTACCGATTAATCGTCCAGGAAGCTACGCAACACTTCAGAACGGCTCGGGTGACGCAGTTTGCGCAGCGCCTTCGCTTCGATCTGACGGATACGTTCGCGGGTAACGTCGAACTGTTTACCCACTTCTTCCAGCGTGTGGTCGGTGTTCATATCGATACCGAAACGCATACGCAGAACTTTCGCTTCACGCGCGGTCAGGCCAGCCAGCACGTCGTGCGTTGCCGCACGCAGGCTTTCGGTGGTCGCAGAATCCAGCGGCAGCTCAAGGGTGGTATCCTCGATGAAATCCCCCAGATGCGAATCTTCATCATCACCGATCGGCGTTTCCATGGAGATTGGCTCTTTGGCGATCTTCAGCACTTTGCGGATCTTGTCTTCCGGCATCAGCATACGTTCAGCCAGTTCTTCCGGCGTCGGTTCACGGCCCATCTCTTGCAGCATCTGGCGAGAAATACGGTTGAGTTTGTTGATAGTCTCAATCATATGCACCGGAATACGGATGGTGCGCGCCTGATCCGCGATAGAACGGGTGATCGCCTGACGGATCCACCAGGTTGCGTAGGTGGAGAACTTGTAACCACGGCGGTATTCGAATTTATCAACCGCTTTCATCAGACCGATGTTGCCTTCCTGAATCAGGTCAAGGAACTGCAAGCCACGGTTGGTGTATTTCTTGGCGATAGAAATAACCAGACGTAAGTTCGCTTCAACCATCTCTTTCTTCGCACGGCGGGCTTTCGCTTCACCGATGGACATACGACGGTTGATATCTTTAACCTGCTCGATGGTCAGGCCGGTTTCTTCTTCAATCTGCTGCAGTTTCTGCAGGGCGCGATGCACTTCTTCAGAGACATCGTGCAGTTTTTCCGACCACGGCTTGTTCATCGCAATTGCCGCGTTGAACCAGGTATCGCTGGTTTCGTTGCCGGTAAACAGGGTAATGAAGTTTTTCTTCGGCATTTTGCACTGCTCAACGCAGAGCTTCATGATCAGACGTTCTTGCGTACGAACGCGGTCCATCATGACGCGCATGCTGTTGACCAGGTAGTCAAACTGCTTCGGCACCAGGCGGAACTGTTTGAATACTTCAGACAGTTTCAGGATCTCTTCCTGAGCGGCAGCGTGACTGCGACCTTTCGCTTTGATGGTGTCACGCGTTACAACGTACTGAGCGCGTAGTTCCGCAAATTTTTCGCGAGCCAGTTCCGGGTCGATGCTGTTGTCATCATCGGCGCTGTCGTCATCGCCATCTTCTTCGTCTTCATCTTCGTCATCGTCCAGATCTTCCTGGGAAAGCTCAGAACCGACGTGAGTGGCGGTAGGTGCCAGATCTTCTTCTGCGTTCGGGTCAACAAAGCCGGTGATCAGATCGGACAGACGCGCTTCTTCTGCTTCAACACGATCGTACTGTTCCAGCAGATAGGTGATCGCTTCCGGATATTCAGCAACGGAGCATTGAACCTGGTTGATCCCGTCTTCAATACGCTTAGCGATGTCAATTTCGCCTTCGCGGGTCAACAGTTCAACGGTGCCCATTTCACGCATGTACATGCGTACCGGGTCAGTCGTGCGCCCGATTTCAGATTCCACGCTGGAAAGCACCTGCGCGGCGGCTTCGGCAGCATCTTCGTCCGCGGTGTTTTCAGCCAGCATCAGATCATCGGCATCCGGTGCTTCTTCCATCACCTGAATGCCCATGTCGTTGATCATTTGGATGATGTCTTCGATCTGATCTGAATCGACGATATCTTCCGGCAGATGGTCATTGACCTCGGCATAGGTCAGATAGCCTTGCTCCTTACCACGGGTGACAAGAAGTTTCAGCTGTGACTGCGGGTTTTGCTCCATAAGACGGTATCCACACTTATTTCATGAGGTTGGTGTTGGGCGATTGACCCGATGTCCTTCAGCCGTTAACGCTGAAATCCAACGGTTGTTTACCGCCAACGATAATTACGAGGGCGTACTTATATATTTGCCGCTGCCTCTCAGTGCGGCTGTCGGGGGCTTCCCGATCGCTCTTCGGCACTTAAGCCGTTAAATCACTTTTTCGCCAGCTCCTGGTTTAATGTCCAGAGCTCCAGGCGTTCTTCGTTGCTTAAACCATGCGTGCGCTCACGAGCGATTAACTCTTCCTGGCGCAGTTCAAGCAGCGAATCAAACATATGGTTGAGTGAGTCGGTGAAGGTTTGCTCAGCAATATTCTTATCTGCTATATCGTCCCACATCGACAGTTTTTCAAGGGTGGCAGCATTATTTGTACCACGATAGTGCTCTAAAAGTTGCCCGGTGGTCAGACCTGGCTGGGAGAGACAAGTGTTGACCAGTTCTCTGAATAAGCCAAGTCCAGGGAGCTTATTTTCATCCAGATTCTCAAGCGGCGGGACCAACGTCGCTAATTCTGGATTTTGCACCAGCAACCCTATAAGTATACGCATGGTCGTGCGTTTTAGCTGCGGAACAGGGCGAGAAACGCCGCTCTCTGCCGCTTTTGGCATTAATCGTTCAAGCTGGCTGTCATCAAGTATGCCTAATTTGTTGCCTAATTCCTGACGAAGATATATTCGCAGCGTTTCGCCCGGCACTTGCGATATCAATGGCAGTGCCAGCGTACTCAAACGTGCGCGCCCGTCAGGGGTACTCAGATCAACTTGCGGCATCAGGCTGTTAAACAGAAATGCGGAAAGCGGCATCGCCTGCTCCATCCGCGCTTCAAACGCTTCTTTACCTTCTTTTCGTACCAGCGTGTCAGGGTCTTCGCCATCCGGCAAAAACATAAAGCGTAGCTGACGGCCGTCTGTCATGTAAGGCAGCGCCGTTTCCAGCGCTCGCCATGCGGCATCGCGGCCTGCACGGTCGCCGTCATAACAGCAAATGACATTGTTGGTCGCGCGGAACAACAGTTGTATGTGATCGGCGGTGGTTGACGTACCTAACGACGCAACGGCGTAATTAATGCCGTATTGCGCCAGCGCCACCACGTCCATATAGCCTTCGACCACAAGCAGACGATTGGGTTCAGCGTTATCCTGCTGCGCTTCATAAAGACCGTAAAGCTGGCGGCCTTTATGGAAAATGTCTGTTTCCGGCGAGTTCAGGTATTTGGGGGTATCGTTGCCCAGCACGCGCCCGCCAAAACCAATCACCCGACCGCGTTTATCGCGAATGGGGAACATCACCCGCTCGCGGAAACGATCGTAACTGCGTCCCTGATCGTTAGTGACCAACATCCCCGCATCAATCAATGACTGGCGATTTTCTGGATTGCCGCCAAACCGCTTCAGGACGTTGTCCCAGCCGGGGGGCGCAAAACCAATCGCAAAGCGAGCGATAACCTCGTGGCTTAATCCGCGTTTTTCCAGATACTGGCGCGCAGACGTGGCAACAGGTTGTTGTAAAGATTGTTGGTAAAACGTATTCAGACCGTCCATCAACTGATAAAGCGTTTGCCTCTGATGGCGCTCGATCTGGCTGGGGCCGCTGCCTGCTTCAAATGGCACTTCAAGATTGTGCATTGCTGCCAGCTCTTCGACCGTTTCAACGAACTCGAGCTTGTCGTAGTTCATCAGGAAGTCGATCGCGTTGCCGTGCGCGCCACATCCAAAGCAGTGGTAAAACTGTTTCTCACCGTTAACGGTGAATGACGGGGTTTTCTCGTTGTGGAATGGACAACACGCGTGGAAATTCTTGCCCTGCTTTTTCAGCTTCACACGGGCATCGATCAGATCGACGATGTCAGTGCGTGCCAGCAGATCATTAATGAATACGCGTGGGATTCGTCCAGCCATAGGCCCCGATTTTTAGCAATTCATAAACGAAAATAAGCCGCGCATTCCTTTCGGAAGCACGGCCTTACAACTACAACTCGGTCTGATCGGAGAGCAACGCTCTCGGGGAATTAGTACAGACGAGTGCGGCGTGCGTTTTCGCGAGCCAGTTTCTTCGCGTGACGTTTCACTGCAGAAGCTTTAGCGCGCTTACGTTCGGTAGTCGGTTTTTCATAGAACTCACGACGACGAACTTCCGCCAGAACACCTGCTTTTTCGCAGGAACGCTTGAAGCGACGCAGAGCTACGTCGAACGGCTCGTTTTCACGTACTTTAATTACCGGCATGTGCCTCTCACCTTTGATTAATTCGGTTTGCCGCTGGCATCAACGCCAGCTTATTTCAAAATGGTGCGGAATTTTACTGCAATTGCTGCTGCTTTGTAAAGCACCGCGGCCTTTTTGAAAGGGACTTTTATAAGGGTGAGGAGTATACACGAGGCTTTCTCCAGGGGCGAACAAAGTTTTACATCAACCCGCATTGGTCCTACACTGCGCGGTAATAAAGCGAGGTAAAACAAGTCATGCGTGTACTGGGTATTGAAACTTCCTGCGATGAAACCGGCATCGCCATTTACGACGATGAAAAAGGTTTGTTAGCCAACCAATTGTATAGTCAGGTGAAATTGCACGCTGACTATGGCGGCGTCGTGCCTGAACTGGCCTCCCGCGATCACGTGCGCAAAACCGTACCGTTGATCCAGGCGGCGCTAAAGGAGTCTGGCTTAACGGCAAAAGACATTGATGCTGTGGCCTATACCGCAGGCCCTGGATTAGTCGGCGCACTGCTGGTTGGCGCAACCGTGGGGCGTTCTCTGGCGTTTGCCTGGAACGTTCCGGCAATCCCGGTACACCATATGGAAGGGCATCTGTTAGCGCCGATGCTGGAAGATAACCCGCCGGAATTTCCGTTTGTCGCGCTGCTGGTGTCCGGCGGTCATACGCAGTTAATCAGCGTGACTGGCATTGGTCAGTACGAGCTGCTCGGCGAGTCTATCGATGATGCCGCCGGTGAAGCGTTTGATAAAACCGCGAAGCTGCTGGGGCTGGATTATCCTGGCGGACCGTTACTGTCGAAAATGGCGGCTCAGGGTACTGCCGGGCGCTTTGTTTTCCCGCGTCCGATGACCGACCGTCCGGGGCTGGATTTCAGCTTTTCTGGTCTGAAAACCTTTGCGGCGAACACGATTCGTGACAACGGCACCGACGACCAGACGCGTGCTGATATCGCCCGCGCCTTTGAAGATGCGGTGGTCGATACGTTGATGATTAAGTGTAAGCGAGCGTTGGATCAGACGGGCTTTAAGCGACTGGTCATGGCGGGCGGCGTGAGTGCTAACCGCACGTTACGGGCGAAGCTGGCTGAAATGATGAAAAAACGCCGCGGCGAAGTGTTCTACGCGCGTCCGGAGTTTTGTACTGATAACGGCGCGATGATCGCCTATGCCGGAATGGTGCGGTTTAAAGCAGGCGCGACGGCGGATCTCGGCGTTAGCGTGCGTCCGCGCTGGCCGCTGGCGGAGTTACCGGCTGCGTAAAACTATTGGGTGCCGGAGAGCAATTTCCGGCACCGTCCTCACTTAAAGCAACACCACGGGCATCCACAGTAAGCCGGTAATCACCAGCAACACGAGGAATATCAGCCCAAAAATCGCCCCCAGTCGCCAGTAATCCGCCGTTGGCAGATAACCACTACCGTAGTAAATCGGACTGGGTCCGGTGGCGTATGGTGTAAGAATGCTCCCCAGACCAATTGCCGCGCCAACCATCAGGCAGAACACCGGCAGCGGGATTTCCGGCATCGCCAGCGCAGCGGCAATCATCATCGGTGCGAGGGCGGAGGTATACGCCGTGGCGCTGGCGAAAAAGTAGCGCAGCAGATAAAACACCACAATCAACGCCACCATCACCATCGTTGGCGAATAACCGCTTAAGCTGCCTGCTAACAGTTTGCCAAACCAGCTAATAAAACCGGTGTTGTTGAGTCCGGTAGCGAGGGTGATAAGCGAGGCCAGCCAGAAGAAAACGTTCCACGCCGCTTTATTACTGACAATGTCGTCCCAACTGATAATGCGCAGAAGCAGCATCAGTGCCACCACGCTGTAACCGACCATCGCGGCATCGATATAATCACCGCCGAAAATCCACAGCACCAGCGCGCCTACTATCAGCCCCAGCATCCGTTTTTCACGCGAACAGAGCGGGCCCATTGCCTGCAGTTCCGTCTCTGCCCAGCGCGGCACCTGATCGCCAGACTTCAGTACCGGCGGGTACAGCACATAAGCCAGCCAGGGAACCAGCAGCACCAGCAAAATACTGAGCGGCAACATCCCGAGGAACCAGTCGCCCCAACTCAGCGTGGCGTGAGATGCGCTTTTCATCAGTCCAATTAACAGCAAGTTTGGTGCCATCGCCGTCAAGAAAATGGCGCTGGTCACGCAGTCGGCAACAATCCCCATCCACATGATGTACGAGCCAATGCTGCGCGAACTGCTGTCGTTTGGTTGTGATTGATAGAGCGGTGGCAGGTTACGGATGATGGGATAGATAATCCCCGCACCACGCGCCGAGTTGGACGGTGTTACAGGTGCGAGGATCAGCTCGGAGAACATCACCGCATAGCCGAGAAACAGCGTGCGATGTCCCATCTTTTTCACCAGAATCAGCGCAATGCGGCGTCCAAGCCCGGTTTTTTCATAGCCTGTGCCAAACATAAAGGCGGCGAAAATCAGCCAGATAACCGAATTAGAAAAACCGGAAACGGCCCACGAGAGGGATTTTGCAGTGAATTTAAAGCCTGGCTGAGCGAGCTGCTCCGGGCTGAACAGCAGCCAGGGAGAGAGTATGGCGATGATGGATATACCCACCATCGCCACCACGGCACCCGGCACGGGTTCGAGGATCAGTCCAACGATCACGCCAGTAAAAACGGCAAAGTAGAGCCAGGTATGACTCTCCAGCCCTGCGGGAACCGGAATTAGAGCAATAATGGCGATGACCGCCAGCGGCGCAAGGTATCGCCACCATTCAGTGGAAGGTTTCATCGTGTTATGCCTGCGAAAAAGGAGAGGGGGCGAGCCTCTCCGGGAGGGTTATTTGATGTAATGGACGTGCTCGCAGATCTCTTCCACGATGGGATCGCGGCGTTCGGCGAACAGCTTTTTGTTTTCGGCTATCAGGTTGTTGCCGTGGGTATCAATAGAGACAATCAGCGGGCCGAACTCTTTGACCCGACAGACCCACAGCGACTCCGGCATTCCGAGCTCTGTCCAGTGCACTTCTTCAATCTCTTCCACCTGGGTTGCCGCCAGCACCGCGCAGCCTGCCGGGAAAATCACATGTAGCGCCTTGAATTTCTGGCAGCCTTCTTCGGTCAGCGGCCCCATTCCGCCTTTGCCAACCACCAGTTTCACGCCGGTCTGCTCGATAAATTCACGTTCAAAACTTTCCATACGCATACTGGTTGTCGGGCCAACGGAAACCATCTCCCATTTATCGCCGTTTTTGCGCACGATGGGGCCAGCGTGGAAAATCGCTTTGCCGTTGAGATCGTAAGGGATCGGACGTTTCAGTTCGATCAAGCGGCGGTGACAAACGTCACGGCAGGTCACCAGCGTACCGGTCAGGTAGATCACATCGTCGACGCGAATATCTTGCAGATCTTCAGCTTTGATCGGGGTTGTCAGGATCTTTTTCATAACGCGCTCCGGGTGTGAGACAGATTTTCAAAGGTGAGATCGGCATGAACCAGCAGTGTGCCGCGACGATGCGCCCAGCAGCCGGTAGAGACAGCAACGCCGATGGTTGACGGATGGCGGGCGGCAGATTCGATATGTACGCCCATCACTGAACTGTTGCCAGTCAGCCCTTGTGGACCAATCCCCAGACGGTTGAGTCCTTCTTCCAGGCGTAGCTCCAGTTCTGCCGCTTTTGGATTGGGATGGCGGCTGCCAATCGGGCGCAAAATGGCTTTACGCGAGAGTACGGCGGCGGTTTCCACCGAGGTGGCGATGCCCACGCCCACCAGTACCGGTGGACAGGCGTTTACGGCGAGGGTGGAGATATTTTCGAAGACGAATTTCACCACGCCTTCGTAGCCTTCTGACGGCATTAACACTTTCGAGCGGCCAGGTAGCGTGCAGCCGCCGCCTGCCATGTAAACTTCGATTTCCGCATCGTCATTGTCGGGGATGATGTCCCAGGTGACCCACGGTACGCCGCTACCGGTATTTTTGCCGGTGTTTACTTCGTCAAAAATTTCTACCGCATTGTGACGTAGTGGCGCTTTGACGGTTGCCTCTTCCACGGCTTGTTTGAGTATGCTTTGCAGCTCGCCAAGCAGTGGGAAGCGGGAACCGACTTTAACGAAGAACATAATCTCCCCGGTGTCCTGACAGGCAGGACGATTCAGGTCAATCGCTTTTTGCATGTTGTCGAACATCGTATGGTAGATAATTTTCCCCATCGACGACGTTTCGGCATCCTTTAGCTGTTTTAGTTTATCCACCACGTCATCAGGCATTCGGGTAGAAATCATGGCGGTAAAGTTAGCGACAATCTCCGTCAACTTATTCACTGCCTGTTGCTTATTACTTTCGCTCATCATGGCAACTCCAGTTTTTGTATTTGTCTGGAAAAATTCACCGCCACAAACTACCACTAAAAATGTGGTTTTATATTTTTTGCCACCGTGAATATGTAATTAACAATTCGTGAATCAACGCGAAAATAAGAATGAATATTGCGCCAGAGCAGGGAATGGCAATGTTTTGCGAAATACACTGCGCTTATCACAACTGCGGATAATTAACGATGCTGAATAGCTGGCCTTTAGCCAAAGACTTGCAGGTACTGGTAGAAATCGTCCACAGCGGGAGTTTTAGCGCCGCAGCGGCGACGCTTGGGCAGACGCCTGCATTTGTCACCAAGCGGATCCAAATCCTTGAAAATACGCTGGCAACAACGCTGCTGAACCGCTCCGCTCGCGGCGTGGCGCTGACTGAAAGTGGCCAACGTTGTTACGAACATGCGCTGGAAATCCTCACCCAATATCAGCGACTGGTCGATGACGTCACGCAAATCAAAACGCGCCCGGAGGGGATGATTCGTATTGGTTGCAGTTTTGGTTTTGGGCGCAGCCATATTGCGCCAGCCATTACCGAACTTATGCGCAATTATCCTGAGTTACAGGTGCATTTTGAATTGTTCGATCGGCAAATTGATTTAGTGCAGGATAATATTGATCTGGATATTCGTATTAATGACGAAATTCCTGATTATTATATTGCGCATCTGTTAACGAAAAATAAAAGAATATTATGCGCAGCACCTGAGTATCTGCAAAAATATCCGCAGCCACAATCATTACAGGAATTAAGTCGTCATGACTGTCTGGTGACCAAAGAGCGCGATATGACCCACGGAATATGGGAGTTGGGGAACGGTCAGGAGAAAAAATCGGTGAAGGTTAGCGGGCATCTTTCCTCCAATAGCGGCGAGATAGTGTTGCAATGGGCGCTGGAGGGCAAAGGGATTATGCTGCGTTCCGAGTGGGATGTGTTGCCGTTTCTGGAGAGTGGCAAACTGGTGCAAGTATTGCCGGAGTATGCACAAAGCGCCAATATCTGGGCTGTTTACCGGGAGCCGCTCTATCGCAGCATGAAATTACGTGTCTGCGTGGAATTTCTGGCGGCATGGTGCCAGCAACGGCTGGGCAAGCCCGATGAAGGCTATCAGGTCATGTAGATCCACCAGAAATCACTCGGGATCCTTTTCGCGCTTTCTTTTGAATTTCGTCCAGATTTTTGTCTCCTGACGACGCCACAGACGCTGGATGTTGTCATGATGACGCAGCAGGATCAGGCAAGAGAGCATCGAAACCGGGAAGGTGAATTGTGGCTTAAACCACCAGACATAAAACGGAGCAATCAGTGCACTGACAATCGCTCCCAGCGACGAGTATCCGCTCAATAGCACGGTCAGTAACCAGGTTCCCGCCATTACTCCGGTGAGATCCCAGCCAATGGGTGCGATGGCACCAAAAGCGGTAGCAACGCCTTTTCCTCCTTTAAATCCGAAGAAAACGGGCCAGATGTGTCCAAGACAGGCGGCGATGGCAATTAAGCCTAACCAGAAGGGGCTGACACCTAATTCATACGCGCCCCAGACGGGCAACATTCCTTTCAGAACGTCGAAAATCAGTACTGCTACGGCTGCTCCCTTGCCACCGATACGTAACACATTGGTTGCGCCTGGATTGCCGGAGCCGCTGGTTCGCGGATCGGGCAGCCCACACAAGCGGCAAACCAGAATGGCACTGGAAATGGAGCCGCAGAGGTACGCGATGAGGATCATTCCAGGCGCGATTGCACTCATAAGCTGTTCCGTTTTGAAAATTCGTGTTCAACGATGAATCTGTGGATAATACGCACATTTCGCCGGAAGTGGTATCCGGTTAGCCAAAAAGCAGGCAGGACGTGATGGATATTGTATTTATAGAGCAACTTTCGGTAATCACCACTATTGGTGTTTACGACTGGGAACAGACCATCGAACAGAAGTTAGTGTTCGATATCGAAATGGCATGGGATAACCGTAAAGCGGCGAAAAGTGATGATGTGGCGGATTGCCTCAGTTACGCTGACATTGCAGAAACGGTGGTCAGCCACGTCGAGGGGGCGCGTTTTGCGCTGGTGGAACGCGTGGCTGAAGAGGTGGCGGAGCTGCTGTTAGCACGCTTCAACTCGCCGTGGGTGCGCATCAAACTCAGCAAGCCAGGCGCAATGGCGCGGGCGGCGAATGTTGGTGTAATCATTGAGCGTGGCAATAATCTGAAAGAAAATAATTAATTTTACAGCTGTTAAACCAAACGGTTATAACCTGGTCTTACTGCAGTAGTCCGGACAAGCGGTACATTTTAATAATTTAGGGGTTTATTGATGAGCGATATGCACTCGCTGCTGATAGCGGCAATATTGGGTGTGGTCGAAGGATTGACAGAATTTCTGCCGGTATCCAGCACGGGCCATATGATTATTGTCGGTCACTTGTTGGGGTTCGAGGGCGACACGGCGAAAACCTTTGAAGTTGTGATCCAGTTAGGATCAATTCTGGCGGTAGTAGTGATGTTCTGGCGGCGTCTGTTTGGCCTGATTGGCATCCACTTTGGCCGCCCGTTGCAGCACGAAGGAGAAAGCAAAGGTCGTTTAACGCTGATCCACATTTTGCTGGGGATGATTCCGGCGGTGGTACTGGGGCTGTTGTTCCACGACACGATTAAGTCATTGTTTAACCCGATAAATGTGATGTATGCACTGGTCGTTGGCGGTTTGTTGCTGATTGCCGCCGAATGCCTGAAGCCGAAAGAGCCGCGTGCGCCGGGTCTTGATGATATGACCTATCGTCAGGCGTTTATGATTGGCTGTTTCCAGTGTCTGGCGCTGTGGCCGGGTTTCTCCCGTTCCGGGGCCACCATTTCAGGTGGGATGCTGATGGGCGTGAGCCGTTACGCTGCTTCCGAGTTCTCGTTCCTGCTGGCGGTACCGATGATGATGGGCGCAACGGCGCTCGATCTCTACAAAAGCTGGGGCTTCCTGACAACCGGCGATATCTCGATGTTTGCCGTTGGGTTTATCACCGCTTTTGTGGTGGCGCTGATAGCGATTAAAACCTTCCTGCAATTGATTAAGCGCATTTCGTTTATCCCGTTCGCCATTTATCGCTTTATTGTGGCGGCTGCGGTGTACGTCGTGTTCTTTTGATTGAGAAAAGGTTCGGGAGCAGGCCTGGTTTTCTCCCTCGCTCTGTAGGGAGAGGGCCGGGGTGGGGGTGATTGTTCGCACCGGTGCTGGTCTGTTCCCCTCACCCTAACCCTCTCCCCGAAGGGGCGAGGGGATGGTTCGTGTTAACGTTTAGTTTTATACTCAGTCAGGCTTTGGGCAACGTTGTTCCTTCCAACTGGCTACCGCCGCAATCCGCCGTCGGGTCAGCTCCTCGCGAATCTCCACACCTTTAAATCCCGCTTCAACGACCGCTTTTGTCGGCACTGACTGCGCCACTTCCCAGGCTTCGCGCAACCAACGGCCTTGCGGGTAGTCCGCTGATTCAAAACCGGTTCTGCCGCGTACGTCAGCCTCGCTGGTCAGCGCCAGTTGCTCGACACGCTGCGGTTTACGCCAGGCGTCGATGGAATCAAACAATTTGACGATAGTTTTTGGGTTCAGCATTGGGAAGGTGTGGATGAGATCGTGAAACTCAGCCACCAGTCTGGCTAAATCGCGAATTTCATTTGGCACGCGCAGACGCTGGCAGAGTTGTTCCACTAATTTCACACCCGCCGGACCGTGACCATGATGACGCGGCCAAAGTTCTGGCGGCGTCAGTCCTTTACCGAGATCGTGGCATAAAGTTGCGAAACGGACATCGACCTGCGGACTCAGCATCGCCGCCATTGAGAGCGTCATTAAGGTATGAATACCCGTGTCGATTTCCGGATGCCACCTGGCAGGGGCCGGAACGCCAAACAGTGCGTCAATTTCCGGGAATAAAACGCGCAGTGCGCCGCAATCGCGCAGTACCTGGAAGAACACCTGTGGATTGCGGGTGGTGAGGGCGCTTTCCGTCTCTTTCCATACCCGTTCAGGCGTCAGGTGTTCCAGTTCACCCGCATGGGTCATCTCGCGCATCAGCGTCAGAGTTTCATCGGCAATACGAAAACCGAGGTGGGCATAACGCGCAGCAAAACGCGCCACGCGCAGTACGCGTAACGGATCTTCGCCAAAAGCGGGGGAAACATGGCGCAACAGACGATTTTGCAGATCGCCCAGACCGTTGTACGGGTCGATAATCTCGCCGTTATCGTCCTGGGCCAGCGCATTAATGGTCAGATCGCGACGCTTAAGATCATCTTCCAGCGTGACATCCGGTGCGGCATAGCAAGTAAAATCGGTGTAACCGGAACCGGATTTCCGTTCGGTACGTGCCAGCGCATACTCTTCATGCGTTTGCGGATGTAGAAACACAGGAAAATCGCGGCCTACCTGCTGGTAGCCCGCGTCGAGCATCTCCTGTGGCGTACTGCCGACTACCACCCAATCTCTGTCTTTGACCGGTAGCCCTAACAATGCATCCCGAATAGCACCACCGACCAGATAAATCTTCACGCCATCATCCCTTCGTCAAATACACAATTCCTAATAATAAGACAGTGCAACGAAGAAGGCGATTTAGTTCATCCAGCGATCTTTGCGTTTGCGGCTTGGGATCAGGTGCGGCAGTACCAGACCGAGCAGCAAGCCAAGCCCCAGCACGCCACCGCCATACATAAACCATTGCATGATGATGGTGCGCTGTTTGTCATCCAGCTGTACGCTGGCGGCATCGACCTTTTTCTGCGCGACAATCAGCTCGTTTTTCAGTTTCTGATTTTCTTCTTTTAACCCGTTGATCACGCTGTCGCTCTGCGCCACTTTTTGCTGCATTTCTGCGGTGCGCTGATTCCAGGTGTTATCGATATTGGTGAGTTTATCGGTCAGGGTTTTGACCTGATTTTCCAGATCTGGCACACGGGAGCGCAGGCTTGGCTCAGTGCTAAGTTGTTTCAACGGGATCCAGGCGGTACGGCCAGAGCTGTCTTTCACCTGGGCATAATTGGTGTTGGCGTCAGTTTGTAATAAGGTCACTTCCTCGCCGGCGTTAACCGTGCCCACGAGGCGATAATGATCTCCCGGACCGCTACGGACCCAGGTATTCAGTTCGTCAGAAACATAGCGCGTTTCTTCAGCGTGTGAGACGGCAGTCGCGCTAAGTGCGAGTAAAGTTAATCCGATCAGGCGTAATTTTGGCATCAGGCTGTCGTTATTGTCATGGAAAGTGGAACGATAGTAGTGGCATCAGTGTCGCTACGCAAAGCATTCGACATCAATCGGAATCCTCTGTGTCAGGTCTTGCCACTGCTTCAAACTTTTACGCCCGTCAAATTGCCCGTTGCATGGCAATTTGGCGCAAAATACTATCTACTGACAAAAAAGATCGCATTAAGTTCGCCGTTCATCGTCACTTATGTGACATAACCGATAAGTAAAGGCCATGGCTCAGGAAATCGAATTAAAGTTTATTGTTAATCACAGTGCCGTTGAGGCGTTGCGTGACCATCTCAATACGCTGGGCGGCGAGCACCATGACCCCGTGCAGTTGCTGAATATTTACTACGAAACGCCGGATAACTGGCTGCGTAGGCACGATATGGGCTTACGTATTCGTGGCGAAAACGGTCGCTATGAGATGACCATGAAAGTTGCAGGAAGAGTGACAGGCGGCTTACACCAGCGCCCGGAATATAACGTGGCGTTGAGCGAACCGACGCTCGACCTGGCGCAGTTTCCCTCGGAAGTCTGGCCGAACGGTGAATTGCCTGCCGATCTCGCTTCCCGCGTACAACCGCTGTTCAGCACCGATTTTTATCGCGAAAAATGGCTGGTGGCGGTCGATGGCAGCCGAATTGAAATCGCTCTCGATCAGGGGGAGGTGAAAGCGGGGGAATTTGCTGAACCTATCTGTGAGCTGGAACTGGAACTGCTTAGCGGCGACACGCGCGCGGTGCTGAAACTGGCGAACCAACTGGTATCGCAAACCGGATTACGCCAGGGCAGCCTGAGCAAAGCGGCGCGTGGCTATCATCTGGCGCAGGGCAATCCGGCGCGTGAAATCAAACCGACCACCATTTTGCATGTTGCGGCAAAAGCCGATGTAGAACAGGGGCTGGAAGCGGCGCTCGAGCTGGCGTTAGCGCAATGGCAGTATCATGAAGAACTGTGGGTACGCGGTAACGATGCGGCGAAAGAACAGGTGCTGGCAGCCATTAGCCTGGTCCGTCATACGCTGATGCTGTTCGGTGGTATTGTGCCGCGTAAAGCGAGCACTCACTTACGTGATTTGCTGACCCAATGCGAAGCGACCATTGCTTCTGCGGTTTCTGCCGTGACGGCGGTCTACTCTACCGAAACGGCAATGGCGAAGCTGGCGTTGACCGAATGGTTGGTAAGCAAAGCATGGCAGCCATTTTTAGATGCCAAAGCGCAGGGCAAAATCAGCGACTCCTTCAAACGCTTTGCCGATATCCATCTTTCCCACCATGCCGCTGAACTGAAAAGCGTTTTCTGCCAGCCGTTAGGCGATCTCTACCGTGACCAGTTGCCACGCCTGACGCGTGACATTGACTCAATACTGTTGCTGGCGGGTTACTATGATCCTGTCGTCGCGCATGCCTGGCTGGAGAACTGGCAGGGGCTGCGTCACGCTATTGCGACCGGGCAACGCATTGAAATTGAGCATTTCCGTAATGAGGCAAACAATCAGGAACCGTTCTGGTTGCACAGCGGAAAACGTTAATCAGGCAAGGATAAAATCGCTTATGAAGCCGCTCTCTTCACCGTTACAGCAGTACTGGCAGACCGTTGTTGAGCGGCTGCCAGAGCCTTTAGCCGAGGAACCACTAAGTGCACAGGCGAAGTCAGTACTTACTTTCAGTGATTTTGTGCAGGACAGCATAATTGCGCATCGAGAGTGGTTGACGGAACTGGAAAGCCAACCGCCGCAGGCCGATGAATGGCAGCATTACGCTGCATGGTTGCAGGAGGCGCTCAGTAATGTGAGTGACGAAGCCGGGTTAATGCGCGAGCTGCGGCTATTCCGGCGGCGCATTATGGTGCGCATCGCATGGGCGCAAACGCTGGCACTGGTTACTGAAGAGAGCATATTGCAGCAGCTCAGTTATCTGGCGGAGACGCTGATTGTTGCGGCGCGTGACTGGCTGTATGACGCCTGCTGCCGCGAGTGGGGAACGCCGTGCAATGCGCAGGGCGAAGCGCAACCGCTGCTGATCTTAGGCATGGGTAAGCTGGGCGGCGGGGAACTGAATTTCTCCTCTGATATCGATCTGATTTTTGCCTGGCCGGAACATGGTTGTACGCAGGGCGGACGCCGGGAACTGGATAACGCGCAGTTTTTTACCCGCATGGGGCAGCGGCTGATTAAAGTGCTGGATCAACCAACGCAGGATGGCTTCGTCTATCGCGTGGATATGCGACTGCGTCCGTTTGGCGAAAGTGGCCCGCTGGTGCTGAGCTTTGCCGCGTTGGAGGATTATTACCAGGAGCAGGGGCGCGACTGGGAGCGTTACGCGATGGTCAAAGCGCGGATTATGGGCGATAGCGAAGGCGTCTATGCTAACGAGTTGCGTGCGATGCTACGCCCGTTTGTTTTCCGTCGTTACATCGATTTCAGCGTGATTCAGTCGCTGCGCAACATGAAAGGAATGATTGCCCGTGAAGTGCGTCGGCGCGGTTTGACCGACAACATCAAACTTGGCGCGGGTGGTATTCGCGAAATTGAATTTATCGTCCAGGTATTCCAGCTCATTCGCGGCGGGCGCGAACCGTCGCTGCAATCGTGCTCTTTACTGCCAACGCTCAGCGCCATTGCTGCGCTGCATCTGCTTTCTGAAAACGATGCTGAACAATTGCGAGTGGCGTATCTGTTCCTGCGGCGTCTGGAAAACCTGCTGCAAAGCATTAACGACGAACAAACCCAGACGCTTCCTTCTGATGAGCTTAACCGTGCGCGGCTGGCGTGGGCGATGGACTTTGCTGACTGGCCGCAACTGACCGGGGCGCTGACCGCACATATGAACAATGTGCGCCGGGTGTTTAATGAATTGATTGGCGACGACGAAAGTGAAACTCAGGAAGAGTCGCTGTCGGAACAGTGGCGTGAGCTGTGGCAGGATGCGTTGCAGGAAGATGACACTACGCCAGTGCTGGCGCATCTTAGCGAGGATGATCGCAAACAGGTGCTAACGCTGATTTCCGATTTCCGCAAAGAGCTGGATAAGCGCACCATCGGGCCGCGAGGACGTCAGGTGCTCGACCATCTGATGCCGCATCTGCTAAGTGATGTCTGTGCGCGTGAAGACGCTGCTGTCACGCTGTCGCGCATTACCGCCTTGCTGGTGGGGATTGTTACCCGCACCACCTATTTAGAATTGCTCAGTGAATTCCCTGCGGCGCTTAACCATTTGATTTCTCTGTGTGCCGCATCGCCGATGATTGCCAGCCAGCTGGCGCGTTATCCATTATTGCTGGATGAATTGCTCGATCCAAACACTCTTTACCAGCCGACGGCGACCGATGCCTACCGCGATGAGTTGCGCCAGTATTTGCTGCGCGTGCCGGAAGATGACGAAGAGCAACAGCTTGAGGCGCTGCGTCAGTTCAAACAGGCGCAGCTGTTACGCATCGCCGCAGCGGATATCGCTGGTACGCTACCGGTGATGAAAGTGAGCGATCACTTAACCTGGCTGGCGGAAGCCATGATAGATGCCGTCGTTCAGCAGGCGTGGGTTCAAATGGTTGCCCGCTACGGTAAGCCGAATCACCTCAACGATCGCGAAGGGCGTGGTTTTGCAGTGGTCGGCTACGGCAAGCTGGGCGGCTGGGAGTTAGGCTACAGTTCCGATCTTGACCTGATCTTCCTCCATGATTGCCCAATGGATGCGATGACTGACGGCGAGCGGGAAATCGACGGACGACAGTTTTATCTTCGTCTGGCGCAACGCATTATGCACCTGTTCAGCACGCGAACCTCTTCCGGCATTTTGTACGAAGTGGATGCGCGGCTGCGCCCGTCCGGGGCGGCGGGAATGCTGGTTACCTCCACAGAAGCATTTGCCGATTATCAGAAAAACGAGGCCTGGACGTGGGAACATCAGGCGCTGGTGCGTGCGCGGGTAGTGTACGGCGATCCGCAGCTCACCGCGCACTTTGACGCAGTGCGTCGCGAGATTATGACGCTGCCGCGTGAAGGTAGAACTCTGCAAACGGAAGTGCGGGAAATGCGCGAGAAAATGCGCGCTCATCTCGGCAATAAACATCGCGATCGCTTTGATATCAAAGCTGATGAAGGCGGAATTACCGATATCGAATTTATTACCCAATATCTGGTGTTGCGCTACGCTCATGAAAAACCGAAGTTAACGCGCTGGTCAGACAACGTGCGTATTCTGGAGCTGCTGGCGCAAAACGACATTATGGAAGAGCAGGAAGCGATGGCGCTGACCCGTGCTTACACGACGCTGCGCGATGAACTTCATCATCTGGCATTACAGGAATTGCCGGGCCATGTGTCGGGGGATTGCTTCACCGCAGAGCGTGATCTGGTGCGGGCAAGCTGGCAGAAGTGGCTGGTGGAAGAATGAAGTATGGTATTATCGCGCGCAAATTTTGAATCTCTCAGGAGACAGGAATGAAAGTAACGCTGCCAGAGTTTGAACGTGCAGGAGTGATGGTGGTTGGTGATGTAATGCTGGATCGTTACTGGTACGGTCCCTCCAGCCGTATCTCGCCGGAAGCGCCGGTGCCCGTGGTTAAAGTGAATACCATCGAAGAACGTCCGGGCGGCGCGGCTAACGTGGCGATGAATATCGCTTCTCTCGGTGCTAATGCACGCCTGGTCGGGTTGACGGGCATTGACGATGCAGCGCGCGCGCTGAGTAAATCTCTGGCCGACGTCAACGTCAAATGCGACTTCGTTTCTGTACCGACGCATCCGACCATCACCAAATTACGGGTACTTTCCCGCAACCAACAGCTGATCCGTCTGGATTTCGAAGAAGGTTTCGAAGGCGTTGATCCGCAGCCGCTGCACGAGCGGATTAATCAGGCGCTGAGTTCGATTGGCGCGCTGGTGCTTTCTGACTACGCCAAAGGTGCGCTGGCAAGCGTACAGCAGATGATCCAACTGGCGCGTAAAGCGGGCGTTCCGGTGCTGATTGATCCAAAAGGTACCGATTTTGAGCGCTACCGCGGCGCTACGCTGTTAACGCCGAATCTCTCGGAATTTGAAGCTGTTGTCGGTAAATGTAAGACCGAAGAAGAGATTGTTGAGCGCGGCATGAAACTGATTGCCGATTACGAACTCTCGGCTCTGTTAGTGACCCGTTCCGAACAGGGTATGTCGCTGCTGCAACCGGGTAAAGCGCCGCTGCATATGCCAACCCAGGCGCAGGAAGTGTATGACGTTACCGGTGCGGGCGACACGGTGATTGGCGTCCTGGCGGCAACGCTGGCAGCGGGTAATTCGCTGGAAGAAGCCTGCTTCTTTGCCAATGCGGCGGCTGGCGTGGTGGTCGGCAAACTGGGAACCTCCACGGTTTCGCCGATCGAGCTGGAAAATGCAGTGCGTGGGCGCGCAGATACCGGCTTTGGCGTGATGACCGAAGAGGAACTGAAGCTGGCCGTAGCGGCAGCGCGTAAACGCGGCGAAAAGGTGGTAATGACCAACGGTGTCTTTGACATCCTGCACGCCGGGCACGTCTCCTATCTGGCAAATGCTCGCAAACTGGGTGACCGTCTGATTGTCGCTGTGAACAGCGATGCCTCCACCAAACGGCTGAAAGGGGATTCCCGCCCCGTTAACCCGCTCGAACAGCGTATGATTGTGCTGGGCGCACTGGAAGCGGTCGACTGGGTGGTGTCGTTTGAAGAAGACACGCCGCAGCGCTTGATCGCCGGGATCCTGCCAGATTTACTGGTGAAGGGCGGCGACTATAAACCAGAAGAGATCGCCGGGAGTAAAGAAGTCTGGGCCAACGGCGGCGAAGTGCTGGTGCTCAACTTCGAAGACGGTTGCTCGACCACTAACATCATCAAGAAGATCCAACAGGATAAAAAAGGCTAACCGGAAAGCGGTTCACAGATCTCGCTTTGTAGCAGGCAGGCCTATTGACGCTGTTGTTTTTTCAACCTAAAGTAAAGGAACAAGGGTAAGGGAGGATTTCTTCCCCTCTGATCAGTTGTTAGTAAGTCGGGAAACTTAACAGTAACAACACAACCAGTATGATGACGAACTTCATCATAACCCTTTCCTTCTATAAGGCCCCTTCCTCGGGAGGGGCTTTCCCGTTTCAGCCCCTTGCTGACTCCCCGATTGTTGATGAGCGCCGGACCCCGCGCAACGCTTTCCCTGAAGCAGTTTTGCCTTCCCCGAGCGATCACGCAAAACGCTGCAACGTCCTGAGCATTTGCACCTTTTAGCGGAACGCAGATATAAAAAATCCCCGG
This sequence comes from Shigella sonnei, assembly GCF_002950395.1. Classification (NCBI taxonomy): domain Bacteria; kingdom Pseudomonadati; phylum Pseudomonadota; class Gammaproteobacteria; order Enterobacterales; family Enterobacteriaceae; genus Shigella; species Shigella sonnei. The sequence continues at coordinate 4,534,987 of NZ_CP026802.1, forward strand.
CTTTTTGGGCCAGGGATATGTGTTAATGAAACCTTCTTGACGCTGATTTTTTTTCAACCTAAAGTAAAGGAACAAGGGTGAGGGAGGATTTCTCCCCCCTCTGATTGGCTGTTAATAAGCTGCGAAACTTACGAGTAACAACACAATCAGTATGATGACGAGCTTCATCATAACCCTTTCCTTCTGTAAGGCCCCTTCCTCGGGAGGGGCTTTCCCGTTTCAGCCCTTTGCTGACTCCCCGATTGTTGATGAGCGCCGGACCTCGCGCAACGCTTTCCCAGAGGCAGTTTTGCCTTCCCCGAGCGGTCACGCAAAACGTTGCAACGGCCTGATCATTTGCAGTTTTTAGCGGAACGCAGATATAAAAAATCCCCGGCTTTTTGTGCCAGGGACGTTCATAGCTGAAAATTTATTCTACGTTTTCGGCGACGGGAGTTGTTGAGGTTAAGGGTGAAGTCAATGCCGCCAGTGAGCCGCCTGAAACGCCAATTTCATTGAGCAAGGAGTCAATCAGCGGTGCCTGTGTGCGGTAAGAGAGAGCGGCTGATAATGCTTGTTCCGCTAGGTTTCCGCCCCCCACATTACCCGTGTTTGCATCACCCGCAGCGCTGCCACGATTCAGACCATCGACCTGAATAATCTTGATACCGTCAATGGACTTCATCGGCTCAACGGATTTCTCTATTACCGCAGGTAGCGCCTGCAACAAGGCCAGTTTGAATTTAAGGCTGGTTTGTTCATCAGAAAGTACGTTGATAGCATCGTTCAGCGCACGTTGTGCTTCTGCTTCCGCCAGACCCTTTTTACGTGTAGCTTCGGCTAACTCAACGATAGCCGCCGCCTGCATCTCTGCGGCTTCTTTTTCTGCTTTCGCCCGCACGGTCAGTTCAACCGCTTTGGTTTCTGCATCCTGCGCGGCAGCGATTAGGGCAACTTGTTTAGCACGATCGGCTTCTGCGGTCTGGCGAGTGGTTTCTACGTTTTGTTGCGCACTTACTGCTTCTGCGAGTGCAAGGTTAGCACGCGCTTCTGCCTGGGACTGTTGTTCCGATTTGGCGGCAATAGCGATCGATTTCGTCTGGTTGGCGATTTCGGTGACCTGCTGCTGTTCGATCTCTTTAATACGAACTTCACGTTCAGCCTCAACCTTTCTTGAGCGGACGGCCTGCTCGCGCTCGATCTCCGTTTCCTGAATTTGTCGTTCAGCCAGAATTCGCGTCTGCTCTGCTTCACGACGACGTTCAGCTTCAAAAGCCGCAATACGTGCATTCTGTTCGGCAGTACGGGTTTTAACCTGCTGCTCCTGCTCAAGCGTCATAAACGCTTCTTGTTGTTCAATCTCCAACTTGCGCGAAAGTGCATCACGGTTTTTCTCACGCACCGCAACTTCTACATCCTGTTCAACTTCGTTACGTTCGCGACGACGGCGCTCCGTCTCCTGAGTCAGTTTGGTTAAACCTTCGGCGTCAAAGGCATTGTTCGGATTGAAATGTTCTTTCGAGGTCTGGTTAAAGTTGGTAAGTGAAACGCTTTCCAGCTCAAGACCGTTTTTCGATAGGTCTTCTGCGACAGTATTTTGTACTCCCTGCACGAAGTTCTCGCGGGTATCCTGTAACTCATGCATGGTCATTTGTGCAGCTGTTGCACGGAGGGCATCGACAAATTTATCTTCAACCAACATACGTAAGTCTTCTGGTGATAGCGTGCGTTGCCCCAACGTCTGCGCCGCAGTGGCGATGCCTTCTACAGACGGTTTTACCCGTACAAAGAAAGCGACTACTACATCGACACGCATACGATCTTTCGTAATCAGGCTATCAATGGTTGAGCGGCTGACTTCCAGCTTCAGAGTATTCATATTGATGGGGATTATTTCATGAAAGATCGGCATCACGATTGCGCCACCGCTCATCACCACTTTTTGCCCACCTAAACCAGTACGAACAAAAGCTTGCTCTGCCGAAGCGCGACGATAGAGCCTGGCGAAAATAATTCCAATAATAAACAGAATGCATACGGCAATAATCGCGGTAAACATCCAGGAGGGCACAGAATTAACAATATCATCCATTATTAAATTTCCTTTTGATTAATAAATTACAATATTTGTGGCCAGGGATTGTTTTCCGCCAAATATCGCGTTGCAGAAAGTCGGCAAATAATTAACACTTTGACTCCTTTAGTGAAAATTTTTCCTTCTTCAGGCTCCAGTAGTAAATAATGTATTTGGCCAAATTGATCGGTGAGTTTTCCTTCGCAGGGATTACCTGAAGTGGCTTGATGACCGGTAATTAATGCCATGCTACCAATATATTCTTCTTCTGTAATAGCTGAACTATGGTCGCGTGGAATCCAGGGCGCAACTATTTTACCGGTATAATGCACCGCAATAATCGTAAACAGTAAACTGACAGGAACCACGAACAGGTTCGACAGTGGTGATTGCCAGACCATGATGCAGGCATGCTGCAACAGGATGCCAATAAGACCAAAAAAACCAGCCAGCAAGCAGAGAACGACGAGAGCTGGCAATCTTCCGATATTGAGATAATGAAGTGCCTGGCTAATATGACCTGTGGTTATGGAATTATAATGGTCAAGATGTGCATCAAGAGCACCGGAGAGCATGTGACCGCAGATAAGCGCTAAAATTTCTAAAAGGCCGATCAACAGTACAAAGGAAATAGCGAAAAGATAAGGGGTATTATAGTCGGCGAATAAAATCATATGTCACTCCAATGTCCATTTAGTGACGCAATATTTACTTTGGGATAGTTTCCTTGCTTACATTTATCTTTGTTAATAATAACACATGTTAGAGAAGTTCTGGAAGAGAAAGTTTTTTAATATAGTTTTTTATTTTTCACTAAAAAGTGTGATCGGGGACAATATATTTACGCACGTTATGTTTAAAGGCACTACACTGATTGGGGAATACTGAAATCAGAAAAAGCATATGGCCTTAAAAGGTATGCGATAACCGGAGGATGTGCTTATGGATCATAGTCTTAATTCTTTAAATAATTTCGATTTCCTGGCGCGTAGTTTTGCCAGAATGCACGCAGAAGGTCGCCCGGTCGATATTCTTGCCGTTACTGGTAACATGGATGAAGAACATAGAACCTGGTTTTGCGCACGTTATGCCTGGTATTGCCAACAGATGATGCAGGCAAGAGAGCTGGAGTTAGAGCACTGATATAACGGGCCTGATGGCCCGTTTTAGTGTTTGTATTAGATGCTAAATAGCTGCGCGGAATAGTAGATCACTTTGAGGGAACTTAGCCCGGATTGTGCGATCTGATCAATCGCCAAATCAAAACAAATCACCAACCGGACTGAGCAATGCCGATCATAGCACCAATTTCCCGTGACGAACGACGCCTGATGCAGAAAGCCATCCATAAAACACACGATAAAAATTATGCCCGCAGACTGACTGCCATGCTGATGCTGCACCGGGGCGACCGTGTCAGCGACGTTGCCAGAACGCTCTGCTGCGCCTGTTCCTCTGTTGGACGCTGGATTAACTGGTTCACGCAGTCGGGTGTTGAGGGACTGAAATCATTACCTGCCGGGCGTGCCCGTCGCTGGCCGTTTGAGCATATCTGCACACTGTTACGTGAGCTGGTAAAACATTCTCCCGGCGACTTTGGCTACCAGCGTTCACGCTGGAGTACAGAACTGCTGGCAATAAAAATCAATGAGATAACCGGTTGCCAGTTAAATGCCGGAACCGTTCGCCGCTGGTTGCCGTCTGCGGGGATTGTGTGGCGAAGGGCTGCGCCAACTCTGCGTATCCGTGACCCGCATAAAGATGAAAAGATGGCAGCAATCCATAAAGCACTGGACGAATGCAGCGCAGAGCATCCGGTCTTTTATGAAGATGAAGTGGATATCCATCTTAATCCCAAAATCGGTGCGGACTGGCAACTGCGCGGACAGCAAAAACGGGTGGTCACGCCGGGACAGAATGAAAAATATTATCTGGCCGGAGCGCTGCACAGCGGGACAGGTAAAGTCAGCTGTGTGGGCGGCAACAGCAAAAGTTCGGCGCTGTTCATCAGCCTGCTGAAGCGGCTTAAAGCGACATACCGTCGGGCGAAAACCATCACGCTGATCGTGGACAACTACATTATCCACAAAAGCCGGGAAACACAGAGCTGGCTGAAGGAGAACCCGAAGTTCAGGGTCATTTATCAGCCGGTTTACTCGCCATGGGTGAATCATGTTGAACGGCTATGGCAGGCACTTCACGACACAATAACGCGTAATCATCAGTGCAGCTCAATGTGGCAACTGTTGAAAAAAGTTCGCCATTTTATGGAAACCGTCAGCCCATTCCCCGGAGGCAAACATGGGCTGGCAAAAGTGTAGCGGTATTAAGCGCAGCTATTTAGTTATAGGTGATTTTGAGGATTACGTCTTTACTAAACGGTCCCTCAACAACAGTCTCTGCCGGGTTCGCACTAAGTTCTGCCCTGAATGGTGCGGTGACCGAAGGTGCACTAGACGATGAAAAAGAAGCAAATTGTGAGAAGCGGTTAAATTCCGTTGCTGTTCCATCTTTATGAAATATCTTCAATAGCAGTCCATTACCCATATCCAGATGGCTATAATCACTCAAAATATCCGTAGTGAAAAAGCTCCCTAAAATATTGAATTGCTCAGTACAGGCCGCACCAGGATCTTTTGTCATGACTACACTAAACGTCTCACTAACGCTGGTATTTTTAATTGTTCGGGAATTTATTTTACCAAAGTCAACAACGCCATCAGCTGGTTCCAGTGCGACATTAACAAAGCAGTCAAGGACATGAATATTATTTAATCCACGAATCCTGAAGGTCAAATTTTTGTCTACTTCTATAGCTCCTGCGCCACTCATACCTTTAAACTCTAGAGCGATATATTCATCAGGTAACACCAGGTTTTTATTAACTCTATTGGCATTTTTTGCTAATTTAATATAGAGTTGTACGCGAGCTGGAAAGGTTACTGATAATTGAGGCTCAGGACCTCCACTACAGACAGCGGGGTTTTTATAGTGATTATTAAAGGTACCCGCTCCTTTTATATCAATGCATTCTGGTGCTGCGATAGCATTAGGGGCAGTCGAATCATAATCAACTCCATTGTATGTTACGCCAAAAATATAGGAGTTCTGATTATAAAAGTCCTGACCGCCTGGTAAAAACATCATTATATTAGTCCAGGCTGATGGGTATTCTTCTCCAGGTGATGGGGCAGGTAATGCATTATTACAGAAGACATTCATAAAATACTCACTGCTTTGCCAGATCTTATCACCTTTTTTACCATTACTGGGGATAGAAATTCTTGGTACGTAACCAATGACTACGGTATTTCCCCCTTCATGTTCAGCATAGCAGTCCATTGCCCATACAGGTAATGCACTAAAACCTATAATAAATATAATTACAATTAATAAGTAGCGCATATTATTTATCTCGTTTGGCTACGGAAACATTACAAGAGTTATTAACCGTCGGGCAGTTTATTTCATAAAAACTTAATCCACCAAAATCATTGATATAACCAACCTGAAAAGCTGACGGAACATTTTTAAACTGCGTATCTGCATGGCTATAAGGGGTTACCATTAAACTTTGCGTTTGTGGCAACATTGTGATTCCGTTTGTTCCGATATAACCCAGCGTAACGTGATAAGGCATCTTATTGTTAAAGCGGATCGAACCATCATTTCTACGGATGATTTCAACTTTTTCGTAAGACATTACCCCATCATCTTCTAATTCAATAGCTTTTGGTCGCCAGAATAGTTTCAATGCGTGCTGCATAGTGACTTGCATCACATTTTTTTTATCTGTTTTTGGCGGTATTTCTCGCACGTTAAAATAGAAGAGCGTTTCTCTGTCATTAGGCAGTTGAGCAATTTTTTCCTGACTTATCATTCTTATTTGAATTTGCTCACTGGGATTTAAACGTACCATAGGGGGAACCGTGACAATAAAGTCACGTGATTTATTGCCTTTCGTATCTTCTATCCATGTTTGCGCCAGATAGGGTAGATTTTTGCTTTGATTAGTAAGTTTTAATGCTTCCCCTTTATCTGACTCATTCATTATGATACGGGTACGGTCCGGGATGATGGCACCCCAGGCAATGCTGCTCATGCAGGCGAGTAATACTCCTGCTGCAATGAGATTCTTTGTGTTTAAGTAGCGCATTAGTTTCATCCTGAATTAATTTTGGCTAATACACGGTAAAATAACCGTTCCGGTGGTTAAGTTGCTGCTATTGGGTGGTTGAATAAAACAGGATTTATCACCCCAGCGTAAAGTAAGTTTGCTGTCATCCTGAATGCCGTTGAGGTATACAAAGCCGCCATCAGCAACCAGTCCTAATTCTTTATGGCTGGTTTTATCTTTTACGCTAATCCCCAGTGGTGGGTGACTACCATCTGCCAGGCGAATAACCCCCATGATTTGATAGCCCTTGCGGGTATCAAGTTTGGCGTAGCCAATAGCACCTTCGGTTAAGGTGGTGGTGATAACCGAGTTTTCGATATCCACATTTTCTGGAAGATTTCGGGTATCAACGCTTAATGATGTTGTTATGTAACTGCTGACTGATGGAATAACTCCGATGCCATACCGATTAGTTACCGCGCGTTTATTGTTCAACGGAATATCTTCTGCACCATCTGCGTCGATCATAAAACGCGAGTCAGCACTACCACTATAGTCATGGAAAGCGGCTCCGTGACGAGTCGCCGTGAATGAACCATTCCAACTGGCATTCAGAGAATAATAACTGTCTCGCTGTGATGTCCCGGAGAGATAGAGACGACCGTTCTCGGTATTATGCTGATAACTGGCGCGTAGTGACGCTTTCATATCTTTGAATTCATCATTGTCGCCTGAAGCAGAAACGCTCCAGGAATTATTTCGATCGGAAGAGTCATACCACGAAGCAGTATGCGAAATCTTGTTATCCTGATTTCGTTGCATACCATAGCTCAATGTTCTACTGGTTCCCCAGGGAATCGAAATATTTAGGTACAGTTGATCCTGGTTGTCTTCTTCCCAGTTTATTCGGCTAAATGTTAGAGAAGCGGAGACGTTTTTTTAATGGCCCGATATCAAAATCGCGGCTAAGTGATAATGAATAATTCACATTACTGCTGGCGTCCCAGTAAGTATTACGAGCCAAACTTACGTATGTATTTAACCTTAATGATTCAAGATACTGGTTAAACGTGACAATATAACTCTCTTTTTCATTCTGATAATTCATGTAATGGTTAGTGTCATTGATATATTCATTCATTGTCACAAAGTTTTTATCAGAGAAACGGTAACCAGCGAAAGTGAGCTGGCTACCGGTAGATTCAAAACGTTTTGAATAGTTAGCGCGGTAGCTATAACCCGTTTCTTTATCCTGATTATGCAACTGAGCATCAGATCGTGTGACATCAAAAGATAATGAACCCAATGAGTTAAGGTTAAAGCCAACGCCGGCAGCCAGAGATTGATAATCACGGTTTGTTAAAACTGAACCACCATACAGGGATACATTGTTCAGCCAACCCCATGAGAATTCACCAGTCCAGAAGAAGGGTTGTTGTAAGGAATCACCACCAACGCTGGTCGGTTTACCCATAGCAGTGGTGTAGCGAATCTGCCCTTTACGCGTCAGATAAGGAATACTATTAGATGCAACTTGCCATTGCGTGACTTGCCCGTCCTCTTCTTCAACCTTGACGTCCAGTTGCCCCTGTAATGTATTGAATAAATTAGTAATAGCAAATGGGCCAGGAGGAACATTTTCTTGATAAATAATACGGTTGTTCTGTGAGACAGTGACCTTTGCATTCGTTTGTGCAACACCCGTGATTTGCGGTGCGTAACCACGTAGATCAGGCGGCAACATATTCTCATCGCTTTTCAACGAAACGCCAGAAAAATGGAAAGAGTCGAAAATAGAGGATTCAGTATCGTATTGACCTATAGTTAGTTTTGCATTAATTGCTGGGATTGGGCGAAACAAATAAATACGCGGAAAATCCAGGTTGTTCGCCTGGCTTTTGCCATTGTTAAATGACTGATCGTACTGGTAATCAGTACGCAGGCGCCAGGCCCCAAGATTAACCCCAGCCTGCCCATAGGAACTTATATTTTGTGAATTATCGCCCTGATGTGGTGCATAATGAGAGGCATATAAATTGTAGTCAAGAAATGCCCCAGCAATACCATGATCCCAAAGTTCAGGAGGCGTCCAGTTTGCATCTTTGTATTTTAACCATGCCTGAGGTGCAGATATGGATAATTGCATTTTCCCTTTATCGAGATAAGTTGTAATTTGTTTTTCTTTTTCGATAGGGTAACAACCATCGATCAGGTTTTGCTGAGCCTCTTCAATAATCTCATCAGTAAAGCCTAATAATGTTAATTGCTCTGGAGTCAGACAAACTGCAGTTTGGTTATCAATTAATACCCATTGCAGGTCCAGATGGATTGGCGTCCTTTTATTATTAATAAGAGCGTTTAATGAGTATTTACCTACGGGTAATTGGCCATCAGTTTCAAATTGGGAAAGGTTAACGTTTTCACGATCTTCGGCTTCGATTAAATCTTTGTTGAATTCAACGGCATAAGCTGACGCACAACCAATGATGAGAACGGATAATGAACAATAAATATTTTTAATCAATTCGCTTATTGTGGTTAATTTTAATTTTTTATACATCTGTTCCACTTATCATTAATCCGTTAATGATGTGGCCGGGCGAACCCGGCCTAATGTGATTACTCGTAAGCAATCTTATAGTCAGCCTGAGCGTAAACGTTGCCCGGGGTAGCATCTTTGCCCGGGGATTCCATACGAGCTTTGAAGTTCAGTTCCTGATAGCTGTTAGTATTGTTGAATGTAATTACTACCGGAGTACCTAAAGTCACTTCGCCGCTCTGGCTATCCAGAATACGTACGCCAACGCCTGTGGCACCACCGATTTCAGTTTCTTTGGTGTTTTTCAGCAGGTCAGTCTGACCCGTCATAGTATTCGCTGTGGTGAAAGTAACCTTCGCTTTTGAATAAGTGGTTCCACCCTGGCTCAACATGCAGTCTTGCAGGTGAATAGTGAAAGGCTCAGCCAAAGATTTCTGGTCGCTTTTCAGAACGGTATCTGCTACTTCACCCAGATTTACAGTTAAGTCTTCGTCACCTGGTTTAATTGAACATGGAGCAGAGATAACTTCACCTTTAAATTTAACAATGCCGTGACCTTCGTCAGCAAATACGTTATTGGAAAGAATCATTGCTACGCCAGCAACAAGAAGTGACTTTTTAAAAGCAGACATAATATTCCTTTATATAAATATAAGTAGAAAATGAATGATTAGTAACTGTTATTTAAGGATTGCTAATCATTCAAATATTATATTTTACTTTTCGGGTTTTATGAAATTAGTTTATCTAAATATGGATTAAGTAAAACTTAAAAAATACATAACAATTATATTTTCAATTGCACTCATTCATTTTTGTGATGATATTCTGAATGGAATTAAGCGATAAGGTAATAGAAAGCACTGTAAATTAGAAGATTAATTCATAATTTACAGTGCATTAAAGACAAATGTTTACAGCGTTGGGGGGAGAGTCTCTGGATCTGGCTGCTTTTTAATCTCAGTACTGCGATTTTCCAGTTCGCTCATTCTTTGTTCAAGCCGCGCCAGTTTCTCACGAGTCCGTAACAGGACTTGCGTTTGGACGTCGAACTCTTCACGGCTTACAAGGTCGAGGCGCGTCAGCTGAGCTTGTAGGGTTTGGCGGATTTTTTTCTCCACATCTTCCCCGAACTCCCTGATTCCTTTAGGCATTGATTCGTGAACCTGGCGAGCGATTTGCTCAATTTTTTTCGGGTCAATCATTGTAGTTTCCCTGTACTGATAGGTGTTGAGTACCATTGTAGTGCGATAAGGGTAAGTCATAAACCAGAATTATGTGAAGCTATGCGTTGCTGCCGCTAATCATTAGCGTTATAGTGAATCCGCTTATTCTCAGGGCGGGGCGAAATTCCCCACCGGCGGTAAATCAACTCAGTTGAAAGCCCGCGAGCGCTTTGGGTGCGAACTCAAAGGACAGCAGATCCGGTGTAATTCCGGGCCGACGGTTAGAGTCCGGATGGGAGAGAGTAACGATTCTGTCGGGCATGGACCCGCTCACGTTATTTTGGCTATATGCCGCCACTCCTAAGACTGCCCTGATTCTGGTAACCATAATTTTAGTGAGGTTTTTTTACCATGAATCAGACGCTACTTTCCTCTTTTGGTACGCCTTTCGAACGTGTTGAAAATGCACTGGCTGCGCTGCGTGAAGGACGCGGTGTAATGGTGCTTGATGATGAAGACCGTGAAAACGAAGGCGATATGATCTTCCCGGCAGAAACCATGACCGTTGAGCAGATGGCGCTGACCATTCGCCACGGTAGCGGTATTGTTTGCCTGTGCATCACTGAAGATCGCCGTAAACAACTTGATCTGCCAATGATGGTAGAAAATAACACCAGCGCCTATGGCACCGGTTTTACCGTGACCATTGAAGCGGCTGAAGGTGTGACTACCGGTGTTTCTGCCGCTGATCGTATTACGACCGTTCGCGCAGCGATTGCCGATGGCGCAAAACCTTCTGATCTGAATCGCCCGGGCCACGTTTTCCCACTTCGCGCGCAGGCAGGTGGTGTACTGACGCGTGGCGGTCATACTGAAGCGACTATTGATTTGATGACGCTGGCAGGCTTTAAACCGGCTGGTGTGCTGTGTGAGCTGACTAATGACGATGGCACGATGGCGCGTGCACCAGAGTGCATTGAGTTTGCCAATAAACACAATATGGCGCTCGTGACTATTGAAGACCTGGTGGCATACCGTCAGGCACATGAGCGTAAAGCCAGCTGAAAACCGCTGCTTAATTACTGCCTTAATCAAGAAACCGAAGTTGTAGCTGGCTTCGGTTTTTATTTTGCCCTGCTATGCAAGATGTTAATTCCGCTTCTCTTTCTATGAGAAAATTTCATTAATATCAGGCATTCTTTTTCATTATGATCAAAATCATATAATTGTTCCGTTATTATGCGACCATATGAATATATCCGAAAAAGGATATGTGAAATTTATGCGCTAAATGTTTAGTATTGTTAAATATTAAGGGTAAAAGGATGTTTATCGCCTGGTACTGGATTGTATTGATTGCTCTGGTTGTGGTGGGTTATTTCCTGCATTTGAAACGTTATTGTCGGGCGTTTCGCCAGGACAGAGACGCACTGCTTGAAGCGCGGAACAAATACTTAAACAGTACGAGAGAAGAGACAGCCGAAAAGGTAGAATAAGGCTTTCGTGAAGCTGGCAGAAGTTGTCCATGTGCTGGACAACTTCTGATGTTGTTTTTAACCAATTCCCGCCGTTTGTAGCAGCACTAAACTGAATCCCATCACTGACATTCCACATAGTACGCCATAGCTGGGGTTATTATTAGGGTCAATCTCTTTGGCGAGCGGCATTAATTCATCAACCGAGAGCGCCACCATAATTCCTGCAACCGCCGCCATGATTGCCGCCATGACCACCGGGGAAATCATGCTACCGAGGATTAACCACGCCAGCACACCACCAAGAATTTCTGCTAGTCCAGAAATCCCCGCCCACAGAATCGCGGTGCGTTTAGACCCCGTTGCCGCATAAACCGGGCCTGCCACTGCCAGACCTTCAGGGATATTGTGCAACGCGACGGCCAGTGCGATGCCAAATCCCAGCTCCAGGTTGCTGCTCGCCGTGACAAAGGTGGCAATCCCTTCCGGGAAGTTATGCAGACTGATGCCGAGAGTGAGCAGAATGGCTGTGCGCTTGATCGATTTTGGCAACGGCTGCACCGATTTTTGCATTAAATCCTGCGGATGCGCATGTGGCAACATGCGGTCCAGGCCAAAATAGCCAAGCAGACCGAAGATAAACATTCCATAACCCAACACAGGCGACATTCCTTCAGCTGCTAGTGCGGCAGGAAGCATTTCCATTAATGAGATGAGCAACATGATCCCCGCCGCAAATCCTAGCGAAAACGCCAGTAAGCGGTTCGAGGGTTTTTGCCCGAGAACGCCGAGAAACGCGCCAATAAACGTGGCTGCCCCCGCCAGTATGGTCAGAATGAGAGGTACTGACATCGACAACTCCTTATAAATCTTCACCTTCAGGCAGATCGTCAAAATAACTGATGATCATCATCATTGTTATCCGGGTTCTTACTCCGCCGAACAAGCGTATTGTGAGGATATCAAAATGACACCTTTAGTTAAGGATATCATCATGTCTTCAACACGTATGCCAGCATTGTTTTTAGGTCACGGTAGTCCGATGAACGTGCTGGAAGATAATTTGTATACCCGCAGCTGGCAGAAGTTGGGGATGACATTGCCACGCCCGCAAGCGATTGTGGTGGTTTCGGCTCACTGGTTTACCCGTGGAACAGGAGTGACCGCGATGGAGACGCCGCCCACGATTCATGACTTTGGTGGCTTCCCGCAGGCGCTGTACGATACGCATTATCCTGCTCCGGGTTCGCCTGTGCTGGCACAGCATCTGGTTGAGCTGTTAGCGTCGGTCCCGGTGACGCTGGATAAAGAAGCCTGGGGCTTTGACCACGGTTCCTGGGGCGTGCTGATTAAGATGTATCCTGACGCCGATATCCCGATGGTGCAGTTGAGTATCGACAGTAGCAAACCTGCCGCCTGGCATTTCGAAATGGGGCGCAAACTGGCAGCGCTGCGAGATGAAGGAATAATGTTGGTCGCCAGTGGCAACGTGGTGCATAACCTGCGTACAGTGAAGTGGCACGGTGATAGTTCACCATATCCTTGGGCGATGTCGTTTAATGAGTATGTGAAAGCGAATCTGACGTGGCAAGGGGCGGTAGAGCAGCATCCTCTGGTGAATTACCTTGACCATGAAGGTGGCGCGTTATCGAACCCAACGCCGGAGCACTATCTGCCGTTGTTGTATGTCTTAGGTGCGTGGGATGGGCAGGAGCCAATTACCATTCCGGTCGATGGTATAGAAATGGGCAGCCTGAGTATGCTGTCGGTGCAGATAGGTTAACAATTACCGGATGGCGAATGCCATCCGGCATCATTGATTACTCAATAAAAATATGTGGATAAAACCGAGACATATCCTGGGTGATCAACGCACGGTCTTCACGAATGCCAATTCCGGCAGGTTGATCGTTCACCAGCCAGCTACCAATCAGCATATAGCTGTCGCCGAATTTCGGTAACGGGTGGAATTGCTGAACAATCATCCCTTCTTCGCCATACGGACCTTCCGCTGCTTCAATGGTTTTGCCGTTCTCAATGATCGACACGTTTGCGCCTTCACGGGAGAAGATCGGTTTAACCACATATTTTTCCATTTGCGGATGATCATCTTCCGCAAAATAAGCGGGCAGCAGGTTCGGGTGATTCGGGAACATCTCCCACAGTAGCGGTAGAAGCGCTTTGTTGGAGATAATGCTCTTCCACGCCGGTTCCAGCCAGCGTACGCCTGCATCCTCCAGCTTGGTGGAGAACATCTCACGCAACATAAATTCCCATGGATACAGCTTGAACAGGTTGGAAATTACCTGATCCTGTAAATCCGTGAACTGACCTTTTTCACCTAACCCGATATCGTCAATGTAGAGGAACTCGGTAGCGATTTCAGCTTCCGTCGCGCAGTCCTGCAAATACTGAATGGTTCCGCGATCTTCCACCGTGTCGCGACAGCAGGTGAGATGCAGCAACTGGAAGCCATACTGTTCACGCAACTCGACAAAGCGATCGATTAGCTTTTCTTGCAGACTGTTAAACTGGTCGCTGCCCTCCGGCAAGTTACCGGCGTTAAGCTGATCTTCCAGCCAGATCCACTGAAAGAACGCCGCCTCGTATAGTGACGTTGGTGTATCGGCGTTATTTTCCAGCAGTTTAGGTTCGCCAGTGCCATCCCATGCCAGATCAAGACGCGAATAAAGCGATGGCTGGTGAGTCAGCCATGACTGACGCACAAAACTCCAGGTGCGTTTTGGAATGCGGAATTTGGTCATCAGCTCATCGCTGGCGATCACTTTTTCCACCACTTTCAGGCACATCTGGTGCAGTTCGGCGGTGACTTCTTCCAGCTTTTCAACCTGGGCGAGGGTCAACTTGTAGTAAGCATCTTCACACCAGTACGGCTCGCCGTACATGGTGTGAAAATTGAAACCGTATTCGTGGGCTTTTTCGCGCCAGTCCGGGCGCTCGGTAATACTGACTCTTTCCATCGGTATCAGCCACCCATTGAACGAGAAGAGGTGCCGGTTGCGCTACGCTGCATAGTGCTTTGTTTGGCAACAGATTCACCAAAACCGCCACGGGTAACGGTAGTAGTGGTCGCCGGTTTTGGTGCCATGGCTGTCTTCGGTACGGTCATGGTGCGGCCTGGCTGGGCTGCGCCATAGTTTTTACCCGTCGCGTCGGTATATTTACCGTAAGCCGGGCTGGCTGGGTTTTTCGAGGAGAACAGCGGCTGCTGTGCAAATCCCGCGCCGCCGCCCATCAGACGCCCCATCATGTAACCGGCCATCAGCGGCATCCAGAAACTCCCGCTGGATTGCTGGGCCTGCGCCTGGTTTTCTGGTGCCATGCCAGCCTGGGCTGGTGCCTGCTGGCACTGACCTTCACCAAATTCAGCAACACAGTCTTCACGGGTGGCGTATTTCGGCGCAGTACGTTCGGCTTCTTTCAGCGCATTGTTGTACGCGGTGGTACATTCGGCGCTTTTGCCTGGGTTTGCAGCTGAACAGTCGTCAGCATTTTGATAGAGAGACACTGTTTCATCACTCTTTTCACAGCCAGCCAGCATAAAAACAGTGGCAACCGCGAGAGCGACTGGTGTCAGATGGCGTGCGCTCCAGTTTTTGCGGAACGATGCGTGGCGTATGGATTTTGTCCGTTTCATTTTTGTCTTCCGGGACCAGTGGTAAATACCCATCAGAATAGAGGATGGCTGGTCGAAATTGAAGCGAGAAGGGGGAAGAATGCGGCAGATAACCCGTATCTTTACGTTGCCTTACGTTCAGACGGGGCCGAAGCCCCGTCGTCGTCGTCAGTTACGGAAAGGGTTATGACCGTTACTGGTGGTAGTGCGTGCGGATGTTTGCTGAACGACTGGTGCCGGGCTATCAGGCGCATAACCATCAGCAATAGCATTCTGTTCCGGCGTTTGCGGTGCAACGTTTTCCGGATTAGTGGAAACCGGTTTGCTCAGCGCATTGTTCAGTGCCAGCAGATCCTGCTCGTTCAACGTACCCAGAGCTGACTTAATATTCAACTGGTTAATCAGGTAGTTATAACGCGCATTTGCCAGCTCTTGCTTAGCGTTGTACAGCGTGGTGGTTGCATCCAACACATCAACAATGGTACGCGTACCGACCGAGTAGCCCGCTTCCATCGCGTCTAATGAGCTTTGAGCGGAAACTACGGCTTGTTTGTAGGCGTTAATGCTACTGATAGATGCATTAATGTTGTTGAAGGAGGAACGTACGGTTTGCACGACGCTACGATGCGCGCTTTCCAGTTGCTCGCTGGCACCAACAAAGTTGTACTGGGCCTGTTTCACCTGCGAGTTAACCATTCCGCCCTGATAAATCGGCAGCGAGAAGCTCAGGCCCACTTTGTTCTGGCCCATATTGCTGTCGTCATACTGGGTACCAGCGGCACCACGGGTTTTCGAACCGCTATAAGAGGTGTCAGAAATCCCGGTAGAAGCCGTTAAATCCAGCGTCGGTAAGTGACCATCCTGCGCCTGGCGAATTTGCTCGCGCGCCAGGTCCTGGCTCAAGCGTGCCTGTAACAGCGACAGGTTGCGTTTTTCGGCTTCTTTCAGCAGCGCGTTAACCGGCTGTGGTTTGTCGGTTTTAAAGTTTTCGACATTCAGCGCCGCCAGTTCCGGATAGTAGTTACCGGTGATCTGGCGCAGCTGCTCTACCGCGTTATCAAGGTTATTACGTGCGGTCACTTCGTTCGCCAGCACGGTATCGTACTGCGCGCGGGCGTTCTGCACGTCGGTGATCGCTACCAGGCCCACGTTAAAACGTTGGGTGGTTTGATCTAATTGACGGTAGATCGCTTCTTTTTGTGCCTGTGTATAGGAAAGAACGTCAATAGCATTCAACACGTTGAAATAAGCGGTCGCGGTGTTGAGGATCAAGGTTTGCTGATCGGTCTGATATGTGACGTCCTGAATCCCTGCTGCTTTTTCCTGCAGCGTTAACGCACGCCATTTCGACATATCAAAAATGGATTGAGTTAACTGCAGGGACGCACTGGTCGCGTTAGAGTTGATGCCGTTCGCGTCGCGGTAGCCGTTGCTATAGGTGTAATCTGCACCTAAACCTAGCTGTGGCAGTAATGGACTGCGCGCTTCATTAATTTTTTCAAAGGCAGCATCACGATCGGCGGCAGACTTACGCAATTCCGGGTTACTAAGGCGTGCTTGCTGATAAACTTGCATTAGGTTCTCGGCCTGGCTCAACGAACTGAACCCAGAAAGGCTCAGGCCGATAAGAATGGGGAGCAATTTCTTCATTTGCATTCCTTGTGGTGAAGCAGTATTTAGCGCGATCAAACTGTAAAATTATTGCGGATTCTAGCAGAAGCCGCTACCGCAAAAGGTTGGCGTTACGTGCCATAGGGCGTTAATGTGCCTCAATTTAACACATGACTGCTCAAACGGCAGTCAAACGTCGCTGAAATTCACATTTAATTCACTATTAGTGCCAGGACATTAACAATGCTTAAGCCAGACAACCTGCCCGTTACATTTGGCAAAAACGATGTAGAAATTATTGCACGAGAAACACTTTATCGCGGCTTTTTTTCATTAGATCTTTATAGATTTCGTCATCGTCTATTCAACGGGCAAATGAGTCATGAGGTACGGCGGGAAATTTTTGAGCGCGGTCACGCCGCAGTCTTGCTACCCTTTGACCCAGTGCGCGATGAAGTTGTGCTGATTGAGCAGATTCGGATTGCCGCATACGACACCAGTGAAACCCCCTGGCTACTGGAGATGGTTGCCGGGATGATAGAAGAGGGTGAAAGTGTGGAAGATGTTGCCCGTCGCGAAGCGATTGAAGAGGCGGGACTGATAGTCAAACGGACCAAACCGGTGTTAAGTTTCCTGGCAAGCCCGGGGGGCACCAGTGAGCGTTCGTCAATTATGGTGGGCGAAGTGGACGCCACGACCGCAAGCGGTATTCATGGTCTGGCTGATGAAAACGAAGATATTCGCGTTCATGTGGTAAGCCGGGAACAGGCATACCAGTGGGTAGAAGAGGGGAAAATCGACAACGCAGCGTCGGTCATCGCTTTGCAATGGCTGCAGCTGCATCATCAAGCGTTAAAAAATGAGTGGGCATAAATGAAGCGTTACACACCTGACTTTCCTGAAATGATGCGCCTGTGCGAGATGAACTTTTCACAATTGCGCCGTTTGTTACCGCGCAATGACGCACCCGGCGAAACTGTAAGCTATCAGGTGGCAAACGCACAATATCGGCTGACGATTGTGGAATCGACCCGATACACTACCCTGGTGACAATAGAACAGACTGCGCCCGCGATCAGTTACTGGAGCCTTCCGTCAATGACGGTGCGTCTGTATCATGACGCGATGGTGGCTGAAGTGTGTTCAAGCCAGCAGATTTTTCGCTTCAAAGCGCGGTATGATTATCCTAATAAAAAGTTGCATCAACGCGACGAAAAGCATCAAATTAATCAGTTTTTAGCGGACTGGTTGCGATACTGTTTAGCACATGGAGCGATGGCGATTCCGGTTTACTAGCATCGTGAAACCTAAGGACACCATTTGGAAAGCCTGTTAACCCTTCCTCTGGCTGGTGAGGCCAGAGTCAGGATTTTACAAATTACCGACACTCACCTGTTTGCACAAAAGCACGAAGCTCTGTTAGGGGTAAACACCTGGGAAAGCTACCAGGCGGTGCTGGAGGCGATTCGTCCACATCAGCACGAATTCGACCTGATTGTCGCGACAGGTGATTTAGCGCAGGATCAATCCTCTGCGGCCTATCAGCATTTCGCTGAAGGCATCGCAAGTTTTCGTGCGCCCTGCGTCTGGCTGCCGGGCAACCACGATTTCCAGCCCGCGATGTACAGCGCGTTACAGGATGCGGGTATCTCCCCGGCGAAGCGGGTGTTTATTGGTGAGCAATGGCAAATCCTGTTGCTGGATAGCCAGGTGTTTGGCGTGCCGCACGGTGAGCTGAGCGAGTTTCAGCTTGAGTGGCTGGAACGTAAACTGGCCGATGCGCCAGAACGCCATACGTTGCTGCTGCTGCATCATCATCCGCTACCTGCGGGTTGTAGTTGGCTCGATCAACACAGTCTGCGTAACGCGGGCGAACTGGATACCGTGCTGGCGAAGTTTCCGCACGTCAAATACTTGCTGTGCGGTCATATTCATCAGGAGCTGGATCTCGACTGGAACGGTCGCCGCCTGCTGGCAACGCCGTCGACCTGTGTGCAGTTTAAGCCGCACTGTTCCAACTTTACGCTGGATACTATCGCGCCCGGCTGGCGTACTCTCGAGTTACATGCTGATGGCACGCTGACCACCGAGGTGCATCGCCTGGCGGACACACGTTTCCAACCTGATACCGCTTCAGAAGGCTACTGATGTCTACGCTTCTTTATTTACACGGTTTCAACAGCTCGCCGCGCTCTGCAAAAGCGAGCTTGTTAAAAAACTGGCTGGCGGAACATCACCCTGACGTTGAGATGATCATTCCGCAGTTGCCGCCGTATCCTTCCGACGCGGCAGAACTGCTGGAATCCATTGTCCTGGAACATGGCGGCGATTCGCTGGGTATTGTCGGTTCGTCACTGGGGGGATATTACGCCACCTGGTTGTCACAATGTTTTATGCTGCCCGCAGTGGTGGTAAACCCGGCGGTGCGCCCGTTTGAACTGCTGACGGACTATCTCGGTCAGAACGAGAACCCATACACCGGGCAGCAATATGTGCTAGAGTCACGCCATATTTACGATCTCAAAGTCATGCAGATTGACCCGCTGGAAGCGCCGGATTTGATCTGGCTGCTGCAACAGACGGGAGATGAAGTGCTGGATTACCGCCAGGCGGTGGCGTACTACGCTTCCTGCCGCCAGACTGTCATAGAAGGCGGCAACCACGCATTCACGGGCTTCGAAGATTATTTCAACCCGATCGTCGATTTTCTTGGTCTGCACCATCTCTGACGATCAACTCGAATTGCTAACTTAAACCATGACGCAAACTTATAACGCTGATGCCATTGAGGTACTCACCGGGCTTGAGCCGGTTCGCCGCCGTCCGGGGATGTATACCGATACCACTCGCCCTAACCATTTGGGGCAAGAAGTTATTGATAACAGTGTCGATGAAGCACTGGCGGGTCACGCAAAACGCGTGGATGTAATCTTACATGCTGACCAGTCGTTAGAAGTTATTGACGATGGGCGCGGGATGCCGGTGGATATTCACCCGGAAGAGGGTGTCCCGGCGGTTGAATTGATTCTTTGCCGTCTGCATGCAGGCGGTAAATTCTCTAACAAAAATTACCAGTTCTCTGGCGGCCTGCATGGCGTGGGGATTTCGGTGGTTAACGCCCTGTCGAAGCGCGTTGAAGTTAACGTGCGCCGCGATGGTCAGGTTTATAACATCGCCTTTGAAAATGGCGAAAAGGTGCAGGATTTACAGGTTGTCGGCACTTGCGGTAAACGCAATACCGGTACCAGCGTGCACTTCTGGCCGGATGAAACCTTCTTTGACAGCCCGCGATTTTCTGTTTCACGCCTGACGCATGTGCTGAAAGCCAAAGCGGTACTGTGCCCCGGCGTTGAGATTACCTTTAAAGATGAGATCAACAACACCGAACAGCGCTGGTGCTATCAGGACGGTCTGAATGATTACCTGGCGGAAGCGGTAAACGGTTTACCGACGCTGCCAGAAAAACCGTTTATCGGTAATTTCGCTGGCGATACTGAAGCTGTGGACTGGGCGCTACTGTGGCTGCCGGAAGGCGGTGAACTGCTGACCGAAAGCTACGTCAACCTGATCCCAACGATGCAGGGCGGTACCCATGTTAATGGCCTGCGTCAGGGCCTGTTGGACGCGATGCGTGAGTTCTGTGAATATCGCAACATTCTGCCGCGCGGCGTGAAGCTGTCGGCGGAAGATATCTGGGATCGCTGCGCCTATGTTCTGTCGGTGAAAATGCAGGATCCGCAGTTTGCCGGGCAGACGAAAGAGCGTCTCTCTTCGCGTCAATGCGCGGCATTCGTTTCTGGCGTGGTGAAAGATGCCTTTATCCTGTGGCTGAACCAGAACGTTCAGGCGGCGGAGTTGCTGGCAGAGATGGCGATTTCCAGCGCCCAGCGTCGTATGCGTGCGGCTAAAAAAGTGGTGCGTAAAAAGCTGACCAGCGGCCCGGCGCTGCCTGGCAAACTGGCTGATTGTACCGCGCAGGACCTTAACCGTACCGAACTGTTCCTCGTGGAAGGTGACTCCGCAGGCGGATCTGCCAAGCAGGCGCGCGATCGTGAATATCAGGCGATCATGCCGCTGAAAGGTAAGATCCTTAACACCTGGGAAGTTTCTTCCGACGAAGTGCTGGCCTCGCAGGAAGTGCATGATATTTCGGTAGCGATCGGTATCGATCCTGACAGCGACGATCTGAGCCAGCTTCGTTATGGCAAAATCTGTATCCTCGCGGATGCGGACTCTGATGGTCTGCACATTGCCACGCTGCTCTGCGCTTTGTTCGTAAAACACTTCCGCGCGTTGGTGAAACACGGTCACGTTTACGTCGCACTGCCACCGCTCTACCGTATTGATCTCGGGAAAGAGGTTTATTACGCGCTGACGGAAGAAGAGAAAGAGGGCGTACTTGAGCAATTAAAACGCAAGAAAGGCAAGCCGAACGTCCAGCGTTTTAAAGGTCTGGGGGAAATGAACCCGATGCAATTGCGTGAAACCACGCTTGATCCGAACACTCGCCGTCTGGTGCAGTTGACTATCGATGATGAAGACGATCAGCGTACTGACGCGATGATGGATATGCTGCTGGCGAAGAAACGCTCGGAAGATCGCCGCAACTGGTTGCAAGAGAAAGGCGACATGGCGGAGATTGAGGTTTAAAGGAAAGAACATTGCCCGGTCAGGATGGCCGGGCAAACAAGGCAGGATTAAATCCCTGGCTGCAGAATACGAATATTCATCTCCAGCACGTCGCCTTTTACGGCTTCGCTGTACGCCTTCATGTGCGGGGTTTGCAGATGCGCTTCAAGGTGCGCGATGCTTTCCCACTGCTCAATCATCACGATAGAATCCGGTGCCATAGACTGGAAACTCACGCCAGCAGCGCAATCCACCATTGGCGCATAGCCGTGGCAACCTTCTTCTTTCAGTACGGTTGGAACGATTTTAGCAAACTGATCCAATACCGCCTGACGGTGATGTTGACCAGGACGAGTACGGATTTCTGCGATTACGGTAAGCATGGTTAACTCCTTCTAAAGCCTGAGCTCTAGTTAACCAAAAATTTCCACAAGATGCTTGCGATATTCTTCAGTATAGCGGGGAACATCAGGCATTTTTATCACGTCATTAGCGATAAATGTCGGCAGCGGTTCCATGCCAAGGAATTGGTTTGCTTTATGGAACGGCAGATACACACCGTCGACGCCAACGCCGTGGAAGAATTGATCTTTTTCGGTGAAGGCTTCCATTGGTGCGTTCCAGGTCAGAGAAAGCATATATTTTTTGCCCTGTACCAGGCCGCCGGAACCGTATTTTTTTGACGGATCTTTGCGGGTACGGCCATCGCTGGCATACAGCGTCCCGTGACCTTCGGTGAATACATCATCAATGTATTTTTTCACTGTCCACGGCGCGCCCATCCACCAGCCTGGCATCTGCCAGATCACCACATCAGCCCAGAGAAAGTTTTGTACTTCCGCTTTGACATCGTAGTCGCTGTCGGCGCGAACGATGCGAACATCATGCCCGAGGTCGCGCAGTGTGCCATCCGCGACTTCGGTCAGGGTGTCGTTCAGTTGACCATTGGAGTGGGCGAATTTTTTCGCGCCGTTGATAATCAGGGTGTTGCTCATTTTTTAACCTCAAGGTGAGACGTTTGTCGACTATAGTACGTCACAGAGCGGTACGGTAAAATTAGCAAAATGTGCAAAGTCTTTTGCGAATTTAGCAAAAGTCTTACCCTTACCAGCTCACCTTCGCCTCAAATCCACCTTGTTCCGCATTCCCAAATTCAACATTCATGCCATGCAATTTGGCGATTCGCTGGACAATCGATAGCCCAAGTCCACTGCCGGTAGCGGTTTGTCCGGGGGGGCGATAGAAGCGTTCGCCAATTCGCGCCAGTGCCTCTGGTGTCACACCGGGGCCGTTATCCCTCACGATGAAATTATCGGCATTCAGCGTGACGTCCACCACGCTGCCCTGTGGACTGTAGCGCACGGCGTTATCCAGAAGGTTTCGCACCAACAAACTTAGCAATAGCGGTTGTCCAGTGCGTTTGATGCTGTGGGCATTGAGTGTCAGTCGCACGTCAATTTTCGCCTGCTGCGCCGTGTGGTAAATATCCATCACCGACGATTGCAGGAGATCTTCAAGCGGGATCTCCGCGACGTCCTGAAGGTTATCCAGTGAGTCCAGCCGCGATAGCGTGAGCAGTTGATCAACCAGACGAGTAGCGCGATCGATCCCGGAATGTAATTGGAGCAGTGCTTTTTTCCGCGCCTGCGGATCATCGTCAGAGAGCTGCGCAACTTCGGTTTGCACTTTCAGCGCTGTTAACGGGCTACGTAGTTCGTGAGCTGCATCGGAGGTAAAGCGTCGTTCTCGAACCATCATCGCATGTGTGCGGGCGAACAGTTGATTTAGCGACTCAACCAGTGGTCGCACTTCGCTGGGTACGCCAGTCGCGTTTAGTGGTTTTTCCGAGTCAGGGTCACGCATACGTAGTGCCAGCGCCAGTTTGTTCAGCGGCGCGAGTTCACGACCCAGTAGTACCATCATGATGATTAACATAATCGGCAGTGCGACCAGCCACGGGATCAATTGCCCGGCAACAATCGCCAGCGCCATGTCTTCACGGTATTCCCATTCCTGGCCAACAACGATGCGATATTTGCCATCAGGTGAGGTCATCCAGACAAAACGCCAAGGATCGTCTTCACCGACCAGTTGCCCGTCAGCAAAACCTTCCCGTTGATAGCTATAGGGAATATCTTCTCCGTTATCGCCATCATTAAGGACCATTCTGCCGTCGTGGGTAAAGATGGCAAAGGTCAGCGCATCGTCATCAACATGACCGTGTTTTAATTTATTTGGCGTCTGTGCCATGCGATCCGCCGCGTTGATTTCGTTGAGATCGAGCGTACTTAACCGCTTGGCAAACAGCATCAGTTGGGTGTCGAACAATTCATCGACGTTATCCGTTGTTTGTTTCCAGGCGACAAAGCTGGAAAGCAGCCAGGTCACCGAGGCCAGAATTAAAAAGATTAGCGTCAGCCTGACGCGCAGACTAAGACGTTGGGTAAATTTCATTTCTCACCTAATGTGTAGCCAATACCATGCACGGTACGAATAAAATCACTACCGAGTTTGCGTCGCAGATGATGCACATGCACTTCAACGGCATTACTGGTGACCTCTTCGTCCCAGGTATACAGTTTCTCTTCAATCAGTTTGCGCGGCAGTACCCGACCAGCGTTACGCATCAGTAATTCCAGCAGGGCAAATTCTTTTGGTTTCAGTGTTAAGGGTTCGCCAGCCAGCGTGGCGATACGTTTGCCGGGGTCGAGCATGACGTTACCGTGGCGCAGCTCGTTGCTGGCCTGGCCGTTGGTTCGGCGCATCAGAGCCTCCAGCCTGGCGGCGACTTCTATCAACGCAAAAGGTTTACACAGATAATCGTCAGCTCCCAGACGCAGCCCTTCTACACGTTCCGCTAACGCATCACGCGCGGTCAGGATCAGTACCGGCTCACGCTGACCTTTCTCTCGCCATTCGCGCAAAATATCGCGACCATCCATGCCTGGTAAGGTTAAATCCAGGATCACCGCATCATAAGGTGCGCTATAAAGCGCCTCTTTTCCCTGACGACCTTGTGTAAACCAGTCGACACTAAAACCCATTTTACTAAGGCCAGTTTTGATGCCGTCGCCAATCAGCATGTCATCTTCTATCAGTAAAATTCGCATTTTTTCATCCCTGCGATAACCGTATTTGCTGCCAGTAAACCGTGTTGTAACGCGCTCTGTACAGCATTAAATTTTATTTTTTTCCCTTAAGAAGTTGTTAAGGACTATCTTGTTAAATGCTCGGAAACAGACATTAAAGGGAGTAATAAACATGAAAAAATTCGCAGCAGTAATCGCAGTAATGGCCCTGTGCAGTGCACCGGTGATGGCAGCAGAGCAGGGCGGTTTTTCTGGCCCATCGGCAACGCAAAGTCAGGCCGGAGGATTCCAGGGGCCGAACGGCAGCGTAACGACTGTAGAAAGCGCAAAATCCCTGCGTGACGACACCTGGGTAACCCTGCGCGGCAATATCGTTGAACGCATCTCTGACGATCTCTACGTGTTTAAAGATGCCAGCGGTACTATCAATGTTGATATCGACCACAAACGCTGGAACGGTGTGACGGTGACGCCGAAAGATACGGTTGAGATTCAGGGTGAAGTCGATAAAGACTGGAATTCTGTTGAAATTGACGTCAAACAGATCCGCAAAGTAAATCCGTAATTGTTACCGCTCCCGGGACGCGTTCCCGGGAATAATTTCGCAGGGAGGCAAAATGACAAACCTGACACTGGATGTAAACATTATCGATTTCCCATCAATCCCTGTGGCGATGTTGCCGCACCGCTGTAGCCCTGAGTTGCTCAACTACAGTGTGGCGAAATTTATCATGTGGCGTAAAGAGACGGGGCTTTCTCCTGTTAACCAAAGCCAGACTTTTGGCGTCGCCTGGGACGACCCTGCCACCACCGCACCGGAAGCGTTTCGCTTTGATATCTGCGGCAGCGTTAGCGAACCGATTCCCGATAATCGTTATGGTGTGAGCAATGGTGAACTTACCGGTGGACGTTATGCCGTGGCCCGCCACGTTGGCGAGCTGGACGATATTTCACACACGATATGGGGCATTATTCGCCACTGGCTGCCTGCAAGCGGCGAGAAAATGCGTAAAGCACCGATTCTGTTTCACTACACCAATCTTGCCGAAGGGGTGACGGAGCAGCGACTGGAAACGGATGTTTATGTGCCGTTAGCGTGATGGGGAATCTTTACCGGAGTGTGAGCCAAATCACTCGCGATAAGTTTGAGCGAACAATGCCACAGGCGTATTGTTGTTGGGCTTATAATTTCTCCGGTAAGGAATACCATGTATACGCGAAATTTATTATCCGGTGCGCCGTAAGCCGTCTCGGGGGTACCCATGAGCAAGCCGCACTTATGGCAGGAGGCGCGGGGCACTGGTGGAGACACAGCTAAACTGGGCTGAACCATATACTTACAGTCGACTACTTTGATGCTTTAGGCTTCCCTGGACTCGCATAACCTCAACTTCTCGAATCGCCCGGAGCGGACCCCCATGCCGAGTGGTGTGGCATGGGCGCAACCTTGTGCTGCCCTCTATGCCGATCAAGTCTACAGCAAAGAGTTGTATATCAAGGCACATTGATGCCTTTATCGCCGTCGGAGCACGTCCGGCGGCGCTATTCACGCTGATCTCCTGTGACTCGACGCGGCAGATAATGTAGTATCTCCGGCAATATTGCCCCTTTGAAGGCTGGCGAATCAGTTGAGGAATCAGAATTAATGAGCGATATGGCAGAGCGCCTTGCGCTACATGAATTTACGGAAAACGCCTACTTAAACTACTCCATGTACGTGATCATGGACCGTGCGTTGCCGTTTATTGGTGATGGTCTGAAACCTGTTCAGCGCCGCATTGTGTATGCGATGTCTGAACTGGGCCTGAATGCCAGCGCCAAATTTAAAAAATCGGCCCGTACCGTCGGTGACGTACTGGGTAAATACCATCCGCACGGCGATAGCGCCTGTTATGAAGCGATGGTCCTGATGGCGCAGCCGTTCTCTTACCGTTATCCGCTGGTTGATGGTCAGGGGAACTGGGGCGCGCCGGACGATCCGAAATCGTTCGCGGCAATGCGTTACACCGAATCCCGGTTGTCGAAATATTCCGAGCTGCTATTGAGCGAGCTGGGGCAGGGGACGGCTGACTGGGTGCCAAACTTCGACGGCACTTTGCAGGAGCCGAAAATGCTGCCTGCTCGTCTGCCAAACATTTTGCTTAACGGCACCACCGGTATTGCCGTCGGCATGGCGACCGATATTCCACCGCATAACCTGCGTGAAGTAGCTCAGGCGGCAATCGCATTAATCGACCAGCCGAAAACCACGCTCGATCAGCTGCTGGATATCGTGCAGGGGCCGGATTATCCGACTGAAGCGGAAATTATCACTTCGCGCGCCGAGATCCGTAAAATCTACGAGAACGGACGTGGTTCAGTGCGTATGCGCGCGGTGTGGAAGAAAGAAGATGGCGCGGTGGTTATCAGCGCATTACCGCATCAGGTTTCAGGTGCGCGTGTACTGGAGCAAATTGCTGCGCAAATGCGCAACAAAAAGCTGCCGATGGTTGACGATCTGCGCGATGAATCTGACCACGAGAACCCGACCCGTCTGGTGATTGTGCCGCGTTCCAACCGCGTGGATATGGATCAGGTGATGAACCACCTCTTCGCTACCACCGATCTGGAAAAGAGCTATCGCATTAACCTCAATATGATCGGTCTGGATGGTCGTCCGGCGGTGAAAAACCTGCTGGAAATCCTCTCCGAATGGCTGGTGTTCCGTCGCGATACCGTGCGCCGCCGACTGAACTATCGTCTGGAGAAAGTCCTCAAGCGCCTGCATATCCTGGAAGGTTTGCTGGTGGCGTTTCTCAACATCGACGAAGTGATTGAGATCATTCGTAACGAAGATGAACCGAAACCGGCGCTGATGTCGCGGTTTGGCCTTACGGAAACCCAGGCGGAAGCGATCCTCGAACTGAAACTGCGTCATCTTGCCAAACTGGAAGAGATGAAGATTCGCGGTGAGCAGAGTGAGCTGGAAAAAGAGCGCGACCAGTTGCAGGGCATTTTGGCTTCCGAGCGTAAAATGAATAACCTGCTGAAGAAAGAACTGCAGGCAGACGCGCAAGCCTACGGTGACGATCGTCGTTCGCCGTTGCAGGAACGCGAAGAAGCGAAAGCGATGAGCGAGCACGACATGCTGCCGTCTGAACCTGTCACCATTGTGCTGTCGCAGATGGGCTGGGTACGCAGCGCTAAAGGCCATGATATCGACGCGCCGGGCCTGAATTATAAAGCGGGTGATAGCTTCAAAGCGGCGGTGAAAGGTAAGAGCAACCAATCGGTAGTGTTTGTTGATTCCACCGGTCGTAGCTATGCCATCGACCCGATTACGCTGCCGTCGGCGCGTGGTCAGGGCGAACCACTCACCGGCAAATTAACGTTGCCGCCTGGGGCGACCGTTGACCATATGCTGATGGAAAGCGACGATCAGAAACTGCTGATGGCTTCCGATGCGGGTTACGGTTTCGTCTGCACCTTTAACGATCTGGTGGCGCGTAACCGTGCAGGTAAGGCTTTGATCACCTTACCGGAAAATGCCCATGTTATGCCGCCGGTGGTGATTGAAGATGCTTCCGATATGCTGCTGGCAATCACTCAGGCAGGCCGTATGTTGATGTTCCCGGTAAGCGATCTGCCGCAGCTGTCGAAGGGCAAAGGCAACAAGATTATCAACATTCCATCGGCAGAAGCCGCGCGTGGAGAAGATGGTCTGGCGCAATTGTACGTTCTGCCGCCGCAAAGCACGCTGACCATTCATGTTGGGAAACGCAAAATTAAACTGCGCCCGGAAGAGTTACAGAAAGTCACTGGTGAACGTGGACGCCGCGGTACGTTGATGCGCGGTTTGCAGCGTATCGATCGTGTTGAGATCGACTCTCCTCGCCGTGCCAGCAACGGTGATAGCGAAGAGTAATATGCCGGGGAGGGCCTGTTTCCTCCCGCTTGCAAGGAACGCCGGATGAAACGTTAAGTCGTCATCCGGCAGCGTATTCAACCCCCGGAAACGATAAAAATTCCCTTGAAACCGTTGTTTATTCATGCGTTGCGATTAACAATACGCTTTTCCAGAGAGCGGCTTTTAACAATGCCCTAACCTGATTTCAGGTGACGTATAATGCCAGTCTCTCAGACCTTCAGAGGGTGTTATGCTATATATCTTTCGTCTTATTATTACCGTGATTTACAGCATCTTAGTCTGTGTATTCGGCTCCATTTACTGCCTTTTCAGCCCGCGTAACCCGAAACATGTGGCCACCTTTGGGCATATGTTTGGCCGTCTTGCGCCGCTGTTCGGCCTGAAAGTTGAGTGCCGCAAACCTGCAGATGCTGAAAGCTACGGCAATGCTATCTATATCGCTAACCACCAGAACAACTATGACATGGTGACAGCATCGAACATTGTGCAACCGCCGACGGTGACGGTAGGTAAAAAGAGCTTGCTGTGGATCCCCTTCTTCGGGCAGTTGTACTGGTTAACCGGCAACTTATTGATCGACAGAAACAATCGCACTAAAGCTCACGGCACCATTGCGGAAGTCGTGAATCATTTCAAAAAACGCCGTATTTCCATCTGGATGTTCCCGGAAGGAACCCGCAGCCGTGGTCGCGGCCTGCTACCGTTCAAGACTGGAGCATTTCACGCGGCAATTGCGGCGGGCGTCCCGATTATTCCCGTGTGCGTCTCTACAACTTCGAATAAGATTAATCTTAATCGACTGCACAACGGTCTGGTGATTGTCGAAATGCTGCCGCCAATTGACGTCAGTCAGTATGGCAAAGATCAGGTTCGTGAGCTGGCTGCCCATTGTCGTTCGATAATGGAACAAAAAATCGCCGAGCTCGATAAAGAAGTCGCAGAACGCGAAGCCGCCGGAAAAGTTTAAGTCGGCAATCTGTATTTTTGCGGGGAACACTTTCCTGCACGGTATTACTTTAGCCAGTTTTACATGGAGCAAATATGTCACTCAGTCGGCGTCAGTTCATTCAGGCATCGGGGATTGCACTTTGTGCAGGCGCTGTTCCCCTGAAGGCCAGCGCAGCCGGGCAACAGCAACCGCTACCCGTTCCGCCGCTACTTGAATCTCGCCGTGGGCAACCGCTGTTTATGACTGTACAACGTGCGCACTGGTCATTTACGCCAGGGACACGCGCGTCGGTCTGGGGAATCAATGGTCGTTACCTGGGGCCGACTATCCGCGTCTGGAAGGGCGACGATGTTAAGCTTATTTACAGCAACCGCCTGACAGAAAATGTCTCAATGACGGTGGCCGGGCTACAGGTACCTGGCCCGCTGATGGGCGGTCCGGCACGGATGATGTCGCCAAACGCTGACTGGGCACCCGTACTGCCTATTCGCCAGAACGCAGCTACTCTGTGGTATCACGCCAATACTCCCAACCGCACGGCTCAGCAGGTCTATAACGGCCTTGCCGGAATGTGGCTGGTGGAAGATGAAGTCAGCAAGTCGCTGCCTATCCCCAACCATTATGATGTGGATGATTTTCCGGTCATTATCCAGGATAAACGGCTGGATAACTTTGGTACGCCAGAATACAACGAACCGGGAAGCGGCGGCTTTGTTGGTGATACGCTGCTGGTTAACGGTGTACAAAGCCCGTACGTTGAAGTCTCGCGTGGCTGGGTGCGCTTGCGACTGCTGAACGCGTCGAACTCTCGTCGCTATCAACTACAGATGAGCGATGGTCGCCCGTTACATGTGATTTCTGGCGATCAGGGATTCCTGCCTGCTCCTGTATCGGTGAAGCAACTTTCGCTGGCACCGGGCGAGCGCCGCGAGATTCTGGTGGATATGAGCAACGGCGATGAAGTGTCGATCACCTGTGGCGAAGCGGCGAGCATTGTTGATCGTATTCGCGGCTTCTTTGAGCCATCCAGTATTCTGGTTTCTACCCTGGTGCTAACGCTGCGCCCAACCGGCCTTCTGCCGCTGGTCACAGACAGTCTTCCGATGCGCTTGCTGCCAACTGAAATCATGGCCGGTTCGCCGATTCGCAGTCGCGATATCAGTCTGGGTGATGACCCGGGTATTAATGGACAGCTGTGGGACGTCAACCGTATTGATGTCACCGCGCAGCAAGGAACGTGGGAACGCTGGACGGTACGCGCGGACGAGCCGCAAGCGTTCCATATTGAAGGCGTGATGTTCCAGATCCGTAACGTGAATGGTGCGATGCCGTTCCCGGAAGACAGAGGCTGGAAAGATACCGTTTGGGTTGACGGACAAGTGGAGCTGCTTGTTTATTTCGGTCAGCCTTCCTGGGCGCACTTCCCGTTCTACTTCAACAGTCAGACGCTGGAAATGGCGGACCGTGGCTCGATTGGGCAACTGTTAGTCAATCCGGTACCGTAATCTTCATACTCGCCCGAGGAGGGCGAGTATGGAATACTTTTCGATTTCTCTTTCGTTCCGGCTTATAATCCCCGGCCTTTGATTATTTTTTTATCATTTCTGGAAGCAAAATGAGCTCTATCTCCCTGATCCAACCGGATCGCGACCTGTTCTCCTGGCCGCAGTACTGGGCCGCCTGTTTTGGACCGGCACCGTTTTTGCCGATGTCTCGTGAAGAGATGGATCAACTTGGCTGGGATAGCTGCGACATCATTTTGGTTACTGGCGACGCGTATGTCGATCACCCAAGCTTCGGGATGGCGATTTGCGGTCGTATGCTGGAAGCACAGGGCTTTCGCGTCGGGATCATCGCCCAGCCGGACTGGAGCAGCAAAGACGACTTTATGCGTCTGGGTAAACCGAATCTGTTTTTCGGTGTTACTGCTGGCAACATGGATTCGATGATCAACCGTTATACCGCCGATCGCCGTTTACGTCATGACGATGCCTACACGCCGGATAACGTCGCGGGTAAGCGCCCGGATCGCGCCACACTGGTTTATACCCAGCGTTGTAAAGAGGCGTGGAAAGATGTACCGGTGATCCTCGGCGGTATTGAGGCTAGTCTGCGCCGTACCGCACATTATGATTACTGGTCCGATACCGTGCGCCGTTCCGTGCTGGTGGATTCGAAAGCCGACATGCTGATGTTTGGTAACGGTGAGCGTCCGCTGGTGGAGGTGGCGCACCGTCTGGCGATGGGCGAGCCGATTAGTGAAATCCGCGATGTGCGTAATACCGCGATTATCGTGAAAGAGGCGCTGCCTGGCTGGAGCGGCGTGGATTCCACCCGTCTTGATACCCCTGGAAAAATCGACCCAATCCCGCATCCGTATGGTGAAGATTTGCCGTGCGCGGATAACAAACCGGTGGCACCGAAAAAGCAGGAAGCCAAAGCCGTAACCGTGCAGCCACCGCGCCCGAAACCGTGGGAAAAAACCTACGTGTTGCTGCCTTCTTTCGAGAAAGTGAAGGGCGATAAAGTGCTGTACGCCCATGCTTCGCGTATTCTGCACCACGAAACCAACCCAGGCTGCGTCCGCGCATTGATGCAAAAACACGGTGACCGCTATGTGTGGATCAACCCGCCTGCTATCCCGCTTTCTACCGAAGAGATGGACAGCGTTTTTGCGCTGCCGTACAAGCGCGTGCCACATCCGGCCTATGGCAATGCCCGTATTCCGGCTTACGAAATGATCCGTTTTTCGGTCAACATTATGCGCGGCTGCTTTGGCGGCTGTTCTTTCTGTTCTATTACCGAGCACGAAGGGCGCATTATTCAGAGCCGTTCGGAAGATTCGATCATTAATGAGATCGAAGCGATCCGCGACACCGTTCCAGGTTTTACGGGCGTGATTTCCGATCTCGGTGGGCCAACTGCCAACATGTATATGTTGCGCTGCAAATCGCCACGCGCTGAACAAACTTGTCGCCGTTTGTCGTGCGTTTATCCGGATATTTGTCCGCACATGGACACTAACCACGAACCGACGATCAACCTCTATCGCCGTGCGCGTGATCTGAAAGGCATTAAAAAAATCCTCATCGCCTCAGGCGTACGTTATGACATCGCCGTGGAAGATCCGCGCTATATCAAAGAGTTGGCGACCCATCACGTCGGCGGTTATCTGAAGATTGCTCCGGAACATACCGAAGAAGGGCCGTTGTCGAAGATGATGAAGCCGGGCATGGGCAGCTATGACCGCTTTAAAGAGCTGTTCGATACCTACTCGAAACAGGCAGGTAAAGAGCAGTATCTGATCCCGTATTTCATCTCTGCGCACCCCGGTACGCGTGATGAAGATATGGTGAATTTGGCGCTGTGGCTGAAAAAGCATCGTTTCCGTCTCGACCAGGTACAGAACTTCTACCCATCGCCGCTGGCGAACTCAACCACCATGTATTACACCGGGAAAAAACCGCTGGCGAAGATTGGTTATAAGAGCGAAGACGTCTTCGTACCGAAGGGCGACAAACAGCGTCGTTTGCATAAAGCGTTGTTGCGTTACCACGATCCGGCAAACTGGCCGTTAATCCGCCCGGCGCTGGAAGCGATGGGCAAAAAGCATCTGATTGGCAGCCGTCGCGATTGCTTAGTGCCTGCGCCAACCATTGAAGAGATGCGTGAAGCTCGTCGCCAGAACCGCAATACCCGTCCGGCGTTGACTAAACATACGCCGATGGCGACCCAGCGTCAGACGCCTGCTACGGCAAAAAAAGCGTCGTCTACGCAATCTCGTCCGGTGAATGCTGGTGCGAAGAAACGCCCTAAAGCGGCGGTTGGACGTTAAAAAAAATCCCCGGCAACTGACATGCTGCCGGGGATTTTTTTATCATTCTGCGTACATACGCAAGCAGCGCAGGCAATCAAAATAGTCCTGAGCATCAAGACGCGTATTGGCTCTGTTAGCTTCGGATTTGGCAGCATAGATTTGTGGGCGTAGTGCTTTTATATCCTGCTCAAGCCGGGCGATTTTGGCATTTAATGTTTGTACATTGCTCGCCAGTTGATTGACCTTTTGCTCATTGACGCAGCCACTGAGCAAGCAGGTTGCCAGAACAACAGCTCCCACGGTGAAAATCGTTTTCATATAGTGTTCCCTTT
Organism: Shigella sonnei; assembly: GCF_002950395.1. NCBI lineage: Bacteria > Pseudomonadati > Pseudomonadota > Gammaproteobacteria > Enterobacterales > Enterobacteriaceae > Shigella > Shigella sonnei. The sequence goes on from NZ_CP026802.1 coordinate 4,568,308, forward strand.
TATTTATTGTTCCGGCTAATTGTTATTTAATTCAGCTCATTGCTTTAATCTGGCGGCGGTTTTTGCCTCAATCTGCTTAAGTAGGCTGCCGCTGTTCGGGCGGATAAAATCAGCGATTTCCCACTTGCCTTCGCGCCGCTGTAAAACCAGTTCTTGCTCTTCGTTGTTGCCATTGGTCAGCGTAAAACGAACATGAATGCGGGCGGAATCGGCGGTTTTCTCCAGGACTCGAATTTCATCAACGCGTGAAAATAGCGACTCTTCGCCAAAACAGATCGGATTGTCGTAAATAAATTGCCGTTCTATTTGCATATCTTCATCGGGATTATTGGCCGTCTTGAAGGTGGTTTTATAGAAGGCATTAACCGCCTGGCGGTAAGAGTCGGAAACCACCCACGTCCACGGCCAGCTATAATCAGCAATATGTTCAAAGAGTTCGGCAACAAAGGCTTCCGGCTGTTCTTTTTGCAACGAAGCTAAAGCGGCCAGCGTTTTTTCATTCTCGCTATTAACTGCTTGTAAGACGCTGCCATGATTGCTGACAATATCGTCAATGACCCAACGACCATTTTCCGCCACCATTTTCAGTGTCTGCGTGGTCTTTTCTTTATCATCTTTAAAGATACGAAAGCGCACAACGGCATCGGCATGATCGGCGTCAGTTTGGGTTATCGCAACGCTTTCTAGCACCAGATCGCCAAAATCCTGACAATCACAAACCGGATCATAATCCAGCCAGCCAATATTGCCCGGCAGCGTAAGATTGTCGTTCAGGGTAAGCGCCTGTTGAATACGCGCTGAAGTTATCGCCCGCTCTCCGGTTTCACCGAAATAAGGTGTACTGGCATCTGATTTATAGTTCTGATAAATCTGCCGGACTGTTTGTTCTACGGTCTGTGAAGGAGGCTGCGCGTGTACGGTAAAACTTGCCAGGGCTGCTAAAAACAGAAGTATTATTTTCATCTGTTTTTCACCTCTCCGTTGCGTTTATCCCGGATATAGATGAGTTGTTCTTTTAAGAGCTTCCGGCTCTGCATGATGATGTCCTTATATTTGGCATTCCTGAACAAGGAAGAGTAACAACGGGCGGGACGCGAGGGGAATAAATGATTTCTGAAAAGTCCGGTAGCGGAACATTACCGTCACCGGGAGAATTTGCATGTTAGCCGCCGAACTGGTCAGGATCGGGACCGAGACGCTTGCCCTGATCGAGTTTTGCAATTTCGCCGAGTTCGTCTTTGTCGAGACGGAAATCCCAGACATCAAAGTTTTCGGCAATACGTGAAGGTGTGACCGATTTCGGGATCACCACCAGGCCGCTATCCAGATGCCAGCGGATAACAATCTGCGCCGGGGCTTTGCCGTATTTATCTGCCAGATCGCGAATGACTTTCTGATCGAAAACGCCTTTCCCTCCTTGCGCTAATGGGCTCCAGGATTCGGTCTGGATTTTGTGTGTCGCGTTCCAGGCGTGTAGCTGGCGTTGTTGCATCAGCGGATGAAGTTCGATCTGGTTTATCACAGGCGTCACGCCAGTTTCATCAATCAGGCGTTGCAGGTGATGGATCTGGAAGTTGCACACGCCGATGCTTTTGATTAATCCCTCTTTTTGCAATTCGATCATGCCTTTCCATGCTTCGACATAATGGTCGATAGCGGGAACGGGCCAGTGCATTAAGTAGAGGTCGATATAATCAAGCTGGAGTTTTTTCAGGCTGTCGAGCAGGGCTTCGCGGGGGCGCTTGTGGTCGTCGTTCCACAGCTTAGTGGTGATGAACAGTTCTTCTCTGTTGACTGAGGCATTTTTCAGGGCTTTGCCGACACCTTCTTCGTTCTTGTAGGCCGCGGCGGTATCAATCGAGCGATAACCCACTTCTAACGCTTTTTGAATGGCGGTGATTACTTCCTCATTACTTGCTTGCCAGACGCCCAGTCCCAGCTGGGGCATGACATTGCCATCCTGTAGCTTAATAACGGTTGGATTAGCCATACGTTCCTCCTTTATATGAACTCACCGGAGCAGGCTCCGGTGAGGTGTTGTGAACTTAAGTCTGGACGAAATGCCCGAAAACGAAAGTTTGAGGCGTAAAAAGCTTAGCGGGCGGCTTCGTATATACGGCGGCTGACATCCAACGTAATGTCATGATTTTCGCCCAGTTGGGTCATGCCGTGCTCTTCCAGTTTTTTCAGCAAAGCCGGGATGGAGCTGCCGTCCAGACCGTAGTCGGAGAGGTGGGTCGGCACGCCTAATTGCTCAAAGAAATTGCGGGTTGCGGCAATCGCGGCGTCAATACGCTCATCGTCGGAACCTTCAGTGATGTTCCAGACGCGTTCAGCATATTGCAGCAGCTTAGCGCGCTTGGTCTCGCGTTTTTCATTCCACAGTGCAGGCAGGACGATAGCCAGTGTTTGCGCGTGATCCAGACCGTGCATCGCAGTCAGTTCGTGGCCCAGCATATGCGTTGCCCAGTCCTGCGGTACGCCAGCGCCAATCAAACCGTTCAGCGCCTGAGTCGCCGCCCACATGACGTTGGCGCGCACATCGTAGTTTTCTGGCTCTTTCAGGGCTTTCGGACCATCTTCGATTAGCGTCAGCAAAATGCCTTCTGCGAAACGGTCCTGAATTTTGGCATCAACCGGTTTGGTAACATACTGTTCCACGGTGTGTACAAAGGCGTCCACTACGCCGTTAGCCACCTGACGCGGCGGCAGGGTGTAGGTATAAACCGGATCGAGCACGGCAAATACCGGCTGAACATGGGCAGAATGGAACGCCTGCTTGTCGCCTGTGGTTTTACGGGAGATCACCGCGCCTGCGTTGGATTCTGAACCGGTTGCTGGCAGCGTCAGCACACAGCCCATCGGGATGGCGCTTTTAATCTCTTTACCGCCCGTTTGCAGAATGTGCCACGGATCGATATTTTCCGGATAGTTAGCCGCTGCGGCGATAAATTTGGTGCCGTCCAGTACAGAACCGCCGCCAACCGCCAGCAGGAAAGTCACTTTCTGTTCGCGAACCAGTTTCACGGCGTTCATCAGCGTTTCATAAGCCGGGTTTGGCTCAATACCGCCAAATTCCAGCACGTCCATGCCTTTCAGGGCATCCAGAACTTGATCGAGAACGCCGATTTTTTTCACGCTGCCGCCGCCGTAGGTAATCAATACGCGAGCATCGTGAGGAATTTGTTCGCGTAAACCAGCGATTGCGCCTTTACCAAACAGAATGCGGGTTGGGGTGTGCAGATTAAAGTTGTTCATTACTTGCTCCCTTTGCTGGGCCAATATGAGGGCAGAGAACGATCTGCCTGATGTTTTTCATTGTGATCGCCAGCGCCCTGGCTCTCAATGCTCATTTCTGCCAATGTCTTGCCTATTTCTCCAGAGTGCTGGAGAAATGCTACAAAATTGCGCACAATCAAATTGCCGCATTATTCCTAAGAAATTACGCGATATGAAACGTGAAGAGATTTGCCGCTTGCTGGCGGATAAAGTTAATAAACTGAAAAATAAAGAAAATAGTTTGTCAGAACTGTTGCCCGATGTGCGTTTGTTGTATGGCGAGACGCCTTTCGCACGTACACCGGTGATGTACGAGCCTGGCATCATAATTCTCTTTTCCGGGCATAAAATCGGTTATATCAATGAACGCGTGTTTCGTTATGATGCCAATGAATACCTGCTGCTGACGGTGCCGTTGCCGTTTGAGTGCGAAACCTATGCCACGTCAGAGGTGCCGCTGGCAGGATTGCGTCTCAATGTCGATATTTTGCAGTTACAGGAACTGTTGATGGACATTGGCGAAGATGAGCATTTCCAGCCGTCGATGGCAGCCAGCGGGATTAACTCCGCCACGTTATCAGAAGAGATTTTATGCGCGGCGGAGCGGTTACTCGACGTGATGGAGCGACCACTGGATGCGCGTATTCTCGGCAAACAGATCATCCGCGAAATTCTGTACTACGTGCTGACCGGACCTTGCGGCGGCGCGTTACTGGCGCTGGTCAGTCGCCAGACTCACTTCAGTCTGATTAGCCGCGTGCTGAAACGGATTGAGAATAAATACACCGAAAACCTGAGCGTCGAGCAACTGGCGGCAGAAGCCAACATGAGCGTATCGGCGTTCCATCATAATTTTAAGTCTGTCACCAGCACCTCGCCGTTGCAGTATTTGAAGAATTACCGTCTGCATAAGGCGCGGATGATGATCATCCATGACGGCATGAAGGCCAGCGCAGCAGCGATGCGCGTCGACTATGAAAGCGCATTGCAATTTAGCCGTGAGTTTAAACGTTACTTCGGTGTGACGCCGGGGGAAGATGCGGCAAGAATGCGGGCGATGCAGGGGAATTAAATACGTTCCCGGTACAGCAGCCGGGAACGGGGAAAATCGTCAGGCGTTACAGTATTTTTTTTTAATCACTACAAACAGCGTGCCTAACAAGCCAGCGGTTAACAAGGCAATTGGCAGGATCATCAGGAACGTCATTACCTGATCTTCATGGCGTTTAACGAACGGAATCATACTTAAGGCATAGCCAAAACTGGTTACCACGCTGACCCACAGCAATCCACTTAACCAGTTGAAAAACTGGAAGCGGCGGTTTGGCAGACCGGAAATTCCCGCCATGGTTGGCAGCAGCGTACGGACAAATGCAAGAAAACGTCCAGCCAGCAGCGCCAGCAGACCGTGGCGGTCAAACATGCAGGTGGCGCGCTGGTGATATTTAGCAGGAAGCTGTGCCAGCCAGCCTTTCACCGTTTTGGTATTCCCTAACCAGCGCCCCTGAATATAACTTAGCCAGCAGCCCAGACTTGCTGCGGCGGTCAGAATCGCAATCGTAGGCAGAAAATCCATAACCCCTTGGGCAATCAATGCGCCTGCCAGTATCAACAAGCTGTCGCCTGGCAAAAATGAGGCGGGCAGCAGGCCGTTTTCTAAAAACAGCGTGGCAAACATGACAAAGTAAACAACGCTAACAATATGAGGATCCGCCAGCGCGGCAAAGTCGTGTTGCCAGAGCGCAGCGATGATATCTTGAATAACAGCCATGGACTTTCCTGTGGAACAGCGTTTAAGCCTTTATCTGCCTATTGTACTCCTGATTCGTCCGGGACGCCTTGATCCCGGACGCAACAATTTAAGACTTTTCACAATTAAATGTCTGCAAAATTGTCCAAAAGTGGCAATGTTATACAATTCGCGCAAAACCGGCGTCCAGATCGGCAATCAGATCGTCGACATCTTCCAGACCAATATGCAGGCGAATCAAGGTCCCGCTAAAATCGATCTCGCCTTGTGGGCGAATGGCGGCGATATGTTCTGGTTGATTCGCCAGGATCAACGATTCATACCCGCCCCACGAGTAGGCCATGCTGAATAAACTGAAGTTATCCAGATAGTTCGCCAGCTCTTCATTACTGAGTTTTTTCTTAAGCACAAAGGAAAATAGCCCGCTGCTGCCTGTAAAGTCTCGTTTCCAGAATTCGTGGCCTTTACTGCCAGGCAGAGCAGGGTGGTTAACTCGCGCTACTTGCGGATGTTCTGCCAGCCATTCAGCCACTTTCAGACTGCTTTCATGATGTTGACGCAAACGCACACCTAATGTGCGCAGGCCACGGCTGGTTATATAGGCGGTATCGGCATCGACCATCTGGCCCATCAGATAGGCGTTTTCCCGTAGCTGCTCCCAGCAACGGGCATTGCACACGGCAGTGCCAATCATCGCATCTGAATGCCCAACCAGATATTTGGTGGCGGCTTGAATAGAAACATCGATGCCAAAATCCAGCGCCTTAAACAGCACACCGGCTGCCCAGGTGTTGTCGATCATAATGATGGCATCCGGCACCACACTGCGTACGGCGGCAACAATCGCCGGAACGTCGTGGACTTCCATGGTGATGGAGCCTGGCGATTCCAGAAACACGATTTTAGTGTTTGGCTGCAGATGCTTAACGATATCGGCACCAATCAGCGGATCAAACCACGATGTCGTTACGCCCAGTTTGCTGAGGATTTTGCTACAGAAATCCTGACTCGGTTCATAGGCGGTGTTGGTCATCAACACATGATCGCCCTGTTCGACAAAAGCAAGAATGGAATTAGCAACCGCTGCCGCCCCGCAGGGAAATAGCACGCAGCCTGCGCCACCTTCCAGTTCACACATCGCTTGTTGTAAGGAGAAATGGGTTAACGTTCCGCGCCGTCCATAGAACAACTCGCCATTGGCGCGATTGCGCGTCGCGTGCTTTTTGGCTTCCACACTGTCAAAGACCAGCGAAGAAGCGCGCTGAATCACGCTATTTACCGCGCCGAGAGTGTATTTTTTGCTGCGTCCTGCATTCACCAGTTGAGTATCAAGCTTTTTGTCCGCCATCTCGGGATTCCTGTTTTTATACGTCTGGATGTCTAAACTAGCATGAATATTCGCGGGCGCATCCTGAAGAATTGGCATAAAGCAGAAAATTTTCGCAAATGGCGTGCTGGTGACTTTTTTACTGCGTAAACGCAAGGAAAAGAAAGCAAAGGTACGGCAGTATGCAAATAGTAATGAGAACGACTATCAATTCGACGTCATTTTGATATTATTATGCGCAGATTTTGTGACTTGCGTCCTGGAGATACACAGTGGGTAATAATTTGATGCAGACGGACCTTTCCGTCTGGGGTATGTATCAGCACGCCGATATTGTCGTTAAGTGCGTGATGATTGGGCTTATTTTGGCCTCCGTAGTCACTTGGGCAATCTTCTTCAGTAAGAGCGTAGAGTTCTTCAATCAGAAGCGTCGCCTTAAGCGCGAGCAGCAACTGCTGGCTGAAGCGCGTTCCTTAAACCAGGCCAACGATATCGCCGCTGATTTTGGTAGCAAAAGCTTAAGCCTGCATTTGCTCAATGAAGCGCAGAATGAGCTGGAACTGTCAGAAGGCAGCGACGATAACGAAGGTATTAAAGAACGTACCAGCTTCCGTCTGGAGCGTCGGGTCGCCGCAGTGGGTCGTCAAATGGGCCGCGGTAACGGCTATCTGGCAACCATCGGCGCGATTTCTCCGTTCGTTGGTCTGTTTGGTACGGTCTGGGGCATCATGAACAGCTTTATTGGTATCGCGCAAACGCAGACCACTAACCTGGCAGTCGTTGCGCCGGGTATCGCAGAAGCTCTGTTAGCAACGGCAATCGGCCTCGTGGCAGCGATTCCTGCGGTCGTTATCTATAACGTATTTGCACGCCAGATTGGCGGCTTTAAAGCGATGCTGGGTGATGTTGCAGCGCAGGTATTGTTGCTGCAAAGCCGTGACCTGGATCTGGAAGCCAGCGCCGCTGCGCATCCGGTTCGTGTCGCACAAAAATTACGCGCAGGATAATGTCCGATGGCAATGCATCTTAACGAAAACCTCGACGATAACGGCGAAATGCATGATATCAACGTGACGCCGTTTATCGACGTGATGTTGGTTCTGCTGATTATCTTTATGGTGGCGGCACCGTTAGCGACGGTAGATGTGAAGGTGAACTTGCCTGCTTCTACCAGCACGCCGCAGCCGCGCCCGGAAAAACCGGTTTATCTGTCGGTGAAGGCAGACAACTCGATGTTTATCGGTAACGATCCGGTCACCGATGAAACAATGATTACGGCGTTGAATGCGTTAACCGAAGGCAAGAAAGACACCACCATCTTCTTCCGAGCGGACAAAACCGTCGATTACGAGACGTTGATGAAGGTAATGGATACGCTGCATCAGGCGGGTTACCTGAAGATAGGTCTGGTCGGCGAAGAAACCGCCAAAGCGAAGTAAAGTAGAATTGCCTGATGCGCTACGCTCATCAGGCCTACAAAATCTATTGCAACATGTTGAATCTTCGTGCGTTTGTAGGCCGGATAAGGCGTTTTCGCCACATCAGGTAAGAGTGAATTCACAATGATGCCCGGTTGCTTTTCACAACCGGGCATTTTTTTAACCTAAATGCTCGCCGCCGCACACGCCGTGCACTTCTGCGGTGACGTAGCTCGACTCCTGACTTGCCAGATAAACATATACAGGGGCCAGTTCCGCCGGTTGCCCCGCACGCTTCATCGGCGTTTTCTGACCAAACTGCGGGATCTTATCCTGCGTTTGTCCGCCGGAAATTTGCAGTGCCGTCCAGATAGGGCCTGGCGCGACAATATTCACCCGAATACCTTTCTCCGCGACCTGTTTTGCCAGGCCACGGCTGTAGTTCAGAATCGCCGCCTTCGTAGCCGCATAGTCCAGTAAATGCGGACTTGGCTGGTATGCCTGGATTGACGAAGTGGTGATGATACTTGCACCTTTCGGTAGCAGGGGGATCGCTTCCTGGGTTAGCCAGAACAGCGCGAAAACGTTAATGGCAAAGGTCTTTTGAAACTGTTCGCTGGTGAGGTCTGCAATATCCGGAATGGCAACCTGTTTCCCGGCGACCAGCGCCATAATATCCAGCCCGCCTAACGCCTTGTGCGCTTCGTGAACCAGCGAACGGGCGAATTTCTCATCGCTTAAATCGCCTGGCAGCAGAACGGCTTTGCGTCCGCATTCTTCAATGATCTTTTTCACATCCTGAGCGTCTTCTTCTTCCACGGGAAGATAACTGATCGCCACGTCAGCCCCTTCACGCGCGTAAGCGATGGCGGCAGCGCGACCTATTCCGGAATCGCCCCCTGTCACCAGTGCTTTACGATCTTTCAGGCGACCGCTACCAACATAGGTTTTCTCGCCGCAATCCGGTACCGGTGTCATCTTCGCCTGGATGCCTGGCGTCGGTTGTTTCTGTTTGGGATATTCACCAGTGTAATACTGCGTGGTCGGGTCTTTTAAATGAGACATCGTTTTTCTCCCTTCAGGTTCAACGTCCTTTAAGGGTAGACGCTCTCGATGCGTTGATAAGGGAACCAGGAAGATCCCTAAACCTCAGAATTATGCGACAAAGGTTTAACGTATATGTTGATTTGCTGTTGCGTGCTGTTTACTCAATTGCGATATACTGTTGCCCGTTTTAACTACACGACAGGAATGTATGGAACGTTTTCTTGAAAATGCAATGTATGCTTCTCGCTGGCTGCTTGCCCCCGTGTACTTTGGCCTTTCGCTGGCGTTAGTTGCCCTGGCGCTGAAGTTCTTCCAGGAGATTATTCACGTACTGCCGAATATCTTCTCGATGGCGGAATCAGATTTGATCCTCGTGTTGCTGTCGCTGGTGGATATGACGCTGGTTGGCGGTTTGCTGGTGATGGTGATGTTTTCCGGTTATGAGAATTTCGTCTCACAGCTGGATATCTCCGAGAACAAAGAGAAGCTGAACTGGCTGGGGAAAATGGACGCAACGTCGCTGAAAAACAAAGTAGCAGCGTCGATTGTGGCAATTTCTTCCATTCACTTACTGCGCGTCTTTATGGATGCGAAAAATGTCCCGGATAACAAACTGATGTGGTACGTCATTATCCATCTGACGTTTGTGCTTTCTGCATTTGTGATGGGCTATCTTGACCGACTGACTCGTCATAATCACTGATCTGATTCGGGCGCGGTTCGCGCGCCCGTTATTAACAGGTCATTTATCGGACGACGCCTGCCACAGATTCAGCTCGCCATCGGCGATATGCTGATCAATCTGCGCCAGCTCCTCGGTGCTAAATGTCAGATTATTCAGCGCCTGCACGTTCTCCTCTAGTTGCTCCGCGCGGCTGGCACCAATCAATACCGACGTCACGCGATCATCTTTCAGCAACCAGCTTAACGCCATTTGCGCCATTGATTGTCCACGCTGCTGTGCCATTTCATTCAATAAGCGCAGGCTGTTGAGGTTGGCTTCGGTAAGCATTTTCGGCGTCAGACCACGAACTTTATTCCCTTCACGATGCATCCGTGAATCTTGCGGAATGCCGTTGAGATATTTTCCGGTCAGCAATCCCTGAGCCAGAGGAGTAAAGGCAATACAGCCCACGCCGTTATTTTGCAGGGTATCCAGCAGGCCGCTTTTATCCACCCAGCGGTTCAGTAAATTGTACGAAGGTTGATGAATTAAAAGCGGAATTTTCCACTCGTGCAGCAACTCGACCATTTTTTGCGTCCGCTCTGGCGAGTAAGAGGAGATCCCGACATACAGCGCCTTACCGCTTTGTACCGCATGAGCCAGCGCAGAGGCGGTTTCTTCCATCGGCGTATTTTCATCGACGCGATGAGAGTAAAAGATATCGACATACTCAAGCCCCATACGCTTCAGGCTTTGGTCGAGGCTGGCGAGCAGGTATTTACGTGAACCGCCAGAGCCGTAAGGGCCGGGCCACATATCGTAGCCAGCCTTGGTAGAGATAATCAGTTCATCGCGATAAGCGGCAAAATCCTCCCGCAGCAGGCGACCAAAGTTCTCTTCTGCGCTTCCTGGAGGCGGCCCGTAATTGTTGGCTAAATCAAAGTGCGTAATGCCCAAATCAAACGCTTTACGCAGGATCGCACGCTGTGATTCCAGCGCGTTAACGTGACCGAAATTGTGCCATAAACCGAGCGATAACGCGGGCAGGCGTAAACCGCTTTTTCCGCAATAGCGGTATTGCATCTGCCCGTAACGTTCGGGATTCGCTAACCAGACCATGACCTCTCCTTTCCACCGTTCAATTTCGAAACAATGTTTCTAGTTTAGCGATTCGCCAGCGCGTATCCCGTAGTCTGGCTCACAGAGTGACGAAAAACTGGGCAAAAACACGTGCTTATGCTTTGCTTAAAAAAACACCAACTGAGGAGTGCAACGATGCCGCGTTTAACCGCCAAAGATTTCCCACAAGAGTTGTTGGATTACTACGACTATTACGCTCACGGGAAAATTTCGAAACGTGAGTTCCTCAACCTTGCGGCGAAGTATGCGGTGGGCGGGATGACGGCATTAGCGTTGTTTGATTTGCTCAAGCCAAATTATGCGCTGGCGACTCAGGTAGAGTTTACCGACCCGGAGATTGTTGCTGAGTACATCATGTATCCTTCGCCAAATGGTCACGGCGAGGTACGGGGTTATCTGGTGAAACCCGCAAAAATGAGCGGCAAAACGCCAGCCGTGGTGGTGGTGCATGAGAATCGTGGACTGAATCCGTATATCGAAGATGTGGCACGGCGAGTGGCGAAGGCGGGGTATATCGCCCTGGCACCTGACGGCTTAAGTTCCGTTGGAGGTTATCCGGGAAATGATGATAAAGGTCGTGAGCTGCAACAGCAGGTTGATCCAACCAAACTGATGAATGATTTCTTTGCCGCAATTGAGTTTATGCAACGCTATCCACAAGCGGCAGGCAAAGTGGGTATTACCGGATTTTGCTATGGCGGTGGCGTATCGAACGCGGCGGCTGTCGCGTATCCGGAACTGGCCTGCGCGGTGCCGTTTTATGGTCGTCAGGCACCCACTGCCGATGTGGCGAAGATTGAAGCGCCTTTACTACTCCACTTCGCGGAACTGGACACCCGAATCAACGAGGGCTGGCCTGCTTACGAGGCGGCGTTGAAAGCCAATAATAAGGTTTATGAGGCGTATATCTATCCGGGGGTTAATCACGGATTCCATAATGATTCCACGCCCCGTTATGACAAATCTGCCGCCGATCTTGCCTGGCAAAGGACACTGAAATGGTTCGATAAATATCTCTCCTGATAGGTTTATCTCTTACTGGATTACGTCTTAAACAAGCATGAAAAAATAGCGTGCGCAAAAGTCGTTCTTTGCCTAAAATATCGCTATATATGGCGATATATAGCGAATGAGGTGAACGATGAATAACCATTTTGGTAAAGGCTTAATGGCGGGATTAAAAGCAACGCATGCCGACAGTGCGGTTAATGTGACAAAATTCTGTGCCGATTATAAACGCGGTTTTGTATTAGGCTACTCACACCGGATGTACGAAAAGACCGGAGATCGCCAGCTTAGCGCCTGGGAAGCGGGTATTCTGACGCGCCGCTATGGACTGGATAAAGAGATGGTAATGGATTTCTTTCGTGAGAATAATTCCTGTTCTACGTTGCGCTTTTTTATGGCCGGTTATCGCCTCGAAAATTGATCAAACATACGTATTATCTTGCTTTAATTAATTACACTAATGCTTCTTCCCTTCGTTTTAGCGCCCCGCCGCAGTATCATGATATCGATAACCATAATAAATGTGTGGTAAATGGCGCATCGATCGCATTATTGATTTTGCGATTGAGGCAAAATATATGCCAGGTCTTCGCAACGGAATAACTATAAATGACTGGAGATAACACCCTCATCCATTCTCACGGCATTAACCGTCGTGATTTCATGAAGCTTTGTGCAGCATTAGCCGCCACCATGGGGTTAAGTAGCAAAGCCGCTGCAGAGATGGCCGAATCGGTTACTAACCCGCAGCGTCCGCCAGTTATCTGGATTGGCGCGCAGGAGTGCACCGGTTGTACGGAATCTCTGCTTCGTGCAACGCATCCAACGGTAGAAAACCTCGTGCTGGAGACTATCTCTCTGGAGTATCACGAAGTGCTTTCCGCCGCCTTCGGTCATCAGGTCGAAGAGAACAAACATAACGCACTTGAGAAGTACAAAGGGCAGTATGTGTTGGTTGTGGATGGTTCCATCCCATTAAAAGATAACGGTATTTATTGCATGGTTGCTGGTGAGCCGATTGTGGATCACATCCGCAAAGCGGCAGAAGGCGCAGCAGCGATTATCGCTATCGGTTCCTGCTCTGCGTGGGGCGGTGTTGCCGCAGCTGGAGTTAACCCAACTGGCGCAGTCAGCCTGCAAGAAGTTCTGCCAGGCAAAACCGTTATCAATATTCCGGGCTGCCCGCCGAACCCGCACAACTTCCTCGCGACCGTTGCGCACATCATCACTTACGGCAAACCGCCGAAACTGGATGACAAAAACCGTCCGACCTTCGCCTATGGCCGTCTGATTCACGAACACTGCGAACGTCGCCCGCACTTCGATGCTGGTCGTTTTGCCAAAGAGTTCGGTGATGAAGGCCACCGTGAAGGCTGGTGCCTGTACCACCTCGGCTGTAAAGGGCCAGAAACTTACGGCAACTGCTCAACGCTGCAATTCTGCGATGTTGGCGGCGTGTGGCCGGTAGCGATTGGTCACCCATGCTATGGCTGTAACGAAGAAGGTATCGGCTTCCATAAAGGCATCCATCAGCTTGCCAACGTCGAAAATCAGACTCCGCGTTCACAGAAACCGGATGTTAACGCTAAAGAGGGCGGCAACGTCTCTGCAGGCGCTATTGGTTTGCTCGGCGGTGTGGTTGGGCTGGTTGCCGGTGTCAGCGTGATGGCGGTGCGTGAACTGGGTCGTCAGCAAAAGAAAGATAACGCTGACTCACGGGGAGAATAACCGTGAACAGACGTAATTTTATTAAAGCAGCCTCCTGCGGGGCATTGCTGACGGGCGCGCTGCCGTCTGTCAGTCATGCGGCTGCTGAAAACCGCCCGCCAATTCCGGGATCGCTGGGGATGTTGTACGACTCGACCTTGTGCGTAGGCTGCCAGGCTTGCGTCACCAAGTGTCAGGATATCAACTTCCCTGAACGTAACCCGCAAGGGGAACAGACCTGGTCGAACAACGACAAACTGTCGCCGTATACCAATAACATCATTCAGGTGTGGACCAGCGGCACAGGGGTCAACAAAGACCAGGAGGAGAACGGCTACGCGTACATTAAGAAACAGTGTATGCACTGCGTCGATCCGAACTGTGTCTCTGTGTGCCCGGTCTCTGCACTGAAAAAAGATCCGAAAACCGGCATTGTCCATTACGACAAAGACGTGTGCACCGGTTGCCGTTACTGCATGGTCGCCTGTCCGTACAACGTGCCGAAGTACGACTACAACAACCCGTTTGGTGCGCTGCATAAGTGCGAGCTGTGCAACCAGAAAGGTGTGGAACGTCTCGATAAAGGCGGTCTGCCTGGCTGCGTAGAAGTGTGCCCGGCGGGCGCGGTGATTTTCGGTACGCGTGAAGAGCTGATGGCGGAGGCGAAAAAACGTCTGGCGCTGAAGCCTGGCAGCGAATACCACTATCCGCGTCAGACGCTGAAATCTGGCGACACTTACCTGCATACGGTGCCGAAATATTATCCGCATCTGTACGGCGAGAAAGAGGGCGGCGGTACTCAGGTTCTGGTACTGACGGGTGTGCCTTATGAAAATCTCGACCTGCCGAAACTGGACGATCTTTCTACCGGTGCGCGTTCCGAAAATATTCAACACACCCTGTATAAAGGCATGATGCTACCACTGGCTGTGCTGGCGGGCTTAACCGTGCTGGTTCGTCGCAACACCAAAAACGACCATCACGACGGAGGAGACGATCATGAGTCATGATCCACAACCGCTGGGCGGCAAAATCATCAGTAAACCGGTCATGATTTTTGGACCGTTAATCGTCATCTGTATGCTCCTGATTGTGAAGCGTCTGGTGTTCGGTCTGGGCTCTGTCTCTGACCTGAACGGCGGCTTCCCGTGGGGCGTGTGGATCGCGTTTGACCTGCTGATTGGCACCGGCTTTGCCTGTGGCGGCTGGGCGCTGGCGTGGGCGGTATACGTCTTTAACCGTGGGCAATACCATCCGCTGGTGCGTCCGGCGCTGTTGGCGAGTCTGTTTGGTTACTCACTGGGTGGCTTGTCGATCACTATCGACGTGGGTCGCTACTGGAACCTGCCGTACTTCTACATTCCGGGTCACTTCAACGTGAACTCGGTACTGTTCGAGACGGCGGTCTGTATGACCATCTATATCGGCGTGATGGCACTGGAGTTTGCTCCGGCACTGTTTGAACGTCTGGGCTGGAAGGTTTCTCTCAAGCGTCTGAACAAGGTTATGTTCTTCATCATTGCACTTGGCGCGCTGTTGCCGACCATGCACCAGTCTTCAATGGGGTCACTGATGATCTCGGCGGGCTACAAGGTGCATCCGTTGTGGCAGAGCTATGAAATGTTGCCGCTGTTCTCGCTGCTGACGGCGTTCATCATGGGCTTCTCGATTGTCATCTTTGAAGGTTCGCTGGTGCAGGCGGGTCTGCGTGGCAACGGTCCGGATGAAAAGAGTCTGTTCGTCAAGCTGACCAACACCATCAGTGTGTTGCTGGCGATTTTCATCGTGCTGCGCTTTGGCGAGCTTATCTATCGCGACAAGCTGTCGTTAGCGTTTGCCGGTGACTTCTACTCCGTGATGTTCTGGATTGAAGTCCTGCTGATGCTCTTCCCGCTGGTCGTTCTGCGTGTGGCGAAGCTGCGTAATGATTCCCGCATGCTGTTCCTGTCAGCACTGAGCGCACTGTTAGGTTGTGCAACCTGGCGTCTGACCTATTCGCTGGTGGCATTCAACCCGGGCGGCGGTTACGCCTACTTCCCGACCTGGGAAGAACTGTTGATTTCTATTGGTTTTGTGGCTATTGAGATTTGCGCTTACATCGTACTCATTCGTCTACTGCCGATACTTCCTCCTTTAAAACAAAACGATCATAATCGTCATGAGGCGAGCAAAGCATGAGCCAGAGAATTACTATTGATCCGGTAACCCGTATTGAGGGGCATTTACGCATCGATTGCGAAATCGAAAATGGCGTCGTTTCGAAAGCATGGGCTTCCGGTACCATGTGGCGCGGCATGGAAGAGATCGTGAAAAACCGCGATCCGCGCGATGCATGGATGATTGTGCAACGTATCTGTGGCGTATGTACTACCACTCACGCGCTGTCTTCCGTTCGTGCGGCAGAAAGTGCGCTGAATATCGACGTTCCGGTTAACGCGCAATACATCCGTAACATCATTCTGGCTGCGCACACCACGCATGACCATATCGTTCATTTCTATCAGCTTTCGGCGCTGGACTGGGTGGACATCACTTCTGCACTGCAAGCTGACCCAACCAAAGCCTCCGAAATGCTGAAAGGCGTTTCGACCTGGCATCTGAACAGTCCGGAAGAGTTCACTAAAGTTCAGAACAAGATCAAAGATCTGGTTGCCAGCGGTCAGTTGGGTATTTTCGCCAATGGCTACGGGGGTCACCCGGCGATGAAACTGCCGCCGGAAGTGAACCTGATTGCGGTAGCGCACTACCTGCAGGCGCTGGAGTGCCAGCGTGACGCTAACCGCGTCGTGGCGCTGCTGGGCGGTAAAACGCCGCACATTCAGAACCTGGCGGTAGGTGGTGTCGCGAACCCGATCAACCTCGACGGTTTGGGCGTGCTGAACCTTGAGCGCCTGATGTACATCAAGTCTTTCATCGACAAGCTGAGCGACTTTGTTGAACAGGTTTATAAGGTTGATACCGCAGTTATTGCCGCGTTCTACCCGGAATGGCTGACGCGCGGTAAAGGTGCGGTGAACTACCTGAGCGTGCCGGAATTCCCGACCGACAGTAAAAACGGCAGCTTCCTGTTCCCGGGCGGCTACATTGAGAATGCGGATCTGTCCTCGTATCGTCCGATCACTTCTCATTCCGATGAATACCTGATCAAAGGCATTCAGGAAAGCGCGAAGCACTCCTGGTATAAAGACGAAGCGCCGCAGGCACCGTGGGAAGGTACCACCATTCCGGCTTATGATGGTTGGTCTGACGACGGGAAATATTCCTGGGTGAAATCACCGACTTTCTACGGCAAAACGGTAGAAGTGGGTCCGCTGGCTAATATGCTGGTGAAACTGGCGGCAGGTCGCGAATCTACCCAGAACAAACTGAATGAAATCGTTGCGATTTATCAGAAACTGACTGGCAACACGCTGGAAGTGGCGCAGCTGCACTCCACGCTGGGCCGTATTATTGGTCGTACCGTTCACTGCTGCGAATTGCAGGATATCCTGCAAAATCAATACAGTGCACTGATCACCAATATCGGCAAAGGCGATCACACCACCTTTGTGAAACCGAACATTCCGGCAACGGGTGAGTTCAAAGGTGTTGGCTTCCTCGAAGCGCCGCGCGGTATGCTCTCTCACTGGATGGTTATTAAAGACGGTATTATCAGTAACTACCAGGCAGTTGTTCCATCAACCTGGAACTCTGGTCCGCGTAACTTCAATGATGACGTCGGTCCTTACGAGCAGTCGCTGGTGGGTACACCGGTTGCTGATCCGAATAAACCGCTGGAAGTGGTGCGTACCATTCACTCCTTCGACCCGTGCATGGCCTGTGCGGTACACGTAGTGGATGCCGACGGCAACGAAGTGGTTTCAGTGAAGGTTCTGTAATGCGTATTTTAGTCTTAGGGGTCGGCAATATTTTGCTGACCGATGAAGCCATCGGTGTGCGGATTGTCGAAGCGTTAGAGCAACGATACATTCTGCCGGATTATGTTGAGATCCTCGATGGCGGCACGGCGGGAATGGAGCTGCTTGGCGACATGGCAAATCGCGATCATCTGATTATTGCGGATGCCATTGTGTCGAAAAAGAACACGCCGGGAACGATGATGATCCTGCGGGATGAAGAAGTTCCGGCGTTGTTTACCAACAAAATCTCTCCGCATCAGCTTGGCCTGGCCGACGTATTGTCGGCCCTGCGCTTCACCGGTGAGTTTCCGAAAAAGCTGACCCTGGTCGGCGTGATCCCGGAATCGCTGGAGCCACACATCGGCTTAACGCCGACGGTTGAAGCAATGATTGAACCTGCGCTTGAGCAGGTTCTGGCTGCGCTGCGCGAATCAGGCGTGGAAGCCATCCCACGGGAGGCGATTCATGACTGAAGAGATAGCAGGTTTCCAGACCTCCCCGAAGGCGCAAGTACAGGCAGCGTTTGAAGAAATTGCCCGGCGTTCGATGCACGATCTCTCTTTTCTGCATCCTTCAATGCCGGTGTATGTTTCTGATTTTACGCTGTTCGAAGGTCAGTGGACGGGGTGTGTGATCACCCCGTGGATGCTGAGTGCAGTTATCTTCCCCGGCCCGGATCAACTCTGGCCGCTGCGCAAAGTGAGTGAAAAAATTGGTCTGCAACTGCCGTATGGCACTATGACCTTTACCGTTGGCGAACTGGACGGTGTTTCGCAATATCTCTCCTGTTCGCTGATGTCGCCGCTTTCGCACAGCATGTCGATTGAAGAGGGCCAACGCCTGACGGATGACTGCGCACGAATGATCCTTTCGCTGCCAGTCACGAATCCGGATGTACCACACGCAGGGCGTCGCGCCCTGCTGTTTGGTCGCAGGAGTGGCGAAAATGCATGAGTTGTCTCTTTGCCAGAGCGCCGTTGAAATTATCCAACGGCAGGCGGAGCAGCACGATGTTAAGCGCGTCACCGCCGTGTGGCTGGAAATTGGCGCGCTCTCCTGCGTTGAGGAGAGCGCCGTCCGTTTTAGTTTTGAAATTGTCTGCCACGGAACGGTGGCGCAAGGGTGCGATTTACATATCGTCTATAAACCCGCCCAGGCTTGGTGCTGGGATTGCAGCCAGGTGGTGGAGATTCATCAGCACGATGCGCAGTGTCCGCTCTGTCACGGCGAGCGGTTGCGTGTCGATACCGGCGATTCGCTGATCGTCAAAAGTATTGAAGTTGAATAACCGGAGTTAATAATGTGTATTGGCGTTCCAGGCCAGGTGCTGGCTGTCGGTGAAGATATTCACCAGCTTGCGCAGGTTGAAGTATGTGGTATCAAGCGCGACGTGAATATCGCCCTGATTTGTGAAGGTAACCCTGCCGATCTACTGGGCCAGTGGGTGCTGGTACACGTCGGATTTGCCATGAGCATCATCGACGAAGATGAAGCCAAAGCCACATTAGACGCACTGCGCCAAATGGATTACGACATTACCAGCGCGTGATGATTAGCTTTCGTAGGCCTGATAAGACGCGGCAGCGTCGCATCAGGCATTGTGCACGATTGCCGGATGCGGCGTGAACGCCTTATCCGGCCTGGATGGCTTGCTGCGACGAACACCAACCCTTACCCCTGACGCTTATCTTCCGTATTCGTCTCGAAATCACTGGCGTCATGGCGCTCATGCAACTGCTCATTCAGCGGTCCGTTGGTGCGGTTAACAATACGCCCACGTTTCACCGCCGGACGTTCGCCTACTTCTTTCGCCCAGCGTTGTACATGCTTATAACTGCCCGCATCAAGAAACTCTGCGGCATCATACACGCCGCCTAACACCACATTGCCAAACCACGGCCAAATCGCCATATCCGCAATGGTGTACTCATCGCCCGCAACAAACTTATGCTGCGCCAGTTGCTTATCCAGCACGTCGAGCAGACGTTTGGCTTCCATGGTAAAGCGGTTGATGGCGTACTCAATTTTCATCGGCGCGTAATGGTAAAAGTGACCAAAACCACCGCCGAGGAACGGTGCCGCGCCCTGTAACCAGAACAGCCAGTTCATCGTTTCAGTACGCTTTGCCAAATCCTGCGGCAGGAAGTAGCCAAATTTCTCCGCCAGATAAAGCAGGATCGAACCAGATTCAAACACGCGGATCGGCGGATTATGCGTATGATCGCGCAGCGCCGGGATCTTCGAGTTTGGGTTCACTTCGACAAAGCCGCTGGAGAATTGATCGCCATCGCCAATACGAATCAGCCAGGCGTCGTACTCTGCACCAGTAACGCCCAGCGCCAGCAGCTCCTCAAGCATAATCGTTACTTTCTGACCGTTCGGCGTTCCCAGCGAATAAAGTTGCAATGGGTGTTTGCCAACGGGCAGCGTTTTTTCATGCGTCGGACCAGAAACCGGGCGATTGATATTGGCGAACGCGCCGCCAGCGGATTTATCCCACGTCCAGACTTTCGCGGGCTGATAAGTATTGTCTGTCATAGTGAGTTGCCTTCTGAGTGGTAGTGTTGAAGCAGTGTAGCAGGTCACTTGCTGTACAGAATGTGAATTTTTTAACCCTTTGCGCCAGCCGCTGCGATGAGGTGTATGATTAGTCTGACCTCTGTCCGGTTAATGTCGCTGAGCAGGTAATCAGAGCACAACAATTACGCCAACTGCTTAGGTTGTATTGTTAAAGGTAAAGTGATGAGCAAAGGAACGACCAGCCAGGATGCCCCGTTCGGGACATTATTGGGCTACGCCCCAGGTGGGGTAGCAATCTACTCTTCAGATTACAGTTCTCTCGATCCGCAGGAATACGAAGATGACGCCGTATTCCGTAGCTATATCGACGACGAATATATGGGCCACAAGTGGCAATGCGTTGAATTTGCTCGCCGTTTTCTCTTTCTGAATTACGGTGTGGTCTTTACTGACGTGGGTATGGCGTGGGAGATTTTCTCGCTGCGCTTCCTGCGAGAAGTGGTTAATGACAACATCCTGCCATTGCAGGCATTTCCTAACGGCTCGCCGCGTGCGCCGGTCGCGGGTGCGCTTCTTATCTGGGATAAAGGCGGTGAATTTAAAGACACTGGCCATGTCGCCATCATTACCCAATTGCATGGCAACAAAGTCCGTATTGCGGAACAGAACGTGATTCATTCCCCGTTGCCGCAAGGGCAACAGTGGACGCGTGAGCTGGAGATGGTGGTCGAAAACGGCTGCTATACCCTGAAAGACACTTTTGATGACACCACCATTCTGGGCTGGATGATCCAGACGGAAGATACTGAATACAGCTTACCGCAGCCGGAAATTGCAGGCGAGCTGCTGAAAATCAGCGGAGCGCGCCTGGAAAACAAAGGCCAGTTTGACGGTAAATGGCTGGATGAAAAAGATCCGCTGCAAAACGCCTATGTGCAGGCCAACGGTCAGGTGATCAATCAGGATCCTTATCATTACTACACCATTACCGAGAGTGCCGAGCAGGAGCTAATTAAAGCCACCAACGAGCTGCACCTGATGTATCTTCACGCAACCGACAAGGTGCTGAAAGATGACAACCTGCTGGCGCTGTTCGACATCCCGAAAATCCTCTGGCCACGTTTGCGTCTCTCCTGGCAGCGTCGCCGTCACCATATGATCACTGGTCGTATGGATTTCTGCATGGATGAGCGTGGCCTGAAGGTTTACGAGTACAACGCCGACTCCGCCTCCTGTCATACCGAAGCGGGCTTGATCCTCGAACGTTGGGCGGAGCAGGGCTATAAAGGCAACGGCTTCAATCCGGCGGAAGGGCTGATTAACGAATTGGCTGGTGCCTGGAAACACAGTCGTGCACGTCCGTTTGTCCATATCATGCAGGACAAAGATATCGAGGAAAACTATCACGCGCAGTTTATGGAGCAGGCGCTGCACCAGGCGGGCTTTGAAACGCGTATCTTGCGTGGATTGGATGAACTGGGCTGGGATGCTGCCGGGCAACTGATTGATGGGGAAGGGCGACTGGTTAACTGCGTGTGGAAAACCTGGGCGTGGGAAACCGCGTTTGATCAGATTCGTGAAGTTAGCGACCGTGAGTTTGCTGCGGTGCCAATCCGTACCGGTCATCCGCAAAACGAAGTGCGTCTTATCGACGTATTGCTGCGCCCGGAAGTGCTAGTCTTTGAGCCGCTGTGGACGGTGATCCCCGGCAACAAAGCGATTCTGCCGATCCTCTGGTCGCTGTTCCCGCACCATCGTTACCTGCTGGATACCGATTTCACTGTTAATGATGAATTGGTGAAAACAGGTTACGCAGTGAAACCGATTGCCGGTCGCTGTGGTAGCAATATCGACCTGGTCAGCCATCATGAAGAGGTGCTGGACAAAACCAGCGGTAAATTTGCCGAGCAGAAAAACATCTATCAGCAACTGTGGTGTTTGCCGAAAGTGGACGGTAAATACATTCAGGTATGTACCTTCACCGTGGGCGGCAACTACGGTGGGACGTGTTTGCGCGGTGATGAATCACTGGTCATCAAAAAAGAGAGTGATATTGAACCGTTAATTGTGGTGAAAAAGTAATACATGTTGTAGCAACCCCGTACTGATTATGAAGAATAATCAGTACGGGGATTAATCAAAATATTCAATATTTATATGTTCTAATATTTATTTCATATGTGAATATATTAACCAGTGGAATACCTGTGTTTTGATTATTTCTAAAGGTTTTGAATGAATGCTTATTGTCTGATACACAAGAAATAACACTCTTTTTATCGTTAAAAAATGATATTTCACTTTGCCCATGCCGTTAAAGTCACTGATAATGCGTCCGTTCGTAAATTCAAAATGGCGTAATCTAATATATGCTAAATTTATTTGTTGGCCTTGATATATACACAGGGCTTTTGTTATTGCTTGCTCTGGCATTTGTGTTGTTCTACGAAGCAATCAATGGTTTTCATGACACGGCGAATGCGGTGGCAACCGTTATTTATACTCGTGCCATGCAACCACAACTTGCTGTGGTGATGGCGGCATTTTTTAACTTTTTTGGCGTGTTATTGGGCGGACTTAGCGTTGCCTATGCCATTGTCCATATGTTGCCAACCGATTTGTTGCTGAATATGGGGTCAACCCACGGCCTGGCGATGGTCTTTTCCATGCTGCTGGCGGCGATTATCTGGAACCTGGGAACGTGGTTCTTCGGTTTACCGGCCTCCAGTTCGCACACCTTGATTGGTGCGATTATCGGCATCGGTTTAACCAACGCGCTGTTAACCGGATCATCGGTGATGGATGCGTTAAACCTGCGTGAAGTGACCAAAATTTTCTCCTCGCTGATTGTTTCCCCTATCGTCGGCCTGGTCATTGCGGGAGGCCTGATATTCCTGCTGCGACGCTACTGGAGCGGGACGAAAAAGCGTGACCGTATTCACCGCATTCCGGAAGATCGCAAAAAGAAAAAAGGCAAACGTAAACCGCCATTCTGGACGCGTATTGCGCTGATTGTTTCCGCTGCGGGCGTGGCGTTTTCGCACGGCGCGAACGACGGACAAAAAGGGATCGGCCTGGTGATGCTGGTACTGGTGGGGATTGCCCCTGCTGGCTTCGTCGTCAATATGAACGCGTCCGGCTATGAAATTACCCGTACCCGCGATGCCGTCACCAACTTCGAACACTACCTGCAACAGCATCCTGAACTGCCGCAGAAGTTGATTGCGATGGAACCTCCATTGCCTGCAGCATCGACTGATGGCACGCAAGTAACAGAGTTTCACTGTCATCCGGCAAATACCTTTGATGCGATTGCGCGCGTTAAAACGATGCTGCCAGGCAATATGGAAAGTTACGAGCCGTTAAGCGTGAGTCAGCGCAGCCAGCTGCGCCGCATT
Organism: Shigella sonnei; assembly: GCF_002950395.1. Taxonomy (NCBI): domain Bacteria; kingdom Pseudomonadati; phylum Pseudomonadota; class Gammaproteobacteria; order Enterobacterales; family Enterobacteriaceae; genus Shigella; species Shigella sonnei. Next base: position 4,591,465 of record NZ_CP026802.1, read on the forward strand.
ATGCTGTGCATCTCTGATACCTCCGCGAAGCTGGCGAAACTGCCAGGCGTCAGTAAAGAAGACCAGAACCTGCTGAAAAAACTGCGCAGCGATATGTTAAGCACCATTGAGTACGCTCCTGTGTGGATCATCATGGCGGTAGCACTGGCGCTCGGCATTGGCACCATGATTGGCTGGCGTCGTGTAGCGATGACCATCGGTGAGAAGATTGGTAAGCGCGGCATGACGTATGCGCAAGGCATGGCGGCACAAATGACGGCGGCAGTGTCTATCGGCCTTGCCAGTTATATTGGGATGCCTGTCTCCACAACACACGTCCTCTCGTCTGCGGTAGCAGGGACGATGGTGGTGGACGGCGGTGGGTTACAGCGTAAAACGGTAACCAGCATCCTGATGGCGTGGGTGTTTACTTTACCGGCGGCAATTTTTCTTTCTGGTGGGCTGTACTGGATAGCATTGCAGTTGATTTAACCTTCCTGAAAATGCCCGGTCCTGGCGATCGGGCATTTCCATTTTTGACTAGTGATAACCACGCGCGGTCATAAAATCCGTAATCGCTTTTTCTGCATCAACCAACACCTGTTCCAGTGGCTGATTGGCATCGATATCAACCAGTTGTGCACCACCAAAGGTTAACTGTGGCGTTATGGCAATCTTCCTCGCCAGCGATTCCCGTTTATGGTCGGGTTTACGTGCACAGGCAACTTCAAGGTCAACATTGAGTTTGATGACCAGATCAGGCTTATGGCTCGCCATCCAGTGAAACGCTTTACGTTCCTGGCTTGCCAGCCATGAGACAAAACGACCACCTTCAACGTTAGGTGGGAACACCGTACCATCGTAAGCGCCAGGAATTTGGTCCTGAGGATAACGGTCGGTTAGAACAATTAACCCGCGACGACGACAGGCAAGCATATGACGAAAGCGCAGTAAGCGACGGGCGACAAACGCTGTAATTACCAGCGCCGGAACTGGTCTAGGCAATTTTTTTGCTGTTTTCACCTGATTTCGTTCAATTGTTTTATGTAAGGATTTTCCCATCAACGGTAATTTTGTCACTGCACGACCGACATTTCCGGCCTGTTTTCCTAAATGAACTCTTTCGGCAGCACCATATTTTTCGACAACGGTAATAAGATGTTCACACACCGTTGACTTGCCTGAACCATCGCTACCAATAACGGCAATTAATGGAGGTGTTATTGACTGCATGAATATATCCTTTAATTTAAATATCCATTAAAAATATTTATTTGGTTAATATGTTTTTATGAAAGCGTAATTCAGGTCAATGTCACAATTAACCATTGTCACAATAAGGTTGAACGGATATTCTGAGCACGGACCACGTAATATTCAATACATTATTTACTGCCGGGTTTTTCGTGAATCAACGTAATATGTCAATAATTAATTCCACGCCAGTGCGTGTTATTGCCATTGTAGGATGTGATGGTTCAGGTAAATCGACCCTCACGGCAAGCCTGGTAAATGAACTGGCAGCAAGAATGCCAACAGAACACATTTATCTCGGGCAATCGTCCGGGCTAATTGGCGAATGGATTTCACAGCTCCCTGTTATTGGCGCACCTTTTGGGCGTTATCTGCGAAGTAAAGCGGCACATGTGCACGAAAAACCCTCAACACCGCCTGGCAATATTACTGCTCTGGTTATCTATCTGCTTTCCTGCTGGCGGGCGTACAAGTTTCGCAAAATGTTGTGTAAAAGCCAGCAAGGCTTTCTGCTCATCACCGACCGCTACCCGCAGGTTGAAGTGCCGGGTTTTCGCTTTGATGGCCCGCAATTGGCAAAAACCACGGGCGGTAACGGTTGGATAAAAATGTTAAGGCAGCGCGAGCTGAAGCTGTACCAATGGATGGCATCTTATTTGCCCGTATTGTTGATTCGTCTTGGCATTGATGAACAAACCGCGTTTGCGCGTAAACCTGACCACCAACTGGCAGCGTTACAGGAAAAAATCGCCGTTACGCCGCAACTGACTTTCAACGGCGCCAGGATCCTTGAACTGGATGGTCGGCAACCAGCCGATGAAATCCTGCAAGCGTCACTACGTGCAATTCACGCCGCGCTTTCCTGATCACCAAAATGGATAGGGGATGATTTAACGAATGGATGCACTACAAACACAAACTGTTAATAGTACAACCGCGCCGCAGCCCAGCTACATTCCGGGGCTAATTGCGGTGGTCGGGTGCGATGGCACCGGTAAATCCACGCTGACCACCGATCTGGTGAAATCATTGCAACAGCACTGGCAAACCGAGCGGCGCTATCTGGGGCTGCTCTCGGGCGAAGACGGCGACAAAATCAAACGATTACCGTTGGTTGGCGTCTGGCTGGAACGGCGACTGGCGGCCAAATCCTCGAAAACCCAAAGCATGAAAACCAAATCTCCGGCGCTATGGGCGGCGGTGATTATGTACTGCTTCTCGCTGCGAAGAATGGCGAATCTACGCAAGGTTCAGCGACTGGCGCAAAGTGGCGTTCTGGTGGTCAGCGATCGCTTCCCGCAGGCTGAAATTTCGGGCTTTTATTACGACGGACCGGGGATTGGCGTCGAACGTGCGACCGGGAAAATCAGCATGTTTCTGGCGCAGCGCGAACGGCGTTTATACCAACAAATGGCGCAATATCGCCCGGAATTAATTATTCGCCTGGGCATTGATATTGAGACTGCCATCTCCCGCAAGCCTGACCATGACTATGCCGAGCTGCAGGACAAAATCGGTGTCATGTCGAAGATTGGCTATAACGGCACAAAAATTCTTGAGATTGATTCCAGAGCGCCCTACAGCGAAGTGCTGGAACAGGCACAGAAGGCGGTTTCTCTGGTTGCCATCGTTTCTGACCGCCGAAGTTTAACTTAAGGCTGGCGGGATACTTTTTACTATCAACGATAAGGTCAGGCTGAATTGGCGGGTTTTAACATCAAACATTGGTTTGCAGATGGCGCGTTTCGCACCATTATTCGCAATAGCGCCTGGTTAGGCTCCAGTAATGTCGTGAGCGCCTTGCTGGGGCTGTTGGCGCTCTCGTGTGCCGGTAAAGGGATGACGCCCGCCATGTTTGGCGTACTGGTGATTGTGCAATCGTACGCCAAGTCGATCAGCGATTTTATTAAGTTTCAGACATGGCAGCTGGTGGTTCAGTACGGAACGCCAGCCTTGACCAACAATAATCCGCAGCAATTTCGCAATGTCGTCTCATTTTCCTTCTCGCTGGATATCGTCAGCGGCGCGGTGGCGATTGTCGGCGGCATTGCCTTACTGCCATTCCTTTCCCATTCATTAGGTCTGGATGACCAAAGCTTTTGGCTGGCGGCGCTGTATTGCACGCTCATTCCTTCAATGGCTTCCTCCACGCCGACCGGCATTCTGCGTGCGGTAGATCGCTTCGATTTAATTGCTGTACAGCAGGCGACGAAACCTTTTCTGCGCGCAGCGGGGAGCGTCGTAGCCTGGTATTTTGACTTTGGTTTTGCGGGTTTTGTTATTGCCTGGTACGTGTCGAATCTGGTTGGCGGCACCATGTACTGGTGGTTTGCAGCGCGCGAATTACGCCGCAGAAATATCCATAATGCCTTCAAATTGAATCTGTTTGAGTCTGCCCGACACATCAAAGGCGCGTGGAGTTTTGTCTGGTCAACCAACATTGCCCACTCCATCTGGTCGGCGCGTAACTCGTGCAGCACAGTGCTGGTGGGGATCGTGTTAGGACCCGCTGCCGCCGGGTTATTTAAAATCGCCATGACATTCTTCGACGCCGCCGGAACGCCAGCGGGTTTGCTGGGTAAAAGTTTTTACCCAGAGGTGATGCGTTTAGATCCGCGCACCACCAGACCGTGGTTGTTAGGTGTGAAGTCCGGTTTACTGGCGGGCGGAATCGGTATTCTGGTGGCGCTCGCGGTGTTGATCGCCGGCAAGCCGCTCATTTCGCTGGTGTTTGGCGTTAAGTATCTCGAAGCGTATGACCTGATTCAGGTGATGCTGGGCGCAATTGTGATTTCGATGCTGGGTTTCCCGCAGGAGTCATTGCTATTGATGGCGGGAAAACAGCGCGCTTTTCTCGTGGCGCAAACCATCGCCTCAATCGGCTACATCGTATTGCTGTTCATGTTCTGTCATCTGTTTGGTGTGCTGGGAGCAGCGTTTGCTTACTTCGGTGGGCAATGTCTGGATGTGGTGCTCTCGTTAATTCCAACTTTAAAGGCATTTTTTCAGCGTCATTCCTTGCTTTATAACGCAGCCGGGGTAATGACTCCAACTTATTGATAGTGTTTTATGTTCAGATAATGCCCGATGACTTTGTCATGCAGCTCCACCGATTTTGAGAACGACAGCGACTTCCGTCCCAGCCGTGCCAGGTGCTGCCTCAGATTCAGGTTATGCCGCTTAATTCGCTGCGTATATCGCTTGCTGATTACGTGCAGCTTTCCCTTCAGGCGGGATTCATACAGCGGCCAGCCATCCGTCATCCATATCACCACGTCAAAGGGTGACAGCAGGCTCATAAGACGCCCCAGCGTCGCCATAGTGCGTTCACCGAATACGTGCGCAACAACCGTCTTCCGGAGACTGTCATACGCGTAAAACAGCCAGCGCTGGCGCGATTTAGCCCCGACATAGCCCCACTGTTCGTCCATTTCCGCGCAGACGATGACGTCACTGCCCGGCTGTATGCGCGAGGTTACCGACTGCGGCCTGAGTTTTTTAAGTGACGTAAAATCGTGTTGAGGCCAACGCCCATAATGCGTGCAGTTGCCCGGCATCCAACGCCATTCATGGCCATATCAATGATTTTCTGGTGCGTACCGGGTTGAGAAGCGGTGTAAGTGAACTGCAGTTGCCATGTTTTACGGCAGTGAGAGCAGAGATAGCGCTGATGTCCGGCAGTGCTTTTGCCGTTACGCACCACCCCGTCAGTAGCTGAACAGGAGGGACAGCTGATAGAAACAGAAGCCACTGGAGCACCTCAAAAACACCATCATACACTAAATCAGTAAGTTGGCAGCATCACCTTACCTGTTAAGAACACTAATAACCTGATTATTTAGTAAACTCTGCGATAAAGAATATCAGACCGTAAATAACACCAGTATCAGCATAACCAACCAGACCCAGAAATACGCAGGTTTTTGTCCGAGGATTTTTGCCCGACGCCACAGATAAACCGGGATCAACCATGCCAGCCAGCCAAATGTTGCAGTATCAACACCAGATTTACGGAGTTTTCGTTCATCCAGATATCCCAGAGCAATATTCAGAATCAGAGAGATAAACCAGTACTGGCCTTCGCTGACTGCATCATAAGCCCGTTCAAATGACATACCGTTCAGCCCTGCAGTCCACATCTCAAGTATGTACCCAATCAAAGGGGCAAATGCCAGCGTCCAGACAACGCCTCCGGGAATGCGGTGACCCGGAAGGGCTGGGGGAACTTCACTTTGTTTCAGTATTTCCGCCAGTGATGTGGCTGAAACTGGCTGCCATTCCAGCATGCCCTGTTGCCACACCAGTGTTGATGCATTCAGTTCACCACGCCGGATACGTTCGATAATATCTTCCTCTGTTACGTTATCATAACGTACACCATTTTTTTCATAATGCCAGTTCATCTGATTCTCCTGTTAATCATTCAGTTAATAAAATATATGACATCTGAAACAAAAAATATTTTTATAATATTCATTTTCACTCATTGTATTAAATTAAACTGAGGTGTTTTACACCACGTTATCAATTATTCCTGGAACCAGGTGTTCCAGCAGCTGTCGTAGAATTTGTTACCCAAAGTCTTTTTCACATTTTTGATATTTGCGGTATAGCTGTCGACTTTCTTACCGTTTACTAAAACGTCGAATTGCGTGGCTTCACTGATAGCATCGATAAAGTATACCCATGCATTCTTATTCATTCGTGTTCCGTCGACAGATGGGGCCGGATACTTTTTATCGTTGATGATAAAAATAATATCAGAATCGTACTGATTTAGCTGGGTGGAGGTATGACCGTAAATCCACACATAGTGTGGTAGCAAATTGTTGTCTTCTGGATTAATCGTGCAGTTAATAGAAACATTACCGATACTGAACATATCAGTGCCAGCAATACTGTTACGCGTCTACAATGCCGATTCTGTTTGTGCTACGGTTGCACTTACAGTTAAAACAACAGCTAAAAGAATGTTTAACAGTTTCATGAGTTTTCTCCCCAAAATTAAATAAATTAATCTTAACCATCATCCAGGTAATATATATCTGAAAATATTTTCAATAATACCAGACAGGAAAAACACCACCACAGTGGCGGTGGCGTTTCTCCGGAGCGTCTTTATTTAATCCGGGCCATCGCGTTTCTCAGTGCCGAATCTGCACCTTCAGTTATCTCCAGGCTTTTCTGCAATACCGTCTCTGACCGGGTCAGTGCCTGACGTGCTGCCAGCGGTTTCCGGATATGCTCCATCGTCAGCATCGTGTCCTCGTAGCCCTGCTGACGCCAGGCGTCGGTATGTGCCGATGTAAAACTGAGCAGACCGCCACTTTTGCCTTCGTCCCCGATTTGTTTCAACCTTTTCCGGGGACGGATTTCAAGGATTGTGGTGTCCGGATAAGCCCGACGATCCCATAAAGAACCGTCACTCAGATGCGTCACAATCACCATATTGCATCCGGCATCCACCAGTGGCGTCACGGGAGTATTCCCCTGCCTGTTTCGCCATCCGCCCATCCCACCATCACCGTACATTGTTCCCTGAACCTCGCGGGGACGGAACAGCAGAGGCAGCGCGGCTGACGCCAGTAAGGCTTCTTTCTGCTGCCCGCGGGGCAGACTCTGGATATGCTGAAAAACAGCGTTTTTCGTGGTTCCGGCACCCAGTTCAGCACGAATGCAGTCAATAATATCCTGCATGCCTCCTTCTGTGGGGTACAGCGACACGTACAGCGGTAGCCCGTCGGCCAGAGCATCTGTATCAAGATAATGATCCATCAGCGCTGTCAGGGGCTCATCTGACAACAGCGGCTGAATCATCGGATTGTCGAACCCGTTGATTGTCGATATATGGCGAAAAAGCGTCGTAAGCAGTGCGCCCGCACGTCCGGGGATCTGGCAGAGGTTCATGGCCTGAACCAGTTTTTTCAGCAATGAAAAGTAAACCGATCTGTTTACCGACAGAACCTGATTATTCCCCAGATGATCCCAGAGCGCCTCCAGGCGTAAGGCGGCTTCTGACAGATCGGGAGAGGCCGTGATAATGGCACCATTGAGAGCCCCGATACTGGCTCCTGAGACCATACTGATCTGTGCGCCGCACTCTGCCAGTGCCTTAACCACTCCCGCCTGATAAGCGCCCACCGCCCCGCCGCCGGACAGCACCAGCCCCGTTTTCATTTCTGTACTCATGCCTCCCCCTTCTGAAATATTTCATCAACCATACTTTCAGAGAGGCGTTCTGCAGAGCAGAGACGGGGCATACGAACCGGTAAGTGTTCTGCAGCCTGTGTGGTTGACCAGATCACAGGATGCCGCTCTTCACTGCACCAGTCCCCCAGCCAGTTAACCGCTTCATGCCATTCGTTATCAGCCTGTTCCCGGCTCTGACCACCAAGCCAGTCCAGTGTGTTCAGACGTACTGTTGCGCTACCGCCATTCTCCTGTGCCATTTGCGTTAATGCTTTATGTCTGAGGATATCCAGTAACTGGTTAACCTGGCCTGTTTCACCCTGACGTATCACATCACCAAACGCGCCCCAGCGAAGCTCTTCAAGCGCCACATAACAACGTCCGGCAGGGGAAAATGACGCGTATCGCCCGGCGCTCCACCATGAGAATATCTGCTCAAGATGTAACTGTGCCCGCTGAACCTGGTCAACACGGTGGAGTTTTTCTTCAAGATGATTCAGTTTCTGATGAACCTGTTCTGCCAGGGTGAGTAACTGCTCCCGCGTGTCTGCCGAATAATGCGCCAGCCTGGCAGTATCACTGACCAGTGAACTGACCCTGTCGTTTACCCGGGTAATCGCGTAATTTGTGGTGGCAAGCGACGTTGTCAGCTCCGTCAGCCAGCGCAGGGACGCCTCAACGCCCTGTGCAAGCGAAGCATTGATGGCATTCTGGCGTACAGCGCCTTTGCCAGTCAGACCTTCTTTTAAACGCCGGAAAAACGTGCGCCCCCCGGCCGTGCGGTTATGCTCCTGTGCAACATCAATACCGTTTGCAAAATCAACCACAAATTTTTCAGGAAGGCAACTGAGTACCTGACATACCCGGTTATCAGCAATTTGTTGAATAAATGGTGAGGTCACAGCAGTGTCTCCAGTTCTTCCCTTAACGCCTTACTGTCAGTAATCAGCTCGGGAACCCTTTCATTTAATGCCTGAAGGCGCTCCGTAAGCTGCTCCTGTGCCTGCTGATCGCGTTTATGATCTTCAGAGCTCTGAATGAGTGTGTTACGTAGCTGTTCGACTTTTTCCCTGAATGTACAGAAAAAATCATCGATCTCCTGGCGGACGGGCTGGTTAATATTCTGCTCAATGGATGCCTGCAACTCCCCGAAATATGCCCGGGTCAGTGACATCACTTCCTTCCTGACCGAGTTGATATTGATCACACTGCGGCTCACATTCTCCTTATAGTTTTCCCAGCCCCAGTCACTGGTGCCAAACGCTCCACAAATCTTTCCCCAGAAACCACTCTGCCGACGGCGACGGGTGACTGTCTCAGTTCTTTCCTCCATAAGCGCACTCAGATTTGTTTTTACCGCGATCCTGGTCTGTAACTGGCTGACTGCCGGGAAAGTGATTTTTACAGTGAAGCCCTCGTCCTCCAGGCGGGCATTGATACGTCCGGCAATATTTTCTGTGGCATACAGGGCCGTACCACGAAAACCTGTTTCGATACCCCTGACGATTTTTTCCAGTTCAGGCCGGAACTGTGCTTCAGCCTCACGGTGCAGGCTGGTCACGGTCGATTCGATTTGCGTCATCAGTTTAAGGGCTTCCCTGCGATCACTGAATTTTATCTCGGGGCTGTCCGGATCAAAGTCTCGTTTCCATGAATGATGGCCCGGGGCACTGACACTAAACTGTGAGGTAGCCTGAGTTTAACGGACACTCCTTCCTGAAATAGAATGGCATCAGAAGGAGCTAATAATGAGCAGAAAAACCCAACGTTACTCTAAAGAGTTCAAAGCTGAAGCTGTCAGAACGGTTCTTGAAAATCAACTTTCGATCAGTGAAGGCGCTTCCCGATTATCTCTTCCTGAAGGCACTTTAGGACAATGGGTTACCGCCGCCAGAAAAGGGCTCGGTACTCCTGGTTCCCGCACGGTGGCTGAACTGGAATCTGAAATTCTGCAACTGCGTAAGGCGTTAAATGAAGCTCGCCTTGAGCGAGATATATTAAAAAAAAGCAACAGCGTATTTTGCACAGGAGTCGCTGAAAAATACGCGTTAATCGAACAATGGCGACAACAATTTCCCATTGAAGCGATGTGTCAGGTATTTGGTGTATCCAGGAGCGGTTATTACAACTGGGTACAGCATGAACCCTCAGACAGAAAACAAAGTGATGAGCGGCTAAAACTGGAGATTAAGGTGGCACATATCCGCACTCGCGAAACATATGGAACCCGGCGGCTCCAGACGGAGCTGGCAGAGAATGGCATCATCGTTGGTCGTGACCGACTGGCACGTCTTCGTAAGGAGCTAAGGCTACGCTGTAAGCAGAAACGCAAGTTCAGAGCGACTACGAACTCGAACCACAATCTGCCAGTTGCGCCAAATCTGCTGAACCAGACGTTCGCTCCTACAGCACCAAATCAGGTCTGGGTGGCGGACCTGACGTATGTTGCCACACAGGAGGGATGGTTGTACCTCGCTGGCATCAAAGATGTTTATACGTGCGAAATTGTCGGCTACGCCATGGGAGAGCGCATGACAAAAGAGCTGACAGGTAAAGCCCTGTTTATGGCGCTCAGGAGCCAGCGCCCACCTGCCGGGCTAATCCACCACTCTGATCGAGGTTCACAGTACTGCGCATACGATTACCGGGTCATACAGGAGCAGTCTGGTCTGAAAACATCAATGTCGCGTAAAGGTAACTGTTACGACAACGCTCCGATGGAAAGCTTCTGGGGAACGCTGAAAAATGGGTAATGACTCCAACTTATTGATAGTGTTTTATGTTCAGATAATGCCCGATGACTTTGTCATGCAGCTCCACCGATTTTGAGAACGACAGCGACTTCCGTCCCAGCCGTGCCAGGTGCTGCCTCAGATTCAGGTTATGCCGCTCAATTCGCTGCGTATATCGCTTGCTGATTACGTGCAGCTTTCCCTTCAGGCGGGATTCATACAGCGGCCAGCCATCCGTCATCCATATCACCACGTCAAAGGGTGACAGCAGGCTCATAAGACGCCCCAGCGTCGCCATAGTGCGTTCACCGAATACGTGCGCAACAACCGTCTTCCGGAGACTGTCATACGCGTAAAACAGCCAGCGCTGGCGCGATTTAGCCCCGACATAGCCCCACTGTTCGTCCATTTCCGCGCAGACGATGACGTCACTGCCCGGCTGTATGCGCGAGGTTACCGACTGCGGCCTGAGTTTTTTAAGTGACGTAAAATCGTGTTGAGGCCAACGCCCATAATGCGTGCAGTTGCCCGGCATCCAACGCCATTCATGGCCATATCAATGATTTTCTGGTGCGTACCGGGTTGAGAAGCGGTGTAAGTGAACTGCAGTTGCCATGTTTTACGGCAGTGAGAGCAGAGATAGCGCTGATGTCCGGCAGTGCTTTTGCCGTTACGCACCACCCCGTCAGTAGCTGAACAGGAGGGACAGCTGATAGAAACAGAAGCCACTGGAGCACCTCAAAAACACCATCATACACTAAATCAGTAAGTTGGCAGCATCACCGAAAAATGAGAGCCTGAGCCACTATCGTTTTAATAACCGGGATGAAGCCATCTCAGTAATACGGGAATACATTGAGATTTTCTACAATCGTCAGCGTCGTCACTCTCGTCTGGGGAATATCTCCCCGGCAGCCTTCAGGGAAAAATATCATCAGATGGCTGCTTAAAAAAAGAACAAATGGTAGTGTCCGCTATTGCCAGTACACCTCAGTACACCTCAAAATACCGGGACAGAGATCAGGCGTGATTAATCTGCAGCATTTTTAATAACAGAAGTACTGAGCTTACTTTACCTTTGATGATGTAATAGTTATTTCCGTCGGTACTCATTTTTCCCTGAAATAATGTCACGGATGTTTCTTCCTGCTGATCCTGCAGGCGCAGTCGTAAGGTCATATTTTTAATGAGCTGAGATCCGGGTGGCAAGGGGTATTTGCTGTCAGATACTGGGCGACTGAGTCTGATGTGGCGCGTATACAGCCCGTTTTCGTACAGGGTGGCCTCTGTTATGGTGTCAGTGACCAGCATGTGGGAGACAATGCTGTATTCTTTTTTAAAGCACTCACCAGAAACGGTGATTGTAATGATAATGGTCTTCTCGATCGAGATGTAAATACCCGTTTCGTTATACTGTCCGTATCGGAACCATGAGAACTCAGTTGCATTCCAGCCATGCTCCAGAATATGTGCATTTTTTTGCCTGATAGTTTCTTTTTTTATTCGCTCATGTTTAAGGCATAACAGGCAGATAAATAATGTCAGAAAAAGAAAGCTAATAATGAGAGCAAGAGCGATATAGTCTGTCACAGGGTAATACATATTCTCTACGGTAGAAGAAGGGCCGCAAACGCGGCCCGGGCTGTTATCAGAAAGAGTAACGGAAGTTGGCGTTGATCGCGTTATCCACGTTGTATTTACCAAATGCCGATTTCTCAAACTCAAGACCGAAGCGAAGATTATCGCGAATTTCGGCGTTGAGACCAACATTCATGAGAATACGACCGTCTTTTTCACCTTTGATACGTTTCTCACCGGACGCATCACGCAGTACGGTTTCACCGTTGGCAAACAGGTCAAACTGGTAGCCAAGGCCGGCGCGGGCTGTGACTTTCCAGTCCTTACCGGAGAAGGATTTACCCACATCAACACCGGTACGCCCAATCAGCGGATTAAAGTCCTTATCCTTCATGGTCACGCTCATTCCGCGATCCTGCCAGTCGAACCGTTTACCTGATACGGCCCCATAAACCAGTTCTGCCTGCGGCTCAATCCAGGAGTCTTCTGTTACATGATAGCGGTAGCCTGCTTCAGCACCCACATACAAGGAATGAGAACTGTAGTCTTTTGTTCCGAGTCCAGCAAAGGTCGCCGAGTACTCATTATCATGGTGAACATACTTACTAATCAGGTCGATATAGGCACCAGAGTCAAATATAGCGGAAGCATACAGACCTGCCCCGACGGACTTCGTCTTGCCACTGAATGCATTACTGCTGGCATGACTGTCGGTATACGTCATAGTCAGACCAGTGAAAAGGTCAAGTCCATCCAGCTCATGTTTTTTATCCACACCAATCTGCACATGGGTGTAGTTGTCACTGTATCCACTAGAAGCTGAACCTGCTCCGCTCATGATGCGGGCCCATGCACCGGCCTCGCCATTGGTGTCACGCAGATCCCCCATTCGTTTATTCAGGTTGTTGACTTCTGTCAGGAAGGCTTTGTAATTACCGGACATATACGATTTTGCTGCACCGGAAGATGCTGTATTTTCAGCCACCTTATATCCGGTCAGGGTCCACGTGGTATGTTCCTGATCCTCTTTCGTGCTGATCACAGGAGATATGTTGCTGAAACCTATGGCCTGAGTACTGGCTTTAAATATCTCTTTATTGCTTCCTTTTGGGGCTGTTATCAGGTCAACGTTTAATCCTGAGTTATTATTTCCCACTTTCTGTATATCGACCGACAGACTGTTATTGCTTCCGGTTAACTGATTTTTAACAATGAGTTTATCCGATTGATTTACAGACTGGCTCAGATCAGCCCGCATAATCACAGCAGTATTAGTGGCATCCAGTGTGTTTACTGTCACAGTATGGAAACCCGAATTCTCTATGTTACTAAACAACAAAAGACTGTCGCGGGTTTTTAATGATTGCAGGGCTGACTGTCCGTTTACTCTCCATAAGGTGTTATACATGCTGGCTGAGGCAGCAGGAGCATCAATACCTCCGGTATAAGAAGTATCAAAGCCACCCAGCAAACCTGTAGCCAGCGGTGTGTGTGTGGTTTTGTCCAGGTTATCTTCTTTATACTGGTCAACACCAAACAGAATAGATGCTTTTTTGTCTGATTTTATATTACCATTGACCCAGGCATAATTTTGAGCCTTTAACGTGGCACCATCTTCTGTCATATTATATCCATCTGACATATAGATTGCCGGGCTGTATTTATTATTTTCTGTAGGGGTGCCTGTTAATGTCAGGGTTCCGGCCAGTTCAATAGCTTTATCTACATACATTTTTCCCTGGGCGGTAACAGTAGCTCCTTTGTTGATAATCAGGTCTGTATTAATTAAGGATAATGCACCAGTCATAGTAACAGTTGATTTATCACCAACAGTTATTTTGCTGTTTTGAGCACTCAGACTGCCGTTGAAACTACTTTCGCCTGCTGAATCCCCGGAGCGAAGCTGTTGTCTGAATCCAAAACCTTCGCCAGTAATGTTTCTTCCTGAGAACATGTCAATGTATGCAGTTTTATTTCCCAGAACAATTTGAGAGTTTTTAGCCTCTATGTGTCCTTTTACATTAGCATCCCGGCCTATACTCAGGGTTGCGTTTTCTAAATTTAATTTCCGGAAATTAAATTTACGACTTTCCCAGTCGGGCTGGGAAAAAGAGGCTATCTGATTGTTGGACTTATATTCCGTATTGTAACGTTTATTTACAGTGCTTTCCTGGTCCTTTATGGCAGCAGAATAGTCTTTTTGACATAAAAAAGGAATTGGACAGTTGTTATTGCCTTCTTTAAATATGGCATGTTCTGTCGCATGTCCTTGTAATGTTAACTGTGCATTCCGGACAGAGATATCGTTTTTGATATCGACTGAGCCATCAAAGATCAGATTGGCATTATTGTTATGTTGCTGGGTAGTATTGATAATATGATTTATGCTTATATTACCTGATACATTCCCATGGTACATATATGCATCAGTATTAGTAAGTGATAATGTTGATTGCTTCACGTTTGAGTTCGTTACGGTTGTTCCCGCATCTGTTGCTGCGATTTTCTGAAATGACTGGTCATAGCCGTTTAGATCCAGTGTTCCGCCATTTCTGGTAAAATAGATTTCGCCATTACCGCTTTCGCTTAAAGCGTCTTTGGCATTTATTTTTACCGTACCTTTACCTCCGGCCATGTAAATTTTATTGAAGGCTTTTTCAGCACTAAGGATGACAGTCCCATTACCTATTTTAAGGTTATTTCCCTGTGCTATTTTTACATCCAGAGTACCACTACCTATTTTATGCAGATTATCTCCGGCAACGCCCTTAACATTCCATTCAACGGTGGTATTATTATCAATATCTATCCCGGCACCTTTATAAGACTTATCTTTTCCGTACACTTTATATGTCTGGTTCTTATCGAATATAAGCCCGCCAATGCCAAGATCGGTATCCTGCTTGAGCGTTAATTCCCCTCCTCCTGAGACAGACAGGTCCTTATCTTTTATAATCGATGATAACTCTTGTTTTTTACCATCCAGCTGCATAGTGTTTGTGAAATTCTTTTTTAAATTGTTTACCAGAATATTATTAAATAACGAGTAGTTTGTCCAGGCTATATTGGTACTACTGAGAAAACCAACTGTACTGGTAACACCATGGAAAACCCATTTTTGTTGTTCTTTATCATATAGATAAGAACCAGAACCACTATCGCCAAAAATTGGTGAGTTTTTAAAAGGGGTTCTGTTGGTATAAATGTAACTCTTGTTTTTCCAGTCCAGATTAAAAAGACTTGCGCTTAACAAGTCGGGATTATAGTTTTGTCCAAACAGATATTGTTTGCCGTTTAATATCGTTGAGGTTGTTCCGGCACCTGCTCTGAAGCCAATTATTTGTTCCTTACCGTTGTAGTTTACGCCATATCTTTTCATCGCATCTTCGGGAGAAAGTGAGAAGTCGGCACTCTCCGTAACCCCTGTTGTTTCCACGACGAATTTATTCAGACGATGAACCGAAAAGTCGCCAGATGATACTCTGTTACTTGCTTTATATGCTGTCTGATCCCATGACTGTGTTGTTATTGCATGATGCTGTGTACCGTTATGAGTCGCAGTAACACTGTACGCACCTCCAATTGATGTTGTTGCACCTTTGTTGGAAACAGCAGAAAAATCAGGTACAGGTAGTTCTGGAAAATGAAATATCTTTCCATCTTTCATCATTAATTGAACATTTGTTGCACCCGGTCTGAACTCTCCTCTGTTTTGAGCAAGGTCAAGATAATCGCGGGTCCATATATTATTTATATCCAGCATTGCTGCAAATGCTGTTTCGCCATAACTTCCATATATTGAGGATAAAATAATACCGAGGATAACTTTCTTTCTTGATGTACCGACACTAACTTTCCGGGTCAGTTCAGAAACAGCAACTAATCCACCTGTAATATGACTATATTTCAGTGAATAAATTTTATTCATACGTGAACTCCGATATTTCTGAGTTGTGGTTATGGGATAGCATTTAATTACAACGGGGAACTATCAGTCATGGTACGTAACTGATAAGGGTATAATGATAATCACTGTCAGTTATATTTGTATGACAGATGTAACAAAATGAAAAAAAAAGATAAGCACAAGTGATTGATTGGTCAGATATTGATCACTTGGTGTTTGTATTTTGAACTTTGCGATCAAAATTTGATCTTTGTTGTTTCCGGTCAATCCTTTACAGGTTTTCTGTATTATCCGGGGGAGTTAAGTCTGTCGATGTCCGACAGACTTTTGATGATGGAAACAACATGCAGCGATAATGTGCATGCTGTTTTGCAGGTGGAACTCAGAAGGTGAACTGGAACTGTGCGACCGCACCGTAAGTGTTGTCCGTGCCGATCAGGCCTGCAACATCAAGGTGAACCACATCAAACGGTGAGATCCCCACCCCGGCCGTGAATGCACTGCCGTCGTTACCGGCCAGATTCTGACGGTAACCGGCGCGCAGCTGTGCCCATTTCCAGGCATTAAATTCTGCGCCAATGGCGGCAAACTGACGGTTGCTGTCGGAGGTGAAACCGCTGGCCGGGGTCAGATCCACATCAAATGCGGTGGTGAACATCGCGTTGTGCCAGGAGACACCGGCCGTCACCTGCGGGCGGATCCTGAAGGTTTCCGTGATACCGTTCACTTCTTTTGTCTCAATACTACGGGGGATCAGGTTCTGTGCGACCAGTCCCAGCGTCCAGTTGTCATCCAGGTCCGTACTGGCACCGATGTCGGCGTTGATGCCATTTTTCGTGTTGTGGTAGCGGTCGCCTTTGAAGGCGCTGCTGTCATAATTTCTGACCAGCACGTTGTAGTTGAACAGGTCGACGCGCTGGAATTTGGGGGGGAAGCCCAGAGACCATTTCTGCCCGGCCGTTTCCAGTTCCGTAGCCAGAGCAATACCCACATCAGTGATCAGTGCCGCGCGGGCAAAGGCCTGTGATGTCAGGCGGCTTTTGTCCACCTCCTGCCCGGTGCTGTTTGCCACCTCTTCCAGGTAAGTGAGGTCAGCATCAGAGACTTTACCGTCGACACTGACGGTGCCGTGTGATTTAACCATCAGTGCGGCAGAGAGGCGATCACCGGGAAGGGCCGCCACAGCAGAAACGCCCAGCTGTGCGGCGGCATGTGTGTTACGGAAGTCCCGGAGGTGTTCTTTCAGGCGTGCGGCAGCCTCAGGAACACCGTGGTTACTTTCGATGGCGCGGTCGAAGGCCTTCCACTCATCACTGATCCGGTCGGCGTTGTCGGTGATATTATCCGGATTGGAGAGCTGCGCGCCGACGGACGGAAGCAGGATGCTGGGCTCATGCGCGACGCAAAATCCACGATGTATATATCAGTACTAAAAGCGCGACGGCGGAAGAAGCTCTGAAACTAATCGGTGAACTGTACGCCATAGAGCACGATATACGCGGGTTACCGGTGTCTGAACGCCTGGCGGTCAGGCAAATGCAGAGTAGACCGCTCCTGACTTCCCTGTATAAGCTGATGCAGGAGAAAGAACACACGTTATCGAAGAAATGTCGTCTGGGAGATGCGTTCCGGTATATCAGGAAGCACTGGGCTGCGTTGTGCAACTTCTGTGATGATGGCCTGGCTGAGGTAGATAATAATGCAGCAGAAAGAGCGCTTCGTGCAGTCTGTCTCGGGAAGAAAACTTTTTCGAGGATCACTCATTCCGTGTCTGACTGCTTCAGGGTTTAATTTTGCTTCTGCTGACTGAATGATGATTGGGCAGCAAGTGCAATATCCCACATAAATCCAGTTAACTCACGAGCCACCGCCGTAATGGCTACTTGTGATTTTTTCCCTTTTGCTGTCAGAGTTCGGTAACGAGAACACAATCGTTGTTGAGCTTTCCATGCAATATCTTTGGAATATTGTGTTACAGAGTCCGGTCGGTAATATATAAGCCATGCTCCAACTTTTGCAGGTGTACGATAAGACCAAGCGGCTTCGTAAAGCAGACGTCTCAGTTCGCTGTTTCCAACTTTTGTTATTCCTCTGGGACGAATACTGTTTCCACTGGAATATTCACCTGGCACCAGTCTGAGGTGTACTGGCAATAGCGGACACTACCATTTGTTCTTTTTTTAAGCAGCCATCTGATGATATTTTTCCCTGAAGGCTGCCGGGGAGATATTCCCCAGACGAGAGTGACGACGCTGACGATTGTAGAAAATCTCAATGTATTCCCGTATTACTGAGATGGCTTCATCCCGGTTATTAAAACGATAGTGGCTCAGGCTCTCATTTTTCAGCGTTCTGAGCCTCTGATTCTTCCGGACAGAAGATAATCATGTCGGTATGAATGTTATAATTAAGGACTGTGCAATAATAGCCATTCCATTCAGCCATCTTACGCTCGAAAACGATCGGTAAGATGGCTACTCACCATTCCTGCTCTATGAGGTGTACTGGCAATAGCGGACACTACCATTTGTTCTTTTTTTAAGCAGCCATCTGATGATATTTTTCCCTGAAGGCTGCCGGGGAGATATTCCCCAGACGAGAGTGACGACGCTGACGATTGTAGAAAATCTCAATGTATTCCCGTATTACTGAGATGGCTTCATCCCGGTTATTAAAACGATAGTGGCTCAGGCTCTCATTTTTCAGCGTTCCCCAGAAGCTTTCCATCGGAGCGTTGTCGTAACAGTTACCTTTACGCGACATTGATGTTTTCAGACCAAACTGCTCCTGTATGACCCGGTAATCGTATGCGCAGTACTGTGAACCTCGATCAGAGTGGTGGATTAGCCCGGCAGGTGGGCGCTGGCTCCTGAGCGCCATAAACAGGGCTTTACCTGTCAGCTCTTTTGTCATGCGCTCTCCCATGGCGTAGCCGACAATTTCGCACGTATAAACATCTTTGATGCCAGCGAGGTACAACCATCCCTCCTGTGTGGCAACATACGTCAGGTCCGCCACCCAGACCTGATTTGGTGCTGTAGGAGCGAACGTCTGGTTCAGCAGATTTGGCGCAACTGGCAGATTGTGGTTCGAGTTCGTAGTCGCTCTGAACTTGCGTTTCTGCTTACAGCGTAGCCTTAGCTCCTTACGAAGACGTGCCAGTCGGTCACGACCAACGATGATGCCATTCTCTGCCAGCTCCGTCTGGAGCCGCCGGGTTCCATATGTTTCGCGAGTGCGGATATGTGCCACCTTAATCTCCAGTTTTAGCCGCTCATCACTTTGTTTTCTGTCTGAGGGTTCATGCTGTACCCAGTTGTAATAACCGCTCCTGGATACACCAAATACCTGACACATCGCTTCAATGGGAAATTGTTGTCGCCATTGTTCGATTAACGCGTATTTTTCAGCGACTCCTGTGCAAAATACGCTGTTGCTTTTTTTAATATATCTCGCTCAAGGCGAGCTTCATTTAACGCCTTACGCAGTTGCAGAATTTCAGATTCCAGTTCAGCCACCGTGCGGGAACCAGGAGTACCGAGCCCTTTTCTGGCGGCGGTAACCCATTGTCCTAAAGTGCCTTCAGGAAGAGATAATCGGGAAGCGCCTTCACTGATCGAAAGTTGATTTTCAAGAACCGTTCTGACAGCTTCGGCTTTGAACTCTTTAGAGTAACGTTGGGTTTTTCTGCTCATTATTAGCTCCTTCTGATGCCATTCTATTTCAGGAAGGAGTGTCCGTTAAACTCAGGCTACCTCACTAAACCTGACGCCTCTCAAGACTATTATAAATAGCCTCAATCTCACCCTTCAGGTTATCACCGCAATAAACCATTGATGTATCGTATCGTTCATATCGCGCTTCCCGTGTCGCACTAAACCAGTTGAACGATCCCACACACAGCAAACCATCATCACCAATAACAATTTTGCTATGAACACGGTTTACCAGCTTTGTAGCAATACCCAGCGCATTCAGTTTCTCCAGCGCCGCTTTAAAGTTCTGCTGCTTCTCTTTTCGCTTCTCAAAATCATTATGTTCAGTGTTGTAGCTTCTGTCAGTGACTATCGTGACGTTAATTCCACGTGAACACGCCGCAATCATGGAATCAAGAAAACCGGTTTGCTCCAGCCTTTGCCAGGTCAGCCATGGAGAAATTATCGTGATGTGTTTACTGGTATTTTCAAATGTCTGATTCAGGAAATTATCATGTTGCTCCACACCATGAAGTGTGTAGATTTTGGTCCCGGCGGTTTTTAAATCCTTACGCTCTTTATAATCAAAAGAGAGCGCATTCTTCTCTGACTCAAAGAGGTATTTTGCCAGTAATCCCCGTGGCGATGAGGCTGGCTGGACCTCAAACAGGTCCATATCGCCGAAGACCAGAAAACTGTCCTTCGCACGGGAGACTGCAACATTCAGCATGCTGTTATCGCTATCAATAAACCCGCCGTCTTCATGTTTTGAATAGACTGGCGAGAATATCACAATCGCTCTTTCCGCTCCCTGAAGAGAGTGCACGGTGCCCACTGTGAGCGACTTTTCATTCGTGCCTGTACTGATACCTTGTTTGCCCAGCACCTGTTTGATAGTGGATACCTGAGCGCTAAAAGGCGTCACAATACCGACAACTTCATGAAGCGATTTACCGTAATGCGCTTCAATATTTTGCTGGTTCTCTGCCAACCAGACCGCTATCGTTTCAGCCTCAAGCAAATTATATCGACTTCCACTACTTGCCAGCTCTCCTTTACCATCAATATGGAGATACCCCATTGCGGGCATTAAATTGCTCTCTTCACGCCCTCTTTTAGGCAACAACTTACCGTGATAGCAGAGCGTATTACAGTATCCAATAATATTGTCGTAGCACCGGCGGTGTTCATATAGGTACATACCACGAGCCAGTTCGGGATCATATTGATAGCGCGAAGCAAACTGCGCTATTTTCATAACGCTGCCAGATGCGGCACTTTTACCAAGGTCTGCGATTGCCGTATATTTCTCGGTAATCTCTTCTTGCGTACTGCCAGACAGAATTTTTTCCGCCAGCATGTTACCGACATCAATCGCAGGAGCAATACTCCATATTGGCGGGATCTGCTCCGTATCGCCAATCACTAATGCCTTCTTAGCTAATGCAAACGAGGCAGCAGCCACTTCAGGAAGCACCTGCCCGGCTTCATCGACAATGAGTAAATCGGCAAAATCATACAAATAACTTTTCTCGAATTTACGTTGTCCTTTGTGCTCACTTATCTGCATATTACCGGGCAGCATATAGCATGTCATTACCACACATGGCGTGAGTTTCATTCGACGTTGCCAACGGGCGGTTACCCCTTTAGCACCTTTTTTCTTCTTCTCGTCCTGCAGATCATCAATGCTGGCCATATCCATCAGCCAACGACCTTCCCAGTAGTGAGTCGTCAGTAAAAATGCAGGGAAGCGAATCTGCGTATCAGCCAGTTCATCGGCCTGTGAGAAGCTCAGTTCCTCGTCGCCCTCATACCCTAAATCAAATGCCAGCCTCTGCCACTCCTGAACCGCCTGCTGTTCTTTAAGAACGATTTCATGGGCGGAGTCAATCTGCTGCCGGTATGTTGTTTGCTCGCGCTCAGCGGAATTGAGCAGCCCATCAATATTACGTTCGATAGTTTCAGGATCAGACCACTGATTTCCTGCAATCAGCGCGCCTAATTTATCTTCGAGAAACAGCTGTATTTGGTACTGTCGCTTATTGCGAACCGCCGGGAGCCAGGAAAATAATGAATAGATCAGTGATTCACCGGCGCGATATTTTTTCCATTCCGTTTTAGCACTCTTCAGTAGAGTGACTTTTTGTTCTTGTCCGGAAAGTAATTTATTTAAATTATCGAGATATTGCTCAATATCATTAGCAATAAGCTCACGCGCAGCCCGAATCTGGCTTAACGTTTGCCATGTTGCGTTCAGTCTTATCAGTTGCTCAGATTTTGCTGCCAACTGACCATGCAGGAGTTCAATGACCTTTTCAGGGGATGAACACTCTTTTCCAGGAAAGGCTGCCTTAGCCTTTTCCAGATAAAACAGCAGTGCATCCTCTACATACTCTTTTGACTCAACCTGGTTGAAGAAATCTTCAGTTTGATATTTTTTGGCTGCCTCAGCTTTACGACTGCTTGAGGGAAAATAAGCACCGAAGCTTTTCAGCTCTGGCAACCATCGCCCGGCCATCGCACCTGAACCTTGCGAAAAGTCTTTCCCGAATGCCTCAATAATGTTCGTTACAGCCTGGTTATTCGTTGAAGTCGCGATAATAACCGGAGGCTCAGATTTTTCGAGAGCCGCTCTGGCCCACTGCGTGGCGATGATAGAAAGCACCAGCGTGGTTTTTCCGGTTCCCGGAGGGCCATTAACAGCAAGGATATCGCCATGTCTTGCATCCAGAAAATGGCTTAAGGCATCGCGCTGAGCCTTTGCCAGCGGAAACTTATCTCCGGAGTGTCCAAGCCTGTCGCTGAATTTTGCTCCTGGGGCCAGCAAAGACTCTGCAGCATGAACCTCTCGCGAGGCGAAGCGATTGAAGAGCGGCACATCCTTATTGCAAACAATCAGGTGATCATAAAGAGAAAGGATATGGGAACTGGCACCGCCAGATTGAGCCGTTTTAACAATATAACCGTGCTCAGCGAGTTCATATTGCTCAGGTTTTTCAATCCAGTCGCCGGCAACGCTCTTCAGTAGCCTCTCTGAGTCATACAGATATTGACGCCACTCCTGCTGCAAGGCGGCATATCGTGCTTCCCGTTCTTCATCCGTTTCGGCAGTCTTATCAACGCTGTCATCAAAGTTGATAGAGAACGTGGTATGGGTCGTCTTGTATTTGTCATACTGCCCAATCTCACCAATCGAAAATGCTCCTTTTGGCAAAGGTTCAAGCAGGTCTCTGGGAATGGAGGTCGCTGGCGTCGGATATAAAAAACCCTCACGGCTTAGCAAGGCTGGCGTCACTATCGGGGTAACAATATCAGGCGCACCTGCAGAACGGTCCTTACCATGCTGCAGTAACCGGAAATAAACTTTTGGGCGCAAGATGACATCGACCGTTTCGACATCGTCTTTTTCTCCCTTAAAAAATTTACTGACAATCGCTTCGTCAAGACGTCCCGCCGCTATCCCATGCCAGTGAGTGAAATTTTTGGCGTCTTTCCGTTCAAAACTGCCCTTTCCTGACTCAGCATCCGCAAGCGAGTTGCGCCAGTATGAGGTAAACCCTAAAGCATTTTCATCCATTACCAGTCCTGTGACTCAATGAAATCCATTGATTTATCGAATATAAAACCACCATATGGACAACTATTGTCCATATTGAAAAAGTTGGATGCAATGTTTTGTTTATAATTCGGTATCAAATGTACTGGTTGTACAAGGTTCAGAACACAAGCACATTCAACAGTACGTCAGGACTATTGATTTCATAACAGTGAATACATTTTTTACCGTTTATAATGACTGCCTGTGTTGGACAAGGATACCAGAACAGCCGAAAACACCGGGGGTTATTACCTGCTCTCATGGAAACCAGATATTCCTGGTGCTAATCACAGTCATAAATAGCCTGAAGAACATGACGAAGGGACTTTAATGGAAGCCGGAGTAACTTGCCAGAACATCAATCTTCGTCATCATTTACAAAGAAAAATAATCAGTTAAAGCAGTCCGGGCAATCAGCCCGGACTGCTTACTATTTTAATGGATTGTTAATCTTTGCATATTCAAACGGGCTGATACCCTTATCTCTGTTCGCATCCAGAAAATCTGCCCACCACTGTAGCATCAGTCGACGTTCTTCCAGATGTTCTGCTTTATGGATATACGCAGCACGTACACCATTACGCTCCTGATGGCTCATCTGACGTTCCACAGCATCGCGGGACCACAAACCTGATTCAATCAATGCACTGCACGCCATCGCCCGGAATCCATGGCCACAGACATCCTGGGTTGTGTCATACCCCATCACCCTCAGGGCTTTATTTACAGTATTTATATGAACGCATCCCGTTTGCAAGGCATCCATTGTTTTGACATGACGGGTAGGTTGCAGCTTTATATCCGGCTTTATTGCAGCCGTAACGCTGCGAGCCCCTATGTAATTCGCCGACTCACCCCTTATTTTCACGGCGGACTTCAAGCCCAAAATACTGTTCAGGTTTAGTGAGTCACGGTCTTACCTGTCTTTGTCATCACTCTGGCCGCCATAGCAACCTTTCAGCATTCACCCTTTTGTTAAGAGTTCATTGTTTAATGGTATCAGCGATTAATATGGTCTGATACTGACGTGGTTCCTGTCATACTTACGGTCATGGGCGGTTATCGCCCATACTGTTCGTGCCAGCTTGTTTGCCATGGCGACGATTGCCACACTGGCTGGACGACGTTTTTTCAGTTCGGTTATCCACGGGCCAGGCTCTTTAGCTACTAATGCCACCGCTCTTGCACCGTGGATAAATAATGTCCTGAGATAAGTGTCACCACGTTTGCTTATCCCCAGCAGACGTACTTTCCCTCCGGAGCCAGTTTGTTTTGGAACCAGACCAACATATGCGGCGAACTCTCGCCCCGATTTAAACGCTGATGCTTCCCCCATGGTGGCCACCGCTGCCGTCGCAATAAGTGGTCCAACGCCAGGAATATCCAGCAACCGCTTACAGGTTTCATTCTGCCTCGCCACGCTGGTAAGCTGTTTTTCAATATCCTCTATCAGTGAGTCCAGCTCATTCAGTCGGTTGTACTGGTTTTCCAGAACCATAATGAGATACGGTGGCAGTCTCTCTTTCATCCGTTCCAGTGCTTCGGGGAACTCCCGCTCCATCGCTGCCCGGCCTTTGTGGATGGTTTCACCAAACTCCAGTAACGTCCCGTGCAGGGCATTAATTTGTGCGGTCCGGAACTTCACCAGTTGCATGCGGGTACGGTGCAGAACCAGTACCGACTGCTGTTCTTCTGTTTTTACGGCGATTTCTTTACCCGGCTGCTGAACCGCCATCCAGATAGCCCGGGCATCCATCACATCATTCTTATTGCCCATGACGAATGCCTTAACGAAGCGGGCCTGCAACAACCGGACTTTATGACCAAGTTTTGTCAGTTCCCGTGCCCAGTGCTGAGAACCTCCACAGGCCTCCATACCAATCAGGCATGGCTCACGGTTGCCGAAGAACGTCAGAAAATCCTGTCTACGCAACTGTTTATCAACCACTTCACCTGTGTGCTCATTGATGAAGTGAATCTGAATGACATGTTTTGCGATATCAACGCCAACCGGTGTATATTTCATTTGTGGAGTCTCCAGTCTGAGGGAGCTTTATGCATCCCGTATTGGGCACTATGATGCCGGAAATCTGCGAGGCTCCACACCTGCCAGTTTCACCCTTTTAACCATCATACTGCTCCGTGTTTAATTGTGTGGGATGCGTTCATTACATTTTCACTGATTGGTTTACGCGGGTCATGTGCTCCCGTAAAGATCAGACCATTTTCACCAGCCCATGTCTGTAGTTCTGTCAGTATGGCTACAGCCTGTTTGCTGAGTGGCACAAGATGTGGTGTTCGCATCTTGGAGCCCCGGTGTGAGAATTTTACGCCTGGCAGGGGTTCGCGTTCGGCTGGAATAGTCCACATGGCATTGTCAATATCAATTTCAGACCAGCGGGCGTATCTGAGTTCACTGGAACGAATAAAAACCAGTAAATTCAGCATAACGGCAAGCTGGGTGACAGGTTGCCCTTTGTAACTGCCAATACGCGACAAAAGTTCAGGCAGGCGAGAAAGATCAAGAGCGGGGCGATGCTGGCGTTTTACCGTAGTCAATGCGCCAGCCATATCCAGAGCAGGATTATATCTGATGATGCCAGACTGTACGGCATAACGCATTACGGCAGATATTCTTTGCTGCAGACGACTGGCGATTTCATAAATTTGTTTAGCTTCTGCAGCACGAACAGGGATAAGCAGATCCGGGGTATTGAGTGTTGTGATATCCCGGTTGCCGATAAAGGGGAAAACGTGAGTCTCAAGGCTTTTGAGTACTTTATTGCTGTGTGATTGTGCCCATTGTTTATTACTGGCATGCCAGCGTCGCGCAATATGTTCAAAAGAGAGCTGTAAATCAGGGACTACTTTTTTAGCTCTTTTCTGTTCGCAAGGGTCAACCCCCTCCGAAATCAGTTTTCGGGCCTCATCCCGTTTTGTACGAGCTTCGGAGAGAGAAACTTCTGGATACACACCAAGTGCCAGAGTCTTCTCCTTACCCAGAATACGATAACGGAGACGCCAGTAACGGGAGCCATTAGGATGTACCAGCAGGAACATGCCAGCCCCGTCAGTGAGTTTATAAGCCTTGTCAGTGGGCTTTGCAGCCCGGATTTTTGCGTCAGTCAGTGCCATAGTTCAGCCTTCTGAATGCGTTAAAGAGGGTACAAATTCTGTCGAACTGGGGTATGCCCGCAATTATACCCACACAATGGGGTTGATGTGGGGGGAATCTGGTTGAGTTCGGTAGAATTGATTTGTAGGCAGAACGCTTAAATCGTGGCGTTCTGAAACGAAAAACGGACCTCCGTGGAGGTCCGTTGATATGAATTTGGTGCCCGGACTCGGAATCGAACCAAGGACACGGGGATTTTCAATCCCCTGCTCTACCGACTGAGCTATCCGGGCAACGGGGCGCATTAAACCTGATTCGCCTCGTCTCGTCAATCAAATTTCTTCAATTTACTGCAGACTGCACAATCTATCATCACTTTGCCGCTATTGCACGCATTGTCAGGCAAACCAGGCGGTCCAGGCGGCGGAAAGCGGCATTGCCAGAAGGAGTGCTGGAAGCATGTTGACCACCGGGAACATTTTAATGCCACAGATGCGTAATCCGGTTGCCAGCAGCAATAAACCGCCTACGGCGCTGAAGTCTGCCATCATCGACGGTGTGGTCAGCGGTAATATCAGCGCGGCAGCCCACGCTAGCGTTAGCTGGATGATCAGTAATGGGATACTAATTACCGACACCGCAATACCCAGCGAGCAGGCGAAGATCATCGCCGTAAAGAAATCAAGAAATGACTTGGCGATTAAAATACTCGGATCGCCGGTCATCCCTTCGTTCATCGCCCCGAAGATCCCGGTGCCGCTGGCGCAAAACAGGACAATAATCGCGACATAATTCTGAATAAAAGATTCATGCGCTGGCTTCTTACGTGAGTGACGAAACAGATTTTGTGCTTTGGCGACTGCTGTATTGACACCTTTCTCCAGCAAACAAATTTCGCCAATTAGAGCGCCAAGTAGCGTAGCTAAAACCATCGCTGGAAGGTTGGCGCATTTCACAACCAGTAAAATACCAATCCCCAGCGATGCCAGACCAAAAATAGATGTCATGGAGACGCGGATACGTTCCGGTAAGCGTTGGCTGAGCAGTGCGCCGAGAACGCCACCCAGTAAGACTGCACTAGCGTTGATAAAAGGGCCGATGACCACAAGAGTTCCTGTTAGCTGTATTGTTTGATTTTCTTATTATGAACTTTTTGCCTTGTTGATGGCTTGTCTGGTCGCAAAGTCCTGGCTTGCACGCCTTAGCGAAAGGTGCCATGATTGCGCGAATTTTCTCCTCTCTGTACGGAGTTTGCCCGATGCACGCCATCTCCTTACATTCTCTCGCTTATCGCCGTTTCGCGCGAAACGTTTCCCTTTCTATGTTACTGCTCATGCGGTGAAGTTAACGCACGTTCACTGCAGGACAACAGTAAAATCAGAGCGTTTCTGCTTTTACTGATGTCTGGCGGTCGGAGCTGGTGACCAGTTTGACCCATATCTCATGGGGCAGGGTTTTACACTTTGTCCGGTATTCTTACTTCCCCGAAACGGGTTTTGCGCTTATGAAATCAATGAATATTGCCGCCAGTAGTGAACTGGTATCCCGACTTTCTACTCATCGCCGCGTGGTGGCGTTGGGAGATACTGATTTTACGGATGTCGCGGCAGTCGTCATTACCGCTGCGGATAGTCGCAGTGGCATTCTTGCGTTGCTTAAGCGCACCGGTTTTCATCTACCGGTGTTTTTGTATTCCGAACATGCTGTTGAATTACCTGCGGGCGTTACGGCGGTAATCAACGGCAACGAGCAGCAGTGGCTGGAGCTGGAATCCGCAGCCTGTCAGTATGAAGAGAATTTGCTGCCACCGTTTTATGACACGCTGACGCAGTACGTTGAGATGGGCAACAGCACCTTTGCTTGCCCTGGACATCAACATGGTGCGTTTTTTAAAAAGCATCCTGCCGGACGCCATTTTTACGATTTCTTTGGTGAGAACGTCTTTCGCGCCGATATGTGTAACGCTGACGTAAAATTGGGCGATCTGCTTATTCATGAAGGATCGGCGAAGGATGCGCAGAAATTCGCAGCCAAAGTCTTTCATGCCGATAAAACCTATTTTGTGCTGAACGGCACATCGGCAGCGAATAAAGTGGTGACGAATGCGCTGTTAACGCGTGGCGATCTGGTGCTCTTCGACCGTAACAACCATAAGTCGAATCATCACGGCGCGCTGATTCAGGCGGGGGCGACGTCGGTCTATCTGGAAGCTTCACGCAACCCGTTTGGTTTCATTGGCGGTATTGATGCGCACTGTTTTAATGAAGAGTATCTGCGCCAGCAAATTCGCGACGTTGCGCCAGAAAAAGCCGAGCTGCCGCGCCCGTTTCGCCTGGCGATTATTCAGCTGGGAACCTATGACGGAACTGTCTATAACGCCCGTCAGGTGATCGATACCGTTGGGCATCTGTGTGATTACATTCTGTTTGATTCCGCGTGGGTCGGTTACGAACAGTTTATCCCGATGATGGCGGATAGCTCGCCGCTGCTATTAGAACTTAACGAAAACGATCCGGGGATCTTTGTGACTCAGTCGGTGCACAAACAGCAGGCGGGATTCTCACAGACGTCGCAGATCCATAAAAAAGATAACCATATCCGCGGACAGGCGCGTTTTTGCCCGCATAAGCGGTTGAATAACGCCTTTATGCTCCATGCTTCTACCAGCCCTTTCTATCCGCTGTTTGCTGCACTGGATGTTAACGCCAAAATTCATGAAGGGGAGAGTGGGCGTCGGCTGTGGGCTGAGTGCGTTGAGTTGGGTATTGAGTCGCGCAAGGCTATTCTTGCGCGCTGTAAGCTGTTCCGCCCGTTTATCCCGCCCGTTGTTGATGGCAAATTGTGGCAGGATTATCCGACATCTGTGTTAGCCAGCGACCGCCGTTTTTTCAGTTTTGAGCCGGGGGCGAAGTGGCACGGCTTTGAAGGATATGCCGCGGATCAGTATTTTGTTGATCCGTGCAAGCTGTTACTCACTACACCAGGTATCAATGCCGAAACCGGCGAATATAGCGACTTTGGCGTTCCGGCGACGATTCTGGCGCACTATCTGCGTGAGAACGGCATTGTGCCGGAGAAGTGCGATCTCAACTCCATTCTGTTCTTATTAACTCCGGCGGAAAGCCACGAGAAGCTGGCACAACTGGTGGCGATGCTGGCGCAATTTGAACAGCATATTGAGGATGACTCGCCGCTGGCTGAGGTGTTGCCGAGCGTTTATAACAAATATCCGGTGCGCTATCGCGACTACACCCTGCGCCAGTTGTGTCAGGAGATGCACGATCTGTATGTCAGTTTCGACGTCAAAGACCTACAAAAAGCGATGTTCCGCCAGCAGAGTTTCCCGTCAGTGGTGATGAACCCCCAGGATGCGCATAGCGCTGATATGACTTTCCGTGTCAAACCGGAATCTCTAATTTTGACGATTTTCTTTTTAGGTTTAATTCCCTGAGGGCGACGTAGCAGTAAATCCGACGGTGAATCACGCTGATATTCGCGGGTTGGATACCGCATTACAGAGGTCCGTCATATGAGCCTGCCACTTTCTTACGTCGCGAATCAGCTTTGTTCCGCCGTCGCCAAGCGCTAACGTGCGTTACTCTTGTACCGGGCTACGTCGCCTTCAGGGAACTGGTTATTCTCATTTTTTATTTGTGACATTGTGGTTGTTGTGCGACAGACATTGCTATTCGGCCCATATCCCAGATAAAACCCGCCAGCTCACGTGCAACAGCAACAATTGTAATATTGACATTCTTTCCTTTGGCCTGAAGTTTTCGATACCTCTTACAAAGCCTGAGTTGAGCATCCCATGCTCTGTCAATGACGGGGCGGGGTAAATTTTCCTGCCTTTTTTGTATTGCCGGACTGATGCGTGCCGGATGACGGTAACTCCACGCTGCCTCGACCAATAGCTTTCTGGCATAGCTGTTTCCGGCTTTGGTAATGCTGCCCTGATGTCTGCTTCCACCCGATGAATATTCTGATGGCGTGATACCAAACCATGACATCAGTTGTCGTGGATGTTCAAAACGGGTCAGATCACCCAGTTCAGAAATTAATCCAACCGCAGTAATAAACTGAATCCCTCGCATGGCTTGCAGCGCCTCTACTACCGGATACAGCCTCCATTCGGTAACGGCCTCCTTCAGGGCGGATTCCAGCCGTTCACATTGTGCCTGCCGGTCTTCTATTGTACGACGGTGTTCGTCAAAAGCTAATTGTCGCCAGGGACTTTCGAATGAGTATTTGCTGAGCCAGCGTCGGTGTGCAGGGCCCCAATCTGCTCGCCCGACATAATGGACCCCATGAACCAGAAGAAACGATTTCAGACGTTGCCTTGCATGCCGTAAATCATCGCGGGCAGATGCCCATGCCCGGGCCAAATCCCGGAATGCCTCATCTTCAATGCCGGGTACGTAGACAGCAGAAAGATCTCCTGCACGCAGTGAACGCACAAGTCTGATGGCATCACGGCGATCGGTTTTAACCCGCTCCCCCGGTTTTTTCGGGATAAGTGAGGGGGCGCAGACCATGCAGTCAAAACCGGATTTCACCAGCCGACGATAAAGTCCATAACCACAGGGCCCCGCTTCATAAACGATACTGACCTGCGATGACTTTGACCTGAGACGTTTACAAAGATTCTGAATATCAGTAGGTGATGTGCCAATTTTACCCATCAGTTCAACAGGTTCTGAATTGATAGCATAAGCGACAGTAATCGATTCTTTGTGAACATCTAACCCGACGTACAATGTGTTATTGTTGTTCATGCTGGCCTCCGTGGTGGAAATACCGGGGTGTAGCAACAGCTCACCCATGCGGCTCTGACAACGATGTTAACCCACGTTAAATATCCCACGTTGGCCAGCATCTGTCTCACGGAAAGTCATACTGCCTTATATTCGCGGTGAAGTGGAGTTGGTGCGGATTCGTGATGCCGAAGGGCGAATTGCGGCAGAAGGGGCGTTGCCTTATCCACCTGGCGTGCTTTGCGTGGTTCCCGGGGAAGTCTGGGGTGGGGCGGTTCAACGTTATTTCCTTGCGCTGGAAGAAGGCGTGAATTTGTTGCCGGGATTTTCGCCGGAGTTGCAAGGTGTCTATAGCGAAACCGATGCGGATGGCATGAAACGATTGTACGGTTATGTGTTGAAGTAAGAATAAAAAAACGGGTCACCTTCTGGCGACCCGTTTTTCTTTGCGTAATTAGTGGCTAACCGTCTGTGTGCCTGTCGGGACACGAACGTGTTTATATTTGAACATCGCCATGAACGCGAAGGCCAGAACCACGGAATAACCAGCGAAAATCAACCATACGGTCTGCCAGTCGGTAATGCCGTTTTGGGTGTACATCTCAACAACTTTACCGCTCACGATGCCGCCGAGGATACAGCCGAAGCCGTTAGTCATCATCAGGAACATCCCTTGTGCACTGGCGCGAATTGCCGGGCTAACTTCTTTTTCGACAAACACCGAACCAGAGATGTTGAAGAAGTCGAATGCGCAACCGTAAACGATCATCGACAGTACCAGCAGTACAGTACCGAACGGAGTCGGGTCGCCGTAAGCAAACAGCGCAAAACGCAGGATCCACGCCACAATACTGATCATCATTACGTTCTTAATACCGTAGCGGCTTAAGAAGAACGGGATGGTCAGAATGAACAGGGTTTCAGAGATCTGCGAAATCGACATGATGATTGACGCATGCTGCACGATGAAGCTGCTGGCAAACATCGGATCTTTGTCGAAGCTGTGCAGGAAGGTATTACCGAACATGTTGGTAATCTGCAGTTCCGCGCCCAGCAGCATTGAGAAGATGAAGAAGATTGCCATACGCTTGTTTTTAAACAGCGCGAATGCATCGAGGCCCAGCAGGGTTGTCCAGCTCTGATTCGCTTGCTGTTTAGCAACCGGAATATGCGGCAGAGTCAGGGTAAACAGAACCAGAATGGCGGAAAGTGCTGCGCCAATATACAGCTGCATGTGGCTTAATTCGAAGCCAGACAGGCTCACCACCCACATTGCCATGATAAAGCCGATGGTGCCCCAGATACGGATTGGCGGGAAGTCAGTAACGATATCCATCCCGGCATTTTGCAGGCGATAGTAAGAGATGGTGTTGATTAACCCAAGCGTTGGCATATAAGCAAACGAGTTAATCAATATCACAAGGAACATCGCTTCCGGCGTCGTGACCTGTGCCGCCATGAACAGCGTGATAGCGCCAATGGTGTGGCAAATGGCATATACCCATTTCGCACTTAACCATTTGTCGGCCACAATCCCCAGCAGCGCAGGCATAAATACCGCGGCGATACCCAGTGAGCTATAAACTGCGCCAATAGAAGCACCGTCAAACTTCAGGGTAACAAACATATAGGAGCCGAGGGTCGTCAGCCAACTTCCCCACAGACAGAACTGCAGAAAAGAGAGGATTTTCAGCTGCAGCTTAAGATTCATGTTAATTTCCTCACATTGTGATGCGGATGAGTGTTTGAAAAAGCACATTTGACCGTGCGAGATGATGGGATTCTATCAACTTCGCGGACTGGTTTTTTGTTACCTGTGGCAAATAATTGCAAACATTCCCAATTTGCAAAACGAAATTGTGATGTGGATAACATTTTTGCCCCTGAGCATCGTCAGGGGCGGTTAATGGAATTATCGGCGGCGGTAGGATTTTTGCGCGGTATTCACTTTATAAAGATAACGGCGAGATTCCGCAGAGGGATGGCGGGTCGTCAGCGTCTGATAAACATCGCCCGGCGTCATGGTGTTAATAATATTGGCAGCCTGAATCTTATCATTCGAAAAGACTCGCAGCACGCTGCCTGCGCCGCCGTTATAGGCGGTGATGACGGCATAACGCCGCGATGTTGGGTTATCAATTCCGCCGAGATAAACATTGTTCAGCATCGCCAGATACGCGGTGCCGGTATCAATATTGCTGGCAGGATCAAACAAGAAACTGCGGCTCGGCGTGCCGGATTTCCCCTGCGAGCGGAACACATCTTTCCCGGCAGTATGTTGTACCACCTGCATTAATCCCAGCGCATCGGAACGGCTGACCGCATACGGGTTAAAGGAAGATTCGGTCTGCATAATTGCCAGAATCAGCGACTCATCAACGCCATATTTCCGTGACGCCTGGCGGACCATGCCGAGATATTTGTGCGCACGTTTATCAAGGTGGTTCGGTACCATGTTAATGGTGACGCTGTAGATGATACGCAGCCCGTTACTGCGGCTTTGCAGACGGTTTTTCAGCAGATAATCCGCGAAGTTGCTTGCGCGACCTTCCCAGCGAATCGGCTGCCCGGTGTTGTCCACCACCTGACCGTAAAGGAAAGGTTCTTTCGAAATCGTAATATCATCAACGTCGGAATAGAGATCGACCGAACTCGGATCGTCACCCATCAGCAACGTTTTGATAATTGCCCGGCGCAAATGCGCGGCAGGTTCTGTCCCGGCGATAGTTTCGATAGTAATCGTACCGTCATCGAAGTTGATGTGGCTGCGGGTCTGATATTGATCGGTGTATTTCACGTAGTCCTTAGGACCGGCGATCACCACCTCTTTGAATCCCCAGATGTTCTCAATATTGTGGGCAAATTGCCCCATCAGAATATCAAAACCGTTGGTATCTTTGACCCAGGCTTCGTTATAGGTATCGCCTTTTTTGGTCGTCGAACAGGAGATGAGCAACGGCGCAATCAAAGCCAGCGCGAGATATTTTTTCATCATTCCGGGTGCGTGTTGTGTTTGTTTTTATGCAAGTTGCCGGAGGCGTGCTCCGGCACTGTTTTTATTTTTTATCTTCCGGCGTATAGCCCTCGATATGCACCTCTTTACCCTCGAACAGGAAGTTGACCATCTCCTGCTCAAGCAGCTTGCGGTGCTCGGCATTCATCATGTTGAGTTTCTTTTCATTAATCAGCATGGTTTGCTTGTGCTGCCACTGCGCCCAGGCTTCTTTGGAGATCTCGTTATAGATGCGTTTTCCCAGCTCGCCGGGGTACAGCTGAAAATCCTGACCTTCTGCTTCACGTTGCAGGAAAGTACAAAAAATCGTTCTGCTCATAAATCATCCTCTTTATCGACTCACGCGCTAAACCGGCGCGCCAGTGCGTAACTGCTGTAACAAACGCTCCACGGGAGCCGCCAGGCCAACTGACGGCGGTTGCGCTAAGTTATACCAGAGCGCATTGCCTTCATCCATGCAGCCGGTGAATGACGACACGGGAAGCCACATAGGCACAATATCTAAGTGGAAATGGCTGAAGGTATGCCGAAACGCGGTCAGTTGCGTCAGGTTATCGGCAGCAATCTGCCGTTGCGCCAGCCACTGCCGCAAACTTTCTTCGTCGGCAAACTGCGGGAAACAGTATAAACCGCCCCACAATCCGCTCGGCGGACGCTGCGCCAGCAATACTTCATCTTCGTGCTGTAACAGCAAAAAGTAGCCGGTGCGCTCCGGCAGCGTCTGTTTCGGTTTTTTGCCCGGATAAAGCGACCAGCTATTATTGGCGGCGGCAATACATCCGTTTTGTAGCGGACAGAGCGAACATTTCGGCTTCGAGCGCGTACAAATCATCGCGCCCAAATCCATCATCGCCTGATTAAACCGTTCCACGCCGACCGCGGGCGTCACCTGCTCGCTCAAACTCCATAATTTATTCTCGACCTCTTTTTTCCCAGGCCAGCCGCTTACAGCATAGCAGCGCGCCAGCACGCGTTTGACGTTACCGTCGAGAATCGGAAAGTGCTTACCCAGAGAAAGCGAGAGAATCGCGCCTGCGGTGGAACGCCCGACGCCCGGTAACGCCGCGACTTCTTCAAAGGTTTCCGGGAATTTACCGCCGTGTAAGGTCGCCACTTGTTGTGCCGCTTTATGCAGATTGCGCGCGCGGGCGTAATAGCCAAGCCCGGTCCACAAGTGGAGAACTTCGTCGAGCGGCGCATTGGCGAGATCGGTCACCGTCGGGAAGCGCGCCATAAAGCGTTCAAAATAGGGGATAACGGTCGCAACCTGAGTTTGTTGCAACATCACTTCTGAGAGCCATACTTTGTAGGGCGTCTTGTCAATTTGCCAGGGCAGCGTTTTTCGCCCGTATTTATCGTACCAGTCCAGAACCTGGGCTGAAAATTGCGACGCTTGCATGGTCACCGAATTCACTGTTGTTGGGGGCAAGATTGCAGCACAGCGACGGCAGGGTGTAAACCGGAACTTTCCGCAGCCACGGCCTTATCATGCTTGCATCCGGCAACTAACTTTGGATAATGCCCGTTTTCAGAACACTTTCACAAGCGACTAAATCTTTATGAAAAACGACGTCATTTCACCGGAATTTGATGAAAACGGCCGCCCACTGCGCCGTATCCGTAGTTTTGTGCGCCGCCAGGGGCGACTGACCAAAGGCCAGGAACATGCGCTGGAAAACTACTGGCCGGTGATGGGCGTTGAGTTCAGCGAAGATATGCTGGATTTCCCCGCGCTTTTTGGCCGTGAAGCGCCGGTGACGCTTGAGATTGGTTTTGGCATGGGGGCGTCGCTGGTGGCAATGGCTAAAGATCGCCCTGAGCAGGACTTCCTCGGCATTGAAGTGCATTCACCGGGCGTTGGTGCGTGCCTGGCTTCTGCGCATGAAGAAGGTTTAAGCAACCTGCGCGTGATGTGTCACGATGCGGTTGAAGTGCTGCATAAAATGATTCCTGACAATTCATTGCGCATGGTGCAGCTCTTTTTCCCTGACCCGTGGCACAAAGCGCGCCATAATAAACGCCGTATCGTACAGGTGCCGTTTGCCGAACTGGTAAAAAGCAAACTGCAGCTGGGGGGTGTATTCCATATGGCGACCGACTGGGAACCTTATGCGGAACATATGCTTGAAGTGATGTCTTCTATTGACGGTTATAAAAACCTGTCAGAGAGCAATGATTACGTGCCGCGTCCGGCATCACGTCCGGTGACGAAATTTGAACAACGTGGTCATCGTCTTGGTCACGGAGTATGGGACTTAATGTTCGAGAGGGTGAAATAATGGCAAAGAACCGTAGCCGTCGTCTGCGTAAAAAAATGCACATCGACGAATTCCAGGAATTAGGATTTTCGGTGGCATGGCGATTCCCGGAAGGTACATCGGAAGAACAGATTGATAAAACCGTTGATGATTTTATTAACGAGGTTATCGAACCGAACAAACTGGCCTTTGACGGCAGCGGTTATCTGGCCTGGGAAGGTCTGATCTGCATGCAGGAAATCGGCAAATGCACCGAAGAACATCAGGCGATTGTGCGTAAGTGGCTGGAAGAGCGCAAACTGGATGAGGTACGCACCAGCGAACTTTTCGACGTTTGGTGGGACTAAGAAAGCATACGGGCGATGACAAATGCAAAACTGCCTGATGCGCTACGCTTATCAGGCCTGGAAAGATGCACGATCGAGTAGGCGGGATAAGGTGTTTACGCCGCATCCGGCATGGAAAACGCGTACTTTGTTATCAATCTGGGGCCAGCAAATGCTGGCCTGATTTTTTCTTGAGGGAAGACTATGATGCGCAAAATGCTGCTGGCGGCAGCACTTTCAGTGACGGCAATGACCGCTCACGCCGACTACCAGTGCAGCGTCACGCCGCGTGACGATGTGATTGTCAGCCCGCAAACCGTGCAGGTGAAGGGCGAAAACGGCAATCTGGTGATCACGCCAGACGGCAACGTGATGTATAACGGTAAGCAATATTCCCTGAATGCCGCCCAGCGCGAGCAGGCGAAGGATTATCAGGCTGAACTACGCAGCACGCTGCCGTGGATTGATGAAGGCGCGAAAAGCCGCGTAGAAAAAGCCCGTATTGCGCTGGATAAAATTATCGTTCAGGAGATGGGCGAAAGCAGCAAAATGCGCAGCCGTCTGACCAAACTTGATGCGCAGCTGAAAGAGCAGATGAACCGCATTATCGAAACGCGCAGCGATGGCCTGACGTTTCACTATAAAGCCATTGATCAGGTTCGCGCCGAAGGCCAGCAATTAGTGAATCAGGCAATGGGTGGAATTTTACAGGACAGCATTAATGAAATGGGCGCGAAAGCGGTGCTGAAAAGCGGCGGTAACCCATTACAGAATGTGCTGGGAAGCCTGGGGGGGCTGCAATCCTCAATCCAAACAGAGTGGAAAAAGCAGGAAAAAGATTTCCAGCAGTTTGGCAAAGATGTTTGTAGCCGCGTTGTGACTCTGGAAGATAGCCGCAAAGCCCTGGTCGGGAATTTAAAATAATCCTCTATTTTAAGACGGCATAATACTTTTTTATGCCGTTTAATTCTTCGTTTTGTTACCTGCCTCTAACTTTGTAGATCTCCAAAATATATTCACGTTGTAAATTGTTTAACGTCAAATTTCCCATACAGAGCTAAGGGATAATGCGTAGCGTTCACGTAACTGGAGGAATGAAATGGAGTTTTTCAAAAAGACGGCACTTGCCGCACTGGTTATGGGTTTTAGTGGTGCAGCATTGGCATTACCCAATATCACCATTTTAGCAACCGGCGGGACCATTGCCGGTGGTGGTGACTCCGCAACCAAATCTAACTACACAGCGGGTAAAGTTGGCGTAGAAAATCTGGTTAATGCGGTGCCGCAACTAAAAGACATTGCGAACGTTAAAGGCGAGCAGGTAGTGAATATCGGCTCCCAGGACATGAACGATAATGTCTGGCTGACACTGGCGAAAAAAATTAACACCGACTGCGATAAAACCGACGGCTTCGTCATTACCCACGGTACCGACACGATGGAAGAAACCGCTTACTTCCTCGACCTGACGGTGAAATGCGACAAACCGGTGGTGATGGTCGGCGCAATGCGCCCGTCCACGTCCATGAGCGCAGACGGTCCATTCAACCTGTATAACGCGGTAGTGACCGCAGCTGATAAAGCCTCCGCTAATCGTGGCGTGCTGGTGGTGATGAACGACACCGTACTGGACGGTCGCGATGTCACCAAAACCAACACCACCGACGTAGCGACCTTCAAGTCTGTTAACTACGGTCCTCTGGGATACATTCACAACGGTAAGATTGACTACCAACGTACCCCGGCACGTAAGCACACCAGCGATACGCCATTCGATGTCTCTAAGCTGAATGAGCTGCCGAAAGTCGGCATCGTTTATAACTACGCTAACGCATCCGATCTTCCGGCTAAAGCACTGGTAGATGCGGGCTATGATGGCATCGTTAGCGCTGGTGTGGGTAATGGTAACCTGTATAAATCCGTGTTCGACACCCTGGCAACCGCCGCGAAAAACGGCACTGCAGTAGTGCGTTCTTCCCGCGTACCGACGGGTGCTACCACTCAGGATGCTGAAGTGGATGATGCGAAATACGGCTTCGTCGCCTCTGGCACGCTGAACC
Source organism: Shigella sonnei (assembly GCF_002950395.1). Lineage (NCBI taxonomy): Bacteria > Pseudomonadati > Pseudomonadota > Gammaproteobacteria > Enterobacterales > Enterobacteriaceae > Shigella > Shigella sonnei. The sequence continues at coordinate 4,629,926 of NZ_CP026802.1, forward strand.
CGCAAAAAGCGCGCGTCCTGCTGCAGCTGGCTCTGACGCAAACCAAAGATCCGCAGCAGATCCAGCAGATCTTCAATCAGTACTAATCACCTCGCCCCGGTATCGTGCCGGGGCTTTTTCACTTCAGACTTACGTCCATTGCCAATTTTCATTACCCTAATGATAATCACCGGAATAAATTATTCCGCGTGAGGTTTTTCGGGTGAAAAAGCAATGGATTGTTGGCACGGCACTGCTTATGTTGATGACTGGTAATGCCTGGGCAGATGGCGAACCGCCAACTGAAAATATCTTAAAAGATCAATTCAAAAAGCAGTATCACGGCATTCTCAAGCTTGATGCTATCACCTTAAAAAATCTTGATGCTAAGGGTAATCAGGCCACCTGGTCAGCGGAAGGCGATGTCTCTTCCAGTGACGATCTCTATACCTGGGTCGGTCAGTTGGCAGATTACGAACTGCTCGAACAGACCTGGACGAAAGATAAACCGGTAAAATTCTCGGCGATGTTAACCAGTAAAGGAACGCCCGCGTCTGGCTGGTCGGTGAACTTTTACTCTTTTCAGGCGGCAGCCAGCGATCGTGGGCGGGTGGTCGACGATATCAAAACGAATAATAAATATCTGATCGTGAATAGCGAAGATTTCAATTATCGCGGTGATGCTGCCAACTTACTGATTTAGTGTATGATGGTGTTTTTGAGGTGCTCCAGTGGCTTCTGTTTCTATCAGCTGTCCCTCCTGTTCAGCTACTGACGGGGTGGTGCGTAACGGCAAAAGCACTGCCGGACATCAGCGCTATCTCTGCTCTCACTGCCGTAAAACATGGCAACTGCAGTTCACTTACACCGCTTCTCAACCCGGTACGCACCAGAAAATCATTGATATGGCCATGAATGGCGTTGGATGCCGGGCAACTGCACGCATTATGGGCGTTGGCCTCAACACGATTTTACGTCACTTAAAAAACTCAGGCCGCAGTCGGTAACCTCGCGCATACAGCCGGGCAGTGACGTCATCGTCTGCGCGGAAATGGACGAACAGTGGGGCTATGTCGGGGCTAAATCGCGCCAGCGCTGGCTGTTTTACGCGTATGACAGTCTCCGGAAGACGGTTGTTGCGCACGTATTCGGTGAACGCACTATGGCGACGCTGGGGCGTCTTATGAGCCTGCTGTCACCCTTTGACGTGGTGATATGGATGACGGATGGCTGGCCGCTGTATGAATCCCGCCTGAAGGGAAAGCTGCACGTAATCAGCAAGCGATATACGCAGCGAATTGAGCGGCATAACCTGAATCTGAGGCAGCACCTGGCACGGCTGGGACGGAAGTCGCTGTCGTTCTCAAAATCGGTGGAGCTGCATGACAAAGTCATCGGGCATTATCTGAACATAAAACACTATCAATAAGTTGGAGTCATTACCGGTGCTGCATATACCGTCGGCGCGCAGAGACATCTCTCTATCGATTTATTTGCTCTCGCCCTGAATAAGCGCAAGCAATTACTTCTTAGTATAGTCATTAACGTTCTTATTTTAGGTTTTGCTGGTTCGGTCATTGTGACTGGTGGCCTGAAATTAATTGATAAAACGCTGGCAACATCACAGGTATCTGCCGCGATGCAAATACCGATGGGATACGTATATATCATTCTGCCATTAAGTGGATTGGTGATGATGTTTTATGCCTTGTGTTTTATTAATCAAAGCATTCAACAACTGAAACAACCTGCGCAGGAGGCCAGTTAATGGATAGTTATATCGCGATTACACTGTTTGGCTGTTTTTTTGTGCTGGTCTTTATTGGTGTGCCCATTTCGTTCTCAATCGGTATTGCCACTGTAGCTTCAATGCTTTTGATGTTTCCCTGGGATATCGCGGCAATCACTGTTTCGCAGCGACTGGCTAATGGACTGGATAACTTTGCCCTATTGGCAATCCCCTTTTTCATCTTTGCCGGAACGCTGATGAACAGCGGCGGTATTGCGATACGTTTGATTAACCTCGCCCAGGTAATGGTTGGTCGGGTTCCTGGTTCACTTGGTCATGTGAACGTCCTGGCGAATATGATGTTTGGTTCCATTTCTGGTTCAGCCGTTGCGGCAGCTGCTGCCGTTGGTGGCACACTGAATCCCATTCAGACCAAACAAGGTTATGATCCGGCATTTTCTACCGCTGTAAACGTCTCATCTTGTATTACTGGATTACTGATACCGCCCTCAAACGTGTTAATTGTGTTTTCCCTGACAGCTGGCGGCGTTTCTGTAGCATCGCTATTTATGGCGGGATATTTGCCAGGGATCTTAATGGGTCTTGCGGTAGGTAATGACTCCAACTTATTGATAGTGTTTTATGTTCAGATAATGCCCGATGACTTTGTCATGCAGCTCCACCGATTTTGAGAACGACAGCGACTTCCGTCCCAGCCGTGCCAGGTGCTGCCTCAGATTCAGGTTATGCCGCTCAATTCGCTGCGTATATCGCTTGCTGATTACGTGCAGCTTTCCCTTCAGGCGGGATTCATACAGCGGCCAGCCATCCGTCATCCATATCACCACGTCAAAGGGTGACAGCAGGCTCATAAGACGCCCCAGCGTCGCCATAGTGCGTTCACCGAATACGTGCGCAACAACCGTCTTCCGGAGACTGTCATACGCGTAAAACAGCCAGCGCTGGCGCGATTTAGCCCCGACATAGCCCCACTGTTCGTCCATTTCCGCGCAGACGATGACGTCACTGCCCGGCTGTATGCGCGAGGTTACCGACTGCGGCCTGAGTTTTTTAAGTGACGTAAAATCGTGTTGAGGCCAACGCCCATAATGCGTGCAGTTGCCCGGCATCCAACGCCATTCATGGCCATATCAATGATTTTCTGGTGCGTACCGGGTTGAGAAGCGGTGTAAGTGAACTGCAGTTGCCATGTTTTACGGCAGTGAGAGCAGAGATAGCGCTGATGTCCGGCAGTGCTTTTGCCGTTACGCACCACCCCGTCAGTAGCTGAACAGGAGGGACAGCTGATAGAAACAGAAGCCACTGGAGCACCTCAAAAACACCATCATACACTAAATCAGTAAGTTGGCAGCATCACCTGCAGCACCTAATAACCCTACCCAGATCATCAAAAATCGTGCCAGCTCATCGGTTAATGTACTTGGCTGGTTAAGTACGTAGCGGCTAAATACTTGCCAGACTACGCATACAACCAGAGCAAGCATGACGGCGACAGAAAACGCGGCAATGACGCGGTCTACCGCAAGTTTCAGGCGGTTAAATATCATTGTAAGCATCTTGGAAAATCAGGGCCAGAGACTGGCCCGGAATATTATTGAGCAGCGTTGTCGAACTTCTCTAACAAAGCAGCTTGTTTTGGATCTTTTTTGAAGTCGTCAAACAGAGGCTGAACTGCGGCACGGAATGGTGCTTTATCCACTTTTACAATTTCACCCCCCATAGCTTTCGCCTGAGCACGTGTGTCAGCGTCAATTTTTTCCCACAATTTTTGTTGATAAGCTTCGGATTTCTTCGCTGCTGTTTCGAGGATTTGTTTCTGTTCTGGGGTTAATTTATTCCATGTTTTGGTGGAGATAACCAAAAAGTCAGGAATTGAGGCGTGTTCATCTTCAGAAAAAACTTTGGCAATTTCAATATGTCGAGTCTGCACCCAGGAAGGCACGTTATTTTCTGCGCCATCTACTACACCTTGCTGCATCGCAGTATAAACTTCGCCAAATGAAATTGGAGTGGGTGAACCACCCATCAGTTCAATCATTTTGATGGTGGTCGGACTTGGCTGAACACGAATTTTCAGCCCTTTAAGATCTTCTGGCTTAGTAATCGGTTTTTTCGCATAGAAACTGCGTGTACCCGCTACATAAGCTGATAAAGCAAAAAAGCCTTTGTCTTTTGTTGAGTCCATAATTTCTTTACCAACTTCACCAAAAACAACTTTGTTGAAGTGAGCCTGATCTTTAAATAAGAACGGCAAATTATAGATAGCATAAATATTATCAAAAGACTCCAGATCACTGGCGGAACCTTTGGTCATATCCAGTGCGCCATTTTGCAACAATTCCATAGTTTCTCGCGCATTACCCATCTGGCTGCTGGGATAAATACGGATCACCATATTACCTTCTGACAGCTGTTTTACCTCTTTCGCCAGCTCTTCAAAACTCTGATGTACAACATGACTTCTTTCCAGGTTGTGTGCTAACTTTAACGTCACTTTTTCTGCGGCGTTTACGCCAGTGCTAACCAGAGCCAGCAAGGATGCGCAGACTAATGAGCGGGTAAATGACCTCATTTTCATAAAAAAACTCCCTGTTGAAGGATGGAAATTGGTTGATATCTAATTGTGCTTATCAGTGCTTTGTGCGACAAATTGGTTAACCTGTCTGACAACTTGTCTATGTTTATCACAACTTGAAATAAAGTCAGAAATTAAATATTAAATTTGTGCGCCAGGTTGTACATGTTTATAATCAATAAATGATGAGTAAATATTCACTAGATATATCTAATAAATATCATCGATGTTTATTCAGTAAGAAATATATTTTGCCGAAGTTAATTAACGGGGGGAAAAGAAGTGATTAATGCGCCCGCAGGCGCATTAATGATTACTCAGCGAGGAATAATTCAAGAAGTGAGTTTAAGAATAATTTACCGTGCTCGGTTATCTGCCAGTAATCCGCACATTCGGTGAGATAACCCTGGGCAATCGCCTCGTCTAACTGTGGGCGAATCACATCTTCGCAAAGCCCGGTATACGCAATAAACTCCACGCGCGGCGCGGCCTCCAGCAGACGGAAGCGATTCATAAAGAACTCAAACGGCTTATCTGCGGCTTCGACATCACGCTGGCTTTCCAGATACCTTCCTTGCATAAAACCACGAGGATGACGCGTTTTAGTGGTACGCAGAATGCGCCCATCCGGGAAGGTGACTTTGCCGTGCGCGCCGCAGCCAATACCGATGTAGTCACCAAATCGCCAGTAGTTGAGATTGTGCTGGCACTGATAACCGGGTTTGGCGTAAGCGGAAGTTTCATATTGCTGATAACCCGCTGCGGTTAATAACTGATGCCCCTGTTCGAAAATATCCCACAGCGCGTCATCGTCCGGCAGCACCGGTGGTCGCGAACCAAACAGCGTATTGGGTTCGATGGTCAGTTGATACCAGGAAAGATGCGGCGGATTCAGTTCAATGGCCTGGCGTAGATCGCCAAGCGCCTCTTCCAGTGATTGATCCGGTAGTCCATGCATCAAATCGAGGTTAAAGCTACGCAGCCCCAGCCCGCTCGCCAGCTTTGCCGCGCGTTTCGCTTCTTGCGGGCCATGAATACGCCCAAGTCGTTTCAGCTTTTCTTCGCTAAAACTCTGCACACCAATAGAGATGCGGTTCACACCAGCACGCTGATAATCGACAAAGCGATCGGCTTCTACCGTTCCAGGGTTCGCTTCCATAGTAATTTCTGCATCCGCTGCCAGCGGCAAACGCGCACGCACGCCGTCCAGCAGCGTTTGCATCGCCGGGCCGGAAAGCAGGCTCGGCGTACCACCGCCAATAAAGATTGTCTTTACTTCACGGCCCTGAGCGTAAGCCACATCATTGTCCAGATCGCAAAGCAGATGCTGAACATAATCGTCGTGCGGCACTTCTCCTTTCAACGCGTGAGAGTTGAAATCGCAGTACGGGCATTTCTGCACGCACCACGGGATGTGAATGTAGAGACTCAGCGGCGGTAATTTAACCATTACGTAAAGCGTCCAGCAGCAGTTTCAACGCCTGACCACGGTGGGAAATGGCGCTCTTTTCTTCGCGGGTCAGTTCGGCGGCGGTTTTCCCTTCGGAAGGTACGAAGAAGATTGGATCATAACCAAAGCCACCAGTGCCCGCTGGTTCGCGAGTAATCACGCCCGGCCAGCTGCCGTGGCATACCAGCGGAGTCGGATCTTCCGCGTGACGCAGATATACCAGCACGCAGTGGAAACGCGCCTGACGTTGGTCGTCCGGTACGTCTTTCAGTGTTTCCAACAGTTTTTGCAGATTCTTTTGATCGGTCGCGTCTTCACCGGAATAACGCGCGGAGTAAATACCCGGCGCGCCACCCAGCGCATCTACCGCCAGACCAGAGTCGTCGGCAATTGCCGGTAAACCGGTCACTTTTGCCGCATAGCGCGCTTTCAGAATCGCGTTTTCGATAAAGGTCAGGCCGGTTTCTTCAGCGGAATCTACGCCGAGGTCTGTTTGGGCCACGATATCAAGACCGAAGTCGCTAAGCAGCGACGCCAGCTCACGCACTTTACCGGCATTGCCGGTTGCGAGGACAACTTTTTGCATAGGATACCTAATTAATTAACGCCGCGATTTCTGGCGGGATTTGTTGCGGATTAATGATTTTAATTTGTTTGTGGCGGCCAAGTTCGCCTTTTTCAATCACCACCTGGCTTTTGGCAACCCGGAATTGCTTACCGAGAAACTTCACCAGATGACTGTTGCCCTGGCCGTCAACCGGCGGCGCGGTAATGGCGACTTTAACTTCGTCGCCATGTAAACCGACAATAGAATCACGGCTGGCTTTCGGCTGAATATAGAGCCGTAAAACCAGACCGTCATCATTAACTGTTACGGCACTCATAACGCCATCCACAGCCCCGGCAGCAGCATGTTTCCGGTTGCCTGTAATACTTCTGCGACACCCATATTGATGACATACAGCAGCAGAACGAGGATCATCGGCGAGAAATCAATCCCACCCATTGCCGGTAGCAGGCGGCGAATCGGGCGCAGCAGCGGATCGGCCAGCTGAATCAGCACGTATTCAATCGGACTACGACCCTGGCTTACCCAGCTCATAATCGCCATCACCAGCAGGACCCAGAAAATCAGCAGGCCGATGGTTTTCAGCAGAATCAGTAAACCAGCAATCCAGATGATTGGCAGGAAGGTCACCACTTTAAACAGCACGATGGCTTTGATAAAACTGAGAATATAGGCAACCAGCAGCGAGGCGCTGTCAATGGGGCCCATTGCCGGAATAACGCGGCGCAGTGGCCCGATAATTGGCTGCGTTACCTTCACTACAAACTGTGAGAAGGGGTTGTAAAAATCACAATGAGCCCACTGCATCCAGATGCGTAATAACAGCACCATGGTATACAGCTCAATGACCGTTGAAAGCAGGAAAGTCAACGTATTCATGGCGTTCCTTTAATTCCTTATTTTTTAGAGTAATCACGCGCACCAAAAATTGCAGTGCCGATACGAACCATCGTGCTACCTGCCGCAATGGCGGCTTCCATATCGTCCGACATTCCCAGAGAGAGCGTGTCGATATGCGGGTAGCGCGTTTTCAGTCCGGCAAATGCTACAGCCATTTGGCGTGCAACTTCAAACTGCCTTACATATTCTGACTCAGGCGCAGGGATTGCCATCAGCCCGCGCAGACGTAAACGCGGTAGTTCAGCGACCGCCGCTGCCAGCTCGTCCAGTTCTGCCAGTTGAATCCCGGACTTACTGTTTTCATCACTAATATTAATTTGAATCAGTACGTTAAGAGGGGGAAGTTCTGCCGGGCGCTGATCGTTGAGGCGGGTAGCAATGCGCAAACGGTCGATGGTATGACACCAGTCGAAATGCTCTGCCACCAGGCGGCTTTTATTAGACTGCAACGGGCCAATAAAATGCCATTCTAATCCTGTTACGCCCAGTTCCTGAAAGTGGCGAATTTTATCTACCCCTTCCTGAACGTAGTTTTCACCAAATTGACGCTGCCCGGCATCAATGGCTTCTGCGATGGCGCTCGCAGGTTTTGTTTTACTGACTGCAAGCAGCGTAATTTCTTCTGGAGAACGGCCGCAACGCGTTGCAGCCGCTGAGATTTTGTCCCGGACCTGTGCCAGGTTATGCGCAATATCGTTCATTTTCCGAGGATCTTAGTATGAATATGGAAGAAATTGTGGCCCTTAGTGTAAAGCATAACGTCTCGGATCTACACCTGTGCAGCGCCTGGCCCGCACGATGGCGCATTCGCGGGCTAATGGAAGCTGCGCCGTTTGAGGCGCCGGACGTCGAAGAGCTACTGCGGGAGTGGCTGGATGACGATCAGCGGGCAATATTGCTGGAAAATGGCCAGCTGGATTTTGCCGTGTCGCTGGCGGAAAACCAGCGATTGCGTGGCAGCGCATTTGCGCAACGGCATGGCATTTCGCTGGCGTTACGGCTGTTACCTTCGCACTGCCCGCAGCTCGAACAGCTTGGCGCACCAACGGTATTGCCGGAATTACTCAAGAGTGAGAATGGCCTGATTCTGGTGACGGGGGCGACGGGGAGCAGCAAATCTACCACGCTGGCGGCGATGGTTGGCTATCTCAATCAACATGCCGATGCGCATATTCTGACGCTGGAAGATCCTGTTGAATATATCTATGCCAGCCAGCGATGTTTGATCCAGAAGCGGGAAATTGGTTTGCACTGTATGACGTTCGCATCGGGATTGCGGGCCGCATTGCGGGAAGATCCTGATGTGATTTTGCTCGGAGAGCTGCGTGACAGCGAGACAATCCGTCTGGCACTGACGGCGGCAGAAACCGGGCATTTGGTGCTGGCAACATTACATACGCGTGGTGCCGCGCAGGCAGTTGAGCGACTGGTGGATTCATTTCCGGCGCAGGAAAAAGATCCCGTACGTAATCAACTGGCAGGTAGTTTACGGGCCGTGTTGTCACAAAAGCTGGAAGTGGATAAACAGGAAGGACGCGTGGCGCTGTTTGAATTATTGATTAACACTCCCGCGGTGGGGAATTTGATTCGCGAAGGGAAAACCCACCAGTTACCGCATGTTATTCAAACCGGGCAGCAGGTGGGGATGATAACGTTTCAGCAGAGTTTTCAGCAGCGAGTGGGGGAAGGGCGTTTGTGACGTTGCCATGCCCGATGTGCAAGCTTATCGGGCCTACAAAGGCAATAAACGTCTGATGAGACGTTTGCGCGTCTTATCAGACCTACAATCGCTGCCACATGTAGGCCGGATAGGCGTTCACGCCGCATCCGGCAAGATGGCGGTAACGACTATCCGCCAGGCTTTTAAATCGCCTTAATATCCCTGCTCGAAATAGCTTTCGAGAATAATAACCGCAGAGGCAGAGTCGACTTTGCCTTTGTTGAGCGCCCGATAGCCGCCCTGTTCAAACAGACCGGAACGGGCTTCCACGGTGCTAAGACGTTCGTCATGGAGCTTTACTTCAACACCGAAACGACCATGAATACGGTTGGCAAATTTACGCGCTCTGGCAGTCAATGGTTGCTCGGTGCCGTCCATATTCAGCGGCAAACCGACGATGATTTCGTCCGGCTGCCACTCTTTCAGTAAACGTTCGATGAGGTTCCAGTCCGGCGTACCGTCCTGTGCTTTAATTGCAGGCAAAGGGCGAGCAGTGCCGGTAATGCGTTGGCCGACCGCTACGCCAATGCTTTTGGTGCCGAAGTCGAAGGCGAGTAAGGTTCCACTCATCAGGCGTGCCCTGCCACACCAGGCATGGTGAGAATATCCACACCAATCAGTTTTGCCGCCTCGCGCCAGCGGTCGGCAATCGGCGTTTTGAACAGAATATTCAGATCCGCCGGGGCCGTTAGCCACGCGTTATCGAGAATTTCTTGTTCCAGTTGACCTTTTTCCCAGGAGGCATAACCTAGAGCCACCAATACGTCAGACGGTTGTTTATCGGTGCCGAGCGTTTCCAGCACATCGCGGGAAGTGGTCATCACTGTGTTGTCTGAAATGCGAATGCTGGAAGCAAAATTGGAGGGCGGAGTATGCAAAATAAACCCGCGATCTTCAGCCAGCGGACCGCCGAGCATAACCGGTTTATCCAGACGGATTGATTCATCACGCGGCTCCGGCGTGATCTTCAGCTTTTCCAGAATCCCTTCAATTTTGAGATTTTCCAGCGGCTTGTTGACGATGATCCCCATTGCACCATTGGTATTATGTTCGCAAATGTAGACCACGGAACGACGGAAAATCGGATCCTGGAGAGCAGGCATGGCAATAAGAAAGTGATGCTGTAAATTCATTGTCAGAGGTTCTGTTTCCTGGTTCAAAAAAGCAACAGCGCCCAGTATGCGTGGAAAGAAGGGCGCTGTCACTCAGAGTCTCAACGAGATCCTTCTCGCTAAGGTGGGTTACTGCTGCTGTAAACGTGCTTCGATGGCATCCATTAACATTCCGGTGATCGACACCGGAAACTCTGCTTCAATCTCACGAATACAGGTTGGGCTGGTGACGTTAATTTCAGTCAGACGGTCGCCGATGATATCCAGACCAACAAAAATCAGCCCTTTTTCTTTCAGCGTCGGCCCGATCTGACGGGCGATTTTCCAGTCACTTTCCGTCAGCGGACGAGGTTCACCGCGACCACCGGCAGCCAGATTGCCACGGGTTTCGCCCCCCTGCGGAATACGCGCCAGGCAGTACGGTACCGGCTCGCCATCCACCACCAGCACGCGTTTGTCGCCATCTTTAATGGCTGGCAGGTAATTTTGTGCCATGCAGTAGCGAGTGCCATGCTCAGTCAGGGTTTCGGCAATCACGCCGAGGTTTGGATCGCCTTCTTTCACGCGGAAAATCGACGCGCCGCCCATACCGTCCAGCGGCTTAAGAATGATGTCGCTGTGTTTCTCCCAGAACGCTTTTAGCTGCGCTTTATTGCGCGTAACCAGCGTTTCTGGCGTTAAGTCAGAGAACCAGGCGGTAAACAGTTTCTCGTTACAGTCGCGCAGGCTCTGCGGCTTGTTAACGATCAGCGTCCCTTTCTCTTCGGCACGTTCCAGAATATAGGTCGCGTAGATAAACTCGGTATCAAACGGCGGGTCTTTACGCATCAGGATCACATCGAGATCGGCCAGCGGCAGATCCTGTTCACCGACGAACGAAAACCACTCTTCGTAGTTCTGCTTCACGTTCAGCGTGCGGGTATGGGCGCGGGCTTCGCCATTGATCAGATACAGATCGCCCATCTCCATATAGTGAAGTTCGTAACCACGACGCTGTGCTTCCAGCAACATAGCGAAACTGGAATCTTTCTTGATGTTGATGTTTGCGATGGGGTCCATCACGATGCCGAGCTTGATCATTATTCTTCTCCGTTAGCCCAAATCGCCAAATCGTACTTGTAGCGCGGTAATGGCGGTGAGCGCAGTTGTCTCTGTACGCAAAACGCGAGGTCCCAACAGGATATCAGTAAATTGATAGCGGGCAGTCATGGCAATTTCATCTGCCGATAAACCGCCTTCCGGGCCAATCAGCAGGCGGACGCGTTCAACCGGTAACGGCAACGTATTGATGCTGTTACTGGCGCGCGGGTGAAGATTCAGTTTCAGTCCTTCATCCTGCTCTGCACACCAGGCTTCCAGATCCATCGCTGGACGGATTTCCGGCACCCGGTTACGACCACACTGCTCACAGGCAGCAATTGCAATCTTCTGCCACTGCTGGAGCTTCTTGTTCAGACGTTCACTATCCAGTTTAACGCCGCAGCGCTCAGAAAAAAGTGGCGTAATGAGGCTTACACCGAGTTCGATCGATTTCTGGATCGTAAATTCCATTTTTTCACCACGCGACATCACCTGACCGAGGTGAATATGCAGCGGAGATTCGCGATCGTCGATCTTGCCTTCCAGCACCTTCACTTCCACGCTTTTTTTGCTGGCGCTGGTAATTTCGGCGTCAAAGACCTGGTTGCTACCGTCAAACAATTGCAACGCCTGCCCCGGCCCCATGCGCAGTACGCGCCCGATATGGTTGGCGGCATCTTCGCAAAGCGCGATGTGAGAATGGCTGGTCAGTGGTTCAGGATGATAAATGCGGGGGATACGCATAGTTAAAAATCCGCGTCGTCTCCCCACGCGGTTGTACGCGTGGGGTAGGGGTTAACAAAAAGAATCCCGCTAGTGTAGGTTAGCTCTTTCGCGCCTGGCAAGCGCGTTGCACATACGGGTTATGATTGCCTTGCACCTTCGCGATGCGTTCATCGCGCTCGCACTCCCAGTCGGTAACCGGATACATCTTGTTCCATGCGTTGAACAGCTGCGTTTGCTGGCGAGAGAGTGTCAGGTTGTATTGGTCGCGCATATAGAAGTAGGTGCGCGCAATGGCACCGCGTGCACGCGCTGGTGGTTCGGCAGCTTTTTCTTTGAAATCGACCTTCATGGCGCATTGACCGTACTGGCCTTCGCCGCCATTCCACTGGCTGTACATAAAGTTGCCGCGATCGCCATTCACCTCACCGACTGACGGCTGCAGGTTATGCATATCGCTTTCCATCTTGCGATAGACCGGATCTTTAGCGCAGTTTTTACGTCCACCGTCCTGCCAGCACTGGCGCTGGTGACCGAACTGCCAGGCGGGAACGACGTGTTCCCACTCTACGCGGCTGGCTCGGTTTTCATTTTTGCGCACCTGATAGCCGCACGATTGCAGATCAACAACGCCTTTTTTGCCCTGCCAGTTAATTTTACATCCGCAATAAAACGTACCGGGCGCGTCAGCGTGGACTTTTACCGCCGCGGCTTTCGCCTGAGAAAAACTATTGATACCTTCGGCCAACGCCGGGCCGGAAAATGCTGCGCTCAGTACCACCGCAGCAATAGACAAATAACGGTACATCACTTACTCCGTGTTAAAACGAGCCAGCAACGTAGCGAAAGTTGTTTTGGTATGCAATCAGCCAGATCAGGAAAGTTCCTGATAGTTCAGATGGTTATTTCGCAACCAGCTGTTCACCGCAGTGAACACAGCGATAGACGGCCTCGCCACGAACTACGCGATTATGGCGGCGTACGGTAAGCTGATGCTCCTGGCACTTGCAGCGGTAGGGGAAGGTGTTGCGACGCACGGATTGCAGTTCGAACTGATGCGTACGACGGGCGGGAACACCCAGCACGCTTTCCATCATCCACTTCCACTCTTTGCCATGTGGCGCTACGCGGCCGAAATGTTTCCATACCAGCAAATGTGCCAGTTCGTGCGGTACCACTTCTTCAATAAAAGCTTCACTGTTTTCCAACAGCAAAACGGGATTGAGGCGGATTTCATAGCTTTCCAGCCAGGCTGTTCCGGCGGAGGTTCCGCGCTGGGTGTAAGAGAGTTTTGGCTCCGGGTAGTTACGCCCTAGCTTCAGGTTGGCCTGGGCGAGTTTTTCCCGCAGGCCGCGCATAACGGCCTGTTGGATGGCGATAGGGAGACGGGATGTTTTCATAGCGGCAGAGGATAGAGCGAAGAAAAGATGACTGCAAGAGGCGGCTTCCTCCGCGACGGGAGGAAGCCTGAGGAGATTAATCGTGAGCGCCGATTTCGCGCAGTTTACGACCTTTCATCAGGTTACGTTCAATATGTTCCAGCGAAACGTGTTTGGTTTCCGGTACCAGCCACAATGTCAGCAGGATAAACAGTACGTTCAGAGCCGCATACACCCAGAAGGTGTTGGCGTTACCCAGCGTGTTGAGCATGGTCAGGAACGTTGCGCCAACGATCATGTTGGCAATCCAGTTGGTGGCAGTGGAGCAGGTGATGCCAAAATCGCGGCCTTTCAGCGGCTGAATTTCGGAGCACAGTACCCAAATCAGCGGACCGGCACTCATGGCAAAACCGACAATAAACATCAGCAGCATGGCGATGGCGAAATACTGCGCCGACGGAGAGTGGATACCGATATGCATCATTGTACCGAGTACGCCCATGCCAGCAGCCATCACCAGGAAGCCCAGCGTTAGCGTTGGTTTTCGTCCCCAGCGGTCAACAAGGCCGATTGCGATAAAGGTGGCAAGTACGTTGGTCAGGCCGACAATCACTGTCCCCCACATTTGCTCTGTGGTGTTGGTATAACCCGCCAGTTCGAAGATTTTCGGCGCGTAATACATGATGACGTTCATCCCGGTGAATTGCTGCATTACCTGCAACAGTACGCCAAGGAACACCGCGCGGCGGAAGTTGCTGTTCTCTTTAAACAGCGCCCAGCCACTCTGTTTAACCTGCAAACTTTCACGGATTTCATCCAGTTCGCGTTTCGCTTCCGCGCTGGTGTCACGCAGGCGTAGCAGCACGCGTTCGGCATCAACAAAACGGCGTTTGGCGGCAAACCAACGTGGGCTGTCTGGCAGGAAGAAGACACCAATCAGCAGCAAAATTGCCGGGATGATAATCACACCCAGCATCCAGCGCCATGCACCGGTGTAGCTGAAGGCGGTATCAGAAAGATAAGCACCGAGGATCCCGATAGTGATCATCAACTGATACATCGAGATCATACTGCCACGAATTTTTTCCGGCGCAATTTCAGAGAGGTACAGCGGTGCGGTATAAGAGGCCACACCCACCGCCAGCCCCAGTAGAACGCGGGAAAGAATCAGTACTTCAACGTTTGGCGCAGCCGCAGAGAACAGCGAACCGGCAACAAACAAAATTGCGCCGATCATCAGGCTCTTTTTGCGCCCGAGTTTAAAGGAGAGCCAGCCGCTGCCCACCGCACCGACTGCCGCACCGAACATCATGGAGCTTACGACCCATTCTTGCGTGTGCGAAGTAATCTGGAATTCATCTGCAATAAACGGCAGTGCGCCAGCAATTACACCGATATCCAGGCCAAAGAGTAATCCCGCCAGAGCGGCAAGGAAGCAGACGAAAAACGTCATTGCCTTGTTTGACCGCCCCTGTTTTTTAGCGTCAGGCATGATGCCCTCCAATATGGTTATTTTTTATTGTGAATTAAGATAGGTGAGTACGACGTAAAAAGATGTGAAGCAAATCACATCAGTGTAATCGCTTACACTAACATTTATCTTAGTTATGGTTTAAGTGCATGAAAATAATTGAGTTATATCATCATAGATTAAACGCTGTTATCTGCAATTAAGACTTTACTGAAAAGAAATGTAACAACTGTGAAAACTGAATAATAATATGAAAATATTACAAATATTTGGCTGGTGTTATTGGTGTAATCGGTTTCAGTAGTGATGATAATTTGCGATAAAACGTGTTGAGGAAGAATGATGTTATTGTGCGGGCAGCTTTTTGCCGGATGCGGCGTGAATGCCTATCCACCGCGGTGAGGTAAAAGAAAAAGGCCAGCGCGAGGCTGGCCTTTGAAAGCAGGTGAAGAAAGATTACTTCAGACCGGCAGCATCGCGCAGCAGCTGCGCTTTGTCGGTTTTTTCCCACGGGAAATGTTCACGACCAAAGTGACCGTATGCTGCGGTTTCTTTGTAGATCGGGTGCAGCAGATCCAGCATCTGAATCAGACCGTATGGGCGCAGGTCGAAGAACTCACGTACCAGCAGAGTCAGTTGTTCAGAAGGCACTTTCTCAGTACCGAAAGTTTCTACCATAATGGAGGTCGGTTCAGCCACGCCGATTGCGTAGGAAACCTGAATTTCACAACGATCGGCCAGGCCAGCAGCAACGATGTTTTTCGCGACATAACGTGCTGCGTAGGCTGCGGAACGGTCCACTTTTGATGGATCTTTACCAGAGAATGCTCCGCCACCGTGACGTGCCATGCCGCCGTAGGTATCAACGATAATTTTACGACCAGTCAGACCGCAGTCACCCATCGGGCCACCGATAACAAAACGACCGGTCGGGTTGATGAAGAATTTGGTGGCAGAAGTCAGCCATTCAGCGGGCAGAATCGGCTTGATGATCTCTTCCATTACCGCTTCTTGCAGCGATTTCTGGTCGATCTCTTCAGAGTGCTGAGTGGAAAGCACGACAGCATCGATACCAACGATTTTGCCGTCGTCATACTGGAAAGTCACCTGGCTTTTCGCGTCCGGGCGCAGCCACGGCAGAGTGCCGTTTTTACGCACTTCAGCCTGACGCTGTACCAGACGGTGTGCATAGGTGATAGGTGCTGGCATCAGCACGTCGGTTTCATTAGTTGCGTAGCCAAACATCAGACCCTGGTCACCCGCGCCCTGTTCCAGCGGATCGGCACGGTCAACGCCCTGGTTGATGTCAGGAGACTGTTTGCCGATAGCGCTCAGAACCGCACAGGAGTTAGCGTCAAAGCCCATGTCGGAATGCACATAGCCAATTTCGCGAACGGTGTTACGGGTGATCTCTTCGATGTCTACCCAGGCGCTGGTGGTGATTTCGCCGCCAACTAAAACCATGCCGGTTTTTACGTAGGTTTCGCAAGCAACGCGTGCTTTCGGATCCTGTTCGAGGATCGCGTCTAAAACGGCATCAGAGATTTGGTCAGCAATTTTGTCAGGATGCCCTTCAGAGACGGACTCGGACGTAAAAAGGTGTTTTGCCATATTTAATATCACCTAAAGAGAATTTGGTTAGCTCAAACTGTTGTGTGGATTTTCTGTGGTAGCGGATCCTACCACGACTCTGCAGGTTAAAAACACTGGCAGTCTGAGTGTTAATCGGTATGGATGGATTAACATCTGGATGGCTATTTTAGGTCAATTCTTCACCCGATTTCCACTTTTTTTTGAATCGTGTCTCATTCTGTTAAAAACGTGGCTGGAAATTTTTCCTGACAATGCCGGCATTCTGCGTATTTATCTTTTGCAATTTTCTGCCATTGTGGGGTATAAAACGCGGCGCGCGGCTTAAATAAAAAGCACACGACGTTTCTTTCGTGTTGCCACTTCCAGCCGGGTTGAAATCAGAGTTTTGGCTTGTGGGTTCGTCTTAACAGGCGGCCGTGGAGGTGATACGAAATAATGAACCGTTGTCTGCTGCTTAACCTGTCTCACCGTTCTGGTGAAGATTCGTTCCCCGCACTCTGCATCTCTGCTTTGCATACCTGCCGATGTTATACCCATCTCGGCGCTTCTCAGGATTCAAGAGCTGGTTACAGTTACTGAGGACTGAACAAGGGCGCTCTTGTAAAAACAAGAGTTTTCTCGTGGTTTCGCCGAACTGTCACACTTACGTTCGGTTATGTGCTTAATAATGTTATGAAAAAGAAACCGGTTGCGCAGTTGGAGCGTCAGCATTCACTGCTGGAAAATCCATGTGCTTATGGGTTGTTATCGCAGTTCCAGGCTGCGATAGTCGTTAACTGTTTTACACTTAATAAAATAATTTGAGGTTCGCTATGTCTGACGACATGTCTATGGGTTTGCCTTCGTCAGCGGGCGAACACGGTGTACTACGCTCCATGCAGGAGGTTGCAATGAGCTCCCAGGAAGCCAGCAAGATGCTGCGTACTTACAATATTGCCTGGTGGGGCAATAACTACTATGACGTTAACGAGCTGGGCCACATCAGCGTGTGCCCGGACCCGGACGTCCCGGAAGCTCGCGTCGATCTCGCGCAGTTAGTGAAAACTCGTGAAGCACAGGGTCAGCGTCTGCCTGCACTGTTCTGTTTCCCACAGATCCTGCAGCACCGTTTGCGTTCCATTAACGCCGCGTTCAAACGTGCGAGGGAATCCTACGGCTATAACGGCGATTACTTCCTTGTTTATCCGATCAAAGTTAACCAGCACCGCCGCGTGATTGAGTCCCTGATTCATTCGGGCGAACCGCTGGGTCTGGAAGCCGGTTCCAAAGCCGAGTTGATGGCAGTACTGGCACATGCTGGCATGACCCGTAGCGTCATCGTCTGCAACGGTTATAAAGACCGCGAATATATCCGCCTGGCATTAATTGGCGAGAAGATGGGGCACAAGGTCTATCTGGTCATTGAGAAGATGTCAGAAATCGCCATTGTGCTGGATGAAGCAGAACGTCTGAATGTCGTTCCTCGTCTGGGCGTGCGTGCACGTCTGGCTTCGCAGGGCTCGGGTAAATGGCAGTCCTCCGGCGGGGAAAAATCGAAGTTCGGCCTGGCTGCGACTCAGGTACTGCAACTGGTTGAAACCCTGCGTGAAGCCGGGCGTCTCGACAGCCTGCAACTACTGCACTTCCACCTCGGTTCGCAGATGGCGAATATTCGCGATATCGCCACGGGCGTTCGTGAATCCGCGCGTTTCTATGTGGAACTGCACAAGCTGGGCGTCAATATTCAGTGCTTCGACGTCGGCGGCGGTCTGGGCGTGGACTATGAAGGCACCCGTTCGCAGTCTGACTGCTCCGTAAACTATGGCCTCAATGAATACGCCAACAACATCATCTGGGCGATTGGCGATGCGTGTGAAGAAAATGGTCTGCCGCATCCGACGGTAATCACCGAATCGGGCCGTGCGGTGACTGCGCACCATACCGTGCTGGTGTCGAATATCATCGGCGTGGAACGTAACGAATATACGGTGCCGACCGCGCCCGCAGAAGATGCGCCGCGCGCGCTGCAAAGCATGTGGGAAACCTGGCAGGAAATGCACGAACCGGGAACTCGCCGTTCTTTGCGTGAATGGTTACACGACAGCCAGATGGATCTGCACGACATTCATATCGGCTACTCTTCCGGCACCTTTAGCCTGCAAGAACGTGCATGGGCAGAACAACTCTATCTGAGCATGTGCCATGAAGTGCAGAAGCAACTGGATCCGCAAAACCGTGCGCATCGTCCGATAATCGACGAACTGCAGGAACGTATGGCGGACAAAATGTACGTCAATTTCTCGCTGTTCCAGTCAATGCCGGACGCATGGGGGATCGACCAGTTGTTCCCGGTTCTGCCGCTGGAAGGGCTGGATCAAGTGCCGGAACGTCGCGCTGTGCTGCTGGATATTACCTGTGACTCTGACGGTGCTATCGACCACTATATTGATGGTGATGGTATTGCCACGACAATGCCAATGCCGGAGTACGATCCAGAGAATCCGCCGATGCTCGGTTTCTTTATGGTCGGCGCATATCAGGAGATCCTTGGCAATATGCACAACCTGTTCGGTGATACCGAAGCGGTTGACGTGTTCGTGTTCCCTGACGGTAGCGTAGAAGTAGAACTGTCTGACGAAGGCGATACCGTGGCGGACATGCTGCAATATGTACAGCTCGATCCGAAAACGCTGTTAACCCAGTTCCGCGATCAAGTGAAGAAAACCGATCTTGATGCTGAACTGCAACAACAGTTCCTTGAAGAGTTCGAGGCAGGTTTGTACGGTTATACTTATCTTGAAGATGAGTAAGTCCTGTGTTACTTGAATCCGCTTAATTTAGCGGTGATAATCCGCCACAATTTATTGTGACAAATCCAACCCTTCCTCGTCGGGCCTAACGACGCGGAAGGGTTTTTTTATATCGACTTTGTAATAGGAGTCCATCCATGAGCACCTTAGGTCATCAATACGATAACTCACTGGTTTCCAATGCCTTTGGTTTTTTACGCCTGCCGATGAACTTCCAGCCGTATGACAGCGATGCAGACTGGGTGATTACTGGCGTGCCGTTCGATATGGCCACTTCTGGTCGTGCGGGTGGTCGCCACGGTCCGGCAGCGATCCGTCAGGTTTCGACGAATCTGGCCTGGGAACACAACCGCTTCCCGTGGAATTTCGACATGCGTGAGCGTCTGAACGTCGTGGACTGCGGCGATCTGGTATATGCCTTTGGCGATGCCCGTGAGATGAGCGAAAAGCTGCAGGCGCACGCCGAGAAGCTGCTGGCTGCCGGTAAGCGTATGCTCACCTTCGGTGGTGACCACTTTGTTACGCTGCCGCTGCTGCGTGCTCATGCGAAGCATTTCGGCAAAATGGCGCTGGTACACTTTGACGCCCACACCGATACCTATGCGAACGGTTGTGAATTTGACCACGGCACTATGTTCTATACCGCGCCGAAAGAAGGTCTGATCGACCCGAATCATTCCGTGCAGATTGGTATTCGTACCGAGTTTGATAAAGACAACGGCTTTACCGTGCTGGACGCCTGCCAGGTGAACGATCGCAGCGTGGATGACGTTATCGCCCAAGTGAAACAGATTGTGGGTGATATGCCGGTTTACCTGACTTTTGATATCGACTGCCTGGATCCTGCTTTTGCACCAGGCACCGGTACGCCAGTGATTGGCGGCCTGACCTCCGATCGCGCTATTAAACTGGTACGCGGCCTGAAAGATCTCAACATTGTTGGGATGGACGTAGTGGAAGTGGCTCCGGCATACGATCAGTCGGAAATCACCGCTCTGGCTGCGGCGACGCTGGCGCTGGAGATGCTGTATATCCAAGCGGCGAAAAAGGGCGAGTAAGCACCAGATGCGATGCCACCCGTAGGCCGGATAAGATGCAGTCAGCATCGCATCCGGCAATGCGCACAGGGTAACAAATGTGCCATTGATGTCAGATGCGGCGTGAACGCCTTATCTGACCTACGTTCGACACCACCAGGCTTTACTTAATCCCATCCGCGCTCATGCGATCGCGAATATGCTGGGCGCGTTCGGCGGATGCCGGATGGTCGTCAAACATTGAGCTTTGGCGGCCTTCTTCCAGTTTCGCCAGTTTTTCAAAGCTGGTGGCAAGACCTGCCGGGCTGATGCCGCGTTGGCGCAGAAGATCGTAAGAATAATCATCGGCTTCTGCTTCCTGGCGCTGGGAGAATTGCGAATTGACTAATTTCTCGCCCAGATCACCAAGTTGTGATTGAGATAAACTGCCGACAATCCCGCCCGCAGAGGCCGCAGCTACTCGCACGGCATTTGTACCAAGCGCCACCTGCATCCCTTTCTTCACATGGCCTAACGCCACGTGCCCCATCTCGTGACCGATCACCGCTTCGACTTCGTTATCTGTCATCATATCCATCAGCCCGCTATAGACGCGGATACAGCCGTTAGCCATTGCAAAGGCGTTCACATCCTTCGCCATATACACTTTGTAATTCACCGGCTGACCGTTGATATTGTTGCCTAGCGCATTGGCAATAGTTGTCAGACGTTTAGCGTATTCGCTATTGGCTGGCGCAATCGTCGCCTTGCTGTCCATCTCCTGACATGCCTGATCGCTCAGGGTTTTCACCTGCGCATCACTCAAACTGTAAGCCTGAAAAGCTTCCGCTCCTGATGAGAGCAGTCCGTTGGAGTCCATATTCTGGCAACCAGTCAGTACCGTTGCCACGCTCATTGCTACCAATAAGGCGCGAATTTTCATGTTTTCTCTTCCGCACAAGGTCAGGATTATTCTAAAAATGCGCCGTTTGCAGGTGAATCGACGCTCAGTCTCAGTATAAGGAAAAGCGCAGCGGACGGGCGAGTAGATTGCGCAACATGCGAGCATGATCCAGAGATTTCTGAAGCGGCAAAAGGATGTTCCATGTACATGACGCGCGGCTTGCGGTAAATTGTTGGCAAATTTTCCGGCGTAGCCCAAAACGCGCTGTCGTCAAGTCGTTAAGGGCGTGCCCTTCATCATCCGATCTGGAGTCAAAATGTCCTCACGTAAAGAGCTTGCCAATGCTATTCGTGCGCTGAGCATGGACGCAGTACAGAAAGCCAAATCCGGTCACCCGGGTGCCCCTATGGGTATGGCTGACATTGCCGAAGTCCTGTGGCGTGATTTCCTGAAACACAACCCGCAGAATCCGTCCTGGGCTGACCGTGACCGCTTCGTGCTGTCCAACGGCCACGGCTCCATGCTGATCTACAGCCTGCTGCACCTCACCGGTTACGATCTGCCGATGGAAGAACTGAAAAACTTCCGTCAGCTGCACTCTAAAACTCCGGGCCACCCGGAAGTAGGTTATACCGCTGGTGTGGAAACCACCACCGGTCCGCTGGGTCAGGGTATTGCCAACGCAGTCGGTATGGCGATTGCAGAAAAAACGCTGGCGGCGCAGTTTAACCGTCCGGGCCACGACATTGTCGACCACTACACCTACGCCTTCATGGGCGACGGCTGCATGATGGAAGGCATCTCCCACGAAGTTTGCTCTCTGGCGGGTACGCTGAAGCTGGGTAAACTGATTGCGTTCTACGATGACAACGGTATCTCTATTGATGGTCACGTTGAAGGCTGGTTCACCGACGACACCGCAATGCGTTTCGAAGCTTACGGCTGGCACGTTATTCGCGACATCGACGGTCATGACGCAGCATCCATCAAACGCGCAGTAGAAGAAGCGCGCGCAGTGACTGACAAACCGTCCCTGCTGATGTGCAAAACCATCATCGGTTTCGGTTCCCCGAACAAAGCCGGTACTCACGACTCCCACGGTGCGCCGCTGGGTGATGCAGAAATCGCTCTGACCCGCGAACAGCTGGGCTGGAAATACGCACCGTTCGAAATCCCGTCTGAAATCTATGCGCAGTGGGATGCGAAAGAAGCAGGCCAGGCGAAAGAATCTGCATGGAATGAGAAGTTTGCGGCTTACGCGAAAGCTTATCCGCAGGAAGCGGCTGAATTTACCCGCCGTATGAAAGGCGAAATGCCGTCTGACTTCGACGCCAAAGCGAAAGAGTTTATCGCTAAACTGCAGGCTAATCCGGCGAAAATCGCCAGCCGTAAAGCGTCTCAGAATGCTATTGAAGCGTTCGGCCCGCTGTTGCCGGAATTCCTCGGCGGCTCCGCTGACCTGGCACCGTCTAACCTGACCCTGTGGTCTGGTTCTAAAGCAATCAACGAAGATGCTGCGGGTAACTACATCCACTACGGTGTTCGCGAGTTCGGTATGACCGCGATTGCTAACGGTATCTCCCTGCACGGTGGCTTCCTGCCGTACACCTCCACCTTCCTGATGTTTGTCGAATACGCACGTAACGCTGTACGTATGGCTGCGCTGATGAAACAGCGTCAGGTGATGGTTTACACCCACGACTCCATCGGTCTGGGCGAAGACGGCCCGACTCACCAGCCGGTTGAGCAGGTCGCTTCTCTGCGCGTGACCCCGAACATGTCTACATGGCGTCCGTGTGACCAGGTTGAATCCGCGGTCGCGTGGAAATACGGTGTTGAGCGTCAGGACGGTCCGACCGCGCTTATCCTCTCCCGTCAGAATCTGGCGCAGCAGGAACGTACTGAAGAGCAACTGGCAAACATCGCGCGCGGTGGTTATGTGCTGAAAGACTGTGCTGGTCAGCCGGAACTGATCTTCATCGCGACCGGTTCGGAAGTTGAACTGGCTGTTGCCGCCTACGAAAAACTGACTGCCGAAGGCGTGAAGGCGCGCGTGGTTTCCATGCCGTCTACCGATGCATTCGACAAGCAGGATGCGGCTTACCGTGAATCCGTACTGCCGAAAGCGGTTACTGCACGCGTTGCGGTAGAAGCGGGTATTGCTGACTACTGGTACAAGTATGTTGGCCTGAATGGCGCTATCATCGGTATGACCACCTTCGGTGAGTCAGCTCCGGCAGAGTTGCTGTTCGAAGAGTTCGGCTTCACCGTCGACAACGTCGTTGCGAAAGCAAAAGAACTGCTGTAATTAGCATTTCGGGTAAAAAGGTCGCTTCGGCGACCTTTTTTATTACCTTGATATGTCCGTTTGCGGACAAGCAATAGATAAAGCGTGTTGTAGATCACAAATATTTATATGCAATAAATATCAATTATGTAATATGCATCACGATATGCGTATTGACATTTGTTGTTATATCTATAACTCAATGTTATATAAGAAATTAATAATTCACTGTTTTCAAAACACCGGTTTCCCTGCTCAATTGCTTTCATTAAACCGCACGAGTATTTTATTTTTACCGCCGGACGGTACCCTAAAAATAAAATAAGGATAATTTATGCGGCTTAGTGACTATTTTCCAGAATCATCAATCTCAGTTATACATTCAGCAAAAGATTGGCAGGAAGCTATCGATTTCTCGATGGTATCATTGCTGGATAAAAACTATATCAGCGAGAATTACATTCAGGCAATTAAAGATTCCACCATTAACAATGGCCCTTATTATATTCTCGCACCAGGCGTGGCAATGCCTCATGCGCGACCGGAATGTGGGGCGCTTAAAACCGGGATGTCTTTGACATTACTTGAACAAGGTGTTTATTTTCCGGGGAATGACGAACCAATAAAATTACTCATCGGCCTTTCTGCTGCCGATGCCGATTCGCACATTGGCGCTATTCAGGCGTTAAGTGAATTACTGTGCGAAGAAGAAATACTCGAACAACTCTTAACAGCAGCATCAGAAAAACAATTAGCGGACATAATCAGCCGCGGATAATTACTCTCTCCTCTACAGGATAATATTATGGAAAACAAGTCTGCTCGTGCAAAGGTCCAGGCTTTTGGGGGCTTTTTGACGGCAATGGTCATCCCCAATATTGGTGCTTTTATTGCCTGGGGTTTTATTACTGCGTTATTTATTCCCACCGGTTGGCTGCCTAACGAACATTTCGCCAAAATTGTCGGCCCGATGATTACCTATTTATTGCCCGTGATGATTGGTTCTACCGGTGGTCATCTGGTCGGCGGTAAACGCGGCGCGGTCATGGGCGGAATAGGTACTATTGGTGTGATCGTCGGCGCAGAGATCCCGATGTTCCTTGGCTCAATGATTATGGGGCCGCTCGGTGGGCTGGTCATAAAATATGTTGATAAGGCACTGGAAAAACGCATACCTGCCGGTTTTGAGATGGTTATCAATAACTTCTCATTAGGTATCGCGGGGATGCTCCTTTGTCTGCTGGGTTTTGAAGTTATCGGCCCGGCGGTGTTAATTGCCAATACTCTCGTCAAAGAGTGTATTGAGGCGCTGGTACATGCGGGTTATCTGCCTCTGCTGTCAGTCATCAATGAACCGGCGAAAGTGCTTTTCCTCAATAATGCGATCGATCAGGGCGTCTATTATCCGCTGGGAATGCAACAGGCTTCGGTTAACGGTAAATCCATCTTCTTTATGGTGGCGTCCAATCCTGGGCCTGGCTTAGGGCTGCTGCTGGCGTTTACCTTGTTTGGTAAAGGGATGAGTAAACGTTCTGCGCCCGGGGCGATGATTATTCACTTCCTCGGTGGGATCCACGAACTGTATTTCCCGTATGTGCTGATGAAGCCGCTGACCATTATTGCCATGATTGCGGGCGGTATGTCTGGCACCTGGGTGTTTAACTTACTGGACGGTGGTCTGGTGGCTGGCCCAAGTCCGGGGTCTATCTTTGCTTACCTGGCACTGACGCCGAAAGGCTCGTTCCTGGCGACAATTGCCGGTGTTACGGTAGCTACCCTGGTGTCCTTTGCTATCACGGTAATGACTCCAACTTATTGATAGTGTTTTATGTTCAGATAATGCCCGATGACTTTGTCATGCAGCTCCACCGATTTTGAGAACGACAGCGACTTCCGTCCCAGCCGTGCCAGGTGCTGCCTCAGATTCAGGTTATGCCGCTCAATTCGCTGCGTATATCGCTTGCTGATTACGTGCAGCTTTCCCTTCAGGCGGGATTCATACAGCGGCCAGCCATCCGTCATCCATATCACCACGTCAAAGGGTGACAGCAGGCTCATAAGACGCCCCAGCGTCGCCATAGTGCGTTCACCGAATACGTGCGCAACAACCGTCTTCCGGAGACTGTCATACGCGTAAAACAGCCAGCGCTGGCGCGATTTAGCCCCGACATAGCCCCACTGTTCGTCCATTTCCGCGCAGACGATGACGTCACTGCCCGGCTGTATGCGCGAGGTTACCGACTGCGGCCTGAGTTTTTTAAGTGACGTAAAATCGTGTTGAGGCCAACGCCCATAATGCGTGCAGTTGCCCGGCATCCAACGCCATTCATGGCCATATCAATGATTTTCTGGTGCGTACCGGGTTGAGAAGCGGTGTAAGTGAACTGCAGTTGCTATGTTTTACGGCAGTGAGAGCAGAGATAGCGCTGATGTCCGGCAGTGCTTTTGCCGTTACGCACCACCCCGTCAGTAGCTGAACAGGAGGGACAGCTGATAGAAACAGAAGCCACTGGAGCACCTCAAAAACACCATCATACACTAAATCAGTAAGTTGGCAGCATCACCAGAGGCGCGTTTTAGCGGAATGGTCAAAACGGCGCTGACGCTGGCAGTAACGACCACCTTAAAGGAATTAACGCCGTGAAAATTGAATTAACGGTGAATGGGCTGAACGTGCAAGCGCAGTACCATGATGAAGAGATAGAACGCGTGCATAAACCGTTGCTGCGTATGCTGGCGGCCTTACAGACGGTAAATCCGCAGCGGCGTACGGTGGTTTTTCTTTGCGCTCCGCCGGGGACGGGTAAATCTACCCTAACCACCTTCTGGGAATATCTCGTGCAACAAGACCCGGAGCTGCCCGCTATTCAGACGCTCCCGATGGATGGTTTTCACCATTACAATAGCTGGCTGGACGCGCATCAATTGCGCCCCTTCAAAGGCGCACCAGAGACATTTGACGTTGCGAAACTGGCGGAAAATCTGCGCCAGGTGGTGGAAGGGGATTGTACGTGGCCGCAGTACGATCGACAAAAGCATGATCCTGTTGAAGATGCGTTGCACGTTACCGCACCACTCGTCATCGTCGAAGGAAACTGGTTGTTGCTGGACGACGAGAAGTGGTGCCAGCTTGCGCAATTTTGTGATTTCTCGATCTTTATCAACGCGCCAGCTACTGCGTTGCGGGAGCGTCTGGTGGGGCGCAAGCTGGCGGGAGGGGTATCGCTGGCAGATGCAGAAGCCTTTTATGACCGTACCGACGGGCCGAATGTTCGCCGGGTGCTGGAAGAGAGTCTGCCTGCAAATTTGACCTTAATGATGACCGCTACGGGTGAATATCGTCTGGTGGATTAACGTTCCTGATTACACCATCTTCCAGTCGCACCACACGAGAGAAATGACGCCGGGTAAATGCGGCGTCATGACTGATTGCTACCACGCTCGTGCCTCGCTGGCGGCACTTCTCCAGCCAGCTTTCAAATACGCTCAACCAATTTTCGTCAAAATCCCGACTCGGCTCGTCCAGCAGTAATAGTGGCGGAGAGAGTGCTTCCAGGCAGGCGACGGCGACCATCCGTCGCTGCGCACTATGCAGATCCAACGGGTGCGAGTTGGCAGTGTCTGCTAACTGACAACATTGCAGGGCAGCATGGGTACGTTGAGTGATTTCATCCGCCGGGCATTTTTGCAGTTTCAAACCAAATGCGATCTCGTCAGCGACGGTGCTGTGAAAAAGTTGGTTTTCCGCTTCCTGAAACAGTACGCCAACCTTTGCCGCGCGCTGGCGGTTTTTCAGGTTTTTCATCGCCTGTTGTTGCAGCATAACCGTACCGGCTGTGGGCGTAAGAAGACCTGCCATTACTCGTAACAGCGTCGATTTTCCCGCGCCATTGTCGCCGGTCAGCGCCAACCATTCACCTTGTTTGAGTTGCAGAGAAATGTCGCAAAGACAATCCGTTGCTGCGCTAGGCCAGCGATAAGATATCTGATTTAACGTTAACATAGTGGCTGGAGCGCTCCGTTTTGCAATTGCCACGCTTGCTGGCAGTAGTTCAGGAAAGGTGTGCGATGACGTTCAAAAAGAATAATCAGCGAACCACGTTCAAGCGCCCAGTGTTGTAAGCGCTGCAACAGCATTTCGCTGGCCTGCGGCGTCAGGCGACTAAAGGCTTCATCAAGAATTAAGAGCTTTGGCTGCATCGCGATGGCGCAGGCGATGACCACGCGTTGTGTCTCTCCACCGGAGAGTGTTGCCGGGTGACGATGGCGCAACGGCTGGCACTCGGTCAGAGTCAGGGCGGCATCAATCCGCGCCATAATCTCTGTTTCAGCAAGACACAGATTTTCTGGCCCAAAGGCAACTTCTTCTTCCACGCTAAAGGTACAGCCGGAGAGCTGCAAATAGGGCGATTGCTGGACGAGCTGGATGGTGGCGGATTGTTCATTAAGCGGGAGATGCCCAATGGGCGTACCGAGGAGCGTCCCCGTGCCTGTTATCTCTCCTGGCAGAAAGTCCGGATACCAGCCCGCCATCAGCTGTGCCAGCGTACTTTTGCCACTGCCGTTGTCACCAAAGATGGCGACCATCCCCGGTTTGACATAGTGAAAGTCATAACAGAACGGAGGATGCGTTGAGTGTGTCGGGCAATAACGGAACTGTTCTAACGTAACCATATCCACGCTCCGAATTCTGTTAGCATCAGCAAGATCATGGTGTAACGCGCTACGCGTTGTAGGGTGCTATCGGCTGGTGCCCACAACGTTGTTCGTCGGTTGTGGATCCGAAATGCCCGCATATCCAGCGCCGCACCACGGACAGCCAGATCGTTAAGCGCATTGTGTGTTAGCAGAATAATTAACGCGGGCATCGCACGTAAACGCTGATACCAGCCCTCATCCAGCGGCACGCCGCGGGCACGCTGCGCTTCATGAATAATCGCTAATTGCCGTTTTAACTGCTCAACGACCAATAACGGTCCGGCAAACAGATAAGCGACGCCTGGCGGCAGGCGAGAAGCAAACAGAGCGCGGATAAAACATTGCACGGGGACGTACTGCATCCACAACTGTGAGGTTGAAACAATCGCCAGAATCCGCAACCAGAGCGTAATAGCATGCGTCCAACGCTCCGGCGAACGCGGCGTGCCGCTTAGCCATTCTGTTAGCCAGCCACCGTGTACCAGCCACAGCCCGGCTCCCAGCGAGAACATCAGCCAGGCGACATATTTTGCCCGCCGCCGCGTGGCCTTTAGCGCAATAAGACAAAAAAAGGTCGCCGCGCTATAGATCGGCAAAATGGTCTGCGCGGGCAGGATAAGCGTGGTGCAGGCCGCCAATGCCCACAGTGTTAATGAGGTAAATGGATGCATTTAGCGCACGGCAGCCATTGCCGGAAAATGGCGCGTGGTGCGAATCGGCAGCTGGCGCAGTAAAAGCCAGACAATCACCGCTGTAAGAATTTTATCGACCAGGTTCGCGCCTATCACCGTAATCGCCACCGACTCCACCAGGTTTTGCCCCATCGAGTGCATCCAGGCAACGAACAAATCGGCTCCGCTACCGGTGACACCGCCGAACAGCGCAGTACGCAGCGGTACAGCGACGACCGTTACCGCAAGCGTAATAATCACGCCGCTGACAACGACTTTTGGCAGGGTGCGAAACCAACCCGCTCGCGCCAGCCAACCGGCGACCAGGCCGATGACCATCGCGACGGGTGCAAATGCGGCGGCGATCGGGTCGGTCAGCAATCCCCAGAGTAAATTGGTCAGTAAGCCGGTCAGCATTCCGATCACCGGACCAAGCAGTACCGCGCTAATAAGTGTGCCGATGGAGTCGAGAAATATAGGTAATTTGACCATGCTGGCCAGTTGCCCGCCGATCATATTGATGGCGATAGATATAACGATCAACACCAGTGCCTGACTGGAAAAGTGGCTACGCGCCATAAGAAAACCTCTTTGAAAGTAGTTATTTAACGGGGGAAATATGCAACTCGTCGTAACCAGAAAGCGCGCAAGGTTGGCGGCTAAACGCCAGTTCCTCAAGGCTACCGATCACCAGTTCAAGCGTGGTCCGCACGGTACAGCCGGGCATCATATGACCGCCAAGCATCGTGCCGTGTGGATCGGAAACGCAGAGATGAAGATGCTCACCACTCTGTTCCAGCGTGCCGTTTAGTGAGATCACTTCGAATGTACCGTTAAGGAGCGTGGTGCCTTCTTGCCCGGCATAGCGCAAGGCGACGTCAGTCAGGCTACCGGTACAGCCTGCAATCCAGGCGGCATGAAGTTGATGCTGCTGTGCAAAAGCGTGTAGCTGGGAAAAAACTTCCTGCCCGGGGAGGAGGCGCAGTGCATAAAAGCGTGCGGGGGAAGAATATGGGTAGGGCAATGTCATCATTGGAGTACTCCGAAACTCGGACGTATTGCGGATAATATCGACGCTGCATCAGTCATATTCTGATATAAGTCAGGGTTTGTGACGGCACAACGAAAAGATTTTGCTACGCTTATTCGTGATTCTGCAAAGTGGAATAAATTCCACAGGGGCGGGGCTGAAAACGTGACGTAAGTCAGATAATTGTTTTCTTTGACTGGACAATCATTCCTTTTATTCCACGTTTCGCTTATCCTAGCTGAAGCGTTTCAGTCGATTAAATGTTCGACAATTAACCAATCAGTCGCAGTTTGCGACAGGTAAGGTTTCCCCGGACGATTTGCTGGATTACTCTGTCTGGCAAATTTGCTCAGGGAAAACCTTGCAGGAGATCTATGACCGTACGCGTAGCGATAAATGGCTTCGGTCGCATCGGGCGTAATGTGGTTCGTGCTTTGTATGAATCCGGACGCCGGGCGGAAATTACCGTGGTGGCAATCAACGAACTGGCGGATGCTGCGGGCATGGCGCATTTGTTGAAATATGACACCAGCCATGGCCGTTTTGCATGGGAAGTACGACAGGAACGCGATCAACTTTTTGTTGGTGATGACGCCATCCGCGTATTGCATGAACGTTCACTGCAATCGCTCCCCTGGCGTGAACTTGGCGTTGATGTAGTCCTCGACTGCACCGGCGTATATGGCTCCCGCGAGCATGGCGAAGCGCATATTGCCGCCGGGGCCAAAAAAGTGCTCTTTTCACATCCTGGCAGTAACGATCTCGA
Organism: Shigella sonnei; assembly: GCF_002950395.1. Classification (NCBI taxonomy): domain Bacteria; kingdom Pseudomonadati; phylum Pseudomonadota; class Gammaproteobacteria; order Enterobacterales; family Enterobacteriaceae; genus Shigella; species Shigella sonnei. The sequence goes on from NZ_CP026802.1 coordinate 4,660,387, forward strand.
CGCGACCGTTGTTTACGGCGTCAATCAGGATCAACTTCGTGCGGAACACCGCATCGTTTCTAACGCTTCCTGTACCACGAATTGCATAATTCCCGTCATCAAATTGTTAGATGATGCGTACGGTATTGAGTCCGGCACTGTGACCACAATTCACTCCGCCATGCACGATCAACAGGTTATTGATGCATACCATCCTGACCTGCGTCGCACCCGGGCAGCCAGCCAGTCGATCATTCCGGTCGATACTAAACTGGCCGCCGGTATCACACGATTTTTTCCGCAATTTAACGATCGCTTTGAAGCGATTGCGGTACGTGTGCCAACCATAAATGTGACGGCAATCGATTTAAGCGTGACGGTGAAGAAACCTGTAAAAGCCAATGAAGTCAACCTGTTGCTGCAAAAAGCAGCACAAGGTGCATTTCATGGTATAGTTGACTATACGGAATTGCCGTTGGTCTCTGTAGATTTTAACCACGATCCGCACAGTGCCATTGTCGATGGCACCCAAACCCGGGTCAGTGGCGCACACCTGATCAAAACGTTGGTCTGGTGCGATAACGAATGGGGCTTTGCTAACCGAATGCTCGACACGACGTTAGCTATGGCTACTGTTGCTTTCAGGTAAGACGCAAGCAGCGTCTGCAAAACTTTTAGAATCAACGAGAGGATTCACCATGTCTGTAATTAAGATGACCGATCTGGATCTTGCTGGGAAACGTGTATTTATCCGTGCGGATCTGAACGTACCAGTAAAAGACGGGAAAGTAACCAGCGACGCGCGTATCCGTGCTTCTCTGCCGACCATCGAACTGGCCCTGAAACAAGGCGCGAAAGTGATGGTAACTTCCCACCTGGGTCGTCCTACCGAAGGCGAGTACAACGAAGAATTCTCTCTGCTGCCGGTTGTTAACTACCTGAAAGACAAACTGTCTAACCCGGTTCGTCTGGTTAAAGATTACCTCGACGGCGTTGACGTTGCTGAAGGTGAACTGGTTGTTCTGGAAAACGTTCGCTTCAACAAAGGCGAGAAGAAAGACGACGAAACCCTGTCCAAAAAATACGCTGCACTGTGTGACGTGTTCGTAATGGACGCATTCGGTACTGCTCACCGCGCGCAGGCTTCTACTCACGGTATCGGTAAATTCGCTGATGTTGCGTGCGCAGGCCCGCTGTTGGCAGCTGAACTGGACGCGCTGGGTAAAGCACTGAAAGAACCTGCTCGCCCGATGGTGGCTATCGTTGGTGGTTCTAAAGTATCTACCAAACTGACCGTTCTGGACTCCCTGTCTAAAATCGCTGACCAGCTGATTGTTGGTGGTGGTATCGCTAACACCTTTATCGCGGCACAAGGCCACGATGTGGGTAAATCCCTGTACGAAGCTGACCTGGTTGACGAAGCTAAACGTCTGCTGACCACCTGCAACATCCCGGTTCCGTCTGATGTTCGCGTAGCAACCGAGTTCTCTGAAACTGCATCGGCTACCCTGAAATCTGTTAACGATGTGAAAGCTGACGAGCAGATCCTGGATATCGGTGATGCTTCCGCTCAGGAACTGGCTGAAATCCTGAAGAATGCGAAAACCATTCTGTGGAACGGTCCGGTTGGCGTGTTCGAATTCCCGAACTTCCGCAAAGGTACTGAAATCGTGGCTAACGCTATCGCAGACAGCGAAGCGTTCTCCATCGCTGGCGGCGGCGACACTCTGGCAGCAATCGACCTGTTCGGCATTGCTGACAAAATCTCCTACATCTCCACTGGCGGCGGCGCATTCCTCGAATTCGTGGAAGGTAAAGTACTGCCTGCAGTAGCGATGCTCGAAGAGCGCGCTAAGAAGTAAAAAATCACAGGGCAGGGAAACCTGCCCTTGTTTCAGCGCGCTTTTAGAGCACGCATTTTTTCATACTCTAAATAATTCGAGTTGCAGGAAGGCGACAAGAGAGTGAATCCCCAGGAGCTTACATAAGTAAGTGACTGGGGTGAGCGAACGCAGACGCAGCACATGCAACTTGAAGTATGATGAGTATAAGGCCCGACGATACAGGACAAGAGACATGTCTAAGATTTTTGATTTCGTAAAACCTGGCGTAATCACTGGTGATGACGTACAGAAAGTTTTCCAGGTAGCAAAAGAAAACAACTTCGCACTGCCAGCAGTAAACTGCGTCGGTACTGACTCCATCAACGCCGTACTGGAAACCGCTGCTAAAGTTAAAGCGCCGGTTATCGTTCAGTTCTCCAACGGTGGTGCTTCCTTTATCGCTGGTAAAGGCGTGAAATCTGACGTTCCGCAGGGTGCTGCTATCCTGGGCGCGATCTCTGGTGCGCATCACGTTCACCAGATGGCTGAACATTATGGTGTTCCGGTTATCCTGCACACTGACCACTGCGCGAAGAAACTGCTGCCGTGGATCGACGGTCTGCTGGACGCGGGTGAAAAACACTTCGCAGCTACCGGTAAGCCGCTGTTCTCTTCTCACATGATCGACCTGTCTGAAGAATCTCTGCAAGAGAACATCGAAATCTGCTCTAAATACCTGGAGCGCATGTCCAAAATCGGCATGACTCTGGAAATCGAACTGGGTTGCACCGGTGGTGAAGAAGACGGCGTGGACAACAGCCACATGGACGCTTCTGCACTGTACACCCAGCCGGAAGACGTTGATTACGCATACACCGAACTGAGCAAAATCAGCCCGCGTTTCACCATCGCTGCGTCCTTCGGTAACGTACACGGTGTTTACAAGCCGGGTAACGTGGTTCTGACTCCGACCATCCTGCGTGATTCTCAGGAATATGTTTCCAAGAAACACAACCTGCCGCACAACAGCCTGAACTTCGTATTCCACGGTGGTTCCGGTTCTACTGCTCAGGAAATCAAAGACTCCGTAAGCTACGGCGTAGTAAAAATGAACATCGATACCGATACCCAATGGGCAACCTGGGAAGGCGTTCTGAACTACTACAAAGCGAACGAAGCTTATCTGCAGGGGCAGTTGGGTAACCCGAAAGGCGAAGATCAGCCGAACAAGAAATACTACGATCCGCGCGTATGGCTGCGTGCCGGTCAGACTTCGATGATCGCTCGTCTGGAAAAAGCATTCCAGGAACTGAACGCGATCGACGTTCTGTAAGATATTCCTTTCTGCTTATCTCAAGGCCCGCTCTGCGGGTCTTTTTTTCGCCAAAAGCAAGGTGATTCAGATGAGAAATCTGTGATCTATTTGGCAAAATTATGCTTTATTGTTTACCCTTGTCAGACTGCCCGTCATAAGGCGGCGGAGTGTATTTCTCCATTTTGAGTCAGTTGAAAAGGAATATTGAATGGAAGATTTGAATGTTGTCGATAGCATAAACGGCGCGGGAAGCTGGCTGGTAGCTAACCAGGCGCTGCTGCTAAGTTATGCAGTAAACATCGTGGCGGCACTCGCGATCATCATCGTTGGTTTGATTATCGCGCGGATGATTTCCAACGCGGTGAATCGCCTGATGATCTCCCGTAAAATCGATGCCACTGTTGCTGATTTTCTTTCTGCATTAGTCCGTTACGGTATTATCGCCTTTACGCTAATCGCTGCCCTGGGACGCGTGGGTGTACAAACAGCGTCAGTCATTGCTGTACTCGGTGCCGCAGGCTTAGCTGTTGGTCTGGCTTTGCAGGGGTCACTTTCTAACCTGGCCGCTGGCGTGTTACTTGTCATGTTCCGCCCGTTCCGTGCCGGAGAATATGTTGATCTCGGCGGCGTAGCCGGTACTGTGCTGAGTGTGCAGATTTTCTCCACCACCATGCGTACTGCAGACGGTAAAATTATCGTTATTCCGAACGGTAAAATTATTGCCGGAAATATTATTAACTTCTCTCGCGAGCCAGTTCGCCGTAACGAATTTATTATTGGCGTGGCGTATGATTCCGATATCGATCAGGTTAAGCAGATCCTGACCAATATTATCCAGTCTGAAGATCGCATTTTGAAAGATCGCGAAATGACTGTGCGTCTGAACGAACTTGGTGCATCGTCGATTAATTTCGTGGTCCGCGTCTGGAGCAACAGCGGCGATCTGCAAAACGTGTACTGGGATGTGCTGGAGCGTATTAAACGTGAATTTGATGCCGCCGGTATCAGCTTCCCGTACCCGCAAATGGATGTGAACTTTAAGCGGGTGAAAGAAGACAAAGCTGCGTAATCAACGCTGAGGCCAGATAATACTCTCTGGCCTCTCTCTTATTAGTTATTCTGATTGCCAATTAATATTATCAATTTCCGCTAATAACAATCCCGCGATATAGTCTCTGCATCAGATACTTAATTCGGAATATCCAACGTGTTTTCTTATTACTTTCAAGGTATTGCTCTTGGGGCAGCTATGATTCTGCCGCTCGGTCCACAAAATGCTTTTGTGATGAATCAGGGCATTCGTCGTCAGTACCACATTATGATTGCCTTACTTTGTGCTATCAGCGATTTGGTCCTGATTTGCGCCGGGATTTTTGGTGGCAGCGCGTTATTGATGCAGTCGCCGTGGTTGCTGGCGCTGGTCACCTGGGGCGGCGTAGCCTTCTTGCTGTGGTATGGTTTTGGCGCTTTTAAAACAGCGATGAGTAGTAATATTGAGTTAGCTAGTGCCGAAGTCCTGAAGCAAGGCAGATGGAAAATTATCGCCACCATGCTGGCAGTGACCTGGCTGAATCCGCATGTTTACCTGGATACTTTTGTTGTACTGGGCAGCCTTGGCGGGCAGCTTGACGTCGAACCAAAACGTTGGTTTGCGCTCGGGACAATTAGCGCCTCTTTCCTGTGGTTCTTTGGTCTGGCTATTCTCGCAGCCTGGCTGGCACCGCGCCTGCGCACGGCAAAATCACAGCGCATTATCAATCTGGTAGTGGGATGTGTCATGTGGTTTATAGCCTTGCAGCTGGCGAGAGACGGTATTGCTCATGCACAAGCCTTGTTCAGTTAGGCGCTATCTGATGGAAAAATAAAACAGAGGCGCTAAGCTTGCCTCCAGAGGTCCTGAATTTTGGGCAAGTCAATTAACACGGAGAGACTAACGTGAAGTTCAAAGTTATCGCCCTGGCGGCATTAATGGGTATTAGCGGGATGGCAGCGCAGGCTAACGAATTGCCGGATGGACCGCATATTGTCACCTCCGGTACGGCAAGTGTGGATGCGGTGCCAGACATTGCCACTCTTGCGATTGAAGTTAACGTGGCCGCGAAGGATGCCGCTACAGCCAAGAAACAGGCAGATGAGCGCGTCGCACAATACATTTCCTTCCTTGAACTCAATCAGATCGCGAAAAAAGATATCAGCTCAGCGAACTTACGCACCCAGCCAGATTATGATTATCAGGATGGTAAAAGTATCCTGAAAGGCTACCGCGCTGTGAGAACGGTGGAAGTCACGCTCCGTCAGTTAGACAAACTGAATTCCTTGCTGGATGGCGCGCTGAAGGCGGGTCTTAACGAAATTCGTTCTGTGTCGCTGGGCGTGGCGCAGCCGGATGCCTATAAAGACAAAGCGCGTAAGGCAGCGATTGATAACGCGATTCATCAGGCGCAGGAACTGGCGAACGGCTTTCATCGTAAACTGGGGCCGGTATATAGCGTGCGCTACCATGTTTCCAACTATCAGCCCAGCCCAATGGTGCGGATGATGAAAGCCGATGCCGCGCCGGTGTCTGCCCAGGAAACTTACGAGCAGGCCGCTATTCAGTTTGATGATCAGGTCGATGTGGTCTTCCAGTTAGAACCTGTGGATCAACAACCCGCTAAAACACCTGCAGCACAATAATACTTGTAGCCCGACGTATTCGTCGGGCTAATGCCTTTACCCGATATTGCCTCCTTTTTCTGTAATTTTCTGTAAAACCATGACGTAATCACCTATCTTTGCTCGCGGTTTCATCAAGGATAGGCTGACTGAAACGGTTAAGCGGACAAGGATGCGGGGAGGGGGATGGACATTTTTATTTCGAAAAAGATGCGCAATTTCATTTTATTAGCGCAAACCAATAATATTGCCCGGGCGGCAGAAAAAATCCATATGACGGCTTCGCCATTTGGTAAAAGCATTGCCGCGCTGGAAGAACAAATTGGCTATACGCTATTTACCCGCAAAGATAATAATATCAGCCTCAATAAAGCCGGTCAGGAACTGTATCAAAAACTGTTCCCGGTTTATCAACGACTTTCTGCGATTGATAATGAAATCCATAACTCAGGGCGTCGTTCACGAGAAATTGGGTGATGCTGCCAACTTACTGATTTAGTGTATGATGGTGTTTTTGAGGTGCTCCAGTGGCTTCTGTTTCTATCAGCTGTCCCTCCTGTTCAGCTACTGACGGGGTGGTGCGTAACGGCAAAAGCACTGCCGGACATCAGCGCTATCTCTGCTCTCACTGCCGTAAAACATGGCAACTGCAGTTCACTTACACCGCTTCTCAACCCGGTACGCACCAGAAAATCATTGATATGGCCATGAATGGCGTTGGATGCCGGGCAACTGCACGCATTATGGGCGTTGGCCTCAACACGATTTTACGTCACTTAAAAAACTCAGGCCGCAGTCGGTAACCTCGCGCATACAGCCGGGCAGTGACGTCATCGTCTGCGCGGAAATGGACGAACAGTGGGGCTATGTCGGGGCTAAATCGCGCCAGCGCTGGCTGTTTTACGCGTATGACAGTCTCCGGAAGACGGTTGTTGCGCACGTATTCGGTGAACGCACTATGGCGACGCTGGGGCGTCTTATGAGCCTGCTGTCACCCTTTGACGTGGTGATATGGATGACGGATGGCTGGCCGCTGTATGAATCCCGCCTGAAGGGAAAGCTGCACGTAATCAGCAAGCGATATACGCAGCGAATTGAGCGGCATAACCTGAATCTGAGGCAGCACCTGGCACGGCTGGGACGGAAGTCGCTGTCGTTCTCAAAATCGGTGGAGCTGCATGACAAAGTCATCGGGCATTATCTGAACATAAAACACTATCAATAAGTTGGAGTCATTACCAGAAATTGTGATTGGCATAGATAATACTTATCCGACAATTATTTTCGATCAGTTGATTAGTCTCGGAGATAAGTATGAAGGCGTGACCGCCCAGCCAGTTGAGTTCAGCGAAAACGGCGTTATCGATAATCTTTTTGACCGTCAGTTAGATTTTATTATCTCCCCACAGCATGTATCTGCACGAGTTCAGGAACTGGAAAACCTGACTATCAGTGAATTACCACCGCTGCGATTGGGCTTTCTCGTTTCTCGCCGTTATGAAGAGCGTCAAGAGCAAGAGCTGCTTCAGGAGCTGCCCTGGCTACAAATGCGCTTTCAAAACCGGGCTAACTTCGAAGCAATGATTGATGCGAATATGCGACCTTGTGGGATCAATCCCACCATTATTTATCGTCCCTACAGTTTTATGGCCAAAATCAGCGCCGTGGAGCGCGGACATTTTCTGACGGTGATCCCGCATTTTGCCTGGCGACTGGTGAATCCGGCAACGCTGAAATATTTTGATGCGCCGCACAGGCCGATGTATATGCAGGAATATCTTTATTCAATCAGAAATCATCGTTATACCGCCACGATGCTTCAGCATATTGCTGAAGATCGTGACGGGACAAACCATTAACCCAGCATCGAGCCGGTTGCAATTAAATTACGGTGTAAGTCGAAGACGTGGCTAAGATCGTGGTGAATATGTCCGCCGGGCGCATTTTCCAGATAGCGATGCAGATAATCCCGATACATAGGATGTGCACAATTATCAATGATAGTGCGGGCGCGTTGAAGCGGGGAAAGACCGCGTAGATCGGCGATCCCTTGTTCGGTGATGATCACTTTGACGCTGTGTTCGCTGTGATCAACATGGCTGCACATTGGCACGACGGTTGAGATCTTGCCTTCTTTAGCAATCGACGGAGCCATAAAGATCGACAGATACGCGTTGCGTTCAAAATCACCGCTGCCGCCGATGCCGTTCATCAGATCGACCCCGGCTACGTGCGTTGAATTTGCATGCCCGTAAATATCAAACTCCAGGCCGACGTTCAGAGCGATGACGCCCAGACGACGGATGATTTCCGGGTTATTGGAAATCTCCTGCGGACGCAACACAATGCGGCTGGCAAAGTAATCCATATTGTCGTAAATCTTGCGCAGGGAATCGGCCGAGATTGTCAGGCTGGAGGCGCTGGCCCCGCTGATTTTGCCGGTTTCCAGTAAATGCACCACCGATTCCTGTAGCACTTCCGAATACATCATGAACGGAGGAATTTCCGGGTTTTCCCCCAGACGCGCCATTACCGCATTATTGATATTGCCCACGCCACTTTGCAGCGGCAGAAATTCCGGCGGAATACGCCCATGCGCCATTTCCTGCAATAAGAACGTGACCACGTTATCGGCAATCTGCTGGCACATGGGATTTTGCTTATCCAGCATATTACCGGCGTCGGGCAAGTTGGTTTCCACGACGGCGACAATCTTTTTCGGATCGATTTGCACATAGCGGGTACCGACGCGATCCATTGCATGGAAGATCGACACGCTATTGCGCCGCGGTGGTGCGCCAGGAATCACAATATCCGCCAGTTCTGCAACGCGCGGATCGTGATAGTGATTAAGTTCAATGATCACTTTCTTCGCCCGCAGCAGCCATGTCGGCGCATTACCGATCCCGCTGGTTAACCAGACTCGACCATCCGGTGCCAGTGCCGATGCTTCGATGACGGCAACATCAATGTCGCCGAAGAAACCGTAATTGACCATTTGCGCCACTTCGCTCAAATGCAGGTCAACGAAACTCACCGCGCCCTGATTGATCTTTTTACGTAAACCGGACGATGTTTGATATGGCGCACGCCAGGAAACAGCATCGGCGTCAGAAAGTACATCGTCAGCGGCGGCGCTGATTGACGCCCCCGTCAGCAGGCGAATTTGATACGGCTTTTTGGCCTCATGCTGTTCGTTAGCTCTGCGGGCAATCGCGGTCGGTAAGGCTTTCGGCGAACCCGCTGGGGTAAAGCCGCTAAATGCCACCATGTCGTTATGCTGGATAATTTCTGCCGCTTCATCGGCGGTCATCCTTGTCCACTGAGTTTCCATTTTTACTCCTTCGTTCGCAGGGATTAATGACCAACGAAATTAGGTTTACGTTTTTCGAGGAAAGCGTTCATCCCTTCCTGGTAATCTTCGCTGTCATAAACCGCGCGGCGCATCCCCTGAATACGTTCAAATTCATCGGAGTTCATGGTGTGCGCTTCGCCCAGTACACGCAGCTCTTCTTTGATAACAGCAATGGCTAACGGCGCTTTCTCAGAGATGTGGTGCGCCATTTGTAAGGTGAAATCTTCCAGTTCTTCCACTTCCACAACATGGTTGAGGATGCCGACAGCCAACGCGCGCTGGGCGGTGATTGGCGAAGCGGTAAAAATCAGCTCTTTGACAATGTGGAAGCCCGCGTCGCGGGTCAGGTTGTGAATGCCGACCAGGTTATACGGGACGCCGAGGTTTACAGGCATCATTGAGAAGGTTGAGGTACTGGCGGCGATGATCAGATCGGAACTCATGATCATTTCAAATGCGCCACCCCAAACACTACCTTCCACCATCGAAATGATCGGTTTCGGGAATTTTTGGATCATGCGGGTGATTTGACGCAATGGATCATCATAGGAGAGCGGATCGCGACCGCCAGACGGCAGTTCGTGAATATCGTGACCTGCGGAGAAGACTTTGGATCCACTTGGCGCCCGCAAAATGATACAGCGAATTTCCGGCCGGTTGAGATCGCTTAACGCCTGCATAAGATCATCAATAAAGACTTTACTTAAGGCATTAAGTTTTCGTCCATAGTTAAACTCAATGACCGCCACTTTGTTGATAGTGGCAACGTTCACATACTGATAAGACATAAAAATTCCTTTAATCAAAATATTGCGTCTGGATAAATTCACTGAGCTGCCGCAGGCCGGTGCGCGGTGAGAGCGTATTGTTTTTGACCGCTAAAAGCGTCTGGCGGTAATAGCGATCGAAATCTTCATTCGCGAACAGGTGATTCAGTACTTCTTCTTCGGTCTGCTTACGCAGCCATTCCACCGATTGTTGTTGCCGCACTTGTTGTAAACGACCACTGGCAGTTAGCGCGGTTTTGAAGTCGATGATGGCGTGCCAGATCTCATCGATTCCACGTTTTTCCAGTGCGCTACAAGTCAGAACCCGTGGCTGCCATTCGTCGTATTTACGTCGCAGAATATGCAGGGCACTCTCGTACATATGCCGGGCAATGGCGACATTGGTATGGTTATCGCCATCGTCTTTGTTGATAACGAGCAGATCAGCCACTTCCATCAGCCCTTTTTTAATGCCCTGCAGATCATCGCCGCCACCGGCAATTTGCAACGAGATAAAACAGTCCACCATGCGGGCGACTTCCGTTTCCGACTGCCCGACGCCAACCGTTTCGACAATCACTACGTCATAACCCGCCGCTTCGCATAACAGCATTAATTCCCGTGCTCGCTGACTGGCACCGCCCAGATGACCGGAGGAGGGTACCGGGCGAATAAACGCCGCCTCGGCACGCGCCAGGTCATTCATGCGGGTTTTATCCCCGAGAATGCTACCGCCAGTGACCGGGCTGCTGGGATCGACCGCAATAACAGCAACCTTTAATCCCTCACGAATCAACAACATGCCAAAGGCTTCAAGAAAGGTACTTTTCCCCGCGCCGGGTGTGCCGGTAACGCCCAGTCGCAGGGCGTTACCACAGAACGGCATAATGGCGTCAAGCAGCTGTGTACTTAGCGCCTGATGACGTGGGTGACGGCTTTCCACCAGCGTCATGGCCTGGGCGAGCGTGGCACGCTCACCCTGACGTAAGCGGCGAATACTTTCTGCCAGCGTGGCTTCATTAATCATGATGCTGGCTTATCAGATTCAGTACGTCGCGCACACTGTCGAGCATAGGTGTACCTGGACCATAAATCGCCGCCACGCCGCGCTCTTGCAGGAAGGCGTAATCCTGCGGCGGAATGACGCCACCCGCGACCACGCAGATATCTTCGCGTCCCCATTTTTTCAGCGCTTCGACCAGTTCCGGGATCAGCGTTTTATGATCGGCAGCCAGTGAGGATGCGCCCACTACGTGAACGTCGTTTTCTACGGCCAGGCGGGCGATCTCTTCAGGTGTAGAGAACATCGGGCTTAAATCTACGTCGAAACCGAGATCGGAATAGGCGCTGGCGATCACTTTCGCGCCGCGATCGTGTCCATCCTGGCCCATCTTAGCGATCAGAATGCGCGGGCGACGACCATTGTCGGCAAGGAACTGCTCCGTTTGCGCAACAATGGCATCGAACTCGGAGGCCGATTTCTCAGACTGATGATAGCTTTGCGCAATCACGCCGGTAACACACTGGCTTGGCACCAGATAACGGTCGAAAGCGACTTCCAGCGCATCGGAAATTTCACCCAGGGTGGCGCGAACGCGAGCGGCATTAACAGCGGCAGCCAGCAGGTTTTCGTTATGCTGTGCGGCGTGAGTCAGGGCGTTCAACGCGGCGGTTACGGCGGCATCATCACGGGTGGCGCGAATGCGTTCCAGCGAAGCAATTTGCTCGTTACGCACCATCACGTTGTCGATCTCAAGTACATCGGTTTCGTCTTCGTGATCCAGTTTGTACTTGTTGACACCAACGATGACACGCTTGCCTTGGTCGATCAGCGACTGTTCGCGCGCTGAGGCCTCTTCGATCATTCGTTTTGGCAGACCTGCTTCGATCGCTTTCGCCATGCCACCGGCTTCGTCGATCTGTTGGATAATAGCTCTGGCTTGTTTGACGATTTGATCGGTCAGCGACTCAATGTAATAGGATCCGGCCAGTGGATCGACGGTGCGGCAGAGTTCTGATTCTTCCTGGATGATGATCTGGGTGTTGCGGGCAATGCGTGCTGAGAAATCGGTAGGCAAACCAAGCGCTTCGTCAAAGGCGTTGGTATGCAGTGACTGAGTACCGCCCAGCGTCGCAGCCAGTGCTTCAATGGTGGTGCGGATAACGTTGTTATACGGATCCTGTTCAGTCAGGCTCCAGCCTGAGGTCTGGCAGTGGGTACGCAGCGCCAGTGATTTCGGATCCTGTGCGCCAAATCCACTGACCGCTTCGCTCCATAAATAACGTGCCGCACGCAACATGGCGACGTTCATAAACAGATCCATGCCGATACCGAAGAAGAACGACAGGCGAGGAGCGAAGTCATCAATTTTCAGTCCGGCAGAGATTGCTGCTTTGATGTACTCAATCCCATCGGCGAGCGTAAATGCTACCTGCTGCACGCAGTTGGCACCCGCTTCCCCCATGTGGTAACCGCTGATACTGATGGTATTAAATCGCGGCATGTTGCCGGAACACCAGGCGATGATGTCGGCGATAATGCGCATTGACGGTTTTGGTGGGTAAATATAGGTGTTGCGGCAGAGGTACTCTTTGAGAATATCGTTTTGAATGGTGCCGGTCAGTTTATCAGGTGTAACACCTTGCTCTTCTGCGGCGACGATATAAAACGCCAGTACTGGTAGCACTGCGCCATTCATGGTCATCGAAACCGACATTTTATCCAGCGGGATCTGGTCGAACAGGACTTTCATATCTTCCACGGTGTCGATAGCGACGCCCGCTTTGCCGACGTCACCCGCCACGCGTGGGTTATCGGAGTCGTAGCCACGGTGGGTGGCAAGGTCAAACGCAACGGAAAGACCTTTTTGCCCGGCGGCCAGGTTACGGCGATAAAAAGCGTTGGACTCTTTTGCTGTTGAAAAACCAGCATACTGACGGATGGTCCACGGTTGGGCGGTATACATAGTGGCACGCGGGCCACGAACGTAGGGCGGCAAACCAGGAAGGGTACCTGTCACCTCCAGATTATCGAGATCGGCTTCGGTATACAGCTGCTTGATGGCGATCCCTTCCGCGGTTTGCTGAACCAGCGAGTCGACAGTTTTCTCCCGACGGCTCAATTCCTTGTTGGCAAGCTGTTGCCACTCCTGCTCGTTAGACATTATTTGCTCCGTAAAACGCAATCAAAATGAGGGTATTTGCGCTTACGGTGAGCTTTTTACGTGGGTTTGTCGCCAGCAAAAAAATGCATTCAGACGTCGTTTTTTGCCGCCTGAGATTTGTCTATTTTGTGATGTGATTCAAGGAATACAAAAAGAAGTGAGGATAACGCCTGATATGTGCTATCAGGCATTATTTGATGGATTAATCCTGACGAAGGACTTTGTGACCATAATCGAGCAACGCATCAGTGACTTTACGCATCATGCGGCTTTCAGGAGCAAAGCGGTGCCAGTAGAGCATCCGGCGTTGAAATAGCCCTGGCGTTAAGTCAATCAGTTCACCGCTGGCTAGTTCTTTCTCGATTTGCAGGTGCGGGATCATACAGCAGGTGGTGCCCTGGCGAGCAAGTTGCACGAACGCTTCTGAAGAATTAACGATATGGCAGGGCACGCTGCCTGGAGGCAGATCGAAGTTTTGCTGCAAAAAGGCCTGGTGCATATCGTCAAGATGGTCAAAGGCGACCACAGGTGCTTTCAGTAATGCCGAACGCGTTACGCCGTTAGGGAAATATTTTTCGGCAAAGGGTTTTGAGCTGACGAACAGATAGTCGAGCGCACCAAGTTTATCGACAAGACAACTCGGCAGCGCCTGATGTTGAATACTCACCGCGCCGACCACTTCGCCGCGGCGCAGACGTTCCTGAGTACGGGTTTCATCTTCTACCTGCAAGTTGAGGCGGATAGGCGAATCAGCCAACACAGGAGCCAGTGCCGGAAGCAACCACGTCGCCAGACTGTCGGCGTTGACCGCCAGTGAAAGCAGCAGCGGAGTCGAACCGGTTTGTTCATCGCCCAGCCACTCTTCTTCCAGCAACTCCACCTGGCGCAGCAGTGCCAGCAGTTTTTGCCCTTGTTCCGTCGGGCGCGGCGGTACGGTACGCACCAACAGCGGCTGCCCGAACATATTTTCCAGTTGCTTAATGCGCTGTGAGACGGCTGATTGTGTAATGCACAGCTTTTGTGCCGCGCGCTCAAATCCTCGTTCACGTATCACCGCATCCAGTGCCTGTAATGTTCTGTAGTCCGGGCGTTTCATTGCTGTTGTCTGCTCCTGGTAAATGCTTTTTCCTGCACTATGACACAATTTTGTGTCAGGTTGCATATACCGAAGCCGTCGGCGGGTAACATTTGTATCCGTGGTTAAACGCGCAGCTTAAAAGATCAGGGATTTGCGCTAATGCATTTCGCTCAGCGAGTTCGTGCCCTGGTTGTGTTGAATGGGGTGGCGTTATTGCCTCAATTTGCCTGTAAACAGGGGCTTGCGAACGGGGGGAACTGGTGCGCCTGTTCGCACCGTGGAGCGGCATACCCAGACCGTTGTATGCTTTATTTGCGGGGCGAAAGGGGATGCCCGCCATTGCGCGATATTTTATGGATGAGTTAACCACGCGGCTTGCCAACGGGGTCTGAATCGCTTTTTTTGTATATAATGCGTGTGAAATTTCATACCACAGGCGAAACGATCATGACGCAGGATGAATTGAAAAAAGCAGTAGGATGGGCGGCACTTCAGTATGTTCAGCCCGGCACCATTGTTGGTGTAGGTACAGGTTCCACCGCCGCACACTTTATTGACGCGCTCGGTACAATGAAAGGCCAGATTGAAGGGGCCGTTTCCAGTTCAGATGCTTCCACTGAAAAACTGAAAAGCCTCGGCATTCACGTTTTTGATCTCAACGAAGTCGACAGCCTTGGCATCTACGTTGATGGCGCAGATGAAATCAACGGCCACATGCAAATGATCAAAGGCGGCGGCGCGGCGCTGACCCGTGAAAAAATCATTGCTTCGGTTGCGGAAAAATTTATCTGTATTGCTGACGCTTCCAAGCAGGTTGATATTCTGGGCAAATTCCCGCTGCCAGTAGAAGTTATCCCGATGGCACGTAGTGCAGTGGCGCGCCAGCTGGTGAAACTGGGCGGTCGTCCGGAATACCGTCAGGGCGTGGTGACCGATAACGGCAACGTGATCCTCGACGTCCACGGCATGGAAATCCTTGACCCGATAGCGATGGAAAACGCCATAAATGCGATTCCTGGCGTGGTGACTGTTGGCTTGTTTGCTAACCGTGGCGCGGACGTTGCGCTGATTGGCACACCTGACGGTGTCAAAACCATTGTGAAATGATCTGACGGGGGAACCTCCCCCGTTAAAAAAATTCTCTTCATTAAATTTGGTGACATGTGTCACGTTTTTACTTGGCTATTGTCGATTGCTCTAAATAAATCCTCTAAACCAGCATATTCAACCAAGAAATACCTTTGCGTGATATTTCCTCAACATCGCGACGCAAACGTTCATATTGCCGCAATATTATTTTTTGATATGTTGAAAGGCGGATGCAAATCCGCACACAACATTTCAAAAGACAGGATTGGGTAAATGGCAAAGGTATCGCTGGAGAAAGACAAGATTAAGTTTCTGCTGGTAGAAGGCGTGCACCAAAAGGCGCTGGAAAGCCTTCGTGCAGCTGGTTACACCAACATCGAATTTCACAAAGGCGCGCTGGATGATGAACAATTAAAAGAATCCATCCGCGATGCCCACTTCATCGGCCTGCGATCCCGTACCCATCTGACTGAAGACGTGATCAACGCCGCAGAAAAACTGGTCGCTATTGGCTGTTTCTGTATCGGAACAAACCAGGTTGATCTGGATGCGGCGGCAAAGCGCGGGATCCCGGTATTTAACGCACCGTTCTCAAATACGCGCTCTGTTGCGGAGCTGGTGATTGGCGAACTGCTGCTGCTATTGCGCGGCGTGCCGGAAGCCAATGCTAAAGCGCACCGTGGCGTGTGGAACAAACTGGCGGCGGGTTCTTTTGAAGCGCGCGGCAAAAAGCTGGGTATCATCGGCTACGGTCATATTGGTACGCAATTGGGCATTCTGGCTGAATCGCTGGGAATGTATGTTTACTTTTATGATATTGAAAACAAACTGCCGCTGGGCAACGCCACTCAGGTACAGCATCTTTCTGACCTGCTGAATATGAGCGATGTGGTGAGTCTGCATGTACCAGAGAATCCGTCCACCAAAAATATGATGGGCGCGAAAGAGATTTCGCTAATGAAGCCCGGCTCGCTGCTGATTAATGCCTCGCGCGGTACTGTGGTGGATATTCCGGCGCTGTGTGATGCGCTGGCGAGCAAACATCTGGCGGGGGCGGCAATCGACGTATTCCCGACGGAACCGGCGACCAATAGCGATCCATTTACCTCTCCACTGTGTGAATTCGACAACGTCCTTCTGACGCCACACATTGGCGGTTCGACTCAGGAAGCGCAGGAGAATATCGGCCTGGAAGTTGCGGGTAAATTGATCAAGTATTCTGACAATGGCTCAACGCTCTCTGCGGTGAACTTCCCGGAAGTCTCGCTGCCACTGCATGGTGGTCGTCGTCTGATGCACATCCACGAAAACCGTCCGGGCGTGCTAACTGCGCTGAACAAAATCTTCGCCGAGCAGGGCGTCAACATCGCCGCGCAATATCTACAAACTTCCGCCCAGATGGGTTATGTAGTTATTGATATTGAAGCTGACGAAGACGTTGCCGAAAAAGCGCTGCAGGCAATGAAAGCTATTCCGGGTACCATTCGCGCCCGTCTGCTGTACTAATTCCCCTTCTCTGAAAATTAACGGGCAGGTCACTGACTTGCCCGTTTTTTTATCCCTTCTCCACACCGTTGCCGCGTTGCGCATTCTACTTTGCGAGTCTGCTCCAGAAAATAAATCAAACTCAGATCAATGCGTTGTGTTTATTTAATGGGGATTTACGATGGCGGGACAGCATGGGGCTGTAACGGTAAAGCCCTCACCGAAGCGAGGGCTTAAAGGAGAAGGGTTATGATGCGACTTGTCATCATACTGATTGTACTGTTACTGATAAGTTTCGGAGCTTATTAACAGTCAGTCTCAGGGGAGGAGTCATCCTCTCTTACCCTTACTCACTAAATTAGGTCAAAGAATCAACGATGTCAATCAGGGCGATGCGGGGTGCATCGCCCTGAACCGAACTTTTTGATAGCCACTTCATCGCCCACGTTTACTGCCGTAATAGATCCTTTTTCCCAAAAATTATCTCTGTTTTGCATGGGTTTTTCGAGCACGCTCGAAGAAAAGATTTAAAGGTAGATCAATGCGTTGTGGTTATTTAAAGAGAGCTTACGATAGCTGGGCAGCATGGGGCTGTAACGGTAAAGCCCTCACCGAAGCGAGGGCTTGAAGGAGAAGGGTTATGATGCGACTTGCCATCATACTGATTGTACTGTTACTCATAAGTTTCCCAGCTTATTAACAGTCAGTCACAGGGGAGGAGCAATCCTCCCTTACCCTTACTCACTAAATTAGGTTAAAGAATCAACGATGTCAATCAGGGCGATGCAGGTGTATCGCCCTTACCACTCCCAGACTTTCGACGGTGTAACCACCGCAGGAAGAGGGATATCCCACTCTTCAACGGGGAGTTTTTCCACCAACTGACAATCATGCGCATAACCCACCGGTTGCGTTTTATAGTGCTGCCAGTTTTGTAAGGTCCGATCATAAAAACCACCGCCCATTCCCAGGCGCTGACCGTACTCATCAAAGGCGACCAGCGGTGTGATCAGCACGTCTAATCGGGAAAGGGGTAGCACGTCACGCACATCCAGTTTTGGCTCATGGATCTTCAACCTGTTCATCACCAGTTCGCTTTGCGGATGGTAATTCAGGAACAGCAAATTACCGGCACTAAAGGGATGCAAAACTGGAAGATATACGCGCTTACCGGCGCGCCAGAGTTGTTCTATTAGCGGCTGGGTGTCGAGTTCACCATCAAAAGAGAGGAATACAGCGACCGTATGCGCCATCACCACCGGGGGATAAGTCATCATCCGGGTAGCGGCTTGTTGACCCATTTCCTGCTGTTGTTCCGGCGTTAACGCACGACGACGTTGCCGAATCATTTTGCGGATTTCTTGTCGGGATAATGTCAGTGGGAGTTCTGGTAGTTGCGTCATGGCTGGTGCCAGATAAGAAGGGAATCTCCGAGATGCCGCCGCAGGCTGTAACCCTTGAACCCTTGGTTCAAGGTGAATGTGTCGTCGCAGTTTTAAGGCTTCTCGGACGGACCGAGCATGCTCACCAACCGCGGAGCGCCACATTCTTGTGGTATGAAATATCGGCTCAGGGGACTGGCCCGCTTGCGAACATCTCAGAGAAATTTTGTCTTCACGGTTACTCTACCACAGTAAACCGAAAAGTGTCATTCAAAGTTTTGGTTAGTTTTTTCGGTGATGCGACCTTGTTCAAGTAACGCTTGTTCTATGGTCTGCTGCAGCATCCGAATACGCTGTTCCATACTTGCCGCGTAGTCACGAGTCTTCGCTTTTTCTTGCGCTAACTCATAGCTGATATTCAATGCGGCAATGAAGACCAACTGTTCAGTATTTGTGACTCTAGTGCGTTCTTTCAGATCTTGCAACCGTTGGTTCAGATCGTCCGCTGCCTGATTCAACGCATCCCTTTGGTCAGGCGGGCAGTTCACACGCAGTGAACGGCCAAAAATTTGGATATCGACGGGTTGTGCAGACATGCCACCTTCCTGCTGATTGACTGCGCTGCCTTCGTCTTTAGACCCATGGTCTGCGAAGGGGCGACACTATAGCTACCCTGATGAGAAGAGACAAGCCCTTTTCTGGTCCACCAGGGCCCAAAGTGGTAGCATATCATGAATATTCCTCCCTTTGACGACGAATGCTTATGTCTATACAGAACGAAATGCCTGGTTACAACGAAATGAACCAGTATCTGAACCAACAAGGGACGGGGCTGACCCCTGCCGAGATGCATGGTTTAATCAGTGGGATGATATGTGGCGGTAACGATGACAGCTCATGGCTGCCGCTACTTCACGACCTGACGAACGAAGGCATGGCTTTCGGTCATGAGCTGGCACAGGCACTGCGTAAAATGCACTCTGCCACCAGCGATGCCCTGCAGGATGACGGCTTCCTTTTTCAGCTTTATCTGCCTGATGGCGATGATGTCAGCGTTTTCGATCGGGCTGATGCATTGGCAGGTTGGGTCAATCACTTCCTGCTTGGTCTTGGCGTTACGCAACCGAAGCTGGATAAAGTGACCGGCGAAACCGGTGAAGCTATCGACGATCTGCGTAACATTGCGCAACTGGGTTACGACGAAGACGAAGATCAGGAAGAGCTTGAAATGTCGCTTGAAGAGATCATCGAATACGTTCGTGTTGCCGCGCTGTTATGCCACGACACCTTTACTCATCCGCAACCGACCGCGCCAGAAGTACAAAAACCGACTCTACACTAAAAACAAAAAACGTAAGGAGAGTGTTATGAGTGAGATATCCCGGCAAGAGTTTCAGCGTCGCCGTCAGGCCCTGGTGGAGCAAATGCAACCCGGCAGCGCCGCGCTGATTTTTGCTGCACCAGAAGTAACACGTAGCGCCGACAGCGAATACCCCTATCGTCAGAACAGTGACTTCTGGTACTTCACCGGCTTTAACGAATCGGAAGCGGTGCTGGTGCTGATTAAAAGCGATGACACTCATAACCACAGCGTTCTGTTTAACCGCGTTCGCGACCTGACGGCGGAGATCTGGTTTGGCCGTCGCTTAGGCCAGGATGCCGCGCCAGAGAAACTGGGCGTTGACCGCGCACTGGCATTCAGCGAAATCAATCAGCAACTTTATCAACTACTTAACGGCCTGGATGTGGTTTACCATGCCCAGGGCGAATATGCATATGCTGATGAAATCATGAACAGTGCGCTGGAAAAACTGCGTAAAGGTTCGCGGCAAAATCTCACCGCACCGGCAACGATGATCGACTGGCGTCCTGTTGTTCATGAAATGCGCCTGTTCAAATCGCCAGAAGAGATTGCCGTACTCCGCCGCGCGGGAGAAATCACCGCCATGGCACATACACGGGCGATGGAAAAATGCCGTCCGGGAATGTTCGAGTACCATCTGGAAGGCGAAATTCACCACGAATTTAACCGCCACGGTGCGCGCTATCCGTCCTATAACACCATTGTCGGCAGCGGTGAAAACGGCTGCATTCTGCACTACACCGAAAACGAGAGTGAACTGCGCGACGGTGACCTGGTGTTGATTGACGCGGGTTGTGAATACAAAGGTTACGCGGGCGATATTACCCGCACCTTCCCGGTCAACGGCAAATTCACCCAGGCCCAGCGTGAAATCTACGACATTGTGCTGGAGTCTCTCGAAACCAGCCTGCGCCTGTATCGTCCGGGAACTTCCATTCTGGAAGTCACTGGTGAAGTGGTGCGCATCATGGTTAGCGGCCTGGTAAAACTCGGCATCCTGAAAGGTGATGTTGATGAACTGATCGCTCAGAACGCCCATCGTCCTTTCTTTATGCATGGCCTTAGCCACTGGTTAGGACTGGATGTCCATGACGTTGGCGTTTATGGTCAGGATCGCTCGCGCATTCTGGAACCGGGGATGGTACTGACCGTAGAGCCTGGTCTGTATATCGCGCCGGATGCGGATGTGCCAGAACAATATCGCGGTATCGGCATTCGTATTGAAGACGACATTGTGATTACCGAAACCGGCAACGAAAACCTCACCGCCAGCGTGGTGAAAAAGCCGGAAGAAATCGAAGCGTTGATGGCAGCTGCGAGAAAGCAATGAGCGTAATCATCGTCGGTGGCGGCATGGCGGGCGCGACGCTGGCGCTGGCTATTTCCCGGTTAAGTCACGGGGCGCTGCCGGTACATTTGATTGAAGCGACCGCGCCAGAGTCACATGCTCATCCGGGCTTTGATGGACGAGCTATTGCGCTGGCTGCGGGGACCTGTCAGCAACTGGCGCGCATCGGCGTCTGGCAATCTCTGGCGGATTACGCAACCGCCATCACTACCGTGCATGTCAGCGATCGTGGTCACGCTGGATTTGTCACCCTCGCCGCAGAAGATTACCAACTGGCGGCGCTGGGACAGGTTGTCGAATTGCACAATGTCGGGCAACGGCTGTTTGCATTGCTGCGTAAAGCACCTGGCGTAACGCTGCATTGCCCTGATCGCGTGGCTAACGTTGCCCGTACTCAGAGTCACGTTGAAGTGACGCTGGAGAGTGGCGAGACGCTGACGGGCCGCGTGCTGGTAGCAGCTGATGGCACCCATTCAGCGTTAGCCACCGCGTGCGGCGTTGACTGGCAGCAGGAGCCTTACGAACAACTGGCCGTGATTGCCAACGTTGCGACTTCCGTTGCGCACGAAGGCCGCGCTTTTGAACGCTTCACGCAACATGGCCCGCTGGCGATGTTGCCGATGTCTGACGGACGCTGTTCGCTGGTCTGGTGTCATCCACTGGAACGGCGCGAAGAGGTGCTGTCGTGGAGCGACGAGAAGTTTTGCCGTGAACTCCAGTCGGCCTTTGGCTGGCGACTTGGAAAAATTACCCACGCCGGTAAACGCAGTGCTTATCCGCTGGCGTTAACCCGCGCCGCCAGAGCTATTACCCATCGTACCGTGCTGGTGGGCAATGCGGCGCAAACTCTGCACCCGATTGCCGGGCAAGGGTTTAACCTCGGTATGCGAGATGTCATGAGCCTTGCGGAAACCCTGACTCAGGCGCATGAGCGCGGAGAAGACATCGGTGATTACGGCATATTGTGCCGCTATCAGCAGCGTCGACAGAGCGATCGCGAAGCAACCATCGGCGTCACGGACAGCCTGGTACATCTTTTTGCCAACCGTTGGGCACCGCTGGTTGTCGGGCGCAACATCGGACTGATGACGATGGAATTATTCACCCCGGCACGCGATGTGCTGGCGCAGCGCACCCTCGGTTGGGTGGCGCGTTGAAGGCGGTTTTAAGGAATAAACAATGCAAAGTGTTGATGTAGCCATTGTTGGTGGCGGCATGGTGGGGCTGGCGGTTGCCTGCGGCTTACAGGGGAGCGGCTTACGCGTTGCCGTACTGGAGCAGCGCGTACCGGAACCTCTGGCGGCGGATGCACCACCACAACTGCGCGTTTCGGCTATCAATGCCGCCAGCGAAAAATTACTCACCCGTCTTGGCGTCTGGCAGGACATTCTCTCTCGTAGGGCCAGTTGTTATCACGGTATGGAAGTGTGGGACAAAGACAGTTTTGGTCACATTTCGTTTGACGATCAAAGCATGGGCTATAGCCATCTTGGGCATATCGTTGAAAACTCAGTGATTCACTACGCGCTGTGGAACAAAGCGCAGCAGTCGTCAGATATCACTCTGTTGGCCCCCGCAGAATTACAGCAGGTCGCCTGGGGAGAAAATGAAACTTTCCTGACGCTGAAAGATGGCAGCATGTTAACGGCGCGTCTGGTGATTGGCGCGGACGGTGCTAATTCCTGGTTGCGCAACAAAGCAGATATTCCGCTGACTTTCTGGGATTATCAGCATCACGCGCTGGTAGCGACCATTCGCACGGAAGAACCGCATGATGCGGTGGCGCGGCAGGTTTTCCATGGCGAAGGCATTCTGGCCTTTTTACCGCTTAGCGATCCGCATCTTTGCTCAATTGTCTGGTCACTGTCGCCAGAGGAAGCGCAGCGGATGCAGCAGGCAAGTGAAGATGAATTTAATCGCGCGTTAAATATCGCTTTTGATAATCGCCTGGGCTTATGCAAGGTTGAGAGCGCGCGTCAGGTGTTCCCACTGACGGGGCGTTATGCGCGCCAGTTTGCCGCGCACCGTCTGGTGCTGGTGGGCGACGCCGCGCATACCATTCACCCGCTGGCGGGGCAGGGAGTAAATCTTGGCTTTATGGATGCTGCAGAGCTGATTGCTGAACTGAAACGGTTGCATCGTCAGGGGAAAGACATCGGGCAGTACATTTACCTGCGCCGGTATGAGCGTAGCCGCAAGCACAGTGCGGCGCTGATGCTGGCTGGTATGCAGGGATTCCGCGATCTGTTTTCCGGTACCAATCCGGCGAAAAAACTGCTGCGTGATATTGGTTTGAAACTGGCCGACACGCTTCCTGGCGTTAAACCACAACTTATCCGCCAGGCAATGGGATTAAACGATTTGCCTGAATGGCTGCGTTAAAAATTTCTCTTCTGCTGTTTATTTGATACCCATCACACTTTCATCTCCCGGTTTTTTCGCCGGGAGATTTTCCTCATTTGAAATAAACTAATTTCACCTCCGTTTTCGCATTATATTTTCTAATGTCATTATTTTTTGATTTAGTGTTTTTTGACATTTTTTTAGCTCTTAATATTGCCTTATTCAAATTAGCTTTCTAATGGCATCATCTTTATATAGAAACTGGTGTGTTTTTTGGTTTTTTATTCTGTCGCGATTTTGGCGTTTTTTAACCATAAGCTAATGTGATGATCAATTTTACCTTATGGTTAACAGTCTGTTTCGGTGGTAAGTTCAGGCAAAAGAGAACGATTGCGTTGGGGACCGGGAGTGGCTCCGATGCTGGGTTTCGTGGTGATAATTTCACCATGAAAAGTTGTCAGCCCCGCTTATTCAATGAGGACAAGATGGCACAACAGACTCCTTTGTACGAACAACACACGCTTTGCGGCGCTCGCATGGTGGATTTCCACGGCTGGATGATGCCGCTGCATTACGGTTCGCAAATCGACGAACATCATGCGGTACGTACCGATGCCGGAATGTTTGATGTGTCACATATGACCATCGTCGATCTCCGCGGCAGCCGCACCCGGGAGTTTCTGCGTTATCTGCTGGCGAACGATGTGGCGAAGCTCACCAAAAGCGGCAAAGCCCTTTACTCGGGGATGTTGAATGCCTCTGGCGGTGTGATAGATGACCTCATCGTCTACTACTTTACTGAAGATTTCTTCCGCCTCGTTGTTAACTCCGCCACCCGCGAAAAAGACCTCTCCTGGATTACCCAACACGCTGAACCTTTCGGCATCGAAATTACCGTTCGTGATGACCTTTCCATGATTGCCGTGCAAGGGCCGAATGCGCAGGCAAAAGCTGCCACACTGTTTAATGACGCCCAGCGTCAGGCGGTGGAAGGGATGAAACCGTTCTTTGGCGTGCAGGCGGGCGATCTGTTTATTGCCACCACTGGTTATACCGGTGAAGCGGGCTATGAAATTGCGCTGCCCAATGAAAAAGCGGCCGATTTCTGGCGTGCGCTGGTGGAAGCGGGTGTTAAGCCATGTGGCTTGGGCGCGCGTGACACGCTGCGTCTGGAAGCGGGCATGAATCTTTATGGTCAGGAGATGGACGAAACTATTTCTCCTTTAGCCGCCAACATGGGCTGGACTATCGCCTGGGAACCGGCAGATCGTGACTTTATCGGTCGTGAAGCCCTGGAAGTGCAGCGTGAGCATGGTACAGAAAAACTGGTTGGTCTGGTGATGACCGAAAAAGGCGTGCTGCGTAATGAACTGCCGGTACGCTTTACCGATGCGCAGGGCAACCAGCATGAAGGCATTATCACCAGCGGTACTTTCTCCCCGACGCTGGGTTACAGCATTGCGCTGGCGCGCGTGCTGGAAGGTATTGGCGAAACGGCGATTGTGCAAATTCGCAACCGTGAAATGTCGGTTAAAGTGACAAAACCTGTTTTTGTGCGTAACGGCAAAGCCGTCGCGTGATTTACTTTTTTGGAGATTGATTGATGAGCAACGTACCAGCAGAACTGAAATACAGCAAAGAACACGAATGGCTGCGTAAAGAAGCCGACGGCACTTACACCGTTGGTATTACCGAACATGCTCAGGAGCTGTTAGGCGATATGGTGTTTGTTGACCTGCCGGAAGTGGGCGCAACGGTTAGCGCGGGCGATGACTGCGCGGTTGCCGAATCAGTAAAAGCGGCGTCAGACATTTATGCGCCAGTAAGCGGTGAAATCGTGGCGGTAAACGACGCACTGAGCGATTCCCCGGAACTGGTGAACAGCGAACCGTATGCAGGTGGCTGGATCTTTAAAATCAAAGCCAGCGATGAAAGCGAACTGGAATCACTGCTGGATGCGACCGCATACGAAGCATTGTTAGAAGACGAGTAACGGCTTTATTCCTCTTCTGCGGGAGAGGATCAGGGTGAGGAAAATTTATGCCTCACCCTCACTCTCTTCGTAAGGAGAGAGGTTCACAATTCACTGCACGTTTCAGGAACCATCGCTCATGACACAGACGTTAAGCCAGCTTGAAAACAGCGGCGCTTTTATTGAACGCCATATCGGACCGGACGCCGCGCAACAGCAAGAAATGCTGAATGCCGTTGGCGCACAATCGTTAAACGCGCTGACCGGCCAGATTGTACCGAAAGATATTCAGCTTGCGACCCCGCCGCAGGTTGGCGCACCGGCGACCGAATACGCCGCACTGGCAGAACTCAAGGCTATTGCCAGTCGCAATAAACGCTTCACGTCTTACATCGGCATGGGTTACACCGCCGTGCAGCTACCGCCGGTTATCCTGCGTAACATGCTGGAAAATCCGGGCTGGTATACCGCGTACACTCCGTATCAACCTGAAGTCTCCCAGGGCCGCCTTGAAGCACTGCTCAACTTCCAGCAGGTAACGCTGGATTTGACTGGACTGGATATGGCCTCTGCTTCTCTTCTGGACGAGGCCACCGCTGCCGCCGAAGCAATGGCGATGGCGAAACGCGTCAGCAAACTGAAAAATGCCAACCGCTTCTTCGTGGCTTCCGATGTGCATCCGCAAACGCTGGATGTGGTCCGTACTCGTGCCGAAACCTTTGGTTTTGAAGTGATTGTCGATGACGCGCAAAAAGTGCTCGACCATCAGGACGTCTTCGGCGTGCTGTTACAGCAGGTAGGCACTACCGGTGAAATTCACGACTACACTGCGCTTATTAGCGAACTGAAATCACGCAAAATTGTGGTCAGCGTTGCCGCCGATATTATGGCGCTGGTGCTGTTAACTGCGCCGGGTAAACAGGGCGCGGATATTGTTTTTGGTTCGGCGCAACGCTTCGGCGTGCCGATGGGCTACGGTGGCCCACACGCGGCATTCTTTGCGGCGAAAGATGAATACAAACGCTCAATGCCGGGCCGTATTATCGGTGTATCGAAAGATGCAGCTGGCAATACCGCGCTGCGCATGGCGATGCAGACTCGCGAGCAACATATTCGTCGTGAGAAAGCGAACTCCAACATTTGTACTTCCCAGGTACTGCTGGCAAACATCGCCAGCCTGTATGCCGTTTATCACGGCCCGGTTGGCCTGAAACGTATCGCTAACCGCATTCACCGTCTGACCGATATTCTGGCGGCGGGCCTGCAACAAAAAGGTCTGAAACTGCGCCATGCGCACTATTTCGACACCTTGTGTGTGGAAGTGGCCGACAAAGCGGGCGTACTGACGCGTGCCGAAGCGGCTGAAATCAACCTGCGTAGCGATATCCTGAACGCCGTGGGGATCACCCTTGATGAAACCACCACGCGTGAAAACGTAATGCAGCTTTTCAGCGTGCTGCTGGGCGATAACCACGGGCTGGAGATCGACACGCTGGACAAAGACGTGGCTCACGACAGCCGCTCTATCCAGCCTGCGATGCTGCGCGACGACGAAATCCTCACCCATCCGGTGTTTAATCGCTACCACAGCGAAACCGAAATGATGCGCTATATGCACTCGCTGGAGCGTAAAGATCTGGCGCTGAATCAGGCGATGATCCCGCTGGGTTCCTGCACCATGAAACTGAACGCCGCCGCCGAGATGATCCCAATCACCTGGCCGGAATTTGCCGAACTGCACCCGTTTTGCCCGCCGGAACAGGCTGAAGGTTATCAGCAGATGATTGCGCAGCTGGCTGACTGGCTGGTGAAACTGACCGGTTACGACGCCGTTTGTATGCAGCCGAACTCCGGCGCACAGGGCGAATACGCGGGCCTGCTGGCGATTCGTCATTATCATGAAAGCCGCAACGAAGGGCATCGCGATATCTGCCTGATCCCGGCTTCTGCGCACGGAACTAACCCCGCTTCTGCACATATGGCAGGAATGCAGGTGGTGGTTGTGGCGTGTGATAAAAACGGCAACATCGATCTGACTGATCTGCGCGCGAAAGCGGAACAGGCGGGCGATAACCTCTCCTGTATCATGGTGACTTATCCTTCTACCCACGGCGTGTATGAAGAAACGATCCGTGAAGTGTGTGAAGTCGTGCATCAGTTCGGCGGTCAGGTTTACCTTGATGGCGCGAACATGAACGCCCAGGTTGGCATCACCTCGCCGGGCTTTATTGGCGCGGACGTTTCGCACCTCAACCTGCATAAAACTTTCTGCATTCCGCACGGCGGTGGTGGTCCGGGTATGGGACCGATCGGTGTGAAAGCGCATCTGGCACCGTTTGTACCGGGTCATAGCGTGGTGCAAATCGAAGGCATGTTAACCCGTCAGGGCGCAGTTTCTGCGGCACCGTTCGGTAGCGCCTCTATCCTGCCAATCAGCTGGATGTACATCCGCATGATGGGCGCAGAAGGGCTGAAAAAAGCAAGCCAGGTGGCAATCCTCAACGCCAACTATATTGCCAGCCGCCTGCAGGATGCCTTCCCGGTGCTGTATACCGGTCGCGACGGTCGCGTGGCGCACGAATGTATTCTCGATATTCGCCCGCTGAAAGAAGAAACCGGCATCAGCGAGCTGGATATTGCCAAGCGCCTGATCGACTACGGTTTCCACGCGCCGACGATGTCGTTCCGGTGGCGGGTACGCTGATGGTTGAACCGACTGAATCTGAAAGCAAAGTGGAACTGGATCGCTTTATCGACGCGATGCTGGCTATCCGCGCAGAAATTGACCAGGTGAAAGCCGCTGTCTGGCCGCTGGAAGATAACCCGCTGGTGAACGCGCCGCACATTCAGAGCGAACTGGTCGCCGAGTGGGCGCATCCGTACAGCCGTGAAGTTGCGGTATTCCCGGCAGGCGTGGCAGACAAATACTGGCCGACGGTGAAACGTCTGGATGATGTTTACGGCGACCGTAACCTGTTCTGCTCCTGCGTACCGATTAGCGAATACCAGTAATTCACTGATTCGACTATTTTCTAAAGGCGCTTCGGCGCCTTTTTAGTCAGATGACAAAGTACAAAAGTGCTCAGACAGTCCCCTCGCCCCTTTGGGGAGAGGGTTAGGGTGAGGGGAACAGGCCGGCACTGGCGCGAATATTTACCCTCACCCCGGCCCTCTCCCTGAAAGGGCGAGGGGAAAAGCGTGCCAACATTGAAGATTGAGCCAGTTTGTTAGCAATCTCAAAGATACGTCAACGAATTAATTTTTCTCGGAAAAACAAATGGCTATAGCACTTGTGACCGATGGCAGTCGCGGCATCGGGCGGGCAACTGCATTACTGTTGGCGAAAGAAGAGTATACGGTGGCGGTTAATTATCAACAAAATCTCCATGCGGCGCAGGAAGTGGTGAACTTAATCACGCAAGCCGGTGGCAAGGCATTCGTGCTCCAGGCGGATATCAGCGACGAAAATCAGGTCATCGCAATGTTTACAGCAATCGATCAGCACGATGAACCGCTAGCAGCGCTGGTCAATAACGCCGGGATCTTGTTTACCCAGTGCACCGTTGAAAACCTTACCGCAGAGCGAATCAACCGAGTACTTTCCACCAACATGACGGGATATTTTCTCTGCTGCCGCGAGGCGGTAAAACGCATGGCGCTTAAAAATGGTGGCAGTGGCGGCGCTATCGTCAATGTCTCTTCGGTGGCCTCACGGTTGGGTTCGCCAGGGGAATATGTTGATTACGCGGCATCGAAAGGGGCGATTGATACGTTAACCACCGGACTATCGCTGGAAGTCGCCGCGCAGGGGGTCCGCGTTAACTGCGTGCGGCCAGGGTTTATTTTTACCGAAATGCACGCCAGCGGCGGCGAGCCTGGACGCGTCGATCGCGTTAAGTCGAACATCCCCATGCAGCGTGGTGGACAGGCAGAAGAGGTCGCGCAGGCCATTGTCTGGCTACTAAGTGATAAAGCCTCTTACGTCACGGGAAGTTTTATCGATTTGGCGGGCGGGAAATAAAACAGGGAAGTTGTCTGACCGGATGCAACAAGTATTGCATCCGGTACTTCATCGACTTAAAGCTTCTCGCCGTTGCTGGTAATCACCTCTTTGTACCAGTTAAAGCTCTTCTTACGTGAACGCGACATATCGCCAGTACCGTCGTCATGTTTATTCACATAGATAAAGCCGTAGCGTTTGCTGTACTGCCCGGTGGTGAACGATACGCAGTCGATGCAGCCCCACGGTGTGTAGCCCATCAGATCCACGCCATCGTAAGTCACCGCTTTTTTCATCTCTTCGATATGGGCGCGCAGGTAGTCAATGCGGTAGTCGTCGTTGATGCTGCCATCTTCTTCCACTTTGTCGTAAGCGCCAAAACCGTTTTCGACAATAAACAGCGGCCTCTGATAACGCTCATACAGTTCGCAAAGGGCATAGCGCAGACCTACTGGATCAATCTGCCAGCCCCAGTCAGACGCTTTAACATACGGGTTCGGTACGCTGCCTTCGAAACCAGAGATCGCATCGCCGGTGCCGCCTTCGGCCTTCACTGCGTTGGTCATGTAATAGCTGAAACCAAGATAATCGCAGGTGCCTTCGCGCAGTACATCGAGATCGCCGTCTTCCATTTTGATGTTAAATCCGCGACGCTCCCACTCGTTCAACACATAGGACGGGTAATAGCCGCGTAGCTGCACATCGGTAAAGACGTAGCGTTCGCGCATCGACTCCTGAGCGAACATCACATCGTCCGGGTTACAGCAGTAGGGATAGAGCGGCACCATCGCCAGCATACAGCCGACTTTCATCTCCGGGTTAATGCGACGCGCAGCTTTCACCGCCAGGGCGCTGGCGACAAACTGGTGATGCAGCACCTGATACATCGTCTCTTCCGGGTTCTCATGCTCGGTATAAACCACGCCGGAGCAGCAGTAACCGAACAGCGGTGCACGCCAGTTACGCTGGTTGTTAATTTCGTTGAAGGTCATCCAGTATTTGACTTTATGCTTATAGCGTTCAAACACCACTTCCGCGAAACGGACAAAGAAATCAACCACTTTACGGTTGGTCCAGCTACCGTATTGCTGCACCAGATGCAGCGGCATTTCAAAGTGGGAGAGGGTGATCACCGGTTCGATGTTGTATTTCAGCAGTTCATCGAACATATCATCGTAGAACTTCAGCCCTTCTTCGTTTGGCTGAGCTTCATCGCCTTTTGGAAAAATGCGCGTCCAGGCTATGGAAGTCCGAAAACATTTGAAGCCCATTTCGGCAAATAGCTTGATGTCTTCCTTGTAGTGACCATAAAAATCAACGGCTTCATGGTTTGGATAGTATTTGCCTGGCAAGACTTCTTTGGTGATTTCGCGCGGCACGCCGTGTGCGCCACCGGTCAGAACGTCACAAATGCTCGGCCCTTTGCCGCCTTTGTTCCAGCCGCCTTCGACCTGATGAGCGGCAACTGCGCCGCCCCATAAGAAATCTTTCTGTAAGGTGAGTTTTTTCACTATCATAGGCTCCAGATGAGTCAATTCTTACAGGAAATAGTACCATGCAGCCAAACGACATCACTTTTTTTCAACGTTTCCAGGATGACATTCTGGCTGGGCGTAAAACCATCACCATCCGCGACGAGTCTGAATCGCACTTCAAAACGGGTGATGTGCTTCGTGTCGGGCGTTTTGAAGATGACGGTTATTTTTGCACGATTGAAGTCACCGCAACCTCAACCGTAACGCTGGATACGCTGACGGAAAAACATGCAGAGCAGGAAAATATGACCCTGACTGAACTGATAAAGGTCATTGCCGACATCTATCCCGGTCAGACACAGTTTTATGTGATTGAATTTAAATGTCTTTAAATTGAACTCACGCCTGTTAGTTGAAATTTCGCATTTAATTTCATGATTTTTAGGAGATTAGTCTCAAATCAGAATTTATTTTAGCTAACAGGTGTTCACTGGAACTATTCTCAGTTACGCTGGAGAGGTATACATGTGCGTGTACGTTTCTCCGGAGTAAGTTATGGTTCAGAAGCCCCTCATTAAGCAGGGATATTCGCTGGCAGAGGAAATTGCCAACAGCGTCAGTCACGGCATTGGGTTGGTGTTTGGTATCGTTGGGCTGGTGTTGCTACTGGTTCAGGCGGTGGATCTCAATGCCAGCGCCACAGCGATAACCAGTTACAGCCTCTATGGCGGCAGTATGATCCTGCTGTTCCTCGCTTCGACGCTCTATCACGCCATTCCTCATCAACGGGCAAAAATGTGGCTGAAGAAATTTGACCATTGCGCTATTTACCTGTTGATTGCCGGAACCTACACGCCGTTTTTGCTGGTGGGGCTGGATTCTCCGTTAGCGCGCGGGTTGATGATTGTTATCTGGAGCCTGGCATTGCTGGGTATTCTGTTTAAACTGACCATCGCGCACCGATTCAAAATTTTATCTCTGGTGACCTATCTGGCGATGGGCTGGCTGTCGCTGGTGGTAATTTATGAAATGGCAGTTAAGCTCGCGGCGGGCAGCGTTACCTTATTGGCGGTAGGCGGCGTGGTTTATTCGCTCGGAGTGATTTTCTATGTCTGCAAACGCATTCCCTACAATCATGCCATCTGGCACGGCTTCGTGCTCGGCGGCAGTGTGTGCCACTTTCTGGCGATCTATTTGTATATTGGGCAGGCGTAATGGGTATGCCTTTGTAGGCCTGAAAAGACGCGTCAGCGTCGCATCAGGCATCGGAGCACAACTGCCGGATTCGGCGTGAACGCCTTATCCGATCTACGGGCCTCGTCCCTGTTGTGATAAAGGCATCAAATCCCAGACATGATAAGACGCGTCAGCGTCGCATCAGGCGATAAATGCCTGATGCGATAAAGAGATTTACTCTTCGAGCGAATACGGCAGCGGCTCAATATGCAATGTATTCGCATCGTCGCGTACGCGGAAGATGCTATCCGGTTCCATATCGTTATTCATGACGACCTGTACCACGACCTGACCATCTTCCAGTTTTACCGCAGCCAGCACCGTACCGGTACGACGCCAGTTCTCGCCCATTTTCAGCTCTAAGTCTTCACCAGCTTCCGGCAGTCGGCTGGCGCTACCTGCCAGCAACCAGAGCGCACGTTTATTGGCACCACGGAATTTTGCTCGCGCCACCATCTCTTGTCCGGTATAACAGCCTTTCTTAAAGCTGATACCGCCCAGCGCCTGGAGATTGGTCGCCTGTGGGATAAACTGCCCGCTGTTGGCGGCATCAATCACCGGGAAACCCGCTTCAATGTTTAATGCCAGCCACTGTTGGCTATTGTTCAGTTCCGCTTCACCGCGCAGTTTATCGGTCAGCATATTAGCAGTAGCTTCATCGGTTACGATCAGGAAACGTTCTGCCGGGTATTCAAACCATAGCAAAGTGGTCGCGCCTTCTTTAACTACCTGTTTTTCTTTCGAAGGCAGTTCACTAAAGATATTTGCCAGCGCGGCGCGCGCCTGAAAACCGGCAACACCAAGCAGCACATGCTCGTCGTCTGGCGCGATGGTCACTTTAGAGAACACCGCATATTTTTTCAGTTCAGTCAGCTGCGGTTCACGCACGCTGCGCCGTTCAATCCACGCAAAGCCATCGCCGTCGCGGAACAGACGTAAATTGCTCCACATTTTGCCTTTGGCGTCGCAATGGGCGGCGAGCAGGTGCTGATCTTCTGCCATCTGGCTGACATCTGCTGTCACCTGACCCTGCATATATTTTTCGCTGTCCGCGCCAGTAATGGTGGCAAGCGCCCAGTCATCAAGCGTCATCAGCGTCAGCGGTAAACGGGCAGAAGCCGTAGGCTGACGGGGAGGAAAAGGTGTAAAAGCCATAATAGAGTCCTGAGTTGCTTAACGGCGTATTAATGACTAAT
Source organism: Shigella sonnei (assembly GCF_002950395.1). Lineage (NCBI taxonomy): Bacteria > Pseudomonadati > Pseudomonadota > Gammaproteobacteria > Enterobacterales > Enterobacteriaceae > Shigella > Shigella sonnei. The sequence goes on from NZ_CP026802.1 coordinate 4,693,412, forward strand.
GGTAAAAGAGCTATGAGGCAATGCAAGTGCTTTCACTACGCGATCTGTGCCTTCTGCGAGGCGACTTCCAAAAAAATGAAGCCATTGAATTGTTGTGAATTAATTTCGTGATCGCGATGGTGTTTACTGATATTCCCGTAAAAGAAGGCGAAAAACACGTTACAATAGCGGGGTACTGGATTTTCGTGAGACAGGAAGAAGATGGACATTAACAACAAAGCCCGCATTCATTGGGCATGCCGCCGTGGTATGCGCGAACTCGATATTTCAATCATGCCGTTTTTCGAACATGAGTACGACAGCTTAAGCGATGACGAAAAACGCATCTTTATTCGTCTGCTGGAATGTGACGATCCGGACCTGTTTAACTGGCTGATGAATCACGGTAAACCGGCCGATGCAGAACTGGAAATGATGGTCCGACTCATCCAGACACGGAACCGGGAACGTGGTCCTGTGGCAATCTGATTTGCGCGTCTCCTGGCGCGCACAGTGGCTTTCCTTGCTGATTCATGGGCTGGTTGCCGCTGTTATTTTACTCATGCCCTGGCCACTCAGTTACACCCCGTTATGGATGGTGTTACTTTCGCTGGTGGTGTTTGATTGCGTTCGCAGCCAGCGGCGTATTAATGCTCGCCAGGGGGAAATTCGCTTGTTGATGGACGGGCGTTTGCGTTGGCAAGGGCAGGAGTGGAGCATCGTCAAAGCACCGTGGATGATTAAGAGCGGCATGATGCTGCGTTTACGTTCTGATGGCGGTAAACGGCAACATTTATGGCTGGCAGCCGACAGCATGGACGAAGCCGAATGGCGGGATTTACGGCGGATTTTGTTGCAACAAGAGACGCAAAGATAAAGATGACGGCAAAGCATATGCGCTAAGCCGTCAGTGAGATCAGGCGTAATGCTCTGCCATTTCGTTGAGGATTTGCTCGCACCAGCTCTGAATACGCTCGTCGCTAAGGTCATACTGGTTAGTTTCATCCAGCGCCAGACCCACGAACAGTTGCCCGTCAGCAATCACCGGTTTCGGGCTGGTAAATTCATATCCTTCCGTTGGCCAGTAGCCGACGAACTTCACGCCTTTGGTCGAGAGTTTGTCATGCAGCATACCGAGCGCATCGAGGAACCACTCGCCGTATCCCAGTTGATCGCCAAGCCCATACAGCGCAACAATTTTACCTTCAAGGTTCAGGTCGTCGAGCTGATCCCAGACGGCTTCCCAGTCTTCCTGGATTTCACCAAAATCCCAGGTCGGGATACCCAGAATGAGCACATCGTACTGCTCCATTAATTTCGGGGAGTCGTCCTTGAGGTTATGTAAGGTCACCAGTTCTGGGCCGATAATATCGCGGATTTTTTCTGCCGCCATTTCGGTGTAACAGGTGCTGGAACCGTAAAAAAGACCCATATTCATAACGTAAGCTTCTCGATTCTGCTGTGGCTTTTGCAGCTAGTGTATCAGAATCGCTTTAGTCACGGCACAATAAGGCATAATGGATCAAATGAGTGACCATAAGGGGCGCAAGTGAAACAGGATCTGGCACGCATCGAGCAGTTTCTTGATGCTCTGTGGCTGGAAAAAAATCTGGCTGAAAATACGTTGAACGCTTACCGTCGCGATCTGTCAATGATGGTGGAGTGGTTGCATCACCGCGGGTTGACGCTGGCGACGGCGCAAAGTGACGATTTGCAGGCATTACTGGCAGAACGGCTGGAGGGCGGGTATAAAGCCACCAGCTCAGCGCGTTTGCTGAGTGCAGTGCGCCGATTGTTCCAGTATCTTTATCGCGAAAAGTTTCGTGAAGACGATCCCAGTGCGCATCTCGCTTCACCGAAATTGCCCCAGCGTTTGCCAAAAGATTTAAGCGAAGCGCAGGTCGAACGTTTATTACAGGCGCCATTAATTGATCAGCCACTGGAGCTACGCGATAAAGCCATGCTTGAAGTGTTGTATGCTACCGGGCTGCGTGTCTCTGAACTGGTCGGGCTGACAATGAGTGATATCAGCCTGCGTCAGGGCGTAGTGCGGGTCATTGGTAAAGGCAACAAAGAGCGCCTGGTACCGTTAGGTGAAGAGGCGGTTTACTGGCTGGAAACCTATCTGGAACATGGGCGTCCGTGGCTGCTGAATGGTGTGTCAATTGACGTGTTGTTTCCCAGCCAGCGTGCGCAGCAGATGACGCGACAGACCTTCTGGCACCGCATTAAACATTATGCCGTGCTGGCGGGTATCGACAGCGAAAAGCTGTCACCGCATGTGTTGCGTCACGCTTTTGCCACTCATTTATTAAATCATGGTGCGGATTTACGCGTGGTGCAGATGCTACTGGGCCACAGCGATCTTTCCACCACGCAAATTTATACGCATGTCGCTACCGAGCGTCTGCGGCAACTTCATCAACAGCATCACCCGCGGGCGTGATGTCTGAAAAGAACGGGAAGATTTATGAAGAAAGGTTTTATGTTGTTTACTTTGTTAGCGGCGTTTTCAGGTTTTGCTCAGGCTGATGACGCGGCAATTCAACAAACGTTAGCCAAAATGGGCATCAAAAGCAGCGATATTCAGCCCGCGCCCGTAGCTGGCATGAAGACAGTTCTGACTAACAGCGGCGTGTTGTACATCACCGATGATGGTAAACATATCATTCAGGGGCCAATGTATGACGTTAGCGGCACGGCTCCGGTCAATGTCACCAATAAGATGCTGTTAAAGCAGTTGAATGCGCTTGAAAAAGAGATGATCGTTTATAAAGCGCTGCAGGAAAAACACGTCATCACCGTGTTTACTGATATTACCTGTGGTTACTGCCACAAACTGCATGAGCAAATGGCAGACTATAACGCGCTGGGGATCACCGTGCGTTATCTTGCTTTCCCGCGCCAGGGGCTGGACAGCGATGCAGAGAAAGAAATGAAAGCTATCTGGTGTGCGAAAGATAAAAACAAAGCGTTTGATGATGTGATGGCAGGTAAAAGCGTCGCACCAGCCAGCTGCGACGTGGATATTGCCGACCATTACGCACTTGGCGTCCAGCTTGGCGTTAGCGGTACTCCGGCAGTTGTGCTGAGCAATGGCACACTTGTTCCGGGTTACCAGCCGCCGAAAGAGATGAAAGAATTCCTCGACGAACACCAAAAAATGACCAGCGGTAAATAATTCGCGTGAAACAACAGATACAACTTCGTCGCCGTGCAGTCGATGAAACGGCAGACTTGCCCGCTGAATTGCCTCCCTTGCTGCGCCGTTTATACGCCAGCCGGGGCGTGCGCAGTGCGCAAGAACTGGAACGCAGTGTTAAAGGGATGCTGCCCTGGCAGCAACTGAGCGGCGTCGAAAAGGCCGTTGAGATCCTTTACAACGCCTTTCGCGAAGGAACGCGGATTATTGTGGTCGGTGATTTCGACGCCGACGGTGCCACCAGCACGGCTCTAAGCGTGCTGGCGATGCGCTCGCTTGGTTGCAGCAATATCGACTACCTGGTTCCAAACCGTTTCGAAGACGGTTACGGCTTAAGCCCGGAAGTGGTCGATCAGGCCCATGCCCGTGGTGCGCAGTTAATTGTCACGGTGGATAACGGTATTTCCTCCCATGCGGGGGTTGAACACGCTCGCTCGTTGGGCATTCCGGTTATTGTTACCGATCACCATTTGCCGGGCGAAACATTACCCGCGGCGGAAGCGATCATTAACCCTAACTTGCGCGACTGTAATTTCCCGTCGAAATCACTGGCAGGCGTGGGTGTGGCGTTTTATCTGATGCTGGCGCTGCGCACCTTTTTGCGCGATCAGGGCTGGTTTGATGAGCGCGGCATCGCAATTCCTAACCTGGCAGAACTGCTGGATCTGGTAGCGCTGGGGACAGTGGCGGACGTCGTACCGCTGGACGCTAATAATCGCATTCTGACCTGGCAGGGGATGAGTCGCATCCGTGCCGGAAAGTGCCGTCCGGGGATTAAAGCGCTGCTTGAAGTGGCAAACCGTGATGCACAAAAACTCGCCGCCAGCGATTTAGGTTTTGCGCTGGGGCCACGTCTCAATGCTGCCGGACGACTGGACGATATGTCCGTCGGTGTGGCGCTCTTGCTGTGCGACAACATCGGCGAAGCGCGCGTGCTGGCAAATGAACTCGATGCGCTAAACCAGACGCGAAAAGAGATCGAACAAGGAATGCAGGTTGAAGCCCTGACCCTGTGCGAGAAACTGGAGCGCAGCCGTGACACGCTACCCGGCGGGCTGGCAATGTATCACCCCGAATGGCATCAGGGGGTTGTCGGTATTCTGGCTTCCCGTATTAAAGAGCGTTTTCACCGTCCGGTTATCGCCTTTGCGCCCGCGGGTGATGGTACGCTGAAAGGTTCTGGTCGCTCCATTCAGGGGCTGCATATGCGTGATGCGCTGGAGCGATTAGACACACTCTACCCTGGCATGATGCTGAAGTTTGGCGGTCATGCGATGGCGGCGGGTTTGTCGCTGGAAGCGGATAAATTCGAACTCTTTCAACAACGGTTTGGCGAACTGGTTACTGAGTGGCTGGACCCTTCGCTATTGCAAGGCGAAGTGGTGTCAGACGGTCCGTTAAGCCCGGCCGAAATGACCATGGAAGTGGCGCAGCTGCTGCGCGATGCTGGCCCGTGGGGGCAGATGTTCCCGGAGCCGCTGTTTGACGGTCATTTCCGGCTGCTGCAACAGCGGCTGGTGGGCGAACGTCATTTGAAAGTCATGGTCGAACCGGTCGGCGGCGGTCCGCTGCTGGATGGTATTGCTTTTAATGTCGATACCGCCCTCTGGCCGGATAACGGCGTGCGCGAAGTGCAACTGGCTTACAAGCTCGATATCAACGAGTTTCGCGGCAACCGCAGCCTGCAAATTATCATCGACAATATCTGGCCAATTTAGCGTCATCTTCTCTATAAAAAAGAGCGTGGATTGGGTACAATCCCGCTCTTATCACCGCATTTTGACTAGCTCAATAAAAGAAATCAGACCATGTTTGAAATTAATCCGGTAAATAATCGCATTCAGGACCTCACGGAACGCTCCGACGTTCTTAGGGGGTATCTTTGACTACGACGCCAAGAAAGAGCGTCTGGAAGAAGTAAACGCCGAGCTGGAACAGCCGGATGTCTGGAATGAACCCGAACGCGCACAGGCGCTGGGTAAAGAGCGTTCCTCCCTCGAAGCCGTTGTCGACACCCTCGACCAAATGAAACAGGGGCTGGAAGATGTTTCTGGTCTGCTGGAACTGGCTGTAGAAGCTGACGACGAAGAAACCTTTAACGAAGCCGTTGCTGAACTCGACGCCCTGGAAGAAAAACTGGCGCAGCTTGAGTTCCGCCGTATGTTCTCTGGCGAATATGACAGCGCCGACTGCTACCTCGATATTCAGGCGGGGTCTGGCGGTACGGAAGCACAGGACTGGGCGAGCATGCTTGAGCGTATGTATCTGCGCTGGGCAGAATCGCGTGGTTTCAAAACTGAAATCATCGAAGAGTCGGAAGGTGAAGTGGCGGGTATTAAATCCGTGACGATCAAAATCTCCGGCGATTACGCTTACGGCTGGCTGCGTACAGAAACTGGCGTTCACCGCCTGGTGCGTAAGAGCCCGTTTGACTCCGGCGGTCGTCGCCACACGTCGTTCAGCTCTGCGTTTGTTTATCCGGAAGTTGATGATGATATTGATATCGAAATCAACCCGGCGGATCTGCGCATTGACGTTTATCGCGCGTCCGGCGCGGGCGGTCAGCACGTTAACCGTACCGAATCTGCGGTGCGTATTACCCACATCCCGACCGGGATCGTGACCCAGTGCCAGAACGACCGTTCCCAGCACAAGAACAAAGATCAGGCCATGAAGCAGATGAAAGCGAAGCTTTATGAACTGGAGATGCAGAAGAAAAATGCCGAGAAACAGGCGATGGAAGATAACAAATCTGACATCGGCTGGGGCAGCCAGATTCGTTCTTATGTCCTTGATGACTCCCGCATTAAAGATCTGCGTACCGGGGTAGAAACTCGCAACACGCAGGCCGTGCTGGACGGCAGCCTGGATCAATTTATCGAAGCAAGTTTGAAAGCAGGGTTATGAGGAACCAACATGTCTGAACAACACGCACAGGGCGCTGACGCGGTAGTCGATCTTAACAATGAACTGAAAACGCGTCGTGAGAAGCTGGCGAACCTGCGCGAGCAGGGGATTGCCTTCCCGAACGATTTCCGTCGCGATCATACCTCTGACCAATTGCACGCAGAATTCGACGGTAAAGAGAACGAAGAACTGGAAGCGCTGAACATCGAAGTCGCCGTTGCTGGCCGCATGATGACCCGCCGTATTATGGGTAAAGCGTCTTTCGTTACCCTGCAGGATGTGGGTGGCCGCATTCAGCTGTACGTTGCCCGTGACGATCTGCCGGAAGGCGTTTACAACGAGCAGTTCAAAAAATGGGACCTCGGCGACATCCTCGGCGCGAAAGGTAAACTGTTCAAAACCAAAACCGGCGAACTGTCTATCCACTGTACCGAGCTGCGTCTGCTGACCAAAGCACTGCGTCCGCTGCCGGATAAATTCCACGGCTTGCAGGATCAGGAAGCGCGCTATCGTCAGCGTTATCTGGATCTCATCTCTAACGATGAATCCCGTAACACCTTTAAAGTACGCTCGCAGATCCTCTCTGGTATTCGCCAGTTCATGGTGAACCGCGGCTTTATGGAAGTTGAAACGCCGATGATGCAGGTGATCCCAGGCGGTGCCGCTGCGCGTCCGTTTATCACCCACCATAACGCGCTGGATCTCGACATGTACCTGCGTATCGCGCCGGAACTGTACCTCAAGCGTCTGGTGGTCGGTGGCTTCGAGCGTGTATTCGAAATCAACCGTAACTTCCGTAACGAAGGTATTTCCGTACGTCATAACCCAGAGTTCACCATGATGGAACTCTACATGGCTTACGCAGATTACAAAGATCTGATCGAGCTGACCGAATCGCTGTTCCGTACTCTGGCACAGGATATTCTCGGTAAGACGGAAGTGACCTACGGCGACGTGACGCTGGACTTCGGTAAACCGTTCGAAAAACTGACCATGCGTGAAGCGATCAAGAAATATCGCCCGGAAACCGACATGGCGGATCTGGATAACTTCGACTCTGCGAAAGCGATTGCTGAATCTATCGGTATCCACGTTGAGAAGAGCTGGGGTCTGGGCCGTATCGTTACCGAGATCTTCGAAGAAGTGGCAGAAGCACATCTGATTCAGCCGACCTTCATTACTGAATATCCGGCAGAAGTTTCTCCGCTGGCGCGTCGTAACGACATTAACCCGGAAATCACAGACCGCTTTGAGTTCTTCATCGGTGGTCGTGAAATCGGTAACGGCTTTAGCGAGCTGAATGACGCGGAAGATCAGGCGCAACGCTTCCTGGATCAGGTTGCCGCGAAAGACGCAGGTGACGACGAAGCGATGTTCTACGATGAAGATTACGTTACCGCACTGGAACATGGCTTACCGCCGACAGCAGGTCTGGGGATTGGCATCGACCGTATGGTAATGCTGTTCACCAACAGCCATACCATCCGCGACGTTATTCTGTTCCCGGCGATGCGTCCGGTAAAATAAGCATTACGTTATGCTCACAACCCCGGCAAATGTCGGGGTTTTTTAATTGTGCTGCGCGAAAGCAGACAACAATTTTCTTGCTTCACTATTGGCTGCCTGCATCACCATCCACGGACTGAACGCCCACGGTGTGGCATCAATACCGTGTAATACATCTGCTAAATCACACCATTGATAATCCATCACTTCATCATCGTTGATCTGTAACGCACTGGTGGTGCGTGCGGCAAATACCGGACACACTTCATTTTCCACAATGCCATTCGGATCGGTGGCGCGATAGCGAAAGTCAGGATAGATAGATTCAGGAGGCGTAATTTCCACGCCAAGCTCATAACGGCAACGGCGGATCACCGCGTCTTCGTTGCTTTCTCCCAGTTGTGGGTGCCCACAAACCGAGTTAGTCCACACGCCAGGCCACGCTTTTTTGCTCAGTGCGCGGCGGGTAACTAATAATTGTCCTTTGGCATTAAACAGCCAACTGGAGAACGCGAGATGTAAGCGGGTGTCTGCCGTGTGTGCGGCATACTTTTCCAGCGTACCCGTGGGAACTCCCTGTGCATTCAATAAAATGACGTGTTCCGTTTGCATAATTTCTCACATGTAATTCTGATCACTCATCATTATAGATAATTGAAGAGTGAAATGATTAACCAAGTGAGCGTTTATCGACAACCGCCCGTTTTGAGCGGATGCCGACAGGTAAAAACCATTTAAAAAAGTAGCATCATATATTTGAAGCGACTTTCAATGGCCATTGCAACACAGTCAGAAATGACAGGAATAGAGAGAGTAAAAAGCAACAGCAGACTGAATATAACGCGCATTAAAAAATTCATATTATTCTCCATGCTCATTTTTCTTCAGCTTGCGCATCAGAAGCCACATACGTACTGTCCTGACTTTTAAATCTTTATCAGAGACGGATTCCTTCACCAGGTCAGCATGATGCTGGTAGCCATTAAAGAAGACATTCAGCACAACGGCGCTAAGGGTTGCGAGCATAATGCCGCTATGCAGCAACGGTTGCAGTACGGCCGGTAACTTAGAAAAGAAATCGTGAGAGAGCGTCGGAGTCATGCCAACGCCGAGACTGATCGCCACAATATAGAGGTTGTAACGGTTGGTGGTGTAGTTACAGCGCGACAGAATTCGAATCCCTGTCGCCAGTACCATGCCGAACATCACCAGCCCAGCACCGCCCAGCACAAATTGCGGAATGGAGGCGACCAGCACCGCCATTTTTGGCACCATGCCAAACAGGATTAATATAATTCCCGAAGAAATACACACCCAGCGGCTATAAATCCTTTCGCATAGCGAGTAATGAGCAAGATAAAAATTAAGACAGCAAAGGAGATACCTAAATAAACGGGATTACCATATTGCGGATTCCCTTTACCTCCGGCGGCCCAGTCAATACCCACCTGAATGATGCTAAGCCCAATAGAAGTAATAACCACACCGGTAACCAGTGGCGGGAATAAAGGCATCAAGCGACCAATAAATGGCGCTAATAATGTGGTGATAAAACCCGCGGCGATAGTGGCACCAAATATCCCCAGCAGGCCGATATCCGGGTTCATCCCAATGGCTATCATTGGTGTTACAGCAGCAAAGGTCACCGACATAATCACCGGCAGGCGGATCCCCATAAAGCGGCCGATACCGATACATTGCAATAATGTGACGATCCCGCAGCAAAAGAGATCCGAGCTAATGAGCATCGCAATAGCATCTTTTGAGAGGCCCAGTCGGTCACCAATCATAAGAGGAACAGCGACTGCACCTGCGTACATGACAAGGACGTGTTGCAGACCGAGTATGATCAGCTTTCCTGGTGATAATATGCGGTCAACCTCATCAGTTGGGCGGTCTTGCCCAGAAGATGAGGGAAGTTGGGAATCTATGGCGCTCATCAGTGTTTCTCCTTTCGCCCGCCAGAGTAAAAAGCAACCGTTTACGTTAATGAAACTGTCTAAACACATGCTCGTGGAGTGCCAGTTTTTGCGAGGAAGGGGAGTTAGAGACAGGAATTGCGGAGGCAATCACATAATCGTGCTTAAACCACGAAAATGACAAGAGAACCTGACAATGGAATTATCTGTAATTTTCTCATATTGATATTTCATTAATCATTCTGGCATGTCGCACTCTAGCATTTAATCGTTTTTATCTGGATAGCGCTCTTTTGATCGGCAATGTTGAAATAATGAAAGCGGCATAGATTGAGGGGCAATAATTTGAACTCAGTCGCAAAATTATAATTAAAACGGTCATGCTACCTAATATATGCCCGTTTATTGCATCGCGAAATTTGAGAAGACATAACTCATTAAATGAAAGGGATGCAAATGAATAAGTTTATCGCTGCTGAAGCTGCGGAATGTATAGGCTGTCATGCTTGTGAAATTGCCTGTGCGGTGGCACACAATCAAGAAAACTGGCCGCTGAGTCACAGTGACTTTCGACCGCGTATCCACGTTGTAGGGAAAGGCCAGGCTGCGAATCCGGTGGCCTGCCATCACTGCAACAATGCCCCTTGTGTTACGGCTTGTCCGGTTAATGCTCTGACTTTCCAGTCCGATAGCGTACAACTGGACGAGCAAAAATGTATTGGCTGTAAAAGATGCGCAATCGCTTGCCCCTTTGGCGTCGTTGAGATGGTCGATACGATTGCGCAGAAATGCGACCTTTGTAACCAGCGCAGTTCCGGCACGCAAGCCTGTATTGAAGTCTGCCCAACACAGGCGTTACGACTGATGGACGATAAAGGGTTACAGTGGATAAAGGTGGCTCGCCAGCGCAAAACGGCAGCAGGAAAAGCGTCATCAGACGCTCAGCCATCTCGCAGTGCAGCGTTGCTCCCCGTTAACTCGCGTAAAGGCGCAGATAAAATTTCAGCGAGTGAACGGAAAACCCACTTTGGCGAAATCTATTGCGGGCTGGATCCACTGCAAGCGACTTATGAGAGTGACCGCTGTGTTTATTGTGCCGAAAAAGCTAACTGCAACTGGCATTGCCCGCTGCATAACGCTATTCCGGATTACATCCGTCTGGTACAGGAAGGAAAGATTATTGAAGCGGCAGAACTTTGCCACCAGACCAGTTCCTTACCAGAAATCTGCGGCAGGGTATGCCCACAGGACCGTCTTTGTGAAGGCGCATGTACTTTGAAAGATCACTCTGGCGCAGTCTCTATCGGTAATCTGGAACGCTACATCACCGATACCGCGCTGGCGATGGGCTGGCGTCCCGATGTCAGCAAAGTTGTTCCCCGTATCGAAAAAGTGGCGGTGATTGGCGCTGGGCCAGCAGGGTTAGGGTGTGCTGATATTCTGGCGCGCGCGGGAGTTCAGGTTGATGTCTTTGATCGCCATCCAGAAATTGGCGGTATGCTGACTTTTGGCATTCCTCCTTTCAAACTCGATAAAACGGTATTAAGCCAGCGGCGAGAGATATTCACCGCAATGGGAATCGACTTTCATCTTAACTGTGAAATTGGCCGCGATATTACCTTTAGCGATTTAACTTCTGAATATGATGCAGTTTTCATCGGCGTGGGGACTTACGGGATGATGCGAGCAGATCTGCCGCATGAAGATGCGCCCGGTGTCATTCAGGCTCTACCGTTCCTGACTGCCCATACCCGCCAGCTCATGGGATTGCCGGAGTCTGAAGAGTATCCGCTGACGGACGTGGAAGGTAAGCGAGTCGTGGTATTGGGCGGTGGCGATACGACAATGGATTGTTTGCGGACTTCCATTCGCCTCAATGCTGCCAGCGTGACCTGCGCGTATCGTCGTGATGAAGTCAGTATGCCGGGCTCGCGCAAAGAGGTGGTTAATGCGCGCGAGGAAGGTGTCGAGTTTCAGTTCAATGTTCAACCGCAATATATCGCTTGTGACGAAGATGGGCGTTTAACTGCGGTGGGCCTGATTCGTACCGCCATGGGTGAGCCGGGGCCGGATGGTCGCCGTCGTCCTCGTCCGGTAGCGGGTTCAGAGTTTGAATTGCCCGCCGATGTTCTGATTATGGCCTTTGGTTTCCAGGCGCATGCCATGCCGTGGTTGCAGGGCAGCGGAATTAAACTCGATAAATGGGGCCTGATTCAAACCGGTGACGTCGGGTATTTACCTACCCAGACGCATCTGAAAAAAGTCTTTGCTGGTGGTGATGCAGTTCATGGCGCGGATCTGGTTGTCACTGCAATGGCCGCAGGAAGGCAGGCGGCGCGCGATATGTTAACTCTGTTTGATACGAAGGCATCGTGATGAAATCGTTAATTATCGTTAATCCGGCTGACTGTATTGGCTGCCGTACTTGTGAAGTAGCCTGTGTGGTCGCTCACCCTTCAGAACAGGAGTTGAATGCCGATGTCTTTTTACCCCGGCTGAAGGTACAGCGACTGGACAGCATCAGTGCGCCGGTGATGTGCCATCAGTGTGAAAACGCCCCTTGTGTTGGCGCTTGCCCCGTGGGGGCGCTGACGATGGGCGAGCAGGTGGTGCAGACCAATTCTGCCCGTTGTATTGGCTGTCAGAGTTGCGTCAGTGCGTGCCCGTTTGGAATGATCACCATTCAGTCGTTGCCGGGGGATACCCGACAACAAATTGTGAAATGCGATCTCTGTGAACAGCGGGAAGAGGGGCCAGCCTGTGTTGAATCTTGCCCGACACAGGCGCTGCAGTTGCTTACTGAAAGAGAACTCAGGCGAGTCCGCCAGCAGCGTATTGTTGCCAGCGGTGAGAATCCTCTGTGAAAGAAATCTCCGCGCTGAAAGGCGCGGAGAATCTATTAGATTGCCCAACCACCCGCGTAAAATGCGACCAGTGCGACAGGAACGCTAATTTGTTGCCCGAGTACCAGACTGAATGCGGTAAATGCCGTCAAGGAAATCGCACAACCAATCGCCATTGGCAAATTGGCCTACAACCCCATCAGCAACGAGCCGAAGCCCGCGACCAGACAGGTGGCAACAAACACAGCTGCGGGAGGAAAACCTGCTTTGCCCAGCATTCCCGGAACGACGATAACGGAATAAACCATGGCCAGAAAGGTCGTTAAGCCAGCCAGTACTTCCTGACGAACGGTACTGCCACGAGCGGTAATTTTAAAATAATTATCCAGCGCGCCCTGTGGCTTTGGTGCGTCCGGTGTTTGTAGGATGTCTCCAGACATAATGATGTCCTCACGAGGATGTTAAAGTTTTATTATTAGTTGCGTTCGTACACCAGACGACCATCAACGTAGGTGCGGTAGATCGAACGGTCATCGCCCAACGTCATCATCACGAACAATTTGTCGACTAAAGAAACAGAGTTGTCATAGCGCAGCTGCTGTAGCGGAGTGGCGGTGGGTTCCATCACCACGAAATCAGCCTCTTTGCCAGGTAAAAAGTTGCCAATCAAATCGTCAAGGCCCAGAGATTTCGCTCCGCCGAGCGTGGCCAGGTAAAACGCTTCATATGCCGAGAGGCGATAGCCTTGTAATTGCAACACTTTGTAGGCTTCGTTCAGCGTTTGCAGCATGTTGAAAGTTGTTCCGGCACCGATATCCGTTCCCATGCCCACTTTGACTTTCTTCTGCCCAGATGCCGCATGCATCGTGAATTGCGGTAGCAATCGCCGGAGCTGCGCCATTTACACCGATTTCCGAGATCGATTTCGCCCCGAACGGGCCGACTTTATCGTCGCTCGGCACCAGCACAGCGCGGAAATCACGCGGAATGTCACCAATTTTCGGTGCGCCGTAACTGCGTAAATCACGCGTTAACGGGTGACCTTCGGCGTCATAAATGATCTCTTCGCTCATACTGTGGCCGATAGCTCGCAGGGTAGCACCGTAGATTTGTCCCAATGCTAATTCCGGGTTGACCGGTGTACCGCAGTCCAGCAAGGCGTAGAATTTATCCAGGCGGATTTCACCCGTACGCGTGTTGACGGCAACTTCAGCGAAGTTTGCGCCATACGGGAAGGCGAAATCAGGCGTGATATAACTGCCAGTTCCCACCAGTGAACCAAAGCCGATGCCGGTTTCGCCTTTATGGGCAATATCCCCGAAACTAACTTCGCCTTTCTTGCCGCGCACGACGCCCGGCGTTGCCAGTTGAACATCTGCCACTGCCTCACCTAACATTTGCGCGCCGTGGAACAGAATTTTCTCCCGTAGATTTTCCGCTGCCAAACGCGCCGCGTTACCCGAGAAGCAAGTACCGGACGAGGCATATGCGCCTTTATCAAACAACGCATGATCGGTATCACCGGAGATAACATGCACGTCCTGCGGTGGGCAGTGCAGCACTTCTGCTGCCAGTTTCGTCACTACAGTATCCAGACCAGTACCAATATCCGCACCGCCAGAATGAACGATAAAGGTGCCGTCCGATTCCAGTTTGATCATGCAGTTAGCCTGATCGATATCCGGGATACCCGATTTCTGCATGATAATGGCGACGCCGCGACCGATGTGCCAGTCACCATTTTGCGGTTTCGGTGACGACCATTGGATCATCTCGCGACCCTGACGCAGGATCTCTTCCAGTGCACAGCTGGCGGCGGAAGGAACGGAGGTCGGCGCTTTACCTTCACCGATTGCACCGAGAATTTTCAGCTCTTGCCCTTCGTGTACCCGGTTACGTTCGATAATTTCCAGTTGGTCGATCTGTAACTGTTCAGCCAGTTCCGCTAATGCCATGGTGATAGCGAAGTTACCTTTCGGTGCGCCATAACCCTGATAAGCACCATTTGGGCAAATGTTGCTGTAGTAGGTGGTGACCTGGAAATCGACGTTATCGCACGGATATAACGGCAGCGACAGCGCCGGTCCGTTACACGGTACGGTGAGTGAGTGGTTGCCGTAAGGGCCAGTGTTGGCGCGGAAATCCATCTTCACTGCCGTCAGGCGACCATCTTTTTTCGCTCCCAGTTTGACGGTGACTTTCGCGACGTGACGAGAGGTGTTAGCAATAAACTCTTCTTCACGGGTGTAGCGGAATAGTACCGGACGCCCGGTCACGCAGGTTGCCCAGGCGCACACTTCTTCCAGCAGGATGTCCTGTTTGGAACCAAAACCGCCGCCAACTCGCTCTTTAATGACATGAACTTTATGCTGTTTCATGCCCACGAGGCGCGCGACCTGGCGGCGTAAGTGCCATGGTACCTGGGTGGAGGCGTGGATAACCAGACGATCGCCGTCCATCCGGGTAAAGCAGATATGTGTTTCAGTCGGGCACTGCTGTGCCTGCGTTGAGTTATAGGTTCGCTCAATGATCACATCGGCATCGGCAAAGCCTTTGTCCATATCGCCAATATGACCATGAATACTGGCGGCGATATTTTTGCGAGGGCGAGAACCGATCGGGAAGTTGATGATCATATGCTCGCCGCGCTGGGCTGCATGGCTGTTATCGTCTTCCAGAGTATCTGGCGCACCAGCAACATACACCACCGGTTCATCGTGCACGACAGGCGCATCTTCCGCCATTGCTTCGTCGATCGACATTACCGGCTTAAGCACTTCATATTCAACGTCGATGAGCTTCAGTGCTTCGAGCGCAATTTCTTCACTTTCTGCGACGACCGCAGCAACACGATCGCCGACGTGACGCATTTTCTTGCCGAACATACGGCGGTCAAGCGGTGACGGTTCCGGTGCGCTCTGACCCCCCGGGGTATAGTAGATATCAGGGCAATTCAGGTGAGTAATAACGTGAACGACGCCCGGTAAGGCTTCAGCTTTGCTGACATCCAGATGAGTAATCAGTGCGTGAGCGTGTGGGCTACGTAACATTTTAATGACGCAGGCGTCAGCCGTTACGCAGTCTTCAACATAGCAGGGTTTCGCCTGCACCATTTTCGCGGCATCAGTTTTAGGATAATGCTTGCCAATGACGTCAAGGTCGTCACGGAAAGTCGGAGCGATATCAATGGTGGCCTGCGGATTATTTTTACGTGCAACCGCCAGTTCAATGACCTGATAGTATTGTTGCCAGCCTGCATCGCGGCTGAACAAACCAGAAAGCGCGTCGTCGATCTCTTCGCGGGTAGGTGCGGCGATGCGATCGAGAAGATCGGTGATAATCAGAGCTGCAGCTGGATCGTTATAACCAGACTGCACCACGCCAACATCAACCATTGCCTGTTGAACCAGACTTAACTCGTTCCATTTACCCAGAGATTCTGCGGTACGAATATCTGCCTTCTCTAACTGTGCGGCAATAAGCAAGGACGCGTTAACGATATTACCGTTAAAGATTATTGCGTCAGAACCGGCAAACCCGAAGCCATCATCACTGTTGCGTACAGAGTGCATTCCCATGTTAAACAACAGCTTTTGCACGTTTTCGCCTGGATTAACGGTTAGCTCCTGAGGCGCGCCATTTAAAGTAAAGTGGATGATCATACGGCTTCCTCCCCAGCCTGTTGGCAGTCGGCATACAGGTCGGCTACCAGAACTCCCGTGATATAGCGTTTATAGGCCACGCTGCCCGCAAATCTTCCTGCGGGAAAATGGCGTTGGCGACAGCCTGTTCAAGTGCATTGCCTTCCAGATTTTGTTTTTCGACATCGTGCAGACGCAGTGCTTTACTGGCGACGCCATCCAGCGCAATTCGCATACCGTCGTGGTCTGTCATTGCAACGGCTGCCGTCACGACGGTTAAACCTGCCTGAGAACGGCTAATTTTGCGGGTCGCACAGGTGCGATACGGATCTTTAATGATAATTTCGGTTAGCAGGCGATCGCATGGGCAGGCCAGGTAGTCCTCGATTGACAGCGTTTCGCCGTTGCCAAAAACCAGTTCAGCATCCAGTGCTAGCAGGACGGGAAGCAGCACTGACTCTTCCTGCCGGGCGGCGATTTCACCACCAATGGTCGACTGATTACGAACATGGCGTGAGTAAACAAAACCGAGGGCTTCACGCAGTGCTGCAGGAATAAAGCGCGCATCACGCAGTGGCTGCAAGCGAGACATTGCACCAATCCGCAGTGCACCGTTATCCCAGTCAACCCAGTCCAGTTCCAGATCCTGTAAGGAAATGGCAATCTTTTTATCGGTACGGGTTGGTGTAGCATTGAGTTTGCTGCCCCCGGCGAACCAGACGGCTTCATCCTGGTAGCGGCGCTTCAGTTCCAGCGCCTGTTCGACAGAGTCGGGCCTGAAAAATTGTTCAATCATCTTCTTTCCTTATTTAACCCTCTTCCCTGCGGGAAGAGGGCATCTGTCATTTATGCCAGCGCATCCATCCGACGCCACATACTGGCAGCGGCTTTTCTGGCTTGTGCATAAATGGAATCGCAATCGAAGTTAAACTGACGGTCTTCATAGACCATCACACCATTGACCATCACGCTGTGAACGCTGCCTGAGCCCATACCGAAAGCGATATGCCCGGCGATATTGTCTGCCAGCAGCGGCGTCGGCGAGTTGTAATCGCAAATGGTCAAATCAGCTTTGTAACCGGCTTCCAGAAGCCCAAATTTCGCGCCAAAGTTGCGGCTCATCAGTTCGTTACCGTTAGTCAGGGCTTTGGCAAAACTGTCAGGCCACAGCGGACCACCCGCATCGCGATGTTTAAAGAAGGCAAATTTCATCTCTTCAAACATGTCCGAACCAATGCCGTCCGTTCCCAATGCCAGGTTGCGGATGTCGCTAAGGTGATGGTTGTAGCCGACATGGTTGTTCATGTTTGAACGGGCGTTATGCACCAGGAACGCATCGCGCTGATTGAGTAGGGCGATGTCATCTTTCGACAAGTACAGCCCATGAGCGACCAGCGTTTTGCTGTCGATGAGGTCGAATTGCGCCAGTCGTGCCAGCAGGTCTTTGCCGTACCAGTGGTGACTGTAGGAAACGTCGTAAAGGTCTTCCGCAGCGTGAATATGCAAACCACGGCCTGTGGCTTTCACGGCTTCACGCAGCATCTCCAGACCGGCATCCGGCACGGTAAACGGCGCGTGAGCACCGATATGTGCTTCCACCAGATACGGCTCGCTTGTCGCTTTCTTCGCCTCATCAATCAAACGGGCGAAACGGATGTTTTCTTCTACACCTTCCTGCAACTCTTTGATGCCGTTGTTACGGTCAGTAGTTTCAAAACAGGTCATCGCGCGCAGGCCAACTTTTAAAAATGCGTCGCGCAATGTGGAGAGCGACCCGCCGATATACGCCGGCGAGGCATGGTGATCGATAACCGATGTACATCCGCTCTTAATCGCTTCCAGGGAACAAATCAGTCCGCTGTAATAGAGCGACTCTTCATCAAGGGCGCGATCGAGCCGCCACCAGAGATTTTTCAGCGTTGAGATGAAATCCGGGCAAGGGGCGATGTTTGCCATAATTCCGCGGGAAAGCTCCGAGTAAAAATGGTTGTGCGAGCAGACAATTCCCGGCATCACAATCCGACCATGCATCTCTTTGTAGCTGGCATCGGGGTAGCGTTGCGTCAGGGCATCGCCGATAGCGACAATCACGTCATTTTCGATAGCGATATCAACGCCTTCCTGCACTTTCGCCGGGTGTAACTGCACTGCGGTGACATTCTTCAGAATCAACATGATTACACCTCCACGCGGCCCAGCAGATAATGATGATGCTGGTGGACATGGCTGATGATGCGGCACATATCGTTCAGCTCCGGTGGTACGTTGTTAAACTGACCTTCGCTGTCGATGTTTAACACCCAGCTTTGGTTATTCAGACGTACTCGTACCCGGCAATCTTCCACAAGGAAGCCTGGGGTGCTGCTGTTATCAAAGTCTTGCGCCAGGCTGAAGACGGTGATTTTGTCTTCGTATGGTTTACCGTTCCACGGACAGAACTGAGCGCAGTTGCCGCATTCGTTACAGTAAGCGTCGAGGTGCAGCGTCTGGAATCTATTCTGGAAGCCAGGGACTGCAATGGAGACGTTGGCGCGGTTCGGGCAGACATCCACACACTTGTTGCAAACGTAGTTACATTCGAGGCAGCGAGCGGCTTCCTGGGCGACAAACGCGTCACGATCGTCACTGTTCACCAGCGTGATAGAGATATCGCCTTTACGTTGATAGATTTCCGCTGGATTGACGTTGTTCCAGTATTTATCGTTCTGGTGGGAACGGATATTTTCCCGACTAAGGATGGCATCGGTCGCCCGACGCGCGGTTCCGACAGCAGCGACAATGGAGGATGGTCCGCGCTGTACGTCGCCGATCATAAAGACGTCAGTCAGACGAGTTTCGCCATTATGGTCGACGTCTGGCCAGCCGTTTTTGTCCAGCGGCACGCCCATCGCATTCAGGGCTTCAGTATCCTGCTGTTCACCAATGGCGGTGATCAGGCTGTCTACATGCAGTGTTACTGTTTCGTTGGTTTCAACCGGACGGCGACGACCTTTCTCATCCGGTTCGCCAAGCGACATAACGCGCAAGGTTAAGGTGCCATCAGCATCGAAACGTTCCGGATTATTCAGGAAACGGAACTCTACGCCGTCGTGCAACGCTTCTTCATACTCTTCGCGCCATGCGGGCATCTCTTGTAGTGAACGACGGTAAACGATCGTTGCTTTTTCTACGCCTGGAACGCGTAACGCCGCACGAGCGCAGTCCATTGCGGTGTTACCCGCCCCGACAACGACCACATGTTTGCCCAGCTTGAGCGCTGTACCCTTGTTGTATTCACGCAGGAAGGGGAGTGATTTCCAGACATTTTGGTTGTCGCCCGCCAGTTTCACACCGCTATTTTTATCAGTGCCGGTGGCAATCAGAACATAGTGGAAGCCCTGATTTTTTAACTGTTCAACGGTTAAATCGGGTGAGCAGCCATACTCAAATTTCACGCCGTGAGCGGCAACAAAATCGATATCGTGCTGAATTAACTCTGCAGGAATACGGAACTGAGGAATGATATTTTTCACCACGCCGCCAGCATTGGCTTCGCGTTCAAACAGCGTAACCGGATGGCCCGCTCTGGCAAGGAAGTAACCTGCTGCCAGACCCGCCGGACCTGCACCAATCACGGCAACCGGATGGCGTGAACCAGAACCGGCGGGTTTGTGCCAGCGTTGCTTATATTCATCCCAACCTTTTTCCAGCGCGACTTTTTTCAGTTCGCGGATATTCAGCGCACTGTCGTAATCCAGGCGGGTACAGTTGTATTGGCACTGGTGATCGCAAATATGACCGGTAATGGCAGGTAGGGCGTTGCGTTGGTAGATGAGTTCCAGCGCGTCGGCATAGCGGTGTTCGCCAAGCAGACGGATGTATTCCGGAATATCTTGCTTGATAGCGCAGGCAGTAACACAGGGGGCAACGTAGCAATCGGTCAGCGGCAGGTCTTCTGCCACTTCAATACGCTCTTCTGGCTTCCAGTGTTTCTGGGTGTATTCCATGGTTAACGCGTCTGCTGCCAGTCTGTTCAGTCGTTCGACGTCAACATGGTCAAGTCCCCAGGCGTCGGAGCCTTCCAGCTCGCGCATGCAGGCACTTAAGCGCAGATAGCCGCCAGGTTTCAGCAGGTCGGTTGCCATAGTAATAGGGCGAATACCTGTATCAAAAATATCGCGGATAGTCAGCTGACTGGCACCACCGGAATAAGAAATGGGCAGTTTGCCGTCAAAGGCGCGAGAGAGAACTGCTGCAACATTGATGGAGAGCGGGAACAGCGCACGGCCTGACATATACATCTCTTCACCAGGCAGTGCGCCTTTATTGTTGATGGTGCCGAGAGTGTTAGTCAGTTTTACGCCAAAGCCGAGTGATTTTTCTTTTGCCAGTACCATCAGGCGCTCCAGCATTTCCAGTGCTTGCGTCAGCTTGAGGTCGTGATCAAATGACTCTTCTTTTAAGCCTATGTAACCGAAACCGCAGACATCGAGGATCTCACGAACACGCGCGTACCCCAGTAAGGTCGGGTTAAGTTTGACAAAGGTGTTGAGCCCTTTTTCTTCCAGCATGTAGCGGCAAATGGCTTCGATTTCATGCGGAGGACAGCCGTGCATGGTGGAGAGGGTGACGCCCTGCACCATACTGGTGGGGATGCGAGCGGGTAAGGCTTGCAAGTTTTCGCGTTTTTCCTGCAATCCGTGGCGGGCTAAAAATGCGTCATCCTGGAGTAATTTATTCAGCGTATCGCGATATTGAGCGAATTTCGGATGGTCAGATGCGTCCATCATATTGTCGATGAACTGTTGCATCGGCGGTTGCTTAATACCTTCGAGGTTGTAACCGACGCTCATATTAAAGATGAACGATTTACCGGAATCAGAAGGCTGTAACATCGCTTCGAGAAGGTGCAGGGCAAACCAGGCTTTGAGGTATTCATCCCAGGCTTTAAGCAAGGTAAATTCGGTAGACCATTCGGTGTTAAAGCATTCGTCTTCGGCATCAATACAGGGCTTTTCCAGCTCCAGGCGGTCAAGAATTTGGACGGTTTTTAGTTCGATGAAGCGTCCGCCAGTCAGCCAGGAAGTGACAATATTTTGCGCGAGCTGCGTGTGCGGGCCAGCGGCAGGGCCGACGGGAGTGGCACAGGTTTCACCGAAGACGCTAACAGTTTTACCTTTTACAGGTGAGTAAAACTGTTGCTCGGGAATACCAAAGATTGAGCGTTGTTGTTGGTATTCATCAAATATGCGCGTCAAAAGTTCCTCAAACGGAATGGGACGCATAATATCCCCCATAACCCTCTCCTTAGCTTATACAGATATCATTGAGTGACCGGTGTTGAGAAATCCGGTGGTTTAGGGGGATAGAGCAACAATCGCACCACTCTTGCCAGGTTTGGCGGGAAATATAAAAAAATGTGAGGTGGCTCGAAACTTAAAGGCTTTTTGTGAATGAACTCACAGGTGCCAAATGAGAATTAAAATCACTCCTGAAAATTATTATTGTCAGCCCATTTATCACTTTTTCTCTTTTCTCAAAATCAGTGATTCCTTATCATTATGATAAAGAGTGCTGGAGAGATTAAATATTTGAACGCAATCGTTTAACTACATTTTCTAAATTTTAGTATACCTTTTTTGCGCTGTAATAAAGTCGTCCGGAGTATCAATATCTAAAATTATTTCTGCATTTTCTATTTCGACGGAATAATGATCTCCCATAAGGAGTGCCTGACGCATATTGGTGACATTGGGTCGCTGGATTGCCTGCATCAGGCATGGTTTTGACACTAAAATCGGATGGCCGGGGATGCCATTATGGAGTGGCAGTATTGCGCCATCATTTCGTAACGACCAGATTTTTCTAAAAATATCGATGGTGAGGGTTGGCATGTCACCGTGGGTGAGAAAACAATGTTCTGTTTGCACTGCGGGTACTGCGGCCTTGACGGATGTTAGTAAACCCTGCGCATAATCTGGGTTGTGAATAATAGTGATATTGCTCTGGTTCGCATAACGTTCGTGCAGTTCATTACCACGATAGCCGGTGACTAAAATAATTCGGCTACAAAACTGCAACGCATTTTTGATACTTGTATCAAGAATTGTTCCCTGTTCCCAGGGGAACATCATTTTCCATTGCCCCATTCTTGATGATAATCCGGCAGCGGTAATTATACAGTCGATGGCTGACATAGTGGTTCCATTATTTATAGGGGCTAATAACGCCTGATAATTGCGTTACTTCCTGATGGATTAAGTTGGGGATAATTTATCCCAGAGAGGTCATAAAGACTCGTGAAAAGTATAGTTGACCCATCGGCATTAGTCATTGATTTAGGTGCGCAGAAACGTCCCACTGTGATTTCTGTTGTTGGTGCTGGGGGGAAAACCAGCTTGCTTTTTTGGCTGGCAGAACTGCTCCAGGCTAGCGGCAGGCGTGTGTTAATCACGACGACGACACATATGTTTATGCCAACGTCTCACTGGCCCGTGGTTTTCTGTCGTGATCCCGCCATGCTTCCTCATGCGTCTCTTACATCCCCCATTTCATTTTGTTTTCACAGCTGGAAAGCGAACCAGGGAAAAGTGCAGGGATTTACGCCAGAAGCGATTGATGCACTGGTGCAACGACCAGAGTGTGACGTAATTCTCATTGAAGCAGATGGCTCGCGTGGAATGCCGTTAAAAGCGCCTGATGAGCACGAACCTTGCATACCCAAAAGCAGTTGCTGCGTGATTGCTGTGATGGGAGGACATACTTTGGGCGCGAAAGTGAGCACAGAAAATGTCCATCGCTGGTCGCAGTTTGCTGATATTACCGGGTTAACACCTGATGCAACCTTGCAACTGAGCGATCTCGTTGCGCTGGTTCGCCACCCTCAGGGGGCGTTTAAAAACGTACCGCAAGGTTGTCGGCGAGTCTGGTTCATTAACCGTTTTTCTCAATGTGAGAATGCGATTGCACAAAGCGAGCTCCTTCAACCGCTGCAACAACACGACGTAGAGGCAATCTGGCTGGGCGATATACAAGAACATCCTGCAATCGCGCGCAGATTTGTGAATTAGCGGCCCGGGTATTCCGGGTTACTGAAAGGATATCCATTGAGGTTGGTATGAATATTTTCACAGAGGCTGCAAAACTCGAAGAGCAAAATTGTCCGTTTGCGATGGCGCAAATTGTTGATAGCCGAGGCTCGACTCCCCGCCATTCTGCACAAATGTTAGTGCGCGCCGATGGTTCTATCGTCGGTACAATTGGTGGCGGAATGGTTGAGTGGAAGGTGATTGAAGAGTCACTTCAGGCATTGCAGGAACGTAAGCCGCGATTATTCCATGGACGTATGGCTCGTAACGGTGCGGATGCTGTCGGGTCAGATTGTGGAGGTGCAATGTCAGTATTTATCAGCGTCCATGGTATGCGTCCACGTCTGGTGTTGATTGGCGCGGGGCATGTCAACCGGGCGATAGCCCAGAGTGCGGCGCTATTAGGATTTGATATTGCCGTTGCCGATATTTATCGCGAAAGCCTCAATCCTGAACTATTCCCACCATCAACCACGCTTCTCCATGCTGAGTCGTTTGGTGCGGCAGTGGAAGAACTGGATATTCGCCCTGATAATTTTGTCCTGATTGCCACGAATAATCAGGATCGTGAAGCCCTCGACAAACTCATTGAACAGCCCATTGCATGGTTGGGGTTGCTGGCAAGTCGCCGCAAGGTTCAGCTTTTCCTGCGTCAATTGCGTGAGAAAGGCGTGGCTGAAGAACATATTGCCCGTTTACATGCGCCCGTTGGTTACAACATAGGTGCGGAAACGCCGCAGGAGATCGCCATCAGCGTGCTGGCAGAAATATTACGGGTGAAAAATAACGCGCCGGGTGGGCTGATGATGAAACCTTCTCATCCTTCCGGACACCAGCTGGTGGTGATTCGCGGTGCGGGAGATATCGCCAGTGGTGTGGCGCTACGTCTGTATCATGCGGGTTTTAAAGTGATCATGCTGGAAGTGGAAAAACCGACAGTGATTCGTTGTACCGTGGCGTTTGCCCAGGCCGTGTTCGATGGCGAAATGACGGTCGAAGGCGTCACTGCTCGCCTGGCAACCAGCTCTGCGGAAGCGATGAAACTTACCGAACGCGGATTCATCCCTGTGATGGTAGATCCCGCCTGTTCATTGCTTGATGAACTGAAACCGCTTTGCGTGGTGGACGCTATTCTGGCGAAACAGAATTTGGGAACGCGGGCAGATATGGCACCAGTAACAATCGCGCTTGGGCCGGGCTTTACTGCAGGGAAGGATTGTCATGCGGTAATTGAAACAAATCGCGGGCACTGGCTCGGTCAGGTGATTTACTCTGGTTGTGCGCAGGAGAATACCGATGTTCCTGGCAATATTATGGGGCATACCACCCGACGGGTGATCCGTGCTCCTGCTGCAGGCATTATGCGATCCAACGTGAAATTAGGCGATCTGGTGAAAGAGGGCGATGTGATTGCCTGGATTGGTGAGCATGAAATTAAAGCACCGTTGACGGGGATGGTGCGTGGCTTGTTGAACGACGGCCTGGCAGTGGTTGGTGGTTTTAAAATTGGTGATATCGATCCTCGTGGTGAAACCGCTGATTTCACCAGCGTTTCTGATAAAGCCCGGGCGATTGGCGGCGGCGTACTTGAGGCGTTAATGATGTTGATGCATCAGGGCGTGAAAGCGACAAAAGAAGTGCTGGAAGTGGCTTAAATGAAAATGGCCGGATGGTATTACCCACCCGGCCTTAAAATTACTGACAAATCACCGTTCCGGTTTTGCCTTCAATCCCTTCTTTCGCTTTGCTCAATACGGTAATCAGTGCTTCACGACCTGCGCGAGAGCGAGCAAACGAGGCGGCAGCTTCCACTTTAGGCAGCATAGAACCTTTCGCAAAATGACCTTCTTCGATAAAGCGTTCAGCATCACTTAATGACAGGCGATCGAGCCACTGTTCATTCTCTTTACCGAAGTTAATGGCCACTTTTTCTACCGCAGTCAGAATGATCAGCATATCGGCATCAATCATTTCTGCTAAACGGGCGCTGGCCCAGTCTTTATCGATAACCGCGCTGGCACCACGCAGATGGTTACCTTCACGAATAACAGGGATACCACCACCGCCAACGGCGATCACCACCTGGCCTGCATCTACCAGAGCTTTAACCGTTTCTTTTTCAATGATATCAACCGGTTTTGGCGAGGCAACAACACGGCGATAGCCGCGACCAGCATCTTCTTTCAGAGTGTAACCCTGTTTTGTCAGTTGCTCTGCTTCTTGCTCGGTAAAGAACGAACCGATCGGCTTGGTCGGGTTGAGGAATGCCGGATCGTTAGCGTCGACTTCGACCTGAGTAACCAGCGTTGCTACAGGTTTATTAATGCCCCGAGAAAGCAGTTCTTCTCTTAACGCGTTTTGTAGATCGTAACCAATATAACCCTGGCTTAAGGCAACACAGACAGACATCGGCAGCATTGGCGAGTGTGCTTCAGTTTTTGCGGCAGCTTCAAAGGCTTGGTTAATCATGCCCACCTGCGGCCCGTTACCATGAGTGACGATAACTTCATGTCCTTGGGCAATTAAATCAACAATTGCCTGAGAAGTAATTTTTACCGCTTTCATTTGTCCGGCCAGGTCATCGCCCAGCGCATTCCCGCCCAGGGCGAGAACAATTTTCTTACTCATTTTTCCTCACTCATCATTCTTGATTGTGTATAGATCCCTGACAGTGGTTAGAGCACGGGAGGGACAAACGGTTTGCGTCGCAGGAAACGACCTCGCCCGGCTTTGCCTGTAAAGGTGCCGTCACAGAAAATCGTTTCACCACGGGATAAGGTTCTGACAATCGCGCCCTGACAGGTAAAACCCTCCCATGGCGAGTAGTCGGCGTTGTCGTGGAGATGGCGATGCTGAATTTGTTGGCTCTGACGTGGGTCGATAATCACCACGTCGCCATCGGAACCGGGCGCTAATAATCCTTTTTGCGGCCACAGGCCAAACAGCCTGGCGGGCATTGCGCTGGTTAATTCAACAAAGCGTTCCGGTGTTATACGTCCCGTCATCACGCCACTGGAAAACAGTAACTGCATGCGGTTTTCCACACCGGGTAAGCCATTTGGGCAGCGACTGAAATCGCCTTTAGAAATTTGCAGGCGTTGAGCCATCGAGAAGGTGCAGTGATCGGTCGCCACCACGTCAATCGCACCATCGCTGATGCCACACCACAGTTTGTCCTGCTCGCGTACGTTACGCAGCGGTGGGCTAAGAATGAACTTCATGCCATCTTCTGTATCGTAACTGCGTTCGTCCAACAGGAGATATTGTGGGCAGGTTTCAACCCAGACTGGCTGGTGATTCGCACGGGCAAGACGCAGATAATCCAGACCTAAGCCGTTAGACAGGTGCACGATATAGAGCGGGGCGTTACCGGCAATTTGTGCCAGGTTAATCATGCGGGCGATGGCTTCCGCTTCGCATTCCAGAGGGCGACTCAAGGCATGATAGCGCGGCGCGGTTAACCCTGCGGCGATAAATTCCGCCCGCTTGCTGGCGATAGCCGCATCATTTTCCGGGTGCACGGTGGTCAGCGCGCCGGATTCATGCAAGCGGCGTAATGCCTGCAAAACCTCGTCATCGTTGAGTTTGTATTGATAGGTTAAATAGAGTTTAAAACTGCTCAGTCCTTCCTCGACCATCATCGGGATTTCGTCGAGGATTGCGTGATTAATGTGCTGGATCACACCGTGAAAGCTGTAATCGATGACCGCTTTATGGGCGGCATAACCACGATAAACCTCCAGTTGATGGCGTAACCGACAGCCGTTTGGGCCAAATCCCATATGGTCAATAATGGTTGTTGTACCGCCACACGCAGCTGCGCGGGTACCGGTAAAAAAATCATCACAACTGCGCGCGATGCCGACATCAATATTGAAATGCGTATGGACATCCACGCCGCCAGGGAAAACGTAACAGCCAGTGGCATCAATTTCTTCATACGGGAGCTGCGGCGAAATATTGTTGCCCAACTGGCGAACAATCCCGCTTTCAATCAGCAAATCCTGTTTGGCTTGTCCATCTGCGTTAACGACAGTGCCGTTTTTGATCAATACGCGCATAGCAAACTCCAAAAACCCTCCGGCGAACCGGAGGGGAATAAGTGAAGAGTAATTACTCTGTTGCCAGCCAGCTTAACGGGATTGCAGCGTACATCGCGGCACAGGTCACCAGGTGAGATTTCCAGGTTTTTTCGTTAGGTGCATGCGCTTCAGGTTCTTTACCCGGGCCAAAGCCGATCACCGGAATGCCGTGACGGCCCATGATAGATACGCCGTTAGTTGAGAAGGTCCACTTATCAACAACCGGCGCTTTGCCAAACAGCCCTTCGTAGGCATTCACCAGTGCTTTAACGGTGAAGTGATCTTCTTCCACTTTCCAGGTCGGGAAGTAGCATTCGGTTGGGTAAACCAGGCCAGTCCAGGACGGACGGTCGTAGTTGTACATAGAAACAACCGCGTTAGCTTTCTGTACTGCAGGCAGGGCGCGGATTTCGTCCAGCGCGCCTTCCCAGGTTTCGCCCCAGGTCAGACGGCGGTCAATAGAGACGGCGCAGCTATCTGCTACAGCGCAACGGCTTGGGGATGTGAAGAAGATTTCAGAAACGGTGAGGGTGCCTTTGCCGAGGAATTCGTCATAACCCAGACGTTGGGAGAGTTCTTGTAATTCGCCAAGAATCGGACCCATTTTGAAAATGGCGTTGTCACCGCGTTCTGGCGCAGAACCGTGGCAGCTAACACCCTGAACATCAATACGAATTTCCATACGACCGCGCTGACCACGGTATATCTGGCAGTCGGTTGGTTCGGTACTGACCACAAATTCCGGGCGAATGCCGGATTGTTCAATAATGTACTGCCAGCACAGACCGTCGCAGTCTTCTTCCTGCACAGTACCGGTAACCAGCAGGGTATATTCATCTTCCAGACCGAGGTCTTTAATGATTTTACCGGCATAAACCATAGATGCCATGCCGCCTTCCTGGTCGGAAGTACCGCGACCACCGATTAGCTCATCAGTTTCCATGCCTTCGTACGGATCGAAGTCCCAGTTTTTGATGTTGCCAATGCCGACGGTATCGATATGAGCGTCCATTGCCACCAGACGCGGGCCGTGGCCGATATAACCGAGAACGTTGCCCATCGGGTCGATTTCAACTTTATCGAAGCCGACTTTTTCCATCTCTTCTTTAATACGATGTACTACGCGTTTTTCGTCGCAGCTTTCACTGGGAATAGCAACCATGTCGCGCAGGAAGCGAGTCATGTCCGCCTGGTAATCTTTTGCTTTTTCAAGAATCAGTTTGAATGGAATATTCTTAGCCATTATTTTTCTCCAGATTTTTTACTCCCCGTTTTGCAGGGAGTAGTTCCAATAGGGTGATTAAGGTGCTACAGCGTGTTTGCCTTCCCAGACAACTTCGCGGTAGTGCTTCACGTCGGTGTCGCCTTCAGTGCTGATAACCAGCACTACGGCATCTTTGTCCAGCGCCAGTTTTTCCATCAGGCTTTGATGTTGCGGGTGATAATGAACCGCTGCGAGAACGCCCAAACCGACAGCGCCGGATTCACCGGAGATGATGCGCGGGTCGTTGCCGTACGGATTACCCAGCACGCGCATACCTAATGCGGCAACGCTGTCCTGGCAGGAGATGAATTGGGTGGCGCAGTTACGTAGGATTTCCCAGCCCAGCGGGTTAGGTTCGCCACAGGCCAGGCCCGCCATGATGGTGGCCATATCACCGCCAACGTTGACGATGTCGCCTTTGACGCCGGAGCGATAAATACAGTCAGCTTTGTCAGGTTCAACAATAATGCTGTGCAGATTTTGCGGGCTGTAGACGTCGACCAGATAACCCAGCACACCACCGGCCATTGCTCCGACACCGGCTTGCAGCAGAACGTGCGTCGGGGTTACGCCCATTTCACGCATTTGCTCGACGGCTTCATCTGCCAGGGTTGCGTAGCCTTGCATGATCCAGGTTGGGATTTTGGTGTAACCTTCCCATGCCGTGTCCTGTACCACTTCCCAGCCGTGCTGCTGCGCGTGTTGCATGGTCAGGCGAACGGTATCGTCATAGTTCATATCCGTGACGATGCACTCGGCACCGAGGTTCAGAATGGCGTCAACGCGTTCCTGAGCAGAACCTTTCGGCATGTAAATCACCGCATTCTGTCCGAGTTGCTGTGCTGCCCACGCCACACCGCGCCCGTGGTTGCCGTCGGTGGTGGTCGCGAAAGTCATTTTTTCGCCGATGGCATTTTTCAGGTGCTCAAATGACAGCGTTTCGATATCAAGATGATATTTTTCACACAATAATTGAGCGATGGCGTACGCACCGCCAAGCATTTTGAAGGCGTTCAGACCGAATCGTTTTGATTCGTCTTTGACGAGAATTTTCTTCACACCAAAAAGGTTTGCGAGATCGTCCAGCGCACAAAGCGGTGTTGGGCGATAACCAGCTATTTTCTGGTGGAACTGGCGCGCCAGTTTGGCCTGGCTTTGCGAAAAGAGCGGTGATGTTTCGCCGTTGAAAAATTTGTTATCGGCGATATCAATCTTCAATGAGAAAACGGACATATCCTATCCTTTTGGCCTCTGGAAATAGAGGGCCGACCAGCAGATCGGCCCGAGGGGTTATTTCACGCGTTCTTGCGCTTCTTTCAGCAGTTGCTCGAGCAGTGCACCTGGTTTGGCGTATTTACGGGACAGGATCATCGCGGCGATGATATAAGGCTTCCAGCTGGCTTCTTTGTAGGTAGCGATACGGTATTTTTCGAATACGCCTTCAGTCACTTCACCTTCTTTGCAGGATACGCCGCTGATATCAGCTGGCAGGCAGTGCATGTACAGGGCTTCGCCATCACGGGTCAGTTCCATCATCTCTTCAGTACAATGCCAGTCTTTGTGTTGCGCGTTCTGTGCCAGACACTGTTTTTCCAGTGCTTTTAAGCCTTCGTGGTCGTTCGCACGCAGCAATTCAGTACGCTCTTCCATCACTTTGTAAGGTGCCCATGACTTCGGATAAACGATGTCTGCGTCTTTGAAGGCTTCTTCCATGCTGGTGACCTGACGGAAGCTACCACCGGAGGCTTTAGCATTGTTTTTCGCCACTTCAACCACATCCGGGATCAGGTCGTAGCCTTCCGGATGGGCCAAGGTGACATCCATACCGAAGCGAGTCATCAGACCGATGATGCCTTGTGGTACAGAGAGCGGTTTGCCATAGCTTGGAGAGTAGGCCCAGGTCATGGCGATTTTTTTACCTTTCAGGTTTTCCAGTGAACCAAAGTGTTCACGTAACCACGCGAGGTCAGCCATTGACTGAGTCGGGTGGTCAATATCGCATTGCAGGTTCACTAAAGCCGGACGCTGTGGCAGTACACCCTGCTTGTAACCGTCATCAAGTGCAGCGCCAACTTCACGCATATAGGCGTTGCCTGCGCCCAGATACATATCGTCGCGAATACCAATAGCGTCGGCGCAGAAGGAGATCATATTGGCGGTTTCACGCACGGTTTCGCCGTGAGCGATTTGTGATTTGCCTTCGTCGAGATCTTGTTGTGCAAGGCCGAGCAGGTTAAGCGCGGAAGCATAAGAGAAGCGGGTACGGGTGGAGTTGTCGCGGAATACGGAAATACCTAATCCACTATTAAAGACTTTGGTTGAGATGTTTTCAGCACGCAGTGCTTTTAATGCTGCGGCAACGTCCAGTACTTGTTTCAGTTCATCTGGCGTCTGTTCCCACGTTAACAAAAAATCTTTCTCGTGAAGGTGAGAGGTCAGCGAATTGATATCCTTAATCAGCTCATTAACAGTTTTCATCATACAGTCCCGGTAGTGGAATGACAGGCAAAGTGGTTTATTTCACTGTGACTTGCCAAAGTGATTGGTGTTTTCATAGCTATACCTGGGACTAACAATAAGTGTGCCAGAATTATCCGCGCGGCTGCAAAAGACTAATTTGACGGATAATGTGTGGGGTTGTTCACAAATTGATGCCAGCTTCTGGTTGTTTGTAAAATACGAAAACGTTTGGCTTTTTTTATCGCGTTATTTATTTGCTGCTAAGTATCAGAAATAAGATAAAGGGGCAGGCTATCTCTCTTCAGTTTGATAAACTCACCGCCGTAATTCTCATATTGATATAGAAATGTGATATCTCTTCCATAATTGCATTAGAAAATGATAAAAATCTTATGTTTTTATCAAAGCCAATTTCGCCTGAGTTAATATCATCATGATCTGTGAACCATCAACGTCTTCAATGATCGACTTTTAAGTAAGTCTGGAAGGTAAAGCTATGGAGCTTGCTACTACGCAGTCAGTATTGATGCAAATTCAACCGACAATTCAGCGTTTTGCCAGAATGCTTGCCAGCGTTTTGCAGTTTGAGGTTGAGATCGTTGATGAAAACTTGTGTCGCGTCGCCGGAACGGGCGCGTATGGGAAGTTTCTTGGTCGCCAGTTGAGCGGCAACTCACGCCTGCTCCGCCACGTCCTGGAAACGAAAACTGAAAAAGTTGTGACACAGTCTCGCTTCGATCCCCTTTGCGAAGGTTGCGATAGTAAAGAAAATTGCCGCGAAAAAGCATTTCTGGGTACGCCTGTCATTTTACAGGATCGTTGTGTTGGGGTGATAAGTTTGATTGCCGTTACCCACGAGCAACAAGAGCATATCAGTGATAATTTACGCGAATTTTCTGATTATGTTCGCCATATATCCACCATTTTTGTTTCGAAACTTCTGGAGGATCAGGGGCCAGGAGATAACATCAGTAAAATATTCGCGACCATGATCGATAATATGGATCAGGGCGTATTAGTTGTTGATGATGAAAGTCGGGTTCAGTTTGTTAATCAGACTGCCTTAAAAACACTTGGTGTTGTACAAAATAATATTATTGGGAAACCTATCCGTTTCAGACCATTAACATTTGAGAGTAATTTTACTCATGGACATATGCAGCATATTGTTTCGTGGGACGATAAAAGTGAATTAATCATTGGTCAATTGCATAACATTCAGGGCCGACAATTATTTTTAATGGCATTTCACCAATCGCATACCAGTTTTTCTGTAGCAAATGCACCTGATGAACCACATATTGAACAATTGGTTGGCGAGTGCCGTGTTATGCGGCAATTAAAACGACTCATTAGCCGTATTGCACCCAGCCCATCCAGCGTTATGGTGGTTGGTGAAAGCGGCACGGGTAAAGAAGTCGTCGCCCGAGCAATCCATAAGTTGAGCGGAAGACGGAATAAACCCTTTATTGCTATCAACTGTGCCGCGATTCCGGAGCAGCTTCTGGAAAGCGAACTGTTCGGTTATGTTAAAGGCGCATTTACTAGTGCTTCTGCCAACGGTAAAACAGGGTTGATTCAGGCGGCGAATACGGGCACGCTGTTTCTCGATGAAATAGGTGATATGCCATTAATGTTGCAGGCTAAATTACTGCGCGCTATTGAGGCGCGTGAAATTCTGCCGATTGGTGCCAGTAGCCCAATACAAGTCGACATTCGCATCATTTCTGCAACTAATCAGAATTTGGCCCAGTTCATTGCCGAAGGTAAATTCCGCGAAGATCTCTTCTACCGACTTAATGTTATCCCGATAACTCTGCCACCGCTGCGTGAACGTCAGGAAGATATTGAACTATTGGTGCATTACTTTTTACATCTGCATACCCGTCGTCTGGGATCGGTTTATCCTGGCATTGCTCCCGATGTCGTCGAAATATTGCGTAAGCATCGTTGGCCCGGAAACCTGCGCGAGTTAAGCAATTTGATGGAATATCTGGTTAACGTGGTTCCTTCAGGTGAAGTTATCGACAGCACGCTATTGCCGCCAAATCTGCTGAATAATGGCACAACGGAGCAAAGTGATGTAACAGAGGTCAGTGAGGCGCACCTGTCACTCGATGATGCGGGCGGCACGGCGCTGGAGGAGATGGAAAAGCAAATGATCCGCGAGGCGCTTTCACGTCATAACAGCAAGAAGCAAGTTGCTGATGAACTGGGCATCGGCATTGCTACGCTCTATCGCAAGATTAAGAAATATGAGTTGTTAAACACATAACCTCAGTGAATCCGGCCTGAATTCAGGCCGGATATCCTTTTACTTCGTTTTCTCGCAATCCAGAACTGTATTTACAATCATCTGATACCCCGTGCAGCGACAAAGATTTCCCGCCAGTCCGCGACGAATTTCCGTAATGGTTAATGGCTTCTCGCGTGGTTTCGCCAGCATTGCCGTGGTAGCCATAATCAGGCCAGGCGTACAAAACCCGCACTGCACTGCGCCGGATTTCGCATAAGCCTGCTGAACATGAGAAAGTTTTCCGCCTTTCGCTTCACCTTCCAGCGTGCGGATCTCCTTTCCTTCAGCCCAGGCGGCAAGGTATAAGCAACTGTCTATTGCTGTGCCGTCGACCAACACCGTACAGGCACCACATTCACCCACGCAGCACCCTTGTTTGACACTTAGCAGTCCTTGTTCGCGGAGTAATTCCGAGAGCGGCGTGCCTGGTGCGGCGTGAAGCTGAAAAGGCATCCCGTTAATGGTGCATTCGATGGTAATTGTTTCGCTGTGATTCATTGCAATTTTCCCCCCGCCGCGGCGACGGCTTCGCTAATCACTTTTTTGGTCATCGTCTGGATGAGATGCAGACGAAACTCTTTACTGGCCCGCCATGAAGAACGCGGGGCGACATCTTGCAGGACAGATTCGCTGATAGCTTCCAGCGTTTGCAGGTTTAATGGCGCATTTTGTGCAGTCTGTTCGGCATGTTGGCAGCGAATCGGCGTTGGCGCGGCAACACCAAATGCCAGGCGTAATTCGCTGAAATTGCCGTTATCCAGTCGGCAATGTGCGGCGCAGCCAATCGTTGAAATATCCATTGCGTCGCGCATGGCATATTTAAAATGCGCGCTGCCCGCGTGTTCTTTCGGCTGTGGCGGAAAATGAAAGGCGACGAGGATTTCGTCATGCTCAAGAGACACTTTGCCCGGCCCGGTGTGAAAGCCATTAATCGGGACGAAACGAACACCGCGCGGGGAGTGGATCTCCAGTTTCGCGTCATAAATTAGCGTTGGCGTGGCAGAATCTGCGCTGGTGGCACCGTTGCAAATATTTCCACCGTAGGTAGCGACGTTACGGATCTGCGGTCCAGCAATGGACGTGGCCGCAGCACATAACGCCGGGAGATGACGTTGAGTTATAGGAGCTTCTATTAGCTGGGTAAATGTCGTTGCAGAGCCGATACGTAGCGAGCCATCTTCCGCCAGCGTAATTCCCCGCAGCTCCGCCAGATTATGAATATCAACAATATGGCGATAACGGTCATTGTGATGGTGGAGCTGAATCAGTACGTCAGTGCCATCGGCGAGCAGTTTGGCCTGCGGGTTGTCAGCCAGCAGGTTGATGGCATCGGCAAGGGTTGCTGCGCGATGGTAAGAAGCAAAATCAAACATGATGTTATCCTCAAATCAATCCTGCCAGATGGAACTCTTCATATAACCGTTTTGGCGTCAGCGGCAGTGTATTGATTGCAACACCGGTAGCCATCTTCACCGCGTTACGAATAGCAGCGGCAACAGGAATTATTGGTGGCTCACCCAGTGACTTATGTCCGTATGCGGATTGCGGCTCATTGATTTCGACGAACGCGCTTTCCAGTTGTGGCAGATCCGGCATGGTCGGCATTTTGTAATCCAGCAGATTGGGGTTACGGACCACGCCGCTTTTAGCATCGATGATCATCTCTTCAAATAGCGCCCAGCCAATGCCCATTCCCATTCCGCCGTGTACCTGACCTTCTGCCAGCAGTGGATTAAGAATATGCCCTGAATCATGAACGTTGAGGATGCGGTTGATGGTGACTTTGCACAGCGCAATATCGACCGTCAGATCAACAAAGGTACAGCCAAACGCCGATGGGTTAGTGGTGGTTTTGATGGAGCTTTCAGCAGAGAGCTGCCCGCCGCGTTCAGGGTGGTAGAAAGCGTCCATCGCCAAATCTTTTAACGACATTAACGGCTCTTCCGGTCGTTCAACCAGCACGATATGGCCTTTTATCAGGGTCAGATTCATCGCTGACTGATGTAGCATGACTGCGGCGTGAGCGATGATTTTCTCTTTTAATAATAGTGCCGCACTGCGCAGCGCAGGCGCGGCAACATAGCTCTGGCGTGAGGCAAATGCGCCGGGAGCGAACGGCGTAACGTCGGTATCTTGAGTTGAAATAACGCGAACGTCGCTGACCGGAACCCCCACGGTTTCTGCCACCATTTGCGAGAAGACGGTGTCGGCACCCTGACCGATTTCCGTCGCGCCGCTTTGCACGTTGATGGTTCCATCCTGATTCATCAGAAGGCGCGCGCCTGCTATTTCTACGCCGACAGGCCAGGTGTTAGAGGTATAGCTAAAACAGGCGACGCCAACGCCGCGGCGCAAATTGCCTTGCTGGTTCTGGCATTCTGCACGGCGTTTTTCCCATTCAAAGATTTTCCGGCCTTTTTCAAGACACTCCGGCAACCCTGCGCTGTAAATACGTTTGCCCGTGAGCGGATTAGCATCTCCTTCGCGGGCGGCGTTGCGTAAACGAATTTCAACAGGATCAATACCTAACGCTGTCGCGGCGTCATCAAGCATAGACTCAACGGCAAATACGACTTGTGGCGCGCCATAACCACGCATCGCACCAGCCGAGGGGAGGTTGGTATAGCAGGTCTTTGAACTGTAAGCGTAGGCACAACGAGGATAAAGGTAAGCGACTTTATTCCTCCCCGCAGAAGCGATGGAGTGCCCGTGAGATGCATAAGCGCCGGTGTTAGACAGAACATCCAGACTATAACCTTTCAATGTTCCGTCGCGGTTCACGCCCATTTGCCCGTCAATGGTAAAAGCGTGGCGGGTACGGGTTGCGAGGAAACACTCTTCACGGCTAAGGGAAACTTTCACCGGAATGCCGCCAAGCTTGCTGGTCAGGAATGCTGCCATTGGCTCTTCCAGTACATCCTGTTTATTACCAAAACCGCCACCGACAAACGGTTTGATGACTCGTACGCATGACCAGGGAATATCCAGCGCCTGACCAACCACGCGGCGAACAATGTGCGGGATCTGGGTGCTGGAAACGATGGTAATTCGCGAGTCATCCTCCATCCACGCCAGCGATGTTACGCTTTCCATGTGACAATGTTGAATAACGGGGGTCTGATAGTGCCCCTGTACCTGGTAGTCGGCGGCATCGATTGTTTGTTGGACATTACCCGTCGACATCGTGCTTTGTTTCAGTAAATTGCCACCGTTATGGATTGGTGCAGCGTCTTCTGCCAGCGCCGCTTCTGGCGTGGTGATAACGGGTAATTCTTGCCACTCAATGCTGACCAATTGCGCCGCTTTTTCTGCCGTGAGTTCATCGCGGGCCACGACGATGGCAACGGCGTCACCATGATGACGAACATGGCGAGTTAGCAGTGCGCGATCGGCGGTATCGCGCTTGTTTTCGTCAAGTGTCCAGGCATGCCCAGCTGTAGCGAATGGAATATCAGGCACATCTTCCCAGGTAAAAATCGCCAGTACGCCCGGCAAACTTCTGGCTTGTTCATCATTAATACTTACGGCATAACCATGTGCGATAGGGCTACGTACATATTTCGCATAACACATGCCCGCCATAACATAATCGTCAGTATATCGTGCCCGCCCGGTGACCTTAGCAATGGCATCGACGCGCATGCATGATTCACCCGTAGCGGTTGCTTCCCGCGCTTCCATAGAAATCCCCTCGATTTGAACATTTGGTTCTTATGGCAAAGATTTAGTCTAAGCAGGCAAGATTTACGCCAGAAACGACGATAAGCGTTAGGGGAGGTAGGAAGTGTGATGACGTTAAAAAAACACAGATATGATACGAAACAGGACTCTGAATAGGGGCAGTGATACGTATCAATATGAGTGGCGATAAAATCAATGTGATAAATTGGGATTATTACGCATCAGGATGGGAAATAGGGTAAAAAGTCAGGAAGTTCGATACCTCTACAGCGAATATTTTGCTGATGATACTTCCCTTTGCCAAATGAAATTAACCTCTTTCTCTATTACCACGTTTTTCCAGAAGCAAGAGATTGGGTATCAAGAGGCTGGCTGCTATGATAAGGCGTCTTGTTTTTTAAGCGAGGAAAGATTTTGAGTGCGGGACGCCTGAATAAAAAATCTCTGGGTATCGTGATGTTGTTATCGGTTGGACTGCTTTTGGCGGGCTGTTCGGGTAGCAAATCATCCGATACAGGAACGTATTCCGGCTCCGTTTACACCGTGAAACGGGGGGATACGCTATATCGTATTTCGCGCACCACGGGAACCAGCGTAAAAGAACTGGCGCGACTGAACGGCATTTCCCCCCCTTACACCATTGAAGTTGGTCAGAAACTAAAACTGGGTGGGGCGAAAAGTAGCAGTAGTACACGTAAATCAACCGCCAAATCAACGACCAAAACCGCATCGGTTACACCGTCATCAGCGGTACCGAAATCATCCTGGCCGCCAGTAGGGCAACGTTGTTGGTTATGGCCAACGACAGGGAAAGTTATCATGCCGTATTCGACAGCAGATGGCGGCAATAAAGGGATTGATATCTCAGCTCCACGGGGTACACCTATTTACGCCGCGGGTGCAGGAAAGGTGGTGTATGTGGGCAACCAGCTGCGTGGCTACGGTAATCTCATCATGATTAAACACAGTGAAGATTACATTACGGCTTACGCCCATAATGACACGATGCTGGTAAATAATGGGCAAAGCGTGAAGGCTGGGCAAAAAATCGCCACTATGGGGAGCACGGATGCGGCATCTGTTCGCCTGCATTTCCAGATTCGTTACCGTGCAACGGCAATTGATCCGCTACGTTACTTGCCGCCGCAGGGCAGCAAGCCAAAATGCTGATGGCGAATTAATCAGCAGTCAGCAGCGCGGCACTTGCTAAGGAGAGCGTAAGGTTTATAATGCCTTACGCATCTCGAAGCGGGCGTAGTTCAATGGTAGAACGAGAGCTTCCCAAGCTCTATACGAGGGTTCGATTCCCTTCGCCGCTTTTGCTGTATCTGATTTTCTATATTATCTTAATTCAATCGCTTCAGACTTTTCGCAATCGCCGTAATATTTCCCCATTTTGTTGTAAATAAAAAGCGTTTACGCAATGCAATCCTTTTGTAACAACCCAGGTAAAACACCTTATTTTCAAGTTGTTAAATAAGTGGTTATTTACGCTTTTAACAAACGATTGATGGAATATTTTATGAAAGGGAAATCTGCATTAACTCTTCTGCTCGCTGGTATATTTTCGTGCGGCACATGCCAGGCGACAGGGGCAGAAGTGACGAGTGAATCTGTATTTAACATTCTTAATTCCACGGGGGCAGCAACAGATAAAAGTTATTTATCGTTAAATCCAGATAAGTACCCTAATTATCGTCTTCTGATTCACTCAGCCAAATTAAAAAATGAAATAAAGAGCCACTATACCAAAGACGAAATTCAAGGGTTGTTAACATTAACAGAAAACACACGAAAGTTAACGTTGACGGAGAAACCCTGGGGAACATTTATTCTTGCTTCTACTTTCGAAGATGACAAAACAGCGGCAGAAACCCACTATGATGCTGTCTGGCTGAGGGATAGTTTATGGGGCTATATGGCATTAGTATCAGATCAGGGAAATAGTGTAGCCGCAAAAAAGGTTCTGCTCACCCTGTGGGATTATATGTCTACGCTCGACCAGATTAAGCGGATGCAGGACGTCATTAGCAACCCCAAACGACTGGATGGAGTTCCCGGGCAAATGAATGCTGTGCATATCCGATTTGACAGCAACTCCCCCGTGATGGCAGATGTGCAGGAAGAAGGCAAGCCGCAGCTGTGGAACCATAAACAAAATGATGCGTTAGGTCTTTATCTTGATCTCCTTATACAAGCAATCGACACTGGTACAATTAACGCTGAAGATTGGCAAAAAGGTGACCGATTAAAATCGGTTGCGCTGCTGATTGCTTATCTGGATAAAGCCAATTTCTATGTTATGGAAGATTCCGGAGCATGGGAAGAAGATGCCCGATTAAACACATCTTCCGTTGCACTGGTGACCTCTGGACTGGAACGTTTGTCGAACTTACTCTCGAAGAAAGACTCTGTTTTTGTCTCTGATTTACTACGCGAAGCTAAAGCCAATGAACTGGATGAACCTCTTTCAACAACGAGGTTGAACCACCTCATAGATAAAGGTTATGAAAGAATAACGTTACAGCTTGATTTAGGGGGAGAATCCCCAGGTTATCTGGAAAAAGATAAACATTACAGAGAAGCCGATGCGGCTTTACTTAATGTTATTTATCCTGCAAATCTTGCAAAGATAAACACCAGAAGAAAAGAGCAGGTTCTAAAAATAGTTAAAAAACTAGCAGGTCCGTATGGTATAAAAAGATACGAGAAGGATAATTATCAGTCGGCAAATTTTTGGTTCAATGATATTAAAACCGATACCGATCAAAATTCACATGCGAAAAGAGATGGATTTGCCCCTATATTTCCAGACATCTGTTATCACTTAACCCATTACAAGCCCGCTGCCGCAGATATTCCCGTGGCGAGCGATAACCCAGCGCACTATGCGGATGCCATTCGTTATAATGCTCGAACGCCTCTGCAAGGTTCTTTGCTGCCGTTAACCCGTCTGGTTTGGGCATGATACTGATGTAGTCACGCTTTATCGTTTTCACGAAGCTCTCTGCTATTCCGTTACTCTCCGGACTCCGCACCGCCGTGTTCTTCGGTTCAAGTCCCAACATCCGGGCGAACTGGTGTGTTTCATTAGCCCGGTAGCATGAACCATTATCCGTCAGCCACTCCACTGGAGACGACGGAAGATCGTTGCCGAAGCGGCGTTCCACCGCTCCCAGCATGACGTCCTGTACTGTTTCACTGTTGAAGCCGCCGGTAGTCACCGCCCAGTGCAGTGCCTCACGATCACAGCAGTCCAGCGCGAACGTGACACGCAGTCTCTCTCCGTTATCACAGCAGAACTCGAACCCGTCAGAGCACCATCGCTGATTGCTTTCTTTCACGGCCACTCTGCCTGTATGTGCCCGTTTCGATGGCGGTACAGCAGGTTTTCGCTCAAGCAACAGCGCATTCTGGCGCATGATCCGGTAAACACGTTTGGCATTGATCGCAGGCATACCATCAAGTTCTGCCTGTCTGCGAAGCAGCGCCCATACCCGACGATAACCATACGTGGGCAGCTCTCCGATAACATGGTGTATACGGAGAAGCACATCCGTATCATCAGTGTGACGACTGTGGCGGCCATCCATCCAGTCATCGGTTCGTCTGAGAATGACGTG
Organism: Shigella sonnei; assembly: GCF_002950395.1. Classification (NCBI taxonomy): domain Bacteria; kingdom Pseudomonadati; phylum Pseudomonadota; class Gammaproteobacteria; order Enterobacterales; family Enterobacteriaceae; genus Shigella; species Shigella sonnei. The sequence goes on from NZ_CP026802.1 coordinate 4,733,882, forward strand.
CAACTGCGCACGCGACACCCGGAGACAACGGCTGACTAAGCTTACTCCCCATCCCCGGGCAATAAGGGCGCGTGCGCTATCCACTTTTTTGCCCGTCCATATTCAACGGCTTCTTTGAGGAGTTCATTTTCCATCGTTTTCTTGCCGAGCAGGCGCTGGAGTTCTTTAATCTGCTTCATGGCGGCAGCAAGTTCAGAGGCAGGAACAACCTGTTCTCCGGCGGCGACAGCAGTAAGACTTCCTTCCTGGTATTGCTTACGCCAGAGAAATAACTGGCTGGCTGCTACACCATGTTGCCGGGCAACGAGGGAGACCGTCATCCCCGGTTCAAAGCTCTGCTGAACAATTGCGATCTTTTCCTGTGTGGTACGCCGTCTGCGTTTCTCCGGTCCTAAGACATCAATCATCTGCTCTCCAATGACTAGTCTAAAAACTAGTATTAAGACTATCACTTATTTAAGTGATACTGGTTGTCTGGAGATTCAGGGGGCCAGTCTAACCATCGATTTTTTTATTTGAAATGATTTGCACTAATTCCTGATTAAGTATTAATGGATCCAGTGTATTCAATGAAGTAGTGAAAGGGAATATAGCTATGGAATAGTCTGAAGTATTATCTTCATTAATTTTAGTTTTGAAAACCTGCCCGCTGAAACGATAACCTTTCCGGTAGATTGTTTCTATGCAACGATCATAGCCAATTTTTTCAAAAATGCAGCGCAAAGAATAGATACATCTTGTCAGGGACTCGTCACTAACAATAATATTTTTCCATACTGATTCGATGATCATATCTTTCAGTACAACATGACCAGCGGATTCAAGTAATACTATTAATACACCTAACTCTTTCTGTGGAATATAAACTTGCTCATTTCCTTGAGTAAGAATTCCATCTTCCGTGAGCGTTAATCCCTCAAGAAAATGATATGAGAATTTATTTTCTAAGTCCATTAGTTAACCTCTATGAAAAAATTGGTTTCTTGCATCCTGCTTAAGCAATAGAAATTATGGCTATTCATATTTATGTGTCATTAATGCTACAGGAAAATACATTCGACATATCTATGGTTGTGTTCACTAATTTATCTTAGGAATTCAGTGATGTAATCTGAAATAGCCTTATTCAATTTTTATAAAGTAGATTGTTCTCTAACGCATTGAAAAATAATGATTTATAGTATGCTCTTAACTGTTTTAAGATGCTGATTTAAGAAAACATAAGAGGTGCTGGTTATAGTAGTTAACTGCACTATAACCAGCAAATTTAACCAAATGATTGTAATGCTTAGCCATTATCTTCTGAATTATCGTTTAAGAGTTCAATATATGCCTGCGCTTTACTCTTAACACTATCATCCTCACAATTGTTAATAATGTGATAGAAACATTGCATTGCGTTATCGATATTTTTAGCCCCAATCTGACATTGACCCATACGATAAATAACTGAATAGTCATCATACGGGGAGTAATTGTAACTTAGTTTGTAAAGGTCATATGCTTGTTGATATTTCTTTTTTGGCTGACATACTGATGCAAAATCTTTTAGATACTCATGATTTTCGAACGCATAAATGCACAAAAATTTATAATAAATTTCTGCGTCCGTTATATTACCCTTTTCATGGTAGTCGAATGCATATGCATATATTCTATCAAGGATATCAGGAGTTAAACCATGTAGTAATGCCAGATTTTCTCCTTTCGATAATGCGTGTTTTAGTTGATTTGCCCATTCATCACTATTATTGAATATTTCAATTGTTTCTGTGCTCATAATATTCCTCTGTGATGTGTCTCGTGATGCTAAATTATTATTGATTGACTCATTAATATTTTTACATTTATCTTTTTTAAATTATTAGTTTTAAGCTTGCATTGCTTATGGTATATTTTTCATTATTGGTAAAAGTACTGTTCACTACAAACTAATAACATCATTAGTTGTTTTACTAATATTCACCTTATTAGTTATCTTAATTACGACATTACATAAATGCCTTAATGTGTATGACCTGGATTCATAGTATCAATTGCCATTTTTTCAATGAAAATTAAAAAGGGGATTTTTGAGAAGGGTAGAATGTCGTTTGTTTTTTTTCTTTATTATGTCTGGTGACGAGGGGGGATAGAACGTCTGTGCATATAGTAGTGAATTTATTCAGGTCTACATTATTCTCTATTTTGGTCAGTTTTATGAGTTCATTTACAGCCATACTCATTAAATCATCTGTTATCGAAAATTTATATATGCTCATAGCAGATAATATTGCTTGCTGAATTATCTCTTCAGAAATATCCGCTATCTTTATTGACAAATCATGTGTTAGATATTTTCCTCCAAGAGATTCTTGTTCAATATAATTTAAACCAGACCCCATTGTGATTTTAACTGGATTAACGGATTTCTCTTCATTTTTCTTATTTTTGTTCTCCTGATCAGGAACTAATGGTTGCAGTGGTAGGCTATTATTAATATTTCGTGGCTTCATTTTACATTTCTCTCATTTGATTAGAGCAAAATCCGAATTCGCAGCTTCTGATAATGTCAAATATCACCTTTTCTCATGCTTTATTCTATCAAAAATCGCTCATTTTTACTTTTTTTACCATAATGTTACTCAGTAGCATCGGCAATTTACATAACTTACACGTTGTTTTTTATATCTCGAAAAAACAGATAGATAGTGTGCGCACTCGAAATGATATTGGTAACATAAATAGCTTTATTCGTGATAAACATCTCAAAAGATTTCCTTTATTATATTCGAAATTCATTTGATCAAGGTTATCACCTTATGGAGACGTTACGTAGAATGACTATATTTGTTATCGGCACATTAGGGGTATTAATTTTAGTATTGATGGAAGGTGATTATTGAACAGTAACATCGAGTCACGGTAAAAATGTGAGGTATACAATGGACATTGAGTTTTCGCAGATTCATGAAATGGTCTATATGCATGATATTGTAAATTCGGACTCGAAAAAGAAACCAAGGATTCCGTTAAAAAAATTCCTTAATGCTGAGAATGTTCTCACGCAAACAACATCATGGACATTAAATTCAAGATATGTGAATGTTAATTCTGTCAATAAAGTCAACGTAAAGAGTAAAGTTAAAAACAGTTATATCTCACGATCTGTCAATGATGAGTTTAGTTTAACAGATGATGAAATCAATTCTTTTAAAGAAACGTTAGTCCTTTCCTCTATTGATTCCTGAGTAAACTGGTTCTTAATAATCCTCTTTCTGTATTGTTTACATCGACTGTACGAAGGAATAATAATCGAGCTAAGATGAATGTCGAGTTCGACTCATGGATTTGCACCAGATGTTGTTGATACATGATATTTTACATTGCAAGGAGATGTCTAAAATGAAAGATGTTGATCAAAACTTTGATGCTTTAGACTGCCATATACTGCGAGAATATTTAATTTTATTGTTTTATGATTAACGAGGTTCCATCTTTTTTGTTATCTATTTTAGTTTACCTTGCACAATGCATTATTGCTCTGTTACCAATGCTCAAAATAAAAGCATGCTTACCTTGCTTTAGTATATTATAGCTTACACTTTTTTCTGGAAAGACATAAAAATCAGGAATAAGTTGTGCAAGTCTATCATCATCAACTTGATCCATAATCTCAAACTTATTAACTTTCTTTGATGTTAAATGGGCTGTGTCATAGTTTTCAATCCATGTGTATTCAATATTTCGCCGTATTGATTTACTTTCTCTGTTACCTTGTTGCCAGGTTCCACTCAACGCAACAGTTCCTGTTTTATTTTTTTTGTTATACATAAAGTCGATGGTAAGATTTGCTCGTCCCTGGTCATTAAAAATTACCCAATTTGCAGTGCATGTTTCGTTATATATCATTTTTTCTGCAGTGTAAGAATAGACAGTGAAGAGAATAAACCCACTGATAAAAACTAAAATAAATAATAAGTTTTTTTTATAATCAATCACGATTAACCTCACGGTAAGACAGGGTTAAACAGTCTGCCACTTCATGTTGGTTATAGTTTTTATTGCATGCCATAACAATCATCCCCGGTGAGGATTTTGCAAGAGGGAAGTATAACCACGGATATTTTTTACAGTTAATCCCCGAATCCAGTATCCGTGTTTTATATTTATCGAACTCTTTCAACCCATCAATTGTATCTTCTGTTACATTAAAATGGCAGCCATTAATTTCCGCAACAGTCTTGTAATCCTTGAAAAATGGCTTCGGTTGATTATTATTCCATAGCCAATATGCAGAATATGCGCCTATGACAAATGCGCTCAACATAATTAGATGACTTTTTATATGTTTGAGGATTTTGTTATTGAAATTCTTTGCGCCACCAATGCTCTCTTTGTATCCCGCATTAACTTTTATGGCAGGTGGGGCATTGTGTGTATGTGCGTCTGTTGACGAGTTTATTACATGATTTTGTATGTTAATGTCATTATGGATCTTGAAGGTGATGCTGCCAACTTACTGATTTAGTGTATGATGGTGTTTTTGAGGTGCTCCAGTGGCTTCTGTTTCTATCAGCTGTCCCTCCTGTTCAGCTACTGACGGGGTGGTGCGTAACGGCAAAAGCACTGCCGGACATCAGCGCTATCTCTGCTCTCACTGCCGTAAAACATGGCAACTGCAGTTCACTTACACCGCTTCTCAACCCGGTACGCACCAGAAAATCATTGATATGGCCATGAATGGCGTTGGATGCCGGGCAACTGCACGCATTATGGGCGTTGGCCTCAACACGATTTTACGTCACTTAAAAAACTCAGGCCGCAGTCGGTAACCTCGCGCATACAGCCGGGCAGTGACGTCATCGTCTGCGCGGAAATGGACGAACAGTGGGGCTATGTCGGGGCTAAATCGCGCCAGCGCTGGCTGTTTTACGCGTATGACAGTCTCCGGAAGACGGTTGTTGCGCACGTATTCGGTGAACGCACTATGGCGACGCTGGGGCGTCTTATGAGCCTGCTGTCACCCTTTGACGTGGTGATATGGATGACGGATGGCTGGCCGCTGTATGAATCCCGCCTGAAGGGAAAGCTGCACGTAATCAGCAAGCGATATACGCAGCGAATTGAGCGGCATAACCTGAATCTGAGGCAGCACCTGGCACGGCTGGGACGGAAGTCGCTGTCGTTCTCAAAATCGGTGGAGCTGCATGACAAAGTCATCGGGCATTATCTGAACATAAAACACTATCAATAAGTTGGAGTCATTACCGATCTTGAATCCTCTCTCGGCACGGTTGCAATTAGCGAGTGGGTAGTATCACCAACAGCGCGAAATCCGCGTCTGATAATGGATATGTTCTGATATAACGTGTTAGTAGGCACACGCATACCTTCTTCTTCCCAGACTCTGGTGAAAAAATCTTGTTGTGTAACCACATCAGGAAAAGCTTCAAGTAGAAGTGATAAACATCGACTGGCTGGCGTTGTCAGAACGACGTTAAGATCGGCGTTATGTACCGATATTAATTTTCGGTGCTCAGGCCAGAACTCGATATTATCGTTAATAATCCAGTACATACGTCAATAAACACTAAATCAATCGAAATGGAGATCACATAGTTTGCTAAGTATATTGGTATTTACGGCATAAATATATATTAATTTTATATTTATCATGATGATTGAAATGAGGCTTTAATGTTGCAACGTAAAACTTTACGTAAATTAACATGGTTAACATTTATGCCACTATTGTTTGTAAATTCATATTTCGTAATGCTTCTGAATTTTTCGTGTGATGGTTTTAAATACTATGTTGTTTACTCTTGGGGTTACTGCTTATTTATAAAATACGGGCATTTCAATAGATGCCCGTATGAACAGAGTATGATTCTGGCTGGTCGTTGAGTATCAATGTTGGACCGAATGTGAACGAATAAATAATTCGTTTATTTTACCACCCATTCTCTTTTCGATTCGTTGCTTGTACGCGTAGATGCTACGGATATCCATATCCAGCACTTCAGCAATCTGATATGGATTATAACCAGAAACCATATACCCCATTATGGTGAATTCCATCTGAGTTAATGTGTTACCTCTGGTAAATGATAAATAACGACCAATAAATAGTTGTCTGATCTTTTCATTGGCAACATCAAGACCATCATCATTATATATGACAGCAGATATTGCGGTGTTGTGTTTTCGCCAGTAGTTAGCTAACGATTGCATATTGCGGTCGCTGACTAAAACTATCCCCATGTCAGTACTTGCAAGATAGTCAATCCAGTCTTTTTCAAGGAATAGACGTAAAAAACTTACTGAAAAATCCACAAAAATATATCCGCTTAATCTCGCATTGTGGTTTTTTGTTAAGATACCTTCCACCACACCACGATTAAAATATGAACTTTCTTCGGGCCACATACAAAAACACGAGTTTGCGCAATACTGCAAACGCGGTGACTCTTCTGGCATTATTTGGCAATGCATTGAGCAACTATTGCATGTAAGACTTTTATAACGACTACAAAGCCCCATGTTAAGAACCTCCCTATCCGTATATAATTGCATAATTTCATTGGTGATTGATGATGTCAATACATCTTGATTTTGTAATTTTGCTGGGAAAAATTGCGATTAATCTGTATTTGCTATAATTCTGATTAAGACATTTAAAAATGCATTTCTCGTTATTAAATATGATTATGTTTCACTGATTTAATCTTGCATGGTCGAACGTGGTCCAGATAACTATCTCATGGTATGAGAATATCTATATCGCAAATTGTTTTTGAATGACCAGAAGATATCTTGCGAATCTAAGTTATGCATCTTAAATAGTCTTATTTAAGATGTTCAGATCTCTTTGTGTGTTTAACTAACTGATAATTCTAGGATATGACGAGAGAAGTGATAGGGCGGAATAATAACAAATGAATATTATGAAAAATGGAATGGTTCAAAATTGTAGCAATTTTGAACCATCCACAACGGATATTAGCTAAAGAACATTACCGATACGCACAGGATACCCACGATCAGCGTAATCAGATTTCCGATGGAGCGCCAGGGTTTAAGCGCCGGGATCAGATACGTTGACAACGTAGGCATGATGAAAAGTATCATGGCAATGAGCGGGCCGCTGATCGCATAAATCATCGAAATCGCGTTCGGGTTAATGCAACAAACAATGAAGGTAATCAGCGATACCAACATAATTGATAGTGCGCGGTTAAATGCACGACTTTTCTTTACACCAACCTGCTGTAGTGTTGTTTTGACGACCTCCGTGGCACCTTCAATAACGCCAAAGTACGTACCCAGGAATGATTTCGACATCGCAACTACTGCGACAATAATCCCGGAAATTGACAACCATGCTGGGGCGTTCGGCAGCATAGAAAGCGCCGATAAAATGGTGACCCCTTCTTCTTTAGCCGCTTCAATATACGAAGGTGGAATAGAAAGCAGGCAGCTAAAGACAAAGAACAGTACACTTATGCAGATGATGAGATAAGCGACTTTCATAATTTTTTTGCATTTATCCATAGCGTGTTCGCCATATTTTTCACGTCTGTCTATGGCAAACGTAGAAATAATGGGCGTATGGCTAAAGGCGAAAACCATCACGGGAATCGATATCCATATCTGGTGAAGGGTATTCTGATTGAACTCTACCTGGGTCGTTAATAGATCAGGTTGCCAACTACCGACAAGGTAAATGGAAAGAAATAAGAAATAGGCAATCAATGGGAATACCAAAAATCCCATTACCCGAATAGTGGCATGACGTCCCATCAGAAAAATGAGATTCAGAATTAATACAACACCCAGACTCACCAACATACGGATGCGAAGATCAATAACCATATGCTTTGCCAGCTGTTCCGTAAGTGAGTTGGTAATTGCCACTGCATATATCAACACGACGACAAAAAAGGCGATGAAGTACAGCGTGGTAATCAGATTACCAATCTTCTTGCCATAGTAGTGTGTTACCGCGCCCGTTATCCCTTCACATGCTGATGTTTTTGATGAGAGGATGAACTGGCATAAGGCTTTATGTGGCCAATATGTTAAAGGCCAGGCGACCAGAGCAGTAATAAACAGGACCACAGCCCCTGCCGAACCTAACTGAATAGGAAGGAAGAGCGTGCCTGCACCAACGGCTGTGCCGTAGAGCGCGAAACTCCACAGAGTTTCTTCTTTAGACCAAATATTAGACATTATCTGAACGTATCATCTACAAATTAAACAAAATGGAGGGCAATTTACCATAAACCAGGTTAAGTATGGGAGATTAACGCCTTATCTACCCATCTATTGGTGGGTTAGTGGTTGCAAACCTTACGTGCCAGTTATGACTCTGACTACTGCTCAGGCATATTTCCTTTGTGATAAAAATCACTTTTTTTAAACAATTAAGATAACTGTAATTAACAATCATTTACTATTGCACTGTTAATTGGTGCGAGGTTGTGATGAAAGACGTTGTGATTGTCGGGGCGTTACGGACACCTATCGGCTGCTTTCGTGGTGCGTTAGCGGGTCATTCCGCCGTGGAACTTGGTAGTCTGGTCGTGAAAGCGTTAATAGAACGTACCGGCGTTCCTGCATATGCGGTGGATGAAGTAATTCTTGGTCAGGTGTTGACTGCAGGGGCAGGGCAGAATCCGGCAAGGCAATCGGCTATTAAAGGTGGTCTTCCTAATAGCGTTTCTGCAATCACGATTAATGACGTTTGCGGTTCCGGACTTAAAGCACTGCATCTGGCTACTCAGGCGATACAGTGTGGCGAGGCTGATATTGTCATCGCCGGTGGCCAGGAAAACATGAGCCGCGCACCACATGTTCTGACTGATAGCCGCACCGGTGCACAGCTTGGCAATAGCCAGTTGGTTGACAGTCTGGTGCATGATGGGTTGTGGGATGCCTTCAATGATTATCATATTGGTGTCACCGCCGAAAATCTGGCTCGCGAATATGGCATCAGCCGTCAGTTGCAGGATGCTTACGCACTTAGCTCGCAACAAAAAGCGCGAGCGGCGATTGACGCCGGACGATTTAAAGATGAGATCGTCCCGGTAATGATCCAAAGTAACGGTCAGACGTTGGTTGTTGATACCGATGAACAGCCACGCACTGACGCCAGTGCAGAAGGTTTAGCCCGTTTAAATCCTTCATTTGATAGTCTCGGTTCTGTGACCGCGGGGAATGCATCATCCATAAACGATGGCGCAGCTGCGGTAATGATGATGAGCGAAGCCAAAGCACGAGCGTTGAATTTACCCGTGCTGGCCCGCATCCGCGCATTTGCCAGCGTTGGTGTAGATCCGGCATTGATGGGAATTGCGCCGGTGTATGCGACCCGCCGTTGCCTGGAGCGTGTAGGCTGGCAGTTGGCTGATGTCGATCTTATCGAGGCTAATGAAGCGTTTGCTGCACAGGCGCTTTCGGTTGGCAAGATGCTTGAGTGGGATGAGCGTCGGGTCAATGTCAATGGTGGCGCGATCGCACTCGGTCACCCGATAGGCGCTTCCGGTTGCCGAATCCTGGTTTCTCTGGTTCATGAAATGGTGAAACGTAATGCCCGCAAAGGGCTGGCAACGCTTTGTATCGGCGGGGGCCAGGGCGTGGCATTGACCATTGAACGTGACGAGTAGCTCTGCATTTCCTCCTTACCGATAAATATCTGCCGTCATTAATCTGTTGAATAATGATGGCTGGCAAGTCGACATACATTTTCTGGGCTCCCTCATTTTTCCATTCTCATGACATATTCGTGATCGACACTGCACTTTTTTTAATCCTTAACTTAAAAATGAAACATTGTTTTATTTTTAATTGAAAACCCTAGCCCATGGGCATATCATCCCTTTATAGAGAAAACGAAACAGTGTTTCACTATCGTTTTCTATTTTCACGCTTCACTGATTATCGGAGGTTGATGTGGACGTAAGACAGGGCATCCACAGTGCGCACGCAAAAACGCTGGATACCCAAGGGCTGCGCAATGAATTTTTGGTTGAAAAGGTATTTGTCGCCGATGAGTACACCATGGTTTACAGCCACATTGACCGAATTATTGTTGGCGGCATTATGCCGATAACTAAAACGGTTTCCGTTGGCGGGGAAGTTGGTAAACAACTCGGCGTAAGCTATTTCCTTGAACGTCGCGAGTTAGGTGTTATCAATATTGGCGGTGCCGGTACGATTACTGTCGATGGCCAATGCTATGAAATCGGTCACCGCGACGCCCTGTATGTTGGTAAAGGTGCAAAAGAAGTTGTCTTTGCCAGTATTGATACCGCCACTCCGGCAAAGTTTTATTACAATTGCGCACCCGCGCATACGACGTATCCCACCAAAAAAGTCACACCGGACGAAGTATCTCCAGTCACGTTAGGCGATAACCTCACCAGTAACCGTCGCACAATTAACAAATATTTTGTCCCGGATGTGCTGGAAACCTGCCAATTGAGTATGGGGCTGACGGAGCTGGCTCCTGGTAACTTGTGGAACACCATGCCGTGTCACACTCACGAGCGCCGGATGGAAGTTTATTTCTATTTCAATATGGATGATGACGCCTGCGTTTTCCACATGATGGGGCAGCCGCAAGAAACGCGTCACATTGTGATGCATAACGAGCAGGCGGTGATCTCCCCCAGCTGGTCGATCCATTCCGGCGTCGGAACCAAAGCTTATACCTTTATCTGGGGCATGGTTGGTGAAAACCAGGTCTTTGATGATATGGACCATGTGGCCGTTAAAGATTTGCGCTAGTTGTCGGCATAGTGGCCGTTAAAGATTTGCGCTAGTTGTCGGCATAAACGAATAAGGTATTGTTATGATTTTAAGTGCATTTTCTCTCGAAGGTAAAGTTGCGGTCGTCACTGGTTGTGATACTGGACTGGGCCAGGGGATGGCGTTGGGGCTGGCGCAAGCGGGCTGTGACATTGTTGGCATTAACATCGTTGAACCGACTGAAACCATCAAGCAGGTCACGGCGCTGGGGCGTCGTTTTTTAAGCCTGACCGCCGATCTGCGAAAGATTGATGGCATTCCAGCACTGCTGGATCGCGCGGTAGCTGAGTTTGGTCATATTGATATCCTGGTGAATAACGCCGGATTGATTCGCCGCGAAGATGCTCTCGAGTTCAGCGAAAAAGACTGGGACGATGTCATGAACCTGAATATCAAGAGCGTATTCTTCATGTCTCAGGCAGCGGCGAAACACTTTATCGCGCAACGCAATGGCGGCAAGATTATCAATATCACGTCAATGCTCTCCTTCCAGGGCGGGATCCGTGTGCCTTCTTATACCGCATCAAAAAGCGGCGTGATGGGCGTGACGCGATTGATGGCGAACGAATGGGCTAAACACAACATTAATGTTAATGCGATAGCTCCGGGTTACATGGCGACCAACAATACTCAACAACTACGGGCAGATGAACAACGTAGCGCGGAAATTCTCGACCGCATTCCAGCTGGTCGTTGGGGACTGCCGAGTGACCTGATGGGGCCGATAGTGTTCCTTGCCTCCAGCGCTTCAGATTATGTGAATGGTTATACCATTGCCGTAGATGGCGGTTGGCTGGCTCGTTAATTCATTCCTCTTACTTTTATGACCCTGCCTCATGGCAGGGTTTTTTATACCTGTAGGTCATCATAATTCATATCATGGTTATGAAATAATCCATATCAATTATCAATTAATGAACTTTATGAATTTTATCTGCTGTAAAATTAGGTGGTTAATAATAATCTCAATAATTCAACTTAATTTGAAAATTGGAATATCCATCACATAACGACATGTCGCAGCAATTTAATCCATATTTATGCTGTTTCCGACCTGACACCTGTGTGAGTTGTTCACGTATTTTTTCACTATGTCTTACTCTCTGCTGGCAGGAAAAAATGGTTACTATCAATACGGAATCTGCTTTAACGCCACGTTCTTTGCGGGATACGCGGCGTATGAATATGTTTGTTTCGGTAGCTGCTGCGGTCGCAGGATTGTTATTTGGTCTTGATATCGGCGTAATCGCCGGAGCGTTGCCGTTCATTACCGATCACTTTGTGCTGACCAGTCGTTTGCAGGAATGGGTGGTTAGTAGCATGATGCTCGGCGCAGCAATTGGTGCGCTGTTTAATGGTTGGCTGTCGTTCCGCCTGGGGCGTAAATACAGCCTGATGGCGGGGGCCATCCTGTTTGTACTCGGTTCTATAGGGTCCGCTTTTGCGACCAGCGTAGAGATGTTAATCGCCGCTCGGGTGGTGCTGGGCATTGCTGTCGGGATCGCGTCTTACACCGCTCCTCTGTATCTTTCTGAAATGGCAAGTGAAAACGTTCGCGGTAAGATGATCAGTATGTACCAGTTGATGGTCACACTCGGCATCGTGCTGGCGTTTTTATCCGATACAGCGTTCAGTTATAGCGGTAACTGGCGCGCAATGTTGGGGGTTCTTGCTTTACCAGCAGTCCTGCTGATTATTCTGGTGGTCTTCCTGCCAAATAGCCCGCGCTGGCTGGCGGAAAAGGGGCGTCATATTGAGGCGGAAGAAGTGTTGCGTATGCTGCGCGATACGTCGGAAAAAGCGCGAGAAGAACTCAACGAAATTCGTGAAAGCCTGAAGTTAAAACAGGGCGGTTGGGCACTGTTTAAGATCAACCGTAACGTCCGTCGTGCTGTGTTTCTCGGTATGTTGTTGCAGGCGATGCAGCAGTTTACCGGTATGAACATCATCATGTACTACGCGCCGCGTATCTTCAAAATGGCGGGCTTTACGACCACAGAACAACAGATGATTGCGACTCTGGTCGTAGGGCTGACCTTTATGTTCGCCACCTTTATTGCGGTGTTTACGGTAGATAAAGCAGGGCGTAAACCGGCTCTGAAAATTGGTTTCAGCGTGATGGCGTTAGGCACTCTGGTGCTGGGCTATTGCCTGATGCAGTTTGATAACGGTACGGCTTCCAGTGGCTTGTCCTGGCTCTCTGTTGGCATGACGATGATGTGTATTGCCGGTTATGCGATGAGCGCCGCGCCAGTGGTGTGGATCCTGTGCTCTGAAATTCAGCCGCTGAAATGCCGCGATTTCGGTATTACCTGTTCGACCACCACGAACTGGGTGTCGAATATGATTATCGGCGCGACCTTCCTGACGCTGCTCGACAGCATTGGTGCTGCCGGTACGTTCTGGCTCTACACTGCGCTGAACATTGCGTTTGTGGGCATCACTTTCTGGCTCATTCCGGAAACCAAAAATGTCACGCTGGAACATATCGAACGCAAACTGATGGCAGGCGAGAAGTTGAGAAATATCGGCGTCTGATTTCACGGGCCGGATGTGCTGTACATCCGGCCCTTTTTTCGTTAATAGAGATTGGGCACCTGGCCGTTGAGGCGTTTGTCTCGTTCCTTATTCAGCCTTGTTGCGGTAACACACATCAGGAGAGAGAGGAATGAAAACAATTGGTTTGCTGGGAGGAATGAGCTGGGAATCCACCATTCCTTACTATCGTCTGATAAATGAAGGCATTAAACAGCGGCTTGGTGGGCTTCACTCTGCGCAAGTGCTGCTACATAGCGTCGATTTTCATGAAATAGAAGAGTGCCAGCGTCGCGGGGAATGGGATAAAACCGGGGACATTCTGGCTGAGGCGGCGCTTGGCTTACAGCGGGCGGGCGCAGAAGGTATTGTGTTATGTACCAATACGATGCATAAAGTGGCGGATGCCATTGAGTCACGTTGCACTCTGCCTTTCTTACACATTGCGGATGCCACCGGACGTGCAATTACCGGGGCCGGAATGACTCGTGTGGCGCTGCTGGGTACGCGTTACACCATGGAACAGGATTTTTATCGCGGGCGGCTGACGGAACAATTTTCCATCAATTGTCTTATTCCGGAAGCGGATGAACGGGCGAAGATTAATCAGATTATTTTTGAAGAACTGTGTCTGGGGCAATTTACCGAAGCGTCACGCGCTTATTATGCGCAAGTGATTGCTCGCCTTGCAGAACAGGGGGCGCAGGGTGTCATTTTTGGCTGCACAGAAATTGGTTTATTGGTTCCAGAAGAGCGCAGTGTTTTGCCTGTGTTTGATACTGCGGCGATCCATGCCGAGGATGCTGTCGCTTTTATGCTGTCGTAGCTGACGACAAAATCGCGTCAAGAGAAGTGACCAGTTTCGGTAACCCCGCTTGTAAATGCTCACTAAACGCCTGAACCAGCGCTGATGACGGGCGGTGCAGGGGGCGGATCAGGCTGACGGTGAACGGAACCGCAATACTGAACCGCCGTACCACTAAACCGCTTGCCGCATAATCCAGTGCGGTGAGTGGGTTAACCACCGAAACACCTACCCCCGCCCGTACCATTGCGCAGACTGACGCGGCGCTGTGGGTTTCTACGATCATGCGTCGTTTAACCTGATGTTCAGTAAATAGCTGATCCAGCAACTGGCGATAGCTGTCAGTACGGGAAAGGCTGATGTAGTTCTCACCCTGAAAATCATCCGGCGTTAATACCTTTTTTACCGCCAGCGGATGACCCGGAGGTAACACACACACTTCATCTAAAGAGAGTAATTCGGTACGTTCTGTTCCCGCAGGCGTATGGAGTGTCTCAGTGAGTCCTAAATCATGACGCTGGGCCGAGAGCCACTCTTCAAGTAGCGGTGATTCCTGGGGCACGATATTTAAGCTGACATCGGGATAACGTGCCAGAAAGGGTTGCAGGAGCTGCGGTAAAAAAGATTGCGAAAAGACCGGCAGGCAGGCAATAGACAGTTCTCCCTGGCGAAACTCGCGCAGACTTTCTGCGGCGCTGACAATGCGATCCAGTCCGTACCAGGATCGTTGCACTTCTTCAAACAGACGCAGTCCTTGCACGGTAGGATGTAATCGTCCACGTACGCGCTCAAACAATTTTAGCCCGATCACCTTCTCAAAGCGCGCCAGTTCGCGGCTGACGGTTGGCTGTGAGGTGTGTAGCAGGTGTGCTGCCTCAGTCAGGCTTCCGGCGGTCATTACCGCATGAAAAATTTCAATATGACGTAAGTTAACGGCGGCCATTAGCGCTCTCTCGCAATCCGGTAATCTATATCATTTTTGCATAGACTCGACATAAATCGATATTTTTTATTCTTTTTATGATGTGGCGTAATCATAAAAAAGCACTCATCTGGAGTTTGTTATGCCACATTCACTGTTCAGCACCGATACCGATCTCACCGCCGAAAATCTGCTGCGTTTGCCCGCTGAATTTGGCTGCCCGGTGTGGGTCTACGATGCGCAAATTATTCGTCGGCAGATTGCAGCGCTGAAACAGTTTGATGTGGTGCGCTTTGCACAGAAAGCCTGTTCCAATATTCATATTTTGCGATTAATGCGTGAGCAGGGCGTGAAAGTGGATTCCGTCTCGTTAGGCGAAATAGAGCGTGCGTTGGCGGCGGGTTACAATCCGCAAACGCACCCCGATGATATTGTTTTTACGGCAGATGTTATCGATCAGGCGACGCTTGAACGCGTCAGTGAATTGCAAATTCCGGTGAATGCGGGTTCTGTTGATATGCTCGACCAACTGGGCCAGGTTTCGCCAGGGCATCGGGTATGGCTGCGCGTTAACCCGGGGTTTGGTCACGGACATAGCCAAAAAACCAATACCGGTGGCGAAAACAGCAAGCACGGTATCTGGTACACCGATCTGCCCGCCGCACTGGACGTGATACAACGTCATCATCTGCAGCTGGTCGGCATTCACATGCACATTGGTTCTGGCGTTGATTATGCCCATCTGGAACAGGTGTGTGGTGCTATGGTACGTCAGGTCATCGAATTCGGTCAGGATTTACAGGCTATTTCTGCGGGCGGTGGGCTTTCTATTCCTTATCAACAGGGTGAAGAGGCGGTTGATACCGAACATTATTATGGTCTGTGGAATGCCGCGCGTGAGCAAATCGCTCGCCATTTGGGCCACCCTGTGAAACTGGAAATTGAACCGGGTCGCTTTCTGGTAGCGCAGTCTGGCGTGTTAATTACTCAGGTGCGGAGCGTCAAACAAATGGGTAGCCGCCACTTTGTGCTGGTTGATGCCGGGTTCAACGATCTGATGCGCCCGGCAATGTACGGTAGTTACCACCATATCAGTGCCCTGGCAGCTGATGGTCGTTCTCTGGAACACGCGCCAACGGTGGAAACCGTCGTCGCCGGGCCATTATGTGAATCGGGCGATGTCTTTACCCAGCAGGAAGGGGGAAATGTTGAAACCCGCGCCTTGCCGGAAGTGAAGGCGGGTGATTATCTGGTACTGCATGATACAGGGGCATATGGCGCATCAATGTCATCCAACTACAACAGCCGTCCGCTGTTACCAGAAGTTCTGTTTGATAATGGTCAGGCGCGGTTGATTCGCCGTCGCCAGACCATCGAAGAATTACTGGCGCTGGAATTGCTTTAACTGCGGTTAGTCGCTGGTTGCATGATGACTTGCCTCCAGCGACGGAGTTGACACTGAATGACGACGTACCAGCGTCGGACTAAAGACATTAGTGATTTCCGGGAGAGGGCGATTATCCGCCAGCGCCAAAGCCAGTTCGGCAGCCTGGGTCGCCATTGTCACGATTGGGTAACGCACGGTGGTCAGGCGCGGACGCACATAGCGTGACACCAGCACATCATCAAAGCCAATTAACGAAATCTCACCCGGTACATCAATACCATTATCATTGAGAACGCCCATCGCACCCGCCGCCATTGAATCGTTATAACAGGCTACCGCAGTGAAATTTCTTCCTCGTCCCAAAAGCTCGGTCATTGCCTGTTCGCCGCCGCTTTCGTCTGGTTCACCAAATGTCACCAGCCGGTCATTGGCCGCAATACCACTTTCAGCAAGGGCATCGTAATACCCTTGCAGACGATCTTCGGCGTCAGAAATAGAGTGGTTAGAGCACAGATAACCAATGCGGGTATGACCTTGTTGAATTAAATGACGCGTAGCCAGCCAGGCACCGTAACGATCGTCCAGAGCAATACAACGGTTTTCGAAGCCAGGCAGGATACGGTTGATCAGCACCATACCGGGCATTTGTTTCATTAATGAGGCTAAATCGGCATCCGGGATCATTTTGGCATGGACGACCAACGCAGCACAGCGATGGCGGATCAGTTGCTCAATGGCCTGACGCTCTTTTTGTTCGTTGTGGTAACCATTGCCAATCAATAAAAAATTACCGGTGTGATAAGCCACCTGTTCGACCGCTTTCACCATTGCACCGAAAAACGGATCGGAAACATCACCAACGACCAGACCGACCGTTTCAGTGGTCTGCTGCGCCAGCGCACGGGCGTTGGCGTTCGGGTGATAGCTAAGAGACTCCATTGCACTATGCACAGCCAGCCGGGACGCTTCGCTGGCTTTGGGTGAATTATTAATGACGCGGGAAACGGTGGCGACTGAAACGCCTGCCAGTCGGGCTACATCCTTTATGGTCGCCATGAAAATACCTTAGTGGGTAAACGCTTACATTGTTTCAGTGTTACGGAAAACGCCCGTTGGTTCAAGGGGCGGCGTGTTTTCATCGTGGGAATGTGAGCCAAACGCAAATAAGTAAGACAAAAAAAGAGATTGCAAACCTTTGGTTACACTTTGCGAAATGCTGTTGCGATTGACTGCTGGTGGCGTTTGGCTTCAGGTTGCTAAAGTGGTGATCCCAGAGGTATTGATAGGTGAAGTCAACTTCGGGTTGAGCACATGAATTACACCAGCCTGCGC
This sequence comes from Shigella sonnei, assembly GCF_002950395.1. Lineage (NCBI taxonomy): Bacteria > Pseudomonadati > Pseudomonadota > Gammaproteobacteria > Enterobacterales > Enterobacteriaceae > Shigella > Shigella sonnei. The sequence goes on from NZ_CP026802.1 coordinate 4,751,657, forward strand.
AGATGCGCAGGTTTTTTTTTGCCGGTCATCAATCTGTAACAGTAACCGACAATTTACACACCTCGTTGCATTTCCCTTCATTCCTTTGCGTTTTCTCGCTGGCGAAGAGTCGTCGTGCAGACCACAATCAAGATCCCAGAGGTATTGATTGGTGAGATTATTCGGTACGCTCTTCGTACCCTGTCTCTTGCACCAACCTGCGCGGATGCGCAGGTTTTTTTTCGCACCTAATTTACTGTCGCTCGCGTTCTTTATCTCGTGTAATCTCCCTCCATTCGCTTTTACTGAATCAGAGCAAAGGGAGTTGGAATGCTTTTTAGCTTTTTTCGAAATTTGTGCCGTGTTTTGTATCGCGTTCGCGTTACGGGTGACACCCAGGCACTGAAGGGCGAGCGCGTTCTAATTACGCCTAATCACGTCTCTTTTATTGATGGCATTTTGCTTGGACTGTTTTTACCTGTGCGTCCAGTGTTTGCCGTTTACACCTCAATAAGCCAACAGTGGTATATGCGTTGGCTGAAATCATTTATCGACTTTGTTCCTCTCGACCCGACGCAACCTATGGCGATTAAACATCTGGTACGTCTGGTGGAACAGGGCCGACCAGTGGTGATTTTCCCTGAAGGACGCATCACCACCACAGGCTCGCTGATGAAAATCTACGATGGCGCGGGTTTTGTCGCGGCGAAGTCTGGTGCAACGGTTATTCCTGTGCGTATTGAAGGGGCGGAACTTACGCACTTCAGCCGCCTGAAAGGTCTGGTTAAACGTCGCTTGTTCCCGCAAATTACTCTGCATATTTTGCCACCAACGCAGGTGGAGATGCCGGATGCGCCGCGTGCCCGTGACCGTCGCAAAATCGCTGGCGAAATGCTGCATCAAATAATGATGGAAGCGCGAATGGCGGTGCGCCCGCGTGAAACGCTGTACGAATCTTTACTGAGTGCAATGTACCGCTTCGGAGCCGGGAAGAAATGTGTCGAAGACGTCAACTTTACCCCAGACTCCTATCGCAAATTGCTTACGAAAACGCTGTTTGTTGGACGCATCCTTGAAAAATACAGTGTTGAAGGCGAACGCATCGGCTTAATGCTGCCCAATGCAGGCATCAGTGCGGCAGTGATTTTTGGGGCCATCGCCCGTCGCCGCATTCCCGCAATGATGAACTACACTGCCGGGGTAAAAGGGCTGACCAGTGCTATTACGGCGGCTGAAATCAAAACCATCTTCACTTCCCGCCAGTTTCTCGATAAAGGCAAACTCTGGCATCTGCCGGAGCAACTTACTCAGGTGCGCTGGGTCTATCTGGAAGATTTAAAAGCAGATGTCACCACTGCCGACAAAGTATGGATCTTCGCGCATCTGCTGATGCCACGTCTGGCACAGGTAAAACAGCAGCCGGAAGAAGAGGCGCTGATCCTCTTTACCTCCGGTTCTGAAGGCCATCCGAAAGGCGTCGTCCATAGCCATAAAAGCATTCTGGCGAACGTCGAGCAGATTAAAACGATTGCCGACTTCACCACCAACGATCGCTTTATGTCGGCGTTACCGCTGTTTCACTCCTTTGGGCTGACGGTAGGCCTGTTTACGCCACTGCTCACAGGTGCAGAAGTGTTTCTTTATCCAAGCCCGCTGCATTACCGTATTGTGCCGGAGTTGGTGTATGACCGCAGTTGCACCGTGTTGTTCGGCACCTCGACTTTCCTCGGTCACTACGCGCGTTTCGCCAACCCGTATGACTTCTATCGTCTACGCTATGTGGTGGCAGGCGCAGAAAAATTACAAGAAAGTACCAAACAGCTTTGGCAGGATAAATTTGGCCTGCGCATCCTTGAAGGCTACGGCGTGACCGAATGCGCGCCTGTCGTTTCTATCAACGTACCGATGGCGGCGAAACCCGGTACGGTAGGGCGTATTCTACCAGGAATGGATGCGCGCCTGTTGTCGGTCCCTGGTATCGAAGAGGGCGGACGCCTGCAACTGAAAGGGCCGAACATAATGAACGGCTATCTGCGGGTGGAGAAGCCAGGTGTACTGGAAGTGCCCACCGCCGAGAATGTTCGCGGCGAAATGGAGCGCGGCTGGTATGACACTGGCGATATTGTGCGTTTTGACGAGCAGGGCTTTGTGCAGATTCAGGGCCGCGCAAAACGCTTTGCCAAAATTGCAGGCGAAATGGTGTCGCTGGAAATGGTGGAACAACTGGCACTTGGTGTTTCGCCAGATAAAGTCCATGCCACTGCGATTAAGAGCGATGCCAGCAAAGGCGAGGCACTGGTGCTTTTCACCACAGATAACGAACTGACGCGCGATAAGTTGCAACAGTATGCCCGCGAGCACGGCGTGCCGGAGCTTGCTGTACCGCGCGATATTCGCTATCTGAAACAGATGCCATTACTTGGCAGCGGCAAACCTGACTTTGTCACGTTGAAAAGCTGGGTAGACGAAGCGGAACAACACGATGAGTGAGTCAGTGCACACTAACACTTCGTTGTGGTCGAAGGGGATGAAAGCGGTTATCGTGGCGCAGTTTCTCTCTGCGTTTGGCGATAATGCCCTACTGTTTGCCACTCTGGCGTTACTGAAAGCGCAGTTCTATCCGGAGTGGAGCCAGCCCATCCTGCAAATGGTGTTTGTAGGTGCTTACATTCTTTTTGCGCCGTTTGTCGGGCAGGTGGCGGATAGCTTCGCCAAAGGCCGGGTGATGATGTTTGCCAACGGCCTGAAGCTGCTGGGCGCAGCCAGTATCTGCTTTGGTATCAATCCGTTTCTCGGCTATACGCTGGTGGGTGTTGGTGCTGCAGCCTATTCACCGGCGAAATACGGTATTCTCGGCGAATTAACCACGGGTAGTAAGTTAGTGAAAGCTAACGGTTTAATGGAAGCTTCTACCATAGCGGCGATTTTGCTCGGTTCCGTAGCCGGTGGTGTGCTGGCTGACTGGCATGTCCTCGTCGCCCTGGCCGCATGCGCACTGGCCTACGGTGGTGCGGTCGTTGCCAATATCTACATTCCCAAACTGGCGGCGGCGCGTCCGGGGCAGTCCTGGAATCTCATCAACATGACCCGCAGTTTCCTGAATGCCTGCACCTCGCTATGGCGCAATGGTGAAACGCGTTTTTCGCTGGTGGGCACCAGTTTATTCTGGGGAGCGGGTGTCACGCTGCGTTTCCTGTTGGTGCTGTGGGTACCGGTGGCGCTGGGCATTACCGATAACGCTACGCCCACCTATCTCAACGCGATGGTAGCGATTGGTATCGTGGTTGGCGCAGGTGCGGCAGCGAAGTTAGTTACGCTGGAAACCGTGTCACGCTGTATGCCAGCCGGGATTTTGATTGGCGTGGTGGTACTGATTTTTTCCCTGCAACACGAGCTGCTGCCAGCCTATGCCTTGTTGATGCTGATTGGCGTGATGGGGGGCTTTTTTGTCGTTCCGCTCAATGCGTTGCTACAGGAGCGGGGTAAAAAAAGCGTCGGGGCGGGGAATGCGATTGCAGTACAAAACCTTGGCGAAAACAGCGCCATGTTGTTGATGCTGGGCATTTACTCGCTGGCGGTAATGGTAGGCATCCCGGTCGTGCCCATTGGCATTGGCTTCGGTGCGCTGTTTGCGCTGGCAATAACGGCGCTGTGGATCTGGCAGCGCCGTCATTAATATTTAACGCCGGTTTTAACCGGCGTTAATCTTATGGTGCCGGATAAGTATAAACCTGATGCACCGCTTCAATTTCAGCTAATACGTCTTCGCTTAACTCCAGATGCAAACTTTCGATGTTAGTTTTCAGCTGATCCATCGTGGTTGCGCCCAGCAGAGTGCTGGCAACAAACGGTTGACGGCGTACAAACGCGAGCGCCATCTGAGCAGGGTCTAGGCCATGACGTCTGGCGATATCAACATACGCCGCGACGGCTTTTTGCGTTTGCTCACCGCTATAGCGGGTGAACCGACTAAAGAGCGTATTACGTGCGCCAGCGGGTTTTGCACCATTGAGATATTTCCCGGTCAGCGTGCCGAAACCCAGGCACGAATAGGCCAGCAGTTCGACCCCTTCATACTGGCTTACTTCTGCCAGACCTACTTCAAAACTGCGGTTTAACAGACTGTAAGGGTTCTGAATGGTGACAATACGCGGCAGATCGTGTTTGTCCGCCAGATGCAGGTAGCGCATTACGCCAAATGCAGTTTCGTTCGACACGCCGATATAACGAATTTTTCCCGCGCGTTGGTACTCTGCCAGTGCGTCCAGCGTATCCAGCAGCGAAACCGCAGGCGCAGAATCCGTCCAGCTATAACCGAGTTTGCCGAAGCAGTTGGTCGGGCGCTGCGGCCAGTGCACCTGATAAAGATCGAGGTAATCAGTGTGTAGGCGCTTGAGGCTGTCATGCAGCGCTTCGCGGATATTCTTCCGATCCAGCGCCTGATCCGGGCGGATGCCCTTGTCATTATTGCGCGACGGTCCGCTCACTTTGGAGGCGATAATTAACTTTTCGCGGCTGCCATGTTTCGCCAGCCAGTTGCCGACGTAGGTTTCGGTTAACCCTTGCGTTTCGGGGCGCGGAGGTACTGGGTACATTTCGGCAACGTCGATAAGGTTAATGCCCTGAGCGACGGCATAGTCGAGTTGTGCGTGGGCGTCGGCTTCGCTGTTCTGTTCACCAAACGTCATCGTGCCAAGCCCCAGCGTGCTGACTTCCAGCGAACTGTGGGGTATACGGTGATATTGCATAGCCGTTTCCTTTTTATAATCACGACATAAGGAATATAAAAATGGCAGAGGGAAGGGAAAAGGGAAAGAGAAAAATCTTAAGGCCAGCCGGATGCTGTAATGCCAGTCAGTTAAGCAACTGACTGGCTCTTTTTCGGGGCTGTGGGGTATTTCCAGGGCCTCTCCTTTACCACTCTCGGGAAGGCCCTTTCCCTTCTCGTCGGTAATTTCACAAGTTGTCCCATACTTGCAAGATCGCGCATCAGCTCCGGTATACGTCCCGGTGAAGCGCCCTGCAATGTCATCAGCATTCTCATCACCATTCCGCATGATTCTGAGAAACTCAGTTGATTCGGCCAGTAACCTTTCAGATGTTCCGCCATTTTAATCATCTGATATCTCACCAGATTATAAGCCAGTAAGACACCCCACAGCTCTTGCTCCACAAGCTCCGGCTTTTTACTTCTCAGCGTCAGCCTGCTCAGTTGCATCGTCTGTTTTATCTCCCTGTATCCCAGTTCGATTTCCCAGCGATGACTGTACAGATCCGCCATTTCTCCTCCGGGGAAGCGCATGGCGTCCGTCATCGACGTCAGCAGATGGCAGACTTTTCCTTTGCGCGTCACGGTCAGCAGGCGGGCTGTCACTTCATTTCCCAGTCCCGGCCACTTTTTTCGTGCCTGCGGGCTGGTTTTCAGCTTCACCAGATGATCGCCTTTACCCAGTTTTCTGAGCTCTTCATATTGCGCTCCCTTTCTGAGAGGTATCATCCAGTGGCGGTGTTCTCCCGCCAGGCTCCAGGCATTTAACAGTCCCAGTGAGTAATAACCTTTATCCATTAACGTCAGAGTGTTATCGCCGGTTTGTTCTATAAGTTGCTCAGCAAGCTCATTTTCGCTGTTCTTCATCGTGCCGAAGGCTGCAGCCGTCAGCAGATGGCTGGTCAGTTCCATCTGGCAGACCATTTTGACCTGCGGGTAGAGCGCCGGGTTCCCGGCATGTGTCTGGCGGGGGAAGGCTGCATCGTTCTCTGGTGTATCCGGTGTGCGCCAGAACACACCATCGATGGCCAGCAGGGTCAGGCCGCACCAGTGCGGATGCGGCGTGGCGTTATGCCAGAGCTGCGCTGTTTTCGTGAACACGCGGCGGACAGCCTCACTTCCCAGGCGCTGGCGGGCCTGAATAACGGCACTGGGGGCAACGAAGGGGCGATTGCCCGGCAGCATGATGTCCAGGCGATTCACAATCTGGTGAAGAGGTTCTTTACGCTCAAGCGCCATGCCAACAATACACCAGACCATCATTTCGAGGGGAAGACGGCGCTTGCGTAGCGTTACAGTACCTGATTCGGCAAGGCAACGAGAGATGAGTTCGGGGTCGAGGTAATCCCCCAGAGAAGTCAGTGGGTTACGCAGAGAATCGTAACGGGATACCAGATCAAGAGCCTGTCCAATGTGCATAAAAAAATCCGGAAACAAGTGAGCGTTTCCGGATTCTTACACAGCCACTGGATCGGTCAACTGAGGTAGCCTGAGTTTAACGGACACTCCTTCCTGAAATAGAATGGCATCAGAAGGAGCTAATAATGAGCAGAAAAACCCAACGTTACTCTAAAGAGTTCAAAGCCGAAGCTGTCAGAACGGTTCTTGAAAATCAACTTTCGATCAGTGAAGGCGCTTCCCGATTATCTCTTCCTGAAGGCACTTTAGGACAATGGGTTACCGCCGCCAGAAAAGGGCTCGGTACTCCTGGTTCCCGCACGGTGGCTGAACTGGAATCTGAAATTCTGCAACTGCGTAAGGCGTTAAATGAAGCTCGCCTTGAGCGAGATATATTAAAAAAAGCAACAGCGTATTTTGCACAGGAGTCGCTGAAAAATACGCGTTAATCGAACAATGGCGACAACAATTTCCCATTGAAGCGATGTGTCAGGTATTTGGTGTATCCAGGAGCGGTTATTACAACTGGGTACAGCATGAACCCTCAGACAGAAAACAAAGTGATGAGCGGCTAAAACTGGAGATTAAGGTGGCACATATCCGCACTCGCGAAACATATGGAACCCGGCGGCTCCAGACGGAGCTGGCAGAGAATGGCATCATCGTTGGTCGTGACCGACTGGCACGTCTTCGTAAGGAGCTAAGGCTACGCTGTAAGCAGAAACGCAAGTTCAGAGCGACTACGAACTCGAACCACAATCTGCCAGTTGCGCCAAATCTGCTGAACCAGACGTTCGCTCCTACAGCACCAAATCAGGTCTGGGTGGCGGACCTGACGTATGTTGCCACACAGGAGGGATGGTTGTACCTCGCTGGCATCAAAGATGTTTATACGTGCGAAATTGTCGGCTACGCCATGGGAGAGCGCATGACAAAAGAGCTGACAGGTAAAGCCCTGTTTATGGCGCTCAGGAGCCAGCGCCCACCTGCCGGGCTAATCCACCACTCTGATCGAGGTTCACAGTACTGCGCATACGATTACCGGGTCATACAGGAGCAGTCTGGTCTGAAAACATCAATGTCGCGTAAAGGTAACTGTTACGACAACGCTCCGATGGAAAGCTTCTGGGGAACGCTGAAAAATGAGAGCCTGAGCCACTATCGTTTTAATAAGCGGGATGAAGCCATCTCAGTAATACGGGAATACATTGAGATTTTCTACAATCGTCAGCGTCGTCACTCTCGTCTGGGGAATATCTCCCCGGCAGCCTTCAGGGAAAAATATCATCAGATGGCTGCTTAAAAAAAGAACAAATGGTAGTGTCCGCTATTGCCAGTACACCTCAAACTGATCCTTAACTGATCGGCATTACAGCCGGATGCTGACCTTATTTGTTAACGTTCAATAATTTGCGAAACATCATCACGGTTAATTTGCATCGCGTTACCTTGCTGATCGTGATAACTCACCAGCCCGGTATCATCATCAATTTCAGGTTTTCCATCGGTCAAAATCATACGGCCATCTTTGGTCGCCATGACGTAATCACTGGAACACCCGGAAACAGCAAACGCCAGTCCGACTGCAGAAATTATTACTGCCCATTTTTTCATCCGGTTATCCTCATTTGGCCCACCTATGATAATAGTCTGTTTATAAACCGACGTTATATATCTTGAAAGCAGGAAAATCTTAAACTGTGAGGGTAACAGGAGTGAGTACGCCCTCCCGCAGGAGAGCGTACGGAGTATCAGAGCGGGTTCTTTTTGTTGCGAATCAGGTTGAGGCTTTCAACCGCAATAGAGAAGAACATCGCGAAGTAGATGTAACCTTTCGGTACGTGGATGTCGAAACTTTCCAGAATCAGGGTAAAGCCGACCAGAATCAGGAAAGAGAGCGCCAGCATTTTTACCGAAGGATGGCGTTCGACAAAATCACCAATCGAGCGCGCGGCGAACATCATCACGCCTACGGCAATCACCACGGCGGCCATCATAATAAACAGGTGATCTGACAGACCCACAGCGGTAATCACCGAGTCGAGGCTGAAGATAATATCCAGCAGCATAATCTGCACGATAGCGCCAAGGAATGATGAAACGCGTGTTTTCAGCCCTTCTTCTTCACCTTCAATGGATTCGTGGATTTCCTTGCTGGCTTTCCAGATAAGGAACAAGCCACCCAGAAGCAGAATCAAATCACGGGCGGAAATTTCCTGACTGAATATTGTAAAAAGCGGATTTGTCAGGCGCGTAACCCAGGCGATTGATGCCAGCAGCGCCAGACGCATAACCATGGCTCCCGCCAACCCCAGACGGCGCGCATGAGCACGTTGTGCTGTGGGGAGCTTTGCCACCACCAGAGAAAGGAAAATAATATTGTCGATCCCAAGAACGATCTCCAGCAGCGTCAGCGTACCGAGCGCAAGCCAGGCGTTAGGATCGGTTATCCATGCAAATAACATCTAAAAAGCCCTGCCAAAAAAATGAAGCGGTAATTATATGCCCGGAAAGCGGCAGGTCAAAGCGATGGCTACTGGATCAGAAAATGACGGGCCAGTAGTGCACTGGTGAAATTCTTCTTCAAATAAAAGCCGCGTGGCAGCGTCAGAATCCGTTCGCCCCGGGCACCAATGGCTTCGGTAAGCGCTTTCGCATTCGCTGCTTTCGGTCGTATCTGTAAATACTCCCCGTGACGAGCGGTGATCCGCTCAACCTGACCGAGAACAATCATATCCATTAATTCTTCCCAGTCTTCGCGTAGCTGTCGGTCTTCCTCTTCATTCGGGCTCCACAGCAACGGTGATCCTACGCGACGCTGCGCCAGCGGGATGCTGCGCTCACCTTCAACCGGTATCCACAGTACGCGTTTGAGCTTGTGGCGCACATGGCTGGTTTCCCAGGTCACCCCGCTATTACCCGTTAACGGGGCAACACAAACGAATGTTGTTTCCAGCGGACGACCAAGACTATCCACAGGGATAGTTTTAAGTTCCACGCCCAGAGCAGCAAAATCTTGCTCAGGTTTACTCCCTGCGCTGGCACCTAGCCAGATCTCCAGTAACACGCCAATCCAGCCCTTATCGCGTTTTAAATTCTCTGGCGTAACCAGCCCGGCAAGTGCCGCCAGTTCTCCCAATGTATAACCAGAAAGTTGCTGTGCTTGCGCTAACAACTGTTCTTCAGTTTCGGGAGGAGAGAGGAGTGGGCGAGGTTGGGACATGTCATGATACCTTGGTTAAAAAACAAACAGCAATTATGTGCCGAATATTCGCAGTGTAACTTTTTCCACATGTGTTGTTCAATTCTCTGATTTATATTGCTTTTTAGGCTGCCGGTAATCGAGTTGCGCAACACTGCAATAGGTTTTCCAAATCTGGTCACTGAAAATAAACAGGATCTTACACCATGTTATCCACAGAAAGCTGGGATAACTGTGAAAAACCTCCACTACTGTTTCCATTTACAGCCTTGACGTGCGACGAAACTCCAGTTTTTAGTGGTTCAGTGCTTAACTTAGTGGCACATTCTGTGGATAAATACGGCATTGGTTGATCTTTCGCCAACCCGTAAATGAGAGGTGTGACCTGGGTCACGAATTACTCTTTTTCATTACTCAAATTACATGTAATGCATTGACTAATAATGAATATTTTAAAATGTCTATATCGGGCTTATTCAGAATGCTCCGGGTTTTCCCGTAGTAATTCCGTAGTTCTTCACAACTCTATCCACAGAAAAGGTGAATAAAAACGGCTATCCACCCCTTCCTCTGTTTATAACTCTGCACATAACTGTGAGTTATTCAATTGTTATTAGTGTGTAATGCCCTGCAGAGAGTGGTTTACCGTCTTCTTGGAGTATGAAACAATCATTCGTATATAAAGCTTTATTTTGAGGTAGTCCGGTGATTGATGACGATGGCTACCGCCCAAACGTAGGTATCGTGATTTGTAATCGCCAGGGGCAGGTAATGTGGGCCCGGCGATTTGGTCAGCACTCCTGGCAATTTCCGCAAGGCGGAATCAACCCCGGAGAATCCGCAGAGCAGGCGATGTACCGTGAATTGTTTGAAGAAGTAGGATTAAGCCGCAAAGACGTTCGAATCCTTGCTTCAACGCGTAACTGGTTGCGCTACAAATTACCGAAACGTTTGGTGCGTTGGGACACGAAGCCGGTTTGTATCGGCCAAAAACAAAAATGGTTTCTCTTGCAGCTGGTGAGCGGCGATGCAGAAATCAATATGCAAACCAGCAGTACACCAGAGTTTGACGGCTGGCGATGGGTAAGTTACTGGTATCCGGTCAGACAGGTGGTGTCATTTAAACGTGATGTCTACCGTAGGGTAATGAAAGAGTTCGCGAGTGTGGTGATGTCACTGCAGGAAAATACGCCAAAACCACAAAACACATCTGCTTATCGACGTAAAAGAGGTTAAGTCACGCCAATTATGCTCACTCGCCTGCGCGAAATAGTCGAAAAGGTAGCCAGCGCACCACGCCTGAATGAGGCGTTAAATATTCTGGTTACCGACATCTGTCTTGCGATGGATACCGAGGTCTGTTCGGTCTACCTGGCCGATCATGATCGACGTTGTTACTACCTGATGGCGACCCGGGGGCTGAAAAAACCACGCGGTCGCACTGTAACGCTCGCGTTTGATGAAGGGATCGTCGGCCTGGTTGGCAGGCTGGCGGAACCGATAAACCTTGCAGATGCGCAAAAGCACCCCAGCTTCAAATACATCCCCTCCGTAAAAGAAGAACGTTTCCGCGCGTTTTTAGGCGTACCAATTATTCAACGTCGCCAGTTGCTTGGTGTACTGGTGGTACAGCAACGAGAGTTGCGCCAGTATGACGAAAGTGAAGAATCCTTCCTGGTGACGCTTGCCACCCAGATGGCAGCTATTCTTTCTCAGTCGCAGTTGACTGCCTTGTTTGGGCAATATCGCCAGACGCGAATCCGCGCATTACCGGCAGCACCTGGTGTGGCGATTGCCGAAGGCTGGCAGGATGCCACGTTACCTTTAATGGAACAGGTGTATCAGGCATCAACGCTGGATCCGGCTCTGGAACGCGAACGACTGACCGGGGCGCTGGAAGAAGCGGCAAACGAGTTTCGCCGCTACAGCAAACGCTTTGCCGCCGGAGCACAAAAAGAAACGGCGGCTATTTTCGATCTTTACTCGCACCTACTTTCGGACACCCGGCTGCGTCGCGAATTGTTTGCCGAGGTTGATAAAGGCTCGGTGGCAGAGTGGGCGGTAAAAACGGTCATTGAAAAATTTGCCGAACAGTTTGCCGCGCTAAGCGATAACTATCTCAAAGAGCGGGCTGGCGATTTACGTGCGCTGGGTCAGCGATTGCTGTTTCATCTTGATGACGCTAATCAAGGGCCGAACGCCTGGCCGGAACGTTTCATTCTGGTGGCAGATGAACTGTCAGCGACAACTCTTGCTGAGCTGCCCCAGGATCGCTTAGTCGGTGTTGTCGTGCGAGATGGCGCAGCCAACTCCCATGCTGCGATCATGGTACGTGCGCTGGGGATCCCTACCGTGATGGGCGCGGATATTCAGCCTTCGGTGCTGCATCGTAGGACGCTGATCGTTGATGGCTATCGCGGTGAATTGCTGGTCGATCCGGAGCCGGTACTGCTGCAAGAATATCAGCGGCTAATTAGTGAAGAGATTGAGCTTAGCCGTCTGGCGGAAGATGACGTCAATTTACCCGCGCAGTTAAAAAGCGGTGAGCGTATAAAAGTCATGCTCAATGCTGGTTTAAGCCCGGAACATGAAGAAAAACTGGGCAGCCGTATTGATGGCATCGGTCTTTATCGCACTGAAATCCCATTCATGCTGCAAAGTGGTTTCCCGTCGGAAGAAGAACAGGTGGCGCAGTATCAGGGGATGCTGCAAATGTTCAATGATAAACCCGTCACCTTGCGTACGCTGGATGTCGGAGCAGATAAGCAGCTGCCTTACATGCCGATCAGCGAAGAGAATCCATGCCTGGGTTGGCGTGGGATTCGCATTACGCTCGATCAGCCGGAGATCTTCTTGATCCAGGTGCGGGCGATGCTGCGTGCTAATGCCGCTACGGGCAACCTGAATATTCTGTTGCCGATGGTCACAAGCCTCGATGAAGTTGATGAAGCACGCCGCCTGATTGAACGTGCCGGACGTGAAGTCGAGGAGATGATCGGTTACGAAATTCCCAAACCACGTATCGGCATCATGCTGGAAGTGCCGTCAATGGTATTTATGCTGCCGCATCTGGCAAAGCGGGTCGATTTCATCTCTGTTGGCACCAACGATCTGACTCAATACATTCTGGCCGTTGATCGCAACAATACCCGGGTGGCGAACATTTATGACAGTCTTCATCCTGCAATGTTACGAGCTCTGGCGATGATCGCCCGGGAAGCGGAAATACATGGAATCGATCTCCGTTTGTGCGGTGAAATGGCGGGCGATCCCATGTGCGTGGCAATCCTCATTGGGCTTGGGTATCGCCATCTGTCTATGAACGGACGTTCTGTAGCGCGGGTAAAATACCTGCTGCGGCGCATTGATTATGCCGAAGCAGAAAATCTTGCGCAGCGTAGTCTGGAAGCGCAACTGGCGACCGAAGTTCGCCATCAGGTTGCAGCCTTTATGGAGCGTCGCGGCATGGGCGGGCTGATTCGCGGAGGGTTATAGCGCGGATCATATACATATCTTTTAACGGTATCCGGCAACCAGCCAGGTCCCCTTGTGCTATTATTCGCACCTTTGGAGCGCCTGAAACCTGCGGCGCGCATTTCAATCGCTGTTCTCTTTCAGCGAAATAACAAGAACTTGTGGTGACAGATGACCAGTAGCTATCTGCATTTTCCGGAGTTTGATCCGGTCATTTTCTCAATAGGACCCGTGGCGCTTCACTGGTACGGCCTGATGTATCTGGTGGGTTTCATTTTTGCAATGTGGCTGGCAACACGACGGGCGAATCGTCCGGGCAGCGGCTGGACCAAAAATGAAGTTGAAAACTTACTCTATGCGGGCTTCCTCGGCGTCTTCCTCGGGGGACGTATTGGTTATGTTCTGTTCTACAATTTCCCGCAGTTTATGGCCGATCCGCTGTATCTGTTCCGTGTCTGGGACGGCGGCATGTCTTTCCACGGCGGCCTGATTGGCGTTATCGTGGTGATGATTATCTTTGCCCGCCGTACTAAACGTTCCTTCTTCCAGGTTTCTGATTTTATCGCACCACTCATTCCGTTTGGTCTTGGTGCCGGGCGTCTGGGCAACTTTATTAACGGTGAATTGTGGGGCCGCGTTGACCCGAACTTCCCGTTTGCCATGCTGTTCCCAGGCTCCCGTACAGAAGATATTTTGCTGCTGCAAACCAACCCGCAGTGGCAATCCATTTTCGACACTTACGGTGTGCTGCCGCGCCACCCATCACAGCTTTACGAGCTGCTGCTGGAAGGTGTGGTGCTGTTTATTATCCTCAACCTGTATATTCGTAAACCGCGCCCAATGGGAGCTGTCTCTGGCTTGTTCCTGATTGGCTACGGCGCGTTTCGCATCATTGTTGAGTTTTTCCGCCAGCCCGACGCGCAGTTTACCGGTGCCTGGGTGCAGTACATCAGCATGGGGCAAATTCTTTCCATCCCGATGATTGTCGCGGGTGTGATCATGATGGTCTGGGCATATCGTCGCAGCCCACAGCAACACGTTTCCTGAGGAACCATGAAACAGTATTTAGAACTGATGCAAAAAGTGCTCGACGAAGGCACACAGAAAAACGACCGTACCGGAACCGGAACGCTTTCCATTTTTGGTCATCAGATGCGTTTTAACCTGCAGGATGGATTCCCGCTGGTGACAACTAAACGTTGCCACCTGCGTTCCATCATCCACGAACTGCTGTGGTTTCTGCAGGGCGACACTAACATTGCTTATCTACACGAAAACAATGTCACCATCTGGGACGAATGGGCCGATGAAAACGGCGACCTCGGACCAGTGTATGGTAAACAGTGGCGCGCCTGGCCAACGCCAGATGGTCGTCATATTGACCAGATCACTACGGTACTGAACCAGCTGAAAAACGACCCGGATTCCCGCCGCATTATTGTTTCAGCGTGGAACGTAGGCGAACTGGATAAAATGGCGCTGGCACCGTGCCATGCATTCTTCCAGTTCTATGTGGCAGACGGCAAACTCTCTTGCCAGCTTTATCAGCGCTCCTGTGACGTCTTCCTCGGCCTGCCGTTCAACATTGCCAGCTACGCGTTACTGGTGCATATGATGGCGCAGCAGTGCGATCTGGAAGTGGGTGATTTTGTCTGGACCGGTGGCGATACGCACCTGTACAGCAATCATATGGATCAAACTCATCTGCAATTAAGCCGCGAACCGCGTCCGCTGCCGAAGTTGATTATCAAACGTAAACCCGAATCCATCTTCGACTACCGTTTCGAAGACTTTGAGATTGAAGGCTACGATCCACATCCGGGCATTAAAGCGCCGGTGGCTATCTAATTACGAAACATCCTGCCAGAGCCGACGCCAGTGTGCGTCGGTTTTTTTTACCCTCCGTTAAATTCTTCGAGACGCCTTCCCGAAATTTTGCAACGTCCTGCAACGGCGTAAATAGTCCGGAAGATGCGCCGAAGAAATAGAAACTGGCCCTCGTCTTTTTTTCTCCTCGCTCCATACTGCCGGCATGAAAACACAACGTGGTTATACGCTGATTGAAACGCTGGTCGCGATGCTGATTTTGGTCATGCTAAGCGCAAGTGGACTCTATGGCTGGCAATACTGGCAGCAGTCGCAACGGCTATGGCAAACCGCCAGCCAGGCGCGGGACTATTTGCTCTATTTACGTGAAGATGCCAACTGGCATAACCGCGACCACAGTATCAGCGTTATCAGGGAGGGGACGTTATGGTGCCTTGTGAGTTCCGCTGCTGGGGCCAATACCTGTCATGGCAGTTCACCATTGGTCTTTGTGCCACGCTGGCCCGAAGTCTAAATGAGCGACCTGACACCTTCGCTTGCTTTCTTTGGCCTGCGCAATACCGCATGGGCCGGGCATATTCGCTTCAAAAACTCAACGGGCGAGTGGTGGCTGGTGGTTTCGCCGTGGGGAAGACTCCGGCTTTGTCAGCAAGGAGAAACAGAAGGATGCCTGTAAAAGAGCAAGGTTTTTCTCTGCTGGAAGTGTTGATTGCTATGGCGATCAGTAGCGTATTGTTGCTGGGGGCTGCACGCTTTCTGCCTGCGTTACAGCGTGAAAGTTTAACGAGCACCCGTAAGCTGGCGCTGGAAGATGAAATCTGGCTGCGGGTATTTACCGTCGCGAAGCATCTCCAGAGGGCGGGTTATTGTCATGGCAGCTGTACCGGCGAAGGGCTGGAAATTGTCGGACAGGGTGACTGTATCATTGTGCAGTGGGATGCGAACAGTAACGGTATCTGGGATCGCGAACCGGTAAAAGAGTCTGACCAGATTGGATTTCGTCTGAAGGAGCATGTGCTGGAAACGCTACGCGGTGCGACATCCTGTGAAGGTAAGGGCTGGGATAAAGTCACTAATCCGGATGCCATCATTATCGACACTTTTCAGGTCGTACGTCAGGATGTCAGCGGCTTCTCGCCGGTGTTGACGGTTAATATGCGTGCTGCCAGTAAGTCTGAACCGCAAACCGTGGTGGATGCCAGCTATAGCGTGACAGGATTCAACCTGTGAACCGCGAAAAAGGTGTTTCGTCACTGGCTCTGGTCCTGATGCTGCTGGTTTTGGGTAGCTTGCTATTGCAAGGAATGAGTCAGCAGGATCGCAGTTTTGCCTCTCGCGTGAGCATAGAAAGTCAGTCATTGCGCCGCCAGGCCATCGTTCAGTCGGCGCTGGCGTGGGGGAAAATGCACTCCTGGCAGACGCAGCCCGCAGTTCAGTGCTCGCAGTACGCTGGAACCGATGCCCGGGTTTGTTTGCGTTTACTGGCAGATAATGAAGCCTTATTGGTTGCCGGTTATGAAGGCGTTTCGTTGTGGCGAACAGGCGAAGTCATTGATGGAAACATTGTTTTTTCGCCACGCGGCTGGAGCGATTTTTGTCCGCTGAAAGAGAGGGCGTTATGTCAGCTTCCCTGAAGAATCAACAAGGCTTTAGCCTGCCGGAGGTAATGGTTGCGATGGTGCTGATGGTGATGATTGTCACTGCGTTATCGGGTATCCAGCGAACATTAATGAACAGTCTCGCCAGCAGAAACCAGTACCAACAGCTCTGGCGGCATGGTTGGCAGCAAACGCAACTGCGCGCGATTTCGCCACCTGCCAACTGGCAGGTCAACCGAATGCAGACATCGCAGGCGGGATGTGTCAGCATCAGCGTTACGCTAGTTTCACCCGGGGGCAGAGAAGGCGAGATGACCCGCCTGCATTGCCCGAATCGTCAGTAGTCAGGAGCCGCTATGTTAAGGGTCTACCATTCCAATCGTCTGGACGTGCTGGAAGCGTTGATGGAGTTTATTGTCGAACGCGAACGGCTGGACGATCCTTTCGAACCAGAGATGATTCTGGTGCAAAGTACCGGTATGGCGCAGTGGCTGCAAATGACCCTGTCGCAAAAGTTTAGTATTGCGGCAAACATTGATTTTCCGCTGCCAGCGAGCTTTATCTGGGATATGTTCGTCCGGGTGTTACCGGAAATCCCCAAAGAGAGCGCCTTTAACAAACAGAGCATGAGCTGGAAACTGATGACTCTGCTGCCGCAATTGCTGGAGCGCGAAGACTTTACCCTGTTGCGGCATTATCTGACTGACGATAGCGACAAGCGAAAACTGTTCCAGCTTTCCTCAAAAGCGGCGGACCTGTTTGACCAGTATCTGGTCTATCGTCCGGACTGGCTGGCACAGTGGGAAACAGGACATTTGGTTGAAGGGCTGGGAGAAGCACAGGCCTGGCAAGCCCCGTTGTGGAAGGCGCTGGTGGAATATACCCATCAACTCGGGCAACCGCGCTGGCACCGCGCCAATCTCTATCAGCGCTTTATCGAAACGCTGGAGTCCGCGACGACCTGCCCGCCGGGGTTACCTTCGCGCGTCTTTATATGCGGTATTTCCGCGTTACCGCCTGTTTATCTCCAGGCGCTACAGGCGCTGGGTAAACATATTGAAATCCATCTCCTGTTTACCAACCCCTGCCGTTATTACTGGGGCGATATTAAAGATCCTGCTTATCTGGCGAAACTGCTGACCCGTCAGCGTCGACACAGTTTTGAAGATCGCGAATTGCCGCTATTTCGTGATAGCGAAAATGCCGGGCAGCTCTTTAACAGCGATGGTGAACAGGATGTCGGCAACCCGCTGCTGGCTTCATGGGGTAAGCTTGGGCGCGACTACATTTATCTCCTTTCTGACCTGGAGAGCAGCCAGGAGCTGGACGCCTTTGTCGATGTCACGCCAGATAACCTGCTGCATAACATTCAGTCTGACATTCTGGAACTGGAAAACCGTGCCGTTGCTGGTGTGAACATCGAAGAGTTTTCCCGTAGCGATAACAAACGCCCGCTTGATCCACTGGATAGCAGTATCACCTTCCACGTTTGCCATAGCCCGCAGCGTGAAGTTGAAGTTTTGCACGATCGCCTGCTGGCGATGCTGGAAGAAGACCCGACACTTACTCCGCGCGACATCATCGTGATGGTGGCTGATATCGACAGCTACAGTCCGTTTATTCGGGCTGTGTTTGGTAGCGCACCTGCGGATCGTTACCTGCCTTACGCCATTTCCGACCGTCGGGCGCGGCAGTCGCATCCGGTACTGGAAGCGTTTATCAGCCTGTTATCGTTGCCAGACAGCCGCTTTGTGTCGGAAGACGTGCTGGCATTACTGGATGTGCCGGTGCTGGCGGCGCGGTTTGACATCACCGAAGAAGGGCTGCGTTATTTACGCCAGTGGGTCAACGAATCCGGCATTCGTTGGGGGATAGATGACGACAACGTTCGCGAGCTGGAACTCCCCGCCACCGGACAACACACCTGGCGATTTGGCCTGACGCGTATGTTGCTGGGCTACGCGATGGAGAGCGCGCAGGGCGAGTGGCAATCGGTTCTACCTTATGATGAATCGAGCGGCTTAATTGCAGAACTGGTGGGGCATCTGGCTTCACTGCTAATGCAGCTAAACATCTGGCGTCGCGGGCTGGCACAGGAGCGTCCGCTAGAAGAGTGGTTGCCGGTTTGTCGCGATATGCTCAGCGCCTTCTTCCTGCCGGATGCGGAAACCGAAGCGGCGATGACGCTGATCGAACAACAATGGCAGGCGATTATCGCCGAAGGTTTAGGTGCGCAGTATGGCGACGCGGTGCCGCTGTCACTATTGCGTGATGAACTGGCACAGCGTCTGGATCAAGAACGTATCAGCCAGCGTTTTCTCGCCGGACCGGTTAACATTTGTACTCTGATGCCAATGCGTTCAATTCCGTTCAAAGTGGTTTGCCTGCTGGGAATGAACGACGGCGTTTATCCACGTCAGCTTGCGCCATTGGGCTTTGACCTGATGAGCCAGAAACCGAAGCGTGGCGACCGTAGCCGTCGCGATGACGACCGCTATCTGTTCCTGGAAGCGTTAATTTCCGCGCAGCAAAAACTCTATATCAGCTATATCGGGCGTTCCATTCAGGATAACAGTGAACGTTTCCCGTCGGTACTGGTGCAGGAACTGATCGACTACATCGGGCAAAGTCATTATCTACCGGGCGATGAAGCGCTCAACTGTGATGAAAGCGAGGCAAGGGTAAAAGCGCATCTTACTTGCCTCCATACCCGAATGCCGTTTGATCCACAAAACTATCAGCCAGGCGAACGACAAAGCTATGCTCGTGAATGGCTACCTGCGGCCAGCCAGGCTGGTAAAGCACATTCTGAATTTGTTCAGCCGCTGCCGTTTACCTTACCGGAAACCGTGCCGCTGGAAACGCTACAACGATTCTGGGCACATCCGGTGCGGGCGTTCTTCCAGATGCGTTTGCAGGTGAACTTCCGTACTGAAGACAGCGAAATCCCCGACACCGAGCCATTTATTCTGGAAGGGCTTAGCCGTTATCAAATCAATCAGCAGTTATTGAATGCACTGGTTGAGCAGGATGATGCCGAACGCTTGTTCCGTCGCTTCCGGGCGGCAGGGGATTTACCGTATGGCGCTTTTGGTGAAATTTTCTGGGAAACTCAGTGCCAGGAGATGCAGCAGCTTGCCGACAGAGTCATTGCCTGTCGCCAGCCGGGGCAGAGTATGGAAATTGATCTCGCCTGCAACGGTGTGCAGATAACTGGCTGGTTGCCGCAGGTGCAGCCGGATGGCCTGTTGCGCTGGCGTCCCTCTTTATTAAGTGTGGCGCAGGGAATGCAACTTTGGCTGGAACACCTTGTCTACTGTGCCAGCGGTGGTAATGGTGAAAGTCGCCTTTTTCTACGCAAAGACGGCGAGTGGCGTTTTCCGCCGCTTGCAGCCGAACAGGCTTTGCATTACCTCTCACAACTGATTGAGGGGTATCGTGAAGGGATGTCCGCGCCATTGCTGGTGTTACCTGAAAGTGGCGGCGCGTGGCTAAAAACCTGTTATGACGCGCAAAACGATGCCATGCTGGATGACGATTCCACGTTGCAAAAAGCCCGTACGAAATTCCTTCAGGCTTACGAAGGCAACATGATGGTGCGTGGCGAAGGTGATGATATCTGGTATCAAAGGCTCTGGCGGCAATTAACACCAGAGACAATGGAGGCCATCGTTGAACAGTCGCAACGTTTCCTGTTACCGCTGTTTCGCTTTAATCAGTCATGAGTGCTGTATAAAAATTGCGCAATCTATCCGCTTACTTTATGATGCGCACCAGTCACGGACTGATGGTTATATAAACATAGGCTGACTCGTGCAGCACAAGATTAAATTCTGGCAGATGATTTGCGTTAACGTGTTGAATCTGGACAGAAAATTAAGTTGATTATGAGGTCCGAGAATGCCCCGCAGCACCTGGTTCAAAGCATTATTGTTGTTAGTTGCCCTTTGGGCACCCTTAAGTCAGGCAGAAACGGGATGGCAGCCGATTCAGGAAACCATCCGTAAAAGTGATAAAGATAACCGCCAGTATCAGGCTATACGTCTGGATAACGGTATGGTGGTCTTGCTGGTTTCTGATCCGCAGGCAGTTAAATCGCTCTCGGCGCTGGTGGTGCCCGTTGGGTCGCTGGAAGATCCCGAGGCGTACCAGGGGCTGGCACATTACCTTGAACATATGAGTCTGATGGGGTCGAAAAAGTACCCGCAGGCTGACAGTCTGGCCGAATATCTCAAAATGCACGGCGGTAGTCACAATGCCAGCACTGCGCCGTATCGCACGGCTTTCTATCTGGAAGTTGAGAACGACGCCTTGCCTGGTGCGGTAGACCGCCTGGCCGATGCTATTGCTGAACCTTTGCTCGACAAGAAATATGCCGAACGTGAGCGTAATGCGGTGAACGCTGAATTAACCATGGCGCGTACGCGTGACGGGATGCGCATGGCACAGGTCAGCGCAGAAACCATTAACCCGGCACACCCCGGTTCAAAGTTTTCTGGTGGTAACCTCGAAACTTTAAGCGATAAACCTGGTAATCCGGTGCAGCAGGCGCTGAAAGATTTCCACGAGAAGTACTATTCCGCCAATCTGATGAAGGCGGTTATTTACAGCAATAAACCGCTGCCGGAGTTGGCAAAAATGGCGGCGGACACCTTTGGTCGCGTGCCGAACAAAGAGAGCAAAAAACCGGAAATCACCGTGCCGGTAGTCACCGACGCGCAAAAGGGCATTATCATTCATTACGTCCCGGCAATGCCGCGTAAAGTTCTGCGCGTTGAGTTTCGCATCGATAACAACTCAGCGAAGTTCCGTAGTAAAACGGATGAATTGATTACCTATCTGATTGGTAATCGCAGCCCAGGTACACTTTCCGACTGGCTGCAAAAGCAGGGATTAGTTGAGGGCATTAGCGCCAACTCCGATCCTATCGTCAACGGCAACAGCGGCGTATTAGCGATCTCTGCGTCTTTAACCGATAAAGGCCTGGCTAATCGCGATCAGGTTGTGGCGGCAATTTTTAGCTATCTCAATCTGTTACGTGAAAAAGGCATTGATAAACAATACTTCGATGAACTGGCGAATGTGCTGGATATCGACTTCCGTTATCCGTCGATCACCCGTGATATGGATTACGTCGAATGGCTGGCAGATACCATGATTCGCGTTCCGGTTGAGCATACGCTGGATGCAGTCAATATTGCCGATCGGTACGATGCTAAAGCAGTAAAAGAACGTCTGGCGATGATGACGCCGCAGAATGCGCGTATCTGGTATATCAGCCCGAAAGAGCCGCACAATAAAACGGCTTATTTTGTCGATGCGCCGTATCAGGTCGATAAAATCAGCGAACAAACTTTCGCTGACTGGCAGCAAAAAGCTGCCAATATTGCGCTCTCCTTACCGGAGCTTAACCCCTATATTCCTGACGATTTCTCGCTGATTAAGTCAGAGAAGAAATATGACCATCCAGAGCTGATTGTTGATGAGTCGAATCTGCGCGTGGTGTATGCGCCAAGCCGTTATTTTTCCAGCGAACCCAAAGCTGATGTCAGCCTGATTTTGCGTAATCCGAAAGCCATGGACAGCGCCCGCAATCAGGTGATGTTTGCGCTCAATGATTATCTCGCAGGGCTGGCGCTTGATCAGTTAAGCAACCAGGCGTCGGTTGGTGGCATAAGTTTTTCCACCAACGCTAACAACGGCCTTATGGTTAATGCTAATGGTTACCCCCAGCGTCTGCCGCAGCTGTTCCAGGCATTGCTCGAGGGTACTTTAGCTATACCGCTACGGAAGATCAGCTTGAGCAGGCGAAGTCCTGGTATAACCAGATGATGGATTCCGCAGAAAAGGGTAAAGCGTTTGAGCAGGCGATTATGCCCGCGCAGATGCTCTCGCAAGTGCCGTACTTCTCGCGAGATGAACGGCGTAAAATTTTGCCCTCCATTACGTTGAAAGAGGTGCTGGCTTATCGCGACGCCTTAAAATCAGGGGCTCGACCAGAGTTTATGGTTATCGGCAACATGACCGAGGCCCAGGCAACAACGCTGGCACGCGATGTGCAAAAACAGTTGGGCGCTGATGGTTCAGAGTGGTGTCGAAACAAAGATGTAGTGGTCGATAAAAAACAATCCGTCATCTTTGAAAAAGCCGGTAACAGCACCGACTCCGCACTGGCAGCGGTATTTGTACCGACTGGCTACGATGAATACACCAGCTCAGCCTATAGCTCTCTGTTGGGGCAGATCGTACAGCCGTGGTTCTACAATCAGTTGCGTACCGAAGAACAATTGGGCTATGCCGTGTTTGCGTTTCCAATGAGCGTGGGGCGTCAGTGGGGCATGGGCTTCCTTTTGCAAAGCAATGATAAACAGCCTTCATTCTTGTGGGAGCGTTACAAGGCGTTTTTCCCAACCGCAGAGGCAAAATTGCGAGCGATGAAGCCAGATGAGTTTGCGCAAATCCAGCAGGCGGTAATTACCCAGATGCTGCAGGCACCGCAAACGCTCGGCGAAGAAGCATCGAAGTTAAGTAAAGATTTCGATCGCGGCAATATGCGCTTCGATTCGCGTGATAAAATCGTGGCCCAGATTAAACTGCTGACGCCGCAAAAACTGGCCGATTTCTTCCATCAGGCGGTAGTCGAGCCGCAAGGCATGGCTATCCTGTCGCAGATTTCCGGCAGCCAAAACGGGAAAGCCGAATATGTGCATCCTGAAGGCTGGAAAGTGTGGGAGAACGTCAGCGCGTTGCAGCAAACAATGCCCCTGATGAGTGAAAAGAATGAGTGATGTCGCCGAGACACTAGATCCTTTGCGCTTGCCCTTACAGGGCGAGCGCCTGATTGAAGCCTCTGCCGGCACAGGCAAAACCTTTACGATTGCGGCGCTTTATTTGCGCCTGTTACTTGGACTAGGCGGTTCCGCCGCCTTTCCCCGCCCGCTGACCGTTGAAGAACTGCTGGTGGTCACCTTTACCGAGGCTGCCACGGCAGAATTGCGCGGTCGTATCCGTAGCAATATCCACGAGTTGCGCATCGCCTGTCTGCGTGAAACCACCGACAATCCATTGTACGAACACCTGCTGGAAGAGATCGACGATAAAGCGCAAGCCGCGCAGTGGTTGTTGTTAGCCGAACGGCAGATGGATGAAGCGGCAGTCTTTACTATTCACGGCTTTTGCCAGCGCATGCTCAACCTGAATGCCTTTGAATCCGGCATGCTGTTTGAGCAGCAGCTGATTGAAGATGAGTCTCTGCTACGCTACCAGGCCTGCGCCGATTTCTGGCGTCGCCACTGCTACCCGCTGCCGCGTGAAATAGCCCAGGTCGTCTTTGAAACCTGGAAAGGGCCGCAGGCGTTGCTGCGCGATATTAATCGTTATCTGCAAGGCGAAGCGCCGGTTATCAAAGCACCGCCGCCCGATGATGAAACGCTAGCTTCCCGTCACGCGCAAATTGTGGCGCGTATTGATACGGTAAAACAGCAGTGGCGCGACGCAGTGGGTGAACTGGATGCGCTGATCGAATCTTCTGGTATTGATCGACGCAAGTTTAACCGTAGCAATCAGGCTAAATGGATCGACAAGATCAGCGCCTGGGCAGAAGAAGAGACAAACAGTTATCAGTTGCCGGAGTCGCTGGAAAAATTCTCCCAGCGTTTCTTAGAAGATCGCACGAAAGCCGGGGGGGAAACCCCGCGACATCCACTGTTTGAGGCGATCGATCAACTGCTTGCAGAACCATTGTCGATCCGTGATCTGGTGATCACCCGCGCATTGGCTGAGATCCGCGAAACAGTAGCGCGTGAAAAACGCCGCCGTGGCGAATTGGGTTTTGATGACATGTTAAGTCGGCTCGATTCCGCGCTGCGTAGCGAAAGCGGCGAGGTGTTGGCAGCGGCGATCCGTACGCGATTCCCGGTGGCAATGATCGATGAATTTCAGGATACCGACCCCCAGCAGTACCGAATTTTTCGCCGTATCTGGCACCATCAGCCAGAAACCGCATTGTTGCTGATTGGCGACCCGAAGCAGGCCATATATGCATTCCGGGGTGCGGATATCTTCACTTATATGAAGGCGCGTAGTGAAGTTCACGCCCACTACACTTTAGACACCAACTGGCGCTCCGCACCTGGAATGGTGAACAGTGTGAACAAGCTTTTCAGCCAGACTGATGACGCGTTCATGTTTCGCGAAATACCGTTTATTCCAGTGAAATCAGCCGGGAAAAATCAGGCGTTACGTTTTGTCTTTAAAGGTGAAACGCAGCCTGCGATGAAAATGTGGCTGATGGAAGGCGAAAGCTGCGGCGTTGGCGACTATCAAAGTACCATGGCGCAGGTATGTGCTGCGCAAATCCGCGACTGGCTACAAGCCGGACAGCGGGGCGAAGCGTTGCTGATGAACGGCGACGACGCGCGTCCGGTGCGTGCTTCGGACATCAGCGTGCTGGTGCGCAGCCGCCAGGAGGCCGCCCAGGTGCGCGATGCCTTAACGTTGCTGGAAATCCCTTCCGTTTACCTTTCGAACCGCGATAGTGTTTTTGAAACTCTGGAAGCGCAGGAAATGCTTTGGCTGTTGCAGGCGGTGATGACGCCCGAACGTGAGAACACCCTGCGCAGTGCGCTGGCAACGTCAATGATGGGGCTGAATGCGCTGGATATTGAAACGCTGAATAATGACGAACATGCGTGGGATGCGGTAGTCGAAGAGTTCGATGGTTATCGGCAAATCTGGCGCAAACGTGGCGTTATGCCGATGCTGCGGGCGCTGATGTCGGCGCGTAACATTGCAGAAAACTTGCTGGCAACGGCAGGCGGTGAGCGGCGTCTTACCGATATCTTGCATATCAGCGAACTGCTTCAAGAAGCCGGAACGCAGCTGGAAAGTGAACATGCGCTGGTACGCTGGTTATCGCAACATATCCTCGAGCCAGACAGTAATGCCTCCAGCCAACAAATGCGCCTCGAAAGTGATAAACATCTGGTGCAGATTGTCACGATCCATAAATCGAAAGGGCTGGAATATCCGCTGGTCTGGTTGCCATTTATTACCAATTTCCGCGTCCAGGATCAGGCGTTTTATCACGATCGCCACTCGTTTGAGGCAGTTTTGGATCTTAATGCTGCGCCAGAAAGCGTCGACCTCGCGGAGGTCGAACGTCTGGCGGAAGATCTGCGTTTGCTTTACGTGGCGCTGACGCGTTCGGTTTGGCATTGCAGTCTCGGCGTTGCACCGCTGGTGCGCCGTCGTGGCGATAAAAAAGGTGACACCGACGTCCACCAAAGTGCGCTCGGGCGTTTGCTGCAAAAAGGGGAACCGCAAGATGCGGCAGGGCTTCGCACCTGTATTGAAGCGTTATGCGATGATGATATTGCCTGGCAAACGGCACAAACTGGTGATAACCAGCCCTGGCAGGTTAATGATGCTTTAACTGCAGAACTGAATGCGAGGACACTACAACGATTGCCCGGCGATAACTGGCGTGTCACCAGCTACTCCGGCTTGCAGCAGCGTGGTCACGGTATCGCTCAGGATCTGATGCCACGGCTGGATGTTGATGCCGCAGGCGTGGTCAGCGTCGTTGAAGAACCGACGTTAACACCGCATCAGTTCCCGCGCGGTGCGTCACCGGGGACATTCTTGCACAGTTTGTTTGAAGACCTCGATTTTACCCAGCCGGTTGACCCGAACTGGGTACAGGAAAAACTGGAACTCGGCGGCTTTGAATCGCAGTGGGAACCGGTGTTGACCGAGTGGATCACGGCTGTCCTCCAGGCACCTCTCAATGAAACGGGTGTTAGCCTGAGTCAGCTTTCCGACCGCGATAAACAGGTGGAGATGGAGTTTTACCTGCCGATTAGCGAACCGCTCATCGCCAGCCAGCTTGATGCACTAATTCGCCAGTTTGACCCGCTATCCGCTGGCTGCCCGCCGCTGGAGTTCATGCAGGTACGCGGCATGTTAAAAGGCTTTATCGACCTGGTATTCCGCCACGAAGGGCGTTATTACCTGCTCGACTATAAATCCAACTGGCTGGGTGAAGACAGTTCGGCTTACACCCAACAGGCTATGGCAGCAGCGATGCAGGCACACCGCTATGATCTGCAATATCAGCTTTATACCCTGGCGCTGCATCGTTATCTGCGCCATCGCATTGCTGATTACGACTATGATCGTCACTTTGGCGGCGTTATCTATCTGTTCCTGCGTGGCGTTGATAAAGAACATCCGCAACAAGGGATTTACACAACCCGACCCAACGCCGGGTTGATTGCCCTGATGGATGAGATGTTTGCCGGTATGACCCTGGAGGAGGCGTAATGAAATTGCAAAAGCAATTACTGGAAGCTGTGGAGCACAAACAGCTACGCCCGCTGGATGTGCAATTTGCCCTGACCGTGGCGGGAGATGAACATCCTGCCGTCACCCTCGCGGCGGCACTGTTAAGTCATGATGCCGGAGAGGGACACGTCTGTTTGCCGCTTTCACGACTGGAAAATAACGAGGCGTCGCATCCGCTGTTGGCGACCTGTGTCAGTGAAATCGGTGAGCTACAAAATTGGGAAGAATGCTTGCTGGCTTCTCAAGCGGTCAGCAGGGGAGATGAACCCACGCCGATGATCCTCTGTGGCGATCGTCTTTATTTGAATCGCATGTGGTGTAACGAGCGGACGGTAGCGCGCTTCTTCAATGAGGTGAATCATGCCATTGAGGTTGATGAAGCTCTACTGGCGCAAACCCTGGACAAACTTTTTCCAGTAAGCGATGAAATTAACTGGCAAAAAGTGGCGGCAGCAGTGGCGCTGACGCGGCGGATCTCGGTGATTTCCGGCGGCCCAGGCACCGGTAAAACGACCACCGTGGCGAAGTTGCTGGCAGCGTTAATTCAAATGGCCGACGGCGAACGCTGCCGTATCCGTCTGGCTGCACCAACGGGTAAAGCTGCCGCGCGCTTAACCGAATCTCTCGGCAAGGCTTTGCGACAGTTACCGCTGACCGATGAACAAAAGAAACGCATTCCGGAAGATGCCAGCACTTTGCACCGATTGCTGGGCGCGCAGCCGGGTAGCCAGCGTTTACGTCATCATGCCGGTAACCCGCTGCATCTTGATGTGCTGGTGGTAGATGAAGCGTCAATGATCGATCTGCCTATGATGTCGAGACTGATCGACGCCTTGCCCGATCATGCGCGAGTGATCTTTCTCGGCGATCGTGATCAACTGGCCTCGGTTGAGGCTGGGGCTGTGCTGGGCGATATCTGCGCTTATGCCAATGCCGGCTTTACCGCCGAGCGTGCCGGGCAGCTAAGCCGCCTGACGGGAACTCACGTTCCGGCAGGAACCGGCACAGAAGCGGCATCTTTGCGCGACAGTCTCTGCCTGCTGCAAAAAAGCTATCGTTTCGGCAGCGATTCTGGCATTGGTCAGTTAGCTGCGGCGATCAACCGTGGTGATAAAACGGCAGTGAAAACCGTTTTTCAGCAGGATTTTACTGATATTGAAAAACGGCTTTTACAGAGCGGCGAAGATTATATTGCGATGCTTGAGGAAGCTCTTGCGGGTTATGGACGTTATCTGGATCTGCTGCAAGCGCGTGCCGAGCCGGATTTAATCATTCAGGCGTTCAATGAGTACCAACTTTTGTGCGCCCTGCGGGAAGGGCCATTTGGCGTGGCTGGACTGAATGAGCGAATTGAGCAGTTTATGCAACAGAAGCGCAAAATTCATCGTCATTCGCACTCTCGTTGGTACGAAGGTCGACCGGTGATGATTGCCCGTAATGACAGTGCGCTTGGGTTGTTTAATGGCGATATCGGTATTGCGCTGGATCGCGGGCAGGGGACGCGCGTCTGGTTTGCGATGCCGGACGGCAATATTAAGTCTGTGCAACCGAGTCGCTTGCCAGAGCACGAAACTACGTGGGCGATGACGGTACATAAATCGCAGGGATCGGAGTTCGACCATGCGGCGTTGATTTTACCGAGCCAACGCACGCCGATAGTAACGCGAGAGCTGGTATACACCGCGGTGACCCGCGCGCGTCGCCGTCTGTCGCTGTATGCCGATGAGCGTATATTAAGTGCGGCAATCGCCACTCGTACTGAGCGGCGCAGTGGTCTGGCGGCGTTGTTTAGTTCGCGGGGATAAACGTAATTGCCGGATGCGACGCACGAGTGTTACGCCTGCCGCATCCGGCGATTTTCATCGCTTACCCTAAATCCGCCATCAACACTTTGGATTTACGCTGGTAGTTGTACAACTGCTTTTTGCTCTCGGGCAGTAAATCAATATCCACCGGGGTAAATCCACGTTCCTGGAACCAGTGAATACTGCGCGTGGTCAGCACAAACAATTTGCTTAAGCCGCTCTGCTTCGCCTGAGCGGCAATGCGTTCCAGCAGAACCTCGCCCCGTGATGAACTGCGGTAATCCGGGTGAACTGCCACACAGGCCATTTCCCCAATCTTCTCTTCCGGGAACGGATAGAGCGCGGCGCAGGCAATAGTCGTGTTATCGAGCTGAATAATGGTGAATTTGTCGATTTCCATCTCCAGCTGCTCGCGAGAACGGCGCACCAGAATACCTTGCTGCTCCAGCGGGCGAATCAACTCCAGAATACCGCCAATATCGTTGATTGTTGCGCGACGAATCTGCTCGGCGCTTTCCATCACAATCTGCGTACCGATACCGTCGCGTGAGAACAACTCTTGCAACAGCGCGCCATCTTCCTGATAACTGATTAAATGACAGCGACGCACGCCGCTGCGGCAG
The DNA here is from genome assembly GCF_002950395.1 of Shigella sonnei. Taxonomy (NCBI): domain Bacteria; kingdom Pseudomonadati; phylum Pseudomonadota; class Gammaproteobacteria; order Enterobacterales; family Enterobacteriaceae; genus Shigella; species Shigella sonnei. The sequence goes on from NZ_CP026802.1 coordinate 4,780,675, forward strand.
GCTTTCACTGCGCCACGCAAAAAGCGCACCGTACCGGAGTTGTAATCGCCTTTCTCTTCCTGGGCTTCTACCCGCGCTTGCGCTTCGTTAGGGAAAAGTTCTGAGACAATATCACCGTCGTCATTAGTGACGCCCTGTGAAGAGCAAAAACCAATCATCTTCTCAGCTTTCAGTTTGATGGCCAGTTGAGTGGCAATCTCTTCCGAGGTCAGATTAAAGCTCTCGCCAGTGACTGAAACAGCGACCGGCCCCATTAGCACTATTGCACCGCTGTCCAGTTGACGACGGATCGCGTCTTCATCAATCCGCCGGATACGCCCGCTATGGCAGTAATCCACGCCGTCATCGACGCCCAGCGGCTGGGCAATAATAAAATTGCCACTGACGACGTTGATATGCGCGCCCTGCAGCGGCGTGTTATTGAGACTCATCGACAGGCGAGCAGTAATATCCAGTTGCAATGTTCCCGCAGCCTGCTTCACCAGTTCCAGTGTTTTGGCGTCGGTCACACGTATATTCTTGTGATACAGCGGTTCGTGGTGATGCGCAGCCAGATTTGCGTCGATCTGCGGACGTGCGCCATAGACCACCACCAGACGGATGCCGAGGCTGTGCAACAACCCGATATCATTAACGATACTGGAGAAATTCTCATGCTCAATGGCTTCACCGCCGAGCATGATGACAAACGTTTTTCCCCGGTGGGTATTGATATAGGGAACCGAATGGCGGAATCCCTCGACCAGCTCGGTTTTACGTTCCTTTACCACGGCACACCCCTTTGCATGATTATTCGAAATTATTGTATTTTTATTCTGTTTTTTCGCAGGGTGCAAGTGTAAATTTTATGCGAGAGCGACTTTTTTATCAGTAATGCCGTGAATATAAAAAGAATGTTTACCGTTTATTAGATGACAGATTATGCGTCTTTCGCTAAAGTTTCCGGTCAAATTAGTCGTTTACTTGTTACACAGCTTAGATTTCTTTTGCTCGGGAGAGGCATGTCAGGATCCAACACTGCAATCAGCCGTCGTCGTTTACTGCAAGGCGCGGGCGCTATGTGGCTATTGAGCGTAAGTCAGGTCAGCCTGGCTGCGGTTAGCCAGGTCGTGGCGGTGCGCGTCTGGCCTGCGTCCAGCTACACCCGCGTGACGGTAGAATCAAATCGTCAGCTGAAATATAAGCAGTTCGCGTTGAGTAACCCTGAACGCGTGGTGGTGGATATCGAAGATGTAAACCTGAACTCGGTACTCAAGGGGATGGCGGCACAAATTCGTGCAGACGACCCGTTCATCAAGTCGGCGCGCGTCGGGCAATTTGACCCGCAAACCGTACGGATGGTTTTTGAATTAAAGCAAAACGTAAAACCGCAGCTGTTTGCCCTTGCGCCGGTCGCCGGGTTTAAAGAGCGTCTGGTGATGGACCTCTATCCGGCCAATGCACAGGATATGCAGGACCCGCTGCTGGCGCTGCTGGAGGATTACAACAAAGGCGACCTCGAAAAGCAGGTGCCGCCAGCGCAAAGTGGTCCACAACCAGGTAAAGCAGGGCGCGATCGTCCGATTGTCATTATGCTTGACCCTGGCCACGGTGGCGAAGACTCCGGTGCGGTGGGGAAATACAAAACGCGCGAAAAAGATGTGGTATTGCAAATAGCTCGCCGTTTGCGCTCTCTGATCGAGAAAGAGGGCAATATGAAGGTGTACATGACGCGCAATGAAGACATCTTCATTCCGTTGCAAGTGCGCGTAGCAAAAGCCCAGAAACAGCGTGCTGACCTGTTTGTCTCTATCCATGCCGACGCCTTTACCAGTCGCCAGCCGAGCGGTTCCTCGGTGTTTGCGCTCTCAACCAAAGGTGCAACCAGTACTGCGGCAAAATATCTGGCACAAACCCAGAACGCCTCGGACTTGATTGGTGGCGTGAGCAAAAGCGGTGACCGCTATGTCGACCACACCATGTTCGATATGGTGCAGTCGCTGACCATTGCTGACAGCCTTAAGTTTGGTAAAGCAGTGCTGAATAAGCTCGGTAAAATCAACAAGCTGCATAAAAATCAAGTTGAACAGGCCGGGTTTGCCGTACTAAAGGCACCAGATATTCCCTCCATTCTGGTCGAAACGGCGTTTATCAGTAACGTTGAGGAAGAGCGTAAACTGAAAACGGCGACTTTCCAGCAGGAAGTTGCGGAGTCTATTCTTGCGGGGATTAAAGCGTATTTTGCCGATGGGGCAACGCTGGCGAGAAGGGGATGATAAAAAGGCGCTGAATGGCGCTTTTTTTATGGGAGAGTAGAAACAAAAAAACACCCGTTAGGGTGTTCAATAATTGGTTGCGGGGGCCGGATTTGAACCGACGACCTTCGGGTTATGAGCCCGACGAGCTACCAGGCTGCTCCACCCCGCGTCACCGTATTGCTTTTACTTCATCAAATTTGATTGGTTGCGGGGGCCGGATTTGAACCGACGACCTTCGGGTTATGAGCCCGACGAGCTACCAGGCTGCTCCACCCCGCGTCACCGTACTGCTTTACTTCATCAAATTTTAATTGGTTGCGGGGGCCGGATTTGAACCGACGACCTTCGGGTTATGAGCCCGACGAGCTACCAGGCTGCTCCACCCCGCCTCCGTGGATGCGCACTATACTCCGCTCGCGTTTTCATGCAACCTTTTTTTTACCCCGATCACGGATCTGGCATGATTTTGAACAAAAACAAATCACTAAAGCCTATTTTTTGTGCAAAATTTGCGTCAGGGAGAGGCTGCTCATTTCATTAAACGCGGCGGTTTGTTATCTTCGTTGCGCCTTATTTTTTAACCTGAAGAAGAGAACAATGAAAGGACGTTGGGTAAAGTACCTTCTTATGGGCACGGTTGTGGCAATGCTTGCCGCCTGCTCTTCCAAACCAACCGATCGCGGACAGCAATATAAAGACGGGAAATTTACCCAGCCTTTCTCTCTGGTGAACCAGCCAGATGCCGTTGGCGCGCCGATTAACGCCGGTGATTTTGCCGAGCAAATTAACCATATCCGTAATTCGTCACCGCGTCTGTATGGCAACCAGAGTAATGTTTATAACGCGGTGCAAGAGTGGCTGCGCGCAGGCGGTGATACCCGCAATATGCGCCAGTTCGGCATTGATGCCTGGCAGATGGAAGGTGCCGACAACTATGGTAACGTGCAGTTTACAGGCTATTACACGCCGGTAATTCAGGCGCGCCATACCCGCCAGGGCGAGTTCCAGTATCCTATTTACCGTATGCCGCCAAAACGTGGTCGTCTGCCGTCTCGTGCGGAGATCTACGCGGGGGCATTGAGTGATAAATATATTCTCGCTTACAGTAACTCCCTGATGGATAACTTCATTATGGATGTGCAGGGTAGTGGGTATATCGACTTTGGTGATGGCAGTCCGCTTAACTTTTTCAGCTATGCAGGGAAAAACGGTCATGCCTATCGCAGCATTGGTAAGGTGCTGATCGACCGTGGCGAAGTGAAAAAAGAAGATATGTCGATGCAGGCGATTCGTCACTGGGGCGAAACACACAGTGAAGCCGAGGTTCGCGAGCTGCTGGAACAGAACCCGTCTTTCGTCTTCTTTAAACCGCAATCTTTTGCACCGGTGAAAGGGGCAAGTGCGGTGCCGCTGGTTGGTCGCGCGTCAGTTGCCTCTGATCGTTCCATTATTCCGCCAGGTACTACCTTGCTGGCAGAAGTGCCGTTGCTGGATAATAACGGCAAATTTAATGGTCAGTACGAACTGCGTCTGATGGTGGCGCTGGATGTCGGTGGTGCAATCAAAGGCCAACACTTCGATATCTATCAAGGGATCGGGCCGGAAGCCGGACACCGCGCAGGTTGGTACAACCACTATGGACGTGTCTGGGTGCTGAAAACCGCCCCGGGCGCAGGTAACGTCTTTAGCGGCTGATGTGTTATTCTGTATACCGTTTTTACGGATACGACAGGGTGAGGGATAACCTCACCCTTTTTAATTCTGAGGTGCTATGTCTGTGGTAATTAGTGATGCATGGCGTCAGCGTTTTGGTGGCACAGCGCGTCTGTATGGTGAAAAAGCGTTGCAACTGTTTGCTGACGCGCATATTTGTGTGGTTGGTATCGGTGGTGTCGGTTCCTGGGCGGCGGAAGCGCTGGCGCGCACGGGGATTGGCGCAATCACGCTTATCGATATGGATGATGTGTGCGTCACCAATACCAATCGGCAAATTCACGCTCTGCGCGATAACGTCGGGCTGGCAAAAGCGGAAGTCATGGCGGAGCGTATTCGCCAGATTAACCCGGAGTGCCGTGTAACGGTGGTGGATGATTTCGTGACGCCGGATAACGTAGCGCAGTATATGAGCGTGGGTTATTCGTACGTGATTGATGCCATTGATAGTGTACGGCCCAAAGCGGCGCTGATTGCTTATTGTCGGCGCAATAAAATCCCGCTGGTCACGACCGGTGGCGCGGGTGGGCAGATTGACCCGACGCAGATTCAGGTTACCGATCTGGCGAAAACGATTCAGGATCCGCTGGCGGCGAAGTTGCGCGAGCGCCTGAAAAGCGATTTTGGCGTAGTGAAAAACAGTAAAGGTAAGCTCGGCGTCGATTGCGTGTTTTCTACTGAAGCGCTGGTGTACCCGCAGTCAGACGGTACTGTGTGTGCGATGAAAGCCACGGCAGAAGGGCCGAAGCGGATGGATTGTGCATCTGGATTTGGCGCGGCAACGATGGTGACCGCCACCTTTGGGTTTGTTGCGGTTTCTCATGCGCTGAAGAAGATGATGGCGAAAGCGGCGCGTCAGGGTTAAACAATCAGGTCGGATGAGACGCGAACGTCTTATCCGACCCGGTTCTATGCTTAAACCTGCTTCGTCGCAGCGATAATCGCCTCGCTTAACGCATTTAACCCCTGGCTGCGTGAGGCGCTAAGTTGCGCACGCAATCCCAGCTCATCAAACAATGCCAGCGGCGACTGTGCCTGCAATTCGGCGGCGGTTTTCCCCTCAACGGCAGTCAACAGCACCGCCAGCAGGCCGCGCACAATGCGCCCTTCGCTATCGCCAAAGAAGTGCATTTTACCGTTTTCAGTCACGGTATATCCCAGCCAGACGCGGTTTTCGCATCCGGCAATCTCTTTAGCCTGCGCTTTTAACTCGTCTGGCAAAGCCGGAAGCTGTTTCCCCAGCATGATCAACTGGCGATATTTATCTTCCCATTGCGACAACGGTGCGAAGGTATTGCGTAACGTTTCTGCGGTTACGGTTGTGCCGAACGGATGTCCGGCGAATTGCGGGTTCGTCATTAATCCACCAATAATTCCAGCGCGCGGTCAACGGCATTCACCAGCGCATCCACATCACTCTTTGTATTATATGGCGCAAAAGAGGCGCGCAGTGTGCCGGTTACGCCTAATTCTGCCAGTAGCGGCTGAGCGCAATGTTGCCCGGCCCGCAGGGCAATACCGTACTCCGCCAGCAGCGTCACCATATCGCTGTGATGAACGCCAGCAAAATCAAAGGCCAGCAGGCTGGAATCCTGGCAGCGGAATGAGCGGAAGCCAGGACGTTTTGCCAGCGCATCTTCCGCCAGCGTCGCCAGGCTGCGACTCCAACTTTCTGCCTGGTTGATATCGTAATCTGCCAGCCATTCCAGCGCCGCGCTTAATCCTATGACACCAGCCACATTTGGCGTTCCTGCTTCCAGTTTCCACGGCGCAGATTGAGTCGTGAAGCCGTCAAAACTCACTTCGTGAATCATTTTGCCGCCACCCAGCCAGGGCGACATCGCTTCCAGCAGTTCTGATTTGCCATACAGCACGCCGATACCCGTCGGGCCATACAGTTTGTGACCAGAGAAAGCATAGAAATCGATATCTAGTTGCTGAACATCTGCGGGGAAATGCACCGCCCCCTGAGCACCATCAACCATCACCACCATCCCGGCTGAATGAGCAAAGGTAATCGCTCGCGCCAGATCCGGGCAACCGCCAGTAACGTTCGACATCTGACCCAACGCCAGAATCCGACTACGGGGAGTAATCAGTTCTGGCAACAAATCGACATCCGGCAGTCGCTGCGCATTAAGCGGCAATTTCACCACTTTGGCTCCAGTTTGTTGGGCGACCATCAGCCAGGGGACGAGGTTAGCGTGGTGTTCTGCCACGCTGACAATAATCTCATCGCCCGGTTGCAGACGCGGACGCGCATAGCATTGTGCCACCATGTTGATGGATTCAGTGGTGCCGCGCGTCCAGACGATAGTTTTATCATCCGGTGCATTCAGTAATTGCGCCACTTTCTCTCGTGCAGCTTCATAACGCGCGGTCAGGCGTTGGGCTTCGGCAAACTGGCTGCGATGGACGTTTCCGGCGCTCAGGCTGTAAAACTGTCGAGTGGCTTCAACCACGGCTTCAGGTTTAAGCGCGGTCGCGGCGCTATCGAGATAGACGCCCGCATCCTGTAGTGCGGGAAACTGGGCGCGAAACTGCGCGGGATTAAAAACGTTCATGGTACTCCTCGGCTTGATGCACCGATCGTGACGCAAAATTCACTTTGATACAAGGAGAGTGCTAACCATCAGAATTATCTGGATATCCTGGCGAAGCCGCGTAAGTAACATATGCTGAATAGTGTTAGGCGTTAATTTTAGCCTGTTAATCAATACTATTAAGATTTATTAATCGCTTTAAGGAGAAGATGATGAAAAAGACTGCCGCAATTATTTCTGCCTGTATGCTGACTTTTGCCCTGAGCGCCTGTTCCGGTTCGAACTATGTGATGCACACCAATGACGGACGTACCATCGTCTCTGACGGCAAACCACAGACTGATAACGATACCGGTATGATTTCGTATAAAGACGCTAATGGCAACAAACAGCAGATCAACCGTACTGACGTGAAAGAGATGGTCGAACTGGATCAGTAATTCGCGATCGCAAGGTAAAAAAAAGCACCGCAATTAGGCGGTGCTACATTAATCACTATGGACAGACAGGGTAAATGTACAGGAAGTGAAAAAAGGTAGCTTTGCTACCATGGTCTGAATCGCAGACCAATTGCAAACACAACAACACAACATCACAACCGTAAGCCAAAAGTTCACCAGAACACGCATTCCGATAAAACTTTTCGTTCCGGCTCAGGAAGTGCCGCCACTATAGGTATTTGCTGGTAGAAGCTCAACGGACAATTTATAATGGCTCAGATTAAAAAAACTAATAGGTTACACAGTGTGATCTAATTGTTAAATTAATTTAACATCAAAGTTTAAAAGCCATGTCTAAACGATTACCACCGCTAAATGCCTTACGAGTTTTTGATGCCGCAGCACGCCATTTAAGTTTCACTCGCGCAGCAGAAGAGCTTTTCGTGACCCAGGCCGCAGTAAGTCATCAAATCAAGTCTCTTGAGGATTTTTTGGGGCTAAAACTGTTCCGCCGCCGTAATCGTTCACTCCTGCTGACCGAGGAAGGGCAAAGCTATTTCCTCGATATCAAAGAGATATTTTCGCAATTAACCGAAGCGACGCGTAAACTCCAGGCCCGTAGCGCCAAGGGGGCGTTGACGGTCAGTTTACTCCCCAGTTTCGCCATTCATTGGTTGGTTCCGCGACTTTCCAGCTTTAATTCAGCTTATCCGGGAATTGACGTTCGAATCCAGGCGGTTGATCGTCAGGAAGATAAGCTGGCGGATGATGTTGATGTGGCGATATTTTATGGTCGGGGCAACTGGCCGGGGCTACGGGTGGAAAAACTGTACGCCGAATATTTATTGCCGGTGTGTTCGCCGCTACTGCTGACAGGCGAAAAACCCTTGAAGACCCCGGAAGATCTGGCTAAACATACGTTATTACATGATGCGTCACGCCGTGACTGGCAGACATATACCCGACAGTTGGGGTTAAATCATATCAACGTTCAGCAAGGGCCAATTTTTAGTCATAGCGCCATGGTGCTGCAAGCGGCTATTCACGGGCAGGGAGTGGCGCTGGCAAATAACGTGATGGCGCAATCTGAAATCGAGGCCGGACGTCTTGTTTGCCCGTTTAATGATGTTCTGGTCAGTAAAAACGCTTTTTATCTGGTTTGTCATGACAGCCAGGCAGAACTGGGTAAAATAGCCGCCTTTCGCCAATGGATCCTGGCGAAAGCCGCTGCTGAACAAGAAAAATTCCGCTTTCGTTATGAACAATAATTTACGTAGGGTACGACCATGACCAGCCGTTTTATGCTGATTTTCGCCGCCATTAGCGGCTTCATTTTTGTGGCTCTGGGCGCTTTTGGCGCGCATGTGTTAAGTAAAACCATGGGGGCCGTTGAGATGGGCTGGATCCAGACCGGCCTCGAATACCAGGCGTTTCATACGCTGGCGATCTTAGGTCTGGCGGTGGCAATGCAGCGTCGCATCAGTATCTGGTTTTACTGGAGTAGCGTTTTCCTCGCGTTAGGCACGGTGTTGTTCAGCGGCAGCCTTTATTGCCTGGCGCTGTCCCATCTGCGTTTGTGGGCATTTGTCACACCGGTTGGCGGCGTGAGCTTCCTCGCGGGCTGGGCGTTAATGTTAGTTGGTGCTATCCGTTTAAAGTGCAAGGGCGTAAGTCATGAATAAGGTTGTATTGCTGTGCCGTCCGGGCTTTGAAAAAGAGTGCGCCGCAGAAATTACCGATAAAGCCGGCCAGCGGGAAATTTTCGGTTTTGCCCGCGTGAAAGAGAATGCGGGTTATGTCATTTATGAATGTTATCAACCTGATGATGGCGATAAGTTAATCCGTGAGCTGCCGTTCAGTTCATTAATTTTTGCCCGCCAGTGGTTTGTGGTGGGGGAACTCTTGCAGCATTTGCCGCCAGAAGATCGTATTACCCCCATTGTCGACATGTTGCAGGGCGTAGTAGAGAAGGGCGGTGAACTGCGTGTTGAAGTTGCCGATACCAACGAAAGCAAAGAGTTGCTGAAATTCTGCCGTAAATTCACCGTGCCGCTACGCGCTGCCTTGCGCGATGCCGGGGTGCTGGCGAACTATGAAACGCCGAAGCGTCCGGTTGTGCATGTATTCTTTATTGCACCAGGCTGCTGCTATACCGGTTACTCATACAGCAACAATAATTCGCCGTTCTATATGGGCATTCCGCGCCTGAAATTTCCGGCAGAGGCGCCGAGTCGTTCCACGCTCAAACTGGAAGAGGCATTTCATGTGTTTATTCCTGCGGATGAGTGGGATGAACGCCTGGCGAACGGGATGTGGGCGGTGGATTTAGGCGCTTGCCCTGGCGGCTGGACCTACCAACTGGTGAAGCGCAACATGTGGGTTTATTCCGTCGACAACGGCCCGATGGCGCAAAGTCTGATGGATACCGGGCAGGTGACGTGGCTGCGGGAAGACGGTTTCAAATTCCGTCCGACACGCAGCAATATCTCCTGGATGGTATGCGATATGGTTGAAAAACCGGCTAAAGTTGCGGCATTGATGGCGCAGTGGCTGGTTAATGGCTGGTGCCGTGAAACCATTTTCAATCTCAAACTGCCGATGAAAAAACGCTACGAAGAAGTATCACACAATCTGGCGTATATTCAGGCACAGCTTGATGAACATGGCATAAATGCTCAGATTCAGGCGCGGCAGTTGTATCACGATCGCGAAGAAGTGACGGTGCACGTCCGCCGCATCTGGGCTGCGGTGGGTGGTCGTCGCGACGAGCGATAACAGGCAAGGCCGGGGCGTCGTCTTCGGCCTGCTACCCTTTCCGTCAGGCTGTTACCAAAGAAGTTGCAACCTGGCGCTCATCAGAAATAATGTGCGTTACCTCATCCAGATGCCCGATGCGGGCTTCCCCTGAACGATTAAATTTACTTTTATCAATCAATAACAACGATTGCGCGGCACGTTTTAATAGCATCGATTTGTAATCAGCGTTGATCGCATTGGAGTCCCACAGTGCGCCGCTGCTATCGATCCCTTCACAAGAAAAAATAAACAGATCGATTTCCAGCGATTTAAGTTGGGAAATCAGCGAGGGATTGACGTAACAGCCATATTTGCGCTCAAGTGTGCCGCCGGAACTGATCAGTTGAATGCGTTCGCGTTTACCGAGTTCATGGCAAATCGGATGGCTATTGGTGAAGACCTGAATGTTGATGTCAGGCAACTGGCGTGCCAGATACCAGCAAGTTGAACTGGCGTCTAAGGCTATCACCATCCCTTCTTCAATCCACGCGAGCGCCTCGCGCGCGATATCTGCTTTATGCGCATAATGGCTTTTCAGCCTGATGTGAAAGGGATCGCCACTGTCTTGATTTTGACGGTGGATATATTTAGCGCGTCCATGATTGCGCAGAATTTTACCCTGCGTCTGTAATTCATTGAGATCGCGACGAATGGTTTCTTTACTGACCTTTAGCTGTTCAGAGAGAGCTTCCGTGGTCAGGCTGGTATGGTTCAGCAGCAGGTCGACTATCGCTTGCTGGCGTGCCGCTTTCATATTTTTCACCCCATCATTCGATAACCGCCCGCGTCATGCGGGCGTACCGATATGAGATTACGGTGTTACCCCTTTTTTTAAAAGAATATTCCCGTACTTCGCTCGTTCGCCTGTGATAACGATCGCAAAGGCTTTTTGCGCCCGTTCATAAAACGCAAAACGATTGATGCGGATGATGTCAGGACACGGGGCTTGTAGTGAAAGCGCATTACGGTAACGTCGTTCTACTTCAGGATCGAGAGTGTCACCTTCTACCGCTGCCATCATCACCAGCGGCGGGGCATAACTGTCCAGCTCAAATAATGGGATAATCGCTTGGAGCAAGTCGCTCACCAACAGGCCATCAGCGCGGATCACCTGCGGTCCCATCGAATGGGCGGGAAAGTGAGCATCGGAAAAAATAATTTCATCTCCATGTCCCATCTCTGCCAGCACTTTCAATAGTTCGGGAGAAATTAACGGCGAAATTGTTTTCAGCATTTCACACTTCCTCTATAAATTCAGGTTCAGTTTGCGGGTAGAAATAACGGTACTGATAATGAATCTGTGCACGGGCTTCTTCCGGGCTGTTAAATTCCCCTACGCCATACCAACCGAACAGCGCAGCTCCTGCGACGGTCGTTTCGGCATCGTCGAGAACTTTTACCGGAATATCAAGCATATTGGCTTTAATCTGATTCCACAATGTGTTGCGACTTCCTCCACCGACTAACAATAATTCAGAGGCTTTAAAGTGCCCGATTTTTTCCAGCATCTGTAGATTGCGCTGTAATTGCGCAGTTAACCCTTCCAGCGCCGCGCGATAGAAATGCCCCCGCGTGGTATTAAGCGTCACTCCTTGCCAGCCAGCGTTCTGACACGACAATAAATCACACTGCATTTTCACACCATCCGCGCCAGGTGCGATCAGACGAGCTTCTTCAATCAACATTTGCCAGGGTGTTTCAGCCGTCCAGAACAGTTTTCTCACCCATTCCAGCACGCCGGATGCCAGCCATTGCATACCTGGGTTATACAACCCTGCCTGGCTATCCAGTTCGCAGGTAGAATCGGCGTACTGACTTAACAGCGAAGTATCAACCTGGGCGCTACGGACCATTAAAATTTCCCATGTACCGGAAGAGAGCACGGGTTCATTTTGGTCGGCACCAGCGCCAAAAAGGGCGAACTGGGTATCGTGACCTGCGGAAATCACCGGTATGCCAACGGGTAAGCCGAGCATTGCTGCGGCGCTGTTCTGTAGCGTACCAATCTGTTCACCCGCTTCCACCAGACGAGGGAAGAGTCGGCGTGGAATACCGGTGGCTTGTAAAATTTGCGGACTGAAATCGCGTTGCTGGATATCCAGCATCTGGCTGGTTCCGGCCATCGTGATATCAGTAGTGAATTCGCCGGTTAAACGGTGGTTAATCAGCGACGAAATAAAGAGCCAGGCGTGCGCGCGTTCCAGCAGTTGTGGATGATTTTCTTTCAACCACACCAACTTATATAACGTATTGAAACTAAAGGCTCCGACGCCAGAAATAGCCTGCAACCGCTGTGCGGAGATCAACTGTTCAATATTGTCCATAACCGCTGCTGTTCGCGGACATTTCCAGCTAATGATCGGATAGAGCAGATTGCCTTGCTTATCTACCAGAGCGCCATCCACACCAAAGGTGGTGACGGCGATACCGCGGATGTGGCATTCAGTCAGTTCACTATTGATTTGCCGACAGCAATCAGCAAAGCGTTGCAAAATGGCGTCTAAAGACCACTGGTGCCAGGTGTTGTTTTCCATCGCGATATCGCTGGCATTAGGCGTTGAGGCGCGGGCAACAATTTTTCCCTGCCGATTAACCGCGATGGCCCTGACATTGGTCGCGCCACAGTCGAGTACCAGGATAACTTCTTGTTTCATAATCGCTCCTGCAATATAGCCGGATAACATTGCTTATCCGGCTAACCACTCTTGCTTGTTCAGGCCCGGTAGCCGGAGCGACCGGGCATCACATCAGGGAGTAATGTATTAACGCTTGTACAACGGACCGTAGTTCTGGCAAGCGCGGTAATCCTGGCCTTCAATATCCATGCCGTGCGCAGCCCAGGCAGAAGGACGATACACTTTGGTCTCTTCAACGTTGTGCATACATACCGGGATACGCAGCATGGAGGCGAGAGTGATAAAGTCTGCGCCAACGTGGCCGATGGTCAGAACCCCATGGTTAGCGCCCCAGTTCGCCATTACCGAGTACACATCCGTAAACGGCCCTTTACCGGTGAGGCGCGGTGCAAACCAGGTGGTTGGCCAGGTTGAGTTGGTGCGTTTGTTGAGGATGTCATGCACATCCTTCGGCAATTCCACGCTCCAGCCTTCCGCGATTTGCAGTACCGATCCCAGGCCTTTGATGATGTTGACACGAGTCATGGTGAACGGGACGCCGCCTTCGGTAAGGAAGCGGGAAGAGTAACCGCCGCCACGGAAGTATTCGTGGATCGCCGGGCACCATTCGGTAGCGGCGAGGCAAGCGTCAGCCTCTTGCTGAGAGATTTCCCAGTGTGGCTTCATCGTCGGGTTACCTTCGCTGTCGCGTTGTTTACAGGAACCGTCCAGCGCAGCAGAACCTGAGTTGATCAAATGGATGATGCCGTGTTCTGCCAGTCCATCGAGTTTATGCCCCGTTACACGCTCAATTGCTTCTGGTGACCAGTAGGTACGCACATCGGCAAATACCTGAGCGGTGCCGGTGAGCTGGTGACCCATTAGCATTGCCACGCCGTTAAGACTGTCGTTTTCGGTCGCCACGACAAAGGGTTCGCGCACGCCATTCCAGTCAAATGAACTGTTGAGGATCGCTTCGGCGGTGTCACCATTGGGATATTGATCGGTCCAGTGACGTTGCCCCTGGAAGCCCGCAGCGATGGCGTTGTAGCCAAGTGATTCTTCCACGCGACCAATATCGGCCAGTTTGCTGTTGCCTTGCATCATGTCGCGGATACACATCGCCATCAGTAAACTTTCGCGCAGAACTGCGCGGCTTTGCTCGGCATTGCGTTGATACTGTTTGTTATTTTCATCTTCGCCATAGCGGAAGTTTTTATCAGCCCAGGTCAGTGCCATTTCCAGTTCGGCTTCGTCGTAAATCTTCTGATCGATACGGCGACGCAGTTCGGTCATATCCACCGCCTGGACTTTCATTCCCAGCCAGGATTCAAAGAAGTTGTGATCAACAATAGAACCGGCGATACCCATCGAAACGCCGCCCAGCGACAGATAGCTTTTACCTTTCATGCTGGCGACGGCCAAACCGGCGCGGGCAAAGCGCAGCAGTTTTTCTTCAACATCGGCAGGAATCGATGTGTCATCGGCATCCTGAACGTCATGACCGTAAATGGAGAATGCCGGGATGCCTTTCTGGCTGTGAGCTGCCAGAGCCGCTGCCAGGTAAACAGCGCCGGGACGTTCAGTGCCGTTAAAGCCCCAAATGGCTTTCGGGCGGGTTGGATCCATGTCGATGGTTTCACTGCCATAGCACCAGCAAGGCGTTACCGTAATGGTGAGGCCTACATTCTGGCTGCTGAATTTTTCTTCGCAAGCAGCGGCTTCAGCCATACCCGCGATACAGGTATCGGAAATGACACACTCGACGGCAGCTCCGCAGGCATGGCGCAGTTTCTCGGTCAGCAGTGCGGCCGTAGCTTTCGCCATATTCATTGTTTGTTCTTCAAGCGACTCACGAACACCCATGCGACGACCGTCAATAACCGGGCGGATACCAATTTTCGGTAAGCTGATTTTTTTCATTACAGATTCCTCACTTTATTCGGAAAATATGTTCAGTTAGTTGCCGTTTGAGAGCGGAAACGGGCAAAGATAAAGATGACCGCGAAGCAGAGTGTGGGGATCAGTTCAGCAGTGGGGATGTTGCCCGCCGCGTCACTGACAAAACCCATGACCGGAGTGACAATACCGCCGCCAATAATGGTCATAACGATGAAGGACGAACCGTATTTGGTGTCCTGGCCGAGATTCTTAATGCCCAGCGAGAAGATTGTTGGGTACTGAATCGACATAAAGGCGCTGCATAAAGTCAGGGCTATTAAGCCCACATGACCGCCAGCGAAGGCTGAGATCAGGCACAGTGCCATAGCGATTAATGCGTAGGCGGCCAGGACTTTGTGTGGTGCGAAGCGACTGATGAGCCAGGTACCGGTGAAACGACCAATAAAGAAGCACACCATGGTTCCGGTTAAATAGTTAGCGGCAAAGCCTGCAGTCATACCTAGAATTTCTTCTACAGCGTAGCGAATCAAATAGCTCCAGCAGGCCGTTTGTGCGCCAACGTAGCAGAATTGCGCTAATACTGCCCAGCGCCAGTGGCGAATACGCGCTAGGCGAGAAAGCGATGCGGAGAACGATCCTTGTTTGGCGTCACTGTGATTATCACTCTGCAATGCCGGGAATTTCGTCAGCATGATCAGCAGGGCGACCAGTAACACGATAGCCACGATGATCATATAAGGTGTCTGTACCGATAATACCAGGCTGTGTTTATACGCACTCAATTGCTCTGGAGACATTTTATCGAGAACGTCTTGCGATTGATGTGGCACGTTAGACAAAATAAGACTTTGCCCAAAGACAACCGCGATAATTGCGCCAAACGAGTTAAATGTTTGCGCAAGATTTAAGCGGAAGTGACCACTGCTTTCCGGCCCTAATACCGTAACAAAAGGGTTTGCGGCAGTTTCCAGACAACCTAATCCGGCTGCAATAATAAATAGGCCAACTAAAAATAAGGTGTAGTTCATTATTTCTGCAGCGGGCCAGAATAATGCAGCGCCCAGGGCATATAAAAATAACCCAGTAATAATTCCTGCTTTATAACTGAGTTTTTTCATCAATATCCCAGCAGGAATTGGGATAATGAAATAACCAAAGTAAAAGGCCGATTGGATCAGGCCAGCCTGGAAATTTGTCAGCGTAAAAGCCTGCTGGAATTGAGGTAATAAAATGTCGTTAAGGTTATTGGCTACCGCCCAAAGAAAAAACAGTGAGCACAGCAGCGCGAATGGAATAATGTAACTTCTGCTTTGCCCTGCATCTTTATCTACCGCACGGTAACTCTGCGTTTGTATTGATGTGTTTCCCATAGCATCCTCTTAGGTTCAGAAGCTTAAGCACGTAATCGGTTATGTTTTCAAAAGTGCAAAACCAGCGAGTTCGGGCTTCATATCAGTGAATATTTGCCTGTCTGAAATGAACTCATGGATTCATTTTCAAATAAAAAACGCTCTGTAATATGACGGCGGTCACACTTATTAGCTGGAAGGTGACTTTATGTGACTACCATCACTTTAATAATCGAAATTTCATGCCCGTTTCAGAAAATAAATCATAAAAAACACAAACCAGATGACTGTATTAATTGTTTATGCCGAAAACGGGCATTCCTGGCTTGGGTGAATAGAAAAATGACCGTTTTGATAAATATTTTTAAGAGCGGTCATTTTTAATGGGGTTATAAAAAGAGAACTTGCAGTTATTTACTGTGATTAGTTGAGCTAGGTCACAAAATATAAGCTTGTGAATTTCTTTCTTGTTAATCAGGAAGAAGATGGTGGGTAATTAAACGGCTAATTCAATAGTGTGAAAGGAACAACATTATTGCCCTGTTTTGAATCAGAGAGAGGTAGCTAATGGAACGAAATAAACTTGCTCGTCAGATTATTGACACTTGCCTGGAAATGACCCGCCTGGGACTGAACCAGGGGACAGCGGGGAACGTCAGTGTACGTTATCAGGATGGGATGCTGATTACGCCTACAGGCATTCCATATGAAAAACTGACGGAGTCGCATATTGTCTTTATTGATGGCAACGGTAAACATGAGGAAGGAAAGCTCCCCTCAAGCGAATGGCGTTTCCATATGGCGGCCTATCAAAGCAGACCGGATGCCAACGCGGTTGTTCACAATCATGCCGTTCATTGCACAGCAGTTTCCATTCTTAACCGACCGATCCCCGCTATTCACTACATGATTGCGGCGGCAGGTGGTAATTCTATTCCTTGCGCGCCTTATGCGACCTTTGGAACACGCGAACTTTCTGAACATGTTGCGCTGGCTCTCAAAAATCGTAAGGCAACTTTGTTACAACATCATGGGCTTATCGCTTGTGAGGTGAATCTGGAAAAAGCGTTATGGCTGGCGCATGAAGTTGAAGTGCTGGCGCAACTTTACGTGACGACCCTGGCGATTACGGACCCGGTGCCAGTGCTGAGCGATGAAGAGATTGCCGTAGTGCTGGAGAAATTCAAAACCTATGGGTTACGGATTGAAGAGTAATTTCGTAAAGCAACAAGGAGAAGGATGATGGCTAACAGAATGATTCTGAACGAAACGGCATGGTTTGGTCGGGGTGCTGTTGGGGCTTTAACCGATGAGGTGAAACGCCGTGGTTATCAGAAGGCGCTGATCGTCACCGATAAAACGCTGGTGCAATGCGGCGTGGTGGCGAAAGTGACCGATAAGATGGATGCTGCAGGGCTGGCATGGGCGATTTACGACGGCGTAGTGCCCAACCCAACAATTACTGTCGTCAAAGAAGGGCTCGGTGTATTCCAGAATAGCGGCGCGGATTACCTGATCGCTATTGGTGGTGGTTCTCCACAGGATACTTGTAAAGCGATTGGCATTATCAGCAACAACCCGGAGTTTGCCGATGTGCGTAGCCTGGAAGGGCTTTCCCCGACCAATAAACCCAGTGTACCGATTCTGGCAATTCCTACCACAGCAGGTACTGCGGCAGAAGTGACCATTAACTACGTGATCACTGACGAAGAGAAACGGCGCAAGTTTGTTTGCGTTGA
The DNA here is from genome assembly GCF_002950395.1 of Shigella sonnei. Classification (NCBI taxonomy): domain Bacteria; kingdom Pseudomonadati; phylum Pseudomonadota; class Gammaproteobacteria; order Enterobacterales; family Enterobacteriaceae; genus Shigella; species Shigella sonnei. The sequence goes on from NZ_CP026802.1 coordinate 4,798,009, forward strand.
TCCGCATGATATCCCGCAGGTGGCGTTTATTGACGCTGACATGATGGATGGTATGCCTCCAGCGCTGAAAGCTGCGACGGGTGTCGATGCGCTCACTCATGCTATTGAGGGGTATATTACCCGTGGCGCGTGGGCGCTAACCGATGCACTGCACATTAAAGCGATTGAAATCATTGCTGGGGCGCTGCGAGGATCGGTTGCTGGTGATAAGGATGCCGGAGAAGAAATGGCGCTCGGGCAGTATGTTGCGGGTATGGGCTTCTCGAATGTTGGGTTAGGGTTGGTGCATGGTATGGCGCATCCACTGGGCGCGTTTTACAACACTCCACACGGTGTTGCGAACGCCATCCTGTTACCGCATGTCATGCGCTATAACGCTGACTTTACCGGTGAGAAGTACCGCGATATCGCGCGCGTTATGGGCGTGAAAGTGGAAGGTATGAGCCTGGAAGAGGCGCGTAATGCCGCTGTTGAAGCGGTGTTTGCTCTCAACCGTGATGTCGGTATTCCGCCACATTTGCGTGATGTTGGTGTACGCAAGGAAGACATTCCGGCACTGGCGCAGGCGGCACTGGATGATGTTTGTACCGGTGGCAACCCGCGTGAAGCAACGCTTGAGGATATTGTAGAGCTTTACCATACCGCCTGGTAAATGCGCTGATGTGATAATGCCGGATACGACGCTAGCCGCGTCTTATCCGGTATATAAGTGCATTAAATTCAATGTGTTGATAATCGTTTGCATCCGGCTCGCCGTTACCGTACCAACCGCAATTGCTGTAAATTGCCGTCGATATGCAAATCGGTTTGTAAGCGGGCAATATCGCGGCACAGAAACGCCATCTCTTTATGGGTTTCTAATTTTTTGCGCCACTTTTCGGCAACCGCATCCAGATTCTCATATATCCCTTCCAGACTCTGAAACTCGACCAGCAGCTGCGTGGCGCTTTTTGGTCCGATTCCCGCAACACCCGGTACCTTTGAACTGCTGATCCCCGCAAGTCCCCAGTAATCGGGCAACTGCTGCGGTTGAACGCCAAATTCTTTATCGATAAATGGCGCATCCAGCCAACGTTTCTGGAAGTAATCACGAATACGTAATGTCGGTGAAAGTAACTGACAGTAGCCTTTATCTGTCGAAACAATCGTTGCCTGATGCCCGGCCTGTGTCACTTTGACCGCCAGCGTGGCGGCTAAGTCATCGGCTTCGTTGCCGCTGGTTGACCAGCACGGGACGCCGCGTTGCTCAAAGGCGGCGCGTAATGCAGGCATCTCGTCGTGCAACTCTTCCGGCATTGGCGGTCGACCCGCTTTGTAATCTGGTAAACGCTGATGACGCCAGCCGCTACTGCGGTTTTCATCATCAAAAACGGCGACCGCGTGGGTTGGCTGGCTGTGCATAATGAGCTGATCGAGCGCATGCTGGCAGGTTTCGACACAGGGCGATCCCTGAACGGCATGAATGCGACGAATAAGATTCAGTGCATCGACAATAAGCAAATGAACAGCCACGATAACCCCCTTAAAGATCAGGCGATAAGGGTAACATTCGATGCCGGAACAGGCTACGGCTGGATGAGAAATCGGGAAGAGGCCTCGCAAAACGAGGCCTCTGGAGAGCGATTAATCGCAGGCAACGATCTTCATTGCCAGGCCGCCGCGAGAGGTTTCGCGGTACTTGGCGTTCATATCTTTACCTGTTTCGTACATGGTTTCGATAACTTTATCGAGGCAGACGCGCGGCTCGCTGGTACGGCGTAGCGCCATACGTGCGGCGTTCACCGCTTTTACTGCCGCAATGGCGTTACGCTCGATGCATGGCACCTGGACCTGTCCGGCGACCGGGTCACACGTCAGACCGAGGTTGTGCTCCATGGCGATTTCCGCCGCGATGCACACCTGCGCCGGGCTTGCACCTAACAGTTCTGCCAGACCAGCCGCCGCCATTGAGCACGCCACACCAACTTCACCCTGGCAGCCGACTTCAGCACCAGAAATTGACGCGTTCATCTTATAAAGAGAACCAATGGCACTGGCTACCAGCAGGTAACGAGCCAGTGAGTTAGCGTTCACTTCGCGGATGAACTTGTCGTAGTACGCCAGCACTGCCGGGATAATCCCGCACGCACCGTTAGTCGGCGCAGTCACCACGCGTCCGCCAGCAGCGTTCTCTTCGTTCACTGCCAGTGCAAACATGTTGATCCAGTCAACAACCGCCATCGGGTCAGTGGTGGTTTTATCCTGGCTGACCAGCATCCGGCGTAGTGCCGCAGCACGGCGTGGAACGCGCAGTTTGCCAGGCAACACGCCTTCGGTGGAAATACCGCGCTCAATACCGCCACGCATGACTTCCCATACGTTCGCCAGGTGCTGTTCCAGCTCTTCTTTGCTGTGCAGCGCCAGCTCATTTTTCATCATCAGGCCAGAGAGTGACAGCCCGGTTTCCTGACAATGTTTTTGCAGATCGGCTGCTGAACTGTACGGATAAGGAACTTCAACCGGTGCGCTATTCTGCTGGCCAAAATGCTCTTCATCAACGATAAAGCCACCGCCAATAGAGTAGTAAGTCTGGCTGTAAACGACTTTATCGCCCGCCAGCGCGGTAATGCGCATACCGTTTTCATGCAGAGAAAGGTTGTCTGCATGGAAGTTCATGCACTGATCAACCGGGAACTCCACTTCATGCTGACCGTTTGCCAGCATCAGGCGACCATGAGTATTCACATCCTGAATAAAACCAGGGATGGAATCGATATCCACGGTATCCGGCAGGTTACCCGCCAGGCCCATAATAATGGCGATATCAGTGTGGTGGCCTTTACCGGTCAGAGAGAGCGAGCCGTACACGTCAACCACCACGCGGGTCACGTCTTTAAGCAGATTACGGGCAATCAGATCGTCGGTAAATTGTTTACCCGCTTTCATTGGTCCAACGGTATGAGAACTGGAAGGGCCAATGCCGATTTTGAAAATATCGAATACGCTAATCATAGGAAATACATCGCGTTAAAACGGAGGAAGCGCCGCCCGAAAGCGGCGCGAAAGGACTTAGCTGAACAGAGAGTAGAAGATTGCGGAGATTGCAATCAGACCCATCACGACAACGAATACGTTGCTGATGTGACCGCTGTACTTACGCATTGCCGGTACTTTCTGAATTGCGTACATCGGCATCAGGAACAGGATCATCGCGATGATTGGGCCGCCCAGGGTTTCAATCATACCCAGGATGCTCGGGTTCAGGGTGGCAACAATCCAGGTCGTTACCAGCATGAACAGCGCAGTGATACGGTTCAGCTTGTTGATTTCGATAGACTTACCTTTACCACGCAGAGATTTAATCACCATACCGTTGAAGCCTTCACGTGCGCCCAGGTAGTGGCCGAGGAAGGATTTGGTGATAGCGATAATCGCGATAATCGGAGCCATCCACGCGATAACCGGTGCGTTAAAGTGGTTAGCCAGGTAAGACAGAATCGAGATGTTCTGCTCTTTAGCCGCAGCCAGGTCTGCCGGAGTCAGGCTCAGTACACAGCTGAAGACGAAGAACATTACGGTCAGCACCATCATGATGTGTGCGAATGCCAGGATCTTCGAGCATTTCTGTTCTGCCATATCGCCGTACTCTTCACGCTTCGCAACGGCGAAAGAAGAGATGATCGGAGAGTGGTTGAAAGAGAACACCATAACCGGAATTGCCAGCCACAGGGTCATCCACAGACCGTTTCCGGTTGCAGATGCAGTGTCCAGAGACAGCGTTTCCAGTGCTGCGCCGTTCCACTGCGGGATCAGGTACAGAGCCAGCAGCATCAGTACGCCAACAAACGGGAATACCAGAATACTCATTGCTTTAACGATCATCTGCTCACCGAAGCGAACGATGGTCATCATACCCACGATCAGGATCAGCGACAGAATCGCACGCGGCGGTGGTGTCATACCCAGCTGGTGAGACATGAAGCTTTCAACTGTATTGGTGATTGCCACGCTATAAACCAGCAGGATCGGGTAGATAGCGAAGAAGTAGAGCAGGGTAATCAGTTTACCTGCGCCAATACCAAAGTGTTCTTCTACAACCTCGGTGATGTCTTCGCCTGGGTTTTTACCAGACAGTACGAAGCGAGTCAGGCCGCGGTGAGCAAAAAATGTCATCGGGAACGCAAGGATAGCCATGATGATCAGCGGGATCATACCGCCAACACCGGCGTTGATTGGCAGGAACAGCACGCCCGCGCCGATTGCCGTGCCGTAAAGGCCCAGCATCCACATGGTGTCTGTCTTGCGCCAGGCACTACGAGAGTCTTTCGACGCAATCGTGCTGGTTTGAGTCGTTTCCATCTATTTCTCCTGGAGGAATGCAAATAATTCAGCTTTTAGCCAGTTCAGCTCGGGAAGGTGCCTGACCGTAAAAATGAAATCTGTCTATCGGCGATGGCTTAATCATTTACCGCCGTAATAATTTGAGGGCGGAAAGATACACACAAGTTATGTATCTATCAGTGATCTTGATCCCAAATACAATAATCTACTTGGAAGATAGATTATCCCAACGCTTTACTCTGTAAATCAAAAGTAAAAGAGAATTTAAGGGCAATATTTGCCCATTAAACGACATTTGACTTCTTCCGGGGCGCGCAATATATGTAGGTTGAACTGAAAAAATCAATACTTTTAGTTAATCATGGCGATAATTTCTTTTTCATAGCGATAAAATGTGGTTTATGAAAATAGGGAAACGTTTGCGTTACAACATAAATTGTATGACATATTAACTGCAATGATATTTATCGCGTGAGGGTGGTAAGAAACATTCATATAACAAATGAAATAAATTGATGGGTATGTGACCAAAAACGAGAAAACCCGGCAACAAACGTCACCGGGGGAGGGAGATTACGTGCAGATTTCGTAGCAAGGGATGTAGGCTGAGCCTGGCAACTTCATACGATGCTGGGCAACAAAACCCTGTAGCAGGTCGTCCATACGACGCATAATCTCTTTATCGCCGTTGATTTTGTAAGGACCAAACTCTTCAATGGCGCGAATACCGACTTCTTTTACGTTACCCGCCACAATACCGGAGAACGCACGGCGCAGATCGGCAGCCAGCACTTCAACAGGTTGATCCGGGTAAAGCTTCAGATTAGCCATATTCTCGTGAGACGGCTCAAACGGCATTTGCAAATCTGGCGCAATGCGCATTGACCAGTTAAAGCTGTAGGCATCGCCTGTGTCGCGGCGATTTTCTTTCACCAGCGGCATCGATTTTTTCATCTGACGAGCGACTTCAGCGGCGTCATCAATGATGATGCGGTAATGGCGGCGCGCGTTTTCACCCAACGTATGCACGACAAACTCGTCCAGTACGCGGAAGTAGTCGGCGCTCTCTTTCGGGCCGGTGAGGAACAATGGTAAAACCTGATCTTTGTTGGCCGGGTTCATTAAAATTCCCAGCAAATACAGCAACTCTTCTGCCGTACCCACACCGCCAGGGAAGATAATGATGCCGTGAGCGATACGGACAAACGCTTCCAGACGTTTTTCGATATCTGGCATGATGATCAATTCGTTGACCAGCGGGTTAGGCGGTTCAGCGGCGATAATCGACGGCTCTGTCATACCAATAAAACGACTGTCTTTGTAACGCTGCTGTGCGTGTCCGACCGCAGCACCTTTCATCGGCGCTTCCATCGCTCCCGGACCACAGCCGGTGCAGATATTCAGCTCACGCAGGCCCAGCTGATTCCCGACGCGACGGGCATACAAATACTCGTTTTCGTTAATTGAGTGTCCGCCCCAGCAGACCACCATATTTGGCGCTTCACCGACATGCAGTGCGCGAGCGTTACGCAAGATGGAAAAGACCAGGTTAGTGATGTGGACGGAGTTGTCGAGATTCAGGTTGGGAAAACGAACGGTGTTATGGATTTGCCCGTAAACGAAGAGAATGTCACGCAGAACCGCGAACAAGTTGGCCTGCAACGCGCGAATAATTCGCCCATCGACAAAAGCCTCTTCCGGGGGATTAATCAGTTCCAGCTTTACGCCGCGTTCACGGCGCAGGACGTTAATATCGAAATTTTCAAAACGAGACAGCAATTCTTTGCTGTTATCGGTCAAACTACCGGAGTTCAGTACGGCAAGTGAACAGTTGCGAAACAGTTGATAGAGGTCGCTGCTGGCGGTGCGTTTAAGCATATCCACTTCCAGCTGCGACAACATATCCATGGAGCCAAGCGGGCTAATATGTGTAATCAAGAAAAACTCCTTATGGGACGAATATCGTCATTCCCTTTGATTACAATAGCCCTGCCTGATGTCCTTTCACAACCTTCTGCGTGAATCCAGCACGCAAAATTGAGAAAAAATTTATTGCCGAACCAGTCTTGTGGTCGATGGGACAAAATCGCTATTACTGCGCCACGGGTTAATGTCCAGACCGCCACGACGGGTATAACGTGCGTAAACGCTCAATTTTTCTGGCTGGCAGAAGCGTAACAGGTCATTAAAGATGCGTTCCACGCACTGTTCGTGGAACTCGTTGTGATGACGGAATGAGACCAGGTAACGCAGCAGTTTTTCTCTGTCAATTTGGCGTCCACGATACTGAATTTGGATCGAACCCCAATCTGGTTGATGGGTGATCAGGCAGTTTGATTTCAGCAGGTGGCTGACAAGCGTCTCTTCCACTACTTTTTCACCACAGGTGGCATTCTCCAGATAGTCAGTAGTGAATTCATAGTTATCGATAGTGATATCCTGGTCATCAATGCAAGTGCCATTAAAATGACCTATCGGCTGGCCTTCCAGTTCATCAAGACGATATAACGCCACGCTAATCTTACCCTGAGCGCAAGTGCTTAAGTCGCGCTCCAGCGTCTGGCGCACCTCATCCCAGTTATTAAAACGCGTCTGGTTAAAACTGTTGAGATAGAGCTTAAAACTCTTCGACTCAATCAGATTTACGCTGGTGTAATCAAGTTCAACATGACCGACAGCGACCTGCGGCAAACCTTTCGCATTCAGCCAGGAAAGTTCATACAGCGTCCAGATATCCGTACCGTGAAAAGGCAGGTTATCCGCTTTCAGACCCAGCGGGTCGCGATTCAGGCTGCGTGGAACGCCTTGCAGTAGGCTGGCGTCATAGGTATCCCGGTAATCGGTTGATTTTCCAAGAGTCAGGCCCGCAAGTGCCTGATGGTTTGCATAAGAAGACATGTTTCACCGTCATAAACCAGATAAACTAAACGACAAGTGTATCTGGTTTAAGTGAAGAGAGAAATTAGTGGACGATTTGACCGCACAAGCCCTGAAAGATTTTACTGCACGCTACTGCGATGCGTGGCATGAAGAGCATAAAAGCTGGCCGTTAAGTGAGGAACTGTACGGTGTTCCTTCACCGTGCATTATTTCAACTACCGAAGATGCCGTATACTGGCAACCCCAGCCGTTTACCGGGGAACAAAATGTAAACGCGGTTGAACGCGCTTTTGATATTGTGATACAACCCACAATTCATACCTTTTATACGACTCAGTTTGCCGGGGATATGCACGCGCAGTTTGGCGATATCAAACTGACATTGCTGCAAACCTGGAGTGAAGACGACTTCCGTCGGGTGCAGGAAAATCTGATTGGTCATCTGGTGACTCAGAAAAGGCTAAAACTGCCGCCCACGCTATTTATCGCGACGCTGGAAGAAGAGTTAGAGGTCATCTCGGTGTGTAATCTCTCCGGTGAAGTGTGCAAAGAGACGCTGGGAACACGTAAACGGACGCATTTAGCCTCAAATCTTGCGGAATTCCTTAATCAACTTAAGCCTCTTCTGTAATCCAAATACCCCATCTGGTTGTGAGAGATCTCTTACAGACCCTGTAGGAGATCGCCAGGAAATAAGCGAATACTTAAAAAGATAAGAATCGTTATTTTCATTTAAAATCAAAATGTTGATTGTTAATTCTTAACTTTCATATGAAATTTTCCTTAAGGCATTGTCTGTAAGCGCCTTGTAAGACTTCGCGAAAAAGACGATTCTATCTTCGTCGACAGGGAGTCAGACAACGAAGTGAACATCAGGATGATGACACTTCTGCAGGACACACCAGGATGGTGTTTCAGGGAAAGGCTTCTGGATGAAGCGAAGAGGATGACGCAGGACGCGTTAAAGGACACCTCCAGGATGGAGAATGAGAACCGGTCAGGATGATTCGGTGGGTCAGGAAGGCCAGGGACACTTCAGGATGAAGTATCACATCGGGGTGGTGTGAGCAGGAAGCAATAGTTCAGGATGAACGATTGGCCGCAAGGCCAGAGGAAAAGTTGTCAAGGATGAGCAGGGAGCAACAAAAGTAGCTGGAATGCTGCGAAACGAACCGGGAGCACTGTGAATACAGTGCTCCCTTTTTTTATTCCTGCTATCCTTCGCGGCAGTTTTTCTTATTGAAGTTGCTTTATGACCACTCATGACCGCGTTCGTTTCCAGTTGCAGACGCTTGAAGCGTTACTGCGTGAACATCAGCACTGGCGAAACGATGAACCCCAGCCGCATCAATTTAATAGTACCCAACCGTTCTTTATGGACACCATGGAACCACTGGAGTGGTTGCAGTGGGTGCTGATCCCGCGAATGCACGATTTGTTAAATAACAACCAGCCGTTACCGGGCGCTTTTGCTGTTGCACCCTATTATGAAATGGCGCTGGCGACGGACCATCCGCAACGCGCGCTTATTCTGGCTGAGTTGGAAAAACTGGATGCTCTTTTTGCGGATGATGCGAGCTAATGCTGGAAATACTCTATCAGGATGAATGGCTGGTTGCGGTAAATAAACCCTCCGGCTGGCTGGTTCACCGTAGCTGGCTGGATCGCGACGAGAAAGTAGTGGTCATGCAAACCGTGCGTGACCAGATAGGACAGCATGTTTTTACTGCTCATCGTCTGGACCGACCCACTTCTGGTGTGTTGTTGATGGGATTATCCAGCGAGGCCGGACGGCTGCTGGCACAACAGTTTGAACAGCACCAAATCCAGAAACGTTACCATGCGATTGTGCGCGGCTGGTTGATGGAAGAAGCGGTGCTGGATTATCCACTGGTGGAAGAACTGGACAAAATCGCTGATAAATTTGCCCGCGAAGATAAAGGCCCGCAGCCAGCAGTGACGCATTATCGCGGTCTGGCGACCGTAGAAATGCCGGTAGCGACCGGACGTTACCCGACCACGCGCTACGGCCTGGTGGAACTGGAGCCGAAAACCGGACGCAAACATCAGCTTCGCCGACATCTTGCCCATTTGCGTCATCCGATTATTGGCGATAGCAAACATGGCGATTTACGCCAGAATCGCAGCGGTGCTGAGCATTTTGGCCTCCAGCGGTTAATGCTACATGCCAGTCAGTTGTCATTGACGCATCCTTTTACTGGCGAGCCGCTGACTATTCACGCGGGCCTGGACGACACCTGGATGCAGGCGTTATCACAATTTGGCTGGCGCGGTCTGCTTCCTGAAAATGAAAGGGTTGAGTTCAGTGCGCCATCGGGTCAGGATGGAGAGATAAGTTCCTAATCCAGGGAGAAAACGGTATGGCGGAAATTGGTATTTTTGTCGGCACCATGTACGGAAATTCGCTGTTAGTGGCGGAAGAAGCAGAAGCAATTCTGACCGCACAGGGCCACAAAGCAACGGTATTTGAAGATCCTGAATTAAGCGACTGGCTGCCTTATCAGGATAAGTATGTTCTGGTGGTTACGTCCACGACCGGGCAGGGCGACCTTCCTGATAGCATTGTGCCGCTCTTTCAGGGAATCAAAGATAGTCTGGGCTTCCAGCCGAATCTGCGTTATGGCGTGATTGCGCTCGGCGACAGCAGTTATGTAAATTTCTGCAATGGCGGCAAACAGTTCGATGCCTTGTTGCAGGAACAGAGCGCTCAGCGGGTTGGCGAAATGCTGTTGATTGACGCCAGTGAGAACCCGGAACCGGAAACGGAATCAAATCCGTGGGTCGAACAGTGGGGCACGCTGTTGTCCTGATATGTTCAGCGAGCGGTAAATGTCGTTTTAGCGGTGCTGAATCGAATCTTTTCAGGCAAATGCCAGTAAAAACTGCTTCATAGCGCGGATTTTTACTGGCGTTTGCCTGGAGTCAAGCGATCCATTTCATACTCTTCTTTATTTCTTCGTTTTAACCCTTCCTTTCTTGTTCTTGTTTTCATTTCCGTGAAGTGGATTCCACCGTCCAGGGCTAATGCCAAAATCGGGCCTCATTGAACGCATTAATGTTGTGTTGTTGCACGGTGAGCCGCTATGGCGCGCTTTTTATACTGCTATTGCCAGATATAAACACGCGCCGTATTCGGCGAACGACCTATAAAAACGGCAAAAAACACCCTACGTCACCTCTGATTTCCTGGCTATGTCGCAGTCCAGAGTGAGCGTGGCTAACGCGAATTTTCAGGAGTGCAACAATGAGTTCTTTAAGTCAGGCTGCGAGCAGTGTGGAAAAACGCACGAATGCTCGTTACTGGATAGTGGTGATGTTGTTTATCGTCACATCCTTCAACTACGGCGACCGCGCTACGCTTTCTATTGCCGGTTCGGAAATGGCCAAAGATATCGGCCTTGATCCCGTGGGAATGGGCTATGTGTTCTCTGCCTTCTCATGGGCTTATGTTATCGGGCAGATCCCTGGTGGTTGGTTGCTGGATCGTTTTGGTTCAAAACGCGTCTACTTCTGGTCGATCTTTATCTGGTCGATGTTTACCTTGCTGCAAGGCTTCGTCGATATCTTTAGTGGATTCGGCATTATCGTTGCCCTGTTTACTCTGCGCTTCCTGGTCGGGCTTGCTGAAGCGCCATCTTTCCCCGGCAACAGTCGCATTGTTGCGGCCTGGTTTCCGGCGCAGGAAAGGGGAACGGCGGTGTCGATTTTTAACTCCGCTCAATACTTCGCAACGGTGATCTTCGCGCCGATTATGGGCTGGCTGACGCATGAAGTGGGCTGGTCACACGTCTTCTTCTTTATGGGCGGTCTGGGGATTGTCATCAGCTTTATCTGGTTGAAAGTCATCCACGAGCCAAATCAACATCCGGGGGTAAATCAGAAAGAGCTGGAGTACATCGCCGCGGGTGGCGCGCTGATCAATATGGATCAGCAAAACACCAAAGTTAAAGTGCCGTTCAGCGTGAAGTGGGGGCAGATCAAACAACTGCTCGGGTCACGGATGATGATCGGCGTTTATATCGGTCAGTACTGTATCAACGCCCTGACTTACTTTTTCATTACCTGGTTTCCGGTTTATCTGGTGCAGGCGCGTGGGATGTCGATTCTGAAAGCGGGCTTTGTGGCTTCCGTTCCGGCGGTTTGCGGTTTTATCGGCGGTGTGCTGGGTGGGATTATTTCCGACTGGCTGATGCGTCGCACGGGATCGCTGAACATTGCGCGTAAAACACCGATCGTAATGGGCATGTTGCTGTCGATGGTGATGGTGTTCTGCAACTACGTCAACGTTGAGTGGATGATCATCGGCTTTATGGCGCTGGCCTTCTTCGGTAAGGGCATCGGGGCGCTGGGTTGGGCAGTAATGGCAGATACCGCGCCAAAAGAGATCAGCGGTCTTTCCGGTGGCCTGTTCAACATGTTCGGTAACATTTCTGGCATCGTCACGCCAATCGCAATTGGTTATATCGTTGGCACGACTGGCTCCTTTAATGGGGCGCTGATTTATGTTGGTGTTCATGCCTTAATCGCGGTACTGAGCTACCTGGTGCTGGTGGGCGATATCAAGCGTATCGAGCTGAAACCTGTCGCGGGGCAATAAGATGACGACACAATCCAGTCCTGTTATTACTGATATGAAAGTCATTCCGGTCGCCGGGCACGATAGCATGTTGCTTAATATTGGTGGGGCACATAACGCATATTTCACCCGCAATATTGTGGTACTCACCGATAACGCCGGGCATACCGGCATTGGTGAAGCGCCGGGCGGAGAGGTGATTTATCAAACACTGGTCGATGCTATTCCGATGGTTCTGGGCCAGGAAGTTGCGCGCCTGAATAAAGTGGTTCAGCAGGTGCATAAAGGTAATCAGGCAGCCGATTTTGATACCTTCGGCAAAGGTGCCTGGACTTTTGAATTGCGCGTTAATGCCGTGGCGGCGCTGGAAGCCGCCTTGCTTGACCTGCTAGGTAAGGCGCTGAATGTTCCGGTCTGCGAACTGTTGGGGCCAGGCAAGCAACGCGAGACTATTACCGTCCTCGGTTATCTGTTTTATATCGGTGATCGGACCAAAACCGATCTTCCTTATCTGGAAAATACGCCGGGCAACCATGAGTGGTATCAGTTGCGCCATCAGAAAGCGATGAACAGCGAAGCCGTTGTGCGTCTGGCGGAAGCCTCACAGGATCGCTATGGCTTTAAAGATTTCAAACTTAAGGGCGGGGTGTTACCTGGCGAGCAAGAAATCGACACTGTTCGTGCATTGAAGAAACGCTTCCCTGATGCGCGGATTACCGTTGATCCCAACGGTGCCTGGCTACTTGATGAAGCCATTTCTCTATGCAAAGGGCTGAATGATGTTCTTACCTATGCCGAAGATCCATGCGGCGCAGAACAGGGTTTCTCCGGTCGTGAAGTTATGGCGGAGTTTCGGCGGGCGACCGGCTTGCCCGTCGCGACTAACATGATCGCCACCAACTGGCGCGAAATGGGTCATGCGGTGATGCTCAATGCGGTAGATATTCCACTTGCCGATCCGCACTTCTGGACGCTTTCCGGTGCAGTCCGTGTGGCGCAGCTTTGCGACGACTGGGGGCTGACCTGGGGCTGCCATTCTAATAACCATTTCGATATCTCTCTGGCGATGTTTACCCATGTGGGCGCGGCGGCACCGGGTAATCCTACCGCTATCGATACCCACTGGATTTGGCAGGAGGGCGATTGTCGCCTGACCAAAAATCCGCTGGAGATTAAAAACGGAAAAATTGCCGTTCCTGATGCGCCCGGTCTGGGCGTGGAACTGGACTGGGAACAGGTACAAAAGGCACATGAGGCCTATAAACGTCTGCCTGGCGGTGCGCGTAACGACGCAGGTCCGATGCAGTACCTGATCCCCGGCTGGACCTTTGACCGTAAACGTCCCGTTTTCGGCCGTCATTGATTCTGAAAAAGGACATAAATATGAGTTCTCAATTTACGACGTCTGTTGTTACTGAAATGCAGGTCATCCCGGTGGCGGGTCATGACAGTATGCTGATGAATCTGAGTGGGGCACACGCACCGTTCTTTACGCGTAATATTGTGATTATCAAAGATAATTCCGGTCACACTGGCGTAGGGGAAATTCCCGGCGGCGAGAAAATCCGTAAAACGCTGGAAGATGCGATTCCGCTGGTGGTAGGTAAAACGCTGGGTGAATACAAAAACGTTCTGACGCTGGTGCGTAATACTTTTGCCGATCGTGATGCTGGTGGGCGCGGTTTGCAGACATTTGATTTGCGTACCACTATTCATGTAGTTACCGGGATAGAAGCGGCAATGCTGGATCTGCTGGGGCAGCATCTGGGGGTAAACGTGGCATCGCTGCTGGGCGATGGTCAACAGCGTAGCGAAGTCGAAATGCTCGGTTATCTGTTCTTCGTCGGTAATCGCAAAGCCACACCTCTGCCGTATCAAAGCCAGCCGGATGACTCATGCGACTGGTATCGCCTGCGTCATGAAGAAGCGATGACGCCGGATGCGGTGGTGCGCCTAGCGGAAGCGGCGTATGAAAAATATGGCTTCAACGATTTCAAACTGAAAGGCGGTGTACTGGCCGGGGAAGAAGAAGCCGAGTCTATTGTGGCACTGGCGCAACGCTTCCCGCAGGCGCGTATTACGCTCGATCCTAACGGTGCCTGGTCGCTGAACGAAGCAATTAAAATTGGTAAATACCTGAAAGGTTCGCTGGCTTATGCAGAAGATCCGTATGGTGCGGAGCAAGGTTTCTCCGGGCGTGAAGTGATGGCAGAGTTCCGTCGCGCGACTGGCCTGCCGACTGCAACCAATATGATCGCCACCGACTGGCGGCAGATGGGCCATACGCTCTCGTTACAATCCGTTGATATCCCGCTGGCGGATCCGCATTTCTGGACTATGCAAGGTTCGGTACGTGTGGCGCAAATGTGCCATGAATTTGGCCTGACCTGGGGTTCACACTCAAACAACCACTTCGATATTTCCCTGGCGATGTTTACCCATGTTGCCGCCGCTGCACCGGGTAAAATCACCGCGATTGATACGCACTGGATTTGGCAGGAAGGCAATCAGCGCTTGACCAAAGAACCGTTTGAGATCAAAGGCGGTCTGGTTCAGGTGCCGGAAAAACCGGGGCTGGGTGTAGAAATCGATATGGATCAAGTGATGAAAGCCCATGAGCTGTATCAGAAACACGGGCTTGGCGCGCGTGACGATGCGATGGGAATGCAGTATCTGATTCCTGGCTGGACGTTCGATAACAAGCGCCCGTGCATGGTGCGTTAAGACAGAAAACCAAAACCGGCTCTATCTGGAGCCGGCTTGAGACTGATGCTAAACGCAAAATAGCCTGTTGTGCTATGTATCAGGTCTACATCATTTTTTAATTCATTGAATTTAATTGGTTTTGTAGGCCGGATAAGGCGTTAACGCCGCATCCGGCATAAACACAGGCACTTTGTCACCAATCTGAAACCAGCGTCATAAAAAGCCGATTGCTACTCGACAAGACGTCCGTTACCCGAGAATTTTGCTGGCTTCGCGCGCGACATTATCCATCTCGTCCAACAGTTCCAGCAGCTCCGGCTCCAAATCCAAATCTTCTTCTTTAGTACCGCTACGTAGCTGTTGTTCGATCAGTTGGCAGAGATTCTTCATACGCGGCACACCGCTATAGCCGCAACTGCCATGCAGTTTATGAATCAAATCAACCAGGCCTTCCGGGTTTTCTCCAACCAGCTGCTCCTCAACTTTGTTGCGAACTTCAGGCAGGAAATCGAGTAACATTTGCAGCATATCGCGCGCTAGATCGGTTTTTCCTGCTGCCTGGCGTAGTGCCAGTTGCCAGTCGAGGGTCGCATTCGGGTTCACCACAATTTCGTTGACTTCGGGCGTCACGACGCGAGAGGAAATACCGCTGCCAGGCTTGTAGCGCAACAACAAATTATGCAATCGCTCTTCTTCAATCGGTTTCGCCAGATAATCGCTCATCCCTGCGCCAAGCAGCTTCTCTTTTTGCCCGGCCATTGCATGCGCCGTTACCGCGATAACCGGCGTTTGTTGCTGATGGGGGAGCTGGTGGATGAGCTCGCAGGCCCGAATGCCATCCATGTCAGGCATTTGAATATCCATTAAGATCAAATCGAACGGCATCTGTTTCGCCCGTTCAACCGCCTGATGCCCGCTATCGCAAAGTTCCACATGTTGCACCATATCTTCCAGCAATGCGCCGATAAGTTTCAGGTTAGCGGGGTTGTCATCAACTGCCATGACTGTCATTGCCAGCTTGCTTTCATCGGTTACAGGCAAAAGCGTGTTTTGTTTGTGATGACAAAATTCCGTCAGGGCAGGCAACAGGCGCGTAGGTGTTAATGGTTTCAGCAGACACGCGCCGATACCATCTTGCTTGAGTTTTTCTGCATTGACTTGTGCATGGCAAGGAAGTGCCAGCATCAGGAAATCGGTCATCGATACCGCTTTCGCTAATCGCTCATGTTGCATTGTTAGCGGCTCGCGGAAGGTCACCGCGATGCCTAACAACATCATGTCGTAATGCGCGGGAGGCAGCGCGGAGAACGTTGGGCTATAAACCACTTCCAGCGGCGTTTCACTTAAAATATCCAGCGTGCATTGCGCTGCTGCGGAGTTTGGTTCGACATAGGCCAGGCGCTTACCGGCGAGGCACTGGGTGGATGGCCCTTCGATAATAATGTTCGGGTTCAGATCGAGATTAATGTGGAACCAGAAAGTTGAACCGCGATTCGGCTGGCTATGGAACGAAATATCGCCGCCCATTTCATTAACCAGTTTTTGTGTAATCACCAGCCCCAGACCGGTGCCACCATGACGGCGGGAAATACTGGCATCAGCCTGTCGGAAGGCCTGGAATAAGCGCGATTGATCGCGTTCAGGAATACCAATGCCGGTATCCCGAATCTGCACTTCAATCTGCACTTTGGTATTACTCAGCGCACGTTTTTCTACCAGAATATCAATGTTGCCATTCTCGGTGAATTTAATTGCATTCCCCACCAGGTTAGTGATGATTTGCTGTAATCGCAGTGGGTCGCCGATCACGTTATCAGGCACGTCGCTTTTAATATTGAGCGTCAGTTCCAACCCTTTATCGTGAGAAGAATGTGCCAGCAGAGTAACGACTTCATCCAGCGTGCTGCGTAGTGGGAATGGAATACTTTCCAGAATCAGCTTACCTGCTTCCAGTTTCGAGAAGTCGAGAACATCATTAATAATTGCCAGCAAATTATTTGCCGAACGTTCAATCGTATTCAGGTGATCGCGCTGCGTTGGTGTTAATTCTGTTTTCAGCGTCAGGCGGGTAAAGCCAATAACACCATTCAGTGGTGTACGCAGCTCGTGTGACATATTTGCCAGAAACTCGGATTTAATACGCGCCGCTTCCTGGGCGCGCTTTTTCGCCAGATCTAACTCAACGTTCTGAATTTCCATCTGCTCCAGCGTTTCACGCAGATCGGACGTCGCCTGGTCGATATTGTGCTGCATCTCTTCGTGATAAGCAGCCAGCGACATTGCCATCGAGTTGATACCGTTTTTCAGCATATCCAGCTCGCCGAGCATAAATCCTTCCACCCGGCTGTCGAGTTGCCCGCGACGGATGCGGTCGACGGTATTCACCATGTTGCGAATCGGACCGGTTACATCGCGCATTAAGCGCCAGCCAAAAATAAGCGCAATACCGATACAAAACAGCATCATCACGCTGGAAATAAAGATCTCTTTATATTGCTGCAAGCGAACCGATTTAAGATCCAGCTCCAGCGCAATATATCCCAACATATTTTGACTATTTTTGGCATCGCTACTGGGCGATTCGTCGGGGGAGTAACTCTCAGAAATAATCGGCGTGCGGAGGATCATAATATCGCCGTCACGAGTGACAGTGAGCTGGCGAGGAAACGGCACGTTGCTGCCGAGCTGCATTGATGAGGGATCAAGATGAAAATTGGAGGTGACAAAGAGTCGGTTATTTTCATCATAAACCGAAATCGCGCGAACAATATCGGAATGGCGACGATGCAGTACGCTTATTAACTGACCGATAGATTCGCGATTTTGCAGGCTCATGCCATATTCAGTAGAAACTGCAAGCGGCTCAATAATGCTGGCTCCGGCATCTTCCAGTTGACGCTGCAAGTCGTTATAGCGATGCACAACGAAAAAGATACTCAGCAATAAACCAATAAGGACGGTCGGTGCCAGGATCAGAATCATCATGCGTGCGCGCAGGCTGTAGTTGGTCATGGAGTTCCGTTATGGGACAATTAAGGTCACACTGTTAAATTGAGAAAGTCTCGCCAATGGCGCAATTCTACTCTGCAAAACGACGCACGACGACGCGTCAGATCATAACCGTTTCAGTCAACGACCTCGACTCTTTTGGTCAGGGCGTGGCGCGACATAACGGCAAAACGCTATTTATCCCCGGATTATTGCCGCAGGAAAACGCGGAAGTTACTGTTACTGAAGATAAAAAACAGTATGCCCGCGCTAAAGTCGTACGCCGGTTAAGCGATAGCCCGGGACGCGAAACGCCACGCTGTCCTCATTTTGGCGTATGCGGCGGCTGTCAGCAACAACACGCCAGCGTGGATTTACAGCAGCGAAGCAAAAGTGCGGCACTCGCCCGATTAATGAAACACGAAGTCTCTGAAGTGATCGCCGATGTTCCCTGGGGCTATCGCCGTCGCGCGCGTTTAAGTCTGAACTACTTACCGAAAACACAGCAACTTCAGATGGGGTTTCGCAAAGCGGGCTCCAGTGACATTGTCGACGTTAAACAATGCCCCATTTTAGTGCCCCAACTTGAAGCATTGCTGCCCAAAGTCATGGCATGCCTGGGCAGCTTACAAGTTATGCGCCATCTTGGTCATGTTGAACTGGTACAGGCAACCAGCGGCACGCTGATGATTTTGCGCCATACCGCACCGCTAAGTTCGGCAGATCGCGAAAAACTGGAACGCTTTTCGCATTCTGAAGGCCTGGATCTGTATCTCGCCCCCGATAGTGAGATACTCGAAACCGTCTCTGGTGAGATGCCCTGGTATGACTCAAATGGGTTGCGCTTAACTTTTAGCCCGCGCGATTTTATTCAGGTCAATGCGGGTGTGAACCAAAAAATGGTAGCGCGTGCGTTGGAATGGCTGGATGTGCAACCTGAAGATCGCGTACTGGATTTGTTCTGCGGTATGGGCAACTTTACACTGCCATTGGCGACACAAGCTGCCAGTGTGGTGGGTGTAGAAGGCGTTCCGGCGCTGGTGGAAAAAGGCCAGCAGAATGCGCGTCTTAATGGCTTACAGAATGTGACGTTTTATCACGAAAATCTTGAAGAAGATGTCACAAAGCAGCCGTGGGCGAAAAACGGCTTCGATAAAGTGTTGCTGGACCCGGCGCGAGCAGGTGCCGCAGGTGTTATGCAGCAAATTATAAAACTGGAACCTATTCGTATAGTTTATGTATCCTGTAACCCTGCAACGCTGGCTCGGGATAGCGAAGCGTTATTAAAAGCAGGATATACCATTGCGCGACTGGCGATGCTGGATATGTTCCCACACACGGGACATCTGGAATCGATGGTACTTTTCTCGCGCGTTAAATAGTTGCGATTTGCCGATTTCGGCAGGTCTGGTCCCTAAAGGAGAGGACGATGGTTGCGGTAAGAAGTGCACATATCAATAAGGCTGGTGAATTTGATCCGGAAAAATGGATCGCAAGTCTGGGTATTACCAGCCAGAAGTCGTGTGAGTGCTTAGCCGAAACTTGGGCGTATTGTCTGCAACAGACGCAGGGGCATCCGGATGCCAGTCTGTTATTGTGGCGTGGTGTTGAGATGGTGGAGATCCTCTCGACATTAAGTATGGACATTGACACGCTGCGGGCGGCGCTGCTGTTCCCTCTGGCTGATGCCAACGTAGTCAGCGAAGATGTGCTGCGTGAGAGCGTCGGTAAGTCGGTTGTTAACCTTATTCACGGCGTGCGTGATATGGCGGCGATCCGCCAGCTGAAAGCGACGCACACTGATTCTGTTTCCTCCGAACAGGTCGATAACGTTCGCCGGATGTTATTGGCGATGGTCGATGATTTTCGCTGCGTAGTCATCAAACTGGCGGAGCGTATTGCTCATCTGCGCGAAGTAAAAGATGCGCCGGAAGATGAACGTGTACTGGCGGCAAAAGAGTGTACCAACATCTACGCACCGCTGGCTAACCGTCTCGGAATCGGACAACTGAAATGGGAACTGGAAGATTACTGCTTCCGTTACCTCCATCCAACCGAATACAAACGAATTGCCAAACTGCTGCATGAACGGCGTCTCGACCGCGAACACTACATCGAAGAGTTCGTTGGTCATCTGCGCGCTGAGATGAAAGCTGAAGGCGTTAAAGCGGAAGTGTATGGTCGTCCGAAACACATCTACAGCATCTGGCGTAAAATGCAGAAAAAGAACCTCGCCTTTGATGAGCTGTTTGATGTGCGTGCGGTACGTATTGTCGCCGAGCGTTTACAGGATTGCTATGCCGCACTGGGGATAGTGCACACTCACTATCGCCACCTGCCGGATGAGTTTGACGATTATGTCGCTAACCCGAAACCAAACGGTTATCAGTCTATTCATACCGTGGTTCTGGGGCCAGGTGGCAAAACCGTTGAGATCCAAATCCGCACCAAACAGATGCATGAAGATGCAGAGTTGGGTGTTGCTGCGCACTGGAAATATAAAGAGGGCGCGGCAGCTGGCGGCGCACGTTCGGGACATGAAGACCGGATTGCCTGGCTGCGTAAACTGATTGCGTGGCAGGAAGAGATGGCTGATTCCGGCGAAATGCTCGACGAAGTACGCAGCCAGGTCTTTGACGACCGGGTGTATGTCTTTACGCCGAAAGGTGATGTCGTTGATTTGCCTGCGGGATCAACGCCGCTGGACTTCGCTTACCACATCCACAGTGATGTCGGACACCGCTGCATCGGGGCAAAAATTGGCGGGCGCATTGTGCCGTTCACCTACCAGCTGCAGATGGGCGACCAGATTGAAATTATCACCCAGAAACAGCCGAACCCCAGCCGTGACTGGTTAAACCCAAACCTCGGTTACGTCACAACCAGCCGTGGGCGTTCGAAAATTCACGCTTGGTTCCGTAAACAGGACCGTGACAAAAACATTCTGGCTGGGCGGCAAATCCTTGACGACGAGCTGGAACATCTGGGGATCAGCCTGAAAGAAGCAGAAAAACATCTGCTGCCGCGTTACAACTTTAATGATGTCGACGAGTTGCTGGCGGCGATTGGTGGCGGGGATATCCGTCTCAATCAGATGGTGAACTTCCTGCAATCGCAATTTAATAAGCCGAGTGCCGAAGAGCAGGACGCCGCCGCGCTGAAGCAACTTCAGCAAAAAAGCTACACGCCGCAAAACCGCAGTAAAGATAACGGTCGCGTGGTAGTCGAAGGTGTTGGCAACCTGATGCACCACATCGCGCGCTGCTGCCAGCCGATTCCTGGAGATGAGATTGTCGGCTTCATTACCCAGGGGCGCGGTATTTCAGTACACCGCGCCGATTGCGAACAACTGGCGGAACTGCGCTCTCATGCGCCAGAACGCATTGTTGACGCGGTATGGGGTGAGAGCTACTCCGCCGGATATTCGCTGGTGGTCCGCGTGGTGGCTAATGATCGTAGTGGGTTGTTACGTGATATCACGACCATTCTCGCCAACGAGAAGGTGAACGTGCTTGGCGTTGCCAGCCGTAGCGACACAAAACAGCAACTGGCAACCATCGACATGACCATTGAGATTTACAACCTGCAGGTGCTGGGCCGCGTGCTGGGTAAACTCAACCAGGTGCCGGATGTTATCGACGCGCGTCGGTTGCACGGGAGTTAGGCAGAAATTTGCTCGTATCTACAATGTAGATTGATATATACTGTATCTACATATGATAGCGGTTTGAGGAAAGGGTTATGATCCACAGTAGCGTAAAGCGTTGGGGAAATTCACCGGCGGTGCGGATCCCGGCTACGTTAATGCAGGCGCTCAATCTGAATATTGATGATGAAGTGAAGATTGACCTGGTGGATGGCAAATTAATTATTGAGCCAGTGCGTAAAGAGCCCGTATTTACGCTTGCTGAACTGGTCAACGACATCACGCCGGAAAACCTCCACGAGAATATCGACTGGGGAGAGCCGAAAGATAAGGAAGTCTGGTAATGGTAAGCCGATACGTACCCGATATGGGCGATCTGATTTGGGTTGATTTTGACCCGACAAAAGGTAGCGAGCAAGCTGGACATCGTCCAGCTGTTGTCCTGAGTCCTTTCATGTACAACAACAAAACAGGTATGTGTCTGTGTGTTCCTTGTACAACGCAATCAAAAGGATATCCGTTCGAAGTTGTTTTATCCGGTCAGGAACGTGATGGCGTAGCGTTAGCTGATCAGGTAAAAAGTATCGCCTGGCGGGCAAGAGGAGCAACGAAGAAAGGAACAGTTGCCCCAGAGGAATTACAACTCATTAAAGCCAAAATTAACGTACTGATTGGGTAGTGTTACTAACTCACTTCTATTCTGGTCACAGGTTTCCACCTGACAGACCCGCAATTTTCAGGACAATTCAATGAATCAAATCGACCGTTTGCTCACTATTATGCAGCGCCTGCGCGATCCGGAAAACGGCTGCCCGTGGGATAAAGAGCAGACATTTGCCACCATTGCGCCTTACACCCTTGAAGAAACCTACGAAGTGCTGGACGCCATCGCCCGTGAAGATTTTGACGATCTTCGCGGTGAACTGGGCGATCTGCTATTCCAGGTGGTGTTTTACGCGCAAATGGCTCAGGAAGAAGGGCGCTTTGACTTTAATGATATTTGCGCTGCTATTAGCGATAAATTAGAGCGTCGCCATCCGCATGTTTTTGCTGATAGTTCTGCCGAAAACAGTAGTGAAGTGCTTGCCCGTTGGGAGCAAATCAAAACCGAAGAGCGCGCGCAGAAAGCGCAGCATTCGGCGCTGGACGATATTCCTCGTAGTTTACCGGCTTTAATGCGGGCGCAAAAAATCCAGAAACGTTGCGCCAACGTTGGCTTCGACTGGACGACGCTTGGCCCGGTGGTTGATAAAGTCTACGAAGAGATCGACGAGGTGATGTACGAGGCGCGGCAGGCTGTTGTCGACCAGGCTAAACTGGAGGAGGAAATGGGGGACCTGCTGTTTGCCACGGTTAATCTGGCTCGCCATTTAGGGACGAAAGCAGAAATCGCATTGCAAAAAGCGAACGAAAAATTCGAGCGTCGTTTTCGCGAAGTGGAGCGTATTGTTGCCGCGCGTGGACTGGAAATGACAGGTGTTGACCTCGAAACAATGGAAGAAGTCTGGCAACAGGTAAAACGGCAGGAAATTGATCTCTAAGGGAATTACGCGGTCAAGCGCCATTTGTGTCATTTTTTAAATGACAAGCGCTTGATTTGCGTCAAAAACATTTACCCCAAAGGGGCTATTTTCTCACTCCTGATTTCAATAGTGCGCTGGCGAAGAGGAGGGATAATGAAAGTTTGTGGCACAGGTCATGTTCGGGTATACTGCTTTCCCGTCCTGGTTATTCCATCGTCTTTTCAACCTAACTTCTCAGGTTCAGCATGACAACGAACTATATTTTTGTGACCGGCGGGGTCGTATCCTCTCTGGGTAAAGGCATTGCCGCAGCCTCCCTCGCAGCCATTCTTGAAGCCCGTGGCCTCAATGTGACCATCATGAAACTGGATCCGTACATCAACGTCGATCCAGGTACTATGAGCCCAATCCAACACGGGGAAGTGTTCGTTACTGAAGACGGCGCTGAAACCGACCTGGACCTGGGGCACTACGAGCGTTTCATTCGTACCAAAATGAGCCGCCGCAACAACTTCACCACGGGTCGTATCTACTCTGACGTTCTGCGTAAAGAACGCCGCGGTGACTACCTCGGCGCAACCGTGCAGGTTATTCCGCACATCACTAACGCAATCAAAGAGCGCGTGCTGGAAGGTGGCGAAGGTCATGACGTAGTACTGGTAGAAATCGGCGGTACAGTAGGTGATATCGAATCCTTGCCGTTCCTCGAAGCGATTCGCCAGATGGCTGTTGAAATTGGCCGTGAGCACACTCTGTTTATGCACCTGACGCTGGTGCCGTACATGGCAGCGTCTGGTGAAGTCAAAACCAAACCGACTCAGCACTCTGTAAAAGAGCTGCTTTCCATCGGTATCCAGCCTGACATCCTGATTTGTCGTTCAGATCGCGCTGTTCCGGCGAACGAACGTGCGAAGATTGCATTGTTCTGTAATGTTCCGGAAAAAGCGGTTATTTCTCTGAAAGACGTCGATTCCATCTATAAAATTCCGGGCCTGTTGAAATCTCAGGGGCTGGACGATTATATTTGTAAACGATTCAGCTTAAACTGCCCGGAAGCAAATCTGTCCGAATGGGAACAGGTTATCTTCGAAGAAGCGAATCCGGTAAGTGAAGTCACCATCGGTATGGTCGGCAAGTACATTGAACTGCCGGATGCTTATAAATCAGTGATCGAAGCACTGAAACACGGTGGGCTGAAGAATCGTGTCAGCGTCAACATCAAACTGATCGATTCACAAGATGTTGAAACGCGCGGCGTTGAAATCCTTAAAGGTCTGGACGCAATCCTCGTACCTGGCGGTTTCGGCTATCGTGGCGTAGAAGGCATGATTACGACCGCGCGTTTTGCGCGTGAGAACAATATTCCTTATCTGGGCATTTGCCTGGGTATGCAGGTGGCGTTAATTGATTACGCTCGCCATGTTGCCAACATGGAGAACGCCAACTCTACGGAATTTGTGCCAGACTGTAAGTACCCGGTTGTGGCGCTGATTACCGAGTGGCGCGATGAAAACGGCAACGTTGAAGTTCGTAGCGAGAAGAGCGATCTCGGCGGTACCATGCGTCTCGGCGCACAGCAGTGCCAGTTGGTTGACGATAGCCTGGTTCGCCAGCTGTACAATGCGCCGACAATTGTTGAGCGTCATCGTCACCGTTACGAAGTCAACAACATGCTGTTGAAACAGATTGAAGATGCAGGTCTGCGCGTTGCGGGCCGTTCCGGGGATGATCAGTTGGTCGAGATCATCGAAGTTCCGAATCACCCGTGGTTCGTGGCTTGCCAGTTCCATCCGGAGTTTACTTCTACTCCACGTGATGGTCACCCGCTGTTTGCAGGCTTTGTGAAAGCTGCCAGCGAGTTCCAGAAACGTCAGGCGAAGTAAGTAAAAAAGTTAGAACGGCAACGCGTACCTTGGGTACGCGTTGTTTGTCTGGAGTTTCAGTTTAACTAGTGACTTGAGGAAAACCTAATGTCCAAAATCGTAAAAATCATCGGTCGTGAAATCATCGACTCCCGTGGTAACCCGACTGTTGAAGCCGAAGTACATCTGGAGGGTGGTTTCGTCGGTATGGCAGCTGCTCCGTCAGGTGCTTCTACTGGTTCCCGTGAAGCTCTGGAACTGCGCGATGGCGACAAATCCCGTTTCCTGGGTAAAGGCGTAACCAAAGCTGTTGCTGCGGTAAACGGCCCGATCGCTCAGGCACTGATTGGCAAAGACGCTAAAGATCAGGCTGGCATTGACAAGATCATGATCGACCTGGACGGCACCGAAAACAAATCCAAATTCGGCGCGAACGCAATCCTGGCTGTATCTCTGGCTAACGCCAAAGCTGCTGCTGCCGCTAAAGGGATGCCGCTGTACGAGCACATCGCTGAACTGAACGGCACTCCGGGCAAATACTCCATGCCGGTTCCGATGATGAACATCATCAACGGTGGTGAGCACGCTGACAACAACGTTGATATCCAGGAATTCATGATTCAGCCGGTTGGCGCGAAAACTGTGAAAGAAGCCATCCGCATGGGTTCTGAAGTTTTCCATCACCTGGCAAAAGTTCTGAAAGCGAAAGGCATGAACACTGCAGTTGGTGACGAAGGTGGCTATGCGCCGAACCTGGGTTCCAACGCTGAAGCTCTGGCTGTTATCGCTGAAGCTGTTAAAGCTGCTGGTTATGAACTGGGCAAAGACATCACTCTGGCGATGGACTGCGCAGCTTCTGAATTCTACAAAGACGGTAAATACGTTCTGGCTGGCGAAGGCAACAAAGCTTTCACCTCTGAAGAATTCACTCACTTCCTGGAAGAACTGACCAAACAGTATCCGATCGTATCTATCGAAGACGGTCTGGACGAATCTGACTGGGACGGTTTCGCATACCAGACCAAAGTTCTGGGCGACAAAATCCAGCTGGTTGGTGACGACCTGTTCGTAACCAACACCAAGATCCTGAAAGAAGGTATCGAAAAAGGTATCGCTAACTCCATCCTGATCAAATTCAACCAGATCGGTTCTCTGACCGAAACTCTGGCTGCAATCAAGATGGCGAAAGATGCTGGCTACACTGCAGTTATCTCTCACCGTTCTGGCGAAACTGAAGACGCTACCATCGCTGACCTGGCTGTTGGTACTGCTGCAGGCCAGATCAAAACTGGTTCTATGAGCCGTTCTGACCGTGTTGCTAAATACAACCAGCTGATTCGTATCGAAGAAGCTCTGGGCGAAAAAGCACCGTACAACGGTCGTAAAGAGATCAAAGGCCAGGCATAAGACTGACTTTATCTGATTTAAAAATGCCAGCCTCCGGGCTGTAATGCCAGTCAGTTAAGCAACTGACTGGCTCTTTTTCGGGGCTGTGGGGTATTTCCAGGGCCTCTCCTTTACCACTCTCGGGAAGGCCCTTTCCCTTCTCGTCGGTAATTTCACAAGTTGTCCCATACTTGCAAGATCGCGCATCAGCTCCGGTATACGTCCCGGTGAAGCGCCCTGCAATGTCATCAGCATTCTCATCACCATTCCGCATGATTCTGAGAAACTCAGTTGATTCGGCCAGTAACCTTTCAGATGTTCCGCCATTTTAATCATCTGATATCTCACCAGATTATAAGCCAGTAAGACACCCCACAGCTCTTGCTCCACAAGCTCCGGCTTTTTACTTCTCAGCGTCAGCCTGCTCAGTTGCATCGTCTGTTTTATCTCCCTGTATCCCAGTTCGATTTCCCAGCGATGACTGTACAGATCCGCCATTTCTCCTCCGGGGAAGCGCATGGCGTCCGTCATCGACGTCAGCAGATGGCAGACTTTTCCTTTGCGCGTCACGGTCAGCAGGCGGGCTGTCACTTCATTTCCCAGTCCCGGCCACTTTTTTCGTGCCTGCGGGCTGGTTTTCAGCTTCACCAGATGATCGCCTTTACCCAGTTTTCTGAGCTCTTCATATTGCGCTCCCTTTCTGAGAGGTATCATCCAGTGGCGGTGTTCTCCCGCCAGGCTCCAGGCATTTAACAGTCCCAGTGAGTAATAACCTTTATCCATTAACGTCAGAGTGTTATCGCCGGTTTGTTCTATAAGTTGCTCAGCAAGCTCATTTTCGCTGTTCTTCATCGTGCCGAAGGCTGCAGCCGTCAGCAGATGGCTGGTCAGTTCCATCTGGCAGACCATTTTGACCTGCGGGTAGAGCGCCGGGTTCCCGGCATGTGTCTGGCGGGGGAAGGCTGCATCGTTCTCTGGTGTATCCGGTGTGCGCCAGAACACACCATCGATGGCCAGCAGGGTCAGGCCGCACCAGTGCGGATGCGGCGTGGCGTTATGCCAGAGCTGCGCTGTTTTCGTGAACACGCGGCGGACAGCCTCACTTCCCAGGCGCTGGCGGGCCTGAATAACGGCACTGGGGGCAACGAAGGGGCGATTGCCCGGCAGCATGATGTCCAGGCGATTCACAATCTGGTGAAGAGGTTCTTTACGCTCAAGCGCCATGCCAACAATACACCAGACCATCATTTCGAGGGGAAGACGGCGCTTGCGTAGCGTTACAGTACCTGATTCGGCAAGGCAACGAGAGATGAGTTCGGGGTCGAGGTAATCCCCCAGAGAAGTCAGTGGGTTACGCAGAGAATCGTAACGGGATACCAGATCAAGAGCCTGTCCAATGTGCATAAAAAAATCCGGAAACAAGTGAGCGTTTCCGGATTCTTACACAGCCACTGGATCGGTCAACTGATCCTTAACTGATCGGCATTACAGCCTCCGGGCTGGCATTTTTTATGGTTGAGTTACCAGCGGCCGGATGCGCCGCCACCTCCAGAAGAACCGCCCCCGCCGCTAAATCCGCCGCCACTTGAGCCTCCACCGGAACCGCTGTTGTCTGAATGATAACTTTTACCTGATGCTCTTTTCTGAAGTACACATAGGTGATGCTGCCAACTTACTGATTTAGTGTATGATGGTGTTTTTGAGGTGCTCCAGTGGCTTCTGTTTCTATCAGCTGTCCCTCCTGTTCAGCTACTGACGGGGTGGTGCGTAACGGCAAAAGCACTGCCGGACATCAGCGCTATCTCTGCTCTCACTGCCGTAAAACATGGCAACTGCAGTTCACTTACACCGCTTCTCAACCCGGTACGCACCAGAAAATCATTGATATGGCCATGAATGGCGTTGGATGCCGGGCAACTGCACGCATTATGGGCGTTGGCCTCAACACGATTTTACGTCACTTAAAAAACTCAGGCCGCAGTCGGTAACCTCGCGCATACAGCCGGGCAGTGACGTCATCGTCTGCGCGGAAATGGACGAACAGTGGGGCTATGTCGGGGCTAAATCGCGCCAGCGCTGGCTGTTTTACGCGTATGACAGTCTCCGGAAGACGGTTGTTGCGCACGTATTCGGTGAACGCACTATGGCGACGCTGGGGCGTCTTATGAGCCTGCTGTCACCCTTTGACGTGGTGATATGGATGACGGATGGCTGGCCGCTGTATGAATCCCGCCTGAAGGGAAAGCTGCACGTAATCAGCAAGCGATATACGCAGCGAATTGAGCGGCATAACCTGAATCTGAGGCAGCACCTGGCACGGCTGGGACGGAAGTCGCTGTCGTTCTCAAAATCGGTGGAGCTGCATGACAAAGTCATCGGGCATTATCTGAACATAAAACACTATCAATAAGTTGGAGTCATTACCGTACACATAAACAGGTAAAGACCATAAATATGGTGAAAGTAAAAAAGAAGGAAAATACAGCAATGGAAAAAATTTTATCGGAGAACAGGAATAAATCTAAAAGATAGATTGCTGAAATACAGACTCCACTTTTACATGCGCGACAAAAATTACTGCCTTGATGAAAAAACCAGAAAGGGAAGAACATCACTGCAAATACCCAAAAAATAGCAAAGTAATAATGATCACTGGAAGACGCTGATTCACTTTCTGAAGGATTAGTCGGATATTGGTGTTGTGAAGTGAGTTGGTTATTCAAAGCGTTTATAGCTAGCTCTAATCCCTGAGCTAATTTTTGTTGTTTAAATGCGGGTATCATGTTGCTACGGATGATATCTCCAGCCAGAGCATCGGTTACCTTTTCTTCCAGCCCATAACCTACCTGGATGCGGACAGTACGATCTGACCAGGCAACAATGATCAGTATCCCATCATTACGTTTGGCATCTCCTAAACGCCAATTGTCAAAAACTCTTGTAGCATATTGTTCAATTGTCTCGTCTTTGGTTGTGGGAACAATTAATACAGCAATTTGCACTTGGGTATTATTGAAAATAGATTCTAACTTGTGCGTCAGTTCTTTCTTTTCTTGTGAGTTTAAGCTACTCGTAAGATCCGTAACTTGTTGCTGTAATTGTGGGACAATAGTTGGTTGGGCTGCAACAAAGGAACACACGAAAGTGAACATTAGTATGAAATAGCGCATTATAAATTTCTCATTAAATCTGGATAAATAAATTGACGGCGGCATCGGTAATTTTAGATTGAGGTATGAGGTGTACTGGCAATAGCGGACACTACCATTTGTTCTTTTTTTAAGCAGCCATCTGATGATATTTTTCCCTGAAGGCTGCCGGGGAGATATTCCCCAGACGAGAGTGACGACGCTGACGATTGTAGAAAATCTCAATGTATTCCCGTATTACTGAGATGGCTTCATCCCGGTTATTAAAACGATAGTGGCTCAGGCTCTCATTTTTCAGCGTTCCCCAGAAGCTTTCCATCGGAGCGTTGTCGTAACAGTTACCTTTACGCGACATTGATGTTTTCAGACCAAACTGCTCCTGTATGACCCGGTAATCGTATGCGCAGTACTGTGAACCTCGATCAGAGTGGTGGATTAGCCCGGCAGGTGGGCGCTGGCTCCTGAGCGCCATAAACAGGGCTTTACCTGTCAGCTCTTTTGTCATGCGCTCTCCCATGGCGTAGCCGACAATTTCGCACGTATAAACATCTTTGATGCCAGCGAGGTACAACCATCCCTCCTGTGTGGCAACATACGTCAGGTCCGCCACCCAGACCTGATTTGGTGCTGTAGGAGCGAACGTCTGGTTCAGCAGATTTGGCGCAACTGGCAGATTGTGGTTCGAGTTCGTAGTCGCTCTGAACTTGCGTTTCTGCTTACAGCGTAGCCTTAGCTCCTTACGAAGACGTGCCAGTCGGTCACGACCAACGATGATGCCATTCTCTGCCAGCTCCGTCTGGAGCCGCCGGGTTCCATATGTTTCGCGAGTGCGGATATGTGCCACCTTAATCTCCAGTTTTAGCCGCTCATCACTTTGTTTTCTGTCTGAGGGTTCATGCTGTACCCAGTTGTAATAACCGCTCCTGGATACACCAAATACCTGACACATCGCTTCAATGGGAAATTGTTGTCGCCATTGTTCGATTAACGCGTATTTTTCAGCGACTCCTGTGCAAAATACGCTGTTGCTTTTTTTAATGTATCTCGCTCAAGGCGAGCTTCATTTAACGCCTTACGCAGTTGCAGAATTTCAGATTCCAGTTCAGCCACCGTGCGGGAACCAGGAGTACCGAGCCCTTTTCTGGCGGCGGTAACCCATTGTCCTAAAGTGCCTTCAGGAAGAGATAATCGGGAAGCGCCTTCACTGATCGAAAGTTGATTTTCAAGAACCGTTCTGACAGCTTCGGCTTTGAACTCTTTAGAGTAACGTTGGGTTTTTCTGCTCATTATTAGCTCCTTCTGATGCCATTCTATTTCAGGAAGGAGTGTCCGTTAAACTCAGGCTACCTCACTACCATTTGTTCTTTTTTTAAGCAGCCATCTGATGATATTTTTCCCTGAAGGCTGCCGGGGAGATATTCCCCAGACGAGAGTGACGACGCTGACGATTGTAGAAAATCTCAATGTATTCCCGTATTACTGAGATGGCTTCATCCCGGTTATTAAAACGATAGTGGCTCAGGCTCTCATTTTTCAGCGTTCCCCAGAAGCTTTCCATCGGAGCGTTGTCGTAACAGTTACCTTTACGCGACATTGATGTTTTCAGACCAAACTGCTCCTGTATGACCCGGTAATCGTATGCGCAGTACTGTGAACCTCGATCAGAGTGGTGGATTAGCCCGGCAGGTGGGCGCTGGCTCCTGAGCGCCATAAACAGGGCTTTACCTGTCAGCTCTTTTGTCATGCGCTCTCCCATGGCGTAGCCGACAATTTCGCACGTATAAACATCTTTGATGCCAGCGAGGTACAACCATCCCTCCTGTGTGGCAACATACGTCAGGTCCGCCACCCAGACCTGATTTGGTGCTGTAGGAGCGAACGTCTGGTTCAGCAGATTTGGCGCAACTGGCAGATTGTGGTTCGAGTTCGTAGTCGCTCTGAACTTGCGTTTCTGCTTACAGCGTAGCCTTAGCTCCTTACGAAGACGTGCCAGTCGGTCACGACCAACGATGATGCCATTCTCTGCCAGCTCCGTCTGGAGCCGCCGGGTTCCATATGTTTCGCGAGTGCGGATATGTGCCACCTTAATCTCCAGTTTTAGCCGCTCATCACTTTGTTTTCTGTCTGAGGGTTCATGCTGTACCCAGTTGTAATAACCGCTCCTGGATACACCAAATACCTGACACATCG
The DNA here is from genome assembly GCF_002950395.1 of Shigella sonnei. Lineage (NCBI taxonomy): Bacteria > Pseudomonadati > Pseudomonadota > Gammaproteobacteria > Enterobacterales > Enterobacteriaceae > Shigella > Shigella sonnei. The sequence continues at coordinate 4,829,256 of NZ_CP026802.1, forward strand.
CTTCAATGGGAAATTGTTGTCGCCATTGTTCGATTAACGCGTATTTTTCAGCGACTCCTGTGCAAAATACGCTGTTGCTTTTTTTAATATATCTCGCTCAAGGCGAGCTTCATTTAACGCCTTACGCAGTTGCAGAATTTCAGATTCCAGTTCAGCCACCGTGCGGGAACCAGGAGTACCGAGCCCTTTTCTGGCGGCGGTAACCCATTGTCCTAAAGTGCCTTCAGGAAGAGATAATCGGGAAGCGCCTTCACTGATCGAAAGTTGATTTTCAAGAACCGTTCTGACAGCTTCGGCTTTGAACTCTTTAGAGTAACGTTGGGTTTTTCTGCTCATTATTAGCTCCTTCTGATGCCATTCTATTTCAGGAAGGAGTGTCCGTTAAACTCAGGCTACCTCAGATTCGTTATCATTAAAAACTAATACAGAAAAAATAAATATAATTTTGGTGAATGTTTTGACATGATTAAATCCATTTTCTTTATTTTCTTCTGACATAATACGTTACTCCCTTTAATTATTAACGATATGTTTCGCATTTTTCTTTAAATCTGCCTGTAACAGAATGTTAATAAGACATGATTGTTGTGGCAGGATCTGCAATAATTAACAATTATCCACTTCACAGAGAATGCTATGCAGTACCCGATTAACGAGATGTTCCAGACCCTGCAAGGTGAGGGTTACTTTACCGGCGTCCCCGCCATTTTTATTCGTTTACAGGGATGCCCGGTTGGCTGTGCCTGGTGCGACACCAAACACACCTGGGAAAAGCTTGAGGATCGGGAAGTCTCCCTTTTCAGCATTCTGGCGAAGACCAAAGAGAGTGATAAGTGGGGGGCGGCGAGCAGTGAAGACTTGTTGGCTGTCATTAGTCGCCAGGGATACACCGCGCGGCATGTGGTGATTACGGGTGGTGAGCCTTGCATTCATGATTTGCTACCACTGACTGATCTGCTCGAAAAGAACGGTTTTAGCTGCCAGATCGAAACCAGTGGTACTCATGAGGTACGCTGCACACCGAATACCTGGGTTACCGTATCGCCAAAGCTGAACATGCGCGGCGGCTATGACGTGTTGTCACAGGCACTGGAGCGAGCCAACGAAATCAAGCATCCAGTGGGGCGCGTACGCGATATTGAAGCACTGGATGAACTATTGGCAACGCTGACCGATGATAAACCGCGAGTCATTGCACTGCAGCCGATTAGCCAAAAGGATGATGCCACACGTTTGTGCATTGAAACCTGCATTGCGCGTAATTGGCGTTTGTCGATGCAAACACATAAATATCTAAATATTGCCTGATTAAACATTTATAAGCGTTATAAATGGGTGGAACCTGTAAAGACTTCTACTCATTTATATTGTTTGTCGCCTCTGAAAACTCCTCCATTTTACCCATCCAGGGCTAATCATTAGCATTCTCTACAAATTCTGTGGCATTAATTTTTCGCTGGAGTGAAAATTATTGCGGTAAAGTTTGGTAGATTTTAATTTGTATAGAGTTATTTTAAATATTTACCTTTTTAATCAATGAATTAAGTACTCTTTAACATAATGGATGTGTTGTTTGTGTGATACTGTAAAGTTGGTAGATTGTGACTGGCTTAAAAAATCATTAATTAATAATAGGTTATGTTTAGAGTGTTCCCCGCGCCAGCGGGGATAAACCACCATATAACCCGTTATCTCTTTCTCAAGTTTTTATATTAGCAGTACTTGTAATAAGCAAAATATCCACGTAACACCTCATGTTCAAAATAGTTCTCCATGCCAGAGAGGTTCACAATTATCGATACAAAAAATTAAATTTAATCAAAGTGTTATTTGTATGATTCTTAAATCGTTAAGAAATTTTAATCTATTATTTTTTTAATATTGAATTAATGTCTGTTAATTTTTTCTTTAGGTTAATAGTTTGTTTTTTAAGCTTGTTATTCATTGATTAAGTAATAAATCTGGAAATTTGTCTTTGTTTTGAGGCTAACGAGTGGTTTTACATAACCGCCTCTATACGCTGTTGATGAATAGTTCTTATGAATAAAGATATCCAGTTCATACTTTAAGTGAAAATTGATAGAGTGCGATTCGTAGGTGATGCTGCCAACTTACTGATTTAGTGTATGATGGTGTTTTTGAGGTGCTCCAGTGGCTTCTGTTTCTATCAGCTGTCCCTCCTGTTCAGCTACTGACGGGGTGGTGCGTAACGGCAAAAGCACTGCCGGACATCAGCGCTATCTCTGCTCTCACTGCCGTAAAACATGGCAACTGCAGTTCACTTACACCGCTTCTCAACCCGGTACGCACCAGAAAATCATTGATATGGCCATGAATGGCGTTGGATGCCGGGCAACTGCACGCATTATGGGCGTTGGCCTCAACACGATTTTACGTCACTTAAAAAACTCAGGCCGCAGTCGGTAACCTCGCGCATACAGCCGGGCAGTGACGTCATCGTCTGCGCGGAAATGGACGAACAGTGGGGCTATGTCGGGGCTAAATCGCGCCAGCGCTGGCTGTTTTACGCGTATGACAGTCTCCGGAAGACGGTTGTTGCGCACGTATTCGGTGAACGCACTATGGCGACGCTGGGGCGTCTTATGAGCCTGCTGTCACCCTTTGACGTGGTGATATGGATGACGGATGGCTGGCCGCTGTATGAATCCCGCCTGAAGGGAAAGCTGCACGTAATCAGCAAGCGATATACGCAGCGAATTGAGCGGCATAACCTGAATCTGAGGCAGCACCTGGCACGGCTGGGACGGAAGTCGCTGTCGTTCTCAAAATCGGTGGAGCTGCATGACAAAGTCATCGGGCATTATCTGAACATAAAACACTATCAATAAGTTGGAGTCATTACCATATTCCTTGTAAAAACAGGGATAAACCGAACTAGTTAAAGTTTTTATTATGTTCCCTGCATCAGCGGGGATAAACCGGACTTGTTATCATTTTTTAAGTTGTCGAACTTATGTTCCCCGCGCCAGCGGGGATAACCATTCAGGTATGTTCAGGCCGGGCAGTTTTCCGCCCGGCCTACCTTATTCACGCATTCGACCAGCTCTGGATCGAATCCGCATTCCCCAATTCCCCAATTCCCCATGCATCACTTCATACGATTTTTTCAGGATCACATCAGTATGTTTGGTTAGGTCTTTGAAAATGCCTTTATTCATCGCGTCGTAGCGTTTGGCATTGCTCTCAATCGGTATAAAGATATCTTTCACGCGAACCATTTTATCGACAGCCGTTGCGTAATCCGGGTATAGCCCCAGACCTACCCCTGTATTAATCGCTGCCCCCAGGCTTGCACAACCGTTAATGGCGTTACGGCGTGCCGGAAGGTTGAACACGTCGGCAAAAATCTGCATAAACAGATCGCTGTTCGAACCGCCGCCAGTAATGATTACATGTTTCGCAAAGTGATTCATTTCATTACACATATTGTCGTAATTGTTCTTCAGCGTCAGCGCCACGCTTTCCAATATCGAACGATATATCCATGCGTAATCCATGCTGGAATCAAAGCCGATCATAATCCCGCGTTTGTACGGTTCCCACGGATTGGTCAGCCAGTCCAGCACCGTCATCAGCCCATTACAGCCAGGTGGCACACTAGAGGCTTTCTTGTTGAGTAAATCTTCCGGTGAAAGATCCTGCGCCCTGGCATCCTGAATTAACGACTCGCCTAACATGTCGCGCAGCCAGCTCACCGTCCACATGCCTTTGCGAATACCGTAACCTTCATACAGCAATGTTTGCGGAATAGAAGACATAATCGGCCAGTACGCCACCGGATCTTTCGGCAAGGCTTTGCCGTTCATCATCAATGCGATGTAAGTGCCAAGAGAAATTACCGCAGTTTCATCATCCAGTAATCCGGCTCCCAGAGCTTCTACCGGTTTATCACTGGTGGTACAAACAACCGGCAGTCCTGCCGGGAAATGCGTCGCCAGCGCGGCTTGAGGTGTGATATGCCCAAGAACAGTGCCTGGCATTTGCACATCAAACAGCATATGACGGGGGATATTAAACTTCTCCATGACTGCGGCATCTTCGCTCCATGCCCAGGTCTTATAATCCACCGGCCACTGACCAAAATAGTTGGCGATATTATCTTTAAATTCGCCGGTTAAGCGATGCGTCAGATAACCCGAAAAAGAGGTTACATACGCCACGTCAGGATTCGTATGTTCGTAAGGGCGTGTAACGCGTGCATCCTGCCAGCTAATCAACGGCGCAGCTGGCGTGCCGTCGGCTTTCAATAACGCACGGCAGCAACGGATGGAGCCCAGGCCGATGCCAACAATATCTTCTTTATTCCCGGCAAACTGGCTCATCAAATCGTGACCTGCAAAACATAATGATGCCCATAAATCGTCGTCAGGATGTTCTGCAGTATCGGCATCAGGCGTGTGCATCGGCTGTAATAAGCCTTTACCTTCGCAAACCACATTACCTTCCAGATCGTACATCACCACTTTTGTGCTCTGACTTCCGCCATCAATCCCTATGATGTATTTTTTCGACATGATTTTTCTCCTGTAATTTTCCTGGCTTACTTGCTGCTAGCCATTGCGGGGGCGCTATCAGCAGTACGAATTTTTTGGAACAGCAAAAAGGTAAAGACAATCACCATGCCGAGCGCCGCCATGCCCATCAGCCACATATTGCGGTAGGCTTCTGCAGCGGGCAGGGTGTCTTGCCAGTGGCCGATAATCGGGTAAACGAAGACATCCGGCAGGAATCCAATCACCGAACAAATACCTACCGTGGTGCCCATAATGTAAGACGGTGTTCTCGCTTCGCCGGGGCAGGCCCAGTACAGCCCGCGTGAGGCGTAACAGGTGAATCCCAGCAGTAAAATCAGGCCAATCCCCATCGCGACCGATTGGGGGTTAGAGTTCGTGACGAGCAGGGCTGTCAACGCCAGCAAACCGATGATGGAAAGGATTTGAATCACGCGGGTAGGGGATTTCACTTTACTGTAGGTGGTGATAATGCCTCCAAGTGGGCCGCACAGCGCGCGGAAGATTTTGTTGATCACAATCCCCATGTAGCTCGCTGCCACCAGCGACATGCCGTACATTTCGGTCAGATAGTTGGTGGAGTAACTCAGAATGGCGTAGATTGTGAAGACACCAAAAATCACCATGCTGCAATACCAGGTGGTGCTGATACGCAAAACGGCAAGGATGTCGCTAAGCTGGAATGACTGTTTTTCTTCGTTATTGGCACTGCGCAGGTTGTTGTTATCGCTAACAAAAAACCAGCACAGAATCCCCAACAAGATGTAAACCACACTGTAGATGATAATGACTGTTTTCAGGCTGGCGCTGTCATCCGGTGCAAAGCGAGAAAAGACCCACATGGTAAACACCGCCAGCGACATTACACCGACGCCGCGCAGCCCTTCCATCCAGCCCATAATTTTCCCTTGCTCACTATGATCGCCCAGCAACGAGGCGGCTTTAATCGACACCGACCACAGCATTAAAATCGTCGTTATCGCAAAGGCGACCTGAATACAGAGCATTACCCACAGCGGTGGATACGTTGCCATTAACAGACCCAGTAATCCGGTAATGATCATCGCGGAAGTAATCATTTTGCGGTGTGAAAATTTATCGGCAATAACGCCGCTGGGGGCATAAAGAATAATAGCCGCAATACCAAAGGTACTCATTATTAAACCTATCTCGGTATTGCTGAATCCCATAAATTTCGCCATGGGAATTTGATAAATATAACGTAAATAAGCCAGGTCAAAACTAACGCCGCCGCTAAAACTAATTATCGCGAGGGTTATCCAACGGCGATATGAGTTGTGTTGCATATCGTATTCCCATTTGTAATAGACAAAAAAAAGAGAAAAGTAAGCCGCCCTTTCAGGTGGATTACTTTTCTCAGGTCTCTAGTAATTGCAATAAGAAATAACATGGAAAGCAGAGGTGTTGTGTGAGAGTAATCACGCTTCTGCTTTTTAAAACTATTTGACAATACGAATATCACACTGTGATTACGATCACATTAGCAGTTATGCCGTTATGCTAAAAATTATCTCCAGTTACCAGAGATAATGAGAAAGGTAACTTCCCTCTCGCGGGGGAAGTTACCTTTCTTTTTTTTGCCTTACGGAAATTGGAGCTAACTATGTCAATCGAATCTCTCAATGCGTTCTCAATGGATTTTTTCTCACTGAAAGGTAAAACCGCAATTGTTACCGGTGGGAATAGCGGTTTAGGCCAGGCATTTGCCATGGCGTTGGCCAAAGCTGGCGCAAATATCTTTATTCCTAGTTTCGTCAAAGATAACGGCGAAACAAAGGAAATGATTGAAAGATAACGGCGAAACAAAGGAAATGTTTGAAAAACAGGGTGTTGAGGTGGACTTCATGCAGGTGGATATCACCGCAGAAGGCGCGCCGCAGAAGATTATCGCTGCTTGCTGTGAGCGTTTCGGTACAGTTGATATTCTGGTAAACAATGCCGGTATTTGTAAGCTGAATAAGGTGCTGGACTTCGGTCGTGCCGACTGGGATCCGATGATTGATGTGAACCTGACCGCCGCATTCGAGTTAAGCTATGAAGCTGCAAAAATTATGATCCCGCAGAAAAGCGGCAAAATTATTAATATCTGTTCATTGTTCTCTTACTTAGGTGGACAATGGTCACCTGCATATTCTGCCACTAAACATGCTCTTGCCGGATTCACCAAAGCTTATTGTGATGAACTAGGTCAATATAATATTCAGGTAAATGGTATTGCTCCTGGCTATTATGCAACAGATATTACGCTGGCGACACGCAGTAATCCAGAAACCAATCAGCGCGTTCTTGATCATATTCCGGCAAACCGTTGGGGCGATACTCAGGATTTAATGGGCGCAGCTGTATTCCTCGCAAGTCCGGCTTCAAATTATGTCAATGGGCATTTATTAGTGGTCAATGGTGGTTATTTAGTGCGCTAATCCATAACGGTGGTTTCTGTTTTCTCTTATTAATGATTATTCCATTTTTATTATCAGGAAGGAATTACTATGTCTTTATCTCGCGCAGCGATTGTCGACCAACTAAAGGAAATTGTTGGTGCAGATCGCGTAATTACCGATGAAACAGTATTAAAGAAGAACAGTATTGACCGTTTTCGTAAATTTCCGGATATTCATGGCATTTATACTTTGCCGATTCCGGCAGCGGTCGTAAAACTCGGTTCCACAGAGCAAGTATCCCGTGTGCTGAATTTTATGAATGCGCACAAAATTAACGGTGTGCCGCGTACCGGCGCTTCCGCCACTGAAGGTGGGCTGGAAACCGTTGTGGAAAACTCGGTGGTGCTTGACGGCTCCGCCATGAATCAAATCATTAATATTGATATTGAGAATATGCAGGCGACGGCGCAATGTGGCGTTCCGCTGGAGGTGCTGGAAAATGCGTTGCGTGAAAAAGGTTACACCACGGGGCATTCTCCGCAGTCAAAGCCGCTGGCGCAGATGGGCGGCTTGGTAGCAACCCGCAGTATCGGGCAGTTCTCCACACTCTACGGCGCAATCGAAGATATGGTCGTTGGTCTGGAAGCAGTATTGGCTGATGGCACCGTCACACGCATTAAAAACGTGCCACGCCGCGCGGCTGGCCCGGACATTCGCCACATCATCATCGGTAACGAAGGTGCACTTTGCTATATCACTGAAGTAACAGTGAAAATCTTTAAATTCACCCCGGAAAACAACCTCTTCTACGGCTATATCCTGGAAGACATGAAAACCGACTTCAACATCCTGCGTGAAGTCATGGTGGAAGGGTATCGTCCGTCGATCGCTCGTTTGTATGACGCTGAAGATGGCACCCAACACTTCACCCATTTTGCAGACGGAAAATGCGTGCTGATCTTTATGGCTGAAGGTAACCCTCGCATTGCGAAGGCGACGGGCGAAGGGATTGCGGAAATCGTTGCCCGCTACCCGCAATGCCAGCGCGTGGACAGCAAGCTGATCGAAACCTGGTTTAACAACCTGAACTGGGGACCGGATAAAGTGGCTGCCGAACGTGTGCAGATCCTCAAAACCGGCAACATGGGCTTTACCACTGAAGTGTCCGGCTGCTGGAGCTGCATCCACGAAATCTACGAAAGCGTTATTAACCGTATTCGTACTGAGTTCCCGCACGCCGACGACATCACCATGCTGGGCGGTCATTCCTCTCATAGCTATCAGAACGGCACCAACATGTACTTCGTCTACGATTACAACGTCGTTGACTGTAAGCCGGAAGAGGAAATCGACAAGTACCACAATCCGCTCAACAAGATCATCTGTGAAGAAACCATTCGCCTCGGCGGTTCGATGGTGCACCACCACGGTATCGGTAAACATCGCGTTCACTGGAGCAAACTGGAACACGGCAGCGCGTGGGCGTTGCTGGAAGGGCTGAAAAAGCAGTTCGATCCTAATGGCATTAACCTTGCTGGCTGAATTTTCCCCGCGCCGCCATCGCGGTATTTTGCTGGGCGCATTCAGCGTGGTGTGGACCGTAGGCTATGTGCTGGCAAGTATTGCCGGACATCACTTTATTTCCGAAAACCCGGAGGCCTGGCGCTGGCTACTGGCATCGGCAGCTCTGCCCGCGTTGTTGATTACGTTATTACGCTGGGGAACGCCAGAATCACCACGCTGGCTACTGCGCCAGGGGCGTTTTGCAGAAGCTCACGCTATCGTGCATCGCTATTTTGGTCCCCATGTTTTACTGGGCGATGAAGTGGTAACGGCGACCCATAAACACATCAAAACCTTGTTCTCTTCGCGTTACTGGCGGCGCACGGCGTTTAACAGCGTCTTCTTTGTCTGCCTCGTAATCCCATGGTTTGTGATTTATACCTGGCTGCCAACTATCGCCCAGACTATTGGTCTGGAAGATGCGCTGACTGCCAGCCTGATGCTTAATGCGTTGTTAATTGTGGGCGCGCTGCTGGGATTAGTTCTGACGCACCTGCTGGCACATCGCAAATTTTTGCTGGGAAGTTTTTTGCTGCTGGCGGCAACGCTGGTAGTGATGGCCTGTTTGCCTTCCGGCAGTTCATTAACGCTGCTGCTTTTTGTTCTCTTCAGCACCACCATTTCGGCAGTCAGTAATCTGGTGGGCATTTTGCCTGCGGAAAGTTTTCCTACTGACATTCGCTCGCTGGGCGTCGGTTTTGCCACCGCCATGAGTCGACTTGGCGCGGCGGTAAGTACTGGCCTGCTGCCGTGGGTGCTGGCGCAGTGGGGAATGCAAGTCACCTTATTGCTCCTGGCGACAGTGTTGTTGGTTGATTTTGTTGTGACCTGGCTATGGGCACCAGAAACTAAAGCCCTCCCGCTGGTGGCGGCGGGAAATGTAGGAGGTGCGAATGAACATTCTGTTAGCGTTTAAAGCCGAACCGGATGCCGGAATGCTGGCGGAAAAAGAGTGGCAGGCGGCGGCTCAGGGTAAAAGCGGACCGGATATTTCGCTACTGCGAAGTTTACTCGGTGCTGATGAACAGGCCGCTGCCGCGCTGCTGTTGGCGCAGAGAAAAAACGGTACGCCGATGTCTTTAACCGCGTTGAGCATGGGGGATGAACGGGCATTGCACTGGCTGCGCTATCTCATGGCTCTTGGGTTTGAGGAAGCTGTATTGCTGGAGACGGCGGCAGATCTGCGCTTTGCGCCGGAATTTGTCGCTCGCCATATTGCCGAATGGCAGCATCAGAATCCGCTGGATCTGATAATTACCGGCTGCCAAAGCAGCGAAGGGCAGAATGGGCAAACGCCATTTTTGCTGGCGGAAATGCTGGGCTGGCCCTGCTTCACCCAGGTGGAGCGTTTCACTCTCGACGCGCTGTTTATCACCCTCGAACAGCGTACTGAACATGGGTTGCGTTGTTGCCGGGTTCGCTTGCCTGCGGTGATTGCCGTGCGTCAGTGCGGTGAAGTGGCCTTGCCAGTACCGGGAATGCGCCAGCGAATGGCTGCGGGGAAAGCAGAAATTATCCGTAAAACTGTTGCTGCCGAAATGCCAGCGATGCAGTGTCTGCAACTGGCAAGAGCAGAGCAACGACGCGGAGCGACGCTGATTGATGGGCAAACGGTAGCAGAAAAAGCTCAAAAGCTATGGCAGGACTATTTACGCCAAAGGATGCAGCCATGAATATCGCAATTGTGACAATAAATCAGGAGAATGCCGCAATAGCAAGCTGGCTGGCGGCGCAGGATTTCAGCGGTTGTACCCTGGCGCACTGGCAGATTGAACCTCAGCCTGTAGTGGCGGAACAGGTGCTGGATGCGTTGGTGGAACAGTGGCAGCGAACGCCTGCGGACGTTGTTCTCTTTCCGCCGGGAACGTTTGGCGATGAACTGTCGACCCGGCTGGCCTGGCGTTTACATGGTGCAAGCATCTGCCAGGTGACTTCGTTAGATATTCCAACCGTAAGCGTGCGCAAATCCCACTGGGGAAATGCGCTAACGGCGACGCTGCAAACAGAAAAACGCCCGCTATGCCTTTCCCTGGCGCGTCAGGCGGGAGCAGCGAAAAACGCCACGTTGCCCTCTGGAATGCAACAACTGAACATTGTCCCGGGTGCGCTTCCGGACTGGCTGGTTAGCACAGAGGATCTGAAAAATGTTACTCGCGACCCATTAGCTGAGGCCAGACGGGTGCTGGTGGTGGGGCAGGGCGGAGAGGCAGATAACCAGGAAATCGCTATGCTGGCAGAAAAGCTGGGAGCCGAAGTGGGCTACAGTCGGGCGCGAGTGATGAACGGTGGCGTTGATGCTGAAAAAGTGATTGGTATTTCCGGACATCTGCTGGCACCTGAGGTGTGTATTGTTGTTGGCGCTTCTGGCGCAGCAGCGTTAATGGCGGGCGTACGCAATAGCAAGTTTGTGGTGGCGATTAATCATGACGCCAGCGCTGCGGTATTTTCACAGGCAGATGTTGGCGTGGTTGATGACTGGAAAGTGGTGCTGGAGGCACTGGTGACAAACATTCACGCAGATTGCCAATAACGTGTTGCCGGATGATCCTGCCTACGGTTCTGGCCTGGGGACTTGTAGGCCTGATAAGACGCGTCAAGCGTCGCATCAGGCGCTGAATGTCGGATGTGGCGTGCGGCCTACAAATCAAACCAAATTCAATTGGTTACGATTATCCCGTCAAAGTAATTTTTTCGCTAACGTCCAGACCCCGGTATTCGTGGTGGAAAGCGCCACGACACCCGCGTTAATCGCATTACGCGCATCTTCTTCATCGCACACCAGCCCACCGGCAATCAGCGGTTGGCGGATTTTCTCTGTCACCCAGCCCAGCACTTTGGGCATACAGCCTGGCAGGATCTCAATACAATCCGGATTCGATTGCGCAACTTGCTTATCAATGTTGTGAAACGAAATTGAATCAACAATAAACAGGCGATGAATACAGAAAAAACCTTCCGCTCTTGCCGCTTTCAACATTGAGGCTTTGGTACTGATAATGCCGTCCGCCTCGGTCACCAGTTTCAAAAACTGAATAACGACTTCTTTATTTGACGCGCCTTCCAGCAAATCAACATGAATAAAAGCATATTTCCCGGCGTTCTTAATCTTTTTAACGATATTACTGATGGTGCAGATATTGCCGTACAACACGGAAATAAACTGGCATTCAGAATCGATAGCCAGTTGCAGGCTGGCATTATCTTTAACGGCAGCAATCACCGGATTCTGGCGGAGTAGGTGTAAGAGGGGCATAAATTATCCTTATTATTTATCCAAAGCGGTAGGTGATGCCGAATCCGGAAGGCGGATAGCGCCACTGTTGTAGTGTGGATTCGTCGCACAGCAAACGGCAGGTGCCACACTCCAGGCAGCCGTGATAATCAACGCGTAAGTCACCTTCCGGTGTGAGCGAAAAAAGACCTGCCGGACAGGCGTTAATCAACCGTTGTACCATCTGACGCTCAACGGAGTCAGCCGGAACAATGTGCGGCGCATCAGCAACGCGCCAGAGATTATGGGCTACAGACATCGCAGACTCCTGATAACATCGCCCGCCAGATGCCACAGGCCATGACGACGTAAATGACGCCAGAATAACTGGCGCAGCGGTGGAACAGGTTTATCACCCTGATCCCATAAATCGCGGGAAATATCCTGCATTAACGCAGGCCACGCCCGATACCAGCCAGGGCGTTGCAAAAGCGCCGGAACATGCTGATAACGTTGTAGAACATCCCATAGCAGGCTGCGCTCTACGTTGTGATGATAAAGCGCAAACAGATTTTGCGGCTCGCGGTGCTGGCAGGCGCTTATTAGCGTTTGTGCCGCCGCCTGTGCGCCAGTCAGCGCCATATCCATGCCGCGCACGGAAATTCCGGTATTGACGCAACTGCGCAACGCATCGCCCACCAGCAGCCAGCCGTTACCGGCGTATTGCACCGGCATACTGTGCAAGCCACCTTCTGGCTCCAGATGCGCACCATACTCCAGTGATTCCGTGTTTTTGATAAGCGGGCGCACTGCCGGATGCGCTTTAAAGCGAGTCAGCAGCTCGCTTGCCGGAACACGACTTTGCGTAAGGGAAGAGAGCGGGCAAACAATCCCTAACGAGAGCGTTTGTTGATTAGTATAAAGAAATGCGCCGCCGGGTAAGTCATCACAGATTCCGCCGCTGAACAGCAACGCTGCGCCTTCGTTATTCTCCAGATGAAAACGTTCTTCAATAGCGGATGTTTCCAGCGACAGCACTTCTTTGATCCCCAACGCCATCGCTTCGCCAGCAGGACGAGTCACTAACCCGTGACGTTCAGCCAGGACGCTGTTGGCACCTTCTGCCAGCACCACATAACGGGCGCGGAGAATATCGTCACCACAAATAACGCCACAGACTCTGCCGTTTTCTTCATACAGTGCATCCACCGTCGCTCCGGGGATGCATTCGACACCTTCTTTTTCGGCTTCGGCAACCAGCCACGGATCGAACCGTGCACGTAATACACTCCAGGATTCACCGCCGGGCTGTAAGCTGGAAAACGTCGTTACGCCATCGGGCGTTAACAGGGAAAGGCTTTCGTGAGTGATGCGTCGTTCAAGAGGCGCGGTCAGATGAAATTGCGGGAGGAGTTCCGCGAGTGCATGGGTATATAACCGCCCGCCGGAAAGATTTTTGCTGCCGGGGATTTCAGCGCGTTCCAGTAACAAAACGGATAAACCCGCTCGCGCGCAGCGTAACGCGCAAGCGGTGCCTGCAATACCGGCACCAATAATAATAATGTCGCAGTCGTCTTCCATGTCATGCCCCAGATATCCAGAACACAACACCCTAACATAGCGTTACTTAAGGGAAATTGACCGCCGACACACTCTTATCATTCGCCGCGATAGATACACCCTGCGGTGCAGGTTTCTTTTACCATCACCGCACTTAACAGCGGCACAACGGGTTTAACCTGATCCCAAATCCATTTTGCTAAAACTTCGCTGGTTGGGTTTTCCAGACCTGGAATATCATTGAGATAATGGTGATCGAGGCGCTCATAAGTTGGCTTAAACGCCGCTTTCAGTTCAGCGAAATCGATAATCCAGCCCGTATGCGGATCGACTTCCCCGGTAATTTCCAGTCGCACCATAAAGGAATGCCCGTGCAGGCGACCACATTTATGCCCTTCCGGGACGTGTGGTAAGCGGTGAGCGGCTTCGAAGGTGAAATCTTTAAATAACGTGGTGGACATCATAATTTCTCTACAGGACGATAAAACCGCCGTAGAGTACCGGAAAGGCTGTTTTTTCGCATTATCTAAAACGACTTTGTTGCGCAAAATCGCTGATTTATCTTAATGATTGGCTAAATTCATTTGTTTTTCATTGGGTTGGTTAATCTATTTTGTTGTTAAAGACTATTGCTAAAACAGGTTAGTCGATTTGGTTATTAGTTATCGCTATCCCGTCTTTAATCCACACCGTTCACCCCGTTAACCTTATCTTCTCTTCTGTTTTATGGGCGCTGACAGGGCGCAGAAACAGCTTTGCTTACTGGAACATAACGACGCATGACGACACAGGTCCCACCTTCCGCGTTGCTTCCGTTGAACCCGGAGCAACTGGCACGCCTTCAGGCGGCCACGACCGATTTAACGCCTACCCAGCTTGCCTGGGTTTCTGGCTATTTCTGGGGCGTACTCAATCAGCAGCCTGCTGCGCTTGCAGCGACGCCAGCGCCAGCCGCAGAAATGCCGGGTATAACTATTATCTCCGCCTCGCAAACCGGCAATGCGCGCCGGGTTGCTGAAGCATTACGCGATGATTTATTAGCAGCAAAACTGAACGTTAAGCTGGTGAACGCGGGCGACTATAAATTCAAACAAATCGCCAGCGAAAAACTGCTCATCGTAGTGACGTCAACGCAAGGGGAAGGGGAACCGCCGGAAGAAGCCGTCGCGCTGCATAAGTTCCTGTTCTCCAAAAAAGCGCCAAAGCTGGAAAACACCGCGTTTGCCGTGTTTAGCCTCGGCGATAGCTCTTATGAATTTTTCTGCCAGTCCGGGAAAGATTTCGACAGCAAGCTGGCGGAACTGGGTGGTGAACGCCTGCTCGACCGTGTCGATGCCGATGTTGAATACCAGGCTGCTGCCAGCGAGTGGCGCGCCCGCGTGGTTGATGCGCTTAAATCGCGTGCGCCTGTCGCGGCACCTTCGCAATCCGTCGCTACTGGCGCGGTAAATGAAATCCACACCAGCCCGTACAGCAAAGACGCGCCGCTGGTGGCGAGCCTTTCGGTTAACCAGAAAATTACCGGGCGTAACTCTGAAAAAGACGTTCGTCATATCGAAATTGACTTAGGCGATTCAGGCCTGCGTTACCAGCCGGGTGACGCGCTGGGTGTCTGGTATCAGAACGACCCGGCACTGGTGAAAGAACTTGTCGAACTGCTGTGGCTGAAAGGCGATGAACCTGTCACCGTCGAGGGCAAAACGTTGCCTCTGAACGAAGCGCTACAGTGGCACTTCGAACTGACCGTCAACACCGCCAACATTGTTGAGAACTATGCCACGCTTACCCGCAGCGAAACGCTGCTGCCGCTGGTGGGCGATAAAGCGAAGTTACAGCATTACGCCGCGACCACGCCGATTGTCGACATGGTGCGTTTCTCTCCGGCGCAACTGGATGCCGAAGCGCTGATTAACCTGCTGCGCCCGCTGACCCCGCGCCTGTATTCCATCGCCTCCTCGCAGGCGGAAGTCGAGAACGAAGTACACGTCACCGTTGGTGTGGTGCGTTACGACGTGGAAGGCCGCGCCCGTGCCGGTGGTGCCTCCAGCTTCCTCGCGGATCGCGTGGAAGAAGAGGGCGAAGTCCGCGTATTTATCGAACATAACGACAATTTCCGCCTGCCCGCTAACCCGCAAACGCCAGTGATTATGATTGGCCCCGGTACCGGCATCGCGCCGTTCCGTGCCTTTATGCAGCAACGCGCCGCCGACGAAGCGCCGGGTAAAAACTGGCTGTTCTTTGGCAACCCGCACTTTACGGAAGATTTCCTCTACCAGGTGGAGTGGCAGCGCTACGTCAAAGAGGGCGTGCTGACGCGTATCGATCTTGCCTGGTCGCGCGACCAAAAAGAAAAAGTTTATGTACAAGACAAACTGCGCGAACAGGGCGCGGAGCTGTGGCGCTGGATCAATGACGGTGCCCACATTTATGTCTGCGGCGACGCTAATCGCATGGCGAAAGACGTTGAGCAGGCACTTCTGGAAGTGATTGCCGAATTTGGTGGCATGGACACCGAAGCGGCGGATGAATTTTTAAGTGAGCTGCGCGTAGAGCGCCGTTATCAGCGAGATGTCTACTAATGAGCGAAAAACATCCAGGGCCTTTAGTGGTCGAAGGAAAACTGACAGACGCCGAGCGCATGAAGCTTGAAAGCAACTACCTGCGCGGCACCATTGCGGAAGATTTAAACGACGGTCTGACCGGCGGCTTTAAGGGCGACAACTTCCTGCTGATCCGCTTCCACGGCATGTATCAGCAGGATGACCGCGACATCCGTGCCGAACGTGCTGAACAGAAGCTGGAGCCGCGCCACGCGATGCTGCTTCGCTGTCGTCTGCCGGGTGGGGTGATTACCACTAAACAGTGGCAGGCGATCGACAAATTTGCCGGTGAAAACACCATCTATGGCAGCATTCGCCTGACCAACCGCCAGACGTTTCAGTTCCACGGCATTCTGAAAAAGAACGTCAAACCGGTGCACCAGATGCTGCACTCGGTCGGTCTTGATGCGCTGGCGACAGCTAACGACATGAACCGTAACGTACTCTGCACCTCGAACCCTTACGAGTCGCAGCTGCACGCGGAAGCGTACGAGTGGGCGAAGAAGATTTCTGAGCATCTGTTGCCTCGTACCCGCGCGTATGCGGAGATCTGGCTCGACCAGGAAAAAGTCGCCACTACTGATGAAGAACCGATCCTTGGTCAGACCTACCTGCCGCGTAAGTTCAAAACCACGGTAGTGATCCCGCCGCAGAACGATATCGATCTGCATGCCAACGACATGAACTTCGTGGCAATCGCCGAAAACGGCAAGCTGGTAGGCTTCAACCTGCTGGTGGGCGGTGGGCTTTCTATCGAACACGGCAACAAGAAAACCTACGCCCGCACGGCGAGCGAGTTTGGCTATCTGCCGCTGGAGCATACGCTGGCGGTGGCCGAAGCCGTCGTGACAACTCAGCGTGACTGGGGTAACCGAACCGATCGTAAAAATGCCAAAACCAAATACACGCTGGAGCGCGTGGGGGTTGAGACGTTTAAAGCGGAAGTGGAGCGTCGCGCGGGGATCAAATTTGAACCGATCCGTCCATATGAGTTCACCGGACGAGGCGATCGTATTGGCTGGGTTAAGGGCATTGATGATAACTGGCACCTGACGCTGTTTATCGAAAATGGTCGCATCCTTGATTATCCGGGGCGTCCGCTGAAAACCGGCCTGCTGGAGATCGCGAAGATCCACAAAGGCGATTTCCGCATTACGGCGAACCAGAATCTGATCATCACCGGTGTACCGGAAAGCGAGAAAGCGAAGATCGAGAAGATCGCCAAAGAGAGCGGGTTAATGAATGCCGTCACGCCGCAGCGTGAAAACTCGATGGCCTGCGTGTCATTCCCGACTTGCCCGCTGGCGATGGCGGAAGCAGAGCGTTTCCTGCCGTCTTTTATCGACAACATCGATAATTTAATGGCGAAACATGGTGTCAGCGATGAGCATATCGTGATGCGTGTAACAGGCTGCCCGAACGGTTGTGGTCGCGCGATGCTGGCGGAAGTGGGCCTGGTGGGTAAAGCGCCGGGTCGCTACAACCTGCATCTTGGCGGCAACCGCATTGGGACACGTATCCCACGGATGTATAAAGAAAACATCACCGAGCCGGAAATCCTGGCGTCGCTTGATGAACTGATAGGGCGCTGGGCGAAAGAGCGCGAAGCGGGTGAAGGCTTCGGCGACTTTACGGTGCGTGCGGGCATCATTCGCCCGGTGCTCGATCCGGCGCGCGATTTGTGGGATTAACCATCAGCCCGGTCTTGTAGGCCTGATAAGAACGCGTGAGCGTCGCATCAGGCAAGGCAAACAGTGAGGAATCTATGTCCAAACTCGATCTAAACGCCCTGAACGAACTGCCGAAGGTAGATCGTATTCTGGCGCTGGCGGAAACTAACGCCGAACTGGAAAAACTGGACGCTGAAGGCCGCGTAGCCTGGGCGCTGGATAATCTGCCCGGTGAATATGTACTTTCTTCCAGCTTTGGCATTCAGGCGGCGGTGAGCCTGCATCTGGTGAATCAAATTCGCCCGGATATTCCGGTGATCCTCACCGATACGGGTTACTTGTTCCCGGAAACCTACCGCTTTATTGACGAGTTAACGGACAAACTCAAGCTCAACCTGAAAGTGTACCGTGCTACCGAAAGCGCAGCCTGGCAGGAAGCACGCTACGGAAAACTGTGGGAGCAGGGCGTTGAAGGCATTGAAAAGTACAATGACATCAACAAAGTCGAACCGATGAACCGGGCTCTGAAAGAACTTAACGCGCAAACCTGGTTTGCTGGCCTGCGCCGTGAACAATCCGGCAGTCGCGCCAATTTACCGGTGCTGGCAATTCAGCGTGGCGTATTTAAAGTGCTGCCGATTATCGACTGGGATAACCGAACTATTTATCAGTACCTGCAAAAACATGGCCTGAAATATCACCCATTATGGGATGAAGGATATTTATCGGTCGGTGATACCCATACAACCCGTAAATGGGAACCTGGCATGTCGGAAGAAGAAACACGTTTCTTTGGCTTAAAAAGGGAATGTGGATTGCACGAAGGGTAAATATTGCCGGATAAATTAAACGCCTCTGTCAGAAATGATGGGGGCGTTTTTATTTTGCGAGCAGTATTCCTGATTTTAAACGTGAACGCCGCTGGAAGAATTATCAGGTATAGAATGGCGTCGGGTGCTTGAGGCTGTCTGGCGTTAAGCATTCGCGAGGTTCCAGATGGACAAAAGCCCCAGGCGATATTTCTATCAACCTGAGGCCAGCGTTCGAACCCAAACAATTCGAATGTTAGTCTCTTCTTTGCAGGGAGGCAAGACATGCTGACAAAATATGCCCTTGTGGCAATCATAGTGCTGTGTTTTACAGTACTGGGATTCACGCTGATGGTAGGCGACTCGTTGTGTGAGTTGAGTATCAGAGAACGTGGTATGGAGTTTAAGGCAGTTCTCGCTTACGAATCGAAGAAGTAGCCACCACGCGGGGGTAAAACCCCGCGTACTGAATTGTGATGGTTTGGTCTCCTGCACCCTTTTTTAATTTATATTATTTATGTGAATATTATGCCTATGTTTATTATTCATATATATTACGGATGAAAATTATTTGATTATTCATAATGTAAATATTTTATTGAATGATATATATCACAGATAATTTTTAATATATGCGTAAATATCCTTTAAGTTTACTGAAGGATAAAAATATTGTGACTTTTTTTGATTTCTGGGGAAAAACCCGACGCGGCGAGAAAGACGGGGGCGACGACTATCACCTTCTTTGCTGGCATTCGCTGGATGTAGCCGCGATGGGCTATTTAATGGTTAAAAGAAATTGCTTCGGGCTGGCTGATTATTTTCGTCAATTAGGGATTTCTGACAAGGAACAGGCGGCTCAATTTTTCGCCTGGTTGCTGTGCTGGCACGATATTGGAAAATTTGCCCGCTCTTTTCAACAACTTTACCTGCCCCCTGAACTCAAGATTCAGGAAGGTGCCAGAAAAAATTACGAAAAAATCTCTCATTCAACGCTGGGCTACTGGTTGTGGAATCATTATTTAAGTGAATGTCAGGAGTTACTTCCTTCATCTTCGCTCTCTCCGCGCAAACTTAGGCGAGTGATAGAAATGTGGATGCCCGTGACGACAGGGCATCATGGTCGGCCCCCTGATCGTATGGATGAATTGGATAATTTTCTGCCTGAAGACAAAGCTGCAGCACGAGATTTTCTCCTTGAAATCAAACCACTGTTTCCGCTCATAGAGATCCCCGCATTCTGGGATGATGATGAGGGCATTGAACTTATAAAACACCTTTCCTGGTATATCTCTGCAACCGTCGTGCTCGCAGACTGGACGGGTTCGTCAACGCGATTTTTTCCACGCGTCGCACACCCAATGGATATTAAAGGTTACTGGCAGAAAACTTTAGTTCAGGCTCAAAACGCCTTAACCGTCTTTCCTCTAAAAGCAAAAGTCGCGCCTTTCAACGGAATTAATACGCTGTTTCCTTTTATTGAGAATCCGACACCGTTACAGCAAAAGGTGCTGGATCTGGATATCAGCCAGCAAGGACCGCAGTTATTTATTCTGGAAGATGTGACTGGCGCAGGTAAAACAGAAGCGGCGCTTATCCTGGCGCACAGGTTGATAGCTGCGGGGAAGGCTCAGGGGCTGTTTTTTGGTCTGCCAACAATGGCAACGGCCAATGCCATGTACGATCGGCTGGTCAAAACCTGGCTTGCTTTCTATTCGCCAGAATCCCGCCCCAGCCTGGTGCTGGCACATAGTGCCCGCACATTAATGGACCGCTTTAATGAATCACTCTGGTCTGGTGATTTAGTCGGGTCAGAAGAACCGGATGAACAAACGTTCAGTCAGGGATGTGCGGCCTGGTTTGCCGACAGTAACAAGAAGGCGTTGCTGGCTGAAATTGGCGTCGGCACGCTGGATCAGGCGATGATGGCGGTGATGCCGTTCAAACATAATAATCTGCGGCTTCTGGGGCTGAGTAACAAAATCCTGCTGGCTGATGAGATCCACGCCTGTGACGCTTACATGTCGTGCATTCTTGAAGGGTTGATCGAGCGGCAGGCGCGTGGCGGAAACAGCGTTATTTTGCTTTCTGCCACGTTATCTCAACAGCAGCGCGACAAACTCGTCGCTGCCTTTGCGCGGGGTACAGAGGGCCTGCAAGAAGCTCCGTTCCTGGAAAAGGATGATTACCCCTGGCTGACGCATGTCACGAAATCCGATGTGAACTCACACCGGGTAGCGACGCGCAAAGACGTTGAGCGTAGCGTCAGCGTGGGTTGGCTTCATAGTGAACAAGAGTGTATTGCGCGTATCGAATCGGCGGTAAGTCAGGGGAAATGCATCGCCTGGATCCGGAATTCTGTCGATGACGCTATTAAGGTTCATCGTCAGCTGCTTGCCCGCGGCGTCATTCCTGCTTCCAGCCTTTCACTTTTTCATAGCCGCTTTGCTTTTAGCGATCGCCAGCGAATTGAAACGGAGACACTGGCACGCTTTGGTAAAGAAGATAGCTCACAGCGTGCCGGAAAAGTCCTTATTTGTACTCAGGTATTAGAGCAGAGTGTCGATTGTGACCTGGACGAAATGATCTCCGACCTGGCCCCTGTTGATTTGCTGATTCAGCGAGCAGGACGATTACAGCGGCATATCCGCGATATTAATGGTCAGTTAAAGCGTGACGGAAAGGACGAGCGTTCCCCCCCTGAATTGCTGATTCTGGCTCCCGTCTGGGACGACTCTCCTGGCGACGAATGGTTTGGCAGTGCCATGCGTAACAGTGCATTTGTCTATCCCGATCATGGGCGAATCTGGCTGACGCAGCGTGTGCTGCGTGAGCAAGGTGCTATTCAGATGCCACACGCAGCCCGGCTTCTTATTGAATCCGTCTACGGTGAGGACGTGGTAATGCCGGAAGGATTTGCCCGCAGCGAGCAGGAGCAAGTGGGCAAATATTACTGTGATCGCGCAATGGCTAAAAAGTTTGTGCTGAACTTCAGGCCCGGCTATGCCGCCAATATCAACGATTACCTCCCAGAAAAACTGTCGACACGTCTGGCTGAGGAGTCTGTTTCCCTGTGGCTGGCTACCTGTATTGACGGTGTGGTGAAGCCTTATGCCACCGGTGCTCACGCATGGGAAATGAGCGTTGTCAGAGTGCGCCGAAGCTGGTGGAAAAAACATCGGGATGAGTTTTCTTTACTGGAGGGAGAGGCGTTCAGGCTGTGGTGCATTGAACAGCGACAAGATCCGGAGATGGCAAACGTTATTTTAGTCAACGATGACGAAAGTTGCGGGTATTCGGCTACGGAAGGATTGATTGGCAAGGTTGGTTGAGATGTCTGCGACAGGACTCTCTGAATAGTTGATACACCGAAAAGGATGGAAAGATGGACAACCGACCTGGGATGGTCTTTTTTACGAGAGGATGCGTATGAACTCGTTTTCACTTCTGACAACCCCGTGGTTGCCCGTTCGTTTTAAAGACGGAACGACAGGCAAACTGGCGCCAGTCGATCTGGCGGATGAAAATGTTGTCGATATTTCTGCGCCGCGGGCAGATCTCCAGGGTGCGGTATGGCAGTTTTTGCTGGGGCTACTACAAACCAGCTTCGCGCCAAAAGATCATCGTCGTTGGGATGATATCTGGGAAGACGGACTGGAAGCTGAAAAGCTACGGGAAGCATTGCTGTCATTAGAACATGCTTTCCAGTTTGGGCCAGATTCCCCTTCATTTATACAGGATTTCGAGGCGCTCACCGGAGATAAAGTTCCGGTCGCTTCGCTACTGCCTGAGATTCCCGGCGCTCAAACAACGAAGTTTAATAAAGACCACTTTATCAAGCGTGGTGTAACGGAATACCTGTGCCCACATTGCTCTGCGTTAGCTCTGTTCTCCCTACAGTTGAATGCGCCGTCAGGTGGCAAAGGCTACCGCACCGGTTTACGCGGCGGTGGGCCGATGACCACTCTGATTGAATTACAGGAATATCAGGGTAATCAACAAACTCCCTTGTGGCGCAAACTGTGGATCAATGTCATGCCGCAGGATGAAGCCGATTTACCGCTACCCAAAAAATTTGACGATCTGGTTTTCCCCTGGCTTGGCCCGACGCGCATCAGCGAACTGGCCGGTGCGGTGGTAACCGATGAGCAGGTCAATAAACTCCAGGCGTACTGGGGAATGCCTCGCCGTATTCGTATTGATTTTAATACCACCACAGTCGGCAACTGCGATATTTGCGGTGAGCAGAGCGACGCGCTTCTGAGCCTGATGACGACCAAAAATTACGGCGCTAACTATGCCATGTGGCAGCATCCCTTAACGCCTTACCGTGTACTACTTAAAGAGGGCGGCGAGTTTTACTCGGTCAAACCACAACCGGGCGGTTTAATCTGGCGCGACTGGTTAGGCCTTATCGAAACGGGTAAGTCAGAAAACAATACGGAACTTCCCGCGCTGGTGGTGAAACTCTTTAATGCCAGCAGTCTCAAGCAGGCAAAAGTGGGCCTGTGGGGATTTGGCTATGATTT
Organism: Shigella sonnei; assembly: GCF_002950395.1. Lineage (NCBI taxonomy): Bacteria > Pseudomonadati > Pseudomonadota > Gammaproteobacteria > Enterobacterales > Enterobacteriaceae > Shigella > Shigella sonnei. The sequence goes on from NZ_CP026802.1 coordinate 4,852,132, forward strand.
CGACAACATGAAAGCGCGCTGTTGGTACGAACATCATTTCCCGCTGCTGCTCAATAAAAAAGAAGGCCAGATACCGAAACTGCGGCTGGCTGCGCAAACGGCTTCACGGATTCTAAGTCTGTTACGGAGTGCATTGAAAGAAGCATGGTTCTCCGATCCAAAAGGTGCAAGGGGTGATTTTAGTTTTGTGGATATCGACTTCTGGAACAAAACTCAGCATCGCTTCCTGAGGTTAGTGCGCCAAATTGAAGAAGGTCAGGATGCGGATGAATTACTCAGCAAATGGAATAAGGAAATTTGGTTATTCGCGCGTCAGGATTTTGACGAGCGTGTATTCACCAATCCTTATGAGCCCGTTGATTTGGAACGCATCATGACCGCGCGCAAGAAATATTTTACAACATCGGCGGAGAAGCAAAGTGCTAAAGCCGCCAGGGAGAAAAAGCAGGAGGCTGCTGAATGAGTATTGTAAAAGAGGAGCACAAAGCCACGCTGCGCAAATGGCACGAGGAATTGCAGGAGAAACGCGGCGAACGTGCCAGTCTGCGGCGTAGTACGACGGTTAATGATGTTTGTCTGACGGATGGATTTCGCCTGTTTCTGAAGAACAGACAAATAAAGTGGCAGGATGAACCTGAGTGGCGTATCACCGCACTGGCGCTGATAGCCGCAGTTAGCGCCAATGTTAAAGCCATTGATGAACGGCAGCCTTTTGCCGCGCAACTGGCGGCGGTAATGTCAAAGGGGCGTTTTACTCGCCTGTCAGCAGTAAAAACACCGGATGAATTACTGCGCCAGTTACGCCGCGCCGTCAGATTATTAAACGGTTCCGTCAATCTTGACTCCCTGGCAGATGGCATTTTCCGCTGGTGCCAGGAGAGCGACGACCTGCTCAATCATCACCGCCGCCAGCAGCGGCCAACCGAATTTATCCGTATCCGCTGGGCGCTGGAATATTACCAGGCTGGCGACGCCGATAACGAACAAAATCAATAAAGGACTATCTCATGACAACATTTATTCAGCTTCATGTGTTAACCGCTTACCCTGCTGCCAACCTTAACCGTGATGACACCGGTGCGCCAAAAACTGTGGTGCTGGGTGGAGCAACGCGTCTGCGCGTTTCCTCGCAAAGTCTGAAACGTGCGTGGCGCACTTCTGCACTTTTTGAACAGGCACTGGCGGGCCATATTGGTATTCGCAGTGGGCGTATTGCGCGTGAGGCGGCAACTATCCTGATTGAGAAAGGGATTGAAGATAAAAAAGCCATCGAATGGGCGGCAAAAATTGCTGATTATCTTGGGAAAGCTAAAAATGACAAAAAACCAAAAGATCCGCTCACTAACGCCGAAACTGAACAATTAGTTCATATCAGCCCGGCAGAATTTGACGCCGTAAAAGCGCTTGCTCATCAACTGGCAGAAGAAAAGCGCGCGCCAAAAGAGGAAGATCTCGCGTTGTTACGTAAAGACCGTATAGCGGTAGATATCGCTATGTTTGGTCGTATGCTGGCGAATAAACCTGAGTTTAATGTTGAAGCCGCCTGCCAGGTCGCGCATGCGTTTGGTGTCAGTGAAACGATTGTCGAAGATGATTTTTTCACCGCCGTTGATGATTTGCGCCAGGCCTCTGAAGATGCCGGTGCCGGGCATCTCGGAGAAACCGGATTCGGTTCAGCACTTTTCTACACCTATATCTGCATTGATAAAGATCTGCTGGTAGAAAACCTCGGCGGTGACGAAGCGTTAGCTAATCAGACCATACGCGCTTTTACGGAAGCCGCGCTTAAAGTTTCCCCAACCGGTAAACAAAATAGCTTTGCCAGCCGTGCCTATGCTTCCTGGGCGCTGGCAGAAAAAGGCACCGATCAACCACGCTCTCTGGCGGCGGCTTTCTATGAACCCATTAATGGCACACGTCAGTTAGATGTGGCGGTGCAGCGTATTACAACGCTTCGCGAAAACATGAATACGGTCTACGAACAGAAGACCGAATGCGCAAGTTTTGACGTGATGAACAAACAGGGAAGCATGAAGGACGTGCTGGACTTTATCTGCGCGTAAGGGGCGGCTTATGAGCCAATATCTGATTTTTCAGCTTCATGGGCCGATGGCGTCCTGGGGTGTCGATGCTCCAGGTGAAGTTCGTCATACCCATGAACTTCCTTCGCGCTCAGCATTGCTGGGGCTACTGGCTGCCGGGGTAGGGATTCGGCGTGATGATACCGAACGCTTAAACGCGTTTAATCGCCACTATTCACTGGTGGTTTGCGCCAGCCGTAACCCGCGCTGGGCACGGGATTATCACACGGTCCAGATGCCAAAAGAGGTGCGTAAAGCACGTTATTTCAGCCGTCGTGAAGAGTTGAGCGACCCTGAGCTTTTGAGCGCGATTATCTCCCGGCGCGACTACTACACCGATGCCTGGTGGATGGTGGCGGTGGCAACAACAGCCGATGCGCCTTACAGCCTCGAACAGTTGCAGGACGGTTTACGCCATCCAGTTTTTCCGCTTTATCTGGGGCGAAAAAGTCATCCGCTGGCATTACCTCTTGCGCCGTTACTGCTCGAAGGCAACGCGTGTGATGCCTTATGTAATGCATACCAACAGTATCAGGATCATTTCCATAAACTGAAAGTCTCACTCCCGAAACTTCAGGATGAATGCTGGTGGGAAGGGAAACACGACGGCCTGGTCGCGAGCAAAATATTACGCCGCCGGGATGTTCCTTTAAATCGTCAGCAGTGGCTGTTTGGGGAACGCACCGTCAATCAGGGGCCGTGGCTCAGCAAGGAGGAACCATGTACCTCTCAAGAATAACCTTACATACCGGCCAGCTTTCGCCTGCGCAGTTGCTGCATCTGGTGGATCGCGGTGAATATGTGATGCATCAGTGGCTGTGGGATCTTTTCCCTGGCGGCAAAGAAAGGCAATTTCTTTATCGTCGGGAAGAACTCCAGGGGGGTGCCCCTATTAAGTTGTCAAGCATGTTATGACCCCTGCGGGGTATAAAAAGTCCCGTCGCGCATCATGGCGAACAGAACGTCGCAGCGTCGTCTCGCCAGGGCGATAAGCGCCTGATTGTGTCGTTTTCCCTGACTCATTTTGCGGGTGTAGTAAGCCCTGGAGAGCGGATCCCTGAGCGCGGCGAAGGCCGACAGGAACAACGCCCGTTTGAGAGCTTTATTACCCCGTCGCGAGGGATGCTCACCGCGTATTGACGAGCCGGATCGCCGAGTTACCGGCGCAAGGCCAGCATAAGCAGCGAGATGTGCGGCAGAGGCGAAGGCGCGGCAGGCGACCTCGGTGAGGAGTCTGGCTGCGGTCCTGACACCGACTCCGGGCATACTGGTCAGGACCGGGTAAAGAGGGTGAGCAAGAACTCGCTGTTCTACCTCAAGCGCCACCTCGTCTTTTTGCTTACGCAGCGTGATGAGCTGGAGTGCCAGACGTGGCAGTACTACGGCAGCGGCATTCGTGCCGGGAACGACGACGGTTTGTTCGGCCAGTGCCTGAGCTATGTCTGCTGCAAGGCGTTTACCCAGACGAGGCGCAAGTTTGCAGAGCTGGGCTGCCAGCTTCTTCTCACCCAGCGAAGCGAGTTTTTCTGGTGAGGGATATCGCTGGAGAAGATCGAGTACCGCCGGGTGCTCAAGTCTCGGACCGAGAACGCGCTCCAGTGCCGGATGTATCTGGGTCAGAAGGCCGCGGATACGGTTGCTGGCCTGCGTTGTCTGTGCGGCAAGATCATCATCGAAGCCGCAGAGCATGGAGAGTTCGGCGATTTGCTCGTCAGCCAGTTTCAGCGTGCGTAGCGCGTGAGGCAGGGTACGGGCAGCTTCGGCAATGATGGCAGCGTCACGAGCATCAGTTTTAGCTTCACCGGCGTGTAAGTCGGCTATGCGGCGCATGGCCAGTCCAGGGAGGTATCCGACAAGGACTCCTTCTGAGCGGGCAACGGCGACAGGTAACGCACCGATGGTAGCTGGCTGATCAACAACCAGCAGTATCTGACCATGTTGTTTTAGGTCAGATATTAGCGACCTGAGTTTGTTTTCGTCGTTGGGTAATGCTTTATCGAACAGGCGTTTACCTGAACGATTAATGGCAACAGCGTGATGCGTATCTTTACCGACATCAACGCCGATAAAGACCTGGACGGATTCGTAATCGCTGGATTCGGTCATTCTGTCTCCCTTGTATATGGGTTAACCAGATAACCACGGGGAGCAGGTACCGGCATCCACGTTACAGACGGTCCCGGCAAAAGTGCCTGACCTGACCCCTATTAGCGGTTACCAGCGCCCCACCAGACCCGGTGACATCACCCCCCGGATCATGGACGACTGGGGGCAGTAATCATGCCGGGTCTGGCTGGCTAACACCCCATTATAAGGGGTACGAATAAAGTAACGGGGGCGCTTTTTTGTCCTGTCGCAGGAACGCCCGGCGGAAAGTGATATTTTCACCATCGAATGCCGACCATTTGCGCCAGAGTTGCGTACCGGACAATCCCTTTGTTTCAACCTGCGGGCGAATCCAACAATTTGTAAAGCGGGCAAACGCCACGACTTGCTGATGGAGGCGAAACGGCAGGTGAGGGGGCAGGTGGAAGGAAGTGATGTCTGGTTGCATCAACAACAGGCTGCGCTGGACTGGCTGGCAGCGCAGGGGGAGAGAAGCGGTTTTACACTGCTGGATACTTCGGTTGATGCCTACCGACAACAGCAACTGCGGCGGGAAAACTCCCGGCAACTGATCCAGTTCAGTAGCGTGGATTATACGGGGATGCTTACGGTCACCGCTCCTGGGTTATTTCTGCAACGTCTCAGTCAGGGGTATGGCAAAAGCCGGGCGTTCGGTTGTGGTCTGATGCTGATCAAACCCGGAGCAGAGGCGTGACGTTTGTACCGCTGAGCCCGATCCCATTAAAAGATCGCACTTCCATGATCTTCCTCCAGTACGGTCAAATCGACGTACTGGACGGCGCTTTCGTGCTGATCGACAAAACCGGGATCCGCACGCATATTCCAGTGGGATCGGTCGCCTGCATTATGCTCGAACCGGGAACAAGAGTTTCCCACGCGGCAGTCCATCTGGCCGCCACGGTGGGAACACTGCTGGTCTGGGTCGGTGAAGCGGGCGTTCGCGTTTACTCCTCCGGACAACCCGGAGGGGCGCGGGCAGATAAATTACTCTACTAGGCAAAGCTGGCTTTAACGGAAGATCTACGGTTGAAGGTGGTGCGCAAAATGTATGAATTACGTTTTCGTGAACCACCGCCAGCTCGCCGTTCAGTGGAGCAGTTACGTGGAATTGAGGGATCTCGCGTTCGCCAGACGTATGCATTACTGGCGAAACAATATGGTGTGAAATGGAATGGTCGCAAATACGATCCTAAAGACTGGGAAAAAGGCGATGTTGTGAATCGCTGCATCAGTGCTGCTACATCATGTCTGTACGGTATATCTGAAGCGGCAGTATTAGCCGCGGGATATGCGCCCGCTATTGGGTTTATCCATAGTGGCAAACCGCTTTCATTTGTTTATGACATAGCCGATATCATTAAATTTGATTCGGTTGTGCCAAAGGCATTTGAAATAGCAGCGAGGCAACCCGCAGAACCTGATAAAGAAGTCAGATTAGCCTGTCGCGATATTTTCCGTAGCACTAAGTTAACGGGCAAATTAATACCGTTAATTGAGGAAGTCCTTGCTGCAGGTGAAATTGAACCACCACAACCCGCGCCGGATATGTTACCGCCTGCCATCCCTGAACCTGAAACGCTGGGTGATAGTGGTCACCGGGGGCGCGGCGGATGAGCATGGTCGTGGTTGTTACAGAAAATGTCCCTCCGCGCTTACGTGGACGGCTCGCAATCTGGCTACTGGAAGTGCGTGCCGGTGTGTATGTTGGTGATACATCAAAACGTATTCGGGAGATGATCTGGCAGCAAATTACCCAACTGGCTGGTTGCGGAAATGTGGTGATGGCCTGGGCGACCAATATCGAGTCGGGTTTTGAATTTCAGACCTGGGGAGAAAACAGACGTATTCCGGTGGATTTGGATGGGTTACGTTTGGTTTCTTTTCTTCCTGTTGATAATCAATAAGTTATCCGTTCTTTAAAAATAAGGAAATGTTTTAATTTAGTTGGTAGATTGTTGATGCGGAATAAATTTGTTTAAAAACAGTTATGTATGCTTAGTGTGTTCCCCGCGCCAGCGGGGATAAACCGCCGTTCTCCGGCACTGGCAGCCACACGCACCCGTGTTCCCCGCGCCAGCGGGGATAAACCGGCCAGAGCAGATAAATACTGCGGCGCGTCAGGGTGTTCCCCGCGCCAGCGGGGATAAACCGTTCAGGGTGTGATTCCGCATACCAAGCAGTAAGAGTTCCCCGCGCCAGCGGGGATAAACCGGGCGCACTGGATGCGATGATGGATATCACTTAGAATTCCCCGCCCCTGCGGTAGAACACCCAGCTCCCATTTTCAAACCCATCAAGACGCCTTCGCCAACTCCTTCACCAGAGGTAGCATTATCCGCATAACGTCACGGCAGCGACGTTCTATTCTTCCAGGAAGTGCCTTATCAATATGCTGTTGATTATCCAGTCTTACGTCATGCCAGCTATTTCCCGCAGGGAATGCGGCTGTTTTTGCGCGTTGCTGATAACCATCCTTATTCCCAAGATTCCAGTTAGTCGCTTCCACCGAAAGTACAGCAATGCCCGCTTTGTCGAATATTTCTGCGTCATTACAACACCCAGTGCCTTTCGGATAATTTTTATTCAAACCCGGATTGGTCGTTGCGGCTATTCCGTGACTGCGCGCAATTGCCAGCGCCCTGTCGCGCGTTAATTTCCTTACTGCTTCAGGGGTTTTTACACCGCTGTTGAAATACAATTTATCGCCAACAATTAAGTTATCGAGATTAATCACCAGCAGCGTATTTTTCTTTTCGGTGTCACTCATCCGCTTGAGTAAATTCTCAGCGCCTAATTTTCCTTCCTCTTCGCCGCTGGTCGCCACAAATCGAATACCATACTCGGTAGGCGTATTTTTCAGGCGTTCTGCCAGTTCCAGCATGACACCTAAACCTGCGGCGTTATCATCCATTCCTTGTAACGTCAGCCCGCCGAGATTGGCATCGGCGTCAGCATCGCTCAGCGGGGCGTAAGTATCCAGATGCGCCATAATGATGATCTGCTGCGGCGCTTTGCCTTCATGAGCGGCAATCACCGTACTTCCCGTCACGTTATGCCAGCTCTTACGATTATCGCGGGCAGTATAAATATACCGACTATTAAATGTCCGAATATCACTGCGATAACCCATTTGCTGAAACTGTTGGCGAATATAATCGGCAGATAACATTTCTGCAGGAGTTCCGGTCATGCGTCCCGGAAAGAAAGTAGCAATATGTCGTGCCTGAGTATTAGCAAAATCGCCAGGTTTAGGTGACGAGGCGTGTACGGGGAGAATAAAGCATACGCCGAGCGCCAGGGCAGCGGTACGGTGGCGCAATGCGGAAAACATAGTGAGTCCTTAAATACCATGCAAATTTTTTTACCGCCATAGTATGAAACTGCCGCTGCGCTAAAACAATTTCAAATCTTCCTAAACGCCAGAAATCCGGTGCCTTAAGCACTTTTTGATATTAGCTTTGCCAAATCGTTATTCCGTTAAGGAACTACTCATTCTAATTGGTAATTTCATTCGTTCTCTTACGCTCCCTATAGTCGAAACATCTGATGGCAAGAAAATAGCGGTATTGCAAAGGAACGGTTATGGATCAAATACGACTTACTCACCTGCGGCAACTGGAGGCGGAAAGCATCCACATTATTCGCGAGGTGGCGGCAGAATTCTCAAATCCGGTGATGCTCTACTCTATCGGTAAAGATTCCAGCGTCATGCTGCATTTGGCGCGCAAGGCGTTTTATCCAGGTACGCTGCCTTTCCCGTTGCTGCATGTCGATACCGGCTGGAAATTCCGCGAGATGTATGAGTTCCGCGATCGTACGGCGAAAGCCTACGGCTGCGAGCTGCTGGTGCATAAAAACCCGGAAGGCGTGGCGATGGGGATTAATCCATTCGTGCACGGCAGCGCGAAACATACCGATATTATGAAAACTGAAGGCCTGAAACAGGCGCTGAACAAATACGGTTTTGATGCCGCCTTCGGTGGTGCGCGCCGTGACGAAGAGAAATCCCGCGCTAAAGAGCGAATCTACTCTTTCCGTGACCGCTTCCATCGCTGGGATCCGAAAAATCAGCGCCCGGAGCTGTGGCACAACTACAACGGGCAAATTAACAAAGGCGAAAGCATCCGCGTCTTCCCACTCTCTAACTGGACCGAGCAGGATATCTGGCAATACATCTGGCTGGAAAATATCGACATTGTGCCGCTGTATCTCGCTGCGGAACGTCCGGTTCTGGAACGCGACGGTATGTTGATGATGATTGATGACAACCGTATCGACCTGCAACCGGGCGAAGTGATTAAAAAACGGATGGTGCGTTTCCGTACGCTGGGCTGCTGGCCGCTGACCGGTGCGGTGGAGTCAAATGCACAAACACTGCCGGAAATCATCGAAGAGATGCTGGTTTCCACCACCAGTGAACGTCAGGGCCGCGTGATTGACCGCGACCAGGCGGGATCTATGGAGCTGAAAAAACGTCAGGGGTATTTTTAAGATGAACACCGCACTTGCACAACAAATCGCCAATGAAGGCGGCGTCGAAGCCTGGATGATTGCGCAACAACATAAAAGCCTGCTGCGTTTTCTGACCTGTGGCAGCGTCGATGACGGCAAAAGCACTCTGATTGGTCGCCTGCTGCACGATACTCGCCAAATCTATGAAGATCAGCTCTCATCGCTGCATAACGACAGTAAGCGTCACGGTACCCAGGGCGAAAAGCTGGATCTGGCTCTGCTGGTGGACGGCCTGCAAGCTGAGCGCGAACAGGGCATCACTATTGATGTGGCCTACCGCTATTTCTCTACCGAGAAGCGTAAATTTATTATCGCCGACACCCCAGGGCACGAGCAGTACACTCGCAATATGGCGACTGGCGCATCGACATGTGAACTGGCGATCTTACTGATCGATGCCCGTAAAGGCGTGCTCGATCAAACCCGTCGTCACAGTTTTATCTCCACACTGTTGGGGATCAAACATCTGGTCGTGGCGATCAACAAAATGGATCTGGTGGATTACAGTGAAGAGACGTTCACCCGTATTCGTGAAGATTATCTGACCTTTGCCGGGCAGCTGCCGGGTAATCTGGATATCCGCTTTGTGCCGCTCTCTGCACTGGAAGGCGACAACGTGGCATCGCAAAGTGAAAGTATGCCGTGGTACAGCGGTCCGACACTGCTCGAAGTGCTGGAAACCGTGGAGATCCAGCGAGTGGTGGATGCTCAGCCAATGCGCTTCCCGGTGCAGTACGTTAATCGCCCGAATCTCGATTTTCGTGGCTACGCCGGAACGCTGGCATCCGGTCGCGTGGAAGTCGGGCAACGTGTAAAAGTGCTGCCCTCTGGTGTGGAATCAAACGTCGCGCGGATCGTGACTTTTGATGGTGATCGCGAAGAAGCCTTTGCCGGAGAAGCGATCACCCTGGTGCTGACGGATGAGATCGACATCAGCCGTGGCGATCTGCTGCTGGCGGCAGACGAAGCGTTACCGGCGGTGCAGAGCGCGTCGGTGGATGTGGTATGGATGGCGGAACAGCCGCTTTCTCCAGGGCAGAGTTACGACATCAAAATTGCCGGTAAGAAGACGCGCGCGCGTGTTGATGGCATTCGCTATCAGGTTGATATTAATAACCTTACCCAGCGTGAAGTTGAAAACCTGCCACTGAATGGGATCGGCCTCGTGGATCTCACTTTTGACGAGCCGCTGGTGTTAGATCGTTATCAACAAAATCCGGTGACGGGTGGGCTGATTTTTATCGATCGCCTGAGCAATGTGACCGTGGGTGCCGGTATGGTGCACGAGCCAGTTAGCCAGGCAACTGCTGCGCCATCTGAATTCAGTGCATTCGAACTGGAATTGAATGCTCTGGTTCGTCGCCACTTTCCGCACTGGGGCGCGCGCGATTTGCTGGGGGATAAATAATGGCGCTGCATGACGAAAACGTCGTCTGGCATAGCCATCCGGTCACTGTGCAACAACGCGAGCTACACCACGGTCATCGTGGTGTAGTGCTGTGGTTTACCGGCCTCTCCGGGTCCGGTAAATCAACGGTCGCCGGGGCGCTGGAGGAGGCGTTACATAAACTCGGCGTCAGTACGTATCTGCTGGATGGCGATAATGTTCGCCACGGATTATGCAGCGATCTCGGTTTTAGCGATGCCGATCGTAAAGAGAATATCCGTCGCGTCGGTGAAGTGGCGAATTTGATGGTTGAAGCCGGACTGGTGGTGCTGACCGCATTTATCTCGCCACACCGCGCCGAACGCCAGATGGTTCGTGAACGCGTAGGAGAAGGGCGCTTTATCGAAGTGTTTGTCGATACGCCGCTGGCGATTTGCGAAGCCCGCGATCCAAAAGGCTTATATAAGAAAGCGCGTGCCGGTGAACTGCGCAACTTTACGGGAATAGATTCCGTTTACGAAGCGCCTGAATCGGCAGAAATTCATCTCAATGGTGAACAATTAGTAACAAATTTGGTACAGCAATTATTAGATCTGTTGAGACAGAACGATATTATCAGATCCTGAGACACCACCGGGTTTCCATGCCCGGTTCGTCAAAGTAACAGGATCAAATATGCGTAATAGCCATAACATTACACTAACAAATAACGACAGCCTTACTGAGGATGAAGAAACCACATGGTCACTGCCTGGTGCCGTGGTCGGTTTTATCTCCTGGTTATTTGCGCTGGCGATGCCGATGTTGATTTATGGCTCTAACACGCTGTTCTTCTTTATCTACACCTGGCCTTTCTTTCTGGCGCTGATGCCCGTCGCGGTAGTGGTGGGGATTGCGCTGCATTCATTGATGGACGGAAAGCTACGCTACAGTATTGTTTTCACCCTGGTGACAGTAGGCATTATGTTTGGCGCACTGTTTATGTGGCTACTGGGCTAATTTGTACTTTCTTGTCTCCTCTGTTCATAATTCAAACCGTAACTAATAATGAGATTATGTTCTGCACGCCCTGGGTATACGTAACAATGGACAAATGTGGTACATTTGCCCGCGTTGTCGCGGTATCCCCAACAGAGGATGTAGAGTCGTCTTCGGATGCATGGGATGATGATGCCGTTTTTCAGGGGGCAGGATGGGTAAACTAACGCTGCTGTTGCTGGCTATTCTGGTCTGGCTACAGTATTCGCTGTGGTTCGGTAAGAACGGTATACATGACTATACCCGCGTCAATGATGATGTGGCGGCACAGCAAGCTACAAACGCGAAACTTAAAGCGCGAAACGATCAACTTTTTGCCGAAATTGACGATCTCAATGGCGGCCAGGAGGCGCTCGAAGAGCGTGCGCGTAATGAACTCAGCATGACCAGGCCGGGCGAAACTTTTTATCGTCTGGTGCCTGACGCGTCGAAGCGCGCACAGTCTGCGGGGCAAAACAATCGATAAATCAGCCCGGGAATTAACATGGCAACCACTCATTTGGATGTTTGCGCCGTGGTTCCGGCGGCCGGATTTGGCCGTCGAATGCAAACGGAATGTCCTAAGCAATATCTCTCAATCGGTAATCAAACCATTCTTGAACACTCGGTGCATGCGCTGCTGGCGCATCCCCGGGTGAAACGTGTCGTCATTGCCATAAGTCCTGGCGATAGCCGTTTTGCACAACTTCCTCTGGCGAATCATCCGCAAATCACCGTTGTAGATGGCGGTGATGAGCGTGCCGATTCCGTGCTGGCAGGTTTGAAAGCCGCTGGCGACGCGCAGTGGGTATTGGTGCATGACGCCGCTCGTCCTTGTCTGCATCAGGATGACCTCGCGCGATTGTTGGCGTTGAGCGAAACCAGCCGCACGGGAGGGATCCTAGCCGCACCAGTGCGCGATACGATGAAACGTGCCGAACCGGGCAAAAATGCCATTGCTCATACCGTTGATCGCAACGGCTTATGGCACGCGCTGACGCCGCAATTTTTCCCTCGTGAGCTGTTACATGACTGTCTGACGCGCGCTCTAAATGAAGGCGCGACTATTACCGACGAAGCCTCGGCGCTGGAATATTGCGGATTCCATCCTCAGTTGGTCGAAGGCCGTGCGGATAACATTAAAGTCACGCGCCCGGAAGATTTGGCACTGGCCGAGTTTTACCTCACCCGAACCATCCATCAGGAGAATACATAATGCGAATTGGACACGGTTTTGACGTACATGCCTTTGGCGGTGAAGGCCCAATTATCATTGGTGGCGTACGCATTCCTTACGAAAAAGGATTGCTGGCGCATTCTGATGGCGACGTGGCGCTCCATGCGTTGACCGATGCATTGCTTGGCGCGGCGGCGCTGGGGGATATCGGCAAGCTGTTCCCGGATACCGATCCGGCATTTAAAGGTGCCGACAGCCGCGAGCTGCTACGCGAAGCCTGGCGTCGTATTCAGGCGAAGGGTTATACCCTGGGCAACGTCGATGTCACTATTATCGCTCAGGCACCGAAGATGTTGCCGCACATTCCACAAATGCGCGTGTTTATTGCCGAAGATCTCGGCTGCCATATGGATGATGTTAACGTGAAAGCCACTACTACGGAAAAACTTGGATTTACCGGACGTGGGGAAGGGATTGCCTGTGAAGCGGTGGCGCTACTCATTAAGGCAACAAAATGATTGAGTTTGATAATCTCACTTACCTCCACGGTAAACCGCAAGGCACCGGGCTGCTGAAAGCCAATCCGGAAGACTTTGTGGTGGTGGAAGATTTGGGCTTTGAGCCTGATGGTGAAGGTGAGCATATTCTGGTTAGAATCCTCAAAAACGGCTGCAATACCCGTTTTGTGGCGGATGCACTGGCGAAATTCCTGAAAATTCATGCCCGTGAAGTCAGCTTCGCTGGGCAAAAAGACAAACATGCTGTTACGGAACAGTGGTTATGCGCTCGCGTGCCAGGCAAGGAAATGCCCGATCTGAGCGCCTTTCAACTGGAAGGCTGCCAGGTGCTGGAGTATGCGCGGCACAAGCGCAAGCTGCGTTTAGGCGCGCTGAAAGGTAACGCCTTTACCCTGGTTCTGCGCGAAGTGAGCAATCGCGATGACGTTGAACAACGTCTGATCGATATTTGCGTAAAAGGTGTACCGAACTACTTCGGTGCCCAACGTTTTGGGATTGGCGGTAGCAACTTGCAGGGGGCGCAGCGCTGGGCGCAAACCAATACTCCGGTGCGCGATCGCAATAAACGGAGTTTTTGGTTGTCGGCAGCCCGCAGTGCGTTGTTTAATCAGATTGTTGCTGAGCGCCTCAAAAAAGCAGACGTTAATCAAGTTGTTGACGGCGATGCGCTACAATTAGCCGGACGTGGTAGCTGGTTTGTCGCAACCACCGAAGAACTGGCGGAATTACAGCGTCGCGTCAACGATAAAGAGCTGATGATAACCGCCGCATTGCCGGGTAGTGGCGAATGGGGAACTCAGCGTGAAGCGCTGGCATTCGAAAAGGCAGCTGTCGCCGCAGAAACTGAATTACAAGCTTTACTGGTGCGCGAAAAAGTTGAAGCCGCGCGCAGAGCGATGTTGCTGTATCCGCAACAATTAAGCTGGAATTGGTGGGATGACGTCACCGTAGAGATCCGTTTCTGGCTTCCGGCGGGTAGTTTTGCAACCAGCGTTGTCAGGGAACTTATCAACACAACAGGTGATTATGCGCATATTGCTGAGTAATGATGACGGGGTACATGCACCCGGTATACAAACGCTGGCGAAAGCCTTGCGTGAGTTTGCTGACGTTCAGGTGGTCGCCCCCGATCGTAACCGCAGCGGCGCTTCAAATTCTCTGACACTGGAATCCTCCCTGCGCACGTTTACCTTTGAAAATGGTGATATTGCTGTGCAAATGGGAACCCCGACCGATTGCGTCTATCTTGGCGTGAATGCTCTGATGCGTCCGCGCCCGGACATTGTTGTGTCCGGCATTAACGCCGGGCCGAATCTGGGGGATGACGTTATTTATTCCGGTACGGTAGCCGCCGCGATGGAAGGCCGTCATTTAGGTTTTCCGGCGCTGGCCGTCTCGCTTGACGGGCATAAACATTACGACACTGCCGCGGCGGTAACCTGTTCAATTTTGCGCGCACTGTGTAAAGAGCCGCTGCGCACCGGACGTATTCTTAATATTAACGTTCCGGATTTACCCTTGGATCAAATCAAAGGTATTCGCGTGACGCGCTGCGGTACACGACATCCGGCAGATCAGGTGATCCCGCAGCAAGATCCGCGCGGCAATACGCTGTACTGGATTGGCCCGCCGGGCGGTAAATGTGATGCCGGTCCGGGGACCGATTTTGCTGCGGTAGATGAGGGCTATGTCTCCATCACGCCGCTGCATGTGGATTTAACTGCGCATAGCGCGCAAGATGTGGTTTCAGACTGGTTAAACAGCGTGGGAGTTGGCACGCAATGGTAAGCAGACGCGTACAAGCACTTCTGGATCAATTACGTGCGCAAGGTATTCAGGATGAGCAGGTGCTGAATGCACTTGCCGCCGTGCCGCGTGAAAAATTCGTTGATGAAGCGTTTGAACAAAAAGCCTGGGACAATATCGCCTTGCCGATAGGTCAGGGGCAGACAATTTCGCAGCCGTATATGGTGGCGCGAATGACCGAATTACTCGAGCTGACGCCGCAGTCGCGGGTGCTGGAAATTGGCACTGGTTCGGGATATCAAACGGCAATCCTAGCGCATCTTGTCCAGCATGTTTGCTCGGTTGAACGGATTAAAGGCTTGCAGTGGCAGGCACGTCGCCGCCTGAAAAATCTTGATTTACATAATGTTTCAACCCGTCATGGCGATGGATGGCAAGGTTGGCAGGCACGTGCGCCGTTTGACGCTATCATTGTTACGGCGGCACCGCCGGAAATTCCAACTGCGCTAATGACGCAGCTGGACGAAGGCGGGATTCTCGTCTTACCCGTAGGGGAGGAGCACCAGTATTTGAAACGGGTGCGTCGTCGGGGAGGCGAATTTATTATCGATACCGTGGAGGCCGTGCGCTTTGTCCCTTTAGTGAAGGGTGAGCTGGCTTAAAACGTGAGGAAATACCTGGATTTTTCCTGGTTATTTTGCCGCAGGTCAGCGTATCGTGAACATCTTTTCCAGTGTTCAGTAGGGTGCCTTGCACGGTAATTATGTCACTGGTTATTAACCAATTTTTCCTGGGGGATAAATGAGCGCGGGAAGCCCAAAATTCACCGTTCGCCGCATTGCTGCTTTGTCACTGGTTTCGCTATGGCTGGCAGGCTGTTCTGACACTTCAAATCCACCGGCACCGGTCAGCTCCGTTAATGGCAATGCGCCTGCAAATACTAATTCTGGTATGTTGATTACGCCGCCGCCGAAAATGGGGACGACGTCTACAGCCCAGCAACCGCAAATTCAGCCGGTACAGCAGCCACAAATTCAGGCTACTCAACAACCGCAAATCCAGCCAGTGCAGCCAGTAGCTCAGCAGCCGGTACAGATGGAAAACGGACGCATCGTCTATAACCGTCAGTATGGGAACATTCCGAAAGGCAGTTATAGCGGCAGTACCTATACCGTGAAAAAAGGCGACACACTTTTCTATATCGCCTGGATTACTGGCAACGATTTCCGTGACCTTGCTCAGCGCAACAATATTCAGGCACCATACGCGCTGAACGTTGGTCAGACCTTGCAGGTGGGTAATGCTTCCGGTACGCCAATCACTGGCGGAAATGCCATTACCCAGGCCGACGCAGCAGAGCAAGGAGTTGTGATCAAGCCTGCACAAAATTCCACCGTTGCTGTTGCGTCGCAACCGACAATTACGTATTCTGAGTCTTCGGGTGAACAGAGTGCTAACAAAATGTTGCCGAACAACAAGCCAACTGCGACCACAGTCACAGCGCCTGTAACGGTACCAACAGCAAGCACAACCGAGCCGACTGTCAGCAGTACATCAACCAGTACGCCTATCTCCACCTGGCGCTGGCCGACTGAGGGCAAAGTGATCGAAACCTTTGGCGCTTCTGAGGGGGCAACAAGGGGATTGATATCGCAGGCAGCAAAGGACAGGCAATTATCGCGACCGCAGATGGCCGCGTTGTTTATGCCGGTAACGCGCTGCGCGGCTACGGTAATCTGATTATCATCAAACATAATGATGATTACCTGAGTGCCTACGCCCATAACGACACAATGCTGGTCCGGGAACAACAAGAAGTGAAGGCGGGGCAAAAAATAGCAACCATGGGTAGCACCGGAACCAGTTCAACACGCTTGCATTTTGAAATTCGTTACAAGGGGAAATCCGTAAACCCGCTGCGTTATTTGCCGCAGCGATAAATCGGCGGAACCAGGCTTTTGCTTGAATGTTCCGTCAAGGGATCACGGGTAGGAGCCACCTTATGAGTCAGAATACGCTGAAAGTTCATGATTTAAATGAAGATGCGGAATTTGATGAGAACGGAGTTGAGGTTTTTGACGAAAAGGCCTTAGTAGAAGAGGAACCCAGTGATAACGATTTGGCCGAAGAGGAACTGTTATCGCAGGGAGCCACACAGCGTGTGTTGGACGCGACTCAGCTTTACCTTGGTGAGATTGGTTATTCACCACTGTTAACGGCCGAAGAAGAAGTTTATTTTGCGCGTCGCGCACTGCGTGGAGATGTCGCCTCTCGCCGCCGGATGATCGAGAGTAACTTGCGTCTGGTGGTAAAAATTGCCCGCCGTTATGGCAATCGTGGTCTGGCGTTGCTGGACCTTATCGAAGAGGGCAACCTGGGGCTGATCCGCGCGGTAGAGAAGTTTGACCCGGAACGTGGTTTCCGCTTCTCAACATACGCAACCTGGTGGATTCGCCAGACGATTGAACGGGCGATTATGAACCAAACCCGTACTATTCGTTTGCCGATTCACATCGTAAAGGAGCTGAACGTTTACCTGCGAACCGCACGTGAGTTGTCCCATAAGCTGGACCATGAACCAAGTGCGGAAGAGATCGCAGAGCAACTGGATAAGCCAGTTGATGACGTCAGCCGTATGCTTCGTCTTAACGAGCGCATTACCTCGGTAGACACCCCGCTGGGTGGTGATTCCGAAAAAGCGTTGCTGGACATCCTGGCCGATGAAAAAGAGAACGGTCCGGAAGATACCACGCAAGATGACGATATGAAGCAGAGCATCGTCAAATGGCTGTTCGAGCTGAACGCCAAACAGCGTGAAGTACTGGCACGTCGA
Organism: Shigella sonnei; assembly: GCF_002950395.1. NCBI lineage: Bacteria > Pseudomonadati > Pseudomonadota > Gammaproteobacteria > Enterobacterales > Enterobacteriaceae > Shigella > Shigella sonnei. The sequence goes on from NZ_CP026802.1 coordinate 4,869,530, forward strand.
TTCGGTTTGCTGGGGTACGAAGCGGCAACACTGGAAGATGTAGGTCGTGAAATTGGCCTCACCCGTGAACGTGTTCGCCAGATTCAGGTTGAAGGCCTGCGCCGTTTGCGTGAAATCCTGCAAACGCAGGGGCTGAATATCGAAGCGCTGTTCCGCGAGTAAGTAAGCATCTGTCAGAAAGGCCAGTCTCAAGCGAGGCTGGCCTTTTCTGTGCACAATAAAAGGTCCGATGCCCATCGGACCTTTTTATTAAGGTCAAATTACCGCCCATACGCACCAGGTAATTAAGAATCCGGTAAAACCGAGAATGGTCGTTAACACTGTCCAGGTTTTCAGACCGTCTGCTACCGACAACCCCAGATATTTGGTCACAATCCAGAACCCTGAGTCATTAATATGTGACGCCCCAAGCCCACCAAAGCAGGCTGCCAGCGTCACCAATACGCACTGAATCGGATTCAATCCCATCACCGCTTCTGAGAGTAACCCGCCGGTTGTCAGGATTGCTACGGTTGCTGACCCCTGCGATGCACGCAGCGCCAGTGAAATAATAAATGCGGCTGGTAACAGAGGCAGGTCAATCATTTGTAGCATGTTGGCAAGGGCTTTGCCGACGCCCGATTCCACCAGCACTTTGCCAAATACCCCTCCAGCACCAGTAACCAAAATCACTACCGCCGCAGTGGGAAGGGCTGAGCCCATAATGTCGCTGGTGTGTTGTAAGCTCCAGCCGCGACGTAAAGCCAATAACCAGAATGCCAGCACCAGCGCAATCATTAGAGCTACCATTGGTGAGCCGATCAGCTGTAGCGTACCAAGCAGGGGATGCGAAGGCGGCATCAGTGTTGCGGAAACCGTACCCGCCATGATAATCGCGATAGGAATAACAATTAGCGAGGTGACCAGCGCGACGCCCGGTGGATTTATTTTATCGCTTAATTTTGTCGCGCCTTCCTCACTGGCCGGAGCCAGTTGCATCTGTTCCAGTACTTCCACCGACATCGCATATTGGTGCTTATTGATTATTTTCGCTGCAAAGTAGCCAACAATCCCTACGGGAATAGAAATCGCAATACCGATGATGGTTAGCCAGCCGATGTCTGCGTGGAGTAACCCCGCTGCGGCGACAGGGCCTGGATGCGGCGGTACCGCCACATGTACAGTTAGCATGATCCCAGCGACAGGCAGGCCAAATTTGAGTGGCGATATTTTGGCAACCTTGGCAAAACCGTAAATGATTGGCGCAAGAATAATAAAGCCGACATCAAAGAAGACGGGAATACCGAGGAAGAACGCTGCCAGAGTCAGCGCAGCGATAGTTCGTTTGTCACCTAACTTGCGACTGAAATAATTAGCCAGTGACTCTGCACCACCAGAGTGTTCGATCATACGCCCCAGCATAGCGCCCAGACCAATAATAATAGTGACGGAACCAAGCACACCGCCCATCCCGGCGATCATCACTTTACCCACTTCGCCCGCCGGTATACCCGCCGCAAGTGCGACTAACAGGCTGACGAGGAGCAGAGCAACGAATGGTTGTACCTTTGCCTTGATGACCAGCAGCAACAGCATGATTACGCCAGCTAACGCAATGCATAACAATGTAATTGTGGACATGGGAAACCCTGTCTGAAAGTTATAGTTAACCTACCCCATCCGTAGATGGGGGGATGTATGGGTACGTTGTAATTAGGGATTTAACGAATTAGCGCCAGGCGTCAAACCAGCCAAGCCCTTCTTCGGTGAGGCCACGAGGTTTATATTCACAACCGATCCAGCCCTGATATCCCACCTCATCGAACAGGCGGAACAGCCACGGATAGTTGATTTCTCCATCGTCCGGTTCATGTCGATCAGGTAGTCCGGCAATTTGTACGTGCGCATATTTCCCAGCGTAGTCGCGGATTAAATGCGTCAGGTTGCCATCTACTTTTTGCGCATGAAAAGTATCTAGTTGAATAAACACGTTATCTCGCGCAACCTCTTCAACAATAGCCAGTGCCTGATACTGGCTGGAGAAGAGATAATGAGGCTTAACGTCGGGGCTGAGTGCTTCAACTAATATTCGCTTGCCGTGTAGCGCAAAGCGGTCGGCAGCGTAGCGGAGATTATCGATAAATACTGCCCGGTACCGTTCAGCGTCTTCGCCAGCGGGCACGACGCCTGCCATCACATGGACTTGTTCACAATTGAGCGCCAATGCATATTCCAGTGCCAGGTCGATGTCTGCGTGTGCTTCGTGCTCACGTCCGGGAAGGGCGGATAATCCCCATTCCCCCGCATTAATATCTCCGGGAGCGGTATTGAACAGCGCCAGTGTCAGATGGTTTTGCTCCAGTTGCTTTTGGATTTGCAGGGTGGAGTAGTCATAGGGAAACAGAAATTCCACAGCATCGAACCCGGCTTTTCGCGCTGCGGCGAAGCGTTCAATAAAAGGCACTTCGGTGAACATCATGGATAAATTAGCTGCAAAACGAGGCATTGCATTAACTCCTTAATTCCGCAATTTCACCTGCGGTCAGATAACGGATCGGGCGGTCACCGAGAATAAAAATCAGCTTTGCCGTTTCCTCCAGCTCTTCCATATTGTTGGCGGCTTCTTGCAGGCTTTCACCGCAAACCACTGGGCCATGATTTGCCAGTAAAAAAGCCTGATTGTCTGCTGCCAGTTCCGCCAGATCCTGTGCGATGCGTTTATCGCCCGGTCGGTAATAAGGCACCAGCGGGACATTTCCCATCCGCATCACCACGTATGGTGTGAACGGACGAATAACGTTGCTGCTGTCCAGCCCTTGCAGGCAGGAAAGCGCCGTCGACCATGTGCTGTGCAAATGCACCACCGCTTTACAGCGCGGATTGTTGCGATACAGCGCCAGATGAAAGAGCACCTCTTTCGAGGGTTTGTCACCACTTAACCATTCGCCATCCGCGGCGACTTTGGAAAGCCGCTGCGGATCGAGATTGCCCAGGCATGAACCTGTCGGTGTCGCCAGTAAATTCCCGTCAGGTAAAAGCAGCGACAGATTGCCAGCCGAACCGGTTGCATAGCCGCGCTGAAAGAATGAACTGGCAATCCGCGTCATCTCCTCTCGCAAAGACTGCTCTACTTTTGCGAAATCGCTCATGATAAAAACTCTCTTTGGGCTCGTGAAAAAAAGGCTTCATCACCGAAGTTGCCAGATTTAAGGGCGAGTGAGACAGGCTTATCCAGTGCGTTTACCCACGGCACGCCGGGGGAAATGGTTGGGCCAATATGAAACCCTTTTATGCCCAGGCTCTGTGTGACTACGCCGGAGGTCTCACCGCCTGCGACAATAAAGCGTGTCACGCCTTCCGCTGCTAACCGCGCCGCTAGTTGAGAAAACAGAGTTTCTACTGCCTGACTGGCTTTTTGTGCACCGTATTGCTGTTGAATTGCTGCCAATGCGTCAGTGCTGGCGGTGGCAAAAACCAGTGGAGCAAGTACACTTTCCTGGCCCAGAACCCACTCTGCCAGTTCGTGTGCATAAGCGGCCAGAGTTTCGGTTGAGAGGCAGCGTGCCACATCAACTTCACGGGCTGGTGCAATTTGACGGTAATGTGCCACCTGGCGGTTGGTCATTTGAGAGCATGAACCGGAGAGCACTACGCCGCGCCCAGCGAGCGGACGCCCTGCTTCGCGAGCCTGGTTACCGTTTTCTTGCGCCCACTGCCGGGCCAGGCCAATCGCCAGACCAGAACCGCCCGTTACCAGTGGGGCATCGCGCAAGGCTTCTCCCTGAATTTCCAGATGGTGTTCGGTCAGCGCATCAAGCACCGCGTAGCGGTAGCCCTCTTGCTGTAAGCGAGCCAGCTCTTGACGAACGGCATCCACGCCTTGTTCGAAAACATGTGCCGAAACGACGCCGCAGCGCCCTGTGGATTGCGCTTCAACCAGACGGGGAAGATAGCTGTCGGTCATGGGATTTACCGGGTGATGGCGCATCCCGGATTCGGCCAGCAGTTGATTCATTACGAACAAATACCCCTGATAAACCGTACGTCCGTTGACCGACAGGGCCGGAGAGAAGACCGTAAACGGCGTGTCGAGATCATCCATTAAGGCATCGGTAACCGGGCCAATATTACCTTTCGCCGTACTGTCGAAAGTAGAGCAGTATTTGAAATAGATCTGTTTGCAACCTTGCTGTTGCAACCAGCTCAGAGCCGCCAGCGATTGCTGTGTGGCTTCAACCACCGGACAGGAGCGCGTTTTCAGGCTGATCACCAGTGCGTCGATTGCTTCCGGCATTTTACCTGTTGGAACACCGTTAATTTGTACCGTTGGTAGACCGTTTTCCACCAGAAAACTGGCGATATCCGTCGCGCCGGTAAAATCATCGGCGATAACGCCAATCTTGATCATGATTTCGCTCCCGGTAGAGTGATGCCAGAGAAAATCTTGATAACTGCGCTATCGTCTTCTTTCCCGTAACCCGCGTTACTGGCGCTGGTGAACATATTCAATGCTGTTGAGGCCAATGGCAGCGGGAAGTGCAGGGCTTTGGCTGTATCGGCAACCAGACCAAGATCCTTAACAAAAATATCGACGGCTGAATGCGGGGTGTAATCGCCATCCACCACATGACGCATCCGGTTTTCGAACATCCAGGAATTTCCGGCGGCATTGGTCACGACGTCATACATCACATCCAGCGGGATCCCCGCACGGGCTGCAAGTGCCATCGCTTCGGCTCCGGCAGCAATATGTACGCCCGCTAACAACTGGTGAATAATTTTTACGGTCGAACCTAGTCCCGGTTCTGCACCTATGCGATAAACTTTTCCGGCAACGGCTTCCAGCACGGGGGCCAGTCGTTCAAAGGCAATATCGCTACCGGAGGCCATGACAGTCATTTCACCGTTAGCGGCTTTTACTGCACCACCAGAAACTGGCGCATCCAGCATTTCCAGATCGAATCCAGCCAGAGCGGTAGCAATTTCTTGCGCATCAGCACTAGCGATAGTGGAAGAAACCATTACTGCCGTACCGGGTTTCAGATGTTGTGCAACGCCTGTTTCACCAAACAGCACCTGTTTAACCTGGGCCGCATTGGCCACCAGCACCAGCAGAGCGTCCAGTTTTTCGGCAAACGTCGCGGCGTTATCAGAAACCCCGCAAGCACCTGCCTCTTTCAACGTAGCGCAGGCATTGTTGTTCAGGTCTGCGCCCCAGGTAGAAAGACCTGCGCGGACACATGACAGTGCTGCTCCCATTCCCATTGACCCTAAGCCAACGATACCGACATGAAACTCAGATCCCGTTTTCATCTGCTCTCATTGTTAATTTAAGTGATATTTTGTTTGATATTGTGAATATAAGCGCTGGAAGATAACGATATGGTGAGCTGATTCACATAAATTAACATTGTGTGTTATTTTATGTGAACTAAGCGTTAGTTGCGCCGCGCACGTTTCGCAGGCAAATAGCGTAGAATGTCAGCAGGACAAAGGAAGGAGCAAAAGTTGATACCCGTAGAGCGTCGCCAAATCATCCTTGAGATGGTAGCTGAAAAAGGCATTGTCAGTATTGCTGAACTAACGGACAGAATGAATGTGTCACATATGACCATTCGTCGGGATTTACAAAAACTGGAGCAGCAGGGAGCCGTTGTGCTGGTGTCCGGAGGCGTCCAGTCTCCGGGACGCGTGGCGCATGAACCTTCTCATCAGGTAAAAACTGCGCTGGCAATGACGCAAAAAGCGGCTATTGGCAAGCTGGCGGCAAGTCTTGTTCAGCCGGGAAGTTGTATCTATCTGGATGCGGGAACGACCACGTTAGCGATAGCACAGCATCTGATTCACATGGAGTCACTGACTGTGGTCACAAACGATTTCGTTATTGCGAACTACTTGCTCGACAACAGTAATTGCACAATTATTCACACTGGCGGTGCAGTGTGTCGGGAAAACCGTTCCTGTGTCGGGGAAGCCGCTGCGACCATGCTGCGCAGCCTGATGATTGATCAGGCTTTTATTTCTGCATCGTCATGGAGTGTGCGGGGGATTTCTACGCCAGCGGAAGATAAAGTCACGGTGAAACGGGCGATTGCCAGTGCCAGCCGCCAGCGAGTTTTGGTCTGTGATGCGACGAAATATGGTCAGGTGGCGACATGGCTGGCGTTACCATTAAGCGAGTTTGATCAGATTATCACAGACGACGGTTTGCCGGAGAGTGCCAGTCGCGCGCTGGCGAAGCAGGATCTCTCTTTGCTGGTAGCGAAAAATGAATAATGGCCTGCAATAACATTTGGTTACTCATGCTTCACAGAAGAAGCATGAGACTACTTTATTTTATAAAATGACAGCCGCCCGCTTTTCGGCGTGCCGGTATCAATATAAATCTGGTTAGCGAACGTCTGAATGTTATCAAACATCATATGTCCAAATATAAAATAATCAGCGCCGTTTATTTGTTGTAACTCGCCATTAAGCGATTTCTGCACACGATCAACAGGCCAGAGTAATTCGCTTTCTGCTATTTCTTTACCAAACTGATATTCATCACCCGGATAATCTGCATGTGCGATGGGGTGATGCTGCCAACTTACTGATTTAGTGTATGATGGTGTTTTTGAGGTGCTCCAGTGGCTTCTGTTTCTATCAGCTGTCCCTCCTGTTCAGCTACTGACGGGGTGGTGCGTAACGGCAAAAGCACTGCCGGACATCAGCGCTATCTCTGCTCTCACTGCCGTAAAACATGGCAACTGCAGTTCACTTACACCGCTTCTCAACCCGGTACGCACCAGAAAATCATTGATATGGCCATGAATGGCGTTGGATGCCGGGCAACTGCACGCATTATGGGCGTTGGCCTCAACACGATTTTACGTCACTTAAAAAACTCAGGCCGCAGTCGGTAACCTCGCGCATACAGCCGGGCAGTGACGTCATCGTCTGCGCGGAAATGGACGAACAGTGGGGCTATGTCGGGGCTAAATCGCGCCAGCGCTGGCTGTTTTACGCGTATGACAGTCTCCGGAAGACGGTTGTTGCGCACGTATTCGGTGAACGCACTATGGCGACGCTGGGGCGTCTTATGAGCCTGCTGTCACCCTTTGACGTGGTGATATGGATGACGGATGGCTGGCCGCTGTATGAATCCCGCCTGAAGGGAAAGCTGCACGTAATCAGCAAGCGATATACGCAGCGAATTGAGCGGCATAACCTGAATCTGAGGCAGCACCTGGCACGGCTGGGACGGAAGTCGCTGTCGTTCTCAAAATCGGTGGAGCTGCATGACAAAGTCATCGGGCATTATCTGAACATAAAACACTATCAATAAGTTGGAGTCATTACCGTGCGATGGCATATTTTATGTTGTCATTAATGATTTCAATAATATGTGGAAGGTGATGGAATTTCAGCAACAGATCTATTGCCTCTTGTTGCTCTGAATCATTTAAATCGAAAAACCAGTCACCACCGCTGGCAAGCCACATATTTCCATCGCCAGTTTCGAATGCATCCAACGCCATCGCTTCGTGGTTGCCTTTAACCGACGTAAACCAGGGTTGGTTTAGCAGGCGCAGCACGTTAAGACTCTTCGGCCCACGATCAATATTATCGCCTGTGGAAATAAGTAAGTCGGTTTCAGGGTAAAAAGAGAGTTGATGTTAACGGGATTGTAATAACTGATATTCACCATGAATATCACCAACGACCCATATATGGCGATAGTGATGGGCATTGATTTTTTGATAGCGTGTAGATGGCATGGTTTTACCCTGTAAAATAAGCTTTCCTATTATACAGGGTATTTTTATTTGATTCGTCAGTTGTCGTTAATATTCCCGATAGCAAAAGACTATCGGGAATTGTTATTACACCAGACTCTTCAAGCGATAAATCCACTCCAGCGCCTGACGCGGAGTCAGTGAATCCGGGTCGAGATTTTCCAGTGCTTCGACCGCAGGCGAAGTTTCTTCTGGCACTGACAGCAAAGACATCTGCGTACCATCCACTTGCGTCGCGGCGGCGTTCGGCGAAATGCTTTCCAGCTCACGCAGTTTTTGCCGTGCGCGCTTAATAACCTCTTTCGGTACGCCCGCCAGAGCAGCAACCGCCAGACCGTAGCTTTTGCTCGCCGCGCCGTCCTGCACGCTGTGCATAAAGGCGATAGTGTCGCCGTGCTCCAGCGCATCGAGATGTACGTTGGCGACGCCTTCCATTTTCTCCGGTAGCTGGGTCAGCTCGAAATAGTGGGTGGCAAACAGCGTCAATGCCTTAATCTTATTCGCCAGATTTTCTGCGCACGCCCACGCCAGCGACAGACCATCGTAGGTGGACGTTCCACGCCCGATCTCATCCATTAACACCAGACTGTATTCGGTGGCGTTATGTAAAATATTGGCGGTTTCAGTCATCTCCACCATAAAGGTTGAGCGCCCGGAAGCCAGGTCATCTGCCGCGCCTACGCGGGTAAAGATGCGATCGATAGGTCCAATCTCGACTTTTTGTGCCGGTACATAGCTGCCGATGTAGGCCATCAGCGCAATCAGTGCGGTCTGGCGCATATAGGTACTTTTACCGCCCATGTTCGGACCGGTGATGATCAACATACGGCGCTGCGGCGACAGATTCAGCGGGTTAGCGATAAATGGCTCATTCAGTACTTGTTCAACTACCGGATGGCGACCTTCGGTAATGCGAATGCCCGGTTTATCAATGAAGGTCGGGCAGGTGTAGTTCAGGGTATAGGCCCGTTCCGCCAGGTTCACCAGCACGTCGAGTTCCGCCAGCGCGCTCGCGCTCTGTTGCAACGCTTCCAGATGCGGCAACAGCAGGTCGAACAACTCTTCATAAAGCTGTTTTTCCAGTGCCAGTGCTTTGCCTTTTGAGGTGAGAACTTTATCTTCGTACTCTTTTAGCTCTGGAATGATGTAGCGCTCGGCGTTTTTCAGCGTCTGGCGACGCATGTAGTTGATGGGTGCCAGATGGCTTTGCCCACGGCTGATTTGAATGTAGTAGCCGTGCACCGCATTAAAGCCAACTTTCAGCGTGTCCAGGCCGGTACGTTCACGCTCGCGGACTTCCAGACGCTCCAGATAATCGGTCGCGCCGTCAGCCAGCGCGCGCCACTCATCCAGCTCTTCGTTATAGCCCGATGCGATAACACCACCGTCGCGTACCAGCACCGGCGGTGTGTCGATGATTGCTCGCTCCAGCAGATCGCGCAGCTCGGCAAACTCGCCCATCTTCTCACGTAGCGCCTGTACCGGTGCACTATCGACAGTTTCTAACTGCGCACGCAGCTCCGGCAGTTGCTGGAAAGCGTGGCGCATACGGGCCAGATCGCGTGGGCGAGCAGTTCGTAAAGCCAGACGTGCCAGAATACGTTCCAGGTCGCCGACCTGACGCAGTACCGGCTGCAACTCGGCGGTGAAATCCTGCAATGCGCCAATAGTTTGCTGGCGCTCAAGCAACACGCGGGTATCGCGCACTGGCATATGCAGCCAGCGTTTCAGCATACGACTACCCATCGGCGTGACGGTGCAGTCGAGCACAGAAGCCAGCGTATTTTCCGCACCGCCCGCCAGGTTCTGAGTAATTTCCAGGTTACGACGTGTCGCGGCATCCATAATGATGCTGTCCTGCTCACGTTCCATGGTGATAGAACGAATATGCGGCAGGGTCGTGCGTTGGGTATCTTTCGCATACTGCAACAGACAACCGGCAGCACAAAGTCCGCGCGGCGCGTTCTCGACGCCAAAACCGACCAGATCGCGGGTGCCAAATTGCAGATTCAACTGCTGGCGCGCGGTGTCGATTTCAAACTCCCACAGCGGGCGACGGCGCAGGCCGCGACGGCCTTCAATCAGCGACATCTCGGCGAAATCTTCTGCATACAGCAGTTCCGCCGGATTAGTGCGTTGCAGCTCTGCCGCCATCGTTTCGCGGTCGGCCGGTTCGCTCAGGCGAAAACGCCCGGAGCTGATATCCAGCGTCGCGTAGCCGAAACCTTTGCTGTCCTGCCAGATAGCCGCCAGCAGGTTGTCCTGACGCTCCTGTAACAGGGCTTCATCGCTGATGGTGCCTGGCGTAACGATACGCACAACTTTGCGCTCAACCGGACCTTTGCTGGTCGCCGGATCGCCAATTTGTTCGCAGATGGCAACGGACTCTCCCTGATTCACCAGTTTGGCGAGATAGTTTTCCACCGCATGGTAGGGAATCCCCGCCATCGGGATCGGCTCTCCCGCCGAAGCACCGCGTTTGGTCAGTGAAATATCCAGCAGTTGCGACGCGCGTTTTGCGTCGTCATAAAACAGTTCATAAAAATCACCCATCCGGTAAAACAGCAGGATCTCGGGATGCTGGGCTTTCAGCCTGAGATACTGCTGCATCATGGGCGTATGGGCGTCGAAATTTTCTATTGCACTCATGGGGTTATGTCCGGTTCCCTGATATTAAATGGGGTGTGATGGTTTTTATTTTCGTTGTAATCACATAAGGCGCACATGATACCGGAGTTAATCATTTCAGGGGAAGAAGCGAACGGCGAGTTCTTGATGCTGGTTCCGGGAAAGATGCTGTTTTGCAGCTTTTGCGTGATGCTTATGAAGCAAGTACGCAAAATTGCGTCGGTTGAATAAACCTCCTCCTTCAGAGCCATAGTCCCCTTTCAAATTAAGTTGTAATATAAATACACCTTAAGAGTATGGAGGCAGCATGTCCGGCAAGCGTATCTCTCGTGAAAAACTGACGATTAAAAAAATGATCGATCTTTATCAAGCGAAATGCCCGCAGGCGTCAGCGGAGCCGGAGCATTACGAGGCGTTGTTTGTTTACGCGCAAAAGCGGCTGGATAAATGTGTGTTCGGCGAAGAGAAACCAGCCTGTAAGCAGTGTCCGGTGCACTGTTACCAGCCTGCAAAGCGTGAAGAGATGAAACAGATTATGCGTTGGGCCGGGCCGAGAATGCTGTGGCGTCATCCGATCTTAACCGTGCGTCATCTCATCGATGACAAGCGTCCGGTACCAGAACTGCCGGAAAAATATCGTCCGAAAAAACCTCGTGAATAGTATGCCGGACAGGCAGATCTGTCCGGCAATTTGCAGTTAAATCAATGCCGATTTATCAATTCCCAGCCGCTTCATCCGTGACAGCAGGGTCGTGCGTTTCAGCCCCAGACGTTGCGCAGCGCCTTTAGGCCCGGCAACCACGCCGTTGGTTTCTTTCAGCACGCGCACAATCAACTGATATTCATCTTCGCCCTCCTGGGCGACAACCGTTGCGGCAGGCGGCGTTTCAGGTTCCGGTAAAACAATATCTGGCAATGACAGCTGCAGCACGTTACCGCGTGTTAGCAATACCGCGCGCTCAATGACGTTTTCCAGTTCGCGTACGTTACCCGGCCACTCCATGTTGCTCAAGGTGCGCAGCGTCTCGGCAGGAATGCTGTCGATATTGCGCCCCAGACGACGGGCAATTTTGAAGGTAAAGGCTTTCGCCAGCAGCGGAATATCTTCCGGACGCTCGCGTAGTGGCGGCAGGTGAATCGGGAATACGTTCAGGCGGTAATAGAGATCGCTATGGAACTCTCGGTCGGCGACCATTTTTTTCAGATCGCGGTTAGTCGCGGCAATTAAACGTACGTCCGTCTGAATGATTTTGTTGCTGCCGAGACGTTCAAACTCCTGTTCCTGCAATACACGCAGCAACTTCGGCTGTAACTCCAGTGGCATATCGCCCACTTCGTCGAGGAACAGAGAGCTTTTATCCGCCAGTTCAAAACGACCAATGCGCTGGGCGCTGGCACCGGTAAAAGCCCCACGCTCATGACCAAACAGATCGCTTTCCAGCAATCCGGCAGGCATCGCCGCGCAGTTCATTTTGACCATGCGGCGATTATTACGCCCACTGAGATTATGGATCGCGCGGGCAATCAGCTCTTTACCCGTGCCAGTTTCACCGAGGATCAGCACGGTACTGTCACTTTGCGCCACCATTTCAACTTGTTTAAGCACGCTGTACATGGCTTCGCTGCGGCCAATAATCTCGCCAAATTCACTATCAACATTGTTGAGCTGCTCGGTCAGGGCGAGGTTTTCATCAACCAGCCGTTCTTTCAGACGATGGATTTCCTGATAGGCGAGGGCGTTATCGACAGCGATTGCCACACGTTCGGCAATCTGGCGCAGCAAATTCAGATTGGTAGTGGTAAACACTTTCTCTTCGCATTGCGCCAGTTTCAGCACGCCCAGCATGGTGTCGCCAGACATCAGCGGTAACAGGCACAAGGTTTGAATCTGGTTGCCCTAGGTGTCGAACAACATGCGTTCATAGGGGGCTAAATCGTCCCGCTCGTGGAGATTGATCAGCAGCATCTCTTTACTTTTGAACACGCGTTCGGTGAGGGTTCCGGCTTCATCGACTTCGCTCTGTTCGTGGGCGGGATGTTGTTTATCAAGATAGTGAGTGGAGTAGATGTTGAGTTTGTTTTTACGGTGGCTGCGTAAGACGATACTGATATCGTCAATGTCGAAATAGTAATGGATTTCTTTGGCGACTTCGCTGACCAGTTCGTCCATATCCAGGCGGGAAAGCACCGCGTTGGTAATGGCAACCAGGATGCGGAAGTTATCGCGCTCCCGGCATAACAACTCATAGTCGACATTGTTGACGACGCGGCTCTGGATTTGTTCGGTGACGACAGAAACGATCTGCGTAAATGTTTGCAGACGATTGAACTCTTTTTCGCTCCAGGGACGATCGTCATAACGAATAAATTCACAGCCACCAAAAATATGCCCTTCCGCCGCCAGTGGCATCAGGCAATAGTGACCAAATTTGGGGTATAGCCCACCTGCGACCAGCTGCGGCCAGGTTTCACAAAATTCTTCGTAACTGCAATGCAGCGTATCAGGGCGCGACAAAATGCGGCGTACCGGACCGTGTGCCAGAACAGTTTCGTCTTCATATTTAATGGGGTGTCTTTTTCACGCGATGCGTAATAAGACGCACGTTGAGTCTGCGCTTGCCACAACACAATAGCCGCGTTGTCGGCGAGCGCAGAACGCTTTACCAGTTGCGAAAGAGCCTCACACAGCGAGGCCAGATCGGGCTGCTGCAATAGTGTCCGAGTGATGTCGAACAACCCTTGCTGTCCGAGATCACTCATCGGTGTATATGACATTTTGTTCTTCCAGGAAAGCACCGCAAAGCGGTGCAAAAGGTCATTGACTAACTATAGGAGATTTAGAATTTTATTAGCATATACGCGGAAGAGGTTCGGCGTGTGGTAAATCGAGGGTTCGTTTCACACCATACAGACCGGCAAGACGAACACCTTTACGTTCCACCACTTCACCAATTAGCGCCGCGTCTTTCCCCAGTGGATGGGAATGTAACGCTGCCAGCACTTGCTCTGCCGCGTTGCGTTCAACGGCGATCACCAGTTTGCCTTCGTTGGCAAAGTTAAGGGCGTCCAGTCCCAGCAGTTCGCAAACGCCGCGCACGGCAGGTTTAACCGGCAGTGCCACTTCTGAAATTTCAATACCACAACCGCAGGCTGCCGCGAACTCATGAACTACCGCGTTCACACCACCACGGGTGGCATCACGCAGCGCTTTCACGCCGGGAATGTCACGCAGCGTCTGAATAAGCGGCGTCAGTACCGCGCAGTCGCTGACCAGTTCGCCATCCAGCCCCAGCTGCTCACGCAGGTTAAGGATAGTCGCCCCGTGGTCCCCGAGCGTGCCGCTAACCAGTAATACATCGCCTGCGGTTAGCGTCTGTGCGCCCCAGTGAATATTCGCCGGAATTGCGCCCATGCCAGCGGTGTTGATAAACAGTTTATCTGCCGCGCCGCGCTGCACCACTTTAGTATCGCCAGTAACGATGGCAATGCCTGCCGCGCGCGCGGTTTCTGCCATGCTGGTCACTACGGCTTTCAGTGTCTCCATCGGCAATCCTTCTTCGAGGATAAAGCCACAGGAGAGATAGCGCGGAATAGCGCCACTGACCGCAACGTCATTGGCTGTGCCGCAAATCGCCAGCTTGCCGATATTACCGCCAGGAAAGAACAGCGGGTCAATGACGTAACTGTCGGTGGAGAACGCCAGACGGTCGCCTTCTGCTACCAGCTGCGCCAGATCAAGACGTGCCTGGTCTTCCTGCTCTGCCAGCCACGGGTTGGCAAAGGCTTCCATAAACAGGCTGTTGATTAATTGCTGCATCGCCTGGCCGCCGCTGCCGTGGGCGAGTTGGATATTATTCACGCTTCATTCTCCTGCTGACGATACTGATACCACGCGGCGCACGCTCCTTCGGAGGAGACCATCAGTGCACCAAATGCGGTTTGAGGATTACAGGTGTTACCAAACAGCGGGCATTGATGCGGCTTACATTTGCCCGTTAATACCTCACCACAACGCGCGCGCGGGTCATCGCAGACCTGCTGCGGTGCTGGGCGGAAATGTGCTTCGGCATCGAATCGTTGATAATCCGGCGTCAGGTGCACGCCAGAAGATTCAATCACGCCTAAGCCGCGCCATTCGCTGTCGCCGTTGACACAGAACACATCAGCAATTGCCTGTTGCGCCAGCAGGTTACCGGCATCCGGTACCACCCGACGATACTGATTCTCTACCTTGCTGTGGGCCGCTATTTTCTGCTCCACCAGCATGACCACGCCTTGCAGTAGATCAAGGGGTTCGAAACCAGCGACCACCAGCGGACGATGAAAATCGCTGGCGATAAAATTATAGGCATCAGTGCCGATAACCATACTAACGTGGCCCGGCGCGAGGAACGCGTCGATACCGTTATCCGGCTGTTCCAGCAAACTGCGCAGCGTCGGGATAAGCGTAATATGCTGGCAGAAGAAGTAAAAATTCTGCACATCGCGGGCTTTCGCCTGTTGCAGGGTGATGGCGGTGGTCGGCATGGTGGTTTCAAAACCTAAGCCGAAGAATACGACTTTACGGGTTGGATTCTCCTGCGCCAGTTTCAACGCATCCATCGGCGAGTAAACGATGCGCACATCGGCACCGCGTGCTTTTGCCTGCAACAGCGATCCCTGTTTCCCCGGCACGCGCATGGCGTCGCCAAAGGTACAGAAGATGACTTCCGGATGGCTGGCAATCTCCACGCAGGTGTCGATTCTACCCATCGGCAGTACGCACACCGGGCAACCCGGACCGTGGATAAACTCAACGTTTTCAGGCAGTAACTGGTCGAGGCCGAATTTAAAAATGGCGTGGGTATGACCACCGCACACTTCCATAATCCGCAGAGGGCGTTCGGCGGTGTAAGAGAGATGTGAAGCACGTTCGCGCAGATGCTCAATTAACTGCATCACCTGTTCCGGCGCGCGATATTCATCAACAAAACGCATTATTTTTCCTCGCCATACAACAGCGCGCCGACATCCGGCTCAACGTCAAACATGTTTTGTAAGGCGTCGAGAGTGTCGCGTGCTTCGGCTTCATTAATTACGCTCATGGCAAAGCCAACGTGTACCAGTACCCACTGGCCCACGCGCGGCTGACCGTTTTCATCGCAGCTGCCGACTAACGTTAAATCGACATCGCGCTGAATGCCGCAGACGTCGACTTTTGCCTGGTTGCCGTCAATGGTGCGGATCTGGCCGGGAACGCCTATGCACATCGCTGTGTCTCCAGCCAGTTCAGCCACTGGTCCATCCCTTCGCCGCTGGTGGCGGAAATAAGGATGATTTCAATTTCTGGATTGACTTCGCGGGCGCAGGCGATGCACTTCTCAACGTCAAAGTTGAGATACGGCAACAGGTCAACTTTGTTGAGCAGCATCAGCGAGGCGGCGGCAAACATATGCGGATATTTCAGCGGTTTGTCTTCACCTTCGGTAACGGAAAGCACCGCCACTTTGTGTTTTTCACCGAGATCGAAGCTGGCCGGGCATACGAGGTTGCCAACGTTTTCGATAAACAGAATACCGTTATCGTCCAGTGGCAGACGCGGTGCGGCGTCGGCAATCATCTGTGCGTCAAGATGGCAGCCTTTACCGGTGTTCACCTGAATCGCTGGTGTGCCGGTAGCGCGAATGCGTGCGGCATCGTTCACGGTTTGCTGGTCACCTTCAATAACCGCGCACGGAACGCTGTCTTTCAGGCGCATTAGGGTTTCCGTCAGCAGGGTGGTTTTACCGGAACCAGGGCTGGAAACCAGGTTGAGCACCAGTTGCTTGCGGGCAGCAAAGCGCGCGCGGTTGCGTTCAGCCAGACGGTTATTTTTGTCCAGCACGTCAATTTCGACTTCCAGCATCCGACGCTGGCTCATGCCCGGCGCGTGAGTGCCCGCTTCGCCATGACCGTAATGCAGGTCGCCTTCTTCAGTCTGGCTGGGGGTAAATTCAGGCGCTTTAATGCCGGTGATTTTCATCTTCGGGCGTGCCGCCGGGGCAAATGGCGCGCTACGAAACGCGGAATGAGGGTTATGTTCATCACCCTCGATATACAGGTTGCCTTCACCGCAACCGCATGTTGTACACATCGCTCACTCCTGGTCTATTTCTATCCGCCGAATCTGTAAACCGTCGTCTGCCACAATCTGTAGCATGTCACCATGACACTGTGGACAGCGGCGGACGCGCTGGGTCAGTAGCGTCACATACTGTTGGCATGTTTCACACCAGCATTCGGCCTCTTGTTCTTCGAGGTGCAGTTTACAACCTTCCGCCACGCTGCCGCGGCAAACCAGATCAAAACAAAAGGCAAGAGAGCTGGTTTCGACACAAGAAAATGCGCCAATTTTGAGCCAGACCCCAGTTACGCGTTTTGCGCCGTGTTTTGCGGCCTGCTGTTCGATCAATTCCAGTGCCCGTTGGCAGAGGGTTATTTCGTGCATATCGCCTCCCATTAACTATTGCCAGCTACAAGCAATAATTGTGCCAGTGTTGATTATCCCTGCGGTGAATAATGTCGATGATGTCGAAATGACACGTCGACACGGCGACGAAATTCATCTTTAGCTTAAAAATCTATTTAATAACAATAAATTAAAAGTTGGCATAGAAAATGCTTAAAGCTGGCATCTCTGTTAAACGGGTAACCTGACAATGACTATTTGGGAAATAAGCGAGAAAGCCGATTACATCGCACAGCGGCATCGTCGCCTACAGGACCAGTGGCACATCTACTGCAATTCGCTGGTTCAGGGGATCACGTTATCGAAAGCGCGCCTGCATCACGCCATGAGCTGCGCGCCGGACAAAGAACTCTGTTTCGTCCTTTTTGAACATTTTCGTATTTACGTCACCCTGGCGGATGGCTTTAACAGCCACACCATCGAGTATTACGTCGAAACAAAAGATGGCGAAGACAAACAGCGGATTGCGCAGGCGCAACTGAGCATTGACGGCATGATTGATGGCAAGGTCAACATCCGCGATCGCGAACAGGTTCTGGAACACTATCTCGAAAAAATCGCTGGCGTTTACGACAGCTTATACACCGCTATTGAAAACAATGTGCCGGTGAATTTAAGCCAACTGGTAAAGGGACAAAGCCCGGCAGCATGAGCTGAGGCTTTGCCCGTTTTGCAGGCGTTACGCCTGTTTGGGGATGGGCGTGTCGATGAGTGTCGAAAATGACATTTCATCGGCATGTTTTCGTCAAAAATGACAATCACCTGAGGAATGCCTGGTGAATCGTTTTGTAATTGTTGACTCCACGCTCTGTATCGGCTGCCACACTTGTGAGGCCGCCTGTTCAGAGACGCATCGCCAGCACGGCCTGCAATCAATGCCGCGCCTGAGAGTGATGCTGAATGAAAAAGAATCTGCGCCGCAGCTCTGTCACCACTGTGAAGATGCACCCTGTGCGGTGGTTTGCCCGGTTAACGCCATCACCCGCATTGATGGGGCCGTGCAGTTGAATGAAAGTCTGTGCGTAAGCTGCAAACTGTGCGGCATCGCCTGCCCGTTTGGCGCAATTGAATTTTCCGGCAGCCGTCCGCTGGATATTCCGGCAAACGCCAATACCCCGAAAGCGCCACCGGCACCGCCTGCTCCGGCGCGTATCAGTACGCTGCTTGACTGGGTGCCGGGTATTCGCGCGATCGCCGTCAAATGTGACCTTTGCAGTTTTGATGAACAAGGTCCGGCCTGCGTGCGGATGTGCCCGACTAAAGCCCTGCATCTGGTGGATAACACCGATATCGCCCGCGTCAGCAAACGTAAGCGTGAGCTGACCTTTAACACGGACTTTGGCGATCTCACCTTGTTTCAGCAGGCTCAAAGTGGAGAGGCTAAATGAGCGCAATTTCCCTGATCAATAGCGGCGTGGCATGGTTTGTCGCCGCCGCTGTTCTGGCATTTCTCTTTTCTTTTCAAAAAGCGTTAAGTGGCTGGATAGCTGGAATTGGCGGCGCGGTTGGTAGTCTGTATACGGCAGCCGCGGGCTTCACTGTACTGACTGGCGCGGTTGGCGTGAGCGGTGCGCTGTCGCTGGTAAGCTACGATGTGCAAATCTCTCCGCTTAACGCGATTTGGCTGATTACGCTCGGTCTGTGCGGTCTGTTTGTCAGCCTCTACAACATTGACTGGCATCGCCACGCGCAGGTGAAGTGCAACGGCTTGCAGATCAATATGTTGATGGCTGCCGCCGTCTGCGCCGTCATCGCCAGCAACCTCGGCATGTTCGTGGTAATGGCCGAAGTCATGGCCTTGTGTGCGGTGTTCCTCACCAGCAACAGCAAAGAGGGCAAACTGTGGTTTGCGCTGGGGCGTCTTGGCACTCTGCTGCTGGTGATTGCTTGCTGGCTGCTGTGGCAGCGTTATGGCACGCTGGATCTG
The DNA here is from genome assembly GCF_002950395.1 of Shigella sonnei. Lineage (NCBI taxonomy): Bacteria > Pseudomonadati > Pseudomonadota > Gammaproteobacteria > Enterobacterales > Enterobacteriaceae > Shigella > Shigella sonnei. The sequence goes on from NZ_CP026802.1 coordinate 4,888,329, forward strand.
TGCCTACTGGATATGCGTATGCAACAGCTGCCGCTCGGTTCCGATATCTGGCTGCTCGGTGTGATTGGCTTTGGCCTGCTGGCCGGGATTATTCCGCTGCACGGCTGGGTGCCGCAGGCACATGCTAACGCCTCTGCGCCAGCTGCCGCGTTGTTTTCTACGGTAGTCATGAAAATTGGCCTGCTGGGCATGTTAACCCTGTCACTGCTGGGCGGTAATGCACCGCTGTGGTGGGGGATCGCGCTGCTGGTGCTCGGCATGATCACCGCGTTCGTCGGTGGTCTGTATGCGTTGATGGAACACAACATCCAGCGCCTGCTGGCTTACCACACCCTGGAAAATATCGGCATTATCCTGCTGGGGCTGGGCGCTGGCGTAACGGGTATCGCGCTCGAACAACCGGCGCTGATTGCTCTTGGCCTGGTCGGTGGTCTGTACCATCTGCTTAACCATAGCCTGTTCAAAAGCGTACTGTTCCTCGGGGCGGGGAGCGTCTGGTTCCGTACCGGTCATCGCGATATCGAAAAACTCGGTGGTATTGGCAAGAAAATGCCGGTTATCTCCATCGCCATGTTAGTCGGGTTGATGGCAATGGCTGCGCTGCCGCCACTGAACGGGTTTGCCGGGGAATGGGTTATCTATCAATCCTTCTTCAAACTGAGCAATAGCGGCGCGTTTGTTGCCCGTCTGCTGGGGCCGCTGCTCGCTGTGGGTCTGGCAATTACCGGTGCGCTGGCGGTGATGTGTATGGCGAAAGTCTATGGCGTCACGTTCCTCGGCGCGCCGCGTACCAAAGAAGCCGAAAACGCCACCTGTGCGCCGCTCCTGATGAGCGTAAGCGTAGTGGCACTGGCGATTTGCTGCGTAATTGGCGGTGTTGCTGCGCCGTGGCTGCTGCCGATGCTCTCTGCTGCTGTACCTCTGCCTCTGGAGCCTGCTAACACCACCGTTTCTCAACCAATGATCACATTGCTGCTGATTGCCTGCCCGCTGCTGCCATTCATCATTATGGCGATTTGCAAAGGCGACCGCCTGCCGTCACGTTCCCGCGGTGCGGCCTGGGTGTGCGGCTACGACCATGAAAAATCAATGGTGATTACCGCTCACGGTTTTGCCATGCCGGTTAAACAGGCGTTTGCGCCAGTGCTGAAACTGCGCAAATGGCTGAATCCGGTGTCGCTGGTGCCGGGCTGGCAGTGCGAAGGTAGTGCGTTGCTGTTCCGCCGGATGGCGCTGGTTGAACTGGCGGTACTGGTGGTGATTATTGTTTCACGAGGAGCCTGAGAATGAGTGTTTTATATCCGTTAATTCAGGCGCTGGTGTTATTTGCCGTTGCGCCGCTGCTCTCCGGTATTACCCGCGTGGCGCGCGCCCGTCTGCATAACCGTCGTGGGCCGGGTGTGTTGCAGGAGTATCGTGACATTTTCAAACTGCTGGGCCGCCAGAGCGTTGGCCCGGATGCCTCCGGCTGGGTGTTCCGCCTGACGCCGTATGTGATGGTGGGCGTCATGCTGACTATCGCTACTGCGCTGCCGGTGGTGACCGTCGGTTCTCCGCTGCCGCAACTGGGTGATTTAATCACCTTACTGTATCTCTTTGCCATCGCGCGTTTCTTCTTTGCCATTTCTGGTCTGGATACCGGTAGCCCGTTTACCGCTATCGGCGCGAGCCGTGAAGCGATGCTTGGCGTGCTGGTCGAACCGATGCTGCTGCTTGGTCTGTGGGTTGCCGCACAGGTTGCCGGTTCCACCAACATCAGCAACATCACCGACACCGTTTATCACTGGCCGCTGAGCCAGAGCATCCCGCTGGTACTGGCGCTTTGTGCCTGTGCGTTCGCCACCTTTATCGAAATGGGCAAACTGCCGTTCGACCTGGCGGAAGCCGAGCAGGAGCTGCAGGAAGGCCCGCTCTCTGAATACAGCGGCAGCGGCTTTGGCGTCATGAAATGGGGTATCAGCCTGAAACAGCTGGTGGTGCTGCAGATGTTCGTCGGCGTATTTATCCCGTGGGGACAGATGGAAACCTTCACCGCCGGTGGGCTGCTGCTGGCGCTGGTGATTGCCATCGTCAAACTGGTCGTCGGCGTCCTGGTTATCGCGCTGTTCGAAAACAGCATGGCCCGTCTGCGTCTTGATATTACTCCGCGCATTACCTGGACTGGGTTTGGCTTTGCATTTTTAGCGTTCGTCTCCTTGCTGGCGGCGTGATTAAAGAGAGTTTGAGCATGTCTGAAGAAAAATTAGGTCAACATTATCTCGCCGCGCTGAATGAGGCATTTCCGGGCGTCGTGCTGGACCACGCCTGGCAGACCAAAGATCAGCTGACTGTCACCGTAAAGGTGAACTATCTGCCGGAAGTGGTGGAGTTTCTCTACTACAAGCAGGGGGGCTGGTTGTCGGTGCTTTTTGGTAACGACGAACGCAAACTGAATGGTCATTACGCCGTTTATTACGTGCTGTCGATGGAGAAGGGGACTAAGTGCTGGGTAACGGTTCGCGTCGAAGTTGATGCCAACAAACCGGAGTATCCGTCCGTGACGCCGCGCGTTCCGGCGGCGGTGTGGGGCGAGCGCGAAGTGCGCGATATGTACGGTTTGATTCCGGTTGGTCTGCCGGATGAACGCCGTCTGGTGCTGCCGGATGAACTTTATCCGCTGCGTAAAGACAGCATGGATTATCGTCAGCGTCCGGCACCGACCACCGATGCTGAAACCTACGAGTTCATCAACGAACTGGGCGACAAGAAAAACAACGTCGTGCCGATTGGTCCGCTGCACGTCACTTCTGACGAACCGGGCCACTTCCGTCTGTTCGTCGATGGCGAAAACATTATCGACGCCGACTACCGTCTGTTCTACGTTCATCGCGGCATGGAAAAACTGGCGGAAACCCGTATGGGTTACAACGAAGTGACCTTCCTCTCTGACCGTGTGTGCGGGATCTGCGGCTTTGCCCACAGCACCGCCTACACCACGTCGGTAGAAAACGCGATGGGTATTCAGGTGCCAGAACGTGCGCAGATGATCCGCGCCATTCTGCTGGAGGTGGAACGCCTGCACTCGCATCTGCTCAACCTCGGTCTCGCCTGCCACTTTACCGGCTTTGACTCCGGCTTTATGCAGTTCTTCCGCGTGCGTGAAACCTCCATGAAAATGGCAGAGATCCTCACCGGTGCGCGTAAAACCTACGGCCTGAACCTGATCGGCGGGATTCGTCGCGATCTGTTGAAAGATGACATGATCCAGACCCGCCAGCTGGCGCAACAGATGCGTCGTGAAGTGCAGGAGCTGGTGGATGTGCTGCTGAGTACGCCGAACATGGAACAGCGCACCGTCGGCATTGGTCGTCTGGACCCGGAAATGGCCCGCGATTTCAGTAACGTTGGCCCGATGGTTCGCGCCAGCGGTCACGCCCGCGATACTCGCGCCGATCACCCGTTTGTCGGTTATGGCCTGCTGCCAATGGAAGTCCACAGCGAGCAGGGCTGCGACGTTATTTCCCGTCTGAAAGTGCGTATCAACGAAGTTTATACCGCGCTGAACATGATCGACTACGGTCTGGATAACCTGCCGGGCGGTCCGCTGATGGTGGAAGGCTTTACCTACATTCCGCACCGTTTCGCGCTGGGCTTTGCCGAAGCGCCGCGCGGCGACGATATCCACTGGAGCATGACCGGCGACAACCAGAAGCTGTACCGCTGGCGCTGCCGTGCCGCGACCTACGCGAACTGGCCGACCCTGCGCTACATGCTGCGCGGTAACACCGTTTCCGATGCGCCGCTGATTATCGGTAGCTTGGACCCTTGCTACTCCTGTACCGACCGCATGACCGTGGTCGATGTGCGTAAGAAAAAGAGCAAAGTGGTGCCGTACAAAGAACTCGAGCGTTACAGCATTGAGCGTAAAAACTCGCCGCTGAAATAAGGAATCGCCATGTTTACCTTTATCAAAAAAGTCATCAAAACCGGCACGGCGACCTCGTCTTATCCGCTGGAGCCGATTGCGGTTGATAAAAACTTCCGTGGTAAGCCGGAGCAGAACCCGCAGCAGTGCATCGGCTGTGCGGCCTGCGTCAATGCCTGCCCGTCAAACGCCTTAACGGTTGAAACTGACCTCGCCACCGGTGAGCTGGCGTGGGAGTTTAATCTCGGGCGCTGCATCTTCTGTGGACGCTGCGAAGAAGTTTGCCCGACGGCGGCGATCAAACTGTCGCAAGAGTACGAACTGGCAGTGTGGAAGAAAGAAGACTTCCTGCAACAGTCCCGCTTCGCGCTGTGCAACTGCCGCGTCTGCAATCGTCCTTTCGCCGTCCAGAAAGAGATCGACTACGCCATTGCGCTGCTTAAGCACAACGGCGACAGCCGCGCGGAAAACCACCGCGAAAGCTTTGAGACTTGCCCGGAATGTAAGCGCCAGAAATGCCTGGTGCCGTCCGACCGTATTGAACTGACTCGCCATATGAAAGAGGCCATCTGATGAGCAATTTATTAGGCCCCCGTGACGCCAACGGCATTCCGGTCCCGATGACGGTGGATGAATCCATCGCCAGCATGAAGGCGTCGTTACTGAAAAAAATCAAACGTTCTGCCTACGTTTATCGCGTGGACTGCGGCGGCTGCAACGGCTGCGAAATCGAAATTTTCGCCACGCTTTCGCCGCTGTTTGATGCAGAACGCTTCGGCATTAAAGTCGTTCCTTCACCGCGTCATGCGGATATTTTACTGTTTACCGGCGCGGTCACCCGTGCAATGCGATCCCCTGCGCTGCGTGCGTGGCAGTCCGCGCCGGACCCGAAAATTTGTATCTCCTACGGTGCCTGCGGTAACAGCGGTGGTATTTTCCACGATCTCTACTGCGTGTGGGGCGGTACGGATAAAATCGTCCCGGTAGATGTCTACATTCCTGGTTGCCCGCCAACGCCTGCCGCCACGCTGTACGGCTTTGCAATGGCGCTCGGCCTGCTGGAGCAGAAAATTCACGCCCGTGGCCCGGGTGAGCAGGATGAACAACAGGCGGAAATCCTGCATGGCGATATGGTGCAGCCGCTGCGTGTGAAAGTGGATCGCGAAGCACGCCGCCTGGCGGGTTATCGTTACGGTCGTCAGATTGCCGATGACTTCCTGACACAGTTAGGGCAGGGCGAAGAACAGGTTGCACGCTGGCTGGAAGCGGAAAACGATCCGCGTCTGAACGAGATTGTCAGCCATCTGAATCATGTTGTTGAAGAGGCGCGTATCCGATGAGTGAAAAGGTGGTGTTCAGTCAACTGAGCCGTAAATTTATTGATGAGAACGATGCCACGCCCGCCGAGGCGCAGCAGGTGGTCTATTACAGCCTGGCGATTGGTCACCACCTTGGGGTTATCGATTGCCTGGAAGCGGCGCTCACCTGCCCGTGGGATGAATATCTGGCATGGATTGCCACTCTGGAGGCGGGCAGTGAAGCCCGCCGCAAAATGGAAGGCGTGCCGAAATATGGTGAGATCGTCATCGACATTAACCATGTGCCGATGCTGGCCAACGCATTCGATAAAGCCCGGGCAGCGCAAACTTCGCAGCAGAAGGAATGGAGTACAATGCTGTTAAGTATGCTGCATGATATTCATCAGGAAAACGCCATCTATTTGATGGTGAGGAGACTGCGTGACTGACGTTTTACTCTGTGTTGGCAATAGCATGATGGGCGATGATGGCGCTGGCCCGCTGCTGGCGGAAAAGTGCGCCGCCGCGCCGAAAGGTAACTGGGTGGTGATTGATGGCGGTAGTGCACCGGAAAACGACATCGTCGCCATCCGTGAACTGCGCCCTACGCGGTTACTGATTGTTGACGCTACTGATATGGGGCTAAACCCCGGCGAAATCCGCATCATCGACCCGGATGATATCGCCGAGATGTTTATGATGACTACCCATAACATGCCGCTGAACTATCTTATCGACCAGTTGAAAGAAGACATTGGCGAAGTGATTTTCCTCGGCATCCAGCCGGATATCGTCGGCTTTTACTACCCGATGACTCAGCCGATTAAAGATGCGGTAGAAACCGTTTATCAACGACTGGAAGGCTGGGAAGGGAATGGCGGCTTCGCGCAGTTAGCGGTGGAAGAAGAATAATTCTCCATCAGGGAATTCAGCGAAATGAATATCAGAACAGGGATGTGCGCTTTTTTATTGAGCTTAGTGCTGCCTGCACAGGCCACCAGCTTTACCGAATATCTGCCAATGAGTGACAGCGAATACGCGCAAAAGCGGGCGCTGAAACCTCTCCTGACCATGCCTTATGATGCCGAGCAAACCTGGCATTTTAGAAAAGTGGGCGTTGCTGGCGTGACGCTTGAAAAGATGCCAAATGATGATAGTGAATGGCAATTGAACGGTAAAGATCGCGCCGGTAAATCCTGGTCTGTGCCTGTGGGTATGCTGGCAAACATAGCGGGCAAAGGGCAACTCTATCGCGCCGATCTTGATCGTAACGGCATTCAGGATCTGGTTATCTGGTTACCAAGTACCGGTAATGGTCTGGCTCCTTATGCACATTTAATTCTTATGACGTTCACGCGCGAAGGCCGTCCCTGTGTCTTTGAACCCAGGGGATTCTACACCGCAAGCAAAACTGGCGTAGATGATTTGCTGGATTTGCAAGGCAATGGTCACACGCAATTGCTGGATATGCAGTTTGATTCCGGTTACTGGATAACCAGTCTGTATCAGGTAAAAGACGCCAAATGGCAGCGTGTTCACGGCTGGTTTGGCAAGTTAAGCTATCCCGCGCTCACGCGTTTTACTTATACCCCCAACCGTAAACTCGTCCTCAAACCCATCGCCGGGCGCGACCCGCAAACGGAAGATCTGGCGCAGACGCAGCGTTGCTTGATAAAGGGGGATGTTCTTGATGGGGTGAACCAGAACTGACTTTTTGCAGAGTGGCTATGAGGATTTTGGGGGTAATTATATCGCGCTCAAGTGTTTACATATTGTGAACTTGGATTTGATGAGCTATAGTTTCCGAACACATAAGGATAGAACTCGCAGATGTGGCTGTTTACTTACTATAAGGAAGTTAAAACTTAAAAATGCACATCATTTCTAAAGCGCCATTTGAAGAGTCTGCGCGTAAATATCCTAACGACGCTCTGGCTCTTCAGGCATTGTATCGGGTTATTAAGGAAACGGATTTTTCTACGCCAGAAGAGATGCGAACGGCGTTTCCCAACCTCGACAATTTTAAATATCGCAACAAATGGTACGTTCTGGATGTAGGTGGGAACAACCTAAGGGTGATTGCCTACATAAACTTTGTTAATAAGCGGTTCTTTGTGAAGCACATAACTAATCACGCCGAGTATGACAAACTGACACGTTACTACAGAGAGAACAAAGAATGACTGCTAATGCTGCACGCGCTGTTAAAGCAACAAGAGAACTGGTCAATGCAGTCCCCTTTCTGGGAGGTAGTGACTCAGAAGATGATTATCGTGAAGCACTGGAACTGGTCGAATATTTGATTGAAGAAGATGACACCAATCCACTTATCGACTTTCTGGCGAGCCGCATTGCAGAATATGAAAACAACAACCAAGAGTTTGCAGAGTTCGACAAAGCCGTTGCGGCAATGCCTGTTGGCGTGGCGTTACTTCGCACGCTGATTGATCAACATAATCTGACCTATGCGGATTTGAAGAACGAAATCGGCTCTAAATCCCTGGTCAGTCAGATTTTGTCTGGACAACGATCCCTGACGATATCCCACATTAAGGCACTTTCAGCCCGATTTGGCGTTAAGCCGGAATGGTTTCTTTGATTTTGACTGATGCCAAACCCCAGATTGCCCGATGCGCTGCGCTTATCGGGCCTTCCTGGTTCGTGCGACATGTAGGCCGGATAAGGCGTTCACGCCGCATCCGGCACTGTTACCTACTCTAAATCTTCCCCATTACTGGCAATCACTTTTTTATACCACCAGAACGATTTCTTACGTGTGCGCGTCAGCGTGCCGTTGCCTGCGTCGTCACGGTCTACGTAGACAAAACCGTAGCGTTTGCTCATTTCACCCGTAGAGGCGGAGACTAAATCAATACAGCCCCAGGTGGTGTAGCCCATCAGCGGAATGCCATCTGCAATCGCTTCGCCCATTGCGCGGATATGTTCGCGTAAATAGCTGATGCGATAGTCATCGTTAATCTCGCCATTGGCAGCAAGTTCATCTTTTGCGCCGAGGCCGTTTTCCACCAGAAACAGCGGCTTCTGATAACGGTCGTACATCATGTTCATGGTGATACGCAGACCGAGTGGATCAATACCCCAGCCCCAGTCGCTCACTTGCAGATACGGGTTACGCAGCGATTTCACTACGTTCGCCGCACTGCTATTGTTGGCGTTCATCTCCGCCGAGGCGCAGCGCGAGGCGTAATAGCTGAAAGAGACAAAATCGACGGTGTTTTTCAGGATTTCATCATCGCCCGGTGCTTTGTCGATGGTTACCCCTTTTTCGCGGAATACGCGGGCAGAGTAAGCCGGATACGTGCCCCGCGCCTGCACATCGATAAAAAACAGGTTTTCCCGGTCTTTCTCCAGCGCCGCCCAGACATCTTCCGGCTTGCAACTGTAAGGGTAGAAGTTACCGCCCGCCAGCATACAGCCCACCTGATTTTGCGGGTTAACCTCATGGGCGATTTTGGTGGCTAGCGCACTGGCAACCAGCTGGTGATGCGCGGCCTGATATTTCACCTGATCCTGATTTTCACCTTCTTCAAACACCAGACCCGCGCCGGAGAACGGGCTATGCAACATAATGTTGATTTCATTGAAGGTAAGCCAGTATTTCACCAGACCATCAAATGCTTCAAAGCAGGTCCGGGCGTAGCGGCTGAAAAACTCCACCAGCTTGCGGTTACGCCAGGAGCCATATTCGGTGACCAGATGCATCGGCACATCGAAGTGGCACAACGTGACCAGCGGTTCGATACCGTACTTTTTACACTCTTCAAAGACAGAACGATAAAAAGCAATGCCCTGCTGATTGGGCGTGATTTCATCGCCCTGCGGAAAGAGACGGCTCCAGGCAATTGAGGTACGGAAAACCTTGAATCCCATCTCTGCCATCAGGGCGATATCTTCTTTATAACGATGATAAAAATCCGTCGCCTCATGGCTGGGATAAAACTCGTCATCGCGCAACTGAAAACGTTTTTCCAGCCCCAGTTTCACCGCCATTCGATGCTCGCCGTGTGGGATCATATCGACAGTGGTCAGCCCTTTGCCACCTTCACGGAACGCACCTTCAGACTGGTTGGCGGCAAGCGCGCCGCCCCATAAAAAACCTTCTGGAAATACTGACATTTTCATCCTCAATTAAGACTTACTTCTTTGGCGACGGTCGGTTGTACGCTCTGATGCTTTCGCGCCTCGGCAGCCGCTTCCTCAACAGGAATATCCTCAAAGCCGAGCAACAGTGTGAGGATAAACGACAGCACCACCGCCAGCGCCATGACCGCGAACACCCAGACGATGCTCATTGGATTCGCCGGATCGAAGAATTGCACGCTGGTAAATAACCCTGGCGCTGCCATTGAGTGGCTGGCAAGCCCCGCCATACCGGCAACCGCGCCGCAAATAAAACCGCTGATAAGACTGGCGATAAGCGGACGTTTCAGGCGGATCGCCACGCCGTATAACGCCGGTTCGGAAATCCCCGCCATAATGGCTGATGCCGCCGCAGCCAGCGCCGTCTGGCGCAGTTCCGGGTTTTTCGTTTTCCACGCCACCGCCAGTGATGAACCGCCCAGCGACAGGTTAGCGCCGATCTCTGACGGCATGACCATCCCTTCTTTGCCGGTTTCGGCAATGGTCTGAATGATGGTTGGCGTAAAGACGCGGTGCATCCCGGTCATTACCAGCAGAGGCCACAGCGCGCCCATAATGGCGACTGAAAGCCAGCCCAGATAACCATGAATGGTGTAAACCAGCGCCGAAATGGCGCTACCGATCCAGATACCAATCGGGCCAATCAGCAGGATTGCCAGCGGTGCGGCAATCAACACAATCAGCATTGGCTTGAGGAAGTTTTTGGTCACCGCCGGTGTAATGCGATCCACCCAGCGTTCGATATATGACAGGCACCAGGTCATCACCAGCGCCGGGATCACTGTGTAGGTGTATTTCACCGCGGTGACCGGAATCAGGGCAAATTCGACATGTTCACCCTGGGCCGCTTTCGCCATCAGTTCAATAAAACTCGGATGTACCAGCACACCCGCGATGGCAATCGCCAGCGACATATTGGTTTTAAATTTGATGGCGGCAGATGCCGCGACCATCAGCGGCAGGAAGAAGAAAGCACCGTCACCAATCACATTCAGAATGGTTAAGGTCGGCGATCCTTTTGTCAGCACGCCGCTCATCTCGAGGATCATCGCCAGCAGTTTGACCATCGATCCGCCGATAATCGCCGGGATCAGCGGTGACATGGTGCCGATCAGCGCATCGAGGATCCCCGCACCAATGCGACGCAGCGTGAGTTTGGGTTTACCCACGGGCTGTGCGGGCTGCATATCTCCCGGCAGCAGGCTGACGACTTCCTGAAAGGCTTGTGAAACGGTATTGCCGATAATCACCTGACACTGGTTGTCACTACGTACCACGCCGAGCACGCCGGGGATGGTTTTTAACGTCGGGCTGTCGATAAGCTGGTCATCTTTGATAACAACGCGCAAACGCGTCATACAGTGCGTGACCGCCGAGATGTTATCAACGCCGCCCAGTGCCGCTATCACCGAGCGTGCCAGCGCCGCATAATTTTTGGCCATCGGATTTTATCCTGTTATCAGTAGGGTAGATGTAGTTGTTATCAGTCGACGTAACGGAAAAATGCCGATGCTGAAACGGAATTAGGAAACCGGTTTCACAAAATCATGAATAGTTGTCACTAAATAAGCAAGAGAGTTAATTGTTCATTTTTTATATTTGTGAAACCGGTCACCTGAATATTTTTCCCGCCGATTGCGCAAGGACAATCGGCAAACGGTGCAGTACACTGCGTTGATTGCGTGTAAAGGGATGAAAATGATGACGACGATGCTGGAAGTGGCGAAGCGCGCCGGGGTTTCAAAAGCGACCGTTTCCCGCGTGCTTTCAGGTAATGGCTACGTCAGCCAGGAGACTAAAGATCGCGTGTTTCAGGCGGTAGAAGAGAGCGGTTACCGCCCAAACTTGCTGGCGCGCAATCTGTCGGCGAAGAGTACTCAGACGCTGGGGTTGGTAGTGACCAACACGCTTTACCACGGCATTTATTTTAGTGAATTACTCTTTCATGCCGCGCGAATGGCGGAAGAGAAAGGGCGGCAGTTGCTATTGGCAGATGGTAAACACAGCGCCGAAGAAGAGCGCCAGGCGATTCAGTATCTGCTGGATTTGCGCTGCGACGCCATTATGATTTACCCGCGTTTTTTAAGCGTGGATGAGATCGATGACATCATTGACGCGCACAGTCAGCCGATAATGGTGCTTAATCGCCGCCTGCGCAAAAACAGCAGCCATAGCGTCTGGTGCGATCATAAACAGACCAGCTTTAATGCCGTGGCAGAGTTGATAAACGCCGGACATCAGGAGATTGCTTTCCTTACCGGCTCGATGGATTCCCCCACCAGCATTGAACGTCTTGCTGGGTATAAAGACGCGCTGGCGCAGCATGGTATTGCGCTCAATGAAAAACTTATCGCTAACGGTAAATGGACGCCCGCCAGCGGGGCCGAAGGGGTAGAAACGTTGCTCGAACGTGGGGCTAAATTTAGCGCGTTAGTTGCCAGTAACGACGATATGGCGATAGGTGCGATGAAAGCGTTGCACGAGCGCGGCGTAGCGGTGCCAGAGCAGGTGTCAGTTATCGGATTCGATGATATCGCAATTGCCCCCTATATCGTTCCGGCGCTCTCCAGCGTAAAAATTCCGGTGACTGAGATGATTCAGGAAATTATTGGACGGCTGATTTTTATGCTCGATGGCGGGGATTTCTCACCGCCGAAAACCTTCAGCGGAAAACTGATCCGCCGCGACTCACTCATTGCTCTTTCGCGATAAACATTGTCATCACATGTCATCGTCACTAGTGTCGATGACATCTTTTTTCCTGCATTACAGAAATTAATTTCCTTAAATAACAGTGAATTAAAACTGGCATGATTTGTGAATGTATCGGCGCATTAACTGTCATTGCTGGAGAATTTGATGAACCGTTTCATCATTGCTGACGCGAGTAAATGTATTGGTTGCCGTACCTGTGAAGTGGCGTGCGTGGTTTCTCATCAGGAAAATCAGGACTGTGCATCGCTGACCCCGGAAACATTTTTACCGCGTATCCATGTCATTAAAGGTGTGAACATTTCCACGGCGACAGTTTGCCGTCAGTGTGAAGATGCACCGTGCGCTAACGTCTGCCCGAATGGTGCTATCAGCCGTGATAAAGGGTTTGTTCATGTGATGCAGGAACGTTGCATTGGTTGCAAAACCTGCGTTGTGGCTTGCCCGTATGGCGCGATGGAAGTGGTGGTACGTCCGGTGATTCGCAACAGCGGCGCGGGGCTGAATGTACGGGCTGACAAAGCCGAAGCCAATAAATGTGACCTGTGCAACCATCGTGAAGACGGCCCGGCGTGTATGGCGGCTTGCCCGACTCATGCGCTGATTTGTGTCGATCGTAATAAACTTGAACAACTGAGTGCAGAAAAACGCCGCCGTACGGCGCTGATGTTCTAAAAATCTTACAGAACTGTTCTGGCATCAAAGGAATTCCCGGAAATATTCGTAGAATACGGAGCTGGCGGTATCGCCGACCTGAGACTGCCGGATACGACGCAGTCGTGTCCGGCAGGACGGGTTACGCAATTCATGATGGCGGGAATAACTCAATGGCAAAAAACACATCTTGCGGTGTCCAACTGCGTATTCGTGGCAAAGTGCAGGGCGTCGGTTTTCGTCCGTTTGTCTGGCAGCTGGCACAGCAATTAAATCTTCACGGCGATGTCTGTAATGACGGCGATGGCGTAGAAGTCCGGCTGCGGGAAGACCCGGAAACGTTACTTGTTCAATTGCATCAGCACTGCCCGCCGCTGGCGCGTATTGATAGCGTCGAGCGTGAGCCGTACATCTGGTCACAACTGCCCACTGAGTTCACCATCCGCCAGAGCGCGGGAGGTGCCATGAATACGCAAATTGTCCCGGATGCCGCTACTTGCCCTGCTTGCCTTGCCGAAATGAATACCCCAGGCGAACGGCGTTATCGTTATCCGTTTATCAACTGTACCCACTGCGGCCCGCGTTTCACCATTATTCGCGCCATGCCTTACGACCGCCCGTTTACCGTGATGGCGGCGTTTCCGTTGTGTCCGGCTTGTGACAAAGAGTACCGTGACCCGCTCGATCGTCGCTTCCACGCCCAGCCGGTGGCCTGCCCGGAGTGTGGCCCACATCTTGAATGGGTAAGTCATGGTGAACATGCAGAACAAGAGGCGGCATTACAGGCGGCTATCGCACAGTTAAAAATGGGCAACATTGTCGCCATCAAAGGGATTGGCGGATTTCATCTTGCCTGCGATGCACGTAACAGTAACGCGGTGGCGACACTTCGGGCGCGCAAACATCGCCCGGCGAAACCGCTGGCGGTCATGTTGCCAGTGGCTGACGGTTTACCAGACGCTGCGCGCCAGTTGCTTACCACGCCCGCCGCGCCGATTGTGCTGGTGGATAAAAAATACGTTCCTGAGCTTTGTGATGATATCGCCCCTGACCTTAACGAAGTCGGGGTAATGTTGCCTGCGAACCCGCTCCAGCATTTGCTGTTACAGGAACTGCAATGCCCGCTGGTGATGACCTCCGGCAACCTGAGCGGTAAACCACCAGCTATCAGCAACGAACAGGCGCTGGCGGATTTGCAGGGCATTGCCGACGGATTCTTGATACATAACCGCGACATCGTGCAGCGGATGGATGATTCGGTGGTGCGCGAAAGCGGCGAAATGCTGCGCCGTTCGCGGGGGTATGTGCCGGATGCGCTGGCTTTGCCTCCGGGCTTTAAAAATGTTCCGCCTGTGCTGTGTCTCGGCGCGGATCTGAAAAATACCTTCTGCCTGGTGCGCGGTGAACAAGCGGTGTTGAGTCAGCATCTGGGCGATTTAAGTGACGATGGCATCCAGATGCAGTGGCGCGAAGCGTTACGCCTGATGCAAAACATCTACGATTTTACCCCGCAATACGTTGTGCATGACGCGCATCCGGGCTATGTCTCCAGCCAGTGGGCGCGTGAAATGAATCTGCCGACGCAAACGGTACTGCATCATCATGCCCATGCAGCGGCGTGTCTGGCAGAGCATCAGTGGCCGTTGGATGGCGGTGATGTCATTGCTTTGACGCTCGACGGTATCGGTATGGGGGAGAACGGCGCTTTGTGGGGCGGCGAGTGCCTGCGGGTGAACTATCGCGAATGTGAGCACCTGGGCGGCTTGCCTGCAGTGGCGCTTCCGGGTGGCGATTTGGCAGCGAAGCAGCCGTGGCGAAACCTGCTGGCGCAGTGCCTGCGCTTTGTGCCGGAGTGGCAGAATTACCCTGAAACAGCAAGTGTGCAACAGCAAAACTGGAGCGTGCTGGCGCGGGCCATTGAGCGTGGAATTAACGCGCCGCTGGCGTCATCGTGTGGGCGGTTGTTCGATGCAGTGGCGGCGGCACTGGGCTGTGCGCCAGCCACGTTAAGTTATGAAGGTGAAGCGGCTTGTGCTCTGGAGGCGCTCGCAGCCTCATGCCACGGAGTGACGCATCCGGTGACGATGCCGCTGGTGGACAATCAACTGGATCTCGCCGCTTTCTGGCAGCAGTGGCTGAACTGGCAGGCACCGGTTAATCAACGCGCGTGGGCGTTTCATGATGCGCTGGCGCAGGGTTTTGCCGCGTTGATGCGTGAGCAGGCCACGATGCGTGGTATCACTACGCTGGTATTTAGCGGCGGGGTTATTCATAACCGTTTGCTGCGTGCACGTCTGGCGCATTATCTCGCTGATTTCACATTGCTCTTTCCACAGAGTTTACCGGCGGGTGATGGCGGTTTGTCTCTGGGGCAGGGGGTTATTGCTGCGGCGCGTTGGTTAGCGGGTGAAGTCCAGAACGGATAAAACGTGTTGCATTTGGACACCATTGCCGGATGCGGCGTAAACGCCTTATCCGGCCTACACATGCGTCCCCGTAGGTCGGATAAGACGCGCCAGCGTCGCATCCGACATTTTAGGCACAGTAGCCCACCTACATCGGCAATGTTTTCAACAATCCAAATGCCTCTTTCATCCGATCCTCACTGACCACAAAGGCGCGAAGCTGGTCAGCATCGTCAACACCGCGAGCCACCATTCCCTGGCGTTCGGTATTAATTTGCCAGCGTAAATCCTGACGCTGGGTTTCGCCTGCCAGATGCAGCGGTAATTCCGGCGTTTTGATTTTCACCAGCATCGCCGGTAGTTTCAGCGGCGTGTTATTGCCGAGAAGATTTTTTGCCAGCACCATCGCGCTAAGTTGAATCGGCTGCAGGAATGGCAGTACCTGACCGTTGATTTCCGCGCAATCGCCCAGCGCATAAATATCGTCATTACTGGTTTGCAGATAACTATCGACGCAAACGCCGCGATTAATCGTCAGCCCGGCGCGTCGTGCCAGGGCTGTTTCCGGGCGCAGTCCGGTGGCGGCAATTACCGCATCCACTTCGATACTACGCTGGTGGTCCAGCGTTGCCAGAATGCCAGAATCCGTTTTTTCCAGCCCCTGCAACTGAGATTTCAACAGCAGATGAACGCCCATCTCCGTCAACCGATGCTGCAAGCGGCTGCTTACTTCTGGTGGCATTAATGACGCCAGAATACTGGCAGCGTTGTCGATTAGCGTGACCGCTTTGCCTGCACGACAAAAATCCATCGCCAGTTCGCTACCAATCAAACCACCGCCGACAATCAACACGCGTCGGGCATCCCGCAGTTGCGTTTCACAGGCGCGATACTCTTGCTGACTATTTAACGTCAGCATTAACTCACGCCCAGGCACTGGCGGGACAAAGGCACTGGCACCAGTTGCCAGCACCAGCTTGTCGTATTGCCACTGATTATTCTGGCTTTTCACCACATGGGCTTCGGCATCGATATCCGTCACCCAGGTGTGCGGAAACAGGTGCAGATTAAACTGCCCGGCAAATTCACCCGCCGTCTGGCGGGTAAGGTCGTCGGCACGTTGCCCCTGGCTGATAACATGGCTGAGGTCCGGTTTGTTGTACTCATCCATGCTGTCGGCGGCGATCAGGGTTAATGGAATACTGGCGTCCTGTTTGCGAATATTTTTCACCAGTTGGCGGGCGGCGAAGCCCGAACCAATGATCACAATGCCGTTGCTCATTTTGCCTCCGATGCCAGTTCGTCAAAGACGTCTTTGCCGAGAGAGCATTCCGGGCAGAGGAAGTTATCCGGAACTTCACTCCACGGCGTTCCTGGCGCAACGTCCTGCATTGGCTCGCCTTTTGCCGGATCGTAAATCCACTGGCAGACGCTGCACTGCATCCGTGGGCCGAGGTCGGACTTCGTGGTGGCAGAGGTTTCTTCTTTAACCACCGTATTCACCGTGCTCTGCGGCAGCGGCGCGAGCGCCCACTGACGGGCGATTTCGCGACCGTGTTCACGGCATAACTCCAGAGCGTCCTGGTCTGGTCGCCATTTGGCTTTCAGGCTAAGCGACATTTCGAAACCCGCATCCTGCAGGCGCGTGGAAAGACGATCCACCGCACCGCCGCTCCAGCCGTGAGAGCCGAAAGCACTGGCGCGTTTGTTACGGAAGCGTAATCCGGTCATCTCCTCCACCAGACCGGCGATTTTCGGCATCATCACGTTATTCATCGTCGAAGTGCCGACCAGCACGCCTTTTGAGCGGAAGACATTGGTCAGGATTTCGTTTTTATCGCTTCGGGCGACGTTGAAAATTTTCACCGCCACGCGTGGGTCGGTTTCCGCAATCCCCTGGGCGATAGCGTCAGCCATCATGCGGGTGTTATTCGACATGGTGTCGTAGAAAATGGTGATTCTGTCTTCCTGATAATCAGCCGCCCATTTCAGGTACAGCTCGACAATTTGCGTCGGGTTATCGCGCCATACCACGCCGTGAGAGGTCGCTATCATATCGACTGGTAAGTTAAAGCCCAGGATCTCGGTAATTTTCGGTGTTACCAGGCGGCTGAACGGCGTCAGGATATTGGCGTAGTAACGCTGGCACTGCTCGAAAAGCTCCGTCTGATCCACTTCATCGTTGAACAGATGCTCGTCGCAGTAGTGCTGACCGAAAGCATCGTTACTGAACAGCACCGCGTCGCCTGTCAGGTAAGTCATCATGCTGTCCGGCCAGTGCAGCATTGGCGTTTCGACAAAAATGAGCTGTTTGCCGTTGCCGATATCCAGCGTGTCACCAGTTTTCACCACATTAAAATTCCACTCCGGATGATGATGATGACCATTTATCGAGTCGATAGCGTTGGCAGTACAGTAAATCGGCGTATCGGGAATTTGCGCCATCAGTTCGGTCAGCGCCCCAGCGTGGTCCTCTTCTGCATGGTTAATCACGATGTAATCGATATCCGCCAGATCGATTTCATTACGCAGGTTCTGCACAAATTCGCGGCTGAATTTATGGTCGACGGTGTCGATCAGCACGTTTTTTTCTTCGCGGATGAGGTAGCTGTTGTAACTGCTGCCGCGTAGCGTTTTATATTCCGTACCGTGAAAATCACGCACTTCCCAGTCACGTTGACCAACCCAATGAATGTTATTTTTCACCACAATAGACATAGCAACCTCAATTTATTCAGCGTGTTCTAAAAAGATGTCTTGCTAATTGCAGATTACGTGCCAGTTTTTTATCTGATTGTTTTTACTCTATAAATAAAATTATGCTCATTAATGAGTAGTCAAAATGACTATCAATCAAATGGTCGATATGACAATATCTATAGTCAAATTGACAGTGAGGCAAAGATGAGTTTTTCCGTTGATGTGCTGGCGAATATCGCCATCGAATTGCAGCGTGGGATTGGTCATCAGGATCGTTTTCAGCGCCTGATCACCACGCTACGTCAGGTGCTGGAGTGCGATGCGTCTGCGTTGCTACGTTACGATTCGCGGCAGTTTATTCCGCTTGCCATCGACGGTCTGGCAAAGGATGTACTCGGTAGACGCTTTGCGCTGGAAGGGCATCCACGGCTGGAAGCGATTGCCCGCGCCGGGGATGTGGTGCGCTTTCCCGCAGACAGCGAATTGCCCGATCCCTATGACGGTTTGATTCCTGGGCAGGAGAGTCTGAAGGTTCACGCCTGCGTTGGTCTGCCATTGTTTGCCGGGCAAAACCTGATCGGCGCACTGACGCTCGACGGGATGCAGCCCGATCAGTTCGATGTTTTCAGCGACGAAGAGCTACGGCTGATTGCTGCGCTGGCGGCGGGAGCGTTAAGCAATGCGTTGCTGATTGAACAACTGGAAAGCCAGAATATGATGCCAGGCGATGCCACGCCGTTTGAAGCGGTGAAACAGACGCAGATGATTGGCTTGTCCCCTGGCATGACGCAACTGAAAAAAGAGATTGAGATTGTGGCGGCGTCCGATCTCAACGTCCTGATCAGCGGTGAGACGGGAACCGGTAAGGAGCTGGTGGCGAAAGCGATTCATGAAGCCTCGCCACGGGCGGTGAATCCGCTGGTCTATCTCAACTGTGCTGCACTGCCGGAAAGTGTGGCGGAAAGTGAGTTGTTCGGGCATGTGAAAGGAGCGTTTACTGGCGCTATCAGTAACCGCAGCGGGAAGTTTGAAATGGCGGATAACGGCACTCTGTTTCTGGATGAGATCGGCGAGTTGTCGTTGGCATTGCAGGCCAAGCTGCTGAGGGTGTTGCAGTATGGCGATATTCAGCGCGTTGGCGATGACCGTAGTTTGCGGGTCGATGTGCGCGTGCTGGCGGCGACTAACCGCGACTTACGCGAAGAGGTGATGGCAGGGCGATTTCGCGCTGACTTGTTTCATCGCCTGAGCGTGTTTCCACTTTCGGTGCCGCCGCTGCGTGAGCGGGGCGATGATGTCATTCTGCTGGCGGGGTATTTCTGCGAGCAGTGTCGTTTGCGGCTGGGGCTCTCCCGCGTGGTATTAAGTGCCGGAGCGCGAAATTTACTGCAACACTATCGTTTTCCGGGGAACGTGCGCGAACTGGAACATGCTATTCATCGGGCGGTAGTGCTGGCGAGAGCCACCCGCAACGGCGATGAAGTGATTCTTGAGGCGCAACATTTTGCTTTTCCTGAGGTGACGTTGCCGCCGCCAGAAGCGGCGGCGGTGCCCGTTGTTAAGCAAAACCTGCGTGAAGCGACAGAAGCGTTCCAGCGTGAAACTATTCGCCAGGCACTGGCACAAAATCATCATAACTGGGCTGCCTGCGCGCGGATGCTGGAAACCGACGTCGCCAACCTGCATCGGCTGGCGAAACGTCTGGGAATGAAGGATTAAATAATCCCGGCCTGATAGAAATCCTGCAGGTTAATTGCGCCGGTGAGTTTGCCGTTTTCATCCACCACCGGTGCGGCAGTGATTTTGCGCTTCATCAGGATCTCTTTGGCGTCGATGGCGCGACTTTGCGCCTGTAACGTGGTGCCGCCTGTCGTCATCGCTTCATTAACTGGCGTGGTGAGTGCGCCGCCGCCTACCAGCCAGCGACGTAAATCGCCGTCGGTAAAGACGCCTTGTACCTGTTGTTGAGCGTCACATACCGCCACCAGCCCCAGACCGGTGCGGCTGAGTTCCAGCATCGCATCCATCACGCTGGCGGTTAACGCCACCTGTGGGATGGCATCGTCACGGCGCATCAGATGATGCACTTTATTCAGCAAGCGAGCGCCCAGTGCCCCGGCTGGGTGGGAGCGGGCAAAATCTTCTTCATTAAATCCGCGCGCCTGCATGACCGCCATCGCCAGCGCGTCACCCATCATCAGGGTATTGACGGTGCTGGAGGTCGGCGCAAGGTGCATCGGGCAGGCTTCGCGTTCTACGGAGATATCCAGCACCGCTTTTGCCGCCAGGCCCAGCGGTGACGTCGGTTTGCCGGTCATCGCCAGCAGCGCGATAGATTTATCTTCCAGACGCGGAATAATCAGATCCAGTTCCTTCGCGCCACCGGAGTAAGAGATAAACAGCATCACATCGCGGCTTTCAATCATCCCCAGATCGCCGTGCAGTGCTTCTGCCGGATGGACAAAAAAAGCCGATGTGCCGGTACTGGCAAGTGTTGCGGCGATTTTCTTACCAATGTGGCCCGATTTGCCAATTCCCGAAACCACCACTTTGCCTTCGCAGTGCAGGATGATATTGGCGGCGCGAACAAAATCATCGCCCAGACGTTCCGGTAAACGGCTTGCTTCCTGCAACTCCAGCATTAACGTCTGACGTCCCGCGTTCAGTAGTGCTTCACTCATTGCTCTCTCCGGTTATGATCACATCGATCCCTTTCTCTTCCAGCGCCTGACGAAACGCCGGATCGATACCTGCGTCGGTAATCAGCTTATCGACGCTTTCAAGACTGCAAACTACGTTGGGGCTTTTACGGCCAAACTTTGATGAGTCCGCCATCAAAATCACTTCGCGCGCGGCATTGCACATTGCCTTACTGACGGTATAAACCTCGTTAAAGGTGGTTACGCCCGCATTGAGATCGATGCCGTCGGTGCCCATAAACAATTTATCGAAACTGAAATGTTCGAAGGCATTCTCTGCCAGCTGTCCGTGAAATGAGGCCGATTTTTTACGAAACGTTCCGCCTGGCATCAGGATAGTTTGTTCGTTATCCAGTTCAGATAGCGCATTGACGATATGCAGACTGTTGGTCATCACCGTGATGTTATTAAAGCGCGAGAGCAGGGGAACCATCTGCAAAACGGTACTGCCAGCATCAAGAATGATCGAATCGCCATCATGAATAAAACTAACGGCAGCTTCTGCTATCAGCTCTTTCTTGTGGGTGTTGATGAGTGTTTTATGATCGATAGGCGGATCGGATTCCTCTTTATTCAACACCACTCCGCCATAAGTACGAATGACGGTTCCTGCATGTTCCAGAATGACCAGATCTTTGCGAATGGTTGTGCCTGTGGTGTCAAAGTATTGCGCCAATTCTTCAACCGAGCATTTACCCTGCTTTTGCAGATACTCCAGAATGGCGGCCTGACGCTGACGAGGTTTCATGGGCGTGATTACCTGATTTAGGTTTCAAAATGATAACTTCGCAAGCAAGTAACATTCACAACGAAATTATCCACGTTTCAGTTTAAGCGCCAATGATAGAGCATTCTGTGATAGTGGATCATGGGGAAAGATCACATCGGGCTGTAAATCACCCGCATGCATACCGGTAATTGCGGGAATTTTTTGCGGTCGTGCGAAGACGGTCAGTCCTTTCATAAACAAGGTGTCGACGATGCGCTGCTGATCGTCCAGGGCGATGGCGACCACGACCCGTGGTTTAAAGCGCCCGCTGGAACGGCCCACGCCAACCCGCCCTTGCTGGCATAGTGTGTCGAAGGCACGGTTAAAACGAGAAATTTGCCAGCCGCCTAAGGCCAGTTGCGCACACCAGGCGATAACGGCGACGGTGATGAGTGCGGATACCATAACTTTTCCTTAATGTAGTGGCGGAAGTCCTGTATGCCTGATGAGCGTAGCGCATCAGGCATTCTATTAGTCTCACGGAGATCCTTAACGGATCTCCGCTGTTGATTAGAACATCACCTGACCGCCGGTGACATTGATCGACTGTCCGGTGCAGTACGACGCCTTAGGACTGGCATAGAGCAGCAGCATATTCAGCACATCCTGATAATCGCAGCCGCGTTTGAGCGGTACTTTGTCGATGTAATACTGCTCGACTTGATCCGGTTTGATACCCAGCTTGGTCGCGTATTGGGGTAACAGTGACTGGAACATAGGCGATTTCAGCAGGTTACCGAGCATCAGTGAATGCACCGTAATGCCGTACTCCGCCAGATCCAGCGCCAGTGATTGAGTCAGCCCGACGCCACCAAATTTCGCTGCGCTGTAGCCAGAGTTGTGTTTGCTGCCCACTTTGCCGGATTTCGAGTTGATCTGAATAATGCGACCCTGAATCCCGTCGCGGATCATCAAACGAGAAAATTCACGGGCACACAGGAAATAACCCACCAGATTCACGGTCAAAATCGCCGAGCTGGAAGTCGCTGATAAAGGCTGCTTTTGCTATTCCGGCGCTGTAGACCAGCAAATCCACGCGACCAAAGATTTCATCTACCCCACGAGAGAGCGCCAGGACGCTTTGCTCGCTGGTGGCGTCAGCACCAAAACTATACGCTGTTCCTTCACCATATTCGGCGTTAATTTCTTGTGCCACATTTGCGGCTTTGTCGCTCTGAATATCGACAACCGCGACGCGATACCCCTCGGCAGCCAGACCGTGGCACAGGAACGCGCCTAAGGTTTGCCCACCACCGATGACAACGGCAACCTGATTCATTTTTTACTCCTTAACAGATTCAAACTTCAAAACCGATCCCGGCGCGATATCGTCGGGTACAGGGCCTGCCACATGGACAGTGCCCGGAAATTCCGCTTCGTTTAAACCATCGAAGCGCAGGGTGACATGACCCAGTTCGCGAAGGTTGTCTTCCGCCACGCTGCCAACAGCGGTCACCGGATAGCGATGCTGCCCGAGCGTAAATTGCAAACCGGGATGGAGTGCACCTTTCAACTCGCCGTGGCAATGAATGAAGCAATACTCTTCGAGGTCCGCTGGCGCGCCTTCACGAAAGGTGATGAGCATCTGGTCGCTGAGGGCGTCAGTGGCACTCGCGCCGATACGGGTGATGGTGGTCTGATAAATAACGGTCATGTTTCAGCCTCTATTGATAGATAAAACCGGAGACAAACCAGGCGATCAGTACAGTCGGTGCGCCGGTTAAAAAGTGGCTCACCAGTACAGAAGGGACACCGACGCGAACCGTGTCCTGACGGGCTTCCGCCAGCGACAAACCGACCGGGATGAAGTCGCAGGCCGCCTGCGCGTTGATGGCAAACAGTGCCGGTAAAGCCAGATGCGGCGGAATATTGCCGAGACCAATCTGCACGCCAATCAATACGCCGATAACCTGTGCGATAACTGCGCCTGGGCCGAGGAAAGGTGAAAGCAGCGGGAAGGAGCAGATGAGCGCCAGCATGACCAGACCCAGTGGATGGCTCGCCAGCGGAGCAAGACCGTGGGCAATCCAGTCACCAAGGCCAGAAGCCATAATGATGCCAATGAGCGCCGAGACGAACGCCATAAACGGCAGAATGGTTTTTAATACAGTGTCGATGGTGTCACGACCAGATTGAAACAACACGGCAACGGCAGAACCCATACCCATTCCCACCTTCGCCAGTAAACCATCGCTTTGTTCGGTGATTTTCTTGCTGGTGTCATAGTCACGGCCCACGGAAGAGGGTTGTGGTGTCGCATCACCCACTACAGTGATGTTTTCTTCTTTTACGCCAGAGACATAAATATCTTCCACAATGTACTGCGCCAGCGGACTGGACTTGCCCGTCGAGTGGATATTAATGGTGGGAATACGTCGTTTCGGATAGATGCCGCAGCGTAATGTGCCGCCACAGTCGATTACCGCGACACCAATTTCCGCCTCCGCGGGTTCACCTTCTTTAAATCCGTCAATAGCCTGCCAGCCAGTAAGTTGTGCCAGTTTGTCAACAATCGCAGGCCGGGTACCGGCGGTGATATAGACGATTTTTTTGCCCGGCGTGGCTTCCAGCTCAAGCGGGCCGCCCCAGCCACCCGTTCCTTTTTCGATCCGAATACGCGTCATGATGTTGCTCCTGCCAGGTGAACTTTTTGTTCAAGTTGAATGCCCATCTTTTTCTCAAAAATGGCGGTGGTCAGATCGGTCACCCAGCCGCGAAAGAAGTTGGTGACCAGACCAACCAGCAGATAGCTCACCGCCAGTGGGCCAAGTGGCAGGTTCAGCGTTGTCAGACCGCTGGCAATGCCAAGATAAACAAACAGTTCGCCAGGGTTGATATGGGGAAAGAGGCCATTCATTGAGTGGCAGCTATAAGAGGCTGCCGCGTAGTAGCTGGGTTTGTACTTTTCCGGCATAAAGCGACCCAGGCTTAAGGTCATCGGATTGCAAAAGACAAACGTGCCAATGCACGGTAGCAGCAGGTAACGGGAAACAGGGTTACCGGCGCAACGTTGAGCAAAACGTTCAATACGATGCTGACCGATAAAATTAATCAGTGCGTTCATGATAACCAGCAGGCTAATCAACAGCGGAAGAATGCCGGTCACCATCCCGGTAAACACCTCTCCGCCCTTTTGGAACAGCCCGATAAACCACTCTGCACCATGAGTAATGGTTTCTATCATTGTTCTCTCCTTCAGGATTTATTGTTTTATTACCAAACGGCAACCTAATCTAATCAGATTGAAAGATTTAAAAGTGTTATTTTGATCGCAAAATGAAAGATAAATATTTTAATTTGAAAGTTTGAATAAAAGGATAGCGAGGGGAATGAGTTGAGTTATGTAAAGTCCGTATCGGGCAGTGACTACCGCTTCCTTGTGCGGGGCGTGATGCTTTACCATACTTGCCCCTGGTTGAATCTGTTAAATGGACCCCTCATGTTCAAGCGTCGTTATGTAACATTGCTTCCCCTTTTTGTGTTGCTTGCCGCCTGTAGCAGCAAGCCAAAACCTACTGAGACTGAAACGACCACCGGAACGCCGTCTGGCGGCTTCCTGCTTGAGCCTCAGCACAATGTGATGCAGATGGGCGGCGATTTCGCTAATAACCCGAATGCCCAGCAGTTCATCGACAGAATGGTGAACAAACACGGTTTCGATCGTCAGCAGTTGCAGGAAATTCTCTCCCAGGCGAAGCGTCTGGATTCGGTACTGCGGCTGATGGATAACCAGGCACCAACCACATCGGTGAAACCGCCATCAGGTCCGAACGGCGCATGGCTGCGTTATCGCAAAAAATTTATTACGCCGGACAACGTGCAGAACGGTGTGGTTTTCTGGAATCAGTATGAAGATGCGTTGAATCGCGCGTGGCAGGTGTATGGCGTACCGCCGGAAATTATCGTCGGGATTATCGGCGTTGAAACCCGCTGGGGGCGCGTGATGGGGAAAACTCGCATCCTCGATGCGCTGGCAACGCTGTCATTTAACTACCCACGCCGCGCGGAGTATTTCTCTGGCGAGCTGGAAACCTTCCTGTTGATGGCGCGCGACGAGCAGGACGATCCGCTCAATCTGAAAGGTTCCTTTGCCGGGGCGATGGGCTACGGACAGTTTATGCCGTCGTCTTACAAACAATATGCGGTAGATTTCAGCGGCGACGGGCATATCAACCTGTGGGATCCGGTTGATGCGATCGGTAGTGTGGCGAACTATTTCAAAGCGCACGGCTGGGTGAAAGGCGATCAGGTCGCGGTAATGGCAAACGGTCAGGCTCCAGGCTTGCCAAATGGCTTCAAAACCAGGTACAGCATTTCGCAGCTTGCCACGGCAGGTTTAACGCCACAGCAGCCGCTGGGCAACCATCAACAAGCCAGCCTGCTGCGTCTGGATGTCGGTACCGGTTACCAGTACTGGTACGGTCTGCCGAACTTCTACACCATTACCCGTTATAACCACAGCACCCATTACGCAATGGCGGTCTGGCAGTTAGGACAAGCCGTGGCGCTGGCGCGCGTGCAGTAACTATTTGCAAGAGGGGGGCGTGAGCTTCCCTCTGGCTAATCAGCTTTTTTCTGAATCCTCCTCGTAAAATTGCAACGCCAACACCATCTTCCTGACGAAAGTGCTATCTTGTCCGGCATAAATTTTTGACTGACTGAGGTTGTGATGACTGACAGTGAACTGATGCAGTTAAGCGAACAGGTTGGGCAGGCGCTGAAAGCCCGTGGCGCAACCGTAACAACTGCCGAGTCTTGTACCGGTGGTTGGGTAGCGAAAGTGATTACCGATATTGCCGGTAGCTCCGCCTGGTTTGAACGCGGATTTGTCACCTACAGTAACGAAGCCAAAGCGCAGATGATCGGCGTACGCGAAGAGACGCTGGCGCAGCATGGCGCGGTGAGTGAACCCGTCGTGGTGGAAATGGCGATAGGTGCACTGAAAGCGGCTCGTGCTGATTATGCCGTGTCTATTAGTGGTATCGCCGGGCCGGATGGCGGCAGTGAAGAGAAGCCTGTCGGCACCGTCTGGTTTGCTTTTGCCACTGCCCGCGGTGAAGGCATTACCCGGCGGGAATGCTTCAGCGGCGACCGTGATGCGGTGCGTCGTCAGGCTACTGCGTATGCATTGCAGACCTTGTGGCAACAATTTCTACAAAACACTTGATACTGTATGAGTATACAGTATAATTGCTTCAACAGAACATATTGACTATCCGGTATTACCCGGCATGACAGGAGTAAAAATGGCTATCGACGAAAACAAACAGAAAGCGTTGGCGGCAGCACTGGGCCAGATTGAGAAACAATTTGGTAAAGGCTCCATCATGCGCCTGGGTGAAGACCGTTCCATGGATGTGGAAACCATCTCTACCGGTTCGCTTTCACTGGATATCGCGCTTGGGGCAGGTGGTCTGCCGATGGGCCGTATCGTCGAAATCTACGGACCGGAATCTTCCGGTAAAACCACGCTGACGCTGCAGGTGATCGCCGCAGCGCAGCGTGAAGGTAAAACCTGTGCGTTTATCGATGCTGAACACGCGCTGGACCCAATCTACGCACGTAAACTGGGCGTCGATATCGATAACCTGCTGTGCTCCCAGCCGGACACCGGCGAGCAGGCACTGGAAATCTGTGACGCCCTGGCGCGTTCTGGCGCAGTAGACGTTATCGTCGTTGACTCCGTGGCGGCACTGACGCCGAAAGCGGAAATCGAAGGCGAAATCGGCGACTCTCACATGGGCCTTGCGGCACGTATGATGAGCCAGGCGATGCGTAAGCTGGCGGGTAACCTGAAGCAGTCCAACACGCTGCTGATCTTCATCAACCAGATCCGTATGAAAATTGGTGTGATGTTCGGTAACCCGGAAACCACTACCGGTGGTAACGCGCTGAAATTCTACGCCTCTGTTCGTCTCGACATCCGTCGTATCGGCGCGGTGAAAGAGGGCGAAAACGTGGTGGGTAGCGAAACCCGCGTGAAAGTGGTGAAGAACAAAATCGCTGCACCGTTTAAACAGGCTGAATTTCAGATCCTCTACGGCGAAGGTATCAACTTCTACGGCGAACTGGTTGACCTGGGCGTAAAAGAGAAGCTGATCGAGAAAGCAGGCGCGTGGTACAGCTACAAAGGTGAGAAGATCGGTCAGGGTAAAGCGAATGCAACTGCCTGGCTGAAAGATAACCCGGAAACCGCGAAAGAGATCGAGAAGAAAGTACGTGAGTTGCTGCTGAGCAACCCGAACTCAACGCCGGATTTCTCTGTAGATGACAGCGAAGGCGTAGCAGAAACTAACGAAGATTTTTAATCGTTCGTTATTGATGATAATAGATAATGTGTGCACGGACGGTCCCCTCGCCCCTTTGGGGAGAGGGTTAGGGTGAGGGGAACAGGCCAACACTGGCGTGAAAAATTACTCTCACCTCGATCCTCTAACGAATTGGCTGCACACTCATTGACTATTAAATCTGTTTATCAGCAAAACCTGGGTCGCATCTGCGGCCCTTTTGCTTTTTTAAGTTGTAAGGATATGCCATGACAGAATCAACATCCCGTCGCCCGGCATATGCTCGCCTGTTGGATCGTGCGGTACGCATTCTGGCGGTGCGCGATCACAGTGAGCAAGAACTGCGACGTAAACTCGCGGCACCGATTATGGGCAAAAATGGCCCAGAAGAGATTGATGCTACGGCAGAAGATTACGAGCGCGTTATTGCCTGGTGCCATGAACATGGCTATCTCGATGACAGCCGATTTGTTGCGCGCTTTATCGCCAGCCGTAGCCGCAAAGGTTATGGACCTGCACGTATTCGTCAGGAACTGAATCAGAAAGGTATTTCCCGCGAAGCGACAGAAAAAGCGATGCGTGAATGTGACATCGACTGGTGCGCACTGGTGCGCGATCAGGCGACGCGAAAATATGGTGAACCTTTGCCAACTGTCTTTTCAGAAAAAGTTAAGATCCAGCGTTTTCTGCTCTATCGTGGCTATCTGATGGAAGATATCCAGGATATTTGGCGAAATTTTGCCGACTGAACGCATACGGTATTTTACTTCCCACTCAAGAAAACTTATCTTATTCCCACTTTTCAGTTACCAGCCCGGCGGTTAAGACACGCTGGAGCTGGTGGCGATATTTCGTTAGCTTGATTTCAGGATAATTATGAGCAAGAGCACCGCTGAGATCCGTCAGGCGTTTCTCGACTTTTTCCATAGTAAGGGACATCAGGTAGTTGCCAGCAGCTCCCTGGTACCCCATAACGACCCAACTTTGTTGTTTACCAACGCCGGGATGAACCAGTTCAAGGATGTGTTCCTTGGGCTCGACAAGCGTAATTATTCCCGCGCTACCACTTCCCAACGCTGCGTGCGTGCGGGTGGTAAACACAACGACCTGGAAAACGTCGGTTACACCGCGCGTCACCATACCTTCTTCGAAATGCTGGGCAACTTCAGCTTCGGCGACTATTTCAAACACGATGCCATTCAGTTTGCATGGGAACTGCTGACCAGCGAAAAATGGTTTGCCCTGCCGAAAGAGCGTCTGTGGGTTACCGTCTATGAAAGCGACGACGAAGCCTACGAAATCTGGGAAAAAGAAGTAGGGATCCCGCGCGAACGTATTATTCGCATCGGCGATAACAAAGGTGCGCCATACGCATCTGACAACTTCTGGCAGATGGGTGACACTGGTCCGTGCGGCCCGTGCACCGAAATCTTCTACGATCACGGCGACCACATTTGGGGTGGCCCTCCGGGAAGTCCGGAAGAAGACGGCGACCGCTACATTGAGATCTGGAACATCGTCTTCATGCAGTTCAACCGCCAGGCAGATGGCACGATGGAACCGCTGCCGAAGCCGTCTGTAGATACCGGTATGGGTCTGGAGCGTATTGCTGCGGTGCTGCAACACGTTAACTCTAACTATGACATCGACCTGTTCCGCACGTTGATCCAGGCGGTAGCGAAAGTCACTGGCGCGACCGATCTGAGCAATAAATCGCTGCGCGTAATCGCTGACCACATTCGTTCTTGTGCGTTCCTGATCGCGGATGGCGTAATGCCGTCCAATGAAAACCGTGGTTATGTACTGCGTCGTATCATTCGTCGCGCAGTGCGTCACGGCAATATGCTCGGCGCGAAAGAAACCTTCTTCTACAAACTGGTTGGTCCGCTGATCGACGTTATGGGCTCTGCGGGTGAAGACCTGAAACGCCAGCAGGCGCAGGTTGAGCAGGTGCTGAAGACTGAAGAAGAGCAGTTTGCCCGTACTCTGGAGCGCGGTCTGGCGTTGCTGGATGAAGAGCTGGCAAAACTTTCTGGTGATACGCTGGATGGTGAAACGGCTTTCCGTCTGTACGACACCTATGGCTTCCCGGTTGACCTGACGGCTGATGTTTGTCGTGAGCGCAACATCAAAGTTGACGAAGCTGGTTTTGAAGCAGCAATGGAAGAGCAGCGTCGTCGCGCGCGCGAAGCCAGCGGCTTTGGTGCCGATTACAACGCAATGATCCGTGTTGATAGTGCATCTGAATTTAAAGGCTATGACCATCTGGAACTGAACGGCAAAGTGACCGCGCTGTTTGTTGATGGTAAAGCGGTTGATGCCATCAATGCAGGCCAGGAAGCTGTGGTCGTGCTGGATCAAACGCCATTCTATGCGGAATCCGGCGGTCAGGTTGGTGATAAAGGCGAACTGAAAGGCGCTAACTTCTCCTTCGCGGTGGAAGATACGCAGAAATACGGCCAGGCGATTGGTCACATCGGTAAACTTGCTGCGGGTTCTCTGAAAGTGGGCGACGCTGTGCAGGCTGATGTTGATGAGGCTCGTCGCGCCCGTATTCGTCTGAATCACTCCGCAACGCACCTGATGCACGCTGCGCTGCGCCAGGTTCTGGGGACTCATGTATCGCAGAAAGGTTCACTGGTTAACGACAAGGTGCTGCGCTTCGACTTCTCACACAACGAAGCGATGAAACCGGAAGAGATTCGTGCGGTCGAAGACCTGGTGAACGCACAGATTCGTCGCAATTTGCCGATCGAAACCAACATCATGGATCTCGAAGCGGCGAAAGCGAAAGGTGCGATGGCGCTGTTCGGCGAGAAGTATGATGAGCGTGTACGCGTGCTGAGCATGGGCGATTTCTCCACCGAGCTGTGTGGCGGTACTCACGCCAGCCGCACTGGTGATATTGGTCTGTTCCGCATCATCTCTGAATCGGGTACTGCTGCAGGCGTTCGTCGTATCGAAGCGGTAACCGGAGAAGGCGCTATCACCACCGTTCATGCAGACAGCGATCGCTTAAGCGAAGTCGCGCATCTGCTGAAAGGCGATAGCAATAATCTGGCGGATAAAGTGCGCTCAGTACTGGAACGTACGCGTCAGTTAGAAAAAGAACTACAACAGCTTAAAGAACAAGCTGCCGCACAGGAGAGCGCAAATCTTTCCAGTAAGGCAATTGATGTTAATGGTGTTAAGCTGTTGGTTAGCGAGCTTAGCGGTGTTGAGCCGAAAATGTTGCGTACCATGGTTGACGATTTAAAAAATCAGCTGGGGTCGACAATTATCGTGCTGGCAACGGTAGCCGAAGGTAAGGTTTCTCTGATTGCAGGCGTATCTAAGGACGTCACAGATCGTGTGAAAGCAGGGGAACTGATTGGTATGGTCGCTCAGCAGGTGGGCGGCAAGGGTGGTGGACGTCCTGACATGGCGCAAGCCGGTGGTACGGATGCTGCGGCCTTACCTGCAGCGTTAGCCAGTGTGAAAGGCTGGGTCAGCGCGAAATTGCAATAATATAAGCGTCAGGCAATGCCGTGGACTCGCTTCACGGCATTCGCATTAACGCTATCGACAACGATAAAGTCAGGTTGAAGTTGTGTATATCGGCTAAACTTAGGTTTAACAGAATGTAATGCCATGACTGCTTACATGTAATGTGTTTGTCATTGCTTACTTTTTGGCGTTATATGATGGATAATGCCGGGATACAGAGAGACCCGACTCTTTTAATCTTTCAAGGAGCAAAGAATGCTGATTCTGACTCGTCGAGTTGGTGAGACCCTCATGATTGGGGATGAGGTCACCGTGACAGTTTTAGGGGTAAAGGGCAACCAGGTACGTATTGGCGTAAATGCCCCGAAGGAAGTTTCTGTTCACCGTGAAGAGATCTACCAGCGTATCCAGGCTGAAAAATCCCAGCAGTCCAGTTACTAATCTTTCCGCGTCTCATCTTTATCGGTGAGACGCACCCTCAAAATTTCTCCTTCACTCTATAGTCTTTTCGCTTTACTCCCGTTCATTCAACTTAAGTCTCCATTTTTTTGCATTACTGCTATCTGCCAGACCTCCGTTTTTCTGTAGATAAAACACTCTTTTTGACGTTTTTACAGACTAATTGAGCGTGAAGTGTGCAAACGATAAAAGTGTGGGAAAAATTGTTTGACTTATAAGTCTCAGAAAGTAATATGTGCGCCACGCAGCGACGATGAGCGATAAACAAGTTCTTCGAAGCACTCGTAAGAGGCGTGTGGTGAGGTGGCCGAGAGGCTGAAGGCGCTCCCCTGCTAAGGGAGTATGCGGTCAAAAGCTGCATCCGGGGTTCGAATCCCCGCCTCACCGCCATTTGCATCCGTAGCTCAGCTGGATAGAGTACTCGGCTACGAACCGAGCGGTCGGAGGTTCGAATCCTCCCGGATGCACCATCTCTTACTTGATATGGCTTTAGTAGCGGTATCAATATCAGCAGTAAAATAAATTTTCCCGATGCATCCGTAGCTCAGCTGGATAGAGTACTCGGCTACGAACCGAGCGGTCGGAGGTTCGAATCCTCCCGGATGCACCATCTCTTACTTGATATGGCTTTAGTAGCGGTATCAATATCAGCAGTAAAATAAATTTTCCCGATGCATCCGTAGCTCAGCTGGATAGAGTACTCGGCTACGAACCGAGCGGTCGGAGGTTCGAATCCTCCCGGATGCACCATATTCTCCGAAATCTTCAGCAATGAAGGTATCGAAGAGGTAGCGGAATTAACCGCAGGCACCAGGGATGATAACGTTGCTTTAGCAACGGCCCGAAGGGCGAGCCGCAAGGCGAGTAATCCTCCCGGATGCACCATCTCTTAATTGATATGGCTTTAGTAGCGGTATCAATATCAGCAGTAGAATAAGTTTTCCCGATGCATCCGTAGCTCAGCTGGATAGAGTACTCGGCTACGAACCGAGCGGTCGGAGGTTCGAATCCTCCCGGATGCACCATATTCTCCGTAACCTTCAGCAATGAAGGTATCGAAGAGATAGCGGTATTAACCGCAGGCACCAGGAAGGATAACGTTGCGCCAGCAACGGCCCGAAGGGCGAACGTCAGTGAGTCATCCTCCCGGATGCACCATCTTCTCCAAAAAATTTCCTTCAAAAATATCTCATTTCTAAATAACTCCTTTATCCATTTCCTGAATTTTCTTCTCCTTCGCCATCAGCGACAAAATCAAGCAATTACGCTAAAGTAGCGTCATATTTTTCGACTTGCGAGAAGACCATGTACGAGCGTTATGCAGGTTTAATTTTTGATATGGATGGCACAATCCTGGATACGGAGCCTACGCACCGTAAAGCGTGGCGCGAAGTATTAGGGCACTACGGTCTTCAGTACGATATTCAGGCGATGATTGCGCTTAATGGATCGCCCACCTGGCGTATTGCTCAGGCAATTATTGAGCTGAATCAGGCCGATCTCGACCCGCATGCGTTAGCGCGTGAAAAAACAGAAGCAGTAAGAAGTATGCTGCTGGATAGCGTCGAACCGCTTCCTCTTGTTGATGTGGTGAAAAGTTGGCATGGTCGTCGCCCAATGGCTGTAGGAACGGGGAGTGAAAGCGCCATCGCTGAGGCATTGCTGGCGCACCTGGGATTACGCCATTATTTTGACGCCGTCGTCGCTGCCGATCACGTCAAACACCATAAACCCGCGCCAGACACATTTTTGTTGTGCGCGCAGCGTATGGGCGTGCAACCGACGCAGTGTGTGGTCTTTGAAGATGCCGATTTCGGTATTCAGGCGGCCCGTGCCGCAGGTATGGACGCTGTGGACGTTCGCTTGCTGTGAGTGAAGCGTTATCGCTTTTCTCGTTGTTTGCCAGTAGTTTTCTCAGCGCTACACTATTACCCGGCAACTCCGAAGTCGTGCTGGTGGCAATGTTGCTTTCCGGGATCAGTCATCCCTGGGTTTTAGTTTTAACAGCAACAATGGGTAATAGCCTTGGAGGGTTAACTAACGTTATCCTTGGGCGTTTCTTTCCATTGCGTAAAACATCGCGCTGGCAAGAGAAAGCTATCGGCTGGCTGAAACGCTATGGTGCAGTCACGCTATTATTAAGCTGGATGCCCGTGGTTGGCGATTTACTGTGTCTGTTAGCGGGATGGATGCGCATCTCGTGGGGACCGGTAATCTTTTTTTTGTGCCTTGGTAAAGCGTTACGCTATGTTGCAGTTGCAGCAGCGACCGTTCAGGGCATGATGTGGTGGCACTAATTGTAGGCCTGCACATATGGTCACCATTACAGTTATGCTAATTAAAACGATTTTGACAGGCGGGAGGTCAATTTGATCCCGGACGTATCACAGGCGCTGGCCTGGCTGGAAAAACATCCTCAGGCGTTAAAGGGGATACAGCGTGGGCTGGAGCGCGAAACTTTGCGTGTTAATGCTGATGGCACACTGGCAACAACAGGTCATCCTGAAGCATTAGGTTCCGCACTGACGCACAAATGGATTACTACCGATTTTGCGGAAGCATTGCTGGAATTCATTACACCAGTGGATGGTGATATTGAACATATGCTGACCTTTATGCGCGATCTGCATCGTTATACGGCGCGCAATATGGGCGATGAGCGGATGTGGCCGTTAAGTATGCCATGCTACATCGCAGAAGGTCAGGACATCGAACTGGCACAGTACGGCACTTCTAACACCGGACGCTTTAAAACGCTGTATCGTGAAGGGCTGAAAAATCGCTACGGCGCGCTGATGCAAACCATTTCCGGCGTGCACTACAATTTCTCTTTGCCAATGGCATTCTGGCAAGCGAAGTGCGGTGATATCTCGGGCGCTGATGCCAAAGAGAAAATTTCTGCGGGCTATTTCCGCGTTATCCGCAATTACTATCGTTTCGGTTGGGTCATTCCTTATCTGTTTGGTGCATCTCCGGCGATTTGTTCTTCTTTCCTGCAAGGAAAACCAACGTCGCTGCCGTTTGAGAAAACCGAGTGCGGTATGTATTACCTGCCGTATGCGACCTCTCTTCGTTTGAGCGATCTCGGCTATACCAATAAATCGCAAAGCAATCTTGGTATTACCTTCAACGATCTTTACGAGTACGTAGCGGGCCTTAAACAGGCAATCAAAACGCCATCGGAAGAGTACGCGAAGATTGGTATTGAGAAAGACGGTAAGAGGCTGCAAATCAATAGCAACGTGCTGCAGATTGAAAACGAACTGTATGCGCCGATTCGTCCAAAACGCGTTACCCGCAGCGGCGAGTCACCTTCTGATGCGCTGTTACGTGGCGGCATTGAATATATTGAAGTGCGTTCGCTGGACATCAACCCGTTCTCGCCGATTGGTGTAGATGAACAGCAGGTGCGATTCCTCGACCTGTTTATGGTCTGGTGTGCGCTGGCTGATGCACCGGAAATGAGCAGTAGCGAACTTGCCTGTACGCGCGTTAACTGGAACCGGGTGATCCTTGAAGGTCGCAAACCGGGCCTGACGCTGGGTATCGGCTGCGAAACCGCGCAGTTCCCGTTACTGCAGGTGGGTAAAGATCTGTTCCGCGATCTGAAACGCGTCGCGCAAACGCTGGATAGCATTAACGGCGGCGACGCGTATCAGAAAGTGTGTGATGAACTGGTTGCCTGCTTCGATAATCCCGATCTGACTTTCTCTGCCCGTATCTTAAGGTCTATGATTGATACTGGTATTGGCGGAACAGGCAAAGCGTTTGCAGAAGCCTACCGTAATCTGCTGCGTGAAGAGCCGCTGGAAATTCTGCGCGAAGAGGATTTTGTAGCCGAGCGCGAGGCATCTGAACGCCGTCAGCAGGAAATGGAAACCGCTGATACCGAACCGTTTGCGGTGTGGCTGGAAAAACACACCTGACAGAAAAGAAAAAGGCCACTCGTGAGTGGCCAAAATTTCATCTCTGAATTCAGGGATGATGATAACAAATGCGCGTCTTTCATATACTCAGACTCGCCTGGGAAGAAAGAGTTCAGAAAATTTTTAAAAAAATTACCGGAGGTGGCTAAATGCCGTTGTTAGATAGCTTCACAGTCGATCATACCCGGATGGAAGCGCCTGCAGTTCGGGTGGCGAAAACAATGAACACCCCGCATGGCGACGCAATCACCGTGTTCGATCTGCGCTTCTGCGTGCCGAACAAAGAAGTGATGCCAGAAAGAGGGATCCATACCCTGGAGCACCTGTTTGCTGGTTTTATGCGTAACCATCTTAACGGTAATGGTGTAGAGATTATCGATATCTCGCCAATGGGCTGCCGCACCGGTTTTTATATGAGTCTGATTGGTACGCCAGATGAGCAGCGTGTTGCTGATGCCTGGAAAGCGGCAATGGAAGACGTGCTGAAAGTGCAGGATCAGAATCAGATCCCGGAACTGAACGTCTACCAGTGTGGCACTTACCAGATGCACTCGTTGCAGGAAGCGCAGGATATTGCGCGTAGCATTCTGGAACGTGACGTACGCATCAACAGCAACGAAGAACTGGCACTGCCGAAAGAGAAGTTGCAGGAACTGCACATCTAGTCAGTAAACTATCTTCACAATTAATTGAAAAAAGCCAGTTCAAATGAACTGGCTTAGTTGTACTTAGTGCGCACCGCCGCCACCGCCACCTGCGCCAAATGGCGGTTTAGCAAACCACACCAGCCCCAGCAGTACGAGGAATATCCCGGCTGACATCCAGAAGATCTCATTGGCGGAAATAATCAGCCCCTGATTGGTGATCTGCTGGGCAATCCAGCCTGATGCCTGCTGTTGCGTCATCCCAAGCCCTTCCAGTTGACTGTACATCGCCTGGGCATTCGGGTTGAACGGGTTTACCGACTCAGTCAACTGCGCATGGTGCATCGACTCGCGGTTGGTCCACATGGTCGTGGTTATCGACGTGCCGATAGACCCCGCCAGCGTTCGCGTAAAGTTAGAGAGGCTCGATGCCGCCGCCAGTCGTTCCGGTGGCAAACCAGACAGCGTAATGGTGGTCAGCGGCATAAAGAAGCAGGCCACCGCAAACCCCTGGATAAACTGCGGCCAGGCCGACGCGCCAAAATCCATACCTGGTTCAAAGGTATAGGCACGCCAGTAGAAGCAGACGGCATACATAATAAAGCTGAAGGTTACCAGCCGCCGCATATCCAGTTTATGCGCGAAGCGGCCGATAATCGGCGACAGGATCACCGGAATAATCCCTACCGGCGCAGAGGCCAAACCTGCCCAGGTCGCCGTGTAACCGTAGACCTCCTGCAACAACTGCGGCAGCAGAACAATAGCGCCGAAGTAGAGCATATACGCGAGGCTGATACACAAGCAGCCGATGGTGAAGTTGCGCGACTTAAACAACGACAGATCGACTATCGGGTTATCGTCGGTCAGCTCCCAGACAATCAGGAAGCAGATAGCCACCACCGCCACCACGGTAAGGATGATAATTTCCTGTGATGAAAACCAGTCCAGCTCTTTACCGCGGT
Organism: Shigella sonnei; assembly: GCF_002950395.1. NCBI lineage: Bacteria > Pseudomonadati > Pseudomonadota > Gammaproteobacteria > Enterobacterales > Enterobacteriaceae > Shigella > Shigella sonnei. The sequence goes on from NZ_CP026802.1 coordinate 4,925,395, forward strand.
CGAGCATAATCTGCAGGCTGCCGATACCAATAACCAGCAGTGCCAGCCCCACGGCATCAATCCGCCGCCGTTCGGTGCGGGTTTCACGTCCGCGCAGAGTTTGCAGTGTCATCAACACCACCGCCACGCCAATCGGCACGTTGATGAAGAATATCCAGCCCCAGTGGTAATTATCGCTGATATAACCGCCGAGGATCGGGCCGCAAATTGGCGCGACAATCACCGTCATCGACCACAACGCCAGCGCGATCGAGCGTTTGGCTGGCGGGTAGTTATTCAGCAATAGACTTTGCGAAAGCGGGATCAACGGCCCGGCGACAATCCCCTGAATCACGCGGAAGAAGATCAGCATATTCAGGCTGCTGGAGACACCACACGCCCACGACGCAATAGCAAAGGCGATGGTGGACCAAAGGAACAGTTTCACTTCCCCGACGCGCTTTGCCAGCCAGCCGGTAAGCGGGATCGAGATGGCATTCGCCACCCCGAAAGAAGTGATTACCCACGTTCCCTGGCTGAGCGATGAGCCCAGATTCCCGGCGATAGTGGGGATCGCCACGTTAGCAATGGTGGAGTCCAGCACCTGCATGAATGTCGCCAGTGACAGCGCAATCGTCATAATGACCAGTTGCGCGCCTTCCAGCGGTTTTTGCTGTTGCATCACACGCACCTCTGGATTAGCCAGCGTTAGCTTTTACGATATCGTCGATCAGTTTATTGACAGGTGCCAGGCTGATTTCACGCGCGGTACTTACCGCGACCGGTGTTGAACGTACTTTATTTGCCAGTACCTGACCGTCACGGTTAGTGGTATTGACGCTCACCAGTGTGGACAAACCAATGCGCAGCGGGTATTGCTCCAGCTGTTTCTGGTCCAGTTCGATACGCACAGGTAGACGCTGAACGACTTTGATCCAGTTACCGGTCGCATTTTGCGCCGGAAGCAGTGAGAATGCGCTACCTGTGCCCATATCCAGACCAACCACTTTACCGGTGTATTTCACATCATCGCCGTAAATATCCGTGGTGATAGTGACCGGCTGACCGATACGCATATTGGCAATCTGCGTCTCTTTAAAGTTGGCATCCACCCACATATTGGTGGCTGGAACGACCGCCATCAGCGGCGTCGTTGGGCTAATTTGCGCCCCAGGCTGTACCGCGCGGCGGGAGACATAACCGGTCATCGGACTGACAATACGGGTACGCTCCAGCGCCAGCCAGGCGTTACGTACTTCGGTGGCAGCCTGTTGCACGGCAGGCTGATCTTCCAGTTTAGTCCCCAGAATCATCGCCTGATTGGCATTGTATTGTTGAATAGCGACGTCCAGTTGCGCCTGGGCACTGGTGACGGCGTCGCGGGCGTGTTGCAGCTCTTCGCGACCAATCAGGTTGGCATTGCCCAGCGGCACACGGCGGTTGTAGTCGCTTTGTGCTTTTGCGAGGGCGATTTTCTGCACCTCAATATTCGCCTGCAACTGTTTGCTGTTAATCATCAGCTGGTGGGTTTGGCGAACGCTGGAAGCCAGTGCAGTTTTGGCTTTTTCAAACGCCTGGCGAGCATCTGTCGGGTCGAGAGTGACCAGCACGTCGCCTTCTTTTACAAAATCGGTGTTATCGGCCCAGACTTTCGTCACGCTGCCAGACACCTGAGACATAATTTGAATCTGATTCCCTGCCACGTATGCGTCATCGGTTTCTTCGAAATGACGCAGTACCAAAAAACAATAAATCCCTATCGCTACGGCAATAATTATAAAGAGCAAGGTGAGAAGGAGGAGCAGACGCTTACGTTTGCCGCTCTTCTTTACCGGTTGCTGCGGGGTTTGAGTCTCCGCATTTGCGCTCATATTGTTCTCCACGATCTTCTTAACTCATCGGCTGAGCCGACCTGCTTGCCAAAAAGGCCAGCATGTTGCGATGCTGGCCGGTCATTTTTTCTTTTATAAATCTGGATTTTTGAGCGAGATGACGCGTTAGCTCATCGCTTCGAGAACCACACCGTCTTGTTCCATCTGGTCGAGACGGGAGAGCAATTTGCGGGTGATTTGCTCGAGCTGATCTTTTTCTGTTGTGCTGAGCGCGGACCAGAGTTGATGCAGGCAGTTATGCTGCGGTGGTAAAACCTCGCGCAAAAACTCGTGACCTTTTTCCGTTAATTGCAGATGCAGGCAGCGGCGATCGTTATCGCTTTCACGACGTTCGATCCAACCGCGTTTTTCCAGTTCATCGGCAATACGCGTCGCGTTGGTACGGGATGATCCAAGAGCACAACTTAATTCAGAAGGCTGAATACTGTGGTTTTCCTGAGACTCCAGCGTAATCAACGCCATAAACAACGTCTCGTTAATCCCCTGAGCCTTCAGCATTTTATTGCGGTTCTCCAGCAGCTTGCTTTGCATGTGCATGCAAAGACGAGTCAGAAGGATCTCCTGATAAGGAAAATCTTCGTGGCGGCTGGCGCGAAATTTTAGCATTTGTTCAATGGGCGTAAACGAACTATCCATTTGGGTATGACCTCATTAATTTCAGCCGATATAGTAACGACAGTGACAAATAAAGTAAATGTATTGTTTTAGAAAAATGATTCTTGTGGGTTATATAATCGCCATCACTTTCCAGGCGAGCCCATAGGCCAGCGCACTAAGCAGTGTTGGGATGATAATGCTGCGTGTTTTATAGAAACTGGCACCCAGTACCGCGAAGCCGACCAGCGTGGGCACGAAACGGCGTGTATCGTGCATCACTTCTGGTGCGGTAGAGACAACCAGCAGAGCGCATATCGAGGCGATGCCAATGGTGTCGAGCAAAATACCTACCGCGCCACGTTTGGTTGGGCGGGCATTACCCACACGCAGGCGCAGCGGCAAATAGCGGAAGCAATAATTCGCCGCGCCAACCAGTAACCCAAGCAGCAGAACCTCATAGCTCATCGGGCGCTCCTTGCCAGAATGCCTGGATTAACGCAGTGAGGCAGCCACAGACAATGCCTGCCAGAATGGCGACGGGAATAGAAAATAGCGTTACGCCTGCAAGGGCACCAACTAACGCTGCGGTAACGCAAAGAGATTGTTTGCGCTGGAAAGAGGCGAGCAGGAAACTCATAAAGAGTGCCGGAAGCATAAAACCTAATGCTGCTTCAACGGCGGGATAACCTTGCAGCAAGCCGCTGCCGGAGAATGCCCCTATTACCGTACCAAATACCCACGATGACCATGAACTGAAGGCAATGCCGATCATCCAGTTCTCGCTCCAGCGGCGATTATTGCGTACCAGTTTTGCTGTTGCGGCGGCAAAAACCTCATCCGTCAGGCCAAACGCCCACAGGGCGGTTTTCGATTTTTGCAGACGCTGAATAATACGGCTACGCAGTGACGGGCCATACAACACATGGCGAACATCCATTGCCATGACGGTCAGTGCAGCAACCCACAAACTACTCCCGGCTGCCAGCATCGCGGTAATGACGAACTGGCTCGCGCCTGCATAAATGATGCAGGAGAAAAAAACGCTTTCGAGAGGAGAGAATCCCAGACGGGTCGCATTCAGACCGAACGCAAAGGCCACCGGAATATAACTAATAACAATCGGTAAACTGTCTTTGCATCCTTCCATGAAGGTCGCCGAACCAGGAGCAGGCTGTGGAGTAGGGCTTTCCATAGAGTGTACGCTTAACGATTGTTAATATTATAAATAGACTGAATGAATATCTTAACCTTATCAGACTGATGGGCTTCTTAACACCCTTATAAGTGTAAAGCCACGAAAACGGTTGCTGATTGCTTAATTTGCGGCTTCCTGACGATGAAAACCTCGCCACCAGACCAGTAAGTTAACTAGGGCAATCGTCGCGCCAGCCAGACAAACGCCAGCCCAACCGCCATGTTGCCAGGCTGAGGCTGAAATTAGCGAACCGGCGGCACCGCCAATAAAGTAGCTGGTCATGTAACCTGCGGTCAGGCGATTACGCGCATCAGGGTGTATTCGATAAATTACCGTCTGGTTAGTGATATGCACGCCCTGTACGGTGAGATCCAGCACCAGGATGCCGATAATCAGCGCCAGTACGGAAGTGTGACCAAACCAGATCGCCAGCCATGAAAGTAATAGCAGCAGCAGACCGAAAGTTGTGGTGTGGTGCGATTTACCCTTATCGGCAAAACCGCCCGCCGGACGAGCGCCCAACGCTCCGGCAGCTCCCGCAAGTCCAAACAGACCAATGACACCATCGCTGTAGTTAAAAGGTGGAGCGGCAAGCAAAAAGGCCATTGAGGTCCAGAGAATGCTGAAGTTGGCAAAGGTCAGGCAGCCCAGCAATGCGCGGGTGCGGAGGATCTTATCGCTGATAAACATGCTGAAAACGGAACCTAACAACTGTGGGTAGTTGAGGTGGGTTTCTGATTTCATTTGTGGCAGACCACGCCATAATGCTAGCGCCATCAGTGCCATTAACACCGAGGCAACCCAAAAGACGGTGCGCCAGCCGCCGAGGTTTGCCAGTAACCCGGCAACGGTTCGTGCCAGCAAGATCCCCAACAGCAGACCGCTCATAATGGTGCCAACCACTTTGCCGCGTTTATCCGGTGAAGCCAGCGTCGCTGCCAGCGGAACCAGAATTTGTGCCACGACTGAGAATAAACCGGTTAATGCCGTACCGAGGATCATCATCGCCAGCGACTGACTGCTGGCAGTGATTAACATGCCGCCTGCCGCCAGTAAGGTCATCGAGACAATCAGGCGGCGGCGTTCAAACATATCACCGAGGGGAACAAGAAACAGCAGACCTGCTGCATAGCCCAACTGCGCGGCGGTAACAATAAAGCCTGCCGAACTGGCGGAAAGGGAAAAGTTACGCGCGATGGTGTCGAGCAATGGCTGGGCGTAATAGTTACTGGCTACCGCCTGACCGGTGGCGATAGACATCAGCACGATCAGCGCCGGGCTAAGCTCATGATTAGGTTTAGTCATTATTTTTGTTCATCAGGTGATGATTAAGCTGGAAATCAATAATAGCGGATGTTGATGAATGGGGGCGAAAGATAGCTTGTTGAAATGTGCGATGTGGTTTGTAGGCATGATAAGACGCGCCAGCGTCGCATCAGGCATTGTGCACAGAACGGCGGATGCGGCGAAAACGCCTTATCCGCCATACGGAATGAGTGTATTTTGTAGGCATGATAAGACGCGCCAGCGTCGCATCAGGCATTGTGCACAGAATGGCGGATGAGGCAAAAACGACTTATCCGCCCGAATAAAAATTACTTCTGCGCTGCCAGCGCCTCATTCACCCAGCCATCGAACTGCTGCTGGTGGGCTTTGATCCAACCATCAACATGGCCCTGAATATCGCCTTCTGAGGCTTTGCCGTCATGCATAATGGCGTTCTGGGCGTTAATATCTGCCACTGGCAACTGCATAATGGCAAAAAGTTTCGCTGCTGCCGGGTTTTTCTCGGCCCAGGCTTTGTTGGCAACGATATGCATGGTGCTGACCGGGAAGCCATAATTCGCACCATTCGGCAGTTTGGTATCGGCGTTTTTATCGCCCGGCAGTGCGGAGAACGGCACCTGCAACCAGACCACATCTTTCCCTGGCTTCAGCTCATTACTCACCCAGTACGGCGTCCAGGTGTAATAAAACACCGGTTTGCCCTCTTTGTAGCGACTGATGGTGTCGGCCATCATCGCTGCGTAGTTCCCCTGATTATGCGTCACGGTGTTGGTCAGTTCATACGCGGCAAGCTGGTGGTTGATCGCACCTTCGCAGCCCCAGCCTGGGTTACAGCCGGTTAAATCCGCTTTACCGTCGCCGTTGGTATCGAACAGTTTGGCGATCTTCGGATCTTTCAGTTGTGCGATGTTGGTGATTTTGTACTGGTCGGCGGTTTTCTTATCGATCAGGTAACCCTGTGCCGCGCCGTTAACGAATACCCCTTCACAATAAAATTTCTTATCGCCACCGGCAGCTTCGTACATGTTGTCATGCAGCGGCGTCCAGTTCACGGCGGTGAAGGTTGCATCGCCGGAAGCAAGTGAGGTGTAGCCAACGTTGTAATCCACTTCGCTGGGTTTATTGACGGTATAACCTAATTTCTCCAGTGCACGACTGACCAGCAGCGTCTGGAAGGTTTCTTCAGTGATGGTGCTCTGAACTGGATTAACAGTAATGCCTTTGCCCGGCAGATCGGCTGCAAAAGTTTGTGTAGAGATAAGCGTGGCAAACGCTGTCGCAAAAAGTACGCTATGTCGCATTGTTATTCCTTTTTTTGGCAGGGTGATAATGCCCGGCGTTACCGGGCAAGTGCAGAGTTACTTAATGAATGGGCGGGTCAGCAGACCGACAGGGCCAGTGGTGTACCAGCGACGGTTGCCGCGACTGCGTGAGTCGCGCCCAACGGCCTGCGTCAGGCGGTCGAGGATAATGGCGAGGATCACAATCCCGACGCCGCCAACGGTGGCAAGGCCCATATCCAGACGACCGATACCGCGAAGTACCATCTGACCCAGCCCGCCGACGGCAATCATCGAGGCGATGACCACCATAGAAAGAGCCAGCATCAGCGTCTGGTTAACGCCCGCCATAATGGTCGGCATCGCCAGCGGTAACTGAACTTTGAACAGCATCTGGCGCGGGCTGGCACCGAATGAGCGCGAGGCTTCAATCAGATCCGCCGGAACCTGGTTAATCCCCAGAATCGTCAGACGGATAATCGGCGGCAGAGCAAAGATGATCGTCACCACTACGCCCGGCACGTTACCGATACCAAACAGCATGACGATTGGTACCAGATAAACAAACGCTGGCGTGGTCTGCATGGCATCAAGCAGTGGACGAATAATTTTCGCCGCTCGCGGACTTCTCGCCAGCCATATCCCCAACGGCAAACCGATGACGATACAGAACAGCAGGGCGGTTAACACCAGCGCCAGAGTCACCATTGCCTGCGACCAGGCACCGATTGCGCCGATGGCAATCAGCGAAACCAGCGTCGCCACGCCCATTCCGACCCCGGAAATCTGCCAGGCGATGAGAGCGAAAACGATAATCGCCACTGGCGCTGGCATACCCAGCAGCAATTGCTGGAAACTGTTGAGGATATAATCAACCGGAACGCGCACGCCCTGGAAGACGGGACGGAAATGGGTAACAACCCAGTCGATCCCTTCAGTGACCCAACTGTCGAGCGGGATCAGCGTTTTATGGAACGGATCGAGAATATTAAAATGCTCGACGTTTGGCGCAGGCGTACTGGTCAGCCAGTCAGCACCACCGCCGTCAGTCGGTGCAGTCGTCGGTGTACCCCAGGCGTCTGCGGATTGCGCGGCACTGTCCGCCGCTGGCGTGGTATCCCACGGATTATTTTGATCAGCCATTATTTACCCCCTCACGATCTAAAGCGCGCAGCAGCATTCCTTTCGAAATGATGCCGACATACTGTTGGTCCTCGTCGACCACGGGCACCGCACAGGGTGCCTGTCCGACATGAGAGAGCAACTCGCTAAGAGGCGTTTGTGCATCGACTGCTAACGGCGCATCAATCAGCGCCGCATCAAGACCTTGCTGCTGCGTTAACGCGGTTTTAAGCGAATCGATGGAGACTGCGCCGACAAACTTATTACCGCGTTCGATAACGTAGCCATATTCGCGATCTTCATCCTGCAATAATTTCAGTGCCGAACGTGGGCCGAAGCCAGGGGTTTTACGAATTAAGCCATTCGGTGTCCGGCGGGCAATATCTTTCGCACTGAATACCTGACTAATATCAACGCCACGGAAGAAGGTACGGACATAATCATTCGCCGGATTATTGAGAATTTCATCCGGTGTGCCGACCTGTACCACTTCACCATTTTGCATAATGGCAATTCGGTCGCCAATACGCATGGCTTCATCGAGATCGTGGGAAATAAAGACAATGGTGCGCTGATGTTTCGCCTGTAATTTTACCAGCTCATCCTGCATCTCGGTGCGAATTAATGGATCGAGCGCCGAGAAGGCTTCGTCCATTAATAAAATATCCGGATTAATCGCTAACGCGCGGGCTAATCCCACACGTTGACGCATCCCGCCAGAGAGTTCATCCGGGTAGCTGTGGGCATAATTTTCCAGCCCGACCTGACGCAGTGCATCAAGGGCTTTTTCCCGGCGTTCTTCGGCATTAATTCCGGCCAATTCCATACCGAACGCAGTATTGTCCAGCACGGTCATATGCGGCATTAAGGCAAAGGACTGGAAGACCATCGCAATCTTTTTTCTGCGCACCTCACGGAGTTTGGCATCGGATATTTTGGCAATATCCACACCATCAATCAGCACTTGCCCGCGGGTGGGTTCAATCAGGCGATTGAGAAGGCGTACCATTGTGGATTTACCCGAGCCGGATAATCCCATGATGACAAATATCTCGCCTTCTTCAATGGCCAGACTGGCGTCTTTTACGCCAAGCGATAGCCCAGTTTTTTCCAGAATTTGTTCTTTTGAAAGTCCTTGTTCGATATATTTGAATGCTCGCTGTGGATGCTCACCAAATATTTTATAAAGGTTTTTAATTTCTAATTTAATTGCCATGCAATAGAAAGATTCCTGTTATTTGTTTATGTCGATATATTACCCAATGGAAATAGTTACTTTTTTCTACCCTAACATACTGAGAATCTGAGGCAACCCCTGATGGCAAATGTGGCATGAATATTGATGCGAGCAAATCGCCGGAATTTCCCGTGATATAAGGGCTGAGAGCAAATCGAGAAAAGTTGATATTTTTTGTCAAAGATAGCGAAAAAACGCCTGAATATTGTGGTTTCAGGCGAATAATGCAACAGAGTATCAGTGTAGATCACCACAAAATATTTGCGTGATAAAAAGCTATTTGGCGGGAATTATTTCCCTGTCGCGGGTAGTGATATTTTTGAAAATAACACCCTCAGAAATTCCAGTCTTCATCTTCTGTTTCAACCGCTTTCCCCATCACATAAGAGGAGCCTGAACCGGAAAAGAAATCGTGATTTTCATCGGCATTCGGCGAAAGCGCGGCGAGGATTGCCGGATTCACTTCCGCCATTTCTGCGGGAAATAAAGGTTCGTAGCCCAGATTCATCAAAGCCTTATTGGCGTTGTAACAGAGAAACGCTTTCACATCGTCAGCCCACGGGGTTTCGGCGTACAGCTCATCGGTGTATTGCAGCTCGTTGTCGTAGAGTTCCAGCAACAAATCGAAGGCGAAACTCTTCAACTCTTCACGTTGTCCCAGAGATATCTTTTCCATGTTTTTCTGATATTTATAGCCTATGTAGTAACCGTGGACTGCTTCATCACGGATAATCAGACGGATCAGGTCTGCGGTATTGGTCAGCTTTCCGCGGCTGGAAAAATACATCGGCAGCCAGAAACCGGAATAGAACAAAAAAGATTCAAGAAACACACTGGCGATTTTCTTTTTCAGCGGATCATCACCGCGATAATGTTGCTGAATAATCTGAGCTTTTCGCTGCAACGGTGCGTTTTCTTCACTCCAGGCGTAGGCGGCATCGACATCTTTGGTCTGGCACAGCGTCGAGAAAATCGAACTGTAAGAGCGGGCATGAACCGCTTCCATAAAGCTGATATTCGATAATACCGCTTCTTCATGAGGCGTGAGTGCATCGGGCATCAGCGAAGGCGCGCCGATAACATTTTGCAGCGTGTCGAGCAGCGTCAGGCCAGTAAAAACGCGCATCGTCAGTTGTTGTTCTACGACAGTTAATGTCTGCCAGGCAGGAATATCGTTCGACAGCGGCACCTTTTCTGGTAGCCAGAAATTGCTGGTCAGGCGATTCCACACCTCCAGATCTTTATCGTCAGATATCTTGTTCCAGTTGATGGCGCTGATACGTGAGAGTTTCATAGATATTCCTTAAAGTGCACAGGAGACGCAGCCTTCAATTTCAGTGCCTTCCAGCGCCATCTGACGCAGGCGAATGTAATAGAGCGTTTTGATACCTTTGCGCCAGGCGTAAATCTGCGCTTTGTTGATATCGCGAGTGGTGGCGGTATCGGGGAAAAACAGCGTCAGCGACAAACCCTGATCGACATGGCGAGTCGCTTCCGCGTAGGTGTCGATGATCTTTTCTGCGCCGATTTCGTAAGCATCCTGATACAGCGCCAGATTTTCGTTAGTCATAAACGGGGCAGGGTAGTAAACGCGTCCTGTTTTGCCCTCTTTGCGTATCTCTACTTTCGCCACAATCGGATGAATACTCGACGTAGCATGGTTGATATAAGAGATAGAACCGGTTGGCGGCACCGCCTGAAGATTCTGGTTGTAAATGCCGTAGCGCATCACGTCGTCGCGCAGTTGCGCCCACATCTCACGGGTAGGTAACGTAATACCGCTGCGGGCAAACAGTTCGCCAACTTTCGCCGTTTTCGGCTGCCAGTTACCTTGCAGATATTGGCTAAAATATTCACCACTGGCATAACGTGACTGTTTGAACCCGGCGAAGGTTTCACCGCGTTCGCGCGCCAGCAACATCGAGGTACGCAGTGCGTGCCAGGTGATGGCATAGAAATAGAGATTGGTGAAATCCAGTGCTTCCGGCGAACCATAAGCGATGCCTTCTCGCGCCAGATAGCCGTGTAAATTCATCTGCCCCAGTCCGATGGCGTGTGAGGCGGCATTTCCGGCTTCGATGGACGGCACGCTGCGGATATGACTCATATCTGACACCGCCGTTAAACCGCGCACGGCAGTCTCTACCGTGCGGGCAAAATCGGGGGAATCCATGGTGTGCGCAATATTCAACGAACCTAAATTGCAGGAGATATCATGGCCTGTGCGGGCATAGTCGAGATTCTCGTCATACTCTGAGGCACAGTTGACCTGCAAAATCTCTGAGCAGAGATTACTCATATTTATGCGCCCGGCGACAGGGTTAGCACGGTTTACCGTGTCTTCATACATGATGTAGGGATAGCCGGACTCAAACTGGATTTCTGCCAGCCGCTGGAAGAAATCACGGGCGTTGAGGTATTTTTTGCGGATGCGTTCATCGGCAACCAGTTCGTCATAGTGTTCGCTGATGGCGATATCGGCAAACGGCTTGCCATAAACTCGCTCAACGTCATAGGGCGAAAACAGCGCCATCTGCGCATTCTCTTTTGCCAGATGGAAAGTGATATCCGGGATCACCACGCCCAGCGACAGTGTTTTAATGCGGATTTTTTCGTCGGCATTTTCCCGTTTTGTATCGAGAAAACGCAGAATATCGGGATGATGAGCATGTAAATAGACTGCACCTGCCCCCTGACGCGCGCCGAGTTGGTTGGCATAGGAAAATGCGTCTTCCAGCATTTTCATCACCGGAATTACGCCAGAAGATTGATTTTCAATACGTTTAATTGGCGCGCCCGCTTCTCGCAGATTCGACAGCAAAAATGCCACGCCGCCGCCGCGTTTCGACAGTTGCAGTGCGGAATTTACCGCCCGGCCAATCGACTCCATATTGTCTTCAATACGCAGCAGAAAACAGGAAACCAGTTCGCCGCGCTGCTGCTTACCGCAGTTGAGGAATGTCGGCGTGGCTGGCTGAAAGCGTCCTGACAGCATTTCATCGGTCAGTTGCAACGCCAGCGTCGCATCGCCTTGTGCCAGCGTCAGCGCCACCATCGTGACTCGATCGGCAAAATCTTCCAGATAACGTTTACCGTCGAATGTCTTCAACGTATAGCTGGTGTAAAACTTCCATGCCCCGAGGAATGTCTGGAAACGAAAACCGCTGGTGTGTGCGTGGGCAAACAGCGTAATGACAAAGTCGCGAGAGTAGCGATTAAGAACGCTTTCATCATAGTAACCTTCGTTGACCAGCCAGTTCAGGCGCTGCTGCTGGCTACTGAAGGTCACACTGTTCGGACGCACATGCGTCGCCATAAAGGCGTCAACGGCCTGGCGGTCTTTATCGAACTGAATGCGACCTGCGCTATCGTAGAGGTTAAGCATCGCATTCAGCGCGTGGTAATCCATCGTTTCCTGCGTCAGGCATTCTGCGGTTGTCGTTGCCAAAATTCGGTTACTCCTTTACGAACGTTTTCGATATCGCTTTGCGTACCCATGAGTTCAAAACGGTACAGCCACGGCACGCCGCATTTCCGGGCAATCACATCTCCGGCGCGGCCATACGCCTCACCAAAGTTGCGATTACCAGAAGCAATAACGCCGCGAAGCAACGCCCGGTTGTGCTCGTCGTTTAAAAAGCGAATTACCTATCGTGGCACCGCGCCAGCCGTACCGCCGCCGCCGTAAGAGGGCACGATCAGGATGTAAGGCTCGTCTACCTGAATCCGTTCCCGCTCATTGAGCGGGATGCGCACCGCGGGCAGACCTAAACGTTCGATAAAACGCTGCGTGTTTTCGGAGCTGCTGGAGAAGTAGACGAGCTGGCTCATGCACTGGCCGCGTGTGGCGCTGGATGCAGACGGTTAATCATGTCCGGACGGAAACCAGACCAGCTAAGATCGCCAGCAATCACTACCGGCAACTGACGAAAGCCCTGAGCACGCAACGCTTCCGCTGCTTCAGGAACGCGATCGACATTAATCATTTCAAAATCAAAGCCCCGGTTTTCCATCGCCCGTTTGGTGGCGTGGCACTGAACGCAATCGTTACGAGTGTAAATAGTTATGCGCATGATTCGTATTTCCGTTTAAAATGAAGATACGGCGCGATGATACGCGTCGGGTTGTCTCTCTGTTGATACAGAGATACTAGATGTAGTTGAAAAAAAGATTCAACCACACAATATATAGCAAATAGTGATCGAAATTACCCTAGATATGAGCGTGACGGGGGAGGGGGATTTTTGTGATTCACCAGGCAAAAAGAAACCCCGAAGACAGGCTTCGGGGTTAAAGACGCGTATTTATTATCATTTTTGCACTACGATTTGCGCATGCTTAACAGTGCGCCGATAAAAATACCTACCGCAGCTGCTGTACCCACGCTACACCAGGGTCTTTCACGAACAAAAGAATCCGCGCAGCCAACGGCATCGCGTGCGGCTTGCTGGACGCGAGTACGACCATGCATTCGCGCCCTGGTTTCTTTCAGCAATGCCTGAGCTTTACTGCGTGCGGCTTCAGCTTCCCCTTTGGCGTCGCTGCCCCAGGACTTCAATACAGATTCGAGGCTGTCAGCTAATTGATTGACATCATTCTGGATATCCTGCACGCCATCATCAACGTCGTTGCGGTTCGGTCGGTTAAACATATGATCCCCCATTAGAATTCGATGTAATTTTCAGTGTAGACCATAATTTTCTTAACTGAGGTTCATCGCGGCTTTATGGACTTTTCTGAAAGCGTTGTGAATGCGCAATCAGGTAAGGTAGGCCCGCGGTTGATAATAACGAGGATCAAATATGTATTTACGACCAGACGAGGTGGCGCGCGTACTTGAAAAAGTCGGTTTTACTGTCGATGTGGTAACCCAGAAAGCTTATGGTTACCGCCGTGGGGAAAATTATGTCTATGTTAATCGCGAAGCGCGAATGGGACGTACCGCACTGGTAATTCATCCAACATTAAAAGAACGTAGTTCGACACTGGCTGAACCCGCTTCCGATATTAAAACTTGCGATCATTATCAACAATTTCCGCTCTATTTAGCAGGCGAGCGACACGAGCATTACGGTATCCCGCATGGCTTCAGTTCGCGTGTTGCGCTTGAACGTTATTTGAATGGTTTATTTGGCGAAGCCAGTTAAAGACGCGACTGGCGATGCCAGTCGCGAAAAGAAGAGTCAGGCTTTTACCTGCTGGTAATGGCTGACTTTAAACAGTCGGCGGCAATAATCGAGGAAGTAGCCATAAACCGCCCCCATCAACATCGAAACAACGATGTTTGAACTGACCGCCGCCATAATCTGATGCCAGTCTGCGCCCACCACTAACAAGATCGCCACATACACCGGTGACTGGAACGTCACATAAGCCAGGATATCAGCCAGATTTTTTATCCAGCCCGACGGGCTAACTTTGCGTGCCGCGCGCATAAATAGATCGCGGTACATACCGTATGGCCATGCAATTAAGATGTTCACCGGAATCGCTACCAATCTGGAATAAAAAGACTGTTCGAAGCTCATTCCGGAGAGGAAAACTTCAATACACATGTTCACGACAGAACAGTAAACAACCATCGCGAACGTATCTGCAACTGCATGACGCAAGCGTGACTGCGGTGAGAACATGCTAATGCTCCTTAATAAAAGCGTAATGGGATGTTAATGGAGATGAAAGCAGTGGATCTCATTGCCATCTGCATTTTCGCATAGCGTATATCGCTGGCTATGACTATTCAATTAGTGAAAAATTTTTATTTAGTCAGTTTTTGTAGATAAAATATTCCGTAACGGCTCGTTTTTTGTACATTGTGGATTTTTACATGCCGATATGATTTATTTTCAATTAAATCAATTAGATATGACCTTGCCTTTAATTTCACTAATGAAAGTTTGGGGGTGAGGTAACGCTATAAGCGTAGAGAATTCGGTGTATGTCGTGACCGTGTCATTTACAGCATTTTTGATGCCAGAAAATGTACATTAACAGCAGAAAGCACCAGTGAGGGGGGTGCCCCTATTAAGTTGTCAAGCATGTTATGACCCCTGCGGGGTATAAAAAGTCCCGTCGCGCATCATGGCGAACAGAACGTCGCAGCGTCGTCTCGCTAGGGCGATAAGCGCCTGATTGTGTCGTTTTCCCTGACTCATTTTGCGGGTGTAGTAAGCCCTGGAGAGCGGATCCCTGAGCGCGGCGAAGGCCGACAGGAACAACGCCCGTTTGAGAGCTTTATTACCCCGTCGCGAGGGATGCTCACCGCGTATTGACGAGCCGGATCGCCGAGTTACCGGCGCAAGGCCAGCATAAGCAGCGAGATGTGCGGCAGAGGCGAAGGCGCGGCAGGCGACCTCGGTGAGGAGTCTGGCTGCGGTCCTGACACCGACTCCGGGCATACTGGTCAGGACCGGGTAAAGAGGGTGAGCAAGAACTCGCTGTTCTACCTCAAGCGCCACCTCGTCTCTTTGCTTACGCAGCGTGATGAGCTGGAGTGCCAGACGTGGCAGTACTACGGCAGCGGCATTCGTGCCGGGAACGACGACGGTTTGTTCGGCCAGTGCCTGAGCTATGTCTGCTGCAAGGCGTTTACCCAGACGAGGCGCAAGTTTGCAGAGCTGGGCTGCCAGCTTCTTCTCACCCAGCGAAGCCCAGCGAAGCGAGTTTTTCTGGTGAGGGATATCGCTGGAGAAGATCGAGTACCGCCGGGTGCTCAAGTCTCGGACCGAGAACGCGCTCCAGTGCCGGATGTATCTGGGTCAGAAGGCCGCGGATACGGTTGCTGGCCTGCGTTGTCTGTGCGGCAAGATCATCATCGAAGCCGCAGAGCATGGAGAGTTCGGCGATTTGCTCGTCAGCCAGTTTCAGCGTGCGTAGCGCGTGAGGCAGGGTACGGGCAGCTTCGGCAATGATGGCAGCGTCACGAGCATCAGTTTTAGCTTCACCGGCGTGTAAGTCGGCTATGCGGCGCATGGCCAGTCCAGGGAGGTATCCGACAAGGACTCCTTCTGAGCGGGCAACGGCGACAGGTAACGCACCGATGGTAGCTGGCTGATCAACAACCAGCAGTATCTGACCATGTTGTTTCAGGTCAGATATTAGCGACCTGAGTTTGTTTTCGTCGTTGGGTAATGCTTTATCGAACAGGCGTTTACCTGAACGATTAATGGCAACAGCGTGATGCGTATCTTTACCGACATCAACGCCGATAAAGACCTGGACGGATTCGTAATCGCTGGATTCGGTCATTCTGTCTCCCTTGTATATGGGTTAACCAGATAACCACGGGGAGCAGGTACCAGCATCCACGTTACAGACGGTCCCGGCAAAAGTGCCTGACCTGACCCCTATTAGCGGTTACCAGCGCCCCACCAGACCCGGTGACATCACCCCCCGGATCATGGACGACTGGGGCAGTAATCATGCCGGGTCTGGCTGGCTAACACCCCATTATAAGGGGTACGAATAAAGTAACGGGGGTTCTTTTATTCTGTTATATTGCATTTTTATTCACTTCGGTTTTGTCAGGCTTGCGGAATTAGCGAGCAGAGAGCGCCGTTCTGTTCACCAATAATCTAAATTACTCATCAAAATGGCTAATATATAATCTTGAAATTATTCTGAGAGTTTCAGAAAATAACAGCTGAAATAATCTCGCGCAAGACTGTAAATAGATTAAATTTTGTGGAAATATAATAAGTGATCGCTTACACTACGCGACGAAATACTTTTTTGTTTTGGCGTTAAAAGGTTTTCTTTATTATGTCCGTAATGTTACAAAGTTTAAATAACATTCGCACCCTCCGTGCGATGGCTCGCGAATTCTCCATTGACGTTCTTGAAGAAATGCTCGAAAAATTCAGGGTTGTCACTAAAGAAAGACGTGAAGAAGAAGAACAGCAGCAGCGTGAACTGGCTGAGCGTCAGGAAAAAATTAGCACCTGGCTGGAGCTGATGAAGGCTGACGGAATTAACCCGGAAGAGTTATTGGGTAATAGCTCTGCTGCTGCACCACGCGCTGGTAAAAAACGCCAGCCGCGTCCGGCGAAATATAAATTCACCGATGTTAACGGTGAAACTAAAACCTGGACCGGTCAGGGCCGTACACCGAAGCCAATTGCTCAGGCGCTGGCAGAAGGTAAATCTCTCGACGATTTCCTGATCTAATTACTGAGGCCGGATGTCGCTGCTAAATAGCTGCGCTTAATACCGCTACACTTTTGCCAGCCCATGTTTGCCTCCGGGGAATGGGCTGACGGTTTCCATAAAATGGCGAACTTTTTTCAACAGTTGCCACATTGAGCTGCACTGATGATTACGCGTTATTGTGTCGTGAAGTGCCTGCCATAGCCGTTCAACATGATTCACCCATGGCGAGTAAACCGGCTGATAAATGACCCTGAACTTCGGGTTCTCCTTCAGCCAGCTCTGTGTTTCCCGGCTTTTGTGGATAATGTAGTTGTCCACGATCAGCGTGATGGTTTTCGCCCGACGGTATGTCGCTTTAAGCCGCTTCAGCAGGCTGATGAACAGCGCCGAACTTTTGCTGTTGCCGCCCACACAGCTGACTTTACCTGTCCCGCTGTGCAGCGCTCCGGCCAGATAATATTTTTCATTCTGTCCCGGCGTGACCACCCGTTTTTGCTGTCCGCGCAGTTGCCAGTCCGCACCGATTTTGGGATTAAGATGGATATCCACTTCATCTTCATAAAAGACCGGATGCTCTGCGCTGCATTCGTCCAGTGCTTTATGGATTGCTGCCATCTTTTCATCTTTATGCGGGTCACGGATACGCAGAGTTGGCGCAGCCCTTCGCCACACAATCCCCGCAGACGGCAACCAGCGGCGAACGGTTCCGGCATTTAACTGGCAACCGGTTATCTCATTGATTTTTATTGCCAGCAGTTCTGTACTCCAGCGTGAACGCTGGTAGCCAAAGTCGCCGGGAGAATGTTTTACCAGCTCACGTAACAGTGTGCAGATATGCTCAAACGGCCAGCGACGGGCACGCCCGGCAGGTAATGATTTCAGTCCCTCAACACCCGACTGCGTGAACCAGTTAATCCAGCGTCCAACAGAGGAACGGGCGCAGCAGAGCGTTCTGGCAACGTCGCTGACACGGTCGCCCCGGTGCAGCATCAGCATGGCAGTCAGTCTGCGGGCATAATTTTTATCGTGTGTTTTATGGATGGCTTTCTGCATCAGGCGTCGTTCGTCACGGGAAATTGGTGCTATGATCGGCATTGCTCAGTCCGGTTGGTGATTTGTTTTGATTTGGCGATTGATCAGATCGCACAATCCGGGCTAAGTTCCCTCAAAGTGATCTACTATTCCGCGCAGCTATTTAGGGCGCGTCCGGCGTCGCTTCTCAAGCTCGTTGGTTCCACGGCATCTTATCTAACAACCTTGCCATTCCACAAAAACCGCTGATTCCTGCAAACAGTAACCCGGCACCAACAAAGCCACTTAATAAGAAGAAACCGCTATTTACGGTATAACCCAGTACAACGCCGATTAATATTAAACCACCCGCAGCGATCTGCACCTGGCGCATTAACGGCAAGGGTTGAGATTTATTTACCGCTACTGGCAATCCAGCTCTTTTCCAGCCATCAATCCCATCTTCGAGTAAAAATATTTCTGCGGGGGCGGCAATCGCTGCTAATTTATCGGCGTTATTACTGGTGCGTTTACCTGCCTGGCAGTGGAATATAATTTGCTCGCGACGTAATTTAGGTGGAAGACCTGACTGTTCCAGCACGGATAATGGAGCCAGATCTGCTTCAGGAATATGTTCACGAAGATATTCATCAGCGTCACGAATATCGATTAACTTTGCGCCGCGTGCGATTAATTCTTGTGCATCATGCGGCGAAATGGTTGTCAAAGCCATAGTGACTCCTTACGGACAATAGACATTTTTCAGGGTGGCGATAATGGCATTTACCGCCTCATTTTTAATGGAATATAGAATGCGTTGGGCATCCCGTTGGCTGTCGATAAGCCCTTCGTCCCGCATACGAGCGAGATGCTGTGATGTCGCAGAGGCACTCAGTCCGGTAATGCGCGTCAGCTCTCCCGCGCTGGTGCCGGGGGAACCGCTAAGCATGCACAGAATCAGCAATCGTTTAGGATGGCTCATTGCTTTCAATAAGGCCGCTGCCTGTTCGGCACTGGCCTGTAATTGCGCGAGTTCAGTCATATTTATTTAAGTATTTTCTAAATTAAGTAAGCTCTAAACTAAAAATGCAACATATACCAGCCTCAGCAGCGTAAATGAGAGTAAAAGCGTAAGCTGAAACTGGCAGGCTCCGCTAAAATTACTACGCTTAAGAGATAAAATCTCTTTTTAAACAATGAGTAATTTTCTTATAGGGAGTACATATGGGTTTCTGGAGAATCGTCATCACCATCATTCTACCGCCGCTCGGCGTGCTGCTCGGTAAAGGGTTCGGTTGGGCGTTCATTATTAATATTCTGCTGACACTGCTTGGGTATATCCCCGGTTTGATTCACGCGTTCTGGGTGCAAACCCGCGATTAAACCTGTGCTCACCCCCGCGGCGTTAACGCGCCGCGTTCCTCTGCTACACTTTCTGAGTGTTTCCGTTAACGAATGAGGTAGCTATGGGTCTGTTCAATTTTGTGAAAGATGCCGGAGAAAAACTCTGGGACGCGGTTACAGGTCAGCACGATAAAGACGATCAGGCGAAGAAGGTGCAGGAGCATCTGAGCAAAACCGGTATACCTGATGCTGATAAAGTGAACATTCAAATTGCCGACGGCAAAGCGACGGTCACTGGTGACGGCCTGAGTCAGGAGGCGAAGGAGAAAATCCTTGTTGCGGTGGGGAATATTTCCGGTATTGCCAGTGTTGATGATCAGGTGAAAACGGCGACACCAGCCACTGCCAGCCAGTTTTATACCGTTAAGTCTGGCGACACTCTGAGTGCCATTTCCAAACAGGTCTACGGTAACGCTAATCTGTACAATAAAATCTTCGAAGCGAATAAACCGATGCTAAAAAGCCCGGATAAAATTTATCCGGGGCAAGTGTTGCGTATTCCGGAAGAGTAGTTAATTGCCAGCCATCGCCTGCTGGATAATGGGAATTGGCGTCAGTAAATGCTGGCGCATTAACTCACTGGCGCGCGCGGTATCTCGCGCCAGTACCGCCGCAGTCAGGGTCTGGTGCTGATCGTGTTTATCCTCCAGCATTTCTACCGAAAGCACCGTTCGCCGCAGCCAGATAAATCGATAGCGCGCCGCCAGATCAAACAACCGTTCACGCATTTGCAGCAAATAGTGAGAACCACAGCCCGCCACAATTGCTGTATGAAACGCCTGATGACGCAGATCCCACTCATCAAGCATTTTCTCGCTGGCGTCACAGGCTTCCAGCTTACTGAGCAGATGCGCTTTTGCGAGAACGTCTGCCTCCCACTCATCGCCACCGCGGGCAATCGCCAGACTCACTAACATCGCTTCCATATTGGCGCGGGCATCGAAAATATCGAGCAGCTCCTGCTCTGACATAGACGCCACCCGATACCCTTTTTGATTCACCACCGTGACCAGCCGTTCCGCCACCAGTTGAGAAAGTGCTTCCCGCAACGGCCCAACGCCAAGTGCATAACGCGATGTCAGCAAACTCATCCGTAATTTTTCATCCGGTTGAAAATTACCGCGAATAATATCGTTCTTCAGCCAGCGATAGCCATCCAGAGACGTAATGGTCATGGTGTGACTCCTGATCATTATCAGCGCGTATTATGAACGGGTGTTTTTTGCCACAATACCAGCTTTTTCCAGCGAGCCATAATTGGCACGGTACAGATAATCCCTATCGCTAATAAGCCGGTGGAGATCACTTCTAACTGTTGCGCCGGACGGAATAGCATCACTACCAACACAAAGGTAATAAAGCCGATGACCAGCCAGGTGAGCCAGGGATAAAGCCACATTCGCAAGCGAATTTCGCTTCCTTCCGCTCGCAGAATTTTGCGCATCCGCAACTGTGAAACGGCGATGACTAAATAAACCAGCAGGGCGATAGCGCCGGAGCTGTCGATCAGAAATTTAAATACCTTCGCAGGCGCGTAATAGTTCACCACCACCGTTAAGAATGCCGCGCCGGTGGAGAGTAACACCGCCACGTACGGGGTTTTACTGCGGTTGATTTTACCCATTACCGCGGGAGCATCACCGCGACGGCTTAAGGAGTAGAGCATCCTTGAGGCGGTATACAGGGCCGAGTTCAGGCAACTGGTTACGGAAAGTAATATCACACAGTCCATGATTAATTTCGCATGGGGAATATTGAGCAATTCCAGAACCGAGCGATAAGATCCAACGGCTTTCAGCCCCGGCATATTCCACGGTATTAATGCCACGACGACAAAAATAGAGCACAAATAGAAGATAGAAATACGCCAGATAACCGAGTTGGTGGCGCGGACAATATGTTTTTCCGGCGTGTCGGATTCCGCGGCGGCAATGGTGACAATTTCTGCGCCCATAAACGAGAACATGGTGATCAACATCGCGCTTAATACCGCACCGAAACCGTTGGGCATAAAGCCGCCGCTATCCCACAATCTTGAGATCCCGCTCACTTCGGCATAAGGGTAAAAACCGCTAATTGCGACTGCACCAAGGAAAATAAAGGCCAGGATAGCGATGACTTTGCACAGCGCCAGCCAGAACTCAAATTCGCCGTAGTTTTTAACGCTTAATAAATTACTGCCAGTTAAGGCAAGGGTAATGACGAGGGAAAATAACCAGATGGGAATGCCTGGAACCCACGAGTGCAGGATCATAGCGGCGATATTGGCTTCCAGCGGGATAACCAGTACCCAAAACCACCAGTACAACCAGCCGATGGTATAGCCCGCCCAGCGACCAATGGCTTTATCGGCATAGGTGGAAAACGAACCGGTATCGGGCGTGGCAACCGCCATTTCCGCCAACATCCGCATAATCATAACCACCAGTAGCCCGGCGAACAGATAGGCCAGTAATACCGCCGGGCCCGCTTCGGCGATGGCGACGCTGGAACCGACAAACAGACTTGCGCCGATAACACCGGCAATAGACAACATGGTGACGTGGCGTGATTTCAGCCCGCCGCCTAACTCATGTGGTTGCGATGATTGCCCCATCCTGAATCCTCTCGAAAGTGTGTCACTTGGGAGAGCGCCCCGACATTTCCCGCGCCGGGTCACGCGTTTAATTGAGACGGTCAACAAAATCTTAAAAACGAAAGCGGGAGGGTTTTCTCCCTCTCCCTTAGGGAGAGGGCCAGGGGAGGGTTTAGCCGCGTGTTTTACCCCTCACCCTAACCCTCTCTCCAGAGGGGCGAGGGGACTGTCCGCAGTCGTTTTTAACTTTGTCGTTCGCCTCATCGTTATTATTTTTTACTGCATCGTTATCATTCCCTTAGCAACGGTTAACTCTTACAAACGGACATAGCTACTGCTTCGCCTCAGCAAAACACTGGCTGATGATCTCCAGACCCTGACGGATCTGAGCGTCTTCAATGGTGAGCGGTACAAGGATGCGCAGCACGTTGTAATACGGGCCGCAGGAGAGAAGAATCAGGCCCTTATCGCGGGCGCGTGCCACGATCTCGGCGGTGAGTTTTGCGTCCGGTTTGCTGTGATCGCCATCTTCAAACAGCTCGATGGCAATCATCGCTCCCAGCCCGCGTACGTCGCCGATCTCCGGGTGTTTTTCGGCTATCGCCAGCAATCCGTCTTTTAGCTTCTGCCCCAGATCGTTGGCTTTTTGCAGCAGATTTTCATGCTCGAACACCTTCAACACTTCCAGCGCAGCCACGCAGGCAATCGGGTTACCGGCATAGGTGCCGCCCAGACCGCCCGGTGCAACAGCGTCCATCACTTCCGCGCGCCCGGTGACGCCCGCCAGCGGGAAACCGCCTGCGATCGATTTCGCAAAGGTGGTAAGATCCGGCGCCACGCCCATCTGCTCCATCGCAAACAGCGTGCCGGTACGCCCCGCGCCGCTCTGCACTTCATCGGCAATCAGCATGATCCCGTGCTCGTCACACAGAGCGCGTAAACGCTGCATAAAGGCTGGCGACGCGGCGTAGAAACCGCCTTCGCCCTGAACCGGCTCAATCACGATGGCGGCGATATCTTCCGGCGCGGCATCATTTTTGAAGATCCGGTGGATGCTGGCGATAGCGTCATCCTCGCTTATGCCGTGCAGCGGGCAAGGATAAAGCGCGCGATAAACATGACCCGGCATCAGCCCCATGCCCGCAGAGTACGGATTCACCTTGCCGGTCAGCGCCAGCGTGTAATGCGTGCGCCCGTGATACGCGCCGCTAAAAGCGATGGTGCCGCTACGTTTGGTGGCGGCGCGGGCGATTTTTACCGCGTTTTCCACCGCTTCGGAACCGGTCGTAACCAGCAGCGTTTTCTTGGCGAAATCGCCCGGCACCTTCTGATTCATAATCTCGCACAGCTCCAGATACGGCTCGTAAGCCAGCACCTGGAAGCAGGTGTGCGACAGTTTTTTCAACTGCGCTTCCACTGCGGCCACCACCTTCGGATGCAGGTGCCCGGTATTGAGCACCGCAATCCCGCCCGCGAAATCAAGATACTCACGGCCTTCAACGTCCCACACCCGGCAGTTTTCCGCGCGGTCAGCGAAAATCGGGTGAATTTGCCCAACGCCACGGGGAATCGCCTGACTGCGGCGCTGCATTAACTCTTTATTGCTGTTCATTCGCATTCTCCAGTTAAAGACCGATGCACATATATTTGATTTCTAAGTAATCTTCGATGCCATACTTCGAACCTTCACGACCCAGACCCGAGGCTTTGATGCCGCCGAACGGGGCCACTTCATTGGAAATAATGCCGGTATTGATGCCGACGATGCCGTACTCCAGCGCTTCGCCCACGCGGAAGACGCGGCTTAAATCACGGGCGTAGAAATAGGCGGCAAGGCCAAACTCGGTGTCATTGGCTTGCGCAATCACATCGGCTTCATCTTTAAAGCGGAACAGCGGGGCGAGGGGGCCGAACGTCTCTTCTTTCGACACTTTGGCGTTGGCCGGCACGTCCACCAGAATGGTCGGCTGGAAGAAGTTGCCGCCGCGTTCATCCGCTTTACCGCCGCAAACCACACGCGCACCTTTCTCCAGCGCATCGGCAATATGCTCTTCCACTTTTGCTACCGCTTTTTCATCGATCAGCGGCCCGATGGTGACGCCTTTATCCAGCCCGTCGCCGATGTGCAGTTTGCTCACCGCCTGCTGCAATTTTTCGGCAAAGCGGTCATACACGCCGTCCTGCACGTATAAACGGTTGGCGCAGACGCAGGTTTGCCCGGCGTTGCGGAATTTCGAGGCCAGCGCGCCTTCCACGGCTTTATCGAGATCGGCATCGTCAAAGACGATAAACGGCGCGTTGCCGCCCAGCTCCAGCGACACTTTTTTGATGTCTTTCGCGCACTGTTCCATTAACTGGCGGCCAATTTCGGTCGAACCGGTAAACGACAGTTTGCGTACCAGCGGGTTGCTGGTCAGTTCATTACCGACCGCGCCTGCCGAACCGGTGACTACGTTAAACACGCCAGCCGGAATGCCCGCGCGAATCGCCAGCTCCGCCAGCGCCAGCGCAGAGAACGGTGTCTGACTGGCGGGCTTCAGCACCATGGTGCAGCCTGCCGCCAGCGCCGGACCGGCTTTACGGGTAATCATCGCCGCCGGGAAGTTCCACGGCGTGATAGCTGCGGTAACGCCAATCGGCTGCTTGATAACAATCAGGCGCTTATCGGCCTGATGACCGGGAATGGTATCGCCATAAATACGTTTGCCTTCTTCGGCAAACCACTCAATAAAAGAGGCAGCGTAGCTGATTTCGCCTTTCGCTTCGGCCAGTGGTTTGCCCTGTTCGAGGGTCATCAGGCGCGCTAAATCGTCCTGATGCTCCATCATCAAATTGAACCAGTTGCGCAGAATGTTGGCGCGTTCTTTGGCGGTGAGCGCACGCCAGGCGGGCAGGGCGCGGTTGGCGGCGTCGATAGCGGCGCGGGTTTCATCAGCGCCCATTTTCGGCACGCTACCCAGCTTGTCGCCGTTCGCCGGATTGGTGACGTCGATGATCCCGCCATTGTTGGCGTCCAGCCATTCCCCGTTAATCAACGCCTGCTGGCGGAATAAGTTACTGTCGTTAAGTTTCATTGTTACGTCCTGTTTTCAAAGGTTATTGATTAAATGCGGCGTGTAAGGCATCCACACTACGTGCCGCTCGCAGCGTGCGTCCGGGGTTACTCTGGCTTGCCAACAGCGTTTGTACCTTGCTGACAATATGCGCACCAATAGGAATTGCTGATGTCGCTGCCGGGGAGGGCGCATTGCAGGTGTGGATCGTGCGTGGGGTGGTGACAAACAGAAAATCGTCAATCAGCTTGCCGTCCGGCGATACTGCCTGCGCCCGCACACCGGCGGGCCAGGGCTGGAGATCGCTTAACGAAAGCCGGGGACAATACTTTTGCACCAGCCGCAGGTAGCCGCTTTTGCACAGCGAGTTTTTCATCTCGCCCAGTCCTGAGCGTAGATGGTTTTGCAGCACCCGGCGAATCCCCGACGAGCTCAAAATCTCCAGCGTGTCACTAAATGAGAAGTCGCGCTTGCGATAGCCTTCGCGTTTGAAAGCCAGCACCGCGTTTGGCCCGACGGTCACGCTGCCGTCGATCATGCGGGTGAGATGCACGCCCAAAAATGGCATCGCGGGGTCGGGAATGGGGTAAATCAGGTGGTTAACAATCTGGTTATGCTCCGGCGCAAGGCGGAAATACTCACCACGGAACGGGCAGATGATAAAGCCCGGTTCGAGGCCGAGCATTTTCACCAGCCGGTCAGCCATCAGCCCGGAACAGCTAATCAGCGTCGATGCTTCATATTCACCGCCCTGACGGGTGCGTATCACCACGCCGTTTTTATGCTCACTGAGGGCGCTGACTTCGGCGTTATAAATAATCTCGCCGCCTCTGGCCTGGAAGATTTTTGCCATTGCCGCTGTGACTTCGCGGTAGCTGACAATGCCGCTGGACGGCACAAAAATGCCACCAAGCCCGGTGATATTCGGTTCGCGCTCGCGCAGTTCCACGGCGTTTATCCACTCGCGCTCGATACCGTTCGCCGCTGTGCGTTCCCATAAGGCGCGCATCCGTTCCATTTCGAGCTGAGACGTGGCGACCAGCATCTTGCCGCAGTTGTCATAGCGAATGCCGTTTTGATCGCAAAAGGCTTTGGTGGCGCGGTTCCCCGCCAGGCAAAACTGCGCCTTCAGGCTGCCGGGCGTGTAATAGACCCCGGCATGGATCACGCCGCTGTTGTGGCCCGTCTGGTGACAGGCCGGGCCGGACTCTTTTTCCAGCAACGCAATGCGGGCATCCGGATAAACATCAATCAGTTGCATGGCGGTCGACATGCCGATGATGCCGCCGCCAATAATCACAAAATCATACATCCGCTCAATTCCTTTGCGCTTACTGATGCGTCTGGTAGTGGTGAGTGGCGTAAGCGAAATAGCCACGCTGACGCATCAGTTCACGGCGCAGATCCGGGTGCGGAGTAAAGCGGTCGCGACCGTGCAGCCAGAACAGGTTGTTTATCAACAGGAATTTGCCAACGGGAACGGGTACAGAAAGAATGCCTTTGCTGGTTTCAATGGCATCGGAAAGCTCGCTCAACCACACGCCTTCTTCAAAATCTTTTGGCTGGACGAACTGGTCGATATAGCGCATCACCGGGCGACCCTGTTGATCAACGTCGAACACTGGATGGAAAACATCTTTGCTGACGTTTTTGCTCGGCGGCGCGGCAAAGCGCATCGGGCGACGCGCCAGTGGATGGCGGAAATAGTGGTCCAGATGTTCCCAGTCATCGAGATGCAGCAGCAACGAATTTCCACCCTGCATGTTTTGCTCATCGATTTTCATCATCAGCACGTAATCGGTGATCTCTTCGACATACGTGCCGTCGTTGTGCAGTTCCATCACGCGGTGCGGCTGACGCAGATAGCTGTCTGAGTTATCGACATTTTTCACCACGAAACGCGCGTAATACTGACCGCTCATCGCATCGAAATTTGAGCGACCAATCAGATGCGCTACCGCCGTTGCCAGCTTCACCATCTCATCTGCCTGCGCCACATCATCGATACCCACCGCATTGATCAACAGCGCACCTTCAGCACGGTTTAGCAGGGTCTTCAACAGCAATGGTTGCAGCTGATTCGCACACAGATCGTCAAGAATTTTGCCTACCCGAAAACGCAGAAACGATTTGTACTCCAGCGCCTGTACGGGCCATTCGGCAACCTGCTCGAGAAACTGTTTGGTCGTCTGTTCGGTGAAGGTGAGTTCCAGCAGACGCGGGGATTGCGCCGACGGGATGAGAGTGAATCCGCTATAGTCCTGGCCTGAATCGACAGCGTTATTTTGTACGGCGGTCAGTGCATTCATCAGAAGCGATCCTCTTATGAGATGTAGGGTGACATGGCGATGCTCATTTCGTAGCCATAATCTAAAAATATCTACATTTCTGAAAAATGCGCACAAAAGCGACATATTGTTTTCTTATTGTGATCAAAAGCAACAAATTAGTAACATTTAACGTAGAGTATTAAGGCAAAGTGAGACAGGAAATGAATAACTAAAGCAACAGGTTAGGGGGAGTTAACATTAGAGAACAGATTATCTGGTCGATAAAAAACAGTAAATGGCTTCACTGCAAAATGACCGTTAGTAAACTAAACATATTATCTGCCCCGTTTTATCGGGGCAGATATAACATTAAATTATAAATAGAGATAGTTCGGCGGTTCTCCTGTTTTCCCTAAAAGAAGAGCGCTACGCCCAGGAATATTGATATTTAGAGTTCCGCCTCTAAGCGTAAATACTTTACCAGGGGGGATAATTTTTCGGGTATTATTAATAATAATGTTAACGCTATTACTCCCCATGTTTTTATATATTCCAGGTTGCAATTTGTTAGGCCAGGTACCTTCAACTTCTTCGTTTCCTTTATTTATTATAACTAGTCCATCATGAGGAGAGTGATTAATGTTCACAGAATCCCCACGACTAAAGGCCAGAACGTTTTTAGTTGCAAATACACCCTCAAATGCGCTCCATATTCCTGCTTTATCTATATATAATGCGTGGAATTCATTGTAGAGCTGCTGATAGGTAGAGCAACCTTTATTAAGCCACGCCTCACCACCGACACGCGTGGACCCATCATAATTTTTAATTTCAGTCGTTGATTTTAATACCTGGCCATCCCAGTAAACTAAAGGTCTGCTGAACGGGAGAGCGGCCATATATGCCATTGCTAATTGTTCATCTTGTTGATGGTTAAATAGAAAGTCATTGAAAAGATTGCCATTGTTAGGAAAATCGTGGTTAATGTTAATCAATATCCGTCTTTCTGATGGGATGCTTGAGATTGTGGAACCCGGTTTTGATGCAAGGGTTAGGAGATCTCCCCCGAATGAAAAGGCTTTTATCGTCTTCATGAGCAATGAAAAATCAATGGCGCTTAAATCATCTCTTTCATAAAGCAGTGATGACATTTGTTGTTCATCCAACTGACAAGTTACCAGATATTCCATGTAATTCATAACGGCTTTTTTATGATATTTTGGGTTAAATAAGTTAGTATTGTGTAACCGCTCATTATAATTTTTAAGCGGTGGGGTTATTGATCTTTCTATTTGTTCATGTTTTGAGTGTTTTGCCGCATCATAACGTAAACCTCGTACGCCATATTTTCGCATTTCACGAACGTATTGATTTTGCAACATAATAACCTGGTCACTTTTGGGTGTTGTTTTAGGAATTCCATTTAAACGCTTTTCTTTTAATGCATGGAGGTTTTCCCATTCATCCTTAGAGATGTTATCTTTACTTGCTTCGAAGTCTTTTGCAGTGAGATGTATATCTTCTGGATGGATTTGTTTACGTTCTTTTGTTACTGGATCTTTAATGAATGGAATCAAAACCTGACCTTGCCAATAGCCAGGGATACCACCTTCTATATCTTTACTGATCTTCGCTCGTATATCAGCAGAGGGATAATCCAGGTCATTTTTACCACTACCCCCAATTCCCATAAAGTTAAAGGTATAATCAGGAATGATATCGATACCAAATTTTTTAGCATCTTTAACCAATGCAATAAAATCCTGCAAATCTCCCATTGGATTATGGATGGTACAAAGATCTTCGGGTTGATAAGCATGAAACCAGTAACCCTTTTCTTCTTCGGGAGTTTCTGGTCCGTCGGCGCGGAAAGTTGTCACTGGAGGGATTTGTATATACCCATAATGGCAACGTGCAAACTCAGACATATTTTCCCTGATTTGCTGGTAGGTGGCATTAAAAGCATGAAGAATCGCTTCGCCGGGTTTTTTAGGGGTGATGATTTCACATTGTGATTTCTGAACAGCAGTAAGAGATTTACGCTCAAGTGTCTGCCGTAGATGTTCTGGATTGATTAGTATTTTAAATGTTTCTTGCTGTCCGGAAGGTGACGTAACGTTAATATTATATACATCGGCGGTGATGCTGCCAACTTACTGATTTAGTGTATGATGGTGTTTTTGAGGTGCTCCAGTGGCTTCTGTTTCTATCAGCTGTCCCTCCTGTTCAGCTACTGACGGGGTGGTGCGTAACGGCAAAAGCACTGCCGGACATCAGCGCTATCTCTGCTCTCACTGCCGTAAAACATGGCAACTGCAGTTCACTTACACCGCTTCTCAACCCGGTACGCACCAGAAAATCATTGATATGGCCATGAATGGCGTTGGATGCCGGGCAACTGCACGCATTATGGGCGTTGGCCTCAACACGATTTTACGTCACTTAAAAAACTCAGGCCGCAGTCGGTAACCTCGCGCATACAGCCGGGCAGTGACGTCATCGTCTGCGCGGAAATGGACGAACAGTGGGGCTATGTCGGGGCTAAATCGCGCCAGCGCTGGCTGTTTTACGCGTATGACAGTCTCCGGAAGACGGTTGTTGCGCACGTATTCGGTGAACGCACTATGGCGACGCTGGGGCGTCTTATGAGCCTGCTGTCACCCTTTGACGTGGTGATATGGATGACGGATGGCTGGCCGCTGTATGAATCCCGCCTGAAGGGAAAGCTGCACGTAATCAGCAAGCGATATACGCAGCGAATTGAGCGGCATAACCTGAATTTGAGGCAGCACCTGGCACGGCTGGGACGGAAGTCGCTGTCGTTCTCAAAATCGGTGGAGCTGCATGACAAAGTCATCGGGCATTATCTGAACATAAAACACTATCAATAAGTTGGAGTCATTACCTACATCGGGGTGATGCTGCCAACTTACTGATTTAGTGTATGATGGTGTTTTTGAGGTGCTCCAGTGGCTTCTGTTTCTATCAGCTGTCCCTCCTGTTCAGCTACTGACGGGGTGGTGCGTAACGGCAAAAGCACTGCCGGACATCAGCGCTATCTCTGCTCTCACTGCCGTAAAACATGGCAACTGCAGTTCACTTACACCGCTTCTCAACCCGGTACGCACCAGAAAATCATTGATATGGCCATGAATGGCGTTGGATGCCGGGCAACTGCACGCATTATGGGCGTTGGCCTCAACACGATTTTACGTCACTTAAAAAACTCAGGCCGCAGTCGGTAACCTCGCGCATACAGCCGGGCAGTGACGTCATCGTCTGCGCGGAAATGGACGAACAGTGGGGCTATGTCGGGGCTAAATCGCGCCAGCGCTGGCTGTTTTACGCGTATGACAGTCTCCGGAAGACGGTTGTTGCGCACGTATTCGGTGAACGCACTATGGCGACGCTGGGGCGTCTTATGAGCCTGCTGTCACCCTTTGACGTGGTGATATGGATGACGGATGGCTGGCCGCTGTATGAATCCCGCCTGAAGGGAAAGCTGCACGTAATCAGCAAGCGATATACGCAGCGAATTGAGCGGCATAACCTGAATTTGAGGCAGCACCTGGCACGGCTGGGACGGAAGTCGCTGTCGTTCTCAAAATCGGTGGAGCTGCATGACAAAGTCATCGGGCATTATCTGAACATAAAACACTATCAATAAGTTGGAGTCATTACCTACATCGGGGTGATGCTGCCAACTTACTGATTTAGTGTATGATGGTGTTTTTGAGGTGCTCCAGTGGCTTCTGTTTCTATCAGCTGTCCCTCCTGTTCAGCTACTGACGGGGTGGTGCGTAACGGCAAAAGCACTGCCGGACATCAGCGCTATCTCTGCTCTCACTGCCGTAAAACATGGCAACTGCAGTTCACTTACACCGCTTCTCAACCCGGTACGCACCAGAAAATCATTGATATGGCCATGAATGGCGTTGGATGCCGGGCAACTGCACGCATTATGGGCGTTGGCCTCAACACGATTTTACGTCACTTAAAAAACTCAGGCCGCAGTCGGTAACCTCGCGCATACAGCCGGGCAGTGACGTCATCGTCTGCGCGGAAATGGACGAACAGTGGGGCTATGTCGGGGCTAAATCGCGCCAGCGCTGGCTGTTTTACGCGTATGACAGTCTCCGGAAGACGGTTGTTGCGCACGTATTCGGTGAACGCACTATGGCGACGCTGGGGCGTCTTATGAGCCTGCTGTCACCCTTTGACGTGGTGATATGGATGACGGATGGCTGGCCGCTGTATGAATCCCGCCTGAAGGGAAAGCTGCACGTAATCAGCAAGCGATATACGCAGCGAATTGAGCGGCATAACCTGAATCTGAGGCAGCACCTGGCACGGCTGGGACGGAAGTCGCTGTCGTTCTCAAAATCGGTGGAGCTGCATGACAAAGTCATCGGGCATTATCTGAACATAAAACACTATCAATAAGTTGGAGTCATTACCCATGTTTATTGCGTGGTTTATAAGTATTGTTATTGCACACTCAAGGCCCTTTAGCTCAGTGGTTAGAGCAGGCGACTCATAATCGCTTGGTCGCTGGTTCAAGTCCAGCAAGGGCCACCAAATCATTATTTACGTATCAGGAAGAGTTAAGGGTACAAGGGGTACTCGATGGCGGTCTATATTTCATGACTAACGCCATTTCAAGGAAGAAGTGCGGTGGGTGGTTTCGAATGAGGGCTGGTGTTTTGGTACGTGGCACGCCACTGCAATGTATTTATCCATCAGTACTCATTCAAAAGTACCTGGAAAAAATGCCTGCTATGCCAAGCGGGCAAATTGCTTACATGTGGAATTAAGTAATTAACGATAAAGCCAGAGTATTATCATTTATTATACCCCTTCATTTAATCAGGTTAATTACTCAAATCACGGTAATGACTCCAACTTATTGATAGTGTTTTATGTTCAGATAATGCCCGATGACTTTGTCATGCAGCTCCACCGATTTTGAGAACGACAGCGACTTCCGTCCCAGCCGTGCCAGGTGCTGCCTCAGATTCAGGTTATGCCGCTCAATTCGCTGCGTATATCGCTTGCTGATTACGTGCAGCTTTCCCTTCAGGCGGGATTCATACAGCGGCCAGCCATCCGTCATCCATATCACCACGTCAAAGGGTGACAGCAGGCTCATAAGACGCCCCAGCGTCGCCATAGTGCGTTCACCGAATACGTGCGCAACAACCGTCTTCCGGAGACTGTCATACGCGTAAAACAGCCAGCGCTGGCGCGATTTAGCCCCGACATAGCCCCACTGTTCGTCCATTTCCGCGCAGACGATGACGTCACTGCCCGGCTGTATGCGCGAGGTTACCGACTGCGGCCTGAGTTTTTTAAGTGACGTAAAATCGTGTTGAGGCCAACGCCCATAATGCGTGCAGTTGCCCGGCATCCAACGCCATTCATGGCCATATCAATGATTTTCTGGTGCGTACCGGGTTGAGAAGCGGTGTAAGTGAACTGCAGTTGCCATGTTTTACGGCAGTGAGAGCAGAGATAGCGCTGATGTCCGGCAGTGCTTTTGCCGTTACGCACCACCCCGTCAGTAGCTGAACAGGAGGGACAGCTGATAGAAACAGAAGCCACTGGAGCACCTCAAAAACACCATCATACACTAAATCAGTAAGTTGGCAGCATCACCCAAATCACTGAACTATTCTCTGTTCGCTCACTGATGATAAGTGAGTGTCACAACCACGATTTGTATGCGGGCCAATGCCGTAGAGTAAGGATGAAATGTCTCTGCCACGCCTTAAACATCTACTACTGACCAGAATACCCGTCGCAGGTAGATGAGTCTTGTGAGCGTTACAGGAGTCTGGCTTTGCTCATTAATCAACGCTATTTAGATATAAATTTCTAACACTCGAAAAACGAATTTCACTAATAAATTATAACGGGTGGTTTTTATCATACAGCGAAATAACTTTTTGTTTATTAAATTTAACATTCTTGTGCTAATTTAATTAAAAGTACCATGTATAGCATATGAAGCTGTTAATGCCAGCAATTGTCTCAAATGAGCGATTTTTTATAGTGACAAACAATAATAAAATTAAAAATAGCCATGTAGACATTAACTGAGGAATAGACAATGTTAGTTAGTAAAAGCAACGAATTTAACACTAGCTCATTTATAGATAGTGGAAATTGTAATGAAAGAAAATCTTCTGAATCCATGGAGCTACTAGCTTATAGTATTATAAATTTAATTTGTAAGGAAGCTGCCTCAGGGACGTATCGCGGTGCTCTTGAAACTTTACAAAAAATGATGTCTGAATGTATATATCATGAAGGCAACGCCTTTGTCATTATGGGATCTGGAGAGCAATTAAAACGTATTAAATATGATGTTGATGAAAATAACTTAAAAGTATTCAACGTATACTTTGATAATAATGAAGAGTTAGTTACTGATGGTGAGCCTGACGTAGTATGTTTAAGCAAGCAGGTCTGGGAAGATCTTCTCATTAAACTAAAGCTGGAGAACAAAGAAAATGCGGTTTCTGAAACTGACCTGTCATCGAATAAAAATAATGTTGATCAGTTTATTGAATGCGCTAAGAGAAATGAACAGACCCTATTCGATAATATAAGAAAAAGTGATTTTCATGTTGATTCATTTAAGCCAGGTAGTACACGTAGTGTTATTTTAGAAACACAACCAAATGTCTGTATGGAACCACATAATTTATATGACAACCAAATAGATAAGGTTTCACCTGTAACTAAAAACTCTCAGCAAGTTAAAGGCCACTATGGAGATAAATTTAAAGAAATGCAGATGTTCCTTAACCAGATGAGCAATGCACTTCAACAGACTCCATCTTTGTCAGAGTCAAAGGAACACACCATAGATATTCAAAAAATAACGGATGCCTTTGTGAAAGAATTCCGGGGGGTATTAATTGATAAAAATGGGAATTGTTCAGAACGTTTATTCAATTTTTATGAGTGCTGCTATAAGTTTTTACCAAGAGCGCAGCTTCAAGATAAAATCGAAAGCTATAATTCAGCACTACAAGCTTTTTCCATCTTTCGTTCATCTACTTTGAATAATAATGATGTAGGGTTTAATTTTAAATTATTCCCAGAAGTCAAGCTGTCTGGTGAAAATCTTGAAACGGTATTCAAATACAAAAAAGGAAGTTTTGTCCGGGAGATAGCCAGAATTAACATTACTCTCCAAAAAGAAGAGGATGGTTTATATAATTTAGGTGGATTGGATTTTAAGGGATGCTTCTTTTCTGGACAGAACTTCAGTAACTATGATATTCAATATGTGAACTGGGGAACGTCATTGTTTGATCTTGATACTCCGTGTATTTTTAATGCGCCTGCTTACAACAAGAGTAATGAAAAATCATTAAAACCTGTGAGCGAAAACGGTTTAAGTGGAGTCTTGACTGATCGTAATAATAAAATAAAACTCATCACGGGCGTGGCACCATTCGATGATATTTTATTTATGGATGATGACTTTGATGATAGTTCCTCTGAGGATGATCCCGTTGAGAATAGTCCTGTTGTGACTAGTCCCGTTGTATCAAGTTCTAAAAGCAGTTTTCAATGATTAATAAATGGCTATTTTTACAAAGAGATAATAACGTAGATTGAAACAATATGTATTATTGATTGATTAAACGGGATTATTTTTTACACTACAACCATTTTGCTGCCACTACCAAAGAAAAAGGGGCTACGCTTTCACGTAACCCCTTGATCTGTGCTGTGATTTACTGAGTTTAAATTGGTGCTGTAATTGGTTGAAATATTTCATCTAATGTCTGGTTCAACTTTCCTTAGCTGCCTGAAAGTTTTTTGATCTTACCCAGCAATAACAGCGTTACGGTGCACCACGCCTGACTGAAGAACTGCGTGCTCAGGGTTACCTCTTCAACGTAAAACCGTGGCAGGAGGTCCGGACTGAAAAAACTGCTCAGGACATTATCGGCGGTGGACGCACGGGTAGTCTGTAAACCGCACCGACTGGGGCGCAGTATGTGGCATCTTGTCGTGCTGTTGGAGGAGCTGTGCAAACGTGGTATTAACTTTCGTGCTCTGGCCCAATCTATATTTGCCCAACAATGGGGGGACGAATGCTGTAAAAGTAAAAGAATCTGCGATCTCAAAGTTATTGTGTGATTTTTATGTGAGCAGAAGATATTCATCAGAAACGATTATGTAAATCATTTTATTTTGCCGACGGCCTGATTGTCGAAAGAAAAGAATACGCCCGTATTTCCTGAATAGATTGACTTTTTTATCCAATCACACTTCAGCGCACTGTGTTTAAAAAATGCCTCTTTCTTATGTGGAACATCATCATTTCATCATGATGTCTTTGATGAGCGGTGAACACAATACACTTGCGCTGTCTCTTCAGGATGAACCCCCCGGTCTGGTGCCTGCGGGCTGATGTTGCAGCAGAGCTAAAGTCGCTTAAACGCTACTCAGTATTCACTTTTCAGAGGATGAAATTTATGAACAGGACCAGTCCCCATTATTGTCGCCGCTCAGTACTTTTCTTATTGATATCTGCCTTGATATATGCCCCGCCCGTGATGGCGGCCTTTACTACTAATGTTATTGGTGTGGTAAACGATGAGACTGTAGATGGCAACCAACGAGTAGATGAACGAGGTACAACAAATAACACTCATATTATCAACCATGGCCAGCAGAGTGTTTATGGCGGAGTATCTAATGGAAGTCTTATTGAATCTGGTGGATATCAAGATGTTGGAAGGAATAACAATTATATGGGGCAGTCTAATAATACAACCATTAACGGAGGAAGACAGACAATTCATGACGGGGGCATTTCCACCGGTACGATAATCGACAGTGGCAATCAGGACGTTTATACAGGTGGTATCAGCAATGGAACGACAATTAAGGGTGGTAATTCACACATAAGTGGGGGGACTGCGAATGGAACCATCATTGATGGTGGAGGGCAGACAGTAACAACTCAGGGGCATGTTGATGGTACAACGATAAATAAGTCCGGTTATCAGGACATCACGCAAGGAAGTATGGCAACGAACACAATCATAAATGGTGGACGACAGTATGTTGAACAGAGCACAGTAGGAACAACCACCATTAAAAATGGCGGTGAGCAAAGAGTATATGAAAGCCATGCGCTGGACACGACGATTGAAGGTGGAACTCAGTCTCTGAATAATAAGTCAACGGCAAAAAATACTCAGATCTATTCTGGTGGTACGCAAATTGTTGATTACACCAGCTCCTCGGATGTTATTGAAGTTTATTCCGGTGGCGTGCTTGATGTTAGTGGTGGTACGGCAACAAATGTTACCCAGCACGATGGTGCAATTTTAAAAACAAACACTAACGGTACGACGGTGAGCGGTACGAATAGTGAAGGTGCATTCTCCATCCACAATCACGTGGCAGACAATGTGTTGCTGGAAAACGGTGGTCATTTAGACATAAACGCATATGGTTCGGCAAATAAGACGATTATTAAAGATAAAGGAACAATGTCAGTTTTAACGAATGCTAAAGCTGATGCGACCCGAATAGATAACGGCGGGGTAATGGATGTTACCAGAAACGCGACCAATACCATAATCAATGGTGGTACACAGAATATTAATAATCATGGTATTGCCACGGGTACCAATATCAACAGCGGAACACAAAATATCAAGAGCGGCGGGAAAGCTGACACGACAAATATTTCCACCGGGAGCCGGCAGGTTGTTGAGAAAGATGGTACGGCAACTGGCAGCAATATTAGCGCCGGAGGCTCGCTGATTGTCTATACCGGCGGTATAGCACATGGGGTTAACCAGGAGACGGGCAGTGCTTTAGTTGCTAGACTGGCCCCCTGAATCTCCAGACAACCAGTATCACTTATTTAAGTGATAGTCTTAATACTAGTTTTTAGACTAGTCATTGGAGAGCAGATGATTGATGTCTTAGGACCGGAGAAACGCAGACGGCGTACCACACAGGAAAAGATCGCAATTGTTCAGCAGAGCTTTGAACCGGGGATGACGGTCTCCCTCGTTGCCCGGCAACATGGTGTAGCAGCCAGCCAGTTATTTCTCTGGCGTAAGCAATACCAGGAAGGAAGTCTTACTGCTGTGGCCGCCGGAGAACAGGTTGTTCCTGCCTCTGAACTTGCTGCCGCCATGAAGCAGATTAAAGAACTCCAGCGCCTGCTCGGCAAGAAAACGATGGAAAATGAACTCCTCAAAGAAGCCGTTGAATATGGACGGGCAAAAAAGTGGATAGCGCACGCGCCCTTATTGCCCGGGGATGGGGAGTAAGCTTAGTCAGCCGTTGTCTCCGGGTGTCGCGTGCGCAGTTGCACGTCATTCTCAGACGAACCGATGACTGGATGGATGGCCGCCACAGTCGTCACACTGATGATACGGATGTGCTTCTCCGTATACACCATGTTATCGGAGAGCTGCCCACGTATGGTTATCGTCGGGTATGGGCGCTGCTTCGCAGACAGGCAGAACTTGATGGTATGCCTGCGATCAATGCCAAACGTGTTTACCGGATCATGCGCCAGAATGCGCTGTTGCTTGAGCGAAAACCTGCTGTACCGCCATCGAAACGGGCACATACAGGCAGAGTGGCTGTGAAAGAAAGTAATCAGCGATGGTGCTCTGACGGGTTCGAGTTCCGCTGTGATAACGGAGAAAAACTGCGAGTCACGTTCGCGCTGGACTGCTGTGACCGTGAGGCACTGCACTGGGCGGTCACTACGGGCGGCTTCAACAGTGAAACAGTACAGGACGTCATGCTGGGAGCGGTGGAACGCCGCTTCGGCAACGAGCTTCCGGCGTCTCCAGTAGAGTGGCTGACGGATAATGGTTCATGCTACCGGGCTAATGAAACACGGCAGTTTGCCCGGATGTTGGGGCTTGAACCGAAGAGCACGGCGGTGCGGAGTCCGGAGAGTAACGGCATAGCAGAGAGCTTCGTGAAAACGATAAAGCGTGACTACATCAGTGTCATGCCCAAACCAGACGGGTTAACGGCAGCAAAGAACCTTGCAGAGGCGTTCGAGCATTATAACGAATGGCATCCGCATAGTGCACTGGGTTATCGCTCGCCACGGGAATATCTACGGCAGCAAGCCAGTAATGGGTTAAGTGATAACAGGTGTCTGGAAATATAGGGGCAAATCCAGCGTTCATCAGCCCCCGCATTGCCGACAGGATCACAGACGGGGGGCGCAACTGGTTGTCGTTCAACTGGCCCAGCTACCGTTCTTGTATCAGAGGTGTGGCTGCATGACAACACCAGTCTGGCGTAATGATGACCTGGAAGGCGCTGTCATTGGCGCATTCTTTCTGCGTGGGGCAGATCATGAAGTGATGGATATTCTGATCACACTACCGGCGGACATTTTTTCTGTACGAGCGTATCGGGATATCTACACAGGCATCTGCAGACAGGCCCGTGTTTCAGGAGTGATTGACCCCGTGCTGTTGTGTAATGAGATGCCGGAACTTGCCCCGGTGATTACTGATACCGGGCGTAAAACCTGGGTGAAGTCTTCACTGGAGCACTATGTTGCAGCGTTGCGGCGCAATGCCGCACTGCGCGATGCAGAAAAAACACTGAATGAGGCGCTGCAGAAATTACGTGATGCGCATACCTGTGAAGCAGCTGAAGATGCCCTGAAGGATGCGCAGAACATGATGGTCACACTGTCGACAGGAAAGGGCGTCATTCAGCCGGTACATATTGATGATGTGCTTCCGGAAGTGGTTGAGCGTGTTGAATGCCGGAATCAGGGGCTGGAGAAATCCAGGACGTTGATGACCGGTATTGATGAACTGGACGCAAAAACAGGCGGTATGGAGCCCGGAGACCTGGTATTCATTGCCGCCCGTCCTTCGATGGGGAAAACCGAACTTGCGCTGGACATCATCGACAAGGTGACTGAGCAGGGGCATGGTGTGCTTCTGTTCACCATGGAGATGGCGAACATCCAGATTGGTGAACGTATGGTGTCTGCGGCTGGAGGGATGCCAGTATCACGCCTGAAATCTGTGGCTCACTTTGAAGATGAAGACTGGGCGCGTTTCTCACAAGGGGTGGGGCGGATGACCGGGCGCAATATCTGGATGGTGGACCAGGCGAACCTGACCATTGATGAGATATGCGCAACAACGAAACACCATCTGATTAAACATCCGGAAACGGCGCTGGTGGTGGTTGATTATCTCGGGCTGATAAAAACCCGAACCACGGGGCGTCATGACCTTGCCGTGGGTGAAATCTCAAAGGGGCTTAAAGGCCTGGCAAAATCCGGTGGTTTTCCGTTGATTGCGCTGAGCCAGCTCTCCCGCGGTGTGGAGTCCAGACCCAATAAACGTCCCATGAACTCAGACCTGAAAAATTCCGGAGAAATAGAGGCGGATGCAGACATCATTCTGATGCTTTACAGGGATGAAGTGTACAACCCGGATACACAGGCTACAGGCATAGCAGAAATTAATATCACGAAACAACGTAACGGTTCTCTGGGGACGATTTACCGGCGTTTTTATAACGGACATTTTCTGCCTGTGGACCAGGAAAGCGCACAGGTTCTTTCCACCCCAATGCGGCAGCCCCAGCCGCGCAGATACAGCAATACACGTACCGACAGCAGTAAGATGGAGCGTTTCTTTTGAACAACCAGACAATGACTTTTACCTCTGAACAATTGCGTAAACACGCGCAGGAAATGTTGCGACAGGCGGAACAACTGGAAAAAACAGGTGTAACAAAAGATGCCATTCGTCGGGATATGGTGCCAGCGCTCAGGGAACTGATGCAGGCGAAACATCGCGCACAAAAAGCGGTGGATGAGCTCGTTGATTGTGTGGCAGAGCTGGAAACCAAAGTTGGAAAGTTTGAAAAAATGGTGCAGGAGGTGCTGCGCTGATGCGCCATGAGTTTATTTTACCTTATCCGCCGACGGTGAATACTTACTGGCGACGTCGTGGCAGCACATATTTTGTATCAAAAGTTGGTGAGCGTTATCGCCGTGATGTGACGCTAATTGTTCGCCAGCAGCGGCTGAAATTAAACCTGTCCGGAAGGCTGGCGATAAAGATTATTGCAGAGCCACCGGATAAGCGCCGTCGTGACCTGGACAATATCCTGAAAGCACCACTGGATGCGCTGACGCATGCCGGACTACTCATAGACGACGAGCAGTTTGATGAAATCAATATTGTGCGCGGTCAGCTCGTTCCTGGTGGGCGACTGGGCGTGAAGATTTATGAAATCACAGGTGATAACGATGGCGCGTGATATTCAGCAGGTTATGGAACGGTGGGGGGCTTGGGCTGCAAACACTCATGAAGATGTATCCTGGGCGTCGATCGCTGCTGGTTTTAAAGGGTTAATTCCGTCGAAAGTGAAATCACGCCCTCAGTGTTCTGATGATGATGCAATGATAATTTGTGGCTGTATGGCCCGGTTGAACAAGAAAAATCAGGATTTGCACGATTTGCTGGTGGATTATTACGTAGGTGGAATGACTTTTATGAGTCTGGCACGGAAACATGGGTGTTCGGATACCTGTATTGGCAAGCGCCTGCAGAAAGCGGAAGGGGTTATTGATGGCATGTTGATGATGCTTGATATCCGGCTGGAGATGGACAGATACGTAGAACGAATTATGTAGGTGCTTGACCAGACACATTGTCCGGGGCTATATTCCTCACGCGCCAGCAAAATCTGGCGTCGGGATTGGAACCCCGGATAGAGACCGCGACAGACACACGCCGCGAGCGTGTTTTTTATTGTCGTATGCACGCGCACATCTGAATTATGGTGGGGCGCATGGGGGAGCTGAAAAGCTCGCCGGTCGGTTTCCCGGTAGTTCCAACCCTGTGCGTCTCACCACCCGATGATTGGAACCTGACGGTGTTGACAGTTTCAGGTTTGCAGTTTACATTTCCCCGCGGTGCTCAAAACACCTCGAAAGCGGTATCCACACCCGATAGCCATGTGGTTTTTTTGTGTCCAGAATTCTTGGTTTATGACCGGGTGTGCGGCTAATACAATACCAGCAATGGAAATACGCCCGCCGACTTTCGACGGTTTTGAGCGCCCGGTCACCCTCTCAAAAGGGGTAAATCAAAATATTCGAAAGGACATGTCTATGAATCGCACGTCTATTGAAAAACTCCCGTCACTTACGCATAACCATCTTCCTGTCATGACAACAGAGCTGCTGGCTGATTTGTACGGAACAGAGCGCCAGCGTTTGACAAACAATTTCAATCGAAACAAAGAACGGTTTATAGAAGGTAAACATTTTTTCCTGATAGAAGGTGATGCGTTACGAGAGTTGAAGAACGAAAACTCTTTAAGAGTTTCTGTGAAAATTGCCCGTAACGTTCGCTCCCTCATCCTCTGGACAGAACGTGGCGCAGCCCGTCACGCCAAAATGCTCGAAACCGATCAGGCGTGGGAAGTGTTCGAAAAACTGGAAGACTGTTATTTCAACCAGAAACAGCCACCAGCGGCACAAAACACATCTATCGAAAATGATGGATGCGCATTACTGAGCCACTTCGATAAACACGGTCAGGTTGAGTTCACGGAAAAGGTACCCGCCGATGCGATGGTATGTACTCTGGAACGGTTTAAATTTTATCTGGAGCAACACGGGTGGATCGTTGCCCGTAAAGAGCAACTGGTGGAGCGGTTGATGCGGTTTTAAAAATTTTTTCCGAAAACTTTACGATCGTAAAAAGTTGAATATCCTGTTAAGAGTGGTTACTACGCCACACAGCTTAAACCCGCCGATGAGCGGGTTTTTTTATACCTGAAAAACGGCACAGGACGTTAAACGTGCTGGTGGTCAGATGAGTTTGCAGATGTGATGACATATGGTTATTATTCTGCCTCCGGCCCTTTAGCTCAGTTGGTCAGAGCGAGCGACTCATAATCGCCAGGTCGCTGGTTCAAGTCCAGCAAGGGCCACCAACCACCACTAGCTCATCCGGATAGAGCATCAACCTTCTAAGTTGACGGTGCGAGGTTCGAGTCCTCGGTGGTGGGCCAGCGCCGACTTAGCTCAGCAGGCAGAGCAACTGACTTGTAATCAGTAGGTCACCAGTTCGATTCCGGTAGTCGGCACCATATGCGGGCATCGTATAATGGCTATTACCTCAGCCTTCCAAGCTGATGATGCGGGTTCGATTCCCGCTGCCCGCTCCAGCGAGATTTGAGACGAAGGTTGTTATTTGCACTGACACAATATTGTGTGGGAATGTCTGACTCCTTACCATCTCCTGTTCTGTGATGTTGTTTTGTTGCAGTTCCAGTGCTCTTTTTTCAGCACCAGAATGGTGCATTGTCGGTCAGGTTACGTAGTGAACCTCTGGCAGGGGACTGATGATTCATCATTCTGGTGTTGTAAATATCTCTTCGGACAACTTACAAAATATTCTAAGCAAACCCCGGGAACACACTCTTAACTGCCTTGGCTGGCGGTTTTTTGTACAGCGCTCGGTATGTGTGAGCTGGAAATCAGATTTTGCATGGACTGGAATCATGCTGTTATTTAGGGGCGAAGAACTGGCTTTTTCTTCCGCCTTCTCACCAGTAACGATTAGAAAAATAATGAAATGCCCCCCTCCGGGGAGGAGGACCGTAGAAAAAAGGACCCGCCAGCAAAAACATTGGGGATGAACAGCTTTCGCTACTCAGATTGCTGGCGGGTAAAGTTCCTCATGAATTAAGAATGCTACGCGATCTTTTTTAATGGAAATGAAAATTATTGTCAATTAGTCGTGCGTGTTTTTTCATACAATATTGGTAAAGGTGATTCAGGCCATCAGAGTTTTGCTGATGGCCTTTTTTCTTTCCGATAGCACAGGTCTGTCGGGGGCGGGATATGTATCAGATGGAAAAAATATCAACAGGCATTGCCTACGGCACCTCCGCCGGCAGTGCCGGCTACTGGTTTTTGCAGTGGTTGGATCAGGTCAGTCCATCACAGTGGGCTGCGATTGGTGTGCTGGGAAGTCTGCTTCTGGGGCTTCTGACTTATCTGACAAATCTGTATTTCAAAATAAGAGAAGACAAGCGTAAGGCTGCGAGAGGTGAATAATGTCGCCATCATTACGCAAGGCTGTTGCAGCTGCTATTGGTGGTGGGGCTGTTGCTATAGCATCTGTGTTAATCACTGGCCCAGGTGGTAACGATGGTCTGGAAGGTGTCAGCTACATACCATACAAAGATATCATTGGTGTATGGACTGTATGTCACGGACACACCGGAAAAGACATCATGCTCGGTAAAACGTATACCGAAGCAGAATGCAAAGCCCTCCTGAATAAAGACCTTGCCACTGTCGCCAGACAAATTAACCCGTACATCAAAGTCGATATACCGGAAACAACGCGCGGCGCTCTTTACTCGTTCGTTTACAACGTGGGCGCTGGCAATTTCAGAACATCGACGCTTCTTCGCAAAATAAACCAGGGCGATATCAAAGGCGCATGTGACCAGCTACGTCGCTGGACATATGCTGGCGGTAAGCAATGGAAAGGGCTGATGACCCGTCGTGAGATTGAGCGTGAAGTCTGTTTGTGGGGGCAGCAATGAGCAGAGTCACCGCGATTA
The DNA here is from genome assembly GCF_002950395.1 of Shigella sonnei. Lineage (NCBI taxonomy): Bacteria > Pseudomonadati > Pseudomonadota > Gammaproteobacteria > Enterobacterales > Enterobacteriaceae > Shigella > Shigella sonnei. The sequence goes on from NZ_CP026802.1 coordinate 4,969,089, forward strand.
TCTCCGCTCTGGTTATCTGCATCATCGTCTGCCTGTCATGGGCTGTTAATCATTACCGTGATAACGCCATTACCTACAAAGAGCAGCGCGACAAAAACGCAAGAGAACTGAAGCTGGCGAACGCAACCATTACTGACATGCAGCAGAGACAGCGTGATGTTAATGCACTCGATGCTAAATACACGAAGGAGTTAGCTGATGCGAAAGCTGAAAATGAAACTCTGCGCGCTGATGTTGCCGCTGGTCGTCGTCGGTTGCACATCAAAGCAGTCTGTCAGTCAGTGCGTGAAGCCACCACCGCCTCCGGCGTGGATAATGCAACCAGCCCCCGACTGGCAGACACCGCTGAACGGGATTATTTCACCCTCAGAGAGCGGCTGATGACGATGCAGATGCAACTGGAAGGGGCACAGGAGTATATCCGCACTCAGTGCATTAAGTAGCCTTTTTATCGTGGTAAACATTTCGCAGGGTATGAGGTATTTATGCCATCACTAATCCCACGTGCCTGCCGTAAGCGTGGATGTGCAGGTACAACCACAGACAGTTCGGGTTACTGCGATAAACATCGCGGTGAAGGCTGGGTGCAGCACCAGCGCGGACTGAGCCGCCACCAGCGTGGCTATGGCTCAAAATGGACGGTGATTCGTGCCCGTATTCTGAAGCGCGATAAAGGTCTGTGTCAGTTGTGTCTGCGTGTCGGTGTGGTGAGCGAGGCGAAAACCGTCGACCACATCATCCCGAAAGCGCATGGCGGAACAGACGCAGACAGCAACCTGCAGAGTCTGTGCTGGCCCTGCCATAAAGCGAAAACAGCGCGCGAACGAATCCGGTGATAATTATTCTCACTTGTAGGGAGGGGCGGGGCAAATCCCTGTGACCTGACGTCTTCCGGACTGCCCGCCCCATCGTTTTTTTATACCCGCGAAAAATGAAATTTAACCAGGAGTGCCGCATATGGCTGGAACGGCGGGGCGTTCCGGGCGTCGCCCCAAGCCAACGGCGCGCAAGGCGCTGGCCGGAAACCCCGGCAAGCGAGCCCTGAACAAAGATGAACCTGTTTTTACGCCCATCAAAGGTGTTGAGCCACCAGAGTGGTTCGCTGAAGAAGATCTCCCTCTCGCCACGATCATGTGGCAACTGACAACCAAAGAACTCTGCGGTCAGGGCCTGCTGTGCGTGACTGACCTGGCGGTACTTGAGCGGTGGTGCGTGGCCTATGAGTTCTGGCGACGTGCCGTGAAAAATATTGCCATACAGGGCAACACCATCACCGGTGCAATGGGCGGCAGGGTCAAAAATCCGGAGCTGACCGCCAAAAAAGAACAGGAGTCCGAGATGAGCAGCACGGGGGCAATGCTCGGACTCGACCCCAGCAGCCGCCAGCGTCTGATTGGCCTGGCGGGGCAGAAGAAAGCCACTAACCCGTTTCTGAAAATTATCGAATCATGAGCCGGAAATCTTACCCCAACGTAAATGCTGCAAATCAGTATGCCCGGGATGTCGTGCGCGGAAAGATTGTTGCCTGCCAGTTTGTGATTCAGGCCTGCCAGCGCCATCTTGATGACCTGATGGCGGAAAAAAGTAAGTCGTTTCGTTACCGCTTCGACAAGGACCTGGCTGAACGGGCCGCGAAATTTATTCAGCTGTTGCCGCACACCAAGGGGGAGTGGGCATTCAAACGGATGCCCATCACGCTGGAGCCGTGGCAGCTATTTGTGATCTGCTGTGCGTTTGGCTGGGTCAATAAAGGCACCCGGTTGCGCCGCTTCCGGGAGGTGTACACCGAAATCCCCCGTAAGAACGGCAAATCAGCAATCTCTGCCGGTGTTGCCCTGTATTGTTTTGCCTGTGATAACGAGTTTGGCGCGGAAGTGTATTCCGGTGCCACGACAGAGAAACAGGCGTGGGAAGTCTTTCGCCCGGCGCGACTGATGTGTAAACGCACACCCATGCTGACGGAAGCGTTCGGGATTGAGGTTAACGCCTCAAACATGAACCGTCCGGAGGATGGCGCGCGGTTTGAACCGCTGATCGGCAACCCAGGTGATGGTTCATCACCCCACTGTGCCGTGGTTGATGAATATCACGAGCATGCCACCGATGCGCTTTATACCACAATGCTTACCGGGATGGGGGCGCGACGTCAGCCACTGATGTGGGCCATCACCACCGCCGGGTACAACATTGAGGGGCCGTGCTACGACAAGCGGCGGGAAGTCATCGAGATGCTCAACGGCTCGGTGCCTAACGATGAACTGTTCGGGATCATCTATACCGTTGATGAAGGTGACGACTGGACCGGCCCGCAGGTGCTGGAAAAAGCCAATCCAAATATTGGCGTGTCGGTTTATCGCGAATTTTTGTTAAGTCAGCAGCAGCGTGCGAAAAATAACGCCCGTCTGGCAAACGTCTTTAAAACAAAACACCTCAATATCTGGGTGTCGGCGCGTTCGGCGTATTTCAACTTGGTGAGCTGGCAGAGCTGCGAGGATAAATCACTGACCCTTGAGCAGTTCGAGGGGCAGCCGTGCATTCTGGCCTTTGACCTGGCGCGTAAGCTGGATATGAACAGCATGGCGCGACTTTATACCCGCGAGATTGACGGTAAAACGCATTACTACAGTGTGGCCCCGCGTTTCTGGGTACCGTATGACACGGTGTACAGCGTCGAGAAAAATGAAGATCGACGGACAGCCGAACGCTTTCAGAAATGGGTGGAAATGGGCGTTCTGACCGTTACCGATGGTGCGGAGGTGGATTATCGCTACATCCTCGAGGAGGCCAAAGCGGCGAACAAAATCAGCCCGGTCAGTGAGTCACCCATCGACCCCTTCGGGGCGACCGGGTTGTCACATGACCTTGCTGATGAAGACCTGAATCCCGTCACTATCGTCCAGAACTTCACCAATATGTCCGATCCGATGAAAGAGCTGGAAGCAGCGATTGAATCGGGACGTTTTCATCATGACGGCAATCCCATCATGACCTGGTGTATCGGCAACGTGGTCGGCAAAAACATGCCGGGTAACGATGATGTGGTGAAACCCGTCAAAGAGCAGGCGGAAAACAAAATCGATGGTGCAGTTGCGCTGATTATGGCGGTTGGCAGAGCCATGCTGTACGAGAAAGAAGACACGCTGTCTGACCACATTGAGTCCTACGGGATCCGCTCGCTTTAACTGAGGTAATTATGATCATGCTGATTCTCGCGCCTCTGGTGGGCGTGCTGGGTGCGCTTTTGCTGGCGTATGGTGCCTGGCTGATTTATCCCCCGGCGGGTTTTGTTGTTGCCGGGGCGCTGTGCCTGTTCTGGTCGTGGCTGGTGGCGCGATATCTCGACCGTACACGGCAGTCTGTCGGCGGAGGTAAATAGTGTTCTTTTCGGGATTATTTCAACGAAAAAGCGATGTGCCGGTGACCACGCCAGCAGAACTGCTGATGCTATCGGGCTGTCATACGACACCTATACCGGAAAGCGGATCAGTAGCCAGCGGGCCATGCGCCTGACGGCGGTCTATTCTTGCGTCAGGGTGCTGGCAGAGTCTGTTGGTATGCTGCCCTGCAGTCTCTACAAAATCAGCGGTACCCTGAAAACACGGGCGGTGGATGAACGACTGCATAAGTTGGTTTCGGCAAAACCTAATGGCTACATGACACCGCAGGAATTCTGGGAGCTGGTTATTGTCTGCCTGTGTCTACGGGGAATTTTTACGCCTACAAGGTAAAGGCACTGGGAGAAGTGGTGGAGCTTCTTCCGATAGATCCGGGCTGTGTGGAACCGAAGCTGAACAGCCAGTGGCAGCCGGTTTATCAGGTGACGTTTCCGGATGGTTCCGTGGATGTGTTGACCCAGAATGAAATCTGGCATGTGCGCACCCTGACGCTGGATGGACTTGTCGGGCTGAATCCCATTGCGTATGCGCGTGAGGCCATTTCACTGGCAGCGGCAACCGAGGAGCACGGTGCCAGGTTGTTTAGTAATGGTGCGGTGACATCCGGTGTGTTGCGTACGGAACAAAAGCTCACGCCGGATGCTTACGAGCGTCTGAAGAAAGATTTTGAGGAGTGTCACACGGGGCTTGGCAATGCTCACCGCCCGATGATTCTGGAAATGGGGCTGGACTGGAAGTCGATGGCGCTGAACGCCGAGGACAGTCAGTTCCTGGAAACCCGCAAGTTTCAGCTGGAAGAAATCTGTCGTCTGTTCCGGGTGCCGTTGCACATGGTGCAGAACACCGATCGCGCCACCTTCAACAATATCGAAGAGCTGGGGCTGGGATTTATCAACTATTCACTGGTGCCGTATCTGACCCGCATCGAACAGCGGATCAACACCGGACTGGTACGAAAAAGTAAGCAGGGCGTTTATTACGCCAAATTTAACGCCGGGGCGTTACTGCGCGGGGATATGAAGTCCCGTTTTGAAGCCTACGCCACCGGGATCAACTGGGGAATTTACTCTTCCAATGACTGCCGCGACCTGGAAGATATGAATCCGCGTCCCGGTGGTGTAATGCCGATCAGTTAAGGATCAGTTGACCGATCCAGTGGCTGTGTAAGAATCCGGAAACGCTCACTTGTTTCCGGATTTTTTTATGCACATTGGACAGGCTCTTGATCTGGTATCCCGTTACGATTCTCTGCGTAACCCACTGACTTCTCTGGGGGATTACCTCGACCCCGAACTCATCTCTCGTTGCCTTGCCGAATCAGGTACTGTAACGCTACGCAAGCGCCGTCTTCCCCTCGAAATGATGGTCTGGTGTATTGTTGGCATGGCGCTTGAGCGTAAAGAACCTCTTCACCAGATTGTGAATCGCCTGGACATCATGCTGCCGGGCAATCGCCCCTTCGTTGCCCCCAGTGCCGTTATTCAGGCCCGCCAGCGCCTGGGAAGTGAGGCTGTCCGCCGCGTGTTCACGAAAACAGCGCAGCTCTGGCATAACGCCACGCCGCATCCGCACTGGTGCGGCCTGACCCTGCTGGCCATCGATGGTGTGTTCTGGCGCACACCGGATACACCAGAGAACGATGCAGCCTTCCCCCGCCAGACACATGCCGGGAACCCGGCGCTCTACCCGCAGGTCAAAATGGTCTGCCAGATGGAACTGACCAGCCATCTGCTGACGGCTGCAGCCTTCGGCACGATGAAGAACAGCGAAAATGAGCTTGCTGAGCAACTTATAGAACAAACCGGCGATAACACTCTGACGTTAATGGATAAAGGTTATTACTCACTGGGACTGTTAAATGCCTGGAGCCTGGCGGGAGAACACCGCCACTGGATGATACCTCTCAGAAAGGGAGCGCAATATGAAGAGCTCAGAAAACTGGGTAAAGGCGATCATCTGGTGAAGCTGAAAACCAGCCCGCAGGCACGAAAAAAGTGGCCGGGACTGGGAAATGAAGTGACAGCCCGCCTGCTGACCGTGACGCGCAAAGGAAAAGTCTGCCATCTGCTGACGTCGATGACGGACGCCATGCGCTTCCCCGGAGGAGAAATGGCGGATCTGTACAGTCATCGCTGGGAAATCGAACTGGGATACAGGGAGATAAAACAGACGATGCAACTGAGCAGGCTGACGCTGAGAAGTAAAAAGCCGGAGCTTGTGGAGCAAGAGCTGTGGGGTGTCTTACTGGCTTATAATCTGGTGAGATATCAGATGATTAAAATGGCGGAACATCTGAAAGGTTACTGGCCGAATCAACTGAGTTTCTCAGAATCATGCGGAATGGTGATGAGAATGCTGATGACATTGCAGGGCGCTTCACCGGGACGTATACCGGAGCTGATGCGCGATCTTGCAAGTATGGGACAACTTGTGAAATTACCGACGAGAAGGGAAAGGGCCTTCCCGAGAGTGGTAAAGGAGAGGCCCTGGAAATACCCCACAGCCCCGAAAAAGAGCCAGTCAGTTGCTTAACTGACTGGCATTA